>CAWAAK010000046.1:0-8981 GCA_963780005.1 uncultured Actinomycetota bacterium | reverse complement strand
AACTTCTCCCAGATCAAACAGCACTACTACCTGGTTCACACCGACATCAATCCCAACCAGATCGTCCCGGCCGGACCGGATCTGACGGCCTGGACCAGTCCTCATTTCCGTGAGCAACTCGGCGGCCGTCCGTTCGGTGACGGCGGACCACCCGGTCCGCCGCCGCCCGCGGAGATCGTCCCGGCCGAGCACGGGGTGCTGGCCCGCTGAACCGCGCCGTATCGGCCGCCGTCGTGCTGGCCCTGATCGTCGGAGCCGGGCTGCTGGCGATCTGGCTCGCTCGGCCGGATCCTCCTGATCCGGCTGGGGCGGCGTCCGATCCTCCCGCCGGTGTGCCGGATCGCCCGGCGGACGCGCAGCAGCTGACGGTCCGCTACGTCTACGACGGCGACACGCTGCAACTCCAAGCCGCCCGGCCCGGCACGTACGTGACCACGACGGCCAAGATCCGGGTTCGGCTGATCGGCATCGACGCGCCCGAGATGCGGCCGACCCCGGAGTGCTACGGCCCAGAGGCCACCGCCCGGCTCCGGGAGCTGGCGGGACCGGGGAGCAGGGTGTGGGTGGCGCCGGATCAGGACAGCTGGGACCGGTACCAGCGTCGGTTGTTCTTCGTCTGGACCGCCGACGGGCGGCTCCTCAACTACGACCTGGTGGCCGAGGGGTACGCGGACGCGATCCGGGTCCGGCCGAACGTGACCTACTGGCCGTTGCTCCGGCAGGCCGCGGCGGACGCCAAGGACGACCGGCGAGGATTGTGGGGCGCCTGTCCGGTCCGCTGAGGGCGAGGTTGGATCCCGTTATGCCGGGACCGCCGTTTCCCGTCACGGGCGGCGAGGTGGGGGCGCTAAGGGCGTACAGGACCGCCGTTTCCTGTCACGGGCGGCGAGGTGGGACCTGGACGGCGCGTAGGGCCGCCGTTTCCTGTCACGGGCGGCGAGCCTGCACTCGTCGGGTCGCGAGGCCGCTGCCGGTATCAGGCGGTTGGCGCGACGAACACCGCCCCGAGCCCGACGGCGGTCAGGACCATGGAGGCGACTCTGGCGGTGAACCCCCGCCACGGCGACTCAGGGTCGTCCACCTTCACAGGGTGCCCGAGGATCCGGACGTTGAGGTAACGCCGTATCCGAATCGTTGGCCCCGGTTCCGCAACGCCAGCGAAACAATCGCTCGGTACGGTGACGCGGTGAACTTGGCACCCTCGGACGCCGAGAAGCTGCTGATGGCCGTGGCCGGTATGGTCGCGCGGGATCGGCTCGGACGCGGCGTGAAGCTGAACTACCCCGAATCGGTCGCCCTGCTGAGCAACTGGGTCATCGAGCGGGCCCGGGAAGGCAGCCGGGTCGAGGAGCTGATGAGTTCAGGTCGCGAGGTCCTGAGTCGTGATCAGGTGATGGACGGAGTGGCCGAGATGATCACGGACGTCCAGGTCGAGGCGACCTTCCCCGACGGCCGCAAGCTGGTCACCCTGCACGATCCCATCCAGTAACGCCGATTCAGTGAGGAGACGATATGGCGGGCGCAACGTCGACGGGCCCGGGTGCGATCAGGGTGGCTCCGGGCGAGCTCGAGCTCAACGCCGACCGCGGACCTGACGAGCGCGGCGAATTGACCTTCGTCAACGCCGCCGATCGCCCGATCCAGATCGGGTCCCATATCCACCTGCCCGACGTGAACTCCGGACTGGATTTCGACCGGGCCGCGGCTCAGGGGTTCCGCCTCGACATCCCGGCGGGCACGGCGGTCCGCTTCGAGCCAGGTGCCTCCCGTACGGTCGGCATCGTCGCGCTGCGTGGAGCCCGGCAGGTTCCGGGAATCCAGATCCGCAGGGAGCGCTGATGGTGCGGATAAGCCGGGCGGACTACGCCGCCATCTACGGGCCGACGGCCGGAGATCAGATCCGGCTGGGCGACACCGATCTCTGGATCGAGATCGAGCAGGACCTCACGTTCGGCGGCGAGGAGTCGGTCTTCGGCGGCGGCAAGTCGATCCGCGAATCGATGAACCAGTCGGAGGTGACGCGAGCCGAGGGCGCCCTGGACACCGTCATCACCAACGCCATCGTGCTCGACCACTGGGGGATCGTCCGCGCCGACGTCGGCATTCGCGACGGGCGGATCGTCGGGATCGGCCGCAGCGGCAATCCCGCGATCGCGGACGGCGTCGACCCGGCCCTGGTCATCGGCGTCAGCACCGACGTCATCTCCGGCGAGGGCAAGATCCTCACCGCCGGTGGCTTCGACAGCCACGTGCACTTCCTGTCCCCGTCCCAGATCACCGAGGCGCTGGCGGCGGGCCTGACCACCCTCGGCGGCGGCGGCACGGGGCCGTCGGAGGGGTCCAAGGCGACCACCGTCACCCCTGGGGCCTGGCATCTGAAGCAGACCCATCGTGCGCTGGACGCGTTCCCGGTCAACCTGCTGCTGCTGGGCAAAGGCAACACGGTGTCGGCCGCCGCGTTCGAGGCGCAGGCGCTCGCCGGAGCGGGCGGTTACAAACTCCACGAGGACTGGGGATCCACGCCAGCCGCGGTCGACGCGGCCCTGCGCGGTGCGGAGGAGTGGGGGCTGCAGGTCGCTTTGCACTCGGACTCGCTCAACGAGGCCGGGTTCGTGGCCAGCACGATCGACGCCATTGCGGACCGCAGCATCTCCGCGTTCCACGTCGAGGGGGCCGGCGGTGGGCACGCCCCCGACATCTTGACCATCGCGGGCCTGCCCCACGTGCTGCCGGGCTCGACGAACCCGACCCTGCCGCACACGGTCAACACGGTGGCTGAGCACCTCGACATGCTGATGGTCTGCCATCACCTGAATCCGGCGGTCCCGGAGGACCTCGCCTTCGCCGAGTCCCGGATCCGGGCTACCACCATCGCCGCTGAAGATCACCTGCACGACCTGGGTGCCATCTCCATCACGTCATCCGACGCCCAGGCGATGGGGCGCATCGGCGAGGTGATCACCCGCACCTGGCAAGTGGCCCACGTGATGAAGCAGGTCCGTGGCGAACTGGCGGGCGGCCGGCCCGCGGACAACTTCCGGGCCGTCCGCTACGTGGCCAAGTACACGATCAACCCCGCCATCGCGCACGGGGTGGACCACGAGATCGGATCGATCGAGATCGGCAAGCTCGCCGACCTGGTGCTGTGGGACCCGAGGTTCTTCGGGGTGAGCCCCAGTGCGGTGATCAAGGGCGGCGGGATCGTGATTGGCGCGCTGGGCGACCCGAACGCTTCCATTCCCACTCCCCAGCCGGTGCTGATGCGACCGGCGCTCTACGCCGGCAGCGCGTCGGGGTTGTCGCAGTCCTACGTCGCCCCGGCCGCCCTGGAGGCAGGTCTGGCCGAGGAACTTGGTCTCGGTCGGCAGCTGGTGGCGGTGCGCTCGACCCGCCAGGTCGGCAAGGCGGACATGGTCAACAACGACGCGCTGCCCGAGATCGTGATCGATCCGGAAACGCACGGGATCAGCGTCGACGGCGCAAAGATCCGCCCGGCGCCGGCGGACCAGTTGCCGCTGGCCCAGCTGTACAAGCTGTTCTGAGCCCTCGTGTCCGGCGCCTACCTGAGTCTCCTGCTGGCCGACGGTCGGCTGCCGACCGGTGCGCACACTCAGTCGGCCGGGGTCGAACCGGCGCTTCGTCACGGGCTGGAGCTGGTCGCGCTGCCCGAGTATGTCGCCGCCCGGCTGACGACGGTCACCGAGACCGAGGCGGCCGTGGCCGTGGTGGCCCGGCACGTCTGGCGGCAGGCAGCGGACGTCGACGCCCTGGAAGCGGTGGATCGGGCCTGGCGGACCCGAACGGCTTCGGACGCCTTGCGTGAGGCATCCGACCTGTTGGGTCGCAGCTACCTTCGGCTGGCGGCCACAGTCTGGGATCTTGGTCCGCTCACGCACCCTTCGACAGGCTCAACGCCCCGGGTCTGGTGCCGCCCGGTGGTGGTCGGGGTGACGGCGGCTGTCGCCGGACTCGCCGCGGGCGAGACCGCTCGGCTGGTCGCTTACGACGACGTCCAGACCGTGATCGGGGCCGCCCTGAAGCTTCGGCCGTTCGACCCGGCCGTGGGCGTGTCCTGGGCCGCAGCGGCCGGGCCCGCGGTGGAAGCGCTGGTCGATCGGGTGGCCGGGTTGACCGCACCTGAGCAGATCCCGGCGCGAGCCGCGCCGCAGCTGGAGGAGTGGGCCCAGCTCCACCATGTCACCGAAAGAAGGTTGTTCCGTGCCTGATCCTTCGACCAGCCCAAGACATGCCCTACGACTCGGAGTGGCCGGGCCCGTCGGGACCGGCAAGAGTTCGCTGATCGCCCTGCTCTGCCGGGAGTTGGGGGACGTGCTCAGCCTGGCCGTGATCACCAACGACATCTACACCGACGAGGACGCCCGGTTCCTGCGGTCGGCGGGCGTGCTCGCACCGGAACGGATCCGCGCGGTCGAGACCGGAGCCTGCCCGCACACCGCGATCCGGGACGACGTCAGCCAGAACCTGTTGGCGGTCGAGGACCTCGAGCGTGACTTCGCTCCGGTCGACCTGGTCCTGGTCGAGTCGGGCGGCGACAACCTGACGGCGACCTTCTCGCCCGCCCTGGTCGACGCCCAGTTCTTCGTCCTCGACGTGGCCGGGGGCGGTGACGTTGCGCGCAAGGGCGGTCCGGGGATCGCGGGCGCGGACGTACTGGTGGTCAACAAGACCGATCTGGCGCCGTACGTCGGCGTCGATGTGCCGCAGATGGTGGCCGACGCCGAGGCAGCCCGGGACGGGCGGATCGTGATCGCCCTCTCGCGGACCGATCCAGACTCGATCGCTCGTCTCCGCGCCTGGGTACTGGAGACGCTGGCCGCCTTCCGGTCCGGCGCCCACCTCCCCCGCGATCCCGGTCCGATGGCAGCGCACGTACACGCCGAGGTTCACCACCTGGCCCATTCACACGCCCATGCCGACGGGATCGTTCACCGCCATCCGGATTCAAGGTGAGGTGAGCACCCGAATCGAGGTCACCTGCCGGGACCGCCGGTCGATCTTCCGGTCCACCGCTGGTCTTCTCCGCGCCCAACGGCTGCACGGCCCCCCGGACGTCTGCCGGGTGGCCCTGGTGGCGACGACCGCGCTCCTGCTCGGCGGCGACGAGGTCGACCTCGAGGTGTACGTCGGTCCGGGAGCCCGGTTGGAGTTGAGCGACGTCGCGGGAACGGTGGCCTACCACGGGCGCGGCCGGTCGGCGGGCTGGAGCACGCGGATCGAGCTGGACAACGGCGCCGGACTGGTCTACCGAGGTCAGCCCTTCGTGGTCGCCGACGGTGCCGAGGCCCGCCGCCTACTCAGCCTCGACGCGGCCCCTTCCGCCACGGCCCTGATCCGGGAGACGTTGATCTTCGGCCGCGCCGGTGAGGTCGGCGGCTCGGTGCACGATCGGCTGTTGGTCCGGCGCGCCGGCCGCGAACTGCTCATCGAGGACCAGTGCCTCGATCCCGCGAAGCGGCAGCGGCCGGGCGTGCTCGGCCCGCATCGAGTGGTCGACACCCTGCTCGCCCTGGGGTGCGATCCTGGCTCGGTGCCGCCGGGCGCTACTCGATTTCAGCTGCTCGAGTCGGGTAGCACGCTCACCCGTTTCCTGGGTCGGTCGTTGGCTGACTCTGGGTTGACGGCGTCTCTGTAGTCGACTCGCTCGGTCCGGTGGCTGGAGTCGAGGCCTCACTGGGCTGATCCTGCGACGGCTCGGAACTCGGCTCGGCCCTCGGCTCCGTGGAAGTCTCGGTCGTCGCTTCGGGGGTCTCGCTCGTCGACTCCTCGCTGCTCGGCGTCTCGCTCGGCTCCGCGGACGTCGATTCGCTCGGCTCGGGAGTGTCCAGGGCTGCGCCCGGCTGCGGCTCCCGTACCTGCTCGAAGGTGGTGCCTGTCCCCCCGGACAAGGCCTGACCGGACAGCAGCTCGAAGCCCGTCAGGACCCCGGCGGTCAGGGCGAAGGTCGCGATGGCACCGACGACGATGCGCCGCCAGATCACTCCGGGACGACGAGCAGCCGAACGCGGCGGGGCCGGGGGAGCGGTGGCCGCGTCGGGCGCTTGCGCTTCCGTCCGCTCCGTCACCAGTTCCACGCGAGCGGGCGTCCCGCCCGCCTTGCCCGTCCAGACGGAACGGACCCGGTCTCGGGTATGCCGGAGCGACGCCGTGTACAGGGCACCAGCGACACCGGCAATGATGCTGGCCGCCGCGGCACCGACGACCGTACCGGCCAGGCTGAGCCGCGAACCGAGCGCAGCCGCGGTCATGGCCGCCAGCGCACCACCCACGATCTGGGTGACGGACAGGTCGAGGCCCTTGGAGGTCTCGGCTTTGATATCGGAGTTGATGTGGCTGGGTGAGGGCTTGGGGTCAAAGTTCACAGGCATAACAACTGGAGCCAACGCGGCCGAGGCCGGGATCGTTACCCGCCGGGTGGGGTGACGATGCCCACACGCAAGCTGGCCCGGTCCAAGAGGGCCGGGCCAACGTGTGTGTGGTAGTGAGCGTCAGGTCAGGTCAGCGAGCGGCCTTGTTGTAGAACTCGGGCTCGTCCTGCCCGGCCTCGAGTTCGCGGTGGCCGTCGTGACCACTTCCCTCACCCTTGCCGTGGCCGTTCCCGTGCCCATTCCCGTGCCCGTCGCCGATCGCGTGGCCGCTGTCGGTGGGCGGGTAGGAGTGACCGTGGGTGTGAGCCTCGACCTCGTGGTTGAGGTGGGACGCGGCCTCCTCCAGCTCTTCCCGAGTCGGCTTGCGCAGGTCGTCGATGAAGTAGAACCGGGTGGCTCTGCGGCGGACCTGCTCCCGCTTGTACTGATTCTCGGTCAACTCGCCCTGGTCCCCACCCGGCACCAGCGCCATCGGCTGGTTGTGCTGGGTGAGGGTGTAGGCCTCCTCGTGGCTGATCGGCACGTGCGGTTCGGAGTAGGCGCCGGATGGATCACGAACAATGATGCCGCTTTCCGAGCCGTGCAGCAGGCGCGCTTCATCCGCCCGCTGCAGGCCGATGCAGATCCGCTTGGCGATCAGGAACGCCAACACCGGTCCGACGAACACCATCACCCGCAGGAAGTAGGTGACCGCGTTCAGCGAAACGTTGAACTGGGTGGCCACCAGGTCGTTCCCGCCACCGATCCACAGCAGTCCGTACGCCGTGATCGCGGCGACGCCGAACGCGGTCCGGGTCGGCGCGTTGCGCGGTCGGTCGAGGATGTGGTGCTCGGCCTTGTCACCGGTCACCCACTGCTCCACGAAGGGATAGATGGCCATCAGTCCGAACATCAGACCCATGATCCCCAACCCGGGGATGGCCACGTTCCACGACCAGGTCGTGCCCCAGATGTGGGTCTCCCAGTTGGGCATGATCCGGATGCCGCCCTCGACGAAGCCCATGTACCAGTCCGGCTGGGAGCCGGCGGTGATCATCGCCGGGTTGTATGGTCCATAGGTCCACACCGGGTTGATCTGCATGAAGCCACCCATGAGGGTGATGACGCCGAACACGATGAAGAAGAACCCGCCGGCCTTGGCCATGTAGACCGGGAACACCGGGTAGCCGACCACATTGCCGTCGTTGCGACCGGCCCCGGGGAACTGGGTGTGCTTGTGGTAGACGACCAACGCCAAGTGAGCGGCGATCAACCCGAGCAGGATCCCGGGGATCAACAGGATGTGGACCATGTAGAGCCGGGGGACAATCAGCTCTCCGGGGAACTCACCCGCGAAGACGAAGAACTCGGCCCAGGTGCCGATGACCGGGACGGCGCGGATCAAACCGTCGACGAACCGCAGCCCGGTGCCGGACAGTAGGTCGTCGGGCAGGGAGTACCCGGCGAAACCCTCGATGACGCCGGTGGCCAGCATGGCGACACCGATCAGCCAGTTGATCTCACGTGGCTTGCGGAAGGCGCCGGTGAAGAAGATCCGCAGGCTGTGGGCCAGCATGGCGGCGACGAACAGCATGGCCGCCCAGTGGTGCATCTGCCGGATCAGCAAGCCGCCGCGGATGTCGAAGGAGAGCGCCATGGTCGATGCGAAGGACTCCGACATGGTCACGCCACGAAGCAGCTGGTACGTGCCTTCGTACTCGATCTCGGCCATCGACGGCTTGTACCAGATGGTCAGGAAGACCCCGGTCAACAGCAGAATGATGAACGAGTAGAGCGCGACCTCGCCGAGCAGGAAGGACCAATGGTCGGGGAAGACCTTGCGCAGGTACTTACGGCTCAGCGTGGCGGCACCCGTCCGGTCATCGGCCCATTTGGCGGGACCGGCAGCGAACTTGAACACCGGGCCGAGCTCCTTGGGTGGAGTCTGCGGCAGGACCGCGGAGTCGTCGGTAACGGTGGCGGCAGGCTTAGCCATCTGAATCACCCATCAGTTGTCACCTTGCTGATAATCGTTGAAATCGCGTTCGAAGTAGCTTGGGCCGGTCGGCACCGTGAACGGGCCCCGGGCGATCAGATAGCCCTCGGCGTCGGTGGTGATCGCGAGTTGCGGCAGCGATCGCGCGGCCGGCCCGAACACCACGACCCCGGAGTCACCCAGATCGAAAGTCGATTGATGGCAGGGGCACAGCAGATGATGTGTCTGCTGCTCCCACAGGCTGATCGGGCACCCGACGTGGGTGCAGATCTTGGAGTAACACAGGATCCCGCCGACCTGCCAGTCACGGCGGGATTCAGGGATCTTGATGGTGTTCGGATCCATCCGGACGATGATGATCGAGGCCTTGGCCTTCTCGATCTGGTACTCGGCGCCGTGGTAGTCCTGCAGATTCTCCGGCTGGCCGTTGACCAGCTGGCCGATCTGCATCTCTTCGGCCTTGATCGGCACGTAGGTGATGTCGTTGACCAACCGGATCCCTTCGGTCCAGATGGTGGTGGCGATGGTCTCCTCGATCTTCTTCCGAGTCGGCCATGGGCCGAGGTCGGCGAACAACACGACCGCCGGCAGCACGATCAAGCCCAGTGCGCCGAGCAGGC
>CAWAAK010000045.1:0-5964 GCA_963780005.1 uncultured Actinomycetota bacterium | reverse complement strand
GTCGGCGACGCGTGAAAACTGACCCCTTATCGGCGGTCGAAAACTGACCCCTCCAAGAGAGCCTGTCCTCAGTCGTGAGGCAGGGGGCAAGGGGTGTTGTCAGTGGAGGACTGGGCCGAGATTCGTAGGTTGCGCCGGGCCGAGGGGTTGCCGATCAAGATGATCGCCAGGACGTTGGGTGTCTCTCGGAACACCGTCCGATCGGCGCTGGCGGCGGTGGGTCCACCAAGGTACCTGCGGCGGCCGGCGGGGTCGGCGGTGGATGAGTTCGAGCCGCGGATCCGCGAGCAGCTGATGGCGGTGCCGACGATGCCCGCCACGGTGATCGCTGAGCGGGTCGGGTGGACGCGCGGGATGACGGTGTTCAAGGAGCGGGTTCGGGAGTTGCGGCCGGCCTATCTGCCGCCGGATCCGGCGTCGCGCACCACGTATCGGGCGGGTGAGTTGGCGCAGTTCGACTTCTGGTTCCCGCCGATCGAGATCCCGGTCGGCCACGGCCAGACCCGGACCGCGAGACGGCTGCCGGTGATGACCACGGTGTCGGGATACTCGCGGTGGGCCGGCGGAGTGTTGATCCCCTCCCGTGAGGCTGAGGATCTCTATGCGGGCTGGTGGCGGCTGTTGTCGCGGCATCTGCGCGGGGTGCCGAGAACGTTGGTGTGGGACGGAGAGGGCGCGGTCGGCCGGTGGCGGGCCCGGCAACCCGAACTGACCGCCCACTGTCAGGGTTTCCGTGGCGTGCTGGGGGTGAAGGTGGTGATCTGCAAGCCGGCCGACCCTGAGGCGAAGGGGATGCTGGAGCGGTTCCACGACTACCTCGAGCGGTCGTTCCTGCCGGGCCGGACGTTCGGGTCGCCGGCCGATTTCAATACCCAGCTCGGCGGGTTCTTGGTCAAGGCCAACGCGCGGACGATGCGGGTGTTGGGCTGCACCCCCGGCGATCGGGTCGCAGCGGACCGGGCGGCGATGCTGCCGCTGCCACCGGTGCCGCCGGAGGTTGGATGGCGAAAGTCGATGCGGCTACCCCGCGACCACTACATCCGGCTCGATTCCAACGACTACTCCGTCCACCCGGCCGTGATCGGCCGGGGGATCGAGGTCCACGCCGACCTGGATCGAGTGTGGGTGACCTGCGCGGGAGTGCTCGCCGCCGATCACCAGCGGGTGTGGGCGGCACATCAAACGATCACCGACTTCGAGCATGCCGTGGCCGCCAGGCTGCTGCGCCGCGGTCGCGGTGACCTGCTCCGCCTGTTCGCCGATACCGGCACTGGCACTGGCACTGGCACTGGCACTGGCGCTGGCACTGGCGGAACGACTGTGGAGGAGGTCGAGATCCGTTCGCTCGGCAGCTACGACCGGGCGTTGGGGCTGGTCGACGTCCCGGTCGACGTCCCGGTCGACGTCACCGGTCGATGAGGCGGTGTCGTGATGGCTGCCCGCAGCCCGACGACCCGGACCGCCGTCTCAACCGGCCGTGATGTCACCTCCGAACTGGAGTACCTGACCAGGGCATTGAAGGCACCTACCCTGCGGGAGTCGATCGACCGGCTGGCTGAGCGGGCCCGGGAGGAGTCCTGGACGCATCAGGAGTTCCTCGCCGCCTGTCTGCAGCGCGAGGTCGCCGCCCGCGAATCCCACGGTGGTGAGGGACGGATCCGGGCCGCCCGCTTTCCGGCTCGGAAGAGTCTGGAGGACTTCGACTACGACCACGCCCGCGGCCTAAAGCGGGACACCATCGCCCACCTGGGCACGCTGGACTTCGTTGCGGCCAGGGAGAACGTCATCCTGCTCGGCCCGCCGGGAACTGGGAAGACCCACGTGGCCACCGGGTTGGCGATCAGAGCCTGCCAAGCAGGACATCGCGTCTTGTTCGCCACCGCGTCGCAGTGGGTCGACCGGCTCGCCGACGCACACCATGCCGGCCGACTCCAAGACGAACTGCGGCGGCTCGTCCGCTACCCCGTGCTGGTGATCGACGAAGTCGGCTACATCCCCTTCGAGCCCGAAGCAGCGAATCTGTTCTTCCAACTCGTCTCCTCCCGCTACGAACGGGCGACCTTGATCGTCACCAGCAACAAGACCTTCGCCCGTTGGGGCGAAGTCTTCGGCGACGACACCGTCGCCGCCGCCATGATCGACCGGCTCGTCCACCACGCCGAGATCGTCGCCCTCAAAGGCGACTCCTACCGGCTCAGGAACCGAGAACTTGGCCGTGTCCCCACGGCCGTTAACGACGAAAACTAGAACCAAGGGGACAAAATTCAACCGTCGAGAAGGGGTCAGTTTTCAGCCGCCGTTGACAACTCCGACCTGTTGTTCAGCATGCGGCCCGGCCCCGACGTCACCGGCAAGGCCGGCAGTCTGTGAGAGCGCGCGTTGGCAGCCCGAGGCAGAGTTTGCGCCCCGGGCGGCCACCCAGCCGCTGGACGCCGCAGAGGCGCCTAGCATGATCTCCATGCGCGACGGTGACGCCGGTCAACGACCCGAGCCGCAGGTCTTCGTCCCGACCATCCCAGCCTCCGCCGGAGCTCTGGTCCGTGGCCGCAATGGCCGATTGCTCATCCTGAAGCCGACCTACAAGGGCGGCTGGACTGTACCCGGCGGTGTTGTCGAGATTGGCGAGTCCCCCTGGGAGGCTTGCCGACGCGAGACCAAAGAAGAGTGCGGCCTGGACGTCACGGCCGCTCGGCTCGTCTGCGTGGACTTCTTGCGCCCCAGGCCCGGCCGTCCAGGTGGTATGCGCTTCCTTTTCGACTGCGGCGTGTTCGACGACGCCGTCTTGGACACGGTGGTCATTCAGCCAGCGGAGATCGCCGAGAGCCGGGTACTGCCGCTCGAGAGCGCACTGCCTCTGCTCAGCGGGCCGGTCCGACGTCGGGTCCGCGCCGCCGGTAAGTCCAACCAGGTGCGCTATCTCGAAGACGGCCGCCCTGTAGCGGGTATCACGCCCTAGCGACACGCCCGGTGCGATCCGGAGCTCTGGCCACAGGGGCTTTGGCGTGCCTTGGGCTACGTGATGGAACGAGCATTCGTCGACGCAGGGTAACCATTGCGTAGCGAAAAAAGAGTCGTGATTCGGTGTTTCATTGGTGGAGCCAACGGGACTCGAACCCGTAACCCCCTACTTGCAAATCGCCTTGACATTAGGCGTAAAATTGGCTCTGACTAGGGAAAACGCTGGAACATACATACATAGACAGAATCACCCCGAAAGGGTCCCTCTTTCCCCCTCTGGTCCCCCCAGGCCCTGCTGCGTAAGCAGGGGGCTGGCAGCAGGGGGTTAGCAGGGGGTTAGGGGGTGGCTTCCCCCAAGGGGGTAAAAAAGGGGACGAAAAGGACTCAGAAGATGACTCGAAGAAGGGGATTCGGCGAGGTCGAGCGGCGGGTCGGCGCCAGCAAGAAGGTGACCTACCGGGCCCGGTACGCGATGCCCGACGGAACCCGCTTCTCGCGCACCTTCGGGACCAAGATGGACGCCGAGGCCTGGCTGGCCACAGAGAGGTCGCTGGTCGACCGGGACACATGGACGCCACCGCCGGCACGCAAGATCGCGGAGGCGAAACGGGCCCGCGACGCCTCGTACAACACGGTCAAGACGTTCGCCGAGCGCTACCTGAGGGAGCGCGGCCTACGCCCCACCACGGTGCACAACTACCAAGGGCTCCTGGCCACCAGGATCAACCCGTACTTCGCCGAGATGCCGCTCAAGAACGTGACGCTCTCGGAGATCAAGGCCTGGCGGGCATCGCTCAACCCCAAGACCGAGGCGACGAACGCCGCGGCCTACCGGCTGCTGCGCTCATTGCTCCAGGCAGCCGAGGAAGAAGAGCTGATCGACCGCGCGCCGCCGAAGATCCGCGGTGCGGGTTCCGCGCCGGTCAGGCACGTCGCCGTGCCGGCCACCCTCGACGAGATCGCGGTCATCACCGACACCATGCCCGAACGCCTGCGACTCCTCATCGTCCTTGCCGCGTTCGTAGGGCTACGCCAGGGCGAACTGCTCGAGCTGCGACGCTCTGACGTCGACGGGGTCACCGGCCGGATCAAGGTCAGCCGCAAGGTCGACAAGGACGTGGTCGCAGGTGCGAGCGGCGCCTGCCCGCACTGCGGTCGCGTCGTCAGCGCGCCGAAGACGGCGAGCGGTGTGCGGACCGTCCACGTGCCGCCGCCATTCCTGCCGATGCTGCAGAAGCACCTGCTCGAGCACGCGGCGGCCGGCCCGTCAGGACTGCTCTTTCCCGGCGATCGCACCGACCACATGAGCGTGCGCTACCTGATGGACCGCTACCGGCCGGCCCGCAAGGCAGCCGGTCGTCCCGACCTGACGATCCACCACCTCCGGCACACCGCACTGACCATCGCCGGCCAGCACGGCGCCACCGCGGCCGAGCTCCAGGCCCGGGCCGGCCACGCCTCGCAGGCGGCGATGGCGATCTACCAGCACGCCACGCTGGACCGGGACAAGCGGCTGGCCGATCAGATCGGCGATACGTATGCGGCGTGGGCGAAGGATCGGTCGAAGTGACGAAGTCCGTTGGCGATCTCGGGAATGTGAACCACAGTTGACAGTGATAAGGGCTGTTAAGACGAATCACTTCGACAGTGGTTCCGGCACTTGAAAGACAACCGTGTCGCGGCTCGGATCCAGATGCGGCCGGACCGGCTCGTCGTAGGGAACCTAGGAGACGTCCAACCGGTCGGTGACAGGATTTCCGAGTGCTGATCATTGCGGCCCGGGCTACCGGGTCCACTACCAGCGGAGGGGAGACGTGTTGATTGTCCTCCGCGGCGGCGACAAGGCCAGCTAGGCCAGAGACATCAAGCGGGCAAGAGAATTCGCAGAGGAGTGGGCCGACCGACGATCAAGACTGAGTTCACCGAATATGACTCGGCCGGCCACCTAACCACGTCGGGAAGGCGCTGCGTCGCCACGGGGTGAGCTGCGAAGACGCCTTCCCCCTTGAGCGCAATCCACACGGGAACGGGTACGCACATGCATCTCTGGCAATGGGGCGACGAAGACCGCCCCACTCTGCTTCAAGAGGCGACTGTCTTGTCGACATGTCTCGGCGGGCTTGGGTTCAATAGCCGGGGCCGAGAATCGCCGCAGCGCGACTGCGCTCCCTTGGCCTACGTGTCGGCATGAAAACCGTTCTCCAGCGTGGCTGACAGGGAACGGACCTGCCGCCTCGGCGCGTCACCTCGTCGATCTGAACCGGGGCAGACTGTGGCACAGCACGCGGGACTTCTCCAAGTGACCGTGACGGGATCCAACCGCCCGGCCTGTGAGTTGCGATCGCGGCTGTGAACGAGAACGGCGGGTCGTGTCTTGCGACCTTGGAAGACACCGCGGGAAGCGCCTCAGCGCGTCAACATCACGGCACTCTCGCGGAGGTAGCCGCTGCTGTCGGCTCGTCGTCTCGGGCGTCGGCAGACGCGGATCTCGTCAACGGTCCATCCGGCCAGTTCCGACACGCGTGCGACAAGTAGGTCTGCCGCTAGGACGAAGTGGTTTCCGGACGTGCCGTGCGACGAGTTGCCGACCACGACGCAGCTCCTCGCACCCACCTTCGTCCTGGCATGAACACTCTGCATGACGCGCAACATCTCGTCGGTATAGCCCTGCACGACCTGGCGACGTCCACCTGTGTAGCGGTCCTCGGGGATCGACTCCAGGATCGGTTCAAGCAAAGCCGCCACGTCCGACTCGTAGGCGGATCCCACGTACGCGTAGTCGTCCTCGAACTTGACGCTGGGGTGACTGCGCAGAGTGCGCAGGCGCTGCTGTTTCATGTCGTCAGAACTCGCGTACAGCCCCAGAACCCACGCTTCGGTCTTGTACACCTTGCCTGCGCCTGAATCGGCTCAACTGCTGTCACTTAGGGAACATGTTTGTTGAGCTGTAATCGCGGGGGGTTGGTCGCCCAATGAGACTCTGTAGCCAATGTGTACCCGAAGGTG
>CAWAAK010000044.1:0-631333 GCA_963780005.1 uncultured Actinomycetota bacterium | reverse complement strand
GAGTAGGGGATGTAGAGCAATGCCACGACGAGGTTCGTGGCGCGGTTCACCCGGGCGGGCAGCGTCATGGAGAGCATCACCATCAGGGCCGGGATCGCCACGGACGTGAGCGCGATGACGACAAACGTCGGGCTGATGTCGAACTCCCAGACGACCCCGACGAGGATGTCGTCAATCGTGCCAGGCTTGTAGAAGTTCAAGATGTCCACGTAGACATACAGGAACATGAAGCTGGTCCATGCTGCTGCGAGCTTGGCCTGCACGGGCATGCGCAGAACTTCCAGCGTGCTCTGGGACGGCGGATTCTCTAGCGCGGTGTGGGATCGAGGCGTTCTCATCACAATCTCCTTGGCTTGATCGGGTGGGTGCTTCCACCTTCACGGATGCCGGCGGCGGGCACATCAGCCCCGGAGCCTGATTCGACCTGGCCGTTGGCACAGCCGAGCTCTTGTACTTTCGGCGCATACACCCGAGCACGCGGGCTGCCTAGGCTGATCAGGTGGCCACCGACGCACTCCGCTCGCTGTGGGCCGAACCTCGACCCACGAATGCCCCGGACCGGGGGCCGCGGGACTGGGCCTTGGTCGCAGTACTGGTCGGCTGGTCCGTGGTGGAAGTGGTGCTTCGCCAGGACCTGGCGGCGCGCCCGCTCCTGCTGCTCGCGGTGCTCGCGGTCCTCGGCCCCCTGCTGTGGCGACGCTCGCACCCGCTCGTCGCGGTTGCGGTCTCCTTCGGCACGTTGACGATCGTCGACATCGTCAGAATCCTCACCGGGTCGCAAGGCGGCCTGCTGAACAGCATCTCCGCGGCGCTGATCCTGGCCTACGCCCTGTTCCGCTGGGGCTCCGGTCGGGAAGCCGCAAGCGGCCTTGGCGTCATCCTGCTCTGGCTGGCCATCACCT
The DNA here is from genome assembly GCA_963780005.1 of uncultured Actinomycetota bacterium. Lineage (GTDB taxonomy): Bacteria > Actinomycetota > Actinomycetes > Propionibacteriales > Propionibacteriaceae > Microlunatus. The sequence continues at coordinate 630,431 of CAWAAK010000044.1, read as the reverse complement.
CCGTCGCCGACACCCACAGCCTGTGGGAGACGGTCGCAGGGTACGCGGTCTTCCTGTTCGCCGCCGCGCTCGGCGCCGCGGTCCGCAATCGCGCGAAGATCCGCATCCGCGACATCGACCAAGCCAAGGCCCGCGAACGCGAACAGCTCGCTCGTGAACTCCACGACACCGTCGCCCACCACGTCTCGGGCATCGCCATCCAGGCCCAGGCAGGTCGTGCCATCGCGGCCTCCCACCCCGAGCATGCCGTCGAGGCCCTGGCCATCATCGAGGACGCAGCGACCCGCACCCTCACCGAGCTGCGCGCCATCGTCGGCGTGCTCCGCGCCTCACAGGACACCGAGTTCGCCCCGCAGCCCGGCGTGGCCGAGGTCGAGCAGCTCGCCACCGATGGCCAGACGCGTCCCTGCGTCGAGGTGACGCTATTCGGCGAGTTCGACGACCTCAGCCCGGCGGTCGGGGCCGCGATCTACCGCCTGGCCCAGGAGTCCATCACCAACGCTCGACGGCACGCCCGCCACGCGACCCAGGTCACCGTCGCCGTCACAGGCGACGCCGACCAGGTACGGCTGACCATCGACGACGACGGTTCCGCCGCTGGCGGCCACGCCCCAGCAGGCTACGGCCTGGTGGGCATGCGGGAACGCGCCTCACTGCTCGGCGGCACCTTCCACGCAGGCCCCGCCGCCGAGCGGGGCTGGCGGGTAGAGGCGGTCCTGCCCCGAATCGGGACGCCACGATGAGCATCAGGGTCCTCATCGCCGACGACCAGCCCATCGTGCGCACCGGGCTGACGATGCTGCTCGACGCCCAACCCGACATCGAAGTGGTCGGCGCGGCCGCCGACGGACGCGAGGCAGTCCGCCTGGCGCTCCAGCTGCGCCCCGACGTCGGCCTGTTCGACATCCGAATGCCGCTGATGGATGGCATCGAAGCCACCCGACGCCTCGCCGGGCCCGAAGTCACCGACCCCCTGCCGATCGTGGTCATCACCACCTTCGACCTCGACGAATATGTCCACGGAGCGCTCAAAGCCGGCGCCCGCGGGTTCCTGCTCAAGGACGCCGGACCCGCCCTGCTGACCCAGGCCATCCACGCCGCCGCCGACGGAGACGCACTGATCGCACCCAGCGTGACTGTCCGACTGCTCGCAGCGTTCGCCCAAGCACAGACCTCACCACCAAGGCAGCCGATAGAACCGCTCACCGCCCGCGAGGAGGAAGTCCTCGTGCCTGTAGCCCAAGGCCGCACCAACAATGAGATCGCCAGCGAGCTCTACATCACCCCAAGCACCGTCAAAGCCCACCTCGCCAGCCTCATGCGAAAGCTCGGCGCCCGAAACCGCGTCGAGGTCGCCATGTGGGCCCACGAGACCGGCCGCATCTGACGCCGCAGAGGCTCCCGCCGCCGTTTGCCGCACCCCCCACAGCTTCACAAAGCGGCGTGTACCCCGGAGGGACGCTGCGTCCTCTCACCGGATGACGACCCGTCCGGCAGGAGGGTCGGCTACTGCCTGCGTCCCGCACGACGGTCGGCTTGCAACTCTCAGGTGTCGTAGGCCGGGAGGGGCGGCAGACTCGGAGACGCCAAACTAGGGATTGATCCACATCGCCACAGCACGATCCGAAGGCTGGGTCATCGACCACGAATGGATGGACCGAGCCGTACTGATCAACCAGGTGCCTGGCTCGGGTGCAGTTCTGCGCGAGACGTGGCTCCTACTCGCTGCCCCAGACATCGGTCCAGCAGAGTGACGACATGTGGGAGTACCCCACCCCGCTCGTCACTTACCGCCTCCGTCGTGCACTCGACGACTGCGCCAGCAGGAGCGAGTGGGATCACCTCACCCCCTTGTGCCGAACGGCTGTCGGCCTGCACGAGCAGGGCAGTCACGAGGCCGCCCAGGCGCTGAGTTCGGTCATCCTCGCCATCGTGACCGACAAGCTCGACGCCGAGTACGGCGCCTCCAGACAGAAGTTCGGATCGAACATCCGGCGACCTCGACCGGTCAAGAACGAACCTTCGGGGCGGGAGTTCTCCGACAACACTCTTGGGTGCATATCGCTGACGACTGGCTGTTCCTGGCTGCCGTGAACAGGGCGCCGTGGCGTCTCGTCGACGGTCGTGTAACGGTGCATGCAAGCCGATCGGCCTGCGACGCTGGCCTGCGGGCCGCCAGATCTGATCTGGTCGCCGAGCGGCGTAGCCGTCGCGAGATCGCTCGGTATTGCAGTCCGGATGAACGAGCTTATCGAGCAGGTGGAGAGCGTACGCAGACGACGAACCAAGTGCCGTGCTCTAGCTACTCCGGTCTGAAGCAACCCAGTCGCTTGGGGTTCGGCCTGGTGATGGCGTTCGTCGCGATCAGGGGCGAAGGAGCTCGTCCATCTGAGCGATGGCATGTTCTAGGCCTTCGCGAGTGCCCGTGCTCAGCCACCGTTCCAGATCGTCGCGAGATTCGAACTGCGAGCGCATCACCATCCGCGTTCCGCCGTCGCGTCCGATGAGCCGGATGCTGACCCGGGCGACCGGTAGGTCGGTGATCGGATCCCCGTCGGCGTCGACGAAGACGTCGTCGAACTGAAGCAGAACCGGCGGATCGACGGCGGTGACTCGCCATTTGCCTGCGTGCTGGTCGCCTTCTGGGCTGGTCATGAAGTATCTGACCTCGGCGCCTGGGACCAGGTCGTAAGTCGCAAAGGTCGCCGGGTAGGCGGGCGGGCCCCACCAGCGTTCGATTCTGCGTGGATCTGTCCACAGCTCCCACACCCGCTCGACCGAGGCGTCGAAGTCGGAGACCACCGTGACGGTCAAGTTGTCGTTGTCGGTGTCAACGCTGATGACGGTCATCCGGGCTCACTCTCCTCGGCCAGGACGTCCGACATCCGCTCGATCCGCCCGCGCCAGGTCGCTGCGAGTTCGTCGAGGACATGTTGTGCGCGGCCGACCGCTTCGGCGTCGCTGCGCACAACCTGCTCCCGCCCGCGGCGCTTCTTGGTGATCAGGCCGGCGCGTTCGAGCACTGTGACGTGCTTGTGCACGGCGGCGAAACTCATCGGATAGGTCTTCGCCAGCCCCGTGACCGAGGACTCGCCAGTCGCACATCGGCGCACGATATCGCGACGGGTCGGATCTGCAAGGGCGTGGAACAGTTTGTCGACCTGCTCCGCCGTCGGCTCAACTATAACCATATGGTTATATGTTACCGGACCAAGTCCGACTCAAGAAAGCAAGGAGAACACGTTATGAGCACGATCGTTGTGCAAGCCTTTGTCAGCCTCGACGGCGTCGTCCAAGGCGAGGCAGGACCCGACGAAGACCCTCGAGGCGGATTCGAGCACGGCGGGTGGGCCACCGGGTACGACGCCAAACACGGCGGCGAGGACGAGATGAACCAGACCCTCCTCGAATGGGAGGACAACGTAGCGGCGCTTCTGTTCGGCCGGACGACCTACGAGCTCTTCGCCAACTCCTGGGGCGTGTTCGACGAGAACACCGACGACTTTCAAGGCGAGATCACCCGGAAATACAACCGCGTTCCCAAGTACGTCGCGTCGCGCAGGCTGACCGAGCTGAGATGGAAGAACTCGCACCTGCTCGGCTCCGACATGCCCTCTGCCGTAGGGGACATTCGTGCCGAGCACAGCGGTGAAATCCGGATCTGGGGAAGCACCGAGCTCGTCAAGACACTGGCCGAGCACGCCCTCATCGATGAATACCGACTCGCCGTGTACCCGCTGGTGCTCGGCTCCGGCAAGAGACTCTTCTCCGACGGATTCGCGACATCCGAATTCTCACTGGTCGACAACCGCACCCTGGCATCTGGAGTCGTTCTCAGCACATATCGGCGGGCCGACGCCGGGTAAGCACGTCCGGGCGCCACGGCAGCTGGCTGATGTCAGCCAGCGCCGCGTTCCGGGGCACACTCGTCCACGTCGGTTCGTGACAGTGAAGCTTCCCTCTGCGGCGACCGCTCGCGGTGTGTCGTAGGACGGTCCGCTTAGGGCGACGACCGTCCTCGCAAACCCGACGGGTCGTGGCCCGTTTGTTCAACTCGGCCTGATGAACAAGGCTTCTCCGACGCAGCCCGTGGGAAAGGGACATCCCCGCCGACTTCTCCGTTCTGATCAACTGCCCCGCTCTCCAACACGGAGAGCGGGCAGAACGGTCGGGCGGCCGAGGTGTTTCGGCTCGGTTGGCGTCGCTCTCGTCCGCCCCGATGGGTCAGCTTGCTTGTCATGTGTCTTGGATGTCTACGTCGACTTCTCGATCTTCAGGTGATGCTTCTGCCAGGTGAAGAGGGGTGTCGGCATCGGGGATGTGGCCGACTTGTCTGACGGCTTATCGGTGGCGTCTGGGGTAGGCGCTGTGGTGGGTCCAGGCCACATAAGGCATTTCAGGTCCGCGGGTTGTCGAGACGATCCGATCTGCGACGGTCCGATCTGCGACGGCCCGAAGGATGTTGCGTAGGTTCGCAATGAGGCTGGTGGTGGGGAAGCGTGGTTCGGGTGCACTTCTCACCGGGGTTGGGGTGGGTGTGTCGGTCCAGGCCTGGAGCAGGCCCTCGGATGGGCCGTCGGTCGCAGCCGCCGCCCGGGCTGAAGTCTGTACCGCTGCCGGGGCTGGTGTACGTCCTAGTGTCCGTACGCCCTTTCCGGACAGCGCCTGCGTGTGTGCCATCGCTGTGTCCGCTTCCTGTGTTGGTCGGGCTGTTCTGTCGGTGTTGGTCTGTCATTGACCAGTGTTGGCCTCAACCTCGGTCGGTGTTGTCGTCTGAGCGGGGGATCCAGCGGGGGACCTGTTTCTCCACCGATCGGGGGACGCCACCGTCACGGTGGCCCGATCCTGTGTCGACGCACGGTCTGCCTACGGCACTCCTCTCCCGCGAGCCGATGGCCGACGAGGAGCGCGGCTGGCTGCCGGGATGGTCGCTAACGACCCCTAACGGACCGGATTGCTCTGGATCCCTGGGGGGCGGAGGTCTACACCGGCAACCGACTGCGGAGGCTTCTGAAGACCCGCCGAGTTGCGCCGAGCGCATGGTTATCGGCCGGATGGCCGCAGCGAACTCCAGCCAGAACAGCGCAGCGTCTTGAGGGCAGCACTCGGACTAGCGGCCGAGATGCTGGACGTGCCGCTGAGCAACACCGGGGAACGTTAATCAGTGTGGCGGACTCAGGCAGGGACGGTCATCGCACACGTGGACCAGCTCGAACCGTCGGAGGTGCTGCTGCCGGCGAACGCGCTCGGCCGGATCCTCTGGTGCGAGTAGGAGAAAGACCACGCCGATCTCTTCATTGAGCACGGTCGCCAGCCAGGACTCAATCGCAGCACGACGGTAGCGAACGTGCCTCCCGATCGGGTAGCCCTGCGGACCCTCGCCGCGACGGCGCCACCCGAGAGCGAATCGACAGGGACGCCGAGCAACTCCGACAGCTCTCTGATGGTGAGCAGCCGCTCGATCTCCTCTGGCATCGTCTTTCGCCTCCGCTTGGTCGCTCATGACGCCGGTTGTCGACGGCACGTGCCGATCGAGGAGCCCTCGGCGTCTCGCTTCCGCAAGTCAGGGCTTGAGGTCAGGCGCTCAGCACGGAACTCGAGGAGGACGAACGCGTGCAATGGGCAGCCTCGGCAGGAGTGAGTCCCAAGAGAGTCCCAGCAGCCACAACGATGGACTCGGAGCCGCTGCTCCGGAGACATCTCCCCTGATGAGAGGTTATTTGATCTTGTAGCCCCGACGGGATTCGAACCCGCGCTACCGCCTTGAGAGGGCGGCGTGCTAGGCCGCTACACAACGGGGCCCTAGCGTGGTGACCGTGTCGGCTCACCAGCCCGGGAAGCCTACCAACTCGCTTCTGTGCGGGCGAATTCCCAGCTTCGCTGGGGTACTAGGACTCGAACCTAGACTAACTGAACCAGAATCAGCCGGGCTGCCAATTACCCCATACCCCACCCATATCCCACCGTGCCGCCCCGTCGATCCGGAGTGGGCACGAGGAGAGACTTTACACCTTCCCACGGCCCCCGACCCAACTCGTCGACGCGGTGCCGGCCGGCAACCGAACCCGTGTCTGGAGCTGCGTCTTGCGGGCGATCAGGTAGGCCAGGACCGCGAACAGCGCGAACCCTCCGACGTCGAACGCGGCGTCGAGCCAGCCGATCTCGGAGATGGCCCGGATCTCGGCGATCGAGGTCGTCAGTCCGGCCAGCACGTACGCGAACACGTTGTTGATGATGTGCGCCGCGATGCCGGCCTCCAGCCCCCCCGTCCGCCACACCAAGACGGCGGCCAGCAGACCGAAACCCAACCGATCAAGGAACAGCGGAAGGTTCTGGGTGCCGTGCAGCAAAGCGAACACCAGCGCCGAAACCACCACGCCGAACCACGGCCGGGCCACCAGGCTGCCGAGGGCCTGCATCAGATAGCCGCGGAAGAACACCTCCTCGGCGGCGGCCTGCAGCGGCGAGGTCAGAATGATCACCAACAGGAAGCCGAGGAAACCGGGCTGCATCGACCAGCGTGGCGGCACCTCGATCAAGGTCGAGAGCAGGACCACGCCGTTGAGGACCACGGCCGCCACTCCAAGACAGATGAGGAGGTACCGCCAGCGGATCCGTCCCTGCACCGACCACAGCCACCGCGGGCGCACCTGGTGCACGATGGCCATCAGGATCCAGCTGATCGGGATCAGGCAGGCGATGCCGAGGTTGACCGCCAGCATGCCCACCGGCCGTTCGAAGCGGAACGCCGAGCTGTAGTACTCCGGGTACGGCGCCGGCCCACCGGTCAGCACCCAGGTGAGCCCGATGACGGCCTGGCTGATCACCGAGGTGAGCAGCAGGAACAACGACAGGCCGAAGACGACGCCGAGAACCGAGCGCCACCAGACGAAGCTCGAGCCGCGCAGAATCTGCGGATAGGTCGCGCCGTCCGCGGGCAGCACTCCCTGTTCGCCGGTGAGCTGCCCGGGTGCCAGTTCCGAGCGGGACGCAGCCGGTTGGGCCCGGAGGCTCGGATCACCCGAGCGGGCCGGGTCCTTCGGTCGCGGCTGTTTCGACTTCCGGTTGGCCACCTCAGTCGACCCCGAGCGCCCTCTGCGCCAGGGCGATCCGGCGCAACGCGGAGTCGCGACCCAGCAGCTCCAGGGACTCGAACAGGGGTGGCGAGATACGCCGTCCGGTGATCGCGGCCCGGACCGGCCCGAACGCCAGCTTCGGCTTGAGGCCCAGCTCGGTGATCAACGCGGTCCGCAGCGCTGCCTCGATCGAGGCCGCGTCGAACTCCGCGACCGAGCTCAGCGCCCTATCGGCGGCGGATAGTACGGGCTCGGACTCCGGCTTCAGTCCGGCCGACTCCTCGATCACCAACTCGTCGTCGCCCACAAAGAGGAAGCCGAGCAGCGCCGGACCTTCGGACAGGGTGTTCATCCGCTCCTGGACCAACGGGGTCGCGGCCTCGAGCAGCGCCCGCTCCTCAGGCAGCGGCGGATCCTTGATCAGTCCGGCCGCGACCAAGAAGGGCGCCAGCTGCTGGGTCAGCTCACCGACGGGCAGCAGCCGGATATGCGCGGCGTTGATCGCCTCACATTTCTGGGCGTCGAAGCGGGCCGGGTTGGCGTTGACCCGGCGGATGTCGAAGGCCTGCACCATCTCGTCCAGAGTGAAGATGTCGCGGTCATCGGCGATCGCCCACCCCAGCAGAGCCAGATAGTTGAGCAGGGCCTCCGGCAGATACCCCTGCTCGCGATACTCGGCCAGCCCAGATCCCCGGTCCCGCTTCGACAGCCGGCGGTTGCCCTCCCCCAGCACGGTCGGCAGGTGTCCGAAGATCGGCGTCCGTCCGCTCCCCACCCCGAGCTTGGCCAAGGCGGCGTACAACACGATCTGGCGCGGAGTGGACGGCAGCAGATCCTCGCCGCGGAGCACATGGGTGATGCCCATCAGAGCGTCGTCGACCGGGTTCACCAGGGTGTACAGCGGTTCGCCGTTGCCGCGCACGATCACGTAGTCCGGCACGTGCTCGGCCTGGAACCTCACCTTTCCGCGGACCAGGTCCTCGAAGGTGATCTCCTCGTCCGGAACCAGCATCCGCACCACCGACGGGGCCCCGATGGTCTCCAGCTCAGCGACCCGTCCGGGGTCGAGGTTCCGGCAGAATCCGTCGTAGCCCGACGGCGCCCCACGTGGCCGGGCGGCCTCGCGGGCCTCGATCTCCTCCCGGGTGCAATAGCAGCGGTAGGCCAGAGCCGCCTCCAGCAGCTGGCTGACCACGCCGCGGTAGATGCTCCCGCGCTCGGACTGCACGTACGGTCCGTACGGCCCGCCCTGCTCGGGCCCCTCGTCCCACGTCAAACCCAACCAGGACAGCGAATCGAGCAGACCCCGATAGGACTCCTCCAGGTTCCGGCCGGCGTCGGTGTCCTCGATCCGGAGTACGAAGGTGCCGCCGAAGTGCCGGGCGAACACCCAGTTGAACAAGGCGCTGCGGACGTTGCCGACATGCAGGTTCCCGGTCGGAGACGGCGGGAAGCGGACCCGCACCTGCTCCGGGGGGATCCCGAACAAGACGTCGTCGGGGGAAGTTGTGGTCACGGCTGATTCCTGGTCACGGGGTTGGTGAGCGTTCCGATCCCCTCGATGTCCACGCTGCACTCCTGACCGGCCAGCAGCGGGCCGACCCCGGACGGGGTGCCGGTGAGCACCACGTCCCCGGGCAGCAGCGTCGTGAAGGAACTGATGAACACCACCAGGTCGGCCAGGCTGCGCACCATCGTCTTCGTGGAGGCGTGTTGGCGTTCCTCGCCGTCCACCGTTGTCCGGATCATCACGTCGCCCATCTCGTCCAGACTCTGGTGCGTGGTGATCCACGGACCGAGCGGGCAGAAGGTGTCGTAGCCCTTCGCGCGGGCCCACTGGCCGTCGGAGCGCTGCAGATCACGGGCGGTGACGTCGTTGGCGGCCGTGTAGCCGAAGATCACCTCCGGCACCCGTTCCGCGGGCACCTCGCGACAGATCCGCCCGATCACCAGCGCCAACTCACCCTCGTACGAGAGCTCGTTGGTGGTGGGCGGATAGATGATCGGCTCGCCCGGGCCGATGACCGACGTGTTCGGCTTGAAGAACACCAGCGGCGACTCGGGCACCTCGTGGCCCATCTCGGCGGCGTGCTCGGCGTAGTTGCGCCCGACCGCGACCACTTTGCTGCGCGGAATCACCGGGGCCAGCAGCCGGACCGCCTCCAGCTCGAAGCGTTCACCGGTCAGCTGGACCGGCATGGCGATCGGATCTCCGTTCAGGGCGGACACCGAGTCGGGGTGCTGCCCGCCGTCGCCGGCCAACTCGACGATCCCGAACATGGGGTCGCCGCCCACGGCGAAACGCGCAATCCGCATTGGCTCAGAGTAGCTGTGCGTCATACTCCCGACATGAGCAGTGAGGCCCATGACATCGTCGAGTTGATCATTGCCAAACGGGACGGCCACGAGCTGACCGGACGACCAGATCGACTGGCTGATCGACGCGATCGCGCGGGGCACCATCTCGGACGAGCAGATGTCGGCCTTGTCGATGGCGGTGTTCTTCCGCGGCCTGACCCCGGCCGAACTGGACCGCTGGACGGCGGCGATGATCGCCACGGGTGACCGGCTCGACTTCTCCGGTCTGTCGAGGCCGACGGCCGACAAACACTCCACCGGTGGCGTCGGCGACAAGATCACGTTGCCCCTGGCTCCGCTGGTGGCCGCCTGCGGGGTCGCCGTGCCACAGCTGTCGGGTCGTGGTCTGGGCTACACGGGCGGGACCTTGGACAAGCTCGAATCCATCCCCGGTTGGCGGGCCGAGCTCAGCAACGACGAGATGCTGACCCAGCTCGAGGAGGTGGGCGCGGTGATCTGCGCCGCCCACGCCGGACTGGTGCCCGCGGACAAGAAGCTGTACGCGCTGCGGGACGTCACCGGGACGATCGAGGCCGTTCCCCTGATCGCCTCGTCCATCATGAGCAAGAAGATCGCCGAGGGCACCGGCGCCCTGGTGCTCGACGTCAAGGTCGGGACCGGCGCCTTCATGCGGGAACTCGGGCCCGCGCGTGAACTCGCCCAGACCATGGTGCGGATCGGCAACCAGGCCGGGGTGACGACCGTCGCCCTGCTGACCGACATGTCGACGCCGCTCGGTCTGACCGCCGGCAACGCTCTGGAAGTCGAAGAAGCGGTCGAGGTGTTAGCCGGCGGTGGGCCGGCCGACGTGGTCGAGCTGACCCTCACGCTGGCTCGGGAGATGCTGACCGCAGCCGGCCGTCAGGACGCCGACCCGGCCGAAGCGCTGGCGGACGGCCGAGCGATGGACGTCTGGAACGCCATGATCCGGGCCCAGGGCGGTGATCCGGCCGCCGCCCTGCCGGTGGCCGCCGCCACCGAGGTGATCACGGCCGAGACCGACGGGGTCCTGGGCCGGCTCGATGCCCGCGGAGTGGGTATGGCCGTCTGGCGGTTGGGCGCCGGACGCGCTCAGCAGGGCGACGCCGTCCAGGCCGGTGCGGGGATCCGGCTGCACGCCAAGCCGGGCGACCGGGTGCGCGCGGGCGATCCGCTGCTCACCATGTGCACCGATTCGCCGGAACGGTTCGACCGCGCCCGGGAGGCGTTGCAGGACGCCTGGGAGATCGCCGCGGAGCCGGTCGCCCGTACACCGCTGGTGCTGGACCGCTTCGCCTGAAGCCCTACGGGCTCGAGTCGAAGAACTCGCTGGCCCGCCGGTTCCACAACAGCGCCAAGATGACGGCCGCCACGGCGATGCCGAGGATCGAGCTCCACATCTGCTGGCTGGTGTTGTTCGAGATCCAGGAGATCAGGTGGGTGACGATGGTGATGACCTCGATGATGGTGAGCAGCATCCGGGAGCCGCGGCCGCCCTGGCCGAGCCGGACCGCTACGTACGCCGTCACGGCGCCGATGATGATGTAGACGATCGCCAGCCCGACCGCCAGCCCGGTGCCGATGCCCCGGGTGGCCGCATCGGCACCGGAGGCGCCCACGGCCACTCCCGCCACCAGCAGGAGCACGCCGATCAGGAGGCTGAGGATCGCGTTGATCCACGTGAGCACCACGACAACGGTGACCGAACCCGGCCGGGTGATTTGGTTGACGGACATGTGACCTCCTCGAGGCGAACGTATGGAATCACGCTAGTGCTTCGAGGCGTGGCGCAGCAGTCGTCTGGATGACCAACCGGTCACAGAATTAATGTCGGTACAGGCGAGCGGCCTCGGCCTGATTCAGCACGCCGACAAAGTTGGTCTGCGCGGTGGCGTAGTTGGCCTCGCCCGACCCGACGCCGATCGGCTCGCTCCGGTGATCAGGATGCGCTGACGGCGGGTGGGCCCGATGTCGAGCGGCGGCCCACCTGAGCCCGACCGGAACCGCCGACGATTGGTCCACCGAGAGTTCGTCGACGTCGGCGCCGGGACGGGCGTCCGCGCTGTGGATCAGTCCGTAGAGGTAGCCGTCGCTGAGTGCCTCCCAGGACGCCTCGATGATGTTGTGGCCGACCCCGACGGTGGTCCAGACGTGCCGCCCGTCGGTGGTCTGGATGAGCACCCGGACGGTCGCGTCGGTGCCGTGACCCTGATCGAGGATCCGGACCCGGTAGTCGACCAACTAGAACCGGTCGACCACCGGGTACGCCGGCAGCAGGGCGTTGCAGCAGGGCGTGGTCGAGGGCGTTGACCGGTCCGTTGCCCTCGCCCACGACCCGCTGGTACTCGCCCTTGGCCGTCAGCCGGACGGTGCACTCGGTGTCGGCCTCCGCCCCCGCCGTGGGACTGGGTGAAGACCCGCCAGGAGTGCACCTCGAACAGCTCCGGCAGCTGGCCGAGCTCGCGACGCAGCAACAGCTCGAAGCTGGCGTCGGCGGACTCGTAGGTGTAGCCGGCCGCCTCCGCTTCCTTCACCTTGTCGGTGATCTCGCCGCCAGCTCGCGGTCGGAGAGGTCGAAGCCGAGCTCGTCTCCCTTGATCTGGATGTTCGCTCGACCTGCCATGTCCGAGACGAGCATCCGCATGTCGTTCCCGACACTCGCCGGGTCGATGTGCTGGTAGAGGTTGGGATCGACCTTGATGGCGCTGGCATGCAGGCCCGCCTTGTGGGCGAACGACGACAAGCCAACATAGGGCTGACGAGCGCTCGGTGGAACGTTCGTCACCTCGGCGATCGCATGCGATAGCCGCGTCGCCTCTTGCAGCGATCCGGCCGGCAGCAGCTGCCAGCCGTACTTGAGTTCGAGGTTGGCCACGACGGAGACCAGGTCGGCGTTGCCGGTCCGCTCGCCGTAGCCGTTGATGGTGCCCTGGACGTGCATGGCGCCGGCATCGACGGCGGCCAGCGTGTTGGCGACCGCGCAGCCGGTGTCGTTGTGGCAGTGGATGCCCAGCTGGGCGCCGGTGGCTCGCTGGTCGCGCCGACGATCTCGCCGATCCAGGGCGGCAGCATGCCGCCGTTGGTGTCACACAGGACGACGACCTCGGCTCCGGCCTCGGCCGCGGTGTGCACGACCTCCAGCGCGTACGCCGGGTTGGCCCGATAGCCGTCGAAGAAGTGCTCGCAGTCGACGAAGACCCGCAGCCCCTCGGCGCGCAGGTGCGTGACGGTGTCGGAGACCATGGCCAGGTTCTCCCGCAGCGTGGTCCGCAGGGCCTGCTCGACGTGCCGGTCGTGGGACTTGGCGACGATGCAGGCCACGGCGGCGCGGGAGTCGCGCAGGGCCGCGGTGAGCGGGTCGTCGGCCGCCGTCATCCCGACCCGGCGGGTGAAGCCGAACGCGATCAGTGTGGCGTGCTTGAGCGTCACGCGCGCCGGCGGCCATCTCGGCGAAGTACGTGGTGTCGCTCGGGTTGGCGCCCGGCCAGCCGCCCTCGATGAAGTCCACCCCGAGCTCGTCGAGCAGCGCGGTGATGGCCAGCTTGTCGTTGACCGAGAGGTTCAGGCCCTCCTGCTGGGACCCGTCCCGCAGCGTCGTGTCGAACACGTGGAACGCGGCCGGCTTCGACAGCGTCGACATCTGCGGGCTTCCTCGGTTCTCTCGGGTCGTGGGTGCGTCACGGCAACAAAAAACCTCCCGTGTGGAGCACAGGAGGTCGGCGCGCTGAAGGGCTTCAGCGCGCTAGACGATAATCACCGCCACGTATGGAGTCATCACAGCAAGTCGGCGTCAGCACGATGACCAGACCTTCAGGCGGCGACGATTTGACTCCGCAGATCGCCACCCTCGACCTGCGACACTGCGTCATCGTGGGATCGCCATCGCGGAGCAGACCAGTCTGCAGGTCCGAGCGGCCGAGCGGTCAGACGATCCGCTGCAGCCAGCCGTGGGTGTCCTCGGCGCGGCCGTACTGGATGTCCATCAGCGCCTTGCGCAGCGCCGCGGTCGTCTCGCCGGTCTCGCCGGAGCCGACGACCACGTCGCCCTCGTCGTCTGTGCAGCGAGGCGATCGGGGTGATCACCGCCGCCGTGCCGCAGGCGAACATCTCGCGTGACCTGGCCGGACAGCATGCCCTCCAGGGTCTCGGCCACGCTGATCCGGCGCTCGACCGGGGTCAGACCCCACTCGCTCGCCAGGGTGAGGATCGAGTCCCGGGTGACCCCCTCCAGGATCGAGCCGGTCAGCTCGGGAGTGATCAGATCTCACCGTCGGTGGTGATCAGGTAGACGTTCATCCCGCCCAGCTCCTCCAGCCAGGTGTGCTCGGCGGCATCGGCGAACATCACCTGCTCGCAGCCGTGCTCGGCCGCCTCCTGCTGGGCGATCAGGCTGGCGGCGTAGTTGCCGCCGCACTTGGCCGCCCCGGTGCCGCCGGGGGCGGCCCGGGTGTAGACCGTGGAGATCCAGATCTTGCACCGGCTTCACCCCGGAGGCGAAGTACGACCCGGCCGGGCTGGCGATGCAGCAGTAGGTGACCCGGTGCGCCGCCCGGACCCCGAGGAACGCCTCGGAGGCGAACATGAACGGCCGCAGGTAGAGGCTCTTCTCCCCGCCCGTCGGCACCCAGCCGACGTCGGCGGCCACCAGGGCCTCGATGCTGCCCAGGAAGTCGTCCGGCTCGAGCACCGGCAGCGCCAGCCGCCGCGCCGACCGGGCGAACCGGTCCGCGTTCTGGTCGGCCCGGAACAGCCAGACGCTGCCGTCCGGGTGCCGGTAGGCCTTCAGCCCCTCGAAGATCTCCTGGGCGTAGTGCAGCACGGCCGTCGCCGGGTCGAGCGCGAACGGTCCGTACGGCACGACCGCCGAGTCGTGCCAGCCGTCGGCCAGCGTCCAGGTCGCGACGGCCATGTGATCGGTGAAGTTGGTGCCGAACCCCGGGTTGTCGAGGATCGCGCGTTCCGCTCGTGGTGCGTGGCGGGGGTGCGGATTCTGCGCTGCTCGAACTCCAGCGCCAATCGGTTGGACGTCATGATGGTCACGCTAACGCACCTCCTGAGATGGCCCTGACCTGCTGGTAGGGCGTGGTTACGATGCGCCGGTGACCGAACCTCGACGCACCTGCTCCCGACCCATCCGATCTGGCCGTGATCGGCGGCGACGGAATCGGACCTGAAGTGGTCGCCGAGGGCCTCAAGGTCCTCGACGCGGTGGTCGGCGAGGGCGTGGTCAGCACCACGCACTACGACCTGGGCGCGAGCCACTGGCAGCGCACCGGTGAGGTGCTGCCGGACTCGGTGCTGGCCGAGCTGGCCGAGGCCGACGCGATCCTGCTCGGCGCTGTCGGCGCGGCGCCCGGCGCCACCGACGTGCCCAGCGGACTGCTCGAGCGGGGTCTGCTGCTCAAGCTGCGCTTCGCCTTCGACCACTACGTCAACCTGCGGCCCAGCCGGCTGTTCCCCGGCTCGGCCACTCCCCTCGCCCCGACGGTGATCGACGGCAAGCGAGATCGACTTCGTCGTCGTCCGGGAGGGCACCGAGGGCCTGTACGTCGGCAACGGCGGCGCGGTCCGCGCCGGCACCCCGCCGAGATCGCCACCGAGGTCAGCATCAACACCGCGTACGGCGTCGAGCGCGTCGTCCGGGACGCCTTCGAGCGGGCCACTCGGCGCCGCAACAAGGTCACGCTGGTGCACAAGCACAACGTGCTGGTCAACGCCGGCGGGCTGTGGCAGCGGATCTTCGCCGCCGTGGCCGCCGACTACCCGCAGGTCACCACCGACTACCTGCATGTCGACGCTGCCACGATCTTCCTGGTCACGGACCCGGCCCGGTTCGACGTGATCGTCACCGACAACCTGTTCGGCGACATCCTCACCGACCTGGCCGCGGCCGTGACCGGCGGCATCGGGCTGGCCGCGAGCGGCAACATCAACCCGACCGGCGCCTTCCCGTCGATGTTCGAGCCGGTGCACGGCTCCGCGCCCGACATCGCCGGCCAGCAGATCGCCGATCCGACCGCCACGATCTTGTCGGTGGCGCTGCTGCTGGATCATCTGGGTCTCTCCGACGAGGCCGCCCGGGTCGAGAAGGCGGTGCTCACCGACCTTGCCTCAGCGCACCGGCCGGCGCCGGACGACCGAGGTCGGCGACGCGATCGCGGCGGTCGGTCTAGCGGGCGCTCAGCCGCTGGTCGAGCACGGTGGTCAGCGCGGGTGGCGCGAGCGATCGCTGGGCGAACTGTGCCTGCGGGTCCGACTACCTGCTCGACGAGAATCGACGGGGTGACCGAGTGCGCGCGGCGGGCCCGGCGGCGCGGCTGATCGCCGTTCCGTCGCGGGCTGCGGGGTGGCTGCCCAATCGTCGGGATACATCTCGTACATGGTCGTCTTCCTGCGGTCAGTCGAGCGGGTCGACAGCAGAGATACTAGGACGTCCGACTATCTGGCTGCCGACATTCGGACACTTCTTCCCACATGCGTGGACAGTCGCTCCGACGAGCGGCGCGGCTGTCGCGCACACTGACGAGGTGAGCGCCCCGCCCGAGCTTGCCCGAGCTGGTCGTCCGCGCGCTGCGCATGTCCCTGCACCGCGGCTACGTCCAGGCCTCCCGCACCGAGACCGGCCGGCTGCTGGCCACCCTGGCCGCCACCCGTACCGGCACGATCGCCGAGTGCGGCACCGGCTGCGGGGTCGGCGCGGCCTGGCTGCGCAGCGGGGCCCCGAAGAGCACCCGGGTGATCACCGCCGAGCTCGACCCCGAGCTGGCCCACGGCGTGATGGACATGTTCGCCGACGACGACATCGACGTGATCCACGCCGACTGGACCGACCTCGCCCAGCACGGGCCGTTCTCGCTGGTGTTCCTGGACGCCGGCAGCGCCAAGCAGTTCCCGCGCGACCAGATCGTCGACCTGGTCGCCGAGGGCGGCATGATCGTGCTCGACGACTTCACCCCCTGCCCCAGCTGGCCGCCGCTGTCCGGAGGCCGGGTCGACGTGCTGCGGCAGGACTGGCTCTCCGACGAGCGCTTCACCAGCGTCGACGTGATGGTCGCCGAGGACACGTCGGTGATCATCGCGGTGAAGCGCTGAGCCGCACGCGTCGGTCGCGGCCGGCGCGGCCAGGTCGGCCTGGCGGCTCGTCACGTACGCTGACCCGGTGGCGGAGCGGCAGAACAAGGCGATGCGGATCAGCATCGGGCTGCTGCTGATGACCGGCTTCGTGCTGATCTTGTTCGGTCTGGTCACCCGCTACGCCGGCGGCTGGGGCGTGCCGTACTTCTCCTTCACCTCCGAACGCGGATCTCCCTGCACCAACAAGCTCACCGGCTACGTCTGCGACCCGCTGACGCTGGCCGACGTGCAGTTCTACAGCGACGCCGAGCTGCCCGACGACACCAAGGTGATCAGCGGCACCTACGTCGCGACCCACGACTACGTGCTGCAGGCCAGGCTCGAGGTGCCCAAGGCGTCCGCGGCCCCGCGATGGCGGCGCTGGCCGACGAGTTCGGTCCGTGTGTAGCGGGCCACCCGGCGCCGATGGAGACCACGCAGCTGACCGCGGTCTGCGTGCTGGCCAACGACGACGCCGTGACCCGCGAGGGCGAGCCGCCGAGCCGGCTGTTCGTGATCGGCACCGGCATCCGCACCGACGACGGCACCCGGGTGATCGACATGACCATCCGCTCCCGCTGATTGTCGTCACTCGCTGTTCGCGAGCGCTTGTGTCTCTGTCCTCCCTCACTCGCAGACGAAAAGCGTGTCTGCTCCTTCGGTCAGCCAGACAAAGCCGCGCTCGGCTCACGGCCGCTCGCGACGAGCTCGCTCGGCTGCGCCTCGCCGAGGGGACGGGCGAGGCGCACGCGTTCACGACAGCACAGATCAGCGGGCGGCGTGCCCTCCACGTAGTCGTCGTCGTGGGACTTCACCCACGCCATCAGACCGCGCAGCTGGTGGCCGGTGGCCTCGATCGGGTGCTCCTCGCCCTTCTTGCGCAGCTCCTTGAACTCCGGCGCACCGGCGTCCTGGTCGTCGATGAACCGCTTCGCGAAGGCACCGCTCTGCACGTCGGCCAGCACGGCCTTCATGTTCTCCTTCACGTGGGCGTCGATCACCCGCGGTCCGGAGACGTAGTCGCCGTACTCGGCGGTGTCGGAGACGCTCCAGCGCTGCTTGGCGATGCCGCCCTCGTACATCAGGTCGACGATCAGCTTCAGCTCGTGCAGGCACTCGAAGTACGCGACCTCGGGCTGGTAGCCCGCCTCGGTCAGGACCTCGAAGCCGGCCTGGACCAACGCGCTGGCGCCGCCGCAGAGGACGGCCTGCTCACCGAACAGGTCGGTCTCGGTCTCCTCGGTGAAGGTCGTCTTGATGCCGCCGGCCCGCAGTCCGCCGATCGCCTTCGCGTAGCTCAGGGCCAGCGCCCAGGCCTCGCCGACTCGTCCTTCTCGACGGCCACGATCACCGGGACGCCACGGCCCTCGGCGTACTCGCGGCGCACCAGGTGACCCGGCCCCTTCGGGGCGACCATGCAGACGTCGACCCCGGCCGGCGCCTCGATGTAGCCGAAGCGGATGTTGAAGCCGTGCGCGAAGAAGAGCGCGTCGCCCTCCTGCAGGTTCGGCTCGATCTCCTCGGCGTAGATCGTGCGCTGGCACTGGTCGGGAGCCAGGATCATGATCAGATCCGCCTCGGCGGCGGCGTCGCGACGCTGACCACCCGCAGCCCCTCCGCCTCGGCCTTGGCCACCGACGCCGAGCCCGGCCGCAGTCCGACCCGTACGTCGACGCCGGAGTCCCGCAGCGACAGCGCGTGCGCGTGGCCCTGGGATCCGTAGCCGATGACGGCGACGCTGCGGCCCTGGATCACCGACAGATCGGCATCGGAGTCGTAGAACATCTCTGCTGGCACGTGGTTCTCCTTGTCGGAATTGCTGGTCGTTGCGGATTGCTGAGCCGCCGAGGGCGACCTGTACAACCTAGATGGTCCGACGGATGGTCGGACGGGATCGGTCAGAGGGTGTGGGACAATGTTCCACAGCTGGGGTGGGGCGGCCGCGACGTCTCAGCCGCCCGGCACGCGTCGCTAGACGACCCGGACGTGCTTGTAGCGCTCGCCGCGCTGGGTGCGGTCGGTGATCGAGCGGCTGCCCCGGCCGACCGCGACCAGTCCGGACTGCACCAGCTCGCGGAGGCCGAACGGCTCCAGCAGCTTGAGCATGGCGTCCAGCTTCTCGGGGCTGCCGGTGGCCTCGATGGTGATCGCGTCGGCCGTCACGTCGACCGCCTTGGCGCCGAACAGCTGGATGATCTCCAGCACCTGGCCGCGCTGGTCCGGCTCGACCCGGACCTTGACCAAGATCAGCTCGCGGCGGACCGCGTCGCGCTCGAGCTCGACGATCTTGAGCACCTCGATCAGCTTGTTCAGCTGCTTGGTGAGCTGCTCCAGCACGTGGTCCTCGAGCGTGACCACCAGGGTCATCCGGGACATGTGCGGGTACTCGGTGGGGCCGACCGCGAGCGACTCGATGTTGAAGCCCGCGCCGCGAGATCAGCGAGGACACCCGGGCCAGGACACCCGGCTTGTTCTCCACCAGCACGCTCAGCGTGTGGGTACGCGGCCTCGGCCATCAGCGCCGCTCATCAGCGGCTCTCCGTCCCAGCGCGGGGCCATGTCGCGGGCCACCTTGATCTCGTCGTTGCTGGCGCCGCCGGCGACCATCGGCCACACCATGGCGTCCTTGTGCACCACGAACTCCACCACCACCGGCACGTCGTTGATCGACAGCGCCTTCTCGATCACCGAGTCCACGTCGTCGGGCTCCTCGGCCCGCAGACCGACACAGCCCATGGCCTCCGCCAGCTTCGGGAAGTCGGGGATCCGGTTGGTCTTCAGGTCGGTGTTGGAGTAGCGGCCCTGGTAGAACAGCGTCTGCCACTGCCGCACCATGCCCAGGCTCTGGTTGTTGATGATCGCGATCTTGATCGGGATCCCTTCCAGGGCGCAGGTGACCAGCTCCTGGTTGGTCATCTGGAAGCAGCCGTCACCGTCGATGCCCCAGACGATCTTGTCCGGGCGCCCGACCTTGGCCCCCATGGCGGCCGGCACGCAGTAGCCCATGGTGCCCAGCCCGCCGGAGTTCAGCCAGCGGCCGGGCAACTCCCAGGGCAGGAAGTGCGCGGCCCACATCTGGTGCTGACCGACGCCGGCGGCGTAGTAGGCGTCCGGTCCGGTCAGCTCCCCGATCCGCTGGATCACGTGCTGCGGGGAGAGACTGCCGTCCTCCGGCAGGTCGTAGCCGGTCGGGTAGCGCCGCTTGAGATCGGTCAGGTAGACGCACCCAGTCGGCCACGTCCGGCAGCCGGTCCACCGTCCTTGCAGCAGGCCGGTGAGCTCGCCTGATCATCTCCTTGGCGTCCCCCACGATCGGGACGTCGGCGGAGCGGTTCTTGGAGATCTCGGCCGGGTCGATGTCGGCGTGGATGACCTTGGCCAGCGGGCGAAGGTCGACAGCTCCCCGGTCACCCGGTCGTCGAAGCGGGCGCCGAGGGAGATCAGCAGATCGCTGCGCTGCAGCGCGCCGACCGCCGCCACCGTGCCGTGCATCCCGGGCATCCCCATGTTCTGCGGCGTGGCTGTCGGGGAACACGCCCCGGGCCATCAGCGTGGTCACCACCGGGATGCCGGTCAGTTCGGCCAGCGTGCGCAGCTGGGCCCAGGCGCCGCGCCTTGACCACGCCGCCGCCGACGTAGAGCACCGGCCGGCGCGCGGCCAAGATCAACTTCGGCCGCCTCCCGGACCTGCTTGCCGTGCGGCTTGGTCACCGGGCGGTAGCCGGGCAGGTCCAGGTGGGTCGGCCAGCGGAACGGAGCCTTGGCCTGCAGCGCGTCCTTGGCGATGTCGACCAGCACCGGTCCATGGTCGGCCGGTACCGGCGATGTGGAACGCCGACGCCACCGCGCTCGGCGATGTCCTCGGTCTTGGTGACCAGGAAGCTGTGCTTGGTGATCGGCATGGTGATGCCGCGGATGTCGGCTTCCTGGAAGGCGTCGGTACCGATGGCGGGGCCGGGCACCTGCCCGGTGATCGCCACCATCGGCACCGAATCCATGTACGCGTCGGCGATCGGGGTGACGAGGTTGGTCGCCCCTGGTCCCGAGGTCGCCATGCACACCCCGACCTTGCCGGTGGCCATGGCGTACCCCTCGGCGGCGTGTCCTGCGCCCTGCTCGTGGCGGACGAGGATGTGCCGGACCGACTGGGAGTCGTAGAGCGGGTCGTAGGCGGGGAGGATCGCCCCACCCGGGAATGCCGAAGACGACCTCGGCACCGGCCAGCTCCAGCGATCTCACCAACGATTGCGCACCGGTGAGATCATCACCGGTGGTGGCTCTCCGTCTCCGACATCTGGATCTCCTGTTGGCGTACAGAGCTCCTGGTCAAGAAAAAACCCCCGCCGCCGGATGGCAGACGAGGGAGCGTGTCGTGGAGCTGGAGGCTCAGCCGACACGCCTGCAAACTACGAGGAGGTGGTTTGCGATACGCACCCGCTCACTCTGACTGATCGCCGCGGGTCCGGTCAATCTGGCCGTCAGGGCGTCTTGGCATCCGGAAGGATGCTCGGACGCCCACTAAATTGCGGCCCGTGATCTTCGGCGCATACAGTCGCTGAATGAGCAGTCGTCGGGCGGCCGCAGCGCCGTCGTGCGGATCTGCTGCTGCTCACCCTGCTCGGCTGCACCGGGAGCCCGACCGTCGGCCTCCGGCCGCGTGACCGGCACGTCACCGCCGCCAGCGGCCGCCGACGCCCGCCGCTGAGCCCTCGCCGACGCCGCCGTCGCCGCAGCTCCGACGCCCAGACCGACCCCCAGTCCCGACCCGCGACGCGTACCGGCCCCCACCCCGACCCGAGGCCTGTCGCCCGACTTCGCGCTCGATTCCGTGCTCGCCGACATCCGGCGGCTGGCGCGCGACATCGGTCCGCGCGAGGCCACCTCGCCGCAACTTCGCCGGGCGGCGGATCTGGTCGACGACCGGTTCACCCGGCTCGGCTACGACGTCGGCGGACCACCGTCCAGGTCCCGGCCGGCAACTCGTGGGGCGTTCCGGTCCGAGCGCGGCACCTCGCGAGAACGTGATCGCCGAGCCGGCGGGATTCGACCCTCGGCGCCCGCACCTGGTGGTCGGCGCCCACCTGGACACCGTGGCCGGTCGCGCCCGGCGCCGAGGACAACGCCTCCGGGGTCTCCGTGATGCTCGAACTGGCCCGGATGGCTGCAGCCGCAGCGGCCGAGCCTGCCGGTCCAGTTCATCGCCTTCGGCGCCGAGGAGCCGCGCGGCCCGGCCGACGACCAGCACCACTTCGGCTCCCAGCAGCACGTCGCACGACCTGTCCCAGGTCGAGCGGAACGCCATCGTCGGCATGGTCGCCCTGGACCGGGTCGGCGTTCGGGCGAGCTACGTGCCGGTGTGCCGCTCCCCCATCGGCGGCCGCAACCTGCGCGCCGATCTGCGGGCCGCCGCCCGCCGGATCGACGTCCCGACCCGGGCGTGCGAGCTCACCACCAGCGACCACTGGTCGTACGCCAAGGCCGGCGTGCCGGCCGTCCGGCTCGGCAGCATCCAGTACGACGAGTACCACTCCCGCCGCGACACCTCCGGGTCGTCGACCGCCGCCAGCTGGACCGGGTCGGGCAGCGTGATGTGGGCCTGGCTGACAGAGCCGCGCTGACCGCAGATCGCGCCGAGCGGTCCTCACGCGCGGGTTCCGGACCGATCGTGGTCGACTCGGAGGCAGGCCGGGCGTACGGACCCGCGGCTGGTCCGCCACACGTCGTCGAGGATGCCGTCGGCGCGATCGCCGGTGACCAGGCGGGGCCGGAACTGGTCGTCGATGACGTACGGGACCGGCTCCATCGCCTTGACCTGCACCGCCCCACAGGACGATCTCCACGAACACCCCTTCCCGCGTCTTGGTCTGGAAGTCCATGTCGAAGACGAAGTTGCCGAGCGAGTGCACCACCGTCGTCGAACCGAACTGTCTCCCAGCCCTGCACCCAGTGCGGGTGGCCGCCGATGACCAGGTCGGCCCCCGCGGCGGCGAACGCCCGGGCCGCGACCCGCTGACTCTGTTCGGGCTCGTGGGTGTACTGGGTGCCCCAGTGAGTCATCACGATCACCGTGTCCACCGTGCGCTTCAGGGCGGTGATGTCGGCGCTGATCCGGTCCAGCGGCGTCCCGGTCGAGCGGTCCGGTGCGCGGCGGCATGTTCAACCGGTTGGTGCCGGCCCGATTCGACGCCGGCCGCCGGCGTCTCCCCGATCGAGTCGGTGGCCACGAAGCCGATCCGGATCCCGTCTCGTTCCAGCACCAACGGCCGCCGAGCCTCGGTGGCGTTGCGCCCGGCCCCGACCGTGGCGACGTCGGCGTTGCGCGAACCGGTCCAGGGTCTGTCGCAGGGCGCGCTGACCGTAGTCCCCGACGTGGTTGTTGGCCAGCGAAACCAGGTCGAATCCGGCCGAGTCGCAGCGCCTCGTACCGCGCCGGCGTCGGCGCCGAAGGAGTCCGTGCCCTGGGTCGGCAGAGCCGTCGCGGGACAGCGTGGATTCGAAGTTGCCGACGGTGATCTCGGCTCGCGGCCAGCCGTCGCGCCAACGGTCGCATCGGGTAGGCGTAGTCGTCCTCGGCGCGCATCCGGGCGCCGACCCGGCGGGCCAGCATGATGTCGCCGACCGCGGTGAGCGTCGTCACCTCCGGTAGTCGGTCGGCGGCTGGGAGCGTTGAGCGGGTAGCCGGCAGGATCACGGAGCGGATGCCGACCCGCCGACGGTCAGCACCCGGACTCGTTCGTCGACCGCGTCGGCCGGGACCACCGCGAGGGTGTCGGTGCGCTCGCGCACCTGGCGCAGCAGCTCGTCCGGCGAGCCGTTCCGGCTGGTGAGGACCCGCATCCGGCCACCGCTCTGTCCCACGTCGGACCACCGGGCGCCGCGACCCGCGGCGGCGGCCCGGGCGGCCGCGAGATCGACGTCGGCCGGGACGCGGGTGACGTGCACCGCCAGGGCGAGCGGCATCCGGAAGGCGGGCGGGGCCGGGGTGCTCGGCGCCTCGGCCGGGGACGGGACCGGCGTCGGCGTCGGCGTCGGCGTCGGCGGTCGGGCGTGGGCGCTGGGCTGGTCGGTGCGGGCGGGGCGGAAGGCGGTGCCGAGAGGGTGGCGGCGGTCGCGGAGCAGGCCGCCAGCAGCAAGGAAACGATGAGCACTCCGGATCCGGTGCGGAAGGGGGCGCCCATCGAGCCAGCGTAGGTCAGTCCAGCAGGCGCGCCGCGGTCTCGAGGAAGGGACGGCCGACCGCGTGGGCGCCGAACGACATCACGTACAGCCCGGTGGAGACTCGTTCGACGAACCCCCAGCGCCAGATCCGGTCGGCCGACACTCCGGTGTGCTCGGCCAGTACCGCGCAGTACCGCTCGAGCGTCCCCCGAGGGTCCGGCCCGTTCAGTCGCCCGCACCAGTCTCGGAGCGCGACACCGAGGTCGTACGCGCGGTCGGCCACGAAGCCGTCGGGGTCCACGAAGCAGTACCCCGACTCCGCTCGGGCGGGCCCTCCGGGGACCCGGAGCGCATTGGCGGGATGGGGGTCGCCGTGCACCACGACGAGCTCGGATTCGGCTGCACCCACCAGGCCTTCGGCGTAGGTCAGGGCCTGTTCCACGACGCCCGCGGGCAGGGCTCGCCGAGCGCCGACCAGCTCGAGCTGATCAGGTCCTGCAGCGAGACGGCTTTGTCCTCTGGGCGGGTGGGCGAGGGCCGACTCGGGGCTGCCAGGCATCGAGCAACGTGCGGGCCAGCACCGCCAACTGCTCCTCCGGGGATCGCCCCGACATGGCGAGCTGCGGGCCCAAGGCCTCGAGCAGCAGAGCACCTCGAGGCTAGGTCGTAGTCCAGCAGCCGGGCGTAACCGCGGCCGTCGGCGCTCTGGAGCACCTCGATCTGGCGGGTGATCTGGTCGGTCAGCACCGAGATCTTGAGCACCGCCGGTGTGCCGTCGGCCCTACGCACCCGAGCTACGAAGGAACTGCTTCCGCCCGGCAGCGAACGGCCCACGGTGATCGACCAGCGCCGCTGCAGCTCCTCGAGCACCCTGGGCAGGTCGGCCAGCCAGGCCGACCCGGGCTCGCCCATCGATTGCACCCGGGCTCGCACCATCGGCTGCAGACGCAGCGTCACGTACGTGAGCTTCCGGTCAGCGCATCTGGTGCGCGACGTGCGTCCGGTGCTTCACCGTGACCCGGAAGCCCAGATAGCGACGCGCCATCAGCCGGACCTGGGAGTCGATCGCCGGTGCGCAGAAGAAGATCGGCGCCACGATCGGCAGCGCCAACCACTCCAGCGCCATCCGCAGCCAGAACTTCCGGGGCCGGTGGCTGGGGCGTACGGGCAGCAGTTTGAGCGCGACCAGGGCCGAGATGCCCGAGCCCGAGCGGACTCATCACCCCGGAGGCGATGATGGCCACCGCCGCGAGGTCGGCCACCATCCAGGACGAGTGCACGGCCACTGGCTCCACCGCACCGGCGACCGGCCGCAGCGTCATCAGCAGCAACGGCACCACGGCCCAGAGATGGAACTGGGAGATCTGCCGGTAGGTCTGGGCGATCCGCAGGCCGAGCGGGATCTTCGGGCTGACGGCGTTCTGCTCCATGATGTACGGGAAGTCGATGATCCCGTACGCCCAGCGCCGGATCTGCCGGTACTGCTCCTTCATGGTGTTCCAGAACCCGTCGGCGTCCACCCCGTCGAGGTAGACCGAGACGTGCAGCGGGACCGTCTTGGCCCGGCCCTCGGTGCCGTAGAACATCCGCCAGAACTGGCGCGAGTCGTCGGGGATCACGTTGCGCGACCAGAAGTTCACCCCGACCAGCGCCTTCATGCCCATCGCGTGGGAGGAGAAGATCCGCAACCGCTCCGGCCGGGTCGAGTCCACCAGGGTCCACATGCTCGCGATGTAGCCGACCAGGCGGGAGGCCGTCGTGACGTCCCACACGTTGTTGTGGAACAACAGGACCGGCTGGTAGCTGTCGATGTCCCGGTTGGGGTTCGTCAGGTAGCTGTAGGTGAGCACCTGGAAGTAGTTGTGGCTGGGCCGGGTATCGGCGTCGAAGGCCGACACGATGATCTGCTCGTCCCGCAGTCCCCGGCGATGCAGCTCCTGGCGGGCCAGCTGAGCGCCCCAGCTGATGTTGGCGCCCTTGACCCGCCCTTCGCCGGGCAGCCCGTCCGGGTGGCGGGTGGTCATGAACATGCCGAACTCGGACGTGTAGCGCTGCTCGATCGCCTCGATCGCCTCCGGGGTCCAGACCTCGGAGCGCTCCTCGAAGGTCAGGCAGAGCAGCACCCGATCCTTGCGGTAGTCGGTCTGCAGCAACTCGTCCAGCGACTCGTGGATGATCGAGGCGTCCTCGTTGGCCACCGGCATCACGATCAGATGGCGCATCTCGTCGGGTGCGGGCACATCCGGTCCGGTGTGCACCCAGTGGTTCAGCGCCACCAGTTCCTCGGCCTCGCCCTCGTTCGAGGCGGGGCCGATCGGCCAGCGCGTGCATCCGGGTATAGGGGTCGGTCAGATGCCGTAGCCGCTCGTCCCAGTCGGTGACCTTGTAGCGGCGCATGATCCGGTACTCGCGGGCCTGGCGGATGGCCAGATGGATGGACTGGCAGCCCCAGAAGAACAGATAGCCACCGAACGCGACGTAGGCGAGCACCGGCGAGATGAACAGCAGGGTTACCGGGACCACCACCGCCACCACGAGCAGCAGCGCCGGCACGCACTCCATGAAGCGCTGAGCACCGTACGCCGCGCGGGTCAACCGCGGCGTCTCTGCGCTCGTGTGGAAGCCGGGGGCTAGCACGGACTCGGTGATGGAAGTTCCCTTCAGCTGGGTGCCTACGCTCAGGCCCGGGGACGTGGCTTGACGCCAGACCGCCTTTTGGGACCGCTCAAAGCTTATCGGATTCGGTGTGATATCCACGGATCTTTATCTGCGCCCGCTGCGTGTGGCGTGAGGAATCTCACCAGCTCAGCGGTCGGCCGGGGTGCCGATCCGCAGCCGGTTGCCGTCCGGATCGGTCACCTCGAAGTCACGGCCCCAGGGGTTGTCCTCGATCCGGGTGACACCGCAGGCGGCCGCCCTCGCGTCGACGTCAGGAACGTACAGGTAGAGGAGCGTGCCCGGACGCGCGTCTCCGGTGTGTTCCGACAGGTGCAGCCGGGCCGCGCCGCAGGAGAGACCGACGTAGAGCGGGAGCCCGGGCGCGAACCGGTGCTCCCAGTCCAGCGTGAACCCGAGGCGGGCGTACCACTCTGCGCTCGCTGCGGCGTCGGCCACGCGCAGGATCGGCGCCACGACCATCTCGTTCACACCGTCATCCTGCCATCGCCAGCACAGGGCCGGTGGAGTACGTCTTCAACCGCAACTGCGACAACGCTCCGCGGCGTCCCGGCCAACGGGCTTTTCCACAGATTACGTCGGCAGCCGGTCTCAGCGTCAAGGCGTTGCTCGGGCCGAATGACCAGCGGGTCTTCTACAACCTGTACGTCGAAGCGGGCCAGCAGTTGACGACTGCGCTGCGAGCTCAGGCAGCGCTGAAGGTCTCACCCGAGGGCGCGTACGCCAGTCATCACACGGCGGCTCGGTTGTGGGGTGCCTGGGCCCCTGAATCGCCGGAGACGCACGTCTCGGTTCCCGGGGACGTCGGGCGCAGCAAGCGACGCGGCATCGTGGCACACGAGGGCGTTGGCAAACCACTACCCACCGTCTGCCGAGGGCTCGCGCTCTCGACGCCGGCGCAGACCTTTCTCGACTTGGCCGGCTCGGGTTTCAACCTCGTCGACCTGGTCGCATCCGGCGACAGCATCATCCGACGCACCGGTCTCGAGGCGGCCGACCTGGTCGAGGCGGCAGATCGATGGCGCGGCCATGGTGCCGGCAGAGCCCGTCGGGCGGCCCGGCTCGTACGCGACGGGGTCGACTCGGTGATGGAGTCGCGCCTGAGGATGCTCATCGTGCTGGCCGGGCTGCCGGAGCCACGGGTGAACGTCAAACTCCGCCACGACAACGGGGAGTGGTGGATGCGCTTCGACCTGTGCTACGAGGACTGCCGGTTGGTCGTCGAGTACGACGGTGTGCAACACCGCGACGACGAGGCCCAGCGGCTCCACGACATCAAGCGGCGCGAGGAGCTCGACCGGCTGCGATACCCGCGTCGTCATCGTGACGTCGCACCACCTCAACAACGAGCCGCGCGAGACCCTGCGCCGCATCCGCGCGGCCCTCGTCGACTGCGGCGTCCGCAGGGTCCGGCGCCAATTCAAGCCGGAGTGGGAACGCTACTTCCGCGCGCGGCCCTGACCGGCACCACCGCCAAACGGGGACGTCTTCAACCGCAGCGTCGACAACGACCCCCAGATCGGCCGGATTAGGGGTCGTCTGCAACCGCAATGTCGACGACGGGCGTCAGGAGCGGTTTCCGCAGCGAGCGAAGAACTCAGCCGCAGATCGCACCGACCTCGGCGGATCGGACAAGCTTCGCGTACTTGGCCAGCACCCCGCGTCGGACGGGTCGTGGCGACGGCGTCCAGCGGGCCCGGCGACTCGCCAGCTCGGCCGGGGCGACCTCCAGATCGAGCAGCCCGGAGGCGACGTCGAGGACGATGAGATCGCCGTCTTCGACGAGTGCGATCGGACCGCCCTCCGTGGCTTCGGGAGCGATGTGGCCCACACAGAGCCCAGTGGTCCCGCCCGAGAACCGGCCGTCGGTGATGAGCATGACGTCCTTGCCGAGGCCGGCGCCCTTGATGGCTCCGGTGATGGCCAGCATCTCGCGCATTCCCGGTCCGCCACGCGGGCCCTCATAGCGGATGACGACCACGTCTCCGGCGACCACGGTGCCGTCCTCCAGGGCGTCCATCGCGGCCCGCTCCCCGTCGAAGACCCGGGCGCTGCCCTTCCAGACGTCGGTGTCGAAACCCGCGCTCTTCACCACCGCACCCTCGGGCGCGAGGGTGCCCCGCAGGATGGTGATCCCCCCGGTCGGGTGCATCGGGTTGTCCAGGGCCCGGACGATGACCCCGTCCACATCCGGTGGGGCGATGTCGGCCAGATTCTCCGCCATCGTCTTGCCCGTCACGGTCAGGCAGTCGCCGTGCAGCAGCCCGGCGTCGAGCAGGGCCTTCATCACCACCGGCACCCCGCCGACGCGATCGACGTCATTCATCACGTAGCGGCCGAACGGCTTGAGGTCCCCCAGGTGCGGCACGCGGCGACCCACGGCGATGAAGTCGTCCAGGCTCAGATCCACCTCGGCCTCGTTGGCGATGGCCAGCAGGTGCAACACGGCATTGGTCGAGCCGCCGAAGGCCATCACCACGGCGATGGCGTTCTCGAACGCCTCCTTGGTCAGGATCTGACGGGCGGTGATGCCTTGCCTCAGCATCTCCACCACCGCCATCCCGCTCCGCCGGGCGTAGCCGTCCCGGCGCCGGTCCACCGCGGGCGGCGCCGCCGACCCGGGCAACGACATGCCCAGGGCCTCGGCGGCGCTGGCCATCGTGTTGGCGGTGAACATCCCCCCGCAGGCACCCTCCCCCGGACAGATCGCCTTCTCGATCTCGGTGACCTGTTCACGCGTGATCAATCCCTTGACGCACGCGCCGACCGCCTCGAAGGCGTCGATGATCGTCACGTCCCGGTCGCCGACTCGACCGGGCATGATCGATCCGGCGTACAGGAACACCGAGGCCAGGTCGAGCCGGGCCGCGGCCATCAACATGCCGGGCAGCGACTTGTCGCAACCGGCCAGCAGCACCGAGCCGTCCATCCGCTCCGCCGACATCACGGTCTCCACCGAGTCGGCGATGATCTCCCGACTCACCAGCGAGAAGTGCATGCCCTCGTGACCCATCGAGATGCCGTCGGAGACCGAGATGGTGCCGAACTCCAGCGGGTAGCCGCCCGCGGCGTGCACGCCGTCCTTCACGGCCTTGGCCAGCCGGTCCAGGGACAGGTTGCAGGGCGTGATCTCGTTCCAGGACGAGGCCACCCCGATCTGCGGCTTGGCGAAGTCCTCGTCGCCCATGCCGACCGCGCGGAGCATGCCGCGAGACGCCGTTGCCTCGAGCCCGTCGGTGACCACCCGGGAACGGGGTTTGAGATCGACACTGCTCGCCGCAGGGGCCTGAGGTCGCTGCGCTCCCACCTCACTCATGATCGACACTGCTCGCCGCAGGGGCCTGAGGTCGCTGCGCTCCCACCTCACTCATGATCGACACTGCTCGCCGCAGGGGCCTGAGGTCGCTGCGCTCCCACCTCACTCATGGGGCTGCCGTCGATGGTCATGGCGGTCAATCTATCCGGTCGGCGCGGTGGCCGACCGGGCCTGCCGAGCGCGCGAGACCAGGCGGCCGGCCAGGCCGATGAGCAATGCCAGACCGAGCAGCGGCCCGAGGTTGGCGACCACCTGCTGCAACACCGTGTAGTCGCGTTCCCGGTCGAATCCGTACGGCAGCACGGCCAGCGGCAGACAGATCGAGACCCAGACGACCCAGGCACCAGCCAGCCCGCGGACCCACCTCGGGAGCCCACGGCCCAGCAGCACCGCGGCGCCCATCGGCAGGATCCACACGTAGTGATGGGTCCAGGACAGCGGCGAGGCCAGACAGGTGCACAGTCCCACCAGGGCGACCGCGAACACCTTTTCCCCGTCGGCCCACCACTGGGCCGCAACCAGGGCACCCAGTAGCGCGACCACCGCCGCGAAGGCCAACCCGACCACGGTGGTCGCGGCGGCGAGATCGTCGCCGAGCCGGTGGAAGACGCCCAGCAGCGATTGGTTCCCGGTGTACAGCGGAGCCGCGGTGCGGGTGTCGCCGCCGGCCAGCCCGAGCCAGAAGTGCAGGGTCTGCGACCACTGGAAGATGGCTCCGAGCAGGGTGAATCCGACGAAGCTGAGGATGGCGGTCAGCGCCGCCCGCCGCTTGCCGACCAGGAACGCGAAGATCACGAAGAGGGCCGGTGTCAGCTTGATCGCGGCGGCCAGCCCGATCAGGCTGCCCTGAGGGATCCGGCGCTGTTCCCCCGGCCGGTCCGGGAGGAGGTCCGCCACCACCAGGGCCATCAGCAACGTGTTGACCTGGCCGTAGCCGAGTGTGGTGCGGATCGGTTCCACGGCGAGCACGACGGCGACCCCGACCAGACCGAGCTTCCAGCCGCGCGGGACCCCGCACCGCTTCAGCACCGACTGCTGGGCCCAGATCAACAGCCCGGTCCAGACCAGTTGCCACAACGTGTACGGACCGAACGCCAGCGGCACCATCAGCACGGCTGCGATCGGCGGGTAGATGAAGTACAGCTCCCAACCCGGCGTGGTCGTGGCGTAGATGTCACGGCCGGCGAGCATGTCCTGCACGGCGTAGACGTAGACCTGGAGGTCGATGGTCGAGGGCAGCCAGGGCCAGGCCTGCCCCTGGGCGATGATCCAGGGCAGCAGCACCAGAGCCGCCAGATAGGGAGGGCCGAATTCGATCAGCCCCCGCAGGATCAGACCAGGGACGAGCCGAGGCTGGGACGCCACGGCAGAACCAGCGGTCACGAGCCGGTGATCAGCCGGTGCAACTCGTCCAGATCCGAGTCGTCCCCGCGGTCCGGGCCCACCAGAGCAGAGAGTCCGGGCCGGTCGGCATAACGCGGGACCAGATGGATGTGCAGGTGGAACACCTCCTGGCCGGCGACCGGGCGGGCCGAGGAGAGCACATTCAGTCCGTCGGCGCCCAGCCGATCGACGAGCAGCCGGGCGGTGGTGTCGACGGCTGGTCCGATCCGGGCCAGCATCGGTGGGTCGCTGAGCACATCGGCGACGTGCTCGCGGGGGACCACCAGGGTGTGTCCGCGCTGCCAGGGCCCGACGTCCAGGAAGGCCACCGCCTCGTCGTCGGCGTAGATCTGCCGGGACGGGATCTCGCCGGCGACGATCCGGCAGAAGATGCAGTCCGGCTGGGTGCTGAGCACGCTCACTCGATCACGTTATCGAGTTGTTCCCCACTGGCGAATCGCCGCAACTGGGCGGCGACCAGCCGGTCGGCGCGCGGGAAGAACGCGGAACTGGCCCCGCCGACGTGCGGTGAGATCAGCACGTTCGGAATGCGCCAGAGTGGGTGGTCGGGGGCCAGCGGCTCGGGCTCGGCGACGTCGAGCGCCGCCCGCAGCCGGCCCGATCCGGTCTCGGCCACCAGTGCGTCGGTGTCGACCAGCCTGCCGCGGGCCACGTTCACCAGCAGGGCGCCGTCGGGGAGCAGGGCGAGCTGCTCAGCGCCGATCAGTCCTTCGGTCTCCGGGGTGGCCGGGGCGATCACGATCACCACGTCGGCGTGCGGCAGCAGCTCGGGCAGCTCGTCGGTGGCGTGCACGCGCGGCTCCCCGTCCCGGGCCCGGCGCGCGACCCGGGTGATCGAGGCGACCTCGAAGCCGGACAGCCGGCGCTCGATGGCCGGGCCGATGTTGCCGTAGCCGATGATCAGGATGCGGCGATCGGCGAGCGAGATCCCGGGCCGGGGCTGCCAACGACCCTCGGACTGGTTCCGGGCGAATTCGTCCAGGTGGCGGCCGCTCGCCAGGGTGAGGGCGACCGCCAGTTCGGCGGTACTGGCGTCGTGCACGCCGGCCGCGTTGCAGAGGGTGACCCCCTCCGGAACGAACGGCAGGAAGTTCTCGACGCCGGCCGTCAGGGTCTGGATGACCCGCAAACTGCGCATCTCGGGCGCCCGGTGGAGCACCTCCTCGCCCTTCATGTACGGCAGGACGTACAGCTCGACCTCGGCGATGGAGTCGGGGTGGTCGTCACCGTCGGCCCGGAAGCAGTCGACGGTGATGCCGTCCGGAATGCCACCCAACCGCTCGGCCGCCTCGTCCGGGTCGGCGTACGGCAGCCAGACGTACCGCTCAGGCACGGGACAGCCCTCCGACCGCGGGCCCGCGGACCGGGTGCCCGGCGTCCGCCAGGGCGCGCTTGACGTCGGCGATCCGCAGCGTCCCGAAGTGGAACACGGTGGCCGCCAGCACGGCGTCGGCGCCGGCGGCGACGGCCGGCGGGAAGTCCTCGGCGCGGCCCGCTCCGCCGGAGGCGATCAGCGGCACCTCCACCGCGGCCCGTACGGCGGCGATCATCTCCACGTCGAAACCGCCGGTGGTGCCGTCGGCGTCCATCGAGTTCAGCAGGATCTCCCCCACCCCCAGATCGACGCCCCGCCGCGCCCACTCGACCGCATCCAGTCCGGCACTCTTCCGCCCGCCGTGCGTGGTCACGCCGAAGCCGGACGGGAAACCCGGCTCCCGTCGCGCGTCGACCGACAAAACCAGCACCTGGTTGCCGAACTGGCGGGTGATCTCGGCGATCACCACCGGGCGGTGGATGGCGCCGGTGTTGATCGCCACCTTGTCCGCGCCGGCCCGGAGCAACCGATCGACATCGCTCACGGTGCTGATGCCGCCGCCGACGGTCAACGGGATGAACACGGTCTCCGCGGTACGCCGAACCACCTCCAGGGTGGTTTCCCGGCCCTCCGTGGAGGCGGAGATGTCCAAGAAGGTGAGCTCGTCCGCCCCCTCGGCGTCGTACGCCGCGCCGAGTTCGACCGGGTCGCCGGCGTCCCGCAGATCGACGAAGTTGACCCCCTTGACCACCCGGCCGTCGTGTACGTCGAGGCAGGGGATCACCCGGACGGCGACACTCACGCTCGTCACCCTAACCTTCGTCGAGCACCCGCCGGAATCCGCCGGGGAACCGTCGCAGCCGCCGGATCAGCACCGCGACCCTCCTGCTGAACGACCGTGGCCGCGCGCGAGCGGGCAGTCCGAAATTGCTGCCCCGGTGCAGCCCGGCCGAGAGCGCCCCCACAACCGCCTGGGCCGCCACCTCGGTGGAGACCAGACCGGGCATCGTCCAGTGGCCCACGGCCGGTTGCGGGGCGCGTCCGAGTTCGCTGAGATCTCCGATCACCCGGGCGCCCGAGCTTTCGATCGCCTCCGCGTAGCCGAGGCCGCGCGCGGCCGCCTGCTCGCCGGCCCACGGCGGCAGGCTCAGCTGAGCGTCGGGACCGGCCGGCGGGCACTCGTCGAGGATGCGGCTGGCCGCACCTCGACGGAGGATGCGGATCAGATCCTCC
This sequence comes from uncultured Actinomycetota bacterium, assembly GCA_963780005.1. Taxonomy (GTDB): domain Bacteria; phylum Actinomycetota; class Actinomycetes; order Propionibacteriales; family Propionibacteriaceae; genus Microlunatus. The sequence goes on along the minus strand of CAWAAK010000044.1, from coordinate 596,803 downwards.
TCGGCTACCCGATAACCCTCCAGTTGCCGGTTCACGGCCAGCAGCAGGGACGCCTCCGCCGCCGAGAGGGATCGATTGACCGCGAGCCCGCGCTGCTCGGTGGTGTTCAACGTCCCGGCGGGCAGGCCCAGCATCGTTTCGAACGAGATCGAGACGCGGGCCGGTTCCGCCTTGTCGACGACGATCACGGTCACCCGGTCAGCACCGACGATGTCGACCCAGCGGGACACGGCGGCACCCTGGTCGTTGCGTTCGAAGTGCCGTGGCTGGTCGGTCGGGTCCGGGTCGTCGGCCAACACGATGGACAGGAAGCGCTCGAAATCCTCCCGATAGCCGGTTTTCACGTACTGCTGCCACAGCGACGGCAACACCGAGGCGAAGTTGCGCACCGTGAGGACGACGTGGGTTCGGGGTCCCAGTTCGGCCGCGAACCGCCGGGCCACCGGCTCGTCCCAGCCGGCGATGAACTCGTTGCTGATCAACACCCGGCGCTCTCGGTCGCCCTCGACCTCGGCCATCAACCGGTCCCACGGGTCGGGCTGGCGGCCCTGTCGAGTGCTGTCCCTGCGGTTGCGGTGCAGCAGGGCCATGGCGGCCTGGCGATGGTTGTAGCGATCTCCGGGGTATCGAACGCCCTCGCTCAGCAGGAGTCGGCGTCGGCCACTGGCGGCCGACTGCAGGGCGGTGGTGCCGGTTTTGGGCAAGCCGACGTGCAGCAGTCGCGCCCGAGCCGGCAGCACGTCCATCGCCTCAGCCGACCAAGTGCGGATGAACAGACATCGACGACGCCACGACTCCGACGCGACGACCAGGCGACCAACCGGTGCGCCGACGTTAGATCGTGCACCCAATGTTCACCTGGGGGTGCCAACATCCGGTCATGGATCTTCAACGCCGGCTCGATGCAGCCAGTACGACGTGGAACGACTACGTCGGCACCGCCGCGGCGGATGACGCGGATGCGTTCACCGGTAATCGCAGCCTGTACGACCTCGCCGGTCTGGACCGCGACCGCTGGGTGGTGGTGGCCGTCGATCTCGCCGTCCGGTCGACCGAACCCGAGGTCGTGGTCTACGCCCTCGACCGCGCCGCCGACGACGAGAGCCCGTTCGACATCGATTCGGTGATCGCCGCGCACGGCTACGTGCCGGTCACCGCGGTCCGGTTGGCCTTGAACGCCCAGATCGAGGAGTTCCTCAACGACGCGTTCCGCCGGCTCGCGGTCCGGCTGGTCGCGCGGGGCTTCCGCGAGGAGACACTCGTGGTACAGCAGCAGGTCTCCCTGTCTCACGTCACCCCGCAGTCGAGCTGAGTCACCCGGTCGGTCGTCGTCGATTCAACCCCCGTTGTTCACGGACTCGACGCCGTCGGATCACTCGGGCAACCGCGGCGGCCTCTACGGTCGCTAACGTGCCTCAGGTCTCGGTGATCGTTCCGTGTTTCAACGTGGCCGACCACCTGACGCAGACGCTGCTGAGCCTGCGTCGCAACACCGCCCCCGGGATCGAGTTCATCATCATCGACGACGGCTCGAGTGACGCGACCGCCGAGATCCTGGCTGCTCAGCTGGATTCACTGCCGGGCGCCCGGCTGATCACCAGTCCTCGCAACGTCGGGCTGTCCGCGGCTCGGAACCTCGGGCTCGAGGCCGCGAGCGGGGAATACATCACATTCTTGGACGGCGATGATTTCTACGCCGCCGGTTACCTGCTCGAACTATCGGGGGCGATCCGGCGCCTGGGCTGCGATGTGCTGCGTACCGATCACGTCCGGGTCCACGGACGCAGACGGACGGTGCACCGCATCAACCACGGTCCGCGCGGCGTGGTGATGCGGCCCCGGGACGCGATCCTTCCGGTTCATCGCCCGACCTCGGTCGACGCGCCGAACGCCTGGGCGGGGATCTACCATCGGCGGCTGGCCGACGCCGGCCTCCTGCACTTTGCGGAGAACCTGCGTACCTGTGAGGACCGACCGTGGAACTGGCGGCTGCACTTGAAGGTCGACAGCTTCGCCGTCGTCGGTCTACTGGGCGTGTTCTACCGACGCAACGTCGCCACGTCGCTGACCCAACTGGTCGACGAGCGGCAGTTCGACTTCTTGGCCGCCCATGACCAGATCGTGGCCCTGGTGTCGGCTGACCCGGACGCGGATCGGCTGCTGCCCAAAGCGGTGCGTTCGTACTGCGCGATCATCTGTCACCACCTCTCGCGCTCCGAGCGGTATTCCGCCCCGCTCGCCGCCCGGCTCCGGGCGCGGTCGGCGCAGTCTTTGAACAATCTGCCGGACCAGACGATGCGCACCGTGCTGGCAAGCATGGATGACCGGCGCCGGGCTGTCTTGATCGGCCTGTTGGACGCTGCGTGACCGCTCAGCTCTTCATGGCCTCCACCGGCTTCGGTCTCGCGACCATCGTCGCCGCCCTGGACGACGGTCATTTCGGGGCGGCCGCGCGCAGGGTGCTGGTGACCAGCAACAACGCCGCAGTACCCGAGGCCTCGCCCGAGATCCGCGATGTCGCCGGCAGCTCGGTCCTGCTGGCTCGGTTCGATGACGTCTATTCCTACAACGAGCTGGTCGCACCCCAGCATCCGTCGCTCTGGCGTCCGCGGGTCGCGGACCTCCCCATCTGGCAACGCCAGCTGGAGGCGGTGTGGCAGCTGGACGGTGCGGATCTACGGCTGATCGTGGAAAGCATCCAGGCTCCACCGGCCCTCGTCCTGAGTCAGTGCTTCGCCGACGCCCCGATCGACGTCTACGGCGATGGCCTGATGAGCTACGGCCCGACACGGGTCGGCCTCTCGGCCAGCATCGGCTCTCGGGTCGAACGACTCCTGCACCTGGACCTTCTCCCCGGTGTCCAACCCCTCCTGTTGAGCGAATTCGGTGTCGCGACAACGCTCATCAGGGCTGAGGCGTTCGTCAAGGTGATAGACGGCCTCGAGTCGGTGACCGAACTTCCCGACTCAGCCCCGGGAGCCACGGCCATCTTGCTCGGTCAGTACCTTTCGGCCAACGCGATCTTGACCGCGGCCGAGGAGCAGGAGGTTGATCTGCAGATGGTCGCCGGAGCGGTTGCGGCCGGCTATCGGACCCTGGTTTTCAAGTCCCACCCGTCGCTGCCCAAGCCGACCAGCCGCCGGCTGGTGGCGCGGGCCCGCCGGCTGGGGGCCGAACTGACCGTGCTGGCCACGCCCGCATTGGCGGAGAGCTGGTTCCGCTCGGAGCGGATCGGTCTGGTCGTCGGCTCGTTCAGCACCGGCCTGATGACTGCCACGTCGCTGTACGGTCTGCCCGTAGCCCGGGTCGGTACCCGCTTGGTCCTGCGACGGCTCCGACCCTACGAGAACAGCAACCGGATCCCTGCGGTAGCCGTCGACGCGGCGGTGCCGGACCTGGCCGATTGCGCTCCGAACGCCAGCGCCCACCCGCTCCCGCTCGCCGGCGCGCAACTCGACTCCTTGCTGCGGACGGTCGGGTACTGCATGCAGCCGGGCCGGTACCCGGAACTGCGGGCGGACGTCGCGCGATCGCTGGCCGGACGGTGGCGGTCGGTGCAGCAGTATGTCAGCCGCCGACGACTGACCGAGCTGAACCTGCCGGGTCGCCTGCTGGAGCCTCGCCATCCGCGCAACCGAATCGTCTACCGGATGGTCGGCGCCCGGAGCTACCGGCGTCTGAGGCGGCTCTGGTGGCAGCTCGGGTCATTCCTGGGCCCTGGGAGCGGACCTAGGGACGGGGCCGCCGGTGCCCGCGGCGGCCCAGCCAGCGCCGAACTCGGGTGATCGTCGACGCGTCGTACACCGCCGTCATCAGCAGTTGCGCCAACTCGGCGTTGGCGAGGCCAGAGTCCGACCTGCTCGGTGTCGGGGCGGCCGACTGGTCGCGCGGACGCAGCCGCAGCACTGGATGCCCGGCGATGTCCTGGACCTCGAAAGCGATCTTCGGATGGTTGGCGTCCTCCGCGAGCAGCGCCCGGATCGCCGTCCGGTGGGGCTCGGGGTCGGAGAAGACCCCGTAGAACTTGCTGGGCGAGACCGCGACCGGAACCAAGCCGGAGCCGAAGACCGCCTCCCAGACCGCGGCGGTGACTCCCGGGGTATGTTCGCTCCGCCAATCGTCGAAGACCACCAGACCTCCGGGCTGCACCATGATCTTGGCGCTCTCGGCGTCACGGCGCACGTGCTCGTAGAGGTGCGAGGCGTCGATGTGCACGAACCGGACCGATCCCGGCGACACGTGATCCATGATCACCGAGCTCGGGCCCTCCACGATCACCGGGAGCCGGGGATGCCGAGACAGGTAGTTCTCCTCGAAGGCCGGCCGAGTCAGCGCCCGGTAGGACTTCTCGACCTCCCGCTGGTTCTGTCGATCCCCACCCACAAGATCGGTCCGGCCGAAAAGATCGAGCGCCACGAACCGTTCGCCTGGGCGTACGTAGTCGCCGATGACGACCGCACTCTTGCCGAGATAGGTTCCCAACTCCACCAGGTCGCCAGGGCCCTGGTCGTGCTGCGCTCGCAGGAGAACCGCGAACAGCTGCCGATCGAGCCAGAAGAACCAGCCAGGAATGTCCCGGCTGGTTCGCGAAACGCTCGTGGGCGCAACACTCATCGCAGGATCCGCGTCCGCTGGGCGAGCCGCCGCGTCGGGGTGACCAACACCGGGGGCAGCACGGCGTGGCCGATCGAAGCCAGCTGCTGGCGCCAACCGGTGAGCGACCGTGGAGTCAGCCGGCGCTGGCGGGCCCCCGCCACGGCCCGCTGGAAGGCCGCCGTGCTGCGTGAGATCGGCGTGTTGCGGGCGGCCCGGGACGGCCGCTCGCCGCTCGCCAGCAGTTCCTCCGCGCGATCGGCGATCAGCTGGGCGGCACTGCGATCACGAGGGAAGAAGTAGTCGTCCAGCCAGTCGTCCTCCGGGCACCCCAACTCGTCGGCCTCGATCTGGGCGAAGGTGCGCAGCAATCCGCTGCTCACGAAGACGTGGTTGCCCAGCTTCTCGTGCACTCCGAGATCGAGGATCAATCCCACCCGGCAGCCGTGGTCGATCGCCTCCAGGCAGGCCGTGGACGACACCGTCAGGACCAGATCGGTGTAGGGCAGCTGTTCGGTGACCGAGGTGTAGTCGATCATGAAGTTCTCCGGCGCGGTGCGGCCGGCCAGCAATGACGCCGGATGGTGCCGCATCCGGTGGAAGGTGTCCTCGTCCAATCGGTGCCGAGGTTTGAGCACGACCTCCCGGTCGGGATGACGAGCCGCGTACTCGAGGAGCCGCTGGTAGAGGAAGTGCCGATCCTCGGCTCGCTGCGGCACCGTCGGTTGGTCGGCGAACAGGACCCGGCGGATCGGACCGTCACGGGGCGGGCGCCGAGCCGAGTCCAGCAGCGGCAGTCCGGTGAGCAGCAGATTGTCGGCCGGCAACCCCAAACAGCCCGCGACCGTGCGGAACTGCTCCAGGTCGCTCCGGGAATTGACGGCGATCACGTCCGACGCGCACCGGTTCAGATAGCCGCCGGTCGCGTTCTCGATGATCACTCCGACCCAACCGGTGACCAACACCGGGGCACACCCATCGGCGCGCAGCCTGTCCCCGACATCGACCAACAAGGTTTCGTTCTGTGGTCCGGAGAGGGCCGAGATGACCACGTCGGCCTGGGTCGCGGCCTGCAGCATGTGTTGCCACGGCAGCGAACGGACGTCGGTGAAACCGGCCGCGGTGATCTGGTCCACCGACAGGGCGGACCGGATGTCGGGAACCACCACCTCCCAGTCGAAGCCGCGGCGGCCGAACTCGTCCCGCAGCCGCGCGCACCACTTGAGCTGGGAGTCGAACGCGGCGAGGAACAAAACCGAACTCATGCGTCGATCATCGCCTTCTGCTCGGGGGATCCAGACCGCGACGTTAGGACGCACGGATGAACAGCCGATGAAGCCGGAGCGACGACGACGCCCTGACGAAATGACCAACGTCGGACGCCGACAAATGATCTCCAGCGGTGTTGCGACGCTGTTTGCCGGACGTTCAGATGTCGCTGCCCTCGTCGCCATCTGCGCTGCCTAATGTCATGATCATGAACAGTTCCATGAATGGTTCCGCCTGGTCGTGGCCGACACCGACCCGTCAGCTCGGCGACCACCTGGTGGGCACCGGCCACCCCGTGTACGTGACCGGCGAGATCGGCATCAACCACAACGGTGACCTGGCCAACGCGCTGGCCCTGGTCGACGCGGCGGCCGAAGCCGGCTGCGACGCGGTGAAGTTCCAGAAGCGCACTCCGCGCGTCTCCACCCCTCGCGACCAGTGGGAGCTCGAGCGCGATACGCCCTGGGGGCGGATGACCTACATCGATTACCGGCATCGGGTGGAGTTCGGAGCTGCGGAGTACGCCGCAATCGATGATCATGCTCGTCGGCGCGGCATCGCGTGGTTCGCCTCCCCGTGGGACACCGAGTCGGTGGACTTCCTGGAGCAGTTCGACGTGCCGGCCCACAAGGTCGCTTCCGCCTGCCTGACCGACGACGAGTTGCTGCGTCGCCTGCGAGCGACCGGCCGACCCGTGGTCCTCTCCACCGGAATGTCGACGATGCGCCAGATCCGGCACGCGGTCGAGGTGCTGGGCAGCGAGAACATCGTGCTCTGCCACGCCACCAGCACCTATCCCGCGGCGGCCACCGAGCTCAACCTGCGGATGATCCACACGCTGCAGGCTGAGTTCCCCAACGTGCCGGTGGGCTACTCGGGACACGAGACGGGACTGCAGACCACCGTGGCCGCCGTGGCGCTGGGCGCGGTGTTCGTCGAACGGCACATCACCATGGACCGGTCGATGTGGGGCTCGGACCAGGCGGCGTCGGTCGAACCCCAGGGTCTGCAACGGCTGGTCCGAGACGTGCGGGTCATCTCTGAAGCGATGGGTGACGGAGTGAAGCACATCTACGACGGTGAGTTGGCGGCCATGAAGAAGCTCCGCCGGGTCCAGGGTGAGCTGGTCGATCCCGAACTGTTGGCCGTGTCGTGACCGGCACCCGCCGGTTGGCTCTGGTCGAAAGCCCCGCCCAGTTGCTGAACGTCCTCGAGTTGGATCACGCCGATCCGCAAGATCAATCGACCAAGATCGCCGTTCTGGCCCCGGCCGGGGAGCCGACCCGGACGCAGCTGCGAGCCATGACCTCGCTCGCCCGCCAGGACGATCACGAGGTGTCCTGGTACGAGCCGCGACTCGGCGGTGCCTCGGTGGCGCGCAGCGTACGGGCGATGGCGGCGGAGCTCAAAGAAGTCGACCGGTTGGTGATCGGCGACCCGTTCTCCGGGGTCATCCAGGTGATCATCAGCATCGCCCACCCCACCGAGGTGACGATCGTCGACGACGGGACCGCGACGCTGGAGTTCGCCCGGCAGTGGGCGGCAGGTGAGCAGCTCACCCGCTGGCATCAATGGAGAAAGCCGCCCTCATCCCGAAATCAGCTCGGCGGTCTGGTTCGTGGACAGATGGCTGGCAGCGCGCGGCGCCGACTCTCCCAGCAGTTCGGTTGCTCGCTGCGGCTGTTCACCTCCATGCCGGTCTCGCTGCCGAGCGTCGCGGTCCTGCCGAACACCTACGACTGGGTTCGCGCCCGGCACGAGCCGCCGGTGATCAAGACCGGCGCCGACCTGGTCGGCACGTCGTTGGTCGAATCCGGAGTGCTCGACGAAGAGGCCTACCTCGACGCGGTGGCCGAACTGGCGCACGATCATCGCGTGGACCGCTACTTCGCGCACCGCAAGGAGGACGACGCGAAGTTGCGGCGCATCGCTTCGCTGGGCCTGCAGGTGGTGCAGCCGATCCTTCCCCTCGAACTGGTGGCCCGCCGGGGTCCCATCGGCCGCCAGGTGCTCAGCTTCCCGTCGACCGTGGTGCACACCCTGCCGGTCGTGTTGGCGGGCTCGGCCAGCGAGGTCGTGGTCTGCACGCTCTCCCACGGTTGGTACGGCCCGCAAGCGCCGCCGAGGGCCGACGACTTCCTCTCCGACGTGACGACCTCGGCCCGGGCCCACCACGGCCTGGCCGCCGTGGCCTGCTGACGAGAAGGGAGCGACCAGATGTTTCTGAACCCGCGGACCGTGGCGGTGATTCCGGCGCGCGGCGGTTCCAAAGGCGTGCCCGGCAAGAACCTGATGCGGATCGGTGGGCGCAGTCTCGTGGCGCGTGCCGTGGACGCCTGCCGCGCGGCCCGATCGATCGAGGCCGTCTACGTCAGCACCGACGACGGCGACATCGCCCGCGCCGCCCAGGAGGCGGGGGCGGCCGTGATCTCCAGGCCGGCGGCCCTGTCCGGGGACACGGCCAGCTCGGAGGCCGCCCTCGGGCACGCGCTGCAGTATCTGGACTGGATCAGTGTCGAACCCGAGGTGTTGGTCTTCGTCCAGTGCACGAGCCCGTTCGTCGATCCGGCGGCGTTGGACCGCGGCGTGAGCCTGATCGCGCGGGACGAGGCCGATTCCGCCTTCGCGGCCGTGGCGACGTACGAATTCTTGTGGCGGACCGTCTCCGGAATGGGACCGGTCGAGTTGGTCGACGGCCAGAATCATGATCGGCAGCACCGGCCGCGCCGGCAGGACCGGGTGCCGGACTACCGGGAGACCGGCGCCTTCTACGTGATGTCCGTGCCCGGTTTCCGCGTCAACCGCCACCGCTTCTTCGGCCGTACCGGCGTCGTGCCCGTGTCGCCGCTGACCGCCATCGAGATCGATACCCTCGACGATGCCGCCATCGCCGCCGCCCTCGCTCCGATCCTCGATCCGCATCCGGTGATCGACGTGGACGCCGTGATCACCGACTTCGACGGAGTGCACACCGACGACACGGCCCTGATCAGTCAGGACGGTCAGGAGACCGTCCGGGTCAGCCGGTCCGACGGGCTCGGCATCGAGCGGCTCCGCCGGGCGGGCATCCCGCTCTTGATCGTCTCCAAGGAGACCAACCCAGTCGTCCGGGTCCGGGCCGCCAAGATCGGCGCGGAAGTGTTGCACGGCATCGAGCACAAGGCCGAGGTCGTCCAGGACTGGTTGAAGTGCCGGGGGGTGCCACCGGCCCGCGCCGCCTACGTCGGCAACGACATCAACGATCTCGGACCGATGGGCATCGTCGGCTGGCCGATCGCGGTGGCCGACGCGCATCCCGAGGTCCGACGAGCCGCCCGACTCGTGCTCAGCCGAGCCGGCGGTCAGGGCGCGGTTCGGGAGCTGTGTGATCACGTTCTGGCCGGCGGCGCAGCCGGATCCGCGCCACGACCCGCCCGGGTGCCGGCAGCAGCAGTCGCAGTCGGCGACGAACAGCCGGCCAGCTTCGGTGACCGGGGTGAGGCACGACCGACAGGTTCGCCGCGCGTCGGCGGCTGACCAGGGAACGGAGCTGCGTCAGGGCGGTGTTTTCGGCCACCGGGTGGAAGTAGTTGGCCGCGGACCAGCCGGCATCGGGCCGGTAGAAATGCCCACGTTTCAGATCGGCCAGGGTGCCGAGGCAGCCGGAACCCTCGAACACGATGTTGATCATGTCGGCATCGACCCCGAAGTCGGAGATGATCAAGATCGGAACGGCTGCGGCCACGGCCTCCAGCGCCGCCGTCGAGGAGACCGTGGCGAGTCCGGCGGCGGTCGGCAGGACCTCGGCCATCGCGCCGGTGTGGAACGCCAGCGCATCCGGGCCGAGTCGACCGGCCGCGACCAACTCGGCGGCCAGCTGAGGATACGGCCAGCGCTCCCGGTGGGTCTGCTCCTCGCGGCCGGTGCCGCGCAGTTTGACCAGCGGGGAGTGACCGTTCACGCCGGCGCCGGCCAGGACGAGCAGGATCTGTTCGCGTTCTGAGCGCCGCGCCGGCACCGTGGCCTGGGCGGCAAACACGGTCGTCCCCCTCGCCGGCCGGTCATGCCCGGCGTTAAGCGGCGACTCGATAAGGGGCTCGAGAAAGGGGAGGGTGGACAGACCGAACTCGATCTCCAGCCCCGACTCGGAGCGCAGCGCGGAGAACTCGGCGATCTCGCGGCGACTGTGCAGCAGCATCAGGTCGCAGTCGGAACGCAGGTCCAGGACCCGGCGGTGGGCCGGGAGGCCGATGCCGGGCAGGCCGGTCACCAGCACCGGGCGACCAGGGCCGCGCAGCCTCGGCGAATCGGTCAGCGCCGACACCACGGGCCCGGTGCAGGCGAGCAGCAGCACATCCGGTTGCTCACGCCGGATCCGCCGGAGGAGTTGGCCGCGTCGCAGCACCTGGGGCGCCAGCCCGGTGGCGGACCGGATCTGGGCGGCCGACGGCCGGAGGGGACTGTCGATGATGACCTGGGTCCGACCCCAGTCCGACGGCAGGCACTGCAGGGTGGCCGCGCTCCACTTCAGATACGAGTCGGAGTCGGCCACGGCCAGGACCCGGACCGGGGACCGCGATGGGAACGCCATGTCGCTCAGCACGGTAGGGCCGGGACGTGTGCCGGCCGGACCTTCGACGTGAACGTCCCGTGAACAGTCTGGTCCGACGTCGCTCAGGCGGTCGTCGATCCGGCCGTCACCCCGGTCGCCTAGGGTCGGTCAGGTGAGGACGATCGATCCTGAGTTCACCGGACTTCCGCTGACCCGACTCGCGGACTCGGCGCTGAGCCGCGCCGCCGAGCTGGGCTGCGAACACGCCGACGTGCGGATCGAACGGATCCGGGAGTCCTATCGCGGTTACCGCGACACCGACCTGCACAACAGCCAGGACTCGGAAGTGCTCGGGATGTCGGTCCGGGTTCTGCACGAAGGCGTCTGGGGTTTCGCCGCCGACATCAGCCTCACCGCCGAGCAGGCCGCCGTGCTGGCCGAGCGAGCCGTCGCCACCGCCCGCGTCTCCCGACCGCTCACTCCGGTGCGGATCGAGCTGGCCGACGAACCGATCTACCGCGATGTCCGGTGGATCTCGGCGTACGAGCGGAATCCGTTCGACGTACCGGAAGCCGAACGGCAAGGCAGGATGCGCGAGCTGATCGACCGGCTGCTGGCGGCCGAGAGCGTGACCCACACGTCGGCCGACCTGGCGTTCGTGCAGGAGAACAAGTTCTTCGCGAATCTGGCCGGCACCACCACCACCCAGCAGCGGGTCCGGATCCAACCGCACTTCACCGCGGTGCACGTTGACGACTCCGGCTTCTCGACGATGCGGACGCTGGCGGCACCGGCCGGCCGGGGCTGGGAGTACCTCACCGGCACCGGTTGGGACTTCGACACCGAGATCGCCGAGATCCCGGACCTGCTGGCCGACCACGTCGCCGCCCCGAGCGTCGAAGCCGGCCGTTACGACCTGGTGGTGGACCCGACCAATCTGTGGCTCACGATCCATGAGTCCATCGCCCATGCCACCGAACTGGACCGGGCGCTGGGTTACGAAGCCGCCTACGCCGGCACGTCGTTCGCCACCGTCGACCAGCTGGGAACGCTCCAGTACGGCAGCGAAGGAATGTACGTGACCGGCGACCGGACCACCGAGTACGGCCTGTCGACTGTCGGCTTCGACGACGAGGGGGTCGCGCAACAGGAGTTCGAGATCATCTCCGGCGGCGTGCTCGTGGGTTATCAACTGGATCGGCAGATGTCGAGGTTGCGTGGGCTGGACCGTTCCAACGGCTGCGCTTTCGCGGACTCGCCCGGGCACATCCCGCTGCAGCGGATGCCGAACGTCTCGTTGCGACCCGACCCGGCCGGCCCGTCGGTCGAGGAGTTGATCTCCCGCGTCGACCGCGGTCTCTACGTGCTGGGCGACAACTCGTGGTCGATCGACATGCAGCGCTACAACTTCCAGTTCACCGGCCAGCGGTTCTTCCGGATCGAGAACGGCCGGCTGGCCGGGCAGCTCCGCGACGTCGCCTACCAGGCCACCACCACCGACTTCTGGCGCTCCATGGAGGCCGTCGGCGGACCCCAGACCTACCACCTGGGCGGAGCGTTCAACTGCGGCAAGGGACAACCCGGTCAGGTCGCCCCGGTCTCGCACGGGGCTCCGGCCGCGCTGTTCCGAAGCGTCAACATTCTGAATACCCTCGCCGAAGGGGGCGGTTCGTGAGGTCGGGATCCGAGTTCGTCGAACGCGCCCTGGCTGTGGCCGCCCTCCCGTGTGTGGCCGTGTTCCGGGAAAGCTCGCAGGCCAACCTGCGCTGGGCCGCCAACGCGTTGACCACCAACGGCGAGATGAGCGCCTCCACTCTGACCGTCCTGGCCACCGCCGACGTGGCCGACGGCCAGGCGGTCGGCACGGTCTCGGCTGAGGTGGCCACCCTCGACCAGGTCCCGGCGGTGGTGGCCGCCGCCGAGCAGGCGGCGCGGTCGGCGCCGGCCTCACCGGACGCGGCGCAGTCGGTCACGGCCGAGCGGTCCGATCCGAACTGGGCCAGTCCGGCGGAGCGGACCTCGATCGACCTGCTCGCGCCGCTGGCCGGCGAACTCGGCCGGGGCTTCGACCGCGCCCGCGCCCAGGACATCCGGCTGTACGGCTTCGCGGAGCACATCCTCACCACCACCGTGCTGGGCAGCAGCTCCGGGCTGCGTCGGCGGGCGGTCCAGCCGACCGGACGTTTCGACATCAACGCCAAGTCCGACCGGGGCGGCTCGGCGTGGGCGGGCCGGTCGACCCGAGACTTCACCGACGTCGACGTGGGATCGGTGCTCGACGATCTCCAGACCCGGCTGGGATGGGGCGAGACGAGCATCGCGCTGCCTCCGGGGCGATACGAGACGCTGTTGCCGCCCGCGGCCGTCGCGGATCTCATGATCTACGCCTTCTGGACGGCAAACGCCCAGGACGCCGAGGAGGGTCGCAACGTCTACGCCGTTCCCGGCGACGGGACGACCATCGGCCGCCGGCTCAGTGGACTGCCCATCACCTTGACCTCCGACCCGGCGTACCCGGGTCTGGAATGCGCACCGTTCGTCGACTCCCCCGCCTCCGCCGACGGCACGAACTGGGCCTTCGACATGGGGCTCCCGGTCACGGCGGTCGACTGGCTGTCCGGCGGCGTGCACTCCGAGTTGATCCGCAACCGGGCCCGGGCTTCGAAGACAGGCCTGGCGGTCACGGCCCCGCCGGACAACCTGATCATGGAGGCTCACGGCACCGCCACCCTGGCGGAGATGATCGCTCGCACCGAACGAGGCCTGCTGCTGACCTGCCTGTGGTACATCCGCGAGGTCGACCCCGAGCGACTGCTCCTCACCGGGCTGACCCGCGACGGGGTCTATCTGATCGAGAACGGTGTCGTGGTCGGCGCAGTGAACAACTTCCGGTTCAACGAATCTCCCATCGAGCTGCTCGGTCGGATCAGCGAGATCGGGCGCACCGAGAAGGTGCTCTGCCGGGAGTGGAATGACTTCTTCAACCGAACCGCTATGCCTGCCGTCCGGGTGCCCGACTTCAACATGTCGACGGTAAGCCCAGCGAACTAGCCCTCGTTCCTGCCACGATGCTGGCGTGAAGATCTTGTTCGCCGCTATCGGAGCGTACGGGCACCTGTACCCGATGATGCCGCTGGCCCTGGCCGCGGCGGAGGCCGGCCACCAGGTCACGATCGCCACCGGCGGGCCCTTCCTCGATCGGTTGCCGCTGCCCACCGTTCCCGCCTACACCGGCCTGGCGCTTGAGGACGTGGAAGCCGAAACCCGTCGGCGTCATCCGGACGCCAGCGGCATGGACCTGAGTGCGGCGCTGTTCGCCGATGTCGCGGCCGGCCACATCGGCCCGGTCATGATCGAGAACTGCGAGCGGCTCGAGCCGGACCTGGTGGTGTACGAAGTCTTGAACACGGGAGCCGGGCTGGCCGCCGACATCCTGCAGCTGCCGGCCATCGCCTTCTCGATCAGTCTGAAGCAGGGATTCTTTCCGATGGTCCACGAGGCCACCATCAGCCACCAGCGCGAGCAGTGGTCGACCCGCGGACTGGAGCCACCCGATGGCCCGCTGCTGGCGGCGACGCTCCTCGATCCGGTGCCGCCCAGCCTGCACCTCTTCGACGACGACCTGCCGATCGACACCATAGCGATCCGGTCGGTGGCCTACAGCGACAGCGCGAGCGAGGTGCCACCCTGGCTGGCTGAGCCGAGGACCAGACCGCGCATCTTTCTGACGCTCGGCACGGTCTCGTTCGGAGCCGTCGAGGTCCTCCGTCGGGTGATCGAGGAGACGGCCTCGTTGGACCTGGACGTGCTCGTGGCCGTCGGCCCAGTAGGCGACCCCAGCCTCTTGGGCGATCTCTCCGACCGGGTCCGCGTCGAGCGCTTCGTCGCCCAGTCCCGGGTGTTGGGTTTGGTGGACCTGATGGTGCATCACGGCGGGACCGGCTCGGTGCTGGGGGCCCTGGAAGCCGGCATCCCGCAGCTGATCCTGCCGCAAGGAGCCGACCAGTTCATCAACGCCGACCTGCTGTCGCAGGCCGGCGCGGCCCGGGCCGTGCTCGAGCCGGAGCCGTCAGCCGGGACGATCCGTGAGGCCGTCTCGGCGCTGATCGGGGAGTCGGCGGAGCGACGGGTGGCACGGCGATTGCGGGACGAGATGGCCGCCATGCCCTCCCCCGCCGAGGTCGTCGACCGGCTGTCCGCCCTCGCCTGCTGACCGCCGTTAGCTCGGGCCTTGGACGTCGAGATCGTCGCCGAGCTGATCCTCCGGTGCGTACGCCACGACGCCGCGGCGCATGGAGTCGACCACCTCGCGGGACACCCTACGCAGCGGCCCGGGTCCGGCGGCGTCGGCGACCTGACCGGCGAAGTCGAGCACCTGGCGGACCCAGCGCACAAAGTCACCGGCGGTCGACTGTCCATCGGCGAGTACTTCGGCCAGCGGGCGCCCGGCCGCCCAGGCGAAGGCGGCCGAACTGAATCCGATGTCCGGTTCCGGGCCGCGCGACAATCGGGCGTCGCGCTCCACCAGTGAAACCTCACGATGGATACGCCGGACCTGGGTCATGGTCGCCTCGGTCTGACCGTCCGGCATCCGCGGTTTGCGGAATCCCTCGTCGGACCGCCGCGACTCATAGACCAAGGCGGCCAGCACCGCGGCCAGCTGTGGAGCAGTCAGCGACGAGAACACGCCCGCGCGGATGCACTCGGCCGCCACCAGATCGAGTTCGGCGTAGATCCGGCTGAGCATCCGGCCCGCGTCGGTCACTTCGTCCCCGCCGTCACCACCGAGGTAGCCGAGGGAGTCGAGCACCAGGCAGATCTTGTCGAAGTGATTGGCGATGGTGTTCGTGCGTGACGACACCCGCTCCTGCGCCCGCTCGTTCTCCCGCTCCAGGATCAACGCCTTCTCGGCCCGACGGGCGTGTTGCTCGCGATCCGGGCAGGCATGGCTGGGATGGCGAGCCAGCCGGTCCCGCAGCTGCTGGATCTCCTGGGCCACCTCGCCATTCATCCTCTCCACCCGGGCCCGGGTCGGATCGAGATCGATCTCGGCCAGCCGGGACCGCAGCGCCGCACCGAGATTCCGCCGGGACGCCGGTTCACGGGCGTGGAAATGCTTCGGGATGCGCATCCGTCCCGCGATCTGCGGCGGGACCGGGAAGTCGACGATCGACAGCCGGCGGACGTGCCGCTCCTCGGTCAACACCAACGGCCGGGGATTGTCCCGATCGCCGGCGCGGGTGTCGGGGTCGATCACGACCGCCCAGCCGGAGTTCTTGCCGGCCGGCACCCGGACGATGTCCCCGGGGTGCAGGGCCAGCAGACTTTGCAGCGCCTCGGCTCGACGATCGACACTGCGTTCCCGGGCCGCGCGGGATTCGAGTGCCCCGATCTCGGCCCGGAGCCGCGCGTACGACTCGAAGTCGCCTCGATCGCACGCGGCAGCGGCCCAGTGGTCGGCGATGGCCTCGCTGTTGCGGGCGACGGTCCGGGCGACCCCGACCACCGAGCGGTCGGACTGGAACTGAGCGAACGACTGCTCGAGCAACGTACGCGCGTGGTCCTTGCCCACCCGGCCGACCAGATTGACCGCCATGTTGTACGTCGGCACGAACGACGACCGCAACGGATAGGTCCGTCGCGAGGCCAATCCGGCCACCGCCCGCGGATCGAGACCCGGTTGCCACAGCACCACCGCATGGCCCTCGATGTCGATCCCGCGGCGACCGGCCCGACCGGTGAGCTGGGTGAACTCCCCCGGTGTGATGTCGGCGTGGGTCTCCCCGTTGTACTTGACCAGTTTCTCCAGCACGACACTGCGGGCCGGCATGTTGATGCCGAGCGCGAGGGTCTCGGTGGCGAAGACGACCTTGGTCAGTCCACGGACGAAGGTCTCCTCGACGCACTCCTTGAACGCCGGCAGCATGCCGGCGTGATGGGCGGCGACGCCGCGGGTCAACGCCTCGAGGAACTGCGCGTAGTCGAGCGCCCGCAGATCCGCGGCCGCCAACCCGGCGACGTGGCGCTCGGCGATGGCGGTGATCTCGGCCTGTTCGGCGCCGCTGGTCAATCGGATGGACGAGGACAACACCTGGCGGACGGCCGCATCGCAGCCGACCCGCGAAAAGATGAAGACGATCGCCGGCAACAAGCCTTCGGCGTCCAGCGCTTCGATCATGTCGGGCCGGGTCGCGTTGCCCAGCGAGCGAGGCCGGTCCGGCGAACCGTCGTACCGGGAACGATGTGCGGCGCCGCCGTAGGCACCGCTGCCGTAGCCTGCGGTGCGCTTGCCCCGACCGGAGCGACCCCGGGGTCGACGTGAGTCGTCCCGGACGTAGCGCGCCTCGGATTTGCTGACCTGCACCAACGCTGGATTCACCTCGGGGCGGGCACCGGGCAAGGCGGTCACGGTCGGGGCGTCGCCCTCGAACAGGTCGTACAGCCGCTTCCCGACCAGGACGTGCTGGAACAGCGGCACCGGTCGACGCTCGGAGACGACCACGTCCATCTCGCCGCGGACCTCCGACAGCCAGTCGCCGAACTCCTCGGCATTGCTGACCGTGGCGGAGAGGGCGACGACCGAGATCGATTCGGCGAGCCCGATGATCACCTCCTCCCACACCGCACCCCGGAAGCGGTCGGCCAGGTAGTGGACCTCATCCATCACGACGAAGCCGAGGTTGTCCAGCGTTCGGGAGCCGGCGTAGATCATGTTCCGCAGCACCTCGGTGGTCATCACCACGACGGGGGCCTCGGAGTTGATACTGGAATCGCCGGTGAGCAGACCGACGTTGGCGGCGCCGTGGCGGCGCACCAGATCGGCGTATTTCTGGTTCGACAGAGCCTTGATCGGGGTGGTGTAGAAGCACTTCTGCCCACGCTGCAAGGCCAGGAAGACGGCGAACTCACCGACGATCGTCTTGCCGGCTCCGGTCGGGGCGGCCACCAGGACCCCGGAGCCCGCCTCCAGGTGGGCGCATGCCTCGCGCTGGTAGTCGTCGAAGGCGAAGCCGTAACCGTCGGCGAAGGCGGTCAGTTCCGGGTTGGCCTGCTGTACCCGGAATCGCGCGTACGCGGCGGCGGGCGGGGAGGACGGCTCAGGCATGATGCTCCAACGTACCTGCGCCGGTTGCGCCCCCTGCGGGCCGGCGTTCCCGCGATCAGAGCGGGGCGAAGACCGTCAGCGCCCCGGCCCGGACCCGTACGTCGAGTGGCGCGGCGGAGATCAGTTCTCCGTCGCCGTAGCCCACCAGCCCCGGCCCCTCCACCCGGACCTCCCGGGCCCTGAGCTGCTCCACACACGGATCACGGACGAATCTTCCCGAGTACATGGCGGGCAACAGCCGCAGCAGTTTCAGTCGACTGGCGCGGTGGACGACGGTGATATCCAGCCACCCGTCGGCAGGATCGGCGTCCGGGCAGATCCGCATCCCGCCCCCGTACGAGCTGGTGTTTCCGATGGCCACCAGCATGGCGTACTGCTCGCGCTCCTCCCCGTCGAAGCTCAGCCGGTATCGCAGCGGGCTGAAGACGCTCAGTTCGGCGACGACGGCGAGGGGATAACGGAGTCCGCCCTTCGGCCAGGGCAGGGCGTTCGCGCGCGCGTTGACCAGGGCGTCGAAGCCGGTGGCCAGCACTCCGCCGACGTAGTGCCCGTTGACCTCCATGAGGTCTACGGTCCTCACGTCCCCCGCCGCAATCACCGCCGCCCCCGCCACCGGATCGGCGGGCGGCAGGCCGAGACCGCGGCAGAGATCGTTGCCGGTGCCGGCCGGGATCAGGCCCAGCGGGATGCGCCCGCTCCCGAGCCCGGCGCCGCATTGCATGACGGTGTTGATCCCGAGGTGCATCATGCCGTCGCCGCCCATGACCGCCAGCGGCCCGCGACCGGCGAGCACCGCTTCGGTGGTCAGCCGTCGGGCCTCCGCGAAGTCCCGGCTGAGCAGGATCCGAACCTCGACCCCGGCGTCGCGCAGCGTACCGGCCACCTGCGGCAGCATGGCCTGGGCGCGACCCTTGCCGGCCGACGGGTTGACGACCAGTGTCAGCATGGTGCTCACTCGGTGAGCGCGATCTCGTCCGATCGGGCGCGCCGGGCCTTGCGCCGGTCAAGAATGTGGGCGATCACTTCGGCGATGAGGAACAGCAGCGACATGGGTAGCGCCAGCGCCAGCATGGAGAACGGGTCCGTGGAGGGCGTGGCGACAGCCCCGAACACGAACGTCCCGAAGATCACGTACACCCGGTACTTGGACAGCTGGGTGGCCTTGACCACGCCGACGATGTTGAGCATCAGCACCAGCAGCGGGATCAGGAAGGCGATGCCGAAGACGAGCATGACCCGGAGCAGAAAGGACAGATAGGTGTTGATGTCCTGCAGGTTGGTGATCCCCGCCTGGGTGAAGCTCAGCAAGACGGTGATGCCCTTGGGGAGCACGATGTAGCCGACCGCCACGCCGGCGGCGAACAGCGGGCTGGCCGTGCCGATGAAGATCAGGGCCCACTTCTTCTCCTTGGCCAACAATCCGGGCACGATGAACGCCCATAGCTGATAGAGCCAGATCGGGCCAGTCAGCACCAGGGCGGAAACGGCGGTGATCTTGAGGGCGAGGGTGAAGGGCGAGGCGATCCCGTTGTTGACCAGTTCGGTCACGGCGTCCGGCTTGGCCGCCTTGAGGTCCTCGATGGCGGCGTAGTACGGGATGGTGAGCAGGTCGAACAGCTGGGGATAGAAGAAAGCGGAGGCGATCATGCCGATCACGATCGCCACACAGGCGACGATGAGCCGGTAGCGCAACTCCCGCAGGTGCTCGAACAGGGTCATCGAGCCGTCGGCCGGCACAGGCGGGGGCTTGAGCCACGCCAAACTGAACCGGATCGGCCGTCCCCGAATGGTCAGGGCCACGTCACACCGCGCGCGTCACACCGAGAAGGGCGCAGCGGATCACGAGTCCTTGCGAACCTCACCGGTGGGGGTGTCCTGCACGTTGCTGGGGGGCGGCGGCTCGACGGGTCGCGGTGGCTCGGCCTCGTTGGCCTTCAGGTCCCGCGTCTCCTCCTTGAACTCCTTGATCGCCCGGCCGGTGCTCTTGCCCAGCCCGGCTAGCCGAGCGCCGCCGAAGAGCAGCAGGACCACGGCCAGAATGATCAGCAGCTCGGGCACGCCGAGTCCCAGGACGAGCGGAGCGGTCATGATTTCCTCTTTCCTCGACGGCGGCTGCGCCGCTTCTCCGGTCATCTTACGTCGGCTCCGCTGTCGGCCACCCGGCGCGAAGCTGAGAGTGCACCGTCAAGACTGTCAGAACGGTCAAGACGGTCAAGACGGTCAAGACGGTCAAGGTCGTCATCTTCGGGTACATCCGGGATCTCGACCGAGGCCAGCAGGTCCAGCAGCTGGCCGCCCTGCTCGGCCAGAACTCCCACCTCCCCGGCCAGGTCGCCGACAAGGCGGGTCAACCGGACGGCGTACCAGATCAGCAGTCCGAGACCGAGCACGGCGATCGCCACCACCACGATGATCCAGACCACCGCCGCAGCCTAGCCGTTCATCAGGTCGAGGGCGGCGTACTGATCCAGCGCTTCCTGGGCTGCCTCCGCCGCCGACCGCCCGGCGCCGGCCGGGGCCAGCACCCGGGCCGAGCCGCCCAGTCGCAGCACCAGACCCCGCAGCCAGGCGGGGTCGGTGACCTTCAAGGTGAGGACGACGCTGCCGTCGTCGGCCCACTGCGCACTCTCGCTCGGGTAGTACTCGGCCACCCACGCCGCCTCCGGGCGCAGGCCGAGGGTGACCAGCGGGGCGTCCCGGAGAGCGTCGAACCAACCGCCGGCCAGATCGCGCAGGGCCACGTCGTGGGGCTCGACCTCACGATCGGTGACCCGCACCGCGGCGATCCGGTCGAGCCGGAAGGTTCGCAGCGCCTGGGCGGAGTAGCAGTAGGCCTCCAGGTAGCCGTACCCCTCGAGGACGAAGACCCGCAGCGGATCCACCTCGCGCCGGGTGGTCTCGGCCCGGGTGGCGACGTCGTAGGTCAGGTCGAGGCGCTTGCCGCGCTGCAGCCCGTCGTTGACCTGGGCCTGGATCTCGTCCTGGGCCGCGGTCACCGCGACACTGGCCTGCTCGCCGTGGGCCGCGCTGCCGGCCACCGCGTCGAGCTTGCGCAGCGCGGAGTCCACGGCGGCCCGCTTCCCCGGGCCGGCGATCTCCCGCAGGGTCCGCAGCGCCAACACCAGGGCCAACGCCTCGTCGGCGGACAAGCGCAGCGGCCGGGTCAGATAGTCGGCGTTGCTGAGATGGATCACCCCTTCGCCGTCCACCGCATCCATGTCGATGTCGATCAGGTCGCCCGGGGTCAGTCCCGGCATGCCGCACATCCACAGCACGTTCAGGTCCCCGCGCAGGGTGCCGACCGTGATCCCGAAGGCGGCCGCGACGTCGGTGAGGGACGCGCCGTCGTGCTCACGCAGGTAGGGCACCAGGCTGAGCAGCCGGCGCACCTGCGCCTGGGAGGTCATCACCACTGGGCCTCACCGCCGGGTCCGGCGGTCGTGGCGGTGACCAGCTCCGCCTCGTCGGTTCCGTCGCTTCCCTGGTTCTCCGCCTCGTCCTCGACCAGTGCCGCCACCCGGCGCAGCGCGGCCAGCACCGCGTCGCGCAGTTCGGGCGGATCGAGCACCAGCACGTCGGCGGCGTAGCGGGTGATCTCCTCGACCATGGTCCACAGGTCCCCGTATCCGACCCGGAACACCTCGAAGCCGGCGGGCAGGTCTGGCCGATGGCCGATCTGCGGGCTCGCCGCGGCGACGCAGGGTCGGACCCTTGCCCGGTCGTACGGCCACCAGAGCCTGCTGGGTGGGCTCCCGGGGAGCAAGAGATCGCGCCAGGGAACGCAGATCGAGGTCGGCGGGCACCTCGTACGCGCCCGAACGGGAAACCCGCTTGGGCAGATCGGTCATCCGGGACAGCTTGAACATCCGCTCCGCCTGCCGGTCGGTGTCCCAGCCGATGACGTACCAGCGGCCCTTCGAGGAGGTCATCCCCCACGGCTCCAGCGTCCGCCGGACGCCCTCCCGGTAGCTGAAGCTCACCCGGGCCCGCTCCAGCACCGCGGTCCACAACGGCTCGAAGGCCGCCTCGGTGGCCTGCACGGACGGTTCGAGCGAGGCCAGTTGGGAGGCATCCGGCTCGACGCCCGCGGCCCGGAGCTTCGACAGCGCGCTGCGGGTCGATTCGGCCATGCTGGCGTGCTGCCAAACCCGCGCCGCGACCCCGACGACGGCCGCCTCGTCGGCGTCGAGCTCGATCGGCGGCAACTCGAATTCGGCCGGCGAGATCCGGTAGCCGGGCTCGTCGTCGAACAACGGGTCGAAGCTGCCCACCTCGATGGGCACCCCGAGGCTGCGCAACTCGTCCTTGTCGCGCTCGAAGGTGCGCTCGAACGCGGCGTCGCTGAGGTCGTGGTAGGCCTCGACCGCCTCACGGATCCGGCTCTTGGGCAGGTACCGCCCCGACACCAGCAGGCAGATCGTGAGATTGAGGATTCGTTCGGTCTTGCGTTGGGTCGCCATGCGCGCTTCGGTGCTCACTCGGGTCGTCCGGCTCGAGAAAATCACGCTATCAGCCGGTCAGCCGGGAGGGCGGCTTCGGCTCTCTAGACTCCCGACGTGACGCAGGGAGCGGGTCGGTACGCGCCCAGCCCGACCGGGGAGCTGCACCTGGGCAATCTCCGTACGGCGGTGCTGGCCTGGCTGTTCGCGCGCTCGACCGGGCGGCGGTTCCTGCTCCGGATCGAGGACCTCGACACCGACCGGGTCCGGCCGGGTCTTGCCGAGCGGCAGGTCGCCGACCTGGCGGCGTTGGGCGTGACCTTCGACGGGGCTCCGGTCTGGCAGTCCGAGCGGGGATCCGCGTACGAGGCGGCGCTGGCGGCCCTGGCCGGAACGCACGTACGAGTGCTACTGCACCCGGCGCGAGATCGCCGAGGCCTCCTCGGCCCCGCACGGCGCCCTCCCGCGTTACCCGGGAACCTGCCGGGAGCTCACCGATACCGAGCGGGTCGAGCGGCGACGGCAGCGCCCGGCGGCGCTACGGCTGCGGGCCGACGCGGCACGGCAGACGGTCCGTGACCTGCTTCACGGCGACATCACCGGAACGGTGGACGACTTCGTGATCCGGCGGGGCGACGGCGGCTACGCGTACAACCTGGCCGTGGTGGTCGACGACGCCGACGCGCAGGTGGACCAGGTGGTGCGCGGCGATGACCTGCTGCCGGCCGCCGTCAACCAGGCGTGGTTGGCGGAGCGGCTCGGCCTGACCCCGCCGACGTACGCGCATGTGCCGTTGGCCGTGAACGCCGCGGGCGCGCGGCTGGCCAAGCGCGACGGTCCGGTCACCCTGGCCGAGCTGCCCGCTCGCGGCCGGTCCACAGGAGACGTGTTCTCGCTGCTGGCGGTGTCGTTGGGGCTGGCGCAGCCGGGTGAGTCCGTCGAGCTGACCGATCTGCTGTCCCGGTTCGAGCCGGCCCAGCTCCCCCGCCAGCCCTGGATCGTCGACTGACGCTACTGCTGAGCCTGGCTGAACAAGATGTCGACCACGAAGACCAAAGTGGTGTTCTTCTCGATCTTGGGCGAGGCGTTCCCGCTCGGATAGCCGTCGGCCGGCGGCACCACCAGCAGCACCCGACTGCCCACGGTCTGGTTCACCAGCCCCTTCTTCAGACCCGGAAGCAGCTTGGCCAGTTCGGCCGACCCCGGGTCGGCGGCGTAGGAGCTCTCGACGAGCTTGCCGTCCCAGGTGTACCAGGCGTAATCGAAGGTGACGAGGTCGCCGGCGCCCACCTTCGGGCCGTCGCCCTTGATCAACGGCTGCACCACCAGGGTCTTCGGCGGATCCGACTTGGGCACGCTGACCTCGGGCACACCCTTCTTGTCGGTCTTTTCTCGCTGACCGTCGGCAGGCCCGGCTTCGGCGTCACGGGCGAACCCTCCGGCCCGCTGAGCGTGGTGGCCTCGATGTCGACCACGAAGATCAGGGTGTCGCCGACCTCGATGCCGGCCTGCGGGCTGCCGCCGGAGGCGTCGTACCCGTCCGACCCCGGCATGGCGATGAGCACCCGGCTGCCCTGCTTCTGCCCGGTCAGCCCCTTCGAGAAGCCCGGCACCACCTGGGCCAGACTGAAGGTGACTGGCTGGCCGCGGCTGAACGACTCGTCGAACTTCTTGCCGGTGCGGCCGTTGACGCCGTAGTAGTTGACCGACACGCTCTGCCCGGCCTGCACGGTGGCTCCCTTGCCGGGCTGGAGCACCTCGGTACGGGTCTTGTCGATCGCCCACGGAGCCTTGAAGGTGATCTTCGGCGTCTTGCCGTAGGCCCCGTCCACCGTGATCGCATCCAGATTGGTGGACGCCTTGACCTTGGGTTTGGCCGGCGTCGCACTCGGGCTCGCCGGCGCCGACGGGATCCGGATGTCTGGGGGCGGCCGGGGACGTGCTGGGGGCGGCCGAACCGCCGCCGCCGCAGCCGACGAGTGTCGCGAGGGACACCGTCGCGGCCAGACCGGCCAGCAGCACAGAGGCGGGGGCAGAAAAACGCACCGGAGAACCTTACCTGTCATCGGGAAGGGAACCGCGATCTTCGCCGCACCCCCTACTCCAACGTCGCACCGCCTGCAGATGGTGCCCGGCGGTCGAGTCAGTTCCCGGGTCGGCGCATGGAGGCGATCAGCCGCTCCACCCGCTCGTCGACGGCCACGAACGGGTCCTTGCAGAGGACGGTGCGCTGCGCCTGGTCGTTGAGCTTGAGGTGCACCCAGTCGACGGTGTAGTCGTTGCGGCCCTCCTGGGCGGCGCGGATGAACTCGCCCCGGAGCTTGGCCCGAGTGGTCTGCGGCGGGATCGACTTGGCCCGGAAGATCGCCGGATCCGTGGTGGCCCGGGCGGCCAGTCCGCGGGCCTCCAGCAACGAGAAGAGCCCGCGACCGCGACGGATGTCGTGGTAGGCGAGGTCGAGTTGCGCGATCCGGGGGTCGGCCATGGGCAGCCGGTGCTTGTCGGCGTAGCGCTCCAACAGCTTCTTCTTGATCGCCCAGTCGATCTCGGTGTCGATCAGTTCGAGCTTGTCCTCGGCGACCGCCCGCAGGGTCCGTTCCCACAGTTCGAGCACCCGGTCCACGGTGGTGCCGCCGAGGCCCTCGCGCCGGACGAACTCGCTGACCTTCTCGTAGTACTCGGTCTGCAGCGAGAGCGCCGACATCCGGCGGCCGTTGGACAGCGCGACGGTGACCTGGCCGGACGGATCCCGGCTGAGGTCCCGGATGGCCCGGATCGGGTTCTCCAGGGTGAAGTCGCGCATCGGCACCCCGGCCTCGATCAGCCGGAGCACCAACTCGGCGCTGCCGACCTTGAGCAGCGTGGTCGTCTCGCTCATGTTGGAGTCGCCGACGATGACGTGCAGCCGCCGGTACCGCTCCGGGTCGGCGTGCGGCTCGTCCCGGGTGTTGATGATGGGCCGGCTGCGGGTCGTGGCCGAGGACACCGACTCCCAGATGTGCTCGGCCCGTTGGCTGACGCTGAACTCCGCGCCGCGGGCGGTGTGCAGCATCTTGCCCGCCCCGCAGATCAGCTGCCGGGAGACCAGGAACGGCACCAGCACGTCGGTGATCTTGGAGAAGTCGCCGATCCGGCTGATCAGGTAGTTCTCGTGGCAGCCGTAGGAGTTGCCGTGGCTGTCGGTGTTGTTCTTGAACAGGTAGATGTCGCCGCTGATGCCCTCGCTGGCCAACCGGTGCTCGGCGTCGATGATCAGATCCTCGAGGATCCGCTCGCCGGCCCGATCGTGGTTGATCAACTGGATCAGGTCGTCGCACTCGGCGGTGGCGTACTCGGGATGCGAACCGACGTCGAGATAGATCCGGGATCCGTTGCGCAGAAAGACATTCGACGACCGGCCCCAGGTCACCACCCGGCGGAACAGGTAGCGGGCCACCTCGTCGGGGGTCAGCCGGCGAGCGCCTCCGGACGTGCACGCGACGCCGTACTCGGTCTCCAGACCATAGATACGGCGATGCACGTTACTCGTCACCCTCGTTCGAGCTGCTCGGGTCGTCGCGATCGGTCCTCGTCGCAGGAGCGACGGATGTGCTGGTCAGGTCCAGCAGCTGCCCGAGCTCCTCGCGAGTCAGGTCGCGCGTCGTCCCGACCGCCAGATTGCCCAGCCGGACCGGCCCGATACCGATCCGGGACAACCGTCGTACGGGATGCCCGACCGCTTCCATCGTACGGCGCACGATCCGGTTCCGGCCCTCGTTGACCGTGATCCGCACCAGAGTCTTCTCGCCGGTGCTCGACACCGCTTCACCGCACTGGGCCGGACCGGACCGTCCTCCAGCCGGATGCCCTGGCGCAACCGGCGCAGCGTGGCCTGATTGACCACCCCGGCCACCTCCGCCAGGTAGGTCTTCGGCACCTCGTACGACGGGTGGGCGAGCCGGTGGCCGAACTCCCCGTCGTTGGTCAAGATCAACAGGCCCTCGGTGTCGGTGTCCAGGCGGCCGACGTGGAACAGCCGGACCTTGCTCTGGGCCACGAACTCGGTCAGGTCGCGTCGACCCTCGGGATCGTCCAGCGTCGAGACCACGCCCCTGGGCTTGTTCAGTACCCAGTACACGTGCCGGCGGGGGGGCGGGATCCGGGAGCCGTCGACCCGCACGACGTCGGAGTCCGGATCGATGCGGATCCCCTGCTCCCTGACCTGTTTTCCGTTGACCTCGACCCGGCCCTCGCTGATCAGTTGCTCTGCGGCGCGGCGAGACGCGACCCCGGCGGCGGCGAGTACCTTCTGCAGGCGCACGCCCGCCTCAACCTTATGCTCGATCGCCCTTCGACAGGCTCGGGGCGCGATTCGACAGGTTCAGGACGCAAGGCTGGCCAACTGACTGAGCTCGGCCTCCAGCTCCTCCGCCTCGGGCAGGTGCGGAGCCAGTGGGGGCAGCTCCTCGATGCTGTCCAGCCCCATCCGCTCCAGGAAATATCCGGTGGTGGCGAACGTGACGGCCCCGGAATCGATGTCGTGCCCGGTCTCGGCGATCAGGCCGCGGGCCAGCAGGGTGCGCACCACGCCGTCGACGTTCACGCCGCGGATGGCCGAGATCCGACTCCGGGAGATCGGTTGGGAGTAGGCGATGACGGCCAGCGTCTCCAGCGCCGCCTGGGACAGCTTGGACTGAGCATCCTTCAGCAGGGGTTACTGATCAGTTCGGCGTGTTCCTCGCGGGTGTAGTAACGCCAACCGCCGCCGAGTCGCCGCAGTTCGAAGCCGCGGCCGTGTCGTAGAACGCGACCAGTTCGGCGAGGGCGTCCTCGACCGCTGGCCGTCGGCACGTCGAGCGCCTCCGCCAACTCCACCTCGGCCAGCGGCTCGTTGGCCAGCAGGAGCAACGCCTCCAGCGGGGCCGAGATGTCGGCGGCGGAGCGCGCTCACTCGGGCGGTCGCCGGCCGGGTCAGTCGTCCCGTCCTCCGCCTTCCGGCTGCCGTTTCGTCGTACTCGTCGGAGATCTCGAGCTCACCGGTGTCGGAGCCAGTCCAGCGTACGGTGAGTTCGCCGAGCGGGGTCAGCTGCTCGAACGCGACCGCCCCCTCGCGGAACAGTTCCAACAGGGCGAGGAACCGCGCCACGGTGGTTACCCGGTCGGGCGAGTCGGCGGTCAGGTGGCGGAAAGTCGAGCGTGCGGGCGCTCCGCAACCGGTCGACGAGCAGGGCGGCCTGGTCCCGGACGCTGACCTCCGGCGCGTGCAGATGGGCCAGGGAGATGACGTCGGCCGGCGGCCGGGGTCAACGCCTTGGCGGCGAGCGCGGCGAACCGCTCCGGGGTCAGGTCGAGGACGACGTCGGGCAGCAGCGGGCGAACCGCGCCTCGAGCCCGACGTCACGCGGGAAGCGGCGCGCCTGCTCGGCCACGTCCGCGCCAGGAAGTCGGCGACCTGCTTGTACGCCCGGTACTGCAGCAGCCGCGCGAAGAGCAGGTCGCGGGCCTCGAGCAGGGCCAGGTCCTCGGCGTCCTCGATCTCCCCCGAGGGCAGCAGCCGGGCCGCCTTCAGGTCGAGCAGGGTGGCGGCGACCACCAGGAACTGGCTGGTCTCGTCCAGGTCCCAGTCCGGCCCGCGGCCTTGATGTGGGCGATGAACTCGTCGGTGACCTGGGACAGCGCCACCTCGGTGACGTCGAGCTTGTGCCGGGCGATCAACTGCAACAGCAGGTCGAACGGGCCCGAGAAGTTCTGCCAGATTGACCCGGAACGCCGTGTCGCCGTGTTCGACCGAGGCCGCCACGCTCACGGCCGCGGTGAGTCGGCGGACCATTCGGACTCCGAGCCCCGCGTCGCTCAGGTCGGCCAACGTGGCCGCCATCGCCTCGCGCACGATCCGGCCGCGGTCGACCGCCATGCCGTGCTGGGCCCGGAGGGTGAGCCGGGCCTGCTCCAGGGTGAGCAACTCATCGCTGCTCACGTAGACCGTGATCTTCTCCTCGTGCCGGACCCGGCCGGAGCCTCTCGGCCTTCGACCGCTCTCGGGTGGACTCGAGCCCGGCGACTCATCCGCTCTGACACCGCAGCAGCACCTCTCGAGCCAGTGTCCGGTAGGAGGCGGCGCCGGCCGACGCCGTCGCGTAGCTGGTGATCGGCTCGCCGGCCACCGTGGTCTCCGGGAACTTCACGGTCCGTCGGATCACCGAGTGGAAGACCGTGTCGCCGAACGCCTGCACCACCCGCTCCAGCACCTCGCGGCTGTGCAGCGTGCGCGGGTCGTACATGGTGCCGAGGATGCCCAGCACCTCGAGCCGGGGGTTGAGCCGGTCCTGGACCTTGGCGATGGTGTCGGTCAGCAGGGCGATGCCGCGCAGCGCGAAGAACTCGCACTCCAGCGGCATGATCACCTTGTCGGCGGCGGTCAGCGCGTTGATGGTGAGCAGGCCCAGCGACGGCGCGCAGTCGATCAGGATCACGTCGTAGCGGTCCCGGACCGTGCTCCAGCACCCGGAGCAGAATCTGCTCCCGGGCCACCTCCGACGACCAGCTGGATCTCGGCGGCGGACAGGTCGATGTTGCTGGGCAGGATGTCCAGGTCCGTCGACGCTGGTCTCGGCGATCACGTCGTCGATGTCGGTGTCCCGGCCGAGCAACAGGTTGTAGATGCTCCGGTCGAGGGTGTGCGGATTGACCCCGAGACCGACCGACAGCGAGCCCTGCGGATCGAAGTCGACCAGCAGCACCTTGCGACCGGTCTCGGCCAGCGCCGCGCCCAGATTGATGGTGGTGGTGGTCTTGCCCACCCCACCCTTCTGGTTGCAGAGGGCGATGATGATCGCCGGGCCGTGCTGGGTCACCGGTGGCGGTTCGGGAAGGTCCGGCCACGGACGCCCGGTGGGTCCGAGCTCGACGTCGGGCGCCGGGGTCTCGACGGCAGCGGTCGGATCGGGGACCACGAAGTGTGCGTCGGCGACATGCTCGGGTTCACCGTCCAGCCACTCGGCGGGCTCGACCGACACGGCCACCTCCGACGCCGGTCCCCGGTCGTGGAAATGTTCTGCCACGGCTTCCTCTCCGAACACCAGCCGACCCACGCGCCGACCGACCAGCCGACCGTTCGTATCCGCCGCAGCCTAGTACGCGCGGGGGTGGGCCGTCAGATAGACCTCCCGCAGGTGATCCACGGTGACCAGGGTGTAGATCTGCGTGGTGGTCACGGAGGCGTGGCCGAGCAGCTCCTGGACCACCCGCACGTCGGCGCCGCCGTCCAGCAGGTGGGTGGCGAAGGAGTGCCGCAGGGTGTGCGGGGACACGTCGGTGCTGATGCCGGCCCGCTCGGCGGCGGTCCGGAGCACCGACCAGGCGCTCTGCCGGGACAGCCGGCCGCCGCGGGCGTTGAGGAACAGGGCCGGGGTGCCCGTCCGTGGCGGCCAGGGACGGGCGGGCTCGGACCAGGTAGGCGTCGAGTGCCCGCCGGGCGTACCAGCCGAGCGGCACGATCCGCTCCTTGCTGCCCTTGCCGAGCAGCCGCAGCCCGGGCGTCACGTCGTCCGGTGCGGCGACGGCGCGGGCGATCTCGTCCACGTCGAGGCCGACCGCCTCGGAGATCCGGGCTCCGGTGCCGTACAGCAGTTCCAGCAGCGCGGCGTCCCGCAGTCCCAGCACGGTGTCGGTGGCCGGCGTGTCCAGCATGGCCTGGACCTCGGTCTGGCTCAGCGCCTTCGGCAGCCGCTGCGGCGGCCGGGGCGGGGAGACCGCGTGGGCCGGATCATGGTCGACGACGCCGTCCTCGACCGCGAAGCGGTGCAGACTGCGGACCGCCACGACCGTCGGGCCACGCTCGCCGGGGCCAGCGGCGGGCGCCGCCAGCCGTCGCCGTCCGGCGCCCGCTCGCCCTCCGCAGCGACATGGCGAACTCGTTGACCAGGGCCGGGGTCACCGCGTCCGGCTCGGTCACCCCCTGCCCGGCCAGGAACTCGGCGTAGCGGGCCAGATCCCGCCGGTACGCGGCCGCGGTGTGCGGCGACACGCCCCGCTCGACCCGCAGATGATCGAGATAGGACCGCCGATCAGCAGCGGTCCGGCAGCCGACCCGGCTCGGTCAGGCCCGAGCGACCCTCGGGTCGGCAGCTCGCGAGCGCGGTCAGGCCAGCACCTCGTGAGCGCCGGTGCGGCATCCGTGCGCCTCGGCCACCGGCGCGGACACCAGTTCGCCCTCGTAGGTGTTGAGGCCCAGCGCCAGCGCCGGGTCGGCCCGCAGCGCGTCCTGCCAGCCCTTGTTGGCCAGGCTCACGGCGTAGGGCAGGGTCACGTTGGTCAGCGCGTACGTCGAGGTGTGCGGCACCGCGCCGGGCATGTTGGCCACGCAGTAGAAGACCGAGTTGTGCACCGGGTAGGTCGGATCGTCGTGGGTGGTCGGCCGGGAGTCCTCGAAGCAGCCGCCCTGGTCGATGGCGATGTCGACCAGCACGCTGCCCGGCCGCATCCGCGACACCAGCTCGTTGCTGATCAAGGTCGGCGCCTTGGCCCCGGGCACCAGCACGGCGCCGATGACCAGGTCGGCGTCGAGCACGGCCCGTTCGACCTCGAAGGCGTTGGAGGCGACGGTCTGCAGGTGCCCCTGGTAGATCCGGTCGACCTCGCGGAGCTTGTCGATGTTCCTGTCCAGCAGCAGCACCTCGGCCTGCATGCCGAGCGCGATGGCGGCGGCGTTCATCCCGGAGACGCCGGCCCCGATCACCACGACCTTGGCCGCGTAGACGCCGGACACGCCGCCCATCAGCATGCCGCGGCCGCCGCCCTGGCGCATCAGGTGGTACGCGCCGACCTGCGGCGCGAGCCGGCCGGCCACCTCGCTCATCGGGGCCAGCAGCGGCAGCGCGCCGTTCGGCAGCTGGACGGTCTCGTACGCGATCCCGGTGACCTTCTGGTCCAGCAGCGCGTGCGGTGCAGTCCCGGCCGGCGGCCAGGTGGAGGTAGGTGAACAGCACCTGGCCCGGCCGCATCCGGTCGTACTCGATCGGCGATCGGCTCCTTGACCTTCAAGATCATGTCCGCCTCGCGACCAGACCTGGTCGTAGCCGGCGGCGATCGTCGCGCCGGCCGCCGCGAACTCGGCGTCGGTGATCGAGGATCCCAGCCCGGCTCCGGCCTCGACCACCACCGTGTGCCCGTTGCGGACGAACTCGTTGACCCCGGCCGGGGTGATGGCGACCCGGTACTCGTGGTTCTTGACCTCGGTCGGTACGCCGATGTGCATCTGGCCCTCCTCCAGTCGTGCCTGCTGAGAACCCGCGGGCACCCCTGCGGCACCCCCGCCCCGATCATCCCACGCGGGTGTCAGGTGCGGGTCTGGTACGGCACCGCGCGCAGCACGAAAGCGCTTGGCTGCCAGAGGTCTTGTGGTTCGTGCGCCGGCCGTGCTAAATCACTATTTCGGGCCGCGGCCTAAAGCGGCCCAGGGCCCAGGACGAGGAGCCGCCATCCGACGCCACGGTCGGGCAGTACGTCAACCTTGGTTTCGGCGGTTCGGGCTGGAGCTACTCGGGGCTTCCAGAAGGGGTGACACCGGACGGTACCGGTCGCATCATCGGCATCCCAGGCGTTGCCGGAAGCTTCAGCATGTCCGCCACGTCACCGCCGGTCTGTAGCCCCAGCGGTTGTTACATCTTGGGCCAGTTTCTGCCGTTCGTCGTCGCCGACAGCCCGCTCCGCGGCACTCTCCTCGCCACGGCAGGCAACGGCCAGTCCGCCGCCCCGGGTCAGACATTCGGCACCCTGCTGACCGCGCGGCTCACCGACAGCTCGGGCGCCCTGGCCCCATCGACGGAGGTCGTGTTCACGATCACCGAGGGCCCGGCCGCGTTCGGCACGTCAACGACCGCGACGGTACGCACCGATGCCGAGGGCCTCGCGACGGCTCCGGCGCTCGTGGCGGGTGCGACGACCGGCCCGGTGCTGGTCACGGCCTCACAGCCGGGATCGACGCCCGCCGTCTTCATGCTCAACGTCGCCCAGCCCGGTCCGGCCCGGGCGGACCTGGCGGTGAGCCTGGCGGCTCCCTCAGCAGCCGCGGCCGGGTCGACGTTCACCGCGACGCTGACCGTGCGCAACCGCGGGCCGGCTCCCGCGACCCGGACAGTTGCGGCCCTCGTCGTCGGTCGCGGTCTGTCCGTCGCCGGCACCGGCGGCGGCACGGCCCGCGGGCCGGTGGTCAGCTGGTCGCTCGGCGACGTGGCCGCCGGCGCGACGAGCACCCGGAGCGTCCGGCTCAGCGTGGGTGCGGGAACGGGGTCGAGAACCGGGCGCGCCGCACTGCTCGTGGCCGGAGCAGTGTCGGAGACCCGCGATCCGCGTCCGCTCAGCAACGTCGCGGTGCGCTCAGTTCGTCTCGGCTGAGCTGCGGTCGCGGGCGGGCCAGGGAGCATCGGCGGCGCGCAGCCCGGCGAAGTCCCGCTGTCGGGCGGCCCAGGCCGCCAGCACGCCGCTGACCATGGTCGGATTGTGCAGGTCGCCGGCCAGCACGGCGTCGACCAGATCCGGCAGCGGGGCCCAGACGGTGTCCATGTGGGCCTCTTCGCCACTGCGGATGAAGCCTTCCGGGGCGTCGACGTCGACCAGCTGCGCGGGCCAGATAGATCCGCAGCGTCTCGGCCAGGATGCCCGGCGTGGTGAACAGGTCGACCAGCACGTGCCAGCGGCCCGCCGCCAGTCCGGCCTCCTCGGCCAGCTCCCGCTGGGCGGTCAGCAGCGGATTCTCCCCGGACACATCCAGCAGGCCGGCGGGCGGCTCGATCAGCCGGTGCCGCACGGGATGCCGGTACTGCCGGACCAGCGCGACCCGGTCGGAGTCGTCGAGGGCGATGATGCCCACCGCGCCCGGGTGCCGGAGGTACTCCCGGGCCATGGTCTCCCCGTCCGGGGTCGACACCTGCTCCTCCACGAAGGTGCCGATGCTGGCCTTCGGCGAGCACCTTCGTGCCGGTCACGGGCCAGGCAGCGGGTTCGTCGACGAGTTGGTCCCGGGAGAGCAGGATCACGGCTGAGACTGGCGACATCACTGGGCGCGGTCGACCGGCAGCCGGGTGGCGAGCCGGCGATCGAGCGCCGCTTCGACCAGTCCCACGAAGAGAGGGTGCGGGGCGGTCGGCCGGGACTTCAGCTCCGGATGTGCCTGGGTGGCGACGAAGTACGGATGTACCTCGGTCGGCAGTTCGACGAACTCCACCAGAGAAGAGTCGGGCGACGTCCCGCTGATCACCAGACCCGCCGCCTCCAAGGCCTCCCGGTAGCCGTTGTTGACCTCGTAGCGGTGTCGGTGCCGTTCGGCCACCTCGGTCTGGCCGTAGAGCTTGGCCACCAGCGATCCCGGTTGCAGTTCAGCCGGGTAGGAGCCGAGTCGCATCGAGCCGCCCAGATCGCCGTCGCCCGACACGATGTGCAGCTGTTCGGCCATGGTCGCGATCACGTGGTGCGGTGCGTCCGGGTTGAACTCCGAGGAGTCCGCCCCCTCCAATCCGGCCAGGTGGCGGGCCACCTCGATGGTCATGCACTGGAGGCCGAGACACAGACCGAGGATGGGGATCTGGCTCTCCCGGGCATACCGGACGGCGCCCACCTTTCCCTCGACGCCGCGGATACCGAAGCCGCCCGGGATACAAACGCCGTCGACGTCGGCCAGGGCTCGCGCCGCCCCCTCCGGGGTCTGGCAGGTGTCCGAGGCCACCCAGCGGACCACGACCCGGGCGCGGTTGGCGAAGCCCCCGGCCCGCAGGGCCTCACACACCGACAGGTACGCGTCGGGCAGGTCGACGTACTTGCCGACCAGGGCGATGACCACTTCCTCCTTGGGCTTGTGGATCCGGTCCAGCAGGTCGTTCCAGCTGGTCCAGTCCACGTCGCGGAAGCGCAGGTCGAGGCGCCGGATGACGTACGCGTCCAGGCCTTCGGCGTGCAGCTTCTTGGGCAGGTCGTAGATGCTGACCGCGTCGGTGTTCTCCACCACGGCCTCGACGTCGACGTCGCACATCAGCGAGATCTTGCGCTTCACCGACTCCGGGATCTCCCGGTCGCAGCGGCAGACGATGGCGTCGGGCTGGATGCCGACCTGGCGGAGCGCCGCCACGGAGTGCTGAGTGGGTTTGGTCTTCAACTCGCTGCTCGGTCCGATGTAGGGCACCAGGGAGACGTGCAGGAAGAAGACGTTCTCGCGGCCGACGTCGTGGCGGACCTGTCGGGCGGCCTCCAGGAAGGGCAGCGATTCGATGTCGCCGACGGTGCCGCCGATCTCGTGGATGACCACGTCGATGTCGGGTCCACCCATCCCGATCATCAGATCCTTGATCTCGTTGGTGATGTGCGGGATGACCTGGACGGTGTCACCCAGATAGTCGCCGCGCCGTTCCTTCGCGATCACCGTCGAATAGACCTTGCCGGTGGTGACGTTGGCGTGAGCGGCGAGATTCACGTTGAGGAAGCGCTCGTAGTGTCCGATGTCCAGATCGGTCTCGGCGCCGTCCTCGGTGACGAAGACCTCGCCGTGCTGGAACGGATTCATGGTGCCCGGATCCACGTTCAGGTACGGGTCCAGTTTCTGCATGGTGACCTTCAGTCCGCGAGCGATCAGCAGACTGCCGAGGCTGGAGGCGGTGAGGCCTTTACCGAGCGAGGAGGCAACCCCGCCGGTGACGAAGAGGTGCTTGGTGACGCGTGCGCGGGCTCCCACGGGGTTCCAGCCTAGCAAGGGGGTGGCTGAGCAGTTCCCAGGGCGCGCCGTCGATCCGCGCGAATCGGTCCGGCGTCAGGACGAATTACGGTCCGCCAGGTCCAGCAGCTCGCCCGCGTGGGCCAGTGCGGATTCGGTCGTCTCCAACCCGGCCATCATCCGGGCCAGTTCGGCGGCTCGGTCCTGGTTGGCCACGGCGCGTACCCCACTGGTGGTGACCTGACCGTCGTCGGACTTGACGACGACGAAGTGCCGGTCGGCGAACGCCGCCACCTGAGCCAGGTGGGTGACCACGACGACCTGCGCGTGGCGGGCCAGTTCCGCGAGACGGCGTCCGACTTCGACGGCAACCGCGCCGCCCACCCCGGCGTCCACCTCGTCGAAGACCAACGTGCCCGTCTGGCGACCGTCGGCCAGCACCACCTCGAG
The DNA here is from genome assembly GCA_963780005.1 of uncultured Actinomycetota bacterium. Lineage (GTDB taxonomy): Bacteria > Actinomycetota > Actinomycetes > Propionibacteriales > Propionibacteriaceae > Microlunatus. The sequence continues at coordinate 561,737 of CAWAAK010000044.1, read as the reverse complement.
TGCCAGTCGGACCCGAGACAGCTCGCCGCCCGAAGCGGCCCGGCCCAGACTGCGCAGCGGCGTGCCGGCGTTGGCACTGAACACCAGATCGATCTGGTCGGCTCCCTCAGGGGTCAGCGCGATCTCCGTGATTTCGAACGCGAGCCGGGCCTGGGGTAGGGCCAGCGCGGCCAGTTCGCGGCCGATCCGTTGCTCGATCTCCTGCGCCGCCCGGCGCCGGGCCCGTCCGATCTCCGCCGCCGCGGCGGCCAGTGCCGCCTGCAGCTGCTCGATCCGTGCGCTGAGTTCGGCGATCAGTTCGTCGGCGGATTCCAGCATCACCAGCCGCTCGGCCGAGGCCGCCGCCCAGGCGAGCACCTCGTCGGCCGTCGAGCCGTACTTTCGGGTCAGCCCGCTCAGCCGGTAGCGGCGTTCGGCGATCTGCTCCAGCCGGCCGGGCTCCACCTCCAACTCCTCGAGGTAACGCGCCACGTCGCTGGTCACGTCGGCGAGCAGGTAGCCCGCCTCGACCACCCGATCCGCCAGCGGGCGAGCCGCCGGATCAGCGTCCGCCAGGCGTTCTGCCGACACCCGCGCCGCCGCGATCGCGGCCAGCGCCCCGCCGGCCTCGTCGTCGTCCCCGGCCAGCGCCGCCGTCGTGGCCCGAGCCGACGCGGCCAGGTCATCGGCCGACTCCAGCCGTCTCGCCTCCGCCGCCAGGCCGACGTCCTCCCCGGCGCAGTGGGGCGACTCGTTCGATCTCCTGCAACCCGAACGTGAGCAGGTCGATCTCCCGCGCTCGGGCACGCTCCTGGTCGGTCAGGCGGGCCAGCTCGGACTGGGCGTCGCGATGGTCGGCGTACCGGAGCCGGTAGGTCGCCAACCGAGCCGACTGCTCGGGTCCGGCGAACCGGTCGAGCATCTCGCGCTGCCGATTCCGGTCGGCCAGCCGGAGCTGCTCCGACTGCCCGTGGATCGTGACCAGCTGCTGGACGATCTCGGCGCACCCGTTGGCGGTGACCTGGGCGCCACCGACGTAGGCGCGGGAGCGTCCGGTGCTGGTCACGTGTCGGGCCACCAGCAACTCGTTGTCTTCGAGCACGCCCCCCAGCTCGCCGACCTGATCGGTCAGCGGGACCGGGCCGGGGTAGCCGTTCCCGAGCTCGGTGAATCGACCCTCGACCCGCGCCCGCTCCGCGCCGACCCGTACGGTCTTCGGGTCGGCCCGCACGCCGAGCAGCAGCTCCAGTCCGCTGACGATCATGGTCTTGCCCGCCCCGGTCTCGCCGGTGACGACGGTGAGCCCGGGGTCCAGGACCATCGACGCGTCCTCGATCACACCCAGGTCGGCGATCCGCAGTTCGCTGATCACGCCGTTCGCTCAGACCAGGGTGTCGTTGGGGGAATCCAGCCGGCGTTCGCGCTCCGCGCTGCCCCGCCACCCGTCGACCGGCAGCCGGAACTTGTTGACCAGGCGATTCGTGAACGGCGACTCCGACAAGCGGGCCAGCCGCAGCCGGTGGCGGCCCTGGACAACCTGGATCTCCATGCCGTTGCGGAACTCGGTGGAGCGGTGGCCGTCACACCAGACCACGCCGTGGGTGGGAGATCCGTGGACGAGTCGGACCGATACTTCAGACGTCGGCCCGACGACCAGCGGCCGGGCGAACAATGCGTGCGCGCTCAGGGGCAGCAGCAACAAGGCGTCGACCTCGGGCCAGATCACCGGGCCGCCGGCCGAGAATGCGTACGCGGTCGACCCCGTCGGGGTGGACAACAGGAGACCGTCACAGGCCCAGCGGGACAGGGGTCGCCGGTCGACTTCGACCAGCAGTTCGAGCATCCGTTCCCGCGAGGCCTTGTCGATGGACACCTCGTTGATCGCGAAGGAGGACCAGAGGACGTCGTCGCCCTCGCGGACAGTGACGTCGATGGTGAACCGCTCTTCGACGCTGTAACTGCAATCGACCACGTGATGGACGATGCTGTCGATCTCGGAGGATTCGGCTTCGGCGAGGAAACCCACGTGGCCGAGGTTCACCCCGAGCAGCGGGGTGTCCGACGCCAGCACCCATTCCGCCCCCCGCAGGATCGTCCCGTCGCCACCGAGCACGATCATCAGTTCGAACGCCCCGGTGTCCGCGATGTCGCTCGGCTGCATGGGTTGGACGTCAGTCCCGGACAGCCGGGAGGCCAAGACGTCGAAGTCGTCGGCCGGGACGGAGCAGGTGATCCCCGCCTCGGACAGCCCTTCGATCAACCGGGTCGCCGTCGCCACCGCCTCAGGCCGCCCCAGGTGCGTCAACACCGCCACCCGGCGCGGGCCGGAGTCAGCGGAATCGGCGGGCGTCACCCGGCCCAGCATAAGGGTGCTCGGACCACCCGGATCCGATCAGTCGGCGACGAGCACATCCAGGTCGGGATCGGACCCGGGCGGCGTCGACCGCAGCAGTGCGAAGAACTCCCGATTGCCTGCCGCGCCGGGAAGCCGGCTGGGGACGACCCGGGTCGCGAACCAACCGTGTCGCTGCCCAGCGGCGAGCACCTGGCGGATCGCCGCCTGCTGCAGCTCCGGCTCCCGGACGACGCCGCCACGGCCGAGTCGATGACGACCCACCTCGAACTGCGGCTTGATCATCAACAACATGCCCCCGTCGGTGCGCAGCACCGAGGAGAACGGACCGACCAGCATGCTCAACGAGATGAACGACACGTCGGCCACGACGAGGTCGACCGGTAGGCCGCCGACGTGCGCCAGGGTGAGCTCACGCAGATTGGTCCGCTCCCGCACCGTCACCCGGCGGTCGCTTCGGATTCGGTCGTCCAGCTGACCCGTGCCGACGTCGACGGCGATCACCTCCGCACATCCACGCTCCAGCAGCACCTGGCTGAACCCGCCGGTCGCGGCTCCGGCGTCCAGGGCCCGGCCGGAGACGACCAGACCCAGGTCGTCCAGGGCCCCCGCCAGCTTGTGCGCCGCCCGCGACACGTACGGATCGGGCTCGGCCGTCACGACGTCGTCGGCCGACACCGGCGCGGAGGCCCGGCGCGCCGGAACGGCGTTGACGGTGACCGAACCGCGTCGCGATCAGTTCCTGCGCGTGTGTCCTCGACCGGGCCAGACCACGCTCGACCAGGACCCGGTCCAGGCGGCTCATCGGCTCCGCTCAGTCGGAGGAGGAATCCGGGTCGCGCTGCAACGCCCGGTGGAGTTCCTCGTGGGCGCGGCCGAGCACTTCGTGGTGATCAGCGACCGGTAGCTCCTCGAGCTGGCGAACCTCGCCCATCGCGGTATCGATCTCGGCGTCCCCGGTCACCGGAGGCTTCTCCGGCACTGCCTCACTCACAGCTCCGCGCCCGGATCGGCCACCGGCGCCCTCCTCGCCGGCGCCGGCTTGGCGGGCGCTTGCTTGGCGCGGCGCCTTCTTGGCCGTGGCTTGCTTGGCCGTGGCCTTCTTGGCGGTGGCCTTCTTGGCGGGGACCGACTTGGCCGGCGGGGAGCTGGCCGACAGCTTCTTGGCCGGCGTCTTCTTGACGGCAGTTTTCTTCGCGGCAGTCTTCTTTCCGGCGGTCTTTTTGGCGGGGGAGGGCACCATCGGGTCGATCCAGGGCTGGGTGACCGGCTCGGTCACGTCGGTCTGGTCGGTCTGGGCGGCGGCATGCGCCATGCTCATCCGGAGCTCGGACAGCTCGCGCCGCAGGTCGTCCAGCTCCTCCGCGCGGACGAAGCCCAGCACGGCGGCGGCCCGGTCGACCTCGCTCGCGATCAGCTTCCCCATCAGCTCCCGGTTCGCGCGGCTGGCGGCCAGGACCTCGTCGGTCAACTTGGCGACCCGGTCGGTCGCGTCGGCGGCCACCTCCTCCAGACCCGCCGTCGCCAGCAGCCCCTTGGCCGCGGCGGTCGCCTTGGCCCGGGTGGCCTTGGTCAGGCCGGCCGCCAAGTCCACGTAGTTCTGGATACCATCGCCGGCCATGTCGTGTTCCGCCTTACCTACGCGTGGGCGTCGGTGGGAGACCCACGCTAGCCGACGGCCACCGCGTGCAGCACAGGGACGATCAGGTCCAGCGCCGGCCGTCCGTCGACGGTCCGGCCGGCGTCGGCGGCCCACCAGCTGAGTTGAGCCGTCGCCCAGACCGCATCCAGCGCGTCACCGAGGTCTGTCGGCGCATCGATGACGGTGATCCGATCGGCGGAGAGGACAGCGCGTCTGCTGCCCGCAGTGCGCCTCGGCGTCGTCGCCGCGAGGCGTGATCCTCGCCGAACGAACCGGGTGCCAGCAGCGCTCTCAGGTCGTACCCGAGATGCGTCGGACGGCTGATCTGGTCGGCGGCGAGCAGGTCGACCGGCTGATGGGCACCGGTGAAGACCAGCATGCTGTCCAGTCCGGCGGCGTGCGCACCGGCGATGTCGGTGTCCAACCGGTCCCCGACGAAGATCGGGTGCGCCGCCCCGAGCCGCTGGACCGTCTCGTCCATCAAGGGCCGGTACGGCTTGCCGGCGACCTCGGGATCGCGGCCGACGGCCATGGTCACGGCGGCGACGGCTGCGCCGTTGCCCGGCACGATGCCGCGATCGGTCGGTCGGGTCGGGTCGGTGTTGGTGGCCACCCAGTAGGCGCCGCGGTGGACGGCGATCGCCGCCTCGTTGAGCTGGTTCCAGGTCAGATCGCCACCCCAGCCTTGGATGATCGCCACCGGTTGGTCGTCGGCCGAGCCGACCCCGATCAACCCGACCTCGTCGAGGGCATCCCAGACGCCGGCTCCCCCGACCGCCAGCACTCGCGCCCCCGGGCCGAAGCGGGCCCACAACAGATGGGCCGCGGCCTGGGCCGAGGTGACCACGTCGGCATCCCGGGCTTCGATGCCCAGTTCGCGGAGGTGCTCGGCCACGGCATGGGGTGGACGGGCGGCGTTGTTGGTGACGAAGCCGACCCGGGTCTCCCGCGCCCGCAGGTCGGCGATCCCCTCCGCGGCTCCGGGCACGGCGACCGGGCCGAGGTAGACCACACCGTCGAGATCGAACAAGGCCGCATCGTAGGCGTCGATCACCGCCGGGTTCGGCGGCGTCGCCGAGAGGGTCACCGTGCCGGAGTCCTCGGGGTGCTCGGGGTCCTCGGAGTCTCGTCGGACTCGTCGAAGTCGATGGTGAGGCCGTCCAACTCGTCCCGGCGCGACTCCGCGTCGGTTTCGCCGTCGACGTCCAGTTCCGCCGCGGAGGCGAACCAGGTGCGGGCCTCACTCTCCTGGCCTTCGCGCAACAGCGCATCGGCGTAGGCGTACTCCAACCGGGCCACCGCGCTCCGCTGTTGCGCGCGGCGTGGCGCCACGGCCTGGACGGCCTGGTCCAGGATGCGCAGGCCCTCGGCCCCCTGTCCCAGATCGGCGCGGGCGCCGGCCTCGACGATGACCATTTCGATCTGCAGGGCCGGATCCAGCGTCGCGTGCCGGGCTTCCTTGGCCAGCTTGATCGCGGCCTGGGGCCGGCCGAGGGCCCGCTCGCAGTCGGCCATGACCGGCAGATAGTCCGCCACTCCCGTCATCCGGCGCAACGCACGAAACTCGCTGAGAGCCACGTCGAAGTGCCCGGCGGCGTAGGCGGTCTCGGCGGTCGCCTCCCGCACGATGGGAAGCCGGGCGGCGCGACGGCGGGCCGCCTCGGCGTGTCCGTAGGCCAGCTCGGGATCGGTGTCGATCAGTTCACCCGCGAGCACGAGGTGGCCGGCGACCACGTCCGCGAGATCCTTGGGCAGCCCGCGCAACTCGGCGCGCACCGCCCGGTGCAGCTTGCTGGTGTCCACCTCAGGCGGCAATCGGGGCTCGTTCTCCCGGCGCGCGAGGCCCGGCGGAGTCGGTGCGCGTTCCGGCTGGCCGACCGCCTGTCCGGGCCGGAGCGGCCGAGGCGCTGGCCGGCCGGGCCGGCGGCGGCGGTTCGGCGCCGCTGCCTTCGCGGCGCCGCCCCGCCCGCTGGTTCCGCCGCTGGTCCGCCACCGCCCAATCCTGACACGCTAACGTCTCACCGGCTCTTGCACGCTCGCGCGCCCCAAGACTCGTCGACGTAGGCCGGGCTCGGCCGGTCTCAGGCGATGACCACCTCCGGACCGGCGGCGGACAACTGCGGCGACCAGTTCCCGATTGGCCTGCCGGTCGGTGATGATCAGTGTCGACCTCCGAAACCGCCGCGAAGGAGCAGAACGAGTTGCGGCCCAGCTTGCCCGAGATGACCGGGACGATCCGGCGGCGGGCCGCGAGCATCATCGCCCGCTTGGCGGCGGCCTCCTCCGGATTGGTGGTGGTCAACCCCTGCGTGGTGGTCAGGCCGTTGACACCGATGATGGCCAGGTCCGCGCTGAGAGTGCCCAGCCGACGCTGGGTCCAGCTGTCCACCGCTGCGGAGGTCAGCCCCCTGATCATTCCCGGCAAGGTCATGATCCGCAGGTTCTCGTAGCCGGCGAGGAACTGCGCGGCCGGGAGGTTGTTGGTCACCAGCACCAGCGGCCGATCCTTCGGCATCGCCTGCGCGCACACGAAGGTCAGCGACCCCGAGTCCAAGATCACGACCCCGTCCTCCGGCAGTTCGTCGACGACCCGGCGAGCGATGGTCACCTTGTCCTCGAACTGCAGCGCGTGCCGCGCGGCCAGAGCCGTTTCGAACGGCGTGGAGTGCAACAGTTCGGCTCCGCCCCGGATCCGGCGCAACAGTCCGCGCCGTTCCAGCACGTCGAGATCACGGCGTACCGTTTCGGTCGTCACCCCGAGTCTGTTCGACTGATGAGGGCCACGCTGGCCCGCTGATCGTCCAGGCCCATCAGCATGTCGGTGATCGCGCGCTGTCGTTCCGGTGGATATCTGGTCATCGTCGCTCCCCTCGGGTCGGGCAAACAGTCGCAACCGGTTGCGAACCAAACGAATCGGGCATCACATCGAAGATAAAGCCGCAGATTGGGTCTAGACCAGGCCCATTCTGGCGGGTTACGGTTCGCCTAACAACCAAACGGCTGCGATACGCAGAGAGTCGGCCACGATCAGAAGGGCCCCGTGCATGACCGCAACCAAACAGCGACGCCTCGGCATCGCCGGACTCGGCATGAGCTTCGCGCTCGCCATCTCCGGCTGCGCCGGATTCGGCGAGCTGGGCAACCCCCCTGGCGTCACCACCATCACGCTGGCCAGCGTCAACAACCCGCAGATGCAGGACATGAACCGGCTGCTGCCGGAGTTCAACAAGCTGCACCCCGACATCAAGGTCAACATCATCTTCCTGGAGGAGGGCGATCTCCGGAACGCCATCACCCAGGACGTGGCCACCGGCGGCGGGCAGTACGACATCATGACCGTCGGCATGTACGAGGTGCCGATCTGGGGCGAGAACAAGTGGCTGGTCGACCTCACCGAGAAGGCCGGCCAGGACCCCTCGTACGACCTCGACGACCTGTTCAAGCCGGTGCGGGAGGGCATCTCCTTCGAGGACCGGGTCTACGCACTGCCGTTCTACGGCGAGTCTTCGTTCCTCATGTACCGCAAGGATCTCTTCGAGGAAGCGGGCATCGAGATGCCGGCGCGGCCGACCTGGCAGCAGATCGCGGACTTCGCCCGGCAGATGAAGTCGGGCGACCGGGCCGGCATCTGCCTGCGCGGCAAGCCCGGCTGGGGCGACCTGTTCGCGTCGATGACCACGGTGATCAACACCTTCGGCGGCCAGTGGTACAACATGAACTGGGAGGCCCAACTGACGTCGCCGCAGTGGAAGGCGGCGGTGTCGTTCTACCTCCAGACCCTGGCCGATTCCGGGCAGGCCGACCCGGCCGCCTTCAGCTTCACCGAGTGCCTCGATCTGTTCAGCACCGACCGGGCCGCCATGTGGTACGACGCGACGTCGGCCGCCGGCTCGGTGGAGAGCTCGCCGGTCAAGGGCAAGGTCGGCTACGTCCGGGCCCCGATCGAGAAGACCGCCGACTCCGGCTGGCTGTGGTCGTGGAACCTCGGCATCAACGCCGAGAGCGACAGTCAGGAAGCCGCCTGGGAGTTCGTGAAGTGGGCGACGTCGAAGGAGTACCTGAAGCTGGTCGGGTCGACCCTGGGCTGGGCGCGGACCCCACCCGGAACCCGGCTGTCGACGTATGAGATCCCGGAGTACAAGGAGGCGGGCGGTGAGTTCGCCCCGCTGACCGCCGAGATCATGAACGAGGTCGACCCCAAGAAGCCGGGGGTCAACCCGCAGCCGTGGACCGGCATCCAGTACGTGTCCATCCCGGAGTTCCAAGACGTCGGCAACCAGGTCTCCCAGGAGATCGTCGACGCCATCGCCGGTCGACAATCGGTCGACCAGGCCCTCGAGGCCGGCCAACGAATAGCCGAGCGAGCGGGCAAGCTGCAACAGAAGGAGGGCTGATGTCCACCACTATCGGGACCGACACCGATACCGTCACTGCGCCTGGCTCGGTTCCCCATCCGCCTCAGGGCGAGCTCAAGGGCCAGGAACTCGCCGAGCGGAAGTTCGCCCGGAAGCTGATCCTGCCCGGGCTGATCGTCGCGATCCTCATCACCCAGGTGCCGTTCCTGGTGACGATCTACTACTCGTTCCAGAACTGGAACCTGGCCCGGCCGGAGGAGCGTTCCTTCGCCGGCTTCGACAACTACATCGCCGTGGTGACCGGCGGCCTGTTCCTGCCGTCGCTGTGGGCAACGGTCTGGATCGTCGGGCTGTCGATGATCCTCTCGATGCTGCTCGGGCTGTTCTTCGCCATGTTGTTGGACCGGAAGTTCCCCGGGCGGTCGCTCGCCCGCACGCTGCTCATCACCCCCTTCCTGATCATGCCGGCCGCCGCCGCCCTGCTCTGGAAGTACTCCATCCTCGACACCGACAGCGGGATCGTCACGTTGGTGCTGTCCTGGTTCGGTCTGGACGGGATCGCCTGGACGACCGATCACCCGGGACTCAGTATCGTCTTCACCCTGACCTGGGAGTACACGCCGTTCATGATGCTGATCCTGCTGGCCGGACTGCAGTCGCAATCGGGGGACATCCTCGAGGCGGCCGATGTCGACGGGTCCAACGCCCTGCAGACGTTCCGCTACATGACGCTGCCGCACCTGCGGACCTACGCCGAGCTGGCCGCCCTGCTCGGCACCGTCTTGATGGTGCAGGTCTTCGACCCCGTCAACATCATGACCAAGGGTGCGGGCGGCACCAAGACCCTGCCCTACCTGCTCTACGAACGAGCCTTCATCGGGCAACAGATCGGTGAGGCCGCCGCCTACGGCGTGATCACCGTGGTCGTGACCATCGTGCTCGCCACGGCGGCACTGAGAACTGTGTTCAAGGTCTTCACCGAGGAGGCAAAGGGCTGATGGCCGCAACCGACCACAGCCGAACCCGACGACGTCCTCGGCCGGCTCCTCGGCGCCCGGAGCGGCGGATCCAGCAAGTTCACCAAGCGCAAGATCGTCGGCTACCTGGTCACGGCGCTCACCTGGGTGCTGGTGTTCATCTTCTTCTTCCCGGTGCTGTGGATGCTGATCAACAGCTTCAAGACGGAAGCGGTGGCCGCGCAGTTTCCCCCGCCGTTCTTCTTCGAACCGACCCTCAACAACTACGTCGAGGTGTTCCGTCGCAACATGGGCCTCCACCTGCTGAACTCGTTGTTCGTCTCCGTGCTCTCCACGGTGGTCGTGATGGGCCTGGCCATCCCGGCCGCGTACGCGCTGTCGGTCCGGCCGATCGGCAAGTGGCAGGACGCGTTGTTCTTCTTCATCTCCACCAAGTTCATGCCGGTGGCGGCGTCGATCATCCCGGTGTTCCTGCTGCTGCGCACCCTGGGCATGCTGGACAACCTCTGGGCGCTGGGGGTGCTCTACATCGGCATCAACCTGCCGCTGGCGGTGTGGATGATGCGCTCCTTCTTCGCCGAGGTGCCTCGGGCCGTGGTGGAGGCCGCGCAGATCGACGGTGCGGGCTACAACCGCGAGCTGTGGCAGGTATCGCTGCCGATCGTGGCCCCGGGCGCCGCGGCGGCGGCGCTGATCTGCTTCATCTTCGCCTGGAACGAGTACTTCCTGGCCAACCTGCTCACCGCCGTCGTCGCGCGCACCACGCCGCCCTTCCTGGGCAGCTTCGTCGACGGCCGCGGTCAGTTCCTGGCCGTCCTGTCGGCCGCCTGTACCGTCGCGGTCCTGCCGGTGATCGTCGCCGGCTGGCTGGCCCAGAAGCGGCTGGTCCGCGGTTTGGCCATGGGTGCGGTGAAGTAGTGCACTGCTCGCCGCAGGGGCCCGAGGTCGCTGCGCTCCCACGAAAGGACTCTGATGCGCGCGATCGTCTTCGCCGAGCCCGGGCACCTTCGACTCTGGAGGAGGTGCCCGACCCGACGTCGGCCCACGGGACGTCCTGGTCCGGGTCGAGGCGGTCGGGCTCTGTGGGACGGATCTGCACGTGCTGGACGGCGAGTTCGCGCCCGACGGTCTTCCCGATCATCCCCGGCCACGAGACCTCCGGGGTGGTCGAGGCCGTCGGCGAGCAGGTCGAGCGAGTTCGCGCCCGGTGACCGGGTGTCGGTCGACCCGACCCTCACCTGCGGCCACTGCTCCTTCTGCACCGGGGGCCGGGCCAATCTGTGCGAGAACTGGAACGGATCCGGGGTCGCGCGGACCAACGGCTCCACCGCCGAGTTGCAGGTCGCGCCGGTCGCGAACGTGCACCACCTCGCCGACGGGGTCGACCTGGCGCTGGCCGCGCTGATCGAACCGCTCTCCTGCGCCATCCGCGGCTACGACCTGCTGCCCCGCCGGATGGGCGAGCACTACCTGATCTACGGCGCCGGCACGATGGGCCTGATGATGGCGCAGCTGGCCCCCCGGGCCGGAGCCGCTTCGGTGACCGTCGTCGACCGCAATCCGGCGCGGCTGGACGTGGCCAAGGAGGTCGGGATCGCCGAACTCGGCGCGTCGGCCGACGAGGTGGCGCGACCGGGTGGCTGGGATGTGGTGATCGACTGCACGGGGGTGGTGGCGGCGATCGAGGACGGGCTCACTCGGGTGCGTCGTGGCGGCACCTTCCAGCAGTTCGGCGTGGCCGCCACCGACGCCACCGCGTCCTTCTCCCCGTTCCGCGTGTACAACGACGAGCTCACCATCACCGGGTCGATGGCCGTCCTCAACACGTACGGGAGGGCGGTCGAGATGTTCACCACCGGGGCGATCGATGCGCCACGGATGGTCAGCCATGCCTTCTCCCTGGCCGACTACGGAGCGGCGCTGGAGATGTTTCGGGCCGGCCAGGGACGCAAAGCTGCAGATACGACCCCAACTCGACGAATCGATGGAACTCTTGTAACCCCTACCGGAAGTGCACGCGGATCATGAAGGATCAGCCGGCGGCGGTAACCGACTCGCCAAGCGCGGATCGTCGGTTGGCTGAGCGACGAAGGCCGAATCGACGTGATGGACGTGGCCGGGCGGCTCGGAGTGGCGCAGGAAACGGTGCGGCGGGACCTGCGCACGCTCGAATCCGACGGTCAATTGCAGCGGGTCCACGGCGGTGCCATCCCGATCGAGACCGACCCGTTCCCAGGTCTGACTCCGCCGCCGGTCAACAACTCCGACGATCTTGCTCTGGCCACCCGCCTCTGGGCGGAGCTGCCCCGCATCGGCACCCTGCTGCTCGGCGCCGGACGGCTCACGCTGGCGTTGACCACCGCGATGACCAGCGATCCGCCGGTCCGGCATGGCCTGACGGTGGTCACCAACTCGCTGGATGCGGCGATCGCCGCCGCCCGGATCAGCAAGCTGGCGGTATACAACATCGGCGGCTCCGTCTCGCCGGCGAACCGGGCGCAGGAAGGTGACTGGGCCCTGCACGAACTGGAGCGACTGCACGTCGACATCAGCCTGGTCTGCCCCGCCGGGATCAGTCTCGAGCGCGGACTGGGGCAGCCCACACCGGCCGCGGCCGCCGTCTCCCGGGCCGAGGTCGCCTGTGGCAGGACGGTGATCGCCTTGGGCGACGCGTCGTACCTGGGCGCGGCGGCCTTCGTACAGTTCGCCACGATCACAGAGATCGACCGGCTGGTCCTCTCCGGTCGGCCTTCCGCCGTCGTCGTCCAGTCGTTCCTGGATCGCGGACTGGACATCGAGGTCGTCGACAGCTCCATCGAGGCCGATAGTGTGGCCGCCCAGTCCGAGATCGACAGCGATCTCCGTACGCTGACCCACCGGAGGACCTGAGTGAGCCCTGAGTTCAAGCTGGTGGCGGGAGTGGACTCCTCTACCCAATCCGTCAAGGTCGTGGTTTGCGACGCCGAGTCCGGACGCATCCTGCGTACGTCGCGAGCTTCGCACCCCCCGGGCACCGAGGTGTCGGCCGAGGAATGGTGGACGGCCTACCGTTCCGCAACCGCTGATCCTGCTCTGCTGCACGATGTCCAGGCCCTTGCCGTCGGCGGTCAGCAGCACGGCATGGTGACCCTGGACGAGGCCGGTGGCCTCGTCCGTGACGCTCTGCTGTGGAACGACAACCGGTCCGCCGGCGACGCCGACGACCTGATCAGCGAGCTCGGCGGACCTCAAGCCTGGGCGGAGGCGGTGGGTTCGGTGCCCGTCGCGTCGATGACGGTGTCGAAGATCCGCTGGCTCGCCCGAGCCGAACCCGAGCACGCCACCCGGACCGCGGCGGTGGTGCTGCCGCACGACTGGCTCACCTGGCGGATCGGCGGCCAAAGCTTCGCGCTGACGACTGATCGCGGGGATGCTTCAGGAACCTGCTACTTCGACGCCGCGAACAACACGTACCGAGAAGATCTGGTTCGGCTCGCCATCGGCCGCGAGGTCGCATTGCCCCGGGTTGCCGGGCCGAGTGAGATCGTCGGACACACGTCCGACGGGATCGCCATCGCGCCCGGCACCGGGGACAACATGGCGGCCGGACTCGGTCTCGGACTCAAGCCCGGCGAGGCGGTGGTTTCCCTCGGCACCAGCGGGACCGCCTTCGTGATGAGCGATCACCAGACCCACGAGCCGACCGGGACCGTCGCCGGCTTCGCCGACGCGACCGGAGCCTTCCTGCCGCTGGTTTGCACCCTCAACGGGGCCCGGAACCTCGTCGCCGCCGCCGATCTGCTGGGTGTCGGTCTCGACGAATTCAGTCGACTCGCCCTCGAGGCCCCACCCGGGAGTCAGGACCTCGTGTTCCTGCCCTACCTCGACGGGGAACGCACCCCGCCGCTGCCCGACGCGCGGGGTCAGCTCGTCGGCCTCACCCGGACCAACATGACGCCGGCCAACGTTGCCCGAGCGACGATCGAGGGCGTGCTCTGGAGCCTTGCGTACGGTCTGCAGGTGCTGAGGGAGCAGACGGGAAGCATCGGACGCGTCATCATGACGGGCGGCGCCTCCCAGTCCGAGGCTGTGCGCACCATCGCACTGGCTGTCTTCGGACTGCCGATCGTCGCGACCGAGGAGTTCGAGAGCGTGGCCGTGGGTGCGGCTCGGCAGGCCGCCTGGGCGCTGACCGGCGACATGCCGGACTGGCCGATCCCCGTCCTCAGCGACCGCGAGCCGAGCGAGGCCGACCTGCGGGCGGCGACCGAGATCGACGAGCGCTACCGAGGAGTTCTCTCCTCTCACTTCGGCAGGTGAGGAACGTGAGCGATCCAGGCGCCGTGCCAATCGACCCAGCCAACGCCGATCAGCTGCGCATCTGGAACACCGACGACGGCGCTTTCTGGGCGGCGAACGCCGATCAATTCGAACAGAGCACAAGTGTGTTCAGAGCCGCCCTGAGCGAGGCGGCGCGGGTGCGGCCGTCCGATCATGTCCTCGATGTCGGCTGCGGCACCGGGGAGGACAGCTGCGAGGCGGCGCGACGAGCCAACGCCGGAGCGGTCCTCGGCGTCGACCTCTCCGGGCCGATGCTCGCCCAGGCTCGCGACCGCGCCGAGGCGGCCGGCCTGGACAACGTCGAGTTCGTCGCCGGCGACGCCCAGATCTATCCGTTCGACCCCGAGTCCTACGACGTGGTGATCAGCAGGATGGCCGTGATGTTTCTGGCTGACCCTCTCGCCGCCTTCGCCAACCTGGCTCGCGCGCTGCGTACAACCGGGCGCCTCGTGGTCATGGTGTGGCAGGCACCAGCGGACAACGAATGGACCCGAGCCATCATCGGCGCAGTGACGGCCGAACTGCCGGCCAGTGAACCGCCGGCTCCAGGGACGCCGGGACCGTTCGCTCTAGCCGATCCAGTGCGAGCCGGCGCCCTTCTCCAAGCGGCCGGTTTTCGCGACCTTGTGACGACACCGGTCACCGGACCCCTATGGTTCGGGAGCGGCGTCGAGGATGCGCTGAACTTCTTGACGGGTTTCGGGGCCCCGAAGTACGTACTGAGCCAATCGGACGACGCCGCCGGCAATCGCCTCCGCAGCCGACTTCGAGCAGTTCTAGAGGAACACGTCACGTCGACCGGAGTGACCCTCGACGCTGCTGCCTGGATCTATTCGGCCCGCCGGTGACGGAATCCTCTCGCCTGCCCTGGAACGCACTTCAGGGCCGACCACGAATGGTCGACCCTGAATGTGTGTTGTCCGGCGACGTCCTAGTCTCCCACACGGTCCCCCGTGCAGTACCATCGGCGCTGAGAAGCTTAACTTCCGGGTTCGGAATGGAGCCGGGTGTTTCCCTCTCGCCATGATCACCGAAACTCTATGGAGATATTGGCGGAATCCCGACCGTATCTCGGGAAATTCACAGTGGACGCGTAGCACCTTTGTAGGAACAAGCCCTCGGCCTATTAGTATCGGTCAGCTCCGTGCATTACTGCACTTCCACATCCGACCTATCACCCAGTGGTCTGCTGGGGGCCTTACCAGGTTACCCTGTGGGAGCCATCATCTTGGAGCGTGCTTCCCGCTTAGATGCTTTCAGCGGTTATCACTTCCGAACGTAGCCAACCAGCCGTGCCCTTGGCAGGACAACTGGCACACCAGAGGTTCGTCCGTCCCGGTCCTCTCGTACTAAGGACAGCCCTCCTCAAGACTCCTACGCGCGCAGCGGATAGGGACCGAACTGTCTCACGACGTTCTAAACCCAGCTCGCGTGCCGCTTTAATGGGCGAACAGCCCAACCCTTGGGACCGACTCCAGCCCCAGGATGCGACGAGCCGACATCGAGGTGCCAAACCATGCCGTCGCTATGGACGCTCGGGCAAGATCAGCCTGTTATCCCCGGGGTACCTTTTATCCGTTGAGTGACGGCGCTTCCACATGCCACCGTCAGATCACTAGTCCCGACTTTCGTCCCTGCTCGAGATGTCTCTCTCACAGTCAAGCTCCCTTGTGCACTTACACTCGAAACCTGATTGCCAACCAGGCTGAGGGAACCTTTGGGCGCCTCCGTTACCTTTTAGGAGGCGACCGCCCCAGTCAAACTACCCATCAGGCACTGTCCCTGATCCGGATAACGGACCTAGGTTAGATATCCAGAACAGCCAGAGTGGTATTTCAACGTTGACTCCACAACCACTGGCGTGGCCGCTTCACAGTCTCCCACCTATCCTACACAAGCTGTACCGAACACCAATACCAAACTATAGTAAAGGTCCCGGGGTCTTTCCGTCCTGCTGCGCGTAACGAGCATCTTTACTCGTAGTGCAATTTCGCCGAGTCCATGGTCGAGACAGCGCCCAAGTCGTTACGCCATTCGTGCAGGTCGGAACTTACCCGACAAGGAATTTCGCTACCTTAGGATGGTTATAGTTACCACCGCCGTTTACTGGCGCTTAAGTTCAGTGCTTCGCTTGCGCTAACACTTCCCCTTAACGTTCCAGCACCGGGCAGGCGTCAGTCCGTATACAGCGTCTTACGACTTAGCACGGACCTGTGTTTTTAGTAAACAGTCGCTTGGGCCTGGTCTCTGCGGCCTCATCTGCCGTCCGGAGTAAATCCATAGACAGACTCGGCCCCCCTTCTCCCGAAGTTACGGGGGCATTTTGCCGAGTTCCTTAACCACGGTTCTCTCGATCACCTTGGTATTCTCTACCTGACCACCTGAGTCGGTTTAGGGTACGGGCGGCTCTAGCACTCGCTCACGAAGGTTTTCTAGGCAGCATAGGATCACCCACTCGATCGGACGTATCCGATCCAGCCGTCATGTCTCAGGCACGTGAGGTACGGATTTGCCTATACCTCGCCCTACGCACTTAGCCCGGGACAACCATCGCCCGGGATGGGCTACCTTCCTGCGTCACTCCGCAGCTTGCCTACTACAAGTCTGGGTCGCAGACTCATCGCACATCGACCCGAAGGTCTCCGCGCAACTCGCGTGCTTAGCATCGCTCGATTCGGCAGGGTCGTTCTAGCGCCGGTACGGGAATATCAACCCGTTGTCCATCGACTACGCCTGTCGGCCTCGCCTTAGGTCCCGACTTACCCAGGGCAGATTAGCTTGACCCTGGAACCCTTGGTCTTTCGGTGGAGGAGTTTCTCACTCCTCATTCGCTACTCATGCCTGCATTCTCACTCGTGTGCTCTCCACGGCTAGGTCACCCTGCCGCTTCATCGCGCACACGACGCTCCCCTACCCATCCACGCACCTGGATCGTTTGCACGACCGAGTACACGCGTGAATGACACAGCTTCGGCGGATTGCTTGAGCCCCGCTAAATTGTCGGCGCAGAATCACTTGACCAGTGAGCTATTACGCACTCTTTCAAGGGTGGCTGCTTCCAAGCCAACCTCCTGGTTGTCTCCGCAACTCCACATCCTTTTCCACTTAGCAATCTCTTAGGGGCCTTAGCTGGTGTTCTGGGCTGTTTCCCTCTCGACTACGAACCTTATCGCCCGCAGTCTCACTGCCGCGCTTCACTTACCGGTATTCGGAGTTTGGCTAATTTCGGTAAGCTTGTGGGCCCCCTAGACTATCCAGTGCTCTACCTCCGGCAAGAAACACGCGACGCTGCACCTATATGCATTTCGGGGAGAACCAGCTATCACGGAGTTTGATTGGCCTTTCACCCCTATCCACAGCTCATCCCCCAGGTTTTCAACCCTGGTGGGTTCGGGCCTCCACGACGTCTTACCGTCGCTTCACCCTGGCCATGGATAGATCACTCCGCTTCGGGTCTAGAGCACGCGACTGATTCGCCCTGTTCGGACTCGCTTTCGCTACGGCTTCCCCACACGGGTTAACCTCGCCACGCACCACTAACTCGCAGGCTCATTCTTCAAAAGGCACGCCGTCACCGATACAAGTATCAGCTCCGACGGATTGTAGGCAATCGGTTTCAGGTACTATTTCACTCCCCTCCCGGGGTACTTTTCACCTTTCCCTCACGGTACTTGTCCGCTATCGGTCACCAAGGAGTATTTAGGCTTAGCGGGTGGTCCCGCCAGATTCACAGCCAATTTCACGGGTTGGCTGCTACTTGGGGTTACGTTCAGCAGTGATCGACTTACGTCTACAGGGGTATTACCTTCTGTGCCGTACCTTCCCAGAGTACTTCGACTTCATCGATCATTTCTTACTGCTTGGCCGATTGACAGTTCGGCCGGATCGGCCCCACAACACCGGACGTGCAACGCCTGTCAGCTATCACACACGTACGGTTTGGCCTCTTCCGCGTTCGCTCGCCACTACTTACGGAATCACGGTTGTTTTCTTTTCCTGTGGGTACTGAGATGTTTCACTTCCCCACGTTCCCTCCCATCACCCTATGTGTTCAGGTGAGGGTCGCCGGACATTACTCCGGTTTCTTTCGAGGTTTCCCTATTCGGAGATCCCCGGATCGAAGCTCGTTTACCAGCTCCCCGGGGCTTATCGCAGGTTACAACGTCCTTCATCGGCTCTTGGTGCCTAGGCATCCACCGATTGCCCTTAGTAGCTTGTTGTTACTACAAAGATGCTCGCGTCCACTGTGAAGTTCTCAACATACGGGCGGGTTCCCGACCCAACCACCTCTTGCATGAGGTGGACGGCATCGGTCCGCAGAAGTTCCAGTTGCTGTGCAACCGACCCTTCAGGACCCAACAGCGTGCTTGGGCCGTGCCACGAAACCCATTCGGTTTTCCACTCCTGCCAGGCAGGTTGTACTCACGAACGCATCCGCGTCACGGCTTAATGGTCAATGTTCCACATTCCAGAGCTGCTCCGGCCACGAACGAGTGTCGTGGAATCCGGAGCATACCGACGAGCGAACTCGCCGCGCTGCTCCTTAGAAAGGAGGTGATCCAGCCGCACCTTCCGGTACGGCTACCTTGTTACGACTTAGTCCTAATCGCCAGTCCCACCTTCGACGGCTCCCTCCACAAGGGTTGGGCCACCGGCTTCGGGTGTTACCGACTTTCATGACTTGACGGGCGGTGTGTACAAGGCCCGGGAACGTATTCACCGCAGCGTTGCTGATCTGCGATTACTAGCGACTCCGACTTCATGGGGTCGAGTTGCAGACCCCAATCCGAACTGAGACTGGCTTTTTGGGATTCGCTCAACCTTGCGGTATTGCAGCCCTTTGTACCAGCCATTGTAGCATGCGTGAAGCCCTGGACTTAAGGGGCATGATGACTTGACGTCATCCCCACCTTCCTCCGAGTTGACCCCGGCAGTCTCCTATGAGTCCCCGGCATTATCCGCTGGCAACATAGGACGAGGGTTGCGCTCGTTGCGGGACTTAACCCAACATCTCACGACACGAGCTGACGACAGCCATGCACCACCTGTATACCGACCTTGCGGGGGCTACATCTCTGCAGCTTTCCGGCATATGTCAAACCCAGGTAAGGTTCTTCGCGTTGCATCGAATTAATCCGCATGCTCCGCCGCTTGTGCGGGCCCCCGTCAATTCCTTTGAGTTTTAGCCTTGCGGCCGTACTCCCCAGGCGGGGCACTTAATGCGTTAGCTTCGGCACGGAGAACGTGGAATGTCCCCCACACCTAGTGCCCACCGTTTACGGCGTGGACTACCAGGGTATCTAAGCCTGTTTGCTCCCCACGCTTTCGCTTCTCAGCGTCAGGAAATGCCCAGAGAACCGCCTTCGCCACCGGTGTTCCTCCTGATATCTGCGCATTCCACCGCTCCACCAGGAATTCCGTTCTCCCCTGCATTCCTCTAGTTTGCCCGTATCGGAAGCAGGCTCAGGGTTGAGCCCTGAGTTTTCACTTCCGACGTGACAAACCGCCTACAAGCCCTTTACGCCCAATAATTCCGGACAACGCTCGGACCCTACGTATCACCGCGGCTGCTGGCACGTAGTTGGCCGGTCCTTCTTCTGCTCCTACCGTCACTTGCGCTTCGTCGGAGCTGAAAGCGGTTTACAACCCGAAGGCCGTCATCCCGCACGCGGCGTTGCTGCATCAGGCTTTCGCCCATTGTGCAATATTCCCCACTGCTGCCTCCCGTAGGAGTCTGGGCCGTATCTCAGTCCCAGTGTGGCCGGTCGCCCTCTCAGGCCGGCTACCCGTCGAAGCCTTGGTGAGCCGTTACCTCACCAACTAGCTGATAGGCCGCGAGCCCATCCTTGACCGCCAGAGCTTTCCACCGTATGCGATGTCGCATGCGGTCATATCCGGTATTAGCAGCTGTTTCCAGCTGTTATTCCAGAGTCAAGGGCAGGTTGCTCACGTGTTACTCACCCGTTCGCCACTCGTGTACCCCCGAAGGGGCCTTACCGTTCGACTTGCATGTGTTAAGCACGCCGCCAGCGTTCGTCCTGAGCCAGGATCAAACTCTCCGTTGAAATCTATCAGTGCGACAGGCAGCCAGGCTGCGTGTCGGTAACTGTCAAATCAACGAGCTTGATGCTGACAGAACCCATTGCTGGGTCAATCAATCAATCAATCTCAAAGGAATCCGACTTGGCTGTGCGAGGGTCGACAGACTTGTAAGTCCGCCTCGCCTCACCAAACCAAGCACGGGTTCTTTTAGTGCATATTTGGCATTGACTTTTAAGCACGCTGTTGAGTTCTCAAGTTTCGGGTGCACACCGCGCCGAGACTATCCGTCTCGGCTTGGGGCAACCTGACTTACTTTAGTGATCCGGAGCAACCGAGTCAAACTCGATCCCCCATCTCCAATCATCGTTCCCGCACCCATCGATCGATGGGAAAACGCACATGCGTCGGCCGGTCGATCGATGTTGGTGGAGGTGGTGGATGATGGTCCGGATCGGCCGCTCCAGCCTCATCGACTGTTGCGTCCCGCGCTCCGGGCCTTGTCTACTCTAGGTGGTCGTCCCGCTCCGGTCAAACCGGCGTCGCGACCCAGCCCTTGCGTAGGACACCACCTTAGCGCAGCCGGGGCACCGCCTATTCCTGGGTGGTGCGACGACGTTCGGCGAGGTAGCGGTGGACCATCTGGATCGCGACCGCACCCGAGCCGACCGACGGCGCCACCCGCTTGCTCGACTCGTGGACGACGTCGCCGACGGCGAAGACACCGGGTTGGCTGGTCTCCCCGAACAGCGGCGGGCGTCGGAGCTCCCACGCTCCCGCGGACGTCACGTCGGCGTCGGTCAGGAGATAGCTCCTTTCGTCCATGGCCACACTCCCCCGCAGCCAACCCGTGCGCGGCTCACCTCCGATCATGACGAACAGCCCGTCGGCCGGCACCGCGCGCGAGCGCCCGCTCGGCCGGTGGCGAAGCAGGAGCTCCTCCAGCCGGTCCTCGCCCGACCCCCCGATGACTTCGCTTTCGCCGATGACGGCGATGTTGTCCGCCGCTTCGAGCTGGCGGACGAGATAGTCCGACATGCTCTCCGACAACCCGGCCCGCCGAATGACCAGGTGCACCTGCCGAGCGCGGCGGGCGAGATGGACGGCCGCCTGTCCGGCGGAGTTCCCGCCACCGACGATGTACACCTGGCCGTCGCTGAGCGCCTCGGCCTCCGATCCCGCGGCGCCGTAGAAGACGCCGGCGCCGACCAGTTCCTCGAGCGCCGGCACCCCGAGGCGCCGCCAGCTCACCCCGCAAGCCAAGACCACGCTTCGGGCCCTGATCCGGGCACCCGATCGCGTCGTCAATGCGATCTGCTCGTCGTCCGGCGTCAGGGCGGCCACCTCCTCGGCGAGGAGGAACTCCGCACCCAGCAACCAGGCCTGTTCCACCGCACGATTCGTGAGGTCGGTGCCGCTGAGTCCGCGCGGGAAGCCGAGGTAGTTGCGGATCATCGAGCTGCTGCCGGCCTGACCACCGGGCACGGAGGGATCGATCACGCAGGCGCACAGACCTTCGCTCGCGGCGTAGACGGCGGCCGAGAGCCCGGCCGGTCCCCCGCCGACGATGGCGACGTCGTACACCTGGTCACCCGGAGCGGGAAAGCCGAGCAGTCTCGACCACCTCGGCGTCGCTCGGGTTTCGCAGCGTGAGGCCGGTGAAGTGCACCAGGAGCGGCAGCCCGGAAGGATCCACCGCCAACTCGCCGAGCAACGCCGTCCCCGGTTCGGAATCCGCCGGGAGGAACCGGAACGGGATGGCGGCCCGCGTCATGATGTCGCGCAGCTGATGGGACCGCGGATGCCACTGCTCGCCGACGATGGTGAAGGCGGTGGTCTCCGGTGGCTGGCTGCGGGACCAGTCGGCCAGGTACTCCGCCATCGGCAGGTAGAGCCAGGCTTCCCGCGGTTCCCAGGGAACGAACAGATAGCCATCCACCTGGCCGAGCACCATCGCCTGCTGGACCGGATGCCCACGCCAGTGACCGCGTTCGACCAGCAGGATCCGCTTGGTCGCCCGATGCCGCCGGCGGATCTGGGCCAGCAACTGGGCTCCGGAGAGTCCCGCCTCTGGCAACTCGGCGTCGGCGATCACCGCCGCGAGCGGAGTTCCGCTCGCGTCGAGCTGCTCCAACGCCCGGGTCACGCCCACCGAGGTCAACTCGGTGACGTCGTAGTCACGATCGAATCGCCGCCGGAGATCCTCGACCAGCGCCGTGCGGCGGCCCGGTCGATCGACCACGACCGCCAGCACCGGTCGGTCGGTCATCGGGTCAGCACGACCGCACCGACGGTCCTCTTGCCGCGACGGGTCACCACGTAGCGACCGTGCAGGATGTCGTCGGGGCGCAGTGTGGCGTCTGGATCGGTCACCCGGACGTTGTTCAGGTAGGCCCCGCCCTCCCCGATCGCTCTCCGCGCCGCCGACCTGCTCGCCACGACCCCGCTAGCGGTCAGCACGTCGACCACGCTCGGCTGGAGCTCGTCGCTGATCTCGAGTTCCCGCGCTCCCACCTCGGTGAGCACGTCCTCGAGGACGTCCGCGGGCAACTGGTCGAGTTCGGACTGACCGAACAGCGCGGCGGCGGCTTGTACCGCGGCGTCCCGAGCAGCCGCAGAGTGCACCAGGGCCGTGATGTCGTCGGCCAGCGCCTTCTGGGCCAGCCGGCGGTGGGGCTCGCGCCGGGTCTGCTCGGCCAGCGCCTCGATCTCGGCTGGCAGGCCGCTCGCTGAACACCTTGAGGTACTCGACCACCTTGCTGTCCTCGGCCTGGAGGAAGAACTGGTGGAAGGCGTACGGCGAGGTCATCTCGGGAGTCGAGCCAGACCGTGCCGCTCTCGGTCTTGCCGAACTTGGTCCCGTCGGCCTTGGTCAGCAACGGCGTGGCCAGGGCGTGCACGCGAGCGCCCTCGACCCGCCGGATCAGCTCGACCCCGGCCGTGATGTTGCCCCACTGGTCGCTGCCGCCGAACTGCAGGGTGCAGCCGTAGGTCCGGAACAGCTCCAGGTAGTC
This sequence comes from uncultured Actinomycetota bacterium, assembly GCA_963780005.1. Lineage (GTDB taxonomy): Bacteria > Actinomycetota > Actinomycetes > Propionibacteriales > Propionibacteriaceae > Microlunatus. Next base: position 539,058 of record CAWAAK010000044.1, on the reverse strand, counting down.
CAGCGACTGGAGCAGGACGTAGGAGAACTCGGTGTAGGAGATGCCCTCCTCGAGGCGCGTCCGCACCACGTCCCGAGCCAGCATCCGGTTGACCGGGAAGTGCTTGCCGATGTCCCGCAGGAAATCCAGCACGGAGAGACCGGCGGTCCAATCCAGGTTGTTGACGATGCGGGCCGGGTTGTCGCCCTCGAAGTCGACGAAGTGCGCGACCTGCGTGCGGATCCGCTCCACCCAGCCGGCGACCACGTCGGTCGAGTTCATGGCCCGTTCGCCGGCGTTCTTCGGGTCACCGATCAGACCGGTCGAGCCGCCGACCAAGATCAGCGGCAGATGTCCGGCCCGTTGCAGCACCCGAGCCACCATGAGTTGGACCAGATTTCCGAAATGGATGCTGGGGGCGGTCGGGTCGAAGCCGACGTAGAAGGTGACCGGGCCGGCTTCGAGGTGCGCAGCAAGGGCCGCCTCGTCGGTCGTCTCGGCGAGCAGGCCCCGCCACCGCAGTTCGCTCAGGACATCAGTCACAAATGGTCAAGATACCTTCGGTGTTCGTCCCTGTGAGTTCCGTACGGGGCGTTCGGACCCGTTCCGCTCGTCTGGCCCCTCCGCTACGGGTCCCAAGAAGTCGAAGGGGTTCAAGGCCGCCTCCTTAGACGCTGGAAGCCTCCGCAGCCTGCTCCATCGCCCGCTCGAGCTGTGCCAACTGCTCGCGGACGCGGACGCCGGCGGTGCCGCCCCGCCCGTCGCGGGCGGCGATCGAGCCGGCCACGGTGAGCACCGTCAGGAGCTCGTCGGTCAGATGGGGGGAGATCTCGCGCAAGTGGGCAGGGGTGAGGTCGGAGAGCGACAGGCCGCGGGATTCGCAATACCGTACGCAGGCCCCGGCCACCTCGTGCGCCTCCGCGAAGGGAACGCGCTGCCGGACCAGCCAGTCGGCGACATCGGTGGCCAGCGCGAATCCCTCCGGTGCCATGGCGGCCAACCGATCGGTGTCGAAGGTCAGGGTCGCGACCATGCCCGCAACGGCCGGCAGCAAGATCAGCAACTGGTCGATCGAGTCGAAGATCGGCTCCTTGTCCTCCTGCAGATCGCGGTTGTAGGCCAGCGGCAGACCTTTGAGGGTCGCCAGCAAACCGGACAGATTGCCGATCAAGCGGCCCGCCTTGCCACGCGCCAGTTCGGCGACATCCGGGTTCTTCTTCTGCGGCATGATGCTGGATCCGGTCGACCACGCGTCGGACAGGCTTGCGAACCTGAACTCGTGGGTGACCCACAAGATCACGTCCTCGCTCAGCCGGGAGAGATCGACGCCGATCTGCGCGCACACGTACGCGGCCTCGGCCACCCCGTCGCGGGCCGCGGTGCCGTCGATCGAGTTGGGAACGCTGCTGGAGAAGCCGAGATCGGCCGCCACCGATTCAGGGTCGAGTCCGAGCGACGTGCCGGCGAGCGCCGCCGAGCCGTAGGGGCTGACATCCAGTCGTCGGTCCAGGTCCTGGATCCGACTCAGATCGCGCAGCAGCGGCCAGGCGTGCGCCAGCAGGTGGTGGGAGAGCAGCACCGGCTGGGCGTGCTGGAGGTGGGTACGTCCCGGCATGGCCACACCGAGATGGGTTCGGGCCTGCTCGTGCAGAGCCAGAACCACGTCCCGAAGTCCCACGGTGACGGCGCGGAGCGCGTCCCGGAGATACATCCGGATCAGGGTCGCGATCTGGTCGTTGCGCGACCGGCCGGCGCGGAGGCGGCCGCCCAGCTGGGGCCCGATCCGCTCGACCAGACCGCGCTCGAGGGCACCGTGGACGTCCTCGTCGGTGGCTGACGGAGCGAACGCCCCGGACGCCACATCGGCCGCCAGCGCGTCCAGGCCGGTGATCATTCCGGTGAGCTCGTCGTCGGTGAGCAGGTCGGCCCGGCGGAGAGCTCGGGCGTGGGCCCGCGAACCGGCGAGGTCGTACGGCGCCAGCCGCCAGTCGAAATGGGTGGACCGGCTGAGGGCGAACATCGCCGCCGCCGGGTCGCCGCCGAAGCGACCGCCCCACAGCCGCCCGGAGTGGGGATCGTCGGTCACGACGGCAGGCCGGCGTCCCGCCGGGCGGCGATCTTGCTCGACAGTCCGTACAACTCGATGAACCCGCGCGCCTGAGCCTGGTCGAAGGTGTCGCCCTCGTCGTAGGTGGCCAGATTGAAGTCGTACAGACTCGCGCCGCTCTGCCGTCCGGTGACCGTGGCCCGGCCACCATGCAGGACCATCCGGATGTCCCCGGTCACCGCCGACTGCGCCTCGTCGATCAACCGGTCCAGGGCCCGCTTCAGGGGTGAGAACCACTGACCGTCGTAGACGAGCTCTCCCCAACGCTGGTCCACGCCACGCTTGTACCGAGCCAGCTCGCGTTCGACGGTCACGTTCTCCAGCTCCATGTGCGCGATGATCAGGGCGATTGCCCCCGGCGCCTCGTAGACCTCGCGGCTCTTGATCCCGACGAGTCGATCTTCAACCAGATCCAGCCGACCGACCCCCTGCGCCCCGGCACGCTGGTTCAGCTGCGCTATCGCCTCCAGCATGGAGACCTTGACGCCGTCCAGCGCGATGGGAACGCCGGCCTCGAAGGTGATCACCACCTCGTCCGCCTCCCGGGCCACCGACGGATCTGCGGTGTAGGAGTAGACGTCCTCGATCGGGGCGTTCCAGATGTCCTCCAGGAAGCCGGTCTCCACGGCCCGACCCCAGACGTTCTGGTCGATCGAGTACGGCGAGGACTTGCTGGCCGCGATCGGCAGGCCCTTGTCCTCGGCGTAGGCGATCGCCTTCTCCCGGGTCCAGGCGTAGTCGCGCACCGGCGCGATGACCTCCAGGTGCGGCGCCAGGTTGGCGACCCCGACCTCGAACCGCACCTGGTCGTTGCCCTTGCCGGTGCAGCCGTGGCTGACGACGGATGCCCCGTACTCGCGCGCCGCCGCCACCAAATGCCGCACGATCAACGGCCTGGACAGGGCGCTGACCAGCGGGTAGCGGTCCATGTACAACGCGTTGGCCCGCAGCGCGGGCAGGCAGAAGTCGTCGGCGAACTCGTCGCGGGCGTCGACCACGACGGCCTCGACCGCCCCGCAGTCGAGCGCCCGCTGCCGGATCTGTTCCAGGTCCTCCCCGCCCTGCCCGACGTCGACCGCGACGGCGACCACTTGCTGGCCGGTCTGCTCGGTCAGCCAACCGATACAGACCGAGGTGTCCAGGCCGCCGGAGTAGGCGAGCACGATCCGATCACTCACGATGTCGTTCCTTCTTTCTGTCGGCGGGATTCATTCCTGCCGGTTTCGTTGCCAGTGGGGTGTCTGGGTGATGAACTGACGTGCTCATGGTGAGGAAGCGGTCGGCCAGCTCGGCGCCACCGCCCGCATCTCGGGTGATCAGCAGGATCGTGTCGTCCCCGGCGATCGTGCCGAGGATGTCGGACCAGGCGACCCGGTCGATGGCCGAGGCGAAGTACTGCGCGGCACCCGGCGGAGTCCGCAGCACCACCAGATTCGCCGACGCCTCCGCCGACACCAGGATCTCGCTGCAGAGCCGGCTCAACCGGCCCTCGAAGGTGGCGAATTCTCCCAGCGGACTGCGGTCTCCGCCGTCGCCGGGGACGGCGTAGACCAGGTGCCCCGACAGGTCACGGACGCGCAGCGCTCCCACTTCCACGAGATCACGCGACAGCGTGCCCTGATTGACCTGGACCCCGTCGGCGGCCAGCAGTTCGGCCAGCTCGACCTGGGACCGGACCCGGTGCTGCTCCAGCAGGGCGACGATCCGAGCCTGGCGAGCGGTCTTGGTCAGGGGCGCCCGGGCCTGATTGGTCATGATCAACGCTCACCCCGGTGGTGAGAATCGAGGAAGATCAACATCGCCTTCTGCACGTGCCGCCGGTTCTCGGCCTCGTCCCAGACCACCGAGCGGGGTCCGTCGATCACCGTGGCGTCGATTTCCTTGCCGCGGTAGGCCGGCAGGCAGTGCAACACGATCGCGCCCGAGGCGGCGGTTTGCAACCGATGCTCGCTGAGGCGATAGGGCGAGAAGATCGCCTCCCGGTCGAGGCCGTCCCCCTCTTGGCCCATCGAGACCCAGGTGTCGGTGGCCAACACGTCGCTGCCCCGGGCGGCCTCGTCGGCCGAATCGGTGATCAGCACACTGCCCCCGGACTGCACCGCCAGGGCTTCGGCGCGATGGACGACATCCGGGTCCGGCTGAAAGCTCTCCGGCGCGGCGATCCGAACGTGCAGGCCGGCCAGCGCCCCGCCCAGCAGATACGAGTGCGCCATGTTGTTGGCCCCGTCGCCCAGGTACGCGAGCGTCACGCCGGCCAGGACGCCGCGATGCCGCCGGACGGTCTGCAGATCGGCGAGGACCTGGCACGGGTGGTAGGAGTCGGTGAGCCCGTTGATCACCGGCACGCCGGCGTACTGGGCCATCTCGACCAACCGCTCCTGACCCGACGTTCGCCAGACGATGGCGGCGACGTGCCGGCCGAGGACGCGGGCGGTATCGCGGATCGGCTCGCCGCGGCCCAGCTGCGAAAGCGCGGAGTCCATGATCATGGGGTGGCCGCCGAGTTCGGCGATGCCGGCTTCGAACGAGATCCGGGTCCGGGTCGAGGCCTTGTCGAACAGCACGGCCACGGTTCGCGGTCCCCGGAACGGCGTGCGGAGGAGGGGCTCCTCGACGAGCTGATCGGCCAGGTCCAAGATCGCCGCCTGCTCGCTGGCACTCAGATCGTCATCACTGAGGAAGTGGCGCGTCGTCGATCCGGCGGCCTGGTCGAGCAGGCCGGGTAGGACTGCGAGGAATGTGTCGAGCTGGGCCGCGGTGATGATCAGCGGCGGGGCCAACCGGAGGACATCGGGCCGTGGAGCGTTGACGATGAAGCCGGCGTTCAACGCCGCATCGGCCACGGTGGCAGCCACGGGTTCGGTCAGCACGATGGCCTGGAGAAGGCCGCGACCGCGTACGCCACCGACCAGCCGGTGCTCGAGGGCCTGCGCTCCGGCCTGCAGGTGCTGCCCCATCGCCGTGGCGTTGGCCAGCAGACCGTCGCGCTCGATCACCGCCATGGCCGCCAGCCCGGCGATCGCGGCGACCGGGTTGCCGCCGAACGTGCTGCCGTGGCTGCCCGGGCCCAACGCGGTGGCGGCACGCCCGAGGGCGATGCAGGCCCCCACCGGGAATCCGTTGCCCAGTCCTTTGGCGACGGTGACGATGTCGGCGCGAACCCCTTCCGCGACGTGGGTCAGCCACGAGCCGGTCCGTCCCATTCCGGTCTGGACCTCGTCGATCCAGAGCAGAGCGCCGTGCTCATCACAGATCCGCCGGGCCTCGAGCAGGTAGTCCTTCGGCGGCACCACGATCCCGTTCTCGCCCTGAATCGGCTCCAACACCACCGCCGCCACCGTCGGGTCGACGGCTGCCGCCAGGGCCTCGGCGTCGCCGTACGGGATGAAATCGACGTCTCCGGGCAGCGGCGCGAACGGCTCGCGGTACTTCGGGTTGTGGGTGATCGCCAAGGCGCCGAACGACCGGCCGTGGAACGCCCCCTCGGTCGAGATGATCTTGGTGCGTCCGGTCATCCGGGTGATCTTGAGCGCCGCCTCGTTGGCCTCGGTTCCGGAATTGGTGAAGAAGACCTTCGGTTCGGAGTCCCCGTCCGGATCGGCGACGGCGGCCAACCGCTGGGCCAGGGCGACCTGGGCCGGGGTGGCGAAGAAGTTGGAGACGTGACCGAGGGTGGCGATCTGCCCGGTGATCGCCGACAGTACGGTCGGGTGCGCGTGGCCCAAGGCGTTGACCGCCAGCCCGGAGAGCAGATCGAGATAGCGCCGGCCGTCCGCGTCCCACACGTGGCAGCCCTCGCCTCGCACGAAGACCCGCTTGGGCGGCCCGAACGTGTTCATCACCGAGCGCTCGTAGCCGGCCAGCACCGCCGCCGACCCCTGTGCGGTCGGCAGGCCGGACAGTTCCCGGCCGAGGGTGGCGAACTCGGTCATGACGAGCCTTCCGCCGGGGCGAGTCCGCCGAAGTCACCGTTGGCGTACTCGTGGGACGGGATGGGTTGGTCGGCCGAGAAGACCCGGCTGCCCAACCGGACGAGACCGTCCTGGGTGACCATCGTGCCGATCCCGGTGTTGGTGAAGATCTCCAGCAGGAGTGCGTGCGGAACGCGTCCGTCGGTCACCGTGGCTCGGGTCAGACCGCCGCGTACGGCCCGCAGGCAGGCCTCCATCTTGGGGACCATGCCGGACTCCAGGGTCGGCATGAGCTGCTCGAGCTCCGACGCCGGCAGTTCGCCGATGATCTCGGTACTGTTCGGCCAGTCGCGGTACAGGCCCTCGACATCGGTGAGGATGACGAGCCGTTCCGCGCCGAGCGCGATCGCGAGGGCAGCCGCCGCGGTGTCGGCGTTGACGTTGTGCACCACTCCGTGCAGGTCGGGCGCGATGCTGGCGACCACCGGCACCCGTCCGGCACCGATGAGTCCCTCGATGGCTTCGGTGTTCACGGCCACCACGTCGCCGACGAGTCCGAGATCGACTTCCTCACCGTCGATCACCGTGCCGCGGCGCTCGGCCACGAAGAGGCCGCCGTCCTCCCCGGACATGCCGACGGCCACGGTGCTGTGCCGATTGATCAGGTTCACCAGGTCGCGACCGACCTGCCCGGTCAACACCATGCGCACGACGGCCATGGCCTCAGGACTGGTGACCCGCAACCCGCCGCGGAACTCCGAGGCGATGCCGAGCCGATTCAGCATGTCCGAGATCTGCGGCCCGCCGCCGTGCACCACCACCGGGTGGACGCCGCAGCGTTTCATGAACACGATGTCGGAGGCGAACGCCCGCTTGAGGTCTTCGTCGATCATGGCGTTGCCGCCGTACTTGATCACCACGGTCTTGCCCGCGTAGGTCTCCAACCAGGGCAGAGCCTCGGTCAGGATCGAGGCCTTCTCGACCAGGCCCAAGTGGTTGATCATGGCTGCTTCATCATGTTGAACTCCGATCCCCGCGGTGGCCTGAGGTCGCTCCGCTCCCCGTCATGTTGAGTACTCGGCGTTCTCTTTGACGTAGTCGTAGGTGAGGTCGGTGGTCCACACGGTGGCCGACTCGGATCCGGCGTGCAGGTCGATGTCGATGAGCACCTCGCGGGGTACGAGGTCGACCAGCTCACGCGGCGCCCCGATGCCGCCGGCGCGGCAAACCGGGACCCCGTTGAACGCGACGTCCAGCTCGTCGGGCTCGAACGCCGCCGAGGTGGTTCCGATGGCGGCGAGCACCCTGCCCCAGTTGGGATCGCGGCCGAACACGGCGCACTTGAACAGGTTGTTCCGGGCCACCGACTTGCCGACCTCCACGGCGTCCGCCTCCGTGGCTGCTCCGGTCACGGAGATGGTGATGCTGTGCGCCGAACCCTCGGCGTCCTCGATCAGCTGCCGGGCGAGATCGAGGCAGACCTCGGTCAGGGCCGCCTGGAGATCGGCCGGCTCCGGGTGGATCCCGGACGACCCGCTGCTCATGACGATCACTGTGTCGTTGGTGGACATGCAGCCGTCGCTGTCCACGCGTTCGAAGCTGAGGCGGCACGCCTCGGCCAGCTGAGGAGCGAGTGCGCCGGGGTCGACGACGGCGTCGGTGGTGATCAACACCAGCATCGTCGCCAGCCCAGGGGCGAGCATGGCCGCTCCCTTGGCCATGCCGCCGACCGACCAGCCGTCGTGGCGGACGACCGCCTGCTTGGCCCGGGTGTCGGTGGTCATGATCGCTTCGGCGGCATCGGCGCCGCCGTCGGGCGACAGCGCCGCCGCCAGCGGGGCGATGGCGGTGCTGATCTTGTCCATCGGCAGCGGAACGCCGATCAGCCCGGTGGAGCAGACGGCGACGTCGATGGCCCCGACGTCCGCGCCCAGAGTCTGTCGAAGGATCGCGGCGACCTCCTCGGCGGTGCGATGGGTGTCGGCGAAGCCGTCCGGACCGGTGCAGGCGTTGGCCCCGCCCGAATTCAAGATCACCGCCCGGAGCCGGCCGTCGGTCAGCACCTGCTCGGACCACAGGACCGGGGCCGCCCTGACGCGGTTGGTGGTGAACACCCCCGCCGCGGCGAACTCGGGGCCGGAATTGACGACCAGGGCCAGATCGGGCCTTCCGCTGCCCTTGAGGCCGGCGGTGACACCGGCCGCGGCGAAGCCCCGGGCCGCCGTCACGCTCACGCTGTCACACTCACGATGTGTCCTCCGCGACGTCGATGGCGTGACCAGCCGCCCCCCACACCTCGATGGCGTGGTCGGTCTGGTCGGCCGGCACCAGGATCCAGTCGGTGTCGAACGTCGACTCGGCCAGGATGGAGATCTCGGCGTCGGCGAGCGGTGCGGCAAGTCCGGCCAGCACGCCGATCAGCGCGTGGTCCAGGGGTCCGTCGATGCTGAATGCGGTGAACGGGCCGACCGCGGTGACGGTGCCGGGCAGGGCCTCGTACGCGCACACGATCGAGAGTTCGTCGACGGTCCGGGTCACGCTCCAGAACGGTGTCTCGAATTGATCATCGAGCGCCCAGCGCGGGACGTCGTCGTGGGCGCCCAGTCGAGCGACACCGACCGACCCGACGTGCCGGGTGAGTTCCCAAGAAGTCACGAGCAGAGCCTCTCGGGAGCTGCCCGGCGAGCGTCGTGCGCGCGCCGGACAAACACCGTCATCACGGTGCCACTCCGATAGTGGTCAGGCCGTCGGTTTCTCCGAAGCCGAGGGCGAGGTTCATGCACTGGACAGCGCCGCCGGCGGTGCCCTTGGTCAAGTTGTCCAGGGCCGCCACGGCGATCAGCCGGCGCGCAGCCGCGTCGACCGCCACCTGAACATGGACCGCGTTGGAGCCCAGCACCGATTGCGTCTGCGGCCACTGCCCGCCGGGCAGGACCCGGACGAAAGGCTCGTCGGCGTAGGCCGCCGCGTACACCCCGTACGCCTCCTCGGTGCTGAGGCCTTCCGCGATCGGGGTCGTGCACGTGGCGAGGATGCCCCGCGACATCGGGACCAGCACCGGGGTGAACGAGACCCGCGGCGCCTCCGCCCCGCAGTGCACGAAGTTCTGCACCAGCTCCGGGGTGTGCCGGTGCCCGCCGCCGACGCCGTACGCACTGGCCGAGCCCATCAGCTCCGAACCGAGCAGGTGCGATTTGAGCGCCCGGCCCGCCCCGGAGGGTCCGCTGGCGGCGACGATGACGACGTCGGAGGCGTCGGTCAATCCGGCGGTGATGGCCGGCAGCAGGGCCAGTGTCGCGGTCGTCGGGTAGCAGCCCGGCACGGCGATCCGGCGAGTCCCGGCCAGCTTCTCCCGCTGGCCGGGCAGCTCGGGCAGGCCGTACGGCCAGGTGCCGGCGTGCGGGGACCCGTAGAACGTGTGCCACGCCTCGGGATCGACCAGCCGGAAGTCGGCCCCGCAGTCGATCACCACCGTGTCGGGGTCGAGCGCAGCCGCGACCTCGGCCGAGGCCCCGTGGGGCAGGGCCAGGAAGACGACCTGGTGGCCGGCCAGGGTCTCGGCAGAGGTGGGCTCGACCGCCTTGTCGGCCAGCGGCCCGAGGTGCGGCTGGTGCTCACCGAGCAGGCTGCCAGCATTGGCGCCGGCCGTGACCGCTCCGATCTCGACCCCGTCGTGTCCGGCGAGCAGGCGCAGCACCTCGCCACCGGCGTAACCGGTGGCCCCGGCTACGGCGACCCGAACAGACACCTGCATGACTATGCTAGAAAGCACAAGACAATGCAAGCTGAGTAGGAATTAGGTCCCGTGCATGCGCTGCGGCGGAGAGAAGACGTCGATGTTCGACACCGACATGAATCCCAACTTCTTCCTCTGAGTACCGCCTGGACTCAGCGCTCCTCGGCGTACCCGCGCGCCTGGCTCTCGTACAGCGACCGGTAGCGGCTCGCCGTCGCCATCAGCTCCGCGTGGCTTCCGGCCTCGACCAACCGGCCGCCGTCGAGGACGATGATCCGGTCCGTCATCGTGACCGTGGAGAACCGGTGGGAGATCAAGATCGTGATCGCGCCGTTCCGGGCGGCGATCTCGCGGGCGTGCCGGGTGAACTCGACGAACAGGTCGTGCTCGGCCTGCGGGTCGAGCGCGGCGGTCGGCTCGTCCAGCACCAGGATCACCGGGTCGCGTTTCATCAGCCCGCGCGCCAGCGCCATCCGCTGCCACTCACCCTTGGACAGCCGCGCCCCGTCGAAGACGACGCCGAGCTGGGTCTCCCAGCGCTCGGCGAGCCGCTCGACGAGCTCGGTCGCCCGCCCCTTTTGCGCCGCGCCCTGCACCGCAGACAGGTCCTGGATCCGCGGGAGATCCCCGACCCCGACCGTCTCCCGGGCCCGGAATTGGAACTCGCAGTAGTCCTGGAACGCGCCCGCCGTGGCCAGCGAGAGCTGCCCGGGCTGGGTCACGCGTCCGTCGACCAGGACCCGGCCTGAGGTCGGGGTGTAGAGCCCGGTCAGCACTTTGGCCAGCGTGCTCTTGCCCGCCCCGTTGACGCCGACCACGCCCAGGACGCTGCCGGCCGGGACGTCCAGATCGACCTCGTCGAGTGCCGCTCCTGCGGAGCCCGGATACCGGAACGAGACCCGATCCAGCCGGAGTCCGGACCGGATCTCCGGCAGCGGGTCGTCCGGCTCGGAGAGCCGACTCGTCCGCTCCTCCAACCACAGGTAATGGTCGATGACACGACCCGCCTCTGCGACGCGGACTCGAGAGCTGAGCGCGCCCATGATCTGGTCCTGCAGGTTGCCGGCGAGGGCGATGACGACCGCGACGTCGCCGACCGTCGCGCCGCCGGTGCCGACGAGGGTGATGGTCCACCAGAGGGCGAGCCCGACGCCGACCACGTAGATCGCCCAACCGATAGCGGTGAGGACCACCGCCTTGCCGCGCGCGCGCATCTCGTACGCGGTCATGTCGCGCCACAGCCCGCGAGCCCGCTGGTCGACGACCGGAGCGCTTCCCGCGACGAGCAACTCCTTGAGCGGTTCGGGGCTGATGCCGAGGGTGTGCAGCTTGTTCTCCAGCCGGAGCGAGGTGCTGTTGTGGTCCACGGCCTGCATGTAGAGGTCGCCGGCCCGGCCGGCCAGCACGATCGGTGGCAGACCGAAGAGCGCGAGCGCCATCAGCAGCGGATGGATCTGCGCAAGCACCACGACCGACACGACCAGCGCCCCTAACGACGCCAGCGTCTCCAGCAGGGCCCAGGCCGCGTAGGCCAGCGTCTGGCTGTTGCGCAGGACGACGGTCAGCTTGTCGAGGTACTCCGGCTCCTCGAGGTGCTCGATCGTCGCCGATCGGCTCGTCCACTCCAGCAGGTCCTGGGCCAGCTCCAGCTCGACGGCGTCGGCGACGTCGTACTTGAGGCTGTGCTGGATGCGCCACCCCGCGTCGCTGGCGGCGTAGAACAGCGCGCCGAGCGCGACGGCCACGATGACCTGCCCGGTGAGGCCGCCCGGTGACGCATCGACCACGACGCCTTGCGCGTACGCGAGACCGGCGACGGCGACGGCCTCCGCCACCAGCAGCGCGATGATGGCCACCGTGGTGCCCGGGCGGACCCGGAAGCACAGCGCCAGCATCCGGCGCAGCAGGCCGAGTCGCTTCCCGATGTGAATCACGGCCGGTCCACCTGCCCGTCCGCCTGGGCGAACCGGCTCGCCTGGAGCGCGAACAGCTGAGCGTATGAGGCCCGCGCCGCCATCAGGTCGGCGTGCGTGCCTTGTTCGACCACCCGTCCGGCCTCCAGCAGGACGATGCGATCGGCGGAGCGCACGGTCGACAGGCGGTGGGAGATCATCACGATCGTCACCCCGCTCAACGTGCGGACGACCCGGTCGTAGAAGTCGGTCTCCTGTGCGGCGTCGAGGTGGGCCGTCGGCTCGTCCATGATCAGCAGGCGCCGCCCGTGCTGCGCCGCGTAGATGGCTCGGGCGAGGGCCACCTTCTGCCACTGCCCGCCGGACAGGTCCACCCCGCCGGGGAACTCCTTTGACAGCACCGTGTCGGCGCCGAGCGGCAGGTTCGCGACCAGGTCCTGCGCACCGGCCAGGGTCAGGGCCCGCGCCACCCCGGCCTCGTCGGCGTGGTCGGGCGCGCCGAGCAGGACGTTCTCACGCAACGAGAGCGGGAACCGTACGAAGTCCGCGAAGAGAACGGCGACCTGCTTGCGCCACGCTTCCGCTTCGACGGGGAACCGGATCGTGCCGGCCGTCGGGGCATGCAACCCGGCCAGCAGCGTGACCAGGGTCGTCTTGCCGGCACCGTTGCGACCCACCAGCGCGACGACCTCGCCCGGCGCCAGGCGCAGGTCGATCTCGTGCAGCACGGCGGGGTCGTCGCCGTACGCGAAGGTGACGCCCTCGAGTTCGACCGGGCCCTCGGAGACCGGCTGACCAGAAGCGCTCACCTGCGCCGCGCGGGCCCGGATCCGGTCCAGGGCCGCCAGGCTGACCTTGGCTTGCTCGATCGTGAAGGCCTGCCAGACGAACGACATCATGACCAGCCCGAAGCCGGCGACGATGTAGCGGACCATGTCCTCCGGCGACACGGCACCCTGCAAAGCCTGCCAGGCGGGCACCCCGAGGACGAGCAGCGCGGAGGCGAATGAGATCAGCCCGATCAGCCAGAGGGACCGAACGCCGCGTCGCCGCTCCCGCCACCTCGGGACGAGGAACGCCAGCGCCTCTTCGCGCCGGCGCCGCACCAGCCAGCGGCCCAGTCCGAAAACCCGCAGCTCCTTCGCCGCGCCCTCGCCGGCGGCGAGCTCGGACCAGTACTCCGTACGCCGGCGCCCAGCCGCGCCGGCGTCGGAGCGCTCGGCCGACCGTCGCCACTGCCTTCGAGACACCTGCCGCGCCACCACAGTGAGGGCGAACAGGACGAGGGCGTACAGCGGCGAGAGCGGCACCAGGAGCAGGGCCGTGCCGACCGCCCCGACCAGCCGGAAGGCGACAATCAGCTGCGCGCCGGCGCCACTGCCGATCGACTCCTCGACCCCGCGGGGTCCCGAGGTCATGGTCGCGAGCGCGATGTCGTCGGCGAGGTCGGCCCGTTCGGCCAGGTCGATCCGCGGCAGCGACCCCAACGTCCGCCGCACGAGACTGCGCACGTGTCCGTCGACGGCCCGCGCGGCGTGCGTGCGCGCCAGGTCGGCGGCATGGCCGAGCGAGTCACCGAGGCAGAGCACGACGCAGAAGGCGACGACGGCGAACGCGAGACCAGGGCCGCCGGCGCCGACACTGCCGGCCACCCCGCCGGCGGTCACGGCCAGCAGCGCAGGCCACGACGCCAAGAACGCGTTCAGGGCCACGAGCGCGACCCGCACCGAGAGGGGAGCCCACGCGAGCGTGCGGATCAGCGCGAGCCTCATCAGAAGACCAGGTTCAGTTGACGCGCTGGATGACGCCCAGCTCGGCCGCCGCGGTCGCGACCGCGGCGTCCCGCGCGGCGGCCGCCTCGGCCTCGGTGAGGGTCCGGTCTGCCGCGCGGAACCGCAACGCATAGGCCAGCGACTTCCGCCCGTCACCGATCTGGGGTCCGGTGTAGATGTCGAAGAGCCGCACCGACTCCAACAACTCTCCACCACCCCGCTGGAGGGCCGCGGCGACAGCTCCGGCCGGCACGTCCTCGTCGACGATCAGGGCGACATCCTCTTTCACCACCGGATAGGGCGACACCGCCGCGACGTCGCCGCGCGGCGGTGCGCTGGCGACGAGCACATCCAGATCGATCTCGACCGCGGCCGTGCGGGCCGGAAGTCCGAAGGCGCGGCACGCGGCGGGATGCAACTCCCCGGCGTAACCCAGCGGCGCCAGGCCGCCCGGAAGCGTGAAGCGGGCACACCGGCCCGGATGCCACGGAGCGGTCTCCGCCGCCTCCCGGGAGACCTCGAGCCCCAACGCCCCGGCGATCGTGTCGACCAGGGCAACGGCGTGCCGCCAATCGGCGTGCTCCCCGGGGCCGCCCCAATCGGGCTCCCGCCAGGAGCCGGTCAGCACCGCCGCCAGATGCCGCGGCTGCAACGCCAGGGCGTCGTCCATGGCCGCCAGCTCGTCGTCGGCCGGACGCCGGTCAACGCGCGGCCGCGGCGCCGGCACGGCCGGCTGGCGGGCGAAGAACACCCGACCCGTCTCGAAGAGGGCCAGATCGTCATTGCTCCGGCTGGTGTTCCGGGCCACGGCGGCGAACAGACCCGGCAGCAGACTGCTGCGCAGGTACGGCGAGGTGTCGGCCAGCGGGTTGGCGATCCGGACCAGATTCCGCCGATGATCATCGACCGGCAGACCCAGCCGGTCACCGTCCTCGTCGGCGACGAACGGGAGCGACAACACTTCGACGAGACCGGCCGCGCTCACCGCCGTACTCACGGCCCGACGATCCCGCTGGGCCCGGGTGAGACCGCGACCGACCGGTGCCCGGGGGATGACGGCCGGGATCTCCTCGTAGCCGTACAGCCGGCCGACCTCTTCGACGTAGTCGTACGGATCGCGCAGATCCGGCCGCCAACTGGGCGGCGTCAGTCGGAACTCGAGGGGGTCTCTCTCGGCAACCTCGACCCTGACGCCCACCGCCCGAAGGAAGTCCGCCACCTGGTCGGGGCCGATGTCCGCCCCCAGCACCCGAGCAGGCAGGTCGCCGTCCAGCGTCGTCGGCGGCAGCGCCGGTACCGAGCCAACCACCGTCTCCCCGGCGGCCAGGTCAGCACCGGCCAGCTCGACCAGCAGCTCGGCCACCCGGTGCGCCGCCGCGTAGGTCGCGGCCGGGTCGACCCCGCGCTCGAAGCGACGGGAGGCTTCCGACGACAGCTTGTGCCGGCGCGACGTCCGGGCGATCGTCATGGCGTCGAAGTGCGCCGCCTCGATCACCACGGTTTCGGTGCCGGTGCTGATCTCGGTGGTCGCGCCGCCCATGACCCCGGCCAACCCGATCGGCCCGGAGTCGTCGGCGATGACCAGATCGCCCGGTTCGAGCGGCCGGACCACATCGTCCAGGGTGGTCACCTTCTCGCCCCTCTCGGCGTGCCGGACGACGATCGGGCCGGTCAGCCGGTCGCCGTCGTAGGCGTGGATCGGCTGCCCGGTCTCCAGCATCACGTAGTTGGTGATGTCGACGGCGAGCGAGATCGGTCGCATGCCGGCCAACTGGACCCGGCGGGCCAGCCAGCGGGGGCTCGGCCGGTCGGCCCGTACCCCGGTGACGGTCAGGGCAACGAACACCGGGCAGGCGGCCGCCTCCAGTCGGATCGGATACCCGGCCCCGACCGGCATCGGGCACCCCGCGGGCCACCGGGTCCGAGAATCCCACCTGGAAGGCCTCGGCCGATTCGCGGGCCAACCCGCGCAGGGACAGGCAATACCCCCGGTCGGGCGTGACGGCGATGTCGAGCACGTCGTCGCGGAGCAGCAACACCGCGGCGGCATCCCGACCGGGCGTCAGATCCGGCTCGGCCAACACGAGAATGCCGGCGTGGTCATCGCCGGATCCCAGTTCGCGGGCCGAGCAGATCATGCCGTCGGAGACGTGCCCGTACGTCTTCCGGGCGGCGATACCGAAGCCACCCGGCAGCACCGCACCGGGCAGCGCCACCACGACCGCGTCGCCGACCTCGAAGTTGTGGGCTCCGCAGACGATGCCGCGCGGCTCCGGCTCCCCCACGTCCACCGCGCACCAGCGGATCGCCTTCCCGTTCGAGTGCTCCTCGACCTCGTACGAGCGGACGACCCCGACGACCAGTGGTCCGATGACGTCGGCGCCGGCGGCCTCGACGGTCTCGACCTCCAGTCCGGCCCGGATCAACCCCTCGGCCAGGCGGCGTCCGGTGACGTCATCGGGCAGCGCCGCGTACTCTCGCAGCCAGTTGAGCGGAGCCCTCATCGGGCCCCTCCACGCAGGGACCGGCTGAACCGGACATCGCCCTCGACCATGTCCCTCATGTCTTCAGAGTTGTTGCGGAACATCAGGGTCCGGTCGATGCCCATCCCGAAGGCGAATCCGGTGTAGACGTCCGGATCCACACCGCACGCCCGCAGCACCCGAGGATTGACCATCCCGCAGCCACCCCACTCGATCCAGCCCTCGCTCTTGCAGGTCCGGCAGGGATGGTCGGGGTCGTCCACGGAGCGGCCGTGGCAGACGAAACACTGCAGGTCCACTTCCGCCGACGGCTCGGTGAACGGGAAGAAGTTGGGCCGCATCCGAGTCCGGGTGTCGCCGAACATGGCGCGGGCGAAGTGATCGAGGGTGCCGCGCAGATCCCCCAGCGTGATCCCCCGGTCGACGCACAGACCTTCGATCTGGTGGAAGACCGGCAGGTGGGTGGCGTCGTACTCGTCGGCTCGGTAGACCTTGCCGGGACAGACCACGTACACGGGAAGTTCCCGTTCGAGCAGGGCGCGGATCTGCACGGGTGAGGTGTGCGTACGCAGCACTAGTCGCGGCGTCGGCCGGATCGATGAACAAGGTGTCCTGCATGGTCCGCGCCGGATGATCGGGGATGAAGTTCAACGCGTCGAAGTTCATCCATTCGGCTTCGAGTTCCGGACCCTCGGCGACCTCCCACCCCATGGCGACGAAGACGTCCACCATCAGGTCCGTCAAGGCCGTGATCGGGTGTACCGCGCCGACCGGTCCGAGGGCGACCGGCAGGGTGACGTCGACCCGCTCCTGCGTCAGCTGCCGCGCCAGTTCGGCCGCCGAGATCGCGAGTTCCCGCTCCTGCAGCGCTTCGTTGATCTTCCGCCGAGCCTGACCGATCCGCAGCCCGGCGTCCTTCCGGGCCTGAGGCGGCAGGGCGCCGATCTCGCGATTGGCCAGGCCGATCGGCGAGCGCTCGCCGGCGTGTGCGAGCCGGGCCTGCTTGAGCTCGGCCACCGAGGCGGCCGCGGCAAACCCCGCCAGCGCCTCGGCGACCATCGCCTCGACACTCGGGGCACTCAGCGGCGTGACCTCAACCGGGTCATAGCTCTTGTTGGGCGCGGACATGACTTCCTGTCTGTTCGGCGGGCGTGAAACGCGCCCGTCAGTCTACGAACGAGTCCGACACCCGCGCGAACGGCTTTCGTTGCGCGCTCGCGCTGGCGTACAGGCACACCGCGGCGGCGGCAGCCAGGTTGAGACTTTCGGCTGCCCCGTAGATGGGAATCCGGACCCGGATGTCGGCCAAGGCCGCCACGTCGCTGGGCAGGCCCCACGCCTCGTTGCCGAACAGCCAGACCGTGGACCGGTCGAGACCGCCGTCGGCCGCGAGCCGGGTCAGCTCCGCGTCCCCGGATCCGTCGGCGGCCAGCACCTGGAGGCCTCCGGCCCGAGCGGCGGACGTGATGGCGACCAGGTCGGCATCGGTGACCACCGGCAGATGGAACAGGCTGCCCGCACTCGCCCGGACCGCTTTCGGGTTGTACGGATCCACCGAGCCGACCGAGAACACCACGCCGTCGGCACCGAAGGCGTCCGCACAGCGCACCACGGTGCCGGCGTTGCCGGGGTCGCGCACGTCGGCGCAGCACACCAGCAGCCGCGACCCGGTCAGCCAGGCGTCGGCGGAAACGTCGAGGAACCGGCAGATCGCCACGATCCCCTGCGGGTTGACGGTGCCGGCCAGACCGACGAGTTGGGCGGCGTCGACGGTCCGGATCTCGGCCTCCGCCGCCACGGCCGACTCGAGCAGTCCGGCGTGCCGGTCGAGGGTCTCGGCGTCGACGAACACCGTCACCACCGCGGCGACGGCAAGGGCCTCGCGGACCGCTTGGGGACCTTCGGCGAGAAACAGCCTGGCCCGTTCACGCTCCTTGCGACGCAGCAATCGGCGAGCCAGACGGATCCGGCTCGCCGATGCGCCCTCGAGATCAGGCAGCTGGCGTCGCCGACGCGGCCGGGGTGTGGGCGCGCGCCACTTCGACCAGCGCAGCGAAAGTGGTCGGGTCGTTGACGGCCAGGTCGGCGAGGATCTTGCGATCCACCTCCACCCCGGAGGTCTTCAGACCGGCGATGAACCGGTTGTAGGTCATGCCTTCGGCCCGGGCGGCCGCATTGATGCGCTGGATCCACAACTTGCGGAAGTCGCCCTTACGGTCACGACGGTCGCGGTAGGCGTAGACCAGCGAATGGGTGACCTGCTCCTTGGCCTTGCGGTACAGCCTTGATCGCTGACCGCGGTAACCCGAGGCCTGGTCCAGGACTTCACGGCGTTTCTTCTGGGCGTTGACCGAGCGCTTGACGCGGGCCATGTGGGTACTCCTCGTTCTGTCGTGCGGGGATACAAATAAAGAGGGCTCAGGCGGTCACTGGCCGAGCAGCTTGCGGGCCTTCTGGGCATCACCCTTCGCCAGCACCTTGGTGCCGGTCAGGCGACGCGTACGGGTGCTCGGCTTGTGCTCGTTGAGGTGCATCTTGCCCGCCTTGCGGTGCCGGATCTTGCCCGTTGCGGTGGTGGAGAACCGCTTCTTGGCGCCCGAGTGCGTCTTCATCTTCGGCATGGCTGCCGCTCCATTCTCTTCGTCATTGGTCGTGCCGTGGTGCGGCCCGTCCCGGCTCGTGCGCGGGACGGGGTCGAACTTCCCCTCAGTCAGTTCAGGTCAACGTCGGGATCCAGGTTGTCGGCCGGTCCCCGGCGACGCGGCACGGTCGGCTCGGCCGCGTGCTGCGCGCGGCGACTCGCCAACTCGGCGTGCTCGGCGTCGGCATCGGCCTGGCGTTCTGCGGCCCGTCGGTCCCGCTCGGCTCGGACCTCGGCCCGGGCCTCGGTCTTCTTCTTGTGCGGGCCGAGCACCATCAACATGTTGCGGCCGTCCTGCTTCGGCGCCGACTCGACGAAGCCGAACTCGTCGACCTCCGCAGCCAGCTTGCGCAGCAGGTTGTACCCCAGTTCGGGACGCGACTGCTCGCGACCCCGGAACATGATGGTGATCTTGACCTTGTCGCCCGCCTTCAGGAATCGGACCACGTGACCCTTCTTGGTCTCGTAGTCGTGGCTGTCGATCTTGGGCCGGAGTTTCATCTCCTTGATCACGGTGTTCGTCTGGTTCCGCCGGCTCTCCCGAGCCTTCTGCGCGTTCTCGTACTTGAACTTGCCGTAATCCATGAGTTTGACGACGGGTGGCCGGGCCATCGGGGCGACCTCGACCAGATCCAGTTCGGACTCACGGGCCAGACGCAGCGCGTCTTCGATCCGTACGATCCCTACCTGCTCTCCCGCCGGGCCGACCAGGCGGACCTCGGGGACGCGAATACGATCGTTGATTCGCGGTTCGGTGCTGATATGTCCTCCAGTTGGTTGTGGTGTCGATCAACGCGGGAGACGGATCGGCCGCGGCCCGGGACCCTGGGACGAACACAAACAACAAGGGCCCTCGCGCACGCGAAGACCCTCACCGATGTCCGCCGCGATTCGTGATCGCGTCGTCCAGACCGACCCGCCAACGATCCGAAGACGTCGTACGGGTGGGAGATCGGGTCTCCGCTTGGCAGATCCGACGCACACGCCGAATCGGTCGACGCTCAGAATACCACCGGCGTCCGGACGCGGCATCTTGTCCGCTCGACCGTCGGCCGAGCCCCCTATCGTGACGGTCATGGCCGACGAACTCCGTGACCTGACCGGCAGCGAGTTCGAGCGGGCGGACCTGTCGGGATCCCGCTTCAGCAGCGTCATCCTCAACCGAGCCGTCATCGTGCACTCCGACCTTCGGCAGGTGATGATGCGCGGCGTCGAGATCGCCGACACCACCATCGACGGCGACATCGCGAACCTCGTCGTCAACGGGGTGGACGTCGTGCCGCTCGTCGAGGCCGAGCTCGACCGGCGTCATCCGGACCGACCCAAGTTCCGCCCGAGCACCGCCGACGGGTTCCGCGCGGCGTGGGACCTCAACGAACGGTTGTGGGCCGCCACGGTCGACCGGGCCCGGAAGCTCGACCCGGAGTTGCTGCACGAATCGGTGAACGGCGAGTGGTCGTTCATCCAGACCTTGCGGCATCTGGCGTTCGCCAGCGAATCCTGGGTGGGCCGGTGCCTGCTCGGTGACCCCAGCCCGTGGCACCAACTGTCGCTGCCCTGGGACCAGATGGAACCGCGGGAGGGCGTCCCCGGGGACCGCGACGCACGCCCCTCGCTCACCGATGCGTTGACACTCCGTTCGGACGCGATGGCCCTCGTCCGACGCGTGGTCGACGACCTCACCGACGATCGGCTCGGGGAACGGACCGCCCCCCTGGTCGGCCCCGGCTGGCCCGACGAGGGCGAGACGTTCCCCGTCCGGGAATGCCTGCTCATCGTGCTCAACGAGGAGTGGCACCACCGGCAGTACGCCGAGCGAGACCTGGCCGTGCTCGAGGGAGGATCCTGACCGATGGAGCTCACGTTCACCGGCCGGGTGATCGAGTGGCGCGGCCCTAGGGCTCGGACGAGGCCGACAGCCAACCGAATCCGCCGTCGGACAGGGCGACCAGCCGTTGACCATTGGCCAAAGTGTTCAGCAGATCGCCCTCCACGACCAGGCTGGCCGGTCCGGCCACGTCGATGATCAACGCGACGGCGTGGTCGTCCAGCGCGGCCTTGGCCAGCACATCCACGGTGACGGGCACGGGACGCGCTTCGGGGTGCCACGCCGCGAGCGAGTCGAGCCCGGTGAATCCGACGGCACAGCGACGGCCGTCCGCGGCCTGCCACGACACGACCGACATGTCGGCCTCCTTCTCGACCCGGAGACCGCCGCTCGAGCTACCGGTCTCGGTGACGGCCGCCACCACCGGGACCAGGAGCCGCGCCTCGCCCAGCGCCGCCACCGCTCGAAGATAGCTGTCGGCGCTCCCGTCCGTGGCCAGCGCGAGCTGCGTCCGCAGCGACTCCGACGCCTGGCCGTCGTCTCCCGGGAAGGCGGAGCTCGCGAGTTGGCGGTCGTGGATCATCACCGCAGCGTAGGTGACCCGGGGACCCTGGGTGCTTTCCCCCATCGTCGGTTCGGCTTGCCTGTGGCACTGTGGATGAATGCCAGCCGCCGATGTTGTCCTGTTGCCGTTGTGTGTCGGTCTTGCCCTTTTGGGCGTCATCGCTACGGGGGTGGCGTGGCGGCGCGGCAACCGGGGCCGGGTGGTGCAGGGGGTCGGTCTGGCCCTGTTGCCGATCGCCCTCTATTTCAGCGGCCTGCTGTCGCTGCTCTGGAACGGGTTGGTCGCCCTCGGCGGTTGGGCCTCCCGGATCATCTTCTCCCCCGCCGTCTGGTTCGGGCTCACCCTGCTCGGACTGTGCATAGTCCTCTGGGTCGTCGGCGGCATCGTGACCCGTCGCAGCGCCGCCAGGGCGCCGGCGGTCCCGGCACGGTCGGGGGCGAAGGCCGTGACCGCGCAAACGAATCAGACGAATCAGCCCGCGCGGCGCGGAAGCAAGCCGGCTCAGCCGGCCGCTCCGGTGGACGAGGACATGGCTGAGATCGAAGCCATTCTGAAGAGCCGCGGCATCAACTGACTCCGCATTGACCGGCTGGGTTCAGCGGTAGCGGCGGTGTAGCTCCGACAGGGTGGCGATCGCCTCGACGGCCGCGGGTCCGTCACCAGCTTGGATTCCCATCAGCTGGCGCTTCTCGGCGTCCAGGTCCACCTCGAACGGTCGGTCGTCCGGCTTGATCAACACGATGGCCCACGGGTCGCCCGGCCGGAGCAGGAACTTGTGCACTCGGGACCACTCAACGTGATGGCGCGCCAGACCGTTGCGGATCTGCAGCCCGTCCGCGCTCACCCGGACGTTGCTGGACGCAATGGCCACCATGGCGAAGACCAACCCCGCGAGGATGCCGAGCAGGGTCACCACCTGCGACAAGGTGAACTCCGCCCGCAAACTCGGCGGCAGCGCGAACCAGCCGAAGAAGCACAAACCGCACAGGGACAGGCAGGCTACGATCACCAGGATCGTCAACCGCCGGGGACGGTAAACCAGCGGCAGCGACTCGACCGACACGTCGTCAGATCCGGCAGGCGGCGATGTCGGTCACCAAGATGGCGCGAGCCCCGATCGCCCACAGGTCGTCCATGATCTGCTGCGCGTGCTCCCGCGGGACCATCGCGCGTACCGCGTGCCAGCCCTCCTTGGCCAGCGGCGACACCGTCGGTGACTCCAGGCCCGGAGTGATCGAGCAGGCCAGGTCGACGTACTCGTCGCTGACGTCGTAGTCCATCATCACGTAGTTGCGCGCCACCAGGACGCCGCTCAACCGCCGCTCGAGCTGGCCGAGACCCGCCGGCACGTCCGCCGCCGTCCGCCGGATCAGCACCGCCTCGGAGTGCAGGATCGGTTCGCCGAACAACTGCAGGCCGGCCTGGCGCAAGGTGGTGCCGGTCTCCACCACATCGGCGATCACGTCGGCCACCCCGAGCCGGATGGCGGTCTCCACCGCTCCGTCGAGCGCGATCAGCCGCGAGCTGACCCCGTGTTGAGCCAGGTAGGCCGACACCAGGCCCGGATAGGAGGTCGCGAGGCGGAGGTCACGCAGCTGCTCGATGCTGTAGCTGGTGCCCTCCGGGGCCGCGAAGCGGAACCGGCTGCGGCCGAAGCCCAGCGGAATCACCTCACTGGCGGGGGCCCCGGAGTCCAGCAGCATGTCCCGACCGGTGATGCCGACATCCAGCGTGCCCTCGCCGACGTAGACCGCGATGTCGCGGGGGCGGAGGTAGAAGAACTCGACTCCGTTCGCCTCGTCCAGCAGGATCAGCTCTTTGGGATCGGTGCGCTGGGCGTAGCCCGCCTCGCGCAACATCTGCGCCGCCGCGTCAGCGAGCGAGCCCTTGTTGGGGACCGCGATCTTGATCGACGGGCGAGATCCGTTCACGGCCCACATCCTAGGTGCTGCTCGCCGTACGGCTGATTCGCCGAACCGGGTGGCGGGTATGACCACTGCATGAGTGACCCGAGACCCGAGCAGTCCGAGCGCGACCAACCTGCGGAAGGCGGCCAGGCCTCCGAGGGCGGTTCCGGCTTCGGCGGAGCGGAGACCTCCGGCGGCGGCGCCGACGCGGTGCCGAGTACGCCCGACAACGTGCCGGCCGACGGAGCCGAATAGCACCACACCTCGTCAGAGGTGGGCGTATACGTCCTCCGGTGCGAGGTCGAGGGCCAGCATCAGCACCTGCAGGTGATAGAGCAACTGGCTGATCTCTTCGGCCGCTCGCTCGCCGGACTCGTGCTCGGCCGCCATCCACACCTCGGCGGCCTCCTCGACGATCTTCTTCCCGATCTCGTGGACGCCCGCGTCCAGCCGCGCCACCGTCGAGGATCCCTCCTCGCGACGCGCCGCCTTGTCGGCGAGTTCGGCGAAGAGGGTCTCGAAGGTCTTGGCTGCCGTCACGGCCGCCAGCGTAGGTGTTCGGAGCCCTGACCCGGTCGAAGGGTCAGGCAGCCGACCTATCCGACGGTCTCGTTCACCGGATCGGCCACCCCGGCCGGGCGGGCTTCACCGCGCTGTCGGCGTTCGATCCGCCACCAGGAGATGAAACCGACCACGCAGAACGCGCCGTACACGATGTACATGATTGCCGACGGGTAGTAGCCGGCGGTCAGCAGCAACGGCACTCCGACGATGTCGACCGCGATCCAGATCAGCCAGAACTCGACCCAGCCCCGCGCCATCCCGTAGGTGGCCAGGATCGAGCCGGTGAGGATCCACGCGTCGGCGGCCGGACCCCACGAGTGCAGCGCCTTCAGGGCGAAGTACGACGCGGTCCACAACACCACGGCCATGATCGCCAGTTGCAGGAGTCCCCGCTTCCCGGCCCAACCGGGTCGTACGCCGACGCCTTCCTCGACACCGGACTTCCGGAACTGGCTCCAGCGGTACCAGCCGTACAGGCTGACCGCGAAGAAGAAGATCTGCCGTCCCGCCTGTCCCCAGAGATCCAGGTCTTGCGGGGTGTTGAACACCCCGCCGAGGAACACCGTGAACAACAAGATGTTGCCGACGATGCCGACCGGCCACGCCGCGACTCTGCGTCGCATGCCTAACAGTGCGCTGGCCAAACCGAAGCCGTTACCGATGATCTCCCGCCACAGGATGCCGGGACCGATATCGAGCTTGGCGTTCAGCAACCGCACGAGAAGATCTGAGAAGTCCATGTCGGATTCCCCTTTCCACCTGTTCGGTCGCACGAATGCCGGGGGTGGAAAGAGGGCTCGACGCCGCCGTCCGGAGACGGCGACCACGTGCCCGCGTGTGCCTCCCATCCGGACTTTCACCGTCGGTCGTGGAGTTTCACCACATCAACCGATGACTGGAAGCCACCGGGTCGCGGACTGTCACCGCCGGTTCGGAATTACACCGACCCCGGAACACGCGCGAGTTTGTTAACTCGTCGAGACGAATCGTACCGCTCAATCGAGGCGGACGCCGAGCAGTCCGTCGCAGACCCGAGCCACCAGACTCGGGGCGTCGGTGTCGTCGCTGTCGATGGCCGTCGAAGCCCCGGCCCAGGCGTCGACCGCCGCCAACGCGGTCGGGGCGTCGAGATCGTGGGCCAGCGCCGCCCGGACCTGGACCAGCACCTCGTCGGCGTTCAACCCGGCATCGAGCCGCACCGCTTCGCGCCACCGGTCCAGGCGCTCGGCGGCGTGGTCCAGCTCGTGCTCGGTCCACATCCAGTCTTCGCGGTAGTGGTGTGACAGCAGCGCCAGCCGGATCACCATCGGGTCGACGCCCCGGCTCCGGAGCTCGGACACGAAGACCAGGTTCCCCTTGGACTTCGACATCTTCTCCCCGTCGAGCCCGACCATCCCGGCGTGCAGGTACGCGCGGGCGAACTCCTCCCCCGTCGCCACTCGCCCCTCGGCGGCACACATCTCGTGGTGGGGAAAGATCAGGTCCCGGCCTCCGCCCTGCACGTCGAAGGTGGTTCCGAGCAGATGCAGGGCCAGTGCGGTGCACTCGACGTGCCAGCCGGGCCGCCCGCGCCCGAACGGGCGATTCCCAACCGGGCTCGCCCGCGCGCTGCTGCCGCCACAGCAGACAATCCAGCGGGTGCTTCTTGCCCGGACGGTCGGGATCTCCGCCCCGCTCTGCGAACAGCCGGACGGCTTCGGCCTCGTCCAGTTTGGCCAACGAGCCGAACGCCGGATCGCTGGATTGGGCGAAGTACAGATCGCGCGAACTCCGGATCGTCGACCGGATACGCCGCGCCCCGGTCCTGCAGGCGCTCGATCAGATCGATGACCAGGTCCACCGATTCGGCGGCACCGACGAAGTGCTCCGGCGGGAGGACGTTCAGCGCGGCCATGTCCTCGGTGTACAGCGCGGTCTGCTCCGCAGCGAGCTGTTCCCAGTCGACTCCGGTCTGGGCGGCTCGTCTCGAGCAGCGGGTCGTCGACGTCGGTGACGTTCTGGACGTACTCCACCGCCAGGCCCGCGTCTCGCCAGATCCGGTTGAGCAGATCGAACGCCACGTAGGTGTTCGCGTGCCCGAGGTGGGTTGCGTCGTACGGGGTGATGCCGCAGACGTACATCCGGACCGGACCAGAAGCCGGCCCGACGCCGACGACGAGGCCCGAAGCGGTGTCGAAGGCCTGGGCTTGGGTCGGGGACGGGGAGATCGGAAGTCGCGGCACCTCGGGCGCCGACCAGGCCTGCATCCGGCAACTCTAGAGGAGGGCCGCGAGTGTCGAGTGTCTCAAACGCGGCTGTGGACTGACGACGAGGAGTCGATGCCGTGATCGACAACAGGTGACCGCGTGGGAGATGTCGGCGTCGACGATCGAGGAGGAAGGACGCAGTCTGGAGCGTTTGAGACGCGCGAGCGGCCCCAAATTCAAAAGGGGGGCCAGGGGATCGACGGCCAGTGTCCGCGCGGTCGCGGGAAGCAGCCGCGGGTCAGCAGGGATTCGGCTCGTCCGACCAATGCCTCCACCTCGACCTCGGCCAACAGCTCGCCCAACTGCCCGGGGACGTCGTCATGGACCCGCTTCACCGCCACCAGTTCGTCCTCGTTCAGTTCCGCCCCGGCCCATCCCCAGAGCAGCGTCCGCAGCTTGGGATCGGTGTGGAAGCCGAGGCCGTGGTCGACCCCGAACACCCGGCCGCCGCTGCCCAGGATGTGACCACCCTTGCGGTCGGCATTGTTGATCACCACGTCGAACACGGCCAACCGGCGCAGCAGTTCGTCGTCGGCGTGGACCACCGTTACCGCCTGGTCGGTCCGGTCCAGACCGTCGACCACGTCGAACCAGCCGGGGAGCGGCAACCGGTCCGTGGCCACCAGATCGACCAATCCGGCGGTCTCGAGCTCGTCGGCCTCCACCCAGGCCTGCAACGAGCCCGGTCCCAACGGGCCGTCGGCCAGCACGGTCACCGGTACGACGTCGAAACCACCGATCCGCGACACCTCGTAGGCCGCGACCTCACGCAGGCCCAACGTTCCCGTCGGGAAGTCCCACAACGGCCGCTCGCCTCTGATCGGCTTGTACACGCAGGTGAGCTGGCCGTCGTCGGCGCCGAGTGTGGCGAGGAACGTGGCGTTCGACGCCTGGGTCAACCGTCCCGCCAGTTGCAGCTCGCCCGCCAGCAGATCGGCGGTGAGGGCGGGATGAGAAGGCGGCGGCTGATCGTTCGTCACGCGAGTAGTCCGTTCGGCACCGAGATCACGACGCAGATCGACGTCAGCCGGCGGCCGGGATCAACCCAGCAGGGGACGGCGATAGCCGTTGGCCCGAGGACAGATGTGACCGGCGGGATCGAGCGGCTGAAGGCAGAACGGGCACGGCGGCCGGCCGGCCGAGACCAGCGCCTGCGCCCGGGCCACGAAATCCCGCGCGTACGACGCGGTGATCTTGACCACGAACACCTCGTCGGCCTCGACCTCCTCACCCTCGGTCGGTACGTCGACCGGCTGCTCCAGTGCGACTTCGGCGTCAGCGTCGTCCTCCTCGGTGTCCACATTGGAGAACAACTCGATGACGATCCGGTCGATGCTCGGATCCCAGGCGATCGTCATCGTCCCGACCCGGAACTCCTCGGAGATGGGGGCGTCGAGCGGATCGGTGTCGGACGGGGACTTCTGCGCGGGCGGCACATTCACCCCGCCACCGCTGCGGCGCAACACCTCGTCCAAGACCCGGTCCAGATGCTCGGCCAGCACCGAGACCTGCTGCTTCTCGCACACCACAGAGGTGATCCGGTTGCCCTCGCGCGCCTGCAGGAAGAACGTGCGCTCTCCAGGCTGGCCGACCGTACCGGCGACGAACCGATCCGGAGAGTCGTAGCGGTGAACCAGGATGGACATGGTCACAGCCTAACTCCGGCTCGGCGACGAATCCGGATGCTCATTCGACCACCTCACCGGCCCCCAGACCGCCGCCCACCGGCGCGTCCGGGGCGGCGTTGCGGCGCCGCGACCGCGGCTTCTTGGCCGCCGGACGGAACAGCGACGCCAGGTCGGAGGTGGCGGAGTTCATGGTCACCACATAGGGCCGGTGGGAGGTGTAGCGGATGATCGACACCGAAGCCGGGTCGACGAGGATGCGCTGGAATCCGTCGAGGTGGATGCCCAGGGCGTCCGCCAGGATGGCCTTGATCACGTCACCGTGGGAGACCGCGGCCCACACCGCATCGTCGCCGTGGTCGGTGGTGAGCTTCTGGTCCCAGGATCGGACGGCCCCCACCGAGCGGGCGAACATCTCGGTCATCGACTCCCCGCCCGGGAACCGCACCGCCGACGGTTGCGTCTGGACCGTCGACCAGAGCTTCTCCTTGCTGAGGTCCCTGAGGTGCCGGCCCGTCCACTCGCCGTAGCCGCACTCGACCAGGCCCTGCTCGATCACGACCGGGGCCGCGGCATCGCTGGGCCGGGCCGCGGCGACGGCCTGGGCGGTCTGGCGGCAGCGGCGCAGCGGCGAGCTGATGATCATGCGGAGCGGCACGGCCGCCAGCCGTTCGCCCAGCGCCTGGACCTGCTGCTCGCCGGTGCTGTCCAGCTCGACCCCCGGTGATCGTCCGGCCAGGATCCCGGCGGTGTTGGCCGGCGTACGCCCGTGCCGGATCAGCAACACCGTGGTCATGGCCTCGAGGTTAGGCGGAGGTGGCACCGGCAGCGACCCGAGGCCCCCGGCCGGCTAGTTCACATTCACAGGGGAACGGCGTCCGGAGACGAGCTTCATCGACACCGGTAGCCGGTAACCGGGCTCATCGGCGACCGACCGGTACGGCCCGAGGGCCTCGATCAACGCCGCTCGCGCCCGGTCCCGGACGTCCGCGCTCTGATGTCGGATCAGCGCTGAGGTCCGTACGGACCCCTCGACGATCCCGTCCCACAGCGCCTCAGCCGTGGGAACCGTTTGGTCGAAGGCGATCCGGCGTACGCTCACGCCGCGGAACCCGGCCGAGCTGAGCAGCTCCGCGAACACGGCGTCGTCGGCAAAGTGGAAGAAGGCCGGTCCGTTCGGGATCTCAGCCGCCGCAGTCGCGCCGGCCGCCGTAAGCGCCTCCAGCATCACCCCGAGCAGTCGGCAGCGCTCCGGCAGGTCCCAGGTGGTCAGCACCAGTCGCCCGCCCGAACCGAGCACCCGGGCCGCCTCGACCACCGCGGCTCGCGGCTGGGCCAGGTGCAGGACGACAAGATTCCCGACCACGGCGTCGAACCGCCCGTCGGCGAAGGGCAGGTCCTCGGCGGTGCCGCGTCGCACCTCGACCGCCGGGTAGCGGCGTCGCGCCAGGTCCACCATCGCCTGGGCCACGTCCAGGCCCACGACGCTCGCCCCGCGGGCGGCCGCCGCTCCCGACAGGTGGCCCGGCCCGCAGCCGATCTCCAGTACCCGAGAAGCCGGACCGATGGCCGCGGCCGCGAGGATGCCCTCGTTCAGCCGCCGCGCCACCGCACCGACCAGGGCGTCGTAGCCCAGGGCGGCCTGCTCCCAGCCCTGAGCCTCGAACGTGCTGAAATCGAGCCGAGCCGCCTCCGATGTGGGTCCGGTCATGGTTGTCCTTCACCCGTCAGCTTCGATGGCATCCCAGCGGAGCTCGATGCGGCTGCCGACGGCGTTGGGGCGATAGGCCTCGGGCATCGCCTCCAGTAGAGCGCGGTGCGCGACCCAACTCGTGCAGTGGGCCGGCAGGATCAGTCGCGGCCGTTCCTCGGCCAAGGCGGCGACGGAGGCGGTGACCACCGGTCCGTCGCGGAGATGCAGCCCGCCGGTGACCAGATAGACCGAATCCACGCCGGTCAGCCGCTTCGCCTGCCGGACGATGTTGACGATGCCCGCGTGGCCGCAGCCCGTGATGATCACCAGGCCTTTGTCGCGCACGTGCAGCACGGCCGCCTGGTCCTCGTGCACGTACGGATCGTGCTCCCAGACCCCGCCCTGCCAGGCCTGGTGTCCAGGCGGCATGCCGGTCTCGAAGTCGGTTCGCCGCGGGATCTCGCCGGTGATCAACAGCATGCCGTCCAGCAGGAACGACGGTTGACGGTCCTCGATGATCTGGAATCCGGCCCCTTCGATGGCGGACCGGCTCGGGGTCGGCAGCTCGATCACCTGCTGCGGGGAGACCAGGCGCCGAGCAGTCCAGAAGTCGGGATGCAGCACGACGGGGAGATTCCGCCCGCCGACCCGCTTGATCAAACCGTCGAGACCACCGACGTGGTCGAAGTGGCCATGGCTGAGCACAATCGCTTCGAACGAGTCCGGCGCGATGCCCAGCCGATCGAGATTGCCGACCAGACCGTCCGGGCTGATTCCCGCGTCGTACAGCACCCGTCGGGTCCGGCCGTTCCCCTCGATCTCGATCACCGCCGAGTACCCGTGCTCGGCCCGCAGGAAGTCCAGAGTCGTGCCGCCGACCGCCACGTCGCTGCGGGTCACCGGCAGCGGTCCCGTGGTCCCCGACGGCCCCCACCGACGCACCAGGCCGCGGTCGGGCAGCAGCATGTCGGCGGAATTGTCCACGACCGTGGTCAGGTCGACCCGGTCGACGGGCACCAGGTCGACGACCGTCATCTGCACCCCCGGCCCGATCCCGCGTCGCCCGACCCGGAATGCGGTCCCAGTAGTCAGTCTGGCCTCACGCCGGACTCGGCGGCAAGGCTCCTCCAGATCAATCGAGGGCGGATCACTCAAGGGGCGCGGATCAGTCGAGGGGCGCGGATCAGTCGAGGGGCAGAGCGCGGTAGCGGCCGCGGAGGTAGCCGAGCATCCCGGCGCCCGGATCGGGCCCGATCGCCACCTGCTGGATCTCCGCGCGCAGCAGCAAGGACCAGCCGGCTGTGGTCGTCACGTCGAGCAGTCGGCCGCCCAGCCAGCCCGGCGCGTCCGCCACCACCGGGCCCCACTCGGTCTCGACCCAACTGGCCAACCGGAACGGCCCGCCCGGTGCCGGGCCGACGCCCGCGAACGCGTCGGCGAGGCCCCGGTGGTTCCAGCCGAGCAGACTCACCGCCACGGGTCCGGAGTCGGCAAGTAGGTCGGCCAGATCCGAGTCCTCGTCGACCAGGCCGAGCGCGACCGCGGGCTCACCGTCGGCCACCACCAGTGATGAGACGGTCCAGCCGGCCCGCCGGCTGCCGCGCGCCGCGGCCCAGACGCTGACCGGCAGCGGCATCCGGCCTCGGAACCGCCGCAACGGGTTGCGCTCATCCTCCGGCGGCCGAAAGGGATGTTCGGAGTGGATGGTCACAATCTCTGATTCAACACCGCCTCCGATTGAAGACCCGTCTACGGTGGTCCGGGTCATCGAGACCCGGGTCATCGAGACGGTGAGGGAGGTGGAGATGGACTGGTTGCAGGCTCTGGTCCTGGGTCTGGTGCAGGGGCTGACCGAGTTCCTGCCCATCTCCTCCAGCGCCCACCTGTCGATCATCGGCCAGTTGTACGGCGGCGTCGACCCAGGGTCGGCCTTCACCGCCATCAACCAGCTGGGCACCGAGGCGGCCGTGATCATCTACTTCCGCAAGGACATCTGGCTGATCATCAGGCATTGGTGCCTCGCGCTGGTGGGCCGGATACCCCGCGACGATCCCCAGGCGCGGATGGGCTGGTTGGTGATCATCGGTTCGATCCCGATCGTGATCTTGGGCGTGCTGTTCCAGGACGAGATCGACTACGCCCTGCGCAACCTGTGGATCACCACCGCGATGCTCGCCGGGGTCGGGGTGATCATCGGGGTCGTCGACCACTTCGCCCGCAACGTGCGCCCGCTCGAGCAGTTGACCTGGGGCCACGGCATCGTGTTCGGGCTGGCCCAGTCGCTGGCCCTCATCCCCGGGGTGTCCCGCTCGGGAGCCACGATTACGGCCGGACTGGCGCTCGGCTACAAGCGGGAGGCTGCGGCGAAATACGCCTTCCTGCTCGCGATCCCGGCCGTCGTCGGATCGGGTTTCTTCAAACTGTTCGACGCCTTCGAGGATCCGGTCGAGCCGGCCTGGGGGCCGCTCATCCTGGCCACGGTGGTCGCCTTCTTCGTCGGTCTGGCGGTGATCCACTGGCTGCTGCGCTACATCAGCACCCACAACTTCTTGCCGTTCGTGATCTA
Organism: uncultured Actinomycetota bacterium; assembly: GCA_963780005.1. Lineage (GTDB taxonomy): Bacteria > Actinomycetota > Actinomycetes > Propionibacteriales > Propionibacteriaceae > Microlunatus. The sequence goes on along the minus strand of CAWAAK010000044.1, from coordinate 507,522 downwards.
CCGGATCGCGCTGGCGGCCGTCGTGGCCGTACTGCTGCTCACCGGGGTGCTGGAGCCGCTACCGAGCGGCTGAACCCTCAGGATCGCTCGGAGCACCCGAATCGACCGGGTCAGCCGCCCACTCCGGCCAGCTCGAAAGCCTCGGCGGCCACCGTGAGGGCGTTGACCTTCTCCTCCACCGAGTCACCGTGCGGAGCCACCGAGCAGGTCGTCACCCCGGAGGCGGCCAACACGGCGATCCGCTCCGCGATCCGTTCCCGGCTACCGAGCAGGGACGTCGAGTCGATGAACTCGTACGGAACGGCGGCCATGGCGTCGCGGTGGCGACGGGCGAGATAGAGGTCCTGCACGGTGCCGGCGGCTTCGGCGTAACCCATCCTGACCGCCAAGGCGTTGTAGAAGTTCTGCTCCCGGCTGCCCATGCCCCCCAGATACAAGGCCGCGTAGCTGCGGACCGGGTCGGCACACGCCCGAGCGTCGGCGCCGACCACCAGCGGCAGGGTGGGCACCACGTCGAAACCGCCGAGATCCCGGCCCGACCTCCGCCGACCCGCGCGAAGCCTGGCCAGTTGCTCGTCGGCGAAGTCGGGGGCGTAGAAGACCGCCAGCCAGCCGTCGGCGATCTCCCCGGCCAGCTCGAGATTCTTCGGACCCACGGCCGCCAGATAGATCGGGAGATCCGCGCGGGGCGGCGCGACCGTGAGCTTCAAGGCCTTCCCGGGCCCGTCCGGCAACGGCAGCCGGTAGTGCTCGCCCGCGAAGGTCACCGTCTCCCGGGCCAGCGCGGTTCGGACGATGGCGACGTACTCCCGCGTCCGGCCGAGCGGGGCGGCGAAGCGGACCCCGTGCCAGCCCTCCGAGACCTGCGGACCGGAAACCCCGAGACCCAGCTGGAAGCGGCCCTGACTCAGCAGGTCCAACGTCGCCGCGGTCATGGCGGTCAGGGCGGGGGTGCGGCCCGGTATCTGCATCACCGCCGAGCCGATCTTGATCCGTGTGGTCTGGGCCGCCAGCCAGGCCAGCAGCGTCGGACTGTCCGAGCCGTACGCCTCGGCCGCCCACACCACGTCGAAGCCCAGATCCTCGGCGTGTCGGGTCAGCCGCAGCTGGCCGGCCACGTCGTCCGCGCCGACCAGATAGGACAGGTTCAGCCCGAGACGCATGGCGCCCACGGTAATGGGTCGCCCATTAGGGTCGGCAGCATGAAAACCCGGGCCGTGGGCCGCAGCGGCTTGCGCACCTCCCGGCTCGGACTCGGCACCATGACCTGGGGCCGGGACACCTCCGACGACCACGCGCGGCAACTCCTGACGATGTTCCGGGCCGCCGGGGGCACCTTGATCGACACCGCCGCCGCGTACGGTGCCGGGGACGCCGAGCGCCTCATCGGCCGGTTGCTGGCCGAGCAGGGCGGCCGGGAGGAAATGGTCATCGCCACCAAGGCGGGATTCGTGGTCCGGGACGGGGAACGCGTCGTCGACACCTCCAAACGAGCGCTGCTGCGCGACCTGGCCGGCTCGCTGCGCCGGCTCGACACCGACTACGTCGATGTCTGGCAGCTGCACGCCTGGGGCGACGCTCCGCTGCACGAGTCGCTCAGTGCCGTCGACCAGGCCGTACGGTCGGGCATGGTGCGCTACGCCGGCGTGTCCAACTTCGTCGGCTGGCAGACCGCCCAGGCCGCCACCTGGCAGCAGGCCGTCGCCGGTCGGACGCCGATCGTCAGCGTCCAGGTCGAGTACTCGTTGCTCGCCCGCCGCGCCGAGGTGGAGGTTCTGCCCGCGGCGGAGGCGTTCGGACTGGGCTGTTTCCCCTGGTCGCCGCTGGGCCGCGGGGTGCTCACCGGGCAGTACCGCGCCCGGATCCCGAAGGGCTCCCGCGCCGCCACCGAACATTTCGCCTGGTTCGTCGAGCCGTATCTGACCGCGCGCAGCAAAGGCGTGGTGGAGGCGGTCGTCCGCGCGGCCGACGGGCTCGACCTGACCCCGCTACAGGTCGCCCTGCTCTGGGTCCGGGACAGCCCCGGGGTCACCGCCCCGCTGCTGGGCGCGCGCACCGCTGGTCAGCTGGCGCCCGCCCTGGCCTGTCGAGGAGGCTGAACTGCCCGAGGAGATCGTGTCGGCGCTGGATGACGTGTCCGGCGGTCCGCATCTCGGGCCGGACTCCCCTCGAGACGACCACTCCCGGCGCCCGACCGTGAACTACGACCGTGAGCGGTACCCGGATGATCCGGCGGCGAATCCACACGTCGCGGCTCCCGTCGCGGTAGCGCCGGAGCCGGGTCAGCTCCCAGCCGCCGTACTCGGCATGCTCGCTCAGGAACTGGCGGACCGAGCTCCGGGAAACCTGGTATCCCAGGCGCACCCGCTCCACCTCGTACTCGACATGTCGGCTGCTCATCGCGGACCAGACTAGCCGCGGGCGCTGGTCGCCGCATCGGCCGGGAGTCGCTCCACTCGGCACTCCGCTACGCGATGTCCAGGAAGCGGTCGAGGACCCGGGCCCCGAACTCCAGCGACTCCGTCGGGACCCGCTCGTCGACGACCATGGAAGAGGCTGACGAAGTCCAGATCGGGCGGGAGTCGGAGCGGGGCGAACCCGAAGCAACGGATCCCCCGGCGGCTCCAGGCCTTCGCGTCGGTCCCCCCGCTCATCAGATAGGGAACGGTGCGGGCGCCGGGGTCCTCGGCGACCAGGCTGGTCTGCATGGCCTCGACCAGGGCGCCGGCGAACTCGGTCTCCACCGACGGGTGGGCGGCCAGCACCTCGTACCGCACCCGGTCGCCGAGCAGCTCGGTGATGGTGGCGAAGAACTCGTCCTCGGCGCCGGGCACGATCCGGCCGTCGACGGCGGCGGTGGCGGAGGACGGGATGACGTTGTGCTTGTAGCCGGCCTGCAGCATGGTCGGGTTGGCGGTGTTGGACATGGTCGCCCCGACCATCCGGGCGATGCTGCCCAGCTTGGCCAGGGTTTCCTCGGCCCGGTCGGGATCGAAGTCGATCTCCAGCGCCTCCGAGACCGCCTCCAAGAAGGCGCGTTGCGCGTCGGTGATCCGGTGCGGCCATTCGTAGTCCCCGATCCGCGCCACCGCCGCCGACAAGTTCGGTGATCGCGTTGTCGGGGTTCCGGAACGAACCGTGCCCGGCCTGGCCTTCGGCGATCAGTCTCAGCCAGGCGATGCCCTTCTCCGCGGTCTGGATCAGGTAGAGCCGCAGGTCGTCGGAGACGGTGATCGAGAAGCCGCCCACCTCGCCGATCGCCTCCGTGCAGCCCTCGAGGACCTCGGGGTGCGAATTCGCCAGCCACAGCGCGCCCTGCTCACCGCCGGCCTCCTCGTCGGCGGTGAACACGAGCCGCAACGGCCGGCGCGGCGCCTGCCCGGCTCGAGCCCGCGCCCGGACCACGCTCAGCACCATGGCGTCGAAGTCCTTCATGTCGACGGCGCCCCGCCCCCAGAGGCAGCCGTCGACGATCTCCCCGGCGAACGGTGGCTGCGACCAGTCGTCGGCGTTCGCCGGAACCACATCGAGGTGCCCGTGGATCAGCAGCGGGCTCACCGAGCCGTCGGTGCCCTCCGGCTCCCAGTGGGCCACCAGCGACGTCCGGCCCGGGTGCCGGCTCGAACAACTGCGAGGAGATGCCGACCTCGTCCAGCAGGCCCGCGACGTGTTCGGCGGCCACCCGCTCGCCGGGCCCCGGATCCGGGCCGTAGTTCGAGGTGTCGATCCGGATCAGGTCACGACAGAGCTCGACCACCTCGGCGTCGGGCTGATAGGCCTCGGGCATGGCGCCATCCTGTCATTCCGATCTTGGCCTGATCGGCGGTGGATCCTGAGAGCGCCAGAATGCGATCCTTGTGCCCGATGACATCCTCGCGCCGACGAGGTCTACTCGACATGAGCGTGCGGTCATGAATATTGGAGGCGGCGGTGACCGAGGAACGCGTCCATTCCGACCACGGACCGGGCAGAGCGGCGAAGACGCCGGCCATCGACCTGAGCCAGGCGTCCGACCGCGCGTTCCTGCACGCTGCTGGTCAACACCTTGCTGGTCTCGGTGATGAACTTCACCGTCTGGTTCGCCATCACGTTCTGGGTCTTCCTGGAGACCCGGTCGGTGCTGGCCACGGGGATGGTCGCCGGCATCTTCCTGGTCGCCACCGCGCTGAGCGGGATCTGGTTCGGAAGTCTGGTGGACCACTATCCGCAAGAAGACGGTGATGCAGGTTTCCGCCGGCAGTCTCGTTGGTGCTCTTCGCGGTCAGCTTCGGGATCTATGTCCTCAGTCCGCCCGGAGCGTTCACGTGATCCACGGAGCGTGCTGCTCTGGGTCTTCGTGGTGCTGGCGATGTTCGGCGTGATCGCGGGAAACATCCGGACCATCGCGCTGTCCACCCTGGTGACGCTGCTGATCCCGGAGGACCGCCGGGACAAGGCCAACGGGCTGGTCGGCACCACCGACCGGCGTCTCCTTCCTGGTCACGTCGGTGATCAGCGGTCTGCTGGTGGCGGCCGGCGGGATGTTCTAGGTGCTGCTCCTGGCGATCGTCGTACTGGCGTCTGGCGCTGCTGCTGCTGGCCGGGTCCGCGTGCCGCAGCCCGAGCCCGAGCCGGCAGACGCCTCCGGCGAGCCGCGCCCGCCGCGACGTCGACCTGGCGGGCACCCTGCGTCTGGTGCGCGGGGTCCCGGGTCTGCTGGCGCTGATCGGCTTCTCCTGCTTCAACAACCTGCTCAACGGCGCGTTCATGGCCCTGATGGACGCGTACGGCCTGTCGCTTGATGTCCGTGCAGAGCTGGGGTTTGCTCTGGGGTGCGCTGAGTACCGGCTTCATCATCGGTGGCCTGGCGGTCGCGCGGACCGGGCTGGGCCGCAATCCCCTCCGGCTGCTGCTGTTGATCAATCTGGTGTTCTGGGCGGTGACCGTGATCTTCCCGCTGCGGTCCTCGATCGTGCTGCTCACCGCGGCATGGCCGTCTACATGCTGCTGGTGCCCTACGCGGAGGCGGCCGAGCAGACCATCCTGCAGCGAGTGGTGCCGTACGAGCGCCAGGGACGGGTCTTCGGCTTCGCCCAGAGTGTCGAACTGGCCGCCTCGCCACTGACGGCCTTCCTGATCGGGCCCATCACCCAACTGGTCTTCATCCCGTTCATGACCACCGGATCCGGCGCCGACCTGATCGGCCCGTGGTTCGGCACCGGGAGCCGACCGTGGCATCGCCCTCGTCTTCGTGTTGTGCGGGATCGTCGGTCTCCTCGTGACCGCGCTTGGCGCTGGGCAGCAAGTACTACCGCGCAGCTCAGCGCGCAGTACGCCGAGAGCTCGGCTGAGCAGCCGGCAGAGGTCTGAGGCCCCGTCCGTCGCGGATCGGCTGCGCCCGAACCCGGTTGCTATAGTTCGGGGGCGTTCCGCAGGGATGCGGACCGGTCCGGGTGGCGGAATAGGTAGACGCGCTAGCTTGAGGTGCTAGTGCCCTTCACGGGGCATGGGGGTTCAAGTCCCCCCTCGGACACCGATCGATCTGCGGTCGCAGCAGAGATGGAGCTTTCCCTCATTACTCCCGCACTCGGTGTCGTTGTTGGATGCGGTGGTTGATCAGCAAGTGTTGTTGGGGGTCTTGCCATGTCGGTGGGGCCCAGGCGGGGAGTCCGTCGGGGTTGATGCGGCAGGTCCAGCCGGCGGTGGCGTGGTGGGTGTGGTGAAAACGGCAGAGCAGGGTCAGGTTGTTGATGTCGGTGGTGCCCGCCGGCCAGCCAGTCGATTGATGTGGTGCCGGTCGCACCAATCAGGCCGGGTGGCGCTGCCGGGGAAGCTGCAGCCGCCGTCGCGGGCGATCAGGGCGCAGGTTTGGGCTGGGTTGGCGAGCCGGCGGGTCCGGCCCAACCACAAAGGCTGCCCACGTCCGGTGAGGACGGTGGGGATGATGTGGGCTTGGTCGGCGATCTTCAACGCTTCGGGGATGGACAAATGTTGGCCGGTGCTGGTCTGGGCGTGCCCGGTCTTGGAGGCGAGTTGGTCGTCGGTCATGGTGATGATGACGGTGGCGGGGATGCCGCCGCTCTCGGGCAGTCCGGGGGCGCGGAGCAGCCGGGCGCAGGCGTCCTCCAGCGCGTCGTGCAGCTGCTGCTGGTAGCTGCGGGGGTCGGGCGCTTGCCGTTCCCCGCCGTGCGGGCCGGTCTCGACGGTCTGTTTCGGTGTGGCGAGGGGGCCGAGGACGGCGGCGAGTTGGGCGGCGGCGGCGGGGGTGAGCCGGCCGGTCAGGCTGCTCATCCCGTCCCGGCAGGCTGACAGGGTGAGGAAGCGTTGTTCGGCGTGGACCGCGTCGTCGGGTCGGGTGCCGTCGGGGTCGATCGCGTCGACCAGCCGGGTGCACACGGTGGCCAGTTCGGGGGGTCCGAACAGTCGGGCGTGGCCGACCAGGGTCGCCTCGGCCTCCTCGAGCAGGGCGGGGTGGATGATGTCGACCCGGTGCAGGGCCCGCTCGACCAGGTTGACCTGGTCGGGGTTGAGCTCCCCGGCGGCCTGCGCGGCGGCCAGGATCGGGGAGCGGGCCGGCAGCTCCTCGGCGAACAGGGACCTGTTCGGGCCGAGGGTGGCGGCGGCCCGGACCCGCCGGGCGGCGTCGCCGGGGGAGATCCGCAGCAACTGGGTCACCAGTTTCGGCACCGTGGCCACGCAGTGTTTCTCGGCCAGCCCGGCCCGGTCGATCTGGCCGACGATCCGGTGGTCGACGCTCGACATCCGGTTCCGGAACGTCTCGAACCGTTGCGTCACCACCACCAGGGTGTCGGGGTCCAGCTCCTCCCGGTCCACCGCCGCCGCCAGCGCCGTCAGGTTCTCGCCGAGGCGGTCGATCAGAGCCGGCACGGGGCCGGGGTCCGGCTCGGTGCTGGAGGTCTCCGCCATGCACCCCATTCTATCCGAACGGGTATTCGAATGCAACCGCTGGAGTAGCCGAGAAGTCAACAAAACAAGGGGATTGAGCGGTTCACGAGTGCGGTCGAGGCCGCTCGGGTTGGTTCGCATGTAGACCCTTCGACAAGCTCAGGGCGCGGGCTGGATGGGCCCAAGACCGCCTGACCTAGACCGGAACGTCACCGTTCCGGCCGTGCACGATCGTCGCCGACCCGCGGACGTACCACTCCCCAGTTGACGGCCGCCACACCGCGAGATCGGTCTTGCCGTCACCGTCGAAGTCCGCCTGCACCGGCTTGTCGGATGACCGGCCGTACGTCACCTTGCTGATCCCCCGCACGTACCACTGACCGGTCGAGGGCCGCCACACCGCGATGTCGGCGTCACCGTCCCCGTCGAAGTCCGCCGGGACCGGAACGTCCCCGTTGACTCCCCACTGTCACCGACGGCTGGCCCCGGACGTACCACCGACCGGTCGAGGGCCGCCATACCGCGATATCGGCGTCACCGTCATCGTCGAAGTCCGCCTGCACCGGCTTGTCTCCCGGCAGACCCCATGTGGTCGTGCTGATCCCCCGGACCCACCACTGTCCCGTCGATGGCCGCCACACGGCGTTGTCGGCGTCACCGTCACCATCGAAGTCCGCCGGGACCGGAACATCCCCCTTGACTCCCCACTGCACGATCGCCTTGCCCTGGACATACCACCGCCCGGTCGAGGGCCGCCACATAGCTATATCGGTGTCACCGTCACCGTCGAAGTCCGCCGGAACCGGCTTGTCTGCCGCACACCCCGTACGTCGTGGTGCTGCTTCCCGCGCACCAACCACTCGCCGGTCGACGGCCGCCACACCGCATGATCAGACTTCCCGTCACCGTTGTAGTCGCTGCGGACCGACGTTGCCCGCGGCTGGCGGTCCGTCTCGAGCTTGACGATTTCGGCCACCGAGGGGACACCTTCGTCGTCGGTGATGAACAGCATGTAGTACCCCGGCGGGGCAACGTGCGGCGTGGCCGGGGTCGTGACGCTCAGCGCTGATCCCGACGCGGTGAAATCCAGTGGCACGTAACGCTGACCCTGATCGTCGCCATGGGTCGGTGCCCCCAGGCGGACCAGACCCACCTTGTCGATGGAGCCGGCCTCATCGGTGGCGATCTCGAGGGTCCGGGCGTAGCCACCGACGCCTGGGGCGCTGTCGATCACCGGCCGGTCCGCGAGATCCCCGCTGCCGTCCTTCTTGTACAGGTACGGCGGCGTGAAGTACTCGACGTTCTTCTCCAGGTAACCCTGGGTCGTGCAGGTGCCGCAGATGCCGCCGCCGCCGGTCAGCACGCGACCGTCGGGCAGCAGCGAGGCCACCGAGTGGTACTGACGGACCCGACTCGCGCTCGAAAGCACGGTCCAGGTCTCGGTGGCGGGATCCCACCGCTCCGCGGCGAACACCGGATTGGCCAGATCGACAAGCCCATTGACCGCACTGCTCTGCCCGCCCGTGGCCAGGACACTGCCGTCGGCCAGCGCTGTGAGATTGAACTGCCGGCGGCCCACGGACATGGAGGTCGTCGCCCGCACACTGGTTCCCGAGCCGCTGACGTCAACCACAGAGGCGGTTTTGGTCGGCACGGACGTCTTGCCGCCCTCAGTCACACTCCCGCCCCCGGCGACCAGCACTTTGCCGATGTCGTAGGTGACGAAACTGCCGGCCGTACGGTCGATGCCGTCGCGGTTCCTGGTGGCGACCAGCGCGCCGGAGCCGGACGTGCTCATCGTGTCCATCTTGTCGTACGGGCCGACCAATTCGACGCGACCGTTCGGGCGGGGCACGAGGAAGGGGTACACCCGGCGGCCGAAGCTCGGAAATCCGGTCAACCGGCGCAGCGTGCTGTCGACCCGAAACACCTCCGCGGTGTCCGGTCCTCCACCCACGATCAGGGCCTCCCCGTTGCCCAGCGCCGCCACCGACGGGTACCAGCGCTCGGAGTCCATGTCGGGTCCTCGGGTCCAGCTCTCGGTGCGCCAGTCGAAGATGTGGGTCTGGACGATGCCCTCCATCGCCGGCCCCAGATTCCCTCCGGCCACCAGCACCCGCCCGTCCGCCAGTTGGGCGAACCCGGCACAGAAGATGTTGTAGCCGGAGACATTCACCTGCTTGGACGTGTTGGTCGCGGGATCCCAGACCACGGCTCGGGTAAAGGTGTGGTCGGGATAGGTGTCCACGGACTGGTCGCCCACCGAGTCCCAGATCAACACCTTGCCGTTGGGCAGGACGGCCTGGAAGACCGGCACCACGGGAGTGTTCTGAACAGCGCTCCACGCGCCACCTTGGCCTGGATCCGTCGCTGCGGACACCGAGGATCTCTCGTTGACGACCCGCTGTCCGCTGGTGCGTCCGCCGGGCGCCGAACCGGTGGCCTTCTTGATCTCGATCGCGTTGGCCCGCGTCTCGCGCTCGATCTCCGGCATGGATGTCCCGACCAGATCCTCGGCCGCATGCTGCTCGTCGTTCCCATGCGGTTCACCAGGATGGGCAGCGGCCGAGCCGACTCCGAGCACAAGGCTCGCGGCCACACTCGCCACGCCGATCGAAGAGACGGCACGCCAAAGCCCCGAATGCACTGATTTCTCCCCCGAGAGGCCCCAATAACGCGAACGGCAGGCGTAGCTGCGGTCGCGGGTCTACAGTTCGTACGGTAACGGATCGAATGTCTGGGATCGGAAGTCTTCGGGGAAAATTGAGGCAACCTTGAGCAGAGCCGAATCACTCGTGGAGCGGTCACAACTCGATGACGGCGGGGGTCTGCATCACCCCCGCCGGCTCGGGAACGGCGCGCTCTCCACGCTGATCGCCCGATTGGATCGCCCGGAAATTGCTGTGTACCGTTGTCCCCAGCTGCTCGGGGACACGGCAGCACCATCTGATCTTCGGGAGCGATCCATCGGATCGCCTGGTCACGTTGTCTCAGCCACGAGCGGCTTCGTATCGCGCACCTGTGGGCTAGAAAGGGACGACGTCCGATCTTTCGCACCGTCAGGAGCGCGAACCCTGGAGCTCGCGCCAGACGACACCGCGAAGGGAGGTAATCCATGATCAAGCGACGCATCGCAGCTGCGGCTGCCGGCTTCGCGTTGGTGATCGGCGGCGTGGTCGCCATTGGCTCGGCCACCGACGACACCAGCGCCAACGGACTCCGCGTGACCTCGTCCCAGAGCGACGGCCAAAGGGCCAACGGGCTGAAGCGGGCCAACGGGCTCTGAGCCGGAACGTCTCGACAGCGCCCCGCTCCGGCGGGGCGCTGTGAGGCGTCTGGACCTCCGCAAGGCGAGATCGCCTCAGAAGGAGGAAGAACGGACGAGCATGTCGACCAGCCGACCGGTCAGCCCCTTGTCGCCCTCGATGTCTTCCCGCTCGGCGACCGCCTCGTTCGGCAAGTCGGTGATGATGCCGTTGACGTCGTCCTGCATGTAGTTCCGCATCGCCTGCTCATCGTTGACCGTCCAGACGATCAACTTGTAGCCCTTACCCCACGCCTCCGTACGGAAGTCGTCGGTATAAGACTGCTGCTCCATGACCAGGAAGTCGGCGTTGACCTTCGGCACCCCGCCGAAGTTGATCGGGACGATGAAGCCGACCACGAGTTGCGGCCGGAGCTGCTTCAGATCCTCCACGACGTCTCGGCTGATCGAGTGGTAGGTGTACCAGTCGGTGACCTTGTAGGCGTCCAGCACGGCCAGGAGTCGGGGTAGTAGGTCGGGGCTCTCACCGCCGTGCAGCTTGACTTCCAGGAGCTGCGCAAGCCCGAGTTTCTTGGATTCCGCGATCCACTGCTCCAGCGACGGGATCTTGGCCTCCATGCCGTCGGCGCGCACCGTGATGTCCATCAACTCGGCCTGGGTCAGGTCCTTGACGTTGGCGTTGATCCCGGCCAGCCGCTGCAGGTTGCTGTCGTGCATGGCCACGAACTTGAGGTCCTTGGTCTGCAAGATGTCGAACTCGACCCGATTCGATCCGGCCTTGTCGGCCGCCCGCAGGGCGGGCAGCGTGTTCTCCACGCCACCTTCGACGAACCCCCGATGGGCGATGACCGAGGTCTGATCCGCCGCCGCCAGTCGCGTCATGGTGCCGTAGTTGACCAGCGAGGCTCCGCCGAACGCGACCACCATCACGGCGGCGGCGACGACCCAGAGCCGCTTGCGGCGAGACGCCGTCACCGAGGACGTCGCGGAGTAGCTGATCTCGTGCACGTTGAGCTGCTGCTTGGCCGGCAGCCGGGCGAGCCAATCCCGCATCATCGCCACCAGCCCCTGGACGACCAGAATGCTCAACATCGCGGCGGCGATGAAGGTGCCGATCTGCCACAGGCTCAGGCCAACTGTCGCGGCCACCGGCGAGTATCCCGGGTTGGTGAAGTCGGCGATGACCGTCGGTAGCACGGTCATCACCGCGAACAGGCCCACCGGAATGGCGACGCTCGCGGCCAGCAGGATCAACATGCCGACGATGCGAAGCGTGCGCCACCGGGTCAGACGCCAGCTGGTCACGAACGATTGCCACACGCTGGCCGACGTGGTGGCCAGTAGCGGCAGGGTGAGGATCAGCCGCAGATTGAGATACAGCAATACCAGCAGGAAGCCGCTGTACAGCAGGCTGCTGGTGGTGTTCTTCATGCAGTTCTTCGGAAACGAACGGTGGAACGCCGATCTTCTTCGTCAGGGTCGACGACAGTCCCAAATGTCCGAGCGGCAGCAACAACAAGACGTAGACGACGATAAGCAGACCTTGCGGATGAAAGAGTTTGCGGACCGTCATCCACACCTGGCGTATTACCAGCCGGAACGAGGTGGCTTCGCCGGCCTGGTGGTGTGCGGCCAAGACGAACAGCGTCGTGAATTCGGCGGCCACGATGACGACGGCGAGCCCGGCCAACAACAGCAAAGTGATGTCGGCCAACGGATTCTGCAGAACGTGGGCAATCCTGTCGTACGCGACGCTGCCCAGGCCGGTTTCCACCAGAACCAGCGAATACATCATCTGCAACAACGGAACGGCGACCAACACCAGCGCCAGTTGCATGGCGGCCACCGTGAGGACATAGAACTGTGGTTGTCGCCAGGTCGTGCGATAGGCGACCCCGATGGCGCGGAGGGTGCCGATCGGCTTGTCCGCTTTGGGGTCCGGGATTTCGGCGCCGGGGGCGGGCGCCAGCTGATCCGCCGCGGTCATAGCTCACTGTACTTCTGGCCGGCCCGTCAGGGGTGTCATCGGCACGACAGGTCAGGGAGGACCTCGACCGAGTCGTCCTTTCAGTGGAAGTCGCGGGAAGCGTGTCGAGCAGGAATCGTGCCGACCGCCTCGGGCACCAGCGTCGCTATGGGCGTCAGCTGGTCGGCCACCAGATTCGTGACCCCATCGGAGTGCTCCACCTTGCCGCGGATGATCAGTCCGTTCGCCCGTTGCCCGACGCGGCGATGACGGCGCCAGAGGGCTTGGCTGCAGACGATGTTGAGCATCCCGGTCTCGTCCTCCAGATTCAAGAAGGTGACCCCACCGGCGGTACCGGGACGCTGTCGGTGAGTGACCAGTCCGGCGACCTTGACCCGCTGCCCGTCGTGGCGGGGACCGAGATCGCTGATGGCCACAATGTCTTGCTCGCTGAGCAGCGCGCGGAGGTGACCGACAGGATGATCATCCGGCGAGATCTTGGTCGCCCACAGGTCGGCCAGGGTCACTTCGGCGGCGCTCATGCCGGGCAGGACGGGCGGAGCAGCATCGATGGCACTACCCGGCAGGGTCAGCTGATTGTCGGCGTATCCCGGCGTTCCACAGCGCCTGCCGCCGGCTCAACCTGAAGCAGTCGAAGGCGCCGGCGGTGGCCAGCGCCTCGGTCTGGGCCACGGAGAGTCCGGTCCGGCGGACCACGTCGTTCATGGTGTGGAAGGCTGAGCGGTCGCGTTCCGCGACGATGCGGAGGGCCAGATCCCGACCAATGCCCTGGACCGAGGTCAGTCCCAGCCGGACCGCGCATTCGCCGTCTCGACGGTGCTCGGAAGTCCGGTCGGGCGCATTCCGGTGGAACGCCGGGACCGGCGGTTGTTCCCGCTGTCGACAACCCGGCTGTCCGGTGGGTCGGGCCACGGTCACCGCGAGGGTCGGGTCGAGGGGCTCCAGGCCGGCGTCGGCCGTCGACCGGGCGATGTCGGGTCGCCGGACCTCTACGCCATGGCGGCGGGCATCGGCCACCAGCGATTGGGGCGAATAGAAGCCCATCGGCTGCGCCCGCAGCAGACCCGCCAGGAACGCACCGGGATAGTGCAGCTTGAGCCAGGAACTCGCGTACACCAAGAGAGCGAAGCTGATGGCGTGGCTCTCGGCGAACCCGAAGTTGGCGAACGCCTGGATCCGGGCGTAGATGTCGTCGGCCAGAGCGCCAGTGATTCCGTGGTCGGCCATCCCGGCGTACAGGGTCTCCTTGAGCCGCTCGATCTTCTCGACCCCGCGCTTGGAGCCCATGGCCCGGCGGAGCAGGTCGGCGTCGTCGCCGGAGCACCCGCCGACCGCCATCGCGATCTGCATCAACTGCTCCTGGAAGAGCGGTACACCCTTGGTGCGCTCCAGGACCGGGATCAGCGCCTCGTGCAGATAGGTGACCTCTTCTCGACCGGTGGCCCGCCGGATGTAGGGGTGGACAGCGCCGCCCTGAATGGGCCCGGGACGGATCAGCGCCACCTCGATGACCAGGTCGTAGAAACGACGGGGCAACAATCGGGGCAGCGTCCCAACCTGAGCCCGGCTCTCCACCTGGAAGACCCCGATGGAGTCCGCCCGGCACAACATGTCGTAGACCCCGGCCTCCTCCTTGGGGATGGACTGCAGCGTCCATCGCTCGCCCAGCCGGTCGGCCACCAGGTCGAAGGTGTACTGGATGGCGCTGAGGATGCCCAGCCCCAGGAAGTCGAATTTGACCAGTCCCATCCAGGCACAACTGTCCTTGTCCCACTGCAGGACCGTGCGGTCGTCCATCCGGCCCCGTTCGATCGGACAGACCTCGCCGACCGGGCGTTCGGTGAGCACCATCCCGCCGGAGTGGATGCCCAGATGCCGCGGCGATCCGAGGAGTTCGTCAGCCAGTTCCACCACCGGTGCGGGAAGGTCGTGTTCACTGCTGGTGGGCAGAGATCCCCAGGAGTCGATCTGCTTAGACCACGCGTCCTGCTGGCCGGTGGAATAGCCCAGAGCCTTGGCCACGTCCCGCACCGCCGACTTGGGTCGGTAGCTGATCACGTTGGCCACCTGCGCGGCGTTGCGTCGCCCGTAGCGCCGGTACACCTCCTGGATGACCTCTTCGCGGCGGTCCGAGTCGAAGTCGACGTCGATGTCCGGCTCCTCGTCCCTGGTCTGGGACAAGAAGCGCTCGAACGGCAGGTCGTACTTGATCGGGTCCACCGCGGTGATGCGCAAGACGTAGCAGACCACCGAGTTGGCGGCCGAACCCCTGCCCTGACAGAGGATCCCGCGGTTCCGCGCGAAGGCCACCATGTCGTGCACGATCAGGAAGTAGCCGCTGAAGTCCTTGTCCTCGATCAGCGCCAACTCCCGCCGCAGTCGGGTCTCGGCCTCCTCCCGGTTGTCCGGATAGAGCTCGTCGGCCCCCTGGGCAGCCAATTCACGGAGCCAGCTGATCGGGGTATGACCATCCGGTACGTCGAGTTTGGGCAGTCGCGGCTTGGCCAGGCGCAGATTGAAAGCGCACTCGGATGCGATCTGCACGGTCTGCTGCGACGACCCCGGGGAAGCGGCGGAACCGCGCCAGCATCTCGGCTCCCGACCTCAGATGAGCGGTCGGAGGCGGCAGCCAGCCGTCCATCTCGGTGAGACTGCGCCGGGCCCGGACGGCCGCCATCACCGAGGCCAACCGGCTCTGCGCCGGGGCGGCGTAGTGCACATTGTTGGAGGCGACCAGTCGAAGATCATGATCAGCGGCCAGCCGAGCCAGGTGATCATTGGCCGCCGAGTCGGCCGGCAGGCCGTGGTCGATCAACTCGACCAGGACCTGATCGGGTCCGAACCGGGCGGTCAGGTCGTGCAGTGCCCCGGCCGCGGCGGAGTGGCCTCCTTCCGCCAGGGCCGTTCGCACCGTGCCCTTGCGGCAACCGGTCAGGATCAGCCAGTGCCCTGCCCCCTGGTCCGCCAGTTCGTCCAGGTCGTACAGCGGCCGGCCCTTCTCGTCGCCCCGCAGTTGGGCTTCGGTGATGGCCGCAGCCAAGCGGTGGTAACCCTCGACCCCGCGGGCCAGCACCAACAGGTGGTTGCCCTCCGGATCCGCGGCGCCGTTCTGCGGGCCGGTCAGGCCCAGCGACAACTCGGCCCCGTACAGGGTGGGCAACTCGTACGCGAGCGCCGCCTCGGCGAAGCGGGACGCGGCGTACAGGCCGTCATGATCGGTGATGGCCAGACCGGACAGACCCAGCCGGACCGCCTCCTCGATCAGCCGCTCGGGGTCGCTGGCTCCGTCCAGGAAACTGAAATCGCTGTGACAGTGCAACTCCGCGTACGGGACGGCTTCGCCGACAGGGCCCGTGATGCGGGGGGTCGACGACGGCGACTTGCGCATCCAGTCGAGGATCGGGTCGCCGTTGCGGTCCAGCTCGGGGCCCGCGCGGCCTTTCGCCCGTCCGGACATCCGCGCCTCGAGCTCGGACCAGGAGACCGCCGGGTTGTGCCAGTTCATCGTGTAGGTCTCAGTCATAGCGGGCCTCGGTCCACCACTGACCGTTGTCAACCATCAGCAGCCAAGCGCTGCCGTCGATCCCGACGATCTGGAACCGGGCGACCTGGCGGGCACCGGCGGGATCCCACCACAGCTCGTCGATGGGCCAGGGTCCGGCCCAGGCCTGGATGGCCACGAATTCGCCGTCCAGCTCCGTCCGCACCAGGGTCGGTTCCGCGGTGACCGATCCTCGCGGTGACACCCCCACCGCCTGGCGCTCGGGTCCGAGCACCGCAGCCGGGGAGGGTTGGGCGTAGACCCGGGTCGGAGCAGGGGGTGGAATGCTGCCCGGCCAGGGCAAGGTGCGGCTGCGCATCGCGTTGGACCGCTCACCCCACGGCACCGTGCGTTGGCGTTCACGCGGTCCACGCCCACCCTGGAGACTGGGGGCCACCACGGCCTCCGGCCCGAGCATTCCCTGCAACCGCGCCACGCCACGCTCCACCCGTTGATCACGAGGAGTGCCCCACAGGCCGTCACCGTGATCGGCCAGGGATTCCACCAGTTCAGGAACCAGGCGCACCTGCCCAGCCGGCTCGGGCAGTGGATCGGCCTGCAATTGCCAGTAGAGCCGGTCGACGATGTCCGCAGCCCCGAACCAGCGTGAATGCCCCCAGGTCCGTACCGAGCTCGCTCCGGCATCACCGATCACCTCGATCCGGATGGTGGTGCAGACCAGCCCGTGGCGGGAGAGTTCGGCCACACAGCGTTCGGCCGTCTGACGCGAGCTGAAGACGATGGGCTCGATGTTGCCCAGTGGTGGCTCGAAACTGATCGAGGCACTGAGGTCCTGTGGTGCAGCCCGGCCGGCGGCCATCCGCACGTCGGCCCCGCGGGCCAGTCGGTGCAACCAGGCGCCGTGGCGGCCGAAGCGGGTCGTCACGTCGCGGACCGACAAGGCGGTGAAGTCGGCCATGGTGCGCAGGCCGAGACGACGCAGCAGGCTGACCAGCTCGGCGTCGTCCAACGCGGCCAGGGGCAGATCAGCCAGGAATTGCGCCGACCGGCCCTCGGGAACGATCACCCACTCCTGAGGAGCAGCCTGCCGCGCGGCCTGTTCCGCCGCGAAGATCCCCTCGGCGATGCCCAGCCGACAGTCCCACACCCCGGCTGCCACCAGACGCTGCGCGACCACGGCGGCCGCCTGCGCCTCACTCCCGTAGAAACGGCGGGGGGCCGCCAGGGCACACAATCCCGGGCGGATCGGAGTCACCGACGCACTGACGTCCTCCACCGCGGCCAGGACCGTTTCGAAAGCTCGCACGTCGCGGGACTCCGAGGCTTCGACCAGGATCAGCTCCGGGCAGGAGGCTGAGGCGTCGCGACGACGCATCCCGCTTCGCACCCCCTCCAGCCGGGCCGCAGGTGAGCACGCCAGAACCTGACCCGCCTGCACCACGGCGACAGGTGCCTGGTCGGAGAGTCGCTGCTCGGTGCCGGCGGCCATCACCGGCCAGTCCGGACACCAGACCACCATCACCCGGGTCCTGGCGGCGGCTGAGCCAGAAACCGTGGTGGCGGGAGTGATGGGTTCACTGGCCAGGTCGATGTCGATCACGTCAACCCGCCAACACATCGGCAGCATCCGCGCCGCTGACCGCGTTGGGGTCAACGCAGACCAGGGTGCGTTCCTCGGCCGATAGGCCCAGCTGCACTTCTCGGATCGCCGCGGCGCCCGTGCGGATCGCGACGGTGACCCCGCGGTTGCTGAGGTGCCCGAAACCCCGACCGAGCCCTGACCAACGGTTACTCACCGTCATCAGACTCAGTGCGGAACGTGGCCAGCCGCCGACCGCCACCATGCACCGAACCTCGCTGCCGCAGCCGGGCGGCCACGCGAGCTGCCTGAGCCTCGCTCACCCGACCCGGGGGACGGACCGACAACCACGGTCGTCACGTCGATCAGGCCGGCGGTCACACTCAGCCAGTGCTCACCCGGGTCGGGCACGGCGATGGTCCGCCCGAGATCCAGACCGAGGTCGAACGCCGCCTCCCAGCCGAGATCCGGCAGCCCCACGATCCCGACCCACGCTCCCGCCTGCGACGGACCGGCGGCCAGAGCGAGAGCCAGACCGGGCGAATCGACCGAACAGGCGGTGCCCGTCCGGACGGACAGAACCGAAGCCAGCGCCGGCAGCAACTCCAGGTCCTGGGATATGCCGGTGCCTTCCATCCGACGTACTCTTTGCTGGAGTTCGCGGATGCTGTCGGCGGCGGACGGTGGCACCAGTCCATAATCGAATTTCTGTTCGAACTCGTCAACCGCTGAGTTGCCACAGTGTGAACACAGGATCGAGACTTGGGCGCGTCGGCAAAAGGTGCTGGGCCGCGGAGGGCACCGTGTCCATAATTCGAATGGCCATAATTCGATGGGCCGTAGTTCGAGGGGCGACAGTCCGTGCAGGAAGGGGTGAGGGTGGTGTCCGGGGTCATCGTGTTGAACACCGACGACACCGCGCTGCACACCGTCTCGGTCCAGCACGCGATCCGGATGCTGATCCGCGAAGTGGCCATCGTCGAAGAGGCGCACGAGGACCGCAACTTCGGTCCGTTTCCCTGGCCCCGCGTGCTGCGGCTCGTCCGATACGTCAAGACCGCTTTCCAGTACGCCCGCTCCCCCGCCTGGTCCAAACGGGGCGTCCTGCGCCGAGACGCCCACCGCTGCGCCTACTGCTCGGGCAAGGCCGACACCGTCGACCACCTGCTGCCCCAGTCGCGCGGCGGCCGCAACTCGTGGCTCAACACCGTGGCCGCCTGCACCCGGTGCAATCACGCCAAGGCCAATCGCACTCCCGGCGAGGCCGGCATGCGGCTGGCGGTCAAACCGCGGATCCCCACCTGGCGAGAAGCGCGTGGCTGAAGGACCTGGTCCAGGTGCAGATCGCGATACAGGCCCAGAGGTAAGTCCAGAACGGGAATGGTGGGATGACCCGCGGCTGCCGTGGAAGGGCAAACCGGCTCGCAACGACATCCTGTGTTGGGTCGGGTTCAGCCTGACCGGGATCTACGCCCTGGTCCTGTTGCCCTTGCGCCCGATCCTGCTGGGCGCCAACCCCTACCTGCTGGCCGCACTCGGCGGTTCCCGGGTCTCCGCGGTCACCATCGGCGCCCTGGCCGCGACCGGCCAGGGTTGGTGGCCGCTGGGACTGCTGCTCGGCGTCTTCGGCTCGATCAAGTTCGATCCGCTCTACTGGTGGGCGGGCAAACTCTGGGGCCGTGGGTTGATCGACATCGTCGCCGGTCGCTCCGCCCTGGCGGCCCGCAACGCCGCCCGCGCCGAGAAACTCGCCCGGCGGTTCGGACCGTTGGCGATCTTCACCACCTACGTGATCCCGTTGCCGAGCGCGGTCGTCTACGCCACCATCGGAGCCACCGGGATGGGCCTCGGGCGATTCCTGCTCTGGGACGCGGGGAGCGCCGTGGTCACCCGAGCCTTGTTCATCTGGTTGGGCTTCTCGCTGGGACAGCCGGCCGTCGACGTGGTCGAAGTGATCGCCCGCTACTCGTGGTGGATCTCGATCGCCCTGCTGGTCGGCATCGTGATCAACCTGATCCGGCAATCTCGTCGTAGCCGCGGCGCCGCAAGGCAGGCACCACCAGCGTGAGGAACACGGCCATGGCGAGCAGACTGGCGCTCAGGGCGACCACGCCCAGGGGCACGGCGGTCTGTTCGCCGGCGATCCCGACCAACGGAGCGGCGATGGCGCCGACCACGTACTGACCCAAGCCGAGCAGGGACGAGGCGCTTCCGGCCTGGTGGGGGTAGTCCGCCAGGGCCAGCGTGGTGGCGGTCGGGAAGATCATCCCGACCGCGCTGACCATGACGAACAACGAGCCGATCAACGGCGGCAGGCCCGCACCGGACAGGGTGGTCGTCGCTACCCCAAGCGCGCCGAGCAGATTCAGACCCAGGCCGAGTCCCAGTACGGCCACCGGGGCCCAGCGGGTCGCGAGCCGCCCGCCCACCCAGCTCATCGCCATGATGCCCAGCGAATTGATGCCGAAGACGAGGGAGAAGCCCTGCGGGGACAGCCCGTAGAGCTGTTGCAGCACGAAGGTCGCGCCGGCGATGTAGGCGAACATCGAGGCTCCGGCCAGTCCGGAGGACAGCGCCGAACCGACGAAGAGCCGGTCGCTGCAGCAGCTCGGCGAACCCGACCAGGGTGGCGCGCAGACCACCGGCCCGGCGGCGTTCCGGCGGCAGCGTCTCGCGCACACCGAACCAACCGGCCAACAGCAACACCAGCCCGAAGGCGGCCAGCACGCCGAAGATGCCGCGCCAGTCGGTCACCCGGTTGAGCTGACCGCCGAGCACCGGGGCGATCACCGGCGCCAGGCCCGAGATCAAGATCAGCCGCGAGAAGAAGATCAACAGGTCCCGACCCGAGTACAGATCGCGGGCCACGGCCCGGGCGATGACCAAGCCGGCGGCACCGGCCAGGCCCTGCAGCAACCGGAGCCCGATGAGGCTCTCGATCGTCGGGGCGAATGCGCAGGCCAGCGAGGTCAGCAGATAAAGGGCCAGACCGATGATCAGCGGCGGCCGCCGGCCGAAGCGGTCGGACAGCGGTCCGGCCACGAGCTGACCCGTCGCCAGTCCGAGCAGGCACGCGGTGATGGTCAGCTGGGCTTCGGATGGGCTCGCGTCCAGGTCGGCAGCGAGCTGGGGCAGGGCGGGGAGGTAGAGATCAAGGGAGATCGGGCCGAACGTCGACAACATGCCCAGCACGACGATGGATCGGCGACGGGATGGAGCTGGCTCGGCGGCTGGCACGGCTCAACTGTGTCAGCCCGCCCGGGCTCTCCCCGTCGGCGACCAGACCGACGGCAGCGTTTCGTTGCCGGGGCAACAGGTATCTTCATCCCGGGGCCGACTGCGACGACATCGTCGTCAGAGTGAACTCCGAGCCTCGCGACCGGAGAAGATATGAGCATGGCTGCTGCCCGCCCCCTGGCTCTGGTCACCGGCGCGTCGTCGGGCATCGGACTCGAACTGGCCCGGCAGTTCGCCCAGCACGGCTTCGATCTTGTCGTGTGCGCCGACCACGAAGCGATCGAGGCCGCCGCCGCCGACCTGCGGAGCTCGGGCGGGGAGGTCCGCGCCGTCCGCGCAGATCTGCGTACGCCGGCCGGGGTCGAAGAGCTCTACGACGCCGTCACGGCGGACCGTCGCCCGCTCGCCGCGGCGGCGCTGAACGCGGGCATCGGGCGGGGTGGCGGCTCGTTCGTCGACACCGATCTGAGCGACCACCTCGACGTGATCCGGCTCAATGTCGTGGGCACCGTCCACCTGGCCAAGTTGATCTTGAACGACATGGTGGACCGCGACACCGGGCGGATGTTGATCACCTCATCGATGGTGGCCGCGATGCCCGGTGCGTACCAGGTCACCTACAACGGTTCGAAGTCCTTTCTGCAGTCGTTCGTACTGGGCCTGCAGAACGAGTTGCACGATTCCGCCGTGACCGTCACCGCATTGATGCCGGGGATCACCGACACCCCGTTCTTCACCCGAGCCCAGATGGACGACGCCCTGATCACCAAGGTGCCGAAGGACGACCCGGCCCGGGTGGCCCAGCAGGGCTTCGACGCTCTGCTCAAGGGGCGCCGCCGGGTGGTGGGTGGTTCACCGCTCAACCGGCTGACCGCCGCGGTGAACGCGATCCTGCCGGACGCGGCCAAGGCCCAGCTGCAAGCCGTTCTGTCCAAACCGTCCAAACCACGACGGAAACGCTGACCCGGTCCGTCCTCTGCTTGGCTGTCGGCATGGGCGACTGGGAACCGAACCGCTATCTGCAATACGCCGACGAGAGATCGCGGCCTTTCGCCGATCTGCTGACCCGGATCAACGCCGAGGATCCGCGGCACGTGGTCGATCTCGGTTGCGGACCCGGCCAGTTGACGTCCCGGCTGGCGGATCGTTGGCCGGCCGCGGAGGTGCTCGGGCTCGACTCCTCCCCGGCCATGATCGAGACCGCCCATCAGCAGGAACATCCGCGGGTGCGCTTCGAGCTGGCCGATCTTCGCACCTGGACTCCGTCCGAGCCGGTGGACGTGGTGATCAGCAACGCCGCCCTGCAGTGGGTCCCCGGCCATCGCGCCCTGTTCCCCGGATTCGTGTCGGCGTTGGGGCCCGGAGGTTGGTTCGCATTTCAGGTGCCCGCCAATTTCGGCGAGCCCAGCCACACGCTGTTGCGGAGGCTGGCCGAGGATCCGCGCTTCCGCGATCACACCGCCGAACTGGCCTGGCCGGCCGTCGCGGAGCCGCAGGACTATCTACACGATCTGGCGGACCTGCGATGCGTGGTGAGCGCTTGGGAAACCACGTACCTGCACGTGCTGACAGGCAACGATCCGGTCTTCGCCTGGGTGTCGAGCACCGGCGCCCGACCGGTCCTGCAGGCGCTGCCCGAGGAGCGTCGCCGCGAGTTCGAACTCGACTACCGGGCTCAGCTGCGGCGGGCCTACCCGGCCCGCTCCTACGGCACGGTGCTGCCCTATCGGCGGATCTTCGTCGTGGCCCAGGTCAACGGCTAGCGGCCCAGCCCGAACTCAACGACTCAGGACAGCCGGACGGCTTCGTCGGCCTTCCACAGGTCGAGCAGGCCACGGAAGTGCCCACGGAACCGCTCGTGCTCCGGCTCGGGATAGGTGGCGACGATCGTCTGTTCCAGCAGGTTCTCGAAGTCCGGTGACGACACCCAGGCCAAAACGATCTCGTCGATGTCGGGCAGGGCGGCGGCGCAGAACTCCAGGTAGTGCTCCTTCTCGAAGTGCTCGTCGGCCAGTCGCTGGTAGTGCCGCAGCTTCGCGGCGTAGTCGAGACCCGGATCGTCGGCGATGGCGAACCACGGGGTCGGGTCGACGTGCAGCCGGGCGGCCCGGCCCGTGGCGGCGCAGAACGCCGTCCACTTGACGAGCGTGCGCATCGCCCAGGGGAAGTAGTAGTGCAGCGAGGTCACCGCCACGTCGGGACAGGCGTTCGCGTAGTCGATCGGCAGCACCGTGTCGCCCTGCACCAACATCTCGCAGGAGTTGAACTCCCAGCGGAAGAAGGCGTTTACCGTCTGGGCGATGGTGATCGCCTCCAGTCCCGCCGACGGGGAGAGGAAGTCATGATCAACGGCGTACCGGTCGTGCATCGGCTCGTCGGGCCGGAAGTGCATGACCATCGACTCCGGTCCGATGGTCAGGGCGCGGGCGAACACGTCGAACGGCTCGACCGCCTTCTGCAGGTGCATCAGCATCTCGCCGGAGTCGTCGTAGGCGCTCATCAGCGCGGCCTCGTCCTTGATCCGGGAGACGCCGCGCCAGCCGCCGCCGTCGAACGGCTTCATGAACATCGGGTAGCCCATGTCGCGGGCGATGCCCGGCAGGTCGAAGGGATCGTTGTAGTTGCCGGCCGTGTACGCCCAGCGCACGTTGTCGATCGGATTCTTGTACGGAACCAGCACCGTGTCGGGAATGTGCATGCCCAGCCGCATCATGGCGCAGTACGCCGAGTGCTTCTCCATGGACTGGAAGGTGAAGGGCGAGTTGAGCAGATAGACGTCGTCCATCAGGGCGACCTTCTTCAGCCACTCCCGCGGGTGGTAGTACCAATAGGCCAACCGGTCGATGACGATCTGGTGCCGGGCGGGGTCGCGCAGGTTGAACGGCGAGATATGCACGCGCTCGGTGTCGAGGACGTGCTGATGGCCGTCGTAGTCGAACGCGCCGATGCGGTGCACGATGGCCTCGAACGCCTGGGGCCAGTCCTCCTCGGCGCCCAGCAGCAGCCCGACCAGATGACGTTCCTCCGACATGGCGATTCCCCTCTCGAGACGTCAGCAGAAGCGTGGCAGATGGTGGGCGAGCTGGCGCTGCCACCACACCCAGTCGTGACTCACGTCGAAGCCCCAGAGATCCAGTTCGCAGCGGATGCCCTTCTCCTGCAGGAGACTGGCGAAGGTGATCGTCGACGGGAGCGATCCGGTGGGGTGGGTCTCCCATGCCCCCTGGCCGACGACCAGCAAGATCGATACCTGACGACGCAGCCAATCCAGATGATCACCGTGCAGGTTGGGCACGTAGTCGGTGGGGTTGGCGAAATAGGTCGCGTCGCCCCGATCACCCCAGGAGCCCCAGGTGGTCACGTCGTAGTTGCCGGACAACCCGATGGCCAGCGGGGCCAGGTCGGCGCGCTGCAGGCTGAAGTGCACGGCGTGGTAGGCGCCCAGACTGCAGCCGAGGGTGATCAACTCGGTGCCGGGGGCGGTGTCGTCGTGCACGTACGGAATGACGTGGTGGGTGAGCCAGCGGGTGTACACCTCGTGCCGCAGCGCCCGCTCCTCGATCGGCGCGCCCTTGTCGGACCAGGTCTCGCCGTCGAGGGAATCGACGCAGTAGAGCTTGACCCGACCGCCGGAGAGCAGGTCGCCGACCGCGTCGACCATGCCGTTGTTCTCGAAGTCCCAGGCCCGGCCGGCCTCGCTCGGGAACACCAGGACGGGCCGGCCGTAGTGGCCGTAGCTGACGACGTGCAGGGCCGCGGTCGACACCGCTGCCCAGCGGAAGCTCCACCTGGTGACGCCTCACCTTTCACACCCTGCCACCCGCGTCGCCGGGCTCATCGGTGGGGGTCCCGACGGCCGGCTGTCGGCCTCACGGCTGAAGCACCGACGGCGGCGGCGGTTCGAGGCCGCTGCGCCGCAGTTCGACGGCGGCCAAGGCGTTGATCACCTGCCGGTCGTTGCGCCGCCAGGCCGCGACCGGATCGTCGCTGATCTTGGCGATCACGTGCATCGGCTGGGCCACCATCGCGCGCAGCGCGAACAGATCGAGATCGGCCTGCGCGTCCAGGAAACGCTGGGCGGCTCGGGCCCGGAGGAAGAACCGGATCCGGGCCGGCAGCCAGATGACCACCAGGATCAGCACCGGGATTCCGAACACCAGCCACCCGAGCAGCAGACCGAGCCGTTCGATGCTCGCCACCTGCTGATCAGCGGCTCCGATGAGTTCCTGCAGCGAGCCGGCGGCCTCGTCGAACGGCTTCCTGAGCTCTCCGCCGAGCCCGGGTACCCGAGCGGTCTGGTCGGCGGCCTGGCGGATCTGGTCGGACAGTCGACGGGCCGCGTCGCCGGTGCTGCGGGCCGGGCTCGCGACCGCCAGGACGGAGCTTTCGGTGGCCCGGCCGGCGAACCACCAGAGCACGATCCAGCCGACCATGAACAGATCAGCGGCCAGCTGACCCAGCAACCGTCCTCGGTCGCTGTGCGTAGAAGCTCATGGGCGCGACCCTATGAGGTGTCCCAGCGGTAGAAGCCCTGGCCGGTCTTGCGGCCGAGTTCACCGCGCTCCACCTTGTCGATCAAAATCTGTGGCGGCGCGAACCGGTCACCGTGGGCGCGCTGGAGCTGCCGCGCGATATCGAGTCGGACGTCCAGCCCGATCAGGTCGGTCAGTCGCAGCGGCCCGATGGGATGCCGGTAGCCCAGCTCCATGGCCCGGTCCAGATCCTCGACCGAAGCAACCCCGTCCTGCACCATCCGCATCGCCTCCAGCCCGAGCAGGACGCCCAGTCGGCTGGTGGCGAACCCGGGAACGTCGGCGACCACGATGGCTTCCTTGCCGAGCTCTCGGGCCAGCAGCTCGGCCGACGCGATCACGTCGGGATCGGCTGCTGCGCTGCGGACCACCTCGATCAGCGGCATGGACCACACCGGGTTGAAGAAGTGCAGCCCGACCAGTCGGGACGGTGCTGCCAGGCCGGCTGCCAGCTGCGCGATCGAGATGCTGCTCGTGTTGGTCCCCAACAGGCCCGGGCTACGCTCCTCGGCCGCCCGTAACACCTGGCGTTTGAGTTCCAACCGCTCCGGGACCGCCTCGACCACGAGGTCCATTCGCTCGGGTAGCGCTGCCACATCGCGTTTCCAGTCCAGCCGGAGCGGCGCGAGGTGGGGTTGGGTCTTTGGTTCGGCATCGCGCCGGCTGTCGTGCCGAGCGCGGATCGCTGACCGGGCGCGCTCACGCTGTCCAGGGTCGGGCTCGACCACGTACACCTCGGCTCCGGCCCCCGCCAGGACGTACGCGATCCCGGTGCCCATCGTGCCGGCCCCGATGACTCCGCACCGCGCGAAACGCATGCTCGCACTGTGCCAGGCGGTCGGTCCCCCGTGACAGGATGGGGCAGATGCACCGCACAGCTGCATCGCCCCCCTGGCGCCGGCTCGTCGTCGCAGCATGCTGTGCAGCCGTGCTGCTCACGGGTTGCAGTTGGGACGGCACCCTCCCCACTCCCGATCCGACCGACGACCCCGGTCGCGCGGCCGCCGAGCTGGCCGCCGGACTGGCCAAGCGGGATCTGACCATGGTGGAGTTCTCCGGCGCCGCCGGTTCGGCGGTGAACGCCGAATTCCAGCCGCTGGTGTCGGGGATGGCCCGGCTGAAGCCGTCGGTCGACGTGACGGGCGTCGACGTTCAGGGGGATGCGGCGACCGCGAGCCTGAACTTCAGCTGGACCTTTCCCGGGGTGGCCACCCGCTGGACCTATCGGAGCACCGCCGCCGTGCGGCGGGAGGACGGTCGGTGGCGCAGCAGCTGGGCCCCCGGCGTGTTGCACCCCCAACTGGACGGGAGCAACCGCCTCAGTCAGCGCCGCATCAACGCTCCGCGCGGGGAAATGCTGGGCGATCGCGGCGAGGCGATCATGATTCCGCGACCGGTCGTCCGGATCGGGATCGACAAGACCGAGGTCAAGGCGGAGCAATTGACTTCGTCGGCCACCCGGCTGGCCCGGCTGGTCGACATCGATGCCCGTCGGTACGTCAAGGAGGTCGCCGAGGCCGGCCCAGAAGCATTCGTAGCAGCCATCGTGTTGCGCGCAACGGACGATGACCGCCCCGAGAACTCAGCCGTCCTCGCCATCCCGGGTGCCCTCCCCCTCGAGGGGGAGCAGGTGCTGGCGCCGACCCGTGAGTTCGCCCGGCCGATCCTCGGCACCGTCGGCGACGCATCCAAAGAGATCGTCGACTCCTCCGGCGGCGCAGTCGTCTCCGGTGATCAAGTTGGTCTGTCGGGTCTGCAGCGCCGCTACGACGTTCCCCTGCGGGGCACCCCGGGGGTGCAGGTGCGCCTGCTCCCGCCGAAACCGACACCAGCCGCGAGCCCCTCCGCCAGCTCAAACCCCACCCCATCACCCGACCCCATCCCCCACCCCATCCACGAGCGATCCGGTCACGGTGTTCGAAGCCAAGGCGGTGGCCGGCAAGGACCTGACGATCACCCTCAGTGTCCCGCTGCAATCCCTCGCCGAACGCGTGCTCGACGACACCGAGTCGGCCGCGGCGCTGGTGGCGATCCGCCCGTCCACCGGCGCGGTGATCGCGGCCGCCAACAACGCCGGCACCGACGGATACTCGGTGGCGACCGTCGGCCAGGCCCCACCCGGATCGACGTTCAAGGTGGCGACCTCGCTCGCCCTGCTGCGGGCCGGACTGACACCCGCGTCCCGGGTCTCCTGCCCACCTCGCCTCGTCGTCGAGGGAAAGCCGTTCGTCAACTACAGCGACTATCCGAGCACTGCGCTCGGCGCGATCGATCTGGAGACGGCGGTCGCCCAATCCTGCAACACCGCGTTCATCGGGCAACGCGGCAAGATCGCCCCCGGCGCGCTGCTGGCCGCCGCGAGCTCATTGGGACTCGGGACCGACTACGACGTCGGCTTCTCGTCGTACTTCGGTTCGGTGCCACGCAACGACACCGGACCAGCCGAAGCCGCCGCGATGATCGGACAAGGGGAGGTGCTGTCATCTCCGCTGGCCATGGCGGCCGTTGCCGGTTCGGTAGCCGGCGGCCGTACGGTGCTCCCGTACCTGGTGCAGGGGACCAAGGCGACCTCCAAGGCCGAGCCGCTCACGGACGCCGAGGCCAAAGCGCTGCGGACGATGATGCGCTCGGTGGTGACGCGAGGCAGCGGCCGGCTGCTCGACGACCTGCCCGGCGGACCGGTGATCGCCAAGACCGGTACGGCGGAATACGGCGACGACGAGCCGCGCGACACCCACGCCTGGATGATCGCCGCCCAAGATGATCTGGCCGTGGCGGTCTTCGTGCAGGAGGGCGAGTCCGGGTCGAAGACGGCCGGTCCGCTGTTGCGAACCTTCCTCCGCGACAGTCGCTGAGGATACGATGCGGCGGTCCGGCAAACGACGAGGAAGACCACGCGAGGACCACCCCGCGCGGAAGACCACGTAGGAAGATCACGCAAAAGATCATGGCGGAGCACGCAGTGGCTGGGTGGCTGAGGGTTCATGATCCCGAGCACTACGGGCTGCACCGAGGCGTGCGGACGGCGATTGCGGCCACCGTCATGCTGGTATTCGGCACGCTCGTCGGTAACCCGCAGATTTCCCTGATCGGTGTCTTCGGGGCAGTTGCCACCCTGTTGTTCGTCGAATTCCCCGGCAACCGGATGGCTCGGTGGGCCGGCTACGGCATGCTCGGGATCGTCGGCCTGATCCTGATCTGCCTGGGCACCCTGGCCTCTGACGAATCTCGTCCTGTCCGTCGCCGGGATGGCCGTGTTCGGTTTCGTGATCCTCTTCGCCGGGGTGCTCAGCGCGGGCGCCGCCGCGGCCGGCAAGGCGGCGATACTCCTCTTCCTGCTGCCGGTCATGGTTCCGGGACCACCCTCCGACATTCTGCCGAGGCTCATCGGCTGGATCCTCGGGTGGGCGCTGTCGGTCTCGCTCTCGATGTTTCTCTGGCCGCGCCGCGACTCCGACCGCCTTCGAGCGGCCGTGACCCGGGCCTGCCGCGCGACCGCTCAAGCCGTCTCGGCGCCCTCCGCCCTGGATCCGCAACAACTGGACCAGATCCAGCAGGCGTCGCTGGACGCGATGAAGGATCTGCGGAGAGTCTTCCGCGCCAACACGTCGCGTCCCGTGGGCCTCTCGGCCGGGGACCGGCTGCTGGGTCGGACGATCAACGACCTGGAATCGCTGTTCAGCGATACGCGGGACACCGAGGGCGCAGCGGTCCCGAAGCAGGTTGCGGCCGTCGCCGAAGCTTCCGCCGATGTCCTGAACGCCGCCGCCGACGCCTTGGACACCCCTTCCGAGATCAACCTCGAACGACTCGAGGCGAGCATCACCGCCTTGAGTACCGTCCGGGAGCAGGCGCTGAGCTCCTGGCTCAGCTCGGTGCTCGCTGGAGGACAAGCGCGACAACAGGTGCAGAGCGGTGCCAGGACCGAGCAGATGCACGGTCTGGCGTACTCCAGCGATCAGGTCGGGCGTCACGTTGCGGCGTCCATCGACGCCGACGGCCGGCCGGTTCTCGACAAGCTGTTGGGTCGAGGCACCACCGTTGTCGCCGCCAGCCCGATTTCGGCCATCGAGCGCCTCACTCGCTATCACCTCAGCTGGCGCTCGGTGTGGTTCCACAACAGTCTGCGGGGCGCTCTCGGCCTGACTCTGGCGGTCCTCGTCGCCCAGCTTCTCGACGTTCAGCACGGATTCTGGGTGGGTCTTGGCACCCTGTCGGTGCTGCGCACCACCGCCTCCAACACCGGCTCCACCGCTGTGCGCGCCGTGGTCGGGACCGCCGTCGGGGTCATTGTGTCGGCGCCGATCCTGATCCTGCTAGGCGACGGCCCTGGGCTTTGGGTTGCGCTCGCGATCGGTATGTTCTTGGCCGGCTTCGCGACCGCCGCCCTGCCGTTGGCCGTGGGCCAGGGCGCCTTCTCGGCCGCCGTGTTGGTCTTGTTCGCGCTGCTGGCCCCCGGGAGCCCGCCCATCGGCCTGATCCGGATCGAAGACGTGGCGCTCGGCGCCGTCACGGGCGTCGTCGTCGGCTTGCTCCTGTGGCCTCGTGGGGCCGCGGCGGAGATCCGGCGAGCGATGTCTGAGGCCTACCGCGCCGGAGCGCAGTTGCTCGACAACGCCGTGGCCCGAGTGGTCGCGCCGCCGGTCTCTGAATCAGCATCGGAGCCGGTGGATCTGGTGGGGGTCCGGGGCGCTGCACTTCGGCTGGACGATGCATTGCGCCAGTACCTGGCTGATCGCGGAGGCAAGTCGAACCAGACCGACGATCTGCTGCTGGTTTGCGTCGGAGCAGAACGGCTCCGAATGAGCGGTGAGGCCATTGCCTCACTCGATGGAGGGCAGGATCGCCTGCCGGCGCCCCCCGCGGAACTGGCCGCCCTGCTGCGCCGCCGCGCCGGCGAGTTGACGCAGTGGGAGAACCGCCTCGCGGACGCATTCGTCGCCTCGGAGAAGCAGGCCGTCAGCCTTCCCGACCCACCGGACGCCGACCTGGAAGCCGAGGTCTTGCGTTGGGCCGACGACCATCCGCGTCTTGCGAAGGCTTCGCTCACGGCCGACACAAGCACACCGGGCCCTGTTCCGGACGGGGCGGCGGAGACCATCACGCCTAGTGCCGTTGTCTGGGCCACCATTCATCTCGATCATGTGGCTCGGGTCCAGATTCGGGTGCAGTCCCGAGTTTCGCCGCTGCTTCCCACCGGAGCGAAGGTGACGCCCCAACGGGCGCAGGCGTCTTCGGTGGCGACCTAGGTTGCCGATGTGGCCGGAACGAAGGCTCTTCCAGGCCGAATCCGCCAGCCATCCTCACCCCCTTCGATCACGCCGGCCCGCTCCAGCTCGGACAGCTGGGCCAGGCACACCGGCATCGAGACACCGGCGACCAGGGCGATCTCTCCGGCGCTGACGGGTCGGCGAGCCGGTACGGCTTCGTATACCGCCATCCTGGTCGCGTCGAAGGTATCGGTCGCTCGTGTCGGACCGGATCGAGCCTGCACCGTGTGCTGGCCGGCCGGCGACACCAGTTCCAAGATCTCGTCCGCGCTGGTGACCAGGACGGCCTGCCCGTTGCGGATCAACAGATGCGGCGCCTCGGACAACGGCGAATGCACCGGCCCGGGGACGGCCATCAGCAACCGGTGACAGCCCAGAGCCCAGCTGGCCGTGTTACGCGCCCCGGAGCGCAGGGCCGCCTCGACCACCACCGTTCCCTGCGACATGGCGGCGATGAGCCGGTTCCGGGACAGGAAACGCAACCGCGTAGGAGTCATCCCCGGTGGCAGTTCCGCGACCAGCAGCCCGTCGGCAGCCAACCGATCGAAGATCGCGGCGTTGCCGCGCGGATAACCCACGTCCACCCCGTTGGCCAGGACACAGATCGTCGGACCGCGAACGGCGAGCGCTCCGCGGTGAGCCGCAACGTCGATCCCGTATGCACCACCGGAGACGATCCCGACTCCGGCCTCGGCCAGATCGGCGGCGAGGTCGGCCGCCAGCCCTCCTCCGTACGCCGAGCAGGCCCGGGAACCGACGATCGACACCGAACGCTTCAGCAGCCGGGCCAGGTGACCCGAGCCCCGCAGCCAGAGACCGAACGGCACCCCTCCCCGGCGTTGCACCGAATCGCAGTAGCGCAAGGCGGTCAGCGAGTCCGGCCATTCCTCGTCACCCGGGATGACGAACCGGCCCCCGCAAGCCTCCGTCGCCGCCAGGATCTGCGGCAGATCGACCTGCGCGGCCCGGGTCGACAAGGGGTCGCCGAAGTCGCCGGCGAGCACCCGATCCCAGGCCGCTCGGCCACCCTCGGCCGCGGCCACCTCGCTCACGGCCGGTTCACCGCCCTCCACCACGCTGGACAGGGCGAGCCGTGCACTGCGCTCCGACCAGCCCGTCATGACACGACCCGGATCCGGGCGGCCGGCTGTTCCCCGCGTCGCATCGCCACCGCCGCGGCCACCTCGTCGGCGCCGGGAACTGCTCGCCCGGCCAGGTCGGCCAACGACCAGGCCAACCGCAGCACCTTGTCGACGCCGCGGGGACTGAGACGACCCCGGTGCACAGCCTCGTCGACCAGGTGCAGACCGTCCGGCAGGGGCAGCTGCCGGCGCAGATAGGGCCCGGGCACCTCGCCGTTGGTCCGCCACCCGGTATCGCGGAGGCGCACGGCCTGCCGCGCGCGAGCCTCGGCCACCCGCACGGCGACGACGGCGGAGGATTCCGCCGCAATCAGGGCCGCCTTCAGCAGAAACGCCTTGCGCAGCGGCCGGAATGTCTGGCTGATGTCGATCCGGTCCCGAATCGGGCCCGAGATGCGGTCGGCGTAGCGGCGGATCGCCATCGGCGGGCAGGTGCACTGCAGGCCCGGGGTGGCCGCCAAGCCGCACGGGCAAGGATTCGCGGCCAACACGAGCTGGAACCGCGCGGGATAGCGAGCCTGGGCCTCGCTGCGGCCCAAGCTGATGAGGCCCGATTCCAGCGGGGTGCGTAGCGCGTCCAGGACCCGGGCGGGGAACTCCGGAGCCTCGTCGAGGAACAGCACCCCACGGTGGGCACAGGAGATGGCCCCGGGCCGGGCCAACCGCGGTCCTCCGCCCACCACACTGGCCACCGAAGCCGAGTGGTGCGGATCGGCGTACGGCGGGCGAACGATCAATCCGCCGGAGAGGTCGACGCCGGCCAGCGAATGCACGGCCGACACCTCGAGCGCCTCCGCCACCTCGAGATCGGGCAGCAGGCCCGGCAGGCGTTCGGCCAACATCGTCTTGCCGACGCCCGGCGGCCCGCTGAACAGCACATGATGCCGCCCGGCCGCCGCGACCTCGAGCGCCCACTTGGCTTCGACCTGACCGACGACGTCGGCAAGATCGAGGCGCCGGCTCTGTTGATCAGGCCGACGGACACCGGCGGGCAGCGGCCCGCTGTCTGTGTCAAGGGGTTCGTCCGGCGGCTCGGCGTCCGGCGGCGCTTCGCCTTTGAGCAGGGCAACCAGGTGCCGGAGAGAGGCCACGCCGACGATCTCGATGCCCTCCACCAGCTGCGCCTCCGCCGCCTGACGGAGGGGCACGACGGCCCGGCGAAAGCCCGCCTGGGCGGCCGCCAGGACGGCAGGCAGGATTCCCCGGACGGGTCGGACGCGTCCGTCGAGGCCGAGCTCGCCCAGGAGCACGGAGCCGGCCAGCTCACCCGGGCCGAAGACGCCCGCCGCCGCGAGCACCGAGGCCACGATCGCCAGGTCGTAGCCGCTGCCGGCTTTGGGCAGCGTGGCCGGCGACAAGTTGATGGTCAGCAGACTCGGGGGCCACGAGTGACCCGAGTTGGCCACCGCTGCCTTGCACCGATCCCGCGCCTCGTACAGCGATGCATCGGGCAGCCCCACCAGTACGGTCCGGGGCAGCCCGCCGCCTATGTGGGCCTCCACTTCGACGAGCCGCCCGTCGAGGCCCACCAGGGCCACCGACCAGCTTTTGGCCAGATTCACCCGATGCCCCGCACGTGGGTCAGTCGAGGGGCGAGGCCGGGCAACATGACGACGCCGATCGCGTCTATCCGGATTCCGGCGGCGCGGTCCGGGTGTTGCGACACCCATTCCCCCGCGAGTTGGCGCAGCTTGCGCAGCTTCGCGTACGTGATGGCCTCGAGCGGGTCGCCGAACCCGAGCCCGGTCCGACATTTGACCTCGCAGAACACCACGGTCCGGCGGTCGGCGAGGTGTTCCTCGGCGACGATGTCGATCTCGCCGAGCCGGCAGTGCCAGTTCCGGGTCAGGATCGTCATGCCCTGCCGCTGCAGTTCGGCCGCGGCGAGGTCCTCACCCCGCTCCCCCACCTGCCGCCGAGTCGAGACCGGTCCCATCCGCGCACCTCCGCCGTGATTCTGCGGACGAACCGCGGATACGGTTCAGCCGACACCGTGGCCTGTGGATCGCGCAGCGTGCGGGCTGTGGACACCGACCTGGTCGGCCCGGGCCAACGGCACTTTTCGAGGTTGCGGTGGCAGATGACCCCTGCCGGGCCGAAACCAGGGCACTTCTTCGATGTTGCGGTGGCAGACGCCCCCTTGTCGGGGATTCAGGTGCCGCCTGCCCGCATGTGACCGGAGACGGTCGGCCGTGGCAGGATTCGGGTGCCGCCTGCCCGCACTTGATGGGAGATCCGACGCGGCGAGCGGGCACGCCAAGCGGCTGGGCGCGGTCCTCGCAAGCCTCAGCCGACGCTCTTGGGCACCTCGAGGTCGCTGTGGGTGATCTCCTCGATCGAGACGTCACGGAAGGTGAGCACCTTCGCGCTCTTCACGAAACGGGCGGGCCGGTACATGTCCCACACCCAGGCGTCGGCCATCGAGACCTCGTAGTAGACGTCCCCGCCTTCGGTCCGCACCTTCAAATCGACCGCGTTGCACAGGTAGAACCGCCGTTCGGTCTCCACGGCGTAGGTGAAGATTCCGACGACGTCCTTGTACTCCCGGTAGAGCTGGAGCTCCAGTTCGCTCTCGTACTGCTCCAGGTCTTCGGTGCTCATTCGCTGCTGCCATTCATCGCGGCCTCGACTTTAGTCGTTCGCCGTACGTTGACGAACCGCATCCGGTGGGTGGCGGATGGGCCGAAGCGGTCCAGCCGCTCCTGGTGCAGCTCGGTGCAGTAGCCCTTGTGGATCGCGAACCCGTACTCGGGGTAGCGCTGGTCCAGTTCGCCCATGATCTTGTCCCGGGTCACCTTGGCGATGATCGAGGCGGCCGCCACGCAGGCGGCCACCCGGTCGCCCTTCCAGATCGCCAGGCCGGGCACGCCCAGCCCATCGACCCCGAACCCGTCGGTCAACACGTACGTCGGCGGCACCTCCAGCCGGAGCAACGCGCGACGCAGAGCCAGCACGTTCGCCACGTGCATGCCGAGCCGGTCGCAGTCCTCCGGCTCGATGACCACGACCGACCAGGACAGCGCCTTGGCGGTGATCT
Organism: uncultured Actinomycetota bacterium; assembly: GCA_963780005.1. Lineage (GTDB taxonomy): Bacteria > Actinomycetota > Actinomycetes > Propionibacteriales > Propionibacteriaceae > Microlunatus. The sequence continues at coordinate 473,086 of CAWAAK010000044.1, read as the reverse complement.
CCGCGTACGCCCGTTCCCGTTGCTGGGCCGACAGCAGCTTGGAGTCTCGCAGCAGCGAGATCTGCCGGGACTTCGCGTCCGACAGTACGGTCGCCGCCGCCACCAAAGGACCCGCGCACGCACCCCGGCCGGCCTCGTCAGCGCCGGCCACCGGATCCAGCCCGACCCGCTTCAGCGCCCGCTCGTAGCCGTACAGCCCGCTGTTGCGCCGCACCTGGACCGGTACGACGCTCATCAGCAGTTCACCGTGGCCGGCTTGATCACCGCTTCGGCGGGTGCCGGCTCACTCGGAGCCGGAACCCGTTCGAAGGTCACCGGCCGTTTCAACAGGGTGGCCCGGTTGAACGGCGCGGCAATCGCGAACGCCGGACCGACGACCAGGTCCTCGGGCACGAAGGCCGGAGATCCGCGATACTCCAGCGACTGATCGGAGAGGTGGCAGCGCGAGTCCGCGCTGAGGTCGCGATGATCACCCATCACGAAGATCCGGCCCGCCGGTACGACGACCTCGAAGCGCACCTCCGACGGCGCCACCTGCACGCCGTCCGGGTCGGTGTAGAGATAGCTGGTCTCGTTGAGCGCCACTCCGTTAACGGTGATCCGCCCGTCGGAGTCGCAACACACCACCTTGTCGCCCGGCAGACCGATCACCCGCTTGATGAGATGCCCCGGACTGCTGGCCGTTGGGAAGCCGATGAAATCCAACGCCGCGTCCAACGGGCCGCGTTCGGGCAGCGGCTCACCACCCAGCCAATCCCCCGGGTCACTGAACACGACGACGTCGCCGCGGGAGAATCCGGTGATCTTCTGCACCACCACCCGGTCGCCGACGAGCAACGTGTTCTCCATCGACTCCGACGGGATGATGAACATCTGACCGACGAAGGCGCGCAGCAGGGACGACACGATGAGGGCTCCCACCACCACGAACACGAGTTCCCGGAGGAAGGAGGAGAAGCGGCGCCAGCCGGGCGAAGACGTGGTCTCGGGGGCGGTTTCGCGGCCGGAGATGACGCGGGTCAACAGCTGGCCTCGGGTCCGGCCGAGATCACGGGGGACACCGGTGCGGGGCCGGCCGGCGGGAGTGCCGCGAAGACCGCCGGGGTCGGCAGCCGCCCGGCGTCGGCGAGCGGCCAGGCCACCGCGATGGCGCGACCGACCACCAGATCGAGGGACACGAAAGCATTCTCTCCCTTCGTCGAGCCCGCCTGCACATCATTGAGGTGGCAGCGCGAGTCGCGACTCTGGTTGCGATTGTCCCCCAGCACAAAAACCCGGTCGGCCGGAACGGTCACCTCGAACTCGATGTCCGACGGCTTGACCTGTTTGCCGCTGGGATTCCGGTACAGGTAGCTGGTCTCGTCGAGCGGCTGGCCGTTGACGGTGATGCGGCCGCCCCGGTCACAGCAGACGACGCGATCCCCCGGCATCCCGATCAGCCGTTTGATCAGGTGTTCGGTCCCGGTGTCGGGCAGCACACCGACGAACTCGAGCAGCTGACCGAACGGACCGCGCTGGGGGGTGGTGGTGCCGACCAGCCAGCCACCTGGGTCTTCGAAGACCACGATCTGACCGCGTTGAACCGCCGTCAGTTTCTCGACCACCACCCGGTCGGTGACCTTGAGGGTGTTCTCCATCGAAACCGACGGGATCAGGAACATCTGGCCGACAAAGGCCCGCAACAGCGACGAGACGATGATGGCGCCGATGACGACCGCCGTCAGCTCCTTGAGGAACGCCCAGGTGTGCTGGGCCATGCTCATCCTTGCGGGCCGGCGCTCCTGGACTTCGGGTTGGAGGTCGGGTTCCGCCATCGGGGTACCGGACGCTCAGTGAGCGTCGCGCTTCTCCTTGATCTTGGCGGCCTTGCCGCGCAGCCCGCGAAGGTAATAGAGCTTGGCGCGGCGGACATCGCCCCGCCGCTCGACCTCGATCTTGTCGATGATCGGGCTGTGCACCGGGAACGTACGCTCCACGCCGACGCCGAAACTGACCTTCCGAACGGTGAAGGCTTCGCGCAGACCGTCGCCTGCCCGGGAGATGACCACGCCGGTGAAGACCTGGATCCGGGACCGGTTGCCCTCGACGACCTTAACGTGCACCTTGACGGTGTCGCCGGGTCGGAAGGTGGGTACGTCGGTACGCAGCGATGCCGAGTCCAGCTCGGTGATGAGCTTGTTCATGATTTTGCCTCTCGTGCCACAGGTCACCGATCTCGAGTTGTCAGCTTGGGCGTTGACGCTGCCCTGACCGCGCGACGGACCCCCTGTGGCAGGCGTCACGGTACGTACGGGCAACAGCGAGCAAGTCTGCCATATCGGGGCAATCGGCCCTAAATCGCCGATCCCCGAGTGGAGACTCCAGGTCGGCCCGGACGTCGGGTTCCAGCTCTCGGCCACCGGAGTCGACCAGGGGGCGTTTGTTGCCCGATCGGGCATTCTTCGTCCCCCGTTCCTTGATCGGTGGTTCAATCGGGTGATCGGTGGGATGCGCTGGAAAGAGGGGTTCGATGCGGGTTCGGCTGCTGGTCTCGCTCGTGGCCTGCTGTGTCCTCGCTGCCGGCTGCGGGGTGGTCACCGGGTCGGGCCGAGTGGCGACCGAGACGCGTCAGGTCAGCGGGTTCACCCAGATCAACCTGGACGGAAACGGTGAGGTGACGATCGAGGAGGGCGACGCCGAAACGCTCACGATCGAGGCCGACGACAACGTCCTGCCCGCACTCACCAGCGAGGTCTCGGACGGAACCTTGAAGCTCGGCACCAAGCAGGGTACGACGATCCGGACGATGAACCCGATCCGCTACCGGGTGACGATGACCGAGCTGACCGGGATCAGCCTGTCGGGTTCCGGCGCCGTGAACGGCCGGGACCTGACCATCCGCGCGGTGGGGATCGACATCAGCGGCTCCGGCACCGTCAACCTCAGCGGCTCCGGCGACGAGCAGGACATCCGGATCTCCGGTTCCGGCCGCTACGACGGCCTCCAGCTGACCACTCAGAAGGTGAACGCGGAGATTTCCGGAAGCGGCGAGATCCTCGTGGCGGTTTCCGCTGAACTCCGGGTCAACATCAGTGGCAGCGGTTCGGTCACCTACTCCGGCGATCCCCGGATCGAGACGTCGATCAGCGGCTCCGGGAAACTGATCAAGAAGTGATCACGAAGTGGTCAAGAGGGCCCAACTTCACGGCAGCACGGTGACATCCCTGACGGCCAGGATGCCCGGCGCGCGCTCCCGAACAGTCCCCATGACACTCCCTGGCCTTTCTCGGGCCGGCTCATCGCACCCGCAGCCCGTCCCCCCGGTCCAGGTCCAGCTCCCCGGTCAGCCCGATCTCACCGAGGAACGGGCGGTCGTGACTGGCCACCAACAACGCGCCGCGGTAGGCGAGCAGGGCGGCGGTGAGTTGGGCCACACTGTCCAGATCCAGACTGTTGGTCGGCTCGTCCAAGATCAACAACTGCGGTGGCGGATCACCCAGCAGCAACGCGGCCAGGGTGGCTCGGAAACGTTCCCCACCCGACAATGTGCGCACCGGCCGGGACACCGTGTCGGCGTCGAGCAGGAATCGGGCCAACTCGGCTCGCAACGCGTTGTCGTCGACGTGCCGGGCGTGCCGGGAGACGGCCTGCAGCACGGTGTCGTCCTCCTCGAGCAGTTGCAGGCGTTGTGGCAGCAGCCGGGTCGGCACCCGCAACGACACCGTGCCCTCCTCGGCCGGCACCCGGCCGAGGAGGGTGTTGATCAGGGTGGTCTTCCCGGATCCGTTTGCCCCGACCACTCCGACCCGCTCGGGCCCCCGCAGGTGCAGCGAGATCAGGCCGGACCCATCGCCTTGGTTCCGTAGCCGTAGCCCGTCGACCACCAGCACGTCCCGGCCGGCCGGTACCGTCGTGGCGCTCAGATCGATCCGGATCAGGGCGTCGTCGCGGACTCGTTCCTCCGCCGAGGCGAGATGGTGCCGCGCCTCCGCGACGTCGGCCTCATGTCCGCCTCGAGCCTTGCCGGCCGAAACCTGGGCGGCGCGCTTCTTGGCGCCCGCGACGATCTTGGGGACATTCTCGGCCTGGCTGCGGGCGTAGCGCTGACGGCGATCGAGTTTGATCCGCATCTCCGCGAGTTCGCGCTGCTGACGGCGCAGATCTCCCTTGGCCACCCGCACGCTGCGGGCCGCTGCCTCTTGCTGGACGGCCAAGGCTTCGGTGAACGCCGTGAAGTTGCCGCCGAAGAACCGGAGCTCGCCGTCCCGCAACTCGGCGATCTCCTCGACCAGATCCAGCAGCTCGCGATCGTGGCTGACCAGGATCGCCGGGCCGCGCCACCCCCGCAGGGCTTGGTACAGCCTTCCTCTCGCTCCCCGGTCCAGATTGTTGGTCGGTTCGTCCAAGATCAGCACATCCGGCTCGGCGAGCAGCAGGCCCGCCAGGGCGAGCAGCACGACTTCACCGCCGGAGAGGGAGTCGATCCGGCGGTCGAGCTCGGTGTCCTCGAACCCGAACTGGGCGAGCGCGGCGGTGATCCGTTCTTCGAGATCCCAGCGGTCGCCGATCAACTCGAAGTCCGCGGTGACGCCGCTACCGGCGGTGATGCGAGCCAGCGCGGCCCGCGGCGCCTCGATCCCGAGCACGCCAGCCACGGACCGGTGGCCCTCGAGGACCAGATTCTGCGGCAGATACCCGATGTGCTCGGGTCCGGTGACCGACCCGCCGGTCGGCTCGAGATCCCTGGCCAACAGACGCAGCAGAGTCGACTTGCCGGCGCCATTGCGGCCCACCAGCCCGGTGCGCCCCGGACCGAAGGCGGCGTCGAGGCCGCCGAACACGGGCTCGCCGTTGGGCCAGCGGAAACTCAGGCTGGTGAGGACGAGGGACGTCACAGGTGTCGGCACAAAGGACGGCATCGGTCCTCCCACTGATCGACGGTACGGACTGTAGATGTCGGACGTCGTTGGTAGCAATGACTTATGTCGGCACCTCTCCCCTCGCTCAGCGACGCCGGGCGGCGGGCTCGGCTGGTGGCCCGCCACCGGCTGGCCGGCGATGCCGCCGGCGCGGCCGAGACGGCGGCGGCCGTTGTGGTCCTGCACGCCACCGATCCGGCCACGGTCTATCTGTCCGTGCTGGCACGATGTGCCTCGGCCGCCCTGGGCGACGTCTCGCAGGCCTTGTACGACCAGCGATCGCTGGTCCGGCTGCTGGCCATGCGGCGGACGCTGTTCGTGGTCCCTCGAGCCCTGGTCCCGGTGGTGCACTTCGGCGCCGCGCTCGAGATCGCCGCCTTCGTCCGGAAACGGCTGATCACGCAGCTCACCACCTTGCCGACCGAGCCGCCGGTACCGGCCGAGGTGGTGGAGTGGCTGGCCGACGTGGAGGCCGGGGTCGAGCTGGCCCTGGACCGGCTCGAGGTGGCCACGGGCGCGCAGCTTTCGGTGGCGGAGCCGCGGCTGCGGACGTCGTTCCTGCCGACGACGGACAAGGCGTACGACGTGAAACGCAACATCACCACGCAGGTGCTGACCATGATGGGCGCCGAGGGTCGGATGGTGCGGGGGCGACCACGCGGCGCCTGGACCTCCCGGCACCACACCTGGGAGTCGGCGCGGCTCTGGTGGCCGGACGGAGTCCCGGCCCTGAATCCCGCCGAGGCGCGGATCCGCCTCGTCGAGGAGTATCTGCGGCGCTTCGGGCCGGTCACCGAGGCTGACGTCGCCTGGTGGACCGGCTGGTCGCTGCGCCAGACGCGGACGGCGATCGCCGGTGCGGCCACGACCCCTGTCACCCTGACCGGCGGCCCAGGCCTGGTGCTCGACGGCGACCACGGCCCCGGACCCGTGCGACCGCCGGTCGCCGCGCTGTTGCCCGCCCTGGATCCCACCCCGATGGGCTGGAAGCAGCGAGCGTGGTTCCTGCCCCCCGACTTCTCCGCCCTGTACGACCGCAACGGCAACGTCGGGCCGACGGCGTGGTGGGACGGCGAAGTGATCGGCGGCTGGGCCATCCGGCCCGACGGCACCGTCGTCGTCCGGCTGCTGACCGACCGGGGAACGGCGGCCGCCGAGGCGGTGCGACGCGCAGCGGCCGGACTGCAGGACCGGCTGGGCGGCGCCGCCGTGGTGCCATCCTTCCCGACCCCGCTCGAGCGGGAGTTGCGCACCGGCTGAGGCGAGGCGGTCCCGCCGTCGAGGATCACCGGCGAAGCTGTGCGCACTTCACGTGGTGCAACCAACCTCCCCGCCCAGGCGTAGCACGGGTGTGAGACACGCGACCGTTGCGGCGCCGGTGCTAGGTCCGCCCGCCCTGGTGGGGGCAGGATCGGGCCAGCACACCCGTACCCGAGGGACCCAGATGACCCCCGAAGACTTCGACGCCTTCTACGCCGTCTCCTTCCCGCGCGTGGTGGGCCAGATCTTCGCCATGTGTGGCAACCTCGCCGAGGCGAACGACTGCGTCCAGGAAGCATTCGTCCGGGCCTGGGACCGCCGCCGGGCCCTCGACACCGAGCAGTCTCCCGAAGCCTGGGTCCGGACCGTCGCCTACCGGCTGGCGGTCAGTCGCTGGCGCCGGAGCCGCCGGGCCTTCCAGCCCGCCGACCGTTCCCAGCAGCCCGACCCGCCGCGCGAGCCGGCGCTCGACCGGATCGCCCTCGCCCGGGCCCTGCGCCAACTGCCCTTGGAGCAGCGGCGGGTGATCGTCCTGCACCATCTCTGCGATCTGCCGGTCGCCGAGGTGGCGCGCGAGATCGGTGCGCCGGTCGGCACCGTCAAGGCGCGGCTGTCCCGGGGCCGGGCGACGCTGGCCACCTTGCTCGACGACGACCCTTCCGCCCCCAGTTCCGAGGAGACCTCCCATGGCTGAGCACGATGACCTGCACGACATTCGGGATCTGCCGCAACTGGCCCGGGCGGGGGAGGAAGCCGCCCGGCCGCTGCCTGCCGATCAGGTCCGGCACCTGGGTGACCAGCGACGGCGCCGGCGCTACACCGCGGTCGCCGGTGGGGCCCTCGCCGCGGTGGTGCTGGCCGGCGGGGTGCTCGTCGCCGGCACCGGACTGCTGCGCGGAGGGGGCGGCACAGTCGTGCCGCCGGTCGCCGCCACCCCGAGCGCCCCGGCCAGCACCGAACCCGCTCCCACCGATCCGACCTCGAAACCGACAAAGGTCCAACCGGCGCGGACCGTAACGACGAAGAACCTGCTGACCGTCGACGACGTCCCGCTGGAGGACCGGGAGACGCTGGAAGTGACGGTGGCGAAATCCTCCGCCGGCCGGGCCGGGCCAGAGATCTCCCGCTGCTGGCCGACCGGACGTACCGATCTGGGTGTGACCGCCATGGTGGCCCGGAACTTCAGGTACGAGATCATCGATCCGGATGCCGCCCCTGATCCGGGGCCGCTGGAGAACGAGCCGGTGGTCTACACCCAGGCCCTGCAGTTCGCCGATGCCGCCGCGGCCAAGCGCGCCCAGGCGGTGTACGCGGGTTGGCTCGACAGCTGCGCGAAGACGCTGGAGGCGGAAGGGAACAAGGTGTTGCCCAAGCTCGGCTTCACCAACCGCAGCGTCGACGTCGCCGGCGGCTCCGCCACGCTGAGCGAAGTGGTGTACCAGCGGCCCGGTGACCAGGACGGCGAGAACGCCTACTGGGAGAGTGTCGGGTTGACCCAGGTCGATGACCGGCTGATGGTCACCGTCTTCCTCAACTACGGGATGGACTTCAACGTCTCTCTCGACCGCTCCGAAGGCGAAATGCTGCATCCCCAGCTCATCCTGATCGAGTCGTCCGCCGAGAAGCTCGCTGTCTGACCCCTCCCCGGCCTGAATCCACGCCGCGCGCCTGACCGCGGTCCACCAGCCGGGTCGGATGAAATAGGGACATGCCTGTCCGCATCGACCTGTCAGACCTCGGCACGACCGTCTCGGTCTGGGCCCACCCGGACGACGAGACCTATCTCGCCGGCGGGGTGATGGGCGCGCTGCGGGACCGCGGCGTCCGGGTGGTGTGTGTCAGCGCCACCCGCGGGGACGGCGGCAACGGGCTGGACCGCACCGGCACCGCGGAGCAGCGGTCGGCGTTGGGCCGGTTGCGGTCCAGCGAACTGACCGACGCGCTGACCGAGCTCGGCGTGACCGAGCACCGCTGGCTCGACTATCCCGATGGCGGACTGCCCGCGGTCGACACCGCTGAGGCCGTCACCCGGTTGGCCGGGATCCTCGACGAGGTGGCCGCCGACACCGTGCTCACCTTCGGTCCCGACGGCTTCACCGGGCATGCCGATCATCGGACGGTTGCCGGGTGGGCGGCTGCGGCGGCGGCCCGGGCGGCCCGACCGGTCAGGTTGTTGCAGGCGGTGGTGAACGCGGAGGACGCCATCCGGACGCAACCGATCGACGAGATGTTCGACGTGTACGTGGACAGCGGGCCACCGGTGGTGCCCGATGAGGAGATCGCGCTGCGACTGGTGCTGACCGGCACCGAGCTCGACCGGAAGGTGAAGGCGCTGCGGCATCAGGCCAGCCAGACGGCCCCCGTCGTCACCGCCGTCGGCTCGGAGGTGTTCGGGCGGTGGGTGGCGGCGGAGTCGTTCCGCTGGGCCACATCATGAGTCTTCTCGTCAGCCTGGGCTGGGGCGCGGTGGCCGCGTGTTCTCTCGTCGTCGGTGCCCTCCTCGGTGTGGCTCGCTCCTGGCGAGCCGGGGCGGTCGGCGCCGTGCTGGCCTTCGGGGCCGGCGCGCTGATTGCCAGTGTGTCGTTCGAGCTTGCCCAGAAGGGCGTCGAGCTCGCGGGGCCCGTGCCGGTGGCCCTCGGTCTGGCGGTCGGGGCGGCGACGTTCTTCGGCGCCAACAAGGCCGTACAGCGGTTGGACCGGCGCGCGGCGGGGGCGACGTCAGGTCTCACGCTGGCCCTCGGTGCCCTGCTCGACGGTATCCCGGAGCAGGCCGTACTGGGCATCGGCCTGGCCTCCGGCGAAGGCGTCAGCGTCGCTCTGCTGGCCGCCGTCTTCGTCTCGAACGTGCCGGAAGCGGCGGGTTCCTCGTCGGACATGAAGGCTTCGGGCTGGTCCAACCGTACGATCGTGTTGCTCTGGAGCGGTGTCGCCGTCATCTGCATGCTCGCGACCACCGGGGGCTATCTGCTGGCCGAGGTGTCCGGGCCCCCGCTGCAGGGTGGCATCAACGGCTTCGCGGCCGGTGCTCTGCTGGTGATGCTGACCGACTCGATGATCCCGGAGGCGCGGGAGAAGGCCAAGGATGCGGCCGGACTGGCCACGGTGCTGGGCTTCGCCGTCGCCGCAGGTCTGTCGCAGCTGTCCTCCTGACCGTGTTGGATTGCCGCGCTCCGCGCGCGGTCCCGAGTTACGGGCCGGCCGGAGTCAGGAGTTCGGGTGCGCCAACGCGCTGAGCATGTCCCGATTCAGCTGGTTGATGGTGTCCATCGGGATGCCCTTGGGACAGACCGCGACGCATTCGCCGATGTTGGTGCAGCCGCCGAAACCCTCGGCATCCTGCTGGGCCACCATGCCGCGGACCCGAGAGTGCCGCTCCGGCTGACCCTGCGGCAGCAGCGCCAGGTGGGTGACCTTGGCGGCGGTGAACAACATCGCCGAACCGTTCGGGCATGCGGCCACGCAGGCCCCACAGCCGATACAGGTGGCCGCGTCGAAGGCGTGATCGGCGTTGAGCTTGGGCACCGGGGTGGCGTGCGCGTCCGGGGCCGTGCCGGTGGGGGCGGAGATGTAACCACCGGCTTGGATTATCCGGTCGAAGGCGCCGCGGTTGACGACCAGGTCCTTGATCACCGGGAACGGATCCGCCCGCCACGGCTCGATGTCGATCATGGCGCCGTCGGCGAATGACCGCATGTGCAGCTGGCAGGTGGTCGTCTGCTGCGGTCCGTGCGGGACGCCGTCGATCACCAGTCCGCACTGCCCGCAGATGCCTTCGCGACAGTCGCTGTCGAAGGCGATCGGCTCCTCGCCGCGCTCGGTGAGCCGCTCGTTCAAGATGTCCAACATCTCCAGGAACGACATGTTCTCGCTGATGTCCGGCACGAGATAGCCGACCATCCGGCCCTTTGCCTCGGGCCCGTCCTGCCGCCAAACCCGAACGGTCACATTCATCTTTTCTGGCCTTGTCGGCTCGCGCTCGCTTCGCGCCCCATGGTTCTGTCTTCCTCTCTCACTCGCGAACGGGAAAGCGTGTTCGCTCGCTCGTTCGTCCAGACAGAACCGGCGCTCCGCTCATCGACACTCGCCGACCTGCCCATAACGTTTGCTTCGGGTCTCACTTGTAACTGCGCTGCTTCAGCTCGACGTACTCGTAGACCAGGGGCTCTTTGTGCAGGATCGGCTTGGTCCCCCCGTTGGGCGAGTCGCCGCCGAACTCCCACGCCGAAACGTAGGCGAATTCGTCGTCGTGACGCATGGCTTCGCCGTCCTCGGTCTGCGACTCGACCCGGAAATGCCCACCACATGATTCCCGCCGAACCAGCGCATCGATGCACATCAACTCACCGAGTTCGAAGAAATCCGCCACCCGGCCCGCCCGCTCCAGGGCCTGGTTCAACTCGTCACCGGTGCCCAGCACGTTGACGTCGGACCAGAACTCGGCCTTGAGCTCCCGAATCCTGGTGATGGCCTTGCGCAGACCCTCCTCCGAGCGCTCCATGCCGCAGTAGTCCCACATCAGGTGGCCCAGCTCGCGGTGGAACGAGTCGACCGTCCGGCTGCCCTTGATCGACAGCAGCTTGTCGATCCGCTGCCGCACCGCGATCACCGCCTGAGCCGCCTCGGGGTGGTACTCGTCCACCTTGGGGAAAGGCCCCGCCGCGAGGTAGTCGTTGATCGTGTTGGGCAGCACGAAGTAGCCGTCGGCCAGCCCCTGCATCAAGGCACTGGCGCCCAGCCGGTTCGCGCCGTGATCGGAGAAGTTGGCCTCGCCGGCGACGAACAGCCCCGGAATGGTCGATTGCAGGTCGTAGTCCACCCACAGGCCGCCCATCGTGTAGTGCACCGCCGGGTAGATCCGCATCGGCGTCTCGTACGGGTTCTCGCCGGTGATCTGGGCGTACATGTCGAAGAGGTTGCCGTACTTGGCCTCGACCGCTTTTCGACCGAGCCGGAGGATCGCGTCCGCGAAATCCAGATACACCCCGAGCCCGCCGGGGCCGACGCCACGACCCTCGTCGCAGACGTTCTTGGCCGCCCGGGAAGCGATGTCGCGAGGCACCAGATTGCCGAAGGCGGGGTAGATCCGCTCCAGGTAGTAGTCGCGATCGTCCTCACCGATCTCCCGCGGGTCGCGCTTGTCCTCACCTGACTTCGGCACCCAGATCCGGCCGTCGTTGCGGAGCGACTCGCTCATCAAGGTGAGCTTCGACTGATGATCACCAGACACCGGGATGCAGGTCGGGTGGATCTGGGTGTAGCAGGGATTCGCGAAGTAGGCACCCTTGCGGTGGGCCCGCCAGGTCGCCGTGACATTGCAGCCCATGGCGTTGGTGGAGAGGAAGAACACATTGCCGTACCCGCCGGTGGCCAGCACCACGGCGTCCGCGAAGTAAGGCTTGATCTCCCCCGTCACCATGTCCCTGATGACGACCCCGCGGGCCTGGCCGTCCACCACGATCAGCTCGAGCATCTCGTGCCGGGTGTGCATCTCGACCGTGCCGGCCGCGATCTGCCGCTCCAGGGCCTGGTAAGCGCCGATCAGCAGCTGCTGCCCGGTCTGGCCGCGGGCGTAGAAGGTGCGCGAGACCTGCACACCGCCGAAGGACCGGTTGTCCAGCAGTCCGCCGTACTCGCGGGCGAACGGGACCCCTTGGGCGACGCACTGGTCGATGATCTGCACGCTGACCTGGGCCAGCCGGTAGACGTTGGACTCGCGGGCACGGAAATCGCCGCCCTTGACCGTGTCGTAGAACAGCCGGTAGATGGAGTCGCCGTCGTTGCGGTAGTTCTTGGCCGCATTGATCCCGCCCTGGGCCGCGATCGAGTGGGCCCGCCGCGGGCTGTCCTGATAGCAGAAGCTGGTGACCTGGTAGCCGGCCTCTCCCAGCGTGGCGGCGGCGGACGCACCGGCCAGCCCGGTGCCGACGATGATCACACTGAGCTTGCGCCGGTTCGCGGGGTTGACCAGCTTGGCGTGGAACTTGCGCTCGTCCCAGCGGCGCTCGATCGAGATGTCCGGCGCCTTGGTGTCGGCGAGGTCGGATCCCTCGACATAGATCGAGTTGGCGTCGATGGAGAGGGAGTCGCGCTCCGTCTCGGTGATCGTCATGTCGGTCATGTCCCTACCAATCCGAAGAAGATCGCAAACGGGGGCAGCAAGAACCCGACCGTGATGGCGGCCGCCACCAGATAGGCGAGCAGGTTGAGCCGCTGCCGGGCCGCGACGCTGCTGTTGAGGCCGAGCGTGGTGAGTGCGCTGTAGGTTCCGTGCCGCAGGTGGAAGCAGACCGCGACCATGGCGACCACGTAGGCCAGCAACACCCACCAGATCTGGAATCCGTTCACCAGCCGCTCGTACGGGCTCTCGGACGCCCCACCCGGGGCGACGACGTTCCAGGTCAGGTGCAGCAGGTGGTAGATCACGAACAGCGCGATCGTCAGTCCGCCCCAGCGCAGCGTGAACGAGGCGTAGCTGCGCTGGACGCCCGTCTTCGCCTTGCTGCTGTAGTAGCGCTTGGTTCCGCCGCGGGCGATCCGGGCCCGCCGCCACAACACCACGGCGGCATAGATGTGGGCCAGCACGCTGACCACGAGCACCACGCGGACCACCCACAACAACCCGGAGTACGGCAGCACCGGCTCGCCGATGATCCGGAGGTGGTGGGCGTAATCGTCGAATTTGGCTTGGCCCTCGAAGACCTTGAGGTTGCCGTACATGTGCAAGATCAGGTACCCGAGCATGATCAACCCGGACAGCGCCATGATCGCCTTGAGCGCGAACGTCGATCGCGCCGCACTGCGCGCCGGGGCCAAGGAAGTTACCGCCACGAAGCCACAGTAGTTCTCCCGATGCCCCGGAGCTAAGTAAGGCCACCTTTGATACTGGTCACATTCCGCAGCGGGAGGCGGCTTCCTGAGCGGTCGCTGACCACCAGGCCAGCTCGTCGGGATCGCCGACGGCCTTCTCCCAGGCGAAAGTGGCCAGGATGCCGATCAGGCAGAGATCCAGTTGCCGTTGCCACCAGCCCGCCGTCGAGCACCCGGCCGCCTCGAGCGCGGCGCGGTAGCGGGCGATGGCGTGCTGTTTGGGCTCGGGTAGCCGAGCCCGGTTGAGGGCCAGATACCACGCGAGCTCCCAGCACGGCGGCGCAGCTCCGGGGTAGGCCCAGTCGAGCACGATGCTCGTCCCGTCGGGTCGACTGCCGAGATTGCCGAGCTTCCAGTCCCCGGCGACGAAGGTCTGAGGGGTTTCGGCGATCAGACCGGCCAGCTTTCCCGGATCGGCGTGCACGCCGGTGACCAGCGCGTGCAGGTTCGGGTCGAGGAGCGGCAACCGGGCCCAGCCGTGCGCCGCGACCCGCAGCGGACCCGGCACCGGTTCCCGGACGAGCTCGGGCGCGATGGTGGCCGGTGCGAAGAAGAGCAGCCGCTGCTCCATCGAACTCAGACCGAGGTCGTCCTGCCAACCCCCTGGTGGGCATGCATGGCCGCCAGATGGGTGAGGAACCGATCATGCTGGGTGGCGGCGATCGGGGCGTCGCCGGCCGGGACCAGGTAGGCGGAGTAGTCGTGCATCAGCATGGCCAACCGCGGCCGCCCGGGTCTGGGTTTCGTCGAGGGCCATCCCGATCATGGCCGGGTCGATCACCGCGGGCACGTCCTGGTAGAGCCCGGCCCGCCAGACCGTGAACTCCCAGTGGCTGCGGTTGCCGGTGCAGCGCATGATCCAGTCGGAGTCGGCCGAGAGCACCTTGAGAAAGCACGCCCGGCCGCCGATGGTCAACGTCTCGAACGACGCCCCCGACTTGGCGTCGCTGCTGCGCACCGCCCGGCGATCCGTGGCTCCTCGGACGAGTTCGTCGACGGACTCGGCCACCCACGGCTCACTCATCCCCAGCCGCCATCCCCAGCCGCCATCCCCAGCCGCCATCCTCAGCCGCCATCCTCAGCCGCCTTCTCGGGGCAGCAGATCGGGGCGGACAGCACGCGTCTTGGCCAGCGGCCTGCTCTCGCCGCCACCCGGCGATCTGGGCGTGATGGCCGGAGAACAAGATCTCGGGCACGTCCAGGCCGCGCCAGGACGGAGGCTTGGTGTAGAGCGGGTACTCCAGCAGCCCGGCCTGGCCCCTCGCATGGGACTCCTCGGTCAGCGACTCCGGATTGCCGATGACGCCGGGGAGCAGCCGGACGACCGCCTCGGTCACGACCAGGGCAGCCGCCTCCCCGCCGTTCAGGACGTAGTCGCCGATGCTCACCTCGTCGGTCCGCATTCGGGATCGCGCGTGCTCGAGCACCCGGGCGTCGATGCCCTCGTAGCGCCCACAGGCCAGGACCAGGTGCGTTTCAGTCGCCAACTCCTCGGCCAGCGGCTGCGTGAACGGGCGCCCGGACGGACTGAACACCAGCAGGCGGGTCGACTCGCCGGCGATCTGCGTCCAGGGCCTCCCCCCACGGCTCGGGCCGCATGACCATGCCCGGGCCGCCGCCGTACGGGGTGTCGTCCACGGTCCGGTGCCGATCGTGGGTCCAGTTCCGCAGGTCGTGCACGCGCAGGTCGACGATGCCGGTCTCGATGGCTCGCCCCACCAGCGACAACCGGAGCGGCGACAGGTAGTCGGGAAAGATGCTGATGACGTCGATCCGCATCACGGCGGTTCTTCTTCGGTGGATTCGTGTTCGCTCAGCAGTCCGGGTACGTCGGCCAGTCGGAGGACGCCACGCGCCAGGTCGATCTCGGGCACCAGGGCGCTCACGAACGGCACCAGCCGGCTGCCCTGCTCCGTGTCGATCTCCAGCAGATCCTGACCGGGCAGGTGCAGCACCACCACGACCCGCCCGACCGCGACTCCGCCCGCATCGAGCACCCGCAGCCCGACCAGCTGCCGGTCGTAGAACTCCTCGGGTTCGGTCGGCCGCTCGTCGGCCGGCACGTCGACCACGAGCCGTACGCCCCTCAGCGACTCGACCGCGGACCGATCGGGCGCCTCGACGAAGCGGACGAGCATCCGGCCGGAATGAGCGCGGCTTGATTCCACGGTCAGGACCCGATCGGTGCCTTCGCCGCGCAACGCCGCCCCGACGCGGAAGCGACGCTCCGGCTCATCGGTGCGCGGTGCGACGGCGACCTCGCCCCGTACCCCGTGCGGCCGCCCGACGACCCCGATGACGACCTCGACGGTTTCCAAGCGCTCAGCGCCGGCGGGTGCCACCGGGGGCCGGTCCACGTCCACGAAGTCGACCCGGATCTGATCGCGGCCGGCCAGGGCCCCGATCACGGTCCGCAATGCCGTGGCGGTGCGACCCGAACGGCCGATGACCTTGCCGATGTCGTCGGGACTGACCCGGACCTCGAGCATCCGCCCGCGGCGCAGATCCTTGTCCCGCACGCGCACCTCGTCGGGGTTGGCAACGATCCCCCGCACCAGGTGCTCCAGCGCCTCAGCCAGCACGTTCAGGCCTCAGACGTTGCACTCGCATCGGCCACGCCCGCGTCGGCGGCGGCCTGGGCCTCCGCCGGGGTGCCCTCGACCGAACTCGCCTCGGCCGCGGCCTCGGGGGCGGCGGCCGGCCTGCTGGTGCTGCGCCGGCCGGAGATGGCCGCGCTGGTCGGCTCGCTGCCGGCCTCGGCCAGGGCCGCGTTGAAGGCGTCGGTCTTGTTCTTCTTCTCCGGCTGCGGCAGCACCCCGGACGGCGAGGTGTCGCCGGAGTACTTCTGCCAGTCCCCGGTCCGCTTCAACAAGGCGACGACGGCTTCGGTGGGCTGGGCACCGACCGACAGCCAATACTGGGCGCGCTCGGAATCGACCTCGATCACCGACGGGTCGTTCTTGGGGTGGTACTTGCCGATCTCCTCGATCGCCCGACCGTCGCGCTTGGTGCGCGAGTCGGCGACGACGATGCGGTAGTGCGGCGAGCGGATCTTGCCCAGCCGCTTGAGACGAATCTTGACAGCCACGAGTGTGGTTACTCCTGTTGGATGTGCCGGGACCTGCCCGGTGGTGCGAAGTGAGGCTCTGCGCCGTTGGTGGGGAACACCGCGGCGTGGAGTCTCGATGAGTCCGAACGGAACGGCGTTGAGAGGGCACCACTCGTTGCAGACGCGCCCAATAGTGTGCCAGATCCGCGTGCGTTCCCGCGAACTCGGACCCTATGGAGGAAGAGCCCGGCCGGATCAGGTGGCGGGCGCGTGGCTGACCAGGCCGACGGTGTTGCCTTCGGAGTCACGGATGAAGGCCATCCATTCCTGAGTGCCGACCGGGCCCAAGGCGTCGTCGTGGTGGGTGAAGATCACGTGCGGTTCGGCGCGGATCTCGATCCCGTCCTGCCGGCAGCGCTCCACCGCCTCGGCGACGTCGGGGACCTTGAGGTAGATCAGTGCGGTCGGGGCCTCCCGATCCAGCAGCAGGCGCACGCCGCCGACCGTGAAGAACAGCAGACCCGGCGGGTCGAAGAAGCCGGCCGGCTCGGCCTGGAGCAGTCGGGAATAGAACGCCCGCGCCCGATCGAGGTCCTCGGCGTGCTGGGCGACCTGGAACAGATCCATGTCACTACCTTGTCCCCATGCAAACCCGAAGTGAAGACCGAACCATCGACGGTCGTCAGACGGTGGTCGCGCAACCCGTCGACGACGGTCCGTGGCCCGGGGTGGTGATGCTGCACGAGATCTTCAGTCTGGACGCGGTGCTGCGTCGGCAGGCGGCCCGGCTGGCCGCCGCCGGTTACGTCGTCCACGCACCGGATCTGCTGGGCGATGGTTTCCGACCCGCCTGCATCGTGGCGTTGGTCCGCGCCCTCAACGCTCAGCAGGGCCGGCCGTTCGAGCTGATCGACACGGTCCGCCAGCGGCTCGCCGCCGATCCCGACTGTACGGGGAAGGTCGGGCGTGATCGGTTTCTGCATGGGCGGCGGCTTCGCCCTGCTCACCGCCGGCCGCGGCTTCGACGCGGCGTCGGTCAACTACGGGCCGATACCCGCCGACGTCGACGACGTGTTGCGAGACTCCTGCCCGATGGTGGCCAGCTACGGCGAACGCGACCGGCTGGTAGCCCAAGTCCCGCGGCTGGAGGCGGCGCTGGCGGCGAGCAATGTTCCGTACGACCTGAAGACGTATCCGACGGCCGGCCACAGCTTCTTGAACGACGAGCCCAACGGCCCGCGGATCTTCCGGCCGCTGGCGCGGATCGCTCACGTCGGACCCGATCCGGTCGCGGCCGCCGACGCCTGGCAGCGGATCGAGGCCTTCTTCGCCGAATACCTCGGGCCTGGGGCGCCTGAGTCGCCGAGCAGCTGAACCCGGCTCGACGCTGGGCCGAACTCGCCGCGACAGTCGTCTTGCGCTGAGATCCGCCGAACACGAGGCCGGTCAGGATCCGGCAGGATCTTTCCGTGCCCCAGCCTCAGCAGCCGTTCCTGCACGATCTGGTCTGCCTGGTGGCGGCCCCCACTCAAGTCTGGTCGGGTCGGGACGGTGGGATCGAGTCCGGCCCGGGAGGTCACGGCATCCTGCACGCCGACATCCGGATGGTGAGCGCCCTCGAACTGCGGGTCGCCGGCCGGCCGGCCGAGCACATCGCCACCGCGTCGGATTCAGACGGCGTCCGCTTCAGCTTCCTGCTCCGTGGAGTGGCCGACATCGGCCGGCTCGGCGCCGATCCCCCGCTGCGGCTCGACCGGGAGCGCCGGGCGCGACCAGGTCAGGTGACGGAGGACGTCACGATGAGCTCGGTCCTCGACCAATCGGTGGACCTCGCCGTCACCCTGCGGGTGGCGGCCGACCTCGTTCCGATCGAGGTGATCAAGGTCGGCGGCCACCGGTCACCGCGGATGTTGACGCCGACCGCGGATGGTGGGACCTGGACCGACGGGACGGTGACCGCCAGGCTGCTCGCCGAGGGTGCGCGGATCGACGCCGGCGCCGACGATCTCACCCTGTCCTGGACGGTAACGGTGCCGCCGCGCGGGGCTGTCGTGCTCGGCTGGCGGTTGGAGCTCCAGGACGCCGGAGCGGTGGTGGTGACCGCCGGCGGTGCGCCGTCGGTCCCCGATCTGGTCGAGCGGGCGGTGCGGCTGGCCGGGCCGGCGACCGAGCAGGACCGGCGGCTCCGGCCCTGGGTCGAGCGGTCCTTCGCCGACCTGGACGCGCTCCGAATGGCGACCAGGGACCGCCCCGATCAGCCGTTCTACGCGGCGGGCGCTCCCTGGTACCTCACCTTGTTCGGGCGGGACAGCATCCTGTCCGCCCGGATGATGCTGGCGGTCGATCCTGAGCTGGCCGCCGGGACACTCCGCACCCTGGCCGGCGTACAGGGTCGAGGCGAAGATCCGGATGCAGCCGAGCAGCCCGGCAAGATCATGCACGAGCTGCGACGGGACACCTTCACGTTCGGGGAGGTGAGCCTGCCCCCCCTCTACTACGGGACGATCGACGCCACTCCCCTGTGGATCTGCCTGCTGCACGACGCCTGGCGGGCCGGACTTGCCGACGAGATCATCCAAGGCCTGCTGCCGGCGCTCGAGGGTGCACTGGCCTGGCTGATCGACTACGGGGACGCCGACGGCGACGGCTTCCTGGAGTACTTCGATACCACCGGACACGGTCTGGCCAACCAGGGCTGGAAAGACTCCGCCGACGCCGTCCGGTTCCACGACGGCCGGCAGGCCGTAGGTCCCGTCGCCCTGTGCGAGGTCCAGGGCTATGCGTACGAGGCGGCTGCCGGCGGCGCCGCGCTGCTGGACGCCTTCGGGATGGCCGGGGGCGAGCGCTACCGGGGGTGGGCCACCGCTCTGGCCGAGGCGTTCCGGAGGCGGTTCTGGTGCGAGCGGGACGGCCGGCGTTTTCCGGCGCTGGCTCTGGACGGCAGCAAGCAACGGGTGGATTCACTGACCAGCAACATCGGACACCTGCTGGGCACCGGGCTGCTCGACGCCGAGGAGGAACGGTTGGTGGCCGAGCTGGTCAGCGGTCCCGAGCTGGACTCGGGCCTCGGCTTGCGCACCATGGCCGCGACGGACGGCGGCTACGCCCCGCTCAGCTACCACTGCGGTTCGGTCTGGCCGCACGACACCGCCATCGTCATCGCCGGTCTAATCCGGAGCGGTCTGACGTCCTACGCCACCGGCCTGGTGGAAGGCATGCTCAGGGCGTCGGTGTCCTTCGACCAGCGGTTGCCGGAGCTGTGGTCCGGCGAGGGGCGGCCCGTGCCGTATCCGATGGCCTGTCGGCCACAAGCCTGGTCGGCCGCCGCCGTCGTGCCGGTCCTGGTCGCCTGGCGCGAGCTGGGTCGCTGACTCAGCTGGTGATGTCTTTGCGAAGGAAGTGCCAGACGGCGGCACCGATCAGCACCACGGCATACCCGATCGACCACAACGCACCGGTCGCCATGTCGGAATAGTCGATCACCGGTTGGAGCGCGTCGGCCCAGGCGTAGGCATAGTGCCCGGGGAGGGCCTGCCGGAGATCGCCCAGGGCCGGGATGGTGTCCAGGATCGTCGCCACGATCATCAGCAGTACGGCACCGCCGACCGCACCGAGCGGGGCGTCGGTCCAGACCCCGAATGCGAAGGCGAACGCCGCCACCACCAACAGACTGACCAACAGATACCCGATGATGATCAGCAGCCGGCCGGCGAAATCCGGCCAGCCGATCTGATCACCGGTGATGCCGACGTACGGCCCGAAGCCGTACGCGAAGCCGCCGACCAGCACCGTCCAGGCCGGCAGGAAGATCATCGCCACCGTCGAGAACAGCCCGGCCACGATCAGCTTCTGCCGGATCAGGCGCTCCCGCGGGACCGGAGCCGCCAGCAGGTAGCGGAGGCTGGACCAACTGGCCTCCGAGGGGACGCTGTCCCCGGCGAACAGGGCCACGACCACGATCAGCAGGAATCCGGTGGATGCGAAGAGAGCGAACACGGTGAGATTGGCCCCGCTCTCCTTCGCCAGGTCGACGAAGGACCGCGGACCGGTGCCCGGTTCGCCGTTGCTGCCGAGCTCGAAGGCGGCGATCAAGATCAACGGCAACGCCAGCAGCACCAAGAAGATGCCGATCGTCCGCCGCCGCTTCAGCTGGCGCCCGATCTCGGCGCGCAAGGGCAGGGCCCGACGGCGCTGCCGGAGACCGGGTGGCCGGGGCGTGGTGAGTGTCGGGTCAGCCATGGGTGTCCACCTCATGACCGGTTGAACCGACCACGCTCATGAACACGTCCTCCAGATGCTGTCGGCCGTCCACCGAATCGATCTCGAAGCCGGCCGTCACGAGTCCCGCCACCACCGCCGAGCGCGAGGGCACCCCGGCGACCCGGATCAGCTCCCCGTCCAGCCGGGCGTCGGCCCCCCAGCTCTGGAGGAGGTGGACGGCGGAGGAGACGTCCGCTCGTGGGGCCAGACCGATCATGGTCAACGAATCGGAACTGGTCAGCTCGGAGACGGCCCCGGTCAAGATCACCCGGCCGCGCTGCATGACGACGACGTGACTGCAGGTCAACTCGATCTCGGCGAGCAGGTGGCTGGAGATGACCACGGTCCGCCCGGCGGCGGCGTAGTCGGCCAGGACCTTCCGCATGGCCCGGATCTGCGGCGGATCGAGACCGTTGGTCGGTTCGTCGAGCAGCAGCAGGGGCGGTAGCCCGAGCATCGCCTGGGCGATGCCGAGGCGCTGCCGCATGCCCTGGCTGTAGCCGCGAACCTGCCGGTGGACAGCCGACCCGAGCCCGGCGATCTCCAGGGCCTCGTCCAGTCGCGCCTCTTCGGCCGGCCGTCCGGTGGCCGCCCAGTAGCCCCGGAGGTTCGCCATGCCGCTGAGGTGCGGCAGGAAGCCGGGTCCCTCGATGAAGGCCCCGACGTCGGCGAGCACGTCCGCCCCGGCATGCACCGACTCGCCCCCGACGTAGACGGCCCCCGCGTCGGGTCGGATCAGGCCGACGATCATCCGCATGGTGGTCGTCTTGCCGGCCCCGTTCGGTCCCAGCAGTCCGACCACCTGACCGGGTTCGGCCCGGAACGTCACCCCGTCCACCGCCCGGACGCCGTCGGCGTACGTCTTGACGAGGCCGTCCACGACCAGGGGCGTGCCGGCCAGGTCGGGCCGGGAGTCGGCGCGGCGACGCAATCGCCAGAGCACGACCAACCCGACGATCCCCGCCAGGACCAGGGTGCCCACGACCGCGACCAGCACCGGAGGTACGCGCAGTCCGGAACCTGCAGCCGTCAACGGCAGGGGCAGGATCGACAGCTGGCGTTCGCCGTCGAGATCCACCGTGTAGACCGCCGCCGCGGCCGGAACGCTGTAGGCCTGATCCGTGCTGGAGATCACCACTCGCAGCCGATGCCCGACCGGGACCTGATGAACCACCGCCGGCAGGGCCACCTGAACTGTTACCGGTTCTCGCGGTGTCAGATTGGCGAGGTGGACGGGGGCGACCGTCTGCTGCGGCAGCACCGCCGTCTGCGGCGCCCCGGCCTGTTCTCCGGTCCCGTCCGGCCCGAGGTCCCAGACCGACGCGAACAGCGTGGCCTCACGGGTCGATGAGGTCACCGACAGGGTGATCCGGCTGCTGCCCACCAGGGTGAGCGGCGCGGCCAGGGGCGCGGTGGTGAAGGTTGCCGCCTGCCCGGGCAACACCGCGAGCGGATAGCCGCCGACCTGGTTGAGGGCGCCGAGGGCTTCGCCCGTGCCGGGCAGGCTGGTCAGGGCGGCCGGGACCCCGCCCGGTGGATTGACCAGGGTCTGTCGATCGCCGACGAGCGGGATGCGCTGGGCGATCAGCTGATCACCCAGCGGATAGTCCGGACCGGTCAGGATCTCGGGCGGGCGGCGGCCGGCGGTGGAGCCGACCAGTCGGGTCTGCGGCACGCTGACGCTGAACGCCGGGGTCTCCTCGACCGGTTCGTTCTTCAGGTGCTGCTGGAACCAGTTCTGCAGTCGTGGCAGGAGGGCATCGAGATCGATCTCCGCGTCGTGTCCGCCTTCGGTCCAGGCCATCGCCTTGGTCGTCGAGGCCGGCAGTCCGCCGAAGTTCGCGTCGGCCTGGTCCAGCGGGAAGAGGGTGTCCTGCTCGCCCTGGACGATCATGGTCGGCGCGGTGATCTTGCTCAGCACCGGGGCCATGCTCGACTTGTTCAACAGGGCGATCATCCCGGGGGCCGGCCGCCCGAGCTGAGCGGTCTGGACGTAGGCCCGACAGAGCTCCGGGGCGAAGCGTCCGCACAGGTTGCCGTTCTCGCCCCCGCCGCCCCCCGAGCGGAAGAACAGGGCCGCCCAACGCTCTTTGAACGTTCCCGGGGTGCCGGTCGGGCTGAGGTACGCCGCCGAGCTCTGGGTCCCGTTCACGGCGTTCTGCGGAAGCAGGGCCTGAGTGAGGCTGTGCCAGGTGAACGCCGGCACGATGGCGTCCACCCGCGGGTCCAGACCGGCCGCCAGGATCGTGGCGGCTCCGCCGTACGAGGCGCCGGCGAAGCCGATCACGGGATCACGGCCGGCCTTGGCCACTTCCGGTCGTTCGGCGGCGAAGTCGATCAGCCGGCGGGCGTCAACCCCCTCGTACGCAGGGTTGTCGAGATGGATCAGGCCGCCGGATCGGCCGAACCCGCGGGCAGTGTAGGTGATCACGGTGTAACCGTCGCGGGCCAGCGTGCGGCCGACCTCCGCCGTGTCGGATTTGCTGCCACCGAAGCCGTGGGCGAGCACGACGGTCGGCCGCGCCGCGCCGGGATCGGTGGTCAGCACCGAGGTGTCCAGGTTGACGGCCCTGCCGTCCGCCTCGGCCTTGGTGGGCACGTCGAAGCTGGTCTCGATCACCGTCTCGTCCTCGGCGGATGCCGGCGCCGACGCCGGCACCACCAGGCACAACCCGAGCACCGCGGCGGCCGCCGTCCCGGCCCGCCACCGCAGCTTCACGCGACAAGCTTGCCGCGCAACACAATCCGCTGCGGGGCGCGCAGCACATCCAGGTCCAGCCGGGGATCGGAATCGAAGACCACCAGATCGGCCGGGGCGCCGTCGATCAGGGTGTCGGGCCGACCGAGCCACCGCCGCGCCCGCCAGGAGCCGGCGCCCAGGGCGTACTCCGGTGGGCACCAGCGACCGAGGGCGGCGATCTCCGGGCCGATCAGTCCGTGCGGCAGATACCCGCCCGCGTCGGTCCCGGCGTAGATCGGCACGCCGGCCTCGTACGCGGCCGCGAAGATCACCTGCTGCCGCCGCGCGAGATGGCGCATGTGCTTGGCGTACGTCGGGTAGCGCGCCTCCCCGGCTGCGGCGTAGGACTCGAAGTTGGCCAGTTGCAGCAGAGTGGGGACCAGCGCGACCCGGCGCTCAGCCATCGCCGCGATGGTGGCATCGGTCATCCCGGTGCCATGCTCGATCCCGTCGATCCCGGCCTCGACCAGCTCCGCCAGCGCCTGTTCGCCGAAGACGTGCGCGGTCACGCGGACGCCCAGCTCGTGCGCCCGGGTGATCGCGGCGCGGGCCACGTCGACGGGCCACAGGGGAGCAAGATCACCCAGGTCGCGGTCGATCCAGTCCCCCACCAGTTTCACCCAGCCGTCGCCGCGGCGGGCCTGCTGCTCGACCGTTGCCAGCAGAGCCTCCGGCTCCACCTCTTCGCCGTAGTTCCGCAGGTAGCGCAGCGGGCGCGCGATGTGCCGGCCGGCGCGGATGATCTTGGGCAGATCCTCCCGCTCGTCCATCCACCGGGTATCGGCCGGACTGCCCGCGTCCCGGAGCAGCAGGGCGCCGGCATCCCGGTCCGCCACCGCGTGTTCCTCGGCCCGGTCGGCGGGCACCGCGCCGGTCGACTCCAACCCCACGTGGCAGTGGGCGTCCACCAAGCCCGGCATGATCCAGCCTCGGCTGCAGATGGTCTCGGCGTCCCGCGCGGGCTCGGAGCTGATCAACCCGTCGACGATCCACAGGTCGCGCTCCTCGCCTTCGGGGAGCACCACTCCCCGGACGTGCAGCCGACCCGCGACACTCACGGGAACGGTGTCACTGCCCGAGGCGACCGCGCAGATTGGCGGGCAGTTCGAACTCGGCCATGGCCTTCTGCAGGGCCGCGGGATCCATCTCCGGACTGCCGCCGAAGGCCGCCGCCGGGTCGAGCGGCGCCGAATCGGAACGCGGCGCGTTCCGTTTCGCCGGATTGCCGGACACCCCGCGACCGGCCTTCTTCTTGTTCGACTTGGCGGGCCGGCGCGGTCCACCCGGAGTGCCGGGCGGACCCGCCATGCCGGGCATCTTCCCCGACGCCATCGCTGTCATCATCTTCCGCGCTTCGAAGAACCGGTTCACCAGACCGTTGACGTCGGAGACCTCGGTGCCGGACCCACGGGCGATCCGGGCCCGGCGGGAACCGTCGATGATCTTGGGGTTGTCCCGTTCGGCCGGGGTCATCGAGTGGATGATCGCTTCGATCCGATCGACCTCCCGCTCGTCGATGTTGTTGATCTGGTCCTTCATCTCGCCCATCCCCGGCAGCATCCCGAAGATCTTGGAGAGCGGACCCATCTTGCGGACCATCTGCATCTGGGACAGGAAATCGGCGAGACCGAACTCACCACCCTGGCCGGTGAGCTTGCCGACGGCCTTGGCCGACTCCTCGGCGTCGAAGCTCTTCTCGGCCTGTTCGATCAAGGTCAGCATGTCGCCCATGCCGAGGATCCGGCTGGCCATCCGGTCGGGGTGGAAGACGTCGAAGTCCTTGAGTTGCTCGCCGTTGGAGGCGAACATGATCGGCTTTCCGGTGACCCGGGCGATGGACAGGGCCGCGCCACCCCGGGCGTCGCCGTCCAGTTTGGTCAGCACTACCCCGTCGAAGCCGACCCCTTCGGCGAAGGCGTTCGCCGTCTCCACCGCCGACTGGCCGATCATGGCGTCGACCACGAACAGGACCTCGTCCGGGTTGACCGCATCGCGGATGTCCGCCGCCTGCTGCATCAGTTCGGCGTCGATGCCCAGCCGGCCCGCGGTGTCGACGATGACGACGTCGTACAGCCGCCGCTCCGCCTCGGCGATCGAGGTCCGGGCCACGGCAATCGGGTCGCCGCTCGGTTGATCGATGTCGCTCCGCGACGTGGCATTCCCCGGCTCGGGGGCGAAGACGTGCACCCCGGCCCGCTGCCCGACGACCTGCAACTGGTTGACGGCGTTCGGACGCTGCAGGTCCGCCGCCACCAGCAACGGTGAGTGACCCTCGCCCTTCAGCCAGTACGCGAGCTTGCCGGCCAACGTCGTCTTACCGGACCCCTGCAGGCCGGCCAGCATGATGATGGTCGGCGGTCGCTTGGCGAACCGGAGCACCCGGGTGTCGCCGCCGAGGATGGAGACGAGTTCGTCGTTGACGATCTTGATGATCTGCTGGCCGGGGTTCAGCGCCCCGGAGAGTTCGGCTCCCCGCGCCCGCTCCTTGACGGCGGCGACGAAGTCCTTGACCACGGCCAGGTTGACGTCGGCCTCGAGCAGGGCCCGGCGGATCTCGCGAGCCGTCTCGTCGATGTCGGCCTCGGAGAGCCGGCCCTTCCCGCGCAGGCGCTTGAACGTCGCGGACAGGCGGTCTTGCAGAGTGTCGAACACGAGTTTCCTTCGATGTTTCCTTCGCCGGTTAATGCGCTGCGGTGCGGAGTCAGCCTACTCAATGACGCGGGCCGGCCGAGCCGCGAAGAGTCTCGGCGGATCTCGGTAGTGCGGAGCCCAGCTGCGTAGTCGCTACGGATGTATCGCTCGCCGGTTGATACGACTCTGTGAGTCATGTCACGATTCCTGTTCGCCACGACTCCCGCCGACGGCCACACCCTGCCCGCGCTGCCCATTGCCCGGGCCCTGATCGAACGGGGTCACTCCGTCCGGTGGTACACCGGAGCCAAATACGCGGAGCGGATCATGGCCCTCGGCGCGGACTACGCCCCGATGAGTGACCATGACTACTCCATCGGAGAATTCGACGATTTCTTCCCGGACCGCGCCGGGCTGACGGGGCCGGCCACGCTCAAGTTCGACCTGGCCTTCACCCTCGCCGTTCCGACGCGGACCCACGCCCGCGATCTCCTGGCCCTGCTGAAGGCCGAGTCCGCCGACGTCGTGGTCGGCGACAGTTGCCTGCTCGCCGGGCCTCTCGTGAGCGAGCTGGGCGGACCACCGTTCGCCGCCCTGGGGATCACCGTCTTGGCCATGCCGAGTCGCGATCTGCCCCCGTTCGGTTTCGGGCTGGGGCCGGCCCGGAACCCCCTGAGCCGCCTCCGCAACGCCGCTCTCCACCGGTTCGCCCGTACGGTGCTGTTCCGCCCCATGATGGAGACTGTCAACGGCATTCGCGCCGAGCACGGCCTCCCGGCCACGCAAGACGTGGTTTTCGACCAGCCGATGCGGCGCGAACTGTATCTGCAGCTCGGCACCGAGGGGTTCGAGTACCCGCGACCGGATCTACCGGCCAACGTCCGCTTCGTCGGTCCGCCCCGGCCGCTGAGCGATCCAGGATGGGAACCGCCGGCCTGGTGGCCGGAGCTGGAGAAGGCGGATCGAGTCATTCTGGTCAACCAGGGCTCGGTGGCGACGCAGCCGCACGAGCTACTGCAGCCGGCGTTGGCGGCGTTGGCCGGCGAGAACGCGCTGGTGATCGCGGTCACCGGCGGCCGGGATCCGGCCGAGCTGGGCAGCGTGCCGGACAACGCGAGGATCGAGCGCTTCGTCCCGTTCGATCGGTTGTTGCCGCACGTCGACGTCCTGGTCACCAACGGCGGCTTCGGAGCGGTGCAACTGGCACTGGCGGAGGGCGTCCCGATCGTGGCGGCCGGTCAGAGCGAGGACAAGATCGAGGTCAGCGCCCGGGTCGGGCACTCCGGCGTCGGCATCAATCTCCGTACGCAGCATCCGCGCCGGGACTTCATCGTCGCCGCCGTCCGGCAGATCTTGGACGACGACCGCTATCGGCGGCGTGCGCTGGAGCTGGCCGCGGAGATCGCCGCCGCTGGGCGCGAGAGTGCCGCCGCTGACGAGCTGGAGCAACTGGCGCGGGTCGCCAAGGCACCGGCTGTTCAGTTCCGCTCGTGATCCGTCGCCTCGGACAACCTTGCTGAGGAGTTGCTGAGGGTCCACTCCATCGGCGCCGGTCCGAGCGCCTCCGCGGGCGAGACTGACCAGGGCCGATCTTCGCCCGTTCGTCGTCCAGGAGTTGATCATGAACAACAGGATCCAGATCGTGGTGGCCGGTGCAGCTGCTCTCGCGGTGCTGAGTGGTGTCGGCGCCTCGCTGGCGTACGCCGATCCGTCGAGCCCGAGTCCCACGCCCAGCAACACACCCTCCGCCTCCCCCGGTGCCGGCTGATGAGACCAAGAAGGGCGAGCGCCGGCCCCGTCCGCTGCTGCGTCGCGCCCTGCATGGTGAAGTCACCCTCGCCGGCGCGCAGCACCGGGCGTTGGTGTTCCAGCGAGGCCAGGTCACCGGCGTGAGCAAGGGCTCGATCACGGTCCGCAGCCAGGACGACTACACCGCGAGATACGTGCTGAATGCCGACCTACGGGTCCGGCGGGCGAAGCAGGAGGCGTCGCTGACCGACGCCGAAGTGGGGACTCATGTACGAATCCTGGCCAGCAAGGACGGTTCGACCCTCACCGCCCGGCGGCTGGTGCTGGTGACCTGACTCGGCGGCCGTCCACCCTTGGGCACCCGGCTAATGTCGCCAGGTGCCTGAAGGCCATACGCTGCACCGGTTGGCGAACCAGCAGGACGCCGCATTCCGGGACCGAGTCGTCGCCGTCACCAGTCCGCAAGGCCGGTTCGCCAACGGCGCGGCGCTGCTCGACGGCCGTCGCGTGGAACGGGTCACCGCGTACGGCAAGCACCTCTTCCAGCACTACGAGGGTCGACTGGTCGCCCACGTCCACCTCGGCCTCTACGGCAAGTTCGCCTCCGGGATCGGTGCACCACCTCTGCCGCGCGGCGCGCTCCGGATGCGGATGGAGACCGCCGAGGACGACCTGCCCGTCCACTGGACCGATCTGCGGGGCGCGATCACCTGCGAGGTGCTCGACGACCCACCTGGCGTGAAAGCCATCATCGCGAAACTGGGACCCGACCCGCTGCGGCGCAATACCGACGGCGGTGCCCGCGCCTTCGACCGCATCCATCGGTCGAAGGTCGCCATCGGCGCACAGTTGATGGATCAGACCCGGCTCGCCGGGGTCGGCAACGTCTACCGGGCCGAGATCCTGTTCCGCCACCACATCAGCCCGTTCCGCCCGGGCACGGATCTGTCGTCCGACGACTGGTCGGCGCTCTGGCCGGACCTGGTCACCCTGATGCGCGCCGGTGTGAAGAGCGGCCGGATCGTCACCACCAGTGCCGCGGACCGCCCACCCGGCCGGGTGCGGCGAGATACCTCGCACTATGTCTATCGCCGCGACGGCCTGCCCTGCCGCGTCTGCGGCACGTCGGTGCGGCGCACCGAAATGGTCGCCCGCAACCTGTTCTGGTGCGAGATCTGCCAACCGACCTGATCGACCTTCTTCGGAGTAGATCTGGCGCGGTGCGCCGGCCCCCCGATCAGGGGCGGCGGATCGCAAGGACGCAGAACTCGTTCCCCTCCGGATCGGCAAGAACGACCCAGCTCTCATCGCCTTGGCCGATGTCGGCATGTCGAGCACCCAGGTCGAGGAGGCGTCGGACTTCTTCGTGTTGTGCCCGGTCGGTTGGGCTGAGGTCGAGGTGGAGCCTGTTCTTGACGGTCTTGGGTTCGGGTACGCGTGCGAATGTCAACGTCGGCGGCACCGGGCCAGGGTCGTTCCCCTCCCTGCCATCAGGCACCCGAGGGGGGCCGATGGTGAGGATTTCGTCGCCTTCGTCCCGCACCTCGTAGGCAAGCACCGAGCACCAGAACCGGGCGAGACCGTGGGGATCGGCGCAGTCGATCGCCAGCTCGGTGAACCTACTGGTCATGTCAGGACCTTCCCAGTCATGCGGCGGGTCCACCAGGGGCCACACGCTGATGGCAGCTCGACTTCCCACAGAGAATACGTCGAATGCACGTTCGATAAGTGTCAGTGGTGACTCGTAGAGTTTCGGTATGGCAGTGCTGCGGGTGGTCGAGGCGACGGACACCGTTCCGCCGGACCCGCTGGTGGCGCGGCTGGACGCCATGTTGGGCGAGTGCAGCGCCGCCGTGGCGCAGGCCCGGACGGCGGCCCCCGGCCAGGTCAGCGACGCGACCCGGATCGTCCGGATCGCCCGGCTGGAGAGGCTGCGGGCCGCGATCGCGGCCTGGCAGGCCGCCGAAAACGTCTGCTTCGCCCAGTCCCAGGTGCGGGAGCAGCTGGCCGCCGATGTCGACCCGGAACGGATCGGCCGCGGTATCGCCGACCAGATCGCCCTGGCCTGCCACCTGTCGCCGTTCGCCGGCACGCGGCGCCTCAGCACCGCCCGGGACCTGTGGTTCGACCTGCCCCAGACCTATCAGGCGCTGACCGCCGGGATGTTGAGCGAACGGGTCGCCGAACTGGTCGTCGCCGAAACCCGGCACCTCGACGCCGAGCAACGCCGCCAGGTCGACGCCGAGGTCATCGCCGCCGAAATCACCGACATGGGGATCCGGGCCGCTACCGCCTGCGCCCGCCGACACGCCTACCAGGCCGACCCGCAGGGCTATGTCGACCGCGGACGCACCGAACGTAAACACCGCCGGGTCGGGCTCAGACCCCGCCCCGACACCATGGCATCACTGACCGGGTATCTGCCCGCCGAACAAGCGGTCGCCTGCTACGCCGCGCTCCGCCGCCACACCGACGCCCACGTCGCGGTCGGCGACACCCGCAGCCGCGACCAGATCATGGCCGACACCATGGTCGAACTGCTCACCGGTCAAACCCAGCCCGGCGCCATCAACATCGAACTCCAGCTGACCATGCCCCTCGACACCCTCACCGACCCGGCCAAACCAGGCACCGCCACCCTCGCCGGCTACGGACCGCTCCCGGCCGACCTGGCCCGCGACCTGATCGCCAGCAGCCAAGGCCGGAAGTGGTGGCGGCGCCTGTTCACCGCCCCCACCGGCCAACTGATGGGCGGCGACCCGACCCGGCGCCGGTTCGACGGCTGGCTGGCCCGGCTGATCTCACTGCGCGATCAGACCTGCCGCGACCCGTTCTGCGACGCCCCGATCCGCGAGTACGACCACATCATCCGCTACTCCGACGGCGGTCCGACCACCTACGCCAACGGCCGCGGCACCTGCAAACGCGGCAACCTGGTCCGCGAAATGCCCGGCTGGCAAGTGACGTTGATTCACTCCGGGCAACTCACCGAACCCCACACCGTTCAGGTGACCACCCCCACCGGACACTCTTACCAGAGCCGAGCCCCCGACCCACCCTGAATCACGAAGGACTGATCCCCAACCGATCAGTCAGGAACAAGAACGCCTCGGCGAACGGCTGACCCTGCGCATCGGCACGAAGACGGGCCCAGTCGAGCTGTTCGCGGATGGCCCGGACGACCGGGAGCAGGGCCGCGAAGTCGCAGTAGTGCTCCGACAGCGAGCCGAGCTTCGCGGACATGATCTCGGTCGGCGGCAGTACCGGGAACCGCATGCCCAACACCTCGAACTCCTCTGCCTGCCCTGCGAGCTCTCTCGTGACCACGCGCCCCTGTAGTCGGTGCAGGACGTCGACCATGGCGTCGTCGAGGTAGGCCTTGAACAGCCAATCCTCCGGCGGTCGTTCCACCCGCAGTCCGGCCGCGGCCAAGGTGCGGGCCGCCGCCTCCACATCCTTCTCGGGAACCACGAAATCCACGTCGTGGAACGGCTCCGGGCCGCCATGCACCCACAGGCCGTAGCCGCCACCGAGAGCGAAGGGAACCTGATCCGCCTTCAGCGCCGACGCCGCCAGTTTGAGCGCCTCCCGCAGCGCAAGCGGCTCGGCGCCGGCCTCGCCGGGCAACTCCTCAGCGCTCATGATCGCTATCTTCTACCCCATGCGGCTGGCGACGTTCAACCTCCTGCACGGGAGGACGCCGGCCGACGGGATCGTCGATCCGAAACGGCTGGTGGCGGCCGTGCGCGCTCTGGACGCCGACATCCTGGCCCTGCAGGAGGTGGACCGTGACCAGCCGCGCTCCCATCTCGCGGATCTGACCGCCGTCGCCGCCGAGGCCATGGGGGCCGTCAGTCACCGGTTCGTGGCGGCGGTGGCCGGGACTCCCGGCGCGACCTGGATCGCTGCGACCGGACGGGAAGCGCCCGGCCAGGCGACCTACGGGATCTCCCTGCTCTCCCGCTATTCCGCCCGGCACTGGCAGGTGCTCCGGCTGCCCCGGATCAGAACCCGCTTCCCGCTCTGGTTGCCCGATCCGCAGAAGTGGATCGTGGCCAAAGAAGAGCCGCGAGCCGTCGTCGTCGGCCAGTTCGACACTCCGGCCGGACCGCTGACCGTGGCCAACACCCACCTCTCGTTCGTGCCCGGCTGGCGACGGCTGCAGCTGCAGCGCATCCGCCGTGATCTTGCTCCGAATCCGGAGCCGGTCGTGATCATGGGCGATCTCAACATGGTGGACCCGCTGCCGGAGAAGATCACCGGCTACCGATCGTTGGCGTTCCACCCGACCTTCCCTCTCGACGAGCCGCTCCGTCAGATCGACCACATCCTGCTGCGCGGTGAGCTCGGCGCGGTGGTCGCCAGCGATGCGCCACGCCTGCTGCTTTCTGATCACCGGGCCTTGTGGGTGGATGTGAACACCGGTTGAGAAATCGGCCGTTTCGAGCCGCAGGTCCGCGCCTCCGCCGCTAGGCTCGACCCCGCGGCCGGTCTCGCTCGCACTCTCTCGGCCACTACGGAGGGACATGGATCCGGAGATCATCGCGGCCTTCATCGGACCTGTCTTCACCGCCATGCTGGCCGGTGCGGGCATCGCCCTCAAGAGCATTCAGGTCCGGCGACGCGATCAGCACTCGCGGTCCCGGGACATCGAGGTCGCCGGGCAGACGGTCAGCTTCATCGACGCCTACCTGTCCGCGCACGAGAAGCTGTCCCCGCAATCGCCGCAGCAACAGTTCATCCGGGAACGGGCGATCCGTGATCTCGAGGCCGCCTACCAGACCATGATGGTGTCGGCCAGCGCCGATCACGAGGCGACGACCACGACCGGGGCCTGGCTCGACGTGATCAAGCGCGCCCTGCTGATTCCGGTCCACCGCCCGGCAGCCAAAGTCGTGCGCGTGTTCTTCTACATCAGCCTGATCTACGGGCT
Source organism: uncultured Actinomycetota bacterium (assembly GCA_963780005.1). Classification (GTDB taxonomy): domain Bacteria; phylum Actinomycetota; class Actinomycetes; order Propionibacteriales; family Propionibacteriaceae; genus Microlunatus. Next base: position 440,699 of record CAWAAK010000044.1, on the reverse strand, counting down.
CTTGTCCTCAGCTCTGTACGTGTCTTACGCGCTCACCGATCCGGACCTGATGCGCGACATCCCGCTGATGGTCGCCACGCTGATCTTGCTGTTCGTCTTCGCCTTCCTGCCCATGATCCTGCTGTACCTGTGGGCCCGCTGGCTCGACCGGGACCGAACCCCCAAGCCGCAACCGGCGGCGGCCCCGGCGGCCTGGCCGCAGCCCGGTGGGTACGGGTCGTGGCAGCCGGTGCCTGGGCCGTCGACCCAGCAGAACCCGGGAGGGCTGAATCAGCCGCGTTGACGCACCTCGTCCAGCACCCGTCGTACGGCGGCCACCGTACGGTCGACGTCCTCGTCGGTGGTGCGCCAGTTGGACACCGAGATGCGCAGCACCGCCCGGCCGTGCCAGGTGGAGGGCGTCATCCAGGCCGTACCGTCCCGCAGCAGTCGGGCGGCCACCTCTCGGGTCACGTCGTCGGAGCCGAACGAGACCACCACCTGGGTGAAGACCACGTCGTTGACCACGTCCACGCCCTCGATCGCGGTCAAGCCGTCGGCGAACTGCCGGGCGTGCCGGCAGAACTGCTCGACCAGATCGCCCACGCCGCGTCGACCCAGTGAGCGGAGCGCGGCCCAGACCGTGAACCCGCGGGCCCGGCGCGAGAACTCCGGCACCCCGGCGAACGGATCGGGGCGCTCGTCCTGAATCAGGTACGCCGCGTGCATCCCCATGCTGGCGTACAGGGCCTCGCTGTCGGCCACGATCGCCAGTCCGTTGTCGTAGGGCACATTCAACGTCTTGTGCGCGTCGGTGGTCCACGAGTCGGCCCGCGCGACGCCTTCCGTGAGGTGCCGGTACGCGGGCGTGGCCGCAGCCCACAGCCCGAACGCACCGTCGATGTGGACCCACGCATCGTGCTGGTGGGCCAGGTCGATCGCGGGCCCGAGCGGATCGAACGCTCCGCTGTGCACGTTGCCCGCCTGCAGGCAGACGATCGTCGGACCGGATTCCAGACCGCCCAGCACCTGGGCCAGCGCATCGAGCCGGAGCCGGCCCTGATCGTCGGCGTCCACCTCCACGAGACGACCCTCACCGAATCCGAGATACCGGGCGGCCAGGTCGATGCTCTCGTGCCGTTCGGCGCCCACGACCACGTTCAGGTGCGGACCCCCGGCCAAGCCGTCGCGGTTCACGTCCCAGCCGGCCCGACGTCAACACCCCGGACCGAGCCGCGGCCAGACAGGTGAAGTTGGCCATCATCGCCCCGGTCACGTAGCCCACGCCGGCCTTGGCCGGCAACCCGAGCAGGTCCAACAACCAGCCGGTCGCCACCCGCTCGGCCCCGGCCGCGGCCGGAGAGGACACGAGCAGACCGGCGTTCTGGTCCCAGGTCGAGGTCAACCAGTCCGCGGCGAGCGCGGCGGGCAGCGCCCCACCGATCACCCAGCCGAAGAACCGTCCCGACGGCATCGCCACCACCCCTGGCTCGGCCCCGGCGATCAACTCCTCGATCGCGGTCAGGGCGTCGGTCCCCTCCTCGGGAAGCGGGCCCCCCAACGCGGCGGCCACCCCCTCGACGTCGGTGCGGGCCGCCACCGAGCGCTCACCCAGTCCCTCGAGATAGCCGGCGGTCTCGTCCAGGACCCGCTGCAACACCTTCTGTTCTTCGGTCTGTTCTGCCACCATCAACGCCCCCTGTTCGTCCCCATTCTGAGCGGGATCGGGACGGAGCGATACCGAAATCGGCCCATCTGCCCGAAAGTCAGCCGGCCCGGCGGAAGGCAGCCAGCCGAAACACCGGATCGCCCTCGGAACTGGAACCCCACGGGCTGCGACCGCTGAACGTGGTCGTGCCGACCCGTTTCAGTCCGTGACCGGCGAGCACCTCGGTGACCCGCTCGTCGTCGTCGTTGTCCTCGATGCGGATCCGGGCGTGGGCCAGTTCCTTGTCGACGGTGATCACCAGGTGCCCGCCGGGAGCCAGGACCCGCGCGGCCTCGGCCAGGACGGCGTCGACGGTCGCTGCCGACACCAGGTTCAGCATCCAGATGACGGTGACCAGATCGACCGATGCGCTGGCCACGGGCAGCCGGTCCCCGAGTCCCTGGACGGCACGTCCGGGGAGCCGATTCGCCGCCTCCGTCAGCATCCCGAGGGACAGATCGACCACCAGCAGCGACCGGCCCTGCGCGGCCAGTTCGACCGCCACGATCCCGGTGCCGCCGGCGACGTCGACGCAACGCCCGCCGGCTGGAACCAGCGAAGCGATGGCCTCGGCGGCGGCTCGGGCCCGTTCCTGGCCGCCGCGCGACTCGTCGTAGCTGCCCGCTTCGTGGTCGTAGTAGTGCTGATCCATCCCGGCTTCCGACACCCGGTGATCGTACGAGTCAGGTCCAGTAGAGCAAGCGGGCGTCCGGCAGGCGACGCTCGAGCTCCGCGGCGAACCAGGCTTTCATCTCGGCCATGGTGGCTCGCGGGTACACGTATTTGACGCCGCCGAACTTCGACCGCTTCTGGGTGCGCTGGTCCTCGTCCATCTCCAGCTTGGTGTTCGGATACCAACCGAGCAGCACGTCCTTGCTGCCCGGGGTGAACCGGTGGGTGATGATCTCTGCGGTCAGATCAAGATCGTCGACGTCCGCCAGAGCTACGGCAACGTCGTCGAGCAACTGCCCGTACGCCTGCCGCCAGTCGGGGATGGGCATCACCGGCGCGATCGTCAGGCCGATCGGATAGCCGGCCAAAGCCGTGGCGCGCAGCGCCGCCAGCCGGGCCGGCATCCGCGCCGTCCCGCCCTCGAAACGCGCGGCGACCTCGGCAGCGTTCACCGAGTAACGCACCCGGGTCCGGCGGCCGTGGTCGAGGGCGACCAGCTCGGCGACCGCGTCGAACTTGGTGGTGAAGCGCAGCGATACGTCCGGACCGAACTCTCCCGCCCCGACCCGGCCGATCGCGGCGGCCAACGAGCCGGTCAGGTGCTCCAGCCCGAGGGGGTCGGTGTAGCAGGACAGTTCGAAGGTCGTCCCTTCGTGAGCACGCTCGACCGTGGGGGTAGTGACCGTGCCCCGGCCCGCGTGGGTGCCGATCCCGGCCAGCACGTCGTCGAGATTGCCGTACACCCGGGTGACGGGCGGCCCGCTCAGCGAGCCGGCCAGATAGCAGTACTGACAGTGCGCCGGGCAGCCACGCGCGAGATCGATCCGCCAGTCGGCGCTCGGGCGGGATGGGTTGCGGCTTGAGCGCGCTCGGCGGCGCCACGACCACGGCCAGGGTCGACTTGGCCCGCGCGTACGTCTCCCGCTCGTTGGCACCCGTCAGACCGGTCAGCCGGTTGCTCGGCATCGTCTGGATGTCGGTGATTCCGGCGGCCTCGCAACGCCGGACGATTTCGGCGGTATGCGGCTGCTCGGCCGCCGGCGCGGTGATCAACACACGCTTCGGCAGCCACCGGCGGGTGGGGATCTGGGAGTAGGTCTCGAAATCGGGCTGAGCGTTCGCGGGGGCAGCGGAGACGAGCGGCAAGGTCACCATTTTCTTTCTCAACACCACCGGCTGGGGGATGCTTCCGCTCCGGCTGACAAGATCACGTGATGCGCGTCGTGGTCCTGTCCGACACCCACAGCCCGCGCTTCTGGAAGGGCTGCCCGCCCGACGTCGCCCGGCACCTGGAGGGGGCGGAACTGATCCTCCACGCCGGCGACGTCTGCACCGCCGACGTGCTGGAGGAGTTGGCGGGGTTCGCCCCGGTCCGGGTCGTGCTGGGGAACAACGACGGGCCGGACGTGGCGGCCTGGGGAGCACCGGAAACGCTCGCATTGGACCTGGACGGGCTCGCAGTGGGGATGATCCACGACAGCGGTCCGCGCGGCCGGCCGGGTGGCTCGGCTGCGCCGCCGCTTCCCGGCCGCGGCCCTGGTCGTGTTCGGCCACTCCCACATCCCGATGGACGTCGCCGAGTCGGGGTTACGGATCTTCAATCCCGGCTCCCCGACCGACAAGCGGCGCCAGCTCCACCGGACCCTCGGACTCCTCCGGATCGAGTCCGGTGCCCTGGTCGAGCGACGGATCGTCGAACTCCGTCTCGCCAACTGATCGGTTGTCACTCCTAGATGTTTGTCATCTCCCCGCGCCTGAGAATCGGACATTCGGCCACAGTCGGCAATGCCCAACCACCGTCTCGTGAGAACGGCGAGCAGTGTCCGATTGTGAGTAGCGAACGAACCGCCTATCGACATCGATCCGCTGTGTCCTCAGGAGCGATTGTCGTCGTCGTGCAGCAGGAAATCTGCCATGACGTCTTGTGCGGCTTCGACCATGTGTCCGCCGTTGGCGGTGTTGCAACCGGCCATTTGGGCGGCCTGGAGGAAAGGGGTGACGCCGTGCCCGGCGATGACGTCGCCGACGAACATGGACCACGTCAGCAGTTCGGGGTCGACGGGTAGAGGGTCGCCGTCTTCCATGCCGAGGGGGGTTGCGTTGCAGACCAGGTCACAGTCGGTGGGATCGGCCGGGCCGGCAACCACCCGTCCTTGGCCGACGCCTGAGACCAGGTCGATAAGCGTGGCCACCCGGGTGGTGTCGGGGTCGTGGATGATCAGCTCGCGGACCCCGGCTTCGAGGAGGGTTATGGCGATGGCGCTGCCCGCCCCGCCGGCGCCGAGGAGGAGAGCCCGGGCGCCGTCTGGCTGGGCTCCGTGGTCGATCTGTGCTTTCACGAAGGCACGACCGTCGAGCATGTCGCCATGCCAGGTGCCGTCGGTGTTCCGCCGGATGATGCTGACGACCTTCAGCAGCGAGGCCGTCGTCGAGCTGGTCGCGCAGTGCTCGAACGCGGTGAACTTGTGCGGCATCGTGACCAGGATCCCGTCCACGTTCGCGGTGGCGGTCAGTGCGGTCATCACCGAGGCGAGGTCGTCTCCCGGTACCTGCATCGGGATGCAGGCTCCGTCGTGGCCGCGTGTGTGCAGGGTGCGGGTGAGCCGGGTCGGGGACTGCACGTACTTGATGGGGTCGCCGATGATCGGGTAGATCCTGGTCGCACCGGTCGGGTGGGTCAGGTCAAAGGGTTCAGCCATGAGGATGTGGGCCTTTCGTCAGCCGTGCGGTGAAGATGTGGATCCTGGACCTTGGGTCAGGGCATGTTGGGAGTAGACGTCGCTGGCACCGACCTCGCCTTCATCCAAGTCGTCTTCAACGCCATCATGGTCCGTTCCTGTCACGCGCATCCCGACCTCAACCGCCGCTTCCGCTTCCGCAGATTGGATCTCAATCGGTGGTTGGCGCGCCGGCTTCGCACTCGATGACCGTCACAACGCGGGCCTCTGGGTCGCACCGTAGGACGGCCACGCAACACCGGTCGCAGTCGTACTTCCGAACTGCAGCTGTCCTCGTCCCTCGTGCACGGAAAGCGGCCAGCCAGACGCAATTATGAAGGCATGGTCACCGGACGACTTCTCCTTGAAAGCCCTCGAGTTGGCGCCGAACTGTCGGTAACCGTGGTCACTGTGCGGAGGTTGGGGCGAGTAGACACATACCGTTGTCGACGACCGCGACTCACCCTGACGTGTGGGGGTACCTCGACTTCGAGGCACCGGATCACCGTGCGTCCGAACTCGCTGACGCTCTCGCTGGGGCCCTTCTTCGGGAGGGAGGCTGAGACGCCAGCTTCGAGGTAGGAAACGACCTTGTGGTCGTGTTCGCTGGCAGAGTGTTTCGTTACGCCAGGGAGACCGCGCTGCTCATCGCCAGGCAGTGCAGGTCGCCCGCGACGCTGGAGTTCCCGAACATCAGATCGATTGGGGCGATAGATCAAGCTGCGAGGCCGGCCGCTATCGCGGCCCCCACAGAGGAGTCCGTTCCGCTGAAGGTTCCGCTGACTCCGGTCCCCTCTCCCGTTCGGCGGGTTCGTCGTTTATCACGCTCGCCAGGCGGTCAGCAGCGGCGGATCGCGGCGGCGGCGTCGGTAGGTGGCGTCGGTAGGTGGCGTCGGTAGGTGGCATCGGTAGGTGGCATCGGTAGGTGGCGTCGCTCAGCTGCTGATGCGTCCTCGAAGGATGTTGTGCCAGTAGATTTGCGGTTGCAGAAATCGGTCGTAGAACCAGGTGAGTCGCCGAGCCTTGACCAGGTTGATCACGGGGAAGGTCGGGGTAAGCCGGCCGTCTCGATCGAACTCGGCCAGCACGACCCGGTTTCGGGCCACGGTGATGGGCGCGGTCGAGTACCCGTTGTAGCTGACGAGCGGCTCCCCACGGCGGCGGTGGGCGATGTTGTCGGCGACGACCCCGGCCTGCTTGCGCAGCGCCCCACCGGATCGGGAGGCCTGGACGTCGGCAGCGTCTCCCAGCCCCCAGATCCCGGGGTGACGCTGGTGGGCCAGCGTCGTGGGTGAGATCTCGATCATCCCGTCGGTGTCGGGACTCGCGAGGTCGGACTCTGCGACCCAAGTCGGCGCGCGGTGGCGTGGCACGAGGTGAAGCATGTCGTAGCCGAGCAGCATCTGCTTCCCGTTGGCGGTGAGGGACACCGAACGGGCGGCGGCGTCGACCGAGCGAACCTGGGCGCCGGTCAGGACCCGGATGCCGAGACGCTCGGCGGCGCGGTGCAGCTCCGCGTCGACCTGGTCGATCCCGAAGATCGTGTCCCAGCCCAGTACCGCCGTGACCTCGATGTCTCCGAGCACCCCGGTCCGGCGCCAGTAGTCGGCCGCCAGGTAGAGAGGCTTGAGGCCGGCACCCGCGCACGGTACGGGTCCGTCGGAGACCACGAAGACCGCGCGGCCCGAGCGCAGGCCGCGGATGAGTTCGCAGGTGTGGGTGACGCGCTCGTCGACGTAGTTGGAGGCGCCGTGGGCTGAATACACGGCTTCCCGGCTGCCGGGGATCGCCTCCCAGTCCTGCCCGACGCCGGGGCAGATCACCAGATCGGTCGCGGTCAGCCGCAACCCGGATGCGGTCTGAACGGCGCGGGCAGCGGGGTCGACCGCGGTCACCCGATCCTGATACCAGCGCACTCCACGGGGGATGACGCTGGCCTGGGGCCTCTCGGCGTCGGACATGCGGGCCTCGCCGCCACCGACATAGGACAGCAAGGGGCGGTAGCGATGGACCTCGACGGGATCGACGAGGGCGACGTCGCTGAGGCCGTCACGCCGCAACCGGGCCGCCAACGAGATGCCGGCGTTGCCACCACCCACCACGACCACGTCGTGGTGGCGAGCACCCGCCCCAGTCGCCGCCTGGGTGGGCGGGACTATTTCTCCTCGAGCCGGAGGGCGACACCCAGGGCAAAGAAAGTTGGCGCCCAGTGGCCGACGAAGATACCCCACCGGTCCGCCTGCGCCTTGTCGTCCCCCTTCACCTTTCGGCTCACGAAGTACGACACGAACGACAGGGCGATCGAGGCGAACCCGCCCAGATAGACGTATTCGCTCCTCACCCCGACCTCATGCAACTGCTTGATCATGTGATGACCTCCCAAAGAGATGACAATGAGATTGACCGGATCGACCTGTTGTTCTGCCGGCGCGGGGCGGCCGGTTGCAGCAACCGGCCACTCAGGCTCCACCCAGGCCAGGCAGACCAGCTGCTCGACGGCCGGACCGGTGCTGCCGACCGGGCGAACAGCTCCGGATCCTCGCCGAGGCAGGCCGCGTAGTGTCGCCAGTTCATCGGATCTCTGCCCGATCCGATCGCCCTTACATGATCATCCGTCGTTGCTGATGTTCGACGGCCTCCAGCACCTGGCCCAGACTGGTGAGTTCACTTGTGTCGTTCGGTGCCAGGGCAGCCCTGGACGACGAAGTCATGGCGTGACTCATCCAGGAGTTGGACCGGGTTGGCAGCGCGGGCACCACCAAGTGCGACGTTGCTCCGGGTCGCCCGACACCTCGGCCCGGACCCGGATGGGAGTGCCGCAACGGCGACAGGGCTGCCCAGCGCGGCCGCTGACCCAGTGCTCGGCCCCGCGGCGGCTGTTCCCGGTGGTGATCTGCAGGGCGCCGGGAGTGCGCGCCGAGTGCCGGAGGGCGCGCGCGGCCAGCGCCACCGTCGCGGGGATGTCGACGTCGGCCATTGGTGTCCACGGGCTGTAGCCGCGCAGGAAGGCGATCTCGTTGGCCCACAGGTTGCCGAGACCGGCCAGGTTCCGCTGGTCCAGCAACGCCGCCGCGAGCGGTCGGAGAGGACGCGCCGCCAGCCGGTCCGCCGCCACGGCCGCGTCCCAGTCCGCCCGGAGCGGATCGGGCCCCAGATAGCCGACGACATCACCCTCGTCCGACGTCTTGATCAACTCGACGACCGGCAGCGACAACCCGTACGCGGTCGGGCCGTTCTCGCACGCGAGCAGCACCCGGACGTCAGGTATCAGCTTGCTCGGCAGCCGCTTGCCGGGACCGACCACCGACCACGAACCGTCCATCCGCAGGTGGGTGTGCAGGGTCAGCCCGTCGTCGAAGCGGGCGAGCAGGTGCTTGCCGTACGTGTCGTGCTCCAGCAGGATGCGCCCGCTGAGGTCGGCGGTGGCGTGGGCCGGGACCCGCAGCTCACCGCGCTCGAGCCGCTGCCCCCGCAGGGAGCGGTCCAGCCGCCGGGCCAGCAGGAACACCGTGTCGCCCTCGGGCATTGGCCGCCTCTCGTAAGGTGTCGCTCGTGTCGGATGCGCTCGAGCTCAAGACCTCCCGCTATGACCACCCGGACGCCCTGGCCATGACCGAGCAGGCTCAGGAGTACTACGTGGAAATCTACGGTGGGCCTGACAACGACCCGTTGACCGTCGACCGGTTCTCCGCTCCCCGCGGCGGTTTCCTGATCGGATATCTCGACGGCGAGGCGGTGGCGCTGTACCGGGCCGCGGGCTATGTCGACGTCGAACCGTTCGGCTTCTACGCCGGCTCGGCCGCGGCCGTTCATCTGGGGAAGGACCTATGAACCGGGCCGCCGTGGTCACCGGGTCATCCCGGGGGATCGGGGCGGTGATCGCCCGGCAGCTGGCGAGCCAGGGCTGGGCCGTCGCTGTCAACTACCGTCCGGGTCGCGACGCCGCCGAGCAGGTGGTGGCCGACATCCGGGCCTCGGGCGGCCGGGCGGCGGCGTACCTGGCCGACGTCACCGAGGAGGACAGAGGTACGCCAGCTGATCGACCGGGCCGGCGCGGACCTGGGGCCGGTGCTGGCCGTGGTGGCCAACGCCACCGGTCCGCAGCCGCCGATCGCGGTGGAGGAACTGACCTGGCAGGCCTATCTGGATCAGCTGATGTTCTTCGTCCTCAGTCCGACGCTGCTCGTCCAGGCGGCGCTCCCGGCGATGAAGGAATACCGGCACGGTCGGGTGATCATGATCGGCTCGGACATGGTGGACCGGGCCAAGCCGCTCTGGTCGGCGTACAGCGCGGCCAAGGCGGCGCAGGCGGGGCTGACCAAGGTGTGGGCCCGCGAACTCGGGCCGCACGGAATCACCGTCAATCTGGTGGCGCCCGGGTTCATCCCGGTCGAACGGCACGAGGGCGCCGACACGGAGTCGTACCGATCCGAGGTGCCCCTCGGCCGGATGGGCACGCCCGATGACATCGCCGGAATGGTCGGCTATCTGGCCTCGGATCCGGCCGGATTCGTCACCGGGCAACGGATCACGGTAAACGGCGCCCATACCCTCGGCTAGCCGTTTACGTCGTAAGCGGTAGGTTGGGACGATGGCTGAAACGAAGAGGATCGCGTTCCTGGTGGCCGCCGAAGGCATCGAGCAGGCCGAACTGGTCGAGCCCTGGGAGGCGGTGTCCGACGGCGGACACACCCCGGAGTTGCTGAGCCCGGAGTTGGGCAAGGTGCAGATGTTCGAGCACCTCGACAAGGCCGACACCCAAGAGGTCGACGTCGCGGTCGGCGAGGCCCAGGTCGGCGACTACGACGCCCTGGTGCTACCCGGAGGCGTCGCCAACCCCGACAACCTCCGGATGGACGCCGACGCGGTGGCCTTCATCGCCGACTTCGTGGCCTCCGGCAAACCGGTGGCGGCCATCTGCCACGCACCCTGGACCTTGATCGAGGCCGACGTCGTCCGGGATCGGCGGCTCACCTCCTGGCCCAGCCTGCAGACCGACATCGCCAACGCGGGCGGCACCTGGGTGGACGAGGCGGTGGTCGTGGACGGCAACCTGATCACCAGCCGCAACCCCGGCGACCTCCCGGCCTTCAACAGCGCCCTGCTGGAGGCACTGAACCACGGTGTCTCCAGCAGTCCGGCCGCGGTGAGCTGACCCGCCTGAGGGTCCGCATCACCAACGGCTGTGCACCGCTGGTCGGATCTCGCGGTCGTAAAGCGTCTGTACCTGCTGGAGGAACTCCGGTCCCAGGTCCTCCACGTCGGCGGCGGCGGCGTTCGCCCGCACCTGCTCCGCCGAACGGGCGCCGGGGATGACGGTGGTGACGCCGTCGGTCTGGATGATCCACGCCAATGCCGCCTGGGCCGGAGTGACGTCGCCGCGGAACCGGTCCCAGACCAGTTCGGAGAACGCCTGGGCGGCCGCGACGCCTTGGTCGTAGTCGACGCCGGAGAAGGTTTCGCCGGCGTCGAACTTCTGCCCGCCACGGTTGTAGTTGCGGTGATCGTTCTCGGCGAAGGTGGTCGAGGTCGTGTAGCGCCCGCTGAGCAAGCCGCTGGCCAGCGGCACCCGGGCGATGACTCCGACCCCGGCCTCCCGGGCCGCGGGCAGCACGAACTCCAGCGGCTTGTGCCGGAACGCGTTGAAGATGATCTGCACCGTCGCGGTGCCGCGCCGGGCGATCGCGGTCAGCGCCTCGTCGACGGTCTCGACGCTCACCCCGTACGCCGCGATCACACCGTCATGCACCAGCTCGTCCAGGGCGTCGTAGACCTGGTCGGTGGAGTACACCGCGGACGGCGGGCAGTGCAGCTGCACCAGGTCGAGCCGGTCAACGCTCAGATTCTTCCGGGACCGGTCCGCCCAGGCCCGGAAGTTGGTCAGCGTGTAGTTCTCCGGCACCTGGTCCACCCGGCGACCCATTTTGGTGGCCACCGTCAACACCAGATCGGGGTTGTCGTTGACGAACCGCCCGATCAGCTGCTCGCTGCGGCCGTCCCCGTACACGTCAGCGGTGTCGAAGAAGGTGACCCCGGCCGCCACCGCCACCCCCAGAACGTCGAGGGCTTCGGTCTCGGAGACCTCGCCCCAATCCGCCCCCAGCTGCCAGGTGCCGAGTCCCACCACGGAGACGGGTCGTTCAGTGCGTCCGAGTATGCGTTCTTCCACCCGCGCAGCTTAGGCGTGCAGCTCTAAGTCAAGGCTGCCGGCTCCAAGAGGGCGTCGACGAACACCTCGGCATCGAAGGGAGCCAGGTCGTCCACCCCCTCGCCGAGTCCGACGAGCTTGACCGGTACGCCGAGCTCACGCTGCACCTGGACGACGATGCCGCCCTTGGCCGAGCCGTCGAGTTTGGTCAGCACGATGCCGGTCACCGCCACCACCTCGGCGAAGATCCGCGCCTGGGTGAGGCCGTTCTGACCGGTCGTGGCGTCCAGCACCAGCAGCACCTCACCGACCGGCGCCTGGCGCTCCACCACCCTCTTCACCTTACCCAGTTCATCCATCAGTCCGGTCTTGGTGTGCAGTCGTCCGGCGGTGTCGATGAGCACCACGTCGACCTCGAGTTCGATCCCCGACTTCACGGCCTCGAAGGCCACGCTGGCCGGGTCGGCCCCCTCGGCGCCGCGCACGGTCGGCACACCCACCCGGCTGCCCCACGTCTCCAGCTGGTCGGCGGCGGCCGCGCGGAAGGTGTCCGCCGCACCGAGCAGCACGTCCTTGTCCTCGGCCACCAGGACCCGGGCCAGCTTGCCCACCGTCGTCGTCTTCCCGGTGCCGTTGACCCCGACGACCATCACCACGGCCGGGTGCTCGTTCCGCGTCGTCTCCAGGTTGCGGTCGAGCGTCGGGTCGACCAGCTTGAGCAGTTCCTCACGCAGAATCGCGCGTGCCTTAGCGGGGTCGCCGACTCCCTCGATCCGTAGCCGTGTCCGCAGCACGTCCACCAGCTCCGTGGTCGGCCCGACCCCGAGGTCGGACGTGATCAGGATGTCCTCGAAGTCCTCCCAGGTGTCCTCGTCGATCCGGTCCCGGGACAGCAGCATCAACAGGCCGCGGCTGAGCACGCTGTTCGAGCCCGCCAGGCGGCGGCGCAACCGGGCAAGCCGACTCGCCGGTGCCTCGGGCCGCTCGATCTCCGGCTCGACGACGATCTCGGGATAGGCCGCCTGCTCAGCCGGGGGCGGAGTGGCGCCGGGACGCTCGACGAGATCGACCGACGATCCGGATCCGCCGCCGGCCCCCGAGGAAGTCCTCCCCGGGTCGGCGGGCAACTCGCCCATGGGCCGGCCGCGCCGGATGGAGCGCCGGTTCACCGCGACCAGCCCGACCGTCACGAAGGCGGCCAGCACGATGGCGCCGGCGATGAACCAGATGGTCATTGCGTCCACGCGGACATCCTAGGGGCGCTGCTGGATCCGCCCAGCCAGTCGCCGGGGAGGCCTGAGGTAGTTCAGGAACGAGCGCGAACGCGCTGCGAGAGCCGGCCGTCGCCGTTCAGGTTCCGGGCCGCCGTCGCCATGGTGCCCGCCAATTTGGGCGCCCGTCGCCGACCACGGCCCTCGATGCCCATCACGACCAGACCGGCCGTCACCGCAGCGATGACCAAGATCACCACCATGGCGAGGAATACGGGAACCATGACCGAGCCTTTCTGCGCATTGGGTGGGGCCGTCCGTAGGAGCAGTGTTCCAAATCCGTGCGTCGGCAGCGGTAACCCGCGGGCTAACTTCTGCTTTCGGTTTCGTTACGATCCGAATCGTTGTTTAGGGCTGCTCGTGCGTCTCAGGCGCGACACTCCCAGCTTGAACCTGTCAGGCGACCGACTCCGTCGGTTCCCGCAGTCGCTGCGAGATCACCGCCGACACCCCGTCGCCGCGCATCGTCACCCCGTACAGGGCGTCGGCGATCTCCATCGTTCGCTTCTGGTGGGTGATCACCAGCAACTGGCTGTTGAGCCGCAGTTCTTCGTAGATGCCCAGCAGGCGACCGAGGTTCGTGTCGTCCAGGGCCGCCTCCACCTCGTCGAGGATGTAGAACGGGCTGGGCCGGGCGACGAACAGCGAGACCAGGAACGCCACGGCCACCAGCGACCGCTCCCCGCCGGACAACAGCGACAGCCGCTTCACCTTCTTGCCGGGCGGGCGAGCTTCGACGTCGATGCCAGTGGCCAACCAGTCGCCCGGCTCGGTCAGGATCAACCGGCCCTCGCCGCCGGGGAACAGGCGCGCGAACACCTGCTGGAAAGCACTGGCGACGTCCTCGTACGCCTCGGCGAAGACCGTCTGCACCCGCTCGTCGACCTCGGTGATGATGTCGGCCAGATCGGCCCGGGTCCGCTTCAGGTCGTCGAACTGTTCGGACAGGAACCGGTGCCGCTCCTCGAGCGCATCGAACTCCTCCAGGGCGAGCGGGTTGATCCGGCCCAGTACCGCGAGTTCCCGCTCCGCGGTCCGGAGTCGCTTCTGCTGCTCCTCGCGGACGTAGGCGACCGGCTCGGGCTGCTCGTCGTCCTCGGTGAGGGCGGTCCCGTCGAGCCGAGTCAGCACCGGCACCGGCACGTCAGGCCCGTACTCGGTCATCAGGGCCTCAGGGCCGAGGCCCAATTCGTCGCGGGCCTTCTCGGTCAGGCCCTCCACCCGGAGTCGCTGCTCGGTCCGGGCCACCTCGTCGCGATGGGCCGTGTCCACCAGGGCCTCGAAGTCCAGAGTCAGGCTGCGCACCCGGGCCCGGGCGGCCCCCAGGGCTGCGTCGGCCTCTTTCCGGGCCACCTCCGCTGCCGAACGCTCGGCGGCGGCGGCCGTCAGCGACGTCGTGACCCGCTCGGCCAGCCAGCCTCCCGCTCGAGACACCGCCCCCGCTGTGGCGGCCTCGCGGCGCAGCCGTGCCGAGCGGGCGAGCGCGCGGGCCCGCGTCTGACGTTCCTGCTCGGCGGCCGCCCGGAGGGCCTCGGTGCGACCAGCCAGCGCGCGGACCCGCTCCTCCATGGTGCGCACAGCGAGTCGGGCGTCCATCTCGAAGCTGCGGGCCGCCCTCGCCAGCTCGTCCAGCCGGTCTCGCTCGGTCGGATCCGGATCCGTCTCGTCCCCGGTCTCGCTGGCCAGTTCGAGCCGGTGTTCCAGATCCGCCAGCCCCGACAGATCCCGAACGCGCGCCTGCTCGGCCTGGGCGACCGCCTCCAGCAGCCGCGCCGCCTCCTCGTGAGCCGACCGGGCCGCGGCGCTCCGCTGAGCGAGCTCCTCGGCCAGCGCCGCCATACTGGCGTCCGATTCGTGCAGCCGGGCGAGGGTCACCTCGACGGCCTGGGATGCGGCGCGCTGTCGGTCTTCCAGATCACTCTGCGCGAATCGGAGGCGCTCGCAGGTGTGATTGGCGTCGGCCAAGCGGGACTCGGCGTCGTCGATCGCCGCCTGGACCTCGATCAGACTGGGCTGCGCGGAGGAGCCGCCGGAGGCGAAATGGGCGCTGAGCACATCACCTTCGCGGGTCACCGCCACCACGTCCGGCAGCGCCGCCACCAGAGCCTGCGCGGCCGTCAGGTCCTCGACCAATGCGACCCGGGCCAACACCCGCCGGACGGCCGGACGCAACTCGGAACCCACGGTGACCACGTCGACGGCGTAGCGCGCCGATGCGGGCAGCGCGGGCCACTGCTCGTCATCGGTCCGATCACCATCGGTCGGCACGGTGGGTGACCGGGCGCCCGACGCGGTGCCGAGCAGCATGCCCGCCCGCCCGAGATCTTCGGCCTTGAGGTGGTCGAAGGCCTCGAGTGCTGCGTCCACCCCGGTCACCGCGACGGCGTCGGCGACCGAGCCGAAGGCGGTGGCCACCGCGGTCTCGTACCCCGGCTCCACCGAGACCAGCGTCGCCACCGACCCGAGCAGGCCGTCCAACTGATCGGTGGCCGCCAGCAATGCGGCCGAGGCATCCTCGCGTTGCAGACCGACGTGGAGGGCCTCGACCCGCGCCGCCAGCGCCGCGCGGGACTGGGCCGCGGCGAGCTCCTCGCGTCGCAGCTCGGCCAGTTCAGCGTCCAGCCCGGTCAAGATCTCCACCGCCGTGTCGTGTTCAGTGTCGAGCCCCATCTCACCGGCGTCGAGCCCGGCCACCCTCGACTCGGCACCGGTGAAGGCCCGCCTCGCTCGCTCGGCCCGATCGGTGGCCTGCTCGTGGGCCACGGTCAGCCGGCCGATCTCGGCGTCGGCCGCCTCGGCGCGGGTGCGCAGCGAATTGACCTGCCCGGTCAGCCGGGCCAACCCTTCGCGGCGGTCGGCGGCGGCCCGGAGCACGTCGGCCAGCCGGGCCTCCTCGGCGCGATGGGCCGCCTCGGCCGCGGCTCGGGCCTCCGTAGCCCGCTCCAGTTCAGCGGCCAGGTCGGCGACCCGGGCGGCGAGCTCCCGCTCCTCGGCCTCGACGGTCTCCGCCTCGGCTTCGAGCTCGCCCGGATCGCGACCGCCCCGGTGCTCGCCGGGATCGTCGTCGGCGTTCCGCATCCGTTCCCGGGCGATCGACAGGGTCGAACCGACCCGCTCCCGGAGTGCGGCCAGGGCGTACCAGGTCTCCTGCGCGGTGTTCAGCCGCGGCACGCATCCCCGTACGTCCTCTTCGGACTGCACCTCGAGCGCGCGGGCGTGGTCGAGGGCCTGCTCCAGCTCGAGCCGTCGCCGCTTCGTCTCGGCCTCGCCGGCCAGGTCCGCCTCCAGCGCCAAGGTGGCCTGCACCAGGTCATCGGCGATCAACCGCGCCTTCGCGTCTCGCAGGGCCGCCTGGATCACGGCCGCCTTGCGGGCCACTTCGGCCTGCCGGCCCAGTGGTTTGAGCTGGCGGCGCAGCTCGGCGATCAGGTCGGAGAGCCGGGTCAGGTTGCCCTCACAAGCTTCGAGCTTGCGGAGCGCCTTCTCCTTGCGTTTCCGGTGCTTGAGAACCCCCGCAGCCTCCTCGACGAAGCCCCGCCGGATCTCCGGGGTGGCCTGCAGGATCGAGTCCAGCTGCCCCTGGCCGACGATGACGTGCATCTCCCGACCGATGCCCGAGTCGCTCAGGAGTTCCTGGATGTCCAGCAGCCGCACGGTCCGCCCGTTGATCGCGTACTCGGACCCCCCGTGGCGGAACATGGTCCGGGCGATGGTGACCTCGGAGTAGTCGATCGGCAGGGCACCGTCGGAGTTGTCGATCGTGAGTACGACCTCGGCGCGGCCCAGCGGCGCACGCTGGGCGGTGCCGGCGAAGATGACATCCTCCATCTTGCCGCCGCGGAGCGTCTTGGCCCCTTGCTCCCCCATCACCCAACTCAGCGCGTCGACCACATTCGACTTGCCGGAGCCGTTCGGGCCCACCACGCAGGTGATGCCCGGCTCGAAGTTCAGGTGTGTGGCGGAGGCGAAGGACTTGAAGCCGCGCAGGGCCAGACTCTTGAGGTACACCTGGGACCCTCTCGATCACCGGTCGTCTCGTGCTGCCCCGTCACTCTACGGTCGGCCGCCGACCCCGACGGGGACGTCACCGGGTGACGGCGGGCGTGTCCTCCGGGGTGCTCACCGGACGGCCGCGGACGGCCGAGAACGTCCACAGCTTGTTCAGCACGAAGGACAGCGGCGTCACCAGGGCGATGGTGATCAACTGGGCCCAGTAGAGCCGGGTGCGGAAACCGGTGGAGTTGTCGAAGATCTGCGGCGACAAGGAGATCACGGAGCCGGGGTGCATCAGCAGAGTGAGGATGCCGAGACCCACGATCTGACCGAGCAGCCCGACCGCCAGGAACGGCAGGTACTCCTTGATCCACGACGCATGGGCGGCGCTGCGGAAGGTCCACAGCCGGTTGAGCTGGAAGTTCCACAGATTCGCCACCAGGAACGCGATCGTGGAGAAGACGTGATACCAGCGGATGTTGAAATCGGTGAAGGGGAGGTCGACCGCAACGCCGTACGCGTCGGGGCCGATCTTGTTGCACAGAATCACCGTCAGCAGATTCACGAGAACGCCGGTACCTCCGACCAGGCCGAACCGGAACAGCAGGATCCAGTTCTGACCGTGCCGGACGAGGACGTAGTGACGGAGACGTTCCGCGATAGGGGGGCGCACGATCGCACGAGTTTACAAGGTCAGCCGGTGCCGACCCGCTCGTTCGCCACGGTGGGACGGGTAGGCACCCAGTAGCGGCGCTTGATCCCGATCACGTTGTCGAACTGTCCGCCGCCGCGCTCGATGATCCGCCGCGACCCTTCGTTGTCGCTGTCACAGGTCACCAGCGCGGGGTCGATGCCGAGGTCGTACGCGTACGGCAGGCAACCGAGGAAGGCCCGGGTGCCGATGCCGCGCCGGCGGGCCGAGGGGCGGACCCAATAGCCGATGTGTCCGCCCAGCGTCCGGAGGGTGCCCACGAGTTCGTGCCGGATGGTGACCCGGGCCAGGAATTCGGCCTTCCCCTCCACCTCTTCGACCCACCACAAGGTCGTGCAGGGGACCCAGCCGGGCGGCCGCGGGAAGGCCGGATCGGCGTCGGCGCGCAGTCGGCGGATGAACTCGGCGAAGTCCGGCACCACCTCGAGGCGCAGCCGGTCGGCCACCCAGGCCTGGGGGATCTGCGGGTCCTCCTCGCGGGCCGACAGGTAGGACGTGCGATAGGTCATGGCGGGCTCGACGAGCACACCGACGACCCTACGGGTGAAGGTCTCTGCCAGGCTTGGCGGATGGCGGATGCGACCCGGACCCGTTGGCTGTCGTGGACGACCATCGCCCCGGTGGTCGCGATCGTGGTGCTCATCGGCACCTGGGGACGGACCGTGGGCACGGTCGCGGTGACCGTGGCGGCGGTGGCCCTGGCGGCCGCGGTCCTGGCGGCGGTCCACCACGCCGAGGTCATCGCCCACCGGGTCGGCGAACCCTACGGATCGCTGGTGTTGGCGGTCGCGGTCACCGTGATCGAGGTCGGACTCATCGTGACCCTGATGAGCTCCGGCAAGCCGGAGGTCGCGACCCTGGCCCGGGACACCGTCTTCGCCGCCGTGATGATCACCTGCAACGGGATCGTCGGACTCTGCCTGTTACTCGGCGCCATCCGGAAGGACATCACGGTCTTCAACGCCGAGGGCAGCGGGGCCGCGCTGGCGACCGTGGCGACCCTGGCCACGCTCGGGCTGGTGCTCCCGACCTTCACCACGACGCGACCGGGCCCGGAGTTCTCGCCCAGTCAGCTGGCTTTCGCCGCACTGGCCTCCCTCGTCCTCTACGCCGCGTTCGTGCTGACCCAGACCGTGCGGCATCGCGACTTCTTCCTGCCCGTGTCGGCCGACGGCTCGGTCATGGACGAGCAACACGCCAGCCCGCCGAGCAACCGGACCGCGCTGGCCAGTCTCGGGCTGCTGCTGGTAGCCCTCGTGGCGGTGGTTGGTCTGGCCAAGGTGGAGCAGCCGACGATCGAGGGCGGGGTGGCCGTGTTGGGGCTGCCGCCGTCGTTCGTCGGTGTGGTGATCGCCCTGCTGGTGCTGGCCCCGGAGACGCTGGCCGCCGCCAACGCCGCCCGACGGGACATGATCCAGGTCAGCCTCAACCTCGCCCTCGGCTCGGCGATCGCCAGCATCGGCCTGACCATCCCTGCGATCGCGCTGGCCTCCATCTGGCTGCCCGGGCCGCTGCTGCTCGGGCTCGGAGCCACCCAGATGGTGCTGCTGGCGGTGACCATCGTCGTCGGCGTGCTGACCGTCGTGCCCGGCCGGGCGACCCGTCTGCAAGGCGCCGTGCACCTGGTGCTGCTGGCGGCGTTTCTCTTCCTGGCCGCTCGGCCCTGACCACAGGAAAGCTACGAAAGCTAGAACCGGGCGTGCCGCGGCGCGCGCTGGCAGTGGGGGCAGCGGTACGAGGAGCGGTTCATGAAGGGCTCCCGGCGAATCGCCGAGCCGCAGCGCGGACAGGGCTCGCCCTCGCGCCCGTACACGGCCAGGGAGCGCTCGAAGTAGCCGCTGGAGCCGTTGACGTTGACGTACAGGGAGTCGAAGGACGTGCCGCCCTCCCCCAGCGCAGCCTCCATCACCTCGACGGCGCTGCGCAGCACCGCGGCGGCCGCCGCCCGGGTCATGGTGTCGGTGGCCCGGGCGTAGTGGGTCCGGGCCCGCCACAGGGCCTCGTCGGCATAGATGTTGCCGATTCCCGAGACGAGTTGCTGGTCCAGCAGGGCCCGCTTGATCCCGGTCCGCTTCCGCCGCAGGGCGCCGACGGCCCGGTCCAGGTCGAAGTGGGGGTCGAAGGGGTCCAAGCCGATGTGGGCCACCTCGACGGGCAGTTCGGCGCCGCCGGGTGACAAGGAGAGGCCGCCGAACATGCGCTGGTCGACGAAGCGCAGCTCAGCGCCGCCGTCGGTGAACCGGAACCGGATCCGGGTGTTGACGGCGTCCGGGGTCCCGGTCGGCTCGAGCCGGAACTGCCCGCTCATGCCCAGGTGGGCGAGCAGGGCGTCTCCATCGGTCAGCGGCAACCAGAGGTACTTTCCCCGCCGCCGCGGCTCGGCGAACGTCCGGCCCACCAGGACACTGGCGAAGTCCTCTGCGCCGGCCAGGTGACGGCGGACCGGCCGCGGGTGCAGCACCTCGACCTCACCGATCGTCCGGTCGGCGATGCCGGCGGCCAGACCGCGCCGGACCACCTCGACCTCGGGCAGCTCCGGCATCTAGTCGGCGACGGTCGGGCCCGACACCGGATCCGGCCCCACATCCGAAACTGACTCCGATACGGCCGCGTTCTTCAGGGCGGCGAAGGCGACGGCCGCGGCGTTCTGTTCGGCTTCCTTCTTGTTCCGGCCCTGCCCGGGGCCGTAGGTGGACTCGGCGATGACCACCATGGCCTGAAAGCTCTTGGCGTGATCAGGACCGGACTCCACGATCTGGTAGATCGGCACGCCGAGTCCGGCGACCGAGGAGATCTCCTGCAGGCTCGTCTTCCAGTCCAGGCCGGCGCCCCGGGTGGCCACGTCGGCCATCAGTTCGTCGAAGAGGTAGTGCACGAAAACCCGGGCGGCCTCGATGCCGTGCTCGATGAAGACGGCTCCGATGACCGCCTCCATGGTGTCGGCCAGGATCGAGGACTTGTCGCGACCGCCGGTCGTCTCCTCGCCGCGCCCGAGGCGGACCAACGCCCCGAGACCCAGGTCCCGGGCCACGTCGGCCAGGGCCCGTGAGTTGACCACCGCGGCGCGCAGCTTGGCCAGCTGTCCTTCGGAGTGCTGCGGATAGGCGTTGAAGAGATGCTCGGTGACGACGAGACCGAGCACCGAGTCGCCGAGGAATTCGAGGCGCTCGTTGGTTGGGAGACCACCCTGCTCGTACGCGTACGAGCGGTGGGTCAGGGCATGCTCGAAACGCCCGGGGTCGACACGCATCCCGAGCTGCACGAGCAGTGCCTCCGCGGAGAGCCGGACCGACGCCGGCTCCGACTCGATCAAGACCCGCGGATCAGGACTCGAGGACCTGTCGACGCCCATTGCGCGGACCGTACTGGCCGCACGACGGACAGGCGGTGTGCGGCAGGTGCTTCTCGCGGCAGGCCGGATTGGCGCAGACCACGAGGGTCGGCACCGTCGCCTTCCACTGTGAACGGCGGTGCCGGGTGTTGCTGCGCGACATCCGCCTCTTGGGAACGGCCACTTCTCTTCTCTCTTCCTCAGTTCTCTTCCTCAGCGACGGCTGGTGCCGTCGGTACTGCCGGGCCCGTCGTCCTCGTCGACCTGCAGGCGGGCGAGCTCAGCCCACCTCGGGTCGACGCTGTCGCTGTGCTCGTGCTCCGGATTCACGTTCAGGTTCGCGCCGCAGATCGGACACAGCCCTGCACAATCCGGAGAACACACCGGCTGGAACGGCAGATCGAGCACCACCTGATCACGGAGGAGCGGCTCGAGGTCGATCAGATCGCCCTCCAGCCGCGACGCTTCGTCCTCGCTGGCGTCGCTCTCGGCGTACGTGAACAGCTCCTGGACATCGATCTCCAACTCGTCGGAGATCCCGACCAGGCAGCGCACGCACTCCCCGCTCAGCTGGACGACCGCCGTACCGGTGACCAGCACTCCCTCCACCACCGACTCGAGCCGAAGATCGAGGTCGACCGGTGATCCAGGTGGTACCCCGATCACAGTGATCCCGAGATCCGTCGGTGCTGGGACGGTGGCCTGAACGGTCCTCATGCTGCCCGCCCGGCGTCCAAGATCGTGAGTATCCAGAACGAGCCCTGATCGGGCATCCAGCGGGCGATGCGGCGACCTCATCGCAACCCCTCCAACACAGACGGCCGCGGCATCGCCGTGACCGACATCCCAGCCTACCGGGGAGATCCCGCGGCCCACAAACGCCCGCTCGTCAGTGGGCCGCCTCCGGCAGCCGATGCCCGGTCTTGGACTCCGACTCGGTTCCGGCAGCCGCCTCCGCGCTCTCGCCGTCCAGCCCGCTCCGCTGCGCCAACCGTTGCCGGGCGGTGCTCACCTGGCTGGTGGTCTTGTGCAGCACCGACTCGAAGCTCGCCATCCGGGAGTCGATGAAGGTGTCGATCTCGCGGCGCAGGGCGGCCGCCTCCTCCTCGGCGTCGGATCGGATCTTGACGGCCTCGGCCTCCGCGACCCGGATGACTTCGGTGTCCCGCGCCAGGTCGGCGGCCTGCCCCCGCGCCTCGGCCAGGATCTGTTCGGCCTGGTCCTGACTCTCGGCGATCGTGGCCAACGACTTGTCGAGGACGTCCTGGGCGTCGGCGATCTCGTCCGGCAGATGCTGGATGACGTCGTCGATCGCCGACAAGACGTCGTTGCGGTTGATCACGCAGGATGCCGACATCGGCATCGATCGTGCCGAGATGATCATCTCCCGCAGAGCTGCCAGTTTCTCCTCGGCGGTCTCGCGCTCAGCCATGCTCTCCTCGCCCTTCTGTTTCCCCCGTGTTTCGACATCCGAGCGTATCTCCCTGCGCATCGCCGGCGGATGGCCTGCCCCCGACTGCTCCCCCCGACTGCGGCCTCGGTTAGGTGCTGGGCGTCTGCCGCAGCCGCACCCGGCGCACGGTCTCGGCCGCCACCGTCTCGGGGAGGAAGGCGGTGACGTCCCCACCGAGGGCGGCCACCTCACGCACCAGGCTGCTGGATACGAAGGACCACGCGGGGGCGGTCGGCAGGAACACCGTGTCCACACCGCTCAAGGTCCGATTCATCTGCGCCATCGGGAGCTCGTAGTCGAAGTCCGCGGCGAAGCGGAGCCCCTTGACGATCGTGCGCGCGCCGACGTCCCGGCAGAAATCCACCAGCAACCCGTCGAAGACGTCGACCCGCACGCCCGGCAGACCGCCGCAGGCTTCGGTGATCATCGCCACCCGCTCGACCGGCGTGAACAGGGCGTTCTTGGCGACGTTCGCACCGACGGCCACGATCACCTCGTCGAAGAGCTCGGCCGCGCGGGCGAACACGTCCAGGTGGCCGCGGGTGACGGGATCGAAGGATCCGGGACAAACCGCTCGGCTCACGCCACGTCCCTCGTCAACGCTTGATCTCCTGCACGGACCAGCCGTTGCCGTCCGGGTCGGCGAAGAAGGCGAACCGGGAACCCGGCGCCCCGTCGGGACCCAGCTGCTGGACCTCGGTGATGGCCAGACCCCGCTCGATCAGTTCCGCCCGGGCCGCGTCGATGTCGTCGACCACCAACTGTGCCCCCTTGGTGCTCCCCGGCTCGCCGAGGGGGAGACCCTCACCGATGACGATCGAGCACGCCGATCCGGGCGGGGTCAGCTGCACCACGCGCATGCCCGGCAGCTGGGCGACGTCGTGGTCGACCACGAAGCCGACCACCTCGCCGTAGAAGGCCTTGGCCTGATCCACATCGGAGACGGGGATTCCGATGACCTCGAGCTTGTAGTCCATGGAGCCCGACGCTATCGCTCCGCGAAGTGCAGCATGGTCTCGCCGTACGAACGCTGCCAGCTCCGGCGCAGCGCAACGGGCCAGGAGGGGGCCACCGACCGGCGGGACCGTTCCACGATCAGCAGGCCCTCCTCGCCCAGCCAGCCGTTGTCCAGCAGGTCGGTCACCACGTGCTCCATCTCCGTGGTCCCCAGCTCGTACGGTGGGTCGGCGAAGATCACGTCGTAGCCGGCCTCGGCCGGCTCGCGCGCCCACCGCTCGACGCGCACGGTCGCGATCCGGACCTGAAGCTCGGTGTCCTCGGCGTTGCGGGCCGCGACCGACGCCGTCCGGCGGGCCGCCTCCACCAACAGCACGGGTCCGGCCCCCCGGCTGGCCGCCTCCAGGCCCACTGCGCCCGAGCCGGCGTACAGATCGGCGAACGACAGTCCGTCCAGGGCCTGCTCGGAGCCGAGAGAGGATCGGCCGGCCCAGGCCGTGATCGAGGAAAACAACGCCTCGCGGACCCGGTCCGTGGTCGGTCTCGTCCGGTCCCCGGGGGGCATGGCCAGCCGGCGGCCGCCGCGGGCGCCGGCGATGATCCGGCTCACGAGCGTTCCAGCCACTCCCCCGCGGCCCGGAGTTCCACGGCGGTGACCGCGTCCGCCAGGCCGGGGTCGTTCAGCTCCGGGTCGGCGGCGATGCGGCGATCGGCGATCGCCCGGGCCTGGCCGATCAGATCCCCGTCGCTGAGCACCCGCAGCAGCCGCAGGCTGGTCCGGACCCCGGACTGGCTGGCGCCCAGCACGTCGCCCTCGCGGCGTTGCTCGAGGTCGATCTCGGCGAGCTCGAAGCCGTCGCGGGTGCCGGCGACGGCATCGAGCCGTTCCCGCGCGTGGCCATCCGGGTCGGCGGACGTCACCAGCAGGCAGACCCCGGGGTGGCCGCCGCGGCCGATCCTGCCCCGGAGCTGGTGCAGCTGCGAGATGCCGAACCGGTCGGCGTCACAGATGACCATCATCGAGGCGTTGGGCACGTCCACCCCGACCTCGATCACCGTGGTGGCCACCAGCACGTCGGTCTGCCCGGCGGCGAACCGCCCCATGACGGCGTCCTTCTCCTCGCTGGTCAACCGACCGTGCAGCATCTCCACCCTGACCCCGGCCAGCGGTCCGCCGCTCAACTCGGCGAACAGATCCTCGACGGCGATGGGCGGTGCCGCTGGAGAGTGATTCTCGTCGTCGGGCGCGAAGCTCAGTTCGAGGTCCTCGCCCTCACCGGCGGTGCCAGACGGAGGGGTCGAACTGGAGATCCGCGGTCCGACGACGTAGGCCTGGCGGCCCTGACCGACCTCCTCGACGATCCTGCTCCACGCCCGCCCCACCCACGCCGGGTTGCGGGCGGCGTCCACCACCACCGTGCTCACCTCGGCCCGGCCGGCCGGAATCTCCCGCAGCGTCGAAATCTCCAGATCGCCGAACACCGTCATGGCCACCGAGCGCGGGATCGGCGTAGCGGTCATCACCAGCACGTGCGGGCGGGCGGTCGCCTTCGCACTGAGCGCCGCGCGCTGCTCGACGCCGAAACGGTGCTGCTCGTCGACCACGACCAGCCCGAGGTCGGCGAAGTCGACCCCGGCGCTGAGCAGGGCATGGGTGCCGATGACTATGCCGGCCTCCCCCGACGCCGCGCGGGCCGTCGCCGACCGTCGCGCTGCCGCCCCGAGCGAACCGGTGATCAAGACGACGTCGGTACTCTGCTCCGCGGCGAGGATCCCCCGGCCGGCCAGGTCCCCCAGCATCGAGGTCACCGTACGGAGGTGCTGGGCGGCCAGCACCTCCGTGGGGGCCAGCAAGGCCGCCTGGCCGCCGGCGTCCACGACGGCCAGCATGGCCCGTAGCGCCACCACCGTCTTGCCCGAACCGACCTCGCCCTGCAGCAGCCGCTGCATCGGGTGCGGCTCCGCCAGTTCGGCCATGATCTCGTCGCTGACCTCGTGCTGACCGGCGGTGAGCTCGAACGGCAGCCGCGCGTCGAAGGCCTCGAGCAGACCCCCCGGTAGCGGACGGCGGGGTATCGCACCGTGACGCGCGGCGTCGGCCCGCCGGTGGGCCATGGTCAGCTGCAGGCCGAACGCCTCGTCGAACTGCAGCCGCCGCAGACCGGACTCGACCTCGCCCCGCGTCTGCGGCTGGTGCACGGCCCGCCACGCCGTGGCCAGGTCGGACACCCCGGCCTCCTGGCGGACCGCGGCGGGCAGCGGATCGTCCACCCCGGCCAGACTGTCGAGAGCCAGTCCGACGCAGGCGGCGATCGACCAGGTCCGGAGCTTCCCGGCCGTGGGATAGAGGCCGATCAGCGGCGCCTGGGACACCTCCGCCAGTTCGGCGTTGCGTTTGGCGCCCCCGACGATGCGCCCGTCGGCGTCCACGATCACGAAGTCGGGATGGGCCAGTTGCAGGGTTCCGTTGAACTCGGTCACCTTGCCGGCGAAGATCCCGCGCGAGCCGCGATTGAGCTGCCGCTCCCAATAACCGATCAGGTGCGCGGCACCGAAGAAGGCCAGCGTGAGGGTGCCGCGGTGGTCGGTGATGGTGGCCTGCAAGCGCGCCGGTCGACCACCCGTCCGCCGGCCCGGAGCGTTGCCCTGCGGGAGGAAGGTCCGGGTGTCCAGCACCTCAGCCAGAACCGCGACCTCCTCCCCGGGACGAAGGACGGACAGGTCACTCAGTTCGGTACCCGAGAAGTAGCGCCGGGGTAGGTGCAACAACAGGTCGCCCACCGTACGGACCTTCAGTGGCTCGAAGGCCTTGGCCGACTTGTCACCGATCACCCGCTCCAGCCGCTGCCCCAGGCGGGTGTACATCTCGGTCCGCCAACCAGGGGACGGCGGGGGCAACGCCCGCACGGTAGCGGTCACTATTCGATACCCATCAGCAGCGGGTACCGGCGCTGCCCGCCCTCGACGATCTCGATCTCCAGACCCGGGCTGGATACCCGCCGCTGCAGTTCCTCGGCCAGATCCGCTTCGGCGTCGGCCCCGACGATCAGAGTCAGCAGTTCGCCGCCACCGACGGTGAGCCGGCCGACCACCTGCTGGGCCACCCGGAGCACCGAGGTGCCGATCTCGACGAAGTCGCCGTCCACCAGCCCGAGGACATCGCCCACGTCGCAGCGCCCGGCCATGGTCATGGCCGGACCCTCGGCCACCGTGACCGCACCGTGCCGGGCGTGCCCGGCGGCGGCACTCATGGTCACGACGGCGGAGTCGAAGTCGGCGCTCGGCTCGTGCACGGCCAGCGCGGCCAGCCCCTGGACCTGGGCGGTGGTCGGGATGACCGCCACCCGGCGCCCAGGCCCGCGCCGCGACGCCGCCAGGTGGCTGGCCAGCTCGAGACTCTCCATGTCGTTCGGCAGGATCACCACGTCGCCGCAGGCGGCGTCGAGCACCGCGGACAGCTCCTCCAGCGTGACGTGGGCCCCCGACGGCAGCACCGCGGTGCCACCGAGGTCGTGCACCGCCCGGGCCAGTCCGGCGCCGGCGACCACCGCGATCACCTCTCGCTCCCCGGCCGGGGTTGCGGCCGCGGGCAGTACCGTGATCCGCAGCTGGCTGAGCGCGCCGCGCGCCAGTCCGGCCTCGACGGCCGCTCCGGCGTCGCTCAGATGCACGTGCACCTGTGCAACGGACTGGTCGCCCACGACCACCACACTGTTCCCGCCCGCTGACAGGTCTTCGCGGAGGGCGTCCAGCGCGTCGGGGGTGGCGCCGCGGAGTGCGTACATCACCTCGTACTCGATCGTCTCCGGGTCCGCGTCGAGCGGCGGGCGGATCTCGGGCCGACTGCCGAGGTCGGCGCGGGTCAACGGCTGCGCCGGTTCACCGCCGAGCAGCTCGCCGAGCACGTCGAGCAGCAGCACGTACGCCTGGCCGCCGGCGTCCACCACGCCCGCCTGGGCGAGCACCTCGAGCAGCTCGGGCGTCCGGGCCAGGCTGTCGGCCGCCGCCCCGCGCGCGGCGTCGAGCACGGCCCGTACGTCGTCGGGCTGCTCGCCGGCGGCCTGTTCGGCGGCCCCGGCGGCGTCGTCGGCCACGGTCAGCACGGTGCCGGCGACCGGTCGAGCGACGGCTCGGGTGGCCGCCTCGGCCGCCGCTCGAAGCAACTGGGCCAGGGCAATCCCCTCGCGCCCGTCGGAGTCGCTCCGACCGGAGCGGCGACTGACGCTGATGAGCATCTCGGCCAGGATCGCCCCCGAGTTGCCGTGTGCGGACAAGACGGCCGCCTGGGTCAGTTCGCCGACCCCGACCGGCCCGGACGCCGGCAACGAGTCGAGGATGCCGCGCAGGGTCAGCTGCACGTTGGTGCCCGTGTCGGAGTCGGAGATCGGGAAGACGTTCAGCTGATTCAGCGCGTCGGCCGAGGCGGCGATGACCTCGTGGGCGCGCTGCAGCCAGGCGGCCACGGGCAGCCCCAGCATCTCCGGCGTCGCACTCGGCGGCGCGCCGGCGGAGACCGCGCCCGACATGCTCCCTACCCTAGCCAGCCCGGGACCCGTACCGCGGATTCGCGCTGCGTCGACCTCCTCGGCTATCCTCTACCGGTTGCCCGGAAGGGCTCCACCATCTGTCGTCTTGATCGTCCTCATCGTTCGTGGGAGTGAACTCCAGTGGCTGCCGTATGTGATATCTGCGCCAAGGGACCGGGTTTCGGCCACAATGTCCCGTGGTCCAAGAAGAGGACCAAGCGGCGCTGGAACCCCAACATCCAGCGGGTGCGCGCCGTCGTGGCCGGCACCCCGAAGCGCCTCAATGTCTGCACGTCCTGCCTCAAGGCCGGCAAGGTCAGCCGCTAGTTCTTGTACGCCCGCATGGACCCGCCCTGGTGGCGGGTCCTTTTTGCTTGTTCAGGTGGAGATCACGACCGGGACGATCATCGGGCGGCGCCGATGGGTGTCGTTTACCCAGCGGCCCATTCGTCGCCGGATCACCTGCTGCAACCGGTGGGTGTCGTCGACGCCATCGGCCAACGCCTCCTCGAGTGCGGTGACGATCAGTGGGCGTACGTCGTCGAACGCCGAGTCGGCCTCCATGAATCCGCGGGCGTGGATGTCCGGTCCGCTGACGATCTTGGCGGCGTGCGTGTTGATCACGACGATGACCGAGATGAAGCCCTCCTCACCGAGGATCCGGCGGTCGGTCAGCGAAGCCTCGGAGATGTCCCCGACCGACGCGCCGTCGACGAAGATGTAGCCGCAGTCGATCTTGCCGACGACCTTGATCCGCCCCCGGTCGAGATCGATCACGGTTCCGTCCTCGACCACCAGCGCCTGATTCCGCGGCACCCCGGTGGCCACCGCGAGATCGGCGTTGGCCCGCAGGTGCCGGACCTCCCCGTGCACGGGCAGCACGTTGCGCGGCTTCACGAGGTTGTACGCGTACAGCAACTCTCCGGCACTCGCGTGCCCGGAGACGTGGACCATCGCGTTGCCCCGGTGTACCACGTGGGTGCCCAATCGGCTCAGCCCGTTGATCACCCGGTAGACCGCGCTTTCGTTGCCGGGGATCAGCGAACTGGCCAGCACCACGGTGTCGCCGGCCTGCAGCGAGATCACCGGGTGCTCCCGATCGGCCATCCGCGCCAAAGCGGACAACGGTTCACCCTGGGACCCGGTGCTGATGATGACCACGTCCTGCGGCCGGTGATCGCCGATGTCCCGCAGCTCGATCAGGGTGTTCGCCGGCACCTTGAGGTAGCCGAGATCGCGCGCGACCCCCATGTTGCGCAGCATGGAGCGGCCGACGTAGACCACCTTGCGCCCGTGCGCCACGGCAGCGTCCAACACCTGCTGGACCCGGTGGACGTGCGACGCGAAGCAGGCGACGATGACTCGCTGGCGGCTCCGGGCGAAGACCCGGTCCAGCGCGGGCGCGATGTCGCGCTCCGGAGTGGTGAAGCCGGGCACCTCGGCGTTGGTCGAGTCGACCAGGAACAGGTCGACCCCGGCCTCGCCGAGCCGGGCAAAGGCCCGCAGATCGGTCAGCCGCCCGTCCAGGGGGAGCTGATCCATCTTGAAGTCGCCGGTGTGCAGCAGCGTCCCTGCCGGCGTCGTGATGGCCACGGCCAGTGCGTCGGGGATCGAGTGGTTCACCGCCAGGAACTCCAACTCGAAATGCCCGAGCCGGGTCTTCTCGCCGTCACTCACCGTGCGGGTCTGGGTGCCGCGGATCCGGTGCTCACGGATCTTTTCGGCCAGCAGGGCCAAGGTCAGCCTCGAGCCGAGGATCGCGATGTCGGGCCGCTGGCGCAGTAGATACGGCACCGCCCCGATGTGGTCCTCGTGTCCATGGGTCAGCACCAGACCCACCACGTCGTCCAGCCGGTCGGCGATCGCGTCGAAGCCGGGCAAGATCAGATCGACGCCCGGGTGCTTGTCCTCGGGGAACAGCACCCCGCAGTCGATCAACAGCAGCTGGCCGTCGTACTCGAACACGGTCATGTTGCGGCCGATGTCCCCCAGGCCGCCGAGCGGAATGATCCGGAGTTTGCCCCTCGCCAACGAGGGCGGGGTTTGCAGAGCACTGGCAGCCACGTTGCTCAGGTTACTGAGGTGTCTCGGGAGGTTGACCAGCAGCACCTCGGCCCCGAAGTGCTTGTGATCCACATCACGTACGGTGGTGTTCCCCTTCGGTGCCGGATCGGCCATAATACTTACGAAGTCCGCACTTACCTGAACCCCCGAGCAGGCATGTGCGGACTTCGCTATTCCCGGACAGGTTCTGGGGTCCCCCTCGCGGTAGCATCCACCCTCGTGATTCCCTCGTGAACCTCCCATGAGTACGCCGGCGCACACCAACGATCACGTCCGGCTCGCCCTGCCCGGTGAAGCCGCCGCGATTGCCGAAGTCCAGCGACGCGTCTGGGCCGCCGAATCCGGCGGGCCGGCCGGGCGACGGCTGCTCGACGAGCTGGACGTCGACGCCATGACCGACCTCTGGGGCCGCGCCATCATCGCACCACCGGCGGCGCGCTACCGCGTTCTCGTCGCCCTGGCCGACACTCGTGTCGTCGGCTTCGCCGCCACCGCGCCGTCCACGGACGCCGACGCCGACCCAT
Source organism: uncultured Actinomycetota bacterium (assembly GCA_963780005.1). Taxonomy (GTDB): domain Bacteria; phylum Actinomycetota; class Actinomycetes; order Propionibacteriales; family Propionibacteriaceae; genus Microlunatus. Next base: position 410,644 of record CAWAAK010000044.1, on the reverse strand, counting down.
CGGCGGACGGGGCCGTGGAAGAGCTCGCCATCGACCCGGTGGCTCGCCGTCGCGGGCACGGTTCGCGACTGCTCAACGCGTGCGCCGACACCCTCGGTGCCGACGGCTTCACCCGCGTCCGATCCTGGGTGCCGGCGCAGGATGACGAACTACGGCGGTTCCTGACCGCCGCCGGTTGGGCCGCCGACGGCGCCTTCCGGGAGATCGGCACCGAGGACGCCTCGGTCCGGCTCAAGCAGGTGCGGCTGCACACCTCGTTGGGGACCTCCTCAGACTGACCATCACCCCTGCAGGGGCAGATCCTGACCCGTCGCCGCAACCTGGATCCCGTCCTCCTGAACGCCGATCGAGGTCAGCCGGAGCGCAGTACGGGAGGCTCTCGAGGGGCACCCGGCGCAACGCGAACTGTCCCACGGCGTCGGCGACCGGCTGCGGCACGCCCTCCGAGTTGACCGACACCTGAGCGTCGGCGATCTCCAGGCTCTGATTCTCTACGTCGAGCACCGGCCGGCCGGTGGCCGTGCCGGCAACCGTCCAGCGCCCGATCACGCTCTCGAAGCGGATCTGCACCCGGTCCGGCCCGGCGTACTCGATATCCAGTCCGGTCAATGCGCTGAGACTCGGATAGGACAACACCCCGGTGGCCTGACCCTGGTCGGCGACGATCCGGGAGAACCGGTCGCTCATGGTGACCCCCGTGAAGGTGGCGTCCACGCCGGTGACCGTGGCTCCGTTGCTGTCCGGCAACACCACTTCGTCGATCCTCACCCGCGCCGAGTCGAGCCGTCCGGTGGCGATCTCGTTGAGGAACGGGAATGGGCCCAGATCGACGCCGGGTTTCGCCGACGCGCCGAGTTGCGTCTGGACCCGAGCCGCAACCTGATCCTCAGCCAGCCTCTGCACCCCCCGATCGGCGACGATCAACAGTCCCGCCAGGACCAGCACGACGACCAGCACGACGAGCAGGATGCGGATCGGCCGGGAGCGTCGGCGCGGTTCGACCTGGTCGGCCGACCGGTCCTGCGTCGCGGATGGGTCACCGGTTACCGATGCCGAGCAACGACTCGATGCCCAGGCTGAGTCCGGGGCGCTCCCCCACCGCCCGCACGGCCGCCACCACACCAGGCATGAAGGACACCCGATCGAACGAATCGTGCCGAATCGTCAACGTCTCACCCTTCGGCACCCAACAGCACCTCCTGATGGGCGACCAGCCCGCGAAGGCGCACCCCGTGCACCCTGATGTCGGCCACCTGGGCGCCGCGGGCGCCGGGCAGTTCGTGGACCGTGGCGTCGGGGGGCGACCCGAGGCCGGCCCGACCCCGCGCGGCACCGATCCGGCGGGCGGTCGTAGCAGCGGTGCCGGACGGGGCGTCGGCCTTGTCGGGATGGTGCAACTCGATGATCTCGACGCTCTCGTAGAACCGCGGCGGCCTGTTCGGCGAAGTGCATCATCAGCACCGCACCGATGGAGAAGTTGGCGGCGATGATCACCCCAACCCGGTCATGGTCGGTCAGCCAGCTCCGGACCTGGTCGAGCTTGGCGTCGTCGAATCCGGTCGTGCCGACCACGACGTGGATGTCGCGCTCGATGCACCACGCCAGATTGTCCAACACCGCATCCGGGTGGGTGAAGTCGATGGCGACGTCGGCGGTCTCCGCGGCCATCCGGTCGTCGCCGACGTCCAGCGCGGCAACCAGGTCCAGACCGTCGGCCGCGTCGACCGCGCGACAGACCTCGGCCCCCATCCGTCCCCGGGACCCGAACACCGCAACCCGCACCATGACCCCATTTCCTCGTTGTTCGTCTCGGCCGGTTCAGTTCGGCCAGTCTGCCAACAGCCGCCGCAAGCTGCGGGTCGCTACCCGTGGTCCGACCAGAGCCATCACAGGCGGCCGGGTGAACAACTCAGCGGCGACGCGCTGCACCTCGGATTCGGTGACGGCGTCGTAGCGGTCGAGCAGGTCGTTGAGGGTCCGCTCGTCGCCGATGAGCGCGTTGCCGCCGAGCCGGCTCATCCGGCTCACCGGTCCCTCGAAGCCCAGCATCGTCTGCCCCCGCATCTGGCCCTTCGCCCGGAGCAGCTCGTCGCTGCTCACGCCGGCTTCGGCGACCTCGAGGACTATCGAACGCACGATCCCGGCGATCTCCTCCAGCCGCTCCGGGGCGCACTGCCAGTCGACGGTCCACAGTCCGGCGTCGGTATAGGCGGTCTCGCCCGCGTCGATCGCGTACGTCAGGCCCCGACGCTCCCGCACCTCGAGGAACAGCCGGGACGACATGCCGCCACCGACGATCAGCGACAACAGACCGAGTGCGTAGCGCCGTTCGTCGAAAACGCCGGGACCGGCGAAAGCCAGTACCGCCGTCGACTGTTCCAGGGTCCGGGTGACGCTCAGCAACCGGCCCTGCTCACCGATCACCGTCGCTTTCGGCGGGCGGGCCGGAGTCCGCTCCCGGCCGGCGTCCAGCGCGCCGAGCTGATCCAGCAGTCGATCATGGTTCAGGTGCCCGGTCGCCGCCACCACCATGGTGTCCGGCCGGTAGTGCCGAGCCCAGTGCCGGGCCACCTGAGCCCGGCTCATGGCCCGGATGGATTCCTCCGAACCGATGACGGGAGCCCCCAACCCGGAGTTCCCGAACAGCGCGGTCATGATCATCTCGTGTGCCACCTCGGACGGGTCGTCGGCGTGCATGGCGATCTCGTCCAAGATCACTGCGCGCTCGGAGCCCACGTCGGTGGTGGTGATCAACGAGGACGTGATCATGTCGGCCAGGACGTCGATGGCCAGCTCGGCGTCGCCGTCGACCACCCGGGCGTAGAAGCAGGTGTGCTCCTTGGCGGTGTAGGCGTTGAGATCCCCGCCGACCGACTCCACGGCGATGGAGATCTCTTCCGCGCTCCGCCGCCGGGTGCCCTTGAACAGCACGTGCTCGAGGAAGTGCGAAGCCCCACCCAGTCGGGGGGACTCGTGCCGCGAGCCGACCGGAATGAAGAAGCCGACGCTGAACGTACGGCTGCCCGGCACCTGCTCGGTGACCACCCGCAGGCCGCCGGGCAACGTGTCGCGCCGGACCTCACCGGCCACCAACGGCGGTCGGGAGGCCCGGCGTGACGTCCTATCGTCACAACGTCTCGTCCCCGAGCGAACGAAGGATCCGCGGCGCGGGTCGGAGGACGACCGAGGCGACAACGCTTTTCCGTCGCCGAGGAGGACGACGGCCCGCGTCCAAAGCGGATCCGCAGCGAGCGGACAACTCAGACCGGGACCTCTTCGCTCACCACCGGGATCAAGGAGAGCTTGCCCCGGTCGTCGACCTCGTTGATCTCGACCTGGATCTTCTGGCCGACGCTGACCACGTCTTCGACATTCTCAACCCGAGCCCCGCCGGCAAGCGGGCGCAACTTGGAGATGTGCAGCAGGCCGTCCTTGCCCGGCAGCAGCGAAACGAAGGCGCCGAACGCCGTGATCTTGACCACGGTGCCCAGGTAGCGCTCGCCCTTCTCCGGCATGGTCGGGTTGGCGATGGCGTTGATCATGGTCCGCGCGGCTTCGGCTTTGTCGCCGCTGTCCGCGCCGACGTAGATCGTGCCGTCGTCCTCGATGCTGATCTGTGCGCCGGTGTCGTCCTGGATCTGGTTGATCACCTTGCCCTTGGGCCCGATGACCTCGCCGATCTTGTCGACGGGGATGGTGATCGTGATGATCCGCGGTGCGTACAGGCTCATCTCGTCGGGACCGTCGATCGCCTCGCCCATCACCTCGAGCAGGGTGGTCCGGGCATCCTTGGCCTGGTCCAACGCCGACGCCAGGACCGATGCGGGAATGCCGTCCAGCTTGGTGTCGAGCTGCAGGGCCGTGATGAACTCACTGGTGCCGGCAACCTTGAAGTCCATGTCGCCGTACGCGTCCTCCGCGCCGAGGATGTCGGTCAGCGCCACATACTCGGTCCGGCCGTCGATGGTGTCGGAGACCAAACCCATGGCGATGCCGGCGACCGGCGCTCGCAGTGGAACTCCGGCGTTCAACAGGGCCAGGGTGGAGGCACACACCGAACCCATGGAGGTGGATCCGTTGGAGCCCAGCGCCTCCGACACCTGCCGGATGGCGTACGGGAACTCCTCCCGGGTCGGCAGCACCGGGATCAGGGCCCGCTCGGCCAGTGCCCCATGCCCGATCTCGCGCCGCTTCGGCGAGCCGACCCGACCGGTCTCGCCGGTGGAGTAGGGCGGGAAGTTGTAGTTGTGCATGTAGCGCTTGGAGGTTTCCGGCGCCAGGGTGTCCAGCTTCTGCTCCATGCCCAGCATGTTCAGGGTGGATACCCCCAGGATCTGGGTCTCGCCCCGCTGGAACAGGGCCGAACCGTGCACCCGAGGCAGCACCGCGACCTCCGCCGAGAGCGTCCGGATGTCGGTCAGTCCGCGGCCGTCGATCCGAACCTTGTCGGTGAGGATCTTCTGCCGCACGAGCGCCTTGGTCAGCGAACGGTAGGCGCCGCTGATCTCCTTCTCCCGACCTTCGAACTGGCCGGCCAGCTGAGCGACGATCTTCGCCTTGAGGTCGTCGGTGGCCGCTTCGCGCTCCTGCTTGTCGGCGATCGACATCACCTGGGAGAGTTCGGCAGAGGCCGCGGCCGACACCGCATCGTAGACGTCGTCCTGATAATCCAGGAAGATCGGGAACTCGGCCGTCGTCTTCGGGAACTTGGCGGCCAGTTCGGCCTGCGCATTGCACAGCGCCAGGATGTGAGGTTTGGCGGCCTCGAGTCCGGCGGCCACGATCGGCTCGGTCGGGGCGGTCTGGCCGGCCCGCACCAGGTTCCAGGTCTGCTCGGTGGATTCGGCCTCGACCATCATGATCGCGACATCGCCGTCGGGCAGCACCCGGCCGGCCACGACCATGTCGAAGGCCGATTCCTTCAGCTGGTCGACATCGGGGAATCCGACCCACTGGTCACCGATCAGGGCGACGCGGACGCCGCCGATCGGACCGGTGAAGGGCAGCCCGGCCAGTTGGGTGGACAGCGAGGCCGCGTTGATGGCGACCACGTCGTAGCTCTTGTTGGGGTTCAGGGCCATCACGGTGACGACGACCTGGACCTCGTTGCGCAAGCCCTTGACGAAGCAGGGACGCAGCGGCCGGTCGATCAGCCGGCAGGTCAGGATCGCGCCCTCCGACGGGCGGCCTTCGCGCCGGAAGAAGGAGCCGGGGATCCGGCCCGCGGCGTACATCCGCTCCTCGACGTCCACCGTCAGGGGGAAGAAGTCGAGGGCCTCGCGCGGCTTGCTCTGCGCGGTGGTGGCGGACAACAACATGGTGTCGTCGTCCAGGTAGACGGTCGCCGAGCCGGCGGCCTGCCGGGCCAGCAGCCCGGTCTCGAAGCGGACGACATGTCGGCCGTGCGCTCCGTTGTCGATGACGGCTTCAGCGAACTGAAGGTCGGGTCCCTCCACGGGGTACTCCTGTTCTGACGCCGCGCGATCGCGACGCCGGTACGGACCGCACCCGCACACTCTGAGAGCTCTGCGCCAGCCGGCTCAGGCGGCCGGTCTTCGATCGAGGTCCTCGGCGCGCCGACTGTGCGGGCGTTCCGAAAACCACTACCGGAGACCGATCCAATCCTCTGAGCGGGGGTGAGCATGTGTGGGATGCAATCGCTGTTTGGTGTGTATGAAGTTGTGACGCAGGGCGGTGCTCAGCTTCGCAGTGGAAGAGCCCAGGACCGCCCTGCGGTCGGTCAGCGGCGCAGACCCAGGCGCTCGATCAGCGACCGGTAGCGCTCGATGTCGGTTTTGGCGACGTAGTTCAGCAGCCGCCGGCGTTGGCCGACCAGGAGCATCAGGCCACGACGACTGTGGTGGTCGTGCTTGTGTTCCTTGAGGTGCTCGGTCAGGTGCGCGATGCGCTTGGTGAGAACCGCGACCTGGACCTCGGGAGAACCCGTGTCACCTTCGCTGGTCGCGTATTCAGATATGATCTTGCTCTTCTCGGCAGCGTCGATCGACACTGTTCCCCTCTCAGTTTCCGTTGCGCGGCGCCCCCGTCGGTCCTCGATCGAGGTTTCACCGGGTGGTGAAAGGGGGCCCTTACGGATCCGCGGCCGTTCGAACGGCGTCCTCAGGTTACCAGCGAGTGGCGTACCGACCCCAATCGTCAGTGCATCGCCAGGACCCCGCCGACGAGCCGGAGAATCCGGCGGCTTAGCGTCATGGGGTTGCCTAGGAGAAGACGGAGGTCGAAGATGACCGGAATTTCTCGACGCCACGTGCTCGCCGGCGGACTCGGAGTGGCCGCGGTCGGAGCTCTGGGGAGCGCCGCACCCGCGGCGGCACACCCATGGCCCGCCGCTCGGGAGCGCATCTCCGGGCGTCGGATTCGGGCCTGGGCGACCGACACCTGGGCCAGTCTGGTCGCGATGACCGATCCGAACACCGGGCTGACCGCCGACAACATCGGCGCCTCCGTGCGCAACCCTGTCCGCAGCGGCTACACCTCACCGACCAACATCGGCGGCTACCTGTGGAGCGCGATCGTGGCCCGCGACCTGGGACTGATCTCCCGGCGCGAGTGCAGCGATCGGATCCGGGAGACGCTGGTCACGCTGTCCACCCTGGAGTTCCACCGAGCAGAGCGGCATGTTCTACAACTGGTACAGCGAGAAGACCCGTTTGAAGCTGACGATCTGGCCGGTCGACGGCAGCCGGGTCTACCCGTTCCTGTCCAGCGTGGACAACGGCTGGCTCGCCGCCGCGCTGATCGTGGTGAAAAACGCTGACCCGAGCAACCGCAGCCGGGCCGACGCGATTCTTCGCCGGATGAACTTCAAGATGTTCTTCAACAAAGCGGCCGGCACCGCCGGGGCCGGACTGATCAAGAACGGATTCTGGGACGCCGAGTTCCCGCCGGCCCCTCCGAACGCTCCGCACACGGTCGACAACTACCTCGGTGTCGGTCCTGACGTGACTACACCTTCTATCACTACGACACCACAGTGTCAGAAAGCCGGATCGTCTACTACATCGCCATTGCCCGCGGTCAGATCCCACGCAAGGCCTACTTCGCCACGTGGCGGACCTTTCCTGACGGCTGTGACTGGAACTGGCAGGAGCAGCGGCCGGTCGGCCGGACCCGAACATATCTGGGCGTGCCGGTCTTCGAAGGCGCCTACACCTACCGCGGCATGCGCATCGTGCCGGGCTGGGGCGGATCGATGTTCGAGGCGCTGATGCCGAACGTGTTCGTGCCGGAGGAGCGCTGGGCCCCGAACTCGTGGGGCATCAACCACCCGCTGACCGTACGGGCGCACCGCGAGCACGGCCTCTACGACGCCGAGTACGGGTACTGGGGCTTCTCACCGGCCAGTGACCCGACGATCCTCAACGGTTACCGGGAATACGGCGTCGACGCCATCGGTCTCAACCCCGAGGGCTACTACTCCGACGTGGAGCGGACCAACTACGACCGCGGATACCGCGGCTGCCCGCTGCCTGAGGACGAGCCGACCAACCCCGATCCCGACTACAAGAGGGGTGTGGTGACGCCGCACGCCTTGTTCTTGGCCATGCATCACGAACCTCGGCAGGCCTACGACAACCTGATCAAGATGCAGCGAAACCTGGGCGCGTACGGTGAGGGCGGGTTCTACGACGCCCTGGTCGTCAACCCCGAGCCGATCGTTGCCCAGCGCTACCTATCACTGGACCAGGCGATGATCATGGGCTCGATCGGGAACGTCTTCGGCGGCGACATCGTCCGCCGGGCGTTCTGTGCCGGCGACATCCGCCGCAGCATCCGTCCGTTGATCGCGCCCGAGGAGTTCGGCGCCGGGCTGATCTGAGCACGTGTCAGAGTGGGCGGCGTGATCACCGTCGCCGCGCTGGCGCCGTCGCTCGACCTCACCTACCTGGTGCCTCGGCTCGACCACGGGCGGATCCACCGTCCCGATCAACTGGTTCGCTGCGCCGGCGGGAAGCCGCTCAACATGGCCCGCGCCGCGGCCACGCTCGGGGCCGATGTCGAGGTGATCGCCGTCCTGGGTGGACCGACCGGAAACATCCTGGCCGGAGCCCTGGTCGAGGAAGGAGTCTCGACCACCGTCGTACCCACGCCCGCCGAGACGCGCACCTGCGTGTCGATCGCCGCCGCCGACGACGGGAGCCTTACCGAGGTGTACGAATACGCAGCCGCGATTCCCGTCGAGGTGTGGGATCGGCTGGTCGCGTCGGTGTCGGCCGCAGTCGAGCGCCGACCGGGCTGGCTGTCGATCTCGGGCGGGCCGCCCCGGGAACTGGAGATCGACGCCATCGCCACGCTGGTCCGGATCGGTGGTGAAGCCGGCGCACGGGTTGCCGTCGACACCCACGGTCCAGCACTACCGGCGGCCGTGCGGGCCGAACCGGCGCTGGTCAAGATCAACCGCTACGAGGCCGCCGACCTGCTCGAGGTGCCGCACGACACCGACCTCCGGCGGCTGGCCGAGGGCGTGGCCGGGCTGAGTCGCGGCCTGGTCGTGTTGACCGACGCGCACCGCGGAGCTTTGGCGCTCGATGGCTCGATCGCCTATCGAGCCAGCCTGCCCGACGTGCACGGCCACTATCCGGTCGGCAGCGGCGACGCCTTCCTCGGCGGCCTGCTCACCGAGTTGGACCGCGGCGCGTCGCTGGTCGCCGGATTGCGGACGGCGGTCGCCGCCGGAGCCGCCAACGCGCTGGTGCCCGGACCCGGCCGGTTCGCCGCCGACACGGTGGCCGAGTTGCGCCGGCAAGTTCAGCTCGATCAGCTGAGTTGATCAGAGCTGGTGCAGCAGGTGCCGGACATCTTCGACGTCGTGGTGCATCTGCTTGATCAGCGCTTCCATCCCGGTGTACTTCACCTGGCCCCGGAGCCGGGCGTAGAAGTCGATGGCGATCTCGACCCCGTACAGCTCGAGATCGTCGCGGTCCAGCACGTACGCCTCGACCCGGCGTTCGACGCCGTCGAAGGTGGGATTGGTGCCGACCGAGATCGCCGCCGGCCAACGTGGTGACGGAATGTCCAGCCGGGTCACCCAGCCGGCGTAGACCCCGTCGGCGGGTACCGCCATCCCCTCCTCGACGGGGACGTTGGCGGTGGGATAGCCCATCTCCCGCCCGCGCTGGTCGCCGACCACCACGACCCCGGTGAACCGGAACACCTGATCGCTGAGTTCGCGAACCCGGCCGAAGTCTCCCTCGGCCACGGCGTGCCGGATCAGCGTCGACGAACTCGGCTGGGTGCCGTCGGTCAGCAGCGGGACGGCTTCGACTTCGAAGTCGCCGTCGGCGAGCTCGGCCAGCGTTGCGACCGATCCCGCGGCCCGGAAACCGAACCGGAAGTTCTCCCCGACGACGATCCGCGACGGGTTGAGCGGCCGCAGCACCCGGTCGACGAAGTCGGCGGGGCTCCACTGGGCGACCTCGGAGGTGAACTCGACCACGACCACGTCGTCAACGCCGGCGGCCTCGAGCAGTTCGATGCGATGCTCCAGCGTGGTCAACAGCGCAGGAGTCTGATCGGGCCGCACCACCGACATCGGATGCGGCCAGAACGTCACCGCGGTCAGCTTCGCGTCGGGGTCGGACCCACGCGCGTGACGCAGCAGTTCGACGTGCCCGCGATGCACGCCGTCGAAGTTGCCGATCACGACGACCGGTCCCCCGCTCATGGCCCTCCCTCGGCCCGGGACCTACCTGGCACCCGGAAGCCTCCCAGCAGTTAACCACCGCTCGGTGGCTCCCTCGAATCGGTGCCACTCACCTTCGGAGACGACCTCGACCGTGTCGCCGACGACCTGGAGAGCCGTCTGGTCGTCGATGGCGTAGAGCGGGTAATCGAGCTTGGCAGCGGCGGCCTCCATGGCCGCAAGAGTGACACCGGGAAGTCCTCGGACCCCAGATGAGGGCGGATCGCGAAGTCCACCAGTCCCAGACCGGCGTCGCTCCCGGCTCCGGCTGGGGAACCCTCGTCGTATTCGTCGTCGTAGTAGACACCGGTGGTGGCCAGTCGCTCCCGGTCGACGTTCAGGCCGGGGGTAGCGACCATGCTCCCGGCGCTGACGCCGACATAGACCAGCCCGCGGCGGAGCAGCGGGGGAAGGCGCTCGGCCAGACCCGACTCCTGGAACCAGTAGCTGAGATAGCCGGTGACGCCGCCGCCGACCAGGATGGCATCGGCCGCCTCGAGGACCGAGAGCCAGTGGGCGTCCTCGAGGGTGGGCAGGGCGGTCAGCTCCAACACCCCCATCTCTCGCCAGCCCATGTCGGCGAAGGACTTGATGCTCTCCCACCCCCAGCGCACGCCTTCGGGATAGGCGTACATCGCGGTGGGCACCGCGACGGCCGAGGCTTCCTCAATCGGTTTGCCCAGCAGCTCGACGAGCGCGGCGCGGATGGAGTCGTTCGACGCCCCCGCGGAGGTGAGGAGAAGTTTCACGGTGCCCTCGCAATCTCGATCTTGGTGGGGTCGGGACTCAGACCCGGCGAGACGATCAGAATCATCGGGGGGTCTAGCCTGGCGCGGTCCCGCGCCCCTGCCCTTCTACGCCGTAGCCGCCCTGCTGGTGGTCAGCTGGCCCACAGTCCTGCTCGCCACCCGCGAGACTCACCCAGCGCCGGACGCTCCGCCGGCCACCAGGCAACCGAGCGCCTTCCAGCCGCTGTTCACCGACCGCCGGGTAAGGCTGCTGTTCCTCGCCACTTCCGGCCTTACCTCGCCATTCGGATTCTTCCGGTGGTCCGCTCTACGTGGTCGCCGAGTTTGCCCGCGGCGTATCGGCCGAGTCGGCGTCGTCGCCTACGTGGCGGTCCCGATCGTCATCGCGAACCTCGGCCTCATCCGTTGGCTGTCCACCAAGGCGGGCCGCAGACGCTGACTGTGGTCAGCGGCGCGGTCCGGGGCGTGGTCATGATCGTCATCCCCCTGCCAGGAACGCGGGAGCGATGTGGGTCACCCTCGGACTGGCCGGCTTCGCGCTTGCGTTTTGCCTCCCCTCGGCGGCCGCGATGATCTCCCTCGCCGTCCCCGGCGCCGAGCAAGGTCGGATCCGCGGAGTCAACCAGTCACTGCAGGTAGGTGCCGAGGCCCTTGCGGGTATCAGCGGCGGCCTGCTCGCCGCCATCCTGATCCCCGCACCGCTCGTAGCGTTTGGGGTCGCCGCACTCGTCGGGGCAGGCCTGCTCCTCAGCTCCCTGCGCCGGCACCGTACCGGCGCGACGGTTCAGTCGTCGGACCGACGCCGAGGTGTCGTCGGCGTCCGGCAACCATCCGTGGTGCTCCGAGTCCGTGACGCAATACCTGCACGCACGATCTGGAAAGCCCTTTCTCGGTCCAGCTCAGACGCCGCGTGCAGGTATTGCGTCAAGTCCTCGCCGCCCGTCGGGCTAGGCCGGATCGAACACGGCTTCCGCGGTGGCTCCGGCGGCCGTACGCCGGTAGAGGGCCAGGAAGGTTCCCTTTCTGTCCAGCAGGGCCGCCTGCTCGTCCGGCAACGTCACCGCGTCGAGAGGGCGGCCGTGCCGCACGGCATCGGCGTCGTCGTCATCGACCGTGAGGGTCGAAAAACAACGCCGGGCCACCACGGTCATTCCGATCATGGGCACATCGGTCGTGGCGTCGTCGAGCCGGCTGGCCTCGGTCATCGTGAAGGGGCCGACCGCCGTCCGGCGCAACGCGGTGAGGTGACCGCCGGTGCCCAGCGCGGCACCGAGATCTCGAGCCAGGGCCCGCACGTAGGTGCCGGTGCTGCACTCGACGACGACGTCGAGATCGATCTGATCTTCGACCTCGCGTCGTCCGGTCACCTCGAAGCGGCGGACGAGCACCGGTCGTGCGGCCAGCACGACGTCCTCACCGCTGCGGACTCGCGCGTACGAACGCACCCCGGCGACCTTGATGGCCGACACCGAAGACGGCACCTGCGAGATCGGTCCACGCAATCGGGTCAACTGCTCCTCGATGGCGGCGGCGGTCGTGCCGCTCGCATCGGCCCTGGCGACCACCTCACCCTCGGCGTCGTCGGTGGTGGTCGAACTGCCCAGCCGGACGGTGGCGTCGTACGTCTTGTCGGCCAGGCTCAGGTGCCCGAGCAGTCGGGTGGCGCGATTGACCCCCACGACCAGCACTCCCGTCGCCATCGGGTCCAGAGTCCCGGCGTGTCCCACCTTGCGGGTGCCGAGCAGCCGCCGCAGCCGGGCCACAACCTGGTGCGAGGTCCACCCGGCCGGCTTGTCGATCACCAGCAGGCCCGATCGGCTGGGGTCAGCGGCGATGGTCAGTCCTCGGGCTCGTCTTCAGGCTTCTTGTAGGGATCCGGCTCGCCCGCATATGACGCGGACGCCGCCTGCTCGGCCACCTTCGCGTCACCGGACCGGGCCTGAGCCAGCAGCTCGTCGATCTGGCGCGCGTTCTCCGGCACCGCATCGGGCTGGAAAGCTACCGTCGGCGCGTGCCGGAGCCCCAACTGCTTGGCCACCTCGGAGCGAATCAGGCCGTTCGCCGACTCGAGGGCCGCGGCGGTGCCGGCCTGCTCTTCTGGTGAGCCCAGGACGGTGTAGAACACGGTCGCGTGCTGAGTGTCCCCGGTCAACCGCACATCGGTGATGGTCGCGAACCCCAGCCGCGGATCCTTGACCCGCCGCTCCAACATCTCCGCCACGATCACCTTGATCTGATCGGCCAACTTCAAAACGCGTGGTGATGCCATTTCCTACGGTCCTTTCGAGCAAGTACTCCGCCATCCGGATCGGCGCCGTCATCGAGCCGTAGGGCGGCAGATAGCGGGTCGACGGCCTGGAGGGCGGGGTGGTCTTCGGTTGGCTCGGGTGTGGTCGGGCGTTGCACCGAGGTCGAAGGCGAATGTACGCCTGGGCAGATTCGCAACTCGACCTCGGTGTTGGGCGGAGCCGACCGAAGACCACCCCGCCCGACACGCGCTAGCTGCGCGCCTTTTCCCGCATCTCGTACGTCTCGATGACGTCGCCGATCCGGATGTCGGAGTAGTTCGAGAGCGTGATACCACACTCGAACCCCTCGCGCACCTCGGTGACGTCGTCCTTCTCCCGGCGGAGCGAGCCGACCGTGGTGTCGGCGATGACCACCCCTTCGCGGAGCAGGCGCGCCTTGGCGTTGCGCCGCATGGTTCCGTCGAGGACCATGCAGCCCGCGATGATGCCGGCCCGGGAAGACCGGAAGATCTCCCGGATCTCTGCGTGCCCGAGCTGGGCCTCCTCGTAGATCGGCTTGAGCAGGCCCTTCAGCGCCGCCTCGATCTCGTCGATCGCGGCGTAGATCACCGAGTAGTACCGGATGTCGACGCCCTCGCGGTCGGCCTGTTCGGTCGCCTTGCCCTGCGGCCGGACGTTGAAGCCGACGATGACCGCATTGGAGGCGGCGGCCAGGCTGACGTTGGTCTCGGTGATCGCACCGACTCCGCGGTCGATGACCCGGAGGCTGACCTCGTCGCCGACATCGATCTTGGACAACGCGTCCTCGAGCGCCTCGACCGAACCGGCCCCGTCGCCCTTGAGGATAAGGCGCAGCTCGGAGTCCTCGCCCTTCTCCAACTGGTCGAAGAGCTGGTCGAGCGTCTTGCGCCGGGTGCCGGCCGCCTGGGCCGCCATCCGGAGCCGGGAGGCTCGCCGTTCCGCGATCTGACGGGCCATCCGGTCGTCGTCGACGACGATGAAGCTGTCGCCGGCTCCCGGGACGGCGGTGAGACCGAGGACCTGGACCGGGAACGACGGCGGTGCTCCCTCGACCCCTGCGCCGTGATCATCGAGCAGGGCGCGCACCCGTCCGTACCCCGTGCCGGCCACGATCGAGTCGCCGACGTGCAGCGTGCCGCGCTGAACCAGCACGGTGGCCACCGGACCGCGGCCCTTGTCCAGGTGCGCCTCGATGGCCACACCCTGACCGTCCATGTCCGGATTGGCGCGGAGATCGAGCGCCGCGTCGGCGGTCAGGATGACCGCCTCCAAGAGCTCGTCGAGCCCGGTCCCGGTGACTGCGGAGACGTCGACGAACATCGTGTCGCCGCCGTACTCCTCCGGCACCAGTCCGTACTCGGTCAGCTGCCCGCGCACCTTGGTCGGGTCGGCACCTTCGCGGTCGATCTTGTTGACCGCCACCACGATGGGCACGTCGGCCGCCAGAGCGTGGTTGAGCGCCTCGATCGTCTGCGGCATGACGCCATCGTCGGCCGCGACCACCAAGACGGCGATGTCGGTCGACTTGGCCCCCCGGGCACGCATGGCGGTGAACGCCTCGTGACCGGGCGTGTCGATGAAGGTGATTTTGCGCTCGTCACCGTCAACCTCGGTCGCCACCTGATACGCCCCGATGGCCTGGGTGATGCCGCCGGCCTCTCCGGCCACCACGTTGGTCTTGCGGATGGCGTCCAGCAGTTTCGTCTTGCCGTGGTCGACGTGACCCATGACGGTGACGACCGGCGGGCGAGCGGCGAGATCGTCTTCGCCGCCCTCGTCTTCGCCGAACTCGATGTCGAAGCTCTCCAGCAGCTCGCGGTCCTCGTCCTCGGGCGAGACGACCTCGATCTTGTAGTTGAGCTCACCGGCCAGGACCTGAAGGGTGTCCTCGGCGACGGTCTGGGTGGCGGTCACCATCTCGCCCAAGTTGAACAGGACCTGGACCAACGACGACACGTCGACATTGATCTTCTCCGCCAGGTCGGTCAGCGATGCGCCGCGGGCCAGCCGGACTGTCTGCCCGTCTCCCTGGCGGACGCGCACGCCACCGATCTCCGGCGCCTGCATCTGGTCGAATTCTTGACGACGCTGACGCTTGGACTTGCGACCGCGACGTACCGGCCCACCGGCGCGTCCGAACGCGCCCTGGGTGCCGCCGCGACCGCCACGGCCTCCGCGACCACTGGGTGGCGGACCACCGGGGCCACCCCCGGGACCACCGCGGCCGGGTGGGCCACCGCGACCGCGGGCCGGAGCGCCGCGGCCCCGAGCGCCGGGTGGGCCGCCGGCCGCACCGCCGAGCTGACCGGAACTCTGCCGAGGCATCATCGCGGGGTTGGGCCGTGGCATGCCGGGCACACCACCCGAACGCCCGGGTGCGGCACCTGGTGGGCGGTCGCCCATGGGCGGCCGCGGGCCACCGGGACGACTCGGATCAACCGGCGGACGCGCCGGTCGAGACGTACCCATGCCTTGGGAGGGGGCGAACGGGTTGTTGCCCGGGCGGGGGGTGCCGGTACGACGCTGCTGGCCGGCGCTGGGCAGGCCGCCGCTGGACCCGGGCCGGGGACGAGGACCGGGTTGTCCGGGTTGTCCGGGTTGTCCGGGTTGTCCGGGGCCGGTGTGGTTGCCGGACGGCCGGGTTGGTCCGGCCGATCAGGACCGTCGGGTCGCGACGGCTGCTCGGTCCGGGCGGCGGGCGCCTGCTGGCCCGGTGCCCGCGGCACCGAACCGGGCCGCGGTGCGCCGGGGCGGGGAGCCGCCGGACGGCCGTTGGTCAGATCGCCGACGGGAGTGGATGCCGCAGCGCTGCCCTGGCCGTTGCCGAAGGGTGCCTCTGGAGCCGGAGCTGGGGCTGGAGGAGGACTGCTCGACGCGGGCGCGGACGCCGCGCTCGGGCCGGCCGGGACGTCGACAGCGGTCGGGGCCGGGGTTGCTGGGGCCGCCGGTTTTGCCGGGGCCTCCGGAGCCTTCCTGGGGGTCTTCTTCGCCGGCGGCGGTTCGCTCGCCAGCTTCTCCTTGAGCCGGCGTTCCACCGGCGCTTCGACGGTCGAGGAAGCCGATCGTACGAACTCCCCCATGTCCTTCAGCATGCTGAGGACGGTCTTGCTTTCGACTCCGAGCTCTTTCGCAAGCTCGTAGACTCGGACCTTTGCCACTGCTCTCCTTGTTGGCGGTCCGAGCGTTGACGCTGCGGACCAGTTAGTTGTTGTGCATGCTCATTGAGCGGTTCTCATCGAGGGTTCATGAGCGTGTGCCCACCTTCTGGTTCGGCGTCCCGCCCGAGGGCAGGACCTTGGTGCGACCCGTCCCGCAGCGGAACAGACCTGAATAAGAACTGTATGCCCAGGCGGCGCAAATCGCCTAAGCGAGGGATCCGGCGAGCGCGGCGTAGTCGATCTCACGAAGGTCGTCGCTGCCGATCCGTAGGGCTCGGCCGATGGCCCGACGACGTACGGCAGCCTGCAGGCATTCCGCTCTGCGGTGCAGGTAGGCCCCTCGCCCCGGCTCGATCTGTCGGTCGTCGGCCACCAGTGTGCCCCGCCACACCAAGCGGAGCAGGTCAGCCTTGTCCGCCCGTTCCCGGCAGCCGACGCACGTACGTACGGGACCCACCTTGTCGAGCCTAGTCGCGGCCTGCCGGACCCACCCGACCCGATCCGTACGTTTCCCAGCTCAGGCGGGACGACACGCCGAGTTTGTGGCTCCCGTTTGGCGTCCAGGAGCTTGAGATGGACAACGTACGACCGAGGGCCGGGCCCGGAACGATATCCCAGACGTTAGATATCCACAGATCGGTCTCCAAGGGCTGCCGGGCTCAGCGCTAAACGGCGCAGGATCTGAGCTGTGAGCAGATCTCAATCGCCGAAGCTGTACAGCCGGGCCGCGGCGCGGGCGGCCGGGCTGCCAGTCCGAATCCTCCTCGGGCGGGAGTTCCAAAAGGTGCTCTACGACCAGTACGTCAGCGCCCGTGTACCTATCGACCTGCGGCTCCGCGCTCAAGCGGCGCTCAACGTCTCGCCGCCGGGAGCCTGCATCAGCCATCACACCGCCGCGGCGATTTGGGGAGCCTTGCCCCCGGCCACCTCGGCGGTCCATGTCCGGCAGCAGACGGCGAGCGGTCGCTCGGTCCGGCAAGGCGTCCAAGCCCACTACGGCAGGCGGGCTCCGGCCGCCACGACGCGGAACGGTTTGCCCATCACCACCCCGGAGCAGACCTTCCTGGACCTCGCGGCGGCAGGGTTGACCCTGGTGGAACTCGTGATCGTCGGGGACGGTTTGGTCAAGGCGAAGGCAACGACGGTCGAGCGACTCGTCGCCGCGGCATCGGAGGCGACGGGCAGCCGGCACCGCCTAGCTCGGCGCGCCGCGTGTCTCGTCCGGGACGGTGTCGACTCGCCGATGGAGACGCGCCTGCGCCTGCTCCTCGTCCTCGCGGGTCTGCCCGAGCCGACCGTCAACGTCATCGTTCGCGGACGCGAAGGCGAATGGCTGCGGCGATTCGACCTCTGCTACACGGTCCTCCGGCTGGTCGTGGAGTACGACGGTCGCCAGCACGCCGAGGACACTCGACAATGGGTGACCGACATCGACCGCCGGGAGGAGCTCGACCGCGGTCGTTACCGACTGGTCGTCGTGAGCCGCGACGGCATCTACGTCGAACCGGAACGCACTCTGGTACGCGTCCGCGATGCCCTGACCGACTGCGGTGCAGCGGATGTACCCCGGCGGTTCTCTCCGGAGTGGCGCCGCCATTTCGCCTGATCGCGGCTGTCGTACGTTATCCAGCTCAAGCCGCCCGACACGCCGAGATGCGCGCTAACTGCTCGCGCCATGCAACTTGAGCTGGATAACGCACGCCTGGCCGAGAAGACGCCCGAGGGTGGCCCTACTCCGGGGCGGTGTCGGAGCGGATGTCAATGCGCCATCCGGTGAGGCGGGCGGCGAGGCGGGCGTTCTGGCCCTCACGGCCGATGGCCAGGGAGAGTTGGTAGTCCGGGACCACTACGCGGGCGGCGCGGAGGGCCTCGTCGACCACGGTCACCGAGTTCACCTTGGCCGGCGAGAGCGCCTGCCCGACGAACCGGGCCGGGTCGGGCGACCAGTCGATGATGTCGATCTTCTCCTCGTTGAGTTCGTGCATCACCGCCCGGACCCGCTGACCCATGGGCCCGATGCAGGCCCCCTTCGCGCTGACGTCGGAGTTGTGGCTGACCACGGCGATCTTGCTCCGATGCCCCGCCTCTCGGGCCACCGCCTTGATCTCGACCGTGCCGTCCTCGATCTCGGGAACCTCCAGCTTGAACAGCTTCTCCACCAACCCGGGATGGGTACGGGACACGATCACCTGCGGACCGCGCAACTCCTTGCGCACCGCTACGACGTAGACCTTGATCCGGGTGCCGTGCGCGTATCGCTCGCCGGGTACCTGCTCGGCCAGCGGCATGATCGCCTCGATCTTGCCCAGATCGACCAGCACCGTACGGGAGTCGTGGCCCTGCTGGACGACACCCGAGACGATGTCGCCCTCGGTGCCGGAGAAGTGCCCGTACTTCTGCTCGTCCTCGGCGTCGCGCAGCCGCTGCATGATCACCTGCCGAGCCGTCGAGGCGGCGACCCGGCCGAAACCTTCCGGCGTCGCGTCGTACTCTCCGAGCACATTGCCTTCGTCGTCGCGTTCGGGCACCAGCACCACCACGTGACCGGATTTGCGGTTCAGAACGACGCGTGACCCCTCGACCGCTCCGTCGGTCTTCTCGTACGCGGTCAGCAGCGCCTCCTCGATGGCCTTGGCCAACAGCTCGAACGGCAGATCCTTCTCGCGCTCCATCAGGCGGAGCACCGAGATGTCGATGTCCATCTAGTCCTCCCTCTCTTCGTCTTGGGTGGCGGGCCGATTGAACTCGACCTGGACCAGAGCCTTGCCGATGTCGGCCAGTGCGATCCGCCGCTCGGTACCTTCGATATCGAGCAGCACCGACTGCTCGTCGCTGCTCAGCACCCGCCCGAGCACGGCCTGGTCGTCCGTGGTGGTGACGGCTACGAGCCGGCCGCGATTGCGTCGCCAGTGCCCCGGCTGCTCCAACGGGCGGCCGATCCCACGCGAGGAGACCTCCAACGTGTACGGAGCGTTCCCGGTTTCGGGAGCGTCGTCGAGGGCCAGTGAGATGGCCTTCGTGGCGGCGGCGATGTCGTCGAGGAGGGGTCCGCGGCCTTCCGGGCCGTCCCCGTCCACCACGACCCGGAGCAGCCGACGCTTGCCCGCCGGGACGATCTCGACGGTCTCCAGCTCCAGTCCGAACGGGGTCAGGACGGGCGCCAGCAAGGAGGCGATCTGGCTGTCCCGCATGTCCTTGCCTCGATTCAGTTGGGTGCCGCGGTTGTTCGTGCTCGTGCGAGCCGATTGCCCTCGGCCGCGTGTCGGTATTCTTCCACGCCGTGCTGCTGCCCTCGGTTGAGGTACGTTCGGCGCGTGGCTCAGCAGCACCGAGTGGGCACCTCGTGACCTCGGGTCTGGATCGACGGCGCTTTCTCGGCCTGGGTATCGGGTTGGCCGCGCCGCTGCTTGCGGGTGCCGGTTGCAGTGTCACCGATCCCCGGATCGTGGTTCCTGGACGTACCGCTGACCCCAGGAGCGACCAGGACCCTGCTTCCGGCGATCAGCCGAGCCCGTCGCCGTCGCCGACCTTTGCGGGTTCGACGCAGGGCGCCGAGGCCGAGCAGCGGCTGGCCGGGCTCGCGGCAGCCCTCCTGACCGGGCCCTGGCGCCGTAGCCTCGGCTCGCGGAAGGCCCTGCTGGTCGGCGTCGAAGCTGCTCATCTCGAGCACGCGACCGCGCTGCTGGGGGAGCAACCCACCAACCGCCCGACCGCCCCACCGGCCGATCCGATCAAGCCGACCGAGAAGGCGACCACGCTCGAGGCGGCATTCCTGCGGCTAAGGGTGGCCGAGCAGAAGCAGGCCGTACGGCACCGCAAGGCGGCCCTGGGCACCACCGGCACCAGCTCCTTGTTGTGGGGGTCGATGTCGGTGGCCGCGTCCAGCTACGCCGCGGCTCTGCGGAGCACTCGGCCGGTCGCGGTCCGCAAACCCAAAGCGCACGTCCCGCTCCCGCAACTCTCCGACGTGGAAGCTGCCCAGGAGCTCGTCCGCCAGCTGCACGCAATCGTCTACGGCTACCAGCTGGCCATCGGTCGGCTGACCGACCGTAACGCGCAGGCGGTGGCCGTGGCCCGACTTCGCGAGCAGCGGATCCTGTTGGATGCGCTCACCTCGTCGCTGGTCTCCCGGGGCGCGGCCGTACCCGCCGCCGAGCCGGCCTACGAACCGGGGGTGGATCCGCGGAGCTCCGCCTCGGCCGCCCGCTTGATCAAGACCATGGAAATCGCCCTGGCTCCGTTCTGCGGACTGTGGCTGGCGGCGGCGACGAACGGCTCCGACCGCGGCCGCGCGTTCACGGCCTTGGCGGACACCGTGGCGACCGGTCTCCGTTGGGGGGCTTCGATCCGGGCCTGGCCCGGCTGGACTGGCTGATCAGCATTATCGTGCTGGCTCGCGATGGCTAACCGACGCTCGCCAGCTGTCGGAAAACGTCGTAACCCAGCCTGATCACCAGACCGGCGAGCACCAGCAAGAACACCCGACGGACGAAGGCGTTGCCCCGGCTGATCGCCGTCCGGGCACCGAGGAAGCCGCCGACCAGGTTGGCCGCTCCCATGCAGAGTCCGAGTACCCACAAGATCGAACCTGCCTGGGCGAACACCACGATGGCCGCGAGGTTGGTGAACAGATTGGCGATCTTGGCCTTCGCGCTGGCTTCCAGGAATCCGTAGCCCAGCACGCCGACGAGCAAGATCACGAAGAATGATCCGGTGCCTGGTCCGAGGATTCCGTCGTACGCTCCGACCCCCAGACCGATCAGTGCCGTGAGGCCGTAGTGCTTGCGTCCGTCGTGTTTGCGCTCGCTGATCAAGCCGAGTTCGGGTCGGCGCCAGGTGTAGATGCCGACGCCGATCAGCGCCACCAACACGATCGGGGTGAAATACTCCCGGGGCAACAGTTTGGCCAGCTGAGCGCCCAGCGCGGAGCCGACCGTCGCCGAGATCACCAACGGCAGTACGGTTCGCCAGTCCGGTTTGATCTTGAGCGCGTAGGTGATCGAACTGGTGGCGGTGCCCCATACCGAGGAGATCTTGTTCGTGCCCAGAATGGTGGCCGGCGGCGTGTCCGGCGGCAGTCCGATGAGCAGAGCCGGCAGCTGGATCAATCCCCCGCCCCCCACCACGGCGTCGACCCATCCGGCGGCGAAGGCGGCCAGCACCAGCAGCGCCACGACCCAGGGCGCGAGGTCCAGGCCGTCCACCTAGATGTCGTCGAGGTCCGAGTGACCGTGCACGATCGCCACGATCCGGCCCGCCGCCTCGGCGACGTCGACGTCGGTCCGCTCGCCGGTCCCGCGGTCACGGATCTCGATCTGGCCCGTCGGCCAGACCGCGCCCGACCACGACGATGGTCGGCATCCCGAGGATCTCGGCGTCAGCAAACTTGACCCCGGGGCTGGCCTTGCGATCGTCCAGCAGCACCGCGATCCCGGCCTCGTCGAGATCCTGGGCCAGCTCGTGGGCGGCCAACAGCACCGCCTCGTCCTTGCCGGTGGCCACCAGGTGCACGTCGAAGGGTGCCAGCTCCCGCGGCCAGCACAGACCCTTCTCGTCGCAGGTGTTCTCCGCCACTGCTGCGACTGCGCGCGAGACGCCCGACCCCGTACGAGCCCATGGTGACCGTCACGAGCTTGCCGTTCGCGTCCAGCACCTTGAGTCCGAGCGCCTCGGCATACTTCCGTCCGAGCTGGAAGACGTGGCCCATCTCGATGCCGCGGGCCAGTCGCAACGGTCCGGAGCCGTCGGGGGCCGCGTCGCCCTCCCTGACCTCGGCCGCCTCGATGGTGCCGTCGGGTAGGAAGTCGCGGCCGCAAACCAGGTCGAACACGTGCTGGCCGTTGACGTTCGCGCCGGTGATCCACCGGGTACCAGTGACCACCCGCGGGTCGACCAGGTAACGGATCGCGCTCGTCGAGTCCGCACCCAGAGCCTGCGGCCCGATGTAGCCCTTGACCAGCATCGGGTACGCATCGAAGTCGGCGTCGTCGAAGGGCTCGACCGCGGCCGGGTCCAGCTGGGCGGCCAGTCGCTTGAGGTCGACCTCGCGGTCCCCGGGAACTCCGACGACCAGCGGCGCCCGGGTGCCGTCAGGATCGGTGACCATGAGCACGACGTTCTTCAGGGTGTCGGCGGCGGTCCAGGCGCGATCAGAGCGCGGAAACCGCTGGTTGGCCGTCGCGACCAGCGTCGCGATGGTGGGGGTGTCCGGGGTGTCTTCGACGTGCGCCGCGGGAGCGTCGTCGTACGGCAGCGGATCCGGGACGGGTATCCGGACGGCCTCGACGTTGGCCGCGTAACCGCCCGGTGAGGCGACGAAGGTGTCCTCGCCGTTCTCGGCCACCGCCAGGAACTCCTCGCTCGCCGAGCCGCCCATCGCGCCCGACATGGCGTGCACGATCACGTACTCCAGCCCGAGCCGGTTGAAGATCTTGATGTAGGCGTCGCGGTGCAGGTCGTAGGACTTCTGCAGACCAGCGTCGTCGATGTCGAAGGAGTAGGAGTCCTTCATCACGAACTCGCGGCCGCGCAGGATGCCGGCCCGGGGCCGGGCTTCGTCGCGGTACTTGGTCTGGATCTGGTACAGCGAGAGCGGCAGATCCTTGTACGAGGAGTACAGGTCCTTCACCAGCAGCGCGAACATCTCCTCGTGGGTCGGACCGAGCAGGTAGTCAGCACCTTTGCGGTCCTTCAGTCGGAAGATGTTCGGCCCGTACTCGGTCCAGCGACCGCTGGCCTCGTACGGCTCCTTGGGTAGGAGCGCCGGGAAGTGCACCTCCTGGGCACCGATCGCGTCCATCTCCTCGCGGACGATCCGCTCCACGTTGCGAAGCACCCGCCAGCCGAGCGGCAACCAGCTGTAGATGCCCGGGGCCGCCCGCCGGATGTACCCGGCCCGGACCAGCCAACGGTGGGACGGGACCTCCGCGTCGGTCGGATCGTCACGCAGCGTGCGGACGAACAGTTCCGACATTCGGGTGATCACGGCGGACCTTTCTGCGTGACGAACGGGGGCATCGGGGCGAAGGGCGCAGCCGCGACGACCCACCTTATCCACTGGGCGGCGGAACGCCGGACCGGAATTCAGAGGCGGTCTGTCGGTGTTGCGTGAGACGTTGGGCCGTACTCGGACAGTAGTTGGCCAGCAGTTGCTCAGCAGGAGGTGTGACAGTGGAGACCGTGCGGTGGCCCCGGGCATTTCGGCCGTTCGGGTCCGATCAGTTCCGGATTCTCGCGCTGGCGGTGACGATGTCGCTGCTCGGCGCGGGGGTGTGGCTGGTGGCGGTCGTCTGGCAGGTCATCGAACTCGACGGCGGGCCGGCAGATCTGTCCCTGGTCGCCACCGGGGCCAGTTTGGGGCTCGTGGCGGCGGTGCTGTTCGGCGGCGTGGCGGCTGACCGCATCCCGCAGAAGCGCATTCTGGTGGCCACGGAGATCACCAAGGCCATCGCGATCGGGCTGGCCGCGCTGCTGGCCAGCACCGGCGCCGTGCAGATCTGGCACCTGGCCGTCGTGTCGCTGGTGCTCGGCATCGCGGACGGCTTCTTCTACCCGGCCTATTCCGCCCTGTTGCCCTCGGTGCTGCCCCCCGACCAGCTGCTCGCGGCCAACGGCATCGAGGGCATGTTGCGGCCGACGGTCATGCAGGCGGCCGGTCCGGCCCTGGCCAGCGGTGTGATCGCCATCGCCTCGCCCGCCCTGGCCATGGTGCTGGTGGCCGGGGCCCAGCTGCTGGCGGTGGTCGGACTGCTGGTGTTCAAGACCACGCCGCTGCGCAGAGATCTAAGGGGTGATCTGAGGGGTGACTCGAAGGACGATCTGCGGCGTGATCTGGGCGCCCGGGGGCAACTCCGGGCGGCAGTGACCGATCTGGCCGATGGTGTCCGCTACCTGGTGCGGACGCCGTGGCTGCTCGGGACGCTGTTGTTCGCCACCGTCCTGGTGTTGTTGATCATGGGTCCGATCGAGGTGCTGCTGCCGTTCGCCGTGCGGGATCAGACCGGCGGCGGTCCCGGCGCCTTCGCCCTGGCCATCGGGGCGTTCGGCGTGGGTGGGGCCATCGGTTCGCTCGTGGTGGCCTCGCTGCCGCTGCCCCGGCGCTACCTCAGTCTGATGGTGATGCTCTGGGGAGCGGGTTCGTTACCGTTGTCCGTGGTCGGGTTGACCGGGGAGTTGTGGGTGATGGCGGCCGCCCTGTTCGTCGTCGGGTTCGCCTTCTCGAGCGGGCAGGTGCTGTGGGGAACCCTGCTGCAGCGCCGGGTGCCGTTGGCCATGCTGGGCCGGGTGTCCAGCCTCGACTTCTTTGTCTCCCTGGCCCTGATGCCGGTCTCGATGGCGCTGGCCGGTCCGATCGCGGAGGTCACCGGGCTGGCTCCCGCCTTCCTGGTCGCCGGGCTGGTGCCGGTGCTGCTGGCCGTGATCACGATCCTGGTCGCGCGGATGCCGGCCGACGAGCTCGCCCATCCGCTCGACGCGCCCCCCGACCCGTCCCGGACGACAGCGGAGCGGAGCCGACGCCGATCGGCGCGAGCAGGTCAGGTAGGCGGCCGGTCTCAGGTGTGGACGTCCGCGGTGCCGCGTAACGCCGTCGTGAACGTCGGAACCCCCGGCTCGATGTTGCCCATGTCGGCGATCACCATCGCGTCACAGGCGAACAGCTCGGGATGTTCGGCCGGATACGAGTCGAAAGGGCTGCCCCACTCCTCCTGACCCTCGAAGACGATCGTGAGGGTCACCGGCGGCCGGCCGGTCCCCAGTGTCCGCAGGGCGGAGGGGGTAGAGAGGGGGGGGGGGGGGGAGGAGAGAGGTGAGGTGGGGAGGGAGAGATGATTGTGACAGGGGGAGCAGAGCCACGAGGAGTCGTGGGCCTCGATCACCCGAGTCTTGTCGAAGCCGTCGAAGGCGATGGAGGGGATCGCCGTCAGTCGCTTGAGGTCGGCAACCAGCTGCGGCATCAGTTCATCGACGGTGCGTTCGAGCTCACTCATGCGCCCATCTTGTCGGCGTCAGTAGTGGATGGTGGCGAATTCGCCCACGTCGACGAACCCGACCCGGCGATACGTGGCCACCGCCGGATGGTTGAAGTCGTTCACGTACAGCGAAACGGTGGGGGCAGTCCGGCGAGCCAGCTCCACGACAGCCGCCATGGCTGACGCGGCCCGGCCCTGGCCCCGCAACTCCGGGTCCAACCAGACGCCCTGCACCTGGCAGACCGAGCCGGCGACAGAGCCGATGTCCGCCTTGAACAGCACCCGGCCGCCCTGGATCAGCCCGAACGCCCGCCCCGACGTGATCAACTGCCGTACGTAGAAGCGGTAACCGGCCGGCTTGCCCTGCTCAGGTGAGACGCCGACCTCTTCGGTGTACATCTTGACGGCGGCCTCGTGGTAGGCGTCCCAGTGCTCCAGCGTGACCCGCCGCACGCGGGGATCGGGGGCGACGGGCGGTGTGTGGTCGACGGCCATCACCGGTTGCCGGGGCCGCACGTCGCGTACGGTCGACCAGGGTGTGCCCCAACGCTCCGACAGAAGTGCGCCACAGCGCCAGTGCGGCCTGCGACGGCCCCACGATCGAGTAGCACATCCGCTCCGGGCCGGCGAACTCCGACCAGGCGCCGATGGCCTCGGCATCGGCGTTCACCGGGACGAGGTTGGCCCCGGCGTGACACAGCGACCGCAGCACCCCGTCCCGCTCGAAACCCCAGACGGGGCAGCCCAGGCTGCCCGCTTCCAGGCCGGCGCTGTGGATCCGGGAGCTGACGAAGACGTTCTCCACCGGGTTCAGGGCGAGCACCCGCATCGCCGCGGGCAGGTCGGCTCGGTCCAGGATGCGCACTCCCCTGGGCTGGCGTCGGGTCAGTGCCCCGGACCGGTGACCCTGCGTCATGTCAGCCGACGCGTACTTCGGGGGCGCCTTCCCCAGCCGGCATCCCGTCGGCCAGGCGCATGGCTTCCTCGATCAACGTCTCGACGATCTCACTCTCCTTGACCGTCTTGATCACTTCGCCCCGGACGAAGATCTGCCCCTTGCCGTTGCCGGAGGCGACTCCCAGGTCGGCCTCGCGAGCCTCCCCGGGCCCGTTGACCACGCAGCCCATCACGGCCACCCGCAACGGGACCTCGAGGCCCTCCAGGCCGGCCGTCACCTCCTCGGCCAGGGTGTAGACGTCGACCTGAGCCCGCCCGCAGGACGGACAGGAGACGATCTCCAGCTTGCGCGGCCGCAGGTTGAGCGACTCCAGGATCTTGATCCCGACCTTGACCTCCTCGACCGGCGGCGCCGACAGAGAGACCCGGATGGTGTCCCCGATGCCCTTGGCGAGCAGGGCACCGAAGGCGACCGCCGACTTGATCGTTCCCTGAAAGGCGGGTCCGGCCTCGGTCACTCCCAGGTGCAACGGATACTCGCAAGCCTCGCTCAGCAACTCGTAGGCGCGGACCATGACCACGGGGTCGTTGTGCTTGACCGAGATCTTGAAGTCACGGAAGCCGTGCTCCTCGAACAGGCTGGCCTCCCAGAGAGCGGACTCGACCAGCGCCTCCGGCGTCGCCTTGCCGTACTTGGCCAGCAGCCGCTTGTCCAGCGAGCCGGCGTTGACCCCGATCCGGATGGAGGTGCCCGCGATCGGCGGCGGCCTGCGCGATCGCCTTGACCTGATCGTCGAAGGCCCGGATGTTGCCGGGATTGACCCGGACGGCCGCGCAGCCGGCGTCGATCGCGGCGAAGACGTACTTGGGCTGGAAGTGGATGTCGGCGATCACCGGGATCTGCGACTTGGTCGCGATGGCCGGCAGGGCCTCGGCGTCGTCCTGACTCGGCACGGCCACCCGCACGATGTCGCACCCGGTCGCGGTGAGCTCGGCGATCTGCTGCAGCGTCGCGTTGATGTCGGACGTCAGGGTGGTGGTCATCGACTGCACGCTGATCGGCGCGTCTCCGCCGACGTCGACCTTGCCGACCTTGATCTTGCGCGTCGGTCGGCGCGCAGCGAGGGTGGGCGGCGGCATCGGGGGAATGCCGAGATCGATACTCATCGGGGCCATTCTGTTTGGAGTCTGCGGCTCTAACTGACCGCCGGCAGTCCAGGGTAGCCCGCCGGGCGGCGCAGACTTGTCTCCTCCACCAGGCGACACCGAGGAGAACAGTGCGCCTGAGAGATGCATCCAGCGGTCGGATTGCGCCTTATCGTCGCCCTTCTTGGCGCGGCGAAGTAGCTCCGTAGGAGAGCACGATGGACGCGAAGCCGGCGATGTAGGCGTACTCGCTCTTGACTCCCAGCTCGGACAGCTGCTTGATCATCGGCTTCCCTTCCGCTTGGATCGAATGGTCGTGGCAGTCCTTCGTCGAAGACGCTGCTCCTGGTTGCAGGCATCCATCAGATTGACCATACTCGAGGAGCAGTTGCCCCTGGGTCGCAGGTGAAGCCGCGCGCATCGGAGGGTGACGGAATGACATCGAAGCGAATCGCCTTGCTGCTGCCATCGTCTTGGCGTCCATCGGCATCGCCGCCCCGGCATGCCGCCAAGCCGGGACCGGACGGCCGTGATCCCTCCGAGGTCTACGTCGGCAAGGTGACCCCGCAGCAGTTCGAGGAGCTGCGCGAGACGGGCGTCGACCCGCTGGAGATCAGCACAGGAGCCGAGCGCCGGCACCACCGAGGTCGAGGTGCGTCCTGACGCGAGCGGAACGCCGCCCGGCTGGCCAGCCAAGGGCGTCAAGCTGGCGGTCAAGAAGATCGACGGCAAGGCCGCCTCGCAGGCGCTGCGCGAGCAGGCCGCCGCCGGCTGGACGCGTTACCGCTCCTACAGCGCGCCCGGCGGCATCCGCGACGAGCTCGTCGCCGACCGCGGCCCGCTTCCCGCGGCTGGCCAAGCTCGTCACCATCGGCCGCACCGTGCAGGGCAAGCCGATCCTGGCGGTCAAGGTGACCAAGAACGCCGCGCACGTCCGCGACGGCGCGCGGCCCGTCGGTCGCTCTACGTCGGCGCCCAGCACGCCCGGGAGTGGATCACGCGCCGAGATGAACCGGCGGCTGCTGCACCACGTGCTGGACAGCTACGGCACGGACGCCGGAGATCACCAACCTGCGTCAACACGACCGAGCTGTGGTTCGTGCCGGTGGCCAACCCGGACGGCTACGACTACACCTTCACCGCGGGCAACCGGCTGTGGCGCAAGAACCTGCGCGACAACAACGGCGACGGCCAGATCACCGCCGTCGACGGCGTCGACCTCAACCGCAACTTCGCCTACCAAGTGGGGCTACGACAACGAGGGCTCCTCGCCCGACCCGACCAGCGACACCTACCGCGGCCCGGCCCCGAACTCCGAGCCGGAGACCCAGGCGCTCGACGGGCTGTTCCGGCGGGTCGGCTTCGAGTTCTTCATCAACTACCACTCGGCCGCCGAGCTGCTGCTCTACGGCATCGGCTGGCAGGTCAGCACGCCGACGCCCGGACGACGTGATCTACGAGGCGATGGCCGGCGACGACGCGAACCCGGCGGTGCCCGGGCTACGACCCGGACATCTCGGCCGAGCTCTACACCACCAACGGCGACACCGACACGCCACATGACGGTGCGCTACGGCACGCTCGGCTTCACCCCGGAGATGACGCACCTGCGAGACGGCCTCGGACGTCGACCCGGACGACGAGTGGCAGCCCGGAGGACTGCGCCAGCGGCTTCATCTTCCCCGACGACGAGGAGCTCATCCAGGCCGAGTTCGAGCAAGAACCTGCCGTTCGCGCTGGCCGTCGGCCGAGTCGGCGCTGGACCCGGACGACCCGGTCTCGGTGGTCGGCCGGACGCACCCCGGACTTCGTCGTCGACGCCGTTCGACATCTCCTACGGCACGCGACCAGCCGGTGGCCGTCGATCGCCCGGCGCGGCGCTGCGCGACGTGCGGATGCACTACGTCGATCAACGGCGGCCGGCCGCGGACGCGTCGGCGTCGCGCGAGTGGCAGGGCGGCGAGCGGTACGGCGACACCCACGACGACTACTACGCCGAGCTGCGCGGCACCGTCACCGGCGCGCAGGCCGGGCGACCAGGTCGAGGTCTGGTTCACCGGCACGCAAGCGCGGCGCGGGCATCGGTGGCCAGCGAGCACTTCACCTACACGCGTCGCACGACGACATCGGCGGCGACGTGCTGGTCCTCGCCGCCGAGGACGTCACCGGGCTCAGCCCGGCGCAGGGCGTGCACCAGCGCCAAGTACGCCGACGAGATCGCCGCCTCGCTGACGGCCGCCGGCCGCACCAGCGACGTCTACGACTTCGACACGCAGGGCCGCAAGGCGCCGCACCCGCTCGGCGTGCTGTCGCACTACAAGGCCGTGGTCTGGGAGACCGGCGACGACATCATCCTGCGGGCGCCGGGCCAGGTCCGGCGGCACCGCCGCCAAGGCGGCGCTGGACATCGAGCTGTCCGTCCGCGACTACCTCAACGAGGGCGGCAAGCTGCTGCTCAGCGGCAAGTACGCGCTGTTCGCGCCGGGCGCCAACGGCGCGTACGACTACAACCCGTTCGCGCCGCCGGAGTGCACCGACGCCGACCGGCGCGTACCCGTGCCTGCCGCTGCTGAACGACTTCCTGCAGTACTGGCTCGGCGCCTTCAACTACGTCGACGACGGCGGCACCGACCCGGACGGCGACGCCGTTCCCGCTCACCGGCGTCGGCGGCAGCGTTCACCGGCTTCGCCGGCGACGCTCAACGCGGCCGGCTCGGCGGACAACCAGGACCACACGGCGTCGTTCCTGCCGCTGTCGAGCTTCCTGCCGCCGGCGCAGTTCCCGCAGTTCGGCCGAGCGACGTCGCCGGTGGACTGGGTGCGGCCGGGCGCGAGCGCCGTTCGACCCGTACGACCGGTGACTGGTACGCTCTTCAGCGGCCGCGGCGACGAGAACTACAAGCGGCTCACCCGGACCGTCGACCTGACCGGCGAGCACTCGGGCGAGCTGCGGTTCTGGACCTCGTACGACATCGAGCCGGACTGGGACTTCCTGTTCGTCGAGGCGCACGAGGTCGGCACCGACAACTGGACGACGCTGCCGGACGCCAACGGCCAGACCACGCACGGCGACCGGGCGACAGCTGCGCCGAGGGCTGGCGGCGAGCTGCACCCGTTCCTCGCCCACTACCAGGGCGCTGGACTGCTGCAGCCCACCGGCACGACCGGTACCTGGAACGCCGCCACCGGCTCAGTCCGCCGGCTGGAAGGAGTGGGTCGTCGACCTGTCGGCGTACGCCGGCAAGCAGGTCGAGCTGTCGATCACCTACGTGTCCGACTGGGGCACCCAGGGTCTCGGCGTCTTCCTCGACGACGTCCGCGGTGACCGCCGACGGCGCGCCGGTCGCCGCGACCGGCGTTCGAGGCCGACCTCGGCGGCTGGACCGTGCCCGGGCCGCCGGCGGGCTCCGTCGCCGAACAACAGCGACTGGATCGCGCACCCAGCTCGGCTTCGAGGAGGGCGCGGTCGTCGTCACCCCGGACACCGTCTACGCCGGCTTCGGGCTCGAGGGACTGACGGCGGCGCAGCGGGACGACTTCGTCCGACGGTCCCTGCAACACCTGGGCGGTGCCTCACCGGCCGCCTCCCCGCCTCAGCCGGTGCCAGCCCAGCCGGTGGTCCCGGCACCGGTCGGTCAGCGCTGATCCGGCAGGGCTGGGTTCGTCCTGCTCGGCTGGACCATCAGAACAGTCTGATCGGGTCGATCAGGTCGGCCAGGATCAACACCACACCGGAGATCAGATGAGGCCGCCGACGGCGTACGCGACCGGCAACATCTTGGCCGTGTCGACGTAGCCCGGATCGGGCTTGCCGCAGACCCGCGCCAGCCAGCGCTTCAGCCCTTCGTAGAGCGCGCCCGCGATGTGCCCGCCGTCGAGCGGCAGCAGCGGGACGAAGTTGAACAAGGCGACGAACAGGTTGACCGAGCCGAGCAGCGTGAGACCGACGGCGATCTTGTTGGTGTTCTCGATCTGATCGGTCGACGCGACCTCGCCGGCCGCTCGGGACGCGCCCACGATGCTCATCGGCCCGTAGATGTCGCGCGGCTGCCCGGTGATCAGGTTGTACGCCGTGTTGGCCACCTTGACCGGGAAGGCGATCAAGCGCCCGCGCCGTCTGCTGCGTCATCTCCCACATGTCCTGCAGGACGACGATCGGGCCGCCGCGCTCCCGCTCGACCACCGGCTCGACCCCGAAGAAGCCGGCCGCGACCCGCTTGCCCGGGATCCCAGCGGTCGACGCACCCCGTTGATCACCGTGTTCACCGGCTTGAGTTGCACGGTCTGGCCGGCGCGCTCGACGGTGATCTGGGCGGGGCCGTCCAGGTTTCCGCGGATCGCCTCGCTCATCTGCTCCCAGGAGTCGATCGGGCGACCGTTGAAGGCCACCACCGTGTCACCGGGTTGGATACCCGACAGGTACGCCGGCGTCTTCGGCTTGCCGGCGCAGCTGCGGTCGGTCGCGTCGGCGGCGACGATGCACTCCTGCACCCGGTTCACCGTCAACTGGGATCGGTACACCCCGTACGTCGCGGTGACCCCGAACAGCAGCGCGAAGGCCAGCAGCAGGTTCATGGTCGGGCCGCCGGCCATGATGATCAGCTTCTGCCAGGTCTTCTTCTGGTAGAACAGCCGCCCGTCGTCCTCGGGCCGGATGGTCTCCCACTCCTGCCGACCGGGCGTTGTCGGCCATCGTCTGGAAGATGCCGGTACGAGCCGCGCGCACCTGCCCGGGATGATCCGGCGGCCGGCGGGTACATGCCGACGAAGCGGACGTAGCCACCCAGCGGAATGGCCTTGACGCCGTACTCGGTCTCGCCGATCCGGCGCGACCACAGCGTGCGGCCGAATCCGACGAAGTACTGGGTGGTCTTGACGTCGAACAGCTTGCCGGGGACGAGGTGACCGATCTCGTGCAGGGCGATGGAGGCCATCACCAGGGCGAAGAACAACACCGCCCCGAAGAGATAGACCAGGATGTCCACGCCCTACCCTTTCGCCACCAGACTCTGCGCCAGCTCCCGGGCCCGTCGGCGGGCCCAGCGATCGGCCGCCATCAGCCGCTCGAGGTCCAGATCGGCATTCGCGACCAACCGTGAGGATACGTCGCCGTCGGTAACCGGTCACTGAGCCTGTCGCGAGCCGGTGTGCTCGCCCAGCACGGCCGCCACGATGTCGAGGATGTCGAGGAAGCGGATCTCGCGGTCGTGGAACGCGTCGACACAGACCTCGTTGGCGGCGTTGAACACCGCCGGAGCGCTGCCGCCCCAGCGACCGGCACTCCGGGCGAGTTCGACCGCCGGGAACGCCTCGTTGTCCAGCGGCTCGAACGTCCAACTCGACGCCTCGCTCCAGTCGCAGGGTCGGGATACCTGCGGCCAGCCGGTCGGGCCAGCTGAGGCCGAGCGCGATGGGCAGCTTCATGTCCGGCGGCGAACACTGGGCCAGGGTCGCGCCGTCCACGAACTGCACCATCGAGTGCACCATCGACTGCGGGTGCACGACCACGTCGATCCGGTCGAGCTCCACGCCGTAGAGCAGGTGCGCTTCCAGCAGTTCCAGACCCTTGTTGACCAGGGTGGCCGAGTTGGTGGTGATCACCCGACCCATGTCCCAGGTGGGATGGGCCAGGGCCTGCTCCGGGGTGACGTCCGCCATCTGCTCCCGGGTCCAGCCGCGGAACGGACCACCGCTGGCCGTCAGGATCAGCCGGTCGACCTCGGCCGCGCTGCCACCACGTAGGCACTGGGCCAATCGCGGAGTGCTCGGAGTCGACGGCCACCAACTGGCCCTCCCGGGCGGCGCCGATCACCAGCGGACCGCCGACCACCAGCGACTCCTTGTTGGCCAGCGCCAGCACGCTGCCCGCCGCCAGGGCCGCCGAGCGTGGCCGACAAGCCCGGCCGACCCGGTGATCGCGTTGAGGACCACGTCGCAGGCCAGCCCGGCCACCTCGGTGGCCGCGTCCGGGCCCGCCACGATGCGCGGCAGCCGGGTCCGGCCGAACGCCCAGCCGCGGCGCTGCGCCTCCGCGTACAGGGCGAGTTGGAGGTCCTGCACCACGGTCGCCCGGGTCACCCCGACGACGGAGGCCTGGGTGTCCAGCACCTGCTGGGCCAACAGCTCCACCTGGCCGCCGCCCGCGGCCAGCCCGACCACCCGGAACTCGTCCGGCCGGTCTGCGATGACCTCCAGGGCCTGGGTTCCGATGGATCCGGTACTGCCCAGGATGACGACGTTCCGCACCCGGCCAGTCTCGCAGGCGCGCAGCCATCGCGCTCCACTTCCACCTCCGCACCCATTCTGCGGATCTGCACCCGCTCGCTGCGGGTGTCGATCCGCACAAAGGGTGCGGATCAGCCTGGGGATGGCCGCCGGCGCTTTCCACGGACTCGCTCGCTGCCACGCTCAGACCCGCCGAACGGTGCTGTGCTCTGGTCATGACCCGCATCCGGCTCAGCCGCGAGTTCGTGGCGGACGGCTTCCACCACGACGAGCTGACACAGATGACCCGTCGCAAGGAGCTCGTCCACATCCGCCGCGGTGCCTATGTCGAGCCGTCGTCCGAGGAGCCGGATCCGCGGGCGGCCCACCGCAGCTCTCGAGGCGACCATCCGGCAGTCGTCTCCCGAGGCGGTCGCCAGCTACGTCTCCGCGGCCGTACTGCACGGATCTGCCGACCTGGAACGATTCCCTGTCACGAGTCCACCTGAGCCGCAATCGATCGGGAGGCGGCCGCCGTCGGCGCCGCTACTCGGAGATTCATGGGGCGACGCTGCCCGAACGGGATGTAGTCCTTGTCGACGGCATCCGGGTCACGAGCCTTGCCCGTACGGTCGTCGATCTGGCGTGCTGCGTTGCCGATGGACCGCGCGGCGGCCGCCGGGGATGCAGCCTTGCGGCTCGGCGCGGATCCGGCCGAGCTGGCGGATCTGCTCGACGAGGGCGGCGGGCGGCGGGGCATCGCCCAGGCACGCCGTGCCGTCGCCTTCCTCGATGGCCGCAGCGAGAGCGCCGGCGAGTCCGTTAGTCGGGTGAAGTTCCACCGCTACGGATCTGCCGAAACCCGATCTGCAGTACGATGTGTTCGGGCCGGACGGCGAGTTGGTCGGTCGCTCGGACTTCTGGTGGGAGCAGTTCAACACGCTCGGCGAGTTCGACGGCAAGATCAAGTACGGCCGCACGCTCAAACCCGATCAAGCCTCGAGGATGTGCTGTTCGACGAGAAGCACCGAGAGGATGCCCTGCGCGACGAGGATTTGCAGGTCGCGCGCTGGATCTGGAAAGACCTCTATCCACCGCTGAATCTCAAGGCCAGGCTCGAGCGCGCTTTCGCCCGAGGTCGACGATCCAGCTGACCGCCCCTACGGCTCGGGCCTCCACCAGGACTTGCTGAAAGTCTGCCCCCATTCGCAGCGCCTGCGCCCTCTCCTACGGGTGCGCAGACTGCGTCAGGGCGCAGACTTTCGTGCTTTAGGCTCGAGCGAGTGACCACTCAGCTCCCCCGCAGTACGCCCAGCGCCCAAGGCATCGACCCCGCGGGCGTGACCGCCTTCCTGGACGCCATCGACGCGGCAGCCGACATCGAGCTGCACAGCCTGATGATCATCCGGCACGGGCAGGTCGTCGCCGAGGGCTGGTGGTCGCCGTACGGACCGGATCGGGTGCACCTGCTCTACTCGCTGAGCAAGAGCTTCACCGCGACCGCGGCGGGCTTTGCGGTGGACGAGGGCCTGCTGGATCTCGACGCAACTGTCCTCTCGTACTTCCCGGAGTTCGACGCCGACATCACCGATCCGCGCAGCCGCTCGATGCGGGTCCGCCACATCGCGGCGATGGCCAGCGGGCACACCCAGGAGACGCTCGAGCGGGCCGTCCGGCTGGATCCGCAGGAGCCGGTGCGCGGGTTCCTGCTGATCCCGCCGGACCGGGAGCCGGGCACGGTCTTCGCCTACAACCAGCCGTGCACCTACACCCTGGCCGCCATCGTGCAGCGGCTCAGTGGGCAGAGCCTGATCGAGTATCTGCGGCCGCGACTGTTCGAGCCGCTCGGCATCGACCCGTACGCCTGGCAGGAGTATCCGCCCGGCCGGAACCTCGGCTTCAGCGGTCTGCACGCCACCACCGACGCCATCGCCAAGCTCGGCCTGCTCTACCTCCAGCGTGGCCTCTGGAACGGCCGGCGGCTGCTCAGCGACCCGTGGGTCGATGAGGCGACCCGGCGCCAGGTGGCCAACCCGAACGAGCCGAACCCGGACTGGCGCCAGGGGTACGGCTTCCAGTTCTGGATGGCGCGGCACGGTTACCGCGGAGACGGCGCGTACGGGCAGTTCTGCGTGATCCTGCCCGAGCACGACACCGTGATCGCCACGACGGCGGACACCGCCGACATGCAGGGCGTGCTGGACGCGATCTGGGCGCACCTGCTGCCGGCGATCGGCGAGACGCTCCGAGCCGTCCCCAGCCGACGGCGAGCTTGCGGATCGGCTGGCTTCGGCCTCGCTGGCGCCCGTGACCGGAAACCCGCAGCCGGCCGATGCCGCCACCTGGGATCGGCAGCGATTCGCCGCACCACCGCAGCGGGTCGTCGGTCTCCCCACGCTCGACGAGGTGATCGTCGAGCGTTCCGGCGACGCCTGGGTCTTGCGGCTCGTCGAGGCCAGCGGCAAGATCGCCTGCCGGCTGGGGCAGGGCCGCTGGCACGTCTCCGACGGCGACGAGACCGGTGCCGGCGTGACCGTCGCGACCAGTGGAGGCTGGATCGAGCACGGACTCGTTCCGCGCCGAGGTCATCTTCCTCGAGACCCCGCACCGGCTGCGGATCGACTGCTCCCTGGAGAGCGAGACCTTCACCGCCGCCTGGCGGACGACGCCTCTGCATGTCGGCACTCTGTCGCAACTGGGGCGACCGATCCCGGGCGTTCCGGTGATGGCGCTCTAGCTTTTTGAGGCTGCTCGTGCGTCTCAGGCGCTCAAGACTGGGACCTTCCTCGTCGTCAGTCCCCAGCCGCGCTTGAGACCCCCGACACTCGCAGCCTGAGTCACTTCTTCTTGCGCGACTGCTTCTTTCGCGACTGGGCCGACGCGCGGTTGTTCGCCTTCTGGATCGCCGACACGAGCTCGGCCTTCGACATCTTGGAACGCCCGGCGACATCGAGCTTCTTGGCCACGTCGTAGAGATGCTGCTTGGAAGCGTTGGCGTCGACACCGCCGGCAGTCTTCCGGTTGGTGTTCCGGCCGCCCTCGGCTTGGGCGTCGGACGGGCCCTTCTTGCCCTTGGCCTTCTTCTCCCAGTGATCGCCGACCTTCTCGTGGGTGTGCTTCAAGGCGGAGAAGCCGACCTGGTGGGCACGTCGCGCGTCGCCGTAC
This sequence comes from uncultured Actinomycetota bacterium, assembly GCA_963780005.1. Lineage (GTDB taxonomy): Bacteria > Actinomycetota > Actinomycetes > Propionibacteriales > Propionibacteriaceae > Microlunatus. The sequence goes on along the minus strand of CAWAAK010000044.1, from coordinate 374,383 downwards.
TGCTCTAGCGCCGAATCGTGCGCCTTGGCGAAGGTACGTTGCGCCTTCTTGCCCGAGTTCTGCAGAGTGCTCGGCAGCTCGCTCTTCTTGGGCTTGCCGGACTTGGTGGTCTTGGGCATCTCACTCCTTGCGTTCGACGGACACGGTGAATCCTCGCGTACGGAGCCGGGCGGCCAGGGAGGGGCCGATGGCCGTCATCGGGGTCAGCACACCGGCTCGCTCGCCAAGATCATCGCAGACCAAAGAAAGCCCGGACTCGCCGAGCATCACCGCTGTTCCGTCGTAGCCGGGGTCGAGGTCCGCGCCGACGGTCGGCCCGATAGCTCCGGCCGGTCGTGGTCGTGGCCTCGATCTCGACGTGAAACTTGCCGTCCTTCCGACTCTTCGCGCTCGGCCCCTGTCCGGGGTCGGGTAGCAGCCGGTCGAGCACCGCTCGGGTCGGCGCTAACCACATGCCGGCCATCAGCGCCGCGCCACCTACGGCAACACTCGTCGCCCGCAACAGTCCCGGCAGCCCGCGTCCGCTGTCGACCACTTCGCGGTAGCGGAACTCCCGCCCGTACGACCAGTCCGACAAGAAGTTGCTCCGCATGACGATCTGCCGGTTGTAAACGCCCATCACGAACGGGGCGGACCACGAATCGTCGGGGCCATCCCGGCCGATGCCCAACGGTCCGCGACTCGTGCCGGGCTCGGATCCGTACAAGCGTCCAGAAGGATCGTCCACCAGCGCCTGCGGGTCCGACGTGAGCGCTCGAGCGGCCTCGTCCTGCTCCCCCTCCAGAATCTGCTGACGCAGGGAGTCGATCGTGCCGCCGCTGATGCCGCCCCGGAGGCTGCGGACGTGGAGGACCGCCTCGACCAGCCCGCCCTCGCCGTCGGCGGCCGCCTGCTGCGCCATCAGCCCGACCCCGAGATCGGAGGGAACCGAGTCGAAGCCGCACGAGTGGACGATCTTGGCCCCGGTCTGCCGTGCGCGCTCGTCGGCCGCCTCGATGCTGCGGTGCACGAACAGGGTTTCCCCGCTCAGATCGGCGTAGTGGGTGCCGGCCTCGGCGCACGCGCCGACCAGGGGCAGGCCGCAGCGGAGGTACGGCCCGGCCGCGGAAACGACGACCCGAGCCTGTCCGGCCAACTGGCGGGCCGCCGCGGCTTCGGTGACCTGGACGGTGATCAAGGGCCACTCCCCGGCGGCGTCGGGAAGTTCGGATCGGGCGGCGGCCAGCCGATCGGCCGATCGTCCGGCCAGCCCGATGCGCAACGCGGCCGGCGCGTGCTCGGCGAGGTGCGCAGCCGTGAGCCGGCCGACAAAGCCGGTTGCCCCGACCAGGATGAGGTCGAAGTCGCGTTTTGCCGAGGACTCCACCCGGTGCAGACTAACCGCCTCGCCGAGTCAGCGGCGAAGGCAGCGTGAACGATTTGACCCCGTAGTCACGGTCAAGAAGTTCACGTTGCGGCACTCCGGGATCGGGCCGCTCGGATCTAGGCTTGAAGCATGGATCTGCTGCCGCTCACCTTCGCCAGTGGCTGGACGAGTGGCATCAACGCGTACCTGACCGTACTGATCCTCGGCCTCCTGGGCCGGTTCGGCGGCTTCGAGGACGTGCCAGCCGGATTGCAGCGCACGGACGTCCTCATCGTCGCCGGAATTCTCGCGCTGGTGGAGTTCGTCGCCGACAAGATCCCGTACGTCGACTCGGCCTGGGACGCCATCTCGACGGTGATCCGGCCCGTGGCCGGCGCGGTCATCGGCGCGCTCATCGCCGGCGCCAACGGTGATCTGCTGACCCTGGCCCTGGCCGCCGTGGGCGGAACCACCGCCCTGGTCAGCCATCTGGTCAAGAGCAGCCTGCGGTTGGCGATCAACACCTCACCGGAACCGGTCACCAACATCGGCGCGTCGCTGGCCGGTGACGTCTCGGTTGCCGGAGTGGCCTCACTCGCGGTGCTGTTCCCGGTCGCGGCCGCAATCATCGCCGCCATCCTGTTGATCATCGGCATCGTGGTGGCCTGGTTCGCCCTGAGCCGGATCCGCCGAGGTTGGCGTGCCTTCCGCGGTTGGATGTCGCGCGATCAGGAGCCCGCTCGGGTTACGTGACGCCGGCAGGGAGCTAGCCGGACGCGGAGGACGGCTCACCTCGGTAGCTGCCGAAGGACCAGAGATTGCCCTCGGGATCGGCGACCACGAACTCCCGGCTGCCGTAGTCGGTGGTGTTCAGTTCGCGCGTGATCTTGGCCCCCGCGGCCTGCACCCGCGCGTAGACCTCGTCGACCTGATCAGTGACCACGTACGCACCGAATGTCCCGGGCTCGCGACTCCAGGCGGCTCCCGGCTCGTGGGAGCCGAGCATGATGCCGCCCCCTTCGGGCCAGTCCAGCTGCGCGTGGCCGACCCGGTCACCGTCGGCGTACACCGCGGTTCGCAGGAAGCCGAACGTGGACACGTAGAAGTCGATCAAGGCCAACGCATCCCGGGCCTTGAGGGTGGGCCACACGGTGGGGGCGGGCAAGTTCTCAGCGTTCATGCCTCCCATTCTGAAGAGCTGCGGTGACCGCCGGCTTGGATGTTTCGGCGCTCTTCGGCCAGCCAGCCGGTCGGGCTGGTCCCGGTCAATGCGGCGAAGTCCCGGTCGAGGTGGGCGTGATCGTAGAAGCCGGCCTGCAGGGCGATCGAGGTGAGATCGAGCCGCCCGCTCCTGCCGACCGCCTCGGTGATCAGCTGCTTGGCGTGGTCGAAGCGCATCAGCCGGCTGACCTGCTTCGGGCTCATCCCGAGCTCGCCTCCGAACACCGACCGCAGCTGCCGCGAACTCAGACCCACGTGCTCCGACAGACCGTCCATGGATCCCGTGCCCCGGAACCGGGCCATCCAGGTCCACGCTTCGATCAGCTCCGGCCGGGGCGGGCCGAGCCGCCGGTCGTCGACCCGGCTGCGGAGATAGGCCTGCACGCAGCCCGAACCGCTCGCCCCAGGTCGTCAGCGATCGAAGCCGCTCCCCGACCCGCCCGGCCTCCGGTCCGAGCACGTCACGACCGTCCGCCGCCAGCACGTCGAGCTCGCGGGCCGGCATCCCGAACACCGCGCGGGCCGCCAACGGATGGACGGCCAACTGGATCCCGGCCTGGGTCGCGGGCTGCACCACGTACGCCGGGCGGGACGCCAGTCCGCCGATCAGCACGTCGTGCCGCTGCGCGTCCGCCCCGAACGCCTCGTCTTCGGTCTCCCCGGTCACGACGGGACCGTCCAGCGAGAAGATGAAGGTCAGATACGGCGACGGCAACCCGCGATGGATCCGCGTCTCCAGCCCGGTCGCGGCGTACCCGACCGTGGCCGGGACGAGATCGCCGAGCAGGCGCGGCGCCTGGCGGTACTCCTGCACCTCTTCCTGTTCTGAGCTGCCGCTCACGTGCCTCAGTATGGCGCGGTGGCAGGATTCTCAGGCTCCTGCCAGGTTCCTGCCAGCGCTCCACCAGCTCGGCGGCCGAGGCTGATCGACAGTCAGCGCGTCTTCGCGCCCAACAGTCGCCGACACGGCGAGAAGGAGTCAGAGAAGTGGCCGTCAACAAGAAAGCCACCGGCGTCGCTGTCGCAGCCGGCGTGCTTGCCCTCGGAGCGGGGCTCGGCGTCGCCGGACTGGCACAAGCCGAACCGTCCCCGTCGCCCAGCTCGCCGTCCGGATCCTCGTCGGCGTCACCCAGCACCGGTGCGGAGCGCGGCGGCGGTGCTCATGACGGCCGCGGCGGACGCGGCTTCTTCGGCGGCGAGTCCGCGGCTCAACTCGCCGAGAAGCTGGGCGTCACCGAGGCGAAGGTGTCCGAGGCGCTCCGCGCCATCCACGAGGAGCGCCGGGCGAACCGCCCCAGCACCGCTCCGAGTACCGATCCGAGCGCAGCACCGAGCGAGCGCCCGGACCGGGCCGAGCGCGACGCCGAGTTGGCCAAGGCGCTGGCCGAGAAGCTGGGTCTGGCCGAGGACAAGGTGGCCACCGCGCTGAGCCGAGCTCCGCGAGGCGCATCAGGCCGAACGGGCGGCGGCGCTGAAGGAGCGGCTCGACGCCGCGGTCCAGGACGGCACGTTGACCCAGGCCGAGGCTGACGCGGTCACCAAGGCCGTGGAGAAGGGCGTGATCGGCGGGGGCGGGCGCCGCTGACCCTCACGGAGCGGGTGGGGCGACGATCTGGGCCAGATCGCCCGCCCGGCGGCTCGCGAAGACGTCTTCGAGGAGCAGGGGGCGGCCGTCCGGGCCGGACAACGGCACCCGCCAGTTCGGGTACTCGTCGATCGTGCCCGGCTGGTTCTGCACCCGCCGGTCACCGACAGCATCGGTGAGGGCCAGCCCAGCAGCCGGCACGGCGTCCAGGTCAGGTACCGGTGCAACGCCTGCACCGTCTCCTCCTCGCCGCCCACCCGGGCGCGCGCCGAGCGCCGCGAGTTGTCCAGCCAGGCCTGCCGTTCGGCCTCGTCGGCCGCCAGCTCCTCGGCCAGAGACCGGGTCAGCACTCCGAGTTCGTCCCGTAGCCGGACGTGGTCGCCGGCCAGGTAGCCGGCGGTCGGCGGCAGGTCGTGGGTGGTGACCGAGGCCAGGCAGTACTCGCGCCAGCGCTCCGGAGCCAGCGGTGCCGCGTCGCCGGCTCGGTCAGACTCGTAGTCGAACTCGAACCAGAGGATCGACGTGCCGAGGATCCCGCGTTCCCGCAGATAGACGCGGACCCACGGCTCGACCGTGCCCAGGTCCTCCCCGACCACGACCGCCCCGGCGCGGTGGGCCTCCAGCGCGAGGATCCCGACCAGCGCCTCGTGGTCGTAGCGGACGTAGGTGCCCTCGGTGGGCAAGGCCTGGTCCGGGATCCACCAGAGCCGGAACAGCCCGATCACGTGGTCGACCCGGATCCCGCCGGCGTGCCGGAGAATCGTCGACACCATCGCCCGGTACGGCTCGTACGCGCTCTCGGCCAGCCGGTCGGGCCGCCACGGCGGCTGATTCCAGTTCTGGCCGTTCTGGTTGTACGGATCCGGCGGTGCCCCCACGGTGATGCCGCGGGCGAAGCTGTCCTGCAGCGACCAGGCGTCGGCCCCGACGCGGTTCACCCCGACGGCCAGATCGGCCATCACCCCGAGGCTCATGCCCGGCGCGCAGTCCGGCCTGGTGCGCCGCCGCCTGCTGCTCGTCCAGCAGCCACTGCAGCCAGCACTGGAAATCGATCTCCTCCGCATGGGCGGCCCGGAAGGCCTCGATGCCCGGGCCGGCCGGATGACGCACGTCGTCGGGCCAGTCGACCGGGTCCGGTCCGTAGGTCTGGAACAACGCCGTCCAGGTGGCGAAGTCGAGCAGTCCCTGTCCCTCCCGGTGGCGGAAGGCCTCCAGGGACCGCTCCCGGCCTGCGGTCCGCGGGACGGCGAAGATCACCTCCAGTGCGGCTCGTTTCGCCGCCCAGGCCCGGTCGCGGTCGATCCGCTCGACCAGCTCGGGTCGGTCGTCGAGTTCGCTCCGGCAGGCCTGCACCCGGGAGCGCTGCGCCTCGCCGGCGTCGGCGTACTCGGGGATGCGTTCGGGCCGCAGGTAGAGCGGGTTGGCGAACCGCCGCGTCGTCGGCAGGTACGGCGAGGGCTCCAGCGGCGCGCCGCGGTTCCGCTGCGTGCAGCGGATTGATCAAGACGTAGTCCGCCCGGTGTTCGGCGGCGGACCAGACCGCCAGATCCTCCAGGTCGGCGAGATCGCCGACCGCCCACGACTGCGCCGAGCGGACGCTGTACAACTGAGCGGCCAGACCCCAACCGCGGCGGCTCCCCATCCGCTCGGGCAGGCCCAGCCAGACGGGCGTGATGATCAACGGCATGGTCGCGCTGCTGTCGCCGCTGCGGGCGTGCAGGGTGTGGTACCCGAGCGGGAGGTCCGGCGGGATCTCGAACGACGCCTCCCCGACCCATCGGCCGTCGACGTCACGGGGCGGCGTCCAGTTCTCCAACTGCCGCAGACCACCGCGCACTTCCCCGGTCTCCAGCTCGATCCAGGTATCCACCGGGTCACCGTGGGTGACGTGCACCCAGACCGAGGCGGTTCGCCACTCCCGGAGCGCCAGACAGGGCGGCAGCATCCGGGTCCACGGCTGGTGGACGTGCGCCGCGAGGGCCTGCCCCGCGGCCGCCGGCGTGGCGGCGTCCACGTCCAGACCGGCCAGCACCTTGACGATCGTCTCCGCCGCGACCGCGACGTGCCGGCCCTGCCAGTCCCAGTACTCAGTCGCGATGTCGAAGGCGGCGGCGAGTTCGACGAGGGCCGGGTCCAGTCCCGGAGGCGATTCGGACACGCGCACATCCTGCCCGACACCCTTACCGTACGCTTCTCGCGACCCGCATCCCGTCGGCGAAAGGCACACCGCACATGGTGAACGTACGGATGGCTGAACGCGGCGAGGTTCGTGACGCCTACGACCATGTCCTGGCGCCGAGCTTCCCGTTCGACGAACTGGAGCCGTTCGAGCAGTTCGCCGACCCAGCTCGACGAGGGGCGGAGCGAACTGCGGATCGCGCTGGACGAGAACGAGATCGTGGCCGCCGCCGTGACCAAGGATCTGCCGCCCTCCGGCGCCGTGCTGCTCAGCCAAATGGCCACCCGGGAGGGCCGGCGCGGCGCCGGGCTCGGCAGCCGGCTGTACCGCGCCCTGCTGAGCAGGATCGTGGACGAGCTGCAGCCGAGTCTGGTGCTGGCCGAGATGGAGCACCCCGACTACCACGAGGCCCATCCCCTGCACGGCGACCCGCTGGCCCGGCTCCGGTTCTACGGCCGCTTCGACGCCCGGATCATCGACGTCCCCTACTTCCAGGCCTCGCTCGGTCCCGGGTTGCAGCCGGTGTACGGCCTGCTGCTGCTCGCGCTATACGTCCGGCCCGACCTGATCAACCCGGCCCGCACGCAGCTGGACAACCCGGAGAACCTGTTGGCGGCGATCCGCACCATGCTCGAATTCGACGGCGAACCCGACGACGCCTCGGCGGCGCGGCTGCTCACCGTCGCCTCGCAGGGCCGCGTCCGGTTGGTGCCGGTCGAGGAGTACCGCCAGGTGGTGCCCGGCCTCAAGCGCGAGATCTAGCCAGCGACTATTCGCTCGCAGCGAGTTGCCCGCAGGCGCCGTCGATCTCCCGCCCCCGGGTGTCTCGGACCGTGACCGGCACGCCCTTGGCCTGCAGTCGGCGGACGAACTCGTCCTCGTCCCGCCGCCGGGACGCGGTCCAGCGGGAGCCCGGGGTGGGGTTCAGCGGGATCAGGTTGACGTGGACCCAGCCCCAGTTGCCCCGCCGGCGGAGCACCCGGGCCAGCAGGTCGGCGCGGAACGCCTGGTCGTTGACGTCACGGATCAGGATGTACTCGATGGAGACCCGGCGGCGGGTGCGCTTGGCGTACTCCCAGGCGGCGTCGACCACCTCGGACACGTTCCACCGGGTGTTGACCGGCACCAGTTCGTCGCGCAGCTCGTCGTCGGGGGCGTGCAGGGACAGCGCCAGGGTGACCGGAATGCCCTCGGTGGCGAGCTGCTGCATCCGCGGCACCAGTCCCGACCGTGGACACGGTCACTCCCCGAGCGCTCAACCCGAGTCCGTCGGGGGTCGGGGTGGTCAGCTGCCGCACGGCGCCGATCACCGCCTTGTAGTTGGCCAGCGGTTCGCCCATCCCCATGAAGACCACGTTGTTGACCCGGCCGGGTCCCCCGGGTATCTCCCCCCGGGACAGCCGGCGGGCGCCGTCGACCACCTGATCGGTGATCTCGGCCGTGCTGAGGTTGCGCTGCAGACCGCCCTGACCCGTGGCACAGAACGGGCACGCCATGCCGCACCCGGCCTGACTCGATACACACATCGTCGTCCGGTCCGGGTAGCGCATCAGCACCGACTCGACCGTGGCACCGTCGAACAGCCGCCACAGGGTCTTGACCGTGGCCCCGCCGTCGCAGCTGAGTTCGCGTACGGGGTGCAGCAGCAGGGGCAGGAACTTCGCCGCCAGCAGTTCCCGGACCGAGGCCGGCAGATCGGTCCACTCGGCCGGATCGGAGCGGAACCCCTCGAAATAGTGCGCCGACAGCTGTCGGGCCCGGAACGCGCGCTGACCGGCCGCCTCGACGAACTCACGTCGCTGCGCCGGGGTCAGGTCGGCCCAGTGCCGAGGCGGCTGCCCACGGCGCGGGGCCTCGAACACCAAGGGCAGCGAAATACTCATCCGCCGGGAACCAGGAGGTACATGATGAGCCAGGCTACCGGGGCCGCAACCAGCAGCGAGTCGAGTCGATCCATCACGCCGCCGTGACCGGGCAGGAAGGAACTCATGTCCTTGATCCCCAGATCCCTTTTGATCATGGACTCGATGAGGTCTCCGGCGGTGCCCACCACGACCAGGGCGACGCCGAGGATCAGTCCCACCCACACCGACCGACCGAGGACGTACACGGTCATCAGAACGCTGGCCACGGTTCCGAACAGCACCGAGCCGGCGAACCCCTCCCAGGATTTCTTGGGGCTGATCTTGGGCACCATCGGGTGGCGGCCGAACAGAGCCCCCAGCACGTAGCCGCCGGTGTCACTCATCACCACGACCAGCAGAAAGGTCACCAATCGGGCGGAACCGTTCTCCCCGGCCAGCATCAACGCGCCGAAGGACCCGAGCAGGGGTACGTAGCCGATGATCATCAGGCTCGCGGCCACGTCGGTGACGTAACCGTTGGGTCCCTTGGGGATGCGCCAGATCAGGCAGGCCAGCACCGTCAGGGCCAGCGAGGCCAGCAGCACGCTGGTCGTGGAGAAGACCACCGGATTCGTCAGACCGGCGAGATACGAGCCGACGGTGATGGGGATGATGCCGATCACGATCGGCACGATCTGCGCGTGCAGACCGTGCCGGCCCAAGGCGCTGTACAGCTCGATGGAGCCGAGGGCGAGCGCCACCGCGAGCAGGGCCACGAAGCCGGGCTTGAACCAGATCAGGGTGCCGACGAGGTAGGCGCCGAGGGCGACACCGACACCGATCGCAGCCGGAAGGTTGCGACCGGCTCGGCCATGGTCCTTCTTCGGCGCCTCCGAGGCCGGTTCACTCACCTGGGCGGGCGCCGGATCCGGGCCGGGAACCTCGCTCACCATTTCTCAGACCCCTGCCTCACACCTCGAGGAGTTCGGCCTCTTTGTGCTTGAGCACATCGTCGATGGCGTCGGTGTGCCGCTTGGTGGCGGCGTCGAGTTGCTTCTCGGCGCGGACCACGTCGTCCTCGCCGACCTCCTTGTTCTTCACCATCGCCTCCAACGCCTCCTTGGCGACCCGCCGGTGGCCCCGGATGGAGATCCGCGCGTCCTCGGCCTTGTGCCGGGCCAGCTTGATGTACTCCTTGCGGCGCTCCTGGGTGAGCTCCGGCAGGGTGACCCGGATCAGGTGACCGTCGTTGGACGGGTTGACGCCGAGGTCGGAGTCGCGGATCGACTTCTCGATGGCGGTCATCGACGACTTGTCGAACGGCGTGATGAGGATCATCCGGGCCTCGGGCACCTGGAAGCTCGCCAGCTGCTGCAGCGGGGTCTGGGCGCCGTAGTAGTCGGCGGTCAGCTTGGCGAACATCGCCGGATGCGCGCGGCCGGTGCGGATCGCGGCGAACTCGTCCTTGGCGTACTCGATCGCGAGTTCCATGTTGTCCTCGGCGTCGCTCAGGATGTCGGAGATCACCGTCGTCGCTCCCGTCTCAAGCGTTCAATCAAGCGTGGACTGTGGTTCCGATCTTCTCACCCGCGACCACGGCCACAATGGTGCCTTCGGTGTCGAGACTGAAGAAGATCATCGGCAGGGCGTAGTCGCGGGCCATGCTGATCGCGGTCGCGTCGGCGATCCGCAGGTCGCGGGCCAGGTATTCGTCGTAGCTGAGGTGGTCGAACTTGATCGCGTCCGGATGGGCGTGGGGGTCTGCGTCGTACACCCCGTCCACCCCCTGCTTGCCCATCAGCAACACCTCGGCGCTGATCTCCAGCGCCCGCTGGGCGGCCACGGTGTCGGTGGAGAAGTACGGCATCCCCGAACCGGCCCCGAAGATCACGACCCGGCCCTTCTCGAGGTGCCGCTCGGCCCGGCGCGGCACGTACGGCTCGGCGACCTGACCCATGGTGATGGCGGTCTGGACGCGGGTCTGGACGCCCTGCTTCTCCAGGAAGTCCTGCAGGGCCAGGCAGTTCATCACGGTGCCCAGCATGCCCATGTAGTCGGCCCGGTCCCGCTCCATCCCCCGCTGCTGGAGTTCGGCCCCGCGGAAGAAGTTGCCGCCGCCGACCACGACCGCCACCTGCACGCCGGTCGCGTTGACCGTCGCGATCTGCCGGGCCAGCCCCGACACCACGTCGGGATCGACGCCGACCTTGCCGCCGCCGAACACCTCGCCGGACAGCTTGAGCAGCACTCGCTTGTACGGACTGGTCACTCACCCGTCTCAGATCCGATCTCAGGACCCGGCCGCCTCGAAGCGGACGAACCGCTTGACCTTGATGCCGGCGGCGTCGAGCACCTTGCTGACCGGGGTCTTGTTGTCGGTCACCGACAGCTGGTCGAGCAGGGTGACGTCCTTGAAGTACGAGTTCACCCGGCCCTCGATGATCTTCGGCCAGGCCTGCTCCGGCTTGTTCTGCTCCTGGGCCGTGGCCTCGGCGATCCGGCGTTCGTTCTCGATGGTCTCGGCCGGGACGTCGTCGCGGCTGAGGAACTGCGGCTTCATCGCGGCGATGTGCATAGCCGCCGTCCGGGCCGCGGTCTGATCGCTGCCCTCGTACTCCACCAGCACGCCGACCTGCGGCGGGAGGTCCGAGGCGCGCTTGTGCAGGTAGACGACCGTCTGACCGTCGAAGTAGGCCGCGTTGCTGATCTCGAGCTTCTCGCCGATCTTGACCGCCAGTTGCTCGACGGCCTCGCGCGACGGTCTGACCCGACGGCAGCGGCGCCGCATTGGCCGCGGCGACGTCCTCGGCCTTGCTTGCGGCAGCCGCCCGGACGGCCTCGTCGGCCAGGCTCTGAAACTCGGCGTTCTTGGCCACGAAGTCGGTCTCGGCACCGAGCTGCAGCAGGGCGCCGTCGGTGGAGGCGACCAGACCGTTGGTGGCTGCACGCTCGGCCACCCGCTTGGCGGCCTTGGCCTGACCACTGACGCGGAGTACTTCGACGGCCTGATCGAAATCGCCATCCGCCTGGACCAGGGCGTTCTTGCAGTCCATCATCCCGGCGCCGGTGGCGTCCCGGAGCTTCTTCACATCAGCAGCGCTGAAGTTAGCCATGCGTCTCTCAAACCTCGTTCTCGGTGTGCGTGATGCCGGTCAGTTCTGGTCCTCGGGGCGGTCTTCGTCCTGGGCCTCGGCATGCTCGGTGGCCAGCGTGGGCAGCGGCTCGTCGTCGGCCTCGGCGGCTACGACCGCAGGAACCTCGTCCGCCGGCACCGGCGCGGCGTCGGCCGCGGTGACCGCCTCGACCTCCTCGGCGACGGTCTGGAGGCCCTCCGGTTCCCCGGTCGCTTCCGCTGGTGCGCCCTCCTGGGCTCCCAGCAGTTCGCGCTCCCAGTCCGGCATCGGCTCGACCTCGGTCTCCTCGCCGGTCTGGGTCCCGCCGGAGCGGGACATCAGTCCGTCGGCCACCGCATCGGCCAGCACCCGGGTGAGCAGGGCCACCGAGCGGATCGCGTCGTCGTTGCCGGGGATGGCGAAGTCGACCTCGTCGGGATCGCAGTTGGTGTCCAGGATGCCGATCACGGGGATCTTCAGCTTCCGCGCCTCGTCGACGGCCAGGTGCTCCTTCTTGGTGTCGACGATCCACACCGCCTGCGGGGTGCGGGTCATGTCCCGGATGCCGCCCAGGGTCTTCTCCAGCTTGTCCTTCTCGCGCCGCAGGCCGAGCAGTTCCTTCTTGGTCAGCCCGGAGGCGGCGACGTCCTCGAAGTCGATGCCTTCCAGCTCCTTGAGCCGCTGGATGCGCTTGATGATCGTCGAGAAGTTGGTGAGCATGCCGCCCAGCCAGCGCTGATTCACGTACGGCATGCCGACCCGGGTGGCCTGCTCGGAGATGGCTTCCTGGGCCTGCTTCTTGGTACCGACGAAGAGCACCTGGCCGCCGCGGGCCACGGTGTCCTTGACGAAGGCGTACGCGCGGTCGATGTAGGTCAGCGACTGCTGCAGATCGATGATGTAGATGCCGTTGCGCTCGGTGAAGATGAAGCGCTTCATCTTGGGGTTCCAGCGTCGGGTCTGGTGTCCGAAGTGGACGCCGCTCTCGAGGAGCTGGCGGGTGGTGACGACGGCCATGGCCGCATTCCTTCCTTACCGGGCAGGCGGCGCCCGGCGTACGGTTGTCCGGTGCCGAGCGTTTCGGCACCGCCTGACGCCCGCGCGCCACTCAACCCGAATCGGGACCGGTGAGTGTCGCCCCGGACTCGGCCGGGATGCGGACATGCGAAGTCAGCCCCCTGCGGGACTGCGACGGGAAGTCTACCCGACCCAACCATCGGCGACGACCGGCTCGAATCGTCCACAGCCGCCGGGTCGGATCGAGATTCGTCCACAGCCTGAAGGTCGGGCGGAACGATTTCGACCGGCGTCCGCAATGTAGGGGCATGAGGGCCTGGATCCGAGCCGCGGCGAAGATGTGGGTGGCGCTGGGCGCGGCGCTGCTCCTGCTGGTGGCGTGGCTGCCCGCCGCCCGAGCTGACGCCGTGCTGCCCTCCCCGGGCGGTTGGCCGGTCGGGAACCCTCCGCAGGTGCTGCGGCCGTTCGATCCGCCGGCCGAGCGTTGGGGCCGTGGTCACCGCGGCGTCGACCTGGCCGCAGAGGTCGGGGCCCAGGTGCTGGCCGCCGCGGCCGGTCGGGTCAGCTATGCGGCCCGGCTGGCGGGACGCGGTGTGGTCGTGGTCGATCACGGCGCGGTCCGCACGACGTACGAACCGGTCCGGGCCGGCGTCCCCGTCGGGACGACGGTCGCGGCGGGTACGGTCATCGGCCGAGCTGGAGCCGAGCAGCCACTGCGCTGGCCGGTCGTGCCTGCACTGGGGTCTGCTCGAAGGGGAGATCTATCGCGATCCGCTGTCCCTGGTGACGCGTGCCGCCGACGTCCGGCTACTTCCGGCGGCGGCCCGCGCCCTGGCCGAGCGCCGGGCCGCCGAACGGCTCGCGGCGGCCCGGCGGGCCGCGGCCGCGCGGTGGGGTGGGCGCGCACGCGCCCTTCGACGGCCGGGTCGGTCGGCACGGCTTGCAGCCGTCCGGTATCCGGACCGATCACCTCGCCGTACGGTCGTCGCCTCCATCCGATCCTGCACGTGTGGAAGCTGCACGACGGGACCGACTTCGGCGCGTCCTGCGGCACCCCGATCCGGGCGGCCGCGGCCGGGCGGGTGACCAACCGCTCCTTCAACTCCGGCTACGGGAACCGGCTGATGATCGATCACGGCACCCTCTCGGGACGCCGGGTGATCACCGGCTACAACCACGCGAGTCGCTACGTCGTGCGGGCTCGGCGCGACCGTGCGCCGAGGTCAGGTGATCGGCTACGTGGGCAGCACCGGCTACTCCACCGGCTGCCACCTGCACCTGATGATGTGGCTGAACGGTCAGCTGACCGACCCGATGCGCTGGTTGTGACGGTCAGGCCCGGGGATGCGCCTGCTCGAACGCGGAGCGAAGCCGTTCGTTGCTGACGTGGGTGTAGATCTGGGTGGTGGCCAACGAGGCGTGGCCGAGCATCTCCTGCACGCTGCGCAGGTCGGCGCCGCCTTCCAGCAGATGAGTGGCCATGGCGTGCCGGAGTCCGTGCGGACCGAGATCGGGAGCACCGTCGACACCTCGGAGCGCGCGGTGCACGATCCGGCGCACCACCCGGGGATCGATCCGTCCCCCGCGCTCCCCGACGAACAGTGCGTTCCCGGACTCGGCGGTGACCAGGCGACCGCGACCGCGACGGAGCCACGCGTCGACCGCGGCCAACGCGGGACCGCCGACCGGTACGACCCGCTCCTTCCCACCCTTGCCGAAGACCCGTACGGTGCGGCGGTCCAGATCCAGGTCGTTGCAGTCGAGTCCGCACAGTTCGGCCACCCGCAGACCGGCGGCGTACAGACCTCGAGCATGGCCAGGTCCCGCAGCGACCGTCGGTCCCGCCCCGGGCTCGGGGTGCAGCTGCTGCAGCATGGCGCTGCGTCGGCACGCTCCAGGGTCGGCGGCAACGCCCGCCGCTGCCGCGGGGAGCGCAAGGTGCTCGCCGGGTTGCTGACGCATCCGCCCCGACTCCACGGCCCAGGCACAGAGGGTGCGGGCGGCCGCGGCCCGCCGTTGCAGCGTGCTGCGCGATCGGCCGAGCGACTGCTGCCGGGCCAGCCAACTCCGGAAGGACCGGATACTCGCCTGGTCGAGACTGGTCACGCCGAGTCGCTGGAAATGGATCAGCAGCCCGACCAGGTCGGCTCGATAGGCCCGGACCGTGTGCGGAGACAGGCCCCGCGCGCGATTCCAGGTGCCGGACGTAGTCCTCCAGCAGGGTGACGGTAGGCCGGCGACAGCTCCTCGGTCTGCTCCCCGTCTTGCTCCTCCCCTTTCTCGACGTCTTTCTCGACGTCTTCCGGCTCCGGCACACCCCCACCATCGATTCGGCAACGGCGGTACGCAAGGCGGCACACCGTGGCGGGCGGGACTCGTGATATCCAAGACGGCGTGTCTGCATCTCCCGCCCCGCACCTCCGCAACGTCCTCATCGGAGGCTTCACCGCCGACCGGGGCGGCTCGGCCCTCGGTATCCGTCACCTGCTGAACACGGCCGGCGGAACCGGAACGATCTCGTTGGACGAGCGGCAGGGTCTGCCCTTGTCGTCGCCCTCCTACCTGATCGGCCATCCGGCGGGGCCCTGGGCGTTCGCGATCTCCGAGGCCGACGCCAGCACGCTGACGCAGCCTGTCGGTGGGCCGGGACGGCAAGCTGACCACGCTTGTCCAGCGTGCCGACCGGTGGCGAAGGCGCCTGCCATCTCGCGTTGAGCGCCGACAGCCGTTTCGTCCTGGTCGCCCACTACGGCTCCGGCTCCATCGCCAGCTTCGCGATCGGGGAGGACGGGACGCTGACGGAGCAGCATCGATCTGCTGCAGTTCGCCGGCCACGGGCCCGACACCGAGCGGCAGGAATCGGCGCACGCGCACCAGATCGTGGTCGACGGCGAGCAGCTGCTGGTCTGCGACCTCGGCTCCGATGTCGTACGCCGCGTGCACCTCGATCCGGCGGAAGGAACCCTGAGCCAACAGGACCCGATCCAGCTGCCCGACGGGTCCGGCCCTCGCCATCTGGTTCTCGTCGACGACTTCGTGGTCGTCGCCTGCGAACTCAGCGCCGAGCTGTGGTTCGCTCGCCGGTCCGGTCGACGACTGGGAGCACATCCGTACCGTCGCCACCTCGGCGAGCGGCGCCGACCTCATCCAGCCGTCCGGGATCGTCGCCGTCGACAACCGTGTCTTCGTCGCCAACCGCGGCGCCGACACGATCGCGGTCTTCGACGTGGAGGCGGCCACCGGGCTGGCTCACCCGGGTCACCGAGTTCGACTGCGGCGGCGCCTGGCCACGGGACCTGACGGTACGCGAGGGCCTGTTGTGGGTCTGCAACGAGCGCAGCGACGAGATCAGCGTCTTCGGCATCAGCCCGCTGCCGCCCACCGAGCCCGTGTTCGAGATCGTCTCGCCCAGCCCGGCGTGCGTGCTCCTGCTGCCCGTCGAGGAAGAATCGTGACGGTGGTCGAACTGCGTACGGGCGGCACCGTTCGACCCATCACCCGCTGGGGGGATCCGGTGATGCACGCCCCGACCCGCCGGGTCACCGACTTCGACGAGGCGCTGCAGGATCTGGTGCGGGACATGTTCGCCACCATGACGGCCGCCGAGGGTGTCGGGCTGGCGGCGAACCAGGTCGGGGTGGACCTGGCGGTCTTCGTCTACGACTGCCCCGACGACGACCACGTCCGCCACTGCGGGGTGCTGTGCAATCCCGTGGTGATCTTGCCGGAAGGCAAGGATCGGGTGCTCGACACCGCCGACGAAGGCTGCCTGTCGCTGCCCGGGGCGTACCAGGAGTTGTCGCGACCCGACCACGCGATCTGTCGGGGTCAGGACGAGACCGGAGCGGAGGTCGAGATCACCGGCACCGGACTGCTCTCGCGCTGCCTGCAGCACGAGACCGATCACCTGAACGGCACCGTGTTCGGGGACCGTCTCTCCAGCCGGGCGCGCAAGAAGCTGTACTCCCTGCACGAAGATCTGGAAGACCTCTACCCGGAGGACTGGCCCGTGTCCCCCCGGCTGGACGACCCGTCCTGATCGGACGCCGCCGGACCCAGCCCTCCTGGATCAAACACCCCTGGACCCGATTCCCCTGGACCTAATACCCTGGACCAAGGAGGTAGCAGGCCACCGCGGACGCCGCGGCCACGTTCAACGAGTCGATCCCGGCGTGCATGCCGATCTTCGCCGTGACGTCGGCACCCTCCCACCACCGGGCCGACAGGCCGGCTCCCTCGGTACCGAGCAGCACGGCGACCCGGCGGCGCTCGCCGGCGACCGTGGCGCGGACGCTCTCGATCGGCACCGCGCCCGCTCCCAGCCCCAGGGCGACCGTGTAGAACCCCGCCGCCCTCAGTTGTTCAGGGGTCGTCGCCCAGTCGGACAGCCGCGCCCAGGGCAGCGAGAACACCGCGCCCATGCTCACCTTGATCGCCCGTCGGTAGAGCGGGTCGGCAGCCCGGGGAGCGAGCAGGGCGCCGTCCCAGCCGAGGGCCGCGGCGTTGCGGAGGATCGCGCCGACGTTGGTGTGGTCGACCACGTCCTCGATCACCACCAACCGGTCGCGGGTCAGCAGCTCCGATGCGGAGTGCCGCTCTTCGCGGCGAAGCGAAGCCAGCGCACCCCGGTGGACGTGGAAGCCGGTGACCTCCTCGGCCACCGTCTCACTGACCACGAAGACCGGGATCTCCGGCCACTGCTCGAGCAGATCCGCCAACCCGGCGAGCCAGCGCTCGGCGAGCAGGAACGATCGCGGTCGATAGCCCGCCGCCAGCGCCCGCCGGATCACCTTCGCCCCCTCGGCGATGAACAGACCCCGTTCCGCCTCCAGGTGCCGCCGGAGCGAGACGTCGCGGAGCCGGACGTAGTCGGCCAACCGGTCGTCGTCCGCTCGCTCGATCGCGATCTGCACGATCAGCTGAGCTCGTCGCGGATCCACTCCGCCATTCCCGGGCGGGACAGAGCCACCGAGCCTCGCCGCGGACTGCGCAGTGCGCCGCGGTCCTTCAGCATCTTCAACGTCATGGTCAGTTCGCTCGGTCGCCGGCCCATGGCGGCGGCGACGTCGGCCGTCTTGGCCTCCCCACCGAGTCCGGCGACGGCGTGCAGGTAGTCCCGGCCGGCCGGGGTCACCGATCGCCAGACCGACCGGTACTGCCGAGCGACGTTGAGCCGGGCCTGGGTCACCCCGGCGCGGGCGACGTCGATGTCGACCAGCGTCTGCCGACCGAGGGACTCCCACACCGCGTAGCCGTACTCCTGGACGAAGCTGGGGTAGCCGTCGGTGAGTTCGGCGACGTACGCCACCGCCTCGTCGGTCCACCGGACCCCTTGCGCGGCGGCCGGCTCGAGCAGCGCCTCCCGGGTGGCGTCGGGATCCAGGTTGCCGAGCTCCCGGTACTCGAAGAGCCGGTCGGAGTGGGTGATCGCCTCGTCGACGGCGTCCTCCAGTTCCGGCAGTCCGGCCAGCACCAGCTGGAAGGCCGGTTTGCGCAGCTGATGGGCGATCCGGCACAGACTGATCAGCGACGGCAGATCGCAGTCCTGCGCCTCGTCGACCAGCACGATCACCCCGGTCCCCCGGCCGCGCGAAGGTCAGCGCGGTGTTGGCGACCAGTCGCAGGAACGCGGTTTCGACCGGCCCGGAGGGCTTGTCGTCCGGCAGGTCGCGCGCTGCGGCGAGCTCGACCGGACCGGCCTTGATCCCGACCTCGGTGATGCGTCCGTGCTTCTCGGTGAAGCTCGGGTCCTCGTCCGCCAGCCGGGTGAGGGCGTCCGACAGATAGTCCCGGACGGGATCGGCCCCGCCCGCCTGCACCGCCACCACACCGAAACGTCGCTTCGCGGCCTCCCGCTCGAAGTGACGGAGCAGGGCGGTCTTGCCCACCCCCCGGACGCCGGTGAACACCCGCCCGCGGAGCGGCGTGTGGCCCAACCCCTCCAGATCGGTGAGGCAGCGCCGCCACCAGACCTGGGCTTCGGCCCGTCCGGGCAGCCGGTACGGCTCGGTGCCCGCTCCGGGCGCGTACGGATTGGCCATCGGCTGAGCTTATACTCGGCGCGTTCTATAACGAGGAGCTCGACCGCCTAGGGTCGGAAGCGTGGCTGATCATCCGACCCTCGGCACCCTGACCTGGCTGCCGGCGCTGGAGCGTCCCGACCTGCTGGCCGATCGGGTGTTCGAGGCGCTGCACGCCGATCCACTCCCCGGCTTCGTCGCCGCCATCGACCCGGACCTGGCCGACACGGCGGCCTTCTGTGCCGCCTACGAGGTTCCGCCGGTCGCGTCCGCCAACTGCGTCGTCGTCGCCGGTCGGCGGGGCGACCAAACCACGATGGCGGCCTGCCTGGTGTTGGCCACCGATCGGGCCGACGTCAACAAGACCGTCCGCAAGCATCTCGACGTACGCAAGATCTCGTTCGCCCCGATGGCCGAGGCCGTGGCTCAGACCTCGATGGAGTACGGCGGGATCACCCCGATCGGCCTCCCGGAGGGCTGGCCGATCCTCGTCGACGATGCCGTCGCCGCCACGGACTGGGTCGTGGTGGGGAGCGGTCTCCGGGGAAGCAAGATCGCCGTCCCGGGCCGCGTACTGGCGGAACTGCCGCACGCCTGCGTGCTCGCCCTGACGATCAGCGCACCAGCAGATTGACGATCGCCACCACCCCGACGACGACGATCACCACGCGATAGACGATCGGTGGCAGCCGGCGACCGACCACCGCGCCGATCTGGGCTCCGATGATCGAGCCGACGGCGATCGCCCCCGCCGCCCACCAGTTGACCTCGGAGATGACGATGAACAAGACGCCGGCGACACCGTTGGCGATGCCGGCCAGGACGTTCTTCAGGGCGTTGATCCGGGGCAGCGGGTCGGCCAGCCCGACCCCGAGGATGGCGATCAGCAACACCCCTTGGGCGGCACCGAAGTAGCCGCCGTAGACCCCGGTGGCCAAGATCGCGAACCAGAGCCAGGGCTGCCCGTGGTCGGGCAGCTCGGCGGCGCCCAGCCGCTCGCGCCGATCGGCGAGCCAGCGGGAGAGCCGCGGGCCGATGATCACCAACACGCAACCGAGCCCGATCAGGACGGGCACGATGGCGTCGAAGGCCGCGGCCGGCAGGCGGAGCAGCAGCAGCGCGCCGATCACGGCACCGATCAGCGATCCGACTCCGAGCCGCAGCACGCGCGACCGCTGCCCGACGAGCTCGGGCCGCCCGGCCCACGCCCCCGAGAACGAACCCGGAGTCAGCCCGACGGTGTTGGAGACGTTGGCCAGCACGGGCGGCAGGCCGAACGCGAGCAACGTCGGGAACGTGATCAAGGTGCCCGAGCCGACCACGGTGTTGATCAAGCCGGCGCCGACGCCCGCCAAGGCGATGAGCAGCAGCTCCAGCCAGGTCACTCCGCGGGCTGGGCGTCCCGAGCCGAGTGGAGCTCGGCGTTCCTCGGCTCCGGCTCGGCCGGGGTCGCCTCCGCCTGGGCGCTGATCTCCCGCGGCTGAGTGGGCAGCCGGAGCGATGCGGGCCGGGAGCCGCCGCTGCGCTCCAACTCCTGAGCGGCCGCGATCGCCTCCTGCACGGTCCGGTCCGCCGCCGCGGCCTCCTTGGCGTTCAGCTCCGCGATCTCCGCCTGGACGTCGATCTTCTCCGGAGCCTGGAACTCACCCTTGGCCTGATTGGGCACGGCCGCGCTGAACGAGCCGACGGCGCTGCCCAGCCCCTCCAGCGCCTTGGTGATCTCACTCGGCACGACCCACACCTTGTTGGCGTCGCCCTGGGCGATGGCCGGCAACATCTGCATGTACTGATAGGCCAGCAGGGCCTGATCGGGTTGCCCGGCATGGATCGCGCTGAAGACGGTCGAGATGGCCTGCGCCTCGCCCTCGGCGCGCAGCATCTGGGCCTGCCGGTCGGCCTGGGCCCGCAGCACCGCGGCCTCGCGATCACCCTGGGCCCGAAGGATCGAGGACTCCTTGTCGCCGCCGGCGTTGAGGATCGAGGACTGCCGCTGACCCTCGGCGGTGAGGATCGCGGCTCGCTTGTCCCGCTCCGCCCGGGCACCCTTCTCCATCGCGTCCCGGATGGTGGCCGGCGGGTCGATGGCCCGCAGCTCCACCCGGTTGACCTTGATGCCCCACTTGCCGGTGGCCTCGTCGAGCACCACCCGGAGCTTCTGGTTGATCTCCTCCCGGCTGGTCAACGTCTGCTCGAGGTCCAGCCCACCGATGATGTTGCGCAGGGTGGTCTGAGTGAGCTGCTCGATGGCCTTGATGTAGTCCTGGGCCTCGTAGGCGGCGCGCTCCGGGTCGAGGATCTGGAAGTAGATCACCGAGTCGATGCTCACCATCAGGTTGTCCTCGGTGATCACACCCTGCGGCGGGAACGGCACCACCGCTTCGCGCATGTCCAGCTTGTACCGGACCTTGTCCACGATCGGCACCACCAGGTGCGGACCAGGTCCGAGAGTCCGGTTGAACTTGCCGAGCCGTTCCACCACTCCTACCTGGCGCTGCCGGATGACCTTGATCGAGCTGGCCAGGAAGAAGGCCACCACGAAGAAGATCACGAGGCCGACGATCAAGGCGACGGGATCCACGGTTACTCCTGTTCTCCGGGAAGGGCGGTGTTTCTCACGGAAGAGCACCGTGCTTCGGGTACACGACGGCGATGGCGCCGTCGATCTCGTACACCTCGATCTCGGTGCCCTGTTCGATCACCTGATCCGGCTCGTACGGGCGGGCCGACCAGCTCTGCCCGTCGACCTTGACCTCCCCGCCGGCGCGACTGATCGCCGAGACCGCCACTCCCGAACTCCCGACCATCTTGTCGGTCGACGACTGATACCCCGGCAGGCTTCGCACCTTGGCCAGCAGCGTCGGGCGCAGCAGGGCCAGGGTGGCCACCGACGACCCCGGCGGCGACCAGGATCTGCAACCACCACAGGTCCGGCGCGATCAGGGCCGTCACCATGCCGGCCAAGGCACCGACCGCCAGCATGATCAACACCAGGTCGAGCGACAGCACCTCGGCGACGCCCAGCAAGATGGTGAGGGTCAGCCAGAGCGCCCAGGGGTTGTCACCCAGCCAGTCAGTTAAGTTCACACTTCTTGCCAATCCGCTTCGCAGGTGTCGCCTCTCCAGTCTGCCAGGCTCACACAGCCCTAGCGGCGAAGCGACCGTCGGTGTGGGTCAGGGCCAGGGGCAGGTCGAAGGTGGTCGAGAGGTTTTCGGGGGTCAGGGTTTCGGCGAGCGGGCCGGCGGCGACAAGCTTGCCGTCGCGGAGCAGGAGGGCATGGGTGATGCCGGCAGGGATCTCCTCGACGTGGTGGGTGACCAGGACGGACGCGGGCGCGTACGGATCCTCGGCCAGGTTGCCGAGGGTGCGCACCAGGGACTCGCGTCCGGCCAGATCGAGCCCGGCGGCCGGCTCGTCGAGCAGCAGCAGCTCAGGATCGGTCATCAGTGCCCGGGCGATCTGGACCCGCTTCCGCTCGCCCTCACTGAGAGTGCCGAAGGTGCGGTCGGCCAGCCGGCCGATGGACAGCTGATCGAGCAGCTCGTCGGCCCGCTCATGATCAAGCTCGTCGTAACTCTCTCGCCAGCGCCCGAGCACCGCGTACGAGGCCGAGACCACGACGTCGTGGACCCGCTCCGACCGCGGGATCCGCTCCGCCAGCGCAGCGGACGTCAGACCGATGCGGGGCCGCAGCTCGAAGACGTCGACGGTACCCAGCACCTCGCCGAGGAGCCCGGCCACGCCCTCACTGGGATGGATCTGGGCGGCCAAGCACCTGGAGCAGCGTCGTCTTCCCGGCCCCGTTCGGGCCGATCACGACCCAGCGGTCGGACTCGTCGATGCGGAGGGTGATGTCCTCGATCAACACGGCGCCGCCGCGGACGATGGTCACCCCCGCGAGGTCCACGACTGCCGCCATGGGCTCAACCTACAGGCCACGTAGCATCGCTTCCGTGACGCTGTTTGCGAGCGTGCGACTGACCCGGCAGCTCAACGCAACGACCCGTCAAGGGATCGACACCGCGACCGGGGCGGACCGGCGGCGGCCGCCGTGCTGGGTTCCGACGTCGCCCATCACGTCCTGGATCCCGAGGGCCTGGCGGTCTGGACCCGATGCGCGGCCACCGTCCTGGACGACGCCTGGCCGCAGCATCGCCGGGCCGAGAACGGCAGGGCTGGCTGCTGGCGCTGCCGGCCCCCGGGCGGCTCGGGGTCCTGCGCGGTCCCGTCGATCTGAATCGGGCCGCGCTGGCGGCCGGATCCGCGGTGCTCGGGCTGATCGGCGAGCAACGTGGCCCTGGTTCCGGTCCGGGTCGGACCTGCCGTGCAGTGGCGGCTCTACCGAGCCGAGCACCGGCCGCTCCCCCGCCCACCACGTACGAGGCGGAGCGGGCGCTGAGCGAGACCATCCTGAGCGCGGGCCGCACGCTGGCCCGTCTCGACGTCGCGGCCGGCCCGCGACCGGTCGCCGACCCGACCTCGGCCCGGCACCCGGCTATCCGCCGCGGCAGCGGGCAGCCGCCGAACGTGCCGCCCGCCTGCTGGCTGGCCTGCCAAACCGCGCTGGATCACGACGGGGCCAGTCTCAGCTCGTACGAGGCCGCGACCCGCCGACGGGAACTGGAGGCGGTCCGCGACGCCGCTCGCGACGCTTTGGTCGCCGCGGTCAGCGGCCCGTTGCCGACCACTTCACACTGAGCCGGGTACCTCTGCCCGGCGACTGGCGATGGTCTCGCCAGCCCCCGATCTCTGCTGCTACTTTCTGGCCCGACTCAGGGCTCGGCAGGAAGGCGTGCGTTGATCGAGGACACGCGGCTCGCCGACCTGCAGGCCACCCTGCGCCCGCTCGGTGCGCCGGGCAGCACCACCGAGCTCCGCACGATGGTGCTCATCCCGTCGATCGACATCGCTCCGGAGCTGCTGGCCGAGCTCGGAGCCGGCGCTTCCGGCGTACGAGGAACGCACCCTGTACCTGCTGCTCGCCTGGCGCAGCCCGGAGCTGCGGATCGTGCTGGTCACCTCCGCAGCCGGTGGCGCCGGAGACGATCGACTACTACCTGGGCCTGCTGCCCGATCCCGGCGGCGCCCGCCGAGCGGCTGTCCGCCTCTCGCCGTCGACGACCGGCGCGCCCCGTCCGCTGGCGGCCAAGCTGCTCGACCGGCCCGACGTGATCCAACGGCTGCGCGAGGCCATCGGCGATCCTCACGCGGCGTTCATCGCACCGTTCAACGTCGGCCCGCCGGAGCGGGATCTCGCCCTGGCCGCTCGGGCGTGCCGCTGTACGGCCCGGACCTCCGCTTCTACGCCTACGGCACCAAGTCCGGCGGCCGGCGAGCTGTTCGCCGAGGAGCAGGTGGCGCACCCGGCCGGGGCCGAGAACATCGCCGGCCTCGACGACCTCGTCGCGGCCCTGATCGCGGATGCGCGCCGCCAACCCTGCGCTCGCCTCGGTGGTCGTCAAGCTCGGCGACAGTGTCTACGGCATCGGCAACGTCGTGGTCGCGCTGATCGGCCTGCCCGCGCCGGGCGACCCCGAGCGAGGACGCCGCCCTCCGCGCCCTGCTGCACGACCACCTCGACGCCGACTACCTGCGCCGGCTCGCGGCCGATCCCGGGCATCGTCGAGGAGATGGTGCTCGGGGAGGAGGTCGACAGCCCGAGCGTGCAGCTGCGGATCCTGGCCGGCGGCACCGACGGCCTGGTCTGCACCCACGACCAGCTGCTGGGCGGAGACAACGGGCAGGCGTTCGTCGGCTGCCGGTTCCCGGCCGGCGAGGAGTACGCGCCGCTGATCGTCGCCGAGGCGGAGAAGGTGCGGCTCCGGCTGGCCGCCGAAGGGGTGGTCGGCCGGTTCGGGATCGACTTCGTCGTCGCCCGCCGCGGACGGCGGCTGGCGCCCGTACGCGGTCGAGATCAACCTGCGCGAGGGCGGCACGAGCCACCCGTTCGGCACCCTCTACCTGCTCACCGGCGGCAGGTGCGACCCGACCGGAGCGCTCTACCGCACCGCCCGGGGCGAGCCGCGCTGCTACGTGGCCACCGACGACCTGGAGCACCCGAACGCGCGCGGCGCCGACATCGGACAGCTTCCTGGCCGCGGCCGACGACCGCCGGATCTGCGCTGGGATCCCGAGCGACAGACCGGGGTCGTCTGGCACATGCTGGCCGCGCTCGGACCGCTGGGTCGGGTCGGGGTCACCGCCATCGGCGCCGACCGCGGCCACGCCCAGGACTGTTCGACCGTTGCGGCGCGCTGCTGCGCGACCTCGGCACCACCTCGAAGAGGACCAGTCGTGCCCAGTGACGAAGCCGTGCTTGACCGCACGAGGCCGTCGCCCTCTGGCACCGGCTGGTGCGCCGACTCGACCCCGACGACCCCGGCCTGCAGCAGCTGCGGGCGTTGCGTTACGGCGGCCGTCCGGTCTGCCGCGGTCGCCCGGCCGTTCCTGGTCACCCGACCCCGGTTGGAGGCCGAGCGGCTGGCCGTGTCGCTGATCGGTTCGGCGCTGGCCAAGACCCTGGCCGCGGTGCACAGCACACCCGAGCTGCTCGACGAGATCGGCCTGTCCCCCGCCGAGCGCGACCTGGTCTCCATCGAACCGGGCTTCAACAACGTCGACGTCAACGACCGCTACGACGCGTTCTTCTCCAAACGGCTGGGCTTCGTCGAGGTGCAGGGCGGCTCCCCGGGGGGATGGGGTTCCACGACGCGGCCGCGCGCGCGTTCACCGAGACTCAGGCTACGCCACGGTGGCCGAGGAGTTCGAGCTCGAACCCCTGTGGGTGCTGCCGTCCCTGCGCGAGGCCATGCTGAGCGCCTAGCGGGACTGGGGCGGGTCAGGGCGATCCGGCGATCGCGATCGTCGACTGGTCCGACGTGCCGCTGATGCCGGAGTTCGAGATCATCCGGGACGATCTGCTCGCCGCCGGGATCGCAAGCCATGATCGTCGACCCGCGGGAGCTGACCCTCAACGGCGGACGGTTGCGCAGCGGCCCCGGCCGGCCGATCGACCTGGTCTACCGCCGGCTGATCATCCAGGACATCCTCGCCCGGCCCGAGGAGACCCGGGCGCTGGTGGCGGCAGCGCGAGCCAACGCGGTCGTGCATTGTCAACCCGTTCGCCTCCGACGTGCTGGGTCACAAGTCGGTGTTCGACCTGCTGACCACGCGGGCGCATGAATTCGGGCTCACCGCCGCCGAGCGCTCGGCGGTGCTGAACCACGTGCCCTGGACCCGGAGGCTGGTGGCCGATGATCATGGTCCGGGCGCCAACACCATCACCCGCGAATGGGCGCTGACCCACCGGGAACGGGTGGTGCTCAAACCCGCGCACGACTACGGCGGGCACGGGGTGCACGTCGGCTTCGAGTGCGACGAGACCACCTGGACCGCTGCGGTGGATGAGGCCCTGGCGCTGGAACGAGGACCACGATCGTGCAGCGCCGGTCGTCCCGCACGCCGAGTTGTTCGCGCTCGACGAGCCCGGCCACCCAGCTGCAGCGCTTCGTGGTCGACAACGATCCGTACGTCTTCCGCGGTCGGATGGGCGGGCATGCTGGCCCGACTCGGGCGCCGCCGGGCGTCACCAACGTGAGCGCCGGAGCCACCTTCACCCCGGCCTTCCTGCTGGGGCCGAAGTGAGCGCCGCGCGCAGCGCGGCCGACACCGTACGGGCCCTGCTGGACGCCCTCGACGAGGGCGACGACGAAGCGGCGGCCGCGCTCTGGTGGCCGACGACTTCCAGGCGACGGCGCACATCGACGGCAGCACCATCGACCGGACCGCCTACCTGCGTGCCCACCAAGGACTGCGGAGCTCCTTTCCCGACCTCCGGCACCACATCGTCGAGCTGACCGAGCTCGGCTCCCGACCGGGTGCGGGCGCGTCGCCTACATCACGGCCACCAACGACCGCCCGGTCCGGCTGCCCGATGCTCGGCGTCGACCTGCCGCAGACCACCGGGTCGGGTGCTGCGTACCGTGCCGCACACCGACGAGTTCGTCGTCCGCGACGGCCAGGTCGCCGGCTACACCTCCGCGCAGCCGCCCGGGGCCGGGTCTGCGTGGGCTGCTCGACCAGATCCGGAAGGGAACCGATGAGCTGAGTTGGACGGCTTCGAGGAGTTCGAGGACTTCGAGGCCCACGCCGAGGCGACTCTGGCGTCGCCCATCTTCAACCACCTGAACGCCGGGGCGGGCCGCAACTGGACCCGGGACGAGAACCGCCGCGCCTACGACCGCTGGCTGATCCGCAAGCGGCTGATGCGGGACGTGTCGGAGGTCGACCTCTCGGTCACGGTGGTCGGGCAGCAGCTCGAGGTGCCGATCATGCTGGCGCCGTCGGCCTTCCACAAGGTGGTCCATCCCGACGGGGAGCTGGCGTCCGCCAGCGCGGCCCACGCCATGGGCGCCGGCATGGTGCTGTCCACGCTGTCCAGTACACCGCTGGAGGAGGTGGGGGCGGTCGGGCTCCCGTGCTGCCTGCAACTGCAGATCCACAAGGACCGGGGCTTGACCACCAGCCTCCAGGAGCGGGCGGAGGCCGCCGGGCTACCGCGGCCTGGTGCTGACCGTCGACGCCCCCAACTACGGCATCCGGCCCGCCGACAAGCGCAGCCACATCCACCTCCCCCGCGACGTACGGATCGCCAACCTCGACGACCGCGTCGACCTGCCGAGCAAGGCCAGCGGCGAGGACCTGATGGCCTACCTGTGGCGGGAGATGGCCCAGGACGTCACCTGGGACGACGCCGCCTGGCTGGTCGACCGCACCTCGCTGCCGGTGATCGCCAAGGGAGTGATGACGGCCGCCGAGGCCCGCAACGCCGTGAACGCCGGCTGCGCGCGGTGGTGGTGTCGAATCAGGGCGGCCGGCAGCTCGACGGCGAGCCAGCCACCCTGGACGTGCTCACCGAGGTCGTCGACGAGGTCGGCGACGAGGTGGACGTGCTGGTCGACGGCGGCATCCGCCAGGGCACGCACGTGCTCAAGGCCCTCGCGCTGGGCGCCCGCTGCGTACTGATCGGCCGACCGATCTACTGGGGCCTGGCGGCCGGCGGCGGCGCGGCGATGCGCAAGATGCTGCGAACTGTTCGTCGAGGAACTGCGGAACACCATGCAGCTGTCCGGCGTCTGCCGGGCCGCCGATGTGCCACGAGACCTGGTCGTACCGGCCCGCTCGCTGGTCGGCTAGGGGTGATGATGCCCGACCGGGTGCGGGCGGCAGGTGAACCGGTCGGCCGGGCCAGGGCCAGGGAGGCGCCGGCCCCGAGGGCCGCCACGCCGGCGGTGACGAACATCGTGATGGCGAAGGCCTGGTCGAGACCGCGGGTCACCGTCAGCGTCGAGCAGCAACGAATTCGTCACCCCGACCCCAATGGAGGCCCCGACGTTGCGAGCGGTGTTGTAGATGCCGGACACCATCCCGCGGTCCAGCTCGCCCGCCGCCGGCCATCAGCGCGGTGGTCAGGGCCGTGAGCACCGTGGCGAAGCCGCAGCCGAACAGGGCCAGCCCGGGGATCACCGGTCCGTAGCGTCCGGCTCAACGCGCCGGCCCCGATCGCCGCGGTGCCCACCGCCACCGCGACCGTGCCGGTGATGACGAGCCGGCGGGCGCCGAATCGGGGCACCCACCGGCCGGCCAGCGGGGCGGCGACGGTGACCGGCAGGGTCATGGGCAGCAGCGCCAGGCCGGCCGAGAGCGCCGAGACGCGCAGGCCCTCCTGCAGCCAGATCGCCACCAGCACCGTGACCGCGGTGGACACGAACTGCATGCAGAACCCGACCGCGTTGGCGGCGGCCATCTCGGGACGCCGCAGCACGGCCGGATCGACTAATGGATCGGGGCACCTGGGACTCGACCGCCCAGAAGGCGAGCAAGCCGGCCACGCCGAGGCTCAGCAGGGCGAGCGTCACCGGGTTGGTCCAGCCCGCCGGTCCGCCCTCCAGCAGACCGATGTTCAGCAGGCTGAGGGCAAGGGCGAGCAGAGCCAGGCCGGGCAGATCGATCCGCGGCCCGCCGGCCCGATGCCCACCGGGCACGGCCCGAACACCGCCACGGCTGCGAACACCGCCAGCGGCAGATTGATGAAGAAGATCCATCGCCACCCCACGACCTGGACGAGCAGCCCACCGAGCAGCGGCCCGATCGACAAGCCGATGGCGGCCGTGCCGGTGAGGGCGCCCATCGCCTTGCCGAGATTCCGGCCGGCGAAGCCATCGGTGATGATCGCGTAGATTCCCGGCGTCATCACTGCGGCCCCGATGCCCTGGACGATCCGCGCGCCGACCAGGAACTCGGCGCTCGGGGCGAAGCCCGCCAGCGCCGAACAAATGGTGAACAGGGCCAGCCCGGCCAAGAAGACGGTGCGGCGGCCGAACAGGTCACCGGCCCGGCCGCCGGCCACCACGAAGACCCCGAGGGAAAGGAGATAGCCGTTGACCACCCAGGCTTGTTCCACATCGGTCGCCCCGAGCTCGACCTGGATCGCCGGCAGCGCGACCCGTACGGCGGTGACGTCGATGGTCAACATCCCGAGCGCCGCGATCATGGCGGACAGCAGCGCGCGATCCCGCACCCGGGGAGTGTAGCGACGAGGATACGTATCCTGTCCAGCATGCCGGGACCATCAGGGACCATCTTCGCCATCGGCGGGGCGGAGGCGAAGCTGCGCCGCCGGAGCGTGCTGCGGGCGTTCGTGGCCGAGGCCGGCGGCGCTGACGCCCGGATCGCCGTGGTCCCCAGCGCTTCCTCGCTGGGGCCGGAGATGGTCGACGTCTATCGGGCGGTGTTCGGATCGCTCGGCGCCGGGGAGGTGATCGGCGTCCGGCCGGAGAACCGCGCCGAGGCGTCGAACGGTCAACTCAGCGAAACGTTGGCCGGCGCGACCGCAGTGTTCATGACCGGTGGCAATCAGTTGAAGCTCAGCGGTTTCATCACGGGGACGCCGTTCGGGGCGGCCATCCACGCCGCCCACCGGCGCGGGGTCGTCGTGGGCGGCACCTCGGCCGGCGCGAGCATCCTGGCCGACTACATGATCGCGTTCGGCAGCGGCGGGTCCACGCCGAGGCAGCGGATGAGTCAATTGTCCGCCGGTCTCGGCCTGGTGACCGGAGCGGTGATCGACCAGCATTTCGAGCAGCGCAACCGGTACGGGCGGCTGCTGTCGCTGGTCGCCCAGTCGCCGTCCCTGCTCGGCATCGGAATCGACGAGGACACCGCCGCGGTGATCCGTGGTCGGTGCTGGAGGTGATCGGCCGCGGCGCCGTCACGGTGATCGACGGCGGGCAGCTGACGAGCAACGCCTACCTGGCGCAGCGGTCCGCTCCGCTGCTGGTTTCGGGGGCCTTGCTCCACGTCCTGCCGGCGGGCAGCCGATTCGATCTGGCCCGCCGGGTGTTGCTGACCCATGACGAGCAGCTGCCGGACGTCGAGGTCGCCGAGTCCCGGGCTGCCGAGAACGATCTTCGGTTGCTGGCCGCGGAGATCGCCGCCGAGGGCGTATCGCCTGATTCGTACCGGCGCCGCATCCGGCGCAGCGATCCGCGGTAGGTCGGTTCCGGATCGAGCGTCCCGACGGACTGACCGTGACGGAGGGTGGAAGGATCAGGACCGACCGTTGATCGAGGAGGTTTCGCGTGACCGAACCAGCCAGTGCGACACCCCGACCCGACCTCCGGGTCCTCTCCGAGCGGGTCTACCGGGGTCCGAACGTCTGGCACTACGAACCGGCCATCCAGCTGGTGGTGGATCTTGGTGTGCTGGAGGACTTCCCCACCAACCTGATCCCCGGGTTCGCCGACGCGCTGGTGGAACGGCTGCCCGGACTGCAGAATCACAGCTGCAGTCGCGGCCGGCGCGGGGGATTCGTCGAGCGGCTGCACGAGGGCACCTGGCTGGGCCACGTGGCCGAGCACGTGGCGCTGCAGCTCCAGCAGTCGGTCGGGCACGACATGCGCCGCGGAAAAACCCGGCAGGTGAAGGGTGCGCGCGCCCGGTACAACGTGATCTACGCCTACGCCGACGAGGGCGTCGGACTGGCCGCCGGGACCCTGGCGGTGAAACTGGTCAACGATCTGATCGAGCACGATCCGGACTTCGATTTCGACGAGGAACTGGAGCGCTTCATCGTCCGCGGGGAGCGCTCCGCGTTCGGGCCGTCCACCCAGGCGATCGTCGACGAGGCGGTGAGCCGGGACATCCCGTTCATCCGGCTCAATACCTCGTCGCTGGTGCAGCTGGGTCAGGGCGTCCACCAGAAGCGAATCCGGGCCACCATGACGTCCAACACCTCATCGGTGGCGGTCGACATCGCCAGCAACAAAGAGCTCACCCTGAACCTGTTGTCGGCGGCCGGATTGCCGGTCCCCCGTTCGCAGTCGGTGCGCACCGCCGACGACGCGATCCGCTTGGCCCGACGGATCGGCTATCCGGTGGTGGTCAAGCCGCTTGACGGCAACCACGGCCGTGGCGTGATCCTGAACCTGACCACCGAGGGTGAAGTCCGCGCCGGCTTCGAGGTCGCCGAGGGCGAATCACGCAACGGGTGGGTCATCGTCGAGACGTACATCACCGGCGTCGACTACCGCTGTCTGGTCATCGACGGCAAGATCGCCGCGATCGCCGAACGGGTGCCGGCTCACGTGATCGGCGACGGCCAAGCGACCATCGCCGAACTGGTCGAGCGGACCAACGCCGACCCGCGCCGCGGCGTCGGACACGAGAAAGTGCTGACCCGGATCAAGATCGATCAGGCCGCCGTCGACCTGGTCCAGGCGCAGGGCTACGCGATGGACGACGTGCCTCCCGCGGACACCTTGATCAAACTCACCTTGACCGGCAACATGTCGACCGGCGGCATCTCCATCGACCGCACCTTCGAGGCACACCCGGAGAACATCGAGATCGCCGAGGAGGCCGCCCAGGTGGTCGGCCTGGACATCGCCGGGATCGACTTCATCGCGCCCGACATCACCCAGCCCGTACGAGAAACGGGCGGGGCGATCTGCGAGGTGAACGCCGCTCCGGGCTTCCGGATGCACACCCACCCGACCATCGGCGATCCGCAGTACATCGCCAAGCCGGTGGTCGACATGCTGTTCCCGCCCGGGCACTGCGAGCCGGATTCCGATCATCGCCATCACCGGCACCAACGGGAAGACCACCACCTCCCGGATGATCGCCCACATCTTCAAGGGGATCGGGCGCAAGGTGGGCATGACCTCCACCGACGGAGTGGTGATCGACGAGCGGCTGGTCATCAGGGCGGACGCGTCGGGGCCCCGCTCGGCGAAGATGGTGCTGCAGAACCCGCGGGTGGACATGGCGGTGTTCGAGGTCGCCCGCGGCGGCATCCTGCGCGAGGGACTGGGCTATGAGCGCAACGACGTCGGGGTGGTGCTCAACGTGCAGCCCGATCACCTGGGCCTGCGGGGCATCGACACCCTCGAGCAGTTGGCTGACGTCAAGGGCGTGATCGTGGAGGCCGTTCCCCGTAACGGATATGCGGTGCTGAACGCGGACGATCCGCTCGTCCGCGTTCTGCGGCGGCGCTGCTCCGGGCGCATCGTCTGGTTCACCATGGCGCAACCCGGGCAGCGAGATCCGCGAGTCGGTCGATGATCACTGCCGGCGGGGCGGCCGCGCGGTGGTGCTCGAGCACAGCGACCTGGGCGACATGATCATCGTGAAGGAGGGCCAGCGGGCCATGCAACTCGCCTGGACCCATCTGCTGCCCTCGACGTTCCACGGCCGGGCCACCATGAACGTCCAGAACGCCATGGCCGCCGCGGCCGCCGCCTTCGCCGCCGGCGCTTCGCTGCACGACATCCGAGGCGGTCTGCGGAGCTTCTCCACGAACTACTACCTGGCCCCGGGTCGGCTCAACGAAGTCGAGGTCGAAGGCCGTACGGTCATCGTCGACTATGCGCACAACCCGCCGTCGATGCGGATGCTCGGCGACTTCGTGGACAAGACCGGGGACGCGCTGGACGCCACCACCGAGATCGGCAAGATCTCCCGGATCGGGGTGGTGGCCACCGCCGGCGACAGGCGCGACGAGGACATGCGCGAGATCGGCGAGGTGGCGGCGGAACACTTCGACGTCGTGATCATCCGCGAGGACACCGGCCTCCGCGGCCGGAAGCGCGGCGATGTGTCCGGGCTCATCGCCGAGGGGGTGCACCGCGCCATGGGTGAGGGGGTGCGCTGCAAGCAGGTCGAGATCGTGCTGGACGAGCTGGAAGCCACCCGGCACGCCATCACCCGCTCCAACCCGGGCGACCTGATCGTGATCTGCGTCGACCAGCACGCCGCGGTGATGTCCCAGCTGGAGTCGTACGGACGGCAGGCCCAACCCGGCGCTCAGCGCGACGAGCACGAGCGCACCCACGGCATCGCCGATCCCGACTACCACGCCAACGGCCAGCAGCCCCAGCAGGAGCCGCTACCCCAGATCTGACCGGTCGCATCTTCGGCGTTGCGTGTCGTTTTGGGCGGCGTGTCGTTGCCGATGTGACGGCTCGGCGAGATCAGGGCGTGGCGCGACGCACCTTGGCACGCAGGTCGGCGGCGGAGTCGCGGGTCGCGCCGGAGCCGAAGAGCCACTGGTCGAGGTCGGCCCGGTCCTGGTGGGCCATGATCGCGACCACGTCGCCGTCCCGGGACTGGGCGACCAGGGACTGGAGGCAGCTCAGCTCATCGGCGTGCTCGGCGGTGATCTCCGTACCGGCGTGCGCCGCACCCTCGCGGATCAGGTCGCCGAGCTCGGTCATCGGCCGGCCGCGCAGGTAATCGCTCTTGTGGGCGATCTCGACCACGTCCGCGCCGAGACCGGCCAGCTCGCCCAACCGGACGAAGACCTCGTCACCGCGGTCCCCGGCCGTTCCCACCCCGAGCAGCAGGCGCCTACCGGGTGGCCGGAGCCCGTTCATGATCTCCAGCAATGCCGCCAATCCCGCCTCGTTGTGGGCCAGATCGATCACCACGCTCATCGTCCCGCCGCCGGCGGAAGGCAGCGTCCAGACGTTCATCCGGCCCGGATTGTCGGCGGCGGGGTCGAAGGCCCGCAGCCCGGCCGCGACCTCATCCGGCCCGAGCCCCAAGGCGAGAGCGGCTGAGGTGACCGCCAATACGTTCTCGACGTTGACCCGGCTCAATCCGGCCAGGGTCATCGGCACCTCGGCCACGGGCACCACCGGCAGCGGATCGGCGCCGGCCTCGAGCACCGCCACCCAGCCGTCCAGCACCGTGCTCACCCGCCCGCCACCGTCGAGCACCGTACGCCCGCTCGGCGAGTCGGGGTCCCGGCTGAACACCCAGATCCGAGCCTTGGTCCCTTGTCGCATGGCGAAGGTGCGCGGGTCGTCCGCGTTGAGCACGCACCAGCCGTCCGACTTGGTGATCTTGGTGATGACCGCTTTGACCTCGGCCAGTTGGTCCAGGGTGTCGATCCCCCCGAGCCCGAGGTGGTCCGCCGAGATATTGGTCACCACCGAGACGTCGTTCCAGGCCACCCCGACACCCCGCCGCAGGATCCCACCACGGGCGGTCTCGGTCACGGCCAGCTGAACGCCCGGTTGCCGCAGCACCCGGCCGGCCCCGCTCGGCCCCGAGTAGTCACCGGCCTCCACCAGTTCGCCGTTGAGGTAGATCCCGTCCGTACTGGACCAGCCCACCGACCAACCGGCCCGTTGGAAGCAGAAGCCCAGCATCCGGGACGTGGTGGTCTTGCCGTTGGTCCCGGTGACGGCCACGACGGGAATGCTGGGCCGGATCAATTCCGGGGCCATGCCCGGCTCGGCTGCGGCCAGTCGAGCCGCCGCCCGCTCCAGCGTGCCCGCCAGCCGCGGCGTGCCCACCGCCTCCAGGGCCCGGGCCACCCCTTCGGCCAGCACCTCCGCCCGGCCGGAGTTGCGCCAGGGGTACGCGACGACGAGTTGGTCCACCTCGATGCCGGTTCGGGACCGGACGGCGAGGCGCTTGACACCACCGGCGAGCGCCAAGCTGCGGACCAGCCGGGTGACGGCCCGAGCCGCGAACCGCTGCCGGAACGACGAGCCGGGCTCGCCCGGGCGGACGTCGCGCATCCCCAGCTGCTCGGCGAACTCGCGGGCCGTCTCGACGGGTGCGGACAACAACCCGGAGATGCGGAACGTGACCTTCGCGGCGGGTCGCGGAAAGTACAGGTTGGGACCGTCCAGAAGCCTGACCTCGATCAGCGCCGGCGGCGCGTGGTCGAACTCGGTCCCCGACGAGGGCTCGGTCATGAGCGGAGCTTCTCGGGAGTGAGGAGCGATTCCGGGCGACACGCTTTTCGTCGTCCGGAATCGCGATCGAACGAGCGAGACGCTGCTCCGCTCGTGACCGCGGAGCGCGGAGCGCGACAGACAAGTACGGTCATGAGCGGAGCTTCTCGGGAGTGAGGAGCGATTCCGGGCGACACGCTTTTCGTCGTCCGGAATCGCGATCGAACGAGCGAGACGCTGCTCCGCTCGTGACCGCGGAGCGCGGAGCGCGACATGACAAGTACGGTCATGAGCGGAGCTTCTCGGGAATTCACCCGGCGAGCGTCGTTAGCGCAGCGCCGGCTCGGTCTGCACGACCGAGCGAGCAGACATGCTTTTCGTCTGCGAAGGAGGGAGGAAGGCCGAGTCGCTGGGCGCGGAGTGAGCGCGAGTCGGAGAGCACGTGCGCGACAGACAAGTTCGGTCACTCAGGCGCCCATGGCGTGTACGCCGCCGTCGACGTGCACCATCTCCCCGGTGGTGCGCGGGAACCAGTCGCTCAGCAGCGCGACCACGGCCAGCGCCGTCGGCTCCATGTCCGTCGGTTCCCAGCCGAGCGGCGCCCGTTGGGCCCAGACCTCATTGAACTCGTTGGCGCCACCGATCGCCCTCTTGGCCAGCGTCTCCAGCGGACCGGCGGCGACCAGATTGACCCGCACGCCCTCGGGCCCGAGGTACCGCGCCAGATACCGGCTGGTGCTCTCCAATGCCGACTTCGCGACCCCCATCCAGTCGTACACCGGCCAGGAGACCGTCGCGTCGAAGGTCATTCCCACCACCGAGGCCGAGGAGGCGAACAGCGG
This sequence comes from uncultured Actinomycetota bacterium, assembly GCA_963780005.1. Taxonomy (GTDB): domain Bacteria; phylum Actinomycetota; class Actinomycetes; order Propionibacteriales; family Propionibacteriaceae; genus Microlunatus. The sequence continues at coordinate 338,972 of CAWAAK010000044.1, read as the reverse complement.
TCGGCAGGCCATGGTCAACGAGGCGAGCGAGTAGGCGGAGACGTGGACCGCGGTGCCGACGTCACTCCACGGCGTCGACAAGAACTTGCCGCCCAGCGCGGTCTCGGGGTTGGCGAAGGCGAGGGAGTGCACCAAGCCGTCCAGTCGGTCCACGTGTTCGCCCACCGCCAGCGCCAACCCGGCCAGGTGTTCTTGGTTGGTGACGTCGACCTCGAGCAGGGGCGGGACCGGATCCAGTTTCTTGATCACCCGATTGGTCAGACTCATCGCCCGGCCGAAGTTGGACACCAGGACGGTCGCTCCCTCGGCCTGGGCGATCCGGGCGACGTGGAAGGCGATCGAGGTGTCCAGGGTGACCCCGGCCACCAGGACGTTCTTGCCTTCGAGAATTCCCACGCGCACTCCTCACTACTTCTCAGAATTACCGTCAGACCCGGCTAGCCGCACTGCATCCGCCGACCACGGACGTTCAGAATTTGATCAGTGACCCATTCCCAGCCCCCCGTCGACCGGGATGAGCGCGCCGGTGATGTATCCGGCGCTGTCGCTGGCCAGGAACTCGATGCACGCGGCGATGTCGTCCACCCCGCCCATCCGGCCCAGCGGAATCTGCGCCGCGTACTTCGCCGTCAACTCCGAACTGAGTTCGGCGGTCATCTCGGTCTCGATGAAGCCGGGCGCGACGACGTTAGCGGTGATCCCGCGCGAACCCAGTTCGCGGGCCAGCGATCGGGCCAGCCCCACCAACCCGGATTTGGAGGCGGCGTAGTTCACCTGACCCGCCGAACCCAGGTGACCCACCACCGAGGACAGGAAGATCAGCCGGCCGAACTTGGCCCGGATCATCGGCCGGGCCGCTCGCTTGGCCACTCGGAACGAGCCAGTCAGGTTGGTGGCGATGACGCTGTCCCAGTCCTCGTCGCTCATCCGCATCAACAAGGTGTCCCGGGTGATGCCGGCGTTGGCCACCACCACCTCGACCGGCCCCAGACCCGCCTCCACCTCGCTGAACGCGGAGTCCACATCACTCGGGTCGGTGATCTCACACCTCACGCCCAGCACGCCGTCGGGCACCCCACCACTGCGGAAGGTGGCTGCCACGCGATGGCCGCTCGCCTGGAGCCGCTCGGCCACGCCCCACCCGATGCCCTTGCTGCCGCCCGTCACCAGCACCGTCCGAGCTGTCTGGGGATCCCCCGGAGAAGCGAACTGAGAAGTCACCTGAGGAGCCGACGTTGAGGCCGAACTGTCTGTCACGGAGGTCACGCTACCGACTGCGCTCTACGCCGAGTAACAGGCGTAGGCTGAGGAAGTGGCGGGGACGATGACTTCGAGCAGCGGACGGGACGCGGGCTATACCCGGCAGAACTTCTCGGTCATCACGGACGCCCGAATCGCCACCAGCGAAGAGATGGCCGGTCGGGTCAAGCGTTACTCGATCACCATGGCGTTCCGGACGGCGTGCTTCATCGCCATGATCTTCGTCCCTGGGGCCGGTCGTTGGGTGTTGTTCGCCTGCGCGGTCTTCCTGCCCTACATCGCGGTTCTGCTCGCCAACCAGGCGCACCAGCGCACCAGCGACAAAGCCGTCGAAACGGCGGCCCCCGACGACGCCAAACAGCTCACCACCGGACCCGAAGAGCAGGGCGTCATCTCCGGACAGCTCATCGAGTCGAACGAACAGCACGAATCTGCGCATCATGTCCGCTCCCCCTAGCGAGACCGGTCCCTCGCCGTCCACCGCCGGCCTGGTCGTCTGCTCGGCCAAGGGCTGCCGGCGGCCCGCCGAGTTCGATCTGCAGTGGAACAATCCGAAGATCCACACCGAGGATCGGCGCAAGCACTGGGTGGCCTGCGATGACCACCGGGAAACCTTGGGCGGCTTCCTCTCCGCGCGCGGATTCCTGCGCGACGTCGTTGAGCTGACGACTCCCTGAAGTTCCCTGATACTCCCTGAAGCCGAGACCCGGCTCAAAGTTGAGTAGGTTGCCTCCCAATAGAGGAGGACGATGAGTTCGATCGGATCGATGGTGCTGCTCGGTGCGAGCGGGGACCTCGCCGGGCGATTGTTGTTGCCGGCCCTGGGGGAGCTGCTCGAGGAGGAGAGTCAGCGTCGAGACCTGGTCCTGCTGGGCGCGGGGTCCGAGGACTGGGATCCGGCCACCTGGCAGGAGCGAGTCCGTACGTCTTTCGCGACGACCGGCGTGTCCGAAGCAACGACAGAGTCCGTGCTGGGTCGCAGCCGGTACACCCGCGCCGACGTCACCAACGCCGACGACCTGCGCCGGCTGATCGAGTCTGCGCCCGCCGCCCCGGCGCTGTATTTCGCCTTGCCGCCGGCTGTCACGGTCATCGCGTGCACCGAACTGAAGAAGGTCAATCTGCCGACCGGGACCACGCTCGTGCTGGAAAAGCCGTTCGGCACCAACGCGGAGAGTGCAGCCAGTCTGAACGGGCTGCTGGCCGAGCTGGTGCCGGACGAGCAGGTGTTCCGGGTCGACCACTTCCTCGGCCGCTCCAGCGTGTTGAACCTGCTCGGGGTCCGCTTCGCGAATCGCCTGTTCGAGCCGCTGTGGAGCAACGAGCACATCGCGCGGGTGGACATCACCTACGACGAAGTGCTGGCGCTGGAGAACCGGGCCCGCTATTACGACCATGCCGGGGCGCTGACCGACATGGTCCAGAGCCACCTGCTGCAGATCCTCGCCCTGATCGCGATGGATCCGCCGGCCAACGTGAACGCCATCGACCTCCGGTACGCCAAGGCGACCGCCCTGCGGGCCTGTCGGGTCTGGGACGACGACCCGGTCGCCGCAGGCCGCCGGGCCCGATACACCAGCCGGGGTCGCCGACGGCCAGCAGGTGCCCGACTACGCCGACGAGCCCGGGGTCGATCCGGCCCGCAATACCGAAACGCTCGCCGAGCTCACGGTGCAGATCGACAACTGGCGCTGGGCCGGCGTGCCGTTCCGGCTGCGGTCGGGAAAGGCGCTGCGGAACCTCCGCAAGGAGGTGCTGATCACGTTCAAGCCACTCTTGCACCTGCCCGGCGGGCTCCGCGGGATCGATCTGCCGGACCAGCTGCGCCTCACCCTGTCGCCGGATCGGATGGCCGTGGAGATGAATGTGAACAGCCCCAATGATCCGTTCGCGCTCGAGCGGGTCGCCCTCACCCACGATCTCACCGCCGGACGACTCCCGCCGTACGGTGAAGTCATGGCCGGCGTGCTGGACGCCGATCCGCTGCTCTCGGTGCGCGGTGACACCGCCGTCGAATGCTGGCGGATCGTCGATCCGGTGCTGCAGGCGTGGCGGGAACAGCGCACCCCGCTCGACACCTATCCGGCCGGCTCCGAGGGACCCGCTTCCTGGAACTGATCGCCGAGGCTCTGGCGCTGACCCGCGACCTCAGCCGCCGATGGCCGACATCGGTCGATCGGGCTGCAGGAAGCTCGGATCGTCGATGCCGTGCCCGGGGCGCTTGCCGGCCACCGCCTGGATCCAGCGGGCGGCGAGTTCCTCGTCGGTGGCGCCGCTTCGGAGGGGCGCCCGCAGGTCGGATTCCTCGCGAGCGAACAGACAGTTGCGCAGTTGTCCGTCGGCGGTCAGTCGGACGCGGTCGCAGGATCCGCAGAAAGGCTTCGACACGGCGGCGATGATCCCGACCCGATAGTCGGTGCCCGCCACCCGGAACAACTCGGCGGGCGCGCTGCCGCGCAGCAGCGCGTCGGCCGGATCCTCGGCCAGCTCGACCTCCTGCTGCAGGCTGGCCCGGATCTCGTCGGCGGTGACCATCTCGGTCCGGCGCCAGGCGTGTTGCGCGTCCAGCGGCATCTGCTCGATGAACCGCAACTGCACCCCCTCCACCATCGCCCACCGCAGCAGGTCCAGCGCCTCGTGGTCGTTCACCCCCCGCATCAACACCGTGTTGACCTTGACCGGGTCCAGACCCGCCGTCCGGGCCGCCCGGATCCCGGCGAGCACGTCACCCAGCCGGTCCCGGCGTGCCATCCGGGCGAATGTGTCCGCATTCAAGGTGTCCAGGGAGACATTGATCCGGCGGAGTCCAGCCTTCGCCAGCTTGTCCGCCCGGCGGGCCAGGCCGATGCCGTTGGTGGTCAGGGCAACCTGGGGACTGGGGCGCAGCGCGACGACCCGCGCGACGAGGGCTTCGAGGTCGGGTCGCAGCAGCGGCTCGCCGCCGGTGAGCCGGACCGTGCTGATCCCGAGCCGGCTGACTCCGATGTCGATCAGCCGCACCAGTTCGTCGTCGCTGAGCAATTCGGCCTTCGGCAGCCACTCCAGACCCTCGGCCGGCATGCAGTACGTACACCGCAGATTGCACTTGTCGGTGAGCGAGACCCGGAGATCGGTGGCCACTCGCCCGTACGCGTCGCGGAGCTCTCCGACCCCCACCGACGAAACCGCGCCCGCTGACGTCTCGCGCAGGCGAGGAATCGGCAGCAGGATCGTCATCCGTGGATTCTAGTGCCGATCTAGGACTCGGCCGCCACCGTGGGCTGCGCCCGCCGCCGGGCGTAGCGCAGATACCAGAACAACATCAACGCGGTGGCCGACAGATAGAAGGCGTGCATGGCCCAGATCGGACCGGCCGGCAGGTTGTACACGTAGATCGCGTACAGCACGTTGCCCACATTGGCCAGCGCGATGTTCGCGAAGCTGTACGAACCCAGGTTCTTGGTCCGACCGGCTTTGATCAACATCGGCAGCTGACTGACCATGAAGATCGCGGCCGCCGCGGAGCCGGCGAACAGCGCGAACTCGCCCATGTCCCATCCATCTCTACGTCGATGTCGGGGCCCAGTGCCCAGACACTTCCCAGAGCGATGAGGGGAGACGGAATGCTCGGTAGTCGCTACGGATCTTGGCCGACCGCACTACCGAGACACGAGCCGGTCAGCAGATGCGTTCCGGATGGGTGTAGACGTTCATCGTGTCGCCCCGGACGAAGCCGACCAGGGTCAGCCCGGCCTGCTCGGCCAGCTCGACGGCCAGCGAACTGGGGGCCGACACGGCAGCCAGGACCGGGATTCCGGCCAGTACCGCCTTCTGCGTCAGTTCGAACGACGCCCGGCCGGAGACGCACAGGCTCGCCGCCGACAACGGCAGCCGGTTCTCGCGTAGGGCCCAGCCGATCACCTTGTCGACCGCATTGTGCCGCCCCACGTCCTCCCGGACACAGAACACCTCACCGCTGGCCGCCATCAGGCCGGCCGCGTGCAGACCCGCCGGTCTGGGCGAAAACCCGCTGCTGGGCCCGCAGCTGGGCCTGGCCCCGGCCCGAGCGCGGCGGCCGGCAGCCGGAGGAGCGGCAGCTCGTAGCGCGCCTCCCGGGTCACGGCCTCGATGGAGGTCGCTCCGCAGATCCCGCATGCGCTGGTGGTCAACACGTTGCGTTGCAGTCCCGGATCGGGCCGGGCGACCGACGCCGCGAGCGTGACGTCGAGCACGTTGTAGGTGTTGAGGCCGTCCGGTCCCTCGCCGGCGCAGTAGCGGGCCAGCGACGACGTCGGAGGCGGCGTGGATGATCTGCTCGCCGTGCAGCAGGCCGTGGACCAGATCGATGTCGTGACCGGGCGTCCGCATGGTCACCGAGAACGCCGTGCCGTCGAGCCGAACCTCGAGCGGCTCCTCCACCGCCAGCAGATCGTCGCGCCGCGTCGTCGAGTCGGGCCCGATCTTCACGACCGCATGCCGACGCGTCACTCGGCCCATGCCATCATCCTGTCAGGTGCCGACAACTGCGGCGGACGACTGCGTCCGACCGCGGGTGGACGGAGACGGAGGCAGGCGATGGAACTCGACGACTGGTTGCGGGCCGTGGCCGACCGAGCTCGAACTCGGCGACGTCGACCTCTCCAACGACACCGTTCACACCCTTCTCGACCTGGCCCGTGACTCGGCGCACGAGATCGAGCGGATCGCCGCGCCCCTGACCACCTATCTGGTCGGAGTCGCCGTCGGGCGCGGGGCGACGCTCGGGGCGGCCGCCGCCCAGGTGACCGAGCTGGCGCTGCACCAGCCCGCCTCGCCGGCGGAAGGCAGCGGAACCGGCGACTAGCCTGGGTTCGTGCGCCGACTCTGGGTGCGATGGACCCTGCTCATCGTCTTCGTTGCCGTGCTCGGCACCGTGTTCGTCAACCTCGGCGACTGGCAGTTGGACCGGCTGGAGCAGCGGCGCGAACGGAACGCGGCCACCGTCAGCAACGAACAGGCGCCGCCGCAGCCGGCCGAGTGAGATCTTCGACCGTCCCATCGCCGACTCCGATCAGTGGAAGAAGGCCGTCGCGACCGGCACCTTCGACGCGGAGCACCAGTTCCTGATCCGGTACCGGCAGAACGGCGATGCCGACGGCTACCAGGTGGTCGACGCCGCTGCGGACATCTACCGGCGCGCTGCTGGTCGACCGCGGTTTCGTGAGCCTCCCGCGCGGCAATCAGATCCCGGCCGCGGCCCCCGCACCGCCCACCGGGACGGTCACGGTCGAGGGCTACGTCCGTCGCAACGAACAAGGCAGCCGGGCCGCGACTCAGCCGGAGAACGGTCAGGTGCGGCTCATCAATTCCGATGCCCTGCAGTCGGCCGTGCCCTATCCGGTCGCCAACGGCTACCTGAGCGTGCTGACCGTGAATCCGCCTCAGTCCGGTGGGTTCGTACCGCTGCTGCCGCCCGAGATCAACGAGGGTCCGCACTTCTGGTACGCCTTGCAGTGGTTCATGTTCGCCGGCATCGGGATCTTGGGCATCGTCGTCTTCATCCGCGCGGACGTTCGCGATCGACGGCTGAAGTGCTCGAGGCGTTGACGCATAACGGCATCCACGTTGGGCAACGCCTGCTTGATCGTTTCAGTCGCCGTGCGTCCCGATGTTGCGGCAACACCATGTGCCAATATCGCCTCGTGGATCTAGGACTCAACGAACGCGTCTTCGTCGTGACCGCGGCCAGCAGCGGGCTGGGGCGGGCCACGGCGGAGGCGCTGGTCGCCGAAGGCGCCCGGGTGGTGCTGGTGGCGCGCCGGGCCGCCGAGCTCGATGCGGCGGTCGCGGCGCTGGGCGAGGACCACGCACGGCGCCTTCGTCGGCGATCTGAGCGACCCCGAGACCGCCGAAGAGGCGGTGGCCGTGGCGCTGCAGACCTGGGGGCGATTGGACGGGGCGCTGATCAGCGTGGGCGGCCCGCCGGCCGGCTCGGTGGCCGACACGACCGAGGACCAGTGGCGCTCGGCGTTCGAGTCGGTCTTCCTGGCCGGGCTCCGGGTCAACGACGCCGTGGTGCGGCACGGCACAGCACCCGATCTGGCCATCGCCTGGGTGTTGTCGACCTCGGCGAAGTCGCCGGTGGCCGGGCTGGCGGCCTCCAACGGCTTCCGGCCCGGTCTGGCGATGCTGATCAAGCAACTGGCCGACGAACTCGGGCCGCGTGGGATCCGCGTGCTCGGACTGATGCCGGGCCGGGTCGAGACCGAGCGCGTGCAGCATCTCGACTCGCTGGCCGACGATCCGCAGGCGGCTCGCGTCGCGGCCGAGGCGGCCATCCCGTTGCGGCGGTACGGGCAGCCGGACGAGTTCGCCCGGGTGGCGGCGTTCCTGCTCTCCCCCGCCGCCTCGTACGTCACCGGCTCGGTCATCCCGATCGAGGGCGGCGCCCTCCGCGCTCTCTAGGTTGACGTGGCCCTCGACATCGGGCTGGACCTGCTGGTCTGCCCGCTCTGCCGGCAGTCGCTGGCCGCCACGGCGGATCGGTCCGCTGCCGGAGCGGTCATGCCTTCGACGTGGCGCGCCAGGGCTACCTGAACCTCAGCGGCGGACCGCCACCGGCCAACGCCGACACCGCCGAGATGGTCGCCGCTCGAGCGGACTTCCTGGCGCCGGGCACTACGACGCCATCGCCGACGCGCTGGTCGACGCCGTGCCGTCGGCGGCGCGGACGATCTTGGACTGCGGCGCGGGGACCGGCTACTACGCGGCGCGGCTGCTGGACGCGGATCCCGACCGTCGGGCGCTGGCCCTGGACGTCTCGGTCGCGGCGATCCGGCGCGCCGCCCGGGCCCACGAGCGGATGGCCGCCGTCGTCGCCGACGCCTGGCGACCGCTACCCGATCGCCGACGCCGTGGTCGACGTGATCGTAAGCGTCTTCGCCCCGCGTAATCCGGCCGAGTTCCACCGGGTCCTCGCGCCCGGTGGTTCGCTGATCACCGTCGTCCCGTGGCCCGAACACCTGGTCGAGCTTCGTCGAGCCGCTGGGCCTGCTCGACGTGGAGCCGGCGAAGACCGATCGCTTGGACACATCCCTGGCGGGCTTCTTCCGACGCGACGCGACGCACCCGGTGAGGTTCCGGAGTTCGTGGGACATCGCCACCGCTCGGGCAGCCGTACTGATGGGCCCCAACGCCTTCCACGTCACCCCCGCGGAGCTGGACCGGCGCCTCGCTCGGCTCCGTTGGCCGCTGGAGGTCACCGTGTCGTGCCTGATCGGGGTCTGGACGCAGACTGGCCGCCATGCGGATCCTGATCTTGGGCGGTACGGCGTGGCTGGGTCGTACGGTCGCGGCGCTCGGGGTGGCCGAGGGGCATGACGTGGTGTGCCTGGCTCGCGGCGTCTCCGGAGCGGTGCCGTCCGGCGCCAGTCTCGTCGTCGGTGATCGCGACCGGCCGGATGCGTACGACGTCGGTGAGCGGGCAGAGCTGGGATGCGGTGATCGACGTCTCGCGGCAGCCGGCGCACGTCCGCGGGCGCCCTCCAGGCGCTGTCCGCCACGACCGAGGCACTGGGTGTTCGTCTCGACCTGCAACGTGTACGCCGACGCCTCCCGGCTGGACGGCGACGAGTCCGACCCGCTCCTCGAACCGCTGCCGGTCGATCAGCCGGCCACGCCCGAGACGTACGGCGCGGGCAAGGTGGCCTGCGAGCTGAGTGTGCTCGAGCACCGCGGCAGCCGAGGGCGCCCTGATCGCCCGGGCCGGCCTGATCGGAGGTCCCGACGAGCCGTTCGACCGTTGCGGCTACTGGCCCTGGCGGTTCGCCCGACCGGCCGCGCCCGACGGTGCGCCGTCCTCGTCCCCGACGTGCCCGAGTTGATCACGTCCGTGATCGACGTCCGCGACCTGGCGCGGTTCCTGCTCGACGCGGCGACGATGAGGATCAGCGGCATCTTCGACACCGTCGGTGAGCGGCTGCCCCTCAAGAGTCCACCTGACCACGGCTCGGCTGGTCGCGGGCCACCGCGGGCCGCTGGTCCCGGCGTCCCCGGAGTGGTTGACCGAGCACGGCGTCCAGCCGTGGATGGGTGAGCGCTCGCTGCCGCTGTGGCTGCCGCCCGACTCCGTCGGGATGACGGCTCGGCAGGGCGTTCACGCCCGCGCGGCCGGACTCGTCACCCGTCCGCTCGCCGACACCCTCACCGACACGCTGGCCTGGGAGCTGGCCCGCGAGCAACCTCGACCCCGGCGGGCCGGTCTCACCGACGACGACGAACGACGTCCTACTGGCCGAGCTCCGGCCCTGACCCGCCCGCTTCCCGTTCGACGTCGGTGAGCAGGGCGTTGGCCGTCCCGAGGTCGGTGAGCAGGACGTTCACCCAGCCGCCCACGAGGGCGGCGCGGATGGCCTCGTGCTTGCTCGCTCCCCCGGCCAGGCCGATCCGGCGGGGAACGGCGCGGAGCGTTTCGGGATCGATGCCGACGACCCGGCTGTCGAGCTCACTCGAGACGAGCGTCCCGTCGACGCCGAAGAAGCGGTGACAGACGTCGCCGACCGCCCCGGCGGCCAGCAGCTGGGCTTGCACGGCGGGATCCACGGCGTTGCCGCTCTCGACGAGCAGCTGAGAGGGCGGCAGGCTCCCGATGCCGAGCAGAGCCATCGTCAGGTCGCCCCACGCCCGACCGACCGACTCCATCGCCGGATCCCGCAGGAGGCTGTCGCGGACACTCTGGTCTCCGACCAGGCCGGGTGCGGGCACGTAGGTGGCGGTGGCGCCCAACAACTGGGCCAACTCGCCGATCAGGCGATTGGCCTCGGCCTGAGCCGACGGCGCCCCGATGCCGCCGATGAGCTGAATCACGCTTTCGGCGGCCGTCGTACGGAAGGGCCGCATCCGGTCCACGGCCGACAACAGGGTCTGGCTCCAGGTGGAGATGCCGATCCGGTCGCCGCCGGTGAGCGTCGCCTCCAGGTAGCTGGCGCCGGCGGACCCCAGTCCGGCGATGACGTCGCGCTCGGTGCCTTCGACGTCGACGACCACCGCTTCGGCCAGACCGAAGCGGTTCTCGAGCGCCTCCTCGATGTCGGTGTGAACGCCCTGCGCCACCACGACCACGGTCCGAACGATGCCCAATTCGGCCGCCCGCTTCAGCAGCCGGGAGACCCTCGCCTGCGAGAGGTGCAGGCTCTCGGCGATGTCGACCTGCCGTACGCCGCGCTCGTGGTACATCCGCGCGACCTTGGTGATCAGCCGGAGCTGACCGTCGGTGGTGGCGCGGGTGAAGCTGCGGGGTGATGCCACCTCAGGACCCCTCTGACGATGGGAAACGGGCGCGGGCCACCTCGGTCGCCCAGTTGCGCCGCCGCCGAATCCGCGTATCGGGATCGAGCCGGCTCCTGACGACCTTCGCCCTGTTCTCCCTCGGCCACCGCGACCGCTCTCCGAGGACCTCCCACGCGAGTTTCGCGGCACCCAGCGCGGAGACTTCGGCCACCTCGCTGACCTCGACGTCATGGCCCAACAGGTCCGCCTGGGTTTGCACAACCAGCTGCGATGCCGTGGCGCCGCCGTCGGCACGGAACACCTTCAGTGGGCCCGTGGCCTGCTCGATGACGTCGACGATGTCACAGATCTGGTGGGCGATGGACTCGACCGCAGCGCGAGCGACATGTCCACGTCGGGTCGTCGTGGTGAGCCCCGAAATGAGGGCCTGCGCACCCCGGTCCCAGTGGGGCGCTCCGAGTCCGGAAAAGGCGGGCACCAGGGTCACGCCGGCGTTGTCGTCGACGCTGTCGGCCTCGGCGATGAGGTCGACGACCCGTCCGCCGGTCAAGAGCTCGGCCGCCCAGGTCAAGGTGGCGCCCGAGGACAGGACGTTGCCCTCGAGTGCATACGTCGGGGTGTCGCCGCGGACCCACGCCAACGTGGCCGGGACGGCCGAGCTTCCCTGAGGCAACGTCGGCACGGCAGTCATCACCGACGATCCCGTGCCGTAGGTGGCCTTCGCCTGCCCCACCTCGGTACATCCGTGGCCGTACAGGGCGGCGTGTGAATCGGCCAGTACGGACAGGATCGGAGTGCCGTCCGGAACCCCCGGCAGACCCGACGTCGCACCGAACCCGTGGTCGGAGGCCACGGGCCTCGGCAGCACCGACGGCGGAACTCCGAAGATGGCCAGGAGATCGTCGCTCCACGACAGTGCCGAGATGTCGTAGAGCAGGGTTCGCGAGGCGTTGCCGGCTTCCGTGAGGTGCTCCCGACCTGCGGTCAGCCGCCAGATCAGCCAGGAGTCGACGGTCCCCAGACGGACGTCCTCAACCGGTATCCCGATGGGCAAGTGATCGAGAACCCAGGCCATCTTGGGCGCCGAGAACATCGGATCCACCCGCAACGCGGTCCGTTCCCGGACCAGACGACGGGCATCCGCGTTGAGTGCTTCAGCGCACCAGTCCGCGCTCCGGCGGTCCTGCCAGCCGATCACCGGGCCGACGGGCTCACCGGTGCTCGCCTGCCAGCCCACGACCGTCTCCCGTTGGGTCGACAACGCAAGACCGACGATCTGTACGTCGACACCGGCGAGACAGCCGCCGACGGCCTCGATCACGCTGGTCCAGATCCTGTCGGCGTCCTGCTCGACCCAACCCGGATGCGGAGAGGTCACGCCGACCGGCGCGGAGCCGGCGGCGAAGACGTCACCGCCTGCGCCCACCAAGATCGCCTTGGTGTTCGTGGTGCCCTGATCGATCGACACGATCACCGGCCTCGGTCCGGGGCGAATTTGACGAGTTGGCACGATTGATAGAATATTCAGTAGTGAATGAAATCCGCAACCGGAGTGAGACATCGGTGCCGACGAGCCGACGTCGCCGTGTTGTGGTGAACACCGATGCCAAGAACGAGGCCGATGATCAGTTTGCGATCGTCCATGCCCTGCTGTCCCCCTCCTTGGATGTTCGGGGTCTGATTGCGGCCCACTTCGGTACGACGCGAAGCCAGGCCAGCCTGGAAGAGTCGCGCGAAGAGATCGACCTGCTCCTCGAACTCATGGACCGCGACGACGTGGTCGTCGTCAACGGCGCCCCCACCGGAATTCCGGACGAGAACACTCCCCTGAGCAGTCGCGGCGCGGAGTTGATCATCGAAGAGAGCCTCCTCGCCTCCCCGGACGATCCGCTGCACGTGGCCTTCCTCGGCCCTTTGACCGACATGGCCTCGGCGATCTTGCTCGACCCCGAGCTCGTCTCCCGCGACGTGATCGTCATCTGGATCGGCGGGGTCGGCTACGGGGGTCGGGAGACCTATCCCGGCATCGAGTTCAACCTGCGCAACGACATCGCGGCCGCCAACGTCGTGTTCGACTCGGGGATCACGATCTGGCAGGTGCCGAGCAACGTCTACTCGATGGTGTCGGTCGGGTACGCGGAACTGGAGGAGAGGATCGGCGGCACCAGCCGGCTTGCCGACTACCTGATCCGGCAACTGGTCGACTGGAACGCGACATATCACCCGCAGCCCATCGAGTCGCGGTCCCTCGGTGATTCGCCGGCCATCTCGTTGATGCTGTATCCGCACGGCGGCAACTTCCGTATCGTGCCGGCCCCCCGCTTCGGGCAGGAAGGGCACTACCTGCCCGGTTCCGGGCATCCCATCCGGGTCGTCGAGGCCATCGACGTGCGGTTCCTCCTCGAAGACATGTTCGCCAAGATCCGCAGGTTCGGTCGCACGCGCGCCGAGAGCCCAACGGGTGACCATCTCACCCAATCCGACAGGAGCATGCAGCCATGACTGATCTGCCCACCTTCGGTGCCGGCATCTGGCACTTCGCCACCTACAAGGACCGCTACGCCACCGAGGGTTACGGACCCGAGGTCGGTCTGCTCGAACAGATCGACAGAGCGGGCGCCGTCGGTGACCTCTCCGTCGTCGACCTCAACTGGCCGTTCGCCGGCTTCGACGGAACTCTCGATGACGTCAAGAAGGCGCTGAACCGCAACGGGTTGCGAGCCGTGGCCATCACCCCGGAGATCTACAACCGGGACTACGTGAAGGGCTCGATCACCAACCCCGATCCGATCGTCCGCGCTCAGTCCCTGAAGCTGCTCAACGAGGCCGCCGAACTGGCCAAGGAACTCGACTGCGACTACGTCAAACTCTGGTTCGGGCAGGACGGCTGGGACTATCCGTTCCAGGTGAACTACCACGACGTCTGGAAGCTCGCCGTCGACGGGCTCCGGGAGCTCGTCGGCGCCCACAGGGGAATCAATTTCGTCATCGAGTACAAGCCGCGCGAGCCGCGCAACAAGATCATCTTCCCCAACGCGGCGCGCACCCTGTTGGCGATCCAGCAGGTCGGTCTGGACAACCTCGGGATCCTGCTGGACTTCGGCCATTCCCTGTACGGGCTGGAGACCCCGGCCGACGCCGCGCAGCTCTGCATCGACGCCGGCAGGTTGTTCGCCATCGACGTGAACGACAACTTCCGCGGCTGGGACGACGACATGGTGGTCGGCTCGGTGCACCTGGTGGAGACGTTCGAGTTCTTCCACACCCTCCGGCGGAACAACTGGGAGGGTGTCTGGCAACTCGACCAGTTCCCGTTCCGCGAGGACAGCGTCCAGGCGGCCAAGCAGGCCATCACCTTCCTCAAGGCGGTGCACCGGGCCCTCGACGCGTTGGACGAGAGCGCCCTGGCGCAGGCGCAGGCGGCACACGACGCGTTGGCAGCGCAGCGCCTGGTGCAAAAGGTCCTGCTCAGTTCGATGAATGAAGTGGAGGCCGGGGCATGAGCGCGCTCACCGCCGAACACGCGACCATGCCGGTCTTCGGCCGACTCTCGCCGCACGCCGGCCGGGATGAGCAGATCTCACACATCGCCGAGGCGGCGCGCCAGATCCGCATCCAGGACCTGAAGCTGGTGCACTACGCCGGTGCGGGTCACATCGGCGGCGACTTCTCCGCGATCGACGTCCTGGCCACCCTCTACGGTGCCGTCCTCGACGTCACTCCCAAGACCGCCGAGGACCCGGAACGGGACCGGTTCATCCTCAGCAAGGGCCACGTGGCCGGCGCCCTGTACACGACGTTGGCTGCGTTCGGATTCCTGCCCGTCGCTGAGCTGGCCACCTTCCTCAAACCCCTCTCCGCGCTCAACGGCCACCCGAACCGCAACAAGGTCCGCGGCGTCGAGGCCAACACCGGCCCGCTCGGGCACGGGCTCCCGATCGCGGTCGGCCACGCGCTGTCAGCCAAGCTCGACGTCTCCCGACGGCGCACCTACGTCCTGGTCGGTGACGGCGAACTCCAAGAGGGCAGCAACTGGGAGGCCATGATGGCGGCCTCGCAGTACGAGCTGGACCGGCTGACCGTCATCGTCGACCGCAACCGACTCCAGCAGGGCGCCACCACGCGGGAGACCAACGACCTCGACCCCCTGGATCAGAAGGCGACCGCCTTCGGGTTCGCGGTGGTCGAGGTCAACGGCCACGACCACGGCGAGCTCCTCGACGTGTTGTCGTCGGTGCCGTTCCGGCCGGGCAAACCCACCTTCGTGATCGCCCACACCCACAAGGGCCACCCGATCTCGTACATGAGCAACAACGTGGCCTGGCACCACAAGGTCCCGTCGGCCGAGCAGTTGCAGCAGGCCATCGACGAACTCGAGGCCCTGTGACTTCCATCGCCGACCAGCCGCGGTTCGACTGCCGCAACGCCTACGTCGAGACGCTGGCCGACCTGGCCCAGAGCGACCACCGGATCGTCGGGGTCGTCAACGACTCGGTGGGCTCGAGCAAGCTCGACGCGTTCAAGAAGGCCTTTCCCGACCGCCTGATCAACGTAGGCATCGCCGAGCAGGACATGGTCGGGGTCGCGGCCGGCCTCGCCAACGGCGGCCGGATCGCCTTCGTCTCCGCCGCCTCCTGCTTTCTGACCGCCCGGGCGCTGGAGCAGATCAAGGCCGACGTCGCCTACTCCGACCGCAACGTCAAGTTGTGTGGCATGAGCCCCGGCATGGCGTACGGGGAGCTGGGACCGACGCACCACTCGATCGAGGACGTCGCCTGGCTACGGGCCATCGACAACATGACCGTGATCGTGCCCGCCGACCCGATCGAAACCGCGGCGGCGCTGCGCTGGGCGGCGGCCACGGAGGGTCCGGCGTTCATCCGGGTCAGCCGGATGAACGTCCCGGAGATCTACCCCGCCGACTACGAATTCGTGCCAGGCCGAGCGATCACTCTCCGAGACGGCAGCGACGTGACCATCACCAGCAACGGCACCGTGCTCTGGCGGGCCCTGGCTGCGGCCGAGCAACTGGCGGCCGAGGGCATCGGCGCCCGGGTCATCTCGATGCCCACCGTCAAGCCACTGGACGTGGCTGCCGTCGTGTCTGCCGCACGAGAGACCCCAGGCATCGTGACCGCCGAGGAGGGCACCATCACAGGTGGACTGGGAGGAGCCGTCGCGGAGACGGTCGTCCAGCACCACCCGACCCGGGTCACGATCCTCGGAGTGCCGGAATTCGCCCCGACGGGATCGGCCGGCTTCCTCCTGGATCGCTACGGCATGTCGCCCGAGGGCATCGCCGATGCCGCTCGGAAGCTCGCAAGCGAGTCCCCATGAGCGCTCCGAATTTCCGCTTCGACGGCCGGATCGGTCTCGTGACCGGCGCTGCCAGTGGGATCGGGCGCGGGATCGCCGTCGGTCTCGCCGCCTCCGGTGCGGACGTCGCGTGCTTCGACCGGCCCGGACCCGGCCTGGACGAGGTGTGCACCGCAGTCGGAGATCTCGGCCGGCGGTCCCTGTCGGTTCCGGGTGACGTCACCGATCCGGCCAGCATCGGCGAGGCGGTCCGGCAGACGGAGACCGAGCTCGGCGCGCTCACGCTGGCCGTGAACAGCGCCGGCATCGCTGACGCCGCCCCGGCCGAGGAGATGCCGCTCGATCAGTGGCAGCGCGTCGTCGACGTCGATCTGACCGGTGTGTTCCTGTCGTGCCAGGCCGAGGGGAGGGCCATGCTCGAGCACGGCCGCGGTTCCATCGTCAACATCGCCTCGATGTCCGGCTCGATCGCCAACCGTGGACTCCGCCAGGCGCACTACAACGCCGCGAAGGCGGGCGTCATCCACCTCACCAAGAGTCTGGCGGTCGAATGGTGTGACCGTGGCATCCGGGTCAACGCTCTCAGCCCCGGCTACACGGCGACCCCGATGAACCTCCGCCCCGAGGTGGCCGAACAGGTGCGCCGATTCGAGTCCGAGACGCCAGCGGGCCGGATGGCAGGAGTCGAGGAGCTCGTCGGTCCCGCCGTCTTCCTGCTCAGCGACGCGGCCAGCTTTTGCACCGGAGTCGACCTGCTCGTGGACGGTGGCTTCACCTGCTGGTGATGCTGCCTTCCACGCTGACCGGCGTTTGCTGCTCGAACTGGGTGGCGTAGAGCTCCGCGTAGAGCCCGCCCTGAGTCAACAACTCCTCGTGGCGGCCCCGCTGCACGATCCGGCCGGCGTCCACGACCAGGATCAGATCCGCGTTGCGGACGGTGGACAGCCGGTGAGCGATCACGATGCTGGTCCGACCCTCCATGGCCAGATCGAGGGCCCGTTGCACCGCCGCCTCGGACTCCGAATCCAGGTGCGCGGTCGCCTCGTCCAGCACGACGATCGGGGGCGCCTTGAGGAGCAACCGGGCGATGGCCAAGCGCTGCCGCTCCCCACCCGACAGTCGATATCCCCGCTCGCCCACCAAGGTGTCCAGCCCGTCCGGCAACCGCTCGACCAGATCGCCGATCTGTGCCGCCCGCAGGACCGCCTGCATCTCATCGTCGTCCGCTCCCGGCTTGGCGTACGTCAGATTGGCGCGGATCGTGTCGTGGAACATGTGCGCATCCTGGGTGACGTAGCCCACCGCGTGCCGGAGAGCCTCCAGACTCAACTCCCGGACGTCAACGCCGCCCACCCGGACGGTGCCGTCCTGCACGTCGTACAGCCGAGCCACTAGATGGGTCATGGTCGTCTTGCCGGAGCCGGAGCGGCCGACCAGCGCGACGGTCTGTCCCGCGCCGACAGCGAACGAGACGTCGTGCAGGACCGGCCGATCCGGATGAGCTTCGAGGGCGGCCACCGACTCCAGGCTGGCCAGGGACACCTCGGCGGCCCCGGGGTAGGTGAAGGAGACGTGTTCGAAGCTCACCGACCCATCCTTGATCTTGGTCACTGCAGCGGGCGCATCGGTGATGGCCGGCACCAGATCGAGCACCTCGAACACCCGGTCGAAGCTGACCAGGGCGTTCATGATGTCGATCCGGAGGTTGGTCAACTGGGTCAGCGGCCCGTAGAGCTGAGCCAGCAGACCGGCCAGCGCGGTCAGCGTTCCGACCGTGAGCAGACCCTCGATGGTCAGGACCCCGCCGACTCCATAGACCAAGGCCGCGGCCAGGGCCGCCACCAGGCCCAGCGAGGTGAGGAAGAAACGCCCGTTCATGGCGATCCGGACCGAGATGTCACGGACCGCCCCGGCCCGCTGCGCGAACTGCCGGTGCTCGTCGTCCAACCGCCCGAAGAGCTTCACCAGCAGCGCGCCGCTGACGTTGAAGCGCTCGGTCATGGTCGCCGACATCTCACCGTTGAGCTGCATCTGCTCCCGGGTGAGGGTCGCCAGTTTGCGCCCGACGATCTTGGCCGGAATCAGGAAGACGGGCAGCATGATCAGCGCGGCCAGGGTCAGCTGCCAGCTGAGCACCAGCATGGCGATCAGCACCAGCACCAGGCTGATCATGTTCGACAGCACCGTGGACAAGGTCGAGGTGAACGCCTGCTGGGCCCCGATGACGTCGGAGTTGAGCCGCGACACCAGCTTGCCGGTCTGGGTCCGGGTGAAGAAGGCCACCGGCATCTGCAGCACGTGATCGAAGACCCGGGTACGCATGTCGAAGATGAGACCCTCGCCGATCTTCGACGAGCACCAGCGCTGGATCAGTCCGAGGACGGCCTGGGCGATGGCCAGCGCGGCGACGATCAGGGCGACTTGGATGACCAGGGCCCGGTTCCCCTGCAGGACGCCGTCGTCGATCAACACCTTGAACAGCAGTGGCGGAGCTACAGCCAGCGCGGCCGCGATCGCCACCAGGCCGACGAACAGGCTGATCAGGGCCCGATACGGCCGGGCGAACGTGAGAATGCGCCGAAGGACACCCTTCGACAACGAATGGGACGCGATCTCGGGGTCCTGCCCCATCCGGCGCATCATCGGGCCGGCCGCTCGCATCATCGACATGTTGATCTCGCGGCCACGGCGTTCCCCTGTTCTCGGTTTCGCGAACAACCGACGAACGTACTCGCCTCATCCAAGCCACGACAGGGCCCGGACGCCCGTCGCGTCAGGGCCTCCGCTCAGGTCGCGTCAGCTCTTCTTGGCCGTGGCCTTCTTGCCGGCGGCTTTCTTGGCCGAAGTCTTCTTGGCCGAGGTCTTCTTGGCCGGACTCTTGCGGGTCGACGATTTCTTGGCCGAACTGGTCTTGGTCGTCTTCTTCGCGGCCGACTGTGTAGCTCGGGAGGGGGCTGAAGACTTCGCCGCCTTGGCCGGCGCCGACTTCGCGGACGACTTGGCCGGGGTGCTCTTGGCAGTCTTCTTGGTCGTGGCCTTTGTGGCCTTCGTCGCCGCGGCCGTCCTGCTGCTCGCCTTGGTCGCGGCTCTCGTCGTCGACTTCTTCGTCGGCGTCTTCTTGGCGGGCGTCTTGGCCGCGGTCCGCCCGGCCGTCTTTTTCACCGCGCGCGTTCCCGCTCGGGCGCCGCGGGTGGCGCCGCCGCGACCGCGGAGAGCGACCTTCGCCTCCTTGAGCACGCCGTGGACGAAGCCGAAGGATCGCCCGCCTTCGTCGGCGATCTTGCGAATGCTGTCACCCGCCGCATACCGCTTGGCGTACTGGCTGGCGAGCGCGTCGCGCTGCGGGCCAGTGATGCGGGATCCCTTTGCCAGTGCTTTGGCCACGGCATCTCCTCGAGAGATTGTTCACCGAGCCAAACGCCCGATGAAGGCTGGCTGATCATGATCTCCTCGAGCGGGGTGATCAAGATCGTTCCCTTTCTAGCACTTTTCGCCGCGGATTTCTCCCCCCGCTGTGATCAACTGGGCCTTGGCTCAGGTGGGGGAGATCAGACGAGCGAGATCAGGCGAGCGAGATCAGGTCGGCGTAATCCGGGGTCCAGAGATCCTCGACCCCGTCGGGGAGCAGCAGGACCCGATCGGGATCAAGAGCCGCAACGGCTCCTTCGTCGTGCGTCACAAGAACAACGGCGCCGGCGTAGGTCCGGATCGCCGCCAGGACCTCGGCCCGTGACGCCGGGTCCAGGTTGTTGGTCGGCTCGTCCAACAACAGCACGTTCGCACTCGACACCACCAGCATGGCCAGAGCCAGCCGGGTCTTCTCCCCACCCGACAGCACGCCCGCCGGCTTGTCCACATCGTCGCCAGAGAAGAGAAAAGAGCCGAGGACCTTACGCACGTCGGTGTCGCCGAGCTGCGGTGCCGCCGTGCGCATGTTGGCCAGCACGGTCCGGGCCGTGTCCAGCGTTTCGTGCTCCTGCGCGTAGTAGCCGAGGCGCAAACCGTGGCCGCCGACCACCTGGCCGGTGTCGGCGTCCTCCACTCCCGCCAGAATCCGCAGCAGAGTGGTCTTGCCGGCCCCGTTGAGTCCGAGGACCACGACCTGGCTGCCCCGATCGATGGCCAGGTCGACCCCCGTGAAGACCTCCAGGGACCCGTAGCCCTTGCTGAGGTCACTCGCGGTCAAGGGCGTCTTCCCGCAGGGGGCAGGCTGCGGGAACCTGATCTTGGCCACCTTGTCGGAGGCGCGTTCACCTTCCGTGGCCGCCAGCAACCGCTCCGCTCGGCGGGCCATGTTCTGGGCGGCGGTGGCTTTGGTTGCCTTGGCCCGCATCTTGTCGGCCTGACTGAACAGCCGGTCCGCCTTGCGCTCGGCGTTGTGCCGTTCACGCCGGCGACGCTTCTCGTCGGTCTCGCGTTGTTCGAGGTACCGGCGCCAGCTCATCGCGTAGATGTCGAGCTCCGCGCGTTGGGCATCGAGGTGGAACACCTTGGTCACGGTGTGTTCCAGCAGACCGGCGTCGTGGCTGATCACCACCAGTCCACCGTTGTGGGCTTGGAGGAAGCTCCGCAGCCAGACGATCGAGTCGGCGTCGAGGTGGTTGGTCGGCTCGTCCAGCAACAGCGTCTCGGCCCCCGAGAACAGGATCCGGGCCAGTTCCACCCGGCGGCGCTGGCCGCCCGAGAGCGTACGGAGGGGCTGATGCAGGACTCGCTCCGGCAGGCCGAGGTTGCTGGCGATTCGGGCTGCCTCCGCCTCGGCCGCGTAGCCGCCCGCCGCGGCCAACTCGTTCTCGGCCCGGGCGTACGACGCCATCGCCGCATCGCGCTCACCGTCCGAATCAGAGCCCATGGCCAGTTCGGCCTTCCGCAGCCGGGCCACCACGGCGTCCAACCCGCGCGCGGCCAGGATCCGGTTCTTGGCCAGCACGTCCAGATCCCCGGTCCGGGGATCCTGCGGCAGGTAGCCGACCGGACCGCCCCTACTGACCGACCCGGCGGCCGGCTGGGCCTCGCCCGCCAGGATTCGCGTCAGCGTCGTCTTCCCGGCCCCGTTCCGCCCGACCAGCCCGATCTTGTCCCCCGCCGTCACCTGGAAAGAGGCACGCTCGAGCAGCAGACGCGCACCCGCGCGTACCTCGAGATCTCTGGCCACCAACACAGTTCTGTATCTAACGCGATATCAGGTGGGCTTACTCCCTCGATCCGCCGGAACTGTTGGGTTGCGACAGCTGGTTGCGCCTTGGGGCCGTCGCAACCCGACAGTTCCGGGTGGTGGAGCTCCGCGGTCCTCATCCACAAGGCCCCAGCTTCTCCGGCACGAATCGCGCGTTCTCCGCAGACTCCTGATGTGACCACACCGGTGCTGGGCCGACATCGCAAAGCCGGCTGGACCCGACTGTCCCGCGGCCTGTACGTGCCCAAGGCCCCGAGGACGAGCAGCGGGGACCTGGCGGCCTGGAGTCTGCTGCTGCCGTCGGGCTCGGCGTTCACCCACCTCACGGCGGCCCGAGCGTTCGGGTGGTGGCTGCCCGAGAAGGTTCCGCAACCAACCTTCGTGGCGGCGCGCGAAGGCGACACCATCCCGATGCGCCCAGACCTCCTGGTGAGCCGGCATCCGCGGCCGTTGCCCACCACCGTGGTTGACGGCCTCCGGCTCACCACGCCGGCCGAGACGCTGCTTGCGGCCGCGCGGGACCTCGGGGTGCTCGATCTGGTGATCATGGGCGACGGTGCGCTTCGGCTGGAGCACTGCACTGTCTCTGATCTGGAACGAACAGCACGGCAGCGACGCCGCGGCGTACGGATGCTGCGCAGGGTCATCCCGCTGCTCGATCAGCGGAGCGAATCTCCGTGGGAGTCGGTGATGCAGGTGCTGCATCGGGCGGCCGACATCGACGTCGAGCCCCAGTACGAGATCCTCGACCAGCTCGGGCACTTCGTGGCGCGCGCGGACCTCTGGATCAAGGGCACTCGGCGCATCCACGAGTACGACGGCGGCGGGCACCGCGAAGCCGATATCCACGTCGCCGATCTCGACCGGGACCGCCTCCTGGTCGAGAACGAGTGGCAGCGGTGCGGTTTCACGGCCAAGACCGTGCTCCGGAACGGCGGCTCGATCATCGCTTCCGTCGACCGGGTGCTCGGTCGCTCGTGGGATCCTTGCCGGCTCCATATCCCGGGGCGGCGTCGAGCGGTGGTGTCGAGCTGGGCGCTGCGAGTAAGCGGCGTGGCGGGTCTGGCGGGAGCCCGCGCTTGCGAGGGCGGATGGTAGCCGCGTGTCGCAGCGCCCAGCTCGACACCACCGCGGCCGCTAGACGTTGAAGCCGAGAGCTCGGAGTTGTTCCCGTCCGTCGTCGGTGATCATCTCCAACCCCCACGGGGGCATCCAGACCCAGTTGATCGCGAACGAGGAAACCAGCCCCTGGAGCGCGGTGTTGACCTGATCCTCGATCACGTCGGTCAGCGGGCAGGCCGCCGAGGTCAGCGTCATGTCAATGGTCACCGACCGGTCCGATTCCAGGTGCAGGTCGTAGATCAGTCCGAGGTCGACCACGTTGATCCCCAGCTCCGGGTCGACCACGTCCTTGAGCGCCTCGAAGAGCTCATCCTGGGTGGGCGCCGCCGTCACGTCGATCGGGGCGACCTCGGGCAGCTCGTCGCGGACCAGGTCCGACGGACGGGTGGTTTCGGTCGTGTTCACATCGGTGTCGGTCATGATCTTCCCTCTGGTTTGGTTACCGTTCTGGTCTGGGCCACCAGTACGGCGTCCTTGAACGCCGCCCAGCCCAGCAAGGCGCACTTCACGCGGGCCGGAAACTTGGCCACCCCCGCGAAGGCGATGCCGTCCTCCAGCCTGTCCTCGTCCGGCTCGACCCGGCCCTGACCCTGCATCATGGTCAAGAATTCATCGTAGAGCTCCAGGCTGTAATCGACGTCGCGGCCGATCACCAGATCGGTCATCACCGAGGTGGCGGCCTGGGAGATCGAGCAGCCCACACCCTCGTACGAGACGTCGCTGACCTGGCGGCCCAGCCCGTTGACGTCCAGGTGCACCCGCAACGTCACCTCGTCCCCGCAACTGGGGTTGACGTGGTGGACCTCGGCCTCGTACGGCTCCCGCAGTCCGCTGTGATGCTTGGCGCGGTAGTGATCGAGGATGATCTCCTGGTACAGCTCTTCGACCTTCATCGGGGACCCCCGAAGAAGCGCTGGACGTAGCCGAGCCCGTCGACCAGGGCGTCGACCTCGGTCCGGGTGGTGTAGAGGTAGAACGACGCCCGGGTCGAGGACTGGACACCGAACCGCTCGTGCAGGGGCCGGGCGCAGTGGTGGCCGCCGCGCACCGCGATCCCGCGAGAGTCCAGCAACTGGCTGACGTCGTGGGGGTGGATGTCGGGCAGGGTGAAGGAGACCGCCCCCCCGCGTTCGACGGGCTCGGTCGGACCGAGGATGCGCAGGCCGTCGATGGTGGCCAGGCCTTGCAGCGCATACCCGGTGATGTCCTGCTCGTGGGCGGCGATGGTCGCCAGCCCGATCTCGCTCAGGTAGTTGGCCGCGGCACCGAGACCGACCGCCTGGGCGATCGGCGGGGTGCCGGCCTCGAACCGGTGCGGCGGCGGCGCGTACGTCGAGCCGGTCATCTTGACCACCTCGATCATCTCGCCGCCGCCGAGGAAGGGCGGCAGTTCTGCGAGCAGTTCATAGCGGCCCCAGAGCACCCCGATTCCGGTGGGACCGACCATCTTGTGCCCGGTGAACGCCACCAGATCCGCGCCAAGGGTGGAGACGTCGACGGGGATCTGCGGCACCGCCTGGGAGGCGTCGACGACGAGGACGGCGCCGACGGCGTGCACCTGCGCCGCGATCTCCGAGATGGGATTCACGGTGCCGAGCACGTTGGACACGTACGCCAACGAGACGATCTTGGTCCGCTCGTTCAGCAGTCCGGATCCAGCCGCGGCGGCCAGATCCAGCCGGCCTTCCTCGGTCACGTCGAACCAGCGCAGCGTGGCGCCGGTCCGCTCCGCGAGCAGCTGCCAGGGAACGATGTTGGAGTGGTGCTCCATCACCGAGATGACGATCTCGTCGCCGGGCCGCAATCGAGCACCCAGGGTGTGGGCACACAGGTTGAGGGCCTCGGAGGCGTTCTTGGTGAAGACGATCTCCTCGGAGCGCTGCGCGCCGACGAACCGGGCGAGGGTGGCTCGCGCGCCCTCGAACGCCTCGGTGGCCTCCGCCCCCAGCAGGTGCATGGCCCGGGCCACGTTGGCGTTGTGGCTCAGGTAATGATCCTCGATGGCCTCCACCACGCACCGCGGTTTCTGCGACGTGTTGGCGCTGTCGAGATAGACCAAGGGCTGCCCGTCCGACGTCCGTTCCAGGATCGGGAAGTCCGCGCGGATGTGCTCCACGTCGAACGGGATGGACTCGTCAGTGAGCGGCGCGTCGGGTGCCTCCGAAACCGGAACCGTCAGCGGGTACTCCGGTAGTCGCCGAGCCGCGTCGGCTTCAGTCGTCATGAGTCATGACTCCGCTCCGGCGGCGGCCGCGGCCTTGACGTAACGGTCGTAGCCTTCGGCCTCCAGCCGCTCGGCCAGTTCCGCACCGCCCTCCTCGGCGACCCGGCCGGCCACGAACACGTGCACGAAGTCCGGTTGGATGTAGCGCAGGATCCGGGTGTAGTGGGTGATCAGCAACACGCCCCGGTCGCCTTGGGCGCTGAACCGGTTGACGCCTTCGGCGACCACCCGCAGCGCGTCGATGTCCAGGCCGGAGTCGGTTTCGTCGAGGATCGCGAAGCGCGGGTTGAGCAGGTCCAACTGCACGATCTCGTGCCGCTTCTTCTCCCCGCCGGAGAAGCCCTCGTTGACGTTGCGCTGGGCGAACTCGGTGCTCATGCCGACCCGTTCCATGGCGCCGTTGACGTCCTTCACCCAGGTACGCAGCTTCGGGGCCTCGCCGTCGATCGCCGTCTTGGCCGTCCGGAGGAAGTTCGCGACGGACACCCCGGGCACCTCGACCGGGTACTGCATGGCCAGGAACAACCCGGCCCGGGCGCGCTGGTCCACGGTCAGACCCAGCAGGTCCCCACCGTCCAGG
Source organism: uncultured Actinomycetota bacterium (assembly GCA_963780005.1). GTDB lineage: Bacteria > Actinomycetota > Actinomycetes > Propionibacteriales > Propionibacteriaceae > Microlunatus. Next base: position 314,048 of record CAWAAK010000044.1, on the reverse strand, counting down.
GTCACCGTGCCGGAGGTGATGCGGTACTTCGGGTGGCCGGCGATCGAGTAGGCCAGCGTCGACTTGCCCGACCCGTTCGGCCCCATGATCGCGTGCGTTTCGCCGCTGCGGATGGTGAGGTCGACGCCCCGGAGGATCTGCTTCTCGCCCGCCTCGGTGTCGACGGAGACGTGGAGATCGCGGATTTCGAGAGTGGACATCTGGTTCAGGACTCCTGATCAAGGGTGTTCGAGTTGAGGGGGCCGCTGACGTCGACGACGACGGTGTCGTCGTCCACGCGGCAGGCATAGACGGCGACCGGCTGAGTGGCCGGAAGTCCGAGCGGGCGCCCGGTCCGCAGGTCGAACCGCGAGCCGTGGAAGTAGCACTCGATCTCGCCGTCCTCGACGTCGCCCTCGGACAGCGGGATGGCGGCGTGCGAGCACTCGTCGGCGATGGCGTAGAACGTGCCGCCGGAGTTGACGATGGCCAGGTCGGTGCCGTCCACCTCGACCGCCAGGGCGGTTTCGGGTGCGACCTCGGCGACGCTGCAAGCAGGGAGAAAGCTCACGAGTCGCGACCTGAGCTTGGCGAAGGACCACCCGCAGTGGACGGCGTGCCGATGGTGACGGCCAGCTCGGCCTCGACGGCGGCCAGCAGCTTCTCCTCGATCGAAGGGATGCCGATCCGGCGGATGATGTCGGCGAAGAAGCCGTGCACCACCAGCCGGCGGGCCTCCACCTCGTCGATGCCGCGGCTGCGCAGGTAGAACAGCTGCTCGTCGTCGAACCGGCCGGTGGTGGAGGCGTGCCCGGCGCCGGCGATCTCACCGGTCTCGATCTCCAGGTTCGGGACCGAGTCGGCCCGGCAGCCGTCGGTCAGCACGAGGTTCTTGTTCGACTCGTACGTCTCGATGCCTTCGGCGACCTTGCGGATCAACACGTCACCGATCCACACCGAGTGGGCACCCTTGCCCTGCAGGGCGCCGCGGTAGTCGACGTTGGACCGGGTATGCGGCGCGTTGTGGTCGACGAACAGCCGGTGCTCGATGTGCTGGCCGGCGTCGACGAAATACAGGCCGAACTGTTCGATGCTCCCGCCGGGGCCGGCGTACTGGGCGGTCTCGTTGATCCGGACCAGGTCTCCACCGAGCGAAACGGCCACCGACCGGACCTGGGCGTCCCGGCCGATATCGAAGCCGACGTGGCCCGCGTGCACCGCGTCGTCGTCCCACAGCTGCATCGTGACCACGTCCACGTGGGCGCCGTCGCCGACCAGCACCCGGACCGAACTGGCGAACCGAGCCGATCCCCGGTGTTCGAGCACCAGCGTGGCCACGGCATGCGCACCGATCGTGATCACCAGATGGCCGAAGACCGGCGTCTCCAGACCCGTACCGCTCAGCTGGATGATCACCGGCGCGTCGAGCTCGGCGTTGGCAGGCACGTCGATCCGCACGGCCTCGCCGCCGTTGGCCACGGCCAGCGCCGCGATCCGATCCACCGGCGCCGGGCCGCCGAGGGCCACCGCATCGACGGTGCTGATCGAACTCGTGGTCACCTGGTCGGGAGCGGAGACCGCCCAGTCGAGGTGACCAGACACCGCGCCCTCCGCCGCGTCGAGCAGGCCTCTCAGCCGCTTCAGCGGGGTGAACCGCCACACCTCTTCCAGACCGGTCGGCTGGGGGTGGTCGGCGAGGTCGTACGACGGTGTCGGGTGCAGATGCGACGCCGGCCGCTCGAGGGCGGCGGCCACGTTGGGCTCGCCGACCACGATCGGGCTCGGCTGGATGTCGACAGACAAGGTTCTCTTTCGGATTGTGGTGATTGACCCAACGACTGCGCTCAGGGAACGAACTAGCCGACTGCGCCCTCCATCTGCAGCTCGATCAGGCGGTTGAGCTCCAGCGCGTACTCCATCGGGAGCTCGCGGGCGATCGGCTCGACGAATCCACGGACGATCATGGCCATCGCCTCGTCCTCGCCCATCCCCCGGCTCATCAGGTAGAAGAGCTGGTCGTCGCTCACCTTCGAGACCGTCGCCTCGTGGGCCATGGACACGTCGTCCTCGCGGATGTCGTTGTACGGATAGGTGTCGGAGCGACTGATCTGGTCGACCAGCAGCGCGTCGCACTTGACGATCGACGCCGAGTGGTGCGCGCCCTCCTGGACCTGGACCAGACCGCGGTACGAGGTCCGACCGCCACCACGAGCCACCGACTTGGAGATGATCGAGCTCGAGGTGTGGGGCGCGCAGTGCACCATCTTGGAGCCGGCGTCCTGATGCTGGCCCTCGCCGGCGAACGCGATGGAGAGAGTCTCGCCGCGGGCGTGCTCCCCCATCAGGTAGACCGCCGGGTACTTCATGGTCACCTTGGAGCCGATGTTGCCGTCGATCCACTCCATGGTCGCGCCCTCTTCGCAGGTGGCGCGCTTGGTGACCAGGTTGTACACGTTGTTGGACCAGTTCTGGATGGTCGTGTACCGACAGCGGGCACCCTTCTTGACGATGATCTCCACCACCGCGGAGTGCAGCGAGTCGCTGCTGTAGATCGGGGCGGTGCAGCCCTCGACGTAGTGCACGTAGGCGTCTTCGTCGACGATGATCAAGGTCCGCTCGAACTGGCCCATGTTCTCGGTGTTGATCCGGAAGTAGGCCTGCAACGGGATCTCCACGTGCACACCCTTCGGCACGTAGATGAACGACCCACCGGACCAGACCGCGGTGTTCAGCGCGGCGAACTTGTTGTCCCCGACCGGGATGACGGTGCCGAAGTACTCCCGAAACAGCTCCGGGTGCTCCTTGAGCGCGGTGTCGGTGTCGAGGAAGATGACGCCCTGCTTCTCCAGTTCCTCGTTGATCTTGTGGTAGACGACTTCGCTCTCGTACTGCGCCGCCACGCCCGAGACCAGCCGAGCCTTCTCCGCCTCCGGGATGCCGAGCTTGTCGTAGGTGTTCTTGATGTCGGCGGGCAGGTCGTCCCAGCTGGTGGCCTGCTTCTCGGTGGAGCGGACGAAGTACTTGATGTTGTCGAAGTCGATGTCGTCGAGCTCGGCACCCCAGGTGGGCATCGGCTTGCGGCCGAACAGCTTGTGACCCTTCAGACGCAGGTCGAGCATCCACTGCGGCTCGCTCTTCAGCCCGGAGATGTTGGCGACCACTTCCGGCGTGAGGCCGCGCTGCGCGATCGAGCCGGCAGCGTCGGAATCGGACCAGCCGAACTTGTACCGGCCCAGAGCGTCGAGATGCTGCTCCTGGGTCTCTCCGGTGCCGACCATGCGCGTGCCTGGCTCTTGGATCTGGGTCATATCGACTTGCCTTTCGAGGTGGTCGTTCCGGTCGTGCGGGGGATGTGAGTCGTACACACACCGTCGCCGTGCGCGATGGTGGCCAGTCGTTGAACGTGTTTACCCAGCAGCCGGGAGAAGACTTCGGTCTCGGCCTCGCAGAGTTGCGGGAACCGCTCGGCGACGTGGGCCACCGGGCAGTGGTGCTGGCAGAGCTGTTCGCCGGCGGCGGAGGGCAGCACCGAGGCGGCGTACCCCTCGGCGGACAGGGCACTGGCCAGCGCCTCGGCCGGGGTCCCGTCCGAACTGTCCTCTTCCAGCGCCGCCCGGTACGCGCGTCTCCATCTCCTCGATCCGCGAAGTGGCGAATCGGCTCACCGCGTCCGGGCCTCCCTCGGCGGCGAGGAACTCGATGGCCCGCACGGCCAACTCGTCGTACGCGGCGTAGAACGCCCCCCGGCCGGCGTCGGTCAGGGCGAACACCTTGGCCGGGCGGCCACGGCCGCGGGAGCCGTACACGCGCCGTTCGCGGGGAGTCAGCCGGCCCTGCTCAACGAGCACGTCGAGGTGCCGGCGGATGCCGGCCGCGGTGAGGCCCAGTCGCTCGGACAGCTCGGCGGCGGTCGACGGCCCATGCTCGAGGATGGAGCGAGCCACCCGTTGACGGGTGGAGGCGTCGGTCTCACCGCCCAGCGCTCGGGCGGGCGCGGCCGGGGTTGCGCGCACAGGGGTTTTCACAACACTATTGTGCGCTTATTCATTGGAGCCGTTCAAATAAGGACACCCTTACCCTGAGGATCGACAACGGAGAATGTCCTCGGAGATCGTCCTCGTTCGTCCTGGTGGTGAGAGCGGTCACCCGACCCTCCGACCGACCGAAGGAGCATTGCCATGCCACAGTACGCAGCCTTGATCTACGCCGCCGACGTCGACTGGTCCGCGCCCGAGTACGCCGACGTCATGACCGAGTACGGCCATTTCGGCGAGAAGCATGCCGGCGCCATTCGTGGTGGGGCCGCCCTGTACCCGACCAGCATGGCCACGGTGGTCCGCGTTGAGGGGGCCCGTGGCGGTCCGGTGGTGACCTCGGACGGCCCGTACGCCGAAACCAAGGAGGCCTTCACCGGCTTCTACCTGCTCGAGGCGGCCGACCTCGACGAGGCCATCGCCTTGGCCGCTGATATCCCGGGCTCGTGGGACGGTGCGGTCGAGGTGCGGCCCGTCATCCCCATGTCGGGGTGAGGTGGCTACACCAGACGACCGGCTGGCCGAGGTGGTTCGAACCGAAGGGGCGCGCATTCTGGGCACCTTGATCCGAACCACCGGTGACTGGAACGTGGCCGAGGACGCGGTCCAGGAGGCCGTCCTCGCGGCGATCCGGGATTGGTCCCGCTCCGGCACGCCGGACGATCCGCGCGCCTGGTTGGTGGTTGTCGCTCGGCGAAAGGCGGTCGACATGCTGCGCCGCGAGAGGCGGCGTACCGACAAGGAACGCGAGGGGGTGAATCTGATGGAGCTGCTGACGCCCGATCCGCCGCCGGAAAGCGTGGTCCGGGACGACCAGCTGCGCCTGATCTTCACCTGTTGCCATCCGGCGTTGTCGCTGGAGGCCCAGGTGGCCCTGGCTTTGCGCACCCTGTGCCAGTTGTCGATCGATCAGGTCGCCGCCGTGTTGCTGACCAGCCCCGCCGCCATGGCCAAACGGCTGGTGCGGACCCGGCAGAAGATCGCGGCGGCGGCCATCCCGTACCGGATCCCCGGCGACACCGAACTGCCCAGCCGCCTGGCCGGCGTCTGTGGGGTCGTGCACGCCCTCTACACCGCGGGACACGCCCCACTCGGTGGGGCAGCTGTGGTCGACGTCGATGGGTGTGCCGAGGCGATCCGGTTGGCCCGGCTGATCCACGAGCTGATGCCCGACGAGGCGACGCCGACCGCAGTGCTGGCCCTGTTGCTGTTGACCGAGTCCCGGCGGACCGCCCGGACGAATGCCGCCGGCGAGGTGGTGGTGCTGGCCGAGCAGGACCGGAGCCGGTGGGACGCCGCGGCCGTCGCGGAGGGGCTGGAGTTGGTCAACGAGTCGCTGCGGCGCACCTCCGGACTGGCCGATCCCTACCAGTTGCAGGCCGCTATCGCCGCCGAGCACGCCCGCGGTGATCGAACCGCAGTCTAGGAAGTCGACGGGGCCGTCTCCGACCGCGCGGTCAGGCGACTCGCTGCTGTGCCGCCCGGTGGGCCGGGCTGCGCAACAGTCCGCCCGGCACCAGCAAGGCGGAGGATCTCACCATCCGGCCACCGAGGCTCGCGCCGAGATCGGTCGTGGGCAGGCCGGGCAGCCCGTACAGGCGGCGAGTCCAGGGCGGCAGCATCGCCGCGGCCAAGGCCACCATCCCGGCCCACGCGGGTCGAGCGGGAGTGGCCAGGGCGACCCAGCGCGGCATCGGCGGGGCGAACCCCCACAACACGTTGCGCAAGGCGACTTCGGTGATCCGCAGGTCAGGTCGGACGGCGCGGTAGTAATCGGCGATCTCGGCCTCGGTGGCCGGCACCAAGACCGCATCCAGACCGACCAGCCGGGCGCTGACGCGCATCTCGTCGACGTATCGGTCGCCGTCGCCGCGCCGCAGTCGGCCACCACTACGCCGGAAGGTGGTGAGGAAGGACTCGACTTCGGTGCAGTGCACCCAGAGCAGCAGCCCGGGATCGTCGACCCGATATGGCGTCCCTGATTCGGGCTCGATGCCCGGTGCGAGCCGGGCGTGGATCCGCCGGAGTCCGGCCCCGGCCTTCTCGGCCTGCGCGGTCGTGCCGTACGTGACCGTGCCGATCCACTCGCCCGTCCGGCGCAGCCGCCCCCAGGGATCGCCGCGGAAGAAGGAGTTGTCGTCGAAGCCCGCCATCACCAGCGGATGCACCGCCTGCAACAGCAGGGCTCGGAAGCCGGCCAGCAGCATGGCCGGGTCGCCGTGGATCCGCCAGGTCACCGACTCCGGCCCGAAGAGCCCGGGATCCCCGTCCGGATCCCTATCCGAATCAGGGTCCGGATCGCCGGGCTTCGGGGTCCGTCGGGTCACAGTTACTCTTCCGGTACGCCTCGCTCGACGGATGCCGACGTGCTCATCCCCGGGGTGATGGACAAGATCTCGGCGAGGTCGAACTTGACGGGTTCCTCGAGCTGTTCGTACGTGCAGGATCGCGGCTCCCGGTCGGGTCGCCAGCGATTGAACTGGGCGGTGTGGCGGAACCGGACGCCCTCCATGTGCTCGTAGCGCACCTCCACCACGAGCTCGGGACGCAGCGGGACGAAGGACAGGTCCTTGCCGTTGTTCCACCGGCTGAACTCGGAGTTCCGCGGGGTGCGCGCCCCTTCCTCCTGCTTGGCCCAGGCCCAGGGATGGTCGTCGAACGTCGTGACGAGGGGCTGCAGCTCGGCGAAGAGTTCCTTGCGCCGGGCGGCGGGGAAAGCACCGATGACGCCGACGCTGGCCAGTTCGCCCGCGTCGTCGTAGAGGCCCAGCAGCAGGGAGCCGATGCTGTCGGGACCGCTCTTGTGCACCCGATAGCCGGCCACCACGCAGTCGGCGGTCCGTTGGTGTTTGATCTTGAACATGGTCCGCTTGTCGGGCTGGTAGGTGCCGGCCAGCGGTTTGGCCACCACCCCGTCCAGGCCGGCGCCCTCGAACTGGGAGAACCACTGCTGGGCCAGATCGTGATCGTGAGTGATCGGCGTGAGGTGGATCGGCGGCCGGACCGCCGCCAAGGCCTGCTCGAGGGCGGCGCGGCGTTCCGCGAACGGCTTCTTGGTGTAGTCGACGTCGTCCAGCGCGAGCAGGTCGAACGCGATGAAGCTGGCCGGTGTCTGCTGGGACAACAGTTTGACCCGGCTCGCGGCCGGATGGATCCGTTGCTGCAGCACCTCGAACTCGAGCCGGTCGCCGACCACGACAACGATCTCGCCGTCCACCACACAACGCTCCGGCAGGTTGGCCTTCACGGCCTCGACCACCTCGGGGAAGTATCGGGTCATCGGCTTCTCGTTGCGGGAGCCGATCTCGACCTCGTCGCCGTCCCGGAACACGATCGATCGGAAGCCGTCCCATTTCGGCTCGAACGACAAGGATCCGGTCGGAATCTCGGGCACGGACTTGGCCAGCATCGGCTTGACCGGCGGATTCACGGGCAGTTGCATGCCGCTCATTGTCACCGATCGGACGGTGTCGGCCGATTGAAGATCAGGCCCTCCGGGTCCAATCGGTCGACCAATCGCGCGCAGATACGACCGAGCTGCTCGACCTGAGCGGCGGTGAGCGGATCGAAAACCGTGGAGCGAACCGTCTCCACGTGGCCCGGAGCCGCCTGGACCACCTTGTCCCAGCCGGCCTGCGTCAACGTGACGTTGGTGGCCCGGCGATCCTGCGGGCACGGTTCGCGCGCGACGAGGCCCTCGCCCTCGAGTCGGGAGATGACCCTCGAGAGTCGGGGCAAGGTCGCGTTGGTTCGCCGGGCCAGGGCGGTCATCCGGAAGGTCTGATCCGGAGCCTCCGACAACATGGCCAGGCTGAAGTATTCGAAATGGGTGAGTTGCTCGTCGCGGGTCAGCTGGGCGTCGAGCACCCCGGGCAGAAGTTCGAGGACGGCCGCCAACCGTACCCATGTTGTCCGCTCCGCCTCGCTCAACCACTGGACGTCGGCCACAGATGGATGATAGCGAAAGTTGCACCTACAACCGATGTACGCTAGTATTTAGTTGTAGATACAACTAATGTCTCTCTAGTCCACAGGAGGACTTCATGACCACCGTGACCATTTTCGGCAACGGCAACATGGGCGCCGCCCTCAACGGCCTGCTCACCAGCGGCGGGGCCACCGTCGACCACATCACCAGCTCGAATCAGAGCGCCGCGGTGACCGGCGATCTGGTGATCTTGGCGGTGCCCTATCCGGCCCTCCGGGCCATCGCGGTTCAGTACGCGGATCAACTGGCCGGAAAGATCGTGGTGGACATCACGAACCCGCTGAACTTCGAGACCTTCGACTCGCTGGTCGTTGCCGCCGACGGCTCAGCCGCGACCGAACTGGCCGTCGCACTGCCGTCGTCCCGCGTGCTGAAGGCCTTCAACACCAACTTCGCCGCCACACTCCAGGCCGGGTCGATCGGCTCGAACCCGACCACCGTGCTCGTCGCCGGTGACGACGCCGACGCCAAGGCGGAACTGATCGAAGCCGTCACCGCCGGCGGCCTGCAGGCCGTGGACGCAGGCAGCCTGCGCCGGGCCCGCGAACTGGAAGCCATCGGCCTCCTGCAGCTCACTCTGGCGGGTTCGGAGAAGATCGGCTGGACCGGAGGGTTGGCCCTCGTAAGCTGACCGGCATCGCGGTCGTGGCGCATCTAGACTGCTCCGGTGACCACGCCGGAGCTCAACGCCTCTGAGGTTGCCCTCGAGGTGGACGGGATCACGGTGCGCTTCGGCCCGACCGCGGCCCTCGACGAGCTGCGTCTGCGTGCGCTCCGCGGCCGATTGACCGCCATCCTCGGTCCGAACGGAGCCGGCAAGACCACCCTGCTGCGCTGTTGCACTGGGCTGCTGCGACCTAGCTCCGGAACCGTCACGGTGCTCGGCGGTCCCGCGGGGGCGGCGGACGCCTGCGGCTCGGGTCGGACTGATGCCCCAGTCCACCGGAGCCTGGTCGGGCATCAAGGCCGCCGAGCTGCTGACGTACCTCGCGTCCCTGTACGCCCACCCCCACGATGTCGGCGCGCTGATCGAGCGGTGTGACCTCCAGAGCTTCGCCCACCTTCCCTACCGGCGGCTGTCGGGTGGACAGCAGCAGGCCGTCAATCTGGCCGGCGCCCTGATCGGTCGTCCGGAGCTGGTCTTCCTCGACGAGCCGACCGCCGGGATGGATCCGCACGCCCGCCGGGCCACCTGGCGGCTGCTCGAGGAGCTGCGCGCCGCCGGGCTGAGCATCGTGCTGACCACGCACGCGATGGACGAGGCTCAGGTGCTGGCCGATCAGGTCTACATCCTCGACCGCGGTCGGGTGACCGTGGCCGGCACGGTACCGGAGCTGACGCGCGACGGCCGCAGCCTCGAGGACGTCTTCCTTGCGCACACCCGCCTCCGGATGGCTTCGTGACCGTGACCGGCTCGACCTCCGCCCAGCGCCCGGCGCCGCACCGGCGCTCCACCGGGTGGCTCGCACGCCCGGACCGAGGCCGTGCTGCTGCTGCGCAACGGCGAACAACTGCTGCTGGCTCTGGTGATTCCCGGCGGGCATCCTGGTGGTCGGGCGGCTGGCCGGCGGCTGGTTCGGCGGTCTCGAGCAGTTGGCTCCATCGGTGCTGGCTCTCGCGGTCTGGTCGTCGGCGTTCACCTCGCTGGCCATCGCGACCGGCTTCGAGCGGCGGTACGGCGTGCTCGAGCGGCTGGCCTGTACCCCGCTGGGTCGCGGCGGGTTGCTGGCCGGCAAGGCCCTGGCCACCACGGCGGTCGTGCTCGGCCAGTTGCTGATCTTGAGCGGCCTGGCCCTGGCGCTGGGGTGGCGGCCGGAGTGGACGTGGCTGAGCTGGTTCACCGCAGCGGTCGGGATCCTGCTGGCCGGAGCGGTCTTCGCCGGCTGGGCCCTGGCGCTGGCCGGCCGGGTGCGGGCCGAGCTGACCCTGGCGCTGGCCAACCTGATCTACGTGGTGCTGCTGGTCGGCGGTGGTCTGGTCATCCCGCTGAGCAGCTATCCCGCGGTTGTGCAGCCGATCGTCGCCCTGCTGCCGACGGCCGCGCTCGGCGAGCTCCTGCGCTCCGCCGCCCAGGGCGCCGTCCTCGGCTGGCCGCTGCTCGTCCTGGTCGCCTGGGGGCTCGGCGCCGCGGCCGCGGCCTGGAAAGGTTTCCGATGGAACGTCCTGACCGCCCCACCGACCGCGCCCCTGGTTCGCGGAGCCCGGGCGCTCCGGATCGGTTCCGTCGCCTCGCTGGTCGCCAACATCGGCATCGTCGTCACCGGCGGCGTGGTTCGGCTGACCAGTTCGGGGATGGGGTGCCCGACGTGGCCCCGCTGCACCGACGACTCCTACGTCAGCCATCCCGAGCTCGGGATCCACGGGGCCATCGAGTTCGGTAACCGGCTGCTCACCTTCGTCCTGGTGGCCGTCGCCCTGCTGACCTTCGTCGCGGCCCTCCGCTACCGGGACGGCCAGGGAAAGCGTCGTGACCTCCGCTGGTTGGCGGCCGGGCTGGCGCTCGGCATCCCGGCCCAGGCGGTGATCGGCGGGATCAGTGTCTGGACGCAGCTGAACCCGTTCGTGGTCGCGCTCCACTTCATCGTCTCGATGGTCTTGATCGCGCTGTCGGTCTGGCTCATCCGCAAGGTGTGGTCGATACCCGCCCGCCCGGCCGGCCGAACGGCTCGCACCCTGAGCAGGGTCACCTTCGTGGCCATGTGGGTGGCGGTCTGGCTGGGCACGGTGGTGACCGGGAGCGGCCCGCACTCCGGTGACCAGTACTCGATCCGCACCGGCTTCGACCCGGCTCTGGTTTCGCACGTGCACGCGGCCGCGGTCTACGTCGCCATCGGGGCGACGCTCGGGTGCGTCTGGCTGCTGCGCACCCGCGCCGCGATCCTGCTCCTCGTCGTCGAACTGGTGCAGGCGGCCATCGGGCTCACCCAGTATCACCTGGGCCTGCCGGTCGTACTGGTCGGGCTGCATCTGCTGGGTGCCGCGCTGGCCGTCGCAGCCGCCACGAATCTGATGCTGTCGGTTCAGTCGACGGCGGTTCCGGCCGCCAGCTCGACCGAACCCGTCGGTGTCGAATAGGCCGACCCCCGGGGGGACGTCGCTGATCGCCCCACTCGGCCCAGCCGCCTCGAGTCGTTCGGCCTGACGCCTCGGGTCGTCTTGCACCGCAACTTCGAAGAAGTGCCCTGGTTCCGGCCCGGGAGGGGTCGTCTTGCACCGCAACCTCGAAGAAGCCCTCAACCGATGGCCCAGGCCCGTTTGACGGTGCCGTCCCAGCGCCGGACTCCGGTGATCCGCGCGCTTGTCGTCCGGCTGCCCAGCACTTCGAGCGCCCGGCCCAGTTGATCAGTCGGCATCCGGCGGGCCACGGTCACGTGCGGACTCCACCGGCCGGCTACTGAACTGGCCCTCCGGCTCCGCGCCGCACAGTTCGGCGACCCGGGCCTGCAGGCGGAGCAGGGCCTCGCTGGGCACCACGGAGCGCACCAGGATGCTGCGGCCGTGCCGCGGGCCGAAGATCAACACCGCGCCGATCATGATCGACAGGTCGAGCTCCGGTCAGCCAGGCTCGGCAGAGCCGAGCTCGGCCTCCGGGCTGATCCGGTCGGCGGCGTACAGGGTCACGTGCGGGCGGTGGAAGAGGTCCGACGGCGACCGCTGTTCGCTCGGCAGGCCCGCCGCGGCCAGCGCGGCCCACTGACCACGGATGATCGCGTCCGCCTCGGTGTCCAGCAGCAGTTCGACCGACTGGGCCATGTCTGGAAGCGAGCCGACTCGACTCAGCGCAGCAGCGGATCCACGGCCGCGGCGACGAAGACCAGCGCCAGGTAGGAGTTGGACCAGTGGAAGAGCCGCATCGGACGCAGGGCGGCGTCGAGCAGGCCGCTGCGCGCACGGTTGGCGAGGGCGACGGCCTCCCAGATCGAGGGCGGCACCGGCCACCGCCGCGACCGCCGGGTAGAGCCAGCCCGTGCCGGCGATCGGCCACAACGACAAGGACACGACGACGGTGATCACCGACCACACCAGCATCCGCCCGGTCACCGCCGGAGCGGACCGCACGACCGGCAACATCGGCACCCCCGCCAGCGCGTAATCCTCCCGGTAGCGCAGCGCCAGCGCCCAGGTGTGCGGCGGGGTCCAGCAGAAGACGATGGCGAACAGGACGAACGGAGGCCAGGCGACCGATCCGGTGACCGCAGTCCAGCCGATCAACGGAGGGAAGCAGCCGGCGATGCCACCCCAGACGATGTTCTGCGACGTCCGCCGCTTCAGCCACAACGTGTAGACGAAGACGTAGAAGGCGTTCGCGGCCAACGCCAGACCGGCGGACAACCAGTTGACGAAGAAACCGAGCCACAAGGTGGCCGCCACGCCGAGGACGAGCCCGAAGATCGTGGCCGCGCGCGGGCCGATGGCGTGCCGAGGCAGCGGGCGTCGCCGGGTCCGCCGCATCTGCTCGTCGATGTCCCGGTCCAGCACGCAGTTGATCGCGTTCGCGCTGGCCGCGGCCAGGCAGCCGCCGATCATGGTCAGGGCCACCAGCCGGAGACTCGGAACACCGCCGGCGGCGAGGAACATGGCCGGCACGGTCGTGACCAGCAGCAACTCGATGATCCGGGGCTTGGTCAAGCCCACGTACGCCGAGACGACGTCACGGAGTCCGACCGGGGTCAGATCGAGCGGACCGAGATGGCCGGGGCGTCGTCATTCGACACCCGGCCCGTCACGTCGATGCTCGTCACGCGCCGAAGTCTATGGCTCGTTTCCCCGATTGCCATCCCGGTCCGTCGACACGCCCGTCCGGCTTCGCTTCTGGCTTGCTTGATCAGTGCGTATCCGCCGCGACGCGGGCCCGGTTTTCGGGGCCGACGCCCACCGGTAGGGTTCGAACTGTCCCGGACGGCGCGAGGATCCACCCAGGATCAACTCGGAAGGATTAGAGACGACGTGACCGACACCCAAACCACTGCTCCCGTGCTGCCTGAGGGCTGGACGGACCTGGACGCTCGTGCCATCGACACCGTTCGGGTGCTGGCGGCCGACGCCGTCCAGAAGGTCGGCAACGGCCACCCCGGCACGGCCATGAGCCTGGCCCCGGTGGCCTACACCTTGTTCCAGAAGGTGATGCGGCACAACCCGGCTGAGCCGCACTGGCCGGGTCGGGACCGGTTCGTGCTGTCGTGCGGCCACTCCTGCCTGACGCTCTACATCCAGCTCTACCTGGGCGGTTGGGGACTCGAGCTGGACGACCTCAAGTCGCTGCGGACGTGGGGGTCCAAGACGCCGGGCCACCCCGAATACGGACACACCAAGGGCGTGGAGATCACCACCGGCCCGCTCGGTCAGGGCCTCGCCAACGGCGTCGGGATGGCCATGGCCGCCCGGCGCGAGCGAGGCCTGCTCGATCCCGACGCGGCGGAGGGTCAAGTCGATTTTCGACCACCAGATCTACGTGCTCGCCTCCGACGGCGACATCGAGGAGGGCGTCACTTCCGAGGCGTCGTCGCTCGCCGGCACCCAACGACTGGGCAACCTCACCGTGATCTACGACCACAACCACATCTCCATCGAGGACGACACCAACATCGCACTGTCCGAAGACACGGCCGCGCGCTACGAGGCGTACGGCTGGCACGTGCAGAGCATCGACTGGACGAACGACGGCACCCAGTACGAGGAGGACATCCCGGCGCTCGCTGGGGGCGCTCGAGGAGGCCCGCAAGGTCACCGACCGGCCCAGCTTCATCAGCCTGCGCACGATCATCGGCTGGCCGGCGCCCACCAAGCAGAACACCGGCAAGGCCCACGGCAGCGCGCTGGGCGCCGACGAGGTGGCCGCCACCAAGAAGATCCTCGGTTTCGACCCCGACCAGACCTTCGAGGTGGCCGACGACGTGATCGCCCACACCCGGACGCTGCTCGATCGGGGCGCTCAGGCCCAGGAAGAGTGGCAGGGCGCCTTCGACACGTGGGCGGGCGGCAACCCTGACGCCAAGGCGCTCTACGACCGGATGGTCCGAAACGAGCTGACTCCCGGGTGGGATGACCGGGCTGCCCAGCTGGGACGCCGATCCCAAGGGCATCGCCACCCGGGCCGCCTCGGGCAAGGTGCTGGAGGCCTTGGCCGACAAGCTGCCCGAGTTGTGGGGTGGCTCGGCCGACCTGGCCGAGTCCAACAACACGACCATGGAGGGTGAGCCGAGCTTCCTGCCCACCGACCGGCAGTCGAAGATGTTCCCGGGCAATCCGTACGGCCGGACCATGCACTTCGGCATCCGTGAGCACGCCATGGGCTCGATCATGAACGGCATCAAGGTGCACGGCGGGACCCGGCCGTACGGCGGCACCTTCCTCACGTTCAGCGACTACATGCGGCCGCCGGTGCGGCTGGCGGCCCTGATGCGCATCCCGGTCACTTTCGTCTGGACGCACGACTCCATCGGGCTCGGCGAGGACGGGCCCACCCACCAGCCGATCGAGCACATCTCGGCGTTGCGGACCATCCCCGGGTTCGACGTCGTGCGTCCGATGGACGCCAACGAGACCGCGGCCTGCTGGGTGCAGATCCTGAGGAACTCCGACCGCCCGGCCGGTCTGCTGCTGAGCCGGCAGACGCTGCCGATCGTGCCCCGCGGCGCCGACGGCTTCGCCGACACCAGCGAGGTGGGCAAGGGCGCCTACATCCTGAAGGACTCTGGGGTCGAGGGGGACGGCACCCCGGACGTGATCTTGGTCGGCACCGGCTCGGAGGTGCAGTACGCCGTCGCCGCGGCCGACGCGCTCGCCGCCGAGGACATCTCGGCCCGGGTGGTGTCGATGCCGTGCCGGGAGTGGTTCGACGAGCAGGACGAGGAGTACCGCAACTCGGTCTTCCCGCCGACGGTCAAGGCGCGGGTCAGCGTCGAGGCCGGGGTCACCGGCGGCTGGCGGGACATCGTCGGTGACGCCGGCCGGATCATCAGCATCAACCACTACGGAGCCAGTGCCGCGGCCACCATCCTGTTCCAGGAGTTCGGCTTCAGCGCGGACACCGTCGCTGCCGCGGCCAAGGAGAGCATCCAAGCCGCCTCTCTGGAGGGCGCTCCGGTGCACGCGGCCGCGAGCGGCCCGAAATCCACGGCGGACCTGGAGGAGAATCCAGGCGTCACCATCAGCTGATTCGGCTGCCGAGTACCACCACTCGGATAGAACCCGCACAGGAGGACCGAATCATGAGTGACCGACTGAAGAAGCTCGCCGACGCCGGAGTGTCGATCTGGCTCGACGACCTGTCTCGCGAACGCCTCGATTCCGGCAACCTGGCCAGTCTGGTCAAGGAGAAGTCGGTGTCGGGCGTCACCACCAACCCGACGATCTTCGCCGCGGCTTTGAGCAAGGGTGCGGCCTACGACGCCCAGGTGCAGGAGCTGGCCGCGCACGGTGCCTCCGTGCACGACGCCATCCGGGCCCTGACCACCGACGACGTCCGCAACGCCTGTGACGTGATGAGTGAGACCTACCGGGCCACCGACGGCACGGACGGCCGGGTCTCCATCGAGGTGAGCCCGGGGCTGGCCATGGACACCGATGGCACCATCGCCGAGGCCGCCGACCTGTGGAAGACGGTGGACCGGCCCAACACCTTGATCAAGATCCCGGCCACCGAGCCGGGGCTGCCCGCGATCACCAAGACGATCGGCGAAGGCATCAGCGTCAACGTCACGTTGATCTTCGCCCTGGAGCGCTACCAGGGCGTGATCGATGCGTATCTGAACGGACTCGAGCAAGCGGCCGCGAACGGTCACGACCTCAGTTCGATCCACAGCGTGGCCTCGTTCTTCGTCTCCCGCGTCGACAGCGAGGTGGACAAGCGGCTGGACGCGATCGGCACCGACGAGGCCAAAGCGCTCAAGGGCAAGGCCGCCATCGCCAACGCCCGGCTCGCCTACGCCCTGTACGACCGCGCGTTCGCCACCGATCGTTGGGCCGAGCTCGAGGCCAAGGGCGCCAACCGGCAGCGGCCGCTGTGGGCCTCGACCGGAGTCAAGGATCCCGCCTACTCCGACACCATGTACGTCTCCGAGCTGGTGGTGGCCAACACCGTCAACACCATGCCGGAGAAGACGATGGACGCCTTCGCCGACCACGGCGAGGTGACCGGCGACACCGTCAGCGGCCGGGAGGCGGAGGCGCAGCAGACTCTCGACGCCATCGAGGCGCTCGGGATCGCCTACGACGACGTGGTCGCCGTGCTGGAGACCGAAGGCGTCGACAAGTTCGTGAAGTCCTGGGACGAGCTGGTCGACACCGTTCGGGCAGCGCTCGAAGGGCGGGACAAAGAAGAAGCACGGCAAGGACGCGTGACTCGTTCTCGCCCGCCCGAATCCCCTCCGGGATCCCAGGGATCGGCGGCTGCCGCGGATCGCCGGCCCGTGTGTGCTGGTGATCTTCGGCGTGACCGGGGACCTGTCCTCCAAGAAGCTGATGCCCGCGGTCTACGACCTGGCCAACCGCGGGCTGCTGCCGCCCGGTTTCGCCCTGGTCGGATTCGCCCGTCGGGACTGGGCGCATCAGGACTTCGCGAAGATCGTGCACGACGCGGTCAAGAAGCACGCCCGGACTCCCTTCCGGGAGGAGGTCTGGCGGCAGCTGTCCGAGGGCATCCGGTTCGTGCCCGGCCAGATCGGTGATCATGACTCGTTCGTGCGGTTGAGCGAGACGATCTCGGAACTGGACGAGGCGCGGGGGACCAGCGGCAACCACGCCTTCTATCTCTCCATCCCGCCCGGTCTGTTCCAGACGGTGGTCGACCAGCTTCGGGAACAGGGCCTGGCCGACGAGCAGCCCGGCCGCTGGAGCCGGGTCGTGATCGAGAAGCCGTTCGGTCACGACCTGGGCAGCGCGCGCGAGTTGAATCGCATCGTGTCCAGTGTTTTCCCCGCCCCGTCGGTGTTCCGGATCGATCACTATCTGGGCAAGGAAACCGTCCAGAACATGATGGCGCTGCGGTTCGCCAACCAGCTGTTCGAGCCGGTGTGGAACAACAACTATGTCGACCATGTGCAGATCACCATGGCCGAGGACATCGGCATCGGTGGCCGCGCCGGCTACTACGACGGCATCGGGGCCGCCCGCGACGTGATCCAGAACCACCTGCTTCAGTTGCTGGCGCTCACGGCGATGGAGGAACCCACCTCGTTCGATGCCGCCCAACTCCGGGCCGAGAAGCAGAAGGTTCTGGCCGCCGCCCGACCTCCGGTCCAGATGGATCTGCTACACCGCGCGCGGTCAGTACTCGCGGCGGCTGGGCCGGCGGTGAGAAGGTCATCGGCTACCTCGAGGAGAAGGGCATCCCGGCCGACTCCAAGACCGAGACCTACGCCGCCTTCCGGGTCGACATCGACAACCGGCGCTGGGCCGGCGTCCCGTTCTACCTGCGGGCCGGCAAGCGGCTTGCCGAAGCGGGTGACCGAGATCGCCCTCGGCTTCAAGCGGGCGCCCCACCTGCCCTTCGCCGCCACCGACACCGAGGAGCTGGGCTACAACGCGCTGGTGCTGCGCATCCAGCCCGACGAGGGCGTCACGCTCCGCTTCGGGGCCAAGGTGCCGGGCACCCAGATGGAGATCCGCGAAGTCAACATGGACTTCGCGTACGGTGGCTCGTTCACCGAGTCCTCGCCCGAGGCCTACGAGCGGTTGATCCTGGACGTGCTGCTGGGTGATCCCCCGCTGTTCCCGCAGCACGAAGAGGTCGAGCTCTCCTGGGAGATCCTCGACCCGATCCTGGACTATTGGGCCGGGCTGAAAGACGTACCGGAACCGTACGAGCCGGGATCGTGGGGTCCGCCCGGCTCGGACGAGATGCTGGCCCGTGACGGCTTCAGCTGGCGGCGGCCATGAGAACGAGAGAAAGCCCTCGGGAGCAGCATGACCATCACCCTCACCGACACGACGTCGGGCGAGATCTCGGCCGCCCTGCTCAAGGCTCGGCGCAACGCGGGCAGCCCGTCGATGGGCATGGTCTTGACCATGATCATCGTCTGCGACGAGAAGGAGTACGAGGAGGCGCTCGCGGCCAGCACCCGAGCCGGGCGCGAACATCCGGCCCGCATCCTGTTGGTCGTCACCTCCGGTGGTCGAAAATCCTCACTCGACGCCGAGGTCCGGATAGGCGACGGGACGCCGGGCGAGGTGGTGGTGCTGAGGATGCGCGGACCAGTCGGTGCGCATCCGGCGTCGGTGATCCGACCTCTGTTGCTGCCCGATTCGCCGGTGGTGATCTGGTGGCCGGGCAGCTACCCGGCCCGGATGGCCAACGACGAGTTGGCCCAGTTGGCGGTCCGGCGGCTCACTGACGCCGCGGCCGTCTCGCGGCCGCACGCGGCTCTGCTGGATCGAGCCAGGACCTACCTGCCGGGCGACACCGACCTGGCCTGGACCCGGCTGACCCGGTGGCGGGGACTGCTGGCCGCGGCGTTGGACCAGTACCCGGCCCGGATCAAGTCGGTCATGGTCGAGGCGGAGCGCGCCAACCCATCGGCGGAATTGCTGTCGGCGTGGCTGCAGAACCGGCTCAAGGTGCCCGTGCGGGCCCAGATCAGCGAGGGTCCGGGGATCACCGCCGTCCGGATGACAACCGCGGCGGGCGACATCGCCATCACCCGTCCCGACGGTCTGCTGGCCTCGTATGCCGTACCGGGGCAGCCGGAGCGCCTAGTTGCCCTGAAGCGCCGGGAGATCACCGACCTGATCAGCGAGGAGCTGCGCCGACTCGACGACGACGAGGTGTACGAGAACACCGTCAAGACGTTGTTGCGGTCGGATCGACGGAAGACCCGGGCCACCAAACGCGAACCGGAGAAAGAGAGCTGACGGTGCAGGGGGACCCAGAAATACTGGTCCACGCCGGTGCTGCGGACGTGGCCGAGGCCCTGACGGCCCGCCTGCTGGCTCGGATCACCGAACTCCAGCGGGACTTCCGGACCCCGAACATCGCCCTGACCGGAGGCCGGATCGCGACCCAGACTTACACCCGGCTGGCCGCCGAAGGCCGCAACTCCGCGGTCGACTGGAGCCGGGTCGAACTCTGGTGGGGCGACGAACGCTTCGTTGCGGCCGATGACGACGAACGGAACGCGAAGCAGTCTCTGGACCTGCTCGCTCCCGCCCTGCCCTTGACCGACAGCCGCATCCACCCGATGCCGAGCAGCGACGGTGACCTCGGTCTGGACGACGCCGCCGAGGCGTACGCCGACGAGCTGGGTGAGACCACCTTCGACATCTGCCTGCTGGGCATGGGCCCCGACGGGCACGTCGCCTCGATCTTCCCCGAGCATCCGTCGTCGTACGCACCGGGCCGGGTGATCGCGGTACGGTCCTCGCCCAAGCCGCCGCCCGAGCGGATCAGCGTGACGCTTGCCGGTGATCAACGCCTCAGCCGAGGTGTGGTTCGTGGTCAGCGGCGAGGACAAGGCCACGGCCGCCAAGATGGCGTTGCTGGGCACGGGCCCCGTCCAGGTCCCGGCCGCCGGCGTCACGGGCGCGCAGCGGACCCTGTGGTTGATCGACCGGGCCGCAGCGAGTCAGTTACCACCCGACCTGCTGCCCCGCGGCCTGATCTGACTCTTCAGTCCTGCTCGCGCCCGCTACGCGCCTCAAGACTCTGTCTTCCCTCCTCAGTCGCAGACGGAAGAACGTGTCTGCGCCCTCGTCGGTCCAGACAGAGCCGGCGCTCCGCTACCCGACGCTCGCAAGAGTGACGTTCAGTCTTGGTCGCGCTCCGACGCTCGCAAGGAGTGACGGCTCGACGAAACCGGCTAGCTCAGTAGATGACTTCGCCACGGTCCCGGCGGGCTCGGAGGGCCTGCAGGGCCTCACTCAGGATGTCGGCCGCTTCGGCGTCGGTCCGACGCTCCTTCACGTACGCCAGGTGCGTCTTGTAAGGCTCGATCTTCGGCGGCGGCGGCGGATTGGTCGAGTCGAGGTTCGACGGCAGCCCACACCGGGGGCAGTCCCAGGTCTCCGGGACCTGGGCATCCGCGGCGAAGGCCGGTCGTGTCTCGTGCCCGTGGGCGCAGAAGTACGACACGTACAGCCGGGGGGCTGCGTCACCGCGTTCGGCCTCGCCCATCGGTCCGGCGCCGACCCGACTGCCTCGGATGGCACTTCCTCCAGTCACGCTGATCTCCTCGTCTGATGAACCATTGGAACGAAAGCGTTCTGGACAGGGCTAGGCGCCCAGCTTGTAGAGCAGACCGAGAGCCACGATGCAGGCCAGCCAGACCACGGCCACGATGATCGTCAGACGGTCGAGATTTCGCTCGGCGACCGACGTGCCACCCATCGAGGTGGAGATACCGCCGCCGAACAGATCGGAGAGGCCGCCGCCCCTGCCCTTGTGCATCAGCACGAACAGGGCCAACGCAACGCTGGTGACGCTCAGCACGATCGAGAAGACCAAGATCGGTGTCGTCATCAACGGAAACGGCCCAAAAATCACCGAGGTAGCCTAACTCACCCGGTCGCCAAGTCCGATATCTCGACTAGAGCCTGGGCAGGTCATAGAAGCGGGCGATGGCCGCGAACTGCTCCACGTCCAGACTCGCATTGCCGACCAGGCAGCCGTCGATGTCGGCCTCGGCCATCAGCGCGGCGACGTTGCTGGCGTTCACCGAACCGCCGTAGAGGATGCGGATCTCCTCGGCCACGGCCGACCCGTACTGCTGGTTGATCCAGCCGCGGATGGCGGAGCACACCTCCTGAGCGTCCTCGGGGGTGGCGACCCGCCCGGTTCCGATGGCCCACACGGGCTCGTAGGCGATAACGAGAACCTTGACCTGGTCGGCGGTCAGCCCGGTCAGCGCCCCCTCGACGTGGGCGAGAGTGTCGGGCACCTGGCGAAGCTCCTGCCGCACGGCCAGTCCCTCACCGACGCAGACGATCGGGGTGAGTCCCCCCGCCACCGCCTTGATGGTCTTGGCGTTGACCATGTTGTCGTCCTCGCCGTGAAACCGACGACGCTCGGAGTGCCCCACGACCACGTACCTACAGCCCAGCTTGACCAGCATCGCCGCGGAGACGTCGCCGGTGTAGGCCCCGTTGTCGAACGGCGACAGGTCCTGAGCACCGTAGCCGAGGTTCAGCCGGTCGCCCTCCACGAGGGTCTGTACGGTGCGCAGATCCGTGAACGGCGGGATCACGACGACTTCGGACTTGGCCGGGTCGTGCCGCTTGTCCTCCAGCGTCCAGGTCAGCTTCTGCACCAGACCCACGGCCTCGACGTGGTTGAGGTTCATCTTCCAGTTCCCGGCCATCAAGGGTTTACGAGGCACGCTCAGTTTCCGTTCTCGGGGGTGTCATCGGATTCGAGGACGGCGAGACCCGGCAGCGTCTTTCCCTCGAGGTACTCCAGGCTGGCACCGCCGCCGGTCGAGATGTGCCCGAACGCGTCGTCGGCGAAACCAAGATCACGTACGGCCGCCGCCGAGTCGCCACCGCCGACGACCGACAATCCGTTCACCTCGGTCAGGGCCCGGGCGACGGCCTGGGTGCCGCCCGCGAAGCTCTCCCACTCCGCGACCCCCATCGGACCGTTCCAGAACACGGTCTTGGCCTTGGCGACGACGGCGGCGAAGACGCGTGCCGACTCGGGGCCGATGTCCAGCCCGAGTTGATCATCCGGGATGGCGCCGGCCGCCACGACGGTCGGCGGCGAGTCGGCCTTGAACTCGGGGGCGACGACGATGTCGGACGGCAACACGATCTGCTTTCCCCCGGACGCGGCCGCGTTCAGGTATCCCTTGACCGTCTCGATCTGGTCCTCTTCGAGCAGGCTCTTGCCGACCCCGTACCCCTGGGCGGCCAGGAAGGTGAAGACCATCCCCCCACCCACGACCAGGGTGTCGGCGGTCTTGATCAGATTGGCGATCACCGCCAGCTTGTCCGAGACCTTCGCACCCCCGAGCACGACCACATAGGGACGTCGCGGATCTTCGGTGAGCCGCCTCAGCACCTCGACCTCGGCTTCGACCAAGGAACCGGCCGCGCTCGGCAGCCGGCTGGCCAGGTCGTAGACCGAGGCCTGCTTACGATGCACGACGCCGAAGCCGTCGGAGACGAAGGCGTCGCCCAGAGCCGCGTACCGGTCGGCCAGGTCGCCACGCTCACTCCCGTCCTTGGACTCCTCCCCCGGCTCGTACCGGACGTTCTCCAGCATGGCGACCTCGCCGTCGGCCAGCGCGCCCGTGACCTCGCGGGCCGATTCGCCGACCACGTCGGAGGCCAGCTTCACGTCGGCCCCCAGCAACTCCGAAAGCCGTTGCGCCGCCGGAGCGAGGGAGTACTTGGGGTTGACCTCCCCTTTGGGCCGGCCGAGATGGGCCAGCACGATCACTCTTGGCGCCGGCCTCCCGCAGCGCATTCAGCGTCGGTAAGGAGGCCCGGATCCGGCCGTCGTCGGTGATCTCGCCCCCGTCGAGCGGGACGTTCAGATCACACCGGACCAGCACCTTCTTGCCGCGCAGATCACCGAGCTCGGTAATCGATTTCACTGTTTGTCCTCTCGCTACGTGATTCGCTCGAGACGCAGCAGTCGAATCCCTCCGCTCGCTCGGGATGCGGGTTACAGCGACTTGCCGACCAGGGCGACGAGGTCGACCAACCGGTTGGAGTAGCCCCACTCGTTGTCGTACCAGCCGACCACCTTGACCTGATTGCCGAGCACCTTGGTCAGACCGGAGTCGAAGATGCAGGAACTCGGGTCCGTGACGATGTCGGTGGAGACGATGGGGTCCTCGGTGTACTTGAGGTAGCCCTTCAACGGACCCTCGGCGGCGGCCTTCACCGCAGCGTTGACTTCCTCGACCGATGTCTCCCGACCGGCCTCGAAGGTCAGGTCGGTGGCGGATCCGGTGGCGACCGGGACCCGCAGCGCGAACCCGTCGAGCTTGCCCTTCAGCTCCGGCAGCACCAGTCCGATGGCCTTCGCGGCACCGGTCGACGTCGGCACGATGTTGAGCGCGGCGGCCCTGGCCCGCCGGAGGTCCTTGTGCGGGCCGTCCTGCAGGTTCTGGTCCTGGGTGTAAGCGTGGATGGTGGTCATCAGGCCTTTGACGATCGTGAATTCGTCGTTCAGGGCCTTGGCCATCGGCGCCAGGCAGTTGGTGGTGCACGAGGCGTTGGAGATGATGTGGTGCGATGCCGGGTCGTACTGGTCGTCGTTCACACCCAGCACAACCGTCAGGTCCTCGTTCTTGGCCGGCGCGGAGATGATCACCTTCCGGGCTCCGCCGTCGATGTGGGCCTGCGCCTTGGTGGCGTCGGTGAAGATGCCGGTCGACTCCACCACGACGTCGGCGCCGACCTCACGCCACGGCAGCGCGGCCGGGTCGCGCTCCTCGAACACCCGGATCGATTTGCCGTCGACGGTGATGTCGTCGGCGGTGGCGACCACGTCGCCCTCCAGCCGGCCCAGGATCGAGTCGTACTTCAGCAGGTGGCCCAGGCTCGCGTTGTCGGTCAGGTCGTTGACGGCGACCACCTCGATGTCTGCGCCCGCGGCGATCGCGGCGCGGTAGAAGTTGCGGCCGATCCGGCCGAAACCGTTGATGCCAACTCGTACGGTCATGCTGCGTTCTCCTCTGGTTGGTGCCGAACCCGGGCGTGAAGCCAGCTCACACCCTAACCAACCGACCGGCGCCGGCCTTCGGCTGCTCTATCTGCGGAACGCGGGCCATACCACTGGCTCACTGGGCGCTCGCCTGTCCCGGCAGACTATTCCGGTTCGTCGAGCAGATCCGCGCTCAGGCCTGCTTCCGTCCCGGGAATCCCGAGCTCGGACGCCCGCTTGTCGGCGGTGGCCAACAATCGGCGGATCCGACCGGCCACGGCGTCCTTGGTCAGCTGCGGGTTGTGGAGCTGACCCAGTTCCTCCAGGCTCGCCTGCTTGTTCTCGATCCGGAGCAGACCGGCCGCCTTCAGGTGTTCGGGCACGTCGTCTCCAAGGATCTCCAGGGCCCGTTCGACCCGGGCACCGGCGGCCACGGCGGCCCGGGCCGAGCGGCGGAGATTGGCGTCGTCGAAGTTCGCCAGCCGGTTGGCCGAGGCGCGCACCTCGCGCCGCATCCGGCGCTCCTCCCAGGCCAGTACCGACTCGTGCGCGCCGAGTCTGGTCAGCAGGGCGCCGATCGCATCGCCGTCGCGGATCACCACCCGATCCACACTGCGCACCTCACGAGCCTTGGCGGAAATCCCCAGGCGGCGGGCCGCCCCCACCAGGGCCAGGGCCGCCTCAGGACCGGGACAGGTCACCTCGAGGGCCATCGAGCGGCCGGGTTCGGTCAGCGACCCGTGCGCCAGGAACGCTCCGCGCCACGCGGCGACACAGTCACAGAGCCCACCGCTGACCACCTGGGACGGCAGTCCGCGGGCCGGCCGTCCCCGGGAGTCGATCAACCCGGTCTGCCGGGCCAACGCCTCGCCGTCCTTGATCACCCGGACCACATAGCGGGTCCCGCGCCGGATACCCGAGCCGTTGACGATGACCATCTCGCTCGGATGCCCGAAGACCTCGCTGATCTCGGTGCGGAGCCGGCGGGCCGCGGCCCCGGTGTCCAGTTCGGCCTCGATCACGATCCGTCCACTAACGATGTGCAGACCGCCGGCGAAACGGAGAGTGGCGGCGACCTCGGACTTTCGGTCACACGGCTTGGTCGTCTTGATGGTCGCCAGTTCCGACTTGACCTGCGCCGTCATCGCCATCCGTGCATCATTCCACGTAGATACGGCTCAAGCTGACGCCCGGTCGCGTAGCCGCTGCTGGGCGTCCGGGGTGGCGGCCGAAGCCGGACGGGTGCGTGCTGGCGACCTCGACTGATCGCTGGATCGCGGCACGGCTTCAGGAGCGGACGCCGGTTGCAGGGCCGTCTCGGCTCCGCTCACGGCGACAGGGATCCGGCGACGGGCCACCCGAAAGATGCGGAAACCAAGCATCCGCTGGTAATGCCGGAGCCCGGCGTTGATGCCCATCGGACTGGCGTTGTCCGCCAGGTAGCGAACTCCCCGAACGATGAGGTGCTCGGCGAGCACCCTCGTCAACAGATAGCGCGCAGCGCTCGCCTCGGGTGAGTCCTCGAGCGTCCGGAAGTACTGCAGGATCGCCCACTGGCCGTCGGTCGGAGTGATGGACACGAGGATGGGTCGGCCGTCGGCCCCGTACGCGGCGAGCATCAGCGGATGGACCAACAGGGCGCGGTTCGCCCCGCCGACGGTCCGGTACTCATCGCGCGGATGGGTGACGTCACGTTCGTCCGCCAGGTCCGCCAATCGCTCCCGCTCCGCAACCTCGGTCACCGCGGTCCACTGAACGCCACGCTTCTCGGCTTCACGGCTCTTGCGTCGCAGTGTCTGTTTCCGCGGCCCGAACGAGTACTCCTCCGGGGAGTCGGGCAGAACGAGCACCGTGGCGGCCGAGTGCACCGGGGTCGGGACGATCGGTCGCCAACGCGCCAGGCCGTCCCAGATGGCGCGGCCGCCGGCCGAGCTCGACAGCTCTGCGGTCAGCCGAGGTAGCCGCATCAGGTGATTCAACGCTCGCAGGCTGATCAACGGATGCTGGAGCGCGTACCGCCACCGCTGCGAACCGCTGTCCACATAGTTGCTGAAGTACTCCGCGACCAGCGCCTCGCGGTCCACCACAGACAGCGGCCCCGCGTCGTCACCGGCGCGGCTGCTCCCGGTCATCCGATCGGCGAACCGCCTCAACCAAGAACTTTCGAACAAATCGGGCCTCCTTGCCTCGAAGCGTGAGGATACTTGCTCAAACCCCCGCGAGTTGACGAACCGGGAGCTCGGCCGCCTGCCTCGCTCGCAGCTGGTCGACCAGACGCCCCGACGGCAGCTGGACGTCTGGGTAGGTGAGTACGGAATCCTTCGCCACGTCCCGCCTGAGCACGCAGGCCTCCGCCACGCCCATCGGCAACAGGTGGTCGCCGGCCGTCACGTCGGCCCGCTCCGCCACACCGTAGGTGTCGTAACCACCCAGCCCGTCCAGCACCTCGCCGGCCTTCAGATCGCGTTTCGCGGAGGCGACGACCTCGACCGTCGGGGCGCCCAGGGCGGTGATCGTCGCGTCACCGAACAACACCGCCCGGGCCACGGTCTGCGGCACCTCGAAGTGGCACAGGTGGTACGGGGTGTAGAAGCTGTACAGCGGTCCCTCGCCCAGCTTGTACAGGTTGAGGTAATGCCGCTGCTTGGGATCCTCGTGGGTGGCCAGGACGAACACCCCGGGCCCCGGCGTGCTGCCGACGACGTAGTCCACCACCCCGCCCAGCTGCTCTAGCTCGGCCACGTCGTACGTGCCGGTCAGCTCGTCGACGTGACCACGGTGGTCCATTCCCCGCATGCCGCGCTCGGCCACCGTCATCCCGGTGGCGTTGGCGACCAGGGCCTGTTCGAAGCTGACCTTGGTCCCATCGGCGAAACTGGTCACCATGTAGGGGTCCTGACCCCACTTCTCAGCGAACCCGCGCTGGGTGGTCGGCGTCCGGTACTCGTCCTGCAGACCCTTGATGTTGCCCGCGACCAGCGGACGGAGGCCGATGCCGCGAACGAAGCGGACCAGGTTCATCTGGACGCCAGGCTGATCACCGTCGCAGCCCGTGAGGACCACCCCGGCCGCCTTCGCGCGGAGCCCGAGCAGCGGTCCGACGGTTCCGTCGACCTCGGCGTTCATCAGCACCAGGTGCTTGCCGTTCTCGATCGCGGACAACGCCAGGTGGCAGCCGTACTCGACCGCTCCGGTGGCATCCACGACCGCATCGATCGGGCCGGCCGGCACGACGGCCGCGAAGTCATCGCTGACGACCGGGACACCCGCAGCGATCGCCTCCTCGGTCTCGGCCACTGCGCTCACCCGCCGGGCGCCGGTCACGCCGGCCTCGGCGTAGGCCCGCTCCGCCTTGGCCACCGTACGGTTCACGATCGCCGCCACCGTCATGCCGGGGGTGGAGTGCACGATCTGGTTCACCAGCCCGCGGCCCATGAATCCCGCACCGACCAGGGCCACCCGAATCGGGCGTCCCTCCTGCTCACGGCGCTGCAGAGCTGTGTCGACCAAGATCACGAGCGGGCTCCGGCCGTCTCGGGCTGCCAGCCGTAGTCGCGCACGTCACGGTCGGCGATCAGCGGCCAGGAGGAGTCCTTGGTGCTGATCACCGAGACCGGCAGCGGCCACTCCAGACCCAGCTCCGGATCGTCGTGGCGCAAGCCACGTTCCGCCGCTGGCTCGTAGGAGCCGCTCACCTGATACATCACCTCGGTGTCGTCGAGCAGAGTCTGGTACCCGTGCGCGAAGAACGGCGGTACGTACAGAGCGCGCCGGTTGTCGGCAGTGAGTTCGACGGCGACGTGCTGCAGCCGCGTCGGCGAGTCCGGCCGCATGTCGACGATGATGTCGACGATCGCGCCCCGGATGCAGCGGACCAGTTTCGCCTCCGGGTGGGGGGCGATCTGGAAGTGCATGCCGCGGAGTGTGCCGGCCCGGTGGTTGAAGGACTGGTTGCACTGCTCGACCACCGTCTGCAGCCCGGCAGCGCCGAACTCCTCGACGCAGAAGGTCCGGGCGAAGAAGCCGCGGTCATCGGACCGGAGTTCGAGATCGATGACGGCGACACCCTCGATGGGGGTGGTGTCGATGATCATGCGTAGCTCCAGAAAAGATCGGCGTCGACCTGACCCGTGCTGATCAGGTGCTGCAACTGCAACAGCCGGGTGTGGCCCCGACCGGTGAAGGTCGCCTCGTCCAGGTCGATGGTGCGGAACACCTTGTGCAGCTGGGCCGCACCCTTGACCGCGTCCCACTGGCACTCGAATCCCGGCAGCTTGTTGGCGATCTTTTCGAACGACACCCGGTAGCTGCGGTTGTCGTCCCCGCCGGATGCGCCGAAGGTGACCTCGCAGCCGGGGAACTCGTCGCCCACGATCTCGGCGATCTCGCGCACCCGGTAGTTCTGCTCGCTGGAGCCCACGTTGAAGATCTCGTTGTGCACGAGGTCACGCGGGGCGTCCAGCGCGCGGCGGACGGCCTGCGCGATGTCCAGGCCGTGCACCAGCGGGCGCCACGGACTGCCGTCGCTGATCATGGCGATCTTCTTGGTGGTCCACGCCAGCCCTGACAGGTTGTTCAGCACGATGTCGAACCGCTGCCGGGGCGAGGCGCCGAAGGCGGTGGCGTTGCGCAGGAACGTCGGCGAGAAGTCGTCGTCCGCCATCAGCTGCAGGTCCCGCTCGACCAGCGTCTTGCACTCCGCGTACGCGGTCTGCGGGTTGATCGGTGAGCTCTCGTCGACCTCGCCGTCGGCCACCCCGTAGACGCTGCACGACGACATGTAGACGAAACGCCGGACGCCGGCCTGCTTGGCCAGTCCGGCCAGCCGGACCGAGCCCTGATGGTTGATCTCGTAGGTGATCGTCGGCGACAGCTGACCCAGCGGGTCGTTGGACAACTCGGCCATGTGCACGATCGCGTCGACACCCTGGAGGTCATCGAGGGTGACGCGGCGGAGGTCCTTGACCAGCGTGAGCGGGGTCGTGTCGACGCCGTTGTACAGCCAGCCGGCCTTGTAGTAGCCGGTGTCCAGGCCGACCACCTGGTGGCCGTCGCGGACGAGTTCGGGAGCGAGCAGGCAGCCGAGATAACCGTCGGTGCCGGTGACGAGAACCTTCATGGGTACTTTCTCTTCGGGTCGTTTCTGCTGATCGATTCGACGACGGTCAGTCCTGCCACACCTTCCAGGGCGGGTTGCCGGAGTCCCACAGTCCGTTCAGCTCGGTCCAGTCGCGGAACGTGTCCATGCCCATCCAGAAGCCCTCGTGCTGGAAGACGCCTAACTGACCGTCGGCGGCCAGGGTCTGCAGCGGCCGCTTCTCCAGCATCAGCTCGGGCTCGTCGTCGAGGTACTTGTCGATCATGAGCCGGTTGAAGGCGAAGAAGCCACCGCTCACCCAGCCGGTGGCCAGCGTCGGCTTCTCGTTGAACTCCGTCACGCGCTGACCGTCGACGTGCATCTCGCCGTATCGGCTCGCGGGATGGACACCGGTCACGGTGCCCAGCAGGCCGGAGGCCAGATGCTGACCGAGCAACGCGTCGAGATCGACCGGACCGATACCGTCGCCATAGGTGAGCAGGAAGGTGTCGGTGTCGATGTGGTCGGCCACCCGGCGCACGCGTTCACCGGTGCCGCTCATCAGGCCGGTCTCGACGAACGTGATCTCCCAGTCCTCGAGTTGACCCCGCTGGTGGAAGCGCGGCGGCGCGTCCACGCCGAGCTCGAGGGTGAAATCGTTCGCGTGCTCGCGGTAGTCGAGGAAGTACCGCCGGATCTGGTCGCCCTTGTAACCCAGGCAGAGCACGAAGCGACGGAAACCGAAGTGGCCGTACGTCTTCATGATGTGCCAGAGAATCGGCTTGCCGCCGACGTCGACCAGGGGCTTGGGCAGCTTCTCGCTCGCCTCGCGGAGTCGGGTACCCATACCTCCGCACAAGATGACGACGGGGATCTCGGCCGGGTCGTAGTCGATCGACTGAGACGGGTCCTGCATGGTGCTTCCTTCCGTGGATGGCGCTGGTTCGAGTCGGCTGGGACTACGAACCCGGTCGAGTGAACACGGATAGTCCGGTTCGTAAGAGGATCTTGATGTCGAGCCAGAGGCTCCAGTTCTCGATGTAGAAGTTGTCGAAGCGCGCACGCTGATCGATCGGGGTGTTGCCCCGAAGGCCGTGCACCTGGGCCCAGCCGGTCAGGCCGGAAGGCACCCGGTGCCGGTCGGCATAGCCGATGTACAGCTCACCGAACCGGGCGACGAAGTGGGGCCGCTCGGGTCGAGGGCCGACCAGGCTCATGTCACCGCGAAGGATATTGAACAGCTGCGGCAACTCGTCCAATGACATCCGGCGTAGCAGGCGCCCGACCCGTCCCACCCGGTTGTCGTGGGAGATGTTCCAGGTGGTCTGCGACTCGGATTCGTCGAGCGGCTTCAGGGACCGGAACTTCATCAGCTCGAAGGGCACGCCGTCGCAGCCGACGCGTTCCTGGCGAAAGATGACGCCCTTTCCAGTTTCCCATCGGACGGCGATGGCGATCAGGGCCAGCAACGGCGAGAGCAGCACGAGCGCGCCGGCCGAGAACACGACATCGATCAACCGCTTCACGCGCCAGGAGAGACTGCGGTAGGCCGAGCGGCGGAGCCGGATCAACGGCAGATCACCCATCGCATCCATGTCGTCGCTCACGTGGGTTACCTCGTGCAGCCGGGGCAGGACGAAGACCTCGCAACGCTGGCGCTGGCACTTACGAACCATGGTCACCAGTTCTGCGTCGTCCACGTCGCCGTGCGCCACGATCAGCGCACGCGCGTCGGACCGGACGAGCACGTCGCTCAGCTCACGGGGCTCACCGAGGATCGGAACAGGCAGCTGTTGTTCATCACGCGGATACGTGTCGACGAACCCGATGGCCCTCAGCCCGGACTCAGGATGCCGCCCGAGCGCGTCGACCACCCGCTGACCCTCGGAGCCGGCGCCAACGATCACGGTCGTATGCGTCACCCACCCTCGGCTTCGGGCGCTCCGCACGATCGCGTACGCCGTCGTACGAGCGACGACGACGGCCGGGAGTGTGCTCAGCAGCAGCATCAGCTGCATGTTGCCGGTCACCAACTGCGAGACGACCAGGAGGAAGCCGGCGCCGACGAGCCACAGCCGGATGATCTGGGGCAGGTCGTCGAGCACCGACAACGAGAGCCGCGCGCGGTTGAGTCCACCCAAGGCCATCAGTCCCGCCATGACGGATGCTGTGCCGAGCGTGGTCTGTCCACCAGCCGTGATGATCAGCGCGGCGAGGATGCACGCGGCGAAGTCGCCCACCAGGAGGAAGGGGCCCAAACGCTCGCCCAACCAGGGGGCGAGCCTCGGCTGCTCATGCGTCACCGCACGTCGCTCCGCCGTGAGCGTGCTGCCGCCCGACGTGAACGCCTGAGGATTAGCCCTCGTGACGGTCATGCTGTGGTAGCGATACGCGCGCCGGTGACGGCAACACTTTGAGTCGTGAACAAACGATTCCCCCGAATCGAGCGAGCGGCCTAAGACGCGCGCAAGAGCTGTCTAAATCTTCCCCGTCAAGATGACGACAACACAGTAAACAACACCGGTCCAGCCATTAGCGAATTGCGGAATATCGACATCGTTGGTTCGAAGTCGAGCTCCCAGCCCCCGTGCGCCGCCTCACGGGTCGCGCCTAGGCCACGTGCGAGAGACTCGAACGGGCAACTTGTGATGTTCGTCACTGAACTAAGGACGGCGCCCAACGACAACGGAATTTACACACTTGTAATACGGCTTCACAGCTGGCGCAAAGGTACGTATCCGAAATGGGATATCGCCCCTGAGGTGATTCTGATCTCGTGGTGCACGGCATCGTGGGCCCGCGGCACTCACTCGGCGAGCTCGACTTCACGCGCCCGCGCTCGCGCGACCTCCGTGCCGCCCACGAAGGCCCTGTGGGTGACCACGCCACGGATGATGGCCCGCGTCGCCGCCGCTCTGTCGCGGCGCCCGGCCAGCATGAGGACCACGACGCGACCGCTGGCCCCGAGAACATACAGCGCGTTGATCACGGCTCCTCGCACCGCAGGCCGGGTGTATCGACTCGTGTAGGTCGGCAGGGATGCACCTTGGAGGCGGCGCATCTCCGACGACGGTGCACCTGAGCTGCCGGTGCCGTGAGCGACCAGTACGTCTTCACGGAGCCGACTGCGCCAGCCCGCCTGGCGAGCCCGGTGGCCGAAGGCCACGTCCTCGGAGTAGACGAAGAACGCCTCGTCGAACCCGCGGAGATCGACGAACGGCTGGCGACGGACCGCCATGCAGGTGCCGGTGACCCAGTCCACGTCCACGTGCTCACCGAGGCGCGGGTGGGCATAAAGTCCGGCACGGGGCACGAGCAGGTGCAGACCGGAGGCATGTACGAGGGCCCGTCGGACCGACGGTTCCCACCCGCCGGCCCCGATCTCGATCACTCCGTCGGGACTGATCGGGGTCGCGGCGTGGGTGATGGCACCCTCGTCGCCGGCTAGCCCGCGAACCAGGGCAAGCAGCTGTTCGGGGCTGGGCCGACAGTCGGGATTCACGAACACGACATAGGGTTTCTCGCTGGTGAAGGCGCCGAGATTCGCCGCCCGCGCGAAGCCCTGGCCGCCGCCGGAGAGGTAGCGAACGTTGGGACACCTGTCCGCCAGCTCGGCCACGCCGTCGGTGTTGGCCGAGTTGTCGACCACGGCGATGGACAGATCCGCCGGCCAACCACTGACCAGGGTCTCCACATGTTCCCGGCTGCGGTAGGAGACCAGGACAACTTCAAGGTCATCGATCGTGGGCATCCGAATCTCCGCAGCGTCCGCTGAGGTAGGCGAAGGCTCGTTCACGGGGCTGATCGTAGTTTCTCTCTCACTGAGGTTCGATTTCGTCGACTCGTTCACGGCTCACTCCCAGATCGGGACCTCACCCGGTGCCGCCCTGTTCGTCGGATTCCTGCGCGTCACGGAGACGGGTGCATCGACGGCGGGTGCATGGCGGGGTGCAGCGTCGAGTGGTCCAGTGTTGTGTGGTGCTGGGTTGTGTGGTGCTGGGGTGTGTGGTGCTGGGTTGTTGTGGTGCTGGGTTGTTTGGTGCCGGGTCGAGTGGTGCTGGGTCGAGTGGTGCGGTATCGAGTCGGGCGGCGGCGTAGGGTGCTGTCGGTTGTCGCTGGGCGGCTCGATTGGCCTCGACCAAGGCGAGCACCAACGCCAACAGCACGCCGATCACCACGCCAACGAGAGCCGAAACGCCGACCAGCATGGGCCCGTGCAGTTGGTCGGGCGCAGTGGCCGGCTGGGGGCGGGAGAGCTGCGCCGGCAGGATCTTCGGGCCGCCGGTCTTGACGTTCAACGCCGACACCTGGGTCCGGAAGCGCGAACTCACCGCTTGCGTGAGCTCGACGGCCTCCTCCGGCGTGCCACCCGACACGCTCACTTCCAGGACGACGGTCTCCGGCACGATGGTCACGACGACACGCTCACGCAGGGCCTCCGGGCGGAGACCGGCCGAGTCCGCGACCGTGGTGATGACCTCGTCGGCCGTGACCAGCTCGGCGTACGTCGCGACCCGGTCCTTGAGGTAGAGGTTGGCGGTCTGCGGATCGATGTCCGACCCGTCGATGTCCAGTCCCAGCAGGATCTGAGCATGCGAGGTGTAGGTCTTGGGCCAGGCGGCGCCGAGCGCGAACCCGGCGCACGTGACGACGAGGACGGTGATGAGGATGAGGACGATGCGCCGTCGCATCGCCTGGATCGCGAATCCGAGGGTCACCGTTGTTCCTCCCTTGACAACTCGAGGCTAGCTCCGGCGCGAACGGGCCGGGGGGTCCTGAGGATGGCCAGGCCCAGCGCCAGGCTCATGAACAGCTGAGTCCCGCAGACGGCCACTGCGACTCCGATGGCCCCCCAG
Organism: uncultured Actinomycetota bacterium; assembly: GCA_963780005.1. GTDB lineage: Bacteria > Actinomycetota > Actinomycetes > Propionibacteriales > Propionibacteriaceae > Microlunatus. The sequence continues at coordinate 280,528 of CAWAAK010000044.1, read as the reverse complement.
TAGTAGGCAGCGAAGCCTGCTGTCACCAGATGCCAGCCGGCGGCGATCGTCGTCACCGTCGAGCAGATCCTGGATCGGCCGGCGGAGACGAGATCCAAGGAGAAGGTTCTCGTCATCCCGGACAGGACCGTGGCCAGGCCCATCACCTGAACGACCGGGACCGCATCGTCGAATCCGTGGCCGAGGTACCACGGGATGATGATCGGGGCGGTCACGGCCAGCAGAAAACCCGCACCACCGTAACAGCAGATCAGTGCCCCGAGGATGAGCTTTCGCGAATTCGGCTCGTGCGGGCGTTCGTGGGCCACGGACACGCGGGGCATCATCGCCTGCTCGACCGCGACCAGGACGCCGTGGATGGCGCTGACCAACCGGTCGGCCGCGCCGAACAACCCGACCTGCCGGTAACCCGCGAGTTGGCCGAGCAGGATCACCGAGCTGTTGACGATGACCTGTCCACCGATCAGATTGACGAAGAGCGGCAAGCTGTCGTGGAGCGCCGCCCGGGCCTGCGTGGGTCCGCTCAACCGCAGGTTGATGTCCTGCTGCCCGTTGATCACCGCCCAGCACACGACCGCGCACAGCACGTACGGCAGGAACTGCCAGAAGACGGCCAGACCGATCTGATCGACCGACCGGACGGTGAGCACGAGTCCGACGAGCGCGACCAGCCGGGAGCCCCCCGTCAGGAGCGCGAAGAGCTTCAACCGGCCGGTGCCCTGCAGATACCACATGGGGTAGAGGGCCGCGCCGACCCCCATCAGCAGTCCGATCACGTACAGGCCGAGGTGCGCACGCATTGACGGGACCAGGAGCACGACGACCATCAAGACGACCGATCCAAAGACCCACAGGGCGAGCTTGGCCGTGATCGTGGCCGAGGCCACGGCCTGGCGTTCCGCCGGGGTGGTGGCGACCGATGTCCGGCGCAGGGCACTGAACCCGAACCCGAAGTCCGTCCACACGAGCAGGATCTGGATGACCGCAAGGGTGAGGATGAAGACGCCCAGACCATCGATACCCAACACCCGGCTCAGCAGCGGGATCGAGACGATCGGATAGGCGTAGGAGACCAGCTGTCCGAGCGTCACCAGTCCGGCATCACCGCTCAGACGCCCAAGCTCCCCGAAGACCCCCTTGCGCTTCACCTCGCCGCCCTGACGTGTCGGGCCAGGGCCGGCACCAGCGACAGGTAGCAGCTCAACGAGCGTTGAGCAGTGGTGGACTGGTCGAACCGCTCGGCGGAGGACGCCGTACGACAACTGAGATCATGCGCCAGCGCGGGGTCCGTCAGGACCCTGGTCAAGGCGTCCGCGAGATCGTCGACAGACTCGCCGAGCAGTCCGTTGTCGCCGTCGTCGATGAGGTCCACCACCCCGGTCACGCGGGAGGCGACCACGGGGATTCCCATCGCCTGGGCCTCGAGCACCGCCATCGGCATGCCCTCGCCCCGGCTGGTGAACAGCAGCGCCGCCGCCGAGGCCAACCGATCGTGCAGCTCGGCGGGCGCCAACCAGCCCGACACCTCGAGATCCGCCCCGAGTTCTCCGAAGAGCGTTCGATCCCCGTCACCGAGCCAGCAGCCGCGGGCGCCGGGGACCCGCTCGGCCACGACATTGGCCACTCGGGCGAAAACGTCGGGGGCCTTCGCTGGAGCGATCCGCCCCACATGCGCGAACCATGGCGGTTCGTCGGGCAGGCGCTCGATCTGTCGGAGCCGAGCGACATCGACGGTGTTGACGAGGACGGCGGTCCGAGCCCAGGGAAAGGCTCGCCGGGCAACCCGCTGCTCGGACGCGGAGTTCAGCACCAGGCGACGCCCGGCGATCGTCCCGACGAATTCGAGTGCCCACAACGCCAACCGTCTTGGCCTCGACCAGTGGGAGTACGCGAAGGCGAAGGCATGCGGACTGTAGATCGAGCGACCGCGATGCGACGTCACCATCGCCACCCAGCGGCCAAGGACACCCGTTCGCGACGAGTGCAGGTGAACCACATCGAACGTCTCGGTGCGCAGCCGAACGAAGAGCGTACGAGCCAGCGCGACCAACCGCCGGACCGAAACCTCGTTCGACCACTTCTCGACCTCGACACCCGGGCCCGTCAGCGCCTGGATGTCCCCCTCCGACGGGGAGTCGGGTCGCGGCACGTACGCGAACACCACCCGGGTGAACCTGGAGTCCCCGCTCTGCTGCCGCGCGATGGTCGTGACGGCCGTCAGCACACCGGACGAGCTCGCGTCAGTGACATGCAGGACCCTCACCCCGGCCATCACGTCACTTCTCCGGTCCACTTCGGCTTCAGCGGCAGCAGAGCGAGGAACAGCGGGAGCATCGGCACGATGTGCTTGACGTAGGAGCCGTAGTCGGGTTCGAAGATCGCCTGGGCGACGACCAGTGCCAGCATCAGGGCTACGGCACGCTCCGGTCGCGGACTTCGCTCGCTCAACGGTGCGGTCGTCGAGCGCGCGGCACGACGGCCGGCGCCGACGGCCCGCTCACCTTGGATCCGCAAGATGCCCCAGCCCACCAGGCCCCACAGGAAGCCGAGCACGACCGCCATCACCAGGTATGTGGAGGAACCACCCAGGAGCAGCGGCCAGGGGGCGATCAGGCTGAGGAAGACGAGAAACGCGTTGAGCCACTGCAGCGCGACCTGGTCGGGGAGGAAGTCCACGATCAGCGAGCCGACGGAGATGTTGATGTCGGCGCGCAGGGTGTTGACGGACGTGCGAGAGAACGAGAGCGATTCGCCCAGAATCGTGTTGAACGCGACCTGCAGGCACCCGTAGGCGGCCAACACCATGATCAGCACCGGGAGCAGTCCGCGCGCTCGCGGGAGCAGGACCCGGCCGAGGACGTAGAGAATCACGACGATCCACCAATACGGGCGCATCGTGATCGCGTAGCAGATCATCGCCGCGACCAGCAGGATCTCCGCCCAGGCTCCGCGGCGCAGCAGTAACACCAGGCCCACCAGAGCCAGGCTGACGAACTCCTTGCTGTACTGAGCGAGGTAGATCAGAGCCAGGCCGTAGCAGGCGGTGATCGTCACCAGACCCACGGGGGTCAGCCGGGCCAGCTCGCTCCAGCGAACGGCGGCAAGGACGGCGACTCCGAACAGGGCGATCGCGACCATGGCGGCGACGTCCGGCGCGTCGGCGAGGCCCAGCATTCGGTAGACGAGCGCGATGTTGCGGAACGAATCGTCGGGATCCAGGCTGGCGTCGGGGATCTGCAGGGTCGCCTGGATGAAATTCCCGTCGAGTCTGAACTTCTCCTCGAGGACGTACCGGAACCGGCTGCCCACGGCCACGGAGGCACCCGCCAGGACCAGTACGTAGAGCTGGCAGAACGCACCCCAGGTGTCGATCGGCGCAGGGCCGTCGATCGGGGGAGGGGCCGCAGATCGCGCACCGCTTGGTGACCAACGCCGCATCATCGGGGGGCGAGAGCCCGCATGACGTCGGCAAAACCGAGCTTGGGCTTGCCGTCAGCGCCCACGATTCCAAAACCGTCCTGCGGGGCCTTCTGATCCCTCAACTCGTACAGACAGATGCCCCACAGATCGACGGTTCTCAGTTGGGTGATCGCCGCGGAAACGTAGCGCTGCTGATCGGACTCCGTCCATGAGTCGGGCGTGGTCTGCAACCCGATCTCGGCCACGAAGATCGGCTTGCCATAGCGCTGGCGCACCCGATTCATCCGTTGCGCGAGAACCGCGATCTCCTGCTCGCTGTCCGCCGGATACAGATCGATGCCGATCACGTCGAGGGAGCCACCGATCGCGTCGAGGACCAGATACCACTCCTGCTCGATCTCGTTGCTCATCGGCCACCCCGTCAGGTTGGTGGTCACCGGCACGCCGTCACGGCCCAACGTCTCTCGAGCCAGACCGAGGAGGGCAGCGAGCTCTCCCGAGATAGGTCGCGTTCCTGGTGGCCTTCGTGAAGCGCTGATAGTGCGCGTGATCGGCTTCGTTGAAGGCCTGCCAGATCGCGGTCTGGTCGCCGAAGGTATCTCGCATCCGGGTCCAGAACCACGTGCAGGCCGCGGCGTAGGCGTCGGAGCCGTAGGACTGGGCCCAATCGGGAGTACCGGGAACCACCAGGTTGATTTCCAGACCGCGCTGCCGGGCATAGTCGAGCTGCTGTCGGTAGAACGTGCTCATCTCCGGGTCCCACCGATCGGCTTCCGGTGCCACCTTCCAGGAGTAGATCGCGGTACGGATCAGGGTCTGACCGTTCTCGGCCAGGGTGTCGACGTCGGCCCGCCAGCGGCTGACGTCGGACGCATCGACGGGTGCCCCGACCTGTGCACCCAGCCGCTCGCGCTGTTTGGTCCCCGAGGGCGTCGGAGTCGGCGTCGGAGTCGGCGTCGTCGGCGGCGTGCACGCGCCCACGCCCACGCCGATCCCGAGGGCGGCAGCCGCGGAGCCCACCAGCAGACCTCGCCGGCTCAGCGATCTTCCGCTCATCGTCGCCTCGACAGTTCGCCGTACGCCTCGAGATAGGCGTCGGCCACGTGGTCCCAGTCCAACTCCGGATGCACCAGGCTGCGAGCCTCGTCGCGTTTGGCGGTCAGCAGCGCAGGGTCGTTGAGCACGCCGGCCACGGCGGCCGCGATGTCGCGCGGATCGGTGGACCTGGCGATGAATCGCTCACCGAGACCCGCGACGACCTCGGGATTGGCGCCGACGGGGGTGACCACCACGGGGGTACCACACGAGAGCGCCTCGGCGGTGGACAGCCCGAACCCCTCGAGCTCCAGCGTCGGCGTGACGACGAGATCGGCGCTCCGGTACCAGGCCAGCAGATCGTTCTCCGAGACCCGACCGAGCAGATGGACCGCATGGGCGAGGCCCAGGTCCGACAGCTGCTTCTCGATGGGGCCGCGTCGCGTTCCGTCGCCCATGATGACCAGCTGGGCGGTGGGGTGCTCCCGCAGGATCTCCGGCATGGCGGCGACGAGCAGTTCGACGCCGGTGCGCTCGACCAGACGTCGAGCCGTCACGAGCAGCGGTCGCGGCAGGTCGATCGGCGGCTGGGCACCCGGCAGCGGGGTGAAGTAGTCGGTCTTCAGACCGCCGGGAATCTTCCGCCAGGACGTCGCTCCCGGGCGGGTGATGGCCCGCATCTCCGCGCCCACGAAGTCGCTGAGCGTCACGACGGTCGAGGCCCGCTCGAGCACTCGCCGTTCGATGGCCTTCATCACGGCGACGGTGGCGCCCGAGACCGGGCCAGGCGCTCGGTAGGCTCCCTGCCGCTCGCCGACGACCTCTTTGTAGACGGGCGCGTGAAACGTGTAGAGGTAGGGAATCCGGGTCGTGAGCACCGGCAGCATCGAGATCGGGTAGTGGCCGTGCAGGACGTCGTAGTGGGCGCCGAGCACCGTGCGCCGGACCGATCGAGCCACGCTCATGGGGTACTTCGCAACGAACAACGGATCAGTCTTCGGTGGGGTCGAGAACCGCAGCAGCCGAACACCGTCGTCACCGGTCTGGGCGCTCGGTTGACCAGGATCCGTCCGCTTCGACAAGGTGGTGACATCGTGGCCCTTGCGGACCAGCGCCGCCGCGAGCTCACGAACGTAACGTTCGAGGCCGCCCAGCTTGTCGGGCGCGACCGCGTTCGTCACCATCAGGACCTTCATGAATGCCTTTCCCCGAGGACCGTCCCGACCGGCGATGAGGTTCACCGCGAACCACGGTCGGACCACGACCGCGGGACCGAAGTCACCCAGGACTCCGGACAGCATAATTGATGGCTAAACCCCCCACTGCGGCTTTGGGCGGCCAAGGAGCTGTTCACAGCCTGTTCACAGCGCGAGTCTGAGGACGCCTAGATCCCCATGATCTCCGCGTACGCCGACGCGAGCCGCAGCGGATCGTGCCGGGGCGAGCCGTCCCGGGCCGCAAGGTCGGCGACCACGAGCTCCGCGCCCAGAGCAGCGGCCCAGTCCGCCAGGTGCACGTCGTCCGCGGCGAAGCGCTGATCGGCCAGCACCGCGTCGAGCCGGATATCGGGAGCGTGCTCGGCCAGCAATTCCACGTGCCGGGCGGCGCTGAAGCCGGCGGTCTCGTACGCCGGCTCCAGATTGAGCGTGAGCAGCCGGCGGGCCGACGTGGCATGGATGGCGTGCGCCAGCTTGGGCACCAGGAGGTGCGGGATGACCGAGGTGAACCACGATCCCGGACCGAGCACGATCCAGTCCGCCTCCAGCACCACCTCGATCGACTGCGGGCAGGCGGGCGGATCGGTGGGGACCAGGTTCACGGCCCGGACCTCGGCGGTGGTCTTGGCCACCTCGGCCTGACCCCGGATCACCGACAGCTCGTCCGGGTTCAGCGGGTCGAGCCCCAGCACCTCGGCTTCGATCTCCAGCGGGACGGCAGCCATCGGCAGCACCCGGCCCTCCGCACCCAGCAGCCGGGCCACCATGTCCAGGCCGGCCACCGGGTCACCGAGCCGTTCCCACAGGCCCACGATGAGCAGGTTGCCGATGGCGTGGTCGGCCAGCGGCCCACCGCCGGGAAAGCGGTACTGGAGCACGTCCGCCCAGGTCCGACCCGATTCGTCGTCGCCACACAGAGCCGCCAGGGCCATCCGGAGGTCTCCCGGCGGCAGGCAGTTGAGCTCCGCCCGCAGCCGGCCCGAGGAGCCGCCGTCGTCGGCCACGGTGACGATGGCCGTGAGCCGGTCGGTGATCCGGCGCAGGGCGGTGAGCGAGGCCGCCAGGCCGTGGCCGCCCCCGAAGGCGACAACGCTGGGCAGTTGTCCGGGCCGACGGCCGGCCACGGTCATTCCCGTCCCACGTCCCGGTGCAGCACCTTGGTCGGCATGCCGAGTTCGCGGAGCCGCCGACCGAACTCCTCGGCGATGGCTGTACTGCGATGCTTGCCGCCGGTGCAGCCGAGCGCGATGGTGACGAAGCGCTTGCCTTCCTGGATGTAGCCGGCGGCCATCACCTCCAGCAGATCCTGCAGGCGCTGCAGGAACTCCTCGGCGCCTTCCTGGGCTCAGGACGTAGTCGCGCACCGGCTTGCTGAGTCCCGTCTGCGGACGCAGTTCCGGAACCCAGTGCGGGTTGGGCAGGAAGCGGACGTCCACCACCAGATCGGCGTCGACCGGGATGCCGTTCTTGAACCCGAAGCTGACCAGGGTCACCCGCAGCTGATCATTGGTCGGCCCCCCGTAGGCGTGCGACACCCGGGAACTCAGTTGGTGGATGTTGATCGAAGAGGTGTCGATGACCAGGTCGGCAGCAGCTCGGAGGGTGGCCAGGGTGGCCCGTTCGGCGGTGATGCCGTCCAGCAGCCGGCCGTCGCCCTGCAGCGGATGCGGGCGGCGGACCGACTCCTGGCGGCGGACGATGACGTCGTCGCTCGCCTCCAGGAACAAGATCTCCGGCATGGTCCCGGACGCGGTCAGATCGGCGAACATGGCGGGCAGCTGCTCGAAGAACGACCGGGTGCGCACGTCCAGGACGACGGCCAGCCGGGTGATGCCCGAATGGCGGGCCTGCCGGCACACCTCCGGCAGCACGGTCGGCGGCAGGTTGTCGACCACGTACCAGCCGAGGTCTTCCAAGGTGTTCGCCGCGGTGGACCGGCCGGCGCCGGACATGCCCGTCACGACCACCAGCCGCAGCGGCGACTGCTCCGCGTCGGCCGCCGGAGACGCGGGCAAGGTGTCGCTGCTCACCTCGTCATTATCGCTGTATTCGTTGACCTCAGCTGAGGATCTCGCCCGTCGCGGTGTTGATCGATTCGGCGGTGGGCTGACGTTCCAGCTGCTGCTTGATCGCGGTTGCGGTCACCCGCCCGAAGCCGGGAACGGCCGCGATCTCCTCGACGGTGGCGGCCCGCAGCTTCTTGAGCGAGCCGAAGTAGCGGATCAGCGCCTTCCGCCGGACCTCGCCCAACCCCGGCACCTCATCCAGCAGGGACTCCACCATGGACTTGCTGCGCCGGTTGCGGTGGTGGGTGATCGCGAAACGATGCGCCTCGTCGCGCAGCCGCTGCAGCAGATACAGGCCCTCACTGGATCTGGGCAAGATCACCGGTACATCGCTGTCGGGTAGCCAGACCTCCTCCAGGCGCTTGGCCAGACCACAGAGGGCCACGTCGTCGATTCCGAGTTCGTCCAGGGCCCGGGCCGCGGCTGCGACCTGCGGCGGTCCACCGTCGACCACCACCAGGGCGGGCGCGTACGCGAACTTGCGCGGTGCGCCGGTGGTCGGATCGATGAGGAGCGGGCCGTCCGGGTCGACATCGTCATGAACGCTGCCGTTGCCGTCGCCGTTGATCGCGTGGCTCATCGATCCGCGATCATCGAGCAGCCGCTTGAAGCGGCGCGTGATCACCTCGTGCATGGCGGCCACATCGTTCTGCCCGTCGACGCCGCGGATGACGAACCGGCGGTACTCGCTCTTACGCGGCAGCCCGTCCTCGAACACCACCATGGAGGCGACCACTTCGGTGCCCTGGAGGTTGGAGATGTCGTAGCACTCGATCCGCAGGGGGGCGGTGGGCAACTCGAGGGCCTCCTGGAGCTCCTCCAGGGCACGGTTCCGGGTGGAGAGGTCGCCGGCCCGGGTCGTCTTGTGCCGGACCAGGGTTTCGCTGGCGTTGCGGCCGACGGTGTCGAGCAGGCTGCGCTTGTCCCCGCGCTGCGGCACGTAGATGCGGACATTCGAGCCGCGCAGCTCCGACAACAGCGTGCTGAGGGCCTCCGTCTCGGGCGGATTCACCGGCACCAACACCTCCCGGGGCACCGTGCCGGAGTCTGGATCGGCGGGGTCGACGTCGGCGTACAGCTGGAGGAGGAACTGCTCGATCAGCTCCTTGGTCCCGGCGTCGTCCACCCGGTCCGCCACCCAGCCACGCTCTCCGCGGATGCGGCCGCCTCGCACGTGGAAGATCTGCACCGCCACCTCGAGCGGGTCCTCGGCCAGGGCGATCACGTCGGCGTCAGTACCGTCCTTGAGCACGACGGCGTTCTTGGCCATCGCCTGCTGCAGAGCACCGACATCGTCTCTCAGCCGGGCCGCCCGCTCGAACTCCAGTTCGGCGCTCGCCTGTTTCATCTCGGCCTCGAGCCGCTTGATCAACGGCGCCGCGTGCCCCGACATGAACTGGACGAAGTCCAGGACGATCTGGCGGTGTTCGTCGGCGTCCACCCGGCCCACGCACGGGGCCGAGCATTTGCCGATGTAACCGAGCAGGCACGGTCGGCCGATCTGCTTGTGGTTCTTGAACACGCCGGGCCGGCAGGAACGCATCGGGAACACCCGGAGCACCAGATCCACCGTCTCGCGGATCGCCCAGGCGTGCGAGTACGGCCCGAAGTACCGGTTGCCCTTCCGTTTCGGACCCCGCCCCACCATGACCCGGGGGTACTCCTCGGACAGCGTCACGCACAGCCAGGGGTAGGACTTGTCGTCGCGGTACTTGACGTTGAACCGCGGGTCGAACTCCTTGATCCAGGAGTATTCGAGCTGGAGTGCTTCGACCTCGTTCTGGACCACCGTCCAGTCCACTTTGGCCGCCGTCTCGACCATTGATCGGGTCCGACTGTGCAGGCTGCTCGGATCACGCGAAATAGGAGTTGAGCCGGGAGCGCAGACTCTTGGCCTTGCCGACGTAGATGACCTGGCCGTGCGGATCGGAGAACCGGTACACCCCGGGCTGGTCGGGAATCGACCCGGAGGCGGGGCGATAGGAGAGGGCCGACACGACGCCAGCGTAGGCGCCCGGCCGGACATCCCCGGACGGCTACTCCTCGACGTAGACCTTCCCGCCGCTCACCGTCACCTGGAACTCGGCGAGGGGTTCCGGCGCCGGATCCTGGACGACCGAGCCGTCCTTGATCGAGAACTGACTCTGGTGACAGGCACACACGATGGTGTCGTCGCGCACCTCCGTCACCCGGCACTGTTGGTGGGTGCAGATGGCGGTGAAGGCCTTGTACTCGCCCTTGGTCGGCTGGGTGACGACGTAGTCGTTCGGCTCCTCCAGGATGACTCCACTGCCCACCGGCACGTTGGCGGCAGTCACGCTGGGACCCTTGGGGGCCGCGGCGGAGCTGGCGGGCTCGGACGGGGCCGCGGAGGACGGCGCCGCGGAGGTCGGCGCGGCTGATGAGGGAGCCGCGGACGACGGGGCTGCGGAACTCGGAGCCGTGGTGGCGGCGGGGGTCGTCGTCCCACTGGCGCACGCGGCGAGGCCGGCCGCCGCTCCACCGCTCAGCGCGACCAGGCCCGCCGTACGCAGAACGGTCCGGCGATCCGGGGTGCGCGAGAAGGCCTGCTCCTCGACGGGGGGCACTTCACGGCCGGAGGCTTGGTTCGACATGACGGGCTCCAGGGTGATCGACGGCAACGAGCGGGGAATGGATGACGATTCAAGCATCTGATTCTGTGTTCAACCTGTGAATCGGATACCGGTCTGTCGCGCGAGCATTCAGCTGGCGCGAGCGGCCAGATCTCGTCCGGTTTTGGTCTTGGCGGTCGCCGTCTTGGTGGTCTTGCGGACGGTCTTCTTCACGGCCTTCTGGCCGCGCTTGCCGTTGCTGACCGGATCCGCGACCAGGACGGGTTGGGCGTCACCCACCGGCACCTCCCGCCCCGTCAACAGCGGACGCAGATATTCGCCGGTGTAGGAGTGCGGGTCGAGCGCGATCTGCTCGGGGGTCCCTTCCGCGACCACCAAGCCGCCGCGGGTGCCGCCTTCGGGTCCCATGTCGATCAGCCAGTCGGCCGTCTTGATCACGTCGAGATTGTGCTCGATCACCACCACGGTGTTGCCGTTGTCGACCAGGGCACCGAGGACCCCCAGCAGCTTGCGGATGTCCTCGAAGTGCAGACCGGTCGTCGGCTCGTCCAGCACGTACAGCGTCCGGCCGGTGGACCGCTTCTGCAGCTCACTGGCCAGCTTGACCCGCTGCGCCTCACCGCCCGACAGGGTGGGCGCCGGCTGTCCGAGCCGGACGTAGCCGAGGCCGACCTCGTTCAAGGTCTTCAGGTGCCGGGCGATCGCCGGGATCGGGGCGAAGAACGTCGCCGCCTCCTCGATCGCCATGTTCAAGATGTCGGCGATCGTCTTGCCCTTGTAGTGCACTTCGAGGGTCTCCCGGTTGTACCGGGCGCCGTGGCAGACCTCGCAGGGCACGTACACGTCGGGCAGGAAGTTCATCTCGATCTTGATCGTGCCGTCGCCCGTGCAGTTCTCGCACCGTCCGCCCTTGACGTTGAACGAGAATCTACCGGGCTGGTAGCCGCGGACCTTGGCCTCGGGCGTCTCGGCGAACAGCTTCCGGACATGGTCGTACACCCCGGTGTAGGTCGCCGGATTGGAGCGGGGCGTACGGCCGATCGGCGACTGGTCGACGTGGATGACCTTGTCGATCTCATCGGCGCCGGTGATCGACTTGTGCCGACCCGGGACGTCGCGCGCGTTGTAGATCCGCTTGGCCAGCGCCGTGTACAGGATGCTGTTCACCAGGGTCGACTTGCCCGAGCCGGAGACGCCGGTGACGGCGATCAATTGGCCCAGCGGGAAGGTGACGGTGACGTCGCGGAGGTTGTGTTCGACCGCTCGGTGGACGGTGACCTCGCGGCTTCTGGTCCGCGGACGCCGTTGAGCCGGCAGCGGGATCGACCGACGCCCCGAGAGGTAGGCCCCGGTCAGCGAGTCGGGATGCTCGAGCAGCTCCTGCACGGTCCCGGAGTGCACGACGTAGCCGCCGTGTTCACCCGCGCCCGGACCGATGTCGACGGCCCAGTCCGCGGTCTTGATGGTGTCCTCGTCGTGCTCGACAACGATCAGGGTGTTGCCGAGGTTGCGCAGCCGGACGAGGGTCTCGATCAGCCGGCGGTTGTCCCGCTGGTGCAGCCCGATGCTCGGCTCGTCCAGGACGTACAGCACCCCGACCAGGCCGGAGCCGATCTGGGTGGCGAGCCGGATCCGCTGCGCCTCACCGCCGGACAGGCTGCCGGTCGGCCGGCTCAGCGAGAGGTAGTCCAACCCGACGTCGAGCAGGAACCTCAGCCGCTCGTTGATCTCCTTGAGGACCCGCTCCGCGATCTGGCGCTCCCGGTCGGTGAGCTCCAGGCCGCCGAGGAACCCGGCGGCGCCGTCGATCGACATGTCCGCGACCTCGGCGATGTTCTTGCCGCCGATGGTGACGGCCAGCGAGGTCGGTTTCAGCCGGGCGCCGTGGCAGGCGGTGCAGGGCACCTCCCGCATGTAACCGGCGAAACGCTCCCGGGACGTGTCGGTCTCCGCCTCGGCGTGGCGTCGCTCGATGTAGGAGACGACCCCTTCGTACTTGGCGTTGTAGCTGCGCTCCCGTCCGTACCGGTTGCGGTAGCGGACATGCACCTGGCCGGGCACCCCGTACAGCAACAGCTTCTTCGCCGCTGCCGGCAGCGAATGCCAAGGCACGTGGTGCTGAAGCCGGACGTATCGGCCAACGATGCGATCAGCCGGTAGAAGTAGTCGGCCACCTGGGCCGACGCCCACGGGGCGATGGCGCCCTCGGCCAGCGTCTTCTCGTCGTCCGGCACGACCAGCTCCGGGTCGACCTCCATCCGCGTGCCCAGGCCCGAGCAGACCGGGCAGGCCCCCCACGGGCCGTTGAACGAGAACTGTCGTGGCTCGAGTTCCTCGATGGCGATGTCGTGACCGTTGGGGCAGGCCAGCTTCTCCGAGTAGCTCCGCTCGCGCAGCGGATCCTTGGCGTCGAGGTCGACGAAGTCGATGGTCACGATTCCCTGCGCCAGCCCCAGCGCCGTCTCGACGGAGTCGGTCAGGCGCTGCTTGACGGTCGGCTTGACCGCCAGCCGGTCCACGACGACGTCGATGGAGTGCTTGTACTTCTTGTCCAGGGTCGGGTGGCTCGGTGAGGGAGATGATCTCGCCGTCGACCCGAGCCCGGCTGAAGCCGGCGCCGGCCAGCTGGCGGAAGACCTCGACGTACTCCCCCTTGCGGCCCCGCACCACCGGAGCCAGGATCTGGAAGCGGGTGCCGGGCTCCAGCGCCAGGAGCCGGTCGACGATCTGTTGCGGCGACTGCCGGCTGATCGGCTCGCCGCAGATCGGGCAGTGCGGCCGTCCGGCCCGGGCGTACAGCAGGCGGAGGTAGTCGTAGACCTCCGTGATGGTGCCGACCGTCGAACGCGGGATTGCGACTGGTGGACTTCTGGTCGATCGACACGGCCGGCGACAGGCCCTCGATGAAGTCGACGTCCGGCTTGTCCATCTGACCGAGGAACTGTCGGGCGTAGGCCGACAGCGATTCGACGTAGCGTCGCTGGCCCTCGGCGAAGATGGTGTCGAAGGCCAGGCTCGACTTCCCCGACCCCGACAAGCCGGTGAAGACGATGAGGGCGTCTCGCGGGAGTTCGAGAGAGATGTTGCGCAAGATTGTGCTCTCGGGCACCACGAACGACGAGACGGTCAGCCACGTCGGACATGCTATGTCCGGCGACTGACAGCCCCGAACGGCCAGACGGCAGACGGCACTAGGTTTGAGCCCATGACCCAGCCCGACGCGAGAGGTTCGCGCGCATGCCCCCGGAGTGGAGCAGCTCAGCGCGGTGCGCGACCTGGTCCGGACCGCGACCTCGCGGCTGCTGGGTGACACGATCGCTGTGGCCGACGAGGACTGGCGGGCTCCGAGTCGGCTCCCCCACTGGAGTCGGGCGCATGTGGCCACTCACCTGGCCCGCCACGCCGATGCGGTGCGGCGGCTCACCCGATGGGCCGTGACCGGCGAGCGGGAGGAGATGTACGTCTCGCCGCAGCAGCGCGACGACGAGATCGAGGCCGGCGCAACGCGACCGGGGCTGGAGCTGCAGATCGACCTGGACACCAGTGCGGGTCAGTTGGAGGACGCCTTCGCAGCGCTCGACCACGCCGCGGCCTGGGACGCCGGGGTGGAACTCCGCGGCGGACTGCAGGTGTCGGCCCGGCTGCTCCCGTTGGCCCGGCTGACCGAGGTGGTCGTCCACCACGTCGACCTGGATGTCGGCTTCGGGGTCGACGACATCGACGAGACCACCGCCGCCTGGTTGCTGGAGTGGTCGGCCTACCGACTCCGCCATCGCGACGAGTTCCCGCGACTGGACCTGAAATCGACGTCCGGCCTCACCATCTCGATCGGCAGTTCCGGACGACCTATCACCGTCCGGGGGACCAACGCCCGTCTGCTCGGCTGGCTCACCAGCCGGTCCGACGCGTCGACGGTCGACGGGGCCTCCGGCCTCACCATGCCGTCGTTCTGATCATGGTGTTACCAGGCAGACGCGGTTATCCCGTAGGCGAAGGAGCGCATGCATGAGCGGACTAGGTCACGTCGTCCGGGGCGGCCCCCCGCTGGTCGAGAAGCTCTCGTCGACCGTCACCCTGAGCAAGATCTCGGTCGGCGGCATGGACAACAACGCCTACCTGCTCGAGAGCGGCTCGGGCGGTGTCTTGATCGACGCGGCGGACGACGCCGAGCAGATCCTGGCGCTCATCGGTGGCGGCACCGTCGGCCACCATCGTCACGACCCACCGACATGGTGATCACTGGCAGGCGTTGCCGATGGTGGCCGGAGCAACCGGGGCGCAATTGATCAGCGGACGACCCGACCTGGACGCGATCGCCACCGGCGCCGGGGTGGAGGGTCTGGTCGGGGTCTGGGACGGCGACGCGATCGCCCTCGGCGACGAGTCGCTCGAGGTGATCGGCCTTGTCGGCCACACGCCCGGTTCCATCACCCTCGTCTACGCCGGTGACGACGGCCGTACCCACCTGTTCACCGGGGACAGCCTGTTCCCGGGCGGACCGGGCAAGACCTGGTCGGCCGAGGATTTCGGTTCGTTGATGGACGACCTGGAAGCCAAGATCTTCGCCCGCTTCGATGATCAGACCGTCGTCCACCCGGGGCATGGGGACGACACCACGCTCGGAGCAGAGCGGGGTCAGATTCCGGAGTGGCGCGCTCGCGGCTGGTGAGACCCGGTCAGTTTTCGGAGGTTGTGCGGTCTCAACGGTCATGAACGACGACGAAGCTGCCGTTCGGGGGCTGATCCAGCGCTGGGCCGCAGCGGTCCACGACGGCGACCTGGAGACGGTCCTCGCTGATCATGCCGACGACATCATGATGTTCGATGTGCCGCCGCCCTACGAGGGCGTCCGCGGCCTCGATGCGTACGCGGGGACCTGGCCGCCGTTCTTCTCGTGGCAGGCTCAGGGCGCGGTGTTCGAGATCGAGTCTCTGGACGTCGAGACCGGCGGAGACGTGGCCTTTGCGTACGCCCTGCTGCGCTGCGGTACGGCCGAGGAGTTCGCCGAGAATCCGGCCAACCGGCTGCGGCTGACGATCGGCCTGCGTCGCGAGAACGGTCGCTGGCTGGTGAGTCACGAGCACCATTCGTTTCCCGATTCGAGCTGAACCTGCGACTCCTTCAGCGCAACTGATCGGGATACAACTCCTTGATGAAGCCAAGAGCCACGTTCAAGGTGGGGGTGGTGAAGATGGTGGACTCGTTGGCCACGAAGACGATCTGCGTGTCGGTCTGCGGACGCGTGAGCACCACCGAGCTGTAACCGAAGATCGCTCCGTCGTGACCGAGGAACTCATTCAGGTTGGTGATCCCGAGACCGTACCCGAAGTTGATCTTCTGGCCATCGAACTGGCGGGTCCTGAGCCGGCGGGCCTGAAGCGACGGCGTCAGCAGCGAGCCCGTGACGAGTTCGATCCCCCACTTCTGCAGGTCCTCCAGGGTCGAGATCATCGCCCCGGCGGTCGAGGCAACGGCCGGATTGACCTCGTCGACGACGCGCGGCGGCTTGGCGGAGTTGTCGAAGGGGGTGTTCGGATCGGTGACGGCCGGGACGTAGCTGGTCGGGTGCGGGTCGGGGATGCCCACCGTGGTGGGATATGACGTGGCCGACAACCCGAGCGGCCCGATGATCTTGCTGGTGATCGCCTCCCGGGCCGGGCGGCCCGTCACCTCGGCGATGATCATGCCCAACAAGACGTAGTTGGAGTCGCAGTAGACCACCTTCTCGCCCGGCGCGAAGTCTGGACGCTTGGCCTCGGCGATGACCGCAAGGGTCTCGGCGTCCGACCAGCCGATCGTGGGGTCGGCGGTGAACCGTTTGACGAACGCTTCGTTGGCAGTGAAGTCCGGGATTCCCGAGGTCATCCCGAGCAGATCCGCGATCGTGGCGACGGTGCCGTTGATCACGCCAGGCACGTACTTCTCGAGTTTGTCCTCGAGCGCGATCTTCCCCTCGCCGACCAGCTGGAGGACCGCCGTCGCCGTGTAGGTCTTGGTGATGCTGGCGATCCGAACGAAATCGGTCGGCACGAAGGGCTTCTTGTTCTCGAGGTTCGCCACACCCGCGGAACCACGCCAGATGCCGTCGCCGATCCGGACGACACCCGCGACACCGGCCAGGCCGGTGGCTTCGTACTGCTCGGCCAGGATCCGGTCCAGGGTCGCCTTCGTCTGATCGTTCATCACCGGCAGGCCGCCGGTCGACGGGCTGAACGACGGGCTGGCGACGGACTGGCGACGGACTGGGCGACGGGCGGCGCGACGGTGGGCCCGAAGACCCTGCCCCGCTCGGAGACTGGGTGGCGGTGCCCGGGGTGGCCTGGCCACCACCTGCTGTGCAGGCGGTGGCCAACGCTCCGAGCGAGAGAGCGCCGCCAACTGCCAAGAACCGCCGCCGGTCGATCGTCATCTACTTGTCTCCGTCTCGTCGTGCCGTGAAAGCGAAGTTTGGTCCCTCGATCGAGGATGCGCAGTCACTCTCACGACAATCGGCGCACCCTGCTTCCGTTTGGCCTGCTTCCGTTTGGCCGCCGAATAGGCTCAGATGATGTCGCTGGCTCTGCTCGATGTCCCTCGGGCCCGTTTGGCCGCTTCGATCCGGCAGCGGATCGCCGGTTCCGATTTCGAGACCGCCCATCAGCGGATCTGGCACACCGCTGGACCCCGTTGGTTCACCGATGACGACGCCATCTGGCGGGTGCACAACGACGTCTCCATGTTCGTCGGTGGAATCCGGGCCCTGCTTCTGCAGTCGCTGCACCCGGTGGCGATGGCGGCGGTCAGTGCCCATTCCGGCTTCCGGGGTGATCCGTGGGGCCGCCTGCACCGGACCAGCCACTTTCTGGCCACCACGACCTACGGAACGATCGCCGACGCCGAACGCAGCATCGCCGTCGTCAACGCCATCCACGGACGGGTCCGTGGTCGCACATCGAGCGGAGTCGCCTATCGCGCAAACGACCCGGAGTTGTTGTCGTGGATCCACCTGGCCGAGGTCGACAGCTTTCTGGGCGCCTATCAGGCATTGGCCAGCCCACGATTGGATCCCGACGAGGCGGACGAGTACGTGGCTCAGTCCGGCCTGGTCGCCGCCAAGCTCGGTGTGCTCGACCCGCCGGTCACGACCGCAGGGCTACAAGATCAACTCGACGCCTTCCGGCCGATCCTGACCACGAGCGAGCCGGCTCGCGAGACAGCCGACTTGCTGTTGCGTGATCCCCCGTTGGCGGGCTTCGAGCGCGTCGGCTACACCGTGCTGGCCGCGGGGGCCGTCTCGCTCCTCCCGGTGTGGGCGCGATCCGAACTTCGGCTGCCGACCTTTCCGATCGCCGACCGGCTGCTGACCCGCTCGGTCACCCGGGCTGGCCTGGGCACCCTGCGCTGGGCCTTGGCGGGATGAGCGCACTCAGACGGGCAGCGGCCTGGTCGATACATCGGTACCGTTCGGCGTCGGGCATGGTCCAGTCGACGCATCGTGGTCGCGGAGGGCGGCTTGCCAGGGGAAGGTGGTGTCTCCGGCATTGTGGATTAGACCTCCCCCCGGCTTTCCCGCGGCCGGGTCCGGCCAGGTCCGCGGACCGGTCCCGGCGGGCCGCGTCGATCCCGGAACCGCCGCGCCGACACTCCGGCTGCGTTGACTATTGGACCGGGAATGGCAGCTGCTGCCAGCTGGGCGTGTCACTGACGTGGATGGATGCCACCCATTTGACCCACCAGAATCCGCGGCGGCCCGGAGCGACCAAGCGGATCGGTGCGCCGGTTCCGGGGGTGAGGAGTCGACCCTGGCAGGTGACTGCGAGCCACAGCGACTGGGCCTCCGCGGCCGGGAACAACCGAACGTAGCCGGTCGTACTGCGCACCTCCAGGCTCTCGGCGGCGGCCAGGACGTCAGACGGAATCAGATCGGCGAGACGGACCCCACCCCAGGTGGCGTCGGCATACCAGCCGTTGGTGCAATCCAGTCGGGCGCTGATGGAGTCGGCGCGCGCGACCAGATCGGCCACGCTCACCGGCACGCCGGCGACATCCACCCGATGCTGAGCTCGCTCCAGCGACGGCACCTGATCGAACAACCAGATGGTGGCCGGGATCGCCTCCGCGTCAACGGGCCGCGAACCGGTGGCCGCGCGTGGTCGCGTCGGGCTGGTCCATCGGGCAGCTCCGGTCACTAGCGCGTAGCCGGCGCCGACGCCCGCCGCCAGCACCGCTCCCCGGAGCAGGACGCGGCGGGAGAGATCCGCGGGCTGCAGTCGCTGCCGCCGGTGGCGGCCGAGATGCCAGAGGAAGAACGGCACGGCGACCACGGCGGCGCCGACGTGCACCTGGATCGGCGTCAACCCGGCGATGATGACGTAGCCGACGAACAGTTCGACGAAGCCGGCCGCCAGACAGCTGATCAGGATGATCAGCAGGACGACGCTGGCGGACCGCAGGCGGGCCGCCCGGTTGATGATCACGCTCTTCCACGGCAGCAGCACCACCACGGCCACCCCGAAGAGTCCGTGCACGGCAGTGGTCAAGGTGGCCGTGCTCGGCCGCCCGCTGGCGAAGGCGACCCACCCGCTGACGAACGCTCCGCTGAGCATGATCAGCAGGGCGACGTTGGTCCTCCGGCCCGCTCGGCGGAAAATCCTCCGCCGCACGCGGAACCTGCTTCGGCCTCGCCCGTCGCTGGGCCCATCGTCAGGCACTCCGCCATTGTGCGTCGCCGATCCTCGAGCGGGGCGATAGCCAAGTTCTCAGATCGGAGGGCCTTACCGGGCGAGTCGACGTTGGATAGCGCCGCGTCCATGGCGGTGCGAGGGGAGCAGCGGGCCACCAAGAAGATGTGGCTCGCCCTGGTCGGAATGACGCTGGCCAGCAGCATGATCTTGGTCGACCAGACCGCGGTACCCCTCGCCAGCCCGGACGTCGTCCTCGACCTGCGCGGGGACCTGGCCGACGCGCCGTGGGTCCTGACCGCCAACGTCCTTCCCCTCGCTGCCTGCCTGGTCCTCGGTGGCCGGGTGGCGGACATGGTCGGACTGCGCCGGTCGTTCGTGGTCGCCGCCGCAGTCTTCGCCGTCGCCACCGGACTGGCCGGGGCGGCTCAGAACATGCCCTGGATGATCACCGCCCGGGTCCTCCAGGGACTGTCCGCGGCCGTGTTGATGCCGGCCTCGGTCGCCATCACGGCGGTGGTCTGGCCCGAGGAACGGCGCGGCTTCGCCCTTGGGATTCTGGCCGGGGCGTCGGCCTGCTTCGCCGCGATCGGCCCGGCTCTCGGTGGTCTCCTCACGGCGCTCAGCTGGCGCCTGGTCTTCTTGATCAACGTGCCCCTGGCGGTCGCGGCCCTGCTCCTGGCGCTCGCCTCGGTGCCCCGGTCGAAATCCGCCGGATCGCTACGTCGGATCGATTGGCTGGGGGCGTCCCTGTTCGCCGTCGCGATGGTCGGGTTGGTCTTCGCCCTGACCCAGGGCCAGCCGAGCGGCTGGCTCAGTCCGCAGACGGTGGTTCCGCTGATCGTGGCGGTGATCTTCGCCGTGGCTTTCGTGCGGGTCGAGCAGCGGGCGGCCGATCCGTTGATCGATGGCTCGCTCTTCCGGCGCCTGAATTTCACCGGGGCGACGATCAGCCAGGTGATCGCCGGGATGCTCGAACTCGGACTCGGGTTCTTGCTGCCCTTCTACCTTCTGCTGGCGGTCGGCGTCGGTCCGATCGTCGCCGGGCTGGCCCTCATCCCGGGCACGATCCCGATCATCCTGGTCGGGCCGCTGGCGGGGCGGCTGTTCGACCGGATCGGCGGTCGGTGGCCACTGACAATCGGGTTCGTGGTGCTCGCCGTCTCCGGGATCGCCCTCGGTATCGGGGCGGGAGCGGACAACATCGTCAGTCTGATCCCGGGACTGTTGTTGCAGGGCGTGGGTCTGGGCATCGTGCTGACCGTGAACGACCCGGTCGGCATGAACGCCCTGGACGACAGCGACCAGGGCCAAGGGGCCGGCATCATCAACACGGCGGAACAGGTCGGTGGCGCCATCGGGATCGCCGCTCTGGGCGCCCTGCAGATCGGCTACTACTACGGGGTGCTGTACGCGAAGCTGGCCGCCGAGGGGATCGAGCCGACCGACGAGCAGATCGCGACCGTGCACGAATTCATCGCCCAGGCCGAACAGCGCGGCATGCGCAATGTGCCCGCCGACCCGGTGGTGGCCCTGGTGTACGAGGAGCTGGTCAGTGCCCACGTCGCATCCTTCCAGTTCGCCTTCTTCGTCTCGGCCGGGCTGGCCCTGGTCGGGGCGATCTCGTGCTGGATCCTGGTGCGACAGGCGCCGCGCACCCTGTCCGGGCCGATCTTCGGCCGCCGATCCCGTTGGGTGCTGGCCCAGCCCGGCGCCACCGGGCAGGGTCTCACCCGTGACCCACCACCGGCCGAGACCCACTCGCCGGATCACCGCGAGTAGTGAGCACGACCTTCTCCACAACAAGGGACTTCTGGCGCAGTAGCTTCGGGTGGTGACGACCGCAGACGGGCGTAGCCGATCCGCAGCGGATGACCGGAGCGTCTTGTTGTTGACGGGAGTGATGGCCGCAGGCAAGTCGACGGTCGCCCAACGGCTGGCGGAACTCCGAGTGCGGTCGGTGCACGTACGCGGCGATGTGTTCCGCCGCTTCATGGTCGGCGGACGGGTCGAACCCGAGCCCGAGATGAGCGAAGAGGCGTGGGCTCAGCTGCGCTTGCGGTACCGGCTGGCGGTGACGACCGCCGACTTGTACGCCGAGGCGGGCTTCGCCGTCGTCCTCCAGGACGTGATCCTCGGGCCCGTGCTCGCCGAGGTGGTGGCCATGATCAAGACCCGACCGCGCTACGTGGTGGTGCTCGATCCCGATCCGGCCGTGATCGCCGCACGGGCCGCCCATCGAAGCAAGGGCGGATACTCGGCCAGCGGTTGGGACGCCCGACAGCTGGTGACCGGGCTCCGCGAGACGACGCCAGCAATCGGTCTCTGGCTGAACACCGCCGGGCAGACACCGTTGGACACCGCGCACGAGATTCTCGGTCGCTTGGACGAGGCCCTCGTCGATGCCCACTGAGCTCGTGCAGGGCCGGTGCGCGGAGGGCTTCGGCCCGGTGGCCGACACGCTGGCCGCCAGTCTGGCGCGGGGCTCCGACATAGGTGCGTCCGTAGGCGTCTATCAGGACGGGCGTCCAGTGGTGGACATCTGGGGTGGGTGGTCCGATCCGGAGCGCCGGATCCCCTGGGGTGAGCGGACAGTGACCCCGATCGCCTCCGTCACCAAGGCGCTGGCCTCGACGGCGCTACTGATCTTGGTCGAGCGGGGTGAGATCGACCTCGACGCGCCGGTCGCCCGCTACTGGCCGGCCTTCGGGCAGCAGGGAAAGCAGGACATCACCGTCCGCCTGGTGTTGTCCCACCGGTCCGGCGTCGCGGCCCTGGACGAGCCGGTGAGCAACGACCAGGCAGCGGCGCTGGATCCGGTGCTGCGGCTGATCGAGCAGCAGAAACCGTGGTGGCCGCCCGGCCGCCGGCACGGCTACCACGGGGTGACGTACGGCTTCATCCTGAGCGGTCTGGTCCGGGCGGTCACCGGACGGTCGGTCGGACAACTCTTCGCCGACGAGGTGGCGACGCCGCTCGGCCTGGAGGTGTACCTCGGGCTGCCGGCCGAGCGGTACGACCAAGTGGCCCCGATGATCGGTCCGTCGCAGCGCCAGGCTCTGCTGGCCATCCTCAACCCGATCTGGCTCCCGTACGCGCTGAGCATGATCAACCGCCGCTCGGTGGGCTACCGCGCAACGTTCGGGGGCACCGCGGTCAGCTTCGACGATCGGAATGAATTGCTGCGCTTCGACGTCGAGGACGCGTCCGCCGGCGCCGTCGGCAACGGCGCCGGGCTGGCCCGGATGTTCGCGGCCCTGATGGGCGAGGTCGACGGCCACCGGCTCCTCGGCGCAGAGCTGATGAACGCCGTTCGCCAGATCCAGGCCAGCGGACCAGACGCCGTACTGCGGATGCGGACCGACTGGGGTCTCGGCTTCGCCCTGCCCGGCGGACCGTTGTGGCCGAGCCCGGGCGTACCTGGACTCTTCGGACACACCGGGGGCAGTGGCTCCCTGGCCTTCGCCGACCCTGAGCATCGGCTCTCTTTCGGCTACACGCCGAACCTGTGGGCGGAGCTGTCCAGGCCCTTCCGAGCGCCTCGCTTCCGTTTCGAAGCCTTGACGGACGCCGTCTATCGGGCGCTGGGCGTTCGGCGGTGGATCGGCTGAGGTCGAGGCGCCAACCGGAGGGGGGGGGGGGGGGGGGGGGGGGGGGGGGGGGGGGGGGGGGGGGGGGGGGGGGGGGGGGGGGGGGGGGGGGGGTTGGGGGGGGGCCCCCAAAAACCCGGTGGGGGTGGGAGAGGGGGGGGGGGGGGGGGGGGGGGGGGGGGGGGGGGGGGGGGGGGGGGGGGTGGGGGGCAGCCGACCGGGGGTGACAGGGTGGGGGCCGGGTCTGGCGGGCGGGGGGGGGGGGGGGGGGAGGTGTCACTAGACTGGGTTTCAGGCCAGGCCACTGAGCGGTCGGCGTGCATGATCAACTCAGCTCGTGGCCAGCCGCCGGTCAGTCCAACACGGCGGTGACGTCGACCTCGACCAAGAGATCGGGCTCGCCCAGCGCAGCCACACCGAGCAGGGTGACCGGTTTGGTCAGATCGACGCCCAGTCGCTCAGCCGCCCGCTGGACGCCCAGGCCCAAGGCGGGCAGCTTGTCCGGCTGCCAATCCACGAAGTAGAGGGTGATCTTCGCGACGTCGTCGAAGCTCCCCCCGACGGCCGCAAGCCCCGCGGCCACATTGAGGAACGCCTGTTCGACCTGGGCCGCCAGATCCCCCGGCCCGACCGGTTCCCCTTGGGCATTGCGCGCCACCTGTCCGGCCAGGTAGACGGTGCGCGATCCCGAAGCGACCGCCACCTGCTTGTAGAGCTCCGGTTTGACCAATCCGTCCGGGTTGAGCAGTTCGACCGCCATGATCTTGTTCCTTTCGAAGAGTTCGCCACGATCACCCGTGGCTGATCGCGTAACAATAACAATGTTATGTATTATGGGCAAGTGCCTCGAACCGCATCACCCACCGTCCGAACGGCACTCGTCGAGCACGCGGCGGAGATGCTCGCTCGACGAGAGCCAGTGACCCTGCGTGCGCTCGTAGCGCGAGCCGGCACCTCGACCATGGCCGTCTACACCCACTTCGGCGGCTTCGACGGCTTGTGGCGCGCGGTCCGGCAGGAGGGCTTCCGACGACTCGCCGAACGGCTCGCGCGAGTCCAGCTCAGCGACGACGCGGTGCGAGACCTGATGGCGCTCGGTGCGGCGTACGTCGACAATGCCCTGTCCCACCCATACCTGTACCGAACGATGTTCGACGCCGCGAGCGACCTCGAGGATCCGGCTCAGGCCGACGATCAGTTCCAGGCTCTGGTGCGGTGCGCCGAACGGGCGCGCCGGACGGGTCGGTTCGCGCCCACCGTCGATGCGCAGACGATCGCGACCGAGCTCTGGGCGGTCGGGCACGGATTCACCGCGCTGGTTCTGACCGGGGTCCTCCCGCGCGAGATTCTGGCCTCGCATGTCCTCGACCTGGCCGGCGCCCTCTTCGTCGCGTCCGGCGACGACCCCGCTCGCTGCCGGAGCTCGATCGAGGCCGGCTGGGCGGCGGAGAGCAGTCTCTGAGGATCACTCGAGGGAACTGATGTCGGAAGGAACGTCGACCGCGTGCTCCTGCAGCGCCGCGAGGTCGATGATCTCGAGGGCCCGGGCGTTGGTGGACGCGAGGACCACCGGCGGAGCGACCCCGGCCTCGTAGGCCTGAAGCCAGCGTTGGGCGACGACGCACCAGCGATCGCCCGGGGTCAATCCGGGGAAGCCGTACTCGGGGCGCGGGGTGCTCAGGTCGTTGCCGACCGCGCGCTGGTGGGCGAGGAACTCCGCGGTCGCAACGGCACAGACCAGATGTACGGCTTCGTTCGGACCGGACGTGCAGCAGCCGTCGCGATAGAAGCCGGTCAGCGGGTCCGCGCCGCAGGACTGCAGCTCCCCGCCGAGAACATTGCGCTCGTCCGTCATTCGACCAGTCTCGCCTACGACGCCGGTTGCACCGCCCGGTCGGTGCGTCGGTAACTCCGAGAGGCGTCGATGATCCGACGCAGCACCGCAAGTGCTCGCTGGAGATCGGCCTCCCCGATCTCGGAGCCGACCGCGTCCGCCCAGTGGTGCTGAGCGGCGGTGAGTCGGTTGAGCGTCTGCCGCCCCTCCGCGGTCGGCTCGAGGAGCTTGGCCCGCCGGTGGGCCGGGTTGTCCCGATAGACCGCCCACCCCCGGTCAACCAGCAGATCGGCCACCCGCTGCACACTCTGCCGAGCCAGTCCCAGCCCGACTCGCCGCGCGATCTCGGCAACCGGCAACGCCTCGTCCAGCGTGGCGCCCAGGACCTGCCACCAGGCGGGCGTGAGACCGACGGGGCGGGTCATCATCTCCGCGGCGGCGAGGAATTCACCATTCAGTTCGAAGGCGGGCAGCACCAACTCGGTCAGGGCGTCACCGGCCGGCGTGCGTGCTGAGTCCATCGCGCTGCGCTGTCGTTCGACCTCAGGCCGACTCGGCGCCGGCCAGAGTGTCGAAGTAGCGCCGCTCGCCGGTGGTGTAGAGCCCGTACCACGCGTCGGTGATCTCGGATGGGAAAAGATCGAGTCGGCGGAACACCGCCGCACTGAAATCCACCGGCGCGTATGCCGGGGCGGTGATCAGGCCGTCGTCGTCCACGACCCGCTCGTCCAGGTAGTGATCAGTTCCGGCGTATCCCGAGGCGGCCAGGAAGTCCTTCGCGTTGCTGGTGTGACGCCGGTCGTCCAGCAATCCCGCGCGCGCCAGACCGTAGGTGGCGCCGCAGATTGCCGCCACCGGAGTCCGCTGCTCCCGCAGGGTCCGGGCCAGATCGAGCACCCGATCCTGGCCCTCGAACCAGGTGTCGGCGCCGGGAAGCACGAGCGCCGCCGTGCGGTCCGGAGCCAGCTCGCCGATGTCGCCGTCCGTGCGCAGCCGGAGCCTCCCGGCGGTGGTCACCTCGTCCCGCCCGTCGGCCAGGATCCGCAACCGGAATCGTCCCGGCTGCTCCTGGTCGGCCATCGCCAGCCCGGTGGTCAGATAGCCGTACTCCCAGTCGGCCATGGTGTCGGTGGCGTACAGGATGACGTCGAGCATGAAGTCTCCGATCAGATTGACAGCGTACTGTCATCATAGACTTGAAGACAGTATGCTGTCAAGCTCTGATCAAGGCAAGGCGCGAGCCATCACCACGTCGTCGACGTAGCGGCCGTCCAGCCAGAACTCTTCCCTGAGTACGCCCTCGACGACGAAGCCGCAGCCCTCGTAGAGCCGGCGGGCCCGAAGGTTCGGCCCGAGCACGCGGAGGCTGACCTTGTGCGCTCCGTGACGGACCGCTTGCTCGACGGCCGCCTCGATCAGTCGGTAGCCGACGCCGCGACCTTGGGACGCGGGGTCCACAGCCAACCCACAGATCTCGATCACGTGGGCGCGCGCGGGCAGCGACGCAGGTTGCAGTTTGAGGTATCCAACGAGCACGCCGCCCAGCGACGCAACCAGGGTGTTACCGGGCAGCGTGTGCTCGGAGAAGAATGCGTACGTGGACGGGTCGGACGGCGGTGGCGCTGGTGAGACTTCCGCGGTCCAGGTGACGAGATCGATCCGGGCCAGCTCCGCCCCGTCGGCGAGGACGCTTTGGCGAATCGTGATCATGCGTACCGGTCAGCCTGGTCGGCCGGCACCCGATCGGCAACCCTGTGCACTCGAATGCGCCGCCCCGTCATGATCCCACCCTGCCACCGGCTCTGCGAGGATTCGATCGTGCCCGCCACGGCCGCAAGGACAGCCCTCCGACGATGATCAGCAGCGACAGCCGGCGGACGGATATCAGCGAGGTACTCGGGGTCCTCACGGATCTGACCGAGGCGGACTGCTCGGTGTGGGTGGCCGGTGGTTGGGGGGTCGATGCACTCGTGGGGCGGCAGACGCGCGAGCACCGCGACCTCGACCTCGCGGTGGACGCCGCCGAGCAGACCGCGGTGGTGGCGGTGCTGCAACGACGGGGCTATCGCGTGCAGACCGACTGGCGGCCGGTCCGGGTGGAGCTGTCGTCGGACTCGCGCGGCTGGGTCGACCTCCACCCGGTGATCTTCGACGCGGCCGGGCACGGACGTCAGGCCGCCGTCGGAGGCGGGCACTTCGACTACCCGCTGGACGCCTTCGGTGCCGGAACCCTGGGTGGCCTGCAGGTGGCTTGTCTGTCCCGTGCGCAACAGCTGCGATTCCACCAGGGCTACCAGCTCCGCGCGGTGGATCGGCACGACCTCGCGCTGCTGGCCGAGCTCGTCTCGCCTCCGCCGCGGCGGTCCGGCTCGACGTAGGGTCGACTCGATGGGTACCCCGACGTTGATCATCGTTTCCGGGCCGGGCGGAGCGGGCAAGACCACGCTGGCTCATCGGTTGGCCGCCGCGTTGGGCTGTCCGGCGCTCTGCCGCGACGAGATCAAGGAAGGCATGGTCGCCTCTAACCCGGGATTCGTTCCGTCGACCAGTGACCCGCTCACCCTGCGCACGTACGGGTTGTTCTTCGAGTTGATCACCCGGTGCCTGCAGGCCGAAGTCACGCTGGTCGCCGAGGCCGGGTTTCAGCATGGAGTCTGGTGGCGGGGCCTCGAGCCGTTGACCGACCTCGCGTCCTTCAAGCTCCTTCGCTGCCGGCTGCCCGACGATGTTGCCCGCGAACGCGCTTTGGCCCGCCTGGCCGCTCAGCCGACACGCGCCGCCCACGCGGACGCCGAACACTTCGCCACACCGCGGACATTCGACGCCCTCCGCGTCGATGCCCCCACCCTGGACGTCGACACCACGGACGGCTGGCGTCCGCACCTCGACGAGATCGTCATGTTCTGCCGCCGACGCTGAGCGCCAGCCGATGGGGAGTCAGGCCACCCGAGCAGGGCCAGCCGTGCCTGGGTGTCGAGGCACGCCCGATAGCGTTCCTTCATGTCCAAGGTCTTGACCGCCCTCCCGGTCGGCAGTCGGGTCGGCATCGCCTTCTCCGGCGGTCTTGACACGTCGGTGGCCGTCGCCTGGATGCGGGACGGCGGAGCGACTCCGTACGCCTACACCGCCGACCTGGGACAGTACGACGAGCCGGACCTGCAGGACATTTCGGACCGGGCCTACCGGTACGGGGCGGAGAAGGCACGCCTGGTCGATTGCCGGGCCGCGCTGGTCCAGGAAGGGCTGGCGGCGCTGGCGTGCGGGGCGTTCCACATCCGCTCAGCCGGCCAGACGTACTTCAACACCACGCCGCTGGGCCGCGCCGTGACGGGAACATTGCTCGTCCGCGCGATGCTGGATGACCTGGTCTCGATCTGGGGTGACGGCTCGACCTTCAAGGGCAACGACATCGAACGCTTCTATCGCTACGGGCTGCTGGCCAACCCGGGCTTGAGGATCTACAAGCCGTGGCTCGACGAGCGCTTCGTCCGTGAGCTCGGTGGCCGGGCCGAGATGTCGGCCTGGCTTGCCTCCCGTGATCTGCCCTACCGCGACTCCGCCGACAAGGCGTACTCCACCGACGCCAACATCTGGGGTGCCACCCACGAGGCGAAACAGCTCGAGCAACTCGACGCGTCGCTGGAGATCGTGACTCCGATCATGGGCGTTCCGTTCTGGGATCCCGCCGCCACCATCGACACCGAAGACGTCACGGTGACCTTCGAGGCCGGTCACCCGGTGGCCATCAACGGCGGCGGCTTCGACTCCGACATCGACCTGGTCGTGGCCGCCAACGCCGTCGGCGGACGACATGGGCTGGGCATGTCGGACCAGATCGAGAACCGGATCATCGAGGCCAAGAGTCGCGGGGTGTACGAGGCCCCCGGCATGGCCCTGCTGTCGATCGCGTACGAACGGCTGGTCAACGCCATTCACAACGAGGACACGATCGCCAGCTACCACAACGAGGGGCGCCGCCTCGGTCGACTGCTGTACGAGGGGCGTTGGTTCGACCCGCAGGCCCTGATGCTGCGCGAGAGTCTGCAGCGCTGGGTCGGCGGCGCGGTCAGCGGGCAGGTGGCTCTGCGCCTGCGCCGCGGTCAGGACTACTCGATCCTGGACACGGCAGGTCCCAAGCTCAGCTACCACCCGGAGCGTCTGTCCATGGAGCGCCGCCACGACTCGGCATTCGGTCCCACGGACCGGATCGGCCAGCTCACCATGCGCAACCTGGACATCGCCGACACCCGGACGAAACTCGAGGGCTACGCCGCCCGTGGCCCGCTGCCGGCCGAGCCCGGACTGGTCGCGCACCTGGAGGCCAGCTCGGCCGAGAGCACCGAGCCCCTCGAGGGCGATAGCGCCGGAGATCCTCTCAGCCTCGACCGGGCCGCGATCGAGTCCGGTACCGACTGATTAGGTGCAAGGGCAGCCCGGGCGTAGCCTCGAAAGCGAGTGCGGCATCTCCGACTATCGCCTCTGTCCGTTGCGCCGCGATCTCGACGGTCCTCAGGGACCACCAGGCAGAATCTCTGGCGGAGAGATCCGCTTTTCGGAGCATCGCTGTGGTCACCACAGTTTTCGTCAATCAACTCCTCCAATTCAGCGGTGATCTCTTCAGTGATCTCTCGAGGGATCTCTATGGCGATCTTGGCGGCGGCGCCCGCAGCGAACTCGGCTCCGGCGACGGCACCCTCGAGGGGTCGCTGAGCCAGGTCACGGCCGCCCTCGAGGCCGCCGTTCCGTCCTACCTCGGTCTGCAACTCACGATCTTCGAGCACGATCACCCCATAACGGTGACCCGGATCGTCACCGATCGAACGGCTCAGACGTCGCTGCGACTACCGCTGACCGCTCTCGACCCCAAGTCCGACCCGAAGAGCCGAATCCGCCTGTATGCCGCCACCGCCGGCGCTTTCGTCGATCTCGCCGCCGATCTCAGCTATGTCCTTCGAGACCGCGATGAACGAATCGTCCTCGATGCCGACCTGCCGCCAGGCACGCTGGTCTCCGGCACGACGGGACTGGCTGAGCTGTCCACCGTCAACCGAGCCGTCGGGGTTCTCATCGGACGGGGCCAGCACCCCGACGAGGCCCACGACACCCTCCGACGCGAGGCGTCCCGCTGGGGCCTCGAACGGCACGCGTACGCGGCTCAACTGTTGGGCCGTTAGCGTAGTTCCCCGGTCTCGATCACGTGGGTCGCTGGTCCGGCGGGAAGTAGGTTCTCCCGGTTTTTCGGCGATGAGAACCGGGAGGCACTACTTGTCAGCGACTTCGTCGCCCGCCTTGAGCTCGTCGGACGGAACCGGATGGTGACAAACAGCCTCGAGATTGATCTTGTGCGGATCGTGCACGAAGGCGCCGTAGTAATCGGCGTGGTACTGCGTGTGGACGGCGGGGGCGTGCAACGACGTAGCTCCGGCAGCCAGGGCGGCGCGGTAGAAGGTGTCGACCTCGTCGCGGGTATCGACCGTGAACGCGAGGTGCATGTTGGTCCCGACTGTGCCCTGGTCGATCAGCCAGAAGTAGGGCTTCAGCTCAGGCCAGCCGAAACCCGTCATCGCAGCAGGCTGATCCGGAGTGAGGTTGGGGGGTATCTCGAGCATTTTGACGATGCCGATGGAGGCCAGGGTGGGCTCGTAGAAGGCGACCGCGGCGCTCAGGTCCGGAACCGCGATGTTGAGGTGGTCGATCCGGGACCCGGATCGATCCGGTACAGGGATTTGTGCTGTCATGGCCCAACTATCGCGGTCCTAGGGGACATCGAATGTCCTCTACTGAGGCGAGATCAGAACTGTCTGCGTTTCCAGGTATGTCTGGACCGCCGTAGCGACAGCCGCAGCGTCGGCGGGAAATCCAAGGAAATTGCCCGAGCTCCGACGGGTGAGCCAGCGGAGTCCGACGTACCACACCCCTGGTTCTGGCGACGCGATGCCGGCGTCGCGGGGCCGGGACGTGGGGTCGAGCGCCGCGGGGAGCCAGGAGAAGTCACCGGTCAAGCCGGTCGCCCACAGCACGGTACCGAATCCTTGGCGCCCGAGATCCAGCGCCGTCGGCGGATGCAGGGGCACAGGGCCTTCGGCATCGTCTGGTTCGACGGGAACGGACCGGGCCGCCAGCGGTAGGAGCTGGTCAAGCATGGTCCGCATGCCGGCGGCGAAGGCGTCCGCAGTGGCCACGTTGGCGATGGCGCTGTCGTCGAACCTCAATTCGGTGCCGCGCACGCCGACCAACCGACCGGCCAGGATGGCCCCTGACCGGGCTAGTCGCTGCAGGCTCGCGCTCCGACCGCCCGGGGCCAGCAACGGCTGCGGTGCGCGGGTCACGGCGGCATCGGACAGATCCTGGGGCCGCTGGTCGAAGAAGCCGTATTCGACCAGCCACTCCACGGTCTCTCGTCCCCGATGCCGCGCCGGGGCCCGACCCACGGAGCTGGTGGCCAGGACCACGCTGCGTCCGCTGGCACGCAGCTCCTCGGCGATCTGGTAGCCGGATTGGGCGCTGCCGACCACGACGACGCCGCCGGGTGGGAGCTGGGCTGGTGATCGATAGTTGACCGAGTGGAGCTGCACGATCCGGTCCGACAGGACCCGGGCGAGACCGGGAGTGCGCGGCACGTTCTCCGCACCGCCGGCCACGATGACGCTGCGGGCGGCCACGTCCCCGTCGCTGGTTTGGAGCAGCCACTCCCCGCGATGTCGGACGAGACCGACCACAGCGACTTGCTCGCGAACCGGACACGAAGCGGCCAGCCCAGTCAGGCGGGCAACAACCTCTTTCGCGTCGAGATACGTTGCGCGGGGCTGCGGCCCGAGCATCGGGTTCATCCAGCCCGGGTTGTTGAGCCGGAGCGAGTCCCACTGTTGGCTGCGCCACCTCTCCCCGACTCGGCCCCGTTCGAGGACCAGGTGTTCGATGCGGCGGTCTCGGAGTGCGGCGCTGGCGGCCAGACCTGCGGGGCCAGCACCGACAATCGCGCAGTCGATTCCCACGCCGCCCTCCGCTTCAGGGTCGACCGGTAGCGGCGTCGGGCCCAGGAAACGGCCTGGCAGCGCCGGAGACGACCGTGGCTGGCTGCCGGCGCCGAGTGCGCCGTCTTCGCAGGACGCGAAGGGCGATGCCGGGACGCAGCAGCGACCTGGGTGGATCAACCAGCCCCGCGACGCGCATGAAGGCGGTGGCCAGCTCGGCGTCGTCTTCGGCGGCGGCGTGCAGCCGAGCCAGGTAGGCGCCGAGCAGTCGGAACTTGACTGGCCGCTGGTCAGACACGCCGGGGAAAAGCAGGTCCCCACCGGCCGACATGCCCCAAGGCACGTCGATGACGTGAGCGAGATCGCGAAACCATCGGTGGGGCCGCGGCTCGATACCCAGGTCCAGGTGGCGGCGAAGGGTGAGCGCTTCGAGAGCGGCCACGCTCATTCCCTGCCCGTAGATCGGGTTGAAGCTGCACGCCGCGTCACCCATCACGACAAGGCCGTCGGGGAAGCGGTCCAACTGTTCATAGCGATGTCGGACGCTCGCGGGGAAGCGGAAGCCGACCGGGTCATCCAGCGGATCCGCGTTGCGGACCGCCTCGAAGATGTCAGGGAACCGTAGGGAGCGGGCGAATGCGAGGAAACCATCGTCGTCGGTCGGCGGGTGGTCACCGAGAATGCCGGCCAAGGTCAGCATCCACCGATCGCCCTCGAGCCGTTGCAAGGCGCCAGTCCGGGGCAGCTCGGGCGTCGCCGCATCCAAGATCGCCAGCTTCCCGTCGAAGGCACCGAGTGATGCCCGATAGGTCCGGGTCGCATAGCCCAAGCCGATCCGAACCTCGTCCCGTCCCGGCCGGCCATAGCCGAGCATCTCCAGCCAAGCCGGGGTCCGTGAACCGCGGCCGCTGGCGTCGACCACCAGATCGGCAGCAACCAACTCCTCGGCGCTGCCGTCGGCCCGACGCAGTACCCGCGCTCCGGTGACGCGACGACCATCCTCGGTGGTGCTCAGTCCGACGACGTCGCGCTGGTCCTGGAACCGAACGTTGGGGAGGGCCCGCACCCGCATGCGAACCTGCCCCTCCAGGAACGGTCGGCTCGCGCAGAGGAGCATCAGTCCGGTGTGCGTCTGGGACAGGCGATGACCGTTGAGGTAGAAGCGCGCGTCGGTCAGCATGTCGCCGGCCGGCGCACCGAGCCCGACCAGCTCGGCCGTGAGACCAGGAAACAGCTCCTCCAAGATTTGCTGGCCCCGTGCCGCGAGCGCGTGGATATGGCGGCCGTGGGGAACGCCGCGACGATGTGTAGGAGCCTCGGGCAGGTCGTCGCGGTCGAGCACCGTCACCAGCGCGTATCGTTCGGCGAGCACCCGCGCGGCCAGCAGCCCCGCCAGGCTCGCACCGAGCACCACGGCCCGGTCTCCAATCTGTTTGTCCATGGCAACCTCTCCCTGTCGAGAAGAGACTGCGTCCTACGGTTGCTCGGCTACCAGGTCGAGAGCTGCCCGAATGTGCTCAGTGTTGCTCGCCGTACACTTCGCGGTCCCACAACCAGGCCACGACCCGCTCCGCGGCCCGACCAAGATGCCGGCGGTAGGTGCTGAACGGCAGTCCCAATGCCGCTGCGGCCCGCTCCTGCGTGGCGGCCGGATGCAGGTAGGTGCGGTCGAGTGCGCTCCACAGCTTGTCGTCCCGCGGGTGCTCGCGCAGGGAGTCCGCGGCAGCCTGGAGCAGCGCCCTCAGAGTGGCCGCGCCAGGCTCCTCGTCGTGTGCACGCTGGCGGACGAGTCGCGTCCGCTGTAGCGGGTTGCGGGCCAACAGGTCGGGGCGGCGGAAGTCACGCAGAGCCTGCCGCACGGATGCTTCGAACTCCGGCTGAGAGAGCACGAGGAGCGGCGGATCAACAATCAGCGGAGACGGCGCGACGTCCTGGGCCAGGGCGCGCTCGGTCACCAGCTCAAGCAGGGCTTCCACCGGCACACGCCGGAAGTCGTGGGCGAACAATCCGTAGCGGCGCCCACTCATCCAGAAGTCGGCGCCCGATGCCCGCGGCATGTCGGCGGCGCTGAAGTACGCGTCCCACTGCTCCGGCTCGGCCAGGGTCAGGAAGTCCCAAGCCAGGTCCGGAGTGCCCAGATACCGCTGCATCGTCAGGATCGGCGTCGCGTTGAGGGTCCGGGAAGGGCCCTGGTAGGCGTGTCGGTCGACGATGAACCGGGTTTGGGTGATCCTCTCGGCCGGCCGGGGTGGAGCATGCCGATTCGCGTATTCCCACGCCGCGCCGGCACCCGGGTCGGCTGCGATGTCCTGGCTCGATGCTCTGCGCAGGTCCAGCAGGGCGAGGAACCCTCCGAGTACGCCGTTCTGGCTCCGCACCACGAAGAACGCTTCGGGTTGCTGCTCCCACCATCGCGCCGCGATCGCCGCCGATTCATCGCCCTCCCAGACCCGAACCAGATCGAGGATCGCCCCCTCATCCCCTGGCCCGGCCGGCTCCGGATAGTTCTGGCCCCAGACGTCCCAGTCGACCGGCGAGAGCACACCCGGAAGGCGGCGGAACATGTACTTGGCATCCGAGATCGCACGTTGTTGCTCGTGCCCTCGGGTCGTGCGTAGGCGAGAGTTGATATGGCTCCGTATCCCCCGCAGCACTCGCCGGTATCCGTCCGGATCACGCCAGCGCAGGTCGGCCTCCAAAGCGTCGCGGGCGAGCTCGTGCGGGAACACCCCCTCGGGCCCCGACTCCACGAAGGACAACTCGCGCAGCCAGGTGAACTCCTCGTGCGCATCATCCACCTCGAGCACATCCCGCAGCAGCGACTCGGTGGTCAACCTGGCGAGTGCGCACACCTCCAAGGCGCGTCGATGACGCCCGAGAGGGGTGATCTCGACGAACCGCCGGAGTAGCGATCCGACCAGATCCGGAGTCAGCGGATCGGCCGCCGCGTCGCCGCCGCGGATCAGCACGTCGGCCAGGAGCGATAGCCCCAACGGATGGCCATGGGACTGCTCGACCAGCCGTTCGTGACGGACCGGATCCACGCCACAAGCGAGCAGGTAGCGCCGACCGTCTTCCGGGCTCAGATTTCGCAGGGAGACCACCCGCAGGAATTCTCGCCAGGCGGGGTCGGCCCGCCAGGCCGAACTTGGTGCGGCCCGTCCGGCGAGTACCGTCAGCGCCGCCGCCGGCAGGCGCGGCAGGAGCCGGGTCCGTACCCAGTCATCCAGAGACGTCAAACGCTCGTAGGTGTCGATGAAAATGACCAGGCGAGCACCGTCGGGCGGCCCGGCGATGGGACCGTCCTCAGCGGGCACCTCGACGACCGTTCCGAGGGCTTGAAGGACGGCAACGGGCGAGGGCAAGAGATCGCGCCCGTCGAGTCGGACCACGGTTGCACCAGCCTCGCTCGCAAGCTCAGCACAAACGTCGAGCAAGCTCGTCTTTCCAATGCCAGGTGGCCCGTGGACATGGAGCAACAGGAAGGGCGGTTCGGGTGCGTCGAGCGCCATCCGAAACAGCTCGACCTCGGAGGCACGACCGACAAATCGGCGCCGGCGGTGGGACGTCAACAAGTCGCCGATCACGCCAGACCTGGCCATCTCAGCGGCTCCCCATTCTCAACACCGTCCTCCGTCATGGGGGCTGTGGCAAGGTCGGTGGTTGTTGCCGGCTCGCACGAAGCGGCGGCCCCAGTCGGCGGCCAGGCCGGTGAGCTCCGGCGGAGTGATCACCGTGAACTCGGCACCGATGGATCCGAGGATGAAGAGCGGACCGTCGAGATGGTCGGTTTCCATGATCATCGCGCAGCTCGTTGGGGTGCGTTCTCGTACTTCGCCCCAACGACCGACGCGGCCGCTCACCACCTCAGCCGGAGCGTCGACGAGCACTTCGACGCGGTGGCGGCCGCCCGCCGCGCCCCCCAGGACGTTGTCGCGCACGAAGGCGACCACGTCCTCGAAGGGCGGCGTGCGGGGCGCGAACGACGCCCCGGCGCCCTCGGCGCTGATGATCCGATCGATTCGATAAGTGCGCCAGGCACGACGGTCGAGGTCGTACCCGACGAGGTACCAGCGCCGGCCGAGCGGGACGAGTCGGTACGGCTCGACGCGTCGGGACGACTGCTCCCCCTTCAACGTCCGGTACTCGAATCGGATCCGCTCGGAGTCCCGGCAGCCCAATGCCAGGGAGGACAGCACCGCATTGTCGACGGGATCCGCCGAGTCTGGACTCCACGGCGCCGGCGTCGTGGCCGAGCGGACAGCCTCCACTCGCGCCCGGAGCCGTCGCGGCATCACTTGGATGATCTTGGTCAACGCCCGCAACCCGGCGTCGCCGCCGTCCCCCGTGGCGACGTGGGACTGGATGGCCACCGCAAGCTCCATGGCCTCGTCGTCATCGACAACGAGCGGCGGCAACGCGGCCCCTGGGGCGAGGGCGTAGCCGCCGTCGACACCCGGATGGGCGTCGACCGGATAACCGAGCTCGCGTAGTCGGTCGACATCGCGGCGCAGGGTGCGCGCCGAGACGCCCAGCCGGCCGGCGAGCAGCGGGCCTGGCCAGTACCGGCGAGCCTGCAGCAACGTCAGCAGCCTCAGAGTCCGTGCGCTGGTGTTCGACATCCCTCTAGCCTTCATTCTATCGCGGTCAAGAACTGGCCGCAATTGTTCTTGTCGTAGGTGACAGCCGCAGACATCCGAGCGGCCAATCCATCCGAAGGAGCAGTCGTGCCTGTCACCACCACCACACACCTGAACTTCCGCGGCGACGCCCGGGCGGCGCTGGAGTTCTACCAGTCGATCTTCGGCGGGGAGATCCTCGCCGTCACCTACGCCGACGCCCACAACGTCCTGGATCCGTCCGAGACCGACCAGCTCATGTGGGGGCAGGTCCAGGGCGACAAAGGCATTCACCTGATGGCCTACGACGTGCCGGTCCGGATGCCGTACGAGCAGGGCGTGAATTCGGTGTTCGTCTCGGTCCGCGGCCAAGATGCCGAGGAGATCACCACGTACTGGAAAGGCCTCACCGAGGGTGCGACCATCGCCTACGATCTCGCGCCGGCCGGCTGGTCACCCCTCTACGGCATGCTCAAGGACCGGTTCGGCGTGGTGTGGGTGCTCGACGTCGTCGCCCAGTACAACCCCTCTTGAATTGAGGCCAGAAGCCATGCCACTGTGCTCGGCATGCCTGACCTGTACGAGTCTGCTGGTGGCGCCGACGGAGTGCTGCGGCTGGCCGAGGCTTGGCATCGCCGAGTGCTGGAAGACGAGATCGTGGCGCACGCTTTCAGCCACGGTTTCCGGCCCGACCACACCGAACGACTGGCGGCGTACTGGGTCGAGGCGCTCGGGGGGCCTCCTCAGTACACCGAGCAGTACGGGGACGAGAGCTCGGTGGTACGGCTGCACAGCGGCAACGGCCCGCACGAGGAGATGGACCAGAGGGCGATCGCCTGCTTCGACCGGGCGCTGACCGACGTGGGGCTCGCCGCCGACGACCGCGTCCGGCGGGCGCTGCTCGGCTATTTCTCCTGGGCCACCACGACCACGATGGCGCGTTATCCCGACTCGTCCGACGACGTACCCGACGGGATGCGCCTCCCCCGGTGGTCGTGGAACGGACCGGTCACCGAGGCCTGATCGGAACCCACCCGGGTTGTTCACTGGCCCGCGACTCCGCGCCCGCCACCCATCCCGCCCGCGGCTGCCTCGCCGGCCGAGACGGCACTCTCCACGGTCGCCGAGATAATCCCCGGCCGCCCCCTCCGTTGACCACGATGTCGCTGGCCTCGAGTCCTTCGGCGGACGCGGTGATCCGTGCGGTTCCGTCGTCGATCACCAGCGTTTCTTGGGCTGCCTGAGCCATTCAGCCCGGCGTTGCTGTCCGATCTCTGTGATCACTCTGTGCCGCCGCTAGGGGTTCAGCGGCCGGTCACTCCTCGTTCAGGCCCTCCGCCAGACCGACACGTGCTTGGCGCTGTCAGCCGTCAGCTCCGAGCGGTCCCAGTCCGCCCACCGGGAATGCAGCTTCATCCCGGCGAGGCGCGCCATCAGATCCAGCTCGGCCGGCCAGGCATAGCGGAAGGGGATGCGGCGGAACTGCCCGGACCCGTCGCCGAAAACGGTCACGTGGTTCGATGTGAATTCCTGGGTCACGACGTCGTACTGATCGAAGCCCACGTATCCGCCGCCTTCGGCGTCGGGCCGCACGGTGAAGGGGACGGTGTCCTGGCCGGGCGGTAGGCGACGCAGATCCGGCAGCCCGACCTCGATGAGAAAGAGCCCTCCCGGCCGGAGATGCGCGGCCGCATTGCGAAAGACGTCGACCTGCCCGTCCTGCGTCGTCACGTTGCTGATCGTGTTGAACACCAGGTAGACCAACGAGAACTCGCCGGCCACCCGGGTCGTGGTCATGTCGCCGATCGTTACGGCCACCGCGGTGCCGCCCGGCTTGCTCGCGATCCGCGCCGCCATGGCCCGGCTCAGTTCGATCCCGCTCACCGGAACCCCGCGGGCCGCCAGCGGGGCGGCGATCCGCCCGGTCCCGACGGCGAACTCGAGGACGGTGCCGCCGGCCGCGAGATCCTCGAGGACCTGAACGGCGGACTCCACCGCCTCGGGTGTGTCGCCACCGCCCGGGGTGTCATAGCCGGCGGCCACGGACTCGGGGAACCAACCGTCCGCCACGTCGTCCTCGGGTTGGTCAGAGGCGGCACCGTCGACCACTACTTCATCGCTCACGGTCCCGCACGCTACGCCCATCATCACCGCGGCTCACGCTGGTTTCCCGCGGACGGCTCGCCGAACTCGACCACGGACTCGCGGCCGGGGCGGTACTTCCGCAGCCAACCGAAGGCCACGATGCCGGCCACGCAGATCAGCATGGCGCCGGCCTCGTTGAATCGGATGGGGCCGAACACGTCGTAGGAAGGATCCAAGCGGAGATGCTCCGTGAAGACCCTTCCGAACCCGTACAGGGCGAGGTAGAGGGCGAACACCTTGCCCCGGCCGAGGCGGAACCGCTGGTCGGCGAGGAGCAGCACTCCTGCGACCACCAGGTTCCACACCGATTCATAGAGGAAGGTGGGGTGGAACGTGGCGTACTGCTCGAAGCCCGGAGCTCGATGGGCCGGGTCGATCTCCAAGCCCCAGGGCAGGGTGGTCGGCCGGCCGTACAGCTCCTGGTTGAACCAGTTGCCCAGCCGGCCGATGGCCTGGGCGACCGCGATTCCCGGGGCCACCGAGTCGGCCAGAGCCGCGTACGAGATCCGCCGCCGACGAGCCACGAACCAGCCGGCCAGCGCGCCGAACCCGACTGCGCCGTAGACGGCGAGACCGCCTTCCCAGATGAACAACACCCGCCACGGGTTCATCCCGGGCCCGACGTA
Source organism: uncultured Actinomycetota bacterium (assembly GCA_963780005.1). Taxonomy (GTDB): domain Bacteria; phylum Actinomycetota; class Actinomycetes; order Propionibacteriales; family Propionibacteriaceae; genus Microlunatus. The sequence goes on along the minus strand of CAWAAK010000044.1, from coordinate 241,748 downwards.
GTCGCCGAGGTGGGTCAGCACGTGGTAGATGCGGGCTCCCGCGATGCCCACCGGGATCGCCCAGATGAGCACCGCCTCGAAGCTCTCCGCAGTACCGCCACGATCCCGCCAGCGCCGCACACCGATGATCCAGGCGGCGATGATCCCGGCGATCAGGCAGAGCGAATAGATGTGGATGGTGAGAGGTCCCAGCTGAAAGCCGCTGATCGGCGGGCTCGGGATAGCCAGGGTCACGGGCCAATCTTCACGTGCTCGTCAAAGGTGACCACCGTGGCCGCGCGGGTACGGGTTTCTGGTGGTTAGACAGATTCGGCCGGGAAGAAAACCGTCCGCGGACTGTGGGGTCTGCCCGCTGTGGCTGGCGGCCTCGGCCCGCCATCGTGAGATCGGGTCGACAACGACCTGAGGACCGAAAGGCTGTCATGTCTGTCATCCGACGACATCCCGTTGTCACGTTCTTCCTGCTCTCCTACGTGATCTGTTGGACGGCCATCTTCTGGCAGAGCTTCTTCGCGCCGGGCGTCTTGATCGCGGCGCTGATCGTGGTGTCCGTGACCGAGGGCCTGGCCGGGTTGAAGGCCATGGGGTTGCGGTTGATCCGCTGGCGGGTCAGCTGGGTCTGGTACGCACTCGCGATCGCCGTTCCGCTGGGGGTGAAGCTCACGTCGATCGGCCTCAACAGTGCGCTCGGCGCACCCGCTCCGGAGATTGCCGAATTCGGTATCTGGTACGCGATCCCGATGGCGATTGCGATCAACATCGTCAATCCGCTCAACGCTCAACTCCCGGAGGAGTCGAGCTTCCGCGGCTGGGCCCAGCCGAAGCTGCAAGCCACCCGGACGCCACTGGCGGCCACCGTGCTGATGGCCATCGGGGTCACCATCTGGCACATCCCGTTCTTCGTCATGCCTCAGTTCGGATCGAGCCCGATCGAAGCGCTGGCCACCATCGCCGTCACATTCTGGTACGCCTGGTTGTTCAACCACGCCTCCGGTAGCTCGCTGCTGACCCTCATCGCCCATGCCACCGAGGGCACCATCGAAACCAGCACGCTGTGGTCGACCGCCGCCGACACGGAGCGGATGACTTGGCTGTACAGCCTCGTCTGGTGTCTGGTCGCCCTCGGTCTGCTGGTCTTCGACCGCCGGTTCTGGAACCGTCCGGCGCCGATCGCCCCCGATGAAGCAGGCTTATCCACTGACGCGGGATCGCAGGTGGGTCGCCCAGGCTGATCTCCCCGGCCCGGAGGTGCCGTTCAGCTCCACGGCTCCCTGGTGGTGATCACGGTGGTGTCGTGGTCGGCCGCCTCCTCGATGGCCAGCGCGATCTGCTGGTCCTGCGCCCCCTCGGCCAGCGGGTAGGGCGGCGGCCCTTCACCGCGCACCCAGTCCGCCGTGCGGTCCAGCAGGGTGGCCATGGCGATCTCCTCGTCCATCCAGCGCCGACCGACGTAGGGGTTGCGATACAACACCTCGGAGCCGAACGTGATCTGTTCGGTGTCATAGCCGACCAGATCGAGGTCATAGCCGGATTGCCGGCGCACCAGCGGGGTGCGGACCAAGGTGCGGGGGCCAGTCATCCGCACCACCTGATCGTCGTGCAGCTCACCTTCCGACCCGCGTACGGTGAGCCGCCGCGACCGGAGCTGATTGCGCGTCTGGCCCTCCGTGAAGTCGTACACGCCCGAGCGCCCGTCCCCGAAGTCCAGGGTGGCGATCGTGGTGGTGGTCGGATGCGCCGTCTCGTCGTCGGTCCAGCCGCCGCGGTCCAAGGGATTCACCAGCAGCGAGGTGAACCGCGTGGCCCGTACCGAAACCGGTCCCCGACCAGCCCCGAGGAAGCCGCGGATCAGTGAGACCGCGTGATACTGCTGGGTCGAGGAGACCTGCACCTGGGTTGGTGTGCCGATTGCGCCCGTAGCCACCAGAGCCGCCCGAGCGGCGTGCGACGGCATCATCAGGTACTGCTCCGCCACCTGAACCAGCCCGGCCGATCCCACGCCCGACCACAGCTGCCGGAGGCCGTCCAGGTCGGCGGCCGGTGGAGTCTCGGCCAGCACCGGCACCCCCCGATCGACGGCATCGGCGATGACGGCCGGAGTCACCGACCGCGGCGTTGTGACGAGCACGAAGGCGGGGCGGACATCCCGCAGACAAGCGTCCAGCGACGTGAAGGTCGGCACCTCGAGGGCGCGTGGTGTCCGCACCACTACTCCGCCACAGCGCACCGTCCCCAGATCGCGCGCCACCTCGCGAAACATCCGCGCCCGCCAGCCGCTGCCGATCAGGGCAAACGTGATCACGCCGGGAACTGTAACCCCAGTCCGGCGGAAGGGTTCACCCGGAAGCGCCCGCTCGACGGTCGAGCCACTGCTGCCATCGGGGTCCGTCGAGCTCCGCCGCCGTCACACCCGAGGGACCGTACAGGTAGCTCCAGATCGAAACACTGACCTGGTCACCGGTGCCCTCGACGGCGACCAGAGCCGTGCCCGGAGCCGGCTCGTCCACGATCAGGGCGAGTCGCGACGGTGCGACGTCGGCGACCGTGCCCGCCATCGCGGGGGCGCCGTCCGAGGCGATGTTCACCCGCTCGCCCACCGTGGGCGCCGCGGGCAACCTCAGCGCGGCGATGACGTCGGCCCACGCGTGCTCCCGCGGACCCGTCCACATGGCCGTGGGCAGCATCACCGTAGCGGTCTGCCCGGCGAAGTGGGTCAGGTGGAGCTTCAGGTTGAGCAGGAACAGCTGCCACCCCTCGGTCATTCCGTCGTACTGCGCGTCCCACTCGTCGCCCGAGCCAAAGCCGGAGTTCACGAGCCGCACGACACAACTGCCGCCATCGCGCGCTTCCACCAGCCACTCGAACGCGAGACCCGTATCGGCCTCGCCGCCGTCGAAGACCACCCGGTGTGGGGGTTCCCAAGCCGCAACGCGACCGGGGACCTGCATCTCCGGGGAAGCTCCGAACGAGGCGATCGCCGCTCCCCCGGCGCGCTCCTCGACCGTATGGGGTACGTACCACGAGGAGATACCAGGTCCGGTGGCGATCGCTCGCCAGACCTCCTCGGGCGTACCGGGAACCTCGATCTCGAGCTCGATGGAGCGGTCGTCGGACACGGTCATGCCTCTTTCGTCGGTGCGGATGCGAGGGCGGGGCGGGGATGGGCGGCGACCAGAACCCGGTGCCAGCGGCCACGGGGAGCCGACTCGTCGTGGTAGCGGGCGGCGAGTGACGTGACGACGTTGCCCAGCTCGGCGGTGAAGGCGGCTCGGTCGGCGGCCGACGCGAACCGGATCTCGCTGTCGATCGCCAGCGTCGCCAGCGGCTGGCCGGCCTCATCTGCCCGCCGAGCCAGGTCGGCGACCTCGCGGACCATGCGTGCGGCGACGGCGATGAGGTACCGGGTCGAGAGCACGTCGGTTCGCTCAGGTCTGGCCGCGCTGTCGCCGAGAACGTCAGTCGAGACCACGTACGACCGGGCCGATGCGACCATCACCCGTTCGATCAGACCCCGCCGTGGTCTCTCCTCCACCAGCTCGACGAGACCGTGCTCCTCGAGGGCGTGCAGGTGATAGTTGATCTTCTGGCGCGATACCCCGAGGCCGACCGCAAGCGTCGAGGCGGACCCCGGCTCGACCAGCGCCGCCAAGATCTTGGCCCGCTGCGGGTCGAGCATCGCCATCGCGACCTGCGGCTCGTCGATTACCTCGAGGTCCAACACGTTCCAAAGTCTAAATTGGAAAAAAAATTTGTCAATAGACGGATCGACAGTATCGCCGAGGTCGAGGGTGTGAGTTTGGCGGCGATCGTCCGGCGGGCTCTGGACTCCTATCTCGACGCCGCGGCACCACCGGCCGATGCTGCGTTGGCGTCGACCTTCGGCGCCGTTCCGGACTTGGCCCCGCCTGATCGCTCCGAGTGGGAACGTGGCTGACTTCCTCGTTGACACTGATGTCTTTGTTGATCATCTGCGCGGCGCTGCGGCGATAGCACCTCGGCTTCACCGCGTGCACTATTCGGTGATCACTCGCGCGGAGCTGTTCGCCGGCAGTTCAGCCAGCGACGTGATCTCGACGTTGTTGGCGCCCTTTCGCGAGCTTCAGGTGTCCCGAGCGATCGCCGAACGAGCCGGGCGGATCCGGCGGGAAGCAGAGATCCGGCTGCCGGATGCCCTCATCGCCGCGACTGCTCTCGAACATCAGCTGAGTCTGGCCACCCGCGACCTTGGAGACTTCAAGAAAGTGCGGGGTCTTCGCGTCCGGAATCTACGCTGAACTGGCGGCGACAGGGCCGCCTTCGTTTTGCTCGGGGAGGCCGGCATCGGTGTGAGCTGTCGGGTGAACCGCCTCAGACCCCGCCGCGCACCCGGTCTCGACGCTCGATGATCCGGCGACGGGCCGTACTGGTCAGATAGCGGGTGGAGCCGAGGCCGCGGCCGCACTCGGGCAGGCAAGCCGCACGCCGCATCGAGTAGGCCCGCGAGGACGGGGTGCTGGGCAAGCCGAAGTGCGCGTTCAGGCTCTGGTAGTCAACGACCACCGCAGCGTTGGCCTTGCCAACCAGCAGACACAGGGCGGCCGCGGCCTGTGTCGTCCCGACTGGGGCGGCGAAAGATGCGGGGATCGCCAGACGCCACGTCGAGCAGAAGCCGGCGGATCGCCGTCCGGTGCTCGATGCCACCGTCAACGTCCAAGAGGGCCGCGCAGCAGCTCTCGGCCAGCTCGCGCACCCGGTCGACGCGGGGCCGAATGTCTTCGGGCACGCCGTCGAGCTCGAACGGCTCGTCCGGCAGCGCTTCGGTGTCGAGCTCCTCGAGGCGACGCAGCCCACCGACCTCAGTCGCAAGCGTCTGCAACGGGTGCTCCTCCTGGCGGCGCCTGCGGTATGGCACCCCGAACGTGCCGAACCGATCAGCGGACCGCTGGAAGCGCCAAGCGTCAAGCATTTCCCAGTACGCAGTAGTTGACCGGGACACGGCGATCAGCGTGGCAATGGTTTCCGCCGGCGGTACACCGTTCCGGCGGTGGCCGTACGCGACGAAGTCTCCGAGCACGCCGGGCAGCTTGAGCAGATAGTGACCGTCGTCCCTCAACTCACGGGCCACCCAGTCGAGCAGGAGAACTTCGACCGCCACCGGGGTGAGCACCATGGGGTCGTAGCCGTGCTCTCGGGCGAACCGCAGCACCGCCTCGAGCAGCCACTCGTGATCTTGCTCAGACGCGACGTCCCGACCTGCCTCGCCGGTCAGGAACTCCTCGATCAGGCGTCCGTGCTCGGATGCCGCGCCGTCGCCTTGCCCGTTCGGTCGCCAATGATCGTCCGCCCAGGGGTCCTGCCGCCACCCGTCGTCGACCGAGGGACTGCAGTCAGCCCAATGATCGGGTCGTCGGGTCGCGGTCGATTTGTCGCCCCTTTCCGCGGTCGTCCAGTCTCCTGCGTTCCACCCGTTTGTGCTCATCGCAGGAGAGTAGAACGGCGACAACCCGTCAAGACCGCTATCCACAGGCCAGTTTCCTGCGGTCCCCGGGCCAGGGGGCCCCAGCACCGACTCGGAGGCGGGTTCGACAGGTTCCCGACAGCAGAACCACAGCCGATGAGCAGCCCGGTCGACCAGGATGAACGGGTGAAGCTGCTCGAGGCGAAGGCAACAACGACGACCACGGCCGTCGGGCCAGCCAGATCGACCCGGGTGGGCACTCCTGTTGCGGCCCTGTCCCCGTCGAGCAGTCGGTTGGCATCGTGGTGGGCAGCGGCGTCGGCGATCGCCTTCGTAGCGCTTTACCTGACTCTCGTCAGCACGGCGGTCGGGCAGCAGCTCGACGAGGCGGCCATGCAGAGGCTCGCCGCCGCCGGATCCACGGCGTGGGCCGAGCTGATCCTGTGGGGTGTTTCCGCCGGCAGCATGCTGGTCGCCACCGGTTTCGTGATCACCGCCACCGCGTTGCTCCGGGGTGGCCGGGCGGCGGTGATCGGCGCGGTTGCTGCGGGGTCGGTCGTGATGGTCGCTCAGTTGCTGAAGGCGGTACTCGAGCGGCCGATGCTTCTCTCCGAGTCGGCCGGGAACTCGTTCCCCAGTGGACACGTGGCCGCCGTGCTGGGCTTGGGTGTCGCTCTGGTGGTGGCCGCACCGAGAGCCAGCCGGTGGCTGGTGGCGGTTCTGGTGGTCGGGCCCGCTGCTGGCCTGACCGGACTCGCCACGGTCGTCCTGCAGTGGCACCGGCCCAGCGATGTCGTCGGATCGGTGCTTCTGGCCGTAGCGGTCGGCGCCCTGGCGACCCAGCTGGCAGATCGCCAGCCCGCGCCCCGATCCGGCTCACGCTGGTAGTGCGATCATGCCGCGATGGCGTCTGACGTGCACACGTCGACCGGCACTGTTCGAGGACATTGATACGGGGTCCTAGACGTCACGACGTAGCGACCGGTTGGGACTTCTGTGGTCCGCGTGCGTCAGCCAGCCGTCAGCGCAGCGACAGCGTCCGGTTCCAGGCTTACGTCATGACAGAGAAACGGGCTCAGACCACCTCAAGCCAATGCGTCCGTCACGTCGAAGACGACCCCAGAAAGGGAAAGTGAAAATCATGAACCGCAAGCTGACCGGAGTCTTGCTGATCGTTGCTGCCGTCTTGACCAACATCGCCTTCGCCGTCTTGGGCACCGTGTTCAACTACCCCGATGTGCTCAAAGAGCCGGTCGAGGAGATCCTGGCCGAGTTCCGCGCCAACCAAATCACGGTGACAGCATGGTTTGCTCTGATGGCCCTCTCGGCGGCGCTCATGGCCCCGATAGCCGTCGGTGTCGGGCGCCTCTCGAACCATCCTGCGATGCGGGCCGCCGTCCCGGTCGGCATCGCCGCCGCCGTCGTTCAGGTCATCGGTTTGGCTCGTTGGCCGCTGCTGGTGCCGGGATTCGCCGCCGATGCGGCCAGCGCCGACCCAGTGGTCGCGGCCGCGGCCCGCGACTCCTTCGTTCTGGCCCACCAGATCTTGGGCAACCTCATCGGGGAAACCTTCGGCTACCTGCTCACCGCCGCATGGACGCTGCTGGTCGTCGTCGCCCTGCGCCGCAGCCTCGCCGGTCTCTGGTTCAGCCTGCTCGGGGCGATGTCGGCGGTGCTGATCATCTCCGGAGCGCTGTCACCACTGAATCTGCCGCTGATCGACGACGCCAACTTCATCGGCTACGTGTTGTGGAGCGTGTGGCTCGTGATCTTCGCGATCCTGCTCCTCCGCGGCCGAAAGCGCCCCGGCACGACGTCCGGGCGCGCCCCCTCTGACTCCTACTCCCACTCCCATTCCGCAAGGTGATGATCTTCATGAACCCCTCGCGGGTGCGGTCATCGGCGCCGGACAGTGGACGTCGCGGTGATGGGGGCACTGACGGGCGTGGTCCTCGGCGTCGCCCAAGCGGTGGCGCTACCGGCTCAGACCCGACGACGCTGGTGGTGGGCCGCGGCCATGCCCATCCTGTGGAACCCTTCATCGTGGACAGCAGCAAGATCACCAAACCCTCGGCGTCGAAGCCACACCCATCGAGCAGGCCCTGGCCGACACCCTTGACACCTACCGTTCCGCAGCCAGCAGGATGACCATGGGATATGAAGGGAGACAGGAAAGGACGTGAACATGGGCAAGCTGGTGGCCGTCGAGTTCCTCAGTGTCGATGGGGTCATGCAGGGGCTGGGTTCGCCCGACGAGGACCGCACCGGAGGTTTCGAGTACGGAGGGTGGGGTGCGCCGTACGGCGACGTCCTGCACGAAGTCGTGGACACCACCGATCTCGGCAACACAGCGGCGTATCTCTTCGGGCGCCGCACCTACGAGAAGATGGCAGCCTTTTGGCCGTTTCAGTCCGACGACAACCCGATGGCGGCTAGTCTCAACTCCTCTCCCAAGCACGTGGCGAGCAGGTCCCTTACCACGCTTGACTGGACCGGGGCCGTACCGCTTCGCGGTGATCTGATCGAGAGTGTGGACGGGTTGAAGTCCGAGCGCGATGGAAATGTCGTGGTCCTCGGGAGCGGCGACGTGGTCCGACAGCTCATGGCCGCCGGCCTCATCGACGAGCTCCGGCTATTCATTCACCCGCTGCTGCTCGGCACCGGCAAGCCGTTGTTCGGTGACCTTCCGGAACCACGGGCGCTGCAATTGACGAGCGTCGACAGGACCAGCAAGGGGACGCTCGCCGCGACCTACACACTCGACCGGCAGCCCGGGTAGCGCACGTCGAGCGGCCCCTCACCTCCGGGATCGCTGACGATCGACTGGAGCGTGCTGAGCGTGTCGTGAACCAACTCGGTGAGCGGTCGTGTTCCCATCTGGTCGAGCCACCGGTCGACCGCGACGCCGAGGACGGTCACGGCAACCTGGGCGGTGAGCGTGGCGGTCAGCTCGTCGGCACCGCGATTCAAGAATTCTCGCCGGATGGCATCGGCCAACACGGCGGATTTGCGCAGCTCACGCTCCCGGAGGCCCTCGTCGGCTTCGACTACGGCTCGACGGGTCCGAAGGTATTCGAGGTTGCCTTCGAAGCGGGTGGCCGCGACGATCTGAAGTCCTCGTTCGATGAGCTGCATCGGACTCAGGGACTCCGGGGCCTCGGCCATCAGTCGCCCGACCAAGCCCGGAAGCTCCCGTTCGGCGGCGAAGAGCACCTCGCGTTTGTCGGCGAAGTGGCGAAAGAACGTACGCGTGGTCAAGCCGGCGCGGGCCGTGATCTGCGGGACGGTCGCCTCCGCGAAGCCGACCTCGACGAACAGGTCGAGGGCGGCGCGCTCCAGTCGCTCCTTTGCGTTCGGCTCCCATCTGCCCACCGCCCGATCCTAGGGGATGACATGAGATGTCGTCAGCCTGTGTAGGGTGTGATGACACGCGATGTCCTTAGCTGGACTTCAACCGCTTCACACGCCCCAGGAAGGTCATGCCCGAGGTCACCAAGCCCGTCCTGGTCGTCGGCGCCTCGGGCTTCGTGGGGCGGCATCTCGTCCGGAGGCTACTCGCGGAGGGCCGGACGGTCCGCTGTCTGGCTCGCGATGTCACCCGGATTCACGACTTGGCCGACGCCGGCGGTGAGGTTGTCGAGGGTGACGTCCTGTCTCCCGCATCGATGGTGAGCGCTGGATTCCGTCCAGGCGGCCTACATCTGCATCCACACCCTGTCGCCCCAGAGGTCGAATGCCGCAGGTCAGGACTTCATGGATGTCGAGCTCACCGGATTGCAGAACATCGTCGACGGATGCCGGGCCGCGGGGGTCCGGCGCCTGGTCCATGTCACTTCGATCGGCGTTGCGCCCGACGCACCGAGCGCCTGGGTCCGCGGACGCGCCCAGACCGAGCAGCTGCTGTTCACCAGCGGGTTGGACGTCTCCGTCCTCCGGCCGGGCATGATCGTCGGGCGCGGCGGCACCGGCTTCGACGCGATCATCCGCGGTGCGCGCGGACCGGCGGCGGTCGTGCTGGGCAGCGGCCAGCAGAAGTTCCGGACGATCGCCGTAGACGACCTGGTCCACTACCTGGCCGACGTACTCGACGACCCACGATGCTTCGGTCACCACTACGACGTGGGCTCCGACGACGTCCTGACCAGCGGCCAGATGATCGACATCGCCGCCGAACGTCTCGGCCGCCGACGCCCCGTCAAGATCCGCATCCCCGCCCGTCTCCTCGGCCTGGCCGCGCCGCTGATCGAACGGCTGACCAAGCTGCCGCGCGGGGCCATCAAGGGCCTGGCCGACAGCCTGCAGGTCGACATGACCGGCGACCCCAGGGCGATCCGCGCCATCGTTCCCCGGCCACCTCAGACCTACCGCCAAGCCTTGGAGCACGCGCTGAGCTGACGACAGCCCGACACTTTCGCCTTGAGCGAACTCGGCTCACCCGGGAACAATCGAGCTCCAATCGGCATTGAGTCGATGACGCTCACGTTGAGCGCCCCTACCAGGAGGACTCTGATGCCGACTACTCAACTTCCTGTTCTGTTCTTGAACGACCTGGTCGTCCTGCCCGGCATGGTGGTGCCGATCGAGCTCGACGACTCCTCACGGGCGGCCATCGACACCGCGCGAGCCAGCAGCGAATCCGAACTCCTTGTCGCTCCGCGGCTGGAGGACCGCTACGCCTCGTACGGTGTGCTGGCCTCCATCGTTCAGGTCGGCCGGCTCGCATCCGGCGAGGCCGCCGCGGTCATCCGAGCCGAACGGCGCGTGAAGATCGGTTCCGGTGTCTCCGGCCCCGGCGCGGCCCTGTGGGTCGAAGCCGAGGAGCTGCCCGAGCAGCCGATCACGGAGTCGATCACCGAGTTGGCCGCCGAATACAAGTCTCTCGTTGTGGCCACGCTGCAGCGACGCGACGCCTGGCAGGTCATCGACACGGTGAATCAGGTCACCGATCCGAGCACGCTGGCCGACCTGGCCGGGTACGCCTCGTGGCTGAGCGACGAGCAGAAGCGCCGGTTGCTGGAGACCCCGGACGTGGCCGAGCGGTTGACCATTCTCATCGACTGGGCCAAGGAGCACCTGGCCGAGGTCGAAGTCAACGACAAGATCGCCTCCGACGTGCGCGAGGGGATGGAGAAGAACCAGCGCGAATTCCTGCTCCGCCAGCAGCTCAACGCCATCCGCAAGGAACTCGGCGAGGGCGAGCCCGAGGGTGCCGAGGACTACCGCACCCGGATCGAGGCGGCCGAACTCCCCGACGACATCCGCAAGGCGGCCCTGCGTGAGGTCGGCAAGCTCGAGCGCGGCAGCGACCAGAGCCCGGAGGCCGGCTACCTCCGCACGTGGCTGGACACCATCCTCGATCTGCCGTGGGGTACGAAGACCGAAGACTCGACCGACATCGACGCGGCGCGGGAGATCCTCGACGCGGACCACCATGGCCTCGACGACGTCAAGGACCGCATGGTGGAGTACCTGGCTGTCCGCGCCCGTCGCGCGCAGCGCGGTCTGGAGGTCGTCGGCGGTCGGGGTTCCGGTGCCGTGTTGGCCCTCGTCGGCCCGCCCGGCGTCGGCAAGACCTCGCTCGGCGAGTCCGTGGCCCGCGCGCTCGGCCGCAAGTTCGTCCGGGTCGCCCTGGGTGGCGTTCGCGACGAGGCCGAGATCCGTGGCCACCGTCGGACCTACGTCGGCGCGTTGCCCGGCCGGATCGTCCGGGCCATCACCGAGTCCGGATCGATGAATCCGGTGGTGCTGCTCGACGAGATCGACAAGGTCGGCTCCGACTACCGAGGTGACCCGGCAGCGGCGCTGCTCGAGGTCCTCGACCCCGCTCAGAACCACACCTTCCGCGACCACTACCTCGAAGTCGACCTCGACCTCTCCGACGTGTTGTTCCTGGCCACCGCCAACGTGACCGAGACCATCCCGCAGGCCCTCTTGGACCGGATGGAGCTCGTCAGCCTCGACGGCTACACCGAGGACGACAAGATCGCCATCGCCCGCGACTTCCTCCTCCCCCGTCAGCTGGAGCGGGCGGCTCTCACCGCCGACGAGATCCGCGTTTCCGACGAGGCACTGCGCGAGATCGCGGCGAACTACACCCGCGAACCCGGCGTACGACAGATGGAGCGGCTGTTGGCCAAGGCGCTGCGCAAGGCGGCGACGAAGCTGACCAAGGCGGACGCCCCAGACCGGCTCGCGATCGAGCCGACCAACCTGCGCGACTATCTCGGGCGGCCGCGGTTCACTCCGGAGGCCCACGAGCGCACCGCAATACCGGGCGTTTCGACCGGCTTGGCGGTGACCGGAATGGGTGGCGATGTCTTGTTCGTCGAGGCGAGTGCGGAGCCGGTGACTGGTTCCCCGGTCAACCCTTCGACAGGCTCAGGGCGCCGGGGTGGGCTGACGCTGACCGGTCAGCTGGGTGACGTGATGAAGGAGTCGGCGCAGATCGCGCTCTCCTACGTTCGTTCACATGCCGAGCAGCTCGGTATCAACGATCCGTCGGTGCTCGACCGGCAGATCCACATCCACGTGCCGGCCGGCGCCATCCCCAAGGACGGGCCGTCCGCGGGGGTCACCATGGTGACCGCGCTGACGTCGATGGCCGTCGGTCGGCCGGTGCGGTCCGAGGTCGGCATGACCGGCGAGGTGACCCTGAACGGCCGGGTGCTGCCGATCGGCGGGGTCAAGCAGAAGCTGCTCGCCGCGCAGCGGGCCGGTCTGACCACGGTATTCCTGCCGAAGCGGAACGAGCCCGATCTGGACGACGTGCCGGCCGAGGTGCTCGAGGCCATCGACGTCCGGCTCAGCACCGATGTCGCCGAGCTCGTCGCGCAAGCCATCGAGCCGGCCGAACAGGGCGTCGTCCAAGCTGCCTGAGTGTAGACACGCGCCTTGAGCCCTTCGACAGGCTCAGGGCGCGTTCTCGTTCACGGCATGAAGCGGTAGCCGACTCCGGGTTCGGTGAGGAAGTGCCGCGGGCGGGAGGGCTCGTCCTCCAACTTGCGGCGCAGCTGGGCCAGATAGACCCGCAGATAGTTCGTCTCGCGCGCGTAGGTGGGCCCCCAGACCTGGTGGAGCAGCTCCTGCTGCCGGACCAGCTGTCCCGGCCGTCGGGCCAGCGTGTCGACCAGTCGCCACTCGGTCGGGGTGAGGTGCACCGCCGCTCCGGACCGCCGGGCCCGTTGCTCACCCAGATCCAGCTCCAGATCTCCGGCCTGGACCACCATGGGCTGGTGGCCGACCTGCCCGCGACGTAGCGCCGTACGGACGCGCGCCAGCAGCTCCTCCATCCCGAACGGCTTCGTCACGTAGTCGTCGGCACCCTCATCCAGCGCCTCCACGATGTCGTCGGACTCCTGCCGAGCCGACAACACCACCACGGGAGTCTGCCGGGCGGACCGCAACTGACGGAGCACGGCGATTCCGTCCATGTCGGGCAGTCCGAGATCGAGGATGATCACATCAGGCTCCTCCTCGGCGAGGATCTGCAGAGCGCTGCGACCGTCCGCCGCCGTCTGCACCTCGTACGAGCGCGCGCGCAGATTGATGCTCAGCGTCCGGAGGATGGCCGGGTCGTCGTCGACGGCGAGCACCGAGGTCATGACTCGACCTTCTCGAGCTCGCTGGTCGGCTCGCCCGGCGTTCCCGCGCCCGCTTCCGCGACCGCCGGCAGGTCGATCACCATCGTCAGTCCACCGCCGGGGGTCTCCTCGGCGGTCACCGCGCCGTCCATCGCCTCGGCGAGACCCCGGGCCACCGCCAGCCCCAGCCCCAACCCCTCCCCGTTGGGTACGTCACCGAGCCGCTGGAAGGGCGCGAACGAGTCCTCCCGGGACTCCTCCGGGAATGCCGACGCCGTGATCGACCACCCGGACCGAGACCCGCGGCCGTTCCTGCTCGGTGAAGGTGCAGCCCCGGATCTCGATCGGTGATGTGCTCGGGGTGTGCTTGATCGCGTTCTCCGCCACGTTCGCCACCACCCGCTCCAGCAGACCGGGATCGGCCAGGGCAGCCGGCAGTTCGTCGAGCTCGACGAACCGGACCCGATCCTGGCCGCCCAGCGGACGGACCGCCCGGGATACCAGTTCCGCGAGGTCCAGCTCGGCCAGCAGCGGGGTGATCCGTCCGGTCTGCAACCGGCTCATGTCCAGCAGGTTGCCGACGAGGTTGTCCAGCCGGTCGGCCGACTCCTCGATGGTGGCCAAAAGCTCTGCTTCGTCGTCGACACTCCAGTCGACGTCGGTGCTCCGCAGGCTGGAGGCGGCGGCCTTGATCGCCGCCAACGGGCTGCGCAGATCGTGGGACACCGCAGCCAGCAACGCGGTCCGGGTTCGGTTGCCCTCAGCGAGGTTCGCCGATTCGATCCGTTCCTGCTGTGCCTCGCCGGCGTTCGCGCAGCACCCGGGCGTGACCCGCGAAGGCCGTGAGCAGCGCGCGGTCGCGGGCGTCGAGCACCCGTCCCCGCAGCAGCAGGGCGGTGTCGTCGTCGATGTCGGCGGCCGCGTCGGCCTCAACCCGGCTGTGGGGTGCCTCACCGTGTTCGGCCACAACCTCCGGATTCCCGTCGACGGTGCGCACCACCGCGGCACCGACCATGCCGAAGACCTCGCAGGCGTTCGCGAGCAGGCCCGGCTCCCCCTCCCCCGTGTGCATCAGGCTGTGGGCGAGCACCGCAAGGCTGTTGGCCTCGGCTCGAGCCCGCCTGGCCTCGGCGGATCGGCGGCCCGCCTGGTCGACGACGGAGGAGACGGCGACGCCGACCAGCAGGAAGACCACGATGGCCAGGGCGTTCTCGGGGTCGGAGATCGTCAGGGTCCCGACGGGCTCGACGAAGAGGAAGTTGAGCAACAGTCCGCCCGAGCACGGCGGCCACGACGGCGGGCAGCAGACCGCCGACCAGGGCCGTCAGTACGACCATGGACAGCATGAGCAGCGACTCGACGAGCAGGGAATGCAGATCTCGGGTGAGCGACAACAGCAACGCCAGGAGACCGGTGCCGAGGACGGCCAGAGCGTAGCCCGCGACCAACCGGTGAACGCTCACTCCCGACGTGCGTCGGCTGCGTCTCCGGCGCGTCCGGTCGAGGTCGTGGCTCACGATGTGCACGTCGATGTCCCCGGACTGGGCGATGGTCAGTTCGCCGACGCCGGGCCGGAGCAGGGTGGACCACCGCGAGCGCCGGCTGGCGCCGATGATCACCTGGGTGGCGTTGATCGCCCCGCGCGAAGTCGAGCAGGCCCGTCGGCCGGGTCGTCGGCGACCGTCACGTGGAAGCTGCCGCCCATGCCCGCGGCCTCGTCCCGCAGCTGCTCCAGCCGGTGGGCGCCCACCGAGCTGAGTCCGTCGCGGGTGGTGACGCAGGACGGCCTGCCACTCCCCACCCGTGGTGCGGGAGGCGATCCGGGCAGCCCGGCGCATCAGCGCCTCCGACTCGCCCGCCGCCCGAGACCCCGGCCAACACCCGCTCCCGGGTTGCCCAGGTGGCGTCGATGCCGTGACTCCCGCGGTAGCGTTCGAGTCCCTCGTCGACCCGGTCGGCCAACCAGAGCAGCGCGAGCTCCCGCAGCGCGGCCAGGTTGCCCTCCCGGAAGTAGTGCGCCAGCGCGGTGTCGACCCGGTCGGCCGGGTAGACGTTGCCGTGGGCGAGCCGGCGGCGTAGGGCCTGCGGGCTCATGTCCACCAGCTCGACCGCGTCGGCGGCGCGGACGACGGCGTCGGGCACGGTCTCGCGCTGCCGGACGCCGGTGATGCCCTCCACCACGTCGTTCAGCGATTCCAGGTGCTGGATGTTCACCGTGGTGATGACGTCGATCCCGGCGTCGAGCAGGTCGTGCACGTCCTGCCAGCGCTTGGCGTGCCGGACCACCGGGAACGTTGGTGTGGGCCAGTTCGTCGACCAGGGCGACGTCGGGGCGCCGGGCCAGCACCGCCTCGAGATCCATGTCCTCGGTCGACAGACCGCGGTAGACCTCGCGCCGGCGGGGGACGACATCAAGGCCACCGATGGCGGCAGCGGTCTTGGCCCGACCGTGGGTCTCGACCAGTCCGACGACGACGTCGGTGCCGCGCTCGGATCGGCGGCGGCCCTCGTCGAGCATGGCGTACGTCTTGCCGACACCGGGCGCGGCACCGAGGTAGACGCGCAGCCGGCCCCGTTCCATTTCCCTATTGTCCCGCCCGGAGCGAACCCAGAGCGAGGTTCAGGGTGGTGACGTTGACCCGGGGCGCGCCCAGGAACCCGAGGTCACGGCCTCGGGCGTGGTCCGCCACGAGCCGCTCGACGACCTCGACGCTCACCCGGCGGGCGGCGGCGACCCGCGGGGCCTGCAGGGTGGCGTACTCCGGTGAGATGTACGGGTCGAGGCCCGAACCGCTGGCGGTCACCGCATCCGGCGGAACCTGGTTCTCCGCGACCGACTCCCTCCTCGCCACGGCGGCCCGCCGCGCCCCGATCTCGGCAAGCAGGTCGGGGTCCGAAGGGCCCAGGTTGGAGGCGCCGCTGGCCAGCGCGTCGTAGTCCGCCGCCGACGGTCGGCCGGCGAACCACTGGTCGCCGTCGAACCGCTGACCGATCAAGGCCGAGCCGACGACCTGACCGTCGCGCTGCAGCAACGATCCACCGGCCTGCCCGGAGGTGACCAGCTGCCCGACGCCCAGCAGCAGCAGCGGGTAGCCGAGACCGAGCAGCACGGTGAGCGCTATCAGCGTGCGAACGCCGGTGCCTAGCTGGCGCAGGAACGCGAACATCACAGCACCACCGAGACCAGCAGATCGATGATCTTGATGCCGAGGAACGGCGCGACGATGCCGCCGAGGCCGTAGATCAGGAGATTGCGGCGCAGCAGGTCGGCGGCGGCCACCGCTCGGTACCGCACCCCACGGAGCGCCAGCGGGATCAAAGCCACGATGATCAGCGCGTTGAAGATCACGGCCGACAGGATCGCCGTCTGCGCCGACTCCAACCGCATCACATTGAGGGCGGCCAGACCCGGATAGGCCGACACGAACATGGCCGGGATGATCGCGAAGTACTTTGCCACGTCGTTGGCGATGGAGAAGGTGGTCAGCGCCCCGCGGGTGATCAACAACTGCTTGCCGATCGCCACCACGTCGATCAACTTGGTCGGGTCGGAATCGAGGTCGACCATGTTGCCGGCCTCCTTGGCCGCCGAGGTGCCGGTGTTCATCGCCACCCCGACGTCGGCGGCGGCCAGCGCCGGTGCGTCGTTGGTGCCGTCGCCGGTCATCGCCACCATCCGGCCCTCGGCCTGCTCCCGCCGGATCAGGGCCATCTTGTCCTCCGGCGTGGCCTCGGCCAGGAAGTCGTCGACGCCTGCCTCGGCGGCGATGGCCGCGGCGGTGAGCGGATTGTCGCCGGTGATCATCACGGTGCGGATGCCCATGGCCCGGAGCTGGGCGAACCGCTCGGTCATCCCCGGCTTGACCACGTCGCGGAGCGCGATCACCCCCAGCACGCGGGCGGCGGTCTCCGGCGCGCGGCCCGGGTGGCGGTGGATGATCCGCTCCGCCACCACCAGCGGGGTTCCGCCCCCCGCGGCGATCTCGTCGACCATGGGTCCGAGCTCCGCCGGCGTCTGCCCCAGCCACTGGCGCACCGCCGATCCGGCCCCCTTGCGGATCTGCCGACTGGGCAGATCGACCCCGGACATCCGGGTCTGGGCGCTGAACGTCACGAACTCGGCCCGCCGGGCAACATCGCTGTCCGACGCCCCGAGCCGTAGCGCGAACTCGACCACCGAGCGGCCCTCGGTGTCTGGTCGGCCAGACTGGCGTAGCGGGCGGCGTCGCGGAGCTCCTCGAACTCGATGCCCGGCAGGGGCAGGAACTCGGTCGCCTGCCGGTTCCCCAAGGTGATGGTGCCGGTCTTGTCCAGCAGCAGCGTGTCCACGTCCCCGGACGCCTCGACCGCGCGGCCGGACATGGCGAGCACGTTGGCCCGGACCAGCCGATCCATGCCCGCGATGCCGATGGCGCTGAGCAGCGCCCCGATGGTGGTCGGGATCAGACAGACCAGCAACGCCACCAAGACGATGGGTGACTGCGGACTGCCGGCGTACGCGGCCATCGGGGCCACGGTCGCCACCGCGAGAGGAAGATCAACGTCAGACTGGACAGCAGGATCGACAGCGCGATCTCGTTCGGAGTCTTGCGCCGCGACGCCCCCTCGACGAGGGCGATCATGCGGTCCAGGAATGTCTCCCCCGGTGCCGCCGTGATGACGACGATGATCTGGTCCGAGAGCACCCGGGTCCCGCCGGTGACCGCGGTCCGGTCGCCGCCCGCCTCTCGGATCACCGGAGCGGATTCACCGGTGATGGCGGACTCGTCCACGGTGGCGGCGCCCTCGACGACGTCACCGTCGCCGGGGATGACCTCGCCAGCGGCCACGATCACCCGATCACCGACCACCAGCTGGGTGGCAGGGATCTGCACGGTGCCGTCGGAGCTGACTTTGCGCGCCTGGGTGTCGGTCCGGGTCGCACGCAGGCGTCGCGGCCTGCGCCTTGCCCCGCGATTCGGCAACCGCCTCGGCGAGATTGCCGAAGATCACGGTCAGCCACAACCAGACCGCGATCGAGATCACGAACAGGGTGGGTCGGGCGATTGCTCCGAGCGTCGCCACCACCGAGCCCAGCTCGACGATGAACATCACCGGGTTCCGCCACAGCAGCCGCGGATCCAGTTTGCGAAGCGCCTGCGGTACGGCGGCCAACAACTGCCGGCGCAGCGGTGCGACCTCGGCGCGACGTGAGCTCCGACGCACCGGCGAGGTGGCTTCGACCTGGTCGATCTGGACGGGAGTATTCACGACACGGCCTCCGCGATGGGTCCGAGCGCAAGGCTCGGGAAGAATGTCAGACCGGACACCAGCAAGATCACGCCGACGAGCAGGCCGACGAAGAGAAGGGTGTGGGTGGGCAGGGTGCCGGCGGTGACGGGTACCTGCGGGGATCGGGCCAGCGTGCCGGCCAGCCACAGCACCAGCGCGATGCCGCCGAAGCGGGCGAGCAGCATGGCGGCCGCCAGCGTGAGCTGGAAGAAGTCGGAGGTGACCGTGATGCCGGCGAAGGCGCTGCCGTTGTTGTTGCCCGCCGACGCGTAGGCGTACAGCACCTCGGAGAAGCCGTGGGCACCGGAGTTGTTCATGGCGTCGGGGGTGCTGGCCAACGCCATGGCGAGCCCGGTGCCCACCAGGACCGCGAAGGGTGAGACCAGGACGTAGAGGGCGACCGGCGTCATCTGGGCCGCACCGATCTTCTTGCCCAGGAACTCCGGTGTCCGCCCGACCATCAGGCCGGCGACGAAGACGGCCAGGATGGCCAGCACGAGCAGCCCGTACAGGCCGGAGCCGACCCCACCGGGCGTGATCTCCCCGAGCAGCATGTTGATCAGCGGCACCCCGCCACCCATCGGGGTCATGGAGTCGTGGGACGCGTTGACCGCACCGGTCGACGTTGCCGTGGTGCTGGCGGCGAAGATCGCGGAGGCCCAGACGCCGAACTGGGTCTCCTTGCCCTCCATAGCCGCTCCGGCCGCCTGAGCGGAGAGGCCGTACCGGCCCGCTTCGGCCCACACGGTGGCAGCCACCGATGCTGCCCAGAGCACCACCATCACGGCGAGCAGGGCCCGGCCCTGCCGACGGTGGCCGGTCATGGTCGCGAAGGTTCGGGTGAGGCTGAAGGGGATGACCAGCAGCAGAAAGGTCTCGAACAGGTTGGTCCACGGAGTCGGGTTCTCGTACGGATGGGCGGAGTTGGCGTTGAAGAAGCCGCCGCCGTTGGTGCCCAAGAGCTTGATCGCCTCCTGACCGGCCACAGGACCACCCGGCAAGGTCTGCACCTGGCCGGCGACGCCGACCGAGCTCACGTCGGCCAGGTTCTGCACCACTCCGCCGGCCATCAGCACCACGGCGGCGAGCAAGGACAGCGGCAGGAGCAGTCGGAGATTGATGCGGATCAGATCAACCCAGAAGTTGCCGACGTCATCAGTCCGACGAGCCATCAGGGCGCGGATCAGGGCCGCGGCGACGGCGATACCGACGGCGGCAGAGACGAAGTTCTGCACGGCCAGGCCGCTCATCTGGGCCAGATAGCCCAGGGTCGACTCACCGGCGTAGGACTGCCAGTTGGTGTTGGTCACGAAGGAGACAGCCGTGTTCAGAGCCATCGACCAATCCATCCCGGGCAGTTCCCGGCTGAGGGGGAGCCGATCCTGGAAGACCAGGAGCAGAAACAGCAGGACGACCGAGGCGAGGGAGAACGCGAGCACCGCCAGGAGATAGCTCCTGGCGCTTTGAGCACTGTCCGGGTTCACACCGAGCCCGCGGTAACCGAGGCGCTCCAACCGCGTATGCCGGTCCGGGGTGAGGACCGCGGCCAGGTAGTCGCCCACCGGAGCCCAGGCCAGGGCCAGCAGCCCGATGAGGGCGGCGACGGTCAGCAGCCCGGCGGAGGTGTCGCTCAGCGCCATCGTTCAGAACCGCTCGGGGAAGATCAGGGTGGCGAGCAGGTAACCGACCAGGGTCGCCACCATCACGATCAGAAGCACGGACACGAGCACTCGTCCAGTCAAGCCGCCGTTGGGCCGCCGGACGGCCGCCTTGACGCGTTGGAAAAGGGTCTTGACGCGATCTTGACGGCCTGCGCGTGACGTCTGCTCAGACGTCGATCCGGTGCCGCAGGATCACGGTGCGCTAGCCGGCCGGCGGCTTGTCGGCCGGCTCGGGCTGGGGATCGGGATCGGCGTCGAGCGCCGCGGCTTCTGCCGGGGCGTTGTCCTCGTCGTACCGGCTCTTGATCAGACTCGCCACGGTGGTGATGAGTAGCGTGCCGATGATGACCAGGAGCGACAGCCAGATCGGGATCTCGCCGTCGAAGGGGGCCCAGTCGGCCCAGTGGTAGGCGTGCAGGGCCTCGAGGATCAGCTTGACGCCGATGAAGGCGAGGATCACCGAGAGCCCGATGGAGAGGTAGACAAGGCGCTTGAGCAGGCCGCCGATCAGGAAGTAGAGCTGGCGCAGACCCATCAGGGCGAAGACGTTGGCGGTGAAAACCAGGTACGCCTCCTCCGTCAGTCCGTAGATCGCCGGGATCGAGTCCAGCGCGAACAGCAGATCGGTGCTGCCCAGCGCGATGATGACGATCAGCATCGGTGTGATGAGCCGCTTGCCGTTCTCGACCACGGTCAGCTTCGTGCCGCGGAAGTCGTCGGTGGAGGGGAACCGCTTCTTCACGAACCGCAACGCCGCGTTGTCGGGTGCCTCGTCGCCGTGGTCGTCGTGGTGCTTGTAGTCGATGACCAACTTGACGGCCGTGTAGATGAGGAACGCGCCGAAGATGAAGAAGACCCAGGAGAAGCGGGCGATGGCCGCCGCGCCGATGGCGATGAAGATCCCGCGGAAGATCAAGGCCAAGATGATGCCGATCATCAGGGCGAACTGCTGCAGGTGGCGAGGCACCTTCAGGGTGCCCATGATGATGACGAAGATGAACAGGTTGTCGATCGACAGGCTGTACTCGGTCAGCCAGCCCGCGAAGAACTCGCCCGCGTACCGCGGACCGTAGATCGCCCAGATGCCGAGGCCGAACAGGATCGCCAGCGCGACGAAGACGCCGATGAAGATGCCGGCTTCCTTCATGGACGGCTCGTGCGGCCGCCGGCCGATGATGAAGACGTCGACGGCGAGGATCGCACACATCACGACAACGGTGATGATCCACGCGTAAAGATGAACATCCATGGGCCGGGGCGCCCCTTCCGAGACAAAGGTTTCCAAGAATCGTCGGTCTCGGAGGTCTCTTCCGCTAGCGACAACGCTAGCCGTGACACCGGGTGAGCCCGAAGTGGCCCTCTGCTCGAAGGCCACGGACCCTGTCCGTGATGACGATGCCGACGCGGGGGAATACTCCCCTCCGCCCAGAAGTATCCCAGCGGACCGCCCGATGCCGAAATCCGTACGGCCCGAGCTCTACCAGGCCTTTCAATCCGGACGCGTCGTGCGTCGGGCTGTCAGGGGATTGGGGTTCCGACTCGAGTCAGGGCGTGGCTGGGCGTTCCGAGCGGAGTGGAGCGCTAGCGGAACGCAGCGAGGTGGGCGGGACTCGAGTCGGAACCCCGAATCACCGGGCTCAGGCCAAGCCGCGAGATGCGACCTACCTACTCGCTTCGACCATCTGCCGGAGCTCCTTCTTGAGATCGGAGATCTCGTCCCGCAGCCGCGCTGCAACCTCGAACTGCAGGTCGGCGGCCGCACCGTGCATCTGGGTGGTGAGGTCCTGGATGAGGTCGGCGAGATCCCCAGCTGGGATGCCGGCGAGCCTGCGCGCACTGGCCGCGGTCTCTCGACCCAACGCGGGAACCATGGTCTTCTGCCGGCGTCCGTTGCGACCCGAGAACAATTCCTCGGTATCGGCGTCCTCGCGGGCCAGCATGTCGGTGATGTCGGCGATCTTCTTGCGGAGCGGCGTCGGGTCGATGCCGTTGGCCTGGTTGTAGGCCACCTGCTTCTCCCGCCGCCGGTTCGTCTCGTCGATCGCGGCCGCCATCGAATCGGTGATCTTGTCGGCGTACATGTGCACTTGACCCGACACGTTCCGGGCCGCCCGACCGATGGTTTGGATGAGGCTCTTCGCGCTGCGGAGAAAGCCCTCCTTGTCGGCGTCGAGGATGGAAACCAGCGAAACCTCCGGCAGGTCCAGACCTTCGCGGAGCAGGTTGATCCCGACCAAGACGTCGTAGCTGCCGATCCGCAGTTCCCGAAGCAGCTGGATCCGCTGCAGCGTATCCACCTCCGAATGCAGATAGCGGGTGCGGATCTGGTTCTCGAGGAGATAATCGGTGAGGTCTTCAGCCATCTTCTTCGTCAGGGTGGTGACCAGCACCCGCTCCTCGCGCTCGGCGCGCACCCGGATCTCGCTCATCAGGTCGTCGATCTGGCCCGACGTCGGCTTGATGATCACCTCCGGGTCGATCAACCCGGTCGGTCGGATCAGCTGCTCGACGAATCCGTTGGACTTCGCGAGTTCGTAATTGCCGGGAGTGGCGGACAGATAGATCGTCTGGCCGATCCGCTCGGTGAACTCTTCGAAGCGCAGCGGCCGGTTGTCCATCGCACTCGGGAGCCGGAAGCCGTGGTCGACCAGGGTGCGCTTCCGCGACATGTCCCCCTCATACATCCCGCCGATCTGCGGCACGCTGACGTGCGATTCGTCGATGACCAGCAGGAAATCCTCGGGAAAGTAGTCGAGCAGACAGTTCGGCGCCGTTCCTGGTCCTCGACCGTCGATGTGCCGGGAGTAGTTCTCGATACCGGAACAGGTGCCGATCTGCCGCATCATCTCGATGTCGTAGCTCGTCCGCATCCGCAGGCGCTGCGCCTCGAGCAGCTTCTGATGGCGCTCCAGCTCACCGAGACGCTCCCCCAGTTCCACTTCGATACCGGCAATGGCCCGCTCCATCCGGGCCGGCCCGGCCACGTAGTGGCTCGCCGGGAACAGGTACACCTCATCGTCCTCGGTGACCACTTCACCCGTCAGCGGATGCAGGGTGCTCAGCTTTTCGATCTCGTCACCGAAGAACTCGACCCGGACGGCGAGCTCCTCGTACATCGGGAATACCTCGAGCGTGTCGCCCCGGACCCGGAACGTACCGCGCGTGCCCGCCAGGTCGTTGCGCGCGTACTGGATGCCGACCAGTCGCCGCAACAGAACGTCGCGCTCCATCTCGTCGCCGACCCGCAACCGGACCATCCGATCGACATACTCCTGCGGGGTGCCGAGACCGTAGATCGCCGACACGGTGGCCACCACGATCACGTCGCGACGGGTGAGCAGGGAGTTGGTGGCCGAGTGGCGCAACCGCTCCACCTCCTCGTTGAGCGAGGAGTCCTTCTCGATGTAGGTATCGGTCTGCGGTACGTACGCCTCGGGTTGGTAGTAGTCGTAGTAGGAAACGAAATACTCCACGGCGTTCTTGGGGAAGAACTGCCGGAGCTCGTTCGCGAACTGAGCCGCCAAGGTCTTGTTGGGCTGCATGACCAGGATCGGGCGCTGGACCCGCTCGGCCAGCCAGGCCACGGTCGCCGTCTTGCCGGTACCGGTCGCGCCGAGCAGGACGACGTCCTGCTCGCCGGCACTGATCCGAGCCTCCAAGTCCGCGATCGCGGTTGGCTGGTCACCGGACGGCGAGAAGTCACTCTCGACCCGGAACGGGGCGACCGTGCGCTGCAGATCGGCGATGGGACGCATGCGATGAGCCTATGTCCCACCACCGACAGTGTTGTCCTGCTCGCGCTCGCTACGCGCCATCTGACTCGGTCTTCCTCGTCGCCAGCCGAGGGCCCGCAGTGTGCCTAGCTCGCTGTGTGGAGCACTGGCCCTCGACTGACTCCTCGTCCAGACCGAGCCGGCGCTTCGCTTACCGACGCTCGCCGAGGTTGTCCTGCTCGCGCTCGCTACTGCTAAGGGCCGGCGCTTCGCATACGACGCTCGGAGAGGTTGAGCTGCTCGCACTGGCCGCTAACCGCCGGCGACCTGGCCCGCGAGCATTGAATTGACCATGGCGGCGAAGTCCTTGTTGACCTTCTGGATGTCGGAGTTCTTGGTGAAGTAGATCGAACCGACGACACCGAGACCATCGGTCCGGATCGACACCAGCGAGTAGATGAGGACGTTGGTCGAATTGCCACCGTTGGTGACCGTCACCTGGGCCAGGCAGGTCGCGGCGTCGAGCTTGTTCGTGTTCAGGTCCACCGACTTCGCGTCCTCGAACTTGCCGTTGGTGTAGTCCTTGGCTAGCGCCCGGTGGTAGGCGTCGCAGGTCTGAGCCGGGTTACTCCCGGCCTCCAACTGAGCCGCGACACCCACGAACAACTCGCGCCCATTGCTCAGTTGTGCGGCGCCCTTCTTCTGGCTCCGGACCGTGTAGCCGGAGGCCGGCGTCAGGCTGACGCCGCTCCCGAGGTTGACCGCGTTCGGCGGCGTCGGCGCCTGGGTCGGCTCGCGGGTCGGCCTCTGAGTCGGCTGGCTCGGCTCAGTGGTGGGACTGGGGTCGGTGGGGCTCGATGTCGGATCCGTCGTCGGTTCGGTCGTCGGATCGGTCGTCGGATCGGCGGTGGGCTCGGTGGTCGGCGCCGACGGGCTCACGGTCGTCACTGGCCCGGCACTCCCCCGAGTGAGGGCGATGATGATGCCGCCGACTGCTGCCAGCACCACCACCGCTGCGACCACGATGCCGATGATCAGCACCGGGCTCTTCTTTCCGGGCGGTCGAGGTGGTGGCGGAGGTTGCTGCCCGTAGCCACCGCCTTGGGGTGGATAGCCGCCCGGCTGCTGTGGCGGAGGCTGCCCCCCCATGGGTTGGGTCGGGTAGCCGCCCTGCGGGGGGTAACCGCCGGGCGGCGGGTAGCCACCGGGTTGAGGAGGGTAACCGCCCTGGGCCGGTGGCCCGTAACCAGGCTGCTGCGGTGGGTAACCCTGGGGCGGCGGCTGCTGACCGTAGCCGCCGGACTGGGACCAGCCCGGCTGCTGAGGGGGAGGATTCTGGCTCATGCCCGGCCTCCCTCGTGTTCGCCGGTTTCGCTGCCGAGTTCCGGGGTCGCGGTGGGCGACGGAGATAGCCCTGCTTCTGGGGACGAGGGCAGGATGGTGGTGTTTTCAGCTGCCGGGCCGGGCGGCCGGGGCCCGGCTGGCGGTCCCGAGTTCGGGTCTGGCGGTCCGGAGGCCACACCCGCCGGGACCTTCGTTCGGTGCGGCTTGTTCTGGACCCGAACGGCGGTGCCGCAGGCGGTGCAGAACGCCGCGTGATCTTGCAACGGGAGTTCGCACCTGGCGCAGACTTCGGGTTCGCCGTCGGCGCCGAGCCCACCGTCTCGCGCCGTTCGCTCCAGCGCCGCTTCCATCAGTCCGACGTGCAGGACCGTACGCATCCGCAAGATCACGATCCCGAGCAGCAGCAGTCCCCAACCCAGGCTGAGGATGACAGCCAGGGTGTCGTCGCCGACGAAGGAGAAGAGGTACACCGCCGCCTGGAAGGCGATGTTGATCCCGATGGCGAGGGCGAGGCCCCGGTAGTAGCGCGGGGTGAAGCCGTCGTAGCCGCGGCCGAGACCCGAGTACTCCGCGCACGCGATACCCGTAGCGGTGCCGATCAGCAGTGGTTTCACGAACCCGTGCAGGAAGATCAACGAGACCCAGAGGCCGGGATCCTGCTCGACGAGCCCGCCGGTGAGCAGATCCCAGTAGCGGATGATCGTGTCGAAGCAGGCGAAGGACACCCCACTGATGACGCCGAAGGTCAGCCCGTCCATCAGATCGTCGAACTCGGGCCGGCTGGCGAGCACCAGCGGCCCGACCTGCCGGATGGCCTCCCCAACGACAGGCACCAGAACGGCCAGCAACAAGAACGTCCACACGCTCGGCGCGGCCAGCGTGGTGCCGTCGAGTGCGGCGGTCGGGATGGCCGGGCCGCGGAGCAACTCGATGATGATCATGAACGCGATGGTCAGGATGCCGGTCAGGCCGAATGCCAATCCCGTGACGGGCAAGGGTTCGTCGTCCCACAGGTTCACGTCGTAGAGGTAGACGATGTAGACGAGGGGGACGGCGAACGCCGCGACCAGAATGGCGATGGGCAGCGCTCCGAAGATGGCGGCCACCAGCGCCACCACCAAGGCGATGGCGAAGGCGATCCGATAAGTCTGAGGCTGCTGCGCGGCACCCCGCGGCATGATCGTCGAGATGAGTGCGAACGACGCGACCGGCTCATCCGGCTTGACCGCGAACGAGCGCCTGCGGGACTGATCCGCCGAACGCAGATCTTGACCACAAACGTGACAGAAGTGTGCGACCTCGGGAAGATCAGCAGCGCAGCGTGGACAGTTCAACGACCCGCCTCCTCGGTACCGTCGGGACCCATCCCCGACTGAGATCCGCGTCCTGCGACAGACGCATTCTCAGCGGAGCGAGCACGAGTATGTCACTCTGACCTGGCCCGCGGGCCAAGTTCGGCCCACAGCCGGTCGATCTGATCACTCAATTCGGTGCGGCTGCCGGAATTGTCGAGAACGGCGTCGGCGACCGCCAGTCGACGTTCTCTCCCGACCTGGGCTGCGAGCCGAGCCTCGATCTCAGCCTCGCTCAGACGATCGCGACTTCGCAGCCGCTCGCGTTGGGTCACTCGGTCGACATCGACCACCAGGCAGACGTCGAAGGCGTCCTGTTGACCGGTCTCCACAAGCAGCGGGATGACGTGGACGACCACGGCGTCGTCGGGCGCGATGGCCTCCAGTTCGGCCGCTCGGCGGCGAACAGCGGGGTGCACGATCGCCTCGAGATCCCGGCGAGCCGACTCGTCGGCGAAGACGATATCGCCCAAGGCTTTCCGATCCAGCCGGCCGTCGAGGAGGACGTCGTCACCGAAACGCTCGACGATCGCCGCCAGACCTGGGGTGCCCGGCTCGACCACCTCGCGCGCCAGCACGTCGGCGTCGATGATCACCGCCCCACGGGCCCCTAGCTCGTCGGCCACCACCGACTTCCCGGAGGCGATCCCGCCGGTCAAGCCCACGCGCAACATGGGTCACAACCCTAGGGGCGACAGTCCCACCATCCGCGTAGGGCTCAGCTGCTCGGGTTCGACGTTCCTGCTCGAGTTGCTTCCCGAGCAGGAACGTGCAACCCGAGCAGCTGCGTAGATGGCTGGGAACCGAGCGGTGGCGTACCAACGACAAAGCCCCCGACTCATCGTCGGGGGCCTCGGCGTTGTCCAGCTCAGTTGTTGCCGGTGAGCTTGTCCCGCAGGGCTTGCAGTGCCTCATCAGAGGCGAGTGAGCCCTCTGGAGCGGCGGCGGCGGTCGTGGCCGGCGTGGCCGGCTCTGTGCTCGAGGAGTACGAGGTGGAATTGCTACCCGCACCGGCGGCCGCCGTGTGGGCATCCTCGGCCTCTTCGACCTGCTTCTTGTGCGCCTCCCAGCGAGCGTGGGCCTCGGCGTACTGCTGTTCCCAGGCCGCCCGCTGCTCGTCGTAGCCTTCGAGCCACTCGCCGGTCTCCGGGTCGAAGCCATCCGGGTACAGGTAGTTGCCCTGGTCGTCGTACGACGCGCTCATCCCGTACAGGGTCGGGTCGAAGTCGTCGGCGTGCGCGTCGACACCCTCGTTGGCCTGCTTGAGCGACAGCGAGATGCGACGCCTCTCCAGGTCGATGTCGATGATCTTGACCATCACATCGTCGTTGACCTGGACGACCTGCTCGGGGATCTCCACATGCCGCTCGGCCAGCTCGGAGACGTGCACCAGGCCCTCGATACCCTCTTCGACCCGGACGAACGCGCCGAACGGCACCAGCTTGGTGACCTTGCCGGGCACGATCTGGCCGATCTGGTGGGTCCGAGCGAAGGCCTGCCACGGATCTTCCTGGGTCGCCTTGAGCGAGAGAGAAACCCGCTCGCGGTCCATGTCCACGTCGAGCACCTCGACGGTGACCTCCTGGCCGACCTCGACCACCTGGGACGGGTGGTCGATGTGCTTCCAGGACAGCTCGGAGACGTGGACCAGGCCGTCGACGCCGCCGAGATCGACGAAGGCGCCGAAGTTGACGATCGAGGACACGACACCCTTGCGGATCTGGCCCTTCTGCAACTGGGTGAGGAAGTTCTGCCGCACCTCGGACTGGGTCTGCTCCAGCCATGCGCGGCGGGACAGCACGACGTTGTTGCGGTTCTTGTCCAGCTCGATGATCTTGGCTTCCAGTTCCTGACCCACGTAGGGCTGCAGGTCCCGGACCCGGCGCATCTCCACCAGCGACGCCGGCAGGAAGCCGCGCAGGCCGATGTCGATGATCAGGCCGCCCTTGACCACCTCGATCACCTGACCGGTGACCACGCCGTCCTCGTCCTTGATCTTCTCGATCGTGCCCCAGGCGCGCTCGTACTGAGCCCGCTTCTTGGACAGGATCAGCCGGCCCTCTTTGTCCTCTTTCTGCTGGACCAGGGCCTCGACCTCGTCGCCGACGGTGACCACGTCGAACGGGTCGACATCGTGCTTGATCGAAAGTTCTTTGGAGGGGATGACCCCTTCGGTCTTGTAACCGATGTCGAGCAGGACCTCGTCCCGGTCGACCTTGACGACGATTCCGGTGACGATGTCGCCGTCGTTGAAGTACTTGATGGTGTCGTCGATGGCCTGCAGAAAGGCCTCAGGTGAATCAAAGTCGTCGACTGCGACCTGGGGTGGTGCCTCGAGGGAGGACGTCATGTATGTAGTGCTCCGATAGGGATGACTCGTGGTGGTGTGCTGCAGCCCGGTCCGTACAACGGGGATAGCTGCGAACAATCCGACCCGTACGAGCGTGACCTACTCTGTCCGAAGTCGCGCAGGCCACAGCGACATAGAAGGATACCTAGCGCTGAGAAGCCCGGTCAATTTGACGGGCTCGAAGCCAACCGACGGCGACCCGACCTACTCGGTCAGCACGAACGTGATGTAGTCCTCCTCGCCGCCTTCGTCATCGTCGTCGTCCGCCTGGACCGGGCAGCCCGTCAGCGTGGCCAGTAGCAAGGCGACCGCGGCGACGGCCGTGGCGAGGCGAGAACGATTCATGGGCCGCATTCTCTCAGCCTCGAGATCCGCGCATCGGCTGGCCGGACCGCCGGGCGCACGGCACGATGGCGGCATGACCGGATTCCGCGGCGTGGCCGGCTCGGGCCGGGTCATCGAGGACCTGACCCCGGAGACACTGCGGGATTTGCTCACCGGGGCGGAGAGCTTCGTCCGGGTCGAGGACCGGCGCGGCAGCTCGGAGTCCTTCGGGGAGGCGCGGCGGTCAGAGCCGGGCGTCTGGCGAGTCGTCGTGAGCAGTCAGGCCGCGGGCGGCCTGGTCGCTTCGACGGCCCGCAACGCGGATGCCGTCTTTGACATCCTGCGGTCCTGGGCGGCCGGAGACGGCTGGTGGGAGGAGGCCTTCGCCTGGGAGCCGGTCGGGCGCTAGCCGGCCGCTCTCAGTGGGCGGCAGCGTGCCAGGATCGGCCCAGTCCGACCGAGACGTCGAGGGGCACCTCGAGCTCGACGGCGTGGCCCATCTTGTCCCGGACTAACCCGTCCAGCTCGGACGCCTCCCCGGGGGCCACCTCGAACACGAGTTCGTCGTGCACCTGGAGCAACATCCGGCTGCTCATGCCGCTGTCGATGAGGGCCTTCTCGACGTCCAACATGGCCACCTTGATGATGTCGGCCGCCGATCCCTGGATGGGAGCATTCAGGGCCATCCGCTCCGCCATCTCCCGGCGCTGCCGGTTGTCACTCATGAGGTCCGGCAGGTAGCGGCGCCGCCCCAGGATGGTCTCGGTGTACTCGGTTCGACGGGCGTCGGCGACGAGCGAGCGCAAATAGTCTCGGACCCCGCCGAAGCGCTCGAAGTATTCGTCCATCAACGCTTTGGCCTCGGACGTGTCGATGGTGAGCTGCTGGCTGAGACCGAAGGCGCTGAGCCCGTAGGCCAGCCCGTAGTTCATCGCCTTGATCTTCGCCCGTTCGGCCGGCGATACGTCTTCCGGGGCCACCCCGAAGACGCGCGAAGCCGTCACCGTATGGAAGTCCATGCCGGACTTGAAGGCCTCGATCAGGCTGGCGTCGGCGCTCACGTGCGCCATGATCCGCATCTCGATCTGCGAGTAGTCGGCCGACATCAGCGACTCATACCCTGGCCCAACCACGAACGCCTCTCGGATCCGGCGGCCTTCGTTGGTCCGGATGGGGATGTTCTGCAAGTTCGGATCGGTGCTGGACAGCCGCCCGGTAGCGGCGATGGTCTGCCCGTAGGTGGTGTGGATCCGCCCGTCGTCAGCGACCGACTTGAGCAGCCCCTCCACCGTTTGCTTGAGCCGGATCGCATCCCGGTGGATCAGCATCTGGGCCAGGAAGGGATGCTCGGTCTTCACGTACAACGACTGCAGCGCGTCGGCGTCGGTGGTGTAGCCGGTCCGGGTCCGGCGCGTCTTGGGCATTTTCAGCTCGTCGAACAGCACGACCTGCAGCTGCTTGGGCGAGCCGAGATTGATCTGCTTGCCGAGCACCCGGTACGCCTCCTCGGCGGCGGCGTTCACGGTGGCGCCGAACTCGGACTCCAACGCCTCAAGGTGCTCGATGTCGACCGCGACGCCGGTCTGCTCCATCCGGGCCAGAGTGGCCTGCAGCGGCAGCTCCACCCCGTACAGCAGGCTGGTCCCGTTTCGCTCCTCGATGTCGACATCAAGGGCATCGGCGAGATCGATCACCGCCCGGGCCCGGACCATGGCCGCCTCGGCCGCCAGCTGCGCCCCGGAGTCGTCATCGCCGAAGTCCAGGGCGAGCTGATCGGTGGCGGCCTCGACGTCGCCGGCGTCGACCTTGAGTTCCCGCTTGAGATAACGGATCGTGAGGTCGGCCAGATCGAAGGTCCGCTGGTCCGGGCGGGTCAGGTACGCGGCGAGTTGGGTGTCCGAGGTCAGTCCCCTGAGTTCCCAGCCCCGGGCCCAGATGGCCAGCAGCGGCCCCTTCGCGTCGTGCATCGCCTTGTGGCGGGCCGGATCGGCCAGCCATCCGGCGAGTGCCGTCTCGTCATCGGGAGACAACTCCGTGGCGTCGACGTAAGCAGCGGAGCCGTCGCCGGCGGCCAGCGCGAGGGCCCGGATGTCGCCGGTGCCCGATCCCCAATGGCCGATCACGTCGATCCCGGTCCGTTCACCGGTCGCGTGCTCGGCCAGCCACGAGGTGAGGTCGCCGGGTTCGAGGATCTCTCCGGAGAGTTCGAAGCCGCCCTCCGGCGTCAGGTCCTCGTTGGGCAGGCTCTCCAGCAGCCGATCCCGCAGCACCCGGAACTCGAGGCCGTCGAAGAGCTGGTGGGTCGCCTCGCGATTCCAGGCCTGGCGCTGGAGATCCGCCACCGACAGATCGAGATCCAGATCGCGGATCAAGGCGTTGATCTTGCGGTTCCGCAGCACGTCCTCCGTGCGGGTCTGGAACGCTTCGGCAGCCTTGCCCTTCAGTTCGCCGGCGTGCATGACCAGGTTCTCGAGGCCGTCGTAGGTGTCCAGCCACTTGGCCGCCGTCTTCGGGCCGACCCCCGGAACGCCCGGCAGGTTGTCGCTGGTCTCCCCCACCAGCGCGGCCAACTCCGGATAGCGGGCGGGAGTGGCGAAGTACCGCTCCTTGACCAACTCCGGAGTCATCCGGGCCAGGTCGCTGACGCCGCGCCGCGGGTAGAGGACGGTGACGTGCTCGGTGACCAGCTGGAACGCATCCCGGTCGCCGGAGCAGATCAAGACGTCGAAGCCGTCCTGCTCCGCCTGGGTGGCCAGGGTCGCGATCACGTCGTCGGCCTCGTAGCCCGGCTTCTCGACGTGCCTGATGTTCAGCGCGTCCAGCACTTCCTTGACCAGATCGAGCTGGCCACGGAACTCGTCGGGAGTCTTGGACCGATTCGCCTTGTATTCCACGTAGATCTCGGCGCGGAAGGTCTGTCGGGAGACGTCGAACGCGACTCCGATATGGGTCGGCTGCTCGTCGCGCAGCACGTTGATGAGCATCGACGTGAAGCCGAAGACCCCGTTGGTGTGCTGCCCGGTCTGGGTCGAGAAGTTCTCCACCGGCAGGGCGAAGAAGGCGCGATAGGCCACCGAGTGGCCGTCGATGAGCAGCAGCTTCGGACGGGTGGGCGCAGGAACGGTCGCGGTCGCCACGAGCCCGACTCTATCCGCGGGCGACGACAGCGGGACCCACCCCTGAAACCAGCTGTGTCACCTCGGATCGATGTTGTCGACTCGGTGGCGAATCCGGCCCTCGACCTGTTTTAAGCTTGGAGGCGAGGTCTTTTACACACTCGCGCCGTCAGGGGACGGCACATCGCTCGCCAACAGCAAGAACGTTCTTCGGGGGCTAGTCTTGGGCACGAAATACGACATCGTGGTCGTGGGCGCCGGCATCGTCGGCCTGGCGACAGCCCGCGAGATCCACACGCGGCATCCGGATCAGCGTATCGCGGTGGTCGAGAAGGAGCCCACGGCGGGCCGGCACCAGAGCGGCCACAACAGTGGTGTCCTGCACGCCGGCGTCTACTACAAGCCCGGCTCGCTCAAGGCGAAGCTGTGCGTGGACGGCAAGGCGCAGATGGAGCGCTTCGCGGCCGAGCACGGCATCGCGTACGAGACCTGCGGCAAAGTCATCGTCGCCCTCGACGAGAGCGAACTGGACCGGCTGACCGAACTCGAGGGCCGCGGTCGGGCCAACGGGGTGCCCGGACTGCGGATGATCGGCGCCGAGGAACTGCGCGAGATCGAGCCACACGCGGCCGGGATCCGGGCGCTGCACGTGCCTGGTACGGGCATCATCGATTTCGCCCAGGTGACCGCCACCCTGCAGCGGTTGCTCGCCGAGCGCGGCGTCGACTTCTTCTTCGACACCGAGGTGCTGGCCACCGAGCGCCGGGGCGGGGACACCGTGCTGCGCACCAGCGGTCCCGATCTGACGACCCGCCGGCTGATCAGCTGCGCCGGGCTGCACTCCGATCGGGTCGCTCGGCTCGACACTGACCCTGACCTGCAGATCATCCCGTTCCGCGGTGACTACTACACGCTCAAGCCCGAGGCACGGCACCTGTGTCGGGGCCTCATCTACCCGGTGCCGGACCCGTCCTTGCCGTTCCTCGGGGTGCATTTCACCAAGCGGATCGGCGGCGAGGTGTGGGCCGGGCCGAACGCCGTGCTCGCCACCGCGCGCGAAGGGTACCGCCGACGGGACGTGAACCGTCGCGATCTGTTCGAGACGATTCGCTACTCCGGCTTCTCCCGTCTGGCCAGGACCTACTGGCGTACGGGAGCTGCGGAGGTCTGGCGCGATGTCGTGAAGGCGGCGTTCGTGCGTGACCTGCAGCGCTACGTGCCCGCCGTCCAGCCGGGCCATCTGACGTTCGGGCCCTCTGGTGTGCGCGCCCAGGCCGTGGGCTCCGACGGCTCTCTCGTCGACGATTTCGTCTTGGCCCAGACGCCCCAGAGTTTGCACGTGCTGAACGCGCCCAGCCCCGCCGCCACCGCCTCGCTGGCCATCGCCGACCGGATCGCCGACCAGGCGGACCAGAGCCTGGGCTTGACGGCGGAGTCCCCTGGTCGTCTCCGAGACCCAATACGCTGAGCCGGTGAGCGTGCCCGAATGGTTCTCGACGGCCGCGAGCGCCCTCGACGCAAAGATGGGTTTCGAGGTGCTGGAGCTGACCCCCGAACGTGTCGTCGGGCGGATGCCGGTGGCCGGCAACACCCAGCCGATGGGTCTCTGGCACGGCGGCGCCTCGTGCGTGCTGGCCGAGACGCTTGCCTCGATCGGGGCCATGGCCCACGCCCGCCCGGATCGTCTCGCGTTCGGCGTCGACATCAACGCCACCCACCACCGCTCGGCCTCCGCCGGCTGGGTCACCGGCACCGCCAGCGCCCTGCGCCTGGGCCGCACCGTCGCGTCCTACGAGGTCGTCCTGCTGGATGACGCCGGCGCGCGCCTCTGCACCGCCCGCGTCACCTGCCAACTCGCCCCACCCCGCCCAACCCCGGTCGACGTCCTGGGAGACTAATCCTCGCCGAGATAAGCTTTACGGACGTTTTCGTCGGTCAACAACTTCTTGCCGGTGTCCTCGAGCACGATCTTGCCGACCTCGAGCACGTAGCCGTAGTCGGCGAGCGACAGGGCCGCCTGGGCGTTCTGCTCGACCAGCAGAATGGTCACGCCCTCGGACTGCAGTTCGGTGATCGTGCTCATGATCCGCTGCATCATGAGAGGCGACAGACCCATCGACGGCTCGTCCAGCATCAACAACTTGGGCCGGCTCATCATCGCGCGTCCGATGGCCAACATCTGCTGCTCGCCACCAGAGAAGGTACCCGCCGGCTGCGAGCGCCGGTCCTTCAAAATCGGAAAGAGGGCGAAGGCTCGCTCAAGGTCGGAAGTGATGTTCTTGTCCTTGCGGGCGAAGGCCCCGAGGCGCAGGTTGTCCTCCACGGTGAGTCGGGGGAAGATCCGGCGCCCTTCGGGTGAGTGCGCCAGTCCGCGCATGGTCACCTCGTGCGCCGGCGTGGCGTCGATCCGCTGGCCCTCGAACCAGATCTCGCCGGCCTGGGGCCGGATCAGTCCGGAAATCGTCCGGAGGGTGGTCGTCTTGCCGGCACCGTTGGTACCGACCAGGGTCACGACCTGGCCCTGCTCGACCGTGAAGCTGATCCCCTTGACCGCTCGGACCCGGCCGTAGGCAACCTGCAGATCCTTGACCTCAAGCATCGGAATCCCCCCGTTCCAGTTCGGATTCCAACTCGGCGGCGTCCTCTGGACCGGTTCCGATGTAGGCCTCGATCACTCGCGGATCCGACTGGACCTCGTGTGGGGTCCCCTCGATCAGTGTCTTGCCCTGCACGAGGCACAGCACTCGGTCACACAGGTTGAAGATGAAGCGCATGTCGTGCTCGATCACGACCACGGCCAGTCCAAGATCCCGGATCCGGAAGATCAAGTCCTCGGCCTGGCGGGTCTCCTGCGGATTCATCCCCGCCGTCGGCTCGTCCAACAAGATCAACTTCGGGTCGGTGGCCAGCGCGCGAGCGATCTCCAGCCGGCGCTGGTCCCCGTACGAGAGATTGCGTGCCAGGTTGTCAGTCGTCTCCGAGAGGCCGACGAAATCGAGCAACTCCTGGGAGCGGAGCCGTACGGCCGCTTCGTCGCGGTGGAACTTCGGACCCCGGAGAATCGACGTGAGGGGACCCGTGGTCGTCCGGCAGTACCGGCCCACCATGACGTTCTCGAGTGCGGTCATGTTGTCGAACAGCCGGATGTTCTGGAACGTCCGGGCCACTCCGGCCTTGACGACCTTGCCGGGTTTGGGAGGCAACACCGCGCCATCGAAGACAACCCGGCCCGTGGTGGGCAGGTACAGCCCGGTGAGGCAGTTGAAGAAGGTGGTCTTGCCGGCTCCATTGGGGCCGATGAGACCCATGATCTCGCCACGCTCGACCCGGAAGTTGACCGAGTCGACGGCCGTCAGCCCACCGAAGCGCATGGTCACGTTCTCGGCGACCAGGATTGACGTGCCCCCCGCCGCGGTCGAGGTGGGTTCCGACTGTGCTGTGCTCATCTCGCCCCCTCGATCGAGCCGGCCTCGTGGATCTCCGTGATCCGCTCGGCGAGCTCTTCGTCATCTTCGTGGAACTCCAGCTGCCGGCGCTGATTGGCCACCAGGCCTTCCGGCCGGAACCGCATCATGATCACCAGCAGCAGGCCGAAGATCAACAACCGGTACTCGGAGACGAAGCGCAACTTCTCGGGCATCAGCTTCAGCAGCGTCGCCCCGATCAGCACTCCGAGTACGCTGCCCATGCCGCCGAGCACGATGGCCGCCAGCAGGAACGCGGACTCCAAGAACACATACTGGTCGGGGGTGACCGAAACGTCGACGTGGGCCTTGACCGAGCCTGCCACCCCGGCCAGGAAGGCGCCGCCGGCGAAGGCGAAGAGCTTGAGTCCGAAAACATTCACGCCCATCGCTTCCGCGGCCTTCTCGTCCTCCCGGATCGCGACCCAACCGCGCCCGATCCGGCTGTTGTTGAGCCGGACGAAGACGAGGATGACGAAACCGATGAGAATCAGCAGCAGGAAGTAGTAGTTGGAGAACCGGCCGAGTTCGATACCGAGCACCTCGTGCGGACGGCCGAAGTCGAAACCGAACAGGGTCAGATCGGGAATGGCCGGAATGCCGTTGGATCCGCGCGTGATCAGCGGCCCGTCCGTCCCGTCCAGATTGTTCATGGTGATGCGGAAGATCTCACCGAAGGCCAAGGTGACGATGGCCAGATAGTCGCCCGAGACGCGCAAGGTCGGCGAACCGATGATCAGGCCCAGCGTGGCCGCGACCAGGCCGCTGATAGCGACAACGACGATGAATGGCGGGTGCCAGCCGATCGTGGAGAACGCCGAATTCGACAAGATCGCCGCGGTGAAGGCGCCGGCCCCCAGGAAAGCGATGTAGCCGAGGTCGAGCAAACCGGCCAGACCGACCACGATGTTGAGCCCCATCGCGGTGGCCGCAAAGATGATCACCTGGGTGGCGATCGACATGTTGGCGTCCGACCCGCCCTGGGTGAAGGGGAACAAGAACGCCACAAAGAAGGCCGAGAAGATCAACACCGGCCGGTGCCGTTGAGAAACCGCAGACAGGAAGCCCATCGCCCCGACCCGGAACAAGATCGCGATTCCGGCGCCGATGAAGGCGAGGAAGATCACGAACGCGCCGCCATCCTCGATGCCGAGCGCATATGCCGCTGAGATGAAGGCGGCGAGCATCGAGACCGCGACGAACAAGATCTCGACGGGCGCCGGCAGCTGGCCGCGGTCGAGGGTGGCGGGTCGATCCGGCACCATCAGCAGCGTGCCGGCGAAGGCGAGTAGCGCCCCGACCAGGGCGATCCAACCGCCGTACTCGACATTGATCGCGCCACCGAGTTCGACGGAGATCGAGAACACGACCAATCCGATGTAGACCAGCGAGCCGATTCCGGCCGCCTTGGCCCCCCGGATCCAGGCCGGTTTGCGGCGCCACTTCTTGGGGGCGGCCAGCAGGCTGCCGACGACCAGAACCACGACCAACAGGCCCAGCACGAGTCCAAGAATCTGCAACGGCGACGGGGAACCGAGGAACGTCATGTCGTCCAAGGCTGCGGAGCTGTAGGCCCACGGCAGGAACGGCGCAATGACCAGCAAGGCACCGCCTACCAGGGCGACGACCCGCGCCGGGCGATGCGCGCGCTGCTGCAGCTCGGGAGTCACGAAATTGAGGCGGGTCATGCCCGGTCCACCACCCTCGCTCCGAGCAGGCCTTGGGGTCGGAAGACCAAGACCAGGATCAACAAGACGAAGGCCCAGACGTCCTTCCAGGCCGAGCCACCGAACTGACCAGGAATGTAACTGGTGGCCATCACCTCGATGACGCCTAGCACCAGCCCCCCGACAACCGCGCCATTGATGTTGCCGATGCCGCCCAACACGGCGGCGGTGAAAGCCTTGAGACCAGCCAGGAAGCCCATTCGGAAGTCGATGTTGGTGTACCGCAGACCGTGGGCGAGTCCGGCCACGGCAGCCAGCGCGGCCCCGAGCGCAAAGGCGACCATGATGATCTTGTCTACGTTGATGCCCATCAGGCGCGAGGTATCGGGGTCCTGCGAGGTCGCCTGCATGGCCCGGCCGAGCCGGGTGCGGTTGACGAAGAAGAACATGAAGACGGTGCAGATGGCGAGCGCGATCAGCGTGAAGAGCGCAGCCCGCTGGATCAGTACGCCTCCGATGTTGATCGCGGGGCCGGTAACACCTTGGATCTGCGGAAACGGGATGGCCAACTTGGCGTCGGGGAACCCCGGGATCCGGCCGTAGAACAGCCGGACGAACTCCTGCAGGAAGATCGAGACCCCGATGGCGGTGATCAGCGGCGCCAGGCGCGGGGCGTTGCGAAGCGGTCGGTACGCGAATCGTTCGGTCAACAGGGCAACCCCCACCGACACCGCCATGCCGCCGAGCAGCATCGGGAGGAGCAGGACCAGGGACAACGACCCCGAGCTGCCCGCAAGGATCAGCCAGGTGGACAGCGCCCCGAAGGCGCCCATCATGAAGATCTCACCGTGGGCGAAGTTGATCAACTGGACGATGCCGTAGACCACGGTGTAACCGACGGCGATCAGCGCGTAGAGAGCCCCGAGAGACAGGCCGTTGACGAGCTGCTGGAAGAACAGATCCACAGACACCTCTTCCGATCAAGCCGGCACTATACGAAGACGGAAAAAGTCGGGGGGACAGACCGCGTCTGCCCCCCCGACTCTAACGGACTCAGTGCTGCCGCGAGGCTGGCGGCAACGAGATTACTTGAACTCCTCGGTCTTCACCGGAGCCCACTTGCCACCTTCGACCTTGTAGACGGTCAGGACCTTGGTGGTCGTGTCGCCGAACTCGTCGAAGGCCACCTTGCCGGTCGCGCCATCGAAGGACACGTTGGCCATCGCGTCCACCGTGGGCTGCCGCGCCGACTTCGGGTCGGCGGCGTCCTTCAGGGAGACCTTCAGGGCGTTGATGATGGCGTTGGCCGCATCGAAGGAGTAGGCCCCGTATGCGTCGAAGGGCTCCTTGTACCCGGCGGCCTCGTAGGCATCCACGAAGGCCTTGGCACTGGGCAACGTTTCGGTCGGGAGCGCCGACCGAGGTGGCCAGGTCACCTTCGGACGTCTTGCCGGCCAGCTTGATGAAGTTGGCCGAGTACATACCGTCGCCACCCATCAGCGGAACCGTCAGTCCGGCGGCCTTGGCCTGCTGGCTCAGCGGACCGGACTGCGGGAACTCGCCTCCGTAGTAGAGCGCCTCCGGATCGGCGCTCTTGACCTGCGTGATGACCGAGCCGTAGTCCTTGTCGTCCGGGTTGATGGTCTCGGCCGCCGCGACCGTGCCGCCGAGGGTCTTGAACTCGGCGCTGAACGCGTCGACCAGTCCCTGACCGTAGGCCTTCTTGTCATGGATGGTCGCGACCTTCTTGATGCCCGCCGTGGTGTAGAGATAGCGAGCCGCGAAGGGGCCCTGGATCGCGTCGGTGGTGCACGTGCGGAAGTACGTCTTGTACGGCCGCGACTTGGCCGTCCGGGTTGGCGCCCTGGGTCAGCGTGGGGTTCGTGTTGGCCGGCGACACCTGGGTGATGTTGGCGCTGCTCAACACCGGCTGGACGGACTGCGCCACCGACGAGTTCAGCGTGCCCACCACTGCGACCACATCGTCGTCGCCGGCCAGCTTGGTGGCGGCGTTCTTACCGACGTCGGGCTTGGCCTCGTCGTCCTCAGCCGCAAGCTCGAGCTTCCAGCCCGGGATGGCGTTGGATTCGTTGGCCTGCTTGATGGCCAGATCGACCGAGTTCTTGATGCCCAGGCCGAGAGAGGACAAATCACCCGAGAGCGGCGCGATGACGCCGATCTTGGCGGTCTTGGTCTCGGTGTTCCCGCCGGTGCTCTCGCCACTCGTGCTGCGCTGACCGCAGGCCGAGAAGGCAAGGCTGGCGGCCAGCATGGTCGCCCCCGCGATCACAAGCCGTTTGTTTCGCACTATTCCTCCTGATTGACTCAAATCCTTGGTGCTCTGGAGGCGCGCGTCAGGGGGATGGGGCCAACCTGACAGCGATCCCGAGCATCACGCACCCTACGTTCCCCATGTGCCGATTAGTCAAGCTTTGGCGTTCGTGTTGCCAGTTTGTTACACGAATGAAAGTCGCTCGACCCTTGAGGCACTATTTTTTCTTGTTGGCGGAGCCATGCTCGATGACACCTTCGGCAACCTCGCGCATCGACTTGCGAAGATCCATCGCCGTCTTCTGAATCCAGCGGAACGCCTCCGGCTCGCTCAGCCCCAAACCGGACTGCAGCATGCCCTTGGCCCGATCCACGGCCTTACGCGATTCCAGCCGCTCGGAGAGGTCGCTGACCTCGGCTTCCACCGCCTGGATCTCGGCGTAGCGAGCCCGAGCGATCTCGATGGCCGGGATGAGGTCGGCCTTCCCGAACGGCTTGACCACGTACGCCATCGCGCCGGCCTGACTGGCCCGATCGACGAGCTCGCGCTGACTGAAAGCCGTCAGCATCACCACCGGCGCCAACCGGAGGCTGGCGATCTGCTCGGCGGCCGTGATCCCGTCCAGCTTGGGCATCTTGACGTCCAACACGACCAGATCGGGCTTCAGGTCGGTGGCCAGTTCAACGGCTGCCTCGCCGTCACCGGCCTGGCCGACGACGTCGTACCCCTCCTCGGTCAACATCTCCACCAGGTCGAGCCGAATGAGGACTTCGTCCTCCGCCACCACGACCCGAGTGGCTGGCCCGGCAACGTTGCTCTGGGTCTCTGTCTCGGTCACGGAGGACACTGTAGCCAGTCGTTGTTACACCAAACGGCGTCTCCCGAGCAGCTCTACCGGCGAGCTGTGGCAGAATGATCCGGCCCCGGCCGGGGTGGCGGAATGGTATACGCGGACGGCTCAAACCCGTCTGTCCCACAAGGACATAGGGGTTCGACTCCCCTTCCCGGCACTGTGTTTGATGGCTCGCTCCGCTCGCGCGGGACCGCGCTCCCGAACCCCGCAGTCTTCCTCCCTCGCTCGCGAACGAAAAGCGTGTTCGCTCGCTTACTCGTCCAGACAGCGGGTGTCCGCGCGATCCCGAGATTTGACCGTGGTTAGGTGCACAGCGGAATGAGGGGGCAAATTAGAGCGGCGCGCCGAGGCGGCGGACGCGGATCATGTTGGTGTGGCCGGCGACCCCGGGGGGCGAGCCGGCGACGATGATCACCCGGTCACCGTCCTCCACCCGACCGCTCTCGCTGAGCGCCTCGTCGACCTGACGGATCATGTCGTCGGTGTGCGCCACCGTCGGCGTCAGGTAGGACTCGACTCCCCAGGTGAGGGTCAGCGCCGCTCGGGCGGCCTCGTTCGGGGTGAAGGCCAGTACGGGAATCGGTGAGCGGAGCCGCGACAGCCGCCGGGCAGCGTCACCGGAGAAGGTGAAGGCGACCAGGAACTTCGCGTCGACACGCTCCCCCACTTCGGCCGCGGCCTTGGTGATCACGCCGCTGGTGGTGTGCGGATCCCAATCCATGGCCTGCATCCGGTCCATGCCGTGGGATTCGGTGTTCTCGACGATCCGGGCCATGGTCTCCACGGCCCGCACCGGGTACTCCCCGACGCTGGTCTCGCCGGAGAGCATCACCGCGTCCGCGCCGTCCAGGATGGCGTTGGCCACGTCGGAGGCTTCCGCGCGGGTGGGCCGCGGCGCGGAAATCATCGACTCCAGCATCTGGGTGGCCACGATGACCGGCTTCGCCCAGCGTCGCGCAGCGGTCACGATGTTCTTCTGCACCAGGGGAACCTCCTCCAGCGGGAGTTCCACCCCGAGATCGCCGCGGGCCACCATGAAGGCGTCGAAGGCGTCGATGATCTCTTCCAGGTTTTCCACCGCCTGCGGCTTCTCGATCTTGGCGATGACCGGGATCCGGTGGCCCACCTCGTCCATCACCGCGTGCACGAGTTCGATGTCCTTCGCGCTCCGTACGAACGACAGCGCGATCATGTCGACGCCGGCCCGGAGGGCCCAGCGCAGATCCTCGGTGTCCTTCTCACTCATGGCGGGCACGCTGACGGCGACACCCGGCAGGTTGATGCCCTTGTTGTTGCTCACATCGCCGCCCACCACGACCCGGGTCACCACGTCGGTGTCGGTGACCTCGGTGGCCTCCAACTGGAGACGGCCGTCGTCGATCAGGATCGCGTCGCCCCGCCTGACGTCGAGGGGCAGTCCTTTGTACGTGGTGGAGCAACGCTCAGCTGTACCGGAGATGTCGTCGATGGTGATCGTGAACGTAGCCCCGTTGACCAAGACCTCCTTGCCGGACGCGAATCGACCGAGCCGGATCTTGGGTCCCTGCAGGTCCGCCAACACACCGACGGGGCGACCCGCCGCCGCGGCCGCCGCCCGTACGTTGTCCAGGTTCTCCTGATGAGCTGAATAGTCGCCGTGACTCATGTTGAGTCGGGCCACATCCATCCCGGCGGCGACCAACTCGGAGAGGCGCTCCGGCGCCGAGGACGCAGGCCCCAGCGTGCACACGATCTTTGCTCTACGCACGAGTCGCACCCTAGCGAAGTCGTCTTACCGACGCGTTACCGGTGACCTCGGGTGTGCGGATCGTCGACGAGGTCGAGCGCGTGCCGCAGATCGTCGGGGTACGGGGAGGTGAACACCAATCCTTCGCCACTGGTCGGGTGCACGAACCCCAGTCGTACGGCGTGCAGCCACTGGCGGTTCAACCCGAGTCGCGCGGCCATCGTCGGGTCGGAGCCGTACATCGGGTCCCCGACGCAGGGATGTCGGATGGCGGCCAGGTGCACCCGGATCTGATGCGTCCGGCCGGTCTCCAGTGACACCTCCAGCAACGTGGTACCCAAATGAGCCTCGAGCATCTCGTAGTGGGTCACGCTGTGCCGGCCGGAGGCGGTGATGGCCATCTTGTACTCGGCGGTGGGGTGCCGGCCGATCGGCGCTTCGATCGTGCCCCGAAACGGATCGGGATGACCTTGCACCAACGCGTGGTACGTCTTGTCCACGGTGCGGGAACGGAAGGCCTGCTTGAGAACCGTGTAGGCGATCTCGCTCTTCGCCACCACCATCAGGCCCGAGGTACCGACATCGAGCCGCTGCACGATTCCCTGCCGCTCCGGCACCCCGGAGGTCGAGATCCGGAAGCCGGCCCCGGCGAGGTGTCCGAGCACCGACGGCCCGCTCCAGCCAACGCTCGGGTGCGCCGCCACCCCGACCGGCTTGTCGATCACCAAGATGTCGTCGTCGTCGTGGAGGACGGTCAGGCCCTCGACTTCCTGGGGGACGACGGTTGCGGACCGTGGCTCCCCCTCCAGCTCGACCTCGAGCATCGCCCCGGCCCGGACCCGATCCGATTTCGCCACCTCGCGGCCGTCCAGGCGGACCAGCGCGCGGCCGATCAGGTCAGCCGCACGCTGCCGGGACAAGCCGAGGAGCCGGGCCATGGCCGCGTCGACCCGTTCACCGTCGAGACCCTCCGGCACGAGCATCACCTTGAGGTCGGCCACTAGCCCTCGTTCGTCGGCCGAACCGGATCGGCGCTCGGTTTGGTATAGCGCTCGCCGCCGATGCCGACCCCCTTGACCACCGCCAGGATCATGATCGAGACGGCGGCGGCGCTGATGCACATGTCGGCGACGTTGAAGATGGGCCAGTACGGCAGCTGCAGGAAATCGACGACATGACCGCGGAAGGGACCCGGACTGCGGAAGATGCGGTCGACGAGGTTGCCCAGGACTCCGGCGCAGAGCAGGCCGAGGGCTACGGCCCAACCGGGATGACCGAGCCGCGGCACCAGCCGGATGATCACGAACCCGACGACCAGCATGGCCAGAACCGCGAAGACGACGGTGAACCGCTCGCCCAGGCTGAATGCCGCCCCGGGGTTGCGGATCAGCCGCAGAGTCAACAGACCGTTCAGCAACTCGACCGGCTGCCGCGGATCGAGGAACCGGACCACGAGGATCTTGCTGAGAACGTCGGCCGTCACGCCGGCGGCGGCAACCGCGGCGAACAACCAGCGGAACCTGCGGCGCTCCCGCAGATGTTCCCGGACGCAGGCGAAACGGTTATCGGCGCTCCTCGCGCTGCTTGCACGAAACGCAGAGCGTGGCCCGAGGAAACGCCTGAAGACGGCCCTTGCCGACCGGCTTGCCGCAGTTGTCGCAGCTCCCGTACGTGCCGAGGGCGATGTGCCGCAGGGCCAGCTTGGACTGGTCGAGCATCTCGCGGGCATTGTTGGCCAACGACATCTCGGCGTCGCGCTCGAAGTTGGCGGACCCCACGTCAGCGGGATCCCGACCGGCGCCTTCGTTTCCGTCCCGCAGCAGGCCGTTCAGCTCCGCTGTCGATACTTCGATCTGGCTCTCGAAGCGGACCACGTCCTCGTCCAGCGCCGCCTTCACCTCGTCCAGTTCTGCGGTGGTCCACGGCTCCTCGCCCTCGCGAACAGGCAGCGTTGAGACGTCGACCCTACTGGCCCGCTTCGAGCCCTGCCCAGCGGCGTTCGCCCTGGTGGTGGTCATGCTGCCCCCTCGTGGGTGTGGAGTGACGCAGAGACACTAGGACGCATTGTGGCGTTGTTCAACGACCACCGCTGATAATTCCCTGAGTTAATGAGCCCGCTCGCGCGGATCGCGCTGGGTCCCGGACTCGTTCGTCGTCACTCGCCGACGGTGAAGCGTTGTCGGCTCGCTCCTTCTCACTTCACCGGAGCGCGATCCTAACGACGCTCGCAAGCTGAGTTAATGAGCCTGAGCCGCCCGGAGTGCGATCCTCCCGGCGCCCGCGATTACCGCTGGTCGCCGAGAAGAGCGTCGAGTCGAGGGGTGTCGCTCGTGGAGCCCCCGCCCAGCGTGGGAGGACCGTCGTCGTCGGGGTCGTTGACGGAATCCCTGCCATTGCTCGCCTCGGGTCCGACCGCGGACGGCTGAGCCGCCTCGGGTACCTCGTCCGGCTCGGCTCTGGTCGTCTCCAGCGTCTGGATCTGATCGCGGAGCTGAGAAGCCAGATTCTGCCGGTACGTGGCCTCGAAGCTGCGCAAGTCGTCGACGGTCGTGGTCAGCTGATCACGCTGCTGCTCCAGCTCACCGAACATCTCGACCCGGCGTGTGTCGATATCGCGATCCAAGGCTTCTGCGCGGCTCAGCGCGTCGCCTTGGACTCGCTCGGCGTTGACGCGAGCCTCGGATTCGATCCGCTCCGCTCGGGTCTGCGCATCCGACGTCAGCTGGTGGGCACTGCGGTTGGCCTCTTGGCGGATCCGGTTGGCGTCATCGGTCGCTTCTGCGACCAAGCGCTCGGATTGCTCGG
Source organism: uncultured Actinomycetota bacterium (assembly GCA_963780005.1). Taxonomy (GTDB): domain Bacteria; phylum Actinomycetota; class Actinomycetes; order Propionibacteriales; family Propionibacteriaceae; genus Microlunatus. Next base: position 196,813 of record CAWAAK010000044.1, on the reverse strand, counting down.
TCGTCAACTCGACCAGCCGGACAACGGCCGGGCTGGCCTCCTTGGCGGTCGTCACCACGATGGTCTGGGGGGCCGGCTGAGCGGTCTGGGGCTCGGCCGCTGGGCTGGGGGCGGAAGCGCTCGGCCCTGGGGTTGCTCCCCCGGCCCTGAGGGATTCGATCTGCTTCTTCAGATTCTGGTTCTCGTCGGTGAGCTGCTCGAAAGCGGCTTCCACCTGGTCGACGAACTCGTCGACCTCCAGCACCTCGTACCCGGACTTGCGGGCCATCCTGAACCGCTTGTTCCGCACATCGTCCAACGTCAGCGTCATCGTTCACCTCGGCTATTTCCGCGCATCGTCTGTGCATACCCAGCAGGCCTGCGCCTACCCATCCGAACCACCGTACCCAATTCGGGACTGCGGAGCACAAACACGGCGACCCGACGACTCACCCGCCGGACTCAGCGCAACAGCACGACAGCGTTGACTCGCATCAGGATGCTGACCCCGATGAAGAGACCGATGAAGGCCAGATCGAGCATGATGTTGCCGATCCGCACCGGCTTGAGCACCTTGCGCAGGGCCCGGAGTGGCGGATCGGTGATGGAGTAGACGATCTCGGCAACCACGAGCATGGGACCGCGTGGCTCCCACTCCCGGACCAGCACCGGGATCCAGGACAAGATCATCCGGGCAAACAAGATCAGCAGAAAGATCCACAACACCCAGTCGATGATCATTCCGACGACAATCATGTTCTCCCCGTGCTCTGGCTCAGCTGCGTCATTCCTACGTCAGGCGCAGAGCCCGGTTCGCCGCCTCAACTCTGGTTGAAGAAACCACCCGCGATGCGCTCTTTGTCCTCGGCGGCGACGTTCACGTTGTGCGGGGACAACAAGAACACCTTGCTCGTGACACGTTCGATAGTGCCACGCAGACCAAAGATGAGGCCAGCGGCGAAGTCGACCAGGCGTTTGGCGTCGACGTCCTCCATCTCGGAGAGGTTCATGATGACCGGGACACCGTCGCGGAAGTGCTCGCCGATGGTCCGGGCCTCGTTGTACGTCCTGGGGTGAACCGTGATGATCCGGGACATGTCCGCCATCCGGGGGCTCGAAGCGGGGCTGTGGGTCACCGCCGTACCGCCGTTGGCGCTGCCGTTGGCGTGACCGTTGGGGCTGCCGTTCGTGGTGCGCTTGCTCTCCAAGGTGGTGACCTTCGCCGAACTCTGCGGAGACTGCGCGACGAGCTCGTCCCGACTCAGACCTTCGGTCTGCTCGATGCTGTCGTTCCGCTCGTCGTCTTCGCCGTAGCGGTCGTCGGTCACCAAACCGAGCCAAGCCGCCGCGCGCTTCAGTCGTTCCGCCATTTGCTCGCCCTCATCTCGCTGCACCGGCTGACGTAGCTGAGGAGAACTCAACCCGCAGCGCTTTTGGATGACAGTACCGCTCGGCGCACGCGATCCTGCGCAGCGAACGCTGCGACACGCGGACGCGCCGAAACCCTTGCGTTCTTGACTACTTCAAGAAGTCCGGGATGTCGAGATCGTCGTCGTCGGCAGCGGCCGGACGCTGTCCCGCGCCTCCGTGGACCGGGACGGCGGGAGTCCCCGAAGGACCCATCGGGTGCGGGGGCGGGAGCAGCCGGGCCGTTCGAAGAAGGGGCTCCGGCTCCGACCATCGCCCCGGCCGGCACCGCCGCTGCCGTCGGCGGTCGCTGCGCCGATCGCAGGTCGCTGGCCCGCGCAATGCCCGGTTGCCGCCGCGGCGGCTGGCCGCCTTCGAAGCCCGCCGCGATGACGGTCACCCGCACCTCGTCACCGAGGGCGTCGTCGATGACGGTGCCGAAGATGATGTTCGCGTCCTCGTGAGCGGCACTCTGGATGAGGTTGGCCGCGTCCGAGACTTCGAACAGGCCGAGATCGGATCCACCGGCGATCGACAGCAGGACGCCGTGGGCGCCGTCGATGCTGGCCTCCAGCAGCGGTGAGGAGACCGCCATCTCGGCCGCCGCCCGGGCCCGGTCCTCACCGCGGGCGTTGCCGATCCCCATCAACGCCGAGCCGGCGTTGGACATCACCGCTTTGACGTCGGCGAAGTCCAGATTGATGAGTCCCGGGGTGGTGATGAGGTCGGTGATGCCGGACACGCCCTGCATCAGCACCTGGTCGGCCTGCTTGAACGCGTCCAGGATCGCGATCTGGTGGTCGATCATCTGCAGCAGCTTGTCGTTCGGGATGACGATGAGGGTGTCGACCTCTTCACGCAGGTCCGCGATGCCGGTCTCGGCCTGAGTGGCGCGGCGCTTGCCCTCGAAGGAGAAGGGCCGGGTGACCACACCGATGGTCAAGGCGCCGAGGGCGCGGGCGATCCGGGCCACCACGGGTGCACCGCCCGTCCCGGTTCCGCCGCCCTCACCGGCCGTGACGAACACCATGTCGGCGCCCTTCAAGGCGTCCTCGATGTCTTGGGCGTGGTCCTCCGCGGCCTGGCGACCCTTGTCGGGATCGGCGCCGGCGCCGAGACCACGGGTGAGCTCACGGCCGATGTCGAGCTTGACGTCGGCGTCGCTCATCAGCAGAGCCTGAGCGTCCGTATTCACGGCGATGAACTCGACTCCGCGCAGGCCGGCTTCGATCATGCGGTTCACGGCGTTCACGCCGCCGCCGCCGACACCGACAACCTTGATGATGGCCAAGTAGTTCTGTGATGCCGAAACCACGGTTCCTACCTATCTCCTGGGGACGCTGGGCGCGGGTGTTGCTGAGTCTTTACCTCAGGTCAAGGGGGAAGTGGCGAGGGATCGACGCTGCGTTCACAACGTTATGAGCCGGGCACAGGGGTGTCCACCGACGGCACAGGGACACGCCCACGACTTGAGAAATGCCCAACTTTGCTCGACCTGCACTTCACCTTGAGCCGCGACAGAAACTCGCCGACCCGTCAGCGGATGGCGGGGTTGTGGGGGGAGGAGACGTCGATGGAGCGGGGCTTGCGTTCGAGCAGCGCGGTGACGATCTCGGCCTTGAGGGCGGACTGGTCGGCGGTACCCCAGTTGACCGACACCCCGGAGTCGAGCACCACCGTGAGCTCGGTTGGGTTGCTGGCCGTGATCCTGGACACGCGCGCCCGTACGTCCTCCGGTAGCGCGCGGGCGACGATGCCGATCTGCACGAGCAACGCCGCGTCGCTCAGCTGGGCCTCGGCCAAGACGATGCCGGTCGGCACCTGGACGGCGGAGTCGAAGGCGACACCCGACCGGTCGATCAGCCGGTATCCGGTCGCGTCCTTGACCGCCAGAACCGGGCTCCGCTCGGTGATCCGGATGTCCACCTGGTCGGGCCAGGCCCGGTCCACGGTGACGGATTCGACCGGCACCAGCGTTGCCACCCGGGCCGCCACCGCATCGAGGTCTTGTCGCGCCAGCGGCAGCCCCAGCGGTATCCGGGCGGCGTCGCGGACCTGGCTGGTACTGAGAACCTTGGCGCCGGTGACGTGGACGCGCTGGGTGGCGAACACGGACGAGAACCCGAGCAGCCAGACAGCGGTCCCGAGAAGCGCCAGCACGAGGAACGCAATCACCCAGCGCAACCAGCGTCGCCGCCGCCGAGGACGAGTCGCGGGCGCCGGCGCGCCACCGGTGGACGCGCGCCGGTCGAGCGTGGTGCTGGCCATCAGACTTGCGTCTCCGATCGGCTTTCCTGAGCCCGCAGTTCGGCCACGATCCGCGGGGCCACCTTGGTCACGTCGCCGCACCCGACGGTGATGACCAGATCGCCGGGTCGGGCGATCGCGGCCACCGTCGGCGCCGCCTCGTCCCACTCCGGCTCGTACGTGACGTGCGCGTTGCCCGGTCGGACGGCATCGCTGACAAGCCGCCCGTCGATGCCCGGCAACGGGTCCTCCCGGTCCCCGCAGACGTCCATCACCACCACCTCGTCGGCCGGCTCCACCGCCAGAGCCAGTTCCCGCCAGAAGTCCCGGGTGCGGGTGTAGAGGTGAGGCTGGAAGCACACCACCACTCGACCGCTGCCCGCCGCCACCCGGGCCGCCCGTACGGTATTGGCCACCTCGGTGGGGTGGTGCCCGTAGTCGTCGAACACGCGGACCCCGTTCGCCAGACCGACCAACTGGAACCGCCGGTAGGTGCCGACATAGCCGCTGAGGACACTCCGGCTCGCCTCCTCGGGCAGGTCGAACCAGCGAGCCACCGCGTAGCTCGTGGCCGCGTTCAGCACGTTGTAGTGACCCGGGACCGAGAGCGCCACCGGACCACCGTTCAAAGCGAACGAGGAACCGGTGCCGGCCAGAGCGACCTCGGTGATCCGCACGTCGCTGCCCGAGCTCTCCCCGAAGGTGATGATCTCGGGCGGATCGTCGCGGTCGCGGAGTCGCTTCGTCAGCGCCACCGCGCCGGTGTCGTCGGCGCTGATGACCACGGCCCGCACTCCGCCTTCGGTGGCGAAGCGGTAGAACCCGTCGGCGTAGTTCTCCGGGGTTCCCCAGTTCACCAGGTGGTCGGGATCGACATTGGTCACCACGGCGACCTCGCGCGGGTACTGCAGGAAGGTCCCGTCGCTCTCGTCCGCCTCGACCACCACGATGTCCCCGCTGCCGAGGTGGCCGCCGGTGTCCATGCCGGTCAGCGCGCCGCCGATGAGGTACGACGGATCGAAACCGCAGCCGGTGAGGATCTGGGCGAGCATCGCCGTCGTGGTCGTCTTGCCGTGCGTGCCGGCCACGGCCACACCGCGACGACCCGCCATCACCGCCGCACTGGCCGCGCTGCGATGGATGATCCGAAGTCCCCGGGTCCGGGCCTCGGCGAGTTCCGGGTTGGTGTCGCGGATCGCCTGGGTTGTGACGACAGTCTGGGCGTTCCCCAGCTGCTCAGCCCGGTGCCCGACGTAGACCCGCGCACCCCGGGCCGCCAACGCCTGCAGATACTTCGAGTCCTGTCGGTCGCTGCCACTGACCGGGAAGCCCAGTTGCAGCAGGGTCGCCGCGACGCTGTTCATCCCGGACCCGCCGATGCCGATGAAGTGCACGGGTCCGAGGTCGGCGAGGTCCGGCGGGTCGATGATGTCGATCAGCGGCATCAGCCGGTCACCTCCCCCGCGCGCCCCGCCGGGTGTCGTACGGCAGTCGCCCAGGTCTCCTCGGCCAGCACGGTCGCCGCGTCGCGGGAGCCGACGCCGGCCAGGGACCGTTCCATTCCGGCCAGCCGTTCCGGGTCCGTGATCAGCCGGAGCACCAGGTCGTGCACCCGATCGGCCGTGCAGTCGGCGTCCGGCAGCAGCCGTCCGCCTCCGGAGGCGACGACCGCCGCCGCGTTCCGCTCCTGCTCGCCGTTGCCGTGCGGATAGGGCACGAAGACGGCGGGCAGTCCGACCGCAGCCGTCTCCAAGACGGTGCTCGCACCGCACCGGGCCAGCATCAGGTCGGCCGCCGCGTACGCATCCTCCATTGCCTCAACGTATGCCACCGGCAGGTACGCGGCCCCCGATTCGGGGTCGGTCTCGCGGATCTCGTCGGTGAAGTTCTTCGGACCCAGCACGTGCAGGATCTGCACTCCCGCGCTCAACAGCCGGGTCCGGGCGCCGCGCACGGCGGTGTTGATGCTGACCGCGCCCTGCGATCCGCCGCTGACCAGCAGGGTGGGCAGATCCGGCCGCAATCCGAATCGGGTCCGCGCGGCCGCGGCTTCGGCGTGGCGATCCAGGTCGGTGATGGCCCGGCGCAGCGGCAAACCGATGAACCGGGCCCGCGGCAGCCGAGTGTCGGGAAACGCGGTGTAGACCCCAGCGGCGAACCGGGCGGCCAGTCGGTTGGCCAGGCCGGGCAACACGTTCTGTTCGTGGATGACCACCGGCACCCGGTGTCGCCGGGCGGCCAGGTACGCCGGCGCGGAGACGTAGCCGCCGAAGCCGAGCAGCACATCGGCCCGTGCGGCGACGAGGATCCGTCCCGCCTCGCCCACCGCTCGCCACAGCCGGGCCGGCACCAGCGCCAGATCCCTACCCGGCCGGCGCGGCATCGGTACCGGTGGGATGAGTTCCAGCCGCAGCCCCGCCGCCGGCACCACCACGTTCTCCAGACCACGCGGGGTGCCGATCGCGGTCAGGGCGACGTCGGGGTGCAGCCGGGTCAGCTCGGCCGCCGTGGCGATCAGCGGCGAGGTGTGGCCGGCCGAACCGCCGCCGGCCAGCACCACGCTGACCCCGGTCAGCCCGTCTTCATCCCGCGTCCTCACCCTGCGTCCTCACCCACGGGTCCGGCGGGAACCGATCACCGTCGTCATCCGCGGTCGCGGCCGGGCCTTCTTGGCGGCGAGCAGCGCCCTGGCCTCCGGCTCGTTCCGGGCGCACACCAGCAGGACTCCGATCCCGGCCAGGGCCGCCAGCAGCGCCGAGCCGCCGTAGGAGACCAGCGGCAGCGGCACCCCGGCGATGGGCAGCAGGCGCAGCACGCAGCCGAGGTTGATCAAGGCCTGCACGGTGAGCCAGACGGTGACGCCCGCCGCCGCGTACCGGCAGAACATGTCGTCGGAGCGCAGGGCGATCCGGATCCCGGCGTAGGCCAGGACCAGAAACATGATCAACAACACCAGACTGCCGAACAAGCCCAGCTCTTCGCCGATCACCGCGAAGATGAAGTCCGAGTGCGCCTCCGGCAAGGTGCCCCACTTCTGCCGGCTGGCGCCCAGCCCGACGCCCCACCAACCGCCCGAGGCGATGGCGTACATCCCGATGGTGGCCTGCCGGTTGATGCCCTCGATGTCCAGCGTCGGGTTCAGGAACGCCTCGAACCGACTCAGCCGGTTCGGGCTGGTCAAGATCAAGGCGGCCAGCCCGACCGCGCCGGTGAGGAACAGCACGCCGAAGACCCGCATCGGTGCTCCGACCATCCACAGCACGCCGGCCACCATGCCGATCACCACGGCCGCCGTGCCCGCATCGCCCTGGAACACGATCAGCAGGATGATCAGGGCCGCGACCGGCAGGTACGGCACCAGCAGATGCTTCGGCTGATCGAGCAGCTTCTGCTTGCGGGCCAGCACGTCGGCACCCCAGATGACCAGGGCCAGCTTGGCGAACTCGGAGGGCTGCAGCCGGATCGGGCCGATGTCGAGCCAGTTCCGATTGCCCTGGAACGTGACCCCCAGCGGGGTGTAGGTCAAGATCAACAAGGAGACGGCCCCCGCGAGCCCGACCCAGCCCAGCACCCGCAACGCCCGGCGCGGCAGCTTCACGACCACCACCACGCCGATCAGACCGACGACCAGGAAGAAGATCTGCCGCTTGAAGTACCAGTACGAGTCCGAGTAGTCCACGTACGCCGCCACGCTGGAGGCGGAGAGCACCATCAGCACGCCCAGGGTGACCAGCAGTCCGGCGGCCGCCAAGACGAGTTGATAGCTGGTCATCGGTCGGTCGAGGACCGCCCGCACCCAGGCCGCGCTTTTTCCGGATGAGCCCTTCGGCTTCGACGAGCCCTTTCGCGAGCCGCGGCCCGAGCCGCTCGGATCTCCTCTGCCGGTTCGGCCGGGGATCACCGTGGCCACGCGGCTCACTCCTCTCGATCACCGTCCGCCGGCCCGGTCGAGCCGTCGAGGCCCTCGACGGCCGCGACGAACGCTTCGCCGCGGGCGGCATAGTCGCTGTACATGTCCTTGCTGGCGCAACCCGGCGCCAGCAGTACGACGTCGCCGGCCGCAGCCAGCGAGACGGCCGCGGCGACGGCCTGAACCATGGCTCTAGTTTCGACCGCGTCGATCACTTTGACCGGGACATCGGGCGCGTGTCTGGCCAGCGAATCGGCGATCACCGCGCGATCGACGCCCAGCAGGACGGCCCCCCTGAGCCGGCTTCGATGGCGCCGCACCAGATCGTCGAAGTCGGTGCCCTTGGCCTGGCCGCCGGCGATCCAGACCACCGATCGAAGGCCCGCAGGGCGGCGTCGGCGGCGTGCGGGATTGGTGGCCTTGGAGTCGTCGACGAAGCGTACGCCGTCCCGCTCCGACACGGTCTCGATCTTGTGCGCCCCCAGCACGACCCGCTGTAGACCCTCCCGCACCGCCGTGGCCGGCACCCCGAAGGATCGGGCCAACGCTGCCGCAGCCAGGGCGTTCTCGATGTTGTGCGGCGCGGCGGGCCGCACGTCGGTGATCTTGGCCAGCTCGAGGGCGGAGTCCTTGCGCTGCTCGATGAACGCCCGATCGACCAACAGGTCGTCGACGACCCCGAGCATCGACATCGCCGGCGTGCCCAAGGTGAACCCGATGGCCCGGGCCCCCTCGACCACCTCGGCCTCCTCGACCATCCGCTCCGTCGCCGGGTCGGCCACGTTGTAGACGCAGGCGGCCGCGACGCCGGTGTAGATCTTGGCCTTGGCGGCCCGGTAGTCGTCGAAGCTGCCGTGCCACTCCAGGTGATCGGCCTGCAGATTGAGAACGGCGGCCGAATGCAGCGCCAGGGAGGTGGACCAGTGCAGCTGGTGACTGGAGAGCTCGACGGCCAGCACGTCGTAGGGCTCCGGGTCGAGCACGGTCTCCATCACCGGGCGACCGATGTTGCCCACCGCCGCGGTGCGCAGGCCCGCGGCGCGCAGCATCGCCTCCAGCATCTGGGTGGTGGTCGTCTTGCCGTTCGTCCCGGTCACGCCCAGCCAGGGGATGTCCTTCGTCGGCCGGGCCAGCCGCCAGGCCAGCTCCACCTCACTCCAGATCGGCACCGAGCGCGCAGCGGCCTCGACCAGCAACGGATGCGCCGGGCTCCAGCCCGTGGTGATCACCAGGTCGGCTGTCGGCGGCAAGGTGGCGCTCGAGCCGGGGCCCAGGCGGACCGCAGCGCCGAGGGTCTCCAGCAGCCGGCCGTTGTCGGAGGTGCGCTCGTTCTCCGCGTCGTCGACGACCACGACCGTCGCCCCGAATTCCAGCAGCCCGTCGGCCGCCGCGAAGCCGGAGACCCCCAGGCCGGCGACCACGACCGTGGCCTGCTCCCACGGCGACGCACCGTCGGCGGCCGCGAGCCACGCCCGTGTCATATTGTCCGGCTCGCGCACGCTCGCCGGGTCACCGGCCGCTCACCCATTCGGCGTAGAAGAGACCGAGGGCAGCCGTCACGAACAGTCCGCAGATGATCCAGAACCGCATCACGATGGTGACCTGGGCCCAGTTCAGCATCTCGAAGTGGTGGTGCAGCGGCGACATCTTGAACAATCGTCGGCCCTTGGTCAGCTTGAAGAACCCGGTCTGCAGGATCACCGACATGACCTCGACGACCAGCAGACCGCCGAGGATGACCAGCAGGATCTCGGTGCGGGAGAAGATGGCCATCCCGGCAAGCGCCCCGCCCAGCGAGAGCGACCCGGTGTCCCCCATGAAGATCTTGGCCGGTTCGGCGTTCCACCACAGGAAGCCGAAGCAGGCCCCCGCCAGGGCTACGGCCACCACCGCCAGGTCGTACGGGTCGCGGACCTCGTAGCACTTGGGTCCGGCCGAACCGGTGTAGGCGCACGACTGGTTGTACTGCCAGAGATTGACCAGCATGTACGCCCCGAAGATCATCACGCAGGCCCCGGCGGCCAGCCCGTCCAGCCCGTCGGTGAGATTGACGCCATTGCTGGAGGCGGCGATGAGGAACATCACCCAGAGCACGACCAGGATCACCGGGAGCTTGAGCGGCTCGATGTCCCGCAGGAACGAGATGTACTGCGAGGCCGGCGTGATGCCCCGATCGTCGGGAAACTGCAGCGACAACAAGGCGAAGGCGATGGCCACGATGGACTGGCCGGCGATCTTGGCCTTGCTCCGAAGACCCAGCGAACGCTGGTTGCGGATCTTGATGTAGTCGTCCAGGAAGCCGACGGCCCCCAGCCCCACGAAGAGGAACAGGATCAACAGTCCGGAGGCCGACGGGGGCGTCATCACGATCAGATGAGCACCGAAATAGGCGACCAGCACCGTGGCGATGATGACCAGCCCACCCATGGTCGGAGTGCCCCGCTTGACGTGGTGGGAGGTCGGTCCGTCGTCGCGGATCAGCTGGCCGTAACCCCGCCGGACCAGGACCCGGATGGCCAACCGGGTTCCCAACAGCGTCCCGAGCAAGGCGATACTGCCCGCGAAAACGATTGTTCTCACGCGCGGTCCCCACTCGGTCTGTTCGGCTGGTCGGTTGTCTTGTCGGTTGTCTGGTCGGTTGTCTGGTCGGTTGTCTCTGCTGGCTCGGAAGAGACCGGCGGGCCGGGATCGGCGCCGCTGATCTCCTCGGCCACGGTGTCCAAGGCTAAGCCACGCGAGGCCTTCACCAGAACGATGTCGTCGGCACCCAGCTCCGGCAACACCGCCGCCACCGCCGCGGCCCGATCCGCCACCTGGGTGATCTCCGGCCCTGTCCCGCCCGTGTCGGCCTCGGCCGCCCCGGCCGCTATCGCGCCGGCGAACTCCCCGAGGACGACCAGTCGATGGACTCCCCGGTCGGCGACGTAGTGGCCCAGCGACCGGTGCGCGGTCTCCGCGTCCGAACCGAGTTCCAGCATGTCTCCGAGTACGGCCCAGGTGCGGGCACCGCCGGCTGCTCGGGCGATGTCGACCAGGGTGTCCAACGCGGCCCGCATCGACTCCGGATTGGCGTTGTACGCGTCGTTGATGACCAGTCCCCCGCTGGAGCGGCGGCGCATCTCCATCCGCCACCGGGATCGCGGCTGCGCCCGGCTGAGGGCTCCGGCGATCTGCTCGAGCCCCAGCCCGAGCGCCCGCGCCGCGGCCGACGGCCGCCAAGGCGTTCCCGACCTGATGCCGGCCGGAGATCCGGAGCTGAACCTCGACCTCAGGTTCGGACCGGTCGCTGCTGCACACCCGGAAGGCGCAGCAGCCGGTCGGATCCGGCCTGACGCTCTCGGCCCAGATGGCGTCCTCGGCCGCGGGCGGTCCGCTCACGCTGTAGCCCACGATCCGCGCTCGGGTCCGGGACCGCATGGCCCAGGCGGCGCGGATCGTCGGCGTTGAGGACCGCCACCCCGGTCGCGGGCAGGGCCTCGACCAGCTCCCCCTTGGCGGCGGCGATGGCGGCCACCGAGCCGAACTCGCCGAGGTGGGCCGTGCCGACGTTGAGCACGATTCCGACCTCCGGCGGGGCGATCCCGCACAGGTACGCGATGTGTCCGATTCCGCGGGCCCCCATCTCGGCCACCAGGTATCGGGTGTCCGCCCCGATCCTGGCGACCGTGAGCGGCAGACCGACCTCGTTGTTGAAGTTCCCGTACGGAGCCACGGTCGCCCCGGCCGCCTCGAGCACCTGGGCCAGCAGATCCTTGGTCGAGGTCTTGCCCTGCGATCCGGTCACGGCGGCGACCCGGAGCCCGCCCGCGGTTCCCCGGTCGATCTGGTCGCGGGCGATGCGGCCCAGCGCCAGCAACGGATCCCGGACGACCAGACACGGCCCGGAGGCGTCCGGGTACGGGGTGCGCCGTGAGGGCTGCGACCGCGCCGGCCGCGAACGCCTGGGCCACGAACGCGTGGCCGTCAGCCCGCTCGCCGGGCAGCGCCACGAAGAGCGATCCGGGTTCGACCAACCGCGAGTCGACGACGAGATCGGTGACCACGCGAGTTTCGCCGACCGGCGCCCGACGGGCTCGGCGTCGACGACCTGGGCCACCTCGGCGACCGTCAGCTCGATCACGTGCCTCCGGCCGCCGAAGCTCGGACCAGACCGTGCGGAGCACCTCGACGTCGTCGAACGGCAAGATCCGCCCGGCGATCTCCTGACCAGACTCGTGGCCCTTGCCCAGCACCGCCAGCACGTCGGCGCGACCCGCCCTGCTCAGTCCGAGTTCGATGGCGGAACGCCGATCGCCGCCGTCGACGACGGCCACCTCCCGCCCCAGACCGCGTTGCCGGTGCTGCTCGGCGTGCGCCCCGCGCCAAGACCTGGGCCCGGATCGCGGCCGGATCCTCGGAGCGCGGGTTGTCGTCGGTGACCACGACCACCTCGGCACCGGCCACGGCGGCCGCGCCCATGGGTTCCCGCTTGTCGGGATCCCGGTCCCCACCGCAGCCCAGCACCACCACCCGGCGCCGGCCGTCGAGCGCGTCCAGCACGGCCGCCACCGCCTGCGGCGTGTGCGCGAAGTCGACGAACACCGCGGGGCCGGGCGGCGCCAACGCCACCCGCTGCATCCGACCCGGCACCCCGGCCTCGGCCAGACCCGGCCGCCGCCCGGTCCAGGTCGACACCGGCCTGGTCGGCCATGGCCAGCGCGGTCAGGGCGTTGCGGACGTTGAACGTCGCCGGGCAGCGCGAGACCGAAGGTGACCTCCCGTTCGGGGGTGCGGGCGCGCACGAGGACCCGGCCGTCAGCGGCCAACCGGCTCGACGTGACCGAGTACTCCGCCTGCCCCGGAGTTGAGGCTGACGCCGGTCACCTCGAGCCGACCCGTGGCTCGCGCCCGCTCCGCGAGTTCGCGCCCGCGCGGATCGTCCACGTTCAGCACCGCCCGACGGGCCCGTTCCGGGGTGAACAGTTGGGCCTTGGCCTCGAAGTAGGTCTGTTCGGTCGCCGTGGAAGTCGAGGTGATCCCGACCGAAGTTGGTGAAGGCGACGACGTCGAAGGCGATGGCGTCGGCCCGCCCCAGCGCGAGCGCGTGCGACGACACCTCCATCACGATCGCCTCCGCGCCCCGTTCGGCCAGCACCGCGAGCACGGCCTGCAACTCCGGCGCCTCCGGGGTGGTGATGGTGGTCCGGGCGCCCGTCAGGGCCGTCCCGTCCAGACTGAAGCCGAGGGTGCCGACCACACCGGTGCGCAAACCGGCGCTGCGGAGCGCCGCCTCGAGCAGGAAACTGGTGGTGGTCTTCCCGTTCGTCCCGGTGATGCCGAACATCAGCCGGCCGACACTGGGGTAGCCGTACACCGCGGCCGCCAGGGCACCGAGCTGGCGGCGCGGATCGTCTCGTTCGACGACGGGTAGCTGCATTCCAGGGGTTGCGAGCCGCTCCGCCCCGCCACGGTCGGTCAGCACCGCGACGGCCCCCGCGGCCGCGGCCGCGGCGGCAAACTCCGCGCCGTGCCGGGAGGCGCCCGGCAGGGCCACGTACAGGTCTCCCGGGCGGACCAGCCGAGAGTCGAGGGTGATTCCGGTGATTTCGACCTCGACACCGGGAGCGGTCGCCGCGGGATTCGGGAAGGAGATCCGGCAGTCGCGATCGATGCGCCCGCCGCGGCCGGAGCGGCGCCGGGGGCAGCGGGCTGGGGGCGGCTTGCTCGGCGGGCACTGGACGACGCTACCGATCGATTCGGTTTCCGAGCAGGAATCTCAACGCAGCAGTCTTATTCAGCAGTCTTATTCAGCAGTCTTATTCAGCTTTGCCCCACCTGATCCGCTTCGGCTCGGGCTGCCGGGTGTTCGGCGGCACCGAGTAGCGGGGCAGGGCGAAATGCATGATGTCCTGAAAGACCGGGGCCGCCACTCCGGTTCCGGTGTCCCCCTTCTTCGGGTTGTTCAAGACCACGTAGGTGATCAGCTGAGGATCGTCCAGCGGCGCGTAGCCCACGTAGGACGTGACGTAACCCCGGTAACAGCCGCACTTGGGGTCCACCCGCTGCGCGGTGCCGGTCTTGCCGCCGCTCTGGTAATCGGTCAGGCGGAGGTTGTTCTGCCCGTTCGGGGTGTCGACCACGGCGCCCATCAGATCTCGGACCACCTCGGAGGTCTCGGCGGAGACGATCCGGCGCGGCTGCCTGGCCGGCAACGGGGCCGCGGCGCCGTCTGAGGTGGTCGCTCCTTTGATCAGGGTGGGAGGGTTGTACAGGCCGCCGTTGAGCAGACCGGCCAACGCCGCGACCTCCTGGATGCCGGTGACGGCGATCGACTGGCCGAACGCCACCTGGTCACGGGTGATGTTCTTCAGGTCCCGGCCGGGGACGATCCCCGAGGACTCCGACGGGAGCTCGATCCCGGTCTTGCTGCCCAACCCGAAACTCCGCAGATAGTCGACCAGCTGCGCCTTGGGCATCTGCCTCGAGCAGCAAGACCATCCCGATGTTGGAGGAGAGGGCCACCACGCCGCGCATGTTGAGTTTCAGCTCTTTGTGTTCGAAGTGGTCCTTCAGCGCCCGCCCGTCCGTACGCAGCCGGTTCGGCACCAGCAGCCGGGACTCCGCGTCGGCGGTGCCGGAGTCGACGATGGCCGCCGCGGTCAGCAACTTCTGCACGCTGCCCGGTTCGTACGGGAGCACTGACTGCCGGGACCCCCCGCAACTCGGGCTGACGTCGCCGCCGGGTTGGACGCATCCACCGTGGGGACCTGGGCCAGGGCCAGCACCTCCCCGGTCTTGATGTCCATGGTGATGGTGAAGCCGGAGTCGGCCTTGGCCGTCGCGATCTGCTTGGCCAACCGCTGCTCCGCGACCCACTGCAACTCGGCATCGAGGCTCAGCTGGTAGTTCAGCCCGTTCTGCGCCGGAGTCACCGTGCTGGTGCCGAGGGGGATCTTGCCCCCGCTGGGCGAGCTCTCGTAGATCTCCTTGCCCTCGACGCCGGCCAGCGAGGGGTTCAGTTTCATCTCGATCCCGGCCTGACCCTGGCCCTGGCTGCTCACGAAGCCGACCACCGCTCCAGCAAGCGGGCCGCCGGGGTAGGTCCGGATGGGGTCGCTCTCCCGAAAGACGCCGTACAGATCGCGTTCGGCCAGCTCGCTGGCCAACCGGCTGTACGTCATGGCCGGCACCTTCTTCTTCAGGTACACGAAACGGCTGTTCGGCTTGATCAGCAGCGGCACCAGGGTGGCGGGGGCGACGCTGAGGTGGCGCCCGACCACGTCGGCGAACTCGTTCGCCCGCTCGCGGGTCAACGTCGGATCGGCGGTAACGGCCACGGCCGGTTCGGTGGCGGCGAGCAGCACGCCGTTGCGGTCGGTGAGCTCGCCCCGGGAGGGCAGTAGCGGCAGTTTCCGGACCAGGGCCTCGGCCGACACCGCCGCGTACGCCGAGGAATCGAAGCCCTGCAACTGCACCAGCCGCCCGGCGCACAGCGACAGGGCGATGGCGATGACGACCAGCACGACGTGCAGTCGGCGCGCCGTGTGCGCCAGCGGGATCCGGATCGGCTTACGCCGCCGCCGCGAGGCGCTCTTTCGGGGCCGGGCCGGCTTGGTCCGGGCAGCAACACCCGGCCGGAGCTTGCGACCGGCCGGGGCCGTACGGGTCGTGGAGCCGGACGTGCGGGCCGTCATCAGCCGTTCCCGCCGGGTGCCGGCGGTGGCGCGAAGGCCCGCTCTCGGGCCGCCTGTTCAGCCGCCGCCCTCTCCGCGGCCGCGAGCCGGGCCGCCGCAGCCTGTTGCGCCGCGCCGTCCTGCTGCTCGGTCGCCCGCCGAGCGGCCGCGAGCTGTTCACTGCGTTCCCGGGCGGCCTTCTCGACGGCCGCCGCCTTCCGCTTCGCCTCTGCGGCGGCCCGGGCCTTGGCCACCTCCTGCGGCGTCTTGACCACCAAGGACGGGACTTCCCGTCCGGACACCCGCGTCGGCTTGCCGATCACTTTGCCCGACGGCACGACGACGAAAGCCGGGTGCGGATTGGGTCGCATGCCCAACGCCGAGGCCCGCCGGGCCAGCTCCTGGGGGGCCGAGCGACGGCTGATCGCGCTCTCCAACTCCGCCTGCCCGTACACCAGCTCGTTGGCCTGCCGGGAGAGTCCGCGCGCCTCGAAGGCCTGGTTCTGCAACGTCGTGTTCAGCATCAACAAGCCCGCCATGCCGACCCCGAACAACGCGATCAGCACCGCGATGAACGGGATCCGGGACATCCGGGCCGGCGGCCGAGGCACCACCTTGAGTCCGGGCCGACGGCGCAGGGCCCGCGGACGGCCTTCGGCGTCAACTGCGCCGGGCGACGGCGCCCACAGTGCACTCACGCGACCCTCGTCCCTCTTCGGTGTCCGGTGCGATGAGTGGTCGCGGGGCTGGTCGGGGGGCTGGTTCGGGAGTCGGCGATCCGGACGCGCGGCCCGGAGCCGGGCCGAGGCGGCGCGACGATTGGCGGCGACCTCGTCCGCGTCGGGCCGCTCGGCCCCGCGGGTCAACAGCCGGAGCTGCGGCTCGAACCCCGCCGGCACGACGGGCAGATCGCGGGGCGCGCTGTCCCGGGCGCCGGACGCCAGCACCTGCTTGACCAGTCGGTCCTCCAGCGAGTGGTAGGCCAGCACGGCGATCCGGCCCCCGACGCTGAGGGCGGCGATGGCGTGCCGGCAGGACCGACTCCAAGGCGGCGAGCTCGCCGTTGACCTCGATCCGCAGCGCCTGGAAGGTTCGCTTGGCCGGGTGTCCGCCCGAGGCCCGGGTGGCCGCCGGGATAGCCGCCTCGAGGGTGGCGACGAGCCGGGCCGAGGTCTCGTACGGGGCCCGCTCACGCTCGGCGACGATCCGCCGGGCGATCCGGTCGGCGAAGCGTTCCTCGCCGTAACGGCGCAGGATCGACGTCAATTCGGCCGCGGAATAGGTGTTGACGACCTCCGCCGCTGTGAGCGCCTGCTTTCCGTCCATCCGCATGTCGAGCGGGCGCGTCCACGGCGTAGGCGAAGCCCCGGCGCCGATCGTCGATCTGCAGCGACGACAAGCCGAGGTCGAGCAGTACGCCCTGCACCTTGGCCCGCCCGAGGCGGGCCAACACGTCGGGGAGCTCGTCGTACACGGCCTCCACGAGAGTGATCCGGTCGGCGTACGGATCGAGCCGCTGCCGCGCCGCGGCGAGGGCCTGCGGATCGCGGTCCAGACCGATCAGTCGCACCGATGGGCAGGCTCGCAGCAGAGCCTCGGCGTGCCCGCCCAGGCCGAGCGTGCCGTCGACCAGCACACTGTCCGCCGTCGGGGGGACCGGGCTCGAGGGCCGGGGCCAGCAGCCCGACGATCCGGTCGAGCATGACCGGGACGTGTCGCTCGGCGCCGGTCACATCGTTCCCGATGCCGCGACTCGGAGTGCCATGTCTCGACCCTTTTGTTCACTCGGGACTCGCGCCGCCAGGTTTCAACCCGAGATCCTTGACTTCGTCTACCTGGCACCGGGGAAGGTGTGCCAGGGAGCCGGACCTTCGGGTTGAAGCCTCACCGCACGAGTCGTGATTGCTGTGTGGATCTGCTGTGTGGTTTTCTGTGTGGTTTTCTGCGTGGTTTCTGCGTGGTTCTGGGGCCGGCCCTCACAGGCCGGGAAATCCTTCGTCGTTCATCTCGGCGAACGCCGACTCCTGCCGTGCGGAGTAGGCCTGCCAGGACGCTGCGTCCCAGACCTCGACGCGGTTGATCGCCCCGACCACGACGCAGTCCTTGTCCAGGCCGGCGTAGCCCCGCAGGTGCGGTCGGGATGGTGATCCGGCCCTGCTTGTCGGGGATCTCGTCCGAGGCCCCCGATGCCACCATCCGCTGGTAGTCGCGGACCTGCTTGTTGCTCGACGGCGCGTTGCGCAGGGCTTGCGTCTGCTCCACGAAGGCGGCCAGCGGCCAGATGGCCAGACAGCGATCCTGACCTCGGGTGATCACCAGGCCCTCCGCCAACTCGTCGCGGAACTTGGCCGGCAGGATCAGCCGACCCTTCTCGTCCAGCCGCGGGGTGTGGGTGCCGAGAAACATCTGCCCACCTCCCCTTTCGCCGCACTCTCACCCCTAGTGTTCCCGATTCCTCCACTTTCCGCCACTGTACTCCACTTCACCCCACGAGCAGCCCGAAACTCCCCCATGAACCGTCACTTCTTCGGCGGTTTGAACGGTGCCCAAAGCGTCGAAGACGTGACGGGTCGGCGGACCGGGGGCGTGGTTCGGGCGGAGCACGTAGGGTAAGGGCCATCTCGTGCGCGCCGACCAGGCCGCCGGGGCAGTCGGCGATATTCGGACACGGAGGGACAGTTGAGTCTGAGTTATCAGGCCGGCGTGGCCACGAGCTTCTCGCTCGGCGACGTGGTGCAGATCATGGGCAAGGTCCGCCAAGCCATCGAGGGTGTGATCGAGGGCAAGCGCGACTCGATCGATCTCGCCCTGACCGTGCTGCTGGCCGAAGGTCACCTCCTCGTCGAGGACGTTCCCGGAGTCGGCAAGACCATGCTGGCCAAGTCCCTTGGGCGCTCGATCGCCTGCTCCGTGCGCCGGATCCAGTTCACTCCGGACCTGCTTCCGTCCGACATCACGGGTGTGTCGGTGTTCAACCAGGAGACCCGCGACTTCGACTTCAAACCAGGGGGCATCTTCGCCAACATCGTGGTCGGCGACGAGATCAACCGTGCCTCCCCGAAGACCCAGTCGGCGATGTTGGAGTCGATGGAGGAACGCCAGGTCAGCGTCGACGGCACCACGTACGTGCTCGAGGCCCCGTTCATGGTGGTGGCCACCCAGAACCCGATCGAGATGGAGGGCACCTATCCCCTCCCCGAGGCCCAACGTGACCGCTTCATGGCCCGGATCGAGATGGGCTACCCGACACCCAACGCCGAGTTGGACATGCTCGAGTCGCACGGTTCGTCCGACCCGCTGAACGACCTCGAGCCCGTCACCGACGGCGAGACCATCGGCGGGCTGATCGAGGCGGTGAAGTCGGTGTACGTGAGCCCGGCCGTCAAGCACTATCTGGTTCAGGTGGTCAACGCCACCCGCAACTCGCGCGACCTCCGGCTGGGAGCGTCGCCGCGAGCCACGCTGCAGTTGCTGCGCGCCGGGCGGGCCCACGCGGCGCTGGCCGGGCGCGACTACGTCAGCCCCGACGACATCTCCATGCTGGCCCCGTTCGTCCTCGCCCACCGGGTGCTGCCGTCGACCGACGCCCAGCTGGCGCGGCGCACGGTGACCGAGATCGTGGGGGCGGCGGTGTCCTCGGTACAGATCCCCGACCGTCGGTAGGCCGACATGCGGGCGATCTGGCAGCTGTTCACCGGCCGTGGCCGGTTCTTCATCTTCGGTGGCCTCGCGGTGCTCCTGATCGCCATGTCGGCCGGGCAACGCGACGTGATGCGGATCGGCTTGCTGCTGGCGATCCTCCCGGTGGTCGCCGCGATCCTGGTGGCGCGGGCCCGGCTGCGGATGACCTGCGAGCGGGCGGTCGAGCCGGCCCGGGTTCCGCTCGGTTCGCCGATGCGCGGCCGGATCACCCTCGGCCAGGACGGATTGCTGCCGGCCGCGATCCTGCTGCTGGAGGACGCCGTACCGCGCGACCTGGGCAACCGCCCACGCTTCGTCGTGGACCGTACGTCGACCAGTTGGCGCCGCGAGATCGAGTATCCGCTGCTCGGCCGGGTCCGCGGTCGGTTCCGGACCGGCCCGCTGATGGTGCGCACCACCGATCCGTTCGGACTGGTTCGACTGGACCGGCGCTTCGTGGCCACCTCCGAGGTCATGGTCACCCCGCGGATCGAGCCGCTCCCCACCATGCGGTCCGCCGGCGGAGCCGGCAGTACCGGTGAGGCCCGCCCGCACCGGATCGGCGTCGTCGGGCAGGACGACGCCCTGGTCCGGGAGTACCGCAGCGGCGACGACCGGCGCCGGATCCACTGGCGGTCCACCGCTCGGATGGGCGATCTGATGGTCCGCCGGGAGGAGCAGGCGTGGGATCCGAGCGCAAGTCTGATCTTGGATTCACGGGTGTCCGCGCACGCCGGGCGGGGAATGCACAATTCCATCGAATGGGCCATCTCTGCGGCTGCCTCCGTCGCCCTGCACTTCCTGGAGGACGGCTTCAGCGTGGAGATCTACGAAGCCGACGGGCCGCTGCACATCAGCGGCAGCTCCGGCCAGCACAGTTCCACCTCGGCCGAGCTGGTCGTGACCCGGCTGACCGATCTTCGGTCGCGGACCACGACCACCCTGCACTACGCCGTGGAGACGGCTTCCATCGACCGCCCCGGCCAGCTGGTGGTGGCGGTCCTGGGCCGGCTGACTCCGGAGGATGCGGACTCCCTGCTGCGGGTTCGACGCAACCGGGCCCAGGGCCTGGCTTTCGTACTCGACGTGGACTCCTTCGCCGACGAGCCCGGCGGTGAGCGGGTCCGCGCGCAGCACGAGCTCGCCACCAAGATCCTGCGCGACAACCAGTGGCGGGTCATCGAGGTGACCCGCGGCATGAGCTGTCGCCGAAGCCTGGACCGGGCTGGATCAGTTGGGGGCGGCGGCCTGATGCGTGCCAGTGACCGGCTGATCGTCGCCTCGGTGGTCGCGGTGTTCCTGGCCACCTTCACCCTCACGCCCCTGACCAGCGACGGCGGTTTCCTGGGGATCGAGCTGGTTGCTGATCGCGCTGCTGGCGGCGCGTGGCTCTCGGGCTGCGCCGGCTCCGGTTCGGCGCGGGCTCGGTGTTACTGGTCCAGCTGGTGATCCTCGCCGGCTTCCTGTTCGCGCTGAGCACCAGCATGCCCTCCGCCACCGATGAGCCCTGGTTCGCCCAGTACGTCCTGCTCTGGCAGCAGGGCATCGAGCACATGCAGACCCAGGCCGCACCGATGGACCCCGACGACGGCATCACGGTGATCCTCGTGAGCGCGATCGGGGTGATCATGATCGTCACCGACCTGCTGGTGTCGGGCCTGGCCCGGCCGATGTGGGGCATCGCACCGCCGCTGACCCTGTTCCTCGTGCCGGCGATCGGGTTGGGTACCGACACCGGGGTGGTGAGCTTCCTCGCCATCGCCGTCGGCTACCTCGGGATTCTGATCGCCCAGGGCCTGAACTCGACGGCCCGCTGGACCCGAGGCCTCTCCCGAGATTCCGGAGCGGGGCCGGGCGCCGTCGGCGCGGTGGTCTGGCGTTCGGCGGCCCTGATCGGAGCGCCGGCGCTGGTCGGCACCCTGGTCCTCGGTGTCGCCCTGCCCACGCTGGCGCTCCCCGGCTTCGGCTTCGGGAACGGGCCCGGCGGGGGCGGGCGGCTGCAGCTGACCGACCCGACGCTGGATCTGCGCCGCAATCTGAATCAACCGAGCGACGCCGTCGTGATCCAGTACCAGACCGATCAGCCCGGAGGCATGTATCTGCGGATGGCATCGCTGCCCGAGCTGAACGCCTCGGGCTGGCGCAACGTACCGATGCAGCTGTCCAGCGGCGGCACGCTCCCGGCCATCCCCGGCCTGGACGGCGAACCGAGTGAGCGCCGGGAGAGCACCATCCGGGTGCTCGACTTCCGCTCGGAGTACCTGCCGCTCCCGTACGCTCCGCGCAGCTTCACCGCACCCGGGGAGTGGGCGTACGACCCCAACTCGCTGGTCGTGCTGGCCGGGGCCGGTGGGGGCCGCACCAACGCCATCCGGAACCTGACCTACTCGGTGCAGAGCGTCGACATCGCCCCGGATCCGGCGGACCTGACCAACGCCCTGGCCGGCAACCCGGCCGACGTCGGGCATCACCAACGTCATCCCGCAGGGCTTCCCGGACTCGATCACCGCCTTGACCCAGCGGGTGACCGCCGATGGCGACACGCCGATGCGCAAGGCGGCGCACGATCCAGGCCTTCCTGCGCAGTCGGGCGTTCACGTACAGCACCGAACCGCTGCCCGGCAGCGGCTTCCAGGCGCTGGAGAACTTCCTGATCGATGATCGGCGGGGTTACTGCGAGCAGTTCGCCGGGGCGATGGCCGCGATGGCTCGGGTGCTCAAGATCCCGTCCCGGGTGGCTGTCGGCTTCCTGCCCGGGGAGCGGCGCGGGGACACCTGGGAGGTCTCGATCCGCGACATGCACGCCTGGCCGGAACTCTACTTCGCCGGCTACGGCTGGGTCCGCTTCGAGCCCACCCCGTCCGGAGTCACCGGGACCGCGCCCTCGTGGACCGTCCCGGCCGACGACTCGCCCGACGACACGCCGTCCGACGCCCCGTCCGACCTGCCGAGTGCCGCCGACCCGTCGGTCTCGGCGGCCCCGTCGGCGTTGCCGAGTGCGGCACCGACCGACGGCGCGGCGGGCTCCGGCGTCGACTGGGTCCGGACGCTGGTCGTCACCGCGATCGGACTGTTGGTGCTGGTGATCCTGGCGGCCCCGGCGACGATCCGGGTCCGGCGGCGCAGCTCCCGGCTCAACGCCGAAGGGGAACCCGCGGAACAGGTGGAGTCGGCCTGGGCCGAGATCCGGGACACCGTGGTGGACTACGGCGGGTCGTGGCCCGGCGGGTCACCCCGGGCAATCGGCTCCGAGGTCGCCGACCGGCTCGAGCAACCCGAATCGGCCAGCATGGGTCAGATCGCGACGCTCGTCGAGCGGTCCCGGTACGCCCGTTCGGTCGAGTTGTCCGAAACCGGCACCGACCTGCCGACCATGACCACCGAGATCCGCCGCGGCATCGCGGCCCCGCGTTCTCGACTGCGCCGCATATTGGCCGTGGTCTTCCCGCGGTCGGTGTTCCCGCGACCGTTCTGGCGTACGGTCTTCCGCCGCAAGGGCTGACCGCGCTTCGCGGAGCCGGCTACGCGCTCAGCCAGAGGTTGTTGTTGCTCTGGAGACGTCCTTCTTGGGTACGGCCGGGGGTCGTTGTCGCGGTTGCGCTGGCAGACGTCCCGCAGGAGCGATCAGACGCAGGCTTGCCGCGGGCAAACCATGCAGAGGCACAGGAAGGGGTTAGAAGCCGGATTCGTCCCGGCGCCGCTTCCAGCGCTCTTCCATCTTGTCCATGAAGCCCTGGCCGTCGGTTCCGCCGGAGGACTGGGGCGCGCGGGGCCGGCTGGGCGGCTTCTTCGCGTCAGGACCAGTACCGACGTGCTGCCAGGAGTAGATGGCGGTGACGGCCGCGGCCACCATGATGACGAAGCCAACGACACTCAGGAAGAGCTGGGTCGACATGCCGGCGATCAAGAGCGCGAGACCGACGAAGAAGCCGACACCGGCAAGGCTGCCCGGCGGCGATGGATGCGCCGCACACCGGTGCCGCGAAGCGTGTTGACCAGCTTCGGATCCTCGGCGGCAAGCGCTGCTTCCATCTGCTCGAGAAGCCGTTGCTCCTCGTCTGAGAGGGCCACTGGCCACCTCCCCGCAATGTCGTGTTTACCCGGCGACCGGCAACGGCTGTCGTCTGTGAGAGATTGCGCCACCCCGGTGATAGACAGCCTCGTACAGCAGATTCGCACGTCACTGATCTCGCCCTGGGTGGGCGATCTGCGCTCAGTCTAGGCGGACGCCGTGCCAGAAGAAACCCAAAGTTGTCAAAGATCCCCGACTCGTTATCCACAGGCTCGTACGTTCATTGTCGGGCACGCTCGCGACTGTCGAGCCAGGCCGCTGCGCAGGCGCTAGTGCCGACGGGTCAGGATCGCCCGCTGGACCGCCGCCGGCCCGAAGCGGCCGACGGCAGCGTCGACGGCCTGCTCCGCCTCCCGCCAGCCGCGTTCCGGGTCGGTCAGCCGGGGCTGCCGGTACGCGCGTTCGATGCCGATCAGGCCCTCGACCCGGACCCCGACCCGCCGGATCCGGGCCCGGTCCAGACCGAGCCGTTCGTACAGGGCGAGCGCGCCGGCGTAGATCTCGTCGGTCACGTCGGTCGCCGTGGGCAGGGTCGCCGAGCGGGTCAGCTCGGTGAAGTCGGCGAACCGTACCGACAAGGTGACGGTGCGCCCCACCATCCGCTGCTTCCGCATCCGGCTGGCGGTGCGATCGGCCATCCGGAGCAGTTCCCGGCGGACCACCTGGGGGTCGTCGGTGTCCCGGCCGAAGGTTTCCTGTGAGCCGACGCTGTGCTCCGGCTCGGAGTTGACGACCCGCTGGCCGTCCCGTCCCCAGGCCAGGTGGTGCAGGCTCGAGCCGGCGTGCGGCCCGAACGCGCGGCGCAGGGTGTTGCGTGGCGTGTGGGCAAGATCGGCGACCGTGAACAGCCCCAGCCGGTTGAGCCGCTCGGTGGTGGCCGGTCCGACGCCGAACATCGCCTGCACCGGCAACGGATGCAGGAACTCGACCACCGCCGGACGCCGGGACCTCGACGAGTCCGTCCGGCTTGGCCTGACGGGAGGCGATCTTGGCGATGAACTTGTTGGGACCGATGCCGACCGAGCAGGTGATCTGCTGTTCGTCGGCCACCACCGCCCGGACGTACTCTCCGATCTCGGCCGGGGGGCCGAACATCCGGACCGAGCCGGTGACGTCCAGGTATGCCTCGTCGATGGAGGCCGCCTCCACCACGGACGAGATCGATCGGAAGACCTCGACGATGCCCTTGGACACGGCGGTGTAGGCGTCGAAATCCGGCCGCAGGAAGGTGGCCTTCGGGGCGAGGCGGCGCGCCTGGGTCGAGGAGATGCCGGATCGGACCCCGGCGGCCCGCGCCTCGTAGCTGGCCGAGAGCACCACCCCTCGCGGCGAGCCGCCGACGATCACCGGAGTTCCTCGCAGCTCCGGCCGGTTGCGCAACTCGACCGAGACGTAGAACGCGTCCATGTCCACGTGCATGACGACACGCGGCGGACTCGGGCACGAATCAATCATACAGAGTAATCGTACATGCGTTCGATGACTCGGCTAGGACCGCTCCGCCCACACGTGCAGGTGCGGAGCCATCGCGCGGAAGGCGACGTCGGTGCTGATCTCGCGCTCGAGCGCGAGGAGTTCGTCGTGGACCCGGGCGTCGGCGTCGACCACCGCGGAGGAGACGTGGTCGGCTACCGCCCCGATCCCGTGCAGCTCCCGAACCGTGAAGCCGGCGTTCGCGACCAGGGCGAGAATCTGTTGCTGGTCGAACGTGTCGGTCGCGTACGTGCGGCGGGCCTGGTCGATGTGACCGAGCAGGGCCTGCGCCAGCACCGTGGCCTGTCGTTGGGACACGAGCAGACTGATCAGGCCGCCCGGCCGCAGCGCGGTCGCCATGGCGGCCAGCGCGGCCGGAGCCGAATCGACCACCTCGAGCACCCGGTGGCAGACCACGACATCGATCGCGGCCGGACCGACGATGTCGACCAGGCCGGCGGCGTCACCCTGGCGGGCCGTGATCTGACCGGCGACCCCAGCCTCGGCGGCGCGCCGGTCCAGCGAGGCGAGCGCATCCGGGCTCGGATCGACGACCGTGACCCGATGGCCGAGGGCCGCCAATTCGGTGGCCAGGACGCCGGTACCGCCGCCCACGTCCACCACGTCCAGGGACCGACCGGCGGCGCACGCCGTCAGTTGCCGACTCATCAGTTCGCGCAGCAGGGTGGCGGAGATCGATCGGCGCCGGCGCACCTCGGCCATCCTCACCTCCCACGATTGTGCTACGCAGTTCCTCGGCCCGAGCAGATGCGACGCTACCCGCTAGCCGGGTACAGCTAGCGGCCCGGGCTGCCCGGGCTGGTGTGCCACAGCTTGCCGACCGGGTCCGGGGGCCGCACGTCGGCGTACGGGGACTGGCGGAAACCGCTGGGGTGCACCAGGACGCGGGTCGGAGCCAGCGCGGTGTCGGTCGCGGGCGGGTCGACGATGGCCGCCCGAACCGCGGCCAGAGCATCCTCCGGTCGGCCGGTCTCGTCCAGCGCGCTACGCCAGCGGTCCAGCAACCCGGCCAGATCCCAGGCCCCGGTGGCCCGCAGCGACACGCCCCGCGGTCCGGTCCGGCGCAGGACCCCGCGCACCAGGAGCAGCCAGCAGTCGAAGACGGTGCCGGCGTACGGACCCTGCACGTTGTCGAAGAACGTCGCGTCCACCGGCCCGGTGCTGTCGTCGAGGGTCAGGAAGATGACCCGGCGGCCGGACCGGACCGGCGGGGTCTGGGTGGCCACCTTCACACCGGCGACCAGCAGCTCGCTCCGGCTGCGGCGGCGCAGCAACTCGGCGGAGAACGTGACGCCCAGGGCCCGCAACAGTGGCAGGTAGTCGCCGACGATGTGTTCGGTCGCGTCGAGGCCGAGGATGCTCGAGCTCGCTGCGGACCCGTTCGGTGACGCTCAACTCCGGCAGACCGGTGGCCACCAGTTCGCCGTCACCTCGAGGCCGCCGGTGAGACCGATGTCCAGGGGCAACTGGATCTCCGGCGCCTTCGGCTGCTGGGGCGTGGCCGCCTGGGCCCGAGCCTGGTCGCGAGGATCGGTCTCCTCCGAGCTGCGCTTCAGGACACCGCGATCGACCCCTGGCCCGCGACGCGTCGGTCGACCCGATCGGCCCGGCCGAGATCGGCGACGGCCAGCAGCAGATCGCGGGTGGTGGGCCGGCCTCGGGTGGACAGGGTCGAGCGATCGGGGCTGAGGTCGTACAGGGCGTCGAAGGCCCCTGCGAGGACCAGTCGCTCGGTGATCGGCTGGGAGATCCGGGCCCGGCTCCAGAAGTCGGGCAGCGACTGGTACGGCTGTCCGGTGACGATGCGGTCGATCTCCGTCTGGTTGATGCCGCGTACGTCGGCGAGCGACAACCGGATGCCGTAGCCGCTCCCCTCGCGCGCGCCGGTCTGACGCTCGACCGCGTACGCACCTTGACTGGCGTTGACGTCCAGGCCGCAGCACCCCAACCCCGAAGCGCCGAGCCTCGTCCAAGATCAACCGCTTCGGGTACATCCCCGGATCGTGGGTCAGCACACCGGCCAGGAAGTGGGCCGGATAGTGCGCCTTGAGCCAAGCCGAGTGGAAGGTCGTGAGGGCGAAGGCCGCGGCGTGGGCCTTGCAGAAGCCGAAGGAGGCGAAGGCGCGGAGGACCACCATGCTCTGCTCGATCTCGGCCGGCTCGAAGCCCTCCTGGTCGGCCCGGACCCGGATCCAGCCGGCGACCTCGTCGGCCCGCTCGCGGTCGCCGAGCGCGCGCCGCAGCTCCTCGGCCTCATCGGCGGGCGGCCCGTCAGGGCTCGCGATGATGCGGATCACCTGCTCGTGGAAGACCACCACCCCCGAGGTCTCGGCGACGAGCGGAGCAAGCCTCGGCGGCAAGGACTCCCGCACCGCCCACCCGTGCCGGGCCTCCAGGAAGGGCACGATCATGTCGCTCTGCACCGGACCCGGGCCGGAACAGCGAGATGTCGATCACCAGGTCGTTGAACGTCTCCGGGAGCGAACTTGCCGACCAGCTCCCGCTGGCCCGGCGACTCGATCTGGAAACAGCCCGAGCGTCTGCGCCCGCTGGATCAGCTCGAAGGTCGGTTCGTCCCGCAGCGGCAGGGTGTCCAGCTCGATCACGGTGTCCGTCGGTCCGGCGGATCTCGGCCAGCGCGTGGGCCATGGCCGACTGCATCCGGATCCCGAGCACGTCGAGCTTGAGCAGGCCCAACTCGCTCACGTCGTCCTTGTCGAACTGACTCATCGGGAAGCCGGCGAAACTCGCCTCCACCGGGGTGCGATCGAGCAGGGTCAGGTCGCTGAGCAGCACCCCGCACGGATGCAGGGCGATGTGGCGGGGCAGCCCGTCCAGGGACTCCACCAGGTCGAACAGCAGGTCCAGCCGCCGCTCGGCGAGACCCATCGACCGCAGTTCCGGCAGGTCGCGCAGGGCGCGCCCGGGCGTCGCGGGCCCGCAGGTGCGGGAACGCCTTGGCGATGGCGTCGATCTCCGACGGCGGCAGACTGAGCGCGGCCCCGACGTCGCGGACGGCGTGCCGGATCCGGTACGTGTCGAGCATCGCGACGCACGCCACCCGCCGGCCGCCGAATCGCGCCAAGATCATCTCGTAGACCTCGGTCCGGCGTTCGGACTCCACGTCGAGGTCGATGTCGGGCAGCGTCCGCCGGTGGACCGACAAGGAACCGTTCCATCAGCAGACCGAGCTCCAGCGGCTCGACGTCGGAGATCCCGAGGACGTAGTTGATCAAGCTGCCGGCCCCGGAGCCCCGGGCGGCGCAGCGGATGCCGCGCGCGCCGATCAGCTCGACGATGTCGGCCACGGTGAGGAAGTACGAGGCGAAGCCCGAGCCGGTCGACCACGGCCAGTTCGTCCGCGAGGCGGTCGGCGCGTCGCCGGGCAGCGGCACCGCGCTCGAGCTCGCCGTACCGGCGTCGCGACGCCGAGCTCGCAGCGTTCCCGGAGCACCGCCATCGCCGCCGCCCGGCCCTCGGCCGTGTGCCTGACCCAGCATCCGGCCCTGCCGCGCCGGCCACCACCAACTCCGGCAGATGGGGCCGGCCCAGGCCGAGATCCGCTTCCGGATCGAGCACGCAGCTGAGCGCGACCGCGCGGGTCGCCGCGAGCAGCCGGCGACCGCCTCGCTCGCCCGCGACCCGACGCGCTGGGCCACCTCGTCGGCGAGCAGCTGCATCTCCTTCCCCGACTTCAGGTACGCCTCGGCGTTGCCCTGGTCGACGTGCCGGCGGTCCAGGGCGACGAGCCGGCGGGAGGCATCCAGCACGTCGACGGTCGGAGCGAGCCAGCGATCGGCCATCCGGACCGCGTTGGTCAGCACCGCCGTGACCCCCTGCCGGTCGGCCAGGGCCAGCATCCGGGCCGCGTGGGTCAGGGATCCGGCGCCCGGACCGCCCCGGCGCTGATGGGTGACCGCGACCACGAGTCGGCCGGGCTCGACCAACGCCGCTCCAGCGGCCGGATCGACGGCCTCGGCCCGGTCCAGTCGACCCGGCCGCGACGGCGACGCCCAGATCGGAATCGGCGCCGAGCAGCACCCGCAGGTGCCCGTGCGCGGCGGCTTCGGCGATGGCTCTCCAGCGTGGTCGTCGGGTGTCCCCGCTCGCCGCCCGAGGTGCGCTGGCGGAGATCAGCCGGCAGAGCTGGGCCCAACCCTGGCGCGTCCTGGGCCAGGACGCACACGCGAGGCTCGTCGCATCCCGGCTGGCGCCACCGCGCACGGCGTCCGGGTGCGCCGCTCGGCGTGGATCGGCGCCAAGGCGAGATCGACCCCGACGATGGGCCCGATCCCGAACCGCCGGCAGGCCTGGACGAAGCGCACGGCCCCGTACAGCCCGTCCCGGTCGGTCAGCCCGAGGAGGTCCATCTCGTGCTCGGCGGCGCGTTCGACGAGGATCTCGGGCGGCGAGGCGCCGTAGCGCAGCGAGTACGCCGAGGCGACCCGCAGGTGGACGAACGGATCGCTCACGGCCGGAGTTCGCTGGGTGAGGGGTCAGTCGAGGAGGGTCCGCAGCCGCCATTCGCCCGTGCTCGAGGCGTGGGCCAACTCGCAGACGCCGTGATCCGCGGACCGCCCCGGGGCGGCGACCACCCGCCAGACCTCCTGCTCGGCCAGTCACGTCACCGCGTGCGACCCGGATCGAGGTCTTCGCCGCGCACGGCCCGGGCGGCCCGGCCGTCCCACCAGTCCCCCGTCTCCAGCCAGCGATCCTCGATCGCCCGGACCAGCCAGAGCCGGTTCCGCCAGAGGAACTGGGCGGGCGCCTCCTGCCCCGCTACCAGTCCGGGCTTGACCTCGATCGGTTCGTTGTAACGGCGCATGGCAGAGCTCCAGCCATGAGAAGAAGGACGGGTCAGAGGACGATGGCCGCCCCGGCGCGGACGGGGGTCGAGTCCATCCGCACCGAGGCTCGCTCGCGACGCGTGCCGCGAGCTTTGGATGATCGGCACTGCGCCGAAGCTCGAACTCAGCGTTCCGGGCCCTTCCCCAAGTGCCGAATCGAACGCTCGTTCGAACCAGAACTCACTGTACATCGGCCCACCGACAGTTCGTCAAGCCCGGATCTCCCGGCGGGTCGAACTCAGCTCCCCCAACCCATGGCGAAGACCTCGAAGGCGGTGGCGAGCGGTACCCCGAGGCGGGTGCCGGTCGGTCGGGCGACGCCCTCCAGGAACTCGCGTGGGTCGAAGAACTCCCAGCCCAGTCCTGCGATGTAGGCCGCGTGGGCTTCGAGGGAGGCGACCCCCAGGTCGAAGGTGGCCGTGGTGTCGACGGCGTGTTCGGACTGCGGCGAGCTGGCCGCCCAGACCGCGGTGACCCCGCCCCACGGCTCCACGCCATTCCCCAGTTGCTCGGGGAACACCCAGCGATTGCCCGCGTCGCGGACCGCGTCGAGGCTGGCCTTGCCGACGGCGATGTGATCGGCCTGGTTCAGGTTCTTGCCGCCCCAGGTGTCCCGGAAGTTGTTGGTGATGACGATCTCCGGACGGTGCTGCCGCACGACGGCACAGATGGCCCGGCGCAGCGGCACCCCGTACTCGAGGATGCCGTCCGGCAGCCCGAGGAAGTCGACGACCTCGACACCGACGATCCGGGCCGACTCGATCTGCTCGCGCTCCCGGAGGGTGCGGCACTCGGCGGGATCCAATGAGTCGATACCCGCCTCGCCGCTGGTCACCATGACGTAGATCACCGTCTTGCCCTGATCGGTCCAGCGCGCGACCGCGGCCGCCGCCCCGAACTCCAGATCGTCGGGGTGGGCCACCACACAGAGGGCTCGCTCCCAGGACTCGTCGACCGCTTCGAGTTCCGCCACGGCCCTCAGCCTAGGACCGCCAGGCTCAGTGCGGCATCTCCCATGGCACGCTCGGCAGCACGGCCCCGGTCTCCAGCAGAGACTTCAGGTTCGAGAGCACCGCCGCCCAGCCGGCCGCGTTCTCGGTCCGCTCGGCCTCGTCGACGAAGTTTTGACTCGTCACCGTGAGCCGCACGATGTCGCCGTACGGTTCGATGTCGAAGGTGACCCGGTTGGCCTCCCCGGCCGCGGCCGCCCCACGCTCCGAGCCGGGTTCGGCCCAGGTGGTGACCAGCCGAGTCGGCGGTGAACTCTCCAGCACGATGCCCACCACGTCGGGCTGGCCGGTGCCGTCGGTCCGCTGGTGCTCCCAGCCAGATCCTGGTTGCCAGTCGGAGACGTTGCGGTGACCCCAGTACTGCCCGCTCAGCTCGGGATCGGTCAGCGCCTCCCACACCCGCGCCGGGGTGGCCCGGATGTAGATCACGTAGACGAAATCCGGTTGCTCGCTCATGTTCTCCTCCGCTCGTGGTTCCTCGGCCTGCCTCTTTACGGCCGCCAGCAGGGCCAGCCGCCTCGGCTCGAACTTTCCCATCCAGCGCTCACGGATCTCCTCCAACGGCACCGGGTTGAGGTAGTGCAGCTTGCTCCGCCCCCGCCAGATCGTGCTGATCAGGTTCGCGGCCTCCAGGATCGCCAGGTGCTGCGATGCGGACTGTCGGGTCATCGCCACCGCCGCGCAGAGCTCGCCCAACGTCTGGCCGTTGCGTTCGTGCAGGCGATCCAGGAGTCTCCGTCGGGTCAGATCGGCCAGGGCCCTGAACACGGGATCCAGCTCATCGTCCGGGTTCGATCCCACATCCGACTTTATGCAGGCATCTGCCTGCATGTCAACCCCGACGCCACCCTCCGCTGCTCCTCATACGAGACGTAAGATTCCCGCCCCGACGATGACCACCCCGGCGAAGATCATGACGATCACCGTGACCACCCGCCGGTTCCGGACCAGCCAATCGCTGGCCGTCGTCAACCGCGGTCGCATCCGGTCCGGCGCCACCAAGGTGGCGATGATCGGACCGGCAACCGTGGACGTCGCTACGACCAGATACAGCGCCAACGCGGCGACGACGCCGGCCGGACGCAGTGATCCTCCGGCCACCGCGAGTCCGGCCGCCGCCCCCAGCAGCAAGCCCTTCGGGCGGAGGTTCAGCGCCAGCCCGGAACCGAACGAGCCCAGCGGACCCATCGAGCCGACCCGGTCCAGCCACGACGAAGCCTCGCGCGGTTGATCCGGTGCCGCGCGGTGCCAGGTGTACGCCGCCAACAGCAGGATCAGGACTCCGACGACGATTTCGGCGATGCCGATGGCCACATTCGGAGCTCGGCTCGGGCCGATGGGCAGGATCCGAGCGCTCAGAACACCGGCGGTGACGACGACCGCCATGCCGAGAACCCAGCCGATCAGGAACGGCAGCGCGGATCGTTCGCGGTTGGGCGACAACAAGATCACGATCGTCGCGGTGATCGGGATCGAGCTGAGCGCCGCCGCCACCGCGATGGGCAGCAGGTGCCCGAGCACCGACAACACAGGATCTGGCCTCTCTGGTGGCGTGAGGCGATCTTCTCAGTTCGGGGCCGCCTCGTCGTCCAGGCGGCATAGTTCAGTCGGCATAGTTCAGTCGGCATAGTTCAGCCATGGCCCGGCGTCGGCGTACGATCTCGAGCGCTTCGTGACGGCCCAGGACCAGGGAGGCACGTACGCGCAGGCGGTGGCCGAGCTGCGGCGCGGTCGCAAGACCAGTCACTGGATGTGGTTCGTGTTCCCCCAGATCGCGGGCCTCGGCAGCAGCCCGACCTCCCGGCACTTCGCGATCTCGTCTCTGGCCGAGGCGCGGGCGTACCTGAGTCATCCGGTCCTCGGACCGCGCTTGCTGGAGTCGTCGCAGCTGGTGGCCGAGACCGAAGGACACTCCGCCACCGACATCTTCGGTGGCATCGACGCCCAGAAACTGCGCTCCTCGATGACCTTGTTCACGCGCGCCGATCCCGCCCGACCGGTGTTCCGACGGGTGCTCGATCGTTACTTCGACGGGCAGTCCGATCCAGTCACCGACCAGCTGCTGGAGGGACCCAGGACCTAGAATCACGGCATGGCCGACCGGCTCAGCCGCCTCCTCCGAAGCTTGATCTTCGGGTCGCCGCCCGCTGGGGTCGAGCTGGTCGATGCCGGTCCCCCATCGAGCGTCGCCGACCAGCACCGGGCGCTGCGCAAGATCGCGGCCGAAGCGGTGATCTTGCAGGACGAGGCCGAGGAGGTCCTCCGGCGGGTACGGTGCCGCGATCCCCTCGGTCAGGTGGCGCCGCGTGCCGGCCCCCTCGTCCACCGCTTCTTCCGGCTGCGGGACCGATTGCCCGACCACTGTGATGATCTCGGCGACGAAAGGCTGCGCGCCACCCTGGACGTGATCCTGCACCACCACGCGATGCTGGTGGCCACGGCCTTGGACCTGCTGGCCTACGAGTGGCGTTCGGAGAACGTCGCGCGTCAGGTCGAGTCGCTGGACGGACTCGGCGCCCCCGGCCGGCGGCTCGACGACGTGTACTCCGAGCTCGCCCGGGATTGACCCGGGATCGGTACTCAGCCGGACTCGGCGGCTCGGTCGGTGTGGCCCAGATCGCGGCCGGGCGCCACCCGATCGCGGACCAGACGCTTGAGCGGTCCCACCTCGGGAAACCCGCCGTCGACCTTGCGATCCCAGACGACCTCGTCGTCGATGGCCACCGTGAACACGCCACCGGTGCCCGGCACCAGAGCGACCTCACCGATGTCGGTGGTGAACGTGGTCAACAACTCCTGCGCCACCCAACCCGCCCGGAGCAGCCACCGGCACTGGGTGCAGTAGGTGATGACCACGCGGGGACCGGTCATGGGCGGAGCCTCTCGGGAGTGAGGAGCCTCGCCCGGCGAGCGTCGTTAGCGCAGCGCCGGCTCGGTC
This sequence comes from uncultured Actinomycetota bacterium, assembly GCA_963780005.1. GTDB lineage: Bacteria > Actinomycetota > Actinomycetes > Propionibacteriales > Propionibacteriaceae > Microlunatus. The sequence goes on along the minus strand of CAWAAK010000044.1, from coordinate 163,576 downwards.
TGGACGACCGAGGGAGCAGACACGCTTTTCGTCTGCGAGCGAGGGAGGAAGACCGAGTCATGAGGCGCGGAGCGTGCGCGAGCCGGACAAAACCGTCAGAGCCGCAAGCCGCTCAGATGCGGCACCAGCTCGGCGGCTGCGTCGTCCCCGTACGCGTGGGCGAAACGCTCGGCGAAGGTGCCCGAGAAGCGGTACTCCTGCGTGCCCACCACGGCGATCACGTAGCTGGAGAGCAGCGAACCGATCTGCGCGCAGCGCTCCGGCACCAGGCCCCACGAGAGCCCGGCGATGAATCCGGCCCGGAAGGCGTCCCCGACGCCCGTGGGGTCCAACTTCGCCGTCTCCGGCGCGATGGGCACGTCGACCGGATCCTCGCCCTTGACCTCGATCCGGGCCCCGCGCTTGCCCCGCGTCATCACCCGGACCCCGACCCGGGACACGATCTCGTCGTGCGACCACCCGGTCTTCTGGGTGATCAAGGTGTCCTCGTAGTCGTTGGAGAACAGGTAGTCGGCTCCGTCGATCAGCGAGATGATGTCGGGTCCGTCCAACCAGGCCATCTGCTGTGACGGGTCGGCGATGAAGCGGAAACCGCGGGCCCGGCATTCGTCGGTGTGCCGCTGCATCGCCTCGGGATCGTTCGGCGAGATGATCACCAGATCCAGGCCGCCGACCCGGTCGGCGATCGGCTTGAGCTCGATCTGTCGCGCTTCGGCCATGGCCCCGGTGTAGAAGGAGCCGATCTGGGCGTTGTCGGCGTCGGTGGTGCACACGAACCGGGCGGTGTGCTTGGTCTCGGAGACATGGATGGGCCAGGTCAGCACCCCGTGTCGATCCAGCCACGCCCGATACTCACCGAAGTCCTCGCCCACCGCGCCGACCAGCAGCGGATGGAGACCGAGCGCGGCCAACCCGAAGCAGATGTTGGGTGCGATGCCGCCCCGCTTGATCTGCAGATCCTCGACCAGGAAGCTGAGCGAGATCTTGTCCAGGTGCTCAACCACCAGCGACTCGGCGAAGCGACCCGGAAAGGTCATCAGATGGTCCATCGCGATGGATCCGGTCACGGCGATCTGCACTTGGCAGAGCCTAACGGCTGAGGAGGCGTGGCCCTTCCGGCGGCAGCGTTTCCGCGCCGGTTAGCCTCCCTTCGTGCATCCGGTCCTGGTGGTGGGCGGCGGTCTGGCCGGCCTGGCGGCGGCGCTGCGGCTGGCGAAGGCGGGTCATCCGGTGCAGTTGTGGGAGGCCACCGACCGGCTGGGTGGCCGGGTGGCCCCCACCCCCTACCCCGAAATCGGGACCGACGACCGACTCGTCGACGCCGCACCGGCGGTGATCGGCTTCCCGGCTCCCTGGCGCGACCTGTTTCGCAAGAGCGGTCGCGTCCTGGAGGCAGAACTGGCCCGTACCGGAGCTGCGCTGGTGGCCGCCGAGCCGGCCCGGTACGAGTTCGCCGACGGTAGCCGATTTGATCTTCCCCACCGACCGCGGCGAGCAGTATGTGACCCTGCGGTCGCGCGTACGGCCCCGGGGCGGCAGAGCGCTGGCGCGACACGCTGGACTGGCTGGACGACGTCTGGCAGGCGGTGCGGCCCCTCGGGCTGGAGGCCGAGCTCACCGACCGCGCCCAGGTCACCCGAGCCACCCGCACGCTGCTCGAGCCTCGGCTCACCGTCGCCGATCTCGCCGATCGGATGGGTCATCCCGCGCTCGCGGGCCATGATGCGGGCCAGCGCGTACCGGCAGGGCTCGGTGCCCGAACAGACCCCGGGCTGGGCGGCCGTGCCACTGTCGGTGGAGCGCCGCTTCGGGCGGTGGACGGTGACCGCGGCCGACCCCGACCCGAAACAGCGGACCGGTCGGACCTCGACGCTGGTCGAGGCGTTGATCGAGCGGCTGAAGGTCCGCAAAGTCGACGTTCGGATCGGCCACCGGGTGACCCACCTGGCTCACGGGTCGGACGGCATCGAGATCCGGACCGTCGACGGGACCGATGCCCGCGCCGCTGCCGTCGTGTTCACCGGGGATCCGTGGCAGCTGACCGAACTCGCTGCCCGGCTCAGCGCTGAGGCAGATGCGGCGGAACCTGCGCCGACTCGAGCCGTCCCTCGCGCCCCGAGTCAGCCACCGGCTCACCGATCACGCGACCGAGGGGGTCCACGAAACGGTGCAGCTCACCGACCATGGCGTTCCGACCGTTCGGTACCGGAGGCCGGTGCGGGACGGAACCATGGAGAGCGTGCACGACTTCACGGTGGCGCAGCCGGACCGCTCGGCCGGGATCCGCATGGCGTGGCTTTCGGAGCTGGTTCCGCCGACCGCCGGTCAGCACCGACGTGCCCGGGCTGTATTTCGCCGGCCCCCACACCGCCGGCGGCAACGGACTTTCCCCGACCGTCCTGGCCGGAGCTCTGGCCTCCTACGCCGCGCATGATCGGACACGCTGAAGCGGCGGGTCCGAGCGTGCTGCCAGCCGGAAATCGACGAGAGGTCGCTACCCGCTTCGGCCACCGTTACACTCAGATGTCCGTTTTCGGTCCGACTAAGGATCTTCCTTCTTGACTCAGGCGCATCAACAGACCGGCTCCAACGGAGACCGTCCTCGACCGGTCAGTATGGAACGCGAGCTGGCGATGGAGCAGGCGCACGTCGACCGGGTCTACAACCGACTCGAGGAGGCGACGCGTTCCGCTCAGCAGGTGGCCACGGCGGGGCGCGCGCTGTTCCAGTCCGACCGCTCGAGCTTCGTCCGGGAAGAGGACGGGACCGGTCTGTACGAACGCGACGTGTTCGCCTTCCAGGCCGCGAAACGGCTCGCAGTGCTGGACGCCGAACACGACGGCCTGGTGTTCGGCCGGCTCGACCGGACCGACGGCGAGGTCCGCTACGTCGGGCGGATCGGGGTTCGTGACGCCGACTACGAACCGCTGGTGATCGATTGGCGCGCACGGGCCGCTGAGCCGTTCTATCGTGCGACGCCCAGCAACCCGATGCAGGTCGTGCGGCGCCGGGTTCTGCGCTGCGCCGGCAGCCAGGTCGTCGGGATCGAGGACGACCTGCTGGACTCCGAGTCCGAAACCGACCTGGCCGTGCTGGGCGAGGGTGCGCTGTTGGCGGCGTTGAGTCGAGCTCGCGGTCACACCATGCGCGACATCGTCGCCACGATCCAGGCCGAACAGGACGAGGCCATCCGCGCCCCGTACCAGGGTTTCACGATGATCTCGGGCGGGCCCGGTACCGGGAAGACGGTGGTGGCGCTGCACCGGGCCGCTTTCCTGCTCTATTCGAACCGCCGTCGCTTCGAATCCGGTGGCGTCCTGGTGGTCGGCCCGAGCCGGGTGTTCATGAACTACATCGAGCGCGTCCTGCCCTCCCTGGGTGAGGACGCGGTCACCCTCCGCTCCATCGGGTCGGTCGCCTCCGACGTCGTGAAACTCAGCGGGGAACGGGTGGATTCGGCGCCGGCGGCCGCGATCAAGGGCAGTCTGCGGATGGTCGGCGTGCTCAAGCGGCTGGTCCAGGAAACATGGCAGCGGGTGCCGCTGGAGCTGAGCCTCACCCTGGTCGGCAACGTGCTGCGGCTCGATGCGGCCGAGGTCGCCCGGATCAAGGCTGAGGTCCTCGCGCACCACAAGCTCAACCAGAGCCGCGACGTCGCCGAAAAGGCCTTGCTCGCATCGCTCTGGCGCAAACGCCCCGAGAACCTGGACATGGAACGCGAAGAGTTCGACGAGCGGGTGGCCGACACGGCCGCCTTCGCGATGTTCAGCCTTGCCTGGTGGCCGGCCGTCAGCCCGACCGATGCGCTGGCCCACCTGGCCGACCCCGCGGTGGTGGCGCGGGTGGCCGGCTCGGAGCTCACCGACTCCCAACAGCGCGTGCTCAGCGCCAGCTTTCAGGGTCGCAGCCGCGGTACCGACTGGACGGTGGCCGACGCTGCGCTGCTCGACGAGCTCGCCCACCAGCTGGGTCCGGTACCCGAGCCGGAGGAGCAGGAGGTGTCGATGTTCCTGGACTCCGACAGCGAGGTCCAAGAACTGGTCACCACCATGGAACGCCTGGCCCCCGTTCGGGAGCCCGACCCGTTCGGGTCGGCTCAGGACACGTTCGCCCACGTGTTGGTGGACGAGGCCCAGGACATCACGCCGATGCAGTGGCGGATGCTGCGGCGACGCGGACCGAGCGCCAGCTGGACCGTCGTGGGCGACCCGGCGCAGAGTTCGTGGCCGGACCCGCGCGAGTCGGGTCGGGCCATCGCGGACCTGGTGGGCACCGCACCGGTCCGTCGGTTCCGGATGAGCACCAACTACCGCAGCCCGGCCGAGGTGTTCGACCTCGCGGCCCGAGTGGTGGTGCAGGACTTCCCGGACGCCGATCTGCCCCGGGCGGTTCGTTCCACCGGTCACCAGCCGGAGCTCCGGACCACGCCGCCGCATCAGCTGGCGGCAGGGATGACCGCCGCCGCCCGCGATCTGCTCGAGGCGGTCGACGGCACGGTCGGGGTGATCTGTCCCCCCTCCCGGATCGACGCGATGGGCGCGGCGCTCGGGGCCGCTGGGGTCACCGACGACCGGCTGGTGGTGGTGACGGCGCTGCAGGCCAAGGGTCTGGAGTACGACGGTGTGCTGGTGGTGAGTCCGGACGACATCGTGGCCGAGTCGTCGGGCGGCCTGCGTACGCTCTACGTCGCCCTGACCCGGCCCACGCAGCGGCTGACCACGATCGAGGAGGTCATACCCGACTCATCGACCGCTGGATCCTGGCAAAGATTTCTCGCGTCGCCAGCGACCGATTCATGGTGATGAAATGCAGCCCGGGGGCACCACCGGCCATCAGGTTCTCCGACAGCTCCGTGGCCAGGTCGATACCGACCTGACGAACCCGGGCGTCGTCGGTGCCGACGGCGTTCAGCCGGTCGGTCACCTGGCGCGGTAGGTCCGCGCCGGACAGATCGGCGAACCGCTGGATCTGGGAAAGCCGGGTCACCGGCATGATGCCCGGGATGATCGGTATGTCACAGCCCAGCGATCGGACCCGGTCCACCAGGTCGAAGTATCGGTCGGGGGTGAAGAACAGCTGGGTGATCGCGAAACCGGCGCCGGCCCGGGCCTTCTCCACCAGCACCCGCGCGTCCAGGTCGGCATCGTGCCGCTCCGGATGCAGATCGGGGAAGGCGGCCACCCCGATGCAGAAGCTGCCCAGCTCGCGCACCATGGCCACCAGCTCGGTGGCGTTGGCGAGGCCCTCGTCGTGACGTACCCACGGCACGGTCGGGCCGCCCGGCATGTCCCCGCGGATGGCCATCACATGCCGGATCCCGGCCGCCGCGTAGGAGCCGATCACCCTACGCAGCTGATCGCGCGACTGGCTGGCACAGGTGAGGTGAGCCATGGTCCGCAGCGTGGTGTGCCGGGCGATGGCGTCGGTGGCGGTGACGGTGCGTTCGCGGGTGGAACCGCTCGCCCCGTACGTGACCGAGACGAAGTCCGGTCCGAGCGACTCGAGTTCCCGTACGGTCCGCCAGAGCTGCCGCGCCTGCTCCTCGTCCTTCGGCGGAAACAGCTCGAACGAGAACAGTGGCCGCTCGCGTGCCTCCAGCAGTTCGACGATGGTCGGCGGTCGCACGCGGGAATACAGAGTCTGAGCGGCCATGCCCCAACCTTAATTGGTCGAGCCCGGCGGCATCCGTACGCTGCTCACGTGGCCGGCGACTTTCTGGACCCCGAGCGGCCGGCGTCGCCGGAGTTCCGCGCCCTGATCGACGCGCGGATCGCCGCCTTCCTCGATGATCAAGCGCATCGCTTGGCGGAGATCGGCCCGGAGTTGGCTCCGGTGTCACGTTTGGCCCGGGAGCTGCTCGCGGGTGGGAAGCGGTTGCGACCGGCGTTCTGTGCCGCCGGTTACCTGGCCGCCGCCGGGCCGCCGGACGAGCCCGTCCGGGCGGGGCTGCTCGAGGCCGCTGCCAGCCTGGAACTGCTCCACGTCAGTGCCTTGGTGCACGACGACGTGATGGACTCCTCCGATCTCCGCCGTGGGCAGCCGGCCGCGCATCGCCAGTTCGAGCGCCAGCATGCTACCGCGGGCTGGCTCGGGGACCCGGCCACGCACGGGCGGTCCGGGGCGATCCTGCTGGGTGATCTGCTCTTGATGTGGTCGGTGGAGATGCTTCGCGCGGCACCGCTGCCGGCCGCCGCCCTCGCGGCCGCGGCCCCGATCGCGGAGGCGATGCGCACCGAGGTGACCGCCGGGCAGTACCTCGACGTGCTGGCCCAGGCCCGACCCTTGTCGGATTCAGCCGACGATTCACCCGACGATTCACCGGCCGATCTCCCCGAGGTGCTGGCCCAGGTGGCGCGGGTCGTCGAGTTCAAATCCGCCCGCTACACGGTGCGGCGGCCGTGCCAGTTGGGTGCGGCACTGGGCGGTGGCACGCCGGGACTGCAAGCCTGCCTGGCCGCGTACGGCACCTCGCTCGGTCGGTCGTTCCAGTTCCGCGATGATCTGCTCGGGGTGTTCGGCGATCCGGCCGTCACGGGAAAGCCGGCCGGCGACGATCTCCGGGAGGGCAAGCGGACCGTCCTGGTGGCCCAGGCGTACGCCCGCACCGATGGTGCCGGGAAGGATCTGCTGCGACGCCGGCTCGGGGATCCGGAGCTGGATCCGATCGGCGTGGACGAGCTGCGTCACGTGATCATCGCGTCCGGCGCCCGCGAAGCAGTGGAGAACATGATCGACGACGGCTACGCGACCGCTATGGCGGCGCTGGGTCAGGTGGACATGGCGGCCGACGGGCGAACCGCGTTGACGGCCCTGGCCTCCGCGGCGGTACATCGGAACGCGTAGCCGACCGGCGCGCTCAGCGTTCCCGTCCAGGCAGCGCGGCCGCACGGAAGGTGTAGCCCTCCATCGCCGGGTCGGCTTTCCAGGCGGCGCGCAGCCGGTCGCCCAGCGTACGGGCGGCGGCCTCAGGATCGGAGGCTTCGGTGATGGCCCGCACCACGCAGATCCGCCGGGCGCCGGCCTCGAGCACCTCGTCGAGGGTGTCGGCATTGATGCCCCCGATGGCGAACCACGGCTTGGCCGCCAGGTCGGCCGGCGGCGCCACCTGAGTCGCGTACCGGATCAGGTCGAGGCCGACCGGTCGATAGTCGGGTTTCGTCGGGGTGGCGTACACCGGGCCGGCGCAGAAGTAGTCGACATCGTCGTCGGTGACCGCACGATCCAGCTCTCTACGGGCATGGGTGGATCGGCCGATCAGCGCCCAACGGTGCAGTCGGCGGCGCGCCTTGCGGGCCGAACCGTCCTGCTGACCAAGATGCAACAGGTCGGCGCCGAACTCGCCGGCCACCGCGGCCGAGTCGTTGACACAGACGATGCCCTGGTGCGGCTCGGCGGCGACCCGGGCCACCTCCAGCGCCTCGAGCTCGGCCTGGCGGGTCAATCGCTTCTCCCGGACCTGCACGATGTCTACCCCGCCGGCGAAGGCCGCCGCCAAGAACTCGGCCAGATCACCCTGCCGCCGGCGGGTGTCGGTGCACAGGTACAGCCGGGCCAGTCGCAGCCGGGCCTCCAGCCCCATCAACGCCGTCACACCGATGAGCCTAGCCAGACCAAATCCTCGCCAAGGCTTCGCTGATCCTGACAAAGGCCGAAGACTGGGGTCGGTCGGATGACGGTTCGAGAAAGGTCTCAGCAGATGTCGCGAAGGATCCGGTCTTCGGTGACCATGAGCCTCGACGGCTAACATCGCGAGCTCCGAGGGTGATGCCGACTGGATCATCATGGATCCCGACATCGATTTCGGAGCCTATTTCGCACAGTTCGACGCCTTCCTGCTGGGCCGGAAGACGTACGAGTTGGAGTACGCCATCGAACGCTGAAGGTGTGAGTTCTAGCGGCGTCCGGTGGCGACCAGCGCCGGCATGGCGAACTCGATCCCACCGCCGGCGTTGGCCAGGAAGGCCAGGTCGGCTCGGGCGCCGGCCAGCAGGCGACCGTACTGCTCGTCGTCGATCGTGTCGGAGAGGGTCCAGCCCCGGATCTCGGCGCGCACCATCGATTCGATCGAGTCGAAATGAGCCACACCAACGCAGCGACGGACCTCGACGTCGGCGAGCGAAGCGGCGAGGAGGGTGCCCATCTCGTCAGGATCGCCGAGGCAGAACGGTTCGCGGATTGCGTCCGCTGCATCTTCCCCCACCGTTCGGGCGACGACGTCAACCAACGCCGCGTAGCCTGGGCAGTCCGCCACTCCCGCCCAGGTCGCGACCGCCATCCGCCCGCCGGGCGCCGTCACCCGGGCCATCTCGGCCAGTCCCCCGGCCCGGTCGGCGAAGTACATCAGTGCGAACTGGCTGACCACCCGGTCGAACGCGCCGTCGGTGTACGGGATCGCCTCGGCGGCCGCCGACCGCCACTCGACCGGCTCAGGGCGGCGGCCGGCGACGGTGAGCATGGGCTCGTTCGGGTCGAGTCCGACTACCCGACCTTCCGGTCCGACCCGCTCCGTGGCTGCCGCAGCGAGGATTCCCGTCCCGCAGCCGACGTCGAGGACCTCATGCCCGGCTGCGACGTCCGCGGCGTCGAGCAGTACGGGTGGCCACTGCGCGAAGATCGCCGGCACGAACATCTGCTCGTAGACGTCGGCCGCGGACCCGATCAGCTGGCCTCGTGTGGTGTCAATCATGCGGCGAGCGTGCCTCGGCGCCCCCCAGCCGTCCAGTTCGACTTTCGAACTCGACACCGCCGCCCGCGCGGCGCAGGCTGGTGGGGTGGGTCGATACCACCAGTACTGCCCGATCGCCCGGGCGACGGAGATTCTCGGGGAGCGCTGGGCCCTGCTGGTCGTGCGCAACCTGTTGATGGGCGCCGACACCTTCAACGCCATCGCCCGGGGTGTGCCGACAATGTCGCGTTCGGTGCTCGTCCGCCGGCTCGGTGAGCTGAACCGGGCCGGCGTGGTTGTGACCGAGACGAAGCGGGGCGGCGGTTCGACGTACCACTTGACCGCCGCCGGCCGCGACCTCGCCCTGGTGGTCGATCAGCTCGGGGACTGGGCGACCAGGTGGATCGAGGTCACACACGAGCACACTGACCCCGGGTTTGCCCTGTGGGCCTGGTGCGCGGCCCAGCTGGACACCGGCGCGCTGCCCACGCAGCGGACCGTTGTCGGGTTCACGTTCCCGCAGGAACGGCCGAGCAACCGCCGGTACTGGCTGCTGGTCTCCGACCGCGCCGCCGAGCTGTGCTACTCCTATCCGGGCGGTCCGGTGGACGTCGACGTGGTCGCCGATTCGGCAGCCTTTGTCGACTGGCACCGCGGTGCTCGCTCGTGGGGCGACCTGCTGCGTTCCGGCGATGTCGTCGTGACCGGCGCACGGGACGTCGCACGGGTCCTGCCGTCGTGGAACACCCATGACTCCGGAAGGTTCACGGCAAGCGCTATCTCTTGATCGGCGGGGCGTCCTCGGGACCAGCACTCGCTGCTGAACAGCGGATGATCAGCGGGCCGCCCAGAGCGGTCCGCCATTGGGGCCGAGCAGCATCAGATGATCGGGAGCCGGTTGCCGGTCCTCATCGGAGAGCAGCAGCCGGAGCGCGTGCCCGGCGCCGCGCTTGGTCGGGCGTGGTCGTTCGAGCGCGGGACCGTCGGACCCGATCGGCGACTCTGAGCGGGGCCGGGTGGTCTGGTCGTCGCCGTCCACGAGGGCGCGCCGGGGCAGGGTGAATGTATCGGTAGTCATGTTCGAGAGACCTTTTCAGGAGCAACGGCGATCGAAGCCGTGATGATGTGGGTTCGGCGCATCGTTGCGTACCCGACTCATAACCGCGTCCGGCCCGTGGGCATTCCCAGCACGGCCGGATTTCGGATTCCAGCTACGCACGCCCGCCGATGAGTTCGGTGACTCGCCCTGGTCCATTCCTGCATGACTGAGCCGTACGAGAGCCCAGGAACGAGCCCACGGATCATCGAGCGCAGCGCCCAGCCGTACGTCGGCGTGCGCGAGTTGGTGACCATGACCACGTTCAACCGCATCGCCGACCGACTGCCGGAACTGTTCGGTTGGTTGGGCGAGCGTGGTGAAACGCCGAGCGGGCCGCCGTTCTTCCGCTATCTCACCATCGACATGGAACGCGAACTCGACGTCGAAGCCGGCATCCCCATCGCACACCAGGTCGCGGTGTCGGGGCCGGTGTTCGCCCGCACGTTGCCCGGTGGGCGGTTCGTGACCACGACCTACGTGGGTCACCCCGACGGCCTGATCGAGGAGACCGACCGGCTGCTGCGTTGGGCCGACGCGCAGGGGCTGGTCTGGGATGTGCGAGACACCCCGGCCGGACAGGCGTGGGACTGCCGGCTCGAGATCCTGCTCACCGATCCCGCGCAGGAACCGGACCTCAACGCCTGGCGGACCGAGCTGGCGTTCCGGCTGGCCGACAACGGCGACGATGCCTGAGGTGGCCCGCGCCGAGGCGTTTCTAGACTGGTGAGGTGACCAACACTCCACCCCCCGCAGACGTGATCGTGGTGGGTGGTGGTCTGATCGGCACGGCCATCGCGTGGCGACTCGGGCAGGCCGGGCTCCGGGTCACCATCCTCTGCGGGGAGCGGTCCGCCGCCGCCTCCAATGTCGCGGCCGGAATGCTCGCCCCCGTCACCGAGACCACCTTCACGGAGTCGGCTCTGCTCGGGCTGAGCCTGGCCTCGCGGGAGCGCTACGACGGATTCGCGACCGAACTGGAGGCGGCGACCGAACTGCCCTCCGGACTGCGGCGCCAGCCCACCCTCTCGGTCGCCACCAGCGCTGACGACGACGCCCGCCTCCGGGTGCTGGCCGACTATCTCGCCCGCCTCGACCTGGTCTTCACGCGCCTCGGCAGCCGGGAGTGCCGCCGCGCGGAACCACTACTCGCGCCCGGCGTCCGCTCGGGACTGCTCGTCGAGGGTGACTGGAGTTGCGACAACCGCCTCCTCTGGCGAGCCCTACGCACCGCCGCGACTCAGGCCGGCGTCGAGGAAGTGGCCACCTTCGCCCACCGGATCGAGTCCGCCCACGGTCGGGTCACCGGCGTCACGCTGGCCGACGGGACCTCTCTCGCCACCGATCGGGTGGTGCTGGCCAACGGAGCCTGGGCGGCGCAGATCACCGGCATCGCCCCGGTCCCGGTCCGGCCGGTCAAGGGCCAGATCCTGCGCCTCGATCCGGGCCGACTGCCCTCCCCGCGGCTGACCGTACGGGCCTTCACGTCGGGCGCCGAGATCTACCTCGTCCCCCGCGAAACCGGCCGCGAGGTCGTGGTCGGGGCCACCGTTGAGGAGCGGGGCTTCGACCCGACCGTGACCGCCGGCGGGGTCTACGAGCTGCTCCGCGACGCCCGCCGCGTGCTGCCGATGACCGCCGAGTACGGGCTCGCCGAGACCTCGGTCGGTTGGCGCCCCGGCACCCCCGACAACGCACCCATCCTGGGCCCGGGCGAACCCGAGGGACTGATCCTGGCCACCGGTCACTTCCGCAACGGGGTGCTGCTCACGCCGGTCACCGCGGACATCATCGCCGCCCTCATCACGACCGGCGAGCTGCCCGAGATCGCCGAACCGTTCGCGGTGACCCGCTTCCACCACTCGGTCGAGCGGGTGTCGTGAAGGTATTCGTGAACGGCGAGCAGCGTGAGGTCCCCGACGCAGCCCGGCTGGGCGATGTGGTCGCGGGTCCGGGCGGCGAGCCGGCCCGCCGTGGGATCGCCGTCGCCGTCGACGGCGTGGTGGTGCCGCGCGCCCGGCACGCGGAAACGGTGCTGAGCGCCGGTGCCCGGATCGAGATCGTCACGGCGGTGCAGGGTGGCTGAGGATGACCAATTCATCATCGCGGACCGGAATTTCCGATCGCGGCTGATCATGGGTACCGGCGGGGCGCCGAGTCTCGAGGTGTTGGAGGCTGCCCTGCTCGCCTCGGGCACTGAACTGACCACCGTCGCCATGCGCCGGATCGATCCCGGCGCTCCCGGCTCCGTACTCGACATCTTGGAGAAGCACGCGATCGCCGTGCTGCCCAACACTGCCGGGTGCTACACGGCCGCCGAGGCGGTGCTCACGGCGCAACTGGCCCGCGAAGCGCTGGAGACCAACTGGGTCAAGCTCGAGGTGATCGCCGACGAGCTGACCCTGCTACCGGACCCCATCGAGACCCTGGAAGCGGCCGAGCAACTCGTCGCGGACGGCTTCGTGGTGCTGCCCTACACCAACGACGACCCGGTGCTGGCCCGGAAACTGGCCGACGTCGGCTGCGCCGCGGTGATGCCCCTCGGGGCGCCGATCGGTTCCGGGCTCGGGATCCGAAACCCGCACAACATCGAACTCATCGTCGAGAAGGCATCGGTGCCGGTGATCCTGGACGCCGGCATCGGTACGGCCTCCGAAGCGGCGCAGGCCATGGAGCTCGGCTGCGACGGCGTGCTGCTGGCCTCGGCGGTCACCCGGTCAGTGTCGCCGGTCACCATGGCGGAGGCGATGCGACTGGCGGTTTCCGCCGGGCGGCTCGCGCGTCGGGCGGGACGGATTCCGATCCGTCGCTACGCTGAGGCATCCTCGATGAGTGCCGGACGGATCGACTGACGCGACGGGCCCGAGTTTCTGGGCTCGCGGCGCGGCCTCCAGTGGCTCCGGGGAACCCACGTCTAGGCTCCCGAGAGACACCAACACGACCACCTTCCCCAGCGTGTTCGGAGCAGATGTGACGGCGAACACCAGCCTGACCGGCGTCAGCGACCCCCTCGTGGGTCACCTGGTCGATGGTCGCTATCACATCACCCATCGACTGGCCCGCGGCGGCATGGCCACTGTGTATGCCGCCGTCGACACCCGGCTGACGCGGACGGTCGCCCTGAAGGTGATGCACGTCGGCCTCGGCGACGACGCCGAGTTCGCCCGCAAGTTCGACCGCGAGGCCCGCGCCGCCGCACGACTGTCCCATCCCAACGTGGTCTCGGTCTTCGACCAGGGCACCGACGCCGGTCGGCCCTACATCGTGATGGAGTACGTCGAGGGCTACACCCTGCGCGACGTCCTCAACGCCGAGGCCCCGGTCCCGCCGCAGCGGGCTCTGGAACTGATCGAGCCGGTGCTGAGCGCCCTGGTGTGCGCCCACGACGCCGGCTTGGTGCACCGAGACATCAAGCCGGAGAACGTCCTGATCAGCCAGCGGGGTCAGATCAAGGTCGCTGACTTCGGGCTCGCCAAGGCGATCACCTCCCAGACCTCGACCGCGACCCAGGGCCTGCTCATCGGCACCGTCTCCTACCTGCCGCCGGAGCTCGTGATGTCCGGCCGGGCCGATGCGCGGAGCGACGTGTACAGCGCAGGCGTGGTCCTGTTCGAGCTGCTCGCCGGCCGCAAACCACACACCGGAGAGACCCCGATCCAGGTCGCGTACGCCCACGTCCATAACGACGTGCCGGCTCCGTCGACCTTCCCGACCGCGGCGCCGATCCCGCCGTACCTCGACGCTCTGGTCGCCCGCGCCACCGCCCGCGATGCAGGAGTCCGGCCGCACGACGCCAAGGTGTTCCTGTCCCTGACCCGCCGAGTGCAGGCGGCCGTGCGGCAGGGCCTCCGCGACGACCCGGCGCTCACCGCCGAGCTGCGCGGACCGCGCTCCTCGACTCCGCAGGCGACACGGTCACCGGCCTCGCCGGCTCCGAGCTACCCGCGGCCGCACCGAAACGACCACGCCCACTCCATCAACTCCGCCGACCAGGAGATCACCCAGCTCGTGGCCCCGGTGTCGGCCGCGCAGTTCACCGACCGGCGCTCCCCGACGACACCGGGTTCGCCGCCGACCGTCCGTGACGCCGCGCCACCCGGATTTTCGCAGGCCCAGCTCCGGCAGCTCTCCGCTGAGCGCCTGACCGCCCAGCGTGAACGTGAGGCCCGGCGGCGGCGCCGCGGATGGTTGATCTTGTTGCTGGTGTTCATGCTGACCACCGCGGCGGCGTTGGCCGGCTGGTACGTCACCGAGGGCCGCTTCACCAGCGCCCCCGAGCTCACCACACTGCCCCAGACGGAGGCCGAGGCCGTGGCCGGCCGCGAGGGCCTCAAGCTGGAGCTGTCGTCGGCATTCAGCGAGACGGCTCTCCGGGGCACCGTGATCTCGACCGAGCCGGCGGCCGGCGCCAAGGTGCCGGATGGCGGCACGATGGCGGTGGTCGTCTCCAAGGGCCCCGAGCGCTTCACCATGCCATCGGTGGTCGGGTTGGAGCACGGATCCGCCCTGACCGCGCTGCGCCGCGCGAACCTCCGGGCCGGCACGGTCGAGGAGGCCTACCACGAGAAGGCCGAGGAAGGGGTGGTGATCTCGGCGTCGGCGGAACCCGGCGAGCGATTCAAGCGCGACAGCAGCGTCGACCTCACCCTGTCCCGCGGGCCGAAGCCGATCCGGATCACCCGACTACGCCGGCAAGCCGACGACCGACGCCCAGGCGGCGCTGACCAGGGCCGGCTTCGAGGTCAAGATCACCGAGACCCATTCGGCGAAGGTGCCGGCCGGTTCGGTGGTCACCCAGAAGCCGGCCAGGGGCACCGGAGCCCAGGGTGACGTGATCACCCTCAAACGGTCTCTCGGCCCGGTCCTGGTGGCGATCCCCACCGTCCGCGGCAAGACGGTCGCGCAGGCGACCGAGCTGATGAAGGAGGCTGGCTTCCAGGTCGTGGTCCGGCCGGTCGCCGTCAACTACATCGGCGCCGGGTTCGTGGTGACCTCCCGACCGGCGGCCGGCAAGGAAGCCCCCAAGGGCTCCTCGGTCATCCTGTTCGTGATCTGAGTCGATCCGTCACGGGTTCCGCCCAGGCGCTCCGCCAGTCGTAGACCCAGTTCAACCGGGTGTCGCGGGCGACCCGCCGCAGGAAGATCGGCAGCAGCGCGTCGCGTACGGCCATCGCGATGCGGCTCGACGACGTCGCTTTCCGGGCATTGATCGTCCGGGCGTAGCCGACGATCGCTTCGGTGCGTTCACGCCGCAGCTCGGTGAAGGTGGTGAACGCCAGGCCCGCTGAGTCCAGGTCGCGCAGGCAGCGGGCCAGGGTCTCGGCGTCCTCCAGGGTCAAGGCGGCGCCCTGCCCGGCACTCGGCGAGGTGGCGTGGACCGCATCACCGAGCAGTACGGCCCGCCCGTGGTGCCACGTCGACGGCGGTGTCAGGTCGTAGATCGGGATAGGCACCGACGGTGTCGTCGGCCGCCGCCACGATCTGCGGCACCGGTGCTGCGTCGTCGCGGTGCAGTTCGGCCAACTCCTCCAGCCAGACCTGCGCCGGCACCGCCCGCAGATCCGCCCGCGGTTCCTCCGGCCGAGTGAGATTGGCGAACCAGAACACCGTGCCGTCGTCCCGGACCAGGTAGCCGAAGAAGGACCGGCGCCCGAATACGAAGTGCTGTTGTCCGGGGGTCGGGGCCAGTCCGGTCCCGGAGGCGTACCCACCGAGGCCGACCAAGCCGGAGTAGACCGGGTGCGTGCCACCCCCACGATCAAGATGGTGATCGACGTGGCGTCGCACCGCTGAGCCGATGCCGTCGGCGCCGATCGCGATGTCGGCGCGGAAGCTGCGTCCGTCCGTGGTCGTGGCGACGATGCCGTCGGGCTCCTCCGCGCAACGCCGCCAGTCGCGCCCCGAACACGATGTCCACGTCGGCTCCGGCGGCGGCGTCGCGCAGCACCTCCTGCAACCACGCTCGCCGGACCACGACGCTGCCGCGTTCGGGCTCCCCCGCCGGTCCGTTGGGCACCGCGCCCAGTCGCCGGCCCCGACCGCTCCACATGACCATCTGCGGGCAGGGATGCGCGTCGCTCAGCAGGCGATCGGCCAGTCCGAGCTCGGTGAGCACGGCCAGCCCGTTGGTCGCGACGTTGAGAAAGGCGCCGGCGTGCGGGTCCGGCCCGGCGGCCGCTTCCAGAATCTGCACCTGCCACCCGATCCGTCGCAGGTAGAGCGCGACCGCGGGTCCACCCACGCCGCAGCCGACCACTACAGCCTTCATCGGTTCCTCCCTCTATCCTGAGCAGACGCTCGAATTTAGTGCTTCTCTATTTTAGAGAGAATATCAGGAGGGTCAGGCTGATGTCAACGCGCGAGACGCAGGAGGCGATGGGGGCAGCCATGCGTGACTTCATGGCGTACGCGGTGCTGTTCCAGGACGCGGTGGCCCGGCGGGCCGGACTCAACGGCACCGACCTGCAGTGCCTGAGCCTGCTGATCAGACACGGGCCGATGCCGCCGGGGCGACTGGCGGAGCGCGCGGGTCTGACGGCCGGCGGCGCGATCACCACCGTCGTCGACCGACTGTCGGCCTCCGGGTTGGCCTCCCGCTCCCCGGATCCGACCGATCGCCGGCGGGTCCTGGTCACGGCGAACGCCGAGGAGGCCTGGACCCGGCTGGCCCCCTGGTACGAGCGGGTGACGGACCGCTGGACCCGCTACGTCGACGGCCTTCGACCCGGTCAGGCCGAGGTGGTGCTGGAGGCCCTACGGGCGGCGGCGGAGATCAACCGGGACGAGCTCGAACGGCTCCGCGGCCTAAGCTGACCGGATGCCCGCGGCCCGCTCTCGCACCGAGTTGTTGGCGTTGGCGGCCCTGCTGGCCATGACGGCCGCCTGGGGATCGACGTTCTTCCTGATCAAGGACATCGTCACCCGGATGCCGGTCAGCGACCTGCTGGCCGTGCGGTTCGCGATCGCCAGCCTGGCCCTGCTGTTGATCACCGGTCGGCAGCTGCGGATGAGCAGGGTGACGATCCGGCGCGGCGTGCTCCTGGGCGTGATCTACGGCGTCGCCCAGCTGCTGCAGACCGCCGGCCTGGCCCAGACCTCGGCCAGCGTCTCCGGTTTCATCACCGGTCTGTACGTCGTCGCCACGCCGCTGCTGTCCGCCGTGATCCTGCGGACCCGGATCCCACCCGCGACCTGGCTGGCCGTCGGCCTGGCCACGGTCGGACTCGGCGTCCTGTCGCTCAACGGCTTCTCGGTCGGGTACGGCGAGCTGCTCACCCTGGCGTCGGCGCTGGTCTACGCCGGGCACATCGTGGCCCTCGGGCGACTCAGCACCCGCGAGACCGCGCTGAGTCTCAGCCTGGTCCAGTTGATCACCATCACGGTGGTCTGCGGTCTGGCCGCCCTGCCGGGCGGGATCACCCTGCCCACCTCGGCCGCCGACTGGTGGATCGTGATCTATCTCGCGGTGGTCGCCGGCGCGTTGACCATGGTGCTGCAGACCTGGGCGCAGGCCCGGATCGACGCCACCCGGGCCGCGGTGATCATGGCCATGGAGCCGGTCTGGGCGGCCGGTTTCGCGGTCGCCTTCGGCTCGGAGTCGATCACCGTACGGATGCTGCTCGGCGGCGCCGCCATCCTGGCGGCCATGTACCTCGTCGAGCTCGCCCCGCTGGGGCGCAAGTCAGCCACCACCCGCCCGCCCTGACCCCAGGGTGCCAACGGCTTCGGCGATCGGGGTGTCGCCGGAGACGACCTCGAACTGCTGGTGAACGGCGGCACCACTGATCAGCAACTCCAGCACGAGGGCGGCCACGTCGGCGCGGGGGATGCTTCCCCGCCCGGTGCTGACGCCGACTCGTACGGCTCCGGTCGGTTCCTCGTCGGTCAGGCCGCCCGGCCGGACGATCGTCCAGTCGAGGTCCCTGGCGCGCACCGTGGCGTCGGCCTCGCTCTTGGCCCGCAGGTAGACCTGGAATACGTCCTCGGAGCCGAGCACGTACTCGTCGGCGGCTATCGCCGAGATCACGATCAGCCGCCGGATCTCGGCCAGTTCGGCCGCATCGGCGGTCAGCACCGCCCCGTCGCGGTCCACGGTGAGCTTGCGGGCCGCGCCGCTGTTCGGTCCGGCCCCGGCGGCGAAGACGAGCGCGTCCGCTCCGGGAATAGCGGCCGCCAGGGCCGCGGCCGTCTCGCGCTCGACGTCGAAGATCAGCGGCTCTGCCCCCAGTGCGCGAAGCTCATCGGCATGCTCGGGATTGCGGATCACCGCCACGCCACGGTGCCCGGCGGCCGCCAGGCGGCGGAGCAGGAGTTGGGCGATCTGGCCGTGCCCACCGACCACGACCACCGTCAACGAACGGGTCTCAGAAGTCATGGGCCGCGCCGCCCCTCAGATCGACCAACCTGGTGTCGGTCATCTCCTTGACCCGGTTGAACACCAGTCCGCGGCCCCGGTCGCTGAGCAACTCGTCGTGGATCGGAAACCCCTCCAGTGCTCCGACCGCCCGGACGAAGTCGACTGTCTCCTTCATCGCCGCCCAGGGTCCGTACGCGGGAACGGCGAGGACGTCGACCCCCTCGGGGATCGTCTCGAGGGAATCGCCCGGATGGAAGAACGTGGGTTGGCCCTCGGAGGTGATCACGAACCCGACGTTGCCGATCCGGGGCAGATCGGCGTGGATGATCGCGTGCCGGCCGCCGATCGCGTTGACCAGCAGGTCGCCGATCGCCGTCTGATCGCCCGCCCCGAAGGCGGTGACCGGCAAAGTCGGGAACTCGCCGGTGGACATCTTGTCCACGATCGACGGCTCGAGCCAGGATCCGGGCGTTCGGATTGGCCGCGGCCAGGGCCGGCAGGTGCTCCGGGTCGGCGTGGTCGGGATGCTGGTGGGTGATCAACACGGCGTCCAGGTCGGTCAGGCCGTGCCAGTCGTCACTGAAGTTGCCGGGGTCGATCAGGACCTGGGCCTCGTCGGTCTGCAGGAGCACGGCGGAGTGCCCGAGGTGAGAGATCCGCATGGCCTCACCGTACGGGAGCAGATCAGCTGCGCAGCAGGCGACCGATGAGCTCGCCGGCCTCGACACAATCCTCGTGGGTGACGTCGAGGTGGGTGACGGCCCGCAGCGACCGGGGTCCCAGCGCGGAGATCCGTACTCCGTGCTCGGCGGCCGCAGCCACGACCGAGCCGGCGGATCGGTCACCCGTGTCGAACACCACGATGTTGGTCTCCACCGTGGCCAGGTCGACCGCCGCCGGCGCCTGCTCGCTCACGGCCCGGGCCAGCGCCCGGGCGGCCGCGTGATCGTCGGCGAGCCGCTGCAGATGGTGATCGACGGCGTGCAGCGCCGCCCCGGCCAGGATGCCCGCCTGCCGCCATCCCCCACCCAGCCGCTTGCGCCAGATCCGGGCCTGCGCGATCCGCTCCGCCGAGCCGGCCAGCACCGAGCCGACCGGGGCCCCCAGACCCTTCGAGAAGGAAACCGTCACGGTGTCGAAGAGCCCGCCGTACTCGGCCAGCGGGACCCCACTGGCGACGTGCGCATTCCAGAGCCGGGCCCCGTCCAGGTGGTACCCGACGCCGTGATCGCGGCAGAGCCGGCCGACCGCCTCGAGCTGATCGAACGGCTGGATCGTGCCGCCACCGAAGTTGTGGGTGTTCTCGACCGCGACGGCCGCGGTCGACACCAGGTACGGTCCGGCGTCCGGGGAAATGATCTTGGCCACCTCGTCGACGTCCAACCGCCCGCGCACGGACGGGAAGGTCCGCATGGTGACCCCGTGCAGCGCTCCGTGCGCACCCATCTCGGCCCGGGCGATATGAGCTTGAACGTCACACAGCACCTCCTGGCCCGGCTGAACCAGCAAGCGGATACCCAACAGGTTGGCCATCGAGCCGGTCACGCAGAACAGGCCGGCTTCGTGACCGAGTAGAGCGGCGACCCGCTGCTCGAGCCTGGCCACGGTCGGATCCTCGCCGTAGACGTCGTCCCCGACGGGCGCGCTGATCATCGCCTCCCGCATCGCCGGCGTCGGCTGGGTCACCGTATCGGAACGCAGATCGATCATGGCTTTCCCTTCGTCTCAGATTCGGTACCTTCGGCCAGACTGAGCCAGTGAACCTTACTGACCTGCGTACGCTCGGCCGCTCCGGACTTCCCCTCAGCCCACTCACTCTCGGCACGATGACCATGGGCAACACGGAATGGGGATCGCCCGACGAGGAGTCGAGCAAGATCTTTCACAGGTACGTCGACGCGGGCGGGAACTCGATCGACACCGCGGACGTGTACGCCGGCGGCCGTAGCGAGGAGCTGGTCGGCCGCTTCCTCGCCGAGCGCAACCTGCGCGATCACGTGGTGCTGGCCACCAAGAGCGGGTTCAGCGCCGACGGCAGCAACCCACTGGCCGGCGGCGCGAGCCGGAAGAACATCCACCGGGCGCTGGAGGGGTCGCTGCGGCGGCTCGGGACGGACTACATCGACCTGTACTGGCTGCACGTCTGGGACCGGGTGACTCCGGTCGAGGAGATCCTGCAGACCTTCGTCGACCTGGTGCGCAGCGGCCAGATCCGTTACTTCGGCTTCTCGGACGTGCCGGCCTGGCTCGCCGTCCGCGCGGCCACCCTGGCCGAGGCGCATGGCGTGCCGGGCCCGATCGCCATGCAGCTCGAGTACTCGCTGGTGGAACGGGCCATCGAGCGCGAGCACGTGCCGGCCGCGCGACAGCTCGGGCTGGGCATCGTGCCGTGGAGCCCGTTGGCCGGCGGATTCCTGGCCGGCAAGTACTCCCAGGCTGAAACCGGAACCGACGGACAGGGCCGGCTCAGCGGCAACAACCCGTTCGGCGACAGCAAGTTCAGCGAGCACAACTGGCGGGTGCTCGAAGAGTTGCGGACGGTGGCTGACGAGCTGGGCCATCCGCCGAGCCAGGTCGCGCTCGCCTGGCTGACCCGACAGCCCGGGGTCAGCACCGTGCTGCTCGGCACCCGTACCGTCGATCAGCTGACCGACAACCTGGCCTCACTCGAGGTGGAGCTGACGGCGGACATGATCAGCCGACTCGACGAGGTGAGCGCCATCGAGCCCGGCTTCCCGTACGCGATCTTCACCGACGACATCGTCCGCAGCGCAATCTCGGGCGGAGCCGACGTCCAAGGATGGTAGAGGTCTCGTCTCACACCCAACCTGCTCGCCGTCGGATCTGGTGGAGCGGGCGCCTAGCGGCAAGACTGAGGGCATCAGCTCGAGGAGGGGCACCATGACTGCCGAACAAGCGCACCCGTACCAAGGACCACACGACGTCGTTGTCCTCCCCGACGCAGACAGGGACCGGATGGCCCGGCTCTACGAGGAGGTACAAGGCCGCCTCAAGGAAATGTCTCTCATCGTCGCCAGAAACCTTCGGATGACGTTGACCGCTCAGACGAAGGTCATGCTCCGCCCGGTGAGCGCCGAGGCTGACGCTCCAGGCCACGTCGAGGTTCATTGCACGGAGACCTCACCGGGCCACTTCGAATGCGGCTGCTACGACTACGATGCCGGCACTTGCGGGCCCTGCTGACGCTGGCTGTACTCCCGATACTTCGCCGACCCCGCCGATGAGGGCCAGCACCCGCTGGACGTCGGGTTCGGTGGGCACCCGCTGGAGCCGACGGCGGTCCTCCGGATGCGGGCGGCGTTCGACGTGGCCGACGAACTCCATGTGCGCGCCGACGCGCTCCAGCTGGCCTACCGGCGCCGACGGCGCGAACTCATCGAGTCCGGATGGCCGACGGTGGGGCGACCGGAGGACGCCGGGCCGGTCCGCGTGGTCGGCTCCCCGGCCCGCCGCCATCCGGACCTGAACCGGGCGTGGGTGCACCGAGCGGATCAAGGTGGGTCCGGGGCGCGGCTGAGGTAGCTGTGTCCGGTGGGAGTGGTGACTCTTATGGTGTGCGGACCACTGTTGCCGACGTCGACACGGTGGACCTGCCAGCCGGGCATCTCGCGGACTTGGTTGCCGCGGGCGCAGGTGCCGCGGCCGTTGCTGTAGGTGGTGGGGCCGCCGTCGGAGTAGCGGTGGATGTGGTCGTAGTGGCGGATCGGGGCGTCGCAGAACGGGTCGCGGCAGGTCTGATCCCGCAGTGAGATCAGCCGGGCCAGCCAACCGTCGAACCGGCGCCGGGTCGGGTCGCCGCCGATCAGCTGCCCGCTCGGGGCGGTGAACAGGCGCCGCCACCATTTGCGGCCCTGGCTGGTGCCGATGATCTCCCGGGCCAGATCCAGCGGCAGCGGCCCGTGGCCGACCAGATGCGCCGTTCTCCCCCGGCCGGCCCGCCCGGTCGGGTCGGCGGTGTCCGGATCGGGACCGTCGGGACCGTCGGGGCGGTGGGGGTCGAGGAGGCTGTCGAACGGCATGGTGATCTGGACCTCGATGTCGAGGTCCTCGGCCCGGGCCTGTCCGGTGAGCAACTCCACCATGGTGTCGGCCATGATCTGATCCTGGCTCCGCTCATCACCGTCGCCCTTGCAACCGGGCGGCGTGCCGACGCAGGCCGGCGTAGCAGGCCGCGGCCTGCTCGACCGGCAGATACCCAGTGAGGATCGCCATCGTGTCCGGCGCCGCCCGGATCCCGACCCGCCGGTGTTTGCGTTCGGTCCGGCCCCGCGCCACATAGCCGGCCCGGTCCGCTTCGTAGGCGTGCCGGCGGGCGCAGGCCACGGCCTGCCGGTAGCCCATGCCGGTGATCCCGGCCGCCGCCAACTCGGCGTCGACCTGCCGGCGGGTGCGGGCATCGAGATGCCGCGTCTCCGCCACCACCGCCTCGGCGACCGGCTCCCGCAACTCCCCGGCCAGCACCGCCCGAAACGTCTCCGGCAGATCGAAGCACAGGGCCCGGGCCACCCCCAGCCGCCGCGCCCCGACCACCGGGGAGATGTGGCAGGCCAACCCGATCTGCTCGGCGATCCCGCGCCCGATCTTCTCCGGATGCAGACCCGCCGCCAGCTGTTGCTCCACCTGCGACTGGGCGAACCGGACCGACTCGGCCATCTGCAGTCCCGCGGTCGCCGCCCGCAGCTGCTCCATCGCGGCGATCCGATCGATCCGGCCCGCATCCGAGACCGAGGCCGGATCGAACGCCGCCTCCTGGAACTTTGCCGACAAATCCCTTATCTGGACCACCAACGGGTCAGTGGGCGCCGGCGCGCTCGAGCGCGGCAGGTCCTCCTCGACCGGCTCGACAACCCGCAACGCTGTCATGGTGAGAACGCTACGGGAGCCCACTGACAATCGAATTCTCGTTCGACGTCGCATCGAGGATGTCCCGCAGCACGCCGACCAGGGCGTCGTCATGGGTGAGCCAAGCTTCGTGCGGGGCGCCGACAAGTTCGACGTAGTCGCCGCGCGGTGCAAGGTTGGCCAACTGCCGAGCCGGCCATCCGGCGCGGATGTCATGCGTCGGGTGCAGGAACGTGATCGGTGCCTCGAGGCGAGCGATGCGGGCCAGTAGGTCTGGAGTCTTGATGAAGCGCCGCCAATCCTCAAGGAGCTGTTGTTGCACGCCAGGGGTGTGCTGATAGTCGCCGTGCGGTTCCTCGCTCAGACGAGCCTCATACGCCGCATGCCATTCACGGTCATTCTGGATCCCAGTGCCGGCGAAACTGATGATGGAGGCTACCGATCCACCGTGCGCAAGACCGTAGGCCAAAGCCAGGTCCGCTCCCCAGGAATGACCCAGCAGAAGCCACCGATCCAGGCCGAGAGCTCGGCGCAGGTCCTCGAGATCTTGAACGGCCACTGCCAGGCCGTGTGGCTCACCTTGGCTCCGGCCGGTCCCCCGTGGGTCAGGCAGCACGTTCCGAAAGTCGGGAAAGGCTCGGGCGACTGGATGTAGGTAGTTGTCGAGCCCGGGGCCGCCGGGCAGCCAGAGAATCGGAAGTCCGCTCCCGAAGACGTCGACGTAGATTTCGACCCCGTCTGCCATCGCCGCCCACACGAACTCAGGCTGCCATGGGATGTGGGCATTGGGTTACCTGGCAGCGCTTCCCCGACCGCTGTCAGAAGCTGACCGGAACGAAGGCCTGCACCGGGTTGGCGCGCCGGATCCGTCCGGTGGTGAGCCGTTCGGCGACCAGGAAGGCCAGTTCCAGCGACTGGTTGCGGTTCAGTCGCGGGTCGCACAACGTCTCGTACCGGTTCACCAGATCAGCCTCGACCAGATCGTCCCCGCCGCCGACGCATTCGGTGACGTCGTCACCCGTGAGCTCCACGTGCACGCCGCCGGGCCAGGTGCCGAGGTCCTCGTGCACGTCGAAGAAGCCGTTCAGCTCCTCCATGACGTCGGAGAAGGCCCGGGTCTTGTAACCGTTCACCGCCTCGAACGTGTTGCCGTGCATGGGGTCGCACACCCAGGCGACCTGGCGCCCGCTCGCCGTCACCTTGGCCACCACCTCGGGCAGCAGGTCGCGGATGCGGTGGGCGCCCATCCGGGTGATGAAGGTGATCCGGCCCGGTTCATGATCAGGATCGAGCCGGTCGGCGAGCTCGAGGGCGGTGTCGGCGGTCGTACTCGGCCCGAGCTTGACGGCCAAAGGATTGCGGACGTGCCGAAGCATCTCCACGTGTGCCCCGTCCAATTGGCGGGTCCGCTCCCCGATCCAGACCAGGTGCCCGGAGGTGTTGTACGGCGAACGGGTACGGGAATCGACCCGGGTCAGAGCATGCTCGTACTCCAAGATCAACGCCTCGTGGCTGGAGTAGAAGTCGACCGTACGGAACACGTCCTCGTCGATCCCGCAGGCCACCATGAAGGCCAGCGCCCGGTCGATCTCCCCGGCCAGCGTCTGGTACTGCACCCCGGCGGCCGAGGTCTTGACGAAGTTGGCGTTCCAGGTGTGCACGCTGCGGAGGTGGGCGAAACCGCCGGTGACGAAGGCCCGGGTGAGGTTCAAGGTGGCGGCGGAGGCGTTGTAGACGCCCAGCAGTCGCTGCGGATCCGGACGCCGCGCCTCCTCGGTGAAGCGGATCCCGTTGACGGCGTCGCCGCGGTACGCCGGCAGGCTCACCTCCCCGCGGGTCTCGATGGCCGACGACCGCGGCTTGGCGTACTGCCCAGCCATCCGGCCGACCTTGACGATCGGCACCTGCGCGGCGTACGTCAGGACCACCGCCATCGACAGCAGCGTCCGCAGCTTGCCCTGGATGTTGTCCGCCGTCACGCCGTCGAAGGTCTCGGCGCAATCGCCGCCCTGCAGCACGAAAGCCTCGCCCGCCGCGACACTGCTCAGCTTCGTCCGCAGCTCGTCGCACTCCCCCGCGAACACCAACGGCGGCAGCCGACGAAGTCGGGCGACGACGTCGGCCACCTCGGCGGCATCGTCGTAGCCCGGCTGCTGACGCGGTCCCAGCGCGTGCAGCTCCGCCAGCGTCGGGATGTCGGGCAGTTCGACCACCCAGACACTGTAGACGCCGACGCCCCCCACTTCGGTCTCATTACGATCAGTGGAATGAGCACGCAATCGACGACCGCAACGCTGGACCGCTTCTTGGCCGCCTTCAACGCCGCCGACCTCGAGGGCATGCGCAGCGTTCTCGCTGACGATGCCGTGGCCTATGTGGCCGATCGGGACGGACAATACGTACGCATCGACGGAGCGGCCGGCTATCTCGGCGCCATCGAAGCGATGGATCTGTCCTCCGCAAGCTATTCGGTGAGGCTGACCCAGCCCGCCGCCGTCGTCGACGACCACCGGGCGCTGGCCATGGTCGAGGTGAACGCGAGCCGCGGCGAGAAGACGCTGCAGAACTACGCGGGCTATCTCGTCACGGTCGACGACGGCCGGATCACCGAGCTGCGCATGGTGGACGCCAAGCCGGCCGAGAGCGACGACTTCTGGGCCCGCGAGACCACCGCGCCCGCCCGGGACCGAGCCGATTTCTGGTTCGACTCCTTCTGCCCGTTCTGCTGGATCACGTCCCGTTGGATTCTTGAAGTGGAGAAGGTTCGCAACATCGACGTCCACTTCCACGTCATGAGCCTGGCCGTCTTGAACGAGGACACCGACGTCTCCGAGAAGTACCGGGCCCGGCTCGAAGACTCCTGGGGTCCGGTCCGGGTCGCCATGGCGGCCTCACAGCAGCACGGCAAGGACATCCTCGATCCGCTCTACACCGAGCTCGGCAAACGCATCCACAATTGGGACATCAAGGACATGCCCCGGGTGATCAGCGAGTCCTTGGAGGCCCTCGGCCTGCCCCCCGAGCTGGCGGACGCGGCGGAATCGGAGGAGTACGACGACGCGATCAGGGAGAGCCACTACGCCGGCATGGTTCAGGTCGGGAAGGGCGTCGGCACCCCGACCGTGGCCTTCAATGGCGCGGCGTTCTTCGGCCCGGTGCTCACCCGGATCCCCACGGGCGAGGAGGCCGGCCAGATCTGGGACGCCAGCGTCACCCTGTCCGACTACCCCTACTTCTTCGAGCTGAAGCGGGAACGCACCGACTCGCTGCACTTCGACTGATCCGTCGGCTGGGCAGACTCAGGCTTGCGGCGAGACCTCGTCCTCCTCGGCGGCCTTCTTCTCCTTGGCCGCCAGTTCTTTGGCGGTCGGCGCGTACAGGTCGACGTACTCCTGGCCCGACAGTTCCATGATCTCGTACATGATCTCGTCGGTGATCGACCGGAGGATGAACCGGTCCTCGCTCATCCCTTCGTAGCGGGAGAAATCCAGCGGTCGGCCGAACTTCACCGTCGGACTGACGATCTTGGACATGATCTTGCCCGGCGGCGCGATCACGTCGGTGCCGATCACCGCGGACGGCACCACCGGCACGCCGGCCAGCAGGGCGAGCCGCGCCACTCCGGTGCGACCCTTGTAGAGCCGTCCGTCGTGGCTGCGGGTGCCCTCGGGATAGATGCCGAACAGCTCGCCCCGGCCCAGCGCCTTCAGACCGGCTCGGAGCGCCCCCTCGGACGCCTTGCCGCCGCTCCGGTCGATCGGCACCTGCCCGGTGCCGGAGAAGAACTTCTTCTGGGCCCAGCCTTTGACCCCGACACCGGTGAAGTAGTCGGACTTGGCCACGAACGTGACCCGCCGGTCGAGAGCCAGCGGCATGAACAGCCAATCCGCGAACGAAAGATGATTGCTCGCGAGGATGGCCCCGCCCTTGGGAGGGACGTTCAGGGCGCCTTCGACGACGGGCCGGAAGATCCGGCGTACGGCCGGGCCCAGTGCGACGTTCTTGAGGAACCAGTAGATGCCGCCGCCGGCGCTGGGTTTGCCGCCCGGGTCGACGGTCACCACCTCATCCACCGGGTTGGCTCGGCACCGGACGCCCATCCCCCGGTCGGCTGTGGACCGCCGCGGGGAACGTGCGCCCCTCGGCCAGCGCGCTCTTGACCGAAGCCCCGTACGCGTCGACGTACTCCTGACCGGACAGCTGCTGCACCGCCGCCATGATCTCGTCGGTCACCCAACGCAACACGTCGCGATCGGTAGCAGCCGCGGCGTAGGCACTGAAGTCCAGGGGTGGTCCGATCTTGATCACCGGACGCCGGAGCCACGGGATGCCGAGGCGGGACCGGACCCATTCGGTGTCGACGAATCCGACCGGAACGACCGGTACGTCGGCCTGGAGGACGAGGCGGGCAACACCCGTCTTGCCCTTGTAGAGCCGACCGTCGGGCGAGCGCGTTCCCTCGGGGAAGATGCCCAGCAGTTCTCCGTGCCGCAACACTGCGAGCACACCGTCCATGCTGCTGGCGCTGGCTCGGCCACCGGATCGGTCCATCGGCAACTGGCCAACGCTCTTGAGGAACCAGGAGATGAACCGCGCTCCGGGGCCGCGGCCGGCGAACAATTCGGCCTTGGCGGGGAAGGTCAGACGCCGCTTCATCATGGCCGGCAGCAGGAAGGTGTCCGCCGACGAGATGTGGTTGCCGACCAAGATCGCCGGCCCGGACACCGGGATGTGCTCATGGCCCTCGATCCGGGTCCCCCACAGCAGCCGGACGCCGGCGTCGAAGAACACCCACTTGAAGATCCAGTACAGCAACGAGCCTCCTCCCGACGTCTGCGGCGAGCCTAGTGCCAGGCACCCCTCGCTGGAGGCTATGTCAGGATGCGCGGGTGACGTCAGTCTCGGAGACCGAGCCGTACGAGGGCGGCGACGGGCCGCTCGGGGTTCTGCTGATCCACGGCTTCACCTCCACCCCACAGTCGATGCGACCTTGGGCGAACTTCCTGGAGGCGGCCGGGTTCCACGTGGTGCTGCCTCGGCTGCCCGGCCACGGCACCCGGTGGGAGGAGCTCAACCTGACCGAATGGACCGACTGGTACGACACCGTGGACCGGTCTTTCGTCGAACTCAGGAACGAATCCGCTCAGGTCTTTCTGGCCGGACTCTCGATGGGCGCAGCCCTCTGCCTGCGGCTGGCCGAGCAACACGGTGCCGACGTCGCCGGACTGACTCTGGTCAATCCGGTGGTCTGCCACCGGGACCCTCGGGTCAAGATCTTGCCCGTTCTCAAACGTTTGCTGCCGTCGCTGGGCGCCGTCGGCAACGACATCGCCCAGCCCGGGCAGACCGAGGTGGCATACGCCCGGACTCCGCTGCGCGCTATGCACTCCCAGACGCTGTTGTGGCGTGTCGTCCGCGGTGACCTGGGCCGCATCGACCAGCCTCTGTTGATCTACCGATCCCGTCAGGACCACATCGTCGACAGCTCGTCGCTGCCCGTGATCACCGCCGGCGTACGCTCGTCCGACCTACGCCTCGCCACGTTGGAGCGGAGTTACCATGTAGCCACCCTCGATTACGAGGCGGAGGAGATCTTCGCCGGTAGTGCATCGTTCTTCCGGCGACTGGCGAAGGACTGACATGGCCGCCGCGGACGAGTCGAGTCAAGGTGACGATCGCGAAGCGATTGATCGCGCCTTTGCCGATCTCGTCGCCGGATACCACCTGACCGCTGACCGGGCCGAGCCCGCCGCGGCCCCGGCTCCCGCCGAGCCGACCAGCTGGGCGGACGATCACCCGCTGTTTCGCTATCCGCCGCCCGATGCGCCTCCCGATGCGCCTCTCGATCCGCCCGATGCCCGCCCCGGTCCGCCCGAGCCCGAAGAACGCTTCGTCCCCGAGCCACCGCCGCCGCTGCCCAAGCCGGCCTGGCCCGTACTGCTGGCCTGGCTGGGGATGGGCTACGCCCTGCTGACGGTGCTAGCGGTCGTGGTGGGGGTTCGCCTGCCAGCCTGGGCCGGTTGGATGGCGATCGTCGGTTTCGTCGCCGGATTCGGCATCCTCGTCACCCGGCTCCCTCGGCATCGTCCGCCCGACGCCGGCGACGGGGCCGTGCTCTAGCGCCGTCGTCGGCACCCGCTGGCGGCAAGAGGGACTCCTCTGCTTGCGGCCAGAAGCCGGGCCGGCTCGAGCGCGGTGGTTCGACCATGGCCACTCGAGCGAGATCCGCCGCGCCGATCAGGCCGGCATCGTTGCGGAACCGGGCGAGCTCGATTCTGGCCTTGATGCGGAAGCCGCGACCGGTGAGGGTCCGGGCGAAGGCGATCCGGGCCGGCTGCAACAGCAGGTCTCCGGCCGCGCTCACCCCGCCGCCGATGACGAACAGATCCGGATCCAGGGCGGCCGCCAGGTTGGCGATGCCCTCCCCCAGCCACGTTCCCACGTCGCCGAGCAGCTCGATGGCGGTCGTCTCCCCCTTCAGGGCAGCCTCCGTCACCCCCGGGCCGGTGATGGCGTCGGGGTCACCGCCCAACATCTCCAGCAGCCGGTAGGCCATCGGCGAGTTGGACCGGGCCAGTTCGCGAGCCTCGCGGACCAGGGCGTTGCCCGAGGCGTACTGCTCCCAGCAGCCGCGGTTGCCACACTCGCACCGGTGTCCGCCGGGCACGCTGATCATGTGGCCCCATTCGCCGGCCATGCCGTAGGTGCCGCGGAACAGCTGGCCGTTGATCACCAGACCGCCGCCGATCCCGGTGCCCAACGTCAGGCACACCAGCACCGAGCTGCCCTGTCCGGCGCCGAAACGGTACTCCGCCCACGCGGCGGCATTGGCGTCGTTGTCCACGATCAGGGGCAGGTCGATGCGCTTCGCCAACTGCTCCTTGAGCGGCTCGTTACGCCAAGCCAGGTGCGGCGAGAAGGCCACCACGGCTTGGCGGTTGTCGACCCAACCCGCCGCGCCGATGCCGACCGACCGGACCTCGGGGAGCCGTCGGCGCAACTCGGTGACCAGGTCCACGATGGTGTCCTCGGCGGCCTGCGGGCTCTGCGTCGGAGTGGGGGTCTGTCGGCGTTCGAGAATCCGGCCCGTCTCGTCGACCACGCCGGCGGCCACCTTCGTGCCGCCGATGTCTACGCCGATGCCCAGCAGGCCGGCGTCGTCCGGGACGGCGGTCAGCCTTCGACTCGCTTCTTCAGCCCTTTGAGGGCACCGTCGATGATCGTTTTCTCGGCCTTGCGCCGAAACATGCCGATCATGGGCATGTTGACGTCCACTCTCAGGGTGTAGGTGACGTTGGTGCCGGTCGGGGTGGGCCGCAACGCGTACGTGCCGTCCATCGCCTTCAGCAGATTGCCCCGAATTAGCTTCCAGCTCACCGCATTCCGCCGCCACTCGTAGGCCAGCACGTAGTCGTCCTTGACCAGCGTGTGGTCCAGCACCATCCGGACGGTCTCGGCGCGGCCGTCCGGGGCGACCGTCAGCACCTCGGCAGTCTTCATCGAGTCGACCCACTCCGGATAGGAAGGAAAGTCGGCGATCACCGCCATCACCTTCTCGGGTGCTGCCGCGACGTCGATGTCGGCACTGGTCTGGTCAGCCACCGGCCCAGCGTATCGGTGTGCGATCCAGCCGCAGCGCGGCTCGCAGCTCACGTCGAGCGGCGGTTGCCCCGAAGCGTTCGCGCACGTGGACCCGGCCGCGTCGGCCCATGGCTCGGGCCCGGTCCCGGTCGGTGAGCAGCTCGCTCAGCCGGTCGGCCACGGCGAGCGGATCGCGCGGATCGACGAGATAGCCCGTCCGGCCGTCCACCAGCGACTCCGGGGTCCCGCCCGAGCGGCCGATGATCACCGGCAGCCCGCAGGCCGCCGCCTCGATCCCGGCCAACCCGAGACCCTCCGGTTCCAGCCCGGCCCACCGGGTGCGCACCGGCAGGGCGAAGACGTCGGACTGCTGGAGTTCCCCGACGACGCCCGCGGGCGGCAGGGCCCCGATGATCCGGACCCGACCGACAGCGCGCGCCGCGCCCTCCAACCGCCGCCGCCGTGGACCGTCTCCGACCAAAACCAACTCCGGCGGGGGATCCGGTCCCGGCCAGGACCGCAGCACGACCCGCCACGCAGCCAAGAGCACGTCGAATCCCTTACGCGGGATGAACCGGCCGACGGAGACACACCGCGGGACACGGTCCGGCTCGGCGACGAGGGCCGGCCGGAACAGCGTCGGGTCCACCGGGGGCGGCAACCGGAACAGCTTCGTCCGCCCGACCGGCGAGAGCACCGGGGCGATCTCCCCCGCGACGAAGTCCGAAATGGTGGACAAGGCGTCCACCTCGTCTCCGATCCGTCGCAACAGCCCGCGGGTTACCGGTACCTTCGCCCACCATGTTTCGTGGCCGTGGGTCAGGGCCACGATCCGCTTGGCTCCGGCGGCACGCAGCGTGGGCGCCAGCAGGGCCAGGGGCGTTGCCGCCCCGAACAGCACTCGTTTGGCGCCGGATCGGCGTAGCAGCCGTACGGCCTGCCGACCGACGCTCCCGCTGGGGAGCAGGGGTCCGGGGAGCCGGATCACCTCGTACGGGACGGTCCGGTCGTACGACACCGACCCCGGCGCGGTCGAGGTCAGGACCACCACGTCGTCGAGGAAACCGCAGGCCGCCGCCACGAAGGATTCGATGCCGCCGATGCGCGGCGGGAAGTCGTTCGTGACGACCAGGGTGGTCACCGGGGACCGGCCGAACGCCGGAAGTCGGCCCGCCAGTCGCCGACGAGGGTGTCGGTGCTGATCCCGAACTGCGCGCGGAGGGCCGGAGCCACCCCGGTTCCCTCGTCGACGGAGCGGTAGAAAGCGCCGAACCGGGCCGGGCCGTAACGCGCGGCCAGGTAGGCGCACAGCGACCACGACTGCGCGTACACCAGCTCGAGGTCGGGATTGTCGGCAGCGAAGGCCGCGTCGGCCGGCACCGCGACGGGTAGCCGCCCGCGCCGCAGCTGATCCAGCAGCGGCAGACGAGCCGCCGGCTGAGCGCCAGGGTGGCGGGTGTAGGCGACGTAGTCGGCGAGGCCTTCGGTCAGCCAGGTCGGGGCCGCGGAGTCGACGGACCGGGTGGCGACATGGGTGGCCTCGTGAGCGAGCAGCACGGCGATCCCGTCGGCCGTCAGCCGGCCGGCCGGCTCCGGATTCACGACCACGTGGACCGCGGCGGTGTCGGCGTCCTCGCCCCGCGGCCAGGCGACCGCTCCGATCCGAGCGTAGGAGCCGGAGACGACCCCGAGCGACCGCTCGAACATGACCCGGTTGGCGGGCAACTCGACGACCAGCGGGCCGGACCAGCTCGGACCGCCCAGCGCTCGCAGTTCGGAGCGTACGTCGGCCAGCGCCTGCTCGCCGCGGTACAGCCAGGTGCTGTCGGGCCGACCAGCCTTGATGACGGTCACGGATCCGCGACGCTGTACGCCGATCGGCGCCTGCAGCCAGCTCGGCCGAGGTGCTGCTCGCTGCGCGCCCGGGACGGCGTCGCCGGCCAACAGTGCCCGGTCGCCTTCGAAGGTCAGCCATACCGACTGCCTGGCTTCATCTGGGCTACCCGGCGGCCGCCAGGCGACGACTACTTGCTGTGACCAGCGATCGGAGTCGAGCGGGGAGGCGCCGGACAGGGCCCGCAGATTCAGATCGTCTCGGCCCAACTGCCGCAGGTTGACGAACCACAGGTTCGACCGTGCGGCGAAGGCCGGGGCGACGCGGCTCTCGAACGCCGGCCGATCCCCGGCCCGAGCGGCGATCAGAATCGCGTCCAGCGTGGTCTGCGCTTCTGCAGCCCGGTTACGGAAAGGTAACGAAGCAGTCGGGCTGGACGGGGCGTCCGCAACCGCACAGCCGAACAGCAGCAACAACGCCGCCAAGGCGGCCAGGAGCGTACGCCGAGAAATGCTGCCGGTCAGCCGGCCGGCCGGCTGGCCCAGTTGTACGGCATGTAGTCGATGCTGACGATCCGCACCGACTTGCCCGGCCGCGGGGCGTCGATGACCTTGCCGTTGCCCAGGTAGAGGCCGACGTGGTGCACCGGCGAATAGTAGCCGATCACGTCACCGGGCCGCAGCTCCGAGCGAGAGACCCTGCGGCCGGCCGTCAGCTGGTCGTCGGCGAGCCGGGGGAGGCTGACGCCCACCGACTTCCAGGCGGCCAGCACGAGACCGGAGCAGTCGTACGCCTCCGGGCCTTCGGCAGCGAACACGTACGGCTTGCCCAGTTGACGCTTGGCGAAGGCCATGACTCGCTCACCGCGATTGGAACTGCTCTTGTTCGCGCCGGAGCTCGAGGAACTCTTGTCGGCGCTCTGTTTTGGAGCTCTGGCCGGAGCTCTTCATGTCGGAGGTGCCCGGAGCACCGGCCGCCTTCGCCTGAGCCAGGGCCGCGGCGCGTGCCTTGCGCTCCTCCTCGGCGATCCGCTCCCGCTCCTCCTTCGTCAAGCGAGCCAGAATCGCCTTGGAATCAACGATTTTCTGTTTGGAGGCCGCGCGCAACTTCTCGAGTTGCAGCTGCTTGGCCTTCAGGTCCGCGACGTCGGTTTCGGAGGAGCGCTGGAGCTCGGCCAGCTTCGCCTGCTCGGACTGGAAGTCCTGCAGGGTCGTGTTCTGGTTCTCGCTGACCTTCTCGACCGTCGAGATCTGGCTGAGGAAGTCCTCGGTGTCCTTGGTGAAGAACAGCTGCGCAGCGGTGTCCAGGTTGCGGTTCTGGAACTTGGCCAAGGCGACCTGACCGACCTGCAGCCGCATCGTGGCTACTTTGGCGGTCTGCGCCTTCATGTCGGCCTGCTTGACCGTGAGCTTCTTGCTGCCCGTCGCGTGAGTTCTTCGCGAACACCCACGTACTTCTGGTCCAAGGCTTCGGCGTCGACTTCCAACTGCTCGACCTGAGCCTTGGCCTCGGCGATGGTGAGGGGCGGATCGGCGTCCGCTCGGGAGGCACCCGGACCGGCGACCAGCGATGCGGCGAGGGCGAACCCCGTGGCCCCGAGCAGCAGGCCGCGAGTCGCCCTGCGCAGCCGCGAGCCCGGATGGCTGGTTTCGGCTCGACGTGGCGTCACGCGTCGTCCACCCTCCACTAGAAAAGCATCCCCGAGGCTTTCGCCGGAAGCTCGGCTTCGGCGGAAGTTCGCAACACATTAGGTCACGATTTGGTCACAACCAAATCGAGGGTCGCATGGCGGACTGGGCCCGACTCGCCCCACACGAGGGCCATCGACTCAGCCGGACTCAGCCGGACTCAGCCGGACTCAGCCGGACTCGGGCCAACTCCAACCGGGATTGGACCGACTCGACCCGCCGGGCCCCGGGAATCAGCCGCAGCGGCGGGACCAGACCCGACTCCGCCAGCGCCGCCAACGCGTCCTGATCCGAGGTGTCCAGGTCGACCCCGGTATCCGGGGTGCCGAGCAGGACCGAGATGACGCAGTCCCCGCAGGCCAGTCCCCGGGCCGCACAGCTGTCGCAGTCGACGTGCAACGTCTCCCCAGGCGTCTCTCTGGGTTGGTGCTCGCCTCGTCTGTTGGTCATCTGCGTCCTCTTCCGTCCCGCCCTCACTTGCCCGATGCCCTCACTCTGACAAAGGGGTCAGACAGTGTTGTCCTGCTCGCGCTCGCTCCGCGCCTCCAGACTCGGTCTTCCTCGTCGCCCGTCGAGGAAAAGCGTTTCGACGGGCTCCTCGTCCAGACCGAGCCGGCGCTCCGCTTGCCGACGCTCGCAGGGGCTTCCTGCTCGCGCTCGCAGGTCATTCGGCGAGCCGAGTGGGCTCATGTCAGGGATCGCCATTATGTTCGATAATCATGACCGCCACATTCGAACAGCAGTCGTTCGATGATCTGGGCACCCATCTGTCGGCGGTGACCTTCTGCGTGGTCGACCTGGAGACCACCGGTGCGGCGGAGACCGACAAGATCACCGAGATCGGCGCGGTCAAGGTCCGGAGCGGTGAGGTGCTCGGCGAATTCCAGACCTTGGTGAACCCGACGATCGCCATCCCACCGTTGATCGCCGTCCTGACCGGCATCACCAACGCCCAGGTGGCGGGCGCACCCAGCCTGCGCCAGGTGCTCCCCTCGTATCTGGCCTTCGCCCACGAAACGGTGCTGGTCGCCCACAACGCTCCGTTCGATGTCGGGTTTCTACGCCGGGCCTGCGAGGCGCTGGGCTACCCGTTCCCGCGCTGGCCGGTGGTGGACACGGCCGCATTGGCTCGGCAGATCCTGCTGCGCGACGAGGTGCCGAATTGTCGCCTGGCCACCTTGGCGAAGCATTTCCGGGCGAGCACGACGCCGAACCACCGGGCCCTGACCGACGCCCAGGCCACCGTCGATGTCCTGCACGGACTGATCGAGCGGGTCGGAAACCTCGGCGTCGCCACCTTGGAGGACCTCCGGGAGTTCGCCCGCAAGGTCTCGCCGCAGCGCCGCGCCAAGCGCACCTGGGCCGATCAGGCGCCGGCCAAGCCCGGGGTCTACCTGTTTGTGGCCGAGCACGCCGACCAACGCCAGGTGCTCTACGTCGGCAAGTCGACCAACCTGCGCACTCGAGTCCGGAGCTACTTCACGGCTGCCGAGAAGCGGCCGCGGATGGAGGAGATGATCCGGGTGGCGACCGGGGTCGAAACGATCCCCTGCACGACCGCCCTGCAGGCCGAGGTGGCGGAGCTGCGGCTGATCGCCAGCCACGCCCCGCGGTACAACCGGCGTTCCAAGTTTCCCGAGCGCACGCTCTGGATCAAGATCACCACCGAGGCGTTCCCGCGGCTGTCGGTCGTCCGGGAGGTCCGCGACGACCGGGCCACCTACTTCGGGCCGTTCCGTCGTCGTCAGGCGGCCGAGGACGTGCTGCTGGCGATCTACGACAGTTTCGCGATCCGCCAGTGCACGCCCCGGCTCAGCCCGAAGCGGCTGACCCCTGCGTGCGCCCTGGCGGGCATGGGCCGCTGCTCCGCGCCATGCGACGGGACCATCTCCCGTGACGCCTACGGGGAGATCGTCGCCGAAGTCCGCAAGGCGCTGTCCAGTGACGTCCGCCCGGCCGTGTCCGGCGTGCAGGCCCGACTGGGCCGTCTCATCGCCCAGCAGCGGTTCGAGGAGGCCGCCACCATCCGTGGCCGGCTCGACACCCTGACCTACACCGGCGTGCGGTTCCATCGGGTCCGCAGCCTCGCGGCCTGCCCAGAGATCGTCGCCGCCCGGCGCAACGGCGGCGACTGGGAGATCCACGTGATCCGCTACGGGCGGCTGGCGGCGGCCGCCGTGGCGATACCGGGTCAGGTGCCGCAAGCGGTGGCCCGCGCCGTCCGCGCCACCGCAGAGACCGTCCCGAAGCCGCTGGATCCGTTGCCCGCGGCCGGTATCGAGGAGACCGAGCGGATCGCAGCCTGGCTGGAGCAACCGGGCTCGCGGATCATGGACATCACCGGAGACTGGATGTGGCCGCTGCACGCGGTGCTCGACCACGATGGGCTCGTCCGCCACGCCCTGTCGCCAAATATGATGACCGCATGATCACCGCGATCGTCTTCGTCAAAGCCGATGTGGCACGTATCCCGGAGGTCGCCGAGGAGATCGCCGAGTTGCCCGGGGTCAGCGAGGTCTATTCGGTCACCGGGAAGATCGACCTGATCGCCATCGTCCGCGTCGGCGGCCACGAGCAGGTGGCCGAGGTGGTCGCCGACCAGCTGAACAAGGTGCCTGGAGTCCTCGGCACCGAGACCCACATCGCGTTCCGGGCCTACTCCACCCACGATCTCGAGGCGGCGTTCTCTCTCGGCCCCTCCTGAGCAATGCCGCGGGCAGACTAGAGCACGGCGATCTTCGCCACGACCGCCGCCAGGCACAGCACGACCACCCCGAGGATCCCCACCAGCTGGATCACCAGCCGGTTGTCCCGCGGTGCGTACGCGAGAATTGCGCCACTCAGCGCGCCGACGGCGATCCCGCCGATCAGACCGACCCAGCCGAAGCTCGCGAATCCGACCAGCACCGCATACAGCACGAGCAGGACCAGGAGACTGACGTCACCGCGGATGTCCTCGCCGGTCTTGACCTTTCCGATCGCGTTCGCGGCCAGCAGTCCGACGATCGCCGACGTCGCGCCGACGGTCGCGGAGCCCCAGGGTGCGATCAGGAAGAACAAGGTCATGCCCCCCAACCCGGCGGCCAGATAGAGCAGCACGAACCGCCAGCTGCCGAGCGCAGCCTCCATCGCCCGGCCCGCCAGCCAGAGAACGAGCATGTTCAACAACACACCCAGCAATCCGCCTGAGGTGAAGGAGGCCGTCACCAGCCGCCAGAACTGGCCTTGAGCCACCGCGAAGTTGCTCATCGCCAGCAGATCCGTGGCGAGCCCGCGGGTGATCAGATCCAACACCCAGACCGCAGCCATGATGCCCATCACCACGATGGTGGCCCGGCCCCCGCCTGGTCGCATCGAGGCGCCGAACAGCGTGCGCGGCTCCCGGACGCGGGTCCGTCCCGACGACACACACTTCGGACACTGGAAGCCGACCGACGCCGTGTTCATGCATTCGCCGCAGATCGGCTTGTGACACCGCTGACAGGAAATGCCGGTCATCCGGTCCGGATGCCGATAGCAGCCGACGAAGCCCGGTGCGGCGAAGCCGGGTCCGGCGTGGGGTGGCTCGCTCACCCTGGTCTCACTCTGAGCTCTCCCTGCGCTTACTCGGCGATGTCGACCGAGGAGATCACGACCGGCTCGGCGGGCCGGTCGTTCCGGCCCGTCCGGACGGCAGAGATGGCGTCAACGGTGTCCCGGCTCGCCTGGTCGGCCACTTCGCCGAAGATGGTGTGCTTGCGGTTGAGGTGCGGCGTCGGTCCGACGGTGATGAAGAACTGCGAAC
This sequence comes from uncultured Actinomycetota bacterium, assembly GCA_963780005.1. GTDB lineage: Bacteria > Actinomycetota > Actinomycetes > Propionibacteriales > Propionibacteriaceae > Microlunatus. The sequence continues at coordinate 125,709 of CAWAAK010000044.1, read as the reverse complement.
CGTTGGTCCCGGGCCCCGCATTCGCCATGGCCAGCAGGTACGGCTTGTTGAACTGCAACTCCGGGTGGAACTCGTCGGCGAAGGAGTAGCCGGGTCCGCCGGTACCGGTGCCGAGAGGGTCTCCGCCCTGGATCATGAAGCCGTCGATCACCCGGTGGAAGACGAGCCCGTCGTAGAACTTCCCGGTCGTCGTCCGACCGGTCTCCGGGTCGGCGTACTCCTTGGTTCCCTCGGCGAGTCCGACGAAGTTGGCGACCGTCTTCGGCGCCTGGTCGTTGAACAGATTGATGACGATGTCGCCGTGGTTGGTGTGCAGGGTTGCCGTGGGCACGCGGATGAGCACCTTTCGCTTCGGGTCGCTGTGTACAGCCTTTTTGCTGCCCGCCATCCTGTCACGGTGGCCCAACCCCGATGACGATACGGTGGTGCCGTCTGCGCAGCGGAGCTGCCCCGATGACTTCCTGGAGGAAAAGTGAAGCGCAACAAGACCGACGCCGTCGCCGAGGCCGCGTCCACGTATGAGGACCTGGTCCAGTCGGCCGCCGACCGGGTGGGTCCGCTCGCCCAGGCCGCAGCCGATCGACTCGGAGCCGCCGCCGAGCGGGTCGGTCCGCTGGCGCATTCGGCCGCCGACAGGCTCGATCCGCTGGCTCACAAGGCCGCCGACAAAATGGCGCCGTACGCGCTGCAGGCTCAGGGTTTCGTCAGTCCGCTCGCCCAGCAGGCGGCCGGCAGGGTATCGCCGTACGCCCAGCAGGTCGGGCAAACCGTCGGTCCGTACGCGACCCTGGCCAAGCAGCGAGGTGCGCAGGCGGCTCACGATGTGATCGAGAAGTGGAGGCCGGCGCTGGAAGAGGCAATGGAGAAGATCTCGCCCGGGGTCGAAGCAGCCAAGGACCGGATCAACGAGGAATTGCTACCAAAGCTCATCGCTGCCCTGGAAGCGGCCGCCGCAACCCCGGTTGTCGTCGAAGCCACGAAGCGGGGCCAGGCCACCCTCGCCGCCGCCAAGGGCGAGTTGAGCTTGCCCGCACCGGAGCCGGCGAAGCCCAAGGGCCGCTGGGTCCGGCGGGTGCTCATCATCGCCGTGGTCGGCGGTGTGGTCGTCGTGGTCGCCCGCCGGCTGCTCGGCGGGCAGGACGCCGACTGGCAGGCCGCGCGGCCCACCGCCCCGTACGCGCCGCCCATGCCACCCGCGACGCCGGCGCCGGCCAGCAACGGCCAGACCACCGCCGAGTCGACCGCCGAGACGACCGCCGAGACCTCACCGGACACGGCCGAGAGCGTGGAACCGGCGGCGGTGTCGCCCGCGGAGGACATTCCGGCGGAGAGTGTGGTGGTGCCCGAAGCCGACCAGGCGGCGGTCATCGAGGAGGGCTCGGCCGAACAGTCGCCCGAGGAGACTCCCCTGGAGGCGAGCGCGGTCGACGGCGCCGCACCCGGCGAGCCCGAGGACGTCGTGGACGGTATCGCGCCCGAAGTCGATCGGTCGAGGTATTCCACCGAGGGGGTCTACATCGGCGCGGAGCCGCCCGAGGGTTTCACCATCAAGGCCAACGAACGGTCGATGAAGTACCACGTGCCTGAGTCGGCCGGCTACGGCCGCACCCACACGGAAGTCTGGTTCAACAGCGAAGAAGCCGCCCAGGAGGCCGGCTTCATCCGCGCCCAGCGCTGACGAACACCGAGCACGTCCCGCCAACACCGCCACCCTCACATCCGGCCTCCGATCGGACCTTCCTGGTCAGCACCCGCTGACCAGGGAGGTTCGTCATGTCCGAGGCCGCTACCCCATGGGTCGATGCCGCGCCGTTTCGTGCTCATCTTCGACACGTGATGGCCGTGGGAGACATGGGCGTCGACGTCGTCGCCGCGTTGACCGGGATCCCGACCCGGGCCGCGCGGCATCTGCTGAACGGCCGCGGTGGCCGGCCGGTCCGCCGGATCAGCCCGGACACGGCTCGCCGACTGCTGCGCGTGACCAGCGCGGACGCCCGCTGGGCGGGTCAGCGCCTCGTGCCGGCGCCGGCCACGGCCACCCGGCTCAACGACCTGTTGGCTGCCGGGCATTCACTCGACGAACTCGCGGTCGAGGTGCACATCGCCGCCGCTGAACTCCTCGCTCTCGCCGAGGGACGGCGCGACGCCTGCACCCCGCTCGTGGAGGCGCGTCTGGCTGCCCTGCACCGGGCGATGGGCGCACGGTACGACCTCATCTACTCCCTGGCTTCGTAGGGTCTTCGTAGGGGCTTCGTAGGATCAGGGCCCGTGACCGACCCCGCGACGGCGGTATTGGCCGCGACCCTCGCCGCAGCGGCGATGCTGGTCGGCGGACGACCGGTGTTGGCCGCACTGCCGGAGCCCGCCCCTGGTGACCAGGGGCCCGGCGGCAAGGTGCCCTACGTCGCCCTGGGGACCCGCACCTTCGTCCTGATTTGTGCGGCCATGTCCGGAGTCGCCGTCGGTCTCAGCTGGCTCTTGGTGCCGGCCGCGGCTCGCCCGCTCTGGACGGTGCTCGGCACGGTCGGGATTCTGTTGGCCGCCGTCGACGCCCGCACGACCTGGTTGCCCCTCCCGCTCACCCGCGCGGCCTGGCTGCTGATGGGCGCGGCCGGGCTGCTGGCCGGCGGGGTGGCGGGGGTCGGCGACGGCCCGGGCGCCGCGCTGCGAACCCTGCTGGGCGCGGCGCTGGGGGCGGCCGTGGCCGGCGGGCTCTATCTGGTGGTCTGGTTGGTGACCCGCGGCGGCTTCGGCTTCGGCGACGTGCGCTTCGCTCCGCTGGTGGGTGCGGCGACGGCGGTGCCGACCTTCACCATGCTGCTGTGGGCGCTGTTCCTCGGCAGTCTGGTGGGCGGGGTGGTCGGCATCATCCGGTTGGTCCAGCGCCGACCGGGTCCGTTCCCGTATGCGCCGGCGATGGTCGCCGGGGCCTACCTGGCTCTGCTCGTCGGGCCTGTCCTCGGATTCAGCGGCTGACGGCCAGCTCCGCGGTCCGCACGTAGACGAGCGCCCGGCCGTACGCCTCGGCGGCCGTCGCCTCGGCGGAGGTGTGGAAGGCGCGGCCCGGGCCGCGGACACTGACCACGTAACCCGCCGAGGAGTAATCCAAGGACAGGAAGTAGTCGCCCAGCAACTCCCGCAACTGGTCCTCCCGGGGCAGCCACACCACCTCGTCGGACTCCACCGAGTCGAGCGCCCACTCGACCGTGCCGTTGAAGTGGAACCGGGATTCGCCCTTCCGGACGATGAGTTCGACCACCATGTCGCTCACGGTGAACACCGACTCGGTGATCTCCGGCCGAGGGATGAAGAACTGATCGCCGTTCCGTGGCGTCCAACTCAGCAGCGGGCCGAGCTCGCGCGCCAGTTCTCGAGAGATCACCGATCCAGTATCTCCTCACCCGAGAACGGGCCAGCCATTGTGACCGCGTTTAGGCTCGACGATGTGACTAACGCGCCGCGGCCGGGCTGGTACCCGGATCCCGCCGGCACGGCCGATCAGTACCGCTGGTGGGACGGGCAGGAGTGGACCAATGAGGTAAGCCCGTCGGCCAACGCGCCGGCGCCCCTCGGGTCGCTTCTGGGGTCAGCCGGCACCGATCCGCCCCGGCGGCGGTCACCGCTACGAGCGGTGGTCGCCCTGGTTGTCATCATCGCCCTCTTCCTGAGCGCCACGCTCGGTGTCGGACTCTGGTTGTGGGGTGGCGACTCCGCGGGCACCCGATCAGAGGCCGTGACGACGCCGTCGGCGGGCCCCCGCGGTCAGCTCGACGAGTCGAGCCGGAGCGCGTCGATCGGTGCGGCCACCATGAAGCTGCCGGGTGATCCGTACGAGTTGAGGGCCGATCCGGTCACGGACCGTGGGATCATCGACGTCGCCTTCTCGGCCGAAGCCAAGGTGCACGAGGAGTACGACGGAGAGCACGATTGGTCGGCCGTGGTCGCTCTGGCGGCACTGGATCCCGACCTGATCGGCGGATCCGACCCGGAGTCGGCCGCTCGACACGCGTTGAGCAAGATCGCCAGCGGGATGTATGCCGGCCAGCAGACGAAGATCAGCCGGGTCCGAGTGGCGGACCGCTCGGTCGACGGAAACCCGGGCGTCGAAGTCAGCGCCCGGGTTCACTACGCGGTCGATCGGCTGGCCAGCCGCTACGACACGGTGGCGGCCATCGTCGTCCGCCTGGACGACGGCACGTTGGTCGCGGCGCTCAGTGCGGTGCCGAATGACGCCGACGCCGAGGTACATCGTCTGGCCAAGGCCTCGCTGGACTCCCTCGCGATCAACTGACGGCCCCGATCAACCGACGACCCGGGTGGCCCCGACCCAGGCCGCCAGTTTGGCCCGCGCCGCCCCGGAGTCGACGGCGGCCGCTGCCCGGCTGAGAGCGTCCCGGAAGTGCCCGGTCAGATCTCCGACCCGCGGCTTGTCGTAGGCGACCAGCGCCGCGGCGGCGTTCAGTAGCACGATGTCTCGAACGGGACCGGTCCGGCCGTCCAGAAGGTCCCGCGCCACCTGCGCGTTCCCGGCCGCGTCGGAGCCGGTGAGATCGCCCGGCTCCGCCTGCGGCAGTCCCAGTGCGACCGGGTCCAGGTCGGTCCGCTGCACGGCCCCGTCCGCGTAGACCCACACCTGCGAGGTGGTGGTCGTGGTCAGTTCGTCCAGGCCGTCGCCGCCGTGGACGACCAGACCCTGATGGCCGCGCCCCGCGAACACGCCGGCCATCAATTCCGCCATCCGCACGTCGGCCACCCCGACCGCCTGGGCCACCGGCTGGGCCGGGTTGGCCAACGGACCGAGAAAGTTGAAGGTGGTCGGGATTCCCAACTCGCGCCGAGGAGCGGCCGCGTGCCGAAGCGCCGGGTGGTAGAGCGGTGCGAACAGGAAGGCGATGCCGACCTGCTCGACCACGAGTTGTTGCCGCTCCGGAGCCAGGCTGATGTCGATCCCCAGTTCCTCGAGCACGTCCGCGGCCCCACAGGCCGAGGTGGCGGCCCGGTTGCCGTGCTTGACGACCCGGGCGCCGGCCCCGGCCGCCACGATCGCCGCCATCGTGGAGATGTTTACGGTGTTGGCCCGGTCCCCGCCGGAACCCACCACGTCGACCGCCAGGCCGCCGATCTCGATCGGGGTCGCGAAGGCCAGCATCGCGTCCACCAGACCGGTCATCTCGGTCACCGTCTCGCCCTTGGCCCGCAGCGCCACCACGAACGCCGCCAGCTGGGCCGACGTGGCGTTCCCGCCCAGGATCTGCTCCATGGCCCAGCCCGTGGCCTCGGCGCTCTGGTCGACGCCCGCCACCAGTCCCGACAGCAGCGCCGGCCAGGTCGGAGAACTCATCAGCTCGCAGTGATGCGCGTGCGGAGGCGGAGCAACCGCGCCACCGTCTCAGGCAGCCGCAGCGGATCGACCGGGTGCGGCAGCACCCCGTCGGCCCGGGACCAGGTGGCCAACCAGGCGTCGTCCCGGCGGCCGGTCAACACCAGGATCGGTGGGCAATTGGCGATCTCGTCCTTCAGCTGCCGGCCGAGGCCCAGGCCCCCCGGGACGGCCTCGCCGTCCAAGATGGCCAGGGCGATGCCGCCTCGATCCATCGCCGTGATCACCGCCGGCTGGGTCGCCACCTCGAGTACCCGGACTTCGGGCAGATCTGTGGCGACCTTGCGCCCGAGCGACAGCCGTACGTGTTCGCGAACGGTCCGGTCGGAGGCGTAGAGCAGGATGTCCAACGGTGGCGGCGGAGCGGGAGTCTCGGGCTCAGCCGCAGCCTCCGGCTCCGTTTCCGGACCCGGATCGGCGTCGATCTCCGGCTCGATCTCCGGCTCAGTCATGCGGGGTCATCCTCGGCTCGGTCGGGGCAGCGTCTGCTGGGGCATCGGATCGGGACAGTTCAGATCGGGAGCGGGCGGTGCGATCGTACCGTGCCTGCTCCTTCGCGAACTGGGACTCGAGCCGGTCCAAGCGCCGGTCTTCGCGGACCGCCTCCCGCTGGCTGGACTGGAACCACTGGACGAACAACACGACCAGCAGGACCGCCGCGACGATGTCTCCCGAGCCCCACATGATCGCCCCAGCCAGATACTGGTCGTCGAGTGGGCTCGGCGCCCAGGTCCGGCCGAAGGCCAGATACCAGTCCCCCGCCAGCAGCTGGGTCAAACTCATCATCGAGACGCCGAGAAAGGCGTGGAAGGGCAGCATCAGGAACAAGATCAGCAGTCGGAGCGGATAGCTGGCCTTGCCGGGCACCGGGTCCACGCCGACCAGGGGCCACATCAGGAGTGAGCCGATGATCACGAAGTGCAGGTGCAGGAAGGCGTGCCAGAAGGGGGACGCCAGCGACAGCGGGTAGAACGAGGAGTAGTAAAGGGCGAACGGGGTGGCGATGAACAACGCCAAAGCGAACGGGGGGAAGGTGATGACCCGCGCCCACCACGAGTGCAGCAACCGCAGCAGGACCCGCCGGACGCCGGCCGGAACCGTCCGCAGGGCCAACGTCATCGGCGCACCCAGCGCGCAGAACAGCGGCGTGATCATCATCAGGACCATGTGCTGGGCGGCGTGCACGCTGAACAGCACGGTGTCGTAGGTACCCAGCGCCGACATGGTGGCCACCACCGCACTGCCCAGCCCCCCACCCACGAACGACAAGGTCCGCGACAGTGGCCAGCGGTCGCCGCGCTTGCGCATCCGGGCCACCCCCCACAGGTAGAGGGCCCCGGTGAGGACGACGGCGACGGCCACCCACCAGTTCATCGACCATTCGGTCAGCAACCGCACGGGGGTGAGGGGCGGCGGCTGGTCGCCCGGGGTCGCGTGCAGCGGGATCAAGCCCCATCCGGCACCCGCAAGACCAGCCACGGGACCAGCCTAGGCGGCGGCGCACGACTCGGTCGGTGATGACCGTCCGCGAGCGCCGTGCGCGAGCGGACCTGCAACAAAGTTGCGTGCCCAAGGGTGACCGTTGAGGGTCTTGCAGCAATAATGACCTCGTGGCTCTCCATACGCACGAGATCAGCGGCTCGATGATCAAGCCTGCGGGCTCCTTGCACGCCCTGCCGCAGTCCCGTCTGCGGGGCCGCATCGGACGTCCGGACATGGTGGCCGTCGGCGTGATCGTCTGGCTCGCCTCCGAACTGATGTTCTTCGCCGCCCTCTTCGCCGCGTACTTCACGATTCGCAACGTCACCAATTCCCAAGCCATCACCTCGGGGCAGGAGCCGCTCTGGCTGACCTCCACCGAGATGATCAACATCCCGTTCGCGATTCTGAACACCACGGTGCTGGTGGCCAGCTCATTCACCTGCCAGATGGGCGTCTTCGCCGCCGAGCGCGGCCAGGTCAAGCGGACCGGCTCGCTGCTCAACATCCGGGCGTGGGGCCTGCGCGAGTGGTACGTGCTGACCTTCCTGATGGGCGCGTTCTTCATCGGCGGTCAGGTCTTCGAGTACGCCCAGCTGTTCAGCGAAGGAGCGACTCTGTCGACCAACGTCTACTGGTCGGCGTTCTTCCTGGCCACCGGCTTCCACGGACTCCATGTCACAGGTGGACTGGTCGCCTTCGTCTTGCTGCTGGGACGGACTTTCCTGGCCCGGACTTTCACCCACGAGCAGGCGGTGAGCGCCGTTGTAGTGTCCTACTACTGGCACTTCGTCGACGTGGTGTGGATCGCTCTTTTCGGGGTCATCTACTTGCTGCGGTAGGTGCATCTGCCGACCCACCAACAACTGAATAATCACCCGGAGACTCCGCGCCCTGGATGACCCGCCCGCACATAACGAGAGGGACCCCACGTGCGATTCCTGACCGCAAGACGTCGGCACCCGGCGGCCAAGGTGCTGCTGTTGGTGTTCGGGCTCTTTGTGATGGGCGCTCTCTATGCCGCGGTGGCCCCGGCTTCGAAGTCTTCCGCCGACACCGGCACCAGTCAGCAGGTCGCCGAGGGCAAAGCTCTCTTCGCCGTGCAGTGTGCTTCGTGTCACGGGCTCAACGGCGAGGGCCAGGTCAGCGGAACCATCCAAGGTCCCCCCCTCATCGGCGTCGGGGCCGCATCGGTGGAGTTCCAGGTCGCCAGTGGCCGGATGCCGATGGCCAAGCCGGCCGTCCAGGCGCCGCAGAAAGAGCGGGTGTTCAACGAGGAAGAGGTGCTGGCCCTGGCCGCGTACGTGGACACGTTCGGCCCCGGCCCGGCCATTCCTGAACCGGCCGAGTACGACCCCGCCGGCCTGACCGAGGAAGAGATCGCCCGCGGTGGCGAGCTGTTCCGGACCAACTGCTCGGCGTGCCACAACTTCGAGGGCGCCGGCGGAGCCCTGCCGGGTGGGAAGTACGCGCCCGCCCTGTACGACGTGAGCAATCTGCATCTGTACGAGGCGATGCTGACCGGTCCGCAGCAGATGCCGGTCTTCTCCGACGGCGCCCTGCCGCCCGAGGACAAGCGGGCCATCATCGGCTACTTGAACGAACTGCACGAACAACCGAATCGGGGCGGACTCGCCTTCGGCGGGTTGGGCCCGGTGGCAGAGGGCCTCTGGGCCTGGATCGCCGGCCTGGCCGTGTTGATGGGATTTGCGGTCTGGATCGCTGCGAAGGGAGTGAAGGCGCGATGAGCACTGACTTGACCCCCCGCGGCGACGATCGCGGCGCCCCGGACGATCCGGATCGGATTCCGCCGAGCTCGGGTGAGCTCGCCACCTTGGAGTCGGACCGCCGGTTCCCGATCCCCGATCCGGGATTGGAGGAGCACCTTCCCCGACTGAGTGACGTCGACGAGGCGGCCGGCGACCGGCAGGCGCGGATCGTCGCCACCTTCTTCGGCATGGTTCCGATCCTGGCGATCGCCTTCGTGGTCATCTACTTCGCGGTCCCGAAGGAGATGTACATCGACTTCGGGCCGCTGCGTTCCAACGCCCAGAACGTCGGCTTCGGCCTCACCCTCGGATTGGCCCTGCTCTTCATCGGACTCGGTGCGGTGCAGTGGGCTCGCCAGCTCATGTACGACGGTGAAATGGTCGATCACCGACACCCGGCGGCCTCGCCCGAGGAGGACCGGGTCGGGATCCTCAAAATCCTCGACGAGGGCATCGCCGAATCGGGCATCACCCGGCGCAAGGTGTTGGGCCGCAGCCTGCTCGGCGCACTGGGCTTGATCGTGCTGCCGGCGGTCGTGTTGTTCGCCGACCTCGGCCCATGGCCGACTCGGAAGAAGATCGAGGAGACCATCGCCACCACCATCTGGACCGAAGGGATCCGGTTGGTCAACGACATCACCTACGTGCCGATCAAGGCCGAAGAGATGCAGATCGGCCAGCTGGTCAACGGCCAGCCGGAGAATCTGCAGGACTACCACGGCGCCGAGTACCAGATCGAGAAGGCCAAGGCCTCGATCATCATCGTCCGGATGGATCCGAACACCATCAAGATCCCTGAATCCCGCCGTGACTGGCAGGTCGGCGGGATCCTGTGTTACTCCAAGATCTGCACCCACGTCGGGTGCCCGATCAGCCTGTGGGAGCAGCAGACACATCATCTGCTGTGCCCCTGCCATCAATCGACTTTCGATCTGGGTGACTCCGGGGTCGTGGTGTTCGGGCCGGCCGCGCGATCGCTGCCGCAACTCGCGATCACCACCGACGCCGAGGGCTATCTGATCGCCCGGGGCCCGTTCACGGTGCCGACCGGCCCAAGCTACTTCGAACGCGATTTCAACGATTATCAGCAAGGTGACAACTGATGGGTGATTCAGATGGCTAAGCCTGCCGCCACCGTTACCGACGACTCCGCGGTCCTGCCGCAGACTCCACCCAAGGAGCTCGGCCCGGTGTTCAAGTTCGCCGCCGGTCCCGCCAAATGGGCCGATGACCGGACGGGTGCCGCCACGCTGAGCCGTAAGTACCTGCGCAAGGTCTTCCCCGACCATTGGTCCTTCCTGCTCGGCGAGGTCGCGCTCTACTCGTTCATCATTCTGCTGTTGACCGGGGTCTTCCTGACCATCTGGTACAAGCCGTCGATGGCCGAGATCGAGTACGAAGGCACGTACCAGCTGCTTCGTGGCGTGACCATGTCGGAGTCCTTCGCATCGACCATGGCGCTCTCCTTCGACATCCGCGGCGGCTTGCTGATCCGGCAGATGCACCACTGGGCGGCCATGCTGTTCGTCGCCGCCATGCTGGCCCACAGCCTGCGGATCTTCTTCACCGGCGCCTTCCGCAAGCCACGTGAGATCAACTGGCTGATCGGTGTCGCCATGCTGGCCACCGGCGTCATCGAGGGTTTCGCCGGGTACTCCCTGCCCGACGACCTACTGTCCGGCACCGGGCTGCGGTTCGTCGACGGTTTGATCCGCGCCGTCCCGGTCATCGGCACCTGGGCCGAGTTCTTCGTCTTCGCGGGTGAGTTCCCCGGAGAGCTGATTGTCCCCCGGCTCTACATGGTCCACATCCTGTTGATCCCCGGGATCCTGCTCGGGTTGATCGCCGCTCACTTGGCGTTGGTCGTCTACCACAAGCACACCCAGTTCCCCGGGGCCGGTCGCAACGACGGCAATGTGGTCGGCTACCCGGTGTTCCCGGTCTACATGGCCAAGGCCGGCGGGTTCTTCTTCATCGTGTTCGGCGTCATCACCCTCATGGGTGGCTTCATGCAGATCAACCCGGTGTGGACCTATGGACCATACAACCCGGCGATGATCACCGCCGGCTCCCAGCCGGACTGGTACATGGGCTTCGTCGAGGGCGGCATCCGGATCATGCCCAACTGGGAGACCCACATCTGGGGCACGACCTGGTCGTGGAACGTGGCCATCCCCGGGTTGGGGATCATGGGTCTGATGTTCGGACTGATGGCCATCTATCCCTTCGTCGAGCAGTGGGTGACCGGTGACAAGGCCGAGCACCACATCCTCGACCGACCGCGCAATGCGCCGACCCGGACCGCGTTCGGCGTCGCCGCGATCACGGCGTACGGACTGCTGTGGATCGGTGGCGGCAACGACCTGGTGGCCACCCAGTTCAACGTTTCGCTGAACGCGGTCACCTACTTCCTGCGGGTGATGGTGTTCGTCGGACCGGTGCTGGCGTTCTTGATCGCCAAGCGGATCTGCATCGGCCTGCAGCGGGCGGATGAAGCGCGCCTGCTGCACGGCTCGGAGAGCGGCATCATTGTTCGTGATCCGTCCGGCGCCTACTCCGAACCGCACGTGCCGATCAGCCACGAGGAGGCCTACACCCTCACCCAGCACAACCAGCCGATGGCGCTGGTGCCGGGTGGGGACCAGGGCGAGTTGACCGAGAATCAGTACAAGCGGGAGCAGGTCCGCCGCAGAGCCACCCGGTTCTACTTCATCGACGACCTGCGCAAGCCGACCCGGGAAGAGCTGGAGGAGGCCGCTTCCCACCTCAACCACGAGGTCGAGGCTCACAGCCACGGTCACTCCTACCCGCCCACCGACAGCGGCCACGCGATCGGCGACGGGCATGGGAATGGGCACGGGAACGGTCACGGCAATGGTGATGGTCACGACGGCCACCGCGAACTCGAGGCCGGGCAGGACGAGCCCGAGTTCTACAACAAGGCCGCTCGCTGACCTGACCTGACGTCCCTACCACAGACAAGCTGGCCCGGTCCTCTTGGACCGGGCCAGCTGGCGTGTGGGCATCGTCACCCCACCCGGCGGGTAACGATCCCGGCCTCGGCCGCGTTGGCCCCAGTTGTTATGCCTGTGAACTCTGACCCCAAGCCCTCACCCAGCCACATCAACTCCGATATCAAAGCCGAGACCTCCAAAGGCCTCGACCTGTCCGTCACCCAGATCGTGGGTGGCGCGTTGGCGGCCATGACCGCGGCCGCGCTCGGTTCGCGGCTCAGTGTGGCCGGTACGGTCATCGGCGCCGCGGCGGCCAGCATCATCGCCGGTGTCGCTGGCGCCCTGTACACGGCGTCGCTCCGGCATACCCGAGACCGGGTCCGTTCCGTCTGGACGGGCAAGGCGAGCGGGACGCCCGCCCGGGTGGAAGTGGTGACCGGCGGAGCCGCAAGCGCCCGACGCCGCCGCCGCTCCCCCGGCCCCGCCACGTTCGGCTGCTCGTCGTCCCGGAGTGATCTGGCGGCGCATCGTCGTCGGTGCCATCGCCACCTTCGCCCTGACCGCCGGGGTCCTGACGGGCTTCGAGCTGCTGTCCGGTCAGGCGCTTGTCCGGGGGGTACAGGCACCACCTTCGAGCAGGTACGGGAGCCGCAACCGGGCGCAGCCCTGGACACGCCCGAGCCGAGCGAATCGGCGTCCGCCGAGCCGAGCGAGACGCCGAGCTCCGAGGAGTCGCCGAGCGAGACCCCCGAGGCGACGACCGAGACCCCCACGGAGCCGAGCGGCCGAGCCGAGTTCCGAGCCGTCGCAGGATCGCCCAGTGAGGCCTCGACCCCAGCCACCGAACCGAGCGAGTCGACTACGGAGACGCCGTCAACCGAGAGTCAGCCAACGACCGACCCAGGAAACGGGTGAGCGTGCTACCCGACTCGAGCAGCTGAAATCGAGTAGGCGCCCGGCGGCACCGAGCCAGGATCGCACCCCAGGGCGAGCAGGGTGTCGACCACTCGATGCGGGCCGAGCACCCCCGGCCGCTGCCGCTTCGCGGGATCGAGGCACTGGTCCTCGATCAGCAGTTCGTGGCCGGCGCGCCGGACCAACAGCCGATCGTGCACCGAACCGCCGACCTCACCGGCGCGGCCGAGGATCAACGTCTCCCGGATCATGGCCGTGGCGGCCGGGCGCCGCGTCGAGGCTGAGTAGCGCGCCGGGCCTCCGCACCGTCGGCGATCACGAAGGGCTGACCGGCGTAGACCAGCCCGGCGCCGTCGGTCCAGCTCGATCCTCGTGCTCCAGCCCGCCGACCGGCCGCGCCCGTGATAGGCCACCGTGCCCGCGACGTCGCTCAGCTCCAACCGGGCGCCCGGACCCACGTACACCTCGAGGTCGACCTCGTCGCCGCCGAGCAGGAGCGCGGTCGTCGCCACCAGGGCCACCCGGCAGACGTCCGGGGGGCCGTGCAACCGTTGGGCGCGGAGAAGACCAGCGGTGGACCGGAAGATCGACCGGCCGTCTCGGCAGGTGACCTCGATTCGGGTGCTCACCTCACCTTGAATTCGAATGGCTGTGAACGGTCCCGTCGGCATGGGTGTGTGGATGGGCCAGGTGGGACCTCGGCGTGTACATGGGCAGCCATCGGACCGGGATCGCGGGAGAGGTGGGCGCCGGACCGGAAGGCGGCCAGCGTCTCCAGTACCCAGGCGCGGAGACGAGCGATCGAGACTGGATCGGTCCGCGACAGGGCGATCACGATCCGCCCGTCCCGGGCTGCCTCGGCGTCGGCCACCATCTGCGGCACGTCGACCCCGACGTACGGCGCCAGATCGGTCTTGTTGACCACCAGCACGTCCGCGCCCGCGATCCCCGGACCGCCCTTGCGCGCAACGTCACCGCCGCCGGCCACGTCGAGGACGAAGAACTGGGCGTCGACCAGGGCGGGCGAGAAGGTCGCCGTCAGGTTGTCGCCGCCCGACTCGACCAGGACCACGTCGACCGGCGCGAAGTCGCGCTCGAGGTCCTCGACCGCCAACAGGTTCTGGCTGACGTCGTCCCGGATCGCGGTGTGCGGGCAGGCCCCGGTCTCGACCGCGCGGATCCGTTCCGGGGCGAGCACGCCCGCCGAACGCAGGAACCGGGCGTCCTCGTCGGTGTAGATGTCGTTGGTGATCACGGCCAGGCTGAGCTCGTCCCCCAAGCTCCCGGCAGAGCAGGGCGATCAGCGAACTCTTGCCGGTCCCGACGGGCCCGGCCACTCCTAGTCGCAGGGCACGTCGTGGGTGGGCTGGTCGAAGGATCAGGCACGGAACAACCTTCTCTCGGTGACATGGTGGAGCTGGGCCCACTCCTCCAGCTGCGGCGCGGCCGCGCCGGGATCTCGCTCAGGTGCGGTCAGCCCGGCCACCCGATCGACCAGCGCCTCCACCGCGGGCCCGGCCGCTGCGGCCCAGGACACGCCGACGGCCGGGTCGAACGGCCGGAGCTTCAGGGCGGCCGCGATCACGGTCTGGACGTCGTCGTAGGCGACGAGCCGAGCCGGTCTCGCCCGCGGCGAGGCCGGCGACGGCCGCCGTCACCCCGACCACCACCGGGCGGCACCAGACCCGGTGCGCTGAGCCTGTCGAAGGGTGCGTGAGCGGACCAAGTCCCAGACCGTGGCCGCCAGCCGAGGTAGCTGCGACCCAACAGGTCGGATGCCGCACGCAAGGCGTCCGAAGCCGTTCGGGTCCGCCAGGCCCGATCCACCGCTTCCAGGGCGTCGAGGTCCGCTGCCGTGCCGCCAGACGTGCCGGGCCACCACGGCCACGGCCGCCTCGGTCTCGGTGACCGTCGTCAGCCGGGCGGCGATGTACTCGGGCAGCTGCGGCCAGCTCCAGCCCGTGAGCGAAGCGCCGGCTCGACCCCGGCCGACTGGGTGTGCGCACCGGTCGGCAGCCGACCGTCGGCCAGCAGCAGACTCAGGTAGGCGCCGGACACGAGGGCTCAGAACAGCTTGTACAGCTGGGCCAGCGGCAACGGTCCGCCGGCGCCGGCCGGATCTCTGCGCCGTCGACGGTGATCCCGTGCGTTTCCGGATCGATCACGATCTCGGGCAGCGCGTCGTTGTTGACCATGTCGCGCCTTGCCGACCTTGCGGGTCGAGCGCACCCCCACCAGTTGCCGACCGAGACCAAGCTCCTCGGCCAGACCTGCCTCCAGGGCGGCCGGGGCGACGTAGGACTGCGACAACCCCGACGCGCTGCCGGCGTAGAGCGCCGGGCGCATCAGCACCGGCTGGGGGGTGGGGATGGAAGCGTTCGGGTCGCCCAGCGCGCCGATCACGATCCCGCCGCCCTTGATCACCACACTGGGGCTCACCCCGAAGAACCTCGGGTCCCACAGCACCAGGTCGGCGAGCTTGCCGATCTCGATCGATCCGATCTCGTGGTCCACCCCGTGGGCGATGGCGGGGTTGATCGTGTACTTGGCCACGTAGCGGACGGCCCGGAAGTTGTCCGCGGGCCGGCCGCCCGCCAGTTCGCCACGGACCTGCTTCATCACGTGGGCCACTTGCCAGGTGCGGGTGATCACCTCGCCGATGCGCCCCATCGCCTGGGCGTCGGATGACGTGATGGAGATCGCACCCAGGTCGTGCAGGTGATCTTCAGCGGCGATGGTGGTAGCGCGGATCCGGGACTCGGCGAAGGCGAGGTCCTCCGGGACCGCCGGATTGAGGTGATGGCAGACCATCAGCATGTCGAGGTGCTCGGCCACCGTGTTGACCGTGTGCGGCAGGGTCGGGTTCGTCGAGCCCGGCAGCACGTGGGGCAGGCCCGCGATGGTCAAGATGTCGGGGGCGTGCCCACCGCCGGCCCCCTCGACGTGGAACGCGGAGATGCTGCGGCCCGCAATGGCGTCGATCGTGCTGGCCACGAACCCGGCCTCGTTGAGCGAGTCCGAGTGCAGAGCGACCTGCAGCCCCCACTCCTCCGCACCGCGCAGGGCCGCGTCGACCGCGGCTGGCGTGGATCCCCAGTCCTCGTGGAGTTTGTAGCCGCCCGCTCCGGCGAGCGCCTGCGCCTCGAACGCGGCGGCCGACACCGTGTTGCCTTTGCCCAGCAGCAGCAGGTTGACCGGGAACGCGTCCAGCGCACGATGGGTCTGCTTCAGATGCCAGGCGCCAGGGGTGACGGTGGTCGCCTTGGACCCCTCCGACGGCCCCGTGCCGCCGCCGCCGAGGGTGGTCAGGCCCGCCGCCAGCGCCTCGGTGATCTGGGACGGGGACAGGAAGTGCACGTGGCTGTCGAAGCCACCGGCGGTGAGGATCTTGCCCTCGCCGGAGATGACGTCGGTGCTGACGCCGATGACCAGGGCCGGGTCGACGCCGTCCGCGATCGCGGGATTGCCGCTGCGGCCGATCCCGACGATCCGCCCGTCGCGAATGCCGACGTCGGCGCGGACGATCCCCCAGTGGTCGAGCACGATGGCGTTGGTGATGACGGTGTCCAGGGCGCCCTCGGCCCGCGTCACCTCCGACTGGTTCATCGATTCGCGGATCGACTTGCCGCCGCCGAAGACCGACTCCTCGCCGCCGAACGTGAGGTCCTGCTCGATCTCGATCCAGAGATCGGTGTCGCCCAGCCGGATCTGATCTCCGGCCGTCGGCCCGTAGATGGCGGCGTAGTCCGCCCGGCTTATCCGCACCATCAGCGCTCCCTGCGGATCTGGATTCCCGGAACCTGCCGGGCTCCACGCAGCGCGACGATGCCGACCGTACGGGATGCACCCGGCTCGAAGCGGACCGCCGTGCCCGCCGGGATGTCGAGGCGGAACCCCTGAGCCGCGGCCCGGTCGAAATCCAGTCCGGAGTTCACGTCGGGCAGGTGGATATGGGACCCGATCTGGATCGGGCGATCGGCGGCGTTGACGAAGGTCAATTCGCCGCGCTCGTCAGGTCCGCGGTCGGCGTTGAGCTCGAGCTCGCCCGGAGCCACCCTGATCGCACCCGGGCCCGTCGACGTTGCGCCCGCCATATCGTCTCCTCACTGAATCGGCGTTACTGGATGGGATCGTGCAGGGTGACCAGCTTGCGGCCGTCGGGGAAGGTCGCCTCGACCTGGACGTCCGTGATCATCTCGGCCACTCCGTCCATCACCTGATCACGACTCAGGACCTCGCGACCTGAACTCATCAGCTCCTCGACCCGGCTGCCTTCCCGGGCCCGCTCGATGACCCAGTTGCTCAGCAGGGCGACCGATTCGGGGTAGTTCAGCTTCACGCCGCGTCCGAGCCGATCCCGCGCGACCATACCGGCCACGGCCATCAGCAGCTTCTCGGCGTCCGAGGGTGCCAAGTTCACCGCGTCACCGTACCGAGCGATTGTTTCGCTGGCGTTGCGGAACCGGGGCCAACGATTCGGTTACGGCGTTACCTCAACGTCCGGATCCTCGGGCACCCTGTGAAGGTGGACGACCCTGAGTCGCCGTGGCGGGGGTTCACCGCCAGAGTCGCCTCCATGGTCCTGACCGCCGTCGGGCTCGGGGCGGTGTTCGTCGCGCCAACCGCCTGATACCGGCAGCGGCCTCGCGACCCGACGAGTGCAGGCTCGCCGCCCGTGACAGGAAACGGCGGCCCTACGCGCCGTCCAGGTCCCACCTCGCCGCCCGTGACAGGAAACGGCGGTCCCCGGCATAACGGGATCCAACCTCGCCCTCAGCGGACCGGACAGGCGCCCCACAATCCTCGCCGGTCGTCCTTGGCGTCCGCCGCGGCCTGCCGGAGCAACGGCCAGTAGGTCACGTTCGGCCGGACCCGGATCGCGTCCGCGTACCCCTCGGCCACCAGGTCGTAGTTGAGGAGCCGCCCGTCGGCGGTCCAGACGAAGAACAACCGACGCTGGTACCGGTCCCAGCTGTCCTGATCCGGCGCCACCCACACCCTGCTCCCCGGTCCCGCCAGCTCCCGGAGCCGGGCGGTGGCCTCTGGGCCGTAGCACTCCGGGGTCGGCCGCATCTCGGGCGCGTCGATGCCGATCAGCCGAACCCGGATCTTGGCCGTCGTGGTCACGTACGTGCCGGGCCGGGCGGCTTGGAGTTGCAGCGTGTCGCCGTCGTAGACGTAGCGGACCGTCAGCTGCTGCGCGTCCGCCGGGCGATCCGGCACACCGGCGGGAGGATCGGACGCCGCCCCAGCCGGATCAGGAGGATCCGGCCGAGCGAGCCAGATCGCCAGCAGCCCGGCTCCGACGATCAGGGCCAGCACGACGGCGGCCGATACGGCGCGGTTCAGCGGGCCAGCACCCCGTGCTCGGCCGGGACGATCTCCGCGGGCGGCGGCGGACCGGGTGGTCCGCCGTCACCGAACGGACGGCCGCCGAGTTGCTCACGGAAATGAGGACTGGTCCAGGCCGTCAGATCCGGTCCGGCCGGGACGATCTGGTTGGGATTGATGTCGGTGTGAACCAGGTAGTAGTGCTGTTTGATCTGGGAGAAGTTGATCGTGTCACCGAAGCCCGGAGTCTGGAACAGGTCGCGAGCGTACGCCCAGAGCACCGGCAGCCCGGTCAGCTGGTGTCGATTGCATTTGAAGTGCCCGTGGTAGACCGCGTCGAAGCGAGCCAGGGTCGTGAACAGCCGGACGTCGACCTCGGTGATCGTGTCGCCCATCAGGTATCGCCGGTCGGTCAGCCGGTCGGAGAGCCAGTCGAGGCGCTCGAACAGCCGGTGGTAGGAACTCTCGTACGAGGACTGCGAGCCGGCGAAGCCGCAGCGGTACACCCCGTTGTTGACATCGCGGTAGATGAGTTCGCAGAGTTCGTCGATCTCGGCCCGGAGCGGCTCCGGATAGAGGTCGGGTGCTCCGGGGCGGTGGAACTCGGTCCACTCCAGGGAGAGGTCGAGGGTCATCTGACGGTAGTCGCTGGTGACCACTTCCTTGCTCGGAATGTCGACGATCGCCGGGACGGTGATACCGCGGTCGTAGTCGGGGAATCGGGCGAAGAAGGCCTGCTGGAGCCGCGCGTAACCCAACACGGGGTCCACGCCCCCCGGGTCGAGATCGAAGGCCCAGCTCCGCTCGTCGTGCGTGGGGCCGCACATGCCCATCGAGATGGCCCCCTCCAATCCGAGCAGCCGCCGGACGATCACCGCTCGATTGGCCCACGGACAGGCCCTCGCCACGACCAACCGATAGCGGCCGGCCTCGACCGGGTAGCCGTCGCGTCCGTCCCGGGTGATCCGGGTGGCGATGTAGTTGGTGTCGCGGGTGTAGTCGCCGCCGGCGGTCACGACCGAACCATTGGTCGCCTTGCTCTCACTGCTCACTGCGTCAGCGTACGAGAATGGCCCACATGCGCCTGACCTCTACCCCGCCGTACGACCTGACCTACTCCGACGTCTTCATGGTGCCGAACCGCTCGGCGGTCGCCTCGCGCCTGGATGTCGACCTGAGCAGCACCGACGGCATCACCACGCCGTTGCCTCTGGTAGTGGCCAACATGACCGCCATCTCCGGTCGACGGATGGCCGAGACAGTCGCCCGCCGGGGCGGGGTGGCGATCCTGCCGCAGGACATCCCCACGGATGTCGTGGCCGCCACCGTGGCCAAGGTCAAGGCGTCGCACCCGATCTTCGACACCGCCGTGACCGTGGCGCCGCACAGTACGGTCGGGGAGGCGCTGTCCCTGCTGCCCAAGCGGGCCCACGGAGTGGTCGTGGTGGTCGAAGACGGCCGCCCGCTGGGCATGATGTCCGAGGCCGACGCGCTGGGCGTCGACCGCTTCGCCCAGGTGCACGAGGTGATGTCGCCCGATCTGCTGACGGTGACCGCCGGCACGTCGCCCGCCGACATCTTCGAGACCCTGTCCGGTCGGCACCTGGATGTCGCCCTCGTGGTCACCGACGACCGGCTGGCCGGGGTGATGACGCGGAAGCAGGCGGTCCGCTCCACCCTGTACCGACCTGCGCTGGACCCGAACGGCCGGTTGCTGGTCGGGGCCGCGGTCGGGATCAACGGCGACGTGTCCGGGCGGACCGAACGGTTGCTGGCCGCCGACATCGACGTGCTGGTGGTCGACACCGCCCACGGGCATCAGGACAAGATGTTGACCGCCTGCAAATCCGTCCGGGACGTCCGCGACCGGCAGGCGGACCGCACCGGTCGGCGGATCCCGCTGGTCGCCGGCAACGTGGTGTCCGCCGACGGCGTGGTCGATCTGGCCGCGGCGGGCGCCGACGTGATCAAGGTCGGAGTGGGACCGGGCGCCATGTGCACCACCCGGATGATGACCGGTGTGGGGCGACCGCAGTTCAGCGCTGTGCTCGAGTGCGCGGCGGCCGCCCGCGAACTGGGTACGGCCGTGTGGGCCGACGGTGGCGTGCGCCATCCCCGGGACGTGGCGCTGGCGCTGGCCGCCGGCGCGGGCAGCGTCATGATCGGGTCGTGGTTCGCCGGCACGTACGAGAGCACGGGCAACCTGCTCACCGATCCGGAGGGCCGGATGTACAAGGAGTCGTTCGGGATGGCCTCCGCCCGGGCGGTCAAGCTGCGGACGAAGGACGCCAGTGGCTTCGACCGCGCCCGCGCCGCCCTGTTCGAGGAAGGCATCTCCTCCTCCCGGATGTATCTGGATCCGGAGCGGCCCAGCGTCGAGGACCTCATCGACTCCATCGTCGCCGGGGTGCGCTCCAGCTGCACGTACGCCGGCGCGACGACCTTGACCGAGTTGTCCGAGTTGGCCGTCGTGGGTGTCCAATCACCGTCGGGTTACGACGAGGGACGCCCGCTGCACGCAAGTTGGTGAGAAACCGGTACCGCCCAGCGGGGCCCGTCCACCGTCACGGTCGTCAGCCGGAGGGCAGGGCCAAGGGTCTCGCGTAGCCCCCCACCCGGATCCGCGGATCCCCCGGCACCAGCCGGACGGTCAGCTCGCTCGGGGCGCCCATGTCGACGCCTTGGCTGATGGTGAACTCGGCCTCGGCGGCCACCTTGCCGAGGTGCCGGAGGTAGCCACCGAACGCGGCGGCGGCGGCCCCGGTGGCCGGATCCTCGACCACGCCACTGCCCGCGAAGGGATTGCGCGAGTGGAATCGCGTCGGCGACTCCGGCCAGATCAGCTGGAGGGTGATCAGGTTCTCGAGCCGCATCAGCTCCGCCAGCCGGTCGAAGTCGTAGTCCAGATCCGCCAGCCGCTCGCGGGTCCGGGTCACGAGCACGAGGTGGCGGGCCCCCGCATCGGCCACCGACGCCGGCCAGTCGGGATCCAGGTCCTCGTACGACCATCGCAGGGCCGCAAGGGCGTCGGACACCAAGGCGGGTCGTGCCTCCTCGACGCCGGGGGCGACACTCGTCAGCTCGGCCGTGACACCGTCGCCTGATCGTGCGGTCCGCACGCCGACCGGACCCGCCTCGGTCTGGAAGGTCAGCTCCACCGGAGCTCCGCGTTCGGCCATCGCCGCGGCGGTGGCGATGGTCGCGTGACCACAGAACGGCACCTCTTGGAGAGGTGCGAAATACCGGACCCGCGCGTGGCCCGAATCGTCGAGCGGTTCGATCACGAAGGCGGTCTCCGAATAGCCGAGGTCGGCCGCGATGGCCAGCATGTCGGCATCAGCCAGCCCACGGGCGTCGAGCACCACCCCAGCCGGATTCCCGCCGCGCCCGTTGGCCGTGAAGGCCGCGTAGCGCAGAATCTCCCGCTCGATCTCGGGGGCCACGCAGGGGCCTCAGGCGGTCGCGTAGCGCTTGGCGGACCGGGCCCGCGCCTTGGCCGCCTCTTCCTCGCGGTTCTTGGGCGGCGCGGTGCTGGTCAGGTGCTCGAGCAGGTGCTCCGTCGCGTGGGCGATCTGGTGCACCGCCTCGTAGAAGGCTTCCTCGTTGGCCTTCGACGGCTTCGTGGTGCCCGCGATCTTGCGTACGTACTGGAGCGCGGCGTCGTGCACTTCGGACTTTGTCGCGGACGGCTCGAAGTTGTGCAACGGTCGAATGTTTCGGCACATGCGCCAAGCCTAGTGCGGCCCTAATTCGCGGGAGCGGCTGTCGGGCGCCGGTATTCGGCCCGCCAGAGCGGTCCGGGCAACTCCTCCAAGGCCACGGGTTCGAGTCCGCCCTCGGCCAGCCCGAGCAGGTCAGCGCGCTTGAGCGGGAACGGGGGCCCGTGGTCGGCGGCTGAGCTGCCGTCGTACCGGAACGCCACCACCAGGAGGGTGCCGCCGTCCCCGACGAGAGAGACGACCGAGCGCGCGGCCGCCTGTCGAGGGGGGTCGGGCAGGGCCTGCAGGGTGAAGATCTCGACCACCAGATCGAACCGGCGGCGCCACTCCTCCGGCAGGGCGAGCAGGTCCGCGACGCGATAGTCGACGGTCGTCGCCGGATGCCGGTCCCGCGCGATCGCCACCGCCGTCGGGGAGACGTCGAAGGCCGCGGTCGCGAAACCGCGTCGAGCGAGGAACTCCGCGTCGGCACCGAGCCCGGCGCCGACCACGACGCCCCGCCGCCCCTCACCCCGAAGGGACCGAGAGTCGACCCACTCCTCGAGACGGGGGTGCGGTCCGACCCGATTCCATGGCATCTCCGTGGTCCCGTCGACCCCTTCGGCGTACAGGCGGTCAAACCACTCCGTCGGCCGCCCCTTCGCGATCGCTGCCGCCGCCAGCTCATCTCCCCGTCGATCCCAGTCCCGCGCCACCCTCGCTACGCTACGGCGAAGCGCGTAGGGAACGGACCCTTCGACAAGCTCAGGGCAGTAAGCAACCACCAGTTTGTGAGCGTCGGGAGCGCGGCGGGCCGGAGGAGGATCGAGCGAACACGCTTTTCCGTTCGCGAGGACGACGACGGCACCTGTCTTGAGCGCCCGCGTGCGCGAACAAACTCCAATTCAACTCAGTGTGCGTAGTCCCCGCGGTAGAACTCGTAGATCCAGCCGCAGAGGGCGAAGATGCCGACGCCGAAGCCGAGAATGGTCAGCCACCAACCGAAGACCGGACCAAGGATGACCAGCAGGAAGGTGAGGGCGCAGGCCAGGGGCCAGATGCTCTGCGGCGCGAAGAAGCCGAGCTCGCCGGCGCCTTCGGCGATCTCGCCGTCCTTCTTGTCTTCGGGTCGGGCGTCGATCCGGCGGGCGATCAGACCGAAGTATCCCCCGATCATCAGGGTCAGGAAGAAGGTCAGGATCAGCGCGGCGGTCCCGGTGATCTCGTGGCTCATGAACCAGTAGACCGGGGTGACCACCAGCAGAAAGATCACCAGGCTCCCGAAGATCCACGCTTCGGCCTTCATCGGGGATCCTCGCCCTCGGCGTACGGGGACTTGGCCTGGTCGGTGGATTCGCCGATGATGTCCTCGGACTGGCCCTTGACCCGAGACCGGAGCTCGTCGACCCGGCCCTCGTCCTCGCCGGCATCGATCAGGGAATCAGCATCGGCGTCGTTGGCGGGGTATTCGGCCAGCGCCACCTCAGGGTGATGCAGGTCGAAGGCCGGCGACTCGGAGCGGATGCGCGGGATCGACGTGAAATTGTGCCGCGGCGGCGGACAGGAGGTCGCCCACTCCAACGAGCGGCCCCAGCCCCACGGATCGTCGCTGGTGACCTTGGGCGCGTTGCGGGTCTTCCAGACGTTGTAGACGAACGGCAACATCGACGCGCCGAGCAGGATGGCACCGGCCGAGGAGATCTGGTTCAAGACCGTGAATCCCTCGTTGGGCAGGTAGTCGGCGTACCGGCGAGGCATGCCTTCCACGCCCACCCAGTGCTGCACGAGGAACGTGGTGTGGAAGCCGATGAAGAGCATCCAGAAGTGGATCCGGCCGATCTTCTCGTCGAGCATCCGGCCGGTGAACTTGGGCCACCAGAAGTAGAAGCCGGCGAACATCGCGAACACGACGGTGCCGAACACCACGTAGTGGAAGTGGGCCACCACGAAGTAGGTGTCGTTCAGGTGGAAGTCCAGCGGCGGCATGGCCAAGATCACGCCGGTCAGACCGCCGAACAAGAAGGTGACGAGGAAGCCGACCGCCCACAACATCGGCGTCGCCATGGTGATGTTGCCGCCCCACATGGTGCCGATCCAGTTGAAGAACTTCACCCCGGTGGGCACCGCGATCAGGAACGTCATGAAGGAGAAGAAGGGCAGGTTCACGGCCCCGGTCACGTACATGTGGTGAGCCCACACGGCGAGCGACAGCGCACCGATCAACATGGTGGCGCCGACGAGCCCGATGTAGCCGAAGATCGGTTTCTTGCTGAACACCGGCAGCACTTCGGTGATGATGCCGAAGAACGGCAGGGCGATGATGTACACCTCGGGATGACCGAAGAACCAGAACAGGTGCTGCCACAGCATGGCCCCGCCGGTGGCGGCGTCGAAGATGTGGGCGCCCAGCACACGATCGGCCTCGAGGATCAGCAGGGCCGCGGCCAAGATCGGGAAGACGACCAGGACCAGGATCGAGGTCACCAGGATGTTCCAGGTGAAGATCGGCATCCGGAACATGGTCAGACCGGGGGCCCGCATGGTGACGATGGTGGTGACGAAGTTGACCGACCCCAGCAGGGTGCCGATTCCGGCCATGTAGAGACCCATGATCCACAGGTCACCGCCCACACCTGGGGAGTTCACCGCATCGCTCAAGGGCGTGTAGGCGTACCAGCCGAAGTCAGCCGCCCCGTCCGGGGTCAAGAAGCCGGAGCAGGCGACGATGCCGCCCATCAGGTACGTCCAGTACGAGAACATGTTGAGCCGCGGGAACGCGACGTCGGGCGAGCCGATCTGCAGCGGCATGATCGCGTTGGCGAAGCCGGCGAACAAGGGGGTCGCGAAGAGCAGCAGCATGACCGCCCCGTGCATGGTGAAGAACTGGTTGTACGTCTCGTACGACAGGTACTGCAGGCCCGGGAACGCAAGCTCGGCCCGGATGGCCAGGGCCAGGATGCCGGCGAAGAAGAAGAAGGCCAGCGACGTGACGAAGTACAGGTTGCCGATCACCTTGTGATCGGTGGTGGTGACCCACTTCCAGACGATGGTGCCGAGTCGCCGGGTGGGAACCGCCAGCTCGGCGGGAGCAGCGGGGGCGGCGGTGCGCTCGAGAGTCGTCATCGGCCTTCTCTCTCAGGATCTGCAAAGTCGGGGCCCTTCGCCTCGCCCGTCTGGCCCGCGGCGACCAGGGTGTTCAGGTAGGCGTTGTACTCCTCCTCGGAGACCACGCGCACGTTGAACAACATGGCCGAGTGGTAGGTGCCGCACAACTCGGTGCACTTGCCGCGGAACGTGCCGAGCTTGGTCGGGGTCATGTCGAAGGAGTTGTTCCGGCCGGGGACCACGTCCAGCTTCTCGTAGAACGCCGGCACCCAGAAGGAATGGATCACGTCAGGGGACGACAGGTTGAAGCGCACCGACTTACCCACCGGCAGGTAGAGGTCCGGGCTCTTCTCGATCGTGCCGGCGAACCATACGTCCTCGCCGACGGCAGGATTCTCGGCTTCCTTGTAGTTGAAGGTCCACGACCACTTCTGTCCCACCACGTCGATGGTGACGTCGGGTTCGGCCACCTTCGCCGTCACCCGATTCTGGGCGATGATCGTGAAGTAGAAGAGAACGCCGACGATGATGAACGGAACCACCGTGTAGAAGATCTCCATCGGCAGGTTGTAACGATTCTGCTTCGGCATCTCGGCGGTCTTGCGGCGGTAACGCAACGCGGCCCAACCGATCAGGGCCCAGACGATGACGCCGACGATGCCCGCGGCGATCCAGCTGTTGACCCACAGACTCCCGATGTAGGGGGAGCGGTCGCTGGCGCCTTCGGGCAGGCCGAGGCGGGAAAGCTCACCCACCGCCTCCGCGGAGCAGCCCGAGAGGAGCCCCACCAAACCGAGCGTGCCTGCGGCTACACCGGCTGCGAACCGACGACTCACATCGTGCCTTTCGTGTGGATACCGCAGGGGGGCCATCTTCTGCTGCTCACCCTAACGCAGGAGCTTGACCCTGCCAGCGCCGGAGGCGCGTAAGTTTTGGCTGTGGCGGAGACCGGCTCGTACGTGTTCTTGGACGCCTCGTCCGGGGAGCCGTTGCTGGCCGAGGCGAAGGATGCCTGGCTGGCAGCGGTCGGCGCCGGATGGGGCGATCCGCAGCGGCTGCACCGGCCCGGTCGACTCGCCGCCCAGGCCCTGGATCGCAGCCGGGAAACGATAGCCGCCGCCATCAAGGCCCGGCCCGACGAGATCATCTTCACCGCCTCCGGACCGCACCCGGCGCGGGCGGCGATCGCCGGTCTGCTCAAGGGTCGCGCCCGCATCGGGCGGACCATCGTCACCAGCACAATTGATCATTCCGCCGTGTTGTCGGCCGCGGATGCAGCGCCCGGTGGCTCGGGGGTGGCCGTCGGTGTTGATCATCTCGGTCACCTGGACCTGGAGGCCTGGCAGCGCGCGGTCAACGCCAGCGGGGTCGCCGCCGCGTGCCTCCAGGTGGCCAATCACGAGGTCGGCACGCTGCAGCCCTACGCCGAGGCGGCCCGGGCCTGTACGGCCGCCGGGGTCCCATTGGTGCTGGACGCGACCGCCGCGCTGGGCCGGATCGACCTGGCCGGCGAGATCGCCTGGTCGGCCCTGGTCGGTTCCGCCGGTGCGTTCGGCGGTCCCACCTCGGTCGGTCTGCTCGCGCTGCGTCGTTCGGCTCGATGGCGGACTCCGTATCCGGTCGACGACTATCAGGACGGCCGCTGGCCCGGTCCGCCGGACGTGCCGGCGATCTTCGCGGCCGCCGTGGCGCTCGAGGCCTGGCTCGGCGACGGCGAGGCGGTCGGTCGACGCCAGTTCGCGCTGGTCGACCGGCTCCGGCGCGAGATCGTCGACCGGATTCCCGACGTGGACGTGGCCGGAGATCCGGACGGCCGGGTGCCGCACCTGCTCACATTCAGTGCGCTCTACGTCGACGGGGAGACGCTGACGGTGGAGTTGGACCGGGCCGGATTCGGCGTCGCCAGCGGGTCGGCCTGCAGTGCGAACTCCGAAACCCCGTCGCACGTGCTGACCGCCATGGGAGCACTGACCCACGGCAACGTACGGATCGGACTCACCCGTGCCACCACGGAGGCCGAGATCGAGGCCCTTCTCGACGCCCTGCCGCCGATCGTGGCCGACCTCCGAGCGCGGGTGCGGACCCCGTGAGTGCTTCCCGAGCAGACCACACCGACGTGGCCCTGATTCTCGATTGTCGTGGTTGGAAGTGTCCGCGGCCCATCATCGAACTGGCGCGCCGGATCCCCGAAGTCGAGGTGGGCCAGGTCGTCCGGCTGATCGCCGACGACCCGGCGGCCGAGACCGACGTCGCGGCCTGGTGTCGGATGCGGCGACAGGAGCTCCTCGCCTCGAACCCACCGGAGTTCCTGGTCCGCCGGGTATCCGGTTGAGCTTCGGCAGTAGTGAGCTTCGGTACTGCATCTCTCGGTAATGTGGGCGACGCCATGGCCCCATCCCGACTCACCGTCTCGCTTGCCTCGGAGGCGGGCAAGTTCGGCGTCGTCGGCCTGACCGGGGTGGCGGTGCAATTCATCACCTTCAACGTGCTGCGCTACGCCGGTGCCGGTGGGGTGGGGGTGCTGGAGGCCAAACCGATCACCGCCCAGGTGATCGCGATCGGCCTGGCCACCGTGGTCACCTACCTCGGCAACCGCTACTGGACCTACGCCGACCGTGAACGCGGCCACCCGGCCCGCGAACTGCCCATCTTCATCCTGCTCAACGCGATCGCCATCGGCATCGGGGCCCTCTGCCTCGCCATCAGTCACTACGGGCTCGGGCTCACCTCACCGCTGGCCGACAACCTGTCCGGCAACGTGATCGGGCTCGGGCTGGGCACCCTGTTCCGTTTCTGGTCCTACCGCCGCTTCGTGTTCACCGGAACGAGCCGGCCGCCGGCGGAGGATCCGGCCACCGGGGTTCCCGACGCTCGTTGAAAGCGGCGACGCCTTCGCGGCGATCGGCGGTGTAGGCGACCCGTTCCCAGGCCTGCTCCTCGATCAGCAGAGCCGAGGCCAGGTCGAGGTCGAAACCCTGCCGCATGGCGTGCTTGGCGCTGCGCAGGCCGACCGGGGAGTTCCGCGCGATCTCCGCCGCCAGCTCCCGGGCCCGGGTCCGGGCCTGGTCCGGATCCGTGAGTCGGTCGATCAGGCCCAACCGATCCGCCTCCGCCGCATCGATCCGCCGGGCCGTCAGGATCAGATCGGCCGCGCGGTTCCAGCCCAATCTGCGGGTCAGCAGCTGGGTTCCCCCGCCGCCGGGGATCAGGCCGAGCCCGACCTCGGGAAGACCGAAGACAGCGGTCCGGCTGGCCACGATGACGTCGCAGGACAATGCGAGTTCGCAGCCCCCGCCGAGGGCGTGTCCTTCGACGGCGGCGATGGTCGGCATCGGCAGGCCCAGGACCGAGGCGTAGGCCGCCCGGGCCCAGGGCCGCTGGGCCCGCAGGTCGTCGTCGGTGAAGGACCGCCGCTCCTTGAGATCGGCCCCTACGCAGAACGCCCGCGCCGAGCTGCTGGCCAGGATCACCACGCTCAGTCGGTCGTCGGCGGCCAACTCGGCGCAGGCCCCGGCGAGCGCCTTGGCCTGCGCGGTGGACACGGCGTTCAGTGCTTCGGGTCGATCCATGATCAGCTCGGCGACGCGTGCGGAGACGCGCTCGATCCGTACGGTCATCGCACGCGGCCGAAGAGCAGCTCACTCATGGTGACGTGGACCTGTTCGACATCGGGCACATCCGGCAGCATGATGGGCCCGCCCTCGGCCGCCGATTGGATGTACAAGCTTCCGCACCCCAGCATCCGGTCGGTCACGCTCTGCTCGTACGACACGTCGTTGATGCGCACCAGCGGAAAGTCCTTGCCGGACTTGTTGAGGATGCCCTGGCGGGTGATCAAGCGGCGATTGGTGATGGTGTAGGTGCTGGTGGCCCAACGCAGGTAGGGGATGACCGCCCACCAGATCGCCAGCGCCAGACCGAGCAGGGCCACCGCGAACTGTCCGAACGGCCGGAACGAGGACGGGATCAGCGCCGTCCCGATTCCGGTGAGCCCACCGGCGGCGATCAGGCCCAGCGCGGGCCAGAACAACGCCTTGGCGTGGCTGCGCATGTGCATGACGACGTACTCGTCCGCGCCGAGCAGCCGTGCCGAGAGTCCCACGACTTCCATGCTGACATATCGCGCCACACTGAACGGATGGCAATTCGTGACTCCGCGGCCGACTTGGGCTCCCCCTCGGCGTTCCCCGACGGTTTCTTCGCCCGGTTCGACCCGACCCCCGACGACCGCTTCTACGCTCCGGCCCGACTGGTCACCCACATCGACGACGGCGCGATCGCCGCCGTCGGCGAGCTGTACGCCGAGCTGGGGGTCGACGGCTCCGCGGGCGAGCCGCGCCGGGTCCTGGACGTGATGTCGTCCTGGGTGTCGCACCTTCGGACCGCTCCGGCCGAACTCGTGGTGCTCGGCATGAACGAGGCCGAGCTGGCGACCAACCCGATGGCGACCGAGCGCGTCGTGCAGGACCTCAACCGCGAGCCCAGCCTGCCGTTCCCGGCCGGGTCCTTCGACGCGGTGCTCTGCTGCGTGTCGATCGACTACCTGGTCCGGCCGGTCGAGGTGCTGGCGGAGGCCGCCCGGGTGCTGCGGCCGGGCGCACCGTTGGTGATCACCTTCTCGAATCGCTGCTTTCCGACCAAGGCCATCGGCGGCTGGCTCGCCGCCGACGACGCCGGACGGGCCGCGATCGTGGTCGACTACCTTCGCCGAGCCGGCGGCTTCGGCGACGCCGACGTCAATCTGCGGACCCCGTCGGGTTGGGGCTATCGCGGGGACCCGCTGTACGCCGTGGTCGCTCGGCGACTCGCGCCCTGAGCAGGATCACCTCACTAACTGCTGGGCTGGGACATGCTCGCCGCCCGAGCGCTTGTCCCATCCCAGCAGTTGACGAGAGAGTCGGCGCTCCAGGTTGAACGCGGCAGTCACCGGAGATGAATGACGTCGCCGGCGCCGAACACTCGCTCACCTTCGGCGGTGAGCAGCACGAGGCGTCCGTCGTCGTCGATCCCCGTGGCCCGACCGGTCACGACGCGGCCCTCGCCGAGCTGGATTTCGATCCGACGCCCGAGGGTGGCGCAGCGGTTCACGTACGCCTCGTGCAGGACCGTGTTGTCCGGACCCGCCTCCCAACGCCCCAGCCACAACTCCAGCAGGGCCAGCACGGTCGCGATGAGCTCGTTGCGTACGTGATCGGCCGCCGGTTGCAGCAGCGCCACCGAGGTCGCCGTGGGTACGGGCAACTGGTCTTCGGTGAGATGGACGTTGATGCCCATCCCCAGCACGCAGGCCGCGCCGCGCGGGCCCGCGATCCGTTCGGCCAACACGCCGCAGATCTTCCGCTCCCCCACCAGCACGTCGTTGGGCCACTTCAGGTCGGCGGCGAGATCGGCAACGCCACGGAGACCGTCGGCGACGGCGAGCCCGGCGATCAGCGGTAGCCACGTCCAGCGTGCGTCGGCCACGACGTCGGGTGCGATCAGGACCGACATGGCGATGCTGGAGCCGGGGGGCGCCGTCCAGGAGCGACCCTGCCGTCCTCGCCCGGCGTTCTGATAGTCCGCGATCAGCACCGAACCCGCGGCTGCATCCCCGCGACGAAATCGGCTGGCCAGATCGAGGTTCGTCGACCCGGTCTCGGCGACAACATCGAGCTGCTGCCACCGTCCGTCGGGACGGATGACCTCGGATCGGAGCAACTCGGCGTCGAGCGGATCGGCAGTCGGCACGGCCCGCATCCTACTCAGCGGGTGCACGGATGGCTCCGGGAAATGGCTAGGGTGCGACGTATGAGAGGCACAAGGTGAGCGCCGATATCACGGGAGCGAAGCGACCTCAGGCCCCTGCGGCGAGCAGTGTCGAAATGGGAGCGAAGCGACCTCAGGCCCCTGCGGCGAGCAGTGTCGAGTTATCCACACCACGGCCGGGAAGCTGGCCGACCTCACCCACCGGATCGACGAAGCGGTGCACGCCGGGACCGAGGCCGCCGTCGAGAAGCAACACGCGCGCGGCAAGAAGACCGCCCGGGAGCGGATCGACCTGCTGCTCGATCCGGGCACCTTCATCGAACTGGACGAGTTCGCCCGGCACCGGGCCACGTCGTTCGGGATGGAGAAGCGGCGCCCCTACGGCGACGGCGTGGTGACCGGATTCGGCACCGTCGACGATCGCCCCGTGTGCGTGTTCAGCCAGGACGTGACCGTGTTCGGCGGCAGCCTCGGCCAGGTCTACGGGGAGAAGATCGTCAAGATCATCGATTTCGCGTTGAAGACCGGCTGCCCGCTGATCGGGCTCAACGAAGGCGGTGGCGCCCGCATTCAGGAGGGCGTGGTCTCCCTCGGTCTGTACGGGGAGATCTTCCGCCGCAACACCCACGCCTCCGGAGTGATCCCGCAGATCTCGTTGATCATGGGTGCCGCGGCCGGCGGGCACGTCTACTCCCCCGCCCTGACCGACTTCATCGTGATGGTCGACAAGACCTCGCAGATGTTCATCACCGGCCCGGACGTGATCAAGACCGTCACCGGCGAGGACGTGAGCATGGAGGATCTGGGCGGTGGCCGGACCCACAACACCAAGTCGGGCAATGCGCACTACCTCGCCGCCGACGAAGAGGACGCCATCTCCTACGTCAAGGCGTTGCTCTCCTATCTGCCGCAGAACAATCTGGAGGACGCGCCCGCCTTCGATGTCGCCAACGACCTGACGCCCAGCGAGGTGGACCGTGACCTCGACACCTTGATCCCGGATTCGCCGAATCAGCCGTACGACATGCACGAGGTGATCAGCCGGGTGCTGGACGACGGTGAATTCCTCGAGGTCCACGCGTTGTTCGCGCCCAACATCGTGGTCGGCTACGGGCGGATAGACGGTCGCAGCGTGGGCGTCGTGGCCAACCAACCGCTGCATTTCGCCGGCTGCCTCGACATCGACGCCTCCGAGAAGGCCGCCCGCTTCGTCCGCACCTGTGACGCCTTCAACATCCCGGTGATCACGTTCGTCGACGTGCCGGGCTTCTTGCCGGGGACCGACCAGGAGTGGAACGGCATCATCCGGCGGGGAGCGAAGTTGATCTACGCCTACGCCGAGGCCACGGTGCCGCTGGTCACGGTGATCACCCGCAAGGCCTACGGCGGGGCGTACGACGTGATGGGTTCCAAGCACCTCGGCGCCGACTTCAACCTGGCCTGGCCGACCGCCCAGATCGCGGTGATGGGGGCTCAAGGCGCCGTGAACATCCTGTACCGCAAGGAGTTGGCCAACTCCGATCGTGCGGACGAGCGGCGCGCGCAGTTGATCACCGACTACGACGACGAACTCGCCAATCCCTACATCGCCGCCGAACGGGGATACGTCGACGCCGTCATCAGCCCGCACGAAACCCGGATCGAGGTCACCCGGGTGCTGCGCCTGTTGCGCACGAAACGGCAGACCCTGCCGCCGAAGAAGCACGGGAACATCCCGCTATGAGCGACGAACCGCACGTTGCGGTGGTCGATGTGGTCAGGGTGGTCAAGGGGTCCCCCACTCCGGAGGAGCTGGCCGCCGTCCTGGCCGTACTGGGCGCACAGTCGGGCGGACCGACGGCGAACCAGCCGACGACCGGGCCGACCGGTTGGTCGGCGTACTGGCGGAGCGTACGGGCCCCCCTGGTTCCCGGACCCGGCGCCTGGCGCAGCTCGGGTCGCTCGGCTGAGTGAGCCGCCCGACAGATCTGCCGGTGGCGCGCCGCGTTGGATAGCGTGTGTCCAACCTCGAAAGGAAACCCCATGAGCAACGTCGACGACATCGTCGCAGGCATCCCTATGCAGTCCCTCGCCGATCAACTCGGCGTGGATCAGGGCACGGCCGAGTCGGCGGTGCGGCAGGCCCTGCCCGCATTGCTCGGAGGGATGCAGGCCAACGCCGCCGATCCGGCCGGTGAGGCCTCGCTGGCGGGCGCCCTGGACCAGCACTCCCCCGACCTGGTGACCGGCGGAGTGGATCTCGATCAGGTGGACACTGCCGACGGCGAGAAGATCGTCGGGCACGTCTTCGGCGGCAACACCAACCAGGTCGCCCAGACCCTGGGCGGAAACCTGGGCGGGGGCGGTGGGGATCTGATGGCCAAGTTGCTGCCCGTGCTCGCCCCGATCGTACTGTCGTATCTGGCCCAACGGATGCAGGGCGGCGCGGGCTCGGCCGCCGGGCAAGAAGCCGGAGGTGGCGGGCTCGGTGATCTGCTCGGGGGGATCCTGGGCGGGGCCGGAGGGGCCGGTCAGAGCGGTCAGGGTGGATCGATCTTGGACATGCTGGGCGGCCTGCTGGGCGGCGGCCGGCGCTGATCCGGTAGCAAGCTCAGAAGTCGGTCGGTGGACACACAGGAGATCAGACCGCGTTCTTTGGCGTCGGCCATGAGTCGGGCGGTCCAGTCGATGAAGCCCCCGTCACCGATCTCCAACCCCTGCTCGCCATCGCTCGCCATGATCTTGAACGCGGTCGTTCGGTAGTAGCCGATCCCTTGCCTGCGTTCGGGGTCCTGCTCGAGGGCCACCGAGGGTAACCTGGGGCGCACCGTATCGGCGATCCGGTCGCGCATCGTCGGGCTGCCGATCACCGTGTAGCCGAAGTTGCCCCAACCGGGGCCCAGCAGATCAACCAGGACCCGCTGCCAGAAGCGCAGGTGAGTGACCAGCAAATCCGCCTCGGTGCGGGCCGAACCGGTGTCTCGGGCGCTGGACATGAGAGCGAACAACTCGAAGTGCGCGTGGGCATCCGGGTCGTCGAACTGCTGAGCGCGCAGCACCCGGTGGCAGGCGGCCAGGTGCACCGGCCCTGGACCGGTTCGACGCCGGACAGCGGCCTCGAGGGCCAATACGTTGGTGGGATCGCTGACGACTTCGCTGGTCCGCGCGGTGCTGACGATCCGGTTCTGATCCACTGGTGCGACAGACTGGCAGCTGCCGAGCGGGGTCACCGGGGACAACACCAGCCCGGTGAAGGGGCTGTTCGACGCAAGCTCCCAGATCCGCGCGGCGAGCGCGGAGAGGCGGACCGGATCGACGGGCGACGGTTGGACGAAACGATCGGAGCGCCAGCGGCGAATCACGTCGGCGGCCTCGACCCGGCTGGCTCGCTTCCGGGCCAGATCCAGCATGAGGGTCTGCAGGTCGGTCGGGGACAGCTCCTGCTCGAGGATCGCACGGGCGGCGGGCGGCAGCCGCGCCCATACCCGCGCGGCGGCCGGGGCCGTGTCCTCGGTTCCCATGATGCGACCCTAAGGTGATGCAGTTGATCTTGGCTTCGGCCTCTCCGGCTCGGCTCCGCACCCTGCGGGCCGCCGGGCTGCGTCCCGACGTCGTGGTTTCCGGCATCGACGAGGATACGGTCGGCGCCGATTCCGTGGGCGAACTGGTCGCCGAGTTGGCGCGCCGCAAAGCCCGAGCCGTCGCCGACCGGACCGGCCCCGATCAGCGAGACATCCTGATCATCGGTTGCGATTCGCTGCTCGAACTGGACGGGCAGCCGCTCGGCAAGCCCGACAACCCGGCCGCCGCCCGCTCTCGATGGCAGGCCATGCGTGGCCGGACCGGCACCCTGCACACCGGGCATGCGCTGATCCTGATCACTCGGGACGAAACGCGGACCACCTCGGCGACCGCCTCGACAACCGTCCACTTCGCCGACCTGAGCGACGCCGAGATCGACGCCTACGTGGCCACCGGCGAACCGCTCCAGGTCGCGGGGGCCTTCACCGTCGACGGCCTGGGCGGCCCGTTCGTCACCGGCATCGAGGGTGACCCGCACAACGTCGTCGGCATCTCGCTGCCGCTGCTCCGAACGCTGATCATCGATCTCGGGCTCGTCTGGACCTCCTTCTGGCCTCCGGAGCGCTGACCGACCACGAGCCGCCCGACCTCACAACGGTCGCAGCAGGATGGCCGAGGACGTGGCGGAGCTGGTGAAGCTTCCCGCCCAGCCGTGGCCGCGGAACCTGAAGGTCGGCTGACTCGGATTCGGTTCAAGGACCGAGAATCCGGACTCGGGAAGAGCCCGCCGAAGATAGTCGGCGACGTCGGCGGGACCCGGGGCGGAAAGCACCACGACGACGTTGTCGGGCTGATCGACGGTGCGGACCGGGACGGAACCGCGGGGCAGGGAGAAGGCTGCCGGACCGTTCTGGACCCCGAACACGGTCAGGCCGACGCCGTCCGCCGACTGCGCAGGGGACGCTGTTGACGAGGAAGTCGGCCCAGGTGCCGGCGTGGGCTCGTCGCCCGAGCACGCCGAAACGACCAGTAGGACCAGGATCGGCACGGTAGCCGCCAGCGTGGC
The DNA here is from genome assembly GCA_963780005.1 of uncultured Actinomycetota bacterium. GTDB lineage: Bacteria > Actinomycetota > Actinomycetes > Propionibacteriales > Propionibacteriaceae > Microlunatus. Next base: position 90,766 of record CAWAAK010000044.1, on the reverse strand, counting down.
CGGGCGCGGCCGGCCGGCACGCTGCCGGCTCACCCTCGGCGCGCCCACACCGTCCAACCTAGCGGCCCGACCCGATCCGCCCGGCGGAGTCGTCCGACCGTCGGGTGTGCCTCGAGCAGATAGCCTCGGTGGGTCATGTCCGAGCGCACCGAGATCCAGCACCCGCCTGCGGTACGGGTTCGCCGTCTACCCGCACCTGTGCGGGCCGTGCGGCCCCGGCAGTGGGTCAAGAACGTGCTGGTCGGGGCGGCACCGCTGGCGGCCGGGCGGCTCTTCGAGCCGGGCGTGCTGGTCGACGTTGCGCTCGCCTTCGTGGCGTTCTGCCTGGTGAGCTCGACCGTCTATCTGATCAACGACATCCGCGACGTCGACGAGGACCGACTGCACCCGCGGAAACGATTCCGGCCCATCGCCGCCGGTGAACTCTCCCCCGTCACCGCCCTGGTCCTGGCCGGCATCCTCGGGGTGGCCGGGCTCACTCTCGGCTATCTGGTCGCCCCGGCTTTGGCCATCGTCCTCGCCGTCTACGTGGGCTTGCAGATCGCGTACTCGATCTTCTTCAAGCACCTGCCGGTGGTGGACCTCGCCATGGTGGCCGCCGGTTTCCTGCTCCGGGCCATTGCCGGCGGCGTGGCCACCGGGATCCCGCTCAGCCAGTGGTTCCTGCTGGTGGCGGCCTTCGGCTCCCTGTTCATGGTCGCCGGCAAGCGGTACTCGGAGATGAAGGCACTCGGGGCGGCAGCCGGCACCCGCCGCTCGCTCGATCGGTACTCCGAGTCCTATCTGCGCTTCACCTGGATGCTGGCCGCGGTGATGGTGGTCATCTCGTACAGCCTGTGGGCCTTCGAGAATCGCGGCGGGGCGCCGCTGGGCGTACCGTGGACGGCGATCTCGATCGCCCCGTTCACGCTCGGTTTGCTGCAGTACGCGCTCGAGGTCGACGCCGGACAGGCGGGCGAACCGGAGGACGTCGTGCTGCACGATCATGTTCTGCAAGGAATTGGGGTGGTCTGGTTGGCAACGATCGCGGTGGCGGTGTACGCGTGAGCGACTTCCCGTACGCGGAGACCAAGATCACTCCGTCCCGGCCGGAGAGTCTCCCGGCGGTCCCGCAGCAGCTCGTCGAGCTGCACGGCTGGGGCCGGGCCGCCGGGACCCGCGCCCACCTGACCGCCATCGACTCGGTGGCCGACGCGGTGTCGGCCCTGCGGCAGGCCGGCGGGCGAGGGGTCGTGCCGCGTGGTCTGGGGCGGAGTTACGGCGACGCGGCGCAGAACGCGGGCGGCACCGCCTTGGACCTGACCAGGCTCGACCGCATCCTGCAGGTGAACGGGGAGGGCGACCCACCGACGGTGACCGTGCAGGCAGGGGTCAGTCTGGACGCGCTGATGCGGGCCCTGCTGCCGTTCGGACTGTGGGTTCCGGTGCTGCCCGGCACCCGACAGGTCACGGTGGGGGGCGCCATCGCCGCCGATGTGCACGGCAAGAACCACCACACCGAGGGCAGCTTCGGTGACCACGTCCGCAGCCTCGACCTGCTCACCGCCGACGGTTCGATCCGGACCCTGACCCCCGACGATCCGGACCCTGCCCTCTTCTGGGCCACGGTCGGCGGGATGGGACTGACCGGCGTGGTGACCTCGGCCACCGTGGCCGTCCAGCGGACCGAGTCGGCGTACTTCCTGGTCGACACCGAACGGTGCACCGACCTGGACGACCTGATGACGAAGATGCAGAGTGCCGATCAGGACTACACCTACTCCGTGGCCTGGTTCGACGCCGTCACCAGGGGCCGGCACCTGGGGCGCGCGGTGCTGACCCGCGGCAACAAGGCCCGGCGGCAGGACCTCACCCCGAAGCTCCGCCGCGACCCACTGCTTTTCCGTGCCCCCGCGCTGGGTTCCATTCCCGAGATCTTTCCGAACCGGATGGTCAATCGCGTCACCGCGAAGGCCTTCAGTGCGGGCTGGTACCGGAAGGCGCCGAAGCAGCGCGTCGACGAGTTGCAGAACATCACCCAGTTCTTCCATCCGCTGGACACCGTGGCGGAATGGAACCGCATCTACGGACCGAACGGCTTCCTGCAGTACCAGTTCGTGGTGCCGTTCAGCGAAGCGGAAACCTTCCGGACCTGTGTCGAGCTGATCGTGCACTCCGGGCACCTGTCGTGCCTGAACGTGCTCAAGCGCTTCGGCCCGGGCAATCCGGCGCCGCTATCGTTCCCCATACCGGGGTGGACCCTGACGGTGGACCTGCCGATCGAGGACGGTCTGGAGCGGCTCTGCAATCAACTCGACGAACGGGTCGTCGCGGCGGGTGGACGGGTCTATCTGGCGAAGGACTCCCGGCTGGGGGCCGCGACGTTTCGGCAGATGTACCCCCGCCTGGACGATTTCCTGCGCGTCCGGCGGCAGATCGACCCGACCGGCATGTTCACCTCCGATCTGGCTCGCCGCCTGCACCTCTGACTCGCACCCCCAGCTCAACCCCGCAGCTCGCACCCCAAGGAGAACACCGTGCTCGACGCCCTCGGCGCGCCCCAGTCCCTGCTCCTGCTCGGCGGCACGTCCGACATCGCGTTGGCCATCGCCCATCGGTACGCCGCCGAACGCCCGCTCCGGGTGGTGCTGGCCGCCCGTCCGACGGAACGCCGGAACGCCGCCGCCGCCGAACTGGCCGCCGCCGGCTGCACGGTCAGCGAAGTCGATCTCGAGGCGCGTGACCCCGGCTCGCACGGGGCGACGATCGACGCCGCCTTCGCCGACGGCGACGTCGACGTGGCGGTCGTCGCGTTCGGCTTACTGGGCGAGGCCGAAGAGGCGTGGACCGATCCCGACGCCCTGCTGGAACTGATCGAGGTGAACTACACCGCGCCGGCCCATCTCGGCGTCCTGCTGGCCGCCAGGATGCGGACTCAGGCCCACGGCCGGATCGTCGTCTTGTCCAGTGTGGCCGGCGAACGGGTTCGCCGCTCCAACTTCGTGTACGGCTCGACCAAGGCCGGGCTGGACGGCTTCTATCTCGGACTCGGTGAGGCGCTGCGCGGGTCCGGGGTCGACGTGCTGGTCGCTCGCGCCGGCTTCGTGCGCTCCAAGATGACCGCCGGGCTCAAGGAAGCCCCGCTGGCGGTGACGCCCCAAGAGGTCGCCGAGGCGGTGGTGGCCGGCGTCCGACACCGGCGCGAGTTGATCTGGGTGCCCACGCCGATGCGGTTCGTGATGTCCGGGTTGCGCCACGTGCCGCGTCCGCTGTTCCGCAAGCTTCCCCTTTGACCCGGCTCGCGCACGCTCGCCTCAGGATCAACCCGGCTCGCTGACAAAGGGAGGTTCGAGCTCTCGTACGGGTCCGAACTTTGGCCCTAAGATCACGAGAGTGGTCCTCGAGGTAGCCCTGATCGACGTCACCGACGCGGACGCGTTCGAAGCGGCTTATCGGGGCGCTCGCCACCTGCTGGTGGAAACCCCCGGCTGCCTGTCGGTCCGGATGACCCGCGGAATCGAATCACCGAAGCGTTTCGTGCTGCTGGTCGAGTGGGAGTCCGTGAACGCCCACGAGATCAACTTCCGGCAGACCGAGACCTTCCGGGCCTGGCGCACCGCGATCGGCCCGTTCTTCGCCACCCCGCCTCGGGTCGAGCACTTCACGGATGTGGGGTGACATGAGCTTCGAGATCGTCTTCGACGACTTCCTCAGTTTCATCCTGCTGATCCTGCTCGGCGCAGGCTTCGGCTTCGTCGCCCGCCGGACGCTCGGCGCTCCGGTCGGCTGGCCCCGGTCGATCATCGTCGGAATGATCTTGTTCAGCAGCATCGGCGGCGTGGTGCCCTGGGTCGCGCAAGAAACCGGGATCAGCGAACGCACGACGACCACCGTGACCGAGATCGTCGCCGCCGTCGTCGTCTTCATCCTGGTGTTCGCGTGGGGTTTCTTCCTCAGCGTCGCCATTCTCGTAGTCCTCGAACTGATCATTCCGACCGGAAGCCTGGGCACGCCGTGGGGAATGATCTCGGAGATCCGGCAGCGCAATCGTCGGACCCGGCGCTATCTCCAGGTGCTGGCCATCGCCACGCGGAACGGCCTGGGTGGCTTCCTGAGCAGTTCCACCTCGGCCGGCACCCGATCGGAACGCACGGCCGACTCCTCGGCCACCGCGCGGGCGTTGCGCAACGCGCTCAACGAGGGAGGCGTCACCTTCATCAAGATCGGTCAGATGCTCTCCAGTCGACCAGACGTGATCGGACCGGTCTTCGCCGCCGAGTTGTCCCATCTCCAGGCTGCCTCGAGCCCCCTCCCCTGGTCACAGCTGGAAGCCGTCCTGGCCGCGTCCCAACGCCGGCCGCTGTCGGAGATCTTCGCCGAGATCGACCCTGACCCGCTCGCCGTAGCCTCAGTGGCCCAGGTGCACACGGCGACTCTGGTCACCGGGGAAGCCGTCGTGGTCAAGATCCAGAAGCCGAAGGCCCAGGAGCAGGTGACTGCCGACCTGGACATCGTGCGTCGGCTGGCGGCTCGGCTGGAGACCTCCACCCAGTGGGGGCGTTCGCTCGGCGTGGTCGGTATGGCCGACGGATTCGCGGCCTCGCTGCGCGAAGAACTGGACTATCGGATCGAAGTGGAGAACACCAAGTCGATCGCGGCGGCGGCCGGCCCGGATTCCCAGCTCCACATCCCGCGGGTCTTCGACGAGTTGTGCACCAGCAACGTGCTCGTGCTCGAACGGCTCTCCGGCGTGCCGCTCGGTTCCGCGGGCGAGCAGTTGGCGGCCTTGCCCATCGAGGAGCGCCGCATCTTGGCGGATCGGTTGCTCGGTGGCGTCTTGCAGCAGGTCATGGTCAGCGGGATCTTCCACTCCGACCTGCACCCCGGCAACGTCCTGCTCTCCCCGGAGGGCGAGCTGCAGCTGCTGGACTTCGGCTCGGTCGGGCGCCTGGACGACGGCGCCCGGGAGGCCCTGACGATGCTCATCCTCTCCATCGACCGCGGGTCCTCGCCGGCGGCTACGGACGCCCTCGTCGACCTGATGGACCCGCCCGCGGAGCCGATCGACGAGCGAAGACTGGAACGGGAAGTCGGCCAGCTGCTCGTCCGCTACCGCGGTGGCACGTCCAGCACGAGTGGGATGTTCGGCCAATTGTTCGCCCTGGTCAACCGCTGGGGGTTCGGGGTGCCGCCGCAGATCGCGGCAGTCTTCCGAACGCTCGCATCACTGGAGGGGACCCTGCGGTTGCTCGACCCGTCGATCAACCTGGTCGTGAGTGCCCGCCGCCACGGCGAAGCGCTGTTCTCGGCCCAGGTCACCCCTACCTCCATCCGCGCCCAGGCCGAGGCCGAACTGATCAGCCTGCTGCCGATCCTCCGCCGCCTCCCGCGTCGGCTGGACAAGATCGCGGCCGATCTGGAGAAGGGCGAACTGTCCTTCGGCGTCCGCCTGTTGGGTGACGCCACCGATCGGCACTTCCTGAGCGGCCTCACCCATCAACTCGTGGTCGCCCTGCTCGCGTCGGCAGCCACCGTGGCCGCCATCGTCTTGCTGACCGCCCAGAACGGACCGATGTTCACCCCGAGCATCGGCTTCTACCAACTGCTGGGGTTCAGTCTGTTGTTCGTGGGCAGCGTGTTGGCCCTGCGTGCGCTCGTGTTGGTCTTCCGGCACGCCCGCTGGGCCTAGCACGAGCCCGAGACACGAGGGACCCGGCTCAGACCGGCGGGACCCCGTGCCGGCGGTCCGAGAAGTGCCGGACCTTGCCCGCCGCGGCGGCGAACCGTGCGATCAGCTGGCCGCGCAGGTCGGGCGGATCCACGACGTCGTCGACCACCAGTTCGCTGGCCAGATGAAGGATGTCGATGTCTTCCTCGTACGCCCGGCGCAGGTCGGCCACGTACGTCGCCTGCTCGTCCTCGGGCAGGGCGGCGATCTTGTTGGCGTAGACGGCGTTGATCGCCGCCTCCGGCCCCATCACCGCGATCTTGGCCGTCGGCAGAGCCAGACAGGCGTCCGGTCCGAAGCCGGGACCAGCCATGGCGTACAGCCCGGCGCCGTACGCCTTGCGGATGATCACCGAGATGGTGGGCACGGTGGCCTCCGCGACCGCGGTGATCATCTTGGCGCCGTGCCGGATGATGCCCTGCCGTTCGACCGCGCTGCCGATCATGAAGCCCGGGACGTCGGCCAGGAACAGCAGCGGCAGATTGAACGCGTCGCACTGCCAGATGAAACGGGCCGCCTTGTCGGCGGAGTCGACGAACAGCACCCCGCCCTTGACCGCCGGCTGGTTTGCCACGATGCCGACCGGACGTCCCTCCAGGAGGGCGAATCCGGTGACCAGCTCGGGGGCGAACAGCGGCTTGACCTCGAAGAACGAGTCCGCGTCGACGAGGGCCTCGATCACCGTCGCGATGTCGTAGCCCTGGGCCTCGTCGGGCGGTACCAGGTCGGCGGCGAACGTACGTTTCGGGTCGGCGGCGTCGTAGCGGGGTGCTGCTTCCCGCCAGTTCTGCGGCAGATAGCCGAAGTAGGTCTTGGCCTGCTCGATCGCCTCCTCGTCGTCGGCCGCGAGCTGATCGCCGCAGCCGGACACCTCGGCGTGCATCCGGGCGCCGCCCATCTCCTCCAAGGTGACCCGTTCCCCCACCACCATCTCGGCCATCCGGGGGGAGCCGAGATACATCGAGGCGTTGGCCTCGACCATGATCACGATGTCGCAGAACGACGGGATGTAGGCCCCGCCGGCCGCACTCGGACCGAAAAGGCAGCAGATCTGGGGCACCTTGCCCGACAGGGCGACCTGGTTGGCGAAGATCCGGCCCGCGCCGCGGCGGCCGGGGAACAGATCGACCTGGTCGGTGATCCGGGCGCCGGCCGAGTCGATGAACCAGAAGATCGGCAGCTCGTCCCGGAGCGCCACCTCGGTCATCCGGATGATCTTCTCCACGGTTCGCGCACCCCACGAGCCGGCCTTCACGGTCGGGTCGTTCGCCACCACCAGCGCGGGCCGGCCGTTCACCAGCCCCCGACCGGTGACCACCCCGTCGGCCGGCAAGGTGCCATCCTGTGCGTTGGCCAGCCGCCCGTCCTCCACGAACGTGCCGGGATCGAGGAGTTGATCGATCCGGTCCCGAACGTACAGCTTGCCCTGGCTGACCAGCTTCGCGGCTCCGGACGGGGTGGGCTCGAGCGCTCCGGCGTGCGCGGCGGCCAGCCGGCTGCCGAGCTCGAGCGGATCCATGGCGGAGTGAACGCTACTCGACCGGGAGGCCCAGGCCGCGGGCGATCAGCAATCGCTGTACCTCCGACGTCCCTTCACCGATCTCCAGCACCTTGGCGTCGCGATAGAAGCGCGCGATCGGGTACTCCTCCATGAAGCCGTAGCCGCCGAAGACCTGGGTGCCGATCCTGGTGGCCGACACGGCCGCCTCGGAGCAGTAGAGCTTCGCGATCGAGGCGGCCCGCTTGAACTCGGCCGCCGGAGCGCCCCTGTCCTTCGCGGCGGCGGCCGCGTAGACCAGCAGACCGGCGGTATGCGCCATCACGTCCAGATCGGCGATCGCGAAGGCAATGGCCTGTTTGCGGCCGATCGGACCGCCGAACGAGTGCCGCTCCAAGGCGTAGTCCCGGGCGAGGTCCCGGCAGGCGCGGATGCAGCCCAGAGCCAGCGCGGCGATCGCCACCCGCCCGTCGTCGAGGATGGACAGGAACTGCGCGTATCCCTTGCCGCGTTCCCCCAGCAGCGCCTCCTCCGAGACATGGACGTCGCTCAGATTGACCGGATGGGTGTCTGACGCATGCCAGCCGAGTTTGTCGTACGCGGGCCCCACGATCAGCCCGGGAGTTTCCACCGGCACCATCAGCGAGGAGATCTCGGGCTCGCCGTTGTCCTTCACTCCCGTCCGGGCCGTCACGGTGATAACCGACGTGATGTCGGTCCCCGAGTTGGTGATGAACTGCTTGGCACCATTCACCCGCCAGCGGCCCCGGTCATCGACCGTCGCGGTCGTGGCCGTGGCTGAGGCGTCCGAGCCGGCGTCCGGCTCGGTCAGCGCGAAGGCCGCCAGCGCGTGACCCGCGAGCAGGTCGGGCAACCAGCGCTCCCGCTGCGTGGACGAGCCGAAGGTCGCGATCGGGTTGCTGCCCAGGCCGACCGCGGCCTCCAGCGTGATGCCGAGCGATTGGTCGACCCGACCGATCTCCTCGATGGCGACGCACAGGCTGGTGAAGTCACCGGCCCCGCCGTACTCCTGCGGACCGGCCAGTCCGAAGAGGCCGAAGTCGGCCATCTGCTTCACCGCTTCGAGCGGGAGTTCGTGGGCGGCGTTCCAGCGTGACACGTGCGGAGCGAGTTGCTCCGCAGCGAACTCGGCGACGGCAGCACGGAAATCCTCGTGCTCCTCGGCCAGCGAATAGGACCCCGACATGCTCACCTCGATGTGACGCGCGATGCCCGATACGGGCATAGCTTACGTTTACGTAAACGTAAGTCACTATACTCGCCTCCGTGACCGGCCGCACCTGGACCATCGGTGAACTGGCGGCGGAGTTCGACACGACGCTGCGCACGATCCGGTTCTACGAGGACAAGGGTTTGCTCAGCCCCGAGCGGCGGGGCCGCAGCCGCGTCTTCCGGGACCGGGATCGGGTCCGCCTGCAACTCATCCAGCGCGGGAAGCGGCTCGGGTTCACCCTGGAGGAGATCGCCCGCGTCATCGACATGTACGACGAGACGCCCGGCGAAGCCGGACAGCTGGAATACCTGCTCGTCGACATCGGGCGTCGCCGCGCCGGCCTGATGCAGAAACGGCGCGATCTCGACGAGGCGCTGGCTGAGCTGGACGACTTGGAGGGGCGCTGCCGCGCCGACCTCAGTGCTCTAGCGTCAAGGACGCCGTCCCGTCCTGCTGGCCGGTGACGTCCCACAGGTGGTGGACCACGTCGTGCAGGAGGTACTGCACGAAGGTCGCCACGGTGAACTCCGCGCCATCAGATCGGCGGCCGCGGCGACGCCACTGCTCGGGCGTGAGGTCCGCCAACCGCGCCACGAATGTCTGCGCCGCCGCCTCCAGCTCGTCGGCGACCTCCTCGGGGTCCGCCTCGGCGTAGCGTTCGGCGATCGCGGTCTCGTCCTGATCCCAGTTGGCGAAGGTGGGACCGTCCTCGGTCAACATCTGCACCAGCCGGGCGTCGAACACCCGGTACACGTCGCGGACGTGAGCGCCGTACTCGAGCGGAGACCACACATCGGCCATCGGTCGCTCCGAGACGGCCGGACTGGATCGCAGGATCTGCACCCACTCCTCCGCCGCCACGAACGCTCGCTCGGCAATGGCTGACGGTTCGACCTCGCCCGCAGCCAGGCCGCACTGCTCGCAGCGCCTGGTCAAGGTCCAGGTCCAGTCCTTCTGGTCGGGCTCGGGCTGCATGGCTCCAGGCTAGGGGCGATCGTCTGGGGCGGCCATCCGGTGGCCGCGCCCTGCCGGCTCCAGCGCGCGAATCATCGTCCACACGGGCGGTCCTCAAGCTGTGGAGAACATGATCATTTCGGTGCAGGAGGCACCCGGATCTGTGGACAGACCGGTGGAGGGGAGAACTCGCGAAACTCTATGTACGAAAGGGCTTGCGGCCACCCCCCAGAGGGAGTAGAAATCTCTTACGCACTCCTGAAAGGGAATGCGGGATCGGACGAAACCGAGGGTCCACCCGGCGAGGCGACTCGCCGCAGTAACCGGTGACGGGCTGCTGGGATCTGACGGGTCGATCGGTCGGCGGGAGACGTCACACACTCCGGCCACCCAGTGGGGTCCCTTCAACTCATACTTGAAGGGACCCCACACCCATTCAATTGGTGTTTCTCGCACCCGCCCCGCGCTCTTGCCGCGGGTGTCGTCCTCTTCGGGCAACGGAAAAGCGTGTTGCCCTCATCGTCCTCCATCCCTCGGCGCGCGGGGCTACCCGATGCTCGAAACCCGCCGCTACCGACGCTCGAAGACGGCGGGGTTCGGCTGGTCCTGGGGTCGTCTTCAACCGCAACGGGGCAAACGATCCGGCTCGGCGGCTTCGGGGCGAGAATGGGGTCGTGGTCGCGATCGATCTCAACGCCGATCTGGGTGAGTCGTACGGGCGCTGGACGCTCGGGGACGACGCGGCGATGTGCGAGGTCATCACCAGCGCCAACGTGGCCTGTGGCTTTCACGCGGGGGATCCCGCCACGTTGCGGGCGACCTGCCGTACGGCGGTCGGGCACGGGGTCGTCATCGGGGCCCAGGTGGGCTATCCGGACCTTCTCGGGTTCGGGCGCCGATTCCTGGACATCTCCCCCGGCGATCTGACGGCGGCCGTGATCTACCAGATCGGCGCGCTGCAGGCCCTCGCCGGCGCTGAAGGCGGCCGGGTGCGCTACGTCAAGCCGCACGGTGCCCTGTACAACACGGTCGTGGGACACGTTGAGCAGGCCGCCGCGGTCGTGGACGCCGTGGCGGCCGTCGATCCGGCACTGCCCGTCCTCGGTCTGCCCGGCTCGGCGCTGCTTCGGATCTGCGTCGAACGCGGACTGCGCCCCATCGAGGAGTACTTCGTCGACCGCGGATACACGCCCGACGGCCGGCTGATCGATCGGCGCGAACCCGGCGCCCTGCTCATCGACCCCGCGGTGGCGGCCGAGCGGGCCGTGCAGGCTGCGCAGAGCGAGAGCTTCGACTCGATGTGCACCCACGGCGACACCCCGGGCGCGGTCGCCCTGGCCCGGGCCGTGCGGGAGGCGTTGACCGCCGCGGGCCTGCAGCTCCGGCCCTTCGCGACGGCCGAGTCATGAGTCGCCGCTTGTTGCCGTACGGCGAGCGGGCCGTCCTGTTGGCCTGCGCCGACCTGCAGGACACCCAGAGCCTCTACGCCGCTCTTCGCGCCGACCCGTGGCCCGAGATCGAGGAGGTGGTGGCCGGCGCGGAAAGCCTGCTGCTCCGGCTCGGCGCGCCCCTGTCCGATCGCCGGCGCAGCGAACTCGAACAGCTGAAGCCGCCGCGCTTCGATCCCACGGAGACCGATCCGATCACCATCCCGGTGGACTACTCCGGCGAAGATCTCGCCGGCGTGGCCCGTCTCCTCGACCGAAGTCCGGACGACGTGATCGCCGAACACTGCAGCCAGGCCTGGACGGTCGCCTTCTGCGGCTTCGCACCCGGATTCGCCTACCTGTACGGGGAGCACGAACGGCTCACCGTGCCGCGCCGCGACGCGCCCCGCACCCGGGTCCCGGCCGGAGCTGTCGGGCTCGCCGATCGGTGGTCCGGCATCTATCCCCGAGCCGGACCGGGCGGCTGGCAGTTGATCGGAACCACCGATCTGGCCATGTGGGATCTGGAGTCGGATCCACCGGCCCTGCTCCAGCCCGGCGGAACGGTCCGCTTCGTCTCGAACAGCTCAGGGACCTCAAGATGATCATCGTTGAGCGGATCGGCGTCCAGGCCCTCCTTCAAGACCTCGGCCGGCCCGGACTGGCCCATCTCGGGGTCTCGCCTTCGGGCGCCGCGGATCGCACCGCCCTCCGGTTGGCCAACCGCCTGGTCGGCAACCGGGAGAACGCCGCCGCCATCGAGTGCCTGTTCGGCGGGCTGGTGGTGAGGTCGGCTTCACTGCTCTGGGTCGCGGTCACCGGCGCCCCGACCGGCGTTCTGGTCAACGACGCGTTGACCGGCTCGCACAGCTCGATCCCGCTCCGCCCCGGCGACACCCTGGCCATCCAGGCTCCCCGGCACGGGATCCGCAACTACCTCGCGGTCCGCGGCGGCTTCAAGGGCGCCAAGACGCTCGGCAGTCGATCCACCGACCTGCTGTCCGGACTGGGACCTTCCCCGCTCAGCGCCGGAGAGGAGCTCGCCGTCGGTCGGCCCCGACGCCGCTTCCCCGACACCGATCTGGCGCCTCCGAATCAGCCGCGCAAGATCCTCCAGCTCCTCCCGGGTCCCCGGCGCGACTGGTTCGCCGACGAGGCGTGGACCGCTCTCCTCGATGAGCCCTGGACGGTCAGTCCGGACTCCAACCGGGTCGCGGTCCGGCTGGAGGGACCGAACCTGCCCCGCAGCCGAACGATCGAGCTGCCGTCCGAGGGGATCGTCCGCGGCGCGATCCAGGTACCGACCTCGGGCCAGCCGTTGATCTTCGGAGCCGACCACCCGGTGACGGGCGGCTACCCGGTGCTGGCCGTGTTGACCGATCGCGATGCCGACCACGCCGCCCAGCTGCGGCCGGGAGAGGCGGTCCGATTCGGTCTAGACTCCACCACGCGCAGCTGATCAAGGAGGATGCCGTGCCGATCCGCAAGGTGTTGATTGCCAATCGAGGCGAGATCGCGGTTCGGGTGATCCGCGCTGCCGCCGACGCCGGCATCGCCAGCGTGGCGGTCTACGCCGAACCCGACTCCGACGCATTGTTCGTACAGCTGGCCGACGAGGCGTACGCGCTGGGCGGTGCCACACCCGGCGAGACCTACCTCGACATCGCCAAGTTGCTGGCCGCCGCGGCCAAGAGCGGGGCGGACGCCATCCATCCCGGGTACGGGTTCCTGGCCGAGAACGCCGCGTTCGCCGCTGCGGTGATCGACGCCGGATTGATCTGGATCGGTCCGCCGCCGGCGGCCATCGACGCCCTCGGGGACAAGGTGCAGGCTCGGCACATCGCTCAGCTGGTCGGCGCTCCCCTGGTGCCGGGCACCCCGGACCCGGTGGCCGACGCCACCGAGGTGCGGGCGTTCGCCGAGCAGCACGGACTGCCCATCGCGATCAAGGCCGCGTACGGCGGTGGCGGGCGCGGGCTGAAGGTCGTGCGCGAACTGTCGGAGATCGACCAGCTCTTCGAGTCCGCCACCCGGGAGGCGGTCACCGCCTTCGGTCGGGGTGAGTGCTTCGTCGAGCGTTACCTGGACCGACCCCGACACGTCGAAACCCAGTGCCTGGCCGACACCCACGGCAATGTGGTGGTGGTGTCGACGCGGGACTGCTCGCTGCAACGGCGGCACCAGAAGCTGGTCGAGGAGGCTCCGGCCCCGTTCCTCTCGCCCGTGCAGACCGAGCGGCTGTACAGCGCGTCGAAGGCGATCCTGATCGAGGCTGGTTACGTCGGGGCGGGCACAGTCGAGTTCCTGGTCGGCCAGGACGGAACCATCTCCTTCCTCGAGGTGAACACGCGGTTGCAGGTCGAGCACCCGGTCTCCGAAGAGGTCACCGGACTGGACCTGGTGCGGGAGATGTTCCGGATCGCCGAGGGCGAACCGCTGGGATTCGACGACCCGGTCGTGACCGGCCACTCGATCGAGTTCCGGTTGAACGCCGAGGACGCGGGTCGCAACTTCATGCCGGCCCCGGGCACCCTGACGGAGTGGGCCCCGCCGGCCGGCCCGGGGGTGCGCGTCGACGAGGGCTACCGGACCGGGATGACGGTGCCCGGCACGTTCGACTCCCTGGTGGCCAAGATCATCATCACCGGACGCGACCGGGAGACCGCCCTGGCCCGATCCCGGCGGGCGTTGCGCGAACTGGTGATCACCGGGATGCCGACCGTGCTCCCGTTCCATCGGGCCGTGCTGGACGATCCTGCCTTCACCGCTGCGGACGGCCACTTCGGCGTGCACACGCGCTGGATCGAGACCGAGTTCGGAGGCGAGATCGCCCCGTACGACGGGCCCAGCGGAACCGGCGACGCGCCGGCCGAGCGCACCAAGGTGCTCGTCGAGGTGAACGGCAAACGCCTCGAAGTGGTGGTTCCGGCCGGGTTCGCAGCGGGTAACGGTGGAGGAAGCCCACGCACCAAGAAGCCGGTCCGACGCAGCGGTGGAGCCAGCCGAGCCAGCGCACCCTCCGGTGACGCGCTGACCTCGCCGATGCAGGGCACTGTGGTCAAGGTTGCGGTGTCCGACGGTGACGTGGTGGAGGCCGGCGACCTGATCGTGGTGCTGGAGGCGATGAAGATGGAGCAGCCGCTGACCGCGCACCGGTCCGGCCGGGTGGCCAACCTGGCCGCCGAGGTGGGCGTCACCGTGACCAGTGGTTCGACCCTCTGCGAGATCCTCGACTGACCCGTTTTTCGTCGGGACCAAAAAGAGAGTAAGAACTGCGGCGCCCCTTTCGATCTTCGGCCGAACGAGGACACACTGGAACTCATGCCCGAACTGCTCGTGATTCTTGTCGTCCTCGCGGTGATCGGCGGCGCCGCGTTGTACCGGCGCCGAGCGGTCAACCAGCGCGAGGCGGTCCGACAAGCCGAACTCGAAAGCCAACTCACCACCTCCAAGCGCGCCGCCGAGGAGGACGTCACCAAATTCGGTGAGGAACTGCAGCGCCTGGACACCGACGTCGCCGGGCACCCGCTCGACGAGCCGATGCAACAGGATTACCAGCGCGCGCTCGATGCCTACGACAACGCCAAGGCTTCCCTCGACGCGGTCCGCCAGCCCGACGAGATCAAGCACGTCACCGAGATCCTCGAGGACGGCCGCTACGCCGTGGCCTGCGTCAAGGCCCGGGTGGCCGACCAGCCGCTGCCCGCCAAGCGACCTCCCTGCTTCTTCAACCCGGCCCACGGCCCTTCCTCGCAGAATGTGGAGTGGGCCCCGCCCGGTGGCGTACGCCGGGACGTGCCGGCCTGCCCGGCCGATGCCGAGCGGGTGCTGGCCGGAGCCGATCCCTACATCCGGACCGTCCAGGTCGGCGCCCAGCGGGTGCCGTACTGGGAGGGCGGGCAGGCCTACGCGCCGTGGGCGCAGGGGTACTACAGCCGGTGGAGCGGTAGCGACATGCTGTCCGGCGTGCTGATCGGCAGTCTGCTGTTCGGCGGCATGGGCAGCGTCTTCGGCGGCATCGGCGCCGGCATGGGGGACATGGGCGGCGTGGGTGAAGGCATGGGTGACGTCGGTGGGGACGTGGGCGGCGGTGATGTCGGTGGCGGCGAAGGCGGCGGCTTCTTCGACGGCGGCTTCGACTTCGGCGGCTTCGGCGAGTAGACCCGGTCCTTGAAGCTTCTGGTCCTCGGTGGCGGGGGGTTCCTCGGTTACCACGCCGTGGTCGAGGCCTTGGCTGCCGGTCACGAGGTCACCGTCTTCAGCCGCTCCGGCGAACCGCCGGTCGAAGGCGTCGACGTGGTGGTCGGCGACCGACCTGGTGATCTTTCCGGCCTTCGCGGTCGGGAGTGGGACGGGTTCTTCGACACCTTCACCGACGACGAGGGCGGTGCCCCGGCCGTGGCCGCAACCGCGACGTTGCTGTCCGGCTCGGTGCGCCGGGCCCGCGTCGAACCCGACAACGATCCGCTTCAGGCCCGGTCGGTTGCCAAGTTGGCGGGTGAGCGGGCCGTGTCCGAGCACTTCGAGGGGACCGCCCTGTTCCCTCGGGTCGGCATCATGGTCGGACCTCGATCACGCCGGTTCACCTACTGGCCGGTGCGGCTGGCGGGCGCGTTGAGCGGCCGGATGCCGCGCACGGTCGTGGTGCCTGGTGACCCGTCCCGTCCGGTGCAGTATTCCGACGCTCGCGACGTCGCCGCCTGGACGGTCGCCATGCTCGCCGCCGGCCCGGGCGGCACCTTCAACACCGTCGGGCCGGGAAGGCCCGACACCCTGCAGCACGTGCTCGGCGCGTGCTTGTCCGCCGTGGGTGGGCAGACCGGCGATGTGGCCTTCGTCCCGGTCCGCGACGAGGCCGCCCTCCGCGACCTGCTCGGCTACGTCGAGGAGGAGGAACGGCCGCTGTGGTATCCGGAGGACCAGATTCCGCAGGAGTCGATCGACTCATCCGCCGCGATCGAGCAGGGCCTCGTCTTCCGGTCGGCGTACGAGACGGCCGCCGACACCTGGACCTGGGCCCGGGACACCGACACGCGGGACTTCACCCTCGCCTTCGTAGGTTGGGAGCAGACCATCCTGGCCACCCGGGGAACCGACTCAGGCTGAGCGGGCTTCCCGGCCCCGCAGGGCCGCCGCCAGCCCGCTCACGGTTTCGGAGCAGCCCGCGTCGACTTTGAGCGCGGCGAATTCGTCGCCCCGGGTGGGACCGCGGTTGATGATCACCACGGGCCGCTCGTGCCGGTGGTTGTGACGGACGAAACGCAGCCCCGACATGACCGTGAGGGAGGAACCCAACACGACCAGGACTTCGCCGGCGTCGACCATGCGATAGGCGTCCTCGACCCGTGACTTCGGTACGGACTCGCCGAAGAACACCACGTCCGGCTTCAGCCGGCCACCGCACGTATCGCAGCCGGGGAGCACGAAATCGGTCCACTCGGCGACGACCGCATCGCCGTCGGGCCGCAGCTCCGCGTGCTCGGTCGGAGCCGGCCGGTCCAGACCTGGATTCAGTTGGTCGAGGCGCCGCTGGACGTCGGCCCGGCGGACTCGGGTGCCACAGTCCAGGCAGATCACCGCCGCGATCTCCCCGTGCAGGTCGATCACCCGCGCGCTACCGGCCCTCGTGTGCAGACCGTCGACGTTCTGGGTCACCACCCCGACCAGGCCGTACTGCTCCAGGTCGACGAGACCGCGATGTCCTGCGTTGGGCTGGGCCTGCCCGATCCGTCGCCAGCCCAGGAACGAGCGCGCCCAGTACCGCTGCTGCGCCGCCGGCGATCCGACGAACTCGCCGTACTGCATCGGTGTCGCGCGGACCGAGGTCGGACCGCGGTAGTCCGGGATCCCGCTGTCGGTGGACATCCCGGCCCCGGTCAGCACGGTCCAGGACCGGCCGTCGAGCAGGTCCGCCAATGATCCGACCGCCTCGACCGAGAGCTCGGTGACGCGGGCCGCGATGGTCACCCTGTGAAGGTACCCGACGCCCGGTTGCGCCGCCTCAGCTCGCACCGGCCGCCAGAAAGCCGAGCAGCTCCTCGTTCACCTCGTCGCTGTGGGTAGCGAGAAAACCGTGCGGGGCGCCTTCCAGCTCGACGTAGGTGGCGTCGGGGAGCAGCTTCACGAGTTCCCGGGCGCTGGCGTCGATGGGCACGATGTTGTCCGCCGTGCCGTGCACGATCAGGGCAGGTACGTCCACGGCGGCGAGGTCGGCCCGGAAGTCGGTCGGCCAGGTCAACGGCGCCGCCGACGCGGCGTCGGCACCGCCGGCCGCGGCGACGTTCCAGGAGTTGCGGACGGTTTCCTCACTGATCCGGGTGCCGAGGTTGTCGTCCAGGTTGTAGAAGGTGGAGAAGAACCCGGTGTAGAAGGCGAACCGGTCCTTCTTGATGTCGGTGGAGAAACCCTCGAAGAACTCCATCGGGCCGGCCCCGGTCGGGTTGTCGTCGCTCTTCAGCAGGCACGGCGTGATCGCGCCGAGAAACCCCACCCGGCTGACCCGGTCGGACCCGTAGCGCCCGAGATAGCGGGCCACCTCGCCACCGCCCATGGAGAACCCGATCAACGCCACGCCCGACAGATCGAGCCGCTCCAGCAAGGCGTTGAGGTCGTCGGCGAAGGTGTCGAAGTCGTAGCCGACGCTGGGCTGGCTGGAGGCCCCGAACCCGCGCCGGTCGTAGGTGATCACCCGGTACCCCGCCTGGAGCAGAGCCGCCGTCTGCTGCTCCCACGACCCGCCGTTCAGCGGATAGCCGTGGATCAGCACCACGGGCTGGCCCTGATCGCCCTGACCGCCCTGGTCGGTGTAGAAGAGGTCGATGTCGGCGCTGTTCTCGGTTCCGACGGTGACGAACGGCATGCTCAGAACTCCTTCACGAGGAAACCAGGTCTTGGCCGTGCAGGTGCAGCCGGCGGGCGGCCTCGGCCAGCGAGCCGGAGATCGAGGGATAAACGGTGAACGAGCCGGCCAGGTCGTCGACGGTGAGCCGATGAGACACCGCGATGGCGAGCGGGAAGATCAACTCGCTGGCTCGGGGGGCGACCACCACACCGCCGACGATGATGCCCGTCACCGGAAGGCAGAACACTTTGACGAATCCGTCGTGGAAGCCCTGCATCTTGGCCCGGGCGTTGGTGGCCAGAGGGAGGTTGACGGTAGCCACCTTGGGCACGGCCACGTCGGCCTGGGTCTGGCTCATCCCGACCGTGGCGATCTCCGGCGCGGTGAAGACGTTGGCGGACACCACCTTCAGATCGAGCGGCTCCACCCGGTCTCCAAGGGCGTGCCACATGGCGATCCGGCCCTGCATGGCCGCTACCGAGGCGAGCATGAAGACACCGGTGCAGTCGCCGGCCGCGTAGACGCTGCGCACCGAGGTGCGTGACACCTTGTCCACGGTCACGAATCCGCCCTGGTCCAGGACCACCCCGGCCTCGGCCAGGCCCATGTCGGCGGTGTTCGGGATGGAGCCCACGGCCAGCAGGCAGTGCGATCCGGTGACCGTCCGGCCGTCGGTCAGGGTGACGTTGACCTGGTCGCCGTCCCGGCGGACGGCCTGGGCCCGGGAGCGCGACAGCACGGTCAGCCCACGGCGGGAGAACACATCTTCCAGGACCTGGGCCGCGTCGGCGTCCTCCCCGGGTAGCACCCGGTCGCGCGAGGAGATCAGCACCACCTCGGCCCCCAGCGCGTCGTAGCCGCTCGCGAACTCAGCCCCGGTGACGCCCGAGCCGATCACGATCAACCGCTCCGGCAACTCCGACAGTCCGTACACCTGGGTCCAGGTGAGGATCCGCTCGCCGTCGGGCACGGCGTCGGGCAGGACCCGCGGATGCGCCCCGGTGGCGATCAGCACCAGATCGGCGTCGAAGTCCCGATCGCCGTCCGCGGTCGCGGCCACCACCCGGTCGGCCCGCTCGAGCCGGCCCCGGCCGATCACGACCTCGATCCCCTGCTCGCGCAGCCGGCGGCCGATGTCCTCGGACTGCCGCGCAGCCAGGTCGAGCACCCGCCGGTTGACCGCGCCGAGATCCACCTCGACGCCGGCCTTGTCGCCACCCAGTCGCAGACCCAGTTCGGCGGAGTCCTTGACCTCGGTCATCACCTCGGCCGTGGCGATCAGGGTCTTCGACGGAACGCAGTCGGTCATCACCGCCGACCCGCCGAGCCCGTCGGAATCGATCAAGGTGACCTCGCCTCCGAGTTGGCTCCCGACCAGGGCGGCTTCGTACCCGCCGGGGCCACCACCGATGATCACTACGCGGGTCACACCCGCATTCTTCCACTCCTGCGGTTGCGCGAACTTCGATAGCCTCGCTCCGTGTTGTACGCGGCGTACGGGAGCAACCTCGACCCTGGGCAGATGGCCCAGCGTTGCCCGCACTCCCCGGTACGCGGGACCGGCTGGTTGATCGGGTGGCGGATCACCTTCGGCGGGGACGGCTGGGACGGACCGCTGCCGACCTTGGCCGAGGAGTCCGGGCGTCAGGTCTTCGTGGCCCTGTACGACGTGACCGGCGCCGACGAGGCCTCGCTGGACGAGTGGGAGAGTGCCGACTCCGGGCTCTACCGCAAGGTCCGGGTCCGGGTGGCGACGCTGGAAGGGGAGCAGACGGCCTGGGTCTACGTCCTCAACGACTTCGAGGGGGGCATTCCGAGCGCCCGGAACCTGGGCATCCTGGCCGACGCGGCCGAGGCGGCCGGCGCGCCGCGCGACTATGTGGCCGAACTCCGGGCCCGGCCGTGCACCAGCGGCTGGTGAACGACCTTAGAGTGCAGACCGTGAGCGACGACCCGTTGGCCCTGGTGGAAGCCGCTGCCCGCGAGCTGCGGCAGCGCTTCGGTGTCGAGGCGCTCGACCTCGCCTTCGTGCTCGGTTCGGGCTGGTCGGCGGCCGCGGACGACCTCGGCGAGCAGATCGGCCAGTGCCCGCTGGAGGAGCTGCCCGGATTCGCACGGCCGACGGTGGCGGGTCACGGCGGCCTGCTCCGGCTCGTCCGGACGCCGACCGCCAAGATCGCAGCGGTGTTCACCGGCCGGACCCACCTCTACGAGGGACGGGGCGTGGCCGCCGTGGTGCACGGCGTCCGGACCGCCGCCGCCGCGGGTGCGAGCGTGCTGGTGCTGACCAACGGTTGCGGCGGGCTGCGGCCCGACTGGCCGGCCGGCACCCCCGTACTCATCCGGGACCATCTGAACCTGACCGGGACCACTCCCCTGGTCGGACCCAGCTTCCTCGACCTGAGCTACGCCTACAGCGCCCGGCTGCGGGACCTCGCCCACCGGGTCGACCCCGAGCTGCCGGAGGGGGTCTACGCCCAGTTCGGTGGCCCCCAGTACGAGACCCCGGCCGAGGTGACGATGGCCGGGCGGCTCGGCGCCGATCTGGTCGGCATGTCCACCGCCTTGGAGACCATCGCGGCCCGCGCCGCCGACATGGAGGTGCTGGGCATCTCGCTGGTGACCAACCAGGCGGCCGGGATCTCCCTGACACCGCTCGATCACGCCGAGGTGATCGAAGCCGGGCGAGCCGCCGCCGCCGAGCTCCGCCGACTGCTGGCCGGCTTGGCCGCCGCGTTGTGACGCGCGGCGATCAGCCCAGCGCCGACCTCTCGGCCGCATCGGACGGTGGCGGGTCCGGAACCCGCACCATCCGGAACGAGTTCAGGAAGCCGCCGAGGGCCGCGAGCAGCGGAATCAGCAGGGCCACCTGGAGAGCCAACGGCCGTGACTCGGTGTTGATCCGGATGATCTCCTCCCGGATCTCCTCGGGTTGGTCGACCAGCAGCTCCTCGAGCCCGCTGTTGCTCATCACTTCGGCGTCCTCCTCCAACGCCTGCGCGACCCGCTCCTGTTGGGCGGGATTGAGCACCGAACTGGACGCGGCCATCGCCGTGAACGTGTAGGAGAGCGTGGCCAGCATGATCGCGCCCGCGAACGCCAACCCGAAGGAGAGGCCGAACGAACCCGCCGCCGAGTTGACCCCGGCCGCTTCACTCACCCGCTCCTCCGAGATCGGGGCCAGCGTGTAGTTGTTGAGCTGCGAAACGAGCAGACCCAGCCCCACGCCGGAGATCACCAACGGGGGCAGCAGGTACCAACCGGACGTGGCCCGCGGCACGATCGGGATCATGACGACGATTCCGACCGCGAGCAGTCCGAAGCCGAGCCGGATCTTGCGACTTGGCCCGCGCTTCCCGGACCGTCGGCCGGCCAGGATCGCGATGGCGAACATGGTGAGGGAGAGCGGCGCCAGTGACAGACCCGCCTCCATCGCGTCGTACTCGAGCACCATCTGCAGGTAGATCGGCAGGGCGATCATCGTTCCACCCAAGGCGATCTGCTGGAGCATCTGTGAGGTGATGCCCATCCGGAAGACCTTCGAGCTGAACAGGTCGGGGTCGACCAAGGTCGGCTTGCCCCGCTGCTTCCGGCGCACCAGCCAGCGACTCAGCAGGACCAGGGCGATCACGCCAACGGCCAACATCACACCGACCGATTCGCCGCCCTCCTGCCAGACCAGGATCCCGAGGACGATGCCGCCCATGCCCACCACGGAGAGCAGCGCTGCCACCAGATCGATCTGCCGCGGTCCGGTGTACGGCGCGTCGCGCACCAGTTTGATGTTCAAGAGCACGACCCCGATGATCACCACCTCCAGCAGAAAGGCGAGGCGCCAGCTCAAGTACGTCGTGATGAAGCCGCCCAGCAGCGGCCCGACGGCCGCGGCGATAGCGGCGGCGGCCCCGACCAGCGCGTACGCCTTCGTCTGCGCTGCTCCTTCGAAGTTGCCGTGGATCAGCGACTGCATGGCCGGCAACAGCAGTGACGCACCGAGGCCGCCGATGATCGCCCAGAAGATCACGACGGCCAGCAGCGTCTGGGACAGGGTCATCGCCAGGGCACCGGTGGCGTAGCAGGCCAGACCGATGACGTAGGCCCGCTTGCGCCCGATCAGGTCGCCCACCTTGCTGCCGATCAGGATGAACGCCGCCGACACCAGCGCCTCCAACGCGATGGCGGACTGGACGCCACTGACCGTGGTGCCGAGATCGCGTACCACCGCCGCGATCGAGACGTTCATCAGTGAGGTGTCGACCACCAGGACGAACATGGCCATGGCCAACAGGACCGCCAGCCGCTGACTACCCTGGGTCTGGTTCGTCTCCTTGGATTCCTCCGGCGCGCCAGGCATTCACACCCCCGGCTCGGCGTCGATCCGGCCAGCCGCCACGGCCGCGGTGAACGCGTCGAAGTCTCGCTGGTTCTGCTCGGCGTAGGGCGCGGAGAAATCAGCCACGGCCTCGTCGAAAGCGTCGCTGTCGCCCAGGTAGTGCGCGATGGCCACCGGGTCCCCGGAGCGGGCGTGGGCATGGGCCAGCGTCCAGCCGCAGGCCCGGGCGTAGAGGTTCATGCTGAACGGGGTCATGGCCTCGACGAGTGCGGAGGTCTTCATGTCACGCAGCTGGCGCCAGTAGTAGAAGCGATCCTCTTCGACCCCCTTCGTCCAGCCGAGGAAGATGTCCGAAGTGGCCTGCATCATCCGCTGGCCTTCGACGACCCGCTGGCCCGCGGTGCGGTACGTCGTCCGGGGTAGATGGTCCTCCAGCACCGATCTGCTCGCCTCCTTGACCTGCAGGAACAGCGGATCGCGACTGTCCCGGCCTTCCAGCAGCACGATGAAGGCGCGGGTGCCGACACTGCCTACGCCGACGACCTTGCGGGCCATGTCGACGAGCGTGAACCGCGCCAGGAGCCGGCGTCGATCGGCACTCAGGCTGGCCTGATAGCGATGAAATTGCTGCTCGACCGTCTCGCGGGCCGCTTCGGGGCTCAGGTCCCAGGTCCGGGCCAGATCGCGTAACGGGACCACGGCCGGCGGCTGACTGACGATGCGATGAGATCCGCCGACCAGTTCGGCCAGGCGCGGCAAGGCGTCCAGGCTGTCTCGCCGGCGGGCCTTGCTCAGCCTCTTGTCCAGGTCCTTGATCAACTTGGCGATGTCGCGCCTCGTCCTCCTTGCGGCCCTTGCCTTTCCCGCCCCGCTTCTTGCCCGAGGTGCCCGCCGCCTTCGACTGCTTCCCCGACCGCCGCCCCGCCCGCAGGGCCCGGAGGATGTCCTGCTCGGAGAGGTGGGCATACCAGACCGCCAGCGTGGGCAGCGCGGCGAACTCCGCCATCGCGACCCGGTAGGCCCGCACGGACTCGATGGTCACCGCGCGGGTATCGCCCGGCGGGAAACCATTGTGTTGAGCAGCGATCGTGAAGCTGGCCGCCATCCGCTTCACGTCGTACTCGAACGGGCCGGGGAGGGTCTCGTCGAAGTCGTTCAGACCGAACACTATTTGTCGCTCGGGCGAGGCGTAGCCGCCGAAGTTGGACAGATGAGCGTCACCGCACAGCTGGGTGATCAAGCCCGCCGTGGGGGTGGTGGCCAGGTCGGCGGCCATCACCTTGGCTGCGCCTCGATAGAAGGTGAAGGGCGACGCCATCATCCGACGGTGCCGCAGGGGCACCAGCTCCGCCTCGCGCGTCCGGTTCTGCTCGACCAGCAACTCCACCGGGTCGCGCCGTTCGGGTGCAGGTTGCCACCCCTCGTGCTCGGTCAGGGGCAGCTCAACCCGCGCCTGCTCGCCGCGAGCCATCCGGGCCGGCAGGCTCAGGTGGTCCTCCTCGGTGCGCCCACTCATCTCGGCGACGCTGCGGACGCGAGCGGAACGCCGACGTCTCGGCCGCCTTCCTGGGTGAGTCGTTGCCGCATCGTCACTGTGCCGGGGGCCGGGACGAAGCCCCCGGCGAACAGGGCCTCGCCCTGCCGGAACAGTGGAGACTGGCCGAGTAGAGCCGGCGGTGCGAATCCGAAGACCGTCGCCAGCTCGTCGAGATCCTGTTGTGAACTCATCCGCATCAGCGCGAGGTTGTCGCACTGGGAGATGATCCCGGAGTGCACCTTCGACGGGCGCTGGGTGGAGAGCAGCAGCCACAGGCCGTACTTCCGGCCCTCCGCGGCGATCTGGATGATCCGTTCGAGGACCGCCTCCTCGAGCGCACTCTCGGTGTCCGGGGAGCAGAGATTGTGGGCCTCGTCGATGACGAGCAGAACCGGCCGGCGCTCATGGCGCCGGGACCAGAGCTCGTCGAGAATCGACAGCGCGACCACCAACGGCTCCTCGTGGGACGTGAAGCCGCCGAGATCCAGCACGGTGGCGGCGGGCAGAGTGTCGATGATCTCGGTGGCGGCCGATTCCTGGCCCGCCCAGATCTCCCAGTCCAAAATGCCCAGGTTCTCGAGCCGCAGGGCGAAACTGATCAGGTCCGCATCGTTGCTGGCGCGCAGATCCGGCAGCACCCGACTGATCTCCGTGTGGCTCAACAGTTCCTCCAGGTGGAGGAGGGTGTTGTACTCGGCGCGATCGATGAGGGGGTCCAGTCGGAGCACGGCGGCTTTGGCCGTCAGCCCCAGCGCCGTGAATCTGACACAGCAGATTCTCGCCGGCCTCGCTGCGCGGCCGCAGAATGCGCAACGCCCGTCGCCGCAGCGGCTCCGCCAGCTCCGGACTGACCCCGTCGCGAACCTCCGACAACCGTACGAAGTCGGCATTGGGATCGAAGATGATCATCGGCAGGTCGGTGTGGACGAGGAGTTCCTCGAGCAGCACACCCAATGCGTACGTCTTGCCCGAACCGCTCTGGCCGCACCAGAAGGTGTGCCGATTGAACCGTTGGGGCATGAGCCGCGCGGCAACCTCGGGGGCGGCGACCAGCCGCCCGACATCCAAGACGGCGCCCGCGCTGGTGTTCATGAGCTCCAGCAATCCGGGATCGGCAGGGCTGACTGTGGCGGCATCGAACGCGCTGGCCGCACGACTGTTCAGTCGTCCGTCCTCGACCATTCCGTAGATCCGACCGACGACCACCGGTCGCCCGTCGGCATCGATCTCCGTCCGGTCGATCTGGCCCAGTCGGGTCACGCCGTCGGGATCGCGCAGGCCGAGGAACGCTCCGGGTTGGTAGCTGTGGGCGTTGGTCACCTGGACCCGGAAGAACCGACCCTCCGTGGACGCCGCCAGCCCGGTCCCGAGTCGTTGCTGCTCGGACCTGCTGGGCTGCGACTCCTCCACCATGACTCGACTCTGGCGGCTCATGTTGCGGTGACGTCACCCGCGCTGGGTGAGGTTCGGCGGGACCCGCGGCATCGGCGGCGAGATGCGAAGAATAATGAGGGCTCAGGCACGGGAGGCGGTGTGATGGCGGTGTGAACGGGCGAGTGAGGGTGCCCGCGGATCTCGTCCGAGCGGCCGCCGCCTGGGCAACCCAGGATCCCGATCCCGAGTCCCGCGACGCCCTGGCCGACCTGGTCCGTCGCGCCGAGCAGGGATCGGCCGACGCGATTGCCGAGCTGGCCGACGCCTTCGCCGGCCGGCTGGAGTTCGGCACCGCCGGGCTCCGCGGAGCGCTCGGACCCGGACCCAACCGGATGAACCGGGTCGTCGTCGGCCAGGCCGCCGCCGGGCTCGCCGGCTATCTGCACGACCACGGCCTGTCCGGGGGCCGGGTGATCATCGGCTTCGACGCGCGCTATTCCTCGGATCGGTTCGCCGCCGACACCGCCGAGATCATGGCGGGCGCGGGTTTCGATGCCCTGATCGCGTCCAGGCCACTGCCCACCCCGGTGCTGGCCTTCGGGATCGGCCATTTCGGTTGTGTGGCCGGAGTGGTGGTCACGGCCTCGCACAACCCGCCGCAGGACAACGGCTACAAGGTCTATCTCGGGGACGGGTCGCAGATCGTGCCGCCGGCGGACGCAGAGATCAGCCGGCGCATCCTCGAGGTCGCCGCCCACGATCTGGCCGAGCTGCCCCGCTCGGATCGGTATCGCGTCCTCGACGACGAGCTGGTCGAGGCGTACCTCGAGCGCGCCGCCGGACTGGTGCCGGCCGAGGCCCCCCGGAACGTGACCTGGGTCTACACCCCGCTTGCACGGTGTCGGCCGGAACATCGTCGACCGGGCCGTGGCGCGCAGCGGATTCCGGCCGTCCCGGGTGGTGCTCCAGCAAGCCGAACCCGACCCGCGCTTCCCGACGGTCGCGTTCCCGAATCCGGAGGAGCCGGGGGCGATCGACCTGGCCCTGGCCGAGGCACAGGAGAGCGACGCGGACCTCGTGGTGGCCAACGACCCGGATGCCGACCGCTGCGCGGTCGCCACCGTGATCGACGGGGCGCTGGCGGATGCTCAGCGGAGACGAACTGGGCGCACTGCTCGCCGACGACGCGTTGCGCGCGGGCCGGCGCGGCGTCTACGCCTGCTCCATCGTGTCCAGCTCACTCCTCGCAGCGATGGCGACCGCGTACGGGCAACCGTTCGTCTACACCCTGACCGGATTCAAGTGGATCGGACGGGTGCCGGGTTTGGCCTTCGGGTACGAGGAGGCGATCGGCTACTGCGTGGACCCTGCGGCCGTCCCGGACAAGGACGGGATCACCGCCCTGCTCCGGGTGCTGGCCGTGGCGGCCGGCCTGAAGGCCGCCGGACGTACGGTGGCCGACCGGTTGGACGAGATCGCATCGACGTACGGCGTGTTCGCGACCGATCAGCTCTCGGTCCGGGTGGCCGATCTCTCCTTGATCAGCGCGGCCATGACCCGGCTGCGCGCGACCGACCTCCGCGCACTGGCGGGCGAACCGGTCCGGATGACCGACCTGGCCGCCGGGAGCGCCGACCTGCCGCCCACCGACGCCGTGTTGATCACCGGCCCGTCGGTCAAGGTGGTGGTGCGTCCGTCCGGCACCGAGCCGAAACTCAAGTGCTATCTGGAGGCGCGCGCTCCGGTGCCGACCGGCGCCGAGCTGTCCGCGGCCCGCGAACAGGGGCGAGTGACGCTGCAGACTCTCACCGCGGAGATGTCGTCGGTGCTCGACCTCTGATCAGGCCCACCCCGGCGGCACTGGTCGCAAGGATCCCCAGGAGCAGCAGCAGGTATCCCCAACTCGCAGGCTGGGTCCAGCGGATCAGGTCGTAGTGCCGGGCGACGACCACGATCTCCAGCACCGCCATCAGGCCATAGGACCAGGCGCAGATCTCCAGCCGCGCCAGATCGTCCGCCCGACCGGCGAGGACCGCGCCCAGACCGAAGGCGATGAGCCAGGACGCCACCGCCCGAGCCGTCAACGGCGTCAGGGCCCACGGCCAGAGGACTCGTTCCAGAGCCGGGACGAGATAGAGAGCCAGGCCCAGAACGAGCAGCACCGCACCCTGCACCATCAGCGCCCCCGCCAGCAGGCGGGGCAGCCGCACCCGATCGCCGGTGGTCTCGGCGATCTCGGCGGCGAGACCAGGAGAAAGGGCGTGCCGGCGTTCTTGTCGAATCAGCATGATCGCCATTGCGACGGGCACCACGATATAGATGGCCAGCCACAACCAGGCGGCGAAGCGGGGCAGGCTGCCGCTGGATCCGAAGTGGAAGCGATCGATGTGCACCACCGTGGCCAGCAGACTGAGCACGGCGAACACCAGGATCGTGAGGTACGGGATGCGCATCGCCGCCCAGCTGCCGGACAGCAGGGCCAGCACGACCAGCACACACCCGGCCGCATACGCGGCGCCAAGGAAGGAAGCGGTGGCCGGCGGCTGGATCGTCCAAGCGAAGTGGTGCTCGGTGCTCGACGCGAGTACGAACAGGACCACGAAGGCCAGTGCCGTCAGGGTCGCGAAGGAACGCAACAACCAGCGGGTCCCCTGAAGAATCACCAGTTCCCCTCGTACTGGAGTCCGTTACGAACCGCCCGACCCTTGACCGGCCACAAGGCGACTGCGAAAGATATGTTAGGTGACCGCAGGCGACGCGGGGGGCGCGCGGAACCAGAAACCCGCCCTGGTCGTGATGACTCGCGACCAGGCGTTGCGCGATGACCTGCACGGCCAGCTGCGGAAGCGTTACGCCGAGGATTACGACCTCGTGGTCTGCCGGGATCCGGAAGAGCATGGCCGGCCGGCTCGCCGAGCTGCACGAAGCAGGCACCGCAGTGGCCGCCGTCCTGGCCGGCATGGGCGGCCAGGATCCGGATGGGATCGCGGCCCTGGCCCAGGTGGCGGCCCAGCACCCGCTGGCCGTGCGCGCCTGCGTGGTCCGGTGGGGCGCGCTCGACATCGCCGAGCTGATCTTCGAGGCGATCACCCTGGGGGAGGTCGACACCTGGGTCTTCCAGCCCCAGGGATCGGCCGACGAGGAGTTTCACCTCTCGATCACCGGCATGCTGGAGGACTGGTTCGAGCGCAACCCCAGCGCCTTCGAGGCGGTGCAGATCATCGGCGAGCGGTGGTCGCAGCGCTCCCAGGAGCTCCGCGACATGTTCCGGCGCAACAAGGTGTCAGCGGGCTTCTACGACGTCTCGCAGCCCACCGGTCGGGCCATGCTCGACACCTTGGGTCTGAGCTCCCCGGCCCTGCCCGTGGTGGTGTTGCGGTTCCGTCCGGACCGCCCGGTCCTGACGAATCCGAACGCGATCGAGATCGCGAACGCGTTCGGTCTCCTGGACCGGCTCGACGATGCCGGGATCTTCGACGTGGCCGTCATCGGGGCGGGTCCGGCCGGTCTGAGTGCTGCGGTGTACGCCGCCTCGGAGGGGCTGCGCACCGTGGTCATCGAACCCCTGGCCATGGGGGGCCAGGCCGGCGACAGTTCGCTGATCCGCAACTACCTCGGCTTCCCGCGGGGGATCACCGGCAACCGGCTGGCCGCCAACGCCTATCAGCAGGCGTGGGCGTTCGGGGCGACGTTCCTCTGGTCCCGCTCGGTCACCACCATCGTCCAGGACGGCGACCTCCGCGTCCTGCGACTGTCCGACGGGCAGCAGGTGGTCGCCCGGGCGGTGGTTGTCGCCACCGGGGCCGAATGGCGAAGGCTCGAGGTGCCGGAGCTGGAGGCGTTGCGGGGACGAGGGGTCTTCTACGGGACCGCCATCAGCGAATCCCGGGCCATGACCGGCCGCGAGGTCTTCGTGCTGGGCGGCGGCAACTCGGCCGGGCAGGCGGCCGTCTTCTTGTCCCGCTTCGCCCGGCACGTGACCGTCCTGATCCGCCGGCACGGCCTGAGCGAGACGATGTCGGACTACCTGGTCCGCGAGTTGGCCAGCGCCGGAAATGTGACCATCCGCCCCCGGGTGCAGGTCGTCGGCGGTTCCGGGGAACGGGTTCTGCACGACCTGGTGCTGGAGAACCTGGACGACGGCAGTCGCACCACCGTGGAGGCCGACGCGTTGTTCGTGATGATCGGTTCGACCCCCCACAGCGACTGCCTCGGCGAGGAGGTCATTCGTGATCAATGGGGCTTCATCCTGACCAATCCCGAGCTGGCCGCCCAGCATCCCGAAGCCGTGGACGGGCGGGCTCCCCTGATGTTCGAGACCAGCCTGCCCGGAGTGTTCGCCATCGGCGACGTCCGGCACGGTTCGGTCAAACGGGTCGCCTCCGCGGTCGGCGCCGGTGCCATCGTGGTGGCGATGGCGCACGAGTACCTCGCCGCGGTCCGGGCCGCTGAATCCCACCGGCCCTCATGATCACGTACGCATTCGTCGACGAGTGGCGCATCGGTTCCGACGTCGAGACCGTCTGGACCGCCTTTCGGCGCCTCGAGGAGTGGCCGGAGTGGTGGCCGTCCGCACGCAGTCTCACCCTGGTCGAGCCCGGCTCGGAGCGGGGCGTCGGAGCGGTGTGGCGGTTCGTCTTCCAGACCCGGCTGCCGTACCGGATGCGCTTCGACGCCACCTTCGTCGGAATCGAGGAATTCGTCGCGGTCGAGGCCGAGGTGGCCGGACGGTTCGAGGGTGCGGGGCGCTGGGTGGTGACGGCGATCCCGGGCGGCACCCTGCTGCGCTTCGACTGGACGGTGACGCCCCAGATCGCCTGGATGCAGCTGGTAGCGCCGGTGGCGCGTCCGGTGTTCGGCTGGAACCACCGCTCGCTGATGGTCGAGGGTGGTGCGGCGCTGGCCCGCCGGCTGGGCGTACCGCTGCTCGCCCCCTCGGTCAGCACCCTCGGCACGTTCAGCGCGGCCAGCGCCTGAACGACACACAGCACAGATATCGCCTGCCGCACCGCCAGGCCAGTATGATCTCCTGCACAGGTTGGCGAGAGCTCGATTTTCTGTGGTGAGGAGGGGCTATGGCGAAGCAGGCCCACATCGGCCCGGCTGAGGTTCACGAGGTGCTCTCTCGGCACATCCTGACCGACGGGATGAAACTCGTCCTCGACCTGCGGCGCAGCTCCGGCTGCCGGCTGGTCGACGCCCGGGACGGTACGCGCTATCTGGACATGTACACCTTCTTCGCCTCCTCACCGCTGGGCGTCAACCCGCCCGGCCTGGTGGACGATCCGGCGTTCCTGGCCGAGCTCGCCGAGGTCGCGGTCAACAAGCCGGCCAACCCCGACGTCTACAGCACGGCGTACGCGGAGTTCGTGTCGACCTTCGTCCGGGTGCTCGGCGACCCGGCGCTGCCGCACCTGTTCTTCGTCGAAGGTGGAGCGCTGGCGGTCGAGAACGCGTGCAAGGTGGCATTCGACTGGAAGAGCCGGCACAACGAGGCGGCGGGTCGGGACCCCGGTTTGGGAACCAGGATCCTGCACCTGACACATGCGTTCCACGGCCGCAGCGGGTACACCCTGTCGCTGACCAACACCGAGCCCATCAAGACCGACCGGTTCCCCAAGTTCGACTGGCCGCGGATCGACGTGCCCGCGATCACCTTCCCGCTGGCCGAACATCTCGACGACCTCGTGGAGGCCGAGGAGCGCGCGCTGGCCCAGGCGCATCGCGCGTTCGCGGACCATCCCCACGACATCGCCGCCTTCCTCGCCGAACCCATCCAGGGCGAGGGCGGGGACAACCACATCCGGCCGGAGTTCTTCGGCCGGATGCTCGAGCTCGTGCACGCCCACGACGCGTTGTTCATGTTCGATGAGGTGCAGACCGGGGCCGGCACCACCGGAACGCCCTGGGCGTACCAGCAGCTGGGTGTCACGCCGGATGTCGTCGCGTTCGCCAAGAAGGTCCAGCTGGGCGGCATCATGGCCGGCGGCCGGGTGGACGAGGTGCCCGAGAACGTCTTCACCCGGTCGGGCCGGATCAACTCGACCTGGGGCGGGGGGCTGACCGACATGGTTCGGTCCCGGCGACTGCTGGAGATCATCGAGGCCGAGGGGCTGATCGAAGCGGCCGGACCCAAGGGGAGCTACTTCGTCGACCGCCTGCTCGAGCTCGCCGAGGACACCGACCTGTTGAGCAACGTCCGCGGACGCGGGCTGTTCGTCGCCGTCGACCTGCCCGAACCGGAACTGCGGGATCACGTCCTGACCGAACTCCGGGAGTCCGAGCAGGTTCTCGCCCTCGGCTGCGGTCCGCGTTCGCTGCGCTTCCGTCCGGCGCTTTCGGTGCGGGAGGATGAGATCGACGAGGCGGTGGCGGCCCTCGGCCGGGTCGTGACCCGCTTGAGTGTCACCGTCGGGAGCCGTGCCCGGGAGTTGGTCTCATGAGTGTTTATCGCAGCACCAATCCCGCCGATCTGGATGATCTCGTCGCCGAGATCGAACTCGGGGACGCCGCGACATTCGTGTCGGCGGCTGCCGCGGCCCGCAAGGCGCAGTCGGAGTGGGCCGCGGTGCCGGCGCCCGTCCGCGGCCGGGCGATCGCGACCATCGGCCGGCTGGTCGAGGACAACGCCGAGGCGCTGGCCCGCCTGGTGACCCGGGAGATCGGCAAGCCGTACGCCGAGGCTCTCGGTGAGGTCCGGGAGATCGTCGACACCTGCGACTTCTTCCTCGGCGAGGGCCGGCGGCTGTACGGGCAGACGGTGCCGAGCGAGATGACCGACAAGCAGTTGTTCACCTTCCGCAAGCCGGTGGGTGCTGTCGCCGTGATCACCGCCGGGAATTTCCCGGTCGCCGTCCCGTCGTGGTACCTCGTGCCCGCACTGCTGGCGGGGAACACGGTGGTCTGGAAGCCGGCGGAGTATGCCGCGGCCTCGGCCGCCGCCCTGCTCGAGCTCTTCGTGCGCGGTGGTGGGCTGCCCGACGGGGTGCTGAATCTGGTGCAGGCCGACGGCGAGGCAACCTTCGCCGGTCTGGAGACGGCCCTGGGCGACGGCTTGATCGACAAGGTTGGGTTCACCGGGTCGTCGGCCGTAGGCCGGGAGATCGGCGCGCTGACCGGCCGCCACCTGCAGACCGCGTGCCTGGAACTCGGCGGCAAGAACCCGCTGGTGATCACCCCCAGTGCCGATCTCGACCTGGCGGTGGAGGGCGCTCTGTTCTCGGGCTTCGGTACCGCGGGGCAGCGCTGCACCTCGCTGGGCACGGTGATCGTGCACGAATCGGTGCACGATGAGTTCCTGTCCCGCTTCGATGCCGCGGTGGCGGCCGCCGCGGTCGGGGATCCGACCCAGGACGTCTTGATGGGCCCGATGCTGGCCGCGCGGTTCGCGCACCGCTACGAGGAGTATCTGGATTGGATCCAGCCGCACCACTCGGTCCGGGCACCGGTCGGTCGGATCACGGTCGACAACCCGCGGCCCGGATTCGTCGGCGACCCCGGCCGGGGCCTGTTCTACCATCCGGTCGTGGTGGACGGCGTCCGCCGGGAAGACAGCCTGTTCCTCGAGGAGACCTTCGGCCCGATTGTCGGGGTGATCACCTACACCACGCTGGACGAAGCCTGCGATCTGGCGAACGAGCCCGGCTACGGCCTGTCCTCCTCGATCTACACCACCGATCCGCGCGAAGCGTTCACGTTCCGAAACCGGATCGGCGCCGGGATGGTCTCGATCAACAACTCGACGTCCGGGGCCGAGGCGCATCTGCCCTTCGGCGGGAACGGCAAGTCCGGCAACGGCTCGCGTCAGTCCGGAATCTGGGTGCTGGATCAGTTCACCCGCTGGCAGGCGGTGAACTGGGACTTCTCCGGCAAGCTGCAGAAAGCACAGATGGACGTCGCCGAGCTGATCCCCGACCGTGAGTTCCGGCTGAGCTGATCATGGTCACTCCGGCGGAAGCGCTGGACGCCCACTTCCGTGAGGCTCTTCGCACCATTCGCACCATTCGCACCATCCGCGCCGACCCGGTCGAAGGGCGAACCGCCTCGCGTCCGCAGCTCGATCTCTGGGCGCTGTACCGCGCCCAGGTCACCAGCCGGCAGCTGGATTTCGCTGCCCGTCGGCTGCAGGCGGCCGGGCAGGGCTTCTACACCATCGGCTCCGCCGGACACGAGAGCAACGCGATGCTGGCCCTCGCCACCCGGCCGAATGATCCGGCCCTGCTGCACTATCGCTCCGGCGGGTTCTACTGCGCACGCGCCGCGCAACTAACCAACGGCGATCCGATCCGCGACGTACTGCAGGGAGTGATGGGTCTCGCCGCCGAACCGATCGCCGGCGGCCGGCACAAGGTGTTCGGCCATCCGGCGTCGGCGATCATCCCGCAGACCTCGACCATCGGCTCCCACCTGCCCCGCTCGGTCGGGCTGGCCATCGCGCTGCACCGGGCCCGCCGCCTCGGCGTCGACACGGAGTGGCCACCGGACGCAGTCGTGGTGTGCTCCTTCGGCGATGCCTCGGCCAATCACTCCACCGCCACCGGGGCGATCAACACCGCCCTGAACGCCGGCTACCGCGGGCTGCCCGTACCGATCCTCTTCGTCTGCGAGGACAACGGTCTGGGGGTCTCCGTCCCGACCCCAGCCGGCTGGATCGAGGCCGCGTACGGAACGCGGCCCGGACTGAGGTATCTCGCGGTCGACGGCAGCCGCCCGGTCGAGGCCTGGCCCGAGATCAGCGAGGCGGCCCAGCAGGCCCGGCACGGACGGCCGGTCTTCCTGCACCTGCGCACAGTGCGGTTCCTGGGCCACGCCGGCAGCGACGCCGAAGTCAGCTACCGCAAGACCCGGGAGATCGCCGCTGACTACGAGCTGGATCCCCTGCTCGGGACGGCTCGCGCGTTGCTCTCGGTGGGTACATCCACCGACCAGCTCCTCGCGATGTACACATCGGTCGGGGAACAGGTGAACAGCGTCGCGGAGTCGCTGATCGGCGGCGACCGGTTGAGTTCCGCCGAACAGGTGATGGCCCCGTTGTCGCCTCGCCGACCCGCCGAGTTGGCGACGACGGCTACCGCGCTGGCGGCCCGGCCGGCCGCCGGAGCGGCGAACCCTGGCCGAGGCGATCAACACCACCCTCGCGGAGTTGCTGACCGCCGACCGCCGGGTGATCGTCTTCGGTGAGGATGTCGGCGTCAAGGGTGGCGTGTACGGGGTCACCGGGGGCCTGGCCCGCCGGTTCGGATCTGCCCGGGTCTTCGACACGCTGCTGGACGAGCAGTCCATCCTCGGCCTCGGACTCGGGGCCGGGCTGGCCGGGCTGATCCCGATCCCCGAGATCCAGTATCTCGCCTACCTGCACAACGCCGAAGATCAACTGCGTGGCGAGGCCGCCACCCTGTCGTTCTTCTCCTCGGGCCGGTTCCGGAACCCGATGGTGCTTCGGCTGCCGGGTCTGGCCTACCAGAAGGGCTTCGGCGGGCACTTCCACAACGACAACGGATTGGCGGTGCTGCGCGACATTCCCGGTCTGATCGTGGCCTGCCCGTCCCGGGCCGACGACGCGGCGGCGATGCTGCGCAGCTGCGTGGCGGCGGCGGCGGTGGACGGATCGGTGTCGGTGTTCCTCGAACCCATCGCGCTCTACCACACCCGGGATCTGCACACGGCCGGCGACGCCGGCTGGCTGGCCGCTGATCATGACGCGGCCGGTTGCGCTCGGCCAGTCCCGGGCCTACCGGGCCGGCGAGGCGGATCTCGTCATGATCACGTTCGGCAACGGGGTGCCGATGAGCCTGCG
Source organism: uncultured Actinomycetota bacterium (assembly GCA_963780005.1). GTDB lineage: Bacteria > Actinomycetota > Actinomycetes > Propionibacteriales > Propionibacteriaceae > Microlunatus. The sequence goes on along the minus strand of CAWAAK010000044.1, from coordinate 56,065 downwards.
GGTTGCTCGCCGGCTGGCTGCGAACGGCATCCGCGCCGACGTCGTGGACCTGCGCTGGTTGGCGCCGCTGCCGGTTGCCGACGTCGTCGCGGCCGCCCGGGAAGCCGGACGAGTGCTGGTGGTGGACGAGACCCGCCGCTCGGGCGGTGTGGGCGAAGGGGTGATCACCGCACTGGTGGAGCACCGGTTCTCGGGACCGCTGGCCCGCGTCGCCAGCGCGGACTCCTTCGTGCCGCTGGGTCCCGCCGCCGGGCACGTGTTGTTGAGTGAGAACGAGATCGAGAAAGCCGCCATGATCGTGGCGGGACAGGAGAAACGATGAGTAAGAAGCCACCGCGTCGGCAGACCCCCCTCGGATTGCTCGGCATCGACCATCTGTTGACGGCCGAGGAGCGGGACATCCAGCAGGCGGTCCGCGCGTTCGTCGACGAGCGGGTCAAGCCGCACATCGCGGAGTGGTACGAGGAAGGTCACCTGGATCTGGGTCTGGTCCGGGAAGCCGGCGCCCTCGGTCTGTTGGGGATGCACCTGTCCGGGTACGGCTGCGCCGGCACCAACGCGGTCTCGTACGGCTTGGCGTGTCTGGAGTTGGAGGCCGGCGACTCCGGCGTACGCAGCCTCGTGTCGGTGCAGGGATCACTGGCCATGTTCGCGATCTGGAAGTTCGGCAGTGAGGACCAGAAGCAGGCGTGGCTCCCCCGGATGGCCGCCGGCGAGGCGATCGGCTGCTTCGGGCTGACCGAGGCCGACTACGGCTCCAATCCCGGCGGCATGCGGACCAGTGCGAAGCGCGACGGCGACGAGTGGGTGCTGAACGGCACCAAGATGTGGATCACCAACGGCTCGGTCGCCGACGTCGCCGTCGTCTGGGCCCGGACCGACGACGCCGAGGGAAGCAAGGGCATCCGCGGTTTCGTGGTACCCACCGACACCGCCGGTTTCTCCGCCCCGCCGATCACCCGCAAGCTTTCGCTGCGGGCCTCGCTCACGTCGGAGCTGGTGCTGGAGAACGTACGGTTACCGGCCGACGCCGTGTTGCCGGAGGTGACCGGGCTGCGCGGGCCGCTGTCGTGTCTGAGCGAGGCCCGGTTCGGCATCGTCTTCGGGGCGGTGGGGGCCGCGCGGGACTGCCTGGAGACGGCGATCGAGTACGCGGCGACCCGGGACGTCTTCAACCGGCCGCTGAGCTCCTACCAGCTGACCCAGGCCAAATTGGCCGACATGACCCTGGAGCTGCAGAAGAGCTTTCTCCTCGCGATCCACCTCGGGCGGCTCAAGGACGACCACGCGCTGCGGCCCGAGCAGGTCAGTCTGGGCAAGCTCAACAACGTCCGCGAGGCCCTGGACATCGCCCGGCAGTGCCGGACCATCCTCGGCGCCAGCGGCATCACCTTGGAGTATCCGGTCCTACGGCACGCCAACAACCTCGAATCCGTGCTGACCTACGAGGGGACCTCCGAGGTGCACCAACTGATCATCGGCCAGGCTCTCACCGGCGAATCCGCCTTCAACTGAGCGCCAGTGGGGGTCCGGACCGATGACCGACCGACTGCGGGTGGTTCTCGCCACCAATGCCGCCACCGGACACGTCTATCCGCTGCTGGGTCTGGCCGAGGCTCTGCGCGCCGATGGTCACGCCGTCACGTTCGTCACCACCGCTGACCTGACGGCCTGGCTCGAGGGGCTGGGTTTCGCCACGCGTACGGCCGGCGAAACGATCTGGACAGCGGTCGGCGCGGTCCAAGCAGCGGGACCCCGATCTCACCACCCACCTGCCACGCGACGAAGCATGGCGGCTGGACGCCGAGCTGTTCGCCTTCGAGCTGCCGCGCCGCAACACGATCCCCCTCGCCGAGGTGATCGGCGATCTCCACCCCGATCTGGTCGTCTTCGAATCGGCGAATCTGGGCGCCCGGCTCGCCGCGTCACGGCTAGGCATCCCTGCCGTCTGCCTCGACCTCTGGGCCGTCGGGCGTTGGCACGTGCCGCAATCCGAGCTCGAAGCGCGTCTGCGCGCAGCCTGGGCGGAGGTCTCGACCGACCCGCTGCCCGTCGACCCCTTGTACTGGTGTGGCGCACCTCGACCCGGCGCCACCCTCGCTGACCGCGCCTGCGACCGGACGGTGGCGGCTCCACGACGCGACGGATACCGATGCGGCAGCTGGCCTGGGGTGATCCGGCGCTGCCGCCGGTGCAGCTTGATCGCCCCAGGACCCGACCCCTCGTCTACCTGACGCTCGGCACGGTGGGTTGGGGATCGGCGGAACTGCTCCGGGAGGCCCTAGCCGGGATCAGCAGTCAGCCGGTCGACGTACTGGTCGCCGTCGGAGCGCACTTCGACCCCGCCGAGCTCGGTGCCCTGGATGACTCCGTGCGCGTCGAACGCTTCGTCCGGCAGGATCTGCTCTGGCCGCACGTGGCCGCGGTGGTCCATCACGGTGGCAGTGGCACCCTTCTCGGGGCGGCCACCCATGCCGTCCCGCAACTGGTCCTGCCGAGCGGCGCCGATCAATTCCAGAACGCGACCGTCCTCGCCGGCAGCGGCGCGGGTCGAGCGGTGCCACCCGGCGAGGTGACAGTAGCGTCGGTGAGTGATGGCGTGGCCGACCTGCTCGACGACCCGTCGTACCGGATCGCGGCCCGCCAACTGCAGGACGAGATTGCCGCCCTGCCAACTCCGGTCGAGGTGATTCCGGACCTCCTCGAGTTGGCCCGCCCGAGCCGATCGACGTGTTGACGACCGGCCTGATCCGCGAGCAAGGTCCCTGGGTCTTCCGCCGCAACCGGCCGGGATTGCGATCGGCCCGCTCGCTGGGAGCACCGCCCCGACTCACGGTGGAGGATGCCGTCATCGACCTGTGCCAGCTCAGCGATGCGGGAGGTCGCGAACGGCACGAACTCGGCGTTGGAGCTGAGCTTCGCACGCAAGGTCGAGCGTCCGCACGGACTACCCCGCGGGCGGCGGCAGAAGTCGCGGCTGGGATTGCCCTATCAGTCCGACGTCGGTTACGCGGTGTCCACTCTGCCGGGACGTGCCCGAGGAAGAGCTGCTCTCGCTAATCTGATCACCTTTGCCGGGTAGTCCCGGCAAAGGTGAACACGCTCCGCCGGACATAGGATCGGCATCATGAGCTCGGCCACGGCAACGAAGCACGGCGCGCCGGCCACGGTGCCCCTCCGGCTCCCCGCACACCTGGACGACGCCTCACGGGACGAGACGTCACTCAAGCGATTCCTGCTCGGTCTGCCCGGCGTCGATCCGGTCGGGATGGAACAGCGGGCCGCCGGGCTGGCCACCCGCTCCATCAAGAAGGCGTCGAAACTGGCCGCCATCGACCTGGCCATCTCGATGGTCGACCTCACCACCCTGGAGGGCGCCGACACCCCGGGCAAGGTACGCAATCTGGCCCGCAAGGCGATGCTCCCCGACCCGGACAACCCGGACACTCCCCGAACGGCCGCAATCTGCGTCTACCCCGACATGGCAGCGGTCGCCGCCGCCGAGGTGCGGGGATCTGGGGTCAAGGTGGCGTCCGTGGCGACCGCCTTTCCGGCCGGTCGCTCCAGCCTCGAGGTCAAGCTCGCCGACACCCGGCTGGCGGTCGAGTCCGGCGCCGACGAGATCGACATGGTGATCGACCGGGGTGCCTTCCTCGCCGGCCGCTACGGCGTTGTCTTCGACCAGATCCAGGCGATCAAGGCGGCGTGTGGCCGGGCCCGGCTCAAGGTGATCCTGGAGACCGGTGAGCTGGCCACGTACGACAACGTCCGGCGCGCGTCCTGGCTCGCCCTGCTGGCCGGTGGCGACTTCATCAAGACCTCGACCGGCAAGGTCTCCCCAGCCGCCACGCTGCCGGTGACCCACGTGATGTTGCAGGCGGTCAAGGACTGGAAGGCCCAGACGGGCGAACAGCGGGCGGTCAAACCGGCGGGCGGCATCCGCACCAGTAAGGACGCCATCCGGTATCTGGTCGCTGTGCACGAGGTGGCGGGGCCGGAGTGGCTGGACCCGTACTACTTCCGCTTCGGTGCGTCCTCGGTACTGAACGACTTGATCATGCAGCGCCGCACCCAGCTGGCCGGGCACTACTCCGGTCCCGACTACGTGACCGTGGATTGAGGAGCAGCCGATGATGGAGTGGGAGTACGCGCCGGCGCCGGAGTCCAGCGCCATCGCCGGCGTCAAGGACCGCTATCTGCCCTTCATCGACGGTGTCTTCGTCGAGGGCGGCGGCGAGGATCTGGACAGCATCAATCCCGGGACCGGCGAGAAGCTGACCACCGTCTCCACCGTGAACGAAGCCGATCTGGACCGGTCGGTCAAGACCGCCCGGCGCGCGTACGCCGAGGTCTGGTCGAAGCTGAGCGGCTCCGAACGCGGCAAGTACCTGTTCCGGATCGCCCGCGGCATCGCCGAACGCGCCCGGGAGCTCGCCGTCGTCGAGACCCTCGACAACGGCAAGCCGATCAAGGAAACACGCGACTTCGACGTGCCGACAGCGGCCCAGCACTTCTTCTACCACGCGGGCTGGGCCGACAAGTTGCAGCACCTCGGACTCGGTCCCGCGCCCCAGCCGCTCGGGGTGGCCGGCCAGGTCATTCCCTGGAACTTCCCGCTGCTGATGGCGGCCTGGAAGATCGCCCCGGCCTTGGCCGCCGGCAACACCGTGGTGATCAAGCCGGCGGAAACGACCTCGGTCTCGATCCTGGTGCTGGCCGAGATCATCGCGGACGCCGATCTGCCGCCCGGGGTGGTGAACATCGTGCCGGGCGCGGGCGAGGTCGGCCGCAGCCTGCTGAACCATCCGGGGCTGGACAAGGTCGCCTTCACCGGCTCCACCGCCGTCGGGCGCCAGATCGGGCGCTCGCTGGCCGGCACCGGCCGCAAGATCACCCTGGAGCTGGGAGGCAAGGGGGCCAACATCGTCTTCGACGACGCCGCCCAAGACCAGGCCGTGGAGGGCATCGTCAACGGGATCTTCTTCAACCAGGGTCAGGTCTGTTGTGCCGGCTCCCGGCTCCTGGTTCAGGAATCGATCGCGGAAGAGTTCGTCGAGCGGCTCAAGGACCGGGTGGAGACCTTGCGTGTCGGTGATCCGATGGACAAGAACACCGATGTCGGGGCTATCAACTCCGTCGAACAACTGGAGCGGATCACCACCTTGCGGGACGCGGGGCTGGAGGAGGGCGCGGAGGTCTGGGCCTCCTCGTGCCCCCTGCCGAAGAACGGTTACTACCTCTCCCCCACGATCTTCACCAACGCCACCCCCTCGATGCGGATCGCCCGGGACGAGATCTTCGGACCGGTCCTCGCCGTGATGACCTTCCGGACCCCGGACGAGGCGCTGGCCAAGGCCAACAACTCCGCGTACGGATTGTCGGCCGGGGTTTGGACCGAGAAAGGCTCTCGCGCCATGGGTATGGCGGCCGGCCTGCGCGCCGGGGTGATCTGGGACAACACCTTCAACAAGTTCGATCCGACCGCCAGTTTCGGCGGCTACAAGGAGTCCGGCTACGGCCGCGAGGGTGGGCCGTCGGGAATGGCCGCGTATCTGAAGCTCGACGAAGCTGGTCGCTCGTGACGCGCTTGACCGTGCCCAAGACGTACAAGCTCTACATCGGCGGCAAGTTCCCGCGGTCGGAGTCGGGTCGGACCTACCCAGCCCGGGACTCCAAGGGCGGATTCCTGGCCAACGCGGCCCTTGCCTCCCGCAAGGACGCCCGCGACGCCGTGGCCGCCGCCCGTAAGGGGAGCGCGGCCTGGTCCAAGGCCACGCCGTACAACCGGGGTCAGGTGATCTACCGGGTGGCCGAGATGCTCGACGGCCGGCGGTCGGAGTTCAACGAATTGATCATGCTGAGTACCGGGACCAACGAGAAGCTCGCGGTCGCGGAGGTCGACGCCGCCGTCGACCGGCTGGTGCATTACGCGGGCTGGACCGACAAGCTGGCCGCCCTGCTCGGCAGCGCCAACCCGGTGTCGGGACCGTTCTTCTCCTACTCCGCCCCCGAGCCGACCGGGGTGATCGCCATCATCGCGCCGACGGGCGCCCCGCTGCTCGGCCTCGTGTCGGTGCTGGCGCCGGTGCTCGCCACCGGCAATGCGTCCGTGGTGGTGGCCGCCGAAGCCGACCCCTGCGTGGCCGTGACGTTCGCCGAGGTGCTGGCCACCTCCGACGCGCCCGGAGGGGTGGTCAATCTGCTCACCGGCTCCGCGAAAGAGATCGGACCGCACCTGGCGGCCCACGCCGACGTCAACGCGCTCGACCTGACCGGTGCTGATCCCGATCTGGCCGTCCAGCTGGAGCAGGCTGCCGCCGAAACCGTCAAGAGGGTCTACCGGCCGTCGGGCCAGCCCGACTTCACTGCCGCACCGGGTACCGCCCGGCTGCGGGCGTTCCTGGAGATCAAGACGGTGTGGCACCCCGTCGGCGCGCTGTCGCTGTCGGGAGGCAGCTCGTACTGAGGCGGCGGCCGGCCGGTCACGTTGCGGAAAGCCCTGGAGATCGTCGCCGGAGATGACAAACTCGCCCGGTGACCGTGTTCTCCGTCGCGCTCCTCACTCCCGAGAGGCTTCGCCCGTGACCAGTCCTCGACGGATCGCTTATCAGGGCGAGCCCGGAGCCAACTCGCACCTGGTCTGCAAGCAGCACTACCCGGAATGGCTGGCGGTACCGTGCGCGTCGTTCGAGGACGTCTTCGCCGCGGTCGAGAACGGTGAGGCCGAGCTGGCGATGATTCCTATCGACAACTCCATCGCCGGGCGGGTGGCCGACATCCACCACTACCTCCCAACCTCCGGCCTGCACATCATCGCCGAGCATTTCCTGCGCATCCGCTTCCACCTGATGGGCGTGCCCGGGTCGACGGTCGCAGACGATCGAGACCGTCCACAGTCACGTGCACGCCCTGGGCCAGTGCCGGAAGATCATCCGGGAGCACGGCTGGACGCCACTCATCTCCGGAGACACCGCCGGCGCCGCCCGGGAGATCGCCGATGCCGCGGACCTCACCCAGGCCGCCATCGCCCCGCCACTGGCCGCCGAGATCTACGGCTTGGAGGTGCTCGCCACCGACGTCGAGGACGAGGAGCACAACACGACCCGCTTCGTCGTCCTGTCGCCGGATCTGGTCCGGGCGAAGGCCGGCAACGGCCCGGTGGTCACCAGCTTCATCTTCAACGTCCGCAACCTGGCCGCGGCCCTCTACAAGGCGCTCGGCGGCTTCGCGACCAACGGCGTCAACATGACCAAGCTGGAGTCCTACATGGTCGGCGGGGAGTTCACCGCGACCCAGTTCCTGGCCGAGGTGGACGGCCACCCGGACGAACTCGGTTTAGCCCGGGCGCTGGAGGAACTCCGGTTCTTCACCACCGACGTCAAGATCCTCGGGGTCTATCCCGCCGACCCGTACCGGTTGACGGCGAAAGGCTGAGACGGGATCGGCTTACCCGGTTATGCAACCGTAACGAGGGTCACAGTAGGGTCCTGCCATGGCCCACTACGCCGAGCACTCCGCCGCCGAGGACATCCTCGAACACAGCGAACTCAAACGCTCGATCACCGGCAGGCAGCTTTACTTCTATGTCGTCGGGGACGTCCTCGGCTCCGGCATCTACGTGCTCGTCGGCCTAGTTGCCGCGGCCGTCGGCGGGGCCTTCTGGATGGCCTTCCTCGCCGGCTCGGCGATCGCCCTCGTCACCGGCATGGCGTACGCCGAGCTGGTCACCAAGTACCCACAGGCCGCCGGTGCCTCGCTGTACATCAACAAGGCCTTCCGCAGCCCACTCCTGACGTTCTTCATCACCATCTGCATGCTCTCGGCCAACTTCGCCGCCGTGGGGGCGCTGTCGTCGAGCTTTGTGCGCTACTTCGGCGGGCTGGTCGGGATCTCCCAGGAGTCGATCTGGACGGCGACCATCGTGGCGTTGATCTTCGTCACCATCGTCACGCTCATCAACCTGATCGGCATCACCGAGTCGGTGATCGCCAACATCATCATGACGTTCATCGAGGTGAGCGGTCTGATCATCGTGATGATCATCGGCGTGATCGCCCTGGTCACCGAGGTCAACGATCCCGGGGTGCTGCTGCAGTTCAGCGCGGAGGGCTCGCCGATCCTTGCGGTGCTGGCGGGCGTCTCGCTCGCGTTCTTTGCGTGCACGGGCTTCGAGAACGCGGCCAACGTGGCCGAGGAGACCATCGACCCGGCTCGTGCCTTCCCACGGGCGCTGATCGGCGGCATGTTGACCGCGGGGATCATCTACACCCTGGTTTCCATCGCGGCGGCCCTGGCCCTGCCCATCGACCAGCTGGCCAACAAGACGCTGCTCGAGGTCGTCCGCACCGGCCTGTTCCCCCTCCCAGTCGGGTTCATGCTGGTCCTCTTCGGTTTGATCGCCATGATCGCCATCAGCAACACCACCCTGGTCACGGTGACGGCCCAGGCCCGGATCCTGTACGGCATGGCCCGGGAGGACATCGTGCCGTCGGTGTTCGCCAAGATCCACCCGGTCCGGCGCAGCCCCTACGTGGCGCTGATCTTCGGCGCCATCGTCGTAGTCCTCCTGCTGCTCGTCGGCGCCGGGATTCGGAGCAGCCAGGCCGCCGCCGGCGTGCCGGCCGACGACCGACTGGACATCGTCGACCGGCTGGCCACGATCACCGTGGTGTTCCTGTTGTTCATCTACGCGCTGGTGATCGTGGCCTGCCTCAAGGTGCGCGGCAGGGACGAGCATCCGGGCGTGTACCGGGCCAACACCCCAATCCTGATCCTCGGGATCATCGGCAACCTCGTCGTGCTCGTCTACACGGTGGCGACGGATCCGGGGTCCCTGTTGTGGGTGGCCGGCCTGCTGGCCGTCGGCCTCGTGCTGTACCTTCTCGAAACGTTTTTCGGCAAGAAACGCCTGCGACCCCCGGGCGCCGAGCGCGGGGACCCCGAGGCCGCCGAACCGCCCCCCAACAAGGAGCACTGAATCATGCATTGCCTCGTCGCCACCGACGGTTCCCAGGCCTCTCTGATCGGGGCCCGGCAGTTCAAGTGGATCGCCGACTCCCGCGACATCACCGACGTAACCGTCGTTGCGGTGGTGAGCCCGTATGCCGCGGTGCCGTTCGCCAACGAGTTGGGTCCGCAGCGGGAAACCAACCCGACCGAGTTGAGCTTCACCCACGAAGCCGAGCTGGCGGTCGATATCGTGGCGGCGGAGTTCGACGGCTGGGGACCAGCCGTCCACAGGCAGATCCGCACCGGCTCCCCGGCCCAGGAGATCATCCGAGCGGCCGAAGATCTGGACGCCGACCTGATCTCGCTGGCCGCCGGCAGCCGCGGCCTCACCCACACGATTCTCCTCGGCAGCACCGCCGCCCGGGTGCAGCACTCCGCCCCGTGCCCGGTGCTGGTCTGCCGTCCGACCACGAGGAGCCAACACGTCACGGGCTGACACCACACGAACCACTTGGCCGCCCGTGACGGGATAGGGCGGCCACGCGCCCAAATCCTGTGTCGTCTCGCCGCCCGTGACCGCAAACGGCGATGAAGACTTCTCTCCTCGCTTGTGGGGAGCGCCTACGGTGGGGCGCGATGAGGGTCTCACCCGTCGCCGCCTGGCTGTCGACCACCTTGCTGGCGTTCTTGATGACCAGCTGTGGGACCCCGCCGTCCGGCGCTCCGGCTGCGCCGGCCGCCGGTCAGAGTCCTTCCGAAACCAGCGGGCCCGTGGCCCCGACTGCCTCAGACAGCCCCAGCCTTCCGGCCAGCCGTACGCCGAGCCCCAGCCGTACGCCGAGCCCCAGCCCCTCGACCAGCTCAAGCCCCTCGACGAGCGCACCGCGCCCTTCGACCGGATCAGAGCGCGAGCTGGCCAGCGACGGGAAACCCCGAGTGGCGCGGCTCAGCATCCCGGCGCTCGACATCGACGATCTGCGGGTCCGGCCCCACCGCGGCACCCCGGACGACGCGAAGGGGACGCGGATCCAGGATCGCGGTATCGCCGCCAGCCCGTACGGGACCGGCGGCCTCGTGGGACCGGGCGGGATCGGCAACTATGTGGTCACCGCCCATCGCCTGTCCTCCACCCAGGCCTTTCTCGACCTGCCGGATCTCCGCAGGGGGGATCAGGTGCACGTGACGGCCGGCGGCCGGCGCTACAGCTATCGGATCGTCGACACCCGGCGGACGTCGTTCCGCTCGGAGCGGTCGCTCACCGCCCAGTCGGCGGCCGTGCCCGGCCGACCTGGAGTCCGCCCCTCCCGGGCCATGATCACGCTGTCGACGTGCCGGACTCCGGAGGATCGCGCCGAGGGTAACGACTGGTCCGACGAGTTCGGGAATCCCGAGCACCGAATCGACAAGATCGGTGTGCTGACTTCGGTCCGACCGGAATAGGCCCGACCCACCGGCCGTTCCCCCGCCATGACTATTCCTGGCGTATCGACCATCGGCCTGATCGGGGCCGGCAACATCGGCAGTAACGTGGCACGAGCGGTGATCGGCGCCGGCTACGCCGTGGTGATCGCGAACTCGCGTGGACCGGAGACCCTGACGGACTTGATCGCCCAGCTCGGCCCGCAGGCCCGAGCCGCCACCGGCCGGGAGGCCGGCGAGGCGGCCGACCTCTTCGTCGTCGCCGTACCGGTGCACGCGATCGACGAGGTACCCGTGGAGCCGCTGGTCGGCAAGACCGTGATCGACGCCAACAACTACTACCCCGCGCGTGACGGGCAGATCGCCGCGCTCGACGCTCAGCAGAGCACGAGTTCGCAGTTGCTGCAGGAACGGCTTCCGGAATCTCGGGTGGTCAAGGGCTTCAACCACATCGTGGCGGCCCAGATCGTCGGCGACGCCCAGCAGCCGGGCAGCCAGGATCGGCGGGCGCTGGCGCTGTTCGGAGACGACGACGAGGCGAAGGCGCAGGTGAGCCGGCTCTTCGACGAGATCGGCTTCGATCCCGTCGACGGCGGGGCGCTCGCGGACAGCTGGCGGATCGAGCCGGGCACACCCGGCTACGGCCCTCGGCTCGACGCCGCCGAACTGACCGCCGCGCTCGCGGCGGCCGAGCGCTCCCCGAGCTGAATCCGCTCGCTGGGACCCGGTCCGGCCGCGCGTACCGTCGATGCTAGGAATGGCGGCAGTCGTCGTGACGGTCACCCCGGCGCGGAACCTCGTCAGGGTGGGCACGAGTACCGCGCTCCGCCCGCTGGCTCCTGACCGGCCCAGAAGTCAGCCGATGGGTGCCCAGCTCGGACCGGTCTGCCCCAGTTTCTCGTCCAGCTTGGGAAACAGCGGTGTCGGCTTGGCCAACAGGCGGCCGACGGCGATCGGTCGCGACTCCCAGCGGGCCTGCTCGGCGGCGTACTCGCCCATCAGCACCGGGTAGTCCGGGGCGCCGTCCTCGCCGACCGTGCGGATCTCGGGCTGGGCGGCCCAGACACCTTCGCCTCCGAGAGCCTCATGCACCTTCTGCGCGGCGTGCGGCAGGAACGGCGTGAGCAGGGTGTTGGCGTCGCTGACCACTTGCAGGGCGGCGTGCAGCACGGTGTCGCGGCGGTCCGGGTCGTGGCCCAGTTTCCACGGCTCGGCCTCCGACAGGTACTTGTTGGCCGACCCGACGACGCGCATCGCCTCGGAGATGGCCTGCTTGAAGCGGTTCCGGCCGAGGAGCCCGCCGACCACCCCGAACGCCTCCCGCGACGCCCCGAGTAGCGCATGATCGACAGGTTGGAGGTCACCTGCCCGCGGGATCTCTCCGTTGTTCTTGTGGGCCAGGGAGATCGAACGGTTGACCAGATTGCCCCACTCGTTGGCCAACTCGAAGTTGGTCCGGCGGACGAACTCGTCCCAGGTGAAGTCGCTGTCGGAGTTCTCCGGCCCGGCCACGGCGATGAAGTAGCGCAGCGCGTCGGGCCCGAACTCGCGGAGGAAATCTCCGACGTAGATCACCTGACCGCGGCTGGTGGAGAACTTCGACCCGCTCATGGTCAGGAACTCACTCGAGACGATCTCGTCCGGCAGCCGGAGTTCACCCAGCGGCCCGACCTCGCCGCCATGATCACCGGAGCCGTTGTGCCCGAGCAGCATCGCCGGCCAGATGACGGAATGGAAGACGATGTTGTCCTTGCCCATGAAGTAGTAGCTGAGGGCCTCAGGGTCCTCCCACCACAGCCGCCAGGCCTCCGGGTCACCGGTCCGAGCGGCCCACTCGACCGAGGCCGACAGGTAGCCGATCACCGCATCGAACCAGACGTACAGCCGCTTCATCGGCTGATCGCGCCAGCCGTCCAACGGCACCGGGACCCCCCAGTCGAGATCCCGGGTGATCGCCCGGGGCCGCAGGTCCTCCAGCAGGTTCTGGCTGAACTTCAACACGTTGGGCCGCCAGTCGGTCCGAGCCGCGAGCCACTTGCCCAGCGAGCCGGACAGGGCCGGCAGGTCGAGGAAGAAGTGCTCGGTCTCCACGAACACCGGCGTCTCCCCGTTGATCCGGGAGACCGGATTGATCAGGTCGAGCGGATCGAGTTGATTGCCGCAGTTGTCGCACTGGTCGCCGCGGGCGCCGGGATACCCGCAGATCGGGCAGGTGCCCTCGATGTAGCGGTCCGGCAGAGTCCGTCCGCTGCTCGGGCTCACCGCTCCCATGGCGGTCCGCGGCACCACGTAGCCGTTGCGGTACAGGCCGGTGAACAGCTCCTGAGCGACCCGATAGTGGTTCTGGGTCGTGGTCCGGGTGAACAGGTCGTACGAGAGCCCGAGGCCCTGCAGGTCCTCGACGATCACCCGGTTGTACTTGTCGGCGACCTCGCGCGGGCTCAGGCCCTCCCGCTCGGCCTGCACCAGGATCGGCGTTCCGTGCTCGTCGGTGCCGGACACCATCAACACGTCGCGGCCGCTCATCCGCAGGTATCGGGAAAAGACGTCGGACGGCACCCCGAAGCCGGAGACGTGACCGATGTGTCGCGGGCCGTTGGCGTACGGCCAGGCGACGGCGGTCAGCACGCGCGAATTCACACCACAACCCTAGACCTCCGCTCCAGCTCGGCCGACCGCATTACCGGGCTCCGGCCCGGCCTCGCGGGAGGGCTCCGCCCTACACTCGCGATCATGCCCAGCTTGAGTCCGGACGAGCAGCAGGCGTTGGGCGCGCTCGACGAGACCGGCCTGGTGCAGACTCTCTGCTCGTTGATCAAGGTCCCCAGCGAGGGCGGCAGCCCCGCCGAGGTCGACATCGTGGCCGACGGCGCTGCTCGGCTGCGGACCCTCGGGTTGGACGTCGATCATTGGCCGTTCGACCTCCCCGCCCTGCGTACGACGGCGGGCTATCCGGGTGAGGAGGTCGACCGGACCGAGGCCTGGGGACTGGTCGGCACCAGTGAGGGCGCCGGCCCGCCGGCCCTGATCCTGGCCGGCCACGTGGACGTCGTCCCGCCGGGCGACCGGACGGCGTGGGCGAGCGACCCGTATCGACCCGAAGTCAGCTCCACCACCGTCACCGGCCGCGGGAGCTGCGACATGAAGGCGGGGGTCGCGGCCATGCTGGCCGCTGCCGCCGCGGTCCGAGTCAGTGGAATACGGCTCGCCCGGCCGCACGCCCTGCACCTGGTGATCGGGGAGGAGGACGGTGGGCTCGGCGCCTTCGCCACTCTGCAACGCGGACATCGAGGCGCTGCCTGTGTGATCCCCGAGCCCACGGATCTCCGACTGGTCACCGCCAACGCCGGCGCGCTCAGCTTCCGGATCGAGGTCCCGGGTCTGGCCACCCACGGCAGCACTCGGTACGCCGGCTCGTCCGCGCTGGACTCCTATCTGGCGATCCACGCCGCCCTGCAGGGTCTGGAGCGCCGCCGCAACCGCTCACCCGAACCGCCGATGGCCGAGTACCCCGTGCCGTACCCGTTGTCGGTGGGTCGGATCCGGGCCGGGGACTGGGCCAGCAGCGTGCCGGACCTGCTGATCGCCGAGGGCCGTTACGGTTTGCGGATCACCGAGGATCCGGGCAGCGCGCGGGCCGAGCTCGAAGACGTCGTGGCGCAGGTGGCCGCCCGGGACCCTTTTCTGTGCAAGCACCCACCGCGGGTCGAGTGGGTCGGCGGTCAGTTCGCCGGTGGGGCGCTGCCGAGCGGACACAGGCTCGCCGAGCTGATTGGATCGGCCCACGCCGACGTGACCTCGTCCTTGCGTCCCACCGAGCGGGGCGCTCCGTACGGCAGCGATCTCCGGCTCTACAACGGTGCCGGCGTGCCCACCCTGCACTATGGACCGGGCGACGTCCGGCTCGCCCACGGCCCGAACGAGTCCGTGCCGATCGACCAACTGGTCACCTCGGCCCGCACCCTCACGCTGGCGCTGGTCCGGGCATGCGGGTTCGCAGATTAGGAGTCAGGCTCACCGGCGGTCTGCTCGTTGAACAGGAACACCTCGTGGTCCGGGCCGCTGACTGCGGCCATCGCGCCGAAGGGTGTGGGCCACGGCTCGGCGATCACCGCGCCGCCCAGTTCGGACACCCGGGCGCAAGCCGCGGCGGCGTCCACGACCATGAAATAGGTGCGCCAGTGCGGCGGAATTCCCGGTCCGGCCAGCTCGATGCTGCCGATTCCCGCCACCGGGCGGCCGTCCAGCAGGACCGTGTCGTAGGGCGTGCCCTCGTCGACCGGCTCGAAGGTGTAGCCGAAGACGGCACCGTAGAAGCGCCGAGCGGCTTCGAGGTCACCGACCATGCCTTCACTCCAGACCACCGAACCCGGCTCGTCGTACAGGTCGAATCCGGTGTGGGTTCCGGACTGCCAGAGTCCGAACACCGCCCCGGTCGGATCGGCGGTTACCGCCATCCCGCCGAAGTCCCCCACCTGCAGGGCCGGCATGATGACCTGGCCGCCGGCCCCGGTGATCCTGGTCAGCACGGGATCGAGCGAGTCGGCCGCCAGATAGGTGGTCCAGGCCGGCGGCGGCGAGTCCGCACCCTGGGTCGGGCCCATCCCGGCCACCGCGTTGCCGCCGATCCGCGCGGTCGTGTAGTTCCCGAATTCGGCGGAACTGTCGTCGTACTCCCAACCGAAGAGCTGGCGGTAGAACTCCTTGGACCGATCCAGATCGCTGACCATGACGTCCGCCCAAGCGGGCGTGCCCGGAGCCCACGACTCGGAGTTGATCGGCATCGCTGTCCTCCCCACCCGGTCCCCCGCGGACCGTTGGCTGATGGTACTGCCGGTGTATCTCGTCGGGGTCCGCGCGCACGTTATCCATCTCGAGTGGGCTGACACGCCGCGGACGCGACTACATCGGCACGTCCTGCCGCTTGAGATGGATGACGTACAGGCAGGCCCTCGAGGCGACCACGCCGGCGCTCAGAGCAACGGGGACACCAGACGGGAAATGCCCTCCCGGAACGGCCAGGTGCTGCGCCGGCCGAACGCGGTGGCGCGGTCGAACACCGTGCATCTGTCGACGTCCCCCAGGTAGATGTCCCGCAGTTCCTCGCCGAGGTCGGCGTCGTAGAAGAAGGCGTTGACCTCGAAGTTGAGCCGGAAGCTGCGGTAGTCCATGTTGGCCGTGCCGACCGATCCCATCTCGTGGTCCACCAGCACCGTCTTGGCGTGCAGGAAGCCGTTGCGGTAGATGTAGATCTTCGCCCCGCAGTGGGCCAGCTCGTCGGCGTAGCTCAAGGTCGCCGGATAGACGAGCAGGTGATCAGGTTTGTCGGGGATCATCATCCGTACGTCGAGTCCGGACCGGGCCGCGATCTTGAGCGCATCCAGCACGGCGGCGTCCGGCATGAAGTACGGCGTCTGGATCCACACCGAACGACGCGCCGAGTTGATCATCTTGATGTAGCCGAACTTGATCCGTTCCCAGGACGAGTCCGGGCCGCTGGAGGCGATCTGCAACGCGACGCGCCCGGTCGGCTGGGTCGGCGCTCGAAAGTAGCGGTCGTGCCAGCGGACCCGGTGCTCCGGGGGCGCGGCGGCGTTCCAGTCGGTGAGGAGTCGGCGCTGGATGGAGTTGACCGCACTGCCCTCCACCCGGAGGTGGGTGTCCCGCCAGTAGCCGAATCTCGGGTTCTCCCCCAGGTATTCGTCGCCGACGTTGAAACCGCCGATGTAGCCGACGCTGCCGTCGACCACCACCAGCTTGCGGTGGGTGCGGTTGTTCACCCGCAGGTTGATGAAGGGGATCCGGCTCGGGAAGAAGGCGTAGATCTGGCCACCGGCCGCCCGCAGCGCCTCCAGGTCGCGTCGGTGCACCTGGCGCCCGCCCAGGGCGTCGTAGCAGAGCCGGACCTCGACACCGGCCCGCGCCCGCTCGGTGAGGGCGGCGAGGATCCGGGTGCCCAGCCGGTCGGCCTTGAAGATGTAGTAGTAGATGTGTACGTGGTCGGTCGCGGCCGCGATGTCGTTGATCAACGCGTCGAACTTGAGTCGCCCGTCGGAGAACACCTGCACCCGGTTGTCTTCGGTCAGCAGGGCACCCTGGTCGGCCATCAGCAGTTCCACCACGCCCCGGTGATGCTCGCTGGCCGGGTTGCCGAAAACGAAGGAACCGGCGGCGATCGCCCGCTGCTGATCCAGCGCGAGCTCGCCGTAGTCGGTACTGGAGCCCTGGAGTTTTTGGAAGATCTTCTGCCGGGTCAGCCGGCGGCCGACGAAGATCCAGAGTAGAAAGCCGAGCACGGGAAGGAAGAACATGACCAGGATCCATGCCCACAAGGAGGCCGGCTCCCGGCGTTCCCGGAACAAGGTCACGATGGCCAACACGATGTTCAAGAAGATGATCACCGTGATCACCAGGGTGATCACGCCGACCGCGTCGATCTCGATCACCACGTCGGGCGGCATGAGGAGATCCTAGGGCTAGGTCACCGGTGAAGGGCTACTTTGCGCCGAGGGCGGCGAAACCCGGCTTGATCACGTTCTCGATCATGGCGAGCCGGGCGTCGAAGCGGTAGAACGCGCTCTTGGCGGCGTTGACCGTGAACCAGCGGACGTCGTCGATCGTGTAGTCGAAGGCCTCCGACAAGAGCTCGAACTCCCGAGACAGCGTGGTCCGGCTCATCAGCTGATTGTCGGTGTTCACGGTCACCCGGAACCGAAGATCAGCCAGCAGACCGACGGGGTGCTCGGCGATCGACGCGGCCGCTCCGGTCTGGACGTTGGAGGTCGGGCACATCTCCAGCGGCACCCGCTGGTTGCGGACGTAGGCGGCCAGGTCGCCCAGGGCGGCCCGGCCGTCCTCGCCGATCATGATGTCGTCGATGATCCGTACGCCGTGGCCCAGCCGGTTGGCCCCGCAGATCTGCAGCGCTTCCCAGATCGACGGCAGGCCGAAGGCTTCACCCGCGTGGATGGTGAAGTAGGCGTTGTTGCGCTTCAAGAAGTCGAAGGCGTCCAGGTAACGCGTCGGCGGATAGCCCGCCTCCGCGCCCGCAATGTCGAACCCCGCCACGCCACTGTGCCGGTAGCGGATGGCCAGCTCCGCGATGTCCCGCGACGGGCTGGTGTGCCGCATGGCGGTGACGAGCTGCTGGACGAGGATCTCCCGGCCGGAGGCGGCGACCGCGTCCATGCCCTCCCGCAGCCCCGCGGCGACGGCCTCGATGGCCTCGGCCGGGGAGAGCCCCGCGTCGAGGTGTTGTTCCGGGGCCCAGCGCGCCTCGCCGTAGACCACGCCGTCGGCGGCCAGGTCCTCGACGAACTCCCGGGCGACCCGCCGGAGGTTGCCACTGGTCTGCATGACCGCCACGGTGTGGGTGAACGTATCCAGATACCGCTCCAGCGACCCCGAGGACGCCGCATCGAAGAACCACCGGCCGAGTTCCGCACTGGTCGAGGCCGGCAGCTCGTGACCGATCTCCCCGGCCAGATCGAGGATCGTCTGCGGTCGCAGACCACCGTCGAGATGATCATGGAGAGACACCTTGGGCGCGGCTCGCAGGAGATCCAGGTCCAGCCTCACGGGGTCGGTTCCTCCTCGGTCCGCAGATGCTGCAGGTCTTCTGGCCCGAACGCCATCGGCAGCACCTCGCGCATCGACGCCGGTCCGGCCGGGGTGTCCACCCACAGGTCGGGCCCACCATGCTCCCACAACAGCTGGCGGCACCGGCCGCACGGCATCAGGACCTCGCCGAGTGCATTCGCGCAGCTGAAGGCGACGAGCCGCCCGCCGCCGGTGGCCATCAGGTCCGAGACCAGCCCGCATTCGGCGCACAGCGTCACGCCGTACGCCGCGTTCTCCACGTTGCAGCCGGCCACCACCCGGCCGTCGTCGACCAACGCCGCCGCCCCCACCGGGAATCCCGAGTACGGTGCGTACGCCCGGTAGGTCAGCTCCCGGGCTCGAGCGCGCAGCGTCTCCCAGTCGACGTCACTCTTTGACAAAGGGGATCCCGTCGGCGGCGGGCGCTCGGACCCGCCCCACCAGACCGGCCACGGCGATGATGGTGGCGACGTAAGGAAGGATCAACAGGAACTGGCTCGGCATCGGCGTGCTCAGGGTCTGCAACTGGGACGCCATCTGGGTGATGAAGCCGAAGAAGAGCGCCATCACCGCCGAGAGCACCGGATGCCAACGGCCCATGATCAACGCGGCCAGGGCGATGAAGCCGCTGCCGACCGTGAACTCCTTGGAGAACGACCCGGTCGAGGCCAGGGTGAAGAACGAGCCGCCGAGCCCGCCGAGCACACCGCCGGCCAGCACCGCCGACCAGCGCACCCCGCGTACGCTGATCCCCACCGTGTCGGCGGCTTCGGGGTGCTCCCCGACGGAGCGGATGCGCAGCCCCCACGACGTCTTGAACAACAGCAGCCACACCACCAGCACCGACAGACCGGCCAGGTAGGCCAGGATGTTCTGGTTGAACAGCACCTCGCCGAAGAAGGGGATCGCCGACAGTCCGGGGATGGCGATCCGCTCCAGCACGGGCGCTGCGTTGTAGGTCTGTGAGCTTTCCTGCACGAGCTGGTCGAACAAGAAGCCGGTCACGCCCACGGCCAGCAGGTTCAACACGACCCCCAGCACCACCTGGTTGACCAGGTAGTTGATCGAGAACACCGCCAGCAGGGCCGCCATGGCCAGACCCGCGGCGACCGCCGCCAGCAGCGCCACGGGCACCGAGTCGGTGACGCTGCCGGCCACCGCGGCGGCGAAGGCCGCGGCCAGGAACTGGCCCTCGATCGACACGTTCACCACGCCGGCGCGTTCGCAGAGCACCCCGCACAGGGCCCCGAAGACCAGCGGCGTGGCCAGCGCCAGCGTGCCGGCGAACTGGTTGGCGACCGGGAAGGGCAGGTCACGACCGGCCGCGGCCCAGGTCAGGAAGCCGATGACCACCGCGAAGCCGGCCACGGTGGCGGCCAGCACACTCACCCCGCCCCGCATCCGGCCGCTGAGGAAGCCCGCCGCGGCGGCGAGGGCGAGGACGGCGCAGACCGCCACGGTGACCACGCCGGGCACCGTCAACGTCGGCAGCTGCACCTCCGCGAACGCGTCGGACAACGCGAACCGCGCCGATCCGGCCGTGGTCGGGATCAAGATCAGCAACACGACGGCCACCACCGCGATCAGCACTCCGGTGGAGATCCGCTGCCGCCGTTTCTCCGCCGCCTCGACGTACTGCACGGTCGGCTCGGTCGACTCGGTCGGCGAATCCGACGCGGACTCGGTGAGGCGCGTGGTCTCCTGCTCCGGTGCGCTCACGCGAGACCCCCCTCGGCGGCGACCGGTCCGACCGGTCGGGCCTTGCGAGCCCGGATGAACGGAATCAGCTTGGTGACCAGCGCGGGCGCCGCGACGAACAACACGATCAGCGCCTGCAGCACGGTGGTCAAGGTGAGCGGGGTCTGGGCGACGCTCTGCATGGCCAGGCCGCCCGCGTGCAGCGCCCCGAACAACAGCCCCGCCAGCACGGTGCCGAGCGGCTTGGACCGGCCCAGCAGGGCCACGGTGATGGCGTCGAAGCCGATGGCGCCGACGATGCCCTCCGACAGCGGAACCGGCACCCCAGCCGCCGTCGGTCCGAGCGCCGCCTGCACCCCGGCCAGACCGGCCAGCGCGCCGGCCAGCGCCATGCTGATCACCGTCGTCCGCCCGACGCTCATGCCCGCGGTGGCCGACGCGTGCGGATTCGCACCGACCGCGCGGATGGCGAAGCCGACCGTGGATCGGTCGAGGATCCACCAGACCGCCCCGGCCGCCAGCAGGGAGATCACGAAGCCGAGGTGCAGATCGCTACCCTCCAGCCGCGGCATGGTGGCGTTCCAGTCGACGATGGGCGAGATCGGGTCGGTCCGGCCCGGGCGCTGGAAGACCGTCGTGGTCAAGAAGTAGGCGAGCAGTCCGGCGGCGATGTAGTTCATCATGATCGTCACGATGACCTCATGCGCGCCGGTCCGAGCCTTCAACCAGCCGACGATGCCGCCCCAGATCGCACCGCCGATGACGCCGGCGATGATCGCCACGCAGCAGGTGCAGCACGGGCGGCAGGTGCCAGGCGAAGCCGACGTACGCGGCCAGGATGGCGCCCCAGATGGCCTGCCCCTGGGCGCCGATGTTGAACAGCCCGGCCCGGAAGGCCAGCCCGACGCCCAATCCGGCGCAGATCAGCGGGGCGGCCTGGGCGGTCGTCTCGGTGATCGGGCCCCAGCCGCCGATCGACCCGGCGATCAGGGCCCCGTACGCGCTGCTGACCTTCTCCCACGAGGCGATCAGCGCGTCGGAGGGCCGGGCGAAGAAGTAGCTGAAGGTGTTGCGGACTTCGGAGTCGGAGACGATCATCAGGATCGCGCCGACCACGAACGCCAGCACGATCGCCGCCACGGTGGTGATGACATCGACCCAGGGGAACTGGCGGGCCGGCTTCGACGACGTCGAGGTGGCGCGGCCCTTCGACAGGGTCCCTAGCCGGCCCGTTCGACAGGCTCAGGGCGCGAGCTGGACGGCTCGCTCATGTCAGGAACGCCTCGTCCGCTTCGTCCGGCTCGGCGGCGGGACTCGCCGCGAGGGCCTCCTCGGCCGGCACTCCAGCCATCATCAGGCCCAGGGCTTCGCGCGAGGTGTGCGGCGGGACCACGCCGACGATCCGGCCTCGGTACATGACCGCGATCCGGTCGGCCAGGGCGGAGACCTCGTCCAACTCGGTCGACACGATCAGCACCGCGGTGCCGTTGTCGCGTTCGGTCACCAGCCGCTTGTGCAGGAACTCGATGGCCCCGACGTCCACCCCGCGAGTCGGCTGGCTGGCGATCAGCACCGAAAGCGGCCGGGACAGCTCCCGGGCCAGCACCACCTTCTGCTGATTTCCGCCCGACAGGGCCGAGACGGTGCTGTCGATGGACTGGGTGCGGATATCGAACTCGCCGACCCGGTGCTCCGCATTCTCCCGGATCGCCTTGAGGTCAAGAGCGATTCCGCGCGCGTACGGCGGCTCGTCGAAGTGGTTCAGCACCAGGTTCTCGGCCACGGTGAAGGGGCCGACGAAGCCGTCGTGCTTGCGGTCCTCGGGCACGAAGCCGAGGCCGTCGCCGATGGTCTGCTTCGGATTGGCGCCGGTGATCGACTTGCCGTCCAGCGTCACGGTGCCGCGCGTCAGCGGGATCACCCCGAGCAGAGCCTCGGCCAGTTCCGTCTGCCCGTTGCCCTGGACACCGGCGACGCAGACGATCTCGCCGCCGCGCACCTCCAGATCGCACCCGTCGACGACCAGGGCGCCCGACGGGCTGGCGATGCCGACGTCGGTCAGCACCAGCCGTGGCTCGGCGCTGGGTTCCGCCGCCCCCTTCTCGACCCGCAGGCTGACCGCCCGACCCACCATCAACTCGGCCAGGTGCGCCTCGGAGTCGGTCGGCGAGGCCGTGCCGACGACCTTGCCCCGGCGGATGACGGTGATCTTGTCAGCGATCGCGCGGACCTCGCGCAGTTTGTGGGTGATGAAGACGATGGCCTTGCCCTCGTCCCGCAGCGACCGCATGACCTCCATGAGCTCGTCGATCTCCTGCGGCGTCAGGACGGCCGTCGGCTCGTCGAAGATCAGGTAGGTCGCCCCGCCGGCGAGCGCCTTGAGGATCTCCACCCGCTGCTGGATCCCCACCGGGAGGTCCTCGACCAGCGCGTCGGGGTCCACCGCCAGCCGGTACCGCTCCGACAGCTTCCGCACGGTCTGCCGCGCTTCGCGCATGTTGAGCACACCGGCGGTGGCGTTCTCCCGACCGAGGATCAGGTTCTCGGCGACGGTGAAGACGTCGACCAGCATGAAGTGCTGGTGCACCATGCCGATTCCCGCGGCCATCGCCTCCTTCGGCGTCTCGCTGACCTGGCGGCACGCCGTCGATGATGATCTCGCCCTCGTCGGGCTGCAGCAACCCGTACAAGACGTTCATCAGCGTCGACTTGCCGGCGCCGTTCTCCCCGAGCAGACAGTGGATCTCACCCGGTGAGGATGTCGAGATCGATGCTGTCGTTGGCCACCAGCGAGCCGAACCGCTTCGTGATGCCGCGCAGCTGCAGTCCCGTCGCAGGCCGCGGCGGAGGGAGACCCGGAGGCCTCCCTCTGCTCGGTGCGTCATGACCGCGACTACGAGCTCGGTTGCGACTTGGACGTGATCTTGATCGTGCCGTCGATGATGTCGGCCTTGATCCTGTCGACGTCGGCCTTCAGCTCCGCCGGGACCTTGGACTCGAAGTCGTTGTACGGCGACAGGCCGGTGCCCTCGTCCTCCAGCGTCCCAACGTACGGCTCGTTGGTGAAGGTGCCGTCCTTGGCGGCCTTCACGGCATTCGCCACCGCCAGGTCCAAGGCCTTGTAGACGCTGGTGATGATCTGCGGGCAGTAGGTTGCGGCGCTGATGCAGCCGTCGGTGTCCACCCAGATCGCGTTGACCTTGCCGCCGCTGGCCTTGGCCACCTGCAGCGCGCCCTCACCGGACGGTCCGGCCACCGGCAGGATGATGTCGGCGCCCTGACTCGACGAGCCCCTGGGCGACCTGCTGACCGCCGGCCTTGTTCTCGAACGGCTTCGCCCCGGGCACGAACTGGCCGTCCTGCTTGGCGGCGTCCCAACCCAGCACCTGCACCAGCGCGCTCTTCTGCTCGTTGTAGTACTGCACGCCCTGGGCGAAGCCGTCCATGAAGATCGTCACGGTCGGGATCTTCGCCCCGCCGAAGGTGCCGACCTTCTTGGTCTGGCTCATACCGGCCGCCAGGTATCCGGCCAGGAAGCTGGACTCGGCGGTGTTGAAGACCAGCGGCTTGAGGTTCTTGACCGCGGGGTAGGTCTTGGGGTCGTTGTTGTCGACGATGGCGAACTTGATGTCGGAATTGGCCTTGGCCGCCGCCAGCGTGTCGTCGCTGAGCAGGAAGCCGACGGTGACGATGACGTTGCAATCGGCGTCGACCATCGAGTCGATGTTCTTGGCGAAGTCGGCGGCGGTCTGCGACTCCACCTCCCCGGTCTCGATGCTGAGTTCCGCCGCGGCGTCCTGGAGTCCCTTGTAGGAGGTCTGGTTGAACGACTTGTCGTCGAAACCGCCGGAGTCCGACACCATGCAGGCTTTGAATGCGCCACCGGAAGCCGAGGCGCTGGCGTTCCCGCCGGGCTCGGCCGACGGGGTGGTGGTGCCGGGTGGCTGAGCGCAGCTGGCCAGGGCCAGCACGGTCGCCCCGAGCATCGCCGGGATTGTGAGCAGGGACTTCTTCACCTACGGCCTCCTAGGGCACGATGCCAAATTTATTCGCGTCCGGGGCATATTGACAACTAGTTCTGGCCCGGTCGCCGCCACTCTAATCAAGATTGGCCGCTGCGTCTTACCGCTGGGTAACAATCCGGGTACGCCGTCCAGGGTGAGCTGGAGAGCGAGCCGCCGGCCTAAGGTCGAATCATGCGGCGGAAGCGGCGGCTGCGGGTGCTGACCCTCGGTGTCCTGCTCGCCGCGCTGCCCGCGGGCCTGCTTGCGGCCTGCTCTCCGCCGATCGTGGGACACCGGTCCGCAGCCGAGTGAACTGACCGGCTGGCTCCCGGTCGAGCTGCCGGAGGATTTCCGGCCCGTATCGCTGGCGGCGGACCGGACGGCGGTGTGGGTCGGCGGGCGGACCGTCGACCCCCGTGAGCCGCGGTTGGCCCGACTGGACGCCGCCGGTGCCGACCCGCCGCGGGTGCGGACGGTCCCGCTGCGGCCGGTCAGCCCGTACGCGAAGAACGCCGAGCTCGTCTCGCTGGCGGTCCAGCGGCGACGAGGTCTCGGCGCTCGGCGGCGTCCGGGACGGCGCCCACTCCAATGTGCGCTGGTCGGTCTGGTCGGGAACCGCCCGAGGACTGCAGGAGTTCCCGCAGGGCTTCAACACCTTCGGGGGACCCGAGGCCGGTGATCTGGTGGGCATCGTCCACCCGGAGACCACTCCGGACGCCGGGCCGGTGATCGTGGGCACCTGGTCGTCCCGGCACGGGTTGGACGCTGCCGCCTGGCTCCGCCGCGGTCACCGCTGGGATCGGCAACCAGCGTCCGGGACGGTGCTGGCCAGCAGCGCCACCGAGCAGACTTCGCCCCGCGCGGCGATCAGCCGCGGCTCGCACGTGGTCGTGCTCGGCTCGGTGCTCGAGCTGGGACCCGACATCCGGCAGGCGGCCACCGTCTGGACCTGGCCGTCGCGGAACCAGCGATGGGTGCGGGCCCTGCTGCCCGATGCCGGCCGCCGCAGCGAGGCCCTCGCCGCGAGCTGCCACACCGAGACGTGCTGGGTGTTCGGCCAGGTGGACGAGCAAGCCGCCGCGTGGGTCACCGACTCTGCGGGCCGCCGCCGAGTGGCGGATCTGCCGGCGTCGGGACTGCGGGCCAACGACGGCGCGGCCGCCTTCCGCGTCGCAGGTCACGTCGGCGCCATCTTCTCCGACGGGATCGATGGGCGCCTCCTCCTGCAGACCGATCGTGGCTGGCGACTGTTCAGCACTCCGGCCGGCTCCGTCGGGCCGGCGGTCGCCGTCGGAGATCGGATCTATGTCGTGGTCGAGCACGACGATCGTCGTACGGCTGTGGTCCTGCGACGTCTCATCGGCGCTGCGGGCTGACGGGCGGTAGCGTCAGGTCAGTTCGCCGACCAGCGGCGAGTTCGCACAAGACCTTGACGCCGACGGAGATGCACCGCTCGTCGACGTCGAACGTGGGCTGGTGGATGTCGGGTGCCACCGCTGCGCCCGCCGGGCGGACCCCGAGTCGGGCCATGGCCCCCGGAACCTGCTGGAGCATCCAGGCGAAGTCCTCGCCGCCCAGGGACTGTTCCGTCCTGGTCAGCGCGGAGCTGCCCAGCATGGTGCGGACCGCCCGGGAGAAGTGTTCGACGCCGATCGCGTGATTGACCGCCGGCGGCACGCCTTTGGTCACGTCCACGTCCACCTCGACGCTGAACGGCGAGACGATCTGGCGGACCAGCTCCGGGATCAGCTGCTGCGCCAATTGCCAGCCGCTCTCGTCCAGCGCCCGGAGGGTGCCTTCGATGGTGCCGACCCCGGGGATGGCGTTGGCCACCGAACCGGCGGCGATCTTGCCCCACATCAGCGACACCCCGCTGCGCGGGTCGACCCGCCGGGAGAGCACCAACTGGGCGGTGGTCGCAACCGCCCCCAGGGCCCCGATCAGGTCGCCGCTCAGTTGCGGCCGGGACGTGTGCCCGCCCGGTCCCCGTACGGTGACCAGAACCCGGTCGACGGCGGAGGTGATGGCACCCGTCTTCAGGGCCAGCCGACCGGCGTCGGTCCGGGGGTCGCAGTGCATGGCGTAAACCTCCGACAGGCCGTCGATCGCCCCGCAGGCGATGGCGTCCACCGCTCCGCCGGGGCTCAGCTCCTCGGCCGGCTGGAAGATCAGCCGGACGCCGCGATGGAGGTGCCCCCGCTCCCGCAGCCGGGCCAGCACCAGGCCGGCCCCCAGGACCACCGTGGTGTGCACGTCGTGCCCGCAGGCGTGACAGAAACCGTCCAACCGGGACCGGTACGGAACGGTCTTGCCGTCCTGGATCGGCAGTCCGTCGATGTCTCCCCGCAGGCCCACCAGGCCGCTTGCCGGGTCGTAGTCGTCCGGGAGCAGATCGCAGACCGCCCCGGTCCCGATGTCCAACACCTTGGCGGTCAGACCCGCCTCGCCGAGCGTGTCAACGATGAGCTGGGTGGTCCGGAACTCCTGGTTGCCGATCTCCGGATGGGCGTGCAGATCCCGCCGCAACTCGACCAGGCGGCCGAACAACCGGTCCGTCTCCGCCGCGATCAGGGCGGGACGGTCGGTCTCAGCGGATCCGACAGACACCGCAACATTTTCTCACGGCAGCCCCGAGCGACCCTCCAGCGGCACGATTTCGAGCGGATAGACTCCGCCCGCTGAGCGGCTGGCTCTCAGGATCCCGGTCAGCACCCAGCAACCGGAAGGGGAGATCCATGACCGACGCCGCCGGAGAGCCCGCTGCTGGCCGCTCGATCCCGCCGCAGGTCGGACGGCTCGACGCCGCCAGTCTGTCCGACGCCGACAAGACGCTCCGCGTGCTGCCCCGCGAACTCCGCCCCTTCACCCGCGGCGTCAAGATGATCGGCCGAGCCGTCACGGTCGAGGCCCGGGGCGATCTGATCCCGGTTCTGGCCGGCCTGCAGCAGGCCGGCTCCGGAGACGTCTTGGTGGTGGACGCCGGCAGCACCAGTCACGCGGTCCTCGGTGAGCTGTTCGCCAGTGAGGCCATCCGACGGGGACTGGCGGGGATCGTGGTGTACGGACTCTGCCGCGACACGGCGACGCTGGCGGATCTGCCGCTGCCGATCTACGCGCTCGGGTCCACGCCACGGGCCCACGCCGCGAGCACGGTCCCCCTCGTTTCGCGACCGATCCGGCTGGGGGACGTGGAGGTCCGGCCCGGCGACATCCTGGTCGGGGACGACGACGGGATCGTGGTCGCCACGGACGACGAGCTGGAGCACGCGCTGCCGCTCGCGACGTCCATCCAGGAGCGGGAAGCCGCGATCCGAGCCGCGATCGAGGGCGGTACGTCGCTGTTCGACCTGCTGAACTACCGCGAGCACCTCGAACGGCTCCGGAACGGACAGCCGACCTCCCTGACGTTCAAGGTCTAGGAAGCGCCGCCGATGGCGATCCCGTACGCGACCCGCATGTCCCGGGTGCGTCCGTCGGCGATCCGGGAGCTGCTGCGGCTGGGCGCGGACCCCGACATCACCTCCTTCGGCGGCGGATACCCCGACCCGCACCTGTTCCCGATGGACGACCTGCGGCAGGTCTTCACCCGTCTGCTGACCAGGGAGAATGCCCAGGCCCTGCAGTACACGGCATCGAACGGGTTGCCGGTCCTTCGCGACCAGATCGCCCGGCGTCTCACCGCCGACGGAACCCCGTGTTCGGCCGACAATGTGCTGATCATCCAGGGCGGTCAGCAAGGCCTCGATCTCTGCGCGAAACTGGTGATCAACGCCGGCGATGTCGTGATCACCGAGAACCCGACCTTCCTGGGCGCCCTGATCGCGTTCAATCCCTACGAACCTCGGTACGCCGCGGTGCGGATCGATGACGGCGGGATGGACCTGGGCCACCTCGAGCAGACCCTCGCCGCCCACCCACAGGCGAAGATGATCTACACGGTGCCCGATTTCCAGAACCCCACCGGGGTGACCCTGGCCGCCGATCGCCGCGAGCGACTGGTGGAGTTGGCCAACGCCCACGACGTGCTCGTCGTGGAGGACACTCCGTACCGCGCCCTCCGCTACGACGGCGATCCGTTGCCCACCCTCAAGAGTCTCGACACCCAGGGACGCGTCGTCCACCTCGGCAGCTTCTCCAAGATCCTGGCCCCCGGGATGCGACTCGGCTGGGCCGTGGCCGGGGAGGAGGTGCTCGGCCGGCTCGGACTCCTGAAGCTGGCGGCCGACACCCAGAGCAGCACGCTGAACATGGCGGCCACCTCGGCGTACCTCCAGGACTACGACCTCGACGCCCACGTCGCCGCGGCGCTGCCGGTCTATCGGCACAAACGGGATCTGATGCTGGACACGATGCGCTCCACATTCCCTGATTCGGTCGGTTTCACCCGTCCTGACGGCGGGCTGTTCACCTGGCTGACCTTTCCCGACGGCTTCGACGCCGCCGCCTTCATGCGCCGCGAACTGCTCCCGAGAGCCAAAACGGCCTTCGTGCCGGGAGCCACGTTCTTCCCGGTCGTCGAGGAGCCCCACCATGCCCGGATGAGCTTTTCCGGGGTGCCCGACGACAAGCTGGTGCGCGGGGTCAGTGCGATCGGAGCGCTCCTGCACGCGATAGGGTAGGCTCGCCTTACTAGAGGATCGAGTCGCATGAAGGGCGAGGACGAGACGCTGTGGCGTACTACCAGGACTACTACCGGGCCGAGGTGCTGGCGGCGGAGCGGCTCACCCCGCACATGCTGCGCATCGTCTTCGGTGGTGGAGATCTGGACCGGTTCCGCAGCACCGGAGTTGGCGATGAGCGACTGATGGTCGTCCTCCCGACGCCGGGTGCCGCCGAGCCACCGCCCCCCGTACGGATGCCCGACGGGATCCTCGACTACCCGGACCGCGCCACCTGCCCGCCGATGCGCAGCTACACCGTGCGGGACTGGGAACCGGTACGCAGCGAGATGACCATCGACTTCGTGCTCCATCCTGGCGGCGTCGCGTCACCGTGGGCGGTGCGGGCCCGGCCGGGCGACGTCGTCTACCTGACCGAGGCCGGCGGCTGGTACGCCCCGGCCCCGGACGCTCAGTGGCAGGTCCTGCTGGCCGACCTGACGGGCCTGCCCGCGCTCGGACGCATCCTGGAGAACCCGACCTCGGTGATGGCCACCCACGCCATCGCCGAAGTGATCGAGCCCGCCGATCAGCAGCACCTCCGGCTGCCGGCACAGACCTCCATCAGCTGGCTCCACGGCACCGGCAACGGGATCGGGGCCAGCCGGCTGCTGGACGGTGCTGCGCGAGTTGACGTTGCCGAGCGGGCCCGGCTACCTGTGGTTCGCCGGGGATGCCGCCGAGTCCCGGGCGGTGCGCAAGTTCCTGCGGCACGAATGGGGCTGGTCCGCGGACCGATTCACGATCCTCGGCTACTGGCGGGTCAAGCAGGAGCAGTGGATGGCCCGCTACGCCACCATCGGCGAACGGCTCGAAGGCATCTACGCATCGGCGCTGGCCCAGGGCCGGTCCGAGGGCGACGCCCTCGAGCTCTACGACGACGCGTTGGAGAAAGCCGGGCTCTAGCGCCCTGCTCAGGGCACCGAACGGTCAGAACCGCTCGGTCGGCTCATAGGTGCCCCAGACATCCCGGAGCGCGTCGCAGACCTCGCCGACCGTGGCCCGCGCGGCCAGGGCCCCCTTGAGCACCGGCAGCAGGTTGCCGGGACCGGAGGCGACGCCTCGAAGTTCGGCGAGCTTCCGTCGGACCGCCGGACCGTCACGCTCGGCGCGCAGGCGGCGGAGTCGCTCGCCCTGGGCCTCTTCGATGGCCGGATCCGGAAGCAGCGGAACGTAAGCCTCCTCCCCGTCGATCCTGAACCGGTTGACCCCGACGACGACCCGCTCGCCGCTGTCGATCTGGCCCGCGATCTCGTACGCGGACCGTTCGATCTCCGTCTTCTGGTAACCCTCCTCGATGGCCGCCACAGCACCGCCCCGCTCCGCGACCTCCGACATCAGCCGGAGCACCTCCACCTCGAGGTCGTCGGTCAACGACTCCACCACGTACGAGCCGGCGAACGGGTCCACCGTCTCGGTCAGGTCGGTCTCGTGGGCCAACACCTGCTGGGTCCGCAGCGCCAGCCGCGCCGACTTCGGGGTCGGCAGGGCGAGGGCCTCGTCGAAAGAATTCGTGTGCAATGACTGGGTGCCGCCCAGCACCGCGGCCAGGGCCTGCACGGTGACCCGGACCAGATTCACCTCCGGTTGCTGCGCGGTCAGTTGCACACCGGCGGTCTGGGTGTGGAAACGCAGCATGCCCGACCGCGGGTCCTTGGCCCCGAAACGGTCCCGCATCAGGTGAGCCCAGATCCGCCGGGCCGCGCGGAACTTCGCCACCTCCTCCAGCAACGTCGTGCGGGAGACGAAGAAGAACGACAGTCGGGGAGCGATCTGGTCAACAGTCATCCCGGCGGCCGACGCCGCCTCGACATAGGCGATCCCGTTGGCGAGCGTGAAGGCCACTTCTTGCGCGGGGGTCGCGCCCGCCTCGGCCATGTGGTAGCCGGAGATGGAGATCGAGTTCCACTTCGGCAGGTGCTCCGCGCAGTAGCCGAACGTGTCGCTGACCAGTCGCAACGAGGCGACCGGCGGGAAGATGTAGGTGCCTCGCGCGATGTATTCCTTGAGCACGTCGTTCTGGATGGTGCCGGTCAGCCGGGCCGGGTCGGCCCCCTGCTCCTCGGCCACCAGTTGGTACAGCAGCAACAGGACCGCGGCGGGCGCGTTGATGGTCATCGAGGTCGAGATCTCGGCCAGCGGCAGGCCGTCCAGCAGCATCCGCATGTCGTCGATGGAGTCGATCGCCACCCCCACCTTCCCGACCTCACCGGCGGCGATGGCTGCGTCCGAGTCGTAGCCCATCTGCGTCGGCAGGTCGAAGGCGACGGAAAGTCCGGTCGTCCCGTGGGCGATCAGCTCCTGGTACCGCGCGTTGGACTCCGCTGCGGTCCCGAATCCCGCGTACTGTCGCATGGTCCACGGCCGTCCGGTGTACATGCCCGGGTAGACCCCCCGCGTGTAGGGGAACTGTCCGGGCTCGCCGAGAGCGGTCGCCGGGTCGAAGCCGGCCAGATCCGAGGCCGAGTAGACGGGCTGGAACGGAAGACCGGACTCCGTGTGACCCACGTCGAGCTTCACCTCCCTTCAAGCCTGGACGCTGCGGACGAGCCGCTCGGCCGCGTCCACGATGGCCATCGTCTCCTGTCGCCAGCGCGGCTCCTGACTGCGGTAGGGACCGGTGGCCAGCGAGATGATCACCCCGGCGGCCCGCAACCGGAGCTCGACCGGATCGACGCGCGCGTCGAAGACCGGCATCCAGGTCCGCACCAGACGCTGCACGCGCGCCGCCTGGCGAGTGTTCATCCGCTGCACGGTCGACAGATGGGCCACCAGGCACGCCAGGTCATCCACCCGGTGACCCGGGCCGACCGTGTCGATGTCCAGCAGGCCCGACACGGCGCCGCCGGTCACCAGCAGCTGACCTTCGTGGAAGTCGCCGTGGGTCGCCTCCCGCCCGGGTGGGCTGGCGGCCAACCCCGCATCGATCCGGGCGACCAGCCCGCCGAGCCGTGCGGCCACCGCGGGCAGCGCTGCCGCCACCATCGCGGCGTACTGGTCCACCGCCTCCACCCAGGGCGCCCGGCGCGGCAGAGTCGCGATCTCGGCCGGCATCGCGTCCAGCAAGCCGATCAGGTCTTCGGCTCGGCAGGGCGGTACGGAGTCGAACATCGCGGCGGCCACCGGACGGCCGGGCAGCTCGCGGAGAACCAGCACGAACTCGGGCGTGGCGGCCGCGATCGGCGGCGCCGGTAGACCGGCGCCGAGCAGCAACTCGTGCCGACGCACGGTGGCGGCGAACGCCGCCTCGCGCAACACCTTGACGTAGAGCACTACGCGGCCGGTCGGGGTGCGCACGGTCGCCCGGAGGACGGCCCGGCGCCGAGGTCGGTAGCCGACGATCTCCAACCCGATGTCCCCGGCGGTCACCGGCCGGTCCAGGACGTGGAACTCGTTGAGGAGCGCGGCGACCGCCGGCGACGAAGCGGCCCGGGCCAAGCCGGGAAGGTCCGGATCGTTGGGATACAACCAGACTGCGACCTCCCGGCTCCCGTCGGCGAAGATCACCGCCCGCTCGTCGGTTTCGGTGCGCTGTCCCACCCGCGCACTGGCGCCCAGCACCTCCTCCCGCCGCCCGAACGGCCAGTCGACCACGGCGGCGTAGGTGGCCGTGGTGGCGTGACCGGGTTGGGCGTCGATGTGGTCGAGCCGCCAGGACTCCAACTGCCCGCCGCCGTGTCCGACCGCCGCCCGGAGCAGGTCATGGACCTGACCCGAGGACAGCAATCGGGAGCCGTCGGCATCCGGCTCGCCGGGCACGGAGGGAGCGCGCTGGAACGTCTCGACCACCTCCTCCGCCATCGGCGCGAGCCATCCTGCACGCGATTGAATCCTCCCATCCGAGCCGGCGACCGGCGCAGAGCACGAACGAGACAGCTCCGCGCGTGTCCCTCGGGCTCTGGAACGATGGGGTCCGTGGAGTCGGCATTCGCGATCCTGGCCATTGCTGCGACCGTGATCGCGGTGACGGCCGTGGCGGAGCGGCTGCGGTTCTCCGCGCCCTTGCTGCTGGTGGCGGTCGGCATCGCCGCGTCCTTCGTGCCGTTCATCCGCGAGCCGGCGCTGGGGGCCGACGTCGTGCTCTTCGGCCTGCTGCCCCCGCTGCTCTACTCGGCGGCCCTGCGGACCTCGGTCCTGGACTTCCGGGCCAACCGACGCTCGATCGGCTTCCTGTCCGTGGGCGCGGTGATCTTCACGGCCCTGGGCGTCGGCGTGGTCGCCTGGCTGATCCTGCCGATCCCGTTCGCCGTCGCCTTCGCCCTGGGAGCCGTGGTGGCGCCACCCGACGCGGTCGCGGCCACGTCGATCGCTCGCCGGGTCGGCATGCCCCGGCGCCTGGTGACCATTCTGGAGGGCGAGTCGCTGGTCAACGACGCCACGGCAATCACCTGTTTGCGGGTGGCGATCGTGGCTATGTCGAGCGCCGTCACCGTGCTCGGAGTGACCGTCAGCTTCCTCATCGCGGCGGTCGGCGGACTCGTGGT
Organism: uncultured Actinomycetota bacterium; assembly: GCA_963780005.1. Classification (GTDB taxonomy): domain Bacteria; phylum Actinomycetota; class Actinomycetes; order Propionibacteriales; family Propionibacteriaceae; genus Microlunatus. The sequence goes on along the minus strand of CAWAAK010000044.1, from coordinate 23,254 downwards.
CGGGCTGCTCGTGGCCGTCGTGGCGATCGCGGTCCGGAAACGACTGGACGAACCGGTCTTCGACACGGCGATCTCCTTGCTGGTTCCGTTTGCGGCGTACCTGCCGGCGGAGGCGATCGAGTTCAACGACTCGCACGGCTCCGGGGTTATCGCCGTGGTCGTCGCCGGACTCGTGCTGGGCACCAAGTCGCCCTCCTTCCAGTCCGGGCGATCGCGGCTCAGTGAGCGGGTGAACTGGGCGACCATCGTCTTCCTGCTGGAGAACGCCGTTTTTCTGCTGATCGGCCTGCAGGCCCGGCGGATCTTCACCGACGTCAGCGCCTCCGATCTCTCCCCGCTGCACGTTATCGGCTTCTGCGTCGCCGTGCTGGCGGCCGTGATCGTCCTGCGGCTGGTGTGGGTCTTCGTCACCCAGCTCGTCCTGTTCCGGCGGGACCGCGACCGGGACGGCAACCGGACTCCCTGGCAGTACGTGCTCGTCGTCGGCTGGGCCGGGCTGCGCGGCGTCGTCACGCTGGCCGCGGTCTTCCTGATCCCCTCCGACGTGCCGTACTACACCGTCCTCGTCCTGGCTGCATTGGTCGTGGTGGCCGGAACCTTGATGCTGCAGGGCGGCACCCTGCCGGCTCTGGTGAGGCGGCTCGGTCTGCGCGGACCCGATCCGCGTTCCGACGCCCTGCAGGGCGCCACGGTGCTCGAGTCGACGACCCGGGTGGCGCTCGCGAAGCTCGACGAGATCGCCCGCGACGAGCACGACGACGACACGGTGCAATCCGTACGCGACCGGATCTCCGCCCGGCCGCACGCGATGTGGGAGAAGCTCGGGGCCCGAGATCGGGAGACCCCGGCGGAACAGTACCGCCGGCTCCGCCTGGTGACCCTGAAGGCGGAACGCGAGGAGGTCCTGCGGATTCGGCGCGCCGGCACGGTCGAAGCAGACGTGGTCGAACAGGTCCTGGCCATGCTGGACATCGAGGAGTCAATGCTGGATCTGGCGAACGAGCGGTCCGAGGAACTCTCCGAGCAGCCGGTGGCCACGCCGACCGCGGCGGAGGGCCCGTGCGGACACTTGGAGGCGGCCCCGGCCGACATCGCCAGCAACGGCGCCACTGGCTGCGACGACTGCGCCCGAGAAGGCACCCGGCCGGTCCACCTGCGGATCTGCCTGAGCTGCGCCAAGGTGAGCTGCTGCGATTCCTCGGTCGGGCGCCACGCCGAGCGGCACTTCCGCCAGGCCGGGCACGTGGTGATGCGGTCATTCGAGTCCGGTGAGGACTGGCGCTGGTGCTACGTGGACGAACGGATCGGATGACCCCCCGGGGATCATCGGGGCAGCAGGCCGACCTTGCGGTACACGTCGGACAGGGTGACCGAGGCCACCGCCCTTGCCTTGTCGGCTCCCTCGGCCAGCACCGCCGCCAACTCGGTCCGCTCCCCCATCAGTTCCAGGGTTCGTTCCCGGAACGGTGTGGCGAACTCGCTGACTGCGTCGGCGACCGCGCCCTTCAGGTCGCCGTAGCCCTTGCCGGCGAACTTGTCGACGAGCACGCCGATCTCGGTGCCGGTGAGGGCGCTCAGAATGGTCAACAGGTTCGCCACCCCCGGCTTGTTCTGCTCGTCGTAGGTGATCTCCCGGCCGGAGTCGGTGACCGCAGACTTGATCTTCTTGACGTTCACCCGGGGCTCGTCGAGTAACTCGATGATGCCATTGGGCGTTGAGGCGGACTTGCTCATCTTCGCGGTCGGTTCGGCGAGATCGGCGATCCGCCCGACCGAGGGCAGGATGTGCGCTTCGGGCACCCGGAACGTCGTACCGAATCGACCGTTGAAGCGCACCGCCAGGTCGCGAGTGAGCTCGAGATGTTGGCGCTGGTCCTCGCCGACCGGCACCCGCTCGGTCTGGTAGAGCAAGATGTCAGCCGCCATCAGCACGGGATAGGTGAACAAGGCGACCGTCACGGCGTCAGGGCCGCGCCGCGTTGACTTGTCCTTGAACTGGGTCATCCGGCTTGCGTGGCCGAAACCGGTGTACGCGCCGAGTACCCAGGCGAGCTGGGTGTGCTCGGGGACGTGCGACTGGACGAACACCGTCGCCCGGTTTGGATCGATTCCGGCCGCCAGCATCTGGGCCGCGGTCCGCAGGGTGCTGGTTCGGAGGTCGTCGGGCTCGGGGTTCGCGTCCAGCGCGTGCAGATCGGCGACACCGTAGAACGCGTCGTGGGTGTCCTGCAGCGGCACCCACTGCCGCAACGCACCGAGGAAGTTGCCGAGATGCAGCGAACCGGCGGTGGGCTGGGCCAACGACAGCACGCGGGGCTTGGCAGACATGGGCGTCATTGTTCCACGCGGCTTCGGGGCGGCTCGGGGGTTCGGGGCTACCTCCGGCCGCTCGGCGAGGACGTCCGCTGCTCGGCGGTCGATCCGGCCGGTCTCGGCTCCGCCTGGCCGGTGCCTGTTTCGGACGGCCCTTCGGGTGTTGATTCGTCGGCGGGTTCGCCGCGTCGGGTGCGTCGGGCGGGTCGCGTCGGCGGAGGGCTCGGCGGATGCCCCGGTGGGCGCTCCGGTCAGACGCCGGACGGCGATCGAGGAGGCGCGGCGGCCGTCCAGTTCAGTGACCCGCAGCTCCAGCCGGATGGGTCGGCTGTCCTGCTCGTCGGCCGTGCGGACCTCGACTTCGACCGAGGCGTTGAGTGTCGGCAGCTGTCCGTACTCGGCCATGAAGTACCCGGCCAGCGTGTCGTACGGCCCGTCCGGCAGCACCAGACCGGTCTTCTCGGCGAAGTCGTCCACGGTGGTCAGCCCGTCGCTCACCTGGTCGCCGCGAATGGTGGTGCGGTCCTCGGTGACCACGTCGTACTCGTCGGTGATGTCTCCGACCAGCTCCTCGACCAGGTCTTCCATGGTGACGATGCCGGCCGTGCCGCCGTACTCGTCCAGCACGATGGCCAGGTGGTTGGCGGTCCGCCGCATCTCGCTCAGCGCGTACAGCACCCGTACGGTGTCCGGGAAGGAGACCACCGGGCGGGCGACCTCGGAGACCGGTGTGGTGCGGGTGCTGACCTCGGGATCGAGCAGGTCACGGACGTGGACGAAGCCGATGATGTCGTCGGCCGATTCGCCCATCACCGGATAACGGGAATGCGGAGCCTTCAAGACCTCGCGCACCGCCTTGTGCGCGGGCATGTCGCCCGGCAGGAAGTCGACCTCGGTGCGCGGCAGCATGACCTCGCGCAGGCTTCGGGCGCCGGCGTCGAACACGTCGTCCACGATCTGGCGTTCCTCGTCGCCGAGCGTGGTCGAGCCGCTGACCAGCGCCCGGATCTCCTCGTCGGTCACTTCCTCCCGGCCGGCGTGCGGGTCGCCGCCGAGCAGCCGGACGAGCACATTGGTGGATGCACCCAGGAGCCAGATGACCGGTCGGCACAAGGTGGCGACGAAGTTCACGAACGGGGCGAGCGCCAGCGCGAAAGCTTCGGCCCGCTGCAGCGCCAGCCGTTTGGCGGTCAGCTCGCCGAGCACGATGGAGACGTAGCTGATCACGGCGGTGATCAACACCAGCGCCGCGGCGTCGGCGACCGGAGCACCGATCGGCAGCAGGCGCTGCAGCAGCGGGCTGAGCGAGCCGGCCAAGGTGGCCCCACCGAAGGCCGCCGACAAGAAGCCGGCCAGGGTGACACCGATCTGCACCGCTGAGAGGAACTGGTTGGGGTTGGCGTGCAACTTCGCCACGGCCTGACCGCGCTTGCCGCGATGGGCGAGCTGCTTCACCTGGCTGTCCCGCAGCGAGACCAGCGCCATCTCCGCGGCCGCAAACACACCGCCGATGGCGATGAACACGACGATCAATGCCGCGTTGAGAAGGTTCTCGTTCATGAGCCGGTCACGTGCGCAAGCGTAGTGACCAGCGGGTAGTTCGCGCGCCCTGTGAGGTCGGGGCTAGATTGCGTCGGCGCCGACGGTGTTGCGCATGAACTTGAGCAAACCGGCTTGATCACGCGTGGTTGGTCGCTCGGCAGCCCGCCCGATACCGCCCTCGACAGCATGAAGGGGGATGTCGGCATCTCCGGCCGTCGAAACTTCAGCCATGGCCCAGCGCGAGAAGACCCGCGCATCGACTGGACCTTCGTCCATCACGGTCACGTTTTCGTGGCGGTGGTCTCCGCTGATGCTCTCGTACAAGGAGCGCACAACGGCCTCTTCACCTTCCAGCGTCTGCACGAAGTAGTGATCGGTGATCAGGAGTGCTCCGGTGACGCCGACTGCCTTGTTCTTGGTCCGAGCAACATTGAAGATCTGACCGAGAACGACCTTGCGTTCGTTCTGAGAGATGCGGCTGTGACTGCGGTAGACGAGACGATACATACGCATCTCGGGGGCACTGGGCTTCGGGTTTGTCATCCGGGCGATTTCCTATCGGCGGTCGAAGTAGGCACCAGGGCGGAGCCGTGGCACTACCTTCTCGAGGCACTATGGACGACGGATTCGCTCACTCACGTCTCAATTTGCGACGTTCCTTCGACTGGTCGTGTCGTACTGACGAGGATCACTTCCAGCGTCCGTGGCCCGTGCACGCCCTCGACCCGGTTGAGTTCGATGTCGCTGGTGGCGCTGGGCCCGCTGATCATGGTCAACGGCCGGGTGATGTCGATTCGCGCGATACCCTGCGGGACGTCGGCGCAGATCTGGTCCGGCCAGACCAGGCACAGGTGATAGTCCGGGATCAGGCTGAGCACCCGCCGACCCATTCCGGCCGTACCGTCCAAGATCAGCGTGCCGGTCTCGGCGATGGCGGTGGCACAGCCAGTGATCACGCCATCGCTGTCGTCCAGGCTCTCGATGCTGAGCGGTGAGTCCGGGCTGTCCTCGAGCCGGGCGATTTCGGTCTCCGCCAGCCAGCGGCGATCCAGCCCGTCCGGGAGGACCACGCTGCCGGGCTCCCCGGTCGGCCAATGCCGCCGACACCTCGGCGGCCACCTGGCTCGGGCCACAACGCCGCACCAGCGCCTTGTAGTCGAGGAGCCGATCTACCAATCGCTCCGCCAGATCGGCGGGCGTCGCCTGCGAGAAGGTCCGGTAGTCGCGGGCGATGTCGGCGTAGGGCAGGTCGGGAGCTGGGGCGGCGTGATGCGCTCGGCCGATCCGCGCCAGCACCTCGTCGCGGGCGCTCACGTTCCGGCCTCGTGCTCGTCGACCCACCAGTCACGGAAAGTCTGTTTCGGCGGTCGCGGCAGGTCGCGGGCTTCGGTCCACTGGCCGGCGATCGGCAGCGGCACGTCGCCGATGACGCCTCGTTTGCGGCCGAACACCCGGCCTAGTCGACCGCCCCGCAACGCGAGCGTCCACCTCGTCGGGTTGCTCATCACCCAGGCGGCACCCCGCATCGCCGCGGCTTCGGCGCTCGGCACCGCGTGCTCCGCGGCGTACGCCTCGGTGTGCTCGTTCCGCAGGTGCACGAGGATGGAGGGAATGTCGATCTTCACCGGACAGACGTCGTAGCACGCCCCGCACAGCGACGACGCGTACGGCAGGGAGGCGTTGTCCTCGATCCCGGTCAGCTGCGGCGACAGGATCGCCCCGATCGGTCCGGGGTAGACCGAACCGTACGCATGCCCGCCGGCCCGCTCGTAGACCGGACACACGTTCAGGCACGCGCTGCAGCGGATGCAGTTCAGCGCATCCCGGCCGTGCTCGTCGGAGAGCACCGCCGTGCGGCCGTTGTCGAGCAAGATCACGTGCACGTCCTGCGGCCCGTCACCGGGGGTCACGCCGGTCCACATCGACGTGTACGGGTTCATGCGCTCCCCGGTCGAGCTGCGTGGTAGCAGCTGCAGGAACACCTCGAGATCCTGCGCGCAGGGCACCAGTTTCTCGATCCCCAACACCGTGATCAGGGTCTGCGGCAGGGTGAGGCACATCCGCCCGTTGCCCTCGGATTCCACCACCGACAGCGTTCCGGTCTCGGCGATCCCGAAGTTGGCCCCGCTGATGGCCACCCGGGCTGACAGGAACTTGCGCCGCAGGTGCCGGCGGGCCGCCGCGGCCAACGCCGCCGGCTCGTCGCTCAACGCAGGGTCGACATCGGCCATCTCCCGCAGGAAGATCTCGCGGATTTCGGCACGATTGCGATGGATGGCGGGCACCAGGATGTGCGACGGCTTGTCCTGTCCGAGTTGCACGATCAACTCGGCCAGATCGGTCTCCAGAGCCGCGATGCCCGTGGCCTCCAGGGCCTCGTTCAGGCCGATCTCCTGGGTGGCCATGGACTTCACCTTGACCACCTCGTCGGCGCCGGTCGCGCGGACCAGGTCGACCACGATCTGGTTGGCCTCCGCCGCGTCGCGGGCCCAGTGCACCACCCCGCCCCGGGCCTGCACGGCCGCTTCGAACTGGATCAGGTACTCGGGCAACCGTGCCATCGTGTGCACCTTGAGCTGGCGACCGGCCTCCCGCAGCTCCTCCCAGTCAGGTAGCTCGGCGACCACCTCCGCCCGCTTGGCCCGGATCGTGCCGGTCGCCTTGCCGAGGTTGCGGCGCAGCTGCGTGTCGGCCAGCGCGCCGCGCGCCGCGTCGGGGAACGACTGCCCGCCGCGCAGCTGCCCCACCCCGCGGGGCGACGTGGGCATGCCCAGCAGGACGGGCCGGCCGCGGTCTTTCACGCGGTCTGTCATGCGATGGCTTCCGGGCCGGAGTGCACGGCCCGGTCCTGCCCACCGGCGGCCAGCACCATCGGCTGCTCCCGGGTCGCAGCCAAGATCTGGGCTAGGTGCACGGTCTTGGCTCCCGCCCGCAACCGGGACAAGCCGCCGCCGATGTGCATCAGGCAGGAACTGTCCCCGGCGGTGCAGATCTCGGCCCCGGTGTCGACCACGTGCCGCATCTTGTCGGCCAGCATCGCGGTCGACGTGTCGGAGTTCTTGATCGCGAAGGTGCCGCCGAAGCCGCAACACTCCTCGGCGGCGGGTAGCTCCACCAGCTCGAGCGCCTCGACTGCCCGGAGCAAGGTGAGGGGTTTCTCGCCGACCCGCAACATCCGCAGCGAGTGGCAGGTGGGGTGGTAGGTCACCCGGTGCGGGAAATAGGCCCCGAGATCGGTGACGCCCAGCACATCCACGAGCAGTTCGGACAACTCGTACGTTTTCGCTGCCACCGCCTCGACCTGCTCGACCAGCCGCGGACTGCCGTAGCGCCGGGCGATCAGGTCGTGCTGGTGACGGACCGAGCCGACGCAGGAGCCGGACGGGGCGACGACGGCGTCGTACGAGGCGAAGGTCTCCGCGAAGTTCTCCACCATCGGCAGCGCCAGCCGCTGATAACCGGTGTTGACGTGCATCTGGCCGCAGCAGGTCTGCCGCCGGGGAAAGTCGACGTCGTGGCCCAGCCGTTCGAGCACGGTCACGGTGGCCCGGCCGACGTCCGGGAACATCCCGTCGGCCAGGCAGGTGATGAACAGCGCGATTCTCACCGTTCGGGCCCGGTGCTGGTCGACGGGCAGTAGTGCTGCACCGCGCTGGATGCGGCGACCACCGAGCGGAGCTCCTCCAAGGTGGCCGGCGCCGCCCCGGACGCCCGGGCCTGGACGAGCACGTTCCCCAGCGCGGTGGCCTCGACCGGTCCGGCGATCACCGGCCGGCCCGAGAGGTCGGCGGTCAATTGGCACAGCAGGGCGTTCTGCGACCCCCCACCGACGATGTGGATCACGGCGGCCCGCCGGCCGGAGAGTTGCTCGGCGACGTCCACGGTCTGAGCGTAGGCGAGGGCCAGCGAGTCGAGAATGCAGCGCACCACTTCGGCGGCCGACTTCGGCTCCGGCTCGCCACGGTCGCGGCAGGAGAGACGGATTCTCTCCGGCATGTCGCCGGGGGGCAGGAACAGCTCGGCGTCGACATCGACGGTCGGCCCACCGGATGGACAGCCGGCGGCCTGGTCCAGCAGCTCGGTCAGTTCGAAGGGCTGGCCGGCCTCCGCCCAGATCCGCATGGATTCCTGCAGCAGCCACAGGCCGCCGACGTTGCGAAGGAAGCGAATCCGGCCGTCGACGCCCCCTTCGTTGGTGAAGTTCGCCGCTCGGCTCGCCTCGGTCAGGACCGGCTCGTCCAGTTCCAAGCCGGCCAGCGACCAGGTCCCGGAGGACACGTAGGCGAAGTCGTCGCCGGTGGTGGGCACGGCCACCACCGCGGATGCGGTGTCGTGCGACCCGACGGCCACCACAGTCACCTCCGAACTCAAGCCGGTCCGGGTGGCTACTTCGGCACGCAACCGTCCGGTCACTTGACCCGGCTCCACCAGCTCGGGCAGCCGGTCGGCCGGGATCCCGAGCCGGTCCGAGATCGCGTCCGACCAGGTCCGGCTCCGGGCGTCCAGCAAGCCGGTGGTCGAGGCGTTGGTGATCTCGGCCCGCAGCTCACCGGTCAACCAGTACGCCAGCAGATCGGGCAACAGCACGATCTTGGCGGCGTCGGCCCAGAGGGGCGAGTGCTGTTCGGCCGCGAGCTGATAGATCGTGTTGAAGGGCAGGAACTGCAAGCCGTTGACCGCGTACAGCTCGGCCGGACCGATGATCTCGTGCACGCTGTCGATCACCGGATCGGTTCGGCTGTCACGGTAGGCGATCGGCGGCGCCAACAGCCGGCCATGCTGATCGAGCAGGCCGTAGTCCACCGCCCAGGTGTCGATGCCGATGCTGTGGACGCCTGGATGGCGCTCGGCCAGTTCGGTGAGTCCGATCAGCACCTGCTCGTACAGGCCCTCGAGGTCCCAGCGCAGGTATCCGTCGATCTCCTGGACGCCGTTGGCGAAACGATGGACCGCCTCGAGCTCGACCCGATCACCGTCCACGAGTCCGGCCATGACCCGGCCGCCGGAGGCGCCGATGTCGACGGCCGCGTACACCTGCTGAGCCATCAGCGCAGGAACGCCGCGGCCACCCCGGCATCCACCGGAACGTGCAGGCCAGTGGTGTGGCTGAGATCGTCGGAGCAGAGGACGAAGACGGCGTTGGCCACGTTCTCCGGCAACACCTCGCGCTTGAGCAGGGTGCGCTGGGCGTAGTACTTGCCCAGATCCTCCTCGTCGACGCCGTAAACGGCCGCCCGCTTGGCGCCCCAGCCGCCGGCGAAGATCCCAGATCCGCGGACCACGCCGTCGGGGTTGATGCCGTTCACCTTCACACCGTGCTCCCCCAGTTCGGCGGCGAGCAGCCGGACCTGGTGGGCCTGGTCGGCCTTCGTGGCCGAGTAGGCGATGTTGTTGGGGCCGGCGAAGATCGAGTTCTTGCTGGAGATGTAGACGATGTCGCCGCCGAGCCGCTGCTCGATCAGCACCTTCGCCGCCGCCTTGGAGACCAGGAACGAGCCCTTGGCCATGACGTTGTGCTGCAGGTCCCAGTCCGCGACGGTGGTGTCGAGCAGCGCCTTGGACAACGAGAGTCCAGCGTTGTTGATCACGAGATCCAGGCCGCCGAAGGCCAGCAGTGCGGCGTCGATGGCGGCCTGCACCGCATCCTCGTCGGTCACGTTCGCCGCGATCCCGATCGCGACGTCGGAGGTGCCCAGCTCGGCCGCCGCCGCGGCTGCCTTCTCGGCGTCCAGGTCGGCGATCACGACACAGGCGCCCTCGGCGGCGAGCCGGGTGGCGATGGCCTTCCCAATGCCCGAGGCCGCGCCGGTGACCAACGCGATCCGGGAAGCCAGCGGCTTGGGCTTGGGCATCCGCTGCAGCTTGGCCTCTTCCAGGGCCCAGTATTCGATCTTGAACTTTTCGGCCTCGTCGATCGGCGCGTACGTGGACAGCCCCTCGGCCCCGCGCATGACGTTGATCGCGTTGACGTAGAACTCCCCGGCCACCCGGGCGGTCTGGGCGTCCTTGCCGTACGAGAACATGCCCACGCCGGGGATCAGGACGATCAGCGGGTCGGCGCCGCGGATGGCCGGCGACTCGGCGGTGGCGTGCCGGTCGTAGTACGCCTGGTAGTCGGCGCGGTAGCTCTCGTGCAACTCGCGCAGCCGAGCTGATCGACTCCTCCACGGAAGCGGTCGCGGGCAGATCGAGCACCAGCGGTTTCACCTTGGTGCGCAGGAAATGATCAGGACAGCTCGTGCCCAGCGCCGCCAGCCGTGGATGCTCCGCCGCGGCCAGGAAGTCGAGGACGACGTCGGCATCGGTGAAGCGGCCGACCATGGCCTTGTCGGTCGAGGCGATCGACCGCAGGGTTGGCGCCAACGCGGCCGCCTTGGCCCGCCGCTCCGGCTCGGGCAGCGCTCCGTAGCCCTCGAGCGCCGGGCCGAAGGGTTCGGTCCGGGAGTTCGCGGCGATGAAGTCGGCGGCGGTGTCGATGATCCAGAGCGAGTTGCGCTCGGACTCCGCCGACGTGGTTCCCCAGGCGGTGATGCCGTGGCCGCCGAGAACGCACCCGACCGCCTGCGGGTTCTCGCTCTTGATCTTGGCGATGTCCAGACCCAGCTGGAAACCGGGTCGGCGCCAGGGCACCCAGACCACCCTCTCGCCGAAGATCTCCTTGGTCAGCGCCTCCCCCTCGGCGGCCGTGGCGACAGCGATCCCCGAGTCGGGGTGCAGATGATCAACATGGTCGGCGTCGACCAGACCGTGCATGGCCGTGTCGATCGACGGCGCAGCACCGCCCTTCCCGTGCAGGCAGAAGTCGAAAGCGGCGACCATTTCGTCCTCACGCTCGAGCCCGGGATAGACATCGACCAGGGCCCGCATCCGGTCCAGCCGCAGCACCGCCAGCCCGGACTCCTGCAGGGTGCCCAGGTCACCGCCGGAGCCCTTGACCCACAGCAGCTCGACGGGCTCGCCGGTCACCGGATCGGTCTCGGTGCCCTTGGCGGAGGTGTTCCCGCCGGCGTAGTTGGTGTTCTTCGGGATCCGAGCCCAGCCGGTTGCTCCGGGTGATGAGATCGGCTACTGCTTGGTTGGTCATCGTCTTCCTTCTGGTTGTTCATCGCCCGAGCTGCTCGGGTTGCTCGCTCCTGCTCGAGTTGCAACTCGAGCAGGAGCGTGGAACTCGAGCAGCTGTGAAGTGGGCCGCGCCGGGAGCCTCGCTATGCGCCCCAGCCGGACTGCTGGCCGCCGACGCGGTCGGCTTCGATCTGCTTCTGGTAGCCGGAGTCGGTGTACGCCCGTACCGGGTCCGCGGGCAGTCCGCGGGACTCCCGCCAAGCAGCGAGATCCGGCCGAACGTCGGTGTAGAACGCGTCCATCACGACGGCGTTGGCGCCGAGCACGTCCCCGGCCTGTTGGGCGGCGGTCAGCGCCTCGATATCGACCAGCAGGGCGCGGGCCGTCATCTCCTGCACGTTCAGCACCGAGCGGATCTGGCCAGGAATCTTGTCCTCGACGTTATGGCACTGGTCGAGCATGAAGGCGACGCCCGAGTCGGGGCCGTAGCCGCCGCCGCGGATGACCTCGAACAGGATCCGGAACAGCTGGAACGGATCGGCGGCGCCCACGATCAGGTCGTCGTCGGCGTAGAACCGGGAGTTGAAGTCGAACGAGCCGAGCTTTCCGAGCCGCAGCAGCTGGGCGACGATGAACTCGATGTTGGTGCCGGGGGCATGGTGTCCGGTGTCCAGACAGACCATCGCGCGCTCGCCGAGGGCAAGCACCTGCGCGTACGAGGTGCCCCAGTCGGGGACGTCGGTGTGGTAGAAAGCCGGCTCGAAGAACTTGTACTCCAACACCAGGCGCTGCTCGGGCCCGATGCGGGCGTAGATCTGGGCCAGGCTGTCGGCCAGCCGGTCCTGCCGCCCGCGAAGGTCGCCCTGGCCGGGATAGTTGGTGCCGTCGGCCAGCCAGATCTTCAGATCTCGGGAGCCGGTCAGGCTCATGATCTCGATGCACTCGAAGTGGTGCTCGATGGCCTTGCGTCGGACGGATTCGTCGACGTGGGTCAGGCTGCCGAACTTGTAGATGTCGTCCTGGAAGGTGTTGGAGTTGATCGTGCCCAGCTCGACCCCCAGGGCCGCGGCGTACGACCGCAGCGCCGCGTAGTCGTCGACCTTGTCCCACGGAATGTGGAGGGCGACCTTGGGCGCCAGCCCGGTCAGTTCGTGCACCTTCGCGGCGTCGGACAGCTTCTCCCGAATGGTCCGCGGGGTGCCCGGAGTCGAGAAGACCTTGAACCGAGTGCCGGAGTTGCCGAAAGCCCACGACGGCAGCTCGATGGCCTGGTCAGCCAACCGGTCGGCGATGGAGGCGAACCCCGCCATGAGTCACTCCTTGAGAGCATGAGGTACGGACTGATTGAAACGTTCTAACCCGCACAAAAGTTAGTCCATCGGCGGCCGCGTGTCAAGACTTCTGCGACTCGGACCGGGGTCGTGTCAGTAGAGTTCCCACGTGTACGCCGCTGGAAACGGGAGGAGGGGTTCCTCCCGACCGACTCTTCCCGACGTGGCGGCCAGAGCCGGCGTCTCGGTGGGGACGGTGTCCCACGTCCTGAACCACCCGGATCGGGTATCTGAGGGAACGCGGGAGAAGGTTCTGGCGGCGATCGCCGAACTCGGCTTTTCCCGCAACAGCATGGCGAGTGCCTTGGCCTCCGGCAATACCCGAACGGTCGGCCTGGTCGTCCCGACGCTGCGAAACTCGCTGTTCGTCGACATCGCCGACGGCGCGCAGCGCGCCGCGAAGGCAAACGGCCTCATGCTCCAGCTGGCCAGCTCCGACAGCAACTACGAACAGCAGGAGGTGCAGCTGAACTTCCTCGATGGCGCACGAGTCTCCGGCCTGCTCCTGGCCCCCATGGAGGACCCCCACGCGGTCATCCAACGGCTGCGCCGACACGGGCGTCCCGTTGTCGTGCTCAACTACGCCTCGCCGGCTCGCGACGTATGCACCGTGTTGATCGACAACGAGCAGGTCGGGTACCTGGCGGTTCGGCACCTCATTGAGCTGGGACGGAAGCGCATTGCGTTCGTGGCGGGCCGGTACGACCTCCAGCCAGTAGTTTTGCGACGCGATGGGGCGCGTCGCGCCGTAGCCGAAGCCGGTGGCACGGTCGAGTTTCGGGAGATAGCTGTCGATGGCCTTGACGCTCCGGAGGGCGCCGATGCCGGTCGGCAGATCATCGCCCAGGGAGATGGGCGCGCCGACGGCGTGGTGGCCGTGACGGACATGCTTGGGATGGCGATCATCAGACAGTTCATCGGGGCTGAACTGACCGTGCCCGAGGACGTCGCCGTCATCGGTTGCGATTACAACTCCGGGGCCTGGGGTGGGGCAGTCCCGCTCTCTTCGGTCACCATGCGAGGCGAAACAATGGGCGAGCAGGCCGTTCGGCTCCTGCTGGAGGAGATTGAGCGCGGACCCGAAGCACACGAGCACCATGTGGTGATCCTGGAGCCCGAACTGGTTGTCCGGGAGAGTACGGCCGGTCGCTAGCCACTCATATCGTGAGCGGGTCCGAGAGCCGTCGAGGCGTGTTGTATCGTTTCATGAGATCAGCGAGCAACCCTTCGCCCCGCGGGGTGGAAAGAGAGAAACTCATGCCTGACTGGCGCGCACGAGCCGTTTCCCCGGACCAGGACTTCTCCGGAGCCCCATTGCTCCGCCACGAATTCCGCCTCGACGAGGGACACGGAGCCGTTGTCCGCGCGACCCTGCACGCAACGGCTCAGGGAGTCTTCGAGGCGTACCTCAACGGCAAGCCGGTCTCCGAGGATGTCCTCGCTCCCGGCTGGAGCAGCTATGAGTGGCGGCTGCGGTACTGCAGCTACGACGTGACCTCATTGCTGCAGCCCGAGTCCCATCCCAACACCAACGTGCTCGGTGTCGCACTGGGCAACGGCTGGTTCCGCGGGCGGCTCGGCTGGGGCGGCGGGAGGGCCCACTACGGGAACGAACTGAGCTTTCTGGGCCAGCTCGAGGTCGAATTCGCCGACGGTCACGTCCAGACGGTGGTCACCGACGAGAGCTGGACGGCCGGACCGTCAGCGGTGACCGAGAACGACCTGTACGACGGCCAGACCATCGATGCACGGCGGCAATCCAGCGCTTGGTTGGAGCCCGGGTTCTCCGGCGACGATTGGGTCGGCGTCCACGTGGCCGAGCTGGACCTCGCCACCCTGGTTCCCTACATCGGGCCCCCGACCCGCCGGCTCACCGAACTGGCACCGGTCGACATCTGGACCTCGCCCGCCGGCAAGACGCTGGTCGACTTCGGCCAGAATCTGGTGGGCTGGTTGCGCTTCGAGGTCCAGGGGCCGGCCGGTACCGAGATCACGCTGCGGCACGCCGAGGTGCTCGAGCACGACGAACTGGGCGTGCGCCCGTTGCGGACTGCCGCGGCGACGGACCGGTTCATCCTGAGCGGTGGCCGCGACCTCTTCGAGCCGACGCTCACGTTCCACGGCTTCCGCTACGCCGAGGTCGAGGGCTGGCCCGGCGATCTGTCCGTCGATGATCTGCGTGCCGTCGTGGTCTCCTCCGATCTGCGCCGGACCGGAGAATTCGAGTGTTCCGACGAGCTGCTCAACCAGTTGCACCGCAACGTGGTCTGGGGCACGCTCGGCAACTTCCTCGACGTTCCCACCGATTGCCCCCAGCGCGACGAGCGCCTCGGCTGGACCGGTGACATCGCCGCCTTTGCGCCCACCGCGGCGTACCTCTTCGATGTTGACGGCTTCCTGCGCGACTGGCTGCGGGACCTGGCCGCCGAGCAGTCGGCCGCCGACGGCATGGTTGCCTACGTCATCCCCGATGTCCTCAAGTACGTGAAGCATCCGTCCTCGTTCCCGACCCCCGACAGCACAGCCGTCTGGAGCGACGCCGCGGTGTGGGTGCCGTGGGCGTTGTGGCAGGCCTATGGGGACGCCCAAGTCCTGATCGACCAGTACGACTCGATGAGCGCTCACGTGCGTCGGGTGGAGACCAAATTGTCGGACACCGGGCTGTGGGACACCGGCTTCCAGTTCGGCGACTGGCTCGACCCCACCGCACATCCGGACCGGCCGGCCGATGCGAAGGCCGACAAGGGCGTGGTGGCGACCGCCTGCCTCTACCGCAGTGCGCGCATCGTCGCCGAGACCGCCGCGATCGTGGGCCGGGCCGACGACGCCGACGCACTTCGGCGCACCTCGCCGACCGCACCCGCGACGCGTTCACCCGAGCACTACGTCGAGCCGGACGGCACGATCCTCAGTGATGCACCCACCGTCTACGCGCTGGCCATCACCTTCGGCCTGCTCGACGAGGAAGCGGCACGGCTAGCCGGCGAGCGGCTGGCGAAGCTCGTCGCCGACGGTGGCTATCGCATCCAGACCGGCTTCGCGGGAACCCCGTTCGTGACCGACGCCCTGGCGAGCACCGGTCACCTCGACGACGCCTACCAACTGCTTCTGCAACGCGAGAACCCGTCCTGGCTCTACTCGGTGACGATGGGGGCCACGACCATCTGGGAACGCTGGGACTCGATGCTTCCCGACGGCACCATCAACCCAGGGCAGATGACGAGCTTCAACCACTACGCCTTGGGTGCCGTGGCCGACTGGATGCACCGGGTGATCGGCGGCATCGCGCCGCTCGCGCCCGGCTACTCGGAGGTGCTGATCGCGCCGCAGCCCGGTGGCGGCATCACGTGGGCTCGCACATCGCTGGAATCGCCGCACGGACGCATCGCGGTTTCCTGGCAGCAGCCCTCCGCCGGTCCGTTCGACCTCGACCTGACCGTCCCCGACGGCGTGACGGCCCTGGTCCGCCTGCCCGACGGTACCGAGCAGCAGGTGACCGGCGGCTCACATCGGATCTCCACCCCCGCCTGAGTCCGGCGATGGCACCAACCGGCGACCGTTGTCCATCTTGAGTTGGACGACACGTCGACTTAGCCGTGATCTCGGCGCGTTACCGCGCTCGAGATGCGAAACGACCGCTGCACCTACGCGTGGGGCGCTGCGGCCCCAGACCCGATGATCGCCCCGGCTGATCCGGTCAGCGAACGGATCAGGGCCGACCAGCCGGGCCAGCTCCCGGCGGATCCGCGCCCGGATCGAAGCCCTCGACGCCACCTCCCGAACGATCTCAAAAAACGATCCATCGTGGCATGACGAATGGTTGACAGATGGAGCGTTCCGCCATCCGAGGCAGGGTCCATCGAGTGCGAAAACTCTCCGCAGACAGCGATCCAGCCGAGGGAATCTTCGCCGTTTATCACAATCAGGACGGGACAGTTGACGACCACTGGGTCGATGCGTTAGCTTTCCCATTGAAACGCTTCAGAGAGCGCCGCGACAGTCGGCCTTCTCGCTCACTCACCAGTTCTGGAGGTTCGATGAGATTCACCACGACGGCCCGGCGCGGCCTAGCGCTGGTGGCTGCCGGCACGGCGGCCACGCTGCTGTTCGCCGGCTGTAGCCCCGGAAGCCTCGGCAGCAGCAGCGGCGGCGGCAGCGCCGATGCTGTGGAGATCACCTGGCTCCACGGGGCCGAGAACGCCGATGTGGCGAGTGCCACGGCTCTCGTCAAAGCCTTCACGGCCGCCAACCCGAACATCACGATCAAGGAGGAGACCCGCCCCGGAGGTTCGGAGGGTGACAACCTGGTGAAGACGCGGTTGGCCACCGGGGACATGTCCGATGTCTTCGTGTACAACAACGGCTCGCTGCTGCAGGCGATCAAGCCCGCGCAGAATCTCACGCCGCTTGACGATCAGCCCTGGGCGAGCCAGCTCGATCCGCTCTTCGCCGAGTCTTCCAAGTCCGAGGGCAAGCTTTACGGCGGTCCGTTCGGGACGGCTTTCGGCGGTGGCGTGCTCTATAACATCCCGCTGTACAAGAAGCTGGGTCTGCAGGTCCCGAAAACCTGGGACGAGTTCATGGCCAACAACGAGAAGGTCAAGGCTGACGGTAGCGCCGCTCCGGTCGAGCAGACCTACGGGCCGAGTCGACTGGACGTCACAGCTTTTCGTGTTGGGTGACTTCCACAACGTGGCGGCGGCCGACCCGAGCTTCGCCGAGCAGTACACCGCGGGCAAGGCCAAGTACGCGACCACCCCGGCCGCGCTCGCCGGATTCGAAAACCTCCAGAAGGTCAAGGACGCCGGCTACTTCAACAAAGATTTCGCTTCAGCCAAGCTGAACGACGGCATGAAGGCGGTCGCCACTGGCACCGCGGCGCATTACCCACAGCTCGGCGGTAGCGCGAACAACATCGAGAACGTCGCGCCCGGAAAGACGAACGACGTTGGCTTCTTCGCCCTGCCCGGGAAAGACGCTGCCACCAACGGCATGACGGTGTGGCCGGGGACGAATGCGCTGTACATCCCGAAGTCGGTGGAGGGTGCCAAGCTGGAGGCCGCGAAGAAGTTCCTCACCTTTGCTGCCACCCAGGAAGGCTGTGACGCCCTCGCCGAGGGTGCGCCGCCGCAGGGCCCGTTCAACTCCACGGCCTGCAAGTTGCCGGCCGAGGTGTCGCAGGTCGCGAAGGACACCCAGGCCTACCTCGACGCCGGTAAAGCCAGCCCCGCGCTGGAGTTCTTGTCGCCGGTCAAGGGCCCGGCGCTGGAGCAGATCTGCATCCAGGTCGGCACCGGTCAGGTCGACGGAAAGAAGGGTGCTGAGCTCTACGACCAGGACGTCAAGAAGCAGGCTCAGCAGCTCGGTCTGCCCGGCTGGGAATGATGCTTGCGGCCTGAGCTCTCGAGCCAATGGCTTCAATCCTGCCGCCGGTTCCACCGGGGACCGGCGGCAGGGCCTCCACCACTTGTCACGGAAAGGGCTCCGCTATGGCGAGCACACTGAGCACCACCGACGCGACCCGGCTGGCTCCCGCTCGGCGCGGCGTCAAGGGAGGCGGAAAGAAGCGACGGGACCGTACCCGTACTGGTTCTACGTTGCCCCGGCCTTGATCTACGCGATCTTCTTTCTCGTTCCCACGATCGCCTCGTTCTACTTCTCCTTCACCCGCTGGGATCTGTTCACCGCAACCTGGATCGGGCTGGACAACTACCAGACCTTCTTCGAGGAGCAGGCGCTGGTCATCGGCCTGCGGAACACGCTGGTCTATGCGGTGCTCACCTCCGGAGTGAAGGTGGTCCTCGGAATGGCGCTGGCTCTGCTGTTGACCTCGAAGATCATTGCTCGGGGTTACCTGCGTTCGGTCATCTTCTTCCCGGTGCTGGTCAGCGCCGTCGGCATCGGACTGACCTTCACCGTCTTGATGAATCCCGAGAAGGGGTTGATCAACCAGATGCTGGGCGGCGCCGACATCGGCTGGCTGACCAACCCCAATCTGGCGCTCATCTCCATCGCCCTGGTCGACATCTGGAAGGGCGTCGGACTCGCGACGGTCATCTTCATAGCCGGCCTCGTTTCCATTCCCACCGAGTACTACGAGGCCGCCGCAGTCGACGGTGCCAGTCGGTGGGACATCTTCCGGAGCATCATCCTGCCCCTGGCCCGACCGGCAACGGCCACGGTGATCACGCTTTCCCTCATCGGCGGCCTCCGTTCGTTCGACCTGATCTGGGTGATGACCAAGGGCGGACCGGGCTTCGCCTCCGACGTCATCGCGTCGGTGATCTACAAGCAGTACCAGGCCGGCTTCTACGGCCTGTCGACGGCCGGCAGCGTCGTGCTGTTCCTCGTCGTCACGATCATCGTCGTGCCGCTCACCCGGTGGCTCAATCGTGGAGAGGACGTCCTGATGGCAACCAATACCAGCACCAGCACGGAGCGCAACCGCAAAGCCAGTACCAGGCGCACCTCCGACGCCAGCACCAAACCCAAGCCCGCCGGGGTCATCATCGGCATGGCGGCCATCGTGGGCACCGCCATCTTCTTCGTGGTGCCCTTCCTCTTCATCTTCCTCATCGCGTCCAAGCCTGTGGTCGAGGCGAACCTGCTGGAGTTCTCCTGGCCCTCGAACTTCGCCCTGTTCGACAATCTGGCCCAGGCGATCTCGGCTCGCGACTACCTGATGGTCATCGCCTTCATCAACAGCGTGATCCTCACCGTGGTCAGCGTCGCCATGATGGTCATCTTCAGCGCCATGGTCGCCTACGTCTGGCAGCGCCGTGCCAGTCGGCTCAACCCGGTGATCAATGGCCTGATCCTGGCCGGACTGATCGTGCCGCCCGCGATCGTGCCCACCATCTGGGTCCTGCAGGCGTCTAGGTCTGTTCAAGACCATGCCCGGACTGATCCTGATCGAGATCGCCTACGGGCTTCCGTTCTGCATCCTGCTGTTCCGCGCCTTCATGTCGACGGTGCCCCGCGAGCTGGATGAGGCCGCCGTGGTGGACGGAGCCGGACCGCTCCAGATCTTCTTCCGGGTGATCTTCCCGATCCTGCGATCGGTGATCATGACGGTGATCATCCTGCAGTCGGTGTTCGTCTACAACGACTTCCAGAACCCGCTCTATTTTCTGCCCGGGTACCCAGAACGCCACCATCCAGCTCACGCTGGCCAATTTCCAGAGCCAGTTCACCACCCAGTACAACCTGCTGTTCGCCACCATCCTGCTGGTCACCATCCCGCCGTTGATCATGTTCATCTTCTTCAACCGCAAGATCGTCGAAGGCATGGCGGCCGGCTCGGTCAAGGGCTGATTCCCACCGGAGATTCGATAGAATAACGATTCAACCCGGGCTGGCAGTTTGAGGAGCGAATCGATGGCAACTTCGAAGGCGTCGGCCAGCATGAAAGATGTTGCTGCGCTGGCCGGCGTCTCGTTGGGCACGGTCTCCAACGTGGTGAATACGCCGGACATCGTCAGCGAACGGACCCGGCAACGCGTGGCCGAGGCGATCGCCAAGCTCGGCTGGGTGCCGAACGAGTCGGCCCGGCAACTCCGAGCCGGCCGCAGCCGCTCCATCGGCATGGTCGTGCTGGACATTGCGAACCCGTTCTTCACCGACCTTGTGCTCGCCGCCGAGGATTTCGCGATCGAACACGGTTTCTCCGTCCAGGTCAGCAACAGCGCTCAGCAACCGAGCCGGGAACGGGCCCACCTCACCCTGTTGGAGCAGCAGCGGGTCGGCGGAGTGCTGCTCGCGCCGATCTGGGGCCTGGACCCTCGGGTGGACGAGCTGCGCCGACGGGGCATCCCGGTGGTCATCCTCGACCGGGCCCGAGATGAATCGGACCTGTGCTCCGTGTCGGTCGACGACGTCGAGGGTGGGCGGCTGGCGGTTCAGCACCTACTTCAGCAGGGCCACGAACACATCGCTCTGGTCGGCGGGCCCGGCAACCTGCAGCAGGTCCGAGATCGAAGACTCGGAGCCGAGCTGGCGCGGTCCTCGGCTCCCGGATCGGCCAACCTGTTGACCATCTCGACCCCGGCCCTGGACAGCGAGAGTGGCGTCGCGGCGGCCGGGGAACTGCTGGCCCTCCCCGCCGCTGAGCGGCCCACCGCGGTGTTCGCCGCCAACGACCTGCTCGCGATCGGCGTCCTGCAGGGCTTCGTCAGCCAGGGTTTCCGGGTACCCGAGGAGATCGCGATCATCGGTTACGACGACGTGTCCTTCGCGGCTTCCGCAGCGGTGCCGCTGTCGTCGATCCGGCAGCCGCGACGTGAGCTCGGACGGAGGGCCGCCGAGTTGTTGTTCGAGGAGATCGAAGCCCTCCGCCACGAACGCACCCCATGAGCATCAGGCGGTGCGCTTCACCCCAGAGCTGGTCGTCCGGCGCTCGACGGTGCCTGCACTGCGCGCTGGGCCAGCTCTCTCGCGCCAGGGTCGACACCGACCCGCGATTGCCTAATCTGGCGCGCGCACGTTTGACTTGCCCCGTGGCGAACGGAAGTCGACTCGGCCCCTCCGCCGTCTTCCCCGACGTGGTTCCGATCCTGGTCGATCCAGGCTCGACCGTGACTCTGCGAGCGCACTCCCCCGCCGACCTGCCGGCCGATCGTCGAGCAGAGTAACGACCCGTCGACGAGGCGCTGGACGACCGTGCCCATCCCGTCCGGTGGCTACACCCTGACCGATGCGCGGGAGTACTTCGCGGACGACGTGCGGCCGGGTTGGGAGCAGGGCACCAAGTACGGCTGGGCCATCGAGGCCGACATCGACGGGCGGCGACGGTTCTGCGGCAGCATCGATCTCCGGCCCGACGGAACGGGGGTCGCTGAGGTCGGGTTCGGTCTGCATCCGGCGGCGCGGGGGCGGTCGATCATGACCAGCGCGCTGCGCCTGGTCCGCGACCACGGCTTCGACGTCCTCGGGCTGCAGGTGATCCGATGGCGGGCGGCGGTCGGCAATTGGGCGTCCCGGCGGGTGGCGGCGGCGGCGGGATTTCGGTTCGACGGCACCGTCCGCCGGCTGCTCGTGCACCGCGGCGACCTGCTGGACGGCTGGCTGTCAACCATCACCGCCGACGACCCGCGGACCAGCGTGTCCTGGACCGACCCTCCGCGGCTGACCAGCGAGCGGCTGGTCCTGCGGCCGTTCGCTGATCGCGATGACCTGCGGGTGGCGGAAGCCTGCGGCGATCCCATCACCCAGCACTGGCTGGTGTCCCTACCCACCCCGTACGAACTGGAGCACGCCCAGCGCTACATCGAGACGGCCCGCGAGGACGCCGCCCGGGGAGCCAGCTTGGTGTGGTGCGTGGCCGATCGCGAGGACGACCGCTGTCTGGCCGCCATCAGTCTGGACGGCTTCGGTGAATACCACCGGCGGGCCGAGATCGGGTACTGGACCCATCCCGACAGCCGTGGCCGAGGTGTGATCACGGAGGCGACGAAGCTGGTGACCGGCTACGCGGAGGAGAACGACCTGGTCGACGCCATCTCCATCCGGTGCGCCACCGACAACATCGCCTCGCGGCGGGCGGCGGAGGCCGCCGAATACCGACTGATGGGGGTGCTGCGGGCCGCCGAGCCGCTGGGCGACGGCAGTCTGGCCGACCTGGTCACGTACGCGCGACCCTGATCCCGGACGGCTGTTAGTTGCGGTCTGACCCGGACCCGCTATGGCACACTGACCGGCGTGACGCTGAAGATCAGTGTGATCGGCACCAACTATCTGGGTGCCACCCACGCCGCGGGAATGGCCGAGTTCGGCCACAAGGTGATCGGCGTGGACGTCGATGTCGAGCGAATCGCCACCCTGGCGGCGGGCCGTTCGCCGATCTACGAAGTGGGTCTCGAACCGCTGTTGGAGAAGCACACAGCCAGCGGTCGGCTTCGGTTCAGCACCAACTACGCCAAGATCGCCGACTGGGCCGACGTGCACTTTCTCGCTGTCGGGACCCCCATGCAGCCTGGCGGCGGCGCCGACCTGAGTCAACTTCATGCCGCGGTCGACACCTTGGCTCCGCTGCTCACCCGGCGCACGCTCGTGGTGGGCAAGTCCACGGTCCCGGTCGGCACCGCGATGGCGTTGCAAGATCGACTCCGGTCGCGCGCGCCGGTGGGTGTGGGAGTCGAGGTCGCCTGGAACCCCGAGTTCCTGCGCGAGGGCTACGCCGTGGCTGACACTCTGCAGCCGGACCGGCTGGTCTTCGGTGTCCAGAGCGCGAAGGCCCTGAACCGGCTGGAGAAGGTGTACGCGCTGCCCCTCAGTGAGGCGACACCGGTGATCCGCTGCGACCTGGCCACCGCGGAGTTGATCAAGACCGCGGCCAACGCCTTTCTGGCCACCAAGATCAGCTTCATCAACGCCATGGCGCAGATGTGCCAGGCCGCGGGCGGCGACGTGACCCTGCTCGCCGACGCCCTCGGCTACGACCAGCGGATCGGTCGGGAGTTCCTCAACGCAGGGTTGGGTTTCGGCGGCGGCTGCCTGCCCAAAGACATCAGGGCCCTGGCCGTACGGGCCGACGAGCTGGGCGTGCACCGACTGACCGACCTGATCGGAGCGGTGGAGATGATCAACGCCGGTCAGCGGGCCGAGCTGACCGAGCTGACCATCGCCCAGGCGGGCGGTGACGTGACCGGCAAGCGGATCGCGGTGCTGGGCGCCTCCTTCAAACCCGGCACCGACGACACCCGCAATTCGCCGGCCCTCACGGTGGCCGATCAACTCCATGCCCGGGGCGCGAAGGTCTTCGTCTACGACCCGCAGGCCAGCTTGCCGAGCCGCGACGGCTTCGTCCAGGTGTCCTCGGTGGTCGAGGCCGTGACCGGCGCCGACATCGTCCTGCACCTCACCGAGTGGCCCGAATTCCGCTATCTGGATCCCGAGCAACTCGGCGGCCTGGTGCGGCACAAGATCATCATCGACGGACGGCTGAAGCTCTCCGGTCCGGCCTGGCGCGACGCCGGCTGGAAGCTCGTCCAGATCGGGCGCGCGGCCTC
>CAWAAK010000043.1:0-26595 GCA_963780005.1 uncultured Actinomycetota bacterium | reverse complement strand
GCGTCGCCATCGCGCTCACCAGATCTCCGTCCGCGGCCTGACTCTCTGCGAACGCGGTCAAGGCCATCGACCGCCTGGGGCACAGACGCAGAGAAGGCCGCTCGACCACGGCCATCGCCTCGGTCCGCGTAGCGTCGGCTCAGAGATACCTCGCCACGCTCCCGCGCGATCATGGACATGACAGAAAGCGCGAACTGCCTGACCATCGCGAACGAGCGAGTCGCTGTACGCCGCCTGCCGGCAACACCCGAACATCCCGGCGTCGAGATCACCGGACACGTACCGCTGGATGACCGAGGATCCAAGTGGGCGAAGACCGAACCAGGGCGAGCGGGGATTGGTCTCGAGTCTGATGGCCCGCTGCGCGGCGCTGGCCATCTGACAAGGGTCCGCCGTACCCACCCATTCCTTGGATCAGGGCCACGGCCGCCTCGACTGAACGCGTGCCGTCGGGCAGCGGACCGGCATCCGCCACGTCGGCCAGCGCGACCAGCAATCCGTTCAAGGATGCCTCGTCACCGCGAACCAAGGCCATCCAGGCCGCCGTGACCAGCGCCGCGGGGTCGGCCTCCAGCTCGGGGGCCCGGAGGGCGCGCAGCCAGCCGTCCACCGTGGCCGCGCGACCCGCGTCCACGTAGCGGATCCAATTCGCCTGCACAAGCTGTGACGCCCGAGCGGTCGATCCGGCGGAGATCGCGTGCGCGACTGCCTCGTCGACGAATCCGTGGGACCGAACCAGTCGGCCGCCCGCGCGTGCAGTCGCATGACCCGGGCCGGATCCTGAGCCTCGAGTTCGCCGCGCGCGACGGCCGCGAAGAGGTGGTGGAAACGAAACCACTGTCGACTGGCGTCCAACGGCACCAGGAAAAGGTTCGACCGCTCGAGATCGTGCACGATGCGACGCGCACCAGGCATCTGCAGAACAGATTCACACAGCGCGGCCGAGAACCGCTCGAAGATCGAAACCTCGAGAATGAACCTCCGAACATCCTCGGACTGGCGACCCAGCACCTCCTCGATCAGATAGTCCCCGATGTAGCGATTGTCGCCGCTGAATTCGTGTACGAATGCATCGGGATCTTCTCGACCGACCAGCGACATCGTCGCCAGGTACAGCCCGGCGGGCCAGCCCTCGGTCCGTTTCATCAGCTCGGAAAAGGCGACCGAGGAGAGCCGGATGTCGTCGATCGCCAGTAGGGCGGTTGCCTCCTCAGCGTCGAAGGAAAGGCGATCTGCTCGGATCTCGGCCAGCTGGCGAGCGGCGCGGAGCCGGCCCAGATGCAGGGCCGGATCGGCCCGCGGACAGGATCAGAAGCGAGGCGGCGGACGGCAGATGCTCGGTGAGCAGGTCGATCTGTTCGTGGCAAACAAGTGGAGCGGATGAAGTGATAATCGTCCAGCGCCAAGAGGACCGGGACCGGAGCGGCGGCCAACGCATTGACAACCTCGGGAAGCAGACCGTTCGTGATGTTGCTGCGATGCTTGGCCACCAAGTTCGCAGCCCCTCCGTCGAAGGGAGCAACCTGCCCTCTCCAAGGCGGTGGCGATGTGGGTCCAGAACCGAACCGGGTCGTTGTCGGCGGCGTCGAGGCCCACCCAGGCCAGATTCCGGGCGGTCATCTGGTCGAGCCACTGGGCGACGACCGTGGTCTTGCCGTACCCCGCCGGAGCTGCGACCAGAGTGAGTGGACAGTCGGCGGTGGAGAGCTCGAGGGCGCGAATGAGACGATCCGAGCACCCACTTGGTCCGCAGCGCCGGGGGATGCAGCTTCGCTTCCAGGAACGCGTCGACCCGCGGCAGCGCAGGCTCTCGCTGACTGCCGTTGGGCCCCCCCATGACCGTCTCCACCGTAGTCACACAATCCGCCCGGTAGTCGTTTTCGCTCCACCATAGGACGCCGAGCACTATGCTCGCCACCATGTCCCTGCCGAGAACCGGCGGCTCGGTGGGCGCAACGGAGCGCCTCGCAGCGCGCGATTGCCGCAGCCTGTGTCGGCAACGCCGCGGAGTGGTACGATTCGCCATCTACGGCGCATTGGCGACCGTGATCGCGGTTGTGTACTTTCCGGCCGCGGATCCGGCGGCCGCATTGTCGGCGGCGTTTGCGGCGTACGGCACGGCACTGCTCGTTCGGCCGATCGGCGCCTTCGTCTTCGGGGGAGACTGGGCGTCGGCGCGGGCGTCGCACGGTCCTGATCTTGGTGATTTTGCTGATGGCCGGCGCGACCTCGGTGGTCGCCTTCCTGCCGGGCTATGCCGTCATAGGCCTGCTTGCCCCGCTCGTCCTCCTCCTCCTTCGTGCGCTGCAGGGCCTGGCCGCCGGGGGCGAGCTCGGGGTGGCCGCCGTCTTCCTTTTGGAGCACGCACCCGACTCGGCAACGCGGCCGGACCGGAGCGTGGCATACGGCGACCATGGGGATGGAATCGAGTTTCGGGATGGCTGTGGTGGCCATGCTTAACTACCTGTTTGCAGGGGCGAGAGCCACGACTCGGGCCCGTGGCGGATCGCCTTCTTGATCGCGGTTCCCCTCGGCGTGACGGGACTGCTGCTGCGGCGCCGTATCGCCGACACCGAGCAATTGTCGCTCTTCGGGCTGGATCCAGATTCTCGATCGTCCCGATCGGGAGCTCTGGAACTCGGCGCCGAATCGCCCTGCTAAGAGGGTTCTGCTTGCTCGCGGCCGGTCGCTAGCCTTCAACACCTTCTTCATCTTCATGCCGAACAATCTGATCGCCCGACATGGGGCTGAGCTGACCCCAACCCTCTCGTCACCGCCCTCCCCCTCGCCTTGGCCGCCTTGGCCGCGGTCGGGTTGGGCCGACTCTCCGATCGTGCTGTCGGCGACCTGTGGTGATCGGGTCGGCGTTCACCCTGGCGATCTTGGCCCCGCCGATGAGCGTGCTGGCCACGCAGGGCTCGGTCCTCGGTCTCTTCGTAGCTGAAGTCGTGATCTCCGTGGCCGTGGTCGGGGTACTCTCGATCGCCATGGTCGGCGAACTCTTCGCTGCGCCTCTGCGATCGACCGGTTTCGCGCTGTCAGCCGGACTGTCGAGCGCTCTGATCGGCGGCGCTGCTCCGTGGATCGACCAGATGCTCGTCAACGTATTCGACGCCGACCCGCGCCGGGCGTCTTGGTCGCGTTGATGGCCCTGATCGCTCTGATCGCGTTGCGCCGCTGGCCCGAGACGGCGTTTCGTCCTCTGGACTGATTCGCGTGGGCAGCTCGCTCTGATCGTCGGCGGCTCCGAGGCCTCGTCTGGTCCGCCGAACTCGCGGCGCACGTCGAGCAGCACCAAGCCGGCCTGGCGCAGCGCGAGCAACAACCCGTTCAACGCCGCGGCGTCGGCCAGGTCGGCCCGCAGCGTGGTGTCCAACGTCTCGCCCCGTGACGTGACGCCCTCGAAGTTGTCGAGTACCTCGTTGGGCACCTCGCCCTCGACTCGAATCTCGTAGGTCATCCGCGTCACCTTGGTCTCGTTTCGATCGGAATGCCGTACCGACTACCTTGGCGGGCCCCAGGACCTGAGGGGTCACCTGTGCCGGGTGACACAGCCGAACAGTCCGGACGTCTGACCGCGGTGCGGGCGTCTTCCCTAGGGCCATCCCCTTCTGGGTCCCGGCGGGCTCAGTTCTCCGGCGAGCACGAGCACGCCAAAACGAGGAGGAGGTCGCGTTTCCAAACGGAATGGACGATCGAATCCGAGCCGGGGACCTTCCACCGAGCACCTCGTTAGGGCCCTGGGCGATGAGCCGAGTTCCGTTCGGTCACCCCAGGGCGAATTTCTCCGCTGACTCCGACGGCGGGGGATCTGATATTCGGACCATCCGGAACGAGTTCACCAGACCGGCGAGCGCGGCGAGGATGGGGATCAGGAGCGCCACCCGGAGAGCGAATGGTCGGGATTCGGTGTTGATGCGGATGATCCCGTTCTTCACATCCTCGGGCTGACCGGCCAGCAGCTGCTCGAGCTGTGTGTTGCTCATGACCTCTGCGTCCTGCTCCAACGCTTGGGCGACGCGTTCTTGGTGTGGGGACTGAGGACGGCACTGGAGGCGGCCATCGTCGTGAAGGTGACCAGGTGACCAGGTGACCGAGAGAGTGGCCAGCATGATCGCACCGGCGAACGCCAATCCGAAAGAATGTCCGAACGATCCGGCGGCGGAGTTAACGCCGGCGGCTTCGCTCACCTCTCGTCGGAAATCGGCGCGAGCGTGTAGTTCTTGAGCTGCGAAACCAGGACGCCCAGCCCCACATCGCAGATCACCAACGCCGGCAAGCGTGCCAGCCGGAGGTCGCGCGGGGCACGATCGGGATCAGCAGGACGCTGCCCATCCCGAGTACGAGAGGGTTGCCGCCACGATGTCGATTTGCCGAGGTCCGGTGTACGGCACATCGCGCACGAGCTTGACAAGACGACCCCGATGATCACGACCTCGAGCAGGAAGGCGATGCGCCACGACAGCAAGGTCGTGATGAACCCGCCGAGCAGCGGACCCACCGCGGCGGCGATCGCGGCAGCGCCGCCGACCAGAGCGTAGGCCCTCTTCTGTGCTGCTCCTTCGAAGTTGCCATGATCCGGGACTGCATGGCCGGCAGCAGCAGCGAAGCCCCCAGGCCTCCAATGATGGCCCAGATGACGATCGCCAGCAGACTCTGGGAAAGAGCCATCGCCAACGCGCCAGTTGTGTAGCACAGCAGACCCGTACGTACGCCCGGCCGCCCGACCAGATCGCCGACCTTGCTCCCGATCAAAATGAATGCGGCCGACACCAGGGCCTCCAACGCAATCGCGGACTGAACACCGCTGACGGTGGTGTCGAGATCGCGAACCACGGCGGCAATCGAAACGTTCATCAAGGAGGTGCGTCGACGACGAGGCCGAACATGGCCATCGCAACAGAATGGCCAACCGCTGGCTGCCTCTCGTCCGATAATCCATGTGCGGCTCCTCGAGCGTCGTCGTGCCGGCCTTCACGCCGAATACTGAGCACAGATCACGGCGTCGGACCCCGAGAACGACGCTACACGCTCCGGTCTCGGGAACCACCCACCGCGGGGGAGCACAGGAAACTATCCGAGGGACTTGCCCACACCCAGGAACGTAGCCGTCGGCTACATCTCAGGTGTCCGTTGGGGAGGGGTGGTACACCCCGCGGTGGATCTCGTAGGCTCGGGAATGACCCGGCGAGGTCGGGTTGTCCACGATGGGCTTGTCGGCCATGAACAGCCGAATGATGTGGGCGAGCTCGCCGGGGTGACAGAAGTTGATCGCGTGTGCCGCCCCCTCGATCACCACGAGTAGCACATGGTTGTCGGTCTGGCCGGCCACCTCCTTGATCCGTTCCGGGCTCGGCATCAACGGGTCTCGGTTTCCGATGACGACGAGAGTAGGACCTTCAACCCCAGCAACCGCTCGAGCGAGGGATACTGGGTCAGGGCTCGGAACATCTTGAACGTGCTGGGGACGCCGAACCGCAGATAGTCCGGCACAGCTACCGGCATGAGCCGGGTCGGCTCACGGACACCGTCGCGAGCGAGCTGGCGCACCGCCTTGGGCAGGGGCCGGTTGTGCAGGCCACCGGCCGGTGACACGAGGACCGCCCGCTCGAGCCGTTCGGGGTACGAAAACGCGAACTCGCAGATGACAGGGCAGCCCATTGAATTGCCGACCAGGGTCACCTTCTCGACCCCACGGTCGTCGAGGAACCTGACCGCGGCGTGCGCGAGGTCTGGCACGTCGAGCGGATCCACCGATCTCCCGCTGCGACCGAAACCCGGTAGATCCGGGACGAAGGTGTGGAACTCGCGGCTCAACCGTTCGGCCGTCGGCAGAAGATAGCGTCCGGACAGGCCGAATCCGTGCAGGTGGGTCATGACTGCGCCGTCGGGCGGCTCGGCTGACTCGCGATAGAAGACCTTGACGTCGTCGACTGTGGTCCAACGCTCAGCAAGACCCGATGCCGACCGCTTCTGACGCCGTGGTGGGCGGCTGCGGGACAGGGGCGAAGGCATTTCGAACTCCTGACGTCACTTGTTGGCCAGTGCGACTCCACCACAACTCGCTCGACGGAACCGAGCTCATCCGACTTCATCGACACCCGCCACCGAGCACCCTGTCAGGCGGCCGGCCACCACGCCTCACCCGAGCCGGGTGAAAGGGGTGGGCGGGCGGTGGGCGGCGCGGTCGGTGCTCTGCGGGCTGTGAGGGGAAGATACTTGGTGTCAGGCGGTCGCTTCCCACAATCGAAGAGAGTTGGTGCTGATGGGTAAGGCGATCGGCGAGATGCTTCCTCTCTCACTCGGGATCGCGATAAGCCTGACCACGATCATCGCGACGTTTCTCATGCTGTTGTCGCCGAGGGCGAAGACCAGATCGGTGGCCCTGCTGGTTGGCTGCGTGGTCGGCGTTGCCGGCGCAGTGGCCCTTTTCGCGTGGCTTTCCGCGCTGTTGCCGACGCACGATTCCGAGCGGACCTCGCCGGCGGCCGGCGTGATCAAGCTCGTCGGTGGTGTTCTCCTCGTGCTCTTGGCGGCGAGACAGTGGCGAAAGCGCCCTGCACCAGGGGAGGAATCTGAGTTGCCGACCTGGATGGCGGGAGTTGACTCGATGCCGCCGGCCAAGGCGTTCGGGCTCGGCCTGGTGTTGACGGCGGTAGTGCCGAAAAACCTGGTGCTTGCCCTCGCGGCCGGTGTGATCCTCGGAGAGGCCGGGCTCACGGTCGGTCAGGCGACAGCCGTCGCCCTTCTCTTCACAGTGATCGCCACGTCGACGGTCGCGGCCCCGGTTGTCGCACACCTCGTGGCGTCGGCGCGCATGATCGGCCCGTTCTCGGAACTCCGGGGGTGGCTCGTGCGCAACAACGTAGCGATCATGGTCCTCGTGCTGTTCGTGATCGGGATTGTCATGATCGGCAACGGCATTGCCAGTGTTTGAACCTGACTGGCGGCTGGTGGCGCGGATCACCCGACGCGAGTGAGGCGCGAAGGCCCGGGCTTCCTTACGATGATGTGGGATCACTGGATGTGTGGGGCCTGTGGCGGGTTCCGCACCTGGTGAGGGATCGGTCGGAAGAAAGGACAAGGCCGATGGTGGCTGTAGAGACTTGCGGCGGGTGCTGTCGATGACGGTCACGCTGCTGGGCGCACTCGTCATCCTCTTGATCAACCTCATTGCTCTCGGTCTGGTGCCGGAGCGTCGCCGTCCGTCCTCGGCCATGGCCTGGCTGTTGTTGATCCTGTTCCTACCGGTGCTCGGAATTCTGCTGTTCCTGTTGATCGGCAGTCCGTACGTGCCGCGGAAGCGTCGCGAGGAGCAGCAGGTGGCGGGTGAACTGATCCAAAGCGGCCTGACGCATGTGCCCGCGCTGCCTTCTTCATCGGATCGGCCGGGCTGGCTGGACTCCGTCATGGTTTTGAACCGGCGCCTGGCGTGGCTCCCCGCCGAGCAGAACAACACTGCCGAGCTGTTCGCCAACTATGAGGAGTCGATCCAAGCGAAGGCAGACCTGGTCCGCACCGCCGAACGATTCGTCCATGTCGAATACTTCATGATGTGCCGCGACAGCACCACCGAAGCGTTCTATCAGGCGCTGCTGGAAGTCGCCGGGCGCGGGGTGAAGGTGCGAGTGCTCTTCGATCATGTCTCCACTTTCGGTCTGCCCGGCTACAAGGAGATGTTGGCCACCTTCGACGAGGCAGGCATCGAATGGCGCCCCATGCTCCCCATCCAGCCGCTGAAGGGGCAGTTTCGTCGGCCGGACCTGCGCAACCACCGCAAGATCGTCGTGGTCGACGGGCGGGCCGGGTTCGTCGGCTCGCAGAACATGATCGACTCCAGTTATCACAACAAGAAGCACGAAGCCGCGGGCCGCAAGTGGCGCGAGCTCACCACCAAGGTCCAAGGCCCCGTGGTGCAGTCCATGAACCTCGTGTTCGCCTCCGACTGGTTCATCGAAACCAAGGAAATCCTGCGCGATTACGTCCAGCCGGAGCCATTCCCCGACGATCTCGGTGATCTCACCTGCCAGATCGTGCCGAGTGGTCCCGGCTTCCCGGACGAGAACAATCTTCGCCTGTTCAACACGTTGATCTATGGGGCTCAGCATCGGCTGACGATCACCAGCCCGTACTTCGTCCCCGACGACTCCTTGCTCTACGCGATCACCACCGCGGCGCAACGCGGGGTGGCCGTCGAATTGTTCGTCAGCGAACAGGGTGAGCAGTTCATGGTGTCTCACGCCCAGAACTCCTACTACCGCTTCCTGCTCGAGGCAGGCGTCCGGATATACCGGTACCCGTACCCGTACGTCCTGCACTCCAAGCACTTCTCCATCGATGACCACACCGCCGTCATCGGTTCTTCCAACATGGACATCAGATCGTTCAACCTCGACTTCGAGGTGTCGATGATGTGTACCGGACCGTCCTTCGTCGCCCGGATGCGCGAGGTCGAGGACATGTACCGCTCGATATCGCGCGAACTGACGCTCGAGGAGTGGAAGAAGCGGCCGTTGACCAAACGGTGGCTCGACAACGTCATGCGACTGACCTCCGCCGTCCAATGAGTCGCGGACCGGCGAAGCTCCTCGCACACGTGGCGTCACCCTGTCCAGCTGAGCGAATAATGATCAACGACGTCAGGCTGATGCGATGGTTGAGGTGACGCGTACGAGCACGTTCTCGCCGGCGAGCAGGGTGCTGATCACCGTCGCCGCCGCGGTGGTGGCCGTCGTCGGCTTGTCCCTTGGCCGAGGAGTGATCGGCCCTTTCGCTGTGGCCGCGGTGTTGGTCATCGTGGCACATCCGATTCGCACCTCCCTGCTCGTTCGGAAGGTGCCAGCGGTTCTCGCCACAGCAGCCGTGATAGCTGTCGCCTATCTCATCTTGCTGGTGATCGGTGTTCTGCTGATAGTGGCGGCCTCCCAGTTCGCATCGCTGATTCCGGCGTATGCCGATCAACTGGAGACCGCGCAGCAGCAGTTGATGCAGACCCTGCAGCGCCTCGGAATCAGCCAGGACACCGCGACCCAGGCCGGAAACGTGATCAGCCCAGCTCAGTTGTTGTCCCTGGCGGGCGCCGTGAGTAGTGCAGTCCTGGGCGCCGCGACAGCCTTCTTCTTCGTCTTGGCCTACATCCTTTTCATGGCCGCCGATGCCGCGATGTTCTCCACAATGGTTGAGCGCTTCGCGGCGACCAAGGCAACCGCCATCCGAGTGTTCACGCACTACGCAGCCTCGGTGCGGCGCTATCTGCTGGTGAATACGATCTTCGGCGCTGTTGTCGCGTTCCTCGACGGGGTCGTGCTGTCGCTCCTCGGGCTTCCCGTGCCACTGCTCTGGGCCATCCTGGCGTTCATCACCAACTACATTCCGAACATCGGCTTCGTGATCGCGCTCATCCCGCCGACAGTACTGGCCTTTCTCATCGGAGGCTGGGGTCCAGCACTCGTCGTCGTGGCCACCTATTGCGTCATCAACTTCACCATGCAACAGCTCGTCCAGCCCAAGTTCGTCAGCGATGCCGTGCGGCTGAGCCTGACGCTGACGTTCTTTTCGGTCGTGTTCTGGGCCGTGGTCCTAGGCCCGGTGGGCGCCCTGCTGGCCATCCCGGCGAGTTTGCTGGTTCGGGCGCTGCTGCTCGAGGTCGACCCGGATGCCTTCTGGGCTCGGTGGCTCACCGGGGATCGAGTCGAGCCTGAAGCTGAAGCTGAAAACCGCACGACACCGGGAGCCGGTCCCGCCAACGAGTCGGCACAGTAGAGGTTCAGTCTGCCGACGGCTGCGTGGGGCTGATCGAATCGCTACTCTCTTGTCAGTCGAGCGCTAGGAGAACTCTCGATGGACGGCAGCCGACCATGACCGAACAGCCAGCGACGAGTATCGACGTTGTCGCCACCTCTCGAGACGGCGGTCCTTCCAGATCGCCAGCCTGGCGGGGAGCTCGTTGGGGGCCGGCGCCCTCGTCTTGCTGGTCAATCAGGACGGGCCCGCTCAACTGGGTCTGATCGAACACGACGACCCGTCCGCGGTACCGGAGGCGCGTGGACGCCTGTTGGGGTCAGTTGGTGACGCCGGGCGGGTTGACGCGTCGACGACGTACGCCTTCGCCGACGCCCAGGTGACCGCCGCGTCGGACACCATGATCGCGGCAATGCACGAGTCGACACGGGCCACCCTCGAGGTCGGAACTGATCTGACGCCGCCGCGCGGCCCGGCCCGGCTGCTGCCGCACCGGTTCAACCGGCACACGTTCTGGTGTGGGCAGAGCAGCTCCGGAAAAACCTACGCCCTGGGCGTGGTGCTGGAACGGCTGATCGTCCAGACGGCGTTACCGATGGTTATCTTCGACCCCAACTCCGACTTCATCCGCCTCGGGGAGCTGCGCGAGGGCGTCTCCGGACCAGAAGCCGTGGCACTGGCGCAGCGGAACATCCGGGTGCTGCGGCCGACGTCCGACGGTGCGGAGCCGTTGCGGGCCCGCTTCACCGATCTGTCCCCGCGAGCCAAGGCGGCCGTGGTTCGCCTGGACCCGGTGATTCACCGTGAGGAGTACAACACTCTTTTGCATCTGACCGACACGTTCACCCTCAGCAACTTCTCGTCGCTGGTGGCGACCTTGCTGGCCTCCGACGATCCCGGCGACCGAGCACTGGGGCTTCGGCTGGAAAACCTTGCCATCCTCGACTGGGACGTCTGGGCCCGTGGCAACGCCACCGCAACCGATGTCATCGACAGCCGACCCGACGCGACCGTGCTCGATCTTGGCGGTTTCAGCACACCCGATGAGCACCTGGTGATCGCCCTCGCAGTGCTAGACGACCTGTGGGAGCGGCGGGAGAGCAGACGACCCGTGTTGCTCGTGATCGACGAGGCGCACAACCTATGCTCGCCCGAACTCGACTCTCCGCTCGCTGTCGCCGTACGGGAACGGCTCATCCAGATCGCGGCGGAGGGGCGCAAATTCGGACTGTGGCTGCTGCTCTCGACTCAGCGTCCGTCGAAGGTGCACCCGGGGATCGTGTCGCAATGCGACAACCTGACGCTGATGAGGATGAGTTCCCCGCTCGACTTGGAGGGCCTGGCCACCTACTTCGGGTTTGCGCCACCGGCGCTGCTGGCCCGCTCGCCCTGGTTTCGACAAGGGGAGGCCCTGTTCGCAGGCGGATTCGTGGCGGCCCCGACCCTGCTGCGCGTCGGCGAGCGGCTTACTCCCGAGGGCGGCAGCGACGTCGGAGTGCCGATGCGACGAAGCGACCAGCCACACCCTGAGACCATCAGTTGAGCAGTTGGGACCACAGCTTTGGTAGTGCGAGCTGACTGTCCGGAACGGCTGGTCGAGGTGGCCGCCGTCGCCCTGGCCACCGTCAGGCAACGTTTGACGGGGCCCCCGCGTCACCTCCCTCGGGGGAGGTACAGCGGCCCGGGACCGTGAAGGCTGACCGTTGCCGACCAGACCGCTTCTGACCGAATGCGAGGGCACCATGCTCATCCAGCCCACCAAGCGCCGACTCCCAAATCCTGCCGTTGGTTGAACGGCCCTACCGCCGGGGCGGATCATGACGACCGAGGAACGGGTCGACGTCGCAGTCATCGGCGCCGGACCGGCCGGGGTGCTGGCTGCGGTCCGGGCGGCCAGGCTGGGTGCCCGCACAGCGCTGATCAGTCGGGACGCGGTGGGCGGGATGGCGGCCGCGGACGGCCCGGTCCCGGTGCGGGTGCTGGCGCAGGCTGCCCGGCTTCGCCGCGACGCTCGGCACCTGCAGCGTTACGGCATCGAGACCAGCGACGCCGTCTTGGAGTACGGCCAGCTGCTCGACCGGGTACGTGGAGTGGTCGCCGAAGTGTCCCAGCACTCTCTGCTGCGCGACGAGCTCGCCGACCTCGGCGTGTTGCTGTACGAGCACGCAGGTCGTGCGAAGTTCGTCGACCCGCACACCATCGAGGACGAACGAGGTACCCGCCTTCACGCCAAGAAGATCATCCTCTGTGCGGGCGGCACCAACCGGGCCCTGCCGGTGCCCGGCGCGGAACTGGTGGGCTCGCACCGCGACGCGTGGACGCTGACCGACGTACCGGAGTCGCTGCTGGTGATCGGTGCCGGGGCGACCGGTGTGCAGGTCGCGTCGGTGTTCGCCGAACTCGGCTCCCAGGTGACGCTGCTCGAGGCCGGCCCGCGGATCCTGGCCACTGAGGACGAGGACGTCTCGCGCGCCATGGCGGCCGCATTTCGGGCCGCCGGCATGGTGGTGCGTGAGGGCTTTGGTCGGATCCACGGATTCGAGAAGGCTCCTGCCGGAGTACGGATGATCTTCGCCAAGGACGACGTGACCGACAGCGTGGAGGCGACCCTGGCGATCGCGGCGATCGGCTGGCTGGCCGACACCGCCGGGCTGAACCTGGCCGCCGCCGGCGTGGCGACCACCGACCGCGGCTACGTGCAGGTCGATGAGCAGCTGCGCACCACCGCCCCGCACATCTTCGCCGCCGGTGACATCACCGGCCGGCTCATGCTCGTGCCGCACGCCGTGCAGGACGGCTACCTCGCCGCCACCAACGCGGTGCAAGACCGCGGAGCCACCCTCAGCCCACCGGCCAGCCCGATCGGCAGCTTCACCGACCCTGAGTACGCCCAGGTCGGGCTCAACGAGGCCCAGGCCCGCCGCGAACACGATGTGGTCGTGGCCAGCGTGCCGTTCGCCACCATCGCACGGCCGATCATCGACGGGCGCACCGTCGGGTTCTGCAAGCTCATCGTCGACCGCGGCACGCACCGGATCCTCGGCTGCCACGTGGTCGGCGAGCGGGCGGTGGAGATCATCCAGGTGGCGGCGGTCGCCATCGCCGCCGCGATGCCGGTAGAACAATTCGCCCGAATCCCGCTCTCCTTCCCCACCTACACCAACGTCCTGGGCCGGGCCGTGCTCGATGCCGCCCGCCAGCTCGGCGTATCCGACTTCTCGGACGTCGCCGAACCGGCCACACCCAGCACCTGACAGCTCCCTTGCACCGAAAGCCGGCCGGCTGCCTCACCCGTGAAGGGGTGATCCCTTCGTAGCCAGACGTTGGCAGGGTGAGCCCTTGCCGTGCTGCAACAGCAGGTCGCTCGACGCCGAACGAGTCGCGGCCACGGCCGTTTCCTCGCCGACGCAGGGCCGAACTGACCCACTGAGAGGGAGTACGAAGAATGGCGACGCTGACCGCATGGGCCTTTCCCGGCGTCAACGGTGCTAACCAGGCCGTTGCGAAGTTGCAGGCTCTACAGAGTCAGCAGCTGATCAACATCCAGGACGCGGCCGTCGTTTCCTGGGAGACCGGCAAGAAGAAGCCGAAGACCCGCCAGCTGAACAATCTGACCGGAGCGGGCGCGCTCGGCGGCGCCTTCTGGGGCATGTTGTTTGGGCTCCTCTTCTTTGTGCCGCTGCTCGGTGCCGCGGTCGGAGCGGCGGTCGGCGCGATGACCGGTTCGATGTCGGACGTCGGCATCAATGATTCCTTCATCAACGGCGTGAAGCAGCGCGTCACCCCGGGCACCTCGGCCCTGTTCCTGCTGACGTCCGACGCGCTGGTCGACCGGGTCAAGGACGTCTTCAGCGGGATGGACGCCGAGTTGATCGCCAGCAACCTCTCGGGCGAGCAAGAGGCCAAATTGCGGGAGGCCTTCGCCGAGGAAGAGTGACCGGGGTCTAGCCGCGGGCTGGGACAGTCGCATGCCCGGTGTTCACTGGATGATGGGCAGATCGGCGAGTCGCACGGCTGCTGCGGCAACGGTGCCAAGGGTCGCGACGATGAGGAACACCCGAGCAGGGCGGTAATGAAACGAAGCCGTCACGCCGGCGAAGAAGAGGGCGACAGCGAGCAGGATGGTCGTGGCCACGTAGCCGCCCGCGTGCTGGGTAGCCTGCTGACTAGCCTTGGTGGCCTCCTCCGCTGCGGCGACCGAGGCCTGGTAGTCGGCGAACTGGTCGGCCAGGTAGGCGGGATCTTCGGTGAGGCCGGTCGGCAGTTTACCGGCTCGCACATCCGCCTCCCATCGGTTCAGGATGGGCAAGAACGCGGGCCGGACGATGCTCTTGCGGTAGAACTCCACCAACCGGTCGTTGCCGGCGGCCCTCGCCGCGGCGTACTGAGCGACGATCGTGCTGTCGTAGCTGACGCGCTGGACGGCCGCCCCGAACAACCGGCCCCCTTCGACGTGCTGGTCGGACGCGGTCTGCGCGAGGTCGCCGCCTTGGGCGCCCCACTGAAAGGCCTGGTACCCACACCAGGCGGTGCCGACGGTGGTGATGCCCAACAGCAGTACGGCGATCAGCTCGATCAGCCGGTCTCCGAGAGGCATCGAGGTCTGCGCCGAAGTGGTCGCCGGATTGGTCCTCACGGAGGTCGCCATGGGATTCGTCATGGGATTCGTCATCGTGGTGGTCATCGCTGCTCGTCACCGCCCGGTTCTGTCGGCGTCCCGTATCCGATGCCGGTGAGCCCCGCCCCGTACAGCGCTACCTGCAACGCCTCGGTGCGCTGGGCGATGTCGAGGAGAAGATCATTCTCCCGGTAGCGCCAAGCCTCTCCGGCTGTGGTGACCCTCGACTGGAGATCGGCGTCGTTGACGGCACGGGCCACTCTCGTCGTGGCCTCGGCCTGCTCCTGGTCGAGTTCGTGCCGGGCCCGGGCGGTGGCCTGGATGACTTCGCCGGTCCGGCCCAGGTCGACGGCACCGAGCAGGAAACCGGCCATCTCGATTCCGACGTCGCGCAGCGCGGCCTCGACTGCCGCCGCCACCCCTTCCTGGCACTTCTCCCGAGCGGGGCCGAACAGGTCATCGACGCTGACCGACGGATCCCCCATCGAGGTGATGATCGAGCGGCTGCTCTGGTCGCGGACGATGCCGTAGATGCCGTCAGGACCGAACCTTTCGTGCACGCGGCGCAGTTCGTCGACCTGCAAGCGGAACCGGACCGCATAGGGCACTGTGGCCATGGTGCGATCACCCAACGTCAACTGCAGCGCCGGACCCGAACGCTCCAGGTCCGTCCCCGGTGTCTGCTCCGCTTCGCCGGCTCGGTAGGTCAACTCGACCGAGGGGTACTCCACGACCATCCGGCGCCGCAACGCGAACACGAAGTGCGCGCCCTGGGAGCAACGCGGTGTCGGTGGCCCGGCCGCGCACCAGCAACAACCCGAGTCGTCCGGGGCCGATCCGCACGATGGATGCGCTGAGCACGACCCAGACCAGCAGGCCGATCATCGGCAGCACGATCACGGCGAGGATGATCCAGGCAATGGTGCTCATGCTCGCTGGTTCCCATCGATCTCGTGCGGGTGGTTGCCTTGCGGGACATGGATCGAGCGCGGGTGACTCGGTCGACGGTGAGTCCGTAGTCCGCGCAGGAGGCGAGGAACTCGGGCAGGTCGTCGGGGCGGGATTGGACCCGGACGACGCTCTGCTCGGGCTGCCTGCGGTTCGACCACCTCAGGTAGCGGAGCATGGCGGTTCCGAGTTGGCCTTCGACATGCACCTCGTACGACCGGACGACCGGGGCGGATCGCTCTGGTACTGGCCTGAGCTCCGGCCACCCTCGGTCAGCCATGTTGGACTTCCAGCGACGTCCCGAGTTTGGACGTCGTCGCCTGGGGCGACTCACGGATCTCGCGGAGCACGACTCCCAGCGACTGCAACTGCTCGAGCAGCAGATCCAGCTCGGCCAGGTCAGTCACCTTCCGGGACAAGACGGTCTCGACCGGACTGCGGTAGACCCTCATCGAAGGGAACTGTTCATGCATGGCAGACGGGATCTCCCCCTCGAGTCGGATCTCGTAGGTCGCCGAGTTTCGATCAGGACAGGGGTCCACCATGGCTTGACTCTGCCCGATCTTCGCCGCCCGAGATTCACCCCTGGCGGGTGAGCGCGCATCGTCCGCCTGAGAAAGCTGTTCCGCGCGCGAGGAGGTGAGCTCGAGGCTGTCGGGTGAAGCCCACTGGTGGCATGGACTCGAGTTGAAAGGTTGTTGGCCATCGCGGTCATCGGCGCGATCGAGAACCTGGGCTCAAGGTCCGCCAGCCCGGAGTGGTCCGGGCGCTCCGCGTCACCCGGAGCGGGTGAGGCACCACGAGGGCCGACACCGCAGACTGGCGCGATGGAGACAAGCGGATCTCCTCTAGTGAGCCGCACCAAGTCAGCCGGTCGACCCCTGGAGAACGTTTGCCATCCGCACAGCACTTCAACTGACGGACCCACATCCACTTGGATTTCAGACGGAAAGGGCACACCGTGAGCACCGAGTTGGAAGAATCCGGTCCCATCGACTACCTGGTGGTCGAGTTTCCGGGCAGCAAGATGACCGGCGAGGGGTTGCCGCTGCTGGTCGAGTTGGCGGATTCGGGCATCATCCGGATCCTCGATCTGGTCTTCGTCACCCGCGAACTCGACGGCTCGGTCAAGGCGGTCGAGATCACCGACTTCGACAACGACGGACAGCTGGATCTGGCGGTGTTCGAGGGCGCCTCCTCGGGTCTGCTGGATCAAGACGACCTCAATGAGGCGACGTCGGTGATCGAGCCGGGAAGTTCCGCGGGAATCTTGGTGTACGAGAACGCGTGGGCGGCGCCGTTCGCCATGGCCCTGCGCCGCGGCGGGGCGCAGCTGGTGGCCAGCGGCCGGATCCCCGTGCAGGCGATCCTCGCCGCCCTCGACAAGGCCGAAGCCGACGCCGCCGAGACCGCGGCCGGCGCACCGGCCTGACCCACCACGCCGCCAGCTCAACCGAAAGGAACTCTCATGCCCGGTCTTCTTCGTGGCGTCGCCCGCACTGCCGTGGTCGCCGGAACCGCGAGCGCGGTCGCCGGCCGCGTGCAACGTCGCCAGCAGGGACGGTGGGCACGCCAAGAACAAGAGGCCGCCGCCCAGCAACCCCCACCCGCCTACGCCGAGCCGGCACCCGCCTACGCCGATCCCGCCCAAGCCGAGGCAACCGCCGGCGGCACGGACGACAAGCTGGCCCAACTCAAACAACTTGGGGAGCTCCGTGATGCCGGAGTCCTGAGCGACGCAGAGTTCCAAGCGCAGAAGGGCAAAATCCTCTACGGATGACCGGTGCGGTCTGCGTCTAACCGGCCGGTGGGCGGGTTGGCCGTGGCGACTTCGAGAGGACGGGCGAGGTGACGACGGGTGCGCTGGTGCTGACCGCCGGTTTCTGGCGAACCCGCCGTTCGGCGGCCATCGCCGGAATCGTCTTCGGGGTGCTGTTGTTGGTGGCCTTGACGATGCTGCGTTTGGCCCTGTCCGTGGACAGCATGGAGACCTTGCGGAGCGACGTGCAGCGGCGGGACCTGATCCGGATCAGTCTGAACCTGGTGCCGTTCGCCGGGATCGCCTTCTTGTGGTTCATCGGTGTGGTGCGCGAGCAGCTCGGGGAGGTGGAGGACCGGTTGTTCTCCACCGTCTTCATGGGCAGCGGGCTGCTTTTCTTGGCCATGCTGTTCACCGGGGCGGTGACCTCGGCCGGCTTGATGGAGATGCTCGCCCGGTCGAATGTCAACGCCGATCTGTTCGCCTACGGCCGCGACACCACTCAGGGGTTCATGTCGGTCTACGCCATGCGGATGGCGGCGGTGTTCACGCTGTCGGTGAGCACCGCTGGCCTGAGGACGTCCGCGTTACCCCGGTGGCTCACCTTGGTCGGGTATCTGACCGCCGTGGTGTTGTTGCTGGCGGCCGGTGATTACCGATGGACGCAGTTGGTTTTCCCGGCTTGGGTACTGCTGGTGAGCGTCGTGATTCTCTTCACCCGTCCGCCTGACCGGCCGCGGTCCGGCGCCGACGACAGCTAGGGGATGTGACGAGCAGCGCCTCGATACGGTACCTGCTCCGGCCAGCTTGTCGGAGCGTGTGGCGCTGGGGGGAGCAGGCACGAAGCCTGACGCCGTTGGCTACTCATGCCGAATGGACGCGGCCGGCCGACCGGCCGGATCCAGTGGAGCAGTTGATCGAGCAGAACGCGACCCGGGAGGCCGATCTGGTGCCGGTGCGACACGGCCGGATGATGGTCTCGCCGTTCACGTTCTATCGGGGGGCGGCCAAGATCATGGCTGCGGATCTGGCCGGTACCCCGAGGTTGTACGCCCGCGCCTGCGGATGGACCTTGGCCCGCGCACACGCCCCGCTCCGATCACCCCGTCGCCATCGCGGCATACCTCGGCCGAGACACCCAGTTCGAACACGCCATCACCACCTTCTCACCGGCCTATGCCAAACAAAACGAACGCGACCACCACACATTCCTCACAGCCGTGAAAATGGCCGAATCGAGGCCACCGAAGGCGTTTAGGCGAATACGTCAGTCACCCGAAGCGGGTGAGGACGGGTCGACGTGACTGGCCTAGCGTCTGCGTGCGGAGCTGGGGCTTCCTCATCCGTACGATAAGCACGTCGCCGAGAAGGGCATCGCATGGGGTTCTGGGACTTTATTTGGCTCCTGATCTGGAGCTATTTCTTTGTGGCATATTTGATGGCGCTGTTCCACGTCGTCGCCGATTTGTTTCGGGACCGTGAGCTCGGTGGGGGGATGAAGGCGGTCTGGGTGATCGTGCTTCTCTTCCTGCCGTTTCTCGGCGTGCTGATCTATCTCATCGCGCGTGGCGAGGGCATGGCACGACGGCAGGCGGGAGCGGCTCGGCAGGCGCAAGCTGCGACTGACCAATACATCCAGTCGGTAGCGGGTCAGCCGACCCCCGCCGATCAGATCGCTTCAGCTAAGGCGCTACTCGACGACGGGACGATCAACCAAGCCGACTACGAACGGCTCAAGGCCAAAGCGCTCACCTGAAGTCCGCAGATGCCCCGACGCGATGGCGCTCGCCCCGTCCCTGCCGCAAGTTCGAGCGTCGGCGTTTGGGAGATTAAGTATGGAACAGTCGACGTTCGCCGAATCGATGGAGCTGGTGGCGCAGTTCTTCGAGGTTGTTGGCGCTCTGATACTTGTTGCGGGTCTGATGGTGTCGGCAGGTCTTGCCGTCCGGTCGCTCTATCGGTCAAAGAAGGCCGGAGTCGCGTATCGGGTTCTGCGGCAGTCCTTCGGCGGCGCAATTCTCCTCGGACTAGAGGTGTTGGTTGCCGCAGACCTTGTCCGGACCGTTGCGGTTGCTCCCACCGTTGAAAATGTGATGATTCTCGGGTTGATCGTGCTGATTCGCACGGTTTTGAGCTTTTCTCTGGAAATCGAGATTGAGGGCGTGGCCCCGTGGCGGCGAGCGGCAATGAGCGGAACCAGACACATAGCTGACGCCGCGAAACTAAGCGGCAAACCTGTTTGAGGCCCGTCGTCATCTGGAAGAACCGGGGCTGACCGAGGCTGTGGGCGGCGCACTGAGGGACGCTGGGGTCGAGCAAGCGGTCGTTGCCTACGGGTAGCCGAATGGCCTTCGCTGGCACGGCACGTCACCCGCTCCGGGTGAGGTCTCGAGCGGAGCCTCTGAACTACCCTCGACCCGAGACGGAGGGAACCCCTGATGCAGGCAAGTCCGAAGGTTGCGTCGTCTTTGTCCGACGACGAGTTGGTCGAATTGCTGGCGGTGATGCGGTCGGCGGACAGTGTGGAGCTGAAGGCGACGATCGCCGACGTCCATCACACCGCGGTGATCCGCGCCCTGGAGATGGACCCGCTCGAGGCCCAGATCCGGCAAGTGTTCTTCTTCGACACTCCGGAACTTGCGCTGTACGGCAGTGGGGTCGTGGTGCGGGCTCGCCGAGTGCAGGGCCGCGGTGACGACACTGTGATCAAGCTCCGCCCGGTAGATCCAGAGGCGCTGTCGGAGGACCTGCGTGCTTCAGATGCTTTCGGTGTCGAGGTCGACGCGATGCCGGGAGGTGGTTATGTCTGCTCGGGGTCGCTCAAGGGTGCGGCGAAAGACGTGCGCGGCACCCTCCAGGAGGGCCGCCCGATACGTAAGTTGTTCTCCAAGGAGCAGCGTCGGCTATACGCACAGCATGCGCCGGCCGATCTGTCCATGGATGATCTTTCCGTCCTCGGCCCGATCTTCGTGCTGAAGTTGAAGATGGCACCCGAGTTGCTGGGTCGCCGGCTCGTGGCCGAGCTCTGGCTCTACCCGGATGGCTCGCGGATCCTCGAGCTATCGGCGAAGTGTCTCCCGGCCGAGGGCTTCCAATTCGCCGTGGACCTTCGGGGCTATCTGCACAAGCGCGGCGTCGACTTGTCCGGCGTTCAGGAGCCCAAAACCCGCAAGGCGCTGGAGTTCTTCTCCGGCCAGCTCTCTGTGACCTGAGGACCGACGGCTCACCGCGGCTATGTGAAGCCGCGGGCACCGGGCTGATCATTGTCGCCCCCGTACCGGCGTCGGTCCGTCCGTCGACGGACCCCAGACCAGCGCGGAGTGCTCGGCTCTCGAGGCAACCTG
This sequence comes from uncultured Actinomycetota bacterium, assembly GCA_963780005.1. Lineage (GTDB taxonomy): Bacteria > Actinomycetota > Actinomycetes > Propionibacteriales > Propionibacteriaceae > Microlunatus. The sequence continues at coordinate 6,185 of CAWAAK010000043.1, read as the reverse complement.
AAAGCGGGCTCCGTTGGACGCAAACTCGACAACGACGGGCCTGTCCCCGAGCCGTTTCACACGGGTGGCATCGGCGGGGCCCGGTAAGGGGATCGACCGGAATAAGGACGTTGTTGAGCAGCAGGGGGGCCTTGGTCCAAACCAAGATGTCCCGGACCCAGCGGCCCGAACCACGCCTCCAGTCGGGGTTCAGGCGATCGATATCCCCGCTGATCACCCGGATCGCTCCAGCGAACTCACCCGGCTGCATCTTCAACCATCGCCTGCGTCCGACGACAAACGTCACCATCGCCACGATTACGATCAGATCGACCCCGAGGACGATCAGCAACGCGACCAACATGGCGCAGCCTTCCGGTCGTTGCTCGAAAGTGATGACCACCCCAATCGGGTGATGACGACCGGAGCTGAGCCGCTCTAATTTCGCGGCTAGGAAGCGCTCACTCGTCAAGACAGCTAGTGGAGGTCGCCATGAGTCCTGACCGGCATGCACGCACGATGTTGCCGATCCCGGACCGTCCGTCGCCGGGCCTGACGACGTATGACGCGAAGGATCCCGATACTGCCTTCCCTCCGATCGAGCCATTGCTCCCGCCAGAGGGTGCACCGAACGTGCTGATCATCCTTCTCGACGACGTCGGCTTTGGCGCATCAACCACCTTCGGCGGGCCGTGCCGTACGCCGACCGCGGACCGGCTGGCCGCCGGCGGTCTTCGGTACAACCGCTTCCACACCACGGCGCTCTGCGCGCCAACCCGCCAGGCGCTGCTAACGGGCCGCAACCACCACTCGGTCGGCATGGGCAGCATCACCGAGACCGCGACTTCGGCGCCTGGAAACAGCTCGCTGAGGCCCAACACGAAAGCGCCGCTGGCGACGACTCTGAAGCTGAACGGGTACTCGACCGCCCAATTCGGGAAATGCCACGAGGTGCCCGTGTGGCAGTCGTCGCCGATGGGTCCCTTTGACGCCTGGCCGTCAGGTGGTGGCGGATTCGAAACGTTCTACGGATTCATCGGTGGGGAGAACAATCAGTGGGATCCGGCGCTCTACGACGGCACGACGCCGGTCGAGCCGCCGGCTACCCCGGAGGAGGGCTACCACCTGACCGAGGATCTGGCCGATCGGGCCGTGAGCTGGGTGCGTCAACAGAAGGCGCTGATGCCCGACAAACCGTTCTTCGTGTACTTCGCCCCCGGGGCCACGCACGCGCCGCATCACGTCCCGAAGGAGTGGGCCGACAAGTACAAGGGTGCATTCGACGACGGCTGGGACGCACAGCGGGAACGCACGTTCGCCCGGCAGAAGGAACTCGGAGTCATCCCGGCCGACGCAGAGCTGACCGCACGGCACGCCGAGATCACGGCCTGGGACGACATGCCCGATGAGCTGAAGCCGGTGCTGGCGCGGGAGATGGAGGTCTACGCCGGATTCCTCGAGCACACCGACCACCACGTGGGTCGGCTGATCGACGCCATCGACGACCTGGGGATCCTCGACAACACGATCATCTACTACATCATCGGTGACAACGGCGCCTCCGCCGAGGGCACCATGAACGGCGCCTTCAACGAAATGGCCAACTTCAACGGGATGGCGGCGCTGGAGACCCCAGAGTTCATGGCCAGCAAAATAGACGAGTTCGGCTCCCCCGCGTCCTACAACCACTACTCCGTCGGATGGGCCTGGGCGATGTGCACCCCGTTCCAATGGACCAAGCAGGTCGCCTCCCACTGGGGCGGCACCCGCAACGGCACCATCGTGCACTGGCCGAGCGGAATCGAGGAGAGGGGCGGACTGCGCTCCCAGTTCACCCACGTGATCGACGTGGCCCCCACGGTCCTGGAGGCCGCCGGCCTGCCCGAACCGACGATGGTGAACGGAGTGCAGCAGTCCCCGATGGAGGGCAGCAGCATGCTGTACACCTTCGCCGACGCGAGCACTCCGGAGCGCCACGACCTGCAGTACTTCGAGATGTTCGCCAACCGCGGCATCTACCACAAGGGCTGGAGCGCGGTCACCAAGCACCGCACGCCCTGGGTCATGGTCGGTGGTGAGCTGCCGGCATTCGACGACGACATCTGGGAGCTCTACGACGGCAGCAGCGACTACAGCCAGGCCCGCAACCTGGCCGCCGAGCAGCCCGGAAAGTTGGCCAAGCTGCAACGGCTCTGGCTGATCGAGGCGACCAAGTACAACGTGCTGCCGATGGACGACCGCACCTCGGAACGTATCGAGCCGTCGATGGCCGGACGCCCAACCCTGATCCGCGGGAACTCTCAGCTGTTCTTCCCGGGCATGGGCCGTCTGTCGGAAAACAGCGTCGTCAGTATCAAGAACAAGTCGTTCGCCGTCACCGCCGATGTCGATGTGCCGAGCAGTGGCGCCGAAGGCGTGGTCATCGCCCAGGGCGGCCGATTCGGTGGCTGGTGCCTCTATGCGAAAGACGGAAAGGCCAAGTTCGTCTACAACGTTCTCGGCATCCAGGAGTTCGCCACCGAGGCCGCAACCCCGATCCCGGAGGGCACACAGCAGGTGCGGATGGAATTCGCGTACGACGGCGGCGGACTGGCCAAGGGCGGTGACGTCACCCTGTACTACAACGGGTCGGCTGTCGGCACCGGCCGCGTCGGAGCCACCCAACCCATGATCTTCTCCGCCGACGAGACCACGGACATCGGCTACGAATCCGGCACGACCGTGACGGCCGACTACACCGCCCACGCAAGCCGGTTCACCGGCAAGATCAACTGGGTGCAGATCGACCTCGGCGCCCGACGATCACGACCACTACATCGATCCCGAGGAACGGCTCCGCATCGCCATGGCCCGCCAGTAGCGAAACGGCTCTCCGAACCAACCGCAGGCTGGTCAGCGCGATCATGAGTCGTACCGAGAAGTCCATTCGGGTCTTGCACGGCCGATCAGACCGTAGGTGGCCATGATCACCGGCATCGGTGTCTTCGCTCTTATGGTGATCTTGTTCGTGAGCCAGTCGGCGCGACTGGGCCGGGTCCATCTGACCGGACCGATCGTCTTCGTCGTCGGCGGCACGGTTCTTGGCTGGACGCTCGTACGGGGCGAGGCTGACAGCGCGACGATTCGCGCCATCGCCGAGGTGACCTTGGCGCTGATGCTCTTCCACGACGCGGCCCAGCTCCAGCCGCGTCAGCTGCGCGGTTCGTTCGTGTTCACCGGCAGGCTGCTCCTGATTGGTCTACCGCTGACGATCGGCGCCGGTTACCTGGTCGCGCGCGGCCTCTTCCCGGACATCGGAGTGTGGCTGGCGCTGCTCCTGGCCGCCGCATTGGCTCCCACTGACGCCGGCCTCGGCGCGGCCACCGTCCTGAATCCCGTGGTCCCGGTTCGGGTGCGACGAATCCTGAATGTCGAGAGTGGTCTCAATGACGGTCTGGCCACACCGGTTGTGCTGTTTGCCATCGCCGCGACTGCCGGGGGTAAGCCCGAAGATGCCGTCCTGCACGCTGTGCGAGAGTTGGGGTTAGGCGCCCTCGTCGGAGTCCTGGCCGGAGTCCCTTGTGGTTGGCTCCTTGAACAAGCCCGCAAGTCACGCTGGGCACAACACGACCTCCTCCCGATCGGTGCCCTCGCGATCCCGTTGCTCTGCTACTACGGCGCCGTCACCCTCGGCGGTAACGGCTACATCGCAGCCTTCGTCGCCGGTACCGCCTTTGCCAGCGCCCAGACCAGTGTCCAACAGGTGAACGACAACCTCGAAATGACCGACCTCGTCTCAGCCTTCCTCGGCTACGCGGTGTGGGTCCTTTTCGGCATCACGGCGGCCGCCCATCTCGGATCGTTTCTGCATTGGCAGACCCTCCTGTTCGCGGCGCTGTCGCTCACTGTCCTACGCATGGTGCCGGTAGCGCTTAGCCTCCTCGGCTCGGGGCTACGCCCACAAACCGTCGCCTTCGTCGGATGGTTCGGGCCCCGAGGGTTGGCCTCTGTCGTGTTCGCCCTCATCACCTTACGAGTCCCTCGGCGCCACACCCCAGGTCACCACGGTGCTCGGCGTTGTCACCGCAACCGTGATCCTCAGCGTCATCGTCCACGGGATCACCGCCTCACCCTGGGCCCGACGGTACGGCGACTGGACGCATCAAACCAAGCCGAAGATCGAGACCCAAGACGCCGCGGAGCCCCTCCCCGCACGGCGCTCGCAACGACCCCACGCCTCTTCGAACGCCCACCGATAGACCTTGAGCCCTCAGGCGCCCGATGAACTTGGGTCGCTCGCCTCGGGGAGGCATCGACTTCGCTCACCTGACCGAAACACCCTGGAAAGGACGCCACTGCGGCCGGTCCGGTTTGATCCTCCCAGCTCGCGGACCGAAGATTCGGCCTTCGAGACTCGAGGAGCGAACGGCCTCAGTGAGCTACGACCAGCTTGAGTGCAATGATGATGAGGCCGAGCACGACGTTCAGCAGCATCGTCTTGATCAAGTCTCCCCGCACCAAGCCGGCGTTGCGGGCCGCCGCGTAGCCCCAGACCTGCTGCTCGATGATCGCCACCGCCAACGCCGCCCACGCGCCATCGGCCGGGCTGAGCTGCGGCACAAGTCCGCACACTGCCGCCGCCGCTGCTGGCGGCAGACTGGCCAGCGCAACCGGCCATTCGTGGCGCAGGGCGTCCCGCATCGAGTTCCGATGCCAACCGCCGTGTCGGTTGGCCACGGTCGCCGCGTAGACGTGCGACAGCCAGAACACGAGGCCACTCACGACCAACAACAACGCGAGCGCGGACGGGGAGCGCAGGTCTCCCGCACTCACCACGACCGTGGCGGCCAGGATCGATCCGTACACCGCGGAGGTGTAGTCGCGCCCTTCGACCAGCGGACCTGACTCGGTGTCCTTCTGCGTGCTCGGCATCTCGGCTCGATTCTGGACGACTCACCTCCGGTGGTCAACGGCCGCGACACGTCGGGTCACCTCGCACGGGTGATCCGTCGCGCACAGAAAGGAGTTGGATCACGACATGGCCAGTGAGGATCCGCCTTTCGTTGCCGGTCCCGAGGAGTCCAGCCCTGTCCCCCGCTGAGGCCGACATCCTGGCTGCAAGTTTGCTGGGTGAGCTGCGTACCAGGCTCGGCGGACTCCAAATCGCCCATGCGCGCCGGGTCGCCGATGCGGTGCGGGACGCGGGTGGTGACGACGGACGTACGCCGCTGCCCTGCTACACGACGTCGTCGAGAAGGGCTGCATCACCGGTGCACAGCTGCTGTCCACGACCCGCGATGCGGAGGTCGTACGGCTGGTCGGCCTGCTCACGCAAGAACCAGACGAGGTGTACCAGCACTATCTGGTCCGCTGTAGCCAGGACGCGGATGCGGTCGTGATCAAGCGTGCCGACTTGATCGACAAGTTCGACCCGGGCGATTCGACCGTTTCGGCCGACGAGGCCGCGAAGATCCGGCAGAGCGCTGAGGAGCGCCTTGTCCTGCTGGAATCTCTCGCTACTGGATCGCCACCGCGACCTGGTACCTCTCCTCGGCGGAGATCAGCTGGTCGGCGTCTTGAGCGTCCGCACCGAGATCGATCTGAACCCAGTGCACCCGTCCGGTGAATGTACTTGACTCGGAGTCGTAGTCGTCGCTGACCGGCGTCCGACACGCAAGCCGTCGATGTAGAGGGTCGCCGCGCCGCCCTTGCCGAGACCGCCGCCATCGTAGGCAAACTCCAGCCAGACCTGGTGGTCGCCCGTCCGCAGCGCAGCGTCGCCGTACACGGTGAAGCGCTGGACACCGAGCAGGTTGTAGCAGTAGGCGGGCCTGCCCTCACGGTGAGGTCACCGTCGTCGATGAGCAGGCACTCGAGCTCAACGCCGGCGTCGGTGAGCGCGATGCGAACCTCGTTGAGGTAGCCGGGATCGCGGCTGGGCAGGTAGAAGTGGCACAGCTGGACGCTGCGGTAGCCCCGGCGGGCGAGCTGGGCCGGGAGCTCGAGCAGGTCGAGGCCTCCGCCGCCACCCTCGGGAAGGTCACCTGACGGCATGGACCCGTGAGCGACGAACCTGCCCAGGGTGCGGAACAGGGACCAGGAGTGCACGGCCTTTGCCGATGGATACAGAGGCTGGGTGGCTGCGGTCATGGTCAATCCTTCGAGGAGTCCAGGTCCGGTCGGGTCCTCTGACGCTGAACCGCGTCTGATCAGACGCGCTTCGAGCT
>CAWAAK010000042.1:0-384961 GCA_963780005.1 uncultured Actinomycetota bacterium | reverse complement strand
TCCCCAGGAGGCCGTGTTGTCGGGCCGTACCGTCGCGGGCACGATTGCCCGGCGTCCTCTGATCTAGTTCGACTCAGCAGCTCGATGACAGCTGCGCGCGTACCCCTGCTGGCGGAAGGTGGGATCGATGGCGTAGCCGATCTCGATGCGGCCACCCTCGTCGGGCGGCTCGTCAAAGCCTGCCCGGCCTACGACCAGCCCCCTCGAAGGGGCGAGGACCAGGCGAGTGATCCAGACCGCCGACAACGGGTCAGCGTCAACCTGGGCTGCACGACGCTGCCAGGTCGAGCGCCATGCGGACACCATGTAGTCGGTCAACCCAAGCTTCGTGGTCCTCTCGGGACCGCTCGAACAGCGGACCGACATAGGGGTCGCGAGCGGCAGCCGGTGACCGGCGCTTCTCCTACACGCAACTGACCAAAAGCACATCGGCGGTCATGACGCGACCGTACTGCCACTGACCCGACCGTGGAGGGCGCCGCAAGCCGAAGGGTCAGCCCGGGACCGCCCCAGTTGGATCACGCCCGATGGGCCGAGGCCTACGGCGTCGTGCAGCGCCTGGTCCAGGATGCCATCGGGAACCAGGTGCTGGAGATTCACCACGTTGGCTCGACCGCGCTGCCCGGACTCATCGCGAAGCCGGTGCTCGACATCGATCTGACCGTGCCGGCTGCCGATGCCCGCTTCGTCCAAGCCACCCAACTCGAGATGGCCGGCACCGGCATCGGCACCTTCAAACGACCGGCTCCGCGACGCAGTCCGCGGCGGCGGGCCATTCGACGAGAACCCGCGAGTGCAGGGTTTCGCCTCCGGCCAATACACCGACCGAGCCCTCAAAGGTCTCGTGGTCGCGTTTAACGCCTCCAACGAATCGACCACCCAAACCGTTGCCGCCACGGCCGGTCGCCGCTACGGCCTGCACGCGGTGCAGGCGAGCGGACCCGACCCGGTCGTCAAATCGGCAACCCACAATGCGCGAACCGGACAATTTACCGTTCCGGCTCGCACAGTCGCTGTCTTCGCACAGCGATAGCGCCCCGCGTGGTAGCCGGTGTCCCCCAGGGCACCGGTTACCCGAGGCACCGTCAACTGAGGTCGCCAAACCGAGGAACGTTCGGCACTACCGAGCGCCGCAGAGACGATTGTCATGACAGGTACGTCCGACGTTCGAGCGCGCCCTCGATGTCTATCGCGAGAAGGTTGGCGAACCGAAGACGATCCGGGAAGAGACCACCAGCTCGGGCACGACGTGGTGGCTCGACGAGGACGCAACCGGGGCAGCCATCATAAGCCGCTTCACGGCTTCTCGGTCCTCTCGAAACCGCGTGAACGCGGCCTGCGCCGCGTCTCCTCAAGCGGAACGCTATGCGCAGACGCAGAAGAGGTTGCCGTCCGGATCGGCTAGGACCACGTGCGTAGCGTCGTCAGAGTAGGTCCAGTCGACGCGCCTAGCCCCCAGAGCCAGCAGACGCTCAACTTCTGACTCCACGGTGTCACCATCGTTCACCCAGAGGTCGACGTGAACTCTGTCAGCCTCATCGAGGTGCAGATGTGCGGCTCCGTGATCGTGACCGGTAGTTGACGGCGGCGTCCACTCCGACGGAGCCAAGAACTCCGGCTGTGCGGGCTTGGAGACGTAGCCAAGGGCGCCGTTCCAAAAATCAGCTGCACGGGCGGTGTCGGAGCTTCTGAGCACGATCGATCCGATGAACGAGCCCATCGTCATACCCTTCCTTCGGCGGAATTGACTCTCAGCATCATCCAGCGGCCGTCCCGGCGCCAGAGGAAGGACCATCGCACCCTGTCCGCAAGGCGTCCGTCCTGCGACGAGGGGCATCGATCAGGACTCGCCTACTTACTGGCTAGTCAATCTGTTCCCTGGCACGGTGCGCCCGGTCGGTTGGCTTGACGGGTGCCGGCAGCGCTGGCAGAGCGGGATGATGAATCAACTTCTGGTGGGCTACGCGCGGGTGTCCACCGAACAACAGGATCTGACCGCGCAGCGCAACAGTCTGGCCGCGCTCGGCGTTGGCGATGACCGGATCTATGTCGATCGCGGACTCACCGGCACCAACCGGGACCGTCGCGGACTTCGACTCGCACTCGCCGCCTGCCGCGGCGGCGACACGTTGGTGGTGACCAAGCTGGACCGGTTGGCCCGCTCGCTTCCCGACGCCCAGGACATCCTCGACGAGCTGACGCGTCGCAGCGTGCGGTTGAGCCTCGGCGGATCGATCCATGACCCGACGGATCCGATCGGTCGCTTGCTGTTCAACGTGTTGGCGATGGTGGCGGAGTTCGAGGCTGACCTGATCCGGTTGCGCACCCGGGAGGGTATGCCGGTGGCGCTGGCGAAGGGCCGGCTTCGGGGTAAGCAGCCGAAGTTGAAGGCCGGTCAGGCCAAGCATGTGGGGGAGTTGTTCGCCAACGGGAACTACAGCACGCTCGAGTTGGCTGAGGGTTCAACGTGAGCCGATCGACCATCTACCGAACGATCCGGCGGGTGCGGGTCCTGCCCGCAGATCCTCATCGACCATTCAGGTGATCCGCTTCTGATCTGAGCGATGCTCGCAGCCGGATGCGTAGGCGCGGCCAGGCTGGACCCGCCGCGCCCCGCCCGATCGTTTCTCGGACTTGGGAGCCGGCGTCACCCATGCCGTGGTTCAGCGGAGGGAGGACCGAACGCGGACCGTCCACGCACAGCCATTGGTGAGATTCGGCGTCTCACACGCCGCGCTGAATCTCCCCGCGGCGGCAACTGCGGATTCAACTTCGGGAACGGCAGCAATCCGTGATCATGGGCTTGAGGTGAGCTTGAAGACCTGCTAGATCGTGAGTTCACTGACGCCGTGCGGCGTAGCCCGACAGTCGAGCAGACGATCCAGGGTTCAAGCTCTTGTGTCGTCGTCACGGGCTGGCGAGGACGCCGCGGCCGTGTTTGAGTGGTGGTGTGCCCAGCCGTGTGGACGTCGACTACCTCGTGGTCGGTGCAGGGGCGATGGGGATGGGTTTTGTCGACGCGCTGATCGACCACGCCGACGTACGTGTGGCCATGGTCGAGCGGCGCGACGGCGTCGGCGGGCACTGGCGCCACGCGTACCCCTTCGTGCGACTGCACCAGTCCTCGACCTTCTACGGCGTCGCCTCGCGTGTGCTTGCCGACGGTCGGCTCCAGACCACGGGGCCGGAGGCTGGCCTGCACGAGCGCGCTGACCAGCCGACCATCTGCGCCTACTACGAGCAGGTGCTGGCTGAGCGGATGGTCGGCTCCGGCCGCGTCGAGTTCTTTCCCGGTTGCGACTACGTGGGCGGTCGCGCCTTCGTGTCGCGAGAGTCCGGCGAGCGCTTCGAAGTGCCCGACCGGTGCCGGGTGGTCGACGCCCGATACCTCGCGCCCGACATCCCGGCGGAGACGCCGCCGAAGTTCGAGGTAGCCGAGGGCGCGCGCGTCATTCCGGTCAACGACCTTCCCGCGTGGGAGGGAACGACCAGCCAGTACGTCGTCGTGGGCTCGGGCAAGACCGCGACGGACGCCTGCGTCTGGCTGCTGGGCCGCGGCGTCGACCCCGACGCGATCTGCTGGGTGCGGCCGCGCGACCCGTGGATGCTGAACCGGGCGCTGATCCAGCCGGACCCGGCTCATCTACCTGGGCATGGTGGCCGAGATGATGCGCCTGGCGGCCGAGGCCCGGTCGCTGCCGGAGCTCTTCGGGCAGCTGGAGGACGCCGGGATCATGCTGCGGATCGACCAATCGGTGACCCCGACGATGGCCAAGGCGCCCACTCTGGGGCTGTGGGAGCTCGACCTGCTGCGCAGCATCGCGCACGTCGTCCGGCGCGGCCACATCCGGGTGGCCCGGCGCGGCCGACTGGACCTGGAGGAGGGATCGGTCGCGCTGGCCGACGACGCGCTGGTCGTGAACTGCGCCGCCGACGGTCTGAAGAACCCGCCGCTGGTCCCATCTGGGGCTCCGAAGTGATCACCCTGCAGCCAGTCCGGGCCGGCTTCCCCTGCCTGGGGGCCGCTCTGGCCGGATACGTCGAGGCCACCCGGGTCGACGACGCCGAGAAGAACCGGCTCTGCCCGCCGTCCTCGTACGGGAACTCGCTGACCGACTGGGCCCGGATGAACGTTCGGGGCGCACGCAACACCGCCGCCTTCTCCGCCGAGCCCGACATCAAGCAGTGGACCGACCGGATCGCCGTTAACCCCGCACGGATCCCGCCCGAATACCCTGGTTCCCCCGCGCTGGACGACGCCGTCGGCCGGCTGGGCCGCTACCTTGGCCCCGGCGTGGCGCGCTTAGCCGAGCTCGGAAGTCTCCCAGCCTGATCGCGGCGGCACCTGTCAGGGTCGGCTGTGCGGGACAGGGGAGAGGGTGTGCCGAAAGCGGACCGTTCTGCGGACAGTTTTGGTCTACCGCGGCACCAGCCGCCCGCTGCTTCGGTCCGGGTGCTGAACGCGTCGCCCTTTGTGCTTTTCTCGTTCGACGAGGTGGTCGCGTTCTACGTGGGGGTTGCGGTGGTGATGGCAGCCGCCCAGCTGATGACGCTGCGGGCCTTCGATTTACGACAATCTGCGTGACTGCGGAATCACGTAGGACCTGCTGAACGAAGTGCTGACGACTGGCGCGCGTTTGGTGATCCTGAATGCTGGGCGCCCAGAAGGTTCGCAAGCCGTGGCTCTGCAGGACGTTCCCGCGGGAACGTCCCAGGTGCCAGCCGTCACCGCAAGGGACCGCCAACTGCACGAGCTCACCGCCGAGCTCGTCAAGACCGGGCTCCATCGGCGGCATCCACGGTCTGTCACGCCGCTGACCTGCGCAGGCTGAACAGGCCCTGCACCGGCGGGACGTGTTCTGGGGGACATCGCTAGATACCCAGCCGCCGCAGTGTTAGGTTTACAGCGTAAATCTACCGAAGGCGGCGAGCCGGTGGATCCGGCTCGGGCTGCAAATCTCGAGGAGGAGACACAGTGGCGACCAAGGTTGAGAAGTCGATTCTGGTGAACGTGCCAGTGGGCACGGCCTACAACCAGTGGACACAGTTCGAGGACTTTCCCCGGTTCATGGGCGGGATCAAGAGTGTGAAGCAACTGGAGGACGACCGCTTGGAGTGGGTTGCTGAGATAGCAGGCGTCCGCCGTCAGTGGACGGCCCGAATTTTGGAGCAGGTGCCCGATCGGAAGGTGGCTTGGGCGGCGACGGAGGGCGCCACCAACGCGGGCGCGGTCACCTTCGAGGACGTTGGCGGTGGCCAGACCTCGGTGCACCTCACACTCGAGTACGAGCCGGAGGGCTTACTGGAGAAGGTCGGGGACAAGCTCAACATTGTCGAGAACCAAGCCGAGGCCGACCTTGACCGGTTCAAGGCGTTCATCGAGGCCGAAGGCTATGCGACCGGCGCTTGGCGCGGATCGGTCAACGAAGGTGCCGCCGCGAGCACGCCAGGTCTAGACGAGGCCGGCAGCTCGCGGGGTGACGCCGGCAAGGCCGGTGTGTCGGGCAAGGCCGTTGCCGCCGGACTGGGCGTAGCGGCTGCTGCCGCCGCCGGGGCTGCGGCCGCGGCGGGGAAGAAGACTTCCGGCGACGAAGACACCGACGACGAGACCCGGATGGACGTGGGAGTTCCGTTCGAGGCCACGCCCACCTACACAGGCCAGGCCGAAACCGAACCGCTCGATCGAGGAGATGCCACCTATGGTGGCGGTGCACCCAGCACCGACGTCTACACCGATCGGTCGGGCGACGCCGCCAATCCGCCCGACAACACCTTCGGTCAGCCGAGTAACCCGAAGTGAGGACGGAAAGCAATCCGCGTGTACTGGTCACCGGCGCCGGCGGCTTCATCGGTCACCACCTCGTCACCTCGTTGAAGCAGCGCGGCTGCTGGGTACGAGGCGTTGACCTACACCCTCCCGAGTACACCGCAGTAAATGCTGACGAGTTCGAGCTGCGCGATCTTCGTCGCTTCGACGAATGCCTGCTGGCCACGCGCGGCATCGATCACGTTTATGCGTTGGCCGCCGATATGGGGGGCATGGGTTTCATCTCGGCGAATCACGCCACGATACTTCGCAACAACGCCTTGATTAATATTCACACGCTCGAAGCGGCTCGAATGAATGGCGCCTCTCGCTACCTGTTCAGCTCGTCGGCCTGCGTTTACCCTGAGCATCTGCAGAATGAGGCGAACGTCGTGCCGCTCAGGGAGGAGGATGCCTACCCGGCCAATCCGCAGGATGCCTACGGGTGGGAGAAGCTCATCGCCGAGCGCCTGTGCCTGGCATACTCCGGCGAATACGGGCTTGACACACGCATCGTGCGCTTCCACAACATCTACGGGCCCTATGGGACCTACGACGGCGGGCGCGAGAAGGTGCCTGCGGCGTTGTGCCGTAAAGTCGCGATGGCCGAGCCTGGCGGTGAAATCGAGATCTGGGGCGACGGGGAACAGACCCGGTCCTTCTGTTACGTGGACGACTGCGTCGAGGGAATCTACCGGCTCATGCAGTCGGACTACCCCGAGCCGCTCAACCTCGGAACTGAAGACATGGTGACGGTGAATACGCTCGCCGAGATGATCATCGCTCTGTCCAGCAAGGACGGCATCACCCTGCAACACGTCGACGGCCCCCAGGGAGTCCGCGGTCGAAATTCCGACAACCACCAGCTGCGGAGGGCGCTGGACTGGGAGCCATCGGTCACCCTCAGTCAAGGACTCGAGCCCACCTATCGCTGGATAGAGAAGCAGGTCGAGTCCGGTCGGCCGCCAGGAACGACTGCCCGGGGACAGGCCGTCAAGCAACCGGGTGGCCCCGCTTGACCCGTCTCAATTTCGAACGACTGGCCGACGACACGACGCAGAGCTGGAGCCGCGACGAGGCTGGACAGATGAGTGACGGATCTGCGCGGCTTCACATCATCACTGAGCGGGACGTCGGTTTGTTCTCGCTCATCCAACAGGTGATCTCGAATATTCCCTGGGCCATTGCCGAGGATCGCGTCCCGGTGGTTCATTTCGCCGACGGCACGTGTTACTGGACGCCCAACGGCTATCAGGGACGAGATACGGTGTGGGAGTACTACTTCGAGCCGTTGGATCCGACTTATCCGACGACCAGGATCCCTGATCGCGTCAAGAGGATCATAGCCGTGAATCGGCCCTCCCCCCACCAGGTCGGCTACGCCGCGGACGATCGCATCTTCGTGTCAAGCCACTTCGGCGACCACCCGCAGCTGAGTGGTGCGACGTTGCGGATCCCCTACCAATGGGATGATCCGAGCGAGCCCCTCCGGAGGGAAGCGAAGGCTGTCCTGGACAGGTTCGTTCGACCCCGCGCTTACATCATGCATAAGGTGAGTGACTTCTTGGCAAGGTACATGGCCGGCCACTACGTCATCGGAGTACACGCACGGGGAACCGATGCAACATCCGAACGGGAGCTTCGGGAATTTCGCCGCGGCTCCCTCGTGCTGTCACGATATTGCGCGGAAATCAGGCGAATACTGGACCTTCAGCCGAATGCGAAGATCTTCGTGGCGTCGGACGAGCAGTCTTCGGTGAGGCACCTGGAGGCGGCGTTCCCGCACCGCGTCGTCACGTACGACAGCGTCCGGCACGAAAGCGGTGAGGCGGCCGGACAGGGTCCGACGGGTTGGATCATGCCGGCCTACATCTCCGGCGACCGCGATGTAGCCGCGAGGAACGGGGAGGACGCCGTGGTCGAGTATCTGTTGCTGAGCCGATGCGACTACCTGGTGCACAACGGATCCAGCTTGGCGAGGACAGTCCTGCTGAACGCTCCTGAATTGCCGCACACCAATACCCACCGCCGACCTCCGGAGCGGGTCGCGGCACCCGGCTCGGACATCTTGGGTGATGGACAGCCGGGAAGTGATTGCCATGGCTCTTGAGCGACAGATGATCGAGCGCGTTAAGGCGGACAAGGAACGGCGCAGGTCTTCAGCCGTCAAGTATCAGGATCGACCTGAGTTTGCCTTCATCGTCCAGTCGTTCAACCGGGTAGCCAACATCGACCAGCTCATCGACGGCATCAGGGCTATGGGTGACCATGAGCTGGTCGTGTGCGAAGACGGCTCGCTGGACGGCTCCCGGGAAAAGTGGATGTCCTACCTGGGCCAGCCGAACGACTTCTTGATCCAGTCGAACGATCTGCATGAGATCAGGATCCTCGACCGCGCGATCCGGTTCGCCCGCGCAGAGATCATCTGTCTGGTCCAAGACGACGACCTCATCCCCGGTGAGAGCGCTTGGCTAGAGCATGCCCTCCGACAGTTTCGCAACCACCCCAGGCTGGCGATCCTCGGTGGTTTCATGGGGTTCGAAAGCTTCGATCCTGATCCCGTGAAGGCCAGACGCATCTGGGGAGGGGACGAGTTTCGCTTCGTCCACCACGTCAATATCGGGCCCTACTTCATGCGTCGGCAGTGCTACGAGGCGCTTGGTGGCTGGGAGTACTCGTTCTCCGATGTCGGCGAGCCAGGTATCTGCTTCGACGACGAGCTGTGTCTGCGGGCCTGGATGAACGACTACCAGGTCGGCTACAGCTTCGTCCCGTTCAAGGGCCCCGCCGGGCACTATGCGGTTGATGGCGGGACCGTACTGTTCTCGAACGACGCAAGGGTCAGGAACTCGGTCCGCAATTCCGACACGATATTCGAGATGTACGGACCGCACGCTGCACGAATCGATGCTCTGGTCGCTGCAGCCAATGCAACCCTGGACCCGCTGCCAGCTGAAGCTACCTACTGGTTAACGCGAGCGGAGATTGCCGCGCAGGAAGAGGGTCCCCAAGTGCCGGTCCACGACCCCACGTAGAAGCTGCGACTCAGTCATCCGGCCGCTGCCGTCAGGACACGGTTCGCCGGCCAATAGATCGATCGACTTCTGTCGGTGGTTGGCTGGTGGTCTGCGTCCGCGTTGCGGCCTGTCGGTCGTCAGCTGGCACCCTTGAGGGCACTTCGCAGTTGGCGTGGTCAGTCGGTAGGTCAGTGATGCAGCGTCTGTCCAAGCCGCGAATTCGCACACGACTCCTTGCGGCCGTTGGGGTCATTGGGTACTAACGGGTGTCGTTCGCCATGCGTGGCGTGGTGGATGACCTTTCAGGTCTTTGAGACCGATGGTGCTGATGTTGCATAGGAGCATCCAGCCACGTACCTCTCAGCGAGCCCTTTCTATCCATCGGTCCGACCTACTACGGCGTTGTTTTCAAGGTTTTGCAATCCCCTGAGGAGCACCGTCTTGCGAATCGTGCTTCTCCGGTCCGACGAATCGGTCCGGACTGGCTCTTGTCGGCTGATCGAGCAGTTGTCTGTCGGGATCATCAACGGTCTCTCGGCCATGGGAACGAGCTCAGCGCTGCCGTGTCATCTACAACAGACCGCGCCGACCCATTGGGTGAGGTCATGCAGCGCACGCCTGTGGGGCCGCCGACCCGACCCGCCGCTCAGCGCGTGAGGGTGGCGGCCTTGGTCTCGGCCGCCTCGGACTCGCGGCCGTGGCGGGTGGCGGCGAACCAGGCAGCGACCGCGGGGACGACCAGCGTCGGGAAGACGAGCGGGACGATGAGCAGCTGGAGCCAGTCGAGCAGCGTGTTGCCGGTGAAGCCGGTCCATTCCCAGGGTGCCGCGTAGCCGTAATACACGACCACGAGGAAGGCCACAATGATGACGCCGCCAACGGCGTAGTGCGGCGGTCCAAACTGCCGCTCCTCGTGGAGGAAGCGGACGCTGATGATTGCCGCGGGCAAGAGGAGAAGCGTCAGCCAGTCCCACAAGGTGTTACCGGTGAAACCTGTCCACGCCAGCGGGACGACGTACCCCACGGTGACAAACGCCACGAAGGCGATGAGGAGCAGGGCGAGCAGCACCTTGCGCTCCGTCCGCATCCGCCCATGGCTGCGCAGAACGAGCGGTAGGGTGGCGAACGCGATCGGCACAGCGAGCAGGTTCATCCAGTGCCAAAGGGTCTGATGGCGGCCGACGCCGGTCCAGTGCCAATGCTGGGTGAAGCCGCCCCACAGGCACACGGCCAGCGCCACCGCGAGGACGAGAACAACCGCCATGACGACGCGACGGCGAACGGATGGGGGCGAAGCGGATGGGGTAGGTCCAGCGGAGCCGCTTACGAGGCTCATGAGCCGACGGTAGCAATGCCTGTACGCTCCCGTCGACCTCTACCTCACGCATACGCTAGGCGTAAGGCGCGCTCGCGGACCAACATCGAGCTCGAGTACAAGCAGGTCGCCGCAATGATGAAGCGCCCTGGTGCCCGCACGAAGAACCGAGGCTGTGTCGCACGGGCTGCGGCACCTAACCAGAGCCCGCTTGCCAGGCGTGGGCCGATGTGACCCGGCCACCATGGGCGCACCGTCGATCCGCGTCGTCAACGGCGGAGGATTCTCGACTAGAGTTTCGCGCGATACTCGGCGGCGGCGATCGCCAGATGATCGGGAACGTCGTCGTCGTGGTAGATCCACTCGTCGGGCTCGATCTGGTGCACGAACTCCGCGTAGGTGACCGCTCCGATCAGGGGCGAGAGCGGCCGTAGCAGCTCCGCCGCCCGCTCGGGCTCGCACCCCGGTACCAGTCCCCGCCACGCCGTCATGAACCAATCCGCGGCCGACTCCCGGTCCGACGGGTCAAGCCGGCGGGTGAACGCCAGCTCGTCGGTCATCGGGTGCGAGACGCAGGAGTCGCCCCAGTCAACAATCAGGTATCGGCCGTCCTGCCCGCGGACGTTCCCTGGGTGAAAATCGCCGTGCGTCAGAGTCTCGGGCACACCGCAGTCGGCGATCGCCGCAACCCGAGTGGCGAGGCCCGTTAGGAGCCGCTGCAGGTCAGCCCGATCCGTCGCGCCGAGCCTGGCCTCGTACTCGCCCACGACCCGCTCGATTCGTGGAATCTCCGACGTCAACCGGCGGTCCGGCAGGCCGAGGGCGAGCAGGTCGTGGATCCGGTCCGCCCAGTCCGCCTGCACGTCGGTCAGCAGGTCCACCATCGGCGCGAGCGTCGGCCCGCGGGTGTCCATGTTGTCGCCTGGCGCGTCCGCGAGGAGCAGCCGCCCAGGCTCGGCCGCGTACACGTAGGGGGTGACCGCCGGCCCGAGCCGCTCCATCAGCGCGGCCTCGTGCGCGAAGAAGTCCGGAACGGCCTTCAGCCAGACCGGCCCACGCTCTGTTGGCAGCCGCCACAAGGTCGACAGGTTCCACGTCTTGCGCTGCTCGGCCGCCCCGCGGAGGGCGATGTCTGCGGCCTCCAGGCGGTTCTGCGCCCAGGCCACGAGCTGGCGCGGACCGTCCGGGTGCGCCCAGGCCTGCCGCATTGGTTCAGGGGCCAGCGGGTCGCTCGCCGTCCAGGGCGTCAGGGGTAGTCCCGACAGGTCAGCCGCCGGGCTGATCTCGGCGAGGTAGCTGACCGTGCCGCCTGGCATCCGCGGGCGCGAGGTCGTGAGCAGCCGCAGCACGGTGACATCGATCCCGTACCGCTGCCGAACGGCCTCGACGACATCCCACGCCTCCGGCCACCATGGCGCCACCACCGGCACCGCCGGCAGCGCACCCCAAAGCCGATCACCGCCTCGGCGATCGCGGGAGCAGAGCACCACGACCGCTTCGCGCCCAGCAGCCTGCACGGACAGAAGTCTAGGAACCGCTCGTCCGCTAAACGTCGAGCTGATGGCGCACTCCCCGAGTTCGGCACCCTGGCCTGGCAACTCGCTGCGGAACCTGGCGACCGGCTCGCCGATCCGGTGGCAGCGGCGGCGGACCTGCCCCTGCCGCTGTGCGTCGCCGCAATCGACCCCGCGCTGGCCGACACGACGGCCTCCTGCCGCGTAGACGAGGTGGCGAAAGACGCCACCGCAGGCGGACCCTCTTACGACGCGAGGCGGACAGATCTACCGGTGAGTCACGGTCCGAGAACGTCTTCTGGGCGCCATCGACTCAGCTGCTGCGATCATCGCAGGGTGACGACCTGCTACTCCTGCGAACGCAACGGGACCGAACGACTCCCGGATCGGGAGCAGGTCTGGGACGACGGTGCCGAGTGGAGGCTGGCACTCGCGTTCGACTCGGCGTTGCCCGGATGGACGTGTCTGATCCCGCGGCGGCATGTGCTCGGGCTGCATGAGCTGTCCGAGGCGTCTGCTGTAACGATGGGCCGCCTGCTGTGGGCTGCATCGGCGGCGCTGGTCGCCGTCACTAGTTGCGAGAAGACCTATGTGATGCTCTTCGCCGAGAAGGACGGCTTCGAACATCTGCACATGCACATCGTCCCTCGTCCCTCAGACCTCGCTGCCAACAGGCGCGGGCCCAATGTTTTCGGCTTCTTAGGCGACCGGCAGGACGCGGCCGGTGCCGCCGAGGACGCCCTGGCTGCGCGCCTGCGTGCCAACATCACCACACGACTGCACGGCTGAGGTAGCGACTGGGCCCAGCCCTCGGTATGGCAGATCTGCAAGGACCTCGACGCTGGCCTGCTGTATGAGGGCGCAGGCGCAAGCCTTCGGTGCCGCGAGAGGAAGCCTCGCTATAGGAGGACCGTCAACCGAACCGTCGGCCTATCTGCAGCGAGCGCTGCGACACGGTGCGGTTCGGCGTGATTAGGGTTCTGCTGTGCAGCACGCCCCGACGACCGAGCAGGTTGCGGCGCATGCGTCCGCGGCCGTCGGTCGCGACGTCGCTCGCGTCGAGAGCCTGCAAGGTTCGGTTCTCAACGACGACTTTCGCGTGCGGCTGGTCGACGGGTCGTCAGTGATCGTCAAGATCGGCCCGCAACGCGAGATGGAGGCGGAGGCATGGGCCTGCCGTCTGCTGCTCGACGCCGGGGTTCCGGTGCCGGAGGTCCTCGCAGTCCTTCGTGAGGGCCTCGACGGACGCGCCGCGCTCGTCTTGGCCTTCGTTCCCGGTGCGCCGAGCGAACATGCAGCCGTGATGCTCCAGGCCGGGACGTCGTTCCGCCGCGTTCACGCGGAGCAGCTGCCCGGCTGGGGCGCGCTGGTAGTTGACGCTGGACCAGTCGGAGCCCGCGGGCAGCACGACTCCTGGGCGGAGGCGGTCGAGGATCAGCTCGCCGGACTGCCCGAGCTGGTGGACGCCGGCGTCCTGGAGGCGAGGCTGGCTGCGCTCACCAGGTCGCGCGTCATGAACTGTGACCTGCTCGCCTACGACGGTCCCGGTGTCCTGCTGCACAACGACCTCAAGACCGCGCATGTCTTCGGCCAGACCGACGCACGAGGGATGCGGTTGTCCGCGGTGATCGACTGGGGCGACGCCAGCGTCGGTGACCCGCGGGCCGACGTGGCGCGCTTGTCGATGGCCGGTCCGGACGTCGTGTCGGCGTTCTTAGACGGGTATGGCTGGGAGCTGACCCGTTCCGTTGCCGAAGACTTGGCTCGCTACCGCATCATGTGGAACGTCGATGCGCTCACCTACGAGTACCGAGCTGGCGGCGACTGGTTCGACGTCTACCGCCAGCGCATCGTCGACGACGTTCAACTCCTTGGACGTTCAACTGCTTGACTGAGCCTCGGCGTCCGGCAAACGAGCCCAGCGGAATTGCATCGACGTCCCCGTACACGGGAAGTCCGGGTCCCGGGTCATCTTGTGCCGGAGTGGGCCGTCCCGCGCACACCTGACTTACGGTGGCTCGCGTGAAGCAGATGCGATTCCGGACTACGGTCGCGGTGCACGCATATTGCGTACGGCGGCCGCGTCCTGCTCGTCGCCCACCGCGCCTCCGAAAACCGCGGACGATGACGAATACGTCGACTTCTTCTTCACCATCAGTCGCTGGACGGGCACCCCCGCGATCGCTGAGCCGAACAAGTGCACCGAGCTCGTCTGGACTGATTCACGCCAGCTCCTCTCCGACGTCATCGGCTACACCGAGAAGGCTCTCGGGGCTTGCGACGAGGGCGAGAGCTTGATTCTCGATGGCTGGGATTCGAGCCATCACCTTCGCCGTAGACCGAACCCCTCTGCGGGAAGTCGCCGTCGAGACATCAGTGAGGCGTGCAGCATGCCCGAGGGGGCAGCGGACTGGTCTGGGACTTCCGCAGTAGACCCTCAGCTCTGGGGACGGGAGTCATCGTGCGCTGCGAGGGTGTAGGACGACCGGTTGTCGGACGGCTGGGAGGACAGGTCGAGCATCACCGGCGCAGTGTTGTGGCCGGCATCGAGTTCTACAAGAGCCTCGGCGGGCACGAGCGCGACGAGCGGCTTGCCATGCCGGGTCAACACGACCCGCTTCTTGCCGTATCCCACGATGTTCACCAGTTCTGCAAACCGTGCCCGTGCCTCAGTGACTGGTAGCTCCTCGTCCATCGAGCAATCGTACGTTATGTACATTTTGTACATTATGGTCAAAGATGTGCAGGCTCTGGCGCCTACGGGTGGAGTGGGAGGGCAGTCGCTGCACCGGAATGCGGATTTCGCCCGGTTGTGGACCGGCGGCGCCGTATCCGGGCTCGGGTCGTCGATGACGGCCCTGGCTTATCCACTGCTGGCGTTGAGCATCACGAGCTCAGCAGCGGCCGCCGGTCTGCTCGGACTGGTCGCCCTGACCGTCGGTGCGGTGACGCGGCTGCCGGCGGGGGTCGCCATCGACCGGGCACCGTTGCGCTGGATGCTGGTCGGCTCCGACCTGATCCGGGTTGTGGCGACCTCGGTGGCCGCCGTGAGTCTGCTGACCGGTCATCTTGTGCTGTGGCAGTTGCTGGTTGTGGCCGCTGTCAACGCCGTTGGAGCGGCCGTCAGTGACGTTGCCCACTCCGTTGCCCTCCGCCACGTTGTCCCGACGATGCAGCTGCCCCGCGCGTTCGCGCTCAACGAAGGCCGCGGTCACGCCGTCAGCTTGGCGGGGCAACCCGCCGGTGGCGTGCTTTACGGAATCGCGCCGGTGCTGCCCTTGATCGCGGATCTGTTTTCGTTCGCCATCAGCGCGGTCCTGTCGGCCACCGTCCGGCATTCCCTCACCGACCCGGCACACCAACACCGACAACTACATGATCAGGAACGCCCCCGCATCAGCAAAGACTTGGTGACCGGTCTGACCTTCTTGTGGCACCAACCGTTCCTCCGGGCCACCCTGTTGGCCGCGGCCGGCTACCAGTTCGTGTTCGCCGGCGCCGTCTTCGCCCTGATCGCCACCTTCACCGCCGCCGGGGCCAGTCCCACCAGCCTCGGCCTGATGTTCGCGATCGCCGGCATCGGCGGCATCCTCGGCGCAGTCGCCGCCCCGGTCATCCAGCCCCAGCTGAGCCTCAAGACCTTAGTGATCATCATGGGCTGGATGGCAGCGACCGCCTTCGCCGCCTTCGCCTCGATCGACAACCCCCTGATCGCCGGCGTTCTCGTCGGCGGCATCTTCTTCATCTCCGCACCAGCCAACGCCACCCTGCTCGCCGCCCAGATCCAGCAGACGCCAGCGCACCTCCAAGGCCGCGTCATGGCCGCCTCCTACCTCATCGCAGGACTTGCCGCGCCCCTCGGGCCTCCGATCAGCGGCATCCTCCTGGATACCGGCGGCCAAGCCCTCACCTTCGCTGCTCTCGCAGCGCTCACAGCCATCATCACCGTGGCCATCCACCTCAACCGCGCCATATCGAAGCCGCCCCGATGAGCCGACACCCGAGCAGGGGACTGTACTGGAGCCCGTTCCATAGGCCGCCCGGTAACCGAAGCAGGGGTCGTCTTCGCGGTCAATCGCTGACCATGAGCGAAGGCATCACACCCGCGTCCTAGCGTTTGTCACATGAACGTCGCCCGGCTGACCAAGGAAGTAGAGAGGCGGTCTCGCAGATCTACGCCTCGCGCTCGGGGATCGAGCGAGACGCCACATGGTTCATGCTCAAACTGCAGGAGGAGGTTGGTGAGCTAACCCAGGCCTTCCTTATGCGAACCGGACGAGCCCGCGACAAGGACGCGACCCCGGAGCAGCTGCAACAGGCCCTTCGCAGCGAGCTGGCAGACGTGCTCTGTCACCTGCTGCTGCTAGCTCGTCACCACGACGTCAACCTCCAGCCGCAGTCGAGGAAAGTGGCTAAGTCGGAACCGCACTGGATCAGCAGACAGGCCGAAACTAGGGGCTCCTAGCCGTGCTCTGAGATCGGACTCCGATCCCACAAGCCGTCAGTCCGGCGCGACACCAGCCGGGGTCGCCACCACTGCCCCCAGAGGACCGGCTGGGTTGCAGTTGCCGTACGACCCGCCCGCGAAAATGCCCGGTGAAGGGGGTCAACCGGAGGAGAGCAAGGGCGCCAGTTGTGCGGTCTCCACAGCCGATGGATCCGTTTCGGATGCGAACGTTCTCGAATCGATTCCGTAACTGCTGGGTTGGGACATCCCTTTCACCGGCGAGCATGTCCTAGCCCATCAGTTGGTGTGGACCGTCCTCGTGTCGCTGCTGCTGCTACGGCTGGCGGGCAGTTGGCCACGTCGTCCACGCGCTCCCGTCGCGTCCTCATACCTGAGAGGCGTTCACTCCGATGGAACGAATCGTTACTCAGTTGGGTGCGAGCTGGTCGCGCCGGCGTGTGAGGTAGGCGACCTCGGCGCTGTTGCCCGCCAGCTCGATGGCCTTCTCGTAGGCAGCGCGGGCCTCCGCCGACCGGCCGAGTCGGCGGAGCAGGTCGGCGCGGGTGGCGTGGAAGGCGTGGTAGCCGCGCAGGCTGAGCCTGTCGACCACCGCCAGCGCCACCTCGGGCCCGTCGAGCTCGGCGAGCGCAACGGCCCGATTGAGCGCGACGATCGGCGAGGGGTCGATGCGGGCGAGCTGGTCATAGAGGGTGACGACCTGAGACCAGTCTGTATCGCGGGCGTCCATGGCGGAAGTGTGTACCGCATTGATGGCCGCGAGGATCTGGTAGCGGCCCGGGTGTTCCTGACCGGCGGAGACGGCGGCGATCCGCTCCCGGACCAGGGCATGCCCCTCGGCGATCAGGGCGGCATCCCAGGCGCCGCGGTCCTGCTCGTCGAGGGTGACCAGCTCACCGGATGCCGAGATCCGCGCCTCCCGGCGGGCCTCGGTGAGCAGCATCAGGGCCAGCAGGCCGGCCACCTCACCGTCCGACGACAGCAGCATCTTCAGCAGCCGGGTCAGCCGGATCGCTTCCAGGGTGAGGTCGCTGCGTACAGGTCCCTGCTCGGGGTCCGAGGCGAGGTAGCCCTCGTTGAAGATCAGGAACAGGACCGCCAGAACGCCGGAGATGCGAGCCGGCAAGTCCGCGGAGGAGGGCACCCGGTACGGGATCCTGGCCGCCTTGATCTTGCCCTTCGCCCGGGTGATCCGCTGACCCATGGTGGCCTCGTGCACCAGGAAGGCGTGGGCGATCTCGGCCACGGTCAGCCCGCCGACCATCCGCAGGGTCAGCGCGATCCGGGCCTCCTTCGCCAAGGCCGGGTGGCAGCAGGTGAAGATCAGCCGGAGCCGGTCGTCGTCGATGACGCCCTGCTGTTCAGCCGGGGTGTCGTACAGCATCTGAGCCTCCTGCTGCTTCTCGTCACGACGGGACTCGCGGCGCAGCCGGTCGATGCCGCGTCGGTTGGCGGTCGTGACGATCCAGGCGCCGGGATTGGGGGTACGCCGTCGGTGGGCCAGCGCTCAACGGCGACCGCGAACGCCTCCGCCGCCATCTCCTCGGCGACATCCAGGTCGCCGAAACGTCGCGTCAGCAGGGCAACCACCCGGGCCCACTCCTCGCGGTGGACCCGGGTGATCACCTCGGCGACCAGCATCGAATCGAGCGTCACTCGCCCGCGAAGGGACGCACCTCGACCTTGCCCCGGCACGCCTTCGATCCCTCGGCGGCCAGCGTCAGCGCCACGTCGAGGTCGGGAGCCTCGATGATCCAGAAGCCGCCGACGTATTCCTTCGACTCCAGGTAGGGGCCGTCGGTGACCACCGGCTCGGCACCCTGCCCGTCGACGACGGTGGCGGTCGTGGCCGGCGCCAAGCCGTCGGCGAAGACCCAGTAGCCCTCCTCCTGCAGTCGCTGGTTGAAGACGTCCGTGTCGGCCATCGCCTGCTTCATCGCCTCCTCGGAGGGGTAGTTGCCGTAGTCGGTGTACTCAGCCGGCCCGAAAACCGACATCAGATACCGCGTCATCCCTGTCTCCTTTGGGTTTCGCGGGCGCCTCCGGCCCGCTCCTCACCCCTGCTACGAACGCCCAACGCCCGATCCGACACCTCCACCCAGATTTCTTCCAGGAAGTGCGACTGGGCCCACAGCGGGCTCATAGGAACTGTACTTACGCTGTTGGGATGGACCCCGCCGGGGCTGGGCGGTTGCGCGGGTTCCGCGCGCCCAGCGCGGACGTGGCCGCAACCGGTGAACCGTCGGCGGTTTCCGGACCGTCCCAGGCTCCCGGTCCGGCACCGCAGTCCGATCCGATCGGGCCCAACCCCGGTCGGCGGTTGCTGGTCGCAGCGGTCGGCGTGATGGTCGTCGCCCTGGCAGTCATCGCTGTGCTGGCCTTCCGGCTCGGGTCGGCCACCTCCACCGACCGAGCATCGCCGACTCCGACCCCGACCCCGGCGACGACGGCGACTCCGCTGCCCGTCACCGACGTCTACCGCCAGGTCGCGCCGTCGGTGGTGCTGATCACGACCTCGAAGGGCTCGCTCGGATCGGGCGTCATCGTCACCGACACCGGCGCGGTACTCACCGCCCACCATGTCGTCTCCGGCGGCGGCGCCATCTCGATCACGTTCGCCGATGGCACCAAGGCGGCCGCGACGGTCGCCTCCAGCAATCCGAAGATCGACATCGCCACGTTGACCCCGAAAAAGCTCCCGGAGGTCGTCGTTCCGGCGACCCTCGGCGGAGGGGCCGACGTCGGATCGGATGTGGTGGCCATCGGCAACCCGCTGGGGCTCCGGGCCAGTACGACCACCGGAATCATCTCGGGTCTCAACCGCTCGACCAAAACCAAGGCGGGGACGCTGTCCGGGCTGATCCAGTTCGACGCCGCGGTGAATCCGGGCAGCTCCGGCGGTCCGCTGCTGAACGCGCAGGGGCTTGTCGTCGGCGTCGTCGTGTCGATCGCCGACCCCGGGGACGACGAGGCGTTCGCCGGGATCGGATTCGCCGTCCCGATCGGCGCCGCGCTCGGCGGAGACTCGGGGTCGGGACCGGGCGGGGGTCCACGACTGTGAGGACGGCAACGGAGGAGGTGATGTCATGACGCCGAACCCGCTCGAACCGGTGTTGTTCGAGGTCAAACGCACGATCGTCGGCCAGGACGTGCTGCTCGAACGAATGGCTATCGCCATGCTGGCCGGGGGTCATCTGCTCGTCGAGGGCGTGCCGGGCCTGGCGAAGACTCTCGCGGTCAAGTCCCTGGCCGGCGCGATCGGAGGCCAGTTCCAACGGATCCAGTTCACCCCCGACCTGGTGCCGGCCGACCTCGTCGGAACCAGGGTCTACCACCAGCGGTCCGGCGAGTTCGAGGTGTCGCTGGGTCCGGTCTTCACCAACCTGCTGCTGGCGGACGAGATCAACCGCGCCCCGGCCAAGGTGCAGAGCGCTCTGCTCGAGGTGATGCAGGAGCGGCAGGTGACGATCGGGCGGGAGACGTTCGGAGTTCCGGAGCCGTTCCTGGTGATGGCGACTCAGAACCCGATCGAGTCCGACGGCACCTATCCGTTGCCCGAGGCCCAGGTCGACCGATTCATGATGAAGGTCGTGGTGGGTTATCCCGAGCTCGCCCGAGGAGCACGCGATCGTCGGGCGGGCTCTGCTGCCGCCCGGCCCGCCGCAAAAGATGTTGACCCCGGAGTCCCTGATCTTGATGCGGGGGAGCGTCGAGCAGACCTACGTCGACCCCGCGATCGTCGACTACGCCGTACGCCTCGTTGCGGCCACCCGGTCGCCCGGCGGGGTCGGCGAGGGCGACCTCGAGCGGTACGTCACCTACGGCGCGAGCCCGCGGGCCACGATCGCGCTCGTCCTGGGTGGCCGGGCGCTGGCGTTCCTCCGCGGTCGGGACTACGTGCTGCCCGACGACGTGGACGAGCTGGCGCTCGACGTGCTGCGCCACCGCATCGTGCTGTCGTACGAGGCGCTCGCCGATGAGCTTGATGCCGACACCATCCTGACCCGCGTCCTGCGCGCCGTACCGACCCCGGACGTGGTGCTGCAGCCATGATCACCGCCCCCGACCGTCTGCTGCACCGGCTGGAGTGGCGGGTTGTCCGGCGGCTCGACGGGCGGATCCAGGGCGGGATTCGTACTCCTCGGCGGGGAAGTGGTCTCGACTTCGCGGGGGTCCGGCCCTACGTCGACGGTGACGACGCCCGGCACATCGACTGGAACGTCACCGCCCGGCTCGACGAACCGCAGGTACGGGAGTTCAACGAGGATCGCGAACTGACCACCTGGTTGGTCCTCGACCGATCGGCGTCGATGGGGGTCGGCGGCCCGGGCCGCGGCAAGCGGGACGTGCTGGCCGATCTCGCTCTCGTGCTGACCAGGCTGCTCGGCCGGAACGGCAACCGGGTCGGCGCCGTGCTTTACGACGGAGGGCTGCCCGGCAGCACCCGCATCGTCCCGCTCGGCAGCGGACGCGGTCACGCGCTTCGGATCGGACGGGAGCTCGAGCGCACGCCTGACGTCCGGTCAATGGTCACGACAGACCTCGCAGCGATGCTGGACACGGTCGCGTCGCTGGCTCGGCGCTGCCTTGTCGTGGTGATCTCGGACTTCATCGGCACGGGCGATTGGCAACGCCCGCTCATCCGGCTCGCACACCGTAACGACGTCGTGGCCTTGCGGGTGGTCGATCGCGCGGACGACGCGATCCCCGAGGTCGGCCTGATCGTGGTCGAGGACGCGGAGACGGGCGAGCAGCTCCTCGTCGACTCCGCCGATCCGTTGTTCCGCGCGAGCTTCCGCTCAGGTGTCGACGAGCGGGAGGAGACCCTTCGCTCCGGCGCCCGCCGGGCCGGAGTCCCGCTGCATCGCGTGGACACCGGTGACGATCTCGTCGAGACCCTGCTACGGGTCATCACCGACACCCGCCGGAGGCGCCGGTGAGCCTCACCTATCCACCACTGCTGGTCCTCGGCCTGCTGGTCGCGGCGGCACTGGCGGTCGCCGTCGTGCGGTTGGGCCGGCGTCGATCTGCCGCCCTCGCGGCGGCCGGCATCGCGGTCACCGGCCGGCACGGACGCGCGTACGAGACGTGGTTCTTCGTTGCCGGTGTGGTGGTGCTGGCCGTGGCCGTGGCCGGGCCGGCCGCCGCGCTTCCAGTCGGGCGCAGCGCCGGCACGGTCGTCCTCGCGATGGACGTGTCCGGGAGCATGAGCGCCGACGACGTCGCGCCCACCCGGCTGGCGGCCGCCCAACAGACCGCCCAGGCCTTCATCGACGCCCAGCCCGACACCGTCGACATCGGCGTGGTCGGCTTCGATCAGGGAGCACTCACGACGTCACTGCCCGGGGCGGACCGCGCCGCCACCAAGTCGGCCGTACAGAGCCTGCGGATCTCCGGCGGCACGTCGCTCGCGTCGGCCATCCTCGGCTCGCTGAGCGCGATCACCGGCCGGTCGGTCACGATCGGCGAGAACGGTGAACTGCCCGACCTCGGTCGGTGGGGCTCGGCGACCATCGTGCTGATCTCCGACGGCGAGGACCAGGGCGGCAGTGACGACGCGGTGACGGCCGCGGCGACCCTCGCTCAGAACTCCGGTGTGCATATCGAGACGGTCGGCGTGGGCACGGCCGACGGAGCCACCGTCGCGGTCGACGGGTTCCAGCTGCACACGGCCCTCGACGCCGAGCGGTTGACCGCGATCGCCCAGACGACCGGCGGCCACTACCATCCCGCCTCCGACGCCCAGCAGCTCGACGGCATCGCAACCGGCATCGACCTCCGGCTGACCGTGGCCACGCAGGACGTACCGCTGGCCGGCGGCTTCATCGCCGTCGCGCTCGTCCTGCTGGCCACCGGCGCTCTGCTCACCGGCGTACGCACCGGAAGGCTCGTGTGATGTCGTTCAGCTGGCCGTGGGCGCTGTGGTCGTTGTTGATCATCCCGGTCGTGGCGGGAGCCGTCTGGTTGCTGCGGCGCCGCCGGCGGCGCGCGACGGTGCGGGTGACGTCGATCGCCCTGGTCCGGACCGCGCTACCCGCTCGCACTCGGTGGATCCGACTCATCCCGACGTGCGCGCTTCTCCTCGGCCTCGCCACGCTCGGCGTCGGGGCGGCGCGGCCGCAGGCGAGCGTGCCGGTACCGTCCGACTCCACGACGATCATGCTGGCGATGGACGTCTCCGGTTCGATGTGCGCGACCGATGTGGAGCCCAACCGGCTCACAGTCGCCCAGCAGGCGGCCGTCACCTTCATCAAGTCCCAGGACGGCCGGCGCAAGATCGGTCTGGTCGCCTTCGCCGGCGTCGCCGGCCTGCAGGTTCCGCCGACCACCGACAAGGATGCGTTGATCGAGGCGATCGACAACTTCACCACGGCGCGCGGTACGGCGATCGGCTCGGCGATCCTCACCTCCATCGACGGGATCGCCGCGATCAACCCGACCGTGGCCCCGACCGGAGTCGATGCGGAATCGGCCCAGCGCTCCGGTTACGCGCCGGACGTGATCGTCGTCCTGACCGACGGCGCGAACACCCAGGGCGTCGAACCAGCGGAGGCCGCCGAGGACGCTGCCGTCCGGGGCGTGCGGGTCTTCACCATCGGGTTCGGCACGACCACCCCGTCGCGGATGGCCTGCACCGGCCGGCAAGCCGGCAGCTGGGCCGGCGGCGGTCCGGGGGGTGGGTTCGGCGGGCGCGGAGGGCGTAACCCCCGGGTCATCGACGAGCCGAGTCTGCAGGCTGTCGCCGAGATCACCGGGGGCCAGTACTACAAGGCCGAGAGCGCCGATCAGTTGCAGTTGGCGCTGGCTGATCTGCCCAGCCAGGTGATCGTGGCCCAGAAGCGCGTCGACATCGCGTCGTGGTTCGCCGGCGCCGGAGGGCTACTCGTCGCCGTCGCCGTCGGGCTCTCGCTGTGGTGGAACCGCGTACGCGTCCCGCGTCTGACTCGTTGACTCGCGGCTACCAGTTCTGTGCCCGGCGGCGCCCCGCTGGTCCAGGCCGGCGCGTGCGCGTTCGGATCCGCATCGCCAGCACCATGCGCAGCATCTGCAGCCCGAGGCGGACAGCGATGCGCATATCGCCGGTGACCGACGAGGTGCCGACCCGCGGGTGATAGTTCACCGGGACCTGGACGATGGTGTCTCGGGCGACCACGGACAGCATCAACATCTCCAGGCCGAACGAGGAGTCGTCGACGCGGGCGTCGCGCAATTGGTCAGGGACCAAGGCCTTGGAGATGACGCGAAAGGTGCAACCGACGTCGCTGAGGTAGGCGGTGTTGAACAGCACCTCGATGGTCTTCGCGACCGCCCAGTTGCCCCACCGCAGAAACCAGCCCATGTTGGCACCGTCCCAGATGAAGTTAGACACGGTGCGGGACCCGACCACGAAGTCGCACTCTTCGGTGAAGGGCAGCAGCTTCATGAGGTCTTGTGGGTTGAACGTGCCGTCGGGCTCGCAGATGCAGATCAGGTCGGTGTCGACCTCGGCCAGACCACGCCGGATGGCCGAGCCATAGCCCTGCCGTGGTTCCAGCACCTCCCGCGCGGAGGTCAAGGCGACCTCATCGGAGGTTCCGTCCGCCGCGTTGTTGTTCACCACCAGGATGTCGTCGACGACGCCGAGTTTGTCGAAGGCCCTGATGGTCTCGGCGATGCTGTCCTTCTCGTTGTAGGTCGGCAGCACCACCGACACCGTCCTACCGTTCCACATGGCCGTCCGCACGGTCGGGGTCGGGCGTGGCGATCAGCAGCATCTGACCGGCCAGCGGTTTGACGGGGGAGCGCAGATACCACGGCACCAGGAAGGTCAGCGCGGAGCCTTTGCTGTTCATCGTCAACGGCAGGAACCGTGGGTACACCCGTACGATCCGCCAGTCCTCCGAGCGTAGGTAGTCGGCCAACGAGCGGTCGGTGTAGATCGCGACATGGGTGTAGTCGTCGAAGTAGCCGCCCGGGTTCAGCCGGAAGTTCGGTTGCAGCAGGATCAGTTGCCCGCCGGGGCGTAGGATCCGCGCAGCCTCGCCGAGCAGCCGGGTGGTCGCCGGCCGCTCCAGATGTTCGAGCAGGTTCGAGGCGAACACCACATCGAACGAGTCGGAGTCGAAACGCGAGAGGTCGGTGCAGTCGCCCACCTCGGCTTGGACGTGCTCAGCCGCGGCCCGTCGCACGGTCGTGTCCAGGTCCATTGCCACCACCCGCCGAGCCCGGATGGCGTTGGCGAAGTCGCACCAGCCGGCGCCCAGATCGAGCACGGCCGCGTCCGCGGGAATCCAGCGCTGCAGGTAGGCACACAGGTGCCTCCAGACGGCCGCGCGATGAGGGTTGGGGGCGAGCCGGGTGCGGAAGTAGGCGGAGACCTCACCGTCGGGGGGTGGCGGTGAAACCCGGGCGGACGCGCCGTCTGCCACCAAGCCACTCCTGTGCGATCGTCGGGGTCGTGCGCGGCTATCGACACGACACGGCGAAGCGGCATCGGTGCATATAGCCTGATGCCGACGCACATTACCGGAAGGACCTCTCAGTGCCGGTGATCGCCGACCCCGAGTCGGACCGCCGGGCCGAGGTGTCGACCCGGACCCTGCTGCTCGCCTGCCTGCCCGCGGTGGTGGCCGGGCTGCTGATCAGGGTTTGGCTGATGCGGACATCGTTGTCCAGGTTGAACGCCGACGAGGGCATCACCGGACTGCAGGCGTTCGACGTGCTGAAGGGTCAATTCCGCCTCATCGTGGCCGGGAACGACTACGGCTCGACCACCGAGACCTACCTGTTGGCACCGATCCTGGCGTTCTGGACCGGGGTGGGGCCGGTACGCATTCTGCCGATCCTGTTGTCCGCCGTCGCCGGCTATGCCCTCTACCGATTGGCGCGGCCTATCTTCGGCCGGGTACCGGCCGCGGCGCTGGCGCTGATCGGGTGGACTGTTTCCGGCGCGGTGGCGCTGTTGTTCCTGCGCTCCTACATGGGGTACCCGACCGGCTTCATCGCGCAGGTGGCCGCGCTCGCGTTGGCGTGTCACGCGATGCGTACGGAGCAACACCTGGTCCGGACCGCGTTCCTCGGCGGGTTCGCGGCGGGGTTCGCGGTGTGGAGCCATCCGATCTTCGGCACGGTCGCCCTGCTGGCGTTGATCGTGCCCACGCTGTACCGCTGGCCTGCGTTCCGCCGGTGGTGGCTGCCGCTTTCCGCCGGCGGGGTGCTCGGCGTCAGCCCGTGGCTGCTGTTCATGGCGCAGAACGGCTGGCCGGAGTCGGCCAAGCCCGTGGTGCAGACCACCTACCCGGAGCGGCTGGTCAGATTCGTCACCGAGTTGTTGCCGCGGGCGTTCGGACTGCGCACCCCGGAGGGGGACTGGGTCGCCCCGGAGGCGGTGGCGGTCGGGATCGCGGCGGTACTGATCATGTCCTCGTTGGTCGGGATGGTCGCGCTGGTGCTGCTCAAGGGTCCGCAGACCCTGCCGATCCTGGTGGCCGGGTTGCTGGCGTTCCCGACTCTTGCGCTGTACGCCCCGCTTGGCTCCATCGCCGACGCGCGTTATGCCCTGCCGCTCCTGCCGCAGCTGTTGATGGGGTTGGGGGCCTGGCTGCTGCTGGTCCCCGGGCGAATTCGTGAGTCGCCGTGGCTGGTGGTCATTGTGCCGACCGTGTGGGCGCTGATGCTCTCTGTGCCGGTCATCCACCAGCAGGTCGGCTGGCAATGGATCGATCCCGACGCCGACGCCAAGCAGATGGTCAGCGAGATCAAGAGCCGGCAGATCCCGTACGTCGCCGGCGACTACTGGGGTGCGTACCTGATCGACTACCTCGGCGGCGGGCGGCTCCAGGCGGCGACCCACGGCCCGATAAGGCTGGAGGATCAGAACGCCACCGTCGACGCCGCAAATCCGTCGCTGGTCGCTTTCGTGTATCAGGAGGGTATGACGCCGTACCTGCGGATGCCGGCGGACCAGTACCAGTTCGTGAATGTCGGACCCTGGGATCTGTACCTGCCGATCGGGTATCCCCGGTGACCGGATCTTCGTAAGGGTTGCGTCAGGCCGGGACTTCGGGTTGCTGCTGATGGGTGATGAGGCCGAGCCGGGCCAGCTGCCCGGACAGTTCGGCTCCGTCGTTGGCGTACAACCAGGTGGCTTTGGAGATCGCGGCGGCCGTGGAGTCCCGGTTGCTGCTGCCGGCCAGCACCGCCTCGCCGGGGGTGAGCTGCCGGATGCAGACGGCAGCGACCTGGTCGGGATGCGACGCGGCGAATTCGCTGTAGATCGCCTCGTCGTGCTGGCCGTCGTCGCCGACCAGCAGCCAACGGATCTGCGGGAACTCTTTGGCCAGCCGTTCGAGGCTGTTGCGTTTGTGTTCGCGGCCGCTGCGGAACCAGCGATCCGCGGTTGGTCCCCAGTCGGTGAGCAGCAGGGCCCCCTTGGGGTAGAGGTTCCGGGAGAGGAACCTGGTGAGGGTCGGCGCGACATTCCATGCCCCCGTGGACAGGTAGACGACGGGTGTCTGCTCGTTGGCCGTCACCAGCCGCTCGTACAGGACCGGCATCCCGGGCGTCGAGGTCCGGGCGTGCTCGTTGACCACGAACGTGTGCCAGGCCGCCAGCAGCGGGCGGGGCAGGGCGGTGACCATCACCGTGTCGTCGATGTCGGACACGATCCCGAACCGGACCTCGGGATCGACGACGTAGACGTCGGCCGGAGTGGGCGTGGAACCCTCAGAGCTCAACTCCGCCCGGTGCCAGCCGGGCTCCAGGTCGACGTCGATCACCGTGTCCACGATCCCGCTGCTGTCGGCCTGCACGGTGAAGCTCTGCTTCCCGATCACCACATCGACCGATCCGTTTTCGACCGGCACACTGACGAAACTCCGCCAGCCCCTCGAGCCGGTCGGCTCTTGACCCCTTGCGCGCCGGCTGTCCCGAGTCAGCAGGACCCGCGCCAGCAGCCGGACCCACGTCGTCGAGCCATAGCCGGTGTAACCGATCACGGACGGTCGATAGCCCAACGAGCGCACTCGCCGGGCCCGCCAGCGCATGATCGCAATGTCGATCCGGGCGGCCCTGTGTAGTTCCGCACGTAAGTCCGAGGACAGTTCCGATGCCGTCACGTCTGGCAGTGTCTCAGGCCGGGTTACTCAGCCCCGCTGCGGCGCAGCACTTCGCTCAGGCGTTCCGCCGCTGCGATCACTGCCGGGGCGTGCAGTCGACCGGGTTGCCGCGACAGGCGCTCGATCGGACCGGAGACGCTGACGGCGGCGATCACCTTGCCGGACGGGGACCGTACGGGGGCCGACACCGAG
This sequence comes from uncultured Actinomycetota bacterium, assembly GCA_963780005.1. Taxonomy (GTDB): domain Bacteria; phylum Actinomycetota; class Actinomycetes; order Propionibacteriales; family Propionibacteriaceae; genus Microlunatus. Next base: position 357,556 of record CAWAAK010000042.1, on the reverse strand, counting down.
GCGACGCCCGGTTCCCGCTCGCCGACCGAGTGGGCCCAGCCGCGGCGGCGAACGGCGGCCAAGGCGACCGCGGAATACCGGCTGCCCCGCAGCCCGCGCTGCATCCGGTCCGGCTCCTCCCAGGCGAGCAACACCTGGGCCGCTGACCCGGCGCTCATGGTCAGCTGGGTCCCGACCGGCACCGAGTCACGCAATCCCGACATCCGTTCGGCGGTGGCCACACAGACCCGGTAGTCGCCCTGGCGCCGGAACATCTGTGCCGACTCACCGGTGATGTCGCGGAGTCGGGCCAGGACCGGTCCGGCGGTGGCCAGCAGCCGGTCCTCGCCGGCGGCCGAAGCCAGCTCCCCGAGCCGGGGGCCAAGGATGAAGCGGCCCTGCAGATCTCGGCTGACCAGCCGGTGATGTTCCAGGGCCACAGCCAACCGGTGGGCGGTGGGTCGGGCGAGCCCGGTGGCCGACACCAGACCAGCCAAAGTGGTAGGACCGGTTTCCAGCGCACTCAACACGAGGGCGGCTTTGTCCAGCACGCCGACACCGCTAGAGTTGTCCATGCCTTGATACTGCCGTCTCGGATGCTGGAATGCAAGTCATGTTAAAGGCGGCTGCGGAGCGAAAAGGAGAGTCGTCATGGGTCAGACACTCAGTGAGAAAATCTGGGACGCGCACGTCGTCCGGTCCGCTGCGGGCGAGCCGGACCTGCTCTTCATCGACCTGCACCTCGTCCACGAAGTGACCAGCCCGCAGGCTTTCGACGGGTTGCGCCAAGCCGGCCGGACCGTCCGGCGCCCCGATCTCACCATGGCCACCGAGGATCACAACACCCCGACCCTGAACATCGACGCGCCGATCGCGGACCCGGTGTCCCGGACCCAGGTCGACACCCTGCGGCGCAACGCCGAGGAGTTCGGGGTCCGGATCCACAGTCTCGGAGATCTTGATCAAGGAATCGTGCACATCATCGGCCCCCAGCTGGGTCTGACCCAGCCCGGGATGACGGTGGTCTGCGGTGACTCGCACACCTCGACCCACGGAGCGTTCGGCGCGATCGCGTTCGGCATCGGCACCTCGGAGGTCGAACATGTGCTGGCGACCCAGACCCTGCCGCAGGCGCGACCGAAGACGATGGCGGTCAACATCAACGGAGCACTTCCGCCGGGGGTGACCGCCAAGGACGTCGTGTTGGCGTTGATCGCCAAGGTCGGCACCGGAGGAGGGCAGGGCTATATCGTGGAATACCGCGGGTCGACCATCGAGGCCCTCTCGATGGAGGGCCGGATGACGATCTGCAACATGAGCATCGAGTGGGGGGCCAAGGCGGGGCTGATCGCGCCGGACGAGGTGACTTTCGCCTACGTCCGAGGTCGTCCGCACGCCCCTACCGGATCCGACTGGGACGACGCGGTGGAGCACTGGCGGACGTTGCGGACCGACCCCGGCGCCTCCTTCGACGAGGAGGTGGATCTGGACGCGACCCAGTTGACGCCCTTCGTGACTTGGGGAACCAACCCGGGTCAGGGCGTGCCGCTCGGCGCGGCCGTGCCCGATCCGGAGACTTTCGTCACTGATCACGAGCGCACCTCCGCGCGGAAGGCGTTGGAGTACATGGCTTTGACGCCCGGTACTCCGATGCGGGACATCGCCGTGGACACGGTGTTCCTCGGCTCCTGCACGAACGGTCGCATCGAGGACCTCCGGATCGCAGCCGAGGTGATCAAGGGACACCACGTCGCCGATCAGGTTCGGATGCTGGTCGTACCGGGCTCGGCCCGGGTCCGGCTGCAGGCCGAGGACGAGGGTCTGGACGTTGTCTTCAAGGAGGCCGGGGCCGAGTGGCGGGCCGCCGGTTGCTCCATGTGTCTGGGCATGAATCCTGATCAACTGGCGCCCGGCGAGCGGGCGGCATCGACGTCGAACCGCAACTTCGAGGGGCGCCAGGGCAAAGGTGGGCGGACCCACCTGGTCTCGCCGCCGGTGGCGGCGGCGACGGCGATCGCCGGGCACCTCAGTGCTCCGGCCGATCTTTAGGAGAAGCGGATGGACAAGTTCGAGACCCACACCGGCACGGCGCTGCCGTTGCGCCGCAGCAACGTCGACACCGACCAGATCATCCCGGCGGTCTACCTGAAACGGGTGACCAAGACCGGCTTCGAGGACGGACTGTTCGCGGCCTGGCGCAACGACCCGGACTTCGTGCTCAACCAGCCGCAGTACGCCGGGGCCACGATCTTGGTCCCCGGCCCGGACTTCGGCACGGGATCTTCGCGTGAGCACGCGGTCTGGGCCTTGCAGAACTACGGCTTCCGGGTGGTGATCGGATCGCGGTTCGGTGACATCTTCCGCAGCAACGCGGGCAAGTCCGGTCTGGTGGTGGCCGAGGTGGACCACAAGATCATCGAAGAGCTATGGGACTTTGTCGAGGCGCATCCTGATCATCCGCTGACGGTGGACCTGCGTGAGCAGACGATCACCGCGGACGGCTTCGAGACCGCTTTCGACATCGATCCCTACACCAAATGGCGTTTGTTGGAAGGCCTGGACGACATCGGGCTCACCCTCCGGCACGTCGACCATATCGAGGCATTCGAGCAGGACCGGCGGACGCATCTGCCGAAAACCTTGCCGATAAGGGTCGAATCGGCCCCGTAACGCTGAGTTCGTACCGATTTTCCTTACGACACTTAGAAACTGGGCACCCGGTGTTTGTCTGGGTGGCTCCCTATCTCTAGCGTGGACCTCGCAGGCGTACGGTGCGGCTGCACGAGAGCCTGGGGCTCACCAAGTGCTGGAGAAGGGAAGCCGTGAACAAGGCGGAATTGATTGAGGCGCTGTCTGCCCACTACGACGGCAACAAGGCCGAAGCATCGCGAGCGTTGAATGCCGTGGTGCAGACGATCACGTACCAGACGGCGGGTGGTCAGAAGGTTTCGATCACCGGCTTCGGAGTGTTCGAACGGGTGCCGCGGTCCGCCCGGATGGTCCGCAATCCCCGCACCGGCGAACGCAAGCGGGCCAAGGCGACGGCCGTGCCGCGGTTCCGGGCCGGATCGGATCTGAAGGCGTACGTCTCCGGGGCCAAGAAGGTGCCGAAGGCGACCGCCAAGAAGGCGGGTATGGCGACCGCGGCCGCCACGAAGTCTGCGGCCACGAAGTCTGCGGCCACGAAGTCGACAGCCACGAAGTCGACGACCAGGAAGTCCACGGCCACGAAGTCGACGGCCAGAAAGTCCACGGCCACGAAGTCGTCGCCGGTCAAGACAACGGCAAAGAAATCACCGGCCAAGACCACCGCTAAGACCACCGCCGCCAAGAAGACGCCGGCGAAGAAGGCGACCCCGGCCAAGGCCACCACCACGAGAAAGTCGGTAGCCAAGACGCCGGCGAGGTCGACCGTGAAGTCGACCGCAACCAAGGCTGCGGCCAGGAAGAGCCCGGCCAAGAAGACCGCCAAGAAGAGCTGACTCGTCGAGCCGACGGATCAGGCGGACCTCAGCGACCGCAGCCGATCGGCTCGACGCAGCACTTCGACGGTGGCCGCACCCAAGCCCAGCCGATACGCCGCACCAAGATCACGTTCGGTGTCGACGTCCTGGCGGGCATCGGGTACTGCGGTCAGTTGCGGTGGGTTGAGCGGTTCCGCGCCCGAGGCTTCGTGGGCGGCTGCGGAACCGCCTTCGAAGTGCGGCCGCAATTCGGTGTCCCGGGCGATCAACATGGTCGTCCCCACCCCGGATTGATCGGCCACGAACGAGCGGGTCAGGCCAGCCGAGGCAATCAGGATCCGTTGTAACGAGCTGGTCCGGAGGGCCGGGAGGTCGCCCACGCACGCCACCACCACCCCCGCTCCCTGCCGGCGGAGCCGTCGGGATCCGTGGCTGAGCGCAGCATTCAGCCCGGCGCCTGGTTCGTCGAATATTTCCATGGGTCCGGGTACCGTGGCCAATTCGTCAACCAGTTCGGCCGCATGACCGACCACCAGAACATGATCGACAGCGGTGGTCAGGGCGTGAAGGGTGTCCACGGCCATGGCCCAGGCCAGCCTTCGGCGCAGGTCGTCGGGAAAGGAGCCGAGCCGAGTCTTGGCCGAAGCTCCCACCTTGAGGGCGACGACTGCGGCCACGAAGCCGTCCGGCCGGAGCGTGTCCATGATCCTCCCATGCTGGCACGATCCCGTAGGGTGAAGCCATCTTGACCCCGAGGTGAGGTGGCTCATGTCCGGCGGCGTAGCGGCCCCGCAGCGGCGTCGCCGTTCTTCTCTGGCGCGGGTCAACATCGAGCCGGCGCCCCGCATCCTGTTCGGAACCGTGGCCGTGCTCAACGCGATCATGAAACCGTTCGTTCGGTCGCGTTGGATCGCCACGGACAAGCTGCCCCGGGCCGGTGGTCTGGTCCTCGCCGTCAACCACATATCGAACGTCGATCCGCTGGTGATCGGGCAGTTCCTTGCCTACTCCGGTCGGTGGCCGCATTTCCTGGCCAAGGCGAGCCTGTTCCGGGTCCCGGGCTTCGGTTCGCTGCTCCGCGCCACCGATCAGCTCCCGGTCGAGCGCAACACGCGCACCGCCGGCCATGCCCTGACCGCCGCCGTCAACGCTGTCCAGCGAGGGCCGCGCCGTGATCGTCTACCCGGAGGGCACGATCACCCTCGATCCCGAGCTGTGGCCGATGAAGGGCAAGACCGGTGCCGCCCGCATCGCCTTGGAGGCGAATTGCCCGGTCATCCCGGTCGGCCAGTGGGGGGCCGAGCAGATCATGTTCGGCAAGCGCGTGCATTTTCCGCATCTGCTGCCGCCCAAGCAGGTGCGGGTTCTGGTGGGTGATCCCGTTCCGCTGACCGATCTGAGGAACGAGCCGCTGACGGTCGCGACGTTGGACATCGCCACCGAGCGCATCATGGTCGCCATCACGGCGCTCGTCTCGGAGCTTCGCGGTGAGCCGCCGCCGCTGCGCCGCTTCGATCCCGGTGCTTCCGGCCAGAGCCCGGCGGTGGGACGGTGACCGTCCGTGTTGCGGTGATGGGCTCGGGGTCCTGGGGCACCGCCTTCGCCCTGGTTCTCTCCGACGCCGGTCAATCGGTCACCCTGTGGGCCAGGCGCGCCGAACTGGCCGAGGCGATCAACGCGGAGCATCGCAACGTCGACTACTTTCCTTCGGTTCAATTGCCGAACTCACTGGTGGCCGTGGCTGATCCCGCCGAAGCCATGGCGGACGCCGAGTTCGTGGTGCTGGCGGTGCCTTCGCAGTCTCTGCGGAGCAATCTGCGTACGTGGTCGATCCCCCCTCAGGCCACGGTGGTCAGTCTGGCCAAGGGCATCGAGCTCGGCAGTGGTCTGCGGATGAGCGAGGTGATCGCGGAGACGACCGGAATCAGCGCGGATCGGCTGGCTGTGGTGACCGGACCGAATCTGGCCCGGGAGATCGCCGAGCGGCAACCCTCCGCCAGTGTGGTGGCCAGCACCTCGGCCGATGTGGCGGCGGCCCTGCAGCGGGTCTGCCACACCGCGCGCTTCCGGGCCTACACCAACGCCGACGTGATCGGCTGCGAGCTGGGCGGGGCGACCAAGAACGTGATCGCGCTGGCCGTGGGTATGGCCATCGGTCTCGGTCTCGGCGCCAACGCGACGGCCTCGGTGATCACTCGTGGGCTGGCGGAGATCACCCGGCTCGGCGTCGCGTTGGGGGCCGACCCGTACACGTTCTCGGGCTTGGCCGGCCTGGGTGACCTGGTGGCCACCTGCTCCTCGCCCCTGTCCCGGAACCGGACCTTCGGTGAGGAGCTGGGCCGCGGCCGGACGGTCGCCGAGATCACCGCCTCCACCCGGCAGGTCGCCGAGGGAGTGAAATCCTGCGCCTCGATCCAGGACCTGGGCGTCCGGGTGGGGGTGGAGATGCCGATCGTCGATCATGTCGCGGCGGTGGTGGCCGGGGACCTGACCCCGGCCGAGATGATCACCGCGCTGATGTCGCGATCAGCCAAACCGGAACGCTATTGACGCGGAGGATAATCAGACCTGGGACCTCTGGAGGTGGAGCCATGGGCAAGCGGCGGGCGCAGCTGGCGTTCGTGCGTGACTTCCTGGTCGAGCGCGGCGGGGTCGCCTTTCACGGGCACGTGCTGCGCGATCCCTTGTGCCTGACCAACCTCGAGCCGGGTCGTGTGGACCCGTACCCGATCTATCGCCGGATTCGCGCGCGCGGGAAGTTCATCCGTTCGTCGCTCGGCCCGTACGCGACGGCGACGCACGAGGTCTGCCACCGCCTGCTGCGGGACCGGCGCTTCGGCGCGGCCAGCGACGACCCGCGGCTCGGTGCACCGGATCTCTCCTTCCTCACCATGAACCCACCCGACCATGATCGACTGCGACGATTTGCCCTACCCACGTTCAGTCCGCGAGCCGTGGCGGGTTTCGCGCCCTTCGTTCGCGCCACCACCGATCGGCTGTTGGATCGGGTCAGTCCGGGTGAGCCGTTCGACCTGGTGTCGACGCTGGCGGCGCCGCTTCCGATCGCGGTGATCACCGAACTGCTGGGGGTGCCGGATGCGAACGCGGAGGAGTTCGCCGACTACGGCGCGACCTTCGGGAGTGCGCTCGGCGGCCTGCAGTCCCTCAGGCATGCGCGGGAGTTGATGCGCGCTCAAGATCAGCTCACTGTGCTGTTCACGGAACTGTTGGAGGTGAAGCGTCGGGACCCGGGATCCGACGTCCTTTCCCGACTGGCCGCGGCGGATCCGGACACGGTGCGCCCGGAGGAGGCCGCACCGATGTGCATCCTGCTGCTCATCGCCGGCTTTGAGACGACGGTGAATCTGATCGGCAACACCATGCTGGCGCTGCTGGAGCGACCTCACATCTGGCGGCGCGTCTGCGAGGACCCGCGCCGTGCGGAAGCGGCCGTCGAGGAGACTCTCCGGTTCGATGCGCCGGTGCAGCGGACCGCTCGATTCGTTCTCGAAGAGGCGACGGTGGAAGGACACACCCTCTCGGTGGGCGAGGTCGTGGTGCTCATGATCGGCGGGGCCAACCGCGACCCGGCCGTCTTCGAGCGTCCGGACGAGTTCGATCTCGATCGGACGGGACATGATCATCTGGCTTTCGCTGGTGGCATCCACTACTGCGTCGGCGCCGCCCTGGCGCGGCTCGAGGCGACGATCGCCGTGCAGGAGTTGGCGACGAGGTTTCCGTCTCTTCGGAAGGCCGGCAGCCTCGACCGCCGGCCGGGCAGCCTGATCCGCGGGTTGCGGCACTTCGAGGTCCAGTCGTCTCGCACGCCGGTCTCGGTCTAGGCGGTGTCAGCAGACAGGCGGGCGAGGGCCTGCTCGAGGTCTGTCCAGAGATCTTCCACGTGCTCGATGCCGACCGACAGCCGAACCAGTCCCTCGGGAACGCTGAGAAGTTCCGGGGGCCAGCGCCGACGGCGCTCCAAGGTCGACTCCACTCCGCCCAGGCTGGTTGCCGGCACCCACAACTGTGTGGCGGCCACGAAGGCATCTGCGGTGTAGGCGTCGGGTAGATCGATCGACACCAGCGAACCGAACCCCGCCATGGTCCGAGCCGCGACAGCGTGCCCGGGGTCGTCGGGCAGGCCAGGGTAGCGGACGAGTTTGACCGCGGCATGCTCGCTCAGTCGTTCGGCCAGGATGCCGGCGTTCTGCTGCGCCTGGACCAGCCGCACGGGCAGGGTCCGGATGCCGCGCAGCACCAGATAGGCCTCCATGGTGCCCGGGATCGCGCCGTGCAGCTTCCGGGTGGCGGACAGGGCGTCGAACCGTCCGGTGTCGTCGGCGGCGACGACCACGGCGCCGAGCAGCGCGTCGGAGTGCCCGGACAGAAGTTTGGTGGCGGAATGAATAACCAGGTCGGCACCGACGGCTAGCGGCTGCTGCAACAGCGGGCTGGCAAAGGTGTTGTCCACCGCCAACGGGACGCCAGTCAACCCGGCCGAGACGGCCGGCAGATCGGCGACTTCGATCATCGGATTCGTCGGGGTCTCGAGCCAGACGAGATCCGCCCCGTCGGCGGCTCTCAAGATCGCGTCGGTGTCGGCCACGTCGATCCGCCGGACTGTGCCTCCCAACCGCGAGGCGAGTTGGTCGGCGGCGGCCGCCACCCCGAGATAACAGTTCTCGGGCAGCACCAGGCAGAAGTTCGGCGGCAGCAGTTCGAAGACGGCGTGCACCGCGGCCATGCCACTGCTGAACGTAAGGGCCTGGCCTCCCTCCAGGGCGCCGATCGTCTGTTCCAGCGCGTGCCAGGTGGGGTTTCCGTAGCGGCCGTAGCCCATCTCGCCCTGGCCGACCTCGGGGCCCGCCACGTAAGTCGACGCGAACACGACCGGGGTGTTGAACGGGGCGTCGGGAACGGGGTCGGGCCGGCCGGCCTTGACGGCCAGCGTTTCGCTGCGGCTTCGAGCGGGGGGAGTCACGTCGTCCAGTCTCGCGCGCCGTGCCGGGGGTGGTCCCGGCACCCCGGTAGGGTCGGGGAGCAATGACCAGCGACAAGCCCCGGGTAGCGGTGATCTTCGGCGGCACCAGCAGCGAGCACGCCATCTCCTGCCTCACGGCTGGCGGTGTGCTGTCCGCGATCGACCGCGACCGGTATGAGGTCGTCGGTCTGGGCATCACCCGATCGGGCCGCTGGGTGGTCGTCGACGATGCGTCGATGGCGCAACTGCGTCTGGTGGACGGTCGGCTGCCGGAGCTGACCGAGGATGCGGCCGATGCGGTTCTGCTGCGTTCCTCGTCCGGAACCGACCTCGCGGTCCGGGAATCCTCGGCCCTGTCGCAGCTCGGTCCGGTCGATGTCGCTTTTGCGTTGCTGCACGGACCGTTCGGGGAGGACGGGACGATCCAGGGTCTGTTCGAGATGATGGGCACCCGGTACGTGGGCGCGGGGGTGCTGGCCAGCGCGGTCGGCATGGACAAGATCTTCATGAAGCTGGTGCTCTCCGCGTCAGGTTTGCCCGTCGGCCCCTTCGTCCCGGTCGTGCCGGCGGAGTGGCGACGTGACCGTGACGCCTGCTTGGAGGCGGTCGAGGCGTTGCACTATCCGGTCTTCGTCAAGCCGGCGCGAGGCGGGTCGAGCCTGGGGATCAGCCGGGTCGACGCCACCGAGGAGTTGGTGGCGGCGATCGAACTCGCGCAGCAGTTCGATCCGAAGGTCATCGTCGAGGAGGCCATCGTGGGAGCCCGCGAGTTCGAGTGCGGTGTGCTGGGCCATCCCGACGGAGGATCCGCCGAAGCCAGCGCGGTGGGTGAGGTTCGGCTGCACTCCGGCTTCTATGATTTCGACGCCAAGTATCTGCCTGGCGAGCAGGTCGAGTTGGATGTGCCCGCCCGAGTGGACCCCGACATCGCCGAGCAGGTGCAAGCGCTGGCGATCCGGACGTTCGAGGCGCTCGGGTGCGAAGGGCTGGCCCGGGTGGACGTCTTCCTGACCCGGGACCAGAAGGTGATCATCAACGAGATCAACACCATGCCCGGCTTCACGGCGACGTCGATGTTCCCCCGGATGTGGGCCGCCAGCGGTGTCGACTACCCGGAACTTGTCGATCGACTCCTGCAGTCGGCGCTGCAGCGCCCGGTCGGCCTGCGCTAGTTCGGATGTTGAGCTCGAGGGTGCAACGTCTGGGCGCTGCCGAGTGGCGGGACCGGCCGGCCAGCCGATCGATGAGTTCCGGGGCGTGCGGAGGTCACAGCCTGCAGGACCGCTGGTAGACGGACGCGCTCGTACCCGAAGGAGATGCATGGCCAAGCTCATCTACTCGATGATCACCTCGCTCGACGGCTACGCCGAGGCTGCGGAGGGCGACCTCGGCACCGGGGCCGACGACCAAGAAGTGCATACCTTCATCAACGACCTCTTTCGCCCCGTTGGGACGTACCTCTACGGCCGAGTGATGTACGAGACGATGGTCTACTGGGAGACCGCGCACACCGTGCCGGACCAGCCGTCGCACATCCTGCAGTACGCCCGCGACTGGCAGGCCGCGGACAAGATCGTGTACTCCACGACGCTGGAGTCGGCGTCCAGCGCGAGGACCAGGATCGAGCGGACCTTCGACCCAGACGCGGTGCGCAGGCTCAAGGCCGAGGCTGATCACGACCTCACCGTCGACGGCCCGAACCTCGCGGGCCAGGCGATCACGGCCGGCCTGGTCGACGAGTACCACCTGTTCATCACCACGAGCGTGGTCGGCGGAGGCAAACGGTTCTTCCCCGACGGCGTGCGCCTCGATCTCGAGCTGGTCGAGGAGCGTGCCTTCGACAGCGGTCTGATCTACGCGCGCTACTTGACCCGCTGAGCAGCACCGAATCTCGCTGGTTGCAAGGTACAGCCGTGTGGAGTCGCGAGGGGATGACTCGACCGTCTGAGCCCGCCATGCTTATCGAGCCGCGGGCGGTCCAGATCGGATCATCTCGGCACGCGACTTCACCTTGCCGCTCGCGGCGCCAGGCCCACCTGCTCGCTGAGGGCAGTGGTTGGCCGCTCCAACGCCGAAGGATCGGGACCGGGCCGAGCATCGGGTTAGCTTTCTTTGATGACCCGTGACCGAAACCGATGTCAGTCGAGTCCTGGATTTCGTGGCAGGGCTAGATGAACGCGCGCACGAAGGCAGCACCCAGCGCGCATTCAGCCGACGAGGGTGTAGGCGTCAATATGGGCGCGCACGATTCTCTCGAGCGGACTTCCTTCGGTCGGATCGCTCGGATCAGTCGTTGGTGGTGCGTTGGCGGCGCGCCAGATCTGTTGGGCGTAGCCGGATTTGCCGAGCGGGTGGGTGCCGCTGGTGTTGACCAGGTAGATGCGTCCGTGAGGCGTCCGCCAGACCCAGGTGCCCGGTTCGGGTTGTCGGACATTCCACTGCCCGTGGGTCTTGAGTCGGTGGTGGTAGCGGACCAGGGGTCCGAGGTTCCCGACCGCGGTCTGACCCGGCGGGCCGCCACGTTGTGGGTGAAGATATGGGGTGGTGTGGTCGAGGTCGGTGCGGCGGCTACCACCGGCGGCGTAGGGGAACACGTCGGCGGGTTGGCGGAGCCGCAGGTGTTCGGCGATCCTCGCCGGGATCTCATAGCTGTCGACCGGCGCCGGGTGTCGTTCAGGTTGATGACCGGTTTCAGCTGAATCTGGCACCTGGTGCCGAGCACCTGCCGGAGCCGGGTCAACAAGACGGGCCCCATGTCGTCGATCCGGGTCACCCCGGTCCCGGCCCGCAGCGCCTCCTCCGACACGTGGACATAGACGATGGCCCGCGGCCGCGCCTTGGCCGGATCGAACGGCGGCGGCCCAATCCGCAACGACCGACACCCAGCCTCCGCGCCCTGAGCTGCATCGGTGCCCTGAGCCTGCCGAAGGGCCACCTCGGTCCCGGCGCCCTGAGCTGGTCGACGGGCCACATCAGCGTTGGCTGCATCGGTCGCAGCTTCATCGGTCGCTGCTTCATCGGTCTCTTCGCCCGGCTCAGGGCACCGATCGAAAAGGTCCCGATCCTCGAGCTTTTCGTCAGGCTCGGGGCTTTGGGCGGGGTCCTCGTCGTCGTTGTGGTGGCTGTTGAGGAGGCGGAGGGCCTCGGCGGGCTGGGTGATCAAGATGCCGAGCGCCTTGGAACGGCGAATGTCGAGACCGTCGAAATCGCCGTCACGTTTCAAGATCTCGGCCAGCCGGGCGATCATCGCCTCACCCCACGCCCCGTCGCCGGCGGCGATCTTGGCGATGATGAGCCGCATCCCATGCTCGGTGACGCGGCCCAACCGGACGAACCGTTCCCGCGCCGCCAACTCCGCCGCCGCGTCCGCACCCTCGGGGTCGGCCTCGTAGATCAGGCCGTCCACCACATCCTGCAGCCGGCCCCACGACAGGGACCCCAGAGTGGGCGCGATCCGGGCGTCGACCTGCCGGGCCTGTCCCAACGTCAGGTGCCGGGTGGTCGTGGCGATGTGCCGGGCCTGATACACCGGTGCCTGTCCGGCCCGGGCCGCCGCCCACGTCATGGGCAGCCGATACCGCAAATCCAGCGCGTCGGCGATCAGCCGTTTCGCCGACCCGGCGCGCGTCTTCAGGGAACAGCCCAGTTCGGCGGGGGCGAAGTCGGCGATCTCCGGGGTGCCCTCCCCACCCGGCTGGATGGCGTGTTCCGCACCCGGCAACCCGTGCGGATCGACCGCATCGCCGGGTTTAGATCCGCCCAGTGCGCGGCCAGCAGCAACCGGGTCACCTCAACCTGGACCGCGGTGTGCTCGTTGCCCTCCACCGCCGCGAGGGTGGCGTCCTCATCGAGGCCGGCCAGATCGTTTTCGAACACACATTCACTCTAGAACCCAGGTCTGACAGTCCAGCGCGGGCATAGTTGCCCTTCGACAGGCTCAGGGAACCGGTGATTGGGCCCTTCGAGAGGCTCAGGGCACCGGCTGGATTAGGCCCTCCGGCAAAGCTCAGTGCACCGGGTGGTTGGGGTCCTTCGACGGACTCAGGACGGAAGGAAGTCAGATATGGACCACAGGACAGGTGACGGTACGGGTGATGCCCGGGACGGTCTGCACCTTGGCGACCACCAGCTGGCCGAGTTCGTCGACACTGGCGGCTTCGGCACGAACGATGACGTCGTACGGACCGGTCACATCTTCGGCGAGCGTGACCCCCTGGATGGCACCGATGTCGTGCGCGACATCGGCAGCCTTGCCAACGGTGGTCTGGACCAAGATGTACGCCTGAACGACCATGTGTTACTTCCTCCATCTCGCCATGTGACGGTCACGCTACAGTGTCGGCCACAATCTGGCAGGTCAAGCTTCGATCACGAGCATCGTGACCCCTTAGTGGCGAGGAACACTGTTGAGCGATCGGACCGCGGACCCAAGATCTGCCGCCACGGTGGCGGACGTGGGCGAGTTCCAACTGATCGCGACCGTGACCGCCGGCCTGCTGGCCGACGGGGCGGTGCTCGTCGGGCCGGGTGACGACGCCGCCGTACTGGATCTCGCCGGTCCGGTGCTCACCTCGTTGGACGTTCTGGTGGAGAACGTGCACTTCCGGCGGACCTGGTCCGACGCCGAGCACGTGGGCCGCAAAGCGATCGCGGTCAACGTGGCCGACATCGAAGCCATGGGGGGACGCGCGGTGGCCGTGACCGTGGGCTTCTCGGCGCCGCCCGAGCTGCCCGCGACCTGGGTGGCGGAGTTCGGCGACGGACTCCGGGCCGAGTGCACCCAAGCCGGTGTCCAGCTCGTCGGGGGGGATGTCACCGCGGCCCGCGACATCACGGTGTCGGTCAGCGTGCTCGGGGTGCTGGACGGTCGGGCGGCGGTGCTGCGGTCCGGCGCGAGCAGCGGGCAAGTGGTCGCCATGACCGGCCGCACCGGGTGGGCCGCTGCCGGTCTGGTCGTTCTGGGCCGCGGGTTCCGGTCTCCCCGTGCGGTGGTGGAGGCCTATCGGGTGCCGCAGGTCCCGTACGGTCAAGGCGCGACCGCGGCGGCAGCCGGGGCGACCGCGATGATCGACGTATCCGATGGATTGATCGCCGACCTCGGGCACGTGGCCCGCGCCTCGAAGGTGAACATCGACCTGATGGTGGACGCGTTCGCGGTGCCAGAGCCGCTTCAAGCCGTGAGCGCGGCGACCGGCACCGACCCGTACCGGCTCATCCTGACCGGCGGCGAGGACCACGCTCTCGCAGCGGCGTTTCCTGATCGGGACGACGTTCCCGACGGCTGGATGATCATCGGCTCGACCCGGGACCCGGCCGTCGGCGAGGAGCCTCAGGTTTTCGTCGACGGCCAACCCTGGGAAGGAAGTGCGGGCTTCGACCACTTCGGCGGCCGGCGTTGACTCACGGTTCGCCCACCGTTCTGCCCACCGCCCGGGTGCTCACCGTCGCCGGCTCGGATCCCGGCGGCGGCGCCGGGGTGCAAGCCGATCTGAAGACCATGCTCGCGCACGGCGTCCACGGGATGAGCGTGCTGACCGCCGTGACCGCCCAGAACTCCCTCGGTGTCCAGGGGGTGTGGTCGCTGCCGCCCGAGTCGATCGAGGAGCAGTTCCGCAGTGTGGTCGACGACATCGGGGTCGATGCGGTCAAGACCGGGATGCTGGGCAGCGTCGCGGTGATCGAGCTGGTCGTGGATCTCTTGGCCGGACTGCCGTCCAGGACCCCCGTGGTGGTCGATCCGGTATGCGCGAGCAAGCACGGCTGATCCGCTGATCGAACCGGGTGCCGTGGCGGCCCTGCGCCGCCACCTGGTCCCGGGTGCCACCCTGCTGACGCCGAATCTGCCCGAGGCCGCGCTACTGACCGGGCTGCCGGCAACGAGACCGCCGGCCGAACTGGCCGCCGCCCTGCTGGCTGAATCTAGTGACGACGGGGCCCCCTGGGTGCTGATCAAGGGCGGCCACGCCCCAGGAGACCCGGTCGACCACTTGTTCGGACCGGACGGATTCCACACGTCGTACGGGGCGCCGCGCTCGGACAACCGGCACACGCACGGGACGGGCTGCACGCTCGCGTCCGCCATCGCCTGCCGGCTCGCTCTCGGCAGCGACGTACCGACCGCGGTGCAACTGGCCAAGGCCTACGTCACGGGGGCGATCGCCGCCGGATTTCCGCTCGGCGGCGGCATCGGCCCGACCGATCATCTGTGGTGGGCCCGGGCGCGGGTGGCGGAGGCGCTGAGCGTCGAGGAGTAGTTCGCGGCGTGTGCCCAAGGCGGCCCGAGCCCCGATCCCGTAACCTCCAGTCATGGCGTCCCGCGCGTCTTCCCCGCCGCGGTCACGAACCTCAACCGGATCGACGCGTTCCGGTTCGCAATCGCGGTCGCCAGGAAGCAAGACAGCAACCAAGTCCACCTCCCGATCCGCGTCGACCAATCGCGCTGCCGCGACCCGGCGACCGGCGTCCCGCGGTAGTTCCCGGCGGCCCCCGAAGCGCTCGTCGTGGCTGGTGCGGCTCGGTCGCGGACTGGCCGGGTTGTGGGTCGGTATCGGACACCTGGTCGGGGCCGGCATCCGTCGGATCGGCTACGGGGCCCGCGATCTCGATCCGGCGCTGCGCCGCGACGGCGTAGGACTGTTCCTGGTCGGCTGCGCCATCATCGTCGGCGCGTCGTTCTGGTTCACCCTGCCCGGAACGGTTGGGGAGTACCTGCGCGTCGGCATCGCCAGCGTGATCGGCATGCTGGCCTACGCCGCGCCGATCCTGCTGGCGCTGATGGCCTGGCGAACGCTGCGCCACCCGGATCGCAACGGGCCACGCGGTCGGCAGGCTATCGGCTGGGCGGCCGTGGTGTTCGGACTGCTCGGGTTGATCAACATCGCTCGTGGGCTGCCTCGCACCAACGAACCGGAGCGGCTGCGGGAGGCCGGCGGGATTCTCGGCTATCTGTCGTCCAGCCTGTTGTCGGACCTGTTGACGGTCTATGTCGCCGCGCCACTGCTGGTTCTGCTGCTCATGTTCGGCGTCCTGGTGGTGATCGGCATTCCGCTCTACGAGATGCCGGGTCGCTTCCGCGAGTTGCTGGTCCTGATCGGCCGTCCGCCGGCGGGTGCTGACCGCGCCGGACCCGAGCCGGCGTTCGACTCCGACGAGGCGTACGAGACCCCGGTCGTCCGGGAGAAAGCGTCGGAGAAGAAGGCGAAGAAGCCCAGCCGTACGCCCGACGCGAAGTCCGAAGAATCAACCGACGCGGAGACGGTGGTCCCTTCGATCAGCTCAGAAGACGAGCCGGTCACCGCGGGCTTGCCGCCCGGTGTGGTGGTGCGCGGTGAGGATCTCGAACCGCCGCAGCACACGCCGGTTCCGCAGCGGGTCGAACAGCTGCAGCTCTCCGGAGACGTGCAGTATCTGCTGCCCGACACCGGCGCCCTCCGCCAGGGCAGTGTGCACCGGGCCCGCACCGAGGCCTCCGACGCCGTCGTGCATCGGCTGACCAGCGTGCTCGAGCAGTTCGAGATCGATGCGACGGTGACCGGCTACAGCCGGGGGCCGACGGTGACGCGCTACGAGGTCGAGCTCGGCCCGGCCGTGAAGGTCGAGAAGGTGACCGCGCTCAGCCGGAACATCGCCTATGTCGTGGCCAGTGCCGACGTCCGGATCCTGTCGCCCATCCCGGGCAAGTCGGCCATCGGCATCGAGATCCCCAACACCGACAAGGAAGTGGTCTCCCTCGGTGACGTGATGCGCTCGGCCACGGCCCGAAATGATCATCATCCAATGACGGTCGGGCTGGGCAAGGACGTCGAGGGCGGGTTCGTGGTGGCCAATCTCGCCAAGATGCCGCACCTGTTGGTGTCCGGTGCCACCGGCTCCGGTAAGTCCGTGTTCATCAACTCCATGATCACCTCGGTGATGATGCGGGCCACCCCGGACGAGGTCCGGATGCTTTTGGTCGACCCGAAACGGGTGGAGCTCACCGCGTACGAGGGCATTCCCCATCTGGTCACCCCGATCATCACCGTGCCGAAGCGGGCCGCCGAGGCGCTGCAGTGGGTCGTCCGGGAGATGGACATGCGCTATGACGACCTGGCGGCGTACGGCTTCCGGCACGTCGACGACTTCAACAAGGCCGTGCGGAGTGGTGTCGTGAAGCCGCTGCCGGGAACAGAGCGGGAGCTGACGCCGTACCCGTACCTCCTGGTGATCATCGACGAGCTCGCCGACCTGATGATGGTGGCGCCCCGGGACGTGGAGGATTCGATCGTCCGGATCACCCAGTTGGCCCGGGCCGCCGGCATCCACCTCGTGCTGGCGACCCAACGGCCGAGCACCGATGTCGTTACGGGTCTGATCAAGGCCAACGTGCCGAGCCGGCTGGCGTTCGCAACATCGTCGATGACGGACTCCCGGGTGATCCTCGATCAGCCCGGCGCGGAGAAGCTCGTCGGCCAGGGCGATGGACTGTTCCTGCCGATGGGGATGAGCAAGCCGATCCGCATTCAGGGCGCCTGGGTCACCGAGGCCGAGGTGCGCACCGTGGTCAAGCACGTCACCGAGCAGGTCGCGCCGACCTACCGCGACGACATCACGGCTGCTCCCGAATCCGGCACCAAGGTGGCCGAGGACATCGGTGACGATCTGGACCTGGTGCTCCAGGCCGTGGAACTGGTCGTCACCTTGCAACTCGGTTCCACCTCGATGCTCCAGCGGAAGCTCCGGGTCGGCTTCGCCAAGGCCGGCCGGCTCATGGACATCCTGGAAACACGCGGTGTCGTCGGACCCTCCGAAGGCTCCAAGCCGCGCGAGGTGCTGGTCAAAGCCGACGAGCTGGACCTGGTCATGGACAACCTTCGCGGCTGACCGGTCCTGAGCCCGCCCGAGGGGCGGCATACTGAGATCGATATGCCCGACCTCACCGCTCCCGCCGTCCACCTCATTTCGCTGGGTTGTGCCCGCAACGACGTGGATTCCGAAGAATTGGCCGCCCGGCTCGAGCGCGGGGGCTTCCGGCTGACCGACGACCCCGAATCCGCCGACGCGGTCGTCGTCAACACGTGCGGTTTCGTGGAGAGTGCCAAGAAGGATTCCGTCGACACCCTGCTGGCCGCGGCCGACCTCAAGGAGTCCGGCCGACCCCAGGCGGTGGTCGCCGTCGGCTGCCTCGCGGAGCGGTACGGCGCGGAGCTGGCCGAGGCCCTGCCCGAAGCCGATGCGGTGCTGGGTTTCGACGATTACGCCGATGTGGCAGGCAAGCTTCGCGG
Organism: uncultured Actinomycetota bacterium; assembly: GCA_963780005.1. GTDB lineage: Bacteria > Actinomycetota > Actinomycetes > Propionibacteriales > Propionibacteriaceae > Microlunatus. The sequence continues at coordinate 339,872 of CAWAAK010000042.1, read as the reverse complement.
AGTTCTGGCCGGCGAGCGGCACCAACCGCATGTACCGCAGGACCGCCGTGCGTTACTCCCGCTGACCCCGGTCGATCGGCCGGGGATGGCGGTCCCGCCGCCCGGGCACGGGGCGGGGATGACCATCGCGGATCTTCCTGCCGGAGTGGCTCCGGCCACCGGGCCACCGCTGCGCCGCCGGCTGAACGGGTTGCCGTGGGCGCCTTTGAAGCTGGCCTCGGGTTGTGATCGGCGGTGCACGTTCTGCGCGATCCCGGCCTTTCGGGGGGCCTATCTGTCCCGGCCGGTCGCCGACGTGTTGGCTGAGGCGCGCTGGCTCGCCGAATCCGGGGTCCGCGAGGTGCTGCTGGTCAGTGAGAATTCGACCTCGTACGGCAAGGATCTCGGTGACATCCGCCTGCTCGAGGGTCTGCTGCCCCAGTTGGCGGCTGTCGACGGTCTCGAGCGGGTCCGGGTGTCCTATCTGCAGCCGGCCGAGATGCGTCCCGGTCTGATCGAAGTGATGGCGGGCACGGCCGGCGTCGTGCCGTACTTCGACCTGTCTTTCCAGCACGCGTCGGCCCCGGTGTTGCGCCGGATGCGCCGCTTCGGCAGTCCGGACGCCTTCTTGAGCCTGCTGGCATCGATCCGGTCGCTGGCCCCGGCGGCCGGGATCCGCAGCAACGTGATCTGTGGCTTCCCCGGCGAGACCGAGGGCGACGTCGAGGAGTTGCGCGACTTCCTGATCGCGGCGGAGCTCGACGTGATCGGGGTGTTCGGATACTCCGACGAGGACGGTACGGAGGCCGCCGGGCTGGACGGACACCTCCCGGCGGACGAGATCGAACGCCGCCGAGCGCACCTCACCGATCTCGCCGACGAACTGATCGCCCAGCGCGCAGAAGCCCGGATCGGCAGCGTGGTGCGGGTGCTGATCGAGGAGCTCGACGAAGCGGTGACCGGACGGGCTGAGCACCAGGGTCCGGAGGTGGACGGGACGACCCTGCTGACCGCCTCCGCCGAGGTGAGCGTCGGACAGCTGGTGACCGCCCGAGTGACGGGAGCGGTGGGTGCTGATCTGCTCGCGCGTGGGGTAGAGCTCGGGGCAGCGGCGTGACCGAGCAGACCGAGGCTTCGCCCTGGAACGTACCGAACGCGCTGACCTCGATCCGTCTGGTGCTGGTCCCCGTCTTCGCGTGGATGTTGCTGTCGCATCCCGACGATCCGGGCTGGCGACTGGCCACGACCCTGGTCTTCGCGATCGCGATCGGCACCGACAGTCTGGACGGATACCTGGCCCGTAAACACAACATCGTCACCAAGTTCGGCAAGCTGGCCGACCCCATCGCCGACAAGGCATTGACCGGGATGGCTTTCCTCGGGCTCTCCATTCTGGGCGAACTGTGGTGGTGGGTGACGATCGTGATCTTGGTGCGCGAATGGGGTATCACGGCGCTGCGGTTCGTGATGTTGCGCTACGGGGTGATGGCGGCCGGCCGTGGTGGCAAGATCAAAACGGTGCTGCAGTCGGTGGCCCTGATCCTCTACCTGCTTCCGCTGCCCGGCTGGGCCGAGCCGGTCGCGATCGTCGTGATGGCCGCGGCGTTCGTCGTCACCGTGATCACCGGGGTCGACTACATCCGGGAGGCCGTTGGCCTGCGTCGGTCCGCGGGCGCCACACGGGAACCGTGAACGATCTTGATCGGTCGAGCCTTGCTGCCGAGCTGGTGGACCTGCTCACCGCCCGGCACGAGACCGTGGCCACGGCGGAATCATTGACGGGTGGGTTGATCGGGGTTCTCCTGACGGCCGTCCCGGGTGCCTCGCAGGTCTATCGCGGTGGCGTGATCAGTTACGCGACGGAGCTCAAGGCCGACCTGGCCGGGGTTTCGCCTCTCACCTTGGAGCGCTGGGGACCGGTGGCGGCCGCGACGGCGGAGGAGATGGCCGTCGGCATCGCTCACCGGTGCGCCGCCCGCCACGGCTTGTCGGCGACCGGTGTGGCCGGACCGGACGCCCAGAACGGTCATCCGGTGGGCCTGGTGTTCGTCGGCTCGGCCGACACGGTCGCCGATAACGTGCTGGTCCGCGAGCATCGGTTGTCGGGAAGCCGAGACGAGATCCGGCGGGCCGTGGCCGAGCTGGCCTTGCGCCAGCTGCTCGAGCAGCTGCGGACGCGCGACGGCTCATGAGTCGGTCACGCTCACGGGTATCGCCGGGGGTGAGTACAGTTTCGGTATGCGACAGGGAGCGGCGAAGCAGGTGCTCGTGCGGGAGCTCATCGGCGAGTCGCTGCGCGAGGAGCGGGTGGCGCAGGGCAAGACCCTGCGGGAGATCTCCAAAGCCGCGCGCGTCAGTCTGGGTTATCTGTCCGAGGTGGAACGAGGGCAGAAGGAGGCTTCCAGTGAGTTGCTGGCCTCGATCTGTGCGGCCCTCGATGCGCCGCTGTCGGTGATTCTCAACATGGTGAGCGAGAAGATGCAGGCGCACGAGATGGCCCGCGCCCGGGTCACCGCGTTGCCGACCATCCGGCCGGTCGCTCGCGCCGCCGCCTAGTTCCGCAACCTCAATTCGTCAGCACCGCAGCGCCTGTGAAGCGGCCGTGGAACAGGTCCGACAGCGCCCGAGGCGCCTCACTCATCGGGTAGGCCGCGGTGGTGGCCCGGACCCCGAGGCGTTCGGCCAGCCTGAGAAACGTCTCGCCGTCCTGCCGGGTGTTGGCGGTGACACTCCGTAGTCGCCGCTCCCCGAAGAGAGTTGCGTCGTAGTTCAGGGCCGGGATGTCGGTGGACCAGATCCCCGCCATCGCCAGGGTGCCGCCCCGGTCGAGAGCCTGCAGGGCGACGGGGACCAGTTCGCCCGCCGGAGCGAACATGATCGCACCGTCGAGCGGCTCGGGCGGGGTGTCGGTGGCCCCGGACACCGAATCGGCGCCGAGCTCCCGGGCCAACTGCTGGTTCTGTTCGCCCCGGGTCAGCACATGCACCCGGAGACCCTGGGCCAACGCCACCTGGGCGGTCAGATGGGCGCTGCCGCCGAAACCGTAGATGCCGAGACTTCCGCCGGCCGGGACCGCCGCGCAGACCAGCGCGCGGTAACCGATGATCCCGGCGCAGAGCAGCGGCGCCGCCTGCTCGTCGTCGAGGTTGTCCGGCAACCGATAGGCGTACGCCTCGTCGACCAGACACGCATCGGCGTAGCCGCCGTCCGTGTCCCAGCCGGTGAACGTCGGGGCCAGACACAAGTTCTCCTCACCTCGCCGGCAGAATCGGCAACTGCCGTCGGTGCCGCCGAGCCAGGCGACGCCGACCCGGTCGCCGATGGCGAAGCGCTCCGCGCTCTTGCCGCGCGCGTCGACGGATCCGACGACCTCGTGCCCCGGGGTGACCTGCGGGCGGCGCGGCAACAGATCGCCTTCGGCCAGATGCAGATCAGTTCGGCACACGCCACAGCACCGGACCCGAATACGGATCTGGCCCGCGGCGGGGTCGGGCAGGTCCCGCTCGATGCGGCGCAGGGGTCCGTCGTCGATGGGCCGGGGCGTCTCGACGACCCAGGACTCCATGAGGGACATTGTGGTCACCTCTGGTCACGGTTTTCGAGTCGGTCCATGCTGAGGTGGTGGTCCGTCTGCTCGGCCTGCTCGCCGGCCTGTCGGCCGTCACCGACCTGGGCACAGGGGCGCCGCTCGACGAGGCACTCCGGCGCTGTGTCGTTGCGACCCGCCTGGCCCGGGTTCTGGGGTGCCCGGACGCGGAGATCCGCGAAGTGGTCTACGCATCGTTGTTGCAGCACCTTGGTTGCACGGCCTTTGCGCACGAGGTGGCGGGAGTGTTCCACGACGACACCACGGCCGCCAGGCTGTCGTTTCGGACCGATTTCACTCGGCCGGCCGATGTGTGGCGGACCTGGGTTCCGGGCCTGGTCGCCGGGACGGGCTGGTCCCGGGCGCGGGTGATCGCGACCACCATGGTTGGGGGCCGGAGAGTCGACCTCGAGGGTCCGGCCGCCACGTGTGATGTCGCCCGCGCCGCCTCGCGTCGTCTCGGTCTGCCCGAAGCGGTGCAGGCCAGTCTGTCTGCGGCGTTCACAATGTGGAACGGTCGGGGCTATCCGCGTCTGCGGGACGAGGAGATTCCGCGCAGCACCCGGTTGGTGCACGTCGCGTCGACGGCGGTGCTGTTCGCGGACCAGGCTGGCAACTCGGCCGGTGTCAGTGAAGTGGAGCGACGTTCCGGCAGCTATCTCGATCCCGAGCTTGCGCGGGCGTTCATTGACCACAGCGGCGAACTACTTGAAGGTCTCGGGGAACTCGACCCCTATCAGGCCGTGCTCGATTCAGAGCCTGATCCCGTACGGCTCATCGGCGAAGAGCAGCTGGTGGAGGTGGCGCGGACCTTCGGAGATCTCGTCGACCTGAAGAGTCGCTCGTTACACGGTCATTCTGCAGCGGTCGGTGATCTGGCCGGGGCCGCCGCCGCGAAGCTCCGTCTCGCCGATGCCGACGACATCGGTGTCGCCGGCTATCTGCACGACCTCGGCCGGGTAGGCGTCTCCAGCCGGATCTGGGACAAAGCCGGCGACTTGAGCCGAACCGAGCGAGACCAAGCACGTCTGCATCCCTACTACAGCGAGCAGATTCTGTCCGGGACACCGGCGCTGACCTGGGCGGCGAGACTTGCGGGGCAACACCATGAGCGGTGCGATGGGAGCGGTTACCACCGGGGGCTGCGCGCTGCCCAACTCACGATGTCGTCGCGGGTGCTGGCCGCGGCCGACGCGTATCGCAGTCTGGTCGAGGGCCGCCCTCATCGGCCGTCCGTGCCGACGGTCAGGGCGGCCAACCAGTTGCGGGCCGACGTCCGGGCCGGACGCCTCGATGCCGACGCCGTCGGCGCCGTGCTGGAGTCGGCGGGGCACCGAGCGGGCACTTCTCGAGGGCGGGGGGGCGACCTGACCTCACGTCAGGTCGAGGTGCTTCGGCTCCTCGCGGCCGGTCTGTCCAATCGAGAGATCGCGCGCCGGCTCGGTATCTCGAGCCGGACCGCAGAACACCACGTGCAGGACTGCTACGTCAGGATCGGGGTCTCCACGCGCGCCGGAGCGGCACTGTACGCCATGGAGCACGGCTTGCTCGCGAGATCTGGGTAGGTCTACCGATGCGGCGGCGCCACAGAAGGGCCAGGGTGGACCGCATGCCCAGACAGAGGGATCGGGAGCCGCTCTTCACCCGTGCGTTCGTACGCCTGGCGGTCGCCGACCTCTCCTACTTCACTGCCGCTGGGGTGGCGGTCTATGCGCTGCCGCTGTACGTCACCGGGCCGGTGGGTTCGGATCCGACTGGGGCGGGCCTGGCGTTCGGCGCGTTCGCGGTCTCGGCGCTGGTGTTGCGCCCGTTCGCCGGCCGGTTCGCCGATCTTTGGGGGCGCCGGCCGCTGCTGTTCGGCGGCGCGGTGATCTGCGCCGTTGCCCTTTTTCTCACGGCGCTGGTGGATTCGTTGGCCACGATCGTGTTGCTGCGCCTGCTGGTGGGGGTGGCTGAGGCCGCGTTCCTCGTGGCCTCCTTCGCAGTACTTGCGGATCTGGCCCCATCAAGTCGGATGGGTGAGGCGCTCAGCTACAACTCACTGGGGTTGTACCTGGGCCTGTCGCTCGGCCCGCCGCTGGGTGAGGTGATGGTCGCCACCTGGGGCTTTGCCGGAGCCTGGTGCGGCGCGGGCGCCCTGGCCGCGTGTGCCGCCGTGATCGTCCTCGGCATCGGCGAGACCCGGTCACCTCGGTCGGACAGCGACGCTCCACCCCGGTTGATCCACTGGAAGGCGGTGCCGGCATCGATCGGTTTCTTCACCTCGATCGCCGCCATCGGCGGATTCCTCGCCTTCGCGTCCTTGCACGCCGCCGCGATCGGTTTGGCCAGCACCAGCCTGCCGCTGTTCGTCTACGGCGCGGTCGTCGTGATCGGTCGAATCGTGTTCGCCAAGGTCCCCGATCGAGCTGCCGGCGCTGCCTCTGGGAGCGGCAGCTCTGGCCGCCATCGCCGTTGGCCTCGGGGTGACCGCAGTGTGGAGTAGCCCGACGGGCATGATCATCGGAACCGCTCTGCTGGCCATCGGCGTGACCTTCAGCACTCCGGCTTTCTTCACGGCGGCCTTTTCGACGGCCGCGCCGTCCGAGCGCGGAGCTGCCTCGGGTACCGTCAGCGCCTTTCTCGACCTCGGGCTCGGTGGCGGCCCCATGCTCCTCGGGCTGGTCGCCGGATCACTCGGCCTTCCGTTCGCCTTCGGCGCAGCGGCCGCGCTGGCGCTCGCCGGATGCGTCTGGACGCTCGCGCTCCGCCGCCGCACCGCCCCTACACCGGCGAGGGCCGCAGCCGAAGACCCTGGGGGGTCATCCGAAAGCCGGCGTCCTGCAGGGCCCGGCTCAGGTGAGCCGAGCCGAACACGTGCTCCCCGTCGGCCCGTTCGACGGTGAGCCGGCCCAGCTGACCGCGCTGGACGGCCCGGGCCAGGGCCTGGGTCGCGGGTTCCAGCAGATCCGTTTCGTCACTGAACGACAGCAGGGTGCGCCCGCCGCGTTCGACGTAGAGCACCAGCCGGCCGTTGACCAGCGCCACCAGGGCGCCGGCCTTCCGTCCCGGGCGATGGCCCTCCCGGTCCGGCCAGGGCAGCGACGCGCCGTACGGATTCGCGGGGTCGCAGGCGGCCAAGATCAACGCCGAGGTCTGTTCGGGTTCGCGCTGCTCTCCACGGAGCCGGTCGACCGCCCCCGGGAGGGCGAACTGCGCCGCCCCGAGCCCTTCGATGAAGTAGCCGCGCCGGCATTGGCCGGACTCCTCCAGGCTGCTCAACGCCCGGTACGCCACGCCGAAGCCGCCCTCGAGGTCCTCGGTCAGCACGCTGCCGCGGGTGAGCACGCCGTACCGGTCCAACTGCACGAACAACTCGGTGGCCAATCGAGCCGAAGCGGGTGCGCTGACGTGCGGGACCAGCGACCAACGGCCAAGAGTCGTCGGATTCGACTGTCGCCCTGCGCCCGGCCGGCCCAGCCGGGGGAGTCGTGGCCGGGATCGGTGACTGCGAGACACCGGTCGGCTGGGGCGGCGGTGGGATCCGCCTGCCACCCGATTGCGGACGGCAGCGAAGGTGTCACCGGTGACCAGCCCCGCCCAGACCAGGTGCCAGAGCGCGGCGACGTAGTCGGATCGGTCGCCGGCTGCCGCTGACTGGGACGCGCCGGGCACGAGGGCATCGAAGAAGTAGGCGCCCCCCGCCGAGAACGCGCCCAGCAGCTCCCGGGCCTGATGCCCTTCGACCTCGCCTCGCGCCGGGCTGGGATCCATGTCGGCGGTGAACCAGCGCACCCAACCGTCGTTGTCACCGATCGGGCCGTCGCCGACCCAGAACACCTCACCGCTGGTGGTCAGTTCGTCGAGCATGGCGGGGGCGTAGTCGGCGACCCGGGCCGGCAGGATCATCGACTCCACGGCACTCGCCGGCATCGGGTAGCCGGCCAACTGCTCCACCGTTGCCAACACGGCGTCGGTGCCGCGGGAAGGAGCACCGATACCCTGCCATTCGGCCAGGAAGCGGGCGTACGCCACCTGCTCAACCGGCTCGACGCCCTTGCGCAGCAGGGCCAACGTGCGGCGCTTGATCAGCGCCAGCACCTGGGCGTGGCAGTACTGCCGGTCACTCTTCCCCGGTTCGGAGTCGACGAAGGACCCCGACACAAGCGTCCCGGGACCGACCAGGCTCTCGACAGCCTGCTCGACGACAGCCAGCCCCAGCCCGTACCGGCGAGCGATCGTGACCGCCGTGAACGGGCCGTGGGTCCGCGCCCAGCGCAGCACCAGGTCGGCGATCGGCGAGGTGGCCGTTTCGGTGAAGGAGGCAGCCACCCCGGGCGGTACCGGGATGCCCAGGCCGTCGCGGAGCCGCGGCACGTCCTCGACCACCGCGATCATGTCCTGGCCGGCGATCCGCACCCGGACCGCGCGCCGGTCCGCGAGCAGAACCTGAACGGCCTGATCGGGATCGAAAGCTTGTCCTGAGCCTGTCGAAGGGCTGCTTCGGCGGCGCAGCTCGTCGACCGTGAACGGTCCGGCCGTGCGGAGCAGGTCGAACAGCTGCTCGGTGGTGCCGGCCTGACGTTCCGTGCTGAGCCCTTGGAGATCCGCTTCGCTGGCGGCGATGACGCCCGCGTCGAGCAGCTGCTTCAGACCGTCCTTGCCCAGCAGCTCGGCCAGCAACGATGCGTCCAGGGAGAGCGCGGCGGCCTTCTTCTCCGCGAGGGGTACGTCGCCCTCGTAGACGAAGGCCCCGACGTAACCGAACAGCAGCGACTTCGCGAACGGCGATGGCTCCTTGGTCTCCACCTCCACCAACCGAAGGGAGCGGGAGGCCAGCGCCCGCTGGACCCGGATCAGCCCCTCCAGGTCGAACACGTCGGTCAGGCATTCGCGCATGGTCTCCAGTACGATCGGGAACTCCGGGTATCGCGCCGCGACCGTGAGCAGCTGGGCGGACCGCATCCGCTGTTGCCAGAGCGGTGACCGCGACTTGGGGTCCCGCCGCGGCAGCAGCAAGGCGCGGGCCGCGCACTCGCGGAAGCGGGCCGCGAACAGGGCCGAACCGCCCACCTCGTCGGTGACGATCGCCTCGAGCTGGTCGGGGTCGAGCATGATCAGGTCCGCGCCCGGCGGATCCGCCGACGTGTCGGGGACGCGCAGCACGATGCCGTCGTTGGTCGCGGTGGCCTGGACCTCCATCCCGTACCGCTCGCGCGCGGCCCGTTCGACGGCCAGCGCCCAGGGCGCCAGCACCCCGGAGCCGAGCGGGCAGTGGACGCAGACCCGCCAGTCGCCGAGCTCGTCGCGGAACCGCTCGAACACGATCGTGATGTCGGTGGGCAGGGCGCCCGTGGCTTGCTGCTGCTCGGCCAGATAGCTGACCAGGTTGCGGCGGGCGAACTCGTCCAGGCCGCTGTCGCTGAGTCGCTCGTACGCCTGATCGGGTGGCATCGAGCCGATCTCACGGACGAAGCCGCCGAAGGCCACCCCGAGTTCGACCGGGCGGGCCGGGGAGTCGCCCTTCCAGAAGGGGAGCCGGCCCGGACTGCCCGGGGCCGGGGAGACCAGGACCTGATCATGGGTGATCTGCTCCACCCGCCAACTCGTGGTGCCCAGGGTGAAGACGTCGCCGACCCGGGTCTCGTAAACCATCTCCTCGTCGAGTTCCCCCACCCTGCGCCCGGCGGCGTGCCGACCCGACGCGTTCCCTTCGCCGACCAGGAACACGCCGAACAGGCCGCGGTCGGGGATGGTGCCGCCGGAGGTCACGGCCAACCGCTGTGCCCCGGGCCGGGCGGTCAGCACGCCGGTGTCGCGATGCCAGATCAGCCGCGGCCGCAGCTCGGCGAAGTCCTCCGACGGGTAGCGCCCACTGAGCATGTCGAGCACGGCCTCGAAGGCGCTGTGCGGCAGCTCGCGAAACCCGTACGCCCGGCGGACCAGCGCGTACACGTCGTCGGCCTTCTGCTCCTCGATGGCCACCACCGCGACGATCTGCTGGGCCAGCACGTCGAGCGGGTTGCGGATCTCGGCGACCTCCTCGATCGCCCCGACCCGCATCCGTTCGACCACCACCGCCGATTCGATCAGATCGCCGCGATGGTTGGGAAAGAACACCCCACGCGAGGTGGCGCCGACCTGATGACCGGCGCGGCCGACGCGTTGGAGGCCGCTGGCCACTGACGGCGGGGCCTCCACCTGGACCACGACGTCCACGGCGCCCATGTCGATCCCCAACTCCAGCGACGAGGTCGCCACGACACAGGGCAACTGACCGGACTTCAGGTCCGACTCGATCTGCGCTCGCTGCTCCTTGCTGACCGAGCCGTGGTGGGCGCGGGCCACCACCGGGTGCCCGGACCCGTCGACGCCGCGACTCGCGCCGGACTGCGCCATGATCTCGGCGGGCGGCGGCTGGTCGGGTGACTGCTCCCCGTCGCGCTCGGTCTGCAGCTCGTTGAGGTGGGCGGTCAGCCGCTCGGCCAGCCGGCGGGAATTGGCGAACACGATCGTGGAGCGGTGGGCACTGATCAGGTCGAGGATCTGGTTCTCCACGTGGGGCCAGATCGACGGGCGGTTCGGTGGCGCACCCGCCCGGTCCAGGTCGGCGTCGAGATCGGTCGAGTTCGCTCCGGAGGGCACCGAGGCCGTGGCCCCCAGATCGCTCATGTCCTCGACCGGCACGACGATCGACAGGTCCCACGACTTCTCGGCCGGCGGCGCCACGATCGTGACCGGGTGCGGTCCGCCGAGGAAGGCGGCGACCCGTTCGGGCGGGCGGACCGTGGCCGACAAACCGACGCGCTGGGTCGGTGGTCGACGATCGTCTGAGTTGCGGCTCTCGGCGACGAGGGCGTCCAGGCGCTCCAGCGACAGAGCTAGGTGGGCCCCGCGCTTGGTGCCGGCCAAAGCGTGCACCTCGTCGACGATCACCGTGTGCACGTTGCGCAGCGTGTCCCGGGCCGCCGACGTCAAGATCAGGAACAACGACTCCGGAGTGGTGATCAAGATGTCCGGCGGCTGGGTGACGAGCTTGCGCCGGTCCGCCGGCGACGTGTCGCCCGACCGCACCCCGACGGTGACACTCGGCGGGGTCTGGCCCATGCGCAGCGCGGTCCTGGTGATTCCCGCCAGCGGCGCCCGCAGGTTGCGTTCCACGTCGACCGCCAGCGCCTTGAGCGGCGAGACGTACAGCACCCGGCAGCGTTGTTTGACCGGCGGACGCTCGGCCCTGGTCAGTCCGTCCAGCGCCCAGAGGAACGCGGCCAGGGTCTTGCCCGAACCGGTCGGGGCAATGACCAGGGCGTTGTCACCCGCGGAGATCGCGTTCCACGCGCCCGCCTGGGCGGCGGTGGGGTCGGCGAAGACCTCCCGGAACCAGGTCGAGGTGGCCGGGGTGAACTGCGCGAGCGGGTCTGTCGCCACCCCTTCATCTTGCCTGCCGCCACCGACAGTGTTGTTCCTACTCGCGCTCGCTCCGCGCCTCGAGCCTCGGTCTTCCTCGTCGCCCGTCGAGGAAGAGCGTTTCGACTGGCTCCTCGTCCAGACCGAGCCGGCGCTCCGCTTGCCGACGCTCGCAGGGGCAATGTTGTTCCTACTCGCGCTCGCTCCGCGCCGAAGGCCTCCAGGTCAACCGATTGGTGGACGCGGAGATCAGCTACCTCACCCTCCGATCGATCGACAGCCCCGGTCCTCGTTGAGCCGCAGAGTTGAGGTGTCGGCCAGAGAGCCGGATCGATACCGAGAAAGCCAACCCAGGGAGAGATCCTCATGACGACCAACTACGCCACCAAGCCCGTCGCAAAGCCCGTCACAAAGCCGGCGACCCCCCGAAAGCCCGTCGCACGGATCGTGGCCGCCGTCGTGGCCGGCGCGATCGCGATCGGCGGCATCTTCGCCGCCCTCGTGCTCGTCTTCGGCCCCGTGAACATGTATCCGCCCGACGGCAAGTTCCCCACCGGCGGCAAGATCATGGTGCACCCGTCAGAAGAAGTGAAGGGTCTGCAGGAGGCGCTGGCGCGGCTCGACTACTACGACGGCCCGATTGACGGCTTCCGCAACCAGCAGACGAAGCAGGCGATCAACGATCTACAGCGCGACGCGGGCCTTCCGCAGACCGGTCAGATGAATTTGTCGAGCTGGAGTGCGCTGACCACGATGCTGGTCCAGGGCAACAACCAGATGAACACCTGACCGACCAGCGCTGGGGGAGCCAGCCGGGTCAGCGGCCGCCGAACTCGCGGACCTGCTTGTAGACGAGCTGCCCGTTCTGCAGGATCTTGAGCTCCAGATCGAGAGAGGCGGGCTTGTCGTTGGCCGAGGTGACGAAGCGGCAGTCCGGGTAGTAGTCGGGTTCGGCTCGGCAGTAGGCACGTTCCACCTGCTTGGCCAACTCCACCAGCTCCAGCATCCGTTCGCGGTCGAGCACCGGCTCGGTCCGCTCCGCCGCATCGGGGGCCGGCTTGGCGAATCGGGTCACGGTGAAGCTGATCGGCTCGTCGTCGGAGATGAAGCCGGCGATGTTCACCTCCGAGTAGGTTCCGGGGTCCGGGTTGGTGACCAGGTTGTTGCCCGCCTGCACCGACAGCGAATAGCCGAAAACGTCGTCCGTGTTGAGCACCCGGGTCACCACGACCGCGTTGGCGGCCACGTCGGACTCGGTGTCATAGGCCGGCACGATGGCGATCCCCATGGCGATCGTGGACTGGTCGATCCGGGCGAACGAGCGTTCCTCGACGGCCCGCTTGTTCCACAGACTGGCGTAGACACCTTTGATCGCGCAGCCCACGGACTTCGGTTTCACCTTGCGCTTGACCTCGCCGCCCTCTGGCCCGTCTTCTTCTTCGACCAGACAGGGGCCGATCGGCCGGTCCCGCTTGCCGGTGTCGGCGGCGTAGCTGTCGTGCAGGCCGGCGCCGTCGAAGTTGGGTACGTCCTCGGCGTTCGCGCTGGAGCGGACCTTGATCTTCTCGACCCCCGGGATCGTCTCGGTGATCTTGGCCCGGACCCGCTCCAACGCCCCCGGCGGGAACGAGCCGGCCAGGAACGCCAGTTGCACTTCCTCGGCCCGTTGGGCGCGTTGTTTGGGCGATAGCGTCCCAGCCTGCTCGTCGGCAACCAGGGCCTCGACCAGCTGTCGGATGTCGGAGTTCGGCGGATGATCAAGGAAGTCTCGGTACGCCTGCAGGGGAATCGCGAAGCCCTGCGGCACCAGGTCGTAGCCGCGCACGGCGCTCGCACTGCCCGCGTCGCCCACCCGACCCAGCACGTCGCGATGGGCCAGAAAACCGATGTTCGCTGCCTTGGAGCCGTACCGCTGGGCGTACCCGCGCGCCTCCGCCGGAGATCCGGCCGCGATCTCGTCGTACGACCGGAGTTCGGTCTCGGGCTCCCAGCCCAGCTCGACCAGCGGCCGATCGAGGCGCTCGGCCAGCTTCTGCGCGACGATTTCTTCCGTCGTCGGCTCGATCATGAAGTCGTCCCGTCCGACGACCAGATGTACCGGCTGATCGGCGAACGGAGCCAGCCGCGGGTGGTCGGGGGAGGCGTCGCGCAGCACGGCGTTGGGGGTGTTGCGCTCCTTCGACTTCAGGTTGACGTGGGAGTTGGTGTCTTGCACGGCCCGGGTGAGCACCCCCGCGACGACGGAGAGATCAAGCGGCAGTTCGTCGAACACCGGGATGTCGGTGGGGGTCAGCTCGTCGTTGTCCGGCGGGAAGATCCGCAGGTGGCCGTAGGCCTCGCCGACGTTCAGCGGGATGTAGGTGATGGAGCCGAGGATGCGGTCGAGCGGCAACACCTCGACTTCCAGGGCGGCCAGTTCGTCGGTGACGGTGCGGGTGGTTTGCTGGGTCCCGGTCGGCACGAAGGCGATCCGCGCGTCGGGGATGGTGATCTGGGCTCGGACGACACCGACCGCCTCGACCACCATGGCTTCAGCGATGACGTCCTGCGGATAGAACTGCACGCCGTACACGGGTTCGGCGTCGGTTTCGAGGAAGTAGCTGTGCAGCGACCCCGCGACGTAGCGCTTGTCCTGGGTGAAGTAGGTGAGGTCGTTGAACGCCGACAGCGACTCGGGAATGCCGAAGGCCTCACGACCGAAGAAGTAGTGGAAGCGGGCCGCATCGGGAGTCTGGCCGCCGACGGTGAAGTTGCCGTTGACGAACAGCACCTGCGGCGCGCCCGGGTCGCGTCGGTCGATCAGGAACTTGGCCAGCCGGCCGTTGGTGATCAGGTCGCTGGCCGGGGTCGAGATTGCCACGAAGGTCCCGGCGGAGTCGATCTTTTCGATGGCGAGCGAGCCGGTGGTCGGGGCGACCGCGGCGCGGGTCGCCTTGTTCGCGGTGCGGACGGCGGGCATCCGCGGAAGGAAACCGAGCATGGGTGGAGCCTTTCGGTGCATGCGGGTCAGAACTCCACCGTCTCGCAGCTGCGTCGCCCGTGGCATCCGTAATGACTACTGAGATCTCGATCTGACCGGAGTACCGTGACGCGGTGACCACCACCGCCCCTCCTGTCGCCGCGCCCACTGCGGCGGTCTCCGTCCGGCAGTGGCTGCCCGGACTGGCGGCGTTGGGTCTGATCTGGGGTTCCAGCTTCTTGTTCATCAAAGTCGGCGTCTCGGCGCTGCCCCCGGCGTACGTGGCCCTGGGTCGGGTGCTCAGTGGGGCCGTGGTTCTGGTCGCGTTCCTGGCCATCATCCGGGACCGGCTGCCCCGCGAGCTGAATCTGTGGGCCCACAACGCTGTCGTTGCGGTGCTGGGGATCGCGGTCCCGTTCAGCCTGTTCGCGTACGCCGAGACGCAGATCTCTTCGGTGCTGGCGGGGATCTGGAACGCTGTCACGCCATTGATCGTGCTGCCGATGGCGGTGGCGGTGTTTCGGACCGAGAAGCTGACCACCCGGCGGGTGCTTGGCCTGACCCTGGGCCTGGTGGGCGCCCTGATCATCCTCGGGATCTGGCGCGGCGTCGGGGGCGCGAGCCTGAGCGGGCAGTTGCTCTGCCTCGCGGCGGCCGCGTGCTACGGCGTCGCGATCCCGTACACCAAGAGATTCATCGCTCCGCGGCCGGAATCGGGTGCGGTCATGTCGGCCTGCCAGTTGTTGGTCGCGACGGGCGTCCTCCTGATCGCTGCGCCCCTGCTGAGCCGAGGTCTGCCGGACCCGACCGCCTGGTCGTGGCCGGTGATCGGCTTCGGTGGTCGCGCTCGGTGCGGTCGGCACCGGTCTGGCCTTCGTGATCAACATGCGCAACATCCGGCTGGTCGGGGCGACTACGGCTTCGATGGTGACGTACGTGGTGCCGGTCTTCGCCACCCTGCTGGGGGTGCTGGTGCTGCGGGAAAGTCTCGAGTGGTTCCAGCCGGTCGGCGCGCTCGTCGTGCTCCTGGGCGTGGCGGTCTCGCAAGGTCTGTTGTCCCGTCGCCGGGCGCCGAAGCCAACGGCGGAGCGCCCACTTCCGCTGTGCTCCGGAGAATCGGGGGACGGACGAACGTGAAGGAGACCGAGCTCTGGCAGCGGCTCGAGGCCCAGCTCGGCCGGGGGTACGCCCAGGTTTGGGCCGCGGAACACCACGTCGCCGACCTGAACGGCCAGACGGTCCGAGATGCCCTGCACGACGGCACGGCGGCCAAGCAGATCTGGCGTGCGGTCTGGCGAGAACTGGAGCTGCCCGACCGCGAGCGCTGAGCCGTCAACCGGTCCAGTGCGGATCGCGGCCGGCCACCCCCAACGCCCGTTGGAAGTCGTCGGCCTCCTCGGGCACCGCCACGGCGGGACCGTAGGCCTCCATCTGCCGGCCGAGCTCGGCGGTCTCCTCGACCCCGGCGAGCAGGACGGCCGCCATCGCCGGTGAGACCACCAGTTCGGCTCCGAGCGCCCGGGCGATGTCCCAGCCGTGCAGCAGGGTCTCGGCGTAGGCCATGTCGCCGAGCACTCGGGCCGGCATCTCGTTGCCTACCGTCACGGTCCCCGCCCAGGCCTCGTCTGCGTTCCAGGCCTCGACCAGCTCGGCCAGATTCCCATCGAGCACCCGGCTCCAGTCGTCGGCGGTCACCGTCGGGCCGGCCCAGGGGTCCGCGCCCAGGTCCTGCCGGCGGCCGATCTTGGCCATGCCGGTCGTGGTGCCGACGAAGTGCTGGGCCAGCGCACCCAGATCCCAGTCCGCACAGGGGGTCGGGTCGGAGAATCGCGCGCCGTCGGCCGTGGCGCAACATGTCGCGGACCGCCGCGGCGGCGGCGCTCAAGTGGGTCCGGCTGGTCTCGTCTGGTGGCGTGAGTCACGTTGGTCATGGATCGATTCTCGGTCTGGTGAGGGTGACCGGTCTTGAACTTTCGCGACACCTCGTGGAGGGGATTAGCCTGCTGGACATGGGAGCCGACGCCACCCTCGAGCCGGGCATCCTGCAGCCGCGGACCTCGGCGCGTTACTTCGACTACCGCAGTCACCCGGCGGGTGTTCGGCTCGGCGCTTTCGTCTCCAACTTCTGGACCGTCACCTGGGATCTGACCGAGCCGTACGTGGCTCAGGTGCTGCCGTCGCCCTGTGTCAACGTGTCGGTGACCAACACCGAGGCGGACGTGACCGGGCTGGTGCGGAAGCGCTACGACCGGCGGTTGCAGGGTCGGGGTTTCGTGGTTGGCGCCCGTTTCCGCCCGGCCTGTTTCCGGCCGCTTTACGGCCGGCCGGTCGTGGAACTGACCGACACCCACGCTCCGATCGCCACGGTCCTGGGCCGGGACACGGCGGCGCTGGCCGATCGGGTGGCGGCCACCGACGATGTCGAGATCCGGGTCGGGTTGCTGGCCGCTTTCCTGATCGACGACCTGCCCGAGCCGGATCCGGTCGCGGCGCGGCTGGCTCAAGTGGTCGAGGAGACGATGCGACGACCCGACATCGTGCGGGTGGCCCAGGTCGCCGAATTGGCCGAGCTGAGCGCCCGCCAGCTGCAGCGGCTGTTCGGCGACTACGTCGGAGCGTCGCCGAAGTGGGTGATCGACCGGCGGCGCATGCAGCAAGCGGCCCTGCACGGGGCAGAGGGCACGGACGGACCCGGTCCGGACTGGTCTGCAGTGGCCACCGAGCTGGGGTTCGCCGACCAGGCGCATCTGACTCGGGCGTTCGCCGCCACCGTCGGTCGGCCACCGGGTGCCTTCGCCCGGGAGGGCGCCGGGTCGACGGGTGAGTCGGCGTGTCGGGTAGCTGTTCGAACATACGTTCGCCTAACGTTATCCACCTAGGGCGGTTCGACGATCGCCCTCATCCACAGCAACAACGGTGTCGGCGCGGGAGTCAGTACCCGTCCTTAGAGTCTGGACACAAGAGCTTGAGAACTAGCCCACTAGGCAAAGCAAGCCCAGCAGCACCCGGAGGGGTGGGGAAAGGAAAAGTTATGGCGGCCACGGACCGGGAGAAGGCGCTCGAGACCGCGCTGGCTCAGATCGACAAGCAGTACGGCAAGGGTTCGGTCATGCGGTTGGGTGATGAGGTCCGAGTGCCGATCGAGGTGATCCCGACCGGGTCGATCGCCCTCGATCTGGCCCTCGGGATCGGCGGGTTGCCGCGCGGTCGGGTGGTCGAGATCTACGGCCCGGAGTCCAGCGGCAAGACCACCGTGGCGCTGCACGCCATCGCGAACGCTCAGGCCGGCGGAGGGATCTGCGCCTTCATCGACGCCGAGCATGCCCTCGACCCGGACTATGCGGAGAAGCTGGGCGTCGACACCGACTCGCTGCTGGTCAGCCAGCCCGACAACGGCGAGCAGGCGCTTGGAGATCGCTGACATGCTGGTCCGCTCCGGAGCGTTGGCCCTGGTGGTCATCGACTCGGTGGCCGCACTGACCCCCCGCGCCGAGATCGAAGGCGAGATGGGGGATAGTCACGTCGGGTCTCCAGGCCCGCTTGATGAGCCAGGCGCTGCGGAAGATGACCGGCGCCTTGAGCGGGGCCGGCACGACGGCCATCTTCATCAACCAATTGCGGGAGAAGATCGGGGTGAT
This sequence comes from uncultured Actinomycetota bacterium, assembly GCA_963780005.1. Taxonomy (GTDB): domain Bacteria; phylum Actinomycetota; class Actinomycetes; order Propionibacteriales; family Propionibacteriaceae; genus Microlunatus. Next base: position 322,324 of record CAWAAK010000042.1, on the reverse strand, counting down.
GTTCGGGTCACCCGAGACCACCACCGGTGGTCGGGCGCTGAAGTTCTACTCTTCGATCCGGCTCGACGTGCGGCGGATCGAGACGCTGAAGGACGGCCAGGAAATGGTCGGCAACCGGACCCGGGTCAAGGTCGTGAAGAACAAGGTGGCCCCCCCGTTCAAACAAGCTGAATTCGACATTCTCTACGGTCAGGGCATCAGCCGCGAGGGCAGCTTGATCGACCTCGGAGTCGACGCCGGTATTGTGCGCAAAGCCGGAGCCTGGTTCACCTACGACGCCGATCAGTTGGGTCAGGGCCGAGAAAATGCCCGGTCGTATTTGCGGGACAATCCCGACCTGGCCAACGAGCTGGAGAAAAAGATCAAGGAGCACCTGGGAATTGGTCCGCAGGTGGACACCCCTGCCGGCATCGACCCGGTGACCGGCGAGGTGGAGTTCTAGCCCGTGGCCGAGGGGCAAGTCGCGCCGGACGTCGACCCCGACGCCGACCCCGAAATCGTGGCCAGACAGATCGTGCTGCGCAAGCTGTCCGCCCAGGCGAGAACGCGTCAGGAGCTGGCCAAGGCGTTACAGATCAAGCGGGTGCCTCCTGAGGTGGCCGAGCAGGTGCTGGAGCGGTTCCAGGAGGTCGGGCTGATCGACGACGCTCAGTTCGCCCGAGACTGGGTGGAGTCGCGGCAAGGCCGCCGGTCTCTTTCCCGTAGTGCGCTGCGCCGTGAGCTCTCCGCCAAGGGCGTCGACCGGGAGGAGATCGAGGCTGCCCTGGAGCCGGTCACCTCGGCCGAGGAGCTAGTCGCCGCCCGACAGCTGGCCGACAAGAAGCTCCGGTCGATGACTCAGCTGGCGCCCCACGTGCGATACCGTCGGTTGGCCGGCGCGCTTGCCCGGCGCGGCTTCTCCTCCGGCGTCATCAGCTCCGTTCTCGACGACGTGCTGCACGATGCTTGACCCGGTGCTTGACCGGATCTGCGCGCAGCCATACCCTGCCAACACGAGGTTTTCCAGCAACGCATCGATATGAAATCATTTCAGGAATCTCCACTGATCTGAATTGAAACATTAACCGTTTGACCAGTTTGACTGACCTGGCTTTTCTTCTTCGTCTGTTCGAGTCGATAGCTTGGCGGCTCCTAACCGTAAGTCATTCGCTGCTGGGAGATCTCCTGAGTGCGCGCAACGACGCGCAGACGGGAGCGCAGCATGGTTTTCGAGACTTTGGTCCTCGCCGGCTTGTTCGTCCTGGTTCTGGTCGTGGCGGTCATCGGATACTTCACCGTCCGCCGACACGTGTCCCGCACCACATCGTCGGCCACCTCCCGGCCGATCGGCAGCGCTTCCTACCGTCCGGTCAGCGGCCGACGCCGCCACCACCCAGAGCGCTAAGGAGAGGTCCGCTGCTCTCGAGGCCGAGGCGGCGGCGGTTCGCACGGATGCTCAGGCCAAGGCCGACGAGGTGTTGGCCTCGGCGGAGGCCGCGCGGCGGGAGATGGACGAAGAGGCGCGGCTGCGACGGGCCGAGCTTCGGGAGCAGCGGCTGGAGATCGAACGGCGCGAACTCCGGCTGGCCGATCGTGAGGAGAGGCTCGACGCCGATACCCGGGTGCTGGAGGACAAGGCGCAGCATCTCGAGGAGGTCAAGGCCAACCTCAAGAATCAGCGCAAGTCGCTGGCCGACGCCGAGATCGAGCAGCATCTGGCCCTGGAGCGTGCCGCCGGGCTGACCCGCGAGCAGGCGAAGGCCGAAATCGTGGCGGCAGTGGAGCACGACGCGAAGCGTCAGTCCGTGCTGGCGGCCAGAGATATCGAGCGGCAGGCGACCAGGGAGGCGGAGTCACGGGCGCAGATGATCGTGGTCGGGGCGATCCAGCGGCTGGCGTCTGAGCAGACCTCGGAGTCGGTCGTGTCCGCCGTTCATCTGCCGGGTGACGACATGAAGGGCCGGATCATCGGCCGCGAGGGCCGCAACATCCGGGCCTTCGAGCAGGTCACCGGGGTCAACGTGATGATCGACGACACGCCGGAATCGGTGCTGCTGTCCTGCTTCGACCCGGTCCGCCGGGAGACGGCCCGGCTGACTCTCACCGAGCTGGTCCGGGACGGTCGGATCCATCCCGCCCGCATCGAAGAGGTGCACGAGCGCAGCAAGAGCCAGATCGAGCAGCAGTGCCTGCGCTCCGCTGAGGACGCGCTGGCCGACGTCGGCATCTCCGATCTCCATCCGGCTCTGCTCCCGATCCTGGGCACACTGCGCTACCGCACCTCGTACGGACAGAACGTTCTCAAGCATCTGGTCGAGTCGGCCCACATCGCGGCTCTCATGGCTGGCGAGTTGGGGCTGGATGTCGCCCAGTGCAAGCGATCGGCGTTCCTGCACGACATCGGCAAAGCACTGACCCACGAGGTGGAGGGCTCGCACGCCATCATCGGGGCCGACCTGGCCCGCAAGTACGGCGAGCATCCCGACGTGGTGCACGCCATCGAGGCCCACCACAACGAGGTCGAGGTCCGCACCGTGGAGGCCGTCCTGACTCAGGCCGCCGACGCCATCAGCGGCAGCCGGCCCGGGGCCCGGCGCGAGAGCATCGAGGCCTACGTCCAGCGATTGGAGAGCCTGGAGAAGATCGCCGCCGCCCGAGAAGGGGTCGACAAGGTGTTCGCGATGCAGGCCGGCCGGGAGATTCGGGTCATGGTGGCTCCGGACGTGGTGGACGACATCGAGGCCCAGGTGCTCGCCCGGGACCTGGCCAAGCAGATCGAGGAGGAGCTGACCTACCCCGGTCAGATCAAGGTGACGGTGGTCCGCGAGTCCCGCGCCACCGAGACCGCGCGCTGAACGGCTCCGTGGCGCTCGACGTCGACCGGCTGCGGTCCGACTTTCCGGCGCTGGCGAGCGGGATCGCGTTTTTCGACGCACCAGGCGGCACCCAGATGCCGAGCCCCGTCATCGAGGCCATCGGTGCCGCGCTGAGGGCACCCCTGGCCAACCGGGGGCACGATAATCAGGCCCAGCGCAACGCCGAGCTCATCGTCACCGAGGCGAGGCGGGCGATGTCGGACTTCACCGGTGCTGAACCGTCCGGCGTCGTGTTCGGTCGCAGCGCGACCCAGCTCACGTTCGACCTTGCGCGGACGCTCGCCCGGGATTGGCGGCCCGGTGACGAGGTGGTCGTGACCCGGCTGGACCATGACGCCAACATCCGGCCCTGGGTGAGGGTCGCCCAGACGGTCGGCGCCACGGTCCGCTGGGCCGCTTTCGATCCCGCGACCGCGGAGTTGGGCGTCGAACACCTGGCCGGGCTGCTCTCGCCTCGGACCCGGCTGGTCGCGGTCACCGGAGCCAGCAACCTGCTCGGCACCAGACCCGACCTCCCGCAGCTCGCGGAACGGGTCCATGGTGTCGGGGCCCGGCTGTGGATCGACGCCGTCCACCTCGCCGCGCATGCTCGCCTCGGTGTCACCGCTCTGGGTGCCGACTTCCTCGTGTGCTCGCCGTACAAGTTCCTCGGACCCCATCACGGGGTCCTCGTGGCGGCGCCCGACCTCCTGGCGACCTTGCGACCCGACAAGCTGCTACCGTCCTCCGACGCCGTGCCCGAGCGGTTCGAGCTCGGGACGCTGCCGTACGAGCTGCTGGCCGGGACCACCGCCGCCGTGAACTATCTGGCCCAGCTCGGTGGCCACGCCGGGTCGAGAGCGGAGCGACTGACCAGGTCCTACGCGATGCTGCACGATCACGAGGTCGACCTTCGCCGTCACCTCGAAGGCGGTCTGGCCGAGCTCGGAGCGCTGGTCTACAGCCGGGCCGGGCAGCGCACCTCGACCGTGCTCTTCGACCTGCCGGGTCATTCTTCGGGGGCGGTGGCCAACCACCTGGCCGCCGACCGGGTCAACGCCCCGGCCGGCAGCTTCTACGCAATCGAAACGTCGCGGCACCTCGGTTTGGGAGACCACGGCGCCGTCCGGGTCGGGCTGGCGCCGTACAGCACCCATGACGAGGTTGACCGGCTGCTGGCCAGCCTGGGAGCCGTGGAGCGAGGCTGACCACGTACCGCCTGCGACCGCCGGGTGCGCTCAGCCGTCGCCCGCGGCCGCGCCGACTCCGATCGCCGCACCGGGGGCGCCACCACCGGTTTCCAGCGGGTCGGGCGGCTGAGCCCGAATCCCGCGCTTACCGGTCCGCAGCCGCTGCTCCACCGCACTGGCGAGTTTGGTCAGTCCGTAGTTGATGACGATGTAGATGGCGGCCAGCACGATGAGGGTAGGAATCAGGTTGCCCCGGAAGGTGGCCAGGTTCTGACCCGCTCGGAGCAGCTCCAGGTAGTTGATCGCGTAGCCGAGGGCCGAGTCCTTCAGGATCACCACCAGCTGACTGATGATCGACGGCAGCATCGCCGTCACGGCCTGCGGCAGCAAAACGGCCGTGAGCGTCTGCGTCGGCGTCATCCCCATCGCCAACCCAGCCTCGCGTTGCCCTCTGGGCAGCGAACCGACCCCCGAGCGGATCAGCTCGGCGATGACGGAGGCGTTGTAGAACGTCAGTCCGACGACTACGCCGAACAGCGGCAGCTGGGAGCCCGAGATCTTGAGGATGTACAGCCCGAAGTAGTAGGCGAAGAACATCATCACCAGCACGGGAACGGCGCGGAAGAACTCGACGAACGCGCCACTGGCGATCCGCAACACACGCACTTCCGAGAGCCGACCCATGCCGAGGATCAGTCCGAGGATGATGGCCAGCACCACCGAGATCGCGGCGGCCTGCAGGGTGCCGATCAGCCCGGGGATGAGATACGCCGTCCACGATTCCGCCTCGACGAACGGCACCCACTTTTCGGCGGTCAGCTGATTGTTGTCCGGATTGGCCAGTCCCCTGATCACCAGCGCGATGATCGCCAGCAAGATGACGACGCCGATCACGGCGATCACCCGGTACAGCGCGCGTGCCTTCGGGCCCGGGGCGTCGAAGAGGACGGTCGGCTCGGCCTTCATCGCTGCACCGCCAGGCGCCGGGAGAGGCTGGTGAAGATCAAGCCTATCGGCAAGGTCAGGATGACGAAGCCCGCCGCCATCAGGAAGAAGATGGGGAACAGCAGTGAGATGTTGAACTCCAGCATGCTGCGCATCGTGTAGGCGGCTTCGGCGACCCCGATCGTGGCGGCCACTGTGGTGTTCTTGGTCAGCGCGATCAACGTGTTGCCCAAGGGTGCGATCGCGCCACGGAAGGCCTGGGGCAGCACGATCGTGGTGATGGTGGGCAGGAAGCTGAGACCGATCGCCCGGGCCGCCTCCGCCTGTCCTTGCGGGAACGGTGTTGATCCCACTCCGCAGCGCCTCCGCCGCAAACGCCGCGTGGTAGACCGCCAGCGCGACCACCGCGAAGCGGAAGTTGTTGTCGACGATGAAAGTGGGGGAGTCCTCGGCGGCCAGCGTGACGCCCAACGTGTTGGAAACCCCGAAGGCGCAGAAGAACAGGACCAGAGTCAGCGGCGTGTTGCGGACGATGTTCACGTAACCGGTGCCGAAGGTCCGCAGCACCCCGACCGGAGACACTCGCAGGACCGCCACCACGGTGCCGATGACCAGTGCCCCGATCGCGGAGAAGAAGGTGAGCTTGATCGTCATCCAGAAGGCGGCGAAGACGTTGTACTCACTCAGCAGGGTCTGGAAGGCCTCCATGCGCGTCCTCTCGCCGGGGAGAAGATGCCAGGGATGCCGCGACCGATGGTCACGGCATCCCTGGATCAGATCAGGAGCAGGCGTCCGCTTTGGGCGGGTTGGTCGCCGTGTCGACCTTGAAGCCCGACGGACCGACGGTCGCGTCCAGCGCCTTCTGCCAGGAGCCGTCCGAGACCATCTTCTCGATGGCGGCGTTGATCTTGCCGCAGAGCTCGGTGTCGCCCTTCTTGATGCCGACGCCGTAGCGCTCCTCGGAGAACGGCTTTCCGACCACCTTGAGCTTGTCCTTGTACTGATCCTGGGCCGCGAAACCGGCCAGGATCACGTTGTCGGTGGTCACCGCGTCGATCGAGCCGCTGTTCAGCGCCTCCACGCACTTGGAGTAGGTGTCGTACTCCTGGAGCTGCACGGTGTTGGCGTAGTTGTCCTTGACCTTCTTGGCCGAGGTCGAGCCGGTCACCGAGCAGAGCTTCTTGCCGTTGAGGGAGTCCGGCCCGGTGATGTCGGCGTTGTCGGCCTTGACCAGCAGGTCCTGACCGGCGATGAAGTAGGGACCGGCGAAGGACACCTTCTGCTTCCGGTCGTCGGTGATCGAGTAGGTGGCGAAGATCATCTTCACCTGGTCGCTCTGCAGCAGCGTCTCCCGCTGGGCCGAGGGGGACTCCTTGAACTCGACCTCGGTGTAGCCGAGCTCCTTGGCCACGTACCTGCCCACCTCGACGTCGAAGCCGGTGTTGTCGTTGCCTTCCTTCAGGCCAAGACCTGGCTGGTCGAACTTGACGCCGACGACGACCTTGCCACCCGTTCCCGCCTCCCCGCCGGCGCTGCTGGCCCCGCCGCCGCAGGCGGCCAGCGAGACGGCCAGTCCCGCGCTGACCCCGATGGCCAGGAGCTGTTTGCTGATCTTCATGTTTCCTCCACTGCGTTAATGGGTGAGAATCTTGCTCAGGAAATCTTTCGCCCGCGGACTCTCCGGAGCGGTGAAGAAGGTCTCCGGATCGTTCTCCTCGACGATCATCCCGTCGGACATGAACACCACCCGGTTGGCCGCCTTGCGGGCGAAGCCCATCTCGTGGGTCACCACCACCATGGTCATGCCCTGCCGCGCCAGCGTGACCATGACGTCGAGCACCTCGTTGACCATCTCCGGATCGAGGGCCGAGGTCGGCTCGTCGAACAAGATCACCTTCGGCTCCATGGCCAACGCCCGGGCGATCGCGACCCGCTGCTGCTGGCCGCCGGACAACTGCGCCGGATACTTCTCGGCCTGCGACTGCACCCCGACCCGGGTGAGCAGTTCCATGCCCCGCTTCTTCGCCTCGGCCGCCGACTTCTTGCGGACCTTGATCGGCCCCAGGGTGACGTTCTCCAGGATGGTCTTGTGGGCGAACAGGTTGAAGGACTGGAAGACCATGCCGACGTCGGCACGGAGGTGAGCCAGTGCCTTGCCTTCCTCCGGCAATTCCTGGCCGTCGATCGTGATCGACCCGGACTGGATGATCTCGAGCCGGTTGATGGCCCGGCAGAGCGTTGACTTCCCCGAGCCGGACGGCCCGAGGACGACGACGACCTCACCCTTGCGAACCGACAGGTTGATGTGTTGCAGCACGTGCAGATCACCGAAGTATTTGTCGACATCAGTCAGTACGACGAGCGGTTCTCCGATCGTGGACGGCGCTACGGACTCGCCGGCCGTGGGGTCGGTCAGGTCGATGTGCTCGTCGCCGGGCGCGGCTGCGCCAGGCGTCTGCTGCGCCTCCGTCATGCGCCGACCATAGACGACGGCGAACGTCAACGGTGGGAAGCGCGTGTTGAGATTCGGTTACGGGCAAGCCGGCGGAAATTAGTTCAGCGGCCGCGAATTCCCCAGTGGGCCAGGAATTCTTCACCCGGGGCCAGGGTGACCATCCCGTCGTGGGTCGGGCCGGGGTTGAATGCGTCCGGACCGCAGGACATGGGTTCGACAGCGAGGCCGACGTCGCGCTGGTCCGCGCCGGTGTAGAGCTGCAGCCAGCCGAACCTCGCGTCGGCCCACAGTTCGGCGAAGCGGTCCTCGTGCTGCAGCCGGACCCGCCATCGGTCGTCGTCGTCGAGCGTCAGCCCGCTGAAGGCGGTGTCGAACACGCGCTCGCCGATCGGCGCGGCCTGGCGGAGGTCGTAGTTGGTCCCCGTCACCGTTGTGACCTCACGCGGCAGCAGTCGATCATCGACGACGAGGTAGGAGTCGGCCGGGACCGTCAGGGTCAGCTCGTCGACGGATTCCTGCCCCGCCGTCAGATACGGGTGGGCACCGTAGCCGAACGGTACGTCGGTCGCTCCGATGTTGGCGGCCAGGACCGTAACGGTCAGCCCATCCTCGGTCAGGGTGTGGCTGAGACGGGCCCGGAGGATGCCGGGCCAGCCGGGCTGTGGGTAGATCGTCACCGATTGGGTGACCGAGTTCTCCTCCTGCTCGGTCAGGGTCCAAGCGACGTGACGCGCCAGGCCGTGACTGGCGTTGTGCCGAGCCGGCTCGGTCAGCGCCAGCTGCTGCTGCTTCCCGCCGAACTCGTACCGGCCGTCCCGGATCCGGTTCGGCCAGGGGATGAGCTGCTGCCCGCGGCCCCCCTTGATGACCTCATCGACCCCGAAGCCCAGCACCACGTCACGGCCGGCCACGGCGTACACCCGCAGCGCCGCCCCGACCTCGGTGACCACGGCGCGCTGATCGCCGAAAGAGATCTCGTACTGCTCGCCGGTAGGATTCGTCACAGTTCGGCACTCTAACTCCCGGCGAGCGTCGTTAGCGCAGCGCCGGCTCGGTCTGCACGACCGATCGAGCAGGTGCTCGGCGTAGGACTCCGGATGTCTGCAGTCTGCGCCTGCGAGTGAGGGAGGAAGACCGAGTCTTGAGGCGCGAAGCGTGCGCGAGCCGGACAACACGGTCCTGAGCGCTTGAGATGCACGAGCAGCCTCCAATTAAGGTAGGCCAGTGCGCACCTACGAGATCCGGACCCATGGGTGCCAGATGAACGTGCACGACTCCGAGCGGCTGGCCGGGCTCTTGGAGGAAGCCGGCTACGCGCGGGCCGCCGGGGACACCCCTGACGTGGTTGTGTTCAACACCTGCGCTGTGCGGGAGAACGCCGACAACCGGCTGTACGGCAATCTCGGACAACTGCTGCCGGCCAAGAAGCAGCACCCGGGTCTGCAGATCGCCGTCGGTGGCTGCCTGGCCCAGAAGGACCGCGGCGAGATCGTCCGCCGGGCGCCCTGGGTAGACGTGGTCTTCGGCACCCACAACATCGCCAAACTTCCGCTGCTGCTGGAACGCGCCCGGGTCGAAGAGGCCGCCCAGGTCGAGATCGCCGAATCGCTCGAACGGTTCCCCTCGACGCTGCCGACCCGGCGGGACTCCGCCTACTCCGCCTGGGTCTCGATCAGCGTGGGTTGCAACAACACCTGCACCTTCTGCGTCGTGCCGTCGCTGCGCGGCCGGGAAACCGATCGGCGACCCGGCGAGATCCTGGCCGAGATCGAGATGCTGGTCGCCGAGGGGGTGCAGGAGATCACCCTGTTGGGTCAGAACGTGAACGCGTACGGCTCGGAGTTCGGCGATCGGCAGGCCTTCGCCAAGCTGCTGCGGGCGTGCGGAACCGTCGACGGACTGCGACGGGTGCGCTTCACCTCACCGCACCCACGGGACTTCACCGACGACGTGATCGCCGCCATGGCCGAGACACCGAACGTGATGCCGCAACTCCACATGCCGTTGCAGTCCGGCTCGGATGCCGTGCTGCGCCGGATGCGCCGCTCGTATCGCAGTGCCCGCTACCTGCAGATCATCGAGAACGTCCGCGCCGCCATGCCCGAGGCGGCCATCACCACCGACATCATCGTCGGCTTTCCCGGGGAGACGGAGGCGGACTTCCAGGGCACTCTGGACGTGGTGGCGGCGTCCCGATTCGCCGCCGCCTTCACCTTCCAGTACTCGATCCGGGCCGGCACACCGGCGGCCACCATGCCGGATCAGGTACCCAAGCGGGTGGTCCAGGAACGATACGAGCGTCTCGTGGATCTCGTCGGGGAGATCTCCTGGCAGGAGAACCTGGCCCAGGTCGGCCGGACGGTCGAGGTGCATGTTCGCCGACGGGGAGGGCCGCAAGGACGCAGCGACCTCGCGGATGTCGGGCCGGGCGCGGGACAACCGGCTGGTGCATGTCACCGTGCCGGACGATCCCGCCCTGCGGCCCCGGCCCGGAGATCTGGCGGACACCGAGATCAGTTACGCCGCTCCCCATCATCTGAACGCCGACCGCGGCCTGGTCGGCCTGCGCCGGACCCGAGGCGGAGACGCCTGGGCCGCCCGACAGGCCAACCCCGCGACCATCGCCGTCGGACTGGGCATGCCGACGATCGGGGTGCCGGACCCGCTCCCGGAGACAGCTGGCTGCACAACCGGTTGATGGGTCGGTTGACCGACCTGAAACGATGATCGCCCCGGTGAGAGGAAGATCGCATGCCCGCCGAACGCTTCGTCGAACAGCTCAACATCCAGATCGGCTCCGAGTTCGCCGCTCACCAGCAGTACGTGGCCTGTGCGGTGTACTACGACGGATTGACCATGCCGCAGATGGCTGGGTTCTTCTACGAACAGGCGCTGGAGGAGCGGGACCACGCGATGATGATGGTTCAGTACCTGATCGACTCCGACGCGCCGGTGGTGACCCCGGGGGTCGCAGCCCCCGAGGTGGACTTCGCCGACATCGTGGCCCCGGTTGAGCTGGCGCTGGAGCAGGAGAAGCGGGTCACCGCCCAGATCAACGAGTTGACCAAGATCGCGCGTGAGGAGGCCGACTTCGCCTCCGATCAGTTCATGCAGTGGTTCATCAAGGAGCAGGTCGAGGAGGTGTCCACCATGAGCGACCTGGTCACCGTGGTGCGCCGCGCCCGGAACGACGTCGAGGCCATCGAGGACTACATCCTGCGTGAGCACCGCGGCGGACACGAGGACCTGTCCGCACCCCCGGTTGCCGGGGCCTGAGGAGCGCTCGACCTCTCAGTTATGCATCCGGAGCGGGTTCGCTCGACTCGCCCGACGCCGGCTCGGACTCGTCCATCGGATCGCCGGGACCCGCCGACTCACCGGAATCCAGGCCGGCGGTCCGGTCGGGGTCGGCGTCGGAATCGGGGGACAGCAGGTCCTTGGCCCGGTCGAAGATGCCCATGGTGGTCTGCCTCTCGCGCTCGGAGATCTACCGCATACCGGTCTCGCAACGCACTCAGTATCTCGGGCGGCAGACTGGCGCGATGATCGGCGTCCTGGTCGGGCCGACCGCAGTGGGGAAGTCCGCTCTCGCGGTGGCTCTGGCGGCGCAGTCGACGGCCGCTGGTCAGCCGGCCGAGATCATCAGCGCCGACTCGATGGCGGTGTATCGCGGCATGGACATCGGGACGGCGAAGCCGACTCCGCAGGAGCGGGCCGCCGTTCCGCACCACCTGATCGACGTCCTCGACATCGACCAGTCCGCCACCGTCGCGGAGTTCCAGGCCATGGCCCGGCGCGCGCTCGGGGACTGCGCCGCCCGAGGTGTGGTCCCGATCGTGGTCGGCGGGTCGGCCTTGTACATCCGAGCGATCGTCGATCAGTTCGAGTTCCCGGGCACCGACCCCGGTCTCCGGGACCAACTCGAGCAGGAACTCGAACGAGTCGGCCCCAGCGCCCTCCACGAGCGGCTCGCGAGTCTGGATCCGGAGGCCGCCGCGCGCATCCAGCCCAACAACGGCAGGCGCGTGGTCCGAGCCCTCGAGGTCATCGCCTTGACCGGCCGGCCCTACCAGGCTGCGCTGCCGGAACCGGTCTATGCGCTGCCCGGAGTGGTGCAGATCGGGCTGGACATCGACCGACCCACCTTGGACGCGCGGATCGCGGAGCGGGTGCAGCGGATGTGGGAGCGCGGTTTCGTCGCCGAGGTGGCGGGACTCGCCGACCGGGGTCTCCGCGCCGGGCGCACCGCATCCCGGGCCCTGGGCTACCGTCAGGTGCTGGACTTCATCGACGGGGCCATCGACGAGCAGGAAGCGCTGACCGCCACGGTGCGAGCCACCCGACGCTTCGCCCGGCGCCAGGATTCCTGGTTCCGGCGGGATCCGAGGATCCGCTGGCTCCGCTACGACCGGCCCGATCTGGTCCACGTCGCGCGGACGCTGCTGCCGGGCATGGGAGGATGACCGTCGTGCGAGGACTGTCGTTCGCCAAGGGGCACGGCACCGAGAACGATTTCGTCCTCGTCGTCGACCGGGAGAACATGCAGCCCGTCGACCGAGAACAGGTGGTCCGCATCTGCGACCGGCGGGCCGGGATCGGCGGTGACGGCCTCCTTCGAGCGGTGCTCGCCAAGCACGTCGACGGCTGGGACGGGGACGGCGATCTCTGGTTCATGGACTACCGCAACGCCGACGGCTCGATTGCGGAAATGTGCGGCAACGGGGTACGGGTCTTCGTCCGCTATCTGGTCGACGAGGGCCTGGCGTACGGACCGATGGTGCCCGTCGCGACCCGTGCCGGTGTCCGGGAGGCCGAGTTGTTGCCGGACGGCCGGATCCGGGTCGCGATGGGCCCGGTGGTCGTGTCCCCGGAGGCCGTACGCATCGTGACGGCGGACGGCACGGCCTACTCCGCCCGCCCGGTCGATGTGGGCAATCCCCACGCCGTGAGCTTCACCGACGATCTGGCCGCGGTCTGGCTGCAGACCGCACCGGACTATCCCACTGTCGCCTTCCCCGACGGAGTGAACGCGGAATTCGTCCAGCGCCTCGGCGAGCGACACCTCGGCATGCGGGTGTTCGAGCGTGGGTCGGGGGAGACACGATCCTGTGGGACCGGTACGGTCGCGGCCGCGGCCGCCGCCCACGCCGAGCTGGCTCCGGCCGATGATCCGCGCCCGGCGGTCGCCGAGCCCGTGACCTACCGGGTCGACGTGCTCGGCGGGACGGTCGAGGTCGAGCTGGGAGAGCAGGCGTACCTGACCGGGCCGGCGGTGGTCGTCGCGCGCGGTGTGATGACGATCCTCTGAGGAGAACTGATGGGCGTACTGGACACCTTTTCGTTGGCCGGCAAAGTCTCGGTGGTCACCGGGGCCAACCGCGGCATCGGCCGGGCCCTGGCCGGAGCACTGGCCGAGGCGGGCAGCGACGTCGTCCTCCTGGTCCGGGACGCCGCACTGGCCGAACCGGTCGTCGCGGAACTGCAGCAGCTCGGAGTCCGAGCCGATGCGGTGGTCGCAGACGTCACCCGGTCCACGGAAGTGGCCGCGGCCGTCGACGAGATCGTCGCGGCCCACGGCCGGGTCGACGTGCTGGTCAACAACGCCGGCTTCTGTGTCCACCGTCCGGCCCTTGAGGTCACCCCGGAGGAGTGGCGCTCGGTCCTGGACGTCAACGTCGACGGCGTCTGGAACTGCGCCCAAGCCTTCGGCCGGCAGATGGTCGGGCAGTCCAGCGGGTCGATGATCAACATCGGCTCGATCTCCGGTCAGATCGTCAACCGGCCGCAGTGGCAGCCGGGCTACAACGCCTCCAAGGCGGCGGTGCACCAGTTGACCAAGTCGTTGGCGGCGGAGTGGGCCCCGCACGGGGTGCGGGTGAACGCGTTGGCCCCCGGTTACATCAAGACCGAGATGGCTCCCGTCGACGAGCCGCGCTTTCGCCGGCACTGGATCGAGGACGCGCCGATGCAGCGCTACGCCCTGCCCGAAGAGCTGGGGCCCAGTGTGGTCTACCTGGCCTCGGCGGCCTCCGGTTTCGTGACCGGCGAGGTGCTGGTCATCGACGGCGGATACACCCTCTTCTGAGGCTGCTGGTGCTTGGCGGTCAGCCGGCCGCGAGTGACTGCACACGTACATTCCTACCCATCCCGCTGCCGCGCCGCGCGGGTGCTGGGTGTGGCGGTCAACCGGTACGTAGTTGCACGTACGTTCCTGCCCATCCCGCTGCCGCGCGCGGGCCGCTCGCTCTAGCGTTTGGTCAAGGCCGCGTGAGGCTTCGACCGTCGTGCTGGGGGGACCGCGGACGAAGTCTCTCGCTCGGCTCGCTTGGCTGCTGGGGAGGGTGTTCACGGACGGGCCACCCCCTCCGGCAGTCCCCAGGCCCGGGCCAACCGGACGGCGTTCACGCGATCCCGGACGCCGAGCTTGCGATAGCTCCGTTCGAGGTGCTTCTCGACGGTCCGCGGGGAGCACATCAACTGGCGGCCGATCAGCCGCGTCGAGTGGCCCTCGGCCAGCAATTGCAGGACGGCCAGTTCGCGCCCGGTCAGGTCCGTGGCGGCCAGGGCGGTTGCCGGGGTGGACACTCCGGCACCGCCGGACAGGCGGGCGACAAGCTGAGTCTGCACGTCGAGCGCCATCATGGCCCGCTGGATGGACCGGGCGACGACCAGATCGTCGTCGCTGAAGTCCCGACCTCCGCGGGCCAGCACGAAGGCCCGGTGCATCACCCCGTCGAGGCGGTAGTTGATGGACATCTGTTGGTTCAGACCGACGGACTTCAGTGGCTCCTCGACCCGCGCCCGTTTGCTCCTGCGCAGGATGGCGCTGGGTACCCGGTCGTTACTCCAGGGGCGGGGATCCTTCGTTCTGGCGTACCAGTTCAGAAGCGCGTGGCAGTCGTGCAGCTCGCCGGCTGCCCACCGCTCGAGATCCTCTGACAGCGTGTCCAGGGCATCGCTCGGCTGCAGGATCATGCCGAAACTCTGGTCGTGGTCGCGCCAATTCCAGGACGCGGCCGTGACGTCGAACGTGTCGACGAGTCGGGAAACGATGAACCTGGTCGGCATGGCCGCGATCGGCTGCCGCAGCAGGTCGGAGACGATGCCGAACCACTCCGCCACGCGCGGCCCGGGTTCACTCATCTCGCACCCTTCGTTGGCCCCTGACCCTAGAGCTGCTGTCCGCACCCTCACAAGGTGTCCGGGACCGGCTGGAAAATCTCTTCGCACCTGCTTGGGCGGGCGTGAGATCGTGGAGTCACGATGACTTTGCCTCAGCCCAGCTCCGACGACGACCAGAGCGACAATCTGACCTCCCCGACCGATACACCGACCGACACACCGACCGAGATCTCGTACGACGGCGAGCAGCTCGATCTGGAAGAGCGCATCTCGCTCCGCCGGGTGGCCGGCATGTCGACCGAACTCGCCGACATCACCGAGGTGGAGTACCGCCGCCTGCTGCTGGAGCGGGTGGTGCTGGTCAGCGTCTGGACCACCGGCAGCGAGGTCGACGCCGAGAACTCCATCGCGGAGCTCAAACTACTCGCCGAAACGGCAGGCTCGGAGGTCTTGGAGGGGGTCATCCAGCGCCGGACGCGGCCGGATCCGGCCACCTACATCGGCCGGGGCAAGGTCGAGGAACTGCGCGACGTGGTGGTGGCGACGGGCGCTGACACAGTGATCTGCGACGGCGAATTGGCCCCGGCCCAACTGCGCAACCTGGAAGATCGGGTCAAGGTCAAGGTGATCGACCGGACGGGCTTGATCCTGGATATCTTCGCGGCTCACGCCCAGAGCGCTGAGGGCAAGGCTCAGGTTGAGTTGGCGCAGCTGCAGTACCTCAAGCAGCGGTTGCGCGGCTGGGGTGGCAATCTGTCCCGCCAGGTGGGCGGCCGCGCCAGTGGCGGGGTCGGGATCGGCGGGCGAGGGCCTGGCGAGACGAAGTTGGAGACCGATCGGCGCCGGATCTCGGGCCGGATCGCCAAGTTGCGGGCCTCGCTGCGTGAGATGGACAGCACCCGGGAGACCAAGCGTGCCGAGCGCCGGCGACACCGCATCCCGTCGGTGGCCATTGTCGGCTACACCAACGCCGGCAAATCCAGTCTGCTCAACCGGCTGACCGGGGCCGGTGTCCTGGTGGAGGACGCCTTGTTCGCCACCTTGGATCCCACCACGCGACGCTCGGAAACCCCCGACGGCCGGATCTACACCCTGACGGACACGGTCGGGTTCGTCCGGCACCTGCCCCACGACCTGGTCGAGGCGTTCGCTTCGACCCTGGAGGAATCCACCAGCGCCGATCTGCTCGTGCACGTCGTCGACGGTTCCGACGCCGATCCCCAGGGGCAGATCTCCGCCGTCCGCTCGGTGCTCTCCGACATCGGTGCGGCCGACGTGCCCGAACTGATCGTGATCAACAAGGCGGACCGGGCTTCCACGGAGACGCTGACCGTGCTGCGGACGAACTATCCGGGTGCCGTGGTCGTATCCGCGCGGACCGGAGCCGGGATGGATCAGCTGCGGGTGCAGATCGAGTCCCGGCTGCCGCGGCCCGAGGTGGAGGTTCGAGCCCTGGTCCCCTACGACCGGGGCGATCTCATCAACAGGATCCACCAGGCGGGGGAGTTCCTGAGCAGCGAGCACACCGAGAAGGGGACCATGGTGGTGGCCCGGGTGCACCCGGATCTGGCCGGGGAGCTGTCCCCGTACGAGTTGGTCGCGCCACACTGAGCGTCGGCTGTCGCGGTTAGGGTGCTGCGGTGAACGACCCGAGCGGCGACCCGAGCGGCGACTGGGTGCCCGAGGTCCTGGCAGCCGCGGTCCAGCAGGTCGGCGGCCAGGATCGGCCCGGCCAGATCGAGATGGCCGCCGCGGTCGCGGACGCGTTGGCGACGGGTGAGCATCTCCTGGTGCAGGCCGGCACCGGCACCGGGAAGTCCCTTGGCTACCTGGCGCCGGCCCTGGTGTCGTTGGCCCAACAGCCGGACCGGCGCATCGTCGTCGCCACCGCGACCCTCGCGCTGCAGAGTCAACTGGCCAACGCCGACATCCCGGCCGCCCTGGCCGCCGTCGAGCAGGTCACCGGAAATCGGCCGGTCACCGCTGTGCTGAAGGGCCGTACCAACTACGCCTGCCTGCTCAAGGTCCGCGATCAAGCCGGTGCCGACCAGGGGGCCCTGATCGCCGCCGGCGATCTGCTGGCCGACGGGGTCGGGACGGCCACGCCCGAGTCGGCTCTGGGGACCGAGGTGCTGGCCCTTCGCGAATGGGCCGAGCTACAGACGGAGGCCGACGGATTGGCCGACCGAGACGACGCTCCCTCACACACCGATCGGGGTTGGCAGCAGGTCTCCATCCCGGTGCGGGAGTGTCTGGGCGTTCAACGCTGTCCGCAGGGTGGGAACTGTTTCGTGGAGAAGTCCCGGGAGCGCGCACGAGCCTCCGACCTGATCGTCACCAATCACGCCCTGTTGGCCATCGACGCGATGCACGGCGGTACCGCCCTGCCGGAGCACGACGCCGTCATCATCGACGAAGCTCACGAGTTGGTCGCTCGGGTCACCGCGGCGGCCTCGGCGGAGCTCACGCCCCAGTCGGTCGAGCGCGTCGCGCGCCGGGTGCTGAACTATCTCGAGGACGAACTCGCGCTGGAGTTCCTGGAGGCCGGTGATCATCTCCGCACCGCTCTGGATCAGATGGCGCTGGAGCGGGTCGAGGACCCGGAATCTTCGCTGGTCGTCGTCTGTGAAGAGATCCGGACCGTCACCCGGCGAGTGCTGAGCGAGCTGTCCGGGCCGGAGGAGAAGACCGATCCCGAACGGCGTCAGGCGGCCGCCGCGGTGAAGGAGGTGTTCGACGTCGCCGAGCGGATGCTGGCGCTGTCCGAACACGACGTGGTCTGGGTCGCCGACCGAGACCGGTTCGGGCGCGAGGCGCGCGTTGCGCCGCTGTCCGTCGCCGGCCTGTTGCGCGACCGGGTGTTCGCCGAACGCACGGTCGTACTCACCTCAGCGACGCTGAAGCTCGGCGGCGGCTTCGACCCGATTGCGGCCTCTCTCGGCCTGCGGGGAGCCGAAGACGGGATCGCGTGGCGCGGCCTCGACGTCGGCTCGCCGTTCGACTACCGCCAGCAGGGAATTCTCTACACGGCACGCTCCTTGGCACCACCGGGCCGGGACGGGGTGTCAGAGTCCGCCCTGGCCGAGATCGCGGAACTGGTGTGGGCGGCGGGTGGTCGCACGCTGGGCCTGTTCTCGTCTCGCCGCGCCGCAGAAGCAGCCGCGGTGTTCGTCCGCAAGCAACTGCCGAAGATGACCGTGCTGTGCCAGGGTGACGCACAACTCCCGGAACTGACCCGGCGGTTCGTCTCGGACGAGTCGGCGAGCCTGTTCGGAACCCTGTCCCTCTGGCAGGGCGTCGACGTGCCCGGCGCGACCTGCCAGCTGGTGATCATCGACCGGATCCCGTTCCCTCGCCCGGATGAGCCGCTGACCCTGGCTCGGCAACGAGCGGTGGCGGAGGCGGGCGGCAACGGCTTCATCGCGGTGGCGGCCAGTCACGCGGCTCTCCTGCTGGCCCAGGGTTCCGGACGCTTGATCCGCCGACTCAGCGATCGTGGCGTGGTCGCGATCCTCGATCCGCGTTTGCTCACGGCTCGCTACGGCGGCTTCCTGCGGTCATCGATGCCGGACATGTGGCCGACGACCGACCGGGAGATCGTGATCGGAGCACTGCGTCGGCTCGCGGCGGCCTCGGGCGGGGAGATCCGGACCTGACCGTTGCTGGCGATGCTCAGCGGCGCATGCGAGGCTTGCGCCATGGAGCATACGTACGATTTCGACCTCGCGGTGATCGGTTCCGGTCCCGGCGGGCAGAAGGCGGCGATCATGGCCGCCAAGCTGGGTCACCGGGTGTGTGTCGTCGACAGCAAGGCCATGGTCGGTGGGGTGTGCGTCAACACGGGCACGATCCCGTCCAAGACCCTCCGTGAGGCGGTGTTGTACCTCACCGGCATGCAGATGCGTGATCTGTACGGCGCCAGTTATCGGGTCAAGGAGGACATCACGATCTCCGACCTGCTGGCCCGGCTGCAGCATGTGGTCGGCCGGGAGACGGAGGTGATCCGCTCCCAGTTGCTTCGCAATCACATCGAGCTCATCCCGGGTCTGGCGTCGTTCGTCGACCCGCACACGCTGTCGATCGACATCGAAGGGCAGCAGGTGCACCGCACCCTGACCGCCGACAAGATCGTCATCGCCACGGGGACCGTTCCAGCACGACCCGACAACGTCCAGTTCGACGGTCAGTTGATCTTGGATTCCGACCAGATCCTGGAGTTGGAGAAGGTACCCGACTCCCTGGTCGTTGTGGGAGCCGGGGTGATCGGGGTGGAGTACGCCTCGATGTTCGCGGCGTTGGGAACTCGGGTCACGCTGGTGGAGAAGCGCCCCCAGATGCTCGACTTCTGCGATCCGGAGATCATCGAATCGCTCAAGTTCCACCTGCGCGACCACGCCATGTCTTTCCGGTTCGGTGAAGAGGTTGAGTCCGTCGCCAGTTACGGTAAGGGGACCATCACCACGCTGGCCTCCGGTAAGCGGATCGCGGCCGCATGCGTGATGTACAGCGCCGGTCGGCAGGGCAACACCGACCGGCTCAATCTGGATCTCGCCGGGCTCTCGCCCGACAAGCGCGGCCGGCTGGTGGTCGATCAGAACTACGCCACCAAGGTCCCGCACATCTACGCGGTCGGCGACGTGATCGGCTTCCCGGCGCTGGCAGCCACCTCCATGGACCAAGGTCGGCTTGCGGCTTCGCATGCGTTCAACGAGCCGGCCCGAGAGCTACAGGCCCTGCAGCCGATCGGGATCTATACGATCCCGGAGATCTCCTACTGCGGGAAGGTCGAAGCGGAGTTGACCTCGGACTCCATCCCGTTCGAGGTGGGAATCTCCCGATACCGCGAGTTGGCCCGCGGCCAGATCACCGGCGACTCGTACGGGATGTTGAAGCTGATCGTGCACTCGGAGACCCGGGAGATCCTGGGTGTGCACGTCTTCGGCACGAACGCCACCGAACTGGTGCATATCGGCCAGGCGATCATGGGGTGCGGCGGCACGGTCGACTACCTCGTGGACACCGTCTTGAATTATCCAACCTTGTCGGAGGCCTACAAGGTGGCCGCCCTGGATGTGGCCAACAAGCTGCGGGCCGTCGCGCGGTTCACCAACCAGATGATCGCCTCCGAACCCAGCATGCTGTAGTTTCCGGGTCGCGCACGCTGCGCTAACGACGCTCGCCGGGGTGTCGGCTCCTCGTCGTCAGAGCCCGGCGCGGTGTCTAGATCTTGCGCAGCACCGCGACGACCTTGCCCAAGATCGTCGCGTGGTTGCCATCGATAGGGTCGTACGCGGGATTGTGCGGAAGCAGCCAGAGCTGGTCGTCGGTCCGCTTGAAGGTCTTCACGGTCGCTTCGTTGTCGAGTAGCGCGGCCACGATGTCGCCGTTGATCGCCGTGGGCTGTTGCCGGACCACCACCCAGTCCCGGTCGCAGATGGCGGCCTCGATCATCGAGTCGCCCCGCACCTCGAGCAGGAACATGGTGCCCTCGCCGATCAGCTGGCGAGGCAGCGCGAACACGTCCTCGATCTGCTCCTCGGCCAGGATGGGGCCGCCGGCCGCGATTCGCCCCAGCACGGGAACATGCACCGGCGCCGGATAGCTGTCGCCGATTCCGGTCTCGTCGGTCTGGGCCGGAACGGAGGCAGCCGACCCCCGAGCGTCGCCCGGGAGCAGCACCTCGAGCGCTCGTGGCCGGTTCGGATCCCGGCGCAGGTAGCCCTTGCCCTCGAGCACTTTGAGCTGGTGGGCCACACTCGACGACGAGGCCAGGCCCACCGCATCGCCCATCTCCCGGATGCTGGGCGGATAGCCGCGTCGGTCGACGGTCTCCTTGATCACTTGGAGGATGCGTCGCTGACGCAGCGTGAGACCGTCGGCGTCGGTCGGGCCGTCCGGCAGGGTGGTCAGCGAGCCGGTCGCCTCGAGCTGGCGCACGACGTCGGACTGCGTCGGGCGTCCCCGTTTGTTGGCCGGCGGCTTGGTCGTGGTCGACTTCGTCGCGTCTTTGGCGGCGCGCGGGGTCCCGGTGGTTTTCTTGGTGCGGTCTGCCATAGTCCGAACAATAGAACGGTGCTCTGACACAATCAAACATCTGTTCGAGCGTGTCGCGAAGTGGACGCGTCGATGTTGCTGCTCAGCCAAAACAGCCGTTGGCAGAGCTGTCAGCCGGTCACAGCCCAACCATGGGGAGCGACGATCGAGCGGTCGGTCGCCGGCTCTGCTTCCAGGACCCTGTCCTCCCGGCGGGATCCGGCCGGCAGCGGCATCGGATCGTCGGTCAAATTGAGGGACAGGTGCAGCGTGTTCCCGCCCTGCCGAGCCCGGGCCCGCACGACGACCCGAGCATCCTCGACCTGGGTGAGCTCGATCTGGGCGTCGACCAGCCACGGATGGCGCCGGCGGAGGCCGATGGCCCGGCGGTAGCTGCGTTCCACGTCGGGGTGGAGGTTCCGGAAGAGCCATCGCTCGGTCGGCATCGGCGGACGGACGGCGTCGTCGCCGCTCGGCCGATCCTCCTTGACGGCTTCCAGGCCGAATTCGTCGCCGTAGTAGATGCTCGGTACGCCCGGAAGGAACCCGAGCAGCGCGATCGCGTGTGACCAGTGCCGAGGGTCGCCGATCTGACTTGCCACCCGAGTGACGTCATGGTTGCCGATGAAGGTCAGCGGCAGGAAGTGTCCGACGAACCTCGCGTGCCGGCCCAGGGTCCAGGCCAGCTCGTGGAAGTTGCTGGTGTCGACCGAGGACCAGATGGCTTTCCACAGCTCGTAGTTCGTCACCGAGTCGAGCCCCGACGTATCGACGTAAGCGACGTAATCGCCGTGGATCATCTCGCCCACGAACCAGGCCTCGGGGAACTCCTCGCGGACGGCGGGCAGCACGGCGGCCCAGAATTCGGGCGGCACGGCGTAGGCGGCGTCCAACCGCCAGCCGTCGATCCCGCGCCGCAGCCAGTGCACCATGACGTCCCGGACGTGGTCACGAACCAGGGGAGAGCCGTGATTGAGCGTGACCAGGGTGTCGTGGCCTTCGAAGTAGTCGGCCGTGATCACGCCGTCGGTGTCGTACAGCCGGGACACCCAGAGCTCGGCCTCGGATCCGGGACCTTCGGCCAGGGCCTCGGCCACCGGCGGGAAGTCTCGACCGGCGTGGTTGAAGACGCCGTCGAGCAGCAGCCGCACGCCCCGGGACCGGCAGGCGGTGACCAAGGCATCGAAATCGGAGTCGTCGCCGAGCCGGGGGTCGATTTGGAAGTAGTCGACCGTGTCGTAGCCATGGCTGCTCGAGGTGAAGATCGGCCCGAGCAGCAGCCCGTTGGCGCCCAACGAGATCAGGTGATCGAGCCATCCCAGCAGCTGCGACAGGCGATGAACCTCCCCGCCTCGCGGCACCGGCTGCTTCTCCGCGCCGACGAAGCCCAACGGGTACACCTGCCACCACACGACGCTGTTGACCCAGGACCTCATGGATGCCCTCCTGACTCCGGCCGCCGTCTCACGGGTGTTCCGCTTCGAAACCATCTCACACCTGGGTCGTCAGAGGTTCCTGATGGGCTGTCAGCAGGACACGACTTCGAACAAAGATGCGAAGGGGCTTGGCAATGGTTGGAGATCGGAGTATAAATCAAACATACGTTCTATCGAACGTCCGTTCGATCGTCGAGGAGCAACCGATGAGTGTGATGACGACTGAGAGTTCGGCGCGGCGATCGGCGCCGCGATCGAGCGAGCTCCGGGTACGCGACGTCGCCCACTTCGGCCGGGGCGAGGCAGCGGTCGCACGACCCGGCCCCAGACCCAGCCGCCGCGCCCGCTGCGAGGTCCTGGGCTGGAGCGCGACTCGACCGGCGTCGCCCACGCCTGCCGGCTCGCGGAACCCCGGGCGATCGAGTCGACCTGGCGCCTCACCGATCGCGGGATCGCGCTGGTTCTGGCCACCGGACTGGCGATCGCCACGGCTGCGCTCGTCGTGGTCGGCCTCACTGCCGTCCGCGTCACCGGCGACAGTTATCTGCCCAGCGGCCAGTCCGGTCAGATCTCTGTTCAGCCGTGACGAGGATCCAGACGCTCTAGGCAGCCGGCTGATCCGTTCGGGGAATGTCGGGGACCACGGTCTTCATCAACTTGTCGGCGAACGTCTGACGCTTCTCGTCCCAGAGCGGCCACAGATAGCCGATATAGGCGATTCCGTCGAGTGTGTGCAGCAGATCGCGCAGAAACGCGTTGAGCGCCCCAATGGGTTGGCCGGTGGCTTCAGACACCAACTTGATCTTCAACACCCGCTTGCCGAGGGACTGCCCGGTGCGGCCGCCCACGATCCAGCGGTTGTAGATCTGCCAGCCGAGGGCGGCGAGCAACAGCACGCTGCCGATGCCCATCCAGCCGAGTCCAGCGCCGAAGTCCGGCACCGCTCCGGGCGGCAGGTTCTGCTGCCGGGCCATGCTGGTCAGCCAGATGACGTAGCCGATGTAGAACGGGATCGAGGCCACGATCCCGGGGAGGAAGTCGATCAGATATGCGCCCACTCGCCGGTGCCAGGGTGCGTACGGGTAAACCGGCACGGGCGGGGGACCGTACCCGCCGGCGTACGGCTGACCGGCGTACGGCTGGCTGGCATACGGCTGCCCGTAGGGCTGCTGGGGTGGACCCTGATACGGCTGCTGCTGCGCTCCCGGATAGGGCTGCTGATACTGCTGCTGATACGGCTGACCCGGATAGGGCTGCTCGGTCCCGACCGGCGGATAGGAGGAAGGAGGGGCGCTGTTCGGCGGTGTGTTCGGTGGGGCTGACTGCTGGTACCCGTACCGGGGCACCTCGCCGTAAACCGGACCGCCGGGACTGCCGCCCGCAGGCGGCGGTTGATTCGGTTGATCTTGCTCGCTCACCGCTTTCCTCCTCCATTCTCAGGTGCGTCACTGTAGAGCAGAGCACAGCACCGGGTCAGTAGCCGTGGGGAGACAATGGGGCGGTGAGCACCGCCACGAACCCGTCGCGATCGCCGTTCCGGGCGACGGCCGGGCTGCGGTGGCTGTTGGGTTTCGGCGCATTCGGCGTCGGAGTGAGTGCCCTGTATGCGACCACGGGATTCGGGCTTGCCTGCCCATTCCGCACCCTCACGGGTTGGGACTGCCCGTTCTGCGGAGGCACCCGACTGGGGAGTGCCCTCCTGCACGGGGACCCGGTGTCCGCCTTCTGGTTCAACCCGGTCGTGTTCGTCGGTCTGGGCGTGCTGACCGTTGTCGGCGCACTGTGGATTGTCGAGGCCGCGGGCGGTCCCCGGCTCCGATTGCCGGGCGCGATCAGGGCCCGGATGAGCACCGTACGGCCGACCGCATGGCTGCTCGTCGGGCTGGTCTCGGCCGCGGCGTACACGGTGCTGCGCAACCTGCTCTGAAGGGTCATCAACGCCTGGTCGCCGTCGCGACCCGCCGGTTTTGTCAGACCCCTTGCGCAGAATGGTTCTTGGTCGTACGTTCTAGATCTAGTAGTTACACGGGTGTCATTCATCCACAGGTAGTGGTTGGCTTCCCACAGGTCTCCACAACCTGATCCACAGCAGTACCCACAACTTGTCCCAACAAATCGTGTTGGTTGGGCCTAGTCGAGAGGAGTCGAGATGCATTGTCCCTACTGCCGGCACACCGACTCCAAGGTGCTGGATTCCCGGGTCGGCGATGACGGCAGCACGATCCGCCGGCGGCGGCAGTGCCCGACCTGCGAGCGCCGCTTCACCACCACCGAGCAGATGCAGCTGGTCGTGGTGAAACGGAGCGGTGTGGTCGAGCCGTTCAACCGGGACAAGATCGTCAGCGGCGTCCGGAAGGCCTGCAAGGGCCGACCGGTGGACGAGGATCAGCTCGCTCGGCTCGGTCAGGTGGTGGAGGACAGCCTCCGGGCCAGCGGTCAGCCGGAGATCCCGGCCGACGAGGTCGGCGTGGCCATCCTCGGACCGCTGCGCGAATTGGACCAGGTCGCCTACCTGCGCTTCGCCAGCGTCTACCGGCAGTTCACCTCGGTGGACGACTTCGAGACCGAGATCGCGCTGCTCCGCGTGGAGTCCGATCCGACCGGGATCGAGCCGCTGATCCCCGATCGCCGCGACGAAACCCACCTGAGCAGGTTCACCCCGCACAAACTGACTCCGAGAAGGTCGACTGCGACCTGATCACCCGCCCCCGCTACACCGCAGAGAGGTACCGATGACCGAAACCACCCGTCCCGCCAACGGGCGCCCGGACAGCAAGAAGACCCGGGGGCGAGCCGCCGCCCTCACCATCGACCGGGTGTTCACCACCCCCGGCGTGCACCCCTATGACGAGGTGACCTGGGAGCGGCGGGACGTCGTGCAGAACAACTGGAAGACCGGGGAGGTGGTCTTCGAGCAGACCGGCACCGAGTTCCCGTCCTTCTGGAGCGTCAACGCGTCCACGATCGTCACCACGAAGTACTTCCGGGGCGCGCTCGGGACCGCGGTGCGCGAGCAGAGCCTGCGGCAGCTGATCGACCGGGTCGTGAAGACCTACCGGCAGGCCGGTGAGGACTACGGCTACTTCATCGACGGCGAATCGGCGGAGATCTTCGAGCACGAGCTGACCTGGATGCTGCTGCACCAGTACTTCTCGTTCAACTCCCCGGTGTGGTTCAACGTGGGCACCAAGTCTCCGCAGCAGGTGTCAGCGTGTTTCATCCTTTCGGTCGAGGACTCGATGGATTCGATCTTGAACTGGTATCGGGAGGAAGGCTTCATCTTCAAGGGCGGCTCGGGGGCGGGCCTGAACTTGTCGCGGATCCGGTCGTCGAAGGAGCTGCTCAGCTCCGGCGGTACGGCGTCGGGTCCGGTGTCGTTCATGCGCGGGGCTGACGCCAGTGCCGGCACCATCAAGTCGGGGGGCGCGACTCGGCGGGCGGCGAAGATGGTCGTGCTCGACGTCGACCACCCCGACATCGAGGAGTTCATCGAGACCAAGGCCAACGAGGAGAACAAGATCCGGGCGCTGCGCGACGCCGGCTTCGACATGGACCTCGGCGGCCGGGACATCACGTCGGTGCAGTACCAGAACGCCAACAACTCGGTCCGTGTGACCGACGAGTTCATGCGGGCCGTCGAGGAGCGGGGGTCGTTCGGGCTCAAGGCGCGCACCGACGGTCGGGTGATCGAGACGGTCGACGCCGCCGAGCTCTTCGGCAAAATGGCCAAGGCCGCCTGGGAATGCGCCGATCCCGGCATCCAGTACGACGACACGATCAACGACTGGCACACCACCCCGGAGACCGGACGCATCACCGCGTCCAATCCGTGTAGTGAGTACATGAGCCTGGACAACAGCTCGTGCAATCTCGCCAGCCTCAACCTGCTGAAGTTCCTGCGGGACGACGACTCCTTCGACGCCGAGCTGTTCGAGCGCGCCGTCGAGTTGATCATCACGGCGATGGACATCTCGATCTGCTTCGCCGACTTCCCGACGGAGGCGATCGGCAAGACCACCCGGGATTACCGCCAGCTCGGCATCGGCTACGCCAATCTCGGCGCGCTGCTGATGGCCACCGGGCACGGCTACGACTCCGACGGTGGTCGGGCGTTCGCTGCGGCGATCACATCATTGATGACCGGCGTCTCCTACCGACGGTCCGCCGAGCTCGCCGGCATCGTCGGGCCGTACGAGGGGTACGCCCGCAACGCGACGGCGCACAAGCGGGTCATGCGCAAGCACCAGGCGGCCAACGACTCACTTCGCACGGTGGGTTCGCTGGACGCCGACGTGCAGAAGCGGGCCACCGCGGCCTGGGACGGTGTGATCAAGATCGGCGAGGCGAACGGGTACCGCAACGCCCAGGCCAGTGTTCTCGCGCCGACCGGCTGTCTGACGGCCGACACGTTGGTGACCACCGACCGAGGCCTGACCCGATTGGGTGAACTGGGAGACGTCTGGGGTGACCGCTGGCAAGAGGTCGAGGCGGAAGTGTCGACCGACGAAGGCGCACGGCGAGCGACGAAGTTCTTCGTCAACGGCGAAGAGCCCACCCGCAAGATCATCACTCAGGGTGGCTACACCATCCAAGGAACGTTGACGCACCGGATCAAAGTCGTCGACCCGGAGTCAGGCGCATGGGTCTGGAAGCGACTCGCCGACATCGCTCCCGACGACCTGGTGCCCCTTCAGCTGGGCACGATGGTGGGTGAGCCGCGCACCGTGCCGCTGCCGGTGCTGGATCAGGCCTACTACGGCGGTGACCACGGCATCGATGTCCCGGACACCATGACAGCGGAGCTGGCCGAGTTGGTCGGCTACTTCATGGGCGACGGCAGCCTGCACGCCAAGGGAGTTCGGTTGTGCGTCGCCGACACCGATCTCGATGTCGTCGACCGGCTCCGGGTGCTCTCCAAGGAGCTGTTCCATCTCGAGCCAACAGTGACCGCTCAGCAGGGCTATCAGGAAGTCACGTTGTCGTCGATGCGGCTGGCTCGGTGGTGGCGCGCGGCCGGGTTCGCCAAGGTGTTGCCGTCGGCCGACCACGTCGGCAAGGGCTGGTCGCCGCGGATTCCCTCGGCGGTGCTGGAGTCCAACGATGCAGGCGTCTACGGCGCCTTCCTTCGGGGGCTGTTCGAGGCTGACGGCGCGGTGCTCGCTGGCGTTCCCTCGGTGACTACGGCATCACCGAGCTTCGCCGACCGAAGTCCGCAGCTTGATGCTGGTGCTGGGATTGGCGACGACAACGCGGGAAACCGTGAGCGGCTGGGGCGGAGCCATCTACCAGGTCCGGATGCGCAACATCGACCATGCTTTGCGCTTCGACGAGTTCGTCGGATTCATCAGTCGGCGCAAGAACGAACTGGTGGCGGAGCTGGATTCACCCCAGGCCGGCAACCGAGACCGGATCTTCCTGCCGAGGAGCGCCTGGGACGAAATCGTTCCCGTAGGATCCGAGTTCCGCTCGGTCGTCATTTCTTCGCTGGGTAAGAGCGGTGGCGTCTCTCGGACGACTGCGCAGTCGGTCTTCGCCAGCCATCAAGACAGTCGACTGGCCCATGCCCTCGGCTACCTGTTCGAGCAAGTGGCGAGCAACGGTGACGGCGGTGTCCAACCGACGTTCGATCTCTCGGTGCCGGAGAACGTGACCTACGTGGCTTCGGGGTTCGTCAGTCACAACACCATCGGCTTCATGATGGACTGCGACACGACGGGCATCGAGCCGGACTTCTCCCTGGTCAAGTTCAAGAAGCTGGTCGGCGGCGGTTCCATGCAGATCGTCAACCAGACCATCCCGCGGGCGTTGAAGATGCTGGGCTACACCGAGGAGACCAGTGAGGCGATCGTGGAGTACATCGCCGAGCACGGCCACGTCATCGACGCCCCGGGACTGCGGCCGGAGCACTACGAGGTGTTCGACACCGCGATGGGGGAGCGGGCCATCAAGCCGATGGGCCACGTCCGGATGATGGCGGCGGCTCAGCCGTTCCTTTCCGGGGCGATCTCCAAGACGGTCAACCTGCCGGAGTCGGCCACCGTGGAGGAGATCGCCGACGTCTACCGGCAGGGCTGGAAGCTCGGGCTCAAGGCGCTGGCCGTCTACCGGGACAACTGCAAGGTGGGTCAGCCGCTCAGTGACGGCAAGAAGAAGGCGGAGCCGAAGGCCGAGGAGGTCAAGCCCGAGCCGAAGCTGCCGGTGCGGCCGATCAGGAAGCGGCTGCCGAAGTCGCGTCCCAGCCGGACCACCTCGTTCTCGGTGGGTGGCGCCGAGGGTTACATGACGGCCGGCTCGTATCCCGACGACGGCCTGGGCGAGGTGTTCCTCAAGCTGGGCAAGCAGGGCTCGACCCTGGCCGGGGTGATGGACGCCTTCTCGATGGCCATCTCGATCAGCCTGCAGTACGGGGTGCCGCTGGAGACCTACGTGTCGAAATTCACCAACATGAAGTTCGAGCCAGCCGGTCTCACCGACGATCCGGATATCCGGATGGCGCAGTCGATCATGGACTACATCTTCCGGCGGTTGGCCCTGGATTACCTGTCCTTCGACGAGCGGGCCGAGTTGGGCATCTACACCGCGACCGAGCGCGCTCGGCAGGTGGAGACCGGGTCGTACCTGCCGGAGGAAGAGGAACTCAGCGAGGCCGAGTCGCTGAAGAACGATCCCGGCGACGAGGTCCAGGCTCCGCCACCGGTTGCCTCGCTCGACACACCGGCGGTGGCCGCGCCCGCTCCCAAGAGCGCCCACACCACCTCGGAGCTGTACGAGTCGATCACCGGCACCAGCATCGACGCCCCGCTCTGCTTCACCTGCGGCACGAAGATGCGACCGAGCGGCAGCTGCTACGTCTGCGAGGGTTGCGGCAGCACCAGCGGCTGCAGCTGACCAGCCGAACGCGCAACGAGATCACCTTTGCCGGGACTACCCGGCAAAGGTGATCACGATCTGGGTTGATGCGATTAGGGCGGCACCTGGTCGGCCAGCTCCGACGGAGCTCGCATCCGCCAAGCGTCGGTGACCAACTCGACCAGGCGTTGCTCGTCGATCTCCGGCAGCCGGACCAGCACGACGGGATGGCGGTCCCACTCAGGAACCATGAAGAAGAGCTTCGGCTCCCCCAGCAGCAGGGCTTGCTTCTCGCCCTCCTCGCCGACGTACAGCACGGCGATATCGGTGCGGATCACCCAGCCGTGTCCGGGCACGCGCTCCGGATAGGACCAGACGAAGCCGCGATTCGCGACCCGGAAGTCGAAGCCGTCGCTGTCGATCTCCACCACGTCCGGCAGGCCGGAGGCGACCCGCCGGACATCGTCGGCGCCAACCATGCCAGGCAGCGTAGGGCAAACCACGACGTGACCGCGGCGGCTGCTTCCCGGCGGAGGATCCGCACGCGATTACACCGTTACGCGCCTAAACTGACGGCGTGAGCGAAGTCGAACGGGCGGCTCTGGACGCGTACTCGAACGCCGTGGTGACCGTCGCCGAAACCGTCCTGCCCAGTGTCGCCAGTCTGCGGGTCCGGCACCGCCGTGGTGACGGCGCCGGTAGCGCCAGCGTCCTCACCGCCGACGGCTACCTGCTGACGAGCGCCCACGTGGTCGAGGGAGCCCAGCAGGCCGAGGCCGCCTTCGCGGACGGAGTCGAGACCATCGCGGACGTGGTCGGCCGAGACCCCTTGTCCGATCTGGCCGTGCTGCTGGCGCGTGGACCGGTTCCACCGCCGGTCCGGCTGGGTGACGCCAGCCGGCTCCGGGTCGGGCAGCTGGTCGTTGCCCTCGGAAATCCCCTCGGCCTGGCGGGCAGTGTGACCGCCGGCATCGTGTCGGCGCTCGGCCGGTCGCTACCCACCCGGGGCGGGCGGGTGGTCGACGAGGTCATCCAGACCGACGCTGCGCTCAATCCCGGCAACAGCGGCGGGGTGCTGGCCGACAGCAGCGGCCACATGGTCGGCGTGAACACCGCCGTGGCCGGGATCGGTGTCGGCCTGGCCGTCCCGATCAACGCCACCACCCAGCGCATCATCAGCGCCCTGATGACCGCGGGCCGGGTCCGGCGAGCCTGGTTGGGCATCGCCGGCAGTCAGGCCCCGTTGCCACCGCCCCTCGCCGCCCGGCTCGGTCGGCGGGACGGCCTGCGGGTCGCACAGATCATCGCGGGCAGCCCGGCCGAGGATGCCGGACTGCAGGTCGGGGACGTCCTGGTGGCCGTCGATCAGGAGTCGGTCACCTCGAGCACGGCTCTGCAGAAAAGGATGTTGGCCGACGCGATCGGCCGACGGGTCGAGATCACGGTTTGGCGCAACGGCGCCCTGGTGGATGTGATCGCCGTACCGCGGGAGCTCGCCGACCGCTGACCGCCGACGTCTGCCGACATCAAGTCGTCAGCGAGGGCCGCAGCAGGTAGGGCCGGAGCGCCGCGGCCCGAGCGTTCAGGGCCGCCATCCGCGGCGCGGCGTCCGGAGGGCCGTTCCCCCGCCGGACCTGCGCGTGTAGAAAGGCCATCTCGATCAGGGCCTGCTGGAAGGCCGCCATCAGACGAACGGCCTGGCGGCCGCCGATCCCGCGAGCGTGGCGGCGGGCCCGGACTCGCTCGGGCAGACTCGCCACCAACTCGATCTCGTCGAAGGCCACGAAACCGAACTGGGCGCACTCGGCCAGCGAACGGCGGATCATCGCTCCCTCCTGGAACCGGGCCCAGGTCCCCAACGCGATCAGCACTCCGAGCACGGGCAGCATCACCAGGACGTACGCCGCCAGGAAACCCAGCTGGTCGTAGAAGATCACGCTGCCGTTCCACAGTGCATGCATCAACACGGCCCCCACAAACCCGGCCAGTGGAGCCAGTACGCGAACGGCCGGTGACCGGCTCTGCACCGCTACCCCGATACCGATCCCGAACAACGCCGCGTAGATCGAATGGGAGAACGCCCCGAGCACGCCGCGCAGTACCACCAAGGCGGCCAGGGTCTCCGGGCCACCGCCGACGAAGCCGACCGAGTAGTAGAGCGTGTCCTCGACGAAGGAGAAGCCGATCCCGACCAGGGCGGCATAGATCGCGCCGTCCAGCGGACCGAACAGGTGTCGCGGCCGCAGCACGACCAACAGGATCAAGAACAAGCCCTTGCCGAACTCCTCGGTGACCGGTGCCCAGACCACGGCCGCGACGACGTCGGACGAGTCGACGAGGTAGGCCAGCACATAGGACAGGCCGGCGCCGATCAGCACGGCAGCGGTGCCGCCCCAGGCCAGGGCGGCCAGCCGATAGCGTCCCGGTTCCGGCTCATAGCGGTCGAGCCAGAAGCACAAGGCGATCAGCAACGGGAAGCTGATGGCCGCCGCCAGCGCCGAGATGACCACCGGGAGGGGGCTCGCGTTGATCACCAACAGCACGACCACCCCGACGCCGATGAGCCCGAGGACGATCATGGCGGCGACGCTCAAGGCTGACGTTCGGGGCCTCGGGAGCGCCGCGGCCGACGGGACCAGCGCCCGCGGTGGGAGCGAGGAGTTGGGTTGCGTCATCACACCTCAGGGACCGGGCGATGGTCATCGGATTCAACGGGCCGGGTCCGACCCATAGGATCACAGTCGCCGGGTCGTCGGGAAGGTCAGCTTGTGCAGGGTGTTCTCACCGGCTTCGTCACCATCGGAGCGGTGATCGGCGTGGGCTTCCTCCTCGCCCACTTGAAGGTGCTGAACGCGGTCAGCCAGCGGATGCTGATCCGGATCGCCTTCTTCGTGGCCAGCCCCGCCCTGATGATCACCGTGCTGAGCCGGACCGACGTCTCCCGCCTCTTCTCGGCGAATCTCCTCGCCTCGGTCGGCGGTGTGGCCGTGGTCTCGACCACCTACATCCTGCTCGCCCGGTTGGTCTGGCGACGTACGTCGAGTGTGACCGTGATCGGGACCTTCGCCGCGGCGTACGTGAACGCCGGGAACCTCGGGCTGCCGATCGCGGCCTACGTCTTGGGCGACGCGTCGTTGATCGCCCCGATGCTGCTGACCCAGCTGCTCGTCCTGCAACCCCTCGGTCTGGTGGTGCTCGACCTCACCACGGCCCCGGCCGACGACTCGGCGTCCCGGCGTCGCCGCGTCTGGTCGATCCTCACCCGCATCGTGCGCAACCCGCTGACCGTCGGGTCTCTTCTCGGGCTCCTGCTGTCCGTCTTCCGGGTACCGCTGCCCCTGTTGGTCGCCGAGCCGTTGAACCTCATCGCCGGGATGGCGGTCCCGGCCATGCTGTTGGCCTACGGGGTCTCGCTGCGGCTCGGCCCGTTGCCGGGGGCCGGTGAGCCGCCGGTGCAGATCGCGGTGATCGTAGCCCTCAAGCTGATCGTGCAACCCGTGTGCGCCTATCTGATCGCCCGGTTCGGACTGGGCCTCTCCGGTGCCGAGGTGTTCGCCGTGACGGTGATCGCAGCCCTGCCGACGGCGCAGAACGTCTTTACGCACGCGGTGCGCTATCACGTCGGGGTGCTCCTGGCCCGGGACGCCATCTTCTACACGACGATCCTGTCGGTGCCGGTGATCTTCGCCCTGACCGCCTGGTTGACCTGACGGGCCCTCCTCGCCGTGTCCTCGCCTCAGGCCGGGCCCCGTCGGTTCGGCGCCGCCGGGCGAGGCGCTAGGTTCGAGATGAACGAGGGTTCCGGCCGGGTCCAGGAGGAGGTGAGCGTGGCCGACATCGATGACTTCGACGTCGACCGCAGTACCGCACGGTCCTGGGCGGAGTTCCAGTCACGGCTGTCCGAGGTGATCTCCATGATCGACGAATCGGCCGATCTCACCATCGGTACGGCGGCGGTCAACCCCCACGGTGTCCCGTTCGTCCGCTTCAGTGCGCCGGACCGGCACGTCGTCCGGTGCGAAGCCGCCGGCAACGCCACTCTCAACGACGACTTCCAGCTCCGTCCGGCCCAGCTGACGGCGATGGAGGAGCTCGGCTGGCAGCCGCCGAGCGCCGAACCTGGCGGTCCGGCCGACTTCTGGGTCGAGCGACCGCAGGACGATTCCGACCAGCTCGCGGCGCTGGCCGTGGCGGCGCTGCGGGACGTGTACGGGGTCCAGCATCCCGTGTTTCTCGCTCCCGACCAGCTCGCCGAGGTGCTGCAGACGGCACCGACGGCGATCGAGGTGGCGCCGATCCTGGAGCCCGACGACGTCACCGCCGTGGTGCCGTCGAGTCGCGCACACCTCGACGGCCTCGTCGACGCCGAGCTCACCGCCATCTTCGGCCACGCCCCGTTGCGCGACGAGGAGGGCGATGTGGCCATCCGGGTCGGCTCCGCGATGCTCTTCCTGCGGACCACCCCGGACGC
The DNA here is from genome assembly GCA_963780005.1 of uncultured Actinomycetota bacterium. Lineage (GTDB taxonomy): Bacteria > Actinomycetota > Actinomycetes > Propionibacteriales > Propionibacteriaceae > Microlunatus. Next base: position 288,989 of record CAWAAK010000042.1, on the reverse strand, counting down.
GCAAGAGGTCGTGTTGTTCGCCCCGGTGGTGCACGATGTGGCCGGGCGATCGCGCGCGGCCGAGGTCTTGAACGACCTCAACGTCGAGGCGCGCTGGGTCAAATTTCAGCTTGTTCGGGACCGGGTGTTCGTCCTCACCTCGGTGCAGGCGCGCCCATTCGTCCCGGCGCACCTGAACCAGGCGGTCCGGATCATGTCGGAGATCGCCGACTCGGTCGACGACGAGCTCGCCCGGAAGTTGAACGGGCGGACGACCTTCGACGGTCAGGCCGGCCCTGGCTGAGACCGACGCGACCGACTCGATGGCCGTCATCGAGTTCGATCCTGACCTGCCCATCACCGCTTGGCGGGACGAGATCGCCACCGCCATCGATACGCACGCCGTGGTGATCGTGGCCGGTGAAACCGGCTCGGGCAAGACCACCCAATTGCCGAAGATCTGCCTGCAACTGGGTCGTCGCTCCATCGCCCATACCCAGCCCCGCCGGATCGCGGCCCGCAGCGTCGCCGAGCGGGTGGCGGAAGAGCTGCAGGTAGCGCTCGGTGAACTGGTCGGCTACCAGGTGCGCTTCACCCGGAAGGCAAGCCGAGACACCCGGCTCAAGATCATGACCGACGGCGTGCTGTTGGCCGAGATCGGTCGGGATCGCGAACTGCGCCGCTACGACACGATCATCATCGACGAGGCGCACGAGCGCAGTCTCAACATCGATTTCCTGCTCGGGTACCTACGCCAGCTGATCGATCGGCGGCCGGACCTCAAGATCATCATCACGTCGGCCACCATCGACACCGAGCGGTTCGCGGCGCATTTCGCCGACGCTGCCGGGCGATCCGCCCCGATCGTGGAGATCGCCGGCCGCAGCTATCCGGTGGAGATCCGGTACCGGCCGTTGCTGGCCGACGGCGAGATCGACCAGGTGGCCGGCATCGCGGCGGCGGTCCGGGAACTGTCCCAGCTCGGGAACGGCGACATTTTGATCTTCCTGTCCGGTGAACGGGAGATCCGCGACGCCGCCCAGGCCGTCGAAGGCCTGCAACTCCGGTTCACCGAAGTGTTGCCGCTCTACGCCCGGTTGTCCGCCGCCGAGCAACACCGGGTGTTCAGCGGACATGCCGGGCGCCGGATCGTCCTGGCCACCAACGTCGCCGAGACCTCGCTGACCGTGCCCGGCATCCGGTACGTCATCGACACCGGTCTGGCCCGGATGTCGCGCTACTCCGCCCGGACGAAGGTGCAGCGGCTACCGATCGAGCCCATTTCGCAAGCCTCGGCCAACCAGCGGGCCGGTCGCTGCGGCCGGGTGGCGCCCGGCGTCTGCATCCGGCTGTACGACGAGGAGGACTTCGCCGGCCGGCCCCCGTACACCGAACCCGAGATCCTGCGCACCAACCTGGCTTCGGTGCTGCTGCAGATGGCGGCGGCCGAGCTCGGACCGATCGAGGCGTTCCCCTTCGTCGAGGCACCCGATCGCAGCGCCATCGCCGACGGACGGCGGCTGTTGGAGGAACTCGACGCCTTCGCCCAGACCCCGGGAAAGCGGGCGGATCGCCACAACCAACCCGGCAGCCCGCCGAGCCCCCGACTCACGACGATCGGCCGCCGGCTGGCCCAACTTCCGGTCGACCCCCGGCTGGGCCGGATGCTGTTGGCGGGCGAGACCTACGGCTGTCTCCGCGAGGTCCTGGTCATCACCTCCGCCTTGTCGATCCAGGATCCACGAGAACGGCCGGCCGAGCACCGCGAGCAGGCCGACGCACTACACCGCCGGTTCTGGGCCCCCCTCGAGCAGACCCCCCTCGAAAGCAGCGCCGGTGATGACCAGCCTCCCGAAGGGGACTTCATGGTGCTCCTGCGGTTGTGGGACTACCTGCAGGACGCGCAGCGGGAGTTGTCCGGGAACGCATTCCGGCGCCTGTGCCGCGGCGAGTTCCTGCACTTCCTGCGGATCCGGGAGTGGCAGGACCTGCACACCCAGCTGCGCCAGATCGCCCGCGAACTCGGTCTCGACCCCAACCGGGCGGCGGCGCCGTTGGTGGAGGTTCATCGCGCCGTGCTGAGCGGCCTGTTGTCGCACGTCGGACTGGCCGAGGTCGCGGAGCGAGCCACACCGGGGGCCAATCGCGGACGGCGCGGACGCGCGCCCCGCGACTATCTCGGTGCCCGCGGCGTCCGGTTCGCGATCAATCCCGGGTCGAGCGTGGCCAAAGTGTCGCCGCCGCTGGTGATGGCCGCGGAGCTGGTGGAGACCAGCCGGCTCTGGGCCCGCACGGTGGCCGGTATCTCGGCCGAGCAGGTCGAGCAGGTCGGTGGGCACCTCGTCAAGCGCAACTACTCCGAGCCCCATTGGTCGGCCCGCTCCGGAGCGGTGATGGCGTACGAGACGGTGACCTTGTTCGGAGTGCCCATCGTCTCCGGGCGCCGGGTCGGCTACGGGAAGATCAACCCGGCCGAAGCACGGGAGATCTTCCTCCGGTCGGCGTTGGTGGAAGGCCTGTGGCGGACCAGGCACCCGTTCTTCGCCCGGAACCAGGCCACCCGGGCCGAGGCCGAGGAGTTGCAGGAGCGGACCCGGCGACGGGATCTGGTCGTCGACGACCAGGTCATCTTCGATTTCTACGACGCGCGCATTCCGGCCGAGGTCACCTCCGGCGGCCACTTCGATGCCTGGTGGAAGAAGACCCGGGTCGAGCAGCCCGACCTGCTCACGCTGACGGTGGACGACCTCATCGTCCCCGATCGCGCCGGTCCAGACCTGGACGCCTTCCCCGAGGTGTGGCGCTCCGGCCCGCACAGCTTTCGGCTGAGCTACCGCTTCGAGCCGGGAGCTTCCCGGGACGGGGTGAGCGTCACCGTGCCGCTCGCCGTCCTGACCCAGCTGGATCCGGCCCCGTTCAGCTGGCAGGTGCCCGGGTTGCGCACCGAACTCGCCACGGAACTGATTCGGTCACTGCCGAAGGCGGCGCGCCGTAACTTCGTGCCGGCTCCGGAGTTCGCCGTCCGGGCCCTGGCCTGGCTAGGGGACCAGCCGGGACCACCGGAAACCGAATCCCTTCCGCAGGCATTGTCCCGAGCCTTGCGCGGGTTGACCGGTGAGATCGTCGACGACGGCGCCTGGCAGCCGGCGGCGGTGCCGGCGCATCTGCAGCTGACCTTCCTCGTGGTGGCCGAACCCGGATCGCCCGAGGTGACCGCCGAGGGTCGGGATCTGGCGGCCTTGCAGCAGGAGCTGGCACCGGCCGTCAGTGCCACTGTGAGCACGGCCGGCGCCGAGCACACCCGGACCGGTGCCACCGAATGGGTGTTCGGGACCATCGCCGACCACGTGGAGCTCCGGCGCGGCGGGCAGATGGTGATCGGCTACCCGGCCCTGGTCGACGAGCAGGTCAGCGTCGGTCTGACCGTCGCCGACACTCCGGACCGGCAGCAGCGGCTCCACGCTTCCGGGTTGCGCCGGCTGGTGCTGCTGGGCACCCCCGATCCCACCCGGTGGGTGGTGGGCCATCTCTCCAACACCGAGAAGCTGGCGTTGGGTACCAGTCCGTACGCCGCCGTACCCGCCCTGCTGGCCGACGCCCGGCTGGCCGCGGCGGGGGAGTTGATCCGGCGCGCCGCACCGGGGCGGGTGGCCGACGAGCCGACGTTCCGCCGACTCTGCGATGACGTCCGGGTGGACGCCGCCGATCTGATGCGTACGATCACGTCGCTGGCCGCCGAGATCTGCGAACTGCACGGCGCCGCGAGCGGATTGCTCGGCGAGGTGTCCCGCCGGGAGCCGGCCGCCGCCGAGGACCTGACCGAACAACTGGGCAATCTCGTGTTCCGCGGTTTCCTGGCGGCCGCCGGCTACGAGCGACTGAGGGACCTGCCCCGCTATCTGCGGGCGGCGCGGGTGCGGATCGAGGTCCTGCTGTCGACGCCGGCCCGGGATCGCACCGGTTTCGAGGTGATCTCGCGCTGCGAGGATGCCTACGCCGCCCTGTGCGACCAACTTCCACCCGGTCCACTGCCGGAGTCGATCGCGGAGATCGGTTGGCTGCTGGAGGAGCTCCGGGTCGGCCTGTTCGCCCAAGCCCTGCGAACCAAGATGCCGGTGTCGGAGAAGCGAGTGATGGCGGCCATCGCCGAGGCCCGTCGCTTGGTCTGATCGACCCGAACTCAGGGCGCCATCAGCGAAGCCAGCAGACTTGCCGGTGACCCGAGACCGATCAGGGCTGGCGCCTCGGTGAAGTCGTGTTCGGTGTGCACCTCGTACATGCGCTTCAGGCTGGTGGATTCGATGACAGTGTCGATCCGGTCATGCCGGACGGCTTCGGCCTCCGATCCCCGCTCGAGCCACCGCCGTACCTCCTCGGGGGCGACGGCCACGAAACCGACGGAGATCACCTCCCGCGGGTCGTCCAGGCTAGCCGCGTTGAAGACCCGGGTGGGCACGCCGAAGCCGGTGTCGGCCTCCCACTCAGTGACGAAGTCGGCGAACGTGCAGCCCTGCTTCAGTCGCCGGACGAAGACGCTGACGATCATCCCGCTCTCCTTTCGCACTCTGGTCGCACTCTGGGAAGAGTCTGTCGCGTGCTGCGTTCAGGCGCAGCACACGCCGCGAAGGTAGATTTGGTGCGTGATGGATCCACGCCTGCTGTACACGCTCGACGAGGACGTGCTGGCCAAGCTCAAGGAGCACCGCCCGGTGCTCGTCCATCAGATGGACGGTTTCGTGGACGCTGGGCAGGCCGGCCGGTTGTTCGCCTCGCACCTGCTGACCCAGCTCGACCACGAGGTGCTGGCCGAGTTCGACCACGACCAGCTGCACGACTACCGCAGTCGGCGACCGGCCATGGTCTTCGACACCAACCAGTGGAAGTCCTACGCCGATGTGCATCTGCGCCTCTACCGGATGACCGACGAACACGGCGAGGTGTTCCTGCTGCTGACCGGACCCGAGCCGGACGTGCAGTGGGAGCGGCTCGCGTCGGCCGTGATCGGGCTCATCGACGCGTTGGACGTACGGCTGACGGTCAGCTTGCACGGCATCCCGATGGCCGTGCCGCACACCCGCCCGATGACCCTCACGGCCCACGGCACGGACGCGGAGCTGGTCCAGGGCTACCGCAGCTGGATCGACCGGGTCGAGGTGCCGGCCAGTTTCACCGGTCTGCTGGAGTTCCGGCTCGGCCAACTCGACCGTAAGGCGATGGGATTCGCGGTCCACGTTCCCCACTACCTGGCGCAGGCGACCTTCCCGCAGGCCACCCTCGCCCTCACCAAGACGTTGAGCCAGGCGACGGGCATCGCCGTACCGCTCGCGGATCTGGAGGAGGCGTCGGTCTCCAATCTGAAGGACATCGCCGACGAGATGGCGACGTCCAGCGAGGTCCAGGAGCTGGTGGCCACCTTGGAGGCCCAGTACGACGCGGTTCAGGCTGACGAATCCCGCTCGGTGCCCAGCGCCGACGAGATCGGTGCCGAGTTCGAGCGGTTCCTGGCCGAGCGGGAGAAGACCGAGGAGTAGCTTTCCCCGAGTGAGCGAAGAGATGCGCGGCGTCGGTCGGAGGACGATCGAGGCGACACGCTCTTCGTCGCCGAGGAGGACGACGGGCGGCGTCTGGAGCGCATGTCGTAGCGAGCGGACAAAATCGTGCCGCAATCGGTGACCGATCTGCTCGATCTGCTGGAACTGGAAGAGATCGAGGTCGGGCTGTTCCGGGCCCGTCAGCCCGACACCGCCCTGCAAAGGGTGTTCGGCGGCGAGGTCTTGGCACAGGCCCTGATGGCGGCCTCCCACACGGTCAGCGTCGAGCGCGGCCTGCACTCCTGTCATGCCTACTTCCTGCGTCCGGGCCGGACCGATCTGCCCATCGTCTACGACGTCGAATCGGTCCGCGACGGTGGTTCGTTCTCCTCGAGACGGGCTGTGGCCCGGCAGGGCGGCGAGGTGATCTTCTACCTGTCCAGTTCGTTCCACGAGCGGGAGGAGGGTTTCGCTCACGCTGATCCGCTGCCGAGCGACGTGCCGGAGCCGGAGGAGTGTCCGACCCTCGCGGAGGTCATGGCCAAGGCGTCGGGCCGCCCGTCGACGGTGTGGGAGCGGGAGTGGGGCGCCCTCGACGTTCGCTACGTCGGCGACTCACGGGCCGGCGGAACGCTGGAGGATCCGCGCCATCCCGCTCGGGCCCGGGTCTGGATCAAGATCGGCGGACCGCTGCCGGAGGATCGTCGGTTCCACCAGGCCGCGCTGGCGTACGCAAGTGATCTCACCTTGTTGTCGGCCGCGACCGTCCCGCACGGGGTACTCATCGGCCTGAACGTGCAGGCGGCCTCCATCGACCATGCGATGTGGTTCCACCGACCGTTCCGGGCCGATCAGTGGCTCCTCTACGACCAGGTGTCGCCGTCGGCCTCCAACGCCCTCGGGCTGTCCACCGCCCGCCTGTTCCAGCACGGCGAACTCATCTCCAATGTCGCCCAAGAAGGGCTCATCCGCCCGCTACGCGCGAGACGTTGAGGACGGGCGCCGCTTGCTGTCACGGGCGGCGAAAGGGTATCGGTCTGACTCGGTTCAGGTGCCGTTTTCTGTCACGGGCGGCAAGAGGGCTCCGGCAAACAGCGAGGACCCGGCCGATGCGGCCGGGCCCTCGTGTTGGTGCGCGTCAGGCGGCGAGTACGGACTTGCCGCGCAGCTTGGCGATGGCGTGCCGTTCGATCTGGCGGACCCGCTCGGCGGTGATGCCCCACACCGCACCGATGTCGGCCAGCTTGGCTTGGCGGCCGTCGATGAGGCCGTAACGACGACGCACCACATCGGCCGACCGCTCGTCCAACTGGTCCAGCAGGGCCTCCAGCCGGGCGTGCTCCTCGGCGTCCAGGTAGACCTCGTCCGGACCGGGCATCGGCTCGCGGGCGATCAGGTCGCCGAGCGCGGTATCGCCGCCCTCTTCGACCGGAGCGTCCAGGCTGACGTGGTCTCGTCCGTACCGCATCAGGTCCAGGACCCGATCCGCTTCCAGACCCATCTCGTCGGCGATCTCGGTGATCTCGGGATCCCGACCCAGTCGGCGCTCCAGGGTGCGGCGCACCGCGCCGACCTGGTTGACCTGCTCCGCCACGTGCACCGGCAGCCGGACGATCCGACCCTGCTGCGCGATACCCCGGCTGATCGACTGCCGGACCCACCAGGTGCCGTAGGTGGAGAACTTGAAGCCCTTGGTGTAGTCGAACTTCTCCACGGCCCGGATCAGACCGGTGTTGCCTTCCTGCACGAGATCCAGCAGCGGCATCTGCGAGCGACCGTACTTGCGCGCCACCGAGACGACCAACCGCAGGTTGGCCGTGATGAAGCGCTGCATCGCCCGCTGACCTTCGTCGACCAGGAACTCCAACTCCGCCGTGGTGGGACGCTTGGCCCGCCTGCCGCGCATGGCCGACGTCACCTCACCCGAGAGGATCCGCTCCGCGTACAGGCCGAGTTCGATGCTCTTGGCGAGCTGGACTTCTTCCTCTGCACTGAGCAACGGGGTCTTCGCAATGCCCTCCAGGTAGAGGCCAACCGCGTCCTTGCCATCTATACCGTCTGAGACTCGCGATCGAGTCGTATTCGCCACCACGTCGGCCCCTTTCGTTGCCTGTACAGTCCTAACGCGCCAAGGGCACATGAGGATTCCTCGGGAGCCCTGAAGAAACCCTGAGACATCACCCTGGCTCTGTACTCAAGGATTCGGAGCCGCGTACCCGGCTGGATGCGAGTCAGTCCGCAGCGGAAATGTGATCCGGGTCTAGTCCGGGATGTCGGGGGTGATCTGGTCGGTGATCCAGGCGTACTCGAAGGCGGTTTCGCGCCAGCTCGCGTATCGGCCGCTCACCCCGCCATGGCCCGCCGACATCTCGGTCTTCAACAGGATCGGCCGATCTGCTTCATTCCGGGCCAGGGTCCGCAGCGCGGCGATCCACTTCGCCGGCTCGACGTAGAACACCCGGGTGTCGTTGAGGCTCGTGGTGGCCAGGATGGCGGGATAGGCAACGGCCCGGAGGTTCTCGTACGGGGTGTAGCTCTTCATGTAGCGGTAGATCTCGGGATCGTGCAGGGGGTCGCCCCACTCCTCCCATTCGATAACCGTCAACGGGAGGTCGGGGTCGAGGATCGTGGTCAGGGCGTCGACGAACGGCACCGAGGCGTGCACGGCCCGGAACTGTTCCGGCGCCAGGTTCGCGACGGCCCCCATCAGCAGTCCGCCGGCGCTGCCACCCCGGGCGGCGAGCCGGTCGGCCGAGGTGTAGCCGGCCGACACCAGCTGGCGGGCGCAGGCCACGAAGTCGGTGAAGGTGTTCTTCTTGGTGGTGGTCTTGCCTGCCTCGTACCAACGCCGACCCAGTTCCCCGCCTCCGCGGACGTGCGCGATGGCGTAACCGATGCCACGGTCGAGCAGCGAAAGCCGGGAGACCGCGAAGGTCGGGTCCATCGAGATCTCGTACGAGCCGTAGCCGTACAGGACCATCGGCGCCGAGCCGTCGAGGACCAGATCGGCCGGACGGACCACCGAGATGGGGATCTGGGTGCCGTCGTCGGCGGTGGCCCAGCTGCGCTCCTGGACGTAGCGCTCCGGCCGGTAGGGTCCGTGGACTGGATCGTCGAGCACCGGGGTCCGCTTCAGCAAGATCAACTCACCGGTGTCGAGGACGTAGTCGTAGACCGAGGGCGGGGTGAGCAGCGAGCTGTAGCTGACCCGGACGGTGGCGGTCACGTAGTCCGGGCCACCCGGGGAATCGACGGTGAACAGCGGCTCGTCGAAGGCGATGTCGGCGCCGGGTCCGATTTCGCCGGTGGCCGATCGCGGCAGCACGTGCAGGCCGGTCAACCCGTCGCGGCGTAACGAGACGACGGCGTGGGACGCGTAGGCGCTGACGCCGAGCAGTCGCACCCCCGGCTGGTGGCGGAGCACCGGTCGCCACGTCGCCGGATCCGACGCGTCGAGCGGCGCCTCGGCCAGTTCGAAGTCCTCGGCGTTCTCGTTGTGCAGGATGAGAAGCCGGTCGCCGGCGGGCTCGACCTCGTACTCGACGCCCTGCCGGCGGGGAGCGACCACCCGCGGCTCGGCCTCGGGGGTGCTCGCGGCCAGCAGCCAGCACTCCGAGGTGAGCCGGCTGCTGGAGCTGATCAACACCCAGTCGTCGTCGCGGCTGTTGTCGACGCCCACCCAGAACCGTTCGTCGGTCTCGGTGAACACGGTCGCGTCTTCGGACGGGGCGGTCCCCAGCCGATGCCGCAGCACCACGTACGGCCGCCAGGCCTGGTCGGGTCGGGTGTAGAAGAGGTCGAGGTTGCCGGCCCAGGCGACTCCGTACGCGGTGTCGGGGATCTCGTCGGCGGCGGTCAGCCCGGTCGTCAGGTCCTTGATCCGAAGCGTGAACCGCTCGTCGCCGCTGGTGTCGGTCGAGTAGGCCAGCCGGCGACCGTCGGGGGAGACGGCGTAGGCGCCGAGGGAGAAGAACTCGTGCCCGGCGGCTTCGGTGTTGGCGTCGAGCAGGACCTGCTCGCCGGGCAACGGTTTTTCCGTGACGGGCGCACGGGTGGCCTCGCCGGCCGGAGCGCGGCAGTACACCGGATACTCCGAGCCCTCCTGGGTGCGGACGTAGTACCAGAAGGCGTGGCCGCCCGCGTGCGTCGAGCGGACCGGGACCGAGAGATCGGTCTCCTGGGTCCTGGCCTTGATCTCGCCGAAGATGGCAGCGCTCAGGTCTTCGATGTGCTGCGTGCGGCTCTCGGTGTAGGCGTTCTCCGCCTCCAGATAGGCGATCACCTGGGGATCGTCCTTGTCCCGCAGCCACTCGTACGGATCTTCGAAGACGTCGTCGTGGTGCACCCGCCGGATCGGACGCCGGTCGGCCATCGGGGGTGGGGGTGCGAGTTCGGGTGCGGGCACGGGGAGGAAGTCTACGTTCGGCCCCCGACGATCTCCGGCCGCAGCGGCGCGAGCGCGGACCCGATCCGGGTGACGGTCGCCGCCGGTACCCCCAGCTCGATCAACGTGTCGACCAGGTGGGCGACAACGGCGTCGAAGTCCGCTTCGGCGACACCGACTCGGGCGTGCGCGGCGGCCATGTCGCGGCCCCGATAGATCTCGGGCCCGCCGACGGCTGCGGCGATGAAGGTCCGTTGGTGGGCCTTGAGCCTGGCCAGGTCGACGCCGGCGAAGTAGGTCACGAGTTGTTGATCGGTCAGGACCCGGGCGTAGAACTCATCCACTGCCCTGGCTACCGCCGGCGCCCCGCCGATCGAGTCGTAGATGCTCATGCCTCCAGCGTCGCTCGCGGTGGGCGCGACGCACCTCCGTAACCGGTACGGATCCTGCGGGGGTCGATACCGATCGCCGGGTTACGGGAGTTGCCGGCGGAGCACCCGTGTTCGGATCGCCGCCGATGGGCCAGGATGTCGGTATGGGAGCAGAGGTCGACGAGCGGCAGTTCACCCGTGAGGACCGGACTCGGTATCGGGAGAAGGTGCGTCGCTGCCTCGACGTATTGGCTCGGATGCTGACCGAGTCCCGCTTCGACTTCGAACGGCCGATGGCCGGACTCGAGATCGAGCTGAATCTCGTCGACCAGGACTGCCAGCCGGCGATGCGCAACGCGGAGGTGCTGGCCGCGATCGCCGATCCCGCGTTCCAGACCGAGCTCGGTCGCTTCAACATCGAGATCAATGTGTCCCCGCGCCGGCTGGGGGAGGGTGGCTTCACCTCCTTCGAGCAGTCCGTCCGCGATGCCCTGAACGCGGCCGACGACCGCGCCCAGGAGATCGGGGCCCAGCTGGCCATGGTGGGCATCCTGCCCACCCTGCGACCCGAGCACGTCACGCTCGACAGTGTCAGTGAGAACCCGCGCTACTCGCTGCTCGATCAGCAGATCTTCGCCGCCCGCGGAGAGGACCTCGAGATCGTCATCGACGGTGTCGAGCGGCTCGACATGTTCTCCGACACGATCATGCCGGAGGCCGCCTGCACCTCCACCCAGGTGCACCTCCAGGTCAGCCCGGACGACTTCGCGGGGTACTGGAACGCGGCGCAGGCGATCGCCGGCATCCAGGTCGCCGTGGGGGCCAACTCGCCGTACCTCTTCCAACGGGAGCTGATGGCGGAATCACGGATCCCGCTGTTCGAGCAAAGCACCGAGACACGCAGCGAGGAGCTGAAGGCTCAGGGCGTACGGCCGCGGGTCTGGTTCGGGGAACGCTGGATCACCTCGATCTTCGACCTGTTCGAGGAGAATGCGCGCTACTTCCCCGCCCTGCTGCCGATCTGCAGCGACGAGGATCCGGTGGCCGTCTTGGACGCCGGCGGTGTGCCTGCACTGGACGAGCTGAAGTTGCACAACGGGACCGTGTACCGATGGAACCGGCCGGTGTACGACGTCAGCGGGGGCGCACCGCACCTGCGGGTCGAGAATCGGGTGCTGCCCGCCGGGCCGACCGTGGTGGACACCATGGCCAACGCCGCGTTCTTCGCGGGCCTGGTCCGCTTCCTGACCGACGAGGATCGGCCCATCTGGTCGCAGATGTCCTTCCAGGCCGCGTCGGAGAACTTCGCCATCGGCATTCGGCACGGAATCAACGCCGAGCTGTACTGGCCCCGGATCGGGCAGGTCAAGGTCACCGAACTGGTCGTGCGCAAATTGTTGCCGATGGCCGCGGAAGGTCTGCGCCGCTGGGACGTCGACCCGGAGGAATCGGCGCGGCTGCTCGGAATCATCGAGCACCGCTGCCTGCGTGCGGCCAACGGAGCAACGTGGCAGACTGCGGAAGTGGTGCGGCGGGAAGCCGCGGGCGACAGTCGGGACGAGGCGCTCCGCGGGATGCTGTCGTCCTATCTGGACCGAATGCACAGCAACGAGCCTGTTCATCTGTGGCCGAGCAACTGATCGGGGGGTCGAGCGATGACCGAAACCGCCACGGCGGAAAAGAGTGTCACCGCCGGATCCTCGGTGATCGTGGTGGGCTATTCCGCCAAACCCGAAGGTAAGGCTGCGCTGCAGCGGGCGGTGGAGGAGGCCCAGCTGCGTCACGGGCGGTTGATCGTGGTGCACACCTCTCCCGACGCCGAGGTCGACGAACTCACCGGCGAACTGGACGCCACCGGCGTCCCGTACGAGGTGAAGCAGGCGCCGGACGCCCTCGATCCGGCCGAGGAGTTGATCAACGCCGCGAACCTGGCCGAGGCCGAGTTCATCGTGATCGGCCTGCGTCGTCGCTCCCCGGTCGGCAAACTCCTGCTCGGCAGCAACGCCCAGCGGGTGTTGCTGGACGCCTCCTGCCCGGTGCTGGCCGTGAAGGCCGAAGTCTGATTCCTCGGCGTTTCGCGCCCTCGGAGGCGACTCCGGTGTTTGGCGCGCGCGGATGTTCTGAACGGTTTGGGGATCCGTGTCAGAATACTGAGAGGAGCACCTATTGACATCCGATGGGCGCTGCCTGCCCTGAATTTGGATCGCAGCCGAGAGGTACTTTGTGACACCCCCTCCCAAAGTCCGTACGTCGCCACCCGTCCTCGACGCAGCGGCAGGTAGGGCAGGTCAGATCACTGCACCGGCCAAGCGGTCGGTCTCGGCGAAAGCCAAGAAGGCCCCGTTGAAGGCGGTCGAGGACACCGAGCCGGAGACCACGACGGAGGGAAAAGCCGCCAAGACAGCCGCGGCCAAGAAGGCGCCGGCGGCGCGTAAGGCCACCCCGAGGCCGACGGCAGCCAAGACGGCATCGAGCAAGGGAACCGCCAAGACGGCGGCCAAGGGGCCCGCGAAGAAGGCCGACCCGGAGTTGACGGCGGAGCTCAACGGGCTCGCGGCAGCGACCCCGGGCTCCTCGGCAGACCTGGTCGAGCCCAGCCCGGAGGAGGTGGGCGAGCTCCCCCCCGAGTTGGCGACCGAGCTGACCACCGAGCTGGTCCCCGAGGTGACCACCGACCTCCTGGTCGAGGTCGAGGGCGACGAGGTCGTACTCACCGTCGGCGGCAAGAAGCGCACCCTGGACGATGTCGACGAGTCCACCTTCGAGCCGGCCGTGGAAGGCAAGCTCGAAAAGGAGCTCGTCGAGGACGAGGGCTTCACCTTGTCGGAGGCCGATGACGCTGACGAGCCCGAACAGCAGGTGATGGCGGCCGGTGCCACCGCTGACCCGGTCAAGGACTATCTGAAGCAGATCGGCAAGGTCGCCCTGCTGAACGCCGAGCAGGAGGTCGAACTCGCCAAGCGGATCGAGGCCGGCCTGTTCGCCGACGAGAAGCTCAACGACGACGCCGTCAAGGTCGGCGTGGCCCAGGGCGACGACTTCGACTGGATCGCCGAGGACGGCCGCCGCGCCAAGAATCACCTGCTGGAGGCCAACCTGCGGTTGGTGGTCAGCCTGGCCAAGCGGTACACCGGTCGCGGCATGCTGTTCCTGGACCTGATCCAGGAGGGCAACCTCGGTCTGATTCGCGCGGTGGAGAAGTTCGACTACACCAAGGGCTACAAGTTCTCCACCTACGCGACCTGGTGGATCCGGCAGGCAATCACCCGCGCCATGGCCGACCAGGCCCGGACCATCCGGATCCCCGTACACATGGTCGAAGTGATCAACAAACTGGCCCGGGTGCAGCGTCAGATGCTGCAGGACCTGGGTCGCGAGCCCACTCCGGAGGAGCTGGCCCGCGAATTGGACATGACGCCGGAGAAGGTCGTCGAGGTTCAGAAGTACGGCCGCGAGCCGATCTCGCTGCACACGCCGCTCGGCGAGGACGGCGATTCGGAGTTCGGCGACCTGATCGAGGACTCGGAGGCGGTCGTACCGGCCGACGCCGTCAGTTTCACGCTGCTGCAGGAGCAGCTGCACGACGTGCTGGACACGTTGAGCGAGCGCGAGGCCGGCGTGGTCTCGATGCGGTTCGGGTTGACCGACGGCCAGCCGAAGACGCTGGATGAGATCGGCAAGGTCTACGGGGTGACCCGCGAGCGGATAAGGCAGATCGAGTCCAAGACGATGAGCAAGCTGCGCCACCCGTCGCGCTCCCAGGTCCTGCGCGACTATCTGGACTGATCCTCCACCTCTCCTCGCCAGCTGCTCGAGTTTCACCTTCCTGCTCGAGTTGCAACTCGAGCAGGAACGCGTAACCCGAGCAGCTGGCTCACCCGGAGTCACCTTCGGCCCCGCGCGAACGCCCGGTGGAGACGCTCGGCGATCACCTCGGCCCGGAACAACTCCGCCCAGATCCACCGGACGACCTGCCAACCGAGATCACGGAGGCGGTCTTCGCGCAGCTTCTCGCGGATGACGGCCTCTTCGATGGTCTCGTCCTTGCGCCGCAGCCGGAGGTACTTGGACTTTCCGTCGAACTCGCCGAGGGTACGGAGTTCCGGCCAGCCGAAGTCCGCGCGCCCGACGTGCAGGCCCTGCTCGTCGAACACGTCGTACTGCGGATCGGGGACGGGAAGCCCCAGCTCGTGGCAGCGGACCCGGCTGAACGACTCACCGACGCTCTCGCTGCGTTTGTCCAGAAACGCTGCTACCCGCCGCGCCTGCACCGCCCCGACCCAACGAGCCGCGAGTTCGAGGACGACCGCGAGCTCATCCAACTCCAGCCCGAGCCGAAGAGCCTGATCGCCGACGGCGACGCCCTGCTCGAACGGCAAGGTGCGCGCAAGATCGCCGACGGTACGCGCTAGCGATGTCAGTGCGATGCCATCGAGCAGGACCACATCGTCGCCGCGTAGCCGCGAGCCGTGGACCTGGACGACCGATCGCCGGGCTCCGCCGCCATGCCGGTCTCGGGTCACGTGCACCGATTGCACGGCGCCGGTGAAGACGGGCAAGCCGTGGAGCACGGCGGCCGAACCGTGACTGATCACCGCCCGCGGGTGCAGCTGACCGAGGGTTGCCTCGATGAGCTGCCGATGCCGCGTGGCCAGCCGGACATGCTCGTCCTCCCCATCGGGCAGCTCCTGCTGTGCCTCGTCCCGCACGTATGCGCCGCGGCGGAGGCGTACGAGATCGCCGTTGCGTGCGAGCCGGGCGACCTCGGCCGTAGTGAAACCCTGCCTGGCCAGCTCACGGGTCAGGATGACGTTGCGCACGGACGCGAGCCCACCACGTACCGGAGGATCAGCGGAACCCACTCGGAAGGATCTGTGGATATCGTTGATTCGGCCCTGTCCCCGGGTCCTCCACAGCTGCTCGAGTTCCAGCTTCCTGCTCGGGTTGCAACTCGAGCAGGAAGGTGGAACTCGAGCAGCAAAGGCGGGTGCGGCGGTCAGGGGGCCGGGCGGGCGGCCTGGGCGACCTGCTCGAGGGCGACGAGCGGCGCTTCGAGCGGCTGGCACCAGGTCGACGGCGGCACGGGCCGCAGGGTGACCCCGGCCACGGTGATGGAGGACTGCGGATACACGATGGCGATCGCCGGGCACGCCACCTCGCCCGGGTTCTGCCACCACGGCAATGCGCGGTCCGGCAATGACCAGGCCGCGGCGAAGGCGTCCAGCAGCCGTTCGGCGTCCGGGCTGGTGTCGTCCAGCACGAAAGGTTCCAGCGGGTAGGTGTCGGCTCGACGCCCAGGACCGAGGCAGAGGGTCATCCGTTCCACGCCGACCTGCTCGACCAGCCGCACCACGGGCAGGTCGGCCGGAAGGCCGGCGCAGGTCTGATCGCCTTCTCCGGGCCGAAACTCGGTGAGCCGGACGCCCGGTACGGGACCGGGCCCGAGATCGGGATGGATGAGCCGTCCCGACCGCGAGTCCAGCGCCCAGAGACCCCCGACCACCAAGACCAGTACCGCCCCGATCACGAGCAGAGCGCGCCGAGGCCCGGAAAACCAACGTGGCCCCGACCCATCGGTCGGAGCCACGCTCATGTCTGGTCGGCGGAGTTCAGCTGATCCGCTCGGTCTCGTCGTGGATGGTGAGGGCGACCTGCTTGAGCTTGTCGGCGTGCTCCTTGCCGTGGTGGGCGCAGAACAGGAGCTCGTATCCACTGGCCATGGTCACCCGCATGTAGGCCTGCGCGCCGCAACGATCGCAACGATCGGACGCGTTCAACGCCGCGTCCTCAACGACGGTGGTGCTCATAGTGGCCTCTCTTCCGCAGAGCATGCATTCTCATGCTTGAGTGTTCATCGCCGACCCAAATACCCAGCCGGTGCACCTAGTCAACATCCCACCTGGCCCCGATTGTTCCGTTTTCGCGTGCCGGATACATGACTCTTGTGTAACAAGTACGCGGTGCCGGGTCCGGGCGGCACGCCGCGATACTCTCGGCGGGTGCCGAGCGCCGCAGTCTCCGATGCCCTCCCCGAGACCCTGTCGGCCAGCAAGGCCGCCAACGAGAGTCGGGACTACGAGGCACGACATCTCCTGGTCCTGGAGGGTTTGGAGGCGGTCCGGAAGCGGCCGGCGATGTACATCGGGTCGACCGACACCCGCGGTCTCATGCACTGCTTGTGGGAGATCATCGACAACGCCGTCGACGAGGCACTGGGCGGATTCGGCGCTGAGATCTTGGTCACCCTCGCCGGCGACGGCAGCATCTCGGTCTCCGATCGCGGCCGCGGCATCCCGGTGGACCTCGAACCACGCACGGGCCTGGCCGGGGTCGAAGTGGTCTTCACCAAGCTGCATGCGGGCGGCAAGTTCGGGGCCGGGTCCTACAACGCCACCGGGGGACTGCACGGCGTCGGATCCTCGGTGGTCAACGCGCTCGCCACCCGGTTGGACGTCGAGGTCGACCGCGACGGGGCGACCTGGGCGATGTCGTTCCGGCGCGGCGTGGCCGGAACGTTCGACGGGCCTGGGCCGACGGCGAAGTTCACTCCGGGCAGCGGACTGCACAAGCTCGGCCGGATCAAGCGCGGGGTCAGCGGCACCCGGGTCCACTACTGGCCCGACCGGCAGATCTTCCTGCGCGATGCGCAGCTGTCGCTGAGTGACCTGTACGACCGCGCCCGGCAGACCAGCTTCCTGGTACCCGGTCTGGCCATCGAGGTGGTCGACGCGCGGACGGCGGAGATCACCACCGAGCGTTTCGTGCACGCCGGCGGGATCACAGAGTTCTGCGAGTTCCTGGCCCCGGATCAGGGGCTGACCGAGGTGGTGCGGCTGCAGGGCACGGACGAGTTCACCGAGACCGTGCCGATGCTCGACGACGCGGGGCACATGACACCGACCGACGTGGACCGCCGACTCGACATCGACATCGCCGTCCGCTGGGGCGTCGGGTACGAGACCAAGACCCAGTCGTACGTCAACATCATCGCGACGCCGAAGGGCGGCACCCACGTCGCCGGTTTCGAGCGCGGCATGGGCCGCGCCTTCGCCGCCGCGATGCAGAACACCCGCCTGCTCAAGGCAGGGGAGGAGATCACCAAGGACGACATCACGGAGGGTCTGACCGCGGTGGTCACGGTCCGTCTCGCCGAGCCCCAGTTCGAAGGCCAGACCAAAGAAGTCCTCGGCACCCCGGCGGTGGCCCGGCTGGTGACCCGGGCCACCGAGCGCGAACTCGCCGCCTTCCTCACCTCGACCAAGGCCTCCGCCCGAGCCCAGAACCGGCCGCTGCTGGAAAAGGTGGTGAATGCCGCCCGGGCCAGGGTGGCGGCGCGGGCGCACCGCGAGGCCCAACGGCGCAAGACCGCACTGGAGTCGTCGTCGTTGCCGCCCAAGCTGGCCGACTGCCGCAGTGCGGACGCCGAACGGTCCGAGCTGTTCATCGTCGAGGGCGACTCCGCCATGGGCACGGCCAAGCTGGCGCGGGATTCGGAGTTCCAGGCGCTGCTGCCCATCCGCGGCAAGATCCTCAACGTCCAGCGGGCCTCGATCGGGGACATGCTGAAGAACGCGGAGTGCGCCGCCATCATCCAGGTCGTCGGGGCCGGCTCGGGCCGGACGTTCGACCTGGACGCCGCCCGGTACGGCAAGATCATCTTCATGGCCGACGCCGACTCCGACGGCGCCCATATCCGTTGCCTGCTGGCCACCCTGTTCTTCCGGTACATGCGGCCGCTGGTGGACGCCGGTCGAGTGTTCACCGCCGTGCCGCCGCTGCACCGCTTCGAGCTGACCAACCCGAAGAAGGGCCAGGAGAAGTTCGTCTACACCTATTCGGACGCGGAGTACCAGCGCAAGGCGGCCGAGCTGACCAAGAAGGGCCTGAGCTTCAAGGAGCCGCAGCGCTACAAGGGCCTCGGGGAGATGGACGCCGACCAGCTGGCCGACACCACCATGAGCCCGCGGCACCGAACCCTGCGCCGGATGACGGTCGACGACGGGTTGGAGGCCGAGCAGATCTTCGAGATGCTGATGGGTAACGACGTCGCCCCCCGCAAGGGCTTCATCATCGAGGGCGCGTACGCGCTGGACGCCGCCGCCATCGACGCCTAGGGTGCCCCGACGACCTGGGTCAGGCCGCCGGTGTCCACGTCGTACAAGAAGCCGCCTACCGTGACCCGGCCGGCCAGATGGGAATGGGAAGCGAGCCGGTCCACGTCTTCATGCAGCCGGGCCTCCTGGTCGCGTGAGGCGCCCATGGCCAGGTCCGAGATGTCTTCGCCGGTGGTGGCCGCGACCCGGGCGGCGATGTCGGCGTCCTCGCCACTGGCCATCGCACACCGGGTGTGCGGCACCACCAGAATCCGTTCCACCCCGAGCAGGTGGACCCCCAGGATGCAACCGACCAATGCGTCGGCCGTGACTCGGCCACCCGGAGTCCGGATGATCTTCGCATCCCCGACCCGGAGCCCGATCATCTCCAGCGGCTCGATGCGCGAATCCATGCAGGTGACCATGGCCACGCCCGCGCGGGCAATGCCGTCGAAACCGCCGAGCGAGAATCGTTCCTGGTACTCGGCGTTGCCCTCCAGCAGATCGTCGAAGTCGCGAGCCATGCCGTCAGCGTAGAACGTGATTGTTACGCCGGGATGTTCACGTGCGGGCCGGGATGGGGAGCTCTGGCGCCGGCAGCACGCCGAGCTGGACGAGCACGCCGAGTTCGTCGCGGACGCCCCAATGCTCGGCCAGCCGGTCCCCCTCGGTGCGGTAGACGTGGATCGTGTTCATCTCGTACGCCTTCCCGGCCGCCGACTCGCCGTGCACCGCGGCGACGCCACGACCGTGCGCGACAGCCCGGACGACGATCCGGTCGGGCGTGCTGAAGATCTCCTGCGGGTCGTACCTGATGTCCAGCACCTGGGTGACGAAGCCGAGGATCTGCGCGTAGCCGTCCGGCCCCGGCGGCAGCGGGACCGGGGAGCCGTGGTCGACGAAGTCGTCGGTGACGACCGTGGGAATGACGCTCAGGTCGCCGCTGCTGATGCCGTCGAAGAGCCGGTACAGCGCCGGCAGCGCCGCGTTCTCGAGTTGGGTGGTGGTCATGGATTCCCTCCGCTGCTAAGTTGATTGGATTACCATTCTAGTGGAATAACGTTCCACCGAAAGGGAGAGAATGTCAAGACCCCGCAGCTACGTCAGCCCGCGGCGCGACGACGCGGCCCGGCACACCCGTGCCCGCATCCTCGACGTGGCCGAGCAGGAACTGGAGCGCAGCGGCTATCACGCGACGACGATCGCGGGGCTGGCGAGCGCCGCCGGGGTGAGCCCGCAGACGATCTACAACTCGATCGGCGGCGGCAAGGCGGCAGTGATCAAGGCCCTCTACGACGTGCGCCTGGCCGGCGACGACGAACCCGTGCCGATGGCCGAGCGACCCGAGATCCGGCGGATCGCCGAGCAATCCGACGCGACGGCTGCGCTCCGCGCCTACATCGCTGCCGGTCGCGTCCTCTACGAGCGGGTGGGCCGGCTGCTCGGCATCCTGCTGGTGGACGGTCCCGGCGCCGACGCCGATCTGCGCACCTTCGTCGACACGATCGAGCGCGAACGGCGGATCGGCAACACCAGCATCGTCACCCACGTCGCCGGCCGCTTCGGGTTGCGGCCGGGCCTGGACGCGGAGCAAGCGGTCGACATCGTGTGGACCTTGACGTCATTCGAGATCGCCGATCGGCTCATCCGGCGCTGCGGCTGGAGCCTCGATGCGTACGAGCAGTGGCTCGGCGACGTCGTGGTGGGCAGCCTGACCGAGCGCTCGGGCTAGAGCCGCGGGCTCGACACCGCGGCGATGGGCTGGGCGGCGGGGATGCCGGAGCCGTCGCGGCGCCGGTCGGGCTCGGGCAGGTCGACCGGAGCACCGCTCGGCGCCGAGGCCCAGGCCGGCGCGGGACCGGCCCAGGCCAACAGCAGCACGTCTTCCCCCTTGAGGAACCGGTGACAGCGGACGCCTCCGGTGGCGCGGCCTTTGCCCGGGTACCCGGCCAGCGACGTCACCTTGACCGAGCCCGCGTCCGTGCCCGGCAGCGCCCTCGAGGTGCCGGCGACCGTGACGACGACGGCGTCGCTCGCGGCGGTGGGAGACACGGCACCGAAGAACACCACGCTGGACCCGACGCCGAGGCGGATGCCGGCCATGCCGCCGCCGGACCGACCCTGCGGGCGCACCACGTCCGCCGGGAACCTCAGCAGCTGGGCGTCGTTGCTGACGAAGATCAACTCCGCGTCGTCACGAGTCAGTTCGACGGCCCCCACCACCCGGTCGCCCGGGTCCAGCCGGATCACTTCCCAGGAGTCCTTCCCCAGCACCTCCGGGTGCACCCGCTTGACGACGCCACGGGCCGTGCCGATCGCGAGCCCGGCCGATTCCGGAGCGAGGGTGCTCAGGCACAACGCCCGCTCGTCGGTGTCCAAGGTGATCAGTTCGCTGACGTGGGTGCCGCCCTGCAGATTCAGCGCGTTGGCCGTGGTGGGGACCGTCGGGAGGTCCAGCGCGTTGATCTTGATCAAGCGTCCGGCGCTGGTCACCAACCCCAGGTCGGCCCGGGCGGTGGTCGTGACCGCGGAGATCAGCACGTCGTGGTTGGCGCGTTCGCCGCCCACCGCCAGGGGGTTCGCGTGATCGGTCCGGGCCAGCAGGCCGGCCGAGGACATCAGCACCCAACACGGGTCGTCCGCCACCTCCAACGGCGTGCCGGTGGCCACGGCCGCCACCCCGCTGGAGGCCAGCAGGATGGTGCGCCGCGGTGTGCCGTGCTGCTGGGCGACCTCGGCCAGTTCCAGCCCCACGACCGTCCGCAGCTGCTCGGGATTCTCCAGGATCTGGGTGAGCTCGACGATGGTCGCGTTGAGCTGGTCCCGCTCGGCTTCGAGTTCGATCCGGCTGAACCGCGTCAACCGGCGCAGCGGCATGTCCAGGATGTAGTTGGTCTGGACCTCGGTCAGCTCGAAAGCCGCCATCAGCCGAGTCCGCGCCTCGGCGACCTCATCGCTGGACCGGATGATCGCGATCACGTCGTCGATGTCGATCATGGCGATCAGCAGACCCTCGACCAGGTGCAGCCGATCGGCCGCCTTGGTTCGGGCGAAGGCGGTCCGCCGGCGGGTCACCTCGTAGCGGTGCTCCAGGTAGACGGTGAGCAGTTCGCGGAGGCTGAGCGTGCGGGGTTGCCCGTCCACCAGGGCCACCGCGTTGATGGCGAACGAGTCCTCCATCTTGGTCATCTTGTAGAGCTGTTCCAGCAGGGCATCGGGATTGAACCCGTTCTTCACCTCGATCACCAGCCGGGTGCCGTTGGCCAGGTCGGTGAGGTCCTTCACGTCCGCGATGCCCTGCAGCTTGCGCGCCGTGACCAGAGTCTTGATCTGCTCGATCACCCGTTCGGGACCGACCAGGTACGGCAGCTCGGTGACCACGATGCCCTTGCGCCGCGGATGCACCTGTTCGATCCGGGCGGTGGCTCGGATCCGGAACGACCCGCGCCCCGACTCGTACGCCTCCCGGATCCCGTCCAGCCCGATGATCTTGCCGCCGGTGGGCAGATCCGGTCCGGGAATGAAGCGAAGCAGGGTCTCGGTGTCGGCGTGCGGGTGCTTGATCAGGTGCCGCAGCGCCTGCACGACCTCGACCAGGTTGTGCGGCGGACAGTTGGTGGCCATGCCCACCGCGATGCCGCTGGCCCCGTTGACCAGCAGGTTGGGAAACGCCGCCGGCAGCACCGTCGGCTCGATGTCCTTGCCGTCGTAGTTGGGCTTGAAGTCGACCGTGTCGGACTCCAGTCCGGCGGTCATCATCAACGCGGCGGCCGCCATCCGGCACTCCGTGTAGCGCATCGCCGCCGGACCCGAGTCCAGTGAGCCGAAGTTGCCGTGGCCGTCGATCAGCGGCAGCCGCATCGTCCACGGCTGAGCCATCCGGACCAGGGCGTCGTAGATGGCGGTGTCGCTGTGCGGGTGGTACTGGCCCATCACCTGGCCGACCACCCGGGCGCATTTCACGTGGCCGCGGTCGGGACGGACACCCATCTCCTGCATCGCGTACAGGATCCGTCGCTGTACGGGCTTCAGGCCGTCCCGGGCGTCGGGCAGCGCGCGGGAGTAGATGACGGAGTAGGCGTACTCCAAGAAGCTGGTCTGCATCTCGGCGGAGACGTCGATGTCGACGATCCGTTCGGTGAAATCGTCGTCCGGGGGAGCCGGTGTTCTGCGCGCCATGTCAGGCCCCAGGCTAATGCGGCCCGGTCAGAAACCCCGGGAACGCCGACGGTCAGGACAGAAACGGTTTCAGCTGTTCGCCAACGGCGTCGCGCCGGGCCAACTCGCGGGCAAACAGGAGACCGTACGTGAACCCGTTGTGTCCGGACCGGATGCCCATCCGAACGCCGTGGCTGCGGAGGAACGAGGCACTGACGATGCTGTCCTGGTGCTCGCCGAGGACATCCTGCAGGTCCTTCCGGGCGGAGATGATCTTGTCCGCCTTGTCCCCCCAGAGCGGCTGGGCCAGTTCGACGGCGTAGCGGGCCCGCTTACCGGCTTTGCGGGCGCTGTGAAAGTACTCGTCGGTCTCATCATCGTGAGCACCATCACTCGAGCTGTAGGCTGCCATGGCTCGCGCCAGCCGGACGTCGAGCTTGTCGCTGGCCTTGTCCACGTACTTCTTCACCTTGTCCGCGGGCATCGTCCGCCTTCTCGGTGAACGGCGTGTCACTGCGCCAGCGGCGTAGGTCGGCCACCAGTGCCCGATAGCGGTCCGAGTCGAGGGTGCTCTGCACCTCCTGCCACCCGGCGTGGTGCTGCACTTCGATCTCGGTCTGGATCTGCCGCGCGATCGGTCCGATCACCAGCTCGGCGGGCAGTTCGTCCAGCTGTTGCGCGAGCCGGGCGCCGAGGATGTCCAGGTCCCGGACCACGCCGAGCAGGCCGGCCCACCAGACCAGCTCACGCTCGAGGTCCGCGGCTCGCTCGGCGTCGAACAGCGGCGCGTAGGTCCGCAGGGTGCTGCGGAGACGGCGGACCCCCACCCGGGTGGGGTGAATGATGGGCTCTCGCTGGCGTAGGCCCGGCTCGGCGTCGATGATCACCGAGCACTGCTCGGTGAGGTACGCCCCGGCCAGTTCGCGCAGGCTGTTCGTGATCGATGCCATCAGACTCCCGTCCAATCGAAGTCGCTGTCGAAATACTCCTGTGCGCCGCGCGCCGCTCGGGCTTCCGCTGCCCGAGCTTGCTCCACCTGGCGTAACTCGACCCGCCTGATCTTGCCACTGATGGTCTTCGGTAAGTCGCCGAACTCGAGCCGGCGGACCCGCTGGTAGGGGGCCAGCTTCTCCCGGGCGTGGGCCAGGATCGACTGCGCCGTAGCGCGGTCCGGCGGGTGACCTTCGACCAGCACCACGTACGCCTTCGGCACGGCCAGCCGGATGGCGTCCGGGGCCGGCACGACCGCCGCTTCGGCGACTGCCGGGTGTTCGATCAGCACCGACTCCAGCTCGAACGGGCTGATGCGGTAGTCGCTGGCCTTGAACACGTCGTCGGCCCGTCCGACGAAAGTCAGATAGTCGTCGTCGTCGCGCTGCACGACGTCGCCGGTGTGATATACCAGGCCGGCGAAAGCCTCGGAGTTCTGGTCCTGATCGAACTCGCCCGCCCGTTCCTGGTAGCCGGTCATCAGCGGCAACGGACGCGGATCGAGCCGCAGGCAGAGCTCGCCTTCCCGCTCCGCCGGCTGCCCCGAAAGGGGGTCGATCAAGATCACCTGGTAGCCGGGCAGCGGCCGGCCCATCGACCCCAGCCGGATCGGCTGATCAGGAGGATTCCCCACCTGGGCGGTGGTTTCGGTCTGCCCGTAGCCGTCCCGAATGGTGACTCCCCACGCCGAGCGGACCTGCTCGATCACCTCCGGATTGAGCGGCTCCCCGGCCGACAGGCATTCCCGGATCGAGGTCCGGGCCATGGACAGATCGGCCTGGATCAGCATCCGCCACACCGTGGGTGGCGCACAGAATGTCGTGACGCCCGTTCGCTCCAGCACCGACAGCAGCTCGGCGGCCTCGAACCGGGCGTAGTTGTAGACCAGGATCGTCGCGCCGGCCAGCCAGGGGGCGAAGAAGTTGCTCCAGGCGTGTTTGGCCCAGCCGGGTGAGGAGATGTTGAGGTGCACGTCTCCGGGCAGCAGACCCATCCAGTACATGGTCGAGAGATGGCCGATCGGGTACGAGATGTGGGTGTGCTCGACGAGTTTCGGTAGCGCCGTGGTGCCGGAGGTGAAATACAGCAGCAACGGGTCACTGCTCTTGCTCACGCCCGGGAAGTGCGGATCGCCACCGCGGAAGTTCTCGAACCGCTCGTACGGGATCCACCCCTCGACCTGGCGCAGGGGCCCACCAGGATCCGGCCCAGCGCCGGCTGGATGTCGGCGAACTTGGCCAGGTCGGTGTCCCCGGCGATCAGCAGCCTCGCGCCGCCGCGCTCCACCCGATCGGCCAGGTCCTTGGCCGACAGCTGCGGAGTGGCAGGGATGATCACCGCGCCGATCCGGATGGCGGCGAGCATGATCTCCCACAGCGGAACGCAGTTGCCCAGCATCAACAGCAGCCGGTCGCCCCGGCGCACACCAAGATCAACGAGGAAGTGGGCCACGGCGATGGAGGAGTCCGCGAGTTCCCGGAACGTCGACCGCACTTCGGTCTCGGACTCTGCTCGGCGGTCGATCACCCAGAGGGCGACGCCGTCAGGGTTCTCCTCGGCCAACCCGTCGAACCAGTCGGTGGCGAAGTTGTAGACCGGCAGCTCCGGCCAGCTGAAGCTCGAGCGGACCAGTTCGTAGTCGCTGCGATGCTGCAGGAGGAAGTCCCGCGCGGCCCGTACGTGACGGTTCAGCATCAGTGCCGGCCGCCCATCCGGACATCAGGTGCACCGAGCCGGGCCGCATCGGCGGAAAGATCATCGGGCTGTGATTGCGACTCCCGCTCGGCGTGCACGCGGCTGCGATAGTGCTGGACCTCCCGCTCGATCGCGGCGGCGTCCCAGCCCAGCACGGGGGCCACCAACGCGGCGACCTCGTCCGCGGCCGCCAGACCGCGATCCCAGGTCTCGATCGAGATGCGGGTGCGGCGGGCCAGGATGTCGTCCAGGTGCAGGGCCCCCTCGGCCGACGCGGCGTAGACGGCCTCCACCTTCAGATAGTCCGGGGCGCTGTCCAACGGGGCCAGCAGGGTCGAGTCGTCGTCGGTCAGGGCCAGCAGTTCCGGCAGCAGGGAGCCGTAGCGGTGCAGCAGGTGTTCGACCTTCGCCACCCGCAGCCCGGTCCGCGCGGACAGGTTCTCCCGCGCGTTCCACAACGCCGGGAATCCCTCGGCCCCCAGCAGGGGAATGTCCTCGGTGCAGCAATCCGGCACGCTGGCGGTGACCCCGCGGGTCAGGCTGAGCTCACGTGCGGCGGCATCCACGGCGTCCTTGGCCATCACCCGGTAGGTGGTGTACTTCCCTCCGGCGACCACGGTCAAGCCGCGGACCGGGGAGGCGACCGCGTGCTCGCGGGAGAGCTTCGAGGTCGAGTCGGATTCCCCGGAGAGCAGTGGGCGCAAGCCGGCGTACACACCGGTCACGTCTTCACGGGTCAGCGGGTCGGCGAGCAGACTGTTCGCCTCGCTCAGCAGATAGTCGATGTCGGCCTGGCTGGCCGCCGGATGAGCAAGATCAAGACGCCAGTCGGTGTCGGTGGTGCCGATCAGCCAGTGGCTGTGCCACGGAATGACGAAGAGCAGGCTGGTGGCGGTCCTCGTGATCAGCCCGCAGCGAGCGTTGATCCGGTTGCGTGGGACGACCAGGTGGACCCCCTTGGAGGCCCGCACCCGGAACTGTCCCCGACCACCCAGCAGCTGCTGGATGTCGTCGATCCAGACTCCGGTCGCGTTGATGATGTGGCGCGCGCGGATGTCGAACTCCCGCCCCGACTCCAGGTCCCGGACCCGGGCGCCCGCGGCCCGGTCCTGGTCCCGGACGAAGCCGACGACCCGGGTGCTGCTGGCCACCGCTGCGCCGTAGTGGGCCGCGGTCCGACTCAGCATCATGGTGTGCCGGGCGTCGTCGACCTGACCTTCGTAGAACAGGATCGAGCCGCGGACCGCCTCGGCGGTCGAGCGAGGGGAAGATCTCGAAGGTCTTCCTGCGCCCGAGATGGCGGAGGTGGTGGGGGACGCCACGCCCCGCGCCCATCAGGTCGTAGACCCCGATCCCCAGTCCGGCGTAGGCCCGGTCGATCGCCGGCCGCTTCATCGGGTAGAGGAACGGCACCGGCTGGGCCAGGTGCGGCGCGAGTTTGTTCATCACGAGGGCACGTTCCTTGAGGGCCTCGAAGACCAGGGCCGCGTTCAGTTGCTCCAGGTAACGCAGACCGCCGTGGAAGAGTTTGGTGGACCGACTGGACGTGCCGGCGGCGAAGTCCCGCGCCTCGACCAGACCCGTACGCAGCCCGCGGGTGACCGCATCCAGGGCGCAGCCGGCACCGGTCACCCCGGCGCCGATGACCAGGACGTCGAGTTCCTCGCTCGCCAACCGGTCCAGGTCCGCCGACCGCTGCGCCGGGGCTCAGCATGGCGGGATCAGCATGGCGGGATCAGCATCAGTCCACCCAGTTCAGGGTGCGTTCGACGGCCTTGTGCCAGCCGGCCAGCCCGGCGGCTCGTTCCTCGGCACTCGAGGTGGGTGTCCAACGTCTGTCCTCTTCCCAGTGGCCGGCGAAGTCGGCGGTGAGCCCCAGAATCCCACGGCGAGTCCGGCCGCGGACGCGGCCCCGAGGGCCGTGGTCTCGGCCACCTTGGGCTTGATCACCTCGAGGCCGACGGTGTCGGCCTGGATCTGCATGCACAGATCGCTGGCGGTGACTCCGCCGTCGACCTTCAGACTGGTCAGCTCGATCCCGGAGTCCTGCCGCATGGCCTCCACCACGTCGCAACTCTGGTAGCAGATCGCCTCCAACGTGGCCCGCGCCAGGTGCGCCGAGGTGTGGAAGCGGGACAACCCGACCACCACCCCGCGGGCGTCGGAGCGCCAGTACGGAGCGAACAGCCCGGAGAACGCCGGGACGAAGTAGATCCCGCCGGCGTCGTCGATCGTGGCGGCCAACACGTCGATCTCGGAGGCGTTCTTGATCACGCCCAACTGGTCACGAAGCCATTGGATGGCCGAGCCGGTCACGGCGATGGAGCCTTCCAAGGCGTACACCGGTCGGCTCGTCGGCGAACTGGTAGCAGAGGGTGCTCAACAGGCCGTGCCGGGACCGCACCACCTCGTGGCCGGTGTTGAGCAGCAGGAAGTTGCCGGTTCCGTAGGTGTTCTTCGCCTCGCCCGGGGCGAGGCATACCTGGCCGACCATGGCCGCGTGCTGGTCACCGAGGACGCCGCCGATGGCCACCGCACCGTTGATCCCGCCGACCCGGGTGTGTCCGAACAGCTTCGGATCCGCCGAGGGCCTGATCTCGGGCAACATCTGCCGCGGGACGCCGAAGATCTCCAGCAGTTCGTCGTCCCAGTCGAGCCGGCGCAGGTCCATCAACATGGTCCGGCTCGCGTTGGTCACGTCGGTGAGATGGACGCCTCCGTCCGGACCGCCGGTCAGGTTCCAGAGCAACCAGCTGTCGATCGTGCCGAAAAGCGCCTCCCCGGACTCGGCCGCCCGCCGGACGCCGTCGACGTGATCGAGGATCCACTGGAGTTTGCCGCCGGAGAAGTAGGTCGCCGGGGGCAGCCCGGTCCGCTCCCGGATCAGATCGCCGCGACCGTCGGCGTCCAGTTCGCGGGCGATCTCGGCCGTCCGCGTGTCCTGCCAGACGATGGCGTTGGCATACGGTTCTCCGGTCCGGCGATCCCAGACCACCGTGGTCTCCCGCTGGTTGGTGATGCCGAAGGCGGCGAGATCTGAGGCGGCGAGACCGAGATCGTCGACGACCTGGGCGACCACCGCTTCGGTGCGCTCCCAGATCTCGCGTGGATCGTGCTCGACCCAGCCGGCCCGGGGCAGGATCTGGCGGTGCTCCTGCTGCGCCCGTCCCACCGCGGCCCCGTGGTGGTCGAACACCATGCACCGGGTGCTGGTTGTCCCCTGATCGATTGCCGCGACGAAGTCGGCCATGGGTCTTAGCCAACCACGGCGCGGATAGCACCGGCCACCGGTCGGCGGCGATGCGTAGGCTGACTCCTGTGCCTGACCACTCAGCGGAGCCGCCTGGCTATCCGTCGGAGTGGGAGGCCGACGTGGTCCTCGCCGACGGTGGCGTGGCCCGATTGCGGCCGATCAAGCCGAGCGATGCCGACCTGTTGGTCCAGTTCTACGACCGGGTGTCGCCGGAGTCGAAATACCTGCGGTTCTTCGCCCCGTACCCGCGTCTTTCCGCCCGCGACGTCGCCCGCTTCACCCAGGTCGACTACGTGGACCGGGTCGCCTTCATCCTGACCCTCGGCCAGCAGATGATCGGCGTCGGACGTTACGACCGGAGCGAGGACGACGAGGCTGAGGTGGCCTTTCTCGTCGAGGACGCACACCAGGGGCGCGGGATCGCCCAACTCCTGCTCGAGCACCTGGCGGACGCCGCCCGGGAGCGCGGCATCACCAAGTTCGTGGCCGAGGTGCTGCCCCAGAATCGGCGGATGGCTCAGGTGTTCGCCGACGCCGGCTATCGGGTGTCGAAGGGCATCGAAGACGGCGTGTTGATGGTGGAGTTCCCGATTCTGCCCACCAACACCCTGGTCGGGGTGATGGAGCGGCGCGAGCACCGGGCCGAGCGGGCGTCGATCAACCGGCTCCTCACCCCCGAGCGGCTGGTGGTGATGGGCCCCGGCGCCCGGGTGCAGGAGCTCGTCGTCTCGATGCTGCGCGGCGGCTTCCGCGGCGAGGTCATCGCCGTGAGCAGCGATGACGTGACCGTCTCCGGGGTTCCCGCGGCGGCGTCGATCGCCGCCGTCAACGGCAAGATCGATCTGGCGTTGCTCGCCATCCCCACCACGGAACTCGGTGGGGCCGTGATCGACGCCGCGCACAAGGGAGCGCACGGCCTGGTGGTGCTCACCGGGACCGGATCGGACGGGCGGGACAACGCCACCATTCTCAACCTGGCGCGGGCGTACGGGATCCGGGCGATCGGTCCGGATGCTCTCGGCCTGGTCAACACCGACCCAGGCGTCGGGTTGAATGCGACGCCGGCGCCGATGCCCCGCCAGGGCGGCGTCGGACTGTTCTGCCAGTCGGCGTCCGCCGGCGTCTCGCTGCTCAATCACGCGATCGGCAACGACCTGGGTCTGTCCTCCTTCATCAGTACCGGTGATCTGGCCGATGTGACCGGGAACGACGTCATGCAGTACTGGGAGGACGACGAGGCCACCCGGGTCTGCCTGCTGTCCTTGGACTCGATCGGCAACCCGCGCAAGTTCTCCCGGATCGCCCGCCGACTGACCCGTCGCAAGCCGGTGGTCGTGATCGCCCCCGGTCGGGCCGACCGGGCGGCCAACCGCGGTGGGCGGAGTGGTCTCAGCCACGCCCCGGACAGCGCGGTCGACGCCCTGTTCCGGCAGGCGGGCGTGATGGTGGTGCACCGCCGCGGCGCGATGATCGATGTGGCCAAGTTCTGCGCACGGCTGCCGCTGCCGGCCGGGCCACGGGTGAAGGTGATCACCAATTCGTTCACCCTGGCGACGCAGCTGTGCCACGCCATCGAGGCGGTGGGCCTGCTCACCGCCGACAGCCCCCAGGTGCTGCCGCCGAGCTGTCCGGCCGAGGATTTCGCGGCCGCCGCCCAGCAGGCGTTGGACGGGACGGACGCCGATTCGGTGGTGGTGGCCACGGTCGGGGTGTTCGAATCCGACATCGGAGCCACCCATGCGGCGCTGGAGAAGGTGGCCAGCGGGGCGGCCAAGCCGCTGCTCACGGTGCTGCTGGACTTCGGGTCCGAACGGACCCGCCGCGAGGAGCCGGATCGCCCGGGCGAGATGGCCATCTACGAGTCGCCGAACGACGCGATCTACGCTTTGTCCGCCGCCACCGCGTACGCCCATTGGCTCGAGCGCGATCCGGGGGCGGTGCCGCTGCTGGACACCGACGAGGACGCCGGCCACCGGGTGGTCAACCGGGTGCTCTCCCGAGAACGCACGTGGCGGTCAGCTGACCAGGGCGGAGACGTCGGAGCTGCTGGCGGCGTACGGGATCGAGCTGGTGCCGAACTATCCCGTTCACAGTCTGGCCGAGGCGGTCGAGACGGCCGAGCGGCTCGGCTGGAACGTCGTGCTCAAGGCGTCGGCCCAGGCGTTCCGCGGGCGACCCGACCAGGCCGGTGTGCGCCGCAACCTGGACGACGCGGAGGAGATGGCGCACGCCTGGCGGGATCTGACCGACCTGGTCTCCGGCTTGGGCTTCTCGCGTGCCCCGGATCTGTCGGTGGCGGTGCCGGTGGTGCAGAAGATGGCGCCGCCGGGAGTCGCCTTGGTGGTGGCGAGTCGCGAGGACGCCGCATTCGGTCCGATCGTCTCGCTGGGACTCGACGGGATCGCCAGCGAACTGCTGGGCGACATCGTCTATCGCGTCCCGCCGCTGACCACGGCGGACGCCGCGGTCATGGTCCGGGATCTGCGCGCGGCCCCGGTGCTCTTCGGCCGGCACGGCAGCCCAGGCGTCGACGTCGTCGCCGTCCAGGACCTGCTGCACCGAGTCGCCCAACTGGCCGACGATCTGCCGCAGGTCGCCTCGCTCACCCTGCACCCGTGCATCGCCTCCATGACCGGCCTATCCGTCCTCGGCGCCGAGGTCGTCATCGCCCCCGCCGCCGACCACCGCGATCCGCGCGCGAGGGTTTTGTGAGA
Source organism: uncultured Actinomycetota bacterium (assembly GCA_963780005.1). Taxonomy (GTDB): domain Bacteria; phylum Actinomycetota; class Actinomycetes; order Propionibacteriales; family Propionibacteriaceae; genus Microlunatus. The sequence goes on along the minus strand of CAWAAK010000042.1, from coordinate 257,821 downwards.
GCCGGGCTTGTCGCCGCGGCGTGGCAGGATGAGCGACATGCGGCTTGATACCCGGCGATCGCTCCGGCTCGAGATCGAGGCCTGCGGGTACTTTCCGGATCTGGTCGAGGATGCGATCGTCATGGCCCTCGCCGACGAGGAGCTCGTCGATTTTGTGGTTCACCACGAGCCGACCTTCAATCGGGACGAGATCCATCGCCATGTCACCGTGCTGGCGCTGACCCCGACCCGGCTGCTCGTGGGGCACACCGACGACCACCACGGGGACCCGCCGGAGACCGGCACCTCCGCGGCCGCCTCGACCGAATCGGTGTCCCTGAGCAAGATCGACACCGTGGTCGTGACCCGGGTGGTCCCGGAACCGGAGGCGTTCGCCTCGGGGTCGGAGCGGATCGACGAGACCTGGCTGACGGTCGGGTGGGGCACGATGCGGCGGATCGACCTCGAGCAGGCCAGCTGCGACGACCCCGAGTGCGAGGCCGACCACGGGTACACCGGGGCCCTGGTGGGCGACGATCTCACCGTACGGATGAGCGCCGCGGCCGAGGGGGCCGAACGGGTGGCGCACCTGGTCCGCTTCGGTAGCACGCTGCAGCGGGTGTCCGGCTCGGTCCGTTGACCCCGGTCACCGGCCCGTTGGTCGACCCCTCGGAGCTCGTCGTCCCGGCGTACGGGTCAGGCACCTTGACCGACCTGATGCCGAGCATCGGCGCCCATCTCGGTGTACCCGGTTCCACGGAGGACTTGTTGGGACTGCCGAACGCGCAACGCTATGTCGTGGTGCTCGTCGACGGACTGGGCTGGCATCTGGTCCGGAGGGCCGTCCGCGAGGTTCCGTACCTGGCCTCCCTGCTCGGGGACGCGCGAGCGATGACGGTGGGTGTGCCCAGCACCACCGTGACGAGCCTCGGCAGCCTCGGCACGGGGCTGCCGCCCGGCCAGCACGGCATGGTGGGCTACACCAGCCGGGTGCCGTCGACCGGTGAGATCCTGAACGCCCTCACCTGGGAGTCGGATCTGGTGGCCCGGGCATACCAGCCCAAGCTGACCTTCTTCGAGCGGGCGGTCGCCAGCGGGGTGGCGGTGAGCTCGGTGGCCCTCGAGCGTTTCAAGGGAACGGGACTGACCGAGGCCGTATTGCGCGGGCCCGAGTTCATCGAGTTCTCCGACGAGAACGACCAGGACATCCGGATCGCGCTCACCCTGGACGCCGCGGCCCGCGGCGACCGCAGCCTGGTCTACGCCTACGAGCGGCAGCTGGACCACACCGGGCACACGGCCGGCTGCGACTCGCCCGCCTGGCTGGCCGACCTGATCAAGATCGATGCCATGTGCGAGCGGCTCCGCGACGCTCTGCCGGAGGACGTCTGTCTGGTCATCACCGGCGATCACGGCATGGTCGACGTGCCGCCGGAGCACCAGATCATCGCCGAGGACGAACCGATCCTGATGGCCGGGGTGACCGCGTTGGCGGGCGAGGGCCGCTTCCGCCAGCTCTATGTCGACGACGATCTCCCGTCGCGAGTGGCCGGCCGGTGGCGGGACCGACTGGGCGAGCTGGCCTGGGTCCGGACGCGCGACGAGGCGATCTCCGAGGGCTGGTTCGGGTTGGTGGACGACGACATCCGCGAGCGTTACGGACACGTCCTGGTCGCCATGCGCTCGGATCATGCCGTGATGACGCGGCAGTACCCTCGGGAGCTCTCCTTGATCGGAATGCACGGTTCGCTGACCCCGACCGAGATGATGGTCCCGCTGTTCTTGGATTAGGGCTGCTCGTGGGTGGCTGAACGCCGGGTGCTACAGAATGGCCCGTTGTGGCGGAATTCTTGTTCTTCACCGGTCCGATGGACAGCGGCAAGTCCACCCTGGCGCTGCAGTTCGACTACACCCAGGCCGCCAGCGGCCGTCGCGGTCGTCTCTTCACCAATCGGGACCGGGCGGGCGAGTCCACCATCTCTTCACGGCTGGGATTGGCCAGTCCGGCTATCGAGGTCACTGCGGAGTTCGACTTCTGGGTCTACGCGGTCGGTGAGCTCACGGCGGGGGAGCGGGTGGACTACCTGATCTGCGACGAGGTTCAGTTCTACGCCGCCGCGCAGGTGGATCAGCTGGCGCGCATCGTCGACGAGCTGGGCATCGACGTGTTCGCCGTGGGCCTGCTGAGCGACTTCCGAACCCGGTTGTTCCCGGGCTCACAGCGGTTGGTCGAGTTGTGCGATCGGGTGGAGACGCTCCAGGTGCGACCGCTGTGCTGGTGCGGGGCTCGGGCCACGCACAACGCCCGGACGTTCGAGGGAACCATGGTGACCCAAGGCGATCAGGTCGTGATCGGGGACACCCCGGCCCGGGACGCGAAGGCCGATCAGGCGCTGGCGTACGAGGTTTTATGCCGACGGCACCACCGACAGGGGATGACCCGATCGGTCGCCCACGCCAGTCAGAGCGAACCGCTGCCGTTCGAGCGGCAGGATCGATGACCGGCCCACGGCTCGAACCGTCCTGACCTAGCGCGGCTTCGGCCCGCCGAACATGATCTCGTCCCAGCTCGGCACCGAGGCCCGCTTGCGCCGGGTTGATCTGGGCGGCGGTTCGGCTTCTGGACTGGGGCCGGTCTTGGCTTCGGCCGGGATCTCGTGCAGCTCGACCGTGCGTTCGGATTCGTTCTCGTCGGAGAACTCGTCGGCCTCGTCCTGCCGATCCTCGATTGACGTCGGGGCGTCCGGTGGGCCGGGTTCGTCGGTCGGCTCCTCCGTCGGATCCTGCACCGGTGGATAGTTGACCACGATGGCGGGCTCCCAACCGCCGTCGACCACCTGGAGCGGCCCGGCCGGGACCGCCGACGCGTCGCTGGCCTCCTGGACGACGCGAACCAGGGCCAGGTCATCGCTGAGATCCAAGGTGGGTTCGGAGTCGCCATCCTCGGGTTCCCCGCCTACCGGTCGACGCCGACCCGGCTGGGGTCCTTTGCTCGGGGACTGGTCGCCCAGGATCCAATGGGCGTCGTCGTTGGCGGCGATCGAGAAACGGCCGAGCGGGTCGTAGGCGAACTGCGCCTGCCGTTCGGCCTCGCCGGAGGCATAGCGGGCGGTCACCGCCCACCGGCCGTCGGAGAGCCGGAACGAATCCCACTCCACACTGCTGACCTCGACACCACGGCCGACCAGTCGATCGTTGACCACCGTACGAAGGTTGCGAGCGGCCGAAGTCTCGCCGCGCCGGCGCACCGAAGAACTCATGGCCTGGCGGGCGATGTGGTCGCGCTCGGCCAGCACGGGAGCGGCGAAGCGTTCGACCCGGTCCATCGGGATCCCCGCCACCCGGGCCACGTCGGCGAGCTCTTCGCCGGCGCGGATCCGGGTCTGGATCTCGCGCGGGCCCAGTACGCTTTCCATCTCGATCTCCAGCTGTCCGAGCCGCGGCCGATCGCCTCGCAACGCTGCGCGCAACCGGTCATCGGCCGCGATGGCCAATTCTTCACCCGAGTCGGTGGCGACGATCACGGACGTGCCGTCGGCGCTCAGGCCCACCACTCGTGCGGCCCGCATGGATACCGGCGCCCCTTCCCGGATGCTTGCCGTAAACCTACTCTGCCCAGCGGGTCCGGGTCGGTAACCTGCACTGTGCCCGTCTCGCTCGTTCAGGTGGCGCTCGATCTGGCCGGCATCTTCGTCTTCGCGCTTTCGGGCGCCCTGGTCGGGATCCGGATCCGGCTGGACATCGTCGGTGTCTTGGTGCTGGCGGGTTTGACCGGTCTGGGCGGTGGAGTCCTGCGGGACGTGTTGATCGGCGACGTGCCGCCCGCCGCACTGGATGACTGGCGGTATCTGCTGGTGCCGGCTTTGGCCGGCTTGATCGCGTTTCGATTTCATCCCCGGTTCGCCCGGATCGAGCGCTACATCGACTGGTTCGACGCGTTCGGACTGGGCCTGTTCTGTGTGACCGGGGCGACCAAGGCCATGTCGTATGGGCTGCCGCCCGTGACCAGCGTCTTGCTGGGGGTGCTGACCGGGATCGGCGGAGGCCTCCTCCGTGACGTCGCCGCCGGCCGGACGCCGAGCGTCCTCAAGGAGGATGTCTACGCACTGCCCGCACTGGCCGGCTCGATCGTGGTGGTCACCGCCTGGCAGGTTGGCCTGTTCCATCCCTGGGTGGAGTTCACCGGGGCGGCTCTGTGCATCGTGCTCAGGCTGCTGGCCATCCGGCATGCCTGGCAGATGCCGAGGCCCGGGGAGTTGTCCTGACCTCATGCGCTGCGGGGCCCATCGTGACGATGGGCCCCGCAGCCGGATCTTCCTGCTGGTTGATCGACCTTCTACTGCACGTCTCCGCGCCACGCACCGGTGGCCGACTGACGACTCTCGATGAAGTCCTTGAACCGCTTGGCATCAGCCTTGACCTGCCAGTCGTCCGCACCGACCACGGCGCCGACCTTCTCCAACAGTCCGCTCGGCTCCCAGTCGATCTGGATCATCAGCCGGGTGCGGGTGTCGTCGAGCCGGTGGAACGTGACGACGCCCGCGTGCTTGGTGTCTCCGTCGACGCTGTGCCAGGCGATGCGCTCGTCGGGATGCTGTTCGCTGATCTCGGTGTCGAATTCACGGGTCGTGCCGCCGATCTTGGTCACCCAGTGGGTGCGGGTGTCGCTGACCTGGGTGATCGATTCGACGCCGCCCATGAATTCGGGAAAGGTCTCGAATTGCGTCCACTGGTTGTACGCGACGCTGACCGGCACATCGACGTCGATGGACTCTTCAACCGTGCTCACTCCGGTTACCTCCGTTGATTTGTTCAGGACGCCGTACGCATACCCGATGGGCCGCGGCGGAAACTCAGACATCTCCTGCGTCGACACTCATTCGGGACCGGGTAGACCGGTGGATGCATTGCAGTGGCAGGCACGCATTAAGCCGTTGTTCACCTCCGGTACGCCCAGCGGAGGTGCATGAGTGCCAGGGTTCTGCCGTTCGCGTCGCCGAAGCCTGCAGGAGTGCATTCATGCCCGCTCGCCCTTTCTCTCGCCTTTCCACTCTCGTCGCCACCGCCGCGCTGGTCGCCAGCCTTCTGGTCACGACGGCCCCGGCCACCGGAGCCGCCGGCGGATCCGACAGGGTCGGCTCGGGCCGGTCCTTCGAGCGGCTGGCCACGTTTCCGGTCTATCTGAACTCGCCTGATCCGGGCGTCGAGACCGTGGCCGAGATCACCGCCGCCAGCGCGGACGGCCGGACCTTGATCTCGACCGATTCGCCGGGCGAGCGGGTGACCTTCACCGACATCTCGAATCCGCGACGACCCCGCCCGGCCGGAGCCCTGGCCGTCGGTGGTGAACCGACCTCCGTCGCGGTCTACCGTTCGTACGCGCTCATCTCGGTCAACACCAGCCCCTCCTTCACCGACCCGCGTGGGCAGTTGCTGGTGGTGTCGCTGGCCGACCGGTCGGTTCGGGCTCGGATCGAACTGGGCGGCCAACCGGACTCGATCGCCATCAGCCCGTCCGGAGCGCGGGGCGGCCCGTTCGCGGCCATCGCCATCGAGAACGAACGCGACGAGGACCTGAACGACGGCCAGATCCCGCAGCTGCCCGGCGGCTTCGTCGTCGCGTTGTCGTTGACCGGCGCGCCGCGGACCTGGGAGCCCCGGCGGATCGATCTCGTGCCGGCCCTGGCAGGGGTGTCCGGTCTGGTCGCGCCGGAGGACCCGGAGCCGGAGTACGTGACCATCAACCGCCGGAACGAACTCGCCGTGACCCTCCAGGAGAACAACGGCATCGCCGTCATCGATCTGCGGAGCCGATCGGTCCGGCGGGTGTTCACCGCGGGCGCGGTGGATCTCAACGGCATCGACACCGAAGAGGACGACACCATCGACCCGACCGGTGCGCTTGCCGACGTCTCCCGCGAGCCGGACGGAATCGCCTGGGTCGGCGACGGCCTGCTGGCCACCGCCAACGAAGGTGACCTGGTGGGCGGCTCCCGCGGCTGGAGCGTCTTCGACGCGTCCACCGGTGCCGTGATCTGGGACGCCGGCAACACCGTGGAGCGACTGGCGATCTCCGTCGGTCTCTATCCGGAGAGCCGCTCGGAGAACAAGGGCACCGAGCCGGAGAACATCACCGTGGGTCGCATCGACGGCCGCGACTACGCCTTCGTCGGGGCAGAGCGCGGAAATTTCGTGGCGGTCTACGACTTGGCGAACCCCCGGGCCCCGAGATTCCAGCAGGTCTTGCCGGTCACCAACGGTCCGGAGGGGCTTCTCGTCCTCCCGAAGCGCAAACTCCTCGTCGCCTCCAGCGAGATCGACCTGCCCGAGGACAACGTGCGGGCGACCATCTCGATCTTCGGCCTCGGTCGGGGGGCACCGGAGTTCCCGGCCCTGCGGTCGGGGTCCACCGCCGGCGTACCGATCGGCTGGGGCGCCTTGTCCGGACTCACCGCCGACCCCCGGCGCGCCGATCGACTGTGGTCGGTCAGCGACAGCTACTACAACCCGACGAAGCTGTACGCGATCGCGATCGCGACCGCGACCGGCGACCGGCCAGGTCAGGGGCACGGGCAACGCGGCCCGACCGGTCTCATCACCGCCGCCCTCACCGTGACCGAGAACGGGAGCCCCATCGGCGTCGACGGCGAGGGTCTCGCGGCTCGTCGCGCCGGCGGATTCTGGCTGGCGGCCGAGGGCGCGTCGGGGCCGACGAACCAGATTCTGCTGTTGAACGCCGACGCCGCTGTCCAACGCCGCATCGCGCTGCCCGCCGAGATCAGCGCCGGTTTGGGCAGTCGCGGCCTGGAGGGCATCGCCGTGACCGGGTCAGGTCCGAGCGAAGAGTTGTTCGTCGCGCTTCAGGGACCGCTGAGCTCCGATCCGGCCGGCGTGACCCGGATCGGCCGCTACCAGGTCGCAACCGGGACCTGGACCTGGTTCGGCTACCGGCTCGACGCCGGCTCCAACGTCGGGCTCTCGGAACTCGTGGCGCTCGGCGGCAATCGGTTCGCGGTCCTGGAGAGGGACAACCTGGCCGGCCCCACCGCCGCGGTGAAGCGGATCTACACCGTCGACCTCGACGATGCCTCCGGATCCGCAGGACTTTCGGTGCTGTCCAAGCGTCTGGTCCGCGACCTGCTGCCCGATCTGCGCGCGACGAACGGCTGGGTGCAGGAGAAGGTCGAGGGTCTGACGGTCGGCGGCAACGGACGCGTCTATCTGGTCACCGACAACGACGGGGTCGAGGACGCCACCGGCGAGACCGTGTTCGCCGATCTCGGTTCGGCTCGCCGGATTTTCTGAAGCCGGTCCAGTCGGACGGCATAGACGTCGCCGGAGCGGTCGGTGGTGGGCAACGCGGTGAGCAGATCGATCATGGCGCTGCGTTCCAGCCAGTCCCGACCGGCCCAGCGATGGGTTTCCACCCGCGAATGCCGGAAGCGGTAGTCACCCAGGGCGGAAAGCCGTTCCACGCAGCTGACCGCGCGGTCCACGGCGACGGGAATGTACTCGAACGAGCACGCTTGGAGCGCTCGGCTGAGGCCGCGCAGCACCTCCGGTTCGAAGCCCTCGACGTCGATCTTGCAGAACTGGGGTTCCCCGTGCCGGTCGATCAGTTCGTCCAGCGTGGTCAGCGGAACCCGTACGGAGGCGTCCCAGCGCACCTGCCGGAACCGGGTATCGGCCTGTACCTCGTCGATCCAGGATTCGGCGAACGTAGAGACCGTCGGCGTCCGGGTGCTGAGCCGCAGTTCCAGACGGCCGGGCTGTGCGCCGACACCACACCGCTCCAGCGCGACGGCGGCGTCGCGGCCGTACAAGAGCCGTAGTACGGCCGTGAAGTCGGGCTGCGGCTCGACCGCCACGACCCGAGCCCCGAGCCGACGGAACGTGCGAGTCCGGTTCCCGACGTGGGCCCCGATATCGAAGGCCAGGTCTCCCGGAGCCAGGAATTGGCCGTAGAACGCCGTGATCCGGCGGCGGCGCCACACCGGCCCGTAGTAGGTGATCAGTGATCGCGCCATCCCGAGCGCCCGGGCCCCGCGCCGGGGTTGGACTGTCACGGACATGGGACCTCCCGCGGGTCGCAACTGGAAACCATTCTGGTCTTCGAGCCATACCGGGGAATCTGGGTATAGGTCGGTCCAGACGCTTCTTGGTGGTACCGCCACGACCCGTTGAGGCCCGATGAGTCCAGAAAAGGTGCTCACCGGGCCGCCTCAACTCTTAGCCGTGCGCCTATCCGCTGGAGGTGAAGGTCACCACAACCGCTCGGTTCGCCGGGTCCGAGGCCGGCTTGACCAGCGGCTTCGAGCTGCCGTAGCCGACGACCTTCACGAGATTTCCCGCGGGTACGCCGAGATCACGGAGCAGGGCCGCCACCTCGGTCGCGCGCTGGGTGGACAACGTCTTGACGAAGGCGTTGTCGGCTCCGGCCACCCCGGCGGTGTGTCCCTCGACGGTGATCTTGGTGGTCGAGTCGAGCTCGCCGACGCAGTCCTTCAGCGCCTTGCGGGTCGCGGCCTTGTCGATCAGCGTCGGCTGATCGGCCACGAAGAGGGCCGGGGCGGGCAAGGTGCAGGTCCGGGTCGGACCCGAGCCCTGGGAATTGATCTTGTCGTTCGGATTGGGTACCGGGACGGGGGTGATGGTGCCCGTACCGGGTGTGGTTCCGGTGCCTTCGAAGAACGTGACCCGCTTCGCCCCTGCCGCCTTGGCGACCCCCTCCCAGACGGCCCGCTGATAGCCGACCTGGAGTTTGGACAGCTTCTTCTGTGCCCCGGCCGGTGGCGTCACCACGAAGGTGACGTCGCGGCCCTTCAGCTTCGGCAGATCCCCGGCCTTCTTGGTCGCCTTGACGACGGTGGTGGGAGAGGTGTCGAAGGCGAGTTCGGTGAAGTCCAGCGGGCCGGTGGTGTCGAGCAGGGGCGAGAAAACCCAGACGGGGCTGGCGGCCGGCGAACTCAGCGCGTTCAGCCCGGCCAGCGCCGAGCGACCGTCGGCTTGTGCGTTGTTCGCGTTGAGCTCCTCCGTGAGCCGGCCGATCGCCTGCTGCGGCTCCGTCGCCAGGTCCGCCGGTGTACTGCTCGTCCCGGCGTCTCCGGTGACCTTCACCCATTCGACGCCGGAGCCCTTCTGGGCGAGATTGGTCCAGGACGCAGTCACTGGTTCGGGGATCACGATCGCGGCCTCGTTGGCCGAGGTCGCGGTGCTGACCACCGACCCGGCGACCTTGACGGGCGCGGCCGATGCCTCCGGGGTGGGCTGCTGAGCCGGTCCGCTGCAGGCAGCGACCAGCGCCAGCGGGAGCGCCAACGCGCCACCGATCAGGCGTACTCTCATCCGGCTCATGTATCCAGGCTAAGCATCCTCACCCTGTCGTCTCCAAGTCGAGATTTCACCTTTGTGCGCAAATCGGGGGCCGCCGGTGAGGGATCTCACAGCGCCGAGCAAGAACCGCCGCCGGAGAGTTCGCAGGTCCTAGCATCGTGGCATGACCGTCATCAAGATCAACGCCATCACCGTCCCGGCGGACTCCGGCGACGAGTTGGCCCACCGATTCGCGGCCCGGGCCGGCGCCGTCGACGACGCGGAGGGCTTTGAGGGCTTCGAGCTGCTTCAGCCGACCGACGACCGGAACCAGTGGCTGGTCATCACCCGTTGGCGGGACGAAGCGGCCTTCCAGGCCTGGCTGAACTCGGAGTCCTTCGCGCATGGCCACCGGTCCGCGGCGGAGCGCCGGGGCGGCGACGCCCCGAAGCCGGTGGCCAGCCACAGTGAAGTGTGGTCCTACGTGGTCGCCGGCGTGTCCGACGTCGGCTGACCGCCAGGACTGATCACGGCCCGACCTTGCGGATCCGGATCGGCCCGGAGGCGGTCGAGGGGTCCACGACCCGCCCGCCCTGGGTGATCACGACCTGGCCGTCGGCCACCATCCGTCGCGCGGCCCGTCGGGCCGGCTCCATGAGCTCGCGCCAGCCCTCGCTGGAGACGGCCCGGGCCGCGTCCGAGGGACAGATCGTGGCGCCGGAACGCCGAGCGCCGAGCAGCTCCGTGATCACTTGTTCCAGCTGCCGGTCCACCGCGTTGACTCCGCGTCGCCGACAGGCGTCGCTGCAATAGCGAACCGAATCCCAGTCCCGGGCCCACTTCTTGCGCCAGCCGAACTCCCGTCCACACGAGCGGCAGATCTTCGCCGGATTCTCTGCCTTCTCGGTCGGCGTCACGTCGGGTTGCCTCGGTCGAGGGCCGGCCACTCCCGGGCCAAAACCGCGTAATCGACCTCGCTGGTCAGCTCGCCCTTGAACCACTCGTTCTCCACCAGGTGGGCCTCTTGGCGGATGCCGAGCCGTACCAACAGGGCCCGGGACGCCGTGTTGCGTTCGTCGACGCGGGCGATGACGCGGCGGGCGGCCAGCTCCCCGAACGCCAGATCGAGCAGGACCCGGACCGTCTCGGTCGCGTAGCCGCGCCCTCCATGGCGCGGCGAGAAAATGTAGCCGACCTCGAGCGTCTCGTGTTCCACGGAGCGCAGCGCCAACATCACGTCGCCGATGAGCGTTCCGTCCTCGAGGGTCACGGCGAGCTCGATGCGATCGTCGACCTGATTCAGGGTCGTACTCGTCATCTTGCGCTCCAACACCTCCGCCAGGGTCTCTCGGTCCCGAGGTGGGAAAGGAACGTAGCGTACGGAATCGGCGTCGCTGTGGAACGCGAGTAGCGGTTCGAGATCCTCGGTCCGGAACGACCTAAGGACCAGCCGTGCCGTCCGTACGGGCAGGAGCGGAACGGCCGGGATCTGCATCCACCCATCCTCACAGGAGCATTTTGCTCCGGTCGTAATGTCGGTCCATGCAACTGCCGCAACATCCCCCGGCGGCCACCCGAGGTCAGCTCCGGGACATCGGATATGAACCGCGCAGCGTCGCCGACGAGCTCGGCGCGAACCTGGTCGATCGACTCCGGTCGGGCAGCGTGGCCTTCCCCGGCATCGTCGGCTTCGACGATTCGGTCCTGCCGGAACTCGAGTCGGCCCTGCTGGCCGGTCACGACCTGGTCCTGCTCGGTGAGCGGGGTCAGGGCAAGACCCGGTTGATGCGGACCCTGACGGCCCTCCTGGACGAGTGGATCCCCGAGGTGACCGGCTGTGAGATCCACGACGAGCCTTACGAGCCGGTCTGCGTACGCTGCCGTGGCCTCGTGCTGGAACTGGGGGACGACCTGCCGGTCAGTTGGCGACACCGCGACGATCGATACACCGAGAAGCTGGCCACCCCCGACACCTCGGTGGGTGACCTGATCGGTGACGTCGACCCCGTCAAGGTCGCGCAGGGCCGGACGTTGGGCGATCCGGAGACGGTGCACTACGGCCTGGTGCCACGGGCCAACCGTGGTCTCTTCGGCCTGAACGAGTTGCCGGACCTGGCCGAACGGATCCAGGTGGCGCTGTTCAACGTGCTGGAGGAGCGGGACATCCAGGTCCGCGGGTATTCGTTGCGGCTGCCGCTGGACATCTTCCTGATCGCGACGGCCAACCCGGAGGACTACACCAATCGCGGCCGGATCATCACTCCGCTCAAGGATCGCTTCGGCGCCGAGATCCGCACCCACTATCTGACCGAGCTGCCTGACGAGGTGGCTCTGCTGCGCCAGGAGGCGCAGCTGGTGGCCGAGGTCGGGAACCACCTGCTCGAGGTGCTGGCCCGGTTCACCCGGAGTCTGCGGGAGTCGTCGTCGGTCGACCAGCGGTCCGGCGTGTCGGCCCGCTTCACCATCGCCGCCGCCGAAGCCGCCAGCGGCGCCGCCTTGCGTCGGGCCGCCCGCACCGGGGACGCTGAGGCCGTTGCGCGGATCGGCGATCTGCCGGCGATCTTGCCGACGCTGCTGGGCAAGATCGAGTTCGAGATGGGGGAGGAGGGCCGTGAACGCGCGGTGCTCGATCATCTGCTGAAGTTGGCCACCGCCACCACCTTCCGCGACCGGCTCGGCGGTCTCGACCTGTCCGGCTTCACCGGTTTGTTCAGCGAGGGTGCGGTGATCGAGACCGGCGAGCTGGTCCCCGCCACGGAACTGCTGTCGCAGCTGGGCACGGTGAGCGGGTTGGCCAAGGTGTTGGACCGGCTGGGCTACCACGACGGCGCCACTCCCGGCCAGGTGGCCGCGGCCGCCGAGTTCGTCCTGGAGGGACTGCATCTGACCCGGCGGATCGACAAGGACACCGTCGCCGGCCGCACGATCTACGGCGCGGCCTGAGGATGGCCAGATTCCGGTACGGGCCGTGGCACGGCGGACCGGATCCGTTGACGCCCCCGTTCGACGTACGCGCCGCGCTGGACCAGATCGGTCAGGAGGTGCTGTCGGCCGGCACGCTCCGGGACGCCCTGCGCGAGCTGCGGGAGCGGGGCGTCGACGGTCGGGGCGGCCTCGATCGGCTGGCCGAACGGCTCCGGAAGTTGCGGGCGGCCGCACGTCGTCGCGGTGATCTGGGCGGCACGCTCGACCAGGTCCGGGCCGCGCTGGACCAGGCTCTGGCCGCCGAGCGTGAAGCGCTTGGCCGGGGCGGACGACGACGGTGCCCGGCTCGCGGAGATGGAGCTGGACACGCTGCCCGACGACGTGGCTGGGGCGGTTCGGGGACTGTCGGACTACCAGTGGCGGTCGCCCGAGGCCCGGCGGACGTACGAGCAGATCAAACAGATGCTGCAGCGGGAGGTGCTCGACGCGCAGTTCGCCGGCATGAAGCAGGCGCTGGAGTCGCCGGATCCCGAGGCGATGCAGCGGGTCAAGGACATGCTCGCCGATCTGAACTCGCTGCTGGCCGCGCACGCCCGGAACGAGGACACGGACCAGCAGTTCGCCGACTTCATGGCCCGGCACGGCGAGTTCTTCCCCGAGCAACCCGAGAACGTCGAGGAGCTGATCGACGCCCTGGCCCGGCGGCAGGCCGCCGCCCAGCGGATGATGGCCTCGCTCAGTCCGGAACAGCGCGAGCAGATGGCCCAGCTCATGCAGCAGGCGCTGAGGGACGCCGACCTGGCTTCGGAGATGGCGCAGCTCTCGGACAATCTCCGCGCCCTGCGACCGGGTCTGGACCGGGAGTCGCCGAGCGGCATGCGATCGGGCGGTGATTCCCTCGGCTACAGCGAGGCGGTCGAGGCGGTGGCCGAACTGGCCGACCTCGAGGCGTTGTCCGATCAGCTGTCCCAGAGCCGGCCCGGCTCGACCCTGGACGACGTGGACGTGGAGATGCTGGAGCGGCGACTCGGTGGAGAGGCTGTGGCCGATCTGCAGGCGCTGCGCGACCTGGAACGGGAGCTGGAGCAGCAGGGCTTCCTGACTCGCACCGACGACGGGTTGCGGCTCACCCCGCGAGCCGTGCGCCGGCTGGGCCAGACTGCGCTCAAGCGGGTTTTCGCCCAGATCGCCGCGGCCGGTCACGGTGACCACGACGACCATCGCACCGGAGCCGCCGATGAGCCGACCGGCCTGTCCCGGCCCTGGGAGTTCGGCGACGAGCTGCCCATCGACACGCCCCGTACGGTCGGCAACGCCCTGCGCCGAGCCGGGCTGCCCACCGGCGGCGTGGCGCTGGCCGTCGAGGACTTCGAGGTCATCGAGACCGAGCGGCGGACCTCGGCGGCAGTGGCGTTATGCGTCGACCTGTCGTACTCGATGGTGGCCGACGGCCGCTGGGGTCCGATGAAGCAGACCGCGCTGGCGTTGCACCACCTGATCGAGACCCGGTTCCGGCAGGACGCCTTGCAGGTCATCGGCTTCAACCGGCTGGCGCGGCGGCTCTCGCCGGTCCAGCTGGCCGAGGCCGAGCCCGAGTGGATCCAGGGCACCAATCTGCAGCACGCCCTGCTGCTGGCGGCGCGGCATCTGCGCCGCCATCCCGATGCCGAACCGGTCGTCCTGGTGGTGACCGACGGCGAGCCCACCGCGCACCTGATGGCTGACGGGGACGCCTTCTTCTCCTGGCCGAGCACCCCGGCCACCATCCGGGCGACGGTGGCGCAGGTCGACGAGCTGACCCGCTACGGGGCGACCATCAACACCTTCATGCTCGGCGAGGACCAGGGGCTGGCGCGGTTCGTCGACGCCATCGCCCAACGCTCGGGCGGGCGGGTCTTCACGCCCGACATCGGCCGGCTGGGGGAGTACGTGGTGGCCGACTATCTGCGCGCTCGGCGCGGCCGGCGCTGAGCACGGTGTCCGATGGATCCGGTGATCGTGATCGGGGCCGGCATCTCCGGCGTCGGCTGTGCCCGCGCGCTGTCCGAGGCCGGGCTCGCGGTCCGGGTGCTCGACCGGGGCGCCGGGTCGGCGGCCGGATGGCCAGCCGCAGCGTCGACGGTCGTCCCGTGGACATCGGCGCGTCGTATGTGACCGCCTCCGATGCCTGCTTTCGTCCGCGTGGTCGCCGACTGGCAGGAGCGCGGTCTCGTCCACCCGTGGACCGACACGTTTCAGCGCGATCAGTGGCGACGGGTCGGAGGACAAGCAGGGGCCGCTGCGCTTCGGGGCGGCGCGCGGGACTGCGATCTCTGGTGGAGGACCTCGCGACCGGGCTGGACGTCGAGTCCGGGTACACCGTGGAGCGGGTCAGCGACGACGGCAACCTCCGGGTGGACGGCGTGCCGGCGAGCGCGGTAGTCCTGGCCATGCCGGATCCGCAGGGTGCCAGGCTCCTGGACGACACGCTGCCCGACGAGCGGGCCGCTTTGAAGGTCGACTTCGAACCCGTACTCGCCCTCACCGCCACGTTTGCGCGCCGGTCCTGGGATCTCGACGGCGCATTCCTCAACGACGACCCTGTGCTCGACTGGGTGGCCGACGACGGTCGTCGGCGAGGCGACGGCGCCCCCGTGCTGGTGGCGCATTCCTCCGCCGAATTCGCCGCCCAGCACCTCTCTGACCCTGATGCCGCGACCGGCTCGATGGTGGAGGCCCTGCGGCGAAACCTGGAGGTCGGCGAGCCGCTCCAGGTCAGTGTGCACCGGTGGACCTTCGCCCGCCCGTCGACGGGACGCGCCGAGCTCTTCTTTCTCGGCGATCGGAACGTCGGGATCTGCGGCGACGCCTGGTCGGAGAAGCCGCGCGTCGAGGGCGCCTACCTGTCGGGCCGGGCGCTGGGTGACGCCTTGGCGGCTCGCCTCACAGGTAGCGCCTGACCTCGTTCATGAACGCCTTCGGGTCGTCGGCGTAGAGGTTGATGCCGGAGACGGTCTCGGTACCGTGCGGGAGGCGAACGCGAATCGGCCGCTCGAGTCCCACCTCGATGTTGATCTCGTCCTGCATCCGCAAGTGCAGGGTGGCGTTGCCGGCGTCGTCGACGGTCACCTTGGGCTGCTTCTCCCGGGTGGTGCGCGTGCGGCGGGTGAGCGAGTACACGTCGTCCCAAGCGAGCGGGATGTCCACCTCGGATCCGGACCGGACCCGGATGCCGTCGGGACCGACGGCGTGCGGTCGGGTGAGCATGCCCAACAGCAGCCCGATCATGTACACCAGTCCCCAGATCCCAAGATCAGCAACGGGATGCGGACGGCGGACCAACGCTGCACGATGACGTCGACCACGATCAGCTCAATTGCGGAGACCGAGACGAGCACGATGAGAATGGCGAGGACCGGCTGGTGGTAGCTGAACCCGACCGCGCCGGCCGGCACCTTGGGACGGCGGAACACGAACCGGTAGATGCTCTGGTAGCCGCGGATCTCCATCATGGTCGCCCGTTTCAGCAGGTACCCCACGAACTGCCACCGGGTCCGTTTCGGTCGGGTCGTAGTCGTCGTCGTCATGCGATCCCGCTCTCGGGCGGTGATCCGACCAGTTCATGCAGCCGGGCGGCCACGACGTCAAGTGCGTGTCCGAGTTGCGCGAGGTCGGGCGCGTCCAGGTCGGCCACCAGCCGGGCGGCGGTGTGGAGACGGTCCCGCTCCATGTCCGCCATCGTCTGAAGACCCAGGTCGGTCAGGGTCACCAGTGTGGCCCGGCGGTCCCCGGGATGGGGCCGGCGCTCGACGAAACCATCGGTCTCCAGGGCGTCGACCAGGCCGGTGACGTTCCGGGGCGAGACTTTGAGCGCAGCGGCCAATGACTGTTGCGTGGTCGGGCCTGAGCGGTGCACCTCCCACAGGAGATGGGTCCGAGCGACCGTGAGCCCAGCCTCGGGCAGCGAGCGGGCAAGGTCGTCCTGGATCAGGAGCGCAATCTCGATCAGTCGATCGAAGACATGAACCGGCGTCGTCATAATCGTGATGCTACTACACAATGTAGTAGCTTCTGATTCGAGCGGCCGTTCCCCGAAGCCGGCTCTCGAGTCAGCTGCTCAGACCTCCCGGCCACGGGTGAGCAGGCTGAGCAGGTAGGTGCCATAGCCGGACTTGGCCAGGGCGGAGCCGCGGTCGTGCAACTCGTCGTCGCCGAGGAAGCCTTGACGCCAGGCCGCCTCCTCGGGAGAGCCCACCTTCAGGCCTTGGCGCGCCTCGAGCGTACGGACGAAATTGCTGGCGTCGTTCAGAGAGTCGAACGTCCCGGTGTCCAGCCACGCGGTCCCCCGGGGCAGCACGCCGACCTGGAGTTTGCCGGCCTCCAGGTAGCGGCGGTTGACGTCGGTGATCTCATACTCGCCGCGCGCCGAAGGCTTCAGCTCGTGGGCGATCTCGATCACGTCGTTGTCGTAGAAGTACAGGCCCGGCACGGCGTAGTTCGAACGCGGACGGACCGGCTTCTCCTCCAGGGAGATCGCTCGACCCGCTTCATCGAACTCGACCACTCCGTACGCAGTCGGCTCGGCGACCCAGTACGCGAAGACAGCGCCGCCGTCCACCTCGGCGAAGTCGTGCAGCTGACTCCCCAGACCCGGTCCGTAGAAGATGTTGTCCCCCAGCACGAGCGACACCTTCTCGTCGCCGATGAAGTCCTTGCCGATCACGAAGGCCTGCGCCAGACCATCGGGAGATGGCTGTTGGGCATAGCTGATCGAGATCCCGAACAGGCTGCCGTCGCCGAGCAACCGTTCGAAGCCGGCCGCCTCGTGCGGAGTGGTGATCACCAGCACCTCGGAGATTCCGGCGAAGATCAACGTCGATAGCGGGTAGTAGATCATCGGCTTGTCGTAGACGGGAACCAGCTGTTTGCTCACACCGAGCGTCACCGGGTGCAACCGGGTGCCGGAGCCGCCGGCCAGGATGATTCCGCGCATAGCGGAGGATTCTCGCAGAGAATGTCTGAAATACTGCCGAGCGTGGGCGACTTCCTGGTGACCGGTGGGGCCGGCTTCATCGGCTCGAACTTCGTCCACCACCTGATGGCGAACACCGACGCCACGGTCACGGTGCTGGACAAGCTGACCTACGCCGGCCACCGCGCCTCCCTCGACGGCTTGCCCGAGCGGCGCTTCAGCTTCGTGCAGGGTGACGTCTGTGACGCCGATCTGGTCAACGGCCTGGTGGCCACCCACGATCAGGTGGTGCACTTCGCGGCCGAGTCCCACAACGACAACTCGCTGCGCGACCCATCGCCTTTCCTGACCACCAACCTCATCGGCACCTTCACGTTGTTGGAGGCGGTCCGCCGGCACGGCACCCGCTACCACCACATCTCCACCGACGAGGTCTATGGCGACCTTGAATTGGATGAGCCGACCCGGTTCACCGAGCAGACGCCGTACAACCCGTCCAGCCCGTACTCCTCGACCAAGGCCGGATCCGACCTGCTGGTCCGGGCGTGGGTGCGTTCGTTCGGCATCCCGGCCACCATCAGCAACTGCTCCAACAACTACGGCCCGTTCCAGCACGTGGAGAAGTTCATCCCGCGCCAGATCACCAACGTGCTCGACGGCGGCCGACCCAAGCTGTACGGGGCCGGGCAGAACGTACGCGACTGGATCCATGCCGACGACCACAGCGCGGCCGTGTTGTTGATCACCCGGCAAGGGCGGATCGGAGAGACCTACCTGGTCGGCGCGGACGGGGAGAAGAACAATCAGGAGGTCGTCGAGACCATCCTCGAACTGCTGGGCCGGCCCCGCGACGACTACGAGCACGTGACCGATCGGGCCGGTCACGACCTGCGTTACGCCATCGACTCGACCAAGCTGCGCACCGAGCTCGGTTGGCGGCCCCGATACCCCGACTTCGCCGCCGGGCTGGCCCACACCATCGACTGGTATCGCGGCAACGAGTCCTGGTGGCGCCCGCAGAAGGCCGGCACGGAGGCGATGTACGCGGCCCAGGGTCAGTAGTGGCCGACCTGGCGATCAGACCCACGCCCATCCCCGGTCTGCTGGTCATCGATCTGGATCTGCGGGCCGACAACCGGGGCTGGTTCAAGGAGAACTGGCAGCGCAGCAAGATGCTGGCGGCGGGGTTGCCCGACTTCGGGCCGGTGCAGAACAACGTGTCCTTCAACACGACAGCCGGCGCCACCCGGGGCATCCACGCCGAGCCCTGGGACAAGTTGGTGTCGGTGGCGACCGGGAGGATCTTCGGAGCCTGGGTCGACCTGCGGCCGGGGAGGAGCTTCGGCGCGGTGTTCACCTGCGCGCTGGGTCCGGAGACGGCGATCTTCGTGCCGCGGGGAGTCGGCAACGCCTTTCAGACGCTGCTCGACGGCACCGCCTACTCCTACCTCGTCAATGATCATTGGAGCGCGAAGGCCCGGGAGTCGTACACGTTCCTCAACCTGGCCGACGAATCCGTCGCCATCGACTGGCCGATCCCGCTCGCCCGGGCCGAACTGTCCGACGCAGACCGAACCCACCCCCGGTTGCGGGATGTGGTGCCGATGGCCGAGCCGAAGATCATGATCATCGGCGCCGGCGGTCAGCTGGGCAGCGCGCTGCTCGACGCGCTCCCCGGGGCCGTCGGCCGCACCCGCGGCGAATTCGATCTTTCCGACCCCGTCACGGTGGCCGGGTTCGACTTCGGCTCGTACGGCACCGTGATCAACGCCGCGGCCTACACCGCGGTGGACGCCGCGGAGACACCCGAGGGCCGCCGCCAGGCCTGGGCCACCAACGTGACCGGGGTGGCCGCCCTAGTGGCTGCCGCCCGCGAACACCGCTTCACCCTGGTCCACATCTCGTCGGACTACGTCTTCGACGGCACGGCAGAGATCCATCCCGAGAACGAGCCGCTCAGCCCGCTCGGGGTGTACGGGCAGACGAAGGCGGCCGGGGACGCTCTCGTGGCGACGTTGTCCCAGCACTACCTGATCCGGACGAGCTGGGTGATCGGCGCCGGACAGAACTTCGTCCGCACCATGGCCGCGCTCGCCGACCGGGGCGTCGAACCGAGCGTGGTCGACGACCAGTTCGGGCGACTCACGTTCACCGACCAGATCGCTGCAGCCATCCGACAGCTGCTCGATCAGGGCGCCCCATCCGGCACCTACAACCTGTCCGGCGATGGTCCGGCCACGAGCTGGGCCGACATCGCCCGGACCGTCTTCGCGGCCCGGGGTCGCGTGCCCGAGGCTGTCCGCCCGATCAGCACCGCCGCGTACTCCGAAGGCAAGCAGCTGGCCCCCCGACCCCGGCACAGCACGCTGGATCTCGCCAAGATCAGTGAGACGGGTTTTCGGCCGGCTCCGGTCGATCATTCGTTGTCGGCCTATCTGGCGGCTCTGGATCGAGATCCGCACTGACCCCGACCCGGACGCACAGCGCCGAGATGATCAACAGCCCTCCGGTGACCACCACGCCCCAGAACCCGGCGTGGGCCCCGGCAACGTCGATCACCTGACCCAACGACGCGGCACCGATCGCCAGGCCGGAGGCCAGCCCCGTCGAGGCCCAGCCGAGTGCCTCGGTCAGCCGGGTCGCCGGTACGGCCGCCGAGGTCACCGCGACCACCGCGATCAACGTGGGCGCGATACCCAGACCGCTGACGATCAGCAGGGCCGCGGTGATCAGCGGCTGGTCGACGAAGGGCAACGGCACCAGTGAGGCGGCCAACACGGCGGCCCCGATCCGGAACCGGCGCAGCGGGCTGGCCCGCCAAGTGATGGCGCCGGTGATCACGCCCGCGATCAAGGACCCGCTCGCCCACGCCATGATCAGGAAGCCGGCGAGGGGCAGCACCCCCGCCTCGTCGGCGAAGGCGACGATCACGACCTCCATTCCGCCGAACAGCGCACCCAGCGCGGCGTGGGCCAGCACGATCGGCACCAGCACCGCCGGGGACAACCGTTGACCCGCGGCCTGCCGCTGTGCCGTCGGCTGCACCGGCGGTTCGGTGCCCCGCTGGGCGGCCAGGGCCAGCGACCCGATCAGTCCCAGGACGGCCCCGGTGGCCAGACCCAACGCGGGGTGGATCGAGGTGGCCAGGAAGGTCGCGAGCACCGGGCCGACGATGAAGACCACTTCGTCCACCACCGCCTCCCAGGCGAACGCGGTGTTGAGCAGTGCCGAGCCGCGCAGCCGATGCGTCCACCGGGCCCGCACGCAGGCGCCGGCCGACGAGAAGCCCACCCCGACCCCGACGGCAGCGGCCAGTGTCGTGGGCAGCGGCCAGTCCTGCAGCACGCTGGTGATCAGGACGGCCAGGCTGGCGTTGTTGATCAATGTTGCGGTGACCAGGACCCGGGCCTGGCCGACTCGGTCGATCAGCCGACCCCAGGCCGGCGCCGCGACGGCCCCGACCACGGTGCCCACCGCGGTGACCAGTCCGGCGCGACCGAACGAGCCGGTGGTGATGGAGATCAGCAGCACGATGCCCAGACCGGTCATCGACAGCGGCAGCCGGGCGATCAGGCCGGCGAAACTGAACGCCCGCGCTGACGGGTCGGCGAGTACCCTTCCGTAGGCGCCGAGTCCGGCAACCACGAGATCCCTCCTGAGGAGTGACGAGTCAGAGCGTGATCAAGCTGTGAGCGGTGCAGATCCGTACGACGCGATCCTGCTGGTTTCGTTCGGCGGCCCCGAACGGGCCGAGGACGTCGTGCCGTTCCTGGAGAACGTGACCCGCGGCCGGGGCATTCCGCGGGAGCGGCTGGCCGAGGTCGGCCAGCATTACTACGGATTCGGCGGCCGGAGCCCGATCAACGACCAGTGTCGCAGTTTGCTCCGCGCGCTGCGAACCGAACTCGATCGGCGCGGCATCGACCGACCGCTGTACTGGGGAAATCGCAACTGGGATCCGTATCTGAACGAGACCCTTGCCGAGATCGAGACCGACGGGCACCGCCGCGTGGTGGCGATCACCACGAGTGCCTACCCCTCGTACTCTTCGTGTCGTCAGTACCGGGAGAACCTGTACGACGCCGTGCAGGGCACGCAGGTACGGCTCGACAAGATCCGGCAGTACGCTCACCATCCCGGCTTCGTGGCCGCATCGATCGGGGCCACGCTGGCGGCCGTCGACCAACTCGGCGACGCGGGTCGCGGCAGCCGGCTGGTCTTCGTCACCCATGCCATTCCGACCGCGATGGCCGAGTCGTCGGGGCCACCGCCGCGGAGCGCCGCGGGCGGTTATGTGGACTGGCACCGGGTGGTGGCCGCGGAGGTGACCCGCCAGGTCGCGGCCCAGCGAGACGTGGACCAACAGTGGGACCTGGTGTACTGCTCGCGATCCGGTCCGCCGACGCAGTCGTGGACCGAGCCGGACGTGAACGATCACCTGGAGGGGCTGAGTGCGGCAGGAGCTCCCGGTGTCGTGTTGATCCCGATCGGCTTTGTCTCCGACCACATGGAGGTCATCTACGACCTCGACACGGAAGCGGCGGAGACCGCCGAGAGACTCGGTTTGCCTTTCGCCCGGGCCGCCACGGCCGGCACCGACCCGATCTTCGTGGCGGCACTGGTCGATCTGATCGTCGAGCGGGCGGAGGTCGCCCGCAGCGATGAAGACGCTGCCTTGGTCGGAGAGCCCGAGGGCGTGCCGGTGGTGCCGGGAGGGCGGGCCGGGCGCTACGCCTGCCTGCCGTTCTGCTGCCCGAATCCGCGCGATCCGGACCGGCCGGCCCTGTGTCAGGTATCCCTCTCGAATTGACCCGGCAGATTGACCTGATCAGCCCGGAATTTTGGGCGGACCAGGACGTTATAGAGGCGCGACCCCATCACCAGCGGGGCGCGGTCAGATGTGATATGCATGCGCACGACTCACGAAGACATGTTTCTGGGCTGACCGCCCGGGAGGGATGAGATGGCGACCGACTACGACGCCCCACGCAAGACCGAAGAGGAACTGAACGAAGACAGCATCGAAGAGCTGAAGACTCGCCGCAACGATAAGAACTCGGGGAAAGTCGACGAAGACGAAGCGGAGGCCGCGGAGGCCTTCGAGCTGCCGGGCGCGGACCTGTCCCACGAGGAACTGACGGTCCGGGTGCTGCCCCGCCAATCCGACGAATTCACCTGTGCCGGCTGCTTCCTGGTCCGGCACCGCAGCCAGATCGCCGAGGAGCGCAAGAACGGCGACGCCTACTGCTACGACTGCGCCGGCTGACCGCGCGCTGGCAAGCGAGCCCTGAAGCGAGTGCGATATCGGGAGCGACTGACTGTACCGGCCCTCTGGTGGGGGCTGGCCGTGCTCCTTGCGCTCAGTATGAGCGTGGCCGTCGGCGTCTACCTCGGGTTCGGGCTGGGGATCGGCGTCGGCCTCATCGCCCTGGGCGCCGCGACGGCCATCTTGCTCTCGGCCGCCGTCGTCATCACCGTGGACGCTGATCGGCTGTGCGTGGGCCGGGCCATGATCGAGGTCTCGTACCTCGGCGGGTGCCAGGCCTTGGACCAGGCCGCGACCCGGGATCGGAGCGGACCCAAGGCCGACGCCCGGGCCTACCTGGTGCTCCGGCCCTATATCCGGACGAGTGTCGAGGTGACTGTGACCGATCATGCCGATCCGGTGCCGTACTGGTTGATCTCGACGCGTCGTCCCGTGGCGCTGGCCGCGGCGGTCGAGGACGCCCGCGCCGCTAGGCTGACGCGGTGAGCGCCGCGCAGGTCGAGGTGTTGCTGCGTCAGCTCGATCCGGAGCTGGAGCCGCCCACCTATGCGCACCCCGGCGACGCCGGGGCCGATCTCCGTTCTCGGGACAGCTTCGTCCTCGAACCCGGCGAGCGGCGTCTCGTCCCGACCGGCATCGCGATCGCGGTACCGGAGGGCTACGCCGCCTTCGTCCATCCGCGTTCCGGGCTTGCCGCGCGGCACGGTGTGAGCATCGTCAATACGCCCGGCACGATCGACGCCGGCTATCGCGGCGAGGTCCGGGTCTGCCTGGTCAACACCGACCGGCAGGTGGCGGTGCCGATCGCGCGCGGCGACCGGATCGCCCAGTTGGTGGTGCAGCCGGTGAGCCGGGCGGTGTTCGTCCCCGTGGCACAATTGCCCGACTCCAGCCGGGGTAGCGGCGGATACGGATCGACCGGTTAGGAACTGATGATCTTTCGACGGCGCAAGAAGCAGGAGACCGAGGTCGTCCCCGAGGAGGACCAGATCTCCCCGGAGGCGTCCGACGACGAGGACACACCCGAGGAAGTCGATGGGGGGCAGGGCGCGTCGCCGCCCGAAGAAGAGCCGGACCTCGACGCGCTCGACGCGGGGGAGTGGCGGGCCGATGGTCCCTGGGACATCTCGGAGATCGATCTCGATGCCGAGGAGCCGGCCGAGGGCCAGCCGCGGATCGACCTGGGCAGCATGTTGGTCACCGGTTTTCCCGGCGCGGAACTGCGCCTCCAGGTGTCGGAGGAAGCCCAGCAGGTCGTCTCGGTGATGTTGATCAGCGGCGATTCAGCCCTCGAGCTCGGCGCCTACGCTGCGCCGCGCACGGGCGGGTTCTGGCCCGAGTTGCGCGAGGAACTGATCGAATCGGCCACCGAGGCCGGCGGCTCAGCGGCCGTGGTCGAGGGACCGTTCGGGGTCGAGCTGCGCCGGCTGCTGCCGGTCACCACCCCCGACGGAGAGCAGGGTTACCAGCCGTCCCGGATGTGGGTGGTCGAGGGGCCCCGCTGGTTGCTGCGCGGAATCATCTACGGTCAGGCGGCGCTGGACGACGGCGTGGCCGGCCCGGTCGAGCCGCTGATCACCGCGTTCCGGCAGGTCGTCGTCCGACGCGACGAGCAGGCCATGGCCCCCGGTGATCTCATGCCCCTTGCGCTACCTCAAGACCTCACGGCCGAGTCGGAGGACGAGGCATGAGCCCCAGGCCATTGACCGCAGTGGAATGCTTGACCTATGGGTAAGCCCAACGCGCTGCAGCGGGCCCTGCACCGGCTCGTCTCCTCCAACGAGGAACTCGAGTCCGAACAGCTGCAGAAGAACGCTCGTGAGGAAGGGGCCGTGCCGATCCGCTCCTGCGAGGACCGGCAGCAGGTTCGTCTCTGCGGAACCATCGCATCGGTCACCATCCACCCTCGCGGTGGGCACCCGGCGCTCGAAGTGGAGCTGCGAGACGGAAGCGCCGGAGTCACACTCGTGTGGCTCGGCCGCCGGCAGATTCCGGGCATCGACGCGGGTCGCTCGATCAACGTCTGGGGCCGGATCAGCTGTCACGACGGTCGCCGGCTGATCTACAACCCCAAGTACGAACTGCTCGAGGCCGCCGCCGGGTGAAACAGCCGGAGCCAGCCCGGAAACCGCAGTTCCGTTACGTCGAAGAAGTTGTCCGCCACGAACTGGCCACCGCCCTCGGCGGCGCGCGGGGGATGGCGGAGGGCGCGTTGCCCTTCGTGGCGTTCACGATCGCCTGGGTGACGACCCGATCCCTCAGCACGTCCCTGCTGACCGCCCTGGGGGTGGCCGCCGTCTTCGCGGTCGCTCGCCTGATGCAGCGCCAATCGCTGCGTTTCGTTCTCCAGGCCGTCATCCCGACCGCCATTGCCGCCGTGGTGGCCAGTCGGACCGGTCGGGCCGAGGACGTCTTCCTGCCCGGCATCCTGTACAACGGCGCGTTGGCGGTCCTCGCCATCGGCAGTGTGTTGGTGCGGGCTCCGCTGGTCGGCTTCCTGGTCGGAACCGCACTCGGTGAGCCGACTGCCTGGCGTCGCGACCGAGGCATGGTCACGATGACCAGCCGGTTCACCCTCGTACTGGCGGTGCCCTACGTGACCCGCTTCGCCGTCCAGCTGCCCTTGTTCCTCGCGGGCAACGTGGTGCTGCTGGCCGTGGCCAAGGTTGCTCTGGGGTGGCCGCTGCTCGTCGCCGCGGTGTTCGTGATCGGTCTGCATGTTGTCGAAGGGACGCACGCCCCTCGATGCCGACGGCGCCTTGATCAGGTCGCCCGCGGAGTAGCGGTCATCGAGACCGCCACGTTCCCGCCGCGGGGCGCCAGCATCTCGGCCAGTTCCTTCTCGTACGACTGAGCGGTCACGAACAGCAGTTCGTCGGCGGCCTCGAGTGTTCCGTCCACGTCCGGCGGCCGAGCATGTCCGTCTCGGATGACCGCAACCAGGACCACGTCCCCGGGGAACTTCATGTCGCCGACCCGCACCCCGACCTGTGGACTCGCGGCCGGCAACGTCATCTCCACCAGGTTCGCCTCGCCCTCGTGGAAGGTGAGCAGTCGCACCAGATCTCCGACGCTGACCGCCTCCTCCACCAGCGCACACATCAGGCGCGGCGTCGAAACCGCGACGTCCACCCCCCACACGTCGTTGAACAACCATTCGTTCTTGGGGTGGTTGACCCGGGCCACGGTCCGGGGGACGCCGAACTCGGTCTTGCTCAGCAGCGACATGACGAGATTCGCCTTGTCGTCCCCGGTCGCCGCGATGGCGACGTCGCAGCTGTCGATCCCGGCCTCCTCCAGCGACGACAGCTCGCAGGCGTCGGCCAGCAGCCACTCGGCCTCGGTGACCGTGTCGGACTTGATGGCGTGTGGATCCTTGTCGATCAGCAGGATCTGGTGCCCGTTCTCGATCAGCTCCGCGGCGATCGACCGCCCAACGTTGCCGGCTCCGGCGATGGCGACCCGCATGACTCAGATTCCCTTCGGCGGAGCACCGAGGATGGTCTCCACCTCGGCGAGGCGTTCGTCGGCCACCGCCGCGTACAGCAGGTCACCGTCCTGAAAGAGGGTGTTCTGCTTGGGAATCATCCCCGAGCCGAGCCGGAAGATGAACGGCACCCGGGACCCGGTCGCTCGCTCGATCTGGTCAACGGAGCGTCCCACCCAATCGCGGTCGACGTGCACCTCCATCAGTCGCACCGAGCCGGATGGATCCCGCCAGTGCGGCTCGGAGCCGGCGGGCAACAGTCGGCGCAGCACCTGATCGGAGGTCCAGCGCACCGTGGCCACCGTCGGGATGCCCAACCGTTCGTAGACCTCGGCCCGGCCGGGGTCGTAGATCCGGGCCACCACGTTGTGGACGTCGAAGGTTTCCCGAACCACCCGGGCCGACAAGATGTTGGAGTTGTCGCCGCTGGACACCGCCGCGAAGCCGTCCGCGTCGCGAATCCCGGCCTCCAGCAGCACCTCCTGGTCGAACCCGACCCCCTTGATGGTCTTGCCGGCGAACTCGGGACCGAGTCGGCGGAACGCGTCCGGGTTGACGTCGATGACCGAGACGGTGTGGCCGCGCCGTTCCAGGCTCCGCGCCAGACTCGAGCCGACGCGCCCGCAACCCATGATCACCAGGTGCACAGCGACAAGTCTATGTCCCGGCCCCGTGACGATTCTCCTTCGCGCTCTATAGAGTTTCCGCCGTGGTCAACCTGTCCGGGATGGGCAAACGCATCCTGCTCGGGCGCCGACTCCAGAGTGCTCAGTTGGGCGAGACCTTGCTGCCCAAGCGGATCGCCCTGCCGGTCTTCGCATCCGACGCCTTGTCGTCGGTGGCGTACGCGCCGGACGAGATCCTGCTCACCCTCTCGCTGGCCGGGCTGGTCGCCTACTCCTACTCGCTGCCGCTGGCCATCCTGGTCGGAATCGTGATGCTCGTGGTGGTCGCGTCCTACCGGCAGAACGTGCACGCCTACCCCTCCGGCGGCGGCGACTATGAGGTGGCCACCGTCAACCTCGGCCCGACCGCCGGCACGACGGTCGCGGCCGCCCTGCTGGTCGACTACGTGTTGACCGTCGCGGTATCGGTGTCCTCCGGCGTCCAGAACGCCAAGTCGGCGCTGCCGTTCATCGAGGGCCACGAGGCGTGGGTCGCAGCCGGCGCGGTCCTGATCCTGATGGCGCTGAACCTGCGGGGTGTACGGGAGTCCGGCACCCTGTTCGCCATCCCGACGTACTGCTTCATGCTCGGGATCATCGGCATGGTGCTCTGGGGGCTATTCCAGATCTTCGCCTTGGGCAACGAGATCCAAGCCGACAGCGCCAAGTACGGGATCGAGGGTGACGAGTCCTACACCGCGTTCACGGGGTTCGTGATGGTGGCCCTGCTGGCGCGGGCCTTCTCCTCCGGCTGCGCCGCGCTGACCGGGGTGGAGGCCATCTCCAACGGCGTACCCGCGTTCAAGAAGCCGAAGAGCAAGAACGCGGCCACCACCTTGCTGCTGCTCGGCACGATCTCCGTGACGATGCTGATCGGCGTCGTCACGCTGGCCAATCTGACCGACCTCAAGCTGATCGACGAGGGCCACTCGCACTACACCCTGAACGGTGAGCGGGTCGAGATCGTCCGAGGAGACGGCGATCGGCCAATTGGCCCGGGCGGTGTTCGCCGGGTTCCCGCCGGGCTTCTACTTCGTCATCGCGGCCACCATCATCATCTTGTTCCTGGCCGCCAACACTGCCTTCAACGGCTTCCCGGTGTTGGGCTCGATCCTCGCCCGGGACGGCTATCTGCCCCGCCAGCTGCACACCCGGGGGGATCGGCTGGCCTACAGCAACGGGATCGTCGTGCTGGCTGCGGCCGCCATCGTCTTGATCGTGGCCTTCCAGGCCGACGTGACCGCGCTGATCCAGCTCTACGTGGTCGGCGTCTTCGTCTCCTTCACCGTCAGCCAGCTCGGCATGTTGCGGCACTGGACCCGGCTGCTCAAGACCGAGACGAAACCGGCGGAGCGGGCCCGGATGCGCCGCTCCCGGGTCATCAACGCCGATCGGTCTGACGATGACGGGCACAGTGCTGGTGATCGTGCTGCTCTCGAAGTTCCTGCAGGGTGCCTACATCGCGATCATCGCCATGGGTGTGCTGTTCGCGCTGATGAAGGGCATCCGCCGGCACTACAACGCCGTGGCCAAGGAGACCGCGGCCGCCGAGGGCGGGGAGGATCGTGCCGCGCCGAGTCGGGTCCGCGCCATCGTGCTGGTCAGCAAGGTGCACAAACCGACCCTGCGGGCGCTCGCGTACGCCAAGGCATCCCGGCCGAGTCAGCTCGAGGCGCTGACGGTGTCGGTGGATCAGGACGAAACCGATCGGCTGGTGGAGGCCTGGAACGCCGCCGACCTCGACATCCCGCTCAAGGTGATCGCCTCGCCGTACCGCGAGGTGACGAATCCGATCGTCGACTACGTGAAGAACATCCGGATGGAGAGCCCGCGGGACGTGATCACGGTGTACATCCCGGAGTACGTCGTGGGCCGATGGTGGCAACAGATCCTGCACAATCAGAGCGCGCTGCGGCTGAAGGGCCGGCTCCTCTTCACCCCGGGGGTGCTGGTCACCTCCGTCCCGTACCTGTTGAAGGGCTCGGACCGGGCGGAGGAGCGGATGGAGCGCACCGACGCCACCTCGTCGTGGCGTACCTATCGGTACTGACGGTGAGTGCCTCGAGCCCGGCCGATCAGGATGGGGTGCAGGTCGGTCCCGTCGCGCACGGCGGACACTGTGTGGCTCGGTACCCGAACGATCAGGGGGGCCGGGTCATCTTCGTCCGGCACGCCATCCCGGGGGAGCGAGTCCGGCTGGCGATCACCGACCGCAGCCATGACCGGTTCTGGCGGGCCGACGCGGTCGAGATCCTCGAGCCGCACCCGGAGCGGGTCGCGCTGCGCTGCCCGATCGCCGGGCCGGGCGGCTGCGGCGGCTGCGACTTCCAGCACGTGTCCCTGGCCGAGCAGCGCCGACTGAAGGCGGCGGTGGTCGCCGAGCAGTTGCGCCGGCTCGCCGGTTTGGAGTGGTCCGGCGCGGTGGAGGAGGTGTCGGATCCCGGAAACGGTCGACGGGCTCCACTGGCGCACCCGGATGCGCTATCACGTCGACGACGACGGTCGGGCCGGACTGCGCGTCCACCGCTCACATGAGCTGATCGGGGTGCCGGACGGCGGCTGTCCCATCGCGTCGTCACGCGGTCCGGCCGTGGCCGGGTCGCGCTGGCCCGTGGGCAGCGAGATCGACACGGTCGCCGGCGCCCGGGAGACGGCCGTGCTCATCGACGGCCGGCTGGAGGCCGGAGACGCTGTGGTGACCGAACACGCCGCCGGTCGGAGTTTCGCGGTGGCCGCGTCCGGATTCTGGCAGGGGCATCCGGCCGCCGCCGACACTCTGGTCGGTGCGGTGCTGGCCGGCCTGGACCCCCAACCCGGCGAGCGGGTCCTGGACCTCTACTGCGGAGTCGGTCTGTTCGCGGCGGCCCTCGCCGATCGGGGTTGCCGGGTATGGGGCGTCGAAGCCGACCGGACGGCGGTGGAGCACGCCCGCCGCAACGTGCCGGAGGCGCGCTTCACCGCCGCCCGGGTGGAGCGGGCCCTGAGACCGGATCGAGCACGAGATCGAGCCCGAGATCGAGGACCTCGAAGGGCCGTACCGCACTGCCTCGGCGGAACGATCTCGTCCTGCTCGACCCGCCGCGCAGCGGGGCCGGGCGCCCGGTGATCGAGGGCGTGGCCGCGCGGCGGCCCCGCGCCATCTGCTACGTGGCCTGCGATCCCGCCGCGCTGGCCCGCGACCTGGGCTACGCCGCCGAGCTCGGCTACGCGCCGACCTCGATCCGAGCCTTCGATCTGTTCCCGATGACCCATCATGTGGAGTGCGTCGCCATCCTCCAGCGCCGGCCGTAATCAGGCTGTTCCTGGGCTGATCGTTGGTCGATAGCCTGACCGCCTTTGTTCCGGGCCGCAACGACAAGATCAGATCCGGGTTGGGCTGGAGCCCGAGCCGACCCAGGTTCGCCGACGAGGTCCCCGCCACCGTCGCGGCTCTACCGCGCTGAGGTGCCTCGTGAAGCACTCGCAGGCTGGCCTCCGTCGTCGTCGATCGCGGCGCTAAGGTGCAGTAGGCGTGCGTGGTATCTTGACGTCAAGATATTTTCGACCGAAACCTTGGAGAAGTCATGAGTGTGAACAGCCTTGGCGCCCAAGCCACCTTGACCGTGGGAGAACGGTCGTACGAGATCTTTCGGCTGGACGCTGTCGAGGGTGCAGAGTCCCTCCCGTACAGCCTCAAGATCCTGTTGGAGAACCTGCTGCGGACCGAGGACGGCGCGAACATCACGGTCGACGACATCCGCGCGTTGGCTTCCTGGGATCCGACGTCGGAACCCAGCAAGGAGATCCAGTTCACCCCGGCCCGGGTGATCATGCAGGACTTCACCGGCGTGCCCTGCGTGGTCGACCTGGCCACCATGCGGGAGGCGATGGCCGACATGGGTGGGGACCCGAGCAAGATCAATCCGCTGGCTCCGGCGGAGATGGTGATCGACCACTCGGTGATCGCCGACGTGTTCGGCACCGCGGATGCCTTCGTGCGCAACGTGGAGATCGAATACGGGCGGAACCGCGAGCGCTACCAGTTCCTGCGCTGGGGGCAGACCGCCTTCGACGACTTCAAGGTCGTGCCCCCCGGCACCGGCATCGTGCACCAGGTGAACATCGAGCACCTGGCGCGGGTGATCTTCGAGCGCGACGGAGTTGCCTACCCCGACACCTGCGTGGGCACCGATTCCCACACCACCATGGTCAACGGGCTGGGCGTGGTCGGCTGGGGCGTCGGCGGGATCGAGGCCGAGGCCGCCATGCTCGGCCAGCCGGTGTCGATGCTCATTCCTCGGGTGGTGGGCTTCAAGCTGTCCGGCGCGCTGACCGAGGGCACCACGGCGACCGACCTGGTGCTGACCATCACCGAAATGCTCCGGCAACACAAGGTGGTCGGCAAGTTCGTCGAGTTCTACGGGCCAGGTGTGTCCCAGGTGCCGCTGGCCAACCGCGCCACCATCGGCAACATGAGCCCGGAGTACGGCTCGACCATCGCCGTGTTCCCGATCGACGACAAGACCACCGAATACCTGAAGCTGACCGGACGCTCGGCGGAGCAGATCGCCCTGGTGGAGACGTACGCGCGGGAACAAGGGCTCTGGCACGACGATGACCGGGAACCCAAGTACTCCGAGTACCTCGAGCTCGATCTCGGCACCGTGGTGCCCAGCATCGCCGGCCCGAAGCGCCCCCAGGACCGGGTCATCCTGGCCCACGCCAAGCAGGGCTTCCGCGAAGCGCTGCGGGACTACGTCGAGCACGAGGACATCGACGGCTACGACGAGTCGGTCGACGAGTCCTTTCCGGCCTCGGACTCGCCCAGCCACGCCAGCGGCAACGGGTCGGGCGCTCCGCACGAGTACGGCGAGGACGTGCCAGCCGACATCGGCCGGCCGACCAAGAAGACGACGATCACGCTGGACGGCCAGGAGGTCGAGATCGACCACGGCGCGGTCACCATCGCGGCGATCACGTCCTGCACGAACACCTCCAACCCCAGCGTCATGATCGGCGCCGCCCTGGTGGCCAAGAAGGCCGTCGAGCGCGGTCTGACGCGCAAACCGTGGGTCAAGACCACGCTGGCTCCCGGCTCGAAGGTGGTCAGCGACTACTACGACCGCTCCGGTCTCACCCCGTATCTCGACAAGCTCGGCTTCAACCTGGTCGGATACGGCTGCACCACGTGCATCGGCAACTCGGGACCGCTGATTCCCGAGGTCAGCGCCGCGGTTCAGGAGAATGATCTTGCCGTGGTGTCCGTGCTGTCGGGCAACCG
Source organism: uncultured Actinomycetota bacterium (assembly GCA_963780005.1). GTDB lineage: Bacteria > Actinomycetota > Actinomycetes > Propionibacteriales > Propionibacteriaceae > Microlunatus. Next base: position 225,976 of record CAWAAK010000042.1, on the reverse strand, counting down.
GAACTTCGAAGGCCGGATCAACCCCGACGTGAAGATGAACTATCTTGCTTCGCCTCCGCTGGTGGTGGCCTATGCGCTCGCCGGGACGATGGACATCGATCTGATCAACGACTCGCTCGGCACCGACGAGCAGGGCAACGCCGTCCATTTGAAGGACATCTGGCCGACCGAGGCGGAGATCGACGAGATCGTGGCCTCCTCGATCGGCGCGGAGATGTTCTCCGACTCCTACGCCGACGTGTTTGCCGGCGACGAGCAGTGGCAGTCGCTGCCCACCCCGGAGGGCCAGACCTTCGCCTGGGACGCCGATTCCACGTACGTGCGCAAGCCGCCCTATTTCGAAGGGATGCCGGCCGACCCCGAGCCGGTAACCGATATCTCCGGGGCGCGGGTGCTGCTGAAACTGGGCGATTCGATCACTACCGACCACATCTCCCCGGCCGGATCGATCAAGGCCGACGCACCGGCCGGCAAGTACCTCAGTGATCATGGAGTCGGCCGGTCGGACTTCAACTCCTACGGGTCGCGCCGTGGCAACCACGAGGTCATGATCCGCGGCACGTTCGCCAACATCCGGCTCCGGAACCAGTTGGCGTCCGGCACCGAGGGCGGCTTCACCCGCGACTTCACCCAAACCGACGGTCCGGTCAGCACGGTCTACGAGGCCTCGGAGAACTATCTGGCCGCGGGGACGCCATTGGTGATCTTGTCCGGCAAGGAGTACGGCTCGGGTTCCTCCCGGGACTGGGCGGCCAAGGGCACCGCACTGCTGGGGGTCAAGGCGGTGATCGCGGAGTCGTACGAGCGCATCCACCGCTCCAACCTGATCGGCATGGGGGTGCTGCCGTTGCAGTTCCCCGAGGGCCAGACCGCCGAATCGCTGGGCCTCACCGGCGAGGAGACCTTTGCGATCAGCGGGATCACCGAGCTCAACGAGGGGCGCACGCCCAAGACGGTGCAGGTGACCGCGGGGGAGAAGACCTTCGATGCGGTGGTCCGGATCGACACCCCGGGGGAGGCCGACTACTACCGCAACGGCGGGATCATGCAGTACGTGCTGCGGTCCCTGCTCAAGAAGTGACCTCCGCGGACGAGGCGGCCACGAGGGTGCTGCCGTCGTTGGTGGCGGCGATCGCCTCGGGGGCCGTCGAACTCGTCGACCTGACCGCGCCGCTGTCGCCGGACACGCCGGTGCTGCAGCTGCCGCCACCGTTCGCCAACACCATCCATCTCAGCCTGGAGCCGGTCAGCCGGTTCGACGAGGCCGGGCCGATGTGGCAGTGGAACAACATCCACACCGGTGAGCACACCGGAACCCACCTGGACGCACCGGCCCACTGGGTCTCCGGTCGCGACGGTGCCACCGTGGACCAGATCGCGTTGACCCGGCTGGTCGGGCCGGCGGTCGTGGTCGACGTCAGCAACGAGGTCGCGGCGAACAGCGATTTCCTGCTCGAGCCCGAGCACCTGCTGGCCTGGGAGAGGGAGAACGGCCGGGTGCCGGACGGCTGCTGGCTGCTGTTACGCAGCGGGTGGAGTGCTCGGGCGCAGGACGAAGCCGCGTTCCTCAACGCCGACCAGAACGGTCCGCACACCCCGGGCCCGTCGGTCGCGGCGGCTCGATGGATGGCCGACGAGCGTTCGATCACCGGCTTCGGGGTGGAGACGGTCGGCATCGACGCCGGCAGTGCGGGCGCGATGGATCCGGCGTTCCCGGCCCACAACTTCCTGCTGGGCGCCGACACGTACGGGCTCACCCAGCTGCAGAATCTCGACCGGCTGCCCAGCACCGGGGCCGTGCTGGTGGTGACGCCCTTGCCGATCGTCGGGGGCAGTGGCAGTCCGGCGCGCGTGGTGGCCCTGGTCGAGCACTCATGATCAAGAACTGATGCAGGTCGCCGAGGTCGTGGGCCGGACGCTGGCTCAACTGGGCGTCGGGCACGTGTTCGGAGTGGTCGGCAGTGGCAACTTCGCCATGACCAACGCCCTGCGGGCCGCCGGGGTGCCGTTCCTGGCGGCGCGGCACGAGGGCGGGGCGGCCAGCATGGCCGACGCATTCGCCCGCACCAGTGGCCTGGTGAGCGTGCTGTCGGTGCATCAGGGACCCGGGCTGACCAACGCCGTCACCGGCATCACCGAGGCGGCCAAGAGCCGCACGCCGATGCTGGTGCTCGCCGCCGACGTCGCGGCCTCCGCGGTGCGCTCGAACTTCCGCATCGACACGGGCGGACTGGTCGCCGCTACGGGCGCGGTCCCGGAGCGGGTGCACTCGGCAGAGTCGGCCGTCGACGATGTGGTCCGCGCCTGGCGAACGGCTCGCAACACCCGCCGTACCGTGGTCCTCAGCGTTCCCCTGGACGTGCAGGCCCAGTCGGCGGAGCCGCGACCGGTCCAGCCGCCCCCGCGAGCGGTGCCGATCCGGTCCGGGAAGTACGCCACGAAGCAGTTGGCCACCCTGCTGAACGCGGCCGCGCGGCCGGTGTTCGTCGCCGGGCGGGGTGCGATCCCGCACCGCAAGGTGCTGCGGGATCTGGCCCTCCGGTGCGGCGCGCTGCTGGCCACCTCGGCGGTGGCGAAGGGTGCTTTCGACGACGATCCGTACGATCTCGGCATTTCGGGCGGGTTCGCCACCCCGTTGGCCGCGGAGTTGATCGCCGGTGCCGATCTGCTGGTGGCCTGGGGCTGCAGCCTCACCATGTGGACGACTCGGCACGGCGCCCTGATCGGACCGGGCACGACCGTGGTTCAGGTCGACGACGACGAGTCGGCGCTCGGGGTGAACCAGGTCATCACGCTCGGAGTAACCGGCGACGTCGGCGAGACCGCGCATGCGCTGCACCATCTCGTCGCCTTGCGTGATCCGGAGTCTCGGTACCGGCGACCGGAAATCCAACGGCGCATCGCCACCGAGGGCCGCTGGATCGACATCCCGATCGAGGACCTGTCCACCGCCGACACCATCGATCCGCGGGTACTGAGCCGTGATCTGGACGCCCGGCTGCCCAGAGATCGGGTGGTGGCCGTGGACTCGGGGAACTTCATGGGCTATCCGGCCGCCTATCTGTCCGTGCCCGACCCATCCGGCTTCTGCTTCACGCAGAGCTTCCAGTCGATCGGACTCGGTTTGGCCACCGCGATCGGAGCCGGCCTGGCCAGTCCGGGTCGACTTCCCGTGCTGGCCACGGGTGACGGCGGACTCCTGATGGCGATCGCCGAGCTCGAGACCGCGGTCCGGCTGCGACTCGGTCTGGTGATCATCGTGTACAACGACCACGCGTACGGAGCGGAGGTGCACCACTTCGGTTCTGGTGCCGACCTCGAGACCGTGATCTTCCCCGACCGCGATCTGGCCGCGATCGCGCGGGGCTTCGGGGCCGACGGGATCACCGTGCGTGGGGTGGCCGACCTGGTCGGGGTGTCGGACTGGCTGGCCGGGGCGCGCAACCGCCCGCTGCTGGTCGACGCCAAGATCAGCAGCGACGGCGGGTCCTGGTGGCTGACGGAGGCGTTCCGCGGGCACTGACGTCCTCGCTGACCCGTTCCTGAGTCATGGTGATGCGGTGACGAAGCCGCTCCGGATGGCCTGCGCGCTGATCGGGTTCCTTCTTGCGGCTGGTTGCTCCCTAGATCTACCGCCGGCGGAACCCGTGCCGTTCGGCGACTTCGCGGTGGGGGAGTTCGGCGGTGTGGACGGCCGCCAGAACATCCTTCGGGTTCGCAAGGACGGTGTCGCACTCCTGATCGCCGGCTCGCCGGCGGCCGGGCGGTTGAGTGACTCGGATCTGGCGCGCCTCCGTACGTTGCTCACCTCCGAGCAGTTCCGGAGCGAGGTTGCGCGAGAGGCCGCGCTGTCGAAGCGGGAGCAGACCTGCTCGGACCAGATCATCACCGAAATCACGATGGGGTCCCTGTCGATGAGCCGGACCGGACCCTGCGGCGCAGACGACCTTCCGCCGGCCCCCGCGTTCGCCGAGATCTTGTCGATCGTCGCGCCGGCGAGGGACGGGCAGTTCGTGAGCCCCGTCGGGGACGGTGCGCCGCTGCTGGTGCCGGTTCGGTTGGAGCGCCTGCCGGTACGCAATCGACCTGGCTACGTGATCACGCTCGACCAGGACGGCCGGGGATCGATCACCGAGCCGGGGGAACCGGAGCGCGGCGCGACGCTCAGCGAGAGCCGGCAGGACGCCGTGCGGATGCTGGAGCCGTTGTTGAGCGAGGGCCCGGTGCCGCCGTGCAACTCTCCGGAGTCCTACCGGCTGCGCATCGACGGCGGAGAGGTCCGACCCGACTGCAGCTTCCGCGGGCGGTACCCGGAGTTCCGCGCCCTGGTGTCTCTGCTGGAGGACGCCTTCGCTCGCTGACTCGCCAGCCTTCGCCGGTCGGTCCTTGCGCCGACCGCCACCGTGAGTGATCTTGTCTCTATGGACGACCGAGACCGAGCCCGGGCGGCGATCATCTCCGGCTACCAGTACGGCGACCTCGATCGGACGGTCAGTCCCGGTGAGCAGCTGGACGCGATCGCGGGCATCGCCGCCGAGGCCGTCGCCGCCCCGTACCGCGAGGAGGTCGAGCGACTCGATTCACTGCTCCGTCAGGCCAACGACGAGCTCCGGCGCCAGCAGAAGCAGGCCACCGGCGCCAAGGACAAGCGACCCAAGCGAGTGATCTTCGACGTGAAGGCCAGGATCACCCCAGACGCACGAGCTACCTACCTCGCCATGGAGCAGCGGTACGGTCCCGCGGTCGGCGGCTCGCTGGTGGTGACCCATGGCCAGGCCGTCGGTCGCGATCTCTGGGTGCACATCACCCACACGGCGCGCGGCGGGAGTACCGCCGAGGTACGGCGTGCCCTCAAGCGCTGCCTCAAGGAGGCCAGTGCCGATCTGGTGGATGAACCCGTGATCGAGGTGCTGAGCCGGGAGACGGTGACGGGTTAGATGTCGAGGTCGGCCCGGCGGCTCCGTCCCAGGGGCAGCTGCGGCCACCGAGGCGGCACCACAACAAGGGAGACTCATCATGGCGAAGTATCTGCTTCTCAAGCACTACCGCGGGGCCCCGAAAGGTGTCAACGATGTCCCGATGGATCAGTGGACGCCCAAGGAGATCGAGGATCACCTGCAGTTCATGGCCGACTTCGCCACCCGACTCGAGGGCACCGGTGAGTACGTCGACGGACAGGCGGTCTCGCCTGAGGGAACGTTCGTCCGGTACGACGGGGAGGGCCGGCCGCCGGTCACCGACGGGCCCTTCGCGGAGACCAAGGACCTGATCGCCGGCTGGATGGTGATCGACGTCGAGAGCTACGACCGCGCGCTCGCGCTGGCCGGCGAGCTGTCAGCCGCCCCCGGGGCCGGCGGCGAGCCGATTCACGAGTGGCTCGAGTTGCGGCCCATCCTGAGCGCGCCGACGACCGTCGCCGAGTGAAAAGGACCGGCGCGCAAATCAGATTGCAGATCGGGTGACTGATCCGGTGCTGGACGAACTGCTGCTGCGGGAGCTGACGCCTGCGGTGATCGGCGTCCTCGTCCATCGCGGAGCTGACTTCGCGATGGCCGAGGACGCCGTGCAGGAGGCACTCATCCAGGCCACGCTGACCTGGCCGGACTCCTGTCCCGCCGATCCGAAGGGCTGGCTGGTCACGGTGGCCTGGCGCAAGTTCCTCGACGCTCACCGCTCCGATGCCTCGCGCCGAGGCCGGGAGCAGCGGGTCGAGGTCGAACCGCCGCCCGGACCGACCGAGACCGCAGACGACACGTTGCAGCTCTTCTTCCTGTGTGCCCATCCGTCGCTGACCCCAGCCTCAGCGGTGGCCCTGACGCTGCGCGCCGTCGGTGGCTTGACCACGCGGCAGATCGCGCAGGCCTACCTCGTGCCGGAGGCGACCATGGCGCAGCGGATCAGCCGGGCCAAACGTACGGTCGCCGACGTGCGCTTCGACGAGCCCGGCGACCTGGCGACCGTGCGCCGGGTGCTCTATCTGGTCTTCAACGAGGGCTACACCGGCGACGTCGACTTGGCGGCCGAGGCGATCCGGCTCACGCGACAGTTGGCCTCGGTGACCGATGACGACGAGACCGCCGGGCTGCTGGCGCTGATGCTGCTGCACCAGGCTCGGCGACCGGCGCGAACCCGGCGCGACGGCAGCTTGATCCCCTTGACCGAGCAGGACCGCTCCCGCTGGAACACCTCGCTCATCGCCGAGGGCGTCGCAATCCTGCAGAGAGCGCTGGGCCGGGACCGACTCGGCGAGTTCCAAGCCCAGGCCGCTATCGCTGCCCTGCACGCCGACGCTCCGTCCGCCGAGGAGACCGACTGGGTGCAGATCGTCGGCTGGTACGACGAGCTGCTCCGGCTCACCGAGAGCCCGGTCGTGCAACTCAATCGAGCCGTGGCGATCGGCGAAGCCGATGGCCCGGGTGCCGGTCTCGCGGCCTTGGCCACCGTCGACCCGGGCCTGCCTCGCTATACCGCCGCCTCGGCATACCTGCATGAGAAGGCCGGCGATCTTCGGATCGCGGCGCGGTTGTACGCCGATGCCGCCCGGTCCGCGCCCAACCTCGCCGAACGTCACCACCTCACCCGGCAGGCAGCGCGGATCACTCACGCGCTGCGGTGAGGCCAGCGGGCCGAGCGTCCGCTCAAGGCACCGGATTCTGGCTCAGGTTCTCTCTGATCAGCTGCGCGTAACCGGTCATCTCACCGTCCGCGTACTTGGTGCGGGGCCAGAAGAAGCCTCTCAGCCCATCGCCACGTGTCCTGGGCACGACGTGGACGTGGAGGTGGGGGATCGACTGGCTGACCACATTGTTGACCGCGACGAACGTCCCCTGCGCACCCAGTCCGGCCACGATCGCGGCGGCCACCTGCTGCGCCGCCGTGACGACTGGCTGCATGAGTTCAGGGGGAAGATCAAGAAGAGTGTCCACGTGGACGATGGGCGCGACCAGCACGTGGCCCTTGAACACGGGGCGGTGATCGAGGAAGGCGATCACCTCGTTCGTGCGCAGCACCACGGCCGCCGGTAGCGCCCCCTGGACGATGCCGCAGATCACGTCGTCGCTCACACGAGCCACCGTATGCCCAGGCGTCAGGAGATGACGGTGGCCTGATCTGGCGTTAATCGAACGTACGTGCGACGATGGCTAAGTGACGTCCTCGATCTACGTGCCGCCAGGTTGGCCGCATCAGGTACGGCCTCCGGGAGCGCCGGATTGGGAGGGCACCGCGACCGCGTACCTTTTCGACTGCTGCCCGCCCGACTTCCGGGGCTATCCCGTGCTGCGCCGGCACCCCGTCGTGCTGGCCCGCTTCGCCGCGCAATTCGTGGACGGGCAGTACCACTCGGCCCAGGAGGGGTTGGCGGGGGTCCGGACCAGCCTGGGTGAATACGTGGGCGCCGACGTACTCGGTGCCGCCGTGGAGGCGTGGTTGGAGCAGGAAGCCGTGCTGGCGCGGACACGGCGGGCGGTGCTCTTGGTCGAGGAGGCGCTCCGGGGGCGGGTGTTCGTCCGGAAGCTCTGAGGAGCTCCTCAGCCGGTCCGATCGAGTTGCTCCTGCGGGCACCACCAGGTGGTGCGCCCACCCACGACGGCTCGGGTCATCTCCGCTCCACAACGCGGGCAGTGTCGGCCGGCCTTGCGGTACTCGATGATCCTGCCGGTATGGACACCACCGTGCTTGATCGCCGCCTTGGTCGCCTTGCGCAGCGCCCGGCGGAGCATCGTCAGCTCGTCCGCGGACAGGGACTTGGCCGGCCGGCGCGGCGAGATCCGGGCCTGCCACAGTGTTTCGTCGGCGAGCAGGTTGCCGACCCCGGCGATGACGCTCTGGTCCAGCAGTCGGGCCTTGACCGGAGCCCCGCCGCGACCGATGCGGTCCGCGAACTCCTCGGCCGTGATCATCTCCGCGTCGGGTCCGAGTCGTTCGAGCTCCGGATCCAGCCGCACCCGCCCGAGCCGGCGCTTGTCGAACAAGCGGAGCGTGCCGCCGTCGGCGAACGTGATCGTGAAGCGGTCCCAGATCGGCTTTCGGTTCGGCGCATCGGCGGCTCGCGCGTACCCTCCCCCCAACCAGTCGCCGCCCTCGGTGCTGGCGCCGTCCGCATCCATGATCAGGATCCGGCCACTCATGCCGAGGTGGATGCCCAGCTCCGGACCCGGAGACCGGGAACGACCCACGCCGGAGGTCTCGCAGGCCATTGATTTGCCGCGCCGGTTGGCCGCCGTCAAGCGCCGTCCGACCAGGGCCTCCCGGATCTCGCCGGGGTGGTGCGGCCGGCACACCCAGCCGTCGCTGTCGTCCACATCGACGATCTTCCGGTCCAGAGCCGCCGCTTCGATGGCGGCCCGCGCACTTTCCACTTCGGGCAGCTCCGGCACGCGCACAGTCTGCCCGGCGGACTCAACATGGGGCGGCCGGCGATGAATCCGCCACGCGAGAGACGGCAGAACAAGGGACATGACCGCACCTCAGGCCTCCGCCCATCGACCCTGGGCGGGCGGGGTGGGGTGCGCCACATGAGCGCCGAAGCAGGGGCCGTGACACGTACAATCGCTGCTGTGTCCGACGCGTCCCAAGCTCTGCTGAGCTCTGTGCAGAGCCCGGGTGACCTCAAGGCACTCCCCGCGGAAAAGATTCCGGAGCTGGCCGACGAGATCCGGGCGTTCTTGATCGAGCAGGTGAGCCAGACCGGGGGACACCTGGGGCCCAACCTGGGCGTGGTCGAGCTGACCCTGGCCATCCACCGGGTCTTCACATCGCCAGGCGACCCGATCGTGTTCGACACCGGGCACCAGAGTTACGTGCACAAGATCATCACCGGCCGCCAGGACCGGTTCCCGAGCTTGCGTCAGCGCGGCGGCATGTCCGGCTATCCCAGCCGGGAGGAATCCGAGCACGACTGGGTGGAGAACTCGCACGCGTCGACCGCCCTGTCCTACGCGGCCGGGATGGCTCGCGGACTGCAGCAGCAGGGTCGCTCCGGGACCGCGGTCGCCTTCGTCGGCGACGGCTCCCTCACCGGGGGCATGGCGTGGGAAGCGCTCAACAACATCGCTTCCCACGACGACCTGCCATTGGTGATCGTGGTGAACGACAACGGGCGCTCCTACACGCCGACGGTCGGCGGTCTGGCCCGCCACCTGGCCGGCTTGCGGACGAATCCGCGCTACGAGCAGTTGCTCGACCTGATCCGGCGCAGCGTGGTCCGCACGCCGGTGGTCGGCGAGGCGGCGTACGACCTGCTGCACGGGCTGAAGATCGGGCTCAAGGATGTGGTGGCGCCGCAGAGCATGTTCTCCGACCTCGGACTCAAGTACGTCGGACCGATCGACGGTCACGACGAGGCCGCCGTCGAGCGCGCCCTGCAGCAGGCCAAGCAGTTCGGCGGCCCGGTGCTCGTGCACTGCCTGACGAAGAAGGGCAACGGCTTCAAGGCCGCCGAAGATCACGCCGAGGACCGGTTCCATGCGGTGGGCAAGATCGACGCCCGGACGGGGGTGGCCCTCGGCGGTCCCGGTGCGGTCAAGTGGACCGACGTGTTCTCCGAGGAACTGGTCAAGCTTGGCGTGCTCGACGAGCGCATGGTGGCGATCAGCGCCGCCATGATCCACCCCACGGGACTCGCCCGCTTCGCGGCCGCCTTTCCCGATCGTTGTCTCGATGTCGGGATCGCCGAGCAGCACGCGGTCACCACGGCGGCCGGGCTGGCCATGACGGGCCTGCATCCGGTGGTCGCGCTCTACTCCACCTTCCTCAACCGCGCCTTCGACCAGGTTCTGATGGACGTCGCGCTGCACAAGTGCGGAGTGACGTTCGTGCTCGACCGGGCCGGGGTGACCGGGCCGGACGGCGCAAGTCACCACGGCATGTGGGACATGTCGATCCTGCAGGTCGTTCCCGGTCTGCAGCTAACCGCCCCCCGGGACGGCACCCGGCTCCGTGAGGCGCTGGCCACAGCCTTGACCATCGACGACGCGCCAACGGTGATCCGCTACTCCAACCAGAGGGTGCCGGCCGATCTCGACGCCGTCGAGCACGACAACGGGATCGACATCCTGGTCCGCACCGACCAGCCGAGGGTGCTCGTCGTCGGCTACGGGGAGATGGCGGCCACCGGCGTGGCGGTAGGACGACGCCTGTCCGATCAAGGCATCGGCGTCACGGTGGTCGATCCCGTGTGGGCGCTGCCGGTCAACCCCGCCCTGCTCGAACTGGCCCGCCGGCACGAACTGGTGATCAGCATCGAGGACGGCGGCGTGGTCGGCGGTTGCGGTGCCCGGCTGGCTCAGGAGATGCGGTTTGCCGACATTCGGACACCCATCCGGGAATTCGGCATTCCGCCCCAGTTCCTGCCCCACGGCAATCGTGCCGAGTTGCTCGACGAGCTCGGCCTAACCCCGCAGTCCATCGCGCGGTACGCCGTCGAGGCCATCGTCCGCGAAGAACCCCTGCTGGCCGAAAGCCCGATCGAGAAGCGCTAGGGGCCGTCTCGACGCCTAGGGGAGGGTGGCCACGCCCTTCGGCAGGAACCGCCGCCCGAGCACTCGTTCGGACACGCCCTCGCGGTCCAGGTACGGGGTGACGCCGCCAGAGGCGAACGACGCTCCCGCGCCGAGGATCATGCACAGGTCGATGTCCATCGGAGCGGCCACCACTCCCTCCGCGAGGAGCAGCCCCGCTTCCTCGGCCAGTGCGTCGAGGGCCCGGGTGCGGACCTCCGCGGCCGTCTGGGGGTCGTCGCCGATGGTGTACAGGGACGCCGTCTCGTCAGAGACGTACGGCTGTCCGTCCGCGGTCCAATCGAACAGGCCCGGCCGTTTCGCCGCCACGGCGGCCCGCAGATTCGCCGAGACGGCGAACCGGTCGGGGAAGGCCTGGTGCAGCGTCTCGGTGGCGTGCAGCACGATCGCCGGACCGACCAGTTGCAGCAGCACCGACGGGGGCATCGGCAGCCCGAGCGGCCGCAACGCCCGGTCGGCGACCGCGGCCGGCGTGCCTGCGTCGAAGGCGTCGATGATCACGCTCATGAGCCGGATCAGCAACCGGTTGACCACGAAGGCCGGGGCGTCCGCCACCAGCACCGCGTTCTTCTTCAACTGCTTGGCCACGGCCAGCGCGGTGGCCACGGTCGGATCGTCGGTGGCCCGGCCGCGGACGACCTCGAGCAACGGCAACACCGCCACCGGGTTGAAGAAGTGGAAGCCGATCACGCGCTCGGGGCAGGCCAGATCGGCGGCCATCTCGGTGATCGACAACGACGAGGTGTTGGTCGCCAGCACGCAGGAGTCACTGACGTGTTTCTCCAACGACGCGAAAACGTCCTTCTTCACCGACAGTTCCTCGAACACGGCCTCCAGGACGAAGTCGCAGTCCGCGTAGTCGGCATGCTCGACGGTGCCGATGATCGAATCACGCATCCGGTTCGCCTGATCCGGGGTCGCCCGGCCCTTGGTCACCAAGCGGTCTATCTCGCTGTGCAACTGCGCGATGCCTCGGTCCACCCGCTCTTGATCGACATCGGAGATCACCACCGGAACCTCGAACCGGCGGAGGAAGAGCAGGGCCAACTGGGTGGCCATCAGGCCGGCCCCGACGATGCCGACCTTGGTCACCGGCCGGGCCAGGACAGCGTCCGGGGCGCCGGCCGGCTTCTTGGCCCGTTTCTGCAGCAGATTGAAGGCGTACAGGCCCGCCCGCAATTCCTCGCTCATGATCAGATCAGCCAGCGCCTCGTCCTCGGCGGCGAACGCCGACTCCCGGTCGGCGGTGCGGGCCTGCTCCAGCAACGTCAGCGCCCGATAGGGGCCCGGAGCGGTCCCGGCGGTCTTCTCGTCCGCGATCTCCCGGCCCCGGGCCACCGCGGCCGCCCAGCGGTCCCCGCGCTCGACCTCGGCCCGCTGCGGCGTGACCTGACCGGCCACCACGGCTCCGGCCCAGTCCAGTGAACGCTCGAGGAAGTCCGCGCCCTCGAACATCGCGTCCGCGACCCCCACCCGGTGGGCCTGAGGTCCGGTCAGCATCCGGTTCTGGTTCAGGGCGTTCTCGATGATCATGGTGACCGCGGCGTCCGCACCGACCAGGTTGGGCAGCAGGTAGGCGCCACCCCAACCCGGGAGCAGGCCCAGAAAGCATTCCGGCAAGGCGATCCCCGCCGTGTGGGCCGAAACCGTCCGGTAGTGGCAGTGCAGCGCGATCTCCAGGCCGCCGCCCAAAGCCAGACCGTTGAGGAAGGTGAAGGTCGGCACCCTCGAGGTGTGCAGCTTGTCGAAGACCGCATGCCCGATCCGGCCGATCGCGACCGCCTGCTCGCGGTCGGTGATCTTGCCGATCAAGGTGAGGTCGGCGCCCGCCGCGAAGATGAACGGCTTGCCGGTGATCATGATCGCGACCACCTCGTCGCGGGCGAGAGCAGCGTCGATGGCGGCATTCAGCGAGGCCAGGCCGTGAGGGCCGACACTGTTCGGCCGGGTGTGATCATGACCGTTGTCGAGGGTGATCAACACTGCGGGCCCGCTGGTGTGCGGCAACGCGACGTCCCGGCTGAGGGCGCGGGTGACAACTTCGTCTCCGCTCGAGGCCATGGCCTCGTCGAGCAGGCGATTCAGCTCCTCAGACCTCACGACTGACCTCCCTGCGCCGCGACGTGCTGCGGGTTCTCCCAGATCACGGTGCCGCCCATGCCCAGGCCGACGCACATCGTGGTGGCTCCGTAGCGGACCTCGGGGTGTTCGCGGAAGGTGCGGGCGAGGTGGATCATCAGCCGTACGCCGGAGCTGGCCAGCGGGTGGCCGAAAGCGATGGCACCTCCGTACGGATTGATGCGGGGGTCGGCCGCATCGAGACCGAAATGATCACAGAACGCCAGCACCTGGACCGCGAACGCCTCGTTGATCTCAAAGGCCCCGATGTCGTCGATGCCGAGACCGGCGGTACGCAGTGCGCGTTCGGTGGCCGGTACCGGTCCGATGCCCATCAGCTCGGGATCGACGCCGGCGTAGGCGAAGGAAACCAGCCGCATCGCACTCGGCAGGCCGAGCTCGTCGGCCACCGACTCCGCCGCCACCAGGCAGGCCGTCGCACCGTCGTTCAACCCGGCTGCGTTGCCGGGGGTCACCCGTCCGTACGGGCGGAAGGGAGTCTTGAGACCGCTCAGGGTCGCGGTCGTGGTGCCCGGTCGCGGTGGTTCGTCAGCCGTGGCCAGGCCCCATCCGGCTTCGACGCTGCGGGTCGCCACGGGGACCAGGGACTCCTGGATGACGCCCGCGGCGTAGGCCGTGGCCACCCGCTCCTGACTGAGCACCGCGAAGGCATCGGCGCGGTCGCGCGTGATCTCCGGGAAGTGGTCGTGCAAGTTCTCTGCGGTTGAACCCATCACCAGGGCCGACGGGTCCACGAGCTTCTCGGCGAGGATCCGAGGATGGGGATCGACGCCCTCGCCCATCGGGTGCCGGCCCATGTGTTCGACCCCACCGGCGATGGCGACGTCGTAGGCCCCGAACGCGATGCCCGAGGCCACCGTGGTGACCGCCGTCATCGCCCCCGCGCACATCCGATCGATGGCGTAACCCGGCACCGACTTGGGCAGCCCGGCCAGCAGGGCCGCGGTCCGGCCGATCGTCAGGCCCTGGTCGCCGATCTGCGTGGTGGCGGCGATCGCGACCTCGTCGACCCGGTCCGTGGGCAGCTCGGGGTGGCGGCGCAGCAGGGCGCGCAGGCAGTTGATGATCAGGTCGTCGGCGCGGGTTTCGGAGTACATCGAACCCGCCTTGCCGAACGGAGTACGGACGCCGTCGACGAAGACGACTTCCCGAGAAGTTCGCGGCATGGCCCGTATATTACTCACGAGTAACAATGCGCGAGGCGACCATCAAGTCTCTAGGGTTGGCGTCCCGACCCGAGCTGAGGTTTGCGATGACCCGTAGCGGCGATTACCCGCGCCGCGTCACCCTCGAAGACGTCGCCAAGCGCGCCGACGTCTCGCGGGCACTGGTGTCGATCGTGATGCGGGACGCGACGGGCGCCAGCGCGGCGACACGCGCGAGGGTCTGGGCCGCGGCGCGCGAACTGGGATACCGACCCGACATTCGGGCGCGGTCGCTGGCCAGTCAGAAGTCTCGGATGATCGGCGTCATGTTCGGCGTGGACATCGGGGTGTTCCAGTTCGATCTGCTCGAGGGGCTCTACGCGGCGGCCGAGGAGCATGGTCACAGCCTTGTCCTGACGCCGCTGACCCGCGGGCGGGACGAGCATGCTGCGGCCCAGTCGCTCGATGACTTCCGCTTCGACGCTTTGATCATGCTCGGGCCGACCACCGGTATGCCGCTACTCGCGGGCCGAGTGCCGCTCGTGGTCGTCGGGTGGCACGTCGACCATCCTGCTGTCGACGTGGTCAGGACGTCAGATGAGCACGGAATGTCACTCGCGGTGAATCACCTGGTCGAACTCGGACACCGCCGGATCGCCCACATCGACGGGGGCGACAGCATCATTGCTGATAGTCGTCGTGAGGGTTACGCCCGAGCGATGCGGGTACGCGGACTGAGTGCGGACATTCGTGTCGTCTCCGGAGGTCAATCCCAGCTCGCCGGTCAACGAGCGGCACGACACCTCCTGTCCCAAGGTGATCTCCCGACTGCCCTGGTGGCTTACAACGACGACACCGCCGTTGCGGCCATGGGACTGTTCGCCCAGGCCGGCGTCGAGCTGCCCGCCCAGATTGTCGATCACGGGATGGGACGACAGCGAGGCGGCGGCGCTGTCGCCGATCGGCCTCACCAGTGTCGCGCAGGACCCCGCGCGGATGGCCAGAGCGGCCGTCGACCGGATCCTGGCCAGGATCGAAGGGCGCAGAGTCGAGATGCGCGAGATCGTCCTCAAACCGGAGCTGCGGGTTCGCGCGAGCACCGCCGACGTCGTGCCCTCAATGTCTTGACAATGTTCTTAACAATGTCTTGACAAAGGGCATCGATCTGCCCTAGCGTCCTAATTGAGCTAGAGCGCTCTAGTGATCCGAGTCACAAGCATGGGGGAACATCAATGACGATAGGCGTTGCCGTGATCGGGGCCGGAATGGCCGGCCGGGCGCACGCCGCCGGCTACCGGATCGCGCCGACGCTCTATGCGTCCACGTTGCCGCCGCTCCGATTCGTGTCCATCGCTGACGTGAGCCCGGAGTTCGGCGATCTTGCGGCTCAGCGCTTCGGGTACGAGCGCTCCGACACCTCGTGGCAGGCGATCGCGGACAACCCCGAGATCCAGGTGGTCAGTGTGGTGGTGGCCAACTCCCTGCACCGCGAGATCGTCGAAGGCCTGCTGGCGGCCGGAAAGCACGTGCTGTGCGAGAAGCCGCTCAGCGACACCCTGGACGATGCCCGCGCCATGGCCGAAGTGGCTCGGACGGCCGACACGGTCGCCCGCATCGGTTTCACCTTCCGCCGGGCACCGGGGGTTGCTGCCCTGCGCGACCTCGTGACGTCGGGGGCCCTGGGTCAGATCCTGCATGTGGACGCCCGGTACTGGTGCGACTACGCCAGCGATCCCCAGGGACCGATCAGCTGGCGCTACAAGGGCGCCGCCGGTTCTGGCGCGCTCGCCGACATCGGCAGCCACGCCTCCTACCTCGCCGAGTTCTTGTGCGGTGACATCCAGGAGGTGAGCGGCGGCCGCTTTGCCACCGCCATCACGAAGCGGCCGGTGCCGCTGGGTGCCGTGATCGGGCATGGTCAGGTCGCGGTGAGCGAGGAGTACGAGGCCGGTCGAGAACGACGACTACGCCAGCTTCAGCGCCCAGTTCGAGAACGGTGCCGGAGTCGTGCAGGTCTCTCGCGTAGCCGCCGGCCATCCGAACGGCCTCGCCCTCGAGATCTTCGGCGACCAGGGCGCCGCCAGATGGGAGCAGGAGCGACCCGCCGAGTTCCACCTCATGCTCAACGACGGACCGGCAGGAGCCCGCGGCTACCGGCGCGTGATCATCGGCCCGGACCACCCGTACGTCTCCGGCGGACTGCCGATGGACGCGCCGGGGGTCGGCTTGGGCCAGAACGACGGATTCGCCTACCAGGCACGTGCCTTCCTGGAAGAAGTCGCCGGCTTGAACGAGGCCGATTCGTTGCCGCGCTGCGCGTCCTTCGACGAAGGAGTACACAACATGGACATACTGGCTGCCGTCGCGGACTCCGCCGCTCGAGGCGGGGCCTCGGTCAAGGTGGACAAGCAGATCGAGGTGACACCAGTGAAGCTCGGCGTCTACAACGCAATCCTGCACGATCGGTCCCTGCCCGAGGCCCTCGACGTGATCGCCGGCCTCGGTCTGACCGGCATCGAGCTCAACTCGGGCGGCTTCCTGCCCGCGGTGCACATCCCGACCTTCGACGACATCCTCACCTCCGACACGGCGCGCGACGACTATCTCGGCCTCTTCGAGGGCACCGGGGTGGAGATCGCCGGGCTCAACTGCAACGGCAACCCGCTGCACCCCGACCCCGTGATCGGGTCCAAGCACGCCGAGGACGTCCGCCGCAGCATCCGGCTGGCGAACCGGCTGGGTCAGCACCGGGTGGTCACCATGTCCGGGCTGCCGGCCGGAGAGCCGGGCGGTAAGCGGCCCAACTGGATCGTCAACGCCTGGAACTCCGGCGCGCTCGACGTCCTCGACTACCAGTGGAGCGTCGCCGAGGACGTTCTGGACCAAGATCGACCGCGAGGCGGCCGACCTGGACGTCAAGGTCGCCCTCGAGCTGCACCCGCAGAACCTGGTCTTCAACCCGGCCGGCATCCGCGAACTGGTCGAGCGGACGGGGCGACCCACATCGGGGTCGAGTTGGACGCCTCCCATCTGTTCTGGCAGTGGATGGATCCGGTGGCCGTCGTCCAAGATCTCGGCCCGCTCGTCGTTCCACGCCGCGGCCAAGGACGTCCGGATCAATCCGGCCGCCGCCGTCTACGGCGTCTTGGACAACCGGTTCCGCCGGCTGGGGCCGGATGAGCCACGGACCAACCTCGGCGGCGACGAATGGGCGAACGAGTGGCCCAAAGAGGCGGCGTGGGACTTCGTGGCTCTCGGTCGCGGACACGACGCCGTCTACTGGTCCACCTGGCTTGCCGCCCTGTACGCCGTCGACCCCGACATGTTGGTCAACATCGAACACGAAGACGTGAGCCTGGGCCCCATCGAAGGCCTCGAAGTGGCCGCCGAAGTCTTGCTCGACGCGGCTCAGCGCGCCGGAATCCCGGCGTCGGAACCGAATTGATGCCACGTGTTGTGCTCGCATCTCGTCTGAACTCACTGGAACAACTGTTCTCACGAATCGTCCGGGTCCAGGCCCGCGACTTACCGAAAGGAATCACCGATGATCCCTCGCCGATCACGCCTAGGCCTCGAACTGGCTGCCGCGATCGCTGGCGTACTGACGCTCGCAGCAGCCTGCAGCCTCCAGGGACGGTGATGACTGAACTCCGAGTTGCGCTGTTGGGGGTCGGCATGATGGGGGCCTTCCACGCGGAGGCCCTTTCGACCCGCGTCCGCGGAGCCTCCGTCGTGGTCGTCAGCGACTACGACGCGGCCCGAGCTGCCGCGGTCGCCGATCGGGTCGGCGCGCGCGTCGAGACCGACCCGATCGCGGCCATCCACGCCGACGACGTCGACGCGGTGCTGATCGCCAGTCCGGGTGCCGCGCACGAGGAACAGGTTCTGGCCTGCCTCGACCGCGGCATCCCGGCGCTGTGCGAGAAACCGCTGACCACCGACGTCGAGTCGGCTCGGGCCATCGTCGCCAAGGAGCGCGCCCTGGGTCGGCCGCTGATCCAGATCGGCTTCATGCGGCGCTTCGACGCCGAGTACCAGGCGTTGGAGAAGATCATCCGGAACGGCGACCTGGGCCGTCCGCTGCTGCTGCACTGCACCCATCGCAACCCGAGTGTCCCGGACTTCTTCGACTCCGAGTACATGATCCGGGACGCGGTCGTGCACGAGGCCGACATCACCCGCTTCCTGCTGGCGGAGGAGATCACCAGCGTCTCGGTGATCAAGGGCGCGGCCACCGCGGCGGCACCGGTGGGCACCAACGACCCCATGATGGTGATCTTCGAAACCGAGTCGGGCTGCATCGTGACCGACGAGATCTACGTCCGAACGGCGGTGGCCTACGAGGTCCGCACCGAGGTGGTCGGGGAGCGCGGCAGCGCCATGATCGGCCTGGACACCAACATGATCACCAAGACGACCGATGGCCGTTGGGGCGGCCGGCTCACGCCGGGCTTCGTCGAACGCTTCGGGTCGGCCTACGACACCGAGCTGCATCGTTGGGTCGACGCCGCGAAACGAGGCACCATCGACGGACCGGGAACCTGGGACGGCTACGCCGCCGTGGCCGTGTGCGAGGCGGGCGTCGAGGCGCTCCGGACGGGCCAGAAGGTGGCCGTACGGCTCGGTGCCCGAGCTGCACGACGAGCCCGTCCTGGCTCACCGCTCCCGATCTGATCGGAGGTCGACCGTGATCATCTGCGGCAACGTCAGCGACCTCAACCCCGTCCGGGAGGACTGTCGTGAAACTCGCTCTCGATCCGCAGATGTTCTTCGCCACCAGCTCGGTCTACGAATTGCCCGACATCGTGGCCGGTCTCGGTTACGACTGGATGGAACTGTCGCCGAAAGCCGACTTCGTACCCTTCTTCCGCTACCCGCGCATCGACGACGCCGGCGTGCGGCAGGCTCAAGAAGGTGGCCGCCGACGCCGGGGTCGGTATCGCCTCGGTGCTGCCGGTCCTGCGCTGGTCCGGCCCCGACGAGGATCAGCGGCAGGCCGCCGTACGGGCCTGGAAGCGGGTCATCCAGATCACCGTCGATCTCGGCGTGGAGATCATCAACACCGAGTTCAACGGACGACCCGAAGCACCCGAGACGGCCGAGGCCCAGTTCCTGAAATCGATGGACGAGCTGCTGCCGATCTTCGAGCGTGAAGGACTGCAGCTGATCATCGAGCCGCATCCCGACGACTTCGTCGAGGACGGCATCGAGGCCGTGAACCTCATCCGCGGCCTGAACAAGGACTGGATCGGCTTCCTGTACTGCACGCCGCACGCCTTCCACCAGGGCCATCCAGCCGCTGAGGTGATCGCCGCGGCCAACGAGTTGGTGCGCTACGTGCATCTGGCCGATGCGTGGGACCACCGCACATCACACGGTCTCCGCTACATCACCAACCCGCCGGGCAACCCGGCCCGCGTGCATCAGCACATGGAGATGGGTCGCGGCGAGGTCGACTACGACGCGGTGTTCGCCGCGCTGGCGGCCGTCGGTTTCGACGGTGTGCTTCTCCAGTTGTGTGTTCGGCTGGGAGGAAGACGCCCGCGGCGTCAGCGAGCGTCAGCGCGACAAGGCGTTGGCCCTGATCGCTGAGCACTTCGGCTCCGACGCCGAGAAGAAAGTCAGATCCAGCAAGACCAAGGAGTCGAACCCATGACCGTGCCGTCGCCCACCAGGCGTCATCTTCGTCCAAGACCATCGCCCTGCAGGAGGCCGGCCGCGAAGCGCACCTGCGGGGCACCGATCTCGCCGTGCTGCACGTGGTCGAGAGCCTCGACCTGGACGTCGAGGACGCATACCGCAACAGCCTCACCGCCGAGATCGACTCCGCGCTGGCCGACGTCACCGCCACCGAGGTGCCGTGGCAGCTCCATCTCGCCACCGCGCCGGACGACGTCGCCGAAACGATCTTGAGGCTGGCCGGCACCGCCGACGCGGGACTGTTGATCATCGGGGCTCGCCGCAGATCTCCCGTCGGCAAGGCTCTGCTCGGCAGCGTCACCCAAACGCTGATTCTCGAGGCGGAAATTCCGGTGCTCGTCGTCAAGGCCGGCGCCACGCGCTAACCGGCGCTGCTGCCGATCAGGGCCGCCGTCAGATCCGGGACGGTCAGTTCGCGCTGCCACGGCCGGGCGCCGAGAGCCGCAAGGGCGGTATCCACCGACTCCGCACTGATCGGGTCCGGCGGTCGCCAGGCGACGCGGCGCACGTAGTCCGGGGTCAGCAGGTTCTCGACGGGGACGTTGACCGCGGTGGAGATCTCGGCGAGCGCCACCTTGATCCGCGCGAGCCGCGCGGCGGCGATCGGATCCTTGGCCGCCCAGAGTCGGGGCTGCGGCGGACCTTCCGTGGGCAGATGCAGAACCGGCAGGTCCGCCTCTGACCGGGCGGCGGCCCGGCCGAGGGCGGCGACCCAGTCGGCCTCGAACTGGCGGGCCTGACGGCGGGAGAATCCAGGAATGCGCCGCAGAGTGCTGCGGTCGGGTCCGCGCCCTTCGGTGGCGAGAGCCGCCAGATCGCTGATCCCGGCGTCGGGCAGGATGCGCCCCGGCGCCCGATCCAGCTGAGCAGCGATCCGGTCTCGCGCATGCCAGAGTTCCGCCACGTACGCCAGGCCGCGGCGAGTGCGAACCTTGTGGATGCCCGACGTGCGTCGCCACGGATCCCGGCGCGCTTCGACCGGCAGCCCGATCCCGGCTACGAGAGCGGCGAACTCCTCCTGCGCCCACCCGACCTTGCCCGTCTCGACCAGCTCGGCGGCCAGCCGGTCACGGAGCTCGATGAGCAGTTCCACGTCCAGGGCCGCGTAGGTCAACCACTCGTCGGGGAGGGGCCGCTTCGACCAGTCCGAGGCCGAGTGCTCCTTCAGCAACCGGACCGAGAGCAGTTCCTCGATCATGGTGCCCAGCGCCACCCGGGGATAACCGAGCAGACGCGCAGCCAGCTCGGTGTCGAACAGCCGCAGGGGCGTCAGTCCCACCTCGTACAGACAGGCCAGATCCTGGCTCGCCGCGTGGATGATCCATTCGGCGTCCGCGATCGACGTGCCGAGTGAGCTGAGATCGGCCGGTTCGCCGAACTCGACGGGATCGATCAGGTGGGTCCCGGACCCGCGTCGCCGGAGCTGGATGAGGTACGCCCGCTGGCTGTAACGGAAGCCGTGCGCTCGTTCGGCATCCACGGCGACGGGGCCCTCACCCTGGGTGAGGCTCGCGATGCTGTGCCGCAACTGAGAAGGGGTGGTGACCAGATCGGGCAGCGCCTCGGCGGTCTGGATCAGCAGCTCCGCGGGGGTGGGATCGGTGAGGCTCGACGTGACGGTCGAAGTGATGCTCGTGCGGGTCTCGGTCAACGTCTCCGGGGATTTCGGCTCGGCGGGTTCCGCCGGGACGGCATCAACACCACCCCGGGCGGCAGCGGGGGCAGCCCCGCCGTCGTACAGAGTAGTTCAGCCCAGGCCTGCAGGTGGGCGTTCAGCCCGACACCGTCCTGCAGCACGGGCGTCCACGACGCCCGCACCTCGACCTCCGCCTCCGGAGCGTCGTCGGCCATTCCGCCGAACGACTCACTGGAGACCGAGGTGACCGTCCCACTCGGCTCGGCGTATTCGGCGCCGTGGTTGTCCAGGGCATCGATCAGCCACGACCACCCGACCCGGGCCAGCAGCGGGTCGGTCACCATCTCCGGATCCACATCGGCCCGGGCGAAGGTCACGCAGCGGAACGTGCCACGCCACGCGGCGTTCCCGGCGGGGTCGTGCAGCAGGACCAGGCGGCCGCTGCCGACTTCCTCGCCCGCGACCACGACGTCGGCAGTGATGGCCGCGGCGAACGGCGCGATCCGCTGCGGGGCCGGCATCTCCTCCACCCGGAGTTCCGTCCGCCACGCCGCCGCCGTCAGTTCCTGGACGGCGCGGCGAAACGACGCCGGGGCCGGTGCCAGGTCCGGATTGACTGCCACCCGATGAGCCTAGATCGCCGGGTATGGCGCACTGGCTCGACGCGCCGAATTCGCCCGCGTGAAAGGATTGCGCCCGTGCCGCCTGACTCAGCCCGTCTGATCGAGGCCCCCTCGACCACCAAGCCGACCACCGAGCCGACCACCGAGCCGACCAGGTCGGTCTTCCTGGCGGCCTGTCGGCGGCGGCATCTGGAGCACCGCGTACCGGTCTGGTTCATGCGGCAGGCGGGTCGGTCGCTGCCCGAATACCGGGCCATCCGGGCCGGTATCGGGATGCTCGACAGCTGCATGCGGCCCGATCTGGTCACCGAGATCACCCTGCAGCCCGTGCGGCGCTACGGGGTGGACGCCGCCATCCTCTACTCCGACATCATGTTGCCGCTGAAGGCGATCGGCGTCGATCTCGACATCGTGCCCGGGACCGGGCCGGTGATCGCCCGACCGGTCCGGACGGAGGCCGATCTCGACCAGCTGCGGCCCGTCGTCGCCGAGGACGTGCCGTACGTCATCGAGGCGGTCCGGCTGTTGACCGGCGAGCTGGGGGATACCCCACTGATCGGTTTCGCCGGCGCCCCCTTCACCCTCGCCAGCTATCTGGTGGAGGGCGGCCCGAGCCGGGACTACGCCCGGACCAAAGCTCTGATGTTGGGGGCGCCGGCGCTCTGGCAACAGCTCTGCGCGCGCCTGGCCGAGATTTCCGCTACCTTCCTCGAACTGCAGGTGCGCGCCGGAGCCGCGGCGGTTCAGCTGTTCGACTCGTGGGCCGGCAGCCTGCCGGCCGCGGACTATCGCGATCACGTGCGGCCCTATTCGGCGTCCGTGCTGGACCAGATCGGTCGACTCGGGGTGCCGCGGATCCATTTCGGCGTCGGCACCTCGGAGCTGCTCGGCTTGATGGGCAGCGCCGGAGCCGACGTGGTGGGAGTCGACTGGCGACTGCCCCTTTCTGAGGCCAACCGTCGGCTGGAGGGCCGGTACGCGGTGCAGGGCAATCTCGATCCCGCGCTGCTCGGGGCTCCGTGGCCGGTCCTGGCCGAGCGGACCCGGGCGGTGCTGCGCTCCGGAGCCGATGCGCCCGGACACGTCTTCAACCTGGGACACGGGGTGCCACCCGACACCGATCCCGATGTGCTGGCGCGGATCGTGGATCTGGTGCAGGCGGAGGGCGCTGAGCTGCGCGCCGAGCTGGCGTGACCCACGTCGCCGTCGTTGGCGGCGGCATCGCGGGCCTGGCGGCGGCGCACCGGCTCGCCGACGGTTGCGACGTGACCGTCTGGGAGGGATCACCGCGCTGCGGCGGCAAGCTGGCCACCCTCGACCTCGACGGGATCGACCTCGATGTCGGCGCCGAATCGATGCTGGCCCGGCGGCCGGAAGCAGTCGCTCTGGTGCGGGAGATCGGGCTCGGTGCCGAGCTGGTGCATCCCGGGCCGGCCCAGCCGGCCGTCTTCGTCGGCGGCCGGCCGCACCGGCTGCCCCCGTCGGTGCAGGGCGTGCCCACGGACCTAGCGGCGTTGGCCGACCTGTTGTCCGCGGACGGGTGGGCCCGCGCCCGGCAGGAACCCGAATTCGCGGCCCCACCGTTAACCGGCGACGTCGCGATCGGGCAAATCGTCGAGGAGCGATTCGGGGCGGAGGTGACCGATCGGCTGCTGGAGCCGTTGCTGGGCGGGGTGTACGCGGGCCGGTCGCGAGAGCTGTCGTTCGCCGCAGTCGCCCCTGAGTTGTACGACCGGGCCCGGGCCGGCGGGTCTCTGTCCGCCCACGCCGCCGCCATCCATCGACCGGGCGGCGGACCGGTGTTCGCGGGTCTGAATGGTGGTGTCGGTCGGCTGGCCTCGACGCTGGCCCGCGAGCTGGTGGCCGTCGGCCTGGATATCCGCACCGGCGCGGTGGCGCGTGGGCTGCGGCGGACCGGAAACGGATTCGTCCTCGCTGGCCCGGGCGGCGAGGAGCTGAGAGCGGACGCGGTCATCGTGGCGTGCCCGGCCGCCCCGGCCGGCCGGCTGCTCAGCGACCTGGTGCCGGCCGCGCCGGAGTACGCCGCCATCCCGTACGCGTCGACGGCGGTGGTCTCCCTGGCCGTCCGGGGCGCGCAGCTGGCCGGATCGGGGCTGCTGGTGCCGCCCGGTGAGCTGCCCACCATCAAGGCGATCACCCACTCGTCGAAGAAGTGGGAATGGGTGGCTCACCGGGTCGCCGACCGCTGGGGCGAGGACGCTGACCTGGTCCGGATCAGTGTCGGGCGGCGCGGGGAGGAGGCGCTGCTGCAGATCGACGATCGCGCGCTGATGGACCGCACGGTGGCGGAGGCCCGAGCCCTGCCGGGCTGGTCGTCGGCCCAGGTGATCACCTCGACCGCGACACGGTGGGGTGGCGGGCTGCCGCAGTATCTCGTCGGGCATCGCGCCCTGGTCGATCGCTTCCGTGCCGACGCAGCTGCGGTGCCTGGGTTGGCGGTCTGCGGCGCCGCCCTGGACGGCGTCGGCATCGCTGCCTGCATCGCCTCTGCGGAACGGGCCGCGGCCGAGGTGCTCGCCCATCTCGGATGACAGACTGACCAGGTGAAAGCGCGCGACATCAACGACACGATCCGCTACACCATGTGGTCGGTGTTCCGGCAGACCAGACCCCTGGACGATCCGCCCGAGGAGGTGGAGGTGCGGACCCTGCAGACCATTCGGCGTTCGGCGGGCCCCGGCGGCGATGACAACGACGGTGATCTGGTCATCCGGGGCTGGTACGACGTCTCCGGGCTGCGGGCCGATGCCGATCTGATGGTCTGGTGGCACGCGCCGACGGCCGACGCGCTGCAGGACGCGTATCACGGGCTGCGCCGCTCACCGCTGGGCCGGTTCGTGGAACCGGTCTGGTCGCAACTGGGTCTGCACCGCCCGGCGGAATTCAACAAGGGCCACGTGCCGGCGTTCATGGCCAACGAGGAACCGCGCGCCCACCTGTGCGTGTACCCGTTCGTCCGATCGTACGAGTGGTATCTGCTGCCCGAGGAGGATCGGCGGGAGATGCTCGTCGAGCATGGGATGCTGGCCCGCCCGTATCCCGACGTCCGGGCGAACACGGTGTCCTCGTTCGCCCTCGGCGATTTCGAGTGGCTGCTGGCCTTCGAGGCCGACGAGCTGCATCGGATCGTGGACCTGATGCGCGCACTCCGCGCGGCCGCCGCCCGTCGGCACACCCGCGAGGAGGTGCCGTTCTACACCGGGCGCCGGCGCGAGCTCAAGGAGATCCTGCTGTCCTGGTAGTCCTGGCCCGGGCGGCGACGTCGGGCTTGTCTTCGGTTGCGCCGGCGACGACAAGCGGTACGCCGTGGGAGATCGCGTGATGGCGCTGCCCGCCGGTCCAGCAGAAGCCTGGTGTCAGTCCCGGAACCCACGAGCCTGCTCACCCCCGGACGAATTGCACCGGCTTTGGCCCGCGTTTGCTCCAGGCCAGGACCTTTTACACTGTAAACTCGCTGACCGTCGGGGGTAGGTTGGCCGTTGGCCGCGGCAGTTCAGAAACCTAGAGCGGCATCGGTTTCCGGCGGGCGTCGCACAGCCAGCGGCCACTACCTACCCGTCGCCAACCACTCGGATCATCGGCTTCGTCTGTGCGCGTCAAAGTCCGCGTCAAGGTCGGCTGCGCGTCATACCGAGAGGGTTGCGGATCGAGACTGGATTCGTAGCTGCGAAGCTTTCGCGGTGGAGGAACTGGATTCGAAGGAAGACTTGCACCAGTATCTGCGGGACGCCCGGGACGCTGTGCTGGGAAAGCTGGATGGACTCGATGAATACGACGTTCGCCGCCCACTGGTGCCGACCGGCACGAACCTGCTCGGTCTGATCAAGCACCTTGCCACCGTGGAGTGGGGCCACTTCGGCGCCACGTTCGGCCAGCCCTTCGAGGAGAACCTGCCTTGGGTGAGCGATACGGCAGAGCCGAACGCCGACATGTGGGCCACCGCCGAGGAGTCTCGCGACGAGCTGGTCGCGCTGTACCAGCGGGTCGCTGCCCACTCCGATTCCGTCATCGCTGGCCTGCCGCTCAAAGCCGTCGGTCAGGTGCCGTGGTGGCCTGCCCAATACCGAACGGTCACGCTTCACCGGATCCTCACGCACACCATCGCAGAGGCGCACCGGCACGCTGGCCACGCTGACATCATCAGAGAACTCATTGACGGCTCCGCCGGGCTCAAAACCGACGGCGAAGGCCTGCCGGCCGGCGACCAAGCCTGGTGGCAAGCACATCGCGAACGGCTTGAGCGGGAGGCGCAGAAGGCTCGCAATTCAGCCTGAGCCTCGGTAGAGAGGTGTCGGGGCCAAGGGCACCGCCTCCTCGCTGGCCTTCTGTTCGGTCCTTCTTCGGAGGAATCTCTCGAATAGTTGGAGACCCGGCGGCCGGGGGTGATACAGGAATTGGCATGCGCATCGGTGGGAGCTCGTGAGAGCTGAGGACTTCGCCAGGTGTATCAAGACGACGACTCGGCTTCTCCTGTCGACATGATCGGGCCGGCCACGTTCAGGTCGATGCAACCGGAACCTTTCGGAGGAGCTCCCCATGTCGCTGGATAACTACGGGGTGTTGGTGGGAACAGCCATCAATCGAGTGCCCGAGACCGGTACGGATAGCCCGCACTACCAGATACACCTGCGCGCGAACCAGGTCGACTACCGGATAGCGGTCAACGTCCGCTCGGCCCAGAGCCCGCCAGACCTGCTCTACCTAGCCGTCGCCGACTTCGCACATCCGCTCGTCCTGGCACTCGACGATCTCTCCGACGGATTCACTGCAGTTGCCAATGGCCCAGGGGGCGCCGCGCTTGACTACATCCGAGGAAATCTGTTCGATCGCACCGCGCTGCGTCCGTTGCCAGCTGATGTTCCAGGACCCGACAACGATCTGTCGGAGAGCATTGATCATTTCGTGGGGCGTGCGATCAATGATCCCAACGCGCGTATGTATGCCTTCGGAGAGCGGTGGGGGCCCGAGTCGGGCAAAGCGGACAAGATCTTCGGGTTCCGGCCCGGAAACGGGATACACGACATCCATATGAACCAGGGCAGTTCGGGCCGATTCGCCGACGACAATGGTGTGTGGCAAGATGGCGGGCTTTTCCTGCACTATCCCACGGCCAACCAATGCGTGGTCTACTCGGCCGGCTCCAGACTGAGCGACACCGAGTTGATGCAGTAACGCAGGTCAGTCGGGGTGTCGTAGCCCTCTCCGGAGAACAGGTGTCCCAGATGGGAGTCGCAGGTCCCGCAGCGCACCTCGACCCGCTTCATGAACATCGAGCTGTCCTCGATGTAGCGCACCCGGTCCTCGGCCAGCGGCGCGAAGAAGGACGGCCAGCCGCAGTGCGATTCGAACTTCTGGTCGCTGCGGAACAACTCGGCCCCACAGGCCTTGCAACGGTAGACACCCTCGGTCTTGGTGTCGGTGTACTCACCGGTGAACGGCCGCTCGGTGCCGGCCTCGCGCAGCACGTGATACTCCTGGCGGGACAACTGCTGGCGCCACTCCGCCTCGGACTTGACGACCTTGCCGACTTGCGCGGCAGGGTTGGGCTGGGTATCGGTCATGGAATCCTCCTCGCTTCGTCACGGCAACGCTGTCGAAGCGCGACCTGTTCCAGGCTAGCCACGACGCGAAGGCCTCCTCCCCTGAAAACAGGACGCTGGATCCTGCCCCAAGCCGGAATCCCCGCGTGTGGCAGCGGGTTGCCCAATCCAGGGTCCGGTTCTCAGCGACCCCAACGCCCTAGCATGAAATACATGGCGACACCGGCGGTGGAACTCGAGGTCGGACAGCAGACGGTACGGGTGACCAGCCCGGACAAGCTGTACTTCCCGGAGGTCGGGCTCACCAAGCTCGACGTGGTCAACTACCTCATCACGGTGGGCGACGGCATCTTCGCCGCTCTGCAGGACCGCCCGACGACCATGGAGCGGTGGCCCGGTGGCTACCGGGACGGCGTCAAGCTGTCCACCCGATCCGATTCCCACGGCGACGCGTTCTACCAGAAGCGGGCCCCGTCGCGGGGGATGCCGGAGTGGGTACAGACCGCCACCATCGCCTTCCCGTCCGGCCGGACCGCGGACGAGGTGTGTCCCGCGGACCTGGCCACCATCGTGTGGATGGGCAATCTCGGCACCCTCCGCTTCCATCCCTGGCCGGTCAAGAAGGCCGACCCGGACCAGGTCGACCAGTTGCGGATCGATCTCGATCCTCAACCGGGGACCGACTTCGCCGACGCCGTACGGGCGGCCCACGAGCTCCGGGGGGTACTCGCGGACGCTGACCTGACGGGCTACGCCAAGACCAGCGGCGGTCGGGGCGTGCACGTGTTCGTGCCGATCCGCCCCGAGTACGGCTTCGTCGAGGCTCGGCACGCCGTCATCGCCGTGGGTCGTGAGCTGGCGCGCCGAATGCCGGACCAGGTGACGATCAGCTGGTGGAAGGAGGAGCGGGGGGAGAGGATCTTCATCGACTTCAACCAGATGGCCCGCGACCGGACCATTGCCTCCGCCTACTCGATCCGCCCGACGCCCGACGCCCGCGTGTCGGCGCCACTCGGCTGGGACGAACTCGACGACGCCCGGCCCGAAGACCTGACCGTCACCGCGATGCGGAGCCGATTCCCCGAGCGCGGAGACGCCTGGGCGTCGTTCTACGACAGCGACCCGGCCAGTCTCGACACCGCCTTGGAGTGGTACGCCAGAGACGAACGCGATCTCGGTACCGGATCGTACGGCGGAGCCGAGATGCCCTATCCACCGGACTATCCGAAGATGCCGGGGGAACCATCGCGGGTTCAGCCCAGCCGGGCCCGGGCCGACAACCCGGACTTCGCCCATGACTGAGAGGTACTGATCGACCGCTGGTTCGGTCGGGGTCAGTGAGCAGCTAGGCCATCAGGCCGGCCACGTCCTGCCGGAGCTGGGGCAGATCGGGGTAGAAGGCGTTGCCGGGACATTCGGTCGCGCC
Organism: uncultured Actinomycetota bacterium; assembly: GCA_963780005.1. Lineage (GTDB taxonomy): Bacteria > Actinomycetota > Actinomycetes > Propionibacteriales > Propionibacteriaceae > Microlunatus. The sequence continues at coordinate 197,226 of CAWAAK010000042.1, read as the reverse complement.
CCAGTCCCGGTGACCGGCGATCGTCCGCACCGTACGGGTGGCGCCGCTGATCGGATTCACGTAGTTCGTGGAGCCCAACGGATCGAGTCGGGTGACGGCGGCCAGCGCGGCCAATGCGTGGGTCAGGGAAGAGTACGCGGCCTCGGTCGGGCCGGTGCTGGTCAGATCGCCGAGCAGCGCGATGCCGATGTTCCCCGCGTTGAACCCGCCCACGTGGGCCGCGTTGACCATCGACGGATAGGGACCAACCCGTCGGGGTCCGAACACGGGGACGGAATCCGAACCGGAGTAGCGGCCTTCGTACACGGTCCCCGCCTGGTCGATCATGAGGTGGTACCCGATGTCGCCCCAACCCTTGGTGACCGCCTGGTCGAAGTAGATCGCGCGGACGGTTGCGGCCGGATTCTCGTCGCTGTTGGCGGTCACCGTGTGGTGCACCGTCAGGGTCTGCACGTTGAAGTAGGCGGGCGGGAAGATCTCCGTGCCGTCCGGTTGGAAGCGGTAGGACTCGTTGGCCTCCCAACCGGAGCGGTCCAGGTAGCGGAAGCCCTCGCTCCGAACCCAGGAGCTTCGGTTGCGTTCAGCGGCGGCGGTGCTCGGTCGGCCGGCGAGGACGCCCACGGAACCCACCAGAGCAGCGGCGAGGACAGAACGACGAGAAATCGATGAAGTCATGCCCTCAGATTGCGGCCGGAGGCTGACCCGCCACATCGGTAGTAGACACTGAACCGGCGCTGGGGACTACCGACCAGTCCGCCGACGGCGATAGCCGGTGAAGAGAGTCTGATCCTCCGCCCACAGGGCGTGGTGAAGATCGAAGCCGAGTTGGTGGGGGAGCGCGGCACCACTCGTCGCTCGCTGCCCCGCACCGCCGACCACCTGTGGCGACAACGTGAGCGACAGCTCGTCGACGAGATCCGCAGCCAACAGGTCACGGTGCAGCCGCGGCCCTCCCTCGCACAGGATGCGTGGCATCCCGGCCGCGGCCAGATCCCCGACCGCGCGCGTCAGGTCGACCTGTTGATCTTCCGAGCTCTCGACCGAAGAAATCTCGATACCGGCGGCCCGGAACGGCTCCAACTCGGCGAGGGGGTGGCCGGTCGTGATGATCATCACGGGACCGTGCGGCCGATCCGGGTGGGCGAGCGCCGGGTCGAGATCGAGTGATCGACTGACCACCGCCAGGGTCGGGAACGGCCGCAGGCCTTGCCGGGAGCGGATCTCCCGCTGCCAGTCCGCCAGATCCACTGCCCGGTAGCCCTCGGTCCGGACCGTCTGGGCGCCGACCAAGATCACGTCCGCCAGGGCTCGATGAAGGCCGAAGACATGTTGATCACTGGCGGTGTTGATGCTGCCGGAGCGCCCGTCGGCGCCGGAGATGGAGCCGTCGAGAGTGGCGACGAAATTGGTCCGCAGCCAGGCGCGACCGTCGGGCCCCACGGGATGCCGGTAGATCTCGATCAAGCTCGGCCTCGTCCAGCTCGTACGGATCCACGCCGCGCCCCGCTCCGTCGTGAAGGAAGAGAAGGCGCACCCAAGCATCCTCGCATCCAGACCTGGAGTTGCGGCACAATGCGGCCATGGCCAAGAAGAAGCAGGAGAAGTCCAAGGCAGCCGGGGAGAAGCCGACGTTGACCCAGTTGTTGCGCGTACCGAGCGGCCCGGTGGACCTCTCGATGCTGGACACCCGGTCCACGCCGGGTTTCCCGGGTCTGGACAAGTACGACGCGCCGGCGGTCACGGAGGCCCTGGCCCCGGAGCTCGGTGATCTTCAAGAGCGGTTGTACGCCCACGGCCGGGTCGGCGGCGGCGACGTGCAGAACATCTTGATCATCTTGCAGGGGATGGACACGTCCGGAAAGGGTGGCGTGATCCGGCACGCCATCGGGATGGTCGATCCGCAGGGGGTGAAGATCAAAGCGTTCAAGGCGCCGACGGCCGAGGAGCGCCGGCACCAATTCCTGTGGCGGATCACCCGCGAGCTGCCGCCCCCCGGCATCATCGGCATCTTCGATCGGTCCCAGTACGAGGACGTCCTGGTGGTGCGGGTCAACGAGCTCGCCACGAAAGCGGTGTGGAGTCGGCGCTACAACTCGATCAACAACTGGGAGGCCAAGCTGGCCGCCTCCGGCACGGTGATCATCAAGTGCTTCCTGCACATCTCGCCTGACGAGCAGACCGCCCGGCTGCGGGCCCGGCTGGACGATCCCAGCAAGCACTGGAAGTACAACCCGAACGATGTCGACGAGCGAGCGAAGTGGCCGGCGTACACCGATGCCTACGCTGACGCCCTGGAGCTGTGCAACACCGAGGTGGCGCCCTGGTACGTCATCCCCTCCGACCGCAAGTGGTACCGCAACTGGGCTGTGGCCCAGCTATTGGCGGAGCACCTGCGGGCCCTGAACCTCAGCTGGCCGGTCGCCGACTTCGATCTGGAGACCGAGAAGGCTCGACTTTCATGATCAGGCGCGGTTAGTCAGGCGCTGACCACGGAGAGATGGCGCTGAGGTGCGCCCTCGCCCTCGTCCTCGCCGGCCGCAGGCTCGAGATCGACCAATTCCAAGGCCGCCACCACGTACCGAGCCAAGGCCGCCTCGGCGATCTCCGGACCGGACCCGAGGGGGGCCGAAACCGCGATCGCGCCGGTCTCCAACGCCTGCTCGGCCTGGCGGCGATAGCTTTCGCCGGGCGCCAGGAACCAGCTCCCGACGGCAATGTGCCGCCGCCCCTGGCCGCGTAGGGTGCGGATCGCCTCGCCGGTGCTGGGACCCGAACCGGTGGCGAAAGCAGTGACGCACGGCAGCCGGTGATGGGTAGCCCACTGGCGGGCGCGCCGGGAGACCAGGGCGTTGCTACGCACATCGCGACTCCCGCCGGCGGAGAACACCAGACCGTCCAGTTCGCTGACCCGGCGAGCCCGGAGGGCGTCGCGCAGTCGACGATCGATCACCGCGAGCAACTGGGCCTCGGGCCCGATCGGACGGGCGGCCACCACGTTCAGGCCCGGATGGGCGGCACGGATCTGGGCCAGCAGGGCCGGTACCTCGGGCTGCGGTGTGAAGGCCTCCGAGAGCAGCAAGGGGACCAGGACGACTTCTTCGGCCTTGCGCTTCGTCAGCTGGCCGACCACCTGCAGGGCGGTCGGCTGGTCACCCGCGTAGGCCAGCTGCACGTCGAGCTGGGGTCGGATCCCCAGCAGCTCTTCGCGGATCTGCTGACTGACCTGGGTCACCCGGCGATCGCCGCGGTCGGCACTGAGCAAGATCAGAGACGGAGCGGTCATCGGTGGTTCTCTTTCTCCCCGAAAGATCCGGGAGTGGCTCCCGGGGTCGTCTGCGCAAAGGTGGTCGGTCCCGCCATGCCGGCTCCCAGCGTCCAGCCGTCGGCCTCGTCGACCAGGATGAAGGCGCCGGTACCGCGATGTTCGCGGTACGGATCGAAGGGCAGCGGGGTCGCCAGCGCCAGTTGGACGCGCCCGATGTCGTTCAGGGTGAGAGAGCCCCCCTCGACCCAACTCGGTACGTCGCCGCTGAGGGTGTTCAGATCGAGCTTGTGCGGGATGGCTCTCACGACGGCCTTGGTGACCGCGGTGCCGTGCTGGATCAGGACGCGGGCGCCGACCTGGAGATCGCGTTCGGCCAACCAGCAGACGGTGGCCGCCAGATCGCGGCGCGGCGCCGGCGGGCTGTCGGTGCCGGCCAGCAGGTCACCCCGGGACACGTCGATGTCGCTGGCCAGCCGCAGGACCACGGACTGACCGGCGACCGCCAGTTCCAGCGGCCCGTCCGGAGTGTCGATGCCGGTGATGGTGGTGTGGGAGCCGCGTGGCAGCACCACGACTTCGTCCCCGAGGGCGACCCGGCCGGATTCGATCTTGCCCGCGTAGCCGCGGTAGTCGCCGTCCACGGTCGGGGCGCTCGCCGCCCACGGTGCCGCGGCTGCGCCTTGCGGACGCACCACGTGCTGAACCGGAAAGCGGAAATCCGAGGCGGCCGAGAGGTAGGTGTCGTCCACCGACTCCAGGTATCCCAGGACCGTCGGCCCGTCGTACCACGGAGTCTTGGTGGACCGGGTGACGACGTTGTCACCCTCGGTCGCTGACACCGGGATGCAATGGGTGTCGGGCAGCCCCAGGCTGCGGGCCAGCAGCGCGAAGTCGGTGGCGACGCGGACGAAGACGTCCTCGGAGAAATCGACCAGGTCGATCTTGTTCACCACGAGCACGACGTGCGGTACGCGGAGCAGCGAGGCCACGGCCAGGTGCCGACGAGTCTGCTCCACGACCCCGTTGCGGGCGTCGACGAGCAGCACGATCACATCGGCCGTCGAGGAGCCCGTGACCGTGTTCCGGGTGTACTGCACATGACCGGGGCAGTCGGCCAGGATGAACTTGCGCACCGGGGTGGCGAAGTACCGGTAGGCGACGTCGATGGTGATGCCTTGTTCGCGCTCAGCTCGCAGTCCGTCGGTCAGCAGCGCCAGATCACGGTCCAGCCCGCGACGTTTGCTCACCTTCTCCACGTGCGCCATGGTGTCGGTCAGGACCGAGTCGGTGTCGTAGAGGAGTCGGCCGACCAGGGTCGATTTGCCGTCGTCGACCGAGCCCGCCGTGGCCAGCCGGAGCAGCGTCCGGCCCCCGGCGGTCGGGGCGTATCTGATCATCAGAAGTAGCCCTCCCGCTTGCGATCTTCCATCGCCGCCTCGGTCAGCCGGTCGTCGGCCCGGGTCGCGCCGCGCTCGGTGAGCTGGCTGAGCCCGACCTCGGTGATCACGTCGGCCACGGTCGTGGCGTCGGACAGCACGGCCGCGGTGCAGGACATGTCGCCCACGGTCCGGTACCGAACCGACCGCAGCTCCACCTGATCGCCGTCGAGGCGCGGGGTGACGTCGGTGATGGCGATCCACATCCCGTCCCGGGAGGCTACCTCGCGCTCGTGCGCGTAGTAGATGGACGGCAAGGTGATCTTCTCGGCCTCGATGTAGTCCCAGACGTCCAGTTCGGTCCAGTTGGAGAGGGGAAAGATCCGCACGTGCTCGCCGGGCAAGTGCCGGCCGTTGTAGAGCGACCAGAGCTCGGGCCGCTGGTTGCGGGGCTCCCACTGGCCGAATTCGTCGCGCATGCTGTAGACGCGTTCCTTGGCCCGGGCCCGTTCCTCGTCGCGACGGCCGCCGCCGAACACCGCGTCGTGCTTGCCGGCCTGGATGGCCTCGAGCAGCGGCACGGTCTGCAGCGGGTTGCGAGTTCCGTCCGGACGCTCGCGCAGCCTGCCGTCGTCGATGTAGTCCTGCACCTTGGTCACGCTCAGCTGGGCGCCGTAGAACTCGGCCGCCTCGTCGCGGAACTGCAGCACTTCCGGGAAGTTGTGGCCGGTGTCGACGTGCAGCAGGCCGAACGGCACCGGGGCGGGCCAGAACGCCTTCGCGGCCAGGTGCAGCATGACGACCGAGTCCTTGCCGCCGGAGAACAGCATCACCGGCGAGGCGAACGTCGCCGCCACCTCACGCAGGATGTGGATCGATTCCGACTCCAGGGCCTGCAACTCCGTCAACGGCCTGAATACGGTCGTCTGGGTCACGCCGGCCTCCTGGTCAGCAGCTGATCTACGAGTTGGGTGGTGGCTTCCACCGCGGCCGGCAGATCGACGACTGCGGTGTCGATCTCCAATTCTGCGGAGGTGGGAGCTTCGTACGGATCATCGACACCCGTGAGTGAAGAAATCTCGCCGCGCCGCGCCTTGGCGTACAGGCCCTTGACGTCGCGACTCTCGGCCACCGGCAGCGAGGTGGAGACGAAAATCTCCCCGTACGGAACGCCGGCCGCATCGTGGTCGGCCCGAACCGCCTGCCGGGCGTCGGCGTACGGGGCGATCACCGGGACCAGCACGATCACGCCGTGGGAGGCGAGCAGTCGCGCCACCCAGCCGATCCGGGTGACGTTGATGTCGCGTGCTTCCCGGGTGTAGCCCAACCCGGCCGAGAGGTGCGGCCGGACCTCGTCGCCGTCGAGCACCTGAACCTGGTGGCCGGCGGCGATCAGCTCATCCGCCACGGCGTGGGCGATCGTCGACTTGCCGGATGAGGGCAGGCCGGTCAGCCAGACGGTGGCCCCGACGGGGCGCGCCGTGGAATACGCGCGGCCCGCCGCGCTGAGCAGTTCGGTGCTCACTGCAGAATTCCGCATTCGGTCTTGGCCAGCCCGGCCCAGCGCCCGGCCCGGGAGGTCGAGCGGACCGTGCACGGCTCGCAGCCGATCGACGCGTAGCCGTCGTCCAGGAGCGGGTTGATCATCAACGAGTTCCGTTCGATGTAGTCGGCCACGTCCTGGTCGCTCCAACGGGCGATCGGCGCCACCTTGATCATCTTGCGACGCAGGTCCCAGGCGACGATCGGGGTCTTGGCCCGGCCCGGTGAATCGGCCCGCCGGACGCCGCTGGCCCAGCCGACGTAGTCGGCTCAGCGCCCCGTCCAGGGGAGCCACCTTGCGCAGGGCGCAGCACTGATCCGGGTTGCGAGCGAACAGGTCCTTGCCCCAGGTGGCGTCTTGTTCGGCGACCGTCTGCTTCGGCGCGAGCGTGATCAGGTTCACGTTGTGGACCGCGGCGACAGCGTCCCGGGTGCCGATGGTCTCGGTGAAGTGGTAGCCGGTGTCGAGGAAGATCACGTCGATGCCAGGCGCGGTCTGCTCGGCCAGGTGCACCATCACCGTGTCGGCCAGCGACGAGGTGACGACCAGCCGGCTGCCGAACTCCTCGTAGGCCCAGCTCATGATCTCGCCCGCGCTCGCGTCGGCGAGCTCACGGTTGGCCTGGGTGGCCACCTGGCTCAGATCGATCACGGTGCTCATCGGGCAACCTGCTCGGGGTCAGAGATGCGTACGGTCCGCAGACCGAGGAACTTCACCGAGAACGCTCGCTGACAGCTCCGGCATTCCCAACCGCCGTCCTCGATCGGGAACAGCGTCTCCTCCGCGCAGTACGGGCAGTACAGACCGCCTGGCGGTTGGCGTGCCCTGAGCCTGTCGAAGGGTCGCTCATGCCAGCACCGCTTCGTCGGCCCGGGCCACCCACTGGGCGAAGCGTTCGTCGGCCTGCCGGCCGGCCAGATAGGCGCGGGCGACGCGTTCGACGTAGTCGGGCAGTTCCAGCGCCGTCACCTTGTGCCCGCGCAGCTTGCGCCCGAAGCCGGCGTCGAGTCCGAGTCCGCCGCCGAGGTGGACCTGGAACCCTTCGACCTGATCGCCGTCGGGACCGGGCACCAATTGACCCTTGAGACCGATGTCCGCCACCTGGATGCGGGCACACGAGTTCGGGCAACCGTTCAGGTTGACGGTGATGGGGGAGTCGAGCTCGCCGAGCCGGGTCTCCAACTCGTTGACCAGCTCGGCGGCGCGGGCCTTGGTCTCCACGATGGCGAGCTTGCAGAACTCGATCCCGGTACACGCCATCACAGAACGGCGCCACGCATGCGGACGGGCCGACAGTCCGATCTGCTCGGCGGCGGTGGTCAGGGAGGCGACCTGGTCGGGCGGCACATCGAGGACGATGAGCTTCTGCATCGGTGTGGTGCGGATCCGCTGGGAGCCGTGCGCTTCGGCGATCGAGGCCAGTTCGACCAGATTGCTGCCGCTGACCCGGCCGGCGATCGCAGAGAAGCCGACGAAGTGCAGGCCGTCTTTCTGCAGGTTGTCGCCCACGTGGTCGCCGGGTTTGGTCGGCGTCGCCGGGGCGGGACCGTCGATCAATGTTCGGTGCAGGTACTCCGTCTCCAGGACCTGACGGAACTTCTCTGCCCCCCAGTCGGCGACCAGGAACTTGATCCGGGCCCGGGACCGGAGCCGGCGATAGCCGTAGTCCCGGAACACGCCGACCACGCCGGCCCAGACCTCGGCCACGTCGTCGCGCGGGATCCAGGCGCCCAGTCGGCTCGCCAGCATCGGGTTGGTGGAGAGGCCGCCGCCCACCCACAGGTCGAAACCTGGGCCGTGCTCGGGGTGCTCGACCCCGACGAAGGCCACGTCGTTGACCTCGGGCACGACGTCCTGGCTCGGATGTCCGGTCAGGGCGGTCTTGAACTTGCGCGGGAGATTCGCGTACGCGGGGTCGCCGATGTAGCGGTCGACGATGTCGCGGATGGCCGGCGTCGGGTCGATGATCTCGTCGGCGGCGATGCCCGCCACCGGGGAACCCAGAATCACCCGGGGGCAGTCGCCGCACGCCTCGGTGGTGGAGAGTCCCACGGCCTCGAGTCGCCGCCAGATCTCCGGCACATCCTCGATCCGGATCCAGTGCAGCTGCACGTTCTGACGATCGGTGACGTCGGCGGTGTCGCGGGCGAAGTCGACCGAGATCTGCCCGATCACCCGCAGCTGCTCGGTGGTCAGGGCGCCGCCGTCGATGCGGATCCGCAGCATGAAGTACTCGTCGTCGAGCTCGTGCGGTTCCAGGGTCGCGGTCTTGCCGCCATCGATTCCGGGCTTGCGCTGGGTGTAGAGACCGAACCAGCGGAAGCGCCCGCGCAGGTCACCCGGATCGATGCTCGCGAAGCCGCGGTGGGCGTAGATGTTCTCGATCCGCGCCCGCACGTTCAGCGGGGAGTCGTCCTTCTTGGACTGCTCGTTGGGGTTGAGGGGCTCGCGATATCCGAGCGCCCACTGACCTTCGCCTCGCTTGCGGCGGGCCCGTGGTGCGGGTCGCGCAGCCGGACGCTCAGCGAGCGTTGGTTCGGCGGAAATCTGGGCGGTCATCTACGTCCTCGGTCGGGGGGCGCGGGCCAGGCAGGGCAGGCGAGGAGCCTGATTGCACCGGACCGAGCGTTCGGGGTCAGGAGGTCGGCAGTTGACACATCATCGACTGGGTGCGGCCCCAGTCGAGGAATCGCCGCGCCGTGAGCCCGAGGTGCCGGCGCCCCATCGACCACGCCGGCCGAGGCCAGGCAGCCGCCGAGTAGGGTGCGCGATGCATAGCCCCACCCTGCGCCAGCACCCTCCCACAAGCAAATGTGATTCTCAACCAATGAGAATCGCGTCCATCATTTGGACAACCCCGGCGGGCGAGGGCCGGTGGCCGAGGTATCCAGATCGACATCGCCGTCGTGCCCGATCCCCGAGAGCTCCGGCCAGACCGCGTCCACCGCGACGTTGGCGGCCGCGCCGATGAGAATCGCAATGCAGATCAAGTACAGCCACAACAGCAAGGCGATCGGGGCGGCGAGCGGTCCGTAGATCGAGGGTGAACCCGCCGAGGCGCTCAGAATGAAGCGCAGAACCGCGCTGCCGCCCAGCCAGAGCAGCAGGGTCAGGGCCGCCCCGGGGAGGTCGGCCCGCCAGCGTGTCCGCACCGGGACGGACACGTGGAACAGGGTGGTCAGGAAGCCGACGGTACCGACCAGGACGATCGGCCAGTAGGCGATCCCGAGCAGCTCCAAGTTGAGCGGGCGGAGCAGGCTGTCGACCAGGGCCGGTCCCGCAAGGACCAGGGGAAGCACCACCACGCCGAGGATCAGGAACAACAGGTACAGGCCGAACGACAACGCCCGGGTGCGGATGATGCCGCGCTCGCCCGCCATGCCGTACATGATGGTGATGGCGTCGACCAGCACATTGAGCGCGCGCGAGCCGGACCACAGGGCGATGACGAACCCGATCGAGATGATCTCGAAGCGGCCGCCGGACAGCACCTCGTCCAGGGTCGGTCGGATGATCGTGGCGACGGTCTCATCGGTGAGCACCCGCTCCGACAGATCGAGCACCTGCTCGCGGAAGCCGCTGACCACCGCGACTTCGTACCGCGCCGCGACGAAACCGATCGCCCCGGCCAGTCCGAAGATCAGCGGGGGCAGGGACAAGATCGCGAAGAAGGCAGCCTCGGCGCCGAGCCCGGTCACCCGATGGCGCAGGCCGACGGACGCGGTGATCGAGACGAGGCGGCGGACGGTGTGCCAGGCGGCCTGCAGTGGGGGCAGGCGACTGGGCACGTGGTCAGCCTAGTGAGGGCGGGCCCACGCTTAGGTGACGAATCCTCGTCCGTAGTCGGTCGGGATTCGACACGCAGGCTTGCGCCGACCTCTTGACAGGTGGGCCAGGCTCCGAGATAGTTTCCGTACTAGTTAATTAACTGATTGGTAAAGTATGCCGAACGACATGCTGAGCAGCACCTTCGCTGCGCTGGCCGACCCCACCCGACGCGCCATCTTGGAGCGGCTGGCGAAGGGTGACGCCACGGTGGGGGAGCTGGCGGCACCGTTCGACCTCACCATGCCGGCCATCTCGAAGCACCTGGCGGTGCTGGAGCGAGCCGGCCTGGTGAGCAAGAGCCGAGACGGGCAGCGCCGGAACTGCCGGATCACGGCCACCCCACTGAGGAACGCCACGACGTGGCTCAACGAGTACCGCCGCCATTGGGAGGCCAAGCTCGACCACCTCGACAGCTACCTCGATCGCATCCAAAACGCCCAGGGCCCCGGGCCCAGCAAATCGGAGGAACCGTCATGAGCACCGACAGCACCACCCAGGACACCAGCAGCACCGCCCAGAAGGCGACCATCGAGTACCCCGCCGACAACGAGTTGATCATCAGGCGGGATTTCCAGGCGCCGCGCGAACTGGTGTTCGCCGCGATCAGCGAACCCGAGCATGTCCGAGAGTGGTACGGCATGTCGGCAGACGGAATGCTGGTCTGCGAGATCGACTTCCGGGTGGGCGGCAAGTGGCATTACGTGCTGGCCGGCCCGCCCGACGAGGACGACGCGTCGTTCTCCGGGAAGTACCTGGAGATCGAGCCGCCGGAACGGGTCGTCAGCACCGAGTCCTACGACAACATGCCGGGAGCCAGCTACCAAGTCGAAGTGACCCTGACCGAACAGGACGGCGTGACGACTCTGCAGAGCCACCTGACCTACCCGTCGCAGGAATGGCGGGACGGTCACGTCGATTCCGGGATGGCGTACGGCATGAACATCAGCTACGACCGGCTCGAGGCGCTCCTCGAGCGGCTGAGTGGATCAGCAGGATGACGACGGGCCGTCGTCAGGAGAGTCGGGTCGCAGCCCCGGTCACTCCGGCGCCGGTCAGTCCGGTGAGGGCGGCCCGTCGGCCGGTGGCCAGCAGCAGCAGGTCACCGGCCGGGCCGCGTACCTCCTGGCCCTCACCCACCGACCACTCGGCGTCGGTAGCCACGAGCCGTAGCCCGGCGAAGCGCTTCTGGTTGCCGTAGAAGACGCTCGTCCACACGTTTCGGAGAGCGGGAAGCACCCGTTCGGTGGCCATCGGACGGGGCCGTTCGAGGGGCCGGGCGATGTCTTGTCCGTGCACGAGGATGTCGGTCAGCGGATCCAGCGCACTGCTGAGCGGGAATCGCCTCGGTCGACCTGCCGTTTCCCTCAGTTGCGTCAAGAGTTCGGCGGGGCGGTAGCGGAGCGCGCGCTCGCGAGCCATGCCTGCGGTCACCGAATCGAAGTCGCCTCGGGCCCGCAGCACCCGCAGCATCGTGGCGCCGTACTGCCGATCGGCGAGTGTCAGGTGGGCGACGACGTCGCGGACGGTCCAGTCGGGGCACAACGACGGCGTCTGCCACTCCTCGTCCTCCAGCGTGTCCAACAGGTCGGCGAGGTCGAGACGTTCAGCCGTCACCGTCGATCTCATGGCCACGGTGAACGGGCCGGAGAACTTGATCATGGTTCGACTCCTCGGAAGCGGGTGGGTACTACCATCTCCCGGTACGTCGTAGCCGGCCGCCGGATCTCCACATCGCCGCGCCGATACTGGCTACGCTGCGTGCGTGCTGGCCCTGCCTCAACGGTTGCTCGGTTGGCTGTTCTACCGGCTGTACGTTCGCGGCGGGCGCTACGCCTGCTACAACCAGACCCCTCAGCTGCACCGCTATCCCGGCCCTCTGGCCCGCAGTACGGGTTTCGACTGGTTGCTCTTCCAGGTCATGATCAGCGACCGTGCCCGGGTGGCGGCCTATCGCCGGGACATCGTGCGCGCCGTCGAGGGCCGGCGTGTTCTGGAGGTCGGGCCCGGTCCGATCGCCCTGATGACCCGGTTCGCGGTGAACGCCGGAGCTCGCCAGGTGATTTCGGTGGAGGGGAATCCACGGGTCGCTCGGTCGGCGGCCCGCCGGCTGCGCAAGGCGCGTCACAGTGACGACCGGGTGCGGGTCATCGCGAAATTCTCCGACGACCTGACCGCAGACGACGTCGACGGTGATCGACACTTCGACGTACTGCTGATCGAGTGCTACCACTCCATCGCCGCCCAGGAGCGGGTGGCGGAGACCATCGCCATCCTGCGCGAGCACGGCTTCTCGTTCGATTCCGTGATCTCCCGCGGATTCGTCACCTACGTCGCTCCGGCGGTAGCACCGCCGGCCTCGCCCCTGACGCGACCCGAACGGATCGGGTTGGGGTGGCCGGGCCGAGCGGATCGGGCCGCGGCGGCGATGCAGGCCTCGGCGTCGACCGTGCACGGCGATCATCGGCTCATCGACTCGCTGAAACTGGATCAGGGCCAGGAATGGCAGGGGTGCGACTTCGAAGCGTCGGGGGAAGTGACGACGGCTGGAGAGCTCTCATTCGCGGTCACCGTCAGGGAAGGTTTCGCCGGTTTCCTGTTCTGGAATGCCCTCATGTTCCACGACGAGATCCTGGACACCGCACGAACCTCCACCGGTTGGGGGGTGTTCTTCCTGCCGACACCGGTGGGGCCCTCGGGGTCTCGTGGCTCCGGGCCCGTGGTCCTGCGCACGACCGTGCCCGACCCTCGGGAGCCTTCAGCCGTGGTCCTCACTGCGGAAGTCGGAGGGCTGCGTTCGGAGCCGGTCCGGCTGTGATCCGGTAGAGGGCGAAGGGTGCGTCGTCGCGGACCTCACTCGAGCCCTCGATCAAGCCCGGAGCCTGAATGATCTTGACGAACGTCATAGCGAGCCGTTCCATGACGGCCCGCGAGGCGAAGTTGTGCACCTCGGTGAAGGCCACGATTTCTCTTCTTCGCAGCACGTCGAAGCCGAATCGGAGTCCGGCCGCGCCGATCTCGGTCGCGAATCCCTGCCCACGCATCTCGTCGCGAACCGCCCACCCGAGCTCTGGTCGCCGCTGGCCATCGACGATGGCCAGGCTGAGGCCTCCCCGTCCGATCAGCACCCCGTCCGAGCGACGGTGGGCGATCCACTTGCCCATGCCATCGCAGGACCACCGCCCAGCCATCTCGACAGCGAAGCGGCGGGCTTCGGCTTCGGACCATACGCCGGCATTCCAGTACGCCACATTCGGATCGGCATGCAGGCGGACCATGTCGTCGGTGTGCTCCGGCCCGATCGGCGTCAGGATCAGCCGGTCGGTCGCGAGGACCATGACGCCCCTGTCCTAGTCGGCTGGGTTGGTGAGGGCGGCCTGACGGAGCAGGTACTCGCGTTCGGGCGTGCTGAGGGTTCGGCGGGCTGCGGTCCGGTACTGATCGGCCGCCTCGTCCGAGCGACCCGAGGCCTCCAGCAGGTGGCCGCGGACGGCGTGCACGCGGTGATGGCCGGCGAGCCGCGGGTCGGTCGCGGCCGTCTCCAACAGGTCCAGGGCGGCGGCAGGTCCCTGGACCTGAGCGAGGGCAACCGCGCGGTTCAGAGTGACCATCGGGTCATCGGCCAGCCGGTCGAGCACGCCGTACAAGGCCAGGATCTGCGGCCAGTCCGTTTCGGCATAGGACGCGGCTCCGGCATGCACCGCATTGATGGCCGCCTGCAGCTGGTACGGCCCGGGTCGGTGCTGGGTCAGGGAGTCCGTGACCAGGGCGATGCCCTCGTTGATCGCCGCCCGGTCCCAGCGAGTCCGGTCCTGCTCGGGCAGCGGGATGAGCTGCCCGTCGGGGCCGGTCCGGGCGTCACGGCGGGCGTCGGTGAGCAGCATCTGGGCCAGCAGCCCGCCGACCTCGGGCTCGTCGGGCAGCAGCCGAAGAACGAGCCGGCCGAGTCGGATCGCTTCCGCGCACAGGTCGCCGCGGACCAGGTCGTCACCGGCGGTCGCGGTGTGACCCTCGGTGAAGATCAGGTAGATGACGTGCAGGACGACGTCGAGCCGGGCGGTCCGGTCGGCCGGCTCGGGCAGGGCGAACTGCCCGCCGGCGGCGAGGATGCTCTGCTTGGCCCGGGTGATTCGCCGGGTGATCGTCGCTTCGGGCAGCAGCAGGCTTCGGGCGATCTCGGCGGTGCTGAGCCCACCGACGGCCCGCAGGGTGAGCGCGACCTGGGCCGGCGGGGTGAGGGCTGGATGACAGCAGAGGAACAGCAGCACCAGCGAGTCGTCCTGCTCGCTGTCGGACCCGATCGACTCCCGCGTCCGCGGGATCAGCGGCAGGGTCCGGACGGCCTCGGTGTGTTCCCGCCGCCGTCGGGCCTGCTCGCTACGCAGCAGGTCGGTCAGCTTGCGGGTCGCGACCGTGGTCAACCAGCCGGCCGGGTTGTCCGGCACTGCACCGATCGAGCCGTCCTTCGTCCGGACGTCGGCCGACCATGACGTGGCGGCGGCCAGCAATGCCTCTTGCACGGCGTCCTCCGCGAGGTCGAAGTGTCCGTACCGCCGGGTCAACGCCGCGAGGGTCTGCGGTGCGAGTTCACGCAGCAGACCCTCGAGGTGCGGTTCGAGATTCATGGTTTCGGGCCTACAGGTCCTGACCTGCCCCGTCCATCACCGGGCGCAGCTCGACCCGCGTCTGCACGAGTGAGGCGAACTGGCCCGCCAGCTCCACGGCCCGGTCGTGCGAGGCGACATCGACGATGCCGAAGCCGGCCAGCACCTCCTTGGCCTCGGCGTACGGTCCGTCCGAGGCCACCGGCCTGCCGTCACGAATCTCCACGGTCACGGTGTGCGACGGGTCGGCGAGGCCGAAGCCGCTGACCATCTCCCCGGACGCGGCGAGATCGGCGTAGAAGGCACCCATGGCCCGGAAGTGCTCGGCCACTTCGTCCTCGGACCAGGTGGCCTCGGTGCCGCCCAACCCGAGGGTGTCCCACGCCGACGCGTCGCCGAAGGTCATGATCATGTACTTCACGGTGTCACCTCCTGGCCTTTCTCGTCCCTCATCCGGGTCATGTTCGACTCGTAACCTCCTCCTGGCCACTGCCAGCCGCCGGTGTTGCGGTTACCGGTGGCGTCGAAGGTGCCGACGAACTTGGCCGGCGAGTCGGGGCCGCCGAACCAGATGGTCAACGTATCGCCGGTGAGGTCGTAGGTGTACTCCAAGATCTCGCCCGAGCCGGCGAAGAAATGGGACCGAAGGGTTTTGCTCTCCGGGTCCCACCCGATGTACTCCACGCCCCTGGTGACATCGCCGTCGGCGACCAGGTTGACATGCTGGACGAGGAAGGCGTCGCCCTCCATCCACTCGTACCGCACGGTGCCGCTGGTGCCGGGCCCGTCCATCGCCCACGTGCCGACCAGGCGGTCCAGGGTGTGTAGAGCGGTGCGGCGGGTTTCGGCCTCGGGCTCGTTGGTGCTCATCGCCGGTTCCCCGTCCGCGTGTTGGGGAGCGTCACCAGCACGGCCAGAGCGAGCAGCACCAAGGGCACGGCCGGGCTGATCTGCAGCACGACGACATTGGTCACGGCGGCGCCGACCATCAGGCCGACCAGACCGGTCGCCGCCAGCCGGGCCAGTCGAGGCACCAGGAGGCCGATCGCGCCGGCCACCTCGCAGAACCCGACCAGCAGCCGGAGCCCCTGGCCGGCACCGATGTGGTCGAACATCGCCACCATCGCCGGGTTTGCCGTCAATTTCAGCACGCCGCCGACGAGGAACTGAGCCGACAGCACGATGCGTACGGCCCACAGGCCGATGCGGGTGGCGCGTGACCGGCTCGAACGCCGGACCGGCGAGATCGCCGGGGATGCGGTGAAGGTTGTCATGGCTCCTCCTAGAGCTGGGATGTGGTTGCCTTCACCCCCCTTGACGGAGCCGATGGCCGGAACCGGACACGTCCGCCGACTCCGATGACGAGTAATCCTGGACCCGAGCCGCATCCGAGTGCCGACGCCACTGCGACTCCGTGCCGGACCGGGCGGTGTGCCGAGCCGACCGTCAGGGTCCAGCCGGTAAAGGACGTCGTCGTCGGCCGCCGTGGCCCAGATCGATCAGTGGCCTACCCGCACGTCGCCTCACCGGCTGACCGCTCAGGCGGCCTTGCGGGCCAACTCGTTCTGCTCCCGGAGCCTGTCGTGGCGCTCCGTGGTCTTGCCCAGGTGGAGCTCCCAGACAATCAGCTTCCGCTGCTTCCCGCTGAGGGCCTGGTACTCAACGATGTGACTCATGCGGGGAAAGGTGTTGATCATCACCACGTCGGGCACCAGCCGGTCGATGAGCCGACCCCACGCGGTGTCGATCTGGGGGAGCGCGGTGCCGTCGCGCTGGGCTTTGAGGTAGGCGACTTTCTGGTCGAAACGCCGGAACGCCATCAGGGTGAGGATCACCGACAGGCCGGTCAGCACCAGGAACGCGTTCAGCACATACTCCGCCGTTGGTCGGGTCCAACTCTCCACGACCGCCGCCGTCGTCGTGTCCAGCACGTAGATGAGGAGCAGGCCGAGGAAGCCCCAGTAGATGGCGAACTCCAGGCAGATGCGGCCGTGCAGATTGAGCGGTTTGTTGCTGTAGTCCCAGAACACCGTGCCGAAAACCTTCTCCATCACAAGGCTGGCGATGTACTCCAACGTGGTGCACACCACCATGCTGAGCACGAAGAGCAGGAGTGGGTTGGAGAAGAACTCGAGCAGGATCAGGCTCACGGCGATCCCTCCGAGGCCGTAGATGGGGCTCAGCGGCAGGTAGAGCAGGCCGCACCGAGACTCGATCACCCCCTTGTACTCCCGGGCGTAGCAGAAGATCATCTCGACGAATACGCCATAGAAGCTGTAGATCAGGAAGAGCCACAGGGCCAGGTAGAGCATCTCGCCCCAAGTCCCGGAGTACATTGCGGCGACTCCTTCGCGCTCATGCCGACGGCTGATGACCACAGCCGCGGACAGCTGGAGGCACAAGTGTCGCCAGACCGCAGGTGATCAGCAAGCCGCATGACTTCAGACGGTCCCGGCTGCTGAGCCACCGACTCACTGGTGGGCGATACTGGGTTCGAACCAGTGACCTCTTCCGTGTCAGGGAAGCGCGCTACCGCTGCGCCAATCGCCCGAGGTGGAGACGGGATTTGAACCCGCGTTCACGGATTTGCAGTCCGTTGCCTCGCCTCTCGGCCACTCCACCATTGGAGGAGCAGGGCTCCCCAACCGGGACTGGGCGAGACTCGCTCCGAGCGGACGACGGGATTCGAACCCGCGACCCTCACCTTGGCAAGGTGATGCTCTACCAACTGAGCCACGTCCGCATGATCACAACCAACCCGGCTGAGATGCGATCTGAAACCATAGCCGAGGCACGCTCGGGAATCCAACCAGCTTCGGTACGAGAGACGTCGCTGCCGCCCAGTGGCCTTCACTGGTGGCGGAAGGGCAGGCACAGGAGAGGTGCATACAGTTGAGTCGTGTCTGAGGTCCCTTCGAGCAGCTCCCTGCGCATCTGGCTGAACGGCCGGCTGTACGACGATCCGGCCGACGCGGTCGTGCCCGCCACCGATCACGGGGTGGTGGTCGGCAACGGGATCTTCGAAACCCTACGGGTGAGCGACGCCGGCGTGTTCGCGATCACCCGGCACCTCAACCGGCTGACCCGCTCGGCGCGGGCCCTGGGCCTTCCCGATCCGGATCACGGAGCGGTCCGGGAGGGCATCGCCGCCGTGGTCGACGGCCGGAGCTACCCGTTCGGCAAGCTCCGCATCACCTATACCGGGGGGCTGGGGCCGCTGAGTTCGCAGGCACCGTACGGACCGCCGACGCTGGTGGTCGCCGCCGACGCCGCCGAGCCGCCGACCGAGACGACGGACATCGTGACAGCGCCGTGGCTTCGCAACGAGCGCGGGGCGCTGGCCGGAGTCAAGTCCACCTCGTACGCCGAGAACGTCCGCGCCCTGGCCTACGCGACCGAGCGGGCGGCCACCGAAGCGATCTTCGTCAACACCGTCGGGAACGTTTCCGAGGGGACCGGCAGCAATCTGTTCCTGATCTTCGGATCCGAAGTGGTCACCCCGCCGCTTGCGGCCGGGCCGCTGGCCGGCATCACCCGGGAGCTCCTGCTGGAGTGGTGCCCGATCGCCGAAGCGGACGTGACGGCCGAGGACGCGGCCCGAGCCGACGAGGTGTTCATCACCTCGTCCTTGCGGGACGTCCAGGCGGTCCGGGTCTGGGACGGTGTCGTCCGCGAGGCACCGGGGCCGCAGACCGCGCTGCTGGCCAAGATCTTCGCCGAGCGGGCCCTGGACGACCCCGACCCGTAGAGCGCCAACGCCGAGCAGTAGCTACTCCCGGTCAGACGCGCCTCGAGAGCGGGAATGCCTACTGCTCGGCGACTGATCCTGGGGCATCGTGGCTGAGACTCGGCTGCTGCCGGATGGGATATGGTGGGCGTCGCCCCGAGGGGCCTGGGGGCGATTGGCGCAGTGGTAGCGCGCTTCGTTCACACCGAAGAGGTCACTGGTTCGAACCCAGTATCGCCCACCTCCCGTGATTCGATCTGATCTTGGTCAACGTGACCTTCTTGGCGTCCTAGTCCAGGCCTGATCGTTCACCTTGTGCTCGAGCACCCTGAATCGCGTGTCCCCAAGGGCTTATTCAACCCAACGGTTGACAACGACGTGTCTTCGCACTAGCGTCTTACTCAACCAAATGGTTGAGGAGTCGGGATGTCGGAACAGCAGCTGTCGCAGGTGTTTGCGGCACTGGCCGACCCGACGCGGCGAGACATCGTGGCGCGACTGACCCTCGGCGACGCGACAGTGGGGGAGCTGGCCGCCCCGTACGCGATGAGCATGCAGGCGATCTCCAAGCACCTCAAGGTGCTCGAGGACGCCGGCCTGGTCACCCGCGGGCGGGACGCCCAACGCCGGCCCGTCCACCTGAACGCCGAGGTGTTCGAGGTCATGACCACCTGGATCGACCGCTACCAGCGACAGGCCGAGGAGCGCTACCGGCGCCTCGACGCCGTGCTCGCCGAACTCCGAGACGACTCCGAAACCACCACCAACAAGCGGAGAGGAACCGCATCATGACCAACAGCACCATCACCGAGGCCCAGATCGAGGCCGACGCAACTGTCCCCGTGGTCCGCATCACCCGCGACTTCCAAGCGACACCTGCCCAGGTGTTGCGGGCCCACACCGATCCTGAACTGTTCGTGCGCTGGGTCGGACCCGACTCCCTCACGACCCGGGTCGACTACTGGGATGCCCGAACCGGCGGCAGCTGGCGCTACGTGGCCGAGCGCGACGGCGAGGAGTTCGCCTTCCGCGGTGCGTTCCACGAGGTCACCGACAACAAGATCGTGCAGACCTTCACCTGGGAGGGCATGCCCGACGGCGTCGCGCTGGAAACGCTGACCTTCGAAGACCTCGGTGACGGCCGCACCCGACTGCACGCCCAGTCCCTGGTGGACAGCTTCGAGGGGCGCGACGCCTGGCTGGCCAGCGGCATGGAGGTCGGTGTCAACGAGGGCTACACAAAGCTGGACCAGGTGCTGGCCGAATCTCAGCAGGACGAGCAGACCGATGGCTCTGCCTGAGCAGCCGGCCGAACGGCATCGCGTTGTCGCCGGCACGTTCAGCGACCGGGTCCGGGGCGTCTCTCCCGAGGGGTGGGACGCTCCGGCCCCGGTGACCGGCTGGACGGCGCGCGACGTGATCGACCACCTGGGCTGGTTCTCCGGCTACCTGTCGGGAAGCTACGGACTCGTCATGCCTGCCGGTCCCAGCCCGGCCGAGGATCCGGCGGGGGCCTGGCGGACCCAGTCGGACGCCGTCCAGGCCGTCCTCGACGATCCGGCTCAGGCGGACCGAACGGTGGACGACCCGCACATGGGCAGCATCCCGCTGCGGGATCTGGTCGATCGGATCTATACCGCCGATGTCTTCATGCACACCTGGGATCTGGCTCGCGCGACCGGTCAGGACGACCGGCTCGACCCGGACTTCTGCGCCGAGCTGCTGGCCGGCATGGAGGGCATCGAGGAGGTCCTGCGAGCCTCCGGGCAGTACGGGCCGGCCGTTCCCGTACCCGACGACGCCGACGTCCAGACCCGGATGCTCGGCTTCATCGGTCGCGATCCGGAGTGGAAACCGCCCGGTCGCTCGGGCCTCTAGGCTGGGTGGGCCCGGTTGTGCCGATCGGGCTCCACCCACCCGAGAGGAGCCGGCGTGTCCAGCCCGTCGATCACCACCCCCGCCCCTGCGTACGAGGCGCGTACGGTGACCGACACCACCACGGGCCTGGAGCTGTTCGGCGACGACAAGACCGTGGTGGCCGTGCAGGTGAACGGGGAGGTGCGCGATCTGCACCTGCCCCTCACCACGGGGGACACCGTTCAGCCGGTCAGCATCGAGTCGGACGAGGGACTCGCGATCCTGCGACACTCGACCGCGCACGTGCTGGCGCAGGCCGTCCAGGCGGGTCACTCCGACGCCAGACTCGGCATCGGGCCGCCGATCACCGACGGCTTCTACTACGACTTCGATGTGGCCGAGCCGTTCACCCCCGAGGACCTGAAGAACCTCGAGAAGGCGATGATCCGCATCGTCAAAGAGCGGCAGCGTTTTCGGCGCCGGGTGGTCAGCGACGACGAGGCCCGCGAGGAGTTGGCCGCGGAGCCGTACAAGCTCGAGCTGATCACCGACAAGAGTGCCGCGAGCGCCGACGATGATGCGAGTGCTGAGGTTGGCGCCGGCGAACTGACCATCTACGACAACCTGCGCCGCGACGACTCGGTCGCCTGGCTCGATCTGTGCCGCGGCCCGCACGTGCCGCACACCGGCTACATCCCGGCCTTCGCGCTGACCAGGGTCTCCGCGGCGTACTGGCGCGGCGACCAGGCCAACCCCCAGCTGCAGCGGATCTACGGCACCGCCTGGCCGAGCCGGGACGAGCTCAAGGACTACCAGTTCCGTCAGGCCGAGGCCGCCAAACGCGATCACCGCAAGCTGGGCCGCGACCTCGACCTGTTCTCCTTCCCCGACGAGCTGGGTTCGGGGTTGGCCGTGTTCCACCCCAAAGGCGGTGTGCTCCGCAAGGTGATGGAAGACCACGCCCGGCAGCGGCACGTCGAGGCCGGCTACGAGTTCGTCAACACCCCGCATATCACGAAGGCGGAACTGTTCGAGACCTCGGGCCACCTCGACTTCTACGCCGACGGCATGTTCCCGCCGATGCACCTCGACGAGGAGCGCCACCCCGACGGCCGGCTCAAGCGGCAGGGCCAGGACTACTACCTGAAACCGATGAACTGCCCCATGCACTGCCTGATCTTCCGGGCCCGCGGGCGCTCCTACCGGGAGTTGCCGCTGCGATTGTTCGAGTTCGGCGGGGTCTACCGGTACGAGATGTCGGGGGTGATCCACGGACTGACCCGGGTCCGGGGCATGACCCAGGACGACGCCCACATCTACTGCACCCCGGAGCAGCTGCAGGGCGAGATCATCTCCCTCCTGAGCTTCGTGCTCGAGTTGCTGGCCGACTACGGGCTGACCGACTTCTACCTCGAACTCTCCACCCGCGATCCGGAGAAATCGATCGGCACCGACGAGGAGTGGGAGCGGGCCACGGCCGCCCTCGAGCAGGCCGCCGCCGCGTCGGGTCTCGAGCTGGTACTCGACCGCGGCGGAGCTGCCTTCTACGCCCCGAAGATCTCCGTCCAGGCCCGCGACGCCATCGGCAGAACCTGGCAGTTGTCCACCATCCAGGTCGACCTGATGTTGCCCGAGCGGTTCGGGCTGGAGATCACGGCACCCGACGGGTCCCGGCAGCCGCCGATCATGATCCACCGAGCCCTCTTCGGATCGGTGGAGCGCTTCATCGGGGTGCTGACCGAGCACTACGCCGGCGCCTTCCCGCCCTGGTTGGCTCCCGTGCAGGTGATCGGCATCCCGGTGGCGGCCGAGTTCAACGACTACCTGGGCGAGGTCGCCGCCCGGCTGAGAGCAGCCGGGGTCCGGGTGGAGGTCGACGCCTCCGACGAGCGGATGCAGAAGAAGATCAGGAACGCGTCCCAGGCCAAGGTGCCCTACATGCTGATCGCCGGCGGCGACGATGCGGCCGCCGGCGCCGTGTCGTTCCGCTACCGCGACGGTCGGCAGAACAACGGCGTCGGAGTCGACGAGGCGATCGCCGAGATCACCGACGCGATCGCCTGTCGCGTCCAGGTGTGACGTGAGCGAGGAGATCAACCATCCCGGGGTGCCCGACGCCTTCGACCGGCTGTGGACCCCACACCGGATGGTCTACATCAAGGGCGAGAACAAGCCGGTCAGCGGCCACACGGACGAATGCCCGTTCTGCACCATCGTGGCGGGCGAGGATGCCGAGGGGCTGATCGTGCACCGCAGCCCGCTCGCCTACGTGGTGCTCAACCTCTACCCGTATTCACCCGGTCACCTCTTGGTGTGTCCCTATCGCCACGTCGCCGACTATCCCGAGCTTACGACCGCCGAGACCACCGAGATCGGGTTGCTGACCCAACAGGCGATGACGGTGCTGCGGCTCGCCAGCGCTCCGCACGGCTTCAACCTGGGCATCAACCAGGGTGCCGTGGCCGGGGCGGGGATCGCGGCCCACCTCCACCAGCACGTCGTGCCGCGCTGGTCCGGGGACGCCAACTTCCTGCCGGTCGTCGGCCAGACCAAAGCCCTCCCGCAGCTCCTGGGCCAGACCTGGGAGATCCTGACCCGAACCTGGGACGAGTTGGGTGCTTGATGTTGGAGCGGTTCCGCGACGCCGCGGCGCGGATGATCACTCCGCTGGCCCGGCTGCTCAACGCGCGCGGGGTGTCGCCCGATCTGGTCACCGCGCTGGGCACCGTGGGCGTGGTGTCGTCGGCCCTGATCTGTTTTCCGCAGGGGTGGTTGTGGCAGGGGGCGGTCGCGGTGACGTTCTTCGTGCTGGCCGACATGCTCGACGGCCAGATGGCCAAGATGGGCGGGACGGCCTCGCGCTGGGGGGCCTTCCTCGATTCGACCTTGGATCGTCTCGGCGACGCGGCCGTGTTCGGTGGCATCCTGTGGTACTTCGCCTACGTCCGGGACCAGCCGGTCTGGGCCTTGGTCTGTCTGGTGGCCCTGATCTTCGGGCAGCTCACCTCCTACGTGAGAGCCCGGGCCGAGAGCCTCGGCTACGCCGCTGACGGGGGAGTGGCCGCCCGCGCCGACCGATTGTTGGTGCTCCTGGCCGGCGCCGTGCTGGCCGGCTTCGGAGTCCCGTACGTGCTGGAGGCCGCGATGACCTTCTTGGCGGCGGCCGGCGCGATCACGGTGAGCCAACGCATCGCCCACGTCCACCAGCAGCATCGGGCCGGCGATGGCTGAGCTGGCTGACAAACTGGTTCAGGGCGTCTACCGGGCGGGTTGGGCCGGTGCCGGTCGGATCCCCAACTCGCTGACCCGGTGGGTGTTCCGCCCCGTCAGCCGCTGGGTGGTGTGGCGGAACGGGAAACCGGTCCGGCGGCTGCGCCGCAATCTCGAGATCGCGACCGGACACCCGGTCAGTGACGATCTCGCCCGGGCCGCCATCCGCTCGTACCTCCGCGCGTTTCACGAAGTCCTGGCCCTGCCCCACCTGTCCCGCGCGCGAGTCGTGGGGCAGGTGAAGGTCCACGACGAGGCACGGCTGCGGGCCGAGTTCGCTCGTCGAGGGGTGGTCGTGGCCCTGCCCCACAGCGGAAACTGGGATCTGGCCGGGGCCTGGGCGTGCGGAACGGGCCTGCCGGTCACGACGGTGGCCGAGCGGCTCAGCGACGCCGAGTACGCAGCCTTCGTACGGTTTCGCGAACAGCTCGGTATGGAGGTGCTCTCCCACCGCGATCCGGACAGTCTGGACCGCTTGGTGGAGGCCGTCGGTCGCGGGCGGGTCATCTGTCTGATCGCGGACCGGGACCTGAGCCAGGCGGGAGTGCCGGTCGGCTGGCGCGGCGTCTCGATCACCATGCCGGTCGGCCCCGCCTTGGTGGCGCGACGGAGCGGAGCGGCCTTGATCCCCGCCGTGTGTCGCTACGTTGGTCCCGAGATGCACATCAGCTTGGGACCCGTGATCGAATCCGAGCCCGGACGGGCCGGGCTGACGGCCATGACCCAGCAGGTGGCGGACTTCTTCGCCGCGGAGATCGCCCGGCAGCCGGCGGACTGGCACATGCTGCAGCGGTTCTTTCCCGAAGACGCGTCCGAGCACAAATCGACACGAGCGACATGAGCGACCCGCTACGGGTCGGCCTGGTCTGTCCCTACTCCTTCGACCGGTACGGCGGCGTGCAGAACCACGTCCTCGGCCTCGCCCGTTATCTCCGCGAGCAGGGGCATGCACCACACATCTTGGCACCCGGCTCGCCCGATCCGACCCTGCTGCGCGACCTGAGGTTCACCTCGGCGGGCACCGCCGTCCCCGTCCCGTACAACGGATCGGTCGCCCGGGTGAACTTCGGTCTCGGGACCGCCGCCCGGGTGCATCGCTGGCTCCGCACCTCGCCCTTCGACGTGCTGCACATCCACGAGCCCGTCACCCCGAGCGTGTCGCTGCTGGCGCTGTGGCTGAGCCGATCGCCGATCGTGGCCACCTTCCACACCGCCACCCCCCGGTCGAGGACGATGGCCGTCGCCGGCGGAGTGCTGCGCGGCTGGATCGACAAGATCGACGCGGGGCTGGCGGTCTCGAAGCCGGCCCGCCAGGTCGTGGTCGATCATCTCGGCCGGGACGCCACCGTGGTCCCCAACGGCCTGTGGCACGCCGACTTCGGTCGCCGGCCGCCGGTGGTCGACCCGCCGACCCTCTCATCCTCACCCTCGTCACCACCCTCCTCGTCGCCCTCGTCGCCACCGCCGCCCTGGCGCGGTGGCGACCGGCCTCGCTTGACCTTCTTGGGTCGGCTCGACGAACGCCGCAAGGGCCTGGACGTGTTGCTGGCGGCACTGCCCGCGATCGCGGAGGCGGTGCCCGACGTCGACGTGGTGGTGGCCGGTAGCGGAAGCCGGGCGCTGCCGCCGCCGATCCGTCCGCTCGGGGCCATCAGCAACGACGACAAGACGGCCCTGCTGCGCACCACCGACGTCTTCGTCGCTCCCCACCGGGAGCGGGAGAGCTTCGGACTGGTCCTGGTCGAGGCGCTGGCCAGCGGCGCCGATGTCGTCGCCTCTGACCTGCCGGCCTTCATCGATCTGCTGCGGGGCGACGGCCAGGATCTCGGTCGGATCGTGCCGGTCGGGGATCCGAGTGCCCTGGCGGGGGCGGTCGTGGACCGGCTGGCCGGCCGAACACCGTCGAGTCAACCCGCGGCCGCCGCCGCGGTCGCTCATTACGACTGGTCCGTCGTCGGCGCCGTGATCACCGATGTCTACCGCGGCGTGCTGCCCCGCGAGGCGTTGGAGTTGACCGTCTCCCGAGAACTACGCTGATGTGATGCTCGTCTTGTCGTTCCACGGAGGTTGAGACGTGATCTCGCCGCCGCCGGGTCGGCCGATGGACGCCAGCATGGACCTGCTGAACCAGATCGCCCGAAATCCGTACGATCCCGACTACGCCGTGGTGGCCGCCCGCGGCGGCGCAACGGGTGGCCGACGGTGGATGTTGGGGCTGGTGGCCGCCCTGGCCGGGGCGATGTTCGCGGTCGCCGCGGTGCAGACGACCCGCCAGGCTCCGGTGCTGGCCGGTCAACGCAACGAACTCATCTCCCGCGTCTCGATCGCGCAGAGCGAGCAGGATCAATTGCGGCAGCGAGCGGCCGGGCTGGTCGATGAGATCAGCATCCAGCGGACCGCCGTCAGTGGCGAGGACGAGGACGTACGCAGCCAGCAACGGACCATTCAGGAACTGGAGCCCGGCGTCGGTGCGGTCGCGGTCCGCGGCCCCGGCCTGGTCATCGTGGTCGACGACGCGCCGTCGAGTGAGAACAGCCAGCCCGACCGGGTCTACGACGTCGATCTGCAGATCCTGACCAACGGACTGTGGCAGGCCGGCGCCGAAGCCGTCGCCATCAACGGCCACCGGCTGTCCGCTCTGACCGCCATCCGCGGCGCCGGTGAAGCGATCACCGTCGACTATCGTTCGCTGACCCGCCCGTACCGGGTGGAGGCCATCGGCGATGCGCGGACCCTGCAGGCCCGTTTCGTCGAGTCGAGCGGCGGGAGCTGGTGGCACGAGTTGGCCCAGAACCAAGGGTTGCGCTACGACATCGAGATCATGGACGAGCTGACCCTCCCCGCGGATGCCGGCCTCGGGCTCCGCCACGCCGAGCGGGCGAACTGATGCTGCCGTTGATCGGGTTGCTGGCCGGTATCGCCATCGGTCTGCTGTTGGAGCCGTCGATCCCGGCCGGCCTGCAGCCCTATCTGCCCATCGCCATCGTGGCGGCCATGGACGCCCTGTTCGGGGGGCTGCGCGCCTATCTGGAAGGCAACTTCTCCGACAAGGTGTTCGCCATCTCGTTCGTTTCCAATGTGCTGATCGCCGCGGCCATTGTCTGGGTCGGCGACCAGATCGGGGTCGGAGCCCAGTTGTCCACCGGCGTCGTCGTCGTGCTGGGCATTCGGATCTTCACCAACGCCGCCGCTATCCGCCGGGCTCTGTTCCATGCCTGAGTCCGGATCGGCCGGTCCGCGCCGGGGACTGACCCGGACCCCGATGGCGGCGCGTCGGGCCCGGGGTTCCTCACGGCGGCGTCGTACCGCAGAGCGCGGCCGGCCGGCCGAAGCTGAGCAGTCGGCTCCGACAAGATTGCGGACCGCGTTGTTGCGACCGGGTCGCGGCCAGATCATCGCGGCGGTGATCTTGTTCGTGGTCGGGCTCGGAGCGGTGACGCAGTTGCGGATCAGCAACGCCGACGACGCGTACGGCAACGCCCGGCGCGAGGACCTGATCCAGATCCTGGACGGGCTCGGCGCCGAGTCCCGGCGACTGGAGGCCGAGATCGCCGAGTTGGAGCGGACCAAGTCCGAACTGCAGTCGGGGGCCGACCGTCAGGAGGTGGCCAGGGCCGAAACCGAGCGGCGCTTGGCGCAACTGGCCATCCTGGCCGGCACGGCGCCCGCGGCGGGACCGGGCGTCAGACTGCAACTCAGCGATCCCGCCGCCAAGGTGACCGGCGACGTCCTGCTGGACGCCGTGGAGGAGTTGCGGGACGCCGGAGCCGAGGTGATCGAGATCAACGACCAGTACCGGGTGGTCGCCTCGAGCTGGTTCGGCGGCCGTGACAGTGTCCTGACCGTCGACGGTCGCAGTATCGCTCGACCGATCACCATCGAGGTGATCGGCGACCCCCACAGTCTGGAGGAGGCGGCGTCCTTCCGCGGTGGTCTGGTGAGCGAGATCACCGGGCCGCGTATCGGTGGCCAGGTCGACATCCAGCGGATCGCGCGGCTCCGGATCGACTCCTTGCACACGGCCCCGGGAAATCAGTACGCTCGCCCCGCATCACCTCCGCCCACCCCACGCTGATCATCGACAGGAGCTGTGAGTGCCCGACTTGCCGGAAGACTTGAAGTACACCAGCGAACACGAATGGGTTCGAGGCGGCAACGGCTCGACCGTTCGGGTGGGCATCACCGACTACGCCGCCGAGCAACTCGGTGACATCGTGTACGTGACGCTGCCCGCAGTGGGCGACAATGTTTCCGCCGGTGACGCGTGCGGCGAACTCGAATCGACCAAGAGCGTCTCCGACATCTTCACGCCCGTCACCGGCGTGGTCGCCGCCGTCAACACCGCCCTCGAGGCGAATCCCGAAACCATCAACTCCGATCCGTACGGGGACGGGTGGCTCTTCGAGTTGGAGGTCGATGCGGACAGCGATCTGGACGACCTGCTCGATGCGGACGCGTACGCCGAACACGTGGGCAGCTGACGGCATCGATCTCCGCGGAACTGTCCGGGGAAAGACCTAAACTCTGCATTATGCGTAGAGACCCGGGGTCTCGACTAGGAGATGACACTTAATGCCGTACTGCACCAACTGTGGCCACGACAACCCAGACGGCAGCAACTTCTGTGGCAACTGCGGCGCCGCCCTCCCGGGCGCGGAAGCGGTCGCCGAGACCGCTGATCGCAAGCCCACCGGAGACACCACCAAGACCATTCCGCCGCTGACCGATGTCGAAGGTGAGGGCCTCAGCGCCGAGGACGAAGCCGCGGTCAACGCCCTGCCCCACGGGTCGGCACTGTTGATCGTGCAACGCGGACCCAACGCCGGCAGCCGGTTCCTCCTCAACACCGATCTCGTCACCGCCGGTCGGCATCAGAAGTCCGACATCTTCCTCGACGACATCTCCGTCTCCCGCCGGCACGTCTCGTTCCTCCGGACGCCCGACGGCACGATGGTCCGCGACGCGGGCAGCCTGAACGGCACCTACGTCAATCGTGAATTGGTCGACGAGATGCTCCTCCAGCACGGCGACGAGGTGCAGATCGGCAAGTACCGTCTCGTCTACTTCGCCAGCCCGCAGGGCGTCGACTAGGTCGGCGAGATGGCGGCAAACCCAGGCTCGCGGAGCATCGGTCAGGTTCTGGCCGTCCTCAAGGGCGAGTTCGGAGACATCTCCATCTCCAAGATCAGATTCCTCGAGAGCGAGGGGCTGATCACGCCCCAGCGGGCACCGTCGGGTTACCGACGTTATTCCGGTGCCGACGTTGACCGGCTCCGCTACGTCCTCACGGTGCAGCGTGATCACTACCTGCCGCTCAAGGTCATCCGGGAGCAGCTGGAGATGATGGATCGCGGGCAGACGCCGCCGGCCCGGGAGGGTCGGCCGGATATCGGATCAGGGGCAGCAGGGGCATCGGGGCCACCGGGTTCGTCCGGACCGTTGCCCGCGTCAGCGGTCCCGGTCACTCCGGGAGCCGGACCAGGCCCGGCGGCAGGGGTCGGCAACGGCCAGACCACACCTCGCCCACCGTTGCGCCTGACCCGGGCGGATCTGTTGGAGGCCAGCGGATTGACCGACTCGGCGCTGGCCGAGCTCGAGCGCAACCAGATCATCCTGCCCCGGCGGGGCACCTCCCACTACGGCCGGGAGGCCCTGACCCTGGCGGTCGCGGCGAAACGTCTCGCGGACTACGGCATCGACGGTCGGCATCTCCGCGCGTTCAAGATGTCGGCCGACCGGGAGATCGGGTTGGTGGAGCAGGCCATCGCGCCGTATGTGCGGCGCGCCGCCGGGAGCAAGGACGTATCCGGTGAGGTCATCCAGTTGGTGATCAGCTTCCACGCCGCGCTGGTCCGTACCGCGATGGAACGCTGACCGCGCACTGGATACCGATCCCGACAACTGATCAAACCCGAGGATCCCGGCCCCTCGTGTCGGTCGAGTACCGCGAAGTAATGTGGACGCATGCGCGAGGTTGACGTGGTCGGTGTGCGGGTGGAGATGCCCTCCAACACTCCGATGGTCCTGCTCCGCGAAGTCGGTGGTTCCCGGTTTCTGCCCATCTGGATCGGCGCCAGCGAAGCCTCGGCCATCGCCAACGCCCAGGAGGGCGTGGTCCCGCCGCGTCCGATGACCCACGACCTGATGGTCGACGCCCTGACCACGCTGGGGCACCGGCTCACCGAGGTGCACATCACCGAACTCACCGGCGGCACGTTCTACGCCGTGCTGCTGTTGGACGGGGTCGAGGTCAGTGCCCGCCCGTCCGACGCCATCGCCCTGGCGCTGCGAGTGGGCTCGGAGATCTATTGCGCCGATGACGTGCTCGACGAAGCCGGGATCGAGATGCCCGAGGCGGAAGAGGACGAGGTCGAGAAGTTCCGCGAGTTCCTCGACCAGGTCAACCCCGACGACTTCGTCACCGGCGAAGAGCCCAAAGCGCCCTAATCTTTGTTCGCTCGCGCTCGGTCGCGCCCCAGATGCCCTGGTCTTCCTCACTCGCTCGCACGACGGAAAGCGTGTCGTACTCGGCTCGCTCGTCCAGACCCGGGCGGGGGCGCGACCTACCCGACGCTCGCGAACGGGTTTTGTTCGCTCGCGCTCGGTCGCGCCCCAGATGCCCTGGTCTTCCTCACTCGCTCGCACGACGTGTCTTCCGGCTCGCGCACGCTCCGCGCGTCACGACTCGGTCTTCCTCCCTCGCTCGCAGACGAAAAGCGTGTCTGCTCTCTCGGTCGTGCAGACCGAGGCGGCGCTGCGCTAACGACGCTCGCCGGGGGGGCGTGAGTCAGGTGGCGGGAGGCACGTTTCGTTGATCCGTCGGCCCGCTGCTGGTGGGGCGACGCCGCTGCTGACTGGCGATGAAGTAGAGGACGATCGCCAAGGCGCCGCCGGCCATCAGGACGTAGCCGATCACCGTGACGTCGAAGGCGCTCCACTGGTTGCGGACTCCGAAGGCCAACACGCCGCCGAGAACGAGCAGGAAGATGCCGAGACCGAGACTCATGACGACTCCATCTGTGACGGTTTCGGTCAATCTACACGTCAGTCGCTCTGCGGGGATCAACTCAGGGACGAACCCCGGCAGGCGCCGTACCATCAGGCGAAAGTTGAGGGTTAGACGATCGGGGTTCGATGTGTCGGCGTGTCGTTGACCCCTCCCCGATCGGCGTCGTAGCGTCGGAAGAACGTAATACCGCGGATGGAATTACGTGCAGAGGATCCTTGTGCTTCTGTCGGCGCCTCTGATCGGCCAAGCGCACCACTGGAGGTGTCCGTGAGCAGCATCGAGCTCCCTTCGTCTGCTGCCGCAGACTCGGGAATCGGAGCGGAGACGCAAGGTCTGCTGTTCGAGGGCGACTTCTCTCCGGTACCGGCCGACCAGGGTTTCCGCGGGCCCATCGCCTGTAGTGCTGCCGGGATCACCTACCGGCAACTGGACTACTGGGCCCGGACCGGACTGGTCGTGCCCGAGATCCGGTCGGCGACCGGGTCGGGAACACAGCGGCTCTACAGCTTCCGCGACATTTTGATCCTGAAGGTCATCAAGCGCCTCCTCGACGCCGGCATCTCGCTGCAGCAGATCCGGGCCGCGATCGACCACCTGCGCGCTCACGGGGTCGGCGACCTGACCGAGGTCACGCTGATGAGCGATGGCGTCTCGGTCTTCGAGTGCACCTCGGACGACGAGGTGATCGACCTGCTCCGCGGCGGCCAAGGCGTGTTCGGCATCGCCCTCGGCGGAGTCTGGCGAGACATCGAGGGCACCCTGGCCAACTTGCCCGCGGAGTCTGCGACGGTGGAAACTCCCTTGACCCGCGACGAGTTGTCGATGAGGCGGCGGACGCGCGCGGCAGGCTAGCTCTCCGCCCCGCAGGCGTTAGACTTGCGGCTGCTGCAAACGCTGCGCGGGAGAGACCACACGACTCGACGACGAGTCGGGTGGCGCCGAAGGGGCAACCTCCCCGGAACCTCTCAGGCAAACCGAACCGCACAGTGATGGCGACTCTGGAGCTCCGTGGTGACAGAGGGGGAGCGCACGGCCTTGATTCGAGGGTGCGCGCTCACTGCTGATCGACCGGAGCGAGGACCACCGCATGACCCGCCTTCCGTCTGCCGCCCACACCTTCGCCGAGCGCCACATCGGTCCGCAGTCCGACGAACGCGACAAGATGTTGGCCGCCTTGGGCGTCGACAGCCTTGACGCTTTGGTGGCCGAGGCCATGCCGAAGTCCATCCGGCTGACCGACCCGCTGGACCTGCCGCCCGCGTTGACCGAAGCCCAGGCTCTAGCCGAGCTCAGGCGGCTCGCGGAGCAGAACCGCCCGCTGACGCCGATGATCGGCCTCGGCTACTCGGGAACGATCACGCCGTCGGTCATCCGGCGTAACGTGCTGGAGGATCCCTCCTGGTACACGGCGTACACCCCGTACCAGCCGGAGATCAGTCAGGGTCGGCTCGAGGCGCTGCTCAACTTCCAGACGGTCGTCGCCGATCTGACTGGCCTGCCGATCGCCGGCGCCAGCCTGCTCGACGAGGCGACGGCGGTGGCCGAGGCGATGACCCTGG
This sequence comes from uncultured Actinomycetota bacterium, assembly GCA_963780005.1. Taxonomy (GTDB): domain Bacteria; phylum Actinomycetota; class Actinomycetes; order Propionibacteriales; family Propionibacteriaceae; genus Microlunatus. The sequence continues at coordinate 165,191 of CAWAAK010000042.1, read as the reverse complement.
CGCGCCGGACCACCAAGTCCGGCACGGTGTTCCTGCTCGATGCCGACACCTTGCCGCAAACCATCGCGGTGGTCCGGACCAGGGCTGCGGCCCTGGGTCTCGACGTCGAGGTCGCTCAGGGGCCGCTGACCGAGGCCATCGCCGCGACCGATCCCTTCGCGGTGGTCGTGCAAACGCCGGGGGCCTCGGGTCGGGTTCTCGCCACCGACGAACTCCAGGCCATCGCCGACGCCGCCCACGAGGTCGGCGCCGAGGTGATCGCGGCCTGCGACCTGCTGGCCTGCGCGCTCGTGACCCCGCCGGGGGAGTGGGGCGCCGACGTCGCAGTTGGCTCCAGCCAGCGGCTGGGGGTTCCGCTGTTCTACGGTGGCCCGCACGCCGGTTTCATCTCGGTCCGGCAGTCGCTGGAGCGGTCCCTGCCCGGTCGATTGGTCGGCGTGTCGAAGGACGCCCACGGGACCCAGGCGTACCGGCTGGCGCTCCAGACCCGCGAGCAGCACATCCGGCGGGAGAAGGCGACCTCCAACATCTGCACTGCCCAGGTGCTGCTGGCCGTGGTGGCCGGGATGTATGCGGTCTACCACGGGCCGGACGGGATCCGCGCCATCGCGGGCTCCCTGCACGAGACGGCGGCGGATCTGGCCGGAGATCTCGCGACCACCGGCGTGGAGGTCGTGCACGATCGCTTCTTCGACACCGTTCTGGCCCGGGTTCCGGGCCGGGCCGCTCAGGTGGTGGCCGCGGCCCGGGAGGGTGGGGTGCACCTGCGACGGGTCGACGACGACCACGTCGCCGTCTCGGTCGGCGAGGATGTCACCGCCTCCGCCCTGGGCGCCGTTCGAGAGGCCTTCGGTGTCGACTCGGAGCTGCGGCCGGCTCAGGGGACGATGGGTGACCTGTCGGGTAGCGAGCGCAGCACTGCGTATCTGACCCACCCGGTGTTCAACACCCACCACAGCGAGACCGCGATGCTGCGTTACCTGCGGGCCCTGTCGGACCGGGACTTCGCCCTGGACCGCGGCATGATCCCGCTGGGTTCTTGCACCATGAAGCTCAACGCCACCGCTGAGTTGGAACCGATCTCCTTCCCGGGGTTCGCCGACCTGCACCCGTTCGTGCCCGTCGAGGACGCCCAGGGCTACGTCACCTTGATCCGCACCCTCGAGTCGTGGCTGGCCGAGGTGACCGGGTACGCCCAGGTGTCCATCCAGCCGAACGCCGGCAGCCAGGGGGAACTGGCCGGCCTGCTGGCCATCCGCGAGTATCACCGGGCCGGAGGCTCGTCGGACCGGCGGATCTGTTTGATCCCCTCCTCGGCCCACGGCACCAACGCGGCCTCGGCGGTGATGGCCGGGATGAAGGTCGTGGTCGTCAAGGCCGGCGCCGACGGCTCGGTGGACTTGGACGACCTGCGGGCCAAGATCGAGCAGCACCGTGAGCAACTGGCGGCGATCATGGTCACCTACCCGTCGACCCACGGGGTGTTCGAGGAGAGCATCACCGAGCTGTGTGCGCTGGTGCACGACGCCGGCGGGCAGGTCTACGTCGACGGAGCCAACCTGAACGCCCTGCTCGGCCTGGCCAAGCCGGGGAAGTTCGGGGCCGACGTGAGTCACCTCAACCTGCACAAGACGTTCTGCATCCCGCACGGCGGCGGCGGGCCCGGGGTGGGCCCGGTCGGGGTCGGTGCGCACCTCGCCCCGTACCTGCCGAACCATCCGTTGCTCGACGGTGCGGGTCCTGAATCCGGCATCGGGCCGGTCTCGGCGGCACCGTACGGCTCGGCCGGCATCCTGCCGATCAGCTACGCCTACATCGCCATGATGGGCGGCGCCGGACTCACCTCAGCCACCGAGCACGCGCTGCTGGCCGCCAACTACGTGGCCGACCGGCTGGGCGACCATTTCCCGGTGCTCTACTCCGGGCGGAACGGCCGGGTGGCGCACGAGTGCATCCTCGACCTGCGGCCGATCACCAAAGCCAGCGGAGTCACGGTCGAAGACGTGGCCAAGCGCTTGATCGACTACGGCTTCCACGCCCCGACCATGAGCTTCCCGGTGGCCGGCACCTTGATGGTGGAGCCCACCGAGTCGGAGAACCTGGAGGAGCTGGACCGGTTCTGTGCGGCCATGATCAACATCCGAGCCGAGATCGCCAAGGTGGAGGCGGGGGAGTGGCCGAAGGACGACAACCCCCTGACCAACGCCCCGCACACCCAGGCCCGGGTGGTCGCTGACGAGTGGGAGCACCCGTACCCCCGGCGGCTGGCGGCCTTCCCGGCCGGTTTGCACGCCGGCCCCATCTCCGCCCAGGGCTTCGACAAGTACTGGCCCCCGGTAGGCCGCATCGACGGCGCGTACGGGGACCGGAATCTGATCTGCACCTGCCCCCCGGCCGAGGACTTCGAGGACTGAGTTCGAGGACTGACCTACAGGCCGGCCTCGTCGTTGAACCGGTGGGCGGCCTCGAGGTCGAGTTGGGTCAGGCCGCCTTCGGAATGAGTGGACAACACCAGCACCACCTTGTTCCAGCGGATGTCGATGTCGGGGTGGTGATCCATCTGTTCCGCGGCGTCGCCGATGCGCTGGACGAGGTCCAGGGCGGCGCGGAAGTCGGCCAGCTCGAACGAGGTGCTGATCGCGGGATCGCCGTCACTGTCGGCCCGCTGCCAGTTCTCCAGGCCCTGCAGTTGAGTGGCGATCTCGTCGTCGGTGAGCAGTCGCGGCATGCCTCAACGGTAACGGTCCTGTGGCGAGCCGTGTTGTAGCGTCGTCGAGTGATCGACTGGTTCAAGCGGTTGCCGGAGAAGCCGGCGGTCGCCCATCTGATGCGGGCGGCCGAGCGTTTCACCGTGCGGCTCGGGACCCAGTTCAGCGCCGGCATCACCTACTTCTCGGTGCTCGCCCTGATCCCGATCGCGATGCTGGCCTTCTCGTTCACCGGCTTCTTCCTGGTCCGGCTGAGACCGGATCTGATCCCGATGCTGGCGGAGGCGCTGACCGGCCAGCTGAGCGGGGTCGACGAGGCGACCGTGACTCAGGTCGAGAGGTTCATCGTCAACACTCTGAGCAACTTCACCGCGATCGGGATCGCCGGCCTACTCTCCGCCGTGTACGCCGGCGCCGGCTGGATGAACAACCTCAAGGATGCCCTGAACGCCCAGTGGCGGGCCGATTTCGACCAGCCGGGTCCGCAGCCCAACATCGCGGTCAAGACCTTGACGAGCCTGCTCGCCCTCCTCGGCCTGATCCTGGCCATCGGTGTCACCTTCGGGCTCGCCTCCATCTCGACCAGCCTCACCGAACAAGTCATCGGCTGGCTCGGACTGCCCCGCAACCCGGCGTTCTCCGTCGTCTTCGCGTTGGTCCCGGTGGTCTTCTCGATCGGGGCGGGCTGGCTCACGTTCTCCTACATCTACCTGGTCCTACCCGAGCGCCGCGAACCGTGGCGGATCGTGCGTCGGGGCGCGTTGATGGGAGCTGTCGGGTTGGCGGCCCTGCAGTATCTGGCCAGTTTCTTGATCGGGCTCTTCGCCAACAACCTCGCGGCCCGCTTCTTCGGCCCGATCATCGTGTTGATGTTGTTCTTCAACTTCTTCGCCACGTTGATTTTGTTCATCGCCGCCTGGATCGCGACCGCCGAGAGCCCGGCGTTCGAGGAGGAGGACGAGAGGATCCGGTTCGCCGCCCCCCCGGCGGAGCAGCCCGAGCCCGAGGAGCCGACCATGGTGCCCGAACAGGTTGCAGTCCGGTCGGTACGGATCGGCACCGGTGCCGGATACGTCACCGGCGCCGCCACCGGCGTTGGCCTCGGAGCGCTGATTGCGTTCGTGGCGGCGCGGATCGGCCGCCGGCGTCGCTGAGGGTCGGTGCCGTCAGTGACCGGCCGCGGCCTCGGTCCGGGGCTGGCCGATGCCGTTCAGCAGGTCGGCGAACCAGGGCTGGTCGATGTCGAACGGCTTGCCGCCCTTGATGCGGGCGAACTCGATCGCCCTCAGCTCGTCACTCTTGTCCTCGTCGTGCCCGATGACGCCCGGCTCGCCGTTCAGGGCGCAGTCCACGGCGAGCTCGGTCATCGACGTGATCAACTCGAGATCCCGGTCGTTGGCCGCCGCCGAGCGGGAGAAGTACCCGGACTTCTGCACCAGAACCTTCTGTGCCCCCAGCCGTTCGGCGAACTGGCTGGCGAACCACTCACCGGGTTTGATCTTGTCGATCCGGACGTGGCCGAACGGATCACGGGCCACCTCCTCGCCGGAACGCTCCAGCTCGGCGACGATGCTCGGCAGGCCGGCCCCCTCGGACAGGAACAGGTTCACCGATCCCACGTCGTCCATGATCTTCTTCAGCCGTTGCGACTCCGCCTCGAGGTCGAACACCGCCTCCGGTACGTAGACCCCGTGCACGTCCCACCCGGGACGGCCGAGTCCGATCTCGGGTAACCACTCGCGGGTGTCCAGCCAGGACCGGTACTCCGCGGCGGTGGCGGCGGTAAGCCATCCGCAGTGCCGGCCCATCACTTCGTGCACGATCAGCATTCGAGAACCGGAGTTGTGTTCGCCGATGATGTTCTGGGCGAAACGTGATCCCTGTTCGGCGGCGGTCCAGGCACCCAGGGACTGCTTGATCGGGATCACGTCGTTGTCGATGGTCTTGGGCAGGCCCACCACAGTGAGGGCGTAGTCGTGGTCGGCGAGAAAGGCCGCCAGGTCGGCGGCGGTGGTGTTGGTGTCGTCCCCGCCGATGGTGTGCAGCACCGTGACCCCGTCCTCGGTCAGCCGGTCGGCCGCCGCCTGCAGCGGGTCCACTCCTTCGGCGACGAGTCCGCGCTTGACCAGATCGGCCGCGTTGGTGAGCTTGACCCGCGAGTTCCCGATCGGCGACCCGCCGAAGTGGTGCAGCAGGTGGGCGTTGGCCCGGACGACCGGCGTCACCTCGAGCCGATCACCCGCGAGCAGCCCCTGGTAGCCGTACCGGTACGCGATGATCTCGACGTCCGGGGCCACGGCGCTGTACCGCTCGATCAACCCTCCGATCGCGGCGGAGAGGCAGGGCGCGAAGCCTCCGGCGGTCAGGAGGGCGACTTTGGTGACCATGTTTGCATCCTAGGGTCGCCGCTGACGCGTTCGATCAGGTTCCAGGTAAGCGGCACCCGGCCCGCGCTCGGAGAGGATGTCATCGGGATTCTGCAGACTGCAGCGGGCCAGGCTCAGGCAGCCGCAGCCGATGCAGCTGTCCAACCGGTCCCGGAGTCGTTCGAGCCGCTCGATCTGCGCCTCCAGACGCGGCCGCCAGGCGCGGGAGAGCCGGGTCCAGTCGGCCCTGGTCGGCGCCCGGCCGCCGGGCAGGGTCGCCATCGCCTCCGCGATCTCCTCGAGACTCAGCCCCACCCGTTGTGCGGAACGGACGAAGGCGATCCGACGCAGCACCGAACGCTGGTAGCGGCGTTGATTTCCCGAGGTCCGGGTCGCGCTGATCAGGCCTTCGGCCTCGTAGTAGCGCAGAGCCGAGGGCGCCACCCCCGAGCGCTCGGCGAGCTGACCGATGGTGAGCAGATCGTCACGGTGCCGCACCCGTCCAGTGTAGCTAGACCTGAAGTCAGCTTGAGCTCGATCACCCGGCCCTGAGGCTGGACTCCTTGTGGGCGGCCTGCTTCCCGGACTTGTCGGACTCGACGATCCAGTACGGGTCGCTGTCGGTCGGCTTGAACTTCTTCCCGTCGAACGTGAAGTCGCTGGTCTTCTTCTCCACGGTGGTGCCGCTGGTCTTCCCTTGGGGGGTGTTCCAGCTGACCGTGCTGCCCTTCGTCAACGCCATACGGTGATCCTACGTAGGAGTGACCTCGGCTCCCAGGATCGGGCGACCCGGACGATACTCTCTGGTCAGGACGTCGACAGCACCGCCCAGGAGAGGTATCCATGATCGCCATCGAAGACCTGCGAGACTGGCGCGGGACCGCCGTGATCACCCAGGACGGCGCGAAGATCGGCTCGATGGAAGCCGTCTACTTCGACACCGCCACCCAGGAGCCGGCCTTCGTTTCGGTTCGGGTCGGGCTGCCCATCTCGGCGAAGCTGGTCTTCGTACCGCTGACCGACGCCACCGTCGCGCCCAAGCACGTCCGGGTCACGGTGGACAAGAAGGCGGCCCGAGCGGCACCGTTCATCGAGCTGGACGGGGAGTTGGAAGCCGACGCCGAAGCGGCCGTCTACGCCCACTACGGCATGCCCTACCAGACCGGATCCAGCGGCGAACGTCGCCTGGGTCGCCGCTGACCGGCACCACCGCAGATTCGGGGTGAGCCCTTGAAGAGTTCAGGATCGGCACGTGCGTGACCGCACTCGCACCGTGCGCTGGCTGCTGGTCTACGTGCTGCTGGCCGTCGCCCCGCTGCTGCTCAGTCTGATCCAGCTCGACCCGGGTCGCGGCTTCTGGGTGAACGTGTCCGTCGGCGCCGGCTTCGTCGGACTGTCGCTGATGGGTCTGCAGTTCGTGCTCGCCGCCCGGAGCGTTCGGATCAATCGGCCCTTCGGAGCCGATGTGCTGCTCCAGTTCCACCGCCAGATCACGGTCCTGATCGCTGTGTTGATCTTCGCCCATCCCATCATCTTGATGTTCTGGGACAGCCGCTTCCTGGCGCTGCTGAACATCGTCGAATCGCCGGTGCGAGCCAAGCTCGCCGTGCTGTCCGTCGTGTTCTTGCTGGTGTTGATCGCGACCTCGGTCTGGCGGCGCAAGCTCCGGCTGCGCTACCCGGTCTGGCAGCTGCTGCATGCAGTGCTGGCCGTGCTCATCGTGGTGACCGGTCTCGCCCACGTGCTGCTGATCGGGTACTACGTGGATCAGCCGTGGGAGCGGGCTCTCTGGATCGCCTACTCGGGTGCCTTCCTCTGGATCGGGTTCTGGGTGCGGGTCCTGGTGCCGATCCGGCGCTGGCGCCGCCGCTGGCGCGTGTTAGCCGTGCGGGAGCAGCCCCAACACTCCCACACCGTCACCCTCCAGCTGGTCGACCCTTCGTCCTACGGACCGGACGGTTTCCGGTTCCAGCCGGGCCAGTTCGCCTGGATCCACACCGGTCGCTCTCCGTTCGCCCTCGATTACCACCCGTTCTCGATCTCCTCCAGCGCCGAGGCTGCCGACCAGCTGGAGTTCACCATCAAGACCGAACACGGTTTCACCACCACGATCCACGACCTCGAGCCGGGCCGCATCGTCTACCTGGATGGACCGTGGGGTCACTTCTCTTATGCCCGGCACGAGGCGCCCGGCTACGTCTTCCTGGCGGCCGGCGTCGGCGTGACCCCGATGCTCAGCATGATCTCGACCCTGGCCGATCGCGCGGACTCCCGTCCCTGTTGGCTGATCCTCGGCAACCGCCACGAACATGAGATCATCGGAGGGGCCGATCTCGAGGCGCTGACCGAACGGCACAACGTGACGGTCGTCCACGTCATCAGCGCCCCCGGCCCGGACTGGACCGGTCGACGCGGCCGAGCCAATGCCGAGGTCCTCGACGAGGTGCTGCCGGAGAATCGCAACGAGCTGGAGTACTTCATCTGCGGCCCCGATCCGATGATGGACGCGGCCGAGGAGGCCCTGCGCAACCTGGGAATTCCCCGGAAAGCGGTGCACGCCGAGCGATTCGGCATGGTGTAAGGAGATCTCGTGCGTCAGGAGTTGACCCGGCGGGTCGTGTGGATGGTGTCGGTGATCATCGTGCTGAGCTGCGTCATCTGGGGCGTAGCCGTTCAGCACCTCGTGCCCGATGCGTGTACGTATCGAGAGCCGCCGCCCAATGCCCTGTACCTTCACTGCCCGTAGCGGGGAGGTTCCATGACGACCCCGTACGAGTTCGCCCGGGCGCTGCCCAAGGCCGAATTGCACATCCACATCGAGGGCTCGCTCGAGCCCGAGATGGTCTTCGCCCTGGCTGAGCGGAACGCTGTGCAGCCGGCAGCGGGCTCGGTGGTGCAGTTGCGGGAGCGCTACCGCTTCGACGATCTCTCTTCCTTCTTGGCGCTGTACTACGAGAGCATGACTTCCTTGATCACTCGGCAGGACTTCGCCGACCTCACGGAGGTCTATCTGCGCCGGGCGGTCGACCAGGGCGTACGGCACGTGGAGCTGTTCTTCGACCCACAGGCGCACGCCGTACGGGGAATCGCCATCGACACCGTGCTCGACGGGCTGCTGGACGGCTGGCAGGTCGTGCAAGCCGATCACGACCTGACCGGCGGTCTGATCATGTGCTTCCTCCGCGACCGGCCGGTCTCCGAGGCGATGGACACGTGGCGCGCGGTGTCGCACCGGCTGGATGATCTCCTCGCGGTCGGGCTCGACTCGGCCGAGCAGGGCTATCCGCCTTCGTTGTTCGCCGGCGTGTTCGCCGCGGCCCGCAGCGACGGTCTGCGGGCGGTCGCGCACGCCGGCGAAGAAGGTCCGGCGGACTATGTGCGCCAGGCCCTGGACGTGTTGGGGGTCGAGCGGATCGACCACGGCGTGCGTTGCCTGGAGGATGCGCCGTTGGTCGAACGACTCCGGCGGGAACAGATCCCGCTCACCGTCTGCCCCTTGTCGAATCTCCGGCTGGGCGTGGTCAGCGACCTGACCGAGCACCCCTTGCCCGAGATGCTGGCCCGTGGCCTACTGGCCACGGTCAATTCGGACGACCCGGCCTACTTCGGCGGGTATGTGGCCGACAACTACGCGGCCGTGCTCGAGCAGACGTCTCTGTCGGAGGACGATCTCGTGCTCTTGGCGCGCAACTCGATCACGGCGTCGTTCGCTCCGGTCGAGCGCAAGTCCGAGCTGTTGGCGGCCTTTCCGTAGTCGAGACCCGGCGGATCGAGGCACAGGCCACGCAGGGTCGCGGCGGCGCGGTCGCGATCAACCAGGATCATCTCGTGGTCGTCCGGGCCCGAGCTTTCCGTCCCGGTGAGTCGGGTCCGGAGCCGCTCCCAGCGCCGCCAGTGCGCATCGAACGCTGAGGCGTCGAGAACCCGGCCCCGCTCCCACTGCCCCGATCGGGCGGCGCTCCGCTCGACGTCGATGTAGAGCAGGGTGGTGCGCCAACCTCGAGCCCGGGCCAGAGCGACGAAGAGTCGGCGCCGCCGCGGCCGGGTGCCCGGATCATGGACGACCAGGCGTGGCGCCGATCCGGGGCCCCGCAGCAGATGGAAGAAGACGCGGAGCGTGTGCACGACATGAACCAGCGAACGGTAGGTCCGGTAGGGGATCTTCGTGGGCAGCCGATTGCGGATGCGATCCTGGAGCTGCTCCGGGTCCAGGGCCCGGATGGACAGATCAGTGGTGGCGTGCCGGATCGCGGTGGACTTGCCCGCCCCGGGAACCCCGCCGACCAGAACGAGATCTGGGCCTGGGCGGGGCGCAACGAAAGAGTCAGCCGACCTGGTCGTCGATGCAAGCATCCTTCAAGGGTGACCGACGATGCCCAGGAATCCCTGTCAACGAGCTGTCAACTCCGGGTTCGTTCCGGGTAATCCCGAACGTCCCCGGGTGCGTAGGAGCTCAGACGGGTCGCAGGGCCAGCAGACGGGTCGGGTTCTTCGCACCGGTCACACCCGTGTCCGGCCGGCGCTGCTCGAAGTGGAGGTGGCAGCCGTCCGGGGCTCCGCGGGCTCCGGCCAGGGCGATGACCTCACCGCGACGCACCCGATCGCCCGGCTCGACCAGCACCCGAGTCGCGTGCCCGATGACGATGTCGTAGCGGGCTCCGCGGTCGGTGACCCGCAGTCGGAAGGCCGTCGATCCGTACGCCGGGCCCGGCCGGCCGGGTCGCGACGATTCGATCACCCGCCCGGCCACCCCGGCGCGGATGGTGGTTCGGCAGGGCAGAGCGACATCCACCCCGTGGTGGAAGCCGTCAGCTCCGCGGCAACGGGAGTCCGGAACGTAGAACGGCGCCTGCGTGCAGCCGTACCCGATCATCACCCGCTGGGCCCCGTCGAACCAGACCGATCGATACCGCGCCTCGTCGTCGACGAAGAACCGCCACCGCGGGTCGTCCGGACCGGTTCGCGACCGCGCCGTCGGTGCTGGCGCTGCCGGCGGCGCCGGTGACGGCTCGGGGCGGACCGCTCGGGTGGGTGTCGAGGCCGGTGCAGGTAGCGGTGCCCGTGACGAGACAGCCGGCGGAGGGCTGATCGGTTCGCTCGGGGCACCGCAACCGGTCACGACCAGCAGCAGCAGGGCGAACAGCGGTCGACGACCAGTACCCACAGCGCCTCAGCCTAGGCCGCCGCCCCGAACGTAGGTGGGAACCGGTTGCGGACGCTGATACCCCGCTTCGCCGCCCACCCGACCTCCGTAGGGCCGGCCGTGGTCGGCGTACTCGGCCCGGAAGTAGACCATCGTCCACTCGCCGATCTCGATCCGGGTACCCGTTCGCAACAGCGCCTCGCGGATCGGCTCCCCGTTGACCCGGCAGGGGTTGGTTCCGGTCGACACCACGACGTACTCGTCCTGGCCGGTGCGACGAATCTCCGCCTGCTGCGGGTCGACCCGGTCCAGCACCAGATTGTTCGCCGGGTCGCTCCCGATCGTCGTCGTCGCTCCGGTCCGCAGGTAGAACACCTGCGTCACCGGCCCGGTCCGGGCATTCAACCCGGGAGGGAAGAACAGGCGAGGACTACCGCCGCCATACGGGTCGTGGGTGGTCGTCACCCGCCGGGGCAGTCGCCGGAACGTCGGCGCCATCGGGATCGGAGTGGTCGGTGGAATCAGGTCGCGCCAGCCGAAGGTGCGGCCCCGTTGCCGGACGGCCCGCAAGAGGTTGCGCACAGGTCCCAGCTGCACGTGTTTGGAGCGCACCAGCATCCGCGACAGCAGACTGCGCTGACCCGCACCCAGGCTGAGCACCAGCCCGTCGGCACCCACCAGGGAAACACTCAGGTCCTCGGCCGCCAGCCACCGGGCCAGGATCCGGACCAGGCGAAGATCACCGAGACCGGTGAAGGACGGGGTGGAATCGAGTTGCACTTGAACGTGGCCGCCATCGCCGCGCACCGTCCCGGTGATCACGTCCGAGTCCCCGCGGCCTGCCGTCGGCGGGGTGACCGAGAACTGCAGGTCGGCGTGGACGCGAAGCATCGCCTCAGCCCCGCAGCGGATCTGAGCCTTTGTCCATGTCGTCGCTGGTGGTGACGCGCACGGTTCCGTTGAGCTTCCACGTGGCCCGCGGCGCGTCCCGTCCGGTGTCCCGCGGAACTTCGACCGTCATGTCGACGAAGCTGTAGTTGATCGCCGCGCCCCGACCGGTCAGGTAGGACCAGAGGTCCTGTCCGAGATCGGTCCACGACTTCTGTTCCGTCGCGTCCCACTCGGCCGGACGCTTGTCGGTGGTGACGGCGGCGTTGGTGGTTTCGGTCGTTTCGGTCACGTGAACTCCTCGATCTGGAATGTGATCTGGTTTTGCCGAGCACCCACTGTTCTGCGCTACGCCCCGGGCCGGATTCGTCGGCGGGCAAAATCAAAAGCGCAAGCTCGATTTCCTGGCGGTCCGGAACGTAGCATCAGGTCCATGTACGGATGGTCGGAGTCGGACTGGCTCACCCTCCAACTGGGACCCGTCTGGGTGATCAGCGCCCTGATCGGGCGAAGTCATTTCGACGAGCTCGAGCAGGAGGCGTTCTGGCAGAGCGTCGACGACGCGCCGATGGGTGTCACCGGACTGCCCTGGCAGCTCATGCAGGCCGCGACCCGAAACCGCGACTGGTTGTTCGACGAGTTCCTCCTCGATGATCGCTCCATCGTCTCCGGTCTCGCCCAGGTCGCGTCCCTGCTGGAAGCCGTGCCACTCGAGGTCAGCCGACAGACGCGCGAAACCATCCTCCGAGTCGGCGCCGGAGTCGCCCGCGCCCGTGGCCCGTTCGGGCGGCGGATGACCGATCAGGACACGCAGACCTTGGACCTCATCGCGCAGCTACTGGAAACCTCGGGGGAAACCGCGGAGAACAATCCGCTGAACGCCGACATGCCGCTCTGAAGGCTAGATCGCGACGGCCTCGCGCAGATCGGCGACAAAGGCCTCGGGCCGCTCCCAGGCGGCGAAGTGGCCGCCGTCGGGGTGTTCGTGCCAGGCGCGAATGTCGAAGAACCGTTCGCCGAAGGCGCGCGGCGCGGGCACCAGGTCGTGCGGGTAGATGGACACCACCGCAGGGACGTCGATCCGCTCGGTGATCGGCTCCGACTCCTCGGCGTAGGCGCTGAACGACGTCCCGATCGTGCCTGTGACCCAGTACAGCGTGATCCAGGTGAGCAGCTCGTCCCGGGGGAAGACCGACTCGACGTCGCCGTGGCAATCACTCCAGCTGCGGAGCTTCTCCACGATCCAGGCCGCCAGTCCAGCCGGGGAATCGCCCAAGCCGGCGGCGAGAGTGTGCGGCTTGGTCGCCTGCTCCAGCGCGTACGCACCCTCGGCGAACTGCCAACCCTGGCCGGCGTTCAGATACTCGGTCTCTGCCGGGGTGAGATCGGTCGGATCGACGGTGAACAGATGCGTGTACGGGATGTCGGTGAGATGGAGGGCCGAGACCCGGTCGGGGTGAGCCGCGGCCAGCTGCTCGGCGACGGAGCTGCCGATGTCACCGCCGGAGACGACGTAGCGCCCGTACCCGAGTTCCTGCATCGCGACCGCGACTGCCTCGGCCGTACGCGCGGCCGACATGCCGGGTCGGGTGAGCGGGTGCGCGTACGGGTAACCGGGCAGGCACGGCACCACGACGTTGATGTCGGTCAGCAGCGGAAGAACCCGGTCGAAACGGAAGAACGAGTCCGGCCAACCGTGCAGCAGTACGACGGTCGCTGCATCCCCTGAAGCCGTCTGCTGAATCGATCGGAGAGCGGTGTCGGCCTCACCGGTGCTGACCCACGGCAGGGAAAGCAGTCGGCGCTCGTGGCTGCGCCAGTCGTAGTGCTGGTGCCAGTACTCGACGAGATCGGCCAGATAGCCGGGATCGGTACCGCGATCCCAGCCGACCCCCTCGATGAGCGGAATCCGGCGTGTCGCTCGCAATCTCGCCCGCAGGTCATCGACGAAAGCGTCGTCCGCCGGCTCCGGTGCGGGGGCATAGTCCAACCTGGTCATCGGGTCATCCTTCACGGCGTTCGTGGTTGACCAGGAACGACCGCTCGGGATCGTGCCGGCCCTCGATCAGCCGGATGGTTCCCGACCGGGAGCGCATCGAGAGCGAATGGGTGACGATCCGGTGCGACTCGAAGCGCACGCCGCGGAGCAACGCCCCGTCGGTCACCCCGGTGGCGGCGAAGAACACGTTGTCCCCGCTCACCAGGTCCTCGGTGGTCAGGATCCGGTTCAGGTCGAATCCGGCCTCCAGGGCGGCGCGGCGCTCGGTCGCGTCGCGGGCGATCAGCCGCCCGATCAGCTCCCCGCCGAGACAACGCAGCGCGCAGGCGGCCAGCACGCCCTCGGGCGTACCGCCCACCCCGACCAGCAGATCGACGCCGGTGCCCGGGGTGGCGGCCATGATCGCTCCGGCCACGTCTCCGTCCAACAGGAACCGGATCCGGGCCCCGGCATGGCGGATCGAGGCCACCATCTCCTCATGCCGCGGCCGGTCCAGCACCGCCACGGTCAGCTCGGAGACGGCGCGGTCGGTGGCCTCGGCGATGGCCCGGAGATTGTTCCCGATCGGGGCGTCGAGATCGACGACGCCCGCCACGGACTTCGGCACGACCAGCTTCTCCATGTAGACCGCCGGCCCCGGGTCGAACATGGTTCCCCGCGGCGAGACGCCCAGCACACTCACCGCGTCGGGCAGGCTCTTGGCCGTCAGGGTGGTTCCGTCGACCGGATCGACGGCGATGTCCCACTCCGGCCCGGAGCCGTCTCCCACCCGCTCCCCGTTGTAGAGCATCGGCGCTTCGTCCTTCTCGCCCTCACCGATGACCACCACGCCGTTCATCCGGACCGAACCGAGGACCGGCCGCATGGCGTCGACCGCCGCTGCGTCGACCTGATTCTTGTCTCCGAAGCCCAGGTAGCGGGAACAGTTGATCGCCGCCGCCTCAGTCGCCCGGACCAGTTCCAGGGCGAGGTTGCGGTCCGGATCGGCGTTGATCATGATCATGGTGTTCCCGTCTGTGGCGCTGGTTCACCTTACCGGCCGTCGGGTGGCTCAGAAGATGGGCACGGAGCGGGTGGCCACCGGGCTCAGCGGTTGGCCGTCGATGTCTCGGACTCCCTCCAGCAGGATGTTGGCCAGCACCGGCCCGTCGTGGGTCAGGGTGACCTGGGTGACATGGTCGAAGTTGCCCTCCGGCCCGCCGAGCACCCACAGGCCGCCGGTCGGGCCCAGACGAATGTGGGAGCGCCCGTCGATGGGGGAGTGCCGGTAGTTGTGGACGTGGCCGGCGAACGCGCTGTAGGAACGCTCGCCGAGCATGCGGCGCAGGCGCACCCAGGCCGGATGCCGACCCTGCCAGAGGGGCATGTGCATGCACACGAACGACCATCGGGCGTCCCGGTGATCGCGAAGCACGTCCTCCCAATAGTCGAGTTGCTCGTCACCGACGGTCGCCGGCTGGGTGTCGTTCCAGTCCTGTTGTTGCTCGACTTCGATCCGGGCGCGGCGGGGGGTCCACCCACTCGCGTGGTCGAGATCGTCCAGCACCGTCGTTTCGGCGTAGTCGGCCGGCGGATCCTGGGTGTCCAGCAGGCAGAACAGGGCGTCACCGCGGCGGAAGTGCGAATAGGTCGGGCCGTACCGCTCCTGCCAGACCTTCTGCTGCAGCGGATTGGCGACATCGTGATTGCCGGGAACGTAAAAGGTCGGCGTGCGGATCTCGGCGAACATCCGGTCGATCTCGGACCACTGCCGCTCGATCTCGGCAAGATCATGACTGTAGCCCTCGATGAGATCCCCGAGCTGGATGGCAAAGCTCGGTGCGAGCAGGTCGGTGGTCGCCAGACCGCGTTCGAAGACTCCCGGGCGGGCACCTCCCGTACGGTCGGAGATCAAGACGAAGCTGACGTGATCGAGCGTCATGGTGTCGCCCCCTTTCCAGCACCACGGTGGCTCACCCGGCCGAACAATCAGCCGACACCTACTCGGCGAGTCCGTGAGCATTGGGTGAACGCTGGATGGCCGGGCCGGAAGACGTACCCGGGATGCGCCGCGTCGTTCAGTGCGCCGTACGGAGCTGCACCTCGGTGGCCTTGCCGAGAATCCTGCGCAGGATCAGCAGCAGTCCCGGATCGGTCATCCGGCGTCGCAGCTTGCGGAGCAGGGGCGCCGTGATCGACAGCGTCGGCTCGGTGGGAGATCCGGCCGCCGCCAGCAACACGAACGCATCCAGCTGCGCCCCCGTGATCACACCCGCCGAAAGCCCGCTGGAGGCGTAGCTCAACGTGTGGGTGCGGCGCTCCGGCTCGAGGTCGATGGTGGCGACACCCTGTTCGCTGGAGGCCAGGATCGAGCGTTGCGCGGCGTGGCTGATCCAGACCGGGGGCGGCGGTTCGGACATCGCGATGGCCGCGATGTCCGGGCCGGCCTCCGGCCGGCCGAGGCGGCGGGCGTTGGCCGCCATCTGCTGGATCCTCCCCGGGTGGTCCAGCAGATGATCGATCTTGTAGCCCACCGTGGTGTCGTAGTTGCAGCGCACCGCCGCACCCTCCTCGAGCAGGAAGTCGCTGTTGCGGACCTCCTGCCCGGGAATGGGCTTGATCAACACCATCGGCAGCCCCGCCGCCATGCACTCCGACGACGACAAGCCGCCCGGTTTCCCGACGAACAAGGTCGCGGCCCGCATCAGATCGGCCATGTCCGTCGAGAAGCCGAGCACCCGATACCGATCCGCCCGACCGCGAACCAGGCTCTCGATCTCACCCCGCAGCTGATCGTTGTGTCCGCAGACCACGATGGCTTGGAAGGTGTTCCGCATCCGCAGACTCTGCTGGACGATCGACCTCGTGTACGTGCCGCCCGCAGCCCCCGCCGAGATGAGTAGCGTCGGCCACCCGGGATCCAGGCCGTAGCGGCGCAACACCTCTGCTTGATCGATCGTCCGGCCGAGCTCGGCCGCGACCGGGATCCCGCTGACCGTCAGTCGATCCGCCGGCACTCCGATGTCGACCATGTGGGCCTTGGTCTCGTCGCGGGCCACGAAGAAGTGCGTGAACGGGCTGCTGAGCCACAGACCCTGGAAGTCGTAGTCGGTGGTGACGACCGCCAGCGGCGCTTTGAGCAGGCCGCGGCTCAAGAGCAACGACACGAGTCTGGTCGGCAGGAAGTGCGTACAGATCACCACGTTCGGGCGGTAGGCCTTGATCGTCCGCACCGTGACGTGGGTGTTGAACCGGTCCCACAGGGAGATCGAGTTCCCGAGCTTGAACGGAGCGTCGCCGGCGTCATAGCCCCAGCCGACCAGCCACGGAACCGCCTCGACCATCGCGAAGTAGGCGTCGTCGTAGACGGTGCGGTAGAGGTCGCTAGCCGTCTCGAGCACATCGAGCTTCAGCACGTGCTGGACCTTGGGGTCCGCCCGCAACGAGGCCTCCAGGACGGCCGCCGCGCTGTTGTGACCCGAGCCGATGCCCGCCGAGAGAACCAGGACGCGTTGACCCATGGTCGGACAATCTAGTCCGGCGGGTCACCACTCATCGACTCCGCGGGCGGATGGCGGTCCTCGAAACTCACCTTCAGAACCACCATGAAGAGTCGGAGGACGACGGCGAGGAAGACCAGGTCACACAAGATCTGCACACTCACGACCAGGCGGGAACCGTCGGTGATCGGAGCGATGTCGCCGAATCCGACGGTGCCGAAGACGACGATGGAGAGGTAGAGGGCACTGGTGCGAGTGAGGGGTTCGGTGAAGTTGGCGCTGTTCGCCTCGGACATCAGCACGTAGATCGCGGCGAACACGCACAGAAAGAACGGCACCACCACGGCGACGCCCTCCACGGCGCGCAGGGCGGGAAAGTCGGCGCGGAGTACCTGACGCAGCTGCCACCACAACACGACGCCGAAGAAGACGAAGGTCAGCGCGAAGCCCAGCAGTCCTCCGAGGCCGGGTCCCGCGCTTCCGGGCTGGAGCGGTAGCAGATAGTAGGCCGCGATGACGGCGGTGAAGATCGCGACGAACCGGGCGATCGCCACGGCGACGATCCGTCGCCGTTCCCCGCGGGTCAGATGCACCAGCCGACGAGGACTCACGTTCCCAGGGTGGCGAGGGTCGGCTCGTGCACCGGGGAGGCTCGCCGGGACAGCTGGCCCTACGCTGGCGACCTCTCGTTGACTCGGACTACCCGCAGCCGATATCAATCGAGGGCAGAGTCCGCAGCGGAAGGGGTCAGGGTGACGGTCGCCGACGAGTCGCCCGCCGCCGCTGCTGTTCCCGTCTTCTTCCTGTCCGACAGCACCGGCATCAGCGCCGAGACCATGGGTAACGCCCTGCTCATCCAGTTCCCCGACCTGCACTTCGAGCGTCATCTGTTCCCGTTCATCACCACGGTGGAGGAGGCGCGGCGGGTGGTGGCCGTGCTGGACGAGGCGATGGGCGGACCCCGTACACCCTTGGCGTTCTCCACCACCGCGGTGACCGAGATCCGTGACGAGTTGCACAAGTCCCGCTGTCCACTGATCGATTTCTTCGATCTGCACATGGCCGGGGTGGAGGCAATTCTCGGCGTGCCCGGTCTGCGGGTGGCCGCGCGCCTGCACGGGCTGGGCGATGTGCAGCGCTACAACACGCGGATGGCCGCCGTGGAGTACGCCATCGAGCACGACGACGGGCAGAGTCTGCGGGCCCTGGACAAGGCAGACGTGATCCTGCTGGCGCCGTCGCGGTGCGGCAAGACGCCGACCACCATGTATCTGGCGCTGCAACACGGGATCTTCGTGGCCAACTATCCCCTGGTTCCCGAAGACCTCGACAGCTACGACCTGCCGCGACCGGTGCGGGGTCTGAAGAGCCGCTGCTTCGGCATCACCACGACGCCGGCCCGGTTGACCCAGGTCCGCAACGAGCGCCGGCCCCACTCCCGGTATGCGTCGCTGGAGCAGTGCTCATACGAGTTGCGTCAGGCCGAGGCCATCTACCGTACGCATCGGATCCCGGTGATCAACTCCTCGGCCAAGTCGGTCGAGGAGATGTCAACCGTGATCCTGCAGTTCCTCAAACAGAGCTAATCAAGGAGGATCACCCATGCCCAGTGACGGCCCGATCGATCGCTCGACCAACATTCGCTGGTTCTCGGAGCTGGGCTTGGCGGACCTGGAGCAGGTGGGCGGGAAGAACTCGTCGCTGGGGGAGATGATCTCGAACCTGTCCGGGCTGGGGGTGCGGGTGCCCGACGGGTTCGCCACGACGGCGGAGGCCTATCGCCGGTTCATCGGCGACACCGGTCTGGCGGAGCGGATCAGCTCCCGGTTGTCGGGACTGGACACCGACGACGTGCAGGCGCTGGCTGCGGCGGGGAAAGAGATCCGGGAGGCGGTGGTGACGCAGCCGTTCCCGCCGGATCTGGAGACCGAGATCCGCGGCGCGTACGAGAGGTTGGCCGGCGGCGACGGTGGTGGGGAGGGGGCCGGCGAGAGCGACCGGTCCTTCGCGGTGCGGTCCAGTGCGACGGCGGAGGACCTGCCGGACGCCTCGTTCGCCGGTCAACAGGAGACGTTCTTGAACGTGCGCGGCATCGAAGCCATCCTGACGGCGATCCGGGAGGTGTTCGCGTCGCTGTACAACGACCGCGCGATCGCCTACCGGGTGCACCACGCCTTCGCGCACGAGACGGTGGCCCTCTCGGCCGGGGTGCAGCAGATGGTCCGCTCCGATCTGGGGGCGTCGGGAGTGATGTTCACCATGGACACCGAGTCGGGTTTCAATGACGCGGTGTTCATCACCTCCTCGTACGGGTTGGGGGAGGCGGTGGTGCAGGGGGCGGTGAACCCGGACGAGTTCTACGTCTACAAGCCGGCGCTTTCGGCGGGCCGGCCGGCGATCCTGAAGCGAGGGATCGGCGACAAGGCCATTCAGATGGTCTACACCGCCGACCGGACCGTCGGGAAGACGACCGAGTTCGTGGACGTCCCGGAGGCCCAGCGTGGGTTGTTCTCCCTGACCGATGACGAGGTGACCGAGTTGGCGCGCCAAGCGGTGACCATCGAGGGCCATTACGGCCGGCCGATGGACATCGAGTGGGGCAAGGACGGTCTGGACGGTCAGCTGTACATCCTGCAGGCCCGGCCGGAGACCGTGCAGTCCCGGGTGGGGGCCGGAGCGGTTCAGCGATACCGGATGGGCGAGGCCGATGCCGAGCAGAAGACGGTCCTGATCGAGGGTCGGGCGATCGGACAGCGGATCGGCGCCGGGCCGGTCCGGGTGTTGACCTCGGTGGAGGCGATGCACGAGTTCGTGCCCGGCGAGGTGTTGGTGGCCGACATGACGGACCCGGATTGGGAGCCGATCATGAAGAGGGCGTCGGCGATCGTCACCAACCGGGGCGGCCGGACCTGCCATGCGGCGATCATCGCCCGCGAGTTGGGGATCCCGGCGGTGGTGGGGACCGGTGCGGCGACCCGGGAGTTGGCCGAGGGCCGGGAGGTGACCGTGTCGTGCGCCGAGGGGGACACCGGGTTCGTCTACGACGGGCTGCTGGACTTCTCGGTGGAGTCGACGGAGCTCGGGGCGATGCCGGAGATTCCGGTGAAGATCATGATGAATGTCGGCACCCCGGATCAGGCGTTCGCGTTCTCCCGGTTGCCGCACGCCGGGGTCGGGTTGGCCCGGTTGGAGTTCATCATCAACCGGCAGATCGGCATCCACCCCAAAGCCCTGCTGGATCTGGACGGCCTGGCCGAGCCGCTCAAGTCCCAGATCGCCGACACGGTCCGGGCCTACCCGTCGCCGCGGGCGTTCTTCGTGACCCGGGTCGCCGAAGGCATCTCCATGTTGGCGGCGGCGTTCGCCCCGGAGCCGGTGATCGTCCGGATGAGCGACTTCAAGTCCAACGAGTACGCCAACCTGGTCGGCGGCGAGCTGTACGAGCCGCACGAGGAGAATCCGATGATCGGCTACCGGGGCGCGTCGCGCTACCTGTCACCGGAATTCGCCGACTGTTTCGCCATGGAAGCCGAAGCTCTACGCCACGTCCGCGACGCCATGGGTCTGACCAACGTGAAGATCATGATCCCGTTCGTCCGCACGTTGTCCGAGGCCGCCGGGGTGATCGACCTGCTCGCCGAGCACGGGCTCAAGCGGGGTGAGAACGGGCTGGAGGTGATCATGATGTGCGAGCTCCCCTCCAACGCAGTGATCGCCGACCAGTTCCTGGACTACTTCGACGGCTTCTCGATCGGCTCCAACGACATGACCCAGCTCACGTTGGGTCTGGATCGCGACTCCGCCCTGGTCGCCGCCGGCTTCGACGAGCGCGACCCAGCCGTCAAGTACATGCTCAGCGCGGCCATCACCGCCTGCAAGCAACGCGGCAAGTATGTCGGCATCTGCGGCCAAGGACCCTCCGACCACCCCGACCTCGCCGAATGGCTCCTCCAGCAAGGCATCGATTCGATGTCTTTGAACCCGGACACCGTGGTGGACACCTGGGTGCGGCTGGGCCGGCTCGTGTCCGCCTAGGTCACTCACTCATGGCCAAGGCCGCCGGCCCGCCGACGGGAGCGCCGACGCCGTCGTCGCAGCTGGCGACGTACATCGGTCATGCCACCCCGGAATCCGGGCTCAACGCCGGTCAGGTCGCCGAGCGGGTCGCGTCCGGCCGGGTGAATGCGGTCGAAACCCCGACCAGCCGCACCTTCGGTCAGATCATCCGGGCCAACGTGCTCACACCGTTCAACGGTTTGATCGGCGCCCTGGCGGTGATCATCTTGTTCACCGGTCGGTGGCAGAACGCCCTGTTCGGCCTGGTGATCCTGGCCAACAGCGCGATCGGGGTCTTCCAGGAGCTGAGGGCCCGGCGAACCCTCGACCGGCTCGCCGTCATCAACGCTCCGCTGGCCCACGTGGTCCGGGACGGGCAGCTCAGGGACATGGCTGTGGGGGACGTCGTGGCCGACGATCTCGTGGAGTTGCGTACCGGGGACCAGGTCGTCGCCGACGGCGTGGTGAGATCGTCCGAGGGTCTCGAGATCGACGAGTCCCTCCTGACCGGGGAATCGGATCCGATCCCGAAAGTTGCCGGCGCCCAGGTTCTCTCGGGGTCGATCGTGGTGGCCGGACTGGGCCGCTTCCAGGCGACCGCCGTGGGGTCGGAGGCCTACGCGACCCGACTGACCGGCGAGGCCAAGAAATTCCAGGTCACCGCGTCGGAGTTGGTCCAGGGCACCAACCGGCTTCTCAAGTGGATCTCGATCATGATCCTCGTGGTCGGGCCGCTGCTGATCTGGAGCCAGTTCCGCACCGACGCCGGCGACTGGCGCGATGCGGTGACCGGGACGGTCGCGGCTCTGATCGGCATGATTCCCGAGGGCCTGGTGCTCCTCACCAGCGTCGCGTTCATGTTGGCCATCGTCAGTTTGGCCCGGAAGCAGACCCTGGTCCAGGAGTTGCCGGCCGTCGAGGTGCTGGCCCGCGTCGACGTCGTGTGCCTGGACAAGACCGGCACCTTGACCTACGGGGACATCGCGTTCGAGGCGATGGAACTGCTGGCCGGAGCGGACGAGGGCGACGTCCGAAGGGCTCTGGCCCTGTCGGCGACCGGCTCCGACAGCAACGCGACCGCGACCGCGCTGGCAGTCCCTTTCGGCGGTGGCCGCCAACCCGACGGAGGGTGGACCCGGGCCGGCGGGATCCCGTTCTCCTCCGCGCGCAAGTGGTCGGCGGTCGGGGCGACCGGACACGGGACCTGGGTGCTCGGGGCCCCCGAGATGGTGTTGCCGGAGTCCGCAGCCGGATCTGGGCCCGACCCGGCCCCGGTAGCCGGGGAGTCGGCTCGAGAGGTGGCCCGGTCCCGAGCCGACGTGATCGCTCGGGGCGGCCGACGGGTCCTGGTGCTCGCCTCCGCACCGACCGAACTGGTCGGCGACCCGGAGGAGCCCGGCCTACCCGACGGTCTGCGGCCGGCGGCGTTGCTCGTGTTGTCGGAACGGGTCCGCGAGGACGCGGAGGAAACGCTGCGCTACTTTGCCGAGCAGGGCGTCGGACTGAAGGTGATCTCGGGTGACAACCCGCGCACGGTCGGGGCGATCGCGGTCAAAGTGGGACTACCCGGTATCGCGGACGCTTCCGACGCGGTCGATGCCCGGACCCTGCCCGACGACCTGGAAGAACTGGCCGTGGTGCTCGACAAGCACAGCGTGTTCGGCCGGGTCACTCCGCAGCAGAAGCGGGCCGTGGTGGCGGCCCTGCAGAAGCGCGGCCACGTCGTGGCGATGACGGGCGACGGCGTGAATGACGCCATGGCCCTGAAGGACGCCGATATGGGGGTCGCGATGGGCAACGGAGCGGCGGCGACCCGGGCCGTGGCCCAGGTGGTCCTGCTCGACGGCAAGTTCTCCCACCTCCCCGACGTCGTCGCCGAGGGTCGGCGGGTGATTGCGAACATCGAGCGGGCGGCGAATCTGTTCCTGGTCAAGAACGTCTACTCCCTCGTCCTCGCCCTGATGATCATCGTGACGGGCCAGGCCTACCCGCTGGCGCCGATCGAGTTGACCCTCATCTCGACCACCACGATCGGCATCCCGGCGTTCTTCCTCGCGTTGGGCCCCAACACCCGGCGTTACCTGCCCGGCTTCCTCGGCCGGGTGTTGCGGTTCTCGATCCCGGCCGGTCTGATCATCGCCGTCGGCGGCTTCGTCGGCTTTCAGGTGATTCAGCGGCTTGAGCCCGCCGGCGGCGGCGTTGCCGGTCGGACCGTCGTCACCCTGATCATCCTGGTCTCGTCGCTCTGGGTGCTGACGATCATGGCCCGCCCGCTCGCCGGGTGGAAGGTCCTGCTGGTGGGCGCGATGGTCGCTCTCGTCGTCGTGGTGGTGCTGGTCCCGCCACTGGCGTCCGGGATCTTCTTGATGGAGCCCACTCCGCAGCGGATCCTCGTGGCGGTCGGCATCGGGGCGGCCTGCGCCGGGGCGATCGAGCTGGCCACGCGCAGCGTCGCTCTGGTGGCCCGCACGGGCGAGCCGTCGCCGCACCGATCGCTCCTGACGTGACTCACAGCGGCTGTCCGTCGAGCCACGAGGGGGCGCCGCCCCCAGCGCGGTCATCGGAATCCCGATCGTCGGAATCCTGATCCTGGGGACCGCGCTCCCGCTCGGAGATCCAACCGATGATGTCGGCCAGCGCGAGACCGTAACTCGGCTCGCCGGTCTGCGCATAGCGTTCGAGCCGACCGCGGGCCCGTCCCAGCAGGCGGAGCGCCCCGGTGCGATTGCCCCGCTCGGCGTGGGTGATCGCGACGCACAGCTGGGCCAGCCCCTGCCAGAGGTCCCGCTCCGCAACAGGTCCCGCCTTCCAGCGCGCCTCGTACACCTCGTGGGCGGCGAACGGCCGGCCGTCGGCCATCAGTCGGTGGGCGTAGCTGATGGTCTCGCCCGGCGGCAGCGGATCCTCCGAGACCGGCGCCACCCCCGCACTCCCGTACGGCAGGGGCCGTCCGAGATTGTCCCGCGGTCGCGCCTGCCGGGCCCGTCCCTGGGCGTCCCGATCGCGACCCGACTCCCCGCTGTCGATCATCCGATCCCGATCACCCGGCCATCGTGCCACGCGAACCGGCGGCGGCGCTTAGCCTGCCCGACCTACATTTGCGGTCGTGGGGGCGATCGTGCGGGGGATCTGGTGAGAGCGCGCTGGCTGATCGTCGCCGTCACCGCGGCCCTCCTGATCGCGGTGCCGGTGCTCGTCGCGGCGCGGCCCACGAGCGAGTCCACGGTCAGCGCCGTCGAGCTGGCCAGTCGGGTGCAGCAGTCGGCCGGGGTGGCTTGGTCCGGACAGGTCGAGAGCACCGGCAGTCTCCAGGTCCCCGACACCGACGCCTTCGCGAATCTGGCCGAGGTCCTCGGGCAGCGCAATCAGCTGCGGGTGTGGTGGCGTACCCCCGAGGAGTGGCGGATCGACAGCATCCGCAGCACCGGGGAGACCGATCTGTTCTCCAACGGCCATGTGAGCGTGCGCTGGGAGTTCGAGAGCCAGCGGGCGACGATCGCGCCGGTCTCGACGATCAGGCTGCCCGCCGTGTCCGACCTCCTGCCGTCGACGCTGGCGCGTCTGCTGCTCGAGAACGTGCCGGCCGAGGAGTTGGTCCGGCTGCCCAGCCGGCGGGTGGCGGGGGTGGCCGCGGCCGGTCTGAGGTTCGAGCCGAGTAGTCCCGACACGACGATCGCGCGGATCGACCTGTGGGCCGAGCCGCAGAGCGGCCTTCCGCTGGAGGTCCAGGTGTTCGGGGCGGGGGACCGGCGTGCGATCGTCCACACCACCGTTACCGCTCTCGATCTCGGCGCACCCGCTGCGTCCGTCCTCCAGTTCGATCCGGCTCCCGGGGTCGAGCTCGTCTACGAGGATGCGGTCGATGTGGCCGCGGCGGCCAACGCATTCGCCCCGTACGACCTGCCGGCCCGCCTCGGCGGGCTCGAGGCGCGGGGTGGTGTCGATCCGGGGCCGGTGGGCGTCTACGGCCACGGGCCCACCTCCCTGATCGTGCTGCCGCTCCGCGGGCAGGTGGCCAGACCCTTCCGGCAACGGCTCCGGGAGAGCCCGACGGCCCGGGAGAGCAGTCTGGGCACCGGGTTGACCGCGGGCCCGGTCGGACTGCTGCTGACGCCCCGCGACCGCGGCGGCACCTTCCTCCTCGCCGGCACCGTGACCGACGAGGTCCTGCAGCGGGGCGCCAGCGAACTGTTGGCGGAGCGATGATCAAGACGTCGGCCCTGACCAAACGTTACGGCGCCCAGCGGGCCGTTGACGCGGTCGACCTCGACGTGGCCGAAGGCGACGTCTACGGCTTCCTCGGGGCCAACGGTTCGGGTAAGACGACGACCGTGCGGATGCTGCTCGGACTCGTCCTGCCGACGGCTGGTCGGGCCGAGGTCCTCGGGCTGCCGATGCCGGCTGCGCGGAGCCGGGTCCTGCCCCAGATCGGCGCCCTGGTCGAGGGGCCCGGCTCGTACCCGCACCTGTCGGGCCGCGCCAATCTCGCCCTGCTGGACGCCACCGGGGCGGACCGGAGCCCTCGACGACTTCGCGCCGCCCGGATCGAGGAGGTGCTGAACCAGGTCGGCCTCGATCCCGGCGACCGGCGGCCGACGAGGACGTACTCGCTCGGCATGCGGCAGCGGCTGGGTCTGGCCGCAGCCTTGATGCGCCGGCCCCGGCTGCTGATCCTGGACGAACCGACCAATGGGCTGGATCCTCAGGGCATCCAGGAGATCAGGCGCCTGCTGCTCGCTCTGAACACCACCGGCACGACGATCTTCCTCTCGAGTCACCTGCTGGCCGAGATCGAGCAGATGTGCACCCGGGTCGGCGTCCTCGATCGGGGCCGGCTGGTCCTCCAGGAGCGACTCGACCGGCTGCTCACCACCGACGGCGTCGTCGCCGTTCGGACGCCGGACGCGGATCGAAGCGCGTTCCTGCTCGGGGTTCGGTGAGCTGTCCTGGCGGACCGCGCTCGCCATCGGCTACGTGGTGATCTCGATGCTCGGTGTGGCGGCGGCGGCCCTGTTCTTCTCCACCCTGACGACGTCGTCGGTCGGCGCGGCGCTGGGCACGGTGGGGCTGCTCATCGCCTCCACGGTGCTGTTGGGGCTCGACGCCGCGGGGGGGCTGCATCCGTACCTGCCGACGCGCTATTGGCTGTCGTTCGTCGACCTGTTCCGCGACCCGATTCTCTGGGAGAACGTGCTGCGTGGGTTGGGGATCCAGGCCGGCTATTTGTTGATCTTCTGCCTGGCCGCCTGGGCGAACTTCACCACGAAGGACATCGACGACTGAGCCCTCCGTCTCAAACCATGTCTCACTACAGTGTGAATTCGGTGGCTTGGACTACGGGGTCACGGAGTTCACGGTGTGGTCGATGGCCAGTGGTCCGAACGTGTCGCCCGGCGCGGGCTCAGCAGCGGACGTCGGTCGGTGCTCGGGGCAGCTCCGTCCCCAGCACCGAGGTGAGGGCGGCCAGGGTGACCGGGTCGGACGGCAGCCCGCCGTGAGTCGTGCTCGATCCCAGGCACACGTCCTGCACCAGGATGTTCAGCGCTCCTGCCAGCGTGGCCGACCCGATCGGGGTCACCACCTCGTCGTCCGCCGTTCGCACCGTCACCCAGGCCGGTCCGTCCGGTGTCTCATCGCCAGCGTTGAGCCGGCGGAGCAGATCGCTGTCGGGAGCCAGTTGCTCACAGGCCGGCGGGCAACCGCCCGCGAAGTCCCGGCCCAGCGCGGCCTGACGCGATCCGTGCTACGGCGAGCCGATGCTGAACACCCGGCGAGCGGTCACGAGGCCACCATGATCGCGGACCCAGAGCCGGGCGACGACTCCGCCGGCTGAATACCCCACCACGTCCACCGAAGGGGCGCCGGCCTCGCGGCGGACATCCTGGGCGACCCGGCCCAGCAGCTCGGCCTGGGCGTTCAGGTCGCCGGTGCCGCCGTCGGCCGGCTCGACGACCCGTACGGTCCGGCCGGCCGTACGCAGTGCCTCCGCCAGGGGAGTCAGGGAGTCGACGTCGCCTCCGTACCCGGGTATCAGGAGCACGGGCCCCGGCTGATCCTGAGGCGCCGGTGCCGCCGCGGTCGCGGCGGGCCGCAGCAGCGGGACAACCACTACCGCCGCGAGGGCCACCATCGCCAGGACGGCCGCAACACCGACCACCAGCACGACCCGTCGTCGCTGAGGCGACAAGGCGTCGAGCACGGCAACTCCAAGATCGTGGTGGCGGGACAGCGCCTCCAGGCTAGAGACTCGAACCAGACGGAACCGCTCCACGTCGGTTCTGATCTTGATGAGTCCGATCTGAATGAGGGAGCGCCGCGATGGAAGCGACCACCTGCCTGATCTCCGTGGCGACCTGCACACGAGCAAGAACCTCGTGAGCCGACCCGCTCGGTGGCCGCACTTCGGCAGCACCCTGCGGTCCACCGCGGTCACGGCCCGGCTGGGCCGGGTGCTGGGAATCGCGGTCGGTATCTGCTTCCTCACCGGGTTGCTGAGCTATTACCAGTACCTGCCGTGGTCCTGGCTGCCCAACCCGGCCAGCCCGGTCTGGGGCTACCGATTCACCCAGGGTCTGCACGTCGCCACCGGGACGGCGATCATCCCGCTGCTCTTGATCAAGTTGTGGTCGGTGTATCCCAACGTGTTCCGCTGGCCGCCGTTCCCCTCGGTGTCGCGGGTGCTCGAGCGGATCTCGCTCGCACTGCTGGTTTCCTCTGCTCTCATCCAGGTCGTCGCCGGATTCCTCCGGGTGCTCAACTGGTACGCCTTCCCGTGGGATTTCGCCACCGTCCACCTGGCGCTGGCCTTCGTACTGGTCGGCTCGGTCCTGCTGCATGTCGGGATCAAGCTGCCCGACATCCGCTACGGGTTGCAGACCAAGATCGCCGAGGGCGATGTGTTGACCGAGATCCCCTGGAACGAGAATCCCGAGTCGCACAGCAACGCGGGTCCGCTGCCGCCGCCGATCACGCCGGGAATCAGTCGGCGGGGACTGCTCACCGCCACCGGAGCCGGCCTCGGGATCGTCGTGATCACCTCCGTCGGGCAGAACCTGACCCCACTCCAGCCGCTGGGTCTGCTGGCCGTCCGGCAGCCGAGCCGGGGCCCGCTCGGCGTTCCGGTCGGGACCACCGCCGAGGAGGCCGAGGTCACCGCGGCGGCCACCGCCGCCGACTGGCAGCTGGAGGTGGTCGGTCCCCGCCCGTACCGGTTGAGCCTCAGCGATCTCGAATCGCGGGCCACGCACGGGGCCAGCTTCCCGGTCGGTGCGCTCGAGGGCTGGGGGGTCGACGCTCAGTGGCGGGGGCTGAGTCTGCTCGAGGTCGTCGAAGAGGCCGGCGGGAACGCCGAGTCCCGTGTCCGGGTGACGTCGCTGGAGGTCGCCAGTCTCGGCCGGTCCCAGGTGTTCGGTCCGCAGCTGGCGGTGGCGCTGCTGGCCACGCACCTCAACGGCGAGCGGCTGCCGCTCGATCACGGCTATCCCCTGCGCCTGATCGCTCCCAATCGCGCCGAGGTCTTGAACACGAAGTGGCTCACCAAGATCGAGGTGCTGTGATGCGGGCCTGGCGGGTGGGGCTGGGTATCACCGGCATCGTGCTGGTGTTGATCGGGATCAGCCGGTTGCTCAGGTACGTCCCGCCCGGGCACCTGGCCTGGTTGGGAGTCTGGCTGATCGCGGCCCTGATCATCCACGAGGGAGTGCTGTCTCCGGTAGTGGTGGCGATCGGGGCGGGTCTGCGGCGCCTGGTCCCGGATCGGGCGCGCCGGTACCTCCAGGCCGCGTTGATCATGGCGGCCGCCGTCTCGGTGATCGCCGTGCCCCTGATCATCCGGCAGGGCAGCCAACCGGTCAGCAAGGCGATGCTGCTGCAGAACTACGGCGCCAATCTCGCCCTGCTGCTCGGTCTGATCGGGGCCGTGATCTTGATCCGCTACGCGATCCGCGTCGCCCGCGACCGCACCCCTGCTGCTCCCCGCTGATCCGCCACATCTACAGCGACCCGCCGCCGAAACCGCCGAAGAGGTGACGGGTCGGCTGTCCGGTAGGTGACTGCAGACCGGGGCGACTGTGGCAGCCTGACGTCAGGGCCCGTCACAGGGCCAGAGGGAGTGACCGTGACGAGACGGCGAGTTGTGTTGGCAGTTGCTCTGGGCCTTGCCCTCGCCGGCTGCGTCATGCCCCCCGTTCAACCGTCGGAATCGGCCTCGGAGTCAGGTGCCGAGTCCGGCTCGGAAGCAGGCTCTGGGGGTCGCTCGATCGACATCGGCGGCGGCCGGCAGATCTTCCTGGAATGCGCCGGGGAGGGCACTCCGACGGTCATCCTCGAATCCGGCATCCACGACTCGTCGGACTACTGGGTCAACATCCAGCCCAATCCGCCCGCCATCGGGCCCGACGTCTTCGCCGGGATCGCCGAACACACCCGGGTCTGCCGGTACGACCGGCCGGGAACCCTGATTCCGGGCGAGCAGCCCGCGCTCACCGATCGCTCGACCCCGGTCACGAACCCCCGCACCATCGACCAGGTGTCCGCCGATCTGGACGCGCTGATCGAGGCGGCGGGCTTGGAGGGCCCGTTTCTGATGGTCGGCCACTCCTTCGGCGGCTGGTTGCAGACCTACTACACCCAGACGCACCCAGACGAGGTGGTCGGTTTGGTTCTCGTCGACGCCTTCTCGGCCCGGATGCCGGAGTTCATGGGCGAGAAGTGGACGCCGTACGAGCGCGTCTTGAATTCGCTCTCCGGGAATCCGCTGGAGAAAGACCCCGCGTCGGAGAAGTACGACGTCCTCGCCAGCGTCAAGCAGGCCGCGGCGGCGCCCGCTCTGCCCGACGACCTTCCGATGGCGGTGCTGAGCAAGACCGAGCCCTTCCCGCTGCCCGCCGACGTGAAGGGGTTCGCCTCGGCTGATCTCGAGGGCGCCTGGACGAAGGTCCAGAGCGCCTTGGCCACCCTGGTGCCGAACTCGCCGCACATCATCGCTGAGGGCAGTGATCACTACATCCAGGTGCGCGAGCCCGACCTCGTCACCAGCACCGTCGTCTTGATCCTGGAACGAGCCCGCGTGGAAAAGTAGTCAGCTGCGAGCAGCTCTAATAAATCAGCGGGAACCGCTGGCCACGAATGCGGCGAGCACGTCCGGATCGAGGAGCCGGACCGGACGACCGGACTCCATGACGATCAAGCCGCGGCTCGCGAGCTTGACCAGGGCTCGATTCACCGACTGGCGGGTGACTCCGAGCCGCGCGGCCAACTCCGATTGGGTCAACCTCAAGTCGATCAACTTCCCGTCCACCGACGCCTCCGCCAGCACCCGGGCGAGACGGCGTTCCAGATCGAGGAACACCAGGTCGCCCATCGTGTCCGTCAAGGCTGACACGATCGAGGCCAGATGCCGAGCGTGCCTCAACAGCACCGCGGGTTCGGCCTCCAGCAGATCGACGCAAGCTCGTCGGGGGATGGCGAGGGCCCGGACGGCGGTCAGGGCCTGGGCTGACGCGGTGTGGCTCCCGCCGTGGAGGAGGTCGACCTGACCGGCGGCCTCCCCGGCCGCCGCCACGTGGAACAGCAGCGGGGTTCCCTGGCTGGAGGTGACGGCCGCCGCCACTCGACCGGTGACGATGACGTACAGCCTGGAGACCGGCTCTCCGATGTGGAAGAGGAATTCGCCGCGGGTGAGATGACGCCAGGTGGAGCAACCGGCCAGGCGGGACAGTCCCGTAGGAGTCGCCTCCGCCAGAAAGGTGGTGCGGCGCAGTACTTCGAGCGGTTCCACGCCGAAAGTAGCTCCTGGATCTCTTGGGTGAGGCAACCATCGGTCGCGGTTGTGACGCCTGTCAAGAGATGGGACAGGATTACGCAACAAAGTTGCGTTACCGCTTTGATCAGGCACCGACCTCTACCACCGGCCTTTCGGACTCCGGCTTGGGACAACCGACATCATGGGGGGACGGAACAGAAAGGCCTCGCATGCGCCTGAAGGACGACACCGCCAAAGAGGAACGGATCGGCCGACTCGATCTCGCGCGTTGGTCCACCCGACTGGGCGGCTGGCTCGCCGGCCTCGCCGACGCGTTCGCCGTTCGGTTCTCCGCCCGCGCCGTGTTGTGGATCACCGCGGGCATCGGGGCGGCGTTGGTGATCGCCCTGACCGCCGGCGGAGCGGAGGTGTACGAAGCGGTCGAGGAGGGCGACGGGATCGCGGGACTGGACCGCCCGGTCCTGGACGCGGCCATCGGTTGGCGTACCGCGGCGGCGAACATCGTGGTCACGGCGTTCACCCAGCTGGGCGGCATGATCGGCATGACGATCATCGCCTTGACCATCACCACGATCATGGTGGTCCGCTGGCGCTCTCGGACGCCGTTGGTGTTGATGGTCATCGCCGCCGCCGGCTCGCTGGCCATGACCTCGGTGGGCAAGCTCGTCGTCGGTCGGGTCCGGCCGCCCACCTCCGACGCCATTCCTCCCTTCGAATACAGCCCGTCCTTCCCCAGCGGCCACACGCTGAACAGCACGGTGATCGCCGGCCTGGTGGCGTACCTGTTGCTGCGCCGCCTCGGCTCCCAATGGGCCCGCGTGCTGACCGTGGTGGTGGCGGCGG
Source organism: uncultured Actinomycetota bacterium (assembly GCA_963780005.1). Lineage (GTDB taxonomy): Bacteria > Actinomycetota > Actinomycetes > Propionibacteriales > Propionibacteriaceae > Microlunatus. Next base: position 133,946 of record CAWAAK010000042.1, on the reverse strand, counting down.
CCTGGGCGATCGCGATGGGGCTGAGCCGGGTGTACCTGGGCCATCACTGGCTCACCGACGTCATGATGGGCTGGCTGCTCGGGCTCGCCTGGCTCTGCGTCGTGATCACCGCCCACCGGCTGTTTCTCACTGCGCGCCGGGAACGCCAGCGGCGAACGGCCGCCGAGGTGAGGCCCTAGGCCGGTGACGAACGCGCCGAGATTGCTGCTGGGGCGAACGCCGGAGCAGCGGGTCCTCGCGGAATTGATCACCGGTGCGCGGAACGGCGTCAGCAGTGCCCTGCTCATCCGCGGCGAGCCGGGGATCGGCAAGACCGCGTTGCTCCACGACCTCGCCGGGCGCGTCCGTGGGGTCGAGCTGATCCGGCTCGACGGGTTCGAGGCCGAGGCTTCGATCCCGTACGCCGGCGTGCAGCGACTCATGTCACCGCTGCACCGCCATCTCGATTCCGTGCCCGAGCGGCAGCGGCAGGCGTTGTTGGTGGCGACCGGGTCGCACCAGGGACCGGCACCGGACCGGTTCCTGGTCGGATTGGGACTGCTGGGCCTGCTCGCCGAGGCCGGTGACGCGAAGCCGGTGGTGTGGTTGATCGACGACGCCCACTGGCTCGACTCGGAATCTCTCGACGTGCTCGCCTTCGTCGCCCGGCGGTTGAAGGCCGAGTCCGTCGCCGTCGTGCTCGCCCTGCGGGATGATCACCACCTCGAGGCCCAGCTGGCAGGCATCCCGAGTCTCCGGCTGACCGGCCTCGACCAGTCGTCCGCCGTGGTCTTGCTGAACGCCTCGCTGGCCCCCGGCCTCGACCCACTGGTGGCGGCCAGGATCGCCCGGTCGACCGGGGGCAATCCACTGGCCCTGCTCGACCTGGCCGAGGAGCTGTCGATCAAGCAGCTCACCGAGTCGAGCCTCGCCGAGGAGCCGCTACCGATCGGGCACCACCTGGAGGCGTACTACGTCCGGCAGGTCCGGCAGACCACGCCCGATGCGCAGGCTTGGCTGCTGGTGGCCGCGGCCGACTCCACCGGACACCTGGACCTGATCCGCCGGGCGACCGTACGGCTCGGTGTCACCGAACAGGCCGCAGACCAGGCCGAGGAAGCCCGACTGGTCGAGCTCGGGAGTGCCGTCACGTTCCGACACCCGTTGGTCCGGGCCGCGGTTTACAACGCAGCGTCGGGTACCGAGCGGCGACGCACGCACTCGGCGCTGTCCGACGCGGCGGCGGAGCTCGATCTGGTGGAACTCGGCGCCTGGCATGCCGCGCAGGCGGAGATCGGACCGGCCCCGGCCGTCGCCGATCGCCTCGAGGACGTGGCCGATCGGGCTCGGCGACGAGGTGGGTTCGCCTCTCGCGCCAAGGTGCTCGCTCGCGCGGCAGAGCTGACGCCGACTGGACCGCTACGCAACAACCGGCTGGTCGAGGCCGCCGAGGCGGCCCTGGTGGCCGGCGCCGCCCAGGTGGGCCTCGAACTGATCGAGGCGGTCGACGAACAGACCCTGGATCGGCGCCACCGGTGCCGGCTGATCGCCGTCCGCGCCGCCTTCGCGCTCTTCACCCCGGATCCGGCACAACTCGTCTGGGGAACGGCCCGCGCGCTCGAAGGGGCGGCCCTCGTCCACGGCGTCGATCCGGCGCTGGAGCAGACCATGCTCGTCCGGGCCTTCGAATACCTGTTGCCGAGCGAGCGGCTCACCGCCGGGGTCACCCAGCCCGAACTGGGCCGTCGGCTCCGGGCAGGGGCCGAAGTCGCCGACGGGCCGAGGGCGCTGATCCTGCGGGGGTTGAGTGCCCACATCCTGTTGCCGTACGGCGAAGCCGTTCCGGTGATGCGGGCGGCGGTCGACACCGTGCTGGGGCTCGAGGACGACGAACTGCTCGCTCCTGGGTTCAGTCAGCGTCGCCCTGACGACGGCGCTCTGGGATCTGGGGGCCCGGGAGACCTGCCTGCTGCGGGTGGCCGACGCCGCTCGGGACGCCGGGGCGTTGCAGCTGCTCGACTCGGCGCTGTGGACCCTGTCTCTGGCCGAGCTGACCGGTGGGACACCTCGGCGCGCCGGACAGTACGTCGAGCAGGTCCGCGAGTTGCGTCGGGCGATCGGTTACGAGGCCGAACACGTCGTCAACGCCGCGTATCTGGCCTGGATCGGTGCGCCGCGAGCACAGGTCGAGGCGCTCGCCGAGGCGATGGGAGCCGCCGGTTTCGGCGGTATCCAGTCCTCCGCGGTGGCCGCGTTGGCCGTCCTGGACCTGGCCGAGGGTCACTATCGCGACGCCCACGCCCGGCTGAAGCCCTTGATCGACGAGCCGTTCCTCCAGGTCACGCCCCTGCAGTACCCGGACTTCGTCGAAGCCGCGGTTCGCGGCGGACACCCGGCGGAGGCCCGCGGGCCCGTCGAGATCCTCGAGGCCCGAGCCGACGCCAACGGCTCAGCCTGGACCCTGGGGCTGGCCGCTCGATCGCGAGCTCTGATCACCCCGGATCCGGCGGCGGAGGCCTCGTACCGGGAGGCCATCGACACGTTGGGATCGGCCGGCAGTGCGGTCGATCTCGCCCGGGCCGAACTGCTCTACGGCGAATGGCTGCGCCGTCGCAGGCGCCGCCGGGAGGCGCGCCCGTACCTCCGTCGCGCCCTCGAGTCGTTCGAGGCGGGTGGGGCCGCACCGTTCGCGCAGCGCGCCCGGGCCGAGCTCGAGGCGACCGGGGAGCCGGTGGACGTGGAGGCGATCCCGGGTTTCGACCTCACCACCCAGGAAGCCACCGTCGCTCGACTGGCCGCTCAGGGACGGACCAACGCCGAGATCGGCTCCACCCTGTTCATCAGCGTCAACACCGTGGACTACCACCTGCGCAAGGTGTTCCAGAAGCTCGGAATCTCCTCGCGCCGTCAGCTCGCCGAGCGACTGCCGAGTCTCGGACCCGGATAGGAGCGAGCCCGTACGGACCAGAGACTACGCAGGCTGCGTGGTTCGCTGACCGGGCTGGAGCGCGAGGCTGTTGGGAACCTCGATCAACAGGAGGCTGACCATGCCCCTTCTCACTACTGAAGACGGCGCCCAGATCTTCTACCTCGACTGGGGGAGCGGCCGTCCGGTCGTCCTCAGCCACGGATGGCCCCTGAACGCCGACGCGTGGGAGGCAGCGGCGCTGTTCCTGGCTCAGCGCGGTCACCGCGCCATCGCGCACGACCGCCGCGGGCACGGACGCTCCTCCCGGACCTGGCACGGCAACGAGATGGACACCTACGCCGACGATCTGGCCACGCTGCTCAACACTCTCGACCTCCACGACGTCACTCTGGTCGGCCATTCCACCGGCGGCGGGGAGATCGTCCACTACATCGGCCGCCACGGCACCGAGCGGGTCGCCAAGCTCGTCCTGGTTTCGGCGGTCCCGCCGCTGATGGTGCGCACCGAGGACAATCCGGAGGGTCTGCCGGCCGAGACGTTCGACCAGATCCGCGCCGACGAACTCGCCGATAGGTCCCAGCTGTATCGCGACCTGGCCGACGGGCCCTTCTTCGGCCACAACCGCAACCACGACATCTCCGCCGGCGTCCGGGACGCGTTCTGGCTGCAGAGCATGGCCTGCGGGCACCGGGCCGCCCATGAGTGCATCGCCGCCTTCTCCGCCACCGACTTCCGCCCCGACCTGGCCAGGATCGACGTACCGACGCTGGTCATCCACGGTGGCGACGACCAGATCGTTCCCCTCGCAGTCGGCGGCCAACGCTCCGTCGAGCTGATTGCCGACGCCCGACTCGTGGTGTACGCCGACGGCGCCCACGGACTGCCCGACACCGACCGGGACCGGCTGCACGCCGACCTGCTCCAGTTCATCGATTCCTGACCGCTACCGAAAGGACCCGTCATGAGTGAGACCAGCCGACCCGAACCCAGCCAACCCAACACGGTGGTCCTCGTCCATGGGCTGTGGATGACACCGCGAAGCTGGGAGGGTTGGGTGAGGTACTACGAGGACAAGGGCTTCACCGTGATCGCCCCGCCGTACCCGGGCTTCGAGATCGAGGTCGAAGCCCTCCGGGAGAATCCCGACCTGATCGCCGATCTCACCGTGCCGGAGACCGTCGATCATCTCGCCCGCGTGATCGAAGCTGTGGAGACCCCGCCGATCATCATGGGCCACTCGTTCGGCGGCACCCTGACACAGCTGCTGCTGGCCCGCGGGCTGGGCTCGGCCGGAGTGGTGATCGACTCCGCACCCACCGAAGGGGTCCGGGTGAACCCGTTGTCCCAGGCCAAATCTCTCTTCCCGGCCCTGAAGAATCCGGCCAATCGGCATCGGGCGGTCGGCTTCACGCCCGAGGAGTTCCACTACGCGTTCACCAACACCCTCAGCGAGGAGGACTCCAAGGCGGTCTGGGACCGCTACGCCATCGCCGCCCCGGGCAACTGGGTCTGGGCCTACGGTCTGATCGCCAACTTCAAGCCGGGTCACCAGGAGACCTGGGTCGACTACGACGCCGATCGCGCCCCACTGCTCTTCATCGCGGGTGAGAACGACCACATCATGCCGCCGTCGGTCAACCGGTCCAACGCGAAGCACTACCAGAAGTCGCCGGCCCTCACCGAGTACCACGAGTTCGCCGGACGCGACCACTGGACCTGCGCCGCCCCGGGCTGGGAGGCGGTCGCGGACTACGCTCTGCAGTGGGCCGTGGACCACGCCAGCACCAAGCACCTGGTGGGCCGAGCGGCCGGCTGATCGGCCCCATCGAATCGAGCCCCATCAGAATCAAGCGGGAGCGGCGAATGGCACGCAGAGCGTTCGTAGGCCGCCGCGGCCGTCGCGATCATGAGGGCACCGACCTCCCGCCCGGTCAGTACGACGTCGGTCGCGACTGGCCGGTGTTGACCGCCGAAGTCACCCCCCACATCGATCCGGCCCGCTGGACGATGAGCGTGGACGGGCTGGTCGATGTCCCTACCAGCTGGACCTGGGCCGAGGCGCAGGCGTTGCCGCCGTCGAGTTACACCGGCCCGATCCACTGCGTCACCACCTGGTCGAAGTTTGACAGCCAGTTCTCAGGGGTCAGCGTCGACACGTTGCTGGATGCGGCTCGACCACAACCCACGGCCAGCCACGTGCTCGCCACGTCGACGACCGGCTACACCACGAACCTGCCGCTCGATCACATCCGCGGGGGGCAGGCCTGGATCGTGTGGACGTACGACCGGAGACCGTTGCCGCGCGAACACGGTGGACCGGTCCGATTGCTCGTGCCGCACCTGTACTTCTGGAAGTCGGCCAAGTGGATCACCCGGCTCACCCTGCTCGACCATGATCCGCGAGGATTCTGGGAGCGAAACGGCTACCACGATCTGGGCGACCCGTGGCGCGAACAGCGGTACTGGGGTGACTGACGTGCTGAATCCAGCCGGGCGGTGGTGCCGGGGGTTGGTGACCGAGGTGCAGCACCCTAACCCGGGTGCGGTCCTGCTGCGGGTCACCGTCCCGGACCGCCTGGACCACCTTCCGGGGCAGCACTACGTCATCCGATTGACCGCCGAAGACGGCTACTCGGCGTCCCGGTCCTATTCACTGGCCTCGGCGCCGCAGCAGGAAACACTGGAGTTCTACGTCGAGGAACTCGACGACGGCGAGGTGTCGCCGTACCTGGCTCAGGCCGTCGAGGTCGGCGACGAGCTGGAGCTCCGCGGACCGATCGGCGGCTGGTTCGTGTGGGACGGGAGCGTCCCCGCGGTGGGCGTGGCCGGTGGCACCGGAGTGGTGCCCCTGGTGGCCATGCTGCGGCACGCCCGAGGCACGGGCGTCAAGGATCGCCTGGCGCTGGCGGTGTCGGCCCGGACCTGGCGCGAACTCCCGTACGCCGACGAGCTCGCCGCCGCCGGCGCCGTGATCGTGCTGTCCCGGGAGCAGTCGTCCTCGGGACGCACCGCCGGACGGCTGACCGCCGCCGAGCTGGAGCCGCTGGTGGCGCCGGACGCCACCTACTACATCTGCGGATCGGCCGGCTTCGCCGAGTCCGCGAGCGAGCTGCTGATGGATCTGGCGGTGGCGCCGGGCAACGTACGAGTCGAACGCTTCGGGCCCAGCGGCTGAAGGCATCGTTTCCGTCGTTGCGGTTAGAGACGACCCCTCGCTGACGACCGGGAGGGGTCGTTTCGCAGGTTGCGGTTAGAGATGACCCTGCGCCGATAGCCGGGGTCTCGTGGCTGGCTCGGGGCTGGGATCTCGGGGCTGAGCGCTAGCGGCCGAGGGCCTTCGCCAGGGCTTTGGCCTCTTTGGCCGGAGCCCGGGAACCCCACACGTCGCCGCTGCGCAGTCGAGCGCTGGACAGCTCCTCCAGGGCCGACTGGAGCCGGGGTCCGTAGACTCCGAGATCGGTCTGGGCGCGCAACCGCAGCAGCTCGACGACACGTTCGAGGGCGACCCGGGCGGCTCGCCGGTCCCCCCGCGCCGATGCCTGCTGCCATTCCTCCTGCGCGTCAGCGAGCTCGGCACGTTCGGTCTCGCTGCGCTCGGACTCCCGGCGCTCAGCTTCGGCGGCCTCGCGCTCTTCGACTTCGCGCCGGTGCTCCGCCAGTCGCTCCTCCCGCCGGCGCTTGCGCTCCTCACGCTCGGCCTCCTCGGCGGCGGCCCGTCGCTCGGCCTCGAGCCTCTGGGCCGCTGCGGCCTCGACCCGGGTTGCCGCCTCCCGGCGGGCCTCGGCCTGCTCGGCGGCGAGCCGTTCGGCCTCGCGGCGCTCGTGCTGGAGGCGCACCTGTTCTTGTCGTTCGAGTTCCAGCCGGTGCGCCTCGGCCCGCTCCGCCTCGAGCCACGCCGAGGCCGCCTCATCGGCCGCCTCCGCTCCGGGCTCGCTCCGCTCACCCCGACTCACCACCCCGCGGGCCAGCTCCCGGACCTTGGCGCGCGTGGGTGTTCCCGGACCGACGAGGCGCTCGGCCAGTGAGTCGAAGATCGCCTGCACGGCGGCCGCGTCCTGACTGTCCTCAACCCGCAGCGCGTCGGCGAGAGCCAGCAGTCCGACCGCCTGCGCCGCCGACGTCGCCGCCGACAACGGGTGAGGCAGCAGCCGACGGAGCCGCTCGACGGCCTCGGCGGTCCGCCCGGTCCGGGTCCCCACATCGGCCTTGACGGCGGCCACCAGGATCTGGGTCGATTCCGTCCCGGGTCGGCCGAGCAGTATCGCGGCCGCCTCCGCGTTGCTGGCCTCCGCCTCTTCGACCCGGCCCGCCTCGAGCAGGTCACCGGCCAGATCGTTCAGGGCCGAGGCGAGTTGCCGGGTGGCTGGATCACCGATGCGGCCGGTCAGCTCACGGAGAAGATCGACGAGCGTCCTTCGGTTGAGCAGGGCGAGATCCACCTCACCGCTGGCCGCCAACCGATCCGCCAGATCCCGGTACAGGCCGAACAACGGTTCGCTCAGCCGCTCGGTGAGGGCCTGATTGAGGCGCCCGGGTTCGTGCAGGCGCCCATCGACGACGGAGTCGTACCGGTCCTTGGCGCTGTGCAGGAACTCGAGTGCCTCCGCGCCGCGTCCGGCGGCCCATCGGGCGTCCGACGCCAGCCGATCGGCGTCGACCGGGACGTACTCCGCGTCGGGGTCGGTACGCAGACCGGAACGGGCGGTGCGGGAGAGGACGGCGTCGGCATAGCTGTTGGCGGCGGCCACCTCACCGGCGGCCAACGCTGCTCGGGCTCGGGCGGACAGCGACCAGACGACGGTGAGATGGCCGAGCTGCTGATCCAGAGCGAGATTGCCGAGCTCGGACACGGTGTCGTCGAGCGAGGCCAGCGTACGGCCGGCGGCGTCGGGCAGGCCGACACCGACCTGGACGCCGGCCAGGTGCACCAACGCCGTGGCGTAACGCACCGCGTGCTCGCGCGAGGTGTACGGCCCGATCGGTCCGTCGGCGGTCAGCAGCTCCGCGGACCGCCGGACAGCTTCCTGCGCATCGGCCGCGGCCGCCGGGTAGGCGTGCCCCAACAGGCGGTGCGCGGTCAACTCGACCAGCGCATCGGCCAGTTCCGGCGCCCGCGACGGGTCGGAACCCACCCAACCGCGGAGCCGCTGCACCGAGGAGGTCAGGGTCTTGCCGCGTTGGGCGTAGAGATCTCGAACGTGCTTCGCTGCCTGGTTTGATCGGGCCATCACCGACGAGGCTAACCGCTCTGGCCCGGGCCAGTTCCCGTGGTGTCAGGCCTGGACCGGCACCGGGCTGGCCGACACCTCGAGCGAGCGGTGCCGGGTTTCCGGGAGGGCCAGCCCGCAGACCAGGCCCAGCAGCCCGAATCCGCCGAGCAGCACGCCGATGGCCAGTCCACCGTACGAGGCATGAAGGGCGCCGGCGATGACTGGAGGCACCGCCCCCCCGAGGATGGCGGCGAGGCTGTAGCTGAGCCCCGCCGCGGTGTAGCGGTAGCGCGCGGCGAAGAGTTCCGGCAACCAGGCGGCCGCCGGTCCGAGCCCGAAGCCCCCGATCGCCAGGAGCGCCACGAGCCCGACGCCGACCGCCACCGGATGGCCGAGATCGATGACCACGAACGCCGCCGGGCCGACGACCAGGGCGCTGAGGTTGGCGACCAAGACGACCCGGCGGCGGCCGACTCGATCCGACCAGCGCGCCGCGACCGCGGCCGACACCAGCAACGCTGCGCCGCCCACGATCCCGAGGGTCAGCATGACCGGCCGCGGCAGGCCGAGCACCGCGATGCCGTAGTTGGTCAGGTAGACGGTGCCGATGTAGCCGAAGGCGAAGACCGCCGACAAGGCACCGCCGGCGAGCAGAATCGGCCCGGTCTGTCGCCGAAAGGCCTCCGCAATCGGGGCGTCCGTCCGCTGCTGGCGAGCCAGCAGGTCGCGGAACACGGGGGTCTCCTCGATCCGCAGCCGAACGTACAGGCCGATCGCGAGCAGGACCACGCTGAGCAGGAACGGCACCCGCCAGCCCCAGGACAGGAAGGCAGCAGGGGTCATGAACAGCCCGATGATCAAGAACGTGACACTGGTGAGGGCGAAGGCGGCGCCGGGGCCGAGCTGGGGGTACATGGTGAACCGACCCCGCCGATCCGCCGGGGCGTATTCGGCCGCGAGCAGCGCTGCGCCACCCCACTCGCCGCCGACCGCGAGGCCCTGGGCGAAGCGGAGCCCGACCAGGATGATCGGGGCCGCGAGGCCGATGGCCGACGCACCGGGTAGCAGGCCCACCGCGACCGTTGACCCACCCATCAGTACCAGAGTGAAGATCAAGGTGCGCTTGCGACCGAGTCGATCACCGAGATGACCGAAGATCGCTGAGCCGAGCGGGCGGGCGAGGAAGGCCACGGCGAAGGTGGCCAACGCCGCCACCGTACCGGCGGCTGCGCCGAGGGCGGGGAAGAAGACGGTGCCGAAGACCAGCGCGGCGGCCGTGCCGTAGATGAAGAAGTCGTAGAACTCGATCGTGGTGCCGGCGAAGGCGGCGAAGGCGATCCGCCGGTGTGAAACTTCAGTTCGGGTTGGCATGACGAGACTCCAGGTGTGCCGGGGATTGGTGTTCGTAGCTTGGGATCGGTCGGTCAGTGCGCGCGTTGGTCGGCCGGTGGGAAGTCGGCGTGTCGGTGGACCACCCGCCACTCGCCGTCGATCCGCTGCAGGACGTGGGTGACGCGCAAGATCATCCGGAACGGAGCGCCGCCGTCGATGCGGACCTCGCCTTCCTCGAAGCCGGCGGTGTAGGCCAGATCGCCACTGACCTTGATCACGTCGTGGCGGGGGACCAGTGCCCCGGCGGAGAATCGGCTCGCCACCCAGCTGAACGTCGAGGTCACCGCATCGTGGCCGCGCTCGATCGGTCCCCAGGCGCCGAACAGGGTGACGTCCGGATCGTTCGGCCACAGCGCGGCGTACGGATCCGGGTCGCCCTTTCCCATCGCGGCGAGGGCCTGCGCCAGCCGATCAAGTGTCCGCTGCAGCTCCGCGGGTACCTCGTTCGGGACCAGGACATCGCTGGCGGGCTCCGGATGGGTCGTGATCATGGTCAGCTCCTCGAGGGAACGAGCCGGTGGGCTCGTACCCCTAGTGGAGCGGGAAGGGAAGGGGTCCTGCCTGAGTAGCGGCTACTGATTTCCGCGGCCGGCTACCGACCTCGCGACTCAGTCGCGGTTGAGCCGGGCCGTCCAGCGCATGAACATGCCGCGGCTTGCTCCTTTGGAGAACTCGAGTGCTCCACCGTGGGCCTCCGCGCGCCGCCGCATCTCGCCGACACTGTTGCGGTGTGCCTCCTCGCTGCCTCGGCCATCGTCGATGAGGTCGATGGTCAACAGCGAGTCGGTCACCGACACCGCGAGCACCACCACCCCCACGTCCGGGTGCTCGGCCATGTTGGAGAGCCCCTGGCGGACGACGGTTACGACATCCGTCGCAAGATCGTCGGAGAGGTCACGGTCGGTCTCTCCGGAGAAGTAGACGCTGCCGCCCAGACCGGCCTCCGCACGAGCTTCGTCGAAAACGTCCAGCAGGCGCTGCTTGAGCGCGGCGACACCGAGAACGCCTCGAGGGCGCAGCACGGGTGGCTGCTGGCTGTCATCGAGAAGCTGAACGTGACTGAGGGTCTGTCCGGCCAGCTCGGCCAGCGCGTGGATCAAACGCTCGTCCTGATCGTCGAACTCACCCCACTTGCTGTCCGCCAGATACAGCACGCCGCCACCCGGGTAGCCGCGACGGTGGATCCCGACCGCGATCAGGCTCTCCACGCTGGGATGGAGGGCGGCGAGGCGGGCAGCGTTCGGGACCTCGGTCAACCGACGCAAACGCAGCGTGAAGGGTTCGGACGCGACCAGGTCCAGCACCGCTCCGGCCTGGGCTCGAACCCAACTCTCATCGGTCACGGCTGCTCCGGCCTCGGCGTGCACGACCTCGGTGATCTGCCCGCTGGCGTCGATCAGACCCACTGCGGCGTAGCGGGCCTGGGTCAGTCTCCGTGCCGCCTCCACGGTCCGCCGCAGTACGGAGGGGGCGGACAGGTGTTCACCGATCCAGGCACAGGTCCGGACGATGTCCGCCATGCCGTGCTCCGTGCCGTCCAGTTCATCCGCGAGTGAGCTGACGTCGTGGGGTGAACCGACCAGGTCATCGCTCCGCCGCAGGGACAAGCTGACGGTCGCCCCCAGACAGGTGCCGTCGTCGGCCAGCCGCGATGACACGAAGACGTCGAAGCTCCGACGACGATCCGGCGCGTCACAGGCGATGGTGATGGCCACCGGCGCCGGAAGCCCGCCGTCGACGGCGTGGCGGATGGCGGCGGCGATGTCCTGCGACTGTGGATCGTCGGCGCCCGAGCAGGCGGCCAGGTAGGACATACCCACCCCGGTACGGGCTGGATCGCCATCGTTGAGGGCGCCGAACTCCTGCCACGCGTGGTTCACCGCCACGATCACGCCGTCGCGATCGAGCAGGGCGACCTCCGCGGAGGCGGACTTCGAGGGCGCCAGATCCACGAGTGTGATGTGGTCGAGCGGATTCACGCTGCTGTCGTGACTCGTGCTGGACATGACGCCCACAAGTTTCCCCCACACTCACCGCCGGCTGCCGACGGTGTTCCCGCCGGTCACCCCACCCATCATTGAACCATCGATAACCATCGATAACCATCGGCGAATAGAACAAGCGTCTCCGCCGGTGGGCACAACCGGTTGTCACGTTCTGAGCGTCCGCAATTCGCGGACGGGAGGGATGAGACGGTGGGGCGGACGAGTATCAGCGGAGGTGGCATGACGGAACGTTCGACGGCGCCGGTCGTCGTAGTCGGGGCCGGCCTAGCCGGCCTGGCCTGCGCCCAACGCCTCAGCCGAGCAGGCCGGGAGGTTGTGGTGTTGGAGGCCGCCGGGGAAGTCGGCGGACGCGTCCGGACCGAGGTGATCGACGGCTTCCGGTGTGACCGGGGTTTCCAACTGATCAATCCCGCCTATCCAGCTCTGTCCGAAGTGGTCGATCCGGCGGCGTTGGACCTGCGCCGGTTCGAGGCCGGGGTGGTGGTGGCGCGAGGGGCCGAGCGCTGGACCCTCGCGGACCCCCGGCGGTCGCCCGGTCGGTTGCCGGGAACGCTCCGAGCTCCCCTCGGCTCGACGATGGAGAAGCTGCGGTTCGCGCTCTGGGCGGCCGGTTCGCTGCGGCCGGTGCGGGCGACCTTGAACCGACCGGACCGCACCCTGGCCGCCGACCTCGACGCGTACGGGATCACCGGGCCGCTTCGCTCCGGGGTGATCGAGCCGTTCCTCGCCGGCGTGCTGGCGGAGCGCGAGGGGTCCACCTCGGCCAACTTCGCCCGCCTGTTGATCCGGTCGTTCGTGCTGGGCTCGCCGTCGGTGCCCTCGCTCGGCATGGGACGGTTCCCGGAACTGATGGCCGCTTCGTTGCCGCCCGGGACGATCCGGCTGAACAGTCCGGTCGAGCGGGTGGCGGCGCGCGCGGTCTTCACCGAGGCCGGAGAGATGCCGGCGGCCGCCGTTGTGGTCGCGACCGATCCGGGTACGGCGGCTCGGCTGACCGGACGTCCGGCGACCCGGATGAAGGCCCTGACCACTTTCTGGCACGCCAGTGCCGAACCCCCGAGCCGGGACGCGCTGCTGCACGTCGACGCCGACCGGCGGGGGCCGGTGATCAACACCGCCGTGCTGACCGCGGCTGCCCCGACCTACGCACCGGCCGGTCGATCACTGGTCGCCACTACGGTGCTGGGGGCGGACGGCTCAGTCGCGGCCGAACAGGAGGCCCGTCGCCACGCGGGCCTGATCTATGGCGCGGACCACGCCTCGTGGGAGCTGGTCCGCACCCACGTGATCGCCGAGGCCCTGCCCGAGCAGCCGCCGCCGTTGCGGCTCGGCCGCCCGCCGTCCACTCCGGACGGGCTGGTGATCGCCGGTGACCACCAGGAGACTGCCTCCATCCAGGGCGCTCTGGTGTCTGGGTTCCGCGCCGCCCGGGCTGTGCACCAGCGGCGCTGAACGGGGATCAGGTGCCCGGCGAGTCCGCGTGCTTGAGCTCCACCTCGGCGGTGGCCTGGATCAGGGACAACAGCTCCTTGTCGAGCCCGGGAGAGAACTCCTCGCGACGTTCGGGCGCGATGGTGATCGGGACGCCCTCGGGCATCACGGCGACACTGAGCTCGGTGCCGTCGTTCGAAGGCGACGCTCCCCGGTACAGCTTGGCGGCCTGGCTCTGGTCGTCGGCGCTGAAGGTGTACTGGATGGAGTTCAGTCCCTGGTCGAGCAGGAGCTTGACCTCCGGGAACTGCTCGGCGTTGGTCTTGGGGATCGGCAGGACGCTGCCCCAATTCACTCCGAGACTCTCCAACGCCTTGGCGAAGGCGTTCTCGTGGGCTTGGTCGCGCACGATGAGGTAGGCGATCGTGGAGCGGGCCGCCTTGTTGCTCGTCATCTCGTAGATCCGGCACTTCTGCAGCCGGCCGGTCGACTCCAGCATCAGGTTGTAGAGCAGGTCCAAGACCAGGTTGCCGCTGTTGTACACGTACGAGCCGCTCCACGGGTTGCCGACCGCGTCGACCGGCAGGGCACCCTGGGCTCCGACGAGATAGTGGTGGATGTTGGAGGTGTCGAGGGCGATCTTGAGGGGTGTCGCACCCTTCGCGCCGGGCTGGTCGACCGGGTCGCTCTTCTTGCCCTGATATTCCGGAGATCCGTCGAGGAGCCGGGCGATCGTGGTGCCGATCAGCTCGACGTGGCTGATCTCCTCGGTGCCGACTCCCTGGAGCAGGTCCTTGTATGGCTTGGAGGCGGGCTCGCCACGGAAGTTGATGCTCTGGAACAGGTATTGCATCATGGTGCGCATCTCGCCGAACTGCCCGCCCAAACCTTCTTGGAGGGCGTTGGCCGCGGCCGGATCCGGTTCGTCGACAGCGATCTCGTTGATCAGTTTTTCCGTATACATGTACATGGACATCCGGGTACCCGGAAGTTCGGACCGGGAACCAAGATCACCACGGGGCTCACTGCGAGAAGGCCATCTCCAACCGGTCCAGCAGGGTCTCCAGCGAGATCTCGAACTCGTCGGCGCTCTTGTCCTCGCTCAGCAGCGCGCGGAACCGGGCCACGGTGGGACTGCCGCTCAGGTCGACCTGGCCGTCGGCATTCGGGATCGACGCATCGCCCTCGTCGAGTGGTTCTTCGACCGGAGAGGTGTCGGCCCCCCGCATCGCGGCCTCGAGCAGCAGATGTCCGAGCAGGAAGCCGCTGAACGCCCGGTAGGTGTCGACCGTCTGCACGTCGGTGAAGCCGAAATTGCTCAGGGTCGACAGGAAGTCCTCGACAAGTTCCAAGCTCCGCAGTGGCGGCCTCAACCACGGCGCCGCCGGGTGTCGGGTCGCGACCAGCGGAAACGCAGCGGGGTGATCGACGGCGATGCGACGCACGGCGTGAGCGAAGGCCTGAAGATAGCCCTGCCAGGTACCGGTGATCTGCTCGTCGAGATCCGGGTGAACTCCCTCGAGCAAGGAGGCGACCACCGCCTCCAGCAGGTCCTCCCGGCCGGAGACGTATCGGTAGAGCGACATGGCCTCCACGCCCAGGTCCTGACCGAGCCCACGCATGGTCAGACCCTGCGACCCGTGCTCGTCGATCGAGCGCAGCGCCGCCGCGACGATCACCGCCCGATCCAGACCCTTGTTGACAGGACTTCTGTCGGTCGCCGCGTCGGATATCGCTGCCATCGCCTCTGCCTCCCGTTCCTGCGTCATGGTTGTTCTACCACCGCTGACGCCGAGGGCGGCGCCGTGATCCGGCGCCGCCCTCGGGATATCAACAACCAGTGCCGTGGACCGGCACCAGGATCCAGGTCACGAACGAGAGCTGGGAGCTCCCGGAGTCTCGTCGATGTCCGTGTCCAGTTGTTCCTTGCGAACCTCTTCGTTCACCGTCACCTGGTCGGTCACCGTCTCGGTGTCGAGCCGAACCCGCTCGACCGGCACTGCCTCCTTCTCGACCACGGGGCTCTCCTCGTGCAGGACGACCTCGTGCTCCTCTTCACTGATCGCCGGGCCGGACGTGGCGTCGCCGCGGTTGGCGTCAGTGATGGGCTCCCGCTCGATGCGGACTTCTTCGCGGCTGACCGGAACGGTCTGGGTGACGTTCTCGGTCACCACGTACTTCCGCAACCGCACCCGGCCGGATTCCTGGGTCCGCGTGCCGACGCGTACCTGCTCTTCCGAGAGGGTCATGGCGTCGTCCGTCGTGGGACCCGAGGTGTCGTGGCCGACCGTGCCGGTCTCGTCGGTCGTATCCGTGGTCGAGTCGGTCGCCACATGATCGGCATCGCGGTCATGGCCGTTGCTCGTCCCGCCGAGACCGTAGTAGGAGTAGAGGGCCTCTTCCTCGTCCGGCGTCAGGTGACCATCCGGATCGACGCGCGGAGCGTTCTTGATGGTCTCCTTGTCGTAATCAACCATCAGGTCCGAGCCGGACACCGAGGCGCCGGTCAGGGGAATGAACGATTCCGACGTCCCGAACAGGCCGGTCTTCGCCGTCACCCAGTTCGGCTCGCCGGTCGCGTCGTCGAGGTAGATGTCACCGACGCCGCCGATCTTCTCACCTTGGCCGTTCACCACATTGCCGCTGGTGACGCGAGCAAGCTCATCTGTCATCAATGCCATGAGATTTCTCCTTCTGCTGCTCAGCAGACCTTCCGCCGATCGCAACTCCAGGACGCATACCCCGCAGACTTACAATGTAAACCGCACAGGTTCATACATAAGGGGCTCAGGTCCGATATCGCGTTCGCCTCCAGCGCAGCACGGCGCCGACGACTCCAACGGCCAACAGAGCGAAGCAAGTTCCGAGCAGAATCCACTTCGCGACCGTGAAGAGCGCGGCCAGGTCGGCCACGAGGGGGGTGCGCTCGGGGTACCGCGCGATCACGGCGGCGGTGCAGGCGTTCTCGGCGTAGTCGCACAGCACCACGAGGATCGGCAACAAGGCGACGCGCCGCCATCGACGTCCCGGCCAGACAACGCGGGCCCAGAGCCAGGCCAACGCGGTGACCAGGAAGAACCCGTAGACCAGCGGCCACAAAACGTCGAAGGTGATCCGGGCCAGGACGTACGCCGCTCGGCCGTCCGGGCCCCAGGCCTCCGCGGCGGCGTACAGGTCGGCCGCGGTGTACCAGAACGAGGTGTCCGGCGCTCGCACTCCGTGCGAATACGATGCGCTGATGTCGGCCTGCCACGGCAGCACGGTGGCCGTGAAGGCGATGAACAGGATCAGGCCGGACAGGGCCAGCCACCATGACACGCGCCGGCCCAGCCAGGCAGCCACGCGGTCGACCCACGCGTGCGGTGTCGTCGGGTCGACTGATTGCGGATAGTGTCCGCTAGGCGTCGATCTCAACCGTGTACGAGGTGATCGCGACCACCCGTCCTGCGTCGAACTCGTACACATCGCAGGAGGACACGACCGACGTGGTGCCGTCGGCGGCGACGTAGCGGCCGATGCTGTCGACCGCCACGGCCTGATCGTGGGCGATCGTGAGGAATCGAGTGAACTCGTTAGTGGTCGACTCGAGACCGGCCAGGGTCTGTTCGCAGGCATCGACCACCTGCTGACGCCCTTCGAGTAGGCCGGCGCCGACGAGGGTCCAGCGGACGTCGGGAGCGAGGTGCTCGTAGGCCTCGGAGAAACGGTGGCCGGAGAACGCCTCGGCGATCTCCTGAGGTGTCGTCATGGCGGTTCCCATCCTGGCGGTTCCGATCCTGGCCCGTGGCATCTGGCGAAACGATAGCGGCGCCGATCGTGACACGTCACAGAACAACGCTCGGGAGCGTCGATCCAGGGGCAGGTCGCTACGGTCGGAAGGGACATGGCGGAGATGAACGAGTCGGAAGACAGCGAAGAGACCCTCGAGAGGTCGAGCGGCACGGCCGGTTCGGATACCCATCAGGCGGTGTTCGAGACGCATCGACGACGTCTGCTCGGGGTGGCCTATCGGATCCTCGGGTCGGTCGTCGACGCCGAGGACGTTCTGCAGGAAGCGTGGTTCCGGTGGGCGGGCTCCGACCCGGCCGCGATCGAGAATGCCGAGGCGTTCCTCACCACCGTGGTCACCCGGCTCTCGCTGGACCGGCTGCGTCGGGTGAAGGCCCGTCGCGAGGTGTACGCGGGATCCTGGCTGCCGGAGCCCGTCAGCGCCGATCTGGACCCGCGCAGCGGTGACCCGCAGGCGGCCATCGAGCTCGCCGACTCGTTGTCCCTGGCGTTGCTGGTCGTGCTGGAGACGCTGTCCCCGCTGGAACGAGCCGCGTTCGTCTTGCGGGAGGTGTTCGGCGAGTCCTATCCCGCCGTGGCGGCGATGCTCGATCGCGAGGAGCCGGCGGTGCGCCAACTGGTTCATCGGGCGCGGCAACGGGTCGAGGCGGGCAGTGCCCGGTATCGCGCCGATCGGGCGACCCACGCCGCGGTCGTGCGGCGCTTCATGTCCGCGTGCCAGTCCGCCGATCTGGACGGTCTGTTGGCAGTGCTGGCTCCCGACGTGGTCATCATCAGCGACGGCGGCGGGATGGCCCGGGCCCCGAAGCGGCCGGTGCACGGCCGCGACAAGGTCGCCCGGCTGATGCTGGGCATCCTCCCGAGGGCGCTGCCGGGGACCACGATCGACTACGAGGTCTTCAACGGGCAGCTCGGCATCGTGGCTCGGCTCGACGGCCGCGCGACCGGCGTCTTGGCGGTCAGTGTCAGCGACGGAACGGTGCAGAGCCTGTATCTGATCGCCAACCCGGAGAAGCTCACCGCACTCGACGATCGCTCGTAGGCGTCGGCGCGGGTGCCGAAACTTGGCTACGGTCAGGGAATGGAGCGCAGCGACGCGGCTCAGGACCGCAAGCGTGACGACGGACGGAATCTCTTCGAGCGGTTCGTCGAACAGACCCAGCAACTGGTCAGCCGGGCGCCGTTCTTCTTCATCTGCGTCGCCATCATCGCGCTCTGGGGCCTGAGCCTGCCGCTGTTCGGCGACCTGAAGACGTGGATGGCCGTCATTCACACCGTCTCGAGCGTGTTGTCGCTTTTGCTGCTGGTCCTGCTGGAGAACGCCGGCCGTCGGGCCGAGGAGGCCGCCCAGGAGAAGCTCAACGTGCTGGCGGAGGCGCTGTCTGATCTGATGGCGTCGCGGGCCCGGGACGATCCTGGTCTGGACGACGCCGTTCAGCGGTTGCGCGACGCGGTTGGTCTGGAGGCCCGGCACTGATGCCGGCCGGTCCCGCGGCTCGGCTTACGGCGAACTATGGACGAAGGAGTGACTCGTGACGGTCGTACTCGCGCTCAGGTGCGCCGACGGGGTCGTGCTCGCCGCCGACTCCCAGATCACCGACAGCGCACGGGGTCTCAGCTATCCGTCCCAGAAGCTGCACCCGTTCGGAGAGACGGCGGCCTGGGGCGGCAGCGGCGCCCGGGCGGTGCTGATGGAGCTGGAGGAGTTGTTCGACGGCAGCGCAGCGGCGGTGCTCGGGTCGGAGAACGTCGGTCGGGCGGTTCAGGAGCGAGTTATTCCGGTGTTGCGCTACCACTACGACAACTTCATCGAGGAGGTGCCGGCCGAGAAGCAGACCGGCGCCACCCCGGCGACGTACGTGTTGACGGCCGGCTATGCCGACGGCACGCCGTTCATCGTCGACATCGATCCGCACGGGCTGATCGGACGGTATGAGGAGGTCGGCTTCCATGCCATCGGCAGCGGTGCCGCCATGGCCCAGCAGGCCGGCGCCCTGCTGGCCCACTTCCAGATGACCGAGCGCGATGTGGATCACGGGGTGATGGCTGCCGTCCGGGTCCTGGACGCGCTGCGGGTCACCTCGCCGAGCATCGGCGGACCGGTCGACGTCTACCGGCTCACTCCGGAGGGAGCCGACGCCCTGTCCGAGAAGAGCATCGAGCAAGTCCGCAAACGCGTGCAGCGCTGGGTCGAGCTGGAGACCGAGGCCCTGGACCGGCTCGCCGCCGACTGACCTCACTCGATGCGCACCCGACCGGCGGCGCCGTTGCCGAGGAAGCCCGCCAATCGGGCCGCTTCGACCTCCACGGCGTCCTCTTCTTCGCCGGCCAGTTTGCGCAGCCGCCGGATGGTGATCTCGATCCAGCCCTCGGCCGACCCCGCGGACGCCCAGACGCCGGCGACCCGGCCGTCCACCAGCAGGAATCTAGCGCCCGCGACGCTGAGGCCACGGTGCTCGTCGTCGATGATCCGGCTGCGGTCGTCGTACCCCAGCACCGCGTTGTCGAACGCCGGCAGGAACCGCGGGGACAGCGTCGTCTCGCGGTGGGGGAGGAGACCCTCGGGCACGTCGAGGAGCACTCGACCTCGCTCGTCCCGAAACTCCGCCAGGTCGGGCCGGAGCCGCTTGATGACCGAAGGCAGGCCGGAGAGTCCCGACCAGGCTCGGAGGTCGGAACTGGTGGCCGGCCCGTACGCCCGCAAGTAGCGCAGCACCAACTCGTCGAGGGTGCCAGGACGAGCGGCCGGCTCGACTCCGAGCCAGGCCCGGATGGTCGTATTGCGGGCCGGCGCCTGTTGTCCCCAGACTCCCCGGGGCGGGACTTGGACCAGCCGGAGCAGGGTGCTGAGCGCGTCGCCGAGGTTGCGGGTACTCGCTTCCGGCCAGGCACCACCCACGGCTCGGGCCACCTCGGTCAAGGTTTGCGGGGTTTCGGCGAACAGTGGTTCACCGGCCTCGGCCAGCTCGGCGAAGTCCACCCCGGGCAGCGAACGACCGAGCGTGCCCCGCATCCGCGCGACCAGCATGGCGTCGTGAACCGGTCGCAACTCCAGGCAGTCGTCCCGGGTCACCAGGTGCAGAGTGCGCCGCATCAGCAGAGTGCGGACGACCGTGCGATCCTCCAGGAGTTCGACCAGTTCATCCGGCCGGAAGTCCCGGAGTCGCGACCACAGGCCGACATAGGGCTCCAGGGGCTCCTGCGCCTGCATCCCCACCAGGTGCCCGATGGCGTCCAGGGCCGACCGTCCGCGGCGATGGGCCAGCCACTGCCGCTCCGCAGCCGCCAGAGTAAGGATCCGGCGGTCCAGCGTTTCCACCCCGAGCACGCTAGTGGCCGGTGGGGACAGTGCTGGTGCCAGCTGGCGTCGCGGCCGGAGTCCGGGTAGAACCTCAGGGGTGACACCGCAGTTGTCGGAGCGGCTGCGCGTCCTGGTCGACGCCTTACCCCTGCGTGACGGCCTGCGCGTCCTGGAGATCGGCTGCGGCCCGGGATCCGCGGCCCGGGAGATCTCGCGCCGGATCGGCGACGGCCACGTCCATGCGATCGATCGGTCGGCCCGAGCGATCGCCCAGGCTGTGGCGGGCTCCGGCGCCGAGATCGCTTCCGGCCGGTTGAGCTTTGAGCAGGTCGCCGCCGAAGACTTCGAGCTGCCGCCCGGTGCCCGTCCGTTCGACCTCGCGTTCGCCGTGCGGGTGGGAGCGCTCGACGGCAGACACCCGGCGGCCGGGCGGCGAGCGCGGAGAAGCATCGGTCAGGCGCTCGCCCCCGGTGGTCGACTGCTGATCGACCGCGGCGGTGGTCTGGCCGAGGTGTCGCTGGCGCCCGACGCTTGAATCGTGCGGAGTCCGAGAGCGTGGCGCGCGACGCCGCGTGCCACGCTGGGGGCGTGCCAGTCGTCGCCGAGCCCCCTGGCCTGGACTGTCCGAAGAAGATGATCTTCGGCCCCTGTGGCGGAGTGCGGAACGACGGCGGCTGCGAGATGGTGCGGGATCCATGCCCGTTCGCGGCCCCGGACCTGGAGGTCCCGGTCTGGTCCGGGCCGATCGTGCGGCCGTACCCGGTCACTCCGCCCCTGGTCCTGACCGATCTCAGTGTCCCGCCGGCGGACGCGGCGGCGATGCGGTCGACCGCGCGCATCCTCGCCTCGAGTTGCGACGCCCTGCTCGTCGGCGATCACCAGGATCGGCCGGATTTCCCGCCGACCATGCTGGCCCGGATGATCGCGGATGCTGACGCCGCCCCGTGGGTGACGCTGGCGTGCCGGGACCGGAATCGGGCCGTCCTCGAGCAGGAGTTGCACGGGCTCAGACACGACGGGCTGGCGACGGTCCTCTGTGTCACCGGCGACGGCCGTGCCTTCGACGTCCGCCCGGACATCACTCAGGTGTTCGATCTCGACGGCACCCGGCTGGCCGCGCTGGCGGCGGCGATCGGACTCCCGGTGGCGGTCGTCGAGACCCCGACCGCTCCACCCGTCGCGTTGCGTCCCCGTCGGTTGGTCACCAAGCAGCAGGCCGGGGCGGGGGCGGTGGTCTTGAACCACGTACGGGAGCCCGCGTCGGTCGCGACGTTCGTGTCGGCGGCTCGCCGCCACGGGCTGAGGATTCCGGTCATCGCCTCGGTCGCGGTCTTCACCGACGAGCGATCGGCAGCCGTACTGACCGCCCTTCCCGGACTGGAGATCGAGCCGGTGACGGTCCACTCCGTGTTGGCCGCCACGGATCCGGTGGCGGCCGGAATCGACGCGGCGGTTGCCGAGGCCCGCGCTCTGCTGGCCGTCGACGGTGTGGCCGGGGTGAACGTGTCCGGCCTCGCCTCGTCGCGAGGCACGGGTTTCGCCGCCGAGATCCAAGCAGAGGTAGGCAATCGCATCAGGCGAATCGGAATGGAGCATCGATGACGGCCGAGATGAGCGCTGAGTTCGGAACGGTGGCGACCTGGACGGCCGACGTCGCGTTGAGTCTCGGGCCGCAATATCGGCTACCGGCGGCATGCCGGGGGAGTGGCAGCCCTGGCGTGTTGCGCTGGTTCATCGACCGGCTCGGACTCCTGCCCGAGACGACGATGTTGGACTGCGGCGCCGGGGTCGGCGGCCCGGCCGCCTTCGCCGCCGACGAGGTGCAGGCCCGGCCGGTGTTGACCGAACCCGAGTTCGAAGCTTGTCTGGCCTCCCGTCGACTCTTCGACTTCCCGGTCGTGCAGGCCCGGTTCCCGCTGCCGTTCGCATCCGGCTCCTTCGAGGCGATCTGGAGTCTGGGGGTGCTGTGCACCGTCGACGACCAGGCAGCATTCCTGCGCGAGCTCCGCCGGGTACTGACCGCCCAGGGTCGGCTCGGTCTGCTCGTTTTCGTGGCGACGCGCGACCAGTTGTCCGACCAGCCGGCCGGCAATCAGTTCCCTACCGCCGACGGGTTGCGCCAGCTGCTCGACGATGCCGGGTTTCGGGTCGAGGCCAGCGCCACCCTGGCCGAGTTCGCGGAGACGTCCAACCTGTGGCAGGAACGCGTCGATGCCGTCGAAGCTGAGCTCGGGCGCCGGCACGGCTCCGATCCGGCTTGGCGTACGGCAGAGGAACAGTCCGCTCAGATCGGGCGGCTGCTGGCCGACGAGGAGTTGGTCGGCACCATGATCGTCACGCGACCGGAGTCGGACTGAGCGGAGTCGGGGCTGGACGGGTTCGGACGGGCGGATCAGGCGCCCCGTTCGGGCCGCCAGGTCGGGACGTAGTCGGGACCGAGCAATCCGCGTGGGCAGCTCGTAGCGACTCATCGGTCAGCTCGGCGGTGCGAGCGCGGACGAACGCCTCCAGGAGCTTGGCCTCGCGTCTCTCCATGGGCGGCACCGTACGCGTAACCGGGCCGGGGACCGCGCGGCGCTCGCGGTCCCCGGCACTATCAGGACGACTCCTCAGCGGCGACGGGTCGCCGCCGACTGGATCTTGCCGAGGCCTTCTCTGATCTTGCGCTGGTTCTCCGGCTTGGAGAGCTCGTGCTGCGCGACCTGGATGACCTTGGCGACGACGGCACCCTTGACGAGACCTTTGATCAAACTCACAACGTGCTCCTTGGTCGATGACTACAGAGCCTTCCACGGTAACGCTCGCGCCCCGCGAACCTTGGCCCCTCAGGGGCGAACCAGGGATGGGTACGGGGTGTTCGGGCCTGCCGGGTCACGACCGAGAAGTAGGTTCGGACCCTTCGCAACCGGTTCCGAAGGGGTGAAACCTACTGCTCGAGGACCGCGACGTCGCTCTAGACCTGGATGCGGGAGCCGACGATGACGGTCCGATCCCCGGGCAGCTCGAAGGCCTGGGCGGCGTCGGCGGTCAACGACGAGGTGGCGACGAACAACAACGTGCGCCACCGACTCATGCTCGTGCGCTGGCCGACTTCGAGCTCGATCGTGGAGAGGAAGTACGAGGCGCGCGCGAGATCGATAGCAGACTCGAATTGATCCTGCGGGAGAGCCGCGAGGACGTCGGGAACATGGGTTCGTTGCATGTAGCCGAACCGCGCCGTCACCAAGGTGATGCCGTCATCCCGGTGGCCGAGATCGTCGATCGAGGCGATGTTCGGCGGGGCGACGTAGGGCACGGGAGCCGTCTCCACCGCCACGATCAAGACACGCTCGTGCAGGACACCGTTGTGCTCGACGTTCGCTCGCATGGCCAGCGGAGCGGTCTCGCGGCTGCGGTTGAGAAAGATCGCCGTACCCGGGACGCGCATGATCGGGGGACGCTGCTCGTACAGGTCTCCGACGAACTGACGCAGTGAACCCTCCCGTTCCTCTCGGCGCTCGGTCACCACTCGGCGTCCGTGCTGCCAGGTGCTCATGACGGTGAAGATCGTCAAGCCGATCAGCAGCGGGAGCCACGCACCGCTGACGATCTTGGTGAGGTTCGCGCCCAGGAAGAGCGCTTCGAAGGCGAGGGCCGGCACGGCGCAGAGCAGGACGCGCCACAACGGCCAGTCCCACTGTTGCCGAGCGACGTAGAACAGCAGCAGCGTGGTCACGATGATGGTCCCGGTCACCGCCATCCCGAACGCGAAGGCCAGCGCGGTTGAGCTCTGGAAGGCCAGAACCAGCACGATCACCATGACCATGAGCGCCCAGTTGACCCACGGCACGTAGATCTGGCCGAGGGTCTGCGCCGAAGTGTGCACGACCCGCAGCCGGGGCAGGTAGCCGAGTTGAATCGCCTGCCGTGCCACCGAGAAGGCTCCGGTGATCACCGCTTGCGAGGCGATCACCGTGGCCGCGGTCGCCAGCAGTACCAGCGGGATCAAGGCCCAGGACGGAACCAAGAGGAAGAACGGGGCCCGAACCGGCCCACTCGGGGACAGGTCGCCGAGCAGCAGGGCACCCTGGCCGAAGTAGGACAGGGTGCAGGCCGGGAACACGATGAACAGCCACGCCCGGCTGATCGGGGCCCGGCCGAAGTGGCCGAGGTCGGCGTACAGAGCCTCCGCACCGGTGATCGCCAGCACGACCGCGGCCAGGGCGAAGAAGGCGATCTCGAACCGACCGGACGGAACCCGATTCGTAGGTGGGGGAGAGTGCCCGCAGGACGCCCGGTTCGGCCGCGATGCCCGACAACCCCGCCGGCGCCGATGGTGACGAACCACAGCGCCATCACCGGCCCGAAGAGCCTGCCGACGCTTGCGGTGCCGACCCGTTGGGCAGCGAAGAGAGCCAGAATGATCACGACCGTGATCGGAATGACGAATTCGGCCAGCCCGGGCTCGACCACCTCGAGACCCTCGACGGCGGACAGCACCGAGATCGCCGGGGTGATCATGCTGTCGGCGAGGAACAGCGATGCGCCCAGGATCCCCAGTGCGGTCAACAGCGCCACCGTCCGCGCTTTGGACGGCCGGGCGCCTCGACGAGCCGGCCGGGCGACCAGGGTGATCAGCGAGAGGATGCCGCCTTCGCCGTGATTGTCGGCCCGGAGGACGAGGCCGACGTAGAGGACGGTGACGATGATCGTCACCGACCAGAAGATCAGTGACAGCAAGCCGTACAGGTTGTCGGCGGTCAGCGGCACCGGGTGCGGATCCTCGGGATCGAAGATCGTTTGGATGGTGTAGATGGGGCTGGTGCCGATGTCGCCGAAGACCACGCCGAGAGCGCCGAGGCTGGCGGTGGCTTGCAGGGGCCGAGCTTTCGCTGGGCTCTGCTTTTCTGTCGTCGTCACACGGCCTCCGGGTGTCGACGCACCCGATCGGCGCGACGACGACCACAATGGCATCGGGGGAGGGCTCGCCGGAACCGCTGTCGGCGAAAATGTGGATCCGCTGTGAGTAGGACCACGCTATGGTGGGGAACGCCGTGCCGGGTACGGGAGTTGCTCAGATGATGCCTCTTCTACGACGACGCTCGGGCGCCTCGGCCCCGACACCGTCCCGCAACACGCCCGCCGCCGGATCTCCATCCCCACGTATTCGTGCCGGCGCGATGTTCGTGCTCGTCAGCACGCTGTGCGGTCTGCTGTCGCGGCGCTGGCGATGCCGGCCGTGGGTGCGGCCTGGTTCACCTCGCAAGGCGACCGAGGACAGCCTCAGCGAGCTGCCGGTGGCGTTCGACATGCCCGCCCAGTCCCAGCGTTCCACCGTCTTGGACGCGAATGGCGACGTGCTGGCCCACTTCTACGAGGAGAACCGGGTCTACGTCGAACTGGACCAGGTCGCGCCGATCATGCAGCAGGCGATCATCGCGATCGAGGACCATCGCTTCTACGAGCACGGGCCGCTGGATTGCAGGGCACCCTGCGTGCCTTCCTCACCAACCTCGCCTCCGGCGGTGTCGCCCAGGGCGGGTCCACCATCACCCAGCAGTACGTGAAGATGGTCCCGATCGAGGAGGCCAAGAAGAGGGGCGACGAAGCGGCGATCAACGCCGCCCAGGACGGCACCTACGGCCGGAAGATCCGTGAGCTCCGCTACGCCATCTCGGTCGAGAAGGCGCTGACCAAGGACGAGATCCTCGAGCGCTATCTGAACATCGCCTACTTCGGCGACGGCGCGTACGGCATCCAGGTCGCGGCCCAGCACTACTTCGGCACGACGGCCGCCAACTCACCCTGTCCCAGGCCGCGACTGCTGGCGGGGCTGGTGCAGAACCCGAGCGCCTTCAACCCGGTCACGAACCCCACGGCCGCCCTCGAGCGGCGCGATGTCGTGCTCAACCGGATGGTCGAG
Source organism: uncultured Actinomycetota bacterium (assembly GCA_963780005.1). Taxonomy (GTDB): domain Bacteria; phylum Actinomycetota; class Actinomycetes; order Propionibacteriales; family Propionibacteriaceae; genus Microlunatus. The sequence goes on along the minus strand of CAWAAK010000042.1, from coordinate 108,007 downwards.
CTGGACATCTCCAGCGCCCAGGCCGCGAAGGCAAGCGCAAGCACTTCGACCCCGACGCTGTGTCGACCCCGAACGGCTGCCAGGTCACCGACTATCCCTTCCTCTGCGACTACGTCTACCGCTCGCTGGCCCAGACGCCGAGCCTGGGCGCCACGGGGAGGAACGCGTGGACACCATCAAGCGCGGCGGGTTGACGGTCACCACCGCCGTCGACCCGGACACCCAGGACACCATCCAGCAGTCGGTGAGCGATGTGGTCGGTGCGACCGATCCGGTGATCGGCGCCATGGACATGATCCAGCCGGGTACGGGACTGATCGTCGCCATGGCTCAGAGCCGCCCGGTGATGGGCTCCAACGCCAAGCGCGGCCAGACCTACTGGAACTATTCGGTGCCGCCGGAGATGGGTGGGGCGCAGGGCTTCCAGGCCGGCTCTACCTTCAAGGCCTTCACCGCGGCGGCGGCGCTGGAGCAGGGGATTCCCCTGTCGAAGCGCTACGACGCCCGGCCCGTGCATGGACTTCTCGGGCGCGACCTTCGACAGCTGTGAGGGCCGCAAGAGGTCGGCGGGAACTGGCGGGTACAGCAACTCGACGGGCACCAACGGCGTGATGGACATGTACCTGGCCGCCGAGCGGTCGGTGAACACGTACTTCGTGCAGCTGGCCCTGGAGGTCGGCATGTGCGACGTCGTAAAGATGGCGGAGAAGCTCGGCGTGGAGTCCAGCACCGAGAGGCGCGCCCGTCACCTCCTACGACGACAAGCCGTCTTTCACGCTCGGCACGGTCGAGGTCAGTCCGCTCTCCGTGGCGGAGGCCTACGCCACGTTCGCCTCCGGGGGCATCCACTGCGACCCGATCATCCTCAAGACCATCACCGACGGCAGCGGTGCGAGGCGCTGCGGCGCCCAGCGCGAACTGCAACCGGGTGATCTCGGCCGATGTCGCGGCCGCCGTGAACTCCCTGCTATCGAGCGTGATGACCAAGGGCACGGGCAGCCGGGTGGCCACCGCGGACCGCCGCCCGCAGGCGGGCAAGACCGGCACCATCGACAGCAACGCCGCCGTTTGGTTCGTCGGCTACACCCCGCAGGTCGCCGGCGCCGCCATGATCAGCATCGACAACCAGCGCCGGCCGTTTTGAAGTCGGCCGACGGGCTACCGGGCCCGAACCTCGAAGGGCTACCGGGTGCCCTCGACCGGGGCACTTGAGGGCTCGGGCAGCGGCGACGCCGGTCAGGAGATCTGGAAGCCGGCCATGGAGGCGTACCTCGACGGCACCCCGCCGGAGTCGTTCCGGTCTCCGCTGGCCGAGCTGGTCTACGGCCGCCGTGACTTCTTCTCCGATTTCTGGGAGCAGTTCAGACGGGTCCGCGGCAGCGGGGTCGCTGAACGCGAGCGGCGGCCCCGGAGCGGCGCAGCTTCATCGTTTTTTTCAAAAAAATTTACGATGCCGGTACAGCACCCCGGGAGCTGCTCCGTTTTTAACCGCCGTCCTGGTCCCGTGAGCGGCAGATTCTCGGTCGACCCGCGCGACGGCGGCCGGCTGGCTAGAGTACGCAGCACGATGGCCGAACCTCGCCGGAGCAACCGACATGTCATCTGACTTTCCCGCTGGACCACCGCCAGGCTCGTCGGGGTACTCTTTCGGTCCTTTCGCGCCCGGTCAGCCTCCGGGTGGCCCGCCGCCCGGGCCGCCGGGACCGGGTGGTCCCTACCAACCGCCGCCACCGCAGCAACCGCCGCAACAACCGCCGCCACCGCCGCCGCCGGCGGCGACGCCTGCCGATCATCCTCGGCGTGCTGGGACTGGTGCTGGTGGTGATCATCGCGGCGGTGGTGCTCGCGGTCCGGCGGGTCGCCGAGGTCACCGGGCCTCCGCCGGTCGTCGCGTCTCCGAGCGCACCGCCGACGAGCTCGGCCAGCTCGGCGCCGTCGCGTTCACTATCAGTCGAGCCGACCGTAGATCCCACCGCCACCGTCGGGCACCGCCGTCCCCGCCCCGCCCCCGTCCACCATGGCGCCGTCCACCGCGCCGCCACCCGCCGGAGCCCTGGCCTCCGATGCGGTGCTCGGGTACCTGCGGGCGCTGGCCGCGGGAACGCCGACGCCGCCTTGCGTTACGCGGCCCGCCCCGTGAACCGCGAGGCGACGCTGTCCAACGCCGTGCTGGCCGAATCGAGGAGACGAGCGCCGGTCACCGGAATCCAGGTGGCTGCGGTCGCCGACCCCGGCGCCACCCAGGTGCAGGCCAGCTATCGACTCGGCTCGACGCCGGTCAATGGGGTCTTCGAGGTGGTCAAGGTCAATGGCGGCTGGAGGCTCCGGAATGTCGTCAACGAATTCAATCTGGGGCTGGTTCGGCAGCAGACGATCCCGATGAAGATCAACGGCGCGACCGTCACCAACGATCGGGTCCAGGTGCTGCCCGGCTCGTACGCCTTCAGCACCGGCACCCGCTACCTGAGCTACGGCGGCCGGAACGTCCTGCTCGTCCGCTCACCGGACGACTTGGTCAACGTGTACGGGCTGCGTGGCGGACTCACCTCCAGCGGACGGCAGAAGGTGAAGGCCGTGGCAAGGAACAGTTTCAACGCCTGTCTGCGGTCGGAGGTCGCCAAACCCAAGAACTGCCCGTTCCGCTGGGACAACTCCACCTACCGCTACATCAACGGTTCGTTGAATTGGCGACGGGTGGGGGGAGACCCGTTCCGCAAGGCCCGGATCTCCTACAGCGACGTCGGCGGGGCCGTCGTGTCGATCAGCTTCAAAGTCAGGATCTCGGGTGACTGTCGATTCGACGGCCAGCGGGGCACCTGCAGCGGGAGGGTGACCGGCACCGGGGTGGGCAACTTGAGGCTGACCCGTTCGCCGCTGAAGGTCGACTGGCTGCTCTGACGCAGGAGACGTCGGGGTCTGGACCACCCCCGAGGCTTAGGCTGGGCGGCTGTGACGCGTCGCGGTTGGCTGCTCTTCGCCGCCCTCGGCGTGTGCTGGGGCATCCCGTACCTGTTCATCCGGATCGCGGTGACGGACCTGGATCCGCTGATAGTCGCGTTCGGACGCACCCTGCTTGGCGCCCTGCTGCTGCTCCCGCTGGCGCTGCGGGCCAAGGCGCTGGCCCCGTTGCTGCCGCACTGGAGGATCCTGCTGCTCTACACGGGGGTGGAGATCGTCGGACCGTGGCTGCTGCTCGGACACGCCGAGACACGCCTCAACAGCTCGACCACGGGATTGATCATCGCGGTGGTACCCATCGTCGCGGCCGTGATCTTGACCATCATGGGGCAGGACCGGCTCGACGCGCGGCGGATCTGTGGGCTGGTGCTCGGTCTGATCGGCGTCGCGCTGCTGGTCGGTCTCGACGTCCGCGCCGACGACCTGGTCTCGATCCTGCAGTTGGGTCTGGTGGTGGTGGGTTATGCGGTCGGTCCGATCATCATCAGTCGTCGCTTGGCCCAGCTGCCCTCGATCGGGGTGGTCGCCGCGTCGCTGCTCATCTCCGCGGGCGTCTACGCCCCGTTCACCCCGTTCGTCTGGCCGGAACGCTGGACCGTCCCGGCCGTCGGCTCGATCGTCGTGCTGGCCGTCGTCTGTACGGCGGTCGCGTTCCTGCTCATGTTCGCGTTGATCGCAGAAGCTGGCCCGGCCCGGATGACCTTGATCACGTACGTGAATCCGGCCGTGGCCGTCCTGCTCGGCGCGATCGTGCTGGCCGAGCCGCTCACCGTCGGATTGGCCGTCGGGTTCCCTCTGGTCCTGATCGGTTCCGTGCTCGGAACTTGGCGGAGCGCATCGTCCAGCCCCGTCAGCCGGTTGGACCGACCTCGAGGATGATGCGGGCCAGTTCATCGGGCCGGGTGAACTGCGGCCAGTGACCGGTCGGCAGGTCCACCAGCGACAGTTGCCGGATCCGGGAGAGTTCGCTGACCGCGACCTCGCCCTCCTCGATCCAGTCACGCAGATCCTGGGCGGTGAACTCGGGACAGACGACGGTGACCGGCACTGCGTACCGTCGCTCGTCGGTCAACTGCGCCACGTCCGTGGTCAGCCGGGCCGGTGAAGGAACGGCCTGGCGGCGGAATTCCTGCCGGGCGGCGTCGTCCAACTCGCGCAGGTCGGCCTCGTCGAAGGTGTCGAAATCCGGCAGCGGGAGGTCCGCGCCGACCGTGGCGAAGCCGGCGGCCAGCGCCTCGCCGGATCGCGCCGGGAACCCGCCGACGAGGACGAGGTGCGCAGCGCGGTCCGGCCGTGCGTCCGTCGCCGCCCAGGCGATCCCCGCTCCGAGGGAATGCCCGACCACGACGAGGGTCGCGTCGAGGGGGCAGGCGTCGATCGCGTCGGTCACGGCGTCGACGTGGTGGCGCAGCGTGATCTCCGAACGGTCGGCGTCCGAGGACTCCATGCCGGGCAGGGTCAGCGCTCGGGTCTGATGTCCGGCGGCCTCGAGGGCCGGCACCACTCGGTCCCAGGACGAGCCGTTCAGCCAGAGGCCGGGGATGAGGATGACGTACATTCTGGGCAACTTAGACCAGAACGAAGTTGATCAACCGACCGGGCACCGCGATGACCCGGCCCACCTCGGCGTCTTCGAGCAGCCCCGACACCCGTTGGTCGGCCCGGGCCACGGCCTCGATCGTTGCGGCGTCGGCATCGGCCGGCACCTGCACCCGGGCCCGCAGCCGGCCGTTGATCCGCACCGGGATCTCGATCGCCGCGTCCGTCAGCAGCGTCGGGTCGGCCACCGGATACGGCTCGTCGGCTAGCGAGTGACCATGCCCCAGCCGGGACCACAGCTCCTCGCCGATGTGCGGTGCGAGCGGCGCCAGCAGCAGGACGAGCGGCTCGACCACGGAGCGCGGCACGCCCCCGTCCGGGTATCGCCCGGTCAGGTGGTTGTTGAGCTCGGTGAGCCGGGCGATGGACGTGTTGAACCGCAATTCGTCCATGCCGGTGCGAACCGCGGCGATGGTGCGGTGCAGTACGCGCCGGGTCTCCTCATCCGGGACGTCGTCCCCGACAGTGATCTCGCCCGAGTTCTCGTCGACCACATTGCGCCAGATCCGTTGCAGCAAACGGAACACGCCGACGACCGCCTGGGTGTCCCAGGGCCGACTCTGGTCGAGCGGTCCGGTGAACATCTCGTACAGCCGGAGTGTGTCGGCCCCGAAGCGTGCGTACAGGTCGTCCGGCGTCACCGCGTTCCGCAGGCTCTTGCCCATCTTCCCGAAGTCGCGCCGGACCGGTTGATCAAGGTAGTAGAAGCCGCCGTCGCGCTCGGCCACCGCGGCCGAGTCGACGTAGCGACCGCGCGCGTCGGTGTACGCCGCGGCCTGGATCATGCCCTGGTTGAACAGTCGCCGGTACGGCTCGAAGGACGAGAGGTGGCCGAGGTCGAACAAGACCTTGTGCCAGAAGCGGGCGTACAGCAGGTGCAGCACGGCGTGCTCGGCCCCGCCGACGTACAGGTCGACGCCGCCGCTGTCACCCGGGAATCGCGGACCCATCCAGTAGCGCTCGATCGCGGGGTCGACGAATGCCCGCTCGTTGTCTGGATCGAGGTAGCGCAATTCGTACCAGCACGAGCCCGCCCACTGCGGCATGGTGTTGGTCTCCCGGCGGTACGTCTTCCGACCCTCGCCGAGGTCGAGGGTCACCTCGACCCAGTCGGTGGCCCGGGCCAGCGGCGGCACCGGGAGCGAGGTCGCGTCGTCGTCGGCGAAGGTGGTGGGCGAGTAGTCCTCGAGGTCGGGCAGGACCACCGGCAAGCTGGCCTCCGGCAGCGCCCGCGGCAGGCCGTCCTCGAGGTCGTACACGATCGGGAACGGCTCGCCCCAGAATCGTTGCCGGCTGAACAGCCAGTCGTGCAGTCGAGTCGTTACGGTGCCGGACCCGGTCCCTGTGGCCTCGAGCCAGTGGATCATCCGGCGCTTGGCTTCGGCGACCCCGAGCCCGTTCAGGTCGATTCCCCCAGCCTCTCCTCCGTTCGCCCCGGCGGTGGCGCTGTTGATGGCCGGGCCCTCACCGGCGTAGGCCTGACCGGTCCATGACGCCGGCGGCTGGACGGTGCGGACGATCGGTAGGTCGAAAGCCTCGGCGAACTCCCAGTCGCGCTGGTCCTGACCGGGGACGGCCATGATCGCCCCGGTGCCGTAGCCCATCAGCACGTAGTCCGCGACGAAGATGGGAATCTGGTCGCCGGTCGCGGGATTGGTCGCGTAGCAGCCGATGAAGACGCCGGTCTTGGCCCGCCCCTCGACCTGACGCTCGACATCGGATCGGGCTCCGGCCCGGCGCCGGTAGGCCGCGACCGCTTCGGTCGGGGTCCGCAGCCCGAGGGTCCAGGCCGGGCGCGGGTCGTCGGCCAGGTCGGGCGGCCAGGATGCGGCGGTCAGCTCCTCGACCAGCGGGTGCTCGGGCGCCAGCACGAGGTACGTGGCGCCGAACACGGTGTCGGGCCGGGTCGTGAAGACCTCGACGGCCTGATGGCCGCCCCCGTCGGTGGGGAACGACACCGTCGCGCCCTCGGAGCGGCCGATCCAGTTGCGCTGCTGCAGCTTGATGGGCTCCGGCCAGTCGAGCAGGTCGAGATCGCGGATCAGCCGGTCCGCATACACGGTGATCCGCATCATCCACTGCTTCAAACCTCGCTTGAACACCGGGAAATTGCCGCGCTCGCTGCGGCCGTCGGCGGTGACTTCCTCGTTGGCCAGGACGGTGCCGAGACCGGGGCACCAGTTCACCGGCGCCTCGCGGACGTAGGCCAGCCGGTGGTTGTCGAGCACCGTCCGACGCTCGGTCGCCGCGAGCTCGGCCCACGGACGATCGTACGGATTGGTGCCCTCAGCCGGCTGGCGGGCGCCGGCGTCGAGCTCGGCCAGCAGGTCGTCGATCGGTCGGGCCCGGTCGGCATCGGAGTCGTACCAGGCGTTGAAGGTCTGCAGGAAGATCCACTGGGTCCAGCGGTAGTAGCGCTCGTCCGTGGTGGCGACCGACCGGCGCATGTCGTAGCCCATGCCCATCCGCCGCAACTGACGCCGCATGGTCGCGATGTTGGCCTCGGTGGTCGTGCGGGGGTGTTGACCGGTCTGCACCGCGTACTGCTCCGCGGGCAGGCCGAACGCGTCGTAACCCATCGTGTGCACGACGTTGTGACCGCACATCCGCTGGTAGCGGGCGTAGACGTCGGTGCCGATGTAGCCGAGCGGGTGGCCGACGTGCAGACCCACGCCGCTGGGGTAGGGGAACATGTCGAGCACGTACAGCTTGGGCCGGTCGGCGATCCGGTCGAATCCCCGGCTGAGGTCGCCGACCGGGTTGGGCGTCGCGAACGTGCCGTCGCGCTCCCAGCGTTCCTGCCAGGCCAGCTCGATGCGCTCGGCCAGGGCGGCGGTGTACCGGTGCGGCGGTACGTCGGCACCAGCGGGCGGCAGATCGGCCATGACCGTTCAGCCTAATCGTCCGCGGCCCCGGCGCGCGCGACAGAATGGCCGCGTGCCGTACCACGCCGACAGTCACCTGCAAGCTGAGTTGACCGGCCAACCCGATGACTGGGTGCGCGTCGCCGGCCGGGTCGCTGACTACGCCGATCTGCTGCCCAATCGCGGGCGACGCGTCGCCGTGGTGGGGTGCGGAACCTCCTTCTTCATGGCCCAGGCGTACGCGGGTCTGCGCGAGGACGCCGGGCAGGGTGAGACCGACGCGTTCGCGGCCAGCGGGTTCCCCGCCGGCCGGCGCTACGACGAGGTGCTGATCATCAGCCGGTCCGGAACGACGACCGAGTGTGTCGAGGTGGTGGAACGGCTTCGCGCCCTCGGCACGCCGACCATCGCCGTCGTCGCGACACCGGGAACCATCGTCACCGAACTCGCCGATCGAGTGCTGACGCTGAGCGACGTCGACGAGCAGTCGGTTGTGCAGACGCGCTTCGCGACGTCCACGCTGGCCCTGCTGAGGGCTTCATTGGGCGAGGACATGTCGGAGCCGGTCGCGGACGCGCGGGCGGTGCTCGCCGAGGACGAGTCGACGGCCGTGACCGACCTCGCAGACGCCGAACAGATCACCTTCCTTGGCCACGGCTGGACCATCGGGCTGGCCCACGAGGCGGCCCTGAAGCTGCGAGAGTCGGCCCAGTCGTGGACCGAGTCCTATCCCGCCATGGAGTACCGACACGGACCCATCAGCATCGCGACCACGGGTCGCGTGGTCTGGTCGTTCGGCAGGGTGCCGGACGGGTTGGTCCGACAGATCCAGCAGACCGGGGCCCGGTTCGAACACCGCGGAATCGATCCGCTCGCCGAGCTGGTCCGGGTCCATCGCCTCTGCGTCGTCAAGGCCCGCGAGGCCGATCTCGACCCGGACCACCCTCGTCATCTGACCCGCTCGGTGATCCTTCCGGCCCGCGAACGATCATGAACGACCCTCGGGTGGTGGCCGCGCTCGACATCGGTGGCACGCTCATCAAGGCCGCCCTGGTCACAGCCCACCTCGAGACGGTCGCGGCACTCACCGTCTCGACGCCGAAGGATCTGGCCCAGTCGATCGGCCCGTCGGCGGCGCGGGTCATCGACGATCTGCGCGACCAGGTGACCGATCGGGACCTGGAGGTGGTCGGCTGCGGCGTGGTCGTCCCCGGCATCGTCGATGACGTCGCCCAACTGGCGCGGTATTCGGTCAACCTCGGCTGGCGCGACCTCCGGATCAGCGATGCGTTGGAGGACAGCACCGGCCTGGCTACGGTGCTCGGCCACGACCTGCGCGCCGCCCTGCAGGCCGAGACCCGGGTCGGCGCCGCACAGAACGAACGAAACGTCCTCCTGATCGCTCTCGGCACCGGCATCGCCGGTGCCATGATGGTCGATGGTCGCGTGCTCGCCGCCGACGGCTGGGCCGGCGAACTGGGCCACGTGGTCGTCGACCCGCAGGGCCCGGTATGCGGGTGCGGAGCCCGGGGGTGCCTCGAAGCCATGTCGTCGGCTGCGGCGGTCGCCCGGGCGTACGCCGCCCGCACCGGGTCGAGCCTCGACGCCCGGGCCGTGGCCGGGCTCGTCGATACCGAGGATCTCGTGGCCACCGAGATCTGGCTGGCCGCGGTCGAGGCCCTGGCGCGCGGCGTCGTCACCGCGGTGGCCGTCAGCGGAGCCGAGTTGGTCCTGGTCGGTGGCGGTCTGGCCGAATCCGGCGCGACCCTGATGAGCCCCCTGCGCCGCGCCGTGGCCGATCAACTGACCTTCCATCGGGCCCCCCGGATCGAACCCGCCGCCCTGGGTGGCCGGGCCGGCTGCATCGGAGCGGCCTGCCTGGCCTGGGAGACGATCTAGCGCGGCGACACAGCACTAACGTCCGGGACGGTTATCTCCGGCTCGCTGCGGCGGTAGAGCGGATCAGCCAGGGGGTGGCGATGCGCGGCCGAGGACCGGCCGGTGACCAGCGCAGCATGGTCGAAGTCGCCGGCATCACTGACGGACCCGACGAGGTATTCCAGCCGCACCACCTCCGACGCGAGGAAAGGCGGGTCGCTGCGGCGGCCGACCACGACGACGCGCCGAGTCGCGATCGGAGCGACCACCGCACTGCACATGCGCCAGCCCGGCAGCCAGCCATCCTCCAGCACCACCCGATGCACCTTGTCGTACGGGCGAAATCTCATCAGTGAGCGCGCATCGAGTCGCGGGGCGCTCGGGGTGGACAAGCTCACGCACGGAATGGTGACGTCGAGCAACAGGGCCCATTGCGCCCGGAACACCACCGGAGCGGCGGTCACGAAGGTCTCGGCCGCATGTTGCGGATCCGCCGCCATCCGCTGTCGTAGCTGGATGTCGAGTTCGATGTTGCCACCCCGGGCGTAGTTCCGGATCCAGTCGACCTGGACCCCGGCGAGAGCGTCGCACGTCTCCACGATGGAGCCGACGCTCTGCGACGTCGGGAGTTCGAGGATGAACTCGTCGATCTCGACGTCGTGGCGCTTCTCGACGATCTCGACCAGATTGATCTGCGCCCCGATCGAGCCCAGGGCCGTGGCCACCGCGCCGAGCGAGCCGGGTCGGTTCGGCAGGGCAACGCGCATCAGCAGCATCGGTCACGCTCCGCCCACCGTTGTTGCAGCACCCCTGAACTACCGCGTGGACGTCTCACGGTACCCGAGGGTGAGACCTGCTTCAGACGTCGCGCTCGACCTCGCTCAGCCATTCGCGTTTCACGGTGCGCCAGCGCTCGTCGGTGAAGGTGCGACGCCAGTACGGGGAGACCGACAGCGCCTGCCGAGGCATCCGGCGATCCCCGAGGAGATGTCGTCGTACCGCCCGGGTCTCGACGGCCTCCCCGTGGACGAAGCCGCGCACGCCGTCGCTGGGAAAGTCCAGGCCCGCCACCGCCTGAACCAGGGCCGCGCCCGTCGCTTCGGAGTCACCGGCTGGGAGTGCGTTGCGATGGACCCAGATGATCTTGAGCGGGCCGGGGCAGTCGAGGCTCAACTCGTCGTCGGAGCCGTCGACCAGGCCGACGACCAAGGCGGTCGCGTGGGCCGGGACCTGCTCCAGTGACGCGGCGATCGCCGGCAAGGCGCTCTCGTCGCCCACCAGCAGGTGCCAGCCCACGTCCGGGTCCGGTCGATAGCCGCCGCCGGGCCCCTGGAACTGCAGCAGGTCTCCTGGATGGGCGTGCCAAGCCCACCGTCCGGCGGTGCCGGTCTCGCCGTGCACCACGAAGTCGACGGCGAGGCGGCGCCGATCCGGATCCCAGCTTCGTACGGTGTAGCGCCGCGGAATCGGCCAGCGGGCCCGGTCCAGCTTCCGCGCCTCGTCGGCATCGAACGGGACGGTGTAGGGAGCACCGGGCGGTACGAACAGCAGGTTCACGTAGCTGTCGGTCCACCCCTCGAGGACGAACCCCGCCAAGCCGTCGCCGCCGAAGATCACCCGGACCAGGTGCGGAGTCAGCTGCTCGACGTCCTCGACCGTTCCGTACATCACCGGTGTCGTTCCTGTCATCGTGATCGTCCTCCCGGGCTCAGCAACGGTCCGTGCCGGCGTGACTCAGCAGCCGGTGCAGTTGGCCACCCAGGTCGTCCATCGAGGACAACGGGACCCGGAAGGGGAAACGGAACGTCTGCGAGCCCTGGTTGTCGATCACCGTGACATCTACCCCGAAGGCATCGATCCACTCCACGGAAGCGGCCACCAGATGCTCGTCGCTCTGGTCCAGCAGCCGGGCCGCGAGGATCAGCAGGTCGCCGTGGTGGTCGAGGTTCAGATGAGCTCCGACCTGGGGGCTGTGCATGATGATCGGGTCCGGTGCGGCCAGGACGTACGCGTCGAGATCGATCGCTTCGAAATCCTCACTCCGCGGCGGGGCCAGTTCCACCCGATCCAGCCGCACCCCGACGAGATGCGAACGGCGGGCCCCGCAGCAGTCGGTGCAGTCGGCGTGCAGCAGCCGGAACTCACGCAGCGCGGACCCGTAGGCATCACCGACAACCGGCCAGAGCTCGCCACCGAGCCGCAACGTGCCGAGGTCGGGCAGCACGGAGGAGCTGGTGCTCGCGTAACCGATGTCGAGCAGCTGGTCACTGGTTTCGCGTTCCACCAGGAGGACCGGGGATCCGGTCTCCTCGAAGTAGGGAGCGGAGCAGTGGAGGTCTGCCGCCGACCCCACCGACCCCACCGACCCCACCGACCCCACCGACCCCACCGACCCCGCCGACCAAGGCAGCCAGGTGCCGGCGGCCAGCACTGTTCGGGCGCGGGCAGCGGGGCTCAGCGCTTCGATCTGCCGCAGTCGTTCGCTCGTCATAAGCTTAGGCTAACCTAAGCTACCGGCGGATTCGAAGCTCATCCAAGTCAGCCAGTCGTTTCGGACAGCTGACGCAACCGGTCCCCGACGGAGTCCTCGGCGCTCGGCCGACCGCCCTCCAACAGGGTGGCCCGCAGATCGTCCAGCACCCACAACACGCTCAGCGGGCTGGAACCGAACCACATCTCGCCGCTGACCTCGAACGCTCGCTTGGCCTGCACGGCCCGGAGCTTCGGGTACAGCGGTGAAGTGATGATCTTGTCGATCGGGTAGCTCCGGCCCTTCATCAGGTAGAGCGCCGAGCCGTCGTTGGCGGTCATATTCTCAGCGGAGATGTTGACGAACGGTGCGGTGGCCGATACTTCGGCCCGCTGCGGAGCCGGGCGGTCGAGTCCGACGCCAGCGAGGAGCGAGCCGAGATTCGTTCCCACCGGTGGCGAGAAGAACGTGTCCGTGGATCCGGCGATCACCGAGATCGGCTTCCCCGCCTCCCCGGCGGTCTCGAGATCCTTCGCGAGTGTGTCGCTGTTCTCGTCGATCAACGCCTCGATCCGCTCAGCGCGTTCCTCGCGCCCAACCGCCTTCGCCGTCTCGTCGAGGGCGGTCCGCCAGTCAGCCGAGTAGTCCAGGATCGCGGTGGTGGCGAGCCGTTCCAGGCCCGCCTGCTGCTGAACCGTCGTGGGCAGCGAGACGCCGACGATGACGTCGGGTTTCGCGGCGGCGATTTCCTCCAGATCAAGAGCGGCACCGTAGGGCTTGGGCTTCACGCCGAACTCGGCGTACAACGCGGCTGTCGTCGCGTACCCGAACGCGTCGTAGGACACGTCCGGTGTGATGCCCAGCGACAGCAGATTGAGCGCGGCGAAGTCGTCGAGAGCGATCACGACCCCAGGATCGGACTCGGTCGAGGTGACCGGGGTCTGCGGCCCCGCCCCCGATCCGGGCGATGGAGACGCTCCCGAGCAGCCGAGGACGCTCAGGACCAGGGCGCCCGTGAGGCCAACCGACAGCAGACGCACCCAAGACATGACCGGAGTACATCACGGCTGTGAAGGGTAGGCTAACCTACCCTCCTGCTTGTCCGGCATCCGAACTGAGGCCCCGAGGTGAATACACCCAAGCGGATCCCAGGCAGAGGTGGAAAATGAGGCATACGGTCTTGGACCCCCAAGGTGTCGAAGTCAGCGATTCTTCGCCGGCGGAAATCGACGACGAAGGGGTCGCCGAGTTGGCTGTTCTGCTCGCCGAGTACGGCGTCGTGGTGTTGCCGGAGCAGCACATCGACGATGCACAATTCGTCGACTTCCTGAGAAGATTCGGCTCCTTGACCTTCACCACAGGGGAGACTCCGGTCAGCGGATTCGAAGACCTCAACGTGATCAGCAACGTCGGCCGGGCTACACCGCCTCGCAGCACCTTTCACACTGATTCGAGCTACCTGCGCAATCCGCCCTCCTATACCGCTCTGCGCGCGGTCGCCATTCCCGATCGTGGGGGAGAGACGGTCTTCACCGATCAGTACCGCGCCTTCGAAACCCTGCCGCGGGACGTCCTCGACAGGCTGACCGGCAAGAGCATCACTCACGTCGTCACGGGTCTCGAACTGACCGACGAGGACGAGACCTCCGCGGAGCACGCGGTGTTCCGGCAACACCCCGTCTCCGGTCGCACGGCTTTGTACATGTCGACGCCGAAGCGGTGTGCGGCGATCAGCGACCTCCCGTCGGACGAAGCAGAGAACCTGGTCCGGTATCTGTACGAGCACTCGACGCGGGAAGACAACACCTTTCGGCATGCGTGGTCTCCCGGTGATCTGGTGATGTGGGACAACCTCTGTGTGATGCACCGCGGCGACCACGCCAACGTGGTCGGAGATCGGGTGCTGCACCGGGGATTGGTGATCGGCTACCCCCTGGCGGGCTCGGACCGCATCTGATGAAGGCCCGAACGCAGAAGCAATCGCGACGGTCCAGACAGCGGCCGCGGCGTCGGGTTTGCGATTCGGAGCAATAAGCCCCGGCGAATTGTCCCGCGAGACGCGTCTCGCTGCGAATGAGTTCGAACCATGTTCCAGCTCATCGACGTACCCATCTGGAAGGTGAGAGGGATCTCATGTCAGCAATTCTTTTCGGCTCGATCAGCACCATCGCCGATACCTCCGAACTGCAGCGGGAGGCGTTCAACGAAGCCTTCGCTGAGCACGGACTCGATTGGCACTGGGACCGCGACAAGTATCTGTCCATGCTGGAACACAGCGGCGGGGCGAATCGGATCGCCGACTACGCCCGATCACTCGGCCAAGACGTCGACGCCGCGGCCGTGCACCAGTCGAAATCACGCATCTTCCAGGAGCGGCTGGCCGAGGCCGACGTCCGGCCCCGTCCGGGCGTCGTCGACACGATCAAGTCGGCCAAGAGCCAGCGACTCAAGGTCGCCCTGGTGACGACCACGTCCGAGCAGAACATCGGGTCGTTGATCCAGGCGTTGAGCCCGGCCATCGAACGCGCCCACTTCGACATCATCGTCAATTCGGCGAGCGTGGAGCAGCCGAAGCCGGACAAGGCCGCCTACTCGTTCGCCTTGACCAGCCTCGACGAGGACGCCCAGGATTGCGTCGCGGTGGAGGACAACGTCGAAGGCGTCGAGGCGGCGGCGGCAGCGGGCGTCAAGGTCGTCGCGTTCCCCAACGAGAACACCACTGGCCACGACTTCGCCCGCGCCGAACGACGCGTCGATCACGTGAGCTTCGAAGAGCTGCGCGAGTTGATCTCCGCCCGGCATGGTTGAGCCGCGTCCTACGTTCCTGGCCACCGAGACCTCATTCCACGTCGAAGCGTACGAGAAGATCGACTTCAGCCTGGTCTACGTGGACGGGGCATTCGCCGTCGGCAACGAGGAGATAGCCGCGAGCTACCGGGGGTTCGGACGGTGCCTGATGGTGGCCGACGAGACCGTCCTCGACCTGCACGGGGCACAGATCCAGGCCTACTTCGACCACTACCAGATCGACCTCACGGTCTTCCCGGTGATGATCAAGGAGACCGACAAGACGTTGCGAACGCTCGAGCAGATCGTCGACGCCTTCGAGGCCTTCGGACTGGTCCGCACCGAGCCTGTGCTGGTGGTCGGTGGCGGCTTGACCACCGACGTGGCGGGTCTGGCGTGCGCGACCTACCGTCGTCGGACCGACTACATCCGGGTGCCCACCACACTCATCGGGCTCATCGACGCCAGCGTCGCGATCAAGGTTGCCGTCAATCACGGCAGGTCCAAGAACCGGCTGGGGGCGTTCCACCCCTCGCAGAAGGTTGTGCTCGACTTCTCGCTCCTGAAGACGCTGTCCACAGACCAGGTACGCAACGGCATGGCGGAGCTGTTCAAGATCGCGGCGGTGGCCAACGCCGACATCTTCGCCCTGCTCGAAACCTACGGCGACGCTCTGCTGCGGACCCGGTTCGGGTACCTGGGCGGCACCAGCGCCTTGCGCGAGGTCGGCCGCCGGGTCACCTATGAAGCGATCCACACCATGTTGACCCTCGAGGTACCCAATCTGCACGAACGGGATCTTGATCGGGTGATCGCCTACGGTCACACCTGGAGTCCGACCCTGGAGCTGACGCCGGAGATGCCGATGTTCCACGGCCACGCCATCAGTGTCGACATGGCGTTCTCCGCCACGATCGCCGAGCAGCGGGGCGGGCTCACGGTGGGGGATCGCGACCGGATTCTGGGCCTGCTGAGTCGACTCGGACTTGCTATCGACAGCCCGTTCCTCACCCCCGCCCTGCTGCGGAAGGCCACCGAGTCGATCATCCAGACTCGGGGAGGGTTGTTGCGCGCCGCGATGCCCGATCCGATCGGCACCTGCTCCTTCGTCAACGACCTCGGTATCGACGAATTGGTGCGCAACCTGGCCGTCCACCACGAGATCTGTGGTGAGTATCCGCGCGGGGGAGACGGCGAGGACATGTTCACCACATCGGGACGGGCCGACGACCTCAGCCTGCTGAGGGTTCCGGCATGACTGTGCTGGCCCCAGCGATCCGCGCTCCGCGACCGGTGACGCCGATCGGAATCCTGGCCGCAAAGCTCGAGTCGCTCCGCGAGGAGCTGGCCGCCGTCGACGGTCTGGACCCGGCATTGCTGGCGGAGCTGACCGCGGCGTGCGATCTGGCCGGGGGACTGGACCCTTACCTCAGCCGCTGTACGACACCGGAATCTCCAGCCCTCAGGTCCCTCGTCGAGAGAACCCAGCTCGAGGACTGGGACCGACGCGCCGGCCGCGGAGGGGGACCGCACCTCGAGCAGGAGATGCTTTCGGGGCATGTCGAAGGTCAAACGCTCAAGTTCTTGGTGCGCCTCGCCCGGGCCAGTCAGGTCCTGGAGATCGGCATGTTCACCGGGTACTCGGCGTTGGCGATGGCCGAGGCTCTTCCGGCCGACGGACGAGTCGTCGCCTGTGAGGTGGATGCTTACGTCGCCGCCTTCGCCGAACGCTGCTTCGCCGAATCCCCGAGTGGCCACAAGATCGACGTCCGCCTGGCGCCGGCCCTGGCGACCCTCGATGCGCTCGATGCGCGCGGTGAGACCTTCGACCTGGTCTTCATCGACGCCGACAAGTCGGGCTACGTCGACTACCTGGATGTCCTGCTGGACACCACGTTGCTGGCGCCCGAAGGAGTGATCTGCGTGGACAACACGTTGATGCAGGGACAGCCGTACCTGCCGGGGAACCCGACGGCCAACGGTGCCGCGATTGCGGCCTTCAACACTCGGGTCGCCGCCGACGATCGGATCGAACACGTACTGCTGCCGCTCCGGGACGGCCTCACCCTCATCCGCCGAGCATGAGCGACGCCGCTCGGCCGCTGCTCCGGCCGGATCGTCCTGGAGCGAGTGCCCGGCCACGACACCTGCGCCTGCTGACCGGCGGCTCGACGGAGTCCCTGGCCACACCCGACGGCCGACCGATCGCCGTCACGGTCAAGACAACCGCCACGTTGGCGATGCTGTTGGCGCTGCTCCCGTTCAATCTGGCGGTGACGGCCGTCGCGCTGCTGCGGCGGATCGCGGTCCGGTCAGAGCCAGCCGACACCGATTCTCCGAGGCCGCAACCGAAGACGATCCTGGTCAGCGGCGGCAAGATGACCAAGGCGCTGCAACTGGCCCGCTCGTTCTCGCGGGCCGGGCATCGCGTAGTGCTGGTGGAATCGGCGAAATACTGGCTGACCGGGCACCGATTCTCCCGGGCGGTCGACGCGTTCTACACCGTGCCCAACCCGGAGGCTGACGGGTACGCGGACGCCTTGGTGGACATCGTGCGAGCCGAAGGTGTCGACGTCTACGTTCCGGTCTGCAGTCCGACGGCCAGCTATTTCGACGCACGAGCAAAGCGGGTGCTGTCCCAGCACTGCGAGGTCGTGCACCTCGACGAGACACAGGTGAACCGGCTGGACGACAAGTACGCGTTCTCGGTGACCGCGTCGTCGTTGGGACTCTTGGTGCCGGAGTCGTACCGCATCACCGACCGCCGACAGGTCCTCGATTTCGACTTCACGCGCCACGATCAGAAGTTCATCTTGAAGAGCATCGCCTACGACCCGGTCCGACGGCTGGACCTGACGCAACTCCCGTGCGAGACACCGGAACAGACGGCGGCATTCGTCAACAGCCTGCCGATCTCCGAGGCGAATCCCTGGATCATGCAGGAGTTCATCCGCGGGGACGAGTACTGCACCCACAGCACGGTGCGTGACGGACACGTGCAATTGCATTGCTGCTGCGCATCGTCGGCCTTCCAGGTGAACTACGAGATGGTCGACAAGCCTGAGATCGAGACCTGGGTCCGAGAGTTCGTCGGTCCGCTGGGGCTCACCGGGCAGGTGTCCCTGGATTTCATCCAGGCTGAGGACAGTCGCCCGTACGCGATCGAGTGCAACCCACGCACCCACTCCGCGATCACGATGTTCCATGATCATCCCGGGGTGGCGGCGGCGTACCTCGAGAAGGGGCTACCCACCGTCGAGCCGCTGCCGTCCAGCCGGCCGACCTACTGGCTCTACCACGAATTGTGGCGGTGCGTCCGGCAGCCGAGGACGGCCGTGAGCAGGATCAAGATCATCTTCGGCGGGAAGGACGCAATCTTCGACTGGTCGGATCCGTTGCCGTTCCTGATGGTGCATCACGCCCAGGTCCCCTGGCTGCTGTTGCGAAGTCTCCGTGGTGGCAAGGACTGGATCCGGATCGACTTCAACATCGGCAAGCTCGTCGAGCCGGCTGGGGATTGAGCAGGAGGTTGGCGGATGGCCCTCCGCGTCCTGCATCTGGCGGGTTCCGCGGTCAGTGACTTCTATGCAGCCCTGTCCCGTCTCTACGCCCAGGACTGCTTGATCTCGACGGCCGATCCGAACCGCTACGAGTTCCAGGTGGCCTATGTGACGCCCGACGGTCGATGGCGATTCCCGGCCGACCTGGGTCGGGCAGCGATCGCGGCCGCCGAGCCGATGCCCTTGGCCGGGGCCGTGGCGCGGCTGGTCGCGCTCGAGGTCGACGTGATGATCCCGCAGATGTTCTGTGTCCCGGGGATGACCTACTACCGCGGGCTGTTCGATCTGCTCGACATCCCCTACATCGGCAACCCACCGGACGTGATGGCCCTCGGCGTCGACAAGGCGAAGGCGAAAGCCGTCGTGGCCGGAGCAGGTGTGCGGGTCCCAGCCGGAGAAGTCCTCCGCCGCGGTGCCCGGCCGGTGCTCGATCCGCCGGTGGTGATCAAACCCCTGGACGGCGACAACTCCGTCGGCCTCACCCTGGTGAGGAATCGCGCCGACTACGGCGCTGCGCTGGAGACCGCCTTCGCTCATTCCGACGACGTCCTGGTCGAGACCTACATCGAGCTCGGCCGCGAGGTCAGGTGCGGAATCGTCGTCCGGGACGGCGAGCTGGTGTGCCTGCCCCTCGAGGAGTATCGGCTGGATGCCGCGCGGACCCCGATCCGGAACCACGAGGACAAGATCAGCCAGACCGGCAGCGGCGAGCTGCAGCTGGTGGCGAAGGAGAGTTCGAAGGCGTGGATCGTCGACGTGCGGGATCCACTCACCGCTCGGGTCTGGGACGTCGCCAAGAAGTGTCACGTCGCGCTCGGCTGCCGCCAGTACAGTCTCTTCGACTTCCGGATCGACCCGGCCGGGCAGCCATGGTTCCTGGAGGCGGGGCTGTACTGCTCGTTCGCCCGCCAAAGCGTGATCCCGATGATGGCGGCTGCCGCCGGGATCTCCCTGCCTGACCTCTTCCAGACGGCCCTGGCGCAAACCGTCCGACCGACGGTGGCCGCGGGCTAGAACACTCAGCCGGCGTCGGCCTGTTGGGCCGGCGCGGCGAAGGACTGGACACCGACCACCTGCAGCACCTCGAGCCGTTCGGCGGTTTCCGTACCGGGTTGGGGACGGAAGAGGACGAGTCGCTGACCCGACGGCGGGCTGAGCACCACATCGCACTGCAGATCCAGTCGGCCGACTTCCGGATGGTCGAGCACCTTCCGCGTCGTCCGCCGGACGGCGACCTCGTGCCGCTGCCAGATCCCGCGGAACTCCGCACTGGCTTCCGTCAGGGCGTCGACCAGAGCTCGTACGGTCAGGTCGCCCTGGCGCTCGCCGGCAGTGGCCCGGAGGTCGGCGACATACTCCCGCCCGAGCGTCTCGTGCTGATCGGCGGAATAGCGTGCCCGCAGGTCGTGATCGGTGAACCAACGCCACAAGAAGTTGTCGTCCCAGCCCGCGGCGCCCACGAGCGGGCCGAGCAGGGCGACGTTGAGCCGGTTCTGGGCGACGACGGTCTGGAGGTCGTCGCTGATCAGAGCGGGAACCGAAGGGGCGAGCGCGTCGAGGACACACATCAGACCCGGATCGGCGTAGCCGAGCGACTGATGCCGTTCGGGAGGCGTCTGACCCGCGAGCAGATACACGTGGTCCCGCTCATCGAGCGTCAACCGGAGGGCTCGCGCGATCGAGCCCAGCATGGCCGATGACGGTCGGGCGCCGCGGCCCTGCTCGATCCGCTCGTAGTAGTCGGTCGACATGTTGGCCAAAAGGGCGACCTCGTCCCGACGGAGACCCCGCGCGCGGCGTCGACCGCCGGCCACCAACCCGACGTCGGAAGGCTGGAGTTGCTCTCGGCGGTGGCGCAGAAAGGCGCCCAGTTCGTCTCGGCCCATGCCTTCATCTTCGCCGACCCGCCGCCGGTTATCCCCGGACTGCTGATCCGGGGATAAGTCGGGCGCCTGCGCCGACCGGCTTCGGCTGGACGCTGGATAGCGAACCCGAAACCGAATGGAGCAAGCATGACTGGCACCAAGATCGCACCCGACATCACCAGCAAGATCGCCCTCGTCACCGGGGCCAGCCGCGGCCTCGGTCGCAGCATGGCGTTGCACCTGGCCCGGTCCGGCGTCGGCGTCATCGGCACCTACAAGAGCCGTCAGGATGAAGCCCAAAGCCTCGTCGCCGAACTCCGTGCGACCGGCGTGCCGGCCGCCGCCCTACCGCTCGACGTCAAGGCCAGCGCCACCTTCGGCTCGTTCGCGACCGCCGTCGGAGCCGCCGTGGCCGAGTTCGGCAGCGAGCGGATCGACTACCTGATCAACAACGCGGGCATCGGCATCTACGCCCCGTTCGCACAGACGACCGAGCAGCAGTTCGACGAGTTGATCAGCACCAACCTGAAGGCGCCCTTCTTCCTCACCCAGGCGTTGCTACCGCTGCTCGCCGACGGCGGCCGGATCCTCAACGTCTCCACCGGACTCGCCCGGTTCACCGGTCCCGGGTACGCGGCGTACGCGGCCACCAAGGGCGCCATCGAGGTCCTCACGCGCTATCAGGCCAAGGAACTGGCGGAGCGCCGGATCCGGGTCAACGTCCTCGTACCCGGAGCGATCGCCACGGACTTCGGGGGCGGGGTCGTTCGGGACAACTCCGACATCAACGAGATGATCGCCGGACAGATCGCCCTCGGTCGGGCCGGCGAGGCCGACGACATCGGCGCCGCCGTCCCGGCGATCCTGTCCGACGGCTTCGGCTGGGCCAACGGGACCCGGATCGAGTTGTCCGGTGGCCAGAACCTTTAGCCGCGGTCTGGACCTCCTCGCCCCCAACCCTCGATGCGAGGAGTGGGCTTGTCGAAGGGTCGGGTGGGTCGGTTCGAGGCGCCTTATGGTGACGATGTCAGTCCTCTTCGGCCCTGGTGCGACTCGCGTGTCAAGCGTCTTAGCGCCTCGAACCGACCCACCCGACCTTCTTCTTGTCGTGCGTTCGGTAGGGGCCGGGTGTGCGGTTGCGGCCAACTTCA
The DNA here is from genome assembly GCA_963780005.1 of uncultured Actinomycetota bacterium. Taxonomy (GTDB): domain Bacteria; phylum Actinomycetota; class Actinomycetes; order Propionibacteriales; family Propionibacteriaceae; genus Microlunatus. The sequence goes on along the minus strand of CAWAAK010000042.1, from coordinate 86,875 downwards.
GGTACCGGAACCGGGCCGGAGGTGCACACCTAACGGTCGGACCGCAGGGACGCGACCGCGCTGAGGGAGGTAACGGGAGGGCCTCCCAGCCCGCGACCCGGCTCGTCTACGGTCGCTGTCATGGACAAGCGCATCCTCGGCACCAGCGGTCTCGAAGTCTCCGCCCTCGGATTGGGCTGCATGAGCATGACCGGCGGCTACAGCGAGCAGCCCGACCGGCAAGAGATGATCACGCTGCTCGGCACCGCGGTCGATCGCGGGGTCACCTTCTTCGACACCGCCGAGATCTACGGCCCGTACGCCAACGAAGAACTCGTCGGCGAAGCTCTCGCCCCCTATCGGGACCAGGTGGTGATCGCCACCAAGTTCGGCTTCGACATCGACGCGGCGGAACGGAAGCCCAGGGGTCCGGTCACCAGTGACCCCGACAGCATCCGGCACGTGGTCGACGGGTCGCTGCAACGGCTGGGTGTCGAGGCCATCGATCTCTACTACCAGCACCGGGTCGACCCGGATACCCCCATCGAGGACGTCGCGGGCGCGGTCAAGCAGCTGATCGAGGCTGGCAAAGTGAAGCACTTCGGCATGTCGGAAGCGGCCGCGGCGACAATCCGGCGGGCCCACGCCGTACAGCCCGTCACCGCCGTCCAGAGCGAATACTCACTGTGGTGGCGACGGCCGGAGGAGGAGGTGCTGGCGGCCTGCGAGGAGTTGGGCATCGGCTTCGTGCCCTACAGCCCGCTCGGCAAGGGCTTCCTGACCGGCACCGTCGACGCGTCCACGACGTTTGAGGCCGGCAACGACATCCGCAGCACCATTCCCCGCTTCACGCCGGACGCGCTCCGGCACAACCAGGCCGTGGTCGATCTGCTTGCGAGCATCGCCGAGCGTAAAGGCGCTACCCCCGGTCAGATCGCTCTCGCCTGGCTGCTGGCTCAGCGACCGTGGATCGTGCCGATTCCCGGCACCCGCAAACTGCACCGGCTGGAGGAGAACATCGGCGCCGCCGAGGTCGAGCTGTCGGCCGAGGAGCTGGCCGAGATCGAAGCTGCCGCCGCGACGATCGAGGTCCAGGGCGGCCGCTACGACGAGGCCGGAGAGAGCAGGACCAACCTCTGAGCCACCCATCAGATCGCGCAACGCCTTCCGTGTCGACTCCCGTCCCGCCCAGCGTGTCACCCTGGGCGCCCTTCAAGAACCGGGCCTTCTTCTGGCTCTGGCTCGGCGTGGTGGTCAGCAGCGTCGGCGCCTGGGCGCAGACGGTGGGCGCCCAGTGGCTGTTCGTGAACGACCCCAATGCGGCCACCATCGTCACCCTCGTCCAGACCGCGAGCACCCTGCCGATGATGCTGTTGGCGCTGCCGGCCGGCGTGCTGGCCGACGCGTTCGACCGTCGCTGGCTGATGTTCGGGGTGCAGACCTACTTCGTCGCCGTGGCGATCCTGCTCGCCGTGCTCACTGCGGCGGGGATGATGCCGCCCGCCCTGCTGCTTGGGTTCACGTTCGCGATGGGAGCCGGCATGGCGATGTTGCAACCCGCCTGGCAGTCCCTGATCACCGAGCTGGTGCCGCGCAACGAATTGGCGGCCGCCACTCGACTCGACATGGTGAGCGTCAACGTCTCGCGCGCGGCCGGACCGGCCCTGGCCGGGGTCGTGATCGCCCGCTGGGGTATCGCGCCCGTGTTCGGGCTGACCGCGGCCGCCGCCGCCTTTCTCGCTGTCGTGCTGCTCGCTTGGCGCCGTCCCCGAGTCGTGCGCGGGGAGCGGGAACCGTTCCTGCCGGCGTTGGTGGCGGGTGGCCGCTACGTCCGCCACGAGCCGGTGGTCCGGCGAATCCTGCTGCGTTTTGCCACCTTCATGGTGCCCGCCTGCGCGGTGTGGGCCCTGTTGCCCCTGATCGCCAGTAGGCAGCTCGGGCTGAACGCCGACGGCTACGGGCTGCTCTTCGCGGCGCTCGGCCTCGGAGCGGTGGCGGCCGCCCTCGGTCTGGGCCGGGTGAAGCAGTATTTGTCGTCCAATGCGGTGCTCGGTTGGGCCGCTGCCGCCTTCGCGCTGGCCTTCGGATCGCTGGTGCTGGTGCCGAATCCGTGGCTTGCGCTGCCGCTGCTGGTGATCTGCGGGTTCGGGTGGACGGCGACCGTGTCCACGATCATCTCGGAGCTACAGCTGTTCCTGCCGGGCTGGGTGCGAGCCCGGGCCATTGCGATCTACCTCATGGTCTTTCTGGGCTCGCAGGCCGTCGCCGCCCCGATCTGGGGCCTGATCACCCAGACCCTGGGACTACAGGTGGCCATCCTGACGGCCGCGGTGCTGGTCGGACTGAGCGCGGTCGCGGGCGTCGTGCTCACCGTCCCGGAGAGCCAGGACCTGGATCGCGCCCCGCTGGCCTACTGGGGTGCGGCGTCGGTGGCGCTCGAGCCGGAACCGGACGCCGGTCCGATCGTGGTGTCCATCGAGTACGAGGTCGCCGCCGACCGCGAGGCCGACTTCCTGTCGGCGATGGAGGCCATGCGCCGGTCCCGGCTCCGCAGCGGAGCCTCCCGCTGGGATCTGTACCGGGTCGGCGAGAGCCCGGACCTGTTCTGTGAGCAGTTCCAGGTGCCGAGCTGGCGCGAACACCAGAGTCAGCACGACGGCCGCCTGACCGCCGATGACCAGGCCATCGAGGACGCCGCCTTCGCGCACATCGTCGGAACCCCGAGGGCCCAACACCTGCTCCCTTCGGCGACGCCGCGGAACTCCGTCGGCTGACGGATTCGTCGGCGTTGTTCATCCTGTGGGAAGACCTCTGGGCCGCCGAACTCGGTGATGCCGTGCGCTCCGCCGGTGGCGAGCTGGTCGCGGGAGGCCGAATCCCCCATCGGGTGGTCGAGCAGGTCGTCGGTGACGTGAATGTGGAGAGCGACGGAGCGCCAGCATGAGGAGACGCGGTCGGCCGGGCGGGGCGTCCCAGCCTGGTGGGCACGGCAGCGCGCAGGGCGGTCATCGCCGGCACCGCCACGGCCGTGTCCGGCAAGGTCGCGGCTGGACTGGCGGCGTCGGCCCAGCAGGCCGCCGCACCGCAGGCCGCCGCAGGCCACCGCACCGCTGGCCACGGCCCAGCCGCCCAGCACGCCAGTGATCAGCGACGAGGTCTTCGATCAATTGAAGAAGCTGGGCGAGCTCAGAGACGCGGGCATCCTGACCGAGGCGGAGTTCGCCGCCAAGAAGGCCGCGTTGATCGGCTGACGCTCCGTGAGCGCGGGGCGGCTCCAGCAACGTACCGATCTAGGCTCGACGGGTGGCTGAGATCGAGGCAGAGATCGGGATCATCGGTGGCTCCGGCTTCTACTCCTTCGCCGAGGATGCCGAGCCGATCAGCGTGTCGACGCCGTACGGGCCGCCGACGGGGCCGATCACGATCGGCACCGTCGCCGGGCGTCGGGTCGCCTTTGTGCCGCGGCACGGAGCGAAGCACGAGTACCCGCCGCACCTGGTGAACTATCGGGCGAACCTGTGGGCGTTCCGCTCGCTCGGTGTCCGGCAGGTGTTGGCACCGTACGCCGTCGGTTCGCTGCGCCCCGACCTCGTGGCCGGCACCCTCGTGGTGCCCGACCAACTCGTCGACCGGACCTGGGGCCGGGCCCACACCCTGTTCGATCAGGTGGCCGCGGTGGCGCACGTGTCCTTCGCCGACCCCTATTGCCCGCGCGGACGGCGCGCGCTCTTCCAGGCGGACACCGCGCTCACCGACGGCGGCACTCTCGTTGTGGTGAACGGGCCGCGGTTCTCCAGTCGGGCCGAATCGGCCTGGCACGCCGCTCAGGGGTGGTCGCTGGTCGGGATGACCGCCCAGCCCGAGGCGGCGTTGGCCCGCGAACTGGCCCTCTGCTACACGGGACTCGCCGTGGTCACCGACCTCGATGCCGGCGTCGAAGGTGGCTCGGCGGTCAGTCACGCCGAGGTACTCGCGATCTTCGAAGCCAACCTGACTCGGATCAAACGCCTGTTGCAGGACGCCGTTGCCCTGCTGCCGCCCATCGATTCCGACGAGGACGCCACCTGCTCCTGCCGGCGCGCACTCGACGGTCTGCCGCTGCCGTTCGAGCTGCCGTAACGGACGCCTGCGCCGGCGATTACGGCTCGCTCACGTCATCGGTGATCAGGACCAGCTGACGACGCCGGGAAAGAAGATGGGGCGGTGGCGAAGATCGTGTCCGAGCCCACGCCGCGGGCTGAGCCAGGCGGGCTGCCGGAGGGGCAAGCCCCGAACGGGCGGTGGGCGGACCCCATCGCGTTGGCCGCGGCCCTCGCCCTGATCGCCGTATCGGCCGCGGTGGGCCAGGATCTGCTCCGGCGCGGGTTGCCGATCGTCCTTCCGACCCCGCCGGTTCTGGCGCACTGGCATCCACACCTTGGCTGGGGTACGCCACTGGCCGTCGGCTGTGTGCTGGTGGGTCTGCGCCTGCAATGCAGGGCAGCGGTGCTCGGCTGGCGTCGTCTGCTCCTGGCCGGCTGGCTGCTGAATGTTGCCTGGTTGTGCTCCCTCCGATTGGTCGACGGCCTGGCGAAGGGCTGGACCGAGATTCTGCTCGACCCCAACGAGTACCTGCACGATCTGCCGCGCATCGTCGACCCGGCAGCCTTTGTGGCCACGTTCACCGACTTCATCGCGTTCGGTCCCGGGGTCGACGGCAGCGTCGTGTGGACCACGCACGTGGCGGCCCATCCGCCCTTGGCGACGCTGATCTTCTGGGCGCTGGCCCAGATCGGGCTCGGCGGGGGGTTCTGGGCCGGGCTGCTCTGCGTACTCGTCGCGTCCACGGTCAGCGTGGCCCTCCCCATCACGCTGCGTGAACTCGGGGCCGGCGCCGCGGCGCGGCGCATTGTGCCCTTCGTCGCCCTCTTCCCGGGTGCGGTCTGGATGGCCGTGTCCGCGGACGGCTTGTTCGCCGGCGTGGCGGTGAGCGGGCTGGCCCTGGTCTGTTGGGGCGCTGCCCGAGGTCGACTCCTGGCCAGCCTGACCGGTGGCGTGCTGCTGGGCGCCACGATCTTCTTGTCCTACGGACTGGTGCTGGTCGGAATCGTGGTGATCGTGGCCATCGTGGTGACGAGTCGTCAGCACGGCCTCCAGGTCCACGGCGCTGCCCTGGCTGGTCGCCACCGCCGGCGTGGTCGGTGTCACGGCGATCCATCTGGCCTACGGCTTCGACTGGCTGGTCGGGCTGTCCCAACTCCGGGTGCGGTACTACCAGGGGATCGCCAGTCAGCGGCCCTTCTCCTACTTCGTCTACGCCAACGTCGCCGCCTGGCTGATCAGCTGTTCACCCCTGCTAGCCGTCGGCATCGTCCGCTCGGTCAAGGCGCTGCGGCAGCGGCGGGGGTGGACGCAGGATCGCGTGGTCGCCCTGCTGGCGCTGAGCGGAGTGGCCATGGCTCTGATCGCCGACATCTCCGCCCTCTCCAAGGCCGAGACGGAACGGATCTGGCTCACCTTCGGGGTGATCGCCGCAGCCAGCTTCGCCTTGCTGCGGGGGCGTTGGGCGTCGTGGGGGCTGGTGGCCTGCGGCGCCTGGGCGTTGGCGGTCAAACACCTGCTGACCACCTGGTGACTCAGGTCTGGATCCCCAGCCGGGTGAGCCCTTCCCGAAGGCCGATGCGAGCCTGCCAGCCCAGCACACGCTCGGCGGCTCCGACGTCGGCCGTGATGTGGCGGACGTCGCCCAACCGGTACCGACCCGTGATCACCGGCTCGGCGCCGCCGACCGCCGTACTCAGTTCGGCCGCCATCCGGGACACCGTGGTGATGTCGGCCGAGCCGACATTCAGGGCTGTGACGCCCGGCCCCAGGGTGGCGGTGACGGCCGCGGTCACGGCCGCGGCAACGTCGTCGACATGGACGAAGTTCCGCCGCTGCCGCCCGTCCTCGAAGACCGCCGGCGGCTGCCCGGCGGCGAGCTGGGAGGTGAAGAGCGCCGCGACGCCGGCGTACGGTGTGTCGCGGGGCATGCCGGGTCCGTAGACGTTGTGGAAGCGCAGCGCCGCCACCGGCGCCGAGGTCTCCCGGCTCCACGCTGCGCAGAGATGCTCGCCGTGCACCTTGGTGGCGGCGTAGACGTTGCGGGGATCCAGCGCCGCCGTCTCGAGCACGAGGTCCGGCGTCAGCGGAGCCCCACACCACGGGCACGGCGGCTCGAACCGGCCCGCGTCCAGATCGGCTCGGTTCCGAGCCGCCGGTCGTACCGGCCCGTGCTGAGCGCAGCGGTACGCACCCTCGCCGTAGACGACCATGGACGAGGCATAGACGACGCGCCCGATCCGGGCCTCGGCCGCGGCCCGCAACACGATCGCGGTGCCGTAGTCGTTGCGGTAGGCGTAGTCGTCGATGTCGCCGATGCCGACACCGAGTCCTACCTTGGCCGCGAGATGAACGACGACGTCGCAGCCGCGGCTGGCGAGTCGGACCCGGTCGAGATCGCAGATGTCGTCACGGTCGTCGAGGGCGATGTCGAAGGCGACAACCTCGTGTTCGGCGGCACTCAGAGCTTGCCGTGCGGCCGTCCCGATGAAGCCGGCGCCCCCGGTCAGCAACACCTTCACGACGGGTTGACTCCCGTGTGGGGGACCGGAAGGTCGAGCTCGAAGCGACAGCCGCCGGCGACGTTGCTCACCCCGATGCTGCCCGCGTGGGACTCGACCACCCCGCGGGCGATGGCCAAACCGAGCCCTGATCCGCCTTGATCGGCTCCCCGGGACGGCGTCCCCCGCCACCCCACCTGGAACACCCGCTCCAGATGGGACTCCGGGATGCCGCCGCAGCCGTCGATCACGGCGACCTGGATGTGGCCGTCCTCGGCCCGCCCGGCGCTCATCCGCACCGTCTCCCCGGGCCGGGTGTGCCGAATGGCGTTCACCACCACGTTGGTCAACGCCCGGGCCAGGTCGTCGGCGGAACCGAGCACGGACAATCGGTCGCGAGGCGGCACGTCCGTCTCGACGTCCACCCGGCGGGCGGTTGCGGTCGCCGAGGTCTCCGACGCGACGTCAGCGATCAACTCGGTCACCGAGACGAGGGTCGGCGCCTTCGGCTCCGTGCTTCCTTGCACCCGGGACAGCTCGAACAGATCGTCCACGAGATGCGACATCCGGGACACCGTCGCCCGCATGTGGGCCATGGATCGCGGCAGGTCGGTGATCACTCCGTCCTCCAGGCCCTCGGCCAGGGCACGCAGGCCGGCCAACGGGGTGCGGAGATCGTGGGACATGAAGCTGACCAGCTCGCGGCGAGCGTCCTCGGCTGCGTGCTCGCGAGCCCTGGCCTCCGCCAACTTCCGGCGCGTTTCGCCAAGATCATCCAGTACGTCGGAGAGTTCGAGGGGCAGCGGGCCGGTGGTCGGCTCGGTCGTCCAACCGGTGGGCGGCCCGGACCGACCGGAGTCGGCGACGAGCTGCTGGAGACCGACGCCGAGCACCGCGGATCCGTGGGTCACCCGGCGCATCACCCACCAGGCGCCGACCAGCGCCACGACGACTGCGATCCCCAGGGCCAACAAGACGACCGTCGAGTCATGGGCCGACAAGAACATGAACCGCACGTTGAGCACGACCGTTCCCGCGACCGCGAGCACCGGCAACAAGGTGACGATCATCAGCTGATAGCGCAGCGAACGGCCACGGACCAGGTGCAGCAGCCCGACGCCCACCAGGCCGATCGCGACACAGGTCGCCAGGCTGAGGCCGACGATGATCACGAAGTCATTCACGGGATTCACCCTCGCGCGCGATGCGGTAGCCCGATCGACCCATGGTCAAGACCACCTGTGGATCGGACGGGTCGACCTCGATCTTCTCCCGGAGCCGGCGGACGTGAACGGTGACCGTCGAGGTGTCGCCGAAGTCCCAGCCCCACACCCGCCGCAACAGCTCCTCCTTACCGAAGGTCTCGCCCGGGTGGGAGGCCAGGAACGCCAGCAGGTCGAACTCGCGGGTGGTGAGGGCCAGCGAGTCGCCCTGCCGGGTCGCGGTCCGGGCGGCCGAGTCCACCGTCAGGTTCCCGACCTGCACGATGCGGTTGAGCAGCTGAGCCCCGGCCAATCTCTCGGTCCGCCGCAGCAGGGCCTCGACCCGCAGCACCAGCTCCCGGGGAGAGAACGGCTTGACCACGTAGTCATCGGCCCCGGTTTCGAACCCGACCAGCCGGTCCTCCTCCTCACCTCGAGCCGACAGGATGATCACCGCGGCGTGGTCCCCACTGTGCCGTCGGCGGCGCAACAGTTCCAGCCCCGACAGCCCGGGCAGCATGATGTCCAAGATCACCACCTCGGGGGCGTAGCGCTGCCACTGATGGACGGCCTCGGCGCCGTCGACGCACCAGGCCGCTTCGTAGCCGGCGCGGCTCAGGTAGGCCAACAGCACCTCGGCCATCATGACGTCGTCCTCGACGACCAGGATGCGGGCAGACATGATCGACCAGACTAGGCACCGCGCGCCCCGGCGATGCCTGGATCGGGGTCCGGCCGCGCAGTCCGTAAGCGGACCGAAAGCGTTACCGGCTGCTGTGGAGCGGTCGGCGGCCCTAGCGTCGAAACGTGACCGAAGCAGAACCACCCACCGTCGACGTCATCCTGCCGTGCCTGAACGAGGAAGAAGCGCTGCCGTGGGTGCTGTCCCGGATGCCGGCGGGGATGAGCGCGATCGTCGTCGACAACGGATCGACCGACCGATCGGTCGAGATCGCCCTGGACTACGGAGCTGTCGTCGTGACCGCCGAACCACGAGGGTACGGGGCCGCCTGCCACGCCGGCCTGCTCGCCGCCCGAGCAACGATGGTCGCGGTGATGGACGCCGACGCGAGCCTCGACCCCCGGCAGCTGATTCGGGTCATCGATCCCGTCGCAGCCGGCACGGTCGACCTGATGCTCGGGCAGCGGCGGCCGATCGGCCGCGGAGCTCAGCCCTTTCCTCTGAGGTGGGCGAACCGGGAATTGGCCCGTCGGCTGCGCCGGAGGACCGGCGAGCGGCTCACCGATCTCGGCCCGATGCGGGCGGCCCGCCGTGTCGGACTCCTCGACCTCGACCTGCGGGATCGGCGCTCGGGCTATCCGGCCGAAACGGTGATCCGCGCCGCCGACGCCGGTTGGCGGATCGGGGAGACGGCGGTCGACTACCGGCCCCGGGTGGGCCGATCGAAGGTCACCGGCACCCCGCTCGGAGCCTGGCGGGCGGTCCGCGACATGAGTGCGGCGCTCGGCCGGTGAGCATCCCCGACTCCGCCGATCGGGCCCAGACGGTGATCGTGCTGGCCAAAGAACCTCTGCCCGGGTTGGTCAAGACGCGGCTGCAGTCGGCGTTCACCCGGACCGAGGCCGCCGCGCTGGCCGCAGCCTCCCTGGCCGATACTCAAGCGGCGGTACGAGGCAGCAGCGCGCGGCGACGAGTCCTCGCCTGGCAGGGGAACCCGTCCCAGTGGGCAGCCGGGTTCGAGGTCACGACCCAACCCGCCGGCAGCCTGAACGACCGGTTGGCGGCCGCGTTCGCGGCCGCCGACGACGGGGCCGACCGGCCCTGCCTCCTCATCGGGATGGACACTCCGCAAGTGACTCCGGCGCTGCTGGACACCCGGTGGGACGGCGCCGATGCGGTCCTCGGGCTGAGCGACGACGGGGGATTCTGGGCCATCGGCTTCCGCGGCTCCGCACCCGCTGGAGCCTTCACCGGCATTCCGATGTCGGTCGACCGGACCGGGGCTTTCCAATTGGCCCGGCTGGCCGAGCTCGGGCTTTCGGTCCGGCTGCTTCCACCCCTGCGCGACATCGACCATCCAGCGGACCTTGATGCCGTCTGTCACCAGCATCCCCAGCTGCGCATTTCTCGCCGCTACACCGAGATCATGCACACTAGGGACCGCCAACCCCTGGACCGGGCATTCGATGACCTCTACGGAGGCTCCGACGCGACTCCGCGCACGGGTGAGTCGTGGCCGCTGCTACTCGAGCTGGCGCGGTGGCGGGCGGAAGCAGACGTCGCCGATCAGTTGGTGGTGGCGCGTTGCGAGCCACCCGTCGTGGACCTCGGGTGCGGGCCGGGCCGGATGGTGCGTGCGCTGCACGAATCGGGCCGCGCTGCCTTGGGCATCGACATGTCCTCCGTCGCCGTCGCCCAGAGCCGGGCCGGGGGAGGCCTCGCTCTCCGTCGGGCGATCGCCGAGCCCCTTCCGGCGGAGGGCCGCTGGGGCACGGCGCTGCTCCTCGACGGCAACATCGGGATCGGGGGCAACATCTACGATCTTCTCGACCGGTGTCGGGGTCTGGTCGCGCCCGGCGGGCTGATCATCTGCGAGGTCGACAACGATCCCGACCGCAACGACACGGAGCGCGTCCGGTTGAGCACTGACCTGGCGGAATCCGCACCCTTCGCCTGGGCCCGCGTCGGTACCCGGGCCGTGCAGCGAGCCGCCGCACCGCTCGATCTGCTGGTCGTCGAGGAGTGGCATGCCCGCAGTCGCGACTTTGTCGCCCTCCGGACCTCGCGGACCAGCGAAACCACTAGGACGGTGTCTGGCGGCTGACCCCGTCTCGAGCGACCCGCACCGCGTAGAGAGTCAGAGTCAGGACGGCGATGATCGCGATGATCACGGTGAGGTTCGCCCCGTAATTCTGTAACAGCAGGGCTTTGACGGCCGGCTGGCTGCCGCGCAGGTAGATCATCGGGACGGCGATGACGGTGATCATCCCCGTCATGATCAAGATCGCCTGCAGATAGCGCCGGCCCCGGTCGGGCACGAACCGACGCAGCAGGCACCCGATGCCGACGACCAGCGGCGACAGAACCCCATCATGGATGACGAGGGCTGCGATCATCCATACCGCCAGCGCGATCAGGTTGGGGAGCGGGATCTCGGTGAAGAACCGGTAGGCGCCGAACAGCCCGAGCAGGATGCCGGCCGTAGCCAGGATGATGCGCCACGCTTTCATGGCAAGATCTCGATTCTCGTCAGCCACTTGGTGTTCAGGACGCCGGCCCGATTCGGGGCGATCAGGCGGAGCGGGTACCCGTGATCGAGGTTGAGACGTTGCCCGTTCAGGTGGGTGGCCAGCAGCGCGGCCGACACCTGCGGTCCCTCGACGAAGGAGCGGTTGAAGCCCTCAGGCTCCAGAGAGATCACCTGTACGCGGGAGTCGGGGGTGCCGCCGGCTCGTCGGACGATCTCCAGCAACGACAGTCCGCGCCAGCCCGCCCCGACGCTCCAGCCTTCGACACAGCTGATCGGCATGCGAGCCTCGTGGACGGCCAGCGGCTCGAGGTCGGCCAGGGTCAGCTGGAACGGCTTCGGGCCCGTCACCTCGAGCCTCCAGCTCGGCGAGGTGGCGAGGGTCGCCACCTTGGCCTGTTCGGAGGTCCGGTTGACGGGGACCCCCTGCGGGCCTGCGCTCCACTGCCGAGCGGCGAACAGGCCGACCGGTTCGAGGGGGGTGACGGTCTGGCCGACCGTGGTGACGACGACGATGCCGACACCGGCCCCGGCGGCGGTCAGCAGTCCGCGCCGCGAGATCCCGGGGGTCGGCGGGTCGGGCAGGGTGCCGGCGTTGCTATGGGAGTCGGGGTTCTCGTCCCAGGTGATCTCGCTGAGCACATCGGCCTCGGCAACCTTGGCCTTGAGCCCGTACGCGATGTCGGGCAACTTGACCGCAACGTGGAGGAGGACGGACCCCACCACGACGTAGCCCAGGAAGCGGTGCACGGTGGTGAAGTACCAGGGGAACGGATACCAGTTGAGCACGTTCAAGAACCCGGTGCTCACCTGCACCAGCGCCGAGGAGACCAGCAGGGCGATGCTGATCCGCTCGAGAGCGTTCTTGATCGACTTCACGGGTGGGAACCGGAACAGGTTGGGGTAGACCGACCAGAGCTTGACGAGCAAGAGCGGAATCGTCGCGATGCCGACGGCCACGTGGATGCCCTGAGTCAGCCGGAAACCCCAGACCGGAGCGGCCGGCTGAGGGAGCCAGGCCCACGGCTCGTACTGGTAGTGACACAACAGCCCGGTCAGAAACAGGATGGCGACGGCGAGGCCGATGACGCGTCCGAGGCGGGCCGTGACGGCGGTCGATCGCAGGGTACTGGTGAAGTGCGGCCACCAGCGTGGGCGTTCCCGGAGCATGGTTTCAGCGTGGCTGGTTGTACCTGCGTTCGTCAGGGGACGGCTGCTTACGGATCAGTGACGCCGCCGTTCGGCCCGACACACCGCCAGTCGCCGACTCCTACTTGTTCGTCCCCTGCGACACCGAGCCCGAAACGCCTTGGCTCTTCACGTCGCGTCCCACAGGCGCCGGTAGTAGTCGATCCTGATGTCGTCGCGCTCGACCCCGTACGTCTCGAAGAACGCATCTTCCCAGCTACCGTCGTAGTTCCACTTCAGGCTGTAGGTCGCCACCGCCAAGTCGGCCCACCGGTCAGCGACGCCGAGCGAGCCGAGGTCCACGTGTCCCGCAAGGGCATCGTCTGCGGTGATCAAGGTGTTGGGTGCGCAGGCGTCGCCGTGGCAGACCACCAGGTGGTCGACGGCAGGCGGTTCCTCGGTGCCGAGGGGGTTGGCCGGTACCTGCAAACGGTCGAGCCGGTCCGCCACCGACCACGAGAACGGGCAGTCGGCCACCGGGAGGCGATCGTGCATCGCGCGCAGGCCGCGGGCGATGAGGCGTACGGCCACCTCGGGCCGCTCCTTGAACCGGGGGCGCACCGCGTTCTCGCCGACCAGCGCCCTGGTGTGCAACCAGGACTCGTCGTGCTCGACCCCGACACCGAGCACCTCCGGTACGGCGACGTAGATTCGGGCCCAGCGCAGCCGCTCGGCCTCGGCCGCCGCGTCCCACTCGGGATGAGCGGGACACCACTTGACGTACTCGGCATTCGGGCCGTGACCCAGCCGGAAGGTGAGGCCGCCGAGATCATTGCGCCAGACGGGCACCGGCGTCCGACCGCCCGCCAGCTCAGCGACGACGGCAGGAACTCGGTGGACGTTCTCGACGAAGCCTGAGCTCACAACGAACAGGATTCTCCCAGACCCGAACAGGATCCGACCGGAGCAGGGTCCTTGTCGCGGCAGCCCGCTTGGCCAAGCTTGGCTAGGATAAGTATCATCGCAGGCATGCTGGTGAACGTTGGTCGGGCCAAGACGGAGTTGTCGAAGCTGCTCGCTCGGGTCGAGGCCGGAGAAGTGGTCGAGATCGCCCGTGCCGGCGTGCCGGTCGCTCGGCTGGTCCGCATCGAGGCACCAACCGCTCCGGGGGCCCGGTTCCGCGCTGCTCGCGGAACTTTGGCCGCTCAGATCTCGCTCAGCGACGACTTCGAATTCACCGAGGCCGAACTCGACGAGTTCCTCGGCGAACCGGCGTGAGGCTGCTCCTCGACACTCACATCGTTCTCTGGCAGCTGGCCGGGACACGCTCGCTCTCGTCAGCGGCGCTTGCGGCGATCGATGAGGCCACCGAGTTGCTCTACAGCGTGGTCTCTTTCGCCGAGATCGGTGTCAAGGTCTCGCTGGGGAAACTCGCCGTACCGCCAGACCTTCGCCGGCAGGTGATGGCCGGTGGGGTTCACATCCTGCCCCTGGCGGCGGAGCACGGACTTCAGGTCGCGGACCTACCGCTTCACCACCGAGACCCGTTCGACCGCTTGTTGATCGCCCAAGCGCAGTCCGAGCAGCTTCGCGTCGTGACCGCCGATCGCCGCTTCGGCGAGTATGACGTGCCGGTGGTCCGCGCGGGCTGAACGCGAGGGCGGTGAGGCCGATGTCGTCCTAGTCGGAGAGCGGCTGGACGGCGTAGCGGCCATCGTCCTCGACGACGCGGACGCCCTCGCTCGGGGTCGGCCGTCCGTATGTCCTCCACGGACGCTCCCTTGCCGGCCGACTTCGCCGCCCAGCGCCACCGGTCCTCGACGGAGGAGCGCAGACCGGTTTCGGTGGGCCGCAGTCTCACATCCGTGAGTGCCAGCGGCGTTCGAGCCCGCGGAGCAGGGCCGGGTAGACGACCAGGTAGCGAAATGGCTTGATCACGGCCAAGTACCCGGCACCGAGAAGCCCGTTCGGTTTGACCAGCACGGCAAGCTGGCCGCGATAGCCGCCGTTCCCGTCGGAAACCCAGCCGAGATGGAGCACGGCGTGCACGGTTCGGTTGGCCAGTTCTGCAGCCCACTCGTCTGCCACCTGGTAGATGGGAGTGAACGGCTGGATGTCGAACCCCGGATCGGGCGGTGCGGTGTGCAGGTCTGCCGGCAGCCGGTCGCGCAGGGTGGAAACCCGGAAGCCCACCCCGTCAGCGGGATCGTCCCAGCCGAGCAAAGACCCGATCCTCAATCGCGCCGCCCACAGCAGGCCGACCAGAGGTGGAGCGTCGCGAGGAAAGTCTCCGGCGAAGAACACCGCTACCAGTCGGGCGAAATCCTCTCGGCCGCCTGGGGTCGGGAGGGCCCAGACGTCCTCGAGCGTGAAGTCGGGGGTCAGCTCGTGGATGCGCCAAGGTTGTGAGGTGTGAGCCGAGTTCGGCAGCCTCATTGGCTGGAGCCGCGATCGCTATCCATCTCAAGTCGGCTGACACGCCGACAAACGACCTCCGGGGCCTTGTCGTGCGGCTCGAGATGGGAGACGTACGGAGAATGCCGGCCGATGGCTATTTCGCCGTCCCGTACAGCCGAGCGATGTCGGGGGAGTCCAGCCAGCCTTCGTACGCCCCCGACTGGGGCCACCCCTCCGGAGATTCCTGCCAGTCCTCCTGACGACCCCAGGGCAACAGGTCGACGAGCGGGAAGGTGTGGCTGAGCTGTTCGGTCCCGCGGCCGGTCGTGTGCCACGTGCGGTAGACGTCGTCTCCGTCCCGCAGGAACACGTTGACCGCAAAGCCGCCGTCGAGCGGCGCATCCATGTCGGCCCCGAACGAACTGTCGGCGGTGGAGTACCAGGTCATCTGGTTGCCGACCAACGTCCGGTACGCCAGCGCGTCCTCGATCGCCCCCTGAGTGACCACCACGAATCGCGCGTCGTAGGGCGCCAGGAAGTCGAGGCGCGTGAACTGCGCGGTGAACGAGGTGCATCCGCCGCATTGCCATTCGGCCTCGGGAAACCACATGTGGTGGTACGTGATGAGCTGGCTCTTGTCCTCGAATACGTCGACCAGCCGGACCGGACCTTCGGCGCTCTGCAGGGTGTACTCGGGCAGCTTGACCATCGGCAGGCGGCGGCGCTGCGCGGCGATGGCGTCGAGCTCTCGGGTGGCGGCCTTCTCCCGAATCCGGAGCTCGTCGAGTTCCCGGCGCCACCTCTCGGCGTCCACCACCGGGGGCAGGGCAGTTGTGGTGGGCATGGTGGCGCTCCTCTCCTCAGGGATGGTTGCAGATTATCGACCAACCGGTCGCTCGATACTCATCGGCCGAAACGTGACTGGCACTCATCGACGGATCAGGGCCCCCAAAGTCGATCGATCAGGCTCAGGGTCCTTCGCGGGCTCAGGTAGCGCGACTCCTACTTGTTCGTCCCCTGCGACACCGAGCCCTGCAACTGCCGCTGGAAGATCAGGTAGACGATCAGCACCGGGACCACGGTGATGACCACGGCAGCGAAGAGCGCACCGAAGTCGACCGAGTAGCCGGCCTGCGAGGCGAAAGCCGCCATGCCCTGGGTCAGCACGTAGTTCTCCGGATTGCTGTTCAACGCGACGGGCAGCAGGAACTGGTTCCACAGGCCGACGAAGTTCAAGATCGCCACCGTGGCCAGCCCCGGCCTGGCCATCGGCAACATGATCTGGAAGAACGTCCGCCACTCACCGGCGCCGTCCATCGCCGCCGCCTCGGCGATCGACTTGGACAGCGACCGGAAGAAGGCGTATAGGAAGAAGACCGTGAACGGGAAGGCGAACGCCGCGTAGGTCAGGATCAGCCCGGGCAGCGTGTTCAGCAGCCCGATGCCGCGGAGCACGAAGAACAACGGCACGATGGCCAGGAAGACCGGAAAAGTCAGCCCGGCCAGCATGGCGTAGTAGATGATCTTGTTGCCCGGGAAGGAGAACCGGGCCAGTACGTACGCCGACATCGAGCCGAAGAGCATCGTGAGGGCCAGCGAGCAGAAGACCACGATGACGGAGTTGAAGAAGAAGCTGCCGATTCCGGCCGTTGTCCAGGCGTTGGCGTAGTTGACGAAGTTCCAGTTCGCCGGCAGGGCGAAGGGCGAGGCGAAGATCTCGGAGCTGGTCTTGAACGAGGAGATGATCACCCAGATCAGCGGGACGATCACCAGCAAGGACCAGGCGATGAGAACGCCGTGGGAGAGCACGCCGACCGCCGCGTCGCTCGCTGCGCCGCGACGCCCAGCTCCGGCGCGCTGCGTTTCCTGCGGATCGCTCGCCGCCAGGCCCGTAGTCCGGGTCGGAGCCTTCGTCCCGCTCATTCCGCCACCTCGCTCTTGCCGCCGGTGAGTCGGTTGATCCCGAACACCAGGCCCGCGTACGCCAGAGTGATCACCGCTAGCGTCACGCCCATCGCACAGGCGTAGCCGAACTGCCCCTTCGTGAAGGCGGTGGTGAACAACTGCTGCGCCATCACCAGGGTCGAGTTCTCGGGCCCGCCTCCCGGCGCGAGGGCGGCGACATAGACATACGCGTCGAGGGCGAGAATGCCCATGTAGATGAAGGCCGTCTGGACGTTCTCCCGGATCAGCGGAATGGTGATCGAGATCGCCGTCCGGAAACGGCCGGCACCGTCGATCCGAGCCGCCTCGTACACCTCGGCCGGCACGCCCTTGATCGCGGCGATGAACAGCACCATGTAGAAACCGACGAGGCCCCACACGATGGCGAACATCACCGCGATCCGCGCGGTGCGCACGTCTCCGAGCCAGGGGAACGAGGTGAACTGCTCGAGTCCGAGGCTGGTCAGAATGCCGTTCAACAGTCCGCTGTTGGGGTCGTAGATCTGGGCCCAGATGAGGCCGATGACGATCGCCGGCACCACGTACGGGAAGAAGGACACCACCCGGTAGAAGCTGGAGTTGCGCAGCCCGCGCACGTTGCCGCGACTCGACCCGCCCACGGTCACCAAGGTGGCGAAGAAGAGCGCGATGACGATGGTCACGATCGGCAGCACGATGGCGAATATGATGCTGTTGCCCATCGACTTCATGAAGATGCCGTCGGCGAACAGCTTCGTGTAGTTGGCGAGGCCGACGAACTTCATCTCCGGGCTGAACCCGGTCCAGTTGGTCAGCGAGAAGTACGCCGCTTGGACGAAGGGCGACACCACGAACGCGAGGTAGCCCGCCACCGGCACGATCAGGAAGACGATGAAGAAGCTGACCCGGTCCAAGGTCAGGTTGCGCTGGCGCCACCGCTTGGACGCCAGCACCTTGACCCCCCCGGAGGCCCGGGGGGTTGTGGTGTCGAGAGCCGTCACTTGACCTCGACCTTCTTGATGGAGTCGTCTTTCGCCGTCTTGTCGGTGATGCCCTGGAGTCCCTTGGTCAGGGTGGCCACGTCGGAGCCACCCTGCAGGAAGGTGTTCCACAGCACCAGCATGTCGGTGTTCAGGCCGTAGAGGTCGATGAAGTTCCAGCTGAACACGTTGTCCCCGGCGCCCTCGAGCAGCTTCACCTGGGACAACAGCGCGGTGGAGCCGAAGCCGTCAGCGGGCACGGTGCCCTTGACGATGGTGGATGAGAAGGTGGTTTTGGCGAAGTTCGTGGCCGCCTCCTTGGAGAGCATGGCTCGCATGAACTCCTTGCCGCCGGCGACGTTCTTGCCCTGCGTCGGGACGATGAAGCCCTCGCCGGCCGTGGAGTGCATGGCCTCCCAGGGCAGCTTCGAGTCGCTGGACACGACCGGTTCCGGCGCCCCGGTCATCTGGAAGTCGGCCTTGGTCTGCTTCTTCATCTCGTTCTCGATCCAGCCGCCGCTGGGGTAGAGGATGAAGTCCTGCGCGTTGCTCCACTGGGACTGGGCGGCGGTGAACTGGGTGCCGGCGCCACCCGGCTTGACGTAGTCGGCGTCGATGATCTTCTTCAGCCCGGTGAAGACGGCCTGGACCGGATCGAGCGACCAGCAGTCCGGCTTGAGGTTCTCCAGCGCCAGCCGGACCTCGTCGCCGCCCTGCTTGATCGCCGAGGCGATGGCCATCGTCTGGTAGTAGGTCGCGGCCTCCTTGCCCCAGCCGAGCAGGAACTTCCCCTTGCCCTTGGCGTCGGCGCCCAACGCCAGCATCTCGTCGTACGTCTTCGGCACCGTCCAGCCGTTCTCCTTGAACAGCGACGCCGAGTACCACAGCGCGTACACCGTGAGCACGTAGTTGAGCTGGACGAACTTGCCGTCGAAGGTGCCCGGCTCGGTCACGCCGGCGAACAGGGTGTCCTTGATCACCGTGCCCTCGTAGTTCTTCGCCTCGATGACCGACGTGAGGTCCTCGAGCTGGTCGCGAATGGTGTTGATGCCGATCAGGCCCTCACCGGAGTTGTCGATCACATCCGGCGGGTTGCCGGCGACGAACCGGGGCTGCAGGGTCTGGGCGATCTTGGTCGCCGGGGTCACCTTGACGGTGGATCCGGTCTGCAGCTGCTCCACCTGCTTGGCGGCGAACTCGGTGTAGGCGACGCCGTAGCCACCGTTGAAGATCACCGCCTCAACGGTCGAGTTGGCCGGCATGCCGAACGGGTTGGTGTCGCTGACCGGTCCGCCGGCCGGCGAGCTGGCGCCCGGGGTGGGGCCGGTCCCGGACGTGGCGCACGCCGCCAGCGAGCCGCCGGTCAGGGTCAGCGCGGCGAGCCCGAGGGAACCGCGGAGAAAGTCTCGCCGCTGCAACGGCTGGTCGGTGATGCTCATGAATGCCTCCAGGTCTTCGAATGTTGGGTTCACGGATGGGTGGACGGGTCGGGTCGGGTCGGGTCGTTCAGCTGATCATGTGCCGCGCCTGATGCGGCCCGCGTACTTCTGTTCGAGCTCGGAGTTGTGTTGGTCGCCGCCGGGGACGTTGGCGGACAGGTAGAGCGGCGGACGTTCGCCGCTGCGCCGCGATGCGCTCGGCCACGCCGACGGTGAGCAGCTGGGCGATGAACGCGCTGGTGATGGAGGACACCGATCCGACCGGGACGTCCCCGGCGAGGCCCAGCGTGGCGTCACCGAACGGCGCGAGGTTGTCCAGCACGACGTCGGCGACATCGCGCAGCCGCTGGCCGCTCGGGTGCTTGGGCTGGACCGCCATGGTGTGCTCCAGCGATGTCACCGCGATCACGCTGTGGCCGTTCTCCTTGGCCAGCAGGGCGAAACCGACGATCGAGCCGTTGACCCCGGAGTTCGAGGCGATGACGAAGACGTCACCGGGGTGGATGGGGGACAGGTCCCACAGCTCGCGGACGATCGCCGGATCGCGTTCCAGACTCGAGCCGCCGAGCGAGTCCACCGCGAGGCTGCCGCGGAGCACGAGGTCCCGCAGCGCGATCTTGTTGGTCGGGATCAGTCCGCCGGCGCGGCCGGCGATCTCCATGGCGAACGCCTCGGAGTGACCGGTGCCGAACGCGTGCACGACCGCCCCGGCGGTGACGGCCCGGGTGAGCAGGTCGACGGCATCGTCCAGCCCCCCGGCCGCCGCCAGCGCGGCGAGCCGATCCACCCGGCTCCGCACCTGCTCGGCGAAGTCCCCGACCAGCGCGGGAAAGGTGCTCGAATCGCTCATGCCGACTCCCCTGGGGCCAGCGCGTCGGACCCGGAAGCGTGCCGGGGCGGACGCCGATGAGTGGAGACCGCCCGGGCGGACGCTGCCAGCTTGGCGCTCGACCGGTCGAAACCCTGCTGGGCCACCAGGAGGTAGAGCAGGTCCAGCACCAGGAGCTGGCCATGTTTGGCCGAGAGGTCGTCGGGCTTGAGGAACTGTTCGTACACCGAGGTCACGATGCTCAGCTCGGCGAGTTCGGCGAGCGGAGACGCCGGGTTGTTGGTGATCGTCACCGTCAGCGCTCCGGCGCGGCCGGCCTCGGCCAGCATCTGCAGGGTTTCCTCCGTGCGCCCGGTGGTCGAGATGCCGATCGCGACTGTTCCCTGGTCCTGGATCGCCGCGCTGGTCAGCCCGGTGTGCACCTCCGCCCAGGCGTACGCGTTGATCCCGATCCGGTACAACCGCCCCTGGAGTTCCTCCGCGAGCATGGCGCTGCCACCGATGCCGTAGATGTCGACGTGCGAGCTGTTCGCGATCCGCCGGGAAACCTCGGTGATCACGCTCAGGTCGATGGCCGAGGTGGCCTGTCGCAGCGACCGAATGTGACTGCTGATCAGCATCCGGAGCAGTTCCTCGGGCGAGTCGTCGGGACCGAATCCACGACCGATCTCGGTGGTCCAGGAATCCGCGGTCGGATCAACCGTGGCCCGCCGGCCGACCTCGGTGGCGATGCCGACCCGCATCTCGACGTAACCCGAATAGCCGATCATGCGGCAGAACCTGGTCACGGTGGCGGCGGAGGTCGCGGCCCGTTCGGCCAGATCACCGATCGAGAGGGTCAGTGGGGCCTGCGGCTCGCGGAGCAGGTAGTCGGCAACCCGCGCCACCGCCGACGGCATGTCCGGCAAGATGGCGCGGATCCGATCGGCGACAGCGGGCTCGTGCTCACGGGTTACAGCGGCCCGCTCGGTTGTGAGAATTAGTCTCTCCTGGCACTGTATGCGCTGAAAATTTCTCTTACGATAAGGTAACCGCTCCGCCGCAGCAAGCCCGCGGAGATCTCGATTTCGCACCGATGTGAGCAGGCTCCATGTTTCTCGCCGTCGACGCCGGGGGCACCAGCACCCGCGCCGTCGTCGTCGACTCCTCGGGCCGGGCGCTCGGTTACGGCCGGGCGGCCGGCGGGAACCCGACGGCCGGCGGGATCGCCGGCGCGGTCGCCGCAATCGGGACCGCTGCGCTCCGCGCTGGGAGCGGGCTGACCCCGGCGGGTGGACCATTTGCGACGGCGACCGTCGCCATGGCCGGGGAGCGCACTCAAGAGTTCACCGAACGGGCGACTGCACGCCTCGGGGCACTCGGCTGGCCGCGGGTGAACTTCCAGCACGATCTGCTCGGCATCTTCGGATCGGGAACCCACGAGACCGACGGGTACGCGCTCGTCGCCGGCACCGGGAGCGTCGCCGCCCGGGTCGTCGGCGGTCGTCTCGATCACGTGGTCGGGGGACGCGGCTGGCTCCTCGGTGACGCAGGGAGCGGCTTCTGGATCGGCCATCGGGTGGCCCGCGCCGTGATCGCCGCCCTCGACGGCCAGCAGCCGGAGACCGCCCTGACGCCGCTGGTCCTGCACGCCGTGGGCGTGGTGGCCGATCTGGATTCAGCGCCCGGCCGGGCCGCAGCCGCGCGCCAACTGATGTCGGTGCTCTACGCCCGGCGCCCGGTCCAGCTGGCCGAGCTGGCCCCCCTCGCCTTTCGCGCTGCCGATGATCCGACCGCCCGTTCCATTCTCGTGGCCGCGTCGGAGGCGCTGGTCGGTCTGCTCGCCGCCGTGAGCCGGACCGAACTGCGCGGACCGGTGGTGGCCGGCGGCAGCGTCTTGGTGCAGGGTCTGTTGCGGGCCGCACCCGAGCTGCTCACCGAGCTGAACAACGCTCTGAACCTGACCGGTGGAGCCGGGCTGATCCCGGTCTCCGACGGTCTGGTCGGCACGGCGGTGCTGGGTCTGCGCGACGCCGGGATCACGGTCGACGAGACGATGTTCGCCCGGGTTCGAGGCGACGTGGCCCGGGTCGCCGGCTAGTGCCGGGGCATTAGAACAACTGCCAGCTCGGCTTGTGCGCGTAGGTGTAGCGGTAGTAGTCGCCGAGCGCGAGCCGGCCGGCCGCATCCTCGTCGACGATGATCGTGGCGTGCTCGTGGAACTGCAGGATCGAGGCGGGACAGAGCGAAGACACCGGACCCTCGACGGCCGACGCCACCGCTGCTGCCTTGGAGCCGCCCTGAGCCACGAGCAGCAACTCCCGCGCATCCATGATCGTGCCGAGTCCTTGAGTCACACAGTGCGTGGGAACCTCCTCCTCACTGGCGAAGAACCGCGCATTGTCCGCACGGGTCTTCGGCGCCAGGGTCTTCAGCCGGGTCCGCGACGCGAACGATGAGGTGGGTTCGTTGAAGCCGATGTGTCCGTTGGCCCCGAGGCCGAGGATCTGCAGATCGACACCTCCGGCCTCCCGGATCTCGAGTTCGTACGCCTGACACGCCGCAGCCAGATCGGCCGCTCGTCCGTCCGGCAGGGCCACCTGGGACGGGTCGAGTCCAAGCGGCTCCACCACGACACGACGCAGCACCGAGGCGTAGGACTGCGGATGCTCCTCGGGGATGCCGACATACTCGTCGAGGGCGAAGCCGCGCAGTTGGCTCGGGTCGAGGTTGCCGGCCCGCACCTGGCTGGCCAGCTCGGCGTAGATCGCCAGCGGCGAAGAGCCGGTGGCGAGCCCTATCACCGCGGCCGGCGCACGGGTGATGGCCTGCGCGACCTTGCGGGCGGCGAGCCGCCCGACCTCGGCCGCGGACGGCATGATGATCACTTCCATCGCGGCACCCAACCTAGCCGCCGGACGGTCCGTCGCGAGTCAGCGGCTCACCAGGACGAGCGCGACCACGGCGAGGGCCAAGCCGAGCGCCTGGACCGGGCGCAGCCGTTCCCGATCGATCAGCATGGCCAGCACGACGGTGCTCACCGGATACAACGCGGCGAGGGGCGCGACCACCGACAGATCGCCGAGTCGGGTGGACACCAGGTAGAGCGCGTTGGCGGTGATGTCGAAGGGCCCGGCCACCAGGGTCCAGGCCAGTGCCCGACCCCGTGGCCAGCCGCCCGGTCGCCGTATCGCCACCAGCAGTCCGACCGCGGCGATTCCGGCCAGCTGCGAGGCCAGGATCGGCCAGAGCCCAGGGTTTCCGTACGTTCCGGCCCGGTCCAGGCAGATGAAGAACAATCCGAACGCACTTCCCGACAGGGCCGCCTGCGCGAGGAGGCGGGGGGTCACCAAGCGCTCCGGACCGGGTGGACTGGGCGCCAGGCTGACCAGGGCGATGGCTACCAGGGCGCAGCCGATGCCGAGCAGCCGGACCAGCCCGGGCCGCTCGCCGGCGATCAGCCCGGCGATCACCGGGAGAACCGCGGACGTCACGGCGGCCACGGGTGCGACCACGGTCATCGCTCCGCCGGACATGGCTCGGTAGAACAGCACCAGTCCGAGTACTCCGCAGGCGCCACCGGCCGCGCCCCAGGGCAGGCTCGCGGGAACCACCGGGACGAACAGCGCGACCAGGAAGACGGCCAGGAACGGGAGGCAGTTGATCTTGGAAACCAGGGTCACCGGGAGCGAGTTCGCTTGCTGCGAAGCCTTCCCACCGGCGAAGTCGCCCACTCCCCAGACCAGCCCGGAGAGCGCGGCCAGCACGACGGAGAGCACCGCTGCACGCTAGTCGATGCGGCGCACCGTCAGGCGTGAGCGGCGGCGGCCCCCAGCACATCCAACGTGAATCCCTTGACCTGGTAGTCCAGGTCAGGGAGTTCACACTGGCAGGAGATGCGCCTCAGGAGCGCCGAACTCAGCCCCGAGCGAGGATCTGGCGAGCCACCTCGACGGCCCGGTCGATCGGTACGGCGAAACCGATGCCGATGTTGCCGGAACCGCGTCCGCCCAAGGTGGCGATCGAGGTGTTGATCCCGACCACGCGGCCGTCCAGGTCGACCAGCGGGCCGCCGGAGTTGCCAGGATTGATGGAGGCGTCCGTCTGGATCATCGACTCGGCCGTCGAGCGACGGTCCAGTGCGCTCACGACACCGGAGGTGACGGTCCCGTTGAGGCCCAGTGGCGATCCGACGGCGATCACCGGCTGACCGATCCGCAGATCGGCGCTGACGCCCAAGCGGGCCGCCGGCAGATCACCCGCAACGGCCCGCAGCACGGCGATGTCGTTGTCCTCGTCGGAGCCGACCACGGTGGCCGACACCGTACGGCCTCCCGCGAGCACCAGGGAGACGTTGCGGGCTCCGTCGACCACGTGGTGGTTGGTCAGCACGTGACCTTCGGCGTCCATCACAACCCCCGACCCGCTGCCGCGACCGGCCCGGACCTGGACCACGCTCGGCAGGATCTGATTGGCGGCCGCCACGGTGCTGCCCGCAGCGGTCCCGGCGGAGCCGCGCGGGACGGTGCGCTCCTGCACGATCGCCGGGCCCGCCAACGCGTCGTCGCGGTCCATTGTCATCACCATCCCGGCGCCCGAGGCCCCGCCGGCCAGCACCGCGGCCGCGATCACCATCGAAATTCGGGGCGCGATCCGTGGCCGAGGCCGGGATGGCTTGGGCGTCGCCGGCGCCGGGGCCGCGGCAACCGGCCGCACCCACGCGGGGGGAGCCGGAGTCGGCGGAGCCGTCCAACGGATCTCGGGCCCGGCGGGCGTTCCGAGGCCGCGACGGTCGTCAGGGATGGTCATGGGTTTCCTTTCGCACAGACACCGGAGATCAGGAGGTCAGATCAGCCGGGAGAACCAGCGCAACGACAAGGCGCCGGCACCCAGCACGCCCAGAAGGCCGAGCGCCGACAGGTAAGGCGTCACCTCGCGCTGCTCGGTGCGCCAGCCGATGGATGAGCCGATGTCGGCGTAGACGTCCCGGAGTTCCTCACCGCTCTCGGCGGTGTAGGCGGTGCCGCCGGTGTCCGCGGCGAGCTGACGCAGCGCGTCCTCGTCGACGGGTACCCGGGTGGGGCCGTTGGGCCCGTCGATGGTGCCGTCCGGAGTCCCGTACGCGATGGTGAAGACCGGCATGTCCGCGGCCGCGGCGGCGGTTGCCGCCTGTTGGGGTGTACGGCCGGCGCTGTTCACCCCGTCGGACAGCAACACCACCCGGGTCGGCACCGGCTCACCCTCCGATTGCGCGGACAGCCGCTGCACCTGCTCGAGCGAGCTGAACACGGCCTCGCCGATCGCGGTCCCCCCACGCCCCAACGTCAGCGAAGCGATCTCCTCCTGGGTCTGCGCGTGGTCGGTCGACGGTGCCGCCACCACCGATCCGGTGCCGGCGAAGGCCACGACCCCGACGTTCACTCCGTCGGGCAGTTCATCGACGAAGGCGGTGGCCGCGGACTTGGCGGCCTCGAGCCGGTTCGGGGGTACGTCGGTCGCCGCCATGGACCCGGAGACGTCGATCGCGACCATGACGGTGGCGCGGTCGAAGGGGAGCCGGAGGGCGAGTTCGGGTCGAGCCGCGGCCAGTCCCAGCGAGGTGAGGGCCAGCAGGACCAGGGTGGCCGGCACGTGTCGCCGCCATCCGGGTCTCCGCGGCACGACCCGCTCCAGCATGGGCAGGCTGGCGAACCGCACCGCGTACCGCTGGCGTCGGCGCTGGATGAGGACGTAGGCGAAAGCCAACGCAGCGACCGGCAGCAGGATGAGCAGCCAGATCGGAGTCAGGAAGGTCATGCATTTCTCCTTGGGGTGCGGCGGGCCGGGATTCGGCGACGCGCGCGAATGAATCTGGACAGGTCGCGGACCCAGTCGCCGTCGGTCCGCAGCGGGAGATGAGCGGCCCCGGCGGCCGACACGGCTTCGGCCGTGGCCGCGCGATGGGCTCGGGCGGCGGCCGCGTACGCCGTCCGGACCCGGCGGTCACCGGTCGCCACCTCGCGCTGCCGTCCCGACTCGGGATCGACGAGTACGAGCTGGCCGACCGGTGGCAACTCGAGCTCCCGCGGATCGAGCACCTCAACCACGACCACGTCGTGCCGGGCGGTGAGCCGGCGAAGCGGTGCCTCCCAGTCGAAGGGCCGGGCGAACGTGCCCGCCGGGTCGAGCAGATCGGACACGATGACCCGCAGACCCGGACGCCGGTGCCGCCGGTCCATCGCGGTCAACGCCTCCGCCAGTCCGTGCGGCGCGGGACCGTCCCGTTCGGCCGGTTCCGAGCGCAGCAGGTCGTGCGCGGCGATCCGGCCAGGCAGCGGTCGCCGCCAGGCGATGCCGCTGCTGCTGATCGTGCCGACGCCGAACCGGTTTCCCGGGGCGTCGGTGAGCAGGCCGACGGCACCCGACACGGTGGCCGAGAGTTCACCCTTCTCGGTCTCGATCGTGCCGAAGGCCATGCTCGCTGTCTGGTCCAGCAACAGCCAGGTGTCGAGCTCGCGCTCCGCCTGGGTGAGCCAGACCTGCGGTTCCCGCGCCCGGGCCGTCACCTTCCAGTCGATCCGGCGCACGTCGTGGCCGGGCTGGTAGCGGATCAGCTCCTCCGCGTCGCTGCCCGGGGCGAGCCGCAGACCGGCGTGCTCTCCGTGCAACAGCCCGTCCAGCCGCCGCCGCACCGTGAGGTCGAGACCCTGGAAGCGGCGCAGCCCGGAACCATTCGACCCGATCACGCGGCGACCACGCTCTGGTCGTCCGGCGCGACCTGGGGTACGGGGACCGCGTCGAGGCACGTCCCGACGACGGATCGTGGATCGACCCCGTCGGCGACCGCGTCGAAGGACAGCACGAGGCGGTGGGCCAGCACGTCGCCGGCGATGTCCACCATGTCGTTGGGGAGCACGTAGTCCCGCCCGCGCAGGATGGCGAGGGCGCGGGAGGCGGCGACCAGGCCCAGAGTTCCGCGCGCGCTGACGCCGTAGTCCAGTACGCCGTCCAGATTGAGGCCGAAGCGCTGGGGATGACGCGTAGCCATCACCAGCTGAACGGCGTAGTGGGCGATGGCGTGGTGGACGAACACCTCATCGGTCTCGGTCTGCAGAGCGACGAGGTCGTCCACCGTGAGCACCGGATGGGCCCGCGGCGGGGAGACGCTCATCCGCTGCACGATGGTCAGTTCGTCGAGGTCATCGGCATGGCCGACGTCGACCTTCAGGAGGAAGCGATCACGCTGGGCCTCAGGCAGTGCGTAGACGCCCTCGGTCTCGATCGGGTTCTGGGTCGCGAGGACCAGGAACGGCGTCGGCAGCCGGTGGGTGGTGCCACCGATGCTGACCTGGCGTTCCGCCATGGCCTCCAGCAGTGCCGACTGCACCTTGGCCGGCGCCCGGTTGATCTCGTCGGCCAGCACCAGATTGGCGAAGACCGGGCCGAGCTCGGTGTCGAACCGTTCGGTGGAAGGTCGCCAGACCTGGGTGCCGACGATGTCGGCCGGCATCAGATCCGGGGTGAACTGGAGGCGGGAGAAGCTACCGCCGAAGACGTCGGCGAGGGTGCGGACGGCGAGAGTCTTCGCCACCCCGGGAACGCCCTCCAGCAGGACGTGTCCGCGGGACAGCAGACCGACGAGCATCCGCTCGAGCATGTGGTCCTGGCCGACGACGACCCTCTTGACCTCGAACAAGGTGTGCTCCAGAGTCGTGGTCGCGCCGAGACGTGTCGGTCGGTCGCTCATCACAGGCCTCCGGTCGCGTCGCCGGCGCGGTCCGGGCAGCTCTCGGCGCCGTCGGCGACGGTCGCGTATCCCGTCTCGACCACGTCCGTGGCCGCGCCGTTGGCGTACGCGAACCCGGCACCGCTGCCGAGTGCGGCCGCGCCGAGCAGGACGGCCAGGGCGATGCGTCGCCCCATTCTCGGCCGCATTGTTGATCTTGATGTTGGGGTGGTCGGCACAACGTCTCCTCTTGATCGTGAGTTTCTGATCTTGGACTCCCGCGACTCGGGAGAACACCACTTCATCAAGCCGGGCAGAAAACCGCGGGAAACCGGAGCGAAAGTCCAGCGAAAGCGCCGGAGGGGGTTCATGGCCGACGTCAGTAACTTGGAGGGATGCGGCTGTTGATCGTGGAGGACGAAGAAGGGCTGGCCAGTGCCCTCAAGGTGGGTCTGGTCCGGGAGGGTTATGCGGTCGATGTGGCGTCGACCGCGGCCGAGGCCCGGGACAAGCTCGCCTTCACCGAGTACGACGTGGCCCTGCTCGACATCAACCTGCCCGACGGCGACGGCTTCGCGCTGGCTCAGGGCATCCGCGACGGGCTGGTGGACACCCTGTCGGGATCGGATCTGCGGATGGTCATGCTGACCGCCCGCGGCCGGCTGATCGACCGGGTGCGGGGCCTCGACGTCGGGGCCGACGACTATCTCGTCAAACCCTTCGCCCTGGCTGAGCTGAGCGCCCGGTTGCGGGCGGTGCTGCGCCGCGAGACCAGAACAGGCAGCGCGGTATTGACCTGCGGTCCGGTTCGGCTGGACGCCTCTCGGCAGCTGGCCCATCGCGGTGATCGGGAACTCCGCCTGACCCTGAAGGAGTTCGCGATCTTGCGCTATCTGTTGACCCGTCCCGGCCACCTGGTGTCGGCCGAGGAGTTGCTGGAGCACGTGTGGGACGAGAACGCGGATCCCTTCACCCAGACGGTCCGGGTCACGGTGGGAACCCTGCGCCGCAAGCTCAGTCTGGCCGGTGAGCCGCAGCTGCTGGAGACCGTGATCGGGCGTGGCTACCGACTCCGGGAGGACGAGCACGCGGGGGTGGCATCATGATCAAGAGGCTCCCGCCGTGGACCCGGACGATCCGGGTCCGGCTGACGCTGAAGTACTCGGCGCTGCTGTTCGGCATCACGGCGCTGATCTTGGCCGGGGTCTACTTCGCCCTGTCGCGGACGATCGACGCCGCGCCCCTCGATCCCGTGACGGTGAAGAGGTTCACCCGCAGTGCCGACGGCACGATCAACTACCGACCCGGTGAGCAGTTCCAGGCCGCTGATCTGGCGAGTGTCGAGCGAGCCGTCAACTACGCCACCCTGCAGGCGCTGGGAAACTATTCGATCATCGCCTTGGTGATCATGTTCGGTCTGAGTCTGGCCATCGGTTGGTGGGTCGCCGGCAGCGCATTGCGACCGGTGGAGAAGATCACCACGACCGCCCGCGAGATCAGCGCCACCGACCTGTCGCGCCGGATCGCCGCGACCGGACCGCAGGACGAGCTGCGGACGCTGGCGGACACCATCGACGGGATGCTCGACCGGCTCGACCAGGCGTTCCGGGCCGAACGGGCGCTCGTCGAGGACGTGTCGCACGAGCTGCGCAATCCGGTTGCGGTGGTCCAGGCGAATGTGGAGGCCGTGCTGGGCAACGAGGAGTCCACGCCGCACGAGCGCCGCGAAGCCACCGGCGTGGTTTCCCGGGCCACCGGGCGGATGATCAGGTTGCTGGACGACCTGCTGGCCACGGCGCGCACCCGCTCGGCAGCGTTCGTCGATCAGGACCTCGATCTCGCCGGTCTAGTGCACAGCGTGGCGGGGGAGTTCACCCTCCTGGCGAGCGAGCGATCACTGCGGCTGGATCTTCGGTTGGCGAGCGGACCCGTCGTCTACGCGGACCCGGCCTCGCTCGATCGGGCGGTGTCCAATCTGCTCTCCAACGCGGTGCGGCTGGCCCCGGAGGGCAGCTCCATCACGGTCGCGACCGGGAGTCGGCGTGGCTGGGCCTGGACCGCCGTACGCGACGAGGGCCCCGGCATTCCGGACGAGCACCGAACGCAGGTCTTCGAGCGGTTCCACCGCGGTCCCAGGCACCAGGCCCACGGTGCTGGTCTCGGCCTGGCGATCGCCCGGCAGCTCGTGGAGAGTCACGACGGCCGACTGATTCTGGCCGACCGCACCGGCACCGGCAGCACCTTCGTCGTCTGGCTTCCCGAGCGCGCCGTGGCCGGAGCTCCGGAACGCGAAACGGTGCCGCCGACCACGGACCCCCTCGGAGAGCGGCTGGCCGGATCAGGCCTTTCCTGACCTGGGGGCGGCGGCGCGGCGTCGCCGGCCTGCGCTCAGCTCACGCAAGCCACTCCGATTCGTCGGTGCTGCGTCCGGCCCAGGCCGCCGACAGGAGACGTTCGATATCACGGTCGCGCACCGGGCGCGGATTGTCGGCCGGCACCACCTCGCGGATCAGCCGGACCGCTTCCGGGACCTGCTCGCGCCGCAGTCCGAGCTGCTGCAGACCGCGCGGCACCCCGAGCCGGTCCGCCAACCGGCGCAGACCGCGGGCGGGATCGTCGTCGCCGACCGCACGCGCGACCCGGGCGGCGGCCGCCGTCGCATGATCTTGGTTGAACGCCAGCACGTACGGCAGAACGACCGCGTGCGTGTCGGCATGGGGCAGGCCGAAGGCGCCGCCGAGCACGTGGCAGATCTTGTGGTGCAACCCTGAGCCGGCGACCGCGAAGGCCGTCCCAGCCAGGTAGGCGCCGTACAGTACGTCGCTCCGCGCGGCGAGATCGGTGCCGTCGTCGACGACGTCCGGCAGGCCCTGGACCAGGGCCGCGAGTCCTTCCTCGGCGAGCAGATTGCTGATCGGGTTCCGCCCGGGGGCCCAGAACGCCTCGACGCAGTGGGCCAGGGCGTTGAATCCGCTGACCGCACTGAGTCGTGCGGGCAGGGTTACCGTCAGCTCGGGATCGTAGATCACCGACCGCGGGAGGACCGCCAGGTCGACGCCCGTGGTCTTGCGGTCAGCCTCGGTCAGCCCCCACACCGGGGTCACCTCGGACCCGGCGTAGCTGGTGGGCACAGCGATCACCGGCAGCCCGGTGGTCAGGGCCACCGCCTTCGCCGTACCCGTGGTCGAACCGCCGCCGATGCTGAGCACCGCATCGGCACCGTTCTCGGCGGCGAGGGCCCGGGCCTCCTCGGCCACCTCGAGCGGCACGTGCGGTCGGACTCCCGGATAGGTGGCGGCGATGAGTTCGGATATCGGGGCGGTCAGCTCCGTGGCCAACGACCGCTTCGCCGCGGACACGACGAGCAGGACCCGGTGTGCCGGCACCCGCCGGAGTTCCTCCGCAAGCTGCGTACGGGCGGTACCGGCGCCGAAGACCACCCGACCGGGAAGGGCCTGGTAGGTGAACTCTCGCACCGGCCCTGCTTACGGACGCGCGATGATGTCGGCGATCCGGGGAAGAAGGGCCGGGTCGATCTGGTGGCCGCCGGGGTGCGGCAGCTCGACCACTTCTCCGCCCCGCTCGCGCAGTTGCGCGGCGAGTCGCTCGGTCATGTCCCCCGGGATCATCGGATCTCGGTCGCCGTTGGAGATCACGATCACCGCTCCGGTCAGATCGGCGCCCGGCGGCTCCGCGAAGGGGATCATCGCGGAGAGCAGGACCGCACCCGCGAGGAAGCCCGGATGCTGCAGCAACAACGCTGTCGCCATGTTGGCGCCGTTGGAGAAGCCGACGGCCATCAGCGCGTTGTCCTCGATGTCGTACGCGGCACCGGCGGCCGTCACGAAATCGACCAGCTCATCGGCGCGGCGGCGTAGGTCGTCCTCATCGAAGACCCCCTCGCGCAGGCGGCGGAAGAACCGGGGCATGCCGTTCTCCAACACGGATCCCCGGACGGACAACACCGCGGCGCCGGGGGAGAGCCGATCCCGCAGCGGCAACAGGTCGTGCTCGTTGCCACCGGTGCCGTGCAACAGCAACAGCGTCGGTCCGGACGCGGACTCGTCGGCCGGCAGGAAGACGTGCGGCCGGTCGAGCGGAGCAGAGGTCACGGGATGTCGACGTCGAGCTGGAGTGGCGGCAGTGACGCCGCGATCTGGGCTCGGCTGGGCTCCAGCCACGGCGGCAGCTTGAGGTTGCGGCCCAGCTCCAGCAGCGGCTCGTCCACGGCGAAACCTGGGGCGTCGGTGGCGATCTCGAACAGCACCCCACCGGGTTCGCGGAAGTAGATCGACTTGAAGTACTGCCGGTCGAGAATCTGGGTGACGGAGACCCCGTGCTCGATGAGCTCCTGCTGCCAGGACGTCATGGTGGCCAGGTCCGGGGCGCGGAACGCAACGTGGTGCACGGTGCCACCGGCCTGCAGACCTCGGTCCTTCACGCCCGCCGAGACGTCGACCAGCGCACCGGAGGTGCCGCCCGCCATCCCGAAACGGGAACGGTCGCCGTCCTCGGCCGAGAGGCTCATCCCGAGCAGGTCGGTGAGCATGCCGGCCGACGGGTCGAGCTCCCGTTCGGACAAGGTGATCGCGTGCAGGCCGCGGACCGCATGCTCGGCCGGGATGTCGGCGACCCCGTCCCATCCGGACCGATGATCGCCGTCCGAGGCCACCAGGTCGATCACCATGCCGTCCGGGTCCCGAAAGGTGAGCACCTCCTCCTGGTCACGGGAGCGGGGAGCATCGACGTCGATCCCCATCTGTTGAAAACGCTCGTGCCACCAGCCGAGCGAGGACCCCGGCACGCTGAACGCCGTCGCGGTCGTCATCCCGGCACCCTGGCGGCCGGCGGAGACGCCCGGCCAGGGGAAGAAGGTCAACAGGCTCGACGGGCTGCCCTGCGCGTCCCCGTAGTACAGGTGGTACGTGTCCGGTGAGTCGAAGTTGACTGTCTGTTTGACCAGGCGGAGCCCGAGGGCCCGGGTGTAGAAATCCACGTTGGCCTGGGGGGCCGTGGCGATCGCCGTGACGTGATGAAGCCCGTGCGGGTTGACCGTCGTCATGACGGTGACCCTACCCATGCACGCGGCGCGGCCGGCAGCCCGATGGTTCGCTGAGTTGGTTGGGGAGGGTCACCAACACGTACGCATACCTGTGAAGCGGCTGTGATCTGACCGTGATAGTCCCTGGTCCGAGGCTTCTGCTTGCGGTCATTTTCGTGACCAAGTCGTGACATAGGGCTTGTGGTAACGATCCGGACACGGTTACAGTCCCTGCGAACGTCGGAGGTTTGGGGTCAAAAGGCCTGCGGGGGCGCCCATCTCTCTCGGTTATCGGATCGGTCGATGTGACCACGAACGAGGAGAAGCACGTGAATTCAGTTGCCGTCAAAGCACGAGCCGCCGTCGCCACCCTGGCGGCGGGCGGTGTTCTGTTCGCCACGGTCGGTACGGGACCGGCGGCCGCGACCACCCCAGCGGCCGCCTCTTCCCCAGCGATTGCCGCCGGCCCGGCGACCGCGATCACGACGGTCACCGCGCCATCGGCGATCCAGCTCGCCGCCGCAGCCAAGGCGCCGGTCAGGCGCCTGACCAAGGCGAGTCTGAATCTGCGGACGGGGCCAGGACGCTCCTACCGGGTGATCAAGGTGATCCGCAAGGGCAAGGTGGTCAGACTCTTGGGCCGCTCGGCCAACGGCTACGTCAAGGTGAAGGCGAGCAGCCGCCGCGGCTGGGTGGCCAAGAAGTACCTGGCTCGCATCGGGCAGTTCGCCGAAGGCCTCGGCCCCGGTCAAGCTGAGCCGGAAGTCCTATCCATCCGCTGAACGGCGGCTGACGGCCAAGACGATCCGGGTGCATCGCGCGCTGCGGGCCGCCTTCCCCAGGATCAAGACCGTCTACGGATACCGGCCGGGCAGCGCGGGGGAGCATCGCCTGGGGCGTGCGTTGGACGTGATGCTGCCGGGGAACTACCGTTCGGCGTCGGCCCGAGCGCTGGGCAAGCGGATCGCCACTTGGGCGCGGAGCCGGGCGGGATCGCTGAAGGTCATGTACGTGATCTGGGATCAGCGCATCTGGAACAGCCAGCGGAGCGGGGACGGCTGGCGCCGGATGTCCGACGGCGGCAGCGCGTCAGCCAACCACAAGAATCACGTGCACATCTCGGTGAAGCGCTGACCGGCGTCGGGTAGCCGCTACGGGGCGAACACCTCGCGCAGTTTGGCCTCTTCGTCCGCCGTCAGATTGGTGGCGATCAGTTCGGGGTGGGTGCCGACGAACCGTTGGCGGATGCGATCCTCGACACCGCTCGACGACAGCAGGAACAGCGCCGAGGTGCCTTCGGTCACCGACTTCTGCACCTGCTTGATGAAGTCGTCGTCGATGCCCACATCGCGCAGGCTGGCGACGGCGGCGGCGCCGGCGGCACCGACCGCGGCGCCGAGGATGGGAACGAAGAACAGCAGGCCGAATAGGAAGCCCCAGAAGCCCCCGGTCAACGCCGCGGGACCGACCAGATCGTCGACTTGACGCGTCTTCGGCTTCTTCTTGCCGGCCGGCCATTCGGCGATGGCCGCGTCGTGGATCACGATGAGCCCCTCGTTCTCGAGCTCCTTGAGGGTGCGAACCGCCTGTGAGGCGCCGTCTGGGCGGTCGAATTTCCATGCGGTCAGGGTGGCCATCGTCGAACGGTAGCGATCGACCGAGCCGTCGTGCCTCACTCGGAACGGGTGATCTGTCCGGGAACGTCCAGCTATTACTCGTGGTCTCCGAACAACGCCTCGACGTCCGGCAACTGCTCGAACCGGGTGAAGGTGCCGACCTCGGCGATCTCTCGCGCGGCGTCCAGAAACCCGCCCCAGGCGGTCCGGGCGAGCGTGCCGCCGACACTGATGCGTCGAACTCCGAGAGCTGCCGCCTCCGTGACCGTGACGAAGGGGGCGTTGATCAGCAGGTTCACCGGCTTGGGCGCCGCCGCGTCGACCACCGCGGATACGTGTTCGAGCTGAGAGATCCTGGGTGCGTAGAGGCAGTCGGCCCCAGCTTCGGCGTACGCGCGCAGCCTGCGGACGGTCTCGTCGATGTCGGGACGGCCACACACGAAGCCTTCCGACCGACCGGTGAGCACGACACCCAAACCGGTCTCGTCGATCGCTGTTCGCGCGGCCCGAATCCTCTCGACGGCTTGCTCGAATGCGTAGAGAGGCTCTGCCTCATTGCCGGTCGAATCCTCGATGGAAAGTCCGGCGATCCCCGTGGCGACTGCGAGCTTCACGTTCGCGTGCACCTGATCGGGTTCGACCGCGTAGCCACCCTGGAAGTCGGCGTTGACCGGAACGGCGACGGCGTCGGCGAGCAGGCGGAGATGCTCGAGCACCTCATCGAGCTCGACACGGGTGTCCGATTTCCCTCGCGTCCAGGCAAAACCCGCGCTGGTCGTCGCCAGGGCCGGGAAGCCCAGCTGTTCCAGCGCCTTCGCGCTCCCCATGTCCCAGGGGTTCGGCATCACGAAGCAGCCGGAGGAGTGCAAGCGGCGAAACTCCGCCACCCGATCGTCGTGGTTGTCCATGCCCCACCTCTTCGAGCCGGTGGGACAAACCTATCGCGATCAGCCGTCGTCGGCGGCTTGTCGGAGTGCCGATCGGATACCTACACGTCGACGGGGTTGGCGTCGAATCCTTCGGTGCCGATCAGCACGACGTGCGCATGCGGTCCGAGGCTCGTCTGGTCGGCTCCGCCCGCGGCGATGATCACCCGCAGGGCGGCGAGAGCCGCTGCTGCACAAGGACCGGCGCCAACCCCAGCCCGGTGGAGATCGCGTACGGCTTCGAGGGCTTCCGGATCCGTGACGGCGACGGCGGCGTCCAGGCCGCGGGAGAGGTAGGGCCAGGCCGCCTGGGACGGGGTGCCGCAGTTGAGGCCGGCCATGATCGTCTCCCTGGTGTCGACATGGGCGACGTGTCCGGCGAGGAGCGACCGGGTGATGCCGGCGGCGGTCGTGGGTTCCACACCGATGACCCGCGGGCTGACCGCGGACATCGAACGGTAGTGCTGCAGGACCGCCTGGGCCAGTGACCCCACGCCCATGGGCACCACGATGTGGGTGAGCTTGGTCAGGCCGAGGCCCAGCTGATCGTCGATTTCGGCGAGCATCGTGGTGTAGCCGTCGACGATCCACATGGGGATCTCGCGGTAGCCCTCCCAACTGGTGTCCTGGATGAGGAGTTCGTCAGGTCGATCCGCGGCCGAGGCGGCCGCGGTCAGGACCACCGTGTCGTAGGGCTGGTGGTCCACGATGAGCTCGGCGCCTTCGGAGCGGATCCCGTCCAGCGCGGCCTCACTGACGCCGGCCGCGGCGTAGATCCGGGCCGCGACCCCCAGCAACCGGGCCATCCGGGCGACGGCCCGGCCGTGGTTACCGTCGGTGGCCGTCACGAGCGTCAGCGACGACGCGGTTCCCAACCGCGCACGGAGCCCGTCGAGGGTCAGCCCAGCCGGGTCGACCCCGACCCGGGCGCCGATCGCCCGGCAGATGGCCCAGGAGGCGCCGAGGATCTTGAAGGCCGGCAGGCCGAGCCGATCGGACTCGTCCTTGATCGTCAGGCGACCGAGACCGAGTTCGACGGCCAGGTCGGGCAGGTCGATCAGCGGAGTGGGCCGATAGCCGTCGAGGCTGCGGTGAAACGACCACGGCCCGTCAGGCTGGGGCTCCGCCCGCCACCGATGTCCGTGTTCGTTCACGTACCAGGGCCGGCCGCCGTGCCCGGGCTCGGGTTGAGCCGCGGACATATCCACTCAGACCACCGCGAGGCCGGGCGAGCCGGCGAGCGCGGCCCGCGCCTCGCGGGGGGCGTACCGGTGGAAGTCGCGGCGCAGGATGTCCTCGGCGTCGGGGCGGGTGTCGGTTCCGACGATGCGGAACATCTCGCCGGTCACCGCGCTGAGCGTCAGGAGCCGCTGCAGTCCGGAATCTCCGACGCCAGCCGGATCCACGCCGGCCAGTCGGGCGAACCTGATCGCCATCTCGTTCTGCTGCCGGTAGCCGCGGTGGTGGTCGGTTTCGATGCACTCCCGTACGCCCTGCCGCAATCGGTCCGGGGTGGGGGAGGGTACGGCCCCTCCCCACGTGTAGGCGAGGTAGCGGGCCTGCTGTTCGAGCGGGACCGGGAAGGACCCCCGCTGCGCCCACAGTCCGAGGAAGGCCAGTCCGTCCAGGTCGGGATGGAAGGTGAAGTCGGACAACGCCAGTCCGCAGGTCGAATACTGAACGGTTTCCTTGATCGGATCGTCGAGGAAGGGCAGGTTCAGGTCGAACCCCGTGCCGAAGATGAGCGCGTCGGCCTCGACGCTGCTGCCGTCGGTGAAGGTAACGGTTGTGCCGTCGACCGCAGCGATCCAGGGGCGGACGTCGATCCGGTCCTCGGCGACCAGATTCAGGTAGTGCTGGCTGAGGGTCGTGCCGGCCTGTTCCAGGTCGGGATGCGCAGGGGGCGCGCCGTAGCGGACCGGGTCGCCGGCGATCCGGAGGATCAGATGGCGGAGAGTGGCCCGCATCTCCGCCGGGGGTGTCGTCTCCGCGGCCAGCGCGATGGCTCGCGTCATCGTGTGGTACTCCACCGGTGAGTCGATCACCATCTTCGGGACCACATAACGCTGCCGACGCTGGGCGAGGTGGACCCGGGCCGTGCCGAGCATGACGAGGTCGCTGGCGATCTCCAGGGCGGAGATGCTGCCGCCGCCGATGACGATGCGCAGCCCGCGATAGCGCTCGGGATCCTTGTACCCGAAGGTATGGCTGACCCCGCCGACTCCGAGGAAGCCGGCCAGACCGTCGATCGGAGGGATGCTCGGGCGGTTGAATCGGCCCGTCGCCACCACCGCCCGGTCGAAGTGTCCGGTCTCGCTGCGGCCGCTGCCCGTCCAGGAGACCTCGTACCCTCCGTTCGCCCCGATCGCGAGCCTGGTCACCTCCGCACCGAAGCGCACGCGCGATCGCAGTCCGTATCGGTCGGCGAATCCGCGGAGCAGGTCGAGCACCTCACCGTTGCCCGGAAACAGCGCCACGTCGGCCGGGTAGTGCACATCGGAGAGTCTGGTGACGCAGCTGGCGGTGTTGGTGCGCATCTGCGGCCAGATTCCGCTGCGGGGATTGCGCCAGTCCCACTGGCCGCCGAGCTCGTCGTGACTCTCGAAGATGCTCACGTCGAAACCCTGCGAGGTCAGGTATCGGGCCGCACTCAAGCCGGCGACCCCGGCGCCGATGATGGCGACCTGACCTTCACCCATGGCGCCTATTCTCGATGCTTGTGTCGGCTTCCGTCAGGATTGGTTGTCCAACGTGGCCCACCGACACCGACCTCGTTACTGTCCGGGTCGCGAGAGACCGCCTTGGATACGCCGTTTCCGTACGTCTCCTGCGTTTCTGGGTCACCAGCGGTCGAGTCGGCCGCGGGTCAGGTCCGCATGGTGCGGTAGCGGTGGGCGGCGTTGGCTGCGGTGGTGCGGGTGTTGATCAAGGGTCGTTGCTGCGGGTCGAGCGGGTAGGGGGCCCGCCATTCGGGGAGCCGGTCGGCGTTGATCGTGCAGGTCCAGCCGCGGAGCGCGAAGTGCGGATGGTGATAGCGGCAGAGCAGGGTCATGTTGGTGGTACCTGATTTGCGGCACCTATCCACGGCGACCGGTGGCGGTCCCCGGTTGCTTCGAGCGCTCGCCCCCATCATCTCGATGAGTCCAGGAGGTCACCGGGTCCACATCATCCTCGTCGTGCTGGCCAAAGGGGCAGCCCCTTCCAGGGTCCTTGCACCCGTGGTCGTGGTCTGGTAGGTCTGGCTTCTGAGTGGTCGACGTCGCTGACGCGCATCGGCGGCACAACCGGGGGAGTCGAGATGATCAGACGGTGCATTACCGGATGCGTGTTCAGCGTCCTCGTCTTGGTGGGTGCCCTCATCCCCGGTGTCGCCTCAGGCGCTCCGCCGACCTTCGAGCGAATAGCTGTAGACGAGACGTTCGCGGACGAATTTCTCACGGAGGAGTGCGGGGTTCCGGTGACGACCCGCGCGGAGGGCCACATCATCGTCCGCACATTCTCGCGCGGTGGCGCGGGCGTGGTCGAGGTGAGGACGATCAATGTGGGCCTGACGGCCACGGCGGACGGTCGGGTGTTCCGCTTCAGGGATGTTGGCGCGGACGTGACGCGGATCGAGCCGGATGGGACGGCGGTGTTGTTGATCAGTGGCCAGGTTCCCTTCGACTTCGCCGGAGTGCTGAAGATCGACCTCGAAACCGGCGAAGCCATCCTCGAACCCCGTGACAGAAGCGACGAACAGCTGGCCCGCGCATGCGCGGTGCTGACCGGCAGTTAGCCGCAGCCCCGGTCGCGGAGCCCGGGTTACCTCGCCAACGAGCGGGAGCGCTACGGCGCTCCCGTTTCGCACTGGCTAGCGCGCGTCCCGACCGCCGAACTCACCGATCGAGCCTCGTCCCTTGCGGTCCGCAGCGGTGGCGTTCTCCGCCCACGCCGTCAGCCCTTCTCGTCTTGTTCGGTGCCAGAGACCCGCTCATGGGCGAAGGTGATGGCTGCTCGTATCTGACCTAGCACTGCCGTAGCGCCCAGGAGAAGCTCCGGCGCTGTGTTTGCTCTCAGCCGGTTGTGTGGACCCGCGTCTAGGTCCCACCGTAGAAGACAGGAAACCGCTCCCGGACCGCATTCTTCAGTCCGCTGACAGAAGGCGCGGCGATGCCCCATCGGGGGTGGGCTTTGGCGAAGTCCCGCAGCCCCCCACCCGGCGTCCGGGTCGGCCGGTGTGCTGTTCGCGGGTTGGCGGCGTTGGGTGGTTCGGTGCTGCCCGGTCACCCGGCAGGCGAACCGTTCACTCACACCCATCACGTCGATGAGGTGGTGCACGGCCGCCCGCCGGCGTGCCGGGCTCAGAAGTTTCCCGAGGCGATCTCCTTCAAGGCAGCCTTCTCCAGCTCCGCGTCGGCGAGCAGCCGCTTCAGCGTGGCGTTCTCCCGCTCCAGGTCCTTCAGCTTCTTGGCGTCGTCGGCCTTCAATCCGCCGAACTGATTCCGCCACCGGTAGTAAGTCTGCTCCGCCACGCCCAGCTCGCGGCAGACGTCGGCAACGTCCTTGCCCTCACCCAGCAGCCGATCGGCCTGGGTGAGTTTGCGCACCACCTGCTCGGGTGTGTGCCGTTTTCTCGTCGTCATCGTGATCAAGCCTTCCTGCCCAACACGTGGGCGGCAAGACTCTCACTCAACCCGGATCGAGCCAGAAGGGTCACGTCATCAGCGATCTCCATCCCCGACCGCACCGCGGCCCAGCACTCTCGTTGCACTGCCACCGGAATTACTGGACGGCCGCTCTGGCTCACCACAACACGTCCAAGATCAAGGTGTTGCGTTAGTTAGTTAGCCGGTTGAATCCACCGTCTCGAACCGTTCGATCTGCAGCGCCGGTCGACAAGCACCCAGGGCCCGTCGTGGCAGTCGTGGCAGTCGACTCTGCCGAATCTGCCTCTTATCCATCAAAGGCCCTCGCTGCGCTCGGCCGCCGCTCACGTGTCCTCGCTTCGTTGCGGGCCGCTACGCCACGTTGTTGCGGGTCAATCAGACGCCTGCCCGCCAGAGTTCACGCCGGCTTGATGTTGTTGTTGATACGGAAGAGGTTGTCGGGGTCGTATTTCGTCTTGATTGCTCGTAGCCGGTCGAGATTGTCACCGAACTGCTGTTGCAGCACCCGCTCGTTGGTGGCCTCGTCAGCGGAGAAGTTCAGATAGGCCCCGCCCGCCCCGTCGAGACGACGCGCCGCCTCGATCGAGCCGCGGACCCAATCGCGCACCTCTTCGAACTTGGCGGGATCGTAAGTCCCTCCGTCGATGCTCAACATGAACGGGGCACTGCGGTCGCCGAACGCCGTTTCGTCGGCACCTACGGCTGCGGTGGCACCGCCGATGATCGGGACGTGGATAAGCGTGCTTGGGTCTGGTCGAGCCATCGCGCGTTCGTGGATGAACGCCAGTGCGTTGTCGGTCAACTCGTCGAGATACATCGACTTCCAATAGGAGTGGAGGTTCGCAACCAATGCATCGAACCCTGACTGGAACGCCCGGTAGGTCGGGATGTGGTCGGTCATGTCGAAAAGCGGGCTCCCAAGGCTTCGGAATTCGTCGATGATCCCCTGGCCCTGCTGCTTGTCGCCGGCATAGAGGGCGGCGATGATGAATACGTCCTTGCCCTGTACTGGCGGCGGCAGCGCGTCGCTGGATGGCAGCGACCAGTACATGGCCCGAGTGGTGACCTCGTCATCCGCACGAAGGGCGAGGTCGCGCCATTGCGGCATCAGCTCGGCACCGGAGGCTGCATCGTGGAATACCGCGGCCAGGGCGACCTCCGGTCCGACCTCATGGGCCCGGAAGGTGAAGTCGACCACGACGCCGAAGTTCCCACCACCGCCGCGGATCGCCCAGAACAGCTCGGGGTTATCGTCGTCGCTGGCGGTGACGAGTTCGCCCGAAGCCAAGACGATTTGAGCGGACAGGAGATTGTCACAGCTCAAGCCCCACTTCCGGTGGAGCCAACCGATGCCACCGCCGAGTGTCAGGCCCCCAACACCGGTAGTCGAGACCACGCCCCCCGGGACGGCGAGACCGAAAATTTGGGCTTCCCGGTCGACCTGCCCCCAAGTCGCGCCGCCCTGGATTCGCACCGTCTGGTTGACCGGGTCGACCCAGACCCCGTTCATGTCCCGCAGGTCGAGCACCAGACCACTATCCACGGTTCCATGACCGGCGACGTGGTGCCCACCAGCCCGAACCGCGAGTAGAAGCCCGTGCTCCCGAGCCAGGTTGACGCCGTCGATGACGTCAGCTGTGCCCGAGCATCTGATGACAAGTCCAGGCTGGCGATTGATCGCGAGGTTCTCGACCACTCGGATCTCGTCATACCCGGACTGGCCGGGTCCAACGAGCGGCCCACGGAACAGCATGCCGAGGTCGGCGAGCTGCTCGTCGCTGAAATCCACCGTTCCGCCGGGGATCGTCGCTGCTAGTGAAGCGGTCATGATGACTCCCATTCCTCTAATTTGCCCGGCCCGGTGTATCGCGGTTTCACTGGCCGTGATCTTATTGAGGTCGACCTGTCGTTTGGATGAGTCGTCCGACTTGAGCGTGCCCTGATTTCGCGGAGCGCGCCCTACGGCTTGATGTTCTGGTTGACATGGAAAAGGTTGCCGGGATCGTAGGTCCGCTTAACCTTGACCAGGCGATCGTAGTTCTCGCGGTAGTTGTCCTGGATCTTGCCGTAATCATCGTCTTGCATGAAGTTGATGTAGCCGCCGGGCTCTGCGTACGGGGTCATCGCCTGGTAGTAGTCGCGTACCCACTGAATGCGCTCGTCGTCCTTCGTGGAGTCAGTCCATGAGGCGAGGAAAACCTGGCCGTACTTGGCATCGCGGTAGGCAAAGGCGGTGTCTCTGGGCTCCACGCGCTGGCAAGCGCCGTTGATGGGGTACATGTGCATCGTGGCGCTTATCTCCGGAACGCGGGAGCCATGCTCGACAACGGTCGCGATGGCTTCGGCCGGAAGCTCCTTGACGAACGCGCCCTTCCAGTAGGCGCGGATGCCCTTGGATACAGCCCGTCGAAGGCCGAGTTCAGCGCCGGGTACGGGAGTGGCCCGGTCCCGTTGGCAACGACCGGGGCGACGTCCCAGAACGGTTGAAGGACCTTTTGGGCCTGGTCCAGCGGACCGGTCCAATGCACCACGGCTAGGGCCAGTGTGTCGCCGTGCCGGCTTTCCGGGATGAAGGGAAGGGGCGGGGCGATCTGGAAAGCGGGGAAACCGCCAAACTGCTCCGGCGCATCGGTGATGAACTCGTCGAACATCTGGAACAGCGACTCAGCGTCTTTCAGGTTGTAAAAGATCGGGCCAGCGAACACCTG
This sequence comes from uncultured Actinomycetota bacterium, assembly GCA_963780005.1. GTDB lineage: Bacteria > Actinomycetota > Actinomycetes > Propionibacteriales > Propionibacteriaceae > Microlunatus. The sequence goes on along the minus strand of CAWAAK010000042.1, from coordinate 44,587 downwards.
GTCCACATTATGCAGCTGGAATTCTAGCGATGTCACGACACCGAAGTTCCCGCCACCACCGCGCAGCCCCCAGAACAGGTCCTCGTTCTCCCGTGCGCTGACGGTGAGGAACTTTCCCTCGGCGGTGACCACATCGGCGGAGAGAAGGTTGTCAATGGAAAGTCCATACCCCCGGCACAGGTAGCCGATACCGCCCCCAAGGGTCAGACCGGTCACGCCCGTGGTCGAGATGATGCCGCCGGTCGTCGCCAGTCCGAATCCGTGGGTTGCGTGGTTGAAGTCACCCCAGGTAGCGCCCGCGTCAGTGCGTGCCGTCTTGCTTCGTGGGTCCACACGGACGGAACGCATCGGCGACATGTCGATCACCAGACCCCCGTCGTTGGTGCCGAAGCCGGGTGCGCTGTGTCCGCCGTCCCGGATGGACAGTTCGAGGTCATTGTCGCGCGCGAAGTTCACTCCCGCGATGACGTCAGCCACCTGTTCAGCGCGAAGCACAGCCAGCGGCAGCTTGTTGAACATGCCGTTGTGAACGGCACGCGCCTCGTCATAATCGGTGTCGCCAGCGGTTACCACCCGGCCTCGCGTTTGCTCGCGAAGTGGCTCAACGCTGATCCCGCTCGCTGACCTATCGACAGTTATGTCTGACATCGCCAACTCCCCCGCAGCCTGGCCCCTAAGTCGGAAGGTACCACCGGTGGTCGTGGTCCACCAGTGCACATCGGGCGCCAAGATTTGCTGCCCGAATGTCGTCTTGTGAAGAAGATCACCCGAGCACGTATGTGCGGTTCGCGATCTATCGATACAGGGGTGAGCGGACAGACTGGCGCCGCTCAGGAGGACCGACCTGGCCACGTCACTCGCCCAGATTCCCGATGGCTCGGCGAAGTCCGACCCCGCCGACGGTGCTGCCCGTGTCGGCCCCGTGAGTGGGCCCCGGAAGATGGGTTCGAGAGCGGGTTGCCGTTAAGAATCGAACACCGCGCTCGGTCGAACACCGCGCTCGGTCAGGCCAAAGTGGGCCACAAGCCAGGGACACCGGTCAGTCACGTGCAGCCGCAGCGCCGAACTGGAGGTGTGCGACGTCGGTGGACGCCTGGTGGATTACTGCCAACAGGTCATTCACCCAAGGCGCTCCTTTGGCCGCCCACACTTTCGCCCCACACTTTCAGTCTCAGCCGGGACCAGGCAATCGGGTCGCGTCCTAGCGTTCCTGTAAATGAGGTGGCCTGCTCGATCATGTCGGGTGTTGAGGAACCGACGATCGAAGGAGCAGGCAGACGAGAAGGTTGTCCCCGTCCGTGATCGCTCGCGAGCAGCTGCAGTGTTGTCTCGGCGTTGGTGGAGACGGTGACCCGGCAGGTGGTGCAGGAGCTGCTGGAGGGTGAGCAGCAAGACTTCCTGGGCGGCGGGGGCGCTACGACCGCCGCGGCGAGGGGACAGCGGGCTCCCGGATCGGCTATGAGCGGGGGCGGCTGCGGACGCCCGCCCGGGCCATCGAGGAGCCGCGGAGTTCCGCGATTACAAGCCGACCGCTCTGGAGCGGCACCAGCTCAACACGTTCATCCCGTTCTTCGGGGACCGGACGACGATCGAGCGGGTCACCTTGGGGTTCACCGAGATCACGGCCGCCAACGTGCAGCAGGCGCCCGAGCGTGTGGTCGGCAGCCTGCCCGCACTCGACCCGGTGCGTCGATTCGCCGTCATCACCTGTCCGCCCTGGTCGTGCACGGGCAGCTGGACCCGATCCCCCTCGACTGGAGCCGTCTGTTGGCCGACACCATCCCGGACGCCGGCTTCGCCGTCATCGATGGCGGCAGCCACTTCCCGATGGTCGAGGACCCCGACGCCCTGCCCAGCGCCGTCGTCCCGTGGCTCCGCAAGCACGGTCATGCGGGCCAGTGATGCGCGTAGCGCGCTCGCGGTCTGCCCCTGGGGCCGCCCCGACCTGATCCCAGTCTCCCTTCGCCATCGGGCCAAGGCCCCCGTCGCGGCAAAGTCCGCGCGGCGCTCAGCCGTTCCAGCCGGTCTAGCTGCTGCGACCAGCGTCTCCAGGAAATGGGCAGCGGGGGTCGTCGAGGCACCCTACGGTTTCGGTTTCGCGCACCACTCGGCGCCGCAAGGGGACCCTTCAGCGGAAATCGGGCTTCCGGGTACCCGTAGGAGGACAGCGGCGAGGAAGTGCTGTAGCAGGGTGGTTAGCTGCTCGGGGTTCTCTTCGGCCATGTGATGTCCGGATTGGACTGTTCCTGACGTTAGGTCACCGGAGCACCAGGGCCGCCAGATCTCGGTGGGCTCGCCGTAGAGCGTTTCCATGTCATCGCGGGTCGACCAGGCCACCAAGGTGGGACAGCTGATCGTCCGGCCGGCTGCACGGTCCAGCTCGTCGTGCCGCCGATCGACATGGAGGCTGGCCCGATAGTCCTCGAGCATGGCGCGCACGGTGGCCGGGTTGCTGATCGCGGCGACCATGTCGTTGTAGTTCTCGGGTCTCATCTGCTGCCGGTTGGGTTGGTACCAGGCCAACGGGTCGGCGTTGATCACCCGCTCGGCTTTGGGTGAGAAGAAGAAGAACCAGTGCGGCCCAATCTCCGCGAATCGGGCGTCGGCCCGCTCCAGGGCCTCGACGATGGGCACGCAGTCCAGCACGGCGAGCGCTGCCACCTGCCGGGGATGATCAAGCGCGCAGCGGTACGCGACGTAGCCGTCACGGTCGTGGCCAACGACGGCAAAGTTTCGGTGCCCAAGGGCGTGCATCACCGCTCGGCGGGTCGGGCGGAGCAGCCGTTCACCGTTGCGGTCAGGTCGCAGATGCAGGCTTCGCCGCCGTCGCTGGTGGCGATGAGAGACAGCAGCCGCACCCGGGCGATCGGCGCCTACCTGGCGCGCCGGTCGGCGTTCACCTGGTCGTCGGGCACCGTCTCGTCCGGATCGATGTGGTCCACGACTTGATCGGCCAACATCTTCAACTCTTTCGGGCCGAAGGTGGCGGCGAACCCGGTCAACAACCGTTCACCCTCCTCGATAGCGGCCGGATCGAACCCGCGGTGATCCACCTTCCCCAACGCCCGCTCCACCACCGCCACCTGCTCGGTGTTGACCTCCCCGGCCCGTTGGGCGGCGGCCAGTAGCGGCCGGACCGGCGCCAGGAGTTCACCGGTCATGCCGGTCCGTTCCCCGACCGCGGCGGCGGCCGCCCGGACCCGCCGTACCGCCTCCGCCGGGCAGATCCCGCCGCTCCGCATCGGCGATGATCCGATGATCGGCCAACGGCAACCGGTTCCGGGCCCGCTCCAACCCCTGCATGAACCCCACAAACCGAACCGTGTCCAACTCGTCCAGCCCGCCGTCCTCGACAACCTTCACCAGATGGTTGACCCCGACACTGAACTGGTCCAACGCGAACACGACCGGCGACACGGTGCGTGTCGTCGGTGTCGTCGGTGTCGCCGGTCGGATCTCCCCCGAGAGTCATACTCCATCATAATAGAATACGTGTTCGAAAGCAAAACTGCGGTGCCGTATCTCATTTGACGCCGGTGCCAGCTCTGAGTAGGACGCCCGATCCACTGACGCCTCGACCGTCGGTGTGACGATGGCGGCATGTTCGGTCACAAGCCGCCCGGGTACGTCTGCCCGTTTTGTCGACTCGTCGCTGGAGGGGACACCGAGATCAGCGACCAACACGACATGGTCGCGCGCACCCCGGCCGCCGTTGCGTTCATCTCGCCCCGCTGGTGGCCGAACAACCACGGTCACGTTCTGGTGGTGCCGGTCGAGCACTACGAGAACCTGTACGAGCTGCCGGCTCGGTCTGGCCACGCGGTGCATGATCTGGTGCAGCGGATCGCGTTGAGTATCAGAGCCACCTATGGCTGTGACGGGACCTCGACCCGGCAGCACAACGAGCCCGCTGGTGGTCAGGATGTTTGGCATCACCATGTGCACGTGTTTCCGCGATACGACGACGATCTGCTCTACAGCACTCCGCCGCAGCCGGGGTTCGTCGCCGCAGCTCAGCGCCGACCGTACGCGGTGAGGCTTCGGCACCACCTCGACCGCGGCGCAACAGACTGACTGAGCTGAGGCTGACGTCGTTCCCCTTGGCCGGTCCGCAAGTCGCTACGCGTTGCCGACGGCTCGAAGGCCCGCTCGAACTTGCTCGGCGGCGGCATCGAGCTCAGGCCGAGGTCGGATACGCCACTCCGCGTCGATACAGAATGAGTCCCCGCGGTAGCGCGGGAAGACGTGGAGATGCACATGAGGCACTTCTTGGAAGGCTGCCTCGCCGTCAGCGAGGAACAGGTTCACGCCCTCGCAGCGCAGGCCGGACCGGCGCAGCGCCCGGCTCAGTCGGTGTCCGACGCGGTACACCTCGACGCTGAGGTCCTCGTTGAGGTCGTCGAGTAGGGCGGCGTGATGGCGAGGCATCACCAGGACGTGGCCCGTTGTCACCGGCTGATAGTCCATTAGCGCGATGACCTGGTCGCTTTCGTAGACGAGGCTCGATTCGAGCTCGCCACCGATCAGACGACAGAGCGTGCAGGTGGGGTCAACCTCGGCCGACATGATCACAGCGTGGCATCGAGTCGCGAGTCGGTCATGCGAGTTTCGGTTCTCAGTGCACGGCCCCTAGCGAAGATGCTGTTCTCTCGTACCCGAGGTCTTGGGTCGCTGGCCGTTGTCGTTTCTGTCGATGTGGCTCGGTCAGCACGTGCTCGGCAGTGTCTTCGACACGCCCGCCCGCGCTGGATTTCGTGGACCTGAGGCTACGGCCGGATCAGGTGACGAGCTCGGCCGGTAGCAGGTCGCGATGGGCCTCGAATAGCTCCTCCGTCATCGCGTGGGCCTGGTCAAGGGTGCACATCGCCGCGGTCAGCGGGTCGAGAGCGACGGCGTGGTGGACGTTGTCACGGTTGCCGGTGAGCGCGGCCTGCACGGCCAGGGTCTGAACCCCGATGTTGGTGCGGTTCAGCGCGGCGAGCTGGAGCGGCAGCGGCCCGACGGCGGTCGGCTGGACCCCGTTGTGGTCGACCAGGCAGGGAACCTCGACGCAGGCTTCGGGCGGTAGGTTGCTGATCAGCCCGGTGGCGTTCGGCACGTTGCCGTAGACGACGGCCGGGGTGCCGGTCACCATGGCGTTCACGATGCTCGCGCCGTATTCCACCGAGGGTTCGAGCTTCGCCGACAGCTTCGCCAGCTGGCCGTCCAGGTCGCCCTGGTCATCGTGCGCAGCGCAGATCTCGTAGTAGTCCCACCGCTCCGGCAGGTAGGCCTCGACCAGCTCCGGGTTCTTCCGGAAGTAGGGCAGGTACTCCGAGGCATGGTGGCTGGATTCGGTCTCGAAATAGCCGAAGTGGCTCATCAGCGTGGTCCGGACCTGCTCGTTGCCGCCCTCGTACGTACTGGCCGCCAGTGCCGCCTCGCTGTGGTCGCCGTCGTCACCGAGCAGGTCCGCGGCAGCCCGTCCGACGACGTGCCGCTCGGTCATCACCTCACGCAGCCCGGGGTAGAGGTCCTCGCTACCGTGTCGGAAGCTCAGGACCCATGCCTGGTGATTGATGCCGGCGCAGACGTAGCTGACCTCCTCGTACGGCACGCCCAGGGTGCGCGCCAGCATCCTGGTGGTTCCCTGCACGCTGTGACACAGTCCGACGGCTCTCATCCCGAGAGCGTTGAGGTAGCCGGTGGCCATCGCCATCGGGTTCGCGTAGTTGATGAAGACCGCATCGGGGCACACCTCGAGCGCGTCCGCCGCGATGGCCCGGTAGGCGGGCACCGAACGCAGGAAGCGGAACACGCCGCCCGGACCGACGGTGTCACCGACGGTCTGATCGACGCCGTAGCGCCGAGGGATCTCCACGTCCCATCGGTAGGACTCGACCCCACCCACCTGGAACGTGATGATCACGAAGTCGGCGTCAGCCAGCGCCGTCCGCCGGTCGGTGGTCTCGACGATCCGGGTGTCGAAGCCATGATGGGCGACCAGCTTGCGGGTAGCGTCCGCGACCGGGGCGAGCTTGTCGGGGCTGATGTCCATCAGGCACAGCTCGGTGCTGCGCAGGGCCGGGAAGCTGAGCAGGTCGCCGATGAGCCGGAACGGGAACACGAACCCACCCGCGCCGATGATGGCGATCTTTGTCGACGAGGTCATGGTGGCAGCCTACGGAGCGGGGACCGCTGATGGCATCCGCTCCAGTGCGGTGTTGAGCAACGAGATCCCTGTCGCCGATGAGGTGGTGTTGCTCGATGGAGATCGGCCCGAGATCGTCGCCACCCGTCCGAAGAATGCGACTGAGGCACTCGCGACCTTGAGGTTCCGCTGCACAACACCAGATCCTCGGCCAGGCCGTCGAGCCCGCCGCCCAGCGGTGGAGCCTAAATTCGGATGTGCCCGATCGCGCTCACGATGACCACTGGTCGAACCAGGCCTCGCGGTCGAGCCGGTACTGACGGAAGATGGTGCCGCCATGGTCCACCTCGCCGTCGGGCACGAAGCCGAATCGGGCGACCACTCGGTCTGGATTGCGGCTGTACGGCAGGGCAATCAGCACCGTCTCCAGTCCGAGTTCGGTAAACCCACGGGTTAACGCTGCCCGGGTCACGGCCGCGCCGTGGCCCCAGTGCGTCGGCTTCAGCACCAGGGCGAAGTCGGCTCCGTTCTCCTCGTGCTGGAACCCACCCCAGCCGGCGAACTCGCCGTCGACCCGCACCGCCCACGGACCATACCCATGCAACTCCCACTGCCCATCTTTCGCGGCCACCCACTCGGCGGCCGACGTCTCGGTGAACCGCTCACCCGCCAACGGCAGGTGCCGGCCGTTGCGAGGTTCGTTGAGGACACCCAGGACCTCGCGCAGGGACACCTCAGAAAGTCGGACGAACTCGATCCGTGGACCGGTCACTGCCTCATTCTCGTGTAGTCGACAACGTTGGGCGGTGCAGCTCGGATCGAACGCGGCCCTCCGCCGCCATGATGCCCTTTCGACGCCGCCGATGTTCGCCGACTCGAGCACCCCGGTCGACTTGCGCTGCCCGCCTTGGTCGAAGTGCTGACACCCGTTCGAGTGCTTCCGATCGCGCTCACAGAGATTCCCCAGTTGTGCTCATCGAATTCCGACCCGTGTGGCTCCGCCACGAGGGGCGGGTGTCCTTCGACGCTGGTCTCTGACTACCCACCAGCTGTTCGAAGCAGACCCGATCGTCAGGATCACACGGGGAGACGACGTGGATTCCACGCGCTTCGCCGGCAGGGATGGACGATCACCGCGATCACCAACCATGTCGGCAGGGACCGCAAGACGCTCCTCCTGCGGACAGAACCAGACAGAGATGTTCCCGCGGGAGCGTGCCGCAGACCTCACTGGCTTGCGGCACGCCGAAGCAGTGATGCTCGATCCCTCAAAGCTGAGCGAGGGCGGTGCTGAGGAAGTCGTCTCGCCGCGCCGCGTCAGCCGGGCCGTTGGAACCGGTCGGCGTGTTCAAAGCTGCCGTCGCGTCCCAGAACGGTACGTCGCGCGCTCGAGCGCCGGTGGCTCGTTCCCAGCCGTCTAGTACAAGCTCCGCGGCTCCGTCACCGTACGCGATTGCCACCTGCTTCCGCAGCTCACCGAGATCCACCCCAGGGTGGCCGACGCCAGCGGTCTTCCGTCGATCAAGGCGAGCCCAGTGTCACCGACCACCACGGTGTTCCCAGGCCAGACATCACCGTGAACGAAGCCCGTCGGGCAGGCCGGAACGGTTACCTCGAGGACTCGTTCATCGGCGCGGCGGAGCAGGTCGGTGGTCGGCATCCGTCCGAGCCGACGTTCCCGAGCGAAGTCATCGACCGCGATCGGTCGGGGCCGTAACGGAAGTGCTGGCCGCGACTCGAGGACGACCGCATGGACCCGGGCGATCGCGGCTCCCGCGGCTCGCAGGAGATCCGGCACACATTCGACGGGCCAACCGCTCGTGCCCAGAACAACCGACTCCACACTCGCCGGCGTGCCCGCGTCGAGCCCGTCGAGATCTGCTCCCAGCAGTCGAGGCGCCGGCAAGCCGTGCTGTTCGGCGACGGCGAGCGCGGCGGCGTTCGTCGTGATCATCTCGGGGTCGATCCGACTACTGGGCGACCGGAAGACAACTGCGAACGGTGACCCTCCTGCCGTTCGCAGATCGATCCACCATGGGCTCTCACCGCCGTGCAGAGAATGCGCAGCCTCTACGGCGACGCCATCACCTACCTGCGCAACGATCCAACCCAGGGCCTGGGGAAAAAGGCCGAGCATGTCGACATCAGGATTCCCGCACTGACGACTGTGAGCCATCGACGGATAGGCGTCAAACCCGTCGGACGGTGCACAGAGCGGTCCGTATACGGAGCACCATCATCGCCGTTTGGTGGTGGCGGCTCGTTCAGCTGTCCTCGCCGGCTGTCAGGTCGGTCAAGGCGGCGAGCCGAGCCTCGTCCAAGGTGACGTCGGCCGCGGTGGCATTGGCGGTGACCTCCTCTTCGGTCTCGGCGCCGACGATCACGGAGGCGACAGCCGGGCGGGACAGCAGCCAGGCCAGCGACACCTGGTAGGGCTGCAAGCCCCACTCGTGGCTGAGTTGTTCGACAGCACGGCCGATTTCCAGCTCGATGTCGGTGAATCCGGCCCCACCGAATCGCTTGTCACCGGCGAACTCTCGTTCCTCGACTTGGTGGATGCCGGCCAACAGCCCGCCGTGCAGCGGGCCGAACGGCACGATGGACAGTCCGAACTGCTGACAGGCCGGGACGAGTTCGTCTTCGGCTGCGCGGTCGATGAGGTTGTACTTGACCTGCGCACAGACCGGCGCGGCGGCCAGGTGGCGGGCATCGGCGATCCACAGCGCATGGGTGACCTGCCAGGCCGGGTAGTTGGACAGGGCCACGTAGCGCAGCTTCCCTTGCCGCACCAGATCGTCGTAGACCACCAGGGTCTGCTCCAGCGGGGTGTCCGGATCCGGGAAGTGCGCGTAGTAGACGTCGATGTAGTCGGTGCCCAACCGTCGCAGGCTGTGGTCGACCTGCTGAACGATGTACCTGCGCGACAGCCCAGCTGCCGGGTCGAACCGACGTTCACCGGACTTCGTTGCGATCACCACATCGTCGCGTCGGCCGACGAGGGCGCGTCCGAGGATCTGCTCGGCGGGTTCGCGTTCACTGGATGGTGGCGCGCCGGGCCGGTCGAAGGTCGGCGTCGCGCCGTAGACGTTGGCGGTGTCGAAGAAGTTGATCCCGGCGTCAAGCGCCGCTCCGACCACGCGCCCGGCTTCCTGCGCGTTCGGCGCGACCCCGAACGTGGCCGTGCCCAGGCAGATCTTTGACACCTTCACACCGCTTGGGCCGAGCAGGGAGTACTCCATCGTCACCAAACCTCCGTCGCAGATCCTCCCAGGATGTCGGACTGAAAGAACGTCCTCGACACCAGGACGTCGATCAACGCCCGCTACCGCCGGGCGGTCCGGGCCCGCGGCCGTCCGACCAGGCCGCGTTGAAGTGCCTCTACCTGGTCACCCGATCCCTAGACCCCACCGGAAAGGGCAAGGCACGATGGGCGATGAGGTGGAAGCCCGCTTTGAACGCGTTCTCCATCACCTTCGAAGGCCGGATCAGCCCGGCCGGGAACTGACCAATGGACCAGATCAGATCCACCGTTTACCGGACAGACCCGGCGGGTGCCCTGAGGGCCATGATGATCGTGCTGTGGTGCGAGACGCTGTAGGCGCCACTACGGTTTGTCAGGGAGGACTTCATGGGCGTGCCCGAGGTCTTGGGGATCCCGGTCAGGAGCCGGATTCTCCGGAGGTGGCGGGAATGGTTCGCTCCAGAGACACAGCCTTTCCGGACCGACTTGCTGAGTTCGGAGGTTGCGGCTGCCGTTCCCGACAATCCATCCGAGCCGACCGAGGAGTGGCGGGACACGTTCTTCATGTATGGCGGGACGTGGACATGGTTGGACGAGGATGCCTTCTTGGCGCTCCGACCGAGTCATCGGCGAGCCTGCTGGCGGTCAGGCGCAGGACGGTCCGCCCGAAGTCAATGCCGGTGTGGCCCTCGAAATTGGCCGCTGCTGGTGAAGAACTGATGCTCCACTGGATCGCTTCCGGGGTTCGGTCGAGTCGGCACCAAGCTGTCCCGCCCGAGGTGTGGAATCGCGCGGCACATCTACTCCCGAAGGCCCGGCAGCTGGCTGGAAGCTTCTCGTTCACCGGGTCAGGGCCATACTGCTTTGGCACCGTCATGGCAGCGTCGGGAGTCTCCAACGTCGAGAACATCAGGGTCGTCCGCGAGCCATTCCAGACCTGGCTGAACCGTCACACCGAACCGATCGAAGGCACATATGTGATACCGAACCGGGCATCGTTTCGTGTGGAAGGAGCATGGCGATCTGGCCCACGCGACCGTGACGGTGGGTGACAGCTGGATGCTGAGTAAGCCGTCGCGATCCTGATCCAGCCCGCGGCTGATTTGGACGGTGCGCGAGGCGGTCGACTCGTGGCGGTTCCCCGACACCCATTTGTCGCGGTTTCGCATTCTCCGGTAAATGGGGTCCGCTTCCGGCACAGGTGCCGGCCGTCAGCGCCGAGGGCGTGCAGACATTCGGCGTCCGGGCTGGTCCGCTCAGCAACCCAGGCACCTCAGGCATGAGGCTCGCACGAGCCCACTGGACCAGGACCTGACCTGACGCTACTCACGGGATGTTCGCGTGCCGCGCCGGTACCTTCGCTAGCCTGCTCATAGCCCACTGCTAGGAGCGTGACATGGCCTCCCGTCTCAATCCCTACCTGACCTTCAATGGCAATGCGCGCGAGGCCATGGAGGCCTACCAACGCATTTTCGGTGGCGATCTGACACTCAGCACATTTGGCGAGTTCGGCGCGCCTGACCCCGCCATCGCGGACCAGATCATGCACGGACAGCTGGAGACCGAGGCCGGCTACACCCTGATGGGAGCCGACAACCCGCCCGGCTCCGAGTTCAGCCCCGGCAACACCATCACGATCAGTCTGAGCGGCGACGATGCCGCCCACCTGCACCGCTATTGGGACGCCTTGACCGAGGACGGCAAGGTGACGGTGCCCTTGGAAATGCAGATGTGGGGCGACGAGTTCGGCCAGTGCTTCGACCGGTTCGGCGTCGGCTGGCTGATCAACATTGGCCAGTCGGCAGCCTAGACCGCCAAGCCACGAGCTGACATCATCGGCCGGCATGCAGGGACGCGCCTGCCGATGCAGCTCCAGGCGGCGCCCGGTGAATCGATCCGAGCTCACCTCCTGGAGCCCAGATGTGGACCGAACCGGTCTGAGCTGACCCCGCTTGACGGTCCTCGTACGGCGACACACCCGTCTCGCAAGCCCGACGGCTCGCGGGCCGAGCGATGGGGCTCGCAGCTGAGGTCGGCGAATGATCGGAAGAGCCTATTCGGAAGTAGAGCGCTCGGACCAGTCCGCTCCAAGACTGCGCAGCGCCTCCTCCGCCGGCACCGCGGCGACCGGCTGCGACATCTCCCAGAGATAGCCGAACGGGTCGATGCACTCGAACACTCTGTCGCCGTAGGCGGCGTCGGCCGGTTCCGCAGTGATCGTGCAGCCCTTGGCTTGGCAATAGGCATAGGTCGCCGCGAGATCATCCACGCCGAGACCCAATGCGACGCCCAACCCGCGCGGTCCGCTTTGCACCTGGTGCTCACGCTCCGAGAAAGCGAACGGAATTCCGACCAACGCGTCGACGAGCAGCATCACTCCCTCCCGCTGCAGGATTGCCATCAACGCTCGACCGTCGTCGGCGGGGACCGTCCCGACCTCAGCGAAGCCGAGGCCACGGTAGAAGCGTGCCGCTTCCGTCACGTCCGACACCCGCAAACCGACCCGGAATCTGCCCAACTCCACCAGAACATCCTGCACGAAGCGTCGAGGACAGGGACCCCGCTCCCCGGTCCTCCTACGGCGACGAGTTGCCTCGGTCAATGAACGCCTTCTGACGATCGGTTGCTTCGGTTCGTCGGCCTCAAGGCGCGTTGTATGGTGGGGCTGCCCAGGCAGTGGTTGCGTCGACAGTCATCACTCCTAAGAGCCGGCTCGTCGAGTTCGGTGGCAATCCGCGGTCGAGTATGCGCTCGATCGATCGACTCGGTTCACGGATTGAGGTGGGCATCATGGTTGGTTCATCGAGAAGTATCGATTCTCGACTCATGTCGGGTGACGATCAGATTGCGGCGGCTGGACTCAGCGACTGGCGCAAACTAGGTCAAGGGCTGCATGCGCGCTATCTCACCGCCGACTTCCGCGCCGGAGCCCGGTTCCTGGCGGCGATTGCAGAAACCGGAGTTGGGCATCATCCGCAGGTGCGTATGGACTCCACATTCGTGGATCTCAAGCTCATCAGCCTGGACGCCATCTATCGAGACGCCGACGGGACGGAGCACGAGGTCGAGTGGGTGACCCGGCAGGATCTCGATCTCGCAGGTCAGATCAGCGAGGTCGCTCGAGCGCACGGTGTTAGACCGGACCCCGCCTCGATCACGACGATCGAGCTAGCCCTGGACACCGCCCACGCCGACCAGGTCGCGCCAGTGTGGTCAGCGCTGCTGACAGGCGGCCGAGAGGCGCAGGGCCGAGGCACCATCGGAGACGACGTGCGTGACCTGACCTGGCGAATGCCGATCCTCTGGTTCCAGCAGACCGACGAGCACGAGACGCCACGACAACGATTCCACATCGACGTCCAAGTGCCCCATGACGTTGCCGAGCGACGGATCGCCGCCGCGATCGCCGCCGGCGGAATGGTCGTCGCCCGCCCGGATCCGACAACGACGGTCATCGCGGACCCCGACGGCAACCGGGCGTGCATCGGCGTCTACCTATCCCCGACCCAAGCAGACCGCGCCGCCGCGCGCGCAGACTGAGAACCAAGTTGGGGGGCGCGCGCTATATCCGTAGAAGGGTCCGCAAACGGCGCGGCTAGAGTCTGGCCGGCTACGCAAGTGCGGCACTTCGCGACCGAAGAGTTGACCTGGTCCCAGGGGCAACCTCGAGCATGGAGACCATGATCGACGTCGAAGCCTTCGCCAGACACAGCGTCTACTCCAATCCAGGTCGGCACGCCGATGCGCTGGCAGCCGTGCCCAGCGCCATCGATTCGCTGTGTTCAGCGTCGCGCAACGTCATCGCGCACTACCGCGCCGAACTTGGCGACACCTTGCCAGAGGATCGCCACGGTGAGATCGACAGCCGCTGGCTCCGCGTCATTCTCGATATCGATCAGCAGCGTCACCAGCGGCCGCTGACCGATGAGCGGCCATTGGCCGACCGGGTCGCTGGCTGCTGCCGAGACCACTCGTTGTTTGTCGTTGGGGCCTTGAGGCAGCACAGGGTGCCGGCTCGGACGCGCGTGGGATTCGCCCACTACTTCGCGCCGCGCTGGTGCAGCGACCACGTGGTCGTGGAGTACTGGCGCGACGGGCGTTTGGTGAGGGTCGACCCGGAGCTTTTCGGGCTCGGCTTCGACTTTGATACCCGCAGCCTGCCGGTGGGGCCGGACGCACCCTTCGAGACCGCGGCCGAGGCCTGGTTGGGACACCGGGCCGGAACCCGCGACGCGACGACGTATGGGGTATTTCCTGGCTCGGAGGCTTCCGGGCCAGGCTTCGTTCGCAGCTACGTGTTCTTCGAGTTGGCTCACCGCTACGGCGACGAACTGCTGCTGTGGGACGGCTGGGGCGCCACCCAGGCCGAAGGACCAGAAATAGACGTCTTGGCCGATGAGGTAGCCCGGCTGCTGGTGGCTGCTGACGCCGGCGACGAGGCGGCCGAGGCCGACCTCGCAGCTCGCTACGCCGACGACGATCGCCTCCACCCGCCCCCTGAGATAACCACCTACTCCCCGTATGGCATGCCGCCGCGCACCACCGTGCTCGCTGAAAAGTAGAGGCCATAGCAGACCGTCGCTTTCAGGCAACCCAGCCGTTCCTAGTGACGGGCTCGGCACTCGAGACGGCGTTGAGGCCTGCCCGTTCTCGGTATCCCGCAGGTGGACGCCGCTCGAGTTGCTGCTTGTCCGTCGAGCTAACGGATCAGAAGGTTGGCCATGTCGGTCACGGCTCGGAATCCGAGCGCCTGATAGATCCGATTCGAGGTGGGATTGGCCTGATCGGTGAACAGGCAGGGCCGGGCGCCCCGGTCGAGGATGCGCTGGGAGATCTCAGCCACGGCGGCGCTCGCGTAGCCACGGCCGCGATGCTCCGGCGCGGTGTAGACCGGCCCGAGCCGGGCGGCGCCGAAGCTCACCGGATTCACCGACGTGAGGTGCACCGGATCGCCCGCACCGTCCACCCAGAACCACAACCAGCCGCCCTCGATCCGCATCATCATCGACTCCCGGTCGGGTGCTTCGTGCGCATTCGAGCCCGGCGGCCGACCGGCTTGCGCGTCGGCATCAGCCATGAACGCCGCGAACCACGCGATCGCCAGCTCGGCATCCTCCACCACCCCGGGCCGCAAATAGCCTCCCGGCCGGACCGGCATGATCACGTCGCGGATCTCGAAGAGTCGGGTGTGGATCGCCACCTCGACCGTGCCGCCGGTCAGTCGGGCCGACTCCTCCGCACACACCCGTACGGTCGGCAGTGCACCGTTGAGCCCACCCATGGTCTCCCCACGCTCGAAGAGCGTGCGCGCCAGCAACAGCGCAGCCTCCTCCGGCATGGTGAGCAGGAACGGCGGCCGCGGCGGGAACGGCGCGGTCCGCATGCCGACGCCGTCCACGACGCGGCCATCGGAGACCACGAGCCACCAGTCGTCCGGCCCACCCCACTCACCCGCGGCGAACCGCTCAGCGATCGTCGCGACAACCGTGTTGCGGACCGGATCGCGTGCGAGGTGCTCACCCGCGACGGCCAAGAATTCCTTCGCGTCGGTGAGGAACTCCAAGCGCACGGACACACGCGCAGGTTAGGGACTATTGCCCCGCAACGGCTAGCGGATTTACGCCTCCCGAGCGGAGCAGACGTTGCGGCGGAAAGCGCTTTTGCACCAGCCCGTCCCGTAGAACCGACGCCATACGGTGGCTGGATGGCAGATCCAGAAGAATTGCTTGCACGCCTGGCCGCGGACCTTGAACGGGTCCTAGGAGGCGGGCTCTTGAGTCTGGCTCCCCATGGGTCGTGGGCGCTGGGTGACTTCACCCCGGGCCGCAGCGATCTCGACGTGCTCGCGGTGATGGCGACCGATCCGACGGCCGCCACGCTAGCGGCACTGCACGAGGTGCACGCACGGCTCGCCACGGACTTCCCGGAGTGGGACGGTCGCGTTGAGGTCGAGTACGTATCGGTTGAGGCCATCAGGGCTGTGGTGCAAGGGAGAGATGAATCTCATCCGATGATCAGCGTCGGTGGCGGTGAGCCGTTCCACGAAACCGAGGCCTCTCGGCACTCCGTGCTCAACTGGGCCGCTGCACTTCGGGCCGATCGGCCCCTCGTGGGCGCTGCACCCTCGACCGTGCTGCCTGCCATCGACCGGCGACTCGTCCACCAGGTGATACTCCAACATGTCCGGGCGTGGCCCCAGTGGGTGGACGATATGCGGCATGCCGGTGGGCAGGCCTACACCGTGCTTACACTCTGCCGCGCTGCGGAAGCGCTGGCGACCGGATGTCAGGTGTCCAAGCTGGTGGCCGCCCATGCCGGCATATCGAGGTTTCCCGAGTGGTCCGCGCTCATCGATTGGGCCCGAGAGTGGTGGTACGACGACGGATCCGACCTAGACCTCGAGCGGTTCGAGGATGTGCGCCGCTTTGTCGACGACGTCAGCGCGCGGCTGCTCCGGCGCTACGACATATTGCCCGACTCCGGCCCCGATTCTGCCGAGCCCACACTGAATCCGTAGCACGATGACGAGGCACGTTCACCGGTGGACGGTCGACTTGCGGACCTCCTGCAGAGCTCGAAGGTGGTCTTGATCAATGAGGTGTGGTCAAGATGACGTGAACGCCTGGCTCGTCGTCCCGTCGTCCGGAGCAGAGTCGGTGACGCTGATGCTGGCGTGGTTGGTGATCACCCGAGCGGCCATGATTCTGATCTGGTCGGCAGTGAGGCCTTGAACTCGTACCACTCCCAGTTGCCGACTGACGCGCTATCGTCCACGAGTTCCCCACCGGCGGCCTCGGCTTGCTCGGAGAAGGCCGCCACCAAGTCATCGGCGCCCATCCGCATGGCTTCATTGACCGGAACCCAGAGCGACACCGTCACCGATCCTGCTCCTCGCATAGACGTCAACCTGGCGAAGTACCAAGTCGTCGTCGATCATCGCAGGCCGCCTCTGCTTCTCTGGAGTGCTCACCAGATCCGTGAGCGGCGTAGTCGATTGACGGTCGACTTGCGGCACTACCGCTGTCTCGCACGGACGGCTGCCGGGTCAGCATCGGACCGAACCTCGCACGGATCAAGCTGACCTTGCAACAAGCCCGCCGCCCTCACACTCGCATCTCCCGGACCGATCATCTCTAGGATCCCCCAGCACCATTAGCATCGCCGAGTGCCGATGTTCGTCTCTGGTCGCGAGCTCAGCAAACGGTTCTACCAGGAACAGGTCCGCCCCGTGCTTCACATCGGCTATCCCGGCCTGCCCTATAGCGCAGCTCTGCTGGGTCGTGGCTCTGAGGTCCTGGGCTTCGACGACGAAATGTCGACGGATCATGACTGGGAACCGCGCGTGCTCCTCTTCCTCCGGGATGCCGATTACGCGCGATACGGCGAAGACGTGGAACGATCACTGAGCGACGGGCTGCCGGCGCGATTCGCGGGCTACCCGACTCAGTTCTCGCTCTCGACCCTGCGTGCCTATCTGCAGGAGCACCTCGATCTCGACATCGATGGTGCGATCGAAGCGCGTGACTGGCTGACGCTGCCCGAGCAGCGGCTCCTCATGGTCACGGCCGGGGCTGTCTATCACGACGGGGTCGGATTGCAGGTCCTCCGCAACCGCCTTGCCTACTATCCACACGATGTGTGGCTCTACCTGTTGGTCGCCGCCTGGTGGCGGGTGCACCCCGAAGTCAATCTGATGGGACGAGCCGGAATCGTCGGAGACGAGCTGGGCTCTCGCGTGATCGCCGCGCAGCTCGTCCACGACCTCATGCACTTGTGCTTCCTGTTGGAGAAGCAGTACGCGCCCTATTCGAAGTGGTTCGGTACTGCCTTCTCCCGGCTGGAATGCGCTTCGTCCCTTGTACCGGTCTTGAAGGGTGTGTTGAGGGCCGACACCTGGCCGGAGCGTCAGGACGCACTCGCGGCTGCCTATCAGTACGTGGCCGCTCTTCACGACAGGCTCGGAATCACGCCGCCGGTCCAAATCGAGGTCCAGCAGATGTGGAATCGCCCCTTTACCGTTCCATGGGGCGACTTCCCCGGGATGCTGAAGGCTCAAATCAGGGACCCAGCCGTGCTGGCCATCGCCGATCAGTACCCCACCGGCGGCGTCGATCAGGTTCGAGAGATTCTGTGGAGTCCTCGCTGCCGGCGCCGCACGCTGGGTCTATTCGACTACCGACAGGTTCCGCAAAACGGGGGGGTTGAGCGCGACGTCTGAGGCGCCGACTGCTCCCCGGCGGGGGGGCCCGGTGGACGGGCCCTCAGCGGGCTCCCTCGTCCCGACTGGGCACTGAGCCGTTGCGTAGATCAACCGGGCGAGCGCTCAGAGTTATTCAGAGGTTGTTAGTGAGGGGCGCTGACGGGCAGCTCAGCCAAGAGAGGATGCTGGACGGTGTCGCCAACGGCAGGAGCCGTCCCACATGACTCGTTCGGTAGAAGAGGTATTCCGAGATCACGTAGATTCCGTCAACAGTGGAGATATGCAGGCCATCTTGGCGGACTACGCCGACGACGCCCAGGTCCTGACCGCTCAGGGCCCGCTCAAGGGGAAGGCAGGCGTTGAGAGCTTCTTCACGCAGGCTTTCTCGCTGTTACCTGGGGCACAGATCGCGGTCAAGCAGACGGTTGCTGGCGAGCACAGTCTGCTCGTGTGGTGGGGCGCGGATTCATCTGCTGGGCGCATCGAAGATGGCGTCGACACCTTTGTGATTGAGGACGGGCTGATCACACTGCAGACACCTACATTCACGTTTCAGCCTCACGAAACGCAGTGATCTGAAGGTCTGAATCCGCATTCAGCTATTTCGAAGCCTCCTTCGAGACTGGCCTTGAGCACGCACAAGACAACCATCGCTGTGGTCTTCGCCCAGACTGACTGGACGTTCTCGATGGACGGTCCGATTTGAGCACCCTGAGCCCGGTTCATCGGGCGGGATGATCGCGTCGACACCTGTCCGCACGCGGGTCGGCCTGCGACGTGTCACAAAGGTCAACCTGGTGGTAGACGCCTCGGCCCTAGCAGGATGCTCCGTGAGGGCCGTCGGTCCTCCTTGAGCGCCACCATGGCCTCGCCAGCGAAGGGACGACCACCATGACCCGACAAGCCATCTCCACCGATCGAGCCCCGGCCGCCCTCGGCCCCTACAGCCAAGCGGTCGTCGCCAACGGTTGGGTCTTCTGCTCCGGGATGGCCGGGATCGACCCGGCCACCGGCGCTGCTCCGGACGGCATCGAGGCGCAAACCGAGCAGGCGTTGATCAACCTTGCGGCAGTTCTCGAGGCGGCCGGGGTGTCGATGAGCGACATCGTCAAGACGACGATCTTCTATGCCGACGTCGACGACTTCAGCCGGCTCAACGAGGTCTACGCTAAGTTGATGCCTGACCCCGCTCCGGCGCGGTCGGCGCCCGCCAACGTGCGATTGCCCCGGGGTCTGCTGATCTCCATCGACGCCATCGCCGTGTCGCCCACCACCTGACTGCGCACCATTGGCAGTGCCCCGAACACGGAGCCCGCGGTGCCGATGGCTAACCAGCCGGGCACCGTTTCGGCGCTCGAGTGCAAAAGCCGGGTGGGGCGCGGAGCTCGGCTACCCCGCCCTGATCCTCGACCCGGACGGTACGCCGATCGCGGTCGACCTCTTCGAGTCCCTCGAACTGCCGGCACACTGGGCCCGGCTAGACCAGTTCGAAGGGAGCGGTTACCAACGGATCGTGACTACCGTTCGCACTCCGGCGGGTCACGTCGACGCGTTCATCTACGCAGTGTCGGCCGGCACCTCCCCATAAGCAGAGGCAGTCTCCGGTCGAAGTCTCGACGTCGGCGGCAATCTCTATCGTGACGCCATGACGTCACCTCAGGCCGAGCCGGCCCATCCTGCCGACAGTCACCGAGTGATCCGGGTCCGCGGGGCCCGGGAGAACAATCTTCGCGACGTCGACGTCGACATTCCCAAGCGGCGGCTCACGGTCTTCACCGGGGTCTCGGGTTCCGGTAAGAGTTCGCTCGTCTTCGGCACCATCGCGGCGGAATCCCAGCGGATGATCAACGAGACCTACAGCGCCTTCGTCCAGGGTTTCATGCCGAGTCTGGCCCGCCCAGACGTCGATCTGCTCGACGGGCTGAGCGCCGCGATCATCGTCGATCAGGAGCGGATGGGCGCGAACGCCCGGTCCACGGTGGGCACCGCGACCGACGCGAATGCCTTGCTGCGGATCGTGTTCAGCCGCTTGGGCCAGCCGTCCGCGGGTCCGTCGTTCCACTACAGCTTCAATCTGCCGGCCGGCGCCTGCCCCCAATGCGAGGGCCGGGGGACCGTCACCGACATCGATCTCGAGGAGCTCGTCGACGAGAACAAGTCGCTGTCGGAGGGCGCGATCACGATCCCCGGTTACACGGCCGACGGGTGGCAGGTCCGCATCTTCAGCGAGTCGGGTTTCTTTGCTGGCGACAAGCCGATCCGCGACTTCACCCCCGATGAGCGGCAACAGTTCCTGTATGGCGAGGCGACCAAAGTCAAGATCGCCAGCATCAACATGTCGTACGAGGGACTCGTCCCGCGCGTGCGGAAAGCGTTCCTGCAGAAGGATCCCGACAGTCTGCAACCGCACATTCGCGCGTTCGTCGAGCGCGCCGTCACCTTCACCACGTGCCCGGAGTGCGGCGGTTCTCGACTGAACCGGGCCGCCCTGGCCTCCCGCATCGGCAAGATCAACATCGCCGACGCGGCCGCCATGCAGATCAGCGACCTGGCCGAGTGGGTGCGCACCCTCGAGCAGCCCGAGGTGGCGCCGCTGATCGCGACGCTGCAGCAGACGCTCGACTCGTTCGTGGAGATCGGTCTCGGCTACCTGAGCCTGGACCGCCCCTCGGGGACGCTGTCCGGCGGGGAGGCCCAGCGGACCAAGATGATCAGGCATCTCGGCTCCAGTCTCACCGACGTCAGCTACGTGTTCGACGAACCGACCATCGGGCTGCACCCGCACGACATCCAGCGGATGAACGAGTTGCTCCTCCGCCTGCGCGACAAGGGAAACACCGTGCTCGTGGTCGAGCACAAACCGGAGACCATCGTCATCGCTGATCACGTCGTCGACCTCGGGCCGCGCGCCGGTAACAACGGCGGGCAGGTGCAGTACGCCGGCTCGGTCGACGGACTCCGGCGCAGCACGACCTTGACCGGGCATCACCTGGACGACCGGGCCTCGCTGAAGCCGCTGGTGCGGTCGCCCAGCGGACGGCTGGAGATCCGGGGCGCCCACGCCCACAATCTTCGCCAGGTCGACGTCGACATCCCGCTCGGCGTCCTCACGGTCGTGACCGGGGTCGCCGGCTCCGGGAAGAGCTCGCTGATCCATTCATCGATGCCCAAGCGGGCCGGCGTGATCGAGGTCGACCAGTCCGCCATTCGCGGGTCGCGCCGCAGCAACCCGGCGACGTACACGGGGTTGCTCGACTCCATCCGTACGGCCTTCGCAAAGGCCAACAAGGTCAAACCGGCTCTGTTCAGCGCCAACTCCGAAGGAGCCTGCCCCAACTGCAACGGACTGGGGGTGATCTACACCGACTTGGCCATGATGGCGGGCGTCGCGACCCTATGCGAGGAGTGCGGCGGCCAGCGGTTCCAGGAGTCCGTGCTGCGCTACCAACTCAACGGGAAGAACATCGCCGAGGTGTTCGCCATGTCCGTCGACGAGGCGCACGCCTTCTTCGGCCGCGGTCCGGCCCACGTGATCCTCACCCGGATGCGCGACGTGGGCCTCGGCTATCTGCGACTCGGCCAACCGCTCAATACCTTGTCCGGAGGTGAACGGCAGCGGTTGAAACTCGCCATCCAGATCGCGGCGGAGGGCGGGACGTACGTGCTCGACGAGCCGACGACGGGTCTCCACCTCGCCGACGTGCAGCAACTACTCGCGCTGTTGGACCGGCTGGTCGACGCCGGGAAGACGGTGATCGTGATCGAACACCATCAGGCCGTGATGGCGCACGCCGACTGGATCATCGATCTGGGTCCGGGCGCCGGTCACGACGGTGGCCGGATCGTCTTCGAAGGCACCCCCGCCGACCTCGTGGCCGACCGGTCAACGCTGACCGGGCAGTACCTCGCCGCCTACGTCGGGGCCGAAGCCGAGGCGACACCGTCGCGACGTCAGCGTGCACCGGCCGCGCGCTGAGCCAGGACGGCCGATCAGTCGACGAGCGCCCAGGCCAGCATTGCGAAGGCGGGGGCGTAGAAACTCGCTCAGGCTGCGAGCGCCACGGGGCCGTCCGGGATGCGCGACGGCACCCGACGGAAGGACGCATTCCCCAGAATCTCCATCCGACGGCTCACCGCGTAGAGCAGGTCGCCCAGCCCGAGGTCGAGCGCTCCCACGACCGCGGCCAGGATCTCCGAAGAGGGCTCCTTGCGACCGCGTTCCACCTCCGACAGATACTGCACCGAGACGCCGGCTCGCGCGGCCACCTGGGCCAGCGTTTCTCCCCGGTAATGTCGGCTGGCCCGGAGGGCGCCGCCCGCGAGCTCACGCCAGAGCGGATCGACTGCCGGGCGCTCATCGCGCGCGCTCGGAGCGGACGGTGTGGGGAAGTTCACGACGGCACCCATGTACCTCACTCTGACAAGTAGGTGTCAGGAGCCGGCCAGGCCTTGCGTTTCTGCTCTCAGCGGAGGCCGGGTCCGATCTTTCGGCTGTCCACCACCTGATCGGCCAACCCGTACGTGATCGCGTCCTCCGCGGTCAAGATGAGGTCCCGGTCGGTGTCGACGTGCACCTGCTCGATGGAGCGCCCGGTGTGCCGGCTCAGCACCTTCTCCATCTGAGTACGGACCCGGACGATCTCCTTCGCCTGCAACACGAGGTCCGGCAGCGCTCCCCGGCCAGACGTTGACGGCTGGTGGAGGAGAACCCGGCCGTGCGGCAGGATCGCCCGCCGTCCCGGTGCGCCGGCAGCCAGCAGGACGGCCGCTGCGGAGGCTGCCTGACCGACGCAGGTGGTGGCCACGGGGGCCGCGATGAACTGCATGCAGTCGTAGATCGCCAGCATCGCGGTCATCGAACCGCCCGGAGAGTTGAGGTAGAGGTCGATCTCGCGGTCGCTGTCTTCGGACTCCAGGTGCAGCAACTGGGCGACCACCACGTTGGCGACACCGTCGTCGATCTCGGTGCCCAGATAGATGATCCGGTCGCTGAGCAGCCGACTGTAGATGTCCACGGCCCGCTCACCGGTCGGTCGCTTCTCGACGACGTTGGGGATCGTGTAGGTACTCATACGGTCCGACCTCCCAACCCGACCAAGCCGCGGCCGGCGGGGGCCACGTCGTCCACCGACGCGATCACGGAGTCGATCAACCCGTATTCCCTCGCTTCGCTGGCGGTGAACCAACGGTCGCGCAGCGAGTCTGCTTCGATCCGGGCCACGGGCTGCCCGGTGTGCTCGGCGATCAACGTCAGGACGGTGTCCCGGACGTGCTCCAGATTCTGAGCCTGGATCTCCACGTCCACCGCCGTACCGCTGATCCCGGCCGATCCCTGGTGCATCAGCACCCGGGCGTGGGGCAGGGCGTATCGCTTGCCCGGGGCGCCGGCCGAGAGCAGGAACTGCCCCATGCTGGCCGCCAGGCCCATCGCCAATGTGCTGACGTCGTTCGGGATCAGCCGCATCGTGTCCATGATCGCCAGGCCCGCGCTGACCGAGCCGCCGGGGGAGTTGATGTACAGGCTGATGTCGCGACGCGAGTCCTCGGCCGACAGCAGCAGCAGTTGCGCGCAGATCCGGTTGGCGACGGGGTCGTCGACTTCCTGCCCGAGCACCACGATGCGCTGGTAGAGCAGCCGGGAGACCAGCTGATCGTCGAAGCCGCCGACCGGCTGGGTGTGTTCACGGGCGTTGATCATGAGTTTCCTTTTGCTCGGGTGGGCTCGGGTGGGCTCGGGTGGGATCGATTCCGCTGGGATGTTCGAGGTCCACGCTGCCCGGGCGGTGCTCGCCGAACCAGCCCGGATAGCCCAGAGCAGATCTGCGCTCGGCTGATGCCCGACACCGGGATGCACTCAGGGTCGGGCCGGCCGAAGTACCGTCGAGGTACGCGGACAGGCCCCAGCCTGAAGGAGATGACGTCCATGACCGAGGCGCCCGACGCCGGCACTCGCACACGACTCGACCGCTCGGGCTACGACTTGGCGTTCGCCGACGATTTCAGCGGTCCCGGACTTGACCTCGATCAATGGATCCCGCACTACCTGCCGGAGTGGACGACTCCGGACCGCTCGGCGGCCCGGTACGCCCTGACCCCCGGCGGGCTGCGGCTGGTGATCGCCGCCGAGCAACCGGCCTGGCACGTCGAGGACGGGGAGATGCGCGTGTCGAACCTGCAGACCGGCACGTTCTCCGGGCCACTGGGTAGCCCAGTCGGGCAGATGCGACACCGGCCCGACCTCCTCGTCCGCACCCCGCAGCTGGCTCGGCGCCTGTGGACGCCGTCGGCGGGGCTGGTGGAGGCGACGGTCCGGGCCAGCGCTGACCCGACCTGCATGCTGGCGGTGTGGCTCGTCGGGCACCGGGAGAGCGGCGCCGAGGACGTCGGCGAGATCTTGCTGTTCGAGCTCTACGGCAACATGATCGGCGCCGAGCGGTCCACCGTACGACTGGGCGTCAAAGCGCACACCGATCGGCGGCTGCAGGATGACATCACCGATCTGATCTTGAAGATGGACGCCACCCAGGAGCACAGCTACGCAGCGGAGTGGAACGCCCAGCAGACCCGGTTCTACATCGACGAGCAACTCGTTCGTACCGTGGAGCAAGGCATCGCCTACCCGCTTCAGCTGATGGTCGATCTCTTCGAGTTTCCCGGCGAGGGCCCACGCGACCCCGCCCGCTACCCCAAATCCGCGGATGTGCGCCGAGTGCGCGGCTACCGGTGCGCGGGATGACATGGTGATGCCTCATCCCGTGGTCACCCCGGTGATCCTCGACACCGACCTGGCCATGGGGGCGCCCGGCAGCGACATCGACGACGGGTTCGCGCTGGCTCTGGCCGTGGCGGACCCGGCGCTCGACCTGCGGTTGGTCACCACGGTGAACGGCAACACCGACATCGTCTCGGCGACGACGCTGACCGCCGACCTGCTGGACCGCCTCGGCGCGCCCGATACTCCGCTGCATCGTGGGGCGACCCGGCCGTTGTTGCGACCGGCCGATCGGCCTGGGCGGCTGCCCGAGGGCACCGCGAGCCGGGAGCCTCGACCCGGTCACGCCGTCACGGCGATGATCGAGTTGGTCCGCGCCCATCCGGGCGAGTTCATCCTGGTGGCTGTCGGGCCGCTGACCAACGTGGCCTTGGCCATGCTGTTGGCCGAGGACTTCGCCAGCCGGCTGCGGTCGCTGGTGATCATGGGTGGGGTCTTCACCGAGGTGACCGGGCATGCAGAGATGCCGGGAGAGTTCAATGTATGGAGCGATCCCGAAGCCGCTCGCATCGTGCTGCAGAGTGGGGTGGTGGCGACTTGGGTGGGATTGGACGTGACGCGTCGGGTCAGGCTGGATCGCGCGGCAGCCGGCGACATGGCGGCCGACAAGCACCCCTTCACCTCGTACGCCGGTCACTACACCGTGGCCTGGATCGACCACCTGGCGCAGACCGAGGGCGCCGACACCGATTCGTGCGCCCTGCACGACCCGCTGGCCGTCGCAGCGGTCAGCCGGCCGGATCTGCTCACCTTCGCGGACGCTCACCTCGATGTGCAGCTGGACGGGGTGGCCCGCGGCGTGGTGGTAGCGGACTGGCTGCGGGCACCCTCGCATCACGACCAGGACTCGGGCGGAGACGCTCCCCGGACGGCCAACGCCCGGGTCGCCGTCGCGGTGGACGCGGACGGTTTCCGCCGGCACTTCACCGAAACGCTGCGCCGGATATGAAGCCGGCCACGAGGTCAGGTGGGAGTGGCCGTCCGCTGCGACTCGCCATCCTCGGCACCGGGCAGCGCGGCATGACGTACGGCCGGGAGAGCGTCCGGACGGGCGAGGCGGTGGTCACCGCCTTGGCCGAGCCCCGGGAAGGGCGACGCCTGATCGCCGCCGCTGAGTTCGGCGTGGCCGCGGACCGCGCGGTGGCCGACTGGCGCGAACTCGCCGCGCGGCCCGATCTCGAGGTCGATGCGGTGGTGGTCTCGACCCCGGATCGGCAGCACACCGAGCCGGCCCTGGCCTTCCTGGCTCGGGGCCTCCCGTTGCTGCTGGAGAAGCCGATGGCACCGACACCGGAGGAGGCTCGCAGCATCGCCGACGCGGCGGAGCAGGCGTCGGTGATGGTCTGCGTGGCCCACGTCCTGCGCTACTCGGCTTACACGGAAGCGGTCAAGGCGGTGCTCGACTCCGGCGCCCTCGGTGACGTGGTCAACGTCGAGCACCTCGAACCGGTGGGCTGGTGGCACCACGCCCACTCCTTCGTACGGGGCAACTGGCGGCGGGAGGACGAGTCCAACCCGATGCTCATGGCCAAGTGCTGCCACGACGTCGACTGGCTCTCCTACATCGTCGACCGACCGGCGCGCCGGGTGTCCTCGTTCGGCAGCCTCACCCACTTCACCGCCGCCAACAAGCCGGCCGGGGCGGCGGCCCGCTGCCTGGATTGCGCGGTCGAGCGCCAGTGCCCGTATTCCGCGCGCCGGATCTACCTCGAACGGGTGCCGGACCACAGTGCTCGCATCTGGCCGCTGTCCATCCTGGCGGAGCGGGTCGACGAAGAGGCGATCACCGCTGCCCTGCGGGACGGCCCGTACGGGCGTTGCGTGTACGACTGTGACAACGACGTGGTCGACCATCAGGTGGTGAACATCGAGTACGAGGGTGGAGTCACGGCGTCGCTGACCATGACCGCTTTCACACCGATGACCTTCCGCAAGACCCGGATCTTCGGCACTCACGGGATGCTCGAGGGTGACGGGTACTCCCTCAGCGTCTTCGACTTCCTCACCGGGAACACCACCTCGACCCAGGTGATCGACCCGGCTGACCCGGAAGCCGGCGAGGGCCACCTGGGCGCTGACGCCGCCCTGACCCGGAGTTTCCTGGCCGCGGTTCGTGACCAGGATCCGAGTCGCATTCTCACGTCGCCGCGGGAAAGTCTGCACACCCACGAGATCGTCTGGGCGGCCGAGAGGTCCCGGCGGTTGGGCACCCTCGAAAGGCTGCCCGACCGGAGCCGAGGGTCGCGGTCGGGTGGCGAGCTAGTGTCGGGGAATGAGTAGCGAACAACCCGAACAGTCCGAGCCCGTCGACGTCCGGAACAACCGCGAGTCGCGGGCGGCATCGGCCGACACGCTGTCCCGGGTGGCTCGCGCGAGCGACGGGGGAGCGCCACCCCGGGAGGCTCCGGCCGCCGGCCACCTGCCCGAGGACGTCCCAGGCGGTACGGCGGAGGGCAACCCCGTAGCCGGGGTGACCATCACCACCGATGGCCTCGAGGCGGCGGTCCCGGGCGACACCGGTCCCAACGAGCTCGATGGGCAGACGGCCGGACACGCCTGAGCCGACACCCCAGCCATCGCGTTCCGGTTCCCGCGCGCAAGACCGGGATCCGCTTACGAAAGCGCGTGCGCAAACGCCGGAAACGCGCGCCGGAATCTCGGGCGCACCAGCTAGTCGATGACTGCTGCCAGCGGCGCGGTGAGGGAAGACAGCGACACTCGTTGCCGACCAGAAGCGTCGAAGTTGCTCCGATCCAGCCAGCGCTCGTGGAGGGCTCGGATCTGGGGCCATTCCGCGTCCGTGACCGAGAACCAGTCGGTGTCGCGGTTGCGGCCCTTGGTGATCATGTGTTGCCGGAAGCGGCCCTCGTACCGAAAGCCCAGCCGCCGGGCCGCGCGACGGGAGGGCTCGTTGAGGCTGTCGCACTTCCACTCGAAGCGCCGGTAGCCGAGATCGTCGAAGGCGTGTCGCATGGCGAGGTGTACGGCCTCCGTGGCGGCGCGGGTCCGTTGCAGCCGCCGGGAGAACAGCACGCCGGCGATCTCCACCTGACCAGTGGCGGCGTCGATCCGGGTGTAGGAGGCGATCCCCTCAGCGCGACCGGACTGCGGCACGAGGGCGAATGTCACGAGTTCCGCCGCCGCGAGGTGCACGTCGACCAACGCAACCATCTCATCGACGTTCTGCGGCGGCTCGGTGGGTCGGTAGGTCCATAGCGGCCGGTCGTCGGGCCGGCAGAGTGCGGCAAGCAGAGCCGGTGCATGGCTGACCGACAACGGCTCGAGTGCGACATCCGCCCCGATGAGGGTGATCGGTTCGGGCCGCAGTCGCCTCGGTCTCCAGTCGACCAGGTCACCGACCAGTTGGCCATACGCGTTCACTTCGGGCATCGCACGAGCGTACGAGGCAAGTGAATCAGGCTGCTACGACTACAGTGATAGAGAGGCGAGGCGGGTGATGGGCACATGTCGGACGACGAGTGCATGCACGGGATGAACGCGGCGTGGTGCGCGAACTGTGCTGATCGGAGCCGAGCCGCCGCACCGGCGGTCGGGCCCAGCGGGGATCGCATCCGCTCGAAGCAGAATCTTGTGAACGATCTGTGCGACGTTCTCGGGGTGGCCCGGCACAATTTCGGACCCGGCAGCACCCTCCCGCAGGGAATCTTCAAAGCAGCCGCGACCCGGGCGAAGGTCCGCCACGGCACGATGCCGAAGGTCGGTGCCGCCATCGCCGCGAAGGCCGGCCTCGTGTGGGGACCGGAGTGCACGAATTCGGGAACGCGCTCGGGCGAGAACCTGACCGTGACTCGGGCCGGGCTCGACGTCATGGTCAAGGCGCTGGGGATCCTCGCCGTACGCTGAACGGCCTGCCGCCAAAGCGCTCAAGGCATGCGCCTCGGGCGGTCGATTGCTCAGGTGTATTTGCGTCAGGCATCGCCGCGCCGTGCGTCGATCCCTCCGCACGGCTGACAGGAAGACGCAGAACTGGCCTGTCTGTGTCGGGAACGGATTGGGCGAGACCCGCCCGGCACTATCGGCATTGGACGAGAATGTGCAGCAGGGCGTCCGGCCGCTGGCCTCCTGGAGAACGGCCGTCGCGCCGGGTGGAGGTGTGACCGATGTCCACAGAGCAGAGGCTCTTCGTTGATCGCCTCCCGATCTACCTGACCCGTTTCGTCGGCCGAGAACGCGAGATCGGAGCCATCGAACACCTTCTGAACCGGCATCGGGTGGTCACCTTGTGCGGGGTGGGGGGAGCCGGGAAGACCCGTCTGGCGATCGAGTTCGCCAACCGTCTCCGATCCGCCCCGGGTGATGGACCGACCCGATCGGTGTATTGGGTCCCGCTTGATGCGGCCACCGAACCCGATGAAGTCCGGGCGGCGCTGGCCGCCGGGGTCAGCACGTTCGGCACCGTGAGTCCGACCGCCACCGGACTGGTGCGGGCGCTCCGGCAGCAGCGGGCTCTTCTGGTTCTCGACCAGTGCGAACAGGTGGCGGCGGCCTGCCGTGCCGTCCTGGCCGACATCCTGCGGGATTGTCCGCAGGTCGACGTGCTGGCCACCAGCCGGATCCCGTTGCAGCTTGCCGGCGAGGAGATCTTCGCGATGCCGCCGCTCGCCGCCGCGGACGACCTTTTCGTTGACCGCGCCCTCAGGGCTGCGGATACCGATGCCGGAGCCGACCAGCACGCCGGCGTGATCAGTGACATCTGCGTCTTGTTACAGGGTCTGCCGCTGGCCATCGAGCTGGCGGCCGGGTGGATACCGTTGCTGTCGCCGCGGGACCTGCTGACCCGCCTTCGACAGACCAGCGACACGCTGCGCGACTATTCGCTCGTCGCCGTCCCCGACCGGGATCGCAGTATGAGCGTGATTCTCGACGCCTCCTGGCATTGGCTCGAGCACAAAGATCAGACCGCCTTGAGCGCCCTTGCCCCCATCGTGGGTGGTTTCACCCGAGAGGCTGCTGAGGTGGTGGCCGGCACAACCCTGGGCTCGCTGGCCACGTTGACCGAGCGGGCGCTGATCCGACGGCAGCCGGACCCGGACGGTGGATCCCGGTACCTCATCCATGAATTGGTCCGCGTCCATGCCCTGCATTATCTGCACGACGAAGAAGCCGTTCGGTCGCGGCACTTCGCCTACCTGCTCGCTCTCGTCGAACAGCATGCGAGGTCGGAAACGACCGCGGCCGAGCGGACTCGGGCGCATCCGATGGCGCCGGAGCTGGGAGACATCGCCGCGGCAAGTGTCTGGGCGGTGAACCACGGCGACGCTGAAGGGGCCCTGCGCATGGCCGTGGCCGTGAACGCATTCTGGAACTATCCGTCCCCGCCCGCGTCCGCCCGGCTGGCCCTGCTCGAACGAGCATTGGCCCTGCCCTGGGAGTCGACCAGCGAGGCCGGCACCCGGGTCCGAGCCGAAGCGTTGGACCAGTCCGGGACCATGCAGTTCTGGTACCGCAACCGCCCCGAGCTCTCCCGGGATCTGTTCGACGAGGCGGGCCGGCTCTTCGGCAGCATCGGCGACCAGGCGAGGGTGGCCGGGTGCCTCCGGGCCCACGGCTACATGCTGATGGTGCTCGGTGATCTCGAGGGGTGTCGCCGCGAACAGCTGAAGAGTCTGGCTTCGTGTCAGGCCGGCGGGGATCGCCAGGGCGAGGCGTGGTCTGTACTGGTGCTGGGCCAAGCGGCGCTTGTCGGGGATGAGCCGGCCAAGGCCCGGAGGTACTTCGGCGAGGCGCTCGATCGTTTCGAGCGACTCGGGGGCTCATTCGGCGCCTTCCAGTGCCGGATCAATCTGGCTGAAGCATGCCGTCGGCAGTCGGACGTGATCTCGGCGGTGGCGGCGACCCGGCAGGCCCTCGACGATCAGATCCAGTACGGATTCACGGCCGCGGTCACCGACCTGCTGGACGGTTTGGCCCTCACCGTGGCCGACCTGGCCCGCTACGAGGAGGCGGCCGAGCTGTTCGGCTCGGCGGAGAGCTGGCGGTCGGCACACGAAGAGGTCTCCGACTTCTGCTTCCGTGCCGTCGTCCGGACCGGTGCGGGCACGATTCGCCGGCAGCTGGGGGAGAACGCCTGGTTCGCCGCCCGAACGCGCGGCGATACGTTGCCCTTCGACGTGGTGATCCGTCGGGCCGGTGATCTTGTCGATCACGTCAGGACAGCGCTCGGAGAAAGATGAACTCGACCTGGCGCCTAGAGCGGTCCCCCGGTGAACAACAGGCGGTTCGGCGAGCCATGCAGATTTCCTCGCATGACCCCTTTCGTGGCGTTGTCGACCAGCCAGTCGCGCACCTCGTCGGGGGAGGCGGTCGGGTGGGCGGAGAGATACAGCGCGGCCGTACCGCTGACGAGCGGCGCCGCCCAGGACGTCGCGGCGTACTCGCTCGTGACGAGGCGGTTCGGGCTCAGTTCGGGATCCGCCACCGAGGTGACGCCCTCGCCGGGGGCGAACAGGTCCACGCACCGTCCGTTGTTCAACCCGGCGTCCTTGTCGGACTCCGTCGACGCGGTCGCCGTGATGACCGAGGGCAGCCCCGCCGGGGGGTGCCGGCAGGCGTCGACCCCGTCGTTGCCGGCTGAGGCCACCACCGTGAGACCGGCCCGGACGAGCCGCTTGACGCCGGCGGCGATCTCGGGCGCAGGAGCATCCAGGTTGAGCGAAAGATTCACGACCGCGGGCTTGCGCGCGTTCTTCGCCACCCATCGGATCGCCCGTACGATGCGCGCGCGGGCCTGGGCCTCGGTGGCATCATTGCCGCCCTCGCAGCCGTAGCTAGACCCGACCGAGACGATCTTCGCCTGCTTGGCGACCCCGGTGCGGCGGCCGGCCACCAGTCCGGCCACGAAGAGGCCATGATTCGTACCGTCCTCCAGGCCGCAGGCCTCGCCGTTGTCCAGGCCCTCCGAAGCCCGCCCGCCGAACTCGGCATTGGTCACATCGAAGAGACCGTCGACGACGTACACGGTCACTCCTTTCCCCTGGCTCGTGGTCGTGAACCGCTTGTCCAGGGGCCGTCGGTGCTGGTCGATGCGGTCCAGGGCCCAGCGGGGGTTCTGTTGCGTCACCGTCGTCGGCCGGGGGGTCGAGGGGGCGCTCGGCGTGGTGGGTGTCGAGGGACGCGCCGTCGCCGTCGCGCTCGCCGATCTCGACTCTTCCGGCGGTGAGGCCGCTGGCGGCACGGGGACGGGCGGGGTACAACCGCTGATGCCGATCACCAGCGCCACGGCAGCGGCCGGGAGGATACGGTGCCGCCGGCGCTCGCCCGAGATCATGCCACCAAGGTAAGGGCCCGCGGTGCCCTCAGCGGGACCTGACGTCAGTGGCGTCTGGCGGCACAGGTTCCAGTCGTCGGCCCGATGCGCGCCCTCTCGCGACTCGGCGACGACGTCGGCATCCTCGAGCACGCGAGGGGAACGGTGCCCGTGCTGGGCGGCGGCCACTGCCATGTTGTTTAGCGGCCCGCGCTGGGAGGCCAGCACCAGCACCTGCAGCGTGATCTTGATCGCCCAGGCGCTCAGAGGGTCGAGTTCAGGAAGCGGTAGCTCTCCGAAATGCCCTCGAAGATGTCGCCGTCGTAGTGATCGAACTCGATCACTGCATATTCGATGGCGGTATCGGCGGCCAACACGGCCGCCAGCGGTACGTCGCCCTGACCGGCCGGCTGCTGATCGGTCGGCAACTCTCGCGCCGAAATGCCCGGCCGCATCGGCCCGTCCTTGACGTGCACCGCGATGACCCGGTCGCCGAGACGATCAAGTAGCTCGACGGGGTCGGCGCCGCCGGCCGTCGCCCAGTAGAGGTCCACCTCGAGGGCGACCGTCGGGTCGAGGAAGTCGGCGAATACCTCCAGGGCGGGACGTCCGTCGATCATGGTGCTGAGTTCGTGATCATGGTTGTGGTAGCCGACGCGGAGTCCGTGCTCGGCAGCCTGGCCGGCTCGGACGTTGAGCCGCTCGGCGTTGCGCTTCACGTCCGCCAGGGTCGCCCAACGGTCCGGCGCGACGAACGGGTCGATGACGACCTTGATGCCGAGATCGGCCGCCGCGGCGAAGGTCTCCTCGGCGGGCGGCACGGTGAGCAAGCCGTCGGGGGTGGCCACGCCCTCGTCCTCGATCAGGATCGCGTGCGCGGTTGGCGAATCCAGCCCGTACTTCGCAAACGAGGTTTTCAGCGCATCAACCCGGCGGACGAAGTCAAAGGCTTCGACCGTCTGGAGTCCGATCTCGGACAGTTTGCCCAGGGAGCCGTCGAGGTCGGCGTCGAGCGCCTCATGGATGCTGTAGAGCTGGATCGAGATCTTGCGGTTGGGCATGAGCTACTCCTTTGTCGGCTGCAGTTGGACTTTACGCGGGCCGTCACCTGGGGTTGGCGGCGACCACGACAGGGCTGGCGCGACGAGGCCACGCTGACGCGCAGTAGTCGGTGGTCAGGGTGGTCGAGGCGTGAGCACCCGGCTATCTCATGTGCAACTGATGGTTGCGTGATCCCTCACCACGGGGTAACCTAACGTGCAACCATATGTTGCAGGAGGAACCATGGAGTTCGGCACCATCGAGCGCGAAATCTACGTCGAGGCCTCCCCGGAGATCGTCTTCGAGGTGGTCAGCAGCCCCGACCACCTCAAGCAGTGGTGGCCCGACGATGCACGGTACGAGGCGACGCCGGGGTCGGCGGGGGAGATCCTCTTCGGTGACCGGGACGCCGGCGGGGTGGCGGTGGGGTTCACCGTCGTCGACACGCGACCGCCGCGGACGTTCTCCTTCCGCTGGACGCACCCGAGCGGCGAGGTCGCGACGCCGGGCAACTCGCTGCTGGTCACCTTCGACCTCGCCCCGTCGGGTGCCGGAACGCTGCTCCGGATGACCGAGACAGGTTTCCGGGAGATGGGGTGGGAGGTCGCCGTCCTCGAGCAGCAGTACTCCGAGCACGTCACCGGCTGGAACTTCTACCTGCCGCGGCTGGCACCGTACGTTGCGACTCTCCAAGTGCGGCCATGAGCGCGGCAACGGCCGAGAAGGTCGACGACGAGCTCTGGTCCGCCATCGGGGACCCCAGCCGGCGCCGGATGCTCGACCTGCTGCTCATCGAGGGCGATGGCACCGCGACCACGCTGGGCCGGCGGCTGCCGATCACCCGGCAAGCCGTGGCCAAGCACCTCGGCGTCCTCGACCGGGTCGGCCTGGTCCGGGCGACACCGACGGGTCGGGAGAAGCGGTACCGGGTGGACGACGACCAGCTCGCCCGGGCCGTGGCTCAACTGTCGTCGGTCGGGTCGGCGTGGGACGCCCGGCTGAAGCGGATCAAGCGGATCGCGGAGGCGATCCAGCGCAACCAACAGGACTGACTGATCACCAAGAGATCAAAGGAGAGAGAGATGGTGGACATCCTGCACCGGGTCGGGATCGAGAACTCGACACCGGAGAAGGTGTACGACGCCCTGACGAAGGTCGAGGGTCTCGCCGGTTGGTGGACCGACGACACGAAAGGCGATGGCGGCGTCGGCGGTGTGCTGGAGTTCCGGTTCCCGGTCGGTGGCTTCGACATGTTGGTGGTCGAGCTCCAACCGTCCGAGCGGGTCGCGTGGCGGGTCGTCGACGGCCCCGAGGAATGGATCGGCACGACGATCGATTGGGAGCTCCGCCAAGACGGCGACTACACCATCGTGCTGTTCAAACACCAGGGCTGGAAGGAGCCCGTGGAGTTCATGCACCACTGCAGCACCAAGTGGGGGTCGTTCCTGATGAGTCTGAAGTCGCTCGTGGAAACCGGCGAAGGCGCTCCCGCCCCCCGGGACGTGCGGATCAGCGACTG
The DNA here is from genome assembly GCA_963780005.1 of uncultured Actinomycetota bacterium. Classification (GTDB taxonomy): domain Bacteria; phylum Actinomycetota; class Actinomycetes; order Propionibacteriales; family Propionibacteriaceae; genus Microlunatus. Next base: position 10,417 of record CAWAAK010000042.1, on the reverse strand, counting down.
GCACTGAGCCGGCCGCTTGGCACAGTGTGAACTCCGTGACCTGGTAGTCCAGGTCACGGAGTTCACCTTGTGGTCATGAGTGGATCTCGCCGTCACGGGCGCCACGGCAGCGGCCATCGGAGCGGCGGCCATCCTGCCCGGCTCCGCCGCCGAGGCGCAGACGCCAGCAGGCAAAGACGCTCTGAGCGCCGCGGAGTCCGCCGCCGGCGGACCACTGGCGAGCACCTTGTTGGTGGCCTGCGTGACCGATCCCGGTCTGGCCGGCCTGATCGCCAGCATCTCGAGAAATGGGGCCTGAGCCATGTCGTCGCATCGCGAAGCGCCGACACATCTGCCGTCTCCCCACGTCGACCGTCTCGGCACAGTAGCCTGCCGAGGGACAGGCCCGTGGGGAAGGACGGATTTCGCGATGGAGACTCCACCCGGGTCACCGATGTTCGCGGGGGATCACCCGCCTCCGGAGGTCCTCATCGTCGGCGCCGGTCCGACCGGCCTCCTGCTGGCGGCGGAGCTCGAGCGGCGGAACGTGCCGTGCCTGTTGATCGACGAGCTTGACGCGCCCCGGGGGTGGGACCGGGCGACGGTCGTGCACGAACGGTCGCTCGAAATCTTCGAAGCGCTCGGGATTGTCGAGCCACTCATCAGTCAGGGCGTCAAGACGCGCGGAGCGCTGTTTCACTCCGACGGCGAAATGATCGCCGAGCTGAATTTGAATCTCACCGCCGGCCGTTACGGCTACCAGCTCGGCCTGTCCGAGGAGGTCACCGAGGCCGTGCTGACCCGATTCCTCGAAGGGCACGGCGGTCGCGTCAGCCGCTCGACGCGGCTGGTCACCCTGTCGGCGGACGAGGGCGCGGTGACGGCGACCCTCGAGCGCGCAGGCGAGCGCCATTCGATCGTCGTGGGTTGGGTCGTCGGGTGCGACGGAAATCGCAGCTCCGTTCGCGAGGCCGTCGGAATCGACTTCCCCGGCACCGACATCCAAGTCCCCTGGGCCGTCTTCGACGCGACCCTCGACGGCTGGAACTCCGTCTACGACATGGTGTCGGTTCATCTCGACCAGCCGCCGGTGATCCTCACCCCGTTGCCTCACCGACGCTGGCGGGCCTACGTACGGCCAACCGCGGACACCAGCGATCTCGTGTGGGAAGCGGCCGAAGTACTCCGGCACTACGCACCAGCGATCAGATTGACCGACGTCGACAACCCGGGCCGCTTCCGCTGCCACTCACGGGTGGCGGCCAGGTACCGATCGGGACGGGTGCTGCTCGCGGGCGACGCCGCTCACGCCTGCACGCCGTTGGAGGGTCACGGGATGAACACCGGGCTGCAGGACGCGTTCAACCTCGGCTGGAAGCTGGCCCTGGTCTGTCAGGGGGTCGCGGGTGACGGCCTGCTCGACACGTACGAGACCGAACGACGGCCGGTGGCGGAACTGGTCGTCGACTCCGGCAACCACGCTGAGAGCGCACAGGCTCTGACCAGCCCGGCGGAGCGAGCTGCCCGCGATGCCGAGCTCCGCCGCAACCTCAGCGATCCGGACGTGGCCCATCACGAGGCGGCGGCCGATGCGGAGATCGACCGTTGCTACCCCCGATCACGCGCGGTCGCCGGCGACGAGAGGCGGGGGTTGGGGGCGGGTGTCCTGCTACCGGACACATCGCCGGTACAACCGGTCGAGGGTGAGCCGCGGCCGCTGCACGAGCTCGCGCATCACCCGGGATTCACGCTTCTCGTGCTCGGTGGTCCGCAAGGCGACCCGGCCCGGGTCGAGGCCCTGGTCGCCGAGCTCGCAGAGCGCTCGTGGGCGATCGTCGACGCGGTGCTGGGCCTCAGCACGCATCCCGGTCCCCAGGCCGTCGGAAAGCTCTCCGATTCGGTCGCCGCCCGGCTCGACGTCACGGACGTGACGTTGCTCGCGGTGCGTCCGGACCGCTACATCGGGCTGCGGGACGACACGGGCGATCCCCAGGTCGTAGGCGCCTACCTAGGCGCGCTCGTCGAGTAGCACCAGGCCGTTCACGCATCGATTCCCTTGCCTTCAGGGCACCTGTCAGGGTCCACGATGAAGGATGATCACGGTGCGGGTCCTGGGGAGAGCGCCGTTCTGGACGACTCCGGGTCGCCTCGGACGCGATCCGCGCGATCCCAAGCGCTTCCGCGTTCACGGGCGCGCGGGTCACGCGGCGAAGGCCCAGGTCGACTCGGCAAGATCATCGACGCGCCTGCGGACGTCGTCGCTACCCGTGCTGGGGCTCTCAGCCACATCAACCCGCGGTAAGGAACTGTTCAACCACGTTGTTGAACGCAGCGGGATTCTCCAGGAACGGGAAGTGCGAACTGGCGATCTCGGTGGGGAAGACATGCAACGCGGCGTTGGGTATCTGTTCGGCGATGTACCGCTGCGAGGACGGGTCGACGTGGCTCCCGTCGCAGCCGATGACCAGCGTGGGCACGTCGATGCGGGGGAGAACGTCTCGCCAGTCCTGAGCACAGTGGTCGAACAGCAGCGGGACACCGACATAGGCCGGAACCGTGTCCAATTCGGCCATTACGAACGACATCACCTCCGGGTCGGTTTGGTCACCACTGAACATGCCGCGCACGAAACCGTCTCGGGTGGCGATGCCGTCGGCGCCGTGAAGGGCATCACCCAGAGTGAGGAGGGCGGCCACATCGAAGATCGCGCCGCTCTTGGCCTGGTCCTCCTCGGACATCCACGGCACGGCCGCGACGGCGGCCGGTTGGTCGACCGCGACAAGTCTGCGGATGCGGTCGGTTCCGTACTGATCGATGAAGCTCCACCACACCGATACGCCCATCGACCACCCGAGCGCGTCGACCCGGTCGAGCTGAAGGTGATCCAGCAACTCCCACACGTCGCGGGAGAACCTCGCGATGCGATAGCCGTAGCGGGGTTTGGCCGACAACCCGTGTCCGCGCAGGTCGAGGGTGATCACGCGACGATCGGGAGCCAGATCGGCGAGCTGATGGCGAAACATGGCTTGGGTCTGGCCCCAGCCGTGCAGCATGACCAGGGGAAAGCCGTTGCCGCCGCGGTCCCGGTAGCTGAGCTCCACGCCATCCTGGGTGGTGAAAGTGGTCAACGCTGGTCTCCTGTCGCTGGTCGGTGGTGGGTCGGGGCCTAGCCGACTCGCGCGTGCAAGCCGCCGTCGACCGGGAGCATGGTGCCGGTGATGTAGGCGGAGTCGGCCGAAGCCAGGAAGAGCGCCGCGTTGGCGACGTCCTGCGCCGACCCCATCGAGCCGGTCGGGCTCTTGGCGTTGCGGTCCGCTCGGACCGACTCGATTCCCTGTCCTTCGGACAGCTCGCGGTAAGCCAGCGGGGTGTCGATGAGGCCGGCCAGGATCGCGTTGATCCGTACGCCGGTGTCGGCGTACTGCAACGCCATGCTCTGGGTGAGCTGGTTCACCGCGGCCTTGGCGGCCGCATACGCCGGGTACCAGAACCCGGTCCAGCGGATCGACGCGGTGGAGGAGATGTTGATCATCGACCCTCTGGTCTGAAGCAGATGCGGAAGAGTCGCTTTCGCACCGAGGAAGACCGTGTCCAGGTTGACCGCGACGGTCCGGCGCCAGGAGTCCAGCGAGATCTCCAGCGGACCGCCGAGCAAGGTTTGTCCCACGTTGTTCTGGACGATGTCGATCTGCCCGAACGTAGCCACTGCCGTCTCGACCGCCGCCGTCACCGAATCTTCGTCGAGCATGTCGGCCACCGCCGCGATTGACCGGCCGCCTGTCTCGTTGATCACCTCGGCTGCGTGCTCGGCCGCCTCGCGGTCACGATCCACCACCGCGACGTTGGCCCCCTCTGCCGCGAACGTCGCTCCGCAAGCGAAACCGATCCCGAGCACTCCGTGCGGGCCGGCGCCGGTGTGCCCGCCGCCGAAGACGACCGCCGTACGTCCCGCGAGACGCTCAGGCACGAAGCGTCCTGACGATCAGGTTGATCAAGGGCAGTTGGCTCGGCAGGTGAGCTGACACATCGACAACCTAGAGGGCGAATCGCGGTGGAGTCGACCGCAAGCGCAGGCCGCGCATTCTCGACAAGACACAAGCTGACATGGACGAGGTGCCGAACTCTGACCGCTACTCTTGCTTTTGGCCGGCCAGGCCGACCTGTTCTTCGCTGCGGTCACCGCGAACAGGGTGCCGTTGCGCCTGGGCCGGAGCCGCCGGATCGCGACCCCCGGACAGACGATGGCGTTGATCGCCCGAGACCACGGATGCTCATTTCCCGGCTGCGCCACCCCGCCGGAATACTGCGACCGGCACCACATCACCGGCTGGATCGACGGCGGCACCACCGATCTGGACAAGGTGACATCCGAGTAAAGGCACCATAGTCTGGTCGTGTGCCTGCTGTCACCTACTGCCCGATCTCTGCCGACAAGACCGGCGCCGGGCTCGGGGTCGAGCGCCAGGCCGCCGACTGCCGCGACCTGGCCGCGACGCTCGGGCTCGGCGAGCCGGAGGTGCTCACCGACAATGACCTGTCGGCCTACTCCGGCAAGCGCCGCCCCGGGCTACGAGCAGCTCAAGGAAGGGCTGCGGGAGGGCCGCTGGACGGCGCTGCTGGTCTGGCACGTCGACCGGCTGTGCCGCTCCGTGCGTGACCTTGAGGACATTGTTGACCTGGTCAACGGCAAGGTCGCGGTGCACACCGTCAAGGGCGGCGAGATCGACCTGGAGACCCCGGAGGGCCGGTTGCAGGCCCGGATGCTGGGCACGCTGGCCCGGTACGAGTCCGAGCACCGGTCCGACCGGGTGCGCCGGGCGATGGACCAGAACGCCGAGCGCGGCATCGCGCACGGCGGCCCGCGGCCGTACGGGTGGACCCGGACGGGACGCTCGAGCCGGCCGAGGCCGGGATCGTCGCCGAGCTGACCCGCCGCGTCATCGGCGGCGAGTCGATCCGGGCGCTGGCCGCCGAGCTGCGCGACCGTGAGGTGCCGTCCGTCAGCGGTGCGCCGTGGTCCGCCGGACTCGGTCAAGAACATGGTGATCCGGCCCAGGAACGCCGGGCTCCGGGTGCACCGCGGGCAGCCGTGGTCGGGCCGGGACCTGGCCCGCCATCGTGGACCGCGAGTCGTGGGAGGCCGCGTCACGCGCTGCTGACCGACCCGGCCCGCCGGACCTCGCCCGGCAACGCGCCGGCCCGGCTGCTGTCCGGGCTGATGACCTGCGGGGTCTGCGGGCGAGCCGGTGCGGGCCGGCGGCAGCCGGGGCGGCGTGCCGGTCTACCGCTGCTCGCTCCGGCGGCCACGTCAAACGCCGGGTCGAGCTGGTCGACGGCGTGGTCGAGGCGTACGTGCTGGCGCTGCTGGAGCGGGAGGGCGTCGGCGCCCCCACCCCGGCCACGGCGCCCCCGGACGTGCGCGGCAACGCCGACGCGGTGCGGCTGCGGCTGGAGCAACTGGAGGACAAGTACGCCGACGGCGACCTGACCCGGGCCGGCTACGTCCGCAACCGGGACCGGCTGGCCGCGAGGCTGGCCGAGCTGGAACGCGCGGAGGCACTGACCCGGGTGCCCGGGCCGCTGGAGGGCGTCACCCCGGCCCGGTGGGCGGCGCTGCCGCTGGAGCGCCGCCGGGCCGTCGTGGCCTACCTGGTGGACGTGACGCTGCTGCCCGCCCGCAGCCCGCACTTCGACCCGGAGCTGATCAAGATCACCCCGAATACCACGCGGCAGTGAACGCGTCGCGATCTTGCTATACTTGCTGGCACTAAGAGCCTTGTTGGCACTCCGAAATCCCGAGCAACCGACCCGTAAGGGAGCGTTGTCTCGCGGATGTCCGAATCCCGACTGCTGCACGCGCGAGCCCGTGAGGCCGCTCTCAAACGGCACCGCCCACCAGACGACCCGGCCGTAATCGCTGCTGTCGCTGACCGCCGGAACGCCGCCGCCGAACAGTACATCCAACGGCTGCTCGCCGAGACGCCGCCGCTGACCCCTGAAGAGCGGCTGCACCTGACCCGGCTGCTCACCGAACCCGATCGGGGGTCGGTGGCCTAATGCCCCAGACAAACAATCGGCCCGGGGATGGGATACCCGGGCCGATCAGCAGCCAATCACTCGCGGGCAGCGGGAGATCGGTGTCTCAGATTCTAACCCATTGAAGCATGATCTGAATGGTGTTGGTGGAGAACACCATCTAACCCCGATCATGCACGAGTTCCTGGTCTGGGCTGCGAGTTGATCATGAGAAAAGTGCCCCTGGCCAGGGAGAATGTGAGCTGTCTAGGAACACGTTCTGCCATGATCGAGGAGCACTTTTCAGGTGAAGCGTATCGGGTGGTCTCAGGGACTGTCGGTCACTGCTGACGCGACCGGGGTGGTGGCGTTGGCCGGGTCAGGCGCGGTGCGGTTGCTGGCCGACCGGGTCGGGCTGACCAAGCTGTTGTCGTCGGCGCTGGAGCGGCGGAACTTCGTGCCGACCCATGGCCGGGGCCGGGTGCTGGTCGACCTGGCGACGGTGCTGGCCGCCGGAGGTGAGGCGATCGCTGACATCGACACTCTGCGGCACGAACCGGTGTGGGGTCCGGTGGCGTCCCCGGCGACGGTGTGGCGGACCCTGGAGGCGATCAGCCCGGCCGCGCTCGGCCGGGTCGGAAAGGCCAGGGCGAAGGCCCGTCGGCACGTGTGGGCCCACCTGCCCCAGGGGCTGCCCGTCTCTGCGGTCGCAGGCTCGGATCTGGGGTCGACGGTGGTGATCGATGTCGACGCCACCTTGGTTACCGCGCACTCGGAGAAGGAGCAGGCGGCGGCGAACTTCAAGGGCGGGTTCGGCTTTCACCCGTTGGGTGCATGGTGTGACAACAGCGGGGAGATGCTCGCCGTCCACCTGCGTCCCGGCAACAGCAACGCCAACCATGCCGGGGACCAGATCAGCGTGCTCACTGAGGCTATCGGCCAGGTTCCGGCTCCGTTTCGGCGCCGGTTGCTGGTCCGAGCCGACACCGCCGGCGCCACCCATGAGCTGCTGGACTGGCTGCACGAGCAAGGCCGAGTCCGGGGCCGGTCCGTGGAGTACTCCATCGGGTTTCCTGTGCACAAAGGCGTCGCGGTCCACGACGCCATCCACACCGTGCCCGAGTCGGCGTGGCAGAGCGCACTCGACACCGACGGCGAACCCCGCGAGGGCGCCGGCGTCGTGGAGATCACCGGACTGCTGAACCTGGCCAAGTGGCCGGCCGGAATGCGGGTCATCGTCCGCCGGGAGAAGCCGCACCCTGGCGCCGGATTGACCCTGTTCGAGGCTGCTGACGGCTGGCGCTACCAGGGGTTCGCGACCAACACCACCACCGGGCAGCTGGGCTTCCTCGAGGCCCGGCACCGAGCCCACGCCCGGGTCGAGGACCGGATCCGGGTCGCCAAGGACACCGGTCTTGGCCGGCTTCCGTCGCGGGAGTTCGCGATCAACCAGGCGTGGGTGCAGATCGCCGCGATCGCTGCCGACCTGACCTGCTGGCTGCAGCTGCTCGCCCTACACGACCAGCCGGCCCTGGCCAGGGCTGAACCAAAGCTGCTGCGGTTCCGGATGCTGCACGTCCCCGCCCAACTTGCCCGCGGCGGCCGGCGACACCGACTCCGCATCCCGAAGACCTGGCCCTGGGCCACCGCGATCATCACCGCGTTCGCCCGGATCGCTGCCATGCCCGCACCCACCTGACACCTCGACCACCGACCACCACGACCAGGAGACCTCGGAAACCGCGACCGGAGCGCCGCCCGGCACTCCACTCCGCCCACACCGGTCCCACCACGCCCATTCCGACCAAGATCAACAACCCGAGTCAAACACGATCCTCATGAAAGACGGGGGCTAGCTAGGTGCTGACGAACAGCTAGCGAAGCGCCGTCACTGCTCGTTTGGGGGCTGTGGGTGCCTTCAACTGGACCAAGCTCGGGACTGAGTTTTTCGATGACTGCGCCGAGGCCGGCCTTTCGGATGCCGCAGTGCGGACGCACGCGGAGGCGATCTGTTACCTGTACGGCCAGGAGAATCTTCGGCCTCACGCTGAAGAAGTCGACTATGCGCCGTTGGGCCGGATCTAAACAGTCGCAGCAAGCCGCACTCGAGCTTGTCGCTGTGGGCATGTGGATGGACGGCAAGTCGGAATGGACTGTTGTCCATCATGCCCACGTCATCCGCCAGGCACTCGCCGCAAGCTCAAGAAGCGTGAAGCTGACAAGGTCCGTGCGCCGAACGAAGAGGGGATCCGTCGGTAGCTACTTCGGTACTGCCACATCTGCAGCGACATCGGCAGTGCCATCGGTAGCCGACGTCCGGGCGACACAGACAGACAGACAGACAAACACGCAGACAGACGCTGATAAGGACTGGGTCAACTCAGGGTCACAAATCGACCGGAACACCGGCCTCGTTCTTGACACGCCAGCCAACGACTGACGCTGCGACGCCCTCACGAGCTTGCTGACAACGCCAGCGACGCACCTGCAACCGCTGTTGGGTTGCCAGGCCGAGACAGGCATCATGACCCCACCGGAAGACCAACTAAATCGCTCATCGGTTCGTCGGGTAAGAGAATTCGCCCTCGCTGTGGTGAACCCGGCACCCACGACTTCTGGTTCTCCGATGACGCCCAGGAACGGGCCATGGCCGCCGCTTGGTGGTCCGGCTGTCCGGTTCTCGACAGTTGCCACGAGGCAGCCGACGCCAACGCTGAACCTTCGGGGTTTGGGCTGGAGTTGATCGCACTGCTGCGAAACACGGAAACGAGAAGCAGCATGAGCGAGGCAGCCGAAGACGCAGACGCTGTATCGAGCCGCAGGCGAGTGGCGCGTAACCGCCTCTGCGACGAGCGGAGAGGCGTTCCCCGCTGTGGTGACGCTGTACGCCTCTCCGTTCGTCGTGTTCGAGCCAGAGGTGCCCCGCGACCGCTAACTGACGATGTTTATACAGCAGACATAGAAAACCGACAAGGAGGTGCAGGTCGATGTGTGAGCAGGACTGGGGCGGGAGGGGTGCTCACGAAACCGCCAACCTCGCAGCGACCCGCCGACTGTCACTCGATCTCTCTCCCCGGCTTTTTCTCTCTTTCCGCCGAAAGGGGCACCCCGATGATCCGGACCTGTAAGCAGTGCGGCGAGACGTTTGATCTGGATTATCGGTGGGGCCGTCCGCGGGAGCGGTGCTTCTCCTGCCAGCCGCCGGGCATGCGCGCGATCTCGTCACCGGGCGGGGCGAGGAAGGTGTGGCGTTCGGATCCTGCGCCGCCGTCGTTCATGGAGGCATTCGAGCGATCTGTGCGAGCCCGAGGTGCCGAGCGCTCTGTGGAGGGCACTTTGGTGCTGAGGCTGGCGGAGAGGTTCGCCGCAGGAGGAGAGACGGCAGCTGGAGTCGCGGCGTTGTCGAGGGTGCTTCGCAACGCGATGGTGGAGCTGGATCGGTCGTGGCCGGCTCCTTAGACCCCAGGAATTCCCGTCAATAAAATGTGTGAGGAGGCGAGTCCAGTAGGTATTCGGTCCAGCGATTTCCGATCCCCGGGGGGAGTGGAATCGCCCGCGTTGCGGCCAACGAGCACGGTCTGACGATATGGGACACCGCAGCACTATTGACCGCGTGCTCGACGACGAACTGCTGAGGTTCGGGCTCGTTCTCGACGTGAAGAAGACAGACTTGGACCTGACCGGTCGTTGCTGCCGGGCGACGGCTGACGTGATCACGGCGTCGCGGCCCGCGCAGGGAACGCAGTGGGCGAGACCTGCGAGCTTTTCGACCGGATCGGTGCGCGAAACGCCGTGCCGCTGAGCTGTACCGGTCGTCGTTCAGTATCCTGACGACCGCGGCTGCTATCTGATCGGGGTGTCGACGACTTGCTGATCCGTACGCCGGCGCCTAACCCCCGTCTTTCATGAGGACCGTGTTTGACTCGGGTTGTTGATCTTGGTCGGAATGGGCGTGGTGGGACCGGTGTGGGCGGAGTGGAGTGCCGGGCGGTGCTCCGGTCTTGGTTTTCGAGGTCTCCTGGTCGTGGTGGTCGGTGGTCGAGGTGTCAGGTGGGTGCGGGCATGGCAGCGATCCGGGCGAACGCGGTGATGATCGCGGTGGCCCAGGGCCAGGCTTCGGGATGCGGAGTCGGTGTCGCCGGCCGCCGCGGGCAAGTTGGGCGGGGACGTGCAGCATCCGGAACCGCAGCAGCTTTGGTTCAGCCCTGGCCAGGGCCGGCTGGTCGTGTAGGGCGAGCAGCTGCAGCCAGCAGGTCAGGTCGGCAGCGATCGCGGCGATCTGCACCCACGCCTGGTTGATCGCGAACTCCCGCGACGGAAGCCGGCCAAGACCGGTGTCCTTGGCGACCCGGATCCGGTCCTCGACCCTGGCGTGGGCTCGGCGCCGGGCCTCGAGGAGCTCCGCTGCCCGGTGGTGGTGTTG
>CAWAAK010000041.1:0-9201 GCA_963780005.1 uncultured Actinomycetota bacterium | reverse complement strand
CGCGGCGACACGCGCGAGGGTCTGGGCCGCGGCGCGCGAACTGGGATACCGACCCGACATTCGGGCGCGGTCGCTGGCCAGTCAGAAGTCTCGGATGATCGGCGTCATGTTCGGCGTGGACATCGGGGTGTTCCAGTTCGATCTGCTCGAGGGGCTCTACGCGGCGGCCGAGGAGCATGGTCACAGCCTTGTCCTGACGCCGCTGACCCGCGGGCGGGACGAGCATGCTGCGGCCCAGTCGCTCGATGACTTCCGCTTCGACGCTTTGATCATGCTCGGGCCGACCACCGGTATGCCGCTACTCGCGGGCCGAGTGCCGCTCGTGGTCGTCGGGTGGCACGTCGACCATCCTGCTGTCGACGTGGTCAGGACGTCAGATGAGCACGGAATGTCACTCGCGGTGAATCACCTGGTCGAACTCGGACACCGCCGGATCGCCCACATCGACGGGGGCGACAGCATCATTGCTGATAGTCGTCGTGAGGGTTACGCCCGAGCGATGCGGGTACGCGGACTGAGTGCGGACATTCGTGTCGTCTCCGGAGGTCAATCCCAGCTCGCCGGTCAACGAGCGGCACGACACCTCCTGTCCCAAGGTGATCTCCCGACTGCCCTGGTGGCTTACAACGACGACACCGCCGTTGCGGCCATGGGACTGTTCGCCCAGGCCGGCGTCGAGCTGCCCGCCCAGATGTCGATCACGGGATGGGACGACAGCGAGGCGGCGGCGCTGTCGCCGATCGGCCTCACCAGTGTCGCGCAGGACCCCGCGCGGATGGCCAGAGCGGCCGTCGACCGGATCCTGGCCAGGATCGAAGGGCGCAGAGTCGAGATGCGCGAGATCGTCCTCAAACCGGAGCTGCGGGTTCGCGCGAGCACCGCCGACGTCGTGCCCTCAATGTCTTGACAATGTTCTTAACAATGTCTTGACAAAGGGCATTGATCTGCCCTAGCGTCCTAATTGAGCTAGAGCGCTCTAGTGATCCGAGTCACAAGCATGGGGGAACATCAATGACGATAGGCGTTGCCGTGATCGGGGCCGGAATGGCCGGCCGGGCGCACGCCGCCGGCTACCGGATCGCGCCGACGCTCTATGCGTCCACGTTGCCGCCGCTCCGATTCGTGTCCATCGCTGACGTGAGCCCGGAGTTCGGCGATCTTGCGGCTCAGCGCTTCGGGTACGAGCGCTCCGACACCTCGTGGCAGGCGATCGCGGACAACCCCGAGATCCAGGTGGTCAGTGTGGTGGTGGCCAACTCCCTGCACCGCGAGATCGTCGAAGGCCTACTGGCGGCCGGAAAGCACGTGCTGTGCGAGAAGCCGCTCAGCGACACCCTGGACGATGCCCGCGCCATGGCCGAAGTGGCTCGGACGGCCGACACGGTCGCCCGCATCGGTTTCACCTTCCGCCGGGCACCGGGGGTTGCTGCCCTTCGCGACCTCGTGACGTCGGGGGCCCTGGGTCAGATCCTGCATGTGGACGCCCGGTACTGGTGCGACTACGCCAGCGATCCCCAGGGACCGATCAGCTGGCGCTACAAGGGCGCCGCCGGTTCTGGCGCGCTCGCCGACATCGGCAGCCACGCCTCTTACCTCGCCGAATTTTTGTGCGGTGACATCCAGGAGGTGAGCGGCGGCCGCTTTGCCACCGCCATCACCAAGCGGCCGGTGCCGCTGGGTGCCGTGATCGGGCATGGTCAGGTCGCGGTGAGCGAGGAGTACGAGGCGGTCGAGAACGACGACTACGCCAGCTTCAGCGCTCAGTTCGAGAACGGTGCCGGAGTCGTGCAGGTCTCTCGCGTAGCCGCCGGCCATCCGAACGGTCTCGCCCTCGAGATCTTCGGCGACCAGGGCGCCGCCAGATGGGAGCAGGAGCGACCCGCCGAGTTCCACCTCATGCTCAACGATGGACCGGTAGGAGCCCGCGGCTACCGGCGCGTGATCATCGGCCCGGACCATCCGTACGTCTCCGGCGGACTGCCGATGGACGCGCCGGGGGTCGGCTTGGGCCAGAACGACGGATTCGCCTACCAGGCACGTGCCTTCCTGGAAGAAGTCGCCGGCTTGAACCAAGCCGATTCGTTGCCGCGCTGCGCGTCCTTCGACGAAGGAGTGCACAACATGGACATACTGGCTGCCGTCGCAGACTCCGCCGCTCGAGGCGGGGCCTCGGTCAAGGTCGACAAGCAGATCGAGGTGGCACAGTGAAGCTCGGCGTCTACAACGCAATCCTGCACGATCGGTCGCTGCCCGAGGCCCTCGACGTGATCGCCGGCCTCGGTCTGACCGGCATCGAGCTCAACTCGGGCGGCTTCCTGCCCGCGGTGCACATCCCGACCTTCGACGACATCCTGACCTCCGACACGGCGCGCGACGACTATCTCGGCCTCTTCGAGGGCACCGGTGTGGAGATCGCCGGGCTCAACTGCAACGGCAATCCGCTGCACCCCGACCCCGTGATCGGATCGAAGCACGCCGAGGACGTCCGCCGCAGCATCCGGCTCGCGAACCGACTGGGTCAGCACCGGGTGGTCACCATGTCGGGCGTGCCGGCCGGGGAGCCGGGCGGTAAGCGGCCGAACTGGATCGTCAACGCCTGGAACTCCGGCGCGCTCGACGTGCTCGACTACCAGTGGAGCGTCGCCGAGGAGTTCTGGGCCAAGATCGACCGCGAGGCGGCTGACCTGGACGTCAAGATCGCGCTCGAGCTGCACCCGCAGAACCTGGTCTTCAACCCGGCCGGCATCCGCGAACTGGTCGAGCGGACGGGGGCAACCCACATCGGGGTCGAGTTGGACGCCTCCCACCTGTTCTGGCAGTGGATGGATCCGGTGGCCGTTGTCCAGGATCTCGGCCCGCTCGTGTTCCACGCTGCGGCCAAGGACGTCCGGATCAATCCGGCCGCCGCCGTCTACGGCGTCTTGGACAACCGGTTCCGGCGGCTGGGGGCGGATGAGCCCCGGACCAACCTCGGCGGCGACGAATGGGCGAACGAGTGGCCGAAAGAGGCGGCGTGGGATTTCGTGGCTCTCGGTCGCGGACATGATGCCGTCTATTGGTCCACCTGGCTCGCAGCCCTGCACGCCGTCGACCCCGATATGTTGGTCAACATCGAACACGAAGACGTCAGCCTGGGCCCCATCGAAGGCCTCGAAGTGGCCGCCAAGGTCTTACTCGACGCGGCTCAGCGAGCCGGAATCTCGGCGTCAGAACCGAGTTGATGTCACGTGTCGTCCCTCATCGTTTCTGATCTCACCTGAACAACTATTCGTACGAATCGTCCGGGCCCAGGCCCGTGACTTACCGAAAGGAATCACCGATGATCCCTCGCCGATCACGCGTAGGCGTCGCTCTGGCTGCCGCCGCGTCCGCGGGAGTGCTGACGCTCGCCGCTGCCTGTAGCGGCGGCGGCGCGCCGCCGGCCAGTAATCAGGATCAGGGTGGTGGCGGGGGCGACTCCGGCTACACCATCGCCATGGTCACTCACGAGACTCCGGGAGACAGTTTCTGGGACAAGATCCGCGCCGGTGCGGAGCAGGCGGCCAAGGACACCGGGTCGAAGTTGCAGTACTCCAACGATCCCCAGGCCGACAAGCAGGCCGGGCTGATCCAGACCGCGGTGGACTCCAAGGTGCAGGGCATCGCCACCACCTTGGTGACTCCGGACGCCCTGGCCGGTTCGGTCAAGGCCGCGACCGACGCCAAGATCCCGTTGGTGGGCTTCAACTCCGGCATCAACGAGTACAAGGAGCTCGGCGCGCTGATGTACTTCGGCTCTGACGAGTCACTGGCGGGTGAGGAGGCCGGCAAGCGGCTCGCCGAAGGCGGAGCGAAAAAGCCCTTGTGTGTGATTCAGGCGGCCGGTTCGGTGGCGCTGGAGGCGCGCTGTGCCGGGGTGAAGAAGAGTGCCCCCGCGACGGAGAACATCCAGGTCAACGGCGCCGACGACTCGGCGGTGGTGTCGAGCCTGCAGGCGAAGCTTTCCCAGGACAAGTCGATTGACGCCATCGTCACCCTGGGTGCGCCGATCGCGTTGGACGCTATCAAGGCGATGGAGCAGGCCTCCAGCACGGCGAAGTTGGCGACATTCGATCTGAACGCGGACGCGGCACAGGCGATCAAGGACGGCAAGATCCAGTTCTCGGTCGACCAGCAGCCCTACGTGCAGGGCTACATGGCCGTGACGTCGCTGTATCTGAACATCAAGAACGGGAACGACATCGGCGGTGGCCGGGCGGTGTTGACCGGTCCGTCCTTCGTCGATAGCGCCAACATCGACGTGATCCTTCCGTTCACGAAGAACAACACCCGCTAGTCGGACCGCCGGAGATCGCCCGCGCCGGTTCAGCTTCGGTGCGGGCGGTCCCCCGATCCATCAACTGATCGGAGTTAGATGTGAGTCAGACAACCCAAACGCCGGCGCCCGCGGGGGCACCTGCGGAGGCCTCGAACCGGGTCAAGCTCGGTCTGTCGAATCGGTTGTTGGCCCGCCCTGAGGTGGGCGCGGCGGTGGCCGCGATCGTCATTTTGATCTTCTTCTTGATTGTGGCGCCGGCGTTTCGGACGCCGGAGTCGTTTTTCACCGTGCTGTATCAGGCGTCGACGATCGGGATTGTGGCGGTCGCGGTCGGCATGTTGATGATCGGCGGCGAGTTCGACCTGTCGGCCGGGGTGATCGTGACCACCGCCGGGTTGGTGAACGCCATGTTCTGCTACTACCTGGGGTTGAACCTGGTGGTGGGGGCGGCGGTGTCATTGGTGTTTTGTTTGGCGATCGGGTTCGTCAACGGCTATCTGGTGATGCGGACCGGCATTCCGAGCTTCCTGATCACCCTGGGCACGTTCTTTGTGTTGACCGGGGCCAACCTGGGGGTGACGAAGCTGGTGACGGGGGCGGTGTCGACGCCGAACATCAATCAGATGGACGGCTACGGGTTGATGTCGGCGGTCTTCGCCGGCTCGTTCAAGATCGGGCCGGTGACGGTGTGGAACACCGTCATCTACTGGTTCATCTTCGTCGCCATCTCGGCCTACATCCTGCAACGCACCAAACTCGGCAACTGGATCTACGCGGTCGGCGGCAACGCGGCGTCGGCCCGGGCGGTCGGCGTGCCGGTGACGGCGGTGAAGGTCGGCCTTTTCATGGGGGTCGCGTTCCTGGGCTGGTTCGTCGGCATGCACATCCTGTACCGGTTCAACACCCTGCAGGCCGGAAACGGGGTCGGCAACGAGTTCCTCTACATCATCGCCGCCGTGGTCGGTGGCACCTTGTTGACCGGCGGCTACGGCAACGCCATCGGGGTGGCGATCGGATCGTTCATCTTCGGCATGACGAGTCTCTGCATCGTATACGCCGGTTGGGACCCGAACTGGTTCAAGGCCTTCCTCGGTGTCATGCTGCTGCTCGCCGTGGTCGTGAACCTGTACATCAAGAAGCTCTCCACCACCCGAAAGGTCGGTTAGGGATATGACGGACACGATTGCGGAGCACGCCGACACCACCTTGCACAAGGGGGAGGCGTTGGTGGAGATGACCGAGGTCGGCAAAACCTATGGAGCGATCCGGGCGCTGCGGGGTATCAACATGACCGTGAATGCCGGCGAGGTGACCTGTGTGCTGGGGGACAACGGAGCCGGCAAGTCGACCCTGATCAAGATCATTTCCGGATTGCATCCGCACAACGAGGGCAGTTTGAAGGTCGACGGGGCCGAGGTGCATTTCGGCTCTCCCCGCGAATCCCTGTCCCACGGGATCGCCACCGTCTACCAGGATCTGGCGGTGGTGTCATTGATGGAGGTGTGGCGGAACTTCTTCCTCGGCTCCGAACTGGTCGGCTCCAAGGTCCCGTTGGCGCCGTTGAAGATCAAGGAGATGAAGCGGATCGCCGACGAGGAGCTCCGCAAGATGGGCATCGTGGTCAAGGACATCGACCAGCCTATCGGCACCCTGTCCGGCGGCCAACGCCAATGCGTCGCGATCGCCCGGGCCGTCTACTTCGGCGCCCGGGTCCTGATCCTGGACGAGCCGACCGCCGCCCTCGGCGTGAAGCAATCCGGGGTCGTCTTGAAGTACACCGCCGCCGCCCGCGACGCCGGCCTCGGCGTGGTGTTCATCACCCACAACCCCCACCACGCCTACCTGGTCGGCAACCACTTCATCATCTTGAAGTTGGGCCAGGCCGTGCTCGACAAGAAACGCTCCGAAGTCGGCCTCGACGAACTCACCCGACAAATGGCCGGCGGCGACGAACTCACCGAACTGTCACATGAGCTCCAAGGACACTGACGCGTCAGGCCCACGAACTCCCAGGACGGTGAAGTCGGAACTGAGAGTTGCGCTGCTGGGGGTCGGCATGATGGGGGCCTTCCACGCGGAGGCTCTTTCGACCCGCGTCCGCGGAGCCTCCGTCGTGGTCGTCAGCGACTACGACCCGGCCCGAGCTGCCGCGGTCGCCGATCGGGTCGGCGCGCGCGTCGAGACCGACCCGATCGCGGCCATCCACGCCGACGACGTCGACGCGGTGCTGATCGCCAGTCCGGGTGCTGCGCACGAGGAACAGGTTCTGGCCTGCCTCGACCGCGGCATCCCGGCGCTGTGCGAGAAACCGCTGACGACCGACGTCGAGTCGGCTCGGGCCATCGTCGCCAAGGAGCGCGCCCTGGGTCGGCCGCTGATCCAGATCGGCTTCATGCGGCGCTTCGACGCCGAGTACGAGGCGTTGGAGAAAGTCATCCGGAACGGCGACCTGGGCCGTCCGCTGCTGCTGCACTGCACGCATCGCAATCCGAGTGTCCCGGACTTCTTCGACTCCGAGTACATGATCCGGGACGCGGTCGTGCACGAGGCCGACATCACCCGCTTCCTGCTGGCGGAGGAGATCACCAGCGTCTCGGTGATCAGGGGCGCGGCCACCGCGGCGGCACCGGTGGGCACCAACGACCCCATGATGGTGATCTTCGAAACCGAGTCAGGCTGCATCGTGACCGACGAGATCTACGTGCGAACGGCGGTGGCCTACGAGGTCCGCACCGAGGTTGTCGGTGAGCGCGGCAGCGCCATGATCGGCCTGGACACCAACATGATCACCAAAACGACCGATGGCCGTTGGGGCGGCCGGCTCACGCCGGGCTTCGTCGAACGCTTCGGGTCGGCCTACGACACCGAGCTGCATCGTTGGGTCGACGCTGCGAAACGAGGCACCATCGACGGACCGGGAACCTGGGACGGCTACGCCGCCGTGGCCGTGTGCGAGGCAGGCGTCGAGGCGCTCCGGACGGGCCAGAAGGTGGCCGTACGGCTCGGTGCCGCCGACCGCAGTGATTTTTCAACGGACGAGCCCGTCGCAGGACTCACCGCGCCCGATCTGATCGGAGGTCGACCGTGATCGATCTGCGGCAACGTCAGCGACCTCAAGCCCGTCCGGGAGGACTGTCGTGAAACTCGCCCTCGACCCGCAGATGTTCTTCGCCACCAGTTCGGTCTACGAACTGCCCGACGTCGTGGCCGGTCTCGGTTACGACTGGATGGAACTGTCGCCGAAGGCCGACTTCGTCCCGTTCTTCCGCTATCCCCGGATCGACGACGCCGGCGTCCGCAAACTCAAGAAGGTGGCCTCCGACGCCGGGGTGGGTCTCGCCTCGGTGCTGCCCGTCCTGCGCTGGTCCGGCCCCGACGAGGATCAGCGGCAGGCCGCCGTACGGGCCTGGAAGCGGGTCATCCAGATCACCGTCGATCTCGGAGTGGAGATCATCAACACGGAGTTCAACGGACGACCCGAAGCCCCCGAGACGGCCGAAGCCCAGTTCCTGAGATCGATGGACGAGCTGTTGCCGATCTTCGAGCGTGAAGGACTGCAGCTGATCATCGAGCCGCATCCCGACGACTTCGTGGAGGACGGCATCGAGGCCGTGAATCTCATCCGCGGTCTGAACAAGGACTGGATCGGCTTTCTGTACTGCACGCCGCACGCCTTCCACCAGGGCCATCCAGCCGCTGAGGTGATCGCCGCGGCCAACGAGTTGGTGCGATACGTGCATCTGGCCGATGCGTGGGACCACCGCACATCACACGGTCTCCGCTACATCACCAACCCGCCGGGCAATCCGGCCCGCGTGCATCAGCACATGGAGATGGGTCGCGGCGAGGTCGACTACGACGCGGTGTTCGCCGCGCTGGCGGCCGTCGGTTTCGACGGTGTGCTTTCCAGCTGTGTGTTCGGCTGGGAGGAAGACGCCCGCGGCGTCAGCGAGCGTCAACGCGACAGGGCGTTGGCCCTGATCGCGAAGCACTTCGGCTCCGACGCCGAGCAGAAAGCCAGATCCAGCAAGACCAAGGAGTCGAACCCATGACCGTCGCCGTCGCCCACCAGGCGTCATCTTCGTCCAAGACCATCGCCCTGCAGGAGGCCGGCCGCGAAGCGCACCTGCGGGGCACCGATCTCGCCGTGCTGCACGTGGTCGAGAGCCTCGACCTGGACGTCGAGGACGCATACCGCAACAGCCTCACCGCCGAGATCGACTCCGCGCTGGCCGACGTCACCGCCACCGAGGTGCCGTGGCAGCTCCATCTCGCCACCGCGCCGGACGACGTCGCCGAAACGATCTTGAGGCTGGCCGGCACCGCCGACGCGGGACTGTTGATCATCGGGGCTCGCCGCAGATCTCCCGTCGGCAAGGCTCTGCTCGGCAGCGTCACCCAAACGCTGATTCTCGAGGCGGAAATTCCGGTGCTCGTCGTCAAGGCCGGCGCCACGCGCTAACCGGCGCTGCTGCCGATCAGGGCCGCCGTCAGATCCGGGACGGTCAGTTCGCGCTGCCACGGCCGGGCGCCGAGAGCCGCAAGGGCGGTATCCACCGACTCCGCACTGATCGGGTCCGGCGGTCGCCAGGCGACGCGGCGCACGTAGTCCGGGGTCAGCAGGTTCTCGACGGGGACGTTGACCGCGGTGGAGATCTCGGCGAGCGCCACCTTGATCCGCGCGAGCCGCGCGGCGGCGATCGGATCCTTGGCCGCCCAGAGTCGGGGCTGCGGCGGACCTTCCGTGGGCAGATGCAGAACCGGCAGGTCCGCCTCTGACCGGGCGGCGGCCCGGCCGAGGGCGGCGACCCAGTCGGCCTCGAACTGGCGGGCCTGACGGCGGGAGAATCCAGGAATGCGCCGCAGAGTGCTGCGGTCGGGTCCGCGCCCTTCGGTGGCGAGAG
>CAWAAK010000040.1:0-221525 GCA_963780005.1 uncultured Actinomycetota bacterium | reverse complement strand
CTTGTGCCGGATCGCCCGCTCAGCCCCATCTCCGGCCAGGCGGGTTGACGTGTACGCCCGAATCGCCTGGCTAGTTTTTGGTCTGACCACCTTCGCCGGCATCCTGGACACCGTCTTCACGGCTGCTCATCGCTCGCTCTTGAGCGAGGCGACGTGGGCGGACCACGGATGGCCGCTGGCCCCTTTGGCCGGTGTTGGCTGCGCGCTGATGGGCGCGCTGATCATCTCGCGCTACCCGAGGCAGCCGCTCGGCTGGCTGCTGTGCGCCGCCAGCTTGCTGTCGGTGACGCTGGCCGCCGACGCCTACAGCATCTGGGTGCTGGATGGAGACGGCCCCGGTTCCGCCTATTGGGCCCATGTGGCCGCCTGGGCAGTCACCCCTGTTGGGTTGGCCCGCCTTCACCGCGTTGATCATGGTCTTCCTCATCTCCCCCGACGGCCACCTGCAATCACCCCGATGGCGCTGGGCAGTGTGGATCACTGTGGCCGGCCTCGGCCTGCACACCCTGGGCACGTTGACCGTCCGCCCTGGCGTGTTCGTGTACGGGCAGGAGTACGGCTACCGCAGCATCTCGGGGCCGCTGCTCACCGTCGGAGTCATTCTTGTCGCGGCCGGTCTGATCGCCTCTGCTGTGTCCTTGGCGCTGCGCCTGCGCAGGGCCAGGAACGACGAACGCCGCCAGCTCCTGTGGATCGCATCGTCCGCCGTCTTCTTGGCGTTCGGCGTCGTGGTGGTCCTTCTGGTTCCGCGTCTCCAGGGCGAGGCGGGGACCTGGCTGGCCGCGCTGCCGCTGCGGCTCGCTCAGGTCGCGGTCCCGCTCTGTGTCGCGGTAGCGGTGCTGCGACACCGTCTGCTCGAGATCGACCTGATCGTGAACCGGGCCCTGGTGTTCACCCTGGCCACCGGGCTGGTGGCGGTCGGTTACGTGTTCGTCGTCGTGATCGTGGGCCTCATAGTGGGTGGCGCCACCGGCGGCTTGTGGCCGTCGTTGCTCGCGACTGCCTTGGTGGCGTTGGCCTTCCAGCCACTACGGCGCCGCGTGGTCCGGGTCGCTGACCGGCTTGCCTTCGGCGCCGCCGCCGTCCCGTACGAAGCGCTCGCCGACTTCAGCCGCCGCCTCGGGGACAGTCCCGACCCGTCGGACCTGTTGCCGGCCGTCGCCGATGCGGCCGCACAGGCGGTCGGCGCGAGCCGGGTCATCGTGCTGCTCAACGTCAAGGCCGGGCCCGACCGGATAGCCAGCTGGCCGCCGTTCGGAGCGGCCGGCTCGACGGCCTCCGGTGTCACGGTCCCGGTCGTCGACCGTGGCGAGACGTTGGGCAGCATCACGGTTGAGATGCCGGCCGGTCACGCGCTGCGTGCCCGGGAGCAACGGCTGCTGGCGGACCTGGCCGACCAGGCCGGGATGGCCTTCCGCAGCGTCCGGCTGACCGCCGAACTGTCGGGTGAGGTGGAACAGCTCGGTCATCGCACCGACGAGCTGGCCGAGTCCCGCCGACGGCTGATCACCGCCGGTGACGCCGAACGGAGTCGACTCGAACGGGCCATCGCCGGGCAGGTGATCACGCACGTCGCGCCGCTCCCGAACCGACTGCGCCAGCTGTCCAACCTCGACGCACACGCCACCACCGCTCTGGACGCCGCACTGCTTGCGCCGCTGGTCGAGTCGCTGAACACCGCCCTGGAAGCACTGCGGGAGATCACCCGCGGAGTCTTCCCGGCCCAGCTCACCCGCTCCGGCCTCCCCACCGCGCTCGGCTCTCTCCTCGCTCGGGCTAGAGGTACCGCCCGGCTGGTGGTCGAAGACTCCGCAGTCGGTCGGCGCTTCGACCCGCGGGTGGAGGCTGCGGCGTACTTCTGTGTGGCGGAGGCGACCAGCAATTTGGGGGACCCCGTCGTGGTGATGCTGGCTGCGCCCGATGATCACCTGCAGCTAGTCGTGAGCGGAAACGCCCGCGGCCGCCTGCCGCTGAACCACATGCGCGACCGTGTCGAAGCGGCGGGCGGCTCAGTGTCGATCATCGACGAAGACGGGCACGCCGTCATCGAGATCCGGGCGCCCACGCCGGTGACTGCGTACTGAGCCGTCCTCGACGCTCGCTCGGTGGCCGATCAACGACCAGCAGTCGACCACGCCTCCTCGAGGAGGTCCGGCCCGAGAGCCGACTTGGTCATGTAGGCCGCGGCTCCGGACTCGGCGACGAAGTGTTTGCCCGCGTCCTCGTCATAGGTCGAGAGCAACAAAACCACCGGTGGGTAGTCGCGCCCGAGCAACTGCCTCGTCGCCTCCAATCCGTCGATACCGGGAAGGTTCACGTCCATCAGCACGAGGTCCGGGAGCAGCTCGGCAGCAACAACGAGGGACTCCTCCCCCGACGATGCCTCGCCGGCGACCTCGAAACCGGGTGTCTCTTGGACTACAGAGGTCATGGCCCGCAAGAACGCCGCCTGGTCATCGACCACCAGCACTCGCACCTCATCCATCCGCGGCACACCTCCTGGCCAGATTCTGCTAGCCCAAAGAGTGGGCCGGAAGGGTGTCAGCCACACGGCGGTAGGTGGCAGCCCCACGCGGGAGCCCTCACATGGTGATGACGACCTTTCCCTGTGCGTTTCCTTCGCCGAGATACCGGACGGCTTCGGCGACCCGACTCAGGGGGTAGCGCCTATCAATGACAGGTGCTACCCGGCCGGTTTCGATGAGATCGCTCACCGTGCGCAATTCCTTGTTGGGCGTGTGCATCAACAGACTCATCGTCTTTTTCCGGGCGATCGGCATCAACGCTCCGATCACGAGCACTTGCAGCAGTGCGGGGGTCGAGCCTCCGACCAGAACGTAGCTGCCGCCGCGGTTGAGCGCGCGTTCGTAGGCGAAGACCGAATGATGTGCGGCAACGTCCAGGATGAGGTCATATCGCCGCCCGGTCCGGGTGAAGTCCTCTGCGGTGTAGTCGATGACGTGCTCGGCCCCGATAGAGCGCACCATCTCCAGCTTCGCCGGGCTGTCCACACCGGTCACCTCCGCGCCGAACGACTTGGCCAGCTGGACGGCGAAGGTCCCCACTCCGCCGCCGGCGCCGTTGATCAACACCTGCAGGCCCGGTCGAACGCCGCCCTGGCGCAGAGCCTGCAGAGCAAGAACGGCTGCCTGAGGGACAGCCGCGGCCTGCTCAAACGACAGGCCTGCCGGCTTCAACGCCAAGGCATTCTCGCCGACTGCGGCGTACTCGGCGAAACCTCCCCACCCACTACCCGAGATGTCTCCGAAGACCGAATCGCCGGACCGAAACCGGGTGACGTTCCCGCCGACCGCCTCAACCACTCCCGCGATGTCGGCGCCCAGAATGGTGTATTGCGGTTTCCGCCACCCGCCGAGTCGGACCAAAAGGGGTTTGCCCCTCACGAAATCCCAGTCCCATTGATTCACCGATGCCGCCTGCACCCGGACCAACACCTCATCGTCCTGCGGGACCGGCATGTCGACTTCTCGAAGCTTCAGCACCTCGGGCGGGCCGTACGCGTCATAGACAACCGCCTTCATCGTGCCTTCAGCAATCATCCGGTGCTCCACGTCGTTGTCGTCGTCATTTCCCGAGTGCACGTACGAGGTCGCCGGTGCGAAGCTCGCGGCTGTCGCCCAACGGCCACGACCCGCCCCTGGTGATCTGGACGTTGCGGAAAACCATGGGGTAGGTGCGGTCGGCGTTTTCCCTGCCTGTCGGGGAGTCCTGGACCTGCAGGTGCAGGTGCGGTTCGTTCGTGTTGCCGGTGTTTCCGACCGCGGCGAGCGGCTGGCCTCGCCGTACGACGTCTCCCGGCTCGACTGTGGCGCTGCCCTGCTTGAGGTGGCCCATCAGCACGTAGCGGTCGCCGCCGATATCCACCACCAGCGTGTTGGGGTGATCACCGTTGGTACCAGGCGGAGCGTCGGCGTAGCCGTCGGCCACCTCGACGATCCGCCCGTCGGCCGGCGCCAGTACGGGCGACCCGAAGCCGGCGTAGTCGGTCAAGGGGGCGCCGGCGCCTCCCGTGTGGGTTCGCCCATTGGTCCCCAGCCGCATGAGGTCGATGGCGTTGCTCTCGTTCGGGGAGTGACCGTTGAGCAGGTCGCTGCGGCCTCCGTTGTACACGAACCACTCGCCCGTCAGAGGCGAGTCGAGGACGACCGGATCGGTGGGCGGGACAGATATCCGGAGGAGCTGGAGAGCGAGGAAGCCCGACAGCAGGGCCACGGCCAGGTTGGTAGCCACGTAGACGCGCCGGCGGGGGACGACCGCTAACGCCGCCAGCACGACCAGACCGACGGTGAAGGCAGCGATCAGTACGTTGAACTGGGCGGCGTTCAGGGAGAACCCGATCCGTGCGTAGTGCGTGCCGCCGGCGGCCACGACTCCGCCGAGCAGCGCGCAGCACAGCCAGACGTTGAGTCCCTGCCCGAGGTGGGCCCGCATGTCCCGGCGAAGCGGGTGGCGGAGCAGGCCGAATTCGATCCGTCCCCGGCGGACGCCCCAGGCCCGCGAAAGCGCCAACACGAGGGGCAGGACGACACATACCGTCGCCAGTCCAAAGAACCATATTCCCCTGTCCTGGTAGAGGAAGATGAAGATCACCAGCCCCCAGACGGCCAGGATGAGGCTGCGTTTCGTGACCACGATCGTGCGCTCCCGCGCCGCATCGCCGGCGCTGTCCTGGAGTGCGACAGGCAGGGCGATGACGGCCCCGGAGATCAACACGAGCGTCAATTGGGGCAGATCGAGATACGCCAGCCAGAACCAGACCAAGGCCGCCACCATGACGACGGCCAGCCCGAGATTGCGTGGGCTGGCGATGACCGACCGCCCGGCTTCCTCCTCGTCGGAATCGACGCTGAACGCGAGCAGCAGGCCGAGCGGGAGCAGACCGGGCATCCCGAAGACGAACACCGCAGCAACGAACACGATCGCGGCCAGCACGATCAGCACCAGCCTTCGCCGGACCCTGAACTGTCGGACTGGCGAAGGAGTTACTGGCTCGGCGGTGGAGGGAGGGCGGGGAACGACAGCGTGGGCCACGGGGATGTCCTCTGGTCAGCGCCGGGGAAGGGGGCGGGAGGTGCGTACGGATACGACGACGTCGCGAATGGCCTGGCTGGCTGCGGCGGAGTCCGTTTCGTCGTCCAGCAGCGATGCGTGGGTGGTGGCGTAGGCGACACGGTGAAGACTGTTGGTCGACAGGGTGGCCATCTGGTCCTGCTTTTGTTGCCAGCCGGCTGCGTTGCCGGTGTCGGCGGTGAGGACGATGAGCGGCTTACCGTTCAGGTTGGTCAGGGACGCGGCCTGCTGCATCGCCGTGTTCGCCTCGACGAACTCCTCGATGTAACTACCGAGGTTGCGGGCGGTCGACGCGTTGGCGCGGGCCTCGTCTCGGGAGCGTGGTGGGAGCGTGTCATAGGAAAATTGGGCGAGTAGGCGTCCGGCACCGAGGTGGGCCACCGCGGGAACCAGGGCGGAGACCCGACTTAAAAGGTTGTAGGACTCGGGGTCGGTGGGCAGGGCTGGGCCCGGTCTAGGTGCGGTGGAGTCCAGGAGCACCAGGCCGGCGATCTGGTCTGGATAGTGGGCGGCGAAGGTTTGGACGTAGAGGCCGCCGAAAGAGTGACCGGCCAGCACGTAGGGCCCGGGAACCTGGGCGCGGGCCAGCAGCGTGTGCAGGTCGGCGGCTATTCGGTCAGCGTCCTGCGGACCGTCGGCGGCGTCGCTCCATCCCCGACCGGCGCGGTCGTACACGCAGACTCTGCTGTCGCGGGCCACGGTCGGCGCGATCCAACCGAGGTCGGAGGAGACCCCGCCGTGACCCGGTTCCAGGACGACCGTGGGGCTGCCCGAGCCGGTGCAATGAAGGTGCAGCCGGTGCCCGCCCACGTCGACCAGCTGTCCGGGCGGGGGGTAGGCCCTGGCGTCGAGTGATTCGCGCACCGTCTCATAGCCGCCGCCGACGGAGGCAACCGTCAACGCGGCGATTAGGGGGTACAGCAGCCATCGCCCGCCTCGGCTGCGCAGCCGACGGCGGACGCGAAGGAACATCCACACCACGAGCCCGAGCAGGACCGGCGGCCACACCCAGCCGAACCCAGCCCGCACGGCAGCGGAGCCGAAGATGGAGATCAAACCGGTCAGGGCCAGAAAGCCGGCCGGCGCCGCTGCCCACCGCTGGGGTTGGTCGCTGAACCGTATTGACAGCCCAGCCAACAAGGCCCAACCGAAGGCAAAGCCGAGCAGCACCACACCAAGGAGGACATTCTGTTCCGCGGGGATGAACGGGATGGCAACCAGAGCCACAGCAACGAGAAGACCGCCCGTCATCGATGCGGCGACGATCAACTCGATGCGTCCGCGAGGTTTCGCCGGCAGGCCGGGTTGCTGCACGTCGAGGGGCCGGGCGGTCGTGGCCATTGATGGCCTCAGTTCGATGAGAGATCGATGGTGCGCGGTCAGCCGTTCTGGTCTCAGTGGTGTCCGGCTGGCTCTTGGGGACGCGGGTCGGGAGTTGGTGTTGGCCGTCGACGGTAGGTGGCGAGGGTGTCGGCCAGCGCCCGGGTGATGGGGGTCGCGGTGACTCCGAGCGTCGTGATCTTGGTGCTGTCCACGATGAACGGTTCCTCGAACTGGTACTGCATCTCCAGCAGCTCGCGCACCGTGGGGTTGGCGAGTCCGACGATACGGAGCAGCAGCGGCGGCATCTGGCGGAGCCGGGTCCGGGGCTGGCCGGACAACCGATACACGGCGTCGACTAGTTCCCGGGTGGTGCGGGTGTCGGGGTCGTTGGGGAGGTGCCACACCTGTCCGGGTGCATCGGGATGCTCGCCGAGGACGGCGAGTCCCTCGCCGATGTCGGGGATGTAGGTGTAGCTGTGGGGCTGATCGGGGTCGCCGAGGACGCTGGCGGTCTTCCCCTCGAGAGCGGCGGGAAAGAGTCGGTCGCCGAGATTGGACTGCGCGCCGCCGCGGGGCCCGAAATAGTCCGAGGCGCGTCCGATCGCCACCGATACGTTGCCGGCTTGGTGGGCGGCAAGCAGCCCGTTGGCCATCCGGGCGCGAAGTTGCCCCTTCTTGGTGTGCGCGGCGTAGTCGCGCGTTTCGGTGAGTGAGCCGTCCGGCCGGGCGGCCGTACATGTAAACGTTCTCCATGCTGACCATTCGGGCGGCGTGCGCCTGCGCGGCAGCGAGCACACCGGCTTGGAGGCCCGGCCATTCCTCCACCCACCGCGAGTAGGGCGGGTTGAGAGTCTGGTAGATCACCCGGGAACCGCTGGTGACGTCGATGGTGAACCGTTGGTCGGCGGCGTCGCCGCCCACGACTTCGACCTCTTCGGGCACGGGGGCCGAGCCGGAGCGGTTGACCATCCGCACCGTTTCGCCCCGCCGCAGCAGGGCCTCGAGGGTGGCGAGGCCGATCGCCCCGGTGCCGAAGATGACATGACGGGCCGGGCCGGTCATGAGAGGCTCACGACCGCGGCGTCGGCGCGAGCAGTGCCGGCCATCGAGCTGTGGTCCACGGGCAGCAACGCGTACAACAGCAGACCCGACAGGGCGGAGAAGGTGGCGGCACCACTGGCTCCGAAGATGGTGAACTGCTCCTCGGCGGGAATCCCGGCCAAGGTGGTGACGACCCAGCCGAGCGCCCACAGGAACGGCATGGCTAGCGCCCACCACCAGCGTCGTTGGGTCCGAGCCGGCAGCGCCAGAGTCTGGGCCACGCCGAGGCCCAGGCCGGTGACGGCCGCCATCACGGCCACATCGGCCAGCGACGTGTTGAACCCGACGACCGTGGCGCCGAGCATCAGACCACCCCCCATCCCGAGCGCCGTAGCCAGGATCCACGGCACGGGGCGCAGTCGGCCGCGGCTGACCAGCCACTGCCCGGCACCGACGACGGCCCCGGTGACGAGGCCGGCCAGCAACGCAGCGACGGGGTCGTCGACCCGACCGGCAACCGTACGGCCGGCCAGACCGGCAATCGGAAAGGCGAGGAATCCGGCCGTCCAGATCAGCCACGATCCGAAGAAGGTGTCTCGTCGGCGGACCGGCGCCCCAATCATGAGGGCACCGGCTCGGTGGTAGTCGCCGGCAGGGGTGGGGCGGCGGCACCGTTCTTGTTCATGGTGTCTCCCTGGAGTCGGCGAGGCCGACGGTTGGCGCGGTCATCCCACCGGGGTCGTGACGAGAGGATCCGGCGCGCGATGATCGGTTCGGTCGGCTTGGCCGCCAGCGAAATCCTTCCGGCGGCCGACGATCAGCAGCCAGAAGATCAGCGCAACCTCGCCGAGGAAGGTGAACGACCCGATGCTGATCGAGGGGCCCGGTACCAACACGAGCACAAACCCGTCGGTGAGGTAGCCGAGCCCGGCCACCACGAGGAGGATGCCGAAGATCTTCGGCATGAAGCCGGATCGATAGGCCAGGTAGCCGATCAACAGCAGATGGAAGCCGAAGAGGATCAGGCCGACGTGCCATGTCGTGTCGTACGCATTGACGGCCCGCAGTGCCTGCGCAGGATCGTCGAGCAGTTCCAGTGCGATCACGAGCTGGACGATCGCCACGAGGTAGACCGCCGCATAGGCGACCCGGGACCAGGCGGCCATGATCGAGACGTTGCGGTCGACGGGCTCGAACAGCCTGAGCAGCGCCGCGGCCACCACGATGTCGAGGATCACCACGAGGATGAGACTGGCGATGCCCCAACGGAACAAGCTCTCGGACCCGAGGATGTCCTGCGCGGTTCTCGCCGCGTCGCCTGGAGTGACCAGGGCTCCGATAGCGCCGAACACCCCGAAGGGGGCGATGACCACCATCAGCGCGAGGGCGAGCCCGGCCGTCAGACTGGCTCGGCGCATGGATCCGCTGTCGAGGTTCGAATGCACGACGGTGTCGTTGTTCATTTCTTGGCTTCCTCAGTTTCGGGTGCAGCGAGCGGTGGTCGCGGTGGGGCGTCCGCGGACAGGCCGACCAGATCGGCGCTGACCTGCCACAGTCGCGCGGCAGCCGACTGGTCGTAGCTGCGCTGAGAAGATTTCTTGGGCTTGCTGTTGGCGAAGTACTGCCCCGTCACGTGGCTCAGTTCTGCAGCTGACGCCAAGTGGATCGAGGTGGCGGCGCCCTGGGCCGGGGTCTTCATCAACGGTCGCAAGAAGGGGACGAACACCCGCTGCACACTGGCCGGGTCCTCGGCGCCGAACGAGGTGTTCACCACCCCGGGATGCAACGCATTCGCCCTGACGGCTGCTTGACCGGGACGAGAGCTGCGGGACAGTCTCCGGGCCAGCTCGTAGGTGAACAGAACGTTGGCCAGTTTGGACTGGTCATAGGCTCGCGAGCCCGAGTAGGAATGTTCCCCCTGGAGATCATCGAAGTCGATCCGCCCGAGGGCCTGGGCGTTGGACGAGACCATGATCACCCGTGACGGCGCGCTCTGTGACAGCCGATCGAGAAGCAGATTGGTGAGCAGGAAGGGGGCGAGGTGGTTGAGGGCGAAGGTGCGCTCGAGCCCGTCCGCGGTGACGTGCCGGGTGTTCCAGAAGCCCCCGACGTTGTTGATCAACACATCGATGCGGCGGCACCGCTGCAGCACCTCAGCCGCCAGTCGCCGCACCTCCGCCTGGGAGGACAGGTCGGCCACGAAGACGTCGACCTGACCCCCGCCGGCCGCGCGGATCTCACCTGCACAGTCCTCGGTACGGCGACGATCCCGGCCGGTGATGGCCACCTGCGCACCCATGCCGGCAAGGCCGAGAGCGGTCGCTTTGCCGATGCCGCTGGTGCCGCCGGTGACGAGCACCGTCTTGCCGGTCATCGGCCGGCGGTGAATCTGCTCCATGTGATGGCCCCTCGTTCTGGTGGCGTTTCGTGGCGTTTTAGAACGTCCGCGGCCTCCGCGCCGTACACGTCCTGCACGCCGCCTGCATCGTCCGTGGCGTCATCGCACGAGCCGTGTCGCCAACCTGCTCGATGTGCGCTGTTTGAGATCCCATGACCGCTTCCCCGATATGTCTGATCGGCGTGATCGTTATCGCACTTAGTACGAACAGTACCGTACATTGTACAAATCGACTAGGCTCACCGTGAGATGTCTAGACCGGCCAATGACAGTCGCAAGAAACGCGTTCCCCTCAGCCGCGAGCGGGTGTTGCTCGGCGCCATCGCCGTCGCCGACGCCGGCGGAGTCGCCTCACTGACGATCCGCTCGCTCGCTCAACACCTCGGCGTCAAGCCGATGGCGCTCTACCACCACGTTGCGAACAAGGACGCGATCCTCGACGGCATCGTCGACCTCGTCTTCGACGAGATCGAGCAGCCCTCGGTCGATGGTGAGTGGCAGTCGGAAATGGTGCGTCGAGCGAACTCGGCCCGTCGGGCACTGAGACGCCACTCCTGGGCGATCGGACTGATGGAATCGAGGAAGAATCCCGGCCCGGCAACTCTTCGGCACCACGATGCGGTCCTCGGCGCCCTGCGTCGGGCAGGCTTCTCTGTGGCCATGACCGCGCACGCCTACGCCCTCCTCGACAGCTACATCTACGGCTTCGCCCTGCAAGAAGCGTCGCTGCCCTTCGACGGTCCCGAGAGCGTCGCCGGTGTCGCCGAACCGATGATGCAGGAGTTTCCGGCCGGTGAGTACCCGCACCTGGTCGAGATGGCCACCGAATACATCCTCCAGCCCGGCTACAGCTTTGCCAACGAGTTCCAATACGGACTCGACGTCATTCTCGACGCGCTGACCAGATCGATATCCAAGAACAGCACCGAACTCGTCTCCTGACCGGACCCTGAATACGTCAGGATTTCACGACTGGAAGCTGGTGGGTGGCGCTAGCTACGTTCGATATCGCAGAACACGACCCGTGCGCCTCCGGTGGCCAGCTTCTGCAGGTCCGCGAACCACGCACCGGCCTCTGGTGTTGTGACGGCCTCGCTGGCAGCGTCGTAGTCGGCGAAGTAGAGATCAAGGATGCGGTAGGCCGGTGTCGCCGATCCGTCCTCCTTCGGCCACACCTTCGCCGCCTCGAGCCGCTGCAGCTTCGGTAGCGCGGCGGCCAGATCGAGGTGACCGGCCTGATAGCCCGCTTCGAAGTCTTCTGGGTTGGTGGGGTTGTCGAAGATCACGGTGATCTTGGTTGTCATGCCTGCAGCGTCTCACCCGCCGAGGGACTCCGCCAGAGCAGCGTCGTGACTATGCGTCAGCAACCACCGCGACACCATCAGGACCGGCGGTCCTCAACCATCCTGATGGGCGGACGTGATTGACAGTCAAGCAATGTGGGCGTTAACTCAGCCAGTTGCATACGCAGCCATCCCAAGACTACTTTCGCCGCTTCGGCCGCGAGCTTAGAGCATCCGCAGTCGCTGGGAATTCCCGCATTCTGACTCGTCCGTAGACATACACCCGACCCGAGATCTTGAACGCCGGATTCAGCGGGGCGATGATCATCTGCCGAGTGCTCCTCACCGCTGGTGGCGTGCTGGCGCTTCAGCTACTACCCAAACCATCGGTCGCCGTCGTCACCCTCCGGAGCTGAAGCATCACCCAACGAGCACCGACACGATCGCAGCAGAGCTATCGGCACGAGGCATTCCTCTGGCGTGGCGCCGCCGACTTCACCGCTGGCCTGGTGCCGTTCATCCAAGACGGCCTGGAGGCCGGCGAGCCGGTCCTCGCGGTGCTCAATCCGCAGCACACGGAGTGGTTGCAGGATGCTCTCCCAGGCCAGGCCGACCAGGTGGAGTTTCTGGACATGGGGGAGTTGAGCCGCAACCCAGCATGCATCATCCCCGCAATGAGCCAGTTCCTGAACATCCGACCCGGGCAATCCCGACCCACCCGCGGTATCGGCGAGCCGATCTGGCCCGGACGTCGCCCGGAGGAACTGGTGGAATGCCAGCTCCACGAAGCCATGCTGAACATTGCCGTCGATCCCGACACCCCGTTCTGGCTGATCTGCCCCTACGACGCAGAAACGCTCAGCTCCGCCGTCGTGGAAGAGGCACATCGAAGCCACCCCGCCATCGTCGGGGCCGCCTCCTATCAGGGCAGCGCCAACTACGCGGGACGCTCGCACCTCGACTCGATGTTCGCCGCCGAGCTCTCGGTGCTGGTCGGACAACCGATCGCCACCGTATTCACCGCCGAGAGTGTGAATCGACTCTCCACCTATCTCAAACTCGAGCTGTACGTGGCCGGCCTCCCGGTCGCCAAGGCAGCCATGCTTGCCACCGTCGTCCAACAGCTGGCGTTCAGCAGTCTGCAGCGTGGGGCCATCCACGGCACCGTCAGCCTCTGGAATCAGCCACACGCCTATATCTGTGAAGTGGCCGACAACACCATCATCGACGACCTGTTGCTAGGACGCCGCCGGTCCGCAGATGGCATCCAGGACGGGGTCTGGCAGGCCAACCAGCTCTGTGATCTCGTCCAGATGCGCTCCTCATCATCCGGAACCAACATTCGAGTTCATGACTGGAAATGATCAAGCGTAGGGACACCACCAGGTGACCGATGATGACCATAGCTGCGTTGGCCCCCCCGCGGCCGGGTATGGGCACCCGCTCGGTTGGCAACTGCACCTGGTTGTCGCCTACCGATGAGACCAGACGGACTCGAATCCGATGAGAATCGAGAAGGCATCAGGTCTGACCTGGCGAAGATCGAATTCACCGAGGAGGGCAGGATGACGGCGATCAAGCTTGGCGTACACCTTCCGGTCGCGGGGCAGGGTGCCTCGCCGGATGTCATTGCGCAGGTCGCGGTGGAGGCCGAGCGCTTGGGGCTCGACTCGGTGTGGTCCTGGGAACGTCTGATGCGACCGACCGTGCCGATTGCGCTCGGCGGAGCCGGCGGGCCCGTGATGGACGCTCCGGAGGACTTCGGCATCGTCTATGACCCGATCGAGACGCTCACCTACGTGGCGGCCATGACCAGTCGCATCACCGTGGGTACGAGCGTGCTCGACGCACTGTTCCAGAGCCCGATCATCCTCGCGCGGCGACTGGCCACGCTGGACCGGTTCAGCGGAGGCCGGCTCATCGCCGGCATCGGTCAGGGCTGGATGGACCAGGAGTTCGAGGCGGCGGGGGTATCGATGAAACGGCGCGGCGCGGGATTCGAGGAGCACATTGCGGCGATGCGCGCCGTGTGGGGTCCGGATCCGGTGAGCTTCGAGGGCCGCTTCTACCGAATCCCCGAGTCCGACATCGGACCAAAGCCGGTCCGATCGGATGGGCCAACAGTGATCGTCGGCGCCGCATCACCCGCCGCCGTCGAACGCGTGGGACGGCTCGGCCTCGGGCTGACTCTGGTGATCTTCGACTGGGACACCGTCCGTGCGACCGTCGCAGCCTTCCGCACCGCGGCCACCGCAGCAGGCCACAATGCCGACTCGCTTCCGATCATGTTGCAGGTGAACGGCACCGTCACCGCCGCGCCGGTCGATGAGCCTGGTCCCTTGCTCGGTTCGCTTGATCAGGTTGCCGCCGATCTCGAGCAGGCCGAGGGGCTCGGCATCGAGCACGTCTACTGGAACACCGCCGACGAACCACTCGCACAACTCCCGCTGTTGGCGGAACTGCGTCACCGGTAGCTGACACCTCGACTTGCTGCTTGACTCTCTTGGGCACGGTCGTGCGACGGCAGGAGGGGCGATGCGCCGGTGGTTGCGGGATCACGGTTTGCTGCTGGTGAATCTCGGTCTGTTCGCTGTCTTCTTGGTGGCCATGACGGTGGTCGGTGTCCAGGTGTACAACAGCAATCAGCTCGAGCACGGTGGATCAACGGTCAGCTGGCTCGGCTACCTCGCCACGGGCGACTTCGTCGAAGCGACCTTCGAGAACTGGGAAAGTGAGTTCCTTCAGATGGGCGCCTATGTCGTGTTGACCGTATATCTGTTCCAACGCGGGTCGTCGGAGTCCAAGCCGGCGGATGAGTCGGCGCCGCAGGACGCTGACCCCCGTACGCAGGCCGATCGGCCCGGGGTGCCGTGGCCGGTGCGCCGCGGCGGTTGGCTGCTCAGGTTCTACGAGAACTCGCTGGCAATCTTCTTCTTTCTTCTGTTCTTTGCCTCGTTCGCCCTGCACGCTGCCGGTGGGGCCGCGGCCTACAGTGCGGAGGAGCTGGCCCACGGCGGCTCGCCGGTCGGCTTCTGGCAATACCTGGCGACATCGCAGTTCTGGTTCGAGTCCTTCCAGAATTGGCAGAGCGAATTCTTGGCCGTGGCCGCCATCGTCGGGGCCTCGGTGTATCTGCGGCAACGCGGTTCGCCCGAGTCGAAGCCCGTGGCCGCACCGCACGCCGAGACGGGTGCCTGAGCCACCGCCGCGATCAGGATGTCTGGCTAACCGAGTCGGGCCACCTGGAGGCGCACGTCACGTCACCCTGCGCCTGATCACAGTCCCCAGCGGTGATCGGGCTGGATCCTTTCGTCGGCCCGACGCCCTAGCTGGGCGTAGCAGGGCCGATGCGTGCGTGTTCTTCCCTCGAACGCTCACCACCGTACCCGTGGGCGTTCGGCCGACCGCTGGTCACTTGATTCTGTCTCCGTAAGAAAGACTTGGGCTGACGCCTCCTGGTGTCAGTAAGTCAACGCCGCACACGACGGAAATAATCTTGTTTACAACGTAAACTATGAGGCCTAAGATCACATCTAGAGCTGCCCGATTGCCCAAGCTGGAGAGATTTGGATCGGACCACTCAGCCGTGAGGCGTCTCACGTGGCCAGCGATCTGACGGGCTCGCAGTGCGTATCGGCCATGACTCGCTGAGGAATGGAGGGAGCACAAAGTGGAAGCGGACGAGGACCTCGACGCGGAAGATCAGTCGAATCTGGTAGCCCGGGCTGACGACGCTCGGATGGTTGCGGATTTCGCCGTCGGACCTCCTGGAGTCGGCCCGGTGACGGGCTTCGATTCCGGCGAGTTCTTCCCTGCGGCACCGTATGCGGATATCGACCGCAACCGAACCGACTGACAGACTGGAGAGGGCTGGTGAGATGACATCCTTGACTCAGCAACTTGCGCCTGCTCTGGATATCGATGCCCGCCTCACCGAAATCGAGCGCAGCGTGAACCTGCTCCTCAACCTCACGCCGGTCAATGCAGCAGAGGCATGGGCGGACTTCGAACGGAGCGACTTCGGGACAGTCCCGACTCTCCGACTCAGACCGCTGGATTTCGAGCCGGACCTGGTGCGACGCGACCTCTACAACCTCGAGATCGAGAGCGTAACCGACCCTGCGCTGCACACACTCTTCTGGGCGAAGCGTGACGAGCTGGCGCGACAGATCACAGCCTTGGAGGACCGCGACACTTCACGCTTTGTGTACGGCTCGCTGCAGCTTTACGGAGGGATCACGCAGCCACTCGCGTCCGCCGCTGAGGAGCTGCTCGAGACCATCCCAGCCCGAGCTCCCGGCGCCCGGAGCGTCACTGCCGGGGCGTTCGCGGAGGCGGCTCGTGCGGAGTTCGATCGATACCGTGCCGTGTATCCAGACTTCCCGGCTCACATCGAGGTGCGCGACGACATCTCCGACCTGATGGTGTCGTTCGGCCGGCTGCTGATCCCCGAAACCGCCGTCTTTGGGGCGGACCGCGTCGAGCCGTTGCTGCACCACGAGGTCGGCACCCATGTCGTCACCTACCAGAACGGCGCCCGACAACCACTGACGCTGCTGACGATCGGCTTGCCCGGCTACGACGAGACCCAAGAGGGCCTAGCCGTGCTCGCTGAGTACTTGACTGGCGGGTTGGACCCGCGGCGTCTCCGCGTGCTCGCTGCGAGAGTTGTAGCTGTCGGCAACATGCTCGAGGGCGCCGGATTTCTCGAGATCTTCGAATCGTTGCGGGCGGAAGATCGGATGCCAGCGAGGACCGCTTGGTCCATAGCCATTCGGGTCGTCGTCGGGGGTGGTTCGGTGAAGGACGCGATCTACCTCCGTGGGATTACGCGCATCCTCGAAGCCGTCGCCGAGGGCAGCAGCCTCGATGTCCTCTTGGTCGGCAAGCTCGCGTTGGACCACATCCCGCTGATCCAGGACTTGCTGGACCGCAAGGTCCTCCAAGCACCCTGGGTCCGTCCACGCTGGCTGGACGTGCCCGGGGCTCAAGAGCGCCTGGACAGGCTGCGCGCGGGCGTTTCGGTCACGGACCTGTACGAGAGGGATGTGTCGGCATGAGGGTTGCCTTCTTCGTCAAGGACGTCTCTACCGAGATCGACGAGTACACGACTACGCGGCTGGCGAGGGCCGCGGCCCAGGGCGGACACGAAGTTTGGTACGTCGGGGCCGGAGACCTCGAGATCGGGGAAATTGACGGGCAGCTCGTGGCCCGGGCTCACGCCGCAGAGTTCGAGCAAAACGACACGCTGGAAAGTTTCATGGCGCGCATCAAGGAGCGCGATGTCGAACGGATCGTCATGGACGACCTCGATGCCATGTTCCTGCGAAACGAATCGATCGACGATCTGCAGGAGCGGCCGTGGGCAAGTCCACTCGGTGCGGTCTTCGGCCAGATGCTCAAGGCCCGAGGCGTAACGGTCGTGAACGACCCGATGTCGGTTATTCGCGCCACGAGCAAGCTCTATCTGGAGGAGTTCCCCGAGAGGATCCGACCGCGATCGCTCGTGACGCGCGACCCGGATGCGATCAAACGGTTCGTCGGCAAGGTCGGCCGCTCCGTAGTCAAGCCCCTGTACGGAGCCAAGGGTAGGAACGTGTTCATGATCGAGGACGAGGGTGAAGCGAACCTCGCACAGATTACGGAAGCGGTGCTACAGGACGGCTACGCGATCGTTCAAGAGTTCGTGGACGGGGGTGAGGACGGCGATGCCCGAATCTTCCTGCTCGAGGGACAGATCCTCGAACGCGACGGGAGACTGGCCGCATTCCGGCGGGTGCCCACCGGCAACGACCCGCGAGCCAACATCAGCGTTGGCGGATGCCCGGTCCCGCTCCAGATCGGTGACGTGGAACGCGGCATCGTCGAAGCGATGAGTGAGAAGCTGGTGGCCGACGGCATGTACTTCGTCGGCATCGACGTGATCGGCGACAAGGTGGTGGAGATCAACGCAGAGAGCGCGGGTGGGATGCAGAGCGTCGAAAGGCTGTACGAGATCGACGTCTGCCCAACCGTCATCGAAGCCCTGGAGCGCCGCACCGGCTCGAAGTCCTGAGCCATCGGGTATCGAGTGAGCGCTGGGAGCTCGCGACAAGAAGAGCTGGTCGTCCATCATCACCGTGCGAGTGGCCACGACGAGACCCAAGCTGGCCACGATCGATACGTGACTGGTGAGCCTGGACTCAATCGGGCAGCTCGTTGTCATCCCGGGTGAGTTTGTGGCCGGTTCTGACGTCTTGGGCGGCATCGGTCAGAACCGATGCGGCAACCGATAGTCCTGGGGTGCGCTGATCGGAGCCCTTGGCGGCTTCCCCATGGAGTTCAGCGCCCAGTAGCTTCAGCGCTGTCACGAGGTCCTCGGTGGTGAGGTCGTCAAGGATGTGGTCTCGACGTTCCAGCCAGTCGTTGAGGTAGATGAGCGCGTCTCTTCGGGAACGCACAGCCATGGCCGCGGCGAGCTCTTCGGCGGATTCGAGATGCTGACGCACGAGATGGTGGGATTCGGACCCGATCAGGAAAGGGTTCGTTCGAGACTCGCGAAGGCGGCGGCCGTATCGGAGACGACGGCAGCCGCAACGGTCAGGCCCGTAGTGTGCGGGCTGGTCGGTTCAGCGGCAGCTTCCTTGCGGAACTCTGTGGCCAGGGTGTCCAGAA
The DNA here is from genome assembly GCA_963780005.1 of uncultured Actinomycetota bacterium. GTDB lineage: Bacteria > Actinomycetota > Actinomycetes > Propionibacteriales > Propionibacteriaceae > Microlunatus. The sequence continues at coordinate 203,735 of CAWAAK010000040.1, read as the reverse complement.
CGGATCCGAACTCCTCCGCAGCCAACTCGGCGAGCACTCGATCCCGTCGGCGGAGATACTGGGTCAACCAGGTCAATGCGTCAGCCGGTGTCCGTGCCGAGAGAGCGTCGATTGCTTCTGTCGGCGTCTCCAAGTGCACGTTGATTGAGCGATTGCTTGCTCGGCGCCCGCTCGCTCGTGTGGGTTGACGCAGGGCCTGCGTCATCCCGTTGGCGTGCTGGTTGTCGACCAGTAATGGTGTGATCACGGCTCTCTCCCAGATGGCTGCATTCCCTGTGTGGTTGGAGATTCATCCGATTTCGTGCCCGGTCTGAGCAGCGAGTTCAACGTCGCTGGCCCGCCTCATCTGGACGGGCCAGCGAGTGATCCGCGTTGTGGAGTGATGGTTTGCCGCGGAGTTGCTGTCTGCTCAGCGGACCGAACCGTCAGGCGTTGATCACCTTGTGATCGTCGGCGCCACTGATCGAGATCTTGCGTGGCTTCGCCTTCTCAGCCACCGGGATCTGCAACTGCAGTACCCCACCTTCGTAGGTAGCCGCGATCTGCTCGGTGTCGAGGTTGTCGCCCAGGATCAGCTGACGGCTGAACACCCCGCGGGGCCGTTCGGCGGCAATCAGTTCCTGGATCCCTTCTCGGGCCGGGCGGTCGGCGCGCACCGTGAGCACGTTGCGTTCCACATCCAGATCGATCGAGTTGACGTCGATCCCGGGAAGGTCGAACTCCACCACAAAGGAGTCGTTCTCCCGCCAAGCGTCCATCACCATCATGGCCGGTCGTGCGGCAGTGCCGAACACCTGCTGGGTGAGCCGGTCCAGGTCACGGAAAGGGTCGGTGCGCATCAACATTCGTTCCACCTCCTGGTTCGTTCGTAGTCGTCGGATGCGCGGAAGCCACGATCTATGGTGGCTGATAGACATTGTATATAGCAGCCACGAGCCATAGGATGCAAGAGTGGCCATAGAAAAAACCGGAATGGCAGACCCCGGGGCGGACCGCGGCGTCTACGGCATCTCCGTCGCGGCCGAATTGGCCCGCACCGGCATCCAAAACCTGCGCCTGTACGAACGCCGAGGCCTCCTCCGCCCGAACAGGTCCGCCGGCGGCACCCGGCTCTACAGTGCCAACGACATCCTCCGGCTCCAGCGCATCACCGACCTGCTCGCCGCCGGCCTCAACCTCGCCGGCATTGCCATGGTCCTCGACCTCCAAGACGACAACAGTCAGATACGCGCCCAACAGCACACCAGGAGCAATCCCCGAACCGAGAGCGAAACGAGCGGCCAGTAGCTAGCTGGCCTCGGGTGCTGACTGGTCAGCCCGACCTGGAGATCCTGCGTTGGGCGCCCCGCGGCGGGTATGGGCGTCTTCACTGGCTCGGGTTCAGCAGCGCAGCTCGAGTCAGGCCCGGCATGTCGATCAGGTTGGATGGGCAGCGTCCCACAGCGTCTGGTCAACCTCGCCGCGGGTGATGCCTGCTGTGCTGCTTCGTCGGCTGAACGTCGTCAGCACGCTAGCGACGAGGGTGGACAGCTTGATGTTGTAGATCTGGGAGTGGCCGCGCAGCACCTCGAACGCAGCATCGGCATCGAGACCGTAAACCAGCATGAGCGCACCCTTGACCTGCTCTATGCCGGCTCGCGTCGCCAAAGAGGCTTGCAAGGCCGCATTCGTCTCCTGCCGGCTACTCGCCGTGAGATCCACCAAGAAGCCACGCATCGACACGGTCGTTGAGCCAGAGCTTCCTCGTTCACCGTGACCAACGGCCACGACCGTCTTCTTCCGACCGTGGGTGTCGACGATGTGGTGGTAGCAGCTGAACGGCCCGCCCTGCGACCGGCATCGACCGAACACTTCGTCGATGCGCGCCCGATCGCGGGGATCCTTGTGATCGAGGAAGCGCTCCATCGTCGGCTCCACCGTGCCTGGCTCGTACCCGTACAGGCGATACAGAGCATCAGACCACCACCACGAATCAGTAACCACGTCCCAGCGGAACTCCCCGACGCCCGAGAGGTCATCCCTGGCCTGGTCAGCGACCTCCCGGTCGAATTCGGTGACGCTCATCCATTCCCCCCAACGGCGAAGCGTACTGACGTGTGCACCCAGGTCCTCTTTCTGCAGTCACACCCGGCATCGGGGCGGTCCTGACCTCAGAGGACTCGGCATTTTGCGTCCGCCAGCTTAGACGGCGCGAACCATTGACACTAGCCCCATCTGAGCAGGCACCCGCCTCGGTCGGGGCCGTCATGTGGTGCCCGCCGGTTCCGGGCAGCGTGGGCAGGTCGGGCTGGTTGCGGTGGAGTGACTGACCAGTCACGGTCCCGTTGGTAGAGCGCAGCCTCGGTATACTCAGAGTATGACTACGACGATCAAGGTGAGTGACGAGCTGCGTGATCGGCTGAAAGCACAGGCCGCGCGCGACGGTCTCACCTTGGGTGCCCATCTGGCTCGCCTCGCCGAAGCCGATGATCGTCGACAGCGGCTCCTCGCTTTGCAAACGGCGGTGGCGAAGACCTCCACCGAGGACCGGGAGAGCCACACGGTCGAGTTCGCCGCATGGGAACTCACCGAACTCACCGACGCTACAGAGACCGGGTGACCCATCCTGATCTAGCGCCGGGCGCAGTTGCCTGGGCGTCGTTGGAGCCAGTGCGCGGCCGTGAGCAGGGTGGCCCTCGACCGGTGCTTGTCATCGCGTCGTTCGGCTACCTCGATGCTGTGACCACGTTGGTGATCGTGCTGCCCATCACGACGATCGATCGTGGTTGGCCGAACCATGTCGCCATCGAGGGTCCAAGTGGCCTCGACGTCCCATCGTGGGTCATGACGGAACAGCCTCGTACCCTCTCCCGTGATCGACCTACCCGGATCTCCGGCCGGGTCTCGCGACGTTGCCTCGAAGCCGTGCAAACCTGGCTTGGCGACTTCCTCGATCTCTGACCACGGGGTGATCATCACTGCAGCGACGCCGAGGTGAGCGACCGCTGACTCGGAGCCGGAGGCTTACTGCAGTCCGCCGCGCACGGCGGTGATGCGCTGGGTATTGAAACCCAACCAATGCATCCGGCCGACGTAGCGAGCGTGTTCGACCTTCAGACAGCGGTCCATGATCACCGTGACGCCGCGGTCCGTCGCGGCGCGAGCAGCGTCGAAATTGATCACGCCGAACTGGCACCACAAGGCAGACGCACCGATCGCCACCGTCTCCTGGGCGATCTCCGGCAGGGCGTCCGGTGCGCGGAAGACGTTCACCATGTCGATCTTGTCCGGCACGTCGTCCTGAGCCTGTCGAAGGGTCGGATAGCTCCTCTCGCCGAGAATCTCCGTCTCGCGGGGATTCACCGGAATCACCCGATAGCCGTGCCGCTTGAGGTAGTAGCCGACGAAGTGACTGGCGCGAAGCTCATTCTTCGACAGACCCACGATGGCGATCGTCCGCGCGGCGTAGAGCACCCGCTGGATCGTCGCCGGGTCCTGATACGGCCCGAGATCGCTCATCCGGCGCTACCTCCTTCCTGCGACGCGGCCACGGCGGCGAAGGCCTGCTCCAAATCCCAGATCAGGTCCTCGACCGATTCGAGGCCGACCGACAGTCGCACCGTACCGGGATTGACGCCGGCCGCCCGGAGTTCGTCGTCGCTCAGCTGCCGGTGCGTGGTGCTGGCGGGATGGATGATGAGGCTCTTGGCGTCTCCGACGTTAGCCAGATGAGACCAGAGCGAGACACCGCGGATGAGGTCCTGCCCGCCCTCTCGCCCGCCGGCACAGTCGAACGAGAACACTGCGCCCGGACCGCGCGGCAGATACTTGTCGACCAGCGGCCGGTACGTGCTGCCCGGCAGTCCCGGGTAGGTCACGTTCGTCGCCAGCGCGTGGCCCTCAAGGAACTTCGCCACCGCGAGGGCGTTGGCGACGTGTCGATCCATCCGCAGGGACAGCGTCTCCAGGCCCTGTAAGAAGAGAAATGCGTTGAACGGACTGAGCACCCCGCCGAGGTCGCGCAGGGTCTCGGCCCGCAGCTTCATCAGATAGCCGTACGTCCCGAAGGTCTCGTGGAACTGCAGCCCGTGGTACGCCGGCGACGGATCGGCGACGACAGGGAAGCGCCCGTTGGACCAGTTGAACGTGCCCGCCTCGACGACCACCCCACCGATCGAGGTCCCGTGGCCGCCGATGAATTTGGTCGCCGAGTGGATCACGATGTCGGCGCCCCACTCGATCGGGCGGCACAGGTACGGCGTCGCGAACGTGCTATCCACGATCAGCGGCAGCTCGTGCTCGTGCGCGATGGCCGCTACGGCCTCGATGTCCAAGACGTTGCCGCCGGGATTGCCGATGGTCTCACCGAAGAACGCCTTGGTGTTCGGGCGAATCGCCCCCCGCCAGGCATCGATGTCGTCGGGATCGACCCACGTCAACTCGACGGTCATCTTGCGCAGCAGGTGCTTGAACTGGTTCACCGACCCGCCGTAGAGCGCGGCGGACGATATGACGTGATCACCCGGCTGGAGCAACGTGAAGAGCGCGGCGGCCTGGGCCGCGATCCCGCTGGCGAACGCCACCGCACCACAGCCGCCCTCGAGATTCGCCACCCGTTCCTCGAACACCGCCACCGTCGGATTCATGATCCGCGAGTACGTGTTCCCGTACTCCTGCAGGTTGAAATAGGCCGCCGCCGACTCCGGGTCCTCGAAGACGTAGCTGGTCGTTTGGAAGATCGGCACGGCGCGGGCGCCGGTGTTGGGCTCCGGCCGTTGCCCGGCGTGCAGCTGCCGGGTTTCGAACCCGAACGCGTGATCTTGCTCAATGCGGTGGTCGCCGTTGGTCGTCACGTGCCCTCCTCGAGCCCCAGGAATCGACGGATGATGGGCGTCTGCCGCGCTTCCTCGAGCAGGAAGCAGTCGTGCCCGTACGGCGCCTCGATCACGTGGAATTCGACCGGTTTGTCGAGGGAGAGCAGGGCATCGTGGATCTCCCCGGACGCCGACGGTGGATACAGCCAATCCGAGCTGAAGGCAATCAGCAGCGTACGGGCCTCAACCCCTTCGAGGGCCCGGACGAGCGATCCGCCACCGTGCTGCCGGGCCAGATCGAAGTAGGTCAACGCGCGCGACGTGTACAGGTAGGTGTTCGCGTCGAAGCGCTTGACGAAGGAGTCGGCCTGGTGGCGCAGGTAGCTCTCGACCTCGAACTCCGGTTCGGTGATCGTGAAGCGGATGTCATTGCTGCTTTGTAGCCGGCGGCCGAACTTCTCGGCGAGAGCCGGGGCGGACAGGTACGTGACGTGACCGACCATGCGCGCCACTCCCATGCCCGCGTCCGCGCCACGCCCGGTGCCGTAGTAGTGGCCACGCTGCCACCCGGGGTCGCGCAGGATCGACTCCCGAGCGATCGCGTTCCAGGCGACCCCCTGGGGCTGAAGGGCGTGGGTGCTGGCGATCGGCACGATGGCGTCGACCTGCTCCGGGTACCGGACCGCCCACTCCAGGGCCTGCATGCCGCCGAGGGAGCCGCCGGCCACCGCCGCGAGTCGCTCGATGCCGAGTGCGTCCAGGAACGCTCGTTCCACCCGGACCATGTCGGCAACGGTGATCACCGGGAAGTCCGCACCGTACGGCTGGCCGGTTGCAGGATCGATCGACGACGGCCCCGTCGTGCCGCGACAGCCACCGAGCAGGTTGGTCGAGACGACGAAGAAGTGGTCGGTGTCGAAGGCCTTGCCCGGGCCGATCATCCCGTCCCACCAGCCGAGCCCCTTCACCTGGGTCCCGTCCCGATCCTCCGCCGCGAAGCCGTCGCGGGTGCTCTCCACGGGGGGCGTTCGCGCGACCCCGGCCGCGTGCGCGTCGCCGCTGAGCGCATGACAGACGAGAATGACGTTGTCCCGGCGGGGGGACAGCGTGCCGTAGGTTTCGTACGCCACCCGGACCGGGTGCAGGTCGCGGCCGCAGTCCAGCCGCACCGGGTCGGACAGGCCGAGGTAGCGCGTTTCGACGCTCCCGACCGACCCCGGGGCGGTCTTGGACCCTGCCATGCGCGCGAGCGTAGCCCACCTCCACCGGGTGTATTGTCAACCATCGCGATAGGGAATGTGACGACGAAGGGGGCCAGCGCGATGAGCGTTGTTGACAAGGACAAATCGGCTGAGAACGGAGTCAACGTTCAAGCCCTGCTGGATGCGCGCGAGGTGCTGAAGGGCGCGCCCGAGGCCGCTCAGTTCACCTGGAGAGCATCGTCGACCTGGAAGAACGGCGTGGCCAGCACGACCACCATCCAGAACTTCTTCGGTCTCGGCCAGGAGCAGAGCCACAAGACTGAGTCGGTGTTCGACGCCGACCACCCCGAGGTGTTCGCCGCCCAGGACACCGCCATCACACCGATCGAATACCTGCTCGTGGGCCTGGCCGGCTGCCTGACCGCCGGCGTAGCGTCCGTCGCGCAGAACCGGGGGATCCAACTGCGCTCGGTCGAGGCGACGGTCGAGGGCGACCACGACATCCGCGGCATCCTCGGCGCCGACCCGGATGTCCGCAACGGCTTCAACGACGTCAAGGTGACGTTCACCATCGACGCGGACGCCTCCAAGCAGGAGATCGAGGCGCTGGTGGCCCAGTCGCAGAAGCGCTCGGCCGTATTCGATGCGTTGACCAATCCCACGAACGTCACCGTCGAAGTCGCCTGAGGGGTAAGTGCCCGAGCGCATCACCACGGTCGTCGTCGGTGCGGGGCACGCCGGTCTTGCCGCCAGTCACTACCTCAGCGGGCGGTCCGTCGACCATGTCGTTCTCGAACGCGGCGAGATCGCGAACTCCTGGCGGCGCGAGCGGTGGGACTCGCTGCGGCTGCTCACGCCGAACTGGCTGAGTCGGCTGCCCGGCGCCGGCTATGACGGGCCGGACCCCGACGGCTACATGACAATGGGCGAGGTGGTCGACTTCATCGAACGGTTCGCCACCGACGCCGACGCTCCGGTTCGCACCAGTACCGACGTGACGTCCGTGCAACGCAACGACGACGGCTACCTCGTGAGCACCAGCGGCGGGGCGATCCAGTGCCGCACCCTCGTGGTCGCGAGCGGCGCCTGCAACAGGCCGATGGTGCCTGCTCTCAATGCGGCGGTGCCGGAGTCGATCACTCAGCTGACCCCCTTCGACTACCGCAATCCTGATCAACTTCCGGCCGGCGGAGTCCTCGTGGTCGGAGCGTCGGCAACGGGCGTACAGCTGGCCGCCGAGCTGGTGCGGTCGGGCCGGCCAGTGACTCTTTCGGTCGGCGAGCACGTCCGGCTGCCGCGTACCTATCGCGGTCGTGACGTGCTGTGGTGGATGGAACGGTCGGGACTCTGGGACGAGCGGTACGACCAGGTCGAGGACCTCACTCGGGCTCGACGCCTCCCCTCACCCCAGCTGGTCGGTACGCCGGAACACGCGACGCTCGACCTCAACGCGCTTGCTGATCTGGGTGTCGAACTGGTCGGTCGGTGGGCGGCCGTGCGGGACGGCCGCGCCCTGTTCTCCGGTGGGCTGCGCAACGTGTTCGCGTTGGCGGATCTCAAGCTCGAGCGCCTCCTGGACAGCTTCGACGATTGGGCCCTCCGCAACGACGGCGAGGCCGCACTCGCACCGCCTGTACGCCTCGCCCCGACCGGAGTTCCCGCGTCCGCCCGGTGGCAGCTCGATCTGCGCAGCGGCGAATTCAGCACGATCGTGTGGGCCACGGGTTTTCGGCCGGACTACGGCTGGCTGGACGTGCCCGTGGTCGACTCGAAGGGCAGTCTCAAACACGTCGGCGGCACGGTCGAAAGTCCCGGCATGTATGCCCTGGGGCTGCCGGTGCTGCGCCGGCGAAAATCCACGTTCATCCATGGCATCGAGGACGACGCCCGGGACGTGGTCGATCATCTGTCCGGATACCTGGCTCAGATGCGGGTTGATCATCGCCGCGGCGGGGGTCGTGGCCGGGCGCCGCAGGTGTCACGATGAACCTGCCCCGCAGACTGCGCTCGATTCCGAAGGGAACGATCATGAACCGGCCGACCCTCCACCTGCTCGCTGCCGCCGCGTTGCTGCTGGCGGCGGCTGCCTGTGCGCCTCAGGACCAGGCGCCCACCACCTCGACCTCGCCCAGCGCGGACGCGTGCACCAAGGACCAGCTCCAGACGCTGAAACCCGGGACTTTCACGGTGGGCACCGACAAGCCGGCGTACGCGCCCTGGTTCGTCGACGACGAGCCCGATAACGGCGAGGGCTTCGAATCCGCGGTCGCGTACGCGGTCGCCGAACAACTCGGCTACGACCGCGCGGCGGTGACCTGGGCGGTCGTGCCGTTCGCCCGGGCCTACGCCCCCGGGGACAAGCCCTTCGACGTGGACATCAATCAGGTGTCGATCACCGACGCGCGGCGTAAGGCGGTGGACTTCTCCTCGCCCTACTACACGGTGACCCAGACCGTGGTGACCACCAAGGGCTCCGACATCGACGGGGCGACCACCGTTGCCGCCTTGCAGCCGGCGAAGCTCGGGGCGCAGGTGGGCACGACTTCCTACACCGCGATCACCGACCAGATCAAGCCGACCCAGGAGGCCGCGGCGTACGACACCAACGACCTCGCCATCCAGGCACTGCAGAACGGTCAGATCGACGGCATCGTCCTCGACCTGCCGACCGCGTTCTATGTGGTGGCCGCGCAGCTCGACGACGGGGTGATCGTCGGCCAACTGCCTGCGGGCCAAGGTGAGGCCGACCAGTTCGGGCTGGTGCTCGCCAAGGACAGCCCGCTGACCCCGTGCGTGTCGCAGGCCGTCGATGCGCTGCAGGCGAAGGGAACGTTGACCCAATTGGAGAAGCAATGGCTCTCCGGGACCGGCGGGGCGCCACAGCTCTCCTGAGCGGGGACAGGACCGTGGCGAGTTCGGCCGCCGCCCCCTCGGAGACTGCGGCGTGGCAGCCGTCGCCGCTGGAGCAGCAGCGGATCGCCTACCGCCGCCGCCGGGCTCGGCGCTCCAGCGCGATCGCCATCGCCAGCACGGTGATCGTCGGCCTGGTGCTGATCGTGGGCATCACCTCCACGCCGGGCTGGCCACGCGTGCAGGAGACTTTCTTCGATCCAGTACGGGCCTGGGAAGCCCTGCCAGCCGTGGCGCGGGGGCTTTGGCTGAACATCCGGGTGATGCTGGTCTGTGGAGTTCTGATCGCCGTGGGCGGTCTCCTGGTGGCGGTGCTGCGGACCCTGCGCGGCCCGGTTTTCCTCCCCGTCCGTCTGCTCGCCACCGCTTACACCGATCTGTTCCGCGGCGTACCCCTGCTGTTGGTGATCTTCCTGCTCGGCTTCGGTGTCCCGGCCCTCCGGCTGCAGGGGGTGCCGAGTAGTGCGCTGATCTGGGGTGGCGCGGCGCTGGTGTTGACCTACACCGCGTACGTGGCCGAGGTCTTCCGGGCCGGCATCGAATCGGTGCACCCCTCCCAATGGGCAGCGGCGCGGTCCCTCGGCCTGTCGTACCCGAAGACGTTGCGGTTCGTGGTGCTGCCGCAGGCCGTCCGGCGGGTGGTGCCGGCCCTGCTGAACGATCTCGTCAGCCTGCAGAAGGACTCCGGACTGATTGCCGTGCTCGGGGTCATCGACGCCATCCGGGCCGCTCAGATCGAGACCGCCGAAGACTTCAACTTCACGCCGTATCTGGTGGCGGGCGCCCTGTTCGTGGCCCTGACGATTCCGCTGGCCCGGTTCACGGACTGGATCGCCCGGCGCCAGGGATGGTACGGCCCGACCGGAGTTGCTCGATGAGCCCGGCGAGCTCCGGAGAGCCGCTGCTCGAGGCGCGTGGGCTCCGCAAGAGCTTCGGGTCGCATGTGGTGCTCGACGATCTGAACCTGACCGTGGAACCGGGGCAGTGCGTGGTGTTGATCGGCGGCTCCGGATCGGGCAAGTCGACCCTGTTGCGCTGTCTGAATCTGCTGGAGGTGATCGACGACGGGCAGATCCTGCTCGAGGGCCGCGACATCAGCGATCCCCGGGTCGATGCCGACGCCGTACGGTCGCGGATCGGCATCGTGTTCCAGAGCTTCAATCTGTTCCCGCACCTGAGTGTGCTGGACAACATCAGCCTGGCCCCGATCCAGGTGCATCGGGTGTCGAGGGACGACGCCCGGGCCGGGGCCCGCGAGATCTTGAATCGGGTGGGTCTGGCCGACAAGGCGGACTCCCTGCCCGACCAGCTGTCCGGGGGTCAGCAGCAGCGGGTGGCGATCGCCCGTGCGCTGGTCAACAAGCCGGCGTTGATGCTGCTGGACGAGGTGACCTCGGCGCTGGACCCGGAACTGGTCGGGGAGGTGCTGGCGCTGCTCCGGGAACTGCGGTCCGAGGGGATGACGATGATCATGGCCACCCACGAGATGTCCTTCGCGCGGCAGGTCGCCGACACGGTGTGCTTCCTGTCCGGTGGGCGGATACTGGAATCCGGGCCACCGGAACGCATCTTCACCGCGCCGCAGGCGGTTCGTACCCGGGAGTTTCTTGCCTCACTCAGCGCCGCCACGGGCCCGCCCGACGACAGCGCCGTACCGTGACCCGAGCGTCGAAGCTGCCGCCGCCGTGGTTCGTGCACCTCTTCTGGCGCGCCCATCGCGCGGTCCATCGACTCAGTGGCGGCCGATTCCTGTGGACCACAGCCAGCAAGCGCGGCTGGGGTGCGCTGCGCCTCACAACCACGGGGCGGAGGTCCGGGCAAGAGCGCAGCGTCATCATCGGCTACCTCGACGACGGCCCCAACCTCGTAGCACTGGCGATGAACGGCTGGGACGAGGGCCATCCCGCCTGGTGGCTCAACCTCGAAGCGCACCCGGATGCCGTCGTTCGCTTGGCCCACCAGCATCCTCGCTCCGTACGAGCACGCCGTGCCGCCGGAGAAGAGCGGGATCGGCTGTGGCACCGCTGGCTCGCCGTCGACCCGGACCTCGATGCGTACGCCGGCGGACGGTCGACCGAGACGCCCGTGGTCGTCCTCGAACCGACCGACAAGACTGCGTGAGAGAGGGCGCTTTGACCGCCTTCGCGCCAGCCGGACCCCCGGTCGCCGTTTCCTGTCACGGGCGCGTAGAAGACACCGATTCCGCCTGTCGGGCCGCCGTCTGCCGTCACGGGCGGCACAACGGCTCTGGCCGACTCGCGGCAAGCTGACCACAGACTCCAGGTTGACGTGCCGATTGACCCCTAGAGAGCGGGCGCGGCCGATCGAAGCAGGGGCACCAGCTGCCGCAGCGGCAGGTCCTCGTCGATGAGGCGCAGAGCCTGTACGACCGGAACGGATCGCATGGTTCGAGATAGCAGAGCCAGCGGGCCGCTGGGGTCACGGGCCGCGATGCGCAGGAACCGCTCGTCGACGAGACGCCAGGGTAATAGTGCCCGACGCGTCGGCGGCACACGTCGACCGTCGAGCCAGCGGCGCGCCAGATCCTCACTTTCCCGGGCGATGCGCACCACGCCATAGCCGGCGCTGGGTTTGACCAGACCGCGCTTGCTGCCCAGGAGGATGTGCCGCGGCCCGGCCGTACGAGCAGGCGCGAACCCCAGCGGCACCACACCGTTCTCCACGTGGGTGACGGTGAACGGCACCGCCGGATGCCGCTGCGCGAGGTACTCCAGAAGGAGTGTGGAGTCGTCGGGGCGCGCGCTGGAGCCGAACGACGCCGACTCCAGCAGCGCCTCGGTCGGGCTCAGGGGCAACAGATAGGCAAAGGTTTTGCCGTCGATCGGATCGAAGAGCGTGGCGGTCGTCGGGTTGAAGACTGCATGATCGGCGAGGACGCGGATTCCGGTCCCGCTGACGGCCGAGCGCGGCCTTCTTGGCGAGGGAAAGCTGGGCGGGACCGCGCCGGCACTGTCGAACACCCACGGCGCGCGCAGCGTTCCGGCGGTCGTCTCGACTGTGTACTGATCGTCTGGGGTCCGGGTGATCATCCGGGTCCGGGCGGACACCCATTCGATCGGCAGGTCGCTGATGGCTTCCACCAGGTCGCGCAGCACATCGACCGATCGCACCACCGACAGGGTGTACGGGGCGATGTGCTCCGGCCTTTCCGCGGCCACTTGGGCTCGTCGCCAAACCTGGAGGGCGAAGCGGTCGTACGGAGTGGACGTCGTGCTCCAGTAGCTCCAGTGGACGATCGGACGCTCAGTGGGCGGTGTCGGGTCGACGACCGCGACTCTCGCGGGCAGTCGTCCGTGCACGCTCCGCAGGAACAGCAGGGCGGCCAGCCCACCTCCGACGAAGACGAGGTCATGGGTCGCGGCGGCCACCAGCAGACTCTAGGGCGTCGTCTCACCGTCGTGACCTGCGGCGTGCCGCTCCTCGTACGCGGCCACCGCGGTCGGCAGCGTCGAGAACACCCGGTCCGCACCGACCCGGTCGAGAAAGCCGGTCGAGACCAAGGTCTCGCCGACCTCGAACTTCACCCGGGCGAGGGCGAAAACGATGCCACGGTCGTCCAGGGACCTGCGCACCTCCTCGAGGGCGTCGGCCGCAGTCAGATCGATCTCGGTGTTGGCCTCGGCGTTGAGCAGGAACCACTCGACGGGAGGATCCGCTTCGTCGACGGAGGCAAGGGCGCGGCGCTTGAAGTCGTCGGCATTGGCGAAGAAGAGCGGCGCGTCGTAGCGATAGACCAGCAGGCCCGGAACCTGCCTGCTGCTGGCGTAGTCATCGATGTCGTGCATGCCGGCCAGCCCCGGAATGTAACCCAGGACTCCATCATGGGGTCGACCGATGCGGCGCAGCAGGTCCAGAACCGACAGCCCTACGGCCACGGCGATCCCGTACAACACATCGAAGATCAACACCGCGGCCGTGGTGGCCAAGGCCAGGAACAGTTCACTGTGACCGAACCGGGCGATCCGGCGAAACTCCGCGAAGTCGATCAACCGGAGCGCGGCAAACATCACCAGAGCACCGAGGGCGGCCAGGGGAAAGCTGGAGAGCGCTGGACCGAGGAACAGCAGGGTCAGCAGCAGCACCGCGCCGGCGACCAGGGAGTAGAGCTGGGTGCGGCTACCCATCGCGTCCCCGATCGCCGTACGGCTGCCGCTGCTGCTGACCGGAAACCCCGAGAACAATCCCGAACTCAGGTTGGCCGCTCCGAGGGCCAGGAACTCCTGGCGGGCGTCGACCTCCTCCCGCCGCCGGGCCCCGAAGGCTCGCGCCGTCACGATGTTGTCGGAGTAGGCGACGATGGTCACGCCGAGCGCGGCCGGCAACAAAGTACCCAGGTCGATGGTGGAGAAGTCCGGAATCTGTATTGGCGGCAACCCGCGGGGAACGCTGCCGACGGTGGCAACCCCCAACTGGTCAAGATCGAGTAGGGCCACGGCCGTGGCCGCCAGCACCATCGCGATCAGCGGACCCGGCCAGCGCGGCAGTAGTCGAGCAAGCGCCACCAGCAGGGCGAAGGTGGCGACGGCCACCAACAGCGTCGGAAGATCAACTTGGGGCAGATGTGTCGCGAAGAACCACAGTTCGGACAGGACGGAGTTCCCCTCCACGGGAACACCGCTCACCTTGCTGAGCTGACTGACGATCATCAACACCGCGATGCCGGCCATGTAACCGATGAGGACCGGGTTGGACAGGAGACCGGCCAGGAAGCCGAGCCGTGCCACCCAGCAGATCAGGCAGATGACGCTCACCGCGATCGCGAGCGCCGCAGCGGTTTCCGCCGAGCGCTGTTGATCACCGGCGATCAGAACGGCGACCGCCGTCGCGGTCATCAGGGCGGTGCTGGACTCGGGCCCGACGGAGAGCTGACGGGACGAGCCGAGCACGGCATAGACCACCAGCGGGCCGACGGCGGCCCACAACCCAACGATGGCGGGCAAGCCAGCGATCTCGGCGTAGGCCATCACTTGGGGAACCAGGTAGGCCGCCACCGTCACTCCGGCCAGGAGGTCCCCGCGCAGCCAGCTTCGCTCGTACCGGCGAAGCACCCAGATTCCCGGTAGGTAGCGGCGGGTCAGGGGTTGCGAGCTGCCCGTCTCTGCCCGTTTCGACACAGTAGGACCGTATCGGGGATGGGCAGACCCTACGCAGGCTGCGAGGGCGGCTGGAGATCAGCGAGGACCGGCGAGGGCTTGAAGCCCTTCCACGTGCAGTAGATGGCGATGAACGCCTCCCACACGATCTCCGGAATCGTGAACAGGACAGCGGCCCGCTCTGCGGATCGCCCACGCCCAACAGGAGGAGAATGCCGGCCGAGGAAGGCCAGCGGCCCGGCGACGAAGAGCCCCCACATCGCCATCGGCCGGGGCACGAGGCCGGACTTGTACATGAGATAGCCGAGCAGGATGCCGTTTCCGAACGCGGCACAGAACTGCGGCCCGAGGATGCGCGTCCACTCGTGGAAGGCGACGAGCGACTGGCCGACCACGCTGAGCGTGTCGGAGTCCGCGCCGCTGCCGGCGAAGTCCTCGCGCAGCGTCACGACCGACATGAGGCTGACGACACCGACCAGGATGATCGCGCTCTCGATGATGCGAAGAGCGACGTAGCCGAGGGCGACGCTCTCGTGGACGCGCCTCGCGATGCGGTAGAGGACGACCGCGGTGGCGATGTTCGCGATCGCGAGCAGGATCTCCAGCACCGCGCCCGCCGCGATCCTGGTGTCGGCGCCCGAGCCGAGGATGTAGTCGGCGTCGTTGAGAACCGGGACCGTAGAGGAAGAACGCGGGAATCGAGAACACGAACGTCCCGATGAACCAGAGGCCGAAGTAGAAAGACGTTCGCCTGACCGGGTCCATGCGACCCTCCTCTGATCGTCCTTGGCGACGCCACGCGTGCTCCGCGTCTGATGCGTGGATCAGTCCCCCTCTTCTCCACAGTGGCACGAGTAGTAGCCGGCATCCACCTACCAGCATGGCTGTGGCCGCGACCATAGCCATCACGCTTTCCGTGACCGTCGACGCCTCCCGGCAGCGCGTGTTCGCGCGCCGACCGACCCGCTCAGCGCGATCCGACGCGCAGCCCACCGTATGGCTGGCTCAGCTCAACGAAAGTCAGCCACTTGGTGCCCCACAACGAGCCACCGCGCGTCGTGCCACCGTCGCGACCGAGGCGCGACCCAGAACTTGACCTCAAGATTGCCGCATCCTTGCCGGATCTAGCCCGCTATCTCTGCTGACCTACGCCTCTACGCCTAGTCGTCCCAACTGTCGCTCTCACACCACGTTGACTCGGTCACCGTGTGCTCACATGCAGTCAAGGTGACTACGGCTGGTCATGGGTGTGCAGGTATTCGTCCAGGGCGGTTCGGATCTCCGCGGTGAACCCGCTCGGGTCGGCGTCCTTGCTCGGCACGGTGCACAGGGTGGCGCCGGGGATGGTGTTGGCGTAGGCCCGGGCGATCTCGTACGGGTGGAACGGGTCGTCGTGGTGGCCGATGACGAGGGTGGGCACGGCGATGCCTTGCCAGGTGTCGGTCGAGGTGGTCGGGCTGGTCGCGGGGAAGGTGCGCAGGACGACCGCGTTCTCCGCTGCTCGCGGGCGGGTGATCTGGCCCAGCAAGGAGGCTGCTGCAGCGGGCGAAGTCGCCTGGACGGATTGGTAGGTCTGGGATGTCCGGTAGTGCGCGGCGGCAGAGTCCGCCGGCATCCGGTCGAGCAGGTCGGCGATCTCGAGGTAGGCAAGCCGGTTGAACTCTTCCTGGGGACGGTCCAGCCAGGCCGGCCGGCACAGCACCAGCCCACTGACCCGGTTCGGGTAGCGGACGGCGAGGTTCAGCGCGGTTCCCGCTCCCAGGGAGATGCCGCCGACGACGAAGCGGTCCACGTCCAGGTGGTCGGCCAGGGCGATCACATCATCGGCGAAGGTGTCGAAACTCGCCGCGGCCGGATCGTCAAGATCGCTGCTGGGCGCGTGCCCGCGGGCGTTCAAGGCCACGACCGGGGTGGGCGGGGTGTCGCCGAGGTAGCCGAGCGGCTGTTTCGCGTCGCCGCCCATGCCGTGTTGGAAGATGAACGGCAGCACGTGGCCGGCCGCGGTGGGTGTCGCCGATGATCTCGTAGCTCAGCTGGGCAGCGCCGACCCACAGCTGCCCTGTCGACGACGCTGGTCGGATGGTTTGTCGAGTCATCGCGCGGCGGTTGTGGCAATCGAGGCGATGGCGCTGTCGAGGGTGGCGACCGCGAGCGGGACGCCGGCCTCGGGCAATCCGTGGGCGACCAGGGAACCGTCGAATCCGTTGTGGTGCAGAGTTTGCACGATCAGCGGCCAGGGCAGCAGCCCTTCGCCGGGGGCGGCGGGGGCACGATGCGCGATGAGTTCCTTGGCGTGGGCTAGGGCGATGTGCGGCCCGAGGAGGGCGATGTCGCGGGTGATGGCCGCCGCCGCCTCGTCCGGTTCGTAGCCGGTGGGATCGAGCAGATTGGCGGCGTCGTAGACGATCTTGAGAGCCGGGGAGCCGACCTCGTCGAGCATTACGAGGGCCTGGTCGGCCGTGGCGACGACGTTGGTGTGTTCGGGCTCTACGGCGAGAGTCAGGCTGTGGTCCTCGGCGAGCCTGGCCAGGGCCAGCAGGGTCGTACGGGAGTCGTCCCACGCTTCGGCAGTGGTGTTGTCGGGATGCGCCCGCCACATGTCGTCGGCGTCTCGGGATCCGCTGCTGAGGGTGATGATCTCGATGCCCAGGTCGCGGGCGGCCGCACACAAGTGCGGGAACCGGTCCAGGTAGGCCTGTCGGTGCGACGGGTCCGGGTGGGCGGCGTTGAAGGTGCCGGAGATCGCCGCCAGGGCGACCCCGGTCCTCTCGGCGGCTGCGCTGATCTCATCGATGACCTCGGCCCGCACCGGGCCCTCCGGGATGGTGGGCAGTCCCGCAACGGACAGGTTGAACTGCGTGGCCGGGATACCGGCCTGGGCGACGGCCTGCAGGCAGCTGGCGCGTCGGGCCGGGCGAACGTCTTGGCGAAGATGCCCAAGCGGGTCGCATCAGACCAGCCCTCCCGTCACGTCGTCGAGCCGGACCCAGTCGCCGGTGGTCACCGACTGGGAGAGGGCGACCATGGCCCGGACGGAGGCGACTCCGTCCTCGGCGGTGGCGCCGCGAGGGCTGGCGCCGGTCGTGGCTCGCGTCGACCGAGGTCTTCGACCTGGAGTCGGAAGACGTTGGCATCCTCGCCGATGGGCTGGTGGTACTGGTCGTCCCCCACGGAGAAGGCCTTGCACCTCGGCGGCGCGGAGATACCAGGGGTTGAACAACTTGCCGATCACACTGCCCGCGGTGCCGTACACCTGGAAGCCTTCCCACCAGTCCATCCGGACCGCGACGTGAGGTCGAGCTGTCCGAGGCAGCCGTTGGCGTAGTCGGCCTCGAGGAACCAGCAGTAGGTGTCGGCCTTGGTCGACAGTCGGGCCCGGATGGCGTCGATCGGGCCGCCGAGGCAGCGGGCGGTGTCGAGCATGTGGCTGCCGTGGCCCAGGACCAGGTAGCGCTGCCGGTCCGCCTTGGGGTTGCCCGGCGGTCGACGCGCGGCGGCGCTGGTCTCGATGATGGGCTGCAGGGTGTCGGTGATGGGATAGCGGTAGGTGGAGTCGCAGTACCAGTGCTTCAGCCCGATCAGCTCGCCGATCTCGTCGTGGATGAAGTCGTGGGCGTACGCGACCCCGGGGTCGTAGCGCTTCTCGTGGCCGACCATGACCACCCGATCGTGGGTCCGGGCGGCGTCGAGCAGGGCTTCGGCGCTCCTCGACGGTGGTGGCCATCGGCTTCTCGACGAGGACGTGTTTGCCGGCCTCGATGGCGCGGATGGCCAGCGGCACGTGGAACTGGTCGGCCACGGCGATGATCACCGCGTCGACGCTCTCGTCGGCGAGCATCGCGTCGTAGTCGGCGAAGGTGCGTGGTCGGCTGGTGGACGGCGGCCATCCGCTCGCGCAGGTCGTCGGCGGCGTCGCAGATCGCGTACAGCTCGGCGGTCTTGGCCTTGCGGACGGCGGGGAAATGGGCCGCCTGGGCGATCTGGCCGGCTCCGAGGACGCCGATGTTGAACTGGTGCTGGACAAGGTGATGGCTCCTTCAGCGATGTGAATGGGTGACAGTGCTTGGGTGCGGCCCCGACCGGCAGCTGTGCGCGAGGTTTCGGTGAACTGATACTTGCTCGGGTTCTCCTCCGGGTGGAGTGTCCGACCCGCAGTGCCCGAGTGGTCCGAGAAAGGAGGCGGAGAACGAGCAACAGCGTCATGATGATTCCGTGGGCACGTACCGCACCACGAGACGAACCGGACTTGAGCAGCGCCACGGCCGCTGACAATCCCTATGCGCGACCTCACCTGGGCCTGTGTGCGCGTAGAGACGGTCGATCTCGTGCCGTTGCTCCCCGGGCCAGCGCCTTCGGGGCCCCGAACGAGTAGAAACGAGGTGGGAGATGAGTGCAACCGCACAGATCATCAGTGGGATTCTGCTGTTGATCTTGATCACCGTGATGTTCGGTGGATTCTCGCTACTGCGGCTCGGCCTGGCCGGGAAGCTCACCGATGCCCAGGCTGGGCAGTTCCGCGCCGGCCACGCGCACGCCGGGGTGCTGACCATTGCGACGCTGCTGGTGGTCGACCTGCTCGACCGGGCCGGGGCGTCGGGCGGGACGCTGTGGCTGATCGCGGGCGCCATGTTCGTCAGCGTGTTGGCCCAGTCCGGAGGATTCTTCATCGGCATGGGAAACCAGCGCACCGGCGCCGTGGTGACGATGATCGGCGGGACCGCCCTGTCCATCACCGTGGCCGTGAGCGCGATCTGGCTGTTCGCCTGATCTTCGGCCCTTGCCGACACCGACTCCTTACGTGGGAAAGGTGTCAGGGTGCGACGGGCTCGAACGCCGGATCTCGTCGGCCCCGGGACGGATCACCCCGGCGGCGGACTCGGGGACCTCGTTCCAGGCGCCCGGCAGGTCCCCGAGCGGTTCAGAGACCACCAGCCGGGTCTCAGTCACCCACCGTCTGCAGTCATCGCGACCTCCGGATGCAACCGGCGCAGCGACGTGACGTCGGTGGAGTAGAACAGGGACCGGCTCTGCCGTTCGCTGGAGTAGCGGAAGGCCCAGACCGACTCTCCGTCAGTGGTGGCGACGGTCATCTGCACCGGATACTCCACCCCGTGCGCATGGCCGACCTTCTCGACGAGCCCGACCGTGCGCGCCACCGCGCCGAATGGGTCGTCGGTCAGGCCGAACGTGAGGGCCAGGAAGAACATCGTCTCGGAGTCGGTCGAGCCTTCGATGTCGAGGTACAGCAGCGGATCTACCGCCATCAGCAGTTCCCGCTTGATCTTGTGGAAATCGCGGATGGCGCCGTTGTGCATCCACAGCCAGCGGTCGTGCCGGAAGGGATGGCAGTTGCTCCGTTGGACCGGCGTACCGGTCGAGGCCCGGATGTGGGCGAACAACATTGGCGTCTGGATGCGGCGCGCGATCTCCCGCAGGTTCGGGTCGTTCCAGGCCGGGTCGATGTTCTTGAACACGCCCGGCTGAGGGTCTTCGCTGTACCAGCCGATCCCGAACCCGTCGCCGTTCGTCGTGGTGGCGCCGAGCCGGGAGTGCAGGCTCTGGTCGATGATCGAGTGCTTCGGGCGGAAAAGCAGCTCTTCGGCGAAGATCGGATCTCCTGAGTAAGCCATCCATCTGCACATGCATCTCAGTGAAGCACCAGAAGTCACCGCTTGTGGAGCCATGCCCCTCGACCGGTCCGCGAGCGGGTGTCTGAACCTGACCGATGGACCCTTCGACAGGCTCAGGGCACGACCACGAATGGGCCCTTCGACAGGCTCCAGGGCGCGGGCTGGTTGGGGCCCTTCGACAGGCTCAGGGCACGACCACGAACGGGCCCTTCGACGGGCTCTGTGCGCGAGCTGGATGGCCCTTCGACGGGCTCAGGGTCGCGGGCTGGATGGGGCCCTTCGACGGGCTCAGGGTCCCATCGACAGGCTCAGGGCACGCCGCTTGACTCTCCCGTACGGGGAGACCTCAGCGTTCCGGGCATGACCTACACCGACCATGGAAACCGCAACCGTTCCCGAGCGCAGCATGCTCATGATCGACGGCGCCGGTGCGCCGGAATCGCCCGCCTTCGGCGCCGCGGTCGGCGCCCTGTTCGCCACCCGCGCGGCTCTCGGGGGCGGCGACGTCCCGCTCGAGGGAACCTACTGGCAGCGCGACGGCGGGTTCGGCTTCGACCGGCCCGACGACTGGCTGTGGATCCTGGCCGTCCCGGCCCCCGACGGCGTGCAGTCCCTCGAGGGCAGACTTGGCGCCGACGGCGTCCGCCTCGACCATCAGCCGCTCACCCGGGTGGTCCAAGCCGTCCATCACGGCCCCTACGTCGAGGAGACCGCGACCCTGGCCGCGCTGCGGGCCGAGGCTGCGGCTCAGGGACTGACGATCACCGGACCCCACACCGAGCGCTATCTCACCGACCCCCGCTCGACGCCGCCGGAGCAGCTGCGCACCCTGTTGTGGTATCCCGTCAACTCATGAGTGACTTGCTGGCCATCGGGACCTTCGCCCGGATGGTGCGGCTGACCGTCAAGGCCCTGCGCCACTACGACGCCGAGGGATTGCTGGCCCCGGCGTACGTCGACCCGCAATCCGGCTACCGCTACTACACGGTCAGCCAGGTGCCGCAGGCGACCACCATCGGGCTGCTCCGGTCGCTGGACCTTCCGGTGGCCCGGGTGCGCGAGCTGCTCGCCGCCGACGCCGAGGCCCGGGCGGCGTTGCTGGCGGCCGAACGGGAACGGCTGGCCCTCGAGGTCGACCGTCAGCGCCGTGCTCTGGACACGCTCGACCGACTGGCCCGCGAGCCGGCGGCCACCACGTACGACGTGCGGATCGGCGACCGGCTCCCGGAGCGGCTCGCCGTCCTCCGCGGCGTCGTCCACGCCGATCGGATCGACCGCGACACCAGCGCCCTGTGCACCCGGTTGGCGGCGCTGATCCCCTCGGTGAGTGCCCCCTTCGTCGCCGTGTACCCGCTCGACCTGGCCGACGCGATGGACGTGGCTGTCGGTGTGCCGACCAACCCGACCGGACCGCCTTGGAGCAGTACGACCTGCCGGGCGGGGCGTGGGCCTCGACCCTGCACGTCGGTCCGTACTCGGCGCTGCCCCTGGCCTACACCGCCCTGCTCGGCCGGGTCGCCGACCTCGGGCACGAGGCGGACGGGCCGGTCACCGAGACCTACCTCGCCGATCCGCAGCGCACCCCGGCCGACGAGCTCGTCACCGCCCTCGCCGTGCACCTCCGCTGACCGTGCAGGATCGAGGGATGGCTGCGAACTCCCCCGACCAGCAAGCGGCGCCGTGCCGCCCATCCCCGGAACCGTTGAGGAGGAAGTGGTCGCCGCCGAGCAGGCCCTTGCGGAGGCCATCGTCGCCAACGACCCGGCCCGGATCGCCGCGTGCGTGACCGACGATTGGGTCATCGTCCCCGCGGCGGATCTCGCCGACGGCTCGGTCCTGGGTCTGATCGCCTGCGGCCATTTGACGCACTCGGCCATGCAACAAGTGGGGCCGCCCCAGGTGCGGATACTCGGGCCCGGAAGAAGGCCGTCTCGCGCCCCGCATCACCAACACCGCGCACTTCGGAGGCGAGAGCTACGACGCAGACGAGTGACGACGAGTCTAGTCCAGCGGGACGGCCGCTGGTTGTCTCGCACACCCTGTTCACCGCGGCCAAACGAGGGGAGTTGCCGGCACGCTCTGCTCGAAGTTGAAGACGTTCTCCGGGTCGTAGGGTCTTGACTGCCGCAGTCGCTCGCGGTTGGCGCCGTAGTACTCGCTCCCAGTCCGCCGCGGCGGCGTTGGGGACGTTGACGTAGGCACCGTCGCTGTAGGGGCGCAGCGCGCGCCAGAAATCGGCCGCCCAGCCCAGTGCCTTCGAGTTCAGCTCGGGGTCGTTCCAGGCGGCGCCCGGCTCGCAGTAGAACAGCGCGTCGCGGTGGGGGAACGCCGAACCGCCGGGCGGCGCATGCCGCACGGCACCGCCGAAGCTCGAGCAGAAGAAGTTGCTCGGCGGGCTGGGCGTGTTCGCCATGAAGCGGACGATCAGATCGATCGCCTCGTCGGGGAACGGGCGGGTGACGAACTGGGAGTAGAACTTCCAGTTGGGGATGTCCGCGGGCGCCCTGTCGACTTCGGCGTACACGGTCGGCCAGGCGTCCTCCGTGACGGTCACCTCGGGCTCGCCGATCGCCAGCAGCGAGCGCAGCTGCTCGGTCAGCTCGTCGCCGCGAACCGCCGTACAGCAGCGCGGAGAGCTCGACGCGTCGACGCCGATCTCCAGCGCGCTGGTCAGCCGCTCGTCGGCGACCGGCGCGTCGCGCTGCCACGTGCGCAGGAGGTCGCCCAGCTCGCCGTGTCCGGTCCAGCTCGCGAACCAGGAACGTGACGTCGGCGAGCTCGTGCAGCCTGAACGTGTAGGACGTCGCGATCCCGAAGTTGCCGCCGCCCCCGCCGCGGCACGCCCACAGCAGGTCGGCGTTGCTGTCCTCGGTGGCCTCGACACCTTCGCGAGCGCGGGCCGTCGGCCACCACGATCTCGGCGGCGATCAGGTTGTCGCAGGCCATTCCCATGCTGCGGGTGAGCAAGCCGAAGCCGCCGCCGAGGATCACGCCGCCGAGGCCGACGCCGCCTTCGGAGCCGGTCGGACGACGTAAGCCGCGCTGCCCGAGCGCCGTGACCGCCTCCGTCTGGGTGAGCCCCGTCCGACCGTCGCCGTGCGCGCGGTCTCGTCGATCTGCGACGCTCTTCATCCGGCTGACGTCGATGACCAGGCCGCCGTCGACCGACGACCAGCCCTCCAGGTTGTGCCGGCCGCTGCGGGCCCGCAGGGCGATGCCCTCCTCCCGCGCCCACTCGATCGCGTTGACCACGTCCTGCGGTGTCGCGCAGAACACGATGGCCTCGGGGTAGCGGGGATACAGCCGATTCCAGCCGAGCCGGGCCGCCTCGTAGCCGGGATCGCCCGCACGCACCACCTCGCCCGTCAGCCTGGCTGTGGTGTCCATGGCCGGCACGCCCGTCAATGCTTGAGACGTCGATGTCGCCCGGCTCGGTCTCCAGCACCTCGCGGTTGAAGAACCACAGGTAGCGAAGTACAACCCGCCCGCGACGAGCAGGCCGACCGACGATCAGGACGGGACCAGCGCTTCCGACGGCGTGACCAGCACGAACAAGACGACGCCCATCCACACCAGCGCGGCGATCGCCACCGGCAACTCGAAGCGCCCGAGATCGAACGCGCCCTCCCTGCGGTCCAACCGCTTGCGCACCGCCAGGTACAGGACGATCGTCGACCCGTAGAGGATCGCCGGGAGGATCGTCCCCGCCATGATCAGCTCCAGCAGCGCGCCGCCGGGCAGCGCCACCATCAGGATGACGCCGACGACGAGCATCAGGATGGTCGCCGGGATCGGTGTCTGGGTGCGGGGGTTGACCCGCCGCATCAGCCGGTGAGGCGGGGAAGCGCGAGTCGCGCGACATCGCGAAGACGATCCGCGAGCACGCGGCCATGGTCACCATCCCGGCGCCGAAGAAGGCGAACGTGATCGCCACCAGGAACGCGCTCCATCACCGGACCCAGCTGATCCCGCATGATCACCGCCACCGGCGAGGCGCTGGCGCTGACCCGGGGGATGTCGTCGATCGCGACGGTGAGTGCGATCAGGAACACCAGTCCCAGCACCCCGGCCGCCGCGACCGATCCCACGATCGCGCGCGGGACGCTGCGAAAGGGATCCTTGGCCTCCTCGGCCATGTTGGCCGCCGCGTCGAAGCCGACGAGCGTCGCGAGGCCCATGATCATCGCGAGCATCAATCCGCCGCCGATGGCGAAATAGTTGGGCGCGTTCTCGGCGACACCGCGCGAGGTCAGGTTCTCGACCGAGCCGTCGCCGGTCAGCGCCACCGCGACGACCAGCGCGATCCCCAGCACGACAACGATCACCAGCTCGAGGCCCACCGCGGCCGAGTTGATCAGGCCGACGATGCGCGTCGAGAAGATGACGAGCACGGCCTGGATCGGCAGCACGATCAGCGTGATCACCCGGGCCGTGCCCTCGTTCTCCGCAATGCCCGAACAGCGGCATGAAGGCCTGGCTGGCCAGCGCGTTGTCGACCGTCACCACCGTGATCGCCAGGTTCCAGACGGCCAACCACCCGAACACCCAGCCGACCTTCGGGTTGGCCAGCCGCGAAGCCCACTGATAGCCGGACCCACTGAGCGGGATGCGGGCCGCGAACTGCGCGTACACCAACGCCACCAGAATCTGCCCGACCATGGCGATGAGCCAGAGCCAAATTCCTACCGGGCCGCGTTTTGCAGGACGTCGCCGTAGGTTCCGAAGATCCCGACCGCCACCGAGATGAACGCGAACGAGATGGCGAACACCTGGAAGGAGCCCAGCGTTCGCTTGAGTTCGGGCTTGTAGCCGGAGTTCTCAGAGAAGTCGTCGGCCGACGATGTGTGCGTCGATGCTTCGGTCACTCGCCTTACCCATCCTCTATTTCGTCGTGGGTCGAAAAATAGCGGAGGACGAAGTTCAGCGCAGGAAGTACGCAATTCTCACTGCGGTCGGAAAAGGGCCGGGGGCAATCGACACTCAGACCGTGTCAGCGGGGCGTTCTCCGTGCCTGCCAGCAACCGTAGGCGCCGGTGATCGTCATCAGGGCCAGCACTGCGACGTAGACCCACATCCATGGGTGCTCCGACCTGACCTCGGACCAGTACGAAGCGGCGACGAGCAGCTGGAAGCCGCCGAACGCGGTGTAGGTGGCCGCCGGCACGAACAGCCGGTCCAGATCCCGCTCACGAATGACCAGGCCGGTCGCAATCCCGAGTGCGATGAGCCAGGCACCGACGACCTGGGCACCGAGCGGACCAACCGCCCACGGCCAGAACGAAAGCGCTGCGGCCGGGAAGTGGTGGACCGTCGCACCCTCGACATAGAGCACCGCTCCGACCAGGACCAAGATCAAACCCTGCCCCGCGAGGATGGCGGTCAGCCACGCAGGCATGGGCCGGCGAACCGGCTGCACCACGCTGTTCGTCGCCCGCTGTTGACCGACGGCGAAAAGACCAGCTACCGGGATGGCGATATACACCGCGAGCCAGAACCAGGCCGCGAATCGCGCGCTCGATTCGTCCGCCGTGAGATGGAAGAGGGTGCAGGTGGGAATCAGAGAGGGTCAAGGCCAGCACCGTGAGGTCGTGACGGTGATCAGGGCGACTTGACACGGTCCCACTGCTCCTGCCGGAGCCCGTTAACCGAGAACACGAAGCGGCGGCGTACGCGGCGCGCGAGAGGAGGGTGGTCGGCTCCGCCCTGATCCGTTCAGCAGCCGCTGAAGCAGCGATCGGCGGCGGCCGGGGCGAGCAGGAGCAGCGTGCCGGCGGGCGAGGAAGGTCAGCACGGCGAAGGCGAGGAAGACCTTCCGGTGCCCTGGAGACATTGTGCTGTGGTTGATCGGCCAACTGAGAGCTTCGGTCCAGGTACGGATGGTGTGGGGAGAGACTGCGTCCTCTCGTTTCCTCCAGCCCGCTGTGCTTCGGTGCTTTGCAGCGCTTTCTCGTTCTATCCGCTGAGAGTGTCTTCGGTAAATGACGCTACGAACGACATGTTGAGTTCATCGGGTAGACGCTCCTGAACTTGGCCTTGGGGCGTCTTGTGATGCCCCCCGCTGAACACCATCAGCCCATGGCGACGGAGCCCAATCGGGGCGGCGGCGGGTCTGGTCAGCTTGGGACCGGGGCCGTGGGAGCGCGGGACGTGTCGATCCTCGATCGACTGGTGGCCGACAGCGCCGGGAGCGGCAAGGTCGCGCTGATCGACGGCGAGGCCGGCCTCGGGAATCGTACCTCGTCGGACGTCTGCCGTACGCGAACGGCGTGGCGTGGGTGCTGTGGGGCTACTGTGACCGGCTGACGACTCCAGTGCGTTGGCCGCTGCACGACATCGGCCGGCAGCTCGGAGGTGCCCTCGCCGCACGGCTGAGGGGGCCTTCCCGCCGAGGAGATCTTCGCCGCCTTTCTCCAGCCCCTGTCCGGACCGTCGCGGCGAGCCCGGCCCGTGGGGGTCCTGGAGGATGTGCATTGGCGAGAGGCGGCCTGGACTGGCGGGCGTTTGAGCCGCCGGATCGACAGGTCTGGCCCTGTCGATCGTGACCTATCGCGACGACGAGCTGGATGCTGAGCACCGCTGCGGCGCTTCTGGACGTCTTGCCGGCGGCATCGTCCACCGCATTGCGGTCGCGCCGCTGACCAGAGCCTGCGTGGCGGAGGAGGCGCAACGGGCGGGCCGTTCGCCGGAGCTGGTGTATCGGCTCACCGGTGGCAACCCCCTGCTCGTGACGGAACTGCTCAAGGCGGGAACCGACGTCGTGCCGGGTGCGGTGCAGGACCTCATTCTCGATCGGCTACGCGCTTTGCCCGTCGGCTGCGAGGTCGCACAGCTGGTCTCGGTTGTCCCGGTCGGCTCGAGCTCGCTGTGGTGTCCGAAGCGCCGGAGGCGGTCGATCTCTGCATCGCGGCCGGGGTGCTCATGGCGTCCCAGGACGGAGTGTCCTTCCGGCACGAACTCCTCCGAACGGCGGTGGAGGTGTCCCTGGCCCCGGCTCGACGCAGGGAGCTTCATCAGAAGGTTCTCGACCAGCTCTCCGGCTGGCCCGGTGTCGACCCCAGCCGTCTCGTCCATCATGCCCGGGCGGCCGGAGACGTCCCGGCCGTGCTGGAGTTCGGGGCGAAGGCAGGCGTGGCGGCGGCTCGGCAGGGCGCCCATCGCGAGGCCGCGGATCACTACGAGGCGGCCAGTCGACACGCGGACCGATTGCCGCCGGACGCACGAGCGGAGCTGCTGGAGCGGTACGCCGTCGAGGCGCACCTCACCGGCCGCCAAGAGGAGGCGTTGCGCGCGCGGAAAGTCGCCCTGGCCGTGCGTGAAGAGTCGGACAGCCCGAGCAGCTGGCCGAGAATCTGCGCTGGATCTCGCAGCTGGCCTGGTGGACGGCGAGCGACGCTGGTGCGCCAGGCAGCCGATCGAGCGGTCACGGTGCTCGAGGCGCTCCCGCCGAACCACGAGCTGGCGATGGCGTACATCAGTCAATCCCAGGTGGCCTTCATGGATCACCGCCTGGCCGACGCCATCGGTTGGGCTGAGCGCGCGCGGACCTTGGCCCAGCAGTTGGGAGACGAGGACCTCGCGATCCACGCCCAGATCACCGCCGACCCCCCGGCTCGCCTCCGGGGATCTGCAAGCCGGGGCGAGCCTGGACGAGGTGCACCGCAGAGCACTCGCCGAGGGCCGGCCCGACCGAGCCGCTCGGGCCCTGATCAGCCTCGCCACGGTCATGGCCGACGAGCTTGCGTCGTACGCCTCGGCTGACCCACTGATGGATCGGGCGCTGCAGTTCACCGAGGAGCACAACTTTGAAGGCTTCTTCCTCGCCGTGCTCGGCTCGCGGGCGAAGCTCCAGCTGGAGCTCGGCAACTGGGAGCGAGCGCTTGACGATGCGAAGGCAACCCTCGACCTCGCGGGCCCGACCGGGTTGTCCGCCGTGCTTCCCCTGGTGGTTCAGGGCCGCATTGCGACCGCTTGCGGCGATCCGGATGCGCTCGGCATCCTCGACCGTGCCGCCTCCGCGGCTGCCGGTGTGGGCGACGTCGAGCATGGCGGTGCCCGTTGCGGACGCCCGCTCGGAATACTTCTTCCTGGCCGACGATCGGGAGCGATCCCGCGAGGAGGCCCGCCGCGGTCTCGAACTCGTCGGTGGTGATCACGGCGAGCCCTTCCCCATGGGTCGGCTCGCGTACCGTCTCTGGAAAGCCGGCGGTGACGACCCGATCCCGGGCAATGTCGCCGAGCCGTATCGGCTGATGATCGACGGGCGCTGGTCGGAGGCCGCAGCCCAGTGGGCCGGTCGAGGCGGCAGCTATCTTCAGGCCGAGGCGCTCGCGGCGGGGGACGAGGCGGCCGCGACGGCCGCGTTGCGCATCCTCAATCAGCTCGGCGCAACCCGGATCGCGGACCGGTTGCGCGCGCAGTGGCGCAGGCAGGGGTTTCGCCAAGCTGCCCCGCGGCCCTCGCCGGTCAACGGCGGCGAACGACGCAGGTTTGACGCCGCGCCAACTCGACGTGCTGAACCTGGTCGCCGAGGGACTGTCCAACGCCGAGATCGCCGCCCGCCTGACGCTCTCTCCCAAGACGGTCGACCACCACGTCTCCGCCCTGCTGGCGAAGCTCGGGGTGGCCAACCGCGGGCAAGCCGCCGCGGCGGCCCGACGAGCGACTACCGCCACCGCGACCTTGTCGGGCGGGGAGTAGGGCCCGCTAGTTCCCGGACGCAGGACTACCGGTTGTCGTCGTCAGGAAGCTCCTCGACCGTGCGAGTGACGCGTTCGGTGACGACATAGCGGCGCAGGCGCGACTTGGTTTCGCCCGGACTCAGCTCGAGGTCGTCGGCGTCCTCCGTAGCGCCCTCCCGGCTCGGCTGGTCGGACCGCGGCTCGTCGGACTCGGTGACGTCGGACTCCGTGTCGTCGCTCCCTACGCGGGACTCGGCTCGGCGATCTCGATCATCGTCAGCATCGGTATCGGTATCGGTATCGGATCGTCGGCAGTCGCTCGGCGCGGGCACGATCATCGCGTACGTCGGCGTCGGCACGGTCAGCGCGTACGTCGTCGGCAACGTGATCGTCATCGCTGGGACGCTCACGATCCTCAGGCTCGACACCGCCGCCAGCCATGGTGGGGGCCTGGTCTCGGCGACCGTCGTCGATGCCGTAGTAGCGGTAGAGGTCCTGCTCCTCGTCCGGGGTCAAGTGGCCATCGGCTTCGAGTCGCGGCGCATCCTTCACGGTGGCCTTGTCGACCGCCACGTGCAGCTCGCCGCCGCGCGATGTCGCTTCCCTCAGAGGCACGAAGGACTCCTGGGTGCCGAACAGTCCGGTGCGAATCGTCACCCAGGTGGGATCACCGGTCGAGTCGTCCAGGTAGACCTGGCTCACCTCGCCGAGCTTCTGGCCTTCGGGATCGAAGGCCGTTGCTTCCCGGAGGGTGTCGATGTCGTCTGGAGTCAAGCCCATGGTGGTGTCCTTCTCGTCGTTGTCGTCGTCGACCGATCCTCGCTACTCCCTTACCCAGAACGTCTCGCCTCGGACGCGGCATCTGGGCTGAAATCAAAGCGCTCCGGGATCGTCCAACAGATTGTCGATCCAGACGAGTTCTTCGGGAAGCCGGCGCAACTCTTCGCGAAGGATCGCCTCCCACAGCGACGACTAGCCGCCAACATGGGTAGAACTCGCGATGTCGGGCGACCCTGTCCGGCGTCTCCTGTAGAAGAGTCAGCATGTCACCCTCCCTTTAGGAGTTTCGATGCCTCTCTTCATGGACGTCCACAACCTCGGCGATCCCGTCACGTTGAACGACGTCGCCCACGCTCACGCCGCCGACCTCCAGCACCAGGACGCGCACGACGTCCGCTATCTGCGCTACTGGGTCGACGAGCCGAACGGCAAGATCTTCTGCCTCGTCGACGCCCCGCGCCGCCGAGGCGGCGGCGACCGTGCACCGCGAAGCCCACGGGCTGGTGGCCGCCGAGATCTACCAGGTCCAGGAAGGGGCGTGATGGAAACGACCGGCTCGAGGGCCGAGGTGGCGTCGACGTCCTGGACGGCGGGCGCGGCGAGAACGCGATCATCCCGTGACGACATGGCGAGCTCTCGTCCGATCTCACCGCTCGTCGAGCTGGCGATGCCGGTGAGGATCGCGTATCTCGATCACGCCGCCGAAGATCGGATAGCCGGTCTCTGGTCCCGCCGGACACCCTAGTGGCGTCGACTACTCGGTCTGGACGGAGCCCGATCCGACGGCCCCGGAATCAGCCCATCGCGGATCGCGGAGCACCTCCAGCCGATTGCCGACAGGAGGCCGCTCCGGACGTGTCCATGCAGGACGCCGAGAAGCGCGCGGCCGACGAGACCCGGCGACTGGCCCACCGAGGTTTCCCGGGCAGCGTCTGTGTTGGGGCCTCGAACAGTGACGTGGATGACGACAACGAAGACCACATCTGTCGCGGCGAGAACACGGCTGGCAACCCGGCTCAAGGCGCTCTCGCGACCTTGACCGACGGTGCTGAATCGACCTGGCGATGCCCGGCGACTTCGTTCCGTTGGCTCGACATCCACCGCGCTGGTGGATCGAGACGACGCTCGGACCAGGAACACGCAAGCTACAAGTCTGCGGTGCATGATCGATAGGTCCCTTTTCGATGGACTTCAGTAGGCGGTACCGAGCCCGCGTGCCACTCTGGGTTTGCCAGGGCGAGCAGCATCACCGCGATTCCGGGGGGACACCATCGACCTTCACAAAGTCCCGACCCGCCCTCCGGCCCGACCCGTACCGCTGCTGGAGCGGGAGCCCGAGCTGACGGCGCTCGGCTCGTACTGGGCGGAGGCGCTGACGGGACGCGGTCGCCTGGTGTTCCTCGGCGGCGAGGCGGGCGCCGGGAAGACATCAGTGGCGTTGGAGTTCGCGCGACGGATCGGCGGACGGGCGCGGTTCCTGGTCGGGATCTGCGACGGCGGGGCGACGCCGCGGGCTCTGGGGCCGCTGTTCGACGTGGCCGAGGCGCTCGGCGTACGGGCCGAGCTCGACCCTTCGAGCGTCCGCCGGGCCTCGCTGTTCCCCTTGGTGCGCGCAGCCCTCGGCCGATCCCCGACGCTGCTGCTGCTGGAAGATGTCCATTGGGCCGACGAGGCCACCCTGGACCTGATCCGCTACGTCGGGCGTCGGATGAGTGGGCTGCCGCTGCTGGTGGTGGCGACCTTCCGCGACGACGAGGTCGCCGCCACGCATCCGCTGGCCGCCATCATGGGTGATCTGGCTACGGCGTCCGCCGTGACCCGGATGCAGCTGCCGCTGCTCACCGCCGGGGCGGTCGCCGAGCTGGCGCGGACGTTCGATCGGGATATCGACGCCGTGGCCCTGCATCGCAGCACCGATGGCAACCCGTTCTTCGTCACCGAGGTGCTGGCCGGGGACGCCGACGAGCTGCCGGCTACGGTCCGCGACGCCGTGCTGGCCCGTCCGGCCGCTTGTCGGCGCCGGCCCGCGCGTGTTGGAGGCCGCGGCCGTCGTCGGTTTCGCAGCCGAGATCAACCTCGTCCTCGACGTGTCCGGGCAGCCCTCCGGCGCGCTCGACGAATGCGTCCAGGGCGGGGTCCTGCTCGACCGAGGAACTTCCGTGGCGTTCCGGCACGAGCTGGCCCGTGAGGCCGTCCTGGACTCGCTCCCGCCCGCGACCCGGATCGGCCTGCACCGGCAGGTGCTGGCGTGGCTGCTCGGCGCCGGCAGCCAGGACCATCGCCGACTCGCGCTGCACGCCGTCGCCAGCGGGGACGCCGCTGCCGTCGTCCTGCACGCTCCTCGGGCGGCCGAGCAGGCCGCCGGCTCTGGGTTCTCACCGTGAAGCCGCCGAGCATCTGCGCGCGGCCCTTCGTACGGCGACGCGCTGCCCGCGGCCCAGCGCGCGACCTCTTGGAGCGGCTGTCCTACGAGTGCTACCTCACGTCCAGCTCGTCGAGGCGTTGGACGCCCGCCGGGACGCCGTCGCCCTGCACGAGGCCGCCGGTGACCCTCGCCGGCTCGGTGTGGGTCAGCGCTGGCTGTCCCGGTCTGTCGTGGTTCCTCGGCCGAAACGCCGACGCCGAGCGGTACGCGCGGCGGCTGTCGCCACGCTCGAGCCGCTCGGCACCGGCGCCGAGCTGGCGATGGCCTACAGCAACCTGTCGCAGCTGCAGATGCTCAGCGGCATCACGGACGAGGCGCTCGCCTGGGGTCGACGGGCCCTGGACGCAGGCCCGCGCCGCGGGTGACCGCGAGGTCGAGGCGCACGCGCTGAACAACATCGGTACCGCACTGCTCCTGCGCGGAGACCTGGTCGAGGGTCGGTCTCGGCTCGAGCGGTCGCTCGATATCGCCCTGGCCGACGGTCTGGAGGAACACGCCGCCCGGGCCTGGACCAACATCGGCACCAATCTGGCCGCCAAGCGCATGCTCGCCGAGGCCGAACAGACCTTGCGCGCCGGCATCGCCTACTGCGACGAGCGGGACCTCGACACCTGGTCGCTGTACATGACGGCCTGGCTGGCCGGCGTGATGGTCGAGCAGGGCCATACCGACGACGCAGTGCGCTTGGCGAACAGCATTCTGCGACACCCTCATCTCCCGGTGTTCAGCCGGATCCCGGCGCTGCTGACGACTGGGACGCTCGCCGTCCGCCGAGGCGACCCGCAGGCCGAGGCCCAGGTATCCGAACTGGACCTGCTCGCGCACGGCAGTACGCAAGCCGCAGCATCTGCTGCCGGTCGCCATCCTGCGGGCCGAGGCGGCGTGGACGGCCGGCCGGACCGCTGAGATCGTCGCTCTCACCGAGGAGGACTGGTCGGTCAGCGCAGGCGTTTGGGAGCCATGGATGCTCGCCGAGCTGGCCTGGTGGCGCGCACTCGGAGGTGCCGACGACGACATTCCGTTCGATCTGCCCGCACCGTTCGCGCTGATGCGCGACGCCCGCTGGCGAGAGGCCAGCGACGCCTGGACCGCGATCGGGCGGCCGTTCTGGGCCGCGCTCGCTCTCAGCGAGCGGCGCCCCGGGGACACCTCCGAGGCGGTCGCGAGCCTGCTACGGCTGGGTGCGCCGGCCACCGCCCAGGCCGTACGGCGCGACCTCGCCCAGCGCGGGTTGCCTGTGCCGCGCGGTCCACGAGGCGCGTCCCGATCGAACAAGGCAGGTCTCACCGCGCGCGAACTCGAGATCCTCGGCTACCTCGTCGAGGGTCTCTCCGATGCCGAGATCGCCACCCGGCTCACCCTGTCGGAACGTACGGTCGGCCACCACGTGTCCGCCGTCCTCCGCAAGCTGGGCGTGCCGTCCAGGTCGCGGGCGGCCGCGGCGGCCGGCGGCATCCTCGGCTCACTGAGATAGCTGCCGCCGACAGACCGCCAAGTGCGCCGCCTGAGCACGGGCTGCAGGGACGCTGGTCACTAACACCGGAGCGATTGCCGCCGGCGGCCGCCACTAGGTGAATGATTCCTGGGGTTCACTGATCGTACAACGGCGCCGCACCGAGACCATCGCGCCGAGCAGGAGCAGATGGTCGCTTCCAACGTTGTCGGGCGACCACTTGCTCCTTCTCGGGGACCGCGACACGCTCAGGCCCTTCGACAGGCAGGGTGCGAGGGTCGACACGGGCGGAAACCTCCCGACACCGCCCTCGCCTCCGAGGAACACCAGGCGACCGCGTCCGGCCAGCGCCTCTGCCCAATACGTGCCGAGCGCCGTCAACTCAGGCTCGCGCTCCAACAGCTGTACGGGTCCGGGCTGTTGGCGGGTCGAGACTTCGTCAATGTCGATGGTGTTTCCTCAAAGGGATCGCGCCGACGTTGCTCGCCGTTTGCACACCCAGGGTCGCAAGCGGGTCCCCGAGCACTGATCTCTTCATCGTCGATGCCCGAGTGGTTCGTCTTTGGCGGGCCCGATCGACTTACTCTCGGCGAGCAGGCCGGCCACCGGGGTCAGCTCTGACGGAGCTGGTGGCGTGAACATACGCAGCACAGACACCGCGACCGCGCCGCTGGCCAGGACGAACACAGCGGCGACGATCGTGGGTGCCGGGCGTAGCGGGCGGGGCACCCAGCCGGCCACAGCGAGAGCCAGAGCCGACGCCGTCAACACGATCCACAGTGGGGACACGATGTCTCCCGCACCTTCTTCGACCGTCAGCTCGGGGCGGGCCGGGCGAAGAACTCGAGCGCGATCCCGTCGGGATCGCGGAACGAGAGTCCCGATCCGTACGACTGCGTCCTTGATCGTTGCCGTGTTCGATGCCCAAGTCGTCCAGCCGGGTCAGCCCAGGCCTGCAGCTCACTGGCTGTCCTGGCAGGTGAAGGCGACATGGTCGAGGCCGACCCGGTGCTCGTCGAAACCGATCAGACGAGGTCGGAGACATGGGTGTGCAGGCCGAACAGCTGACCGCCGCCCACCAGGTAGACGGTGTGGTGGAAGCCTCCGGCCAGCTCGTCCTCGTCGAGCACGGGATCGGAGCCGAACAGAGGCGCTGTACCAACGGGTGCTGCGGTCAAGATCGGTGACGGTCACCGCGACATGGGCGATGGAGGGGAAAGTCGGGCATGACGAAACTCCTTGATGGTTGCGATGCTGATCTTGAAAGTGGAATCTGAATGACCGCCGGAGTGGTTCCTCAGCGAGGACCTCGGTCCCGCCAGGTGGCGGCGTTGGTGGCGCCACCGATGGTCGGCGGCTACGCTCCTTCGCGCACTTGGTAGATCTCTTCGGCCGGGCGACCGCGGGCCCGGCGGTGAACAGCCTTGGCGGCTTCGGCGTAGGGCGCGTCGACTAGGCAGAAGATCCTGCCGCGGGTTTCGTCAACCCAGTAACGCAGGTAGCGAACATTCTCGCTGCCTTGGAATCTGAGATCGGCCGCGTGGTCCTCCGCGACCTGTGCGAGGTCGAGGGTTTCGCCGGCGCGATGGACGTCCGTGAATAGAGGCATGGGAACTCCTCACAAGTTGGTGTGTTGTTGCCCTTTCAGAAAAGCTCGCAACCGGACTCGCGCCATCGGGAGTTCTACCCATGTTGGGCTCCGACTTCTGCGTCATGTCAGTGCGCGCCTAGCAGGCCATGGGTGGGGTAGCCGGTTGCAGGTTCTCCCCGCGGCAGATGTGGTCCTCGCTGTCCTCATCGCCGTCCGAGACGGCCGATTGAGGACGTTGCGGGGCGTCGTTGGGTTGGCGGCCAAGGCGGCCGCCCAGCAGTCTGAGCAGCCACAAGGGGGGTGACAACCGGTAATCCGGTTTCCATTGAGACTCGGTCCAATCGCGGGCGATCTGCTCGCGGCGGTCCTCCATCGCCGACAGATGTCGGCCAGAGGTCGGCCGGATACTTCCACATGTTGAGGGTCATGCCTCGATGCTGCGCGTCTCGCTCAGTGTCGACATCGGGAGAACCGCCCATCTTGGGCTAGGGGAGTGACCGACGGCGGCATCATCGACTGGAGGGAGCGATGTCGGCTTCCCCCGACCGGACATCGGCCACCCAGGCGGCGATCTCGGCGCGGCGTCCGGCGCCGAAGAAGCAAAACAGACGGTGACGACCCTGCTCGCCGAGTTCGGCTGGCCCGTCGTCGACCTCAGCGGGATCGAGAGTGCGCGTTGGTTCGAGGCCCTCAGCCTCGCCTGGGTCGTCCACTCCCACCGCACCGGCAGGACCCACCACGCCTTCAAACTGATCGGCAAATGGCCATGCAGAAGGGTTCTCGCGATCCTGGTCTGATTCTTCTGATCGCAGGCAGCTCGGGATCGGCCGGCTGCGTACTGCCAAGCGTCTTGAGCACCAACTCGCAGACGGGCATCCCAGCCCGGGGAACTGCAGCGGCCTGAGCGCGGCGGCGGGGGACGGCGGCGGCCTCACCCGCGTCTGTCACTCGATCTCAAGGTTTCGCCAGCGGGATCCGGTGTCGTGACCCGGCGGAGACGCCTGGCCAGGACGACGGCAGCGATTGCCACAGCTGCCAGCGTGAAGATGCCGGTCTCGCCGGTGAGGTATGCGGCTGTTGCGGGGTCCGGGATAACCGCTGCCTGCTGGAATGTTCCCAGCACCGCGTTGAGGGTCCCGTGGGCGATGATGACCGGCCACAGGCTGCCGGATGTCCACCGCAGGTAGGCGTAGATGACGCCTGCCCCGGTCAGCACCGCCAGGAAGATCGGAACGGTGATCAGCCGGTTCCCGGCCGGGTTGTATGCGGTGGTGAGCAGCATGAGTGGAAGGTGCCAGACCCCGTGCAGGAACCCCACGACGAGCGCCGCACGAAAGCTGCCGTCGCTTCCGAGGTGGGGAAGCATGTATCCGCGCCAGCCGATCTCCTCCAGCGCCGCATAGAGCGAGATGATGACGATGTTGATGATCAGGTTGAAAAGGGCGTCAGGCCTCGAGACTGAACGAGAGCACGCCGACCAGCCAGGCCGCACCGTATGAGACGCACAAGATGGCGGTCGGCACGATCAGGGCCAGCG
Organism: uncultured Actinomycetota bacterium; assembly: GCA_963780005.1. GTDB lineage: Bacteria > Actinomycetota > Actinomycetes > Propionibacteriales > Propionibacteriaceae > Microlunatus. The sequence goes on along the minus strand of CAWAAK010000040.1, from coordinate 167,622 downwards.
GCCAGGCTCGCCACCCTGGACGGTGCAACGCCAGCTGAGCCCAGCCGGCCCGGCGATAGCCGTCGGGCGTCAAGACGAGCAGCATCAGCAAGACACCGATGGTCGGTGTCGCCATGTTGAGGATCTGGAGTAGGTCGTCGTCGTCGGGGCCGAGGAGCGCCACGGCCACAGCCATGATCAGAGTCAGGACGTAGAAGATGACGCCCTTCTGCCGATCGGTCATCGAATCAATCATTCGGTCCTCCCGCGCCGGCGGCGGGGTCAGGATCAGAATCGCCAGTCTCATTTCAGGCAACGTGGATCCGATCATGAGCGGTCGGCCATCCGTGGGCTCACGAGTGTCCCGGTAAGGCGAAGCCGGAAACTTTGAGTCAATCTCGGTTCTGATGGCGTGCGGCTTGAGCGAGGGCTCGGCGGGGTCGTTCGCATAGTTGCGGTGGAAGACGACCCCGGTGTGGGTGCCTGGCGGGGTCATTAGGGGCGTTGCGGTGGAAGACGACCCCGCGGAAGGGGGACGGTCTCGGTCGGGGAGGCGGGGCGACGGCCTGCTGGTCAGCTCGCCAAGGCCTGGCGCGGTTCCTTGACCGGGGTCTCGACCCGGGCGCAGAGCAGTGCTCGCCACGACCCGACGTCAGGTCGGCGTCGCAGGATGAGCCGCCGCTCCCGCTCGGTCTTCCCGCCCCAGACCCCCCACTCGATCTGGTTGTCCAGAGCCTCCGCCAGGCACTGGGCTCGAACCGGGCAACCGAAGCACACCTGCCGGGCACGCTTCTGTTGGCTGGGCTCCGGGAACATCTCGTCGGTCCGTCCGCGGCAGCTCGCCTGCTCGGTCCAATCGATCACGTTGGTCATCCGTGTCTTACCCCTCGTTCGTGTGGCCTGAGTTCCCCCGACTCGGCTTCTCCACGGTGACGTAGGAGTCTCTGGAAAGGCTTTGTTCCGTCATTCCGTTACCTCAGCGCTTGCCAAGGATTTTTGCGACGCCCGTATTTGCCGACCGATGGCTTCGATCAGAACCCATCGGAACCTTCCGACGTCAATTCGCGAGTTCTAAACCGACCTACGCCGCACGAGCCGGCCGTCGGTGTGCACGAAGAACCTCTGGGCCTCCTCCTCGGTTGCGGCCGCTCCGAGAGCCACCGCGGCCGCCGGCCCACTCCCTTCACGAATGCAGGCGTTGATCCACGCTTGATCTTGGGAAAGGAAGGCCCAGCCTTCGATGACGTCCAGCCCGACTGCGGCTAGATACGTCCGGGGATCCTCGCGGACCGACTCGAGCAGGCTGGGATCGGTGCTCAGGGCCGTGATCAAGCTTCCGAGCCGGCTCGGCTCCGACGACAGCGGCCGATACCAGTCCACCCCCGCCGCCCCGCTCGCAGACTTCTCCGGCGTAGAACCGTCGAGATCGACGGACGCGGCCATCGCCATGTCGTACTCGCGCGCACCCAGCGGTGGCACGTACACCGTTGACGTGACCGCGAGCGCAAGAGATCCCAGTTCGGAAAGCGGCACCGGTTCGATGGTCGGATCCGCGACCACCGACTGGGCCGCCTGGTAGTGGATGATCATGTGCTCGGCCGGATAGAAGCGCTCCAGGTACCGTACGAGTTCGGCCACCCGGGCGCCGCCGGTTTCCAGACCGAGCTGGGCGACGACTCCGACCTGCCAGACAACCAGGTGCGCATCGGTGGCCGGCACCCGAGCGCGGATGATCATGTCGGTCGCCTCGAACGACTGGCAGGCCCCGTCTCCCGGATCGATGCCGAGGTCCGCGAACAGGCAGTCCTCGGCGGAGACGGCCGGGAGCATGCGGGCCGGAATCCCTTCTGCGCGGGCGCTTTCGACGGCCCAGTGCGACGGGCTGGTGAAGACACCGGGATGACCGTAGAAGACCCCGACCACCAAGCGGCCGTGGCGAGCATGCTCCACCAGTCGTTCGCTCATGGCCCGATAGGCATGGAGTCGAGGGACGTCCGACCGATGCAATCGGGTCAGATCCTCGGTGCCGCGCGCATGCTCGCCGATCCAGCGCTCGGTCAGCGGATCGGCCAGCACGTAGCACACGACGTCGGCCGCCTCGATCCAGGCGACGGCCTCCAGCGTCAGTTGGCTGACGCCGGTGATGCCGGTCCCGACGATGATCAGCCGGCCCGGGCGATCGCTCATGATGCTGCCCTCCCCAGCTCATCGTCGGCGGAGCGACCCGCTCGACAGACCAGCAAAATCGCCTGTCGGAGAGGGGCTGCTTCACCATCCAGAATAATTCTGGCGTTCTGTTGCGCTGCGTAGTTTTGTTACGCCAAAATTACGCACATCGGACAATTCCCTGTCTGGAGTGGCCGCCGCAATTCGGCCGTGGCCACCAAATCCCCTGGAAGGGAGCCTCATGGCTGATCAAGAGCGTGTCATCTCACTCGTCCGGACGATTGCGGCCGATCCGGCGCTGCGCGTGCGGCTCAGCGAGGCCGACGAGGCCGGGCGAGGTTCGATCTTGAAGGAGATCGGGTACTCCGACGTGACCCCGTCCGACGTCGCCAACAACGCCCAGCTGTTCGTACCGCATGCGGTGACGGCGGTCGAAGAGATCGACGAGGACCAGCTGTCCAGCGTCGCGGGCGGTGGCGACACCGTCACCACCACCACCACCACCACGACGGTGACCGCCGCCGCCTCAGCCGCCGTCGCGACCTGACCAAGACGATCTCCGTGTGCCGGGCTCCCAGGCGGGGCCCGGCACTGCGTGGTTGCCGACCGATTGGAGCCGGCCCGTCCAGCCGAGGAGAGCGTGCCCATGAGCGCGGCCGTACACATCAACGGTGTTGCCTACGCGGCTGACAAGGGTTTCTACGAAGGAACCCAACGCACCACGCCCCCCGAGCGGACGCTGGAGCGGATCCGCGCCGCGGCACCCACGGTCGGTCTCACCCGACTCGCCGACGTGACGGGCCTCGACCGGATCGGCATTCCCACGGTCGTCGGCTATCGGCCCAACTCCCCGACGTTGACCGTGTCGGGCGGCAAGGGCTTCAGCACGGTCGCGGCGATGGCGTCCGCCGGCATGGAGGCGGTGGAGATCTGGCACGCCGAGAACCTGCGGCTCGAGGTCATCGTGGAGTCGCACGCCGCGCTGTCCGCCGAGAGGCGCACTTTGACTCCGGACCAGCTACCGCTGACCCGCCATCCGCTCTTCGACCGACATCGCCCTGAGCCCTGGGTTCTCGGCTGGGACCTGATGACCCAGGCGCCGGTCGCGGTCCCGTACGCGATCGTCAGCATGGGCAACACCACCCACTTTCCGACCCGGCGGTGGATGCCGTTTGCCGCCGGCTCGAACGGGCTGGCGGGTGGCAATCACCTTCTGGAAGCCCTCGCGGCGGCCCTCTACGAGGTCGTCGAACGCGATGCCATCGCCTGCAGCCGGGTCGTCGATGGCGGCATGACCCAGCGGGTCGACCTCGATACCGTGACGGATCCGTTGGTGCGCTCGCTCATACAGCGCTTCGACGACGCTGGCGTGTCGGCGTACCTGTTCGACTGCACCGTCGACACGCGGGTGCCCACCTACATGTCGGTGGTCGCGGACCGCCGCGATCCCGCCATGGGTCTCTACCGCGGCTACGGTGCCCACCTCGACCCGTCGATCGCGATGATCCGCGCCCTCACCGAGGCGGCCCAGGCGCGGCTGCTGCTGATCGCCGGAGCCCGGGACGACTACTTCACCCGGGACCAGCGCATGAACCGCTTCATGGGAGATGGACGACGGGAGGCTTTCGACGCCATCCCGGCGATCGCTCCAGCCGACCGGCACGCCTCCGGTTCGACGTCCTCGTTCGGTGAAGACGTCACCATCGTCCTCGACCGGCTCCGCGCCGCGGGCCTGGAGACGGCCATCGTGGTCGACCTCACCGACCCTGAGTTGCAGATCCCGGTCGTACGCGTCGTCGTGCCAGAACTCGAGGGTTACATGTTCGACTACTACCGGCCCGGGGCTCGCGCTCTGGCCCACGCCCAGGCGAAGATGCGGGCGCAACCGCAGCCCGTGGCGGCCGTGTGATGACCTCCGTGCTGACGCGCGACGCCACCGGCAAGGGCCACCGGGCCGACGCCCAGCGGGCCATCAGCCCCGACCAGACGCTGGCGCGGGTCCTTGGCCGCTTCCGCGCGATCGGGCTCACCCGGCTGGCCAACATCACCGGCTTGGACGCCGTCGGTATCCCGGTGGTGCTGTCCGTGCGCCCGCAGGCCGGCTATCTCTCCGTCGACGGGGGAAAGGGGTTCACGCTCACCGCCGCGTTGGCTTCGGCAGCCATGGAGTGCTTCGAGCGGCACGCCGGGGAGAACACCCCGCTCGCTCGATTCACCTCGAGCTATGCCGACCTTGCGGACCAGGCCCGCATCCCGTTCCGACTGCTGCCCCTGTCCCGGAATTCGTTGTTCTCTTCCGAGTTGCCGGAGGAGTGGGTGCTCGCCGACGACCTCCTCGGCGGGCCGCCGACCGCCGTCCCGACGGTGATGGTCGCGCTCGAGCGGTACCGACACCCGCGGTCCTCGCGGTTGCCCTTCGCGTTCAGCTCCAACGGTCTCAACTCCGGCAACACCAAGGCTGAGGCCCTGATCGGCGCGCTCTACGAGGTGATCGAGCGGGACGCGACGACCTGCACCAAGGTCTCCTGGCAGGCCGGTGCTCCACTGCGTCGGGTCGACCTGTCGACCGCGTCGAGTCCGGACGTCGCCCACCTGGTCGAGGCCGCTCGGGCGGCCGGCGTCGCGGTGGTCGCCGTCGACTGCACGGTGGACACCCGGGTCCCGACCTTCACCGCGTACCTCTGTGACCTGCAGAACCCCACCATCGGCCTCTACCACGGCTACGGAACCCATCTCGATCCCCAGGTCGCCCTGATCCGCGCGATCTGCGAAGCGGCGCAGGGCCGACTGGTCTACATCGCCGGCTCGCGCGATGACGCGTTCGGTCATCACCGTCGATTCCGGGCGACGTACGACGAGGCGAACGCCACCTTGCTGGCGCTGCCGGAGAGCGTCGATCTGGGCAGTTTCACCGACGAGTCGGGGGACACGTTCGAAGCGGACGGGCGCACGTTGCTCGCCCGCCTGCAGGCCGTCGGGATCTCCCGGGTGCTGGCCGTCGACCTCACCCACCCCGACGTCGGCGTCGACGTCTTCCGCGTCGTCGTCCCCGGTCTCGAGGGCTACATGCTCGAGGACTTCACCCCCGGAACGCGGGCCCAGGCCTGGGCCCGCGCCGCGATCCCTCTGGAGGTTGCCGCCACATGACCATCGTGGTGTATCTCGGACCGACGATGCCTTGGTCGCAGGCGCGGGAGATCCTCCCCCACGCCGTGTTCCTACCCCCGGCGGCGCAGTCGGACATCATCAGCGTCATCGACGAGTTGTCGCCGATCGGGATCCTCCTCATCGATGGTGTCTTCACCCAGCAGCTCTCTGTGTGGCACAAGGAGATCCTGTACGCACTGGAGCGAGGCGTGGCCGTCTACGGGTCCAGCAGCATGGGGGCCCTGCGCGCCGCGGAGACGGCTGCCTTCGGGACCCGCGGATTCGGGCGGATCTTCGAGGACTTCATGTCCGGCGAGCTCACCGACGACGACGAGGTCGCCGTGATGCACGCCAGTGCCGAATGGGAGTTCCGACCGCTCAGCGAGGCCATGGTCAACATCCGCCACACGCTCCGACGGGCGGTCGAGGACGGTGTCGTCACGAGCGAGCAGCATGACGTACTGATCGACCTGGCGAAACGGCGCTTCTACCCCGAGCGCACCTACGACGCGCTGCTGTCCGACGCCGCAAAGGAAGGACTCCCGGCCGACCTGCTGTCGCGGCTGCGGGCGTACCTCCGGGCGAACGCCGTTGACCAGAAGCGGGAGGACGCCGTCGCCCTCTTGACCCACGTCGCCCGGCACGGGGTCGAGCCCCCGGGTCCGGCCCGGGTCACTCGCTCCCACCCGTTCGAGGCCATGTACTTCCGGGACCGTCGAGTCCGGCGCAACGGCACGAGCCTCCCGCTGGCCGACATCGGTGCCCATGCGGCGCTGCACCTGGAGGACTTCGGCGAACTGAACGAGCACGCCCTGCACGCCGGACTGGTCGACGTCCTCGGCGAGCTGTTCAAGGTGGAGCCCGACGAGCCCGCACTGGCGGGCGAGCTGGTGCGCTTCCGCACCGACCGCCGGCTCCGCAGCGACGAGGACCTCGAGGCGTGGCGCCACGACAACGACCTGAACTCCGACGACTTCGACGAGCTCATCCGAAGGCTCGCCACGCGGCGGGCGCTCCGCGACTGGTACATCAGCCGCAAGTACCTGGAGCGGACCACCCAGGACGTCCTCGACGAGTTGCGGGTGCGTGGCCGCTATCCCACCGTCGCCGACGCGGCGGGGAACCAGCAGTCCATGTTGGACGCCGCCCACCCCGACTTCACCTCTCGCGGCGACGAGGCCGACCTGCTGGAGCTCGTCCGTGGGCAGGCCCGCGCGACCGGCTGGCGGCCGACGGTGAACCTCGACATCTGGGCCTTCGAGAACGGGTTCAAGGACGTGTACGACGTCCGGTTCGAGCTCGTCCGCGCCAAGCTGGCCCGGGACGCGAGCGCCGAGGCCATGGCTGCGCTGACACCGGCCCCGTCACCCGGACGAGATCTGGACGAGATGGACACGAGGGTGAGATGACGACCACACCTTCGCTGGACTCCGCGACCGGACAGCGTGGCGGGAGCTCCTGGCGGTGCTGGCGCGCGCCGCCACGCCGGCCGAGCGCATCGCCGGGGGCTGGCTCCGGCCGACCGGCGAGACGGCGCTCGCGGAGGAGCGGCTCGATCGCTGGTCCCGCCGCGTCGGCGGCCGGCCACCCGGAGCGGGTGGCCGAGGTCCTGGCGAGCTCGGCGTCAGCCTCGACCAGTGGCGCATCGGTCTGAGCGACGTGACGGCCGTGCCCGGCGAACCGCTCCCCACCTGGGCGCAGGACGCCATGACGCTCCTGAACCTGGTGGGCACCGAGTGGGAGTGGCCGGACCCTCCGCGGCTGCGCGAGGTGGCCGGCGACGAGCTGCCCGACTGGGTCGACCCCGACCAGCCGTGGCGCTTCTACCCGGGCTTTCGGGACTGGATGGCCGCCGCCCGCCGCGACGTCGACACGTGGGCGGCGTCGGCGCCGATACCGAGGAGGCCAAGCACGACCTCGTCCTCAACCTGGCCCAGCGGCAGCTCACGGCGAGTGGCCCCCTGCTCATGGCGACCGTCCCCGGCCGCCCCGTGGATGACCCGCTCTTCGAGGGGAACGCCCGCAGCGACTGGGAGGCGCTGTGGTCGACCCACCCGGTCGTCTCGCGTCTGCTGGCGACGGCCTGGCGGCAGTGGCGCGAGACGACCGAGGAGCTGTGTTCCCGGGTGGCAGCCGACCTGCCGTCGGTGTCCCCCGGCGTCGAGGTGACGCGGATCGAGTTGGCCGCCGGTGACCAGCACTGCGATGGTCGCGGGGTGGCCCGGCTGCGCCTGTCCGACGGGACGTCGGCGTTCCTCAAACCCCGGGCGGACGGGCTGCACCGCCTGCTCGGCGCCGTCCTGGCCCAGGTCGATTCGGCCGGGACTCCACTCGGGCTGCGCCTGCCGGACCTGATCGAGCGGGACGGCTACTCGTGGGCGGGCGAAGTCGTACGCGGTGATTGTCCGGACGAGCGGGGAGTCGACGCCTACTTCCGGCGGGCCGGTGCCCTGGTGCGGGTCACGCAGGCCATGGGCTCGACCGACCTCCACCACGAGAACTTCGTGGCGGCCCCTGACCTGCCGGTGCTGGTCGACTTCGAGACCGTTGTCGCCCCGGGTGCGCTGCGCACGGCCCGTCCCGACGACGCGTTGTCGGCCCGCCTCACCGACACCCCGGGCTCGTCGAGCATGATCACCAGCGTCGTTGTCCGGCCCGCCCGGTCGCAACACGGCCGACATCGGCGCGCTCGCCGGCCCGCGCGAGATGTTGACCCCGTACACGGTGCGCACGCTCGTGTTGGAGAAGGACGGCCCGGCCCTCCGCAGCGCTCGGGCGCCGCTGCCTAACGGCACCGCCCTGCCGACCCGCGACGGCCTACCGGGTTTCGCTGCGGGGGCACGAGCAGGCCCTGATCGACGGGTACGCGGACGTGCAGCGGCGACTGGCGTCGCTCGCCCACACGGAGCACGTCCCCGCGCTTCATCCCGAGCCGGCGGTGCGGCTCCTAGCCCGAGCGACCCGGCTCTACGCTCAGGTGCTCGCCTCTAGCCTGGCGCCCGACGCCCTCGTCGACGGCGTGGAACGCGAACTCGTCCTCCAAGGCCTCTACAGCGCCACCGGCACCGCGCCGCGCGGTCTGATCGCCTGCGAGGTCGAAGCCCTGCGCGAGCTCGACATCCCCATGTTCACCGTCCCCTTCACCTCGGACCGACCTGGTGAGCGATCGCGGCGTGATCTTGCCCGATGCGATCCGCGAGGCGCCGGCCGCCAAGATCCGTACCCGATTGAGGGAGGCGGCCGACCGCGATGACTACGTCGACGATCTGCGCGCCACGCTGTTCTCGATGGATCCCGACGAGGGGTCCGTCGCGCCCTGAGCCTGTCGGGCTTCGACAAGCTCAGCCCACGATCACGCTCGCCGACCCCAACGAGCCCGTCGCCCTGCTGCTGGACCGGGCGATCGAGCTCGACGACGGCGCCGTGGCGTGGATCGGATTGGAGCACGACCCGAACCGCAACCGGTGGACGTACGGCCGGATGAGCGCGGGACTGACCGGCCAGGCCGGTATCGGCCTGGCGCTCGCGACGGTCGCGGCCCGCGCGGCAGATCCCCCGGCGGGCTGCGCGGCGGTGGCCCGAGCCGCCCTCCTGGGGAGCGTCGCCCGGGTGGGGTCGGGAGACCGGGGACCGGCGGATGCCTTCGGTGGACCGGCCGGCGTGCTCTACGCCGCGGCCGTCGCCGCTCGACTGCTGGACGACGCGGTCCTGCTCGACGCGGCCCGCAGTCTGGTCGCGCCGTGCCTGTCCGCCGCGCGGCGGGCCGAACCGTCCATCGTCATCGACGGGACGGCCGGCGCGATCCTGGCGCTGCTGCAGCTGCCCGAGGACCCTGCGGTGGCCGACGCCCTGACCGAACTGGCCGAGCTGGCCAAGCTCCCGCCGACCGACGCCGACGTCGACGCGCCCGACTCCTGGTCGGCCTCCCTGCCCTCCCGCGCGTACGGGACGGCTCTGGCCCGATATCGACTGGCCCAGATCCGCCCCGAGCGGGTGGGCCTCCCCGACCTGCCGACCCCCGCCGGCCCCGGCGACGCGATCGCGGGCGCCACGATCCGCCATCCCGTCGACCTCGACGAACCGGTGACGGTCGACGCCAGCCTCCGGGTCCTGCTCGACCACGCCGAGCTCGCCGGCGCCGCGCTGCGCAGCGGAGCCGACGGTGGCTGGGCCGAGCGACGCGACCGCCTGATCGAGATGATCCTCGCCCGGCGGGCCGCGACCGGGCGGTGGTGCGCGCCGCTGCTCGCCCCCGACTCGACTCTGCTGTCTCCCATCCACGGCATCGCCGCCCTCGCCACGCTGTGCATCGACGTCGGACGCGATGTCCCGAGCGCCAGGACCCTCACATGACGCGTCGATCAGACTCCGCCGACACCGACCGGAGGGAGAACCTGGGACGCCCCGTCCCCCAGTCGGCCGACCCGATCGACCGGGTCGTGCGCCTCGCCCCGAAGTGGACGGTGTTCGTCCTCATCGCCTGCGGTCTGCTCGTCGTCGGCACCATCGTCTGGGCCGTTCACCGGAACGGTCACCTCGTCGGTGCGGGCCGCCGGCATGTACACCGAGCACGGGGCGGTGAACGTGGTGGCCAAGAAGGCGGGGATCGGTCGAGCGGGTGCTCGTCGCGCTCGATCAGGAGGTGACCAAGGGCGAGCAGCTCGTGGCGCTCGAGGGCGGCGAGGTCGTCGTGTCCCCGCAGAACGGCGTGGTCACCTCGATCCTGGTCTCGGACGGAGCGGCCCTGACCCCGGGGACGTCCCTGGTGCGGGTGACCGACGCCGCCGCCCGCGACACCGTGGTGACGGTGGTGCCGGCCGACCTGACGGGCATCGTCTACGTCGGGCTGGAGGTCCGGATGGAGGTGGCGGGCACACCGTCGTCGCAGTACGGATACCTGCTCGGCACTGTCGCCGAGATCAGCTCCGACCCGTACACCGTCGAGCAGATCGCCCAGAGACTCGGCCTCCAGCAGCAGGTCGTCGGCTCGCTGCTGGGAGCCCAACCCGGCCTGCTGGCGACGATCAAGCTCGAACCTGATCCGAATACGCCGTCGGGGTACCGCTGGAGCATCGGGGAGGGGCCGCCCTGGGTCATCACGCAGGGGGTCCCGGTGAAGGCCCAGATCATCCTCGACGAGCAGCATCCGGTGGAGGTGGTCTTCCCCGGATTGGACCCTGACGGCTCATGAGTGGGACGCAGACGGCGCCGGTTCCGGCCGGGCTGCCGGCCGATCCGCCGGAGGCGCCGGTCCCGTTCCCTCGCCACCGCGTCAAGGTGCCCACCGTGCTGCAGATGGAGGAGACGGAGTGCGGGGCGGCGTCCCTCGGCATGGTCCTGGGCCACTTCGGGCGGCTGGTGCCGCTGGAGGAGCTTCGCGAGGCGTGCGGGGTCACCCGGGACGGGTCCAACGCCAGCGCGATGCTCAAGGCGGCGCGCAACTACGGCATGGAGGCCAAGGGCTACCGGCGTCCCTTCGCCAAGCTGGCGGAGGGGGACCTGCTCCCGCAGATCCTGTTCTGGCGGTTCTCGCACTGGGTCGTGCTCGAGGGCTACGGCAAGGACTCCGTCTACATCAACGACCCGGCCGAGGGCCGACGCACCATCCTGCGCGAAGAGGCCGAACGCCTCTACAGCAATATCGCCCTCTACGCCGCACCGGGGCCCGACTTCGTCAAGGGCGGCAAGCGCGAGGGCTGGTTCGCCGACCTCTGGGCGCGGATGCGTCCCGGGCGGCTCGGTTTCATCCTGGCCGCCATCGCCGGTCTCTTCCTGGTGGTGCCCGGCGTCATGCTGCCGATGTTCACGACGGTCTTCGTCAACAACGTCCTCGGCGCCCAGCCCGGTGGCAACGCCGCCGCGCTCATCCTGGCCGTCTTCGTCGTCTCCTTGCTGATCGGCGTGCTGACCCTGGTCCAGCAGTGGTTCCTCGCCCGACTGCAGACCAGATTGACCATCTCCGGCTCGTTCCGGCTCGTCGACCACCTGCTCAAGCTGCCGGTCCAGTACTTCACCCAGCGGTTCCCCGGGGTCATCGTCAGCCGGCTCGACCAGCTCGACACCATCGCGCAGCTGCTGGCCGGCCCGCTCGTCACCGCCGGCGTGGCCACGGTTGGCCTGCTCGTCTACGTGGTGGTGATGTTCGCGTACAGCCCGCTGCTGGCGGCGCTGGCCATCGTCGCGTCGCTGCTGAACATGGCCGCCCTCTGGTACGTGTCCCGGCGCCGCGATGCCGCCAACCAGCTGCAGCTTCGCGAGAGCGCCCGACTCACCGGGCTCGGCATGTCGATGGTGTCCAACATCGAGGCCGTCAAGACCGCGGGCGCCGAGGACTCCGCCTTCGAGCGCTGGGCCGGCTTCCAGGCCCGGTACCTGTTGGCCAGCCAGGACATGGGCCGGCTCACCAACGGGCTGTCGGTCGTACCGACGACGCTGTCGAGCCTGACCTCGGTTTTCGTCCTCGCCATCGGCGGCGTCTCCGTCATGTCGGGCACGCTCTCGTTGGGGATCCTCGTCGGGTTCCAGGCCCTGATGGCGTCGTTCCTCGCCCCCGTCGGCCAGCTCGTGAGCCTGGCCCAGCAGACGCAGACGGCCCAGGGCCAGCTCAAGCAGGTCAACGATGTGCTGAACTCCGGCGTCGACGAGCCCTTCACTCAGACGAGCGATCCGATGACCGCACGCGAGGAGGCCGGCGGCCAGCCGTCCGCGCGGCTGAACGGCGCGCTTGAGCTGCGGGACATCGAGTTCGGCTACTCCCGGGTCGGCAAGCCGCTCATCTCCGGTTTCAGCCTCTCCGTGACGCCGGGCAGCCGGGTGGCCCTGGTCGGCGCGTCGGGCTCGGGCAAGTCGACCATCGTCAAGCTGATCCTCGGCCTCTACGAGCCCTGGGCGGGCAAGATCCTGTTCGACGGCCGGCCGCGCCGAGCGTGGGACCGCAGTCTGATCACCCGGTCGGTCTCCTTCGTCGATCAGCGGATCATGCTCTTCGACGGCACCGTGCACGAGAACCTCACCCTCTGGGACGACTCCGTCGCCCAGGACGCTCTGATCGCCGCGGCCCGGGACGCGTGCATCCACGACGACGTGGTGTCCCGCACCGGAGGCTACGAGGCGGCGGTCGCCGGTGACGGTCGCAACTTCAGTGGCGGCCAGCGTCAGCGGCTGGAGATCGCCCGGGCCCTGCTCCTCGATCCCAGCATCCTGATCCTCGACGAGGCCACCAGCGCCCTCGACACCGAGACCGAGCAGCGCATCGACCGCAACCTGCGCCGGCGCGGGGCCACCTGCATCATCGTCGCCCACCGGCTCAGCACCATCCGCGACTGCGACGAGATCATCGTGCTCGACGCCGGGCAGATCGTGCAGCGCGGGACCCACGACCAGCTGATCAGCGAGGGCGGTCGGTACTCCCAGCTCGTGGAGGCCGAGTGAGCGACACCACGGCCGACACGAGGGCAGCGGCGGCACGTCCGGTTTCCGACGTCGTCGCGGCCGGTGCGACCCGCCGGCTCGACTCCAGCACACCGCTGCTGCTGGGCAGTGCGGATTCCGGCTGGCTGCTGGAGTCCGGCGAGGTCGACCTCTTCGTCGTACCGACCGACGACGCGGGTCAGCTGGGTCGACGTTCCTACATCGGCTCCGCGGCGGCCGGGGCCCTGCTGATCGGCGCGGAGCCGCTCCACCACGCCGAACGCACCTGGCGGCTGCTCGCGGTCGGGGTCAACGCGTCCGTGGTCTCCCTCGGCCCGGACTGGTCATCCGCCCTCTCCGCCCGCAGTGAACTGCGCAGCGGCCTGCACGCCTGGCTCACCGCCACGGGAGCGGCCTTGCGCGCGTCGGGACCGCGCTCGGCGATCACCGAGGACGAGGTGGGTCATGAGCTGAACGTCGCCGTCGGCGAAGTGCTCAACGCCCCGACCACGCTCTCTGTGGTGCGACCCGCAGGACGCTCGGATCGGCCTCGGCGGCGAACGCCAGCAGGATCGGTTGCCGACGCCGCTCGGGGCCGGCTTCTGCGTCGAGGTGGCCGAAGCGGGCGTGGTGGCCATCCGGGCGACCCACCAGATCGACCCCGCGGACCTGCACCGCGGGATCAGCTGGGTGCAGTCCGCACTGCTGGCCGACTATGCCGCGCTCGCCGTCACCACCTCGGAGCAGTCCGCCGCGCTGGAGGCCGGCCGTGCCCAGCAGGATGAGGCTGTCCGGCAGAGCGCCCTGGCGACGTTCGACCAGATCGACGCCACGGACCGCTGGTGGACCGCACCGACCACCGACGCGGTGTTCGCCGCCGTCCAGCTGCTCGGTCGGGCGGCCGGGGTTCACATCACCAAGCCGCCGGACTGGTCGCGAGGCCTCAGCTCGGACCCCATCCGCGCCATCGCCCGGGCCTCCGGCGTACGCGTGCGAGCCGTCACCCTTGAAGGCTCCTGGTGGCGACACAGCTTGGAACCGATGGTCGCGTTCAGCGAGCCGGACGGCGATCCGGTCGTCCTCGTGCCGCAGAGATCCGGCGCCTACCACGTCGTCGATCCGCTGACGGGCTCTCCCTCGAAGATCACGGCGGAGTACGCCAGTCAGCTGCGCCCGACCGCTTATGTCCTGTACCGCCCGATGCCGCCGGGGTCGCTGAGCGTACGAGGGCTGTTGAGCTTCGGGCTGCAGGGCAGCGGCAGCGACCTCTTCCGGCTCGTGCTGTTCAGCATGGTCGCCGGGCTGCTCTCCTTGGCCCTGCCGGTCGCCACCGGCGCCATCCTCGGCAACCTGGTCCCCGTCGGCGCGACGATTCCCGTGCTGTTGGCGTCACTGCTCCTCCTGCTGGTGGTCTTCGCCACGACCGGTTTCCTGCTGGCCCGCTCGGCCGGCCTGCTGCGGCTGCAGGGTCGCATGCTCACCCGGATGCAGTCGGGGCTGTGGGATCGGCTCATCGCGCTGCCCGTACGGTTCTTCGACCGGTTCTCCGTCGCCGACCTGACGCTCCGCGTCAACGGGGTCGACGCGATCCAGCAGATCGTCGCCTCCGTCGCGTCGACGACGTTGCTCGCCGTGGTCACCTTGGTGTTCAGCCTTGGCCTGCTGTTCTTCTACAACGCCACCCTCGCCGTCGTCGTCCTCGTCGTCACGGTCATCACCGTCTCGATCAGCGCGTTCATCACCGTGGCGCAGATCCGACGGCTGCGGGCGATGTACGACGCGAAAGGCGAGGCGTCCGGCGTCCTGCTCCAGATCGTGCAAGGCATCGACAAGATCCGGGCGGCCGCGGCGGAGAATCGTGCGTTGAACGCCTGGGCGGCCCGGTTCGCGACCCAGGTGGGCCAGTTGCTCTCCTCGGAACGCTTGTCGGCGGTGCGGACCGCGATGTACGCGATGCTGCCGGCGTTCCTGACGGTCATCGTCTTCGCCGGTGTGGCCGCCAACCCGGGCCTGATGACGACCGCGGCGTTCCTGGCGTTCATCACCGCCCTGGGCCAGATCGCCGCCGCCACGGCACAACTCGACCTGACCCTCGGGTTCGCCCTCAACGTGTTGCCGATCTTCGACCGGATGAAGCCGATCTTGGCCGAGCCGGTCGAGGTGGCCCCGGGAGCAGGTGATCCGGGGTTGCTGAACGGTCGCGTCGAGTTGTCGTCGGTGACGTACCGCTACCCCGGAATGGACACTCCCGTGCTCCACGACGTGAGCATCACTGCCGAACCGGGCGAGTTCATCGCCCTCGTGGGCCCGTCGGGATCCGGCAAATCCACCATCGTCCGACTGCTGCTGGGCTTCGACCGTCCGGAGTCGGGCAGCGTGACGTACGACGGCAAGGACCTCAACACCCTCGACACCCGCGCCGTCCGCGCCCAGATCGGTGTCGCGATGCAGAGCGCCTCCGTGACCGGTTCCAACGTCCTCTCGGTGATCACCGGCGACTGGCCGCTGACCGAGGACGACGCCTGGGCTGCGGCCGCCAAGGTCGGACTGGCCGACGACATCCGCGCCCTGCCGATGGGGATGCGGACGCTCGTCGGCGACAACGCGGTCACCTTCAGCGGAGGTCAGCGGCAGCGACTCGTCCTCGCCGGCGCCATCGCCCGGAACCCGCGGCTGGTCATCCTCGACGAGGCCACCAGCGCACTGGATTCGGTCACCCAAGCCAAGGTCTCGGAGAGCTTCGATCGTCTCCAGGTCACGCGGGTGGTGGTCGCCCATCGACTGAGCACGATCCGCCACGCCGACCGGGTGATCGTGCTCGAGGCCGGTCGCGTCGTGCAGGACGGCACCTTCGAGGGTCTCGCCTCGGTGCCCGGCATCTTCCAGAACATGGTGCGCCGCCAGACGCTGTGATCGCAGGTGGGTTCAGCGAGCTTCAGGCTCAGGGCCGCGGCCCGCCGCCGATCCGACGACGGCGGCGATCTCCGCGGGAGCGACCCCGGGAAGGAACAGGCCTGACGTCTGCCACGGATCGACGACCCGGGAGACGATGGCCTCGACATCGATGGTGACGGGCAGCAGCGTCGGCAGCGACAGCATCCGCAGCCAGGATTCGAGGCGAGGCGCGGCCGCAGCGGGATCGACATCGAGAACCTCGCGGACGCGGTCTCCCGATCCCCAGGCGCGCCCGACGACGTCGGTCGCCAGGCACCGCAGCCAGGCCGGCACGAGTGCGGCGAGAGCGCTGGCCTTGGGCAGTCCGGTGGCCCGCATCACCTCGGTGGCCAGCGGCCAGAGCAGATGCCCGGCCGGCGCCCGGCCGAGGGCGAGGAGGCTCAGGTGGGTCTGTGCGCTCGCCAGGGCGGCCGCTGACCGCCACTCTTCATCCGCGAGCTCGTCGCGGTGATCACCGGGCTCGTTGCGGGCCAGATCCTCACCCAGGCTGAAGATCGTGGCGGCCAGACCGCGGGCGAGGCCGTCCTGCAGACGCAGGCGATCCCCGGCCACCGCCGGCACACAGGTCCGGGCCCACGGCTCGACGAGGCCCGCGGCGAGGGCGGCTCGAGGGAGCGTCGCCGTCACCCGAGGATCGAGAATGGCGGCCGACGAGCGCAGCCCCGGACTGACGATCATCGCGGTTCCGGCGGGTGTGTTGCGCACCGCGACCGGGCTGACCTCCGAGGCGGTGCCGATGGTCGAAGGAAGGCAGACGGTCGGGTTGACGGTCCGGGTGGGCCAGAACGTCACGCCGTCTGTCGCTCGGCTGAAACCGTCTGCGCCGGGGTCGGCGACCGCCAAGGCGGCGAGTCGGACGACGTCCATGACGCTGCCGCCGCCCAGCGCTACCGGAACGGCGTTCCTGTGCCGGCCCACCGCGCCCACGACCGCGGCGGCAACCTCGTCGGCCGCGCCGTCGGAGGCGATGCGGACGACGGCTGAAACGGGAGCCGTGGCGCAGGCTGCTTCGGTCTGGGCCTCGAGCCGCTCGTCGGCGACGAGCAGCATCGCGTTGCCGTCGAGCGCGGCCGAAAGTTGTCTCAGACCGCCCGCGTACACCGTGGTCGGGCTGGACCACATGTCCACGGCTGGCCTCACGTCGTCAACGTAGCGTCGCACTCGCTGCATTGCGGGAAGCCCGGGCCCATCCAACGTTGGCCATCGCGACTATCGGCCTGCAGCGCCCCCCGGGGCACATCACGTGTCGTGCCGGTCCTGCCGCGCCGATAGCCGCGATGGTGTCCCGATCTTAAGTGAGGCGGCTCGGCCGCGCCATCGACGAGTCGTCAGGCACCCTGCAGGGGCGCGCGAGCCGATGTTCGTGGGCCCAGGCTGCCGCCGCGGTGCGGGAGCCGAGTCCCAGCTTGGCGAAGATGTTGGCGAGATGGCGGGCCACGGTCTTCTCGCTGATGAAGAGCGCGGCGGCGGCCTGCTTGTTGGTGGCCCCGGACGCGATGTGGGCGAGCACCTCGGCCTCCCGCTCGGTCAGCCCACCGGGCAGCTGCACCGGCCGGCTCAGGCCGACCCGGCGGATCGGCAGCTGCGCTCCGAGCTCCGCACAGGTCGCCATCGCCGCATTCAACTCCAGGCTCGCCGCATCGGTCTCGCCGAGCGCCCGGTGGACTTCGGCGATGAGCACTCGTACGGTGGCGGCGTCGTACGGGGCGTGCAATTCGACGTACGCACGCAACGCGGTCTTCAGGACCGGCAGCGCCGCGGCCGCGTTGCCCTGGGCGAGCAGGACGGCCCCGCGGGCCTGCTCGGCCCAGGCGTGGAAACCGGCGCCGGCAAAGTTGGCGGCGATCCGACTGAGCTCCTCGCTGGCCTGGGCGGCCGCACCAAGATCACCGCCGGCGAGGCCGATTTCGACGTCGGCGGCGAGCAGCCGGGCTCTCCGAAACGGGTCGGCTTCGGCATCGGCGAGGGCCGCCCGCACGGACTCGGCCGCCTCGCTGGGCCTTTCCTGGGCGAGCAGCAGGAGCGCGGCGCCGGGTTGCGGATCGCGACCGAGCTCGCGGGCGCGTTCGTACGCCCGTTCCGCTCCGCCGAGATCCCCGCGGGCTCGGAGCAACTCGGCGAGTTGATAGTGCGCCTCACCGACCACGATGACGTTGAGCTGGGCGAGCTCGGTGCAGGCGATGGTCGCCTCGGTCTCGGCCCGCGTCCACTCGCCACCGATGCGCAGCAGCTGCACCCGGTGCATCCGGCAGATGCCGACGAACATGACGGCGCTCTGGAAGCTGTGGCACCAACGTTCGGTCGCCGCGGTCCACTGCCGGGCCCGGCGGATGTCGGCGAGGTCGTGGCACACCGCCATCAGCTGGCAGTAGATGTTGCCCGCCCATTCCGGCTCCAGCCGGCCGGCGAGCACCGGCAACATCGCCTCGTCGAGCAGGGCGAAGCCTGCGGCCACCCGACCTCGGCGGATGGCGACCATGCCCTCCGTGGTGAGGCCCAGACAGACCAGGGTGGCCGAGGCGAACCGGCGGCCGATCTCCTGCACCTGGAAGGCACCGACGAGGGCGGTGTCGAGGTCGCCCGCCTCCAACGCCGCGGAAGCGTCGATCCAGACCAGGAAGCCGGCCTCGGCGCAGTCGGGTTGCTCCTCGATCAGCCGCCGAGCCCGGCTCAGCCAGCCGGACCCGATCGCCGGCTCGCCGCGCAGGAACCAGTCGAAGCCGACGCCGAGCGCCGTCATCGCGGCGCGCAACGGCCGGCCCTCGGCGAGGAAGTGCTGGTGGCACTCCTCCGAGATGATCATGGTTTCCTTGACCAGGCCGAGCCACCAGGCGGCGTCGGCCATCGCGTACAGGTCGTCGGCCGCAAGGGAGCGTTGCTCCCGGACCGCCGCGAGGCTGCGATAGGCCGCAGCCCAGTCGCGACGCGCGTAGGACGCGCGCGCCGTGGCGAGCAGATCGTCCGGATCCGGCATTTCCACCACGGTATCGCCGACGGGTGCGTCACCGCCTGCATCATCTCGCCCATGCCGGTGTGCACGACGCATGATCTTCCCGATGCCGCCGCCCCGGTCGGCGATCTAGCGTTTACAGCACCGGGCGTGACGCCCGCGAGCAACGACAGGAGGAACAGCGATGTCGACGACCGAGGAGATCAGCAGGGTCGAGAACGGGAGGACACCCGACACCGGGGCCGTCGAGTTCGATCCCGCCGTCGCCGAGCAGTTCGCCGACCGCATGATCGGCGTGCTCAACGACGCCGCGATCGCGCTGATGACGAGCATCGGGCATCAGGTCGGGCTCTTCGATGTGATGGCCACCCTGCCCCCGAGCAGCAGTGCCGAGATCGCGGCGGCGGCGGACGCCCAGGAGCGCTACGTCCGCGAATGGCTCGGCGCGATGACCACGGGGCGTCTGGTCGAGCACGATCCGGGCACGGGGACCTTCTGGCTGCCGGCTGAACATGCGGCCTGCCTCACCCGGTCCGCCGGTCCGGACAATCTGGCGCACATGATGGAGTTCGTGCCACTGCTCGCCGGCGTGGAGCAGGAGGTCATCCAGTGCTTCCACCGGGGCGGCGGGGTGCCGTACAGCGCGTACCCGCGATTTCACCAGGTGATGGCGGAGGACAGCGCGACGGTGCACGACGCGGTCCTGGTCGACGGCATCCTTCCCCTCGTACCCGGGCTGACCGAGCGCCTCCACGCGGGAATCGACGTCGCCGACATCGGGTGCGGACAGGGTCACGCCGTGAATCTGATGGCTGCGGCCTTTCCCAACAGTCGATTCACCGGGTACGACTTCGCCGACGAGGCCATCGGTGCGGGTCGGAGCGAGGCCGCCAGGGCTGGGCTCACCAACGCGACGTTCGAGCTCCGTGACGTGACCGAGATCGGCGTGACCGCGGGGTACGACCTGGTGACGGCGTTCGATGCGATCCACGACCAGGCCCATCCCGCTCGGGTGCTGGCCGCGATCGCGTCAGCCTTGCGCGACGATGGGGTGTTCCTGATGGCGGACGTGAAGGCCTCGAGCAACCCGGACGAGAATCTGGACCTGCCGTGGGGTCCGCTGCTCTACACGCTGTCGACGATGCACTGCATGACGGTGTCCCTCGCGCTGAACGGGGCCGGGCTCGGCACGGTCTGGGGCGAGCAGGTCGCCCTCGCCATGTTGGGCGAGGCCGGCTTCGCCCGCGTCGAGATCCGGCAGCTCGACGCCGACCCGTTCAACAACTACTACGTGGCCAGCAAGAGATGAGTCTCCCGGCTCCACTGTAAGACTGCAGAAGCGGCTCGGTCTCCGCCACTTGCGACCGCTCCCTCCGAGCTGCAGGGGGCCGGCTCGGCGCCAAGGCAGCCACTCCTGCACAACCGCGGCCTCGACGCCGGTCGGCCCTTCGACGGGCTCAGGGCACCACTGAGAAGCAGTACCGTCGGCACCATGCATGACCAGAGAGTGCTGCTCGAGATCCGACTCGAGCGCTTTGTCCGGGACTACCTCGAGCCGGCCCGGTACCGTACGGCCGCACCGGTGACGGTGACCGGCTGGGACACGCCGGGCGAGCCGGTGCCCTTCGCGGAGGCGGTGACGCAGGCGTACGCGCCGGTCGAGATCGGCACCCGGTGGGGACGGCCGTGGGGCACGACCTGGCTGCACGTCACCGGCGCGGTGCCGGCGGAGTGGCGGTCCGGCGGCGCCCTGCCGCCCGACACCTCGACGGAGCTGATCGTCGATCTGGGCTTCTCGGACGGGCCCGGTTTCCAGGCCGAGGGCCTGGCCTATCGGCCGGACGGCACCATCGTCAAGGGCGTCTCCCCGCTCAACCACTACGTGCCGCTCGACCCCGGGGTGCCGGTCGACCTCTACATCGAGGCCGCGGCGAATCCGGACGTCGCGCACGCCGGCTTCGACCGGACTCCGTACGGCGATCTCGCCACCGCCGGCCGCGATCCCGTCTATACCCTGCGCCGGCTCGACATCGGGCTCCGCGACCACGCCGTGTGGGAGCTGCTGCAGGACGTCTTCACGCTGAGCGGCCTGATGCACGCCCTGCCCGAACGGTTGCCCCGGCGGGCCGAGCTCCGACAGGCCCTGTCGCGGATGGTCGACCTTGTCGATCCCGACGACGTGGCCGGGACCGCCGCCGCCGGCCGGGCCGCGCTCGCCGAGGCGCTGGCCCAGCCCGCGCAGGCCAGCGCCCACCGGATCGTGGCCGTCGGGCACGCCCACATCGACTCGGCCTGGCTCTGGCCGGTCCGGGAGACCGTCCGGAAGTGCGCCCGGACGTTCGCCAACGTGGTCGCCCTGGCCGACGCCGACCCGAGTTTCAGGTTCGCCTGTTCGTCGGCTCAGCAGTACGCCTGGGTCAAGGAGCACTATCCGGACCTGTTCGCGAGAATCACCGAGAAGATTGCGGCCGGTCAGTTCCTGCCGGTCGGCGGTATGTGGGTCGAGTCGGACACCAACATGCCCGGCGGTGAGGCGATGGCGCGGCAGTTCGTGGCCGGCAAACGCTTCTTCCGTGAGAACTTCGGCGTGGAGACCGAGGAGGTCTGGCTGCCGGACTCCTTCGGTTACTCCGCGGCCCTGCCGCAGATCGTGCTGGCCGCGGGATCGAAGTACTTCCTGACCCAGAAGATCTCCTGGAACCAGACCAACACCATGCCGCACCACACCTTCGCCTGGGAGGGCATCGACGGCTCCCGCGTCCTCACCCACTTCCCGCCGGTGAACACCTACAACAGCGACCTCTCCGGCGCCGATCTGGCCCGTGCGGAACGCAACTACACCGAACACGGCAAGGGCACGGTGTCCCTGGTGCCCTTCGGCTGGGGCGACGGGGGCGGGGGACCGACCCGGGAGATGCTCGCCGCCGCTCACCGGACCGCGTCGCTCGAGGGCTCGCCGGCGGTGCGGATCGACTCGCCGGCGGCCTTCTTCGCCGAGGCGGCCGCGGAGTATCCCGATCTGCCGGTGTGGAGTGGCGAGCTGTACCTCGAGCTGCACCGCGCCACCTACACCACCCAGGCCCGAACGAAACAAGGGAATCGTCGCAGCGAGCACCTGCTGCGCGAGGCCGAGTTGTGGGCGGCGACCGCCGCAGTGCGCACCGGTGCCGACTACCCGTACGACGAACTCGAGCAGCTGTGGCAGTTGGTGTTGCTGCAGCAGTTCCACGACATCCTGCCGGGCAGCTCGATCGCCTGGGTGCACTCCGACGCCGAGCGCAACTACGCCGCCATCGCGCAGCGCGCCGAGTCGGTGATCATGTCCGCGATCGGCCGGCTGGTGGGCTCGGGCACCCGGACGATGATCATGAACGCCGCTCCCCACCCGCGGCACGGAGTGGCCGCGCTGGCGGCCGGCGAGGCTGTCGCCGTGACCCAGACCGTCAAGGCCGACCGGGCGGGGACCGACATCGTTCTCGACAACGGCGTGCTGCGGGTCGTGATCAACGCGAGTGGGCAGCTCAGTTCCTTGATCGATCACGCCTCGGGCCGCGAGGCCATCGCGCCCGGCGAGGTCGGCAACCGGCTCCAGCTGCATCGCGACATCCCCAACATGTGGGACGCCTGGGACGTCGACGAGCACTACCGGCGCAACGTCACCGAGATCGACGAGGTCGCCGCCGTCGAGCTCGACGCCCAGGACGATCGCGCGGTCGTCCGCGTCCACCGTACGTTCGGTTCGTCCACGATCGAGCAGCAGATCATCCTGACGGCCGGCGCCGAGTCGGTCGAGATCGCCAACGACATCGACTGGCACGAACAGAAGAAGCTGTTGAAGCTCGGCTTCGGCTTCGACGTGCACGCAGACCGGTCGGCCTCGGAGACCCAGTTCGGGCACGTGTACCGGCCGACGCACACCAACACGTCGTGGGATCACGCGCGGTTCGAGATCTGCGCCCACCGGTGGATTCACGTCGCCGAACCCGGCTACGGGGTGGCGGTCAGCAACGACTCGACCTACGGACACGACGCCGGGCGCACCACCCGGGCCGACCAGGGGACGACGACGACCGTCCGGCTCTCCCTGGTCCGCGGGCCCGTCTATCCCGATCCGGAAGCCGATCAGGGCCGGCATACGAGCCGGGTCACGGTGCGGCCCGGCGCGACGATCGCCGACGCCGTCGAGGAGGGGTACCGGACGAACCTTCCGGCCCGGGAGGTCCGCGGCGCTCAGGACGTCGTAGCGCTGATCCAGCTGTCGAACCCGGCGATCGTGGTCGAGGCGGTCAAGCTGGCCGAGGACCGCAGCGGCGACGTGGTGGTCCGGCTCTACGAGTCGCTGGGCGGGCGCGCCCAAGGCGAGCTGACGGCCGGGTTCGTGGTTTCCGACGTGACCTTCACCGATTTGTTGGAGCGATCGATCGACAACCACCGCAGCACGGTGACCGCGACCGGCGCCGAGCTTGACCTGCGACCGTTCGAGCTCGTCACCATCCGGTTGTCGCGGCGGTAGCGGACACCTGCCGTCCGCCACGCGGGCGAGAATGACTCAGTGGCCACCACGTCAGCCCGCCTGCTCCGGCTGCTGTCCATGCTGGGTGCGCGCCCGAGCTGGTCCGGTCCGGAGCTGGCCGAGCGCCTCGGAACCAGCACCCGGACCCTGCGCCGGGACGTGGAGAGTCTGCGGGAGCTCGGCTATCCGGTCCAGAGCGGCAAGGGCCCCCACGGGGGCTATCGGCTCGGCTCCGCCGGTCTGCTCCCGCCGCTGCTGCTGGACGACGAGCAGGCGATCGCCATCGCCGTCGCCCTCCAAACCGCGCCGGTCAGTGTGTCGGGCATCGAGGACGCCGTAGCCCGCGCCTTGACCAGCGTCAAGCAGGTCATGTCGGCGCCGGTCCGGGCCGAGGCCGACGCGATGCAGCTGACCGCCATCCGCAACAGCTGGGAATTCCCCGCGCCACCCATCGCTTCGACCACCCTCAGGGCCGTCGGCTCCGCCGTACGCAACCGGCACCTGCTGCGTTTCGACTACCTCACCCCCGCCGGCCGCCGCCCCGATCCGAAGGACCCCGACTTCGCGCCGCCGCTGCTGGTCGAGCCACATCATCTGCTCACCTGGGCCGGTCGCTGGTACCTGGTCGCCTTTCGCCCGGCCACCGAGGCTTTCGGCATCTACCGCGTCGATCGCATCCACGCCGAGTCACCCACCGGTGTCCCGTTCGAACCGCGCGAACTCCCCGAACCGGACGTGGCCCGGTACGTGATGACCAGCTACGACCGGGGCGACACCGCGGCGCAGTGGCAGTGCCTCGGCACCGTCCTGATGGAGCTGCCGGCCGACGTGGTCGCCCGCTGGGCACCGGGAGGGTCCGTGATCGAGTACGTGTCAGCCGACCCAGACTCGCATCACGCTCGGAGCCTGGTCGTGGGCCGGGATCGCCGGCCTGCTCGCCACCTTCGACGCCGACCTCACCGTGATCGAGCCCGACGAACTGAAGGAGGCCTGCCGGATCCTCGCCAAGCGCTATCGCCGGGCCAGCCCGTAGACACCGGAGCTTCCCGGCTGAAATCATCGGTATTACGGACTCTCGATCCGAGCTCTACCCAGCATGGCCGCCTGCAATCCAGCGAAGACGGTGCGCCTTCCGGGAGGTGCCGATGACCCGACGATCACGGCTCAGTGTGCGTCGTCCTGGCCGCCGCCCTCGTCCTCCTCCTCGCGTCCTGCGCGAACTCCACCCCGCCCCCCGCGCGCCGGGCCCGGCCGCGGTCTTCCGGTGCGAGCAGTTCTCGGAGCGGGAAGGCCCTGACCAAACCCCTGACCGAGAGCCGAAAGCCGATGTGTCCTGGCGGGAACTCAAGGACGACATGGCGAAGGCGATCGACACCGTCGACGACTACTGGGCTGCAGCACTGGACCGAGTGCTTCGGCTCCGAGTACGACCCGCCCGAGATCTGGCATCAGGACGAGTTGATCAGCGCCGACGATGCCCGCGACCTGATCGTCGACGGTGACGGTGACCGGGCGCCCGGGCCGGGCCTGTACTCGGAGGGCAACCGGCCGCGCTGCGACGGTGAGGACCTGCAGCTGTCGAACGCCGCGTACTGCCCGGAGGGCCACTTCGTCGCCTGGGGAGAACCGCTGATGCGCGAGGCTCTCGGCGTGGGTGACGGTCTGGTCTACCTGGTGGTGGCGCACGAGTGGGCGCACGCCCTGCAGGCGCGGATGCCGCGGGGATTCGCCACAACAGCGGCCAGTAGGGGGAGCTGCAAGCCGACTGCCTGGCGGGCGCCACCCTGCACGGCGCCGACCAGGAGACGAAGTTCCAGTTCCAGACCGGGGACGCCCGGGAGGTCGCTCGCTCCCTGGTCGACCTGGCCGACGAGACCGCGTGGACCGAGTACGACGACCACGGTGACGCCGTGCAGAGAATCGGCGCGTACGAGGAGGGCCGGGCGGGCGGGCCCAACGCCTGTTTCGTCCTGTTCTGAGGGTTCGTCCGGCCGCGCACCCCGATCACTTCTTCGGATCCGCGGTCTATCTCAGTCACCACCACGCAGCGCGGAGGACGCATGACAGATCAGCTCGTCAGCCAACGTCTCGCCGTTCCGGGCGGCGAGCTCTACTACGAGGTGCGCGGTTCCGGTCCGCTGCTGCTGGTGGTCGGGCAGCCCATGACCAGCGCGCCCTTCGCGCCGGTGGCCGACCTGCTGGCCGCGGACCACACGGTGGTGACCTACGACCCGCACGGTGTGGGGCAGAGCACCGTGGACGACCCGACGCTCCCGGTGACGCCGGAGATCGAGGGCGACGATCTGGCCCTGATCATCGAAAAGGTCGGCGGCGGACCGGCGGACGTGTTCGGCAGCAGCGGGGGTGCGGTGGCCGGGCTGGCCCTGGCGGCTCATCATCCGGAGACGGTTCGTACGCTCATCGCACACGAGCCGCCGGTCACCGAGCTGGTGGCCGACGCACCGCACGTCCGGGCCGTGATCGACGACATGGAGGACGCCTACCGCGAAGGCGGCTCGGGCGCGGCGTGGGGCAAGTTCATCTCCCTCGTGATGTACAGCGGGCCCGTACCCGAGGACGGCGTCCCGCCCGCAACCTGGCCGCCGCCGGGAGCGGAGGACGCGGGCGATGAGCAGGCCTCGGAATCCGACGGGAGTACGGGAGCTGCCCCCGAACCGCCGTCGGAGAAGCAGCAGGCCGATGACGAACTGTTCTTCCTGCGCATGTTGAAGCCCTTCACCCGGTACGAGCCGAAGGTGGATCAGCTGCGCTCCGGCGCTCCACGGGTGGTCATCGCCATCGGAGAGGCCTCCCGGGAAGAGCTCGCCAGCCGCTCGGCCGTCGCGCTGGCCGAGCGGCTCGGCCAGGCCCCGGTGGTCTTCCCCGGCGACCACGGCGGGTTCATGGCCGATCCGGCTGCCTTCGCCGCCAAGATCCGCGAGGTGCTGGCCCGATCCGGCTCATGACCAACGGCCTCCGCGGCGACAACCCGTTCTCCGACGCGTGCCTGATCGCCATGGACTACGGCCGGGAGAAGATCATCAAGGAGGACTGGAAGTCGATCTTCAACGACGACGAGCTCGACCACGTGCTCAAGGAGATGCTGCACCTGGAGCACATCCACCGCTGAGCTGCGGACGGTGCCCACGGACCGCGACCCTGGTAGGGCGGCGAGCCCGGGGAATGTCCGTGGCCGCTGCGACGATGCGACGGTGTCGCAGAATCGTCCCGAGCTCACGGCCGGCGTCACCGGTGCGGAGCTGCTTCGTTGGTACTGGCTGCAGGTCGAGCTCTCTCGGTTCGCGCGGACCCTTGGGGTCGGCTCGGCCGGTGGCAAGCAGCAGCTGACGGCGCGAATCGTCGCCCGTCTCGACGGGCGGTCTCCCCCGGTCGAGACCGCGAGTCGGCCTCCGCCGGCGGCGGCCCTGCCCGAACCGTTGACCGGCGCCACCCGGATCCCGGCCGGCCAGCGGTGCACGCAGCAACTGCGGCGCTACTTCGTCAGTCAGATCGGCTCGAGTTTCCGCTTCGATGCCGCCATGCGAGCCTTCCTGGCCACCGGCGAAGGCAGCACGCTGGGTCAAGCCGTCGAGCACTGGCATGCCACCAGGTCTGTCGGGCGCCCCGAGATCGGCGGCCAGTTCGAGCTGAACCGCTTTCTGCGCGACTGGCACCGTCGACATCCGGGCGGCTCACCGGTCGATGCCCGCGCTGCCTGGCGCTCCACCGGGGCCAGCCCGTCGACGCGCGTCCCGATGCCGTCGACGAACCAGGTACGACCGGTGCGGCTATCGAGCGATACTGGCCCGATGCCGGATTCCTCTCCTGACCTGAGCCACCAGCACGGCGCCTCGACGGCAGCCGAGGGTCGACCGGAGGGTCAGGGCGAGTGGGACGAGCGCTACGCCGGCGCCGAGCGGATGTGGAGCGGCCAGCCGAACGGGGCGCTGGTCGCTGAGATCCGGGACCTTCCCCCCGGTCGAGTGCTTGATGTCGGCTGCGGTGAAGGGGGCGACGCGGTCTGGTTGGCCCGGCAGGGTTGGGATGTGACGGCGCTCGACGTTTCCCAGGTCGCGCTGGACCGGGCTCAGCGGGCAGCCGAAGCGGCGGGGGTCAAGGTGCGTTGGCTGCACGCCGGTCTGCTGGACGCTGGGTTGGGAGCGGACGGATTCGATCTGGTGTCGGTGCAGTATCCCGCCCTCCTCCGGACGCCCGACCACCGAGCCGAAGGCCCTGCTGGACGCCGTTGGACCCGGCGGAACGCTGTTGGTGGTCCATCACGCCGACCTCGACTCAGCGCAGGCCCGGAGCCAGGGTTTCGACCCGGCCGACTACGTCGCCCACGAGGACTTGGTTGCCCTTGTCCGCGACGGCTGGCGGGTCGAGTCGGACGACCGACGGCCTCGCGTGGTGCGCGGTGGAAGCGGGGAACACCATAAGGATGACCTGGTGCTGAGGGCCCGCAGGACGCTTTAGGCGCAACCACGATCAACGTGAACTCCTTGACCCCCTAGTCCAGGTCGGATCGTCCACGTTGTCGGCTGATGGCGGCTCAGCGGAAGATCCAGAACCAGGAGATCGCCATCGGCAGCAGTCCGAGGATCACCCATGGGCTATAGGGCCGGCGTCGGTTCACCACCAAGATGACGGCCGCGGTCACCAGCCCGAGCACGCCGGTCATCACCCAGAGGCCCGTGACGTCGCCCGGCGGGAGGTCGTTCTGCCCGGACAGCACCAGGTAGGCCGCCAGCACAACGGCGAACATGCCGAAGACGACGCCGATCAGGGCCGAGACGATGGCCCGCTGGACGACGTCGAGGCTGTGCTCCTCGCGCTGCCGCCGGGCTTCCGCATGATCATGGAGAGACTGCATCGTTTCCTAACACTTAGGACACTAATAATTAGGGTCAAGTGTATAGTGTAGAGGTGCCCACCACCAACCCGGACTCCCCGGCTGACCTGCTCGCGCTCGAGAGCCAGGTCTGTTTCGCCCTCGCAGTCGCCTCCCGCCGGGTGATCGGCCTCTATCGGCCGTTGCTCGAGCCGATGGGTCTGACCCACCCTCAGTACCTGGTGATGCTGGCGCTCTGGCAACACGAGCCGCTCACGCTCCGGCGACTGAGCGAACTGCTGTCCCTGGAGCCGGCGACCCTGTCGCCGTTGCTCAAGCGGTTGGAGACCATCGGCTACCTGGATCGCACCCGCGATCCCCAGGACGAGCGCTCCCTGAATCTCACCCTCACCGCGCGCGGGAAACAGCTCCGGCGACGCGCCCTCCGGATCCCGCCGGCGATCATGGACCGGCTCGGCATGGACCGGCTCCAGTTGGAGGCCCTGCACGCCCAGCTGACCGAGGTGATCGCGAGGGCGGGTACCGCCGATCCGTCTCCGGAGGAGGTCGCCTGAGCGCTGGTCAATTCTTGGCCAGGGGCTCGGTCAGCCGGCCGGCCTGGTCCAGATACAGCTGCCGTTCGCCGGCGTTGTCGGTGCAGGCCGCGGCTCGTTCGAACTCGGCTCGGGCCTCATCCGGGCGACCGAGCTGCTGGAGAAACGTCGCGCGTACGGCGGGAAGCTGCGCGTAGCCGGCCAGGGTGGGCTCGGCCTGGAGCAGGTCGGCCAGCTCGAGGCCCGCGGCAGGTCCGTCGGCCATGCCGACCGCGACGGCGCGATTGAGTTGCACCACGGCGGAGGGCGCGAGATGCGCGAGTACGGCGTACAACGCCGCGATCCGGCGCCAGTCGGTGTCCTCGACGCTCCGGGCCCGAGCGTGGCAGGCAGCGATGGCCGCCTGGAGCGTGTAGGGACCGCCGCCGAGTTCCTCGGCGCGGTTCAGAGAGGCCAGACCGCGGGTGATCAGCAGCCGGTCCCAGCGTCGTCGATCCTGGTCGCCGAGCAGCACCGGCTCGCCGTGCCTTCCGGTGCGCGCGGCGAGGCGGGAGGCCTGCAGCTCCATCAGGGCCAGCAGGCCGTGGGTCTCGGGCTGCTCGGGCTGAAGGCCGACCAGAATCCGCCCGAGCCGTACCGCGTCCGCACAGAGGGCGGGCCGCGTCCAGTCGTCGCCGGTGGTGGCCGAATAGCCTTCGTTGAAGATCAGATAGACGACCCCGAGGACGGCTTCGAGTCTTGCCGGGAGATCGTCGGCGGGCGGCAGCTCGAACCGGACCTGCTGTTCGGCCAAGTTCTTCTTGGCCCGCGAGATCCGCTGCCCTACCGTCGTTTCACTGGTCAGGAAGGCTCGGGCGATCTCTCGGGTCTGCAGCCCGCCCAGGGTGCGCAGCGTGAGGGCGACCTGCGAGTCGACGCTGAGGACGGGATGGCAGGCGGTGAAGATCAACCGGAGCAGATCGTCGGAGACAGAGGCGTCGAGCTCCTCGACGACGTCGGCCATCGGGTCCTCCCGGGTTTCGGTGGGGGTCTGCTGGTGAGCGAGGAGCTGGAGCTTGCGGTTCAGGTTCTGCTGCCGGCGGTAGCGGTCCGCGGCGATGTGCTTGGCGGTCGCCATCAACCAGGACGCCGGATGGTCCGGGATGCCGTCCCGCGGCCACTGCTTCAGGGCGACCTCGAGGGCGTCCTGGGCGAGATCCTCGGCGGCGGGAAAGTCTCCGGTGATCCGGGCGAGCGCTGCGACGAGGCGGCCTGACTCGATACGCCAGACCGCCTCGACCGCGGCGGAGGTCGCCGTCATCTAGGCCGATTCACCCGCGCCGTCGCTCGGATCATCGGTAAGGGACGCGAAATCCTCGGGCCCGAAGACCTTGAGGACATCGGCCTCCCCTTCCCAGCCGGGCCACAGGTCGCGGTGCAGTTTCAGGAACCGGTTGGTCCACTCCACGGCGTCCTCCTTGGCCCGGACGTCGTACAGGGCGTAACTGATCAGCTCCTTGGATTCGGTGAACGGACCGTCGGTGGCGGTCAGCCGGCCCGAGTTCAGACTCACCCGGGTGCCGGCCGGACTCGGGTGCAGTCCCTGGGTGTCGACGAGCACGCCGGCGCCCTTGGCTTCTTCGCCGAGGGTCATGATCGCGGCCATCAGGTCGGGTGGCGGTGGGGTGTCCGGGGTGGAGCTGGCCTTCAGCAGAACGAGGTAGCGCATGATCTTGCTCCTTCGGTCGGGTGCGGCGGGAAACGGTTCAGGCGAGCTTGCGGTAGAAGTAGCGCGAGGTGCTGCTCAGCCAGCCCCAGATCAGGAGGACTGCGGCGGTGAACGCGAGGTTGACGGCGGGTGATCCGGATCCGGAGGCGATTCCGACGAATGCCGCCAAGAAGGCCACGCCGGTGACGATACTGGCCACGGCCCGGCGGTGTCGTCCCTCGTGGCGGAATCTCCGGGCCAACACGAAGGTCGCGATGATCATGGCCAGGAATCCGACCCCGCCGAAGACGAGGTGCAGCAGGGCGGAGAGGGTGGGGAAGACCGGCGGCCCGGCCGGGGTTCCGACCGGAAAGCCGTCCATCGGGTCGGCTCGGAACACCCCGGCCCCGATCAGGCTGATGCCGTACGTGGCGAGAAGGATGGGCACCCAACGCCGGCCGATCCCGCCGCGGAGGGCGCGGGAGTAGCCGACCGCCGCGGCCGTCACCATCAGCCCGGTCAGGATGAGGTTGGCGATCTGGATCCAGCCGGCCGGGCCGTTGGCCAACAGGCTCCACGGATGCCGGGTCAGATCGAAGCCCTCGCGTAGCGCGGCCTGGGTCAGGCTGACCGCCACGTAGAACGGTCCGGCCACGATGCCGTAGCCCAACAGAGCACGCGTGACCCGCTGCTCTGGGGTGCACGGCGGTGCGCCCGATTCGCCGTGGTGCTCGGCCACCGGCTGGGGCGGAACCTTGCTGATCATCGGTTGCTCCTCTCCTCGGGTCCGCCTGCTGGCGACCCTTCACCCCCTCCTCGATCGGGACGCCCCCCTTTCGACATCGCGACCCGGCACTTTTTCGGGCCCTTTCGACGGCGTGTCGCTGCCGCTTCGACGGCTCGGCGCCAGCATCGGGCGGGCCGGGCCTACTCTCCTGAGTCGTGGCGGAAGGACGCTGGATCCTCGGCGGCGCCGAGGCGGAGCAGGTTCGGAGCGTTGTGCGCCTCGCCGCCGACGTACTGGTCGCGGACCTGCTCGGCGCCTACCTGCACGGATCGGCAGTAATGGGCGGGCTGCGACCGGCGAGCGATCTCGACTTGCTCATCGTGTCCGAGCGGGCGCTGACCTATGCCGAGCGGTCGGCCCTGGTCGCGGGGCTGCTCGAGCGCTCCGGCGCCCCCGCCCGCCCCGGACCGGCACGACCGGTGGAGCTGACCGCGGTGGTCGCCGGGGATGTCAAGCCCTGGAGATACCCACCGCGGCAGGACTTCCTGTACGGCGAGTGGCTCCGGGACTTCTACGAGCAGGGGGCGGTTCCGCAGCCGGAGCCGGCGCCGGATCTGGCGATCTTGATCACCATGGCCAGGCAGGGCGATACCCCGCTGTTCGGCCCGCCGCCCGCCCAGCTGCTGGACCCCGTCCCTCACGAGGACCTCCTCCGCGCCGCACTGGCGGGAGTCCCGCAGCTCCTCGACGACCTGGAGTCCGACACCAGGAATGTCCTGCTGACCCTCGTCCGGATCTGGACCACGGTGCGCACCCGGGAGATCCGTTCGAAGGACGCCGCGGCCTCCTGGGCGCTGCCCCGACTCCCTTCTCGGCATCGACCGGTCCTCGCCCGAGCCCGAGCCGGGTACGTCGACGGCGTGACCCGGGAACGGTGGGACGATCTCGATGCCGTCCAGGCCTGCGCTACCTACCTGGTCGGAGAGATCAGGCGATGAGTTCCAGCCAGACCGCAACGTCTCGTCCGAGGGTTCGGTCTCGGAGCGGGGCGGAGGACACCAGGACCTCGGCATCGACGGGCAAGGCGAAGGGCGACGGCCCGAAGTTGACCAGGCAACGGAACCCCGGGTCTCGGGTGAAGGACAACACGTCGGGGGGCGTGTCCGCGTCCCAGGTCAAAGTGCCGTCGCCGAGCGCGGGATGCCGGCGCCGCACGGCCAGAGCAGCTCGGTAGAGATTGAGATGGCTGCCCGGATCCTGATCCTGGGCCTCGACCGTGAGACCGGCCCAGTGTTCCGGCTGCGGCAGCCAGGGCGGAGAA
Source organism: uncultured Actinomycetota bacterium (assembly GCA_963780005.1). GTDB lineage: Bacteria > Actinomycetota > Actinomycetes > Propionibacteriales > Propionibacteriaceae > Microlunatus. The sequence goes on along the minus strand of CAWAAK010000040.1, from coordinate 135,382 downwards.
GCGTCGCTGCCGAACCCGAACGGCGGCTTCTCCCCGGACCAGGGGAGCGGCACCCGGCACCCGTCCCGGCCTCGTTCGGTGTGCCCGGAGCGCAGCCAGGTGGGGTCCTGCAGCAGTTCCTCGGGCAGATCTTCGACCTCCTCCAGGCCGAGTTCGTCACCCTGGTAGACGTACGCCCCGCCGGGCAGCGCCAGCTCGAGCAGGACGGCCGCCCGGGCCCGCCGGCGGCCGAGTTGCACGTCGGTGTCACCGGGCATCGCCTGATTGGCGATGCCCACGATGTCGAGGTCGAGGCCGGCCGGGGTGAACGGGAGCCCGGTGCGGGGTCGGCCGTACCGGGTGACGACGCGGGCGGTGTCGTGATTGGCCAGCACCCAGGTCGCCGGGGCGCCGACCGCCTCGAGGGTCGCCATGGTCAGGTCGATGACGTTGCGCTGCGACGCCGCCGTCCACTCACACATCAAGGCGTCGAAGTTGAAGGTGGTGTGCAACTCGTCGGGCCGGACATACCGGGCGAGTTCGTGGGCCGGGGTGACCCACGCTTCGGAGACGAAGACGCGAGGGCCGAGCTCGGTGTCGGCGTACGAGTCCGCGACGGTTCGCCAGCGGCGCAGGATGTCGTGGACGTGGGGCTGGTTGAGGTACGGCGTTCCGGTCAGCACATTGGCGATCGGCCTGCCCGTGCCAGGATCGACGGCGAGGTCCGGCAGCCCCGGCTGTTTGGCCATCGAGTTCGCTACGTCGATCCGGAAGCCGTCCACCCCGCGGTCGAACCAGAACCGCAGGATCGCGTCGAACTCGTCGGCCACCGCGGGGTTGTCCCAGTTCCAGTCCGGCTGTTCCGGGGCGAACAGGTGCAGGTACCACTGGCCCGGGGTACCGTCCGGATTCGTGGTGCGGTCCCAGGCGCCGCCGCCGAACATGCTCGGCCAGTTGTTGGGCGGCTCCGCGCCCGCCTCCCCTTTCCCGTCACGAAAAAGGAAGAGGTCCCGTTCCGGCGATCCGGGGGATGCCGACAGGCCAGCCCGGAACCAGGGATGCTGGTCGCTGCTGTGGTTCGGCACCAGGTCGATGAGGATGCGCAACCCGAGGTCATGCGCCCCGCGGACCAACTCGTCGGCCTGCTCCAGGGTGCCGAAGTCCGGGTGGATGTCCCGATAGTCGCTGACGTCGTAGCCGCCGTCGGCCAGCGGTGAGGGATACCACGGACTCACCCAGATCGCGTCCACCCCCAGCTCGGCCAGGTAGGGCAGGCGATCGATGATCCCCCGGACGTCCCCGGTGCCGTCGTGGTCAGCGTCGGCGAAGGAGCGGGGGTACACCTGATAGACGACGGCGCTTCGCCACCAGTCGAGTTCGGCCTCAGAAGTCACGGTCGCAACCCTGTCATGGCCGTTGCCGGCTCCGAGCTCGGCCACCTCGCGGGGCAATTCGCGAGGGCGCGACCTAGGGTGGCGGTCATCCTCCGGACCGCCACCACAAACTCAGCTGAGCTGAGCCGGTCAGACCCGCTTTTCGTCGCCCTTGACGGCCTGGCTGGCCTCGCGCAACGCGTCCTTGACGTTCTCGCCCGATTGCTTGACGTGGGCGCCCGACTCTTCGGCGCGGCCCTCGGCCTCGAGACGTTCGTTGTCGGTGGCGTCGCCGGCCGCGGCCTTGGCTTTGCCGGCCAGTTCTTCGGCCTTGTTGCTGATCTTGTCGCCGATGCCCATGGAAACCTCCGTGTTGTCGCTGGACTCACGATCACGCTAACACCCGGGTCCACCCCCCTACGGTGGGGCGTCGAACCGGGCGATCAGACGAACAGGGGCTCCAGTTGCCAGGCTTCCTCGAGTCGGCGCATGGCCTCGTCGTCCGGTCGTCCGCTGAAGTGGTCGGCCGCCTCCAGCACCATCGGCAGGATGGCGATGTCGCCGACGGTGTTGATGAAGACGTCGGGTCGACCCAGCACCCAACTCACGGCCGTGTCGATCGCCTCCGGGTCCCGTAACGGTTCGTACCAGGTGTTGGCGGTCTGCTCCCGATCGCCCCACGGTGCCCGGGTGATCGACTTGATGGTCTGCACGGCCACCCCGCGCTCGGTGCAGACCGCGGCCAACTCCTCGAACTCCGCGAGGTACTGCGCGTTGCGGGTCATCGGGAAGTTGTACGGCAGCAGCACCGAGTCGAAGTCGAACTCCTCGAGCGCCCGTCGATGCTGGCTGGCCACCGTCACACCGTGACCGGTCACCCCGATGAAGCGGGCCAAGCCCTCCTCGCGCGCCCGGACGGCCGCCTCCAGGGCTCCCCCTGAGGCGAAGGCGGTCTGCCACTCCGTTTCGTCGACCAGATTGTGCAACTGGATCAGATCGACGTGGTCGGTCCGCAGCCGCTCCAGCGACAGGTTGATCTCCGCCCAGGCCTCGTCCCGGGTCCGTTCACCGGTCTTCGTGGCCAGGAAGTACTCGTCGCGGTGCTGCTCCATCCAGGGGCCGAGGCGCAACTCGGCCTCGCCGTAACTGGCCGCGACGTCGATGTGATTGATGTCGAAGCGCCGGATCAGCTCCATGGTCTGGTCCGCGTCCTGCTGGGAGACGTTGCCGAGCGCCGCGGCCCCGAACAGGATCCGGGAGCTCTCGTGGTTGGTGCGTCCGAACGGCAGTCGGGGAATCATGTACGTCATTCTGCTCTAGGGGGTGCTCCGGGGGCTCGGCGGCCAGACTCGGTCGCGACCACAACGGCATCGCCGGCGAGAAGCGCTGACTGAACCTTCCGAAAGGAGTGATCATGGCCGAACTTGTTTTCGGCAGCGTTCCCGTCCACGGGCACGTCACCCCGCTGCTCGCCGTGGCGAGTGGCTTGGTCGAGCGCGGTCACCGCGTGCGCTTCCTCACCGGTGCCCGCTTCGCCGATGACGTTGCGGAGACCGGCAGCACCTTCGTCGCCTTGCCACCGGAGGCCGACTTCGATGACCGCGACCTGCTCGCCGGGATCACGGACGAGGAGCGGCCTCCCGGGGTCCGGGGCCTCCGCTACGACGTGCGCGAAGTGTTCCTGAGGCCGGCTCCCCACCAGTACGCGGCCCTGGGCGCCCTGGTTGCGCAGCCGACGGATGCGGTGCTGGTCGACCCCGGATTTCTGGGAGCGGGAATGTTGATCTCCCGACCGAGGTCGCAGCGACCTCCGGTGATCATGGCCGGGGTCCTGCCGATGCTGCTGTCGTCGGCCGCTGTTCCACCGTTCGGTCTGGGTCTGCGGCCGCTGCCCAACGCCGCGCTCAACCGGGTCCGGAACGCCGCGTTGCGGGTCCTGGTGGAGCGAGTGATCTTCGGCCCCGTGCAGGCCGAGGCGCAGACCGTGTTCCGTATGGCCAGCGCGCGACCGCTGGACCGGTTCGTCCTCGACTGGATGGGATCGGCGGACGCCATCGCCCAGTTCTCGGTGCCCGCGTTCGAGTACCCGCGTCCCGACGCGACGGTCCCCTTGCATTTCTTCGGTCCGATGCCGGCGTCCTCGGACCTGCCCACGCCGCAGTGGTGGGGCGAGCTGGACGGACCGGCGCCGGTCGTGCTGGTCACCCAGGGGACCGTCGCCAATCAAGACCTCGGAGAGCTCGTGCGGCCCACGGTGGACGCGCTCGCCGACTCCGACGCCCTCGTCGTGGTCACGACCGGCGGCCGGCCGGTGCCAGAGGTCGGGACGCTGCCGAGCAACGTTCGCGCGGCGGAGTACCTGCCGTACGACCAGCTCTTTCCTAAGCTCGATCTCCTGGTGACCAACGGCGGCTACGGCGGCGTCCACTACGCCCTGGCGCACGCGGTGCCGATCGTGGTCGCCGGCGGCGGGGAGGACAAGCCCGAGGTGGCGGCCCGGGTGGCCTGGTCCGGTGTCGGGGTGAACCTGCGCACCGGCCGACCGAAGTCAGAGGCGATTCGGCGCGCCGTCCGGCGGGTGCTCGACGACCCGTCCTACCGGGTCGCCGCCCAACGCGTCGCTAGTCAGATCGCCGCTGCGCCCGGCATCGGCGGCCTGGAGAAGCTCATCCTCGATCTGGCGGCCGCGCGGGGAAGCGACCCGCCAGGGGCGGACGGGACCTGAGTCAGCGGGATGGTCAACCGATCGAGTCCCGACCCCGCTCCACCAGCTTGGGGTCGGGCGGGAAGACGATGCTCTCGTCCTTGTCCTCGTAGTCGAACTGGCTCAGGAAGAAGCGCATGGCGTTGATCCGGGCCCGCTTCTTGTCGTTGCTCTTGATCGTGGTCCACGGCGCGTAGTCGACGTCGGTGCTCATCATCATCGTCTCCTTCGCCTCGGTGTACAGCTCCCACCGGTCGAGGGACTTGATGTCCATCGGGGACAGTTTCCAGCGCCGCACCGGGTCGATCTGCCGGATGGCGAACCGGGTCCGCTGCTCGGCCTGGGTGACCGAGAACCACAGTTTGGTCAGCGAGAACCCGCTCTCGACCAGCATCTCTTCGAACAGCGGAGCGTGGCGCAGGAACCGGAAGTACTCCTCGTCGGTGCAGAAGCCCATCACCCGTTCGACCCCGGCGCGGTTGTACCAGGAGCGGTCGAAGAGCACGATCTCGCCGGCCGTCGGGAGGCTCGCCACGTAGCGGTGGAAATACCACTGGCCGGCCTCGTTCTCGCTGGGTTTGGTCAGGGCGACGACGCGGGCGGCGCGTGGGTTGAGGTGCTCCATGAAGCGCTTGATGGTGCCGCCCTTGCCCGCGGCGTCCCGGCCCTCGAAGAGCACCACGTGCCGGCCGCCCGTGTCCTGCGTCCAGTACTGGAACTTCAACAGCTCGATCTGCAGCTGGTACTTCTCGTCCTCGTACAGGTCGCGGTCCATCCGCTCGTCGTACGGATAGTCCTCCCGCCAGGTCTCGATCGGGTTGCCACCGGGATCGATGAGGTCGGGATCGGAGCCGTGCTCGTCATGCCGGACGCTGTAGCCGTCCCGGATCAGCTCGTCGAGGTACTCCCGGAAGTTCTCTCGGATCACAGTTCAGGGTACAAACCGCCATCGAGCCGGCCCACTGCACCCACTCCTCGAGTGGCGGCTGACGCAAATCGACCTCGCACGGCACAAGAGGCACCGAGCAAGGGCTTTCCAACCGTGAGCGGTCGATTTGCGTCAGGAGGGCAGTCGAGTCAGTAGCTCGGTGACGATCTCGGTCTCGGAGTCGTAGTAGTGCAGGCCCCAGTCGGCCACCAACGCGGGGTAGCGGTACTCGGCATGACCGATCAGGGAGCCTCGGACCTCGTCAAGGTCGGCACGCCGCGCGGCCAGCTCGGTCAGGTAGCCCTCCAACATGGACCGCATCTGGTCCGGCCCGGTCAGGGCTCCCATCATCAGGCGCAGGGCCATCGGGTGTTTGAGACCAGGGAAACCGGGCATTGATCCGGTCAGCCAGTCACGCAAGGTCTCCATGCCCGCGGCCGTGATGGTGAAGCGCAGCGTCGTCCGTTGCCCACGCCGCTCCTCGGTGCCGGCAACGAGTTGCCGATCGGCCAACCGGGTCAGCTCCGAATAGACCTGACTCATCGCCGGCGCCGCCCAATAGAAGCGCAGCGTGTTGTCCGCCCGCTGCTTGAGTTCGTACCCGGTCAGACCGGCACCTTCCGGCCCGTCGAGACTGAGGAGTCCGAGCAGCGCGAACGAGGTGGTCGACAGCCCTTGACGCACGCCGCCCAAACTAGCAAGTATTCCTATCAGGAATAGAGCCAGCCGGAGGTGGAGGAAGATGTCAGAGTCGGTTCTGCTGGTCGGGACACGCAAGGGGCTCTGGATCGGGCGGTCGGACGCCGAGCGGGCACGGTGGGACTGGTCCGAGCCGGAGTTCTTGATGCAGAGCATCTACGCCACGTGCGTCGACACCCGCGGAGATCAGCCTCGGCTTTTCGTCAGTGGCACCAGCGAGCACTGGGGACCCGGGGTGTACCGCTCCGACGACCTCGGGCGGACCTGGACCGAGACCCAGGGCGCCGCCGTCCACTTCCCCGACGACCTCGGGAGCAGCGTGGAGCGGGTCTGGCAGATCCAGCCCGGGCGGGCGGGCGACTCCGACGTGCTCTACGCCGGTACGGAGCCTTCGGCGCTGTTTCGTTCCGACGACCGGGGGGAAAGCTTTGAGCTGATCCGCTCGCTGTGGGATCACCCGCATCGGCCCGAGTGGGGGGCCGGGTTCGGCGGTCAGGCCATTCACACCGTCGTCCCGCACCCCGACGATGCGGACCGGGTCACCGTGGCCATGTCCACCGGTGGGGTCTACCAGACCACAGACGGTGGAGGGTCATGGAGCCCCTCGAACACCGGCATCAAGGCGTACTTCTTCCCGGATCCGTGGCCCGAGTTCGGCCAGTGCGTGCACAAGGTCGCCTCCCATCCCGCTCGTCCCGAGCGGATGTACGCCCAGAACCACCACGGGGTCTACCGGTCCGACGATGGCGGGCACACCTGGGAGTCGATCGCCGACGGGCTGCCGTCGGACTTCGGCTTTCCGATCGTGGTCCATCCCCACGACCCCGACACGGTGTTCGTCTTCCCGCTGGTGGCGGACGGGGAACGGATCCCGCCACACGGCCAGGCTCGGATCTGGCGGTCCACGGACGCGGGCCTGACCTGGGCGCCGTCGAGCGCCGGTCTGCCCGACCGCTTCTACGCCGCGGTCATGCGCGACGCGCTGACGGCCGACGACGCCGAGCAGGCCGGCCTGTACTTCGGAGCCCGCGACGGCTCGGTCTACGGCAGCACCGACGACGGTGACACCTGGACCATGCTGGCCGACCACCTACCCGACGTCTTGTCCGTGCGGGCCGCCGTGGTCTGAGCTTCACCGGCGATCCTGCGGGCCCATCCGGCGCCGGCGGGAGGCCACCGTTCGGCGCCGGATGGAGCTAATCGCGAACAGCTGCGGTGCTCTCCCGGATGACCAACTCCACCGTCAGGGTCGAAAGAGCCGGGGGCGGGACCGTCTCCTCCCTGGCGCCGTCGCCGAGCGCTTCCAGCAGGGACATCGCGGCTCGGGCACCCTGTTCGTGGGCGTGCTGGGTGACGGTGGTCAACCCCGCGTACCGAGCCATCGGATGATCATCGAAACCCACCAACGAAACATCTTCCGGGCAACGGATTCCGGCGTGCCGCAGGGCCGCGATGGCCCCGAACGCCATCTCGTCGCTGTGGCAGAAGATGGCGCTCGGCAACGGACCCCGGCTCAGGAGCTCCTCGATCCCGCGCTCGCCGTCCTCGCTGCGACAGTCACCGGGGTGGATGACCAGTTCGTCGTCGAGTTCGATGCCCGCGGCCGCCAGCCCGTCGCGTATCCCCTCCGTGCGTTGGTGCCAGAGCCGCGTGTCGCCGGTGTCGGCCAGCCGGCCGTCCAGGACGGCGATCCGTCGATGCCCCAGCGCCGCCAGGTGATCGGCCACCAGCGTCGCGCCGTGACGATGGTCGATGAATACGCCGGGCACGCTGGTCAGCGGCAGGCCGGGTGCCGTCACCGGAACCCGCGCGGTGCCGGTCGTGTTGTTCCGCTCCGCGTCGGCCACGTTCCCGGCGAACAGCAGCGCATCGCGACCGCGACCCTCGCCGAGCTCGGACACCAGCCGTCGGAAGTTGGGTGAGGCGATGTCCAGATAGTCCTCGTGCATGTCGAGATTGATCAGTTCCACCCGGAAGCCGGCCGGGATCAGCACTTCGCTCGCTCCGGAGGCCACCTCCGTGAAGTACCAGGACTTCAATGTCGGGAGGACGATCCCAATGGTCTGCGACTGGCCGGTGGCCAGGGCGGCAGCGATGTGCGACGCGGAGAAGTTGAGCCGATCGGCGGCCTCCAGGATGCGCTCACGGGTGGAGTCCCCAACCCCGGAGACTCCACGCAAGGCCCGGGATACGGTGCCTTTGTTCACGCCCGCCTCGCGGGCGACATCAGCTATTGTGACGCGCGAATTGGTTCGGCGGCGAGTAGCCACCGTCCAGGTCTGCGACACCGCCGGCATGAGGCGGAGTATACGAAGGTGCGCGCCGGAGTGCACCGTTTTGCGCTCGAGGGTGAGGGAGGCGGGGGCCGTGGAGCATCGTTGGCGGATCAGTTACACCCCAGGATCATGGACCGTGCTGGCCGGACCAACCTCCGTCGTAGCGCTGGATCCGAACGCCGACGACCAGGACTCGTTGACCTCCGAGCTGTGGGAGGCCGTGAACACCGAGTTGGCGATGGGCGATCTCGTCAGCCGGCTGGTTCGGATCGAGTCCACCCGACTGCCCCGGCTGGCGGTGCTGATCTTCGAGAACGTTGGCATCCGGGCGTTGCTGCGGGGCGACGTCCGGATCTTGTCGGAGGACGGGGACACCGTCGCCCACGGCGCGGACGTGCTGACCTGGCTCGAGGTTCGGCTGGCCGACTTGAGCAGGATCGAGCTGGATCTGGGCGGCCCGGAAGATCAGCAGGGCGCACTGCCAGTCGTGCGCGGGGCGGTCCGGGCCGGCCGGCTGCGGTTGTCCGCGCTCGACGCTGCTCCACCCTCGACACCGCCCGAGACCTCGGCCCTTCCCGCACCGCAACAGCCTCCACCCGAACGACGCGGGCCCGAATCACGCGGGCCACAACTCCCGCCCCCGCCCGATCTCCCCGACCCCGATCCTGCTCCCGATCCTGCTCCCGATCCGACGGGATCGGGCGCCATGGACGACACCCAGCTGGAGCCGCCCCACGAGCCTTACGGCGCCGACGACGAGCTGCACGATGAGCTGAACGATGAGCTCGACGATGAGTTGATCGATGAGATGGACGACACCCAGGACCAGACCTTTCCCCCGATCGCGCCGGCGCCGTCGTCTCGCGACGTCGAGGCGATGGAGAACGCAGACACGGCAATGATCTACCTGCCACCGCTGGCGCTGGCCCGGCTGCGGGCTCCCGACGGTTCGACGGTCGATCTGGACCGACCGGTGTTGATCGGCCGTGCTCCGAGCGACTCGGGCTTCGAGAACGCTCAACCACATCTGTTGACCGTGCCGAGCCCGAGCCAGGACATCAGTCGGACCCACCTGCTGGTCGCTCCCGAAGGCGGGGCGATCGTGGTGACCGACCTGCACTCCACCAACGGCACGACCGTGGTCAAACCCGGTCCAGGGGTCGAGCGGGTGGCGTTACCATCCGGGCAGCCGGTGAGTGTCGAGGTGGGCAGCGTGCTGGAACTCGGCGACGAGGTGGCGATCTTGATCGACGAGGCGCACTAGGGTCGTGTCCAGCAGGTAAGCGAGGAGGAGGGCAACATGGCGCCGAGGAAGGTTGGCGGCCCGGCGGCCGGGCTGCCCCCAGGGGTTGAGGCCGGTCCACTGGGCACCCGGTTCGTGGCGTTCTTGATCGACCGGTCGGTGCCCGCCGTGGTCGGTGGCCTGGCCAGTGTGCTGGCCACCCAGATCCCCGGCCAGCGCACGCTGATCTTGGTGATCGCCGGGGTGCTGATCTTGGCCTGGGCCCTGCTGGTCTGGCAGATGTACGCGGTGCGCGCCGCCGGTCCCGGCATGCGTTTGATGAAGTTGCAGCTGGTTGGTTACACCGACGGCCGTCCGATCGGTTGGGGTCGTTTCTTTCTCCGCTGGTTGGTGCTCGCGTTGCTGGGCGCGACCGGCATCGGTCTGTTGTTCATGATCATCTTCCTGATCCTGCATCCCCGTCGGCAGGGCTGGCACGATCTGGCCGCCGACTCGGTGGTGATCAAGGAACGGGTCCTGGCCCCGCCGCGGTCGGTCGAGAGCGCAGCCCCGGCCGCGGTCGAGCCGTCCCGCGCCCCCGCCGTGGAATCGGCTCCGGAAGACACCGCTCCCGTCGAAACCGCGCCCGTCGAAACTGCGCCCGTCGAAACTGCGCCCGTCGAAACTGCGCCCGGCGAACCCGTGCCCGGCGAACCCGTGCCGGTCGGAAACGCGCCCGCGGAAAACCTCTCCGTCGGCGCGGCCCCCCTGGAGACCGCACCGGTCGGCACGGCCTTGGCCGGAGCCTCGATCGCGGAATACTCCTCGACCGGACCAATGGCCGCCGATGTCTCGGGTCCTGAGGAACCGCGACCCGGCGAACCAGCCGTCCATGAGCAAGAGGTCGAGCCCTCGTCGCAGCAGCCCGTTGCGGTGGCCGACTTCGACCGGGACCGGCGCCCGCTGGACGAGGGCTGGATGGTGATGCTGGACGACGGCCGCGAGATCGAGGTCAGCGGGCTGGTGCTGCTCGGGCGTAATCCGCAGCCCCGGGCCGGCGAGGAGGACGCTCAGCTGATCAAGGTCGTGGACGAAACCCGTACGGTCTCGAAGTCCCATCTCGCTCTCGGAGTCGACGGCAACGGCATGTACGTGATGGACCGCGGCTCGACCAACGGCTCCACCGTCACCAATCAGGACGGCAGCTCGCAGCCGTGCCTCGCCGGGGACCTGGTGGCGGTCCACCCCGGAACCGTGGTGTCGTTCGGAGACCACTGGCTCGAGGTCCGCCGGCCCTGAATCCGGGCGGTCTCGTTCGGTAGGGTCGGGGACCATGCTGCTCTCCGACCGCGACATCCACGCTGCGATCGCCGCCGGCCGGATCGGAATCGAGCCGTTCGACGAGACCATGGTGCAGCCGTCCAGCATCGACGTACGGCTGGATCGGTACTTCCGGGTTTTCGAGAACCATCGCTACCCGCACATCGACCCGGCTGAGGACCAGTCCGAGCTCACCCGCCCGGTGCAGCCGGAGGACACCGAGCCGTTCATCCTCCATCCGGGGGAGTTCGCCTTGGGCTCCATCTACGAGGTCGTGACCTTGCCGGACGACATCGCCGCCCGAGTGGAGGGCAAATCCTCGCTCGGACGGCTCGGACTTCTGACCCACGCCACGGCCGGCTTCATCGATCCGGGCTTCTCCGGTCACGTCACGTTGGAGCTGTCGAACGTGGCCACGCTGCCGATCAAGCTGTGGCCCGGCATGAAGATCGGCCAATTGTGCTTCTTCCGGTTGACTTCGCCCACCGAACATCCGTACGGCTCGGCCAAGCACGGCTCGCACTATCAGGGCCAGCGAGGGCCAACGCCCAGCCGATCGCACCTGAACTTCCAGCGCACCCCCATCTAGCGCCAGGCTAGGCCCGGTACACCGCGATCTCTCCCGAGGCGGTGCGCGCCCGGACGCTGATGTACGGCTCGCCGGGACCCGGCTCCGGGCTCGCCTCCAAGGCGATCCGGATGGGCCCGCTGGCGGAGTGTAGATCGAGCCACACTTTGAGGTCGTCCGCGACCCCGACGGTGAGCGATCCGGACGCCGAGCGAAGGTCCACCGAACCGGAGGTGAACGGCACGGAGATGTCGCCCGAGCCGGAGCTCGCGGCCAGGTCTGCCTGGTGCAGGGTTCGGATCAGGACGTCCCCGGAGCCCGACTTGGCGGTGACCGGACAGCGGGCCTCGGCGACGGTGACGTCCCCGGACCCGGTGTGGATCCGCGCTCCGCGACCCAGCAGCCGGCCCACGGCCACGCTGCCCGATCCGGTCGTGCAGTCGAGCTCGCCGGCCCGTTCCACGCTGACGTCTCCTGATCCGCTGCTGATCTTGGCCGAGGCGATGTCGGCCGAGAACGTGATCGTGGCGGAGCCCGCGCGGACGGTGTAGGCGAGATCGGCAGGAACCCCCAGCCGAAGGTGGGCCGGTGTGGACCGTGCTGATGGTTGGGGCAGCGAGATGCGCAGCTGATCGGCCTCGCAGCGGATCGCGACTTCCTCGAGGTCGCGGTCGCTCGACATGTTCAGCGATCCCTCGACGGCGTCCGGTCGGGGACCCGGCTCGACGCTGATCGAGCCGGACCCGAAGTTGTCGACGTGGACTGACCGAACGCCCTCGTGCACGAAGTTCGTGAAGGTCATTGCACCCAGCCCTGGACGTTGCCTCGGGGGTGTCGGTGCTCCGGCGGCTCGTGGCGGGGATGAGATCGGAACAGGCCGTCGGGGCCGAACGGACCGTTCGCCCCGAAGACGCCGTGCGGCCCGAACGGTCCGTGCAGCCCGAAGACCGGTGGACCCGGCGGCACCGGTGCGCCAGGCGGAGCCGGCCACCCCTCCGGCCGGGTACGCCGTTCGCCCAGAGCGTCCATGACGGCCCGCAACAACCAGGCGTTGGTGGAGATCTGCTCCCGGTCGGCCATCCGGTCGACCTTGGCCTTGACCGACGAAGGCAATCGGAGGCTGATCCTGGCTACCGGCTCCTCGTCGGGATCGGTCTCGGCCGCCTCCTCGTCCGGTGGCGGCAACAGCAGGGTCGGTTCGGTACCTCGGGACGGTGCCGAGACGACGAACTCGGGGTCGGAGCCTGACATCCGCAACTCCACCGATCCGGGGGCCAGGTCGGCACTGATCGTGTCGGCGGCATCGGACAGGGCATTGATCAGGGCGAGCCGGGTCGCGGCGCCGATGGCGTTGCCGAGTCGATCGGCGACGTGGCGAGTGTGGTCGTCGGCCAGTGAGGCGGCATCGGCCACCCCGGCCCGTACGGATTCAACGTAAAGGGAGAGATCCATGACACCACTATGACGTCATTGCGACGTCAATTCAAGAAGCAATAGCGTCAGAAAGGTCGGCTGGGGTGAGAGAGGGACGAGTGGGTAAAGCAGGGCCACGCCGCCTGCCTTGGACGCCGAAGGCTCGGCCGCCGGTTAGGGTCGTCCTACCCGGCGTACCGGCGGTTCGGCGTATTCGACGAGGCAAGTGGAGTTCTGCGTGATCAAGTTCGAATCCGTGGGCAAGACGTTCCGGGACGGAACCACCGCCGTCGTCGATCTCGACCTGCTGGCGCCGTCGGGGCAGATCACGGTCATCGTCGGCCCGTCCGGCTGTGGCAAGACCACGACTCTGCGGATGGTCAACCGCATGCTGGAACCGACCAGCGGTCGCATCCTGTGGGACGGAACCCCGATCAAGTCCCGCCGCAAGACCACCCTTCGCCGCCAGATGGGGTACGTGATCCAGAGCGGCGGACTCTTCCCGCATCGCACCGTCGTCGACAACATCGGTACGGTTCCCGGTCTGTTGCGATGGGACAAGCAGAAGATCCAGAAACGGTCGATGGAGCTGCTGGGCAGCGTCGGCTTGGACACGAAGTTGGCCCATCGCTACCCGGCGCAACTGTCCGGCGGTCAGCAGCAGCGGGTGGGGGTCGCTCGGGCGCTGGCGGCGGATCCCCTGGTGTTGTTGATGGACGAGCCGTTCTCGGCGGTGGATCCGGTGGTGCGGAGCGAACTGCACGAATTCTTCCTCGGACTGCAGCGCGAACTCAGCAAGACCATCATCTTGATCACCCACGACATCGACGAGGCGATCAAGCTCGGTGACCGGGTGGCCATCCTGCGGGTGGGCGGGAAACTGGCCCAGGCGGGAACGCCCCAGGAGGTGCTCGAGGAACCGGCGGACGCGTTCGTGGAAGGCTTCGTCGGACGCGATCGCGGCTACCGCTCGCTGTCGTTCCTACCGGCGGGCAACCTCCACCTCGAGCGGGTGCAGGCCGTCCGGGACCCGGCCACCGTTTCCGGCGACGAACCCGCCCTGGTGATCGATTCCGAGGCCAAGCCGCTGGGCTGGGCGGCCGGTCGCGAACCCGGCCGGACCCTGGCGCTCGGCTCGACCTTCGACCCGGAGAAGGACACCTTGCGGACGGCGCTGGACTCGGCCCTGACTTCCCCGGTGGGACTGGCGGTCGCGCTGGGGGCCAACGGACGGTACGCCGGCGTGGTGAGTGCGGCCAGCATTCTGCAGCAGGTCACCGAGAAACGGTCCGCCACCGCCGAGTCGGTCGCCGAGTCGATCACGGTTGCGGACAAGCCAGCGGTCGAGGAGGGCGCTGAGTCCGACCAGCCTGTGGAACCCGACCAGTCCGACGAGCCGTCAGAGGAACGGGTGACCGACCAGCCGGATGCTGACGTCCGGGATCAGCCGGAGGAGACCGAAGGGGAAACCGCCCCGCCAGAGGGCATCTCGAGCGCAGAGAGTGCCGCCGTCGACCAGGACACCGAGGCTGATCATGATCAGCCTCGGCCCCCCTCCGGCTCGACGGTGGCGGGTGAACCGGTCGCCGAGGAGCCGCCGCTGGAGGAACGCGCAGCCACTGACACGCCGCTCGACGCTGACCGCACCCCGGCCGATCAGGCGAGTGATGGTGCTCCGGGGGGCGAGCGCAGCGAGCAGCCCCCGGCAGTTCTTGCCGAGCCCGGCCAGCCGCACCAGCCCGAACCCGAACCGGACCGGCCGCGCCGATGAATCTCAACTGGGAGTGGATCCAGCGCAACCTGCCCTACATCGGCCGGCTGTTCGCCGAACACGTCGTGCTCTCGATCGTTCCGGTGGTGGCGGCGCTGGTGATCTCCATTCCGCTCGGCTTCCTCGTGTTCCGCAGCGGCAAGCCGGCCAACTTCATCCTCGCGGTGTTCGGCGTGATCTATTCCATCCCGTCGCTGGCCCTCTTCGTCGTGATGCCCGCCATCCTCGGCACCCGCATCCTCAATCCGGTCAACATCGCCGTCGCACTCACCGTCTACTCTGTGGCCCTGCTGGTCCGGAGCGTGGTCGACGGACTGCGCGCGGTTCCCGACGCGGTCAAGCAATCGGCCTCCGCGGTGGGTTTCGGCTGGCTTCGGCGGCTGGGCCGCGTCGAGCTCCCGCTGGCGATGCCGGTGATCTTTGCCGGCTTGCGGGTGGTCACCGTGTCCAACATCGCGCTGGTGAGTGTCGGTGCCGTGATCGGCGGCGGCGCTCTGGGCCAGTTGTTCGACCGCGGCCTCAACAGCGCGTTCCTCACGCCGATCATCGTCGGGCTGGTCCTCAGCCTGCTGCTCGCGCTGGTCGCCGACGGCGCGATCCTGCTCATCCAACGGGGAGCACTGCCCTGGGCGCGCCGCAGGAGGGCCGCATGAGCCGCGGAACGGGTGAGCTGATCCGATGAATCTGTGGAGCTACCTGCAGAACCCGGAGAACTGGACGGAGACCGGGGGGATCACCGACCTCCTGCTCCAGCATCTGGGGTATACGGCGGCGGCGGTGGCGATCGGCGCGGTGATCGGGATTCCGTTGGGCATTCTGATCGGCCACACCGGCCGGGGTGGGTTCCTGGTCATCGGACTGAGCAACGCCGCCCGGGCCATCCCCAGCCTCGGCCTGCTGGTCCTGGTCGTGACCCTGCTGGGTTCCGGCGTCCGGCCGATCGTCGGTGTGCTGGCGATCCTGGCCCTGCCCCCGATCCTCACCGCCACCGCGGCCGGGGTGTCCCAGGCCGATCACGAGGCAGTGCACGCCGCCCGTGCGCTGGGCATGTCCGCCGGGCAGATCGTGGGCAAGGTGGAATGGCCACTGGCCCTGCCCCTGGTCATCTCCGGGCTCCGCAGTGCAACCCTGCAGGTGGTGGCCACCGCGACCATCGCCGGGTACGTCGCCGGCGGCGGTCTCGGCCAGCTGTTGATCAGCGGTCAGCGCAACGCCGACTACTCTCAGATGTTCGCCGGGGCGGTGCTCGTCGCGGCGCTCGCCATCATCCTCGATGTCCTGCTCGGCGGTGTGGGTTGGCTCGCGGCCCGCAACCGGAGTCCGCGACGGCGAGCGGCGGGCGTGGCTGTCGCCGCTCCCGCATAACCTAGGGCGCAGAGAACCGGGACTGTCTCGACGACGATGGAGCACACGATGAGAGTGACGACCAAGCTGGCCGCGATCGGGACCACCGCGGCCGCCTTCCTGTTGGCGGCGTGTGGCGGCGGGGGCGGCAATCCGCTCGCCGAAACCTCATCGAGCCCCAGCGGCAGCGCAGGTGGCGGCGGGGGTGCGGTGGTCGTCGGCTCGGCCAACTTTACCGAGAACCAGATCCTGGCGGAGCTGTACGCCCAAGCGATGAAGGCCAAGGGTGTGGACGCTTCGACCAAGCTCAACATCGGATCCCGCGAGGTCTACCTCAAGGCCCTCGAGGACGAGTCGATCAGCGTGATCCCGGAGTACACCGGGAATCTGTTGCTCTACTTCGACAAGAACGCCGCGGCCACGACGGCCGAGGAGATCGAGGCTGCCCTGCCGAAGGTGATCGGTGCCGATCTGAAGATCCTCAGCATCTCCGACGCGGCGGATCAGGACGTCTACGTGGTGACCAAGCAGTTCTCCGAACAGAACCAGCTGACCTCGCTGGCGGACCTGAAGAAGGTGTCGGCCAATTCGATCTTGGGTGGTCCGTCCGAGCTGGAGAATCGCGCGTACGGCCCGCCCGGGTTGGAGAAGATCTACGGCGCTAAGTTCAAGCAGTTCAAGCCGTACGATTCGCCGGCGGTCAAGGTGCGGGATCTCAACGACAACAAGATCCAGGTGGCCACCTTCTTCACCACCGAGAGTGCGATCATCGACAACGGCTACGTCCAGCTGGAGGACCCGCAGTCGATGATCCTGCCGCAGAACATCGTGCCGCTGGTCCGCAGCGACGTCGCGGAGAACAAGACCGCGACGGACGCGATCGACGCCGTGCAGGCTGCGCTGACCACCGAGGAGCTCACCGGGCTCAACAAGCAGGTCGACGTGGACAAGCAGGATCCGGACCAGGTCGCGGGGGAGTGGCTCAAGAGCAAGGGCCTCACCTGATCTGAAGTCATCCCGTCGTCCGGCGACGGCGGGATCTGTAGTGCCGGCTCGGGGATGGACCTGCAAGGAGGCGGCATGCCCCACCGGCGACCGCGGATCATCGTTGGGTTGTTGGCAGGCTCGCTGGGATTAGCCCTGGCCCCGGTCTCGTCCGGGCCGGCGGATGCCGTACCGACGCTGTCGGCGGTGACCATCGTCAGCGGGTTGAGCCACCCATGGGATCTCACCTGGGTCGGGAGTCTGATGCTCTACAACACCCGGAACGGCCAGGTGTGGTCCAAGAGCGGCAGCGCCAACCCCCAGCGTGTCGACCTACCCGGGTTGGAAGCGTCGACCTTCGCCCAGGGCGAGGGCGGTCTGCTGGGCATGGTGGCCGATCCCGTCGCAGCGACGAACCGTCGGTTCTACACCTGCGGCGCAACGAAGAACGGTTCCGGCGCTGCCGTTGACGTGCGGGTCCGCCGCTGGAGCATGACATCGGATGTCGCCGCAGTCAGCGAGGGGAACGTCATCGTCGGCCTGCCGCTGACCAGCGGGCGCCACTCCGGATGTCGGCTGCGCTTCGGTGACGACGGGAAGCTGTATGTCGGCACCGGCGACGCCGCCCAGGGCACCAACCCGCAGGACCTCGATTCCCTGGGCGGCAAGGTGTTGCGGGTCAACTCGGACGGCACCGTACCCACCGACAACCCATTCGCCAGCCGCACCGGCAACGCCCGGTTCGTCTGGACGTACGGGCACCGCAACATCCAGGGTCTGGCCCTACGACCCGGCACCAAGGAGCTGTGGTCGGCCGAGCACGGATCCAGCCGCGACGACGAGATCAACCTCATCGCGAGAAGCGCGAACTACGGCTGGAACCCGGTCCCCGGGTACGACGAGACCGGGCCGATGACCGACCACAGCCTGCCCGGCACGCAAACGGACGCCGCCTGGTCATCCGGTTCGCCTACCGTGGCCACCAGCGGCCTCACCTTCCTGGAAGGTCCGGCCTGGGGGCGTTGGCAGGGGGCCATGGCCGTCGGCCTGTTGAAAGACCAGGGGATCTCCATCGTCACCCTGAACCCGGCGGGTGTGGTGTCCCGAGTCGAGGCGCTCGCGGCGGCGGAGAGCACCAACTACCGCCGGATCCGGACCGTTCAGCAGGGCCCCGACGGGGCGCTCTACTTCACCACCTCGAACGGCACGGACGACAAGATCGTCCGGCTGCAACCGACCGCGGCGAACCCGCTGCCGGCCTACACCCCGGGACTCGACGTGTCGCCGGTCGGGGTGGCCGCGGCACGTACCGGCAACACGTTCTACCTCTACGGCCGCAGCCCGGCCGGCAATGTCCACTACCGCCTGAGCAACAACGACGCCGTGTCCTGGGCCGGCTGGACCCAGGCCGGGGTGACGAGTACGAGCGCGCCGGCGGTGGCCTCGTCGGCCGCCGGGCGGATCGACCTGATCACCCGAAGCGCGAGCGGGAGCGCCGTGCACACCTGGTTCGTGAACGGCGTCCGGGCCGGCCAGACCGACCTCGGCGGTTCCATCACGGCGGCCCCGGCCGTGGTTTCCGAGGGGAACGGGATTCTCGACGTCTTCGTCCGTGGCTCGTCGCCGTACGGCGCGGCGCGGAACCGGTACGCGAACGGCAGCTGGTCGGGCTGGCAACAACTCGGGGGGGTCTTCACCTCGGCACTGGGGGCCTCGATCGACCGCTCGACCGGCATCATCACCGTCACCGGGCGGGGCGCGAACGGCAGCGCGTTCAACCGGACCGTGACGGCGACGTCGAACGGGGACGCCTGGCGCTCGACCGGGATCACCCTGTGGTCGGCCCGCGCGCTTGCCGACACCGACTCCAAGGTCGGACTGGTCGGCGTGTCCAGCGGCTCCGACAGCAATGCGGTCGTCGATCGCGGTCCGCTGGTGATGGGCGTCTCCGCGCTCTACAACTCCGCCCCGGCGGTGGTGAGCCGCGATGACGGGACCTGGGTCATGTTCGGCCGGTCCAGCAACAACAGCGCCTACCTGTACGACGCCGGCCCCGGCGGATACCGGAACGTCTTCCTCGGCGGCGGTCTCGGCTAACTCTCCTCGAGCTGCCCCGGGGCGGTGCCGGCTCGCTCGTCACGCTCGGCCCATTCGAGGAGGGTGTCCAGCCGGTACGGGTGATCGTCGATGTCGGCGTGCAGGTCGCCGATCGCGGCGAACCGCGCCGGGACGGTGGCGATGGTGAAGTCCTGGGGTTCCGCGTCGGGCACCTCGTCCCAGGTGATGGGCGTGGAGACCACCCCGAGCGGGGTGCCCCGCACCGAGTAGGCCGAGGCGATGGTGTGGTCGCGGGCGTTCTGGTTGTAGTCCACGAAGATGGAGCCGGGATCCCGGTCCTTGCGCCACCAGGTCAGATCGACCAGGCCGTCGGATCGGCGCTCGACCTCGCGGGCGAACGCCCAGGCGGCCCTACGGACGTCGGCGAAGCCGTGCTCGGGCGGGATCCGGACGTAGACGTGCAGTCCCTTGCCGCCGGAGGTCTTGGGGTAGCCGACCGCGCCGAGCTCGTCGAGCAGCTCCCGCACGATCGTCGCGACCCGGCGGACGTCGGCGTAACCGGCGAGCGGCATCGGATCGAGGTCGATGCGCCACTCGTCCGGCGACTCGGTGTCGTCCCGGCGGGAGTTCCAGGGATGGAACTCGACCGTGGACATCTGGACGGCCCAGATGACGTCCGCCGGATGGCTGACGCACAGCTCGTCGGCGTGCCGGTTGAAGCGCGGGAAGGTCACCCGGACCGTCTCGATCCACGGCGGTGCTCCGTGCGGCAGTCTCTTCTGGTGCACCTTCTCCCCGTCGACCCCGTCCGGGAACCGGTGCAGCATGCACGGCCGGTGGTAGAGGGCGTTGACGATCCCGTCGGCCACCGACAGGTAGTAGTTGGCCAGATCGAGCTTGGTCTCGCCGCGAGCGGAGAAGTACACCCGATCCGGGTTGCTGATCTTGACCGTGCGGTCGCCGACCTCGAACTCGATCCGCTCGGTCGCCACGGCCTGAGAATACCGGGCACCCGAGTCGTGCCCTGAGCCTGTCGAAGGGGCCGAAGCCACCATTGTCATGCAGGATGCGGTTGTCCAAGTCGCCGAATCACAGCCGCAGTCTGCATCAGAGGCGCGTCAACGCGGAGATCAGCGGGATCGCAGCCAGGCCAGCACGGCGAGGACTCGTCGGTTGTCGGCGCCGGCATCGACCAGATCGATCTTGGCGAAGATGTTCGACACGTGTTTCTCGACTGCGCCGGCGGAGACGACGAGCCGCTCGGCGATGGCCGCGTTGCTCCGGCCCTCGGCCATCAAGCCCAACACGTCCCGCTCCCGTGGGGTCAGCCGGTCGAGCGGATCCATCCGCCGGGCGACCAGCAGCTGGGCAACCACCTCCGGATCGAGCACCGTACCGCCGCCGGCGATCGTGGTCAGCGCGTCGACCAGGGTCTCCAGGGAGGACACCCGGTCCTTGAGCAGATAGCCGACGCCGCCACGGCCGTCGGCGAGTAGTACGTCGGCGTAGCTCCTCTCCACGTACGCCGACAACAGGAGCACACCCATGCTCGGGACCGCGGCCCGAGCCTCGATCGCGGCCGTGAGCCCGTCGTTCGTCATCGTGGGCGGCATCCGGATGTCGACCACCGCGACGTCTGGTCGGTGCGTGACGGCGGCGTCCATCAGCGCGGGCGCGTCGCCCACCGCGGCGACCACGTCGGTGCCGGCCTCCGCCAGCAGCCGGACCAGCCCCTCACGGAGCAGCACCGAATCGTCGGCCACGACCACCCGCACCGCCCGATTCAATCACTCCTGCACCGTCGCGGGGATGGTGGCGGTGATCTGCGTCGGGCCACCGACCGGGGACGTCACCGTGAATGCGCCGTCCACCGCGGACAGCCGGTCGGCCAGTCCCGAGAGACCGTGACCCCGGGACATCGCGGCGCCACCGACACCGTCATCCGTCACCGCGATCACGACCACGCCGCCGACCTGATGGATCTCCACGCTGCAGCGGGTGGCGGCACTGTGTTTCTCCATGTTGGCCAGGGCTTCGGCGACGACGAAGTAGGCGGCGTTCTGCGCGGTGTCGCTCAAGATCACGGGCCCGACGTCGACGGTGGTCGGCACGCTGTTCCGGGCGGCCAGCGCCGTCGCCGCGGCCGACAGGCCCTGCTCCGCGAGGATCGGCGGAGCGATTCCCCGGGACAGCTGACGGATCTCGCTCAGGGCATCCTGAGATTGCCGGTAGGCCTCGTCGAGCAGTTCGCGCGCACGTTCCGGCTCGGTGTCCAACCGCCGCTGCGCGCTGGAGATGTCCATGCCCAGCCGGACCAGGCGCTGCTGCGGGCCGTCGTGCAGATCCCGCTCCAGCCGACGCAGGGTGTCGGCCTCGGCCACGCCGGCGGCACTGCGGCTCTCGGTCAGCTCGCTGACCCGTGCGCGGAGCGCCGAGCGCTCGTCGACGAGCAGCGCCCGGGCGATCACCGCGTTCAACCTGACCAGGCCGTGCAACACCGCGGGCGTCGTGAGGAGCAGAACCGTGCCCAAGACGGTGTTCAGCGCTACGTCCGCCCAATAACCACCTAGCCCGAGCAGCTCGGCCAGGCCTTCGTTGTCGCCGGGCAGGTAGCGACTCCAGAACCAATACGTCAGACCGCCCAGCCCACCGAACACCCAGCTGACGGCGACCGAGAACGAGAAGGTCGTGATCACGAAGCTGATCAAGACGTGCAGGAGGTCCCGCCAGGATTGCGGATCCTGCAGCCGCCGGAGGGCGCCGAATCCGGGTCGGAGTCGGGCGTAGCGCGTCGCCGGCAGGTCCACGCCGGCGTACGCCAGCAGCAGCTTGGTGACCTGCGCGAACGTCCCGGCCACCAGCAGGCAGGCCACCAGGACGAAGAGCCCGACGACGATGATCGCCAGGCCGACGCCCACGCTGAACAGCGTCGTGCAGACGATGAACGCCACGAGGGAGACGAAGAACAGGCCGACCAGGCTGGCCAGATTCCGGCCGACGTTGTGCAACATGGTGGTCAGGCGCTCGGTGTCGTCCACACCGTTGCGGTGAGCGTCATGAACGGCTCCTGGCTGCGGCTCATCGAGCAGGAAGTCGGGCAGAGCCTCGTGCTGAGGTACGCCGACGTTGGGTTGAGAGGTCATGCGCTTCAGCGTCGTCGGTCCGCGACCTGCGCACCATCAGGCTAGCCACCGGATTCGGCCGGGGGATAACCCCACCGTCATCGCGATCTCGGCAGCAGGGCTCGGTCGAAGAACTCGATCACTCGGCGCTCGTACTCGGCGGGCTGGGCGTCCAGGCCGCCCGTATGGGAACTGCCGGGCACGGCCCATACTTCGGCGGTCGGCCCCATGGCCTGCTGGTAGAGCGGGTTGATCTCCTCGCCGCCGATGGCGTTCTCTGCCTGGATGAGGAGAACCGGCCGGGGGGCGATGAGTCCGACGAGCTCCACGAGGTCCGGCGGGGGAACCCGGTGAGGGGCTCCGGCCAGACGAACCGGTCGGCGATCACGTGCGCCGCGATCAGGCCGGTGCACACCAAGAACACGAGACTGGATGGGGCAGCACCAGATCTACCGCGCGCCGGCTGCGCCGCCTCGGGCACGCGAACCACCAGCAAGATTTCTGCCCCTCCGGCGGCAACTTAACGATCCGAAGAGAGTTTCGGTACGGTCAGGCGGTGATCAACAACGATACCGGCGCTGAGTGGTGGCGATCGGCGGTGGTCTACCAGATCTACCCGCGCAGCTTCGCCGACGCCGACGGTGACGGCATCGGTGATCTGCCGGGGATCACCTCCCGCGTCGGCTATCTCGCGGACCTGGGTGTGGACGCGGTCTGGCTCAGCCCGTTCTACCCGTCCCCGCTGGCCGACGGAGGCTACGACGTGGCCGACCACCGCGACGTGGATGCGCGACTCGGCACTTTGGCCGACTTCGACGCTCTCGTCGCCGCGCTGCACGGCCGGGGGGTGAAGATGATCATCGACGTGGTGCCCAACCACACCTCCGAGGACCATCCGTGGTTCCGCGCTGCGCTGGCGGCGGCGCCGGCCTCGCCCGAACGAGACAGGTATCTGTTCCGGGACGGCCTCGGGCCGGACGGCGAGCAGCCCCCCAACGACTGGCAGTCCGGGTTCGGCGGGCCGGCGTGGCATCCGGCTGGCGATGGTCAAGTTGAAGCGCGGGAGCGAAGCGACCACCAGCCACACCGGCGAGGTGGGCAGTGGTACTTCCACTTCTTCGCCAAGGAACAGCCCGATCTCAACTGGGACAACCCGGAGGTCCGCACGGATTTCCGTACGACATTGCGGTTCTGGGCTGATCGGGGGGTCGACGGGTTCCGGGTGGATGTCGCGCACGGTCTGGTGAAGGACATGTCCGAGCCGTACCGCCCCTGGGCGGAGATCTCGGAGATGATGGTCTTCGCGGACGGCTCGCATCCGCTGTGGGATCGTGACGAGGTTCATCAGGTCTACGCCGACTGGCGCCGGTTGTTCGCGGAGTACGACCCCCCGCGCTTCGCGGTCGCCGAGGCCTGTGTCCATCCCAGCCGCCGGGCCCGGTACGCCTCGGCGGAGAGTCTGGGCCAGGCCTTCAACTTCGAGATGCAAGACGCGGACTGGCGTCCGACCGACTTCCGGAGAGTGATCGACTCCGGTCTGGCCGACATGCGGGAGAGCGGGTCGGCGACGACCTGGCTGCTCGGCTGCCACGACAGCCCCCGGGTCGCCACCCGCTACGGCCTGCCGCTGAACGATGCGCGCCCGGCCCAGCAGGTGGCGAGGGACTGGCTGCTCACCGACGGCCGGGAGCCGCTGCTCGACGCGGCTCTGGGTGAGCGTCGGGCCCGAGCGGCGGCGATGATCCTGCTGGCGCTGCCCGGTTCCATCTACATCTACCAGGGCGACGAACTCGGCCTACAGGAGGTGCCCGACCTACCGCCGGAGGTGCTGCAGGACCCGATGGCGACCCGATCGGCGGCCGAGAAGGGCCGGGACGGCTGCCGGGTCCCGCTGCCCTGGGAGCCGACCGGGCCGTCGTTCGGCTTCGGAGCGAGGACGGCTCAGCCGCCGCAGCCCGCATGGTTCGCGGGCTACGCCGTGAGTCGGCAGGCCGGCGGTCCTGACTCGACCATGAACCTCTATCGCCGCGCCATCGCCCTGCGCCGCATCCTCCAGACCGACGAGGAGTTCAGCTGGATCGAGTCCGCCGACGCCGACGTGCTGCACTTCCGTCGCGGCGACTGGCACTGTGTCGCCAACTTCGGATCGCGACTCGTTGCCCTGCCTGCTGGCGACCTGCTGATCTCCAGCTCGCCCCTGACTGGAGACCAGCTGCCGTCGGACACGTCCGCCTGGATCCGCCCGAATTGACCGACCCGTCACCTGACGGCTGGACAGATTGGGGAGTTTGACCTCATGTCAGCGTGAGGTCCTAGCTTGGATGCATGAGCATGGAGATGGCGGCGTGGAACTCGATGTACCACGCGATGATCGCCCAGCAGGACAAGCGGCCCTTCTCGTGGCAGACCGTCAAACGCATCCTGGCCTTCGCCCGGCCGCAGCGGGCCCAGCTGATCGGCTTCCTGGTGCTGAGCGTGGTCGGAGCGGTGCTGGCGGTGGCCACACCGCTGTTGGCGGGGCAGGTGGTCAACGCGATCGTGGGCGCGCAGCCGTTCGCCGTCGTGCTGCAACTGGCGATCCTGATCGCGGTCATCGCCATCGCCGAAGCCGGCCTCGGACTATGGCTGCGCTGGCTGTCGGCCCGCATCGGTGAGGGGCTGATACTCGACCTGCGGCGAGCAGTCTTCGATCACGTGCTCAAGATGCCGATCGCGTTCTTCACCCGGACCCGGACGGGCGCCCTGGTCAGCCGGCTCAACAACGACGTGGTCGGTGCACAGCGAGCATTCTCGGAGACGCTGTCCGGAGTCGTCAGCAACTTCGTGGCCCTGGTCCTCGCGCTGGGGGCCATGTTGTTGATCTCCTGGCAGATCACCGTCCTGGCCCTGTTGCTACTGCCGGTCTTCGTCATCCCCGCGCGCCGGATGGGCCGTCGGCTGGCCGAGCTGCAGCTGGAGGGGGCGAACCACAACGCGACGATGGGCAATCAGATGACCGAGCGGTTCTCGGCCCCCGGGGCGACCCTGGTCAAGCTGTTCTCGCGACCGGAGCGGGAATCGCACGAGTTCGTGGTCCGCGCCACCCGGGTCCGCGACATCGGCGTCCGCAGCGCCATGGTGCAGACGGTCTTCGTCACCGCCCTCACGCTGGTCTCCGCGTTGGCGCTGGCCCTGGTCTACGGCCTGGGCGGCTGGTTCGCCCTGCAGGGCACGTTGGAAGCGGGGGCCGTGGTGTCTCTGGCGTTGCTGCTGACCCGGCTGTACGCCCCGTTGACCGCCCTGGCCAGCGCCCGGGTCGAGGTGATGAGCGCCCTCGTCAGCTTCGACCGGGTCTTCGAGGTGCTCGACCTCCGACCACTGATCACCGAGCGGAGCGATGCCACGTCGGTGTCGCCCGGGCCGGTGTCGGTCGAGTTCGATCATGTGAGCTTCGCCTATCCGTCCGCGGACAAGGTGTCGCTGGCCTCGCTGGAAGAGGTGGCGACCCTGGACACCCGCGGCGGGGTCGAGGTGATCCATGACGTCTCGTTCCGGGTCGAGCCGGGCCAGATGGTCGCCCTGGTCGGTTCGTCGGGGGCCGGCAAGTCGACCATGGCCCAGCTGCTGTCCCGGCTGTACGACGTCGACGACGGGGCGGTCCGGCTCGGCGGGGTCGACGTGCGGGACCTCAGCTTCGCCGCGGTACGCGAGACCCTGGGCATGGTCACCCAGGACGGACACCTGTTCCACGAGAGCGTCCGGGAGAACCTGCTGTTGGCTCGTCCCGAGGCCAGTGAGAAGCAGCTGTGGGAGGCCCTCCGCCGCTCCCGGCTGGACACCTTGATCGCCTCGCTGCCCGACGGCCTGGACACCGTCGTGGGGGAGCGGGGCTACCGGCTGTCCGGCGGCGAGCGCCAAAGACTCACGATCGCCCGGCTGCTGCTCGCGCAGCCGCGGGTGGTGATCTTGGACGAGGCCACCGCACATCTGGACTCGACCTCGGAACGCGCCGTGCAGGCTGCCCTCGGCGAGGCGTTGGCGGGCCGGACGGCGGTCGTCATCGCGCACCGGCTCTCGACCATCCAGGCAGCCGACCTGATCCTGGTCGTTGAGGACGGCCGGGTGGTCGAGCGCGGGCGACACAAGGACCTGTTGGCGGCGAACGGCCGGTACGCCGAACTGCACCGCACGCAGTTCGCCAGTCAGGCCTCGGACACGCCGGCCGCGGACTTGCCCGAAGGAGCCCGGGCCGACCATCCTGAACACGATCCTGACCGGGTGTCGGTCGAGGAACTCAGTCGGTGACCTGACCAGCCAGGTCGGGGCGCTCGGCGATCGACGTGGTGGGCAGCGTGACCGTGAAGCGGGTGTGGCCTGGATGACTGTCGACGGCCACCTGACCGTGGTGCGCCTCGACCACGGCAGCCACGATGGCGAGTCCGAGCCCGGTGCTGCCGCCCTGGGCCGCGTTGGTGGCCCGGACCCGACTGGTGTCGGCGCGGGTGAAGCGTTCGAACACCTGCGCCTGCAGATCCGGTGGTACACCGGGCCCGTTGTCGGTCACCGTCATCACCGCCTGTCCGCCGGAGGTTGACAGCGCAGCCTCGACCTGGGTCCCCGGCGGGGTATGGGTGCGGGCGTTGGCCAACAGGTTGACGATGACCTGGTGCAGGCGGTGGGCGTCTCCCCAGACCACCACGGGCTCGTCGGGCAGCGCCAACGACCAGGCGTGATCGGGTCCGGCGACACCTGCGTCGCTCACGGCGTTGATCACCAACTCGGTGAGATCGGTCGGCTGGATGTCCAGGGCGGGCCCGGCGTCGAGACGGGCCAGCAACAGCAGATCCTCCACCAGGGTGGACATGCGGGCCGCTTCGGACTCCACCCGTCCGATCGCGTACGTCGTGTCCGGTGGAATTGCCTCCCCGCTGCGCCGGGTGAGTTCGGCGTAGCCGCGGATCGCCGCCAGCGGATTGCGGAGCTCGTGCGACGCGTCGGCTACGAACTGCCGCACCTTGGTCTCGCTGGCCTGCCGGGCCGCCAGCGCGGATTCCACGTTGTTCAGCATGTGATTGATCGCCAGGCCCACCTGCCCGACCTCCGACGCCGGATTGGTGTCCTCAGGCGGGACGCGTACGGCCAGCGCCACCTCGCCACGATCGAGGGGCAGTTGGGACACCTGCTGAGCGGTGGCTGCGACTCGGTTCAGCGGCCGCAGACTGCGTTGCACGACCGTGCGTGAGGCGATGATCGCCAGGCCGATGGCGAGCACGATCAAACCGGCCTCGGCCGCCATCAGGAGCAGGAGCGTCCGGTCGACTTGCGCGAGGGGGACGCCGATCACGAGGATGCCCTGCTCACCGGTCTCGGTGATCGTCAGCGTGCCGGCGACGACGCGATAGCGGCCTAGTTCTGGCAGCGTCACGGATTGCTGCTGGCTATTGGGTGGAGTCGCACGCAACGCCTCGGCCGCCGCAACCGGCAGCTCACTGATCTGGCCGCGACCTCGGCCGTCGACCTTGCCGTTGGGAGCGCTCGCTCCGGATGCGAAGAAGCCGATGGCGAAGGTGCCGACGGACTGCCCCGGCCCGAAGAGGTTGTCGCGGCGATTCCCGTAGCGAAGGTCTCGCTTGACCTCCTCGGACGCGGCATACAAGTCGTCGCGTACGCCCGCCATCAATATCTGCTGGACGGCGACGGTGGTCGCCGCGCTCAGCAGCAGCGCGACGACAGCGACCAGAACGGCCACCCGGACGACCAACTGACGGCCCAACGTGCCACGGCCCAACGGACGGTAGGCGGCGACCCCGCCGGCCGGTGGGCTCCCGAAGCTGAGAGTGTCGGTCATTCAGTGCCCCGAGTCCGGAATCTCTTCACCATGCCCGACCCCCGAGCACGCACCTCGCTGCGAACTCCAGCGTCGCGGGACGCCCCGTAGCCCTTCCTCGTCGGCCTTGCGATGCACGCACTCGAACGCCGCGCATGGCAAAGGACTTCGGACTCGCGGCACTAGCTCGGTGGGCGTAGCACATACCCGGCGCCCCGCATGGTGTGGATCATCGGCGGCCGGTCGGCGTCGATCTTCTTGCGCAGGTAGGAGATGTACAGCTCCACCACATTGGCCTGACCGCCGAAGTCGTAGTTCCAGACCCGGTCGAGGATCTGCGCCTTGCTGAGCACCCGCCGGGGATTCCGCATCAGGTAGCGCAACAGCTCGAACTCGGTGGCGGTGAGCTGGATCTCCGTACCGGCGCGACTCACCTCATGGCTATCCTCGTCGAGGGTGAGGTCGCCCACCACCAGCAGCGAATCGTTCTTGGCCGACGCGGCTCCGCTGCGGCGCAGCAGGGCACGCAGCCGCGCGATCACCTCTTCCAGACTGAACGGCTTGGTGACGTAGTCGTCGCCGCCCGCCGTCAACCCACCGATCCGGTCGGCCACGGCGTCCTTCGCGGTCAGGAAGATCACCGGGACGTCGGGATCCTCGGAGCGGATCCGTCGCATCACCTCGAGCCCGTCGAAGTCGGGCAGCATCATGTCCAGCACGATCGCGTCGGGCCGGGTCTCCCGGGCCGCTCGGACCGCGTCGCTGCCGGAGCCGGCCGTTGTCACCTGCCAACCCTCGTAGCGCATGGCCATGGACAGCAATTCGGTCAGGCTGGCTTCGTCGTCGACCGCAAGGACACGGATCGGCGAGCCGTCGGGGCGGGTGAGCGGAGCGGAGGCGAGGGGAGTGCGGGCCATGTCACCAGACTGCCAAGCCGTGACTGTGGCGCGCTGTGCTGAGTCTGTGAAGTTCCTGTGAGCTTCGGGGCTAGGCGCTGACCCGGGTCATGTTCACACGCGTGTCGTCGCTCGACCCGCCGGAGCCGGCGTAGCCCTCCTCGTCGCCCGTCGTTGACTTCGGTCGGTGGAAGATCCGGTCGATGGAGATGCGGCCGGCCCCGAACACCATCAGCAGCAGGGCGAACAAGGCGATGAGCACGTTGTACTCGTAGCCGCCGTTGTAGACGCCCTCCGCCGTCAACAGGTCCCAGCCTCGGAACCAGTTGGTGTAGGCGATCATCAGGACCTGCTGCACGATGACGGCCGCGGCGACCAGCGGGGTCAGGAAACCGGCGATCAGGAAGATCCCGCCGATCAGCTCCAGCGCGATGTTCGCCCAGGCGGCGATGTTCGCGTACGGGGTCCCGAACTGGCCCAGAAACTCGATCTGCTGCTGCACCCCCTGGCCGGGCGCCTGCCAGCGGTTCCACCCATCGATCACCATGGCCACACCGAGGCCCACGCGGGCCAGTAGCAACGCGAGATCGCGTACGACGTTCAGAAACGATGTCATCTTCCACTCCCAGGTCGATCCTGCGGCCAACGCTACGCATTCGGGCGTGGACGTCGGTGTCACCGCGCCGAGCAGGAGGCGAAGGATGAGAGAGAAGGACATCGGGAACCCGTGAGGGGGGAGCAGATGATGACGTCGTCGTGGCCGGTCTGGTCCATCGACCGCGTGCTGGCCGAACGACCGGCCGTGCGGGTGAATCAGGTCGGCTATCACCCCGGGGGACCCAAGCGCGCCACCCTGGTGACGGAGGCAGCCGAACCGACGTCGTTCACCGTCGTGGGTCCGGACGGGAGCGTCGTCTTCGCCGGGGTTTCGCAGGTGTGGCCGGAGCGACCGGAACCGACGTCGGGCCTGGGGGTGCACGTGCTCGACTTCACGGCGGTTGGGACCGACGGAACGGGTTTCCGCGTGCGGGCCGGTGAGCAACAGAGTCACCCGTTCCGGCTGTCCGCCCAGCTGTACGACGGCCTCGCCCGGGACGCGTTGCGGTTCTTCTACCTGCAGCGTTCCGGAACGGCCATCGACGGCCTCCGGGCGCCCGGCTACGGCCGCCCCGCCGGCCACGTCGGCCGCGAGCCGAATCGGGGCGACACGTCGGTGCCGGCCTGGGACGAGCCGGCCGCCTCGCTGCTCTATCCGGGCTGGCGGGCCCACGGGCGGTTCGACGTGTCCGGCGGCTGGTACGACGCCGGCGACTTCGGCAAGTACCTCACCAGCGGGAGCATCGCCGTCTGGCAGCTGCTGAACGTGCTCGACCTGCTCCGCCGGCATCCGCACGCGCCGCGGCCGATTCCCGAGTCCGGCCTGATCGAGGAGATTCGCTGGCAGCTGGACTGGATGCTGCGGATGCAGGTGCCACCCGGCCAGCCTCTCGAAGGGATGGCGTTCCACCGGGTGCACGGCACCGAGTGGTCGCCGCTACCCGGCTGGCCGCACGAGGACCCGACCAGGCGGGTGCTGCATCGCCCGTCGACGGGGGCGACGCTGCACCTGGCGGCGGTCGCCGCCCAGGGCGCCCGTCTCCTCCGAGCGGTCGATGCGGCGTACGCCGACCGTCTCCTCCAGGCAGCCCGGATCGCGCACGGTGCCGCCCATCGTCAGCCGAGGCTGATCGCTCCCGATGATCACGGGGTGTACGGCGGCGGGCCCTACGGGGACGAGGAACTCGACGACGACTACTACTGGGCGGCCGTCGAACTCTGGTTGGCGACCGGCGACGAGCGGTTCCGCCGCGAGCTGGAGGGCTCGTCCTTGCACCACGCGGACGCCTTCAGCCCCGATGGTTTCGACTTCGACCAGGTCGCTGGTCCCGCTCGCCTGGATCTCGCCCTGACGGCCGGCCGAGCGGAGCGCGAGCACGTCGGCGACGCCGTGCTCGCCGGCGCCGAGCGGTTGCTCGAGCTGGAGCAACGACAGCCGTGGGGCCAGCCGTACGCGCCGTCGCCCGGCTGGGCCTGGGGGTCGAACGGGCGGATCCTGAACAATCTGGTCGTGCTCGGGACCGCGGCCGAGCTCACTGACGACGACCGCTTCCGGAACGGTGTGCTGAGCGGGCTGGACTATCTGTTCGGGCGGAACGGGTTGGGGCAGAGTTATGTGACCGGCTACGGCACCGACTACACCGCCCATCAACGGACCCGCCATTTTGCCCGCGACCTCGATCCCGCCTTCCCGGCCGCGCCGACCGGGTCAGTCGCCGGCGGCGCGAATTCGCGATCCCATCCGGGCTTCCCGACCGACTCGCGCCTGGCCGGTCTGCCGCCGCAGCTCTGCTATCTGGACGAACCGACTTCGGAGACGACCAACGACGTCTGCATCCGGTGGAACGCCCCGCTGGTCTGGATCGCGACTTACCTGGAGATGTCGGGTGGCCACCGCGGCGCGGTGACTTCAGTCGCGGGCCGTCGTGGCGGCCAACAACCGTCGAGCCCGGCGGCCGAGGTCGCTGAGATCAACCCGACCGGCGTCGGCGGCGGCCGCCAGCCGCGACGCGAGATCCAGCGCCTCGTCGACCAGGGGTGCGTCGGCGGCCGCATCCTGACCCATGTCCCGCAGGATCGTGCCTTCCGTCCGCGAGGCGATGATCGGGTTGGCGATGCCCTCCACCCACACCCTCGTCCGCCGGCCGTCGCCGCGTTCCTCACCGACCAACGGCTCGAGGGCGAAGATGCGGTCGGCTCGGGCGAATTTGCCGAAACCCAGGGAGACCATCCGGGATTCTGTGGGCACCCTGCGATCATGTCAGGCCGGTCGGACAGCGTCATCCCGGCTGCGGCGAGGCCGGCTCCACGGCTGGCTTCACGTCCAGGAAGTCGATCAAGGCGGCCGCCAGCATCTCGTCGGAAACTCCAGTGAGGATCTCGAGGAGGATCTACGCCGGTTCGCCCGCCAGCACATCGTCGAGGTCACGCAGCCGGAGCTGCTGCGGTTCCGGCGGATGATCATCGCCGAGGCGCATCGGTTCCCCGAGCTGGCCCACCGGTGGCATCGGGTAGGTCCCGAACGTGGGCATCAGGCCCTGGCTCGAGGGATCAAGACACTGGCCGTCCGCGGCCTGACTCGCTCGCCCTAGGACTGGGCGCCGTTGGTCTGCGTCTTGGTCAGGGGCGCGGGGACGAACTTCGCCTTCGCCAGCCGACTGGTCTCCCGGTCGGTCGTCCTGCCCCGCTCGGCGTTCCGGCGCATCAGCAACTTCGCAGCTTCGACCGAGGAGCTGCGGACCACCACGGGCTTCGTCATGCGTCCTCCCTTCTCACCGGCGTCACCGGTTGGTCACCGGGCCCATCGCTGGCTTCATTCTCCTCCACGAAGACAACTTCTGCATCCGGGGCGGCGTTGGCGAGGGCCAGGAGGTCCTCGTACTGCGCAGCCTCCAGTGCGCCATCGATCAGCTCCTGCTCGCGAGGGCCGATGGCCGGGTCGGTCCCCAACTTCTCGAGTTCCATGATGCCCAGCCTGGCCTGCGCGTCGACTTCGGAGACCGCGAGTTCGGCCGCCCACCGCAAGGAGCGCATCCGCTCCTCGTGCTCCGCGGTTCGCAGCGCGTCATTGGCGTTCTTCCTCGTCACCGCCACGGTGATCCCCACGCCGATCAAGGCGCCGATCGGAACCGCCAACGCCAGCAACCAGCCCGGTATCTCACCCACGCCCCGAACCGTACCGACCCGCCCCGACGTCGGGGCTCAGCTCTCCTCCGACAGCCCGTCGATGGCAGCGACCTCGTCGGCGTCCAGCACGATCCGCGCCCCGGCCGCATTCGCCGCGATGCGTTCGGGTCGAACCGACTTCGGAATGACGACGAATCGGTGCGCGACGTGCCAGGCGACGATCACCTGGGCGGCCGTAGCCGAGTGGGCGGCGGCGATCGACAGCAGCGTCGGGTCGTCGAGGTTGCTGGCCTTGAAAGGGCTGTACCCCTCCAAGACGACGCCGCGTCCGTCGAGACCGTCGGCGATCGAGGCGTCGAATAGCGTCGGGCCCCAGCGGATCTGGTTGACCGCGGGAGCGACGCTCGTGGCGTCGATCAGCTCGTCGATCTGGTCCAGGGAGTAGTTGCTCACCCCGATCGATCGGGCGAGGCCGTCCCGCTGCGCTTCGATCAGAGCCTCCCAGACCTGGGGAGACGCCTGGCGGTCGGGCGGCCAGTGCACCAGCCACAGGTCCACGAAGTCCGTGCCGAGCTTGGTCAAACTGTCTTCGAGCGTGCGCCGCTCGCGGCCGGCATGGTCCGGGGGCAACTTGGTGGTGATGAAGATCGACTCCCGCGGCAGAGCCGACTCGGCCAATGCCGTGCCGATGCCGCCCTCGTTGCGGTAGGCGGTGGCCGTGTCGAGGTGGCGGTAGCCGGCTTCCAGGGCGGCGGTCGTGGCCGAGGCTGCGTCGGCGTCGCTGATCTGCCAGGTGCCGAAGCCGAGGAGCGGCATCTGTCCGTTCTCCAGGGCGACGGTCGGCTCGGTGTAGTCCTCGATGCTCATGATCCCCAGTTAACCCAACGCAGTGGTGCTAATCGCCTGGAACTCAGCCGGTGGTCGTAGCGAAGGTCGGGGCCTTGAGTCCGGTCAGACACGACGGGCGGTAGTCCTTCGTCGGGTCGTTGAGGAAACCGGTCAGCGTGTCGGGTCCGCAGGTTGACTGGTCCAGCACGCCATGCCCGGAGTCGGGGAAGCTCAGTACACCGGCGTTCGGCAGGGTCGGAGTCGCGAGCTCCGCGTTGGCCGGTGCGGTCACGCCGTCCAGTTCACCGGCGAGAATGAGAATCGGTATGTCGCTCTGAGCCGGCAGCTGACTCAGGTCCGGGGCCTTGCCCACGTTCCAAGGCCCACAGTCGGCGATGAGTCGCGGGGACTGTGGGGTGAACTGCAGCACGCCCTCGGGGAACGTCGGGTTGGCCTCCTTGGCCGCGGCCAGCACCTCTTCAGGGGTGGTGTAGGCGACGCTTTCCCGGCAGAACACCCCCAGCGCCAGCCCGAATCCGACGATGAGGCTCGGCTGCGGTTGGCCCGACGCGGCGATCGCGTTGGCGGCCGGCTGCACATCGCCCTTGGCCGCGGCGGCGATGATCGCCGGTACGTCGTCGAGCCCACCCTTCGACAACGAGCGGGCGGTGACCAAGTTGGCGAACTTGTAGCCGTCCACCACCGCCGGAACGCTCTTCCCATCGGCCAGCG
This sequence comes from uncultured Actinomycetota bacterium, assembly GCA_963780005.1. Classification (GTDB taxonomy): domain Bacteria; phylum Actinomycetota; class Actinomycetes; order Propionibacteriales; family Propionibacteriaceae; genus Microlunatus. The sequence continues at coordinate 101,636 of CAWAAK010000040.1, read as the reverse complement.
TTGCCTGGACGGTCTGCGGCTTGGCGTTCAGATCGTTTACGACCTGGCTCAGCGTGTCCTCCAGATCGGGGATCATCTTCGCGCACGGCGGTTGGGATTGGCAGGCGGCGGCCAACGACTGATATCCATCCGCGGCGCTGCCCCAGAAGCTCCTCACCAGGCCCAGGTTGGGCGGGACGATCGAGTCCAACACCGCGCTGCGGATCCCCTCGGGATAGTTCCGCAGATACTGCTGGGTCAGGTCGGTCCCGTACGAGACGCCGTAGACGTGCCAGGCGTCGATCTTGAGGGCCAGCCGGAGGGCGGCCAGGTCGGCGGCGTTCTCGGCGGTGTCGAACATCGCCAGATCGACCCCTGCACCGGTCCAGCGGTTCCGGCAGGCCTCGACGGAGGCCAGGTCCTTTTCCTCGGTTTCCGCGCCCGCAGTCAACAGGCCGACCGCTTCGGTCGTGAAGGTGTCGATCTCCCGGCAGTCCAGGAATGGATCGGCATTCAGGGTGCCGCGCTGATCGATGAAGATCACGTCGCGGTCCCGGTTGAGTCTTGCGTCCGCGTATTCGGTGACGGCCGAGAGGAAACCAGAACCGCCCGGCCCGCCGGTCAGCATCAGCAATGGCTCCGGCTTCGGGTTGGGGCTGCTCGACTTCAGCCGCGTCACCGGGATGGAAATCTGCTTTCCGTCCGGCTTCACACGGTTCTCGGGGACAGTCAACCGGCCGCAGGTGTACTCCGGTCCGAGCTTGAGCTCCGGCAGACCCTTCCACACCGGATCCGGGCATGGGCTGTCGGCGTAGGCGTACGGACCGATCGGCACGGGCCCGTCAACGGCAGGGGTGGACGGCGACGTCGGACTTTCGGGCGGTGCGGCCGCCGGCATGGAGCAGGCGGTCACCGCCAGCAAGACCGCAAGCAAGACCAGCGCCAGCGATGGGCACCACGTCTTGGGGCGACCCAAGCGGGGAGTGACGGAGTCGAATCGCGGCCGGAGCATACGGCCAAGTCTGGTTCCACCGGCGGGCCGGCGAAGTCACCTGGGCGACACCCGAAGAGATCCACCAGGTCAGCGCCAGATGTCGACGCCGATCTCGGGCATCTGTTCGCTGAACTGCCCGGTACTGCTGCTCGCGGCCAACAGGTCCCGTAGGTCAGTGTCGAACGCGTCAAGGCGATGGCCGAAGAGATGTGGTGCTGCGCTGGACAGGGAGTGCACCGCAGCCACGACCTGCTCAACGGTGCGCTCGACTCTGGGACCCGGGACGTGGAACCGTTGGGGATCGGTGAACCCGGCCGCGCCGTAGATGGCCGCCTCGTCGCCACCGCCGATGCCCGCCGGCAGCACGCTCTGCCCCGCGCGTGGCTGAGGCCCGAGGTATCGGCGTACCTGGTCGGCGATGGCCGACCACGGTGGCCGTGGACGCGCCAGCCCACTGCGGGCAGTGGGGGTCTCCTCGCTGGCGCCGTCCTCGATGCCCTGGTGGGTCGTGGCGTGTACGTGGACCAGCGCGCCGCCGGGGGCCAGCAGGCCTCGGGCGGCGACGGCGACCCGTCGGCGGTCCATCCAGTGGAAGGACTGGGCGAACGTCACCACGTCCATCGTGGGCAGGTCGGCGGGCAGGTCCTCGGCGAGCAGGTGCCGCCAGATGGTGTTGGTCAGCTGTTGCTGGCGGGCCAGGCGTTCTGCCTCGACGAGCATGTCCGGGTCAGCGTCGATGCCGATGGCCTGGGCGACGTGCGGGGCAAGCAGGAGGGTCAGCGACCCCGGCCCGCAGCCGACGTCGAGCAGTCGTCCCGTCCCGTTCAGTTCGAGAGCATCGACCAGGGCACTGGCGAGTTGCGGCGGGTACGGGATTCGGCCGGCGGCGTAGTGCGCGGCACTGCCCGCGTACAACGTGGGATCCCATGTCCATCCGCGCTCCACGGCCGAGCCGCCCTGCTCTTGCGCCACCGGGACGACCTCAGCGGCGAGCGATGCGAGCGTTGCCACGGACCGGCCCGAGGATGCCGCGCCCGAGGACCCAGGCGACGAGGTAGGCGCCCAGCAGCAGGGTCGACATCACCACGCCGAAGCGCAGCAGGAAGGGATTCCCGAGCGGGTCGGCGAGCCGCTGCAGCACCACCGCGACGAGTCCGAGGGGGTCGGTGACCACGTCCCAGGAATTGAAGCGAGGGAAGCGCCCGAGGTAGATCCCGATCGCGCTGAGAACAAGCGAGCCCACCGCGACGGCCCAGCCGACGACGCGCCCGGCCCGCACCTCGACGACATGATGCACGACAAGCAGCGAGGCCAACCCGAGGGCGAGGCCGGCGGCGGCGAAGGTGCCGATGAGCGCGGCATCGAACCACAGTGGCGCGCCGCCGACCCTGCCGAGATGGATGAAGTCGGTGAGTATGTACGGCGCGTTGGGCAAGAAGAGCAGCCAGCCCGCACTGAGCACCCACAGGAGTGGACGCGGACCACCGCGACCGTGAACGGCCGCTGCACACAGCGAGAGGACGAAGGGAATCCACGCCAGGAAGAGGTTCCACGTCAGGAAGATGAAGGCGGGCTCGCCGACCCGGTCCATACGCACCGCGAGCAGCCCGACCGCGGCGAGGGACAACACGGCGAGGGCGATGGTCAACCCGGCCAGCCAGTGCGCGGGCCGAGCCTTCGCGGCGTGCGACATACCCGAACGCTATTACGTCAGCGGCCGGATCGGGCCAGCGGCAGACGCCGCCAAGGAGCTCGATCCCGCAGACCACGCTCCCGAGTGGTGGTCATCAATCGGCGGCGGTCCGCTGATCCCGCAGCTCGCGGATGTCGCGTTCGATCCGAGGAGGAGCGGCTCAGCCGGAACGACAGGTGGAATTGTGGGACGCCACCCTGCGGCTGTCTGGAATCTTCGCGGACGCCGATCCTGGTCTGCAGGTAGCGACGTGTCCGGAGTGGACCCTGAGCGAGTTGGCGCGTCATGTCGGGGGAGGGCATCGCTGGGTCCAGCTGACCAAGAACCAGATCAAGCACCTCCTAGAGCTCAACGAGCTCGGCACCGACACCAGCGCCGAGTTGGTCGAGCTGTTCAGCGTCGCCAGGTCGACGGTGGACCGAACCATCGCCGCATACAACCGCTGCCTGCGGTTCCGGAGCGACCGTTTGCCTACGGCGCGGCAGACCGTCAATAAGCGAGCAGCGACTCTACCCGGCTCGTCGTGCGGCGGATGGCCGAGATGACATCCGCCGCATCTGCAACCCCGAGGCGAACCGTCCACCCGGCGACGCCATCGACCCGGATCAGTCGGCGCGCAGGAGCCGAAGGATTACCACGCGCCGGTGTCGGTCGCTGGCGATGTAGACCAACCACCAGACCGTGTCCGTTGTCGAAGTCGATGGACCAGCGGTCGGTGACCGTATCGTAGTGCGCGTTACGCGTGGGGTCGTGAGCTAGCTGGCGGAGCCGCTCGTCCAGGCTGCCGCTGACGTCCGGGTCGAGGGCGAGGTACTGCTCGAGGGCGTAGTCGACCCACAGGATCAGGTAGTCAGCCAACGCGGCGGAAGGTGCCGTCGCCGGCCGGTTCCAGCAAGCCGGTGAAGTCACCGGCCCTGACCCGGTCGAGCTGGTCCTCTTCGGCCGCCGAGAGCTGGACACTGCGGCTGACGGCGACCTGCCACCAGCGTGTTAGCACCTGATCCACAGGGCCGGTGTCGTAGCTGGCCGCGGCGTCGGTAAGGGCCTGCTGAAACTCGCGCTCGAAGGTCGCCAGCTCGGCCGGCGCGTACTCGGCCAGCGCTGCCCGAATCTCGGGTCCGGAGCGACCGGGCCCCGCCACGGTGATATCTGTCACCAATTCAGTATCGCTGCTACCAACGGCCAATTCGGCTAGGCACGGCCCGAACCTGTTCTTGTGGTGCACCAGCACGCGACGTCGTCCTGCACTTCAGCGCTCGTGTCGGAAGCGGATCCCCGGGTTCTCGCAACCTCCCTAGCTGGAGGTGTGTTGTGAGGTTCAACTGAGCGCATGGTCAACACCATTCAGTCGGGTGTTGCGATCACCGCACGTACCCGGGGACCGTTGAGCGAGACTGCTGATAGTCGCGCCTCAGGTTGCTTGTGCTCAGGCGACACAGAACTCGTTGCCCTCAGGATCGAGCATTGCAATGCCGTCGAGGAGATCGTCGTAGTGCGCCTCGCTGACCGCGCTGGCGCCAAGGGCCACGAGCGCGGGCACCTTGGCGCGGATCAGCCGATCCCGCTCGGTAGGTCAACTACCCCCTCGTCGGCAACGCGAATGTCGATGTGCACCCGATTCTTCGCCGTCTCCCTTCCGGCACGCGCAACTCATCCGTTGTGGCGGCCGTACGCGCCATCGACGAATGCTCATCGTCAATCTCGACGAGTCGCTCATCGGCAGGTTCAGCCGGGACCGCCCCAGTTGGATCATGCCCGATGGGCCGAGGCCTACGGTGTCGTGCAGCGCCTGGTCCAGGATGCCATCGGGAACCAGGTGCTGGAGATTCACCACGTTGGCTCGACCGCGCTGCCCGGACTCATCGCGAAGCCGGTGCTCGACATCGATCTGACCGTGCCGGCTGCCGAGCACGAGCGGGCCTACCTACCCCCGCTGCAAGCGGTCGGCTTCCGACTGATCTTTCGCGATGACATCGGCGACGACGTACACCGGCAGCTCACCCTCGGCGCACCGAACACCAACTTGCACGTCTGGAGCCCGGGCGCGATCGAACCGCAACGGCACCAGGTCTTCATTCGCTGGCTGCTCGGCCACGACGCCGACCGGGACCGCTACGCAGCCGCCAAGCTGCTAGCCGCCGAACAAGAGGCAACACGTTACAACGACGCCAAGTCCGCGGTGGTGTACGACATCTACGAGCAGGCATTCCTAGCAGACCAGAGCCACCCGCACGATCCACAACCGCGAGCGTAGGTGCTGGCCCTCGTCCAGGGCTTCGACTGAGAAGTCGCCGAACAAGCGCTCACCGTGGGACGACCGTTGACTGCGACTGCATCTCCACTCAACTCGGGAGCAGCCCGAGATCCACGGCCAGCGCGACGAGCTCAGCCTGGCCGCAGTTGTCGAATTGGGACAGATAGGCGATGGCGTTCGGCGGTTCGAGCAGTTCGACTTTTGAAACGGTCTCAGCATCGGGCGGATTTGTCGGTGGACCGACTCGCCGCACCGGGACGACGCCGATGAGCCAGGCGGAGACGGGGTACGGGTGCCAGTCCTTCCACGGCTTGGCGTGGTTGGTGACGATGAAGCTGGCGAACCAGTGCACAAGACCGGTGGGTACACAGCCGGCCTCTTCCATGAGTTCGCGAGCCGCGCTGGCATTGACGGGTTCACCGTATTCTCGGCTTCCCCCGGGGAGCGTGCGCCAGCCCTCGCGCGTCGTACAGACCGCCACCGATTTGTCCTCGACGGCGATCAAACGCGTGTTGACGACGAGGTCGTCGGCCTGGGGCGTGAGCGTCAGTTGAACGGTGTAGTCCCGCGTGACTCCTCCCCAGCTGTGCGGGTGGGGTCGGAACAGGTTCGGGTATTTGCCTGCCCAGTCCTCACCCGGGTCGTACCTCATGGAGGCAGCCTGGCACCCACACACTCGAGCTGGACATCGCCGCAGGCCGACGGCTCGGCGGCGCACTGTCGGACGCCGAGGCTCCTCGTCGTGACAGGCAGGGCTGGGATGATCAGCTCGACTCGACCCACCGCATCAGGTACTCGCTTTTGTTCTCCCCGACGTGCGCAAAGCCAAGTCGCTCGTAGAGTCGGCGCGCGTGGGGATTGTCCTTCTCCACTCCGAGTTCCAGCGGTACCTGATCGCGAGCCGCCTCGCCCTGGAGCTCGCGAATGATTGCGGTCCCGATGCCGTGACCCTGGCTGCTTGGACGCAGCTGTAATCCGGCGAGTTCGATCCGACAAACCTGTGCCTGGGTGGCCCCGTCCGCGAAGATGTCGCGAACGATGCGGAGCCGTCCAACGGGCTGTTCGCGCTCTTCGATGACACTGAGGGTGTTGCCGGGGTCGGCCGCGTCGACCTGCTCGGCGCACCAATCTGCGTACCCCTTCCGCCAGTCGTCTACTTCGGTCGGGCTCATCGGCGTCCATCGCCCCTGCGCCTTGATGGCCTCGATGACGATGTCAGCAAGGGTCGCGGTGTCTTCGACGGTGGCGAGTCGGATCGACCAACCGGGATTGTTCACAGTCTGCACGCTATTGGCGCCAAGGGAACTCCCGTCAACGGAATATCGATGTTCAACATGTCTGGGTCGAGCAAATCCGCAGAAGCACGTTCCGTAAGCCGTCCCTGTGGCGGGACGCCGACCTGCGGCCGAATCGGTATGCAAGTCAGCGAATCGAGAGTGGCCGTTGCTAGCGTCGATACATGGCTCGCATATCGACGTTGTCTGCCGCCGACCGTGACGAGTGGGAGCCACTGTGGCAGGCGTATCTCACGTTCTATGCAACCGAACTAGACGCTCTGGTCACCGGCGACGTCTTCGATCGACTGGTCGCAAACACCGAGTTGCACGGAGCTATCGCCCGGGACGAGTCGGGCAAGGCCGTCGGTCTCGTGCACTGGCTCACTCATGCGACAACCTGGTCGGTCGCCACGTACTGCTATCTCGAGGACCTTTTCGTTGACCCGTCGATCCGTCAATCCGGGGTGGGATCCGGTTTGATCGGGTGGGTGTGCGAGTGGGCGCACGCAAACGGCTGCGACAAGGTGTACTGGCTCACGCAGGAGGACAACACGGCGGCACGGCGACTGTACGAGCGGCTGGCCACATCCACGGGATTCGTGCACTACGAGCGGGCAGCGGCTGGCCTGCCGTCGCCTTGAGGCCGGCAGCCGGATGGGGAGAGCGCCGGCCTGACGCACAGTGGCCACCAACAGAGTGGCCAGGGTCATGAGGGATTCGACCGAGGAGCTGCGGTCCTCCTGGTCGACTGCCGGTCATCGGGGCAAAGGGGGCGGTGCCACAAGCGGACCGTCCTGCGAAGCGATGCAACTCGTAGGAACGTCCCAGCGCGGCCCAGGCTCCGGCTGGAAGGACTATGCGAGAGTCGGCGGCAACCGGTCGGACATGTGATGCTCCTGTCGAGGCCGATGAGTTGTGGGGCTACGCCGGGTCTGACCCGGCATGGCTTTCCAACGTCTCCTGGCCCAGGCAGTCGTCACTGACCTTGAGGTCGCTGAGCAGTGGTACACGACCGTGCTCGGCGGCAAACCGCAGGCTCGCCCGATGGACGGGCTGCTGGAGTGGCACTTGGCTGGCACCTTCGGCGTTCAGGTTTGGCTCGATCCGGCCCGAGCAGGCAAGAGCGCCATGGTGATCGAGGAGTCCGATCTAGACGCGCTTGCGGCCAGGCTCGCCGCAGATGGTCTGGACCATGGCGGCCCGCAGGCGGGTGGCGGCGCCAGGGTGTTGATCCTCTCCGATCCTGACGGCAATCAGGTGGTCATCGGCGGCGAGTGAGCGGCTCGGAGAGGGTGTGCCCAGGCCGAGCCAGACCTCGGCAGCAAACCGGTGCTGGAACCGTTGGCTCAGCAGATACCGGCCCTCGCCGCAAGGGGACCCTCCTACGTGAAGAATCGCTCCAGGACCGGAACGATTGCTGTCGGGTCGGCCACGTGCCCTTGGCCTTCGAGCGTCACACGTTCAGCGTGCGGAAGGCAGTCCGCAATGGCGTCCGCAGAGCCGTCCAGGGCCATGATCCACTTCGCGGCTCCGGCAGGACGATCGTCTCCGGTGATGACCAGGGTTGGCTGCGCGATGGTCGCGAGGCGCTCCCGGGGTGGTTGCCCGTCTCCCAGGGTCGCCGCGTCGTAGGCAAGCGTGTGTGCCTGTGCTTCCAACGCCGGCCAGAACGGCGCGCTACGCATCCCGGCGACGTCGTTCTCGGAAGAGCCGGTGGCCCGCATGAAGAGCTCAACTGCATCACCGCGACGACCATCGGAAAGCGCAGTATTCACTTCCTCGACGTAGTTCCGCCACAGCTGCGGCCAATCGTCATCGGTCGCGTTATAGGGCACTTCGTAGACGCCGATGTTGCCGATGGGGCTGCCAGCTGCCGCGGCCTCCAGCGCAAGCGCGCCCCCCGTGGAGACGCCGTAGAGATGCGCCGTTCCGCCTGCTTCTTCGATGAGCGCGTCGATGTCCTCGATCTCGCGCGCCACGTCGTAGGGGGAGGTGTCGGTGCTCTCCCCGCGACCCCGACGAGCATAGTTGTACACCGTGAAGCGTGGAGATAGCGCCGCCGCCAAGGGGACGTTCTCCGACCCGTCGTCGAGGCCACCACCCACGAGGACGACGACCGGACCGCTGCCGCTCCGTTCGTAGCTGATCACGGTGCAATCCTTGGATATCACACGTCCCATCTCGCCTCCTCCGCTTACTGGTTCTGCAACCCGGCGGCGGGCTGGGTGAAGGATCGAGGATAGTCGCGGGTCTCATGATGTGCAGCACGGTCGTGACAGGCTCGGTCCCAAGCGACGATCGAGAACCGCGGCCAACTCAAGCTCGACGTGATTCTCCGCTCCGAGAGCTCGACAAGAAGTCTGGCGCGACGCGCAGCACGCCTTCGACGTCGACCACCAACGCAACCGTTGCATGATCGGGGCGCTCGGCGCGGCGTCGAATCGGCTACCGATCGAGATCTCCGCCAGCATGAGGCTGGATACGACAAGATGCCGGAACTCGTCGGCCGGCAGCAGGGGAGGGAGATATGGAGCAGGCGGCGGAGGACGTCGGGGCCGACCGAAAGGATTCGGAGTCAGGGAATAGGTTGGGTGGACCTCAGGGTTGAGCCTAGTGCGCTCAATGTGTAAGTTAGTCTGAGTTGAGCGGCACAGACTCAAGGACATCCACTTCCATCACGGAGGAAACACAACATGGCTCGTGCAGTCGGCATCGACCTCGGGACGACCAACTCGGTCGTCGCCGTACTCGAGGGTGGAGAGCCCACCGTCATCCCCAACGCCGAGGGTTCCCGTACCACTCCCTCGGTCGTCGCCTTTGCCAAGGGCGGAGAAGTCCTGGTCGGCGAGGTGGCCAAGCGGCAGGCCGTCACCAACGTCGATCGCACCATCCGTTCGGTCAAGCGCCACATGGGCACGGACTGGAAAGTCAACATCGACGGCAAGGAGTACAAGCCGCAGCAGATCAGCGCTTTCGTGCTGCAGAAGCTGAAACGGGACGCCGAGGCCTACCTGGGCGAGACGGTCACCCACTCGGTCATCACCGTCCCCGCCTACTTCTCCGACGCGGAGCGGCAGGCCACCAAGGAGGCCGGCGAGATCGCCGGTCTGACCGTGGACCGCATCATCAACGAGCCGACCGCCGCCGCGCTGGCGTACGGGCTGGACAAGGGCGAAAAGGAACAGACCATCCTGGTCTTCGACCTCGGTGGCGGCACCTTCGACGTCTCCCTGCTGGAGATCGGCGACGGCGTGTTCGAGGTGAAGGCCACCAAGGGCGACAACCGCCTGGGTGGCGACGACTGGGACGGCCGCGTCGTCGACTGGCTGGTCAAGCAGTTCAAGAACAAGAACGGCACCGACCTGAGCCAGGACAAGATCGCCCGTCAGCGGTTGATGGAAGCGGCCGAGAAGGCCAAGATCGAACTCTCCTCGGCGAGCGAGACCTCGATCAACCTGCCGTACATCACCCTCGGCGAGTCGGGTCCCCTCCACCTGGAGGAGAAGCTGACCCGCTCCGAGTTCCAGCGGCTCACCTCCGACCTGCTGGATCGCTGCCGCACCCCGTTCAACGCCGTGATCGAGGACGCCAAGATCAGCGTCGGCGCCATCGACCACGTGATCTTGGTCGGTGGATCGACGCGGATGCCGGCCGTCGTCGAATTGGTCAAGGAACTGACCGGGGGCAAGGAACCCAACAAGGGCGTGAACCCGGACGAGGTCGTCGCTCTGGGCGCCAGCCTGCAGGCCGGCGTGCTCAAGGGCGAGGTCAAGGACGTGCTGCTGCTCGACGTCACTCCACTGAGTCTCGGGATCGAGACCAAGGGCGGCGTGATGACCAAGATCATCGAGCGCAACACGACCATCCCGACGAAGCGGTCCGAGGTGTTCACCACCGCAGACGACAATCAGCCCTCGGTGATGATCCAGGTGTACCAAGGCGAGCGGGACTTCGCCCGGGACAACAAGTCGCTCGGCAACTTCGAGCTGACCGGCCTGCCTCCGGCCCCGCGCGGCGTGCCGCAGATCGAGGTCGCCTTCGACATCGACGCCAACGGCATCGTGCACGTTCACGCCAAGGATCTGGCCACCAGCAAGGAACAGTCCATGACGGTGACCGGGGGCTCGGCCTTGGGCAAGGACGAGATCAACAACATGGTCAAGGAGGCCGAGGCGCACGCCGAGGAGGACCGTAAGCGGCGCGAGGGCGTCGAGCTCCGGAACGAGGCGGACAACCTGGTCTTCCGGACCGAGAAGTTGCTCAGCGAGAACGCCGACAAGATCAGCGACGACGTGAAGACGCCGGTCGAGGAGGCGCTGGCCGAGCTGAAGACCGCGCTCGAGGGCACCGACAACGATGCGGTCAAGACCGCGCTGGAGAAGGTGAACACCACCAGCGCGGCGGTGGGCCAGGCCATGTACGCCGCGGCTCAGGCGGAGCAGAACCAGGCTCCGGCCGACGCCGGCGCCCCGAGCGACAACCCGTCCGGCAACGGCAGCAGCTCCGACAGTGCTACCGATGACGACGTGGTGGACGCCGAGATCGTCGATGAGAGCGACGAGTCCAAGTCGAGCGGGACCAAGTGAGCGAGTCGGACCGCGACGACGAACAACAGGGCCCGATCATTCGGGACAACCGCCGGATAGACCCGTTGACGTACCAGGTGAGGGAGCCGCAGCGTGCTGCGGCTCCCGCGCCGGAGGAGGCGAGCACCATCCCGACCCAGAAGGCAACCGAGCCGGCACAAGCCGACGAGGTGAGCGAACTGAAGACGCAGCTGGCCGAACGTACGGCCGATCTGCAGCGGCTTCAGGCCGAGTACGTCAACTACAAGCGCCGGGTCGACCGCGACCGGGATTTGATCCGGAAGACCACCGTCGAAGGTCTGCTCAAAGACCTGCTGAACGCCTTGGACGATGTCCGCTCGGCCGGTGAGCACGGCGAGCTGACCGGTGGTTTCAAGGCGGTGGCCGACGAGCTGGGACGCGTGACCGCTAAGCACGGTCTGGAGACCTACGGAGAAAAAGGCGATCCCTTCGATCCGCACATCCACGAGGCGCTCCTGCATTCGCACGCCGAGGGCATCTCGGGACCGACCTGCGTGGAAATCCTGCAGCCCGGATACCGCATCGCCGACCGGATCCTGCGACCGGCCCGGGTCGCCGTCGCCGAGCCGGACCCGGACGCTCCGGTCTCTGAGCTTGTCGAGGGGCCTGAGCTCGAGCCGGTCGAGACAGAACGAGAAGAGAACGAGCAAGATCAGTAAGCCGATCAGGGTGACGGATCCTGTCCGACGACGAGACAGGAATCGTCACCCAGCTCTCGGAGGGAGGCGCAGATGAGTACCAAGGATTGGATCGAGAAGGACTTCTACAAGGTCCTCGGTGTCTCCAAGGACGCCAAACCCGACGAGATCAAGAAGGCCTACCGAAAACTGGCCCGGGCAAACCATCCGGACCAGAATCCCGGCAACCCGGAGGCCGAGCGGCGCTTCAAAGAGGTGTCCGAGGCCAACGACGTGTTGTCCAGCGATGCCAAGCGCAAGGAGTACGACGAGGCGCGGCGGCTGTTCGGAAGTGGTGGATTCCGCTTCCCCGGAAGCGGCGGGGGCCAGAGCGGCCCGTCGATGGACGACCTGTTCCGCAACGCCGGCGACACCGGTCTGGGCGACCTGTTCGGCGGTCTGTTCAACAACAACAGCGCCCGGACGACCCGGTTCTCGACATCGCGCGGGCCCCGGCGGGGCAGCGACGTCGAGGGCGAGGTGACGGTCGACTTCAACGACGCCATCGCCGGGGTGACGGTCGGCATGCAGATGGTGTCTGACGCCCCGTGCGCCACCTGCCACGGCACCGGCGCGAAGGCCGGAACCGTGCCCCACGTCTGTCCCGTGTGCGAGGGCAGCGGCATGCAGACCTCGACGTCGGGCGGCGTGTTCGCCGTGACCGAGCCGTGCCGGGAGTGCCGCGGGCGGGGCATGGTCGTCGAGGATCCGTGCCCGGTCTGCAACGGCTCCGGACGCGGCCGGTCCACCAAGACCATGCAGGTCCGGATCCCGGCCGGCGTGACCGATGGCCAACGGATCCGGCTCAAGGGCAAGGGCGGTGCGGGCGAGAACGGTGGCGCCGCCGGCGATCTCTACGTGGTCGTGCACGTCAGATCGCACCCGATCTTCGGGCGGAAGGGCGACAACCTGACGCTGACCGCGCCGGTGACCTTCGACGAGGCCGCCCTCGGCGCCGAGATCGAGATCCCGACGCTCGGGGGCGCTCCGGTTCGGCTGAAGGTTCCGGCCGGGACACCCAACGGGCGTACGTTCCGGGTTCGCGGTAAGGGTGTGTCGAAGCGCGACGGAAACACCGGTGACCTGCTGGTCTCGGTCGAGGTCGTGGTGCCGGAAGCTCTCAACGAGCAGGCCCGGCAGGCCCTGGATTCGTACGCGCAGGCGGTCGGTCGGGTGAACCCGCGCGCCAAACTGTTTGCCGGGAACTGAGGAGCAGATCGTGGCGACCTCCTCGCTGCCCCAGCGCATAGACCACGATGCGCCGGTCTTCGTCATCTCCGTGGCCGCCCATCTGGCCGGCATGCACCCGCAGACCCTGCGGACGTACGACCGGATGGGACTGGTTTCGCCGCGGCGTACGGCTAAGCGGGGCCGGCGCTACTCCGCCCACGACATTGCTCGGCTGCGGCTGATCCAGCGGCTGTCCCAGGACGAGGGGATCAACCTCGAGGGCATCCGTCGAATCCTGCGTATGCAGGACGAGATCGACGAGCTCCGGACCAAGCTGAATGAGGCGGGCCAGTTGCTGTCCGCGATCCGGGCCACTCCGCCTGGCTCCCGAGTCTTCACCGCCGACCCGGCCGGCGCCGTGTACCTCGGTGGCGGTCGCTTCCGGACCCCTCGCGCGCTGCCGTCCCGGCCCAGCTGACCATGTTGGTCAGCTCTTGCAGCCGCGACCCGCGAGAGCCATCGGCATAAGGTGTTCACCTTTGCCGGGACTATGCGGCGAAGGTGAACACCTTGGTCGCATTCCGCCTCCTGCATCCGGCCTCAGGTTCGGCGCTCCCGGGCCCGGCGTTTGCCTTCGTGCATGGCCTGCACCCGCGCGATGGGTATCTCGTGCCCCTCGGCCACGAGCTCGTCGGGCAGCGCTGCGGGCTCTGGCAACGACGCGCGCCAGGACACGGCAGAACCGAGTAAGCCGGGTGCCGTGTGGACGGTGAAGTCGGACGGCGCCACCCGGTCGAGCTCGTCCCAGGCCACCGGGAACGACACCGGCACGCCGGGACGGACCCGCGGACTGTAGGCCGCCACGACGGTGGCGCCGCCGGCTCGGGTCGAATCCAGAAACACCTTGCCGTGCCGGTCCTCCTTGACGAACGCCGTCGTCGCCAGTTGCGGGTCGAGGCGTTCGGCCCGGGCTGGCGATCGCTCGGGTGGCGGCGGCGACATCCTCCGGAGTGACGCCGGCGGCCAGCGGGACGAATACGTGCAGACCCTTGGCCCCGCTGGTCTTTGCCGCCCCCTGCAGACCCGCCTCGGCCAGCGCCGACCGCACCAGCTGCGCCGACTGGGCGGCCACCGGAAAGCCCGCCCCCTCCGGTGGATCGAGGTCCATCACCAGATAGTCGGGCTCGTCCCAGTGACCCGTACGGAACAGCGTGACGTGATATTCGACCGCCCGCTGGTTGGCGAACCACAGCAGCGTGCGGTGGTCGTTGGCCAGCGGATAGGAGACCTCCCGCTTGGACGCCTCCGCCCAGATCGGGACCCGCGCGATCCAGTCCGGCGTGTACTTGGGCAGGTTCTTCTGCATGAAAGCGGGCTGTCCTGGGCGCACCCGGATGACCGACAACGGACGATCCGCCAGTCCCGGCAGCATCAGCTCCGACACAGCGTCGAGGTAGTCGACGAGATCGCGTTTGGTGGCGCCCGCCCCATCGAACAGTTCCTGGTCGAGGTGGGTGAAGGACACGCCGTCCCGTTCTTCCGCCGCGCCGCTCATGGGTCGATTATCAGGAATAGGGTTCCCTTGACGAAAGTTGAGTGAGGTAGACTCAACTTGATCTGGACCAACGAAGGACCACCGCATGAATACCGAGAAGCTGACCACCAAGAGCCGCGATGCGGTCTCGACGGCTTTGCGTACGGCGCTGACCCACGGCAACCCGAGCGCCGAGCCGTCACATCTGTTGAACGCACTGCTGCTCGAACCGGGAAACACCGCGGCTCCGTTGATCACCGCCGTCGGAGCGGATCCTGCCGTGGTGGCGGCCGCCGCCCAAGGGGCGATCTCGAAGTTGCCGTCGGCCCAGGGCTCCTCGGTGAGTCAGCCGACCCTCTCGGGCGCGTTCGCCCGGGTCCTGGCCGACGCCGAGAACCGGGCGTCGCAGCTCGGCGACTCCTTCGTCGCCACCGAACATCTGCTGATCTCCTTGTCCGCGGTCGATTCCGACGTCAAGAAGCTGTTGCTCGACCTGAAAGTCAATCCGCGTGCGCTCACCCAGGCCTTCAACGACGCTCGCGGCAGCAAGCGCGTCACCAGTGCGGAGGCCGAAGGCACCTCGTCGGCGCTCGACCAGTACGGCGTCGACCTGACCGCCCAGGCGCGCGAGGGCCGGCTCGACCCGGTCATCGGCCGCGACACCGAGATCCGTCGCGTGGTCCAGGTCCTGGCCCGCCGCACCAAGAACAACCCGGTGTTGATCGGGGAACCCGGCGTCGGCAAGACCGCCGTCGTCGAAGGGCTCGCCCAGCGGCTCGTTGCGGGCGACGTACCCGATTCACTCAAGAACCGCCGGCTGATCTCGCTGGATCTGCCGTCGATGGTGGCCGGCGCCAAGTACCGCGGCGAGTTCGAGGAGCGGCTCAAGGCCGTGCTGGCCGAGATCCGCGACGCCGAGGGACAGGTCATCACCTTCATCGACGAGCTGCACACCGTGGTCGGCGCCGGGGCGACCGGCGACTCCTCCATGGACGCGGGCAACATGTTGAAGCCGATGCTGGCCCGCGGCGAACTCCGGATGATCGGTGCCACCACCCTGGACGAATACCGGGAGCGGATCGAGAAGGATCCGGCGCTGGAGCGTCGGTTCCAACAGGTCTTCGTCGGCGAACCCAGCGTGGAGGACACCATCGCGATCCTGCGCGGACTCCGCGAACGTTACGAGGCGCACCACAAGGTGGCCATCACCGACGCCGCCCTGGTGGCGGCCGCCAGCCTGTCCCATCGGTACATCACCTCGCGTCAGCTGCCGGACAAGGCCATCGATCTGATCGACGAGGCCGCCTCGCGGTTGCGGATGGAGATCGACTCCTCCCCCGAGGAGATCGACCAGCTCCGGCGCACCGTGGACCGGATGACTATGCAGCAGATGGCTCTGGCCAAGGAGCAGGATGCCGCCAGCCAGGAGCGACTGAACCGACTGCAGGCCGAGCTGGCCGACACCCAGGAGGAGCTGCGCGGGTTGGAGGCCCGATGGGAGGCCGAGAAGCAGGGCCTGAACCGGGTCGGCGACCTGAAGAGCCAGATCGACGAACTGCGGATCGCGGCGGACAAGGCCCTCCGCGAGGGTGATCTGGTGCGGGCCAGTGAGATCAGCTACGGGGAGATCCCGGCGTTGGAGAAGGAACTGGAGAACGCCGACCAGGCCGAGAGTCAGCTGCCGTCGATGGTCTCCGAGGAGGTCGGACCCAACGACATCGCCGAGGTGGTGTCGAACTGGACCGGCATCCCGGTCGGACGGCTGCTCCAGGGTGAGAGCGAGAAGCTGCTGGCGATGGAGGCCCGGATCGGTGAGCGGCTGATCGGCCAGGCCAAGGCCGTTCGGGCCGTGTCCGACGCCGTACGCCGATCGCGGGCCGGGATCTCCGACCCGAACCGGCCCACCGGATCATTCCTCTTCCTCGGCCCCACCGGCGTGGGCAAGACCGAGCTGGCCAAGGCGCTGGCGGAATTCCTGTTCGACGACGAGCGGGCGATGGTCCGGATCGACATGAGCGAGTACTCCGAGAAGCACTCGGTGGCGCGTCTGGTCGGTGCCCCGCCCGGGTACATCGGGTACGAGGAAGGCGGCCAGCTCACCGAGGCGGTGCGGCGGCGCCCGTACGCGGTGGTGCTGCTCGACGAGGTGGAGAAGGCGCACAGCGAGGTCTTCGACATCCTGCTGCAGGTGCTGGACGACGGCCGGCTGACCGACGGTCAGGGCCGTACGGTCGACTTCCGCAACGTGATCCTCATCCTGACCTCGAATCTGGGCTCCAACTTCCTGGCCGACCAGACCCTGAACGCCGAGACGAAACGGAACGCCGTGATGGGCGTGGTCCGCAGCGCGTTCAAGCCGGAGTTCTTGAACCGGTTGGACGAAGTCGTGCTGTTCGAGCCGCTGGGCACCGAGGAACTGGCCAAGATCGTCGAGATCGGACTGCGCCGGCTCAACGCCCGGCTCGCCGACCGCCGGATCGTCATCGAGGCCACCCCGGCCGCCAAGGACTGGCTGGCGCTGACCGGATTCGACCCGGTTTACGGCGCCCGACCGCTGCGCCGGTTGATCCAGACCAGCATCGAGGACCAACTGGCCAGGAAGGTGCTGTCCGGCGAGATCGGCGAGGGCGAGACCGTCGCCTTCGATGTGGACGAGAGCAGCGACGGCCTGGTGCTCGCCGATCCGGTCACCGTCTCCTGAGCCCTGGGTCCTCTGAGCTCTGGGTCTCCTGAGCTCCGGGTCTTCTGAGTTCCGGTGGCATGAGGGCTCGACAAGCACCGCTGGGTTCGAGATGGTGCCCGCATGTTGCTTCCGTTGCTTCACCTCACGCAGACGCTGCCGCAGTTCGGCGGCGAGGATCCGGTGCTCGGGGGTCCGTGGCACCACGAGGTGATCACTCGGGATGCCGCGCAGAACGTCGGCTTCAGCGACGCGGCCGCCGTCGAGTTGGCCTGGCACGCCGACTACGTCGACAGCTATCTCTACAACCCCTTGTGGTGGCTGCCCGGCGGCCTGTCGCGGCTGAAGGCGTCGTTGGCCAGCGGCCCGATGCTGATGAACCTCCATTTCGACGACCTGTTCGCCCCGATTCAGGTGCACACGATGTGGCGCCGCTACACCAGCGGCACCCTGGCCGGCCTGGTCTGGGCCTTCCAGGGCAACGACGTCGCGGCCGCCCGCAACATCGTCGGGGCCGGCCTGCACGCACTGCAGGACTTCTACAGCCACTCCAATTGGCTCGACGAGCCCGCGCGACGGACCGTGACCTACCTCGAAATGCCGGAGGCCGAACGCGAGAAGGTGCCGCTGTTCACGGGCAGCTACGAGCACCCGGACCACCAAGGGATGCTGCCGCACGGCAAGCCAGGGCCGTTCTGCGTCGCGCTCAAGCAGGCCTCCACGATGATGGACATCGCCTGCCACCCGGTCTCGCCGCTGACCAACACGACCATTTGTGAGGTTTGGCGGGCGTGCAAAGAGGGCACCCCGGCCCGGCCGAAGACGGTGCTCGGGATCCCGGTTCCCGCGAACGTCTACTACCTGACACCGCCCGGCATGAACCTCGACAACTCCTGGCAGTCCCACATCGGCGTCAAGGTGCGCGGGCTCGTCGGCGTGACCGGATCCGAGATGTTCGCGGCGGCCGTCGAACTCGCCCGCCGCACCTCCGAGCAGTGGCTGACCCTGATCGGCACCCGGATGAACGAGATCGGGGCCGGGGCCTTCTGGCAGCGCGTCAAACTCGACAAGCCGGTGAAGGGCGACCGGGAGAAGCAGTACGAACAGTTCGCGCGCTTCCCACACATGTTCCTCGGCGTCGGCCAGTATCCGCCGGCATCCGTCCGGCGACCATCCAACGAGTGGTACCTCCGCGTACGGCTCGGAACGTCCAACGACATCGGGGCGGGGACCGACGCCGACATCGTGGCGCACGCCGGCGGCCGACGCCACGTCCTCGATTACATGCCCCGGCACAACCCGCTGCTCGCCTACAACGACTTCGAGGCGGGCGACGACCAGGTGTACTACATCGGCCCGTTCACCACGCTCCCGACGGAGCTGGAACTGGAGAACGACTCCGCCGACACACCCGAGGTGCTCCGCGCCCTGGGCGCCAGCTTCGTCAACGCGCTGGAAGCCGGGATCAAGACGGTCGGGAGGTTGCTGTTCTCCCTCATCGGGGGTCCGGCCGACCTGGTCGGACACGCCAAGCAGGTCTGGAGTCCGCAGCAGCTGTCGACACTGAACGACTCGCCGAGCCCGTTCGCCCTCAGCGTCGACGGTGGCGGAGAGGGCCGCTACCGGGTCAGCGGGTCGATCAAGCGGGCCGGCCGGGTCGTACAGGACAGCCGTTCCTGGAGCGACTGGACCGTCAAGCTGGACACCTTGCTGTGCGAGCGCGAAAGCGACTTCGACCGCGGCACCACCAACGACGAGCCGTTCGTGATGGCGCTGCTCATCAACCAGGCCCCGGGCGACGTCCTGCGTACCCGCACCTCACCGTTCGGCGGCGTCGATGCGGGTGAGACCCGCGCGATCTCCTTCACCTTTCCCAACGTCCGCGTTCCGGACGACGTGGGCTTCCTGACGCTGCCGATCGCGATCCTGGAGAGCGACGAGGAGAGCACGGGCGACCGCGATCGGGCCTTGGCGAAGTTCGCCGACGGCGTGGCCGCGGAGGTGGCGGAGGAGCGCGAGGGCTTCCTCCGTACCCTCGGCCGAAGCATCGCCGCGGACTGGAAGCTCGCCCGCGCCGAGGTGTTCGCGTTCACCCGCTCCGAGACGGTGACCTGCGGTCAGGTCTATTCCGGCACGCTCAACCGCTGGGTGCGGGCCAAGCAGCGGGTGTCGATCCCGTTGGCGCTCACCAAGCCGGTACGCGTCAACGGGATCCGTACGGGCTGACTCAATTCCGCAGCTTCGGACCTGGATCCGCTCTTCCCGTCTGGCCGACAGCGTTTTATGGTGGCCGGACTCAGTCGCCGCCCCCGGGAGACAGTCATGCGCTTACGCCGCCGCCTTGCCGTTGCCACCTGCGCCGCTGCGCTGGCGCTGACCTCGCTGGCCACGGGCGGCAGCGCCGAGGCCAAGCCGTGGGGGCCTCAGCGGGGTGACATCCAGCTGCAGGTGCTGTCGTTCAACGACTTCCATGGTCATCTGCAGCCGCCGTCGGGCAGTGACGCCACCCTGGGTGCGACCCTCGATCCGAGCGCTACCCCGGTCGGCGGCGCCGAGTTCCTGGCCACGAAGCTGAAAGAGCTCCGCGCGAAGGCCCGCAACTCTCATACCGTGGCCGCGGGTGACCTGATCGGCGGCAGCCCCTTCCTGTCCGGGACTGTTCCACGACGAGCCGGCGGTCGAGTCGCTGAACGAGATGGGCCTCGACGTCTCCAGTGTGGGCAACCACGAGTTCGACGAGGGCGTCGATGAGCTGTTGCGGATGCAGCGGGGCGGCTGTCACCCCGACGACGGTTGCTACGAGCCCTGGGGACCCGGCGGCTACCCGGGCGCCGACTTCCCGTGGTTGGCCGCCAACGTGGTGCGGGAGAGCAACGGTCGCACGATCCTGCCGGGGACCATGATCAAGAGGGTCCGCGGGGTCAAGGTCGGCTACATCGGCATGACGTTGGAGGCGACCCCGACGCTGGTCGCCCAGTCCGGTATCCGAGAAATCCAGTTCAAGGACGAGGTCGAGACCGCGAACCGGGCGGCGCGCGAGCTCCGTCGGCGCGGCGTACAGACGATCATCGTGTTGCTGCACGAGGGCGGATTCCAGGCCGGTACGTACCAGCAGTGCGTCGGCATCTCGGGCCCGATCGTCGACATCGCCAAGAACCTGCACCCCGAGATCGACCTCGTGGTCACGGGGCACACCCACCAGCCGTACGAGTGCAACATCGCCGACCCGGCCGGGCAGCCGCGGATGGTCACCTCCGCCTCGTCTTTCGGGCGCGTGGTCACCGAGACCACGCTGAACATCAGTAGGCGCAGTGGTGACGTCAGGCGGGACCAGACCACGACCACGAATCATCTGGTCACCCGCACCAATCCCGATCCGGCGCAGACCGAGATCATCAACCGCTGGAACGCTGCGGCCGCACCGATCGCCAACGAGGTGGTCGGGTGAGATCACCGCCGACATCGTCCGCTCGTCCAACCGGGCCACCGAGGGCCCGTTGGCCAATCTGATCGCCGACGCCCAACTCGCCGCAACAACCGCGCCGGGTGATGGGGGTGCCCAGATCGCGCTGATGAACCCGGGCGGGGTCCGCGCCGATCTGACCTACGCCCAGATCTCGGGCGGGGAGCAACCGGGCGAGGTCACCTACGGCGAGGCGTTCGCCGTCCAGCCGTTCGGCAATCTCCTGGTCACCATGGACCTGACCGGCGCGCAGATCGAGCGATTGCTGGAGCAGCAGTCCATCGAAGGGCGCCCCGGAGGGCGCGACGTGCTGATTTTCGGCGTCTCCCAGGGGTTCGCGTTCACGTACAAGCCAGACGGGGACCTTCGGCGATTGCATCGACCCGGCGAGCATCACGCTTAACGGCACGGTGCTCGATCCGGCCGCGACGTACCGGATCGTCACCAACAACTTCCTCGCAGATGGTGGCGACTCGTTCACCGTGTTCACCGAGGGCACCAACCGGCTCGGCGCCGGCGACGACCTGGATGCGTTCGTCGAGTACCTGGGCGCGAATTCTCCCGTCAGTCCGCCCGAGGACCGCATCATCGGCATCTGAGGGGCCTCAGCAGCCCTGAATTGTGACCCCGGTCTCGACTTGCTTAACGCGTTCAGGTAGGAAGAGGGGGTCGTTTCCCCCATCGAAGGAGTCCGATGCGCAAGCATTTAGCGGGTGCGGTCGCCATCAGCCTGGCCGCAGTGTTGGTCAGTCCACAGACGGCCACCGCCATCGAGAACGTCGACACCAGCAAACTCAGGAAGGCCGTGACGGTCAGCGGCATCCTGGAGCACGAGCGAGCGGTTCCAAGAGATCGCCAACAACAACGACGGCACGCGCGCGTCGGGCACGCCCGGTTACAACGCCTCCGTCCGCTACGTCGCCCGCAAGCTCCGGAACGCCGGCTACTCGGTGGAGATCCAGGAATTCACCTTCCCGTTCTTCCAAGACTTGGCGCCGGGTCAGCTGTCGCAGGTCACGCCGAATGCGGTCACCTACGAAACGGGCACCTTCGAGTATTCCGGCAACGGCCCCGTGCAAGGGGTCGTCGTCCCGATCGATGTCGTGGTCCCCGCCACGGCAGAGCCGAGCAGCACCTCGGGCTGTGAGCCGGGCGACTTCCCGACGGCGCCGAGTCAGCCGGCCATCGCCCTGATCCAACGCGGCACCTGCACGTTCCAGCAGAAGGTCGAGAACGCGACCGCCGCCGGCTACGACGCGGCCATCATCTTCAACGAGGGTCAGCCAGGCCGAGACGAACTGTTCATCGGCACCCTCGCTGTCCCGCAGACCATTCCTGTTGTGGGCCTGAGCTATGCCGATGCGGTTGCGCTTATCGGAACCATTCGGACCAACCCTCCGGTGACCATGCGAGTCGTCACGTCGACCGATGTCGATCCGGAACGTGAGACCTACAACGTCATCGCGGACTCACCTAGGGGAAAGATCAGGGACGAGACCATTGTGGTCGGCGCCCACTTGGACTCGGTCATCGAAGGTCCGGGCATCAACGACAACGGCAGTGGCAGCTCGACGATTCTCGAGATCGCCGAAGAAATGGCTGAACTGAAGTACACGAAGAATCTGCAGCGTCAGGTGCGCTTCGCCTTCTGGGGTGCCGAAGAGTCTGGACTGTTGGGCTCGGAGTACTACGTGCAGAATCTGACCCCGAACCAGCGATCGAGGATCTACGCCAACCTGAACTTCGACATGGTGGGCTCACCCAACTACGTCCGGTTCGTCTACGACGGCGACGGCTCCGGTCCTGGTGATGATGGCCCGCCCGGGTCCGCTCAGATCGAACAGATTTTCACCAGCTACTTCGAGAGCCAAGGCCTCGCCAGTGAGCCGACGGCGTTCGACGGCCGCTCCGACTATGGTCCGTTCATCGCGGAGGGGATCCCGGCCGGTGGATTGTTCACCGGCGCGGAAGGGATCAAGACTCCCGAGCAGGCCGCCATCTACGGCGGAACCGCCGGGGTCGCCTACGACCCGTGCTACCACCAGGCGTGCGACGACATCACGAACTTGAACACGAAGGCCCTGTTCGAGATGGGCGATGCGGCAGCACACGCTGTGTTGACGCTGGCCAGGTCGAAGACCGGGTTGTTCGAGGACGGTAGCCGGCAGGCTCAATCCAAGACCGCGAAGGTGTCGCTGCAATCCAAGGGACACATTGCCAACCGCTGAGCAAAGGAATCGCTGAGCAAGCAGGCAAGGGCCGGCCGGGTCTTCCCGGCCGGCTCTCGCCGTTTGGTAGCAACCATGAACCTCGAACTCCGGCCCGGCACCCTGCTGATCCCCGACCGTGCCTACCCCGCGGCCTTCACCGTGCGGGTCGACGGGACGGATCAGTCCTACGTCGACCTCGACGATCCGCTGCGGCTGGAGTTCGACTACGTCCAGCGGATCGGTGACCTCATCGATGTGCTGGCTCCACCGGGAATGCCGTTGCGGGTGATCCATGTCGGTGGGGCGGCGTTGACCCTGCCCCGGTACGTCGCCGCATCCCGGCCGCGCTCCTCGCAGATCGTTTTCGAGCCGGACACCGAGTTGACCGCCTTCGTCCGGCTGCACCTCCCGCTCCCGAAGCGCAGTGGGATCCGGGTCCGCGAGGACGGCGGACGGGCTGGCGTCGCGGCCCTGCCCGACGGCCGGGCCCAGTTGATCATCGTCGACGCCTTCGTCGGCGCTTCCACGCCGGCGGAGCTGACCACCATCGAGTTCCTGGCCGACGCGCGCCGAGCCCTCACGTCGACCGGCGTGCTGGTGATCAACCTGACGGACCGCGGACCATCCAGCTACGGCCGTCGAGTGCTGGCCGGCCTGCGGTCCGTCTTCGAGCAGGCGTTGTTGAGCGCCGAGCCGGCCACACTCAAGGGCCGTCGCTTCGGGAACATCGTGGTGGCCGGTTCGGACTCACCGCTCCCCACCTCCGAGTACGCCGAGCGGGCCGGCCGTTCGCCCTACCCCTACCGGGTGATCTCGGGTCCGCGACTCGGCCAGCTCGTCGGCCAGTGGACCGGATTCACCGACGCCGACGCCCAACCCTCCCCGGCACCTGATCAAACAATGACCTTCGGCTCGAGATGAGTGCCAGTAGAAGATCTTTGATAGCGTCGCGAACGTGCCGGGGCTTCCAAGTCCCCAAGGGCCGGGGGCTTGGCGACTACGCGTTATGTGGTTGAGTGCAGCAGCGTTCGTGTTGCTGATCTTCGTGATCCTGATCAGTCCGATTCCGAGCGCATGGCAGCGGGTGGCGAGCGGACTGGGCCTCCTCGTCGGCGGCTTCGCGGTCGCCGCGGCGTGCCGATATCAGGCCAAGAGATCAAGAGAACGACGGCGCACCCGAGCCTGGGTCCTGTTCGGACTGGCCGCCCTGGTCGGCACCGCGGGCAACGTCTGGCTGCTGGTGGCCGGAACGTCCATGGGCCCGGACGCGGTCGCTTCGCCGGCCGACATCTGTCTCCTGCTGGCGCTGCTCCTCGGCGTGAGCGCGACGATCACCTTCCCGTCCACGCCCCGCCGCCCGGCGGAGGTGACCCGGATCGTGATGGACGGCGTGGTTATCGGGGGCTCGGTGTTGTTCTTCGCCAGCGTCACCCTGTTCCCCCAGATCGTCGGACCGGACGGGGACCTCGCCAGTCGGGCGCTGCCGCTGTTGGTCCCGGTGATCGACATCGTCGTGGCCACGACCGCCTTGCTACTCTTCCTCCGCCGCACGTCCGAGGACGGCGCCTTCCTGGGCTTGGTGAGCATCGGCTTCGCCCTGTTCTGCATCTCCGACTTCGCGTCCGCGATCATCACCGTGTCGGGCCCATTCGCCTTCGGCTCCATCGTCGACATCGGCTGGATCGCGGGATACCTGACGATCGCGCTGGCCATCCGCAGCGCTCCGGCGCGGACCTCGACCCCCGTCGAGCATCACCGGGAGGGGTCGGCGGTGGCCGGCACCACCTTCATGTTCACGGTGTTCTTCGTCGGGTCAGCGGCTGGGCTGCGGCAGGATCAGAACGACGCCCTCAGCACCGTCTCCACGATCCTGTGGTACCTGGTCCTGCTCGGCGTCGTCGGCCGCCAGGTGACTCTGATCATCGACAACGAACGGCTGCGTCGCGGGCTCGAACAACGCGTGATCGAGCGGAGCCGGGACCTACGCGCCTTGACCGAGCGGACCGACCTCCTGGTCAATTCGGTGGCCGACGGCATCTACGGGGTCGACCGCGCGGGCACAATCACCTTCGTCAACCCGGTGGCGGCCCGAACGCTGGATTACCCACCGACCTCGTTGATCGGCGTCAACGCCCATCAGGCGTTCCACGGGCCCCAGCCCAGCGGTGACCCGTTTCCCGAACATCTGTGCTACATCAACGAGGCGATCGCTCGGGGGGTCGTCACCACCGCCGAGGAGGACAGCTACGTACGGGCCGACGGCCGGATCATCCCCGTCGAGGTGACCGCATCCCCCACCACCGACGACGGTCAGCCGATCGGCGCCGTGGTGGTGTTCCGGGACATCACTCAACGCCAAGAGGTCGACCGGATGAAGAACGAGTTCGTCTCGATCGTCAGTCACGAGCTCCGCACTCCGCTGACCTCGACGCGAGGAGCGTTGGGTCTGGTTGCTTCTGGAACTCTCGGGCCGTTGAGCCCGGCCGCCCAACGGATGGTGACCATCGCCCTGGACGGATCGGTGCGGTTGGGCCGGTTGATCAACGACATCCTGGACGTCGAGCGGATCCATTCCGGGGTGATGCCGATGAATGTCGGGGACCATCCTGTGGACGCGCTGATCGAGGCCGCCACCGCCCAGATGCGGGTCCTCGCGGACCGGGCGGAGATCGCGATCGAGATCGGACCCATCGAGGGCGAGGTGCGCACCGACCGCGACCGCACCGAGCAGACCCTGATCAACCTGTTCGACAACGCGATCAAATTCTCCCCGCCCCAGTCCACGATCCGGATCCATACCAAGGCGGTGGGGGCGTTCGTCGAGTTCGTGGTCAGCGATTCCGGTCGCGGCATCCCGCCCGACAAACTCAGTTCGATCTTCCGCCGGTTCGAGCAGGTCGACTCCTCCGACGCTCGCGACCGCGGCGGGACCGGCCTGGGGCTCGCCATCAGTCGTAGCATCATCGAGCGCCTGGGCGGGCGCATCTGGGCGGAGAACAACCCCGACGTTGGCGCCACCTTCACTTTCACCCTGCCCCGATCCACCGCGGTCGGACCGATCTCCGAGGACACCGTGCGTGACCAGCATCCTGAGCCGGCCGTCCGCGGATGAGTGCGCCGTGGATCGTCCGGACTCCTCGTTGATCATCCGAGTCAGCCGGGGCGCCGGCACCGGTCTCACGCGGCTGGCCGCCTTCGACCATGCACTCCGCATCGCCGGGGTGGCCGATTTCAACCTCGTACGGCTCAGCTCCGTCATTCCTCCGGGCGCCGAGGTGGTCGAGAGCGAGCCTGCCGGGCAGGTCGGCGGTGGTCATGGCGACCTCTTGTACTGCGTGTACGCCGATGCGTACTCCAGCACCCCGGGAGAGGCCGCCTGGGCGGGGATCACCTGGGCTCAGCACTCCGACGGCTCCGGCGCGGGGCTCTTCGCCGAACACAGCGGATGGTCGCGGCACGATGTCGAACTTCAACTGCACCACAGCGTGGAGGCGATGATCGCGGGCCGTGCGCCGGGGTTCCGGCCCGCCGGCACCATGCTCAGTTCGATCACGTGTGAGAGCAACCCGGTCTGCGCCGTCGTGGTCGCGAGTTACCGTACCGTCTCGTGGAACGACGGCGGTCCGCCTTGACGACCCCGGCCGCCGGCCCTCCCGCAGCGGAGTTGTGGCCTGTGCAGGCCGATCGTGTGCTCAGTGCGGATCAGGCCGAACGGCTGCACGACATCTATCTGGAGTCATTCGGAATCCTGCGCACCACCGCCGCCGCCCGGCACGTCCTCAGCCATGCTGAGTTCCTCGACGAGATGATCGACCCGCGGATCGTCAAGTACAGCGTCTGGCGGTCCGCGAGCGAGCCCATCGCGCTGGCCACGGTGACGAACGATCTCGACGCCGTCACCTGGGTCAGTCCGGAGTTCTTCGCGGCTCGACATCCCCAACAAGCGGCCCGGAAGGCGATCTACTACCTCGGAATCGCGTTGGTCGCACCCCAGCGCGGCCAGTTCCGGCTGCTCGAACGCATGGTCCGAGAACTGGTAGCCGCCTGTGTCGCCGACCGGGGCGTCCTGGCCTACGACGTCTGCGCCTTCAACGACGTCACCGTCAGATTCGGCCGGCGGGCCGAGGCCATCCTGCAGCGGATCGCTCCCGTCCGGGTCGGAGTGGCCGACACCCAGACGTACTACGAGGCGCTCTTCGATTGATGCGATTGCTTTCGAGAGGTGCGGGCGACTCCGGGGACCTACCCTGGTATCCATGTCGCAGCCGTACGTTCACCCGGGCCCGCCGGGATCAGGCGGCTCCCCCCAGTTCCAGCCACCTCCGAACGGAGGCATCCCGGGATACCCGCCCGGACCCGCAACGCAACAGGCATCGCCGTACCCATCGCCGTACCCATCGCCCTACCCATCGCCCTACCCGCCGCAGGACCCGGCGATGCGACCCATGCCGCCGCCCGGCCCCGGCCAGGTTCCCGGGCCTTGGCTCGCGCAGCGGCCGGCCGTGGTGGGCATCTCCGCCGGCATGACGGTGACGGCTTCGCTGCAATGGATCTGTGCCCTCAGCTTCGCCTGGTTGGTGGCGACCGCCGGCGCGGCCAGTCTGTCGACCAGCGGCTCCGACGGGAGCCTCTTCCATCTGTTGAACCGCTTCCATTACCGGATGGTCGACGGGCTGGCCTGGCCGCTCTACGGGCTGCCGCTGCTGTCGTTCCTGCTCGGTTTCGTCGTGTTGGCGCCGCGCCCCTGGGCCCGCTGGAGCCTGACCGTCACGGGGCTGGTCGCGCTGGGCTGGTCGGCCTGGTGGCTCCAGGACAACCTGATCTGGTGGCTGGCCCCGGCCCTGTACATCGTGATCGCCTGCCTGATCCTGTGGACCCCGGGCGCCAGTCAGTGGTACCGATCGCGCGGTCGGATCGTCTAGGTCTCAAGCCAACTTCTCGAGCCGGCGGAGGCCCTCGTCGAGGACGTCGTCGGTCTTGCAGAACGCCCACCGCACGTACGGTCGGCCGTGCTCGACCCGGTCGTAGAACACCTGGTGGGGGATGGCGACGACTCCGCAGCGATGGGGCAGCTCCCGGCAGAAGACGACGCCGTCGGAGTAGCCGAGGCGAGTCACGTCGGTGGTCATGAAGTACGTGCCGCCCGGGATGACCGGATCCAGCCCGACCCGCCGCAGGCCGACGGCCATCCGGTCACGCTTGGCCTGGAGGGCCCGCCGCGAGGCCGCAACCCAGTCGTCGCCCTCGTCCAGCGCCCGGGCGACCGCCGGTTGGAACGGAGCGCCCGAGACGAACGTCAGGAACTGCTTGACCGCCGTCACTTCGTTGATCAAGTCCGCCGGACCCAAGGCCCAGCCGATCTTCCAGCCGGTGGCCGAGAAGGTCTTGCCCGACGAGGAGATCCGAATGGTCCGCGACGACATCCCGGGGAATCCGGCCAGCGGGCGATGCTCGACGTCGTCGAAGACGAGGTGCTCGTACACCTCGTCGCACAACACCAGCAGATCGTGCTCGACCGCGAGCTCGGCGATCCGGGCCAGCTGGTCGACAGCCAGCACGGCACCGGTCGGATTGTGCGGCGAGTTGATCAACAACACCTTGGTCCGCGGCGTGATGGCCGCCTCGAACTCAGCCAGGTCGAGGGCGAAGTCCGGCCCGAACATCCCGACGCCGACCCGCGTCCCGCCGGCCAGATCGATCGAGGCGGCGTACGAGTCGTAGAAGGGTTCCAGCGCGATCACCTCGTCGCCCGGCTCCACGAAGGCCAGGATCGCCGCGGCCAGCGCCTCCGTCGCGCCGGTGGTGACCAGCACCTCGGCGTCGGCGTCGTAGACCAGCCCGTAGTGACGCGCGCTGTGCGCCACGATCGCTTGCCGAAGGGCGGCGATGCCGCGGGCCGGCGGGTACTGGTTGATCCCGTCGGCGATGGCGGTCCGGGCTGCGGCCAACATGAAGTCGGGACCGTCGTAGTCGGGGAAGCCCTGGCCGAGGTTCACCGATGAGGTCGCCAATGCGAGGGCCGACATCTCGGCGAAGATGGTGGTGGTCGCCGACTTGACCCGTTCCGCCTTCCACCTCGAGTGCCGCTGCGCTGTCATGATCGGCCACCCTAGTGCCAGCCCGGACCAGCCCCTTCGGCCAAGGGAAGGTCAGTCGACCCGCAGGTCGGCCAACGCCTGCCGGGCCGGTCCGACGAGTTGCGGGGCGTTCTCGGGTACGGAGGCGTAGAACAGCCCCGCGGCTCCGTCGCGGGTGTCGACGATGGCCACGATCAACAACTCGTGCTTGGCCTGCAACCCGGGCACGTCGAAGCCAAGATTCGACTCGATGATCCAGCCGTTGTGGCCGTCGACGGTGATCGCGGCGTTCTTCTGGTCGTCGCGGGTGACCTCGGTGTCGCCGTAGAAGGTGCCGGTGACGCATTTGACCACGATGGCCGCACCATCCTTCGGCGTGAAGAAGCCGTCTCCCGCGACCAGTTCCCCGACCAGGACCGCTGCCCCCCAACTGGTGAACTGCCCGAACTGGCCGTTCTCGGTCTCGACGTACTGCTGCAACACGCCGCGTCCGAAGGCGACCCGGTCCTCCGGTACCGGAGCCCCCCAGGGGGCGCCGAGGGTGGGATAGGACAACCGGCCGCCGTGCACGCGACCGTCCGTGGGCTGCGGGGACGGTGAGGCGGGGTCGGCGGGCGGGCACACGTCACTGCTGGGCTCCCCGCCGGGCAGGAAGGGTCCGCCGCCCAGGGCACCGCCGACCGCTCGTACGGCCAGCACCCCCAACACCACGATGGCCACCAGCAGCGCCACCCCGCCCAGAATCCAGCCGATCCGGCTCCGCCGCGAACCACCCACCGACGCGGCGGCGGCACTCGAGGAAGACCCCGGGGGTGGCGGTGCCGACGGCTGAGTGACCGCGGACCAGCCTCGACCGTCCCAATAGCGAAAAGCGCCGCGCTGCCCGCCCGGGTCCGGATACCAGCCAGGCGGTGCGGTCACGGACGGATTCTAAGTCGCGGCCGGGCCAGGAGCGCTCACCCGAATTGCGATGTTCCCGGGCAGAATGTCGTCGGTGAGCGGACCGGTCGTCATCCCACCGGGTGCCGCCCCGCCGGCTCCGTCCGGGCCCCTGCCGCCGGAGCACAACCGGGCGCGCACCGTGCTGACCGTGGTCGGCGTCGTGGTGCTGTTGGCAGGTCTCGGTCTGCTCGGGTGGGTCGGGTTCCAGTACATCGGGACCAACCTCATCTCCGAGCGCGCCTTCGCCGACGAGAAGTCAGGGCTCCGGACGAAATGGGCGGCCGAGGGCTCCGCCGGCGAACGCGGTGCGAAACCGGCTGAACCAGGTCCGGTCAGGTCGGCACGGCAGACCCAGATCCCGGGGCAGGCCATCGCCCTGCTGCGGGTGCCGGCCTTCGGCGAGGACTACGAGGTGCCGATCCTCGCGGGCACCGACGAGCGCGACCTCGATCGCGGCGTCGGGCACTACGCCGACTCGGCCCAACCCGGCCAGGTCGGCAACTTCGCCCTCGCGGGCCACCGGATCACCCACGGAGAACCGTTCGCCAAGTTGCTCGATCTGGATCGTGGCGAGAAGGTGATCGTCGAGACGCGCGACGCGATCTACACCTACGTCATCGACGATCCGCCGCGGGATCTGACCGTGCCGGACACCGACACCTGGGTGCTGGATCCGGTGCCGGGCGAACCGGAGTCGAAGCCGAGCAAGGCGCTGCTGACCCTGACAACCTGCCAGGACCTGTTCCGTTCACCGGACCGCTCGGTGGGCTTCGGCCACCTGGCGAGCACCAAGATCAAGGGCTGACCAAGGCCTGACGAAGGGTTGACGAAGGGCTGACCTGGATAGGGTGCGGTCATGTCCACCCGCCTGACTCGGCCCGACCCCGACAGCCAGATCGATCCGGACGCCCAGATCGATCACGACACGGCTGACCTGGTCGACCTGGTCAAGGAGTTGGCCGTGGTCCGCGGCGAAGTGACACTCGCCTCGGGACGGATCGCGGACTACTACGTCGACATGCGCCGGGTCACCCTGGACGGCGCGGCCGCCCCCGTGGTCGGGCGGGTGATGCGAGCGCTTGTGGCCGATTGGGACTTCGACGCTGTCGGGGGGTTGACTCTGGGTGCCGATCCGGTCGCGGTGGCGATGCTGCACGCAGCGGCCGCGGCCGGCGAACGGCTCGACGCCTTCGTGGTCCGGAAGGCGCAGAAGGAGCACGGTCTGCAGCGCCAGATCGAGGGCACACCGGTGCAGGGCCGGCGGGTGCTGGCCGTCGAGGATACGAGCACGACCGGCGGTTCGGTGCTGACCGCCGTGGAGGCGCTGCGCCAGGCCGGCGCGGACGTCGTCGGGGTGGCCGTCATCGTCGACCGGGACACCGGCGCCCGCGAACGGGTGGAAGAAGCTGGGCTGTCCTACCGGTACGCGATCGACGCTGAGGATCTTGGACTGGACCTCGGACTGGCCGAGCCGAACCCCTAAACCTGCAAAATCGGGTCTGCGGGCAATACCCTGGACCGGCCGGAGGTGCGAAGCCGGCGCAGACGGAGATTGAGGAGTTTCGATGGGCACAGCCATCACGGTGATCATCATCCTGCTGGTGATCGTCGGCATCATCGCGCTCGTCGCGGTGAGCGGATACAACGGGTTCGTCAAGTCCCGCAACCAGATCCAGGAGTCCTGGCGGCAGATCGACGTCGAACTGAATCGCCGGTACGAGTTGATCCCCAACCTGGTCGAGACGGTCCGGGCCTACGCCGCGCACGAACGCAACACTCTCGAAGACATCACCCGGTTGCGCAGTCAGGCTCAGCAGCTGGCCTCCCAGGAGGGCTCGATGCCGAGCCCTGAGCGCGCTGACGTCGAGGCCGCCCTCTCCGGTGCCGTCCGCAATCTCATCGTGAGTGTCGAGGCGTATCCCGACCTGAAGAGCAACCAGAATTTCCTCGAGTTGCAGCGCCAGCTCACCGAGACCGAGGACCGGATCGCCGCCGGCCGGCGCTTCTACAACGCCAATGTCCGGGTCTACAACACCAAGATCGAATCGGTGCCGACCAATCTGATCGCGAACGCGTTCAAGTTCGAGAAGGCGACCTATTTCGAGGTCAACGAACCGGCCGTACGCTCCGCGCCGGACGTCAGCTTCGGCGAGATCGCCTACCGCGGCGACCCCCAGCAGGCCTCGCCGTCCACGCCGCAGCAGTCCCAGCTGCCGCCGACGCACTCCTCCGGTGCGGCCCCCGACGCGCTCCCGAATCCGCAGACCTACGAGCAGCCCCGGTACGACCAGCAGGCCCCGGCGCCGCAGCCGGAGTCTGCCCCGTACGCGCCTCCGGCCTCGGGCGGTTACTCCGCTCCCCAGACCGGTCCGGCCGGCGGATCGGGTGGCCCCAGCTGGCCGCCCCAGCCGCCGCCGCAGACCCCGCCCGCTCAACAGCCGCCCGATCAGCGGTAGGTCGTCGTGTCGGGGGACATGACATACGCGCAGCTCGGCACCTCCGGTCTGACCGTCTCGGTGGTGGGCATCGGATGCAACAACTTCGGGGCCCGGATGGCCGACGAGGACGTCGCGCCGGTGGTGAATGCGGCCATCGACGCCGGCGTCACCTTGTTCGACACCGCCGACGTCTACGGCAACCGCGGACGCTCGGAGATCCTGCTCGGGCGGGCGCTGGGCAGCCGTCGCCAGGAGGTCATCCTGGCCACCAAGTTCGGCGCCGACATGGGCGGGCTGAACGGTCCGGACTGGGGGGCCCGCGGCTCCCGCCGCTACATCCGGATCGCGGTCGAGGCCAGCCTGCGGCGACTGGGGACCGACTGGATCGACCTCTATCAGCTGCATTCTCCCGACCCCAACACACCCATCGAAGAAACCCTGGCCGCCTTGAGCGAGCTCGTCGCCGAGGGCAAGGTGCGCTACATCGGGTCGTCGAACCTCACCGGCTGGCAGGTCGTCGACGCCGACTGGACCGCCCGCACGGGAGGCTACGAGGCGTTCATCTCGGCCCAGAACGAGTATTCGTGGCTCGACCGGAGCGCCGAGGCGGAGTTGATCCCGGCGGTCGAGCACACGGGCCAGAGTCTGCTGCCCTACTTCCCCCTGGCCCGTGGACTGCTCACCGGCAAGTACCGCCGGGACGAGCCTCCGCCGGCCGGCAGTCGGCTGGTCGCCCAGCCCGACCACCTCGATCGGGCGAACTTCGACACCGTCGAGGCCCTGGCCGGCTTCGCAGCCGAGCGGAACCTCGATCTGGTGACGGTGGCCATCGGCGGCCTGGCGGCGATGCCGACCGTTGGCTCGGTGATCGCCGGCGCGACCTCGGTCGAGCAGGTGCAGAGCAACGTGGCCGCCGGGCTCTGGTCGCCGACCCCCGCGGAACTCCTCGAGTTGCTGGAGATGACGGAGCCGGCCTGATCAGACGGTTTGATCAGACGGTTTGATCAGACGGTGGCGGTGGCCTGCTTGGCCCGGCGGCGAGCCAGCACGAACTCGACGATCATGGGGATGACCGACACCAGCACGATCAGGATCAGGGCTACCTCGAGGTTGTCGCGAACGAAGGGCACCCGGCCGAGGTAGAACCCGAGCACGGTCACTCCGCAGGCCCACAACACCCCACCGATCGCGGTGTAGGTGATGAAGTGGCGGAAGTCCATCTTCCCCACGCCGGCCACCAGGGTGACGAAGGTGCGGACGATCGGGACGAACCGGGCCAGGATGAGGGCCCGGTGGCCGTACTTCTCGAAGAAGGCGTGGGTCTTGGCCACGTACGACTGCTTGAAGATCTTGCCCATCACGCCCGAGCGTTCGCGGAAGAGCGGCGGTCCGATGATCCGACCCAGGAAGTAGCCGCACGCGTTGCCGAGCACGGCGGCGATGGTCAGCACCAGGCACACGAACCACAGCGGGTACGCGATGGCCCCGAGCGCCACGAACAGGCCGACGGTGAACAAAAGTGAGTCACCCGGGAGGATGGCGAACAGCCCGCACTCGGCGAAGATGACGAAGGCGACGCCCCAGAGCGCGAACGGGCCGAAGAAGTAGATCAGAAACTCGGGATCCAGCCACTCCGGCAGCAGCATCGGCGTCAGGAGGGCAGGCGTCACGGGAGCCAAGGGTAGCCTCGCCGCCTGTGAGGACCCTGAAAGCGGAGCGAAGCGACTTCCGGCCCCTGCGGCGAGCAGTGTGAACGACGGAGCGAAGCGACTTCCGGCCCCTGCGGCGAGCAGTGTGAACGACGGAGCGAAGCGACTTCCGGCCCCTGCGGCGAGCAGTGTGAACGACGGAGCGAAGCGACTTCCGGCCCCTGCGGCGAGCAGTGTGAACGACGGAGCGAAGCGACTTCCGGCCCCTGCGGCGAGCAGTGTGAACGACGACGAACTGGATCCCGAGCTGGCCGGGGTCGGCGTCGGGCCGCATCCACTGCCGTGGCCGGACGATCCGCGGCTGGATGCCGAGCTGCTGGCGGCCGGTGATCGGCGGAACGTGGTCGACCGATACCGGTACTGGAAACTGGAAACCATCGTGGCCGACCTGGACAGCCGGCGACACCCGTTGCGGATCGCCATCCAGAACTGGGAGCACGACTTCAACATCGGATCGCTGGTGCGCACGGCGAACGCGTTCAACGTGGCGGGGGTGCACATCCTCGGCCGCCGGCGCTGGAACCGGCGCGGCGCCATGGTCACCGACCGCTACCTGCACCTCGAGCACCACGCCGACAGCGAGACATTCGCGGCGTGGTTGACCGAGCACGATTACGTCGCCGTCGGGGTCGACAATCTGCCGGGCGCCGAGCCGCTGGAACGCACGGAGCTGCCCGAACGGGTCTGCCTCGTCTTCGGTTCGGAGGGGCCGGGCCTGACGCCCGACCTGGTCGCGGTCTGCGAGCGGCTGGTCGCGATCAGCCAGTACGGCTCGACCCGATCCCTCAACGCCGGCGCGGCCGCGGCCATCGCCATGTACCACTGGGCGCAGCGCTGGGCTCTCCACGCTTGAGTGGACTCGGGCGGCCGAGGGAGTGGAGGGCTTGGTCGGGCCTCTGAACTCCTTCATACTGGTCTGCGCTGGTCTTGTTGGTTGATCAGCCGACGGGCCGATGGGAGCGCTGGGTGGGGCAGGATGTCGCCGACGGTGCCACGGGCGGCGCTCGCGCCAGCGCGGGGCTGGGCGCGACGACCACCAAACGGGCCCAGGTTCGCGGCATTCTCGAGCAGCTGATCGACGACGAGCTGAGCCCCGGGGATGCGATCCCCTCCGAACGGGCCCTGGTCGAACGGCTCCGGGTCAGTCGGGTCACCGTGCGCCAAGCGATCGCCGACCTCGTCGGCGGCGGCGTTCTCGAGCGGGTGCACGGCAAAGGCACGTACGTGACCGGGCCGCAGGTCGACTCGCGGCTGCACCTCACCTCGTTCTCCCGCGAGATGCGTGATCGCGGGCTGCAGCCGGACACCGTGGTGCTGTCGGCTCGCGAGGAGCCGGCCGACGACGAGGTGTCGTACTCCCTGCGAACCCGACCCGGGCGCGGCGTGATCCGGGTGGAACGGCTGCGGATGGCCGACGGCACGCCGATGGCGCACGAGGTGGGCTACTACCCGTCGGCGCTGTTCCCCGGCCTGCTGCAGCGCGAACTCGGATCCCTGTACGACGTGTTCGCCGCCGAATACGGGGTGGTCGTGACCAGCGGTGAACAGACCGTACGAGCCGAGGCCGCCGACGCCCATCAGGCTCGCATCCTGGGGATCGCCAAGCGGGCCCCGCTGCTCGTGCAGGAGCGGGTCACCTGTGCCGGTGAGCGGGTGATCGAATCGTCCACCTCGTGGTACCGCGCCGACCGGTACCGGATCCACATGGCGATCACCCCCCGCGGCGCCGGCGAGAACTGAAGCCCTGGCCCGTGACTTACGCTCCGATCGAGGAACTCGTGCTGCCGTACGACCGCACCGAGCCTCAGCAGAAGGTGACTCGCCGGCGGCGGCTGGTCCGGGGACGGATCATCAGCCTCGTCCTCACCGTGGTGATCCTGGTGGCGCTCTACATCTGGCAGCGGGCGGCCTTCGGACCGGGGCTGTGGGTGGTTTACGGGGTACTGTTCGGCGTCTCGATCGCCTGGCTGGCCGTGTACGTGGTCGGTTACGCGCAGGCGAAGCGGGAGCTGGCCTCGATCCGTGAGGGCGTGGCCCTGCGGATCGGTCGGGCGGGCGTGCAGGTGGCCGACGTGTTCGCGTACTGGCCGCAGATCAGCGGCCTCCGGGTCGTGAAGGGACGCGTCGGGCGCAGCCCCCGGTTCCGGATGGAGCACTCCGGCGGGTTCTCCGACGTGCCGCTGGACCAGCTGGGCGTGCTTCCGGCGACCCTGGATACGACGGCGCGGGCCTACTCCGCCGGCCGCCACGGAGTGGATCTGAGCGCCTTGGATGCGTGATGCCCGAGCTTGCGAGGGCGCCCGAGCGAGCGGAGGAATCCGCGGCGCTGGTCGGAGGACGATGAGGGCAACACGCTCTTCGTTGCCCGAAGAGGACGACGATCGGCGTCTGGAGCGGATCCGAAGCGAGCGGATGAATCTGACAGACTTACGGCGGATACGTCCGTACAAGAGAGAAGAGTTGTCATGCCCGTCGCCACTCCCGAGGTCTACGCCGCGATGCTCGACAAGGCCAAGGAGAACGCGTTCGCGTACCCGGCCATCAACGTGAGTTCCTCCCAGACCCTCAACGCCGCCCTGCAGGGCTTCGCCGAGGCGGGTTCGGACGGAATCGTGCAGGTGTCGACGGGTGGCGGGGAGTACGCGTCCGGCCCGACCATCAAGAACATGGTCACCGGAGCGGTTGCGCTGGCCGCCTACGCGCACGAGGTGGCCAAGAACTATCCGATCAACGTGGCCCTGCACACCGACCACTGTCCCAAGAACAACCTGGACAAGTACGTGCGGCCGCTGCTGGCCATCTCAGCCGAGCGGGTGGCGCGGGGGGAGGAGCCGCTGTTCCAGTCGCACATGTGGGACGGGTCCGCGGTGCCGGTCGAGGAGAACCTCTCCATCGCCGACGAACTGCTGGCCCAGACCAGTGCGGCCAAGATCATCTTGGAGATCGAGGTGGGGGTCGTGGGTGGCGAAGAGGACGGTGTCAGCCACGAGATCAACGAGAAGCTGTACACCACGGTGGACGACGGGCTGCGGACCGTCGAGGTGCTCGGCACCGGCGAGAAGGGTCGTTATATCACCGCGCTGACCTTCGGAAACGTGCACGGCGTCTACAAGCCGGGCGCGGTCAAGCTCCGGCCCGAGGTGTTGAAGGACATCCAGGAGCAGGTCGGCGCCAAGATCGGCAAGGAACGGCCCTTCGACCTGGTGTTCCACGGTGGGTCCGGCTCGACGCTGGAGGAGATCCGTTCCGCGCTCGACTACGGGGTCATCAAGATGAACATCGACACCGACACCCAGTACTCGTTCACCCGCCCGGCGGCGGCACACATGTTCACCAACTACGACGGGGTGCTCAAGGTCGACGGCGAGGTCGGCAACAAGAAGGCCTATGACCCGCGCGCCTGGGGCAAGCTGGCGGAGGCCGGCATGGCCCAACGCGTCGTGACGGCCTGCGAGGACCTGCGCAGCACCGGAACCACCCTCAACGCCTGAGTCCGCGCGTCGGGACGTACTTTCCCCGCTCGATCTGGACAACGCAGGCCGCGGTCACGGCGGGCCCGAAACTAGCGGAATACTGATCGAGTGACTGCAGCCCTGACGGGCCCACTCCCGCTCAGCCGGGTCTGGACCGGATCGAAGGTGCTCGCCGAGGATCTCGCCGGTGAGGACCTCGCCGACGTGTTGGATCTGCACTCCGGAGCGCTGGCCTGGTGGGTGTTGGATCGCTCCACGCCGTACGGGCAAGCCGAACTGCTGCGCGTGGCCAAGAGTCTCGACCTGGACGAACCGGCCGTCGACGATCTCACGGCAGCCGATCAACGGGCGAAGTTCGAACAGATCGGCCAGGCCCGGCTGGTGGTGACCAACGCCGTATCGCTCGACCACCAGACCGGGGACTTCACGGTGCACCCGGTCTCGCTGCTGATCACCGATCGCGCGCTGATCTGTCTGGCCGATGTCTGCCCGGCGCTCGACCCGGCCCGATTGCTGGCGACCCAGGCCGACCGGCTGGCCGAGCACGGCGTCGAGGCGGCCGTCCAGGTGCTGGTGTCTGCCGTGGTGGCCGGTTACGGGGAGGTCGTGCAATGGCTGGAAACCACCACCGACACCCTGGCCGCGAGCCTGTTCGAGGAGCGACCGCTGAGCAAACCCGAACAACTGCAGGCGTTCCGGCTGCGGAAGCTGCTGGCCAACCTGCGGCGGTTGACCGACCCGATGCGCAGCATCACGGCCGAACTCCGGCTG
This sequence comes from uncultured Actinomycetota bacterium, assembly GCA_963780005.1. Lineage (GTDB taxonomy): Bacteria > Actinomycetota > Actinomycetes > Propionibacteriales > Propionibacteriaceae > Microlunatus. Next base: position 63,688 of record CAWAAK010000040.1, on the reverse strand, counting down.
AGTTGTGACGACGACGACCCGGTGGTGCGGCGGCAATGGACGTTGATCGAGGAGCAGCACGACCGGACGGCCACCGCCGCGGACCGGCTGCGGGACGAGTTGGGGTCGGTGTTCGAGACCAGCCTGGCCCTGGCCGACGTCCAGCTGAACACGATCGTCAAGAAGCTCACCGGGTGGGCGGCGATCATCGCGGTGCCGACTCTGGTCTCGAGCTTCGTCGGCATGAACGTCAACTTCCCCTTGCACGGAACGGGTGTTGGATTCTGGGTCTACCTGGCGCTCATGATCGCGGTGTCGGCGGTCCTGTTCGTGGTCTTTCGCAAGCACAACTGGATCTAGCTCGTCATTCGTCCCGCCGAGAAGTAGCCTCTCCCGCTTTCGCGCGCCAGAGAACCGGGAGACCCTGCTGCTGGAGCGGCAGGAGGCGGCGTGACTAGATTGACCGTCGTGACCCACCCGAATCTGATGGCCGGCGGTAACCCGACCCACCTACCGCCCGACGCCGCGGCGGCCGAGCTCGACGGCCCCGAAGCCAAGCTCATCGAGATCGTCGCCGCGCACCCGGACTCCAGCCTCGGCTGGGCCGTACTGGCCGAGCAGGCCCTCGCCCGGCAGGCCCTCGACGCCGATGTCGCGGCGTATGCGTACGCCCGGACCGGTTACCACCGGGGCCTCGACGCTCTGCGCCGCGCCGGCTGGAAAGGGAGCGGGCCGATCCCCTGGGAGCATGAGCCGAATCGCGGTTTCCTTCGCGCCTTGTGGGCCCTCAGCGTCGCGGCGGGCCGCATCGACGACGACGTCGAACGGGATCGGTGTGCGCAGTTTCTCCGCGAGTCGTCCGAGTCGGCCTACGCGGCACTGTCCGGGCAGTAGTCCACGGTGCCCGACCAGGTCCGCGCGGCCGTGCTCGTCGAGCCTGGGCGCTACGAGGTGCAGGAGTTCCCGCGGCCAGCGCTGGCGGACGGCGCGCTGCTGATGGAAGTGGAGATGTCGGGTATCTGCGGCACCGACAAGCACACCTTCCTCGGCGAGACCAAGCAGTACGCCGGCACACCCGCCGAGACCGACACGCCCTTCCCGATCATCCAGGGGCACGAGAATGTCGGCGTCGTCGCCGAGATCACGCCGAGCGCCGCCGAGCGGATCGAGTTCTACGGCCGGCCGCTCGCCGTCGGGGATCGGATCACGATGTGTCCCGACATCGTCTGCGGTCGCTGCTACCCGTGCACGCACGTCATGGGCTACGTGTGGTGCGACCGGTCGGAGTGTTACGGGAACTCGTTCACCAGTGCCGAGCCGCCGCACCTGCTGGGCGGCTGGGCGGAGCACCTGTACGTGCGGCCGGACACCTTCGTCTACAAAGTGCCGGACGGCTTGTCGCCGAGGGTGGCCGTGCTGGCCGAGCTGATGGCCTGCACGGCCAGCCTGGACAAGGTGAAGGAGTTCAGCTCGTACGCGTTGGAGGGCTTCAATTCCGGCGACACCGTGCTGGTCATCGGCTCCGGGCCGTTGGGCCTGCTGCACATCGCCAAGGCGGACCTGATGGGTGCCGGACAGATCATCGCGACCGATCTCAGTGCGTACCGGCTGGAGTGGGCCCAGCGGTGCGGGGCCGACGCGACCCTCGACGTCTCGGCCACGAGTCCGGCGGAACGCATCGAACGGGTCCGCGAGCTCACCGGCGGACGGGGCGCCGACGTCGTGCTGCACATGGCGAACACACCGGCGTCCTTCGTCGAAGGCATCGAGATGCTCAAGCGCGGCGGAATGATGCTCGAAATGGGCAACTTCGCCGACACCGGAGAGACGAGCATCAACGTCCACCGCCACGTCTGCAGCAAGAACATCCGGTTGATCGGACTGACCAACCATCCGAGCACCGGCTACGGTCCGGCCCTCCGCCTGCTGGAGCGCTACGCCGACCGGTACCCTTTCGACGAGATGGTGACCCACGAGTTCGGGCTCGCCGAGGCCGAGACCGCGATGCGGACGTCGATGAGCCCGGAGAGCATGAAGGTGGCGATCGTGCCCCAGCGGCGGGCGGAGTCCTTCCCGTACTAGCAGCAGGACTCCAGAACGTCGACCCGGGCGCCCGTACGCGGATTGGCTACAGTGGCCAGGCAAGAGTCCCTTTGACCACCTTGCGGTGGACACAGGGACTTCACGTTGAGTGGAGGCGGCGAACACATGCCGGGCATCGTGGTAGTAGGCGCCCAGTGGGGCGACGAAGGCAAGGGCAAGGCCACCGATCAACTGGGTGACCGGGTGGACTTCTGCGTCCGCTACTCCGGAGGCAACAACGCCGGTCACACCGTCGTCGTGGGCGGCGAACGGTACGCGCTGCACCTCTTGCCGTCCGGCATCCTCAATCCCGGGTGCACACCCGTCATCGGCAACGGGGTGGTGGTGGATCTCGACGTTCTGTTCAGCGAGATCGACGGGCTTGCCGCGCGCGGGGTGGACGCCTCGGCCTTGATGGTCTCGGCCAATGCCCACGTGATCACCAGTTACCACCAGGTGATCGACAAGGTGACCGAACGCTTCCTCGGCAAGGCCAAGATCGGGACCACGGGCCGCGGGGTCGGTCCGGCGTACTCCGACAAGGTGAACCGGATCGGCATCCGGATCCAGGATCTGTTCGACGCCTCGATCCTGCGGATGAAGGTCGAAGCCGCGCTGGAGCAGAAGAACCACCTATTGGTCAAGATCTACAACCGGGCCGCCCTCGATCCGGTGCAGATCACCGAGCATCTGCTCTCCCACGCCGAACGGATCGGCCCGCACGTGGTCGACGTGAGCCGTGTCGTCAACGACGCGCTGGACCGCGACCAGGTGGTGCTCTTCGAGGGAGCTCAGGCCCACCACCTCGACGTGGACCACGGCACCTACCCCTACGTCACCTCCTCCAATCCGATCGCGGCCGGGGCCTGTGTTGGTGCTGGGGTCGGGCCCACCCGGATCGACCGGGTGGTCGGCATCGTCAAGGCCTATACGACCCGCGTCGGCGAGGGTCCGATGCCCACCGAGCTGCACGATGACGACGGAGAGCGGCTCCGGACGATCGGGGCCGAATTCGGCACCACCACGGGACGCAAGCGTCGCTGTGGCTGGTTCGACGCGCTGGTGGTCGAAGCGGCGGCCCGGGCCAACGCCTTCACCGACATCTTCTTGACCAAGCTCGATGTGCTCACCGGCTGGGAGCAGATCCCGGTCTGTGTTGGCTACGACGTCCGCGGCACCCGTCACGACACCCTGCCGATCTCGCAGACCGACTTCCACCACGCCGTCCCGGTCTACGAGACGCTCGACGGCTGGGAAGAGGACATCTCCGAATGCCGGGACTTCGCCGATCTGCCGAAGGCCACCCAGCTGTACGTCACGCGGTTGGAGGAGCTCTGCCGGACCCGGATATCCGGCATCGGCGTCGGACCGGAACGCGACCAAACGATCGTCATAAATGATCTTATCTAGGAGCTGCTCGCGCATCTCAAGCGCTCTGGGTTGTGTTCTTCCTCCTCGATCGTCGACGCCCAACTTGGCACTTCACTCGCGTGGTGTCGCGACGGGCGGCGACTCCTCGTCGTCAGACCACAGCCGCGCTTGAGATAACGACGCTCGCAGCTCGGTGCAGATCGGCCCTGGCTCGGCTGGTAGAACCAAAGGTATGGAGTATCGAACCTTGGGGAACAGCGGCTGCGCCGTATCCAATCACTGCTTGGGCACCATGACCTTCGGGGCCGAGACCGATGAGCCGGATTCGCATCGCCAGCTCGACCATTTCGTCGAGGCGGGGGGCACGCTCATCGACACCGCGGATGTCTATACGGCCGGCCGGTCGGAGGAGATCATCGGCAGCTGGCTCGCCGACCGTCCCGCCGACGTCACGGAGCCGGTGGTGCTGGCCACCAAGGGCCGTTTCCCGACCGGCGAGCGGCCCAATGATGCCGGCCTGTCGTCCCGGCACCTGACCCGGGCCCTGGACGCCTCGCTGCGCCGGCTGGGCGTCGAGGCCGTCGACCTCTACCAGGTGCACGCCTTCGATCCTTGGACCCCCCTCGAGGAGACTCTCCGTACGCTCGACGGGTTCGTCCGTTCCGGCAAGATCGGCTACTACGGCCTGTCCAACTTCACCGGCTGGCAACTGACCAAGCTCGTCGGTCTGGCCCGCGCGATGAACGTCACCCCGCCGGTCACACTTCAGCCGCAGTACAGCCTGATCGTGCGGGAGATCGAATGGGAGATCCTGCCGGCCGCCCAGGACGCCGGTCTCGGTGTGTTGCCCTGGAGCCCGCTGGGTGGCGGTTGGTTGTCCGGCAAGTACCGGCGCGACACCCGACCCACCGGCGCCACCCGGCTCGGTGAGGACCCGGGCCGGGGCATGGAGGCCTACGACCGCCGCGGCACCGAGCGCACCTGGGCCGTCATCGACGCCGTGCAGAAGGCCGCCGAAGACCGAGGTGTCTCGATGGCGGAGATCGCGCTGGCCTGGGTCACCGACCGACCGGGGGTGACCTCCACCATCCTCGGGGCCCGGACGCTGGATCAGCTGCAGACGAACCTGAAGGCCGCCGACCTGCACCTGACCCCGGACGAGGTCGCCGCCCTGGACGAGGCCAGCGATCTGGGTGCCGCCGACTATCCGTACGGCGAGATGGGTCAGCAGCAGCGGTCCCGGAACATCGCCGGGCGTTGACCTCAGCACGGCCCGACCCCGAGATCGTGTGGCCAAAGGCGGCGACTACGAGCCGCGAGGTTACCCAATGAGTGGATCAGTCGAGCCCGAGCCGCCAGATCTCGGTCTGCGCGGCATCGGTCTCGATCCGCCAGCGGCTCGTGGGACGGGGATAGACCCGACTGGTCCAGGCCGGACCCTCAGCGAACATCTCCACCACGCTGCCGTCGACGAGGATCCGGGCCGGTCCCTCCGTCGCCACCACCAAGGTGTCGACGCCCTGCTCGGAAATGCTCAGTCTGAGTGAACCGGAGGTCTCGATCTCGAAAGCGGTGCCGGGGAACTCCACCCCCGGTCGCCACGACACCGGCTCTCGGCGCAGCCTCGTCAGCTCGGCGGCCGGTCGGCTTACCAGGTGGCCGTCGGCCACCACGAGTTCGCGCGGGAAGGTGAGCACACCAGCCCAGCCGGCCGCCGTGACATCCGCCAAGTTGCGCTCGGCTCCCTCCCAGGCCCAGCCCCACAGCAGGACGCGCCCGGGCTCGACCAGGACCTGCGGCGCGTAGAAGGTGGGGCCAGCGTCCACCAGTCCACTCGATCCGGGCACGAAGCCCAGTCCGCCGTCTCGGCGGGGACGAAGGTCTCCGATGAGGTACCGCACTCCCGACAGCGCGTGCGACCCGTTCTGGTAGCGCCACAGGGAGAACACCAGAATCCACTGGTCTCCCGACCGGAACAGGTTGGGGCACTCCCAGATCTGCGCCTGCGCCACGGTGGCGGCCATCGGATCGTCGGCGGTGAGGAGCGGCCCGAGCGGCTGCCAGTCGGTCAGATCGTCGCATCCGTAGAGCAGCAGCTGGGGTAGACCATGCGCGCTGCCCGCCCCCTGGACGGCGTAGCGATGTCCCTCGAAATCGAACAGGAAAGGGTCCCGCACCTCCGTGATCAGGGGGTCGTCGGGGAGGCCGACCTGGTGTCGATCGTCCTGCCGCCAGGTGCGGAGCGTCCGGTCGGTGCGGGCCAGGACCACCCCGGCGTCGAGGGCGCTGGTGGGGACGCCCGTGTAGACCGCGGTCGGCACCCCACCGTCGTCGACCACGCAACCCGACCAGCAGCCGGCGGCGTCGACGGTGCCCGGCCGCGGCCGCAGAGCGATCGGCTCCTCGGACCAGGTGATCAGGTCGTCCGAGCTGACGTGCCCCCAGTGCACGTCGCCGTGCACCGTGGCGAGTGGGTTGTACTGGAAAAACACGTGGTAGCGCCCGTCGATCCGGCAGACGCCGTTGGGGTCGTTCAGCCACCCGCGCTCCGGCCGGATATGCAGCGCCGGGAACGCCGGGTCAGGCCCGATGATCGCGAAGTCCGTTCACCCCGTCATCTCATCACCCCAACCCGCCGGCATCTGGGAAGAGGTGGGTGGTGGATAGGCTCGACAGCGTGCCCGAGACCCCCGAAGCCACCGAACTGACCGTTCTGGTGGTCGGCTCGGGTGGTCGAGAACACGCGCTGGTCCGGGCGCTGGCCGCGGACGCGGCGGTGAGCGCGGTGCACGCCGCCCCCGGGAATCCGGGCACGGCCGGCTCTGCGACGAACCACCGGATCGATCCGTTGGACGGTGCGGCGGTGGCCGGACTCGCGCACACACTGGGCGCGGATCTGGTGGTCATCGGCCCCGAGGCGCCGCTGGTCGCCGGAGTGGGGGACACCGTCCGCAAAGCCGGGATCGCCTGCTTCGGACCCTCCGCGGCCGCCGCTCGGATCGAGGGCAGCAAGGCCTTCGCCAAGGACGTGATGATGGCCGCCGGGGTGCCCACCGCCGCCGCCCGGGTGTGCTGGACGCGCGACGCCGCGGCCGCCGCGCTGGCCGAGTTCGGGCCCCCGTACGTGGTCAAGGACGACGGCCTGGCCTCCGGCAAGGGCGTCGTGGTCACCGATGACCGCGAAGCCGCCCTGACCCACGCCGAACGCTGCAAGCAGGTGGTGATCGAGGAATACCTGGACGGACCCGAGGTCAGCCTGTTCGCGATCACCGACGGATCCACGGTGCTGCCGCTGGAGCCGGCCCAGGACTTCAAGCGGGCCCGCGACCACGACGAGGGACCCAACACCGGCGGGATGGGCGCCTACACCCCGCTTGCCTGGGCGCCGGCTGACCTGGTCGCAGACGTCCTCCGCGAGGTTCTGCAGCCGACGGTCGACGAGCTGGCCCGCCGGGGAACCCCCTTCTGCGGGCTGCTGTACGCCGGTCTCGCGCTGACGGCCCGCGGTCCCCGGGTGGTGGAATTCAATGCCCGGTTCGGCGATCCGGAGACCCAGGCGCTGCTGCCGCGACTGCGGACGCCGCTCGGGTCCCTGCTGTACGCGGCCGCCACCGGGAGCCTGGCCGATCATCCCCCGCTGGAGTGGGAGGAGCAGGCGTCGGTGGCCGTCGTGCTCGCCGCTCCGGGTTACCCGGATGCGCCGCAGACCGGTGGCCGGATCGGTGGTCTGGACCTCGAACCGGAGAACGGAACCGTGGTCATCCACGCCGGAACGGCTCTGGACTTCTCCGGACAGCTGGTCTGCTCCGGCGGACGCGTGCTGGCCGTCGTGGGGTCCGGCTCCGAATTGACCGGGGCCCGGCGGGCGGCGTACGACACCATCGCCCGGATCCAGTTGGAAGGCTCCTTCTATCGCACCGACATCGCCCAGGCAGCGGCTTCGTGAGCGTCGTGAGGGTGCCCAACGTGCTCGCGAACCGGTACGCGTCGCCCGCCATGCGCGAGGTGTGGACGCCGGAGAGCAAGATCATCGCCGAGCGGCGGCTGTGGCTGGCCGTGCTCGCGGCGCAACGGGACCTGGGTGTCGACTTCGGTGGCGACGACCCGAATGACGTGATCGCCGCCTACACCGCAGTGTTGGACGCGGTCGATCTGGACAGCATCGCCGAGCGGGAGAAGATCACCCGGCACGACGTGAAGGCCCGGATCGAGGAGTTCAACGCTCTGGCGGGCCGCCAACACGTGCACAAGGGGATGACCAGCCGGGATCTGACCGAGAACGTCGAACAGCTGCAGATCGTCTCGGCGCTCAAGATCATCCGCGACCGTACGGTGACCGCCCTGGTCCGACTGGCCGAGCTGGCGACCGAGTACGCCGAGCAGCCGATCGCCGGACGATCGCACAACGTCGCGGCCCAGGTCACCACCCTCGGGAAGCGGTTCGCCACTGCGGCCGACGAGCTGCTGATCGCACTCGCGCGGATCGAGGAGCTGATCCGGCGCTACCCGCTGCGCGGCATCAAGGGCCCGGTCGGCACCGGTCAGGACATGCTCGACCTGCTCGGCGGTGACCCGGAACGCCTAGCCGATCTCGAACGCCGGGTCGCCACGCACCTCGGCTTCGAGCAGGTGCTGACCAGCACCGGCCAGGTGTACCCGCGCTCCCTCGACTTCGACGTGGTGACCGCCCTGGCTCAGCTGGCCGCTGCACCGTCCAATGTGGCGACCAGCATCCGGCTGATGGCGGGGCACGAGCTCGTCACGGAAGGATTTCGGCCGGGCCAGGTCGGCTCGAGCGCCATGCCCCACAAGATGAACACCCGCTCCTGCGAGCGGGTGAACGGCCTCGCCGTCGTCCTCCGCGGATACGTGTCGATGATCGGAGAACTGGCGGGCGACCAGTGGAACGAGGGGGACGTCTCGGATTCGGTGGTCCGCCGGGTCGCGTTGCCGGACGCCTTCTTCGCCCTGGACGGCCTGTACGAGACCTTCCTCACGGTGCTCGACGACTTCGGCGCCTTCCCGGCGGTGATCGACGCCGAGCTGCGCCGCTACCTGCCGTTCCTCACCACCACCAAGGTGTTGATGGCGGCGGTCCGCCGGGGTCGTGGGCGGGAGGCGGCGCACGAGGCGATCCTCGAGCACGCGGTCGCGGTCGCTTTGGAGCTCCGCGAGTCGGGTCGCGCCGACAACGACCTCTACGACCGGCTGGCCGCGGATCCGCGCCTGGGCCTGAGCGCCGACGAGCTGCGGGCGGCCGCCACCGAGCCGATGGATCTCACCGGCACGGCCGCCGCCCAAGTGGCCGCGGTCGCGGCGGCGGTCGAGAAGGTGGCCGCCGCCCATCCGGAGGCTGCTGGCTATCGGCCGGGCTTGGTGTTGTAGCCAGCTCGCCACGCCGGATGGGGTCACCCGACGCGCCCGATCGTTGACCGCCGAAGACCCGACGCCTAGAGTCCTGCGATTGTGCGTGCCTACCTCCAACTCGGGCGGGCGAGCTTCCGGAGGTACAGCACGTATCGGCTGGCGATCGTCGCCGGTGTATTCACCCAGTCGATGTTCGGGTTCATCCGCGTCAGTGTCTTGTTCGCGGCCATCGCGGCGGCCGGCGGCACCCTGGCCGGCTACGACGAGCAGCAGGCCGCCACCTACGTCTGGTTGGGCCAGGCGCTGCTGGCCGGCGTGGCGTTGTTCGGCACCACCGAGCTGGCCGACCGCGTCACCAGCGGGGAGATCGCCGTTGACCTCGCTAGGCCGGTGGATCTGCTCGCTTCCTACTGGGCCAGCGATCTCGGTCGGGCACTCTTCCAGCTGCTGGCTCGCGGCCTGCCGCCGCTCGCCATAGGTGCGCTGACGGTCGGCCTGGCGCTGCCGGGCTCGTGGAGGGCCTACCCGCTCGGATTGCTCAGTCTGCTGCTCGCCCTCTCGATCAGCTTCCTGCTCCGGTTCGGCGTCAATCTGATCGCCTTCTGGACCCTCGACGTCCGCGGGTTCATCTGGCTCTACTTCGTGTTCTCGGGTCCGCTGAGCGGCCTCTACGTGCCCGTCCACCTGTTCCCGGACTGGCTCAGGACGATCGCGTACGCCACCCCCTTTCCCGCCGCCTTCCAGACCCCGATCGATGTCTTGTCCGGTCGGGCACTCGGCCCGGACGCCTTGGTGCTGCTGGCCGCTCAGGCCGGTTGGATCCTTGGGCTACTGGTCATGGTCCGGCTCACCTTGACCCGAGCGACCCGGAGGCTGGTGGTGCAGGGTGGCTGAGCTCTCGGCGTCCAGGTCGTATGCGATCTTGGTCGGTTCGCGGATCCGCAGTCAGTACGCGTATCGGTCGAGCTTCTGGCTCACCGTGGCGAGTTCGGTCGGCATCGGCGTGATCGAGTTCAGCGAGATCTACGTGATCTTGGCCAACGTGCCGGTGTTCGGCGGCCTCACCTTCGCTCAGGCGTCCCTGGTCTTCGCCCTAGCCAACATGGGCTTCGCGCTGGCCGACGCGGTGTTCGGGCAGTTCGACGCGATGCCCACCAATCTCCGGCTGGGCCGGCTGGAGGTGATGCTCGTCCGCCCGATGCCGCTGATGGCTCAGCTGGTCACGGCCGACTTCCAACTCCGCCGTCTCGGGCGGGTGGCCGTCGGCTTGTTGATCATGATTGTCGCCCTGGCGGTCTTGGATCTCCCGATCACCCCCGAACGCGTCTACCTGTTGATCATCACGCCGCTGGCCGGCGGCGCCATCTACGGTGCGCTGTTCGTGCTGGCCGGGGGGCTGCAATTCTTCCTCATCGACGGCACGGAGTTCACCAACAGCTTCGTGTACGGCGGCGCGTACGCCGGTCAGCTGCCGGGCAGCGTGCTGATCACTCCGATCCGGATCCTGTTCACCTTCGTCATCCCGGCGACCGTGGCCTCCTACCTCCCATCGCTGTTGATCTTGGACCTTCCCGGACCGGCGCTGCTGCCGTCCTGGTTGGGCTGGCTGGCGCCGGTGTTCGCGGCCTGGGCCTGGCTTCTGGCGACCCTGGCCTGGCGGGCTGGGATCACCAAGTTCACCGGCGCGGGGGGTTGAGGTGGGGGAGCCGATCGTCGAGTTCCAGGACCTCCGCCGGTCCTTCGTGGTGCGGCAGAAGGCCGGCCGCTTCCGCCGGGCCAAGCGGGTGGTGCACGCGGTCGACGGGATCAGCGCGACCATCGAGGCCGGCGAGGCCTGTGGCTACATCGGAGCCAACGGGGCGGGTAAGTCGACCACGATCAAGATGCTGACCGGCATCCTGGTGCCCAGCGGCGGCGCGGTGCGCACCTGCGGGCTGGACCCGGTGCCCAACCGGCGTCGACTGGCCCGGGACATCGGGGTGGTCTTCGGCCAGCGGAGTCAGCTGTGGTGGGACCTGCCGCTCGGCGATTCGTTCCAGATCCTGGCCGCCATCCACCGCCTCGACCCGGCAGCGGCGACGTCGCGGATCGCCGATCTGGTGCACGGCCTGGAACTTCGGCGGCTGCTCGAGGTCCCCGTACGGCAACTCTCGCTCGGCGAACGGATGCGGGGCGAGGTCGCGGCGGCTCTGGTCCACCGACCGCGACTGCTGGTTCTCGACGAACCGACCATCGGCCTCGACATGATCAGCAAGGAGAGGCTGCGGCAGTTCTTGATCGCCGAACGAGACGCCCACGATGTCACCCTGTTGTTGACCACACACGACATGAGTGACATCGAGCGGTTGTGCGACCGGGTGCTGGTGGTGGATCAGGGCCGGCTGGTCTACGACGGCCGGCTGCCCGATCTGGCCACTCGGGTGGCGCTCCAACGGGTCCTGGTGGTCGATCTGTGGGACGCGCACCCTCCGTTGCGGGTCCCCGGCGCGGAGCACCTCGGCAGCGAGCTGGACGGTGTCCGGCAACGGTTGGCCTTCTCACCGGAGAAGACCACCGCCACCAAGGTGCTGGCCGCGGTGTCCGCCCAGGTGGAGGTGCGGGACCTCACCCTGGAGGAGCCGGCGATCGAGGACGTGGTCCGGACGCTCTACTCCCAGCCCTGACGGGGCCCCACAGAGGTGATCAGTAGCGGCTCTCGTTCGGGATGAGGATCCAGCCGGCCAGGTAGATCAGGATCTGCGGACCGGGCAGCAGCATGCTGAGCACGAAGATCAGTCGCACGACGTTGGCTGAGATGCCGAAACGTCGACCGATGCCGGCACAGACGCCGGCGATCACGCGGTCATGGGTGGGGCGAACCAGGGTGCTCATTGGTGTTCGGGGTCCTCTCTCGTCTCCACATTTCGCCGACCCGTCACTTCTTCGCTCTTGCGACGGCGTGTCGCTGCAGTTGTGATGGCTCGGCCAGACCCTCCACTGTGCACCGCCCTCCCCGGTCAGCGGAAGGACTGCTGGCCGACTCCGGGCCGGCTTCGGGGTCACTCCGGGGCGAACCCGAGCCATCCGGCCCGCCTGCCGGTCAACCGCCGCGATCCGAGAGAATGCCGAGCATGGTGAACGGTCGGTGATTGGATCGAGGTACGCGGAGGAGCTGACCCTGCCGCTGCTGCACAAGGGCAAAGTCCGGGAGCTGTACGCGACCGATGACGGCCAGTTGCTGATGGTGGCCACCGACGACATCTCGGCCTTCGATTTCGTCCTCGACACCCCCATTCCCGACAAGGGCGTCATCCTCACCCAGCTGTCGCTGTGGTGGTTCGCCCAGTTGACGGACGTGGTGCCGAACCATGTGCTGTCGCGAGAGGTGCCGGCGGCGGTCGCCGGCCGGGCCGTCCGCTGCGAGCGGCTCGAGATGGTGCCGGTGGAATGCGTAGCCCGCGGCTACCTCACCGGCTCGGCGTGGCTGGAGTACCAAGAGTCTCAGACAGTGGGCGGGATCGAGCTTCCCGGGGGCCTGGTGGACGGCTCGCGACTGCCGGAGCCGATCTTCACCCCGACGACGAAGGCCCCGCTGGGGGAGCACGACGAGACCATGACGATCGCCGCAGTGGTCGACCTGGTCGGCCCGGACCTCGCGAGGCGGATCCGGGAGCTGACGCTGGCCGTCTACAACCGCGCCGAGGCGATCGCCCGGCAGCGCGGGCTCATCCTGGCCGACACCAAGTTCGAGTTCGGGAGCCGCCCGGACGGGACGGTGGTCCTGGCCGATGAGGTTCTCACCCCGGACTCCTCCCGCTTCTGGGATGCGGAGGGTTGGCGCCCGGGGCATGCGCTGCTGTCGTACGACAAGCAGTTCGTCCGGGACTGGCTGCTCAACGCCTCCGGCTGGGACCGGCTGTCGGGGAAGCCCCCGCCTCCGCTGCCGGCCGACATCGTGGCCGCCACCCGGACGCGCTACCTGCAGGCGTACGAGCGGCTCACCGGGAGACCGCTCGCAGCCGGATAAAGCTGACGATCAGCGGCCGCAGGTGATGGTGACGCCGCCCGATTGGTGAACGCCCGGGCCGAGCTCGGCGCAACGCTGCCCGAGGGCGACCGCTCCGGCGATGGCGAGGCTGATGGCGATGACGGCGAACACCGTGCCGATGGCCCCGATGATTATGCCTATCAGGGCTGGGGTGTTCTTGAAGCCGGCCTTCTTGGACTTGTTCAGCGCGACGGCACTGACGATCAGTCCGATCAGGGCGGTGAAGAAGGACAGGATGAGGCCGACGATGCCGAGCGTCTTGCCTGGGTCCTCGGCAGCCGGCTGCTGGTAGTAGGTGCCAGGTGCTTGCTGACCCGGAGCGGGCTGCTGCTGCTCGTACGGGGGCGGCGGGGTTTCGGTCATGGTGCCTCCACTCTCGACGGGGAAGTGTCAACTTCATCGTGGCGCAGGTCTTCTCAGCTCACTCTCATATTGCGCTGGGGAGGGGTCATCGTGACTGGATTGTGACGTTTCCGGCTCGGCCCCTCCGGGGGTCTCAAGCTGATCGATAGGATCGGCGACATGCCGCGTGTGGTGATCGATGTGATGCCCAAGCCCGAGATCCTCGATCCCCAGGGCAAGGCGGTCACCGGCGCCCTGGCGCGACTCGGCTACGGCGGTATCGCCGTGCGGCAGGGCAAACGGTTCGAGCTCGAGGTGGAGGGTGAGCTGTCCGACGAGCGGCTGACGCAGGTGCATCACGCCGCGGAGACGTTGCTCGCCAACACGGTCATCGAGACCTTCTCGGTCCGCGTCGAGGAATCGGAAGTGGTCCGCTGATGGGACCGCGCATCGGTGTGGTCACCTTCCCGGGATCGCTCGACGACCACGACGCCCTGCGCGCGATTCGGCTGTGCGGGGCCGAGCCCGTCCCGCTGTGGCACGGCAGTGATTCACTCGATGGCGTCGACGCGGTGATCCTGCCGGGTGGATTCTCGTACGGCGACTATCTGCGCTGCGGGGCGATCGCGCGGTTCGCCCCGGTGATGAGTGAGGTCATCCGGGCCGCCGAGGCGGGCACCCCGGTGTTGGGGATCTGCAACGGTTTCCAGGTGCTCTGCGAGGCCCACCTGTTGCCGGGCGCGCTGATCCGCAACGATGTCCAGACCTTTGTCTGCCGCGATCAGCGGCTGCGGGTCGAATCGGTGGACACGGTGTGGACCTCGGCCTTCACCGCGGCCGAAGAGATCATGATCGTGCTCAAGAACGGTGAGGGCCGCTTTATCGCCGACCAGCCAACGCTGGACCGTTTGGAGGGGGAGGGTCGGGTCGTCTTCCGTTATCTCGACGGCAACCCGAACGGCTCCTTGCGCGACATCGCCGGGATAGCCAACGTGCGCGGCAACGTGGTCGGGCTGATGCCGCATCCGGAACACAACGTCGAAGAGCTCACCGGGCCGTCTCAGGACGGTCGGCGATTCTTCGACAGCGTGCTCGCGGTGCTCGGCGCTCGGGTCTAGCGGATCCGTGGCCGACACCGTCGCGGACGCGACCGCAACGCCGGACGTCCCTCAGCCCTGGTCAGAGCTCGGCTTGAAGCAGGACGAGTACGAACGCATCCGTGAGCTTCTCGGCCGCCGGCCGACGTCGTCGGAGCTGGCCATGTATTCGGTGATGTGGTCGGAGCACTGCTCGTACAAGTCGTCCAAGGTCCACCTCCGCCGCTTCGGCGAGCTGCCGGACGAAACGCCGATCGGCAAGACGCTGGCGGGCATCGGTGAGAACGCCGGGGTGATCGACGTCGGTCAGGGCTACGCAGTGACGTTCAAGATCGAATCGCACAACCACCCCAGCTACGTCGAGCCCTATCAGGGGGCGGCCACCGGAGTCGGTGGGATCGTCCGGGACATCCTGGCCATGGGCGCGCGTCCGATCGCGGTGATGGATCCGCTGCGGTTCGGGCCCCTCGACGCCCCCGACACGGCGAGGGTGCTGCCCGGAGTCGTGGCCGGCGTCGGCGGCTACGGCAACTGCCTGGGCCTGCCGAACATCGGCGGCGAGGTGGTGTTCGACCGGACGTACGCCGGCAACCCGCTGGTCAACGCGCTGTGCGTCGGCGTCCTCCGGCACGAAGACCTGCATCTGGCCAAGGCCACCGGGACTCACAACCTGGTGATCTTGTACGGCGCGGCCACCGGCGGGGACGGCATCGGCGGGGTCAGCGTGCTCGCCAGCGAGACCTTCGAGGCGACCGGACCGGCCAAGCGCCCCAGCGTCCAGGTCGGCGATCCGTTCATGGAGAAGTTGCTGATCGAATGCACCCTGGAGCTGTTTGCGGCCGGGTTGGTGGCGGGCATCCAAGATCTCGGTGGCGCCGGACTCTCGTGTGCGACGTCGGAGTTGGCCAGTGCCGGGGACGGCGGGATGCACGTCGACCTCGATCGGGTGCCACTCCGCGACCACACCCTGTCGCCCGAAGAGATCTTGATGAGCGAGTCGCAGGAACGGATGATGGCGGTGGTCGAACCGCGCCACGTCGATGGCTTTCTGGCCATCTGCGCCAAGTGGGAGGTACTGGCCGTCGTCATCGGCGAGGTGACGGTCGGGGACCGGCTGATCATCGACTGGCACGGCGAGACCATCGTCGACGTGCCACCGCGTACGGTCGCCCACGAAGGTCCCGTCTACGAACGCCCGCTCGGGCGCCCGAGTTGGTCGGACGAGGTGCAAGCGGACACGACGAGCTCGATGGGCCGGCCGAGCACCGGCGACGAGTTGGCCGAGACCGTGCTGCGGCTGGTGTCCTCCCCGAATCTGTGCGACAAATCGTGGATCACCGACCAGTACGACCGATACGTCCGCGGCAACTCGGTCCTGGCCCAGCCCGAGGACGCCGGCATGTTGCGCATCGACGAGGACACCAACCTCGGCGTCGCCCTGGCCACCGACTGCAACGGCCGGTTCGCGTACCTCGATCCGTACGCCGGAGCACAGCTGGCGCTGGCGGAGGCCTATCGCAACGTCGCTACCGCCGGGGCGCAGCCGGTGGCCATCACGGACTGCCTCAACTTCGGATCCCCGGAGGATGCGGGCGTCATGTGGCAGTTCCGCCGAGCCATCGACGGACTGGTCGACGGCTGTCGGGCGCTTGGCCTGCCGGTGACCGGAGGCAACGTCAGCTTCTACAACCAGACCGGCGAAACCGCGATCCTTCCCACCCCCGTGGTCGGCATGCTCGGCGTGATCCAGGACGTCGACCTCCGGGTGCCGATCGGCTTCTCCGCTCCGGGTCAGGATCTTTACCTGCTGGGCCACACCAAGGACGAACTGGACGGCTCGGCGTGGGCCGAGGTCATGTACGGGCACCTGGGCGGGGTGCCGCCGACGGTCGATCTTGAGCGCGAGCAACGGCTCGCCGAGGTCATGATCACCGCTGCAAGGCGGCGATTGCTGAGCAGTGCCCACGATCTGTCCGACGGCGGGCTGGCGCAGGCGCTGGTGGAGTCCGCGTTGCGCCGATCGGTCGGCTGTCGGGTCGAGTTCGCCGACCAGCTCGACCCCTTCGTCGAGCTCTTCTCCGAGTCGTCCGGGCGGGTCCTGGTGGCCTTGCCCGCCGATCGGGGTCAGGAGCTGACGGATCTGTGCGCACCGGCCGGAGTGCCCCTCCGGCACCTCGGACAGACCACCGCGGCGGCCACCTTCGACGTGAGTGGGCAGTTCCGGTTGCCGTTGGACACCATTCGGACCGCCTGGCGTGCCCCGATCCGCGCCGCGCTGGGCGTTGGCTGAATCGGCTCGACCGGCGCCACCACCTCGGCCGAAAGGGCGGGGGTCAGGACAGGAGTCGGCGGTGGTGGTCGGGCAGGGTGGTCAGGAACCGCTCCCACATCGCGGCGCGAGCCTCGGCGGAGATCTCGCCGAAACACCGTAACCGGGTCAGCCCACCGTCGGGATACACGTCCAGCCGTAGATGGGTGGCCCGTCGCTCGTCGGTGACCAGGAAACGGTGCCGGGTGTCCACCAAAGCCGGAGTCTGCGGCACCACCTCCCACCAGGTGTTGTCATCCTCGACCGGGCCGGCGTCCTCGTCGGCGGCCGTGACCCGGACGGAATCCGGCGCGTTGCCGATGAAATACGACGTGTCCACCTCGACCTGGGTCGGCGAACCCGGAACCCCTAGGCGGAAGACCGCCCAGTCGTGCCCAGGACCGCGGCGCCGGGCGTTCTCCCATCCTTCGCCCATCAACCGTGCCCGGCTCGGCAAGATCAAGTTGACCGGCGAGGAGTAGAAGGCATCCGAGGTGCCGAGCAACCGGCCGCCGTTCTCCAGGGCCACGAGGTCGGTCGAGGCCATCAGGTACCGCGGGTCGAGCACCACCTCGCCATGGACCCGGAACCGTGCCACCCCGCCGTCGGGATAGATGGTCAGCCGGACATGGGTCCAGCGCCCCGGGTGGTCCACGGGGTAGTAGTTCTCGGTGTCGCCGCGCGCTTCCGTTTTGGGCACCAGGGTCTGCCAGGGCAGATCCGGGAGGCGGCTGTCCTTCGGGTACCCCTCGACCGATGTCGCCTCCACCGAGACGTACGGCGGGTAGTTGCCCTTGAAGAATGCCGTGTCGACCACCACCCCGTGGACGATCCCGGGCACTCCGAGCCGGACGATGGCCCAGTCGCAACCGGGTTCGCGTCGCCGCCGCGTCTCCCAGCCGTCGTAGACCTTCCCGGTGTGCCCGAAAGAATCCACCGCGTGTACGGCGTGGGTCGGCATGATCAGGTTCTGCCGGGGGGCGAAGAGTTCGTCGTTGGCACTGATCACGCTGCCGGCCAGATCGCGGGAGGCCAGATCGGGGTAGCTGGTGAACGAGTGCATGCGGATCATTCTGCCCGTCCCGTACCCCCTGGCCTTGATGGCGGGTGACGCGGATGGGAGCATCGGGAGATGCCCGACAAGAACGCGCAGACCATCGCCTATCCGGCCCTGGGGTCGCGACCGCGGCGAGACGGCAACCAGACGATTCCACCGCATGTGATCGTCCTCTTCGGCGCCACCGGTGATCTGGCCCGGCGCAAGCTGATTCCGGGCATGGCCCACCTCGCGCTGTCTGCCCTGACCCCCGACATCCAGGTGGTCGGCACGTCCCTGGAGCAGATGGACGACGAGGCTTTCCGTTCCTTCGCGCTCCAGGCCCTCAACGAGTTCGGCCACCACCAACTCGACGACGAGCAGAAGGCGACGTTCACCACGCGCCTGAGTTACGTCCCGCAGGGTGAGGGTCCCGACGGTCTGGCCAAGGCCGTCCACGACGCCGAGGAGCGCAACGGCGGTCCCTGCCCCAGGCTGCACTACCTGAGCGTCCCGCCGTCGGCGGCCCCTGCGGTGATCAAGACCATCAAGGACGCCAACCTGGTGGCCGACTCTCGGGTGGTGATGGAGAAGCCGTTCGGTACCGACCTGGAGAGTGCCGTGCAGTTGAACGACTACCTGCACGAGACGTTCCGCGAGCGGCAGATCTTCCGGATCGACCACTTCCTGGGCAAGGAAGCCGCCCAGAACATCCTGGCCTTCCGGTTCGCCAACGGCCTGTTCGAGCCGATCTGGAACCGCAACTTCATCGATCACATCCAGATCGACATCCCCGAGACCCTCGGCCTGGACCGGCGGGCCAACTTCTACGAGTCGACCGGCGCCTACAAGGACATGGTGGTCACGCATCTGTTCCAGGTGCTGGCCTTCGTCGCCATGGAGCCGCCGACCGCCCTGGAACCGCGGGCGATCAGCGAGGAGAAGAACAAGGTCTTCCGCTCGATGCTGCCGATCGACGTCAGCAACGTGGTCCGCGGGCAGTACAGCGGCTACCGCCAGGAGGAAGGGGTCGCACGCGATTCCGACACCGAGACCTTCATCGCCCTCCGCGCCGACATCGACAATTGGCGCTGGGCCGGGGTTCCGTTCTACTGCCGGACCGGCAAGCGGATGGCCGAGGGGCAGCGGATCATCTCCATCGCCTTCAAGGAGGCCCCGCGCAGCATGTTCCCCCAGGGATCCGGAGTCGGCTCGCACGGCCCGGACCACCTGACCTTCGACCTGGCCGACGAGTCGAAGGTGTCGCTGTCCTTCTACGGCAAGCGGCCCGGGCCCGGGATGAGACTCGACAAGTTGAGCATGCAGTTCTCGACCCGGGAGACGGACCGGGCCGGGGACATCCTCGAGGCCTACGAGCGGTTGATCATGGACGCGATGCGTGATGATCACACCTTGTTCACCACCGCGGACGGAATCGAAAGCCTGTGGGAGCGGTCCATGGAACTACTGGAGAATCCGCCGCCGGTCAAGAGCTATCCCCCGGGCACCTGGGGACCCAACGCCATTCACCAGATGGTGGCCCCGCACGCCTGGCGGCTGCCGTTCGAACGCGCCTGGCGGGAGAAGAAGTAGGAAGTGTTGTCCGCTCGCTACGGAATCCGCTCCTGACGCCGGTCGTCGTCCTCCTCGGCGACGGAAGAGCGTTGTCGCCTCGGTCGTCCTCCAACCGGCGCCGCGGATTCCTCCGCTCGCTCGGGCGGCCAAATCAAGCGGTCACGATCTCCCCGGCGATCCGGAGGAATTCGCGGGCGGCGTCGGGGCCCAGGTGCTCGCCCAGACAATAGGTCCGATAGGCGCGGCGCTGTGACGCCAGGTGATCGGCGCCGTGCAGGGCGTCCAGTACCTCATCGAGGGTGCTCAGGTCGGGTTCGATGACGTAGGCGACCCGGGCCATCGGGAACTCGGTGCGGAACGCCTCTCCGGCGGCCGTGATCGCGACCATCGCGAACGGCTTGCCGGAGGCCAGATAGTCCGAGGCCAGCGAGGAAACGTCGGTGATCAACGCGTCCGAGGCGTTGAAGCAGGAGGGCACGTCCCAGTCTCGCTCGGCCTGCTGCCCCCAGA
The DNA here is from genome assembly GCA_963780005.1 of uncultured Actinomycetota bacterium. Classification (GTDB taxonomy): domain Bacteria; phylum Actinomycetota; class Actinomycetes; order Propionibacteriales; family Propionibacteriaceae; genus Microlunatus. The sequence continues at coordinate 43,994 of CAWAAK010000040.1, read as the reverse complement.
CGTGCTGGCGTCCGCTGGCCTGCCGATCGGCCTCCAGCAGTGCCTGGATGGCCTGGATCCGTCCGGTGTCGGTCCGGTCGCTGTAGCTCAGCGGATGCGGCCGGAAGATCACGGTGGAACCGCGGTCCAGCAACCGGCGGACGATCTGTTCGCCGACCGGCAGCGACGAGTAGTTGGTGCTGGGCCTCCCGCCCTTCCAGGTCGGGGCGTACAGGACGGTACGGGGTGCGTTCGGCGGCAGTGGCTCGTCGCGGACGAGGATCTCCTCGATCTGGGGTCGGCCGACGATCGCGAACTTCTCCCGCGGGACGTCGATGCCATGGGCGGCGTACCGGTCGATGCCCTGCTGGCCGGACACGAAAACCTTGGTGTAGGTGGCGTGCCGCGGGTGGTAGTTCGCCTGCTTGTCGGAATCTCCGTGGTTCAACCACACATGGGTGAGGGGGTAGCGCTGGAACGTGCCGTTGCCCGGGCTGCCCTGGACGTAGAAAGCCGCCCGCAGTGAGTCCACCACCATCGAATCCAAGTGGTTGGACATACCCCGGTCCGTCCGCGGAACCAGCACCGGCGCGGACGTGAGTTCGGTGATCTCCGGCACGGTGACCGGGTTCCTGGTGATCACGACGAACGGCTGTCCAAGACGTTCGAGGTACGGCAGCCACATGCCCAGCTGGTATCGGACCCCGGCCACGGCGGCGTAGTAGATCACAAACCTCGGTTGCAGCCGCTCCAACGCCGGCCGGGTGGCGGCCTCGGCGCGCCGGCTGTTGACCGTGACCCGCACCGCGTACCGGGTGATGATCGCACTGAGCGGGATCGTGGCCGCACCCGCCAGGAGCAGCAACCAGCCGGGCAGCGCGAGTACGGCGCAGAGTCCCCCGAACAGGATCAGCACCAGATTGGCGAGCGTGACCCAACCGGCCGAGAGCGGAGGAGAGGGCAGCGTCGGGACCCCGGGCAGATTGGCGACCACGATCCTGGTCGTGCCCAGCAGACCCTTGATCAGGGTCTCGGCCAGCACCAGCATCAACGCGAGCCCGACGCCGATCCACGCCCAGCCGTCGCTGTCCGGACTCCGGATCAGGTAGCCGGCACCGACACTGATCAACAGCAGCGCCCGAACCGTGACGTAGAAGCCCAGCAGCGCATCGTCCGGACCGGAGAAGATCTGCCGGGAGCGGCGCACGATGATCGCGATGAACGAAGCGACGGCCGCGGCCGCCCCCAGGATCTGCAACGGCGCCCAGCTCGCGGCCAGCAACAGCACGGCGCCGGCCACGGCCCCGAGGTTGATCAGGTTGCGCACGCCGAAGTCGCCGAGCTCAGTCTGGAGCAGGCGCACGCGGGTGCGCCACGGGGACGAGCCAGGCATGCTGAGAACCCTAATGCCCCGAGTCGGCACTGCTAGCGGTCTGTGCCGTGGCCGGAAGCTCGCCGTGCCCGGGTTACGCTAAAGCGGTGGCAGGAGCAGACGGTCGGCTGAACCACGATCTCGACCCCCACGATCGGGGTCCGCAAGACGCCTGTGGTGTCTTCGGCGTCTGGGCTCCCGGCGAGGAGGTCGCCAAGCTCACCTATTTCGGTCTCTACGCGCTGCAGCATCGCGGTCAGGAATCGGCGGGCATCGCCGTCAGCAACGGCACGCAGATCATGGTCTTCAAAGACATGGGTCTGGTCTCGCAGGTCTTCGACGAATCGACCCTGAACTCGCTCCGCGGCCACCTGGCCATCGGCCACACCCGCTACTCGACCACCGGCGCCAGCGTCTGGAAGAACGCCCAACCGACCTTCCGACCCACCGCGACCGGCGGGCTGGCCCTGGGTCACAACGGCAATCTGACCAACACCTTCGAGTTGCAGACCTGGCTGGCCGAACGTGATCAGCCGGGTGACTCCCTGGTGCCCGGCGCGCTGTCCCACGAGGCGACCAACGACACGTCCTTGATCACGGCGCTGCTCGCCACCTTCCCGGGACTGGCGACGGAGGAGGCGGCCCGGGAAGTTCTGCCCAATCTGCGCGGGGCGTTCAGCCTGGTCTTCATGGACGAGGAGACCCTGTACGCGGCGCGCGATCCCCAGGGAGTCCGCCCCTTGGTGTTGGGTCGGCTGGAGCGTGGCTGGGTGGTGGCCAGTGAGACCGCCGCCCTGGACATCGTGGGTGCCTCCTTCATCCGGGAGGTCGCGCCCGGCGAATTGCTCGCCATCGACGCGGCCGGGCTCCGCTCGCTGACCTTTGCCGAACCGGAACCCAAGGGCTGTTTGTTCGAGTACGTCTATCTGGCCCGGCCGGACACCACCATCTCCGGGCGCCGGCTGCACAGCGTCCGGGTCGAAGTCGGACGGACCCTGGCCCGGGAGTTCCCGGCCGAGGCCGACCTGGTCATCCCGGTGCCGGAGTCCGGGACCCCGGCCGCGATCGGATACGCGGAGGCCTCCGGCATCCCGTACGGGCAGGGCCTGGTGAAGAACTCCTACGTCGGTCGGACGTTCATCCAACCCAGCCAGACCATTCGCCAACTCGGGATCCGGCTCAAGCTCAACCCGTTGCGGGACGTCATCGCCGGCAAGCGGTTGGTCGTGGTGGACGACACCATCGTCCGGGGCAACACCCAGCGCGCCCTGGTGCGGATGTTGCGGGAGGCCGGAGCCACCGAGATCCACGTGCGGATCTCGGCGCCGCCGGTGAAATGGCCCTGCTTCTACGGCATCGACTTCGCCAGCCGGGCCGAACTGATCGCCAACGGATTGAACAACGACGAGATCTGCCGCTCCCTCGGGGCGGATTCGCTCGGCTACGTCAGCCTCGACGGGCTCGTGGCGGCGACCACGCTGCCCAAGGATGATCTCTGCCGGGCCTGTTTCGACGGGATCTACCCGATCGAGCTGCCCCTGGCCGAACGCCTCGGCAAGCACGTGCTCGAGGAAGCGAACGGGCAGCGTACCGACGTCGACGGGTTGGCGACCTCGGTGGCCGGGGTAGGAGCCGCCGATGCCCTCGCCCGGCCGTGAGCCTGTGCTGTCCAGCTCGCGCACGCTCGCCGGAGCTGGCGTCACTCCCGAGAAGCGCTCGTGACCGGGCCTGATGATCACACGTCTGCTTACGCGGCCGCCGGGGTCGACATCGAAGCCGGGGACCGCGCGGTCGACCTGATGAAGACCTGGGTCCGCAAGACCCAGCGACCCGAAGTCCTCAGCGGGTTGGGCGGGTTCGCCGGGCTGTTCGACGCCTCCGCGCTGTCCCGACTCGAGCATCCGGTGCTGGCCACCTCCACCGACGGGGTCGGCACCAAGGTCGCGATCGCGCAGGCACTGGACCGGCACGAGACCATCGGCTTCGACCTGGTGGGCATGGTGGTCGACGATCTCGTGGTGTGTGGGGCCGAGCCGCTTTTCCTGACCGACTACATCGCCTGCGGGCAGGTGGTTCCCGAGCGGATCGCGGCCATCGTCCAAGGGATCTCGGAGGCGTGCGTCGAGGCCGGCTGTGCCCTGATCGGAGGGGAGACGGCCGAGCACCCTGGTCTCCTGGGCCCCGACGAGTACGACGTGGCGGGGGCCGCGACCGGGGTGGTCGAACGGGACAAGCTGCTCGGCGCCCACCTGGTCCGGTCCGGTGATGCGGTCGTGGCCATGGCCTCCTCGGGACTGCACTCGAACGGTTACTCCCTGGTCCGCCATGTGCTGCTGGACCGGGGCGGGTGGTCCCTGGACACCTCGGTCGAGGAGCTCGGGCGCACCCTGGGCGAAGAGCTGCTCGAACCCACCCGGATCTACACCGGTCCGTGCCTGTCTCTCATCGGCGCCGTCGCCGTGCACGCCCTCGCACACATCACCGGTGGCGGGTTGGCCAACAATCTGGCCCGGGTGCTACCCGATTCGGTCGAAGTGGTTGTCGACCGGAGCAGCTGGCGACCCGCCCCCGTCTTCGAGCTGGTCCAACGGGTCGGGGGCGTATCCATCGACGACCTGGAAGCGACGCTCAACATGGGAGTAGGGATGGTCGCGGTGCTGGACCCCGATCACGCTGACGAAGCCGTGCGCCTGCTCGCTCAGCACGGCATCCGGAGCTGGGTCTGCGGTGAGGTGCGCGATGCGCCCGTTCCGACAGCCCGCCGGGTCCGGCTGTCCGGGCAACACGCTCAGAGCTAGTTCGCCCCTCGACTTGCAGCCTTGTGGGCATTGGGTAGCCTTTCTCCCACGACATCATTCAAATCCAGCCGCGGCTGAGCCGCCGGCAGCGACAAGTGCGAGGGGGTCGACCCGATATGGGGCGCGGCCGTGCAAAGGCAAAGCAGACCAAGGTTGCCCGCGAACTGAAGTACCGTTCGGTGGACACCGATTTCACGTCTCTGGAACGCGAACTCCGCGGCGACGAGAATGGTCACGAGATTCCCTCGGCCTACGCAGATCTGGCGCAGCCCGACGGTGAGGGTGATCCCGGGAGCGGCGACCTCGATAATTTTCAGGACCTTCGCAAGTCGGGTTGATGCTTCCTCCCGGGGTCTTGCGGCAATAGCCTTGCGGTATGAGTGAGAACCCGCCCCAGTCCGCTGGGCAGACGTCTGGCCCGCCCGACGACGAATCCACCTCACCGGTGGAGCGTGCCGCGCCGTCCGGGTCGAGCGCAGTCGACCCGTCGTCCGGCGACGGGCAAGGTCCTGAGCAGCGCGCCGAGCAGACCCCTGAGCAGACTCCAGAGCATCCGGCGAGCGCCGGCTCCGCTCCGAGCGCGTCCGACCCCTACGCCCAGCCGTACGCCGCGCCGGCCACCTCCCCGTACACGTCGCCGACTCCCAGCCAGCCGTACTCGGCACCGGGCGCCCAACCCACGCCTAACCAGCCATACGGCACGACGCCGGACTACGGCCAGCAGCAGGGCTACGGCGGTGGCCCACAGCCGGGAAACGCCCAGCCCGGCTACGCGCCAGACCAGGGGTACGGGCAACAGCAGGGTTACGGCGGCGGTCAACAGCCCGGCTACGGGCAACCCGCGTACGGCCAGGATCCGAGCTACGGCCAGCAACAGGGTCAGGGCGGCGGCCAGCCGCCCGGCTACGGCCAAAACCCCGCTGGGACCGGCTACCCGCCGCAAGCCGGCTACGACCCGAACCAGGCGTACGGGGCCACTCCTGGCGCGTATCCCCAGCAGCAGTATCCGCCGCAGCCACCCGTGGCCGGAGCTATGTCGCCGAGCGATGAGCGGCTCTGGGCCACACTGGCCCACATCTCGATCCCCTTCTTCGGCTTCGTCGGGCCGCTGATCGCCTACCTGGTGTTCAAGGACAAGAGCCCATGGTTGAAGGAGAGCAGCACTGAGGCACTCAACTTCTCGATCCTCTACACCCTCGCGCAGATCGTGAGCGGAATCCTCACCGTTGTGATCATCGGCGCCATCTTGTTGCCGTTGATCGCCATCGGCGGACTGGTGCTCTGCATCCTGGCCGCCATCGCCAGCAACAAGGGCGAGCAGTACAAGTACCCGATCAACTGGCGGATCATCAAGTAGGGGCTGTATCTGATGGCTCGCTCCGCTCGCGCTCGGGCGTGCTCCTCCCCGCCGTTTCTTCGGTGTCTTCGCGGCAACGAAAAGCGTGTTGCCGCGAAGATCCCTCCAGAACCGGCGGTCGCACGCCCTCGGTAAAAGGAGCGCTGTGCCACCCTTGAGGGGTGGTCATGTGGCACTCCGACTTCCTCGACGGCTACGAGTCGTTGGACCTGCCGTTGGATGTGCCGCCGGCGATCGGTGAGCCGGATGGCGTGGAGATGGTGGCCACGCTGGTGCGGAAATCGCCGGCCAACACCTCCGCGACGGCCGTGCTCTATCTGCACGGCTGGAACGACTACTTCTTCCAGACCCACGTCGCTGACACCTTCGCCGATGCCGGGATCGACTTCTTCGCCCTGGACCTGCGCCGGTACGGGCGGAGTCTGCGGCGGGGGCACTATCCCACCTTCATCACCGATCTCGACGACTACGGGGACGAGATCGGACAGGCGGCGGACCTCATCGCCGCCGATCACGATCGGCTGATGATCATCGCGCATTCGACCGGCGGACTGATCGCCGCCCTGTGGGCTGCTCAGAACCCGGAACGGGTCTCGGGGTTGGTGCTCAATTCGCCGTGGCTCGATCTCCAGGGGTCGGCCATGGTCCGGGCGTTGGGCCTTCCCGTGATCGACGCCATCGGCCACAGGCGCCCCACGAGCGTCCTGAAGCTGCCCGATGCAGGTTTCTATTCGCGGGTGATCCACTCCTCGCACGGCGGGGAGTGGGACTACGACCTGACGATGAAGGCCAGCCCATCGCCGCCGGTCCGGGTCGGCTGGTTGCGTGCCATCCTCATCGGGCATCAGCGGGTCGCCGCCGGTCTCGACCTGGCCTGCCCGGTGCTCGTGATGTGTTCGACGGCCACCGATTTCTCCCGCCGCTGGCACGAGGGGCTCCGGATCGCCGACACGGTGCTCGACGTCGAGCAGATCGTGCAGCGAGCCACCCGTCTCGGCCGGCTGGTGACGATCCTGCGGGTCGACCAGGGGTTGCACGACGTCCTGCTGTCGGCTCCCGCCGTACGCAAGCTGGCGGGCGAGGACATGATGCACTGGGTGGACGCCTACGTACTCGGTGCAGACTGAGTGGGTTGAGTGCCGGTCGCCTCAAGGTCATTAGGACGGCACTGCTTGAATGTCCCTCGTGACTGAAATGCCGCATGTCGTCGTCGTGGGCGCCGGTTTCGCCGGCGTCTCCGCAACCCAGGAGCTCGCCAAGGAAGGGTTCCGGGTCACGCTGCTCGACCGCCATCCGTACAACACCTTCCAACCGTTGCTCTATCAGGTGGCGACGGGAGGGCTGAACGCCGGTGACGTGACCTATTCCCTGCGCTATTTCAGCGCGCGCCACGACGGAGTCCGATTCCGCCGGGCCACCGTGGTCGGCATCGATCACGAGGCTCGCGAGGTCATCTGTGACGACGGGGTTCGGATCGGGTACGACTACCTGCTGATCGGCAACGGCATCACCACCAACCACTTCGGCATCCCCGGCGCCGCGGAGTACTCGATGTCGATGTACACCCGGCCCGACGCGCTCAAGGTGCGCGACACGATCTTCGGCGGACTCGAGACCATCGCCGGCACCTCCGACCCGCACACCGGCGGATTCACCGTCGTGATCACGGGCGGTGGGGCTACCGGTGTGGAGATGGCCGGCCAGCTCGCCGAGTTGAAGCAGAAGGCCATCCCCGATGTCTATCCCGAGCTGAATCCGGCCCGGGTCCACGTCGTCCTGGTCGAGATGGGGCCGCACCTGTTGGCCCCCTTCGACGACACGCTGCGCAAGTACACCCTGCGGGAACTGGTCAAGCGTGGCGTGGACGTGCGGCTGAACACCGCCATCTCGGAGGTGCACGCCGACCGGGTCGACTTCAAGGACGGTACGTCGATGCCGGTCGACCTGGTGATCTGGGCGGCCGGCGTGGCCGGAAGTCCGACGCTGAAGGACTGGGGGCTCCCGTTGGGGCGCGGCGGTCGGATCGAGGTGAACGAGGACCTCACCGTGGTCGGGCACGACCACATCTACGCCATCGGGGACGCCAGCCTGATCGTCAAGCAACCGCTTCCGCAGCTTGCTCAGCCGGCGATCCAGACCGGCAAGCATGCGGCGAAGCAGATCGCCCGCCGGCACCGCGGGCTGGACGCCGAGAACTTCTCCTACTTCGACAAGGGCACGATGGCCACCATCGGCCGGGGCGACGCCGTGTTGCAGATGCCGAACGGCATCAAGATCACGGGCGTCATCGCCTGGCTGGGCTGGATCGCCCTCCACCTGCTCTACATTCTGGGCGGCCGGAACCGGGTGCAGACCATGATCAACCTGACCGTGCGCTACATCGGCGTCCGGCGCTCGGGGGCCATCGTCGGGGACGTGATGGAGCCCCCGCGGCTGCGCGCCCTCCGGGACCGCTGAGGGGTAGCGAACCCGCGCACCCACCCGTACGTTTCCCAGCTCGAGTTGGACGACGCGAGCGATTCCGTACTCCTGCGGCGCGTCTGCCATCGTGAGATGGCTAACGCCCGCGGGCGGTAGGCCAAAACCCGGGCGGCGATCGTTTCCGACGTTCCGGCTGAAGACGTACCCCCGACCGAAGCGCGGATCCGCCGCTCGCTCGAGTCGTCCGTAAGCTCGGGGGGTGATCAGAGGTAGTGCTGGGCCACCCGGCCGGCCTCGGCGCCGTAGCGGGGGCCGTGGGTGACCGCGTGGACCAGGAGCGGGTGCAGCTGATGCAACCCGATCAGGTCCCGCCACCCGTCCGGCAGGTCGGCGGCTTCGGCGTAGGCGCCAAGGATGGCCACCAGGCCGGGTGCTCCGAAGAGCGCAAGCATCGCCAGATCGGTGAGCCCGTGTCCGCCGTGCGCCGCAGGATCGATCAGGACGGCGCCGTCGGCCGTCCAGATCAGATTCCCGGCCCAGAGGTCACCGTGGATCCGGGCCGGAGCCGTCCCGTCGTCGTAAACACCCGCCCGCAGCCGCCCGCTCACCCGGTCCACGGAGCGCAGCACCGCATCGTCGAGATTGCCGATCCGGTGGGCCTGCTTCGCGTACGGCAACAGCCGCTGCTCGGCGTAGAAGTCGCCCCAGGTCGAGTGCGGACGCAGACTGAGGGGCTGAGTGCCGATGAAGCCGTCTTCGTCCCAGCCATCCGGCGGTTGGCCGAACGCCGCGGCGCCCGCGCTGTGGGTGGCGGCCAGCTCCCAGCCGAAGGACTCCATCGCTGCGCCGGTGGGTCGGACCGCTTCGAGATGACGGACGCTGATGTGGTGCTCCGAGACATCGAGCACCTCGACGACGGGTGCTGCTTCCGGCCCGGCCCCTCCCAACCAGGCCAGACCGGCGGCTTCGGCCGGATAGCTGCGGGGAGAGGTGGGAGAGCGCTTGGTGAAGGCTTCCGCCATCACAGGTTCAGTTTGCCGCGCACGATGGTGATGCCCGAATGGACAGGGGTGATGTCGTCGGGGGGCTCCTCGGAGACGTCCACCACCGGGAACTTCTCCAGGTTGGTCGTCGGCTCCACCTTGAAGCGACCCTCGGGCCCGGTCAGCTGACCGATCGTCTGCATCTTCTTGAAGGTCGGATCCATGATCCAGACTGTCCGGATGCCCGGAACCGGCCGCGGCGTGGTCGCCCGAACCACGAGGATGCGCTGACCGGACGCGTCGATCTCCAGGGTGGCCTCTCCGGAGGATCCGGTCCAGGAATCGGCGACCGAGTCGAGCTGCGCCTGGGCAACCACCGTCGGTTGGGGCGGCTGCACCAGCCGGTTGATACCCAGGCCGATACCGACTCCGGCGATCAGCGCGACGACGGCAGCCAGGGCGAACGCCAGGACCCGCGTACCCCGCGAGCTACGCCGCGGATCGGCCGACCCGTCTTGAGTTGGGCGGGCCGCCGAGCCGCTGCCTGGCGGGCTGGATCCGTTGTGCCGGGATTGCGAGTCGGGCTGGTCAGCTGACCGACGTGCCGGAGGGGGACTGTCCGCCAAAGCGGCTATCGAGGCTTCGGTACCACTCGAGGAGGTCGCCACGTCGCCGGGTGCAGAAGAACCGAGGCCGATCTCGGCCCGGATCCGCTCCCACACCTCAGGGCGGGGGCTCTCCAGCGTCCCCGTACCTTCCACCGAACGGCCGATGCTGGCCAGGTGGGCGAGTTCGGCGACTTCGTGGGTGCAGATCTCGCAGGAAGCGACGTGATCCCATTCATCGGGTGTGGCGCTGTCCTCGCCGAGGGCAAGCAGAGCGAGGACCTCAGGATTCGTATGCATCCGGCAGGACCTCCATTCTGCTTCTGATCTTGAGCAGGCTCCGGCGAATGTGGCTCTTCACCGTGCCCGGGGGCAGCTTCAGCCGCTCGGCGATCTGGGCGTGCGTCAGGTCTTCGAAGAAGGCGAGACGAAGGACCTGTTGAGGCACCTTCTCCAGTCGGGCGAGCTCGTCGGCAACTATCAAGCGTTCGGCAACGTCGATTGGTTCCAGCTTGGCCGGCAACGTGTTCGCGGCCACCTGATTCTGGATCCGCTTGTCCCGAGAGCGTCGCTCGTGAGTGTCCACGATCTTGTTCCGCGCGATTCCCATCAGCCAGGCCGGTAGGCTCGCACGCTCCGGCTTGTACGTGTGGCGGCCGGTCCACGCGGCAACGAAGACCTTCTGGGTCACGTCCTCGGCCTCGGTGACATCACCCAACGAACGCAGGGCCACGCTGTAGACGAGCGAGGAGTACCGGCGATAGATGTCGGCCAAGGCGGACTCGTCACCGGCGACAAAGCCGGCGACCAGGACTGTTCGTTCGTCTTCTCCAGAGACGGTCACGCGTGCTGTGGCCCCCTCGGTGATCGGCTTTCTACGCGACTGGAAACGCGGTAACGAGAACGTTGTCACGGTACCCGCTCTCCCGATCGTACGCGCCGCCGCAGGTGATCATGACCAGCCGGGGGTGCCCGACCTCGTCGAACACCTGATTCCAGTCGATCTTCTCCTTGTCCACCTGTTGCACCTTGGCGACGCGATACTCGCGCCGGTCACCGCTCTCGTCGGTGACCGTCACGGCCTCGTCGACCTTGATCTGCCGGAGCAGCACGAACGGACCCACGCCCTCGGCCCTAGTGTCGACGTGGGCCGCGAGCACGGTGGTGCCGGTCCTCGACGAAGGATTCGCCCCGAAGCGGTACCACCCCACCTCGGTATTCGTCTCCGGCAGTTCCATCTCGCCCTTCTTGGTGACACCGACCGGCTTCACCGGCATGGATAGATCGAGATCAGCCACCTTGACCCGTGCGGGGTGGTCGTCGGTGCTGATCCTCGGTGGCCTTCGCGGAGCCGCGTTGACGACCGGAATGCGTGGTGACGCCGCTTGTTTGGCTGCCTGTTTGGGTGGCGCCGCCGGTCGGGACGTTGGTGCGGGGGAGCGGACGGGCCGCGGGATGGGGACCGCGGCGGGCCCGGTCATGGAGGGAGCCGACGGAATCTGAGGGAGGGTATCCGCCGGCGCCCGGCTTGCGGAGCCGGTGAGGCTGAGCAGGACCAGCGCGAGCACCGAGAGCGTCAGCTCCCGGCTCGTCGCCAGCCTGCCCATCCTCATCGGGTGATCTTCAGCTCAGGCCTGTGTCCTGGTGCGCAGGGGGCGCACCAGCCGGACGAGGGCCAAAGTGATCGTCAACAGCAGGGCTGCACCCACGGCCAGCGTGACCGGAGAGGCATCAGCAGCCAAACCAGCTTCACCGGACGGGACACCATTCGGCATGCCGCCATCGGCCTTGACTTCCTGCACAGCCAGCTTGAGGTTGTCGTCCTCCAGGCTGCCCCAGGCGTACACGATGGTCGTCGTGGACTCCTTGATCGTCACGGGGGCCGGGCCGATCACGGGGTCGGTGGTGCCTGCGGCCGCCACCGAAGCCTCGACGGTTCCGGTGTCCAGCTCGAGCGACTCTTCGTCCGGGTTCTCCAGACCTTCGATGATCGCCTTGCCGCCGGCGAGGACGTCAACGGCCGGTGCGGCTGCCACGTGCCGGACGGTCAGGCGACCCAGAGCTGCGTCGACCGTGCTGGTGTCGTTGGTGAACAACGTGGCGGTGGGATCGCCGCCCTCTTCGAGATGCGCGACTGCGGTGTAGTTGCCACCGTCTTCAAGATCGAGATCGATCGGGCCGATGGCCGGATCGGAGTCGTCTTCGGCGTCTGCGGCCGTGATGGCCACAGAGTAGGTACCGCCTGGGAGCTCAAGCGGTCCGGCGAGGGTGCCGGGCTTGAAGTCATTGATGGTCCGTTCGCCATCGACATAGACGTCGACGGTCAATCCGGGTACGGCGTGTAGGACGGAGAGCTTCGCGTCGCCCTCGGCCGCTTGGGCGGGGATGGCGGCGAAGCTGGACAGGGCAAGGACCCCGGCACCAGCTAGCGCCAATGTGCGTAACCTCATAATTTGCCTCCTCGGCAGCGTGAGGGATAGTTGCCATTGGTTCCCGGGGCCCGAGGGTGTTGGATGCACCGGCGCTGAACTGCCGGGCGTAGGAAGTGTGGCCAGGGCCGGGGTCGAACCGGCGACCTTTCACTTTTCAGGCGAACGCTGCTACCAACTGAGCTACCTGGCCATCTGTCGCGGTACGCCTTACGGACCGCGACCAAACGGAGCGGCGAACACGTCCTGCGTGCCACCGCTTCCGCGACCCCGACGGGACTCGAACCCGCGACCTCCGCCGTGACAGGGCGGCGCGCTAACCAACTGCGCTACGGGGCCAGTGCCTGGCCCGAATGCACCTTGTCTGGTGCCCGCGAAACTATAGCGTAGCCACGCTCGGCCACCGAACTAAGCGAAGACTCACGACTCCGGCGGGCGAGCGGAGCGAATCTGATCATGGCCGGCCAGGGGTCGGGTGATGCCGGCGATCAGCGCCGCGAAACCGAGCAGCACGGCGGTCACGGTGAGGGCCCGCAGCACGCCGAACTGATCGCCAAGGAAGCCGATCAGTGGCGGGCCGGCCAGGAATGCGGTGTAGCCGATCGATGCGACGACACTGACCCGGGCGGCGGCCATGGCCGGGTCGTCGGCGGCTGCGCTCATGCCGACCGGGAACCCGAGGGCGGTGCCGAGACCGAGAAGCACGGAACCGAGAAAGGCGATCGGCAGTAGCGTTCCGAAGACGACGAGAAGCAGTCCGACCAGCGCAATGAGGGCCGAGACGCGCAGCACCACGACCCGACCGTAGCGATCGATCAGCCCGGGTCCGAACCAGCGGCCGGCGGTCATGGCGGTCAGGAAGACCGCGAGGGCCAGCGGCCCCAGCACCGGCGCGGCCTGGTAGCCGTCGATCACCGCCACCGCCAGCCAGTCGTTGCCGGTGCCCTCCGTGAAGGCCATGCAGAGCACGAAGACACCGATCAGCAGGGTCCTCGGCTCGGTCCACGCCCTGAGGGGATGGGGGTTGGTGCCGTGCGCCGGCACGCTCGAGGCCTGGCCCTCGGTGCTCTGAGCCTGTCGAAGGGGCATGGGCAGAAAGCTCCGCACCGATAGGGGCACCAGTACCGCGACGACGACGGCCACGCCGATCAGATGGGCGGTCACCGGCACGCTCAGCGCCACCATGGCGACCCCGCCCAGAGCTCCGGCGACGGTGCCGACACTGAATCCGGCGTGGAACTTGGGCATGATGGCCCGTCCCAGTCGCTGTTCGACGGCGGCCCCCTCGACGTTCATGGCGACGTCCCAGGTGCCGTTTCCGAACCCGATCAGGAAGAGGCCGGCGACGATCGGCGGGATGCCGTACCAGTAGCCGACGGCCACCACGACGAGTCCCACCGAGAGGATCAGTGACATGATGGCGACGCTGCGCGCGGCGCCGATCTTGGTGACCACGATGCCGGCCAGCGGCATGGCGATGAGAGATCCGGCCGCTACCGCGAGCAGCACCAGCCCCAGCGTGGACGGGCTCGCCCTGAGTTGATCTCGTACGTCGGGGATGCGGGACACCCAACTGGCGAACGAGAAGCCGCTGGCGATGAAGGCGATGAATACGGCTCGGCGCGCGGCCCGTACCTCGGCGGTGATGGTGCCGGGGTCGGCCGAGAGCCGGGCCTCAGGTGGCGGCAGAGAGGGCATGGTGGTGACGACGCTATATCCGGCCCTCCTTTTTACGTTGGTCGAGCGCCCGGGCGGCGGACGTCAGGGGAGGAGAACCGGCTCCGGCCGGGGTACCGCGGCGAAGCGGGACGGCGGGAACCAGATGGGTACGGCCCGGCGGAAGTGTTCGGGTCCCTCCAGGGTGACGTGACCGCCGCGCAGGGCGCCGGACCAGGGCAGGTCCCCCCGCCAGATCTCCACCAGCTTCCGCAGGCTTCCGGTGATCGAGACAGCGATGTCGTGGCCCGGGTCGAAGTCGCACACGTCGACTCCATCGGCGCTGAGGATCAGCCACCACGCGCGCAACTTGGCGGAGACGTCGGTGAATCGGAACGCCACGACGGTCCGGCCCGACGGCAACAGTTCGAGGTCGACGTTGCGGTGGAGGTCCCACAACAACAGCTTTGGGTCGAGGTCCATGTCGCCGAGTTCGCCGGTCCAGCGCATCCCCCAGGCGCCGAGCGCCTCGACCACCGGTCGCAACTCCTCACCCGCCTGGGTGAGTTCGTAGGTGACCTCCCGGCCGTCGTCATGACGTGCCACCACTCCGGCGCGGACGAGTTGGATCAGCCGCTTGGAGAGCAGCGTTGGCGACATCGTCGGGACGCCGCGGCGCAGCTCGTTGAAGCGGGTGCTGCCCGACAGCATTTCCCTGATCACCAGCAGGGTCCAGCGTTCGTCGAGCAGTTCCATCGCCTTCGCGACCGGGCAGAACTGGTGGTAAGAGGAGCCCATGCCGGTCACGCTAGACCTCCCGGTGCCCCTAGTACAGATCCAGTACTAGAGGCAGACCTGACCTGATTTCTACGCTGCTGTCATTCGATCAACCGACGAGGGGGAGCTTCAAGCATGACCACACACACGTACCAACCCGCCGACCTGGGCGAGGATGATCGCGCACTCAAGAAGCGCCACGCCACCATGTGGGCGTTCGGAGACTACCCGGCGGTCGTCACCGACCTCGTCGGCGAGCTCGGCCCGATCCTGGTGGAGGCGGCCGAGATCCGCCGCGGCGATCGGGTGCTCGACGTCGCGGCCGGATCAGGAAACGTCGCCATCCCGGCGGCGCAGGCGGGCGCCGAGGTGATCGCGTCCGACCTCACCCCCGAGCTGCTCCAGACCGGCGAGCAGAACGCGGCGGCGGCCGGTGTCCAGCTCACCTGGGAGACCGGGGACGCCGAGGCCCTGCCCTATCCCGACGCGGAGTTCGACGCGGTGCTGTCCTGCCTCGGGGTGATGTTCGCCCCGCACCACCAGGCGTCCGCCGACGAACTGGTCCGGGTCTGCCGGCCCGGTGGCACCATCGGTCTGATTTCCTGGACTCCGAGCGGTTTCATCGGCCAGATGTTCGCTGCGATGAAGCCGTATGCTCCCCCGCCGCCTCCCGGCGCGCAGCCGCCGCCACTGTGGGGCAACGAGGAACACGTGCGGACCCTGCTGGGGGACAGTGTCGACTCGGTGAAGGCGGAGACGCGGAAGCTGACGGTGACGCATTTCGCCACGCCGGAGGAGTTCCGTGACTACTTCAAGACCGTCTACGGCCCCACGATCGCGGTGTACAAGGGGATCGCGGACGACCAGGAGAAGGTCGCGGCGCTCGACGAGGCGCTCGCGGAGCTGGGCCGGCGCTTCGACCGGAGAACGGGTGAGGAGTCGGGCGAGGATGCGGACGGCTCGGTGCTCGACTGGGAGTACCTGCTGCTGACGGCTCGCCGATCGAGCTAACGCCAGGCGTGCGCCCGCACGATGGTGCCGCTCGGCGTGGATCGCAGTTGCACCAGGTCGCAGAGCTGGTTGGCGACCCAGAGGCCATCGTGATCCTCGCCGAACGGCACCCGGCGGCCGTGCAGCAGATCGTCGACCACGGTGTCGTCGGAGACCTCCGAGACCACCGCGTGCGCGGCGGTCCAGATCCGGATACGGCCCTCGGCTGCTCCGCGGTGCAGGCTGCTGAGGGCCAGCCGCTGGGTCGCCACGGCCAGCTGGGAGGCCTGATCCGCGCCCAGGCCGGCGACGTACAACTCGAGCCGGAGGTACGCCACGAGCCGGGCGACGTTGTCGGCGTTGAACGCGGTGGTGATCACCGAACTCACCGGTTCGGCCAGATCCGAGCTGAACATCGTGTCGACGTGGGCCCGCCCGCCGTAGCGCGGGCTGCCGGAGTACGAGTCGGCCTCGACGATCACGGGGTGGCTGCGGTGGGCCTCTTCGACCACGTCGGGGGCCAGGGCTTCGGCGTCGTACGGGCAGATCAACCAGAACGGGATCTCGGGGTCGACCGCAACATTGAGAAGCGCCTCGTGCAGTTGACACTCGACCAGTTCTTCGGGCCGCCGGCCAGGCCAGATCGGCTCCCCAATCCCGCGGACGGGGCTACCCACGTGAGAGTCCAGGAACTCCTGCCAGGCGGGGATGATTCGGGCCGGGTTATGGCCCAGTACGACCATGTCGACGAACTTGACCTGATCCGCCCGGCCGTTGAGCGACTGGGTCAGCCAATCCTGGTGTTCGGGGATGACGGCGACCATGACCGGCTCGCCGGCGTCGAGACCGTCCGAGATGAAGGGCAGCATGCCGGAGACGAAATCGTCGGCTTCGTGCCACAGGAACGCTTCGTGCCGATAACTCTGCTTAGCTCGGGCCGGTAATGTCTGAACGATAGTCGGCTCCTGCGAGAAGGCTCCGAACCCGGAGCGACGCTCCAGTCATTCGGTCACAGGTCATAATACGCTGCCGAGGAGAATCCTGCTCGGGATTCTTTTCGTTGGAACGGTTCCGGATCAGCACGAGCGTGGCCCGGACGGCGGGGCCCGTCTTGTCACCTGCTCTCTCGCGTCGTACGGTATACGTATGCACCTGAGGGATGACGACAAGCAAAGGCTTTCCGGATCGTTCTCGGTGGTGCGGGAGCCCGATCGTGCCGATGTGGCGGCGCAGTCCGATCCGGACGTCATCGCGACCGTCTCGGAGATGTTGTCCGAGATCGAGCGGGACGGCCTCTCGGCGGTGCGCAGTTATGCGGAGCGCCTCGACGGTTGGACCGGCGGGGAGGACTTCGAGATTCCGGCCTCACGAATCGATGTGCTCATCGCCGACCTCCCGGCCGGCCTCCGGGAGTCACTCGACGTCGGAGCCGAACGCACCCGGCGCTTCGCCGCAATGCAGCGGGCGCACCTGCACGACTTCGAGGAGGAAGTGGTTCCCGGTGTGGTGTGCGGGCAGAAGTACATTCCGGTCGACACCGTCGGCGCGTACCTTCCGGCCGGTCGCTTCCCGCTGCTGGCCAGCGCCTTCATGACCGTCGGTGTGGCCCGCGCCGCCGGCGTCCCGCACGTGGTCACCACCACCCCCCCGTCTTTGCACGGCGGGCCGCATCCCGCCGTGCTCTACGCCGCGCGAGCCTCCGGGGCCGAGCGGATCTACGCCATCGGTGGAGTCCAGGCCTTGGCCGCGATGGCCTTCGGGCTCCTGGACGGCGACCCCGCCGACATGATCGTCGGGGCCGGGAACGCCTACGTCGCCGAGGCGAAACGCCAGCTGTACGGCCGCGTGGGCATCGATGTGCTGGCCGGTCCGTCCGAAGTTGCGGTGATCGCCGACGAAACGGCCACGGCGACCATGGTGGCGGCCGATCTCCTCGCCCAGGCCGAGCACGGTCCCAGCTCGCCCGCCTGCCTGGTCACCACCTCCGAGAGTCTGGCGGCGGCCGTCGAGGTCGAGATCGCCCGTCAACTCGAGGGCCTGGCCACCCGCGACATCGCCGGTGCGGCGTGGCGCGACTGGGGCTCTATCTACGTCGCGGACTCGCCCAAGACGGCGGTCGAGATCATGGATCTGCTCGCGCCCGAGCACCTGGAGATCCTCACCGCTGACCCGGACTTCTACCTGGACAACCTGCGGAACTACGGCTCGCTCTTCCTGGGCGAGTGGTCCACCGTGGCCTACGCGGACAAGGGCATGTCGGGCACCAACCACGTCCTGCCCACCGCGCGGGGGGCTCGCTACACCGGTGGTCTGTCGGTGACGGGCTACCTCAAGCAACTCACCTATCAGCGGGCCCGTCGCGAGGCGACCGCGACCCAGGCCGACCATGTGGTGACGATCGCCGACTTCGAAACGATGCCGGGCCATCGTGACAGCGCCCAGCTCCGCCTCGACCTGATCCGCAGCGACGGTGATCAAGAAGGTAACTAATCGGCCACGAGGTCGGCGTTAGGCTGTCCTAACATCGACAACATACGTATAAACTGCCCAGACCGCGACACCCGAGCCAGACTCCTAGGAGAAACCGCATGCAGATGTCCTTCCGAGCCAAGGTCTTCACCACGGCGGTGGCCGCCTCGACCTTGCTCGTGCTGGCCGGCTGTGGGGCCGGATCCCGCACGGGGGCCAACACCGCCACCCAAGTCGCCTGCGACTTCGAGCCACCCGCAGAGGCCACCACCGTCAACGTCCTGGCCTACAACTCCTCGGCGGTCGATCCCTTCACCAACACCATGGTGAAGAGCTGCACGCGCGAGAACGTCACCGTCAAGCACGACCCGATCGACTTCGCCGGCCAGGTGCAGAAGACCACGGCGACCCTGGCCGGTGACAAGGGCAGCTACGACATCATCGAGACCTACAGCTTCATCATCGGCACCAACGCCGCGGCCGAGAAGCTCCGGCCGCTGGACGACCTGTTCACGAAGTACTCCGAGAAGTACAAGCTGGATGCGCTCGACGAGTCGATGCGCGAGGGCATGAGTTACGAGGGGAAGCTGTACGGGCTGCCGATGCAGGCCCAGATGTTTGTGATGGCCTACCGCAAGGATGTCTTCGACAAGAACGGGCTCACCGCCCCGAAGACCCTCGACGAAATGATCGCGGCGGCCAAGAAGATCCAGGATGCCGGTGACATGAAGTACCCGATCGCCCTGCCCTGGCTGGCCACCGGAGACATCAGCACCCAGTACCAGGCCATGCTGAACACCTTGGGCACCGACTTCGTCGATCCGTCCACCAAGAAGCCGCAGTTCGATTCGCCGAAGGGCAAGCAGGCCCTCGAGCTGATGAAGTCGCTGCTGCCCTACATGGATCCCCAGGTCACCACGTTCGACCAGCCGAAGGTCCAGCAGCAGATGTTCAATGGCACCGCGGCCATGGCGATCATGTTCTCGGGCCGGATGAACGATCTCACCGTTGGAGACCAACAGCAAGTACGCCAAGAGCTTCGCCTTCGCGGCCCCGCCGGCCGCGGAGAGCGGCAGCCCGCTGTTCAGCCGGCTGTCGATCGACGGTTGGTCGATACCGGTGAACACCCAGCTCAACGAGGATCTGCTGTTCCAGATGATCGGCGCGTCGGTGAGCGAGGACGCGTCGAAGGCCTCCGTCCCGGCGGCGTTCCCGGCCCGCACGGGGGCCGTGACGGAGTCGAGTTCGCCATACGCCAAGGCCGCCATCGAGTCGATCGACAACACCACCCCGCCGGTTTCCGCGCCCTATGTCCCGGACGTGTCGAACGCGATCATCTCGCTGGTCGCGCAGACCATCCTGGGCAAGGTGACCGTCGAGGAGGGCGCAGCGCAGATGCAGGCCGCCGCCGAGAAGGTGATGGCGAAGTACTAGGAGGGGTCTGATGCGCAGACGCGAATTCGCCCTGTTGGTCGCCCCCAGCATGGTCGTGATGTTCGGCCTGCTCCTGCTGCCGCTGGTGCGGACCTTGCAGTGGAGTTTCCAGGAGGTCGAGTACGGCGCTCCCGGTGTCTTCGTGGGACTGCAGAACTACGCGTCTGCCTTGACCGACGCCCGATTCGGCCGGGCCGTGGTCTTCACGGTGATTCTGACCCTCATCGTGACGGCGGCGCTGGTGGTGCTCGGCTACATCCTCGCCACGCTGGTCAACCAGCTCGGCAGGCTCCGACCCGTCGTGCTGGGCATCCTGCTGGTTTCCTACGTACTTCCGAACGTCGTCGGATCGGCCGCCTTCTCCTGGCTGTTCGACACGAACTTCGGCGGGGTCGTCAACTATGCGATCACCAGCCTGACCGGGGCCGAGATCCTCTGGTTCACCGACGTCTGGCCGAACCGCATCATGATCATCCTGAACACCATTTGGCATCTGCTGCCGTTCAGTATGCTGATCATCCTCGCCGGCCTGCAGGGGGTGCCGGACGAGATCATCGAGGCGGCCAAGATCGACGGCGCCACCTCATTGAAACAGCACCTGTTCGTCATCGTACCGACCATCCGCGGGGTCTTGTTCTTCGTCACGCTGATCTCGATCATGGATGTGCTGCGGACCTTCGATCAGCTGATCCCCCTGGCTCCGCAGGCGGTGGAGATCGGCAACGAGTCGATCATGCTGTACATCTACAACATCGCCTTCCGCGAGGGCAGCGAGGCCCTCGGGTTGGGTAGCGCGATCAGCGTGCTGACCATCCTGCTCATCTTGATCATGCTCACCCCCTTCATCCGTGACACCTTCTCCGAAGCGAGGGCCGGGCGATGACCGCCGTGGATTCCCAGCCCAGCGTGGCCTCGAGCATCGTGACCACGAAAGCGCCGCGGAGCGGTCGCTCGCAGCGCCGGAGCTTCTGGATCGTCGCCGGCCTGTTCCTGGGTGTCACCTGCCTGATGACCCTCAGTCCCTTCATCTGGACCGGGATGTCGGTCACGAAGCCGACCGACGTGGCCTTCGCCAACCCACCGGTGTTCCTCTACCAGCCGACCCTGCAGGCCTTCGTCGACCTGTGGGAGACCACTTACTTCGCCCAGTACCTGGGCAACACTTTGATCGTGGCGGTGATCTCCACCGTGATCGCGCTGATCATCGGACTTCCCGCCGCGTACGCCCTGTCGCGGTTCCCCGGCTACGTCTCCGCTCTGTTGTTGATCCTGGCGCTGATCTTCCGCGCGCTGCCGCGCTTCTCGGTGGTGCTACCGATGTACGACATCAGCCGCGCCCTGGGGATCTACGACACCACGTATGCGCTGGCCATCGCGCTCGTCGCGATCAACCAGCCGTTCACGATCTGGCTGCTGCGGAATTTCTTCGCCGAGATCCCGCAGAGCCTGGACGAGGCCGCCATGATCGACGGCTGCACCAGGATCAGCATGCTGCGCAAGGTGATGATCCCGCTGATGGGCCCGGGGATTCTGACCGCGGGCATTTTCGTGTTCCTGTTCGCGTTCCAGGAGTACCTGACCGCCGCGATCCTGACCGACACGGCGAGCAAGACCGTGCCGGTGTTCATCACCACCCAGCTCGGGCAGACCCTGCCGATGCTGCAGCAGGCCGGGGCGGCCGCCATGCTGCTCACCTTGCCGGTGATCGGCATCGCCTTCATCGCCCAGAAGTACCTGGTGGCCGGACTCGCCTCCGGTGCCGTGAAGGGTTGACCGCACCCCTGGTCCTGCTGCCGGGCCTCAACTGTTCGGCAGCGCTGTGGTCGGAGGTGGACGTGGGTCCGGCGATCGTCCCGATCCTCGGCGAGCCGACCGTCGACGGTCAGGTCGACTGTCTCCTTCGGGAGCTGCCCGATCGATTCGTCCTCGTCGGCCTGTCCCTCGGCGGCATCGTGGCCATGGCGCTGGTTCGACGGGCACCGGAGCGCGTCTCCCGGCTCTGCCTGATGTCGACGACGTCGCGCCCGCCGACCGCTCGGCAATACGCGATGTGGGCGCGTCAGCGAGCCGCCCTCGCCGCCGGGTCAACGGCCCGCGACCTGCAACGCGAGCTCAAGGCGGCACTGCTGTCCCCGCGCGGCCCGCGTCGCCAAGCCGGAGCTGGTCGAGGTGGCCCTCCGGATGGCCGATGATGTGGGAGAAAGCAGATTGGACGCGCAGCTCGCCCTGCAGTCGACCCGGATCGACGAGCGGCCGGGCCTGGCCGAGGTCAGCTGTCCTGCCCTGATCATCTCCGGACGCGAGGACGCCTTGTGCAGTCCCGAACGACACGTCGAGATGCGCGAGCGGATCCCCGGCTCGCAGTTGGTCGTCCTCGAGAACTGCGGGCACCTCGCCCCGCTGGAGCAACCCACCGAAGTGTCCGGTGCGCTGCGGTCGTTCCTCGCGGAGTGAAGACCCTAGCCTCGCCGATAAGTAGCCCCTCCCGGTTCTCCGGGCGTGGAAAACCGGGACAGGCTACTTGTCGAGACGCTCAGGCAGGCATCCCGTACCAGTGGTCGGGTGGATCGATGGTCCACCGGTCCCGGCTTCTCGGCCGCCGCAAGCCGTCGGATCGCGCCGCCCGGAGCCGGTCCCGGAGGCGGCCTCGGTAACGGGTCAGGTCGCCTTGTCGGCCCGCACCACGAGAAGGCCCGCCCGCTCGAAGCGTTCCTCGCGGGCGTTGTCCTCGCGGTGCTGATCAGGATCACGGTTACCGCCGGGGGTGGGCGTTCCGGTCCAGGTCGCGCCGTCGTACTCGATCACCAGTCCGGCCTCCTCATCGAGCAGATCCGGGGTGCCGAGGAAGTTGCCGCGCCGATCGAAGACGGATCGGTTCACCACCGGAACGGCGAAGCCGAGCTCGAGGACGTAGAGCATTCTCAGCCGCGACTCCCAACTACTCCGCACACCCACCCGGCCTTGGCTCACCGCCTGCGCGACCTGGCGGACTCCCCGCTGCCCCCACAGGGCGCTGAGCCGCCGCTCGAGGGTCGGTCTCGTGACCACCTTGGCCTGAAGCATCGTGTCGAGGGCCACCACCGCCTCCGTCACGCTGGGCGCCCACCGGGCCAGATCGAGTGCCGTCCGCACGGGGCGCGTGAAACGCAGCCCACGCCGCGACACGACGTCGTCAGGATCCAGCACCTGCTGGCGGTAGCCCAGACTCGCCACCGGCTCGCGATGCAGCCGGGGCGGGAGGAACACCGTGATCGGTACGGGCCGCATCGTGTGGTCGTCGAGCCCGTCCAGCAGGTCGACTCCGTGGCCGAACGCCGCCGCCCAACCACCGAGCACGGCCACCGCCGGAGTGACGGTGGCGGCCTCGACGATGCGCTGCGTCGGGGTCGACTCGATCTCTTTGGGCACGTAAGAAGCCGCGCGTGGTACGTCGCCACCGGGGCCCGTCCAGCACGTGCTTCGAGTGCCCACGCTCGAGGAGCACGGCCGCCGGCTCCGGTCGGACCGTGGACGGCAACTCTCGGAGGAACCTGCTCATGGCGCTCACTCTGAGGCTCGCGAGTGCTCGCTGAACGTCTATCCACAGCCCTCATCGTCCGACAAGTAGCCTGTCCCGCTTTCGAGCGAGAGAAGACCGGGAGGGGCTACTTGTGGGTGAGACAAACGGGCTTTATGACGCGAGAGCCGCGCCCTCGGCCAAGGTGGCCAGCTTGGCGTACACGATGTCAGGATCCACGGCACCGAAGCCGGCGAAGGTCGAGAAGCCGCAGTCGGTTCCGGCCATGACCCGATCGGCTCCGACGAGCTCGACGAACCCGCGCAGCCGGTTGGCCACCACGCGGGGGTGCTCGATGAAGTTGGTGGTCGTGTCGATGACCCCGGGGATGAGCACCTTGTCGTCGGGGATGGTGCCGGCGTGTGCGGCGAAGGCCTCGAGGTCGTGTTGGTGACGGGGGTTGGCCGTTTCGAACAACAGTCCGGCGGGTTTGGCCTTGAGCAACACGGGCAGGATCGTCGCCATCTCGACGTCGCGGTGGTGGGGACCTTCGTAGTTGCCCCAGCACACGTGCATCCGGGCATCCTCCGCTGAGACGTTTCGCAGCGCGTGGTTCAGCACCTCGACGTGGCGCTCGATCAAAACGAGGTACTCGGAGTCGGGCCGGTCCTTGTACATCATGTGCCGCCCCAGACCGAGGTCGGGACTGTCGAGCTGGAGCGTCAGCCCGGCCGCCACGATGGACTCGTACTCGGGTCGCATCGCTTCGGCCAGCGCCTCCAGGTAGGCGTCGTCGTCGGCGTAGAAGTCGTTGGGTTGGAAGAGAGCGATCACTCCCGGCGAGGCCGCGTTCATGAAGCCCGCCGGATGATCGTGGTTCTCCCGAGCGGCCGCGAACCTGCGCAGGTCGTCCTCCAACGGCTGCAGGGTCATCGGCTTCACCTCGCCGACGCAGCGCGGGCGCCGGTACGACGGGGTCCCGCCGCCTTTGGCCTGGCGTTCGAGGAAGCCGGGGAAGTCCTCGAGGTCGCTCGGTGGTCGGCGTGGGGAGTCGCCGTCGAAGCCGGTGATCCGGTCCTTGATGTAGGTGGCATAGCTGATCTTGGCCATCTCACCGTCGGAGACGAGATCGATGCCGGCCTGCACCTGTCGGGCAACCGAGTCGTCGACCGCCGGGGCCACCACCGCGTCGAAGGTCGCGGCGTCGGCCGGCTCGCCCCGTTCGGCCGCGAAGATCACCTCGGTGACCGCGGCCGATCTCGGCAGGGAGCCGACGTGGCTGGTCCTGATCTTGGTCACGGTGCCTCCGGATCTCCGACGCGTCGCAGTGCGGCCAACTGGTTCATGATGGCGTGGGTCAGGTTGTAGACGACCAGCTGTGCCCCGGCGGCCAACGATCGCCTGCCCTGGTCGGCGTCGCTGACGATGTCCATCCGCAGCCCGCCGCGTTCAGCCAACCTGGCGTGGACCCGAGTCGTCGCCTCGGCCAGGCTGAGGTCGTCCGCCGTCGAGGACATCCGCAGATCCGCCGGACCGATCATGGTGCCGTCCAGTCCCGGCACCGCGAAGATCTCCGCCGCGTTGGCCACTCCGAGCGGCGATTCGATCATGGCGAACACCAGCGTGCGGCGCCCGGCCGAGCCATGGTGCTCCGGCGGATCGACCAGCCCGAAGCGCCCGGTCCGCCCGTAGGTGGCGAAGCCGCGCTGGCCGAAGGGAGGGTAATGGGCGGACGCCACCAGCGCGCGGGCCTGATCGGCGGTGTCGATGTGCGGCGCAATGATGCCCTCGGCGCCCGCGTCGAGCACCCGCAGGACCAGCGCCGGCTCTTGCCGGCCCACCCGGACCAGGACTGCGGTTTGGTGGACCGCGGCCACGGCGACGTGCTGCCGCAGCGCGATCACGTCGGCCGGTCCGTGCTCGCAGTCGACGACGACGAAGTCGAAGCCGGCCACCGCCGACATCTCAACCAGCTCTTCGGCCGGCATCCGGAGCAGGACCCCGATCAGCTTCTCACCGGCGGCCAGGCGAGTCTTCAGCTCGCGCATCAGGCGACCATGCCGGCCGAGAGGTCGACATCGGCCCCGCACAGGCCGGGCATGGCCAGCATGGCCACGGCGGCCGCCCCGACCTCCGCCTCGGTCACCATCCGGCCCAGGGCCGCCCGGGACACGAAGGTCTCCATCGCCTGCTCGTACGTACGCCCGGTCCGCTCCGCCTCGAGCCGGAAGTTGCGGTCCATCCGCGGTCCGTCGACCGGCCCGGGGGACAGGCTGTTCACGTTCACCCCGGACGGGCCGACCTCGAAGGCCAGGGTGGAGGTCAGGCCGATCACCGCCATCTTGGAGGCGCAGTACGGCGTCCGCCGGATCAGCGGCCGCTTCCCCGAGACTGACGCCAGGTTGATCACGTCGCCGCGCCCGCGTTCGACCATGCCCGGCAGAAAGGCCCGGCAGACCAGGAAGACGCCGCGGACGTTGACGTCGAACACCTCGTCCCACTCCGCTACCGAGATGTCGGTCAGCGCGCTCACCGGCCCGGCCACCCCGGCGTTGTTGATCACGATGGAGATCTCGTCACCGGCCAGGGATGCGGCCAGGGCGGTGACCGACTCCGGGTCGGAGACGTCGCAGACCCGCCACCGGGCCCGCTCGCCTAGCTCGGCGCAGCGCTCGACCAGCGGCTCCCGGCGGCGACCCGCCAACACCACCGCGGCGCCCGCCGCGTGCAGGGCCCGACCGATGGCCGCGCCGAGACCGTGACCGCCGCCGGTGACCAGCGCGGTCCGACCGGCAAGGCTCATGCTTGTAGCTCGGTGCCCGCCAGGGCCCGGTCCACCCAGTCGAACTGGTCCCCGAGGTGCCGCCGGGCGCGGATGTCCCCGGAGCGGGCGTGGCCTTCGAAGAGCTCGACCCGCGCCGCCCGGCCGCAGACCCGGCCCAGTTCACCGCTGGAGGCGTCGTTCGACGACTTCTTGGTAGGTGACGGTGCGGAGGTACTTTCCGACCCAGAGGCCGCCGGTGTAGCGCGCCGCGCCGAGGGTGGGCAGCACGTGGTTGGTACCGATCACCTTGTCACCGTAGGAGACGCAGGTGTTCTCGCCCAGGAACAGCGCCCCGTAGTTGTGCATGGCGGTCCAGGGCGCGCCGCGGCTCGGCGGTGAGCACCTGCACGTGCTCGAAGGCGAAGCCGTCAGCCACCCGATAGGCCTCGTCGATGTCGTCGACCACGATCACCTGTCCGTAGTCCCGCCAGGCCGGTTCGGCGTAGTCCCGGGTCGGCATCTCGGGCAGGATTCGCTCGATCAGCTCGACGACCTCGCGACCCAACGCCTCGGAGGTGGTGACCAGGACTACGCCGGTGACTCCGGCCCGTGCTCGGCCTGCGACAACAGGTCGACCGCACAGGTGAACGGGTCCGCCTCGTCGTCGGCGATCGACCAGGATCTCGGTGGGGCCGGCGAACAGATCGATCCCCACCTCACCGAAGAGCTGGCGCTTGGCCTCGGCCACGTACGCGTTGCCCGGGCCGGCGATCAGGTCGACCCGCTCGATCGACTCGGTGCCGAGGGCCATAGCGGTGACGGCCTGGACTCCGCCCAGGATGTAGATCTCGTCCGCGCCGGCCATGCTCATCGCGGCCACCGTGGCCGCCGGGATCTCTCCGTGGATCGGCGGCGTGCAGGCCGACGACCCGCGGTACACCGGCCACCTTGGCCGTGATGATCGTCATGTGCGCCGAGGCGGTCAGCGGGTACTTGCCGCCGGGGATGTAGGAGCCAGCCGCCTGGACGGGGATGTGCCGGTGGCCGAGGAAGACGCCGGGGAGAGTCTCGACCTCGACATCGGTCATCGAGTCTCGCTGCACCTGCGCGAAGTTTCGTACCTGGTCCTGGACGAACGCGATGTCGTCGATCACCTGCTGCGGGAGTCCGGCGATGATGTCGGCGATCTGATCGGCGCTGAGCCGGAACTGCTCCGGGCTCCAGCGGTCGAACGTCTCCGAATACGTTCGCACCGCGGCGTCACCCCCGACTCGGATGTCGTCGATGATGGCGCGGACCCGCTCGCGCGACATCGTGTTGCGCGGTGTCGACGAACGACTTGGTGGGTGCGGACTTCAGCCGGATCGGCATTGCGGACAGCTCCTCGGTGAACATACGTATGCTCATAGTCAACGGCAATTCCGATTTGAGCGTCAAGTCGGGCTCTGCTCCGTTATGCTGCGGCCAGCGAAGTCGGGGCCAGGTTTGCCGGGCTTGGTCCGAGGAGGCATACCTATGGCAGTCTCGACGGTGGTGACCAGCCACGATGTCGCTCGGTTGGCCGGCGTCTCCCAGCCCACCGTCTCCCGGGCACTCCGCGACAGTCCGAAGGTCTCCGCCGACACCAAGGAACGGGTGCGCCGGGCGGCTGACGCCCTGGGCTATGTGCTCAGCGAGACCGGGCGGGCCCTGTCCAGCGGCCGGACGCGGCGGGTGGGCCTGCTGCTCACCGACCTGGAGAACCAGTTCTATCCGCACGTGATCTCCCCGATCCACCACGAACTGGAGTCGCTGGGCTACCAGTTGGTGCTGCAGACCGAATCGTCGGATTCCGGCTGGGTGGCCGAGCGGCTGATCGCCAACGCCCTCGACGGGGTCCTGCTTGCCACCACCACCTCGACGTCGGTACTACCGCTGCGCCTGCGCGACCGGCGAATCCCCTTCGTCTACTTCAACCGGACGACCGAAGCCGTCGAAGCGGATTCGGCGACCGTCGACGCCGAACCGGGCATCACCGAGCTGGCCGCCGAGATCGTGCGCTGTGGTCACCGGCGGATCGGGGCCATCTTCGGCCCGCCCAACACCAGCACCGCCGAGCAGCGCGAGCGGGCGCTCCGGTCCGCCCTGCTGGACGCGAATCTGACCATCGCGGCCGAGCGCACCGTACGCGGACCGTTCGACTTCGGTACCGGTTACGAGGGGACCCGGAGGCTCCTGGGGCTGGCGTCGCCGCCGACGGTGATCGTATGTGGGAACGATGTGGTGGCGCTCGGCAGTCTCAACGCCGCCCGCGAGCTGGGGGTGACGGTGCCCACCGAGGTGTCGGTGGTCGGCTTCGACGACCTGCCGGCGGCCAGTTGGGCGCTGGTCCGGTTGACGACCGTGAAGTTCGATCTGAACGCGATGGCCCGGCGGGCCGGCAGTCTGCTGGTCGACCGGATCGACGGCGACCCCGAGGCACCCTGGCGGCACGAGATCTTCCCGACGTCGCTGGTCCTCCGAGACACGCTAGCCGCCGCGCCGGTGGAATGACCGTCTTGCCGGCCACCAGTGCATACGCATACACTGGCGCCATGCCGCTCGACCCGATCGCCTACAAGCCGTACGCCGACCCCGACGATTTCATCCGGGAGGTGACCGACCTGATCTGGGTGGATCGGGCCATCGGGTTCATCCGGCAGAACTACGAGCCGGACTCGATCGTGCACGGTTCCTACGGCACGATCGTCGGGCGGGACCAGGTGATCGAGGGCAGCCTGATGCGGATCGCCGACACCCCCGATCGGATCGGTCAGGCCGAAGACGTGATCTGGGAGGCCCGCGGGGACGACGCCTTCCTGAGTTCACACATGGTGTTGTCCGCCGACCCGAACAACGACTTCATCAGCCGGACCATCGCCAACTGCCTGTACCGCCGGGGCCGGATGGTGGAGGAATGGGTGATCAGGGATGCGCTTGCCATTGCCCGTCAGCTCGGCGTCGACCCTGACGAACTCGCTCGGCGCAAGGCCTTCGCCGGCTACAGCGGGAGCATGACCCAGCCCGCGCCGGCCGACGTGATCGCGGCCGGGGACAGCGGCCCGCGACCGGATGATCACCGGGCCGAGGTCGAGATGGTGCTGGAGTTCATCCAGCGGGTTTGGAACGACCGGGACCTGGAGAAGGTCGAGCAGCTTCATGATCCGCGATCTGGTGCTGCACACGATCGACTACCGCACCGTGATCCGGCCCGAGGGATATCGCCGGGCCCTGCTGAGGATGCTGCGGCCCTTCCCCGCCGGTCAGTTCGCGATCCGCGACGTGGCCACCAACTACGCCGAGCGCTACGCCGGCTTGCGGGTGGCGGTGACCTGGGTGTTCTCCGGCACCTACAACGGTGCCGACGACTTCGGGTCGCTGACCAATTCCGGCGTCGAGATCCTCGGCGTCTCGCAGTTCCTCGTCCAATCGGGCCGCATCGTCCGCGAGGCGCGGATCTACGACGAGATCGCGCTGCGCGCCCAGATCGCCGGCCGCCGCGGCGACGTCCCGTTCACCAGTGCCAACATCTACTGATTCGCCAGGAAGTGATCATGACCGAGATCCTCGTACCCGCCCAGGAGTTGCAACGGCGGACCATTCGCCGGAGCGACTGGGTCTCCTGCAACTCGGCTTTCATCGACTGCCGTACACCGGGATCGGACCAGAAGTCGAACTACGCCTTCATCGGCTCCGGGGTCTCCCAGAACGCCGACCAGTTCATCAACCTCGAGGAGCCGCACGGGTTCAACCTGGGCGCGGCAGGGATGCCCAACGGCATCACCAACAACCTGCACCTGCACTTCACCGCCGAGGTGTTCATCAACTTCGGCGGCACATTCCGGGTGCGCTGGGGGGTCGACGGGCAGCAGGGGGAGTACGTCTCCGGCGACGGCGACGTGATCTCGGTGCCCACCTGGATCTTCCGCGGGTTCACCAACGAGGGTCCCGACGACGGCATCCTGCTGACGGTGCTGGGCCAGGACGTCACCGGGGGGATCATCTGGGGTCCGTCGGTGCTCGAGCAGGCCGAGTCGTACGGTCTGCACCTGACCGCCGACAACCGGTTGATCGACACCGTCGCCGGCGACGTCGTGCCGCCGGACGTGCCGTTGATCAAGCCGATGGCGCAGCGCTACATCGACGAGCTGACCACCTACACGCCGGACGAGCTGCGCGGACGGGTGATCCAGCCCGCCGACCGGGTCTATCGCGAGCGCTCGTTCCTGTGCACCGGCCTGCCGGGCGGCAACGCGCAGCTCAGTCTGGGCATCGGCTACGGCATGACCGAGGACCGTCGGGCGGTCCCGCGGCTGCACGAGCCGCACGCTTTCAACCTGGCCTGGCTGCGGGCCACGGTGGGGGAGGGGATGCTTCGGCACCGGCACCACCAGACCCAGGTGGTGATCGTCAAATCCGGGCGCTGGCAGGTCACCCTGAACGAGGGCGAGGCGACCCAGACGACGGTGCTCGGGCCGCAGGACACCCTGTCGGTGCCGGCGGGCAGTTGGCGTCAGTTCGAGGTGGTCGAGGCCGGCGAGGACGCCGCCACGGAGGACACCGGCGAACTGCTCGTGGTGAACAGCGGTGATGGTCGGGTCCGGCTGGAGTGGGCCCCGGAAGTCATCGAGGCCGCCTTCGACGCGGGTTGGATGCTCGACCCGAACGGCTATCTGGCCCCGGTGGCGGTCATGATCACCGCTACCGAAGACGACTGACCACGTCGCCTCCCGGCCCGACCATCGTGCGGATCGCGGTCGGCCAGGTTCGGCTCTCGATCGAGGACCCCGACGGCAACCGTGCGGCCGTACGGGACCTCGTCGCTCAGGCCGCCGAGGAGAGCGCCGATCTCGTCGTCCTGCCGGAGTTGGTGACCAGCGGCTACGTGTTCGCCGATGCCGCGGAGGCGCACGCCGCGGCCGAGACCTCGACCGGACCGACGGTGACGTTGTTGCGCGAGCTGTCGAGCCGACCACGGCCTGATGATCATCGCCGGCTGGTGCGAGGAGTCCGGATCGCGCCGCCCGTACAACAGTGCGGCTCTGGTCGACCGGGGCGAACTGCTCGGTGCGTACCGCAAGACCCACCTCTGGGATCGGGAGAAGTTGATCTTCACTCCCGGCGACGAGCGGCCCCCGGTGCTGCCGACCCGCCTGGGAGCGATCGGATTGCTGATCTGTTATGACCTCGAGTTCCCCGAGCTGGTCCGTGATCTTGCTCTGCGCGGAGCCCAGCTGGTCGCCGTGCCGGCCAACTGGCCCGCCACCGTGGTACCGCCGGGTGAGCGTCCGGTGGAGGTGACCAAGGCGCTGGCGGCCGCCGCCACGAATCGGATGGCTGTCGCCGTGGCCGACCGGTGCGGTCCGGAGCGGGGAGTGGCCTGGCACGGGGCCAGCGTGATCTGCGCGGTGGAGGGCTACCCGGTCGCCGGACCGGCTCAGAGCGAGCAGTCCGTCCTGTTGTGGGCCGACGTGGACGTCGCCGCCGCCTCGGACAAGCGCCTGGGCGACTTCAACGACGCCTTGGCCGACAGGCGCCCCGAGCTCTATCCCTGACACCCTGGACGCTGGGGTTCTAATGGACAAAACGCCTGACAGACATTAGCTTCTGGAGGATGTCGGACGACGGGCGGGGCACCGGTTGGCGGGCCGGCTTTCGGGTCGGGGCCACCCTGGGATTTGCCACGGCCGCCCTCGGGGTGAGTTTCGGGGCGACCGCCACCGCGGCCGACTGGCCACCGGCCGCCGCGATCGTCATGTCGGCCGTGGTGTTGTCGGGATCAGCGCAGTTCGCGTTCCTGACCGCCACGTCCGGTGGAGCCGGTCTGGCCACCGGAATCGCCGCCGGCGCGCTGATGAACCTGCGCTTCGCGCCGATGGCGGCGGCCAGTGCGCGGAGCCTGCATGGCGGCCGACTGCGGCGCGCACTGGAGGGGCAAACCGTGGTGGACGGATCCTGGGTGCCCGCCCAGCGGCCGGACGGCACGACCGACCGCGAGTTGATGTTCGGCGCCACCTTCGTCCAATGGCCGGCCTGGGTGCTCGGAACCGCGGTCGGGGCGCTGCTCGTGCCGTCGGAGGGGTTTCTCTACACCTTCGCCCTCGACGTCGTCTTTCCCTGCTTCTTCCTGCTGCTGCTGCTCGACGCTCTGAGATCTCGACCCGACCACGTCCGGGTGGCTGTTGCCGCGGCGGCCGTTGCCGCCGCGGCCGTGCTGTTCCTGCCGGCAGGCGTCGCTCTGCTGGCTTCAGCCGGCGCAGCCTTTCTCGCGCTCGTGCCTACGAAGGGCCCGTCGTGACCGCGATCATCATCGGGATCGTCGCCCTCGCCATGATCAACTTCGTCTACAAGGCTGCCGGTCCGGCGATACTGGGTGACCGTGAGCCTTCGCCGACCGTGTCGGATCTGATCACCGCCATGTCGCCGGCCCTGCTCGCCGGGCTCGTCACCGTGGAACTACTCGGCCCGCGCTGGCGAGACTTCGACTGGACGGCGCTCCCCGGGCTCGTCGCTGCCGCGGTCGCCTACCGCAAGGGCATGCCCGATCTTGCCTGCGTGGCGGCCGCCGTGCTGATCACCGCCCTCCTTCGGCTGGCCGCTCCTCCGGGTTGAGGGCAGGATCAGGTGCGTGGCGCTGCGATACAGCCGAGACGTGGCCGAGGCGGATTGGATCGTCCGAGCCCGGATCCCGTGGATGCAGCTGGTTGGTTTCGGCCCACCCGGCTTTCCGGCGTACGCCCGGTTGAGGTACATCCGCGATCCTGTCGGGCCCGGTCGGACCGAAGCAGACGCGAATGTCGCCGAGGATCATCCGCCCGACCTCCAGCAAGCACAACGGGCGCTCGACCATTTGGCGCGCTTCACCAGCACTCCCGGACATTGCTACTTCTGCGTCTGGGAGGGTTTCTCGAGCGAGTACGTCCCGCCGGCGGAAATGGCTGGCCATCTGGTCACCATCACCAGGGGCATTCCGTACCGGCGGTATTTCGTTCTGCACGGATCGCTGGCCGACCTCGGCGGATGGGCCGAGACTCTGGGCATCGATGGCTACGCTGCTCCACCCGCCTTCGCCTGGCCAGCTGACCACCGCTGGTGTTTCGCCTCCGACGTGGACCCGCACTGGGCCGGAATCGGAGCCGAAGGACCAGCCATCGCTTCACTTCTCGAAGCTCCCGGGCTCGATGTGGTCGTGGCGCGACCAGCCGAGACCCAGCCCGCCTACAACCCCGATTAGAGTGCAGCACGATCAAGGGGACCTCGGCGTGACCTGGCCTCGTTTGCTTGAACGTCAGCTTGCTGCGTTCTGCTGGTCCCGGCGGACGACGAGCAGGAGGTGCTCGTCGACCCAGGAGACCTCGGGGCCGGACAGGCTGGCCGCGAACGCCGCGATCGCCGCGCGTAACTCCTCCGGTGTGTAGAGCGAGAACGTCGAGTAGTGATGCCCCGCGGCTTGGTCAATGAGGCGCTGGACCGTACTCGAACGCCGGTGCGTGAACGTCTGTGTCTCGATCACCTCCAGCCCGCTGGTCTGCCCGACGGCGTCCCGGAGCGCGACCTCGCTGTGCAATCGACGCTCGCGCTCGTTGAAACCGGGAAAGTGGCGGCCCCAGATCGTTCTCGCGTTCTGCTCCGGGGTCCGGGTGTAGATGCAGAGCCGGCCGTCGGGCCGCAGGACTCGGGCCACGGCGGTCAGGAACCGACCGAGGTCGAAATGATGAACACAGTTGAACGCGATGACCACGTCGAGACTGGCGGTCCGCCACGGCAGGGCTTCGGCGGTTGAGAGCAGCGGCACCACCTTGGAACCGTGATGGTCACCGGCTTTGAGCTCGGCCAGCATGGCCGGCGAGATGTCACTGGCGACCAGCAGGGAGCCCGCCGGCAGCCTTTCGCGCAGCAGCTGGGTGTACCGCCCCGTCCCGCAGCCGATCTCGAGGCCGACGATCGGGTGGTCAGGCAGGAGCTGGCTGATCCTGCGTACCGGCGCCTCGTCGGTGGTGCGCAGTGACTCGTAGACACCGGCGACCCGTTCGAAATGGTCGTCCATGATCATTGCGACACCTCCCGCCGATTGAATCGCTTGCGATCATCATGCACTCCTTAGCGACTTCACACACTGTCGACCGGCAGTCAGCCGGATCAGCCGGCGACGGTGAGCGCGATCAGGGTGATGTTCAGGCAGCAGATGACCGTGGCCACGACGGCGGCGACGAACGTCGTGGGCCGGCGATTCACCAGAGCGCCCATCACGTCGCGCCGGCGGGTCAACAGGACCAGCGGGATCAGCGCGAACGGGATCCCGAACGAAAGCACCACCTGCGAGATCACCAGGGCCGCGGTGGTGTCGATTCCGGCGGCGATGACCAGGAGGGCCGGCGCCAGGGTGACGAGCCGTCGGACCACCAGGGGGATGCGCCGACGCAGGAAACCCTGCATGACCACTTGGCCCGAGTAGGTGCCGACCCCGGAGGCGGCGAACCCGGAGGCGAGCAGGGCCAACCCGAACAGCAGCGCGGCGGTTGGGCCCAGGGTGGCAGCGAGGCCTTCGTAGGCGCCCTCGATCGTGTCGACCGGGGTCGGGAGGTTCGAGAGCGATTGCGCGGCGACCGTCAGCATCGAGATGTTGATCAGCCCGGCGATAGCCATCGCGGACACGACGTCCACCCGCTGGCTGCGGAGCAGGGCCAGGCGCTCCTGCTCGGTGCTCCGCACGTAACGGTTCTGGGTCAGGGCACCGTGCAGGTAGATGACGTGTGGCATCACGGTCGCGCCCAGCATGCCGGCCGCCAGCAGCACGGTCTCGGTGCCCTCGAATCGGGGTACCAGACCGGCGGCCGCGGCTTCGACGTCGACGCCGCCCATCACCAAGCTGTACAAGAAGCCGATCAGGACGACGAGCAGCATGCCGGTGATGGCGACCTCGAACGGTCGAGCACCCCTGGTCTGAAGACCGAGCAGGCCGAACGCGACGACGGCCGTGATCACCCCGCCGGCCAGCAGCGGCAGGCCGAAGAGCAGATGCAGCGCGATGGCCCCGCCCAGAACCTCGGCGAGGTCGGTGGCGATGGCGACCAACTCGGCCTGCACCCACAGCCCCCGGGTCACCGGCTTCGGGAAGTGGTCCCGGCACAGTTCGGGCAGGCTCTTCCCGGTCGCGATGCCGGCTTTCGCGGAGAGGTACTGGATGAGCATGGCCATCAGGTTGCTGACGACCAGAACCCAGATCAGCAGGTAGCCGTAGAGCGAACCGGCGGTGATGTTGGTCGCAAAGTTCCCCGGGTCGATGTAGGCGACCGCCGCCACGAAGGCCGGGCCGAGGAGGGGGAGTGGCCCGGCGACGTAGGCGAGCCCGACGAGCCGCGTCTTGGCCTTCAACATCTGACTCCCCTGCTCGGTCCTGTCGTCAGGGTTGGGCAGAGGGGGCAGCGACGTCAAGCGGGTCGAGCTTATCCAGATCCTCCTTGGACCAGCCCAGCAGGTCGTCGCGGACCTGGCGCTGTCGGGACTCGATCCGCTCGTTGACCAGGCCGCTGAGAGCGTAGGCAATGGCCCCGGTCTGGCGGACCGTCAGGTCGTCGACCAGGGGCTGCCGGGCGGAGGTGATCGCCACGCCGCTCGCGGTGCCGTCGGCGTCCTGGGCTACCCCGACCGAGAACCGCTCCCGAGGATTCACCGCGGGGTCCGCGTAATGGTCCCGGAGCTGAAGGAGGAGCCGATGCCACTCCACCACTTCACCGCCGGGGTGAGTGGCCGTCAGGTCGTCCTCGCTCAGGGCTACGCCCTGCTCGGTTGCCGAGAAGCAGCGGGCGTAGGACAACAGGGCCGTCGCCCAGACCGCTTCGACGACGATCGGATCGGGTTCGCCCTCGACCGCCAACTCGGTGATCAACCGCTCACAGCAACCCAGCACGGTCTGCAGCTCTTCGAACACCTCGGCGAGCCCGGCAAGCGCGGCGGCGGCCGGATCGTCCAGCCGCCGCACGAGCCTAGCCGGCGCGGGAGTCTTACCGTTGCCGGACAATTCCTTCAGCCAACCGACGGTCCGAGGCCGAGAGACTGCGGCGTGCTGGAGTCCGGAGACGGTTGGTGCAGACCCTCGTCGAGTTGCCCGAACTCGGTCATCAGAGCTCGGCTGCCACCCCAGGGCGTCTGCTCCTCGGCGATCAGCGTGTTCGTCGTGAGCAGCAGGCCGGCGACCGAGGCGCCGTTCTGCAATGCCGACCGACAGACCCGCAGCGGATCGATGATGCCGAAGTCGATCATGTTGCCGTAGCGGCCCTCGAGGGCGTCGAAGCCCTCGTCGGTACCGAGTTTGGCCACTTCGGAGACGACCTCGTGACCGTTGTAGCCGGCGTTGGTGGCGATGAGGTACGTCGGCTCGGTGAGCGCCCGCCGGACGATCTCGACGCCGGTGGCGTAGTCGTCCTTCACGACGAGGTCGTCCAGCGCCGGTGCGGAGTGCATCAGCGCGACACCGCCACCCGCCACGATGCCTTCTGCCATCGCCGCCCGGGTGGCTGACAGGGCATCCTCGACCCGGTGTTGCAGTTCGGCCAGCTCCGCGTTGGTCGGTGCGCCCACCTTGATCACCGCCACCTTGCCCGAGAGGGAGCCGATGCGTTCGCTGAGCACCTCTTCGTCGATGCCGAACGTCGCGCGCTCCAGTTCGGAGCGTAGCTGGGCGACCCGGAAGGCGACCTGGTCGGCTGTCCCGGCACCGTCGATGATCGTCGTGCGATCCGCGTTGACCCGTACCTGTCGGGCGCGACCGAGTTGGCCGATCGTCATCGTCTCGAGGCTGAACCCGGCGTGTTTGCTGTAGACCTGGCCACCGGTGATGGTGGCGATGTCTTCGAGTTTGCGCAACCGCCGGTCTCCGAATCCCGGGGCCTTGGTCGCGACGCTCTGGAACACACCGTTGACGTGATTGTGCACCAACATGCTCAGGGCTGAGCCCTCGACCGTTTCGGCGATCACCACGAGGGGCTTCGGTGCGCGCATCACCTTGTCCAGCAGCGGCATGATCTCCTGCACCTTGGTGATCTTCTCGCTGCACAACAGGATGTAGGGATCATCGAGGATCGCTTCGAGGCTGGCCGGGTGCGTCACGAGGTACGGGGACAGGTAGCCGTTGTCATACTCGAAGCCCTCGACGAAGTCGACGCCGACGCCGAACGAAGCCGACTCCTCCACCGTCACGATCCCGCTGTCGCCGAGGGTGTGCAGCGCTTCGGCCAGTACCGAACCGACCACCTCGTCGTTGTTGGCCGAGATGGTCGCCACGCGCGCGTAGTCCGCCGCGGTGACGACCGGGTGCGCAGCCTTGCTCAGATGCTCGACCAGCCGGCTCACGGCAAGATCGATGCCCCTCTTGACGAGAACCGGGTTGCCACCCTGACCGATGGCGGCCATACCCTCGCGGATGATCGCATGCGCAATGACGGTGGCCGTGGTGGTGCCGTCGCCGACGATGTCGTTGGTCTTGATCGCCGCTTCCTTGACGAGCTGCGCACCCATGTTCTCGAATTGATCACTGAGGTGGATCTCCCGGGCGATCGTGACGCCGTCGTTGGTGACCACGGGGGAGCCGGTGATCTTCTCCAAGATGACGTTGCGACCCTTGGGACCCAACGTCGACTTGACGGCCTCGGCCAGCTGGTCGACTCCCGCCAACAACAGGGCTCTGGCTTCAGCGCCGAACCTCAGATCCTTGGCCATTGTTCCTCCTGCGCGTGTGAGTGAGTGGGGGGCTGGCTGTCGGCTTGGACTAGGGGACGAGGATCGCCCGGCCCCGGACCTTGCCGGCATCGAGGTCAGCCAGTGCGTCCAAGGCGGCGTCGAGCGGATAGATCTTGGTGTGCAGGGTGACCTTGCCGGCCTGGGCCAGGACCATCAGCTCGGCGAGCTCGTTGTAGGTGCCGACGATGTTGCCGATGATGTTGCGTTCGGTCGAGATGATGTCGAGCGTCGGGATGGTCAAGCTGCCGCCGTACCCGATGACGCTGTACGACCCGCCGGCCCGCGTCATCGCGAAGCCTTCGTTCTCGGCACCCTCCTCGGCCACGAAGTCGAGCACGAGGTCGGCGCCCTCGCCGGCGGTGAGGTCCTTGACGGCGTCGACCTGCTTGCCGTCGGCGAGCACGGTGTGGTGTGCGCCGAGCTTCTCGGCCAGCGCGAGGGCGTCCGGGTTGCGGTCCACCACGACGATGTTCGTCGCGGTCAGAGCGGCGAGACACTGGATGCCGATGTGGCCCAGACCGCCGGCGCCGATCACCGTGCAGGTGGTGCCGGGGTAGAGCAGCGGAAGCACCTTGCGCACGGCGTGATAGGCCGTGATTCCCGCGTCGGCCAACGCGGCAACGTCCTGGGGCTGGGTCTCCGGATCGAGCTTCACACACGCCCGAGCGGACGTGAGCAGGTACTCCGCCATGCCGCCGGCGCTGCCGTCCAACCCGGGGAACGTGCTGTGGCCGCAGTGCATGTCCTGTCCGGCCCTGCACGCCCGGCACAGTCCGCAGGTGGGCGTCGGGTGCAGGATCACGGTGTCGCCGACGGCGACGTTCGTCACCGCAGAGCCGATTTCGTGCACCCAACCCGCGTTCTCGTGGCCGATCGTGTAGGGCAGCGTCGGGCTCATCCGCTCGTCCCACTGACCGAGGATGATGTGCAGGTCGGTGCGGCACACGCCCGCTCCGCCGATCTTGACCACCACGTCGAGCGGACCCGTCACCTTGGGTTCCGGCACCTCGTCGACGGTGGGCTGCTGGTTGTACGCGTGCAGCCGCACAGCCTTCATCGAATCTCCTCCAATTCGCTCTGTATGTCGGTTCCGTAGCGGTGCCGCAGCATCCCGCCGCAGATGCTGCCGTTCGCCTCGAGGTTGACCCGGGTCAGCCGGGCGCGTCGCAGGTGCAGGGGCAGGCCCGCCATCCCGACACCCTCTCCGGTGACCGCGTCGACGAGCAATGGCGAGCCGTCGCCGACGGGCAGACCGAGCTCGGCCCGGCGCGAGCGCAGCCGATCCAGGTCGGGCGACGGCGGGATGTCGCCCAGGGTGAGCTCGGCGAGCTCATCGGTGCTCCGTCCCTCCGCAAGCAGGGGCCGGCAGACCCGGTCGGTCCCGGCCAGCACGGCCTTGCGCACGAAGTCGGTCCGGAGCTCGTCCAGTTCAGCGGCGGCTAGCGCACCGAAGGACTGGACGAACCCGGCCCGGGCCGCGACCCCGGCGTTGATGGCGCCCGACGCGAAATGGTCCTCCAGGATGACCTCCGCGTGCCGCACGCCGCCGACTCCGCTGACGGCGTCGTACGCGTCAGCCACCATCAAGAACGCGAAGTTCGGTGCGCAGAAGTACGTCGGCAGCCGGAGTCGGACCTGCACGTCCCCTGCGGCCGAGACGGCGCACGACGACACGAACCCGAGGGCCGTCACCGGTTCGTCCAGTTCGGGGTCACGCACCTGGTCGAGTGCGGCGAGGATCTCTGCCCTCTCCGTCACACCTTGACTCCGTCGTCGACCAGCTGAGCGTCGTCCTGCGCCGCGGGAGCCGATGCGTCCGCGATCTGGCACTCCTCGGGAACCTCGATGCCGTAGAGCTTGGCCGCGTTCAGACCCAGGATCTTCTTCTTGGTGTCGACGGTCACCCGGGGATAGTCGGAGAACTCGTCGCTCGGGTAATCCCAGTCGACGAAACCCTCCACCTGCCACTTCGGTTCCCAGATGCTGTAGTCGCTGCCGAAGGTCATCTTGTCCTCGCCGACCCAGAACAGCAGCTCACCCATCACATTGGCGAAGAACTTGGGCCTGGCGTACATCAAGCCACCGATCACCACCGAGAGCCCGGCGTAGACGTTGGGCTCCTGGGTCGCCATGAAGCAGAAGTCCTCGATCCGGGGCAGGCCGACGTGCTCGACGATGAAGTTCAGCTCCGGGAAGTCCGTCGCCGCGTGATCGACGTCGGAGACATCGAAGGCGTCCTTGTCCAATGGCCAGATGGTCGGGCCCTTGTGCACGTGGATGTTCTTGATGCCCAGTTCCTGGCTCTTCTCCAGGAACCGGTAGGCCTCCGGGTCCTTCAGCGTCCAGCCGCGGGACCCCTCGCGCCACTCGGCGGTGTACATCTTGACGCCCTTGAGGCCGTACTCGGCGACGTCCTTTTCGAGCTGATCGATGCCGGCGTCGCCGTCCCGCGGGTCCCAGCGTCCGTTCACAACGAACTTGTCGGGATGCTTGGCGGCCAGCGCGGCGTTCTGCTGGGTGGTGTTGAAGCCCGCGGCGTACCACTCCTTGAGGTACGTAGGTTGGAAGATGGCCTTGTCGACGTATCCGTCCTCGAACACGTCCTTCATCAAGTCGTCTTCCGAGGCCTTGTAGAAGTGCTCTATGGTCCAGTGCGTCTCGGGCGGTCCCAAGCCCTGATAGGCGTGAAAGCACTCGATCCAGCCCTTGGCGTACTGCTCCGCCCCCGGGACCCAATTCTCCGGACTGGCGTCCCAGTAGTGCATATGGCTATCGACGATGAAGTACTTTTCGCCATTCTTCTCGTACACGGTGGCCTCCCTGAGGTCGCGGTCCGTCGGGGTGGGGTGAGTGGGTTGAAACAGTTACTTGCTGTAGGTCTTGAGGTCGAAGCCGATGTACTCGGCCGCGTCCTCGGGATTGGCGAACATGATCGTTCGGAAGTCTTCGTGAATCATCCGGCCGTAGTGCGTCGACATGTTCTCCTCGAACTCGGCGGCGTCGAAGTAGCCCTCCTCCTCGCCGAGCGCCTCCGAGATCTCGTTGTAGTCGAAGTCCATCCGCTTGATCCCGTCAACGCGGATCATCGACGGCAGGGGCGTCACCGTCACCCCGTCCTTACCGCGCATCACCTCGGCCACCACGGCGCCGACCTGGTTGTTCATCAAGGTGACGCCGCACCTGTTCGAGGGGGTGTTGTCGGACTTGAACGCACTTTCGGTCGTGGCGTACGCGGTCTTCGTCGACTGGTAGCCGGTCACTGGGTCAACTCCTTCGGGTCGTTCAGGCTCAGCTCGGACAGGATGCCGCTGAGGCGGCTCTTGGCCCGGTCGAGGCCGTCCTCGAACCGCGGTGGCTTCGCGTCGGGCTGCGACCAGATCGGCGACAGCTCGCGGGCGGCGACGAGGCACCGCGGCACCCAGGCGGAGAGCCAGGAGTCCATCAGGGCCTTGTTGTGGTCGGCGAACTCCTTGTCGTTGGTCAGCAGCTCGAACATCGCCTTGGTGTACCGCAGGTCGCGGGCCGCGTAGTCCCATTCGCCGGCACCGACCACGGTCGGCGTCACGAAGTCACCGTTGCCCGGTGCCGCCTGCTGCACCAGCTGACTCCGGAACAGCTCCCCGATCAACGGCTCGAAGACGATGTTGGCGGCGAAGATCGCCTCCCCCCAGTCGTCGATCCCGGTGAGCTGTTCGGCGACCCGGCGTACGCCTTGCCAGGCCGGGTCGCTGTTCCAGGTCTCCACATGGGCAGCACCGTCGAAGCCCTCGATCTCTTCACTGAGCGTGAGGTTGTAGAGCGCGAGGTCCTGGGCGAAGCGGATCCGGTGCATGCTGTTCACCGAGATCGCGTTGTTGTGCATGTTGGTGGGTGCCCGTCGCTGGGCGTTCGCGAAGAGGTAGAGCCCGAGCCCGTGCTCGACGTGCATCCAGGCGCCCACGTTGCGCTCGACGAAGGTCACCCAGTTCCGGTTCCACTGTTCGAAGGCCTTGGTCTCGCGAGCGGTCTCGATGTTCTGGTTGATCTGCCGCACGACGTTGGCGTTGTTGCGGTAGAGCGTCAGCTCCCACTCCTCGTTGGGGTCGCGGAACTCGTGCCAGCCGTGGGCGGGCCACTCATACCCCTTGCCGCCCGACCCCGGGAAGCGCTCCGGGTCGCCCCGGTCCACCCCCCACGCCTTGAGTGCGGTCCAGTCCAGCGGGTAGCCGCCCCGGCCGTCGGAGAACCCGTACAACCAGCCCTGGGCCAGGTAGTGCCGCGGGTCCGGCTGCACTTCGACGGTGACGTCCTCGTAGTGGGTTTGCTTGCGCTTCTGCGGCGTGTAGTAGTTGTAGCGCCGCAGGGTCGAGTCCGGGAAGACCTTGGCGCCGGCCTCGGCGTCGGTGAACTCCGGCTTGGGTGAGCTGCGTTCGATGACCGCGTCCTCGGTTGACATGAACGGATCCGCCTCGCTTTCGCTTCTCTGGGCTCAGGATGAACCGGTGGTGGTGAACTTGTCGTAGTAGATGTTCTTCTCGGGTGCGTCCAGACCGAGCAGCACGTCCATGGCCGCCTCGACCATCGGGGGCGGTCCGCAGACGTAGCAGTCGGCACCCGAGAGGTCGGTCTCGTATTTCTTGACGATGTCGGTGATGAGGCCGACCTCGCCCTCCCAGGGTTCGCTGCCGCCGGCTTCGGAGAGCGCCGGGACATAGGTGAAATTGGGCAGGGTCTCGCCGAGCGCGTACAGCTCCTTCTCGAAGCACAGGTCCCGCTGGGTACGGGCACCGTAGTAGTACGTGACCTTGCGGGTGCTCCCCTTGCCGGCCAAGGAACGCAGCACCGACAGGATCGGCGCCATGCCGGCCCCGCCGCCGACGAAGACCATGTCTGAGTCCCGACCATCGCGCAACGTGAAGACGCCGAACGGACCGGTCACCTCGAGCCGGTCTCCGGCGGACAACTCGGTGTCCAGGAAGTGGGAGAACTTCCCGTCCGGATAGCACCGGATGATGAATTCGAGTTGCCCGCTCTCCTTGCTGGACACGTTGGCCATCGAGAACGACCGGGTCGCGTCGGTGCCCGGCAAAGCGATGTCGACGTACTGTCCGGGCCAGTACGAGATCTCGGTCGGTTCGATCAGCTTGAGGACGAGGTGCCGCATGTCGTGAGTGACGTGTTCCTTCGAGACCACCTCGGCGACCGCCTCCTGGATGGGGTGGCCGGAGCGGAGCATCTCCTCGTCGTAGTGGAGGAGCTCGATCGTCACGTCCTCGAATACGTGGGCCCGGCAGAGCAGCGTGTAGCCCTCTTCAAGTTCGTAGTCGGGCAGTGCGAAGGTCGAGTACTTGTCGAGTTCGATGTCGTCACCGTCGAGCACGAACGACTTGCAGGAGGCGCACTGGCCCTCTTTGCAGCCGTGCATCAGCGTGAGGCCTTGCTCGGCGGCCGCGCGCAGCACAGTCTTTTCCTCGTCGACCTCGATCTCGATGCC
The DNA here is from genome assembly GCA_963780005.1 of uncultured Actinomycetota bacterium. Taxonomy (GTDB): domain Bacteria; phylum Actinomycetota; class Actinomycetes; order Propionibacteriales; family Propionibacteriaceae; genus Microlunatus. The sequence continues at coordinate 1,234 of CAWAAK010000040.1, read as the reverse complement.
GACCGGCTCAAACCGTACGACGTGCGTGTCGCCCACGACCCCCCTTTCCCCTGCCTGTCCAGAAACGCCTGTCAGAAACGGCCTGTCAGAAACGGCCTGGCAGAAACCGCGAGAAGCACCGGCCGGCCTACGCGGCCGGTGCTCCTAGCGCTGTTTCTGTCCTTTTACCGTGCTCAGACCTCTGCAGGAGCAGGTCGTCCGGCCGGACCTCCCTTGATGTAGTTCTCGTGGAACGCCTTCTGCTCCTCCGGTGACATCTCGTTCAGCAGCACGTTCGGGCTCTGCAACGGGCCCATCCGGCGCAGGTGGTCGAGGTTCCACATCTTCTTCGGGTTCAGGTCCAGATGCGGCTGGGCCACCAGCGTGTGGCCGTCGTCGCGGACATAGCCCATGTCGGAGACGACATCGGCCCAGTTCCAGCCGTGGTAGAGGGTCTCCCACTCGCGCTTGCCGATCAGCTGGCCCATGTTCGGGGTCTCGCGACCCTGGTAGGTCGGCCGGAAGGCCTCGACGTCGGTCCATCGGCAGGCCTCGTGGCAGTAGGTCCGCATCTGCCCGTCGACCTCGGCCATGACCATGTCCTCACGGACCAGGCACGGCACCATGCACGTCCAGCAGCGGTGCGGGTACTGGTAGTCCACGTCTTCGGCCACGATCGGGTGGTGCCCGTTCGGGGTCGACAGTCGGGCGTAGTTCTCCCACCACTTGCCGTACTTGTCGTACCAGCCGGGGTACTTGAACTCGAACCACTCGAAGTCCTTGTCCGTCATCGGGTCCATCCGCCAGTAGTTGGCGAGCCACCCGGTGCAGAAGAACTGCGCGACCTCGTGCACGTAGCCCTTGTTCCAGATCTGGTTCCAGGCTTCCTCGATCAGGTCGTGCGGGATGACCAGACCGTACTTCTCGAGCGGCACGAGATAGCTGCGGTAGTAGTCGTCGTAGATCCAGCGACGCCACATCTCGGCGTAGCTCTCCCGGTCCTTGCGGCGATCCTTCGTGCCGTACTCGATGAACGTGCCGATGGCGGCATCGACGACGCGGTGGTTGTTCCACCAGGCGTAGCGGAGGTCGCGCTCGAGGAGCTGGTGATTGCCTTCGTCGGCGAGCGCCATCAGCAACGTGGCGTAACCGTTGCTGATGTGGCGCGACTCGTCGGACTGCACCGAGTGGAACACCGTCGGCAGCAGGTAGTCCCCGTTGGCGGCCGCCTCCGCGGGCATGGCCACGAACAAGG
>CAWAAK010000039.1:0-315663 GCA_963780005.1 uncultured Actinomycetota bacterium | reverse complement strand
CATCGGCGTCCTGCTCGTCTTGGCCGGGGTCGGATACCTGATCGATGAGATTGGCTCCGTGCTGGTAGCCGGCTACTCGCTGGAAATCTCCCGGTTCAGCTTCGTCGGCGAGGCCGTGCTCATCTTCTGGCTCCTCATCAAGGGCGTTCGACTTCATGGGTCCGAAACGCAGCGAACACAATGACCTGAAGAGCAGCTGCGAGGGAAACTACAAATACCGAGGAAACAACGACTCCCCCGTGTTGTCGTTCGCCTGGGCAGAACAGATCTACGACGACAAAGTTGCGCGGGAACCTGCCAGAATTCTCGGTTCCCGCGCAACTTGTCACTTTCTCAAGGTCGTTGATCTGTCGTGGTCGTCTCGCGATCCTGTTCGCTGGCGGCCCGCGACGACCCTCGCGGAGGCGCTTGGTCACCACGGATGGCATCCTGTGTAGGGAGGCCTTAGCCTCGATCCGTGGATCGGCTGGGGATGATCTTGACCCTGTGAAGTTGATCATGGTTTGGTCGGGTGGTGCAGGCTGGGTGCTGCTGGTCTGCCCAGCGTTTCCACGGTGTGGTCTCCGGGTTGGGCCGGTGGGCAGGTGGGCAGGGTCAGGCGGTGGTCGGTGGCGCGGGCGGTGGCCGAAGACGCGGTTCCACAGGGTCTGCCAGGGATCGGCCCAGGGCCAGTGCGCGGGTAGGTGCAGCACCGGGCGGCGTTGCGGTCGGGCGAGCCGGGCGGGGACGGTGACGAGCTGGCGGCGCAGGGTCGCGCCGCGGGCCACCGCATGGGCTGGGGCCGGCCAGGGTGCCGGCGGCGCGGAGCAGGTTGTGGGTGATCGCCGCGCAGATCGCCCAGGCGCTGTTCGCGGCGAACCGGCCCGACGGCAGGTGGGCCAGCGGTCCGTCGATCAGGTCGGCGAACACGGTCTCGATGATCGCGTGCCGGCGGTGGGTGATGTCGGCTGCCGCGGCCGGCTCGAGGCTGTTGGTGAGGAACGGGTGGTACCGCCAGACCGGGAACAGCTCGTCGAGTCCGGGCCCGGTCGCGGACCCGGCGCACGATCAGCCGGGCGGTGACTGGATGCTCGGTGGAGCCGAACGCGGTGAACGCGGCCACCTCGGCGACCTCGGCGTCGGAGATCAGCGTCCCCGGTGTCGGGGTCGACCACCGCACCCGGGTAGTGCACCGGGGTCCAGGCATGATCGGGAATCGTGGCGATCGCCCTGGTCACCGAGGAGTTCTTGGTGAGCACGAGCGAGAACCGGGCCCCGGCCTTGAGGCAGGCGCGGCGACGACACTGTTGCCGTAGGCCGAGTCGCCCCGGACGAGGACCTCGCCGGCGCCGGCAGCGCGGGCCACCGGGATCGCCTCGGTGACCATCGACGCCGCCCCCTTGCCGGACCCGGCCCGGCCGGCGCGGAGCCGGATCCCGGCCACCACCGGTGCCCCCGTCCGGGTGGAGATCGTGGTCGCCAGCGGTGACAGGCCCTTGCGCAGCACCTGTTTCCCGGCGATCTTGGTGTGCCCGTAGCTCGCGCCCTAATGAGAGCTATCGGGTCGGTCGTTGAGGCAGACTCGGTGCTTGGTAGCGGCTGGCAGGTGAGCACTCAGGCGCCCCGGATCCCGGAGTCCTACAAGCAGATCGTGCCCCTTGCCGGTGGTCGGAAGAGTCGACCGCTGATGGGATGTCGTGCCCGCTGCTCGTTTTGCGTGAGCACTTGATCATTAGGGTGCTGGTAGCTCTTCCGCTGGCTGCGCCATCTGGGACTGGACACGGAAGAAATGGAGGACAGGGGTTGCTGTTCGTCGGAGATGACTGGGCCGAGGACCACCACGACATCGAGGTGCAAGACGCGACGGGACGGCGACTGGCCAAGGCCAGGTGTGCGGAGGGATTGGCCGGCGTCGCCCAGTTGCACGCACTGATCGCCCAACACCTCCACGGCGAGACCGACGAGGTTGCGGTCGGGATCGAGACCGACCGTGGTCCGTGGGTGATCGCCTTGATCGCCGCCGGCTATCGGGTATTCGCGATCAACCCGCTGCAGGTAGCCCGTTACCGCGAGCGGCAGAGCGTGTCGGGGGCCAAGAGCGACGCCGGTGACGCACACGTCCTGGCCGACATGGTGCGCACCGACTCTCACCAACTGCGCCCGGTCGCCGGGGATAGCGATCTGGCCGAGGCGGTGAAGGTGGTGGCGCGCGCTCACAAGACGTTGATCTGGGAACGCACGCGGCATGCGCAACGGCTCCGCAACGCGCTGCGGGAGTATTTCCCGGCCGCCTTGCAGGCCTTTGAAGATCTGACCGCCGCCGACACGCTGGAGTTGCTGGCCAAGGCCCCTGATCCTGATGCGGCGGCTCGACTCACAACCGGGCAAATCACCGCGGCCCTGAAGCGGGCCCGCCGACACCACGCCAGCGACAAGGCGAAGACGATTCAGCTGGCGCTGCGCAGTGGGCAGCTGCGCCAACCAGCCACGGTCACCGCGGCCTATGCGGCCACCGTCGTCGCACAGGTCGCCATCATCGGCGCTCTCAACGCACAGATCACGGCGATGGAAGCGCAGGTGAAGTCTCAATTTTGGGCAGCACCCGGACGTTGAGATCTACCTCAGTCAGCCCGGCATGGGCCCGATTGTCGGCGCCCGGGTGCTCGGAGAATTCGGAGATGACCACCGCCGTTACCTCGATGCCCGTGCCCGCAAGAACTACGCCGGTACGAGTCCGATCACCCGCGCCTCGGGCAAGAAGAAGGCCGTCCTCGCCCGCTACGTGCACAACAACCGGCTCATCGACGCACTCAGCCAACAAGCCTTCAGTGCTTTGAGCGCCTCGGCCGGCGCGCGTTCCTACTACGACGACCTCCGGGCGCGCGGCATCGGTCACCGCGCCGCGCTGCGCCAACTGGCCAACCGGCTGGTTGGCGTCCTGCACGGCTGCCTGAAGACCCGGACCCTCTACAACGAAGTGACCGCCTGGAAACATCATCAACAACTCGCAGCTGCTTGACCAATTTTGGCCATGGGATGTCTGCTTGGCGTGGCCGAACGTCGGCCGCAGCAGCGAGTCGACGTCGACGAAGGCCTGATCGGCGATCCCGGGCAACACCTCGCTCTGGGCGATCAGATTGACCAGGTGGGCCCGCAGCACCGACGCCAACTGCAGCGTGTGGCCATGGGTGAACACCCGCAGGAACTGGCCCAGCGTCGCCGGCGCATGCACCCCGCCGAACACCGGTGGCATCCTCGGCGGCGCCCTGCTCGGCACCGGCGAGCTCCAGGGTGACCTCGCCCATGGCGCCGGGTGGGCCATCAACCTCGCCGTCGCGGAATGGGTCATCCGCCGCCCCACCAGACTCCGCCGCCGTCCGCGCGGTATCACTCCTCGGACCGGCGCGAGCGCCACAGCAACAAGCCCGGCCTAGCCCTGGCCTGGCTGCGGCGCAGTCGAGTTTGTTGCCGGCGATCGCCGTGACGGGTCTGGGCGGTCAAGCGCTAAGGGGAATGATCGACGGCGATGACGACATTTCCGATCTTCTGCCCGGTCTCGACGTACCGGTAGGCCTCGACGATCTGGTCCAGCGGATACGTTCTGTCGATCACCGGCTTGAACTGCGCGGACTCGATCAGTTCGCTGAAGTACCCCATCATCTTCTGATCATGCTTCGGGATCGGGAACATGACTTTCTTTCCCCGCTGGAGTGGAGCGATGAGCGCCAGGAACGGGTTCTCTGCGCGAGGACCAAGCTCGGAGGAGATGTAGATTCCCGCCGGTTTCAGCAGCGGCCGGCATTGGCTGAAGGAGCTCTTGCCCACCGAGTCCAACACCACGTCGTAGGTCTGATCGTCCTGGGTGAAATCCGTGGCGGTGTAGTCGACGACCCGGTCAGCGCCCAGGCCCGTGACCAGGTCCATGCTGTCGGTGCCGCAGACTGCCGTCACGTTGACACCGAGACTCTTCAACAACTGGACCGCCGCCGAGCCGATGGCTCCCGTTGCGCCGTAGACGAGGACGTCCTGCCCCCTGGTGATCTTTGCCCCTCGAATGTGGGCGAGGGCATAGTGCGCGCCCTCGGTGCTGGGAGCGGCCTCCTCAAAAGTCACGTTCGCCGGCATGGTCGTCAGCGACCCGTCCTCCGGAACCGCCAGGTACTGGGCGTGCGCGCCGAACGGGCCCTCGTTGTATCCGAATACCTTCTCGCCCACCGAGAACGCGGTGACGCCACTACCGACCGCCTCGACCACCCCGGCGTACTCATTCCCCAGGACCATCGCCCGTGGCCTGACGAGCCCGGTAAACAGCCTCATGAAGAAGGGCCTGGCAGCCCGGCACGCGCAATCCGTCCGATTCACCGTCGTGGCATGAACCTGGACGAGCACCTCGTTGACCTTGATGGTCGGCTTCTCCACCTCAACGATCCGGACCACGTCGGGTGGGCCGTACCTGGTCTGGACCGCTGCCTGCATGAACCGCACAGTAGCGACTGTTCGACTGGGCTGGCGCTCGGCCGGTCTCCACGATCAGCACCCGTCTGAAGGTCTCCGCCGACGATGAACTGCAGTCCCGCGGATCTTCGCCCAACCCGACTCTTCGCCGTCAGCCACCTGGGACACCCGTCCGAGACCAGCTCACCAGCGTCCTGCCCAAATCGGGCGGCTGATGGACGACGCAAAGACCGAAGTGCTCGCCTTCACCGCCTTCCCCCGCGGCCACTGGTCGAGGTGCGGTCGACCAACCCACTGGAACCGGTCAAAGCCAGACGCTTCGGTGCTGGGGAGCGCTCGGCGAGGTAACCGCCACCCTCGGCCGTATGCTGATCAGGAGCCATGTACGACCGGCGTTGGCCTACTCCCCAGACCCCTGTCAACCGCCTGGATCGTAGGGGCTGGGGCTGCGACGCACGCTCAGCTTCAGCGATGGCGATTGTCCGCCATCCATTGGGTTGCGAAGTTCACAAGGGCCCCTTGGAACATGAGCCGCCCGGTCGCGTTGCCGACTTGGCCGATCCTGACCGCGGGTGTCGCTGCCTCGAACGCGGCGCCGATCTTTTCGAAGTCATTCTCGTCCTCCGCCACCTCGGTCCACGTCGTCCATCGTCTGGAGCCGTCAGGCTGCAGGATGGCGGAGCCGGTGATGTGACATGGCGGGTTCGGCTGCCGCCATTCGGCCAGATGCAGGGAAGTGTTGGCGTGGTGACCGACGCCAAGCAGCAACACCTTTCCGTCGAGCCGGTTGACCGCGCCGAGCGGCGAACGGTCGCCCAGCCCGTAGTGGAGGTGGTGACCCGCCGTTACCTGGGCTGCGCAGGGGCCGATCGCCGCGAACGATACCTGGGGATGGTCGCTGCGGAGCGCTCCGGGCCAGGTGCGTGCCGTCTCCGCGAGAATCCCCATCCAGCGGCTGGGGGTGATCCTTGGATCGAAGCCGGGGGACTGCTCGCGGATGACCGGCCACCATCCTGCCGGCACGGGTGGGTTCTGCCAGGTGGCCGGATCACTGTTTTCCGGGGTGTGAGTCGGCACCACCAGCGTGCCCTCTGGGCCGAGAACATCCAGCAGCGCCTGAACGATCGCCTGGGAACCGCCGACGACGAACCCAAGACTGCTCGTCGACGCGTGCATCAGGACAACGTCCCCTGCAACCAGGCCTAGACCGCTGAGGTCGCTGGAGCGAAGCGACGGTGTGTGGTGATGACTGGCCCTCCGTGCAGCCGACGGTATCGCGGTGGTCGACGTCGATGACACCTTCGTGGGATGTCCACGGCTGAGCCTCAATCGTGGTGGCAAGTGGCTTGGTGGGCGCGGATGAGCCGGTCTGTCCGGCTCTTCTTGTGAGTACTTCACCCTGTCCAAGGGCGTCGACACGACCCCGTTGTTCGAGGGGCTGGAGGGCAATCTCTGCCAGTGTCCACACTGGGGCTTCGTCCTGGGTGGCCGGCTCACCACCACCGACGCATGGGGCGCTCAACCGACCCCCGACGCCTGGCCAGCCTGTTGGTGGACTGCTGGGAGGGCGCTGCGCTTCGTAGCCGGCCGCGAGGAGATGCCGAGCCGCTGACCGAGATGCTCGACTTCTACTTCACGGCGGCGGTCGGTCGCGGTGCTTCGCAGTTGGCCCAGCCTTGAGTGGCTCCCGTGTTGGTCACGTCGTCCAGGGAGCCGCGATTCGTGAGTCCGGGAGGTAGACGCAGTAGATCCCCGTGCGGATGGCCCGATCGAGGTGCTCACCCAGCGGCGGGTCGTGCTGGCGAATCCGGCTCATGGCGTGACGGATCGCCCGGGTGACGCTGACGCGGGCGCGTTCGGGCGCCGTTCCGGCCCGCCGTGCCCGCCCGCCCAGGCCGACAGCGCGCGACAGCTCGCGGATGAGGAAATCACGTTCCGCCTCGGCCTGGATAGCCCGCCCGAGGTCGTTCAGCAGTCGGGCTTCCTCGAGGTCCTCGTCGATCTCGGGAGCCGCCGGCGGTAGGCATTCTTGGCTTGGGCGTCGAGATGCACACCGGAATCCCCCCAGCCGGAAGATGTCAACTCCGGATGGAGGCACCGGGAGGCTTCGCGACCGGTGTCACCCCGTTCGCGACGAGGTCGAGGACGTGGAACTCTCGGCCAGGATGGGCGAGGAGCCGCGCCAGATAGTGCAGGCCCTTCAGGTCACGCAGATTCACGGTGTGGTCCTCGAACGACAGGGCCCAGTAGTCACCCACCCGTCGAACGACGTTGGGCTTCTGCTGATCACCGCCGCTCGGCGTGACCACCCGTCGGTGACATCCATCGGGAGGCGGACATCGACATCAGTCCCACCGGTGGGGCGTGTCTGGGCAAGCCCGGTTCGCGCCAACGCCACCTCGTGGGGAGCACCGACCAGATTCCAGAGCTGGACGGCAGTTTCGAAGGCTTGCCGGGCCCCGGCCAGGTCACCGGCGGCGAGCCGCACTCGTCCGTCGGCCATGGCCGCGCTGGCGGCCAGTGCCCTGCTCTGGAATGCTGCTGCGACCCGGGCGAGTTCATCGGCAGCATCGCGGGCCCCGGCGAGGTCGCCGGCGGCCACGTCGATCTCCACGCGGGCGGCGAGTAGTGGAGCGCGGCGGAGCTCTGTGTTCGGCGGCCGCTCCTTGGAGGGGACGGTCAGGGGATGGTCGAGTGCGTCGCGGATAGACGCCGCCGCCAAGACCACGTCGCCCTGAGCCAGCCGCACCTGGGCTAGTCCCGGCTCCGGATCCCACCCGGCTTCGCGGGCGGCCAGGAATGCCTCCTCCGCGCCTGGGAGGTCACCCAGCTGGAGTCGGATGCGGCCCAACTCGGTGAGCGGCCAGCCGAATTCCCGCCGCAGGTAGGGTCGCAGCTCCGCGCATGCCGCCAGGACCTCCTGCTCGGCCTCGGTGGTTGCCCCGCGCAGCCGAAGGATCTCGGCCCGATGCACGCGGCAGCGGCCATGGACGCTGCCGATGCCGCTTCTCCGGCTCCACCGCTCCATCGCCTCGGTCCACTCCTCGGCGAGATCGTGCTGACCGAGTCCCTGGAGCATGCACACCAGCTCGCAGTACAGCATTCCGGTCGAGGTGGCATCGAGTTCACCGGAGATGGTGGCCACCGCCGCCTCCTCGACCAGGTCGAGGCCCTCGCGGACATCGCCCGACAGGATCACGGCGTGCGCCTCCGCCACCCGACCGATGGCGGCCGCCGCCGGGTTGCAGATCGACCCCACCGCGATCGCACGAGTGGCCCATCCATGGGCGCCGTGCAGGTCGCCGATCATCAGGCGGTCGTAGCTCTTGATGACCGCCAGCCAGGCGTGCACCGGACCCTCGTCGGACCCTTCGAGCAGTCGCTCCGCTCGTCTTACCCATCCTCGGATCGGGGCCATCAGTGCGGTATCCATCAAGAGGTGCAGGGCGACCCGCGTCGCCGCATCAGCCGCCGCGAGCGAGTCGCCGGCGTGCACCGCGTCGGCGTGCGCCCGTTCCCATGCCACCATCGTGACGTCGAGATGACCTGCGGCGTAGGCAACCTCCGCCAGTAACCCAAGGTCGTCGACACCAGTCGGCTGTGTTGGTCCGCCCGGACGAGCAGGCCGAACGCCGACGGCCAGTCACCGGTGGAGGCCGCGTCGCGTCCCCGCTCCACCAACTCCGTTTCGGCCACGTCCTCCACCGCTGCCCGATCTGCAGGCATACCGCCCCTCCGGCCCGCGGTAACACCGAGGGCTACCCGGGTAACAGTCTTCCTCACGCGTCGGAATTGCGCGTCGAGAGTCGATGCGACGGAAGGAGAATCGCCATGCCGCTCATCAACGTGAAGGTGGTCGAAGGCGTGTTCGACGCCGCCCGGAAACGGGAGATCGTGGAAAAGCTGACTGAGGCCATGGTCAGCATCGAGGGCGAGAACATGCGGCCGGTGACGGTCTGTTACGTGGAGGAAGTGCACAGCGGCGACTACGGCATCGGGGGCAAGTCCCTCACCACCGCCGACGTCAAGAACCTGGCTGCTGGCCAACCGGCGGCCGTGTAAGTCAAGCCAGTCGCGCAGAGAGGTGCCGCCCGAGAATGCGGCGCCTCTCGGGCGCCGCCAAACGGACGCCGCGCCCCCGGCAGTGACGTCGAACAGCGAACGCAGCACGAACATCGAAAGGTAGGGAAATACGAATGAACACAGATGTGATGGGGCTCGCGCAATCGGGCACCGTACAAGCGAACGGGCAGGAGCTGTACTACGAGATCCACGGCGACGGACCGCCGCTGGTTCTGGTGATGGGAATCGGGTACGACTCGTCTCTGTGGACACTGGCCCAGGTCCCCGCCCTGTCCACGCAGTTCCAGGTGATCTTGGTCGACAACCGCGATGCCGGCCGTAGCTCGAAAGCCCGCCAGCCGTACGCGATTGCCGATATGGCCGACGACCTCGCTGGCCTCCTCGACGCCCTGGGGATTCAGCGCACTCACCTGCTGGGCCTGTCCATGGGCGGGATGATTTCCCTGGAGTTCGCTCTGCGACACGGGGACCGGCTGGACCGGCTGGTGCTCGCCGGCACCGGAGCCGCGCCAGCCCGCAGCGCGATCGATCCGATCCACATCTGGAGCTGGGTGAAGGCGAACGACCCGAGCGGCGACGTGTTCGGTGCCCAGCAGTTCGTGTCCCTCTTCTCCACAGCGTTCCTGCGGGACCACGACGCCGTGCGCGACACCGCCGAACTGCTGGCCAGCAACCCGTACCCGATGAGTCCCGAGGCGTACGGGCGCCAAGCTGATGCATACCGGCAGTTCGATGCGCTCGATCGGCTGGCCGCAATCACCGCCCCGACCCTCGTAGTCGTGGGAGAACAGGATCTCCTGACGCCACCCTGGATAGCGCGTGAGGCCGCTGACTCAATACCGGGAGCCCGGTTCGAAGTCATCCGAGGAGAAGGCTCCTCCCACGTCGTGCCGATCGAGCGCCCCGACGAGTTCAACCGGCTCGTATCCAACTTTCTTGCCGGATGATCAGACGGGCAATCTTGCCCGCACATCGCCGAGGGCCGGGAGTAGCGTCCGCCTCATGGACCCCGAACTCCATCCGTGCGTGTCGAACCCCGACGCCTACCAGGTGCTGTTTGAGAATGACCGCGTTCGCGTCCTGCGGTACCACTGGCTTGGTCAGCATCGCGAATCCGGGATGAGCCCAGCCATCCGGCGGGCGGCGTCGGCCTGGGCAGGCCAAGCGCCGTGCTTGCTTACGTGGACGCAGGATCAATCCGTATCGTCGTTGTTGGCTCCGACGGTTTACCGTTAGCCACGGCACAACCTCGGACACGGTGGTGCCCCTGGGAATGGGGATCTCGTGGCGCGTCCGCTGATTGCAACCAAGCTGTACGTCCCGAAGCTGCGACGCGGTCTCGTGACACGCACACGGCTGATCGCGCATTTGCGTCGCGGAGCTGAGACCAAACTGACCCTGGTCTCCGCTCCTGCGGGATTCGGCAAGACGACGCTCCTCGCCGATTGGCTTGGGGAGACACCCGACGGCGACCGCTCCGTAGCGTGGCTCTCGCTCGACCAGGCGGACAACGAGCCTTCGTCGTTCTGGACGTACGTCGTGAGCGCCCTCCAGGGCGCCGTGCCCAGCGTCGGCTCGAGTGCGCTGGAGCTCATCACCTCCGCCCCATTGCCGACCGACCTTGTGCTCACCACTCTGCTCAACGAGTTGGCCGCAGCACCGGGCGAGGTGTGGCTGGTCCTCGACGACTACCACCTGGTGGACAACCACGAGGTCGACCAAGGGCTGACCTTCCTGCTGGAGCACCTCCCGCCCCACGTTCACGTCGTGCTCAGCACCCGCGCCGACCCCGACCTGCCACTCTCTCGATGGCGGGCTCGCAGCGAGCTGGTCGAGATCCGTGCCGCCGACCTGCGGTTCACGTCCGACGAGGCCGCCTCCTACCTCAACGAAGCAACGGGACTGCGCCTCGCGGCGCGGGACGTCGAGGCCCTGGAGGAACGCACCGAGGGGTGGATTGCCGCGCTGCAGCTCGCCGCTCTCTCGCATCCGGGGGCGCGACGACGTCAGCAGCTTCATCGCCCGGTTCGCCGGGAACGACCGGTACATCGTCGACTACCTCGTCGAGGAGGTGCTGGCAGCACCAGCCTGAGCCGGTGCGCGAATTTCTGCTGCACTCAGCGGTCCTCGACCGGCTCACCGGGCCGCTGTGTGACGCCGTCACCGGCCGCGACGACGGGAGCCAGCATGCTCAGGACCCTGGAGCGGGCCAACCTCTTCCTCGTCGCCCTGGACGACCAGCGGGAGTGGTACCGCTACCACCACCTGTTCGCCGACGTGCTGCGGGCGCGCCTGCTCAGCGAGCAGCCGGAGCTGGTTCCGCTGCTGCACCAGCGCGCCAGCCGGTGGTACGAGCGCCACGATCTGACCGAGGAGTCGGTCAGGCACGCACTGGCTGCGCGGGACTTCGACCGGGCGGCCCACCTCATCGAGCTGGCGGTGTCGGAGATCCGACGTCACCGGCAGGAAGCGATGATGCACGGCTGGCTGAAGGCGCTGCCCGACGACGTCGTGCGGCGCAGCCCGGTGCTCAGTGTCTTCTACGGATCCATGCTGATGGTCTCCGGCGACCTTGACGCGGTCGAGCCGCGACTCGACGACGCGGAACGCGCGCTGGCGGCGGTACCCGATGGCTCGGCTCTTCCGTGGGCTGACACCGATGACCTGCACACGCTGCCGGCGACCATCGCCATCTACCGGGCCTCGCTCGCCCAGGCCCGAGGCGACGTGGCCGGCACGGCGGAACACGCCCGGCGCGCCTTGGACCTGGCCGGCCCCGACGACCATCTCGCGCGGGGCGGAGCGGCCGGGTTCCTCGGCCTCGCCGCGTGGGCGCAGGGGGACGTGTCGAGCGCGCTGGAGACGTTCGCGCAGGCGGTGGCCAGCCTGCACGCCGCCGGCAACCTCGTCGACGAGCTGAGCGGCACGGTCGTGCTCGCTGACCTGTGGCTCGCGGCCGGCCGGCCGAGCAAGGCACGCCAGCTCTACGAGCGGGCGCTGCAGCTGGCCGAGGCCCACGGCGAGCCCGTGGCGCGCGCCACCGCCGAGCTGCACGTGGGACTCAGCGAGATCGACCTCGAATTCGGAGACCTCGAGAGCGCCAGGCGACACCTCGAGACCGCCGCGGCTCTCGGAGACCGCGCGGCGATGACCGAGAGCCGCTATCGCTGGTTCGTGGCGATGGCCCTGCTCGCCCAAGCCGACGGCGACCCCGACGAGGCCGTCCAGCCTCCTGGACCAGGCCGAGCAGCTGTACCGTCCGGGCTTCTTCCCCGACGTACGACCCATCGCGGCCATGAAGGCGCGGATCTGGATCGCGCAGGGCAAGCTGGCGGAGGCCGCCGACTGGGCCCGTGAGCGAGGCGTATCCGCCACCGACGACGCCAGCTATCTGCGGGAGTTCGACCACCTCACGCTCGTGCGTCTGCTCCTCGCCCAGCACCGGGCGCAGCCAGGACAGCGGCGCACTCGACCAGGCAGCGGGCCTGTTGGACCGCCTGCGTGGCAGCCGCCGACAACCTCGGGACGGGCCGGAAGTCTCCTCGAGATCCGCCTGCTGCAGGCTCTCGCCCACGACGCGCAGGGACATCGGCCGCGGGCCCTGGAGTGTTTGGCCCAAGCCTGTGGCGCAGGCCCCCGAACCCGATGCGTACGGCCGGCTCTTCCTGGACGAGGGCGCGCCCATGGTGGGGCTGCTGAACGACGCCGAGCACCAGGGCATCGCTGGCGACCACCCGCGTCGCCTGCTCAGCCTCGGCGCATCGGCCGATGCCGGAGCCCCCGACTCCGGGCAGCGCCCAGCTCCGTCGCCGGCGTCTCCCTTGACCGAGCGGGAACTACAGCGTGCTCAGGCTGCTCGGACAGCGAGTTGAGCGGGCCGCAGATCGCCCGCGAGCTGTTCGTGTCGCACAACACGGTGCGCACCCACACCAAGCACATCTTCACCAAGCTCGACGTCACCGACCGCCGGGCGGCGGTCCGTCGGGCCCGCGAACGCGGCCTGATCTGTAATCGGCCCTGCGCGCCGGATCTCACCCAGTCAGTCACATCGTTGGGTGACGCCTGGTCACCCAACCACGTCCCTACGTTCGAGTCATCCCGCGGCGCACCGCCACGGACACTCAGAACCTGGGAGCCGGACATGACCATCACCACCACCAAGCTCACCCGAGCGGCCGGCCTCGCCGCCGTTGCCGGGGGTCTGCTGTTCATCGCCGTCCAGGTCAACCATCCCCACCTGGACGCCGACCTTCGCCACCACGACCGAGTACGCGGTCCGCGAAACCATGAAGATCGCGATGGCCGTCCTGTCGGTCATCGGCATCACCGGGATCTACCTGCGCCAGGTCAAGCAGACCGGAGTGCTCGGCCTGCTCGGGTACCTGCTGTTCGGGGCCGGCTACCTCGCCATTCTGAGCATCCAGGTCGTGGGCTTGTTCGTCCTTCCGTCCCTCGCGGCCACTCAGCCCGGCTACGTCAACGACGTCCTCGCCGTCGCCGCTGGCGGCACCGCAACCGGCGACATCGGCGCGCTGGCCGCCTTCATCCGGATCGGCGGGTTCACCTTCCTGGCCGGCGGCCTCGTCTTCGGCATCGCCCTCTTCCGCGCCCACGTCCTTCCCCGTTGGGCAGCCGCACTCCTCGCCGTCGGCAGCGTCGCCATCGTCACGATCCCCCTGCTGCCGCAGATCAACCAACGGCTGTTCGCCATCCCTGTCGCCGTCGCCGTCGCGTGCCTCGGCTACTTCCTCTGGCGCGAGCAGCGCACCCGGACCGCTCGACCCGTGACCAGCCCCGTCAGCGCCCAACGCGACGCACAACTCGACCCGGCCGACGCCAGATGACCATCCACGCGCCAGCCCGCTCTCCCCGGTCGACCCGTCCTACCCGGATCAGCTCGGTCGACCGGGCGCTGGGTGCCCTTCGCGCTGCTCGCCCTGGTCCTGCTCCCCGCCTTCTTCGGCTCGCTACGTCTGGTGGAGCTGGCCGGCGGTCCGCACATCATGCCGGCGAATCCCCGCCTCAACGCCTCCCCCGTACCGGTAGTCGTGCACATCATCAGCGCGGTCGGGTACGCCATCCTCGGCGCCTTCCAGTTCTCCGCAGGGCTGCGGCGCCGGCGACCCGGCTGGCACCGGGCGGCCGGACGGGTCCTGGTGGTGCTGGGCCTGGCGGTGGCGTTGTCGGCGCTGTGGCTGACCCTGTTCTTCCCCCGCCAGCCCGGCACCGGCGAGCTGGCGTACGTGTTCCGGCTCGCGTTCGGGTCGGGCATGGCCGCCAGCATCATCCTCGGCTTCACCGCCATCCGCCGCGGCGACGTCGCCCGTCACCGGGCCTGGATGACCCGCGCCTACGCCCTGGCGCTGGGGGCCGGCACCCAGCTGTTCACCCTAGGCATCGGACCCGCGGTCTTCGGCCCCAGCGTGCTCACCCACGACCTGAGCCTGGGGGCGGCCTGGGTCATCAACCTCGCCGTCGCCGAATACGTCATCCGTCGACGTGGCCACCGGCGGACCGTCAGCCGCCGCATCGTCAGGGCGACCGCGAAGGTCGGGCCATGATGACCCAGTCCCCCAAACGCCCAGGCCTGCCGGTTACCAACTTCGGGTCGACGGGCACCTGGACCACCACTGGTCGCCCTGGTTCGGCGACCTCACCCTCACCCAGAACGACGACGGGACCACCAGCCTGACCGGTGCCGTCGCCGACCAGGCGGAGCTGCACGGGCTCCTCACCAAGATCCGCGACCTCGGCGTCACCCTCATCTCCGTGGCGGTCGCCGACCCGCCAGAACCATGATCATCATCGTCCGAAGTCCGTGCATAGCTCGTCCCACAAGCCCGTCGGCCGCCGGCCGGGAGCGGTCAACGATCGAACCCATCGAAGGAATGCCATGTCCCATCCCGTCCCCGCGACGCTCTATCGCATCGCTGCAGTTGCCGGCTGCGGAAGCGCCGTCGTACTGCTCATCAACGCCGCCAAGCGCGCGGAGATCATCCCTGCCTCTGCCTTCACCCAGCTGATCGCCCCCGTCGCAGAAATCCTGGCGCTGGCCCTGGTCACCGCCCTCTATCTCGCCTTCGGCCGCCGCACCGGCACCTTCGGCCTCGTCGCCTACCTGCTGAACGCATTCGCCCTGGCCACGCTGGTCGGGGTGGAGTTCGTGATCAATCTCGTCTTCAGAGACCTCCCGGCCGAGACCGTTGCGGCACTCCGGGCCGGCTCGCTGGGTATCGCCCTGACCGCAGCATCCCTGCTGTTCCTGATCGGCACCCTGACCTTCGTCGCCGCCATGCTCCGCACCCGTGAGGTCCCCGTGGCGCCGCTCGTCCTGTACGCCGTCGGCGCCGTCCCGATCGCGCTGCGAGCCTTCGTGCCCGAGGTGGTGCTGGACCTCGGTCTCGCCACCATGGCCGTCGGAACCGCCTGGCTCGCGGTCTGGCTCTTCGGCCGCTCCGACCGCATCGTCAGCTGGACCATGACCGGCACCCCGCCCGACTACCAGGACGCCGCCGTCAACCGGGAGGCAGCTGTCACCAGGGATGTCTTCTGTGTAGGAGGTCTCACAACTGGTCGGCCTCGTGCACCACGATGGCGATCTGCACTCGATTGGTGACGTCGAGCTTGCTGAACAAGCGCGACACGTGGGCCTTCACCGTGGCCTCGCTCATGAACAGGGAGGCTGGCCACCTCCGCGTTGGAGGCGCCGGAGCCGATCGCGGCGGCCACCTCACGTTCGCGATCGGTGAGCGTGGCGAGTCGCTGCGCGGCGGCGCGGCGGCGTTCGGATGCCTCCGCATCCCCGAAGTGGGAGAGCAGCGTACGGGTCACGGACGGCGAGACGATGGCATCGCCCGAGGCGACCACGCGTACGGCGTTGATGATCTCGGCGGGTGGGGTGTCCTTGACCAGGAATCCGCTCGCGCCGGCGCGGAGCGCGCTCAGCACCTGCTCATCGGCTTGGAACGTGGTCAGCACGATCACCTGCGGCGGAGCTTCGAGCCGGTGCAGCGCGGCCGTCGCGGTGATGCCGTCCATCTCCGCCATCCGGATGTCCATCAATACGACGTCGGGCCGATGCTCCCGCACCGCCGCGATGGCGCGCGCACCGTCGTCGGCTTCGCCGACGACCACCAGATCCTCGACCGACGACAAGATCATCCGGAGACCGGCGCGCACCAGCGCGTCGTCGTCGACCAGCAGCACCTTGATCACCACGGCAGCTCAGCCTCCACCACGAAGTCGCCTGATCCGTCCGGACCGCGTACGAGGGTGCCGCCGGCGAGGGTGACTCGTTCCTGCAGGCCGAGCAGGCCGGCGCCCGACCCAGGCAGCGCCGGCCCTGTTGGGGCGTGGACCGGCTGCCGGTTCCGGACACTGACCCGCAGCCCGTGGTTCGGAGCCCCGGAGACGTGCACCCGCGCCACGCTGCCACTCGCGTGCTTGCGAACGTTGGTGAGGGCCTCCTGCACTATCCGGTAGGCGTCGCGTCCGAGCGGGCCCGGCACGGCATCCGGGTGCTCCACCCGCATCTCGAAGTCGATCTTCGCACCGGCGGCTCGGGTCTCCTCGACGAGACGGCGGATGTCGGACAGCGTCGGCTGCGGAGCAAGCGGCGCCGGCTGCTGGCCCGGCTCTGCCCGCAGCACTCCGATGACGCCGCGCAACTCCTCGAGCGCCTGGCGCGCGGTCGAGCGAAGCAGTTCCGCGGTCTCGCGTACCTTCGCCGGCGGCAGGTCAGGCTGAACCTCCAGGGCACCCGCGTGCAAAGCCAACAGGGAGATCCGGTGCGCGAGCACGTCGTGCATCTCTCGCGCGATCCGGCTCCGCTCGGCCGTCCGCGCCCGCTCTTCGTACAGCCGCTGATCGGCCTCCGCCCGCAGGGCACGCTCGCGCAGCGTGAGGAGAAGCTGCCGCCGGGCCCGAATGAACATCCCCCAGGCGGTGACGGCCAGTACGAGTGGGGTGACCACCACGAACACCGACAACGGGTCGGTCGTGGGACTGTAAACGCCGAAGACCAAGACGGACGGAATCCAGAGCGCGGCGACGAGCAGCGCCGGCCGGACCGGGCGTCGTACCGCGAGGGAGAGCAGCGCGAGGAGCCCGGCGGGAGTGGCCGAATTCGAGAACATCCCCAGGACCAGGCAGACGAGGGCAACCCCGAGCGCCCAGCGCCGCCGCCACCACAGCGAGAGGCAGGCCAACAACCCGCAGGAAATGTCGACGACGACGTACGAGGTCGGCAACGGTGCGCTGCTGTCGCGGAGTACGGGGCTGAGGAAGAGCGCCCCGAGCGCGGCGGCGAGTAGACATCCTGCGGCGTCGACGACCCTGTCGCGACCGGTCCGCTGGCCGGTCGAGTTCGGCGGTGTCGGATCGCCCGGCACCGGGAGCGACGCCGGCCTGACGAGCTCGTCCCACAACCTGGGTGACGGGGACATCACCCCAGCCTAGAGATCGGTGCGTGGGCGGAACACCGACGAACGTCGACGGCACCGCGACGAAAGGCGGTACCGGCCGGGTTCACGGACCCTCCTGACGACGAGCGGCCGTGGCCCGCCGGCCGATGTGCGGGACCCGCCCCGGCAGTCATCGTGGAGCCATCACGACAACACTCAGAGGAGATCATCGATGAACACCACCACCAGCGTCGCACCGAGCGACCAAGCAGACGCCGCGTCCGGCCCGAGCCAACGCAACAGCGCTGACCCCGCCGGCCTTATCGCTGCCTCGCCTTTATTTCCTCAGGTTCGGCTATCTCCTCGTGGGGGTCGGGCTCGCCTTGACCAAGTGGCCCATGGTCATCCAACACACCGGACCGTGGCCCCTCTGGGAAGGCGTGGTCACGAGCATGCTGGTGGCGTTGTCGCTGCTGGCCTTTCTCGGGATTCGGTATCCCGTGCGCATGCTGCCCATCCTTCTGTTCGAACTCGGCTGGAAGATCATTTGGGTGGCGGTAGTCGTGCTACCGGCGTGGAGCGCCGATCGGCTGGACCCGGCCACATTGAGCGTGTTCTACTCCTGCCTCGTGGTCTTGATCGTGGCCGCCGTGATGCCGTGGCGCTACGTGTTCGCCCAGTTTGTGACCAAGCGGGGCGACCGGTGGCGCTCTTCCGTTGTTGACAAGTAGCCTCTCCCGCTTTCTGGGCCTGATAAACCGGGAAAGCCTACTTGTCGCAGGGTCATGCCCGAGGCTCGCGGACGAAGATCGAAACGACCGCGTCGAGCTACTGGGCGTACGCCGGAACCAGCGGGCGGGCCACGTCGACGGGCTCGTACGGGCCCTGGTCGAGACGGAAGGGCGGGTACTCGTCGTGCATGCAGGCGAGGTAGGTGAGGACGCGGTAGAGCCAGCGGCTGATGCCGACGAGCAGGTCGAACATGGCCCGGGGATACTTCCCGGTGATCAACAAGAAGAAGCCGGCTATGACGACGAGCAGGTTGAGAACGGAGTAGCCGCCGATGGGCTGGAGGCCGGACGACCAGTCGATCTCGGTCCACCAGTAGGGAAGGATGCTGGAGGCGATGAGGCCTACGAAGAGCAGGTGCGGGATGGCCAGCAGCCACTTGACCAGGACCAGGCCCCGGGAAGGATGTTCGGGGAAGGCGACCTCGATATCGGCCGGGTAGTCGGCCCGGGCCAGCGTGAAGGGTGGGTAGCGGTCGGTGCCCAGGGCGGCGTAGACGTAGAAACCGACCCGCCAGTTCCAGCGCAGCACGCCGACGTTGAAGTCGAACAGTGCACGCGGATAGCGGCCGGTGAACACGATCGCGAAGCCGGCGATCAGCGTGGTGATCAGAAAGGCGACCCACAGGAACGCCAACACGACGAAGTGCGGGACAGCCAGGAACATCTTCACCAGCCATAGCCAGCGGGAGAGGTTCGGGTCCAGCGTGCCGGTCAGCCGGACCGGATAACCGGTTGGCGGTGTTGTCGAAATCATGTCGTGGTTCCTGTCAGTTGTGCCGATTGCCTGAACCGTGGGCCGGGCCCTTGGTGAGCCCGGCCCGTTGGCGACGGGCTAGACGGTGACGTCCTGGTGGGCGGGCCGGGTGTTGGCGGCGGTCATACCCGCGGTGATCGGGGAGGGCCTGAAGCCTTTGACGACCAGCCAGACGCCGAGCGACAGTTCCCACACGAAGATCGGGGCGGCGGCGATGCCGTGCCACACCGAAGACTGGGTCCAGACGCCGAACACGATGGCGGTGGCGGAGATGATGATGAGGGGACCGCCGATGAGCCCCAGCAGCGGAATGATGCGCGGCACCAGCCCGGACCGGTACATCAGGGAGCCCAGCAGAAGGGCGTTCACGCCGGACAGGAGGATGGGTCCGAGCACGAAGGTCCAATCACGGACCGCGACGAGCGATTGGCCCACCATGAAGAGCGCGGCCTCATCCGCTCCAGCCATTTCCCGTCGCAGGGTCACGACCGCCAGCAGGCTCACCACGCCGGTCAGGATGATGGCGGCCTCCAGAACGCGAGAGCCGACGAACCCGAGCGCGACGGCTTCGTTTTGCCGTTTGACCACCGGGAACAGCACGACTGCGGTGCCGATAGCCGCGAGCGCGTTGACGACGTCGAGGATGCAGGCCAGCAGCACCGCGGTGTCAGGACCGGGCCCACCGATGTAGCCCGGATTGTTCAGCACGGAGAAGATGAGAAGAAGGGCTGCCGGGATCGAGCTGGCGAAGGTGAGTACGTAGAGCGCACCCCCGATGAGCGCGGTCTTCCTGAGGGAGTCCATCGGGACTCGCTTCGTTGCTGTTGGTCGGTCGAGAACGGTCATGTCGTTTCTCCTTGTGAATGGATCTGTGCCTCTTGAGGCGCGATGGTGGGTAGATCGGTGTGGTCGGCGTCGACGTGGGTGACGGAGACCAGCGGCAGGCCCAGGTCGCGGACCTTCTGGAGCAGGCCATGCAGCGCGGACTGGTCGGCCACCGGGCCACAGATGAGCGTGCTGCCGTCGGGTTCGTTGGTGAGGCTCAATCCGTCGAACCAGGCGGCCCAGCGGGCGCCGAGGTGTCCTTGGATCCGGAGCTCGTAGCTGCCGGCCTCGAGATTGCCGGTCGATTGATTGCTCATGGTCCTCCTTCCGCTCGAAAGCTAGGAGGCAAGGTGATGAGCGCACATCACCACATGTGGTGATGACCGGGCGAGATGGCGTTGTGAACTAGTGGTCGCGGGTTCGCGACAGCAGGCCGAGCTCCCGGGCCCGGCGCACCGCCGCTCGACGGTTGTTGACGCCGAGCTTGGCGTACACGTGGTTGGTGTGGGTCCGTACGGTGTTCAGCGAGACGACGAGCCGGCGCGCGATGTCCGGTCCGCCCAAATCGGTCCCGAGCAGCCGAAGCACATCCAGCTCACGCTCGCTCAGGGGATCGATCAGCCCCGGTTGGCCGGGCCGGCTGATGGTCCCGCTCTCGTTGAGGGCGGCCAGCAACTGAGCGACATAGCTCCGCCGGATGCCCTGCTTGGCGGCCGCTCGCAGCAGGGCGGCCATCGCCGGTCCCTCGTCGACGAACAGTCGGACATAACCCTCCGGTTCGGCCAGGGTCAGCGCCTCTTGCAGCGATGTGAACGCCGCCGGGAGGTCGCCGCAGGCCTGCTGGGCAAGGGATTGCAGCACCATGATCTCGAGGAGGTTCCCGGTCCGCTTCCCTTCCTCGGCCGCACGTCGGAGGCGCTCGAGGAGTCGCGTCGCATCGTCGAGGTGGTCATCGGCGCGCTCGGCCGTGTACTGGGCCAGAAGCACCCGGGCGAGGGTGATGTGCTCGAACTCGTGCAGGTAGTCGAGGTCGTCGCTCGCGGAGAGTCCCCGCTCACGCGCCCAGTCGAGGGCTTCACCCAGGCGGCCCTCGGCGAGGAACGCCCTGGCCCGCAAGGCCGATACCGGCCGGACGTTGGGAGAGAAGTCCCCCGCGTACCGCCGCTCTGCCTCGTTGAGCAGAGCGACAACACCGTCCAGATCTCCCTGCGCGAGCCGGATCCTCGCCAGCGCGACGCGCCAGCGGTACTCGTTCTGCGCAAAGCCGGCGGCCGGGCCCAGGTCCCGGCTCAGCTGCACATGCCTTAACGCGGCATCGAGATCGTTCCGCTCGTACCGGATCTGGCTGATGCCGGCGTGCATGTCGGCCGCTCCCCTCAGCGCGGGGACGCCGTGATCGAGCGCGCGCTGCAATCCCTGCTCATAGAGGCTGCCGGCTTCCCGGAGCCGACCTTGGGCGATCCGGAGGTCCGCCAGCGTGACGGCACCAGCGACCAGGTCGGCAGTGTGCCCCGCCTGGGCCAGACTGGCCATGCCTTCGGTGTACCAACGGAGTGCGGCATCGAGATCCGCACTCGTCCAGTAGGCAAGGCCAAGAAGGGCCGCTGCCGCTCCACGCCCGACATGATCATCTTCGTCGGAGAGCTCGAGCGCCCGGGCGGCGTTCGTCAGCGTGCCGGGCACATCGCCGCGGAGCTGGGCAAGTCCTGCCCGATACATGGCGATGACGCCGGGTAGGCGGCGGAAGGCCACCTCGTCCGTCGCCGCGGCGAGCCAGCGTTCGGCGTCCCGCAGCCGCGCCTCCACGCCCTCGAGCTTGCCCACGGTCATGAGGGCCCCAATGAATTCGATGCTCAGCACCGGCCTGGCCCGAACGACCTCGTCGGGAAGCGCCTCGAGCCAGCGGAGCAGGGTGGCGTCCTGCCTGCCCTGGCGCAGCTCCGGGATCGCCCGCTCGACCAGCTCCGCGGCTCGCTCGAAGTGCTGGCCGGCCATCGCGTGGCTCACCGCCTCGGGGAGCTCGCCGTTCTGCTCGTACCAGTCGCTCGCTCGCCGGTGCAGAACAGGCAGAGCGTCGGGCTGTTCGTCGAGCAGGCGCGCGTGCAGAACGTCGGCGAAAAGATGGTGGTAGCGATACCACTGGCGCCGGTCGTCGAGGGGGACCAGGAACAGGTTTCCCCGATCGAGGGCCTCGAGCATGGCCTGGCCGCCGGGTTGGGTGGTGACGGCTTCGCACAGCGACCCGTTCAATCGGCTCAGGATGGAGGTGTGCAGAAGGAAGGTCCGAAGATCTTCGGGTTGGCGCTGCAGGACCTCCTCGGCCAGGTAGTCGACGATGTAGCGATCGTCCCCGGCGAACCCGGCAATGAAGCCAGCGATGTCGCTTCGGCCCTGCATCGAGAGCGCCGCTAGTTGGATCGCGGTGATCCACCCTTCGGTCCGCGTGTCCAGTGCGGCGACCTGCTCGGTCGTCAGGTCGAGCCCCATCACCTCATTGAGGTACTGCGCCGCCTCGTCGGCCGTGAAGCGCAGGTCGGCGGCACGGATCTCGACCAGCTCGCCCCGTCCCCGCAACCGCGCCACCGGCAGCGGCGGGTCGGCGCGGCTGGCGAGCACGAGGTGTACCTGGGCGGGCTGGTGCTCCAGCAGAAAGGCCATGCCGTCCTGGATCTCGCGCGCCTCGATGAGGTGGTAGTCGTCGAGCAGCAGCACCACATCGTTCGCCCACGCGCTGAGGTCGTTGAGCAGCGCGGCGAGGACCACCTCCATCGGCGCCGGCTGGGGCGACTGCAGGAGCGAGAGGGCGCCTTCACCGATCCCGGGCACGGCCGTCCTGAGTGCCGCGACCACGTACGGCCAGAACAACGCGGGATCGTTGTCGCGCTGGTCGAGCGAAAGCCATGCCACGGAACAGCCATCCGCCGGAGCCGCGGTCAGCCATTCGGCCAGCAGTGTCGTCTTGCCGAACCCGGCCGGGGCCGACACGAGCGTCAGCGCCGACTGGGCCCCGCGGCTCAGGAGCTTCTCGAGCCTGGGACGCGACTACCAGGACGCGTCGAGGCCTCGGCACGAGGAGCTTGGTCTCCAGCAACGGCCCGGCCACGACCACCTCCCTCCGGGGTCAGTCTCCTCGGTCGTGTCAGCGGACGCCGCTTGACGGGCAGGATGGCGAACGCCCCGATGATCGCGCAGACTCCGGCGACCGCATAGAGCGTGCCGTAGCTCCCTCCTCCGATCGCCAGGATGGCCGGTGCGATCGCCGGTGCGAAGGAGAAGGGAAGGGCACCGGCGATGTTCAAGACGCCGAGATCCTTGGCGGCGCTGGCCTCGTCCGGGAGCACATCGGCCACGAGGGCGAGGTCGACGGCCACATAGACGCCGAAGCCGAGCCCGCCGACGGCCATGCCGATGAGGAAGCCGTTGAAGTCGGCGGCGAGGGCCACCATGAACATCGCCAGGCCGTACACCATCGACGCACCGACGACGAAGACCTTCCGTCGGCCCGTACGGTCCGACAGCTTCCCACCCACCAGGGAGGCGACGACGACCATGACGGACTGGACCGCGGTGGCCAGAAAGACCTGGCGTGGCACCTCGGCCTCCGCGCTGCCGATCTTCTCCAACAGGTAGTAGACCTGATACGTCGTGAGGAAGGCGTACGCCAGAACGAACAGGAAGCGGCTGGCGAAGGCCCAGGCGAAATCTGGATTCCTGAGCGGGTTGACGTAGAACGTGCTGGCGAACTCGCGCAGCGACCACGCCGGCCTCTCGTCGCGGTTCAGCCGGCGATCCCTCAGCGAGACCGCGAAGAGCAGAACGAAGAACCCGCCGATCGCGCACGGCACCAAGAACATGGCGAGCTGGTTGCCGGTGAACAGTTGCACCAGGAAGGTCCCGGCTACCGACGCCAGCGGCAGGCAGACCCCGAGGGCACCGGAGACCAGGCCGCGTTGCGCGACCGGGACCTGATCGGGCAGCACCGCCACCATGGCGGCGAGCAACGCGTTGAAGAACAGCTGGGCGATGCACCATCCGACCAGGACGACCGCGATGGTGGGAGCCAACGCGACGACGAGGATCCCGAGCGAACCGCCCACCACGCCGATGATCATCCAGGGTCTCCGCATGCCGAGCCGCGAGGACGTGCGGTCACTCATCCTTCCGAAGAAGGGATTGCCCACCATGGCGAGCAGGGCACCGATTCCCGTGACCAGCGACAGGCTGGTGGGAGCTTGATCGATCCCCACGAGCGAGTTGACCTTCAACGCCAAGGTGACCAACAGGGGCGCGACCAGCACCAGGCAGGTGCCCACGTACGCCAGCGTGTAGAGCGAGACGAAACCCCACCCCACGCGCGGCAACACCGATCCGGGCTCCAGAGCGGGACCATCATCCGCCGGCGGAGGCATCGATCGATTCACCATCTCCTCATTCTCGGCGACTTGCGGCGTGGTCGAAGTGGTCGGCTTGGAGATCGTTGAGGGGTCAGCCTTGGGAGTGGCTCTTGGCGAGCTGTGCACTGAGGTAGCGGAGCTTCCCGCTTTCGAATCCCGCGTAGTTCCACGTTCCCTCGATGCCGGCAAACGCCCGGAAGGGCCGGTGGAACATCCGCGGAATGAAGGCGTCGATGAGTCCGAGCTTCCGTGCACTGTCGAGCCGGAGGGCGGCCAGGACGTTCTTCGTGATGTCCTCCTCTTTCTCGATGGTCAGACCGGAGCCGCTGAACTGGTGACGAAGGCTGGCCGCGCCGCGGATGCTGCGGAGATCGGCGAAGAAGAACCGGCCACCCGGTCGCAGCACTCGGCGCACCTCCGCAAGGAACGCGTCGACTGATCCATAGCAATGTGAGGACTCGATATTGATCACGGCGTCGAAAGAAGCGTCCGGAAATGGCATCTGCTGGGCGTCACCACACACGAACTCCAGGCTGGGGCCGGCGCGCCGGTGCCGGTTGCACAAGTCGACTGCTTCCTGAGAGAAGTCCATTCCGGTCACCGAGCGCGGCTCGAGATAGCGACTGATGTAGGAGGCACCGCCGCCCCGTCCCGAGCCCACCTCCAAGACGTCCTTGTTGCGCAGGTCAGTGTGGCCGATCGCATGATCGTAAAGTTGTATGCACAGCCGATCTGGTTCGTCCGACAACCCCAACGTGGGCGTGGTGCCGCGAGTCCCCGCCGCTGGCGCGAAACCATAGTTCATGAACGCCCACTCGGGCGTCGCCACCCGTTTCGCCAACAATCCGTAGCAGGTACGCCACACGCGCTGGCGGAGAGTCACGGTTAAACGTACCGACCAAGTCCGAGATGGTTGATCACCAGGTCACCCTCAGCGGTGCCGCGGACAACACGCTCGGCAGCGCTGTGGTCGGCCGATCCGGACCCGGCGGATCGAGCGCCGACCGGCCTCTATCTCAGATCGTCGCCGCGCAGGCAGTCTGGGTCAGTTCAGTATCGCTTCGACGCAATCTCGACAGCAGTTGTATTTGTCGAGGAATATGCAACAGGCGCAGTCACTGACCGGCCCGCTGGCCAGAACGACGAAATCGCCGGTAGAGCTCGTATTGGGTCCGCGAGCGCTCGATCCCGAGCGGTACGGTTCACGGCTCTTGTACAACGAAGCCTCCGCGGCAAATCCCGGCATGTTCATGCTTCCTCCTTCAGATGGTGCCGTAGCCTTCTCCTACGGCATTCCAATACGCGTTGGACGTCGGACTGGCCGAACCAGGGTGCGGCCTTGGACTCTTGGTCTCTCATCGATATCTCCGTCGTGTTCATCGCTCCAGATATCGGGAGAGTTTGGTGACCAAGAAGGGGAACTCTTCGGTCACGTCGACGCGGACACCCCATTTATCCACCACATCGGTGCTGCGATTCGTGTACGACAAGATCACGTCGACGATGGTGCGTCCCCCGGACAACGGAGCCTTGCGGACTTCGATCCCCGACAAGGACTCGCCGCGGTCGTGCGCGTTCGCGGTCTCCTCGTAGATCCGGTTATAGCGCAGCGCCAAGTAGTTGAGCGCTCGGTCTTCATCGGTCGCTCCGGCATTGTCCTCGAGCTGCCTGATACGTGTGAGCACCTCGTCGACAGTCGAATCAAACGTGGTATCGGATACTCCTTCCGATCGCGGAATAGCATCGCGTAGGGAGCTGTGATCGAAAGAATATATCTGGTCGAAGATGACGATGGGCAACATCAGCCCGTTGCACGTCTCTGGAGGCGCAATCGGGCCTCGCACTCCGATAACGGCATCTATAGCCTCGGGATCATAACCCGCACGAGTCGCATCGATGAGTAGGTCGAAATCCGCGGCATACCGTGGCCGCAGAATGTACGTCTCCACATTGTTTATGGTCATGACGTAGCACATGCTGCGCGCGAGATAGCGATTATTGGCATCTCCGAGAGTATCGTGGAGAACTGCCTGGTCAGTCATCCCCGTGGTGTCGGAGCGGCCGGTGACCTGTGCATACTCTTTCTGCAGGCCGATGGTGGGGAAGCGCGCTTCTATGTTCCCTATGGCATAAATGAAGGGGTAGTTCAATGCCAGATCCGCATCAGATCTCACTGCGCCGCCACAGGTCGCGCAGTGCCCGGCGGCCGCATGCGGGTGTGCAGCCATCCCCAATCCCTCAGAGGCGGACGAGGCTGCTGGAGACGAGGGACCTGAGCCAATGGGTTGCAGGATGGCCTGCCCGCTTGATTCATCGTTTTCCATGGTGATCCTCAATCTACGAAATCATCAGGTGTGGTGACGCCCTGAAAGGACTATCCAACTGTTCAGCGCGGCAGCGCGCTTGGTGCAGTCGCCACATGGTCGGATCCCAACTGAAGAGGTAGCGCTCTTGATCACATCGCCCAATCCGATGTCCTCATCGGGCACGAACCCTGGCAGGCGCACCCGATGGGGCGGCTTGCGTCTCTTGGCAGCTTCGCCCCTCCTCTTTGTCATTGCTTCATCTCCTTTCCACAAGGGTCGTCATCGCTTGATAGGCGCGCTCAGCATCCAACAGGGGCGGAACGACCGTCGTGCGCCGCGCTAGTGCACGTTCCAGTGCGAGCTTCACCTCGTTTGCCGCTCGCTTGCGGGAACGCTGACCAGAGCAAGGCGATTGTCCCCGTCACAAAGGGTGCGGCTGCACTCGTTCCGCTGAAGGCAAGTGATGTCCCGTGCGCACCGATGCTCGCAACATCCTGTCCAGGCGCACGCACTCCGCGACGGCCGATCGAATCTCCGAGATTGGTGTAGTCAAGCGGTCTACCGCGTAAGTCACACGCGACGACAGGAATGACCCATGGATGGCGCGTGAGGCAAGTACTCCCTACGGCACCCTGATTTCCCGCTGCAGCCACGACGATGGTCCCGCGTCGAGCTGCATAGTTCAGTGCCTCCGCCAACTGATGTTCGCCCCTGGTAGACCCCTGCACCAGAGACGCGCTCAGATTGATCACGTGCGCGTCCGCATCAACTGTCGCGACGATGGCGCTCGCTAGCTCGAGCGCAGTGGCGGTTGGCATCAGGGGATCAATGGTTCCCGTCTCAGCGAATATCGGCCGCACGAGCAATGTGCAATCGGGACATATCCCGGGCGAGAGCGAGCCTCGATGGGCTGCTAGAACGCCAGCAACCAACGTCCCGTGCCGACAAGCCAAGCTGTCCGTTCGGGAGCACACACCGAAGGTCTGCCCCATGACCGGTTGAATGTTCCGCGTTTCCAGATCGGGATGGCTCAAGTCGACTGGGCCATCGATCAAGCCGACCCTGACGGCGGGCACGCCACTCGTGCGTTGCATCAATGGCAGAAGGTTTACAAGTTCGAGGAAACTTGTCGAATTCCTGCCCTCGGCCGCTGCCGTCAGGTCATGACCGTATCGCACGGAATAAGACTGGCGCATCAGTCGTCGAGGCCGGTAGGCCGGGCCAATCCCAATTCCATTGATATGCCCCTCTCGGGATACTGCCGTCATACCGAAATGCTACGCGCTCTATCGTCAAGCAATGAAGTTAGGCAATAGTAGCAGGATGCTCGGTCGGTTGTCTAGAGAGTCATTCAACCGATCGCCAACGACATACCTGAATTGCGAGCACCGCTATTCGCCCTAGTTTTGGGACCGCCTTTCGCACGGCGCTCGACTTGTCGGTGGTCGCCAATGCAGCATGCGGAATTTCAGCATCCCCGACAGAAGGCGCGATTGTGATGACGAACTCCGCAATGAATTGAGAGTTTCTCGCAGGGCCGGTTCGGCCGGATCGACGTGCTGGTCGACGCCGGCAACTTCAACGCCTGAGATGGTCGCTAGGGCCCTACGCTCCGTCAAGTTGGGTGGCTTCACGCCCTGACCCGGCTGAGCAAACTCTGCAGGCCATCGACCACTCTCCGCCGGCAGCGGTACTCTGCAAGAGCAGCCCCGAGTAGATCGCGGGTGTCGGTGCGCTTGTTCGTCGCCGAAATCTTCGCGATCGGGTCGGCGGCGGGAACGAGGCGCGGATGAACGTGACTGTGCGCCGATGGCTGCTGGCCACGATCCTCATGCTCGTCGTTTCGGTGGGCTGTTCTCCTGCGGCGCCGCCGCCTTCGCCGCCCTCGCCGTCACCGCCTTCGCCGACCGGCACATCAGCGATCGACTACCCCGCTCTGGAGGCGGAGATCGAGAGGGTGATCACCACCGGCCCGGCGTCGTTGGACAACGTGCGGGCCGTGTTGGTGAATGTCGAGGGCGAGTCCAGGCTTGCCCACTATCGACACGGCTTCACCGAGGACGACTACGGGCACGTGTTCTCGGTGACCAAGAGTGTGCTGTCGATTCTGGTGGGGATCGCGATTGCCGATGGTCTGATCTCCGACGTGGACCAGCCGCTGGTGGAGCTGCTGCCAAAGCATCGCCAAGCCATGAGCGGTGAGGCGGGCAAGGTCACTCTGCGCCATCTGATGACCATGTCGGGCGGATTCCGCGAAATCCCAGGCGGATTCGTCTGGGACGACTCCGCCAAGTCAGGCAGTAGCTTCATCGAGATTCTGCTGAAACAGCGGCAGGACTTCGAACCGGGCAAGATCTTCTGGTACTCCGATGCCAGTGCTCATCTGGTGTCCGCCGTGCTGGCGACTGCGCTGGAGAACGCCGGCGGCAACCGTTCCCTTTCGGTGTTGGACTACGCCCGCGAGAAACTCTTTGATCCCCTGGAGATCGCCACTCACCCGAGTTTCTCCAAGGCTCTTCCAGACCCGCTGCTGACGTCCGAGTTCATGGCGGCCGACTTCGGCTGGGGGACCGACCCCAACGGCATCCACCTCGGCGGATACGGTCTGCGGCTTACGGCGCCGGACATGATGAAGATCGGGGAACTCTACCGACGCGGTGGAGTCCGGGACGGCAAGCAAGTCGTGCCGTCAGGGTGGATTCAACAGTGCACCACACCGGCCAAGTACGAATCACAGATCGGCGGCCCACTCGCGTACGGCCTCCTGTGGTGGATCCTTACCAATCCCGAGCAGGAGGTGTCGGAGGCGGCGGAACAGGTGGGATACGCCGCAAACGGATTCGGCGGGCAACGCATCTTTGTGTTGCCGAAAGCCGAGGCGGTGATCGTCTACCTATCGGACGTGCAACCGAACAGCCAGATCGAAGACGGGGAACTGGAACCCCTCGATCGCCTATTCATCACGGCCTTTTTGTGACGGCCGAAAGCTAATAATTGAATTGGTCGTGCAGATTAAGACTAACGGACGATGGGAATCGGTCCCGCATTCTCAGCCTGGAAAATGCCTGCATGCCGGTCGTCACGCCGTCATCGGCGCGCGGTGAGTGAACGTTGGTGACCGCCCGTGACCGACGCTCGGGGCACGCTCGCGGCACGGCGTCCAGTGGTGTTCGATTCTGGCGACATCGAGTGGCAAAGAGGAAGTCCAGGGTGTAGGCGAGCCTAGATGAGGCTAAGGTCCGCCGACGCCTGGATCGGTCCATGATCGTCCAGTCCTCAGGGCCGCCGGTTGGCCTGCCCCGACGATTTACACCGGATGCGTCCCCCGAGCGGGTCTCCAGGTCGAACGGCGAGTCCGGAACGGGAAGCTATCCGTTTGGTGGGCGTTTCCGTCGCGCTCAGCCCGGATCCGCCTTGGACGCCACGATCACCCCGCTGGCCCAGTCGAGCTCCACGCTGGTCAACTGCGGGTGCACGTTGATCTGTCGCCGCAGCCACGCCACCCGCTCGCGCGCAGTCTCCGAGGCACCGGAACCGAGGTGCACATCGTCGATGACCAGCACGCCGCGCGGCCGCAGCGCCGCGAGCACGGCATCCAGGTGCCCGTACTTGATCGGGGCCGCATCCGCGAAAACGAGGTCGAACGTTCCGGCCGTGCCGAGCGCGTCCAGGCCGTCCGCCGCCACCAGCGTTACGTACGGCGGCCACGACCCTGCTCGCACCGCCTCGGCGAGGCGCTCGTCCGCCTCGACGCTGACGACCTCGACGTCGCTGCGCGTGCCCAGACCGCTGGTGATCCACGCCGCGCCGACGCCGACGGCCGTGCCGAGCTCGAGGATCCTGCCGTCGCGCGGCACCGCCCCGGCCAGCACCGCGAGCAGCCGGCCGACGTCGTCCGTGCACGACTGGTGGAACCCGAGCTCGGTCGCGCGGCGCCGAGCTTCGGCCACCGTCGGCGGGGAGCCGAGCAGCAGCGGATGCAGCCGGTCGCTGCCGCCCTCCACGAGCGCTCGCAGGCGGTCGTCGTACTCGCCCGCGGCGCTCAGCCGGTAACGATCGTGCGCGGACTCGGACAGCGTCTCGGCGATGAGCATCCGCAGCCGCGGTAGGCGCGCGCCGAGCTCGCCGTCCGCGGACGATCCCGCGGCCTCGTCGAGGCGGTCGAGCGCGTCCTGCGCGCCCATCGTGGTCAGCAGCTCCCGCGCGGCGTCGACCTCGTCCCGCGCGAGCGGGCCCAGCCGCTCCGCGAGCGTGGCCGTGTCCGACTGCTGGTCGCGAAGCGCGAACGCAGCCTCCCGGCTCTCCCGCACGTACCGGTCGAGGTAGAGGTGGACGTGAGCCCCGGCCGGAGGCGGCGAGGCGTTCAGGAACCCGAGCGCGGCGAGCAGCCAGTCGACCATCTGCCGCCCGGCCGTCCCGAGCTCCTCCCAGCAGTCGTTCTTGAGCCGTTCGCCGAGGTACCACGCGCGCTCGAATGCGCGCAGGCTGTCGACGGTGTCGCGCACCGGACCGTACTCGGGAGCGAGCTCCTCGCCCCGCTGCTCGACGCGCATCGCGAACAGCGTGAGGTGCGCGTAGACGTGGAACGCGGCGAACACCCGATGGACGTTCCAGCGGTTGGCGTCGTTGAGCCGCGGCGAGTTCCACAGCGAGCAGACCGGCCGCCGGGTGACGTCTGCGCCTTCGGCGCCGAGCAGCGTATGGCCGTGCCGGAAGTCGTAGAGCTTCTGGTGGAGCGCCTCATGGAGGACGTGCTCGGCGATCCACCACGGGGTGAGGGTCGAGCGGCCGAGGAAGAGCGTCCCGCCGAGGTCGAACTGCGAGGCCGACGAGACGTTGGTCCAGAAGCCCTCGCCGGGCACCACCGCGACGAGGTGGGCATGGTGAAGCGCGCTCGGAGCGAGGTCTGGCAGCAGCTCCTCGAGCAGCGCGATCCCCCGCGCGACCTGCGCCCGCTCGTCCTCGGTGGGCGCGACGGGCAGCGCCTCATAGCGCTGCTTAAGCAGATGCCGCAGGCAGCGTCCGAACACGTCGCCCGGGTGCTCGTCGCTCCACAACCAGGGATGGTCGGAGGTCGCGCCGAGGCGGGACAGCGACCCGTCGCTGAGCGGCGTGTCGCGCCTGCCCTCGCGCACGTGGCGGGCCGTCGCCGTGAACACGAGCTCGCAGTCCTCGACGGGCAGCGCGTAGCGCGAGCGTTCGGGCGTTTCGAGCGCGATGTGGGCGTGCAGGATCGCGCACCGGACCACGGTGTCTCCGAAGACGTGCTCGAGGCCGACGCCCTCGGCATCGCGAAGGGCATCGAGGAGCTCACGCGCCGCCGTGGACGCCCTTGCCAGCCGCTCGAGGCGGTACGTCAGCGACACCCGCAGGCGGTCGAAGATGTAGCGGCTATCGCCGAAGGCCGGATGTGTCACGAGCGCCCGCTCGATCGCGCCGAGGATCTCGGGTGCCTGGGGCGCGACGACCGTCGGCGTCGCGACGATCACGGCCAGCTCACGGGTCAAGCTCGCCCATGTCGACGACGACCGGCTCGTGGACGTGGTCGTGGTCGCCGGTGACGAAGTCGTGGTCGTGGTCGTGGGAGTCGCTGGCCTTCAGCATCGTCTTGTCCCACTCCTTCAGCGCCTGGAGCTCGATCTGGATCTCCTCGAGCTCCTCGCGTGACCGCTCCTCGGTCAGCCGGCGACCGATCTCCTCGAGCTTGTCCTTGTGCGGATGCTCCCGCTCGGCGGCCTGCTCCTCCGACATCCGGTCCTCCCTCTGCGTGACCGATCTTGTACCGATCGTCACATTACGGGTGAGCGTTCCGGAGTGCAAAGGAACGGCGAGCAATACCTCCCATCGCACCCAGGAACGACGAAGGCACTGTCGGCGGGGGCCTTCTGCCAGGTTCCTGGAGACGGCGGGAATTGAACCCGCGTCCGCAATCGCGGGCACGTCGGGGCAGGGCGACGGACAGGGGCATCTTCGATTGAGCCCTGGTCACTCAACCTGCGTATTACCAGGGCTTTCTGGGTTGGAGCGGACGACGGGAATCGAACCCGCATTCTCAGCTTGGGAAGCTGATGTTCTGCCATTGAACTACATCCGCATGCGGCCGAGCTGGTCGAGCCGCGGCGAGCAGTGTATCCCAACTACGCGGCGCAGCCCGTTGTCCGAGCCAGGTCATAGAGTCAGATCCCAACCGAGATCAAAGACACCAAGGAGGCACCGATGAGTGAGGGCTCGGCTTCGGCCAAGTGGTCATCGACTGCCAGAACGCGCTGCGACTGGCGGAGTTCTGGTCCGCCCTGGTCGAGCGCCCGGTCGACCCCGGGGCGAGCGAGTTCTACGCCTTCGTGCCGGCGTCGTCCGACCGGACCTTCCCGGCGCTGATGTTCCTGCAGGTGCCGGAGCCGCGGAGCGGCAAGAACCGTTGGCACCTCGACTTCTACAGCGACGACCCGGCGGGCCAGGTGAATCGGGCCCTCGAACTGGGCGCCGAGAAGCAGGGCGACTTCGACGAGTACGGCGCCAAGTGGACGACCCTGGCCGATCCGGAGGGCAACGTGTTCGACATCGGCGCCGCTCACGACTGAGCCCTTCGACAGGCTCAGGGCCCGAGCAGACTCAGGGCACGATCCCGGACAGATCAGGGTGCTCCCCCTTTCCTCCCTGCTCCGCCCTGATCATGGCCGCTGCCCCTCGATCTCTCCCCCCCGCGAAGTTACGGTGAAGTCCATGTCGAACAGTTCCCTCGAGCCGACCGACGTCGGACCGCTGGCGGGCGGCAACCTCAGGGCCTCCGACGCCGACCGCGAGAAGGTGACCACCCTGCTCAGCGCCGCGTACGCCGAAGGCCGCATCACCCGCGAGGAACACGACGAGCGCCTGGAGCACGTCCTGTCCGCCAAGACCTTCGACGACCTGGTGCCGATCACCCAGGATCTCGTCCCCGCCCCCTCGGCGACCGTGCCGTTACCGGCCCGCACCGATCCCAACGCGACGTACGCCCTCGACACCACCAACCCCAACCCCGAGGTCGAGAATCTGCTCGCGATCTTCGGGTCGGCCTCTCGCAAGGGCAAGTGGCGGGTCCGCAAGGACACCAAGGCCTTCGCGCTGTTCGGCGGCATCGACCTGGACCTGCGCGACGCCATCTTCGAGGCACCCGTGGTCGAGATCAGCGGCGCCTGGTGCTTCGGCGGGCTGGACATCAAAGCCCCCGCCGGCATCCAGGTGCGGGACCAGACCGTCGGCATCTTCGGTGGCACCGACGTGAGCGACCTCGGCGACCCGCAGCCCGGCGCCCCGGTCCTGGTGGTCAAGGGAGTCTCCCTGTTCGGTGGCGTCTCCATCAAGGGTCCGAAACCCGACAAGAAGAAGAAGGCGAGGAACCACTCGTGGCACTGACGCCGGACGAGGCTGCCCTTCGACACCCACAGGGACCCGGCCGCTTCCGGGTCTCCGACGCGGATCGCGACGTGGTGGCCGAAGTCCTGCACACCGCGTACGCCGAAGGCCGGATCACCCTCGCCGAACACGAGGAACGCACCGACGCCGTGCTCCAAGCCCGGACCTTCGACGATCTCGTCACAGTGACCGACGACCTCGTCCCGGTCCAGCCCCTACCCCTGCACCGCCCCGAGCCAGCAGCAGCAGCGGGTGGTCCGCGAGGGCGCCGTGGACGAACCCGACCGGATGTCGACCGTGATGGCCTCGGTGAAACGGACCGGACCGTGGCGGATCCGGGCGTACAGCGTGGCCAACAACCTGATGGGCTCCATCCACCTCGACCTGACCGAGGCCACCTTCGACGCCCCCGTCGTGGAGATCAACGGCACCCACCTGATGGGATCCCTGTTCGTCCGGGTACCGCTCGGCACCAACATCCGCGACGAGACCACCAAGGTGCTGGGCGAGACCTCCATCAAGGACATCGGCGACCCCGATCCGAGCATGCCCACGGTCGTCATCCGCGGCACCAACCTGATGAGCGGCATCAAGGTGCGCGGCCCCAAGAAGCCGCTGGGCTGGCGTGTGCGTCCTTCGACAGGCTCAGGGCACGTAACCTGAATCGTCTATGGACGAACTATTCGCGCCTCCGGCCTACGACTGGAAGCGCCTCTCCCCCAAGTACCTGACCGAACGGCGGCTGTCGTCGTGGATCGGCTGGCCGCTGCTGTTCGCCATCCCCGCCGTGTTCGTCCTCATCTTCGCCAAGATCTGGTGGCTGGCCCTGCTCCTGTTCCTCGCCGGGATCGGGATCGCCGCCGCCCGGCACGTGTTCCTCCCCCGCAGCTGGGCGTCGTGGGGCTACGTCGAACGCGACGACGACCTCTACATCACCCACGGCGTCTGGTTCCGGACGCTGACCGCCGTCCCGTACGGCCGGATGCAACTGGTGGAAGTGCAGTCCGGCCCGATCGACCGCCGCTTCGGGCTGGCCAGCGTCACCCTCAAGACCGCCAGCCCGAACACCGACGCCACCATTCCCGGCCTCGAACCCGACGAGGCGTCCCGACTCCGCGACCGCCTCACCCAGCTCGGCGAAGCGCATGCCTCCGGCCTATGACCGAACCGACCACCGAACGACTGCCGGAGCCGACCACGCAGGAAGGGCCCTGGCCCAAGCGCACTGAGCGTCTCCACCCCCTGACCCCCTTCATCCGGGGCTGGATCGTGCTCGTCGCCCTCGTGATCTACTTCGCCCGCGAGGTGCTATCCGGGGACCCGAACTCCCCCGCGTTGCCGGCCGGTCCGCGGGTCCTGTTCGTGGTGGTGGTCGTCGCCGTCCTGCTGGCGGCCCTCGGGGGCTTCGTCAGCTGGTACTTCACCCGCTTCGTGATCGACGACGAAGAGCTGCGGATCGAGAGCGGCGCGGTCTTCAAGAGCTCCAAGAAGGTCCCCTTCGAACGACTGCAGTCCGTCGACATCGTGCAACCCTTCGCCGCCCGGCTCTTCGGCCTCGCCGAGCTGCGGATGGAGGTCGGCTCCGGCGACAGCGTGATCAAGCTGCACTACCTCACCCGGGCCGAGGCCGACCGGCTCCGGGACTACCTGCTGACCCGGGCCCACGGCCAACGCGCCCGCATCGGCGACGACCGCGGGCCGGCGGCCGGTGCTTTCACCGATCTGAGCGCGGCCGATCAGCGCCTCGTGGTCGTCACGCCCCGACCGCCTGATCGGCAGCTTCCTCCTCTCCAGCGAGTGGCTGATGGGGGTCGTCGGCCTGGTCGTGCTGTTCGCTGTCACGACGATCCTCGACGTGGTGGCGTTCGCCCTGGCCGCGCTCATCCCGATGGCCATCGGCCTGGTGACCATGATCGGCACCCGGGTGATCGGCATGTTCAACTTCACCCTGGCGGAATCGCCCCGCGGTCTGCGCGCCGCGCGCGGACTGACCAGTCTCACCAGCCAATCCATCCCGATCGACCGCATCCAAGGGATCCGGATCGCCCAGCCGATCTTGTGGCGGCGGTTCGGCTGGTACCGGATGGACGTCAACATCCTCGGCTACAGCGGCGGGGAGGGCGAGGACAACTCCTCCAGCGCGACCAGCGTGCTGCTCCCGGTCGCCGACGCCGAGCAGGTCGGGCTGGCCCTGAGCCGGGTCCTCGCCGGCGTCGACCTGGACGCCGTCGAGCTGCACCCGTCGCCGCCGGCGGCCCGGTGGCTCCGCTGGTTCGACTTCTGGACCCTGCGCTACGGCCACGACGAGCGGGTCATGATCACCGAGCACGGCTGGCTGACCCACGTCCGCAACATCGTCCCGCACGCCAAGACCCAGTCCGTACGGCTGCAGCAGGGGCCGCTGCAGCGCCGGCTCGGCCTCGCCGACGTCCACCTCGACATCACCCGGGGGCCCGTCTCGGCCACCGCGCACCAGATCGGCGCCGCGGACGCCCGGGTGCTGGCCCTCAGTCAGCTCGACCGGGCCCGGGCCGCCCGGGAAGCCGACCGCGAGCGCCGTACGGTCGCCCAGGTGATGGCCGACGCCCAGGACCACGGCGACCAGGAGGTGCTGGCCTGGTTCGGCCTCGACCGGAGCCGGCTGCTCGGCTCCGGCGGCGAGTCCGAGGTGTTCGCCCTCGACGAGGGCCGGGTGCTGCGGCTCTACCGCTCCACCCACGAGGCGCCCGCCCAGACGGCCGCGCAACTGCGGCGGCTGTACGACCTGTGGGCCACGACCCCGCCGAGCGGGCCGGTCCCGTTCCAGGTGCCCCGCATCCTCGACGCCGGCCAGCTCGCCGGCCGCTACTTCACCGTCGACCGGCGGATGTCCGGCCGGATGCTCTCCGGCTGGCTGACCCGGGCCCCGCTGGCCGAACGCCGCGAGGTGCTCCTGAGCTACCTGAACGCGGCCGCCGCCCTGCACCGGCTGCCGAGCCCGACCACGAACTTCGCCCGCCTGATCGGCGAGGACGTACGCGAATTCGACTCGCTGGCCGAGCTGCTCACCGCGCAACTGAGCCAGTCACTGCAGCAGAGCTCACCACGCCTGGAGCAGGATCTCCCCGACGTGCGGGCCGTGTGGGATCGGTTGCAGTCCGCGCTGGTGGAGCGCACCTGCGTACCGCGACTCGTGCACGGCGACGTCTGCCCGCCGAACGTCTACCTGAGCTCGGACGCCCAGGGCCG
This sequence comes from uncultured Actinomycetota bacterium, assembly GCA_963780005.1. Lineage (GTDB taxonomy): Bacteria > Actinomycetota > Actinomycetes > Propionibacteriales > Propionibacteriaceae > Microlunatus. Next base: position 279,051 of record CAWAAK010000039.1, on the reverse strand, counting down.
GCCGGTGATCTCCGGCGTCGGCGACTTCAGTCCGCACACCCTGTGCGCCGACCCGCTGCTGGACATCACCGGCGCGGTCGCGTTCCTCGAACTCGAGTCGTACGCGGGGGCCGCCGAGGACGCGGCCTGGCTCACCGAGCGGGCCATCGAGCTCTGCGGGCCCGGCACCGCCGAGTGGATGGTCGTCTACCGCGTCTTCTACGGCTTCTACTTCTCGAACGCGTACGCCTTCGACCTCCAGCTGTACGCCTGGTGCCTGCGCCAACTCCGCGCCTGAACCGGCCGGGGTCAGGCCGCGGTGCGACCGTTCTGAGCCCACTCCTCCATCCGGACCAGGGTCTGTTCCATCGAGGTGAGATTGCGCCGGTGCCAGCCGAGCACCTTCAAGGCCCAGGGCCAACGAGCCGCACCGCTGTCGAACTCCTCCGTGACCATCGTCGTGTCATCGTCGACGGGATCGAGCCGGTACCGCCACACGTGACCCGCGAAGTGCCGCCACGAGATCAGCCGGCCCTCCTCGAACTCGACGACGTGGTTCAAGATCTTGTACGGCAGCCCGATCTGCATCTCCATCCCGAACTTCGCGCCGGCCGAGAGGCGCTCCGGCGTGCCGGGCTGGACCCCGCGTACCGATCCGGAGCCGTCGATCAGCGCGTGCTGGGCCGGGCGGGCGAGGAGTTCGAAGATCTCGGGTGCCGGCGCCGGGATCAGCCGGCTCGTGCTGATCACTGCGGAAGTGGGCATCGGTACAGTCTGCCTGGCCGCTGAGATGTCCTCGGCAGGACTGCTCTGTCCGTCCGGAGTTGATCTCGATAGTCTCCCGCTATGAGTCCAGACGCGAAGGCAGGCCGTCCCGTCCTCGGGATCGATATCGGTGGTAGCGGAATCAAGGGGGCCCCGGTCGATCTGACCACCGGCCTGTTCAGCACCGACCGGCTCCGGATCGAGACGCCCGCCAAGTCGACGCCCAAGAATGTCGCCGCCGTGGTCAACCAGATCGTCGACCACTTCGCCAAGATCATCGGTGACGGCCCGATCGGCATCACCATCCCGGCCGTCGTGACCCACGGCCAGAGCCGCTCGGCCGCCAACATCGACAAGTCCTGGATCGACGCGCCGGCCGAGAAGATCTTCGAGGACGAGCTCAAGCGCGACATCTACCTGGTCAACGACGCCGACGCCGCCGGGATGGCCGAAGTCCAGTACGGCGCGGCCAAGGGCCACCCCGGGCTGGTGCTGATGACCACCCTGGGCACCGGCATCGGCAGCGCCATCATCTACCGCGGCGTCCTCATTCCCAATACCGAGCTCGGCCACCTCGAAATCGACGGCCACGACGCCGAAACCCAGGCCGCCGCCAGCGTCAAGGAACGACTCGGACTCTCCTACGGCGAGTACGTGCCGCGGCTGCAGCGCTACTACGAGCGGGTCGAGGCACTCTTCTGGCCCGACCTGATCGTGGTCGGCGGCGGCGTCAGCAAGAAGGCGGAGAAGTTCCTGCCCAAGCTCAAGCTCAAGACCGAGATCGTCCCCGCCAAGCTGCTCAACACGGCCGGGATCGTCGGCGCGGCCTGGCTAGCGCAGGATCGGCAGACCAATCCCGACCCGATGAAGTAAGGGTCTTTCGGTACTCTCCCGTTGTGTCGGGTCTTGGGATCGGGCTCGGACCTACCATCCGCCCTCGCAAGCTCGGGCTCCCGCCAGACCCTCCACGGTCCTTCGCCCGACCCCAAGACCCGACACAACCTCGCTGAACCCAACATCGGGTAGTGGTTGCAACCTGGGGACCGGGTTGGAAATACATCCGCGAGATCTGGCAGCTGCGGGGGAACTACTCCTACATCCGGTCGAGGGGTTCGATGCCGAGCATGTCGAGACCGGCGGCGAGGACGGCTTTGGTGGCGGCGCAGAGGGCGAGGCGGGAGTCGCGGATCTCGCCCTCGGATTTCAGCACCGGGCACTGCTCGTAGAAGATCGACAGGGCGCCGGCGAGTTCGTACAGGTAGGAGCAGAGCCGGTGCGGCTGCAGGGTGTCGGCGACCTCGTCGACGACCTCGCCGAAGCGGGTCAACGCCAAGGCCAGGGTCTGCTCGGCGGGCTGGTCCAACACGATGATCTTGGTCTGCTCGGCCAGTCCCTCGGCCTCGGCGCGCCGCAGCACCTGGGTGAGCCGGGCGTGCGCGTACTGCAGGTACGGACCGGTGTTGCCCGTGGTCTGCACCATCCGGTCGATGTCGAAGACGTAGTCCTTGTTGATGCCGGTGGACAGGTCGGCGTACTTCACGGCCGCCAGCGCCACCGGCGGTGAGGTCTGCTCCTCGGCGGCGTCCAGCAGCATCGCCAGCCGCATCGCCTTGCCCTCGCGGGTCTTGAACGGCTTGCCGTCAGTGCCCAGCACCATGCCGAACCCCACGTGCTCGGCCCGCACGTCCTCGGGCAGGTAGCCCGCCTTCCGCGCGACGGCGAACACCAGAGCGAAGTGGTCGGCCTGCCGGACGTCGGTGACGTAGATCATCCGGTTCGCCTTCAGGTCCCGGACCCGGTGCCGGACCGCCGCCAGATCGGTGGCGGCATACCCGAAACCGCCGTCGCTCTTGCGGACGATCATCGGGGCGGCGAAGCCCTCCACGAACACGCACAGGGCACCGTCGTCGATCACCGCGGTTCCGTTGGCCTCCAGTTCGGCGGCGACCACGGCCAGGTCGTGGTTGTACATCGACTCCCCGGCCAGATGATCATCGGTGAGCCGTACGTTCATCCGGGCGTAGGTGTCGTTGAAACCGGCCAGCGAGATGTCCAGCAGGTCGTGCCAGATGGCCAGCGTCTGCTCGTCGCCGGCCTGCAGCATCACCACCCGCCCGCGCGCCGTCTCGGCAAAAGTCGGGTCGGTCTTGAAATGGGTCGAGGCCCGCGTGTACAGCTGCTCGGCGGCCGGCAGGTCGAGGGTCTTGACGTCGACGTCTTCGAACAGCACCTGCTCGACCAGCATGCCGAACTGGGTCCCCCAGTCGCCGATGTGGTTCTGCGGCAGCACGGTGTGCCCGACCGCGGTCAGCACCCGGTTGAGGCAGTCGCCGATGATCGTCCCGCGCAGGTGGCCGACGTGCATCTGCTTGGCCACGTTGGGCGCCGAGTAGTCGATCACCACCCGCGCCGGCTGGTCGGACTGGCCAACGCCGTGGTCCGGATCGGACAGCTGGTCGGTGACCGCGGCCGCCAACACGTCGGCGCGGAGCCGGAAGTTGAGGAAACCGGGGCCGGCGATCTCGACCGGTTCGCACAGGTCGTCGACGTCCAGCTGGTCCACCACACGCTGGGCGATCGCCCGAGGCGGCTGTCCCTCACTCTTGGCCAGCCGGAGCGCGACATTGGACTGGAAGTGGCCGAATTGGGGTCGAGTGGCCGCCCGAAGCTCCGGATCGATACCGGCGACAGCCTCGATCCGCGCGCTCAGTTGACCGGGAAGCGAGGACACAAGGAACCAGTATTCCCTAGCTCCGGCACCGGCGTTACGCCCAGATATCCGAAGGTGTTTAATCCGACAGGAAGCGTATCGGCATCCGAGGAACTCCCCTGGGAGCCGTACGAGGAGGCAACGATGCCGACGAACCGAACCGTCGCAGTGCTGGGTCCCATCCCCTACGACCGAGTGACCACCCATCGAGGCGACGTCATGGAGAAGTACGGATGTGCCCTCTATACAGTGGCCGCGCTGTCCGCCCTGCTGGGCCCTGACGACCGGATCTGCCCGGTGGTACACGTCCGCAAGAAGGACGAGGCCAACATCAAGGAGCTGCTGGCCCAGTTCCCCCAAGTCGACCTCACCGGCGTACGGTCATCGCTCGATCGGGGCGACGTCGTCGAACTCGAATATCTCGACCAGAACCGGCGCGACGAGCGGCAGACGCACTTCATGGCCCCGATCCGTCCCGAAGACGTCGAGTTCGTGCTGGATGCCGACTCGTTCGTCTGCGTGCCGATCACCGACTATCAGGTGAGTCAGGACACGCTGCGCTACATCAAGCAGAACAGCTCGGGCACCATCCTGCTGGACGCCCACGGGCCCGCGGTCGCGCTCACGAAGGGTGGCGAGCGGGCGAACCGGTTGTGGATCGAACGTGACGCCTGGCTGCCCTACATCGACATCCTGAAGATGAATCTGGAAGAGGCCGGCTGCAGCTGGTTCCCGAGCGGAGCGTCCCCCACTACGACCACCGCGGACCCCCTGGCCATGGAGGACCTCCCGCTGTTCGCCGAACACTGCCTCGACCGCGGCGTGAAGGGGGTCTGCGTCACTCTCGATCAATCCGGCTGCGCCGTCTACTACCGAGACGCCCAGGGCACGATGCAGGAGGATCTGGTCGACCGACTCAAGGTGGCGCACGTGGTGGACACCACCGGCTGCGGCGACTCGTTCGCCGCGGGCATGGGGTACGGATATCTGGCCACGAAGGACTTCGTGCAGGCGGCCCGGTACGGCAACGCGATGGGAGCGCAGCGTTGCTCCGGCACCGAGCTGGCCGCCTACCTGCCGCTGGAGGAGACCAACAAGCAGCTGGACGCGGCGTACGGGACGGTGTTCAGTGTCTGAGAGCACCAGCCCGATCGCCGCGGGGTTGAGCACGGAGCTGAGCGGTGCCGAGTGGCAGGTCACCGAGTCGGGCTTCGATCCGGAGCAGGCCAACACGTTCGAGACCCTGTTCACCGTCGGGAACGGACGCCTGGGCACCCGCGGAACCCTCGAGGAGGGTCACGTCGGCGAGGTGTCGGGCACCTTCCTGAGCGGCGTGTACGACGGCTATCAGGTGCCGGTCATCGATCTGGTCAATGCGCCCGACTGGCTCTCGCTCGCCGTCTTCGTGGACGGCGTCCGGCTGGACGTGCAGTCGTGCGTCGTGGTCGAACACGAGCGCGCCCTCGACTTCCGCCACGGTGTGCTGTGGCGGCGGACCGTGTTCGCCGACACCGAGGGGCGGCGAACCCGATTGGAGACGCTCCGGTTCGCCAGCTTCGCCGACCGCCGGCTGTGCGCGATACGCGTCGAGGTCACCCCGCTCGACCACGACGCGGAGGTCACCGTGCAGAGCGGGTTGGTGGGCCGACGCCGCAATCTCGAGCGGCTGCCGGTCTATCCCGAGGGCACCAGCTTCGCGCCCGAGGTGCGGTGGGAGAAGTACGCCCTGGCCAAGCATCTGGTCGAGGTCAGCAAGGCCGCGCCGGCGGACGCCATCTATCTCGAGATGCGCACCATCGAGACCGGCATCAACCTGGGCTACGGCGCGACGCTGCAGTCCTCGCCGCAGCCGGATCGCCGGGTCGTTCAGCGCAGCTACGAGCAGATCGAGGAGCAGCAGCACTTCACGGTGGGCAGCGGACAGACCGTACGACTCGACAAGCTGGTCAGTATCGCCACGTCTCGGGACCACGTCGACGACCTCCAGGGCTCGTGCCTGGAGACCCTGAACACGCATGCGGCGGCCGGTTTCGACGCGAGCCTGGCCCGCAGTCGCGAGGTGTGGGAGAAGATGTGGGCCGACTGCGACTGCGCGATCGACGGTGACCCGGAAGGCACCCGCGCCGTCCGGTTCGGGATCTACCAACTGCTCATAGCCGCCAACGGTGACGACCCGACCGTGAACATCGGAGCCAAGTCGCTGACCGGTGAGGGCTATCGCGGGCACGTCTTCTGGGACACCGAGATCTTGATGCTGCCCTTCTTCATCTACACCCAACCGAGCACGGCTCGCAGCCTGCTGAGATATCGGTACCACACGTTGCCGGCGGCCCGAGAGCTGGCGCGGGAGAGCGGCCTGCGCGGGGCCCGCTATCCGTGGGAGTCAGCCGATACCGGGCGCGAAGAATGCCCGATGTGGACCGTCGACGGGGCGAACCGGTTCTGGACCCGGGACGAGGAGATCCACGTCTCGGCCGACGTGGCGTACGGGATCCTGACCTACGTCGAGGCCACCGGCGACCAGGAGTTCCTGCTCGAGTTCGGAGCGGAGATCCTGTTCGAGACCAGCCGGTTCTGGGTCGATCGGGCCACCCATGTGCCCGAGACGGATCGCTACGCCATCAACCAGGTGATGGGCCCCGACGAATTCCACTCCCATGTCGACAACAACGCCTTCACCAACCGGATGGCGCAATGGGCGCTGACGCAGTCGGCCCAGGTCTACGCAGACCTGGCCGAGAACCACGCCGATGCCCACGCCGCAATCGCCGAGAAGATCGGCCTGGAACCCTCCGAGGTCGAGCACTGGCGAGAGGTGGCGGAGAAGATCGTCTACCACCTCGACCCCGACCAGGGAGTGCTCGAACAGTTCGACGGCTACTTCGAGCGGTTGGATGTCCCGATCACCGACTGGGACAAGAACAACATGCCGCTCTATCCGACGGGCTATCACCACTTCAACTGCGAGGACACTCAGCTGCTCAAGCAGCCGGACGTGGTAATGCTGATGCGGGTGCTGCCCGACGAGTTCAGCGAAGAGGTGAAGCGGGCCAATTTCGAGTACTACGAGGCTCGTACGCTGCACAAGTCCTCGCTCAGCCCGGCCATCCACGCGATCATGGGGATCGAGGTGGGGGACGCGACCCGCGCGCTGCAGTATTTCTACCGGTCAGCCCTCGTCGACCTGGCCGACAACCAGGGAAACACCGAGGAAGGTGTGCACATCGCCTCCGCGGGCGGCACCTGGCAGATTCTGGTCTGCGGCTTCGGCGGCTTCCAGGTCCGGCACGGGCAGATGACCTTCAACCCCTGGTTGCCGGCCGAGTGGCAGGAGATCCGTTTCCGGCTGCGGTGGCAAGGCAACGCGGTCCAGGTCACCGTGGGGCACACCGAGGCAACTTTCTGCCTGGAGGCCCCATCGGGTGCCAGCGAAGAAATCGTGGTCGCCGGCGAGACCGTGAGTCTCCCGGCCAACACCCCGATCACCGTTCCCCTCGCTGAGGCGGGCGGAGACTCACCAGCGCTGGCTGAGGCGTCAAACCAGCGCAGCTGAGCGGGAATCCTCCCGCGCGTCGCTCTCCTGGAGCGCGGCATCGTTGTCGGCCGACGCGGCCCTGCGGGGCCCGGCCAACTTGTCGTTCAGGATCAGCAGGTAGGCGCCGAGCCAGGTGGCGACGACGGCGAGAACGCCGATGGTGAGGGTGATGGGGATGAGTGACTGCATGTCGATTCCTTGGTTTGTCTCGAAGTTCGTGGTCATGACGCGGGGCACGGTCCTCCTTGATGGGGACCCTCCAGACCGGCTCGAAGCCTTTCCGTCAGCCTTCAAAAGTGGCTGTTGCGGAGTCTGTCGTCATGACCACTAGTCTTCGTCATCGACCATCTATGTGTCCAATAACTAGATGACATCTAAACGATGCTCTAGAGTCATACATATGGATACGGACGCGCTTCGCTGGTTTCAGCAGGTTGCGGATGGCGTGACCGTGACGGAGGTCAGTGAGGTGGAGGGCATCAGCCAGCCGGGAGTATCCCGGGCTCTCTCCCGGCTGGAACGCGAGCTCGGCACCCCGCTGCTGCGCCGGTCCGGCCGCACGCTGCGCATGACCCGTGCGGGCTCAGCGTTCAAACGCCATGTCGACGCCCTGCTGCATCAACTGGACGACGGATTCGCGGCGGTCAACCAGATCCTCGACCCGGAAACCGGGACGCTGGCCCTGGCGTTCCAGATGTCCTTGGGTACCTGGTTGGTGCCCGACCTGGTCCGAAGCTTCCGGCAGGAGCACCCGCACGTTCGCTTCGACTTGACCCAGGTACGCGACGAGCTGGTGGATTCGGTGCTGGTTAACGGGGACGCCGATCTGGTGTTGTCATCGGTCCCACCTTCGGATCCGACCGTGGAACGACGCCGTCTGATCGACCAGCCCCTTCGGTTGGCCGTGCCGGCCGACCATCCGCTCGTAGCGCAGCAAGAGCTGCGCCTGGCTGACGCAGCCTCAGAGCCCTTCTTGATGCTGCACCGGACGTCGTTACTGCGCAGGGTGTGTGACGAACTCTGTCGTTCGGCCGGCTTCGAACCGAGAGTCAGCTTCGAGGGCGAGGACGTCCACACCATCCGGAGCTTCGTGGCCGCCGGCCTCGGCGTGTCGATCATCCCGGCCCCGGGCAGCGGGTCCACCGACGTCGCCCCGGGCCTCGTCCGCTATCTCACCATCTCCGACGTGCATGCCGCCCGCGAGATCGGTTTGGCCTGGTCTGCCCAACGCCGGCTGCTGCCCGCCACTGAGCTGTTCCGCGAGCACGTCCTGCACCGGGCGCGGACGCAGCAATTCCCCGCACTCGCCTAGCCCAAAATGGCTGCATAACTGAGCCCACACTGGGTAACCCATAAATCGCCGAATCGCCCCGACACCCCGGGTCACGACCCAAACGCCGACCCAGAACCGTGGGGCGTACGATCACGCAGGACCGAACCGCGGGCCCAGCGGCCCTAACCCTGGAGGGGACGAACATGGTCGGATCAGGCGGACCGGTATCCACCGAAGAATCGATCTACGACGACGAGAGCCAAGCCGGTAAGGGCGTCATCCGAATCGCCGCCGTCGCCGCACTCGGCGGCTTCCTCTTCGGATACGACAGCGCCGTTATCAACGGGGCCGTATCGGCCGTGGAGAAAGAATTCGACGCCGGCGCCGCCTCCCTCGGTTTCGCGGTCGCCTCGGCACTTTTGGGTGCCGCCGTCGGTGCCCTCTCTTCGGGTCGGATCGCCGACCATTTCGGCCGCCTGGCGGTCATGCGCATCGCGGCGGTCCTGTTCCTGGTCAGCGCCATCGGCAGCGGCCTCGCTCCCAGCCTGTGGGTTCTCGTCCTGTTCCGGATCGTCGGCGGCCTGGGTGTCGGCATGGCGTCCGTCATCGCCCCCGCCTACATCGCCGAAATCTCCCCCGCGAGGATCAGGGGCCGGCTCGGATCGCTGCAGCAGTTGGCCATCGTGACGGGCATCTTCATCTCGCTGCTGGTCGATTTCTTGTTCGCCACGGCGGCCGGCGGATCTGACCAGCCGTTCTGGCTCGGCCTGGACGCCTGGCAGTGGATGTTCCTGGCCATGGCCGTTCCGGCGGTCATCTACGGAGGCCTTTCCCTCACGATCCCAGAGTCGCCCAGATTCCTGATCTCCAAACACAAGATCGCCGACGCAACCGCGGTTTTGTCCAAGTTGGTGGGGGACAAGGGCATCGACGCGAAGATCGAGAAGATCCGCAAGACCATGGAACGAGAAACCGAACCTTCGTGGCATGACCTGAAGGGCCCCAACGGCAAGATCGCCGGGATCGTTTGGGTCGGGCTGCTGCTCTCGGTCTTCCAGCAGTTCGTCGGTATCAACGTGATCTTCTACTATTCCAACGTTCTCTGGGAAGCGGTCGGATTCGAGGAAAGCCAAGCTTTCGTCATCACGGTCATCGGCGCCACCATCAACATTCTCACCACGCTGATTGCCATCGCCAGCATCGACAAGTTCGGCCGGAAACCGCTCCTGATCATCGGATCCATCGGCATGGCGATCACCCTGGGCACGATGGCGTTCATCTTCGGGACCGCCCGAATCGTGGACGGCAGCCCCGTGCTCGAAGGTGCCCAGGGCCCGATCGCCCTGGTGGCGGCCAACCTGTTCGTGGTGGCCTTCGGGATGTCGTGGGGGCCGGTGACCTGGGTCCTGCTGGGAGAGATGTTCCCCAACCGGATGCGCGCGGCCGCGCTGTCGCTCGCGGCCGGCGGACAGTGGGTGGCGAACTGGATCATCACCGTCACGTTCCCGGGTCTCAAGGACGTCTCGCTGGCTCTGGCCTATGGCCTCTACGCCGGATTTGCGGTCTTGTCCCTGCTCTTCGTCATGAAGTTCATCGAAGAAACCAAAGGGAAGGCGCTGGAGGATATGGAATCGACGGCGCGGCACAAAGTGTAGGTGAGCGAGGCGTCTCAGGCGTACGGCGTCGGATTCGCGCGCATCTACGACAGCCAGTGGTCAGACTTCACCCGCCGAATGGCCCCGCGCATCGAGCGCTTCTACGATCGTGTGTCCAGAAGGTCCCGCAACAGGCGCCGCCTCCTCGACGTGTGCTGCGGGTCGGGTCAACTTGCCCTGTACTTCGTCCGACATGGATTCCAGGTGACCGGTCTCGATCTCTCGGGTCCGATGCTCGACCGGGCGCGAAAGAATCTCGAGGGTCAGCCGGCGTCGTCGGCGACTTTCCTGCAGGCCGATGCGGCGCAATTCCAGCTGGACAGATCATTTGGCTTGGTGGTCTCCACGTACGACTCACTCAACCATCTGCCTGATCTGGAGAACCTGCGCAACTGCTTCACCTGTGTCGCCGCGGCCACGATTCATGGTGGCTACTTCGTTTTCGACCTGAACACCAGACGGGGTCTCAAACGATGGAATGGCATCACCGTCGGTGAGACCGATGACACCTTCTTGGTCCAGCGCGGGATATTCGACGGTGAGTCGCGGGCGCGCATGCTCCTGACGGGCTTCATCCGGGAGGGAAGCAGTTTCGCTCGATTCGAGGAGTCGGTGTACAACACGGCGTTCGATCTCGCGACGGTTCGAGAACTGCTCACCGAAACCGGATGGGCTTCGGTCTACTTCGCGCGATCGGACGACCTCGAGACGCCGATAGCTGAACCAGAGGACGAAGACCGCGTCTGGGTCATCGCGAAACGTTGACCCGCAGATCGCCCCCGGGTGGCCTGGTCATCGGATCGCCTCGGAGCGCTCGTCGATCAACGCCTGGACGCCGTCGAGGACCCGCTCGAGGCCGAAGCCGAAGGTCGGTTCGGAGTCCGGATCGAACCCGGCCTCTGAGTCGAGTCCCGGGTCAGCCGGCACCGGAGGCGGTTCGAAGACCCCGGCGGCGATGACCTCCGACAGCGCCGGAAAACGCTCCGGTTCCACCAGCTTCGCCAGCAGCTCCCCGTACGCCGGTCCGTCGCCCGCGGCGGTCTGGTCCAGCAGCAGAGCGGCCTGCCCCCGGACGTAGCCGAGCAGCGTCATCGCGATCAGCAGCTTCTCCCCCGGCTCCAGCCGCGTCTCTTCCTGGGCGCGCAGCCCGGCCTCCAGCCAGCTCAACTGACCCGGTTCGAGCGGAGGGCGGTTGGCCGGCAGCTGCAGGATCCAGCGGTGCCGGCGGTAGATGCCCATCAGATCGTTCGCCCAGGTTCGCAGCGCCTCCCGCCATCCGATGCCATCGACCGTGGTCGGCGGCTCTGCCGTCGACGCCGAGTCGATCATGAAGATCATCAACTCGTCCTTGCTCTCGACGTAGCGGTAGAGCGACATCGGTGCACTGCCCAGCCTCTCCGCCAGCCTGGCCATCGACAGCGCCGGTAACCCCTCGGCGTCGGCCAGCTCGATCGCCGCGGCGACGATCCGCTCCAGGCTCAAGGCGGGAGACGCGCCCCGAACCGGGCGATCCTCCAGGCCCCACAGTCGACGCAGACCCACCGGCAGTCCGTCGGTCAAAGGTTGGGCCATCCCGCCATTCTACGGATTGCGTACGTGCTACGTTTTGCGTATGACGTACGCACAGCGTTGGTGGCGGCGACCGTGGATGGCCCCGCTCGGCTTCCTGGTCATCGCGTTCCTCGCCTTCTCGCTCCCGCCGTACCTCTCCCTCGATCGCGCCCAGGCCCGCGTGCAGAGCCCCTGGGAGTGGCACTATCCCCTCCTGGTCGCGCATGTCCTGGTGGGCAGCGTGGCCATGGTGACCTGCTTCCTCCAGATCTGGCCGTGGTTCCGACGGCGGCACTGGACCGCGCACCGGCGGATCGGCCGGGTGTACGTGTTCGGCGGGGCCCTGCCCGCCGGGGTGGTGGGTCTGGTGCTGGGCGCCACCACGCCGTTCGGACCGGTGCTCCAGGTGAGCAACATCGTGATGGCGCTGTTGTGGCTGACCTGCACGGTCACCGGGTACGTCATGGTCCGGCGCGGGCGGTACGCCGAACATCGCCGTTGGATGATCAGGAGCTTCGCCCTGACCATGTCGATCATCCTCAACCGCTTCGTGGCGGTCGCCGCCGTGATTGTGCTGAGCCCGGAACTCGACCGGACCTTCGCCGGCAACGAGACCTGGATGGTGCAGTCGATCGCCGGGATAACCGGCTGGCTCTCCTGGGTGTTGGCCCTGTTGGCCGCTGAGTGGTGGCTCGAGCGCCGGCCGCTGCCGGCCGAGCCCGGACTCAGCACCACGGATCGACTGGCCAGCCAGGTCTCGGAAACTGCGGTGTACTAGATCATGTGAAGCCCGACCGCCGATGGTGGGCCGCCCTGCTGGTCCTGGCGTCGACGGCCGCGGGGTGCGGGATCGGCCCCGCCACGACGGTCCCGAGTCCGGTGCCGATTGACGCCGACCGGCCGAGCCCCGGCGGCGGAGTCGTCCGTCGCTGTGGAAGTCACTACGCGGAGGACTTCGACGCGGGCCTGGAAGCCCGGACGGTGACGGCGGGATCGGTGTCGCTCGTCAGTTTCCGGCTGGCGCCGGCGCCGTCCCCACCCAACGGAATCCGTGCCTTCAAGGTCATGGTGCGGCTGACGGCCGATGCGGAGGCGCGCTTGGAGACGACCACCCCGGGCACGGCCCTCCTCTACGACCGGGCCCGCTTCCCGGAAACCAGCCCGCGCAGCCTGAACGACGGCGACCGCAGCGTGCAGTTCATCGGGTGCGCGGATCATCCCGCCGTCTTCAACGGCGGGATGCTCACCTCCGGACCGACCTCGATCACTCTCCGCGTCCACACCGGGGCCGATCGGACCGACGTCACCATCACCGCCTACACCGGCTGAGCTCTCCGCAGCCGCGCCGCGACCACCGCCACCACCGCGAACTGGATGGCCGTCGCGACCACGATGCGAACGGGCAGGCTGTTCAGGTCCGGCCAGGCCGCGACGGCGAACACAGCCAGCACGCCGATCACGCAGAGCCGGGCCAGGGAGCGCTCGCCGGCGGCAGCAAAGCGGCGGCGGAGCACGAAACAGGCCGCCGTCCAGCACACCAGCGCGACCAGATGGCCCACCTCGTGCAGCAGCCCGTGCCAGCTCATTTCGGGGGCACCGGCCGGCGCACCGGCCGGGAAGCCCGCTCCGGGATCGGTGACGAACACCCCGCCCATGATCAGACCGACGCCGAACCCACCGATCAGGATCGGTCCCCAGGTGCCCGCGCGTCCCGGGAAGAGAACCTGCCGCGCACCGATCGCACAGGCCACGAACAGGACGCCGGTGACGACGAAGTTGGTGACCTGGATCCACCCGTAGTCCCCGAGCGCGAGCAGGCTGGCCGGGTGCCTCGTCGGATCGAAGCCCGTACGGGTGAACGCCTGCCCGGCCCAGACGGCGATGAACAACGGACCGGCCACCAACCCACACGTCAGCAGGCCGCGAGTGCGGGTCGAGACCGTGGTCTTCTCCGGGCGCAATCCGCTCGCGACTTTTTCAGTTACGCGATCAACCATGACCGTCTCCTCGGGGTCGGGCACCGCGTCGGTGCCGCTCACCCGAACGTCGGAGACGCGAGCCTGTTCCGGACATCTCTCCTCGCCGTACGGCTGCTCAATCAGCCGAACTCAGGGCCCGAGCGGGCTGGCACCGCGGACACCAGTAGCTGCGCCGTTCCTGGCCGGGCGGACCGAACTCCTCGGTCCGGATCGCGGTGCCGCACCGTCGGCAGGGTTGGCCGGGGCGTTCGAAGACGTACGCACGTCGCCCGGTCCGCAGATCGCCGGTGGTGGACTGCTCCGCCCGGGTGCGGTTGGCCAGCAGGAGTTGGCGCGCCCGGTGCACCAGCCGGGGCACATCGGGCACCTCCGCCACCGGGGTGCGCGGGTGCAGGCCCTGCAGGAACAGCACCTCGGCGCGGTAGAAGGTGCCGATGCCGGCCAGATTCCGCTGGTCGAGGAGCGCTTCCCCGATGGTGCGGTCGGGCTCCCGACCGATCCGGTCGAGGGCCCCGGCGGCGTCCCAGTCGGGACCGAGCAGGTCAGGGCCGAGGTGCCCGACCACCGAGTCCTCGTCGGCGGTGGGCAGCAGTTCGACCACCGGCAGCCGGTAGCCGACCGCGTCGTGCCCCGCGGTCTGGAGCCAGACGCGGATCTGGAACGGCTGGCCGCCCGACCAGCGCCGCCCGCGGGTAAAGGTCCGCCAGGTCCCCTCCATCCGGAAGTGCGTGTGCAGCGTGTAGTCGTTGGCGAAGCGGAACAACTGATGCTTGCCTCGGGACACCACTTCCCGGACTCCTACCCCGGCCAGATCGGTGGTCGCCAAGGTCGGCACCCGGAACTCCGTCCTGGTCAGCTCCTGCCCGGCCAGCACCGCGTGCAGTCGCTGGCACGACCGCCAGACCGTGTCTCCCTCCGGCACGCTCCCCAGTCTGCCTAACGCTCAGTCGTCTCCTCCCCCACCGCCCTGAGCATCACCGCCACCCAGGTCCGGAACGGCCGCCACCCCTGCGCCAGCTCGGCGAACTCGGCGTCGTCGAACGACCGACCCCAGCACCGGTCGACGGCCTCCCGTACGTGCGAGACGTCGGTCAGCACGTCGGCCAGTCCACAGGCGCGGACCACGATCAGGGCGCTGTAGAAGGGTCCGATGCCCGGGAGTTGTTGCACCGCCTCTCGCGCCTCCTCCGGGGACATCCCGGTCAACCGCTCGACGGACAGCTCGCCGCGCTGGGCCGCCTCCGCGATCGCATGCAGGCGCGGCACCCGATCGATGGGCAGCCCGCGCAGCGCCGATACCTCCAGGAGTTGGTTCGGGGTCGGCACGGCGCGCACCGTCTGGCCGGCGAGCTCGAACGCCGACCCGTACTCCTCGGCCAGCCGTTCGCGGACAGGAATCGCCTGCCGACGGGCCCGGCGGGCACTCAGGATGGACCAGATCGCCGCCTCGTACGGGGAGTAGAACAGCGCCGGCCGGAACCCGGGCGCGCGGGACCAGATCGACTTCAGCACCGGATCGGCCTGGCAGACCCGGGCGTAGTGCTCGCCGTCGTGGTCGGCCGACACCACCCGGGCGACCTGGGCCAGGACCCGGCCGGAGTCGGTCGGCGGACCGCCGGGCGGGTCAACGATCGAGACGTCGAGGTGGGCCCCGTCCTGCCGCACCTCCACCCCGACCTGGCTGTGATAGTCCCCATCGACGCAGAAGGCCATCCGCAGGACGCCGTCGAAACTGCGCTCGTCTCGGTGGCCGAAGTCCATCGTGGCGATCTTGGCCAGGTCGAATGGTCCCGTGACGGGGATGCGGTGACGGGTCAGGGTGCTGGTGTCCATCCGGTCATGGTGTCCGCCGGCACCGACAGTGTTCTCCCTGCTCGCGCTCGCAGTCCGGCGGTGACTAGCGCCTCCTACGCTGACGTCATGCCGGGACCGAGTTCTCACCTGCGTCGGGTCGCGGTGTTGACCGGGTTGGCGATGGCCGGAATCGGGCTCGGCTGCGCCGGTTTCGTTCGGTTCGCGGCCCGCGGACACCTGTACGGCGAGGATGACGTGCCGATCACCCCGGTGGCCCTGGTCCTCGGGGCCCAGGTCTATCCCGACGGGACGCCGTCGCCCTTTCTGGCGGCCCGGCTCGATGTGGCTCGGCGGCTGTTCGAGCGTGGCAGGGTGACGACGGTGCTGGTGTCCGGCGACGCCCACGCCGTCGAATACGACGAGCCGGCGGCGATGCGCCGCTATCTGGTACGGGCCGGGATCCCGGATGACCGGGTGATCGAGGACCGCTCCGGCTTCGACACGTACGAGTCCTGTCTGCGGGCCCGCGAGACCTTCGGGCTCAGCCGGGTGACCTTGGTCAGCCAGGCGTATCACCTCCCGCGAGCCGTCGGCACGGCTCGGCGGCTCGGCCTCGAGGCAGTCGGCGTGGGCGATCACTCGGTGTCCAGGCTGCCTTCCGGAAGGCCCTCGCGCACCTGGCAGCTGGGCGCCGTGCGGGATCTGCTGGCCTGCGTGAAGACCGTGCGCGATCTCGTCGCTCGTCGGCAGCCGAGCGGGTGGGCTTGAGATACCGATCTATCGGTAGTACTGTAATGGTGTAAGCATGCGTACATTGATACGCACATCATTGAAAGGAGTCCACCATGAAGTGGCACTCAGAAACAGAAGAAGAGTCCGAGCGCGGCGGGCGCCGAGGCGGTGGCCGCGGACGCGGCCCGCGCGGCGGACGCGGTTTCGGACGACCCGGCGGTTGGCAGAACGTGGATGTTCCCCCCGCCGATGACGCGCAGGCCTGGTTCGAGGGCCGGTTGCCCGGCGACTGGTTCAGCGACGTCACCGTCAGCGTCGACCGGGAAGAGATCGTGGTCACCGGCGTGCTCGCCGAAGAGGCCACTGATCACGCCGAGGCCGAGGGCCGGATCAGCCGGTTCCGCGCCGACACCCGGGGCATGAGGATGCAGATCGCAGACGAGGCGCAGGCGCGCTACGGCCGGAAGGTGTCCTGGGGCGCTGAGCTCGGTGAAGTCAAGACCCTGTTCACTCACATCTCCGTACCGGTCATGACGCGACTGCGTCAGCCCGAGCGGCAGGTCCTCGACACCCTGGTCGACGCCGGGGTGGCCCGGTCCCGTTCGGAGGCCCTGTCCTGGGCCGTCAAGCTGGTCGGGGAGCACACCGAGAGCTGGCTGTCCGATCTCCGTACAGCCATGTCCGACGTCGACAAGCTGCGCGCCGAGGGGCCGGAGCTCTAAACCCTGACGCCGACCCGTCACAGCTGCCACGGCACTCCACGCGGAGGGGCCGAAGATGTGACGGGTCGGCGGTTTGGTGGAATGGCGGGATGGACGCCGTCAAAGAAGACACCGACTATGCCGAGCTCCTCGACCGGCTCTCGCTGGCGGAGAAGGTCGAACTGCTGACCGGCTCCGCCGTGTTCACCATGGCCGGCAACGACAAGATCGGGCTGGCTACGATCAACCTTTCCGACGGCCCAACGGGCGTCCGCGGGCTGCGGTTCTCGGGCGGTCGAGCGGTGACCCTGTTCCCCAACGCGACCTTGCTGTCGGCGGCCTGGAGCACCGACACTGCGTACGAGGTGGGTCGGATGCTCGCCGAGGAGGCGATGGCGCAAGACATCCGGGTCGTCCTCGGCCCGACGATCAACCTGCATCGCAGCGTCCTGGGCGGCCGCCTGTTCGAGGCGTACTCCGAGGATCCGCTGCTCACCGGCCGACTGGCCGCCGCGTACGTACAGGGCCTGCAACAGGCCGGGATCGGCGCCTGCCTGAAGCATCTGGTGGCCAACGAGTCCGAGACCGACCGCAACACGATGAACTCGATCGTCGACGAGGCCACCCTGCGCGAGCTCTATCTGCTGCCGTTCGAAATCGCTATCGAGGAGTCGAATCCGTGGTCGCTGATGGCGGCCTACAACGACGTCAACGGGCAGGCCGCCACCGAGCAGAAGCACGTCAACAACGAGGTCGTCAAGGGCGAGTGGGGCTACGACGGCCTGCTCATGTCCGACTGGTTCGCCACCAAGACCACCGCGGCGTCGGCGAACGGCGGGCTCGACCTGGTGATGCCCGGACCGAAGGGGCCCTGGGGCGAGCAGTTGGTCGCGGCGGTCGAGGCGGGCGAGGTGGCCAAGAGCGTGATCGACGACCACGTCGTACGGGTGCTGCGGCTCGCCGACCGGGTCGGGTCACTGGGCACCGTACGGGAGTTCCCGACCGATCTGCCGGCGCCGGACTCCGATCTGCGCCGGGAGCAGCTGACCCGGCTGGCGGCCTCGGGCATGACGGTGCTCACCAACAACGGGGTGCTGCCTCTGGCTGATTCGGAGCAGAAGGTCGCCCTGATCGGCCGGCACGCGGTGGAGACCATCGGCATGGGCGGCGGCTCGGCGCAGGTCAACCCGCCGTACCAGATCTCCATCGCCGACGGGCTCGCTGAGAAGCTCGGCGACCGGCTGACGGTGACCGACACGGGCGAGGTCCGAACCCGCCCCGCCCCCGCGACCGCCAAGGTGCTCACGACTCCCGAGACCGGGGAGCCGGGGGTGCTGGTCGAGGTGTACGCCGCCGACGGCAGCCTGCTCGCTTCCCGCACGGCCCCGGCGGCCCAGGAGCTGGTCGGTTTCGACGACGATTTCCCTCAGCCGGCGGCCCGGGTGAGCTTTCGAGCCCGGACGTCGCTGCGCGGCCCGGTCGAGATCGGCGGGGTGGGCACCGGGACCTGGACGGTGCGAGTGGGTGATCGGTCGGAGACCTTCACGCTGGAGGCCAGCGGCGGCATCGGCGCGGTCATGTTGGCCCCGCCGTCGCAGGTGACCACCGTCGAGGTGACCGACGCCAACGACGTGGTGGAGGTGACGGCGGAGTTACCGACGGCGGCCGACGAGGGCAACCCGCTCGCCGGGGTCGGGCTGTTCAGCCTCGTCGTCCGCCCGCTGGCCCGGCCGACGGAAGAGATCCTCACCGAGGCTCGGGCAGCGGCGTCCGCGGCCGACGTCGCCGTCGTGGTGGTCGGGTTGACCGAGGAGCAGGAGACCGAGGCCGCCGACAAGTCGACCATCGCCCTGCCCGGCGACCAGGACGCGCTGGTGCCGGCCGTGGCCGAGGCGGCCGCCCGGACGGTGGTCGTGGTCAACGCCGCCACCCCGGTGCTGATGCCCTGGGCCGATCAGGTCGACGCGATCGTCTGGGCCGGTCTGCCGAGCCAGGAGGCGGGGCGCGCCGTGGCCGCCGCGCTGCTGGGTGAGATCGAGCCGGCCGGTCGGCTGGTGACCACGTTCCCGGCCGCCGACGGGGCGGCTCCGGCCTGGGAGGTGGTGCCCACCAACGGGGCGCTGAGCTACGACGAAGGCACCGCCATCGGTTACCGCGGCCACTTCGCCGGGCTTGCCCCGGAGCCGGCGTTCTGGTTCGGCCACGGGCTGGGCTACTCCACCTGGGAATACGCCGACGCGGAGGTCGTCGCCGGCGAGGCGAGCCCGACGGTGCGGGTCACGGTGACCAACACCGGCGACCGGGACAGCCGCGAGGTGGTGCAGGTGTACTTCTCTCCCGCCGAGGAGGACCAACCCGTGCGGCTGGTCGGCTGGACGGCCGTTCGAGGTGCCGGCCGGCGCCTCGGCGAACGTCGAGGTCGCCACCGACGCCCGGCTGTGGCGGCGCTGGGACACCGCGGCCGACGGCTGGGGTGCGCCGCTCACCGGTGGTGAGCTGCTCATCGCCCGCGGACTGGGCGACATCCGGGCCCGCCTCAGTCTGTGAACCCGACGCCTTGCCGCCATGGATATCCGTGACGCCCTCGATTCGGATTGGGCGGCGATCTGGCCCTTCCTGCAGCAGATTCTTGCCGCCGGCGACACCTATTGCATGCCGACCGATACCGAAGAAGACGAGGCCCGATCCTGGTGGATGGGCAAACCCGGAGGTCGGGTACTCGTCGCCGTCGACGATGGTGCTGTGGTGGGGACCGCCGAGATCCATCCGAACCAGCCCGCGGCCGGGAGGCACGTGGCCAACGCCGGCTTCATCGTGTCGCCGGTCGCGGCCGGCCGGGGTGTCGGGCGGGCCCTCGCTCACCGGGTTCTCGAGGTCGCGGTGGAGGACGGGTACGAGGCGATGCAGTTCAACGCCGTGGTCGAGACGAACGTGCCCGCCGTGCGCCTCTGGCAATCGCTGGGTTTCACGATTCTCGCCACCGTCCCGGCAGCCTTTCGACACCCCGATCGTGGACTCGTCGGCCTACATGTGATGCACAAACCGCTCGTGCTGCAGCACTAGGGCGGCTTCGCGGTAGCAAATTCCGAGGCTCCTCGTGCGCCTCCGCGTACATCCGATCACCGGTCGCAGCGGTGCCTACACCGGAGCCCGCGGCCGCCTCGACATGGTGGTGAGCCGCCTCGTAACTGTTGAGCAGCGACGAGCCTTTGGCGGCGGCGGTGTCGCAACCCAGCAGTTGGCGGACGACTACAGAATCCGGCGCAGAGATCTCCTGCTCGCTGGCCTGTCCGGCGTGATCGATGATCGCCATGCGCTCGTCAGCGGGTGCGGTGGGTGCGGTAGTAGCCGACCAGGTTGCGGGTGGAGGGATCCTGCTCGGCCAGGGCCGCCTCGTCGCCGGCGACGGCGGGGGTCACCTTGAGGGCCAACTGCTTGCCGAGCTCCACACCCCACTGGTCGAAGCTGTCGATGCCCCAGACCACCCCTTCGGTGAAGGTGATGTGCTCGTACAGGGCGATCAGCTGACCGACCACCGACGGGGTCAAAGCCGGGGCCATGATCGACGTGGTGGGCCGGTTCCCACTGAACACCCGGGCCGGCACGATCGCCTCATCGGTCCCCTCCTCCCGCACCTGCTCCGCGGTCTTGCCGAAGGCGAGCGCCGCGGTCTGGGCGAAGAAGTTGGCCAGGAACAGTTCGTGCACGTCATGATCACCGTCGACCAGCGGATGCGCCGGGGTGGCCACCGCGATGAAGTCCGCGGGGATCAACCGGGTGCCCTGGTGGATCAGCTGATAGAACGCGTGCTGCCCGTTCGTCCCGGGCTCGCCCCAGAACACCTCGCCGGTCTCGGTGATCACCGGGCTGCCGTCCCAGCGCACACTCTTGCCGTTGGACTCCATGGTCAGCTGCTGCAGATAGGCCGGGAACCGGTGCAGATACTGCGCGTACGGGAGCACGGCGTGGGTGGCGGCTCCGAAGAAGTTGTTGTACCAGACGTTGAGCAGCCCCATCAGCGCCGGCACGTTGGCGCTCAGCTCGGTGTCGTGGAAATGATCATCGATGGTGTGGAAGCCGGCGAGGAAGTCGGCGAAGTTGTCCGGCCCGATGGCCACCACCACCGCGGTCCCGATGGCGGAGTCCACCGAGTAGCGGCCGCCCACCCAGTCCCAGAACCCGAACGCGTTGGCCGGGTCGATGCCGAAGTCGGCCACCTTGTCGAGCGCGGTGGAGACCGCCACGAAGTGCTTCTCGATCGCCTCCTTTTCGGCGGCCTCGGTGTCGTCGATGGCGCCGGCCGACTTGAGCTCGTGCAGCAGCCAGGACCGGGCCAGCCGGGCGTTGGTCAGGGTTTCCAAGGTGGTGAACGTCTTGGAGGCGACGATGAACGAGCGTCGTCTCGGGGTCGAGGCCCTTGGTCTTCTCCGCCACGTCGGTGGGGTCGATGTTGGAGACGAAACGCGCGGTCAGGCCCGGCTGCACGTACGGCAGTAGCGCCTCGTAGACCATCACCGGCCCCAGGTCGGACCCGCCGATCCCGATGTTGACCACGGTCTCGATCGTCTTGCCGCTGACCCCGCGCCACGCGCCGCTACGGACCTTCGTCGGCGAAGGCGTACACCTTCGCCAGCTCCTCGTGGACCAGCGGCACCACGTTGGTGCCGTCCAGGTCGACCTCGACGTTGTCCGGATCCCGCAGCGCGGTGTGCAGCACGGCCCGATTCTCGGTGACGTTGATCCGCTCCCCGGAGAACATGGCGTCCCGCCGTTCGGCCAGCCTGACCTGCTCCCCCAGCTCGACCAGTGCCCCCAGCACCTCGTCGTCGATCAGGTTCTTGGACAGATCGACGTAGAGATCGCCCGCGGTGAAGCTGAACCGTTCGGCCCGGCCGGGGTCGGCGTCGAACCAGCCGCGCAAGTCCGGCTTCAGCCCGCCGTGCAGCTCGGTGAGGCGCGCCCAAGCGGCGGTGCTGGTGGGGTCGACGGGGCTGCTCTGGACGTCGTTGCTCATGAGCTCTCCTGAGTCGCTGAGGGGACCAGGAGGCAGCCTACTGAGAGGTCAGCCGACCAGGTCGGCGACCCGATGCCCGCTGGCCAGCGCGGGGAATTCCGCTGTCCGATCAGCGTCTGGCGCGAATCGACCGCGCACTACCGGAAAGGCCTTAAGCAAGCCCTTTCCCGAGCGTACGCGGTCATTTTGCGCCAAGCATCCTTGGTCAGCCGTTGCGATCATCCCGGCGCGGACCGGATTGGTCTGAGAACTCAGCGGACCAGTTCGGCGACCCGATGCCCGCTGGCCAGCTGCAGCGCGTCCCGGAGTCCGGCCGAGCTCGGCTCGTCCCGTCCCCACGCCACGTAGCCGTCGGGTCGCACCAGGACCGCACCGCGGTCCCCCAGCCCGTACCGCGCGACCAGCTCTCCATGGGGATCGTCGAACTCGACTCCGAGGCCGACGACCGCGAGCGGCATGCCAGTCTCGGCCAGCTCGTCGGCCGCCGTACGCCACCCCGAGCCGTCCGCGCCGGTGAGCAACGTGAACCGGCCGTCGAAGAGATCGAGAGTGGAGATCTCCTCGCCCTTCGACCAGCGCGGCTGCACCCAGGCGTGCGGAGCGCGCCGGCCGGCCAGCGGTGTCCCCCCAACGACGGCGCCCGAGGCGTACGAGACGCCGAAGTCGTGCGCCAGCCCGTCGCTGGCCGGTCGGCTGATCATGGTCTGCAGCGAGGCGGTGGCGTTGGCCCGGCCGACCGGTTCGCGTTCGGCCTCGTAGGAGTCCAGCAGGCGTCTCGGCCGCCCAGCCCTTGATCACCCAGGCGAGTTTCCAGCCCAGGTTGTGCCCGTCGGCGATCCCGGTGTTCATACCGGTGGCGCCCCGCGGAGTCGTGCGATGGGCGGCGTCCCCCACCAGGAAGATCCGGCCGCGGCGGATAGCCGTGCGCGATGCCCGCGCCGAAGTCCCACGGGAAGACGCCGACGATCTCCGGCTGGAGGTCCGGCAGTCCGGCCGCACCTCGGATCCGCGCGGTGAGCCGCTCGGGTGTCCAGTCCTCGATCCGTTCACCGGTCTCGGGATGCCATTCCATGTCGTAGATCCAGCGGTGCGGCATCGCCGTCGAGGCGAAGAGTCCCTCGAACCCCGGGGCGACGGTGATGTTGAGGATGTACGGCGGATCCGGGATCACCGCCGACAGATCTCCGGTGAACAACACCGAAAGGTGATCGGCTTCGGTGCCCAGGACCTCGAACTCGATGCCGATCAGCGAGCGCACCATACTGCGGGCCCCGTCGGCTCCGACCAGGTAGCGAGCGGTGACCACCGACGGCTCGTCGGTGTCGCGGTGCCGGATCACGGCATCCACGCCGTCGGCGGTCTGAGTGATCGCAACCAGCTCGGTACGGAAGCGAACTTCACCGCCGCGGGCGAGCAGCTGATCATGCAGAACCGCCTCGAGTTGATCTTGGCCACAGAGCGCGATCGGCGCCGGTGCGACCGTCGCCACTACCGCGGGATCCGGCAGTCCGAGGCTGACTTCCTGCCGAGGCATCCCGAGTGTCGGCTGGATCGACATCTCGACCCGGCCGCGTTGCGAGCGCCGACGGACCTCTGGCTCCAGGCCCCAGCTACGGAAGATCTCCATACTGCGCGGCCGGACCCCGATCGCCTTCGGGAAGATCGACAATCCCGGGTGCTTCTCGATCACCAGGACGCGGACCCCAAGGCGGGCCATGGCCACGGCGGTGGTCAGACCCGAGGGCCCAGCCCCCACCACGAGGACGTCATAGTCGTCACGATTCCGATTACTCATGTCGACCACGATGCGCGCGTCAGCCGCGACGCAGATCCGTGCCGACTACGGAGTTAGCCGGTCGTACCAGGACCGAAGCTCCGTACGGTTGGCCGCTCCCGTCTTGGCCAGCAGATTGGCCACGTGCGTCTCGACGGTGCGGACGGACAGGAACAACTGCTCGGCCATCTCGGCGTTGCTGCGACCGGCGTGGACGAGACCCAGGACGTCCAGTTCGCGGCTCGTCACGCTGAGCGCCCGCAGTGCCGGTGGGACCTCGGCGTTGCCCCGGCCCCGCCGGGTCGGTGCGCCCGCGCGTCGCAGCAGATCCCGGGCGACGCGCGCCAGCCGCTCGTATCCAGTCGCTTCGAAGGCCGCCAGGTCCGCGCGCAGCTGCGGCACCGGGTCCCCCCACGAGTCGTCCAGCGGCGCACTCCAGCGTCACCAACCGGAGCACCTGGTTCCACCACCGCACCGGTTCGAGGGCCTCCTCGCCGAGGGCGTACGCCGCCTCGGCCGACACCTTGCCCCCCACGCGCCCGGCCGCGACCGCGTCCGCGTAGTGCAGCGCGCCCCGGTTCGCGCGACGCAGGCTCACACCGCAGGCCGCGGAGCCGCTCCCGAGCATCGTCGGCCGGGCCGCCGACCACCGTGCGCAGCAGCGCCCAGAGACCGAACTGGTGCAGGGGTGCGACGGACTCGTGCGCCAGCAGCGGCTCGACGCCTTGGTCGAGCCACCTCACGGCCGTCCCGAGGTCGTGATCACCGATCGCCAGGTGCGCCGACACGGCGTAGGCGTGCACCGCGAAGTCCGGCGGCAGGTCAGCCGGCGGCCAGGCATCGAGCACCGCCTTGACGGCCGCCCGGTCGCCCGCGACCGCCGCCGCGACGCCCCTGAGAAGGTCCGCGGTCGCCACCAGCAGGGGCCGGTTCAGCAGGCGTCCGCGTTCGAGGAGGATCTCGGACCGGGCGGCGGCGGCGACCGGGCCTTCGGTGGTCAAGACACCGTCGACCACGATGAACTCCATGTCCGTCGCCCGGACCAGCAACCCGAG
The DNA here is from genome assembly GCA_963780005.1 of uncultured Actinomycetota bacterium. Taxonomy (GTDB): domain Bacteria; phylum Actinomycetota; class Actinomycetes; order Propionibacteriales; family Propionibacteriaceae; genus Microlunatus. The sequence goes on along the minus strand of CAWAAK010000039.1, from coordinate 254,534 downwards.
GTCCGTGGCGGCGTCTCTGGCCTGCTCGAAGACCGCCGACCGTTCCTGATCCAGCATTTCGACGAGCCCGAGACCCATCAGCGCCTCGACCCGCCACAGCCGGAGCCCGTGCTCCGCGGCGAGCTCGGCCGCGTGCCGGTACAGCACCCCGGCGCGGTCGACGTCACTCAACCGCAGGATGCGAGCCTGGACGACGATCGCCTCGCAGATCAGCGACGGGTCCCGGCGCGATTCGGCCAGCGCCACGGCGCGCTCGGCCAACTCGGCCGCTTCGCCGATGCGCCCGGCCCCGTGGGCCGAGTCGGCCAGCAGGATCAGCGACTGCGGGTCGTCGGGGCGGCGGGCGCGCGAAACGAACGCGTCAGCCTCGGCCCACCGCGTCAACGAGATGGCTGCTCGGGCGAGTCGAAAGCACAGCTCGGCGTGCTCGGCGCCGGAGACGTGGTCGAGCGCACCGGTCCCGGTCGCCAGCGCCTCGTCGAGCCGACCGGTCAGCGTGAGCAGGTCGACCTGGGCGCTGGCCAGCCCGACCAGGCGCTGGTCGGTCGCAGCGACCTGCTCCAGCAGCATCCCGGCGCCATGGACGGCCCCCGTCGCCAGCTCCCGACGAGCGACCTCCAGCAGCAGGACGGCGCCGCGCTCGGAATCCCCGGCGCCGATCAACAACTCCGCCGCCGCCACCTGCTGCGCCGGTCCGCCGCGGGCCAGCAAGACGTCGGCGGCCCGCCGGCCGAGGGCCGTGCGCTCCGGGGGCAACAGTCCGGCCCACACGGCATCCCGGGTCAGCGCGTGCCGCCAGGTCAGCACCGGGCCGGAGGTGACCAGCAGGTCGAGCCGGACGGCTTCGCGCAGGATGGCGACGGTCGCGGCCGCCTCCACGTCGGCCACCTGAGGCACGAGATCCCAGTCGGGATCGGAGCCGAGGGCCGCGGCGGCGGCCAGCATTCGGCGCCCCTGCTCGTCGAGGACCGCCAACCGCTGCTCGACCAGCGCGGCGAAGCTCGCCGGCACCCGCCAGCCTGCGCCCTCGGCCGCGCCCGCCAGCAGTTCGTCGACCAGCAGGGGCAGGCCCTCGGCGCGCTCCCGGATGCTGGCCCGGTCGCTCTCGCTCAGGGTCCGGTCACTGCTCTCGATCATCGCGTCGACCTCGGCGTCCGTCAGGCGGCCGAGGGTGAGCACGGTGGCCCCAGGCGCGACGACCCGGTCCGGCGTACGGAGCGGTGCGCGGGTCGAGGCCACCACCAGGACGGGTCCCGAGGTGACCGCCTCACTCAGATAGTCGAACAACGCCAGCGATTCGGGATCGGCCCAGTGCAGATCCTCGAGGAGCAGCACGCAGCCCCCGCGATCGATCTCGCCGAGCAGCCGCAGCAGTCCCTCGCCCAGCACCAGGATCGGGTCGAGTTGAGCCTCGGCCGGGGCGGCTGTCGCCCAGTCCGGGATCAGCCGACCCAGTGCCGCGCGGTAGGGCCGGAGAGCCGGTGACGCCGGCAGCGGCTGGCCCCGGACTCGCGGCATCAGCGCCTCGGCGAAGGGCCGGAAGGTCCCAGCCCCCTCGACGGCGCGGCCGCGGAGCATGGTCGCTCCGGCCGATGTTGCGGTGGCGGCCAGGTCCTCGAGCAGCATCGACTTGCCCACGCCTGGCTCGCCCAGGATGATCATCGCCTGGCCGCGACCACGGCGCGCCGCCTCGAGCGCGGCGCGCAACGCGGCCCGCTCCGTCTCGCGGCCGATCATCAGCATGGTATGGCTGCCCCTTCACCGACCAGGCGAATCTCGCAGCATCGACGCTATCGCCGTCCGCGTCTCGCCGCCCACGGGTTGCGGCCGCCGCTCAGGACCGGAACCGGGTCGAGGAGACTGTGCCGGTGACGGCTGTCGATCAGATCGCCGAAACCGCGCGTACGGTGTTCGGCCACGACCGGTTGCGCCCTGGTCAGCGGGAAGCCGTCCGGGCGCTGCTGGACGGGCACGACGTGTTGCTCGTCCAGCCGACCGGGGGCGGGAAGTCGCTGGTGTACCAGTTGGCGGCGGTGCTGTTGGCCGGTCCGACCGTGGTCGTGTCCCCGTTGTTGGCCCTGCAGGAGGACCAGACGACGCGGTTGGAGACGTACGGGCGGCGGACCGTTGCCCGGCGGGTCAGCTCCGCCGAGAGCAGGCGCGAACGGGAACAGGCGCTGACCGACGCGGCGGCGGGCCGGGTCGAGTTCCTCTACCTGGCGCCGGAGCAGCTGGCCAACGACGAGGTGCGGGCGGCGGTCACGGCGATGCGCCCGACGTTGGTGGCGGTGGACGAGGCGCACTGTGTGTCGTCATGGGGCCACGACTTCCGCCCGGATTACCTCCGGTTGGGCTCCTTGCTGGAGGGACTCGAGCAAGCGCGGATCATCGCGCTCACGGCGACCGCATCTCCGCCCGTCCGCGACGACATCATCGAGCAGCTCCGGCTGCACGACCCGACGGTGGTGGTGGGCGGCATGGCACGGGAGAACATCTCTCTCGCCGTGCATCGGCAGGTCGAGGAAGCCGACCAGGAGGACGCGGTGATCGAAGCCGTGCTGGCCACCGCGGGTCCGGGCATCGTGTACTCCGGGACCCGGAAGGCCGCCGAAGATTACGCCTGCGAGTTTGCCGATCGTGGCCTGCGCGCGGCGGCTTACCACGCGGGCCTGCGGATGCGGGATCGCGAGGAGATCCAGGAACGGTTCATGGCCGGTGGGCTCGAGGTGATGGTGGCCACCTCAGCGTTCGGGATGGGCATCGACAAGGCCGACGTGCGCTACGTCTTCCACGCCCGGGTGCCGGAATCTCCCGACGAGTACTACCAGCAGGTCGGTCGAGCCGGCCGGGACGGCGAGCCGGCACTGGGCGTGCTGTTCTTCCGTCCCGAGGATCTCAGCCTGGCTCGATTCTTCACGGTCGGCGTACCCACGACCGAGGAGGTGACGGCCGTGCTGGGGGCCCTGGCCACGCGGCCTGACGCCGACCAAGCGCAGCTGGCCGAGGTCACCGGGTTCAGCAAGCGAACGGTCGGCCGGCTGCTGAACCTGATCACCGAGAGCGCCGCCGAGCAGGAAGGGCCGAGTGTTGAGCGGGTTCTCGCGCGGGCCGAGGCGTACCGCTCCATCCAGAAGTCGCGGATCGAGATGATGCGCGGCTACGCCGAGACCCGCCGGTGCCGGCGGGCATACCTGCTGCAGTACTTCGGCGAACGTGACCCGCGACGCTGCGGCGACTGCGACAACTGCTGGGACGGCACCGCCGACGAGTTCCCGGCCGAGCCGGAGGGCGGCGGTGCGTTCGCGATCGAGGATCGGGTCCGGCACGCCCAATTCGGCGACGGGGAGGTCATGAGCCTCGAGGGCGACGAGATCACGGTGCTCTTCGACGACGTCGGCTACCGAACCCTGTCGCTGCCCGCCGTGGTGTCGCGGAGGTTGCTGATTCCGGTCGGCTGATCGGTAGCTCGCGCCCCAAGCCTGTCGAAGGGCTGATGTTCGGCTCCCGGCGCCCCTGAGCCCGTCGAAGGGCACCGAACCCGCGAATGGATCCGCGGATTCGCACCGGTCCGGGCCTTCGACCGGCTGAGATGTCGCACCCCTTTAGGTTGGGAGCATGGATCCGCGACTCGCCCGAGCGCAGCCGGAGAGCGAAAGCCCGTACACCGGTGGCGAGTCGGAGTTCCGTACGGATCTGGAGCGGATCCGGTTCGCCCAGTCCTTCGCCCGACTGGCCCAGGTGACCCAGGTGGTCACGGCCGGGGCCACCGCCGGAGTGGTCCACAACCGGCTGACCCACACCATCAAGGTGACCGCCGTCGCCCGATCCATCGCCGTCCGACTCCTCCGTACCTACGAACGCGACCTGCTGCGTGACCTCGGCGGCCTCGACCACGTCGTCGTCCAGGCCGCCGCGCAGGCGCACGACCTCGGCCATCCTCCGTTCGGCCACCTCGGCGAACATGTGCTGGACCGGCTCGCCCGCGAGATGTTCGCTCTGACCGACGGGTTCGAGGGCAACGCCCAGACGTTCCGCATCCTGACCGAACTCGAGGTGCACGGTCCCGGCGACCAGGGCCTCAACCTCACCGCCGCGGTGCGGGCCGGGGTGCTGAAGTATCCGTGGGGCCGGTTCCAGGTGCCCGATCCGCACCCCACCGAGTGGCCGTTGCCGCCGCGCGGGGCCGGGTACGGTCTCGACGGACCCGGGGCGACGAAGTTCAGCGCCTACACCCTCGATCTGGCCGAGATGCAGACCGCCCTGAGCGCCTTTCCCGGCCTGCCGCCCGGTCGGCAGACCCTCGAGTGCTCGGTGATGGACCTCGCCGACGACATCGCCTACTCCTTGCATGACGTCGAGGACTTCCACCGCTCCGGCGTGCTCCAGTTCTCACCGGTGTCCGGGGAGTTCCGCTCCTGGACGGGCGATCAGGTCCGGCTCAACGAGATGGCCGACGACGAACTCCGAGCCATGGGCCGTTGGCCCGGCGCCGGTCTGGAGCAGCTGCGCCGCCGGCTGCGAACCAAGGACGACTGGATCTTCGACGAAGAGATCTTCGCCCAGGCGGTCGCCACCGTCGGCGAGGAGTTCGTCGACGGCGTGCTGGCCGCGCCGTACGACGGCTCGATGATGGCCGACCGCGCGATCTCAGGCTTTGTCTCCCGCTGGATCGATGCCCTCATCACCGCGGTGCACATCGTGCGCGAGCCGCCGGTGCGCGGCGCGTACGTCTCCCTGTCCGCCGAAGCCTGGCATCTGGTGTCGGTGTTGAAGTTCGTGCACGCCTACTTCATCCTCGACCGGCCGGACCTGGCCATGTTCCAGCGCGGGCAGGCCGAGACCCTGACCCAGCTCGTGACCGGCTTCGACGGCTGGCTGTCGGATCGGACCGACGCCGCGCGGGCCCCGCGCCGGCTGATCGACCTGGTCGCCACCGCCACCCGCGGCTACCACCGCATCGCGAACGAGAACCCCGCCCTCCTCGGCGGAGCGACGTCGAGCTCGGACCTGGCGAGGATGGGGCGCGGACGGGGCATCATCGATTTCGTCAGCGGCCTGACCGACGAGCAGGCCGTCGCCTTCGCCGCCCGGCTCACCGGCGCCGGCGGCCTGCTGTGGACCAACGGTGGGCTCTGAGCCGCATCCTCAGCGGTTGCCGGACGAGAATGATCAACATGGCCGACTCATCGACTCCCGCCGCGGACCTCGCCCGGGCCATCGCGGTCGCCGTGCTGGCCGTAGCCCAGGTGGGCTCCGCCGCGCTGACGCCGATCCTGCTTGGAGGGCCCGACACCGGCGCCATCTCCAACGCCAACAACTCCCCGGTCACCCCGGCCGGCTACGCGTTCGCCATCTGGGGACTGATCTACCTGGCCGCGTTGGCCCTGGCGGTCTACCAACTGCTGCCGAGCCAGCGGTCCCGAGACGTGCATCGCCGTACGGGATGGTGGCTGGCCGCCGCCTTCGCCTCCAGCGCGGCCTGGGTTCCGGCATTCAACTCGAACCTGCTGTGGCTGGCGCAGCTGCTCATCGTGGTCCTCGTGGTCTGCCTGGGCGCCGCGGCAATCCAGCTCACCCGCTCCGGTCCGGCGGCCGGCACCGCGGAGCGCTTCCTGTTCCGGCTGCCGGTGACGATCTACCTCGGCTGGGCCACACTGGCCAGCCTCGCAGGGTTCGCCACCACGTTCCGCTGGTTCGGCATGCCGGCTCAGGCCGGATGGGTGACCGCGGTGTCGCTGCTGTTGGTCGTCGTGGGCACGGCCGTCTCGTTCGCGGTGGTCACGCGGTTGACCGCCGTCGCCGGTTACGCCTTCACCAGTTGCTGGGCGTTGGTGGCCGTCGCGGTAGGCACCTATGTCCCGGCCGTGCGCTGGCTGGCGTTGGCCGGCCTGGCCGTCGTTCTCGTCGGGCTGATCGTTCGTACGGCCCGCGATCGGCAGAAGTCGGTCGTCCTGCTCGGCTGACTCGACGAGATTGAGCAGGGCTTGCGCAGGGGTTGAGCAGATCACGCACGCTTGAGGCGTGGAGATCCTGTCGGAGATCTGGCGCCGGGCCCTCGCCGTCCAGCCTGTTCCGGACCGGGCGACGGTGCTCGTGGTGGCCCTGGCGGCGTTGGTGCTGGTGGCAGCTCCCCGGGCCTGGCCGGCCACCCGGCAGATCGTCACCATCAGCCACGAGGGCGGGCATGCCCTGGCTGCGCTGGCCACCGGTCGGCGGCTGGTCGGGATCCGACTGCACTCCGACACCTCGGGTCTGACGCTCTCTCGCGGAAGGCCGTCCGGTGCCGGCATGGTGGTCATGCTGATCGCCGGGTATCTGGCGCCGGCGGTTGCGGGTGTGGGTGCCGCGCTGTTGTTGGCGGCCGGGCACGCGCTCGGACTGCTCTGGTTGCTGGTGGGATGGCTGGCCGTGATGCTGGTTCAGATCCGCAACCTGTACGGATTCGCCGTGCTGATGGGATGCGGGGCCGCGGTCGCCCTGGCCAGCTGGTTCCTGCCGGCGCCGTGGGTGTCGATGATCGCCTACCTGATCACCTGGGTATTGCTGATCGCCTCGCCGCGGCCGGTGCTGGAGTTGATCCGGCAGCGCCGAGGGCGAGGCGTGCGACACTCCGATGTCGACCAGTTAGCCAGATTGACCCCGATCCCCGCGCCGGTCTGGATCTTGACCTTCTTGGTCGTGAACCTGGCCGGGCTGGGGCTCGGGGTCGTGTTGCTGCTGTGAAGCCGCTGAACGAAACGTTGAGGTCAGCGGGTGCGCTGGATGAATTCGCGCTGGGAGATGATGATGAGCTCGTCCCGAAGGGCCGGGGTGGCAGCGTTGCTGATCGCTCGCTCCAACTCGCGACGACTGCGGCTGGCCTCCCGGCGACTCCGGATGGCCTTGGCGAGTGACATGGTGATCGAACCGTCCTTTAGTTGCTGTTCGTATAGTTCCACTTCGAATCCTTCGAATTCGAAGCTTACTTGAACAACGGGCACGCGTCACGGGATATTCCCACCGGCCGCGGGCGGAGCTGAGCTACCGCTTCCGGTGGGGTCTTCGCAGGCGAGGGAGGTGGCGGTTCAGGCGGCTTGGCCGAAACGGCGGTCGTCGCCGAAGATCATGCCGGCCCGCTCGAGTTCGGCCTCGACCCGGACGCGCTCGATGTCCTGCTCGAGTCCGGTGTAGGAGCGGTCCAGTTCGTGCTCGATCTCGAGCATGGCGCAGACATCGATGAGGATCCGGTCGTACGCCATCCGGTTCCCGACCTGGTGCGCGGCCGAGCGGTGGGCGTCCTGCCCGACCGCCGCGCGCAGCCGGCGCAGATCAGCGGCCAGCTGCTCGATGGGCACCCCACTTTGGTGGCGCAGAGCCTTGATGTTGGCTCGATGCTCGCGCCGACCGGCCCGACGCTGTCTCCAGCGGTCGACGATGTGGTCCCAACCACCCGCAAGCCCCTCGTAGGCGACGACGAACCCGAGCGGGGCAAGCACCACGATGACCAGAGCGATCACGCCCATAATCAACTGGTAGGGGTCCACCATGGCAAAACACTAGGTCGGTCCCTGGTCGATCACAAGCGAGATCCCAGATCCGGCGGCGAACGATTCTATTCCGCTCTAGCCGCCGGAGTTTCCGTACACGCTGATGTGCACGTGGTCGAAGTGATTCGCGGTGGCGTTGCCCCCGTCGGACATGCCCCGCCAGCCCTCACCGCTGCGCTGTACCGTCCAGATCTTCTGGGCGTGGATGACTTCGCTGACCCCGAGCTTCTTCGCGTTGGCCCGCACCCAGCGGGCGACCTCCCAGCCGCCGTTGGAGATCATCGCGTCGACCGCGCGGCCGGACGGATGGAAACCACCGTTGGCGTTCCGGCGGCCGCCGAACGAGGAGATGTTCGAAAAGCGGGCACACAGGGCCCGGTAGACCCGGACACCGTCGGGCTGCAGACCACCTTCGATGGAACTGCTCTTGTTGCACGACTTGGACGAGATGCCGGACGAACTGCCGGACGAGCCTCCGGACGAACTCGATTCAGCCTTCGGCCTCTTCTTCGCCAGGTACTTGTTCTTGACCCAGCGGCCCTTGCCATCACGCACGATCAGCCGGAAGCCGTCGGTGACGGTATCGGTGATCGACACCTTGCTCCGACGCTTCAACACGGTGGTGATTCTGGCGTCCTCGTCGGCCTCGGTGCGGACGTTCAGATCGGCGGTGGTGTAGCGCGAACCGACGACGTCGAGATCGAGCTTGCGCGCGGCCGCTGCCTTCTCCCGTTCGGCGGCCGCCTTGGCTCGGGCGTGGGCCAGCTTCGCGGCGGCCTCCTGCTCGGCGTCCTCCTTGGCCCTGGCCCTCCTCGCGTCGGCCCTCTTCTCGGCCCTCTTCTCGGCCGCCTTCTTCGCCGCGGCCCTCTTCGCCTTCGCCGCGGCCTTCTTGGCCTTCGCCGCGGCCTTCTGCTTGGCCGCCTTGCTGTCGGCCTCGGCCTGGGCAGCGGCGGACGGGCTCGCAACGGGCCGGTCCTCGTTCCGCGAAACCTGACTCGGCTCGGCCCGGACGAAGTTGTCGGCGGGCGCTGAGCTGGAGGCGGCGGGTACGGCGGTGAGCGGGTCGGAGTTCGGCCAGGCCGTGACGGTCACCCCGGCCACCAGCGAACCGACGACCAGAGCCGGTACGGTGAATCGTGCAAGGCGTAGAGCAAGGGGTGGCCGCAGAGCGCGCCGTGGGCGGTGGCTAGCCACACATCCTCCGTTAGTGTCGATACCAAATCGTGATCTTCGGCTCGCAGTCTAAGCAGAGGCACCCCTTAGGTAACAAATCGGGTATCAAACTCTCAGCTTGGGAGGTTGAGACCGGATCCACGATCGAGGAGGGCAGCACATGACGAACGACACGGCCCACGATGAGGCAAACGAGGCCGCCAGTGACGTCACCGAGCTTGATGTGATCGTGATCGGCGCCGGCCAGCCCGGCCCGGGCGTGGCCGCCGCCAAGGCCCAGCAGGGGCTGCGGGTCGCCCTGATCGAAATGGAGCAGGTCGGGGGCACCTGCCTCAACCACGGCTGCAAACCGACCAAGGCCCTGCGCGCCAGTGCGACCGTCGCCCACACGGCTCGACGGGCCCAGGACTACGGCGTGCACACCGGCGAGGTGACGGTGGACTTCGGCGCCGCCATCGGCCGCGTGCACCGCATCATCGACGGGCTGCGAGACGGGCTGGTCGACTGGATCTCCGGCGTCGACGGGCTCGAGCTGATCCCCGGTACGGCCACCCTCCGCACCGATCCGAACGGCGGCCGGCACCGGGTCGAGACGAACGGTCGCACCCTGATCGCTCCCGAGATCTACCTCAACCTGGGCAGCCGGGCCGGCGTCCCGCCCATCGCCGGTCTCGACGACGTCGACTACCTGACCGAGGTGGAACTGCTGCAGCTCACCGCGCTGCCCGAGCACCTGATCATCGTGGGTGGCGGGTACATCGGGCTGGAGTTCGGCCAGATGTTCCGCCGGTTGGGCTCGCAGGTCACCATGCTGGTCGGCGGCGGCATCGCCACCCGCGAGGACCCCGACGTGTCCGCGATCATCGCCGATCACCTCACCGACGAGGGCGTCGACATCCGCTACACCCGGCCGGCCCGGGTCATGGCCGGCGACCACGGCGGAGTGGCCATCGAGCTCGACGACGGACCGACGCTGACCGGCAGCCATCTGCTCGTCGCCACCGGGCGTCGCTCCAACTCCGATCTGCTCGGACCGGAGCACGGAGTCGAGACCGACGACCGCGGGTTCTTCACCATCGACTCCCGCTTCGCCACCTCGGTACCCGGCGTGTGGGCGCTGGGCGACGTCAACGGGCACGGCGCCTTCACCCACACCGCCTACCAGGACGGCCAGATCCTGCTGGACCCGGACCGCTCCCTCGACGGCCGGATCACCGCGTACGCGTTGTACACCGACCCGCCGCTGGGCCGGGTGGGGATGACCATGGACGAGGCCCGGAAGTCCGGCCGCCGCGTGCTCAAGGCGGAGGTGCCGATGTCCAGCGTCAGCCGGGCGGTGCTGGAGAGCGAGACGGTCGGCGTGATGCGGATCCTGGTCGACGCCGACAGCGAGGAGTTCCTCGGCGCCACCATCCTCGGCCTGCACGGTGATGATCTCGTCCAGCAGATCGGGCTGGCGATGCAGGCCGGGGTGAAGTACCGGGCGGTGCAGCAGGCCCTGCCCATTCACCCGACGATGGCGGAGTACCTCCCGTCGGTGCTCGGCTCGCTGCAGCCGTTGGACTGAGGCCGGCGACTACCGGCCCGACGCCTTGGGGTGCCGTCGGTACGTCGACACGTACGGGCTGTCGGTGACCCAGAACCGCCACGGCCGATCCGCGGCCTGCTGCACGCCCACCCGCGGTCCGGCGCTGTACGGGACCGGGCCGGGGGGCGGCTCCAGGGTCACCGGGCCGGGGCCGAAGACGTCGGCGCCCTTGTGTACGGCGGAGAGTCCCAGCGCCTGGGTCAACCGGCCCGGCCCCCGGGCCAGATCCCGATCGGTCGACCGCCCCCGGCGACTGCGCGCCTCCTCCACCCCGGAGATCACCTCGCCGGCCCGCAGCAGTGCCCCCGAGGCCACGCCCTCCGGCCCGCAGACCACGTTGGCCGCCCAGTGCACCCCGTACGAGAAGTAGACGTACAGCTGCCCTGGTGGTCCGAACATCACCGCGTTCCGCGCGGTCCGGCCGCGATAGGCGTGTGACGCCGGATCCGTCGCGCCGTCGTACGCCTCGACCTCGACGATCCGGACGGCCACCGCTCCGTGCCGCAACACCGCCCCCAGCAGGCGGGGCGCGACCTCGTCGACCGGCGCGGTCAACTGCTCCCGCGTCAGCGGCGGGAGAAGCGGGAGACCGGTCAAGCGTCCAGCAGGGCCCGGCGCGCGCGGGGAGCCAACACCTCCACCGTGCCGGCCGAGCCGTCCACCCGAACCCGGTCGCCGGTGCTGATCACCATGGTCGCGTTGCCGCAGCCGACCACCGCCGGGATGCCCAGTTCGCGGGCCACGATGGCGGCGTGGGACAGCGGCGCCCCGACATCGGTGACCACGGCGGCCGCGCGCGGGAAGATCGGGGTCCAGCCGACGTTGGTGACCGCGGTGACCAGCACCTCCCCCGGCTGGAGCAGATGCCCGTGCTCGGCGGTGGAGAGGACGCGCGCCGTGCCCTCCACCACACCGGTGGAGCCCGGGAAGCCCGTCACCGTGTCGGTCGCCGGGGCACTCGAGCCGGCCAGGTAGAGATCGGTCCGCCGGTCCGGGTCCGCAGCCCACCGGAACGGGTCGAACCGCCCGCTGATCAGACCGGGGTAGCTGGGCAGAGCACGGTAGCGCTGATAGACCGTGCGCCGGTTCTCGATGGCGGCGCGGTCCGGTTCGGCCCCGTCCAGCACCGCGGCGATCTCGTCCGCGTCCAGGAAGAAGATGTCGTCACCGAGGCCGCTGAGCTCACCCGCACGGAGCACGTAGGTCCGCAGTACCCAGAAGTAGCGGATCACCTCGCTGCGGGCGTGTTCGCGGTCCCGGGCGATCGTCGCCCAGCGGGCGATCTGCCAGTGCAGCAGCTTGGCCTGCAACGGATGGTCGTACTCCAGCGTCCGCCAGGCCTTGTCGCGGGCCCGTTCCTGCCGCTCCAGCAGGTCCCGATACCCGACACCGCCGGCCGGGCTGGCCGCCAACTGCCGGTCGATCCAATCCGGATCCTCGGCCGGCCTCGGGGTGGAGATCTCGAACTCGTGCGGACTCCGGTGGCCGAAGGTCAGGTTGAAGGTCTCCCGGTCGATGTCGCCGCTCGCGAGTTGTTCCAGCCCGTCGAGCAGGCCGAGACTGGCCAGTTGCCCCGCTTCGGCCCCGAGGCCGGCGGTGATCGCGTTGGCCTTCTCGTCCCCGACCAGGCTCTGCAACCGACGCCTCGTGGTGACGAAGGACGCCCCGCTGCGCCTGGTGGCCGCGGACAACATCCAGCTGATCCGATGGAACTCCGGCTCGATCACCATCCGCCACTGGCGGGCCAGTTCGCGACCGCTGGTCACGGCGGCGATCTCGAGCCGCCGACGGGTGCAGACCTGGGGGTGACCGGCCAGGTATTCGTCCAGGGCGCGGGCGTCGCGCCTCGCCTCCGACAGCACGTGGGCGGCGACGGGGACGACCGACGCCAGGGTCTGCAACGTCGAGACCTTGACCGGCGGGATCTCCACCGAGTCCGGCAGCCGCCCGAACACCTCCTCGGTGAGGAAGCGGAAGGTCTGCTCGTTGACCCCGACGACCTTGCTGAGGGCGGCCATCACGCTGACGTTGAGGTAGATCCGGCCACCGATCCGGCCGTATCCGACGTACGGGGGGATGGAGGCGGTGGCCATCGCGTCGGACAGGAACACCTGGACCATGGACCAGGTCGCCGGGGTCATCACGTCGGGGATGGCCTCGCCCACGTTGGTGTTGGTCCACAGGAAGTTCCCCGAGCGGGAATCGTTCCAGGGATCGCGGTCCTCGCCGGAGGTGATGGGGCGGGCCTGCAGGATCCAGAGCTCAGCACCGAGCCGGCACCACTCGATGTCCATCCCCAAGTCGCTCCCGGCGCCCTCGCCCACTCCGTACAGCTCCGAGATCTGCAGGGCGTACGCCGCCAGCTGGCTCGCCTCGTGGTCGGCGAGCGACGGCAGGTTCTGCAGGCGGTCGGGCACCGGCTCGATCCGGGTGCCCTGCGCGCCGCGGACCGTCATGCTCAGTTTCGTGGCGATGTCTCGTTTCACCACCCGCAGGCTCCGCCGCCCCACGGCGAAGCGGTCCGGAGTCACCTCGCCGCCGACCACCGCCTCCCCGAGCCCCCAGGTCGAGTTGATCACGATCCGCCGATCTGAACCGGTCACGGGGTCGGCGGTGAAGAGCACCCCGGAGGCTTCCGCGTTGATCAGCCGCTGGACGACCACCGCCAAGGCCAGGCCGTCGGTGCCCACCCCAAGGCGCGCCCGGTAGCTGATCGCCCGGGCGGTCCACAGTGACGCCCAGCAGGAACGCACCGCGTCCAGCAGGGCGTCGACGTGCCCCACGTTGAGGAAGGTGTCCTGCTGCCCGGCGAACGACATCCCCGGCAGGTCTTCGGCCGTGGCCGACGAGCGGACCGCGACCCGGCCCCGGCCCAGGTCGCGGTAGGCCTGCCGGACCTCGGCCGCAACGTCGGCCGGCAGCGGCTCGTCGTCGAACCAGCGGCGGATGTCGCCGGCGGCCGCGGCCACCTCCTCCGGATCGTCGATCGACAACAGATACAACCGGCGGGTGATCCCGTCCCGCAGCCCCGATCCGGTCACGAAGCGCTGGTACGCATCGGTGCCGATCACGAAACCCTCGGGCACCGGCAACCCGGCCCGGACCAGGCGGATCAACGACTCCCCCTTGCCCCCGACCTCGGCCAGGCCCAATCCGGGGGCGTCGAGGCGGTGGACGTACGCGTCGGTTCCGGTGATCGCGGGGGTGAGCGTGGCCATCGGGCTCCCTGTTCTCAGATCGGCGGGGGAATGCGCGGTCAGGCGTTGACCGCGACCCAGCCTTTGGCGTCGACCGAGCGGAGCATGGCGTCGCAGATCGCGGCCGCGCGGGCCCCGTCGGCGAAGGTGGGCAGGCCGATCGGCGCGTCGCCGCCATCACGCCGGGCGTCGACGGCCGCGTAGGAGTCGGCCACGAAACTCTCGAAGCACTGGGCGTAGCCCTGGGCGTGACCGGCCGGCAGGGTGGCCAGTCGGCGCTGCTCGGACGATCCGTGGTTGGGGTCGCGGACCAGCACCGTCGCGCCTTCGTCGGCGCCGATCCACAGCTGCTCGGGCAACTCCTGATCGAAGACCCCGCTGTGGTGCATGCCGTCGATCTCCACCCACAACCGGTTCTTGCGCCCGGCGCTGAGCTGACTGATCACGGTCGACCCGACCACGCCGTTCTCGGTCCGGAACAAGATCAACGCGGTGTCCTCGGTGGTCACGTCGATCAGCGGGGCGTCGGAAGCTGAAGACGCGGAGGCCCCGCTCATGGTGAAGCTGGCCGCGCTGGCGGCCGGTCGTTGCGGAACGGAGATCGCGGTGGTGGCGACCAGCTCGGTGATCCGGTCGCCGGTCACCCATTCGGCCAGGTCGCACCAGTGCGAACCGATGTCGCCGAAGGCGCGCGAGGGTCCACCCAGCTGCGGATCCACCCGCCACGAGGTGGCTTGCGGACTGAGCATCCAGTCCTGCAGATAGCTGCCGTGGATCAGGTTGACGGCCCCGAAGTCGTCCGCCTGCACCCGGGCCCGCAACTCCCGGGCCATCGGGTGGAACCGGTAGGTGAACGGCATCGTGTTCACCACCCCGGTGCGCTCGGCGACCTCCGCCGCCTCGACCGCGTCGGCCAACCCGACGCCGAGCGGCTTCTCGCACACGACGTGGAGGCCGGCCTCCATGCACGCGATCGCGTACGGGACGTGGGAGGCGTTCGGCGTACAGATGTGTACGACGTCGATGTCGCTGGCCGCGACCTCCTCGATGTCGGCGAACGCCGTCTCGGCACCCCAGGACGCCGCGACCTCCCGGGACCGTTCCGGAGAGGAGGCCATCACCCCCACCACGTCGGCACCGGCCAGCAGCGCCGCCCGGCGATGGACCGTACCGATCATGCCCGTCCCGAGGATGGCGACCCGACGTCGCGCCGAAGAACCGGTCATGGGCTCAGACTAGGGCTGAGCCCGGGCGGCCAGCCAGGGCCAGGCCCTTTGCACCGGCCCGGCGGCACCGCACTCAGAGGCCGGCCAGCATCAGGGTGAGGAAGATGGCGACCGCGATCAAGCCGGCGGCCACCAGACTCAGCAGCACGGCCAGCACCACCTTGAGCACCGTCACCCCGCGCGGTGGGCCGGTGTAGACCCGGGTTCCGGTGGTCAGATTGGTGACCGCGGCCAGTTTGAGGGCGCCCCCGTGTGGTGCGGCGCGGGCGAGCTGCACCAGATCACCTTCGGCGATCGCGCCCGTCACCGTCGCCCCCCGCATCTCCACCGCCACCGGAGGCAACAGCTGCCCGTCCGGTCCGACCCGGCGCAACCGGAAGCTGAGCACCGTCTGCAGGGCGGGCACCTTGCGCGAGGTCGAGCTGCGCGGCTCGGTGTCGGTCCGCAGCTGGACCGCATAGGCCATGCCGATCCGCGGGTTGGAGTTCCGGGCCAGGTCGGTGTTGCGCGCCAACTCGGCGTGCTGGGCCAACGGGTGGGCAGGATCCCAGCGGGATTCCGACGGTAGCGCCGGATCACTCATCGGGTCCTACCTTCCTGTATGTGCCCATCATTGTGCCGGTGGCTGAGCCCCTGCGGGGCAGAATATCTCCCATGTCGGCCTCCGAGTGGTCAGCGGACGGCGCCGGCCATCCGTTCCACGGCCTCGGTCAACACGCTCGGAGCGGCGGCGAAGTTGAGCCGGACGAAGCCCTCCCCTCCGGCGCCGAAGGACTCGCCGCCGGTCAGGGCCACCCGTCCGCGCTCGAGGAAGACGGTGGCGGGATCCGGCTCCAAGCGCAGCGCCCGGCAGTCCAACCAGGCGAAATAGGTCGCCTCCGGGGGTGCGAAGCCCACCTCGGGGAGGTGGCGTGCCAGCAGCCCGCGCAGCTGTTCGCGGTTCTCGAGCAGACCGGCAAGGTGTGCGGCCAGCCACGGCCCGCTGGACCGGAAGGCAGCCGCATGGGCGATGGTGCCCAGGCCCCCGGCCCCGTGCCGTGCGACCTCGGGCAGGGTGTCGAGTTCGTCCCGGGCCGCGGTGCCGGCCACCACCAGACCGGCTTTGAGCCCCGCGATGCTCCACGCCTTGGCCGCCGAGGTGACCACGAATCCGCTTTCACCGCCCGGCACGGTGAGGTAGGGCGTCATCGGATGGCCCGGGTGGCTGAGCGGCGCATGGATCTCGTCCACCACCACCCGGACGCGATAGCGGTCGGCCAGTTCGGCCAGCCGGGCCAGTTCGTCGTAGGTGTGCACGGTGCCGGTGGGATTGTGGGGGCTGCAGAGCAGCAGTGCGGCCCGCCCGCCCTCGTAGGTGCTGCGGTCGAACGCCTCTTCCAGGGTGCCGAAGTCGAGTCGGTGATCCGCGGAGAGTTGCGCCGGCACCACAATGCGCCCGCAGTGCGCGATGCTCATCGCGAACGGCCCCCACACCGGCGGCGTGATGATCACCGGCCCGCCCGGGTCGGTGATCAGCTGCAGCACTTCCGCAATCCCGGTCATCACGTCCGCGACGGTGAGGATGGCGGTCGGATCGAGGTTCCACTCCCACTGAGCGGCTGCGAACTCGGCGAACGCCTCGGGGTAGTCGGTGCCGCACGGATAGCCGGTATCCCCGTTGCGCAACGCCTCCTGGAGGACGGCGACGATCGGCTCGGCCGGGACGGCGTCCATCTCGGCGACCCACAGCGGCAGCACGTCGGGTTCGTAGCTGTGCCATTTCAGCGACCGGCGCGCGCGCATCGCCTGTTCGCCGTAGGCAGCGAACGGATTCGTGCTCAGCTGGCTCGGGCTCGGCGGCGAGGAATCGGGCACCCGGCCACGCTACGGCAGCCGATGATCACGACCAGGCGGTGGCGACCCGCCGGTAGGAGCGTCCGAACACGCGGGTGAGGGCGACCACCAGCGGCTTCGGCAGCGCCCGGTCGACGTACGCGCGGGCCCGCGACCCGACCGGAAAGTACTGCAGCGCCTGCTTGAACCGGGCGATGTCCCGCCGGACGGCGGCGTGCGTCACCGTGTTCATGCTCTCGTGCTTCCCCACATCGGCGAGGCTATCGAATGGGTCCGTCTCGCTAGCAAATGCGCGGCAGCTGCTCGCCGAGCGGCATGTCGACGACCCGGGTACCACCGAAGGTGGTCTTGGCCACGACCATGCCGCGGTGCTCGGCGACGCACTCGCCGATGACGGCCGCGCCGGATCCGAGCGGATGGGCCCGCATCGCCGCCAGCACAGCCTCGGCCTCGTCGCGGGGCACGAAGGCCACCAGCTTGCCCTCGTTGGCCACGTACAAGGGATCGAGGCCCAGCAGGGCGCAGGCGTTCGCCACGTCGGCGGGCACCGGGATCGATCGCTCGACCAGGGACACCCCCACTCCGGCCGTACGGGCGATCTCGTTCAGCGACGTGCCGAGGCCGCCGCGGGTGGGGTCCCGGAGTACGTGCAGATCCGGGCAGGCCTTGATCATCTCCGCGACGAGCGGATGCAGGGCGGCACTGTCGGTGATCATCTGGGTGCCGAACTCGAGCCCTTCGCGGACACTCATGATCGCGATGCCGTGCACTCCGATCGGGCCGCTGACGATGATCACGTCGCCCACCTCGGCCCGGCGCGGATGGATGTCGATCCCGGCGGCCACCAGACCGATGCCCGCCGTGTTCACGTACACCTGATCCCCGTGGCCGGCGTCGACCACCTTCGTGTCCCCGGTGACGATGGCGACTCCTGCAGCGCGGGCCGCATCACCCATGTCCTGGGCCACCCGGCCGATGACCGACAACTCCGTCCCCTCCTCGAGCACGAAGCCGCAGGACAGATGGGTGGGCACGGCTCCGCTCATGGCCAGGTCGTTGACCGTGCCGTTGACGGCCAGATGGCCGATCGACCCACCAGGGAAGAACAGTGGCCGGACGACGAACGTGTCGGTGGAGAACGCGAGCCGTACGCCACCGAGCTCGACCACGGCGGAGTCGGTCTGACCGCCGCCCGGTTCCCCGCCTAGCGCCGGTACGAAGAGATGCTCGACCAGTTCGGCGGACATCTGGCCACCGCCGCCGTGGCCCATCACCACCTGCGGGCTGTCCCGCAGCGGCAGCGGGCACGTCCAGCCCTCGAAGTCGAGGGCCGTCCCGTTCGCGACCTCAGACACCGGCCACCTGCTTCTCCACCACCGGCAACGACAACCGGCGGTAGAGGTAGTAGGCCGCGCAGGCACCCTCGCTGGACACCATGGTGGCGCCGAGCGGGTTCCGCGGCGTGCACTCCTGGCCGAACGCCGCACACTCGTGGGGCTTGATCAAACCCTGCAGCACCTCGCCGCTGCGGCAGACGGTCGACTCCTCGGTGTCGATGCCGAGCACCTCGAAGCGGTATTCGGCGTCGAAGTCGCGGTACCGCTCCGACAGCCGCCAGCCGCTGTCCGGGATCACGCCGATGCCCCGCCAGCCGCGGTCGGTCACGGTGAACACGTCCTCCAGCAGCGCCCGCGCCGCCGGGTTGCCCTCGGCCGGGACCGCCCGCCCGTACGCGTTGTCGACCTTCGCCTCGCCGGCCTCGAGCTGATGCACCGTACGGCGGATGCCCTCCAGGATGTCCAGCGGCTCGAACCCGGTGACCACGATCGGCACCGAGAACCGCTCGGCCAACGGCGGGTACTCCGCGGTCCCCATCACGCTGCAGACGTGCCCCGCGGCCAGGAAACCCTGCACCCGGCAGCTGGGCGAGGTCATGATCGCCTCGATGGCCGGTGGCACCCGGACGTGCGAGACGAGCATGGAGAAGTTCTTCACGCCCATCCGCTTCGCCTGGTAGACGGTCATCGCGTTCGGTGGTGCGGTGGTCTCGAATCCGATGCCGAAGAACACCACCTGCTGCTCCGGGTTCTCCCGGGCCAGCTTCAGCGCGTCGAGCGGTGAATAGACCACCCGGACGTCGCCGCCCTGGCTCTTGATCCGGAACAGATCCCGGCCGCTGCCCGGCACCCGCAGCATGTCGCCGAACGAGCAGAAGATCACGTCCGGCCGGGAGGCGATCTCCAGGGCCTTGTCGATCAACTCCAGCGGGGTCACGCACACGGGACAGCCCGGGCCGTGGATCATCTCGATCTGTTCCGGGATCAACTGGTCGATCCCGTGCCGGATGATCGAATGGGTCTGGCCGCCGCAGACCTCCATCAGGGCCCACGGCTGGGTGACCGTCGCGTGGATGTCGTCCAGCAGCCGCTTGGCCAATTCCGGATCGTTGAACTCGTCGATGTACTTCACTTCGGCACCTGCCTCTCGGGAATGGGTTCCCCAGCTTCCTTGGCCGCGCGGGCCCAGGCGTCGCCGAACTCCAGGTCGAGCTCGCCCATCCGCTCGAAGTTAGCCAGCGTGTCCTTGGCCGAGCGCTCGTCCAGCCGCTGCAGGGCGAAGCCGACGTGCACGATCGTGTAGTCGCCGACCTGGATGTCGGGCACGAACTCGCAGCAGACCTCCTTCTCGACACCGCCGAAGTCCACGGTGGCCATCGTGGTGCCGTCCTTCTCCCAGGTGTTCAGTACGGCGCCGGGTACGGCTAGGCACATGGCGCACTCCTCTCTCTGCGGTGGGCCCCAATAGTTCGGACACTCGTCGATCGGGCACCGACGACCAACTGGCCGAGGGCTATGCCGGCGTCGCTGGGCGGCACCCGGCGGTGCTGGAGCACCCGGAATCCGCTGGCCCGCAACCGTTCCGCGCACCACCGGGTCAGCAACACGTTGAGGAAGACCCCGCCGGACAGCGCCACCACGCCGATGCCCGTCCGGACCCGGAGCCGTTCCGCCTGCGCGAGCACGAGGTCGGCCACGGCGGCGTGGAAGCGCGCCGCGATGATCATGGCGGGCTGCCCGGCCAGCACATCGTCGGCGGCCTGGCGGATCACCGGCGCCGGATCGGCGATGATCATCTCGTCCCCGTCGATCGCGGCGTTCTCGACCTCGTCGAGCCCGAACAGGTACGGGTTCCCCACCGGACCCGCAGAGCGTGCCAGCCCTTCGAACCGCATCGCGGCCTCCGCCTCGTACCCGACCCGATGACACACGCCGGCGAGGGAGGACACGGCGTCGAAGAGCCGGCCCATGCTCGAGGTGGGCACCGTGTTGAGCCCGGTCTGGAGTTGCCGGGACAGCACGGTGCGTTCGACGGCCGAGCAGGCCGCAACGCTGGGCAGCCGTCCGTCCCACTCCCGGCCGGCCGCGGCCAGATAAGACAGCGCCATCCGGCACGGATTGCGGATCCCGGCGTCCCCTCCGGGCAGCGGGACGTAGCCGAGGTGCCCGACGCGCCGGTAACCGGCGTAGTCCGCGATCAAGACTTCCCCGCCCCAGACCGCGCCGTCGTCGCCGAAGCCGGTGCCGTCGAAGGCGAAACCGATCACCGGCTCGCCGTCCGGGTGGTCGTTCTCGGCCATGGCGGACGCCAGGTGGGCGTGGTGGTGCTGCACCCGCACGAGTTCGCGATCGCCGCGCTCCCGAACGGCCCACTGTCCGCTGCGGTAGCCCGGATGACGGTCCGTCACCAGCAGTTCGGGCGTCACGTCGGTCACCGTGCTCAGCTGCTCGGTGGCCGCGGCAAAGGCCTCCAGCGTGGCGAGGTCGTCCATGTCACCGATGTGCCCGCTCAGCCAGGCGTACCGGCCCGCGCCGACCGCGAAGGTGTTCTTCAGGTCGCCGCCGGTGGCCAACGCCGGCCGGACCGGCACCGGCAGGGAGATCGGCAGTGGAGCGTAGCCGCGGGACCGGCGCACCGGAAGTTGATCATGGTCGACGACCCGGAGCACGGAGTCGTCGCAGGGCACCTGGATCGGCCGGTCGTGCTGGAGCCAGGCGTCGGCGAGGGCTTCGAGGCGCACCAGCGCGTCCTGATCATCGGTGACGATCGGCTCGCCGGCCAGATTGCCACTGGTCAGCACCAGGACGCGGGGCCCCGCAGGGTCACCGGGCAGCCCGAACAGCAGCCGGTGCACCGGCGTGTAGGGCAGCAGCACCCCGCAGTCCGGCGAGTCCGGGGCCACCTCGGGGGCCAGTCGGAGCGCCGGTCGGGGCCGCCGGGCGAGCAGCACCACCGGGCGCCGCGGGTCGGTCAGCAACCGGTGCTCGTCGACGGAGACCAGGGCGAACTCCTCCGCCACGCCGGGGTCGCCGACCATCACCGCGAACGGTTTGTCGCCCCGATCCTTGCGTTTGCGGAGCGTGCTGACCGCGGTCGCGTCCTCGGCGTCGCAGGCCAGGTGGTAGCCGCCGAGTCCCTTCACCGCCACGATCGCCCCGCCGCTCAGCAGTCGGCGGGTCTCACGCAGGGCCGCGTCGCCGGTGAGGTCGGCGACCCCGGCACGGTACAGCGCGAGCCTCGGACCGCAGTCCGGGCAGGCCACGGTTTGGGCGTGGAAGCGCCGATCGCCCGGGTCGGCGTACTCCGTCGCGCAGGCCGGGCACAGCGGGAAGCCGGCCATGGTCGTCGACGGCCGGTCGTACGGCAGGCCGGTGATGATGGTGAAGCGCGGTCCGCAGTTGGTGCAACTGATGAAGGGATGCCGGTAGCGCCGGTCGCCCGGGTCGCAGAGCTCGGCCAGGCAGTCGTCGCAGGTGGCGATGTCCGGTGAGATCAAGGTCCGTCCGACGCCGGCGGCCGAGGCCACGATCTGGAACTCGGTGCCGCCGCGCAGCGGGATGTCCGCCGTGCTGATGGAGGTGATCTGGGCCAGTCGCGGGGCCTCATCGCTCAGCCGCTCCTGGAACGCCGCGAGCGCTTGGGCGCCACCCTCGACCTCGATGGTCACCCCCGCACTGCCGTTGGCCACCGTCCCGGACAGGGCGAGCCGACGGGCCAGGGCGTACACGAACGGGCGGAAACCCACACCCTGGACCACGCCCCCGACCTGGAGGCGCCGGCGGCGCCGCTGCTCGCTCACGGCGACCGGCGCTCGGCGAGAACTGAGTCAACCAGGCAGGCGTTGACCAGGTCGAGGTGACGACCGGTGTAGTACGCCACGGCCTCTTCGTGCTCGGCCGTGATCGTGTCGCAGACCCAGTCCCAGTGCAGGGCCACCCGGTCCCCGACGCTCAACGGGTCCGACAGGGCGACGCCGTCGATCGACCGTCGTACGGTCTCCGCGACCGGTTCGCCCAGCAGCAGCCGGGAACCGTCCCAGCGCAGCGGCCGGGACTCCACCACGGCGCGGTCGCTCTGGAGATCGCGGATCACGCCGGTGCGGATCCGGCAGCGATCCAGGACGATCATGGCCTGCGGGGTCCGGCGCTCGTCGCCCAACATCCCCACCCAGGGGTAGACGCACAGCACGGTGAAACTGTGGTGGGGCAGCGCTCCCGCGGCCAGCGCCTGGTCGATCCCGTCGAACAGGGGGCCGCAACGCCCGGCGAAGACCGCTCGTACGGTCGGCCGGACCACGTCACCCCGCACCTGTTCGAGGGTCTCGCTGCCCAGCCAGTAGGCCTCGACGACGTCGGGATCCAGCGGATCCTCCGCTCCGGCACCGTCCGCGATGAGTTGCAGGTGCGGCAACGCCCCGTCGAAGTCGCCGACCACCGCCCGTACGCCCCGATCGTCGCCGGTCCGCGCACTGCTGAAGAACGCGGCACTGTCGGCCGGCCCGCAGTAGCCGAGCTGATTCGGCGGGAAGGCGTAGCGGGCGAAGAGCGCCGGCCCGCTGACCCGGGCGGGGCGGACCTCAGTCGTCGACATCGCGTCCGCGACCCATCAGTTCCAGGCCCTGCATGGCCTGCTCGGCTCCCGCCGCGTCCACCCGCTCGACCGCGAACCCCATGTGGATCAGCACCCAGTCCCCCGGCACGAGATTCTGCTCGGCCAGCTCCAGCATTCCGATGTTGATCTTCCGGGCGGCCCCGGACACGTCGACCAGCGCCAGCTGCCCGCCGTAACCCGCCAGCATCTCGATGACCTGACCGGGGATGCCCAGACACATGGCTAACCGCCCCCCGCGACCAGGGCCGGTTCGTCGACCAGCTGTCGGACGAGGGTGCGCACCGCGTCCGCCGCCACCGGGACCGCCGCGGCCACCGGCCCGCTCAGCCCGATCCCCTCGCCGGTGTCGGCCGGTCGGCACCCGACCAGGAAGGTCGGCGGCAACTCGCCGCCCAGCGCCGGCAGGGAGGCCAGAACCGCCACCGGCACCATGCCGTGGGCGTCGAAGTCGCCGTCACCGACGTCTTCGGAACGGATCCGGAGCACGGCGACGTCTCCCGGGGTTCCCGCTCCGGGTTGGGCGTCGATCAGTACGAGCGCGTCGAAGCCGGGCAGCAGGTCGTACGCCAGGTGCAGGCCGCGGATGCCGTAGTCGACCAGCCGCACCTGATCCGGCAGCGGCGAAGGCTCCGCCGCCAGGTACCGGACCACCTCCGGCCCGAATCCGTCGTCGCCGAGGAAGATGTTGCCGATCCCGGCGACGAGAATCCTCCTGGTCACATGCGGCGCATCTCGACGTACCGCCTGACATCGGGAATGGACCGCACTCCCACATAGATGCCCACCGCGAACGCCAGTCCGACGACGACGACCGTCGCGACACCGAGGTTCCTCATCTGTTCACCCACCTTTCTGATTCGAGCCTTTCTGATTCGAGCCTTCCTGATTCGAGGATTCGACGGGGATGACCTCGTCGGGAGAGAAGTAGAGGTACCGGCCGTACCAGTCGTGGAGATCGGCCGCCGGATCGTCGAGCAGCACCACGGCGAGGTGCGTCTCGCCGTCCAGGTCGCGATGCACGGCGGTGACCCGGGCCAGTTGGTCGGCGTAGAAGAGGTCCTGGGCGTCGGCCCGGCGTTGCGGGTCGATCCGGACCACGCTGTCCTTGCCGACCCGGGCGCCCCGGACCAGGACGTGAGAGGTATCCGGGTCGTGATCATCGTCGAAGATGTCGAACGGGTCGGAGGGGTCGGTCGGGTCGAACGGCTCGGGCGGGTCGGGCGGGTCGGGCGAACCCGACCGGGGGTCGCGCAGGATCCCGTGCAACCGCTGCAGTTCCGCGGGCGTCATGGCGTCGCACCGGTCGATGATCATCGCCGCCTTGGGATCGGTGGCCCGGGCCTCCGCCTTCTCCTGCTCGGTCATGGTCATCACCCGCAGGGTGAGGATCTCGTCGATCTCCGTTCCGTCGAAGAGATCCCCGGCACTCTCCGCCGCGATCTCCGGGTAGTCGTAGAGGATGATCGGCGAGCCCAACACCGTCGAGGTGTCGCCCGGTTCGCCGGCCAGCACCGGCCAGCAGCGGAGTTGCTGGCAGAGCCCGGCGGCCTCTGCCGCGTCGGCGGGCGGATCGATCACCGACACGAAGGCCGCGGGCGGTTCGGCTTCGATGATCAGGTGGGTGCCGACCAGCGACCGGCGCAACGCGTCCTCGGCACTCATCCCCTCGGCCCCGGCCTGGTTGTCGACCGACACCGTCAGCCGGTACAACGCCGCGATCGCCTCGAGCCGGGCGAACACCGAGGCGCGGACCGGCCAGCGCTGCCGCACCAGGCGGCCGGCGAGCTCTCCGCGAGCGTCCCGCAGCTCCTCGTGATCTTCACCGCCGCCGGCCTCGATGCTCCACGATCGGCCGGCCGTCAGTTCGCCCAGCCCGACGTCGTGGGTCCGCTCCACCTCGACCGCCTCGTCCCAGGCGAACCAGCGGTTCTCGCCGATGCGCAGCTCCGGCACGTCGACGAACGAGGAGTCCGGATCCCGGCGCTGCACCCGGCGCTGCTGGATCTGGAGGAATCGGACGTGGACTCTCACGCGGCCTGAGCCAGGGGGTTCCACGCGCAGCAGGCACTGCGTGGACAGGTGCGAGTTCTCGCCCACCCCGAGCCGTTCCGCGTCGTGCGGTCCGAGCACGCCGAACTGCCAGCGCACCTGGTTCTTGCGCGAGGTGGCGCGGTACGGATAGAGCAGGTACCCCTCGTAGAGCACCGCGTCGGCCACCGCGCGTACGGCCTCCAACCTCACGGCTCGCTCACCCGCTGTCGGGCCAGGAGATGCTCGACCACCGCATCCCAGCTGGTCAGCCCGTGTTCGCCCTTGTAGTGGGTCAGCTCGGTGATGGTGTCCCGGTGCAGCCGCAGCCAGCCGGATCCCGGGAAGTGCAGATCCATGCAGGATCGCCAGGTGCTGACGGGCATCCGGTACGAGGCCTCGAGATGCCACGGCACCTGCTCGACCCCGAATCCGGCGGTTCCCCGGGTGAAGCAGGTGCCGGAGAACATGAACACCACCGGCACGTCGCCGCCGTCGAGCTGGTGCAGATACTTCGAGGCAGTGACCTCCAGGTCGTAGGTCACCGGCATCGGCAACTCGACGAGCGTCGAACCGGTGAAGCCCTGGACCATGGTCGAGCACTGCATCCAGTGGAACGGCTTGAGGGTCACCGACCAGCGGTCGCGGGGCCCGAACTGATCGGTCAACCGCTCGGTCTCACCGACTTCGTAGGCGCGACGCTGCGGCTCGATGGTGAGCTGGGCGCGCAAGGCGATGGCGTGCAGCGGCTGACCGGTGCTTTCGGTGACCAGGACCCGGGCGGTCAGCTGAGGAACGGCCGCGAACCGCTCGACCACCACGTCGTCGATCTGGAAGTCGAGGTCGATCATGGCCGGTCTTCCGACCCTTCGACAGGCTCAGGGCGCGGCCTGGGCTTGGCCCGCGCGGCGACCGTGGTGAAGAAGTCGGCGATCGCCGTCCGCGCGTCCTGACCGCCGTCGAAACCACGCCAGACCGTACGCAGCCGGCCGGCGAGTTCGTAGCAGGCGTCGATCGGCACCAGGAAGCACTCCGCCGGTCGATCGCCGTCGGGGCCGCGGACCAGCAGGGCCTCGACGTCCTGGGCCGAGGACCTCGAGTTCCGGGTTGGCGGCCACGACGTCGGACCAGGCGCGCAGCCCCAGCTCGGACTCGGCCACACCGGCGGGACCCGGATAGAAGGCACCCATCTTCGCGGTCACCGAGCTGGCGAAGAAGAAAGCCAGCCCGACAGGGATGTCGAGGGCGTCCCAACCTGCCTCGGTCAACGTGAAGTCGGGGAAGGACAGATAGCGGTCGGGCACCGCCCGATAACGCAGGTGCGCACCTTCGGCGGTGAACAACAACCGGCAGCCCCGGCAGGTGCACATCAGCTGCCGGCTCTCGATGTCCACGACGTGCGGGTGGTCGTCGGTGATCGGTTCGGCGCACATGTCGCAGGTCGAGACGGACGGGTCGGCGGCCGGCCGGTTTCTGATGCGGCGCAGGACCGACAGCACATTCGGCGGATTGGCTGACCTTGCCGGGTCGGACAGCATCGTGACGGTCCTCAGCGGCCTGCCGGCACGGCGACGCTCAGCACGCCCGATCGGCGCAGGATCGGCAGCGGTTCCAGATGGTGGTCCGAGTCGAGGGCCACGCCGGCGCGGCGGACGTCGAAGCGGGCCCGGCAGTGCGGACAGACCATGATCAGGAATTCGGCGCTGTCCCCCAGTCGGCGTTCCAGCCGCGCGCCCTCGAGCGTGGATCGGCAACTGGGGCAGTGATCACGGTAGGCGAAGACGTCACCTCCCAGCCGAGCTGCCACGAGGCTCACGTCGTCCACCCGGAACCCGCCCAGCTCACCGACCCCGAGCTCCTCGAGCTCCGGCAGCGGCACCCAGTCGGCGGCCCCGTCAGTGCCCCCTTCTGGGTTGTCGAGCCGGACCCGCAGGGCTTCGACCGGGATCATCCCGCCCGTGGCTGCGGCCGGCGGCGCATCCACCTCGATCGCGGTGACCTCCGGCGCGGCGGCCTGGATGGCTCCCTCGACCGCCAGCTCCAGGGTGACCGTCGAGGAGGGGCAGCTGTCGCAACTGCCGAGCAGGCGCAACCGGACCACGCCATCGTCGGTGACCCCCAGCAGTTCGACGTCGCCACCGTGCGAGCCGAGGTAGGGCCGCACACTCTCCAACGCCCCGGCGACGCGGGTGGTCACGTCGTAGGGATGCAGACCGTGCACCAACAACAGCCCGGACACCAGCTCGTCGGCGGCCAGGGCGGCCAGGGCCGTGTCGTCGAGGCGTCCCGCCTGGTGCAGGACGTCGAGCATCCGCTGCAGACCGGCGCCGTAGAGCTGATTGACCACGGCGACCAGGTCCTCGGCTCGCTGCTGAGCCACCGGCCCCCCGGTCGACAGCGCACCGATCAGCGCCTCGATGCGTTCCCCGGTCTCGCTCAGCTCATCGAGACTCGCGCCCTGAGCTTGTCCCGACGCGACCACTTACTCGCCCGTGACCGACTGGGTCGGCGAGTGCAGCAGCTGCAGTTCCTTCCCGCCACCGAGATACATGTGCACCCCGCACGGCAGACACGGATCGAAGCTGCGCACCGTCCGCATCACGTCGATCCCCTTGAAGTGCTCGAGGTCGTTCTCCTCGAAGATCGGCTGGCCCTGCACCGCGTCCTCGTACGGTCCGAGGGTGCCGTAGGTGTCCCGCGGGTTCGCGTTCCACGGCGTCGGCGGGTACGGATGGTAGTTGGCGATCTTGCCGTCGCGGATCACCATGTGGTGGCTGAGCACGCCCCGCACCGCCTCGGTGAACCCGCAGCCGATGCCCTCATCCGGGACCTCGAACTTCTCCCAGGTCTTCGTCCGCCCGGCCCGGATCTCCTCCAGCGCCTTCTCCGCGAAATGCAGCGCGCAGGCGGCGGCGTAGGCCTGGAAGTAGGTGCGCGCCCGGCCCCGCTCGATGGTGTTGGACCACTGCGGGATCGTCCACTCGAAGCTGACCGGGCCCTTGAGCGCGGTCTTGGGCAGGTTGATCTGCACACTGTGCCCGGTGGCCTTGACGTAGCCGCCGGCGTCGACCAGCCCGGCCAGCGCGGTCGCCCACAGCCGGGCGATCGGGCCGCCACCCGTGTCCAGGGCCAGATGATCTTGGCCGTCGAACCAGCGCGGGCTCATCACCCAGCTGTACTTGTCGTCCATGTCCCGCTTCTGCGGGCGTGGATTGGTGTGCTGGTTCCAGGGGTGCCGCCGGTCCACCGGATTGCCCAGCGGATCCTTGGTCACGAACATCTCCTGGCCTTCCCAGTCGTCGTAGTACGACGAGCCGAGCAGGATCCGGATACCCAGATTGATGTCCACGAGGTCGTTGGTGACCAGCTTGCCGTCCACCACGATCCCGGGGGTGACGAACATGGCCCGGCCCCACTCGGTCATGTCCTTGTAGTCGAAGTTGCAGACCGCGGGATCCTGGAAGGACCCCCAGCAGCCGAGCAGGGTCCGGCGCAGCCCGACCTGCTCGTAGCCGGGTAGCGCCTCGTAGAAGAAGTCGAACAGGTCGTCGTGCATGGGCACGACCTTCTTCATGAACTCGACGTAGCGCATCAGCCGGCTCAGGTAGTCGGTCATCAACTGGATGGTCGCGACCGTGCCGACGCCGCCGGGATAGAGCGTGGACGGGTGGACGTGCCGGCCCTCCATCAGGCAGAACATCTCCCGCGTGTACCGGCTGACCTGGAGCGCCTCGCGATAGAACTCGCCGGTGAACGGGTTGAGCGCCCGCATGATGTCGCCGATGGTCCGATACCCGTGGTCACCGGCGTGCGGCGACTCCTTCCGGTTGGCCTGCTCCAGCACGCCGGGGTTGGTCTCGGCCACCATCCGCTCGCAGTAGTCCACCGCCAGCAGGTTCTCCTGGTAGATGTTGTGGTCGAACATGTACTCCGCGGCCTCGCCGAGATTGACGATCCACTCCCCCAGGTGCGGCGGTTTCACCCCGTACGCCATGTTCTGCGCGTAGCAGGAGCAGGTGGCGTGGTTGTCGCCGCAGATGCCGCAGATCCGGCTGGTGATGAAGTGCGCGTCCCGCGGGTCCTTGCCCTTCATGAAGATCGAATAGCCGCGGAAGATCGATGACGTGGAGTGGCACTCCGCGACGACCTTCTGCTTGAAGTCGATCTTGGTGTAGATGCCCAGGCTGCCGACGATCCTAGTGATCGGATCCCAGGCCATCTCGACCAGGCCCTGGGCGTTCTCGGCGAGCTTGGCGGGTCGAGCCGCGGTGGTTGTCACAGAAGGCCTCTTTCTGGACCGGTGAGGAGCGGGCTACCAGGTGCGCTGGGCGCCGGAGTTGAGTTGGGAACCGGGCTTACGCCACTTCGGTTCTTGGTCGATCGTGTGCATGGTGACCGCGCGGAGCTTGCGCAGGGTGCCACCCCAGGCCTGGACCACGGTCGTGGACAACTTGCCGCCCGGCGGCTCGTCCATGAAGGGCATGAACTTGTCGGGGAAGCCGGGCATGGTGCAGCCGATGCAGATCCCGCCGACGTTCGGGCAACCGCCGACGCCGTTGATCCAGCCGCGCTTGGGCACGTTGCACTTCACCACCGGGCCCCAGCAGCCGAGCTTGACGATGCACTTCGGAGAGCCGTACTCGGTGGCGAAGTCGGCCTGCTCGTAGTAGCCGGCCCGGTCGCAGCCCTCGTGCACGGTGGCGCCGAACAGCCAGGTCGGCCGCAGCGCCTCGTCCAGCGGGATCATCGGCGCCTGATCAGTCGCCATGTAGAGGAGGTAGGTCAGGGTCTCGGACAGGTTGTCGGGTTGGATCGGGCAGCCCGGTACGTTGACGATCGGGATGCCGGCCTTCGACTTCCAGCTCCAGCCGAGGTAGTCCGCGACGCCCATGGCGCCGGTCGGGTTGCCGGCCATCGCATGGATGCCGCCGTAGGTGGCGCAGGTTCCGACGGCCACGATGGCGGTGGCCTTCGGCGCCAGCCGATCCAGCCACTCCGAGGTCGTGATCGGCTGGCCGGTGGCCGGGTCGTTGCCGAAGCCGCACCAGTAGCCCTCGTCCTTGATCTTCTCGTTCGGGATGGAACCCTCGACCACGAGGACGAACGGCTCCAGCTCGCCGCGGTCGGCCTTGCGGAACCATTCGAGGAAGTCGTCCTGGCCTCCGGTCGGACCGGACTCGAAGTCGATCAACGGCCAGTGCACCGCGACCTGCGGCAGCCCGGGAAGGGCTCCGAGGGCGATCTCCTCGATGCTCGGCTGGGTCGCGGCCGTCAGTGCGACGGAGTCCCCGTCACAGCTCAGACCGGCATTGATCCACAGCACATGGATGAGGGTTTCTTCCGCCTTGAGGGCAGCGGGAGTAGGCATCGTCGCCAACCTTTCCCGGCGCGGATCGCCGGCGATCCATGCTGCTGGGGCCGGCCTCCGGGCCCGCTTACGCAGTCAATCCCCGTCCTAACAGTCGAGACGATGGCCGGTCAAGAGAATTGAGGCTTACCTAACTTTTGCTGGCTTTGGGCCTGCCGTGAGCCAGTCGTACCAGCGGGTCGTACCTTCTCCGGTTTTGGCGGAAAGCGTGAATATCTCGATGCCTGGATTCAGGCTGCGGGCGTACCGGGCGAAGGCGTCGGCGTCGAAGTCGACGTAGGGCAACAGATCGGACTTGTTGATCACCACCAGGTCGGCGGCGCTGAACATGTGCGGGTACTTGAGGGGTTTGTCACTGCCCTCCGTGACCGAGATGATCACCACCTTGGCCTGCTCACCGACGTCGAACAGCGCTGGGCAGACCAGATTGCCGACGTTCTCCACGAACAGCAGCGATCCGTCGTCGGGCCGCAACGCCTCCATCGCCCGCTGCACCATCGGGGCGTCCAGGTGGCACCCGGCGCCGGTGTTCACCTGCACGGCCCGGGCCCCGGCTCGCCGGATGCGTTCGGCGTCGAAGCTGGTCTCCTGATCACCCTCGATGACGCAGATCGGTCGCTCCCCGTGAAGATCGGCGATGGTGCGCTCGAGCAGCGTGGTCTTGCCCGATCCCGGCGAGCTCATCAGGTTCAGGGCCACGATGTCGCGCTCGGCCAGCCAGTCGCGATTGTGTTGGGCCAGGTGGTCGTTCTTGGCCAGGACGGCTTCGCCGATGGCCAACGTCTCGGTGGCCCGAGCGTGCAGAGCCGCGTGTTCGGACTCCGCCAGCTGCTCGTGATCATGATCATGGTCGTGATCATGGCGATGGTCGTGGCCCGCGCGCTGTGGATGTCGAAGGGTGTGGTCCTCGGTGGTCAGGACCCGTACGTTGTCCGGGTCACCGCAGCCGCAGGTCAGGCACATGGCTGCGCCACCAGGTCCACCGAGCTGATCTCGAGCTCCCGGCCGCTCAACACGCCGACGTCGGCGCTGCCGCACGGGCAGAGCAAGATCAGATCAGGCAGGTCGAAGTCGGAGTCGCAGACGCGGCAGTGCGCTCGCCCGGGAATCTCGACGATGTCCAAGGTGGCCCCCTCGATCGCCGTTCCGCTGGTCGCGAGGTCGAAGCAGAACCGCATGGCGTCGGGCACCACGCCCGACAGCCGACCGACCTTGAGGTGGACGCGCGCGACCTGTCGACCCGGCGTCCGGTCCAGGACCATGTCGACGACGCTCTCGGTGATTGCGAGTTCGTGCATGCCACACCACCTCGGGCTCACCCTAGGACGCCCCCCGGTTCGCGGCAAGGAGCAGTGCGGCCCGCCAGTGGTCGCAACGCCAGGACAACCTGGGTCCTAGAGTTCACCAGTGGGCTGGTGGAGCGAGCGGGTACTGCCGCGGGCGGTCAACCGAGTGCTCGACACCCCGGAGGTGAACCAGCGGCGGGCCCGGGTTTGCCGCGGATTGGCCGGCACGGTGCTGGAAGTGGGCTTCGGCTCGGGCCTCAACGTCGCGTTCTATCCGGCCGAGGTTCGCCAGGTGCTGGCCGTTGAGCCCTCCGAGGTGGCCTGGCGCCTGGCCGACGCCCGCCGGGCGGCGTCCGCGGTGTCCTTCACCCGGGCAGGGCTGGACGGGCAGCGGCTGGAGTTGCCGGACGCGTCGGTCGATGCGGCTCTGTCGACGTACACGCTGTGCACCATTCCCGACCTGCCCGCAGCCCTGAACGAGATCCGCCGGGTCCTGAGACCGGGCGGTGCCCTGCACTTCCTCGAGCACGGACGCTCTCCCGACCCGTCGGTGGCGAGCTGGCAGCGCCGGTTGACTCCAGTGCAGTCGCTCCTGGCCGGCGGCTGCCACCTCGACCGGGCGATCGACACGCTGATCGGAGCAGCCGGGTTGGAGGTGGTCGACCTCACGTGCGAGTACGGCAGCGGGCCGCGCCCCGCCAGCTACCTCTACCTCGGCCGGGCCAGCGAACCGGCCCGCGGCTGACCGCCGGACGAGGACGCTCCGACCTCTCCACGAGTCGCGTCATCGGTGCCAGGATGAGGTGGTGAGCAACGAGGGCGGCCGCTGCGCCGTCATCTTCAACCCGGTCAAGATCAGCGACACGTTCCGGAGCGCGGCCGAGCAGGTGTTGGAGGACCACGGATACGACGACGTCCAGTGGCTGGAGACCGAAGCCGCCGACAAGGGCCGCTCGCGGGTCCGCCAGGCGGTCGCCGAACGAGTCGATCTGGTGGTCGTCGCCGGGGGCGACGGGACCGTACGGGTGGTGGCCGACGGTCTGGCCCAGTCCGGCATCCCGCTCGGCATCGTTCCCGAGGGCACCGCCAATCTGCTGGCCCTCAATCTCGGCCTTCCCGCCGGGGAGCAGCAAGCCCTCGAGGTCGCCGTCGGGAACGCCCAACGCACGATCGACCTGGTGAAACTCACGATCGACGGCGAGCGGGTGGAGAGATTCGCGGTCATGGCGGGGGCCGGCCTGGACGCGATGATCATGGACGAGACCGACCCCGAGCTGAAGAGCAAGATCGGCTCGGCCGCCTACTTCCTGGCGGCCGGCAAGGCGCTGGGCCGGCTGCCCATCAAGGCCAAGATCAGACGCGACGGACATCACAGTCACCGTCGCAGCTCGATGTTGATCTTGATCGGCAACGTGGGGCTGATCGCTCCCGGGGTGATGCTGATCCCGCGGGCCAAGCCCGACGACGGAATGTTCGAACTCGTGGTGGCTTCGCCGCGGCGCTGGCGCGACTGGCTCCGGGTCGTGGCGCGGTTGATCACCCGCCGGGCCCAGAAGGAGGACCCGATCGAGATCCGCGCGGCCCGATCCGCCACGATCCAGCTCAAGGCCCGCGAGAACTTCCAACTCGACGGCGACGTCGAGGGCGACTTCCTGACGATGGAGGCCGAGATCGTCCCGCAGGCCGTGATCGTACGAGTGCCGGCCGGCGAATCAGACGAGCAGGGACAGTAACACCGCGACGATCACCGTGTTCAGGAAGAACGCGATGATGCAATGCACGCTGACCGTACGGCGCATCGCCGTGGTCATGATGTCGGTGTCGGTGGTGCCGAACGTCGCCGAACAGCTGATGGCCAGGTAAAGGTAGTCGGAGAACACCGGCTCGTCGTCGCCCAAGAACTCCAGCCCACCGATTTCGATGTCGCGTCGCGCGTAGTGCAGGGCGAAACTGAACGCGACGATCACCCACGAGGTGGCCACGGTGAACACGATGAGCCCGAAGACCAGACCGGTGCTGCTCTCCCGCTGCTGGGCGGCAGTGACGATGGTGCCGGTGGCGAAGATGGTGATGAGGACGGCCCACGTCGGCCCACTCCCACCCGCGAGCAGATAGCGTTTGATCGCCGTTTTCGGCAAGGGCGAGCCCAGGACTCGGCGGACCAGTTCGGCCCGCTCACAACCACCGAAAGCGCGAACTCCCAACAACAGATAGCAGACGGCGAAGGCGTTCCAGGCGACCAGTTCGCTCCCGAATTCGATTTCCAGAACCGACTTGTCGCCTTGAGGCTCCTGCCGCCACCCCAGCGCCTCCACCACGTCGACGCCCACTTCGAAAGCCCCACCCAAGACGAGTCCGAGCCCGACCGCCGCCCACAACCGGAAGACGTCCGAGCACGACCGGGGGATTTTCCTGGTGCGCGGCGACAGATCGGTTGAATCCCGGCGCGACACGGCGGTGCCTCAGCCCGCGGTGCCGAGGCGGCGGATCGTCCTCACACGCAGCACGATAACGCGGCACCCGCTCCGACGCCGGTCACGTGGGTGACAGGTCTCAGGTGTGCAGGGCCGCCATCCGATTGATCAGGTCTTCCAGGGCCTCCTCGAATTCGCCGAGGAAGGCGTCTTGGCGCAGCAACTCTTCCGATTCGGTGACGAGGGGGTAGGCCGACATGTCGTTGGTCTCGATGAAGGCGATGTCGGCCGAGGCCGGCATGTCGGCTTCGGGGCCGGCCAACGAGGACTCCAACAGCAGATGGCCGAGGAGAAAGGTGGCGAACCCGCGGTAGACAGCGATCCGGGCGGGGGCCGAGAAACCGTAGTCCTTGAGCCCCTGCAGGAACATCTCGACCCAACGCAGACTCCGCAGCGGAGGCCGAAGCCAGGGCGCGGCCGGGGGTCGGGTCGCGACCAGGGGGAAGATGCGCGGGTGGGCCAGCGCGAGCCGTCGCACCCCGTGCGCCATCTGCTGCAGATATTCGGGCCAGTTCCGGGGCGCCAGCATGGCCATCGTGTCCTGATAGAGCTCGTCCATCACGAGCTCGACCACACCGTCCAACAGTTGCTCCCGACCGGGCACGTACCGGTAAAGAGCCATCGCCTCCACGCCCAGGTCGGCCCCCAGCCGCCGCATGGTCAGCTTCTGCAGCCCACGTTGGTCGATGAAGTTCACCGCCTCGCGCAGGATCCGCATCTGGTCCAGCGGTTGGCGCACGGCCGGACGACCGTCGCGGACGGCAACGTCAGGTCCGGATCCGTCCGTATCGGCCGGTGTCATCACTGCTCACCTTCTGACAGGTAACCCCGATGGTCAGCTGAATCTTCGGGCGGCGGAGAGTATTTACAATGTAAACGTCCGCAACTACGCTGACCTTACACCGTAAAGGCCTCGGTCGCTCTGCGGAGATCATAGTGGAATCGGGCTCCTCGCTGGAGATCTGACTTCGCCATCAGCCGCGATCATGACAAGAGCGCCTGGCCCATTGCGGGCACTCTGCGCTCTCCTCGGAGGCGCCCGAACCGTAAGGAGCTCAACGATGAGCGAAACGAACAAAGCCGGAGCCAAGGCCGAAGAAGTGATGGGCGCCGCCAAGGAAAAGATCGGCGACGCGACCGACAACCGGAGCCTGCAGGCCGAGGGCGTCAAGGATCAGGCCGCCGGCAAGACCAAGCAGGCCGCTGAGGACGTTCGGCAGGCCGGCGAGGACCTCAAGCGCTGATCGCTTCCAAGTTTCTCGACCCCGACGCTGGGTCGAGCCGCACGTGGCCCACCTGCCCCCGCCGGGCAGGTGGGTCGCTAGCTTCCTGACCGGTTCATCGGGCCCTCGATCGCGTCTGTCGGTCAGCCTCCCCGTCTGGGCGCATCGGCCTCGTAGGGTAGCTCTGCAGTCGTTAGATCGAGCCAGCACGGCGACACAGAGCGGACCGGAGATGACAGACGCGATGGCGAACCAGACCGTGATCACCTTCGGGACCTTCGACGTACTCCACGTGGGACACATACGTGTTCTCAACCGGGCCGCCGAGTACGGCGACCGGCTGGTCGTCGGGGTCTCCTCCGACGCCCTCAACTTCTCCAAAAAGGGCCGCAACCCCGTCTTCAGTCAGGACGAGCGACTGGAGATCGTCGCGAACTTGCACGTGGTCGACCAGGTGTTCGTCGAGGAGAGCCTCGAACAGAAACGGGAGTACGTCGAGAAGTACGCCGCCGACGTCCTGGTCATGGGCGACGACTGGGAGGGCAAGTTCGACTTCCTCAACGACATCTGCAAGGTCGTCTACCTGCCCCGCACCCCATCGGTCTCCACCACCGCGATCATCGAGCACATCACGACCACCCGGTCACCAGCCCCCTGATCGATCGGCGTCACGCCAACCGCCTACGGTACGGATACCGCCTCATAGTGCGCGACGCTGAGCGACCAGCGGGCAGAGGAACGGATCCTTGCCCCGCGCCCCGACGGTGTTCAGATAGCCGAGCACGTCCCGGTACGCACGCCACAGACTGGTCTGGGTGTACGGAATGCCCTGCCGGGCGCAGTAGGCGGCCACCAGGGGTTGCGCGCGGCGGAGGTGGGGTCGGGCCATCGACGGGAACAGGTGATGCTCCACCTGATAGTTGAGCCCGCCCATGAACACCGCCATCAGGGGCCCGCCGCTGATGTTGCGGCTCATCAGCACCTGTCGCCGCAGGAAGTCCAGCTTCAGTTTCGGCGAGACGAGCGGCATCCCGATGTGATTCGGCGCGAACGAGAAGCCCATGTAGAAGCCGAAGACGGCCAGTTGCACGGCCAGAACGGCCAGCGCCTTCGCGGGTGGCAGCACGGCGAACACCAACCAGGCCAGGCCGCCCAGCCGGAGGGTCAAGAACGTGAGTTCGACCCAGCGGCGCTCCACCTTCGTCCGGCCGAGGACCCGGCGCAGCCCGTCGCTGTGCAACACGATTCCCATGAACAACAAGATGGGGAAGAAGTACCAGCCTTGGTGCGCCAGCAGCCAGCGCCCGAGCCGACCGCGCGGTCTCTCCTCCGGCTCGGGCGTGAGGGCGACGATGCCGGACTCGATGTCGGGGTCGCTGTCTTGCTTGTTGGGGTTGGCGTGATGGCGGGTGTGCTTGCTGCGCCACCAGCCGTAGCTGAGCCCGACCAACAGGTTGGCCACGACCAGGCTGACCCAGTCGTTCCAGCGGCCGGACTTGAACATCTGCCGGTGGGCTGCGTCGTGGCCGAGGAAGGCGATCTGGGTCAGCACGACGCCGAGGACCGCGCCCATCAGGAGCTGCCACCAGCTGTCTCCGATCCGGACGAAGACGACGACCCAGGCGGCCACCACCAGGATGGCCGTGACCAGCTTCGTCCAGTAGTAGCCGTAGCACCGGCGCATCAAGCCCAGTTCGTGGATGCTGCGGGTGAGGGCGGTGAAGGTGCTGCCCGATGGTCCCGAGCTCAGCGGAGGAACGGGTCGAGGAGACGCGCCAGAGGGAGGAGAGGGAGAAAGAACGGAGGTCACCGGCGGAGCTGCCCAACGAACGGTGTGCCCGAGAGCGCCTGGCGGCGGCTCGAATGCGTCGGGAGCCGCGGTGTCGACGGCGGCTCTGCCCCAGACCGACTGGTGGTCAGCAAGCTCGACTTTACAACCTAAACGACTCGAAGCACGAGCTGCGGTCAGCGGTCATCCCCCGGCCGCCTTGATGATCTTCTGATGGGCCTGGAACAGTGCGCTACGTTGGATCGGCAGAAAAGCTCGATCTGGTGGAGGAGGGCTAGCCGGTCATGGCGACCTGACCGGCGAGAACGGCGATGACAGACGTCTCCACCCCGCCCGAGCGGCGGATCCGGATCACCGACCTGCGGGCCGCGAAGTCGCGTGGCGAGCGGTGGGCCATGCTCACCAGCTACGACCAGTACACGGCCGCCCTCTTCGAAGCAGCCGGCGTTTCGGTCCTCCTGGTCGGCGATTCGGCCGCCAACAACGTCTACGGCTACCCGAGCACGCTTCCGGTCACCGTGGCCGAACTGGTCCCACTAGCCGCGGCGGTGGTGCGGTCGACCCGTCGAGCCCTGGTGGTGGCCGATCTTCCGTTCGGCTCGTACGAGGACGGGCCGAGTCAGGCCCTGGCCACCGCCGTACGGTTCATGAAGGAGTCGGCCTGCCATGCGGTCAAGCTGGAGGGCGGGGAGCGCTCGGCCGCGCAGATCCACAAGATCACCCAGGCCGGGATTCCCGTGATGGGTCACGTCGGCTTCACCCCCCAGAGCGAACACGGGCTCGGCGGCTATCGGGTGCAGGGGCACGGCAGCACGGCTGACCGGGTCGTCGCCGACGCCCACGCCGTGGCCGACGCCGGCGCCTTCGCGGTCGTGCTGGAAATGGTGCCCGGCGCGGTGGCCAAGCAGGTCACCGCCGAACTGGAGATCCCCACCATCGGCATCGGGGCCGGGCCCGACTGCGATGCGCAGGTCCTGGTCTGGCAGGACCTGCTCGGGCTGCGGGAGGGGAAGATGCCGCGATTCGTGAAGCAGTACGCCCAGCTCGCCGACGTGATCCGGGAGGCCACGTCCCGCTACGTTGCCGATGTGGTCGAGGGCAGCTTCCCGGCGGAGGAGCACACCTTCGAGCTCAAGCCGATGGTCGGGGGGCCAGGATGAAGGTCGCCAGCAGCGTCGCCGAGTTCGAAGAACTACGCGAGGAGCTGACCGCCGGGCAGCCGCTCGCCCGGATCGGTTTCGTACCCACCATGGGCGCCCTGCACGCCGGACACCTGTCGCTGATCACGTTGGCCCGGAGCGTGTGCGACCTGGTGGTGGTGAGCATCTTCGTGAACCCGCTGCAGTTCGGGCCCAGCGAGGACTACGCCCTGTATCCGCGGACCGTCGAGACCGACCTCGAGACCTGCCGCCACGTCGGAGTCGACCTGGTCTTCACCCCGACCGTGGCCGATCTCTATCCGGCGGGCCGTCAGATCACCGTGAGCGCCGGTCCGATCGGCAGTGTGTTCGAGGGCGCGGCCCGACCCGGACACTTCGACGGCGTCCTGACCGTGGTGCTGAAGTTGTTGCACATCGTCGATCCCGACATCGCGGTGTTCGGTCAAAAGGATGCGCAGCAGTTGGCCTGCGTCCGGCGGATGGTCCTCGATCTCAATGTCGACGTCCAGATCGTCGGGGCACCGATCATCCGCGAACCGGACGGGCTCGCCCTGTCCAGCCGGAACCGGTTCCTCACCGCCGCCGACCGGCGCACGGCCCGAGCGCTGTCCGCCGCCCTGCGCGCCGCCGCGGCGCAGCCGCTACCCGAGTGTGCCCTGGCGGCCGCGGACAAGATCCTGACCGCCGCCGCCGACTCCGGACTGGACCGGGACTATCTCGCCCTGGTCCACCCGAGCACGATGACGGAGGTCGGGCCCGAACACCGTGGCCAGGCCACCATGATCGTGGCCGCCCAGGTGGGCGCGGTCCGACTGATCGACAACATCGAACTCAGCTTCGCCGGCTGAGCCGTGGAGCTCCCCGAGGTGGCGGCCGAGCTCTATGCCGCCCCGCCCGAGGCGTTCATGACCCTCCGCTCGGCTCAGGTCGCAGCCGCCAAGGCGGCCGGCGACAAGGACCTGGCCAAGCAGATCGGTCAACTGCGGAAACCGACCCGGTCGGCCTGGCTGGTCAACCTGCTCGCTCGCGACGCGGGCGCCGACCTGGACGGGCTGGTGGAGATCGGCGCCGCGCTGCGCGAAG
This sequence comes from uncultured Actinomycetota bacterium, assembly GCA_963780005.1. Classification (GTDB taxonomy): domain Bacteria; phylum Actinomycetota; class Actinomycetes; order Propionibacteriales; family Propionibacteriaceae; genus Microlunatus. The sequence continues at coordinate 215,631 of CAWAAK010000039.1, read as the reverse complement.
CCCAGGAGAACCGGGACGGAGCTGAGTTGCGCCGGCTCTCCAGCGAGCGGCACCGCGCCATCGAGGCTCTGACTCGCCGCGCGGCCGAGTTGGGCGCCGCCGCCGAGTACGCCGCCACCGAAGCGGTCCGGCAGGAGGTGAGTTCGACCCTGCAAGCGGCGCTGGCCGATCCCGACCACGCCGATGCGGTGCGTCGCGGCACGCTGAGTCAGGCGGCCAGCTACGGCGGATTCGGTCCCTTCGAGATGACCGCGCCCGTGCGGCCCGCACCGAAGCCGACCCCGGCCGAGCGGGCGTCGGGCAGCGACAAGAGCGACGCGGCGGATCAGGAGTCGGAGGCCACCGAACGAGCAGTCCAGGAAGCCCGGGACAGCTGGCGGCAGGCTCGCGAACAACTGGCCGACGCGGAAGCCGAGGCCGAACGGGTCACTGGTGCGGCCGACGAGTTGGCCGACCGGGTGGACGAGCTGCGGACCCAACTCGCGGCGGCCGAAGAAGCCGAGGCCGAGGCCCGGCGGACGGCTCGTACGGCGCGCAAGCACGTCGACGAGATGTCCGCCTCCGAACGGTCCGCGCGGGCGGCGGCCGAGGAGGCCGGCGTCGACACGACCGGTTGAGCCAGGTCTGGGCCCAGGGCCCAGACTGTGCACGTGCGTACGGTCGGGGTCGAGGAGGAACTGCTCCTGATCGACGCCCGAACGGGCGAGCCGACCGCGGTCGCGGGCGCCGTCCTGGCCCAAGGTGGGGACCCGGACGAGCAGGGGGTTCCCGGGCAGTTGGCAGCCGAGCTGCAACAACAGCAGGTGGAGCTCGAGACGGCACCGACCACCGATCTGGTCGAACTCGGCGAGAATCTCCGGGCCTGGCGGCAGGCGGCCGACGAGCGGGCCCGCTCCCTCGGTGCTCGAGTGGCGGCGCTGGCCACCTCGCCGCTGCCGGTCGTGCCGCAGCTGACCCCCAACTGGCGCTATCAGGTCCTGACGGAGCGCTACGGCCTGACGGCGATGGAGCAGCTGACCTGCGGCTGCCACGTGCACGTGAGCGTCGAGGACGACGACGAGGGCGTCGCCGTACTCGACCGGATCCGGATCTGGCTCCCGATCCTGCTCGCGCTGTCGGCCAACTCCCCGTACTGGCAGGGCCGCGACACCGGGTACGCCAGTTTTCGTTCCCAGGCCTGGACCCGCTTTCCGACGGCGGGACCGACGGAGATCTTCGACAAGGCCGCGACTTATCAGGAGCGGACCGAGGCACTGGTGGACTCCGGGGTGCTGCTTGATCACGGCATGATCTATTTCGACGCGCGGCTGTCCCACAAGTTCCCGACGGTGGAGATCCGGGTGGCCGACGTCTGCCTGTACGCCGAGGATTCCGTCCTCATCGCCGGACTGGCCCGCGCTCTGGTCGAGACCGCGGCCCGGGACGCCGCGGACGGCCGGCCGCCCCCGCCGGTTCCCGCCGAGCTGATCCGGCTGGCCACCTGGCGGGCCGGCAAATCCGCCCTGACCGGCGATCTGTTGGACCCGTACCGCTGCCTTCCCCGGCCGGCGGAGGAGGTGCTCGATGCCTTGGTCGACCATCTGCGACCGGCCCTGCACGACTCCGGGGACCAGGATCTGGTCGTCGCGGGTCTCGCCCGGGTACGGGAACGCGGGGTCGGTGCATCCACCCAGCGCCGGCTCGCCGAATCAAGATCGGATCTTGCCGACCTCACCCGGGCGGCTGCGGAGATCACGCTTGGCGGCGGGTAGCGTCAGCTGGCGAGTGTCGGTAAGCGCAGCGCCGGCTGTGTCTGGACGACCGAGAGAGCAGACCCGTCGCGCGATCGGAAGGTGGTGAGCAGAATCGTCTGCGAAAGAGGGAGGAAGACACAGTCATGAGGCGCGTAGCGAGCACGAGCCAGCAGAAATGAAGAGTGTCCTGGTGACCGGTGCCTCCGGTTTCGTCGGCTCCCATCTGTGTCAGGCGCTGATCGAGGCCGGTCACGATGTGCGCGCGATGACTCGGCGCCCGGAGGACTATGCGGGGGCCGGAACTCCGGTTGCGGGCGATGTGTCGGACCCGGAAAGTCTGCGATCCGCGTTGCAGGGCATCGACGCGGCCTACTACCTGGTGCACTCCCTGGACGACGACGATTTTGTGGAGAAGGATGCCGCGGCCGCTCGAGCCTTCAGTGCCGCGGCGGCCGAGAACGGACTCGAACGGATCATCTACCTCGGCGGCCTGGGCCGCGACGATGATCAGGGCCTGTCCCCGCACCTGCGCTCGCGGCGGGAGGTCGAGGGGCTGCTCGGTGTCGACGGGGTGCCGGTGACCGTCCTTCGGGCGGCCATCGTGATCGGCCACGGAGGCATCTCTTGGGAGATCACCCGGCAACTGGTGGCGCACCTGCCGGCCATGGTGGGTCCGAAGTGGGTGGCCACCCGGACGCAACCGATCGCGCTGTCCGATGTGGTGCGTTACCTGGTGGGGGTCCTCGAGCCGTCCGAGGCCCGCGGTCGGATCTATGAGGTCGGCGGCCCGGACGTGTTGACCTACGCCGACATGATGCAGCGGGTCGCGCGCCTCCAGTACGGCCGGCCGCTGCCGATCCTGATCATCCCGCTGCTGACACCGCGGCTCTCCTCGCACTGGCTGGCCTTCGTGACCGACGTCGATCTCGCCACCGCCCGCAATCTGGTCGATTCGATGAACAACGAGGTGGTCGTCACCGATCACTCGATCCGCAATGTCGTGCCGGGTGAGCCGGTGGGATACGACAAGGCGGTGGAGCTCGCGTTCGCCGAACGGCAGCAGCAGCGGGAGCGAGCGATGCGGTGAGCTCTCGGCAACCGGGAAGCGATCCGACCACCAGCCCGAGTCGGGGCAAGGCCGCCGGACGGTGGGCCGGCAAGGCGGTCGGTGTCGTCCGGCCGGTGTTCATCGACAAGGTCGAACGCGACCACCGGCAGAGCGATTCCCAGTTCGTCCGGCGCCGGATCGTGGTCGCCATCACCCTGGTCTTCGGGTCCACGCTCCTCGGCCTGTCGTTCTCCACCCAGCAGGGCGATCCGATGTTCTATCCGCTGACCTTTGGGCTGGCCGCAGTCTGGATCATCGGGAGTCTGGCCTCCGGGCCGCTGCATCTCGGGCACATCATGTTGAACGACGAACTCAAGCGGCCCATCTTCACCCCGATCCTGGTCGGGGCCGTGCTGGCCGTGATCTTCGTCGCCGGCGGGTTCGTGATCCGCTACATCCCCCCGCTGGCCAGCCTGGCCGAGGACGTACTCGGGTACGCCCGCCTCGGCAATCTGGCCCTGGTCACGGTGATCTTGATCGTCAACGGCCTGGCCGAAGAGTTGTTCTTCCGCGGTGCGCTGTTCGCCGCCATCGGGATCAGGCATCCCGTACTGATTTCGACCATCTTGTACGCGCTGACCACCGTCGGCAGCGGGAACCCTGTGCTGGTCTTCGCCGCCGCCGTTCTCGGAGCCGTCACCGGTCTCCAGCGGCGCGGATCCGGCGGCGTACTCGCCCCGATCCTGACCCACCTCACCTGGTCGCTCACCATGCTCTTCGTGTTGCCCTTGATCTTCCCCGGCTGAGGGCAGCTGCCCCCTTCCTGCCACCGCGCTCACTGCTCGATTTGCACCTTCTTGCTCTAGTTGCATCTAGAGCAAGAACGTGGGACCCGAGCAGCTGCGGAACGAACGGGCGGCGCAGGAACTAGGCCGACTTCTTCTTGGCCGCGCTCTTCTTGGCGGGCGCCTTCTTGGCGGCGGACTTGTTGGCGGCCTTCTTCGCCGGCGCCTTCTTCGGGCCCGAGCCCGAGCGCTTGGCCCGGTTCTCCTCGACGCTGCGCCGGAGAGCCTCCATCAGGTCGACGACCTTGCCGTCGTCCGGCTTGTCGTCGCCCTCCTCGCCGAAGGTCGCCGCGGTGTCCAGCGCGTCGCCCTGCTCGAGCTTGGCCGCGATCAGCTCGCGCAGTTGCTCCTGGTACTCGTCGGAGAACTTGTCCGGCGCGAAGTCTGCCGAGAGGTTGTCCACCAACGAGGACGCCATCTTCAGCTCCTGCGCCGACACCCGTACGTCTTGATCAAGACTGGCGAAGTCGGCCTCCCGGACCTCGTCGTCCCACAGCAGGGTCTGCAGCATCAAGACCTTGTCCCGTGCCCGCAGCGCAGCCAGCCGGGTCTTCTGGCGCAGCGAGAACTGCACGATGGCGGTGCGTTCGGTCTCCTCCAGGGTGCGACGGAGGAGCGCGTACGCCTTCACAGCACTCTTGTCGGGTTCGAGGAAGTAGCTCCGGTCGAACATGATCGGATCGATCTGCTTCGACGGGACGAACTCCACCACCTCGATCTCGCGGCTGCGCTCCTCCGGCAGCGACTTGAGGTCCTCTTCGGTCAGCACCACCGTGGTCGAGCCGTCGTCGAAGGCCTTGTCGATGTGGGCATACTCCACGACCTTGCCGCACACCTCACAGCGGCGCTGGTACCGGATCCGGCCACCGTCGGCGTCGTGCACCTGGTGCAAGCCGACGTCGTGGTCCTCGGTCGCGGCGTACAACTTCACCGGCACGTTGACCAGTCCGAACGAGATCGCACCCTTCCAGATCGCACGCATGTCGTCAGTACACACCCGCAGGCGCCCGGCCGGGCATGATGGGGGGCATGTCGGCCGCCAGCCGGGACACCCACAACCAGACCGTCACGATCGACGGTCAGGCGATCAAGCTGACCAATCTGGACAAGGTCCTGTACCCCGAGACCGGGACCACGAAGGCCGACGTGATCGGCTACTACGCCGGGGTGGCCGAGGTGATGCTGCCGCACCTGTTCGAGCGGCCGGTCACCCGGAAGCGCTGGCCGAACGGCGTCGGCAGCGATGATCACAAAGCCCTGGTGTTCTTCACCAAGGATCTCGACTCTGGCACCCCGGATTGGGTGCGGCGGCACAAGATCGCCCACCGTGATCACGACAACTTCTATCCGGTGGCGAACGATCTGGCCACGCTGACCTGGCTGGCGCAGCTGGCGGCGCTGGAGATCCACGTGCCGCAGTGGCGGTTCGGGCGCAACGGCCAGCCCAAGCACCCGGACCGGCTGGTCCTCGATCTTGATCCCGGCGAGGGGGTGACGCTCACCGACTGCGCCGAGGTCGCCCGCTGGGCCCGGGACATCCTGGCCGACATCGGCCACGAGCCCGTGCCGGTGACGAGCGGCAGCAAGGGCATCCATCTGTACGCACCGCTGGACGGTGCGCAGACCTACGAGGAGGCGAGCGCCGTCGCCCGCGAACTGGCTCGGGCCCTGGAGGCCGATCACCGCGACACGGTGACCGCGGTGATGAAGCGGTCTGAGCGCGCCGGCAAGGTCTTCCTGGACTGGAGCCAGAACAACGGCAACAAGACCACGGTGTCGCCGTACTCGATGCGCGGCCGGACCCGCCCCACCGTCGCCGCGCCGCGAACCTGGGCCGAGCTGGACGACCCGGAGCTGCGGCAGCTGGAGTACCACGAAATGCTGCAGCGGATCGCCGACCTCGGGGACCCGTTGGTCGGCATGGGCATTCCCGGCGCGACCCCGGTGCACCGATCCGACCGGCTGGCCACCTATCGCAGCATGCGGGACGCCAGTAAGACCCCCGAACCGGTTCCGGACCTGCCACCGGACGCCCGCGAGGAGGCCTTCACCTTCGTCATCCAGGAGCACCACGCGCGGGCGTTGCACTACGACTTCCGGCTGGAACGGGACGGCGTGCTGGTCAGTTGGGCGGTTCCGAAGGGTCCGCCCACCGACGGCAGCAAGAACAATCTGGCGGTGCAGACCGAAGATCATCCACTGGAGTACGGGTCGTTCGAGGGCGGCATTCCGCGAGGCGAGTACGGCGGCGGCACCGTCAAGATCTGGGACGCCGGCACCTACAAGCTGCACAAGTGGCGAGAGGGCAAGGAGGTGATCGTCACCCTGTTCGGCCGACCGGACGGCGGACTCGGTGCGGTCCGGAAGTATGCGCTCATCCACACCGGCGGCGGATCCGACCGACCGGAACGCAACTGGCTGATGCACCTGATGGAGACCGACCCGGAGTCGCTTCGCGACGAAGAGCTCGGAGAGCGCACGCGCTCGCGATCTCCCAGTTCCGTCCCCGAAGACATCGCGCCGATGCTGGCCACGCTCTCCAGCCAGCAAGAGATCACGGACCCGGACGAGTACGCGTTCGAGATGAAGTGGGACGGCGTCCGCACCGTCGCCTACCTGGCCGGTGACCAGGTCAAGCTGCTGAGTCGACGAGGCCGCGACGACACCGCCGCCTACTTCGACGTGGCCGACGCCCTGTCCTCGCTCGCACAGACGACCGGAATCCAGACGGCGGTGCTGGACGGCGAGGTGGTGGTGAACGACGAGGCGGGTCGGCCGCGGTTTGGCCTCCTGCAGCCACGTATCAACCTGACCCGGCCCGCCGACATCCAGCGAGCCGCAGCGACGTATCCCGCGCAACTGATGCTCTTCGACATCCTGCACCTCGACGGCCGGTCGTTGATCAAGGAACCGTACGAGGAGCGACGCCGGATCCTGGAAGACCTGTTTCCCGGCAAGCCGGGCTCGCGGATTCAGGTACCGCCGATCTTCGACGGAGATCTGGACGCCGCCGTCGACACCAGCCGCGTGCTGCAGTTGGAGGGCGTCGTCGCGAAACGGCGTACGTCGGTCTACCAGCCGGGACGACGCTCGCGGACGTGGCTGAAGATCAAACTCCATAGCGCTCAAGAAGTGGTGATCGGCGGCTGGCGACCCGGACAGGGCCGCCGCGAGGGTGGCGTCGGCTCGGTGCTGATGGGCATTCCCGGCGAGGACGGACTGCAGTACGTCGGCCGCGTCGGCTCCGGCTTCAACGACCGCGAGCTCGACGAACTCGACCGGCTGCTGAAGCCGCTCGCGCGCAAGACGACTCCGCTGGTCGGCGTACCGCGGGAGGACGCCCGGGACGCCCGCTGGGTGACGCCCGCACTGGTCGGCGAGGTCACCTACGGCGAACTGACCGGGCCGGGCCGACTCCGGCACCCGGTGTGGAAGGGCCTCCGCTCCGACAAGTCCCCCGACGAGGTGACCTGGGAGCGGCCGCCGAACTAGCCGAAGTCCAGGCCGGTCAGTTCGACGCCTCGGTGCCCGGCCAGCCGCTCCGCCTCTTGCCCGATCCGGTCGCGGATCCGCTTCGTGATCTTGGTCCACGGCTGGATCCGCAGTTTCAGCGACTTTCCGCTGGCGGCGGGGCGCCAGATGCCGATGACGTCGACGCCGACCAGGACGGCGCCCGGGCGGCCGATCACCGGCCAGAGTTCCTTGTGCCGACTGGTTTCCGGCACGATCAGGTCGCGGTCCCGTCCCTGCAGCAGCAGATCGTACGGCCCCAACAGCCGCACCAGCCCCGAACTGCTGGCACTCTGAGGCTCCCCGATGAGCCAGCGTTCCTCACGGTCCAGTCGCACCGATACCGCGTCCTCCGGCCAGTGCTTCTTGACCTCAGTCACGGGTGCGTCGAGGAACGCCGCCACGTCGTGCGGGGTCGCGGGGCCCTGGAACTCCAGGTATCGGCGGATCGGCTGTAGCCGCGCCGGCGCCGACAGCGGGTCCGGCGCCGGCCCCCAGCGGCGCTTCGACCAGCCCGGAATCCGCTGCAGCACCGGCGGCGAGGTGCCTGGTTGGAGCTCGAGTCCGCCGTACAACGCCCCGATCCGGAACGGCACCTCCCACGAGTGCACCGCGTCGCACGGTACGCACGGCCGCAGGTACGGCTCGGCCAGCACCGAGGTGAGCCGGGTGGACACGTCGCCCTTGGAGCGGGGTTCGGTGACGACTTCGCGCAGCCGGGTCGCCACCTCCGCCAGCCCGTCGAGGGTCGTCACGCCGGCCTCTTTGAGCGGCTTGCCGGCGCCGACGACCCGCTTGTTGGCGTCGGCCTCCGAGAACGGGGACGTCGCGACCCAGACGTCGGTCAGATCGGCCCGGCGATAGTAGTGCGGCGCGGCGCGCAGCGTCCACACCAGCGCAACGTCCTCGCACGCCTCCAGATCGCCCGGCCGCGCGACCGGAAGGCCGCGGTTCACCAGCGCCCAACTCGCGCCGTCGCGCCCGGTGTCCTGCACGCCGAGGTCGAAGATCGCCGCATCGGTGAGCGCCCGCGACGCCGGCTCGCGGTCGAGCTGCTGCGCCGCGATCCGATGCTCCACAACCTGTCGTCGGCCGAGGTTCATCCCCTCATCCTGACGCAACGTACCCACAACCGGTTCCCCATATCGGCGAGATCAGTCGCGGGGGGCCACCAGCAGTGAGAGTCCCTCCAGGCCTTCGAGGGTGACGGCGAAGTTGTGCAGGTCGTCCACCTCGCCGATCTCGAGGCCGGTCATCATGTCGGTGACCATGTGGCCCTTCGGCAGGAACTTGGAGCGGATGCTGCCCGAGATCGGAACCGGTGAGAAGTTCAGCACCGTCACCTGGAGGATCCGGTCGAGCTGATGCACCATGACCAGCATCGCCTTGTGCGACACCTGCGGGACGTCGAGCTGGATGCCGCTGGCGATCCCGTGCCGGCGGCGGATGTTCAAGATCGCCGACAGCCGGGACGCGAAGGAGCCGCGGTCCTGGAGTTGCCCAGGCAGGCTTCCGTAGAGGCTGATACCACGAGGCATCTTGGACAGCGACTCGGTGGCTTCCGGCCGGTAATCCATCAGGTCGTAGGCCGACCGATGGATCCAGCGGGTGTCGCCCGAGGACAACGCCCACCAGACCTGCTTGCGTTCCAGGGTCAGCATCCCGCAAAGGTCCCAGCCCGACAGGGCGAACACCCCCGGCTGCCAGGCGTTGAACATCGACAGCAGCAGATGCGCCTTCTTGATCGTCTCGATGTCGTCCTCGCCGAGTTCGCCGAGGTCGCGGAAGCCGAGTGAGGCGGCGATGATCGTCGCGGTGGTGGAGGCGATCCCGTTGGTGGTGAAGGTCGCGTTGTAGGGACCGTTGTCCCCGGTCAGCTGGTCGATCAGATCCTGCCGGATGGTCACCGCCAGGTCAGCGCCGGTCAGCTGCTCGCCTCGGAGCGTGAACTCGTCGTCCCGGTGCCCCGCGGCGAAGTGCACCAGCTCGTACGTCATCTCGTCGTGGTTCTGCAGGGCGTGTACCAGCGACACCGGCTCGACCCCCGAGTCCCGGGACAGCTTCAGCGTCAGCCGGAGGAACTCGGTGTCTCCGGTGGCCAGGGCGTGGTGGTAGGCGGGTCGGTTCACGAAGTCGTACGACAGGTCCGCTCCCCGCTCCGACCCGTCGCGGATGTCGTCGATCGTGAGGTTCAGTTCCTGGAAGGTGAACCCACCCACCTTGCGCACCATGCTGGAGATCAGTTGGTTGACCGCCTCCGACAGCGGATGTCCCTCCGACCAGGCGGCGTCACCCTCGGTGCTCTTCTCCACTCCGAGGAAGCCGTTGGCGTCGAGCCGGAGGGCACCGCTGCCCAGGTCGCCGAGGGAGTGCAGCGCATCGCCGATGACCAGGCGCATCCCGGCGAAGGTCGGATCCAGCCAGTTGATCGAGGGCTGTCCCTCCTTGAAGTAGTGCAGGTACACCCACCGTCTTCCCACCCCATCAGGACCCACCACGGGCCGGGTCGCACTCCAGTTGGTGTCCTTGATGCCCGGGTCGTGGAAGATCACCCGCTGCATCCGCCCGATGATGTAGCCGGACTTCTCCAGCAGATCCTCGGCCTCGTAGTCCAGATTCACCGAATCCTTGCCCCGTTGGACTTTCGGCAACAGGTGCCAATCCTGCTCGGGGATCTCGATCATGTGGTAGATGCCGGGATAGTCCCCGACCTTCATCTCGGCCAGCCGGAAGTCGGCGCCCTTGCCGGTGTGACCGGGGACGATGTCGTCGATCACCAGGCCGCCGTGGGACGCGGCGACCTCGCACATCGCCCGGAACTCCTCCTCGGTGCCGAACGCCTCGTCGATGTGGGTGCTGATCCGGTCGAAGTGCCCGTCGACACTCGGGGTCGCCTCCCAGCCGTCGATACCGCCCGCCTTCTTCACCGGCCCGGTGTGCAGCCCGTCGATGCCGATCTCGGCGAAGGCCTCCCAGAGTGCGGGATCTCCCAAGGTGCCGAGAAACGATGTGCCGGGCTTGGTGATCATGGAGATCGGATAGGCCGTGAACCAGACGGACGCCTTCTCGATCGCCGCCCGCGGGTCCGGGTCGGCGAACGGGTTCTGCCACATGCTGCCCTGTCCCGAGAACTGCTTGGCGAACTCGGTCGCGTCGGCCAGCATCGATTCCTCGGTCAACCAGTCCACGTAGTCCGCGTTGTCCCCGGACGGCCGTCCCGACCGTTGTTTCGGGCGGCGCGGGAACCAACGCAGCCGGGCCCGTGGGCGGAGCCGCTTGGGTCGGGCGGGATAGAACTGCTCGTCGTACGTGATTTCGCTGGGCTCGTGCGGTCCAGTGGTTTCTTCGGCGGGCTCGACGCGGTCGCTCACCTGACTCCTGTCCCGAGTGTGCTTGGTCTGAGGGCGATCTGGGCAACGTTAGTGCACCTCCCCTCGGCTGAGCGACCAGAGGCAAACCCCACCGCTGGGTGGGACTAGCCTGCCTCCATGCTCGATCTGAACGCGCCGGCCCGGCAGGTCACCGCCCTGGTCACCGAGGTGGGTGGTGATCAATTGACCGGCCCCACCCCGTGTCCTGGCATGACGGTGGCCGCGCTGCTGGAGCACATCCGTGCTCTCTCCGATGGAGTTCACCCGAGCCGCGACGAAGACCAATGTGGCCGGCGGCGGCGCACCCCCACCGCCGAGCGCGGACCACCTGCCCGGTGACTGGCGCGAGCAGATCCCGAGCGAACTCGCCGCCCTGGCCGGAGCATGGCAGTTGCCGGACGCCTGGGCGGGTGAGACCACCGCCGGCGGCGTGACCTGGCCGGCCGAGGTGATGGGCCTGGTGGCCTTCAACGAGTTGGTGATCCACGGCTGGGATCTCGCCGTGTCCACCGGACAGGCGTACCGGCCCGACGACGACACCGTGCAGGTGTCGTACGACTTCCTGCTCCGGACCGCAGACGATCCGGAAGGCCGAGCCGAGATCTACGGACCGGTCGTGCCGGTGGCCGAGGACGCCTCCTTGCTGGATCGCACCATCGGGCTCGCCGGTCGGGATCCGCGCTGGCGACCGCGCGGACCTGTCTGATCGCAAAGCGGCTCGCACGGCCGGGAAAGCGCGTGCTGGTCGTTACCGCCGGAGTGCGCTGCCACTTTCGCGTCACGTCGCGGCTCGTCAGCTGGGGCGGCGACCGACGAACCAGAGGCGGGGTTGGTGGCCGGCGGCCGTGATCTCGGAGTGGGCACTGGGCTCCAGGCCGGCATCGGTCAGCAGCCGGAGCCAGGTGTCCCGGCTGAACAGGCCGAACCGGTGCGACTCGTGCGCCACCTCGACCGAGCCGTCGGCGGAGCGAAGCACGAAGGTGTACTCGGTCAGGGTCCAGGTGTCGGCCGGATCGGGATCCCAACTCCACTCCAGGAAACGCACGGCCCGACCGTCGTCGGCGTCGGTCCCGCCGTGATCGGTGTGCGGCTCGAAGGTCTCCGCCACCTCGTCGGGCACGATCACCACCCGGCCACCCGGACGACAATGCTCGTACGCGGTCGCGATCGCCGCCGCCAGATCGGCTTCGCTGGTCATGTAGTCCACGGCGTCGTGGATGAAGACGGCATCGAACTGGCGCCCCAGCCGTACGGAGCGCATGTCGCCCTGATGGTGGCTGGCGGTCGGATTCAGCCGCCGCGACACCTCCAGCATGGGCTCCGACAGGTCGACCAGCGTCAGGCTGAACCGGTCGGCGAGGTGGCTGGCCAGATGGCCGCCGCCCGAACCCAGTTCGAGCACCGACGGCTGTGCGTCGCCGGCGCCCGCCATGCGACCAGGGCCGGGATCGAGCAGACCAGCGGCGAATTCGGCCTCCTCCCCGTACTCCTCCGGCGGGGAGATCAGCGGCCACCAGCCGGCCAGCTCGCCGTAGAACCGGTGCTCCACCGGCGAGGCCGTCATCCGCTCACGCCGGTGCGCTCGGCCATCCCCTTGATGTACCCCGCCTGGCCGATGTGCATGGCTTCGTCGTCGACCACACTCACCAGCCGGACGGCGGCGGTCACCGGCGGGTCCCAGTTGCGGTCGACGACCCGCCCCAATTCCTCAGTGGTCAAGCCGGTCAGGTAACGCTCGGTGGCCTCGTGCACCTCGGCGTGGTAGCCGGCCAGCAGGTCAGCCGGACACCCGGACCTGGCCCACCTCCTCCGGGGTCATGCCGTAGCCCGTCGCGTTGTCGTCCAGGGGCAGCGCGAATCGCTCGCGCCAGCGTGGCCAGACCGCCTCGGCTCCGGCCAGGTCGGCGATGCTCTCGTCCTCGACCCGGCTCAGGTGCCAGATCAGCCAGGCGATGGTGTTGGCCCCCGGGTCGGGCCGGTAGGTCGCGGTCGCTTCGTCCAGCCCGTCGGTGAGCTCGGCAACTCCGTCGCGAATCCGGCCGAAGGAATCGAGGAGCAGGGCTTGGGCGGCGTCGACATCAGTCATCTCGTCAACGTAGCGAAAGAACGACCCTTCGACGGGCTCCGGGCGCGAATCAGGACAGCTGGCTGGGATTCGGGTAGCGCTTGTGGGCTCCGTCGGCACCGATCAGGTCCATCACACCGCCCGGGCCGATCGGTGCGGCGCCACCCGGAGCGACCAGCGAGATGATCACGGACTTCGACGCCGGGGTGTTGCTGCCCTCGGCCGTCGAGTCCAGCGGTACCAGCACATTCGTCTCCGGGTAGTACGCCGCGGCGCAGCCCCGAGGGGTGTCGTAGGCTGACCACCCGGAAACCGGCGGCGCGTCGTTCGTGATCATCCTCGGCCCAGTGGGCGACCAGATCCACCCGATCGCCGTCGCGCAGCCCGAATGCGGCCAGATCGTCGGGATGCACGAAGACGACCTGCCGGCCACCCTTGACCCCGCGGTAGCGGTCGTCCAGCCCGTAGATGGTGGTGTTGAACTGATCATGACTGCGCAGGGTCTGCAAGATCAACTGGCCGGGCTGCAGCTGAAGCACCTCGACCGGGGAGACGGCGAACTCGGCCCGTCCCGACCGGGTGGGGAAGATGCGGCTGTCCCGGGGGAGATGCGGCAGCACGAAGCCGCCCGGCCGGGACACGTTGACCTCATACCCCGCGCAGCGGGGCACCACCTTGGCGATGTGCCGGCGGATCTGGCGATAGTCGTCCCGGAACGCCGACCAGGCGATCCCGTGACGATCGCCGAGGGTGCGCTCGGCCACGCCGGTCACGATGGCCACTTCGGAGCGGAGGTAGGGACTGGCCGGGGGCAGCGGCCCTCGGGAAGCGTGCACCGAACAGGTCGAGTCCTCCACCGAGACGAACTGCTCGCCGCTGGCCTGCAGGTCCTTCTCGGTACGCCCCAGGGTCGGCAGGATCAGCGCGGTCTCGCCGCAAACGAGGTGGGACCGGTTGATCTTGGTGGAGACGTGCACGGTCAGCCGGGTGCGGCGCAGTGCGGCGGTGGTCACGTCGGTGTCGGGGGCGGCCTGGACGAAGTTGCCGCCGAGACCGAAGAACACGTGGGCTTGGCCGTCCCGCATGGCCCTGATCGAGTCGACGGTGTCGTACCCGTGTTTTCGGGGCGGGTCGAACCCGAACTCGGCCTGCAACGCATCCAGGAAATAGTCGGGCACCCGCTCCCAGATGCCCATGGTCCGGTCGCCCTGGACGTTGGAGTGCCCCCGGACGGGGAGCAGTCCGGCTCCGGGCTTGCCGATGTTGCCCTGCGCGAAGGCCACGTTCGCGATCTCCTTGATGGTGGCGACCGCGTTGTGGTGCTGGGTCAGTCCCATCGCCCAACAGAAGACGGTGGCGTCGGAGTCGCGGAGCATGGCCGCCGCTTCGACGATCTGGGCCCTGCTCAGTCCGGTGGCCTCGAGCACCTGATCCCAGTCGAGCCGCTGGACGTGGTCCCGCCAGGCGGGAAACCCGATGGTGTAGCGCCTCGAGGAAGTCGTGGTCGAGAGCGTTCCATTCCACCAACAAGGAGCCGAAGGCCTGGAACAGGGCCAGATCCCCGTTGACCCGGATGGGCAGGTGGAGATCGGCCAGATCCGTGCCGGGCCCGATCCAGCCGCGCGCCTTCTGCGGGTTCTTGAACCCCGTCAGGCCCGCTTCGCGCAGCGGATTGATGGCCAGGATCTTGGCCCCGCGCCGCTTGGCCTCCTCCAGCGCCGACAGCATCCGGGGATGGTTGGTGCCGGGATTCTGCCCGGCCAGCACCAGCAGTTGAGCCGCGTGCACGTCCTCGAGGATGACGCTGGCCTTGCCGATCCCGATCGACTCGGCGAGCGCGATGCTGGTGGACTCGTGGCACATGTTGGAGCAGTCCGGCAGGTTGTTCGTGCCGTAGGCCCGCACGAACAGCTGGTAGACGAACGCAGCCTCGTTGGAGGTCCGGCCCGACGTGTAAAAGATTGCCTGGTTCGGATCGTCCAGGGCACGCAGCTCGGAGGCGATCACCTCGAAGGCGTCGTCCCAGCTGATCTCCTCGTAGTGGGTGGCTCCGGGCCGCTTGATCATCGGGTGAGTGATTCGGCCCTGTTGCCCCAGCCAGTGCTCGGTCTGCGCGTCCAGTTCGGCGATGCTGTGCCGGGCGAAGAAGTCCGGCGTGGCCCGCACGGTGGTCGCTTCCTCGGCCACCGCCTTCGCGCCGTTCTCGCAGAATTCGGCCGTGTGCCGGTGACCCACCTCGGGATCCGGCCAGGCGCAACTCATGCAGTCGAAACCCTCGGCCTGATTCAGCTTCAACAGCGTCGTCGCCGTCCGCCGCGGCCCCATCCGCTCCACCGACCGCTTGAGGCTGACGGCTACCGCGGTCGGCCCCGCCGCATGGTCCTTGGGCGACCTGATCCGTACGCCGTCATCGTCTGCGCCTTGCTTCCTCGCCACCCACCCATTCTGCGCCCGGTGACCTCAAGCTGCGAGTGTCGGTGTCTCAGGCGCGGCCGGCTTCTGCACGACCCGTCACCACTAGCTGCGAGCGTCGGGTAGCTCGGACGCTGGCTGGCGTCTGCACGACGAGGAGCCGACACGCTTTTCCGTCGGCGATCGAGGAGGAAGACGTCAGTCGGAGAGTGTCCGAGCTGCGCGAGCAGCTTCTAATGAACGGGCCGGGTGGTGTCGATCTCACTGGGATCGGGGTGCTTCAGCGGATCGAGCCGCACCCAGAGCAGGAAGAGCAGCCCCAGGATCAACATGCCGATGCCCATCCAGAGGTTGATGTTGATGCCGGCCGCCTTGTCGATCTCCGCCGGACTCATGAAGAAGCTGTAGATGAACAGCATCACGCCGTACAAGGTGAACAGGCCGCCGATCATGAAGCGGATGTCGAAGAGCTTGGATGCGGCGGACGCGGGGGCGTCCTTGGGAGCCATCTCATCCGACGTGGGTTCGTGGTGGTCAGCCATGATGATCTCCTAGAAAACTTCGACGATGATCGACAGAACGGCCGTGATGCCCAAGGCGGTGAAGCCGAGCAGCTTCGGCGACTCCCACCAACGGCGTACGTAACCCTCGTGCGGATCTCCGGCGTCGGGATCAGGCACACCCCAGACCAGGCCGGCCAGCTCGTGCACCGGCTTGGACGTGGTGAAGAGGGTGACGACGACGGTGACGATGGCGTCGGCTACGAACGCGGTGATGGCGCCGTAGAAGTTCACCATCTGGAGGTTGAGCTCGCCCTCCATGGTCTGCCCGGCGTGGAAGTAAGCCAGGTTGGGACCGATGAAGTTGCCGAACACGAACGCACCGACGGTGCCGGCGACCAGGCCCCAGAATCCGGCCCACGGAGTGGTGCGCTTCCAGAACATGGCGATGATGAACGTCGCGAACACCGGGGCGTTGAAGTAGGAGAACAACGCCTGGATGTAGTTCATGATGTTGCTGTAGCCGGCGGCGATGAACGCGGTGAAGATGCCGATGATCACGCCGGAGACGGTGACGATCCGGCCGACGTTGAGGTAGTAGTGGTCGGGTCGGTCCTTCCGGATGTAGGTCTGCCAGATGTCGTAGGTGAAGACCGTGTTGAAGGAACTGACGTTTGCGGCCATGCCGGCCATGAAGGCCGCGAGCAGACCGGCCAGCGCCACTCCCAGAGCACCGTTGGGCAGGAACTGGTTCATCAGCAGCGGGATGGCGTCGTTGTAGGTGGCCTCGTTGCCCTCTTCGCCGATGCCCGGGATGACCGCGATGGCGATCAGTCCCGGGATGATGGTCAGGAAGGGGATGAAGATCTTCGGGAAGGCGCCGATCAATGGGGTGCGTTCGGCGGCCGAGAGATTCTTGGCGGCCAGGGCCCGCTGGACCTCGGCGAAATTGGTGGTCCAGTAGCCGAAGGACAGCACGAAGCCCAGACCCATGACGATGCCTATCCAGTCACCGAGCGGGTTGGTCCAGCTGCCGACCTGAGTGCCGGCCCAGGTGGAGAAGTCCGCCTCGCTGAGTCGGCCGTTCGCAATGATCGTTGACTTCAGGCCATTCCAGCCGCCGAGTTCGGTGAGCCCGATGACCACGATCGGAACAAGACCGGCGATGATCACGAAGAACTGGAGCACCTCGTTGTAGATGGCGCCGGACAGTCCGCCGAGCGTGATGTAGGCCAACACGAAGCCGGCCGAGACGACGATCGACACCCACTGAGGCCAGCCGAGCAAGGCTTCGATGACCAACGCCAGCGCGTAGAGGTTGACTCCGGCCGTCAACACCGCAGCGAGGGCGAAGGTGAGGGCGTTGAACAGGTGGGTCGGGCGATTGAACCGACGCCGCAGGTATTCCGGAACGCTCCGCACCCGCGAGCCGTAGTAGAACGGCATCATCACCAGGCCGAGGAAGACCATGGCGGGAACGGCACCGATCCAATAGAAATGGACGGTCGAGACGCCGTACTGGGCGCCGTTGGCCGCCATACCCAAGATCTCGATCGCGCCCAGGTTGGCCGAAATGAAGGCCAGTCCGGTCACCCACGCCGGGAGCGATCGTCCCGAGAGCAGGAAATCCTCGCTGGTGGCGATGGCGCGGCGGGCCAGCACCCCGATGGCCACCACCAGGCCGAAGTAGATGATCAGGATCCCGAAGTCGAAGAAGTTGGTATCGAGTCGGGTCATGCGATCACTCCTTGCGGCGCTGGGGAAGGTAGAGCCCTCGGCGGGATTATCGTCCCGGCTCCTCGTCGTCCACAAGACCCTTGATGATCACGTTCGTGCGCTTCAACCAGCCGAGCTCTCGCGTTTCGGTTACTCGCGGGTGATATCGTCTAAGTTACCGACGGGTAACTTATGCTGCGAGGGCGAGGGCCGGGATGAGCCACTACAAATCCAATCTGCGCGACATCATCTTCAACCTGTTCGAGGTGCTGGGCCGGGACGAGATCCTCGGCCAGGGGCCGTATGAGGACCTGGACCACGAGACCGCGATCGCCCTGTTGCACGAGGTGGATCTGCTGGCCCGGACCAGGTTGGCGAACAGCTTCGTCGACGGCGACCGGAACCCGCCGGTCTTCGAACCCGAGACCGGCACGGTGCAGCTGCCGGAGGCGTTCAAGAAGTCCTTCCGGGAGTTGATGGACTCCGGGGTCTACGCGCTCGAACTGCCTGCCGAGCTCGGCGGTTCGCCCACACCGCCGTCGATCCAGTGGGCCGTCAACGAGTTGATCACCGGCGCGAACCCGGCCGCCTACATGTACGCCGCGGGGCCGAAGTTCGCCACCGTCTTGTGGCTGAGCGGGATCGAGCGGGACCAGCGGTTCGCCAAGATCATGGTCGATCGGCTCTGGGGCGCGACCATGGCGCTGACCGAGTCGGACGCCGGCTCCGACGTCGGTGCCGGCCGGACCCGAGCGGTGCCGCAGCCGGACGGCTCCTGGCACCTGGAGGGCGTCAAGAGGTTCATCACCTCCGGCGAGCACGACCTGACCGAGAACATCATCCATCTGGTGCTGGCGCGGCCGGTCGGCGTCGAGGGGGTCGGCGGCCCGGGTACCAAAGGGCTCTCCCTGTTCATCGTGCCCAAGTGGCATTTCGATCATGAGACCGGCGAACTGACCGGTGACCGCAACGGGGTCTACGCCACGAACGCCGAACAGAAGATGGGGATCAAGGTCTCCACGACCTGCGAGCTGACCTTCGGCGACACCTCGAGGCCGGGCGGCGCTCCGGCGAAGGGCTGGCTGCTCGGCGAGGTCCACGACGGCATCGCCCAGATGTTCCAGGTGATCGAGCACGCCCGGATGATGGTGGGCACCAAGGCGATCGCGACCTTGTCGACCGGCTACCTGAACGCGCTCGAATACGCGAAAACCCGCGTCCAAGGTCCTGACCTCACCCAAGCCGGCGTGAAGACCGCTCCTCGGGTAACGATCACCCATCATCCCGACGTTCGGCGGTCGCTGATGACCCAGAAGTCGTCGGCCGAGGGCCTGCGTGCGCTGGTGCTCTTTGCGGCCAGCATTCAGGACCGGGTCTGGTCGGCCCGGCACGACGGCGGTCGCGACGAGGCTGCCGAGAGGCTGAACGATCTGCTGTTGCCGATCGTCAAGGGTTACGGCTCGGAGCGGTCCTGGGTGTTGCTGGGCACCGAGTCACTGCAGACCTTCGGCGGATCAGGCTTCCTGACCGAGTACCCCATCGAGCAGTACGTCCGGGACGCCAAGATCGACACCCTTTACGAAGGCACCACCGCCATCCAGGGCCAGGATCTCTTCTTCCGCAAGATCGTCCGCGATCAAGGTCGGGCGTTAGGTGACCTGTCGGCGCAGATCACCGCGTTCATCGTCTCCGAGGCGGGCAACGGCCAACTGAAGGAGGAACGAGCTCTGCTGCGGCGCGGGCTGGAGGACGTCGGAGGCATCGTCGAGCACCTGGTGGACCGCCTCCCGTTCGGCGGCTCAGCCACGGAGGACCCTCGCCAGATCTACGCCGTCGGGCTGAACACCACCCGACTGTTGATGGCCATGGGGGACGTGGCCTGCGCCTGGTTGTTGTTGCGCGGCGCCGAGGTGGCATTGAACCGGCTGAACGACCAGCTCAGTCCCGCCGAGCAGCACTTCTACGAGGGAAAGGTGGCGTCCGCTCGCTGGTTCGCCCGGACCGTCCTGCCCAAGATCGCCGCCGAGAAGGAGATCGCCGAGGGAACCGATCTAGCGATCATGGATCTGCCTGAAGAAGCCTTCTGAATGGTCGTTCAGCAGACCGATCCGGCATCCACCGGCAGGCCGCGGTTCGGGTTCTTGATCGACGGCGTATTGCCGGTCACGCCGTAGGAGCATCGGGTGGCTCCCCCACTGCTCAGGTTGCGTCCGTCGAGCCAGATGTCGAGGGTGTAGGCCGCGCCTGAGCGAGATCGGCCGCAGGCCCCGCAGATGTCCTCCACGATGAAGTACTTGTTCAGCTTGGGAAGGTAGAAGCGCGTCCCGAACGAGAACCGCCCGGAGGCGACCGCGACCGTGATCGGATCGCTGTAGGTGCCTTTGCCGCCCGCGCGCTGATGCAGGACCGGCCGGGCGATCTGCGCCGACCCGGGCGGGCTGTTGTCCCACCAGGTGTAACCCGTGATGAACGCGGTCGACCGGTCACCTCCGGTGCCGCCCGAGCTGCTCCCGCCGGTGTCGTTGCTGCTGTTGTCGTTGCCGTTGCTGGTGTCGTTGTTGTTGTCGTCGTTGTTCTCGTCGTTGTTCTTGGCCGGCTCGTTCCGGGGCTCGGGCTCCGGTTCGCGGGTCCCGCGCAGAACGACTTTGGTACGAGGGGTGGTGGTGACCTTGGCACTGACTTGCTTGCGGCTCGCCAGCTTGCCGTTGTGGCGGACCTCGGTGTGGACGAGGGTGCGGACGCCCGCCTTGCCGTCAGTCCTGGTCTTGGTGTCGCCCTCGTCCAGGTTGTCGGTGTTCTTGTACCTGGTCGAGTAGCCCACCTTCTTCTTGGTGGTCACCTTCTTCACGTCAACCCGGGTGATGCTGAGGGTGGCGCCGTCGGTCAACGGCGTGTTCGGGCTGGTGCTCAGCTTGTCGTCGGCGTCGACGGTGATCTTGGCACTCGCGAGGGCCGCGCCGACCGTCCGGGCCGTGGTGCGTAGGCGCCGCTTGGCGCCGGCGTCGTTGACGGTGACGGTCTTCTGCGTGGCAAGGGCGACGGCCAGCCCCTGCCGTCCGATGGAGGTACTCCGGCTGG
This sequence comes from uncultured Actinomycetota bacterium, assembly GCA_963780005.1. GTDB lineage: Bacteria > Actinomycetota > Actinomycetes > Propionibacteriales > Propionibacteriaceae > Microlunatus. The sequence continues at coordinate 195,353 of CAWAAK010000039.1, read as the reverse complement.
TCGAGAGTTGTGCTCCGGGAAGATCGAGGTTCAACGCCGCCAGCGCCTGGTTAACGTTCGTCGCCGTGGTCCAGTAGGTCCGCGGCCGACCGTCGACGGTGACGGTGATCTGGCGGCCGTACTGGACCGCGATCCGCGTGCCGTCGACGATTGTGGTGCTCGGAGCCGGGGCGACCACGTCGTGTTCGCCGACCTCGATGCCCTTGCTCTGCAGCACCTGGCCGACCGTGCCGGCCATGGTGTTGACCTCGGTGGTCGCTCCATCCACCGACAGCGAGACGTCCTTGTCGAGCACGGCGTACGCGAACGTGGCGCCGGCCACGCTCAACGCGGCCACACCCACCGCCACGACAGGGATGATCTTGCGCACACTGGCTCCTCGATCCGCGGTTCCCACGGATTTGTCGATTTTCGGAACAAACACCTGCTCGGACTTCGCCGGCGGTTCGGTCACGAAATCATAACGAAGCCGTGCCGCTCCGCAAAAATTCACCGATCAACTACCGGGACCGCCGCTCCGGGCGAGCCTGCAACCCTTCCCCGAAACGGTCGCGGCGGGCCATGCTGGCGGCATGTCGAACACGGTCGAGCGCATTGTGGTCATCGGCGCCTCCCTGGCCGGAGGAGCGGCCGCCGCCACCCTGCGCGAACAGGGCTACTCCGGCGATCTGGTGCTGATCGGGACGGAACGACAACCGCCGTACGAGCGCCCACCGTTGTCCAAGGCGTTGATGCTGGGCGACACCGACGAACCCGACTGGGTCCGGCCCGGGGATTTCTACGCCGGCCACAACATCACGTGGCTTGCGGGGACATCGGCCCGGGAGATTCGACGATCCGACCATGTGGTGCTGCTCGACGACCGCGAGGTTGGCTACGACCGGTTGGTGCTCGCGACTGGCTCGCGCCCACGTCGCCTCGACATCCCCGGCGCCGATCTCGACGGCGTGTTCACCCTGCGCACCCTCGACGACGCCCTCGCGCTGCGCTCCCGACTCACCGACGGGGCCGACGTCGTCGATCGTCGGCGCCGGGTGGATCGGCTGCGAGGTGGCCGCCGCCGCCCGCCACCACGGGTCTGCCGTCACGATGGTGGAGCCGGCCGCCCAGCCGCTGGTTCGGGTGGTCGGCGAGCAGGTGGGCCGGGCCTTCGCCGGACTGCACCGGGAGCACGGCGTCGACGTGCGGCTGGGGATCGGCGTGCGCGGCTTCCGCGGCGAGGGAATGATCACTCACGTTCGGCTCGACGACGATTCCGAGGTCCCGGCGGACACGGTGATCGTCGGCGTGGGGGCTCAACCCAACCTCGAACTCGCCGAAGCCGCCGGACTGACGCTCGCGGCCGGCGGCGTCGCCGTCGATGCCGGGTTGCGGACCTCGGATCCCGACGTCTACGCGATCGGGGACATCGCAGCCCATGACCATCCGGCCTATCGGGAGCGGGTCCGGGTCGAGCACTGGGCCAACGCGAAGGATCAGGGCGAGCATGTCGCCGGCAATCTGCTCGGGGCGAGCGAGCCGTACGTCAAGCGCCCGTTCTTCTTCTCCGACCAGTACGACCTGGGTTGTGAGTACCGGGGCCTGGCCGATCCCACCCAGGACCGGCTGGTGATCCGGGGCGATCTGTCCGCGCGCGAGTTCATCGCCTTCTGGCTCCGCGACGATACGGTGGCCGCCGCCATGAACGTGAACATGTGGGACGACGGCGACGCCCTGCAGGAGTTGGTGGACAGCGGCCGTACCGTCGACGAGGCGCAGCTGGTCGGCGGTGACTTGACGGTGACCTGACGCCGAACGGGCTAGGCGAGGCGGCGGCTCTGCACGACGTGGAACCGATTGGCGACGAAGGCGAGATCGACCAGGGCGGCGTTGGCGGCCGGGTTCGCCCCGGTGCCGTGGAAGTCGGAGAACGCCGCTGACTGATTGACATAGATCGGCCCGGTCAGGTTCTCACTCAGTGACACCCCGGCCTGCAGGGCCAGGCGTCGGGCCGTGTTGATCACGTCGGGGTCGGTGCTGTACACGCCGGCGGTCATGGCGCCGCCTTCGGCCATCGTGCGGCCGAAAGTGGTCAGGGCCTCCTCGACCGACGCTGCCGTGATCAGGAACGACACCGGCCCGAAGCACTCCTCGGCGTAGGCACTGGAGTCTTCGCCGACTTCGATCATGGTCGGGGTCATGATCATCGCCTCGGGGAACCGCGGGTGGATGATCGTCCGGCTCGGCACGACGACGTCGCCGAGCTTGCCGGCCCGGTCCGCCCGATCCGTGATCTCGGGGGCCGCGATGGCGCCCAGCACCTCGACCGCCCGGCCGTCCTCGCCCAGCAGCCGCTCGATCGCCCCGCCGATGGAGGCGGCGACATCGGCGACCGACTTCGGTCCCTGCTCGGTCTGCAGGCCTGCCACCGGGAGGAAGAAGTTCTGGGTCGTGGTGCACATCTGACCGGAGTACAGCGCCAACGTGAAGGCGAGGTTGTCGCACAGGCCGACGAAGTCGTCGGTGCTGTGCAGCACCGTGGCGTTGACCCCGGCCTTCTCGGCGAACACCTGCGCCTGGGTGGCGTGGCCTTCCAGCCACTCCCCGAACGCCGATCCGCCGGTGTAGTCGATCAGTCGCACCCGCGGATCGACGGCCAGCTCCCGCGCCAGTCGATCACCGTCGTCCTCGGCCGCGAGCATGATCAGATGCGGGTCGAAGCCCTCCCCGGTCAACACCTGCTGGGCGGCCTGCACCGTGATCGCCAGCGGCAGGACCGCCTCGGGATGCGGCTTGACGATCACCGGGTTCCCGGTGACCAGGTCGGCGAACAGACCGGGATAGGAGTTCCAGGTCGGGAATGTGCGACAGCCGATGACCAGCCCGACGCCTCGCGGGACCACCGTGAAGGTCTTGTCGAGCACCACGTCGCCGCCGCGGCCGGGCTTGGTCCAGCCGGCCCGCGGGGGATGGAAGTCCATCGCCTCCGCGGCGTACGCGATCGCCTCGAGAGCCCGGTCGAGGGCGTGCGTGCCACCGGCCTGGAAGGCCATCACGAACGGTTGCCCGCTCGTGTGCTGAACCGCGTTGGCCAGTTCGAACACCCGGTGGTGCAGGGCGTCCAAGATGTCCAGACAGACCGCGACCCGCCGCTCCGGGCCGGCGTCCCGCCACGCCGGGGTCGCCGCGTGGGCCGCGTCGAAGAGGGCCGTCAGACCGGTCTTGGTCACCCGCGGGTAGCGGATGTCCATACTCAGCCCGTACGGGGACCGGTCACCGGCGATCTCGTCCTCGGCTCCCGGCGTACTGACGGCGAAGGCCGCTCCGCGGTGCGCGTCGAAGGCGGCCAGACCCTCGGCGGCGGCCGACTCCCCGTATATCCGTGGACTCGGCGACTCCGGGAACGCCGAGTAGTAGTCGCGCCGGCGGATCGCCTCGCGTGCCTCTTCCAGTCGCTCGCTCATGAGCTCAGAAAAGCAGGGCCAGGCCCGGATCGGACAGAACGCCGGCCACATCGGCCAGGAACCGCGAGCCCTGTTCGCCGTCGGCGAGCCGGTGATCGAACGACACGGCCAAGGTGGTCACCCAGCGCGGCTCGATCCGCTCGTCCGCGCCAGAACCCACGACCCAGGGCCGGCGGGCGATCTGGCCGATGCAGAGGATCCCCGCCTCACCAGGGTTCAGGATGGGCGTACCGGCGTCGACCCCGAAGACACCCACGTTGGTGATGGTGAATGTTCCCTGAGCGGTGTCGGCGGGCTGGGTCGTACCGGCCCGGGCGGTCGCCACGAGTTCCTGGAGGGCCCGAGCCAGGTCCACCAGGCCGAGCGCCGCGGCGTTCTTGATGTTGGGCACCAGCAGGCCGCGGGGGGTGGCCGCGGCGACCCCCAGATTGACCGCGGACTTCAGCACGATCTCCCCAGCCGCCTCGTCCCAGCTGGAGTTCATCTCCCGGGTCCGCCCCAGGGCCAGACACACCGCCTTGGCCACGATCACCAGCGGTGACACCCGAACGTCGGCGAACTCCGGGCGGGTCTTCAGCCGCTCGACCAAATCCATCGTGGCCGACACGTCGCAGGTCAGCCATTCGGTCACGTGCGGCGCGGTGAAGGCCGACTGGACCATGGCCTGCGCGGTCGCCTTCCGGACACCCCTGATCGGGATCCGCTGCTCGAACGGCTCCGGCGAACCGTCGAACCGCTCCGACGAAGGAGGAGCCTGGTTCGACGGAACAGATAGATCGTGGGCGCTTGCGCCCTCCGAGCTCTTCTGCTGCGAAGCAGCTGTGACATCCTCGCGGGTGATCACTCCACCGGTTCCGCTGCCGGTGATCAACTTCAGATCGACGCCCAGATCCTTGGCCAGCTTGCGAACCGGCGGTTTGGCCAGGGTGGAGGTCCGCACCGGCAACGGCTCGGACCCGGCGGTGCCGGGGCCCGGCAGTGGGGCCCCGACCGCGCTCGCCTGGTCGGGCGGCAGCGGCGTCCGGACGTCGGCCCGCCGGGACACCGGGTCGGACGTGGAGAAGGTGCGGGCGGCCTGCTCCCGGGTCTCCGGCGCCCGGTTCTCGGCGGTGGTCTTGCGCGGCCGCCGCTTGGCTTCGGTGGTGCGGGGACCGTAGCCGACCAGCACCGCGACCCGTCCGCCCGGCGCGCCCTGCTCCTCGTCGATCTCGGCCGCCTCGACGGTGCTGTCCACGGCGGTCGCCTCCGTCGGCGGGACGAGGTCTTCCCGGTTCCTCTCGGGGGCGACATCGGCGCCCGCCCCGTCGTCGACGGCGATGATCGGCCGCCCGACGTCGACCAGCTCGCCCTCGGAGACCAGCAGCTCGGTGACCGTGCCGGCGTACGGGCTCGGCAGTTCGACCAGCGACTTGCTGGTCTCCACCTCCACCAGGATGTCGTTGACCTCGACCCGATCGCCGACGGCCACCCGCCAGGTCACGATCTCCGCCTCGACCAGGCCCTCACCCGGATCGGGCAGCCGGAACTCCTGCACCGCCACAAGCGACTCCAATCTCAGTTGCGCGTGATCAATCGACGTCCATCAGTAGGCGAGCGACCGGTCCACGGCGTCCAGGATCCGGTCAAGATCAGGAAGATACTCGTCCTCCACCCGGCTCGGCGGGTACGGCGTGTCGAAACCGCCGACCCGCAACACGGGGGCCTCCAAGGAATAGAAGCAGTGCTCGCTGATCCGGGCGGCGAGTTCGGCGCCCAGGCCCAGGTTCACCACCGCCTCGTGCACGGTGATCACCCGGCCCGTCTTGCGCACCGACTCCACCACGGTGGCCAGGTCGAGCGGGGACAGGCTGCGCAGATCGATCACCTCGAGGTCGCGCCCCTCCTCGGCACCCGCGGCGGCCGCGTCGAGACAGGTCTTGACCGTGGGCCCGTAACACAGCACGGTGACCTGGGATCCTTCGCGGACCACCGTGGCGGTGTGCAACGGGGCCGGTGTCGCCTTCTCGTCCAATTCGCCCTTCTCGTGGTAGCGGCGTTTCGGTTCGAAGAAGATCACCGGATCGTCAGAGGCCACGGCCTGCTGGATCATCCAGTACGCGTCGACGGGATTCGAGCAGGCCACGACCTTCAGCCCGGCCGTGTGGGCGAAGTAGGCCTCCGGCGACTCGCTGTGGTGCTCGACCGCGCCGATGCCGCCGCCGAACGGGATCCGGATCACGATCGGCATCGGGAGCAGCCCGTGCGACCGGAAGTGCATCTTGGCGACCTGGCTGACGATCTGGTCGAACGCCGGAAACACGAATCCGTCGAACTGGATCTCACACACTGGCCGATAGCCGCGCAGCGCCATGCCGACCGCGGTCCCGACGATGCCCGACTCGGCCAGCGGCGAATCGATCACCCGGTGGTGCCCGAAGTCCTTCTGCAGTCCTTCGGTGACCCGGAACACGCCGCCCAGCTTGCCGATGTCCTCACCCGCCAGCACCACTTTCGGGTCGGCCTCCAGGGCCCGGCGCAGTCCGGCGTTGAGGGCCTTGGCCATGGTCACCTTCACGCCGTCACCGCCTCGAAGGAGGAGAGGTATTCGGCGTAGGCGGCCTGTTGTTCGGCCAGATACGGGGTCTGCTCGGCGTAGACGGCGTCGAACAGTTCGACCATCGACGGCTCCGGCAGGGTGAGGCACCCGCGGCGCAGGGTGGCCGCCAGTTCGGTGGCCTCCGCCTCGACAGTCGCGAAGAAGTCGTCGCCCGCGTCACCGTGCCGGGAGAGGTAGGCCCGGACCCGTTCGATCGGATCCTTCAGCCGCCAGTGCTCGAGCTCGTCGGCCAGCCGGTACTTGGTCGGATCGTCCGACGTGGTGTGCGCGCCCATCCGATACGTGTACGCCTCGATCAGGGTCGGCCCGTTGCCGGAGCGGGCCCGCTCCAACGCCGCGTGGGTGACGGCGTGCACCGCCAGCACGTCGTTGCCGTCCACCCGTACGCCCGGGAACCCGAAGCCGGCCGCCCGGCGGTAGAGCGGGATCCGCGACTGGCGCTCGATCGGCTCAGAGATCGCCCACTGGTTGTTCTGCAGGAAGAAGACGATCGGTGCGTTGTAGGAGGTGGCGAAGACGAAGGCCTCGTTGACGTCACCCTGACTGATGGCTCCGTCGCCGAAGTAGCCGACGACGGCCGTGTCCCGGTCCGGATCGCCGGTTCCGACCAGACCGTCCCGCTCGACCCCCATCGCGTACCCGACCGCGTGCAGCGCCTGGGCGCCGATGACGATCGTATAGAGGTGGAACCGGGTGGCGGCCGAATCCCAACCGCCCATGTCGACGCCGCGGAACAAACCCAGCAACCGCAGCGGATCCACGCCCAGACACCAGGCGACCCCGTGCTCGCGGTAGGTCGGGAAGACGAAATCGCGGCCGTTCAGCGCCCGTCCGGAACCGATCTGAGCAGCCTCCTGCCCGAGGCAGGAAGCCCAGATGCCCAACTCTCCTTGGCGTTGCAGAGCGGTCGCCTCGGCGTCGATCCGCCTGGTCAACACCATGTCGCGGTAGAAGCCGCGAACCTGCTCGTCGTCGCCCTCGAAGGCGAATTCGGGATGATCGATGCGCTCGCCCTCCGGCGTGAGCAGCTGCACCAATTCCAGGTCTGGTTCAAGGTCGGCACCCCCGAGTTGGGCGGGCCCGCTCGCGTCACTCACCTCGTCAAGCATCCTCTCGGTTGGACACGCCGATGGGCGTCTCCAGTTCGGTCCTGCCGCGGGATCGCCGCCTTGCAGGGTGTTCAAGGTACCGCCCCGTCCTCGGCGAGGAGAAAAGAAGTTGCATGTCCTATCTCTTTCGCCCATCGTGAGGGCCATTCGTCGGTCTCGATCCGAGGCCCGGGAGAGCAGAGGGGGCGTGTCGTGTCCAGCAACGTCTGGGGTGTCTTCGCGCCCCGTCTCCAACCACAGAAAGTGTCTCTCCCGTGTCCTCATCTGAATGGTCTCTTCCTGATTTCGCGTACGTAAGTCCTGACGAGCTGGCCGAGGGCCAGCGTTGGTCCACCTGGGGCGAGTTCGACATCGCTGCCCGCGGGCCGAAACCCCGGCCCGACTGGGTCGTCACCGCCGACGGTGCCATCGACACCGAGCTCGGCATCCTCAAGACCGGAAAGGAAGCCGGCGTCTTCCTCCTCGAACGGGCCACCGCCAACGAGTCGGTCGTGATGGCCGCCAAGCGCTACCGCTCGGTGGAGCACCGGCTGTTCCACCGCGACGCCGGCTACCGGGAGGGGCGCCGGATCCGCAAGAGCCGGGACCGGCGCGCCGTCGCGAAGGGCACCGCCTGGGGCCGGCAGGTCGAGGCCGGCACGTGGGCTGGGGCCGAGTTCGCCTTCCTGAGTCAGCTCTGGTCGGCCGGCGTCCCCGTCCCGTACCCCGTGCAGTTGTTCGACACCGAGATCCTGATGGAGTTGATCACCGACGTCGACGGGGCGCCTGCGCCCCGGCTGGTGCAATGCCGCCCCGATCGGCTGCTGCTGCGGGCGTACTGGGACCAGCTCACCGACGCCATGCGGGTGCTCGCCGGGATGGGCCTGGCGCACGGCGACCTCTCGCCGTTCAACCTGCTGGCCACCGGGGAGCGGATCGTGATCATCGATCTCCCGCAGGCCGTCGACATCGTCAGCAACCCGCAGGGGATGGACTTCCTGGCCCGGGACTGTCGCAACGTCGCGACCTGGTTCCATGCCCGCGGTCTCGACGTCGACCCCGACAGCCTGCTGGCCGACCTCGTCGCCTACGCCTGGTGATCTTGGAACCGGAGGATCCGGACCACGGCGGCGGCCACCGCCTCGGGCCCGGCGGCGAGTGACAACCGGACCGCCGTCCGCCCGTGCACCCGGTCGAAGTCGGTGCCCGGGGTGAGCGCCACCCCCTCGGAGTCGAGCAGCGCCGCACACCAGGCCTCGCTATCGACGTACGGGCCGAGCACGTGGCCGATGTCGGCGTAGACGTAGAAGGCCCCGTCAGCCGGAGCCACCTTGCTCCACCCGAGCCGGTCGATCGCGGCCAGCAGCACGACCCGGGCATCGGCGAATTCGCGGACGGCCGCCTCCGCCTCGGCGTACGACTGATCGGTGAAGGCGCCCAATGCCGCGTGCTGAGCCGGAACCGGCGGACACAGGGCGAAGTTCCCGGCCAGCGCGTCGACGGCGGCGACCAGCTCGGACGGCAGCAGGCACCAGCCGAGCCGCCAGCCCGTCATTCCCCAGAACTTCGAGAACGACGAGATGACGATGCTGCGCGGATCGAACTGCCAGGCGCAGGTCCCGACCGAGCCCGTGAACGTCACCCCGTGGTAGATCTCGTCGCTGATCAGCCGGACGTCGTGCTCGCGGCACCAGGTCACGAGTCCGGCGAGCTGATCGGGCGCCAGCATGGTCCCGGTCGGATTGGCCGGCGAGGCGACGACCAGACCGGCCAGCGGCGCCTGCTCGTGTGCGGCGGCCAGCAACGCAGCGGTCGGCTGGAACCGGACCTCCTCGCCGCAGTCGAGTTCGACGACCTCGCAGCCGAGCGTGCTGAGGATGTTGCGGTACGCCGGATAGCCCGGCCGGGTCAGCGCGACCCGATCACCGGGGCCGAAGGCGGCCAGGAAGGCCAGCACGAACGCGCCGGAGGAGCCGGTGGTCAGGGCGATCTGGTCGGGCTGGATCTCGAGGCCGTACCAGCGCCGATAGTGCCGGGCCAACTCCATCCGGAGCGGCCGGATGCCGAAGGTCTCGCTGTAACCCAGGTGCCTGCGATCCGCGAGCACCTCCTCCGCCCGGCGCCGCACATCCGAGGGCGCTCCCTGCGAGGGCTCCCCGGCACACAGCGAGATGACGTCCCGCCCGCGCGCCCGCAACTCCGCCACCCGCTGCAGCACGCTCATCACCGCAAACGGCGGCACCTGCGACCGCTCGGAGGCCTTCACGTGCCCTGAGCCTGTCGATGGGTCACCCGCCGGCCCGCTTGCGAGCTCGATAGGCCGCCACGTTGGTCCGGTTCCCACAGTTTCCGGTGTCGCAATAGCGCTTGGAGTGGTTCCGCGACAGATCGACCAGGACGTCCTGGCAGTCGTCCGCCGCGCAGATCCGGAGTCGGTCCAAGGCGTCGGCCCGGATCAGGTCGAGAAAGGCCATCGCCGCCTCGGCGGCGATCCGGTCGACCAGAGGAGCGTTCGGCCGGGTCACGTGCAGATGCCAGTCCCACTGGTCGTGCTTGGCCAGATAGGGATGCGCGTCCGCGTCGTCCAGAATCGCATTGACCAGGGCGGCCGCCTCGTCCCTGTCCTTCGCCGTCCAGAGTTGGCGCAGCCGATGCCGCAGCGACCGTACGGATTCGAGCTCGTCGGGGGTTCGCAAGATCTTTCCGGAGTACGGGGTCCGGACCAGAAAGTCGTCGAAGTCCTCGGCCGTGACCAGCTCGTCGCCGTCGTCGCTCAACGTGTTCACCAGCGCCGCCGTCTCCGCCAGGGAAACCTCTGTGTCATGAGTGAAAAGCATATTGACTCCTGACTAAGGAACCCGTAGTGTCATGGGTAAAGCACATCTTAGCCCATGACAGGAGGGGAGACCATGACCGTGACGACTCGTGCGGACGGGATGACCACCCGCCAGGCAACCACGGCCAGGGCAGGCATCCTTCTGGCGGTGGCCTCCGCGGCCGGCTTCGGACTCGCCGGACCGTTGGCCAAATCCCTGCTGGAGAGCGGCTGGTCGCCAGCCGCGGTGGTGGCGGTGCGGGTCGGCGGCGCGTTCCTGGTGTTGGCGATCCCCTGTCTCGTCGTGCTGCTGCGTGAGGGCCTGCCGACGGCCCGCCAGACCCGACGCCTCGTCGTCTACGGCGTGGTCGCGGTCGCTCTGGCCCAGCTCTGCTACTTCAACGCCGTGCAGTATCTGTCGGTCGGGGTCGCGCTGTTGCTGGAGTATCTCGCCCCGGTGCTGCTGATCGGCTGGCACTGGTGGCGGACCAAGACGCCACCGACGGCGCCCGTCTTGATCGGCGCCGGCGTGGCCATGGCCGGAATGGTGTTCGTCCTCGATCTGCTCACCGGGCTCAAGCTGCATCCGATCGGGGTGCTCTGGGGGCTCGGCGCCGCGATCTGCCTCTGCGTGTACTTCATCTTGTCCGACGAAGGCGATCCGAGCGTGACCACATCACCGCTGCTGATGACCACGGTCGGCACCGGGGTCGGCGCGGCCGTGTTGTTGGCCGCAGGCACCGTCGGCCTGGTGCCGCTGTCCGCCGCCACCGAGCCGGTGCTACTGGCCGGCACCGAATTGGCGTGGTGGGTCCCCATCCTGCTGATCGTGGGCGTCAGCGCGGTCTTCGCCTACCTGTCCGGCATCACCGCGGTGCGTCGCCTCGGCAGTTCGCCGGCCTCGTTCGTGGCCTTGTCGGAGGTGCTGTTCGCGGTCATCTTCGCCGCGATCCTGCTGGCTCAGCGTCCGAGCCTCGGACAGGCATTGGGTGGCGCCTTGGTACTGGTCGGTATCGCCATCGTCCAACGCCGGTCCGAGACTCAGAAGCAAGCGGTCAGCGCTGGTTGAGGCCGATCGCGATGTCGGTCACCGCGTACGGGAACGACCCGCGACTGGACACCTCGCCGGTGAGCAGATTGACCGAGTACAACCGGTAGCGGTTGTTGGTCGCCAACGTGGCGAAGCCCTGTACGGCCACGGTCCGCCCATCGCGGATCGTGGAGTAGATGTCGAATCCGGCATTGGCGCCCGCATCGATCCCCGAGCTTGCCGGTCGGTGAGAGCGTGCCGGCGTTGGCCGGAACCTGCAGCACGACCTGGTCCAGCCTGGTGTCGATGTCGAACAGGGTGGTCGCGGTGTCGGGGTCGAGGTCGTTGTTGGTGTACGCCGCGCCGGTCACGCCGGTGGCCGTCGTGGCCGGGGTCGTGGGCGTGGCCGGGTACGTGAGAGTTCCGTCCGCGGCCGTCGCACCCGTCGGCGCATCTCCGGTGCCGAACGGCTGCCGCAGGTTCTGCCCGGTGTCGGAGATCACCCGCAACGCGTTGGCGGCCGGGTTGAAGTCGACCCCGAAGTTGGTTCCGGTCAGGCCGACGCTCAATTGGCCGACCTTGCTGGCCGACGCGCCGCTGCCGATCAGATAGATCCCGCCCGCGTTGCCGACCCCGTACAACCGGCCGTTCTGCACCCGGAAGTCGATGCCGATCAGCCGGCTGTCTCCGCTCAACCCGGCGATCCGCTCGCTCCGGGAGACCGATGAGGGCCGGTCGGTGTCGAAGCGCACCAACTTGGTGCCGTTCGACGCCAGCCCGGTAGCCCGGAGCTCCCCGCTCCGGGTGGCGTCCGCCGCCAGCGGCGCGGCCGCCAATCCTCCTGCGACCAGCATCGCGGCGACCGCCGCCACCGTTCTGCGTCCCCGGCGCCCCGTCTTGTGACTCACTCTGTTCATTCCTGGTTCTCCTGTCGGCTCGACACGCGCGGACCATCCGCCGGCGTTGGTCGCTCGAAGCGACAGGGGTCACCCGCCCGCGCTCGCGTGCAACGAGTGTTCGGTGCGGGTCGCTCAGCGGATGGCCGCGCAGGCTCGAAGTCTCAGCACCTCGTGTCCTACCGTGGCTGCATGTCTGGTGCCCCCGGAATCTTGATCGCCGGCACCTCCTCTGATGCGGGCAAGTCCCTGGTGGTCACCGGTCTGTGCCGAGCACTGGCCCGACGCGGTGTGTCGGTCGCGCCCTTCAAGGCGCAGAACATGTCCAACAACTCGATGGTGTGTGCCGACGGCTCGGAGATCGGCCGGGCGCAGTACCTGCAGGCCCAGGCAGCCGGGGTCGAGGCCAGTTCGGCCATGAACCCGGTGCTGCTCAAACCCGGCTCGGACCGCCGATCATTCGTGGTGCTGCGGGGCCGGCCGCACGGCACGTTGGAGTCCGGTGAGTACGCCACCGGCCGCCGGCACCTGGCCGAGGCCGCGTTCGCCGCCTTCCGCGAGCTGTCCGAGAAGTACGAGCTGGTGATCGCCGAGGGCGCCGGCTCCCCCGCCGAGATCAATCTGCGCCGCGGCGACTATGTGAATCTCGGCTTGGCCCGCGAGTTCGGGTTGCCGGTGGTGGTAGTCGGCGACATCGACCGGGGTGGCGTATTCGCCTCCCTCTACGGCACGGTCGCCCTGCTCGACTCAGCAGACCGCCAGTTGATCAACGCGTTCGTGATCAACAAGTTCCGCGGCGACGAGGCGGTATTGGCACCGGGTCTGACCGAGCTCACCCGCCGGACCGGCATCCCGTTCGCCGGCGTGCTGCCATGGCTTTCCGACCTGTGGCTGGACGCCGAGGACACCCTGGAGGTGGGCCGCTGGCGTCGCGGGAGTGACCGTTCGCTCTTGGACAACGAGGATGCGCTCCGCATCGCCGTGATCCGGCTTCCGCGGGTGTCCAACGCGACCGACGTGGACGCGCTCGCGGCCGAACCCGGGGTCGAGGTGCTGGTCACCACCGACCCGACCGTGGTGGCCGGAGCGGACCTGGCCATCGTGCCCGGCTCCCGGTCGACCGTCGATGATCTGGCCTGGCTGCGGGAACGCGGACTCGGCCAGGCGCTCGCCGACCGTTCACGGCGGGGCGCGCCGGTGTTGGGGATCTGCGGCGGCTACCAGATGCTGGCCGCGCACATCGCCGATGATCACGAGTCCCGGGCAGGCGTGGTCGAAGGCCTCGGCCTGCTCCCGGTCGACGTCGTCTTCGGCACCGAGAAGGTGCGCGGCCGGCCGGCCGGAGTGTGGCGCGGCGAGGTCGTCAACGCGTACGAGATCCACCACGGCGTGGCCTCGATCGGGGGTGCCGCCGAACCCTTCCTGGACGGCTGCCGGGTGGGATCCGTCTGGGGCACGATGTGGCACGGTGCCTTCGAGAACGACGAGTTCCGGCGCGCGTGGCTCGGTACCATCGCCGAGGTTGCCGGCTCCGCCGTGGCGACCCGGAACCGACGCCCCCGGCTACGCCGACCGGCGGGAAACCATGATCAACACCCTGGCCGACGCCGTCGATGCGCACCTCGATCTGGAGATGATCATGTCCATCGCCCAGCCGGTCGACGGGCAAACCTCATGATGATCACGGCGTGGGTGATCGGGATCGGGAGCGGGAGACCCGATCATCTGACCGGTGAGGCCGTCGCCGCCATGAACGCGGTCGATCTGTTTCTCGTGGCCGACAAGGGGGAGACGAAGCACGATCTCGCCGAGCTTCGCCGCCGCCTCTGCGGGGCCGTGATCACCCACGATCGTTATCAGCTGGTCGAGATCGACGATCCGGAACGAAACCGCGCCGCCACCGACTACGACGCCGCCGTGCGCGATTGGCACGACGAGCGCGCGACACGGTACGTCGAAACGATCAAGAATCAGCTGCCGGACGGAGGGCAGGTCGGCTTCCTGGTCTGGGGCGACCCGGCCTTCTACGACTCGACGATCCGGATCGCCGCATCCCTGGCCGGCCCGGACCTCGAAGTCGATCTTCGCGTGATTCCCGGCGTCAGCAGCGTCCAGCTGCTGGCCGCCGCGCACCGGATCGTGCTCAACCGGATTGGGCAACCGGTACACCTGACCACAGGTCGCCGGCTCTTGGCGGAATATGCGGCTGAGCTGGGCGACGTCCTCGTCATGCTCGACGGCGGCCTGGCGTGTGCCGACCTCGTCCCCCTGCATCCGGAGCTCGAGATCATCTGGGGGGCCCAGCTCGGTCTGCCCGACGAGTGCCTGGTCTCGGGCCGGCTGGCGGACGTCATCGAGCAGATCCAGCAGGAGCGGAGCCGGATCCGGCGCGAACGCGGCTGGGTGCTCGACACCTATCTCCTCCGCCGCCCGGAAAGCGCACCAATCTAGCCGGGGCATAGCGACGAATAGCAGCCGTAAGCACCACACACTCAGCTGAGTCTCCGGAGACCGAGCTGCCTAAAAGGAGACTCGCATGTTCATCACTTCCCACCGTGCCCGGATCGCCGCCCTCGGCGCCGCTCTGGTCCTACCGCTCAGCATCGCGTCGTGCGCCATGCCGTCCGGTAACACCGCGGCACCGGCCGCGCCGGCCTCCTCGGCCCCGAGTTCGAGCATGCCGTCGGCATCCGAATCGCCGTCGATGTCGGAATCGTCCAGCATGGACCAGCCGTTCGGTGCCGCCTGTTCTGCGGTACCCACGTCCGGCAAGGGCTCCTTCGACGGGATGTCGTCGGACCCGGTCGCCACCGCCGCCAGCAACAACCCGGTCCTGAGCACGCTGGTGACCGCGGTCAAGGCGGCCGGCCTGGTCGACACCCTCAACACCGCGGAGGACATCACCGTCTTCGCGCCGACCAACGATGCGTTCAAGGCGGTTCCGCCGGCGACGCTGAAGAAGGCGTTGGGCGACCCCAAGGGTCTGCTCACCGACGTCCTGACCGCCCACGTGGTGGCCGGTAGGCTCAGCCCCGACCAGTTGGCGGGGGAACACCAGAGCCTCAACAAGAAGCAGATGGTCACGGTCACTGGTTCCGGAGACATGTTCGAGGTCAACGGCCAGGCGATGGTGGTCTGTGGAAATGTGCAGACGGCGAACGCCACCGTCTACATCATCGACAACGTGCTGCTGCCGAGTTCCTGACCGAAGGACCCAAGCGCCTCGTGGACGAAACAGAGCCCGGCGACCGGGGTGGGGGGAGCTTCCCTCCACCCCGGAAGGCTGCCCATTCGCAGAACCTGGTCTCGGGCCGCGAGGTTCAGGCGGCCCGACTGGTCGCGCTGATAGGCCAGTGTGCCCGAGGGCACGAGGACGCGTTCGCCGAGTTGTACGACCAGACCTCGGACCGGATCTACGGCGTGATCGTACGGGTCATCCGCTCGCCCGAACTGGCCCAGGAAGTCACCCAAGAGGTGTTCGTCGAGATCTGGCGGCAGTCCGCGCGCTACGCCAAGGAACGCGGCAGCGTCATGGCCTGGATGACCACCGTCGCCCACCGGCGAGCAGTCGACCGGGTCCGCAGCGAGTCCAGTGACACCGCCCGGGACCTCAAGTACGCGCAGCTCAACGCGGAGCGCGAGGTCGACCGGGTCTGGGACGGTGTGGAACAGAAGCTCGACGTCGAACGGGTCCGCAGAGCAATGGGCTCGTTGACCGAAATCCAGCGTGAAGCTCTCTCGTTGGCCTACTTCGGGGGCTACACGCACGCGCAGGTCGCCAAGCTGCTGAAACTGCCGCTCGGCACCGCTAAGACTCGTATTAGGGACGGCCTGATTGGGCTCCGAGACGCATTGGGGGTGGAGGCATGACCGGAATGCACATGGACGTCGGGTGTTACGTCGCCGACGCCCTGGATCCGGACGAACGGCAAGCCTTCGAAGCACATCTGATCGACTGCGAGAGCTGCAGCCGCGAGGTCGTCGAGTTCGCCGAAACATCGGCGGAGCTGTCCCGACTGGTGACCATCGGACCGCCGCCACCGTCGCTCCGAGGGTCCCTGCTGGCCGCGATCCGTGAGGTCCGTCCGCTGCCGCCGCTGACCGACGAGGAAGCAACCCGCGCCCTGAGCTCGTCGAAGGGCCTGAGCTTGACGAAGGCTCCGGTCGAGCCATCCCAGCCGACCGACGAGCTGACTCGGCGCCGCCAGATGGGTGCCCGCGATGGTCGTCACTCCCACCGGCAGCGCGTGCTGGTCGGTCTGGTCGCCGCCGCCACCGTCCTGGCCCTGGCCCTGGGTGGCTGGATCACCAACCTGTACCAGCAACGGCAGACCCAGGTGGCCCAGCAGGCCGCAGAGCAACGCGAGACCGAGTTGCTGACCGCCCCCGACGCCCAGGTCCTCACGACCGGGGAGGCCGGCGCCCGGTATTCCTTCGTGGTGTCGAAGGAGCGCAACGCCGCCTTGTTCCTCGGTACCGATCTGGCCGATCCCGGTGCCGGCAAGGAGCTGCAACTGTGGACCCTTCAGGGCCGGCAGGCGTTCCCGGACGCCACTTTCAGTGCCGCTTCCGGTTCGCAGTGGTTCACCGGTCCCGTCGCGGAGTCCACCTCGCTGGCCGTCAGCGTCGAACCCGTCGGCGGGTCGGTGCAGCCGTCGAAGATCCTGGCTCAGGTCACGATTTGATCTTGCGGCAATCCCGCACTCCCCTCGGCGACGAATTGATCATGTGTTACGACGTCGCGCCGGTGTAGCCGGACCAGCACCGCTCGTACGGATTCTCGCCGGCCTCGCCAGTGCCGGGGCCGCGATCGGCGTCGGACATCTGGTCGCCGCGTTGACCGATCCGGCGGCCTCCCCGTTGCTCGCGGTCGGCTCGGTCGCGATCGACGCGGCTCCCACACCGGCCAAGGAGTTCGTGGTCCGCACCCTCGGCAACTACGACAAGCCGGTCCTGGTCGGGGCGATCGCCCTCTTGCTGGCCGTCGTCGCCGCCCTGCTGGGCCTGATCGCCTGGCGCCGCCGCTCACTCGCCCTCCTCGGGATCGGCGCGCTCGGCGTGGTGGGTGCGGCGGCGGCGGTCTATCGCCTGGGCGTGGCGGCCGCACTCCCCTCGCTGGCGTCGGTTCTGGTCGGCGTGGCCACGCTGGCCTGGCTCACCCGCTCGGCCGCGACCGACACCGACCTCGACTCCACCGACACCGCCGACTCCACCGACTCCACCGATGAGGCCCGGCCCGTCTCGACGGGTCTCAGCCGGCGCGGACTGCTGGTGGGGGTCGCCGCGGTCGGCGTGGTCGGGGCGGTGTCGGGAATCGCCGGAACCCTGATCGAGCGGGCCGGTCGCTCCGCCCGGCGACTGCTCAGCCTGCCTGCCCCGCGGTCGGCGGCCAAGCCGCTCCCGGCCGGGGTGCAGCTGCCGGGAGTCACGCCGTTCACCACCCCGGCCGCCGACTTCTACCGGGTCGACATCAGCCTGGTCACCCCCCGGATCCAGACCGAAGGCTGGTCGCTGACCATCGACGGCATGGTCGATCGCCCGATCACGTTGAGCTATGACGATCTGCTGGCCATGCCGATGATCGAGCGCGACATCACCTTGACGTGTGTCTCCAACGAGGTCGGCGGTCCCTACGTGAGCAGCGCCCGCTGGCTGGGCGTGCCGTTCACCGACATCATCGAGCGGGTCGGCGTGCGGCCGGGAGTTGATCAGGTGTTCTCCTACTCGCTGGACAGCGGCTACACCTGCTCCACCCCGTTCCAGGCGGTCAGCGACGGCCGCGACGCCATGATCGTGGTCGGCATGAACGGCCAGCCACTACCCGACGAGCGCGGGTTCCCGGCTCGGATGCTGGTCCCGGGACTGTTCGGGTTCGTCTCGGCCACCAAGTGGCTGAAGCGGATCGAGTTCACCACGTACGCCCAACGGACTGCGTACTGGACGAAGCGCAAGTGGGCCACCGACGCGCCGATCCTCACTGCTAGCCGGATCGACGTGCCCAACTCGTTGGGCACCCTGTCCGCGAGCAAGCCAGTGATCGCCGGCGTCGCCTGGGCTCAGCACCGCGGCATCGACGAGGTGGAGATCAAGATCGACGACGGCCCGTGGCAACAGGCGTTGCTGGCGGACGAGGGCGGCATCGACCTGTGGCGGCAGTGGTCCTACGTGTACGACGGACCGGCCGGGCGGCACAGCGCCCAGGTCCGGGCCACCGACCGCACCGGCGCGGTCCAGCCCGAGAACCGGACCCGGGTCTTCCCGTCCGGGGCGACCGGCTGGCATCAGATCCAGTTCCAGGCCGAATAGCCGCCGCCACCGGCTCACCAGTGCTTCGTCGACCCCACGTCCAGGACTTCGGCCGCCACGTCACGCACTTTGCGATTCGTCTGCTGTGATCTTCGGCGCAGCCGTCCGTACGCGGCCTCCGCATCGATCTGCTCGGTCGACATCAGGATCCCGACCGCGGCGCTGATCACCCGATTCGTAGCCACGGCCGACCGGAGCTGTTCGGCCTCCTCGGCCGCGGCCAGTCCCGCCAGGGCCAGACCCGCCACCGATCCGAGCAGGGAGACGGCCCGGCTCCGCTCGGGGGTGAAGAAGTGCGGCTTGTCGTGGTAGACGGGCATCACCGCCGCGTACCGGTCGCCGACAGTCACGAACTGCAGCACCGCCGATCGCACCGCGGTGCGCCGGCCCGCGAGGGCGCTGAAGGCCGGCCACTGTCGGTCGGCGGGCAGATCGTCGATCACGATCTGGTTGGCGCTCGGCCGACGGCTAGGAGGCGGTGGCCCCTGCCCGCTGTCCTGAACGGCCCGCATCAACTCGCGCGTCAGGTCCTTGTCGACGGAGGCGAGCACGGTGAGATTGTGGTGGGCGTTGGTGACGAGCTCCGCCCACCGGGCTCCGGTGAGCGCCACGGCCTGGGCGATCGTCCTCTGCGCGCCGTCGGTCAAACCCTCCGACTCGCCGAGATCGCCCATCAGCTCGAGAAACGAACCCCCGTCCACGTGGACGACTCTACGTCGGAGAGGGAGAGCTGCGGGCCCATGGGTGATTCAGCGGGCCCATGGGTGATCCAAGTGTTGGTGGTCCTCCGGCCTATTGAGTTGCTGCGGGAAGGCGTTTGGCGAGGCTGAAGGTCAACGCCGACGCGCCGGTGAGCCCGAGGAGGACGTCCGGTATCTCGCCGAGCACCCCTCGGGTGGCCAGCGACCAGAGAACGAAGATCATGGCGATCGCGTTGAAGACGAAGAACTGGATCTCGGTGATCTTGTCGTTCGTCAGGCTGGACGAGTTCAGGTTGTCCTCGGGTGCGCTCGACTTCGCGATGGCGGCAGCGACCCCGGGAAGCCCGAGGAGAAGGAGGTAGTCGCTCCAGGCGGAGGCCACGACACAGTTCTGTTGCTCGCCGGTCGTGGGGCATTGGAGGTCGCCGGGGTTGTTGGAGGTCAGCGCGATCGCGGCGATGAAGGCGATCGCGTACACGACAACGATCGACCACAGCATCACCACGGTCGGGGCGGTGGACGTGTTGTTGCTGAAGGTCTTGGCGAGGGTCTCGCTTCTGGCCATGAGCACGGTCACGACGAGGAGGAACAGGACGGAGATCACGCCGAGGGCGATCCCTTGCCAGCGTGCCGACGCCTCCGTTGGTGATTGGCCTCCGCTGAAGAACGTCTGGTTGGTCAAGACCAGCCAGGCAGCCAGGAGGTAGCCGATGATCGTCAGGATCCATTGCAGGGAACCGATGATCGAGTTTTTGGGAAGGCTGCCGATCTGACCTCCGAGCAGAGCAACGGCCGCCAGCAGGGTTCCGAGAACCAGCAGCACCAAGACCGCCAGAGTCTGCCCGCTGAACGCGGACACGAGGCTTCGAATGGCACCCCAGACCCCGAAGACCAGCAACGCACCGATGATCAGCAATCCGCCGAGTACGCCGCAGGCGATCCTGATCGCTCTCCGGTCGAGCAATGCGGCTATTCGGCCTGGCGGCTGAGCTGGAGGGGCGGGGGGCTGAGTTGTCGACGGCGCGCTGGGCGGTGGATTTCCGTCTTCCGCGCTCATGACGTGATCCTTCTTCAGCAACGAAAAGGCAGCACTTCGAACTCTTGAGGACCCACTCAACATAACGCAAACCGCGTCCTGCACCCGTGAAAGAACCGCGCTCTCAAGCCGCCTGCTGTTCCTGATCCGGCCGCCGCATGGAGAACAGAGCCTGTACGCATTCGTGCAGGTCGAACCCCTCACCACCCCTGACCGCCTGGATGGTGCGGGCCTCGGGGTGCTGGAAGCTGGTCACGTTGCTGAGCGCGGCCTGCCGTGGCTGATAGTAGGCAAGCTGGATCGGGAGACTCGCCGGCCGGTACCAGTTCTGGTGCGGCGTTCCGTCGGGCATCACGAACTCCCAGCCCGGCTCGAGCCCCGGCTCGGGGCGAATGCTCATACCGCCCTCGTGGACGGCGGTGTGGTGCCATTGACAGAGCAAGATCGAATTGTCGAGATCCGTCGCCCCGCCGTCGACCCAGGAGTCCCGATGGTGCGCCTTCAGGTGTCGGGTCTGGTGGCAGCCCGGGAATTGGCACAGCCGGTCCCGGATCATCAGTGCCCGCCGCTGCGTCCGCGATACCAGCCGTCGGGTGCGCCCCAACGCCAGCGCTCGGCCGTGCCGGTCGACGACGGCCCCGAGGAGATCGGCATCGCCGGCCAGCCGGCGCGCGGTTTCCGGTTCGATCGACCCGACACCGGCGATGTGGCAGGTGGGATCGACCGCATCGGAAGGCGTTCCCGCGGGAACGTTTTCGGCCCCGGGCACGGCCAGATTCTCGGCGGAGACGTGCACCACGACGAGCGTGCGATCCTCTCCCGACCGATCCTCCGGCGCGGTCTGGAGGAAGCCCCGCGCCACGTCGAGCAGGGCATCGGTCCGGGTGTAGGCGGGCTCCGCAGGGACCTCGCCGGCCGGCTTCTCGGGCGGCTGGCCGAACTGGTCCCTGGCTGCCTCCAGCGCGGCGAGCAGAATGGCCGCCTCCTCCTTGGGCAGCTGGACCCGCACGTCCACGATGCCGTCCTCCCGCTCCTGCCAACACAGCCCCCGTTTCGGCTGCTGCTTGATGCGCATCCCGTTCGCGCACCGGAACCCGGCGATCATCCGGGCCAGTGCGCAAGCGACTTCATGTCCGGCCACCACCCGATCGCATTGATGGTGTCGAACTCGCCCACCAGCCCGATCAACTGGCAGTCCGCTTGCGCCGAGATACTCGCCGCCGCGCAGATGCGGCCCGCCAGAGCATCCGCGTACTTCTGGTCCCCAATGAGTTGCATGGGTCCCGCCCTCCTTGTTGTCTACTACACAAGGAAACTAGCGTCTGTACTGACACTCGCCCGCGGTAGAAACGTTCCCGCGGGAACGTTTGGCGCGGGGCGATTCGGCGGAGAATTACGCCCGCCCATCCACCACCGTGGCCGGTCCGAACGCAACCCTGACCTGCGACGCGTAGAGGGTGCTGACCGGGGCGCCATCGACCCGGAAGCCGGCGGCGGCCAGCAGTCCGCCGTCGACCGGGTCGTCCCGTTCCACCAGCTCGGCCCGGTGCAGCGGCCAGGTCTCGTGCACGTTGGGCAGGTAGATCGTCCGCCCGTACCACTGGGTGTGCAGACCCCACCGAGCGGTGAGAAAGGCGTCCAACTCCGACGCCTCGTCGATCTCCGCTCCCACCCGGACGCGCATGGTGCTGCGGGCCGCCGGCCCCGGCCAACGGCGCCGGCACGTGTAGCTGAGGACGTCGGCCGAGCGGTCCAGGCGCATCCGCGACCACATGTACGGCAACCGGACACCGACCCGCGCGCCGATCACCGCCGGCAGCCGCTCGGCGTCCAGCGAGCAGAAGTAGACGCCGCGCCGGCCCGCGACGTCCACGGTGTACAGCCGCACGTTGGTCTCGAGGAACGTGCCGAGGTATGGGATCGCCGGCCCGACGCCGAGGCCGAGCCCGTACATCCGGAAACCGATCAGTCCGACGTACGTCGTGCCGTGCAGCCGATCGGGAACGGTGCCCGGCGGAACTAGGCGCGCGACGGCTTCGGGGTCGGCCGGCCAGTGCACCATCGACACGTCCCGCCACTCCTGCCGCAGCAGCCGCCGGCGCAGCGGTCGCGGGGCGGTGGACGTGATCTCCTCGGCAATGGGCACCAATCGAGTATCACCGGCCGTTATTCTCGGCTAGAAACATTTGACGCGGCCGGACGGGAGTGACTCTTTGCTCGACCTCGGCGACCGTGTGGGCGGCTTCGAGATCGAGGCGTACGTCGCCCGGGGTGGTATGGCCATGGTCTACAGGGCCCGGGAGATCGGCCTCGGCCGCCACGTCGCGATGAAGGTGATCGCTCCCGAACTGGCCCAGAATCCGATGTTCCGGCACCGCTTCACCCAAGAGTCGCAGCTGGCCGCCTCGATCGACCACCCGAACATCATCCCGATCTACGCCGCCGGTGATGCCGACGGCCAGCTCTACCTCGTCATGCGGTATGTCGACGGGGACACCCTCGGCGCAGTGCTCGCGAAGCAGGGGCCGCTGCCGGTCGCCGATTTCCTGGCGATCTTCGACCAAGTGGCCGGAGCGCTGGACGCGGCCCACGCCCACCACCTCGTGCACCGCGACGTCAAACCCCGCAACATCCTGCTCGCCCGGGGCCCGGACCTGGCCCACCGGCACGTCTACCTGACCGACTTCGGCATCACCAAGCGGGTCAGCGGCGACACGACGATGACGACCGCCGAGCAGTTCGTCGGAACGATCCGCTACGTCGCTCCCGAACAGATCTCCAGTTCGCCGATCAGCAGTCGCGCCGACATCTATTCCCTCGCCTGCGTGATGGTCGAGGCGCTGACCGGCCAGCCACCGTACGTTCGCGCCGACGAGGCCGCATTGATCTGGTCGCACATGTCGGCGGAACCACCGTCGTTGTCCGAGCGCCGACCCGAGCTGCCGCAGGCGGTCGACGCGGTATTCCGCCGGGCCTTGGCCAAGGATCCCGCCGAGCGTCAAGGCAGCTGTCAGGAGCTGGTCGACGAGCTGGCGGACGCGCTCACTCCGCTCCCTCGCCACGCGGCCGACAACGTGATCTTGAGCGCCTCGCCCCTCGCGGCCGGCGACGGAGGCGACGCAGACGATCCGCCCACCATTCCGTCGGCGAGATTCGACACCCCGGCGCCTCCTCCCCCGGCGCCGATAGCCTCGCCCCTACTGACCGAGCCACCACTGGCTTCGGCAGCAACGGTGGTGGCCTCCGCGGACACTCCGGGTTCGGCGTCGACCCTCTCCGTGACTCGCCCGCCGGATCCACGGTGGCGGCGGTGGCTGCCCGCTCTCATCGCCGGCGTAGTACTGCTCGGCGTCCTGGCCGGAGTCTTCGCCGTGGCCCTGCTGGGTCGCCAGCCGATCGCCGCACCAGTGGCGGCGTCTCCGACCCCGACTTCGACTCCGAGCCCAACCCCGACGCCGAGTCCAACCCCGACCCCGACCCCGACGGTGGCGCTGCCCCGGTCGGCGGAAGCGTTGCCGGAGAACACCATGGTGTGGCGGCAGGAAGACGGCGGTCTGTGGACCATCGCGACGGTGCCGGTGGACGGGGACGACAGCACGGTGTTGATCAGCGGCCGATCGAACCGCTCCGTGCAGTTGACGCCCGACCGCCGGACCGTGCTGTATCTGCGCGAGATCGGCGAGCGGATCACCCTGCGGGCCATGTCGGCCGACGGTCAGCAGGACCGGGCGCTGTTCAGCGACGGAACGCCGGATTGTCCGCTCATGTCGCGACCGACGATCCGCGCCGACGGTGTGCTCGCACTGTTCTGCGCCGAGGCGAGCGGCGGCCCCGGCACCCTCAACCTGACGTCCCAGGACGGAACGGTGCTCCGGGTGCTCGACCGCGGCCGGATCGGCGATCCCACCTTCACCCCGGACGGAAAGTCGATCGTGTACTGGCGGACGGAAGCGGACGGCGGAGAGGGCGGGGCGTTGTACCGGGTCCCGGCTGACGGATCAGAAGACCCGGTGGAAGTCCTGGCCTCCGAGCGGTTCGAGTACACCGACCCCGTGATCTCGCCCGACGGCAAACGGATGCTCGCCAGCCGCGACCGCGGCGCCACGCGGGAGATCGTCGCCGTCGACGTCACCGACGACCCCGCGACCGATGTCGAACGACTCACCCAGGGGTCTCTCGACCAAGGGCCCTCCTGGTCGCCGGACGGATCGCAGATCATCTTCCGCCGCGGCACCAACGACGAGTCCGATCTCTACCTGATCAAGGCCAACGGGAAGGGCGCAAAGCAGGTGTTCCACGCCGACGGGTACGCATCCGAGCCGGTGTGGACGGCCCAGTAGCCGCTCCGGCACCCGCAACTCAGGCGGTGGCGTAGGGCCAGGAGATGGTCAACCGCAGCGGGTCGCTTCCGCCCGGCTTGTTGTGCCAGATCTCCCGCGGTGGCCCGATCGAGGTGTGACCGGCCTGGGCGATCCAGGAGTGGACCTCGTCGTACAGGCCGAGAATCTCCGGGAAGTCGGTCTCCTTGCCGACGGCGAGGCGGTTGGCCACCAGGCCTCCGGTGAGCCGGTAGCTGCGAATGTCCCCGGTGAGGTCGGTCAGCTCGTTGACCGGCAGCACGATCTCCAGCGGGCCGTCACTGTCGCCGTCGACGGGGGCGTGGAAGATTCCGAACGGATCCTCGGTCTGCTCCAGCCCGGCCTGCCTGGCGGCTTCCCGCAACATCGTGAGCGAGTTGATGATCACGGCGTCGATCTCGCTGACCTGCAACCGGCGCAGCACGCTGAGCACGGGGCGGTCCGGCACTAGAGCGGTGATGACGTCGGGCATGGTGGTGTCCTTTCGGAGATGGTGCCGCACCCGTTCGAGTACGAACTTGCGAGAGGCGGTCTGAGCATCGAGGGAGCCCTCGGACCGGTCGATCAGGCGGAGCGCGGTGTCGACGTCGCCATTCACGATGTCGCTGATCTCGTCCAGGGAGAGGTCGGCACTGCGCAGCAGTGAAATCAGCCAACCGGTCTGCACCTGGTCGGGGTGGTAGTAGCGGTAGCCGTTGTCCGGGTCCACCCGGAGCGGCACCAGCAGGCCGCGTTCGGCGTAGATCCGCAGCGCTTTGGACGACAGCAACGTCACAGATCCGAAGCGACCCGAGGTGAGCAGGTCGTCGGTGTCCCGGTAGATCGAGCTCATGTGCTCAGCCTCAGGTCTGCCCCTGGGGCGAGGTCAAGACCTCGACCAATCTGCTCGGTATCTGGCCGCCCCGGCCGGCCTCTGTCCTCCCAAAAGGAGGATCCATGCCCACAGTCACGTACGGCGGAAAGCAGGGAGAGAAGGTCCAGCTCGAGGTGGACCCGAATCTGGTGGCGGTACGAACGCGCAGTAGGCGATCGTTCCGGTCCGGACCGGTCACCGGGCCCGAGGCGGCAGCCTTGCAGGGAATGGAGCTGGTGCTCAACTTTCCCGAAGCCGGGGTCGAGGTCTACAACCGACCCAACCGGAAGGCGCGTTCAGTCGCCCAGGTCAAAGAGGCGCTCGCACCGGCCCCCGACACCCGTTTCGTCGGCCGAGTCCTGGTCGATGAGAACTCCGGTGAACCGGTCCTGTACACCGAGAACCTGTTCGTGAAGTTCCGCGACAACGTCGAGGAGGAGGCAGCCCGGCGGGTTCTGCTCGACGCGGGCCTCACCGTCAAGGACAAGCTCGGCTACGCACCCAACGCGTACTTCGTCGCCGCCCCCGAGGGCACCGGCCAAGAGGTCTTCGGGATCGCCGAGCGGCTGCTCATCCGCGACGACGTCGAGCTCGCCCATCCCGAACTGGTCCGCCGGCTCGGCCGGCGCACCATCTCTGCCGAGCAGTGGCACCTGGCCAAGACCTCGATCGGCGGCCAGGTGATCAACGCCAGCGCCAACGTGACCGCCGCTCACTTGATCACCGAGGGCGAGCAGGTCACGATCGCGATCATCGACGACGGCGTGGACCTCGAACACGGGGAGTTCGCGAGCGCCGGCAAGATCGTGGCTCCGCGCGACGTCAGCAATGCCGACGGTGATCCACGCCCGATGCCCGGCGACCACCACGGAACCGCATGCGCCGGCGTGGCCTGCGCCGATGGGGTGATCGGAGCCTCCGGGGTCGCACCCAAGGCGCGGCTGATGCCCATCCGCTTCGCGTCCCAACTGGGGTCCCAGGCCGAAGCCAACGCATTCGTGTGGGCCGCCGACCACGGCGCGGACGTCATCTCCTGCAGCTGGGGACCCGAAGACGGCGACTGGTGGGATCCGAGCGACCCGCTGCACCGGCGCCGCGTCCCGCTGCCCGACAGCACCCGGCTGGCCATCGACCATGCAGTCACCCAAGGTCGGGGCGGCAAGGGATGCGTGGTCTTGTTCGCCGCTGGCAACGGCAACGAATCAGTCGACTTCGACGGATACGCCAGCTACGAGAAGGTGCTCGCCGTCGCCGCCTGCAACGATCGCGGCAAGCGCAGTATCTACAGCGACATGGGTGACGCCGTGTTTTGCGCGTTCCCCAGCAACGACTTCGGCTGGTCGGCGCAGGGGCGTCCCGAGCCGTTGACGCCGGGCATCTGGACCACCGACGTGTCGGGGACCGGCGGCTATAACCCCGACCCGAAAACCGGAGCCGTAGGTGGCGACCGGAAAGGCAACTACACCAACTCCTTCGGCGGCACCTCCAGCGCCTGCCCTGGGGCGGCCGGCGTGGCGGCGCTCGTCATGGCTCGCAACCCGGCGTTGCGCTGGCACGAGGTCAAGGACGTGCTGCGCCGGTCCTGCGACCGGATCGACACCCAGGACGGGCAGTGGAGCGCCGCGGGCCACAGTCCCTGGTACGGGTTCGGGCGGCTCAACGCCGAGAACGCCGTACGCCTGGCCCTGCCGCAGCCGGCCGACCGGTTGGTCATCTCGCGCAGCTTCAGCGAAGCGGTGCACGACCTGGACACCGCCAAGGTGACTCTGGACGTCAATGAGGACCGCGCGCTGGCCGACCTCAAGGTGGTCATCGACATCCGGCACTCCTACATCGGAGACCTTGCGGTCGCCCTGGTGGCCCCGAACTTCGCCGATGAAAGAGTCTTGCTGCATCACCGCTCGGGCGGCAACGGCCGGGATCTCCACCGAACTTATGACGCGGTCGACGTGCCGGAGCTCAGCCGGTTCGTCGGTCACAGCGCCAAAGGCAGCTGGACTCTCGAGGTGCTCGACGAGGCAGCCGGCGACGCGGGCCGGATCGCCGGGTTCGGGCTGGAACTCGCCTTCGAGTAAGTCAGCTCCCGCCAATCCGCCCACCCGTCACTTCGACCGTGCGGTCGAAGAAGACGCCTCCCGGCCCATAGGCAGGGGGCTTCTTGGTAGTTGCGGTTGAAGACGACCCACCGGACTGAGCCTGTCGAAGGGTCAGTGGTGCGCCAGTTCGGCCCGGATCCGATGCCGGTGGTCGGCGTAGACGATTGCCTCGATCACCAGCGCGACCAGCAGAACGGCGGCCAGGATGATCAACTGGCCGAGCGCCGGCACCTTGTCGACCAGCAGCCAGGCGACGAGCAGGCCGGCCGAGGCGCCGAGCCGGACCGGGGAGATGGCGTGCACGGTGAGCCATTTGAACAGCACGTGAGCAAGCAGATAGATGATCACCCCGCCGAACAGGGCGGCCAGGCCGACGCCCTTCAACGGATCCAGCAGGGTGTGGGCCTCGGTGTCGCTGACGTACTCGAGCACCTTCTTCAGGCCCAGCGCGACCAGGACGACGCCGAGGATCATCGGCAGGTGGGTGTAGGTGTACGCGTTGCGGCCCAGCCGTGGCCGGGTCTCCTCCGGCTCACTGGCCAGGGCGTGCTCGCCCTGCAGCGCACTGACGTCGAAGTAGGCCCACCACATGATCGACGCGACGAGCAGCCCGAAGATCGAGGCGGCGATGATCGGCCACGAGATCGGCCGGTCGGCCACCCCGACACCGATGGCCACGATCGACTCGCCGAGGGCGACGATCAGGATCAGCCCGTGCCGCTCGGCGAAGTGCCCCGGGGCCGGTAACCGCCAGCCACCCGACCC
Organism: uncultured Actinomycetota bacterium; assembly: GCA_963780005.1. GTDB lineage: Bacteria > Actinomycetota > Actinomycetes > Propionibacteriales > Propionibacteriaceae > Microlunatus. The sequence continues at coordinate 167,370 of CAWAAK010000039.1, read as the reverse complement.
GGCCAGGAACGTGCCGGCGTAGTCGACGACCAGGGCGCCGACCCAGAGCGCGGTCTGCACCCAACCCGAGAATTGCGACGCGACCACCAGGATCACCGTGGCGCCCAGCACACTCGGGGTGAAGCGGAGCAGCTGTCGGCGCAGCCCCTTGTCGTCGCCGGCTAGGTAGAAGAACATCGCCAGGTGCATCAGCCGGAACACCAGATAGCAGATCGCGAGCACCAGCGGCGCGACCAGTCCGCCGGCGAAGTCGTCGAAGGCCTCCGGGATGCAGAGCGCCATCAAGAACATGGCACCCATCGCGGCGAACATGAGGAACTTGATCGCGGCCTGGTCCGCGCTGGCCACGTTCGCGATCCAGGCCCAGCCGATCCAGCACCACCACAACAACATGACGATCAAGGTCCCGCGGAGCAGCCCGTTCCAGGTCAGGTCGTCGGCCATGAAGGCCGTCACCTGGGTCAGCGCGAAGACGAAGACCAGGTCGAAGAACAGCTCGATCGGGCTGACGGTCGCTTGCTCGGTGCCGTGGCGAACGGCGGGGTGTGGTACCTGCACGGGATCATTGTGCAGTCGCAGCCGCCGGATCGTTAGCGTCTTGCCGTCAATCAGGCCCGAGGAGCAGGCGAGTCACCCGCGAGAGTCGCTTTGTGCACCCTTCGGCGGAGCTGAACGGTGCCTAACGCACTCGCCGGTCAGGAACGGCGACGATCTTCCCGACCGTCCTCAGGCGATGCGGCGCAGCCGCTCGATTCGCAGCTCGCCGTCGAGGAGCTCGTCGAGCCGGGCCGAGAACTCCTGGAGGTGCGGGGCGCTGAGGTGGGCGTCGAGGTGGTCTGCGCTCTCCCAGTTCTCATAGAAAAAGAAGACAGCCGGGTCCTCCACACCTTGGTGCAGGTCGTAGTTGACGTAGCCGGCTTCGGCGACGGTCGGCTCGATCAAGGCCTCCAGCGCCGCGCGTAGCTCCTGCTCCTTGCCCGGCTTCGCGCGCATGTTGGCGATCACGGTCAGCAGCTCGGGGCGGTCGTCGGTCGGTGTGGTCACGGTTCTCCTGTTCGACGTCGTCGTCTTGGACTTCTTGATCCATCACGCCGACCCCGCGCCCGGCAGCCGCCAGCTAGATTTCGATCATGACCGCGCAGGAACGAGGAGACCTCGAGCGGAGCGCCCGGCGCGACATAGCGCACCGGATGGCCGAGGCGGCGCAGGCGTGGCTCGACGGTCTGGACCACGCGCAACGGGCCATCGCCGTGGGAGCCGTGCCCGCCGACGACGCGTCCGACGACGAACGCCGCCGCTGGTTCTACACCCCCACCGACCACGGCGGCCTGACGATGCATCAGCAGCATCCGCGCCAGCAACGAGGGGCGATGCAGCTGGTGTCGACCGGGCTTTCCGACGCCGGGTACGTCACGGTGGCCACGATCATGGGCCTGGAGAACATCCTCGACCAGACCGAGGGGTTCACCGTCATGTTCGACCGGGAGCGGGGACGGGATCCGGGGCTCTACTACCTCCGCGTCTTCGGCGACCCCGGCGGCCCCCAACCGTGGGGCTGGCGGTTCGGCGGCCATCACGTGTCCCTGCACAACCTGGTCGTCGACGGCGAACTGGTGGCCACCACCCCCTGCTTCCTCGGCGCGGACCCGGCCATCTCTCCACTCCTGGGTGGTGCCGTCAACCGTCCCCTCGCCCGGGTCGAGGATCTGGCCCGCGAGCTCGTACGGTCTCTATCACCCGACCTCCAAGGTCGGGCCGTCCTGTTGGACCGGGCCCCGTCAGACTTCGTGACCGCGAACCGGACGAGCGTCACCGAGGGCGACCGGGTCATCCCGCTGGCGGGCATCTGGCGCACCGAGCGGTTCGCCGACGACGAGCAGCAGGCCAAGCTCCAGGCGTTGAGCGACGCGATCGACACCGCGACGGCGTACGAGAACGGCGACCACGAGGCGCTGGAGTACACGCTCGTACCGAAAGGCGTGCCCGCGGCCGAGTTCGACGGCGATCAACGCGACCTGCTCCGTGCGCTCCTCAGCACCTACTTCGATCGGGTGCCGGGCTCGGTCTCGCCGCGGAGCCGGTACGAGGACGATCCGCTCCTCGACGGCGTCCACTTCGCGTGGGCCGGACCGACCGGCAGCGGTGAGCCGCACTACTACCGGCTCCAGGGCGACGGGCTACTCATCGAATGGGACAACACACAGCGCGGTGCCAACCACGCCCACTCGGTGTGGCGCGACCCTGCCTCCGACTTCGGACTCGACGTCCTCGCTCGGCATCACGCCGCACACCGACACTGACACTGAACCGGCTCCGGGTGGATCATGACGGTGTGCGGGTGCTCGTCACGGTGGTGCCGATGGCCGGTCACGTGGGCCCGATCTCGGGTCTGGTGGCCGAGCTCGTCCACCGCGGGCACGACGTGCGGGTGTACAGCGGATCGCGATACCGGCAGCGTTTCGCCGACCTGGGTGCGCGTTTCGTCCCCTGGTCGGCGGCGCGGGAGTACGACGAGCACGACCTGGGAGCCAGCTGGCCGATGGCGAGGCACTCCGGGATGCGTCGAGGCGTCGCGCTGGTGAAGGAGGGCTTCATCGGAACGGCTCCCGGCCAGGTGCAGGACCTCGGCGCGGAAATCGACCGCGAGCCGACGGACGTACTGGTCGCCGACCCGATGAGCTTCGGCGGGGTGCTCACCGCCGAGTTGCGTGCACTGCCGTGGGCGATGCTGAACGTCCTGCCGTTCAACCAGGGCTTCGAGTCGGCCCCCGCCGGATTTCACGTGAAACCGGCGCGAGGTGCTCTGGGCCGACAGCGGGACCGTCTCCTGCGGCAGGCGTACCGCACGATGACGTCACCGTTCCACCGGGCGTACAACCGGGCTCGCGCTGACGTCGGTCTGCCGAGGGATCCGCGGCCGTACGGGAGGGCGCTGTTCTCCGACTGGCTGGTCCTGGCCACCGGCTGCCCCGGCTTGGACGTGCCCCGGCCCGATCTCCCGGACGTGGTGCACTTCGTGGGTCGCATCCCACCCGCCGGAACCAGCTACCTGAAGCCGGCCGGTGAGGAGGTGGGGGGCGAGCCGTCGCGGCCACTCGTGCTGGTCACGCAGGGCACGAGCGACGTGGATCCAGACGAGCTGCTGCGACCCGCGCTGCTCGGGCTGGCCGATCGTAACGTCGATGTGCTCGCGACCGGCGGTCAACGGGGCCGCACGAACGTGGGTATCGCCCCGCCGCAGAACGCCCGAGTCGTAGATCTGGTCGACTTCGCGGCCGTGCTGCCGAAGACGGCTGTCACCGTGACCAACGGCGGCTGGGGTGGTGTGCTGGCCAGTCTCGCCGCCGGTGTCCCGTTGGTCGTCGCGCCGGGAGGTGCCGCCGACAAGCCGGAGATCGCCGCTCGGGTGGCGCAATTCGGGGTCGGCGTCAACCTGCGGAGGCGTCGGGTGAAGCCCGAGGCCGTCGCCGAGGCCGTGTCGGAGGTGCTCGGCGACGGAGCGTATCGGAAGCGCGCTCAACAGATCGGCGGCGAGCTTGCGCGGTTGGGCGGCGCCGGCGCCGCCGCTGACCTCGTGGAACTACTGGCTGAGACCAAGGCCCCGGTACGGCGGACCGATATTCCGTGGGCCAGCCAATCGTCGTCGGTCTGAACCGGGCCTCTGCGTCGACAGGGTCGCGCCTTCCTAGACTTCGGCGACCTCACAAAAACGAAGAAGTGTTGGGTTCCAGCGTGGCCAGCGCTTGACGACAGCAGGTGGTGTCCATTGTTGGTCGAGGACCTGCTGGTCGGGCCACTAGGCGCGCAGGTAGAGGAGAAGGGGCCTTCCGGCGCCGGCAGCCAGTTCGCGGCTTGGTCGGGATGGTCGACCCTGTACGCAGAGCTTCCAGGCCGATCTCGCCGACGAGCGGGCGCCCCCGGAAGGACGCCCGCTCTGGACCGTGGACCGGCCACATCACTCGTAGCGCAGCGACTCGATCGGATCCTGCCGGGCCGCCCGCAGGGCCGGGATGCTGCCCGCCACGAAGGCGATCCCCATGACTAGGGCCACGATGCCCAGGACGGTCGCGGGAGCAAAGGCGAGGACGGTCAGTCCGGGTAGTCCGGCCAGCACGCCCCCGGCCAGCATGCCGTTGACGATTGTGCCAACGAGGACGGCCGCTCCGGCACCGATCGCGCTGCCCAGGAACCCGATGAACACCGCTTCCATGCTGAACAGGGTGAAGATTCTCCCGCCGCCGAGCCCCATGGCCTTCAGCAGACCGATCTCTCGCGGGTCCGTTCGCTGACCGACATCAGCAGCGTGTTGACGATGCCGAAGCCCGCGGCGATCAGGGCGATCACCGCGAAGGCGTTGAGGATCCTGGTTCTCACCACCTTCGAGGAGGACGAGCATGTTCTGCAAGCGCTGCGGGCGGGAGCGAGCGGCTTCATCGGCAAGGGGGCCGAGGCGGCCCAGCTGATGGACGCCATCCGCACCGTCCACCGCGGCGAAGCGCTGCTCTCGCCCCGCGCGACCCAAGCCCTGATCGACCGCTACCTGGCGCCAGCCCCCGAAACCAACGCTCAGCCCACCCGCCGAGCTGCGGCTGCTCACCGAGCGGGAGCGCGAGATCCTCCTGCTGGTCGGTCAGGGCCAGTCGAACGCCGACATCGCCGAATTGCTCGTCATCTCCCCGCAGACCGCCAAGACCCACGTCAACCGGATCATGACCAAGCTGTAGGCCCACGACCGCGCCCAGTTGGTGATCACCGCATACGAGTCCGGGCTACTGACCCCCGGGCAGCGTTGACTCGCCATGGTTGAGACGCGGCCGCACGATCAGGGCAGGCTCTGCAGACGCGGAGAACCGTGAGCCGATGCCGGTCCTAGCTTCGGTCGCCGAACCAGGGTCAGGATGGTGTCCGTGGAGTACCAGACCATCGCTCTCGCGTACCAGGACCTCGAGCAGGCCACCGGCCGCCTGGCGCTGATCGCCCGGCTGGCCGAGCTCGTCCGGATGACGCCCGACGAGGAGTTGCCGACGGTCTGCTACCTCTGTCAGGGGATGGTGGCGCCGGAGTTCGCCGGGATCGACCTCGGAGTGGCCGAGAAGATGGCCGTCCGGGCCATCGGCACCGCGATCGGCCGGCCCGCGGAGGACGTCGCCGCGATCAGCCGGCAGACCGGCGACCTGGGTCAGGCCGCCGAGCAGCTGGTCGCCGAGACCGCGACCGATCGGCCGCCGACCCTGCAGGTGAAGGAGGTTCAAGAGACGCTGCTGGAGATCGCCGCGGCGGCGGGCACCGGCTCGCAGGGCCGCAAGCTCGACCTGCTCGCCGCGCTCATCGGACGGGCTACTCCGCTGGAGGCGCGCTATCTCCTGCGGCTCGTGACCGGCAACCTGCGGCTCGGGATCGGAACGCCGACCATCCTCGACGCGCTCGCCGAGGTGCACGCCGGCGGTCGCAAGCAGCGGCCGGTGCTCGAGCGGGCGTACAACATCTGCTGCGACCTCGGTCTGGTCGCCGCGACACTGGTCTCCGATGGCCTGGAGGCGGTGCAGGAGCTGCGCGTCCGGGCCGGCAATCCGGTCCGGGTGATGCTCGCCCAGCGGCTGTCGGTGGCGGAGGAGATCCTGGCCAAGCTCGGCGGCCGGTGTGCCGCGGAGTACAAGTACGACGGCATGCGGGTCCAGGCGCACCGCACCGCCGACGGGGAGATCGAGTTGTTCACCCGGCGGCAGGAGCGGGTCAGCGCCCAATTCCCCGACGTGCTGGAGCTGCTTACAGACCGGGCTGGGGCCGCGGGAAGCGATCGTCGAGGGGGAGGTGATCGCGTACGATCCCGCCGCCAACGAGCTGCGGCCGTTCGGCGAAGTGATGTACCGCCGCCGCAAGCACGGGATCGCCGAGGCGGCGCGGGACGTGCCGGTGGGCCTGTTCTGCTTCGAGCTGCTGTACGCCGACGGCGAGGACCTGACCATGCTGCCGTATCCGGAGCGACGGGCCCGGCTCGCCGAGGCGGTCACCCTCTCTGACCGGCTGCGGCTCACCACGGCGACCGACGTGGACACGCCCGAGTCGCTGGACGCGGTGTTCACCCAGGCCGTGGCCGATGGCGCCGAGGGCCTGGTGTGCAAGGCCACGGGGGCCGAATCGCCGTACCGGGCCGGCAACCGCGGCTGGTCCTGGATCAAGCTGAAACGCGACTACCGCACGGAACTGGCCGACACCGTGGACCTGGTGGTGGTCGGGGCGTACGCCGGGCGCGGCCGACGGACGGGAACGTACGGCGCGGTGCTGCTGGCCGCCTATGACCCCGACGCCGAGCAGTACCGGACGGTGGGTCGCTGCGGAGCCGGCTTCTCCGACGCCGACCTGGCCGCTCTGCCCCAGCGGCTGGCGCCGTTCCAGCGGCCGGAGCGGACGGCCCGGGTCGACTCCCGAGTGCCGGCCGACGTGTGGTTCGAGCCGGCCGTGGTGATCGAGGTGCTGAGCGCGGAGCTGACGGTCTCGCCGAACCACACGGCCGGCTGGGGCCAACTCGAGAACGAGCGCGGGCTGGCCATGCGCTTCCCCCGCTTCACGGGGCGCTGGCGGGACGACAAGGAACCGCAGGACGCGACCACGACCGAGCAGCTCGTTCAACTGTTCCGGACGTCTCGTCGCGAGCCCGCCGGCTCCTGACCAGATGTCGCGATCGTCGGAGCCCGCGCCTCCGGACCGGTCCCCCACCAGTAACGCCTGGATGCAGGCGGCCGACCTGGCGGCGACGTTTCTCTTCGCCGTCGAGGGTGCCCGGGCGGCAGCGCAGGCCGATCTCGACATCTTCGGGCTCATCGTCGTCGCGTTCGTCACTGCGCTCGGAGGCGGGGTCTTCCGCGACCTCATCCTCGGCGAGAGGCCGCCGGCGGCATTCCGCTCCGCGGCCTACTTCGGCGTCGCCGTCGCCGGGGCCGGAGTCGTATTCGTCGCTTCGCGGGTCGTCTCGGAGGTGCCACCCTGGACGTTGGTGACCCTCGACGCCGCCGGCCTGTCGCTGTTCTGCGTGGCCGGCGCCGAGAAGGCGTTCCGATACGGTGTCGACGCCGTCGCCGCCGTGGCGCTCGGCATCCTGACCGCTTGCGGTGGGGGTCTGGGACGCGACGTCCTGCTCCGACAGATTCCGATCGTCCTCCAGTTCGAGTTCTACGCCGTCGCCGCGGCGGCGGGTGCGGCCGTCTGCGTGCTGTTCCTGCGGAGCGATCGAAGGCGCAACTGGCCGATGCTCGTCGGGGCGATCGTCTGCTTCGCGGTACGCATGGTGAGTTGGGTGCAGGCCTGGAATCTGCCCCAGGTCATCGGCTGACGGGCACGACATTGCTGCAGCGGTGCGACTCCAGCGTCACAAGCGGTGCATCAGCAGGCGTACCGAGACGGTGATCGTCCAGATCCAGAAGATCGCGTACGGGAAGAACCAGATCGAACTGGTCCAGTCGACCCGACTGAGGATGAGTCCCACCCCGGCGACGACGGCGGCCCAGCCCAGCCAGCGGCGCATGAACCGGCCGGTGAGCAGGACCAGCCCGGCGGCCACGGAGAAGCTGCCCATCGCCACCCAACTGTTCGCGAACGCCGCGTTGCCGACGTCGAAGGCGAAGAGCGCCAGCTCCGGCGGCAGGCTGTCGGCGCGGTGCGCGGCGGCCTGCCAGTACCCGTTGAGATTCAAGACTCCGAACGAGATCGCCGAGGCCGCCGCGATCGCGGACCGCCATGCGGGCGGGCCCTCGGCTCGAGCCATCAGGACGGCCAACCCGACCGCGAACCACAGCATGCCGATCAGCCCGACCGTGGTCAGGAAGGTGCCGAAGTCGGACCCGGACGAGGTGATCGAGCGGAAGAAGTTCTGCACGGCGGACGCGTCGCCGTCGAAACCGGGCTCCTGACCTGACGCAGCGATGATCGGCCCCAGAATCAGCACAAACGACGCCAGACCCATCGCGCCGGTCACCCGATGCAGCAGTCGCCACCGCTCCTCGGAGTCGTCGGCAATACTCGACGACGCGAGCTGAGATTCCGTCATGAGACAGTCCTTTCCTCGAATGAGGTGCCGGCAGACTTGCGAGCTCCCAACGACTTCCACGCCGCGGCGAGCAACGCCACCCGGGCCGCACCGCACAACCACGGGATGGGCAGCGCGAAGCCGACCCAGAAGATCGCCTCGACCGGCAGCAGGGCCAGATTCAGCACCGCCCCGGACCGGCGGCCACGCCAGATCAACCACCCCGACCCGGCCGTGACGGTGCACACACCCATGAACGCGGAGAGCAAGGCGACGAAGGTCCGGTTGTCGACGCTCTCCGACCAAGGACCGGCGTAGCTGTCGAACAAACCCAGAAACGAGGGCAGGTGCCCTTCGCGCATCAGGTAAATCGCCACCGGCGGCGCCGCGAGCCCGAAGCCCGCCGCGTACGCCCAGGTCACCACCGCCGCCGCGCGTGCTGTCCTCATACCGGCGTGCCGACCCTCTCGACCGGCGCCGGCTCGCGAGTGCTCGCGGCCTTGCCGATCCGGACGCCGGCATACAGCGCGGCCGTGAACAACACCATGGCGTTGAGGCCGTGCAGACCGCCGACCCACGGGATCTCGTGACCGAGGTAGCCGAGCTGGCCCTGCACCACGACGAGCGCGAAGACGATCACCGCCCACCTGATCGCGCCACGCATCCTGGCGAAGAACGACAAGATCAACAACAGCAGGGCGATCACGGGGATGACGAACGTCCCGTTCATGCCGTGCACGATCAACCCGACCACCTCGGGGAAGGGCGTACCCCCGCTCTCCATCATCGCGGCGTCGGCCACACCACCGCTCTGAATCCACTTGCCGAGTCCGGCGACGGCCCAGACCATGACCACGGCCTGGATGGCCACCTCGGCGGCGACCACGAAGGCCAGCACCCGATACGCGATCCTCATGACAACTCCCCCTTCTTGTGAACAGATGTACGAGGTACCCGGGGGAAGACCAGCCGGGCCAGCAGCAGCGGCCACACCGGCAGCGCCAGCCAACTCAGTCCGCCCAGCGCCCCACCGACGACCGCGAACGCCAGCTGCGCCGGTGACCCCCAGCCGAACGGCAGACCCGCGACGAAGATCAACAATCCGACCGGGAAGCTGACGCCCAGCACCAGACCGAAGCGGGTGGCCGGCCTCGGCAGCGACCCGGACCGGTGCCCGACCGAACTCACCGTCAGCACCCAGCCGTAGACCGGCAGGAAGGCGGCCACCACCAGCAGCACCTGCACGTCGAAGGTCAGCACGCGCAAGATCAACAACAGCTGTAGGAGCGCGACGAACACCATGCCGATGACGGCAGCCGTCGTGGCGACCCGCACCGAGCGCGATGGGGGCAGCCACCCGGCCAGGGCCAGCGCCACCGGCACGAAGGTGAGGAATTGGACCATGATCACCGAGTCGTTCACGGTGCCGAGCCAGCCGTACTGCGCCAGGCCGAGCCCCAACGCCAACACGAAGAACGCCACCAGGAGGACGTTGGCCACGACCCCGGCGAAACCGGACACCAACGCCCAGGTGGCCGGCGCGCTGATGCGCTGCCGCGACGCACGGACTCGAGTCAGCATGCCCGCCAGGTTCGGTGGGCGTATGTCCCGCCGTCACGGGACGATGTCCCGATCCGGTCAGGATTCTTGGCGCACCCTGTCCACACCCGGCCGAACGGCATGAGAATGGGGCGTGCGCGCGTCGGCGGCGGTGAGCGCCCCGCGGCGTCCTGAGTGGTGGCAGTGGATCGCCCGCCGGGGCCCGGCGGTGCTGGCGGTCGTCCTCGTGCTGCTCGGTGTGATCGCTCTTGCCGTCCGCCTGGACGCTCCGGCGGACGGCACGATGGTCTTGTCCTATCAGGCCGACGGCGTGACCGTGGACGTCCTGGCTCCGACCGGCGGACTCGTACCCGGTGACCTCGTGACCAGGATCGAGGGACACCGGCTGGCCGAAGGTCCGGGCGCGCTGGCCGATCCGTCGCTCGGCGCCGAACTCACCTACTCCGTGCTCCGGGACGGCTCCGCCTCGCCGACCGTACGGATCGAGCGGCCTGATCCCTACCCCCTCCTCCTCAGCGGCTGGGGCAACCTGATCTTCGTCGTCGCGCTGACGTTATTGGCGGTGGCGCTGTACCTTCGCCGACCGGACGAGCCGGCGACCACCCCGCTGCTGATCGCGGCCAGTGCCTTCCTCGGCAGCACGCTCGCGTTCGTCCCTGGTCTGCCCGCGCTGAGCTATGGCGACCGGCGGCCCGCTGCTGTGGCTCTACAACATCAACATCGTCGGGGCCTACGCGATCGCCTGGGGCGCCCTGCTGGCCTTCGGCCTGCGGCTCGGCGACGACAAGCAACGACGATGGAGCAGTCGGTCCGTGCTGCGGGTCGCCTACTTCGGGCCGCCGGTCCTCACAGCGATCTGGCTGGCGGTCGCGGGCCTTCTGGCCCCCAACCTGCTCAGCTGGTTCGACCTGATCTACACCGGCACGACGGTGCTCGTGGTGGCGACGCTGCTCGGACTCGTCGTGTTGAGCGTGCTGGCGTATGTCCGTAGTTCCGACCCGTTGACTCGTAGCCGGTTGCGCTGGACCGCGGGCGGAGCTGTGGCGTCGGCGATCTCGGGTCTGGCGTTCTGGTTCGTCCCGGAGTTGATCACCGGGCACCAGTTGCTGCCGTCGGGCGCGAACGGCCTCTCGGGGTTGCCGTTCGTCCTCGGCATCGCGGTGGCGCTGCGCCGGCACCGGCTGTTCGACATCGAGCGGCTGGCGAACCGGTCCTTGGTCTACGGCACGGTGATCGCCGTCCTCGTCGCCGGGTACGCGATGCTCGTGGCGATCTTGGTCAGTGGACTCCGGCTGTCCGGAACAGCCGCGGCGGGTATCGCCGCCGTCGCCGCGGCGCTGGCGCTGCTGCCGTTGCGCTCACTGGCCCAACGAGCGGTCAACCGGCTGATGTACGGCGAGCGGGACGACCCGGCGGGGGTGTTGGCGCGGCTGGGCACTCGGATGCAATCGGTCCCTTTGCCTGACGACGTCTTGCCGGCGGTCGTCGAGACGGTGGCGCATTCATTGCGGCTGCCTTACGTCGCGATCGACCTTGCCGACCAGAGCGGGGCCTACCGGCTGGCCGCGGAGCACGGGACGTCGGTCGGTCGGCAGCACACCGAGACGCTCACCCACCACGGCGTCGCGGTGGGCCGGCTCCGGGTTTCCGAACGCGGTCGCGACGACCCGCTCGAGCCCGCCGACCTGGAGCTGCTGCGATCGCTGGCGGGCGAGGTGGGTCCCGCGGTCCAGGCCGTACGGCTGCATCAGGATCTGCTCCGATCCCGCGCCGAGGTGGTGGCGCTGCGGGAGGACGAGCGGCGGCGGCTGCGGCGCGACCTGCACGACGGGCTGGGTCCCGCGCTGGCGGCGATCGGGCTGAAGGCCGGCCTGGCGGCGCGCCACGTGCCGCGCGAATCGGCGGCTCGCGAGTTGCTCGGCGAGATCGACACGGAGGTGAAGGCGGGTCTGGGGGACATCCGGCGGCTGGTGGAGGCGCTCCGCCCGCCGGCCCTGGACGAGCTCGGGCTGGTCGGTGCCGTCCGGGCCCGGGCCTCCTCCCTGACCGGGGACATGATCATCGATGTCTCCGGGCCCGACACGGCCGGTCCGCTGCCGGCGGCGGTCGAGACCGCGGCGTACCGGATCGTGGTCGAGGCGCTGACCAACGTGGTTCGGCACAGTGGTGCCTCGGCCTGCCGTGTGGTGATCATGGTGTCGGCCGAGGCGGTCGAGGTGTCCGTACGCGACGACGGGCGCGGCCTGGACGGCGACCGCTCTCCGGGCGTGGGATTACGTTCGATGCAGGAACGCGCGGCCGAGGTGGGCGGGACGCTCTCGGTCCAGTCGAACGGGTCGGGAACTGTCGTGTCGGCCTTGCTGCCGTTGACCCTCGGGAGGTCCGGATGATCACACTGATCGTGGCCGATGATCATCCGGTGTACGCGTCGGGATTGCGCGCCGTGTTCGAGGCCGAAGCTGATCTTCGGGTGCTGGCGGTGGCGGCGACGGGACGCGCGGCCGTGGAGGCGGCCGTGGAGCACCGACCCGACGTGGCCGTTCTCGACATCACCATGCCCGATGGGGACGGGCTGTGGGTGTGCCGCGAGCTGCGCTCGGCGGGGCTCGCGACCCGAGCCCTGATGCTGACCATGTCCGACGACGAGGAGAACGTGCTGGCCGCGTTGCGTGCCGGGGCGTACGGCTACACGATCAAGGGCGCCGGGCCGGACGAGATCGTGGCGGCCATTCGGGCCATCGCCCGGGGCGAGGCGTTGTTCGGGGCCGGCATCGCCAGCCGGATGCTGCAGCACTTCTCTTCCGTCGCGACGACGTCACCGTTCCCCCAGTTGACCGAGCGGGAGACCGAGGTGCTGGGATTGCTCGCCGCGGGACTGGACAACGCCTCCGTCGCCCGCCGCCTCGGGGTGAGCAGCAAGACGGTCCGCAACCACGTCTCGAACTTGATCACCAAGCTCCAGGTCTCCGACCGGTCGGGCGCCATCCTGCGCGCCCGGGACGCCGGGCTGGGCGGATCGGACTCCTAGCGCCCCAGACGAGCGATCTGGACCGGTCAGCGCTGCGACGATGGCGTCCTTGGCGTGAACCCAAGATCGGTCGGTTGACGCATCCACCTGAACCTCTCCAGTCGGTCGCAAACTCCTGCTCTATCTGCCATTACCGATACGGTAGCGTATCGGATTTTAGGACGAGGCGCATGCGAGTCGTTGCCACGGAGATCAAGAGGGAGGCTGATGTCGGAGCGAGCGGTGGGCCGTCCTCGGAGCGCGACCGCCCACGCGGCCCTGCTGCGGGCGACCCGTGAGCTGCTGATCGAGGTCGGCTATGACCGGCTGACCATGGACGCGGTAGCGGCCCGGGCGGGAGCGAGCAAGAACACGATCTACCGCCGCTGGGCCAACAAGGCGGAGCTGGTCGTCGCCGCGATCGCCGACGCCCGCCGGGGCCCGCCCACTCCGGACCTCGGTTCGCTGCGCCAGGACCTGCTGGCCTGCGCGCAGGCTTTCGTCGCCGTGGACGACGACTCGGAGCGGCTCCTGTCCGGGCTGCTCACCGAGATGGCGCGCAACGACACGCTGCGGGTGGCGGCTCGTCAGGCGCTGGGAGCGCCGTACGGGCAGCTCTTCCTCGACGTCCTCACCCGAGCCGTCGTTCGGGGGCTGGTCGATCCGGCCACGGACATCGCGACCGTAGCGCAGATCTTCCCCGCCTTCGCGCTTCATCGGGTGGTGGTCGAGGGTTATCCCGTGGACGAGGAACTTGCGGTCCGGATTGTTGACGGGGTCCTCTGCCCGGTACTCCAGCCGCCCGAGCGCTAGGCGGCCTGACGCGCGAACGGATCGCTCTCAGCCCATGGCGTGGATCTTGTCGGCGGCGATGGTGAGGATCAGCCGGGCCTGGCTGCGGCCGCCGTACCAGGGGTAGGGGCCGCCGGTATAGCGCTGAGCGAGAGCCTCGATGTGGTCGGCCGCACCGTCGGTAGTCATGTGGACGACCCGACCGCGGACGGCGTAGTAACGGGACGGGTGCGCTGCGTCGGAGATGCTGACCGCGACCCGCGGATCGCGGTCGATGTTCTTGACCTTGCGGAAGCCCCGGACGGTGTTGATGAGGATGTGTTCGCCATCGGTGTCGACCCAGGTTTGGGTGAGCTGCGGCGAGCCGTCCGGCATGGTGGTGGCCAGGAAGCAGGTGCTGGGCTGGGTCAGCAATGAGACCAAGCCGGGAGGCAGCGTCACCGAGTCGCCACGAGGATCGGATGAGAAATGGTGTCCATGATGTCTCCTGGTTCTACTGCTGAGGGGTGCCGTACGGATGCTCAGGCAGCCAAGTCATAGCGCCGGTCTGCTCCAGCACGTCGACGTCCGAGTGCGGGGTGCTTTCCGCCTCGGTCCTAGGGTGAGCCGCATGATCACCAACGTCGTAGGGCGTCATGCCTAACGCTCTGCTCACCGGGGTCGGTCGCCGCCGCGGGATCGCAGCCGGCATCGCGGCCGGGCTCGCCGCAGACGGCTGGGATCTGGCGCTGTCGTACTGGCACCCTTACGACCAACGGCTTGGGCTGGATGGGAGCCCGGACGACCCCGAGTGGCTCGCGGACGAGCTGCGGAGCCAGGGCCGGCGGGTCGTGTTGGTACCCGGTGACCTCGAGGATGCCGCCGAGGCGGCACGAGTGGTTGAAAGCGCGGCGGAGCAGCTCGGTGCCCTTCAGGCGTTGGTGATGTCACACACCGAGTCCGTGGACTCGGGGATTCTCGACACCACCGTCGAGAGCTTCGATCGGCACTACGCGGTCAACGTTCGCGCCACCTGGCTGTTGCTAGCGGCGTTCGCGCGCCAGCTGCCGGTCAGCGGCGGCTGCGTTGTTGCTCTGACCAGCGATCACACCGTGCGCAACCTGCCCTATGGGGTCACCAAGGGAGGGTTGGATCGACTGGTGCTGTCCGCAGCCCACGAACTCGCCGACGCCGGACTCAGGGCCAACGTCATCAACCCGGGCCCCGTCGACACCGGTTGGATGACCGACGAGGTACGGGCCAGCGCTATCGCTCAGCAGCCGAGCGGACGCCTCGGGACACCGAACGACGTCGCTAACCTCGTCCGGTTTCTGCTCTCCGAATCGGGCGAGTGGATCAACGGCCAGCTCCTGCACAGCAACGGCGGCTTCCCGAAGAACCGACCTCCTGTCTGATCAGCGACACCAGCAGATCGGCCACCGGCCTACTGTTTCCGGATCCGCCAGGCCTGCTCGGATGGGAAGCGTTTGGCCCAATCGGCAGTCACCGTGCCGGTGCTGCGGGTCGCGGACGCGGGCGCCTGGATCTCTATGTAGTCGATGACGTCGAAGCCGATGTCGCGGAACAGTCGCACCCACGACGAGATCGGCAGGTTGAACTCGATGCCCCCCGGGTCTTCGATGGCGTCGCGCCAGTCCAGTCGGCCCAGATCGAAGTAGGGACGTTCCAGACGTTCGGTCACCGGCACCGAACCGTCGATCGGTGAGCACACCATCGCCAGCGGATGGTTCCCGAGGAAGACGAGTTCCCCACCAGGTCGCAGCAGCCGGTGCGCCTCGGTGATCCAGCTGGCCGGTTCACACCAGATCGCCGCACCGTACTCGCTGATCGCGAAGTCGAACGAGCCATCCGGCTGCGCGACCGTCTCGGCGTTGCCATGCACCCACTCGATGTCGTCGAGGCCATGCAGACCGCTCAGGCGCCGGGCTGTGGCCAACTGGGCTTCGGAGTTGTCGATGGCGTACACCGACGCACCGCGACGCCGCATCCACGCCGATACATAACCGGTCCCACATCCGAGTTCGATCGCCCGTTGCCCGTCCATCTCATCGGCGAGCAGCGGGAGCTCCGTGTTCGGGATCTGCCATTCACCCCATCGGGGTTCGCTTTCCCACGCTTGCTCGCCCAAGCCGACCCAGTCATCGGCCATGGCATCCCAATATCGGCGGTTCTCGGCCACATGCTCGGACAGGTTGTCGCTCATGTGGTGAGCGTAGGGTCACCTGCGTCAGCTCGGGTACATGACGGGCCCAGAATGGTGCCGATGGTCAACGCGGGCGAGGATCACGTGCGAGTACTGGATCGGTAGGGCCATCAGCGACTTAGGTAGCGCCTACGGAAGCTGAGCTCCGCGGAGGCCGACAGGCTGGCGTGGTCGGCTCGGGCGCTCGAGCCGCGGGCGCAGAACTTCACTATCTCGGACCCGGCGTGAACTCGTCACCGGATTCAGTCAACCGTCAGGCGCCCGAGACCGACGTGGCTCCCGACGGCACGGACCGCTGACCACACGGCAGCCGGAAGGCCTGGTTCAACGCTTGGGTGCGGAGATGAGCCGGAGTCCGACATCGAGCGCAGGTTGCTGGCGCAGACTCTGATATCTCCTGTCCCACTCTCCGCTGACCAGATCCCGCTCCAGCTGCTCGAGCGCGCGATGCACCGTTGCCGGGGGTAGCTGATGCCACGGCGAGCTGCCGGCGCGCAGCCGGGAATCCAGATACGCCTCGGGTCGTGCCCAGAACGCAGACGTGAATCCATCGGTGCAGTCGCTCGGGACCGGTATCGGTGCCGCCGAGGCGCCTGGCAGCAGATCGAGTAGGTGCGCGATCGACGGATAGCCGCCGGCTTGATCGGCGAGGGATTCGGGCAGGTAGTCGTGCACGAGCCATAGTCGGCTCAGGACGTCAACGTCCATCGTCACCAAGACCACCCGCCGGCGGGCGACCCGTAAGAGCTCCTCGACACCCCGCCCGAGGTCACGCCAGTGCTGAACGGTGAGTACCGCCATGGCCACGTCCACCGCCTCGGTTCGGAGCGGGAGGGCCTCCGCGACCGCCCGAACCACGGGCGCTGAACCCGGCGGTCGCTGCGCGATCATCACTGGGGACGGCTCGACGGCCACCACGGCTCGGTCTGGGGGTTCGTAGGATCCGGTGCCCGCACCGACGTTGACCACGCTGGCTGCGTCGCCCAACGCCGCCCACATCACGCCGGCAATGCGCGGGTCAGTGCGCCGGACGTCCGCATAGTAGGGGCCGATCGCGTCGTAGGCGGATGCACTCATGGAAGTCATTGCAGTAGCGCGTGGGTGAGTGCGTCAACCACGAAACGTTCCCACTGTTGGGTGGTCCAGCCGCGATCGGCGAGCACCAGGTACATCCCGAGGCCGGAGAGGGCGCAGAGGATGTCGACGGCCTCGTCGACCGTCACCCGCAGGGCGCGCAGGGCGTCAAGCTGCTCGGCGAGCACTCGGAAGGCTGCTGCGGTTTGGGTTTCGTTGGTGGCCCATTGCTCGGCCATCTCGGGGTCGACGGCGGCGGCATCGCGGACGACCCGCATGATCGGTCCGACCCGGGTCATGATGCCGCGGCCGTAGCCCGTCCAGAGCTCGATCACTCTCCGGGGGTCCGGCTCGGCCCGGGCCTCCTCCAGCCAGGGCCGATCGATCATGGCGACGGGCTCGTCGTCGCCCACAGCCGCCATGTCGACGGCCTCTTTGAGCACGCTGCGCTTGTTGCCGAAGTGGAAATAGACCGTCTGCACCGCCACTCCGGCGCTGGCAGCGATCTGCTCCAACGTGGTGGCGTGGTATCCGTCGGTGACGAAGAGCGCGGCCGCGGCGGTCACGATCTTGCGCCGGGTGGTTCTCGTACGGGCTCCGCGAATCTTCTTGACACTTACAGCCACGTGTTGCACTCTAGCTCTAGAGTCTGACTACAAGAAATAGGGATGCTGTGCTCATCGGCATACACCACGTCAAGCTGCCGGTCAGCGACGTCGCCCTGAGCCGAGCCTGGTACGAGCGGGTCCTCGGCTTCGAGACGTCGATCGAATTCGTCGAGGACGGCGTGATCAGGGGAGTCGCCATGGGGCGCGACGGTTGCCAGCCCCAGATCGCCCTCCGGCACGACCCCGACCGCGCACGGGCACTGGCCGGATTCGACGCCGTCGCGCTGCTCGTGCCGAGTCGAGACGACGTGCGACGGTGGAGCGACAGACTCGACGAGCTCGGCGAGCCGCACGGCGGACTCGTCCAAGGCCACCACGGCGGAGCAGTACTCGTGGGTCTGCAAGATCCGGACGAGATCGAGATCCGGCTCTACGCCGACTGACGCCAAGAGATCAACCGCTCATCGAGAGGAACCGTCATGCCCGAGACCGCCCGCCTTCACGCCGAATCAACTGAGCTGCGTTACGAGAGCCCCCTGGTGGCCGTCGCTATCGCCTCCATGCACGCCATGGGATCCGGCACCCTCACCGACTTCGAAGCCCTCTACACCGCCGACGCGCTCAATCGGGAGGCCAAGAGCGAGCCACCGGACACCCGCGGGACGGGACCGGCCGCCCTGTACGCCACGGCCCGCTGGCTGCGCACCGCCTTCAGCGACTTGACCTGGCAGGTCCATGACGTCGTCCACGACAACGATCTGGTCGTCGTCCACGCGACCATGTCGGGCCGGCAGACTGGACCCTTCGTCGCCTACCGACCCGACGCCGAGGTCGCGGCGGTGTTCCCGCCGCGCGGCCGGACCTTCGCGGTCACCCAGACCCACTGGTTCCGCATGACCGACGGCAAAGTGGCTGAGCACTGGGCCAATCGCGACGATCTCGGCATGGGCCAACAACTCGGTTGGAACCCGCCAACGCCCCTGTATCTGGCCCGGATGCTGCTGGCCGGCCGCCGCGCCCGCCGCCGTTGATCAATCAGTACGACCCTCGAGGCAAGCGTGGCCGTCGACGATCTCCCGCCAGCGCTCAGCCGCGGAGCACCTTCGCGACCCGGGGGAGGACGTCGGCGGCGGGGCCGCTGAGCCGGCACTCCATGGCGAGCCATCCGTCATAGCCCATCGTGTCCAGGGCGTTCAGGGTGGCCGGCCAGTCGTAGTGACCGGCGCCGGGCTCGAGCCGGTTGCTGTCCCCCAGTTGAACATGGCGGACCTGCCTCCCGGCGCGGATCAGCGAGGCCGCGCAGTCAGCCTCCTCGATCGACATGTGGTAAGTGTCGGCGACGACCGCTACACCCGGCGACGCGACCTCCTCCACCACCGATACCGCGTCCGCCAGGGTGTTGATCAAATAGTCCTCGTACCGGTTGAGCGGCTCCAGCAGTAGCACCGATCCCACCCCGACCGCATGCTCACCCAGCTCGGCCAGAGCTTCAACCAGTGCGGTGCGGGACTCTTCTTGGCTGCGCGGAGGGGTGTACGGCGGAAGCGACCGCGAGAACACGGCGTACGCGTTGGGGCTTACCACCCCGATCCCGCCGGCGACCGCCACTGTGGTCAGCAACCCCTTCAGCTCGTCGATGGCCCGACGCCGCCGGGAGGGGTCGAAGTCACCCAGAAACACGTCGGTGTGCATAACAGCCGAGGACATCACCACCCCGGCCTCCCGGGCGCGGGCGAGTTCGTCGGTCCGGGCCGCGAAGACTCCCTCGCCCTTCCCGGACAGTTCGATCCCGTCGAAGCCGCAGGCGACGGCCAGCTCGAACTGCTCCGGCAAAGTTGCGCCGGGCAGGGTGCCCTCCTGGGCGGCCAGCCGGACAGTCATGCCGTCGCCCCGGCAGACGCGAAACTCAGCACCACCTGCAGGGCCTCCTCCGGGTGTTCGTCGAGCAGTCGGAACGCCTCGGGCGCGCGCTCGATCGGCAGCGTGTGGGAGATCAACTCAACCAGTCGCAGCCGGCCGGCGACGGCGAGGTCCAGCGCCGTCCGTGCCAGCCGAAGAGCGTCCCAGCGATGCTGCAGCGTCGGCGAGACCCCCGAGATCTGGGAGCAGATGACCTGCACGCGGTTGTGATGGAACTCCTCCCCCAACCGAAGTCCCAGACCGTCGCCCTGCATGAAGCCGGCCGCACAGACGCGCGAGCTGTACGCCACCGATCGGATGGCTTCGTGCAGGGCGCGGTAGTTCCCGGTCACTTCGAGGCAGACGTCCGCCCCGCGGCCGTCGGTCAGCTCGCGGATCTGCTCGGCCACCGAGCCCGGGCCGGCATCCAGCACGTGCTCGGCCCCGAGCCGGGCGGCCAGCTCCCGGCGCGAGGCAATACCGTCGACCCCGATCACCCGGGCCCCGTTCAACCGGGCCAACTGGGCGGCGATCTGCCCAGGCACTCCCAGACCGAAGACGGCCACCGTCTCGCCCACGTGGATGTCCGCGTCCAGGACCACGTTCAGCCCGATGGCGCCGATCTGGGAGAAGATGCCGACCCGGGGATCGACGCCGGCGTCCAGCACGCGGTTCCGGGCTCGCTCAGCCGTCTGCACCGTGCAGGCGCGGTGCCCCCAGGTGCCCCAGATCCGGGTACCCAGCGCGAGGTCGTCCACCTCGGCGCCGACCTCGACGACCTCGCCGACCTCCTCGTACCCCCAGCCGTCCACCGGATAGGAGAACGAGGTCGCACCGTCCACGAAGAGCCGCTGCGTCTCGTCCCATTTCTTGCTCAGGTAGGGGTTGCTGCCGCGGTAGGCCGTGAGCTCGGTGCCCGCGGAGATGCCGGAGTAGAGGGTGGCGATGCGCACCTGGTCCGCCTCCAGCGGCGGGAGCACCTCCTCGACGACCTCGGCCAGGCGGGGGGAGGTGAACCGGACAACGGCGGACACAGACAGACAACTCCTCAGATGATCAACAATGACCGGTCAGCCCTTGACGGCGCCGGAGATGAAGCCCGCGGTGACCTGCTTCTGCAAGATCACGAACAGCACGATGATGGGCAGGATGGTGATCAAGGTGCCGGCCGCCAGCGGCCCGATCTCCACCGACCGGCCGCCGGTGAAGTTGTAGAGTCCGGCGGTCAGCGGCCGGTACTCCCCGCCGGGCAGGTAGAGCAGCGGCACCAGGAAGTTGTTCCAGGTGCTGAGGAACGTGAACACCGCCAACGCCCCGATGCCGGAACCGACCAGCGGCAGCATGACCCGGGTGAAGATCTGCCACTCCGTGCAGCCGTCGATGCGAGCCGCCTGCTCCAGCTCCTCGGGCAGGTCCGCGAAGAAGGCCCGCATGAAGAAGGTGCCGAACGAGATCCCGGTCGAGGTGAGCACCAGGATCGCGCCGGCCAGGGTGTCCAGCAGACCGATCGAACGCAGCTGGAAGTAGAGCGGGATCATGTACGTGAAGAACGGCACCAGCAGCCCGAGCACCACCAGGTAGAACAGCACCGAGCGGCCGAAGAACGGCAGTCGCGCGAAGGTGTAGCCGGCCATGGTCGAGATGACGATGATCAACATCGTGCTGGGAACGGACAGCAGGAAGCTGTTCAGCACGTAGTCGTCGAAGTTCCCTTCGGTCCAGGCCTGGATCAGGCTGTCCGCCGAGATCGAGGTGAACCACCCGAACGGATCGACCGTCACATCGGCGGTGCTCTTCAGCGCGGTCGAGATCACCAAGATCACCGGGATGATGGTGAGGACGGCGAGCACGATCAACACCAGGTGCCGTACGGCCAGGCTGGCCATCCGCCGCCCGGAGACCCGGGTCGAGCCGACGTTGCGCTCCTCGGCCGGCTCCGCCGGGATTGCTGGCACCGGCTGCGTCGTGGTGGCCATCAGGCGGTCGTCCCCTGCAGTGACAACCGTCGCTGCAGCCGGTTGAGGGCCACCGCTACCGGCACCGACAGCACCGTGATCAACAGCGCCAGGGTGGTGCCGTAGCCGATCCGGCTCAGCTCGAAGGCGCTGGAGTACGCGTACGTGCCGATCACCTCGGTCGCGTCCGCCGGGCCCCCGCCGGTCATGATGAAGATGATGTCGAAGACGCTGAACCCGCCGACCAGCGTGAGGGTGAGCACCATCAGGAACACGGGCATGATCTGCGGCAGGATGATGTACCAGAGTCGGGCGGCCGCGTTGGCGCCGTCGATGAGGCTGGCGTCCACCAGTTCCACATCGACGTTCTGCAGCGCGGCGATGAAGATCACGATCGCGAAGCCTGTGCCGCCCCAGATAGCGGTGACCAGCACCGCGTAGAGGGCCCAGGACGGGATCACCCAGCCAGCCCCGGGTCAGTTCCTCCAGCCCGACAGCCTGCAGCGAGCGTGTTCAGGATCCCCTGCACCGGATCGTAGATCCAGCCCCAGACGATGCCGATGGCGACGCCGGGCAGGATGTAGGGCAGGAAGAAGCACAGTCGGTAGAACGTGCTGCCGCGCCGCACACCCCACAGCAGCATGGCGATCAGCAGTCCGAGCACCATCGGCACCGCGGTGCCGATCACGATCCAGATGACGTTGTTGCCCAGCGCGTGCCAGACCTGATCGTCGGTGAACATCTCGGTGAAGTTCGCGAGCCCGATGAACGGCGGGTTGGAGCTGACCCCGTCGAAGTCGAACACCGAATAGACCAAGGCGTTGCCCAGCGGCAGCAGGAAGAAGATCACCATGATGACCGTCACCGGGATGACCAGGAGGACCCCCAGCCGCCGCTGGGCTCTCCGGGTCACCTTCGGAGCGTTGCTGACCGGCTTGGCCATCTAGGTGGCCATCTAGTTGGTCGGCTTCTTGTAGTTCTTCTGCAGCTGCTCGGCCACCTCTTCGGGTCTGGTCTGGCCGCTGAGAATGCCCTGCATGCCCTTCCACATGGCGTTGTTGAACGTGTCGTTGGTCAGCACGTCGATGTTGTAGCCGAAGTCACCCGTGCCCTCGGCGATCTTCGCGGTGTCGGCCAGGACCTGCTCGAACAGCGGCGAGGCCTTGATGCCGGAGGTGTCGACCGGGAAGGCCGGGATGTCCTGCAGCTTCTCCACCGCCCAGCGCGCGTGCTCCGGGTTGAACTGCCAGTTGAGGAACTCCTCGGCCGCGGCGGTCTTGGTGCTGCTAGCCGAGATGAACGAACCCGAACCGAGACCGCCGCTGAAGATCCCTGGGCTCGTCTCGGACGGGAACGGGATGTAGCCCACGCCGAACTTCACGTTGCGCTCGATGTCGAGGGCCAGCCAGCTGCCGGTCGGGTTCACCGCCGCCTTGCCGGAGTAGAACAGGGCGTTGCCGTTGTCGTAGTTGATCGCGGTCGGTGACGGTGGCAGCAGCTTGTCGTCGCTCATGGTCTGCCACACCTGCAACGCCTTGACCACGCTGGGGTCAGTCCAGGGCGTCTCGCCGTTGATCAGCTTGTCCATGGCGGGGCCACCGACTTCGCTGGACAGCGACATGCTCAGCAGGTGCCCACCCTGCCAGCCGTCCTTGTCGTTCACCGCCATCGGGATCACGCCGGCGTCGCGGATCTTCGTCATGCCGGCGAGCAGCTCGGGCAGGTTCTTCGGCGCAGCGACACCCTGCGCGGCGAAGATGTCCTTGTTGTAGAACAGCCCGAGCGTCTCGAGCTGACTCGGAACGCCGACGAGCTTGCCGTCGAAGGTGACGCGCTGCTTGGCGAAGTCGTACACCGGCCACTGGTACTTCTCGTACGCACCGGTCAGGTCGTGCAGCAGGCCGGCTTTGGCCAGCGCACCGGCGAAGCCCGGTCCGGTGTCGTAGCCGAAGACGTCGGGGCCCTTACCCGACCGCAGCTGAGTCTGCAGGATCGTCCGGACGTTCTCGATCGGCACCACATCGAGCTTGATGGTGATCCCGTTGCTCTGCGACTCGAACTTCTTGATGTCTTGTTTGATCAGCTCCAGGTCGGCCGCGTCCTCCGGCGAGCCGATCATGTAACGGATCTCGACCGGCCCGCTGGACTGCTGCGGGACGGTGGATTGCTCTCCGGCCGGCGCACCGCCGAAACAGCCGGTGAGCATCAGGGCGAAGGCGGTGGCCGCGACCGCGGCCGGGGTGCGGATTCCCACGTTGACTTCCTTGTCATGTCTCGGCGGTGAGCTGCGGCTGACATCGTTGCCAGCTGATTTCCAACGTTAGAATACGGAGCTGGCTCTGTCTGCTGGATCTGGGCAACAATTCGAGAACGACGGAAGTAGGAGGATGAGCGACACCACCAGCTCGCGGACCGGCGGGTCAGCGCTCGCTTCGCGGGTGCCGGCGCGGCTCAAGGACGTGGCCGCCCTCGCGGGGGTCTCGATGAAGACGGTCACCAACGTGGTGCACGAGCGCCCGTACGTGGCCGGCGAGACGCGGAGCCGGGTGCTCGCCGCCATTGCTGAACTCGACTACCGCCCGTCCCTGGCCGGGCGGCAGCTGCGGGGTGTGCGCAGCAACATCTTGACCTTAGCCGTACCGCGGGTGGACGAGCCCTACCTCGGCGCGTTGAGTCACGCGATCATCGCCGCCGCCACCGTACGCGGTTTCACGGTGCTGATCGACGAGACAGGTGGCCGGCCGGCGCACGAGAGGGAGGCCGTCGAGGGGTATCCCGGCCACGGGATCGACGGCGTCATCTTCTCCCCGTTGGCCGCCGACCCAGCGCATCTCGCGGCCACATCGACCCGCCGGCCCTTGGTGTTGCTCGGCGAACAACTGGCCACGGGAAGCGCGGACTACGTCGCCATCGACAACGCCGCTTCGGCGCGTGACGTGGTTCGTCACCTGTTGGATCGCGGGCGTCGTCGGATCGGTTTTCTGGGCGCTCAACCCGACCGGCCGAGCGCGGTCGGCGAGCTCCGCCGCCAGACCTTTGTCGACGAGCTGGAGCGAGCCGGCATCCGGGCGAGGCCCAGCTGGCAGATCGAGGCAGACGAGTTCAGCCGCGACTCGGGAGCGAGATTGGCCGGACGGATGCTGAATCGGGGAACGCGGCTGGACGCCCTGGTCTGTGCCAGCGATCTGCTCGCCATCGGGGCGCTTCGATCGCTGCGGAAACGCGGCATCAGGGTTCCCGACCAGGTGGCGGTCGTGGGCTGGGATGACGTGGTCGACGGCCGCTGGTCCTCGCCGACCTTGACCACGGTCTCCCCGGACCTGCCGTACCTGGCCGAGCAGAGTCTCGAGGCGCTCATCCGTCGGATCGACGGCGACCGCTCCCCCGGTCGCACGGTGGTGGTGCCCCATCGGATCGTCATCCGCGAGTCGACCGGGCTTTGATCTCGTCCAGTGGCTAGCCGGGTACTGACAGACCCTCCCTCTCCGCGTCGGTCTCTCCTACGGTGGCGGTCAGGGTCAGGACGCCGCAAACGGGCCGACCATTGCCCGCCAGCGAGGAAGAGAAGGACACCGTGGAGATCGAACCGCGCCAGCCCACCAGCAAAGGCCCGGCCGAGCGATTCACCGGCGACGTCTGGGTTGACTTCATCCTGCAGCCTCGTCCGGCGCCGCACCGGATGACCGCCGGCATCGTCCGGTTCGCGCCCGGGTCGCGAACCGCCTGGCACGTCCACGCCCTCGGTCAGACGCTCCGGGTCACCGACGGCACCGCGCTCGTCCAGGCCCGCGACGGCCGGGCCGTCGCCGTGCGCGCCGGCGAGACGGTCTACACCCCGCCCGGCGAATGGCACTGGCACGGCGCCATCGAGGACAGCTTCATGACCCACCTCGCCCTCTCTGAAAGCGTTCCCGAGGAGGAAGGGCCGCCGGTCACCTGGGGCGACCACGTCACCGACACCGAGTACCAGACCGCCCACCAGGGACTCCGCGGCGAGAGCACTAGCGACTCCTGATCCCCTGGGCGCGCACCGGTGCTCGTCGAGCCACTCGACCCCCTTGACACCGCTCGATCGGCGCGCGACTATCTAACAGTGATAGCTTTGCCTAAGCGTAATAGGCTAGCTGAACGCCGTGAGGCCACTCGCCTCGAGATTCTCGAGGCCGCCTGGGACGCGGCCCACGAGAACGGCCTGGCGAGCCTGACGTTGAGGGACGTGGCCGAGCGGGTCGGCATGCAGCCGCCGTCGCTGTACTCCCATTTCGCCTCCAAGAACGCGATCTACGACGCCATGTTCGAGCAGGCCTGGCGCACCCTGTTGGAGCTGATCCCGATCTGGGTGGAGAGCATGCCGTCGGGGCCGCGAGCTCGGCTGATCGCCGACGCCGAGCACTACTTCGACTTCGCGGTGGCCGACCTGGCGCGCCATCAGCTGATGGACGTCAACATCATCCCCAACTTCGAGCCGAGCCCCGAGGCGTACGCTCCGTCGCTCGAGGCGTACGCGACGATCCGGACCTACCTGCCGCTGAGCGATCAATCCGACATCGACGTGTACACGGCGATGCTCGCCGGGCTGGTCACGCAGCAGCTGGCCAACGACCCGGGAGGACAGCGCTGGCGCCGGCTGATCCCCCGAGTGATCAACATGTTGGCCGACGATCTCGGCCTTCCTCCCGACCACGAAAGCAGAGCAGGAGAATCGAGCTGATCATGGAACACCGTACGAGCAAGATCGACCGCACCACCGCCATGGCGCTCGCCGCCACGGAGTATGACCGCTGCACCGCCATGCTGCGCAGCCTGAGCCCGGACGACTGGACCCAGCCGACCGCCTGCCCGGACTGGGACGTCCGTCAGATGGCCGCCCACATGCTCGGCATGATGGAGATGGTCGCCTCGGTCCCCGAACTCATCCGCCAGCAGCTCCTCAGTGCGCGGCGCGGCGCGGCTTCAGGAGTGACCGGGACCGACTCGCTGACCGACCTGCAGGTCTCCGAACGCGCCGACTGGGCGCCGAACCGGATCGTCGATCGTTTCGCGCGGCGCGGTCCCAGGGCGGTCGCGGGGCGCCGGCGGATGCCGGGCTTCCTCCGGAAGCAGACGTTCTCGGAGCTGGTCAACGGGGCGGAGGAGCCGTGGACGTACGGGTTCTTGTTCGACGTGATCCTGACCCGCGATCCGTGGCTGCACCGGACCGACATCGCCGCGGCGACCGGCCGCGCGCTGGAGCTCACTGCCGATCATGACGGGGTGATCGTGGCCGATGTCGTCGCCGAGTGGGCGGACCGCCACGGCAAGGACTTCACCCTGACCCTGACCGGGCCGGCCGGTGGCCGGTGGGATGTCGGCCTGAACGGGCCGAGCATCACGGTCGACGCGATCGAGTTCTGCCGGGTGCTGTCCGGGCGACGCGGCACCGTCGGGCTCGACCAGCTGCTGAGCACTGAGGTGCCTTTCTGAACCCGAAGCCGCCTGGCCTTGGCCTTCGAATGACGGGATTCGTGTGTCAGCTCGTCGTTCCTCGGGTACGACTGGAAAGACACATCAGCCGCCCACGCGGACTCCATCGTCACCTCACCTTCCTTGGAGGAACCAGTCATGACCACCGTGCCGTCTCTGACCATGAACGACGGCTCATCCATCCCGCAGCTCGGCTTCGGGGTCTTCCAGATCCCACAGGACGAAACCGAGACCGCCGTCACCACCGCGCTGGAGACCGGCTACCGGCTGATCGACACCGCACAGGGTTACCAGAACGAGGAGGGGGTCGGCGCGTCCATCGCCAAGTCGGACCTGTCGCGTGAGGACCTGTACATCACGACGAAGCTGACCAACAGTGAGCAGGGCTTCGATCGCACCCTGAAGGCGTTCGACGACAGCATGGCCAAGCTCGGGATCGACGTGCTGGACCTGTTCTTGATCCACTGGCCACAGCCGATGTTCGACCAGTACGTCGACACCTGGCGCGCATTCGAGAAATTGCAGGGCGACGGCCGGATCCGGTCCATCGGGGTGTCGAACTTCAACATCGACCACCTCGAGCGCCTCGCCCGGGAGACCGACGTCGTCCCGGCGGTCAACCAGATCGAACTGCACCCGGAGTTCGCGCAAGAGGAGCTGCGCGGCTACCACGCCGAGCACGGCATCCTCACCGAGGCGTGGGGACCGATCGGCCAGAGTAAGGGTCTCCTCGAGAAGCAGGCGCTCACCGAGCTGGCCGAGGCGAAGGACCGCACTCCGGCACAGATCGTCCTCCGTTGGCACATCCAGTTGGGTAACGTCGTCATCCCGAAGTCGGTCACGCCCGAGCGGATCCGGGAGAACTTCGCGATCTTCGACTTCGAGCTCGACGACGAGGAGATGAATCGACTGGCGGAGCTGGATACCGGGCGCCGGCTCGGCTCCGACCCGCGCACGATGGACATGCGCTGACCGCCTGATCATTCCCGGGGACGACCGCTCCCGGCGCCGCGATGAGTTCTGCTGGACCGACTGGTCATACCATCAGCGATCCATGACGACGAGGAGCGGGAGCTATGGCCAGGTCAAGGCTCTACATGTCCATGTCCCTCGACGGATTCATCACGGGTCCGAATGAACGCCCCGACAACGCTCTCGGGGATGGCGGCGACCGCCTGCACGAGTGGGTCTTTCCCGACGCCGAAGGCGGCGACTTCCCGGCAGCCGTCGCGCGGCTGACGGGGGTGAACCGCCAGATTTTCGACGAGTTCATGTCGACGGGGGCCGTGGTCGCCGGAAGGGGCACCTTCGAACCGGCGGGAGGCTGGGGCGGCGACCATCACGACGGCGTACCGATCTTCATCCTGAGCCGGCAGGCGGCCCCGGCGTGGACGGCCGACTGGCCGGCTGTGCACTACCTGAGCGATCTCGGGGCCGCGATGCGCGAGGCGAAGCTCGCCGCCGCCGAGAAGGACGTACTGGTCCACGGGGCCGGCATCGCGCAGCGGGCCCTGCCCGAGGGGCTCCTCGACGAGATCGAGATCCACCTCGTGCCCGTCCTGATGGGCGAAGGCCGGAGACTGTTCGAGCACCTCGGCGTGGCGCCGCGCGAGCTGGAACGGGTCAGAGTGCTCGAAGGAGAGGACGGCGTCGTCCACCTGCGCTACCGCGTCCTCCGCTGAGCGCACCGAGAGGAGCCGATCATGAGCGCAACCATCCTGTCCGCAAACGCCCTGGACGGGCAGTTGATGCTGCCCGGTGATCCCGGCTACGACGCCGCCCGCCGGGTCTGGAACGCCATGGTCGACCGCCGGCCGGCGGTCATCGTCCGGTGCGCGAGCGTCGACGACGTCCGGGCCGCGCTCGGGGCCGCCCGCGAGCATGACCTCGAGGTCGGCGTTGGGTGTGGCGGACACAGTGTCCTCGGCCTGTCGGTGCCCGAGAACGGCATGATGATCGACCTGACCCCGCACTCGGCGGTCCGGGTGGATCCCGAAGGTCGGCGGGCCCGGGTTCAGGGCGGCGCACTCCTCGGCGCCCTCGACGCGGCTGCCCAGGAGCACGGTCTCGCCACCACGGCGGGCAACGTCTCGCACACCGGGGTGGGTGGACTCACCCTCGGCGGCGGCATGGGCTGGCTGGCGCGGCAGCACGGGCTGAGCTGCGACAACGTGCTGTCGTTCGAGATGGTCACCGCCGACGGTGAGGTGGTCCGGGCGGCCGAGGACGAGAACCCCGAGCTGTATTGGGGACTGCGGGGCGGCGGCGGGAACTTCGGGATCGTGACCGAGTTCGAGTTCGGGCTCCACCGGGTTGAGCCGTGGGCGGTGACCGTCGAGCTCGACTTCCCGGTCGACCGTGCGGCCGGTGTGCTGACCGGGTGGCGAGAGCTGAGCGCCCGCGCGCCCCGGCAAGCCACCTTCGCCGCCACCGTGAACGACGGCGTCGTGACCGTCGGTTTCGTGTGGGTGGGCGATCCGGAGGCAGGCCGGCGGCGCGCGCGCGAACTGCAGAGCCTCGGCAAGCCGACTGAGGAGCGCGTCGTCGAGCACACCTACGTCGGGCTGCAGTCCCGCGAGGACAGCATCAAGGGCCATGAGCTGCGCCGCTACTGGAAGGGGCACTACTTCCGCGAACTGCCCGATGCGGCGTTGAGTGCGCTCCTCGACCACCACCCGGCCGTAGGCGCCAGCCTGCAGGCGTACGGCGGGGCGATCGCCGAGGTGGCCGACGAGGCGACGGCGTTCAGTCAGCGGGACGCCGCCTTCGAGTACGTCGCCGCCGCGCGCTGGACCGAGCCAGGTGAGGACGCCGACCGGATGGCCCAGGCGCGTGAGTCGGCGGCCCGGTTGGCCCCCTTCGCCAGCGGCGTCTACGTGAACGTCCTCACCGACGAGGGCGCGGCCGGGGTGAGCCGGGCGTACCCACCGGCCAAGCTCGCCCGGCTGACCGCCCTCAAGAACACCTGGGACCCCGGCAACGTCTTCCACCGCAACCAGAACATCCCACCTACGTACTGAGGCGTGGGCTGCGGTCGCCGGGGGTGGATCGGGTCAGGTCGGCGGTGATCGTGCTCAGAGGGGTAGCGGTCGATCGTCGCCGATGACGCTCTTCATGACGAGGGTGGAGGGGGTCGGCGCTGCGGCAGGCTCTCACGGGAGCGGGGATCAGCGGCCTCAATCCGAAGGTGTTCCTGCTCTTCCTGGCGCTGCTTCCTCGGGTGCGGCGATGATCGTGATCGGCGCCGTACTTGTGGTCGAGCAGCTGAGCACGATGACCTGAGGAGGATGATGAACCAACCTGAGACGTCACCAGAACCGGTGCCGGCAGACATCGAGGCCCGCATCCGGGCCAGTTTCGACCGGCGGGGAATCATGCGGCTGCTCGGCGCCCGGCTCGGCCAGATCGGCCGCGGGCGGGTGCATATCGTGCTGCCGAACCGGCCCGAGATCAGCCAACAGCACGGCTACATCCACGCGGGAGAGTACAAGATCAATCTGCTGGCGCCGGCGGTCGGGAACTACCTCGAGGCCGTCGGCACCGTGGTGAGAGCAGGCCGCACTCTCACCGTCTGCCACCTCGAGGTGTTCGCCGAAGGCCGCACGGGATCGTTGGTCGCGTTGGGACAACAGACCCTGATGCGAGTGCCCAACACCGCTCAGCTCTGATCGGCCACGGCTCAGAGTGGGACGGCCGCTTCGACCGGCTCGAGGCTGGGCAAGATCACTGCGTGCCCGAACCGCATCATGTTGTCCGGATCGTAGCGGCGCTTGGCCTTGGTGATCAGCTCGTAGATCTCCGGCGGCCAGGCGCGGGCCCGGTCCGTCGCGTCACCCGCGTGACCGTGGAAGTTGACCATGGTGAAACCGGTGGACCAAGGCCGCATCGCGTCCAGCATCGTCGCGATGCCCTCGGGCACGAGCTCCGCGACGGGTGGGGCGAGTAACCCGATGCCCAGCAGCGAACACGCGGCGTCCCGGCCGCCGACCGCGTCGATTCCGGCGGAGGGCCGGGCCAGCGCCCCGCCCATCGGTCGAACCTCGACCATGATCAGCGGGGTCTGGCCGTCCGGACCCGCCACCTGCAACAGCGCCGCCTGCGCCGCCTCGTCGAACTCCGCGAGCAGCGCACCACCCTCCTGGTACGGCAACGGCTCCGGCGGATCCATGTTCACCAGGTCGATCTGCTCGTAGCTCATCGGCGCGGCGGTATCCATCACCACCTGGGAGACGGACCGCATGGGCGCCAACAGCCGGTCACCCTCCTCCTTCGATCCGGCCATGGCGAACCGCAGGTGCACCACGAACTGGCCCCGCAGCGGCTCCGGTACGAACGGCACGTCCGGGAGCCGGAGCAGCGAGATCGACGGGCAGGCATGGTCGGGCACACCGGGCAGCCACGCGCGGAAGGCGGTCAGCACGGCGTCGGCGTCCGCTCCCGGGGTACATCAGGCCGCCACCGTAGAACTCGGGCATCTCCACCAGTTCGAACTCCAGCGCGGTGACGACGCCGAAGTTGCCCTTCCCGCCCCGCAGCACCTCGAACAGCTCCGGTTCGTGATCGGCGTCGACCGTCCGCAGCTGGGCGTCCGGCGTCACCACGTCGATCGAGCGGACCCGGTCGGCCGCGAATCCGTACGCCCGACCCAGGATCGGCAGCCCGCCCCCGAGGGTGAAGCCGACGACCCCCACGTCGGAGCTCGAGCCGCACAACCCGGCCAGGCCGTGCGGCACGGACTGGGCCAGGACGGTCTTCCAGCGGACCCCGGCGCCGATCCGGGCGGTCCGCCGTTCGGGATCGATCTCGACGTCCTGCATGCGGCTGGTCTTGAGAAGCACCCCGTCGGCCATCCGCTCGGTCACACCGTGACCGGTGGCCTGGACGGCGACCGGCAGCCCGTGCTCGGCGGCCCAGCCGACCGTGGCCACGACATCGGCGGCCGAGGTGGCCGCGACGATCACGTCGGGTCGGTGGCTGACGGCGAGGTTGTAGCCACCGCCCTCAGCTTCGAAATCGGCGTCGGCGGCGGTCAACACAGGACCGGTGACGGCGGCGCGGAGGGCGGACAGGTCGGTTTCGGCGATCATCACAAAACTCCTCGACGGCGTACTGAGATGCCGGCCAATCTAGGGCTGATCGCCGCCGCTCGCTGGGGTTTTGCCCAGGTTCCCCCGGCTCTTCCAGCTGCTCGAGTTCCACGTTGTTGCTCGAGTTGCTACCCGAGCAGGAAGCTGGAACTCGAGCAGCTGAGTGGGGCCCGGCCATCGGACGCCCCCCAGCCACGCGGGCGTGGACCACCTAGCCTGTGCGGGTGCCTGAGCCTGCGTCGAGTCTCGCCGCGCAGGGTTCCCGGACGTTCAACCGGCCGCTCGCGCTGCTGGTGGCCGGCACCCTGTTCATGGAGATCCTGGACGGCACCATCATCGCGACGGCCGCGCCGGCAATCGCCGCCGATCTCTCCGTGCAGCCGGTGGACATCAACCTGGCCATGACGGCCTACCTCGTGACCATCGCGGCCGGCATCCCGATCAGCGGCTGGCTGACCGACCGGTTCGGTGGCCGGCGGATCTTCACGACAGCCGTGGTCGTCTTCACCGTGGCCTCGGTGCTCTGCGCGGCGAGCGTCACCTTTCCGATGCTGGTGGCCAGCCGGATCCTCCAGGGTCTGGGCGGGGCGTTGATGGTCCCGGTCGGCCGGCTCGTGGTGCTGCGGTGGACCGCGAAAAAAGACCTCCTCGACGTGGTGGCGTACCTGACCTGGCCGGCCCTGCTGGCCCCGGTCATCGCGCCGGCGCTGGGCGGGTGGATCCTCACCGTCGCAAGCTGGCACTGGATCTTCGTGATCAATGTTCCGCTCGGACTGGTGGCCGTGGTCGCCGGCGCCCGGCTCGTTCCGGTGGACCGCCCGTCCGCGGTGGCGCCGCTCGACTGGGTGGGCTTCGTGTTGTCGGCGGCCGTGTTGGTCGGCCTGCTGGTCTCCCTGGAGGTGATCAACCCGGCGGGTGGATTGTCGGCCGGGTTCCTGATCGGCATCGGCGTCACCGCAGCGCTGGCCATGCTGGCCGGGATCTGGTTCCGGCGTGCACCGACACCCGCTGCTTCGATTCGATGCGCTGCGCCGGCGGTCGTTCCGGGTGGGGAACGTGAGCGGCGGGGTGTACCGCTTGGTGATCAACGCGACCCCGTTCCTGCTGCCGTTGATGTTCCAGGTCGGCTTCGGTTGGAGCCCCCTGCTTGGCCGGGGTCTTGGTGTTGACCTTGTTCGTCGGCAACGTGGCCATCAAGCCGGCCACCAGCCCGCTGATCCGCCGGCTGGGTTTCCGAGCCGTGCTGATCGGCAGCATCGCCGGTGGCGCGGTCGTCTTCGGTCTGATCTCCCTGCTGCGCCCCGAGACCCCGCTGGTCGTGATCATCGCGTTGCTCGTGCTCAGCGGGATCTTCCGCTCCATCGGCTTCAGTGCCTACAACTCGCTGCAGTTCGCCGATATCGACGCCGACGCCATGACCGACGCCAACACCTTGTCCTCCACGATGCAACAGGTGGCCCTGGGGCTGGGCATCGCCGTCGCCGCCGTGGTGCTGCGGGTCGCGGAGGCCGCACTCGGCGACCCGGGCGGGGCCGGTCCCTTCCGGATCGCCTTCGTCGTCCTCAGCCTGCTCATGCTCTATCCGCTGGTGGACGCGATCCGACTGCCGCACGACTCGGGCGACGAGGTCGCCGGCCGGATCTCGTGAGTCCTACTCGGCGGGTTCACCGACTTCGGCGGAGGCGTGCCGCCAGCGCGGCTGATTGAGCACGGCGACCCCGGCCCCCACCAGAACGCCGAGGGCGGCGCCGGCGAAGGACCAGGACAGACCGGCCGTGTCGATCACGATGCCGGCGATCGCGGTGCCGACCGCCGCGCCCGAGGTGTTCGCGGCGGAGAGCAGGGCCTGGGCCTCGTTCAGCCGGTTCGCCGGCGCCAGATGATCCAGCAGGCTCTGCTGCATGATCAACGTCGGAGCGATCGTCAGCCCGGTCAGAAACAGCACCGGCAGCAGAATCGGCAGGCTGACGGTGCCCGTAGCCAGCAGCGCGGCCAACACGGCGAGAAACAGCCCGAACAGGCCGAGCAGTACGGGTACCGCCCGACGTTCGTCGAAGGGCCACGACCGCGCGCCGAACCAGAGTCCGCCCACGGTGCTGCCGCCGGCGATAGCTGCGAACAGGATGCCCACCTGTTCCGTACCGCCCAGCGCGAAGTCCGACGTGGCGGCCAGCGAGGTGTCCAGTTGCCCGAAGCCGACACTGACCATCAACATCACCACGAGGACCGCCGCGACTCCGGTCGAGGCCAGAGCGGTCCGCGGGCCGGCGCCCATCGTCGTCGGGTCGTGACCCGAGGCCTCCCGCTGGACCGCCGCACTGGCCCGGCGGGCGACTCCGGTCGGCAGTAGGCGAGCCCGCCACCGCCCAGCAGCCCGGCGGTGACCAGCAGCGGAAGCAGCGGGATACCGGGAAGCAGCAGGGCCGACAGCAGCAGGGGACCGCAGACGAACGCGAGCTCCACCGAGGTCGCGTCCAGGGCGAAGGCCACCCGCCGAGCCTGCGGATCCGGGAAGACGATCCGGAAGCTGGAGCGCAACGCCGGACTGATCGCCGGGTAGCTGAGTCCGACGCCGGCGGCGATCGCGACCAGGGCCGGGTCAGGCGCTCCTCCGGTGGTGGCGAGCGCCAGCACGACGAGCAGCGTGGCGCTGGTGACCGCGGTCGGCAGCAGCACCGCGACCTGCCCGAAGCGGTCCATCAGCCGACCCCACAGCGGCGTACCCACCGCCGCGCCGAGCGCGTACGCACCGGCCACCACACCGGCGATCGCATAGCCCTGCCGCACCTGCTCGACCAGGATCAGGATGCCCAGCGGGATCATGGCCAGGGTCAGCCGAGCCACGGCAGCGGATACGAACGGGCGGGCGGCGGGGCCGTGACGCAGCAGTCTCCCGTACGCCCGTAGTCCACTGCCGAGTTGGACCTCGGTCACCCCGGATGAGCGCACAACCGTCGATCATAGGTCGGCGCCCTTATCCCAGCTGCTCGAGTTCGTCGTACCTGCTCGATTTGCAAACAGAGCAGAGGCAAGGAACCCGAGCAGCTGAGCAGTCCAGGAGCGGGCCTGGCTACCGCGTCGTGATCACCAATGTCGAGGTCCCCCGCCCGGGCCGCAGGTTGACCCTCGCCTCCCCACCGCGTGCGGTCGAGACGAGACGCGGCTTGACCCTGCGGCCGTCGAGACGGGCCGACGCGATGACGGAATCCCGGGGGAGAACGGCACCGATGGTCAAACCGATGCGGAGATCGCGCGTGACCTTAGTCCGGTACGTCTTCCCGGAACGGGACGCGGACACGTCGATCGAGCCAGACCCGAGCCTGATGTCGCGTCCCGACGCGGACGGCTGACCCGCCGGGATCTGTGGGATGACAGAGATCCGACCGCGACCCAGATCGGGCGAGACACCGAGCCACTGGTGCACGACCGGCCAGATGGTTCCGTACGCACCCCAGGCCTGCATCACCATCGAGCGCTCGGTGAAGAGCCGGTTGATGTTGGCGCCGAAATCCCCGCCGGGCACGATCTCCGGCATCATGCCGGGCATCTCCCAGAGGTCCGGGTCTAGCTGCGACTGCGCATTGCCGGTGGTGTAGATGCCCTGTTGATTCCGGCCCAGCCGGCCATAGTTGCCTTCGCTGACCGCGGCGATCGCCGAGTTCAGGGTGAAGATGTTGCGTTCGCTCTGCACGGCCGAGATCACCGAGTCACACGACGGTCCCCGGTTGCCGCCCGTAGCCGAGGTGGGCCCGGTGCCGGTGTGGTAGAGACCGCTCCCGTCGAGGGGACCGCTGGCGCTGCCCCTCAGGGTGTAGCAGTTCAACTCGTGCTCGTTCAGCGTGCCGTCGGCGTGCGCCTGGGAGGCCAGGGGGCCCGCCGGCCGACCGGGGATCCGCGGCAGCACCGCATCGGTCGGGGTCAGGGTGATCCAATGCCGCTGGTAGATCTTCTCGTTGTTGTCGCCGAGGGAGTCGGCGTAGGAGCGCGTGGTGCCGCCGTACCACCAGTCCTGCTCGAACTTCACCAACAGGGCCCGCGCCTTGCCCACCGCCCAACGGCGAGTTTGGTTGTCGCCGACGGCGGCCGCCATGTCGGCGAGGTCGGCGTAGCCGCGGATGGTGTACACCGCGTTGTCGAGCTTCTCCTCACCCATGCCCGGCCGCTCGACGTTGCCGAGACCGCCAGGCCAACCGTCCCCGTCCTCGTCGAGGGTCGCCACGAATTCCATCGCCCGCTTGCTCGCCGGATAGAGGTCCTCCAGGAACCGCCGGTCGCCGGTCCACTTGTAGACCAGATTCACCGCGCTCGGGTACTTCGACGACTCGTCGGTGTTGCCCGCATCAGCGTCGGCCCCGAAGAAGACGGCCCCGTCCGGAGTCACCTCGTGCACGATCTTGCCGCTGGTGGGGTTGATCACGTTCGACACGTCCCGCAGGGCACGGAGGTGGTCCTTGATGACGGCGAACTGCCCGGCTGCCACCGCCGCGTACGCGGTGTATTCACCGTCGGTGCCGAACAGCCAGGTGTAGTCGGGCCAGCCGGCGCCGAACCAGCGCATGCGGTCGAGCGTTCCCGCCGGCGGCGGGTAGTTCTGGCCCGCGTTGACCTCGCGCAACCTGAGGTTGTTCACCCGCTGCTCAGAGGCGGCG
Organism: uncultured Actinomycetota bacterium; assembly: GCA_963780005.1. Lineage (GTDB taxonomy): Bacteria > Actinomycetota > Actinomycetes > Propionibacteriales > Propionibacteriaceae > Microlunatus. The sequence continues at coordinate 131,050 of CAWAAK010000039.1, read as the reverse complement.
AGCATCTGCTTGGACCAGCGGATGCTGGCGGCCAGCTGCCGATCACCGGGCAGGTTGATCTGGGACCGATCGTCGATCCGGTTCCGGGTCCGCAGCTTGACCCGCAGGGCCTTCTCCGGGTCGTCCAGCGCCTTGCGCAGCTGGTTGCGGGCATCGTCCGGGCTGGAGGCCGATCCGCCGACGCCGAACCAGACGGTGCGCACCTCGCCCGCCCGTAGCCGGATGCGGTAGGTGAGCTGGCCCCCCGCGCCCTTGCCATAGTCGGTGTCGTCGCAGCGGTCCGGCTGGGCGGGCGCGTTCGGGCCTGAGGCTGGGCAGATGACCGGGTTCACGCCCTGGGGACCGCGGAAGTTCGTGCCGGTGTCGTAGTCCGTCGGATCCAGGTCGGTGCCGAACGCTGCGGCCCAGTTGTGCGCCTCGCTGTTGGGGTGAGGCGGGTTGCCTTGATCACGGAAGATCAAGTGTTTGCCGCGACGGACCACCGAGTCAGGCAGGTTCTCCGCGATCTGGTTCGGAGTGGTCTCACCCCAGGGATAGGACCCGAGCAGCTCCGAGTGCGCGTCCGCCCGCAGGGTGATCGTCCGGGTCCGGTTGGCCCGCAGGCTCAGCCCCACCAGAGCACCAGAGACGCCGTCGGGCACGAATTCGGTGCGGCTGGCCGAGACCCCGTTGGTGGCGGGCAGGTCGGCCCGCACGTACCCCCAGCCGGTGGTCGTTCTTCGTGGCCGGTCCGATCCAGCTCACCGTTGATGCCGAACCACATGCCGTCCAGGAGCTTCACGTTGGGCAGCCAGAAGCCGCCCATCTCGCCGCGGGTGTGGAAGCCGGCCGCCGGGTAGTACCCGTCGGCGGTGCCCAGCGCCCAAGCCCGATCGCCGGTGATCACGGTCCGCCGATCCTTGAGTCGACGGGTCTCCGACAACTCCGGTGAGGTGGCCAGCGCCCGATCGACCACCGGTGTCGGGACCGCCTGCGCGGGTCCCATCAGCGGGATGGACAGCGCGGCCATCACGCCCACGGAGACGAACAGGGCGACGGCTGTGGTCTTGGGCGAGCGAACCATGGGGGAAGGCCTCTCCGTTGAAACCAGATCGATGGGGCGTCGACCGATTCCGGTATCTCTCGGGCGTCGACATGCAGTGCTTCCGTCATACGCCTACTCAACGCTGGGCGCAATAGTTTACTGAATGAACATCAGAAACATGAGGAACATCAGAAACGAAGGCTGTGTCGCTCGACCAGTGGCTCGGTGCGGGCGAAATCGACGTCGCAGCCGTACTGGTGGGCCATCGCCGGCAGGATCTCCGGATCGTACTCGCCAAGAGCCGCGAGGGTCATGAAGAGCTCCTCGAGGCCACCGGGCACGATCAACTCGAGCACCCGCAGCGACTCCTCGCCCGCGTTCCAGAACGTGTGCCAACGGTTCCGCGGCTTGATCACCAATTCGCCCGGGCTCGCGATCACCTCGTCGTCGTCCTGCCAGACACCCAGCCGACCCTCGAGCACCAGCGAGTACTCGTCTTCGCGGGAGTGCCGGTGCACCGGCGCCGCCAGCACGTGGGGCGCCAGTTGGTGTTCGACGACGGCGAAAGCGCCGCCGGATTCACCGCTCTCGAGGACGTAGCGGTCGAGTGCGCTCGCCGGATCGCCGGTGACCCGGATGTCCAGGGTGCGCTTGTGCCGGATGGTGCTCGCTGATGTGGTCATGATGGAGACGTTAGGGACCGGCGCGGGCGTGGCGACATACCAGAAAGTTGGCATGTTCTCGGACCGGTTCGTGGTCCTACCCTGTGGTCCATGGACCAGGCCATCCGGTTCGAGCGGGCCGAGGAAAAGCTCCGGCGGCTCGCCGATGCCGGTTTGACCACGGTCGCGTTCTGGCGAGGGTGTACCCCGGTGCTGGCCGACGCCGTACCGCATTTCCAGGCGCCGTGCTGCTACACCGTCGACCCCGCGTCCCGGCTGATCACCAGCCACTTCCAGGAGGGGATGGACGCGATACCGCCTGAGTGGCCGGCGATGGAGTACGCCGAAGCGGGTCCGAATCAGATCATCGACGTGGCCCGGTCGCCGTCGGGGATCTCCACCCTCCACCAGGCCACCGGGGGCGACCCGTCGCACACGGCGCGCTGGCAGGCCAACATCGCATACGGCGGGGACCAGGAGATGATCGCCGCCCTCCGCTCCCGAACCGGTGAGCTGTGGGGTGCGCTGGGCCTCTATCGGGAGCTTGGACAGCCGCAGTTCGACGACGGCGAGCTGGCCTTCGTACGCGCGGTGAGCCCGATCCTGGCCGGCGGCGTACGTCGGTCGTTGCTGGTCGGTGAGGCCACCGATCCAGAAGGTCCCGGGGCGCCGGGCATGATCGTGCTGGACGCCGAGCTGGACCTGCAGTCCATCTCCCCCGGTGTCGACCATTGGCTCGAACTGCTCGATACGAGCGAGCGGGGGTCGGGTCGGCTGCCGTCGGCGCTGCTGGCGGTGGCGGCCCGGGCGCTCGGCCGAGCCCCGTCGGAGACCGCGGAGGTGGCGATGTCCCGGGTGCTGACCCGGTCCGGTCGATGGCTGATCCTGCACGGCATCACCCTCGACGCGGACGCCGAGCGGCGGGTCGCGGTGATCATCGAGCCGGCCGACCCCGCGCGGATCGCGCCGCTGCTGATGGCGGCGTACGGGCTGACGGACTCGGAACAGCGGGTGACCCGACTGGTGCTGCAGGGTCTGTCGACCACCGAGATCGCGGCCGAGTTGGTGATCTCCACGCACACGGTGCAACAGCACCTGAAGAGCGTGTTCGAGAAGACCGGCGTGCACAGCCGCCGCGAACTGGTGACCAAGGTGTTCCTGAAGCACTACGAGCCGCGGCTGCGGGACAACGAACGCCGCACCCAGCAGCATCGCCCGATTCGCGGCGGGCCGCTCAGCGAGTAGCTTGCCGAGCATGGAACTCTCCGATGCGCTCGAGTTCGCCCAGGCCACCAATCGGTCGGTGCTCACCACCATGCGCACCAACGGCCTGCCGCAGCTGTCCAACGTCCTACACCTCGCCGACGACGACGGGCTCATTCGGATCTCGACGACCGCGTATCGAGCGAAGTACACCAATCTCCGGCGGAATCCCTGGGCCGCGCTCAAGGTCGACGGGGAGAGCTTCTGGACCTTCGCCGTCCTCGAGGGCGACGTCGAGCTGTCGGCCGTGGCGGCCGCACCGGACGACGATGCCGTTGAGGAACTCGTCGCCCTCTACCGCGGGCTGTCCGGGGAGCACGACGACTGGGCGGAGTACCGGGCGGCCATGGTGGCCGACCGCCGGGTGGTCATCCGGCTGCAACCGACCCGGGCGTACGGGAAGCTGAGCTGAACTTCAGGCCGTCTCGATGGCTTTCGCGGTCGGATTGAGCTGCGGGAGCACCTTGTCCCCGAACACCTCGATGAACTCGGTCTGGGTCTGGCCCACGTGGTGCAGGTAGATCTCGTCGAACCCGAGCTCGGCCAGATCGGCCAGATGCTGGGCGTGCTCGGCCGGGTCGGCGGAGACGAAGACCTTTTGGGCCACGTCCTCGGGCCGTACCGACACCGACGCGACGTCGAAGGCCTCCACCGTCTCCAGGTCCCAGCACACCGGTGGGGCGAAGGTGTTGGTTCGCCACTGGTCGTACGCGGTGTCCATCGCCTGGTCGTGGGTCTTCGCGTACGACAGGTGGACCTGGAGCACGAGAGGACCCTGCCCGCCGGCGTCGCGGTAGTTGTTGATCAAGGTGCGGAGGGTGTCCGGCGGCTGCTCGATGGTGGCGAAGCCGTCGGCCCACTCGGCCACCCAGGAGGCGGTCGCGGGCGTGATGGCCGGGCCGATCAGCTTCGGCATGATCTTCGGCCTGGTCCACACCTTCGCCCGGTCGACGGTGACCAGCCCGTCGTGGGTGACCTCTTCGCCGGCCAGCAGGGCCCGGATGATGTCGACGCACTCCCGAAGCCGGGCGTTGCGGAGATCCTTCCGCATCCACTCCCCACCGGTGACGTGCTCGTTGGAGTTCTCCCCAGTGCCGAGCGCGGCCCAGAAACGGCCCTCGTACATGGCACCCAGGGTGCCGATGGCCTGGGCGATGATCGCCGGGTGGTACCGCTGGCCCGGCGCGTTGACCACCCCGAAGCACAGATCGGTGGACTGCAGCGCCGCCCCGAGCCAGGACCAGGCGAACGCGGAATGGCCCTGCCGTTCGCTCCACGGGCTCAGGTGATCCGAGCACATCGCCGCCGTGAAGCCCGCCTGCTCGGCGAGTTGGACCGCGGCCAGCAGTTCACTCGGGTGGATCTGCTCGTGGGAGTTGTGGAAGCCGATGACGGGCACCCGCCCACTATGCCTGATCGGGGATCGGGGCCAACTCCCCTGACGCCTCAGGAGGCGTACATCCGCAGATCGGTGCCGAACCGGTCCGCCATCTCGAGCAGCCCGTCGAGGTCCGGATGCCGGACGATGACCATGCCGTCGGACAGCAGCGTGGCCCGCCAGTCGCGGCGGTGGGCGCCGATCGGCAGCAGGTCGACCACGCAGACCCGGTCGGCGTAGACGGCCATCAGTTGGTCGAGCCCCTCGATCCGCGTGATGTGCCCAGAGCCTTCGGCGCGCTTGAAGAGATTGGCGGCGCTGAAGCGGCGCTCCAGCGGTGCCGACTCCCCGTGGACGACGGCCTCGGCCCACATCCGGAACAGGTCCCCATCGGTGGCGTAGTTCATCACGTCGACGGTGCGGGCGCCCGGGGGACGGGCGCCGATCTCGCCGAAGACCACCTCGCCGTCGTCCTTGCGGTACCACTCCATGTGGGTGAATCCGGACCGGAAACCCAACGTGCGGAGCACATCGCGACCCATCGCCTGGCCCCCCGCCAGTTGATCACCGTCGATGTCGCGGAGCACGACAGTTTGCGGACTGATCCATTCGTGGCTCCGGGCCTCCAGCGGGCGCGGCCGATACCAGCTGATGTTCTCGTGCAGGATCGTCCCGGCCCCGCAGACGGTGTCGTAGGTGTATTCCTCCGCCTCGATGAACTCCTCGATGCTCACGACCTCGACGTGCTTGATCATCGGCAGTACCTCGGTGAGCTCGGCCAGATCGTCCACGCGGAAGGTGTCGGCCGAGCCGGCGCCGCTGAGCGGCTTGATGATCAACGGGTAGCCGATCCTTTCGGCGGCGTCGTAGATGCCGGCGACGTCTGCGCTGCTGGCGTGTCTGGGCGTCCGGATGCCCGCCGCATCCAGGACCTGCTTCATGAGCTCCTTGTCCCGGAACGGCAGCGTCTGCTCCACGGTCAGGCCGGGCAGCCCGAACACCTCCCGGATGCGGGCGGCCAGCACCATGTACGGCTCCCACAGGCACTCGACCTGATCGAAAGATGCGTGCCGGGACAAGCCGTGCAGTGTCTCGAGTACCGCACCTTCGTCGGCCAGCGACACGTGCTCGTAGTGGGCCAGCGCGTCGCGGGCTTCGGGCGGCAGGGCGTACGCCGGTTGATCGCCGACCCCGATGACGCGGGCGCCCGTCTGGGCCAGGGCCCGGGTGAAGTAGGCCATTTCCAGCGGGAAGCCCGGCGAGACCATGATCACGTTCATGCGGCGCTCCTCACTCGTCTTCCACCAGCTCGACGCGAACGCCGGCCTGAATGCGGTCGAGGGCCGCCCGGACGACCGCCGTCTCGGGATGCCGTACGGTCACGAAGCCCTCACCCTCGTACGAGCTCGCCGCCGGCTGTCCCGGGTGGGGCCAGCGGGCGTCGACCAGCAGCGGGCCCAGCTCGGAACGGACCTCGTCGACGCCGTGGACGGCCCGGACCCGTCCCCGGCCCTGGCCGCGTAGGTAGACGGTGCCGACCGCGAACACTCGATCGGCCGGGGTGAAGGTGGAGTCGATCACCAGCTGGGCCCACGCCCGGTGGAAGTCGATGTCGTAGGCCAAGCCGATCATGGACGAGATCTGGGCGCCGGGTGGCCGGGCGCCGACCTCGGACACCGCGACCGAGCCGTCGGGCCGCTCGAACCATTCCATGTGGCTGAACGCCGTCCGGATGCCGAGGGCACGCAGCGCCGCCGGACCGACATCGCGGATCGCCTCGTACTCGGCCCCACCGAGCTCGCGCGGCAACACGACGCTCCATTGGATCCAGGGATTCCGCAGCACGTCCAGCGGGGCCGGCTCGTAGTCCGAGATCGACGACCACAGGGTCTGGCCGTCCACGGTGGCGCTGTCGAGGGAGTGCTCGCGACCGGTCAGGTACTCCTCGAGGAGCCAGGTCTCGGCCGGGTTGGCCTGGGCGGACCGGAGCCAGGACGCGAAGTCCTGCTCGGTGTCGAGCCGGTAGGTGGCCTGCGCGCCGGCGCCGGACGGCGGCTTGGCAACCACCGGCAATCCGACCTCGGCGAGGAATGCGGTGGCCTCGTCGGTCCGGGTCACCAGTTGGTGCCGGGCACAAGGCACGCCGGCGGCTCGGAGCACCGACTTCATCCGCGACTTGTCCCGGACGTTGTGGGCGGTCTGCACGTCCATGCCGTCGATCCCGAGCTCGCCGCGGACCTGGGCGAGCGGCACCTGCAGCTGTTCCAGGGCGCCGACCAGCCGCTCGACGTCACCGAGCTGACTGCCCAAGCCACGAACGGCGTCGGCGATCTGCTGCGGATCAAGCGCATCGGCCACCCGCCAGTGACCGGCCAGCGCTTCGCGCAACGACGGCGGCACGTTCTCGAGCGACTCGGTGGTGACCAGGCCGAGGCGGACGTCCGGCAGTCGGGCGGCAGCCACGGCGAACCTCGTCGTCGCCTCCAGGAGATACGGTGCGACGAACGCGACGACCACCATAGGTCGAGGCTAGCGGTGGGCGTGTCAGCGGAGGCGGCGGAGCGGCGTGACGCGATCAGGGCTCGTCGTCGAAGCTCAATACATCGGGCGAGTCGAACAGCGGACCGTCCCCGGCACCGAGCAGGACCCGGGTGAAGAGTTCGGCGTCGGACTGCATCCCCTTATTGGCGTTGATCAGGTCGGCGTCGTTCGGCGCCCGTCCCGCTCGGGCGGCCCGGACGACCACCCGGCGAACCAGCTCCTTGGCGAAGGAGGCGGTGACGCCCTCGGTCTGAGCGGCCGCCTCGTCGACCGCCGCCGACGACAGCTGCCCGTCGGTGAGCAGCTGAGCGGCGTAGAGCTGCAACAGCCGCCGGCGACCCTCGAGGTCGGGCTTGGCGATCTCGACGGCCAGGTCGACCCGGCCGGGACGTTCCGCCAGCGCCCGCTCGAGCAGGTCCGGCCGGTTGGTGGTCAGGATGAAGGTGACGTCGGCGTCACCGTCCAGCCCGTCCAAGGCCTCCAGGGTCTCGAACAGCGCCGCGTTGCTGTCCCCGCCGCGTTCCTCCGCGATCAGGTCGCAGTCCTCCAGCACCACGATCGCCGGTTGCGCGGCCCGGGCCAGCCGGGCGGCGATGCCGATGTAGGGCAGGGTTCGGCCGGAGAGCAGCACCACAGTCGTGCCCGACGTCCGGGTGATCAGATGCCGGATGACGTGGGTCTTCCCGGTGCCGGGCGGTCCGTAGAGCAGCACGCCGCGCTTCAGGTGTTGGCCCGCGGCCCGCAAGGTCTCGCTGTGCTGACCGATGCCGACCACGTGCCCGACGATCTTGTCCAGCAACCCTTCCGGCAAGATCACCTGGTCGGCCGTGACCGTCGGCCGGACCAGGAAGGTCAGGGCTTCGCTCGGAGCGTGGTAGTCGAAGGGGTTGGACTGGAACGTGACGACCTGACCGCGCAGGAAGCTGTTCGAGGCCATCGAAGTCTGCAGCCGCTGCAGCAGTAGCTCGACGACCTCGGGCCTCGGGCTCATCAACTCGAGCGTGTAGGACTCGCGACCATACTGCGGGCTGGCGCCGCGCTGCAGCCAGACCACCGGAGCGCCCTCGAAGCTCAGCAGACCCAGTCCGCAGTTCACCACTCGCCGGTCGCTGTCCGGGCCGGTCGGGACCCGGGCATAGCTCACCGCTCCGGGACGGAAGTTCCAGTGCGTCCGTTGCAGGAACTCCGGGAACGACTCCACGCCGTGTCGCATCGGCCCGTTGATCCCGATGAGCCGACCGCCGAGCTCGGTGAGCACGATCCCGAGCGCGACGTCGAGGTCCACCGCCTGATGCGTCGGGAACGATTCCGTCACCGGGTCGACCTCGGAGAGCGGAACGCCGAGGAACTCCTCCACCACGACGCCCAGCTCGGTCAGTTCGCTCCCGCCCGCCTCGGCCGCGACCGTCATTGCCTCGATGAACCGCTTGACGTTCGTCGCGAATTCGGTGGTCTCGGCGTCCACGCTGCTCCTCGGGGTTCAGGCCGTACTCGTCGACGCGGGCGTACGACTGGTGCACGACGGTAGCCCAGGGTGATCGGGTGCTGGTGGTCAGGGAATGCGGCGGGTCGTGCGTCGGTTGGCCGGTGTCGTGTCGGCAAACAAATATGCGTTCGAAGGCAAGACCGTCCTGGTCACCGGCGGCGGAAGCGGGATAGGCCAGGCCATCGCCCACGCGTTCCTGGACAACGGCGCGAATGTTGCGGTCGTCGGCCGGCGAGCCGAGAAGTTGGCCGAGACCCTGACCAGATACGACGACGCGCGAACGTTGGCCCTCGCCGTCGATCTGGCCGACCGGGAGCAGGCGGCCGGAGTCGTCAGCCAGGTCGTCCAGCGTTTCGGCGGACTTGACGTGTTCGTGAACAACGCCGCGGGTTACTCGCCCGGGCCGTTCACCGAGATGACTCTGGAAACGTGGGACACGATGCGGGCGTCGAACATCGACGCGTTCATCATCCTGGCTCAGCAGGCGTTACCGGAACTGCAACGGTCCGGCGGCAACCTGGTGGTGCTCGGTTCGGTGTCGGGGATCCGCGGCGACTGGGGCCAGTCGGGGTACAACGCCACCAAGGCGACCGTGATGAACTTCGCCCAGTCGCTCGCGCTGGACTTCGGTTCCGTCGGGGTGCGGGTGAACTCCGTGGCGCCGGCGTTCACCCAGACGGAGGCCACGGCGGCCGTCGGCGACGACGAGGACAGCCTCGCCCCCTTCCTCAACCGGATCGCTCTGGGTCGACCCGGCCAGCCGGAGGACGTGGCCCCGGCGGTCCTCTTCCTGGCCAGTGAGGACGCCCGCTACATCACCGGTGCCGTGCTCACGGTCGACGGCGGGACGACGGCCTCGACCGGGCAACCCCACATGTGAGGCTCAGGCGAAGTGCGAGGACGCCAACACGCGGGTCACCTCGATGATCACGACTACCCGCTTCGGGTTGACCCGTGGCTGCCGATAGCGGGCGGCGTAGCGCTGCACGGCATCGAAGATCAGCTCCGGATCGCGCTCGACCCGGACGGGACCGGAGAGGGTGAGCCAACGCGCCCGGTCCACCGAGCACAGCGCGGCGATCGCACCTTCCCGGCCGGCGTTGCGGGCCTTGACCGAGTCGCCGGACGTGATCACCCGGGCCAGTCGGGTCGCCGGCTCGAAGGTGAAGCCGACCGGTACGACGTGCGGGCTCCCGTCGCTGCGCAGCGTGGTCAGCGTGGCGAGGTGCCGCTCGGTCAGGAACTCCAGTGCCGCGCCGGGAAGATGATCAAGGTCCAGTGTCATCAGCCGGCCCCCGGGGGCCGATCCTCGAGATCACCTTCGACGTCCAGGTACACCCGCTGCATCTGGGCCATCAGCTCCGGATCGGGCTCGGCCCAGAGACCACGGTCGGCGGCCTCGTTGAGCTTCTCGATGATGCCGGTGAGCGCCCACGGGTTGGCGTGCCGGAGGAAGTCCTGGTTCTCCTTGTCCAGCACGTAGTTCTCGGTCAGCTGCTCGTACATCCAGTCCGGCACGACGCCGGCCGTGGCGTCGAAGCCGAACAGGTAGTCGACCGTCGCGGCCAGCTCGAATGCTCCTTTGTAGCCGTGCCGCTGCATGGCGGCGATCCAGCGGGGGTTCACCACCCGGGCCCGGAAGACCCGGGCCGTCTCCTCGGTCAGCGTGCGGGTCTTCACGGCCTCCGGGGTGGTCGAGTCGCCGACGTAGGCCCTGGGCTCGGACCCGGTGAGCGCGCGGACGGTGGCGATCATGCCGCCGTGGTACTGGAAGTAGTCGTCCGAGTCGGCGATGTCGTGCTCGCGGGTGTCGATGTTCTTGGCCGCCACGTTGATCCGGCGGTAGTTCGCCTGCAGATCATCGCGGGCCGGGGCTCCGTCCAGATCACGCCCGTACGCGAAGCCGCCCCAGGTCTGGTAGACCTCCGCCAAGTCGGCGTCGGTGCGCCAGTTGCCGGCCTCCATCAGGGGCAGGATGCCCGCCCCGTACGAGCCGGGCTTGGAGCCGAAGATCCTGGTCGTGGCCCGGCGGTGATCACCATGATCAGCCAGATCCGCAACGGCGTGGGCGCGGACGAAGTTCTGATCATGGGGCTCGTCCAGATCGGCCACCAGCCGTACGGCGTCGTCGATCATGGCCACGACATGCGGGAACGCGTCACGGAAGAAGCCCGAGATCCGTACAGTGACGTCGATCCGCGGCCGTTGGAGCTCGGCCAACGGCACGACCTCGAGGTCGACCACCCGGCGGGACATCTCGTCCCACACCGGCACCACACCCAGCAGGGCGAGGACCTCGGCGACGTCGTCACCCGACGTACGCATGGCCGAGGTGCCCCAGACCGACAGCCCCACCGAGCGCGGGTAGTCGCCGGTGTCGGCCAGATAGCGGGCCAGCAGCGACTCGGCCATCGCCTGCCCGGTCTGGAAGGCCAGCCGGGACGGGATCGCCTTGGGGTCGACCGAATAGAAGTTGCGGCCGGTGGGCAGCACGTTGACCAGGCCGCGCAGGGGCGAGCCGGACGGTCCCGCCGGAACGTAGCCGCCGTCCAGCGCGTGCAGCACCGCCTCGATCTCGCCGCTGGTCTTGGCCAGGCGGGGCACCACCTCTTCGCAGGCGAAGCGCAGCGAGGTCTCGACGCCTTCGTTGGCTGCGCCGAGGTTGCGGCGGACGAGCTCCGGTACTGCGTCGGCCTGCCAGTCGGCCGCAGCGAGCGCCTCCACCAGTGCTTTCGCTTGAGCCTCGACCGCGTCGAGCACTTCGTGCCCTGAACGATCATCGCCGAGGCCGAGAGCCGTGCGCAGCCCCGGTACGCCGTTGACCTGTCCGCCGAAGACCTGGTTGGACCGCAGGATGGCCAGCACCAGGTTGACCAGGGCCTCCCCCGCGGGCGGCTGGCCGAGGACGTGCAGACCGTCGCGGATCTGGACATCCTTGATCTCGCACAGCCAGCCGTCGACGTGCATGACGAACTCGCCGAACTCCTCTTCGTCCGGCCGCTCGCTCAGACCAAGATCATGATGCAGTTGCGCGGCCTGGATCAGGGTCCAGATCTCTCCCTGGAGGGCCGGGGCCTTGGCCGGATCCATGGCCGAGACGTTGCCGTATTCGTCGAGCAGCTGCTCCAGTCGGGCGATATCGCCGTAGCTTTCGGCGCGGGCCATCGGCGGCACCAGATGATCGACGATGGTGGCGTGGGCCCGGCGCTTGGCCTGGGTCCCCTCGCCGGGATCGTTGACCAGGAACGGATAGATCAGCGGCACGGAGCCCAACGCCGCGTCGGTGCCACAGGCCGCGGACAGCCCGAGATTCTTGCCGGGCAGCCATTCCAGGTTGCCGTGCTTGCCCATGTGCACGATGGCGTGCGCGCCGAACTCGCGCTCGATCCAGCGGTAGGTGGCCAGGTAGTGATGGGTCGGAGCAAGATCAGGATCGTGGTAGATGGCGATCGGATTCTCCCCGAATCCGCGCGGTGGCTGGACCAAGATCACGACGTTGCCGGCCTGCAGCGTGGCCGCCACGATCTCACCCTCCGGATCGCGGCTGCGGTCCACGAACAGTTCGCCCGGCGCCTCGCCCCAGGCTTCGGTCATCGCGTCGGTCAGTTTCGCGGGCAGCTCAGTCAACCATGATCGATACGTGGCGGCCGGAATCCGTACGGGCTGGCCCGACAGCTGGGCGGCCGTGAGCCACTCCGGGTCCTGCCCGCCGGCGTCGATCAGGGCGTGGATCAGCGCGTTGCCGGCCGTCGTATCGGGCTCCTCGCCTTCCACTTCGGCCAGCGGCCCAGTGCCCGGTATCTCGCCGGGGGCACCGAGGTCGTATCCATGCGCACGCAGGGCCCGGAGCAGTCTGATCACCGACACCGGGGTATCGAGTCCGACCGCGTTGCCGATCCGGGAGTGCTTGGTCGGGTACGCCGAGAAGACGATGGCGATCTTGCGCTCCGCCGGCGGGATGTGGCGCAGCCGCGCGTGGTGGACGGCGATCTCGGCCACCCGCCGGCACCGTTCATGATCGGGAACGTAGTGCGGCAACCCGTCGGCGTCGGTCTCCTTGAACGAGAACGGCACGGTGATCAACCGGCCGTCGAACTCCGGCACGGCGACTTGGGTGGCCACGTCGAGCGGGCTCATCCCCTCGTTCGACTCCACCCACCAGGCCCGGTTGGCGGTGAGGCACAGGCCCTGCAGGATCGGGATGTCCAACGCCGCCAGCGCGCGGACATCCCAACCCTCGTCCTGCTCACCGGCCGAGGCGGTGGCCGGACGGGTCCCGCCGGCGGCCAACACCGTGGTGATCAGGGCGTCGAGGGTGCCCAGATGGTCGAGCAGATCGGCCGGGGCGTCGCGGAGCGAGGTGGCGAAGATCGGTACGCCGACCCCGCCCGCCGCGTCGATGGCGTCCGCCAGCGCCTCGACGTACGCGGTGTTGCTGGCGGCATACTGGGCGCGATAGAAGAGGATGCCCACAGTCGCTTCGCGACGAGAAGCATCGAGAGCGCAAGCGCTCTCGTCTTGATCGTTCCGTCGAACCAAGCCCTCCTTCGTCGGGACGGTTCGACGGTCGGACTTCGTCCGAGGCAGCACACCCCAGGCCGGCTGTTCCGCAGGCGGATCGAAGCCGACACCGGTCAGCAGGACGGTGTCGGACAGGAAACCGTGCAGCTGCGCGAGGTTGGCCGGTCCGCCCTGGGCGAGATAGACGTGGGCTTCGGCCGCGACGCCGATGGGCACGGTCGACAGCTCCATCAGCGCGGCGTCGGGCAGCTGCTCGCCGCCGAGCACCACCATCGGCTTGCCGGCCGCGCGGAACCGCTCGAATCCCGTGCACAGGTCCTTCGGGGAGCCGAGCAGCCGGACCACGATCAGATCGCAGGCGTCGAGCGCCGCCGACATCTCCTGGTGGGTGGCCTTGCTGGGGTTGGCCCAGAGATAGTCGGCACCCGAGGTCCGAGCCGACAACAGGTCCGTGTCGGAGGTGGACAGCAGCGCGATCCGGGTCACTGGGCGAGTGTACGGAGCGCGCCCGGCCGCCCGGTCAACCGCGTCGGCGGGACCTCAGTCCCAGGACGACCAGGACGGCCCCGAGCAGCGCGACCAGGATTCCGATGTAGAACCACATTCGGTTGCCGGTCATGAAGCTGCCGGGAATCAGGTTGAGCCCTTGCCCGATCCAGACTCCACCGACCACCACGGCAAGGACGCCGACGACCACGAGGGCGATCCGGGCGGATGACGACGGCACGAACACTCCGTTCAGATCCGGCTCAGGACCGTCGGCCGAAGAGCCCGCCGAGCAGGCCCGTCCGCTGCGGCTGCACGGAAGGCTCCGGAGGCGGCTCCGCGGTCGAGGCCTGGCTGGTCGACGGGTCGGCGTCGATCCGGGTGAGCAGGCCGGGGATCTGGCTCAACGACGCGGACGCGTCCTCCTTGCGCGGGGCGACCTCGCCCTCGACGGCGTACAGAGTCTTGGTCAGCATGGCCGTGCACCGGGTCCCCATGTCGTACTCCAGGACTTCGCAGCCGTAGCAGAAGATCCGGCCGGGGGTGATGACGAGATCCGGGTTCGCCGCCCTGAGCTGCGCCTCGCGATCGTCGACCCCGGCGGCGTACCCGGCGATGGCGTCGCCGTTCCAGCAGGCGACACCGTCACCGCCCTCGCGGATCTCGACCTGCATCGCTCACTCCTGGTGCGTCGTTGCTCCGGGTATGTGATACCTCGACCGTACCCCTTGCCGTCCAGCACCGAAGCAGCCTCAGGCGGAGAGCACCACCTTGACGCAATCCTCCCGCTTGTGCTTGAAGGTCTCGAACATCTCCGGAGCCTGCTCGAGCGGCGTCCGGTGGGTGATCACGAAACTGGGGTCGATCTCGCCCCGCTCGATCCGCTCGAGCAGCGGCTTGGTGTAGCGCTGCACGTGGCACTGCCCGCCCTTCAAGGTGATCGAGCGGTTCATCCACGATCCGATCGGGAACTTGTCCATCAGCCCGCCGTAGACGCCGATCACCGACACGGTGCCGCCGTTGCGACAGGCCAGGATCGCCTGGCGCAGGGCCGGTCCGCGGTCGGTTTCGAGCTGGGCCGCCTGCTTGATGCGGTCGTACAGCTGGATTCCCGCGTTGTCGGAATGCGCCTCCATCCCTACCGCGTCGATGCACGCGTCCGGACCGCGCCCGGCGGTGAGGTCTTGCAGCGCCTCCCGGACGTCGACCTCCTCGTAGTTGATCGTCACCGCGCCGGTCTTCATCCGCGCCATCTCGAGCCGATACTCGAACCGGTCGACGGCGATGACCTGCTTCGCGCCCAGCAGGTACGCGCTGGCCATGGCCAGCAGACCGACGGGCCCGGCACCCCAGACCGCAACCACGTCGCCGGACTTGATGTCGCACAGCTCCGCGCCCATGTACGCCGTCGGGAAGATGTCGGACAGGAACAGCACCTGGTCGTCGCTCAGATCAGATTCGATCTTGATCGGCCCGACGTCGGCGAATGGCACCCGTGCGTATTCGGCCTGGCCGCCGGCGAAGCCGCCGGTCAGGTGGGAGTACCCGAACATGCCGGCACTGGCGTGTCCCCACAGCTTCTCGGCCATGCCCGCGTTGGGGTTGGAGTTCTCGCAGACCGAGAAGAAGCCGGCGTTGCAGGAGTGACAGCCACCGCAGGCGATCGGGAACGGTACGACGACCCGGTCGCCGATCTGCAGGTTGCCGACGCCGGAGCCGAGCTCGACGACCTCACCCATGAATTCGTGGCCGAGGATGTCACCCTTCTCCATGGCCGGGATGTAGCCGTCGTACAGGTGGAGATCGGAGCCACAGATCGCGGTCGAGGTGACCTTGATGATGGCGTCGCGTCGGTTGAGGATCTGGGGGTCCGGTACGTCTTGGACCTTGACCGTGTTGCGGCCCATCCAGCAGTTCGCTCGCATGGTGTTCCTTCGATCAGGCGTCGGTGGGTGCGGGGTGAGCCGGCCGCTGGGTTCGTTGCTGCTTGGCGTCGGTACCCTCGGGGCTGCCGTCGGAGCGAACCACCTCTCCTGTCTCGACCAGCTGCTTGAAGCGGCGGAGCGCATCGTCGAGTCGGCGCTGCGGATCCGTACCGGCCACCGCCGCGGCGGCCTTGCCGATCGGACCGCCCGGCACGCTCTGGTCGAGCATCACACGCATCTCGGTTCCCCGGTCTCCGGGCGCCTCGGCGTACGAGATCTCTACTCCGTCGTCGCTCAGCGGCGGTTCCGCCTGCTGGAGCTGGCTGGCGACCTCCGGCTGGGATCGGTTGATCGTGACTGCTGAGCGTGCCCTCATGGCTTTGTCCTCCCGGTACGAAAACGCGTCTCGCCGTTGGTGGGAGGACTTACCCCGGCCGCGTGATCTGAACCGGGATCAGATAGCCGAGCAGCGCCTCGTCGCTGCTCCCGCCCCAGCCCGCGCGTCGCAGAACACCCGAACATCACTCTCGACGGCGCTCCTCGACGAAGCGGCGGGTCACGGACATGTCGAAGTCGCCGAGTCCCCGCTCGACGAGCTCCAGGAAGGCGGCGCGAACGGCCGGCAACAGCACCGGATGCGAGTCGGTTTCGGTGGCGATCGCGGTGGCGAAGTCGAGGTCCTTGACCATGTACTTGGCCACACCGGACGGGCTGTAGTCCTCGGTCACGATCCGTTCGCCGCGGGTGGCCAGGATCCGGCTGCCGGCGTAGCCGCCGCCCAGCAGGTCGAACAGGACCCGGAGGTCCAGCCCGCTGCGGTCCGCGAGTACGGCGGCTTCGCCGAGGGCGAGGACGGTGGCGGCCACGATCATCTGGTTGCAGGCCTTGGCCACCTCTCCGGCGCCCAGCGGGCCGAGATGGACCGGGGTTCCGCAGCCCGCGAGCACCGGCAGCGCCCGTGCCACGTCCTCGTCCGCACCGCCGACCATGATCGACAAGGTGCCGGCGCTGGCTCCGTCGGTACCCCCGGAAACGGGCGCGTCCACCACCCGAACGGCTCCGCCGGTCTGCTCGACCAGCCGGGAGTGCAGCGCCCGTACGCCCTCTGGCGACGACGTCGAGGAGATGATCAACACCAGGTCGTCCGGATCGGCGGCCAGGATCCCGTCCGGACCGCCCAGGACCGCCTCGACCTCGGGCAGGTCGGGCAGCATCAAGATGATCGTTTCGGCGCCGGTGGCCAGCGATCGGGCCGTATCGTGCCACTCCGCTCCCGCCGCGACCAGATCGGCCGCCTTCTCCGCCGTGCGGCCGGTGACGCGCACGGTGCGATCGCCCGACGCCCGAATCAGACGGGCGGCCATCGGGAGGCCCATGGCCCCGAGGCCGATGACTCCGACGGTTCGGGCCCGGTCAGCGCTCGCCATCCGCGCAGCATAGCGAGGGTCAACCACCAGAATCCAACAGAGAGAACGTTGTTCAACCCTGTGAATGGTGGCTAATCTGACCGATGCGCCCCGACAGCCGCGTCGGAGCGCCGAGACGAAGGAGAATGATCATCGCTGATCGACTGCGGGTCGTCGTGGCGACCCCCTTGGCCGAGGACCTGTGCGAACTCGTCGAACGACTCGAGCCGCGGATCGACCTGATCCGGGATCAGTCCCTCTATCCCCCGATGCGCCACCCGGCCGACTTCGGCGGGGACCCGTCGTTCTCCCGGAGTCCCGAGCAGCAGCAGGCCTTCGAGAGCATGCTCAACTCGGCCGACGCCCTGTACGGCATCCCGGACGTCGACTCCGCGGCTCTCCGGCGCACCGTCGATGCCAACCCGAACCTGCGCTGGGTGCAGACCATGGCGGCGGGCGGGGGCGGCCAGGTCAAGGCCGCCGGCCTGACCCCCGACCAACTGAGCAAGATCATCTTCACCACTTCGGCCGGCGTCCACGGCGGACCACTCGCCGAGTTCGCGGTTTTCGGCGTCTTCGCCGGGGCCAAGGACCTGCCGCGACTGCTGGCCCAGCAACGCGAACACACCTGGAGCGGCCGCTGGGAGATGCGGCAGATCTCGGAGCTGACGGTGCTCGTGGTCGGCCTCGGCGGCATCGGCGCCGACGTGGCCCGTCGCCTCTCCGCCCTCGGCGCCACGATCATCGGTACCAGCCGGCGCAACCGCCCGGTGCCGCACGTCGACCGGTTGATCAGCACCGACGACCTCGTCGCCGCGGTACCCGGGGTCGACGCCATCGTGCTGACCCTTCCCGGAACGGCGGCCACCGAGAAGCTGATCGGGGCCGAGGTGCTGGCGGCGGTGAAGCCCGGCACGATTTTGGTCAACGTCGGTCGCGGCACCGTGGTGGACGAGGACGCGCTGCTGCCGGCACTGCGCGACGACCGGATCAGCTTCGCCGCCCTGGACGTGTTCGCCACCGAACCGCTACCCGCCGAGAGTCCTCTCTGGGACGAGCCGAATGTCCTGGTCAGTCCACACACCGCGGCCCTCAACGCGGCTGAGGACCGGCTGATCGCGGAACTGTTCGCCGCCAACGCGACCCTATTGCTCGACGGCGGCGAACTGCAGAACCGGGTGGACACCGTTGACTTCTACTGACGGCGTCGACCGGGCGCCGGCCCCCGCCGTCTCCCGGGCCCTGCGCATCCTCACCCTGTTGGAACAGGAGGCCGGCAGCCCGATGCCGCTGGGTGACATCGCCCGCGGTATCGGCGCCGCGAAGTCGTCGACGTCGAATCTCTGCACGGCGCTCGAGGAAGGCTCCATGATCGTCAGGACGCCGAGCGGCTATCTGCTCGGTCGTCGCACCGTCGAACTCGGCGGTGCGTACATCGCCCAGTTCAACCAGATGCGCGAGTTCTACACGTTCTGCGAGAACGCAGAGTTGCTGAGGCATGAGGTGGTGCAGATCGCCATGCTGCACGGCACCGAAGCCGTGTATCTGGCCCGGCACGAGGGCCGTGCCCCAATGCGGCTCACCGCGGCGATCGGCAGCCGCTTCCCGGCGGCGCCGACGGCCGTCGGCAATGCCTTGCTGACCACCCTGACCGACGCGGAGATCACCGCTCGATTCGCCGGTCCGCAGCATTTCCCGCAACTCACCGAGCGCAGCGTACGGACGCTGCCGGCCCTGCTCGGCAAGATCCGAGCCGCGCGGGCGCGCGGGTACGCGATCGACGATAACGAGGTGCACCCTGGCATCTTCGGCGCGGCGCTGGTGTTGCCGCCGTGGTCGAGCGGCGACCAGCCGCTCGCCATCGGAACCTCGCTGATGGCCTCGACTGCCACCGACGACTACGTGGCTGCGATCGTGACCGAGTTGCAGGAGGCCGTCGCGCGCCTGAGTCCCAACCACACGATGCGCCTCATCAAGGGAGACGACGATCGATGACCGATAGCATGTTCGACCTCAGCGGCCGGACGGCCCTGGTCACCGGCTCGAGTCGCGGTATCGGACTGGCGCTGGCCGAGGGCCTGCTCGAAGCCGGCGCCCGGGTGGTGGTGCACGGACGCAACGTCGAGGTGGCGGAGGCGTCCGCGGCGGTTCTCGCCGACCGCACGGGGGGCGAAACCCTGGTCAGCACCTTCGACATCACCGATCCGGCGGCCGTCGATGCCGGCGTCGCCGAGATCGAGGCCCGGTGGGGCACGCCGCACATCCTGGTCAACAACGCCGGCATCCAACGCCGTACGCCGTTCGTCGACTTCACCGTCGAAGACTGGAATGACCTGGTGGCCACCAATCTGACCAGCGCCTTCCTGGTCGGGCAGCGGGTGGCCCGCGGCATGGTGTCCCGAGGCAGCGGCAAGATCATCAACATCGGCTCCGTCCAGAGTCAGCTGGCCCGCCCCGGGATCGCCCCGTACAGCGCGACCAAGGGCGGCATCGTGATGCTCACCAAGGGCATGTGTGCCGACCTCGGTCCGGCCGGCGTCCAGGCCAACGCGCTGGCCCCGGGCTACTTCTCGACCGAGTTGACGCAAGCGTTGGTGGCGGATGAGACCTTCACCGCCTGGGTGACCAGTCGCACCCCCGCCGGTCGTTGGGGCGAGGTCCGCGATCTGGTCGGGAGTCTGGTGTTTCTGGCCTCGTCGGCGTCGGACTTCGTCAACGGACAGGTGTTGTACGTCGACGGCGGCATGACGGCGGTGGTCTGACGCGGATGGCGGGCGGATTCAGCCGGTGTAGGGCGGAGCCACTCCCCAGCCCCAACGCGGGACCGGGGCCTCGAGGACCACTTCGGCGTCAGGGACGGAGTTGTGGACGGCCAACCGCGTTCCCCACTCCAGGTAGCCGATCAGGGCCGCCCGGAACTCCGGGTCGTCGGGAAGTCCGGCGTCGTCGGCGGCCAGACTCATCAACGACGCGAACCGGAAGCGCTGCTCGGAGCTGATGTTCAGCCCGAGGTGATGGGTCACCATCCGGTGGTAGCCACCGAGGGGCGATGTAGTCGGCCGGGCCGCCGAAGACCTCGATCCACCACCGGGTGACGTGATCGCGGTGCTCATCGGAGACGCCGCCGGGGAAGAACCCGCTGAGCAGCTCGTCGGTCTCGACGCGGTCGTAGAACGCATCGATCAGCCGGCGAAAGGCGTCGGACCCGCCGGCCCATGCGTACAGGCTCGGTGGTGGGTCCTCGGATGGGCGGTCCTCCATCGAACCAGTGTGCTCCAGGCTCGGTCGGCCGATTATAGGGTGGGGGGGTATAGTATGGCCGTGTGTTCCAGGAGGAGTCGACGATGGAAACGGCCGAGTATCGCGTGACCGGTATGACCTGTGCGCACTGCGAGCGGGCCGTGGCGGCGGAGGTCGATCAGATCCCGGGCATCACGGTAACCGAGGTGAGCGCTCCAACCGGCCGGCTGCGGGTCACCAGCGAGACCGCGGTCGAGGACGCCCGGGTGTTGGCGGCCGTCGACGAGGCGGGTTACGAGGCGGTGCGCGTCCAGTGAACGCTCCCGTGCGACTGGGATTCTTCGGGATCGGGCTGGTGGTGCTGTTCGTCACCACCTTCCTCGTCGCCCGAGCCGTCGCCCCGCCCGACTGGTCCGCGACCGCCAACCCATCGGCTCCCCACGGCGGCCAGGACTCCGGCGATCACGGCCAGGAAACCACGACCCGCCCGGTCCGGGGCCTGTCGATGGAGCAGGACGGCTACCAGCTGTACGACCTCCGCGCCGCAGATCAGATCGGACGCGACGGGACGCTCTCGTTCGCCCTTCGCGGCCCTGACGGGAAGCCGGTGGTGGCCTACGAGACCTCTCACGAGAAGTCGCTGCACCTGATCGTGGTCCGCAGCGACGGGCGGCAGTTCCGGCACGTGCATCCCACCCACGACGGGGCTGGCCGCTGGTCGCTGCCATGGACCTGGCGGGAGGCCGGCAGCTACCGGGTGTTCGCCGATTTCGTGCCGGAGGCCCTCGGCCGGAACGTCACGCTCACCGGCACCGTCCACATCGGCGGCCGGCTCACGGCGGCGAACCGGCCGATCGGCACCGCGGCGTCCGTCGCCGGCTACCGGGTCGAACTCGACGGCCGGCTCCGCGCGGGACAGGAGTCCGCCCTCGCCCTCGCCGTGACGAGGCGCGGCAAACCGGTCACCCTGCAGCCCTATCTGGGTTCGTACGGTCATCTTGTCGCCCTCCGCGAGGGCGACCTCGGCTATCTGCACGTCCATCCGGCGGACGAGGCCGGCAACCGTACTGCCCCGACCAAGATCACCTTCCTGGCGAACGCACCGACGGCCGGGCGCTACCTGCTGTACCTGGATTTCCAGGTCGCCGGCCGGGTCCACACCGCCGAGTTCGCGGTCACGGCGAGCTGACCAGCATGGAACCGATGATCTTGGAGATCGGGGGCATGACCTGCGCGTCCTGCGCGATGCGGATCGAGAAGAAGCTGAACAAGCTCGAGGGCGTGCAGGCGGCGGTGAACTACGCCACCGAGAAGGCCCGCGTCAGCACCCCGGACGGCTTCGACCCGCAGACGCTGATCAGGGAGATCGAACACACCGGATACACCGCTACCCTGCCTGCCCGCCCGGTTCCCGAGTCGACACCAGGTGACGCCGGCGAGCCGCCCGATCCGGAACTGATCAGCCTCCGGACCCGGCTGGTGACCAGCATCGTGCTCACCGTCCCGGTCGTCGCGTTGGCCATGGTCCCGGCCTGGCAGTTCACCTACTGGCAGTGGCTGTCCCTGACCCTCGCCGCGCCGGTGGTCCTGTGGGGGGCGTGGCCGTTCCATCGGGCCGCCTTCGCCAACCTGCGGCACGGCGCGGCGAGCATGGACACACTGGTCTCGGTCGGAGTCCTCGCCGCGTTCGGCTGGTCGCTGTACGCGTTGTTCCTCGGTACGGCGGGCGAGCCGGGCATGGTCCACCCGTTCGAGGTGACGATCGGCCCGAGCGACGGCGCGGCCAACATCTATCTGGAGGTCGCGGCCGGGGTGACCACGTTCGTCCTCGCCGGCCGCTACTTCGAGCGCCGCGCCAAGCGTCAGGCCGGTGCCGCCGTACGGGCCCTGTTGCGACTCGGGGCGAAGGACGTCGCGGTCCTCCGCGGCGGTGCGGAGATCCGCATCCCGATCGAGCAGCTCCAGGTGGACAACCTGTTCGTGGCTCGACCCGGAGAGAAGATCGCCACCGACGGTGTCGTGATCTCCGGGCACAGCGCCGTGGACTCCTCGATGTTGACCGGCGAGTCGACACCGCTGGAGGTGACCACCGGCGACGCCGTGGTCGGCGGTACCGTCAACGCCGGGGGTCGGATCGTGGTCCGAGCCGCCCGGATCGGCTCCGACACCCAGTTGGCGCAGATGGCCCGGCTGGTCGAGGACGCCCAATCGGGCAAGGCCGAGGTGCAGCGGCTGGCCGACACGGTGGCCAGTGTCTTCGTACCCGTCGTCATCGCGATCGCCGTGGCCACCCTCGCGGCCTGGCTCGGCGCCGGATTCGGAGCCGAAGCCGCCTTCACCGCCGCGGTCGCCGTGCTGATCATCGCCTGCCCCTGCGCGCTGGGCTTGGCCACTCCGACCGCCCTCCTCGTCGGTACCGGCCGCGGCGCCCAGCTCGGCATTCTGATCAAGGGTCCGGAAGTCTTGGAGTCGACCCGCCGCATCGACACCATCGTGCTCGACAAGACCGGCACCGTGACCACCGGCACCATGAACCTGCTGGCCGTCCGGCCCGCGCCCGGCACCGTCGAGGAGCAGTTGCTCCGTTACGCCGGCGCGGTCGAGCACGCGTCTGATCATCCGATCGCCCGAGCCGTCGTACGGGGAGCGGTCGAGCGGGTCGGCACGCTGCCCGCCGTCGACCGGTTCGTTTCCGTCGACGGGCTCGGGGTCGAGGGCGAGGTCGACGGGCACCGGATCGTCGTCGGCCGTGGATCGTGGCTGGCCGACCGCGACATCGTGATCGACGCCGTGCTCGCGGCCGACCGGTCCGAGGCGGAGAACACCGGCCAGACCGCGGTGCTGGTGGCCTGGGACGGGGTCGCCCGGGGCGTACTGGTGGTCGCCGACGCCATCAAACCCAGCAGCGCCGAAGCGGTCCGGCAGTTCATCGAGCTGGGGCTGACCCCCATCCTGTTGACCGGCGACCATTGGAGGGTCGCGGAACACGTCGCCGCCCAGGTCGGGATCGAGCGGGTCGTCGCCGAGGTGCTGCCGCAGGACAAGGTCGACGTGATCATGGACCTGCGCCGGGAAGGCCGGACCGTCGCCATGGTCGGGGACGGGGTGAACGATGCCGCCGCCCTCGCCGCCGCCGATCTGGGTCTGGCCATGGGCGCCGGGACGGATGTGGCGATCGAAGCGGCCGACCTGACCCTGGTCCGGGACGACCTCCGCGCGGCGGCCGACGCGATCCGACTGGCCCGCCGCACGCTCGGCACCATCAAGGGCAATCTGTTCTGGGCCTTCGCCTACAACGTCGCGGCCATCCCTCTCGCGGCGCTCGGACTGCTGAATCCGATGCTCGCCGGCGCGGCCATGGCCTTTTCGAGTGTCTTCGTGGTCAGCAACAGTCTGCGACTGCGCACGTTTCGTTCCCACGCCCACCCCGAGAACCACCGCATGAGGAAAGAGAGCTGATCCCACCATGGACACCGCCGCTCACGGCTACATCACCGACAAGGAGAAGTACCTGGCCCGGCTCAAGCGCATCGAAGGCCAGGCCCGCGGCATCCACCGCATGGTCGACGAGGAGAAGTACTGCATCGACATCCTCACCCAGATCTCGGCACTGACGTCGGCCCTGCAGGGCGTCGGGTTGGCGCTGCTGGACGATCACCTCAAGCACTGCGTGGTGGATGCGGTGCAACTCGGCGGAGAGGCCGGCGACGCGAAGATCCAGGAGGCTTCCGCGGCGATCGCCCGCCTGGTCCGGTCCTGACCGTCCACCCCCTCGGCTGCCCCTCCCCGCGGCGGCGTTCCCGCCTACGATGACCGAATGACCAACGCCGACCGCTGCCCCGGGGTGCTGCGGCCGCACCCGGCGGAGGACGGGATGTTGATCCGGCTGCGGTTGCCGGGCGGGCAGAGCACGGGCGGCGTGCTGGCCGGGGTGGCTCGGCTGGCGGAGCGATGCGGCAGCGGCGAGGTCCAGCTCACCACCCGGGCCGGACTGCAGATCCGGGGGCTGCCGGACCCCCTTCCGGCCCGGCTGATCGGCGATATCGCCGCGCTCGGCCTGCTGCCCTCCGCCGCGCACGACCGGGTCCGCAACATCGTCGCCTCGCCCTTCACCGGAATCGTAGGGGGGTGCGCCGACCTGCGGGAGATGATCACCGAGCTCGATCGGGCCCTGATCGCCGACCCCGAGCTGGCCGATCTGCCCGGACGGTTCCTGTTCGCCCTGGACGACGGCACGGGCGACGTCAGCGCGCTGCCCTTCGACCTCGGCGTATCTCGCGGAGGGTCCCGACCGGGGGGCGGTGTTGGTCGGCTCGCCGAACGCCCGGATTCCCGTGACCGCTGGAGCCGCGATCGAGACGCTGACCGAGCTCGCTCGGGCCTTTATGGCCGAACGTCGGCGAACTCCCGGCCGGGTATGGCACACACGGGATCTTCCGGGGTGGGCCGCCGCGCTGGCTTCCCGGATGATCGAGCACGAGCCGCGGGGGCCGGTCCTGCCGGCCCTGGGTGCGGTGGCCGGCGCCGCGTCGGTCCTCGTTCCACTGGGCCAGCTCACTCCGCGGCAGGCCGCGGCGGTGACCGGCGTGGCCGGTCATGGACCGCTGGTGATCACTCCGTGGCGAGGCGTGATCATTCCCGGGGGGGCCGCACGTCTGGCCGAGCTGCTCGACGTCGGCCTGGTGGCCGACGCAGGCTCAGGCTGGGCGCTGGTCAGCGCCTGCGTCGGCGCGCCGCACTGTGCCCGGACCTCGATCGACACCCGCGCCCTCGCTACCGGTCTGGTGTTGGCCGGCGACCTCACCGAACGGGTGCACGTCAGCGGGTGCGAACGCCGCTGCGGAGCCCCGAGCGTTGCCCATCGGGAGCTGGTGCCGTCGTGATCACCCTCCCACCGCGCCGGTACGACTATGTCCGCGACGCCGAGGCCATCTACGTCGAGTCCTTCGCCACCATCCGGGCGGAGGCCGACCTCAGCGCGCTGCCGCCGGATGCCCATCCCGTCGCCGTACGGATGATCCACGCCTGCGGTGACGTCGATCTGCCGGCCAGCATGGACGTCCATCCTCAGCTCGTCAGCGCCACCCGGACCGCGCTGACCGCCGGAGCGCCCATCTATACCGACGCGGAGATGACGGCCGCCGGCATCACCCGGCGTCGGCTGCCGGTGGCCAACCAGGTGCGTTGCCTGCTGCACGATCCCGCTCGTACCGGAGCTTGCCCAACGCTGGCAGACCACCCGTACGGCGGCCGCAGTTTCCTTGTGGGGCAGCGATCTCGAGGGGGCGGTGGTGGCGATCGGCAACGCTCCCACGGCCCTGTTCCACCTGCTCGAGCTGATCGGGTCGGGCGGTCCCCGACCGGCGGTGATCATCGGCATTCCGGTCGGTTTCGTTGGCTCCGCGGAGTCGAAGATCGCGCTGGCCGAGAACCCGTGGGACGTCCCGTACCTGGCGGTGCACGGCCGCCGTGGCGGCTCGGCGCTGTGCGCGGCCGCCGTCAACGCCCTGGCCCGGCCGGAGGAGATCTGGTGACCCGGCCGACAGGTCGGCTGTACGCGGTCGGGGTCGGGCCGGGAGACCCCGAGCTGCTCACCCTCAAGGCGGCCCGGCTGATTTCTGCGGCGCAGGTGGTGGCCTACCACTCCGGCCCCCGCGGCGCCTCGATCGCCCGCTCCATCGTGGCCGACCTGATCCGGGCGGGGATCACGGAGGAGCTGCTCAGCTATCCGGTGACCACGGGTGAGATCGAGCATCCCGGTGGCTACTACGGGGCGATGTCGGAGTTCTACGACTCCTCCGCGGCGAGACTGACCGTCCACCTCGACGCCGGCCGGGATGTGGTGGTGCTGGCCGAGGGCGACCCGTTGTTCTACAGCTCGTACGGCTATCTCCATGATCGGCTGGCGCACCGGTATGTGTGCGAGGTGGTGCCCGGGGTGACGTCGTTGAGCGCCACCGCGGCGGCCGCGTCGGAGGCCTTGGGTCGGCACGAGGATGTGCTGACGGTGCTGCCGGGAACGCTGCCGGTGCCCGAACTGGCCAGCCGGCTGGCCGGGACCGACGCGGTGATGATCATGAAACTCGGCCGCAGCTACGCGGGCGTGCTCGAGGCGCTGGAGCAGGCGGGCCGGCTGGGCGAGGCGATCTACGTCGAGCGGGCCAGCACCGCCGGCGAACGGGTCCGGCCGGCCGCCGCAGTGGAGCCGGGCAGCGTCCCGTACTTCTCGATGATCATGGTTCCCGGTCGCGACCGCCGGGCCGACTGGGCCGGCCGGGCGCCGGTGTCCGACGGGTCGGCGGCGGGCCCGGACCGATCGGCGACGGCCGAGCTGCTGGTGGTGGGTCTGGGACCCGGCGGTGACAGCTGGTTGACCACCGAGACGACGCAGGCCCTCAGCACCGTCGACCACGTGGTCGGCTATCGGCCCTACCTCGAGCGGATTCCCCAGCGCCGCGGGCTGCGGAAGCACCCGTCGGGCAACACCGTGGAGCTGGGGCGGGCGCGGGCGGCCCTCGATCTCGCCCGAGCCGGTGAACGGGTCGCCGTGGTGTCGGGCGGAGACGCGGGGGTGTTCGGGATGGCGTCCGCCGTGTACGAGGCTGCCGAAGACCCCAGGTACGCCGACGTAACGATCCGGGTGCTGCCCGGCGTGACCGCCGCCCAGGCCGTGGCTGCCCGGGCGGGGGCGCCCCTGGGAGCGGACTACGCGGTGCTGTCGTTGTCGGACCGGCGGAAACCCTGGTCGGTGATCGAGGACCGGCTCCGTGCCGCGGCCGCCGCGGACCTGGTCATCGCCATCTACAACCCGGCTTCCCGCACCCGCGCCACCCAGGTCAAGGAGGCCAAGGAGATCCTGCTCGCCATTCGCGACGCCAACACCCCGGTCGTGGTGGGGCGCGACGTCGGCCGCCGCGGCGAGGAGCTGACCGTGACCAACCTGGGCGATCTGGACCCCGACTCGATCGACATGCACTGTCTGCTGATCATCGGGGCCAGCCGGACCCGGGTCAGCCCAGCCGGGGTCTGGACTTCCCGCTCGGTTTCGACGCCTTGACGAACGTGTACGCCTCCTCGGCGAGTCGCTCCGACTCCGGATCGGGAGCCAGACTCACCCACTCGCGCATCGGCTTGCTCTTGCCGGCGCCGAACGGCTCCCCCGGTCCGTCGGCGATCAGGGCGGCCACCCGATCGGCCGGCAGCTTCAGCACCAGCCGGTCGTCCATCATCATCGCGAAGATCGAGCCCTTCACCTTGAGCGCGGCCGAGCCGAACTGACGCTTGGTCGGGTCGGGCAGCTCGACGTCGGGGCGCGAGCCGTACGAGTCCACCAGCCGTTCGAAGATCCCCTGCACCATGCCAGCAAGCTAGCGCCGCCGACCCACTTCTGCCGGGATCTGGACCCGACTGAACTGTCGGATGCCGACCCGCCAGGCGGGCTCGGTCAACTCGTCGTCGGGGAGTCGGTCGTTGAGCTCGAGCAGGGTCAGCCCGTGGATGAACGCCCAGGCCGCCCGAGCCCGGACAGGGTCACCCGTCGCCCGCAGCAGGGGAGCGGCCGTACGTGCTTCCAAGCCCTCGGGAAGCTGCGCCCGCGGCAGGGGTCGCTCCGTCATCAACCGGTAGACGTGCGGGTTGGCCTTGGCGAACACCCGGTAGGTGTCCACGAAGGACTGCAGCGGTTCGACCGCCGAGCCCGCGGCCGTCTCGATCTCGGCCGCTTCGAACGCTGCTGCCGCTTCCTCGAAGCCGTCGACGATGATCGCCACCTCGAGTGCCTCTTTGTGAGGGAAGTGCTTGTACAGCGACGGAGCCCGGATGCCGAGCCGCTCCGCGAGCCGCCGCATGGTCAGGGCCTCCGGCCCCTCGCGCTCCAACAGCTCGCGAGCCACGTCGACGATCTGTCGAGCGCGAGGGGACAGGGGGTCAGCCACGGGCAGCGGTCGCGTTCTCGGCCCGTTCCTTCTCGGCCCGTTCCTTGAGGGCGACGTTCATGGCGTCAAAGGCCGGCAACGTGCCACGGTCCAGCGATCGGGCGAAGAACGGCACCAGCAGACCGCCGAACTCCTCCTGCTGCCGAAGTCGGGACCGAGCAGCACCGAGCGTCTCCACCACGAACACGTGCTCGGCGTCGAACAGACCCCGGACACCGAAACGGCCCTGCCACCGGAGCCGACGGCCGTCGACGACCTCCACCAATGTGGGCTGCAGCGTCACCGCCGACCCACCGACCGGCTGCATGCGGAGCCGCAGCCGGCTACCCACCTCCGGGCGGCCTGCCGCCTCGACGATGAACGGGTTCCACGACGCGTACGCCGCGAAGTCGATCAGCAGGTCCCAGACGTCGCGGGCCGGTGCCTCGATGTCGATCGAGCTGTCGAGTCTCTTGCTCATGTCCGCCTCCCAGCTAACGTTGTTAGCCATCACGTTAGGCTAACAACGTTAGCCGTGTCAAGGGCGGGCAGCCGCGTATTCCGTACACTCACTTGCGAGCAAAGCGCGCGAACAGTGCCGCAATCGTTTGACTAGACTCCGGATCATGCCGAATCTGCGGATCCGTGAGGCCGCCGCCTTTCTGAACGTCAGCGACGACACCGTGCGCCGGTGGATCGAATCTGGAGCACTGCCGGCGACCACGGACGCCAGCAAGCGCAAGGTCATCGACGGGTACGCACTGGCGAAGTTCGCCCGGAACCAGGCGGCCCCGATGGACGACCCGTCCCGGGTGCAGCGGTCGGCGCGGAATCGCTTCGTCGGGACTGGTCACCGACATCGTGATGGACAAGGTGATGGCCCAGGTGGAGTTGCAGTGCGGCCCCTACCGGGTGGTGTCGCTGATGACCAGCGAGGCCGTACGGGAGATGGGCCTGGAGCTCGGTTCCGTCGCCGTCGCGGTCGTGAAGTCCACCACCGTGATCATCGAAACGCCCCGCGGAGAATCGTGAAGCGCCCTTCCGTGACGGTCACTGTCGCCTCCGCCCTGATGCTGGCCCTGGCCGCGGCCTGCGGATCCCCCGCCCAACCGGCGGGGCAGGCCAGCACCTCCCAACAGACCCTGACCGTGTTCGCGGCCGCGTCGCTCAAGACGACCTTCACCACGTTGGGCGAGCAGTTCGAGGCGAGCCATCCCGGGGTCCAGGTCACGTTCAGCTTCGCCGGATCGTCGGATCTCGTCACCCAGATCCAGTCGGGTGCGCCCGCCGACGTGTTCGCCTCCGCCGACACCAAGAACATGGAGAAGGCGACCAGCGACAACCTGGTCGAGGGTGCCCCGGTGAACTTCGCCTCGAACACGCTGCAGATCGCCGTGCCGCCGGACAACCCGGCCAAGATTGCGGCCTTCGCCGATCTGGCCAACCCCGGGGTGAACGTCGTCGTCTGCGCCCCGGCCGTGCCCTGCGGCTCGGCGACCCAGAAGGTCGAGACCGCGACGGGCATCACACTCAAGCCGGTGAGTGAGGAGGCCTCGGTCACCGACGTGTTGAACAAGGTCACCAGCGGTGAGGCCGACGCGGGCCTGGTGTACGTGACCGACGTGAAGACCGCGGGCGACAAGGTCACCGGCGTGACCTTTCCGGAGGCCAAGGAGGCAGTGAACGTGTACCCGATCGCCACCCTGGCCGCCAGCAAGCAGCAGGAGCTGGCCAAGGAGTTCGTGACGTTGGTGACCGGACCCGACGGGCAGAAGGTGCTGGCCGACGCCGGCTTCGGCCAGCCCTAGCCGATGCGGGCGACCGGAATCTACTCAGGTCTGCCGCGCTGGATCTACCTGCCGGCCATCCTCGGCGGGGTCTTCGTCGTGCTGCCGCTGGTCGCCATGGCGAGTCGGGTCGACTGGTCGCGCTTCTTCGTCCTGATCACCTCGGAGTCGTCGCGGGCGGCTCTGATCCTCAGCCTGCAGACCTCGCTGGCCGCCACCGGGGCCTGCCTGGTTCTCGGGGTGCCGATGGCGCTGGTGCTGGCCCGGACCTCGTTCCGAGGCCAGGGGTTGCTCCGGTCCCTGATGCTGCTGCCCCTCGTGCTGCCGCCCGTCGTCGGTGGCATCGCGCTGCTCTACACCTTCGGCCGCCGCGGGCTGCTGGGCCGCTCGCTGGAGGTGTTCGGCGTCCAGATCGCCTTCTCCACCACGGCCGTGGTGCTCGCCCAGACGTTCGTCGCGCTGCCGTTCCTGGTGGTTGCGCTGGAGGGCACGCTGCGCTCCGTCGGCCGGCGGTACGAAGTGGTCGCCGCCACGCTCGGTGGTCGCCCGACCACGGTGTTGCGACGGGTGACCCTGCCGCTGGTACTGCCCGGACTCGCCTCCGGCGCGGTGCTGTCGTTCGCGCGCGCACTCGGCGAGTTCGGGGCGACCCTGACCTTCGCCGGCAGTCTGCAGGGCGTGACCCGTACGTTGCCGCTCGAGATCTACCTGCAACGCGAGAGCGACGCCGATGCTGCGATCGCCCTCTCACTGGTGCTCGTCGTCGTCGCGATCGTCGTCGTCGGGTTGGCGTATGGGTCGCGGAACGCCGCCGAGACATGACGCTCGCGCTGCAGGCCTCGTTGGCGGCCCGCGACCTCGAGGTCAGCCTCGAGCTCCGACCGGGCGAGCGGGTGGCGCTGCTGGGCCCGAACGGTGCCGGCAAGTCCACCGTGTTGTCGATCATCGCCGGGATCCTGCGGCCCGACGCGGGCCGGGCCGAGCTGGATGGCCGGACCCTCTTCGATCTCGGCCCGGACCGGGCCCACCAGTGGCGGGCCCCGTGGGCGCGTGGCATCGCCCTGCTCGCCCAGGATCCGCTGCTGTTCCCGCACCTGAGTGTGCTGGACAATGTCGCGTTCGGTCCGCAGTCAGCCGGGCAGGCCAAGGTCGAAGCGCGGACGACGGCTCGGCACTGGCTCACCGAGGTCGGGGCGGCCGAGTTTGCGGAGCGCAGACCGGCGCAGCTGTCCGGGGGGCAGGCCCAGCGGGTGGCGGTCGCCCGCGCCCTTGCCGCCGAGCCGCATCTGCTCCTCCTCGACGAACCGCTGGCCGCCCTGGACGTGGGGGCGGCGCCGTTGCTCCGCCGGGTGCTGCGGCGGGTGCTGGCCGACCGATCGGCGATCATCGTCACCCACGACCTGCTGGACGCACTCCTGTTGACCCAGCGGATCGTGGTCCTCGACGGTGGCCGCATCGTGGAGTCCGGCCCGACCGAAGAGGTGGTCCGACGGCCCCGTACCCCGTTCATGGCCCGGATCGCCGGACTGAACCTGATCAGCGGCACGGCCGTGGACGGCGGGGTCCTCGGTCGGGACGGCGAGGTGGTGCGAGGCGTTGTCCACGCGGCATCGGCGGCGGGCGAGCCGGCCATCGCCGTCTTCAGCCCCACCGCGGTCACCGTCTTCACGGAGCCGCCGCAGGGCAGCGCCCGCAACACGATTCCGGTGGTCATCGCCTCGCTCGAACCCCGGGACGAGCAGGTCCGGCTCCACGCCGACACCGCACGCGGAAGCCACCTGATCGCCGACGTGACCGCTCAGACGGTCAGCGAGCTCGATCTCTATCCGGGCCGCGACATCTTCTTCGCCATCAAGGCGACCGCCGTCACGCTCTATCCGACCTGAGAATTACGGCCGACCGGCTACCGTCGAGATCCTATGATTCTGCTGGTGAGCTCCGTCGCCGCGCGCCGCTGGGCCGGCGCGTGGTGAGCGTCCCGAAACCGACCGGCCTAGCGCTGCTGGCCGGGGCGGTCGCGGGATTGGCCACCATCGCCGTGTCCGATCTGACCGCCTGGATTCTCGCCCCGGATGCGGCCCCGTTGACCGTGCTGGCCGCATCCTTGGCGCGGTTGCTGCCCACGTCGGCGACCGATCTGTACGCGGGCTCGGCCGATGTCGCCTCCCATCCGGCCACCGTGATGGTCACCGGCCTGGTCGTCATCGCGGTCTGCGCCCTGGGCGGGGTGCTGGAGTTGCGCCGGCGCTATGCGGGTCTGATCGTCTTCGGCGGGCTGGCGGCCGTCGGCCTGCTCGCCACCTTCGTCGTCGTGCCCAGCTGGTTCCACACCTTCCTGCCGGCGCTGGTCGGCCCCGTAGCGGGCTACGTGGTGCTGCACGCCTTGATCACCGCGCTGGCTCGGCACCTCGCGCTCACTGCCGACCTGATCCGACCGCAGACTCCGCAACGTCTGCCCACCGCACCGTCCGGGGCGTGGTCCACGCCAACCGAGATCGACCTGTCGCGGCCGGTGGCGGTGCAGCGCCGTACGTTCCTGCGTACCACCGGAATCGTCGGCGGCATCGCGGCGGCGGCCACCGTCGCCGGCGAGGCCCTGCTCGCGGGCACCCGGCAGGCGGCCGAGACGCGGGCCCAGATCCGGCTGCCGGTGCCGGCCCAGCCGGGACCGACGACGCCGGCCGGGGCCGACCTGCGGATCGCCGGACTCAGCCCGTACGTGACGCCCACCGCCGAGTTCTACCGGATCGACACCGCCCTGCACGTGCCCATCGTCGATCCCGACACCTGGCTGCTTAAGGTCACCGGGCTGGTGGAGCAGGAGGTGACCCTGACGTACCGGGAGCTGCTCGGCCGGCCGCTGGTGGAGCATCTGTCCACGCTGACCTGCAAGGCCAACCCGGTCGGGGCCAACCGCATCGCCGGCAACCTCGTCGGCAACGCCTCCTGGCTGGGCTGGCCGGTGCGTGACCTGCTGGCCGAAGCCCGCCCGGACGCCAGCGCCGACATGGTGTTGGCCATCAGCCAGGACGGCTGGAGCGCCGGCGCCCCGCTGTCCGCGCTCGTCGACCCCGACCGGCAGGCACTGCTCGCGGTCGGCATGAACGGCCAGCTGCTGCCCCCCGAGCACGGCTTCCCGGTCCGGCTGATCGTGCCCGGGCTGTACGGCGACGTGTCCGCCACCAAGTGGCTGACCGAACTCAAGGTCACCACCTTCGCCGCCGACCAGGGTTATTGGACTCCGCTGGGTTGGTCGCCGACCGGTTCGATCCAGATCGCCTCCCGGATCGACGTGCCGCGGCCGAACACCATCGACGAGGGCTCGGTCATGGTCGCCGGCGTGGCCTGGGCCCCGCACGTCGGGGTCGACCGAGTCCAACTCCGCGTCGACGACGAGGACTGGGAAGACACCGAGCTCGGCGCGGTCACCGGCCCGGACACGTGGCGGCAATGGAGCTACAGCTGGTCGGCCTCCCCGGGTCCGCACCGGCTGACCGTGCGGGCCACCGATGCCGACGGCCGGGTGCAGACCGACGAGGTGACCCCGCCCGCCCCCCGGGGTGCGACCGGCTGGCACAGCATCGAGGTCCGCGTCCGTCGGCCCTGAGCAAGGCGGGGCCGGGTTGAGCCCCTATCCGCCGCCACCGAGGAATATGTAGCGGGCGATCAGCAGCAGGGCCACCACGTACAGGATCGGGTGGACCTGCTTGCCGTGCCCACTGAGGGCCTTGATCGCGCAGTAGCTGATCACGCCGAAGCTCACGCCGTTGGCGATGGAGAAGGTCAGCGGCATCGCGATGATCGTCAGGAACGCCGGCACCGCCTCCGACATGTCGGGCCAGTCGATGTGTTTGACGCCCTCCATCATCAGCGCGCCGATCAAGATCAACGCCGGGGCGGTCGCCGCGCCGGGCACCGCCCCCGCCAATGGCCAGATGAACATGGAGGCCGCGAACATCAACCCGACGAACGTGGCGGTCAATCCCGTTCGGCCACCCTCCTCGATGCCGGACGCGCTCTCCACGTACGCCGTCGTGGTCGAGGTGCCGACCGCGGCGCCGAACATGGCGGCCGCGCCGTCCATCGAGAAGGTGAGCCTTGCCCGAGGCATGTCGCCCTTCTTGTCCAGGTAGCCCGCGCGCTGCGCCAACCCGGTCAAGGTGCCGGTGGCGTCGAAGAAGTCGACGAAGAAGAAGGTGAAGACGACGCTGAACAGACCGATGCCGAGCGCGGCGCCGATGTCCAGCTTGAGGACCAGGTCGCCCGGCCAGACCGGCAGACCCAGGATGCCGTTCGGGAAGCCGCCGAAGGCCTGCAAGGCGCCCTCGGGGCCCACGAAGACCGGGACGCGGGTCACGATGGCCAGCACCGATGTGATGAGGATCCCGAAGAGAATCGCGCCCTTCACCTTGCGGTACAACAACACCGCGGTGATGATCAGACCGATGATCGCCAGCCACGCCGTGGGCGCGGTCAGCGAGCCGAGGCCGATCAGGGTGGCCTCGTTGGCCACCACGATCCCGGCGCTGCGCAACCCCAAAAAGGCGAGGAAGGCGCCGATGCCGGCGGTGATCGCGAATTTGAGCCCGAGTGGGATGGCCCGGACGATCGCCTGCCGGGCGCCGATCACACTCAAGATCACGAACAGGGCGCCGGAGATGAAGACAGCCCCGAGCGCGGTCTGCCACGGGTAGCCGAGCGCACCGACGACCGTGAAGGAGAAGAAGGCGTTCAGGCCCATGCCGGGCGCCTGGGCGAACGGGTAGCGAGCGACGATACCCATCGCCAGGGAGCCGAAGCACGCCGCGATGCACGTGGTCATCAACAGCTGCACGAAGGCGTTCGGTACGGGGATGGCCGGGGCCAGCACCTGCGGGTTGACGAAGATGACGTAGCTCATGGTCAACCAGGTGGTGAAGCCCGCCCGGAGTTCGCGCGGGATGGTCGAGCCGTGAGCGCTGATGCCGAAGTAGCGGTCGATGAACGAGCTGCCCTCTTGGCCGCTCGTCGGTTTGTCGCTGCCGGTCCGACTGGTGGTCTGGGTCATGCCGCCTCCTTAGGGCGCGAATCAGGCGAAGGCGTGGGGGCGCCGATGGCTTGGTACAACTGGTGACCGCCGACCCACACCCCGGCGACGTCGGCCGACGTCCCGAGAGCGAAGATCTTGGCCAGGGCATCGCTGGCGTCGCTGGCGTGGGCCAGGACGGCAGCGAGGGTGGTGCCGGTTTGCGGCCGCAGCCAGAGAGCGTCGAACTGCTTGCCGACGCTCAGGTCGCCCACCGAGTCCGCCAAACCGAGAGCTCGAGCACCGGCGTGGGTGGCCAGATAGAGCAGGTGGACGGGGGTGAGCGGTAAGCCCTCGGGTCCGAGGAGTTGTTGGGCGAAGTAGGCCTGTAAGCCTTCCTTGAGCAGACTGAATCCGGTGCCGCCGCCGACGTCGGAGCCGAGCGAGACGCCGACGCCGTGGGCGACGTGCCGCCGGAGCGGGAACAGCCCGCTACCCAGGGCGGCGTTGCTGGTCGGACAGTGGGCGACGAAGGCACCCGCGGCGCCGAGCATTTCGAGCTCGTGTTCGGTCGGATGCACGTTGTGGGCCAGCACGCTCCGGTCGATGACCAGCCCGTGGTGGGCGTAGGTGTCGAGGTAGTGCCGGCGCTCGGGGAAGAAGGAAGCCACTTGATCGACTTCGGCGCCGTTCTCGTTGATGTGGGTGGTGAAGCGGGTGCCGTCGATCTCGAGCAGGGCCCGGCAGACCTCGAGCATCACCTCCGAGGCCGACAGCGCGAATCGCGGCGTCACCGCGTACCGCAGCTGGCCGACTCCGTGCCAGCGCTCGATCAGTTTCACGCTGTCGCTGTGAGCCGCCTCGGCGGTGGTCAGCAAGGGCTCGGGCAGGATGCGGTCGCTCAGCACCAATCCGGCGGTGATCCGCAGCCCGGAGGCCGACGCTGCCTCGAAGAGCGCGTCCACCGCGGTCGCGAAGTGAGCACCGAAGACCAGGGCGCTGGTCGTGCCTGAGGACACCAGGCCGTGCAGGAACTCGTCGGCCACCGCGGCGGCGTAGGCCGGATCGGCGAGCCTCATCTCTTCGGGCAGGGCGCAACGGTCGAGCCAGTCCAGCAGCGGCATGCCCAGCCCACCGATCGCACGGACCTGCGGATAGTGCACATGGGTGTCCACGAAGCCGGGCAGCAGCACCCCGCCACCCAGGTCCACGACATCGTGGCCACCGTGGGCCGCGTGGATGTCGGCGAAGGCTCCACGAGCGACGATCACCCCGTCGACCACCAGCAATCCGCCGTCGGCCTCGGTGGTCAGTGCGGTTTCGGGCTCGTCGGTGAACGGATCGCCGGGGACGTCGATGATGTTCCCCCGATAGATGGTCATGCGTCCACCACCGCGCGCGAACTCGTGAGCAGGGCGGCGGCAACGCTCACCGCGATGACGGCGGGATCCTTGCCGTCGATGCCGGGCAGACCGATCGGTGAGGTGATCTTGTCGATGGTTTCTTGATCATGACCCTCGGCGGCCAGCATCTTCTGGAACCGCAGCCATTTCGCCCGCGAGCCGATCAGCCCG
Source organism: uncultured Actinomycetota bacterium (assembly GCA_963780005.1). GTDB lineage: Bacteria > Actinomycetota > Actinomycetes > Propionibacteriales > Propionibacteriaceae > Microlunatus. The sequence goes on along the minus strand of CAWAAK010000039.1, from coordinate 94,839 downwards.
ATGCTGCCCAGTCGGCCAGTGCGTGCCTGAATCAGGCGCAGGGCCGCGTCGCAGAGTGCGAAGTCTTCGGCATGATCGTGGGTCATGATCAACACGTGGGCTCCGCGGGGCAACCGGTCGAGCACCACCTCGCCGATCAGTTCCCGGTGCACGGTGACGTCGGCCACGCCTTCGGTCACGTCGGCCATCCGCAACGCGTCCAGCTGCTCGGCCCGGGAATCCACCAGGTGGAGCTGCACCTCGTGCCGCGACAGAATCCGGGCCAGCTCGTAGCCGACGTGCCCCACCCCGAAGATCGCCACCGTCGGGCGGGCCGGCAGTGGCTCCAGCAGCAGCTGGACGACGCCGCCGCAGCACTGTCGGCCGTGCTCGTTCCGCTCGTGCTCGTTGAGTCGGGATTCCATCGTCTCCGGCGTACGAGCGCCGGTGGCCAACAGCGACCGGGCCCGGTCGACGGCGGTCTCCTCGAGATTGCCGCCGCCCACACTGCCCCAGGTCCGGTCGGTGCCGACGACCATCTTCGCGCCCGCGTCCCGGGGCGCGTGCCCGCGGACCGAGACCACCGTGATCAGGACCCCGGGAACACCTTCGGACCGGAGGTGCGCCACGGCGCTGAGCCAGTCCATTTCAGGCCTGCGCGTACGACTCGGGGACCGCGTGGTCCGTGGGGGCCGCGCCGGCGGCGGGACCGGAGGCGTACACCTGCGAGGCGGCGGACTTCGCGAGTTCCGGTTCCGGATGCCCGGCGCGCGCGGCCTCGATCGCCCAGAACACCGCTTCGGGCGTGGCCGGGCTACCCAGGTCGATCTCCATCCCACCCGGGCCGAAGGCGGCGACCGCCTGGCGCAGCGCCTCGCGAATCGAGAAGGCCAGCATCAGCGGCGGCTCGCCGACCGCCTTCGACCCGTACACCACGCCCATCTCCGTGGCCTCCTCGAAGAGGTGGACGTTGAACTCCTCCGGCATCTCCGAGAAGCTCGGCAGCTTGTAGGTGCTGGCCGCCTGGGTGCTGAGCCGGCCGCGATGCGGCCCGTCGGTCGTATCCCAGCGCAACTCCTCCAGGGTGAGCCAGCCGGCCCCCTGCACGAAGCCTCCCTCGATCTGCCCGATGTCGACCAGCGGCGACAGGCTGTCGCCCACGTCGTGCACGATGTCGGTGCGCCGGAACCGGTACGCGCCGGTGAAACCGTCGACCTCCACCTCGGACAGGGCGGCTCCGTAGGAGTAGTACTTGAACGGCTCGCCCTGCATCCGATCGGCGTCCCAGTGCAGGCCTTCGGTGCGATAGAAGCCGGCCGCCCACAGCGACACCCGCTGCATGTAGGCCTTGCGGGCCAGCTCCGCCCAGGTCAGTTCGCGATCATGGAATCCGATGCCGGTGACCTGGCCGTCGGCGAAGCGGACGTCGGCGGGATGGATGTCCAGGATCCGCGCCGCCACCTCGGCCAGCCGTTCGCGGATCTGATCACACGCGTTCTTGATCGCGCCGCCGTTCAGATCGGCACCCGAGCTGGCGGCGGTCGCCGAGGTGTTCGGCACCTTGTCGGTCCGGGTGGGGGCCAATCGCACGTACGAGAGCGGCACACCCAGCGCGGTCGCGGCCACCTGGATCATCTTGGTGTGCAGGCCCTGCCCCATCTCGGTGCCGCCGTGGTTGATCAACACCGAGCCGTCCTTGTACACGTGCACGAGGGCGCCGGCCTGATTGAACGCGGTCAGGTTGAACGAGATGCCGAACTTGACCGGGGTGACCGCCAGCCCGCGCTTGCTGTCGGGGTGGCTCGCGTTGAAGGCGGCGACCTCCTCGACCCGGCGCCGGTAGTCTCCCCGCTCGAGGACCTGGTCCCAGGTGGCGCAGAGCCGTTCCGGGTGCCGAACCGGCTGGCCGTACGGAGTGGCCTGCCCGAGCTGGTAAAAGTTGCGGCGCCGCAAGTCGGCGGCGTCGATGCCCAGTTGCGGGGCGCAGCGGCCGAGGATGTCCTCGATCACGATCATGCCCTGCGGCCCGCCGAAGCCGCGGAACGCCGTCTGGGACGTCTTGTTGGTCTTGGCGACCTGGCCGTGGACCTCGATGTGCGGCACGTAGTAGGCGTTGTCGATGTGGCAGAGGGCCCGGGCCAGCACCGGCTCGGACAGGTCCAGGCTCCAGCCGCCGTCGCTGGTCAAGGTGGCGGTGAGGGCCCGGATCATCCCGTCGTCGTCGAAGCCGACCTCCCAGCGGGCGTGGAACGGATGCCGCTTGCCGGACATGGTCAGATCCTGGGTCCGGTTCAGCCGCAACCGCACGGGCCGCCCGGTCAGGGTGGCCCCGAGCGCCGCGATCGCGGCGAAGCCGTGCGGCTGCATCTCCTTGCCGCCGAACCCGCCACCCATCCGCAGGCATTGCACGGTGACCGCGTGACTCGACAGGCCAAGCACGTGAGCCACGATCTCCTGGGTCTCCGAGGGGTGCTGCGTGCTGGACTGGACGAAGATCTGGCCGTTCTCGTCGACCAGGGCCAAGGAGGCGTGCGTCTCCAGGTAGAAGTGCTCCTGGCCGCCGAACTCGAACTCGCCGCTGTACCGGTGGGCCGCACTGGTCAGCTCGCCCGCCGCGTCGCCCCGGGAGACGGTCCGATGGTGCCCCTGGAAACTCTCGGCTTCGATCGCCTCGGTCAGCGTCAGGATGGACGGCAGCGGCTCGTACTCCACCTCGACCGCGTCGGCGCCCATCCGGGCCGCCTCCTGGGTCTCGCCCAGCACCCAACAGACGGCGTGGCCGTAGAACATGACTTCGCTGGGGAACAGCGGCTCGTCGTGCTTGACCCCGGCGTCGTTGACCCCGGGCACGTCATCGGCGGTGAGCACCCGCACCACCCCGGGGACGTCGTAGGCCGGCTTGACCCGCAGGTCGGTGACCTCGGCGTGCGCGTACGGGGCCTGCACCGGCCAGGCGTGCAGCACACCGGCTGTCCGGGCCAGCAGATCATCGGTGTACAACGCCGTCCCGGTGACGTGCAGATCGGCACTCTCGTGCGGGATGTCCAGTCCGACCTTCGGATTGATGGGACGTTCGAACAGCGTGCTCACGACGCGACCTCCACATCTGCCCCAGGGTTCTGGGCGTAGAACTTGAAGAGCGACTGCCGCAGCATCGCCGCCCGGAATTTCGCCGAGGCCCGATGATCATCCAGCGGGGTGCCTTCGCCGGCCAGCACCTCGGCGGCGTCCATGATCACCTCACGACTCCAGCTCCGGCCGGTCAACGCCTCCTCCGTGGCGGTGGCCCGGATCGGGGTGGCGGCGACCCCGCCCAGGCCGATCTTGATGTCGGCCACCTTTGCTTCCTTGGTGCCGTCGTCTAGTCGCATCGCAAAGGCCACCGCCACGCTGGAGATGTCGTCGAAACGCCGCTTGGCGATCTTGTGGAAGGCACTCTGCGGGGCGATCGGCAGCGGCACCAGGACCGTCTTGATCAACTCGTGCCGCTGACGGACCGTTTGGCGGTAGCCGGTGAAGTATTCGGCCAGCCGCACCGTCCGCTCCCCCTCCCGGGCGGCCAGCACGATCGAACAGTCCAGGGCCAGCAGAACCGGCAGGCTGTCTCCGATCGGTGATCCGGTGCCGAGGTTGCCGCCCAGGGTGGCTCCGTTGCGGATCAGCCGGGAGGCGAACTGGGGGAACATCTCCGCGAGGAGTGGTACCCGACCCGCCAGTCCGCGCTCGATCTCGGAGAGGGTCAGCGCCCCGCCGATTTCGATCAGATCGTCGCGGAACTCCAACGTGCGCAGTTCGGCGAGGCGATCGATGGCCACGGTCAGGGCGGCACGTTCGTGCCGGATGTTGAGCTCGACACCCCAGTCGGTGGAGCCGGCCACCAGCCGGGCGTCCGGCTGATCCACCAAGATGTCCAGCGTCTCCGCGAGGGTGGTCGGGCGGACGAAATCACCCTGGTTGCTGGTCACCGAGGTCGCCACCGCAGCGGGCGCCGGTTGGGCGCAGCGGGCGGCGAACTGGTCGTCGGCCTCCGGTCGGCCCAGGGCGTAGGCGGCGTCCCGGATCGGTCGGTAGCCGGTGCAGCGGCACAGGTTTCCGCTCAGAGCGTGCAGGTCGAACCCGTTCGGTCCGTGTTCATGATCAGCAGCGTGACCGGGGGCGGTCGGATCGGTGGCCACCTCCTCGGCGACGCCTGACCGCTCTGCCTGTTCCTGCCCGTTGTGGGCCACCGGCTCGGAGGCGGCGGAGCGCTGCGCACCGTTGCTGGGTCGCCGGTCGGCGCGATAGAACTCGGCCGCCATCGAGCAGATGAACCCGGGGGTGCAGTAGCCGCACTGGGAACCGCCGCGATCGGCCATCTCCCGCTGCACCGGGTGGAGCTGGCCGGGGGCGCCCAGACCCTCCGCGGTGATGACCTCTTGGCCGTTTAGCCCGGCCGCCGGGACCAGGCAGGAGTTGATCGCGGTCCACTGACTGCGTTCGCCGTCCGGCCGAGCGACCAGGACGGCGCAGGCACCGCACTCACCTTCGGCGCAACCCTCCTTGCTTCCGGTCAGGCCGTCGCCGCGCAACCAGTCCAGCAGGGTGACGTGCCCGCCGACATCACCCAGCGGCCGCGGTCGGCCGTTCACCATCACCTGTGAACTCATCAGAAACGCTCCTGTCCGAAACTCCGAAGCTGCCCGCGCTGCTGCGCGGCCTAGCACCGCCCCGCCCTGTCCGGCGGAAGTAGTGCATGGTTCGAACGGTTCGTCGGTCCCCCTGCAGCTGGTTATCCATGCGAACAACTGCTGGAGCGTTGACGGGACTCTAGCCGATCCCCATCTGCTTGACTAGAGGTTTGCGGAACAAAGTTTCCACGATGCGGTTACGGAGTCGTTACGCATGGGCGACGGGTCGGGAACGGTTTTCTCGCTTGCGATCTTCGCTCTCGCCAAGGACCGTAGACCCATGCAGAAGCCACTCCGATGCCGGCTCCGACGGAGCGGCCGGGATCACCGGAGCCGGCTTCAACTGATTGCCGCCAACCCGGACTGCAGACCCCCGGATGTGCAGTAGCGTCCCAGATATGACGATTCGGCGGCGAATAGGTGTCCTCCGATGAGTCAGGTCAGCACCGTGCTGGTTCGCCAGCGGGTCCGGCTCCGGGAGATCGTCGAGATCTTGGCTCGGTACGGGCTCGCGGGTTACGCCCATCACGCGGCCCAGGCGCATCCGGGCGGTGACAACCATCACTCGCTGGGCACACTCGCGGCGAGAGCAGACCCGGCCCTGGCGGCCCTGAGCACCGGTCAACGGGTCCGGGGCGCGTTGAGCGAGCTGGGCACCACCTGGATCAAGCTCGGCCAGATGCTGAGCGTCCGCCCCGACATCGTCGGTGCCGAGGTGGCCGATGAACTCACCAAGCTGCAGAGCGCGGTCCCAGCGGATCCGCCCGGCCATGCCGAACAGGTGATCCAGGCCGAGCTCAAGGAGCCCGTGGGCACCTTGTTCGCCTCGTTCGACCCGCAGCCGCTGGCCTCGGGGTCCGTGGCCCAGGTCCACCGGGCGACCACGCACGACGGGGCGGATGTCGTGGTCAAGGTCCTGCACGCCGACGTGGAACGGCGGGTGCTCGCAGATCTCGAATTGATGGCGGCCCTTGCGGCGTACGTCGAGTCCGTCGACCCCGCCTTCGCCCGCTACCGCCCGACGAAGGTCGTCGCCGAATTCGAGACCCTGATGCGCTCGGCGATCAATCTGACCCAGGAGGCCCACAATCTCACCCGGTTCCGGCTGACCTTCGCCGACCAACCCGACGTCGCCATCCCGGGTGACTACCCCATCCTTTCTTCGAAGCGGGTCCTGACCATGGACCGGATGACCGGAGCGGTGCTCGACGACCAGGACAGTGTTGCGTCGGTGGCCTGGAACGTCGACGAGCTGGCGCACCGGACGAGCGAGATCTATCTGGACATGATCTTCCGGGACGGCCACTACCACGCCGATCCGCACCCGGGAAACTTCCTGCTCAACCGGGGCAGCATCACGATTCTCGACTTCGGCGACGTCGGCAACCTCACCCCGGCCGGCCGGCAGCGGCTCGAAGCCTTGCTGATCGCGATCGCCGAGGGCAGCCTCGACGATCTGTCCGAGGCGATGTTCGAGATGACGGGGGCGACGCCGAACACCGATCGCAACCGGCTCGACGCCAATGTGACCGAGCTGATGGGTCCGTTCCTGGCCTCGGACACCAGCGGACTCGACATCGATGCCTTCGTCCGCGCGATCCTGGAGGTGATCCATCGCAGCCAGTTGCAGCTGCCCTCCGACCTCGCTTCGGTGCTGCGGGTGATGTCGCTGCTGCAGGGCCTGGCGGCCAAGGTCGGGGCCCACGTCGATTTCGTGGAGATGGTCCGGCCGCACATCGAGCGCTTCCAGATGAGTCGGTTCGACCCCAAGCGACTCAAGCAGCAGGCCACCCGCCGGCTCCGCAGCTGGGACACGCTGCTCGGCGCCCTCCCCGATGATCTGCGCGAGATCGCTGCGCGGCTCCGCGACGGTTCCGCGACCGTCAACATCGACCTGCACGATCCCGACAACCGGATCGACCAGCTCGTGGACGGACTGATCGTGGCCGCGCTGACCGTCGGGGCGTCGGAGCTGCTGTCCCGGCAGGCCAGGCCCACCGTCGGTTCGACATCGGCGCCCGGTGCGGTCGCCGCTGCCCTGGCCTTGGCCATGTACACCCGACTGCGCCGCCAATCCGGTGCCTACGTCCCGCTGCGGACCCGGGTTGCCGGCCTGGTCCAGTTCGTGGCCGAGAGCAGGCCGATCCGCACGGTCGCCGACCGGGGCCAGACGCCACCGAAGTGAGAAAGGGAGGACCGGTGCCCGGGACCGAAGGACACGCGCGCACCCTCGCCCCTGGCCAGCGATGTGAGGTCTGGATCGCCGGGCCCGGAGTCGACGTCGAAACGCTGGTGCTGACCACCGACGACGTGTTGCTCGAAGCTCCCAACTGGACACTCGACGGCTCGGCGTTGATCCTCAACGGAGCCGGTGTCCTGTGGCGCCTGGACCTGCGGTCCGGAACGTCTTGATCAGCTTCCGTTGTCCGGTGTGCCCGAACTGAACAACGATCATGTCCTCGCCCCGGACGGACACTCCATCTACCTGTCGGCGAACGACGGTCACATCTACCGCGCCGACCTCGCGGGTGGGCCTGGGGTCCGGGTCACGGCGGACGACGGGATGCTGCACTATCTGCACGGTGTGCGACCCGACGGCCGGCAACTGGCGTACGTCGGCATCCCCGCCGGTGATCACAGTGTCCCGGGTCGGTTGTACGTGGCTCCCGCCGACGGTCCGGGACCGCCCCGAGAGCTGGCCACCGGGGAGGGGCACGTCGACGGCCCGGAGTACTCCCCGGATGGACAGTGGATCTACCTCAACACCGAGGCCTTCACCACCGCGGCCGGGCACGCCCAGATCGGACGCCTAGGAGCCGACGGGGACGGTTTGGAGCGACTCGTCCGCAGCGACACGGTCGACTGGTTTCCGCATCTGTCTCCGGACGGCGAGCTTGCCGCCTATCTGCGATTCCCCGCTGGCACCCGGGGACATCCTGCCGATCTGGCCGTGGAGATCGTGCTGGTCGCGACCTCGGATTGGACCACCCCGCTGCGCACCTTCGGCCTCCCCGGCGGCCAGGGCACCATCAACGTCAACAGCTGGGCGCCGGACTCACGCCGCTTCGCCTTTGTTTCGTATCCATCCGGCTGAGCTACATCCGTATCAGGAGGTTGCCCATGATCGAACACACGGTGAGTTTCGCCCTCGTGCATCCCGAAGCCTCAGCCGAGGAAGGCGCCTTTCTCGATAACGCGCAGCGAGTCCTCTCGGCCATTCCGGGGGTGGAGGACTTCACCGTCTCCCGCCAGGTCAGTCCGAAGAGTGACCACCGATTCCGGTTCTCCATGCGGTTCGCCGACCGTGCCGCGTACGCCGCCTACGACGGCAACCCGGCGCACGCCGACTTCGTCGCCAACCGATGGGCCACGGAGGTGCGTTCGTTCCAAGAGCTCGACCTGGTTCCGTACGCATCGTCGTAGCCTCGAATTGGAGGTCTGAGGCGGTGATCGCCGTGCAGGCCGCGAGGCGTTGCCCACCCGAACAGCTGGCGGACCTGTTCGAGGATGCCTCCTGGCCGGCCTTCATCGGCGCCGACGCCAAGGCCGCAACGCAGCTGCCCCGGGTACGCGAAGAATTCTCAACGTATGAGTTGGCGCTCGTCGAGGAGGAGCGCGTGGTGGCCGCCGGCTGGGGCGTCCCGATCGTCTGGGGTGGCGACCCCAGCGATCTGACCTCCGGCTACAGCGACTCGCTCGTCCGAGCCCTCGATGATCTGGACGCGGGTCGCATCGTCGACACCTTCGTCCTGTGCGCCGTCCAGGTGCGCGCCGATGCCACCGCCCGGGCCGTCGCGACCGCCATGATCACTGCACTGACGAACGAAGCTCGAAGCCGCGGGCTCGTACGGGTGATCGCTCCCTTGCGGCCGACCTTGAAGCACCGCTACCCGCTGACGCCCATCGACCAGTTCGCCGGCTGGGTCCGGACAGACGGCCGGCCGCTCGACCCGTGGCTGCGGACGCACGTCCGGCTCGGCGCTCGGGTCCTGGCCACCACCGAGAACTCGCAGACCTTCACCGGCACCATCGCCCAGTGGCAGGAGTGGAGCGGACTCGCGCTGCCCGCCAGCGGCACCTATGTCGTTCCTGATGCGCTCGCCCCGCTCACCGTTGACGTCGCCGCCGACCGGGGAATCTGCGTCGAGCCGGGCATCTGGGTGCAACACCGCTGATCAACACCGGACGGAACGACTGTTCTCGCGTTCCCGACCCGTGATGCCTGCAACAATCGCTGCCATTGGTTGTGCGAAAGGTGTGGTGAGGATGCTCGAACACTGGAGCGAGTTCTACGTCGCCACCGCCGGAGCCGCCGCCGCGTTAGCCGGACTGATCATCGTGGCGATGTCGGTCAACATTCAGCGGATCATCGAGCTGCCGGGCATGACGTCGCGAGCCGCCGTCACGATCGCCACCTTGATCTTGATCGTCATCAGCGCCTCCGCGGTGCTCATCCCGGGTCAACCGTTGGCGATGCTCGGGCTGGAGATCCTTGTCTTCGCCGGCGGCACGATGGGCATGCTGATCCAATCCGCGATCGTGATGCTGCGCGCCGCCGGGCCGAAGTACCGGACTCCCACGGTGATCAAGATCGTCTTGACGGCAACCCAGATCCTGCTGTTCGTCATCGGGGCGGTGCTGCTGCTGACCGGCGCAGAGGAAGGCGTCTACTGGATCGCGGCCGGCGTGCTGGCGGTGTTCATCGGCTCGGTCGCCAACGCCTGGGTACTGCTGGTCGAGATCCTGCGCTGACTATCGCGGGGCGCTGAGCCGTTCGGTGAGATGGATGCCGACGGTGTCACCGGCGCCCTTTCCGATGACCGAGCGCAGCTCAGCGGTGACCGCCAGCTTGTGCGTGCCGTCCCCCAGCGCCATGAACGAGCCACGGAACGGCTCTCCGTCGATGGTGCCGGCGACCTTCACGGTGCCCCGGGTGCCGAAGTACTCGGCGGTCCAGTCGGTGACGACAAAGGTCCAGCCGCCCTTGGCCTCGCTTCGTTGCAGGACGGCGGTGAAGGTCCGATCGAGCGGCCCCGGGCCGTGCGCTGGCACCGCGGCCTGGCTGGAGCGAGCTGCCGGGGCGGTCATCGCATTTCCTCGACGACGTAGAAGCGGTTGCCGTCGGGGTCGTCGACGGTGTACATCGGCGGCACCCCGTCCCAGGAGATGATGTCGCTGACCGTGACGCCACGGCTTCGCATGCTCGCGTGCTCGACCTCGGCGTCCGGGACGACGAAGCGGATCCCAGTGTCGGAGCCAGGTCGAGCGGAGTCATCGTCCGGGTCGTTGGCGTTGAGCGCGATGGACGTACCGGCGCCCGGGGGAGCGACCTCGATCCAGCGCATGGTCGGGCTGATCGGCGCGTCGAGCCTCTTCTCGAAGCCGAGTGTGTCGACATAGAAGTCGAGCGCCCGATCTTGATCTTGGACGGTGACGGCCACCGTACGGACGTTGGTGATGCTGGTCTGCGGCATGATCATTTTTTCTCCTCGATTGATGGATGGTCGCCGTACATCAGCGAGCCGGGGGTGGTCAGGGTCTGCCCACTCTCCAGCCAGGTCTTCAATCCGGAAAGAATCATCGGCCAGCCGCCGTAGAGCTCCGGCGGGGCGTCGTGGCGAAGTTGATCATGAGTTACGATCAGCCGGCACGAGTCGCCGACCGCTTCGATCTCCCAGGTCACCCTCGACGTGGCTTCCTGCTCCGCCTCTTCGCTCCAGAGCGTGTGCATCGTCTGCACCAGCCGGTGCGGTGGCTCGACCACCAGGTTCTCCCCCTCGGCCAGCGGCCCGTCCGAGGCCGGATGAACCATCGCGTAGGTGGAACCGGGGGCCCAAGTCGACTCGACCGCGACCCCGAAGTGGTACTTGGCCCGCACCGCCGGATCGGTGATCGCCTGCCACAGGCGTTCCGGCGTGGTGCGGATGTAGATCTCGAAGATCTTCTCCATGTCCTGCTCCAGTTCCGTTCTCAGGCCGGTCAAACCGGCGGCCCACGGCTCGGCGTACTTGCTGACCCACCGGTCGTGGACCAGCCGGATCGGGATGGGGTTCAGATAGTGCAGCTTCTCGCGACCCCGGCGCTTGGCGACGACGAGATCGGCCTCCTCGAGCAGGCGCAGGTGCTTCGCGATGCCGACCCGGGTGAGGTTGTGGCGCGCCGTCAACGCCACGAGCGTCTGCCCGTCACGTTCGTACAACTCGTCGAGGAGAGCCCGCCGCGTCGGGTCGGCCAGCGCCCGGAAGACCACATCCACAGGCTTAGAATAGGAAACCAAATGGTTTCCTGTCAAGAGTCGTGACGAACATGCGAGAAGCCGCCGGAAGCCTTCGAAATGCCTCCGGCGGCCTCACGCTCGAGAAGGTCGGGCAACCTGATGGCCGACCCCTCAGATCCGAGAAGGAACGCGGCGGACGGGTAATTCGGCCTCAAAACGCCGGTGCACATCGACGGGCACCGACAATCGGGTCTTATGAACTTCGCCGCCTAGAACTGCCCCCTCGCAGACCTTTACATAGTAAACCGGTTGAGCGGTTTCGTGAAGAGGTCGTTAGGACCGGCGTGTCAGTTCGAAGACCGGATGGTGCTTGGCCTCGGCGGCGAAGCTCTCGACTGGCGCGTCCTGTCGGGCCTGGAAGTACGGCCGGGTCGCTGAGGCGATGCGAATGTACTGCTGGAGCACTGGACCGGCCTCCCGAGCAGACACCTCGCGGATCGTATAGGTCTGCGAGCGTCCGCGTCGGGTCAGACGCACCTCTCCGGCCGCGCGGGCGTTGTGTACCCATCCCACCGGTCCGTACGGCGCGACCAGCCACCGTCGCCCGTCGTGCTCGACGATCACGACCGGGTTTTTCCGGACCTGACCGGTCCGCCGCCCGCGCGTGGTCAACAAGTGGGAGTGCGGGACGAGACCGGCGGCCACCAGCGCACTCATGATCGAGTTTTCCAGGTGGCGCCACCGACTGGGCCGATAGTGCCGCTCAGGGTGAAACCGGGCTGCATCGCCCATGGATCCATCGTGGCAACGGCCGGGCGACGTGTCGAGTCGTCGCGCTCACTCGATGAGGCGTCAAGTGCGTCGATGCTTCGGTCACTCGCGTTACCCTCCTCCGACACGTGGACATAGACGATGGCCCGCCGGCTGGCTCCTCGACGTGTTCTTCGGCTTGCCGGGGGTCGGCTGGCGCTTCGTTCGCCTCGAAGAGTGGGTCCAGCCCTTCGTCCCCGTGCTCGGGCTCGCTGTTCTGGTCCTGGTCGGGGTCGTCTTGGTGGTCGCACAGCAGTTGGAGGGCGTAGACGGGTTGGGCGAGGATGCCGATCGCCTTGGAGCGGCGCACGTCGATCGGGTCGGTGTCGCCGTGCAGGCCGAGGATCTGGGCGATCCGCTGCCCAGCGCTTGCGCGACCCGGGCATCGACCTGCCTAGCCTGCTCCAGCGTGAGATGCCGGGTGGTCTTGGCGATGTACCGGGCCTGATAGGTCGGGCACTGACCCGCCATAGCCGACGCCCACGTCGCCGGTAGCCGATGCCGCAGATCCAGCGCGTCGGCGATCAGCCGTTTCGCCGACCCGGCGCTCAGCTTCAGCGAGCAGCCGAGCTCGGCGGGGGCGAAGTCGGCGATCTCCGGCGTGCCCTCCCCACCCGGTTGGATCGCCCGCTCGGCCCCCGGGATCCCGTGCGGATCGACCGCATCCCCGGGTTTCAGATCCGCCCAATGCGCCGCCAGCAGCAACCGGGTGACCTCGACCTCGACCGCGGTGTGTTCGTTGCCCTCCACCGCCGCCAGGGTGTCGTCCTCGTCGAGGTCGGCCAGATCGTTTTCGAACACACATTCACTCTAGAACAGGCCACTGACATCGATACTGAGATGTCTGCACCGGTTGTGACTCAGATTCTCAGCGACGCCGCGACCCTGACCGAGGCTGGAGACACGCGCGGACTTGTTTCGTTTGGTTCACCCGGCGTCGATGGCGGTACTTGTGGGGCATGCCGAAGCCTCCACTTCCCGATCCCGTCCGGGCATTTCTGACCGACCCGCACCCCGCCGTGATCGCGAGTGTGCGCCCCGACGGACAGCCGGTCAGCGTGCCGACCTGGTATCTCCTGGACGGCGACGAAGTGCTCGTCAACATGGACGCCGGCCGTCGCCGGCTGGCGTACCTGCGGGCCGATCCGCGCGTCAGCGTGAGTGTGCTCGACGGCGGCGACTGGTACACCCACGTGAGCCTCCAGGGCCGGATCGTCCGCTGGCGCGACGACGAAGGACTGGCCGACATCGACCGCTTGTCGCGCCACTATCGCGAAGTCGCGTACCCGACCCGGGATCGGCCCCGAGTCAGCGCCTGGATCGCCGTCGACCGTTGGCACGGCTGGGGACGCCTGCACGAATAGGATTTGCTTGGCCGGCTAGGCGAGGTGCCACAAACGGCCTTGCCATCGAGCGTGGGACGCTCGGCGGATGGCAGGCACGGAACTCGGACGCTTCGCTGGTGCCAGAGCAATCATCACCGGCGGGGCACACGGTATCGGTCGGGCGTGCGCGACCCGGTTGGCCGACGAGGGCGCGCGGGTCGCGATCGCCGACCTCGATGAGGAGGCCGCCCAACAGGCAGTCGACGAGCTCGGCACCGCCTCCCCCAGCCATTTTGCCGTCAGCCTCGATGTGACCGCCCCGTCCTCGGTGGACCGGGCCTTCGCTGAGGCCATCTCCGTCCTCGGCGGCATCGACGTCCTGGTCAACGTGGCCGGCGGCGACATCGCACACGGCCGCTTCGAGGAGACCACCGACGAGGTCTGGATGGCTCTGTACGAACTGAACCTGCTCGGCCTCGTCCGCTGCTGCCGCGCGGCCATTCCCGAGCTACGCCGCAGCACCAAGAGCCCGGCGATCGTGAGTGTCAGTTCGATCAACGCCCTCACCGCTTTGGGCAGCGAGCCCTACTCGTCCGCCAAGGCGGGAATCGGCTCGCTGACGCTCAACCTCGCCGCCAGCCTGGCTCCGGACGGCATCCGCGTGAACTCGGTGGCGCCCGGCACCATCCGAACCCGGAACTGGGACGCGCAGGTCGGCGGCGCAGACAGTATGCGACCCCTGTATCCCCTCGGCCGTGTCGGCGAACCGGAGGACGTCGCCGCGGCCGTGGCCTTCCTGGCCTCGAACGATGCGGCCTGGATCACCGGACACACGCTGCCCGTCGACGGCGGACTGATGACGGGTCAAGGGCTGAAGCTCCTGCCGAAGCCCTAGCCGCGGAGAATCGGCCGGTCCGCTGCCAGTTCGAGCGGCCGGTTACCGTACCTCTCGTGCCCACGCCGGACCCTGCCCCCGCCGCATGGACTCTTGCCCTTCGCGGGCGCATCGACGAGTTGCTCGACGAATACCGCCAAACCCTGTACGACTCCCTCGACGGGCTGAGCGAGGAGGAGGCGCGAGAGCGCCTGGTGCCGTCGAAGACCACGCTGCTGGGCCTGCTCAAGCACGTCACGTACGTCGAAGGCGTGTGGTTCGACCAGGCGGTCAGCGGCCGGTCCTACCAGGAGATCGGCATCGCCACCACACCCGATCGCTCCTTCACCCTCACGAAATCCGACACCATCGCGTCCATTCGGGAAGCTCACCGCAAGCGTTGTGAACTGTCGCGCCAAACCATGGCCGAGCTGACCCTCGACACCACCGTCGACGGTCGTGGAGCCCGCCCGGTATGGGCCGTGCAGCTGCAGGTGCTGCGCGAGCTGGCGCACCACGCCGGGCACGCCGACATCTTGCGCGAGCAGATCCTGGCTCGCCGTACGGACTGATCGCGGACAGGTTGGGGGCGGGGAGGGCGGAGGTCCGCTCAGCCCCGGCGCTTGAGGCGGTAGTCCCGCTCGCGAGCGAGCCCCTTGCCCGCGAACTTGGGGTAATGACCGCCGGGTCGGAGCTTCGGATACAAATCGGAGACGGTGACGAGGGTGTAGCCGTCCGCCTTGAGACCTCGGATGATCGCGGGCGCGGCGGCGACGGTCGAGCTGTGGATGTCGTGCATCAGCACGACCTGGTCGCGGGCGGCGTTGTCCAGCACGTAGTTGATCAACCGGTCCGGGTTCTTGTTCTTCCAGTCCTCGGTGTCGACGTTCCAGAAGATCTCGGCGAGTCCGAGTTGCTGCGCGACCTTGTCCAACCGCTTGTTGGTGCTGCCGTACGGAGGCCTCATCAGCGTGGGCCGGACGCCGGTCACCTTCGCGATCGCATCGTTGGTGCGTTCGAGCTGGCTCGTCATCCCATCGGTGCCGAGGCCCGGCAGCGACGGGTGGTTCCACGAGTGGTTGGCCAGCTCGGAACCGGTCGAGGCCAGGTCCTTGACGGCCTCGGGGTACTGGTGGACGTTCTGTCCCAACATGAAGAAGGTGGCCTTGACCCGCTGCGTCCGCAGCGTCTGCGCCAGCTCAGCAGCTTCGTCGGGGAACGGACCGTCGTCGTACGTCAGCGCGATGCACTTCAGCTTCCGGCAGTCCGGACCCTTCGGCGTTGGTTTCGGAGTCGGTTTCGGGGCCGGTGTGGGCTCAGGCTCCGGCGCCTTCGAGGGTGGGTCGCTCGGCGTCACCGGGGCCGTCTCCGAACCGTCCGGCGCGGCGGGCGTGGCGTCGGCGGCGGCCGGGGGCGGCGAGTCGACCGACGGCGGGATGGTCCCGCAACTGGCCAGTGCCAAACTCACACCAGCCGCGACGATCAGTGCGCGGAGCGCTGGTCGGAGCCTAGCCACCGGAGAACTGTACGCGATTCGAACGAACCCATGGGCTCGTTCGCAGCGTAGATTGACCGAGTGAGCGAGGTGTCGGCAGGCGCGGGCACCCAGCTGACGGATTGGCTGCTGAGCAAAGCTGAGCGGGCCAACGAGCAGACCGTTCTCGATGCCCACTACCCGGGCGCGCAGGCCTGGTCGGGCGGCAATCACGTGCGCCCGCTGGTGCACGGCGCGACCTACTTCGCCGAGTTGGCGGACCGGATTGCGGAGACCCGTGCCGGCGACCTGATCTACTTCACCGACTGGCGGGGCGACCCCGACGAGCAACTCACCGACGATCCGAACTCGACCATGGAGGAGCTGCTGTCGGCGGCCGACGTGCGTGGCGTCGACGTGCGGGGCCTGATCTGGCGGTCCCACCTCGACATTTTGTCCTTCTCCTCGGCGGAGAATCGCCAAACCGGGGAGCAACTGCAGAGCAACGGGGCCGAGGTGCTGCTCGACATGCGGGTCCGCACCGGCGGCTCCCACCACCAGAAGCTCGTGGTGATCCGCTATCGCGATCGGCCCGACCACGACATGGCGTACGTCGGGGGCATCGACCTGTGTCACTCCCGGCGGGACGACGCCCGGCATCTGGGCGACCCTCAACCCCAGTCGATGGCGGAGGCGTACGGCGACCGACCGGCCTGGCACGACGTCCAGGTCGCCATCTCCGGTCCGGCCGTGTACGACGTCGAGACGGTCTTCCGCGAACGCTGGCAGGACCCCACCCCGCTCAGCCGTCATCCGGTTCACCGCATTCGCGACCGGCTCAGCCGGACCGACATCCGCCCGGACCCACTGCCGGACCAGGCTGCGCCGCCCGAGCCGGTGCCGGGCGGAACGCACGTGGTACAACTCCTCCGGACCTACCCGAATCTGCGGCACGGGCGGGACCACCCGTACGCCCGGGGCGGCGAGCGCAGTGTGGCCCGCGGCTACGAAAAGGCGCTGGCCCGCGCCCGAGATCTGGTCTACCTCGAAGATCAATATCTCTGGTCGCCCGAGGTGGCGGCGGCTTTCGTCGACAGCCTCCGCCGCAGTCCAGAGCTCCGGGTGATCGCCGTGCTGCCGCACCTGCCGGACCAGTCGGCGCCGCTGTCCCGGTTGCCCCAACTGATCGGCCGGCTCGATGCCGTCGACATGTTGCGCGAGGCCGCTCCGGACCGCGTCGCGGTCTACGGTCTCGAGAACCACGCCGGGCTCCCGGTCTACGTCCACGCCAAGGTCTGCGTGATGGACGACTGGTGGGCCACCATCGGGTCGGACAACTTCAACCGGCGGTCCTGGACCCACGACTCGGAGCTGTCCGCCGTGGTGGTCGACACCGTCGGTGACGATCACAGCGCGTATGCGCGCCGGCTGCGGCTGACCCTGGCCGCCGAACATCTCGACCGGGAGGTGGGGAGCGCGGAGTTCCCCGGCGACATCTCCAAGATTCAAGACGGCACGGCGCCGGGTGATCTGGACGATGCGGAGCTCCTCCGGATCATGGCGGACTGCATCTCCGGTCCCGGCATGTTCGACGCCTTCGCCGCTTCGGCCGCCGCACTCCAGGCCTGGCACGATGGCGATCAACGCGGAGCCAGACCGCCGGGGCGACTGCGACCGTTGGCCGAGCCACGGATCTCGAAGCTGACCCAACTGTGGGCCCGACCCTTCCACCGGGCCGTGCTTGACCCGGACGGGCGACCGCGGGCGCTGCGCCGAAGGGGCGAGTTCTAGCGAGCGCGACTCCGGTACAGATGGGACTCCGGGAACCCGTCGGCGTCCAGCGCCCAGCCGACGATGATCACCGCGGCCTGCCGGAGACCGGCCTGCTCGACCTGGCCGGCGATCTCGTCGAGCCTCCCGCGGAGCACGAGCTCCGTCGGTTTCGAGGCGTCCGCGACCACCAGCACCGGGCAGTCGGGCCCGTAGGCGTCGGTCAGTTCGGTCGCCAGCGCTCGGATCCGGCGGATGGCCAGGTGCAGCACCAGTGTGGATCTGCTGCCGGCCAGGTAGGCCAGGGATTCCGTGTCGGGCATGGCGGTCGAGGCGGCTTGGGTCCGGGTCAAGATCACCGTCTGGGCGACCTCGGGCACCGTCAGCTCCCGGCCGACCAGAGCGGCCGCCGCGGCGTACGCCGGCACTCCCGGTGTGACGTCCCACGAAACCCCGGCCCGATCCAACCGGCGCCCCTGCTCGGCCAGCGCGGAATAGAGCGACGGATCGCCGGAGCACAGCCGGGCGACATCCTGGCCCGACCCGGTCGCGGTGATCATGTGTTCGCTGATCTGGTCCAGGCTCAGACGGGAGCTGTCGATCAAGCGTGCGCCGGCCGGGCAGTGGGCCAGGATGTCGTCGTCCACGTACGTGCCGGCGTAGACGCAGACCGGCGAGGAGTTGATCAAGCGCACGGCCCGCACGGTCAGCAGGTCGGCCGCGCCGGGACCGGCGCCGATGAAGTGCACGGTCATGGCCTCAAGAAACGCTCGGCTTGCGCGTGCTCCACTGGACCACGGCTCGGGCCGGCTGCCAGCCGGTGAAGTTGCCGAGCGGAGCGGCGGTCTCCACGGCGACCCGGATCAGCTCACCGCCCCAGGTCCGGTAGGCGGTGGCGGCGACCGCCTCGGTCTCCAGCGTCACCGCGTGCACCACGATCCGGCCCCCGGGCCGGAGCAGGTGCCAGCACCGCCGGACCGTGTCCTCGTCGGCGCCGCCACCCAGGAAGATCGCGTCCGGTTCGGGCAGCCAGTCCAGAGCATCGGCGCTGTTGGTGGAGACGACCTGCACCTGCGGGACGCCGAGCCGGGTGGCGTTGCGGCCGATCCGCTGCGCCCGTTCCGGGTTGTGTTCGACGGCGATGGCTCGGCACCGGGTGTCGGTCCGGGCCCACTCGATGGCGATCGATCCCGCTCCGGCACCGAGGTCCCAGATCAGCTCGCCGGGCGAGGGGGCCAGCCGGGCCAGGGCGGAGGCCCGCAGATCCCGCTTGGTGAGTTGCCCGTCGTGCTCGTACGCCTCGTCCGGCAGTCCGGCCGTCCAGCCCAGGATCTTGCCCTCATCGGCAGCGTGGCAGGTCACCCCGATCACGTTCAGGTTCGGACTGGGGCCGGACCAGTCACCGGCGCGGTCCTCGTGGCGTCGTTCGTTCGCGGCGCCCAGATCGCCGAGGACGACCATCCAGCTGTCCCCGTACCCGGCGTCGACCAGCAGATCGGCCAACTGGCCCGGCGTCTCGCCGTCGGAGGACAGGATCAGCAACCGCTCGCCCGGCGCCAGCCGACGCCGGACCTGATTGAGGTCCCGGCCGACCACGGTGATGATGTCTGAGTTCTCGGCTGACCAGCCCAGTCGGGAGCGGGCCAGGGCCGCCGAGGACACTGCGGGATGGATCCGCACCTGACCGGTGCCGAGCAGATCCACCAAGGTGGTGCCGATGCCCGACCGGGTGGGGTCCCCGCTGGCCAGGGCCACCACGCGACGGCCGTTGAGGCCGGACAGGAGTTCCGGCAGCTTGGCCCGCAACGGACTCGGCCACGTCATTCGCTGTTGACCCAACCGCGGGTCGATCTGCTCCAGGTGCCGGCGGCCGCCCAGCAGCACGTCGGCCTCGGCGATCAGCTGCCGCTCCGGTTCGGGCAGGTCGACCCAACCGCGCGCGGTCATCCCCACGACGTCGATCCCGGCCACCAGTTGAGGGTACTGTCCGAGCGGCTCGATCTAGCTGCGAGCGTCGGATAGACGGCGCGGTCTGCGCGAGCAGCTCAAAATCAATGTGACATGATCCAGGCGTCGACCGGTGAGGAATCCAGCGCACCTCTGGAGCGGTCCCGCCACTGTGACCGAAGCGATTCGGGCAGCCAGAACGTCACCGTCGCCCGTCTCCGTGCAGCATGCGGGGACGCCGTCAGCTAACGCGGGCGTGGACACCCGCAAGGAGGCTCGCAGGCAGTGCGTACGTTCCCGTTCTCGGCCGTCGTCGGATCTGACGACATGGCGCTGGCCCTGATCCTCACGACGGTGTCGCCGGAGGTGGGCGGGGTTCTGGTCCGGGGCGAGAAGGGGACCGCCAAATCCACCATGGTCCGGGCCCTGTCCGCCGTGCTGCCGGAACAGTCGGTGGTCGAAGCGTGCCGCTTCGGGTGCGACCCGGTCGATCCCGATCCGGCCTGCCCCGACGGTCCACACCACGAGGCGAACTCCGTCCGCCGGCCGGCCCGGCTGGTCGAACTGCCGGTCGGCGCCACCGAAGACCGGGTGATCGGCTCCCTCGACCTGCACCAGGCGCTCGGCTCGGGCCGGGTCGCGTACGAGCCCGGCCTCCTCGCCGCCGCCAACCGCGGCATCCTGTACGTCGACGAGGTCAACCTGCTCCATGATCATCTCGTCGATCTGTTGTTGGACGCCGCCGCCATGGGGCGCTCCACGGTGGAGCGGGAGGGCGTGTCGGTGGCCCACGCCGCCCGGATGATCTTGGTCGGCACCATGAACCCCGAGGAGGGCGAACTCCGCCCGCAGCTGCTGGACCGGTTCGGGCTGACGGTCGAGATCGCCGCCCCCCGCGACCCGGTCCTTCGAGCCGAGGTGGTCCGGCGCCGGATGGCCTTCGACGCGGATCCGGAGGCTCTGCTGGCGAGGTTCGCCGACGATGAAGCGGCGCTGCAGGCCCGGATCGTGGCGGCGCGGAAGCTCGTCGGCGAGGTGCGGCTGTCGGACTGGGCGTTGACCAAGATCGCGGTCGTCTGCGCCGGCTTCGAGGTGGACGGCATGCGCGCCGACCTCGTCACGGCCCGCGGTGCCGTCGCCCACGCCGCCTGGAACGGTCGGACCGACGTGACCCGCGCCGACATCCGGGCCGCCGCACGGCTGGCGCTGCCGCATCGTCGGCGGCGCAATCCGTTCGACGCCCCCGGCTTGGACGAGGACCTGCTGGACCGTCTCCTCGGCGACGACGATCCCGATCCCGAGCCGGAGCCGGATGCGCGCCCGGAGCCGGTCGACGGGCCAGAGCAGGATCTGGGCTCTGAGTCGGCCGAGGGGCCGGAGCCGGATCCGCATCCCGAGGCTGTCGAAGGGTCGGACCCGCGTTCCGAGCAAGCGAGCTCGGGACCCGAGGTGGTCGTGGCGCCGGTCGGCGAGCCGTATCGCACGAAGATTCTCCGCGCCCGCGGCCAGGGTTACGGGACCGCCGGACGGCGGAGCCGGGCCATCACGACGGTCGGTCGTACCGTCGGCGCCAGTGCCGCGGCACGGGACGGCCGGATGCACCTGCCGGCGACCATCCGCGCGGCGGCGGGGCAACAACTGCCGCGGGGTCGAGCCACGGGGCCGCTGCGATTCACCGGCGACGATCTGCGGCGGGCGGTGGTCGAGGGGCGAGAGGCGAACCTGGTCCTGTTCTGCGTCGACGCCTCCGGCTCGATGTCGGCCAGGCGCCGGATGGAGGCGGTCAAGACGGCCGTACTGTCGCTGCTGCTGGACGCCTACCAGCGCCGGGACAAAGTCGGGCTGGTCACGTTCCGGGGCGCCGACGCCACCCTCGCCCTGCCGCCCACGTCCTCGGTCGACGTGGCCGCCCGCCGGTTGACGGAGCTGCCCAGCGGCGGCCGTACCCCGCTGGCGGAGGGCCTGCTCTGCGCGGCCGAAACGCTCCGCGTGGAGGGAATTCGTGATCCGAGACGGCGTCCGCTGCTGGTTGTGGTCACCGACGGTCGGGCCACCTCGGGCACCGACGCCCTGCCCCGCAGCGAACGCGCCGCCGACCATCTGCGCAAGCTCGGAGTCGCCTCGGTGGTCATCGATTGCGAGAGCGGCAAGCTCAGCCTCGGGTTGGCGCGGTCCTTGGCGCAACGGATGGGCGCCGAGTGCCTCTCCGTGGCGGAGGTGAGCGCCGACCTGCTCACCGGTGCGGCCCTTCGACGGTCCCAGGACGCAGCCTGATGCCCGAGGGCCGGGTCGAGCGCGTCCCGAACGACGGCATGACCACCCGGCAGCGGCGCAACCAGCCGCTGCTCATCGTCCACACGGGCGACGGCAAGGGAAAGTCCACCGCGGCCTTCGGGCTGGCCCTGCGTGGCTGGAACCAGGGCTGGTCGATCGGGGTGTTCCAGTTCGTGAAGTCGGCCAAATGGCGGATCGGCGAACAGAATGCCTTCGAGACCCTCGGAGAGTTGCATCGTTCCACCGGTCAGGGCGGCTCGGTGGAATGGCACAAGATGGGCGCCGGCTGGTCGTGGAGCCGCAAGCCCGGCGACGAAGACGATCATGCCGCCGCCGCCCAGGAGGGCTGGCAGGAAATCAAACGCCGGCTCGCCGAGCAGACCCACGACCTGTACGTGCTGGACGAGTTCACCTACCCGATCAGCTGGGGCTGGGTCGACGTCGACGACGTGGTGGAAACGCTGACCAGCCGTACCGGCCGGCAGCACGTGATCATCACCGGTCGCCACGCGGATCCCAAGATCATCGCCGAGGCCGAGCTCGTTACCGAGATGACCAAGATCAACCACCCCTTCGACCACGGCCAGAAGGGTCAGCGGGGTATCGAGTGGTGAGCCCGGCCGCCCTCCCCCGCGTGGTGATCGCCGCGCCGGGCTCCGGGCACGGCAAGACGACCGTGGCGAGCGGACTGATGGCCGCGCTGCGGGCCGAGGACCTGGAGGTGGCCGGTTTCAAGATCGGACCGGACTACATCGACCCGGGGTACCACACCCTGGCCACCGGTCGTCCCGGGCGCAACCTGGACCCCTATCTGTGCCGGCCCGACCAGCTCGTCCCGCTGCTGAGGCATGGGTCTCTGGTCCCCCGACCCGCCGACGTGGCGGTGGTCGAGGGGGTGATGGGCCTGTTCGACGGTCGGATCGGGGCGGACGGGTACGCCTCGACCGCTCATGTGGCCCGACTGATCAGCGCACCGGTGGTGCTGGTGCTGGACATCTCGCACATGGCGCGCACCGCGGCCGCGATCGTGCACGGCCTGACAACCTTCGAACCGGACCTGCGCATCGCCGGGGTGATCCTCAACAAGGCCGGCTCGCCGCGGCACGCCGATGAGGTCGTCTCCGCGCTCGAGGCCACGGGGATCGACGTGCTGGGTGTGCTGCCCCGGGACGACGGGGTGGAGGCGCCGTCGCGCCACCTCGGCCTCGTACCGGCGGCCGAACGCGGCGACGCGGCCGCCTCGCTCGAGCGGTTGGCCACCCAGGTGGCCGAACACGTGGATCTGCGCCGGGTGCTGGCGGTGGCCTACTCGGCCCCGGACCTGACGGACGATCCCTGGCAGCCTGCGGACCAGGTGACGGCGCCGGAACTCGCCCGGCGGCCGGTGGTGGCCATTGCCGGCGGCCGCGCTTTCACCTTCCGCTACCCGGAGACCGACGAACTGATCCGCGCGGCCGGTTGCGAGCCGGTGATCTTCGACCCCATGACCGACGAAGCGTTGCCGGAGCATACGGCGGGGCTCTACCTCGGCGGCGGATTCCCCGAGGTGCACGCCGCCGACCTGGCCGGGAACGCACCAATGCTCGAAGCCGTACGACGGGCGATCGCCGCCGGCACGCCAACCGTGGCGGAGTGCGCCGGGCTGCTGTACCTCTGCCGAAGTGTGGAAGGGCAACAGATGGTGGGCAGCGTGCCGGCCGAGGCGGTCATGACGCCGCAGCTCGCGCTGGGCTACCGGAGCGCCGTGGCCGACCATGATCACCTTCTCGGCGTGGCCGGCACCCGGGTCACCGGCCACGAGTTCCACCGCACCGCCGTCACGGCGGTCGACCAGGAACCCGGCTGGCTGGTGGAAGGCAGGCCGGACGGCTTCTCCGCCGACCCGGCCCAGCGGGGACGCCGGACGGTGCACGCCTCCTACCTGCACCTGCACTGGGCCGGGCACCCGCAGGTCGCGCAGAACTTCTGCGACGCGGTCCATCGTTATGCGGCCGAAGACGACCGATCGCCCGGGACCCAGGATCTTGATCATCACGGGGACGCCGACCTGGCCGACGGACTGGTCGACCTGGCCGTCAACGTTCGGGTACCGGCACCACCGGAGTGGCTGGCCGCGGTGATCAACGCGAGCACACCGGATCTGGCCGCCTATCCGCGCCCCGAGGCTGCCCGGGCCGCGATCGCCGCGGCCCATCGACTATCGCTGGACCAGGTGCTGCCCACCGCCGGAGCAGCGGAGGCGTTCACGCTGCTGGCGCGGGCCCGGCGCTGGCAACGTCCCGCCGTGGTCCACCCCCAGTTCACCGAGCCCGAGGCGGCCCTGCGCGCAGCGGGCTACGACCCGCAGCGGGTGCAGCTTGATCATCGGCACGGATTCCGGCTCGAGGTCGGTCTCGTCCCCGACAACGCCGATCTGGTGATCATCGGCAACCCGACGAATCCGACCAGCGTGCTGCATCCGGCGGGCGTCCTGCGCCGGCTGGCTCGGGTCGGGCGGGTGCTCTGCGTCGACGAAGCGTTCATGGACGCCGTTCCCGACGAGTCCGAATCCCTGGCGGGTGGGCAGATCCCGGGCCTGGTTGTCCTGCGCTCGTTGACCAAGACCTGGGGCCTGGCCGGGCTCCGCGCCGGGTACGCCGTGGGCGACGCCTCGGTGATCGCCGACCTGCGACGCCAGCAGCCGCCGTGGTCGGTCTCCACGCCGGCGCTGGCCGTGATCGCCGCCGCTCTCACGCCCACGGCCCGAGCGTTGGCGCAGGCGGCGACGGCCGAGCTGGCTGATCATCGTGAGCACCTGGCCCTCGGGCTGGACGAGATCGGGCTGCCGGTGGTGCCCGATCCGCGCGCACCGTACGTGCTGGTCGACACCTCCGCATGGGCGTCGGGACGGCAACCGGGCTGGGTCCGCCTCGCCCTGCGGGAGCAGGGTTTCGCGGTCCGCCGCGGCGAGACGTTCCCCGGTCTGGGACCGGACTGGATCCGGATCGCGGTGCGGGATCCCGACACGAGCCGGGCGTTGATCAAGGCGCTGAGCGTCCTTCGCGAGCAGCAGTGATGATCGACGGATTGGACGTCAGCGGCCGCCGGGTCGTGGTCTGCGGCGGACACGCGGCCGCCCTTTCCGTGATCACCCGGCTCCGGGCCAAGGGCGCGCTGATCACCGTGATCGCCGGATCGGTTGCGACCACCCTGCGGGACCTGGCCGAGCACGACGAGCTGACCTGGGAGGAACGGGCGCATCAGGCCGACGATGTCGCCCACGCGGCCCTGGTGGTCGCCGCCACCGGAACCGAGCTCGGAGATGCGGCGGTCTCGGCCCTGGCGGAGGAGCACAACTGTCCGGCGATCCGGACCACCCTGGTGCGGGAGTTCGCGCCGCCGGGCATCGGGCGGGTCATCCTGGTGGGCGGCGGCCCGGGGGACCCTGGGCTGCTCACCGTGGCCGGACTGGAGGCCATCCGCGTCGCCGACGTCATCGTCTGCGATCGACTGGCCCCGCTCGAGGCGCTCCGCGAGGCCCGTCCCGGCACGGAGATCATCGATGTGGCCAAGATTCCGCGCGGGACCCACACGTCCCAGGAACGGATCAACGAGCTGCTCATCGAGCACGCCGGCGCCGGACGGGTGGTCGTGCGACTCAAGGGCGGCGACAACTTCGTGTTCGGTCGCGGCGGCGAGGAATGGCAGGCCTGCGCGGCGGCGGGGCTCCCGGTGGAGGTCGTGCCCGGAGTGAGCGCCGCCCTGGCGGCCCCGGCCCTGGCCGGCATTCCGCTGACTCATCGCCAGCTCACCCAGGGCTTCACCGTCGTGTCCGGCCACCTGCCGCCGGGCGACCCCGGCAGCACTCTGGATTGGGGAGCGCTGGCCCGCGCCAACACCAGCCTGGTGATCATGATGGGCGTGGCGACCTTGCCGGAGATCACGGCCGAACTCCTCCGGCACGGGCTCGACCCTGCGACTCCCGCCGCCACCGTCGCCCACGCCGGCCTGCCCGGGCAGCAGACCGTGCGGGGAACTCTCGGCGACATCGCCGCGCTGACCCAAGGGGCGGGGGTTCGACCACCGGCGGTGACCGTGATCGGCGCCGTCGTCGGCTTCGATCCGCGTCGTTGACCCGTGGCCGAATGCTGAGCGATATCAGCGGTGGAGCAGGGCCCGGGTGACGGTCAGTCCGACCAGGCGGGACACGAAGAGGGCCACATAGCCCAACCCGGCCAGTTGCTCGATCATCACCAGTGACCGCGCGTGGGCGGTGATCGGGGCCACGTCGGACAGACCGGTACTGGTCAGGTTGGTGAAGCTCAAGAACAGCAGCTCCATCCAGGTTCGTTGCCCACCCGGATCGACCGCCGCCGTGAAGCAACCCGGCTGCACGATCTGCAGC
The DNA here is from genome assembly GCA_963780005.1 of uncultured Actinomycetota bacterium. Taxonomy (GTDB): domain Bacteria; phylum Actinomycetota; class Actinomycetes; order Propionibacteriales; family Propionibacteriaceae; genus Microlunatus. The sequence goes on along the minus strand of CAWAAK010000039.1, from coordinate 69,118 downwards.
AGCGTGAACACGTACGCGAATCCCCAAGCCAGCAAGGTGAAGGTAGCCCCGATCGCGAACAGCTCGTCCACCGTCACCTCGACGTCGGACAGCATGTAGACCATCAGGCTGGTTGCGGCCCAGAAGTAGAACAGGGCGTGGAACGCAGCCGACGTCGCGGCCAGCAACGGGGTGTCGTTCACCGCGTCCCAGATCGAGAGCGCGACCGCGAGCACGGCGAGCCCGATCGCGAGCCGGGTCCGCCACCGGGCACCGGGTATCGCCCAGACCGCCAAGGCCAGCACCAGGGCCCCGAACGCCTCGAACAGACCCCGACCGAGCACCGTCTGCTCGAAGAACGGGTAGATCAGGACCCCCAGCAGTTGCACCGCCAAGAGCACGGCGGAGGGGTGCCGGAGCAGGTCGCGGACACTGCGTCGCGCGTCCCCAGTGTCCATCGAGCGACCCTATCTTGCTGACCGAAAGTGGCCAGGGATACGGTGAGCACGCGAGAGGGCCGGAAGTCGGTGGGAATCCGACGCGGTCGCGCCACTGTGTGAGCCGCGGGTCGGAGTCCGACCCCGTCCCGAGGCTCGAGTCAGACCCTCCTCCCGCATCCGTGCCACACACCACGGGTCGCCGAAACCCCAGGAGGACACATGTCGAACCACACCTCAACCGCACCCGCGAGTCCCGCGATCGCCGTTCCCCGGCTCTCCGTCCAAGCTGTGCTGCCCTGGCTGGTCTTCGCCGCGCTGTTGTTCGCGGTCGCGCTGTATTTCCTGTCCTCCGAGCAGGGAGCCACGTCGCTGATCGGCGGCACCGCCCTGCACGAGTGGACGCACGACGGCCGGCATCTGCTCGGCTTCCCCTGCCACTGAGCCGGGCGCCATGCTCTCGGCACGCACCTTTCTGATCCGTGGTCTGCTTGCCGGTCTGATCGCCGGTTTCGTCGCCTTCGGAGTGGCCTTCGTCGTCGGTGAGCCGTCCATCGACGCCGCCATCGCGATCGAAGAAGCCGGCGCCCCCGCCGATTCGGCTGAGCACGCCCAAGACGAGTCCGTCCCCCACGAGCACTCAACAGACAACTCAGCAGAGACAGAGGTGCCGCGCTCCTTGCAAGCCACCGCCGGGCTGCTCACGGCGACCGCGGTGGCCGGGACCGCCCTGGGCGGGCTGGTCGGGGTGCTGAGCGCCCTGGCCCTGGGGCGTTTCGGCCGGCTCGGTCCGCGGGCTTCGACCTTGGCGGTGACGGCCATCGGATTCGTCGCGCTGTCCGTCGTCCCGTTCGCCGCCTATCCGCCGAACCCGCCTGCCGTGGGCCAGGCCGACACCATCGGTCTCCGTACGGGCCTGTACTTCATCGCCGTGGCCATCTCGGTGATCGCCGCCGTCGTCGCGGTCCTGGTCGGACGCCGGCTGGCGCGGCGCTGGAGCGGCTGGCACTCGGCGCTGGCCGCCGGGGCCGGCTACCTGGTCGTGGTCGGTGTGGCCATGGCTCTGCTCCCGAACTACAACGAAGTGCCGAGCACCTTCCCGGCCACCGTGCTGTACGAGTTCCGCGCCGCCAGCCTGGTGAGCTCGCTCGCGTTGTGGACGGTGCTGGGCATCGTCTTGGCCGAGCTGGTGGGCCGGGTCACCGAGTCGCCGGCCGCCGAGTCGTCGGCGCTGGCCGGCGCCCGTCGCTGACGTGCCGATCCGGCCACCCGCTCGCGACGTGCGCGCGCAGACCCTCCGAGAGTTCGGCCTGCTCGCCCAGCCCTTCGGGGCCTTGGGCCGGCTCGAGGAACTCGGCGCCTGGGTCGCGGCCTGCCAGGGTTGCTGCCCGCCCCGCCCACTGGACCGGGTCCGGCTGGTGGTGCTGGCCGGTGATCACGGGGTGGCACGGTACGGGGTTTCGGCCTATCCGGTGGAGGTGACCGCCGCGATGGTGACTGCCCTGACAGCCGGAGTCGCCGGGGTCAGTGTGCTGGCCGAACAGCACGGGGTGTCGGTCCGCGTCCTGGACATCGCGGTCGACGCCGACGGCAGCGGTCTGCCCGCCGAGGTCACCGCCCACAAACTCCGGCGGTCCTCGGAACCGATCCACCTCGCCGACGCCCTCTCGCTGGCCGAGGTCGAGGCGGCCGTCCGGGTCGGGGAGGCCCTGGCCGCCGAAGAGGTGGCCGCGGGAGCGGACCTGCTCGTGCTCGGCGACATGGGCATCGGCAACACCACCCCGGCCGCCGCCCTCATCGCCGCGACCTTCGGCGTCGGAGCCGACCAGGTGACCGGGCGCGGGACCGGAGTCGACGACAACGCGTTCGCCGCCAAGGTGGAGCTCATCGGCGAGGCTCTGCGCCGGGCGGGCGACCGCGTCCGTGATCCGGTCCAGCGGATGGCCGCCCTCGGCTCGGCGGACCTGGCCGTCGGGGTCGGGTTCCTGATCGGGGCGGCCCGCGCCGGCGTACCGATTCTGCTCGACGGGGTGGCCACCCTCGCCGAGGTCTGTGTGGCCGAGGACCTGCAGCCCGGGGTACTCGCCTGGTGCGCCGCCGGTCACCGGTCGACCGAACCGTCGCAGCGGCTGGCCCTGGACAAGTTGGGTCTGGAACCGATCCTCGATCTCGGGCTGCGGCTCGGCGAAGGGAGCGGGGCCCTGGCCGCGCTGCCCGTACTCCGGTCGGCGGTCCTGCTCGTCCGGGACATGGCCCGGCTGGCCGATCTCGCTCCGCCCGGGTGAGGAGATCCTGGCCGGCGCTGCGGTTGGCCGTGGGCACCCTGACCGTGGCTCCAGTCGGTTTCTCGGCTCCCACCCCGGCGGTGGCCGGCCGGGCGATGCTGCTGGCGCCGCTGGCCGTGTCCCCGCTCGCGGTCGGGTCGGCCGCTGCCTGCTGGGCGGCGTCGGCGATCGGCTGGCCGCCGCTGCTGGTGGGCCTGGTCGGAGTGGGGGTGCTGGCGCTCGGGACCCGGGCACTGCACCTGGACGGTTTGGCCGACACGGTCGACGGCCTGGGTTCCGGCTGGGACCGCGAACGGGCGCTGGCGATCATGCGTCGCGGCGACATCGGCCCGATGGGCGTGCTGGCGTTGATCTTGGTGATCGGCGTTCAGACCATTGCCATCGGCGAGCTGGTCCGAGGCTGGCCGACGGCCGTGCTGTTGCTGCTGATCATCTGCGCTTCCCGGGCGGCGGTCGGACTGTGCTGCGCGAGGGGCATTCCGGCGGCACGGCCCGACGGGCTGGGCGCGGCGGTGGCGGGCTCGGTCTCTCGCGCGGCCGTTGTCGTCAGCTGGCTGATCGCGTTGGGGATGATCACCGCGGCGCTGGCCTGGGTCGGCGCGCGCTGGTGGCTGGGTCCGGTGGCAGTCGTCGCGGCGCTGGTGGGAGTGGTTCTGCTGCTGCGGCACTGCGTGCAGCGCTTCGGCGGGGTGACCGGGGACGTGATCGGAGCCTGCGTCGAGACGGCGTTCACCGTGCTGCTGCTGGGAGCGCTGAGTGCCTGAGTCGAGCTCAGATCGACAGGGCCCGACCGGCCACCACCAGGATCACCTCGTCGCTGGCCGCGGCCATCCTCGCGTTGAGCCGGCCCAGCAGATCGGTGAACAACCGGCCCGAACGATGCTCCGACACCAGCCCCCAGCCGACTTCGTTGGTCACCGCGACCGCCGGGCCGTCGACCGACCGCCAGGCGTCGACCAGCGCGTCCAGCCGCGTATCGAACGTCGGTTGCCAGGCGGGCCGTGGCGTGTCCCAGGCTCCCAGCTCGTCCAGGAACCGGGCCAGCCAGGTACCCAGGCAGTCCACCAGCAGCGGCGGCTGACCCGTACGCAGCGCGGTGATGATGTCGGTGGTCTCCACGGTGACCCAGTGCCTCGAGCGGCGCCGCCGGTGGGCCGCGATCCGCTCGGCCCACTCGGCGTCGACGGCTGGATCCGGCACGGCACCCGGGGCGATGTAGGTCACCCGGTCGGCGAAGGCGAAGATGCTCTCGGCGTACCGGGACTTGCCCGAGCTGCTGCCGCCGGTGATCAGGATCCGTCGCGAATCGGCGTCCTGAGCTTGTCGAAGGGCCATTGGCAATGAGCCTACCCATGGAGGCGGCCGGAGCGGTCGGGCTCGGTGTCGGATACGTCGCGGATCTGCTGCTCGGGGATCCTCGCCGCCGGCACCCGGTGGCCGCCTTCGGCCGGCTCGCCGAGCTGATCGAGGAGCGCTCGTACGCCGACCGCAGGTCCGCCGGCCTGCGTCACGTGTTGATCTTGGTCGGCGGATCCGGCCTGCTCGGACTGGCCGGCGTCGCCGTCAGTCGCGACCGGCCGCTCCTCCGGATGGCCCTGGTCGCCGCCGGCAGCTGGGCCGTGCTGGGCGGACGGTCGCTGCGGCAGGAGGCCACGATCCTCGCCGGACAACTGGCCGACGGCGATCTGGAGGCGGCCCGGGCCCAGATCCGGCATCTGGTGGGGCGGGACCCGACCGAGTTGGACAGTGCCGAACTGACCCGGGCCTGCGTCGAATCGGTCGCGGAGAACACCTCCGATGCGGTGGTCGCGCCGCTGTTCTGGGGGGGTCTGCTCGGTCTGCCGGGTCTGCTGGCCTACCGGGCGATCAACACGCTGGACGCGATGATCGGGCACCGCTCGGCGCACTATCGGGATTACGGGTGGGCCGCCGCGCGGCTGGACGACGCGGCGAACTGGCTGCCGGCCCGGCTCGCCGCGGGTCTGGTCGCCGGCGTAGCGGCCGTCGTCGGCGGATCCCCCACCGAGGCGCTGCGCGCAGCTCGCGAGGATTCGGCCGCGCACCCCAGCCCCAACGCCGGGGTCGTCGAAGCGGCGTTCGCCGGTGCCCTCGGCCTCCGGCTCGGCGGCCGCAACGTCTATCAGGGAGTCGTGGAGCAGCGGGGCGAGCTAGGTCGCGGAGTCTCCGCGACCCCGGGCGACATCGCCCGCGCCGTCCGACTCTGCGCGCTCTGCTCCGGTGCTTCAGCGGCGCTCGCGGTGGGCGTCCGACTGCTGATCGACCGGCGGCTGATCGACCCCAGGCTGTCCGATCATAGACAGTGACGATCCTCATCCTGGGCGGGACCGCCGAGGCGCGGACCCTGGCGACGGAGCTCAGCCGTCGAGAGGTCCCGTACGTGTCGTCGCTGGCCGGCCGAGTGTCGCGGCCGGTTCTGCCGGTGGGACCGGTCCGGATCGGCGGTTTCGGCGGGGTCGACGGGCTGGTGCGCTACCTCGCCGAGCAGCAGATCAGCACGGTGGTCGACGCCACCCACCCATTCGCCGCCCAGATCTCCGCCCGAGCGGCGGAGGCCTCGCGCCGGTACGGTTGCCCGTTGTGGCGGCTTGAACGCCCCAGTTGGGCCGAACATCCGGCGGCCGGCTCGTGGGTCTGGGTGGCGGATCCGGCGTCGGTGCTGACCGCGGCCGACCCGTACGAGCGGCCCTTCCTGACCACCGGGCGGCAGGGACTGGCGGACTTCCTGCCCTGGCGGGACCGAGACGTGCTGGTCCGGGTGGTTGATCCGCCCGAGTTCGCGTTGCCGCCGCGCTGGGGGTTGATCACTGCCCGCGGTCCGTACGACCGGGCCCGCGAGAAGACGATCATGGTCGAGCACCGGGCGGACGTGTTGATCACCAAGGACTCCGGCGGCACCCACACCGTCGGCAAGCTCGACGCCGCGGCCGAGCTGGGGGTCCCGGTGGTGATCATCCGCCGGCCACCCCTCCCGCCCGGCGTACCGGTGGTTGCCGATGTCGCCGCCGTGCTGACGGCACTCGGGGTCAGGCCAGCGAGCTGAGCCAGGCCCGGTGCAGGGCGGCGTAGTGGCCGTGGCCCCTGCCCATCAGGTCCTCGGGGCTGCCGTCCTCGACGACGCGACCGTGCTCCAGCACCAGCACCCGGTCGGCGATCTCCACGGTGCTCAACCGGTGGGCGATGATCACCGCGGTCCGGTCGGCCAGGATCGTCCGCAGGGCCCGCTGCACCAGCCGTTCGCTGGGCACGTCCAGGCTCGAGGTCGCCTCATCCAAGATCAACACCGCCGGATCGGCCAGGAAGGCCCGGGCGAAAGCCACCAGCTGCCGCTGCCCGGCCGAGAGCCGCCCGCCACGCTTGGCCACGTCGGTGTCGTACCCCTCGGGCAGATCGTCGATGAAGTCGTCGGCCCCCACCGCCTGGGCCGCCGCGATGATCTCCGCGCGGGTCGCGCCGGGCCGGCCGAAGGCGATGTTCTCGGCGACCGTCCCGTCGAAGATGAAGTTCTCCTGGGTGACCAGCACGACGGCCCGCCGCAGGTCGGCGTCGGCCAGATCCCGCAGATCCACCCCGTCCAGCCGGACGGCGCCCCCGCTCGGATCGTAGAAGCGCGACATCAGTTTGGCGATGGTGGTCTTCCCCGCGCCCGTCGTGCCCACCAGCGCGACGGTCTGCCCCGCCGGCACCGTCAGGTCGAACTCCCGCAGCACCGGTGAATCCGACACGTAGGCGAAGCTGACCTGGTCGAAACGGATCTCACCCTTGGCCGCGAGCAGCGGCACCGGGTCCGTCGGCTCGCTCACCTCGGGCACCTCCTCCAGCACCCCGGACAGCTTCTCGAGCGCGGCGGACGCCGACTGGAACGTGTTGTAGAACTGGCTGATCTCCTGCATCGGCTCGAAGAACATCCGCAGATAGAGCAAGAACGCGGCCAGCACACCGACGGTCATGTCACCTTCGATGACCCGGTAGCCGCCGTAGAGCAGCACGATCCCGATGGTCAGGTTGCCGACCAGCCGGGTGCTGGGCATGAAGATCGCCACCAACCGGAAGGCGTCCACGTTGGCGTCGGAGTACCGGTCGGAGACGTCTTCGAAGATCTCCTGGTTGCGACGCTCCCGGCGGTACGACTGGACCGCGCGGATCCCGGTCATGGTCTCGACGAAGTGCACGATGGTCATGGCCGAGGTCTCCCGCACCCGCCGGTACGTCCGCGCCGAGGACCCCGAGAACCAACGCACCAGGGCCAGCACCACCGGGAAGCACACCAGGCACACCGCGCCCAGCTGCAGATCCAGGGTCAGCAGCAACACGGCGACGCCGACCATGGTCAGAGCCGCGCTGACCAGCCCATCGAACCCGCCGACCAGCAATTCCATGATCGCGTCGACGTCACTGGTCAGCCGGGAGACCACCCGGCCGGTGGTGTAGCGATCGTGGAAGCGGATGTCGAGCCGCTGGAAGTGGGAGAAGAGCCGCCGCCGGAGCTCCAGCAGCACCTCCTGGCCGACCCGGCCGGACTGCCGGAGGAAGAACATCCGGCAGAGCGCCTGGACCACGACCGCCGCCACCATCAAGCCGACGGTCTGGTAGATCACCTCGCCGCCCTGGCCCGCCGCCAGCGGCGGTACACCGAGGTCGATGCCCCGTTGCACCAGCCACGGGATCGACAGCATGGCGGCGTTCTCCAGCACCACGACGGCGATCAACAAAGTGACGAAGCCCGCGTACGGTCGGAGCAGGTCGGCCAACAGGGCACGACTGCGGCGGCGCAGGAACGCGTTGCCGCGCTGGCTGATGTCGTCGACGTGTTCGGCGGCCACCCCACGCCACGGCTGGGCCGCGTCGTCGAAGCCGCCCGGTTGAGCCGACGACAACACCGGCGCCCGGCGACTCATCGGGTCACCTCTTCGACGAGCTCGTCCGGGCTGGCGGACAGCAGATTGCGGTACTCGGGCACCTCGGCCAGCAGCTGGGTATGGGTGCCGACGTGGGTGATGGTGCCACCCGACAGCACGGCCACCCGGTCGGCCAGCAGGACCGTCGAGGCGCGGTGCGCCACGACGATGCCGGTCACGCCCTGCAGCACGCGTCGCAACGCGTCCTCGACCAGCGCCTCGGTGTGGATGTCGAGGGCCGAGAGTGTGTCGTCCAGCACGAGGACGGTCGGCTTGGCCAGCACCGCGCGAGCCAGGGCGAGCCGTTGCCGCTGACCACCGGACAGGCTCAGGCCCTGCTCGCCGATGCGGGTGTCCAGGCCCCAGGGCAGCTCGTACACGAACTGAGCCTGCGCGACGGCGATCGCGTCCGCGACCTCGTCGTCGCCGGCGTCAGGCGCACCCAGGGTCAGATTCTCCCGGACCGACATCGAGAACAGGGTCGGGTCCTCGAACGCCGTCGCGACGATGCGGCGCAGATCCGGCAACCGCAGATCCCGGATGTCGTACCCGTCGATCTTGATCGCACCGCCGGTGACGTCCTGCAGCCGCGGGACCAGAGCCGTGAAGGCGGTCTTGCCGGACCCGGTGGCACCGACCACCGCCAGGGTCTCGCCCGGCGCGATCTCGAGATTCAGATCGTGCAACACGTCGGTGTCCGCGTCGGGATAGCGGAACGATGCGTGCTCGAAGGTGACCCGCCCGCGGGGATGCTCGAGGACCCGCGCGCCGTCGGTGATGTCGTTGTCGGCGTCGAAGATCTCGCAGATCCGGTCTGCGGCGGTCATCGACTCCTGGGTCATGGCCAGCAGGAAGCCGAGGGCGGCCACCGGCCACACCAGCGACAACATCAAGGTGATGAAGGCCACCAGGGTGCCGAGGGTGATCTCGCCCTGCCCGGCGGCGACCGCGCCCATTCCGAGGACGACGATCAGAGTCAGGTTGGGGATGACCTTCAAGAAGGTCCAGAAGCGCGCACTGAGCCGGACCCGTTCCATCGAGGTCTCGTACAAGCGGGTGCTACGGGCGTCGAAGGTCTTGAACACGTGCCGAGCCCGACCGAAGGCCTTGATGACCCGGAGCCCGTAGGCGCCCTCCTCCACCGACGACGCGACGTCCCCGACCTGATCTTGGACCTGCCGGGACAGCCGGGTGTACTCACGCTCGTTGCGCAGGCAGGCGATCACGATCGGCACCGTTGAGGCGAGCACCACCAGTCCCAGCGGCCAGTACATCTGCAGGAGCAGCAGGCAGACCACGACGATCTGGACCACGTTCATGATCAGGAACAGCATGCCGAAGCCCAGGAACCGGCGGATCGTCGACAGGTCGCCCATGATCCGGGACAGCAGTTGGCCGGATTCCCACCGCCGGTGGAAGGACATCGGCAGCCGCTGCAACTTGGCGTACAGGTCCTCGCGGATGAGGGTCTCGACCCCTACCGTGCCCTTGGTGACGATCCAGCGGCGCAGGAACATCAGACCGGCCTCGAGCACCCCGAGGCCGATGGCCAGCAGCCCGAAGGCGATCAGCCCAGCCTGATCGGAATTCGCGATCGGGCCGTCGATCACCGCCTTGGTCACCAGCGGGATGACGATGGTCGCACCGAGCCCGATGCTGGCCAGCACGATCATGAGCAGGAAGCGCCAGCGGTACGAATGCAGGTACCGGCGCAGGCGCAACAGGGACGCGGCCGGACGCCTTCGCGGTCGAGCCGACACCGGAACCGGTCGAGCCGGCAGCACCGCCGGCTGGCGGTCGAGCGCGGTCCGTCGACCGAGAGTCCCAACTCGGTCGTCGCTGCCGGTCTGGGCTCGCGGAGCCGACAGATCGGCAGACATCTCGTGAATCAGTCCTCGGGGATGGTTCGGGTCGTTTTCATCCAACCTTCGACAGCACGCAGACGCCAACCGATATTCCCACCGGTGACCGGAGACGCCAGACTCGAGCCCAGCGGTTGCTCGTCAGTCCTTGAGTGTGTGTGTTGGGAGGCTAGAAGTGTCCATCGCCATCTGCCGGACCTGCGCGGTCGAGAACTCCGCCGGTGACCCGCCGGACGAGACCTGTGCCATCTGCAGCGACGAACGGCAGTACGTGCGACCGACGGGCCAGCGGTGGACCACCCTGGAGCAGCTGGCTGCCGAAGGCCACACCGGGACGCTGAGCGAGGTCGAACCGGGCCTGCTTGGGAATCACGATCGAGCCGTCGGTCGGAATCGGCCAGCGTGCGCTGCTCGTGCAGACGGCGGCCGGCAACCTGCTCTGGGATCCGCCTGGTTACGTCGACGACCGGCTGGTCGGGGCCGTACGCGAGGTGGGCGGTCTGGCAGCGGTCGCGTCCAGCCATCCGCACATGTTCGGCGTCCAGATCGAGTGGTCGCACCGCTTCGGTGGCGTACCGGTCCACGTCCAGGCGGCCGACGCGGAGTGGCTGCAGCGGAACGATCCCGTGGTGGTGACCTGGGAGGAGACGGCCGAGGTCCTGCCGGGGCTGGCACTGCACCGGATCGGCGGCCACTTCCCGGGCAGCGCCGTCGCTCGTTTCGTTGCTGCCGACGGCCACGGCGTGCTGCTCAGCGGAGACACGGTCGCCTGCACTCCCGATGAGCACTGGGTGTCGTTCATGCGCAGTTTTCCGAACAAGATCCCGCTCTCGGCCGGCGTCGTGGAGAAGGTGGCCGGACGGGTCCTCGAACTCGAGTTCGACCGCTTGTACGACAACTTCGGCGGGAGAGTCGCCGGCGAGGCATCCGGCTGGGTCCGCCGCTCAGCGGACCGCTACGTGGCCTGGGTTCGGGGGGACTTCGACCATCTCACCGGCTAGTCCCGGCGCCCGTGCTGGTTAGTGTGTGGCCTGAGGCCGCGAGTACGCGGCTTCCTGCTACACGATCATCGAGACAGATCACACAGACACGGAGTTCTTCATGCCGCAGCAGGTCCAGGGAGTCATCGCCCGCGCCAAAGACGCACCGGTCGAGCTCGTCGACGTCCTCGTGCCCGACCCCGGACCGGGCGAGGCGGTGGTGGCGATCCAGGCCTGCGGGGTCTGCCACACCGACCTGCACTACCGGCAGGGCGGGATCGGCGACGACTTCCCGTATCTGCTCGGCCATGAAGCGGCCGGCGTGGTGGAGTCGGTCGGCGACGACGTACGCGGCCTGGAGCCCGGCGACTACGTGATCTTGAACTGGCGAGCCTGTTGCGGCATCTGCCGGGCCTGCCGGCGCGGCCGACCCTGGTACTGCTTCGCCACTTTCAACGCCACCCAGAAGATGACCCTCACCGACGGCACCGAGCTCTCGCCGGCCCTCGGGATCGGGGCGTTTCTCGACAAGACCCTGGTCGCGGCCGGGCAGTGCACCAAGGTCGACCCGGCCGCCGAGCCGGCGGTCGCCGGGCTGCTGGGCTGTGGGGTGATGGCCGGACTGGGTGCGGCGATCAACACCGGCGGAGTGGGCCGCGGTGACTCGGTGGCGGTGATCGGCTGCGGCGGCGTGGGGGCCGCCGCCATCGCCGGTTCCCGGCTGGCCGGTGCGGCGACGATCATCGCGGTGGACATCGACGACCGGAAGCTGGCCAAGGCTCGGGAACTCGGCGCGACCCACGTCGTCAATTCCAAGCAGACCGACGCGGTGGAGGGCATCCAGGCCCTGACCGGCGGCTTCGGAGCCGACGTGGTGATCGATGCGGTGGGCCGCCCGGAGACCTACCAGCAGGCTTTCTACGCCAGGGATCTGGCCGGCACGGTGGTCCTGGTGGGCGTACCGACGCCCGAGATGAGGCTGGAGCTCCCGCTGCTCGACGTGTTCGGTCGCGGCGGCTCGCTCAAGTCCAGTTGGTACGGGGACTGCCTGCCCGACCGGGATTTCCCGATGCTCATCGACCTCTACCTGCAGGGTCGACTACCGCTCGACGCGTTCGTCACCGAGAAGATCGGGATCGGCGACATCGAGGCCGCCTTCGACAAGATGCACCGCGGCGACGTGCTGCGTTCGGTGGTGGTCTGGTGAGTGTGGTCGATGCACACCGTCACCTCGGGCACGTTCTCGTTGGACGGCGAGACGTTCGAGGTCGACAACAACGTCTGGGTGGTCGGCGACGAAGAGGAGTGCGTGATCATCGACGCCCCCCACGATGTGGCGGCCATCCAGGAACTGGTCGGCGACCGCCGGGTGATTGCGATCTTGTGCACCCATGCCCACGACGACCATGTCCGGGTGGCGCCGGAGCTGGCGGCCGCGGTGCGGGCGCCGGTGTGGCTGCACCCCGACGACCGAGAAGTGTGGGACCTGACCCACTCGTCGCCACCCGACGGGGAGCTGACCGACGGCCAGTTGATCACGGTGGGTGACGTACAGCTGGAGGTGCTACACACCCCCGGGCACTCGCCTGGTGCGGTCTGCTTCCTGTGTCCCGCGCTCGGGGTCGTGTTCACCGGTGACACGTTGTTCGAGGGTGGACCCGGCGCGACCGGACGCAGCTTCAGTGATCCGGAGCTGATCCGGCGCAGCATCCGGGAGAGACTGATGGTGTTGGCCGACGAGACGGTGGTCAAGACCGGCCACGGCGACGACACGACCGTCGGCGCCGAACGCGGGAACGTTTCTTAGGCGCTGCGTCTTACTTAGAGCTGCTCGCAGCTAACGCAGTCCGCGGACCCGTTCGAGCACGCCGGGCATGGCGGCCTCGATCGCGCGGAGGGTTTCGTCGAAGCCGGACGCCGAGCCGTACCAGGGATCGGGGACTCCAGAGCCCGGCTCGGCGTTCGGATCGAAGTCGGTCAACAGGGCGACGTTGTCGGCCTCGGGCGCCAGGCCGGCCATCTTCGTGACGTGAATGTCCTCCATGGCGATCACCAGGTCGGCCTGGGCGATCTCGTCGGCCGTGATCCGGTGAGCCTGATGGAGATCGGACCGGTAGCCGTGTCGGGCGAGCACCTTCGCCGCGCGGGGATCGATCGGTTCACCGAGTTCTTCGGCGCTCGTCGCGGCACTCGTGAAGTGCACCCCGGTGAGCCCCTCCTCGGCGGCGGCGCGTTCGGCCACCCGTTCCGCCATCGGCGACCGGCAGATGTTCCCCCAGCAGACGAAGATCACCCGCAGGTCATCGGGCTTCTCTCCCGCCTCAGGCACTCCGCTTGTCCTCGCGGTCGGGAATGAAGACGTTCAGCAGGAAGCTCACGATCGAGACGATGATCGCGCCCAGGACCGCGGTCCAGAAGCCGTCGACGCTCCAGCCGAGTCCGAACATTCCCGCAAGCCACGACGTCAACAACAGCATGCACGCGTTGATCACGATCAGGAACAGGCCGAGCGTCAACAGCACCAGGGGAATGGTCACGAGCTGGAAGATCGGTTTGATGATCGCGTTCAGGATGCCGAACACCGCGGCCACCACCAGGAACGTGAAGATCTTGCCCTCGAGGGTGCTGGCGGTCAAGGAGATGCCGCTGAGCAGGAAGGTGGCCACCGCCAGGGCAGCGGCATTGGCGAGCAGTCGCAGTAACAGCCTCATGGGTTAGATGGTGGCAGATCTCCCCAACCGCCGCGGCCGTGTCGACCCAGACGCGGCGGGCAGCATCCGTCGTCTCGCCACGGCGAGGACCGCCGCGGCCGCGCCGACCACCAGCCAGGCCAGCAGCAGCCCGACGGCGCCGAGGACGCCGGTGCCGTCGCTGACGATGGCGCGAGCGCCCTCCAGCGCCGGGGTCACCGGCAGGAACGGCGTCACCACGTCGAGGAGGGCGGGTGTGGCCGAGGTGATCGCTGCGGCCGCGGCCAGCACCAGCAGAGCCACCGAGACGAACCGCCCAACCCCGCCGAGCCAGGCCACCAGCGCCTGGTTCACGGCCGCAAAGGCCACTCCGGCCAAGAGCAGGAACGGCAGCAGCCGGGCGGCCTGCCCGACATTCAGCTCGAGCAGCGCCTGAAGCACCGCGGTCAGGGCGACCGCCTGAACCGCAGCGATCCCCGCCGCCGGCAGCAGCGCCTCCGTGGCCAACCGCCAGGAGGCCTTCATCGAGGTCAGCACGCTGGACGGCACGGCACGCAGGACGATGTAGCTGGCCAACCCACCGAGCCAGAGCGCGATGGCGGCCAGGAACGTGGTGTTGGCGATGTCGGCGAACAGCGAGGTCGGCCGCTCGGAGGTGACCGGCGTGGCGACCACCTCGGCCAATTTGGTCCGGGTGCTCTTGTCGTAGGACGGCACCTGTTCGGCACCCTTGGTGAGCCCGTCCGCCAGCTTCTGGCTGCCGTCGGCGAGCTTGACTCCGCCGTCGGAGAGCTTGGTCAGTCCGTCGCTCAACTGCTCGGCTCCGGTGGCCGACTGGCCGGTTCCGGTGGTCAGGTCCTGAGTTCCGGAGCTCAGCTGCGAGGCGCCGGTGGCCAGCTGGGATGCCCCGTCCGCCGAGGAGCGGATCCCCCTGGCGAGGGGTTTCAGGCCGTCGGCCAGTTGATCGGTACCGTCGGCGAGCTGGTCGAGTCCACCGGCCAGCTGACGGGCTCCGCTCGAGAGCCCGGTGGCGCCGTTGGCGAGCTGCTTGGCTCCGCGATCGAGCTTGCGCGCACCCGAACTCAGCCGCCCGGCTCCGTCCGCGAGGCCGGCGCCTCCCTCGGCGATCGTCGGGGAGTTGTCCGCCAGCTTCTGGGCTCCGGCGAGAAGGCCTTCCCCCTTGGGCTGATCCAAACCCTGGACCGCGGCAGTGGCACCCGCCTGAACCCCGGCCTGAAAGACCGGACACACCGCCTCCGGGACGTCTGCTGGGCAAGCTGGGAGGCCGTTCTCGGCCAGGGCAGCGATTCCTTGTCGATACTGCTTCAGGCCGCCGTTCAGTTCGGACACGCCGCTGGTGTAACCGGTGAGGCCATCGCTGAACTTCTCCGCTCCGGCCGCGAACTCCTGCGTCCCATTCTCATTGGCGGTCGTGCCGTCGGCGAACTCCGACAGTCCGCGGCTGAGCTTCTTCGCACCGTCGGCCAACTCCCCGGCCCCCTCGGCCGTCTCCTGCACTCCGTCGGCCAGCTTGCGGGTCTGGGCGGGCAGCTGCGCCGTCCCGTCCGCCAGCTTGTCCAGGCCCGTCGACAGCTGCCCGACCCCGGTGCTGAGCTGTCCGGCTCCGCTCGAGAGCTGCTCGGCGCCGCGATCCAGTTGCCCCAGCCCGTCCGCGAGTTCAGCCGCACCGGTTGAGGTCTGCGTGATCCCGTCGGACAACTTCTCGGTGCCGTCGGCGAGGTCGCCGGCTGCCCTGGCCACCGTACGGAACTGCTCCCCCGTCTCGTTGAACCCGACGTAGATGTTGTCCAGGTATTGCTCAGTCAGCGAAGTGTTCAGCGCGCTGGTCGCCGCGGCCGCGATGGACTGTCCGACCACCGTGTCCGCGATCCCGCGGATCTGCGAGGTCTGCACGGAGATCTCGGCCGGGCTGATCTGCGACGCCTCGGTCTTGGAGAACGAGGTGGCGCGGGCCGAGAACTCCTCCGGGATCGTCACCACCGCGGCGTACCTGCCGTCAGCGAGTCCACTCGCCGCGTCCGCCGCATCGGTCAAGAGCCAGCTGAAGTTGTCGTCGTCGGAGTCGCCGCCGGTCACCAGGCCTCCGGCCAGTTGGCGGCCGAGCGGCACCAGTTGTCCGTCGAGCCGGACGGGCTCGTCCTCGTTGACGATCGCGGCCTGCACCCGGTCGAGGCGGGTGTCGGAATTCCAGGTGGCCCAGAGGAAGCCTCCGGCCACGAGCAGCGGCACCAGCACCAAACCCAGCAGCGACAACCAGGTCACCCGTCGGCGCGGCGCGGAAGGTTCCAGTGTGAGCATGGCAATCCTCTTCGGAATCGGTGTTCAGGCCGTACGGTCGAGCACCGCGTCCGGCAGCGGAGAAAGACGGAGATACGAGTACGAGGTCGGGATCAGATCGGCGACGGCCGCCCGATCGCGAGCGGTCAGCACGACGGCTCGGCCGCCGGCGCCGCCGACCACGATCTCGTCCAGCAGACTGGCCAAGGCGGCCCGGTCGTCGACGCCGGTCAGCAGGTCGGCGTGGTCGATGAAAATCACCCGAGCTCCGGACCCCTGGATAGCCCGGAACTCAGCCCGCGGGTTGTCGAGTGCTCGGCAGTCCACGACACCGGTCCGTCGACGGACCAGACGCGCCTGCTCGGGCAGCACCAGCCCGTCGACCTTGAGCCGCCCGCCGGACGGACGCATCCGGCCGGCCAGCGTCAGCAACAGCGCCGTCTTCCCGGCTTCCGGTGGGCCCTCGATGATCATGATCTCTCGCGGCCGCAAGGCGACACCCAGCTCGTCGCTCCGTCCGGCCAGACCCAGACCCTCGCCGTAGACCAGATGATCATCGTTGGGCGCCGGCCAGTCGTCGAGGGACACCTGGTGTGCCAGCCCCTCGCCCTCGACGTCGAAGGACGGCAATATGCGGTCGATCCAGCGCGGCAGCCACCAGGCGGAGCGGCCGAGCAGCAACATCACCGCAGGAACCAACGTCATCCTCACAACGAAGGCGTCCACGAACACCCCGGCCGCCAGCGCGAAGGCGATCGTCTTGATCGGACCCTCGCCCTCGGGGACGAAGGCGGCGAAGACCGCGAACATGATCACCGCTGCGGCCACGACCACCCGGGCGGAGGCGGCGAAACCGTTCTCGATCGCCGCCCGGGGATCACCACCGTGGACGAAGTCCTCGCGGATCCGGGACACCAGGAACACCTCGTAGTCCATGGCCAGCCCGAACAGCACCCCCATCAACAAGATCGGCAGGAAGCTGATCACCGGACCGGTCTGGTGGACGTTGAAGATCGAGGAGAACCATCCCCACTCGAAGACCAACGCCGTCGCGCCGAACGCCGCCGCGACGCTGAGCAGGTAGCCGATCGTGGCCTTGAGCGGTACGGCGATCGAGCGGAACACCATGGTGAGCAGCACCAGCGACAAGCCGACCACGATGATCCCGAACGGCAGCAGGGCGCCGCCGAGCCGGTTCGAGACGTCGATCGCGACCGCCGTGAATCCGGTCACCGCGACCGGGACGTCGTACTCGGCCTGGAACTGATCTTTCATGGCGCGGATCCGCAGCACCAGGTCCTTGGTCTCCTGCGCGTCTGGTCCGGTGGTCGGTATGACCTGCACGATGCCGAAGGAAGCGTCCTCGTTGGGGGTCGCCAGCGGGACGCTGGCCACGCCGGGGAGGGTCCGAATATCGTCGGCGATGCCGTCCACCACCTCGAGCGGTTCGTCGGAGCCGACGATGACGGCCGACACGATCAGCGGTCCGTTGTAACCGACGCCGAAATGCTCGCTGATCAAGTCGTACGTGGTCCGGGCCGGGGTGCCGGGATCGGCCTGACCATTGTCGGGAAGGGCAATGCGCAGATCCTTGGCCGGATAGGCCAGCGCGCCGAGGGCCACGATCACCACGACGATGGTGAACACCGGCCACCTGGTCACGATGCTGACCCAACGCCGCGGCGCGCCGATGCGCTGAGCCTTTCGACGGGCCGTGATGCCCTGAGCCTGTCGAACCATCCGTGCCTTCGGACGCAACCGCTCGCCGGCGAAACCCAGCAGGGCGGGAACCAGAGTCAGCGCGATCGACACGGCGACGGCGACGGCCACCGCGGCAGCCACACCCATGGTCGTGAGAAAGGGGATGCCGGCCACCGACAGACCCACCAGCGCGATCATCACCGTCAGTCCGGCGAAGACCACGGCCGACCCCGCGGTGGCGAGGGCGCGGGCGGCCGACTCCTCCGGCTCCATGCCGTCCCGCAGCTGGTCGCGATGCCGCGACGTGATGAACAGCGCATAGTCGATGCCGACGGCGAGACCGAGCATCACCGCCAGCATCGGGGTGGTCGAGGAGACCACGGTCAGACCGGTGGCGGCGAAGATCATCACCACGGAGATGGCCACGCCGAGCAGCGCGGTCAGCAGCGGCATCCCGGCCGCGCGCAAGGAACCGAGGGTCAACAACAACACGAGCAGGGCCACGACCACACCGAGCGCCTCGACGATGCTGAAGCTGGGGGTGTTGTTGTTGAAGGCTTCCCCGCCGATGGAGACCTCACCGCCAGTCAGTTCGGCCTGGAGACGCTCCGTCTCGACCGTGAGCGCGTCCATCGTGGCATCCGGCACCACACCGTCCACCCGCTCCAACCTGATGGTCAGGATCGCGGCCGTTGCATCCGGCGAGATCAGTCCCTCGGCGAATTCGTCGTACGGCGAGGTCACGTCGAGCACGCCCTCGACGCGCTTGTACGCCTCGGCGCCATCGGCGATGGTCTGCTTGACCGCAGCGTCGCGAACCGTCGACCCGGCCGGGGCCACGACGATCGTTTGGGCGGTGACCCCGGCAGCCTGCGGGAAGTTGCGATTCAGCGCATCGAGCGCCGTCTGCGACTCCGTACCCGGGACGGTGAACTTCTCGTCGAAGCGGTCGCCGATGACGGCGGCCAGTCCGACCATGACGGCAAGCGCGCCCAACCAGGCGAACAGCACGGTCCGGCGGCGACGGAACGCCGTCCGACCCAGGCCGTACAGGTACGAGGACACGCAAGTCCTTCCGGGCTCAGGGAGTGAATGTAGGCAGTCGACCAGGATCGATACAGTAATGTATCCGATACAGATGTGTATCCGAGTGCTAGCCGAGGGAGGCCGACATGGCTGAGCCGGCACTGGCCGACTTCCCGATTTCGGCGCGCCGGGCCCGGACCCGCGATCGGCTGCTCACCGCGGCCGTCGCCGTGTTCGCCGAACGTGGAGTGAATGGGGCCAGCGTGGAGGAGATCTGCGACGCGGCGAGCTTCACTCGGGGTGCCTTCTATTCGAACTTCGCCGACAAGTCCGACCTGGTGCTGGCCCTGCTCGACCGGAGCATGACGGTGCAGTTCAGCGCGGCCCAGCAGGCGGTTGCCGACATGAAGGCCGCGACGGACGCCAGCGCGGAGGAAATGATCACCTTGGCCCTGACCGCTTTCGAGCGGGCCGGGCGACCCTTCCGGGAAGGGATTCTGCTGGACCAGGAACTGCGACTCCACGCCGCCCGCGAGCCCGCGTTGCACGCTGCGTACCTGAACTTCGTGCACGAGTGCGACCGCCAGATGGCCGCCCTGATCGTCGACGCCCTCGCCCATCTGGGCTTGGAGCTGACCGTTCCGTTCGAGCACGCGCTGCGATTGTTGGCCGCGGTTCATGATCATGAGCAGCGACTCGCGGTCTTCGAGGGTCAGCCCGCCGACGCGACAGTGATGCGCTCACTCCTGCTGGCCATCACGCGCCCGGCACCCGAGAAGTAGTGGCACGCTGGGGACATGCACATCCTGGTCGTCGACGATGATCAAGCGGTTCGCGATTCCCTCAAGCGGTCGCTGCAGTACAACGGCTATGAGGTCAGCACCGCCGACGACGGGATGCAGGCTCTGGCCCGACTGGCCGCCGTGCGCCCTGACGCGGTGGTCATGGACGTCATGATGCCCCGGTTGGATGGGCTGGAAGCGACCCGGATGCTGCGGGCGGCGGGCAACGACGTACCGATCCTCGTCCTCACCGCCCGAGATGCCGTCGGCGACCGGGTGGACGGGCTGGACGCCGGGGGCGACGACTATCTGGCCAAGCCGTTCGCCCTCGACGAGCTGCTCGCGCGGCTACGGGCCCTGGTCCGCCGGGCGGGCACCGTGGCCGACTCGGCCGATCCGTCCACCCACGCCCTTTCCTTCTCCGATCTGGTCCTCAACACTCAGACCCGCGAAGTGCTGCGGGGCAGCCGGCAGATCAATCTGACCCGTACGGAGTTCGCGCTGCTCGAAGCGTTCCTGCACCACCCGCGCCGGGTCCTGGAACGCAGCTGGCTGCTGAACGAGGTGTGGGGCTTCGACTTCCCGACCACGGCCAACTCCCTCGAGGTCTACATCGGCTACCTCCGGCGCAAGACGGAGACCGAGGGTGAGCCGCGCCTGCTGCACACCGTACGCGGAGTCGGCTACGTCCTCCGCGAGACGCCCCCGTGACCAGCGCCGTCACTCCCGCGCCGCGGGGGCCGCTCCGGCGCTTCGTCCGATCCCTCTCCCTCCGCAAGCGGGTGGCCTACCTGGCCACTGTCGCGGTGGCGCTGGCCGTGGCCGCGACCGGCATCGCCGGGTACCTCACCCTGCGAGTCTCCCTCTATCGGGCCTTGGACTCCGAGCTCCTCGGGGTCGCGAATTCGCTGTCGCGCGCGGTGACCGGCGACATCAGGACAGTCGGCGGCCTGACCGGGGAGGCGCTCCAGGCCGGCAATCTGAGCCTGTCGGTGATCCGGGCCGACGGTCAGGTCCTGTCGGTACCCGACGAGCGGGTGCACCTCGTGCTGGGGGTCGAGGAGCTGGCCGTGGCCCGCCTCCAGGGACCGCCGTCGGCCCGCTCCGGGATTGCTACCGATGGCAGCGAATACCGGATCATGACCGTGCCGTTGACCGGTCTCGGCGACTACGCCCTGTCGGTCGGCCGGCCGCTACAGGTGATCAACGACACCCTGACCTCACTCTGGCTGACCTTGATCATCTTCGGCCTGACCGGAGTCGTGCTCGCGGCCATCGCCGGCAGCGCGGTCGCACGGTCGAGTCTGCGACCCGTCCGGGAGCTCGCGGCCGCCGTCGAACACGTCACCCTGACCCAGGACCTCACCCCGATCGCGGTCAGCGGCAGCGACGACATCACCCGGTTGGCGCAGGCGTTCAACGGGATGCTGCGGTCCCTGGCCTCCTCCCGCGAGCGGCAACAGCGGCTGATCGCCGACGCCGGACACGAGTTGCGCACCCCGTTGACCAGCCTGCGGACCAACATCGAACTCCTGGCCGCCGACGAGCAGTCCCGGATGTTGAGCACGAATGATCGAGCCGCGATCCTGGCCGACGTATCGGCCCAGCTGCGGGAGTTCACCACGTTGATCGGCGACCTCGTCCATCTGACCCGGGACGAGCGCGTCGCCGCGGCGCCGGAGCCCATCGACTTGCGCGACGTGGTGAACGCCTCCCTCGAGCGGGTGCGCCGGCGGGCGCCCAAGGGTCTGATCTTCGACGTAGAGCTGAACCCGCTGTACGTCCTGGGCGAAGCCGACGATCTGGAGCGCGCCATCACCAACCTGTTGGACAACGCGGTCAAGTGGAGCCCTCCGAACGGCACCATCCGGGTGCACCTCGAGGGCGATCGGCTGCGGGTCGCCGATCAGGGCCAGGGCATCGCCGAGACCGACCTGCCCCACGTGTTCGACCGCTTCTATCGCGGCGAAGCGGCCCGGACCACGCCCGGTACCGGACTCGGTCTCTCGATCGCCGCCCAGACCGTGAGCCGGCACGGCGGCTGGATCCGTGCCGGCCGATCGGCTCAGGGCGGCGCCGAGTTCACCATCCGGCTCCCCGGCGCCACCACGATCGAGGATCTCCAGGAAACCGCGCAGATTGTTTAGAGCTGCTCGCGCGATCACCGACGCTCGCAGCTTGGGTTGCGTTTGGCGCCTCATGATCTCCCGCCCGTGGCGTACGGGGTGTGGCCCGGCAGTGTCATCCGCGGGCCCCGGCGGGGCAGCCGCGGACCGGCCAGCATCAACAACAGCTGCACCCGGTAGCGATGCCCCCGATACGGTTCCAGGATCTCGAGGCAGGCGTCGTCGTCCAGCGCCTCGCCCGTCAGCGCGTACGTGATGTCCTTACCGACGTGATAGTCACCGATGCTCCAGGCGTCGGCATCGCCGTGAGCGCGCTGGCGCACCTCCGCCGAGGTCCACGGACCGACGCCGGGCAGACTCCGCAACGCCCGGTCCGCGGCTGAACCCTCCATCGCCAGCGTCCGCTGCAGGGCCGCGGCTCGTCCGGCGCCCTGCACGAGGGTCCGATAGCGGCGCTCCTCCACCCCCGCGGCCAGGTACCGCCAGGTCGGCACCCGAGCCCAGGTCTCGGCGCCGGGCGGGACCCGCATCCCGTACGCGGCCGAGTCCGGGTCCGTCGCCGGCCCGGGTGCCGGCTCGCCGAACTCGCGGACGAGCAGCCGGAACGCCCGGAAGGCCTCCTTACCGGTGACGACCTGCTCGAGACAGGCAGGCGCGAAGGCTTCGAACACGAGTTCGCTGCGGCCGATCCGCAATCCCGGGAATCGGCGATGCGCCGCCACCAGACACTCGTGCTCGGGTCGCGGCCGGAAGTCTTCGGGGCTATCCGCCGAGCCGAGCAACGCGGGCAGCTGGTCGAGGGCCCACTCGCCGCCTTCGCCCCAGGCACGTGCGGCGACCTGGGTGCCACTGGTCACGATCTTGACCAACGCGGACCCCATCGGCGTCCGGGTGGCCCGCAACCAGGTCCCACCCAGCCGTCGATGCGTCGGATCACCCGGTCCCCGCCGGTGTTGCGTAAGGATCGGATGGATCAGCGTCGGGTGCTCGAGATCAAGCCGCCGGGTGATCGAATCGGTCACGGCCTGGCCACCTCGAACCACGTCCCGCGCCGGTGTTGGAAGCCGCACTTGAGCAGCACCGCCCGGGACGCCAGGTTCGCCGCCTCGGCCTGGACCAGATCGGCGCCGTTCCGCCACGCCTGCTCCAGCAGCAGCGCACACGCCCGGGTGGCGACCCCCTGGCCCTGCCAGGCCGGCACGACCGCGTACCCGATCTCGACCACGGCCCGCCGGCCGGGCTCCGGCGGTCCGTGAAAACCGATGTCGCCCACCACCACGTCGTCCCCCGCGGGGCTGACCACGATCTGGTGCAGCCACCACGGACCGGCCGAGCCGATGGAGCCGGCCGCGTCGTGAGCCAGCTTCAGCAGGCCCAAGGCGATGAACGTGTCCTCGGTCGGGTAGTCCGGATGCCAGGCGAGTCCCGGCGGCGGGGCACCCTCACCCGCCGTCAAAGCGGTCGATTCCGCCACCGGCCACGGCCGCAGCCGGACCGGAACGGCTGGAGCACTCATGTCCACGTCTGCATTCGGCAGGGCTCGGAAGCTCAGCGTCGACCCGGAGCCGGCCACGAGTTGGCGCGGCAGCCCTGCAGTCCTTTGGTCTGCTGGAGCATCACCGATGCGCGCTTGCCCTTGACCGGACAGTTCTGGTGGCCGTGGCCGAGCACGTGTCCGACCTCGTGATTGGCGAGGTAGACCCGGTATGCGGCCACGTCCTTCTTGTAGTGCGGCACCCCGAACGCCCACCGCCTGGCGTTGAGGATGGCTCGATTGCCGTTCTGACAGGAGACCTTGCCGCGGGTCAGCAACGGTGCGCAGAGCTTGTCGGTCGTCTGCGGCGTCGCCAGCAGCACGCTGAAGTCGGCCCGCCGGCCCGCATCGACCAGCTGCAGCCGCCAGTGGCCGGATCCGGTCCAACTCCGCCGGTCGCTGAGCGTCCGCTCGATCTCCCGCGCGATCCGTACGCGGTCGAACGGCAGACCCTTCTCGACGCGGACGCGGTAGCGGAGCAGCCGGCCCTTCCGGCCGGCGACCGGGCCGTCGGCTTTCGCGGTGACGAAGACGCCCGGACCGTTGGCGGGGATCTTCACCGGCTTCGCGGGCCTGACGGCTTGTCTTCATGGGCTTCTTTGTCGCCGTTGCCGCCGCCGGTCGACGGGCCGACAGTCGGGCCGGAGACCGAGGCGGTGCCGAGGCGGCGGGAGTGGCCGAGGGCGAAGCGCTGGTCGGACCGACTGGGACCCCGTCCGGGCGGGCCTCGGCGGCCGCCGTCACGGCTCCGGTCTGAGTGTCGTCCCCACCCACCATTCCACTGACGGGAAGGGCCACCAGGAGGGCCAGGGCCGCCCCACCCAGCACCGTCGGCCCATGCAGCGCGCGGCCGCCGACACCGGTCGACGAACTCAGGGCACGGGGCGGGGGCCGCTGCAAGGTAGATTGTGTGCCGCGGTAACGGCTGGTGCGCGACTCCCGACGGGTCGCTGGTCGGACATTCGCGCGCCGAGCGGCGGGCGGAGTCGACCTGAGCGACCGGCGGGACACAAGGGACAACACTAGGCGGACTTCGTGACGGAACTCCATTCTGCCGGTACGGGCACCCGGATGACGACCGCCCGGGCGCGCCGACGACGAGCCATCCGGATGATGATGGTCATCTTGATCCCCCTGGCCGTGTGGACCGTCGCCGGTCTGATCGCCTTGTGGCCCAAGGACGTCAGTAGTCATGTCAACACCGAGGCCACCAGTTACGGCGTGTCCGGCGTCAGCTATCCGAGCGGTCGGGTCACCAACATCGCCCGGATCTCCTGTGAGGGTGTCGCCGGTTCCAGTTCCGGGGTCAACACCCAGGTCTGTGCCAATCTCAGCGTGCAGCTCCTGGCCGGTGACGATCAGGGCAAGACCGTGGTCGTGCCGGTCACCAATGCGATCTACACCTCCGGGATCTCCATCGGCCAGCGGGTGACCCTGGTCCGCATACCGCCGATCGACGGCCAGCCCGCCCAGTACTCCTTCTCCGACTTCAGTCGCGGCACGCCGCTGCTGGTCGTCACACTGATCTTCGCGGCCGCGGTCATCCTGGTCGCCCGCTGGCGAGGATTCGCCACGTTGCTCGCCCTGGCCTTCGCCGGCGCCATCCTGGTCACGTTCTTGTTCCCCGCCCTGGTCAGCGGATCCAACCCGATCCTGGTCGGCTTGACCGCTGCGTCCGCGATCCTCTTCGTCGCGCTGTATGCGGCTCACGGTCTGAACGTCCGGACCACCACCGCCCTGGTCGGCTCGCTGGCCGCCCTCCTCGTCACCGCCGGACTCGGCTGGGTCGCGGTCCGCTGGACCCACCTGACGGGGATCACCGCCGAAGACGACTACGTCCTGGTCGCGTCGGCCCCCGACCTCCTGCTGTCCTCGGTGGTGATGTGCGGCATCATCCTCGCTGGGGTCGGAGTGCTCATCGACGTCACCCTCACCCAGGCGTCGGCCGTGTGGTCCGCGGCCGACAGCGAACCGAGCGCCCGTCGACTGTTTGCCAAAGCCATGCGCACCGGACGTGAACACGCCGCCGCCAACGTGTCGACGATCGCGTTCGTCACGCTCGGCGCCGCCCTTCCCGTCCTGCTGCTGTTGCTGGTCTACCCGCGCCCCCTGCTCGAGATGCTGCAGACCGAGCAGTTCGCCGACGAACTCGTACGGATCCTGGTCGCCTCCACGGGTGTTGTGTTGGCCATTCCCCTCACCACGGCGATCGCGGTGGCCCTCGTCAGACTGAGCCGGGGGGCGCCGAAACCGCGGAAGACCAAACCCGATCGCGACGGCGCCCCGCCTTCCGGCGCCGACGCCGAGGCGACCCCCCGAGAGCGCCGGTGGCGTCGCGGCAAGGACGAGTTCGAGGACATCGACGACTTCTCCGACCTGCGCGAGCCGGCCGAGGAGACCCGCCGACCGCCCCGGCGTTCCTGATCCCGGCGCTCTTGATCCGGCCCGCATGAGGGCGGTCCGCTACGACGCCGTCGGAGCCCCGCCAGGCGTGGACGACGTAGCCGCACCCGCCTGCCCCGCCGACGGAGTGGTGGTTGCGGTACGGGCCACCGGAGTGTGCCGGTCCGACTGGCACGCGTGGCGAGGCCACGAGGCGGTACCGCTCCCCCATGTCCCCGGACACGAGTGGTCCGGTGAGGTGGTCGCCGCCGGGCCGGAGGTACGCGAGTTCGCGGTCGGGGACCGGGTGACGGCCCCGTTCGTCCACGGTTGTGGGCACTGCGACTTCTGCCGGTCGGGCGAGGCCCAGGTGTGCCCGTTCCAGACCCAGCCCGGCTTCACCCACCCGGGCTCCTGGGCGGAGCGGGTCGCCCTGCCCGCGGCAGACACCAACCTGGTCCGGCTCCCGGACGGATTGGACTTCGTCGCCGCCGCGGGGCTGGGTTGCCGGTTCGCGACGGCCTACCGAGCGCTGACGGTGCACGGGCGCGTCCGGCCGGGCGACTGGGTCGCCGTCTTCGGCTGCGGTGGGGTCGGGTTGTCCACGGTGATGATCGCGACCGCCCTCGGCGCCCGGGTGGTCGCCGTCGACGTGTCCCCGGCCGGCCTCGGGCAAGCCGAAGCCTTGGGCGCGGAAGTGTGCGTGCGGGCGACCCTGGGCGTCGATCCCAGCCCGGCCGTGCACGCGGCCACCGACGGCGGTGCTCGGCTGAGCGTCGACGCGTACGGGTCGGCGGCCACCCTCGACGCCTCCGTACGCAGTCTTCGTCGGAGGGGACGCCACCTGCAGGTCGGCCTACTGGGGAATGACGAAGCCGCATCCCTGCCCTGGGAGCTGGTGATCGGCCGTGAACTGGAGATCTACGGTTCGCACGGGATGCCGGCCGTCGACTATCCGGGGATGCTCAACCTGATCGGCCGCGGGATCCTGCATCCGGAGCTGCTCGTCGGTCGGGTGATCACCCTGGAGGAGGCACCCGCGGCCCTGATGGCGATGGACGCGCCCGCCTCCCTCCACGGGGGCACGACGGTGATCGCCCTCCCGGCTCGGCCGCCGGGCTGACCACGGGTTTGCTGAATCAGTGAGTTCGCTCGAATCGGTCATAACGGCTTGCGCAGCCGGCATAGGGCGTCCTAAGTTAGGGGAGGCTCCCCTTTGAGTCAGACCTCGGCTGTGCCCCCATCTCAGTCGATCCGAAGTCGACGAGATGCAACGGAATGCTTGCCAACTACCTGATCGGATTGCGGGAGGGCCTCGAGGCCGCTCTCGTGGTCAGCATCCTGATCGCCTATCTGGTCAAGTCCGATCGCCGAGATCAACTGCCCAAGATCTGGCTGGGCGTCGGTGTCGCCGTCGCAGTGTCCCTGGTGTTCGGCGCCGTCCTGACGTTCGGACCCAAGGGCCTCACCTTCGAGGCCCAGGAGCTGATCGGCGGCATCCTCTCGATCATCGCCGTCGTCTTCGTCACCTGGATGATCTTCTGGATGGCCAAGGCGGCCCGGAGCATGTCGGGTGAGTTGCGCTCCCAGGTCGACAAGGCCGCCGAGGCCAAACCGTGGTCGCTGGTGGTCGTCGCCATGCTGGCGGTGGGCCGCGAGGGTCTCGAGACCGCGCTGTTCCTCTGGGCGGCGACCCGGGCGACCGGCACCACCGCCGTCCCCCTGCTGGGCGCTCTCCTGGGTCTGATCACCGCGGTCGTCCTCGGGTACCTGTTCTACCGCGGCACGGTCAAGATCAACCTGACCAAGTTCTTCACCTGGACCGGGCTGTTCCTGATCATCGTGGCGGCCGGTGTGCTCGCGTACGGGGTGCATGATCTGCAGGAGGCCCGCTTCCTGCCCGGACTGTACAACCTGGCCTTCGACGTCTCGGCCACGATCCCGCCGAGCTCCTGGTACGGCACCCTGCTGAAGGGCATCTTCAACTTCTCCCCAGCCACCACCAAGCTCGAGCTCGTGGTCTGGCTGGCCTACGTCATCCCCACCGTCTTCTTGTTCTTGCGCCGCATCCGCGGGCGCAGCACCGCCTCGGCCAAGCCGGCGCCGGCTTCCGCGCCTCGGGCCACCGTCTCTTCCGGAGGAAACTGATATGTCCACGGCTCGGCTCCGATTCTTCGGGCTGCTGTCCGGTGCCTTGCTCACCCTGCCGGTGGTGGCGGCCTGCACCGACAACGTGCAGCCCGGAACGGCCAACGAGAGCGCCCCGTCTGGTCGCGCCCTGACCGTCCAGGCCACCGACGACGCGTGCACCGTCTCCGCACCCGCGGCCCCGTCGGGCAACCTGACTTTCTCGGTGACCAACGGCGGATCCAAGGTCACCGAGTTCTACCTGCTCGGCGCCGACGGGCTGCGGATCGTGGGCGAGGTCGAGAACATCGGCCCGGGTCTGTCCCGGGAACTGGTCGTCGTGGCTCCGCCCGGTTCGTACTACACCGCCTGCAAGCCGGGGATGGTCGGCGACGGCATCCGATCCGTCTTCGCCGTCACCGATTCGGGCGAGGACCTGACCCCCAAGGGCGACGACAAGGCCCTGGTCGATCAGGCCAACCGGAACTATCAGGCGTACGTGAAGGACCAGACCGAGCAGCTGGTGACCAAGACGGACGAGTTCGCCGCCTTGTACGTCGGCGCGAAGGACGACGAGGCGCGCGCGCTCTATCCGGTGGCCCGGGTGCATTGGGAGCGGATCGAGACGGTCGCCGAGTCGTTCGGTGACCTCGACCCGAAGATGGACGCCCGCGAGGCCGACCTCGAGCCCGGGGAGAAGTGGACCGGCTGGCACAAGATCGAGAAGGACCTGTGGCCGGAGCGGGCTGAGAACTACACCCCGCTCACCGAGGCGCAGCGCAAGACCTTCGCGGCGGATCTGGTGGCCAACACCAACACCTTGTACGAGCGGGTCCGGAAGCTCAGCTACACCGCCGATCAGATCGCCAACGGCTCCAAGGGCCTGCTCGACGAGGTCGCGACCGGGAAGGTGACCGGCGAAGAGGAGTACTGGTCGCGGACCGATCTGTGGGACTTCCAGGCCAACGTCGACGGGGCCCGGGTCGGCTTCGACGGTCTGCGGCCGCTGCTTGGAGAAGCGGGGCGAGACCGAACTCGACAACGAGATCGACAGCCGGTTCCTCGCTCTGCAGAAGCTGCTGGATCAGCACCAGGAAGGCGAAGGGTTCGTGTTGTACAACGAACTCACCGCGGAGGACGTGAAGGCGCTGTCCAACGCCGTCAACGCGCTGTCCGAACCGTTGTCGAAGCTCACCGCCGCCGTCGTGTGAAGTGGGTGTGAAGTGGGTGTGAAGTGGGTGTGAAGTGGGTGTGACGTGACCGAGCAGTCCCAACCCGACCCGAGCCAGGACGGGCGCCATCAGGTTTCCCGGCGTGGCCTGCTGGGCGTGGCGGGCGCCGGGGCGCTCGGGCTCGGGGTCGGGGTGGCCGGCACGGTCGCGGTCACCCAGAACCGGGGCGTGTCGAGCGCACCGGCGGCCGAAGCACCGAGCGGTACCCGGACCTACCCGTTCTACGGGGAGCGCCAGGCCGGCATCGTCACCCCGATGCAGGACCGGTTGCACTTCGCCGCCTTCGACGTCATCACCGACTCCCGCGAAGAGCTGATCGAACTCCTGCAGGACTGGACGGCCGCCGCCGCCCGAATGACCGCCGCCGAACCGGCCGGTGAACTGGGTCCGACCTCCGGCTCGTACGATGCTCCGCCGGACGACACCGGCGAAGCCATCGGGCTGCCGGCGGCCGGACTGACCATCACCTTCGGCTTCGGACCCAGCCTGTTCCGCGACCGGGGGAAGGACCGCTTCGGGCTGGCGGCCCGGCAACCCGCGGCGCTGCGACGACTGCCGCACTTCCCCGCCGACAAGCTCGACCCGGCCCGCTCCGACGGCGACCTCTGCGTGCAGGCCTGCTCCGACGATCCCCAGGTGGCCGTGCACGCGGTCCGGAACCTGGCCCGGATCGCCTTCGGTCGCGCGGCCCTGCGCTGGTCGCAGCTCGGGTTCGGGCGTACGTCGTCGACGTCGACCAGCCAGGCCACCCCGCGGAACCTGTTCGGGTTCAAGGACGGCACCCAGAACCTCAAGGCCGAGATGCCGGCCGAGCTGGACACTCATGTCTGGGTGCCGGCCGGGGCGGATGCCCGGGCCGACTGGTTGGCCGGCGGCTCCTACTTGGTGGCCCGGCGGATCAGCATGACCATCGAGACCTGGGACCGGCAGTTGCTGCGGGAGCAGGAGCGGGTGATCGGCCGGACCAAGGCCGAGGGCGCTCCCCTGTCGGGCGGCGCTGAGTTCGACCAGCCGAACTTCGCCCTGCTCGGCCGGGCGGACGAGCCACTGATCGCGACGGACGCCCACCTCGCCCTGGTCCACCCCAGCGCCAACGACGGCGCCCGGATGCTGCGCCGCGGTTACAACTTCGTCGACGGCAGCAACGACCTGGGCCGGATGGACGCCGGCTTGTTCTTCCTCGCCTTTGTCGTCGACCCGCGCACCCACTTCATCCCGATGCAGACCAGGCTCGGGGTCGGTGACGCCATGAGCGAGTACCTGCAGCACACGGGTTCCGCCCTGTTCGCCGTACCGCCGGGGGTTCGCGAGGACCAATACGTCGGCCAGGCGCTGTTCGCCTGACCGTCGAAGGGTCTGAGCCGCTAACTGGCCTCGGAGACGTAGGCCGAGCGGGTGCGGTCGGATTTCGGCACCACCCGGGGGACCGGTCGTTTCGGCTGGATGCCCCAGCCCTGCCGGATGCCGCGCAGACCCTTGCCGAGCCAGGGCCCGACGTGGTGCACGGCCCAGTCCACGTCGCTGGTCAACCGCTCCCAGGGCCGGGGTCGGATGAGTTCGTCGGGCAGCGGATCGGCCCAACTCTCGTCGGCGCCACTGACGCCGAGCCGCCAGGCCAACGCCGCCGCCACCACCTCGTGGCCGAGTGAGTTTCCGTGCAGCCGGTCGTCGAACCAGAGCCGGGGATCCTGCGAGATCGGATGGTGCTCGAAGTCGACCGCCAACACACCACAGCGGTCCGCCTCCTCGCGGATCAGCTGGTTCAATCGCAGCACCCGCGGGCGCCAACTCGCCCCCAAGGGGTTGATCAGGGTCGGGTCGGGCATGGTGAAGGTCATCACGGTGATGTCGCGAGCGCGGGCCGCCCCGAACATGGCCGCCAGGTGATCCCGCCAGGTTTCCCAGTCGCAGCGGACCGCCGACATGATGTCGTTGGCCCCCGCGAAGAGGGTGAGCAGATCGGGTTCCATGGCCAGGGCCCAGTCGAACTGGGTTTCGCGGATCTCCTCCAGTTTGAGCCCGCGAATAGCCAGGTTGGCGTACTCCAGGGGAGGGGTCTGCCCGTCGGCGATCGTCTGGGCCAACCGGTCCGCCCAGCCCCGGTAGCCGCCTTGGCCGTCGGGATCGACCAACCCCTCGGTGGAGGAGTCCCCGATCGCCACGAAGCGCCGGAACGCGGTCATTGCCCCAGCATTCCAGAGCATTCCGGAGCTAGCCAGAACATGTTGATAACGGAAATCGTTCATCCGTAGGTCACTCCGGCACCGAATACGATCACGTGAGAAGAGGTGGTTGAAGCCGATGGGTAGTCGCGATGAGCCGTTCGCCGCGTTCGTCAACGCCTATCGAGCCCGTCTCCTGGGGACGGCGGCCCTGATCCATCTCGAGCCCGAACGGGCCGGGCCCCTGGTCCACGCCGTGTTGGCGCAGGTGTACGCGGCCTGGCCCCGGCTCGACGACCCGTACGCCTACGCGGTCCGCGCGGTGCTGAGTCCTGCCTGGGCCGGCGTGCAGCTGCCCGGTGAGGCGGCCACCCGTTTCGAGCTGGTCGACGTGGACGCCGCCCGACCGCGCTTCGGGGATGGCATCCTCAGCGAGCTGGCGGCCCTCTCCGAGGACGAGCGGCGGGTGCTGGTCCTGGCGTCCTACACCCACCTTCCGCTGGTCGAGATCGCGGCGGTGCTGGGGCGCGACGTCACCGACGTGATCTCCCAGCTGCGGGCGGCCACCGACCGGTTGCAGAGCATGCCGCGCCTCAACGGTCGGCGGCGGCTGGCCGCCGAGCTGGCCGCCGCCGCCCCGGTTTCGCCTCCAGCGGGGAACTCGGCAGCAAGCCGACAGCCCGTCCCCGACGCCCCGCGGGCCGGGCGTTCCCTGCTTCGCCACCGCCGGCTCCGCGCGCTCGCGGTAGCCGCGGCGCTTGCCGTACTGGTCGGCTTCGCGGTCAGGCAGGCCGCACCGCTGCTCAGCCCGGTGGCCTCGAGTGGGCCGCAGCTAGGCCCCCAGGTCGGCCCCCAGGTTTCTGTGAGACCGACCGAGCGGCCGCCGTGCGACACCACCGAGCCCCGCTGCCGGGCCGACATCGTCTCCGGCTGGCGGCTCGAGATGGCCAGGGTGATCAGCGCCCACCTCGACCCGGACGGGGACTACTTCACCGGTTTCAGCTACTCCTACACCGAGGGTTATCAGGGTTCGGACTTCTGGGACGGCGGTGGCGGCGCCCTCGGGTTGGACCTGTACCGGATGACGGGCGGGGCCACGGAGGTCTACCTGCAGATCGCCACCACCCGGTCGTACGCGATTCGCTGCGGCGAGCTGACCAAGCGGCCATGCCACACGACACGGTTCATGGACGGCAACCGCTTCACGCTGACCGATCCGAGCACGGTCGCCCAGGGTCTGGAGGCGCAGCACCGACCCGAAGGCACCTTCGTGATCACCGTCGTGGCTCGGAACACCTCACGGGCCAGCCGGGAGCTGCCGGTGACGCGGGCGGACATGGTCGATCTCGTCGCCGATCCTCGCCTCCGGCTCCCCCCGCACTGATCCGCCGACCCGCCGGTGAAACTCAGCCGTCCATTCCGGCGGCGGGCACCAGACGACCGTCGGCCTCTCCAGCGGCAGCGCTCGGACGACCCGGCCGCAGCCGGTACAACACCTCACCGGCGTGGGGTTCCACGAACGTATCGGGGTCGGCTTCGTACTCAGCCACATCGACCTGGGCCGGATCGAGATAGTTCAGGTTCGCCGCCCGCACATCGGCCTCGGGGATGCCGGTCGCCAAGGTGACGGTCACCCGGTTCTGCTCGCCGCGGTCGGGATCCCAGGTGCCCTGGCCGCGGAGGTGAGTGGAGTGGGCCAGATCGCCCCACGGTTGATCGCGGAACCGCTCCCACTGGCCGAGGAAGTAGTCCCGGTTGTGATAGCCGATCTCGGCGATCTGGGGATGCATGACCGAGATCGCCGAGATGTGTGGGGCGTAGATGATCACCTCGCCGCCGTCGGCGACGATCGGCTCCAGCTTGTAGAAGCCCTTGGCGGCGGTCCAGATGTCCTCGTACTTGGTCGGCATGATCGACAACACCCGCTTGACCGGGTGATCGAGGTACGTCACATGCGTCTCGGCCGACACCGCCGCGCAGGCCGCCCAGGCGTCCTCGGGCGTTCCGAACGCCGCGGCGTGCAGGGTGTCGGTGCCGGACGCGACCACCAGGCACAGGCCCAGTCGCTGCGCCGGGATCAGCGTCGAGGCTTCGTTGATCAAGGCTCGGACCGGAGTCACCCCGCGGGTGCCGATCATCTCCGCACTGGTGATCAAGGCCCCGACCCAGTGGGAGAGATCGATCAGTTCCTGGCCGGACACACCGGGGAAGAAGTACTTGTTGCCACCGGAGAAGCCCACCACCTCGTGCGGGAACACCGGTCCGACCACGATGGCGACGTCGGCTTCGGCGACGTGCCGGTTGATCCGGACGTCCACCGAGACGTCGGTCATCAGCCCGCCGGTCAGCTCCGCCAGCCGGTCGGATCCGATGCTGCCCAGGTGGGTGAAGGTCTCCGGCAGCCACGACTCGTGATTGAGGATCCGCCACCCGGGGTAGGTCGCCTCGGATTTTCCCGGCTCGTAACCGAGATGTCTGGCCAGATGATCTTCACTCATGCCCTGGTGGGTGCCGAGGGCGATCACCACCGTCACCTCTGACGCGCGGCCGGCGAGCGCGTCGCGCGCCGCGCCGATAAGCAACGGCAGCGGAC
The DNA here is from genome assembly GCA_963780005.1 of uncultured Actinomycetota bacterium. Taxonomy (GTDB): domain Bacteria; phylum Actinomycetota; class Actinomycetes; order Propionibacteriales; family Propionibacteriaceae; genus Microlunatus. The sequence continues at coordinate 36,006 of CAWAAK010000039.1, read as the reverse complement.
AGGTACGCGTACCGTCCGGAACCACCAGACAGACCCGTTTGCCGTTCAGATCGGCGCGGGCCAGGGCTTCCGTCACGAACGCCGCAACCTGCTCGGAACCGAGGTGCTCCCCCACCCCGCCGATCGTCGAGGCTCGGCTGGGGTCACCGGGATCCGTCCCGTAGCTGGTCGCTCGCTCGACGTCGAGCTCTGTGTGGGTCGCCATGCCCTCACGATGACGCACGCGCTCCGCACCAGACAAGCCGCCAGGGTTCTCCGGATCACCTGACCGCCCGAGGCTAGCCTCGGGCAAGAGAACGCACTGAAAGGGAGTACGACATGACGAAGATCGGTGTGCAGGCGATGATGCTCAAGACACAGTTCGCCGAGGACGGCGCCTTCGCGACGCTGAAGCGGCTCAGCGACATCGGTTTCCACGCCGTCGAGCTTTCCCAGGTTTCCATGGCCAAGGACGACGTTGCGGAGATCGATCGGGCCAGATCCGAGCTCGGGACGGAGGTCGCCGCGCTGTCTGCCACTCTGGAGAAACCCGAGGGAAGGCCGGGTGATTCGCTGGTCAGTGACTTCGACAAGATCGTCGCCGACTGCCGGCTGCTGGGCACCACCATGGTGCGGATCGGCATGATGCCCTTTTCGGCGATGGCCTCGAAGCCGGCGTTGCTCGACTTCTGCCGGCAGTGTGAGGAGATGGCCACCCGCCTCGCCGAGCACGGGATCGGCCTGTACTACCACAACCACCATGTCGAGTTCGCCACGTACGACGGCCGGCACATCCTCGACCTCATCCGAACGAGTGCTCCGTCGATGCGCTTCGAGCTCGACGTCCACTGGATCCACCGCGGCGGCAAGGACCCGGTCCAGATTCTGCGGGATTATTCGGGTTTGGTGGATCTGGTGCACCTCAAGGACTACCGCATCGGGCCGCTGGGCGACGATGCTTTCGCCGCGCTCGAGGCGGGCGACGTGCAGGGCTTCATGACCGCCTTCACCGGCGTCGTGCAGTTCGCCGAGGTCGGCGAAGGGAATCTCGACTTCACGGCGATCATCGACCAGAGCGTGGCCAGCGGGGCGAAGTACCTCCTGATCGAGCAGGACGACCAGTACGGTCGCGACCCGTTCGACTGCCTCGTCACCTCCCGCGACAACCTCATCGCCCTCGGCTACGAACACCTCTTCTGAATCATGTCCGCTCCGCGAACTCACCTTCTGCGCGGATCCGCTTGTTGAGCTCGGTCAGGAACTCGTCCTCGTCGAAGTCGAGCGAGACCTCGCGACCGGTCCAGCTGGACAGGTGGATGGCGTTGGCCAGCCGGACCCCGTTGATGCCGTCCGACCCGGGCGCAATCAGCGGTGTCCCGTCGAGGACGTTGGCCGCGAAGTTCTCCAGCACCCCGGCGTGCTGGCCACCCCAGACGGAGTCGAGCTCGATGACCTCGTTCGTGTAGAGGTCGGCCGTGTCGAGCTGACCCGTGAACAATCTCTTGACGTCCTCGGCGTCCATCCCGTCGCTGAGTTCCCGCTCTGGCTTCTGCAGCCGGCTGACGGTGGCCGTCTTGCTGTTCTCCACCACGATCTTGCCGCTGTCGCCGAGGATCTCGAACCGGTCGGTGCCGATGAGGTCGTGGGTGGCCGTGATGAAGACGCCCGTGGCACCGTCCCCGTAGTCCACGACCGCAGTCACCTCGTCTTCTACGGCGATGTTGCGGCGGAACCCGTAGCCGACCTTGGCGTAGACGGATTGGGGGATGCCGCAGATCCACTGCCAGAGGTCGAGCTGGTGGGGGGCCTGGTTCACCAGGACACCACCACCCTCGCCGCCCCACGTCGCGCGCCAGGCGCTCTGGTCGTAGTAGCCCTGCGGGCGCCACCAGGTGGTGATGATCCAGTTCGTTCGTCGGATCTGGCCGATCTCTCCGTTGTCGACGATGTCCTTGATCTTGCGGTAGAGCGGATTGTTGCGTTGGTTGAACATGATGCCGAAGGTCAGGTCCGGTTTGGTGGCTGCGAACGCCGTCAGCTCCTTGACCTGTTTCGTGTATACGCCGGCCGGCTTCTCGACGAGCGCGTGAACGTCTCGCTCGAGGGCTTGGATGCCCATCTCGGGGTGCAGGTAGTGCGGAACGCAGGTGACGACGGCGTCCACGTCACCGCTCTCCAGCAGCGCGACGTAGTCGTCGTAGAACGGCACTCCGGGGTACGCGGACTCGGCCGCGGCGGCCTTTGCCGGGTCGATGTCGCAGATGGCCGCGATCTCCATGTTCGGCACCATCCCCTGCTCGATGAACGTCGCGTACATCGAGCCCTGTGCGCCTAGTCCGACGATGCCGAGCCGCAGCTTCTGGGCCATCTGTTGAGCTCCTCGATCTGATCGCAGAAAGCTGGCCGCTTGGCCCGCTCGTGATCAGCTGGTTTGCTGACCACTGCCAACGTCGCACCCTGCCACGGCCAGCGGCAACGGCTTGCCACATGTTGCCGGGCGCTGTCCGCCATTCACCCGACGTTGAGGGGGGTGGCCGTCTGGAACTTGCGATCTCCTCAGGCTCATGGCTCCTTGGTGACGAGAACAGGGCAGCGGGCCTTCTTTACCACTTCTTCGCTCACGGAGCCGAGCATGACGTGTGCGAGACCTCCGAGCCCGCGCGATCCGACCACGAGCATGCGTGCGGAAGCAGAGAGTGCGATGAGGCTGTGGGCCGGGCCACCGTTGACGGCTTGATACGTGACCTTCACGTCGGGGAAGCGATTGACGATGTGGCGCACGTCGGCGACCAGCGCGTCGTGAACGGCTTGTTGCCCCTGGTCTATCGACGGAACATAGCCGGGCGTCCAGTTCGGTGTACGGGGGGCCGTGGCCATGGACCAGGCGCGGACGATGGCGACCGGAGCTTTCAGCTTTTCGGCGAGGTCCAGCGCCGTCGTGAGGGCGTGGTGGGCTGCGGCGGAACCGTCGTGTCCGACCACGACGCTGTCGGCGGCCAGTGGTTCGGGGGCCGCTTCGCCGGTCGATGGGGTTGAGTCAGTCACCTGGATCTCCTTACCGAAGGGGCGCCGTCAGCTGTTGGAGTTGTCGGTCGGCACGTCCGTCGGAAACTCTGCCGCCGGCTCGGTCCCGTCAGCGGCGCCTGGGCACTGTAGGTCGATCGTGTACGCGGTCATGGAGAGCGAGCCATACGTGTATCCGTCGACCAGGACATCGGCGCCGCTTCCGGCGGCTCCCGCCACCCCGGCCAGGTACAGCAGGGGAATGAAGTGGTCCGGCGTCGGCACGGCGTCCGCGAAGTCACGATGGCGGTCGACCGAGGGAACGCTGCTGGGATCCTCCCGCATGGCCTCGCGGACCTGGTCGTTGAACCGCTGGGCCCAGCCGAAGCCCTCATCAGGCAGGGATCTGGTCATGCCGCGCAGGTTGTGGACGACGTTGCCGCTGCCGATGATCAACACACCTCGCTCCCGTAAGGGCGCCAGCTTGGCGCCGAGGTCGAGGTGGTAGTCGAAGTCGCGGTCAGCGTTGATGCTCAGTTGCACGACGGGGATGTCGGCCTCCGGGAAGGCGTGCAGCAGCACCGACCAGGTGCCGTGATCGATACCCCAGCTGTCGACGTCGGCCCCGACCCACGTGGGCTTGACGACCTCACTCACCTCCTGGGCAAAACCTGGAAGACCCGGCGCCGGGTAGTCGACCTCGAACAAAGGCTTCGGAAAGCCGTAGAAGTCGTGGATCGTGCGCGGTTTGGCCATCGCCGTGACCGCCGTCGCGTTGATGTACCAGTGGGCCGACACGACGAGGATCGCGCGTGGTCTCGGCGTCGCGGCCCCGAAGGCGCGCCAGGCCTGGGTGTACCGGTTCTGCTCCAAGGCGTTCATCGGGTTTCCGTGACCGAGGAACGCCGCCGGCATGAGTTGGCCCGTAATGTCGCTCACGCCGCGAACGCTACTCGAATGTGGTTCTTGTCACGCGAGAAGTAGGTCCTACCGGTCAGCCGGCGCGCAAAACCGGGAAGACCTACTTCTCGACCGCCCGGGCAGCCGTGGCCCTAGCCCGGGCGGTCTGGACAATCAGTTCGGCGCAGAGGTCCAGATCCAGAAGTCCCGTGTTCAGCACCAGGTGATAGCGGTCCACCTCGCGCGGATCCCAACCGTAGAACTCTTTTGACATGTCGGCGCGGACCTGGTCCTCGTTCTGCTGGAGCTTGGCCGCCCGTTCCGGGTCGGTTCCGCTCTCCTGCGCGGCGCGGGCGACCCGCTGTTCGACCGGACCGTCGAGCCTGACGTGCAGCGCTCCCGGCCAATCGGCCAGGATGAGAGCACCGTTGCGGCCCATGATCACGCCGCCTTCCCGCGCCGCCTCTCTGACGAAGTGCGTGTTGGCCGCCACGAGCTCGGTACTGTCCCCCTCCGGCCCCACGAGGATGTTCGGACCCTCTCCGCCGGCAATCGAGGCGTACGAGCCGCCCATCGCGGTGAAGATGCGGGTGAGCAGCCCGCGACTCTCATGCACGCTCATGGCGGCCTCGATCTCCTCGGAGGAGAAGGCCTGCGCGTGCAGCGGAGCCCCCAACGCTTCAGCCACCTTGGCGCCGACGTAGCTGGCCCCCGACCCGTAGGACTCGAACAGGGTCACGACAAGCTTCGGCGAGTTCTCCGCCGCTGGACTCGTATTGGTCATCACAAGCTCCTTGCGTTATCCGCCGTAAGGCGAGTGGTCAGGTCAGCTGTTTCCGACCATGAGTAGGCCAGGCCGTGGCCGAGTTGGTACCGGTTGCCGTCGGCGTCGACGTACACGTATTGGCGCCCGTCCATGAACTTCTCCTTGTCGTAGCCCGGGACGTCGTTGGGGGAGGCGCAGATCCCGAACTCGTCGACGGCGATCGCGGCATTGTCGATCGGAAAGGTCAACGGCAGGCGGCCGCTCGGCGCTGCGTCGCCGACAATGACGGCGAACAGAGCCTCCGTCTTGGTGTCGAAGCCGGCCACCAGGGCGTCGGCCAGGGGTTCGACGTTGCCGAGGAGCCACGGGAGGATCACGTTCAGCCCGACGATCAGCTGCGGCACGGCCGCCCGGATCTGTTCGATCTTGGCCAGGTCGACGTTCGTGGCCTCGTGGATGTCCAGGTCCAATAAGCCGGTGGCCTTGAAGTAGTCACCGGTGAACGGATTCAGGAACACGACGGCCACGTCGGCGAACCGGTAGTCGGTGGTGAACTCGATTCCGGGATGGGCGGCGGCCAGGTCTCGGCGCAGACCATCGAGCTTGGCCACCCTGAGGTCGGACTCGAAGAGCTCGACGTACACCTTCTGGCCCGCCAGTCGGTCTGCGGTCAGCGGCAGCGTGCCCTCGTGGTTCTTCATCAGCACGACGGACTTGCGGTGCGCCGCTTCGGCGGCCTCCTCGTACGCGTCGTTGGCCACGATCTCGTCGGCCCTGTCGGGATCCACGTACGGGTTGTCGAAGAGCCCGAGCGCGAACATCTCCGCGGTCAGCAGACGAGCGGCCTCGTCGAGGCGCTCGGTGGTGAACAGGCCCTGCACGTACGCCGTGCGGACCGATCCGACGTCGTTGGTGTCGGCGATGATGTCGGTGCCGGCGGTGACGGCCCTGCCCACCCGTTCAGGCCCGTTCAGCTCCGTCACGCCCCACGCCATCTTCGACAGGATGCCCGAGTCGGAGTTGATGTAGCCGCGATGCCCCATCGACCGCAGCAGGTCGAGAATCGGTTTGTTGAAGGCGAAGCCGACCTGTTCGAAGTCCTCGAGCGGCGGTTGCGGCATCGCCGACTTCTCGTCGGACGGGATCGCGTAGTACGGCATGACGCTGGACGTGCCGGCGTCGATCGCCGCCTGGAACGGTGGCAGGTGGTACCTCTCCAGAGATCCCGGCGTCGAATAGACGTTGAACTGTCCCTCCGCGTAGTGCGGATCGAAACCGTTCTCGCGCGCCCCACCGCCCGGGAAGTGCTTGGTGGTCAGGGCGACCCCGTCGCGGCCGAGCCCGCCCTCGCCCTGAAAGCCCTTGACCACCGCGGCGATCGCCTCGGCGTTGAAGACCGGATCCTCCCCGAAGGTGCCGTTGGTGCGGAACCAGCGCGGGTCGGTGACCGTGTCGGCCATGTACATGTAGCCCTTGCGGAGGCCCGACGCGACCCATTCGGCGCGCGACTTCTCCGCGAAGTCGCGGATCAGGGTGACATCCCCCGTGGCCGCCAGACCCAGCGTGCCGGGCCACAGCGTGAAGTCCTGATCGTCCGGCGTGGCACCGAGCTTGAAGCCGCCCAACTCGTTCTTGGAGTTGGCCGCGACGATGACCGGGACGCCCAGCCGGGTGCCCTCGGCCACCTCGTTCATCGCGTTGACCCAGGTGGCGATCACCGAGCCCTTCGGGGTCTCCCGCATGATGAAGTGCCGCATGTGCAGTTCCGTGATCTGCTGTGTCGTGCCCTCCAGCGGCAGACCCGCGGTGTTGTGCGGATCGTTCTTGACCGGGACGTACTCCTCGTTGAGGGCGCCGTCGTGACTGGTCAGCTCCGGGTTCGGTTGCGAGATGCCCATCGACCGCGAGTTGATCACCATCAGCCCGATCTTCTCGTCCGGGCTCATCCGGGCGACGAGGTCCGCCGCGCGCTCCGCCGGAGGAAGCCGCCAGTCCTCGTAGGGGTCGAGCGAACCGTTTCCGTTGAGGTCTTTGAACCGCAGGCCCTCCACCTCGAGGACCGGCTTGACCCGGGCACCGATGTCCACCTGCTCGGACTCGTTCACGACTGCTCCTCGAGGGCGGCCAGCTTGCGGGCCTCGGTCTCGTTGCGGATCTCGGCGAACCGCTTGTCGTTCAGCGGGTACTTGATGAAGATCAGCATCGCGATCACCGCCGCGATGGCGGGCAGCAACCCGATGGTGAACTTGATGGCGAGGATCGCGCTGTCCGGCTGGACCGGATTCGGGTTGGCGGCGCTGGCGGCGAGGTAGCCACCGATGGCCAGGGCCCACGCCCCCACCGCGCCACCCAGGGACTGGGTGACCTTGCGGGTGAAGGAGAACAGCGCGTACGTCGCACCCTCACTCCGCTTGCCGGTCTTCCACTCGCCGTACTCGACGGTGTCGGCCTCGAGGCCGAACATCACGGTGTTGATCAAGCTGGCGCCGATGCCCTTGATGGCCAAGGTGACCAGCACCAACCAGAACATGTTGGCCGGGGCGAAGAACAGGCCGACGCCACCGACGACGGTGAACACGCCACAGAACTGGAACACGTTCTTCTTGCCGAAGCGGGAGATCACGGCCGGGATGAACGGGGTGATCAGCAGGGCGATGCCGGTGTTCACCAGCGTGATCAGCCCAACCAGGCCGATGTTGCCGAGCACGTACTGGGCGTAGAAGGCGGTCGAGCCGCCGACCGCGAACAGGCCGATCAGGTAGAAGAAGCTCGACCCGCACAGGTAGGCCAGCGGCGTGTTCGACTTCAGCGTGTCGAAGGTCTCCTTGATCGAGATCCGCGGCTGGGTCCGAATGACCTGCTCCCGGCAGGCCCAGGCGGTGAACCAGAACGCGAGGGTGCCGACGACGATGAAGGCCAGCGTCACGTTGGTGAACACCTGCTGTACCGCGGCCCGGTAGACCTCCAGATCCTCGGGGGTCTGGATCTGCGCCTTCTGGGCACGTAGGCCGTTGATGAATCCGCCGACGATGAAGGTCAACACCACACCGCCGATGCCGGCGCCGAAGGCCCGGGCCGCCACCAGCTTGGCCCGCTCGTGCACCGACTGGGTCACCGCCGAGGCCAGCGAGCCGTACGGGATGTTGACCAGGGAGTAGACCAAGCCGAGGATCGCATACGTGGCGTAGGCGTAGATGATCTTCATGCCGTCGTCGAAGCTGGCCGGCACCCGGAAGGTGAGGAAGCTCATGAACAGCAGCGGAATCGCCCCGAACATGAGGAACGGCCGGAACTTGCCCCAGCGGGTCATGGTGCGGTCCACGATCCGGCCCGCGAGCAGGTCGGCGAAGGCGTCCCAGAGCCGGACGACCAGGAACATCGTGCCGACCGCGGCGGCCGAGATGCCCGCCACGTCGGTGTAGTAGTAGAGCAGGAACGCGGTGCTCAGGCTGAAAGCGAGGTTGAAGGCGAAGTCGCCGGCGCCGTAGCCGGCCACCGTCTTGAACGGTAGCTTTTCCAGCGACTTGAGCTTCGGGGAGTCGAGAGCTGCAGAGGACATTCGGTACTCCTGGTTCGGGGCCTGGGAGGCCTCCCGGTGATGTTGAACATTCAATTGCGCCGGCTGGGCTCGGTCCACGCCTTGCCACTTGTTGCCAGCTTCGCCGTCTGGGGCCTCACTGACTAGCGGCCACCTGCTGGCTGCGCTGCTCCTGCAGTGCGACGTCCCGCGGGTAGACCCGGTAGAACAGGAACCAGAACGCGGCGTTGACCAGGTAGGGCAGCACCACGACGTACAGGAAGGTCTGGCCCAGTCCGAGGACGTTGGCCAGCTGACCCATCAGCAGGGACAGGATCGCCGTCAGCCCGCCCTGGATCAGCGAGAACAGCATCGCGAACGCGGTGGCGCTGAGCTGCTTCGGCACCACGGTGGAGACCATCGGCAGCACACAGCCGGAGAAGCCGATGGAGAACACCAGGCCCATCAAGAAGGTCAGCCCGTACTGGGCGCCCTTGCTGCCGAAATCGATCTGGGTGGTCACGAAGACGACCGCGGCGAAAGCGACCAGGTAGATCTGCATCAAGATGATGCGGCCCTTGGGTCCGAAGCGCCGGGCGAACCAGTCGCCGAGGAAGCCGCCGAGGAACGCCGACAGCATGGCGCCGACCGAGAACACAGCCATCACGTAGGTGCCCTCGACCACGGTGAAGCCGCGGGCGTCGACGACGAAGGTGGCGTAGAACGCCAGCAGGATGAGGCTGGTGACCATCGGCAGCATCAGCGCCAGCAGGGTCACAGTGGGAATCTTGAAGAGGCGGCCGGCGTCGGAGAGCTTGAAGACACCGGACTCCGGGTCGTCCACCACGGAGACCGTCTTCTGCGCCGGCTTCGGGACCAGCAGCAGGATCAGCACGCCGGACAGAATGGAGATGCCGCCCATCACCCACATGGCCCAGCGCCAGCCGTCCGGGTTGTTGCCGAACTGACCGATCAGCGGGCCGATGACGATGCCCAGACCCGAGCCGATGCCCCGGACCATCCCGTACGCCTTGCCGCGCTCGGAGCTGCGGAACAGATCGGGCAGCAGTCCGTTGATGATCGGCTCCGAGGCCACCGTGCCGATGACGCTGATGATGTAGAGGGCCAGCAGCGCCGGTAGCTGGTGGCGAAACCGCTGGCCACCGTGAACAGGCCCCAGACGCCGGTGACCAGGAAGAGCACCTTCTTGCGGCCGTAGCGGTCCGCCGCCATCGCCCAGAGCGGGCCGAAGATCATCCGCGCGAACTTGCTCAGCGAGCTGAGCAGGCCGAGTGCACCGTAGTCGAGGCCGAAGGCATTGCGGATCAGCGGGAAGAAGCTGTTGATCAGCCCGCCCTCGGAGTTGTCGACGGCCTGGGAAAAGCCCAGGGCTCCGACGGCTCCGGCCCGTCCCTTCGGTTTGGGTGACGTTGCGCTGGGCGCTGATGACGGCAATGGGGCCGGTAGGTCCTGCTGCAGTGTGCTCATGATGGGCTCCTCGGCGACGGTTGAATCGTGAATTGATCGTCGCCGTAGGCCCTCACCAAGCGCCAACACTTGCCAGTTGTTGCCACGGCCCACAATTCGGCCGGTCCGACCAGGCGCCTCGACGCCGGATTCCTCGCCCAGTTGGTAGCCGAGGGCCGTCTCGACGAGGATGAGGCGGTCGAGACCATGCACGACCTGGTCGTCACCAATCCGCGGAAGGCGTTCAAGCTGTGACCAACCCGAGGCTGAGCCGCTCCCTCCCCGACACTCCCCCGGCACCGCCGGTCCGGATCGTCCATCTCGGTCTGGGCAACTTCCACCGCGCCCACCAGGCCTGGTACACCGCCCGGGCGGGTGACGCATCGCAGTGGGGCATCGCCGCCTTCACCGGCCGGCGCGCCGACGCGGCGGAGGCGTTGGCGCCCCAGGACGGCCTCTACACCTTGATCACCCGGCAGGTCGACGGCGACGAGTTCGAGGTGATCGGGTCGGTTGCGGCGGTGCACCCGTCGAGCCGAGCACCAGACCTACCTCGACTACCTTGCTCGTCCCGAGGTGACGATGATCACCATCACGGTCACCGAGGCCGGCTACCTGCGAGCGCCGGACGGGCACCTCGACGCCGATTCCGTACGATCCGACGTCGCAGGCCCTGACCGAGGACGTGACCGCGCCGGTGGTTTCGCTCCCCGCCAAGCTGGTCGCCGGTCTGCTCGCCCGCCGGAGCAGCGGAGCCGGGCCGATCACGGTCCTGTCGTGCGACAACCTGCCGGAGAACGGCGCCGTTACGTCCGAGGTCGGTCAGCGACCTGGTGGAGCTCGTCGATCCGGACCTACTCGGTTGGATCGAGGACAACGTCGACTTCGCCACCTCCATGGTCGACCGGATCACTCCCGTCACCACCGACGCCGACCGCGACGCCGTGACCTCGTCGCAGGGATACGTCGACGCCTCGCCGGTGCCGACCGAACCGTTCAGCGAATGGGTCATCGCCGGCCGGTTCCCGGCGGGGCGGCCGGCCTGGGAGGACGCCGGCGTCCGGGTGGTCGATGACGTGACCCCGTACGAGCAGCGCAAGCTCTGGCTGCTCAACGGCTCCCACTCCATGCTCGCCTACGCCGGCAGCATCCGCGGCCACGAGACCATCGACGCCGCCATCGCCGACCCCGCCTGCCGGGGTTGGGTCGAGACGTTCTGGGACGAGGCCTGCCGGAACCTGACCCTCCCCGACGACGAACTGGCCGCCTACCGAGGCGCGCTGCTCGAGCGGTTCTCCAACCCGCGGATGCGCGACGTGCTGAGCCGGATCGCGGCCGACGGCTCGGCCAAGCTCGTGGTGCGCACGGTGCCGACCATCGTGGCTGAGCGCGCGGCCGGCCGTGTCCCGGTGGGCGCAGCCACCACCGTCGCAGCCTGGGTGCTCCACCTACGCGGAGCCGGCGCTCCGATCAAGGACGTGAACGCAACGGCAGCGAAGGCCGCGGCCGACGGCGAGGACATCGAAGCAGCCGTTCGGAGGGTCCTCGACTATCTGCGTCCCGAGCTCGGCAGCGACGGCGAACTGGTGGAGGCGGTCGTCGCCCAGACTCGGGCCATCCAGAGCTGAGCCGGGAGTCAGCCGAGAGCGATCCTCGCCCACTCGAACGAGATCCGGTAGGACTCGTACCGGGAGGCGACGCTGGGGTGGTCGACCTCGATCATGAAGTCCCCGTCGTAGTCGTCCGGGAACGCGGCGAGGACGGCGTCGAAGTCGATCACCCCGAGGCCTGGCTCGGCCCACAACCGTTTCGTCGCCACGAGTTCCGGGTAGGTACCGACGGCAGCGTCGACGTCGAGATGATCACCGAAGATGTCCTTGATGTGGATTCCGCCGACCCGGTCGGCGTAGCGCTTGGTGATCGCCGCCGGATCGATCCCGGCCCAGCGCAGGTGTCCCGTGTCGGGAGCGAACCCGATGACGCTCGAGCCGAGTTCGTCGAGTAGCCGGGTGATCTCGTACTCGGTCTCGAAGACTCCGCCGGCCTGCGGGTGATGCAGCGGCCGTAGTCCCTCTCGGCGGAGCACCTCACAGACGATGCCGCAGTTCTCGATGGCCAGGGCCAGCCGATCCGGATCGAAGGCGGCGCCCACCGCCGGCCGTTCCCACCGCTCCGGGATGGACATCGACGACACCATGGTCCGGTCCAGGCCCAGCGCGACCTGGGTCTCGGCGAACCGCTTCGCCCGCTCCATCTCCTCGACGATGTCGATGGTCTCGTCGAACGGGGAGTTGAACAGACTGATCGACGGCTCCAGGCCGTACCCCCCGATCCACGACGCGTACTCCGCCGCGGTCATGTCGTCGGGCACGTCGGCCTTGACCGCGGGGAACCCGATGGCCGCGAGATCGGCGAAGGCCTCCTCGAAGGTGGCCCGGGACTTGTCGAGCCGGCCGTCGCGGACCCAGTACGGAACGGGGTTGGCGGCGATCCTCCTCACGTGAGGTCCACCGGCCGTCCGGTCCGCGCGGACTCGTACGCCCCGACGATCACGCTGATCGACCGGCGGTTCTCGGCCAGCCCCACCCGCACCTCGGCCTCGCCGCGCAGCGCGGACAGGAAGTTCTCGTACTGATAGCGGTGAGCGTCGGAGAGCTGACCGGGCTCGCGGCCGGCGCTGCTCGCCTGGTCAACGGCCTTCCGATATCGCTCGACCTCGTTGAGATCCTTACCCGACGAACCCATCGCCTTCTCCTCGGGATCGCTGCCGGTCGGTGTCAGGTGCACGAAGGTGAGCTCGTCGTTCTCGATCACCACCGAGCCGCGATCACCGTGCACCTGCAGCCGAGCGCTCAGCCCTGGGTACGCAGCCGTCGAGCCGTGCAACACACCCAGCGCGCCGCTGGCGAACTTCACCACCGCCACCGCCACGTCCTCGGTCTCGATCCGCTCGTGGGCCAGGGTGCCGGTGTAGGCGAACACTTCGACCGGCTCGCCCAAGGCGGCGACGAGCAGGTCGACGGTGTGCACGCCCTGATTCATCAGGGCGCCACCGCCGTCGAGTTCCCAGGTGCCGCGCCAGTCGCCGGAGTCGTAGTAGCTCTGTCCACGCCACCAGTCGATGGAGGCGATGCCGGAGGTGATTCGGCCCAGTTCGCCGTGCTCGATCGCGGCCAGGGTGGTCTCGGTCGCCGGATCGAACCGGTGCTGGGAGATGACGGCCACCAACGTGCCTGCGGCGCGCTGAGCGTCGATGATTCGATCGGTCTTGTCCAGGGTGACCTCGGCCGGCTTCTCGATGATGACGTGCTTACCGGCGCCCAGCGCCTCGATCGCCACCTCACCGTGGGCGCCGGTCGGTGTGCACACGACGACCACATCGACGTCGACAGCCGCCAGCGCCTCAGTGAGGCTCGCGAATGCCTGGCCGCCGCGCTGGGCGGCCAGCCGTTCGGCCCGTTCGGCCCGGTGGTCCACAACGGCGACGAGATCGATCTGTTCGGCCAGGGCGCTGATGACCGTGCCGTGGTGGTTGCCGATGACCCCGGCCCCGACCACGGCGAACCGGAATCTCTGCGGCGGATTCGTCATGCGTACGGGATGCCTTCGTTCTTCAGGATGGTGGTGAAGGCCTCCCAGGCCCGCCGGAAGTGCTCGGGACCCGAGAAGCCGCCGAGCGCATAGGCCATGTTCAGATGCGGCTCGAGGGAGAAGAACCCGTCGAAACCGTCGTCGCGCAGGGCCCGTACGGTCTCGACCACCTCGCCGTCGCCGGCACCCGCGACGACGACCGAGGCGTCGGCGAGCAGGGCGTCCTTGATCTGTACGTACTCCACGTGGGGTCGCAGGGTGGCGTAGCCCTCGGTGAAGGGCCGGACGCCGACTTGTACGAAGTTGGCCGGATCCCAGGCCAGCTTGAGGTTGGGCGAGCCGACGGAAGTGACGAGGTCCAGGCAGCGCTCGGGGATGTCGCCGTAGATCTCCTTCTCGTTCTCGTGCAGCAAGATCACTCCGGCTTCTTCGGCCACATCGGCCAAGCCCCGCATGCGCCGCAGCACCTCGTCTCGGTGCTCGGCGGGATCAGCGCCTTCGCGCAGGAAGAACGAGAAGATCCGGATGTACGGCGCCTCGTAGAAGGCCGCCACCTCGGCGGCGTGCCGCATCCGGGCCAGGTGAGGCTCGAAGTCCTCGTCGACGAAGATCTTGCCGATGGGCGATCCGATGCTGGAGACACTCAGTCCGTGGTCGGCGAGAATCTCCCCTGCCCTCGTCCGTTCCGCCTCGTCGAGGTCCAAGATATTGGTTCCCCAGGCGCTGCGGAACTCGAGGTAGCTCAGCCCCAGATCCTTGATCACGGCGCATTGCTCGGTGAAGTCGTCGGCGATTTCGTCGGAGAAACCTGACAGGGTCCACATGGTCATTGTCCTTTCGTCTGGCTCGGGTCCCGGCCCTTCGACCGGGTCACGGCACCCCGACCCCGCTGCCGGAGTACAGCTGGTCGATGATCTCCAGGGTCTTGGCGGCCTCGCGCGGGCTGATCCAGAACGGCTCGGGGTCGGCGATCCGGTCGTAGAAGTCCTCGATCAGCAGTCGGTGGGACACGCCCCAGTACGCGCGTCCGCCGGTGGCGCCGATGCGCTCAGCGACCTGCTCGACCCGCCCATCGGCGAAGCTGATCGTCAGATTGCCCCGGATGAACAACGTCGCCCCCTCCGTGACGATCTCCAGCGTGACGGGCGAATCGACGACGTTGGCGTTGGTCGCGAACATGACGCTCCGAGCTCCCGACACGTGTTCCAGGACCATCTCGGCGGTGTCCTCGACCTCGACTCGGCCGTCGAGCCGACGCCGGGCGACGCGCCCGTCGACGCGATCGACGTCGCCCAGGAACCACTGGAGCAGGTCCAGGGTGTGGATGGCCTGGTTGATCATGACTCCGCCGCCGCTGGTCGGCCACCGACCACGCCAGGGCCTGGCCTGGTAGTAGGCCGCAGGCCGGTGCCACAGCACGACGGCGGAGCCACCGAGCACCGCACCGAGTCGCCCGGAGTCGAGCAGCTCGCGGACGGCCATCGCCGTGGCGTTGTAGCGGTTCTGGAAGCAGATTCCGATCTTGGTGCCCGACGACTCGGCCGCCCGGACGATCCGGTCCCCCTCGGCGACGGTGTGCGCCAGGGGTTTCTCCTGGAGCACGGCGACCCCGGCCTCGAGGCACCCGAGGGTCACGTCGGCGTGTTGATCATGGGGCGTGCACACGTGCACGACGTCCGCCTCGATCGCCCCCAGGAGTTGCCGGTGATCGGCGAAGCCCGGCACGCCGTACCGCTCAGCGGCCTCATTCAGCGTGCTGGGATCGGCGTCCGCAACCGCCACCAAGTCGGCGCCGGGGATCGACGCGATCGCCTCGAAGTGGACGATCGAGATGTCCCCACAGCCCACCACGGCTACCTTCGGCATCTGCTCACCTCTCCACCCGAGCATGCCGTACCTCGGACGCCAACGAGTTGCCAGAAGTTGCCAGGAGCCGAATCACGGGCTACCGGACCTACCGGACCTGGGGCCCGGTCGACTCGCGCACCACGAGCCGCGCCGGCAGGACGACGGGCTCGGCGGTGGCCTCGTCGGTGCGACGACTTCGCAGCAGGTGGGAGACGGCTGCCGAGCCCAGGCTCACCAACGGCGAGGCGATGCTGGTGAGGTGAGGCTCGACGAGCGTGTCGTCGACGATGTTGTCGAAGCCGATGACGCTGACGTCCCTCGGCACCGACCGGCCGGCCGCCATGACTCCCTGCATGAACCCGATGGCCATCAGGTCGTTGTACGCGATCACGCCCGTACTCGGCTTGGCGGCCCACTGCTCGGCGGCCTGCGTGCCGCCGCGGATCGTCGGGAGGAAGGGACCGAGCCGGCGCACCTGGAGGTCCAGGTCCAGACCGGCCTCGCGCAGTCCCCGCCAGCGCACCCCGTCGGCCCACGAGGCCTCCGGCCCCGCCAGGTAGCAGATCGAGGTGTGACCGAGACCGACCAGATGCTCGGTGGCCTTCTTGATGGCGTTCACGTTGTCGCTGATGACCGACGAGACCTCGGCCACCGTCCGGTTCAGCAGGACCACCGGCGTGCGTTTGGCCACGTTGCGGATCGCCTGGTCACCCATGCGCGAGGCACTCAGGATGACCCCGTCCACCAGGGGCAGCAGCCGGTCGACCGCATCCCGTTCGATCGGCTCCGACTCCTGGGTCTCGACCACGAGCATCGTGAAGCCGCCCGCGTGAGCCGCCCGTTCGGCGCCTCGGATCATCCCGAAGAAGACCGGGTTGGCGATGTCGGCCACGATGATCGCCAGCATGCCGGTACCTCGCGCCGACACCGGTCGCTCCAACTTCTGAGAGCGGTACCCGAGCTTGTCGGCGACCCGCCGTACGTGCTCCGCGGTCTTGAAGCTCACTCGTCCCGGCTTGGACAACGCCCGGGAGACGGTCGACGGCGCCACCCCGGCTACCCGCGCAACGTCGTAGATCGTCGGCTCAGCCGGTTCCGGCATGGTGACGGCGTGTGTGGGCTCGGTCATGGTGCTCCTGCCCGAACGCTAACAACAACCGGCAACAAGTGGCTGCGCCGAGCCCCCGAATGGGTGAATGGGGTGTGCCCGACCGCGGGCCCCGATCACTCACCGATCACTTTCCCATCCCTTTCAAGGAGATTCAGATGTTGCGCCCCCAAGAAACCGAGACCCGCGAAGTGAAGAACCTCGACGGCCTCTGGCAGTTCGCTCTCGACGGTGGGCGAGCGGGCCAGCCGGATCGTTGGTTCGCACGCCCCTTGGCCGACGCCAGGGAGATGGCCGTACCGGCCAGCTACAACGACATCTCGGCCGACGCTGCCGTTCGTGATCATGTGGGCCCGGTCTGGTACCAGCGGTCGGTCTGGGTGCCGCGCGGCTGGAGCGGTCGACGGATCGTGCTGCACTTCGAATCGGCCACCCACCGCGCCCGGGTGTGGGTAGACGACGTCGAGGTGGTCAGCCACGTCGGTGGCTACACGCCGTTCGAGGTCGACGTCACCGACCAGCTCACGCCGGGCGCGGAGGCGCGGATCACCGTCGAGGTCGACAACACCTTGACCTTCCAGTCGATCCCACCCGGCGTCGTGGAGGACACCCCGCACGGACCGCGCCAGCGCTACTGGCACGACTTCTTCAACTACTCGGGCCTGCACCGTTCGGTGTGGCTCTACGCCACCGATCCGGCCCACCTCACCGACGTGACGGTCACCACCGACCTCGACGGTGCTGATGGGGTTGTCACCTACGTCGTCCAGGCCGAGAGCGGCGACGGCGCCGACGTTGAGGTCGTGCTGCGGGACGCCGACGGCGCCGAGGTGGCCCATGGCGCCGGTGCGAGCGGCGCGCTGACGGTGACCGATGTGCACAAGTGGGCGCCCGGTGACGGCTACCTCTACGACCTCGAGCTGCGGTTGACCAAGGACGGCGAGCTGCTCGACTCCTACCACCAGAGCGTGGGCGTCCGCACCGTACGTGTCGACGGTGTTCGCTTCCTGATCAACGGAGAACCGTTCTACTTCACGGGGTTCGGCAAGCACGAGGACATCCCGGTGATCGGCAAGGGCCACAACAACGCCTACCTGCTGCACGACTTCGAGTTGCTGAGCTGGATCGGTGCCAATTCCTTCCGGACTTCGCACTACCCGTACGCCGAGGACGTGCTGGACTACGCCGACCGGCAGGGCATCGTGCTGATCGACGAGACCGCCGCGGTGGGGCTGAACATGGGACTCGGTGGCGGGATCTTCGGCGGCCAGGGCTACACCACGTTCTCCCCGGAGACCGCCAACGACGAGACGCAGAAGGTGCACGCCCAGGCCATCCGGGACCTGATCGCCCGCGACAAGAATCACCCCAGCGTCGTGCTGTGGAGCATCGCCAACGAGCCCGAGTCGGAGACCGAGGCGGCCGAGAGCTACTTCCGGCCCCTCTTCGACGTGGCCCGGGAGGCCGACCCGACCCGCCCCGTCGGATTCGTCAACGTGATGCTCGCCCCCCACGGGAAGTGCCGGGTCTCGCAGTTCGCCGACGTGTTGATGCTGAATCGCTACTACGGCTGGTACGTGCAGACCGGGGACCTCGACGCCGCCGAGGCCGCCTGGGAAGCCGAGCTGACGGCCTGGGCCGGCGACAACAAGCCGATCATCATCACCGAGTACGGCGCCGACACCTATCCCGGCCTGCACTCGGTGGTGGCCAACAGCCCGTGGACCGAGGAGTACCAGGTGGAATACCTGGACATGAACCACCGGGTCTTCGACCGGATCGACGCCGTGGTCGGGGAGCAGGTGTGGAACTTCGCCGACTTCGCCACCACGTCCGGCATCATGCGGGTCGGCGGCAACAAGAAGGGCGTCTTCACCCGCGATCGGCAGCCGAAGGCCGCCGCACACGCGCTGCGCCGCCGCTGGCGCAAGGTTCCGGGCTGATCAGGGGTCAGCTCGCGGAGGCGTCCGGTTCTCTCGTGCCGCGCTCCGACTCCTCCGCAGGCGCCGGCGTCGGATTCATCTCCGCCGCGGTGTCCTTCCGCCGCTGCCGGGGTCCGCTACCACTGCTGAAGAGGGAGTGCACCCAGCGCAGGTTCGGGCGCGAGTCGACGAACAGTGCTCGCACCAGCAGGGTCATGGGGATGGCCAAGATGGCCCCGAGGCCGCCCAGGATCCAGGTCCACAGCACGAGGGCGACGAAGGTCAGTGTCGTGTTCAGCTGGACGCGGTCGCCGACCACCTTCGGTTGGATCAGCGTCTGTACGACGACGTTCAGCACCGAGTAGCCGACCACGATGATCACGGCGGCCTGCCAGTCCTGGGTGAGCAGGGCGATGACGGCGGGCGGGATCAATCCGATCAGGAAGCCCACGTTGGGCACGAAGTTGGTGACGAAAGCCAGCAGCGCCCAGAGCCAGGCGTCCGGCACGTCGAGGATCATCAGCAGGAGCCAGTCGAGCACGGCCACGATGGCGCCGAAGATCGCCGCGACGGCGAAGTAGCCGCGGGTGGAGCGGCCGAACTCGGCCAGCGCCTCCGACATGGCGGGCTGGAATCGGACCGCCACCCGAAGCCGGCGGGAAAAGTTGGCCACGTCGAGAGCCATGAACAACACCAACGCGGCGAGGAAGGCGAGCGTCGAGGTCAACGATGCCGTGGTGGACAACAACGACTGGGCCAGCGTGGCGATCCGCTCGGGTGACACCAGATTCAGCATCGCCCGGGTGTCGGTGGTGGCGATGCCGAAGGTCTGCAGGATCCCGCTGACCCACTGCCAGAAGCTGGCCAGCTGATCGGATTCCCGGCTCACGGTGACGGCGAACCGGGCGATGGCCAGATAGATGCACAACCCGAGCACGAACAGCACCCCGTAGATGATCACGATGACGCTGACGACGGAGACGGCCCGGGGAACCCGGCGGGACTCGAGGTACGCCCCGAACGGCCGGAAGCAGACCATCAGGAAGAAGGCCAACAGCAAGGGCGCCACGATCGGGGCCGAGATCTTCAACCCGGCCAGGATGATCACCGTCCCGGCGAGGGTGAGCACCACCGTACTGAGCGGGGTACGGACGGTTTCCTCGTCAGCGGTCACGAACGAAGACTCGGGGCGTCGGGGTGTTCTCCGGCGGCGTGCTTGCGGTGCAGCTCCGACGGCCGGCCGAGCTGTCCCCGTACCCGGAGCCAGACGCGCTGCTGACCGGTGAGCTCCATGTAGTCGGTCATCAAGCTCATCCGCGGGAACGTGTTGATCATCACCGGATCGGGAACCAGGCGCTCGAGGAACCGGTTCCAGCCGCTCTGGGTCAGGGACACCTGCTCACCGCGCGCGCGGGCGCTGAGCACCTCGACCCGGCGACGGATCCGGTGGAAGGACGCTAGGGTGAGGGCCGCTGAGAAGATCGTGAGAACACTCAGCACGGTCACCACGACCTCGCCGACGGCAAGCGAGAACAGGCTCACGAAGTCGAGCACGAATCGGTTCAGGATGTACAGCACCAGCAGCGACAGCAGACCCCAGTAGATCGAGTACTCCAAGCAGACGCGGCCGTGGATGTTCAGCGGCTTGTCGCTGTAGTCCCAGAAGATGGTGTGGAACAGCTTCTCCATCACCCAGCTGGCCACATATTCGAGCACGGTGCCGACGGCCATGCCGACCAAGAACATGAGGATCGGTTGCTGGATGTACGGAAACAGGAACAGCGTCAGCGCAACGCCGCCGATCCCGTAGATCGGACTCAGCGGCAGATAGAGCAGGCCGAGTCGAGACTCGATGACACCTTCCTGAGACAGGCAGAAGATCATCTCCACCAGCACGCCGAGAAAGCCGTAGATCAGGAAGAACCAGCAGATGTAGTAGATCGGGGCCCCGATGATCGAGGTGGCGTAGAACGCACCCATCGCTGCCCTCCTCGTCATCGCCCGGCCACAGCAGCGCTTATTCCCGCCGCGACTCGAGTGGCAGCAGGAAATACGGCTCAATGCGGGGTTGCCCGGGACTCAATGGACGGCCGCGTCCTGAGGCTCCCGCCGGTTGACCAGTGCCTGTCCGACCGGGATCAGGAGCAGGAACCAGAGGCCGTTCTGATCGAGGAAGATCGACGCGACCAGTGCGACGGCGATCCCGCCCAGCAGCAGCCAGCTCGACCACCGCGTGCTGCGCACCTCGGCCTCCGTCGGCGCGGTGAGCAGCAGGTCGGGGTGCGTGTTCAGATAAGCCGAGAGGCCGAATGTCAGGGCCGCGGTGGCCAGCAGATTGACCAGGTAGAGCGTGGCGAAGCCGTCGTCGAAGTGCATCAAGGCGGTCGTGAAAGGCATGACCACCACCGAGGCCAGCCAGCTGGTGTTGAGCGTCCGAAGTCCCTGGTTGTGCCGGGCCAGCCGACCGAAGATCCGGTTGTGGGCGAACCAGAAGCGCGCGATCACCGCGAAGGACACCGCGAAGGCGAGCAGCTGTTCGCGGTACTCGCTGAGGAAAGGCAGAACGCCCTGACCCTCCCGGGGCTCCAGCTCGGTCAGCGGCAAGATCAGGAGCGTGATGGCGATGGCCACGACCGCGTCGCTGAACAGGATGAGCCGTTCGAGGCCGCGTTCCTCCGGTATCGACACGGCCACCAGTATGGAGCGACGGGCTCGGGGTCGGATAGAGCGGCGAGAACCGGGTAGCGTCCCCTCCGGAGGAGGAGATGTGAGCCTGGCATTCTGGTTGACGACCCTGGTGGTGGTGGCGACTCCGGGTACGGGCGCGCTCTTTACACGATCGCGGCCGGGCTGACCCCCATCTTCTTCTTCGCGTTCCTGCCCCAGTTCGTCCGGCCCGGCGAGCCGAACTGAGCACCTCGGGCCGCAGTCCTAGGGCGCGTGCACGTCGGGGTCGTTCCGGAGCACGTCGAGGAGCAGCGCCACCACCGCGTCCGGTCGCTCCAACGACGGCAGGTGACCCGCCCACGCCAACTCGACCAACTCTGCCCCGGGGATCTCCGCAGCGAGCGTGCGGGCCGTGTTCTGGAAGGCATCAAGGTCGAGAGCGCCGGCCACCACGACCGTCGACACCTTGATCTGCCTGGGCAGCACCTCCACCACCGTCTGCGCGGGAGCTTTCTGCTCGACCTCGGCCGAGTACTGCACAGCGAACACGTGTCGTTGCATCTCGGCCACCCTGGCCCGTGTCGCGGCTGTTGCTTCCGGTCCGAGCCAGGTGTCGAGGTTCAGCCGGACGGCACCCTCGAAATCGCCGGCCGCGATCAGCCGCTCCTCGTCCTCGCTGAATCGGTCCAGGGCGGCCGTACGCGGCTCTCCCCGGTACGCCGGGCAGAACAGGACGAGTTCGCGCACCCGATCCGGATGTCGGGTGGCCAGTTCGAGAGCGACCCGGCCACCGAACGACGATCCGACCGCGGCGACATCAGTCACGCCGAGATGGTCGAGCAGCACCGCCACGTCGTCGGCATCGGCGTACGACTCAGGCGGCATCCCGCTGTCCCCGTATCCGCGGAAGTCGGGGCGGACGACCGTGAACTGGTGCGACAACTGCGGAACGACGGGATCCCACATTCGGCGGTCGGTCACCCCGGAGTGCAGCAGGATCACCGGCGGCCCGGATCCGGTCACATCGTGCGCAAGCAGCATTCAGCCACGCTAGCGCTCCCGTTGCCGGTCCGAGTGGGACAGGATGATCGGAGCCAGAAACCTGCCGGAGACGAACCGAAGAAAGGCAGCCGCGAAATGGGCTCGAGGAAGATCACCGAACGCTCGACGTTCCTGCTCGACGAGACGCAGATTCCCACCCAGTGGTACAACGTCATCCCGGACCTGCCCTCGCCACCCCCACCACCGTTGCACCCGGGCACCCGTCAGCCCGTGGGGCCCGATGATCTTGCCCCGCTCTTCCCGATGGCCCTGATCGAGCAGGAGGTCACGACCGCGTCGTACGTCGACATCCCGGGCGGGGTGCTGGACGTCTATCGCGTGTGGCGTCCCACGCCGCTCGTCCGGGCGCGGCGGCTCGAGCGGTGGCTCGACACCCCGGCGAAGATCTTCTTCAAGTACGAGGGTGTCAGCCCCGCCGGCTCGCACAAGCCGAACACCGCCGTCCCGCAGGCCTACTACAACCACGCGGAGGGCATCCGCCGGCTCACCACCGAGACCGGAGCCGGCCAATGGGGTACAGCGCTGGCCTTCGCCACCGCGCAGTACGGGATCGAGTGCGAGATCTGGCAGGTCCGTTCCTCCTACGACCAGAAGCCGGCCCGGCGGACCATGATGGAGATCTACGGGGCCACGTTGCACCCGAGCCCGTCGGAGCTGACTCAGGCGGGACGCGGCATCCTCGCCGAGCATCCCGACAGCCCCGGTTCGCTCGGCATCGCCATCTCCGAGGCCGTCGAGGCGGCCGTCTCCCGCGAGGACACCCGGTACTCGCTGGGCAGTGTCTTGAACCACGTCCTGCTGCACCAGACCGTGATCGGTGAGGAGGCCCTGCGTCAGCTCGAGCTCGCTGAGGCCGTGCCGGACGTGATCGTCGGCTGCACGGGCGGCGGCTCCAACTTCGGCGGGCTCGCTTTCCCGTTCCTGCGCGAGAAGCTGGCCGGGCGGATGGACCCGATCATCCGCTGCGTCGAGCCCGCCGCCTGCCCAACCCTGACTCGCGGGGAGTACCGGTACGACTTCGGCGACGCCGTCGGCATGACCCCGCTGATGAAGATGCACACCTTGGGTCACAGCTTCATCCCGGACCCGATCCACGCCGGCGGGCTGCGCTATCACGGGATGAGTCCGCTGGTGTCCCACATCTACGAGTTGGGGCTGGCGGAGGCTGAGGCGATTCCGCAGCTGGAGTGCTTCGAGGCCGCAATCGCCTTCGCCCGTACGCAAGGGATCGTGCCCGCGCCGGAGCCGACCCACGCGCTGGCGGCAACCATCCGGGAGGCCAACCGCTGCAAGGAGGCTGGGGAGTCCAAGACCATCCTCACTGCGCTCTGTGGCCACGGCCACCTCGACATGGGCGCGTACGAGGCCTTTTTGACCGGCTCCATGACCGACCTCGAGTTCCCCGAGGCCGAGCTGCGCGACGCGATGGCTCAGGTGCCGGTGCTCGATCCGGTCTGAACACCGATCCGGGATCGGTGGCCCGGCTCTGGCTTCTGCGCGGCCCGACGGGGCACGTCAGGTAAGTGTGGGGTTGGGGCAGGTATCCGAGCACGATCCATGTACGACCCCATCAGTTGCTGGCGATCAGGAGCCGGATCGAAAGGCCAATCCATCGGCTCCATCCGGCGAGGCTAGCGGCTCGCGCGACAGCCGCAGCGGGCAGACTGCAAGCATGTTCGAAGCGTTCGCCGAGGGCATGGTCGAGGCAGATGACCTGCGGCTGTTCGGGCGCTGGGGCGGATCTGGGCCGGCGGTGCTGCTTCTCCACGGCCACCCCCGGACCTCGGCCACCTGGCACCGAATCGCACCGCAGCTCGTCAATTCCGGCTTCGCGGTGGTGTGCTTCGACCTCCCGGGTTACGGCAGGTCGGACAAACCGACGCCGACCGTGGACCACGTACCGCACTCGAAGAAGGTCGGAGCCCGCCGGCTCTTGGCGGCGATGAGCTCGCTCGGTCACCGACAGTTCTCGCTGGTCGGACACGACCGTGGCAGCCTCTACGCCTTCCGGCTGGCCCTCGACAATCCGACCGTGGTCGACCGCGTGGCGTTGCTGGACTGTCTGCCCGTGAGCGAACATCTCGACCGCGCTGACGCCCGCTTCGCGACGGCCTGGTGGCACTGGTTCTTCTTTGCCCAACCCGAGATACCGGAACGGGTCATCACCGCTGACCCCGACAGCTGGTATCAGGGCGACCCCGAATCGATGGGCCGGGAGAACTATCAGGAGTGGCGCACCGCGATGCGGGACCCCCGGGTGGTCCGCGGCATGCTCGAGGACTATCGAGCCGGTCTGACCGTCGACTACCACGACGAGGTCGCCGATCGTGCGCGAGGGCGCCGCCTCCAGATGCCGTTACTGCTCTTGTGGTCGACCCGCGATGACCTCGAAGACCTATCCGGCGATCCGAGGGTGATCTGGCGCAGCTGGGCGGACCGGATCGACGGCCATGGCATCGACTCCGACCACCACATGGCCGAACTGGCACCTCACGCGGTGACGGAGTCCCTCACGCGCTTCCTCCTCAATGGTGGAAGAGCCGAAGCCCGGTTTGGATGTGGTTGATGCCGTACGAGGCCGCTGCCTCGGCGACTTCGTGGGTTCGGCTGGATCCGCCCGACTCGACGATGGTGACCACACCGGCCGATGCGGCGTGGTCGACGTTGTCGCGGAACGGAAGGTAGCCGTCGGCGACCATCGTGACGCCCGGCAATGTGGAGACCCAGCGGTCCCGCCAGCGGTCATCGTCGTAGTGCGCTGCCGCAACGGCGCCGAAGAGGTCCGCGAACTCGCTCGCCTGCCCGTGGGTCATCTCCCGGCCGGCGTAGCGGATCTGCCAGTTCAGCCGGTCTTGGCGGCTCATTCCGTCCACGCTTGGCAGCTAGTCGACGAGCCGGTGTCG
The DNA here is from genome assembly GCA_963780005.1 of uncultured Actinomycetota bacterium. Lineage (GTDB taxonomy): Bacteria > Actinomycetota > Actinomycetes > Propionibacteriales > Propionibacteriaceae > Microlunatus. The sequence goes on along the minus strand of CAWAAK010000039.1, from coordinate 11,273 downwards.
GCGCAGCCACCAGATCGTGGCCTTCGTGGCGGCCAGCCGGACACAGTCGACCACGCTGGTCTTTGATGCCCGACATCCCCGTCACGAGCACTCGAACCACGGGCACAGAGTAGAGCGCGAGAGGCCGGCCAACCCGTCGGCTAGCGACGCTGCCCTTGGCAGGATGGAGTGATGCAGCTTGCTGGCGACGGTCACGTGCACACTGAGTGGTCGTGGGACACCGGAGGGCCCAGTTCGGGTGCGGCGGGGCGGATGGAGGCGATGTGCCGGCGTGCGGTCGCGATCGGTCTGCCGGCCCTGGCCTTCACCGAGCACCTGGACCTCACAGGGTGGGCGATCGAGCCGGAGGATCTCCTCGATCACCTGCGGCCCTTGCTGGACGGCACGGGTGTGTTCACGCCGGAACCGCTCGATGTGTCGGACTACCTGGAAAGCCTTGACCGGTGCCGAGCCCAGTTTCCTGAGCTGCGGATCCTGTCCGGTGTCGAATTCGGCCAGCCGCACCTCGACGAAGCCAAGGCCCGTATGCTTCTCGATCTTTCGGCGCTGGATCGGGTGAACGGCTCCCTGCATACGCTGCCGATCGCCGACGCGCCGGACGCGGTCCGCTCCGAGCCGGTCACGCTCTACCGATCCTGGCCGGCCGACCGCGTGATCCGGGAGTATCTCGCCGAGGTCCCGCGCATGATCGCCGGCTCGGACGCGTTCGCGGTGTTCACGCATATCGACTACGCGCTGCGCTACCGGCCCACCGCGTTAGGGCCGTTCAACCCGCGGGATTTCGAGGATGACTTCCGCGGAGCTCTACGCAGCATTGCCGCAAGCGGGAGGGTTCTGGAGCTGAACGTCGGTGGTCGACTCCGACCATGGATTCCGCAGTGGTGGGCCGAGGAGGGAGGCCGAGCGATCACCTTCGCGAGCGACGCGCACACCCCGGAGAGGCTGGCCAGCAACTTCTTCGAGGCGATGGCGATGGCTGAACATTTCGGCTTTCGGCCCGGTCGTCGTCCGGAGGACTTCTGGCTCCGCTGACGCAATCGGGTCGTTGTGCGATCACGCGCGCGGAGGATCTCGTTAGGTCGATCCGCGGCGAAGTCGTCGACCGCAAGCGGTCGGGGCCGAACGGCAGATTCGGTCGCGGAGCAAGAGTGATGCGGTCGACCTGGGCGATCGCGGCGCCAGCCGCCGCCCGTTTTGACACACTTCCGGGATGGGTGGCCGATCGGCGTGGGGAGTGACCCCACGCGAGAGCGTCGAGGCGGCATGCCGAGATCGGGGACGGGCGGCTGTGGTGGCCGGCTGCATCGATCTGATCCAGGGTCGGACCGTAGATGCGGAGTTGATGTTCGCCTTGGGTGGTCCACCCGCCCGGTGGGCCGTGACGGGTGGGCAGCCCGGACCCGAATACTGGCTGCGGGTCTGGGGCGCCCGCGGCCTGCTCTGGGCGTGGGACGAGTCGGCGACGTCCGCGACCGGCAGTGCGCTGCATGATCCCGCGTGGCGCGTACGCGAGATGGCGGCCAAGGTCGCCGCGAAGCACCGGGTGGGAGACGTGCTCGACGCGCTGGAGGCCCTCCGGCAGGACCCGAATCCGCGCGTCAGGCAGGCCGCCGAACGCGGCATCGTTCGCATCGTCGCGGCCGACTCTTGAGCTCCGCATGTGCACTCTCGTGACCACCTGCGAGGCAGTACGTAGTCGTCGGACTCGCGCTTGGTCGTGCGGCCGGCCGGCCGAAGATGGTGTTCGCGCCGCCCGTCGGTGGACCGAACCGCAACATCCACGTGCGGTTGACAGTGCTGCGCCGACCCGACTGGCTCGGCTGTTCCGCGACTACCTCGCGGCCAATCCGGACAAGGTGCAGGTCTGGTCGGACTTCAAGCGTGCGGTCGCTGCCGTTGCGCCAGATCTGGCCAGCTACGGAAGGATCAAGGCTCCGGCCTGGCTGCTGATGGAGTGGGCCGTACCGCAGAGCTGAGCGCTAGCGGCCCGCGGACGAATCCCGCTTACGCTGATGATCATGCGTCCTCGAGGCGGGGAGGTCCTCCACTTCTCCGAGGATCCAGACATCGACGAGTTCCGACCGCACGTCGCCCGGACTGCTGCCGAGCCCACCGCCTACGTCTGGGCGGTCGACGCTGCCCACGCGCCCAGCTACTGGTTCCCGCGCCAATGCCCGCGCGCCATGGCTTGGGTCACGAGCACCACAACGGAGGCTGACCGGCAGCTCATCCTTGGTCCGCACCTTGGTCGCATCCACATGATCGAATACGCGTGGCTGCGCCGGATGCAGACCATTCAGCTCTTCGCCTACCGCTTCGATGCGGCGGAGTTCACGCCTTATGGGAACGACAGCGACCCGCACGCGTTTGTTGCCCAGCACCCGGTTCAACCGTTGGGCCCAGCGGAACCCGTCGGCAATCTGCTGACTCTGCACGAGGAGGCCGGGATCGAGTTGCGACTCGCCACGGACCTCTGGCCGTGGTGGGAGACCGTCATCGCCACGACCGTTGGTTTCAGTGGCATCCGCCTCCGCAACGCTTCACGGCTGCCGTCCACAACCACCGGTCACACTCAAGCGAGATCCTGAGGCGGTCCACCTGCGAAACCGGGCGGGCTGCGGGAAGCTGTTCACCCGCGACGGCCTGGCCGCCTCGGTCTGGTGGGCGTCAACGGAGCCCGGGCACTATGTGTGACCAGATTCCGTCGAGAATGTCCGTGGTCGGTCCCCGGTAGTGGGCGGCAACGGTGATGCACGCCTGCTGCCGCGGCAGGACGACGCCGAACTGACCGTAGATGCCGTCCATGCGCCATGCCTCGTCGCGGGCGCACAACCAGACGTGATGTCCGTACCGGGCGTTCTCCGGGTGCGGACCAGACGCACCGGTCGCCTGATGTCCCATGGTGTCGACCGGGTCGCTGATCAGTACTCAACCCCTGCGGCGGCGTCCGGGACCAGGTGGTCGAGGTGGCTGAGGATGGGATCGCTCACCGCAAGCAAGCCCTCCGCCTCGGCGATACCCACAGCCATCGACACGAAGGTCTTCGACACCGAGAACACGTCACGCCGTACGTCTGGAGTCCAGTGCTGCTCCACCGACGGCTGGCCGCGGACGTGGACGTGGACACCGTCCACCCCTCCGAGACCCAGCTCGCCCATCAGCCGACCGAACGCCAGGACGCCGTGACGGACCATACGATCTGCACCCGCCATCCCGCGAGGCTAATGCCGCTCAGCCGAGAGCCGCCAAGACCACCGGATCAGCTCAGGCGCGGGCGAAGGCGTCGATCCGGGCCCGGATCTCCCGGCCGATGAGCCACTGCCCAATCGGTTCGGCATTTTGGGCCCAGCCGAACTCGTCCAAAAGGTGACAGAGCTTCGAGGCTCTCTATACATGCTGACCACCAGATTTCCTATCCACACAAAGAAAAACTGTGACCTGAGTCGTTGACTCACGACGCGCTATCAACTAGAATCGAATACATGTTCGAGGATCGGTTGGAGGCAGCGTTGGGCTCGCCCGGCGACCTCGTCCGGCTGGCCGCCGACACCCACGATGCTGTGAAGAAGGCCGGCTGCCGGAAGCTGCTGATCGCCGCCGCCTGGGCCGACGCGCACTCCGCTATCGACGATGCCGAGCCCTTGGGTGGCACGGCCGGTGGACCTGCGATGCGGGTCGAGCGGATGATCGCGATGGGCCCGGTCGGCTGCCCGCTGGTCGCCGAAACCTGCCCGGCGGAGCTGGCGGTGGTGTTCCAAACCTCGATCGGCGGCGCACGGAGGCTGATCGGGGACGCGGTGAACCTGCGGCACCGGCTGCCCCGGACTTGGGCCCGGGTGACCGCCGGGCAGGTGCATGCGTGGAAGGCCCGGCAGCTCGCCCAAGCCACCGCGTATTTGAACCCGGTGTGCGCCGGTGAGGTCGACCGGCTGCTGGTCGGTCATCTGGAAATGGTGGCGTGGCGACGGTTCGAGAAGATGCTGGACGCCACGTTGCTGCATGTCGACGAAGCCAGCTACCAGGCCCGGGCCCGTGAAGCCGCCACCCACCGGGACGTGTGGGCCACCGAGTCCAGCGACGGGCACCGGACGTTGATCGCCCGCGCCGACGCCGGCGACATCACCGTCTTCCTGGCCCTGGTGAACCGGCTCGCCGACGCGTTGACCGACGACGGCGACGATGACCCGGTCGGCGTCCGCCGGGCCAAGGCCATCGGTATCGCCGGCTACCCGGACCGGGCCCTCGATCTGCTGCTCCGCCACCGCCACGACCCCGACACCCAGCAACATCCGGAGGAACGCCAAGCCGCCGCCGACGGCCCGGGCGACCCGACCGACCCCAGTTACCCGGGCGACCCGTGGGCGACCGAACCCGCCCCGGCCGGTTGGGGCACCGAGCAGCACGGTCACTACCACCAAACCACCCCCGACGATCCCGCCGACGATCTGCGCGACGGGTGTCTCGACTCTCCCGCTGAGGAATCCGTCGAGGAGTTCGAGGACCCGGTCGATCAGGCGGACCTCGTCTGGCTTCGGCGGCAGCTGGACCAAGAACCTGGAACGTGCCCTGAGCCTGTCGAAGGGCAAGAGCCTGACTCCGCAACGGACCCTTCGACAAGCTCAGGGCGCACAGATCGGCGGTGGGCGAACAGCGGTGGCATCAACCTGCCGGCCGCCCTGGCCGGCTTCTCCAAACTGGATCCGGCCACCCTGGACAGGTTGCTGGCGAAAGCCCGGCCCCGCGTGGTCATCCATCTGCACCTGAGCGACGAGGCCGCCGCCACCGGCCGCGGTGTGGTCCGCACCGACCACGGGCCGATCACCGTCGACCAACTCCGCCGCTTCCTCGGCGACACCGGCGGCGACATCACCGTCCGACCCGTCCTCGACCCAGCCTCGGTCGCTGCCGTCGACAGCTACGAGATCCCGATCACCCTCCGCCGCGCCATCGCCATCCGCACGCCCGGCAGCGTCTTCCCCTACTCCCCCACCCTGACCGGGGTAAGCGATGGGAGCAACCGGACCGACCTGGACCACACCTTGCCCTACCGGCGCGGAGGACCACCCGGCCAAACCGCACCTGGGAAGCTCGGTCCCCTGGCCCGCAGCGAACACCGCACCCGAACCGTCGGCGAGTGGTCGGTCCGACAACCCGACCCCGGCACCTACCTGTGGCGAACACCCCAAGGCTGGATCGCCATCACCACCAACCAAGGCACCCTCCTGCTCGGCGACACCCCCTGGGCCACCGCCGTCTGGCGCGCCGCCCAAACCCCCCTCGCCACCGCCGCCTGACCCCGCCGTCAGGACGGCTCATCCGAGCACACGACCTTTGCTGAACGCAATCTCCCTCGAACAGGTCCAGGTCGGTCGCGGTGAACTCGGCGCCGTAGGTGAAATTTGACGCCGCAAGCGCGACCCGTGCCTTGCGGCCCGCCGACGCCGTCCTGAGCGCGGTCACGCTAGAGGGAACCATCCCGGTGAACCAGTCCAGTCCGGCGTCACCGTAGGGGGCAATCGCGGCCAGTGTCACCACGGCCCGGACGTGGTGCGTTGGGCTGAATGGCCGACGGTTTCAGGACGAGTCCCGCCACCCTTGGCGACTGTCGGTGCGCTCCAGCGCGGCCCTTCCACCAGCAGCCGGTCGTCCAGTCGGCTGGTACCTGTCGCTCCGCGGACGGCATGGCCCGCTGCCACGCCATGCGCCTTGTTTCAGAGGCTGGTCGATCCTGCGCCGGCCATTGGATGTGGGGTTGGCATGGATCAACACGAGACTCTTCGTCGCGCCCGCCGTCCTGCAGAGCGCGGATGAGGTTCGGTAGCCGCACGCCGCGATCCTGGCCTGATCGCTATCACCCCCGGGTTGGGTGCGGCAGGTGCGCTTGGAAGTGCTCTACGGCGGCGTCGGCGGCGAAGCGCACTTGCGGTTGCTGGTCGTAGAAGTCGATCTGGGTACCAGCACCCCAGACGAGGTGCGAGTTCGGCATCTGGGCGGCGAGCGTGCGGACGTTGTCCGGCAGTACGCAGTCGTCGCTGTGCACGAACACGGCCGGGGTGGACACTGATTCGGCGCCGAGCAGCCCGTCGAAGGTCAGCCAGTACAGCCAGCTGAGTTCGGCCATCTCGTTCTTCCAGGCTTTGATGGCGCCGCGGTCGGGTGCGGCGTAGTAGTCGAGCGGGAGGAACATGCCGGCTCGGTCGTCGTCTTGTTGGTAGGCCGGCACGGTGCGGACCTCGCCAGTGGTCCGGAAGGCGTCGAGCGCCTGCTCGGCCCGGTCGAGACGCAGCCGGACACCGTCATCCCCGCCGTAGAACGGGGCCACCGTCGCCGTGTCGTGAAACCAGCCGGCGACGCTGGCGAACGCGGCGATCGGCGCCCCGCCGCGGAGGGCAGCGAGGGTGTACTGGGCGCTGGCGCACACCGCCAGGTGCCCGACGCTGCCGCCCTGCACGAACGAAAGTCCGGCCAGCGCCTGGGCCACGGCGGTGACCTCGGCGATCTTGCGGGTCGGGAGTTCGGCCTGCGTCGGGGTGCCCAGGCTCTCGCCGAAACCGGAGAAGTCGAAGGTGACCGCCGTGTAGCCGCGAGCGGCGAGCTCGGCGGCATAGCGGTCGGCCATCTGCTCCTTCACCGTCAACCAGGACCCGGTGACTACCACGGTCGGTTGAGGCGTGACCAGGTTGTCCACGTCGCGGTGAAGGTGGGCGGCGAGCGGGCCGGACGGGGTGAAGAACTGATATCTGCGAACGAATGTCACCACGTCAGTATTCCAAGCTCCGGCTGCTGGTCGGGGGTCCGATCTTGCGCAGTTCGGTGGCTGCGACGGCTCGGCAGGTGCCCCGGATTGATCCCGAACTGCCGGTAGAACAGACGCCGGAAGTGCCCGACGTTGGTGAATCCAACGGCCCCCGCCGCGTCCGCAACCGTCGTCTCGACGCGCAACAACTGATCCTTGGCGCGGGTGAGCCGACGGGCCGTCGCGTAGGCGTGCGGGGCCAGCCCGGTCGTCGCCCGGAACGCACGCGCGAAGTGGAACGGGCTGAGCGACACCGACGCCGCCAACGCGTCAAGCGAGAGCCTCGCACCGAGGTGTGCCTCGACAAAATCGTCGACGGTGTCGACCTGCCGCCAGCTGAGCGTACCGGCGGGTCGAGGGAGACTGCGGCCGAGGACGTAGCGATCGGCAAGGTGGTGGGCCACCCGGTGGGCCCGCGTGCTGGCTTCGATGTCGGTGACGGTTCTCTGCCCTAAATGGACGCTGCGCAGCAGTGTCGCGACGGCGAACATCGTTCCGTCTTTCACTGCGTACGCCGGCCGCGTCTCCACGGGCCCGCCGATGGGCCGTTCGGACAACGCCTGCTCCAGAACAGTCTGGTCGGGATAGATCTCCAATGCCTCGATCGGCTCCCTTACCTCCAGCCACCGCATTCGGTTCGGACCGGTCACGTACACCACGCCGGGCGGAGCATCGGCCCGAGTAGCGCGCCCGTCCACTGCTCGTACCAGCCCTCGGTGGCCACTGAAGGCCACGCCGATCTGCCGCTCTCCCGTCACCGTCACCCGGTCGGAAACCGGTAGCACCGCGTATTCCGTTCGCATCCCGGGCCACAGCAGCACCGACGACATCACCTGGAGGGATATTCGCGCATGTCGTGCCCTTCTCGGTCGCCGCTGGGTCCGTGGCTCTTGTCATTCAGCCGCTGCTGATCGGATGCGGGCGAGCGATGTTCGACGGCGGTTCCCTTGCGTCAGTAGATGCTAGTCGGCGCGGTCGCTGTCCACTGTGGCTGCTGTCAATGGTGCTCGCCCTCCGGGCCGCTCGGCCCTTCGCCTCGGGTGCTGTAGCGATGGACTACGACTTCCCGGCCGCGACCGAACCCGGAGCCGGCTAACCCCCCTCGAAATGCAGTAGGACGGTCCGGTTTCGGCGACCGTCGTTCTCGCACAGCCGACGGCTTGTGGCGATTCGAGATCTCGGGTTTGCTATCCCTGCCGCCACCGGGTCGCAGATCGGAGTGGGCGAACCTTGATCCGGTACGCGTCGGTGATCACGTCGAACGAATCGACACCGCTGACGGCCAAACACAGGCCACGACCACGAGGGAATCAGGTAGTCCACCCCACCCGCCTGCTCCATCGCGAACGTTGCAGATGGTGACGGCCATCCAGCAGCCGGGTCACTGCCTCTGGCGGGTTAGAAGACCCCCCTCGCCGCCGGCCCTTGACGAATAGGCTCGCGCTCATGACCGACGGCGACTGGAGGGATGGCGGGTTCACGCAGCGTCGGCCCTCCGTGGAGACTCTCGCCTGGGCTGCGGCATCGATGGGTCGCGGCAGTCGCATCGTTGGCTATCGCCGATTGACCGGTGGCGTTTGCTCCGCCGTGAATCGGCTGACTGTCGAACGACGTGGAATGCGAACGTTCGTCGTACTGCGGCAGTACCCGGGCGGGCTCGGCCTGCAGGGGAGCTTGGAGAAGGAGATCGCCAACCTCGGTGTGGTGGCGGGAAGCGGGCTCCCGGTTCCGAGCATCCTGGCTACTGATGTTGCTGGTGCTTCGACGGGGGGCGCGCCGTCGTTGCTGATGACACGGTTGCAGGGGCATGTTCACCTCAATCCGGCGGAACCTCGGTCGTGGATGACGAGGATCGCGGAGATTGCTGTATTGCTGCATTCCCTCGATCTCCCCGCGAAGATGTTCAGACCTTGGACGGATTCTTGGATCGCTCCTCTAGACGGGCTTCAGGTGCCGGTCGACTCACAGAAGCCGGCTGTGTGGCAGGCGGCGTTTGGTGTCATGACGGCGCCGCCGCCAAAGGACACTGCCGTTTTTCTGCACTGCGATCTCCTGCCCGTCAACATGCTGTGGTCGCGCGGGAGGATTACTGGACTCACCGACTGGAACTCCATCCATCGGGGGCCGCGCGCGATTGACATCGGGCACTGTCGGCGATACTTGGCGGCGCTCTACTCGCCCGAGTGGTCGGAGCAGCTTCGCTCGCTCTATGAGTCGATCGCCGGGGTGACTCTCGATCCGTGGTGGGACCTGTATGCCCTGCTGCACTATGACGATAGCGGGCCGAAGTGGATCCGTAGTCAGGTCGCTGGGCGCCGTCCCGTCGATGTGCCCGGCATGACTTCCCGGATCGAGGTCGCTCTCGAGACAGCGCTACTTCGCCTCGGATAGCTGCGGGTTCCCTGGGGACGTCGATGATGTGTGCGTAAGTCAACATCCGCACGGTAGTAAGATTATCTGACTACTATCGGGGCTCCGGCGGTGGACAAGGGATCGGTGCACATGGGTGCGTCAACGTTGGCTGCAGACGCGGCGCACAGCGAGGAGCTGCCCCTCGGCGTCCTGCTGTTCATCCCTACCCGGGCAATGGAGGCCGCGACCATGGACGGGCTGGCTCGCGCCGGCTACACCGACATGACGGTCGCGCAAGCACGCATTGCCGCCCGGATCGACCCGGCCGGGTCACGGATCACCCGGCTCGCCGCCGCCGCACAGGTCACCAAGCAGACTGCCGGCTTCCTGGTCGAGCAACTGGAACGCGCGGGCTATGTCGAACGAGTCCCGGACCCGACCGACGGCCGCGCCAGGCTGGTCAAGATCGCCGCCCGAGGCCACGCGGCGAGGGAGAAGGTTCTCCCAGCCCTCGCCCAAGTCGAGGCCCAATGGCTGGCGCACATCGGGCCCGAGCGGATGGCGCAGCTGCGCGAGACGCTGACAATGTTGCGCGAGATCACCGACCCCTTTCTGAAGGACCGCACCTCTTGAAATTAGACAGATTATCTGTCTACTATTGGTCACACGGTCGACTCCAGAGGAGCATCATGGGCACCGGAGCGAGCATCGGCACCGAAGAGAGTTGGCAGGTGGTAGTCGAGCAGCGGCTGGCCATTGCGGACATGCTCGCCGAGCTGTCCGAGGCGGATTGGGAGCAGCCGTCGTTGTGTGCCGGCTGGCGGGTGCGCGACGTCGCCGCCCACGTGACCCTGATCCCCATACCGCCCCCACCCGGCAGCCTGCTGGTCGACTTCGCGAAGGCCCGCGGCAACTATGCCCGATGGAACACCGTGGCCAGCCGGCGCCGTGCGGCGCGCACGCCGACCCAGCTCGTGCAGGACTTTCGGACCACCGCCGAGTCGCGCTCTGTCCCCTGGCCCGCCAATCCCGCCAACGTGATGTGGGACATCCTGGTGCACGCTCAGGACATCGCGATTCCGCTGAGAATCGACTTCCCCACCCCGCCCGACGCCGGCGCCGCCGCCGCTACCCGGATCTGGGAGCTCCGCTGGCCGTTCTGGTTCGGGGCCAAGCGCCGGCTGGGCTCGTTCACGCTTACGGCAACCGACGCGGACTGGACCATCGGCACCGGCCCTGAGATTGCCGGCCCGATCTCCGCGATCCTGCTCCTCCTGACCGGCCGCACCGAGGCGGCAACCCCCCTGCTGACCGGCGACGGTGTCCGCAGCCTCGCCACTTCCTGACCCAAAACGGATATCCGGTTGTTCCGCGCGTCGACGGCTCCCGTCGTCGGTGAGCGTGATCAGCCGACCCAACCTTCGCTGCGGGATAACCCCCGGGGGCGCCGGTGGCTGGTTGGGGACGGAGCACCCGGCTCGTCGGAAACCTGCATGCCGTGGGGTGGTGACCAGACGGCTGGGCGATGGCAGCATGGTGGACGCAGCCCAGCCGGGGCCAGGACGACTTCGCAGATCGGAGTGATGATGAGCAATTCCACCGAGCGACCTCCGCTTCAATTGAACCTGCCCGTATTGGGCACAGGGGTGGCTTTGCTGTGGGTCGGTGGCATCGTGTGGCTGAGCGGGGCTGCTGTGGCCGCCACTGCGTTGGCTCAAGCGGCGAAGAAATGGATGGATCAGCTCGATGAGTCACCATCTGAGATGGCCCGCCGGCGAGTGCACCAGTTGAAAGTTGCCGCGTCGGCAGGCTCCAAGGCGTGGCGCGACCAATCCTCGTAATTTCTCTGGTCGCCGCCTCGGGGCGCGGGGTGAGCACGGGTGTCGGGGATCCTATCGAGGCGCGGCCGCAGCGAAACGAAGCTCACTGCAAGCGGCCACCGTGGCGATGTCCCAGCGTGATCAGGCGCGAGGTGACAAGAGTCGCTCCCGGCGCAACCAAAATCCACGCCATGCCAAGGCCTCCGAATTGAGTCGGTGCCACAGCCGTGCCACAGCGGTGCCACAGCGGGCCAGCTGAACCTGCCGCGGATCCACAACCCCTAAGTCAGAACCGGGTTCATAAG
>CAWAAK010000038.1:0-130492 GCA_963780005.1 uncultured Actinomycetota bacterium | reverse complement strand
GGTGCGCGAGGGGGGATTTGAACCCCCACGTCCTTGCGGACACTGGCACCTGAAGCCAGCGCGTCTGCCGTTCCGCCACTCGCGCATCCGGCCCACCTACAACCCAGGGGACGAGGCGGACCAGCCGAGAAAGGCTAGCACGTAGCCGCGGAAGCGGCGTTCCGGCTCGGATGGGCGGATACGATCTACTCTGACTGGGCGGAGGAGGTGGGACTTGAGTATTTTCGGGCGTTTCGAGCGGAAGGTCGAAGGCGCGGTGAACGGCGTCTTCGCGCGCGCCTTCAAGGGCGACGTGCAACCGGTCGAGATCGCCGCCCGGCTGCAGCGCGAGCTGGACACCGAGGCCAAACTCATGTCCCGCGACAAGCGGCTCGTCCCGAACGAGTTCGTGGTCGGTCTGTCCGAGCACGACTACGACAAGCTCACCCCGTACAGCAAGACCCTGGTCACCGAACTGGCCGGCGAACTCAAAACCCACGCCCGGGACATGGGGTACGTGTTCAACGGGCCGATCCGGATCCACTTCGAGCGGAACGCCGAACTGCCCACCGGTCGGCTCACCGTGGACTCCGAGGCGGTCGCCGGCCTGGCCGAGCAGGCACAGCAGGACCAGGTCGCCAACGGCCGGGTCACCCTGGTCCTCGAGGTCAACGGTCTCCGGCACGCGCTCCAGCCGCCGGGATTCCTCATCGGACGGGGCACCGACGCCGACCTGCGGATCAACGATCCCGGCATCTCCCGACTGCACGCGGAGATCAAGGTCCGCTCCGAGGGCGACGACGTGCAGGCCGAGATCGTGGACCTGGGCTCCACCAACGGGATCCTCGTGAACGGTCATCGGGTGCCGCGGGCCACGCTCGCCGAGGGCACCCGGATCGAGATCGGCTCGACCCGGATGCTGGTGCACACGCCCGCCGGACGCTGAGCGGCCATGTCCGAGATCGCCGTCACCGTCATCAAGGTGCTCTATTTGGCCCTGCTGTGGCTGTTCATCCTCTCCACGGTCTCGGTCATCCGGAGCGACCTGTTCGGCCGTACGGTCCCCACGCCCGACTCTGCCGAACCGCAGCCGCTCGAAGAGCCGCCCCCACCGCCGAAGAAGAGTCGGCGACCGCGGGGCCAGCCGCACCGGCTGACGATCGCGCAGGGCCCTCAGGCCGGACAGTCCGCGGATCTCGCCGCCGGCGTGATCATGATCGGCCGCGGATCCGACTGCCAGCTGATCTTGGATGACGACTACGTCTCCACCCGGCACGCTCGGGTCGTGGCCGCCGAACAGGGCCCGTACGTCGAGGACCTCGGCTCCACCAACGGGACCTACGTCAACGGGCAGCGGATCACCGCACCGACGTCGCTGTCGATGCAGGACACCCTCCGGATCGGCAAGACCGTGATGAAGCTGGAGACCTGAGCCGATGAGCTTGCAGCTCCGGTTCGTCAGCCATTCCGAAGTCGGGCTGGTCCGCAAGAACAATCAGGACTCCGGTTACGCCAGCCCGCAGTTGCTGGTCGTGGCCGACGGGATGGGTGGTGCCGCCGCCGGCGATCTGGCCTCGGCGGTGGCCATCGACACCATCAAGGGCCTCGATTCAGATTCTTCGACCGATTCCGGCCCATTCACCGGCTCAGCCCCTTCGACCGGCTCAGGCCCTTCGACAGGCTCAGGGAACGGAAGCTCCAATCCGCTGCTCGAGCGGTTGTCCGCTGCCCTTCGCCGGGCCAACGACCGGATCGCCGAGCTGATCGCCGACGACTACACCCTGGAGGGGATGGGCACGACGGTCACCGGAGCGCTGTTCGACGGTGAGCGGCTGAGCCTGGCCCACATCGGTGACAGCCGGGCCTACCTGCTGCGAGACGGCCGGCTGGAGCGGCTGACCCACGACCACAGCTGGGTGCAGTCGCTGGTCGACGACGGCAAGATCAGTGAGGCCGAGGCGACCGTGCACCCGCACCGGTCCCTGCTGCTCAAGGTGCTCAACGGCCAGCCGGCGAACGAGCCTGACCTGACCACGGTGCCGCTGCAGGCCGGCGACCGACTGCTGTTCTGCAGCGACGGCGTCTGCGGGCTGGTCGAGGACGACGGAATCTTCGACGCCCTCCGGGTCCCCGACCTGGAGCAGGCCATGGTCCAGTTGGTCGACGACGCGCTCGCCGAAGGCGGCATCGACAACATCACCGCCATCGTGGCCGACGTCGTCGAGGGCGACGGGGGCGGGACAACTGCCGTGCTGGGCGCCGCGGCGGAGCGGACGATTCCACCGGCGGGTGCCCGGGCCCGGAGCGCACCGGATGCGAACGAGGACACGCTCATCCGCAACCGTCCGGCCGCGATCCCGCCGGCGGCGACCGGCGACACCGAGGACGAGGCCCGCTACAACCCCCAGCCGCCCCGCAAGCGCCGGGTGCCCCGGGCCCTGGTCGGCGTCTTGGCCCTGGTGCTGATCGTCGGTGCCGGACTCGGTGCCGGATACGCCTGGACCCGCAGCCAATACTTCGTCGGCGCCGCCCAAGAACGAGTAGCGATCTACCAGGGGCTGCCCGCTGCGTCTGCCGGGCGTCAATCTGTCCTCGGTCTACGAGGTCCAGCCGCTGCTGCTGAGCAGCCTGCCCGCCTACTACCAGAACATGATCACTACCGGCATCGAGGTGAACAGTCTGGAAGCGGCCCGGCAGACGGTCGCTGAGTTGACCGAGACCGCCCGGCGCTGCGCCCAACCCAGCCCGAGACCCACCCCCGCCCCCCGGCCCAGCGTCGCGCCCACGCCCACTTCCACTCTGCGGCCCAAGCCTCCGACGCCAGCGCCCACCGGGAACGGCCCGACCGTCCCCTCGACCCCACCCGCGTCGACCAGCACCCGGCCGACGCCACCGCCCGCTTCGGCCTCCGCCGGTTTGCCCTCCACCGGTTCGTCCTCCGCCGGTTCGTCCTCCGCGGCATCGCCCAGCCCCTCCCCCACCCGGCCGAGCTGCTGATCATGAGCGAGAATTCCCCGGTCACGGTCGTCCCCCGCAAGCGTCGGGGGGCCGAACTGGTGCTGCTGATCTTCGCCGTGGTCGTCACCCTCGGCGCGTACGCCCAGGTGGACTTCAACGCGACCGGCACCCTGTCGCCGCTGTTCCCGTTCGTGGCGGCCGGGGTGGCGGTCGGAGCTCTGCGTCGCCCATCTGGCTGTCCGCTGGCGCCTCCCGTACGCCGATCCGGTGCTGTTGCCCTGCGTAGTGGTGTTGAACGGTCTCGGGCTGGCGATGATCCACCGGATCGACCTGATCAACACGCCACCGACCCTGGGTGCCCGACAGCAGCTGATCTGGACCGCGATCGGGGTGATCCTGTTCGTCCTGATCGCCGTCCTGCTGCGGGATCACCGTCCGCTGCACGGCTACACCTACACGTTCGGCCTGATCGGTCTGATCCTGCTGCTGTTGCCGGTGGTCCCCGGACTCGGCACCGACAAGTTCGGGGCGCAGATCTGGATCCAGGTCGGCCCGTACAGCTTCCAACCGGCGGAGGCGGCCAAGGTCCTGCTGGCCATCGCGTTCGCCTCGTATCTGGTCGAGAAGCGCGATGTGCTGGCGCTGGCCGGCATCCGCGTGCTCGGCGTGGATCTGCCCCGGGCCCGCGACCTCGGGCCGATCCTCGTGGTCTGGGTGGTCAGCCTGCTGGTGTTGATCTATCAGCGGGACCTGGGTACGTCGCTGCTGTTCTTCGGCATGTTCGTGATGATGCTGTACGTCTCCACGGAGCGGGCCGGCTGGGCCATCCTCGGGACCCTGCTGTTCGCCGCCGGCGCGTGGTTCGCGTTCGTGATGTTCGATCACGTGAAGATCAGGGTCTGGGCCTGGCTGGATCCCTTCTCCGACTTCGATCGTTACTACCAGGTGATCGTCGCCCAGTTCGGCCTCGCCTGGGGCGGCCTGCTCGGGACCGGCCTCGGTCTCGGCCGGCCGGGGTTGACCCCGCTGGCCCGCAGCGACTTCATCGCCGCCGCGATCGGGGAGGAGCTCGGCATGACCGGACTGTTCGCCGTGATCTTGATCTACGGCCTGATCGTGGCCCGGGGGCTGCGGGCCGCGCTGCAGTCGCGGGAGTCGTTCGGGAAGTTGCTCGCGGCCGGCCTGTCGTTCGCCTTCGCCCTGCAGGTCTTCACCATCATGGGCGGCGTCACCCGACTGCTGCCGCTGACCGGCCTGACCACCCCGTTCATGTCGCAGGGCGGCTCGTCGCTGGTCTGCAACTGGGTCGTGGTGGCCCTGTTGATGGTGATCTCCCACCACGCCCGCAGGCCCGTGGCCACCGCCGTCGAGATCGACTCCGACGCCGAAACCACCCAGCTCATGCGAGCTACCCCATGAACCGGCCGATCCGGCGGGTGGCCTTCGTCGCCATGCTGATGTTCGCGCTGCTGTTCGCCAACGGGACGTACGTGGTCTTGTTCCAGCAGGCCTCGCTGGACGCCAACGGGCTGAACCGGCGTACCCGCGACGCAGAGTTCGCTCAGGACCGGGGAGCGATCCTGGCGGCCGGGCAGGAACCGATGGCCGTCACCGAAGCCTCGGAGGACCGGTTCGAGTTCCAGCGTCGCTACCCCGAGGACGACCTCTACGCCGCGGTGACCGGCTTCTATTCCTACGACCACGGCCGGACCGGCACTGGAGAGCACCTACAACAGCCAGCTCGCCGGCACCGACGATTCCCTCTTCGTCCGCCGGCTGATCGACCTGATCATCAATCGGCCCCCCGAGGGCGCCACCGTGCAGACCACGATCGTGCCTCGGGTCCAGCGGGCCGCGACCGAGGCCCTCGGTCGGCGCAAGGGTGCGGTGGTGGCCCTGGATCCGACCACGGGTGCGGTGCTGGCCATGGTGACCAGTCCGACGTACGACCCGAACGTGGTCGCCAGCCACGACATCGAGGGGGCGAACAAGGCGTACAACCGCCTGGTCAACGACCCGCAACGGCCCCTGTCGAACCGGGCCGCCCGGGAGATCTATCCGCCCGGATCGGTGTTCAAGCTGGTCACCGCGGCCGCCGCGCTGGAGGACGGGCATGAACGCCAAGAGCAAGGTGGCGTCGCCGAATCGGCTGAAGCTCCCCGGCAGCACCGTCTTCCTGCCCAACCAGGGCAGCTGCGGGGGCACGACCGTCACCATCACCCAGGCCCTCCGGGTCTCCTGCAACACCGCCTTCGCCAACCTGGGGCTCAAGCTCGGGCAGGACAAGCTGCGGGCCCAGGCGCAGAAGTTCGGCTTCAACGCTCGGCACCTGGCGGACCTGAACGGGGTCGCCAGCCAGTTCCCCGACAACCTGGATCCGGCTCAGCTGGCGTTGAGCTCGATCGGCCAGTTCGACGTGGCGGCGAGCCCGCTGCAGATCGCCATGGTCAGCGCCGGCATCGCCAACGACGGCGTGGTGATGGAGCCGTACGTGGTCAGCCGGGTGCAGAGCCCCGACCTGTCGCCCCTCCAGACGACCCAGCCCAAGCAGGTCGGCCAGGCGCTGAGCCCGGGCAACGCCAAGCAGCTGCAGCAGATGATGGTCGACGTGGTGCAGAACGGCACCGGCCAGAACGCCCAGATCTCCGGCGTCGAGGTGGGCGGCAAGACCGGTACCGCCCAATCGGACCCCAAGCGGAAACCTTTCGCCTGGTTCACCTCGTTCGCCTCGGTGGACAACGAGCCGAAAGTGGCGGTGGCGGTGATCGTGGAGGATGCCGACATTCCGCGCGAGGACATCGCCGGCGGACGGCTGGCGGCGCCCATCGCCCGAGCCGTGATGGAAGCGGCGATCTGATGCGGAGAGTGCTGGGGGCAGTGACTCAGAGGGGCCCGGAGGATGACCACGGCGCGCCCGCAGGCTCTACTCGGATTCGCAACCGAGTACCCGATGGCCGAGAATGGCCCGGGGCAGCGAAGGGAAACCAGCCAATGACGAGCGACCAGAACGTGGTCGGAGGCCGCTACGAACTCGGGGACATCCTCGGGCGAGGCGGCATGGCCGAGGTCCGCCGGGCGGTGGACACGCGGCTGGGCCGGCAGGTGGCCGTCAAGCAGCTGCGCACCGATCTCGCCACCGATCCCACGTTCCAGGCCCGGTTCCGCCGGGAGGCCCAGTCCGCCGCCGGCCTGAACCATCCGACCATCGTCGCGGTCTACGACACCGGCGAGGAGACCGATCCGGTCACCGGGATATCCATCCCGTACATCGTGATGGAGCTGGTCGAGGGCCAGACCCTGCGGGAGGTGCTGCGCGACGGCCGCAAGATCCTGCCCGAGCGTGCGTTGGAGCTCACCCAGGGCGTGCTGGACGCGTTGAGCTACAGCCACAAGGCCGGCATCGTGCACCGCGACATCAAGCCTGCGAATGTCATGCTGACCGGCAACGGGTCGGTGAAGGTGATGGACTTCGGCATCGCCCGGGCGGTCGCCGACACGTCGGCCACGATGACCCAGACGGCCGCGGTGATCGGCACGGCGCAGTATCTCTCCCCCGAGCAGGCCCGCGGCGAGACCGTCGATGCCCGCTCCGATGTCTATTCGGCCGGCTGCCTGCTGTACGAGCTGCTGGTCGGTCGACCGCCGTTCGTCGGCGAGTCGCCGGTGAGCGTGGCCTATCAACACGTACGGGAGGCCCCGGTCCCGCCCAGTCAGCTGGACTCGATGATCACGCCGGAGGTCGACGCGATCACCCTGAAGGCGCTGGCCAAGGATCCCGACGACCGGTACCAGTCGGCGCGGGAGATGAAGGCCGACATCTCCCGGGTACTGGCCGGGGAACAGTCGACGGCCATGGTGCCCGCGGTGGCCGAGGAGAATGTCGCGACCCGCGTGGTGGCGCCGGTGCCGGCTCCCGTGCCCGAGCCGGAACCCCTGGCGGAGGAGGAGCCGAAGCGCCGCGTCGGGCTCGCCGTCCTGATCGGCGTGCTCATCGTGGCGTTGCTCGCCGGCGGCGGCTACGCGCTCTATCGGGTGCTCCAGCCGACCACGCCGCCCGCGCCGGCGCTGATCGCGGTACCCAACGTCGTGACCTACAACGAGACGCAGGCCAAGGACCGGCTGACCGACGTCGGGCTGGTGGCCAGGGTCGTCGCCGAGAACGGGTCGGAGGACACCAAGGACCAGGTCACGAAACAGAACCCGGTGCCCGGGGCAGAGGTGGCGGGCAACAGCACCGTCACCATCACCGTCAACAAGGGCCCCAAGACCGGCACGATCCCGGACAACCTGATCGGCCGCAAGCGGTCCGCCGTGAAGGACCGGCTGGACGAGGCCGGCTTCACGAATGTCTCCTACGATGCGGCCACCTCCGAACCGATCGAATCCGAGAAGGACGAGGTCCTCACGGTCACCCCGGATCAGGGCTCGACGGTGGCGCTGGACGACAAGATCACCGTCACCTACGCCACCGGGAAGTCACCGGTGCCCAACCTCGTCAACCGGACGCAAGGACAGGCCGAGGACGACGCCGAGGCGATGGGCTTCAACACCGACACCGACACCGTGGTCAGTGACCAGCCGGCCGGCATCGTCATCAGGCAGAAGCCGACGGCCGGCACCAAATTGGATCGGGGCGACTCGATCACCATCGTCGTGGCCAAGGCCAAGCCGACTCCGCCACCCACCACCCCGCCGGTCACCCCGCCACCGGACAGTCCGTCGCCGTCGGACACCGACTCCCCGAGTGCGAGTCCCAGCCCGAGCCCCAGCCCGGGCGGTGGCGGTGGTCAGGGCACCGGCGGCGGGGACGACGAGAACGAGAACGAAGGCAGCGGAAACGGCGAAGGCGACGACGACGGCTAATAGAACAAAAATGCGAATCGTGCTACGTTAGCGGGCATGACGTCGGCACTGCTCCAGCACTCCCTGTTCGGGCTCGACGCCGCCTCGGGACCGAGTCCACTCGCGGGTTCACGTGGTGCGTCAGAACTTGCCGCGCGGAGCATGGGTGGACCTGCTGCCGGGCTGGCTGGCCGGAGCCGACCAGTTGTTCGACCGATTGCTCACCGAGGTGCCGTGGCAGGCCGAGCGCCGCCAGATGTACGAGCGGGTGGTGGATGTCCCCCGCCTGTTGTGCTTCTACGGATCCGAGGATGCGTTGCCTGATCCCCTCCTGACCCGGGTCAGGGAGGACCTGTCGGGCCACTACGCCGACGAGCTCGGCGAACCGTTCCTTACGGCGGGAATGTGTCTGTACCGCGGCGGTCGGGACTCGGTCGCCTGGCACGGAGACACCATCGGCCGCGGACGGACCGAGGACACGATGGTGGCCATCGTGTCGCTCGGTTCGCCGCGCTACTTCCTGCTCCGTCCGCGCGGCGGCGGCGCGATCATCAAGCACCGTCTCGACCACGGCGACCTGATCGTCATGGGCGGATCCTGCCAGCGGACCTGGGAGCACGCCGTCCCCAAGACCAACAAGCCGGTCGGCCCTCGGATCAGCATCCAGTTCCGGCCCCAGGGCGTGCGCTAGCCCCTGAGCCTATCGACGGGTGGTCTAGCTCCGGTACTTGTCGATACGGGTGATCCAGTAGGCGGCAGTGGTCGGACTGGGGTTCCCGAAGCGCGCATTCGGAAGATAGAGGCCGCCCTTGTACGCCGCGACCGTCGTCGGCACATCGAAGCAAGCGTTAGACGGCTGCGGTGGGGTGGAGCACGGTGGTGCGGTAAGTACGTCCACGAGCCGCCCGCTCCGACCGGACTCTCTCAGCTTGATCACCGCAACCTGATTAAGGCGGTTCTGCACCACGTACAGGATCCGGCCCTTGACCAGCAAGCCGTCGCCGTTGGTCAGCAGGGTGCCGCCGAGGTCGACCTGCCTGGCACGGCCGGTCCGAGGATTCACCCGGAACAACAAGCCGGTGTCGGACTGGACGACCAGCAGCGCGCTGCGGTCCGGGGTGAACGCGATCCCGTTGGCGAACCCGGCAGTCCATCCGCCGGTCAGGGGGATGATCTTGACTGCCGACTGCGGAGCAAGACGACCATTGCGAGCGCGGGGCACCCGGTACAGCTGTGCCCGCTGCGAGTCGGTGAACCAAGCGAAATTCTTGGACAAGATTACGTCGTTCACGAACGTCGGGGCCGTGGGTGTGCCTGTGGCGAACTGATAGGTCCGCAGCGTCTCGCCGGTGCGGATACTCACGACCCGACCGGTTCCCGCGGTGCCGCCGGCGACGTAGAGCAGGCTCCGCTGGTCGGACTTGAGCCCGATCGCCGGGAAGCCAGGTCCAGGACCTTGGCTGAACACCCGGGTTGCGCCGGTCTTCAGGTTGGCGGCGAGGATGTCACCGTCGGCACGTGAACCGAGGTACGCCACCGGTCCGGGGCCGATGGTGATGCCCTCGGGTTGGAAACCGTTCGGCAACTCGATCCGGTCGGGAAGACGTTTGGGCCGCGCGTCGGCAACCCCGGCGGTGGGGACCACGAGGGCCAGTCCCACGAATACGGCCACCAAAAGCCGCAAGATCGAGCGCTTCTTCATTGAGTGCTGCTCCTTCGCTCACGCCAGCCGGGGCGGCCAGCTTGGGCTGCGTAGTTGACCGGTAAACCATAAGCACGGATTTCGACGGCTCGCCAGGGTGGAGGGCCTGTGCAGAAGCTGTGAATCCGTGCCGTTCGATCGTGGTCCGGGCATCATTCCGTGCAGTGGGAACCGTTGGATGCGCCCCGGTCAGCCAGTGGAGAGGAGAGGGGCCAGCCCGACCGCACGGCCGGGGGCCTCGGAGTCCCCGCAGATCGCCAGCCAGTTGGCCAGCATCTGGTAACCGCCCTCGGTGAGCACCGACTCGGGATGGAACTGGACCGCCTCCACGGGGAGCGTGCGGTGCCGGACGGCCATGATCACTCCGCTCGGCGTGGTGCCGGTCACCTCGAGCTCGGCCGGCAGAGTCGCCGGCTCGATGGCGAGCGAGTGGTAGCGCGTGGCGGTGAAGGGCGAGGGCAACCCGGCCAGCACGCCGTCGCCCTGGTGCGTGATCAACGATGTCTTGCCGTGCAACAGCTCGGGAGCCCGACCGACCACCCCTCCGTACGCGACCCCGATGGCCTGCAGGCCCAGGCACACCCCGAAGATCGGGAGCCGGCCCCCCTGGTTCTTGACCACATCGACACAGACGCCGGCCTGCTCCGGGATCCCCGGCCCCGGCGACAGCAGGATCCCGTCGAAGGCGTCCGCGAAGCCTTGATCGGCGAAGCGCTCGTCGTCGTTCCGCCAGACCTCGACCTCGGCGCCGATCTGGGCCAGGTACTGCACCAGGTTGTAGACGAAGGAGTCGTAGTTGTCCACGACCAGGATCCGCACGCGAGCCATGGTCGTATTGTCCCCGGTTCTCTGCGCTGGCTGGCAGCCATGGTTGTCCCGCGGGACGGCATCCACACTGCCGTGGAGAGGGCACATGGTTCTGCCGAGCGCTCAGCCACCTCAGCCAGTGAGCGAGTCGTCCTCGTAGGCGCAGATCTCGTCGACATTGGCCTGGGAGTGGCTGCTCGGGTCGAAGTGGTAGTCCAGCCATTCCCGCGCCAGGCGCCGGGCCAGCTGCAAACCGATCACCCGCTGTCCCAGGGTGAGGATCTGGCAGTCGTTGGACAAGATGGAACGCTCGACGCTGAACGAGTCGTGGGCGACCGTGGCGCGGATGCCGGGCACTTTGTTGGCGGCGATGGCGACCCCGATCCCCGTACCGCAGAGCAGGATCGCCCGGTCGGCCTCCCCGGCCATGATCTTCTCGCCCGCGGCGATGGCGACCGACGGGTAGGTCCCGTCCTTGAGGGCCCCGGCGTACACGCCGAGATCCTCTACGCTCTCCACCCGGTCGTCGGACTTCATGTCCGCGAAGATCGCGTCCTTGTAGTCGAAGCCGGCGCTGTCGCTGCCGACCAGCAGTCGAATCCGGTCACCCATCTCGATCTCTCCTCTTGCTCACGATGCACTTCCGCCGGCGGGTACGTCCTCGGCGAACACGTCGCCCACCGCCGTGACGATCAGCCCCATGGACACCGCCCCCGGGTCCGGCGTGCCGATGCTGCGTTCGGCCAACGGTCGGGCCCGACCGATCTTCGGCGTCAACGAGGCGGTCGCCTCCGCTGCCGACACGCACTCCTCGGCGGCCGCCCGCCAGGCCGGCGCCAACTCTGCCCCGTTTCCCACCTCTGCCTTCAACGTGTCCACGAACGGAAAGAGGGCGTCCAGCATGGTCTTGTCCCCCAGCTCGGCCTTGCTGAAGCTCTGCAGGTTCTTCGCCGAGGACTCGACTGCCTGGACCAACCGCTCCGTGGTCACCGGGTCGGTGTTTCCCAGTTCTGTACCCACCCCGTTGAGCAGCAATCCCCACAGGATGCCGCTGGTTCCGCCGGCCTTGTCGCCGAACGCGGCCCCGGCCGCGGCCAGCACGGTCTGCACTCCGCCCTCCGTGGCCTCGGCGGCCTCGCTGGCGGCCTTCGACCCACGAGACATGCCGATCCCGTGGTCCCCGTCTCCGGCGATGGCATCGATCCGGCCCAGATGCTCCTTGCTCTCCTCGACGACGGCGTACAGCGCGGCCACCGCCCTTCGGGCCACCGCAGCCGCCGCGATCGATTCCTCTGAGGCTTCGACGGTCACCTCGTCGGCGACCGTGTCGTCCACCGGTCGACGCTTCGTGAAGCGTTCACTGACCACCGCCCGGCCGCGCCGGAACGCCGGCGTCTCGGCCGGGGCAAGCCACAGTCGCTCCAGGTCCTCGTCGAGCCAGGTGACCGAGAGCGAGCAGCCCGCCATGTCCAGGCTGGTCACCAGCTCGCCGACCTCGGGTCCGACAGACTCGACCCCAGCGGCCTCCAGCAGCACGGCCACGTCGCCGTACAGCGTGAAAAGCTCCTCGTACTTGGTCGAGCCCAGGCCATTGAGCACCACCGCAGCGCGGCCGCCGGCCTCCTTCGGCCGCTCAGCCACAACCTTCTCCACCAGCTGGCCGGCCAGCTCCTTGGCCGTCATCCAGGGCGCGGAGCTGATCCCCGGCTCGCCGTGGATGCCCAGCCCGAAGTCCATCTGCCCGCGGGCCACGGTGAACAGGGGCTCCTCGGCCCCCGGCAGGGTGCAGCCGTCGAAGGCGACGCCGAACGAGAACGTCGCAGCGTTGGCCGCGTGCATGATCCGCTCGACCTCGGTCAGGTCCGCACCTTCCTCGGCTGCGGCCCCGGCGATCTTGTACACGGTGAAGGTGCCGGCGATGCCCCGGCGCAAACCCGGCTCGTCGGGGCCGGAGGAGGCGATGTCGTCGGTGACGTAGACGATCCGGGTGTCGATGCCCTCGGCGACCAGCCGGTCGGCCGCGACCCGGAAGTTGAGCCGGTCACCGGCGTAGTTGCCGAAGCCCAGCACGATGCCGGCACCGCCGTTGGCCGCCTTGCAGATCCGGTACACCTGCTCCGCCGACGGCGAGGCGAACACGTCGCCGAGCACGGCTCCGTCGGCGAATCCGGTACCGACGACCCCGCTGTAGGAGGGATAGTGGCCCGAGCCACCGCCGATGACCAGACTGACCTTGCCGTCCAACGGGCCGCCGGCCCGGACGAAGCCCGACGCTCCCTCGACCCGCAGGACGTACTGCCCGTAGGCCGCGGCGAACCCGCGGATCACGTCGTCCTTGAACGTGGCCGGGTCGTTGTAGACAAAGGTCATAGTGCTCCCTTCCTCGATCCGCCGACCGCCTCAGGCGGGGATGAGCGAGACCTTGACGGACTTGTCCCCCGCTGCCACCAGATCCAAACCCTCCTGGAACTGGGTGAGCGGAAGCTGGTGGGTGACGATCCGGTCCATCGGCAGTACACCGGACTCGAGTATCTTCACCGCCGCCGGCCAGCAATGCGGCCCGAGGTGGGCGCCGAGCACGTCCAGCTCCTTGTCGTCGCTGATGATCGACCAGTCGACGGTGACGTCGCTGCCGAAAACGCTGTATTCGACGTAGCGACCGAGCTTGCGCAGAATGTTCAGACCCTGCGGTACCGCGGAGGGATGACCAGTGCCCTCCAGATACACGTCGGCGCCGTAGCCGTCGGTGAGGTCCATGACGATCTGGATCGGGTCCTCGGACGCGATGTTGATGGCCAGGTCGGCCCCGCAGTCGCGCGCCAACGCCAACTTGGTCGGGGAGACGTCCAGGGCGATGACCCGAGCCGGGCTCTTGGCCCGGGAACCGGCCACCATGCCGAGACCGATCGGCCCGCAGCCGGCGATCACCACGGTGTCGTCGAAGGTCAGCCGGGCCCGCTCCACCGCGTGCAGAGCGCAGGACAGCGGCTCCACGAAGGCGGCGTGGGCCGGTGGCAGATCGGGTGAGATCTTGTGCACCAAGGCATCGGCCGAGTAGAGCATGTAGCTGGCCATGGCCCCGGGAGTACGCCGCTTGAAGCCGTACAGGTCATGCGGCGCGCACATGTGGTAGTCCCCACCCAAGCAGTACCGGCACTTCCAGCACGGCACGATCTGCTCGCTGGTGACCCGATCCCCGACGGCGATGCCCCACCGACCGGCGGCGGCCTCGTCGAGTTGCACGACGGTTCCGACGAACTCGTGCCCGGGGATCACCTCGGTCTCCGCCCAAGCCGGCCGGTTGGCGTCGCCCCAGAATTTCGCCGCACCGTGGTAACACTTCAGGTCACTGGCACAGATGCCGACGGCGTCCACCTTGACCAACGCCTCACCCGGCCCGGGTCTCGGCACGGCCACGTCCTCGAGCGCGTACTTCTCCGGGCCGTGGCAGACCACGGCCTGCATCGTCTCGGGGATACCGGTCTCGGGGATGTTGCCGGTCGGCGTGGTCATGACAACTCCTGCAGCAGGTTTCGTACGGGGTCATTCGCACTTTAGGGGGAGGGAACGCCGCGCGTCTCGGCACCCTGGGCGCGATGGTGTCCCGGCTCCCCTCCGCCCGGTCAGCGGGGCGTCGGCGAGTCGCTAGGTGAATCGACAGGGGTTTGGGCGTGTTGCAGGTCGAGGGAACCCTGATAACCGGAGAACTCGGCGCGGGCCACGCCACGCTCGCGGTAGACCAGCGCATAGGCGTCGACGTATTGGCGGTACACCTGCAGAGCCGGGGATTGGGTCAAGGCGGCCCGGAGCTTCGCCGGATCGCCGATCGCGCTGACGACGTACGGCGGGGCGTACGGCACCCCGTGCAGCACGACGGTGTTGCCGACGCATTTGATTCCGGTGGTGGCGATCACCCGCTGGCCCTGGATGGTCATGGCTTCGGCGCCGCCGGACCACAAGGCGTTGACCACGGCCTGGATGTCCTGCTGATGGACGACCAGCAGGTCGGCGTCGATCCCCTCGTCACTGACCGACGCCGGCGCGTCGTCGAGGGTGACGCTGACCGCCGGCCCGGCCACCGGCGTCAACCCCGTGAGGGTCCGGAGCCGAGCGTCCGCGGCGTCGAGGTCTGCGTTGTTCACGCTGTCGGCGCTGAGGGCGTCCACCTCGGCCCGGATCGCGGTCAGTTGCGCGGTCAGTTCGGCGTTGCGCTTGGACTGGGCCTGGACGACGCTCACCAGGTCGGTGTTGCGGGCCGGGCGAAGATCGATGCCGCGAGCATTGGCGGCACTCACCGTGACCAGCAGGCCAACGGTCACGCAGACCAGGGCCGTCGTGGCCCGGCCAAGCGTGGTGCGAGTACGGTCCCGACGCCGATGGGCCGCGGCCGCCCGGCGCCAGGCCGCCGCTGCGCGCTGGAACGCCTCGCTAGATCGTCAAGGCCGACCCCTCTGCTGGATTCACCGCTCCTGCGGGTCATTGACTACGCTACCTATTCGAGCAGTCAGGAGTGGGTGTGCCCGAATCGAGAGTCCGCAAGTCCGCCGAAGAGAAGAAGAAGCAGCGCCAGGCGGCCGAGGCCAAGCCAAAGAAGATCAAGCCGCCGTCGAGTCGGCGCTGGGTTCCGCCGACCTTCATCACGGTGGGCCTGCTCGGCGTGGCCTGGCTGATCACCTACTACGTGGCCGGGATCTACATCCCCTTCATGAGCGACCTGGGGAACTGGAACATCCTGATCGGCATGGGGGGCATGGCCGCCGCCTTCGGCATCGCCACCCTCTGGAAGTAGTTGCGGCCCAGGCATGTCGTTCCTGGTGATCCGAGTGGAAGCTGAAAACAGGCCACCAAATGCTCGAAGGTCCTGGCATTGCGGCGCGTCCAGTGCTTCCCCCTCGATCTAGGGGCCTGTTTCCAGTGTTTCACTCAGATGACGGCCACCACGAGGCGCTTCTATAGACCGTCGCATTACTTCGGGAGGCGAAATCACATAACTGTGATTCATCCACACTGTGGGTAACCCCTGTGGACAACCGACCGATGTGGGGGAGTCTCCTGACGTCACAAGCGGTCGGCTGGAAGGGAAGAGTCCGACGCGGCCGGACGCTCAGGAGACTCCCGTTTCATGATGACGGCTGGGGTGCCCGGAATGGAGTTGACCGGGCGGGCGTGTTTGCTGTGAATCTGCGGGGTACGGCGTCGCTACTGCAACTCGGGTCGGGCCACGTACCAGTCGCGGTCGACCCGGTCGCGCGATCGCCGGCAGAAGATGATCGTCCCCAGCCCGGCAGCGAGCGTCGGTAGCCACGCCCAGCCAAGGATGGCCGGCGCCCCGGCGATGACCATCAGGATCCAGCCGTTAACGACCAGGGGCACGCTGATGGCCAACATCCAGCCCAAGATGACCACGATCCGGAACAGCCAGCGGTTCATGTCGTTGGTCGCCATGGTCCACAAGCGTCAGTACGGCCAAGAAGGCGCCGCCCTCATGCAGTGCGAGCCCGAGGTAGGTGATGTTCAGGGCCAGGTCGACCAGGCCCGGATCGTTCGCGGGCACGTACGGCGCCTGCACACCGAGGAAGAACTGCGCCGTCGGCACCAACCACCGTGCGTTGTCGGCGCCGAGCAGGGTGATGTTCGGCGCCGTGGCGCTGATCACGATGAGCACGCCGAGACCGATCGTGATCCACACTCGGGCAGGCATCAGCGGCCGGGACAATGCGGTCGGGTCAGGAGTCGGCCGTCACCGACAGCTGGATGTGCGCGGTGACCGCGTCATGCAGCTTGACCCCGACGGTGTGGCTCCCCGACCGTCTTGATGGGCTTGCCGATCTCGACGGCACGCTTGTCCACTGCCGGACCGCCCGACTTCTTGATGGCGGTGGCGACGTCGGCGGCGGTGACGGCACCGAAGAGCTTGCCGGTGCCGCCGGCCCGGACGGGCAGGGAGACACTGAGCTCCTCGAGCTGGCCGCGCACCTCCTGTGCGTGATCGAGGCTGCGGATCTCCCGGGCGTCCCGGCTCCGCTTGATGCCGTCGATCTGCTTCTCGCCGCCCTTGGTCCAGCGGATGGCGTAGCCGCGCGGCACGAGATAGTTGCGGCCGAAGCCGTCCTTGACGTCGACGACGTCCCCGGCCAGGCCGAGGTTGTCCACGGCCGCGGTGAGAATGAGCTTCATCTGCGTTCTCCCCTGGTCAGCGAGCGGTCGAGGCGTACGGCAAGAGCGCAACCTCGCGGGCGTTCTTGATGGCGATGGCGACCTTGCGCTGCTCCTGCACGGAGAGGCCGGTGACCCGGCGGGCCCGGATCTTTCCGCGCTCGGAGATGAACTTCCGCAGCGTTGCGGTGTCCTTGTAGTCGATGTGCTGTCCGGCGCGCAGTGGGTTGGACTTCTTCTTCACCTTGCGCGGTACCGGTGGGTTGCTGGCCATTGTGGTGCTCTCCTTCCGAGCCCGACGTTGATCGCCGGAATGTGCCGTGGTTGCTTTCTAGTATTCGACCTGATGACAAGCGCAGGGTGGGTCAGAACGGTGGTTCGTCGCTCTGCGGGCTGCTCCAGGGGTCCGAACCCTGCGACCGACCGCCGCTGGATCCGCCGGTGGCCCACGGGTCGTCGCCGCCCTGGCCCCCGCCCTGGTTGCCGCCCTGGCCCGCCGCCCTGGTTGCTGCTCGGACGGCTGCCGCCGCCCTGACCGCCGCCGCCGGAGGTGCGGGTGACCTTGGCCGTCGCGTAGCGCAGGGCCGGGCCGATCTCGTCGACGTCGATCTCGAAGACCGTACGGCGCTCGCCTTCGCGGGTTTCGTAGCTCCGCGACTTCAGCCGACCCTGGACGATGACCCGCATCCCTTTCTGGAGCGACTCGGCGACGTTCTCCGCCGCCTGCCGCCAGACCGCGCAGTTGATGAACATGGCGTCACCGTCACGCCACTCGTTGCTCTGTCGGTCGAAGGTGCGGGGGGTGGAGGCCACGGTGAAGTTGGCCACCGCCGCTCCGGACGGGGTGAAGCGCAGCTCCGGATCGGCGGTCAGATTGCCGATCAGGGTGATGACGGTCTCGCCTGCCATGTTGTCGTCTCCGTGTTGGGAGTGAATGGGTCTCGATCAGTGCTCAGCGTGCCAGCCGGTGGCGACAACCGGCAGGCCCTCGAGCGGAATCTGTGGACGGATGAGTCGATCCGGCTCGATCGGGCTCGGTCAGGGGGCGTCGGGCCGGATGACCTTCACCCGCATGATCGATTCGTTGATCTTGAACTGGCGGTCGAGTTCCTTGACGTCGTCCGGCTGCGCCGTCAGGTTGATGACGGCGTAGATGCCCTCGGACTTCTTCTGGATCTCGTACGCCAACCGGCGACGGCCCCAGATGTCCACATTGTCGACCGAGCCACCACCCTTGGTGACGACTTTCAGGTACTGCTCGAGCGTCGGTTGAACCGACCGCTCCTCGGTATCGGGGTCGAAGATGACCATGACCTCGTAAGGACGCATGCGGGTACCCCACCTCCTCTGGACTCGGCGGCCACGGGACGTCCCCGGGGCAGGAGGGCGAATGCTCTTGCTTGACGCGTGACGTCGACCGGGTCGACGCCAACGGAGAAGATTACCGGCTGGACGGGGGGCTGCCTAATCGGCGCGTTGACTCATCCAAGATGCCCGCGTAGGTCGTGTCGATGACTCATCTGAACTTGCCCGCGTGGGATTTTGCCTCGTGGGATGGAGTTGACGTTGGCGCAGCGGATGGCGATCACGAAGGCGTAGCTGGCGAAGTGGCCGCAGGCGGCGCCCGCGGAGAAGGGGGTGATCTTGGGCGCAGCTGCGGCCGCTGGCATCGCTGCGCGTGAACCTGTTCTCGCCGCAACAAGAGAGCTGCTCACCAAACCCGCACCGGTCCCACCGTCCCCGCGACCTACGACACCGCCGCTACCCCGCTCCAACGCCTGCTGAACCACCACGCCGACCTGGTCGATCCCCCGACCGGCAACGCCTCACCGACCTCATGCACACAACGACATCCTCGCCGTGCGTAATCAATTCACTCTCATCCAGGACAACCTGACAGAACTCGCCCGCCGCCGCGGCGTCACTCAACGCCGAGCCAAGACCGACGCCGCCTACCTCAGCCGGCGAAAGCTGAACCCTCCCAGGCGGGCAACTCACGATGACTCAACAATCACCCAAGCCGGACATCTTGACATGGGTCCCGCGGCGGCTGGCTCTTTGAGCCAGGTAGCGGTTTGGAGCGGCGCCGGAAGAGCCGGGCGACGCCGATGTGAGCCACAATGGCCACGTGGGTGAGGGCCTCGTACGTCCGCGACTGCGGATCTCGCTGGCCACGCAGCTCGTCGTGGTCCAGTTGATCTTGATCGCCGCGGTCCTGGTCGCCGTATCCGCGGTTTCGGTCGAACAGACGCGGATCAGTTTTCAGCGCGACCAGGGCCAGCGAGTGTTGGCGCTCGCGGAGGTGCTGGCGGCCTCGGCGACCGTGCGAGCCGGTCTCACCCAGGGCACGGACTCGCTGCTGCCGGCCGCCACCACGCAGCTGCAGACCACCACGGGGATCGGGCTGGTGATGGTCGCAGGCATCGACGGGGTCGTGCGGGCCAGCTCCGATCCGTTGCTCGTCGACGAGCCGCTCGCATGGCCCGAGCTCGTCGCCGCCCCGATGCGATCCACGACGAACACTGTCGAGCTCGGCGGGCAAAGCTACTTAGTGGCCGCTGCTCCGGTGCTGTCCGATCCAGAGACCACCGGTGAACCCGTTCGCCAGCTCGGCATCGCGGTCGTGGGAGAGGAGAACCCGAGTCGTCTCGACGCCTTGGCCACTGCGGCGCCCACACTCGTCACCTACCTCGGGGCCGCCATGGTATTGGGCATCGTCGGCTCGCTGCTGGTGGCTCGTTGGATCAAGCGCCAGACTCTCGGCCTAGAGCCGGCCGAGATCGCCGCCGTGGTCGAGCAGCGGGAGGCGATCTTCACCGGGATCGCCGAGGGAGTCCTCGCGCTTGACCCAAGTGACCGGGTCACGATGGTCAATCCGTTGGCGGCCCGGCTGCTGTCGCTCCCGACGGAAACCCTGGGCCAGTCCCTTGCGGAGCTCACGATCGAGGGCCGGCTGCGCGACGTGCTAACCGGAGCCAACGGCGACGAACCGGACGCAGTGGTGATCAGGTCCGGCCGCGTCCTCGTTCTAAACCGGTCGCCGGTCGTGCACGATGGACGCACGATCGGATCGGTGACGACGCTGCGGGACCGCACCCAACTGGCCGACCTGGAGAGCGAGATCGGCGCCTTCCGGGGCACGACCGAGCTGTTGCGCGCCCAGACGCACGAGTTCACCAATCAGTTGCACACCATCTCCGGGCTCATTCAGATCGGCGAGTACGACGAGGTCGTGGGCTACGTCGACGCCCTGACCGAGGGGCGAGCCGCCCTCGACCTAACCGTTGCGCGCCGGGTCCGGGACCGCCCGGTCGCCGCGTTGCTAGTCGCGAAGTCCGCGGTGGCGGCCGAGCGGCAGGTCAGTCTGCGCGTAAGCCAGCAGACCAATCTCGACCCGCTCGAGCCGTCGGCCTCCTTCGACGTGGCCACCGTGCTCGGCAACCTGGTGCAAAACGGTATCGACGCCGTCACCAGCGCTCCTTGCCGTACGGGAGGGTCCTGGGTCCAGGTCGAAATCCGCCAGTCGGGCAGCACGGTCGAGCTGATCGTCAGCGACAACGGGCCAGGAATCGACGCCACCATTGCCACCGAGGTCTTCGAGCACGGCTTCACCACCAAGGCAGCGCAGGACGGGGAGCGAGGGATCGGCCTAGCGCTGACCCGGTTGATCTGCCGGCGTCGGGGTGGCGAGGTGGAGATCAACAACACCGCTGACGGTGCGCGCTTCGTGGCGCGAATGACGATCACGCCGGCCGAGGCCGCCGCCCGCTCATGATCACCGTCCTGGTCGTCGACGACGACTTCCGGGTGGCCAGGATCCACTCCGCGTTCGTAAACCGGATCGAGGGGTTCCGTACGGTCGCCGTCGCTCACAACGGACCCGAGGCGGTGGCGCTGGCCACCCAGTTCATTCCTGACCTGATCTTGCTCGACCTCTACCTGCCCGACGTCTTCGGGCTCGACGTCCTCAACCAGATGCGAGTCGCCGGAGTGGAGGGCGACGTGATAGTGATCAGTGCCGCCAACGAGTTTGAGGCGGTCGAGCGGTCCTTGAAGCTCGGAGTGGCCAGCTATCTGCTCAAGCCGTTCACCTTGGACGATCTGGCTAGCCGGCTCGCCGAGTACAAGGCAGAGCGTCAGCGCCGGTCTCGCCACGTCGTCGGCGACCAGGCCGCCGTCGATCGCCTTTTCGGCCGGCAGGAGAGCCCACCGGCCGAGGCCTTACCCAAGGGCATGAGCGTCGAGACCGCCGAGTTGATCTTGACCACCTTACAGAATGCGTCCGACGAGCAGTCGGCCCAAGAGTGCGCCGACGCGGCCGGCATCTCCCGGGTGAGCGCCCGCCGATACCTGGAGTTCTTCGTTGCGAACGGCCAGGCCCAGGTGTCACTCCGGTACGGCAGCCGGGGCCGTCCCGAGCGCCGCTACCAGTTCGCGTCGCCGAATGAGCAGTGAGGAGGACAGACCGGATGATGCCCAAGCAGGCAGGACGCTCTACCAGAGTCGCGATCCTCGATGACTATCAGAACGTCGCCTTGACCATTGCCGACTGGTCGGCGGTGCAGGAGCAGGCGGTCGTGACGGCGTTCGCCGATCACCTGTCCGACGAAGACAAGATCGTTGACCGTCTCGCCGGCTTCGATGTCGTGGTGGCTATGCGGGAGCGGACCCCGTTTCCCCGGTCGCTGCTCGAGCGGCTGCCCGACCTGAAGCTGCTGATCACCACCGGCCTGCGGAATAACTCCTTCGATCTCGCTGCTGCGACCGAGCGCGGGATCCAGGTTTGCGGAACGGACCTGGTCGCCACGTCGACCGTCGAGCTGACCTGGGCGCTCATTTTGGCCGTAGTACGAGACATCTCGGGCGAGGACCGGCGAACCCGCGCGGGCCAGTGGCAGCAGTTCCTTCCCCTGAACCTGGCCGGCTCCACCCTCGGCGTCGTTGGGCTCGGCAAGCTGGGCAGCAGGGTCGCAGTCATCGGTCACGCGTTCGGCATGACCGTTCTGGCGTGGAGCCCCCACCTGACCGACGGTAAGGCTGGAGTCTCCCACGCCATCCATACCGACCTCGACCAGCTGCTGCAGGCGAGCGATATCGTGACCGTCCATGTACCGCTCAACGACGGCAGTCGCGGTCTGATCGGTTCCCGGGAGCTGGACCTCCTCGGTCCCACGAGCTACCTGATCAACACCTCCCGCGACCCGATCGTCGACCAGGACGCGCTTGTCCACGCGCTGCACGCCGGAACGATCGCCGGCGCCGGGCTGGACGTGTTCGACGTCGAACCGCTGCCCGCCGGTCATCCGCTGCTGTCGACGCCACGAACGGTGCTCAGCCCGCACGTCGGCTTTGTATCCCGACGGGCCTACGAGGTTGCGTACGGAGGAGCGGTGGAGGACATCATGGCGTGGCTGGCCGGTATCCCGGTTCGTCCGCTCAACCAGCCGGCGGTTGTCCGGACTCAGTGATGCGCAAGATCTGACCCCTCCGGCGTGGGCAGCGACTGCCACCGCCGATCGCCGGCGAATGCGTCGGCGTAGGAGTCGGTGAACATCTCCGCCCCAACCGCCGGGGCCACGATCTCACCAATCTACGACTACTTAGGTTTAGTCAGTGGAGACGATATCTTGACGTCAAGCTATCAGATGTTTGACGACCCGGGGGCCGCTGGAAGCGGTCCAGCCGACGCGCGTGGTCAGCCGCCGCCTGGTCGGACAGGGCTGGGCAATACCGACTTGCTGCAAAAGGCGATGTATCGAGACTGTTCGGGAAATCACATCAGGTCATCGGCAACAAGCCGCGCGCGGAGTTCGTCTACCGTTCCTGACTTCGACAGGCCGCGAGCGCCGAGCTCTTCGTGGAGCTCGGCCTTGGTCAGGTCGTCATACGTCTTGGGCGCCTTCACCCGAGCCGCAGCAGACTGAAGAGTGGCGTTAACCGAGTCCGCCTGCAGCCGCACCGCTTCGCCAACCGTCTTCGCCTGCTCCCCGACCTTGACGCCGGCCGAAATGGTCGCGCCTACCAGTTGCTTGGCAATGGTGCGCTGAACTTCCAGATTCTTCTTCCAGAAATCGAAGACCTGGTCGATCGTCTCGTTGGGGTCGACGAATCCAAATAGGCTCGTCGGCGGCCCGAAGGATCGCTGCACGTCGTCGCTGAGAGACTTCACCACACCGGCCCAGGCCCCTTGGGTCTGTCGAAAGATCTCGAAGTACTGGTTTTGGATCGTCATGAGCTGCTCTCCGAGGCGTATGGAAGATGGCTAACTATAGTACGCATACGGTTAGGATGTCAATCGCTGATCGAGAGCTCTGGGCTCCGGACGCCTGGGTCCTTGACACCCGCACGGCGATCCCCGCCCGACGGGCCCGACGGCGGCTGATTGTCAGCAAAGATCGAGCAGCTGTTCGCCGCCCTCCGCGGCCGCAACGGCTCACCCGCGAAGGAGGGCTGGCCATCGAGGGGTGCGCCGGTCGCCCAGCTCATGGCGACCATCGAGGTTTCTGTGCGCGGTCGCGCGCCAGCTGCACTCGACGTCCTCTCGATGCATGGTCGGGATCTGCTCGCTGACGGGCGTGCTGCGCTGCGGGGAATTCGCGCAGAGGCTTCTGATCTGATTCCACCTCGTCCAGAGCCGCCCGGCCACCAGACGACGCGACATCATTTGGTCAGCGAGGCGTTGTCGTCGAGGTCTTGTGCACCCCGCCGGTGAACCGGCGTCACCAACAGCGGAACCCCGATCCAAAGTGCCGAGGCAATCCACCTAGGTGGACCAACTACGCACCGGTGGGGTCAGGGTGACATCTGAGCTAATCGAATGCTGTTCAAAATATGCGTATTGACCACGTCCGGTTGCTCGATCCAACACAGATGCCCCGCGCCCTCCAAAGTGACGACGTTGGCCTGAGGCAGATCTCGGGAGAGATGCGCCGCGTTCTCGTACGGCACCACGCGGTCCGCGGTTCCGTGGATGATCGTGACCGGCTGAGTGATTGCTCCAAGACGCAGGCCCTTGCGAAGGAAGGTCGCGCACGCGTCGAACTGCGCCCGCCAAGCAGCAATCGGTGTCGGAGCGCTCAGCCGCATGGCGAGCAGTTCTTCGAACTCACTCTGGTGAGCCTGTAGCCAGCCGGGAGCGAAGGAGATTGGCATCGTTGCCCTTGCGAAGCCCTCCGGTCCCGACGTGGCGGCCATACCCCAGATGCGCAGAGTCTCGTGCGGGACGCCCAGCGAGCCCCTCCCGCCGCTCGTCGTGGCCACTAAGACCAGTGACCGCACGGCGTTGGGGTGACGCAGCGCGAGCGTTTGAGCGACATACCCGCCCATAGATGTTCCGACGACGTGGGCCGGGATGGCTCCGAGCTGGCTCAGAACGGCGAACGCGTCGTCTGCCATCTGAGGAATGGAGTACGGTCCGGCCGGCTTGTCCGAGTGTCCAGAGCCTCGGTTGTCCATGGTCAGCACTCTGGCGGCGTCCGATAGGGGTCCAAGCTGACGGGTGAAGCTCCACCCGGCATATCCAAGGCCGGGGATGAGCAAGAACGGTTCCCCGCTTCCCCGGTCGATCACCGCCAGTCGGACACCATCAGCCGCCGTTGCCTCGGTGCCACCAATCTCAGTCACGGCATCTCCAATCCCAAGCGGCGCGATCGCTGCAGCTGCCGGCGCGCAACTGTGTCCATTAATTGGGGTCAAGCTTCCAGGCAGGGTAGCTAAGCTAAGCAATCGGCTACACGTCCTGAGGTGTCTTGGACGAACGGCCAGCTTGCCACTGGCAATGAACGCCTTGACCGAAGATGCTATGTCCCTGGAGCTGTCCATCACGAACGGATGACCTGCTCCGCGTAGCACGTTCACGCGGATCGACCGCGATTTTGTCGAGGTCAGGTAGCTCGCCAACGAGGTTGGCCCACACGCTCAGTCTGTTCCCCAGTCCACCCAATAGCAGCAACGGCTGTCCATGTCCCTGACGAGAGATCCGCAAACGAAGCGCCCCGACTCGTACGAAACTGACCCACCTCTGGCTGGTCGGTCTCGTCGACGATGCGGTCGTTCGATCAGCAGGCTGCCTCACGCATGTTGGCGTAGACATTTGCCTCTTCTCTTCTATGAGTGTCGCCATCTCCGGTCGACAAGGCACATGCCGACCGGCGCGGGTCGGGCTCGATCGTAACGCTGGTCACCCACTGAAGCCTGGTGTAGCGTCCACATCGCCGTGGGCGCTTCCCTCCAGGCGTGGTCGCGAGGCGGGCGAGGTCTCCGCCGCCTGACTTGTGAGTCTGTCATCCTTGAATCAGATCGCCTGAGTACTCTGCCCCCGGATTCACTCGCTGAGGAGGACTGATGACCAAGCCGCAGGGCCAGGGATGGGCTACCCCCGTCCCGGGACTTGAATCGTGGGGAGGGATGGTCGTCCTCTCCGTCGAAGCATACGAGCGGACGGTCACCCTTGCCCAAAGCTGGTTCGAAGGCATCCTGGCTACATACAAGGAGCAGGCTGAGAGCTATGGGGCCTTGCTCCGGTCGGTTGATACGTCGCTCCGCTCCCTAGAGCAGGTAGTGGAGGCTCAGGCTCAGATCACAAAGGCACTGGGCGAGAGCTTGCACGCATCACGACAGGTCCTCACTGTCGCAACAAGCTCGAATCAGCACAGCACTGAGCGTATCGAGGCCTTCGTCGGAGATGTGCTTGCGATGCTCACCGCCCAGCTGCAAGCGCTGAAGAGTCAGGTCGACATCGGCCAGACCATGTTGGCCGACCCCCTGTCTACGCAGAGCGCAATGTTCCTTAAAATGACCGAGGATTGGAGCGACGCCTATGGTCGAATGCTGAGCGCAACGCACCCGTTCAAGACCTCTGTACATGACGACTGACTGGCGACGAGGGTCGTGTTGAAGTAATGACACAAGGCTTCGACGAAAGGGGTAGGAGGTGGTCGAGACCGACTCAGCCGATGACGACGGACTCCTTGGTCCGTACATTCGGACACAGCGGCACTTCGCCGAGCTTTCACTACGTCAACTTGCCGCCATGACCAGTGTGTCGAACGCATACCTGAGCCAGGTAGAGCGCGGCCTTCACCAACCGTCTGTGCGAGTGCTTCGATCCATTGCGGATGCTCTCAACATTCCAGGTGAGACTCTATTGGCGCGGGCGGGCGGCGCAGATCCAGACCAAGAACAGTCCCAAGTCGCCACTGACGCGGAGACGGCAATACTCGCCGATGCCAAACTCACGGAACAGGAAAAGCAGATCCTCGTCAGCATCTACCGACAGTTCTCCACCAAGAGCTCATGACGACCAGAAGTAGCGCCATAAACACTCCTCCTCACCCAGAAGGAATGCCCGATGTCATCTCCAACCGAGCAGTACACAGAATCACTCAAAAAGAATCAACAGGCTGTTCTCGATGCGATTGAGGCGTGGACAAAGAGCGCCCAGAGCGCATTTAGCGCACCCGCGGCCGGCTTGCCCGGCCAGAGAACCTCAGACCAGGTCATCGACCAGGTCTTCGACTTCGCCGAGCAGATGCTCGCAGTGCAGCGGCAATTTGCCAAGAACGTGGCCGCAGTCGCAGCGACCAACCAGTCGAAGCCCTAGGCGCAGATCCTCTATGTGGGCGATGCCGCAATCCGAACCAGATCAGTGGCATCGCCGTCAGGCGCAGTCGCTGACACCCCCCTCGCGCCGTAGCCATGAGTCAGCCGGTGCGAGCGAGCAATCCGATGAGTAGCTACTCGAAGGTTCGTGCTACTGACGGCACGCTCTTGCGTGCGTGGACCAACGACGGAACCGGCGCTCCGGTCGTCATCAGCAACGGCTTGGGAGCATCGCCGACGGCATGGCCAGCCATCGTGGCGCCGGAGAGCGGATTTCGGGTTGTCACGTGGCATCACCGGGGTTTGGGCGGGTCTGAGCGACCCGCCCGAGCCGGCGCAGTACGCATTGAAGATTTTGCTTCCGACCTTGGTGCGGTGATGACCTCGGCGGGCATGGAGCATGCGTTGATCGTCGGTTGGTCATTTGGAGTGAATGCAGCCTTCGAGTTCGCTCGACTCGAACCCGGGCGAATCTCCGGCCTGCTTGCGGTCGCAGGGGTGCCTGGTGGCAGCCTCGGTTCGATGTATGGGCCCATGCGAATGCCACGACACCTTCGCGAGCCGGCCGGGCAGATCAGTGCCCAACTCCTTCCGGTCACCGGGCCGTGGCTGACGATTCTTGCCGCAGCCATGCCGCGGCAGCAATATTCGACGCGGGGGCCTGAAGTGGATGCGGTCGTACAGGAGGCAATGCGCGTTCCAGCTCTCCGCGTGATGCTGCGCGAGTTTGCGGCTCATGATTGGGAATGGTATTCCCGAGTAGCCCTCGCGCTGGGCGAGCATCCCCCGATGAATGTCGCCGGCACGTCATTCCCCGTCACATTTCTCGGGGGCCGCCATGACGCGATCACGGCAAGCGAAGATATACAGGCTGTGGCGGATACGATTCCCGGAGCTCAAGTACATATTCTGCCAGCTGCCTCACACATGCTGCCGCTGCAGTATCCGGCGCTCATGCTCAAGGAACTGCGCAAGCTCGCGCAAAGAAGCGGCCTCGATTAAGCCTTTGGGACTGGCGCTGAGACCGACCGGTCCATCATGGCGCTGAGAGGCTCGGCATTCAACGACGTAGGGCGCCAATCAGAGTAACTTCTCGGTTAGCGCCGGTCGACTCTGCCGTGGCGGCCACCAGTTCTGCTCGTCACCCCCATGGGTGACACGTCAGCCAGCCGCTCCGGGCTGGCCAACGTGCGGCTTCGCCTCCGCCTCGACGGTCCGGGACGTGTGCCAGTCGACACCCAGGACGACCATCCAAGGCCGTCGCGCCGTATTGCACTCCCTCGGAATGAGACCTACGGTTGACATTCTTACCGAGGTGCGTACTATAGTTATCACAAGCATCTACCCCATCTAGGAGAGCGCATGACGATTCAGGACCAGTACATTGAGACCTTCCGCCAGACCCAAGAGACGTGGGCCGACGTGATGCAGTCCTACACGACCAACGTGCAGCGATCTTTCGGACTGCCGTCAACACTGTTCGGCTTTTTCGACCCCATCGAGACGATCGACCAGGTCTTCGACTTCTGGGAGAAGTCTCTCGAGGTCCAGCGCGACGTTGCGAAGCAACTGGTTGGCGCGAGCATCTCGGCCGGCGAAAAGGTTCGCGAGCAGGCGGAGTCGGTTGGCGCGGCGGTGCGCCAGCAGGCGGACTCTGTCACCGCAAATTTGGAATCTGCTGCGGCTGCGGTGCGGGTGCAGGCCGCCAAGACGTATGACAACCACACCAAGGCCGAGCTCCAAGAGGAGCTCGCCGAGCGCGACCTGTCGAAGACGGGAACGGTCGACGAACTTCGCGAACGGCTCGTTGCCGACGACCTCAAGTAGTTCGCGAAGAGTTGAAGGTGCGATTCGCAGGAGGGTCGTACTGACCAGCACCATCTGATGACGCTGAATTGCCCTTCGACCTAACTCAGTCTTTTGTGGCTGGGCCGACCGTTGAGTGATCGGGCAACGCGATTGGTGACACGGCGGAAGCGCCTTGCCTATAGAGGAACCGGACTTGCGACAGTTCAAGTCCCCTCACGGGCAAGGCGCTTTCGCCGTGCAGTCGAGAGCTCACTCGCCGCGACCGTGCATCTCGCCCGAGGAAGAAACCAGGCCGCTCAGACGATCACGGCTCTCCTGATTTCCCGGGCCGGGCGCATCTTCTACACCGGCTACCCGACCGGGCTCGCGGTCGGTTGGGCCCAATACGCACGGGCAAGCCACGATGTAGAGGACATTCTTCCAACCCGCTTCTTGCCCAACAAGAGTCAGCCCCCCGAGCACGACAACGAAGATCCCGCACTCGCCAGGCCGGCGTCGCGGCGATAGCGTGCAACCCGTGACGGATAGCGATTTCGACCAGCCCCACAATGACCCGGGCGACACCATCATCTACACCCGCACCGATGAAGCACCGCTGCTGGCGACCTACTCCTTCCTGCCGGTCATCCAGGCCTTTGCGGCCCACGCCGGAGTGAGGGTGGAGTCCCGTGACATCTCCCTCGCCGGGCGGATCATCGCTCAGTTCCCTGATCGGCTCTCCGACGATCAGCGCCAGGCCGACGCGCTAGCCGAGCTCGGCGCGCTGGCGCAAACGCCGGAGGCGAACATCATCAAGCTGCCGAACATCTCGGCCTCCGTACCCCAGCTAAAGGCTGCGATCGCCGAACTCCAAGGAAAGGGCTACAACCTGCCGGACTTTCCCGACAACCCGACGAGTGATGATGACAAGAACATCCGCACTCGCTACGACAAACTGAAGGGCAGCGCGGTCAACCCAGTGCTGCGGGAGGGCAACTCCGACCGCCGGGCCCCGGCCTCGGTCAAGCAGTACGCGAAGAACCACCCGCATTTGATGGGCGCATGGTCGCCGGATTCCAAGACCAACGTCGCCCACATGACTGCCGACGACTTCCGCGCTAACGAGACGTCGGCCGTGACGGATCGGGCGGGCTCGCTGCGGATCGAGCTGGTCACCAACGAGGGCAACTCGACAGTACTGCGAGAGTCGGTGCCGGTGCTCGCG
This sequence comes from uncultured Actinomycetota bacterium, assembly GCA_963780005.1. Classification (GTDB taxonomy): domain Bacteria; phylum Actinomycetota; class Actinomycetes; order Propionibacteriales; family Propionibacteriaceae; genus Microlunatus. The sequence goes on along the minus strand of CAWAAK010000038.1, from coordinate 101,435 downwards.
GGCGAAGTCGTCGACGCCACCGCGCTGCACGTAGCCGCGCTGAACGAGTTTCTGGCGGCGCAGATCGCGCGGGCTAAAGCCGACGGTGTGTTGTTTTCGGTACACCTCAAGGCAACGATGATGAAAGTCTCCGACCCGATCATCTTCGGGCACGTGGTGCGCGCCTTTCTGCCTGAGGTGTTCGACCGGTACGGCGAGACGCTCGCCGCCGCCGGGCTGAGTCCGAACAACGGCCTAGCCGGCATTCTCGCCGCCTTGAACGCTATTGAGTCGGGCGCCGAAATCAAGGCGGCGATTGAGCAGGGTCTGGCGAACGGGCCGGAACTGGCCATGGTCGACTCCAGCAAGGGGATCACGAACCTGCATGTTCCGAGCGACGTGATCGTCGATGCATCGATGCCGGCGATGATCAGGACATCGGGCCACATGTGGGGCCCCGACGGCGCGGAGCACGACACACTTGCGGTCCTCCCAGACTCGTCGTACGCCGGCATCTACCAGGTGGTCATCGACGACTGCCGCGCCCACGGTGCCTACGACCCGACGACCATGGGCACGGTTCCGAACGTGGGCCTGATGGCCCAGGCGGCCGAGGAGTACGGCTCTCACGACAAGACTTTCGAGATTCCAAGCGCAGGCACCGTCGAGGTCACCGACGACGCCGGTGTGGTCGTACTGGAGACTCCGGTGGCCGCCGGGGACATCTGGCGGATGTGTCAGACCAAGGACGCCCCAATCAAGGACTGGGTCAAGCTCGCCGTGTCCCGGGCACGGGCAACCGGTTGGCCGACCGTGTTCTGGCTGGACTCGAGCCGCGCCCACGACGCCAACCTGATCAGCAAGGTCAACCTGTACCTGGCTGAGCACGACACCGACGGCCTGGACATCCAGATCAAAGCGCCTGTTGAAGCCATCGCCTTCACGCTGGAGCGGATCCGCCGGGGCGAGAACACCATTTCGGTCACCGGCAACGTACTGCGCGACTACCTCACCGACCTTTTCCCGATCATCGAGCTCGGTACGTCGGCCAAGATGCTCTCCATCGTGCCGCTGATCAACGGCGGTGGTCTCTTCGAGACCGGAGCCGGCGGCTCGGCACCCAAGCACGTCCAGCAGCTGATCCATGAGAACTACTTGCGATGGGACAGCCTCGGGGAGTTCCTGGCCCTCGCCGTGAGCCTGGAGCACTTGGCCAACAAGACCGGCAACCGGCAGGCTCAGGTCCTCGCCGACACTCTCGACCGAGCGACCGGAACGTTTCTCAACGAGAACAAGTCACCAGCCAGGAGAGTCGGCGGGATCGACAACCGGGGCAGCCACTTCTACCTGGCCTTGTACTGGGCCCAAGAACTCGCTCGGCAGACCGACGACGCCGAACTGGCAGAGTCGTTCGCGGAGATCGCGGAGCGGCTCACGGCCGAGGAGGGCACGATCACCTCTGAGCTGCTGGCTGTACAGGGGTCACCAGTGGACATCGGCGGCTACTACCGTCCCGACGATGTCCTGGCCAGAGCGGTGATGACCCCGTCGCCGACCCTGAACGCCGCAATCGCCAGTCTGGCTCGATAGCCGCGCGACCGCGGCGGCGCGGAGCTCCCGTCGACACCCGCTGCCCGACCGGACGACTACCGTCCGCGCCACCATCGACTCGACGGCTAGCGTTCCGCACCTACGATCCGCGCCAGATATGCCGCAAAGGGAGTTGAGGATCGTCGGCGGTCTTGGTCCAGGCGAACGGTTTCGGGTGCTGGTTCAGGTCTCGATCCATCGGCGGATGTCTGCTGGTCGTCAACCGCGGCGCCTAAGACCGGATCATCCAAGCCGGTGGTTACATCTCCGCCCCCACCGGCACGGCCCCGGACGCGCACGCCACCCCGGTGCCCAAGCTCAACGCCGATCACGCCTTCGACGCGGCCACCTGTATCGGCTGTGGGTCCTGCGTGGCCGCATGCCCGAACGGTTCGGCGATGTTGTTCACCGCCGCCAGGGTCACCCACCTGGCGCTGCTGCCGCAGGGTCAGCCGGAGCGGCACTCTCGGGTCCGCGGCATGGTGGCCCAGCAGGATGCCGAGGGTTTCGGCGGCTGCACCAACATCGGCGAATGCGTCGCGGTCTGTCCCAAGGGCAGCCCGATGGACACCATCAACCAGTTGAACCGGGACATGCTCAGCGCGTTGGCGCACCCGAACGATCGGTAGCTGCTCGCTCTCTGCGCCCGACTGGGCTCACGTGGTCAGTGCGCAAAGGCCGCCACGACGGTGAACCGAAGCACTCAGGCCAGCATGCAGTTTCCCGCGGTTCCGGAGCATCTCGTTGGTGAACATGACCAGCACCGCTCCGGCCGCGAAGCCGTTGATCGCGCCTTCCAAGGACGGCTGAGCGACGACGGCCCGCAGATTGCCACCGACCGTCGCGGCTGTACAGACAGCCGCCAGCGCGGTCCAAACCACGATCACCGAGCGGGGGCACCGCCGCCGGCCTTTATGTCAGGCAGAACCGACGGCTTCCCGCGGATGTTGTGAACTGTCATCACGATCACCCGGCCGCCTTCGCCAGCCGGGATGCAGACCACACCACGCTCCGAGCAGGCAGCACAATCCGAGCCCGGACCGCAAGCCGTGACCCTCCAGGTTGACCACTCCCGCAGCTGATCCCGCTCGCCACGGGTCGGCTCGAATTCGCCCGCACTCATCGTCCACAGCAAGGGAACATTTCAAACAACGGCGCTCATCTTAGGCGCAATTTACTGGCGACGGCCAAGGACCTCGATAGGTGGCGCAGGAAGCTCTGATCTCCCCGTATACATCACGGTCCGTCGCTGTCAACGCTCCTCCGAGACCGGTCAGCGACCTGCGGCGCGCCAGGCTCCAGTTCCTCGTTGGCGGATCGCGGCTGGTTCTGCGGTGTCATATCTACGTTGTCCTCGTCGTACCGGCTCTTGATCAGGCTGGCCACCGTAGTGATGACGAGGGTGCCGATGATGAAGGTCAGCGAGAACCAGATCGGGATCTCCCCGTCGAAGGGGGCCCAGTCGGCCCAGTGGTAGGCGTGCAGGGCCTCGAGGACCAGCTTGACGCCGATGAAGGCGAGGATCACCGAGAGCCCGATGGAGAGGTAGACAAGGCGCTTGAGCAGGCCGCCGATCAGGAAGTAGAGCTGGCGCAGACCCATCAGGGCGAAGACGTTGGCGGTGAAAACCAGGTACGCCTCCTCCGTCAGTCCATAGATCGCCGGGATCGAGTCCAGCGCGAACAGCAGATCGGTGCTGCCCAGCGCGATGATGACGATCAGCATCGGTGTGATGAGCCGCTTGCCGTTCTCGACCACGGTCAGCTTCGTGCCGCGGAAGTCGTCGGTGGAGGGGAACCGCTTCTTCACAAACCGCAACGCCGCGTTGTCGGGTGCCTCGTCGCCGTGGTCGTCGTGGTGCCTGTAGTCGATGACCAACTTGACGGCCGTGTAGATGAGGAACGCGCCGAAGATGAAGAAGACCCAGGAGAAGCGGGCGATGGCCGCCGCGCCGATGGCGATGAAGATCCCGCGGAAGATCAAGGCCAAGATGATGCCGATCATCAGGGCGAACTGCTGCAGGTGGCGAGGCACCTTCAGGGTGCCCATGATGATGACGAAGATGAACAGGTTGTCGATCGACAGGCTGTACTCGGTCAGCCAGCCCGCGTAGAACTCGCCCGCGTACCGCGGACCGTAGATCGCCCAGATGCCGAGGCCGAACAGGATCGCCAGCGCGACGAAGACGCCGATGAAGATGCCGGCTTCCTTCATGGACGGCTCGTGCGGCCGCCGGCCGATGATGAAGACGTCGACGGCGAGGATCGCACACATGACGACAACGGTGATGATCCAGGCGTAAAGATGAACATCCATGAACCGAGGGTGCCCCTTCAGAGATTAATTCCGAGAACATGCAGATCTCGGAGGTCTCTTCCGCGAGCGGTGAAGTGCTCGCCGTTGGCACCGGGGAGCCCTACGAGCCCTACTCGCGCCGACGTTGGCGCAATCCGTGGTGACGATGTCAACGTGGGGAATACTCCCCTCCGTCAACAAGTATCCCAGATGGTCTGCGAATCGCCCAAATCCGTCCCATCTGCTTCGCCGGCGAGCGTGCGGAAGTGGGAAAGTGCCGTCATTTACACCGATCTTGATGCGCGGAGATGGTGTCCAGCTGGTTGGGAACTCGGACTCGCGATCACCGACGCTGGTCTGTCCTACCCGCGGCGAGCGCCACTTTGCCGAGATCATCGAGGCTGTGGCCAGACCGAGTTCGTGGGCGACGACAGAGAGCGGCCGCCAGGGGTTGACAGGGGTGATGTGCCTTGCGTTCAAGGCGAGCAGACCCTAGGTGATGCCCGGAGGAGAAGTCATACCGGTCGCCGGCTCCTAGATGCTTCGTCGCGTCGGTCTGCCTCCGATATCCACATGAGGTCTCAACGGGCTAACGAACACAATGACCAATATTTTCCTCGTGACCACAAAGGGACAGATCGCTTGCCGGGATGTCACACTCGGGCGATCCATACGCATCGGAGGACATCGTTATGCAGCTATCCCAAGTTCCAAACAGGTATGGGCGCCGCGGGCGCACTGCTGTTGAGCGGATGAGGATCCAGCCCAGCTGCGCCGACGCGCGAGTGATGGTCACCAATAGCCAAGAAGTCCGCGGCCGAGAGCTCGGACGAGATCGTCAGCCTCGTTCAGGGGGTAGACAGAGACCTGTGAGTTACCCGCCGCCGCGCGGCCGTCGGCAAGAGGCTCCCCTTGGCAGCCATGCCGACCATGTCGTGATCGATGCTCCGTCCCACGTCCGGTCCGTCAAACGCACCGACGAACATGAGTGAATCCGAACCTGGATCACTGCCGGAGGCAACCGCTGATCTGGTCGACATATATGGTGACCGGCTCGCTTCGGTAGCTCTGCCCTTTCGCTCGTTCGGCGGCAAGCGCAGGTTCTCCGGCCCCGTCCTCACCGTGAAGTGCTTCGAGGACAATGCGCTCCTCAAACAGAAGCTGGGCGAGGAGGACGCTCCGCAGGGCAAGGTGCTGGTCGTCGATGGCGGCGGCTCCCACCGATCGGCGCTAGTTGGCGACGTGATCGCGGGCATCGCCGTCGACCGAGGCTGGGCCGGTTTGATCATTCATGGCGTAGTCCGCGACTCCGTCGCCCTCGGCCGGCTTCCGATCGGCATCAAGGCGCTCGGCACCAACCCGGCCAAGAGCGCCAAGACCGGGTCCGGCCAGGTCGACATTCCGATCGAGATTGCGGGCGTCACTTTCACACCGGGTAACACCGTCTACTGCGACGAGGATGGCATCGTGGTGACCCGCTGATGGCGGCAGCCCAGCGGGCCGGTCAGCTTCCTGTCCGACTTTGCCAGATACTGCGACGAGCACGGCTCAAACCGCCAGGTCATCCGCGTCACGGAAGACAGGGCCGGAGGGCCGGCGTCCACTTTCCAGTCCCACCCGCGCCCGCCCGCCTCGTACCGCATGATCGAGGCCAACTAGACCAATGGCCTAGATCCGTCAGGCGGGGCCGATTGGTGACGCACCAATCCAGCTGGATCGCCTCTTTCCAGGATCCTGCCGACACGGCTTCAGTTCCGACCTCCGGCGCATTGGTGGTCTTGACGGGCACGACTCTTGTTCACCTGTCTGGCCGCGGCTCGGTCCGGGGTGTTCGTCGCAGTCGACGTGCGCTTCATTGCTCGCGAAGGCCAGTTTGCAGCCCATGTCTGCGGGGCTAGGCGCCCGTGATGCCACCCGTGCCTCCTCGTCGCATCACTCTCGACCAGCCAGGAGTCATCTGTGATGACCAGCATCATCACCGTTGACCCGGCCACCGGAGCCGTGCCTTCCCGGTACCAGGCCTTGACTGCCGAGCAGATTGAGCAGTCCGTAGCCGCCGGCGCCGCGGCCGCGGAAGCCTGGGGCCGGCAGCTGCTTGAGACTCGGGTGGCGGCTGTGCGGAGGCCGGCCAATACCCTTCGGCAGCATAAAGGTGCCTTCGCGCAGCTGGTCACCGCAGAGATGGGCAAGCCCCTTGGTGAGGCGGCAGATGAGTTGGAGAAGTCGGCCGTCACCGCCGAGTGCTACGCAGACCAGGCCGCGTCGATCTTGGGCGACGAGAAGGTTGAGATCCCCGACATCGAGGCCTCGGTGAGCTATGAGGCAATCGGCCTCGTGCTGGCAGCGATGCCGTGGAACTCGCCGAACGCAACTGGCAGCGCGCTGTCTCTGCAGCAGATATTCGTCGACACGGGCCTTCCTAGGCACGTCTTCACCACGTTGGTAGTCGCCGAGAATGATGTACCGAAGGTGACGGAGCGGCTAATCAACGACGACCGAATTGTCGCAGTCACCCTGACGGGTTCCAACCGGGCCGGCGCGGCGGTAGGTTCGGCCGCTGGGCGTGCGTCGAAGAAGTCGGTGCTTGAGCTAGGCGGATCAGACGCCATCGTCGTTCTTGACGACGCCGATGTTACGGCCGCGGTCAAGGCGCGCTATCGCAATGCCGGCCAGAGCTGCGCATGTTCTGCACGGTTCAGCGTGGCCGCATCGGTGGCGACCCAGTTCACGGACCTCTTCGTCGAAGGCGTTCAGTTGCAGGCGGTTGGCGATCCGATCGATGCCGCGACCGAGGTGGGGACGGTGGCCCGGGCTGACCTGCGCGATCCGCTCCGACGGCAGGTCGATGCCTCCGTTGCTGGAGGGGCAGTGCTCCTGGCCGGTGGTCGACCCGTCGAGGGTCACGGCTTCTTCTATCAGCCCACTGTGCTCTCCACCGGCTCCGGAGTGCAGGTCTTCGACGAAGAAACGTTTGGCCCGGTGGCGGCCATAGCCGTCGCTGACAGCGATGCCGCCGCAGTCAAGCTCGCGAACGCCACACCGTTCGGTCTGTCGCTGAGCTCATGGACCTCCAATGTCGAGCGCGGCGTCGACCTGGCCAAGCCGATCACTACCGGGGCTGTGTATATCAACGCCATCACCGCCTCCGACGCCCGAGTGCCCTTCGCCGGAACCAAGAAGTCGCGCTATGGCCCCGAGTTGGCTGCCGCAGGCATCCGGAGTTCACCAATATCTGCACCTTCTGGACGGTGCGGACGACATGAGCGTCGCCGATCTCAACCAGCCCCGCGTCACCGGAACCGCCGACCTTGTGCACGATTCCTTCGACCAGGCGGTCGCAGTATCGGCCCGGCTAGGACGGCTGACCGACGCAGACTGCCAGGCTCTGGGCGGGGGGCGGAACGATGACAGCGCTCCCTTCCGTGTCCTATTCGATTACGGTGCGGCTGGAGGTTCCGGCCGGCGGATCCTCGGTCAGTCAGCTGACCACGGCCGTAGAGCAAGCCCGCGGGGCGATCACCGCGCTGGATGTGACCGCCTCCGGACATGACCGACTGCAGATCGATGTCACTTGTGCGGCGCGAGATACCGAGCACGCCGATCAGCTGGTCGAGGTGATGCGTCAGGTGTCGGGTGTGGTGATCGGCAAGGTCAGCGACCGGACCTTCCTAATGCACCTCGGAGGCAAGATCGAAATGAACTCCAAGCACCCAATCCGAAATCGTGATGATCTGTCGATGATCTACACCCCGGGTGTCGCGAGGGTCTGCCTCGCGATTGCCAAGAACAAGCATGATGCGCGACGGTTGACCGTCAAGCGGAACAGCATCGCGGTGATCACGGACGGTTCGGCGGTATTGGGCCTAGGCAATATTGGGCCGGAGGCTGCGTTGCCGGTGATGGAGGGCAAGGCGGCGTTGTTCAAGCGATTCGCCGGCATCGATGCTTGGCCGCTGTGCCTGGACACCCAGGATGTCGACGAGATCATCATGGTTGTCAAGGCGGTAGCCCCGGGCTTCGCCGGAATCAACCTGGAGGACATCTCGGCGCCACGGTGCTTCGAGGTCGAGCGGCGGCTGCGCGAATTGCTGGACATCCCGGTTTTCCACGATGATCAACACGGCACCGCGATCGTGGTAGTCGCTGCTCTCTACAACGCACTGCGGGTGGTGGAGAAAGACATCGCCAATGTGCGGATCGTGATGTCTGGCGCCGGAGCCGCGGGGACGGCGATCATCAGGTTGCTGCTGGCCGCGGGGGCCCAGCACGTCGTGGTGGCCGACATCGAGGGCGTGGTCCACCGAGGCCGGGAGGGGCTGTCGGGCGAGCTCGGTTGGCTCGCCGAGCACACCAACGCGCTCGGTCTGACCGGTTCGCTGAAGGAGGCCGTGGTGGGGGCTGACGTCTTCATCGGGGTGTCGGCGCCGAAGGTGCTGACCGGCGATGACGTGGCCGGGATGGCGGAGCGCTCGATCGTCTTCGCCCTGGCGAATCCCGAACCTGAGGTGGATCCAGCGGAGGCGACCAAGCACGCTGCCGTGGTGGCCACCGGGCGCTCCGACTTTCCCAACCAGATCAACAATGTGCTGGCGTTTCCAGGGGTGTTCCGGGGGCTGCTGGATGCCCGGTCGGCTGAGGTCACCCCGCTGATGCTTCTCGCCGCGGCCAAGGCTTTAGCCGGAGTGGTGACCGACGATGAACTGAACGCGGCCTACATCATGCCGAGCGTCTTCCACGCCGACGTACATGGCGCCGTCGCCGCAGCCGTCGGCCGGGCGGCGGGCGGACCGCACGACAGTTCGGCGGTGATCGACGAGTACACGCCCTGATGCGCGAGTTATCCGGCGGCGGCTGGGCGCCTCAAGGCAGCTGCCCGGCGGCGGGCCCACGACGGGCGGATCAGCGTGCACTGGCGAAGACAGCCCGACAAGATCAGTGGCTGGGGGCTGCCGGCCGGTCGGGCCGCGTGGCCGGCACGTGGTTCGGCACGTAAATGTCGGGCTCCAGGAAGAGCGCGGTGACCATCGGCTCGGCGCGACGGATGTTCACCTCGGCGGAGTCGATCGTCTCGGCGACCTCAGAGGCGCTGGCGCTTGAGCTCACCGCGATCTTGGCGGCTACTAGCACCTCTTCAGGTCCCAGATGCAAGGTCTTCATATGGATGATCCGCTCAACGCCGGGTGAAGCAGCCAAGGCGGCCTCGATTCGGTGCACCGAATCCACGCTGGCGGCTTCCCCCAGTAGCAGGCTCTTGGTCTCGATGGCCAGGGTGATCGCCACCGCGACCAGCAGAAGCCCGATCATCGCAGTGCCAATCACGTCGAAATATCCGTTCCGGGTGATCAACGTCATGCTGACTCCGAACAGCGCGAAGATCAGGCCGACCAGAGCCGCGAAGTCCTCCAGCAGGATGACCGGAAGCTCTGGTGCCTTGGCCGAGCGGATGAACCGGCCCCAGCTCTGCCTGCCGCGCACCTTGTTGGACTCACGGATGGCCGTCCGGAAGGACAGCGACTCGGCGATGATGGCCACGCCGAGCACGACTAACGGCACCCACCAGAAGGGACCTTCGAGAAGCCCATTCGGAGCGCCCGCGTGCACTTCCTCGTACTTGTGGAAAGCCTCGTAGAGCGCGAACAGGCCGCCAACACTGAAAAGTACGACGGAAACAATGAAGCCGAACACGTAGCGCTCCCGGCCGTAGCCGAACGGGTGCTCCGGCGTGGCTTCCCGCTTGGCCCGCTTGCCGCCGACCAGCAGCAGTACCTGGTTGCCCGCGTCGGCCACCGAGTGGATAGCTTCAGCAAGCATCGAGGAGGCGCCGGTCAACGCCCAGGCCACGAACTTGGTGACGGCGATGAAGCAGTTCGCGGCAAGGGCCGCGATGACAGCCTTTGTTCCACCCTCTGCGCTCACAGTGCATGATCCTGCCAGACTTCAGGTATGACGTGAACCGTCAATTTGACCCCTATCAGCGGGCTACCTGGTGCAGCACGCGTGAGATCGGGCTACGCAGCGAACCCGCGTTACCCAGGGGTCAGCGGATGGCCCGACCGCCGTGTAGCCGGCGGGCCGCCTCGGCGAGCGAGCCGGTGATCGATGGGTAGACCGTGAACGATCCAGACACTTGGTCGACGGTGAGCCGTTCGGACACGGCGATGGCCAGGGGGTAAATCAACTCGCTGGCGTGGCGCCACCACCACGCCGCCCACCACAATGCCGGTGACGCTGCGGCAGAACACCTTGACGAAGCCGTCGACATTGCCCTGCATTTTGGCACGGGCGTTGCCGCGCAAGGGGAGGGTGATCGACCGGGCGCCAACCTCGCCGGAGTCGACCTGCTGCTGGGTGACCCCGACCGTCGCGATCTCGGGCGCAGTGAAGACGTTCGAGGAGACGGTTTTCAGATCCAGCGGAGACACGGCGTCGCCGAGGGTGTGCCACATGGCAATGCGCCCCTGCATGGCCGCCACGGAGGCGAGCATGAGCACCCCGGTGCAGTCACCCGCCGCGTAAACCCCCCGGGCCGATGTGCGGGAGACCTGGTCCACTTCGATGTAGCCGCCCCGATCCAGTCTCACGCCGGCCTCTTCACACCCAATGCCGCGGGTGTTGGGAATGGACCCCACGGCGAGCAGGCAGTGTGAGCCGGTCACAGTTCGTCCATCAGCCAAGGTGACAGTGACCTCGTCAACATCCCGGGTCACTGCCTCGGCCCGGGACTTGGACAGTACAGTCATTCCCCGGCGTGCGAACACGTCCTCCAGCACCTGGGCCGCGTCGGCGTCCTCACCAGGCAGCACCTGGTCCCGCGAGGACACCAGCACCACCTCGCTGCCGAGCGCGTCGAAGGCGCTGGCAAACTCCGCGCCGGTCACGCCCGAGCCCACCACGATCAACCGCTGCGGCAGCTCAGTCAGACCATAGGACTTGGGTCCACGTCAAGATCCGCTCGCCGTCCGGCTTGGCCTCGGGCAACTCCCGAGGCTGCGCACCGGTAGCCAGCAATATCATCTCCGCGTTGAACGTGCGCTCGCCGTCCGCGGTGTCGACGATCACCCGCTCGGGCCCGTCGAGCCGGCCGCGTCCCACCACCAGCTCGACCCGCTCACGCAGCACCCGTTCGCAGATATCGTCCGACTGCTGCTTGGCCAGGGCCAGCACGCGCTGGTTGACCGCGGCGAGGTCGACGTGCACGAAGGCCTCAGAGTTTGGGCACTTCGCGCCGCCCTGATCCGTGGCGCCGAACCGCAGACCGAGTTGGGCCGATTCGTGTACCTCGGCCATCACCTCGGCGGTGGCAATCAAAGTCTTCGACGGGACGCAGTCGGTGAGCACTGCCGAGCCGCCGAGCCCGTCGGTGTCGACCAAGGTCACCTCGCCGCCGAGCTGGCTGCCGACCAGGGCCGCCTCGTACCCGCCAGGTCCACCGCCGACGATCACCACCACGGGTCATGCTCGGCATTGTTGCATTCTCCCCGCGAGGTGGGACCCGATCAGATCCCGGGGTGCTGTACGCAGCGTCGGGAGCACCCTGGATCTCTTTTTCAGATCAGATGTGGCCCGGACCGGACTGCACGGCATCGAGCTCGGCAGTGCTTAAGTCCCGCCGATCTGACCGCCCACAGAGCCTGGTCGGCATTGCAAGAGTTGTGCGACCATAAAGACCACAACGTCCATCATGACCAAAAGCAGACAGCACCCGGTTCACGATGGCAGGGTGGTCCCGACCACCCGCAGGGCCCGCTGGGCCCCGATTCAACCCATGGCCACTGGCCCGGGACGAAGGAACAACGATGTTCACACGACTCAAGTTGGGCGCGGCCGTTGTGGCCGCTGTAGCGCTCTTTGCGACGGGCTGCGGAGCAACCGCGAACCGGGGCGAGCCCGGTGGTTCGGCCCCCGCCGATGAGCCGATCTCCGGCCTCCGCTTCATGGTGCCGAACACCGCCGGCAGCGGGTACGACACCACCGCCCGTGCGGCGGCAAAGGTGATGGACGAGGTTGGTGCGACCAAGAACGTCGAGGTGTTCAACCTTGCCGGTGCCGGCGGCACGGTCGGTCTGGCCCGGACCGTGTCGGAAAAGGGCAACGGCAAGCTCATGATGATGATGGGCCTCGGCGTCGTCGGGGCCCAGTACACCAACAACTCGACCGCGAAGCTTGACCAGACCACGCCGATCGCCAAGTTGATCGAGGAGTCGGGCGCCATCGTGGTGGCCAAGAACTCTCCGTACAAGACGATCGACGATCTGGTCACGGCGTGGAAGGCTGACCCGAAGGCGCTGGCTGTCGGTGGCGGCTCCGTGCCGGGCGGTCCCGACCACCTACTGCCGATGCAGTTGGCCCAGACGGTCGGCATCGATCCCAAACAGGTCAACTTCATCTCCTATGACGGCGGTGGTGATCTGCTGCCGGCCGTGTTGGGCGGCAAAGTGGCGTTTGCGGCGTCCGGCTATGGGGAGTTCTTGGATCAGGTCGAGGCCGGCGAGGTGAGGGTCCTGGCCACCAGCGGATCGGAGAAAGTCGACGTCATTGAGGCCCCGACGCTGAAGGAGTCCGGCATCGATCTCGTGTTTTCCAACTGGCGCGGCATTGTGGCACCCCCTGAGCTCGCCGACGCCGACAAGCAGGCGTTGGACGGGGCGGTGGCGAAGATGCACGAGAGCCAGGAATGGAAGGACGTGCTGAAGAAGAACGGGTGGACCGACGCCTACTTGCCGGCGGCCGAGTTCGCTCCATACCTGACCGAGCAGACCAAGCAGGTCGAGGAAGTTCTCGGCAAGCTCGGACTGGCTTAGGCCAACAGATGAGTGAGACAAGTGCGGCCGCCGGCGCCTCCGCGCCGGCGGCCTATCAACCACCGAGTCGGATCCCCGACTACCTCCTCTGCGCCGGTCTGGCGCTCGGCGGAGCCGTCGTCTTGGTAGACGCGTTGCGGCTCAGCAACAACGTCACGGGCACCGACCCGCTCGGACCCAAGCCGGTCCCGGTGGTGGTGGCCATCTTGTTGATCCTGTTGGCCGGCTGCCTCGCGATCGCCACTGCTCGCGGCAACGTCGGCGAGGCCGAGGCGGGCGAAGACATCGATCTGCACAGCAAGGCGGATCTGAAGACCGTCGGGCTGCTGGTGGCGGTGTTCACCGCGAACATCTTCTTGATCGACATCTTGGGCTGGGTGATCAGCGGCGGGTTGCTGTTCTACGGCTGCGCCATCGTGCTCGGCAGCCGGCACTTCATCCGCGACCTCGTGATCTCGGCGGCACTGTCCCTCGGTACGTTCTACGGTTTCGCCGTCGGTCTTGGCGTCGGTCTCCCGGCCGGCATCCTGCAGGGAATTCTGTGATGGACAGCTTCGGGTTCCTGCTACAGGGGTTCGCCACTGCGGCGACCCCGATGAACCTTCTGTTGGCGCTGCTCGGGGTCACCATCGGCACCGCGGTCGGTGTTCTTCCCGGCATCGGTCCGGCCATGACGGTGGCCCTGCTGCTGCCGGTCACGTACAACCTGGAGCCGACGAGCGCGATGATCATGCTCGCCGGCATCTTCTACGGCGGAATGTACGGCGGCTCGACCACCTCCATCCTGCTGAACACTCCGGGTGAGTCCTCATCGGTGGTCACCGCCATCGAGGGCAACATGATGGCCAAGTCGGGCCGGGCCGCGCAGGCGTTGGCGACCGCCGCGTTGGGCTCGTTCGTGGCCGGCACCATCGGCACCCTGCTGCTGGCCTTCACCGCGCCCTATGTCACGCGCTTCGCCATCTCGCTGGGCGCACCGGAGTACTTCGCGGTGATGATGTTGGCCTTCATCGCCGTGACCTCGGTGCTCGGCGCGTCCCGGCTGCGCGGCTTCATCTCCCTGTTCATGGGGCTGACGATCGGCTTGATCGGCATCGACGCGGTCAGCGGTCAGGCCCGCCTCACGTTCGGCATCCCCCAACTCGGCGACGGCATCGATGTGGTTATCGTCGCGGTGGGTATCTTCGCCCTCGGTGAAGCGCTGTGGGTGGCCGCCCACCTGCGGCGCAAGGCCGCCGATGTGATCAAGGTGGGCCGGCCGTTCTTGGGGAAGGACGACTTCAAGAGATCGTGGAAGCCGTGGCTCCGCGGCACCGCGTACGGCTTTCCGTTCGGTGCCGTGCCGGCCGGCGGGGCGGAGATCCCGACCTTCTTGTCCTACATCACCGAAAAGCGGCTGACCAAGCATCCCGAGGAGTTCGGCAAGGGCGCCATCGAGGGCGTCGCCGGACCGGAGGCGGCCAACAATGCCAGCGCCGCCGGCACCATGGTGCCGATGCTGTCGCTCGGCCTGCCGACGAACGCGACCGCGGCGGTCATGCTGGCGGCCCTCGTCTCCTACGGGATCCAGCCCGGACCGCTGCTGCTGCAGCGTGAAGGTGGCCTGGTCTGGGCGTTGATCGCCAGCCTGTTGATCGGCAACACGTTCCTGGTGTTGTTGAACCTGCCGCTGGCGCCGGTCTGGGCGAAGCTGCTGCGTACGCCGCGGCCGTACCTCTACGCAGGGATCTTGTTCTTCGCCTCGATGGGCGCGTATGCGGTGAACGGTTCGAACTTCGATCTGGTCTTGCTGCTGTTGCTTGGCCTACTGGGCTTCGTCATGCGTCGGTTCGGGCTGCCGGTGTTGCCGTTGATCGTCGCGGTCATCCTGGGTCCCCGGGTCGAGCTGCAGGGCCGGCGGGCGCTGCAGCTGTCCTCCGGTGACTGGCGGGGCCTCTTCGGCAGCACCAACGTGGCGACCGGGGAATTCGAGCTGTCGCCGATCGCGGTGACCGTGTACGTGATCATCGTGTTGATCATCATCTGGCCTTTGGCGTTCAAGCTGATCAAGAAGCTGCTGCCCGCCAAGGCAGCAGCAGCGGTCGAGGCTGTTTCGGAGGAGCCCGCGCTGCAGATCGCCGAACATCATCACGTCGATGTCCCCACCCAGACTGACGAGGTGCCATCTCAGACCGAGAACAAGGAGAAGCCGAAGTGACCATCCTCGTCGGCTACACCCCTACCCCGCCCGGGCGGGCTGCGCTCGCTGCCGCCACCGCCGAGGCGAGCACGTCCCGGCGGCCGCTCGTGGTGGTCAACACCTCCCGGGGGGACGCCCTCGACGACCCCACCTTCGCTCAGCCGGCCGACCTGGACTGGTTGCGTACGACGCTGGAGGAGGCGGGTGTTGCGTACTCGATCCGGCAGGAGGTCAGGAATCGCGAGCCCGCCGATGAGCTGATCGACGCATGTCGAGAGGTCGCCGCCGAGCTCTGCGTGATCGGGATCCGGCGTCGCACGGCGGTGGGCAAGATGCTGCTGGGCAGCAACGCGAACCGGATCCTCATGGAAGCGCCCTGCCCCGTGCTCACCGTGCGGGCGGACTCGTGGCCGACAAGACAGTAGCTGCGGACGAACGATGAGCACGGCGCCGCTGTCGCAACATCGCGAGTTGGCGCAACTATTCGAGAGAGATGCATATCGATGACCAAAGGTTCAGACCTCTTCGTCGCAGCGTTGGAGAACGAAGGGGTAGAGCGCATTTTCGGCGTGCCGGGGGAGGAAAACCTCGACACCCTCGAGTCGTTGCGCATGTCTTCGATCGAACTCGTCGTGACGCGCCACGAGCAGTCGGCAGCATTCATGGCCGCTACCTACGGGCGACTCACGGGTCGACCCGGTGTGTGCATGAGCACGCTGGGACCGGGGGCGCTCAATCTGGCCACTGGGGCTGCGTACGCGCACCTGGGGGCCATGCCGATGATTCTGATTACGGGTCAGAAGGCGATCAGAAGCAGTGCCCAGGCCCGGTTCCAGATCATCGACATGGTGGCGACCATGAAGCCTCTGACGAAATTCTCTCGCCAGATTGTCAGCACTTCGAGCATCCCGTCTTTGGTGCGTGAGGCGTTCCGGGTGGCCGCCGAGGAGCGCCCGGGCCCGGTCCATCTTGAGCTCCCCGAGGATGTGGCGGGCGAGAAGACCTTGGAGCAGGCCATGGTGCCGCCTCACGACGTCGAGCTGCCGGTGGCGAGCGCCGCAGCCTTGGACCGTGCGGCGGACATGATCCGAAAGGCCGACCGACCGCTGGTGATGCTGGGTGCGGCGGCGAGCCGGCCGCGTCTAGAAGATGATTTGGCCACGTTCTTGGCTCGATTGCAGATCCCGTTCTTCACGACCCAGATGGGTAAGGGGTTCAGCTCTGAGCTGACCAAGGGCGAGGTGTCGGGGACGACGGCTGCGCAGCCGATCGATCTTTGGATGGGGACGGCGGCTCTGTCTGAACGTGACTACGTGCACACGGCAATCGACCGAGCAGACTTGATCCTTACCATCGGGCATGACACGGTCGAGAAGCCTCCCTTCCTGATGGGCCCGGGCGGTCCCGCGGTAGTCCATGTCAGCTATTCACCGGCCAATGTCGAGGAGGTCTACTTCCCGCACGCCTCAGTCGTCGGGGACGTCGGGCCGAGCTTGTCGCTGCTTGCGGATCGGCTGGAAGGTCAGCTGCCCAACGCGTCGGCCCTGTTGCATATGCGCAGCGGAATCCTGGAGCGGTTGATGGCCGGTTCTGACGAAGGGCGCTTCCCGGTCACGCCGCAACGAATTGTCGCCGACGTACGCGCAGTAATGCCGAGCGACGGCATCGTGGCTCTCGACAACGGCATGTACAAGATTTGGTTCGCCCGCAACTACCGCACTCCGGTGTCCAACACCTTGCTGTTGGACAATGCCTTGGCCACCATGGGCGCGGGCCTGCCTTCGGCCATGATGGCGGCGATCCACTATCCGCACCGGCGGGTGCTTGCGGTGTGCGGAGACGGCGGGTTCATGATGAACTCACAAGAGTTGGAGACGGCGGTCCGACTCAGGCTCAACCTGGTGGTTCTCATCCTGCAGGACAACGCGTACGGGATGATCCGGTGGAAGCAGGCGGTCGATGATTTCCCTGACTTCGGACTGACGTTCGGTAACCCGGATTTCGTCAAGTACGCGGAGGCCTACGGGGCGACCGGCTCGCTGGTTGAGTCGACGGAAGGTTTGGCGACCACACTGAGTGCAGCGTTTGATGCGGGTGGAGTGCATCTGGTCGTCGTGCCGGTGGACTATTCGGAGAACGTCAGAGTCCTGGTCGACGAGTTGCGCAACCGGGTTCCGGATCCGGAGGCTTTTTAGGCATGGAGATCAGAGCCGCTGTGCTCGAGGCTATGGGTGCCGCAGAACCGTACGCTGAGTCCAAGCCTCTGACCATCGAGACTCTGGAGCTTGATCCCCCCGGGCCGGGGGAGGTGCTGGTGCGGATCAAGGCTGCGGGGCTGTGTCACTCCGACCTGTCGGTGATCAACGGCAACCGGCCTCGGCCGATGCCGATGGCGCTGGGACATGAAGCAGCGGGGATCGTTGAGGAGGTCGGACCTCTCGAAGGTGGTGGGGAATCGGATTTGAAGCCGGGCGACCATGTGGTTTTCGTGTTCATGCCCTCGTGCGGACATTGTGAACCGTGCACGGTGGGACGACCGGCCCTGTGCGAGCCGGGTGCGGCCGCGAATGGGGCAGGGACGTTGTTGTCCGGCAGCCGGCGGCTGCACCGCTCGGATGGGACCCCGGTGAACCATCACCTGGGGGTTTCGGCGTTCGCCGACTATGCGACCGTCTCTCGTCGCTCACTGGTCAAGGTCGACCAGGATCTGCCACTGGATGAAGCCGCCCTGTTCGGTTGTGCGGTGCTGACCGGCGTCGGTGCCGTGTTCAACACCAGGGTGCCGGCTGGATCTTCGGTCGCGGTGATCGGGCTGGGTGGCGTGGGTTTGTCCTCGCTCTTGGGCGCAGTTGCTGCCGGAGCCCGCCGGATCGTGGCCATCGACCTCTCCGACAACAAGCTGGCCTTCGCGCGCGAGCTAGGGGCTACCGATACGTTCAACGCCCGGGATCCTGACACGGTGGCCGAGGTAAAGGCCGCCACGGGTGGGGGTGTCGACTATGCGTTGGAGTCGGCTGGCTCCGTCGGAGCGCTCGACAGCGCCTACCAGATGACCCGCCGAGGCGGTACCACCGTTGCCGCAGGATTGCCGGCGCCGACTGAGACCATGTCGTTGGCCCCGGTGTCCCTCGTGTCCGAGGAGCGTACCTTGAAGGGCAGTTATATCGGGACGTCAGTTCCGGGCCGGGATATCCCGCGCTACATCGAGTTGTATCAACGCGGCCGGCTGCCCGTTGATCGATTGATGAGCGGAACCGTGAAACAGGACGAACTGAACGATGCGTTCGATCAGCTGCACGCCGGTGAAGTGGTTCGTCAGGTCGTCCTGCTGTGAGGGTGGCACCATGACGGGCATTCCGTGGAACGAGCTGACCGATCGTTGGCGCGACCTGTACAACGAACAAGCGAAAGTCTCGCAGACCTGGCTGGAGAGCCAAGCCGAACTGGCTAGCTCCTTGGCGGGCCTGAGCCCGGCGGGTGGCCAGGCTGTCGACCCGGCCGCCCTGGCTGAGCTGTGGAAATCGGGTATGGCGCTGGGTTCGTTGCGCGACGTCTTGCCCGGTTTCGAAAGCACCGGTATTGGCAGCGAGACCTTGGGCAAGATGCTTGATCCCATGTCGCTAACCCTCATGGGTGGCAACCAGGTGGGCGAAGCGATCAGGCGGTTGACTGAAGGTCCTCGGCTTGCCGACGTCGGTTCGATCGAACGCGGCATGGCCGAGGTGATGGAGCTCTATCTGGAGGTGCAGACGGCCGCCCGCGCCTACGAGAGCGTGGTGGCGAGCGCCTGGATGGAAGCCAATCGACGTTTCACGGCTGATCTGGCTCAGCGTTTCAGGAACGATGGCGAAGTCCTTGCGGCAAAGGATGCTCACAAGGTCTGGCTCGCCATTGCTAACGAGACGTTGATGGAGACGCATCGATCCGAAACCTTCCTCAACGCGCAGCGGCAGCTGCTACGGGCGGGAATGGATTTCCTGTTGGCGGAGCGAAAGTTCGTGGAACAGCTGGTCGAGCCGGCGGGAATCCCAACGCGTTCGGAGATTGACGAGCTGCACCGAACGGTGCACACCCTCAAGCAACGTGTCCGCACCTTGGAGAAGGCGGCCGCCACCAAGGTGAAACCCCCGTCCCGGAATGCCAGTACCCGATCGCGGTCGACCGCGGCAAAACGCAGCGGAAAAGGAGCCTAGCGTTGACCACCACGCCCTTCAGCAGCGCAGCAGATCTGCTGCGAGAAGTGAATGAGTTCAATAGCAAGGTCGCCTCGGGCATCGAGAAGCTGAGCACGACCAAGGATGAGCAGGTCCAGATTGCGACTGCGCCCAAGGAGGAGATTTTCTCCACCGACAAGGTGACGCTTTACCGCTTCCAGTCGACCACCGAGCAGCGCTTCCGTACGCCGATGCTCATCATCTATGGACTGATCGGTCGCCACACCATGACCGACCTGCAGGAGGACCGCTCTTTGGTCCGCAACTTGTTGAGGCAGGGCGTAGATCTATGGGTGGTCGACTGGGGCAATCCGAGCCGGGGTGACCGCTGGCTGAGTATTGACGACTACGTCTCTGGTTACCTCGATGACTGCGTGAGCGAGATGTGTCGAGTGACCGGGGAGTCAACGGTGAATATGCTCGGAATTTGCGAAGGCGGCGTTTTTGCCTTGGCCTATGCGGCTTTGGAGCCGGCGCGGGTGCAGAATCTCATCCTGACGATCACGCCCATCGATTTCCATGCCGACCTAGAGGACGAGATCGGCCAGCAGGGGTTCATCAACGTCTGGACGCGAAGCCTCACCGACGCCGACGTCGACCAGATGATCGAGGTGTGGGGTGTGCTGCCCGGAGAGTTCATGGGCGCTGTCTTCTCTATGATGACGCCGATGAGGAGCATTACCAAGTACAACCTGGATCTGGTCGACGTGGTCGACGACGAGAAGAAGTTGCTGAACTTTCTGCGGATGGAGAAGTGGCTTGCCGACCGCCCTCACCATCCCGGAGAGGCGGCCAAGCAGTGGCTCAAGGACCTGTATCAGCAAAACAAGTTGGTCAACAACACCTGGGAGCTCGGTGGCCGCAAGGTCGACCTCCGCAAGGTCACGATGCCCGTGCTCAACATTTATGCCGAGTCGGACACCATCATTCCCCCGCGAACCTCGCGAGCATTGAATGGTCGATTGGGCACCAGCGACTACACCGAGCTGGGACTTCGTGGTGGACACGTCGGGGTGTTCGTCTCGGGAAAGTCCCAAGGAATCGTGGGTCAAGGCATTGCCGACTGGCTGAGTGAGCGCGACGCCGCTGTGGACGCGTAGGACGCAGCACTCTCCTGCGGCGGTTAGCTTGTTGCACAACCCAACTGAGGAAGGGAAGACATGACCGGGGACAAGTACACGTCGAAGTTGGTGCCCCTCGAGAGCGTCCTGGATCATATCGAGCCAGGAGCCGACCTCATCATGCCGAACGCCAATGGTGAACCCGCCAGGCTCATCGACATACTGGAGGACCATGCCGAGGAGTTACAGGGCGTGCGGGTCCACCAGATGCATGCGCTGCGGGAACGGCGCTATATCAATGGCGAGTTCGGTGGTCACCTGCGCTACGTGTGCTATTTTCTGGCGCCGGCCAGCCGCAAGGCTTTCCTGGCCGGCAACTGTGACCTGGTGCCGAACCATTTCAGTGAGGTGCCCGATATACTTCGCCGCCACACGAAGTGCTCCTTGGTCGTCGCCGCAGCCTCGCTGCCCAACCGGCACGGCTACTTCTCCCTGGGCACCAACTGCGACTACACCGCCTCGTTGATCGGGCGAGCGCCGTTTTTCCTCGAGGCCAATGCTCAGATGCCGCGTACTTTCGGTGGAAACCAGGTTCACATCAGCCAGGTGGTGGGGTGGTCCGAGGTCGACTACCCCTTGATCGAGGCGCACACACCCCTGGTCACGGACGCGGACGAGACCATCGCTGCCCTCGTCGCCGAGCGGATCCCCGACGGAGCCACGATCCAAGCCGGCATCGGCGGCATGCCGAACGCCCTGCTAGCCATGCTCAAGGGTCACCGAGATCTCGGGGTTCACACTGAGCTGCTGTCCGACGGGGTTATCGATCTCGTCGAGGCCGGTGTCGTCACCGGCACGCAGAAGGCCTTGCGGCGGGGCAAGATCGTGACCACCTTGGCGTTGGGCTCGAAACGCCTCTACGACTTCTTGCACGAGAACTCCGCCGTCGACTTCGCGCCGGTGGACTGGGTGAACGATCCACGCGTCATTGCTCGCGAGCCCAACTTCATCGCCATCAACGCCACCACCGAGGTTGACTTCTACGGTCAATGTGCGTCCGAAACTGTGGCCGGCAAATACTTCTCGTCGAGCGGAGGCCAGTACGACTTCTCACGGGGCGCTATGTATTCCGAAGGTGGCCAAGGCTTCATCGTCTTGCAGTCAACAACGCGGGACGGGTCTATGTCCAAGATCAAGCCGAGATTGACGCCGGGATCGGTGGTCACCACCTCCAAGAACACGGTCGACAAGATCGTGACCGAATATGGCGTTGCGGAGATGCGGGGAAGGACACTGCGACAGCGGGCCGAGGCCCTGATCAGCATTGCGCATCCGAAGTTCCGCCACGAGTTAACCAAAGAAGCCAAGGAGATGTCCTTCATCTGACAGGTCAGGTGAGACGTGGCCCGTAGGGCTGCTGCGGCAGCCCAGCACTGCGAAAGTGGCTATTGGCTAAGTGCGATCAGGGCATGCGCGCGATCTTGACGTCACCATCCGCTGCACGATTACCCCGGGAGTGCTCATGAGTGTCAACAGTTTTGGTGCGAGGGCTAGTTTGCCGGTCGGCGACGAGTCGTATGAGATCTTCCGGCTGGATGCGGTGGAGGGTTCTGAGCTGCTGCCGTACAGCTTGAAGATCTTGTTAGAGAATCTGTTGCGGACTGAGGATGGCGCGAATATCACCGCCGACGACATCCGTGCGTTGGCGTCGTGGGACGCGGATGCGGAGCCGTCCAAGGAGATCCAGTTCACCCCGGCCCGGGTGATTATGCAGGATTTCACGGGTGTGCCGTGTGTGGTCGATCTGGCGACGATGCGAGAGGCGATGGCCGATCTGGGTGGGGATGCGACCAAGATCAACCCGTTGGCGCCGGCGGAGATGGTGATTGATCATTCGGTGATTGCTGATGTGTTCGGGACGGCTGATTCGTTCTCTCGTAATGTGGAGATCGAGTATAGCCGCAACCGGGAGCGTTACCAGTTCTTGCGATGGGGTCAGACGGCCTTCGATGATTTCAAGGTGGTGCCGCCGGGGACCGGAATTGTGCATCAGGTGAATATCGAGCATTTAGCCCGGGTGATTTTTCCGCGAACTGTGGCCGGGGTGACGTATGCCTATCCGGATACGTGTGTCGGCACTGATTCGCACACCACGATGGTGAACGGTCTGGGTGTGGTCGGTTGGGGTGTAGGTGGGATCGAGGCGGAGGCGGCGATGTTGGGTCAGCCGGTGTCGATGTTGATTCCGCGGGTGGTCGGTTTCAAGTTGTCGGGGTCGATGCCGGAGGGGGCGACGGCGACGGATTTGGTGTTGACGATCACGGAGATGTTGCGTCAGCACAAGGTGGTCGGCAAGTTTGTGGAGTTTTATGGGCCGGGTGTGTCGGCGGTTCCGTTGGCGAACCGGGCGACGATCGGCAATATGAGCCCGGAGTATGGCTCGACGATTGCGGTGTTCCCGATCGATTCGAAGACCACCGACTATTTGAAGTTGACTGGGCGCAGCGACGCCCAGATCGCCTTGGTGGAGGCGTATGCGAAGACGCAGGGTTTGTGGCATGACGATGAGCGAGAGGCCAAGTACTCGGAGTATCTGGAGCTGGATTTGGGTCAGGTGGTGCCGAGCATCGCCGGGCCGAAGCGGCCGCAGGACCGGGTGGTTCTGGCCCACGCGAAGCAGGGCTTCCGCGAAGCCCTCAAGGACTACGTGAGCGACGACGAGGTCGAGCCGCTGGCCACGGACCCCGATCGTCGCATCCACGAGGCGCCCGCGCTGGTCGGTTACGACGAGTCCGTGGCCGAAACGTTCCCGGCCTCTGACCCGCCCAGCCACTCCGGTGAGGACTCCGAGGAGCCACACGAGTACGGCGAGGCCGTGCCGGCGGGTATCGGCCGGCCGAGCCGGCCGACCAAAGTGTCGTTGGATGGGCAGGATTTCGAGATCGATCATGGTGCGGTGACGATTGCGGCGATCACGTCGTGCACGAACACGTCGAATCCGAGTGTGATGATCGGTGCAGCGTTGGTGGCGAAGAAGGCGGTGGAGCGGGGTTTGACCCGCAAACCGTGGGTGAAGACGACGTTGGCACCGGGGTCGAAGGTAGTCAGTGACTATTATGATCGGTCGGGGTTGACGCCGTATCTGGACAAGATCGGTTTCAACCTGGTGGGCTACGGCTGCACGACGTGTATCGGCAATTCGGGTCCGTTGATCCCGGAGGTGTCTGCGGCGGTGAACGAGTCGGATCTGGCGGTGGTGTCGGTGCTGTCGGGGAACCGGAACTTTGAGGGTCGGATCAACCCGGACATCAAGATGAACTATTTGGCGTCGCCGCCGCTGGTGGTGGCGTACGCCATCGCGGGGACGATGGACATCGACTTGCAGACCGACTCCCTCGGGACCGACGAGCACGGAGACGACGTGTTCTTGCGGGATATTTGGCCGACGGAGGCGGAGATCGATGAGATTGTCGCCAGCTCGATCGGGGCGGAGATGTTCACCAACTCCTACGCTGATGTGTTCGCCGGTGATGCCCAGTGGCAGTCGTTGCCGACCCCTGAGGGTCAGGTGTTCGAGTGGGATCCGGATTCGACCTATGTGCGGAAGCCACCATATTTTGATGGGATGCCGGCGGAGCCGACGCCGGTCACCGACATTGCTGGGGCTCGGGTGTTGTTGAAGTTGGGTGATTCGATCACCACCGACCACATCTCGCCGGCCGGGGCGATCAAGGCTGATGCGCCGGCCGGGACCTATCTGAGTGAGCATGGGGTGGCTCGGGGTGAGTTCAACTCCTACGGTTCCCGCCGCGGTAACCATGAGGTGATGATTCGAGGCACGTTCGCGAACATTCGGCTGCGGAACCAGCTGGCGCCGGGCACTGAGGGTGGTTTCACGCGCGACTTCACGATCGATGACGCCCCGGTCAGCACCATCTATCAGGCGTCCGAGCACTACCTGGCCGCCGGTATCCCGTTGGTGATCTTGTGCGGCAAGGAGTACGGCTCCGGGTCGTCGCGGGACTGGGCCGCGAAAGGCACAGCGCTGTTGGGGGTGAAAGCGGTCATCGCCCAGTCGTACGAGCGGATCCACCGGTCCAACCTGATCGGCATGGGCGTGTTGCCGCTGCAGTTCCCCGAAGGCCAAAGCGCCGACACCCTCGGCCTGACCGGGGAGGAAACCCTCGACATCACCGGCGTCACCGAACTCAACGACGGCACCACCCCCCGCACCGTCACCGTCGCCGCCGGGAACGTCACCTTCGACGCCACCGTGCGCATCGACACCCCAGGCGAAGCCGACTACTACCGCAACGGCGGCATCATGCAATACGTCCTCAGGTCACTACTCAAGAAATAGCGCTCCGTCGTCGGGAATGAACCGAGGGCTGGGCGATGGCTTCGTCGGAGGTCTGGGTCTGGGTCTGGGTCTGGGTCTGGGTCTAGGTCTGGGTCTGCAAGCTTCGCAGGCCCGATCGGACTCGCTACCATCGAGGCCGGCATTGTCGCCCACACCGAAGGAAGTTGATCATGAGCGTTTCGACCACAGATATCACCCGGGTCATCGACGGCGTACCCAAAGGGCTTTTGATCAACGGAAAGCAAATCCAGACAGAATCGACGCTAAAGGTCGAGGATCCCTCGACCGGCGAGACCCTTGCCGAGGTTGCCGACGCCTCACCGGAGCACGGTATGGACGCCCTCGACGCTGCGGTCGCCGCGCAAAGCGCTTGGGCCGCGACCGATCCTCGGGAACGCGGTGAGATCTTGCGTCGCGCCTTTGAGTTGGTGGTGGCGGGGGGCGAGGACATGGCCTTGTTGATGACGCTCGAGATGGGCAAGCCCCTCTCCGAGGCCCGTGCGGAAGTCACCTATGGCGCCGAGTTCCTCCGCTGGTTCTCCGAGGAGGCGGTGCGGATTTCCGGGCGATACTCGGTAGCACCGAGTGGGGGCACGCGGCTACTGACCATGAAGCAGCCAGTCGGGCCGGTGTACGCGATCACGCCGTGGAATTTCCCGCTGGCCATGGGTACGCGCAAGATCGGCCCGGCGTTAGCGGCCGGGTGCACGGTGGTGATCAAGCCAGCAGGGTTGACGCCGCTCACCACCCTCGCGCTGGCGAGCATCCTCGCTGAGGCTGGGCTGCCAGACGGCGTGGTCAACGTGGTTACTACGTCGGCCTCGGGCGACGTATCTGGGCCGATCATCGCTGATCCGCGACTGCGAAAGCTCACCTTCACCGGGTCGACCAGTGTTGGTCAGACCTTGATCGAGCAGTCCGCCGAACAGGTGCTGAAGACTTCCATGGAACTCGGCGGGAACGCCCCATTCCTGATCTTCGGGGACGCGGACCTGGATGCTGCCCTAGACGGCGCAATGCTGGCCAAGATGCGCAATATCGGTGAGGCCTGCACGTCGGCCAATCGGTTCATCGTGCACGAGTCAGTGGCTGGGGAGTTCTCCACTCGGTTCGCCGCGAAGATGGGTGACCTGGCGATCGGGCGGGGGACCGAGGACGGGGTCAAGGTCGGCCCATTGATCAACCAGGCGGCCATTGACAAGGTCACCGAGCTGGTGGCGGACGCTGTCGGTCACGGCGCGGAGGTGCTCACCGGCGGCGAGGTGCTGGATCGGCCGGGCCATTTCTACCTCCCGACGGTGCTCGGCGGGGTGCCGACCAAGGCCCGGATCTTCCGCGAAGAGATCTTTGGACCGGTCGCGCCGATCAGCACGTTCGACGACGACGACGAAGGTCTGGCTATGGCCAACGACACCGAGTACGGTCTGGTGGCGTATGCATTCACGCAGAACCTGTCCCGCGCTATCCGGGTGGCTGAGGGTTTGGAGACCGGGATGGTCGCCATCAACCAGGGCATCGTCTCGAATCCGGCCGCTCCGTTCGGCGGTGTCAAGGCCTCCGGGCTGGGACGCGAGGGCGGCGCCGAGGGCATCGAGGAGTATTTGGAGACCAAGTATGTCGGCATCAAGCTCTAACGGCTGACTGGCACGGATCGAGGGCGGCCCCTAGCTGGGCCGCCCTCGACACCCGTTGTTGACGCACGGTCAGAGCAAGACCACCTGACGTACCACTTCACCGGCGTGCAGGCGGTCGAAGCCCTCATTCAACTCATCATGTTTCAGGGTGCCGCTCATCAGGCGGTCCACCGGCAGCCGACCGCGCCTATACAGCTCGATATAGCGCGGAATATCTCTCCCGGGCACCGCTGTCCCGATGTAACTGCCTTTGAGGGTTCGCTCCTCGGCAACCAAGGTGACCGGGGCCAGCGGAAGCGTGGCGGTGGGCGCCGGGAGTCCCCCGGAAACGGTGGTGCCGCCGCGCCGCGTTATCTGGAACGCTTGCTCGAGCGCGCTGGTCGAACCGGCCATCTCGATAGCAAACTCGACACCGCCACCCGTTGCATCCTTCACCTGAGCGACAGCATCGGGGTCGCGAGCGTTGACGGTGTCGGTCGCGCCGAGCTCGCGAGCGAAGGCCAACTTGTGTTCCGACCGGGCGATGGCCACGACCTGCCGGGCTCCGGCAGCAACTGCGCCCAAGAGCGAGGACAAACCCACGCCACCCAGCCCGATCACCGCGACCGAAGATCCAGCCGGCACGTTTGCTGTATTGAACACGGCGCCGACGCCGGTCAGCACCGCACAACCGAACAGGGCGGCTTCATCCAGTGGCAGATCCTGGTCGACCTTGACCAGTGAGCGACGAGAGACGGTCGCATAGTCGGCGAACGCCGAAACCCCCAGGTGATGGTTCACCGGGGTCCCATCCGAGCGGTGCAGCCGCCGGCTGCCGGACAACAACGTCCCTGCCCCATTCGCGGCCGCACCCGGCTCGCACAGGGCCGGTCGTCCCACCGTGCACGGTTCACAATGTCCGCACGAGGGCATGAACACGAAAACCACATGGTCGCCCGGCTTCAAATCCGATTCCCCACCACCTTCGAGAGGTCCGACCTCCTCAACGATCCCCGCTGCTTCATGTCCCAGCGCCATCGGCATCGGCCGAGGCCGGTTGCCGTTGATCACCGACAGGTCGGAGTGACACAACCCCGCAGCCTTGATCCGCACCAGCACCTCCCCCGGCCCCGGGGGATCAAGCTCCAGAGTCTCAAGTGCAAGGGGTCGGGAGCTTGTAAATGGCGACGTGGCATTGATCGCTTCAAGCACCGCAGCTTTGATCTTCACAGTTGAATCTCTCTCCTAAGCGTGGACAAGGGTACGCAGTTCATCGACAGAACCTCCACACTCTTGGAGGACTGGGCCCGCCCCGCCAGATTGGTGGTCCGCACCCGGATCCGATGCCCGACCGGGCACCCGGTGGATGCCAGCAGTGCCTTGAGGCCGTCGTGTAGATAGGCCGCGGCGGCCGGGAACGCACCGCGTTAGGTGCGCTGAGCCGGTCAGCGGCGGCGCGGGCGGCGTCCAGCGTGGCATCGTCCCGGACGGCATAGACGTGGCCATCACCGCCAGTTGGTGAACACCAGGACGACACCGGATTCCTTCAGCGTCGGGGCATCGAGGACGTCTACCTTCTCCGCTCCGCTGGTGGCCAAGATCCGCACCTCACCGGCCTCGACCTGATCCAAGAACTCTCCGAAGCCAGAGGCGCCGAAGGCGACCTTGACGCCGGGCACCGCCGGCAACAGATCGCCGCCGCTGTCATAGGAGATGAAATTGACCTGCTTGGGGTCGATGCCCACCGCCTGAACCAGTTGCATCGGCGGCAGGTGATCGGGACCGCCCGGCACCGAGCCACCGCCGACCGCCAACCCGTTCCGATTGGCCTTCCACGCCGTCACGAGGTCATCGATCGTTTTGTACGGGGAGTTCTTGGCCACCACAATCGCACCTGACTCATCGATCAGCTTGGCGATCGGCGTGGTCTGGTCGAGCTTGGCGCTCGACTTGTTGGTGTACTGGGCGCCGACGACACCGAGTCCCATCATCATCAGCTTGCCGTTGCCCTTCTCCGACGCGGTCCGCGACAATCCGACGGTGCCGCCGGCCCCGGCGACGCTAAAGACCTCGACGTTCTTGGTTGCACCGACCTCGTCCATCACCTTAGCGGCGGCGCGGGCGGTGGTGTACCCGGCTTGTCTGCTTGTGAACATGGTGGACGCTGTGTTCTTTGTGGTCGCGCCTCGATGGAGTCTGAGCAGGGTATGGAACCGGCCGAGATCGCGGCGCTGGCCGAGCAGCGGGAGGCCGTCTACCGGGATCGCCGAAGGCGTCATTGCCCTCGATCGGAACGTATGAACAAAACGGCCGACGGCGCGCGGTTCGTGGCCCGGATGACGATCACCCTTGCTGAGGCCCGACCATAGGCCCGGCGACGACGTGGGGCATCGTATGGTCGTGCTACGGGCATGATCACTGTGCTTGTCCTCGACGACGACTTTCGAGTGGCCCACATCCATTCCGCTTTCGTGGATCGGGTGGATGGCTTCCGCACGGTGGGCGTAGCGCACTACCGGGCTCAGGCGGTCGCAATGGCGACACGGCTGGTGCCCGACTTGATCTTGCTCGACCTCTACCTGCCCGACGCGTTCGGACTGGATGTACTCAACCGGATGCGGGGGCGGGCGTGGAGGGCGACGCGATCGTGATCAGCGCGGCCAACGAATCCGAGGCGGTCGAGCGGGCCCTCAAAACCCGGCGTCGCCGGCTACCTGCTCAAGCCCTTCACCCTGGACGACCTTTCCGGTCGACTCGTCGAGTACAGGTCGCAGCGGCAGCGTCGGTCGCGCCACGTCGTCGACGACCAGGCCGCCGTCGATCCGACGAGCGGGCGTCGGCCTCCTCGGCCGTTCGCACCATCCTGGCCTGGCTGGCCGGGAGCCCGCTCCGCATGCTCAAGAACAAAAAGCAGTCTGATTGTATACAAGTGTGCAGATGAGCTAGGATGCCGGCATGCGACTCCTTGTACTTCCTGGCGACGGCATCGGGCCGGAAATCACCGCGGCCACGCTGGCCGTGCTCGAGGAGGTCGATCGTCGGCTCGATCTCGATCTCGATATGGAATCGCGCGACATCGGTTTTGTCGCGCTGAAATCCTCCGGCACGACGCTCCCGGCTTGGGTGCTCGAACGGGTGCCCGAAGTCGACGGCGTGATCTTGGGTCCGGTGTCGCACTTCGACTATCCGCCCCGCGCCGAAGGGGGCCTCAACCCGTCGGCCGAACTGCGCACCCGCTTCAAGCTGTACGCCAACATTCGTCCCTGCCGCTCCCGCGCCGATTTCACGGTGCTACGCAGACCGATGGACCTCGTTCTCGTGCGGGAGAACACCGAGGGCTTCTACTCCGATCGGAACATGTTCGCCGGTGCGGGCGAATTCATGCCCGACGAGGACTCCGCTTACTCCATTCGCAAGGTGACGGCGACCGCCATTTCCTCCGTGGCCCGGACCGCGTTCGACCTCGCGCGAGAGCGCCGTCGGCGAGTCACCGCCGTGCACAAGGCCAACGTGCTGAAGCTGTCCGACGGTCTGTTCCTGCGCGAGGTACGCCGGGTCGCCGAGGCCTATCCCGATGTCGAACTGAAGGAGCTCATCGTCGACGCCGCCGCGGCAGCTCTCATCCGCCGACCGGACAGCTTCGACGTGATCGTCACCACCAACATGTTCGGCGACATCTTGTCCGACGAGGCCTCCGAGCTCAGCGGGAGTCTCGGCCTGGGCGGATCTCTTAACGTGGGCGGCGACATCGCGGTCGCTCAAGCCCAGCACGGGTCGGCGCCCGACATCGCCGGTCAGGGCGTGGCCAATCCCACATCCTTGATCATCTCGGCCAGCATGCTGCTGCGGTGGATCGGCCAACGACACGACGATGCCCGGTTGGGGCAGGCGGCTGCTGTGATCGAGGACGCCGTCGAGGCGGTGCTGGCCCGGCCGGAGTCGAGGACACAGGATCTGGGTGGGACCCGGAGCACGCAGGAATTCCGGGCGAGCGTGGTCGAGCAGTTGCGGGCCTGATCGACCCGCTGGGTCACCCGGCGCGATTGCGATCCTGAAGATCCTGGGACTTCGTGGCCCGGAGAGCCTCATCCCGGGCGCTGAAGACGTGGACGCGGGCGGCCGTGGTCGCCCTCGTCTCGTCGCGGGCGGAAATCGCCTCGACGATCGCCCGGTGCTCGGCCAGAGCCCGATCGCGGCGAGCCTGCGTGTCATTGGTCAGCTTGCGATATCTGGACAGGTGTCCGTCGACCTGGGCGTGCAGGCGCGCGGCCCAGACGTTGTCGGCGATGACGCCGATCCGGGCGTGCAGGGAGTGACCGATGGCCATCGCGTCGTCGGCGAAGCCGACCAGCAGAGCGTTGCGTTCCACGATCTCGGTGAGCGCCCGTTGTTCGGCCTCGGTGGCCTTGCGAGCGGCGTCTCCGGCCTGGATGCCTTCCAGCGCGGCTCGTACGGTGTAGAGCTCCTCGATGTCCCGGGTGCTGAGCAGAGGCACCACGACGCCCCCGGTCGGGAGCTGCTCGACCAGATCTTCGGCCAGCAGCAATTTGATCGCCTCACGCAAAGGAGTACGGCTCACCTGGAGGCGTGCGGCCAGTTCCGGCTCGTACAGCCTGGTCCCTGGTGCTAGTTCGAGGCTGAGGATCTGCCGTTTGAGTTCGGCGTAGACAACCTGCCCACCCGACACTCG
Organism: uncultured Actinomycetota bacterium; assembly: GCA_963780005.1. Classification (GTDB taxonomy): domain Bacteria; phylum Actinomycetota; class Actinomycetes; order Propionibacteriales; family Propionibacteriaceae; genus Microlunatus. Next base: position 70,653 of record CAWAAK010000038.1, on the reverse strand, counting down.
GAGCCCCTGCCCGATCATGGCTCCAGGCTAACACGTTGTATACATGTACGCCCCAGACTTGCGGTCGAGGGGGCCCAACCGTATGGTTGTATACATGAGTGCAGCATCACTACCTGCGGAGGTTCACCTCACCAACGCCGACGACTTGATTCGATTCGGGACCGAGGTCCTGGCTTGTCACGAGGTGCCGGGCGCCGATGCGCTGCTACTCGCAGACAGCCTGGTTGCCGCCGAGTTGTGGGGACACTCCTCCCACGGGATGTTGCGACTGCCCTGGTATGTGGAGCGACTGCGCAGCGGGGCGATGTCGACCACCACCGAGCCGGAAACTCTCACCGACTCCGGGGCGCTGGTCCTGCTCGACGGCCGGGACGGCATCGGGCAGGTGCTGGCGGCCCGAGCGGTCGACCTCGGGGTCGAGCGGGCCAAGGCTCATGGTGTCAGCGCCGTCGCGGTCCGAAACTCCAACCACTTCGGCACCGCCGCCTACTTCACCCGCCAGGCGGCCGAGGCCGGCTGCGTCGCGTTCTTGTCCACGAACGCCAGCCCGGCCATGGCGCCGTGGGGCGGTCGGACCAAGGCCGTCGGCACCAACCCATGGTCGATCGCCGCACCGGCTGGCCGGCGGGGCGTCGCGGTCATGGACATCGCCAACACCGCCGTCGCGCGGGGCAAGATCTACCTGGCCGCCGAGCGCGGCGAGACCATTCCGACCAGCTGGGCCGCCGACGAGACCGGCACGCCGACCACCGACGCCGCCCAGGCGGTGCACGGCCTGCTCCTGCCGATGGCCGGCCACAAGGGCTACGTCATCTCCTTCATGATGGACGTGCTGGCCGGGGTGCTGACCGGCAGCAGTTTCGGCCGCGACGTCGCCGGACCCTACGAGGCCGACAAGCGCAGCGGCTGCGGTCACCTGCTGTTGACCATCGACGTGTCGGCGCTGATGCCGCCAGCGGAGTTCGGTGAGCGGATGGAGGCGTTGATCGGCCAGATCAAGGCGGTGCCTCGCGCCGCCGGGGTGAGCGACATCTTCTTTCCCGGTGAACTCGAGGACCGCAACACCGCCCGGAATTCGGCCGCCGGCATCGCCGTCGCCGCCAACACCTGGACCAGCCTGGCCCGCCTCGCACACGAGACAGGCGTCGCACTGCCGACCACCATCAACATCACCCGGGACGCCAGATGATCGCCCTCGTCGTATCCCTGCAGGTTCACGAGCACAAGCTCGACGACTTCCTGACTGCCATCGAACGAAACGCCGAGCGGACGTTCAACGACGAAGCCGGTTGCCGCTACTTCGACGTCACCCGAGATCGGGCCGACCCGCTGCATTTCGTCTTCTACGAGCTCTACGACGACCAGGCCGCCGTCGAGGCGCACCGGGCCGCAGCCCATTTCGCGGACTGGCGCCGGGCCGCCGACGAGTGCGTCGTGCCCGGCAGTCAGGTCAACACGTTCTGCACCCAGCTGTTCTCTCACCCAGGAGCCGATCGATGAGTCGCCCACCCGCCCCCAACCTGTTGATCACCCCGTCCGAGGTCGATCCGTTCGACCGCGGAAACGGGGTCGCCACGATCCCGTACGTCGGCAAGTGGAACTGCGCGGACAATCAGATCACCACCGGCCAGACCAGCTTTCAGCCCGGCACCGGACTGCCCCTGCACAGCCACAACTGCGAGGAGTCGGTACTGATCTTGGCCGGCGCGGCCGTCGCCCAGATCGACGACGACACCTTCGACCTCGAGGTCGGGCAGGCCACGTGGGTGCCGGCCGGCGTACCGCACCGCTTCTACAACCGCGGCAAGGGCGTCATGCGCATCTACTGGGTCTACGGGGCTCGCGACGTGACCCGGACCATCACCGCCACCGGCGAGACCTTCGAGCATCTCTCCCCCAGCGACAAGGGCGGCCTGCAGAAACCATGATCACCACGGTGATCCCGGCCACTGGATGGCACGAAGAAGTCCGGGTACGGGCGGGAGCTGGCTGCCGCTGGCGCGCGCGAGCTCACCAACATCCGTACCTACTGGGCAGTACTCGCGACTTGATCATGATCGCCCTCCCGACGCCAGACCGGTCGACCGCTAGGGCTTGACGGCGAGCACCGGGCGGCGGACGGTGAGCAGGATCCGGCTGGCGGCACTCCCGAGGATGAGCTTCCCGACCGGCGTACGTCGGCGCAGGCCGATGACGATGAGGGCGGCGTTCTCCTCGTTGGCGACGGTGTCGAGGTGTTCGGCTACGTCGCCGTCGAAGTCGGTCTGCCGAAGCTCGGCGGGCACGTCGAGTGCGGCGAGCTCGGCTCGGAGTTCGTCGGCCGCCGAACCCCGGATGAATCGCTCGTCGAGCAGCGCATCACCACGGTTCGTGTTGACGACCAAGAGCTTCAGGCCCCGCACTCGGGCCTCGTGAACGCCTCGCTCGAGGGCAGCCCGGCCCTCAGGACCCGGCACGTAGCCCACGACGACAGCGCTCATGCTCGCTCCGTTTCTCAACCCCCGACACCGCCGGCGGACCGCAGCGGTTGTGTGTCAGCAGCGCTGCGGGGCCGAACGTCCTGACTAGTCCGGACGCTACACCCGCCGCTCGCCTGTCGGCAGCTACTCGTAGACGTACAGCTGATCGCCGGGGAAGATCCAGCTCAGCCCGTCACCCAGCCGGTCCCGCCAGGACTCCCAGTTGTGCCCATCGCGGGATTCGACGTAGTTGACGGTGATGCCCGTCTCGTTGAACACGGGAACCATGGCGCGGTTGTAGACGATCAACGGCTCGTACACCCCGCAGGACAAGAACATCCGCTCGCACACCCGCTGCGGTTTGCGCCGGTAGCGGTTCATGAACCGCACCACCGGGTCGAAGTCGGGCGCTTCCGGGTGACGCTCGCCGATGTCGGTGAACACGAAGGATCCGGACTGGAGCAGCAGCGATCCGTACATGTCGGGATAGCGCACGGCCGTGCTCAACGACGCGATCGCCCCGAAACTCGACCCCATCAGACAGCGGCCCGGAGGGGTGGGCCACCAGCGGGAACTCCTCCTCCAGCTGCGGCACCAGTTCCTTGGTGATCCAGCGCGCGTGCGGGCCGCTGTTCGGGTACTCGGTCAGCCGCTCCCCCGGATAGGTGAACGCCACCACCGTCGCCGCCATGTCCATCCGGTGGATCAGGTTGTCCAGCACCGTCTTCATCGAGGCGTACTCCAAGAAGTCGCCACCGTCGTGCACGACCAGCAACGGGTACGAGGTCGCCCACCCGAACCGGGCCGGCAGATAGAGCGTCACCCGGTTGTCCCGGCGTTGGGCCTGGCTGCGGATCATCAGCTCGACCAGTTCCCCGGGCCGAGCGTCCTCGTCGGGCCGGGCCCAGTCCGGCACCGCGATAACCCTCGCTGTAGACAGATCGAAGAATTGCCGACCGGGCTGCGCGCGATCCGTGGGTTGTGCGGGTCGTTGAACCGCTCCCAGTGATCACCGCGCCGCTGCTCGAACTGGTACTCGATCCGCGAGTCGGCCGGGATCTCCACCACGACGTACCAGAGGTCGGTTCCGTCGATCCGCCGCATGGCCAGATCGCTGTCCAGTCCGACCACGCGATGCCGGACGTAGACGGCGTCGGCCTGAGTCCAGGCGACGAAGGTGCACCGGCTGCCCTCGATGATCGGGAACTCGTACCGCTCGAAGAAGCGGTGCAGCGCATCGTCGTCCAGCTGCGCGTTCTCCCGCAGCCGGTTGATCGCCAACTTGCGACCCTTGACCCCCGCCGGGCGCACTGATCTTGTTGACGGACCAGTCTTCTCAGCCATCGGTACCTTCACTCACCACGATGCCGTCGGGGTTGATCCAGCGAGCTCCGGCCGGCAGCGGCTGGCCGTCACGAAGATCGACCCGGACGCCGTCGGTCAGCAGCAGACACCGTCGCGGCGCGAACCGCCGGGCCAAGGTCTTCATCTTCTCCGGCTCGGTGAGCCGCAATCGGTGACGGGGATGCGGGAAGGGCAGCACCCCGGAGTACGCGCCGAGGCCCTCGGCGAACACCTCCGGCCGGCGCCGCCCCGGCGGTCCATGATCATGGAACAGCACGACCCGCTCCGACAGCGCCATCGCCCCGGCCGACCAGGTGATCACCGGCGGCTTGATCAGGGCGGCCAACCCGAAGACGTGCAGCAGCTGCAGCAGGACGCCGACGTGCCCGCCGGTGATGATCATCCCGGCACACTCGTCGACCAGGGCCGCCAGTTCGGCACGCTGCCGGGCCATGCTGGGCCGCTCGCCGATCCGCGATCCCGGCGTAGAAGCTCGTCCGAATCTCGCCGACTCTGCGCAGATGCCAATGATCAAGGTCCTGGAGGGTCCGCAGCGCGTCGGCTTCCGCCTCGACCCGCACCTGCGGCACCTTGTTCCGCCGGCCGACCGCTTCGATCGCGGCCAGCGCCGGCCCCAACCGCAGGGCGTACAGCTCCTGCTGTTCGTCCAGCTGCTCGTGCAGCCGCCGCTCGGCGGCGCGATAGTCCGGATCGGCGGTGATCAGCTGTTGCCATCGCCGGTACAGCTCCAGATTGCGCATCCGGCCGCCGAGCACGTCGTTCAGTTCGTCGGTCTCGGATTCGCGCTCCTGCCAGCCGGCGCTCACCGCGGCGATCGGTCCGTCCGGCATCAGTTCGCGAACGGCCGCCCGGGCCGCGGCGGTCCGACGTTGCGGACCCAGCAGGGTCACATCCACGATCGAGGATCACCCAGCGTGGACGGTGATGGACTCGCCGACGTCGCTGAGCATGCCCCGCAGGACGTCGTAGTCGGGGTGCTTCATCCGTACGTACGCGTTCGCCATGTAGCCGGCCTCGATCGGCTGGGTCGGCGTACCCGGATCGGGCAGGTGCGCGTCGAACACCCACTCCCCGTAGCGCGCCTGCATCTCCTCCACGCCGTCGTAGCCGCGGATCGTCCCGTCCGCCGTGGGCCGCAGGGCGATCATGCCGGCGGCGTAGCGACGGCTCGGCCGGGTGGTGGTGTGACCGTGCACGATGGCGTGGGCCCACTCGCGGTAGATGTCGATGTCGTTGCCCTGCGCGTACAGGTCCCACGCGCCGACCCCGGACGGACGGCAACCGATCTCGGAGAACCGCAGACCCTTGGGACCGAAGAACCATTCCATGTGGGTGGCGGAGGTGCCGATCCCGAGGGCGGCGTTGACCCGGCGGCCGAGCACCTTGAGTTCGTCGTAGTCGCCGGCGCTGTCCACCCGGTTGGTCGCGACGAACTGGGGCGAGATCCAGCGGGTCCGCATCGCTTCGAGCACGCCCGGGAAGTAGTGCGAGACGAACTCGAAGTCCGGGCCACCCTCGATCGACAGGGTGTCGTAGAACCCTTCGTGACCCTCGACGAACTCCTCGATGGCCACCGACGGGACGCTGCCGAACGACTCCAGCGCCGCCGCCAGCTCGGTGTCGGAATCGACCCGGGTGGTGCCCGCCGCGCCCGCGCCGGAGCGCGGCTTCACGATCAACGGATAGCCCACCACCCGGGCGAACTCTCGAGCCTCGGCGGCCGAATCGACGCCCGCGGAGGCGGCCGTGGGAATGCCCGCCTCGCGCAGCACCTCCTTCATCGAGGGCTTGTCCCGGCACAGCCACGCGGTCCGCAGACTGGTGCCCGGGATGTGACAGGCCTCGCGCACCTCGGCCGTCGGACAGGATGTGGGCCTCGACGGTGGCCTCCAACCGATCGACCCAGACCTTGTCCTGGATCCATTCGACCGCGTGCCGGAGCGCGGTGGTGTCGGTCACCGAGCCGATCTGGTGGTAGTGCTGCATCCAGCCGCGCAGCTCGTCGTCCAGCCAGTCGCCCGGCCGCTCGCCGATGCCGATCACCGTCGCACCCACCGCAGCAAGCCCGCGTACGAACTCCCGCTGGTTCGCCGGAAAGGCCGGTTCGACGAAGATCACGTTCATTCTTCGGAGCCTATCGCCGTTGAGGAGGGCGGCCCCCGTCGTACGGTCAGTGCGCCGAGGATCCAGCGCGCAGCAGTCAGGAACCTGTGGTCGCGGGGTCGGCCTTCGAGGTCGCGCTGGTGGGCAGGGTGTGGCTGACCGCGGCCGCAGACGCGGCGGCATCGGCTAGCGTGCCGCGGGCCGCGCGGTGGCGGGCCATGACAACGGCCATCACCACGCCGGCCGCACTGAACGCGGCCATCACCCAGGAGGCGGTGGCCAGCCCGGACGCCAGCGCCTCTGAGGTCGACTGCCCTTTGGCCGTCTGGGAGGTGATCACCGAGCCGTTGATGGAGGCGGCCAGGGCGGTCGCCACGGCCGCGCCGACGTACCGCGCCATGTTCGACACGCCTGACGCCTCGCCGACCTGGTGCGCGGGTACTGATGCCGTCGCGGCCGACGACGCCGGGCCGTTGGACAAGCCCATCCCGACGGCCACGGCGATCAAGGGCAGCAGGAAGGCCGTGTAGGACCAGGAGGACTCGGTGAATCCGATCGCGGCGAATCCGGCCGCGGTGACCGCGAAACCCACCCCGACCACGGACCGGCCGCCGAACTTGGCGGCCAGCCGGGGGACGAGCGGCGCGACGGCGACCAGTCCGGCCGTGGCGGGGAGGGTGCCGAGGCCAGCTTGCAACGGGCTGAAGCCGAGAGCTTCCGGGTTCTGAAAGTAGAGGCTGAGCAGGTACATCAGCCCGTTGATCGTGCCCGCCCCGATGAGGATGGCCACGGTCGAGGCGACCAGGACGCGGTTGCGCAGCAAGGCGAGGTCGATCAAGGGGACACTGACCCGCTTTTCGACGGCGATGAATGCGAAGCCGGCTCCGACGGCCACGGCCAGGCTGCCCAGCGTCGCGGGCGACGTCCAACCCCAATCACTGCCCTTGCTGAACGCCAATATCAACGGCGCAAGCGTCAGCGCGATCAGGACCGTCCCGGCGAAGTCGATGGACCGAGACCGGTTGGGATCGCGGGACTCGGCCACCGTGAACGCGGTGAGCACCATGCACGCGACGGCCACCGCGGCGTCCACCCAGAACAGGCCCTGCCAGCCGGTCAGCTCCACCAGTGCGCCACCCAGCAGCGGCCCGGCCGCCGCGCCGACAGCGGCCGCCGCGCCCCACAGGGACACCGCGCGTAACTGTGCCTGGCCACTGTTGGCTACCGAGAGCAGGCTCAGACCGCAGGCCAGGATCGTCGCGCCGGCCGCTCCCTGGATGAACCGGCCGGCGATCACCACGCCACCGCTCGACGACAACGCGATCAACACGCAGGAAGCCACGAACAACAGCAGTCCGAGCTGAAAGACGCGCTTCCGACCGAACACGTCACCCAATGATCCGGAGGTGACGATCACCGCCGCACCGACGAGCGAGTACCCCGTGACCGCCCACTGCAGGGTGTCGACCGACATGCCGGTGTCCTCGCTGATCGCCGGCAACAGGATGCTGACCGCCGACGTGTTGGCATTGACCACCAGCGTGGACAGACAGGTGGCCGCCAGAACGCCACCGGCCGGCGCCGCGGTGGCGCTCGCGCTCATCGAGAACCGCCCTGGCCGGCGGCACGAGAATCGGGCCTCAAGGTCGGCTTACGCGATCGGCTCGAAAGGCTGCATCTCGTGGTCAAGCCCCCGGATGCGCGCCCAGGAGCCCTCGGGAACCTCGTGCCAAGCGCCGGGGAGGTCTCGTAGCGGTTCAGAGACGATGAAGCGGGTGTCAGGACCCAGCAGGTCGAGCACAGCCAACTCCGGATAGAGGTTGCGCACCTGATCTACGTCGGCCGAGTAGTACAGCGAGCTGGTCGCCTTCTCGCTGGAGTAACGAAAGATCCAGATCGACTCGCCATCGCTGGTCGCAACCGTCATGTGGACAGGATGTTCGATTCCATGCCGATGACCGACCTGCTCGACGACGCCGACCGCGCGGGCGACCGCGCTAGGCGGGTCGTCGGTCAGACCGAAGGTGAGGGCCAAGAAGAACAAGGCCTCCGTATCGGTCGTCCCCCGGATCAGCGGATACAGCGACGGGTCAACCATCATCAGGAGATCGCGTTTGACCTCTGCGAATCCGGCGAGAGAACCGTTGTGCATCCACAGCCACCGGTCATAGCGAAACGGGTGGCAGTTGCTGCGTTCAACCGGCGTTCCGCTGGAGGCGCGCACGTGGGCGAACAGCAGCGAAGTCCGGATCTGCCTGGCGATCTCGCGCAGATTCTCATCGTTCCAGGCGGGGTGGGTGCCCTTGAACACCGTCGGCACAGTTTCGGCCGCGTCGCCGTACCACCCGATGCCGAACCCGTCGCCGTTGGTGGTGACACCGGCTCCGAGGTCCGCGTGCAGGCTCTGGTCGATGATCGAATGTTTCGGTCGGAACAGCAGATCATCAGCAAGAATCGAGCTTCCTGAGTAAGCCATCCATCTGCACATGTCGCCTCGGCTCTTCCGCCAGCTTCGGGTCGTTCCAGCGTCTACCGGATCGCGCTCGGGAGCATCACCCAATCCGGGTGAGCCGTAGGAATCGGTTCACGCCCAGGCACCGTCCGTCACGGCGATGAGGCGGATCGATCTTGGTAACGAAGCCGCAGGTCGGCCAGAACCTCCAGATCGAGAAGGCCCCCGTTGTCGATGCGGTTGTCATAGTTCTCGCTGCCGAGGAAAAGATCGAACCGGCTTTGCGCAACTGAATCCCACTGCTCGTCGACATCGCCTCGGTAGAACCCCTGTCCGGCCATGAGCGTCTTCAACTCGAGCGCCAACTCGGGCGTGATCCGGGCCAGCTGCGCCGGGTCGCTCGGAAAGTAGGAGAGCCGGTGCAGTGCGTAGCATCGCTGGAGCTCCGCGATGGGCTCCGGGTGATCGTAGATCGAGATCACCACGTGCCGGTCGTCCAACGACCCGTAACCGCCGTGTCGCCGAAACACCAACAAGGCAGCGGATTGCTGACCCCGTAGGTCACCACCCACACGCTGTCCGGCTTGCAGGGCGGCCATCAATCGTTCAGCGAGCGATGCGGTCGACTCCTCGAAGCCGTGAACCATCTGCTCCACCACCTCACTGCCTGCGAGCCCGTTTCCGAGCGCGACGCAGTCCTGACGCGAGGTGCTCCCGGCCCAGCCTTCCCACGCATCCAGATCGGCACCTGTGTAGGCGGCGAGGTCACCGTTGCGATCGAGTAGCGCGAACTGCCTCTTGCGAATGTTGCTGTCGCCACCGATCAGGACGTCCACGGCCTGTTGGGGTGACGCGCCGCAGCGCAGGAGCGTCAGCCCGAGCGAGCCGTGTCGAGGGTTTCCGAATGCCTGCGTGGCGACCACGCCGACCTCGGCCTCGCCGTACGGGACGAGGCTTCCGACGCCCGGGAACTTCGACTGAACGGCGACACCAAGATCACCGTTGGACCTGTCGCGGCCGAGAATCGAGTACGTCATGAGTTCCTCCATCGGGCGGTTCCTGCATTGGAGTATCCAGCAACCTGGCACGGGTTCGTGGCACGATCACCTGCGGCGGGTGAGTCTCATGCGGTGCGGCGGGAACTAGGGAAACGGCGCCGAAACCACCCGTGCGTGGGTGAAGCGTTCCTACCCCCATCTTGACCATGCTGGTGCCGACCAGTCACGCACGGCGACCGTCACGGTGGTGGAAACCAGATGTCAACCACGGATCCGGGCGTGGGTACGGGTCGGACGCGAGGCAGCGGGACACACCTCCTCCTGGTGCTGCAGCTGACCTCCGTTCTCGTGACGTCGGTTCTGCTGTCCGCCTGCGGCGGCGAGGGCCTGCCCGAGCCGACCGCTCGGCCGTCGGTGACCGCGACTCGCCCCACCGTCGGTGTGCCGACAGATTCGCAGACGGCCGAGTTGCCGACGCCGACCCGGACGAGCGAACCGCCAGGCCCCACGCGCTCCCCGGAGCCCCCGGAAGTGACGAGGGTGCCGACTCGAACACCGGACCGATCATCGCCGGCATCGCCGAGTCCGACCCGAATGACCGCCCCGACGACCTCGTCACCAGCCGACTCCCCGACCCGATCGTCAATCACCTCGCCGGGTCCCACAGGGTTGGCGTCGACCGAAGCCCGGCCGACCGGGCAGCAGGCTCCCACCGAGCCGGCGGCCACCCCACCGAGCCCCGCGGCGACAGCCACCTCGCGAGCCTCCACACCCACCGGCTCCGCGACTGACTCTCAGCCAGCGATCACCTCGACGCCGTCGCCAACCGCGCAACCGACGCCACCGACGCAACCGCCCAGCTCCGTGTCGGCAACGCCGCCGACGACCGGGCCGGATTCCACGACGTCCGGACTTCCTTCCTGGGTGTGGGTACTGATCGGTCTCGCGGTCGTTGGGGCCGCGGTCGGCATTCCGTTGATCGTCAGAGCGCGCCGACAGAATCAATCCGGACTACCGCCCTCGTGAGGCTCTGCAGAGTGCCGATAGGTCTATGGCGTATCGGGTGGTGTTGCCGTGGCGTCGTGATGCGCCCGCATGGCGCGGTAGACATTGCCGTGGATCTTGTCGGTCCCGAGCCGGTCGAGAACGCGATCCTTGGCCAAGGTGGCCCGCACCGCGGGCTTGACGCCAGCCAGGCGAAGCGTGATCTCCGACTCCTCCGCGAGATTGACGATGTCGCCCAGTTTTGCCGAGCCCTGGGAGTCGATGAAGTCGATCCCCCCACAGTCCAGCACGAGACCGGTGACGCCGGGAGTCGCGTGGATCAGCCCTCGGATCCGATCCTCGAGGGCATCGGAAGTGGCAAAGAACAAACCGCCGTCGAGCCGGATGGCCACCACGCCCGGACTCTGTTCGTCGTCGGGATGCTCAGCCAGCTCCCGGAAGACCTGGGTGCCGACCTCGCGGCCGAGGACGGGCATCTCGGGATGTGTGGCGACCGAGATCAGCCAGAGCAGCGACAAACCGATGCCGATGACGACGCCGGCCAAAACTCCGAACACCAGGGTGCCGAGGATCGCGGCAATGGCGATCCAGAAGTCGAAGCGCTGCACCCGTCGCAACCGACGCATCTCAGCAACGTTCATCATCCCCATCACGACGGCCTCGATGATCAATGCCGCCAGCACGGGTTTGGGCAGCTCGGAGAACAAGGGCGCCAAGACGAGCAGGGTCAAGAGGACCATGATGCCTGACGTCATCGAGGCCAAGCCCGTGCGCGCACCTGAATGGTCGTTCAGCGAACTCGCCGAGAGGCTCGTCGAGACCGGCATCCCCTGGAACAGCCCGGCCCCCGTGTTCGCCGTCGCTTGGGCCAGCGACTCCTGGTCGATGTCGATCTGATATCGGTGCTTGGCCGCGAAGGCTCGCGCGTCACCGGCGGTCTGTGAGAAGCCGATGAGCACCAACGCCACCGCAGCCACCGCCACGATGCTGGCGTGGTCCCACATGATCTTCCCGTCGGGAAACTCGAAGGAGGGCAGGCCGCGTGGGACGGCGCCGACGAGCGCGACCCCTCGAGCACCAAGGTCCAGGAGCCACGAGGCCAACAGCCCACCGACGACCAGCACCAGGGCGCCGGGTACTCGAGGCGCCACCCGGCGCAGGCCGAAAACGACACCGAGCGCAACTCCGCCGATCCATACCGTCGACGGGTGGAGGTGCCCCAGTGACCCGAGCCACGACCACAGCTCCTGGAATGAGTTGGCCCCACTCGCGTCGGTGCCGGTCAGCTTGGGAAGCTCACCGATCACCACGTCGATCGCCGCCCCGAAGAGAAAGCCGGTCACCACGGCTCGAGACAAGAACTGCGCGATCCAGCCCATCCTCAGCACCGCAAGCAGCAGAAACAGCACCCCCGAGGCCAAGGTGATCCCGGCGACGAACGAGGCCACCTCCTGCTGGCTGGTCAGACCTGCCGCCAAGACTGCACTCGCGGCCACGGCCGCAAGGCCCGAACTGGGCCCGACCGACAGTTGGCGACTGGTCCCGAAGATCGCGTAGAGGATGGCGCCCGCTGCGGCCGCATACAGACCGTTCTGCAGGGGGACTCCGGCGATGCCGGCGTAGCCCAGGTTCTTCGGCACGATCAAGGCCGCGACCGCCACGCCGGCGATGACGTCACCGCGCAACCAGCGCCGTTCATACGATCGGATCCAGCCGACCATGGGAACGAGGCGCACCAGCCGCTTGCTTCCCAGCGCGCCTTCGGCCATCTAAGCGACGCTAGCGTCAGGGCTGCCGGTGCAGTGCATACGCTGATGCATAGTTCTGGAGGAACCGCGCTTCGACGATGGCCATGTTCGCGATCTCGGTGGGGTCCACGCTCTCATTCGGCGCGTGGATGAGGCAGAGCGGCTCCTCAACCCCGATGAGCATGATCTCTGCTTCCGGGAGCGTCTCGGCGAAGACGTTGCACAACGGGATCGAGCCCCCTTGTCCCTGCAGGACCACGTCGCGACCGTACGCGTCCCGCATCGCCGACCTCATGGCCTCGTAGCCAGGACCGCCGAGGCTGCCGGCGAACGGCTCGCCGTCGGCTTCTCGCTCGAACTCCACCCGCACATGCCATGGGGCTACCGCCGCCAGGTGCTTGATCAACGCGTCCTGCGCGTCCTTCGCGTTCATCCCCGGCGGAACCCGGAGGTTGATGCGGGCCCGGGCCTCCGGCTGGATCGCCGCGGATGACCCCACCACCGGTGGGCAGTCGATCCCGAGCACGGTCGCCGCCGGCCGGGCCCAGACCATGTCGGCGACATTTTGACCGAGCAGATCGACCCCGTCGAGAATGGTCGCGTCCTTGCGGAACTGCTCAGGCGGATAGGCCGCGCCGGTCCAGCTCTGGGTCGCGTCCAACCCGGTGACCGTCGTGTTGCCTTCCTCGTCACGAAGGGTCGCCAGCATGGCGATCAGAGCGGCGAGCGCATCGGGCGCCGCTCCCCCGAACATCCCCGAGTGCATGGGGCTGGACAAGCTCCGCACCGTCACCACGACGTTCGCCAGACCGCGCAGGCTGGTCGTCAGACTGGGCACGCCGACGGCGAAATTCCCGGCGTCACAGATCACGATGGCGTCGGCGCGGAGCAGGTCGGCGTTCTCGGGGACGAAGGCCTCCAGCCCACCTGTTCCCTGCTCCTCCGACCCCTCCCCGATGATCGTGAGGCTGACCGGCAGGTCGCTGCCGAGCGCGCGGAGCGCGGTGAGGTGCATCGCGATGTTGCCCTTGCAGTCGGCGGCACCGCGCCCGTACCAGCGACCGTCCTTCTCGGTGAGTTCCCAGATCGGGGTATCCCAAGCGGCGTCGTCGAGCGGCGGCTGCACATCGTGGTGGAAGTACAACAGCACCGTCGGAGCTCCTGGCGGACCGGGCCGGTGGCCGCACACCGCTTGGCTGCCGTCCGGAGTCTGGTAGCCCCGCGTATCGCCGAAGCCGAGGTCCCTGAACGATGCGACCAGGAAGTCGACCATGCGCTGACACTCCTCGGGCGGAAACTGCAACGCATCGTGGACCGACTTGAAGGACACCATGCGGGCGAGGTCGGCCTTGGCCTGTGGCAGCAGGTCCCAGACCTTCTTGCGCAGCGTGTCGGCCGGCATCTGTTCTCCTTTGTCCGGTACCTGCCGCCTCTTCGGTGGGATGCGACCGGTTACGTCCTGATCTTCCAGGTCAGATCCGCACGAGCTAGCCGGTCACCACGACCGCAAAAGTCTGGTTGTCCAGGAACTCTTGAACCTCAGGCACCTTGTCCGGGCAGTAGGTCTGGACGACCAGAAGCAGGCCCGTGGCCACACGCCGGTCGGCGATGATGGGGCGGCTGTAGAAGGCGCCTCCCACGGAAAGGTTGAGCTTGGCGATCCCTCGGCCCACACCGCTTCCCACAGACGCGCAGACGGTGCCACCGTCGGTTCCGAGAACCTTGGCGACTTTTTGAGCGTCCGCCGGCGTGCGCAGCCCGGCCTTGTCGAAGGCGGTGATCAACTGCTCGGCCTTGGCCACCGCTTCCTCATTGGACCGGTTGTAGTTGAACCGGACGAGCATCACGACAAGGAGCACGGCCAGGACCCCGCCGACGATCCAGTAGATCCTCCGATGGCTCACGATGCCACCTCCTCAGTCGGAGTGGCCTTCCAGCTGGGCTTGCGGAACTTGACCAGGAGGAAGGGGATGATCACGCCGAGGAGCAGGATCCCACCTCCGACGATCACGACGAAGACGGCCGGGCTTCCGCCCCCGAACTGCGAGGGTGGCACGAAGCTGATCAGGATCGCCGCCAGCGATGACGCGAAGCCGAGGACACACAGCAATGTGAGAGCCGGCGCCCGGTAGCCACGGGGGTGGTCGGGTTGCCGCTTTCGCAGGTTGTACGCGGCCATGAACAGCCACAGGTACATCAGCAGATAGACCGATGTCGTAATGGTCATGAACATCCAGTAGGCATCCGACACCGCCGGCACGAATGCGAACAGCAACGCCAGGATCGTGGTGACCACACCTTGGGCGGCGAGGATGTTGACCTGGACGCCTTGTGCGTTGGTCCGCTGGAACCACGGCGGCAGGAAGCCGCCTTCCTGCGAGACGAGCAGGAGGCTTCTGGAGGGTCCCGACAGCCAGGTCATGAATCCGGCGAGCGACGCGGACACGATGGCCAGGCCCACGATCGGGGTGAGGAACTGCAGCCCGAAGTGGGCGAACACCGCGTCAAAGGCCTGCATCACTCCGGCCGTGAGGCTGAGCTGCTCGGCCGGGATGAACCAGCTGATCACCAGCGGAGGGAGGATCAAGACGAGGAGCACCAAGATCATGGCCACGAACATCGCCTTCGGGAACTCCTTGCTCGGGTCCTTGAGTTCATTGACGTGGACCGCGTTCATCTCCATCCCGGAGTAGGCGCCGAAGTTGCTGACGATCAACACGATGCTCGCGATTCCGCTCCACGCTGGGAACAGGTTGTCCGATGTCATGGGTGCAGCCGACGGGTTGCCCTGCATCAGGTAGACGATTCCCAAGATCACCAGAAGAGCGCCGGGGATCAGTGTCCCGATCAGGACGCCGCTGGAGGCGAGCTTGGCGATCACTCCGATGCCACCACGCAGAGCCAGCAGCATGCCCAGCCAGTACACGGTGATGATGACCACGGCGGTCCACACGCCGCTGGAGGCCCACTCCGGATAGATCACGTAGGCGAGGGTGCTGGCCACGAAGGACAGCAGCGTCGGATAGTAGAAGATCGTCATCGCGTACTGGTGCCACGCGGCGACGAAGCCCATGTTCGGCGAGACCCCCTCGGTGACCCACCGGAACACTCCACCTGACCAACCCGAGGCGAGCTCGGCCGACACCAGCGCCGTTGGGATCAAGAAGACGATCGCCGGAAGCACATAGAGAAACACGCAGGCCAACCCGTAGACCGCCATCGTGGGCGCCGGCCGCAGACTGGCCACCGACGAGACCGTCATCAACGCCAGGGCAGCCCACGTGATGTAGTTGGGTTTTGTCGCAACACGGGCGGCAGCTGCCGGGACCGCACCGTCAGCGGTTGACTCGACTGATGACATGTCCGCCTCCTCTTGACAAGCCGCCGGCCCAGACAGGGCAGACGTTCCGCCGGCCCATAGGCATCAGCGTGCGCGTGAGTCGGGTGGCCCCGCACCACCCGTTTGGGGGTGGTCCCTGCGCCGAGAAGCGTCGGCGGACGACAGGGGGCGCGGTGCGCTATAACATCCGGTATGGCCAACGCATCGTTGAGGCCGTCAGGGAGCTCCACCACAGGGTCGGGCGAGGTTCCGGTTCCCTTCGCAGCCGATGATTTCGCGGCGCGGATGGGTCGCGCGGCGCGGTCCGCGCAGGACGCCGGTCTTTCCGGATTGCTGGTAAGCCCCGGACCCGACCTGCTCTACCTCACTGGTTACGCGCCGGTCGCGATCACCGAGCGGATCACGATGTTGGTGATCCCGGTGGACGGCGAACCGACCATTCTCGTCCCCAGGCTGGAACGGCCCGACGCCGAGAACGCGCCCAGCGCCTCGATCCTCCAGTTCGTCGACTGGACCGATGGCACCGACCCGTACCGGGCCGCGGCGGGCCTCCTCGCCCGCGATGGGCGTTTCGCCGTCTCGGACTCGGCCTGGGCGATGCACATTCTCGGTTTGCAGGAGAACCTTCCCGATTCGACCTACACGTCGATGACAGCAACACTCCCCATGCTGCGAGCGATCAAGGACGCCGCTGAGATCGAGCGGCTTGCGGCCGCGGGCGCAGCGGCCGACGCGGCGTACCACGAGATCGTCACGGTGCGTTTCGCCGGACGTAGCGAAGTCGAGGTTGCTGCCGATCTGGCGGATCTGCTGCGCAAGCACGGCCACTCACAAGTCGATTTCACGGTCGTGGGCTCTGGGCCGAACGGCGCCAACCCGCATCACGAGATCGGTCAGCGGATGATCGAGGGCGGGGACATGGTCGTCCTGGACTTCGGCGGGCTGAAGGACGGATACGGCTCCGATACGACCAGAACGGTGCACGTCGACGAGCCGACCGCAGAGGAACAGTCGGTGCACGACATCGTCCGAGTGGCCCAGCAGACGGCATTCGAAGCCGTACGGCCGGGCATCGCCTGCCAGGAGATCGACCGGGTCGCACGGAAGGTGATCACCGAAGCCGGGTACGGCGAGTTCTTCATCCACCGGGTCGGGCACGGAATCGGACTCACCACGCACGAACCGCCCTACATGGTCGAGGGTGAATTGCATCAGCTCGTGCCGGGCATGTGTTTCTCGATCGAACCCGGGATCTATCTGCCTGGCCGGTTCGGTGTCCGTATCGAGGACATCGTCACCGTCACCGCTGATGGCGGTCGGCGACTGAACCAGACGCCGCACGAGATACACATCGTGAGTTGATCACATCCACCCGTTCTGGGGTGGGGCCAGAATCACCGACATCGATCAGCATGTCTTGTTGAGGGAAGATGCGGGCGCGATGCCTGCTCATACCTCGAACCGTCGGCACGGCGCGTTGGACGCTCGCCGACGTCGCATGCTCACACATACGGGTAACAGGAGGGACGACCATGACAATGGACACGTTCGTGGTCTACGTCGGAGTGTATGCCGACCAAGAGGCCGCGGAGGAGGACTACGAGCTGGTCAAAGACCTCCACGTCAAGGAACGGCTGTTCGATGCCTACGACGCGGCGGTGATCGTTCGGCGTGAGGACGGGAAGGTCAAGATCACCCGAAAGCATGAGACGCCCACCCGCGTAGGCGGTGTGCTCGGTGGTGGCCTAGGACTCGCGACCGGTCTCGTTGTTGTCCTCTTTCCCTTCGCCGCGATCGGCGGCGGGTTGTTGGCGGCCACGACTGCAGGCGGGTCGGTGCTGGGCGCGGTGGCCGGGCATGCGGCGGCCGGCATGAGCCGCGCTGATCTCAAGGAGCTCGGCGAGCACCTGGACGCCGGTAAGGCTGGACTGGTCGTCGTCGGCATGACCGACATGGGCGCAAGGATCGAGCAAGCAATGCGTCGGGCAGAGAAGGTCGAGACCCGGCAGCTCAAAGCAGACGTCGCCGACATCGAGCGCGACGCCAAGACGGGCGGACCGTGACGAATCGTCAGCCAGCCGCGAGCACTGCGTCAACACGGAGCGGTGAGGGCGATGGCTAGGCAGGACGAGATCTCGCGGGATCACTTGCATGACGACGAGGAAATTTCACCCGCTCTGGGGTGATTCCGAATGCTCCCTGATCGGAAACCATTGACCCCGTTGAAGGGAGATTCGCATGAGCGCGGCCGACCGAAGGCGGCCGGTCGGCATCGACACGTCTCTCGTCGAGTGCATCGTCGTCGCGGTGCCCGAGGCCGAGTCAGTAGCCGGCGTCAGCGCGGCACTTGCCGAACTAGCTGCAAGTGCCGCCATCAGGATTCTCGACCTCGTCGCTGTGACCCGAAGCCGTGGGAGCGGCGAGATCAAGGTCACGGAGTTGGAGGACCTCGACGACGCGGCAAGAGCTCTGGTGGAGGATCGCGTCGGTGACTTACTGAGCGAAAACGACATCGCCTTGGCCTCCGCCGCGCTGCTGCCCGGCTCGACGGGCATCGTGGTCGTGGTCGAGGATCGTTGGGCGGAGTCGCTTTCCTCGGCTGCGCGAAGTGCCGGCGGTCGAGTGCTCGGCGGTCGACGGATCCCCCGCACCAACATGGAGGCTGCGTTGATGGAGCCGCCGTTGCCCACACTCACGTCCGCGGGCCTGGATCCGGCCGCCGCCGATGAGCTGGCGGCCGAACTCCTCGGTGACGCGCGCACCAAACTCGGCGGCTTGCAGATTGCGCACGCCCGACGAGTCGCGGACAAGGTTCGCGATCGCGGCGATGACCGTCTGATTGCCGTCGCGCTGCTGCACGACGTGGTCGAGAAGGGACGGGGCACGTTCGAAGGACTCCTGGCTGCGTCAAACGACGCGAACCTGGTGGCGCTGGTCGACGTGCTGACTTGTCGGGAGGGAGAGACCGATGAGCAGTATCTGTCGCGATGCGCCGCGAACCCCGCCGCCTTGGCCGTGAAACGGGCCGACCTGGAGGACAAGCAGTTCCGAGACGACGTGCGCGTGCCGCCCGCAGCTGCGCGGCAGCTGCGCGGCCAGGCGGAGAAGCGCCTCGCCATGCTTGATCACTTCGCCCGGCTCGCTGGCTCACCGCCGGATGCATGAGATGCCTGCTGGGCGTTCAGTTCGGCACCAGCTCGCCGCGCCGACCTGGCGCATTCCACCCCGGGTCGGGTGGTGCGCGCCCACCCGAACGTGGAGCAGCATCGCCTTCGTAGAGGGCTCGGCGACTTGGGTGGCGGGGAAGGTCAGCGAGTACTAGAGCGCAGTTCAACGAGAGGGCGGTAAAACATGGGCTTTTGGGACTTCCTCTGGCTGCTCGTGTGGACCTTCTTCTTCGTGATGTATCTGATGGTGTTGTTCCAGATCATCGGCGATCTCTTCCGTGACCACGACATGAGTGGCTGGCTGAAGGCAGTGTGGATCATCGCTCTTCTGCTGGTGCCGTTCCTGAGTGCGCTGATCTACCTGATCGCCAGAGGCCGGGGGATGGCCGAACGCCAAGCCCGGCAGGTCGAGGGTGCTCGTGCGGCTAGGGACGAATATATCCAGTCGGTCGCAGCCCGCCCGAATCCTGCCGAAGAGATCGCATCGGCCAAGGCGCTTCTGGATTCCGGCACCATCACCCAGGACGAGTTCGCCGCACTGAAGCGGAAGGCACTTGCCTGATCTCCCGCACCGGCCCCGGGCGTGGGCTGGTCGGGGATCAAGGTCACGGAGGGAACGTCTTGATCTGCTCCCAACGAACCCCTCGGGCACGGTCGAAACGTGGAGCACCCGCCTGATCGTCGATCCGAGCGCTCAGCTCAGGGAGCTCGCCGCTCTGGCCGAGCGTGGTCTCATGTCACCGCAGGAGTTCGAACGTCAGCGGCGCAAGATCGCCGATGGCTGACCTGATCCATGGGAGTGAGCCAGCTCACGCGCCGCATCCGCGGCCTCGGCACGCGAACCGCACCCCAGTTTTCGGTAGATGACTTTGAGGTGGAACTTCAGCGTGTTCATCGAGATGAAGAGCTCGTCGGCGATTTCGTGGAGCGTGAGCCGCGTCGGCAGCAATCGGAGAACCTCGTGCTCCCGATCGGTCAGCGACTCGACGAGCCGGCGCGCCGGGACCGGACCCGGGCCGCCGCCTGTGGGGGCCCGCCGAACCTGGGCGAGCCACGACTCCGGCACTCTCCACGCCACCAGTTCGATCAATCTCAGGCAGTCCGCGCCCTCCGAGGCCACCGACTGCACCAAGCCGACCCTCGCTGCTCGCTCGGCCGCCGATCCGGCCAGATTCACCGCCTCGTCGTGATTCACCAGTGCGCGCGACCGGATCAGGTCGAGGACGACTTCGTGGCGAACGCAACGGGCAACGGCGTCATCGAGGCTGTCGAGCGCTTGCCGCCGGTGATCGGAGGCCAGTTCCACCCGGGCGCGGCTCACGGGCGCCCAGAACGCGTCATCGATGGTGCAGGACCAGTGCTGCGCCTGGTCGAGGTCACCGTTGGCCAGCGCCAGCTGGGTACCCACGCGACCCAGCCAGTTCCGGCCGCCACGTCCCCCGAAGCTTGACTCGACGAGGTCGATCGCCTGGCCGAAACAGGTCGCCGCTTCCCCGCGGCATCCCTCGTCGACGTACATCTGCGTGAGCTCGAGCTGCGCGAGCACTGGGGCGTACGAGACCGGGCCCGAGGGTCCAGTGCAGAGTGCTGTCAGCTCCGACATCGCGAGCCGACGTTCGCCGAGCTCGCGATGGGCGATTGCCTCGGCCGCGGCAAGCTCCAGTCGGAGGATGCTCAGACCGGAGACCAACGCAATCTCACGGACACCCGCGGCGACTCGAAGGGCGTCCAGCGGCTCTCCGGCGAGCGCACGCCCCAGTGCGTGAGTGCCTTCGAATGCAAGCCGACGTTCGGCGTCGCGACTCAGCTCGTTTCTGAGCGTTTGCGTTTCGGCCGATACCTGCCAGCGCTCGGAAAGCGCGATGTCGCGAGCGATCATGTTCCACCCGACCCGGCCGAGAAGGTCCCGTGACCAGCCGGTGTCGCCGAAGTCCTCCAAGGCTTGTCGGGCCAGTCGGCCTCCGCTCGACCAATCTCCCCGAATGGTTTCGGCTATGGAGTGGAGCAACGTCAGTCGCCCGCGCACCGCCGGAGCAATCTCGGGTATGTGTTCGGCACAGGCCCTCGCCTGGTCGACCTCGCGCAGGAACTGATCGGCGTCGACCAGCAGCGAGCACCAAGCGAGGTCGATGGCGGCCTCCAGGTCACCGAAGTACGCAGCGGCCGGCAGCCGTACGAGCGCTCGGGCGATGGTCGCCTCGCGCCCAGTGTCGTACAGCGTCGTGCATTTCGCGGCCAGCAGCCGGAGTGCTTCGCGGGGCTGACCAGCGAGGATCCAGTGGTCGAGTGCAGTTGCGACCTCGTCGGCCCGTTCGAACCACATCGCGGCTCGCGTGTGGAGTTCGGCCACCCGGTCGGGCGAGCGAGCCAGCAGTTCTTCCCGGAGTCGTTCGCGGACCAGCGAGTGAACTTCGAACCAGTCGCTGGAACCGAGCCGGCTGACGAACAGGCCGCGGGACTCGGCGAGCGAAAGCAGGCGGCCGGTGTCCGCCCTTCCCGTCATGCATTCGGCCAGACTCGTGCTGACGCGCCCGGCGAGCGATATGTCCAGGAGGGCATCGACCAGCTCGGTCGGCTCGTTCGCGAGCACGTCCTGCCACATGAATTCGGAGACAAGAAGACTCTCCCGGTCCCGCGGCACAACCTGTCGAGGGCTATGACTAGAGCGGGCGGCGAGCGCGGCCAGTTGAATGCCGGCCGCCCAGCCATCCGCTCGGATGACCACTTCCTGGATGCTTCCCGCGTCCATCGACGGCGCTAGCGAACTGAGCAGCTCGGCCGCCTCGTCGTCGGAGAACAGGAGGTCGCTGTAGCTGATCTCACAAAGCTGCCCCCGGGCACGCAGCCGAGCCAGGGGAAGATCCGGGGCACGCCTGGCGATGAGGATCACCTGCAGCCAACGCGGCAGGTGCTGGATGAAGAGGGCGAGGGAGGCGACGGTCTCGGGGTTGTCGTCGACCAGATGGACGTCGTCGATCAGCAGGGTCGACGGCGGCCGCTCCTGCGCCTCGAGGGCGTCCAACACAGCGGCCACGGCGGCGTCGGGTGCGCCCGGGCGTTGCAGGAGCGTCATCGCGCGGGGAGCCACTTCGTCAACGAGTAAGCCGAGCGCCGAGATCACGCCGGTCCAGAACTGCTTCGGGTCGTGGTCGATCTCGTCGACCGACAACCAGGCGACCGGCCTGGGTGAGGAGGAAACCCAGCTCGCGAGAAGGGAGGTCTTTCCCGTGCCGGCTGGCGAGATCACCACGATGAGGGGCTTGGTGGAACTCGCGTCCAGCATCTCCAGCAGCCGCGGTCGAGGCAGCAGTCGCTCGGCGCTGGGCGGCCGCAACTTGGACCGGAAGACCAACGAACCTGCGACTCCCCGCCGCGAGCCAGACCCAGTAGCAGCCACGAACCCTCCGCTGGAATACCTTTTCCGAGGGTAGCGCTAGTGGATGGACTTCGGTGGACATATGCAGCTCGGAACTGAACTCGTGGCGCACATCACTCACCTGCGTGGCCGGCCCGGTGGAACGAGCCGACGCCCGCCGGGCATCGAAAGGGAGGTGTTAGGCTCAGCCCCTCCAAGCCGGGGCACCGGGCCGAACCTCGCCCCTTGATGGGATATGACCTACTTCCCGATCGACAATCCCCGTCCGGAAGACGATCCGGCGCGGCGACTGGGGATCATCGGCCTCATCTTCTCGGTGTCCGGCGTCTTCTGTGGCCTGATCGGACTGGTCGGGGCGATCATCAGCGCCGTGGCGTACGTGAAGTCCCGCCGCTTCGGCTTCACCAACCGGTTCGCGCTGGCCGGCATCATCGTCGGGCTGGCCTTTGTGGTCGTCGGAATCGTGCTCTTCTTGTACTTTCCGATGACGGTGACCAACTGATCGGCGAAGAGCAGCGGTGGGCCGTCGGCAGGTCTGGCTAGAGTCCTCGGATGAGCACTTTGCTGATCGGTGGTCACGGCGACCAGGCCGATCCCATCGCCGAAGCGGCGGCCCGTTCGGCCACGCTGGCCCAATTCTTCCTGGGTGATCCGCAGGGCTGGAAGGCGCCCTCGGTGGCCTACGCCGGAGGTGCCACCGCGCTCCGCGCGTCGTCCTTGGACGCCGGGATCCGGCTGTACGTGCACGCCCCGTACGTGTTGAACGTGGCGACCACCAACAACCGGATCCGGATCCCCAGTCGCAAGCTGCTGCAGCAGACCGTCGACCTCGCCGCCGAGGTCGGAGCCGCGGGAGTGATCGTCCACGGCGGGCATCTGCAGAAGAACGACGACATGGCGGTCGGCTTCGAGAACTGGCGCAAATGTGCCGAGCGAACCGAGCTCAAGGTGCCGCTGCTGATCGAGAACACGGCCGGTGGGGAGCAGGCCGTGGCCCGCCGCCTGGATCGGATCGCGCAGCTCTGGGAGGCGATCGCCGATGTCGGCGGCGACCAGGTCGGATTCTGTCTCGACACCTGCCACGCCCACGCGGGCGGCGAGCAGCTGATCGGTCTGGTGGAGCGGGTTCGCACCATCACCGGCCGGATCGACCTGCTGCACGTGAACGATTCCCGTGACCCGTTCAACTCCGGCGCCGACCGGCACGCCAACCTGGGCGAGGGCGAACTCGATTCCGACGAACTGATCGACGTCGTCCGCGAGGCCGGCGCGCCGGTCGTGGTGGAAACGCCCGGTGGCCGCGAGGGTCAGGCGGCCGACATCGCCTGGTTGAGGGAGAGGTTCGGTTGATCGAACAACAAAGAGCTACCGCCAGCCGCGAGCAGCTCTGATCAACTCGTCGATCTGCGGACCTGTTTGATGCCGACCAGGAGACCGGCGGCGCAGGTGAGCACGGCGGCCAGGACGGCGAGCGGGATGGCCGGGTCCGTGAACGAGCCGGCGAAGAGGGCCCGCTCCGCGTTGACGATGTAGGTGAGCGGGTTGAAGGCGCCGACGACCTGGATCCAGCGAGGGCCCGCCTCCAGCGGCAACATCATCCCGGACAAGATCAACAACGGGAACAGCAGCGACTGCTGGACGGCCCAGAACATCCACTCCCGCTTGCGCGAGGCGATCGCCAGCGCGTACGAGAACGCCCCGACCCCGACCCCGAAGACACCGAGCAGCAGCAGACCGGCGATCACGTGCAGCGGATAGAGCCGGAACCCGAACGGGATCGCCACCGCCGTGATCAACGCGGCCTGGACGACCAGCGGCGCCAGCTCCTTGAGCGCCCGGCCGATCAAGATCGAGGACCGGCGCAGCGGGCTGGCCAGCACCCGCTCGTAGGAGCCAAGGCTGATCTCGTACAGCAGGTTGGAACCGACGATCCCGGTGCCGAACAGGCAGATCATCACGATCACCCCGGGCAGGAACCACTGCAGCGGCGACTGCCCGTTGAGCACGGCCGGATCGACCGAGCCGGCCAGCAGCGGCCCGAACAGGGCCAGGAACACCAGCGGCTGGACCAGGGAAAAGATCACCGAGAACGGATCCCGCAGGACCAACGACATCTCCCGGGTGAAGACGGCCCAGATGTCGGTGACCAGCGAATTCCTCGGCACCTCGAGGTAGGGGGTGTTGACGGTGTCGATGGCGCTCATACGGCACCCACCTCCCCGGTGTGGCTGGTAGTCGCTTCGCTCCTGCTGTTCATACTGTGACCTCGCTTTCCTCGCGCAGGCTTCGTCCGGTCAGGGACAGGAAGACGTCGTCCAGGGTTGGCATCTTGACGTCGGCGGCGTGGGCGAGCACTCCGTCGGCCTCGAGCGCGCGCAGCAGTCGCGGCAGGGCGTAGCGGCCGTGGTCGAATCGGGCACTGACCGACACCTCGGAGCCTCGGAGTCGGCGCTCCACACCGGAACCGCGCTCGCCCAGAACCACGGCCGCCCGTTCGGCGTCGGCCGGCTCGACGACCACGGTGACCAGGTCGCCGGCCAGCGTGGCCTTGAGGTGGGGGGCGGTGTCGTCGGCGATGATCTGGCCGTGGTCGATCACGATCACCCGCTCGGCCTCGGCGTCGGCCTCCTCCAGATAGTGGGTGGTCAGCACGATGGTGGTGCCCAGTTCGGCGCGCAGCCGGCGGATGTGCTCCCACAGGTTGGCCCGGTTGTGCGGATCCATCCCGGTCGACGGCTCGTCGAGGAACAACAGCCGGGGCGAGTTCATCAGCCCCAGCGCCACGTCCAGGCGCCGTCGCTGCCCTCCGGACAGGGAGATGATCTGTCGCTTCTCCAGGCCGCCGAGATCCAGGCTGCCGATCAGCTCGGTCGCCCGGGCGTGGGACTCGGCCGCGCTCAGACCGTAGAAGCGACCCTGCGCATGCAGTTCGTCGATGACCCGGAAGCTGTGTCCGCCGCCGTTGCCCTGCCCGATGTAGCCGATCCGGGCGCGGACCTTGGCCGGTTCGGAGACGATGTCGGCCCCCGCGACCTGGGCCCGGCCTGAGGTAGGCGGCAACAGGGTGGTCAGCATCCGCAGGGTGGTCGACTTGCCGGCGCCGTTCGGCCCGAGGAACGCCACCAACTCCCCGGCCGCGACGTCGATGTCGACACCGCGGACCGCTTCGACCGTCTCCTTCTTCGAGACGAAATGCCTGGTCAGCTGATCGGTATGGATCATCCGGCCATCCTCTCCTGGACGACACCGAGTTCTTCGTACGGTGTACTGGGTTATGATTAGCAATACACTGTACGGAGACCCACTGACAGTCCTTTCGGCGCATTGGAGGTGACGGATGAGCGATCCGGGCTCCGAGCACCTCCGCGAGCCGGCGCAGCACCCCGAAGTCGAGACCGACGGGGCGAGGGTACGCCGGAAGGGCGCCGGATCATCGAGCTGCTGTGGAGCGGCGCTCCGCCCGCGGCGCGGGGCCCCAAACCCAAGTTCAGCCTCGACGACATCGTCTCCGCAGGCGTCGCGGTAGCCGACGCTGAGGGCCTCGACTCGTTGTCGATGCGGCGGGTCGCCAACCGGCTCGGCGTCGGGGCGATGTCGCTCTACACCTACGTCCCCGGCCGCTCCGAGCTGTTGGAGTTGATGATCGACGCGGTCGTACGGCGAACTCGAGCTGCCCGAGACCACGGTGACGTGGCGGGACCGGCTGGAGTTCTTGACCGGAGAGCGTTGGCAGCTGTACCGCCGGCATCCCTGGCTGCTGGACTACAACATGAACCGGCTGCCGCTCGGGCCCACACGTGCTGGATGTCGAAGAGGCGATGTACGCCGCCGTCGCCGCCGCCGGCCTGCGGGGCACCGACGTCGTGGCCGTCACCAATCTGATCGGCTGGCAGCTGCTCGGGGCCGCCCGGGCGCAGATCAGTGACGCCGACGAGGAGCGCCACACCGGCACGTCGAGCGAGGCGTACTGGATGTCCCGGGTGAGCTTCTGGACCACCCACTTCGACTACCAGCGGTTCCCGACCATGGCGCAGATCTGGGAGGCCGGCGGCTTCGATGACGAGGCCGGCTACGACGCCGACCGGGGCATCGCCCGGCTGCTGGACGCCATCGAAATCATGATCAAGAACGATCTGTTGCCCTCGGCGGCAGCGGGTCCGGTCGGCGGCGACTGAGAACCCAGCGGCCGCGCGTACCGCTTTGCGTCAAGTCACGATGGCGCGAGCCGCGATCGGGACCCGGTCAGCTGTCCCCGAAGCGCACCACCGGGTCGGTGGCCTCCGCCCACAGGGCGCCGTCGCTCTGGGCCTTCTGCACCTTGCGTCGCGCCGCCCAGATCACGCCTCCGACGACCGCGCCCACGGCCAGGATCACCTTCCAGTTCATCGGGCCAGCCTAGTGCGCCGAAGTCGTCGGTTCTCCGTCCCGGACCGCTGCGTTGCCCGCCGTACCCCGCACGATCGTTCAGGCCGGTCGCAACGCGATGACCTCCGCATCGGTCGTGCGCTCCGCTCCCTCCAGGCCGACCCGGTGCGCCAGCGCCGCCGCCTCGCCGCGGCTGGCCACGCCGAGCTTGGCCAAGATGTTGGACACATGCACGCTGGCGGTCTTGGTGCTGATGAAGAGCGCCGCCCCGATGTCGCCGTTGGACCGACCGGCGGCCACCAACTCCAGCACCTCGAGTTCCCGGGGGGTCAGGGTGGCGAGGGCGGGGGGACCCGAACCCGGCTGTGACAGCGAGAAACCGGCCCGTTGGGCCAGGGCTCCGATCCGGCCGGCTAACAGACCAGCCCCCAGCTCGTGGGCCTCGGTAGCGGCCTCGATCAGCACCTCGCGGGCCTCGGCCCGCTCTCGTTGGGCGACGAGGTGCTGGGCCAGCCGAAGTCCCGCGTACGGCCGGAGATAGCGCGGCCCCGGCAGGTTGAGTTGACTGCGCCGGGCCGATCGCCAGCCGTCGGCATCGTCGGTCAGCTCGGCTTCGATGACGGCACGCCAGAACGCTGCCATCGACGATGGCCGCGAGGTGCCGAGAGCCCGGCGGATCCTCCCGACCCGACCGCCGCCAGCGGAGTCGAGTTGGTCCAGGGCGCGTCCGGCCGCCGCTCCCACCCTGAGCAACGGGTACTGCGAGGCCACGGAGTGGAGATCCCAGTACTCCAACGCGCTCTCGGTGTTGCGCCAGGCCCGCTCGAGGTCACCGGTGGCCATCGCCAGTTCGGAATCGACCCAGCCCACCAGCCCCGCGTACTGCGGTGCCGCCACATCGCCGACGATCAGTCCGCGGAACTGGGTGAGCAGCGCGTCGGCCTGCTCCAGGTCGCCCTGCCACAGCCGCAACCAGGCCAAGAGCAACTGCAGCTGAGCGAACTGATGAGCAGGAGGATCCAGTTCCAAGGCCCGTTCCATCATCTTCTCGGCCCGGCCCCACTCGCCGAGAGCGAGGAGTGGTTCGGCGGCGTTCCCGACCAACATGGCGCCCAGGGAACGCTCCAGTCCCAGGCTGCCGGCCACCTCGATACCGTTCATGGCCTCGCCGGACGGCATCGTCGTAGCGACCGGCGTTGGTCAGCGCGTCGGAGTAGTTGACGTAGTAGCGCAGCATCGTGCGAGCGTTGTCGCGGCCCAGTTCACCGGCCCGCTTGAGCTCGGCCAACCCCTCCTCTTCGTGACCGCGATCCACCAGGCCAACCCCCAAGGTGTTCCGCGCGTTCGACTCGACGGCCGCCGAACCGGAGTCGGCGGCGATCTTGACGGCCGCCCGAGCGACCTCGGTGGCGTCCCGTCCCGCCAGCAGGGTGATCCGGGCCAGTTGCTCGGAGATCACGGCGGAGAACTTCGGCGGGGCGTCCTCGGGCAGCAGGGCCGCCGCTTCGGTCAAGGCTTCGACCGATCCCGGCTTCATCAGGCTGCACCGCAGTTCACCCGTTCCGGCCAGACGGCGGATCCGGCCGAGCAGGTCGTCCGTGCTCGGTTTCGGCCAGGGCGGCGTTGGCCAACACCAGCGCCCGTTCCATCTCACCGGCGTCACGGGCCGCATCCATCGCCTTGTCCAGCACCGTGACGTGCGGCCCGGCGATCTCCGCGGCGTCGGGGACCTGATCCCAGAGCTCCAGAGCCCGCTCGTACAGCTTGAGCGTCTCGAAGTGGGCCGCCGACCTCGACCCGGCCGCCCGGATGGACCACGTGAAAGCCTTCGCCACGTCGTGGGCCGCGGACCAGTGGTGCGCGATCTCCAGAGCCGCGGAGTCGCCGGCCAGATCGGGGCGCTCCTCGAGTTGCTGGGCGAAGCGGGCGTGCAACCGGGCGTGCTGGCCGGGCAGCATCTCGTCGTGGACGACCTCCCGGAGCAGAGCGTGCCGGAATGCGTACCCGGTCTCGTCGGCCAGCAGCACCGCCGCGTCCACCGCCTCGCGCAGATCGGCCTCCAACTCGGCCGGCGTCCGGTTGCTCACCGACTCCAAAAGTTGATGGTCGACCCGGTTGCCGGCGACGGCCGCCAGCCGGAGCGTGTCCAGAGCTTCGTCGGACAGCGCCGAGATCCGTACGCCCAGGGCGTCGCGGAGGGTGTCGGGCATGTCGACGCAGCCGCGCGCCGCGGATTGGGCCAGCTCCTCCACGAAGTACGGGATGCCTTCGCTGCGGCGGTGGACCAGATCGGTGACGACGGCGCTGGGCGCGTGACCCAGCAACGTGGTCAGCAACTCAGCGACCTCGAACCGCTCCAGACTCGGCACCTCCAACCGGGCCACCCCCGGGATCCGACCGATCTCGGCCAGGAACGGCCGCAGCGGATGCCGGCGGGTCAACTCGTCGGTCCGGTAGGTCGCGACGACCAGCACGGGCGCGTCGGTCAGGGCCCGCACCAGGAAGCGGAGCAGATGTCGAGTCGACTCGTCGGCCCAATGGATGTCCTCCATGACCACGACCAGCGGCCCGCGTTCGCTGGCCCGTTCGCAGAGGCGGGCGACCGCCTCGAACAGCCGCAGCCGAACAGTGTCGGTGTCGGTCGGTGCGGCGATCAGATCAGGCAGCAGCACGCCGAGGGCGACCCGGCCCGCGCCCGCCCAGTCCAGGATCTGCTCCCGACCGTGCAGCTCGACCAGTTCGCGCAGCGCCCCGGCCACCGGCGCGTACGGCAGGCCGTCGCCGCCGAGCGGCACGCACTGGCCGGTCACCAGCTGAGCCTTGCGGTCGGCCAGTGACCTGCCGAGTTGGGCCGCGAAGGCCCGCACGACCGTGGTCTTGCCGGAGCCGGCGTCGCCCCCGATGAGGACGAACCGGCTGCCGTCGGTGACCACCTCGTCGAGCAGGCCTCGCAGCCGCTCGAGTTGATCCCCCCGACCGACGATCCGGCCCGTGGACGGGGCCGTCCGCAGACTCCGCGCCATAGAGCTCATGGTGCCACTTGCCGCCGACAACTGCGGGGCTTCAGTGGGCTGCCTGGTGTTCGGCCGGCCGCAGGGCTCCCTGGCGGTGCCGACGGTGCTCGGACGCCCAGTGGGCGGCCCGGCGGGACACGCGGTGCCACCAGCTCTCCCGCCCGGCGGCGGCTTGGCGAGCCAAGCCGTTGCTGTACGCCTCGGCCAGCAGTTCGCGACGATGTTCCTCACCCAACGTGGTGATCAGGTATTCGTTCATGACCTCAGACTCGGCCTAAGCCGCCGTCAGGACATGGTGCAGATGCCTGATCTTGGCCGCTCGAGTCTCCTCTGAGTTACCTAAGGTGCCTTAGCCGGGGCGGCCCCAGGCCGCGGGTGACTCAGCTCGACGCGGCGCGGAGCTTCTCCAGCAGCGGACCGGCCGCCTTGTCGAGGAACGCTTGCTGACCGTTGTCGCCGACCTGCACGAGGGCGATGTCGGTGAAGCCGGCCTCCCAGTACGGTTTGACGACCTCCACCAGTTCGTCGAGGTCGGGGCCGCAGGCGATGGACTCCGCCACGTCTTCAGGCCGGACGAACTGGCTCGCCGCCGCGAAGCCGGCCGGCGTGGGCAGGTCCGCGTTCACCGCCCAGCCGCCGCCAAACCAGCGGAACTGCTCGTGTGCCCGCTCGATCGCCGCATCCTTGTCGAGGTCCCAGCAGACCGGGACCTGACCGATCTTCCGCGAACGCTCTCCGGCGTGCTCGGCGTCCCACTGCTGAACCAGCTCGGCCCTCGGCTCCACCGCGATCAGGTGCTCGGCCAGCGGTGCGAACCGAGCCACCGACTTCTTCCCTGAGACCGCGATGCCGATCGGCACTCCTTCGTCAGGGGCGTCCCAGATCCGGGCCGAGTCGATCCGGAAGTAGACACCCTCCCAGGTCACCAGCTCGCCGCTGTGCAGCTCACGGATGATCGTCGCCGCCTCGACCAGCATGTCCTGCCGCTGGTTCACCGGCGGCCAGCCCTCACCGGTCACATGTTCATTCAGATTTTCGCCGGATCCGAGGCCGAGGATGAAGCGGCCCTCCGACAGCAGCTGCAGCGTGGCCGCCTTCTGCGCCACCACCGCCGGGTGATATCGCTGGATGGGGCACGTGACGTAGGTGGCGAGTTCGATCTGCGAGGTGGCCTGGGCGACAGCGCCGAGCACCGTCCACGCGTACGGGGCGTGGCCCTGGGTGGTCAACCACGGCGAGTAGTGGTCACTGCAGACCTCGAAATCGAAGCCGACCTTCTCCGCGTCCACCGCGTACCCGACGAGCTCACGTGGCCCGCTCTGCTCGGTCATCAAGGTGTAGCCGAACCGGACGGCGTCGTCTCTCATGCTTACAGCGTAAAACGACTCCTCCGGCCGGCATCGGCCCGCCCTCGACCGCGGTGATCAGGGGCGGGTCGGATATTCGGTCGTCGGCGGGACCACCGTCACCGATCCGTCCGCGCCGAAGGTGACCTCGCTGAGCCACATGGTCCGGCCTTGGACGTCCGAGCCGATCGCGTCCGGCGCCCACGCGTGGTAGACCATCCACACCTTGCCGTCCTTGGCGAACAACGCGCAGTGGCCCGGCCCGGCGGCCGCGTCGTTGCTGACCAGGATCGGCTCGGGCTCCTTCACGAACGGCCCGGTGGGCCGGTCGGCGGTGGCGACCCCGACCGCGTACTCCGCCGAGGCGTACGCATTGGCGGAGTAGAACATGACGAACCGCCCCTCGCTTTCCCACACAAAGGGCCCTTCGACCAGGTCGCCCTCCCAGGGCTGGTCCTGCTGGAACAGCCGACGCGGCCGGCCCTCGAGCTTCGTGCCGCTGGCGTCCAGCCGCTGGACCGAGATCCAGGTGTCGACCCCGACCCGATTGCCGTCGTTCTTGAAGTACAGGTATCGAGTCCCGTCCGCCGCGGTGAACGGGTGGGCGTCGATGGAGCCGCCGTCCCTCTCCTGGCACACCAAGGGTCCGGAGCGGCGGTCACGGTACGGGCCCTCGGGCCGGGCGGCGACGGCCAGGCCGATGCACTGGATCTCCCCGCCCGGGGCCTGGCTCGTGTAGTACATCAGGAATCGGCCGTCGTGCTCGATCACCTCCGGGGCCCACACGTCACCCGGCGCGGTCCACTCCGGCAGCTCCGGCAGGGCGTCCGGGCCCTGCTCCCAGCTCACCAGGTCGGTGCTGCGCAAGGTCTGTACGTTCGCGCCGTTGCCGTTGGTGGCGAAGGCCCAGTACGTCCCGTCGCCACCGTCGATGATCATCGGGTCGGGGAAGTTGCTTTCCCAGACGGGGTTCGTGAAGCCGGCGTTCGTTCCTGGAGATCGGGGTGGAGCCGGGGCCGGCTGCACAGACGTACAGCCGGAGACGACCATCAGGGTCAGCCAGACGACAAGGAGCCGGGCTCGTCTCACCCGGTCGGTCCACGCCAATCGGATCGGTAGAAGCGCAGATAGTCGAACCGGGCGGTCACCGGCGGATTGCTGCCACCGTGAGCGACCAGGCCGATCCGTGGGCTCGCGTCGGCCGCGAAGGTCCACACCGCGCCCCAGGTCCAGCTCCGGCCGTCGCGGCTGATTCCGGCCCGGTAAAGATGCTCACCGGCGGCGTTGCGGGTGTGGGCCAGTCGCAGCCAGGTGGTGGGCGCCGGGGTGCCGATGATGGCACCGCCGAAGATCGTTTCTGGGCCCGGCTTCGTGGCGTCCAGCTCTTGCGGCAGTTCCCGGCCGAACTCGGTCTGCCGGGTGTTCCAGATCGCGACCGAGGACAGCCGGGCGAAATCGTCATCGTTCTCGTACGCGATCAACCCGGCCTGCTGGAAGTTCCGGACAGTCAGCTCACCGAGGTCGAGCGTCAGCTTGGTCTCGGCGATCCAGCGGCCGCCCGGGGTGTCGCGCAGGAGCACGCCGGCGGTGTTGCCGGCCCCAACCAGGTCGGCGTCCTGCACCGGCCAGGCCAGGCTTCCCGACGCCACGTCGGCCTCGGAGTCGCGGCGCACCCAGGACCAGTCCGACGACAGCGGCCGGTCGAACTCCTCGGCGATCAGCACCCGGCCGGCCTGCGGCTGCGGCGCCTGACGCCGGGCCTCGGTGGCCAACGTGCGGATCGAGACGTTGTCGATGCCGGCGTCCCGGCTGAGAAGTCGGACCGGGGCGTTTGCGGCCACCCGTTCGGGCAGCCGGAGCCGCACCTCGGCGTACGGGTCGTTCAGGTCGCTCTCGCTCAGCTGAGCCAGCGCAACGGGACCGTTCAGCTCGACGGTCAACGTCCGCCAGGAGCTCCCGTCCCGCTGCAGCGGAGTGGCGTCGCGCCAGGTCCGGCCGCCTCGGTTCGCGACCAGGACCAGCCGGTCGCGCCCCGGATCGACGGTCACGGCCACGCCACGCCCTACGTCGCCCAGTCTCAGCGTGGTCGGTCGTCGGCTGGAGAGATCGAGCCGTACGCGCACCCGACGGCTGTCGACATCGGCCCGCGTGCGCGCCGTGCCCTGAAGCCGAGCGGTCCGACCGGCCTGGGGATCGTTCGGACCGGCGGTGAGACCGACGAAGCCCCGGGCCGCCGGGTTGGTGTCGTTGATGCCGTACCCGGAGCCGGTCACCGGCGCCGGCTGCCGGGTCTGGCTCGGTCCGGCCCCCGCTCGGGTGCGCGGCCAGCCGTCGATCCAGTCGATCCGGTCCAGCAGCATCGGCCGGCGGTTGATGCCGCCCGGCTCGTTCAGCCACGGCTCGCTGCGGTCCAGCGCGTGGTAGACGAGGAAGTCCCGCCCCGCTGCGTCGGTGGCGATGGCGTGGTGGCCGGCACCGATCCACCGGTTGCCGTTCTGAGTGACCAGGGTGGTGCCGCCGACCCGGGAGTCGAGCAGACGATTGCCGTCGGCGTCGACGAAGGGCCCGAGTGGGGACCGCGACCGGCCGCTGAACACCGAGTAGCCGGTGACGGGTCCGGCGCAGCAGTTGGCCGAAGAACCCATGAAGTAGTACCAGTTGCCGTGCCGAACGACGTAGCTGCCCTCGTAGCGGTCGTTGATCGCCACCTGTGTGGCGGGACCCACGGCGGTGAGGCCGTCGGCGGCGAGCCGCCGGACGAACACGCCGCCGTTGTAACTCCCGTAGTACAGGTAGGAGGTGCCGTCGACGTCGGTGAACATCGCCGGATCGAACGTCCAGAGGAAGCCGCCGTTGCCCGGGCGCGGGTCGACCACCGGCTCGTCGGTGGGAGTCCACGGCCCGACCGGGGTGGGCGAGGTGGCGACCCCGATCGCGGAGTCGTCGCCGGTGTTCAGCGTGGTGTCGGTGACGGTGAAGTAGATGACGTACTGCCCGTCGACGTAGCGGACGTCGGGGGCCCACAGGCCTGAGGTCGCCGTCGCCCAGGACGGGCGGTTCGACTCGTCGAAGACGGTGCCCTGGTAGTCCCAGTCGACGAAGTCGCGGGTGCGGGCGATGTGCATGATCCCCGGCTCGTCGCCCGACCGCAGCGGATCGGCGGTCGAGTACGCGTACCACCAACCGTCCTTGGCCTGGATGACCGCCGGGTCCGCGAAGGTGTCGGCGAAGCTTCGACTGATCGGATTGCGGAATCTCTCCGGCGGTGCCGCAGAGCTGGGGCTGGCGACAGCGCCGGCGAGGAGGCCGGCCGTCAGTAAGGCAGTCAGGCGGCGAAGCGAGCGTACGGACACGGTCGACCCTCTTTCTTGGCTGAATGTGGTTTCACGTTGGCTCGGCCCGCTCAGCCGCCCATCATCAGGCCCTCGATGTCGTGCTTCTGCTCGATAGGCTGGAGCTCGTCCACCACAGTGCAGCGAAGATGCGCCCGGACGACGGCCGGCAGGCTCTGCTGGTAGTTCCGAGTTATGACCAGCTCATGGACCTCGATGTCGGCCGGGTCCGTGTCCCCCGTCACCACGCCCAGGATCAGCACCGGACGGGCGCGGTCCCCGTGGTGCTCGGTCCCCCGGTGCAGCGTCAGGCCCGTACGAGCCGACACGTCCCCGCGCCGAGGGAAGCGCCGGCTGGCCAGAGCGTCGTAGCGCGGATGGTCCTCCGCCCTCGGGAACATTCCGTGGTCGAAGCGCGAGCCGTCGTCGAAGTGCGTGCCGGGCGCGATCTCGAACGGAGCGAGCTGCGGTGTGACGTCGACGGTGGTGAGGTTGAACGCCACCGAGGTCAGCAGTCCTTGTTCGGTTTCCGGAGGGGTGGCGAAGTCCCGGTGCCAGGGCTGCATCTTGGCTCCGGGCAGCGGAACGTCGAAGCCCAGCTCGATGATCAGGTAGTCGGGTCCGAGCATTTCCTCGCACAACGCCATGACGCTTGGGTGCGAGACCAGGTCGACGAAACCGCTGACGCGTTCGGGATGCACTGCGAAGTAGTAGCGGTTCGGGCCGCGCCCGATGAGACCCTTCGGGCGGGTCCGGGCCTCGGTGAACACGGACTTGAAGTCGGCGTGGAGCCGGTCGGTCCACTCGGTCGAGAAGCAGCCGGGCAGCCCGACGATCCCGTCGCGGTAGATGGCCGCGCAGTGCTCGGCAGCGGTCGTGTCAGCCACCCGTGAAGCTTGCGTGCTCATGTCCGGCTCTCCTAGACGGGAAGGGGTTGTTCGGTCCAGCTCGGGCCGGGGGTGAAGGGCCCGTCGACGTTCCAGAGCAGTGGGTCGATGCACATCTGCCGGCGGGTGCCGTCGGCGTTCCACGCGTGGTAAGCCAACATGTCGGTGCCACCGTTGGTGGTGACGACACTGTTGTGGCCGGGCCCGCGCACTCGACCCGGCACGGTGACGAGCAGCCGGCTGCGGTCGACCGCCGGCTCCGTCCAGGGTCCCAGCGGATGCGGGGCCGAGGCCCAGGCAGCGTGGTAGCCCTCGTCAAGGTAGGACCCGCCCGAGTAGATGCAGTAGTACTTTCCGTCGTGCCGCCGTACGTTCGGACCTTCGAGGGTGTGCCAGTCGTGGGTGCCGTCGTAGATCGACCGCGCGCGCTCGAAGATCTGCCAGTCGGCCGTTGGCGCCAGCACCGGCTGGCCCGGGGCCGACAGCTCCGCCATGGTCACCATCTCGGCCACAGCGAGATGGGTCCCGACCCGGTTGCCGGTCAGCACATCCCGGGCGTAATACAGGTACCAGCGGCCGTCGACGTCGCGGAAGGGATGGGGGTCGATGGCGAACAGCTCGTCCGGGGTCAGGTTGACGCCCACATCCCGGAAGGGCCCGAGGGCCGCATCCGATACTGCCACCCGGAGGTGGTGCCGGCGGTCACCGACGCCGACGGAGTAATAGAGCCAGTACCGTCCGTCGGCTTCCACCACCTCCGGCGCCCAGCAGTCGGTACCGAGCTCAGCCGGGATCGCCTCCATGGCGCCCCCTACGCGCGTCCAATGCGCCAGGTCGACCGAATGCAGGACCTCGAACATTCGCCCGTCGACGACGCCACCGGTCCCGTACGCCAGGTAGCCGCCGTCCCACGGCATCACGAACGGATCGGCAAAGTAGCCGTCGTAGACCGGGTTGCGGTAGGTCGCCTGATGCTCGCCGGGCGGTGGTGGCCCCGCCCGAGGGTCGGAGTGCGCCTGGATGCTCATCCCTTGATACCGCTGCTGGCCACACCCTCGATGACGTAGCGCTGCACGAAGACGAACAAGATCAACACCGGGATGGCAGCGATCGCGGCCCCGGCCATGATCACCGGGTAGTCGATGGTGTAGGCCCCCTGCAGCTTGCTCAGTCCGACCGGCAGCGTGAGCCGTTCGGGTGAGAACAGCACGTAGATGGGGAACACGAAGTCGTTCCAGTTGGCCAGGAACGACAGGACCGTCAAGGTCACCAGCGGTGCCCGGGAGTTGGGCAGCACGATGGAGGTGAAGGTCTTCCAGGGACCGGCCCCGTCAATCCGGGCGCTCTCCTCCAGCGCCACCGGGAAGGTGCTGAAAAACTGGCGCATGAAGAACACTCCGAACGCACCGGCAGCCCCGGGAAGCACGATGGCGGCCATGGTGTCGAGCCAACCGAAGGCGTTGAGGATCTCGAAGTTCGGCATCATGAAGATGAAGCCGGGCAGGAACAGGGTGGCGATGATGATGCCGAACAATGTCTTCTTGAACGGGAACTCCATCCGCGCCAAGGCGTAGCCGGCCATTGAGCAGATGACCACGACCAGAGCCGCGTGCAGGGTGGCGGCGATCAGGGAGTTGGCGAACCACAGCAGCACCGGGGAATCCGCGTCGGCGAAGAAGAGGACCTGGAAGGCCCGCAGCGACGGCTCCGCCGGGAAAAAGGTCGGCGGCACCGACCGGGACTCCTCGATTGACTTGAACGCCGTCAACAGCATGTACAGCAGCGGCAGGATGAACACCAGAGACAGCAGGCCCAGTACGACCCAGAAGAGCGGGTTGGTGCGCTTGGTCTTTCCTCGGCGCCGGGTCGGCGGCGTCGCCGGCTGATCGGTGACGGCCGTGCCGGTCGCGTTGGTGGTCGGTGTGGTCGTCATTTCTTCTCCCGCAGCAGGTAGAAGTTGAGGATGGCGATCAGGCCGAGGAAGATCGCCAGCAAGTAGCTCATGGCGGCGGCCTCGCCCATCCGGTACTGGCTGAGCCCGCGTTCGGTGATCTCGATGATCGCCGTGCGGGTGGAGTCACCGGGGGCGCCTTGGGTGATCAGGTAGCTCTGCCCGAACATGTTGGCGCTGGCCAGGATGGTGGTGGTGATCACGAAGACCATCACCGGTCGCAGGCCGGGCACCGTCACATTCCAGAACTGCTGCCACCTGGAGGCGCCGTCCAGTTCGGCCGCCTCGTACTGCTCGGCGGAGATGTCGCCCAGCCCGGCGAGATAGATGATCGCGTTGAAGCCCAGCGTCCACCAGATGGTGACCCCGACCAGTGAAACCCACGCCCAGGGCTGGGCGGTGATCCACGCGACCGACGGCAGCCCGACGAGGTTGAGCAGCCCGTTGACCACACCGAAGGAGGGATCCAGGAAGTAGCGCCACATCAGCCCGATCACCGCGATGCCGAGCACGTAGGGGGCGAAGAACGTGGCGCGGAAGAACGTCCTTCCCGGGAAGCGGCGGTTCAACAGCACGGCCAGTCCGAGCGGGACGACGATCAGGAACGGGACGCTGGCCACGGTGAAGATCGCCGTGGCTCGCATCCCGTGCCAGAAGGGCTCGAACTGCACCGACGACGGATCGAAGAGCGCGGCGTAGTTCTCGAGCCCCACGAACGGCTTGCCGGGCAGCAGGAAGTCCCAGTTGTGCAGGCTGATCCAGATCCCGAACACCGCCGGAATGACGACGAAGGTGACGAACAAGACCAGGTACGGAAGCAGGAAGAGGTACGGCGTCGCTTTCGAGCCGTGCACCCCGCCGAAGCGCGACCCCTTCTTGCGGGCCGGCGTGCCCCCTCCGCTGGGGGCGACCGGCTCCGACGTCGTGGTGGCGCTCATGCTGTCCTAGCCCCCGTACTTCTTCTTGTTGGCCTCCAGGATCTTGTTCGCCCGGCCCGCCGCGTCGGACAGTGCGGTCTGCGGATCCTTGGTCCCCAGCACGGACTCGTTGAGCGCCTTCTCCCACTCCAACAGGGCGTCCCCGATGCCCGGCACCGGCGGCGGGAAGTGCAGGTAGTCGATCTGCGCACCGATGACCGCCTGGTCCTTGAGGGCGGCGAACTCCGCCGAGTCGCGGACGGAGTTGCGGGCCGGCACCTGACCGGCCTTGGCCCACTCGAGTGACTGCTGGCTGATCCAGTTGACGAACACCCGGGAGGCAATGGCCTTGTTCTCGTCCGGACTCTTCTGGGTCGGCAGCACGAACTGGTGCGAACCGGCCCACGCGGCCGGCTTGCCGCCGATGTTAGGCAGTGCCGCCACACCCCACTCGAGGTTGCTCTGCTCCTTGAGGGTGTTGATGGTCCAGATGCCGTTCCAGTTGAACGCGTTCTTGCCGTTCTGCAGAGCGATGACGTCGGCGTCCTGAGCGATCTTGGCCGGCGAGTTGCCGTCCTTGACCAGGTTGGTGAACCAGGTCATCGCCTTCACTCCGGGCTCGTCCGCCCAGGTCGCGGTGCTGGCGTCCGGCGCGAACATCTCGCCGCCGTACTGCCAGAGCAGCGACTGCACCGTCAACGATCCCGTGAAAGGGAACGGTGTGGCCCAGTCGCCCTGGAGCCCCTTGCTCTTCATGGTGTCGAGCGCCGTCGCGTATTCGTCGGCATTGGTCGGCGGCTTCTCCGGATCCAGTCCCGCCTTCTCCATGACGCTCTTGTTGTAGAAGAACCCGAGGGGATGAACGTCGAGAGGAATGGCGTAGCGCTTGTCCTGGTAGATGCCGGCCTGCCAGGGCACCTCGGCGAAGTCGGCCGCAGTCAGCTTCAAGGCACTGGCCACGTCGTCGAGGGGCTGGATGACTCGGCGGGCGGCGTTGGTGGCCACCGAGTCCACGTGCATGATGGCGATGTCCGGGCCCTTGCCTGCGGTCACCGCACTCGGCAGCTTCGCGTAGTAATCCGCCCACTGCAGGGTGTTCATCGTGACCTTGATGTTCTCGTGCTCGGTGGAGAACTGCTGCACCAGCTTTTTCATGATCGGGCCGTCACCGCCGGTGAAGCCGTTCCAGAAGGTCAAGGTGACGGCGGGACCGTCGTAGCCGGCGGCTCCGCCGTCGCCGGCGGGGGCCTGGCCGCCGCCGGGCACTCCGGCCGAGCCGGCGCCGCAGGCGGCGAGACCGACGGTGGCGGCAGCACCGAGGCCGGTGGCGAGGAAGCCGCGCCGGGTGAAGGGGCGTGGGCTGTGGAACGGGCTGGGGGTGGTCATGCGGGGTTCCCTTCGGTAAGGCGGATGCAATGCCAAGAAATCGGCGGTAGGTGGACGGTGAGGGCGGAGCCTTGCAGGGCGGAGGTGCCGGGCCGGGGAGCCACCCGATCGGGATTGGTTGTGGAGTTGGTGGCGAACGGGTCGTCGTCGTGCAAGCACAGATGCTCGATCAGGGCGAGGTCGGCGGTGAGGCGCAGATCCACCGAGAGCTCGAGGGCGTCTGTGAGCGACCGGTTGACGGCGAACACGGCGATCTCGCCGGTGACCTCGTCCTGGGTAGCCACCGCCAGGACTTGATCGACCTCGCCGAATTGGGCGGTGCTGATCACCGGGGTGGCGCACGGCGTCTGCAGCACTGTGCCGCGGGCGTACTTCGAAGTAAGGGCAAACGGGTGGAAGATCGTCTGCCGCCACGCCGGCCCGCCGGCCTCGGTCAGAATCGGGGCGATGACGTTGACCAGTTGAGCCAGACAGGCCACAGCGACCCGATCGGCGTGCCGAAGCAACGTGATCAACAGGCTGCCGACCACCACCGCGTCGTGGACGTCGTAGACGTCCTCGATCAGCGGCGGCGTGCTGCGGATCGGCAAGGATCCCTCACCGGAGAACCGTCCTTGGAACCAGACGTTCCACTCGTCGAAGCTGATCATGATCTGCTTGGTCGAGCCACGTACGGCGGCGACGTGGTCGGCGGTGGCCACCACGGCGCGGATGAAGCGGTCCATGTCGTCGGCACAGGCGAGGAAGGACTCGAGATCGCCGTCGATCGGCTCGTAGTAGGCGTGGGCCGAGATGTGGTCGACGACGTCGAAGCACCGCTCGAGCACGACGCGTTCCCAGGTTCCGAAGGTGGGCATCGCCGAGTTGCTCGAGCCGCAGGCGACCAGTTGCAGGTCGGCGTCGAAGCGGAGCATGGCCTTGCCGGTCTCTTCGGCCAGCCGGGCATACTCCTCGGCAGTCTTGTGACCGATCTGCCACGGCCCGTCCAGCTCGTTGCCCAGGCACCACAGCCGAACGTCGTACGGCTCGAGCCGCCCGTTCTTCACCCGCCGGTCGGCGAGCTGGGTGCCGGGTTCGGCGTTGCAGTACTGCAGCAGCTCGACCGCTTCGACCAGACCCCGGGTGCCCAGGTTGACGGTGATCATCGGCTGAATGTTCAGCCGCTCGCACCACTGCAGGAAATCGTCGGTGCCGACCTGGTTGGTCTCGACGCTGCGCCAGGCCAGATCCAAGGTCGTGGGTCGGTCGGCCCTCGGCCCGACCCCGTTCTCCCAGACGTAGTTGGAGACGAAATTACCGCCGGGGTATCGCACTACTGTCACCCCGAGCTCGCGGGTCAACTCCGCAACGTCGCCGCGGAAACCGGCCTCGTCGGCGGTGGGATGGTCCGGCTCGTAGATCCCGGTGTAGACGCACCGGCCCATGTGCTCGACAAACGAACCGAAGAGCTCCCGCCGCACGGGAGCGATCACGAAGTCAGGATCAACACTCGCCCGAGCTGTTGACTCCACTCCGCTCCCCTCTGAGCCGTTTACAACGGTTAACATTCCGTGTCTGGCATTTCTACAACGGTTAACTTTTGATGTCAACATCGCTAAGGTAACGACTGAGGTCGAGCAAGAGGCGGTGGGTAGTGGCGGTGCGGTTGCGGGACGTGGCCGAACTCGCAGGGGTCAGCGTGAAGACCGCGTCGAACGTGATCAACGACTATCCGCACATCAAGCCCTCGACCCGGGAACGGGTGGAGGCGGCGATCGCCGAGCTGCGCTACCGGCCGAACGAGAGCGCCCGCCAACTCAAGCACGGCCGATCCGGATTCCTCGCGCTGGCCGTGCCGCAGATGGACGCGCCCTATTTCGCCGAGCTGGCCTCCCGGCTGAGCGCTGAGGCGGCGAGGTTGGGCTACATCCTTCTGATCGACACCACCGGCGCCGATCCGAACGCCGAAAGAACAGTCCTCAACGGAGTCCGCTCCCACATCATCGACGGACTGATCTTCTCCCCGTTGGCGTTGTCAGCGGACGAGATCGCCGCTCGGGCCGACGACCTGCCCATGGTGTTGCTCGGTGAGCGGGCCGTGCCCCGAGGCTACGCGCATGTTGCGGTCGACTCCGTCGCCGCGGCGCGGGCGATGACCACTCACCTGCTCGATCTGGGTCGCCGACGAGTGGCGGCCATCGGGCGGGAGTCGGGGCGAGGAACGGCGTCGGTCAGGCTGCGAGGCTACAAGCGAGCGTTGGCTGACGCGGGTGTCGGATACGACAACTCCCTGGTGAAAGGCGTGGCCAACTACCAGCGGGCGGACGGCAAGGTGGCTATGGCTGAGTTGCTCGCGCTCGACCAACCGCCGGACGCGGTCTTCTGCTTCAACGACCTGATGGCGATCGGGGCCCTGCGAGCCTGTGCCGAGGCCGGCATCGACGTGCCGGGCGAGGTGGCCATCGCCGGGTTCGACAATATCCTCGAGGGCCAGTTCTCGACCCCCACGCTGACCAGCGTCGCCGCCGATCTGGACGTGCTCAGCCGGGAGGCGATCCGGCTGCTGTTGAGCCGGGTCGAAGGCAGCGCGGAGTCGACCGAGACGCCGACTGTGCCTTGGCGTCTTCAGCTCCGAGAGAGCACCCTCGGCCGAGGTCAGACGCGATAGACGCGGCGGGAGTTTTCCCGGGCGATCAAGGTAAGGATCCGTTCGGCGTCATCGTTCGTCATCTCGTCGGCGTCGACCAGATCGGTCAACACGCCCGAGAGGCCGCGCCGGAACAGCAGGGCACCGAGGTAGTAGAGCTCGGCCAGCCCGTACGCGTCGGTGGAGAACAGCAGCTTCGCGAACGGGACGAGCTCCAAGGCCTCGGCGATGACGGCCCGGCTGAGCGCGCCGCTGTTGTGCACCGCCAGCCCGACGTCCATCGAGACGTGCTGGAAGACCTGAGCCAGATAGGCCGCCTGGCGCTGGTACGGGTAGTTGTGCAACAGCAGCACCGGCACGCCGCGCTCCTCGGTCGCCCGCAGGAAGGCAGTCAGCCGGAGCGGATCGGCTCGGCGCAGATCGAGGTCGGCATCCCCGTACCCGACGTGGATCTGCAACGGGAGCCCGACCTCGATCGCGGTCCAGGCCAGCCAGGCGTGCACCACCGGATGGGCGATCCGGTACCGGTGCCCTGAAGGACCGACCAGTTCCTCGAACCCTGCGTTCCACCGCTGCCCTCGACGGCCTCACGACCGGCAGGTCGAGGCCGACCCGATAGGCGGCGACGCTCTTGAGCGCGACCGCGGTCGTCTCACTGAGCTCCTGCTCGATCCGGTCGGGAAGACCGGCAGCGCTCACCCCGCTCCCCAACAGATCCTCGGCCAGCGTTTCGAGCCGCAACACCTCGTGCGCCGTGCCGCCGGCCAGGTCGGCCACCTCCGCCGCCGAACACAGCCGCGGATCCGGCGGGCCGGTGTCGACGAAGAACTCCTCGATGCCGGAGGCCACCAGGAGCCGACGGCTTGCCTCCGGGCCCAGCTCACGCCGACGTTCGAGATAGTCCTCCGGCGACGCGTGGATCGGCAGATCGAG
The DNA here is from genome assembly GCA_963780005.1 of uncultured Actinomycetota bacterium. GTDB lineage: Bacteria > Actinomycetota > Actinomycetes > Propionibacteriales > Propionibacteriaceae > Microlunatus. The sequence continues at coordinate 27,883 of CAWAAK010000038.1, read as the reverse complement.
GACCGGGGCGCACCAGCGGCGGACCGCCAGACCGAGCAAGGAGTCGAAGAAGGTGGTGCCGGCGGCGGCCGGCCGGGCGGCCTCGTTCAGCAGCGCTTCGAACGCGGGGCGGTCGAGGTCGTCGAGCACCAGGCCGTGGCAGTGGTGGTCGATCAGCGGCCCGAGTTCGCCGAACACGCTCCGAGCTCCCGAAACTGGTGAGATCTTGCGGTGAAACGGGCCCCGATGCCCCGCTGTTCACCGAAACTGTAGCCAGTTTCCGAAGGGAAGGGAGGCGGTCCGGTGGACGCGGTCGAGCGCGAGTCCCGTCGGCAGCGGGCGGCGAGTCTGCTGCCGGGCTTGGCGGAGGCCGGGGTGACCGCCGTGGCGACCACCTTCGTCGACAACTCCGGCATCACCCGGGTCAAGACCGTGCCGCTGGACCGGTTCCCTCATTTGGCGGCGTGGGGAGTCGGCGCCTCCACCAGCTTCGACTACTTCCGCTTCGACGACTGGCTCGCCGCACCTCCGGACGGACGAGCCCCGGTCGGCGACGTTCGGATCCTGCCGGACGTCGGTCGGGTCGTCCCGCTGGCCGCCCAACCCGGCTGGGCCTGGACGCCGGGCGAACGCTACGACCAGGACGGCGCGCCCCACCCGCAGTGCAGTCGGCTGCTGCTGCGACGCCAGTGTGACGCCCTCGCCGCCGAGGGCTTCTCCGTGAAGGCGGCCTTCGAGATCGAATGGGTGCTCTCCGCCGGCGACGGTGACGCCTTCGTCCCGGCCGCGTCGGGACCGGGCTACGGCATGTCCCGGTTGATCTCAGTGTCCGACTACGCCCGGGACCTGCTCGACGCGCTCGACCGGCAGGACGTCGAGGTCGTGCAGTTCCATCCCGAGTACGCGAGCGGGCAACTCGAGCTGTCCGTCGAGGCCGGCGGGCCGATCGAGGCCGCCGACACCGCTGTGCTGGTTCGCAGCACCATCCGCGCCGTCGGGCAGCAGCACGGCCTGCGGACGTCGTTCTCCCCCAAGGTCGAGGTCCACGGGGTCGGGAACGGCGGCCACGTGCACCTCAGCCTCTGGCGCGATGTGTCGAGCGGGGGGCAGAATCTGATGGCTTCGGGTGACGGAGCGTACGGGTTGACCGAGGCCGGCGAGGCCTTCGCCGCTGGAATCCTGGACCGGCTGCCGGCCCTGCTGGCCATCGGGGCCCCGTCGGTGGCCTCCTATCTGCGGCTGGTGCCCTCGCACTGGGCCGGGGTGTTCGGCTGCTGGGGGCTGGAGAACCGGGAGGCGGCGGTCCGGATGGTCACCGGATCCGCCGGCGAACGCGAACACACGGCCAATCTCGAGGTCAAGTGCTTCGACCTGACCGCCAATCCCTATCTCGTGCTCGCCGGGCTGCTGGCCGCGGGAGCCGAGGGCCTGGCCGCCGAGTCGCGGCTGCCGGAGCCGATCGAGGTCGATCCGGCGGTGCTCCCGCCAGAAGTCCTGGACCAGCGGGGCATCCGCCGGCTCCCCACCAGCCTGGTCGAAGCGGCCGCGGCTCTGGCCGCCGACGACGTGCTGCGTGGCCGGCTGGGATCCGCCCTCGTGGATGCGTTGTTGGTGGTCCGGGCGTCGGAGAGCGAGCTCTTCGCAGACGCCTCGACCGACGACGTCGTACGCGCGTTCCGCTGGGTGCACTAGATCCTGCGCAGGGTGTGGCGGGTCTTGTTGACTGATGCGTTGACAATGTAAACAACAGGAGCATCAGCAGGGAGAAAGCATGCCGCGATTGAGGACCGTCTCGCCGCAGGATCCGGGTTGGACCCGGCGCCGGGCGGGGAAGGGGTTCGTCTACCTCGACCTCCAAGGTGGCCGGCTGGCGGTCGACGACGTCGATCGCTGCAAACTACTGGTGATCCCGCCGGCGTGGGAGGCGGTGTGGATCTGTCCCGCACCGAATGGGCACATCCAGGCGGTGGGCACCGACGACGCCGGCCGGCGGCAGTACATCTATCACGAAGCCTGGCGCCGCAAGCGCGACAAGTCCAAGCACGATCGGGTGCTGCAGGTGGCCGCCCGGCTTCCCCGGGCCCGGCGCAAGGTGGCGGTCGACCTGGAGCTGGAGGGCATGCCGTACGAGCGGGCGCTCGCCACCGCATTCCGGCTGTTGGACCTCGGCTTCTTCCGGATCGGCGGCGAGGCGTACGCGGAGGCCAACGACAGTTACGGTCTGGCCACCATTCGCAAGGAACACGTCACGATCGATGGGAAGTCGGTCGTCTTCGAGTACGTGGCCAAATCGGGCCAGGATCGCTTCGTGGCCGTCGCCGACGATCGGGTCCGGGCCGCGGTCCGGGACCTGCTGCTCCGCCGCCGCGGTGGACCCGAGCTGCTGGCCTACCGGGACGGCAAGACGTGGCGCGATGTCAGCTCCGCGGAGATCAACGACTACATCAAGGGCAAGGTCGGCGGCGAGGTCTCGGCGAAGGATTTCCGCACCTGGCACGGCACGGTGATCGCCGCGGTGGCTCTGGCCGGCGCCAACGAATCCGCGACCACGGTGGCCAAACGCAAGAAGGCGGTCAGTCAGGCCATGCGGGCCGTCTCGGAGTATCTCGGCAACACGCCGACGGTGGCGAGAGCTTCCTACGTCGATCCGCGGGTCGTCGACCTGTTCCACGACGGAGTCACCATCTCGCCCAAGCTGGCCTCCCTCGACGACGATCTCTCCGACGGCACCACCCACGGCAAGATCGAGAAGGCGGTACTGAACCTGCTGGAGGCACCGAAAGGCAAGTTGACCTAGGCGGGCCTGACCGGGACGCAGTGTCGGGAGTCGCGGAGCCTGCAAGGTCCACAACTCCTTGCATGGGATGTTGCCCATGCAGAAGCGAGGAAACCAGGCAGGAATGCGGCGAGCCGAAGCGGAATCTCCAGGTCCGGTAGGGCAATCAGCGCCGACCCTGCCGCCAAGGCCCGGTGATCGCAAATGTCTAGCCAAGGGCGAGCCTACATATTGCGAACAGCACTCTGCCGTCGGCACTGAAGGTGGGACCGCAGAACTCGCTGTCGTTTCCTGACCTTTGTCTGATCTCATTGCGCGCCAATGGATAGGCAGTCCCGTCGGTAGAGACGCCGATGAGGTGTTCTGAATACCGCTGCCGTCCTCAGCGAGGATCAACCCTCCGTGGGGTGAGACCGTGATGTTGTCTGGGCCGTCCGGCAGGTCCGTCCACCCTCGGCGTCGGGGTTCACGCCAAACGGGTCTTCAGCGTCACGGTTCTCCGACGTCGGGGTGTAGAACCAGACCTGCCCATCGTGGGGATTGAGGCTGCCTCCCCGTCGCTGGTACGGGCGAAGCTGGACACGAAGTACGCGCCGTCGTTGCCCCACCATTGCCCCTCGAGCTTTCGCGACCGAGTGATCTGATCATCGGTGAATGCTGGTCGCGGATGGAGTGCCGGACTGCCTGCCGGTCCGCGTACGTCGACCCAGGCGAACTCGTACGCGGTGCCGACGCTCGTTGCCTCAGACAAGTCCACGATATGGGGCGGCCATCGGGAGCAGCTCATGGCTTGCAAGCGGCCGGCCGTGTCACCTCCGTGGAACAGCCAGCTCGTGCAGCGCCCAACGCCCGCCGGCGAAGCCACGCGGCGGCTGCCAGCGGAAGTACAGTCCGTCGGGCGCTACCCGCATCCTCCGTCAGGTAGACGACAGGCCGATCAGGGTCGACAGCGACGGCCTCGTGCGCAATATCGGCCCAGGAATCTTCAGCGGCATCGCCGCCCGATCGGATTCGCTGTCTCGCTTCGTCGGGTCGACCTCGAAAACATATCCGTGATTCTTCTGCAGCATCCGCCCGCTCACCGACTGACCCGCCACTTTCGCTCGGCCTCCTCGCACGTCAGCCAGGTCCTCCAGGGCGTGATACCGCCCGCGCAGTTGTTCTCGGTGCCCGCCAAGCTGGCGTACGCTCCAGCCGGTTGCCGTCGCGATCAACATGGATTGTCGACGTCCCACCGATCGCGCCCAGTCGTAGGTCAGCGCGGATCGGGCGGTAACGGGATACCTTTCCGTGGCGCGCCGATTTCGTGGTTGCAGACGAGATCGAGCCGCCGCGTCGACGCCGGAAAACAGCCATACCGTCGGGGTCGCTGGGGAAGACCCCGTCTCCGTACTGGCGTTACACCGGACTGCGCAACGACTTGTAAGAGAAGCCGGCGGGTAGGCCATGAGTTTGGTCGGGTTCGGATCGGGAAGCAGCGGGCCATAGCCGGCGGGGGGCGCAGGCGGTCTGGGCGCAGGACGCGCGAACGACGTCCAAACTTCCGTCGCCCGCGAATGCGAAACCGACCCCGGCTGCAGTACCGCCGAGAAAGGTGCGACGTGAAATCGAGAGATCCATGGCTCCTCCTTCGCAGCAGAATTCTCCGGTCGGATTGCTGTGAACTTCTCGACCGATAATGGTGCAACACATCAGTGTTGCGCTCCCGCGGGCGGCACGGCAAGAGGTTGACGCCAGCAGGCGTTGACGCAGCCTCAGCGTGAACGATCCGACCCCGACTACCAGGTCAAAACGTTCACGCTGTCGGAGAGGACTCACACGCGCGGAGCAAGGACAGCGCGGCAGCGCGGCGCGAGCACCGGACGGCTCGACCCGCCGGTGGCCATAGCCGAGCTATTGACAGTGACATATGTGCTGCTTCACAATATTTCCGCTGCTTTCACAGCCGGTTCAGGATCTGAAGCTGCCGTGGATGTCTCCGTCCGCCGCGCTTCTCTAGCTGCCCGCTACCGCCTTGATCAATGAGCGTCATTTCGGCTAGCTGATTCCGAAACGGTCTGTCGGCGAGCCACCCCCTGATGATCTTGGACTGACTGATGTCACTACCCAACGCAGAAGCACCGCATCCAGCCGCGACCTGGCCCGCGAGCACGGTGAGCACCAGAGGTGCCTCGACCCCGCTGACCCCGACAGAACGCACGGCTGCCTCCGTCCTGGATCCGCCAGAGTTCGCGCTCCCGACGACGTGGCCAACGGTGCAGCAGGCCCTCGCGGAGATCTGCCACTGCCTGACCGAGGCGTTACCGATGGCCGAGTCGGCGGGCGTGATCGTCCTGCCGGCCGATGCGGCACCAGCTCCCGAAGGCGAACGCTTGACGGGGCCGCGGTGATCAGCACGCACCCGCCGGCGAAGCCTTGATCCAGGTCGAGAGACAGGTCGACGAGGGTCCCGTTCTCACCGCCTGTCGATCACAGAGCGTCGTCATTTCCGGCGATCTCGCTGCGGACGCGCGCTGGCGCCGATTCGGCGAAACCATCGTCGAGTTGCACATGCGCAGCGCCCTCTCCGTGCCGCTGCCGGACCGTACGGGAGACACCGCCGGTGTGCTGAGCCTGTATTCGCAGAGCCGTGACGCCTTCGACGCCCGCGCTCACAATCTGACGGTAGCCATCGCGCACGTGATCACCAATGCACTCTTCGTGGCGGAAATGATGCAGAGAACCCGACGGGAATTCGACCGTATTCACGAAGCTTCGGAGCGATCAGCGATCATCAACCAGGCGGTGGGCGTCCTGATTCGGGCCAATTGCACGGAGGAGGAGGCCCGATCGCGGTTGGCCCGGATGGCCAAGAGGAACGACCAAGATGTCGGCGCGGCGGCTCGTGCCATCGTGGACGAGGCGAGAACCGAAGCGCACCTCGACTTCATCGTCGCCCGAAGACACCATTGACGGTCTGAACTGCTGAACCGCGCTACCGGATGGTGTAGCCGCCGTCGACGACCAGATCGGCGCCGTTGATCATGCTCGCTCCGTCACCGGCAAGGAAAACCGCGGCGGCGGCGATCTCCTCCGGTAGGGCGAATCGGCCGGTGGGAATCTGGGCCTTGAGTGCCTCGCCCTCGGGGTTGTCCCAGAACTCCCGCCCCAATGCGGTGAGCACCACCGTAGGACTGATGGTGTTGACCGTGATGCCGTGGCGGCCCCATTCCAGAGCGAGCACCCGGGTCATCCCGAGCAACCCGGACTTCGAGGCGCAATAGGCGACGTGGCCCTCCAGCGCCACCGTGGCCGCCTGCGACGCGAGACTGATGATCCGGCCTCCGCCCTGGATGATCATCTGCCGGCCGACTTGCTGGCTGATCAAGAACGCTCCCCGCAGGTTCACGGTGAGGGTGAGGTCCCAGTCGGTGAGGCCGATCTCCTCCGCGGCTCCCAGCCGCGCCAACCCGGCACTGTTGACCAGGATGTCGATACGGCCGAACCGGTCGACCACCGCGGCCACTGCCCGGGCGATCGAATCCGGTTCGCTGACGTCACAAGCAACGGCCGCCGCCGCTCGCCCGTCGCCTACCTGATGCTCGGCCGCCTCCACGTTCAGGTCGAGGATCACCACCTGCTCGCCCTGAGCGGCAAAGGCGTCGACGATCGCCGCCCCGATCCCGGACGCGCCTCCCGTCACGATCGCCACCCGCCCGGCCAGAGCAGCTGGACTCGCGTTCAGGTGAGTGCGCTCGGTGGCGCTGGGGTCGGTCATCAGGTGCCTAGCCTAAAGATCATTGGCGTCAGACGGCTCATCGACCACCGCTGTCTCGGTTGGGACCTAGCCCACCACCAGGTAGTCCGACGCCGTGTTAGTCGCGTCGAACCCGCTCAACTGTTCCGGCGCGGGCGCCCCGGTCCGCCTTGAGGAGGTGGGTCGTCCACCCGGGAAGCTCCGCCAGCCGCGCAACTCGACCCTCCGGAACCGCTCGAACTCGTCGGGGTCCTGCCCGGGTCCAACCTCATCTCGCGCATCCCGAACACCTTCGGCATGGCAACCCTCCCCGGCTCGATGAATAGCTGATCCCATTGGTAGCGGTGCCATCGAGTGGGCGCAAGGGCGCTCTGCTGCGACCTGGTCTCCCGACCAGGCTTCATAGCCCACAGAAGCTTCTGAACCTCCGATCGGAGGAGTGCGGACCAGCCACTCGATCCACCGGACGGTGGACCGTCCGCGACCATCGAGGACCCGAGGATGGAATCACCGGCCGGAACGTTTCCGGCCAACCCAACTCGACAGGAGAACCACCCTCATGAAGCGCACGATCCTCACCGCCGGTGCCGCCGTCGCCCTGGCAACCGTCGGCCTCGGCGTCACCGCCGGCGCGGCCTCCGCCAACACCAGCACCAGCAGCTGGGGCAACAGTCAGATCACCCAAACCACCGGCGTCCACAACGCGCCGTCGCGGCAGGCCCCGGCCGTCACCACCTTGAACGCCGGCTCCAGCGTGCAGGCCCTCTGCTTCATCCCCGACGGGGACAAGGTCGACGGCAACACCATCTGGTTCCGGGTCGCCGTGGACAGCCGGACCGGCTGGGTGCCCAAGGCGGTCATCGGCGGCGTCCCGTCGAATCTCCCCGGCTGCTGAACCACCACCGAAACCCGGGCCCGGCCAGCATAAGGGCCGGGCCCGTACGGCTCGGGGAGAATGGCCGAGATCGGCATGAACCCAGGCGCAGGTGAATACACGTGCGAGGAGCAAGGATGGACTGCTACGAGTTCTCGGCCGAGTTGTGGATCTGGGGTGCTCGCCTGGAGGACGGATGGACCTTCCTCAGCGTGCCGATTGAAGTGTCGGAGGAAATCCGCGCGTACTCGGCGAGCCGACCGCGGGCCGGATTCGGTTCCGTGCGCGTGTCGGTGACCATCGCCGGCTCCACCTGGCAAACCTCGGTCTTCCCGGGCAAGGACGGCAACTACGCGTTGCCCATCAAGAAGTCGGTCCGCGGCGCCGAAGGTGTCGAGGCCGGAGACGTCGTCACGGTCAAGCTGCGCACGATCGAACGCTGAGCCCCTGATCAACGAATCAGGTCGTACGCTGCCGCCGGAACTTCGACCCGCACTCCGGTGCGGCACGTGGACAGTCGCTTTCCGATAAACGGGGTCTAGGTCCCGCTTATCGGCGGACCCAGGTCCTTTCCTGCCACATGCGTGCCCGACGGTCACGGAGGCGGTTGGCGAACGCCGCCAGGTGGTCCATTCTGAGCCACATGGGGACCTGGCGGCGTCGGGCCCGGCGACCGCTGGCGATCGCGCTGGCCCAGCTAGCCGCAGCCGCCGTCGCTCTGGCGTTCACGGAGCTGGCACTGCTGGCCGCCGTCCCCGACGTTCCGGCCGCCGTCCTGCTCCTGCCCGGCCTCGGCTTCGCGTACGTGGCCGCCGGCGTCGTCGCCTGGGCGCGGCGACCCGGGAGCGGGACCGGGCCCCTGCTCACCGCCGGTGGGCTCGTCTGGTTGCTCGTCTCGCTCGGCAACCTGGATTCGCCCGCCCTGATCGCGGTCGGCCAGGTGCTCGCGACCGTGCCGCTGGCGATCGTTGTGCATCTCCTGCTCGCGTTTCCCAGCGGTCGACTCGTCACCGTGCCGAGCCGGGCGATCGCCATCACGGGCTACGCGGTGTGCCTGCTGCTGCAAGCACCGAGCTACCTGTTCACCGCGCAGCCGGCCCCGTACGACGTGCTGTTCGTGGCCGACCGCCCCGACCTGGCCGCCGTCGGCGCCGACGTCCAGTCCGCGGTTGGCGCCGCGGTCATGGTGGCGACCACGGTGGTCCTCGCCCGCCGACTGCGGGGCTCGACGGCGGGGCAACGCCGGGTGCTGGCGCCGCTCTACACCTACGGCGTGCTGGCGGTGCTCTGGGTGCCGCTCAGCATCAACGTCTTCGTCGCGGTCGGCGTCGAGCCGCTGACCGCCATCCTGACCCAGGTCGTCGTGCTCGCCGGCCTGCCTGTGGCGTTCCTGCTGGGCGTGCTGCGTGGCGGCTTCGCCCGCACGGGAGAGCTCGAGGAGCTCGCGACTGCCCTCGGCAGCGGCACCCGGGGGCACCCGGGGATCACGCAAGCGGTCGCCGGCGTCCTGGGCGATCCGTCGCTCGAGGTGTCGTACATCATGCCGGACGCCAGCCAGGTCGACGCCGACGGCCGCCCGGTGCAGGCCGCTTGCCCGGGACCCGGCCGGGCCGTCGTCGAGGTCGACCGGGACGGCTGGCCCGTAGCCCGCATCGCGTACGACACGACGCTCGTGCCGGAACACGACCACGTCGTCGCCGTCGGCCGGGTCGTCGCCATCGAGCTCGATCGCGAGCGGCTCACCGCCGAACTCCGCGGCCGGACCCGCGATCTCGAACACTCCCGAGCCCGGCTCGTGCGAGCAGCCGACGACGAGCGCCGCCGCATCGCGCAGGATCTGCACGACGGCCTCCAGGTGCAGCTGGTGCTCCTGGGTCTGGAGGCCGGCCGGCTCGGTGACCGAGGCCGGGACGTGCCGGACGTGCTGCACCGGGCGGAGGATCTGCGCCGCGGCCTCGACGCGGCGGCGGCCGAATTGCGCCGGCTCGTCCACGGGCTCATGCCCGCGGTGCTCGTCGAACGCGGGCTCGTGGCGGCGCTCGAAGACCTCGTCGGCCTGATGCCGCTGCCGACCACGCTTCACGTCACCGGCGCGGACGGCGAGCTCTCGCCGATGGTGGAGACCACGGCGTACTTCGTCGTCGCCGAAGCGTTGACCAACGCCGCCAAGCACTCGCGAGCCGACAAGATCACCGTGGTCCTGCACCGGTCCCAGGACCGGTTGCGCCTCGAGGTCGCCGACGACGGTCGGGGGACCGCAAGCGTGGGTGGTGGCGGCGCGGGACTACGCGGCATCGCCGACCGTCTGGACGTCGCGGGCGGAACGCTCCGCGTCGACAGCGACCCCGCACACGGCACCACCGTCGTCGGGGAGGTCCCGTGCGGGCGGTGATCGGGGAGGACCAGGCCCTGATGCGGGAGGGCCTCGCTCACGTGGTCGGCTCGGCGGGCTTCGAGGTCGTCGCCGCCGAGGCCGACGCCGAGGCGATGCTCGAGGCCGTCCAACGGGACCGGCCCGACCTCGTCGTCACCGACATCCGGATGCCGCCGACCTACAGCGACGAGGGCCTGCGCGCGGCTCTGGAGATCCGGCGGCGCCTGCCGGGAGCGGCCGTGCTCGTCTTGTCGCAGTTCGTGCAGCGCCGCTACGCGGTCGAGCTCCTGCGCAGCCGACCCGCCGGCGTCGGCTACTTGCTCAAACAGCGCATCACCGACGTCGCCACGTTCCGCGCCGACCTGCACCGGCTCTGCCGCGGCGGCACCGTCCTCGACCCCGAGGTCGTGACGAGCCTGCTGTCCCACGCCGAAGCCGGCAAGAACGGCCTCGACCGGCTCACGCCGCGCCAGCGAGACGTCCTCGCCCTCATGGCGGCCGGCCGCAGCAACGCCTCCATCGCCCGCGCGCTGTCGCTCACGGAGAAGGCCGTCGTCCAGCACGCGTCCCACATCTACGAGACCCTCGGGCTCCCACCCAGCGGCAACGACCACCGCCGCGTGCTCGCGGTGCTGCGCTACCTGACCGACTGACGGCCCCAGTGATGACCCAACTGAAGACCCCACTGATGACCTAGGTCACCCCCGAAGAAGCGACCTGGGCCCGTCGCGCGCTCCGCCACATTCGCGCGACGCTCGTGAAATTAGCCACGTCGTCGACGAGACCGAGGGAGATGGGCCGATGGGCGCGCTATTCCTGCTCAGCAATGTCGTACCGGGAGACCCCGGTGCGGCACGCACCCAGGTCAAGGAGGCCGGGAGCGACTCGCTGTCCGGCGCAGCGGGGGCGGCCGTCACCAACCGCATGGTGCGCGTGCCCGACGGATCGGCGCTGTTCCTCTACGGTGACTCGTCGGAGCTGCACTCGGCTCTCCGCGCGGCGACGGGCGACGGAGTCTCCGGCGTCTGCAGCGCCAGCGGTCAGCCGATGGACAAGCACTTCGTCCGGTTCGATTTCGGCGTCACCAACGCGACGCTGATCGTGTTGGCCGCGCCCCAGTTCTGGGGCGGGCAGCCCGCAGCACCGTGGATGGACGCCGGCGGAGCGGTCGCCGACACATTCTTCACGCAGATCATGCCGGGTGCCATGCCGGCGGTCCTCAACGTGACGCTGCCCGACATCGTCGACCACGCGAAGGCCAACCACGCCAACGCACTCGCCAGCGTGTGGTGACGCGATGACCGACATCAGCACCAACCCGCAGCAGACTGACCAGGAGGCCCCGGGCACGGAGGTGTCCCAGGTGTCCGCAGAGGTGTTCAACTCGACGCCACTCCCCCTGATGCTCACCTGGCGGCGGTTGAACGTCGGCCAGCTCGGCTCTCTCGACCGCTCGAGCCGCGCCTGGCCCGCGGGCAGCATCGAGCTACGTGCCCAGGGTGCCCCTCGGAATAGTCCGCCGCTCGGCGTCCTCGAAATCACGGAGGGACAGACCGAATTCACGATCCGTCCAGACAACCTGCGGAGCGCTCCCGCCGACGGGACTGGTCCAGTGACCGTGGTCTTCGAGAACGACTGCGGCTCCTACGTCGACATCTCCAAACTCGACCCCGACGGAACGGCCCGCCTCGTTGCCCCATCGGTCGCGCCCGGCGCCCGATCCGAGTTCCAGGGCCATCCTCAACAGCTGTGGGCGGTGCGGTCGACGTTCGCCGGCGAGCTGCTCGACCTGGTGTCGCTCGACGACTCACCGACGCAGATCCGAACCATCGACCAGGAGTACCTGAAGCGGTCCGCCGAGCGCGTTCCGTTGCCGTCCCCGCTTCCGGCGGTACCGTCGGTCTCCCTGATCGGCGGCGTGCGCGAGCGTCCCCGCCCCGAGTCGCGCGAGTACATCCTCATCTCCCAGCAGGAGAACCAAGAGCGCCCGCGGTTCAACACCCGCAAGCGGGTCGTCACGCGCTCGGTGCAGGTCGCAGGCGTCAAGCTCGTCTGGAGCAGCCTCGACAAGGATTCCCTGGTGATGCCCCTTCAGGGTGCCGGCGTGCTGGACCTCGACGCGATCGACATGTACGCCGACACCGTCGTCATCTCCTCGCCGCTGCGCTTCCCCGGTACCAAGGTCACGATCCACGCCCGGCGATTGGAGTTCACCGGCGACGGATCGATCGACACGTCGCCGATCGGGCACGCCGGTGCGGCGCGGTCCAGCCGGCACGACGACAAGGGCCGTCCGGTGGACGCGAAGAACAAGCCCACGTACCGCGCAGAGAACGGCCTGCCCGGTGAGCCGGCCGGTGACATCCGCGTCCTCGTGTCGAGCGTGAAGGTCCCGCCCGGCTCGACCCAGGCCCGGTTCGTCGCGCGCGGCAGCGCCGGCCAGCGTGCCGAGGAGGGCGGGGTCAAGGACTACGCGCCGCGGCTGGACAAGCAACCGGCGGCGGGGAAGAGCAAGAACCTCGACGCCGTCACGGAAAAGGCGGTCGCCGACCAGATCCGCGACGCGTTCTACGTTGCGAAGGAGCTCTCGGACTGGCGCTGGCCGGGTGAGGTGGGGGCGGGGGACGTCACCTACCAGGGCATGAAGCTGCTCAGCAGCGGCAAGGTCGTCGACCTCGTCATCGTGGCGCACGACGACACCGCAGGCGACACGAACGTCTTCTACTTCCCGCGGGGGGCCGACGGCAACATCCGGCGGCACTCCGCGCTGCGCTGGGACAACGCCCGGATCAGCAACGTCGGGGGAGTCGACGTCGGCAGGCCCGTGCTGCCCGTCCCCGGCGACGGGGAGGACGCCTACCCCGGTGGACAACCCGGGGACGGCGGACCCGGCGGCCACATCTCCGCCAGCGTGGCCCTGGACGTCCTCGCGCCGCTCTGCGACGCGGCCGGCGGTGCGGCCGGCCCGGAGACCGCGGCCGTCGAAGGCAAGGAGGCAGGCACCCCCTCGCCCGCGCTGCACGTCCAGATGGACATCGTCAAGCACGCCTGGTGGGAATCGTCGCGTGGACCCCAGCTGACGTACGTGGAGTACGCCGAGGCCCACCACGGGGCAACGGCACCGGCACGTCAAGGCAGGCCCGGTCCGACGTTCGCGCCGGCGCAGGAGGATGTCAGCTGGCTGCGCGCCGAGATCGTCGACGCCGTCCTGGTCTGTGCCCGGGACGCGTACCGCAACGGTCATCGCGACCTCGCCCGCTCGCTGCTCGAGCCGTACTACGCGATGCTGCGCGACGGGATCACCCGCCCGGAGCTGCCGCTGGAGGTGGAGTCCCGCGCGATCACCGTCAACGCGCTCGCGGCGAACCTGCGCACCAACCTCGACTATTTCGGCAACCCAGCGGGGTGGGTCCCGCGGCTGCGCCTGTCGGCGAACTTCGAGGCGTTCGGCACCATGCGGCAGGCCGCGCTGAAGCTCCTGTACTGGGGCATGACGATGGAGCAGAAGTACGACGATCTCCAGCACAAGGAGGACGTCGCCGAGCAGGCCGGCAAGGCGCTCGAGTCCGAGCTCACCGAAACCGTCGCCGTCATGGCCCGCGCGACCGAGGACCTGGCGCGGGCGCGCAATGACGTCTTGGCGGTCAAGCAGAAGGTGCTGGACAAGCAGAACGAGATCGACCTGCTGAAGCACTACGCGGAGCAGGAGTCGCTGGGGGCGATGGAGCGGCAGCGCATCTTCCGCGGCGTGGCCAAGCTCGTCGGTGGCGTGATGAAGGCCTGCCCGGTCGGGCAGCCGTACGTCGGCCTCGGCGGTGACATCGCTTCCGCGGTGGGCGACATCGACATCACCGACCCGAAGAACCTCGGGAAATCGATCGGCGACGCCCTCAGCAAGGTGGGCGGCGCGACGGACACATTCCTGGGGGCCAACCAGGACCTCATCGCCGACGACCTGCTGAAGAGCGACAAGGCCCGGGTCCGGGGCGAGACCGCCGAGGTCGAGAGTCTCACGGACCAGCTTGCGCGCGCGAAGGGCGCCTCGGCGAACCTCGAGAAGTCGATCACCGCGCGGACCAAGCCCATCGAGTCAGCCTGGACCGACGTGCACAAGGCCGAGGTCGAGGCACTGAAGGCGTCGATCAAGGACACCGAATCGACGATCACGACGTACTCGGCGCTGAAGGACCCCGCGGAGGAGGAGAAGAAGCGGCTGGCGGCGGCCAAGGAGGCCCACAACCGCCTCAAGGCGCGGCTCGGGGCGACCGAAGCGGCGACCCTGACACGTCAGCGCACCGCGATGGCGAACGACCTGGACGCCTTGGAGGCGTCGATCGCGGAGGAGAAGGAGGCGGCCGCCGCCGACGCGAAGACCGCCAACGCGGAGCGCCTCAAACTCCTCGAGCAGGAGCGGGCCGACCTGCAGAAGGCGAAGGTGCGCGTCGACGGCCTGGAGGAGGACCAGCATTCGGCGAAGTTGGTGGAGAAGGAACACAAGGACGCGCTCGTGCAGCAGGAGAAGGAGGTGAAGCAGACCATCGGCCGGCTCAAGAAGATGGGCACTGGGATCACGATGGTCGGAGGAGCGGTGACGACGCTGATGACGCCGGCCACCACGGCCGACGCCGACGTGCAGGCGTTCACGGCGAAGCTGCTGACGTCGAAGCACGCAGGCGACTACCAGAAGGTGGTGAAGGAGTTCGAGGTCCTCGGCGCACGGCTGAGCGGCGCGATGGAGCGCCTGCAGACGGCGCAGCAGACGATCACGAGCGGCGTCGCCGGGGTCGCGGACAACCTGTCGACGCAGATGGCGCTGAGCCGTCAGCGCGCCGCGATGGGCGGCGGCCTCGACATCCGCGCGAAGCGTTACCTGCAAGGGATGCAGGACCGCGCCCGTGACGTCCTACTGTGGTCGAAGTACCACCTCGTGATGTCGTACCGCTACGAGTTCCTCAAGGACGTATCCGACCCGTTCTACAACCACGAGAAGGTCGTCAGGGAGCTGCAGGACCTGGAGACGGCGGCCGGCGCCGCGCCCACAGATCCCAACGCCAAGACGGCCCTCAAGCCGGCTCTGCTCGCCGAGACGAAGTGGAAGGAGATCGACGACACGGTGCTGCGCAACGAGTTCCTCGGCGAGGCGACTGAGCTGCTTGAAGGAGCGGCAGTCCCGGGCCGTCGCGGCCAAAGAGAACGTGATCGGGCCCGTGCAGCTCTCGGAGCAACAGCTGGAGCGCCTCCGCCTCACTGGGCGGCTCACGTTCAACCTCGTGCGCGACATGGACGTCGCCACGCTCAATTGGGTGAACGCCCGCATTGTCGGCATCTCGTTGGACAACGTCGCCGTCGAGACCACGAAGCCGCGGCTCAGCCTGCGACTGACGTTCAAGCATTCGGGAGAGTCCGTCCTGCTCGGCCGAGACAAGCGGACCGGCGTGTGGACGTACTACTACTTCCGCTGCGCACCCGGCGACGACCCCATCGAGTGGGGCTACAGCTACAACCACGCCGCGGCGACGCGCCTCAAGGCCGACGAGAAAAAGCCGGAGGCCGACGACATGATCAAGAAGGTTCTCGAGCAAGCGTCCGGGACCATGCCGCAGATCACCTTCAAAGAGTACGCACCGGCGCTGTTCTCCGACGTGACGCTGCACCTGACCGGCAGCCAGCAGACGACCACCGCGGAGAGCGTCTCGAAGATCACCAACCTGCAGTTCACCGTGAACTACTCGCTCAGCGGCGAGCGGCTCGACTGAGGCGACCCGGCCCTACCCCGAGGAGGATCCACCATGGGCGACCCGGCCTTTTTGATCACGCGCGACCCCGAGCTCCGGAACAGTCCCCAAGAAGCCCGAAGACGCCTGCGCGCCGACGGCTTCCCGACGTTCGCCGAAGCAGTCGAGGCGGCCGAGAAGCATGGACTGGTCACGGTGTCGGCCCGCACGGTGACGATCGTCACCGACGCCGTCGTCGCGATGATCGGCAACACCCCTGAGCTCGTGCCCGGATGCGAAAAGGCTTGGAACGCCGGCTACTCCGAGATCGAAGCAGCTGACCAGAGCCCGCTGTCCGTGTACTACGACCGCTACAAGGTCAGCGGCTGGCAGACCGACACCATCCTCATGATCGGCTCCCTCACCGGCTACTGGTCCGGCGTGCAGGTTTTCGCCAACGGGTGGTCGCAGCCCAACCCGTGGAACGCCGTCTCGCCGCTTCGCTTCTACGACCAGGACCCGACCGCTCGGAGCAACCTGCAGAACATCCCCGAAGTCATCCGCTGGATCAAGCACCAGGAGGGCTGATCATGACCGCGACCTTCTACATCACCACGAAGACCAACGCCCTGATGCCGCGGGAGGCGGCCCAGCTGGTCACGAAGGACGAATTCCGCAGTAAGACCATTCACGAGGCGGCGGCCACCATCAGCGCCACCCGCGACACCGCGATGAGCCGGATCGACATCCCCGACAACTCCGTGCTCCTCATGTACGGCATGACCGACGACCTGCTGGCCGGCTGCACCCAGGCCATCAGCGACGGCATCGAGCTCATGGCGGTCCAGGGCACGGCCTGGCACGGCTTCGGGCGCTACTTCGCCCGCATCGACGATTCGTGGCACACCATGACGCTGCTCGCCCTCGGACCCATGTCGTTCTGGAACCAAGGACCGGATCCGACCCAAGCCGGGTGGCGGGTGCCCAAAGGCCGCAACGAACCGTCAGTCATCCACTTCACGGACGGCACCGGCAGCAGCCTCTCGGCCGACGAGTCGGCCCGGGTCCCGGACATGCTGCTCGACTGCCGAGCACAATCCAAGAAGGGGTTCATCTGATCCGACGAGCGGATTCGATCGATGCCTCCGCTCACACCGGACCTGCTCAGCTCGTCTGAGCCGTCTCGCCCTTGCGCTGAGTCCAACCGAAGGCCAGCCCGACGAGGAGCAGGACGACGCCGGTCCACAGCAGTGTCTGCGAGGTCGCCGCAGCTAGGTCCGGGCCGAACAGCTCCATGCCGACCGCCCCGACGATGATGCCGAAGGCACCGAGGGTGACGATCGTCGTGATCACGACGCCGGACGCCTCCCCGGCGAGGTGCACGGGCAGGACGCTCTGGGTGGCGATCGTAGTGAACGTGTAGCCCATCCCGAAGCAGAGCCCGCTGATCATGAGTCCGACGACGTCCACCACCAGCGACGTGGCGAAGGCCTGCAGCAGCATGCCGACGGAGCCGACGACGAGACAGACGGCCATCACCCGGCCGCCGGGCACGCGGGCCGCCAGCCACCCCGAGAGCGGACCACAGAGCGCGGTGGCGACGGCCGGCGCGACGAAGACGAGGCCAGCCAGCGCCGAGGAGAAGCCCCGCACCTGCTGCAGCTGTACGGTGACGACGATCACCATCACGCAGTAGCCGACGTTCGCCAGGGTGCCGGCGGTCAGCAGCTCGACGAACGACCGCCGGCGCACCAGATCGCCGCTGACGAGCGGCCACGGATGACGCCGCTCCTCGCGTACGAACGCGACGAGCATCGCGATACCGGCTAAGAGCCCGGCCAGGGTGGCCGCGCTCAGCAGGCCCTGGCTGGAGATCATGTCCAGGCCGAAGCTCAGACCCGCCACGCCCAGCGCCACGAACACGATGCCGAGCCAGTCCAGTTCGCGGAGCGAGCGGCCACTGGGATCGCGGCTCTCCTGCAAACTGCGCCGGCCCCAGAGAAAGCCCGCCACTGCGAACGGCACGTTGACCAGGAACACCCACCGCCATCCCGCGGTCGAGGAGAGCACGCCGCCGACGAGCGGGCCGATCGCGGTGCCGATGTTTCCGATGCCGGTGATGATGCCGAGGACGCGGGGGCGCTCGTCAGCGTCGGTGGAGTTGCTGATCAACGCGAAGGCGACGGGCAGGATCATGGCCCCGCCGACGCCCTGGACGACCCGCGCCGCGATCAGCAGTTGAGCGTTCGGCGCCAGGGCGCAGAGCAGGGACGCCGTCCCGAAGACCGCCATGCCCGCGAGCAGCACCCGCTTGCGCCCCACCAGATCAGCCAGTCGGGTGGCGGGGATCATCAGGGCGCCGAGGGCGAGCATGTACGCCGAGACCACCCACTGCAGATCCGTGGCCGTCGTGCCGAGCTCGACCGCGATCACGGGCAGCGCCAGTCCCAGCGCGAAGAAGTCCAGCTGAATGCAGAAGAACCCGAGCGCTACGGCGCCGAACCGCAACCATGGGGCTGTCGGCCGTGTCGTCTGCCCCGAAGTCGGCGAGGGCATGTGCAGACGATAGCCATTTTCGAGCCGGAGCGGGCTTCGGTCAGGCGCGGGCGCCGAGCAGATGCTCGAGAGCCAGCTGCTGCAGCCGGACGAATCCGAAGCCGCGGCCGTTGAAGTAGGGCTCGAGATCGAAGTCCTCGTACGCACTGGGGTCCGCGATGAGATCGTCGTAGCTCTCGCCCTCGGCCAGGGTCGGCTGGGAGAGTTCGGCCACCCGGGCGGCCGTCAGTGCCTCCTGCACCTCCGGGTCAGCTCGGAACGCGGCCGCGCGCTCCTTGAGCAGGAGATACATCCTCATGTTGGCCGCCGCGGAGGCCCAGACGCCGTCGTAGTCCTCGGTCCGGCTCGGCTTGTAGTCGAAGTGCCGGGGTCCGTCGTAGGCGGGACCCCCGTTGGGCCCCCCGTTCTCCAGCAGGTCGACGACGGAGAAGGCGTTCTGCAGGTCGCCGTGACCGAAGACGAGGTCTTGGTCGAACTTGATCGAGCGCTGCCCGTTGAGGTCGATGTGAAACAGCTTGCCGGCGTCCAGGGCCTGGGCGACCCCGTGGGTGAAGTTCAGTCCGGCCATCTGCTCGTGGCCGACCTCGGGGTTGACACCGAACAGGTCCGGCTTGTCGAGGGTGTGGATGAAGGCGATGGCGTGCCCGACGGTGGGCAGCAGGATGTCGCCACGGGGCTCGTTGGGCTTGGGCTCGATGGCGAACCTCAGCTGGTAGCCGCGGTCGGTGACGTAGTCCGCCAGGAGGTTGACAGCCTCCCGGTAGCGGGCGAGCGCGGCCCGGACATCCTTGGCGTGGTCGTATTCTCCGCCCTCCCGGCCGCCCCACATGACGAAGGTCTCGGCGCCCAGCTCGGCGGCCAGGTCGAGATTGCGGATGACCTTGCGGATCGCGTACCGGCGCACCGAGCGGTCGTTGGAGGTGAAGCCGCCGTCCTTGAAGACCGGGTGACTGAACAGGTTCGTGGTGATCATCGGCGTGATGAGACCGGTGTCGGCGAGGACGTTCTGCAACCGGTCGATCTGCTGCTGTCGCTCGGCGTCGGTGGCCTCGAGTCCGAAGAGGTCGTTGTCGTGGAAGGTCAGCCCGTACGCGCCGATCTCCGACAGCTTCTCGACGGCCTCCACGACGTCCAGCGGGGCCCGGCTGGGGCTGCCGAACTGGTCCTGGCCGACCCAGCCGATGGTCCACAGACCGAAGCTGAACTTGTCCTCGCGGGTGGGGGTGACGCTCATGATCATCTGCTCCCTTGCTCGACGTCGGTGGTTGGAATGTGGGCCAGCGTGAATCAGCCGCCGGCCGCGGCGAGACGTCGGCTCACGGCGCCCGTTCCTACGGCGTCGTGCACCGAAGGCCAACCGGCCAGCACGGCCCGCACCTCCGGGTCCTCCTCGGCCTGAACCGCGTGAGCGTACCCAGCGTCGAGCACCTCGGCGATGGCGACCCGGCGGCCCTCCTCCGCCGACCGGATGGCCGCCTCCACCATCGCGAGACTCAAGACGTTGCTGTGTACTTCTCCGGAGGGGATGCGCCCGGTCCGTACGGCCTCGACGAACTCGGCCAGGGAGCCGGCGATCTCCTCCGGGTCGGTGCCCGGCTCGGCGACGATGACCGTTCCGTCCGCCGCTTGGGCCGCGGGCGCCCCGTCACCGTCCCAGGTCGCCGAGCCGCCCGCCCCGCTGACCCGCCAACTGCCGTTCCAGGAGGTTTCGAGCCCCGGACTGCACCAGCTGCCGCTGAAGCTGAACACGGCATCGCCGACAAACTCGAAGGTCACCTGCGCCGTCGCGTCACCGGCGAACCAGCTCCAGCTGGGGTTGGCCGATGTGCAGAACACCGCGACCGGTTCGCTGCCGACGAGGTCGCGGGCGAGGTCGAGCTGGTGGATGGCCATGTCGACCAGCAGGGGATACGGCATCTCCTCGCGGAAGCCGGGGAAGTGCGCCGCCTTGAAGAAGGTGCACTGGACGACCCCGACGGGCGCGATGGCGGCGATCTGTCGCCGGAAGGCCGTGAGCTGCCGGAAGTAGCGGCGCGACTGGGACACCATGAGCAGCCGGCCGCTGAGCTCGGAGGCGGCGACCATCGACAGCCCGCTGCTGACCGACTCGGCCAACGGCTTCTCGCTCAACACGGGCAGTCCGGCGCCCAACGCGGTCGTAGCGACGCTGCGATGGGCCACCGGAACGGTGACGTCCACGACCGCCTCGGCGTCGGCGAGCTCCAGCATCGCCGGCAACGTCTGGGCCACCGGCACCGCCGCCAGTCCCGCCTCGGCCGCCGCGCGGCGCGCCAGGTCGATGTCGAGATCCACCAGTCCGACCAGCTGGGCGTCGGCAGAATCCCGCAGCGTTCGCAGCCAGGCCTGGCCCATCAGCCCGGCACCGACCTGGATGACCCGCAGGGGTTGCAAGGGGTCGGAAACACTCACGGAGCCACCTCTTCGCGCTCCTCGCTCGGGCCCGTGTAGCCGTGACCGTTGAAGAAATCCTCGGTCTCATAACGCAACAACGTCGAGATGGTCCGCTCCGGGCGATCGCTGCGCGCCCAGGCCACTCCGTTGGCGATTACCTTCCGCACGTCCGGATGGTAGTAGACCGGGTCGTCCTGGTCACCGGGGGAGAAGAAGATCTTGCCGGGCCCACGGTGGAACGTGCAGCCGGAGCGGAACACCTCACCACCGGTGAAGAAGGAGATGAAGATCAACTCGTCGGGCGCGGGGATGTTGAACGTCTCGCCGTACATCTCCTGCGCGTCGATGATGATCGGGTTCAGCACGCCTTGGGCGATCGGGTGTGTCGCGTCCACCGTCCAGACCAGCTCCCGGTCCTGTTCGCTGCGCAACCGCAGGGTGCAGGTGGTGCCCATCAGCCGGCCGATGGAGTCCGCGACCACACGGCTAGCACCACTGCTCGAAGGGCTGCAGTGGCAGGTGGAGATCGCTGATTCGGCGGTGCTCTGGACAAGCGATCGCCCTGTGATGCCCTGGCGCCCGCCCTCGCCCCGGGATCGGCTGGAGGCCTGGGCTATGGGAACTGCGACGAGATCAGGATGCCCCTCAGCCCGGTGGCGATGCTGGTTGTCGAGCGCGGCGCATCCAACGGACCTACGGCAACTCGGGGTCGATCATCGAGGATGACCGGCTCGGGCGAGAAGGACTTGCCGAGGTGCTTGCAGCTGAGATCTCCGGCCTCGATGCTCGCCAAGGGGCCGTTGTCGCGATTACCGGCCCATGGGGGAGCGGCAAGAACCGCCCGGGTCCGGGGATGATCACCGGCCGGAGCTGCCGGTCGGCGAGACGCTCGCCGCCGGCGTAGGGGGCAACGGTGACTCGACGTAGATCTGGTCGAGCACCTTCAGCGTGAGGAACTCGGCGGTGTATTTGTTGTCGAGGGACATGGTCAGGTTGCCCCAGATGACGAGGGTCATGTCGGTGGCCGGGTCGTGGGCGGCTTCGGTGTTGTACCCGGTGGTCTGGCCGCCGTGGAGGTCGAGGACGTGCTTGCCCCAGCGGAGCTGGTCGATGCCGTACCCGTACCAGTTGTAGGAGTTGGCGGGGTTGATGATCTTGGCGCTGTCCTGCCAGATGCGTTGGTACTCGGCGTTGAACACCTTGCCGCCGGACAGGGCCTTCATCCAGGTCGCGAGGTCCGCGGCGGTGGAGATGACTGCTCCGGCCGCGAAGGCGAAGGAGTGGTTGACGTCGGTGTAGTCCTTCGGCTGCAGCGTTCCGGCCCGGGCTTCGGCGGCCATGGCAGGGGTGTACGGCGGGCTGCCGGTCATCACGGTGGAGGCGCCGCCGTAGATGTACCCGTGGCTGAACGGTTCGGGGATGGCGTTGGACGCGGCGGCGGGAAACAACGTGTCCTTCATACCGAGGGGTTTGAAGAACCGCTCCTCGAAGACCGTGCCGATCGGTTTCCCGTCCAGCTTCTCGACGATGAGGCCGAGCAGCACGTAGTTGGTGTTGTTGTACTCGTACTCGGCGCCGGGCGCGAAGTTGGGCGGCTGGGCGAACGCGATGTCCAGCAGCTGCTGGGGCTTCCAGACCTTGGTCGGGTCGTCGTCCATCCTCGTGGTGATCGCGGGTGAGTTCGTGAAGTTGTACAGCCCGCTGCGCATCTCCAGCAGCTGGGCGATCGTGATGTTGTCGCCGTTGGGGACGCCCGGGATGTATTTCGTCACCGGGTCGTCGAGGCTGAGCTTGCCCTCTTGGGCCAGCAGCAGGGTCGCCGCGGATGTCATCGTCTTGGTGATCGACCCGATCCGGAAGTGGGTGTCGACTGCGGGCAGGCTCTTCTCGCCGAGTTTCGTCGTGCCCGACGCCGCCACGAACTCCCCTTGCGGGGTCCGCAACAGCACCAGATAACCGGGTACCAGCAGCTCCTCGGCGGTCTTGTCGACCAGGCCTGCAACGCGGCCTGGTCGATCGTCTTCAGCGCCGGAGCCGTCGTGGGTGCCGACGCGGACGTGCCCGGTGCCGACGGCGCCGCCGGTCCGGCACAGGCGGCGCCGATCAGCGCCATGATCGTGGCCGTGGTGACCACCGCTGCACGTCGACGGGCACGATCCAGCCGCCATCCCCTCGTCGGGCCACCAGGTCCTCGCTCACCATCAGATTGCATTTTCTTTCCTTTTCGGTTCAGCGGGGGAGCTGGCTCGGGGTCGCGGTGGTCGACGGGGTGGCGGGCACCGGTGACTCCACGTAGACCAGATCCAGCATCTTCAGCATGAGAACCACGGCCGTGTACTTGTTGTCCAGCGACATGGTGAGGTTGCTCCAGATGACGAGAGTCATGTCGGCGTCCGGATCGTGGAGTGCCTCGGAGTTGTAACCGGGGGTCTGCCCGCCGTGCAGGTCGATGACGTGCTTGCCCCAGCGGAGCTGGCCGATGCCGTACCCGTACCAGTTGTAGGGATTGGTGGGGTTGATGATCTTGGCGCTGTCCTGCCAGATCCGTTGGTACTCGGCGTTGAACACCTTGCCGCCGGACAGGGCCTTGATCCAGGTCGCGAGGTCCGCGGCGGTGGAGATGACTGCTCCGGCCGCGAACGAGAAGGAGAGGTTGACGTCGGTGTAGTCCTTCGGCTGCAGCGTCCCGGCGCGGGCTTCGGCTGCCATGGCGGGGGTGTACGGCGGAGTCCCGTACATCATGGTGGAGGAGCCGCCGTACAGGTACCCGTGCGTGAACGGTTCGGGGATGGCGTTGGAGGCGGCGGCGGGAAACAACGTGTCCTTCATGCCGAGGGGTTTGAAGAACCGCTCCTCGAAGACCGTGGCGATCGGTTTCCCGTCCAGCTTCTCGACGATCAGGCCGAGCAGCACGTAGTTGGTGTTGCTGTACTCATAGTCGGCGCCGGGCGCGAAGTTGGGCGGCTGGGCGAACGCGATGTCCAGCAGCTGCTGGGGCTTCCAGACCCTGGTCGGGTCGTTGTCGAGACTCGTGGTGATCGCGGGTGAATCGGTGAAGCTGTACAGCCCGCTGCGCATCTCCAACAGCTGGGCGATCGAGATGTTGTCGCCGTTGGGGACGTCCGGGACGTACTTCGTCACCGGGTCGTCGAGGCTGAGCTTGCCCTCTTGCGCCAGCAGCAGGGTCGCCGCGGACGTCATCGTCTTGGTGATCGACGCGATCCGGAAGTGGGTGTCGGCGGCGGGCAGGGTGTTCGCCCCGAGTTTCGTGGTGCCGGACGCCGCCACGAACTCCCCTTGTGGGGTGCGCAACATCACCAGGCAGCCCGGGATGAGCAGCTCGTCGGCGGTCTGGTCGACCATGGCCTGCAACGCGGCCTTGTCGATCGGCTTCAGAGCCGATGTCGGTGCCGTGGTCGTCGAGCCGGACGGTGCCGCCGTACTCGTCGGCGCCGAGGGTGGACCGGACGGCGTGCTGCAGGCCGCGCCGATCAGCGCCAGCAGGGTCGCCGTCGCCACCACCGCCGTGCGCCGACCAGCGGCACGGCTCGGGTGGAGTGGGCTCGTCGTCGAGCCGACCGATCCTCGCTCAGTGGTGGGTTGCATCATCTGTCCCTTCGATGGAGCGCCGGTCGTGACCGGAGCGGTTCGTGCCTGTGGGTGATAACGGAAGTCCCCGGCATCGGTGGCCTGACCGGCGTGCAGGATGGCCGCCATCCGGGCGAACCGCAACGGATCGACGACGTCGTCCTCGTCGCCAGCGTCGACGGGTCGTAGCTCGGGTCGAGGCAATTGACCTCGCCCTCGGAGTCGTCGGGATCGTGGAACCGGACCGAGAGCGTGGGACCGACGCGGCGGATAGCACCGCTGGACGCGTCGACCGCGAGCAACCGGTCACGCAGGGTGGTCAGCGCCGCAACAGTGGTCACGGTGAAGCCGAGATGATCGAGTCGACCCCGCTCGAACATCGTCGGGCCGAAGCCGTGGACCGTCGGGTTGTAGCCGGGCAGCTCGAAGACGTGGAGAGCATGACCTCCCCCGGCGGCCAACACGGCCTGACGTCTGTGGCCGGGTCCGGCACCGAGCACCAGCGTCGTCTCGAGGCCGATGACGTCCTCGGAGAACGTGCCGTAGCCGTCCAGATCCCCTGTCACGACAGCGATGTGGCTGACCCCGCACGGGACGCTCGCTGGGTGGCGATCCGTCCGGCTATCCATACCAAGAATGCGTTCACTCGGGCGGAACAATTCGTTCCAGTTCGCTCCCGGGGTCGTCCGGAAGTCAGGCGTTCAGCTGCACCGGCATCTCGCGGGCAGGCAGCTCGAACACCTCGGCGCTGAGCCGGTAGGAGCGAGCCGGGCGGCTCGGGCGCGCTGATTCAGGTCAGCGACTTGGTGGCGGAACGGTGCCAACATCAGCGAGTCGAGGCCCTGGTGCTGGTCGTGGCGCCACGCGGCGAGCAGGCGGTCGGGGAGACCAGCCGGGTCCGAGATCGTGATCCGGTCCCGTCGACGTAGAAGTCGATGGCCGCGGGATCGCCGTGGCGGATCTTGAGAGTGGCGGCGGCCTCGTCGGGGTCGGTGAAGCAGTGCAGCCGGGTAAGTCGGACGGCGCCGTGAGCGGCCTCGAGGTCTTTGAGGATCCCGCCGGCGCCGACCGCGCCGAGCTGTCGGTCGTCCCCGACCAGACAGACCCGCCCGTACCGGCCGGCCCGGATCGCCCAGGTGAGACGGGCGAGCGTGTCGGTCTGGATCCCGGTCGCTTGGGTGAGTTGCGCCGCCGCGGCGGCGGAGGGGGTCAGGCCGAGGACGTGGCCGCCCCCGGCGGTCCAGGTACGGGCCAGCACGTTGAGGGCGGTGGTCTTGCCCGCCCCGGCGGGTGCGATGACCAGCTGCACGCGTCGGTGATCGGTGGCCAGGTTTCGCACCATCGCGCTCTGACCGGCATCCAAGATGATGCCGCCGACGGCGGCTTCGGCCAGGCGTTGGTCCACCACGCCGGGGTCGAGCGCCCGGCCACCCAGCTGCTCGGCAGCGGTCAGGAGTCGTTGCTCGGCGGCAAGGGTCCGGGTCGAGGTGTAGTGGTCGGTGCCGGCGACGGTGAACACCGACGCCCCGTCGGACCGGCCCAGGCCGTCGGGCAGACCCACCTGTTGCGCGGTCGGCTGGACGGCGGGCGTGAGTCGGATCGAGCGGGCGATCTGTGGGCGAAGCACATCGTGCAGAAGCTTGGGGCCAGGAAGTTGCGTGACCTGACCGCACGCGAGGTCGATTCATGGCTGGCCAGTCTCACCACAACTCTCAGCACCGAGACTCTGCACCGCACCCACGCCTGCCTCAATCGTGTGGTTCGGCGAGCGATGGCCCCCGACCTCGTCGAAATCGCTGACTCCGCAGCAGGTCGACGCCGTGCTGACGCAGACCGCGCCGGATCGAAGGCACCACTACATCGTTCTGTCGCTCCTCATTGGTGGGAGGACTGAAGAGCTGAGGGCACTGCGCTGGGACCACGTCCACCTCGACGGCGAGCCGGCGCATGCCCCGCCGCTGCCGCCGTACGTCGAGGTCTACCGATCAGTCCGAGCCGGCGGCGACACCAAGACCCGGCGATCGCGACGCACCCTGGCGCTGCCGACTCGCTGCGTTGAGGCCCTTCGCAGGCAGAAGGCCCAGCAGGCGGCGGACAAGTTGGCAGCCGGCGAATGCTGGCCCGACACAGGGCTGGTGTTCACCATGGCGCTCGGTTCGGCGATGGACGCGGCCAATGTGCGGCGTGACATCCGGCGGGCGCTCGCCCTCGTCCCCGGTCTCGACCCCGCCGAATGGACTCCGCGGGAACTGCGGCACTCGTTCGTCTCGGTCCTGTCAGATGCCGGCGTACCCCTGGAGGAGATCTCCCGCCTCGTCGGCCACGCAGGGACGACCGTTACCGAGCTGGTCTACCGGCACCAGCTCAAGCCGGTCATCCAGACGGGTGCCACGGTTATGGACCAGCTGTTCGGGAGCAACGGCTCATGAGCCCCCTCCGACAAGCTCAGGACATAGTTCAGGGCACGGCGGGGCACCGTCGTTGTCACTCAAATAGTCACTCAGACCAGCCGAATATGGGGTCCGAATCGGCATTCCGCCTGGTCAAACTGGTGGGCCTAAGTGGACTTGAACCACTGACCTCTGCCTTATCAGGGCAGCGCTCTAACCGACTGAGCTATAGGCCCGAGTGACGACTGCCGGAGCGGCAGGCACGATTCGCAAGGTTAGTCGATGGCGCGGAAGGTGCCCAAATCGGTTCCGACCGCGTCTCAGGAACGGCTACGGCGCCGGTTGCGCCCGATCAGCACGCCCGCCCCGAGGCCGAGGAACACCACGACCAGATACATCCATTGCGGCATCGACAGCTGGGCCCAGAACAGCTGGACGGTGGTGTAGCCACGGTTCTGCGCCATGAAGATCCCCGCGACGATGACCAGCAGGATCGCGATCCAGCGCCGCCGCAGGAAGTCCCGGAACTGCGCCCCGCGACCCGCGCGCGTCGTCCGAGTCGTCGACATGGACTGCCTGCCTCCCGCTCAGTCCTCGGCGAGGGTGATCTCCAGACCCCCGAGCATGGTGGCGGCCAGGTTGTACAGGAACGAGCCCAGCGTGGCCAGCGAGGTGAAGATCACCACGTCGACGCAGGCGATCAGCGCGGTCACGCCCATCACCTTCTGGGTGTTCACGTAGTCCTCGACCCGGAATGGGGTGGTGTCGCCGGGCGTCGAGATCACGCTGCCCACGATCTCGTTGACGGAGGTGAACAGACCGGAATTGGCCAGCACCGTCCACACCACGTACACCGCAACCACCAGCATGATGCCGGCCGCGATCGAGAACAGGAACGACGTCTTCATCACCGACCACGGATCGAGGCGGGACAGCCGCAACCGTGCCTTGCGGGTACGGCGGGCCACGCCCGCCTTCCCGCCCGGTCCCGCGGCGAGAGTCTCCGCACCCTTCGCCGAGGGTTGGGCGGCGGTGGGAGACAGGGCCACGCCGGCAGCGGCGGCCACGGCCGGCATGATCACCGTGTTGGGGCCATGGTCACCGCGCTGACCCGGAGCACCCGGAGCAGGGGCACCCGGAGCAGGAGCACCCGGAGCGACGCGGCCAGGCCGGGCCTCGCGGGCCGCCGGAACCGGCACGGGTGCCACTGTGGGCGCCGTCTTGCCCGCCGCCGTCCTGGGATCTACGCGGGGCGTCGACTGAGGCGTCGTCTGGGGTGTCGTCCGCGGTGTCACCTGGGGAGCCGCCTGGGGGGCCGGCTGCGGCACCGGTTGGGTCGCCGTCTTGGCCACCGGCTGCTGTGTGCGCTGCCGGAACAGCGTGGAGCGACGAATCTGCGTCGTATCCTCGGGAGCCTCCGCCGTCGGCGGCAGCGCTTGCCCCGAATGCGCCGGCCCGGGATGAGCCTGGACCGCCGGGGGCCC
>CAWAAK010000037.1:0-6233 GCA_963780005.1 uncultured Actinomycetota bacterium | reverse complement strand
GGTGTGCCCGCTGCCGGACGGGCCGGGGTCGGAGACCGCGTACCCCGTGCTGCCGTTCTGGTCCGGGGACGACGCGAGCCCGGGGGTCAGCGCCTCGTCCACGATGACGGCCAGTTGCATCGAGCGACGGAAGTAGCCGCTCAGTTCCTGCTCGATGGCCTGCCGGAATCGGCCTTCGAGCTGGTTGCGGGTGAAGGTGTTCGGCACCGCCAACATCAAGGCGTCCTGGTGCAACGCCAACGGCCGCGCGCTTTCCAGCCAACGCCTCAGTTCTGGCGGGGAAGCCGAGTAGACGTGCTCCCAGGCGAGCTTGCTGGTGTCGATGTCGCTGCCGGGAGATTGGGTCACTCGTGGTTGCTCCGCGTCCTGCTTGCTGTCGGCCGATGGACTCGTCCCCTCCCGCGGCACCTCAGCTGACCAAGTCTCCGGATTCGAGAAGAGAGCTTCACTCTAGCTACTCCACAGCCTTATCCACACCCTGTGTGCAAGATGGGAGCGAGCCCTGGTTCCCTCGCCGATCGGGGTGCGTTTCGGGCATCACCGGCGAAGTTGAAGACAGACAGAATGGGAGCTGAAATCGTTGTTGAGAAGAGCCGTGACGCTAGCAACCCCGCAGGTCGCCTGCAACCCGATCGAGCAAAATACCTGCCCAGATCCGGCGTGTCGCCTCGACAACTTCGCGGCGGCCTGTATTGCCGCAGTCCGCGGCGTTGGGGCGTCGCCGGGTTTGACCCGCTTGGGCGGTCCCCGTACCGTTAGGAGGTCGCCTTTGAGAACCAGCGATCCTGCCCACTCCGCCGTTTCCTATCGGGGTGGTCCTTCAGTCATCTTCAGCAGTCATCTTCAGAATGTGGGAGACCTCCCGTGAGTAAGCGCACCTTCCAGCCGAGCAACCGGCGCCGCAGCCGCACCCACGGCTTTCGGCTGCGGATGCGCACCCGAGCCGGACGCGCCATCCTCGCCGCTCGACGGCGCAAGGGTCGCGCCAAGCTGTCGGCCTGAGCTGGTCGGCGGATCCGTGTTGCCGGCGCCGTCTCGGATGCGCGGGGCGAATGAATTTCGGCGCACGGTGCGGCGTGGCGTCCGCGTCGCTCGTCCGACCCTCGTGATCCACGCCGGTCGCGGCCCCGAGCCGGGTCCCGCTCGAGTCGGTTTTGTGGTCTCCAAGGCGGTCGGATCGGCCGTCCGCCGAAATCGCGTGAAGCGTCGGCTTCGTCACCTGGCCGCTGAACGGCTCGGCCAGACCCCGTCGGGTATCGAGGTCGTCGTGCGCGCACTGCCTTCCGCAGTGGCCACGCCGGCCCGACTGCCCGTCGATTTCGCCTCCGCGTGGTCATCGGCCCTCGCCCGCCTGGGGGGGCCATGAGGCGCGTGCTGATGGGCCTGCTGAAGCTCTATCGCCTCACGATCAGTCCCCTGTACGGCAACGTCTGCCGGTACTACCCGAGCTGTTCCGCGTACGCGCTGCGGGCCGTAGAGGTGCACGGGGCGGCCCGAGGCAGTTGGCTGGCGGCCCGGCGACTCGCGCGGTGCCACCCGTGGACGCCCGGTGGGTACGATCCCGTACCGGGAACCCCTGAATTCGACGAAGAAATGCGTGATTTGGCGGCGCGGGAGGCGAGACTGGACTCCAGTCACCCCCACCGGCACGTCCAGCTGGACGATCACGCACCCGAGCGGGCCGGTGTGGCTCACGTACGAGGTGGAAATTGATCGAGTTACTGACCCCGATGCTTGTCCCGATGGCGTGGTACGACGGCATCGTCGGGTTCTTCAACACGATCATGACGCCGCTGTACTGGGTGGTGTCGGGGCTGCTCGTCTTCTTCCACTACCTGTGGGCGCCGCTGTTCGGCACCGACAACGGGTGGACCTGGACGCTGTCCATCGTGTGCCTCACCGTGATCATCCGGACGGCGCTGATCCCGCTGTTCGTCAAGCAGATCAAGTCTTCGCGCTCGATGCAGCTGCTGCAGCCCAAGGTGCGCGAGCTGCAGAAGAAGTACGGCCACGACCGGGAGAAGCTCGGTCAAGAAACCATGAAGCTGTACCGGGAGAACAACGCCAATCCCCTGTCGTCGTGCCTGCCGCTGCTGTTGCAGATGCCGATCTTCCTGGCCTTGTTCTGGGTGCTGAACGAGGCCTCGAACGGCAAGGCGTTGGGCCACTGGTTGGTCATCAACCCCGATCTGGTGTCGTCGCTGGAGAACGCCACCATCTTCGGCGCCCGAATTTCCGACACCTTCATGAGTACCGGCTTCGCCAACGGCATCAACAGCATCCATATCCTCACGATCTTCTTGATCTTGGCGATGACAGCGACGCTGTTCATCACCCAGCTGCAGCTGATGCGCAAGAACATGCCGCCGGAGGCGTTGACCGGCCCGTTCGCGCAGCAGCAGAAGATGATGCTGTACCTCTTCCCGATCATCTTCGCGGTCGGTGGCATCAACTTCCCGGTCGGCGTGCTGATCTACTGGTTCACCTCGAACCTGTGGACGATGGGCCAGCAGTTCTACGTCATTCGCCGCAACCCGGCTCCCGGAACGCCGGCCTTCGACGCTTGGGAAGCCCGCCGCAAGGCCAAGGCCGCGCACAAGCACCGCGGGCACGAGGAAGGGCCTGAGGACGACGGCCCGCAAGACCCCGGTGCGGCCGGCAATGGTCGGACCGGCGTCAGCCGGAACGGGGCTAACGGTTCGACGAGTGCCTCGAGCAGCGACTCGGCCCCGAAGGTGATCCGTCAACAACCTCGTAAACAAACGCGCTCACAACGCAAGACCTGAACCTGATTCGCCGTTCGCTGTGGCTGCACTCCGCGCAGCAGGCGCCGGCGAACGATCCGAGAGCGGCCTGGCCGCCCGAGACCCTGGGAGCACCCATGAGCGACACCGCGCCGTCGGACACCGACACCGAGGCGGCACCGTCGGCGGTGTCGGCCGAGGCCGACACCGAAACGCCTGAGTCAGCCGAGGGAGCTGACTCGAGCGAGTCGGAGGCCGCACCCAAGGCCCGCCGCGGCAGCTCCGAGACGTTGGAGTCCGAGGCCGAGATCGCCGCCGACTATCTGGAAGAGCTGCTCGACATCGCCGACCTCGACGGAGACATCGACACCTACATCGAAGGCGATCGGGCTCACGTGTCCATCGTCAGCGAGACCGATGTGTTGGTGGGTCCCCAGGGCGCCGTCCTCGATGCCCTGCAGGAACTCGCTCGGCTGGCCGTGATGACCGAGACCGGGGAACGCAGCCGGCTGATGCTGGACGTCGCCGGTTTCCGGGAGAAGCGGCGGAGTGAGCTGATCGTGCTGGCCACCGACGCGATCGAGGAGGTCAAGTCCAGTCAGGAGAAGGTCCCGCTCGCGCCGATGAACCCGTTCGAGCGCAAGATCGTGCACGACACGGTGGCCGCGGCGGGTCTGACCAGTGCCTCCGAGGGTGAAGAGCCGAAGCGGCACGTGGTCGTCCTGCCTGTTGGCTGATGTCCTGGAGTACGTGATGGGTGGGTTCGATCGCGCCCTCTTCCAGCCTTATGTAGATATATTGCTAGATCGAGGTGTGGTTGCCGGTGTCATCGGACCCCGGGAAGCCGACCGCATCTGGGACCGGCACATCCTGAACAGCTTGACGCTGGCCGATCTCATCCCGATCGGGGCGAGCGTGGTGGACGTGGGGTCCGGGGCTGGTCTGCCGGGCATCCCGCTGGCCATCGCGCGGCCTGACCTCTCGGTGACGCTGCTCGAGCCTCTGCTTCGCCGGACGACCTTCCTCGAACCGGTCGTGCGCGAGCTCGGCCTTGGCGCTCGCGTACGCGTGGTGCGGGCCCGGGCCGAGGACCATCACCAGCAGTACGACGTCGTCACCGCGCGGGCCCTCGCCCCGCTGGACCGTTTGATCCGCTGGTGCCGACCGCTGCTGAAGGACGGCGGCACGTTGCTCGCGCTGAAAGGTCGGTCGGCCGAGGATGAGATCCAGGCTGCCCGGGACATCTTGGCGACCGAGCACCTGTCCGCGCACGTACTCGAGGTTCGGGCGACACCGGATGCCGAACCCACTCGAGTCGTTCGGGTGACCTGAAGGGCTCGGTCGCTCCTCCTTGGCCGCGGCGCGCCATCACCGGCGCCGGCCTCCGGTGTCTTAGCGTGAGCAGACGGTGAGTCTCACCGCCGAAGAACCGGTCTCAGGAAGCTCTATGACACTCTCGCTGCAGGATCCGCAGGTGAGTCCCGGCTTGGGCTGGCCCGAGCCGTTGCGGATCGGTAGCCTCTTGGGCTGGCCAGATGTTTCACGTGAAACGGCGGACGAAACTGCAGCGACCGAATCAGGCCATCCCTTCTCGACGGTCTCCTCGCCTGTCGAGCTTCCGACCCTGCCGGCCGGTCCGCGACGCGCTCGCTACGACGAGGACGAACTGAGCGCTCCCCCGGTGAGCACCGAGGACACTCCGGCCGTTTCACGTGAAACAACCAAGCAGGTCTTCCCGAGGCCGGCCGACACCCGAATCATGGTGGTGGCCAACCAGAAGGGCGGGGTGGGCAAGACCACCACGGCGGTGAATCTGGCGGCGGCGCTGGCCCTGGGTGGTCTGCGCGTGCTGGTCATCGATCTCGACCCTCAGGGCAACGCCAGTACCGCCCTCGGCGTGGAGCACCCACCCGGCACACCGGGGACGTACGAGGCCCTGCTCGCCGGCGTACCGATGGTCGACCTGGTGGTCGACTCCCCCGAGGCTCCGCTGCTCCGGGTGCTGCCCGCCACCATCGACCTGGCCGGGGCCGAGATCGAACTGGTGTCGACGGTGGCCCGGGAGAATCGGTTGCTGCGAGCCCTGACCAGCTATCTGGCCCAGCGGCCGACCGATTACGTGTTCCTGGATTGTCCCCCGTCGTTGGGTTTGCTGACCCTGAACGCGCTGGTGGCCGCCTCCGAGATCCTGATCCCCATCCAGTGCGAGTACTACGCCCTCGAGGGCGTGTCGCAGCTGATGCGGACCATCAATCTGGTCAAAGGGGAGCTCAACGACGAGCTCCAGGTGAGCACCGTGCTGCTGACCATGTTCGATGCTCGGACCAAACTCGCCGCCCAGGTCGCCGACGAGGTGCGCACCCACTTCGCGGCCGAGACGCTACCGACGGTGATCCCCCGTTCGGTACGGATCTCCGAGGCGCCCAGCTTCGGCCAGACCGTGCTGACCTACCACTCGGGATCGGTCGGCGCTCGGGCCTATCTCCAAGCCGCCGCCGAAATCGCCCACCGCGCCGCCCCTCAAGCATCTGAGCAGAAGGAGTCCGCATGAGTGTCGGCACCGATCGGCCGCGACTCGGTCGCGGTCTGGGGGAGCTCTTCCAGCGGACCGACGTGCCGGCCGCCGCGCAGCCGGCCTCCCCGGCGAACGGTTCGGAGGCTCCGTCCGCGGTGCCGATCCCCGCCGGGGCCTACTTCGGGGAGCTATCGGTCGACGCCATCGCGCCCAACCCCCGGCAGCCCCGTACGGTGTTCGACGAGGACGCCTTGGCTGAGCTGGTCGCCTCGATCCGGGAGGTCGGCCTGCTGCAACCGGTCGTCGTCCGGCCGGTGACTGCGAACGGCAGCCGGTTCGAACTGGTGATGGGGGAGCGGCGTTGGCGGGCCGCCCAGGTGGCCGGCCTGGACACCGTCCCGGCGATCGTCCGGGAGACCCACGACCAGGACCTGTTGCGCGACGCCCTGCTGGAGAACCTGCACCGGGCCCAGCTCAATCCGCTCGAGGAAGCGGCGGCGTACGCCCAGATGCTCGAAGACTTCGACTGCACGCAGGAGGAGTTGGCGGCCCGCATCAAGCGGTCCCGGCCGCAGATCTCCAACACCATCCGGTTGCTGCGCCTACCGCCGACCGTGCAGAGGCGGGTGGCCGCCGGCGTACTCAGTGCCGGGCACGCCCGCGCCCTGCTCACCCTCGAGGATCCCGCGGCGCAGGAGCGACTGGCTCAGCGGGTGGTGGCCGAGGGCATCTCCGTCCGGGCGGTCGAGGAGATCGTCGCGGTGGGGGACCACCGCGATTCCAGGCCGGCGCGAACCCATACACGGCCTGCGCCCGATCCACGTGCGGAGGAGTTGTCCCGGCAGCTCGGTGACCACCTGGAGACCCGGGTCCGGGTGGAGATGGGTCGCGGCAAGGGCCGGCTGATCATCGACTTCGCAGATCGGGATGATCTGGAGCGGATCGCCCAAGAGTTACTCAAGCAATAAGGCGAC
>CAWAAK010000036.1:0-8311 GCA_963780005.1 uncultured Actinomycetota bacterium | reverse complement strand
GACCCAGGAACCGGGTCGGATCCGCCGACCGCCGAACAACGCAGAGCCGAGCCGTGACTGACCAGAACAGGGAGCCGGACCGGGTCGACCCGGAGCCGGCCGAGGCGGCCCAGGTGAGTCGCCAGCTGGCTGGCGCGCCGGTGCCGCCGATGCCGCCCGACGTGGCCGCGCGGCTCGATGCTGTGCTGACGCAGGAGAGTGCCCGCCGGAACGCCCAGGTTTCAGGGACCGCGGGGACCGGGGGTCTGGTCGACCGGGGCACGAAACCGTTCCTGCTCAGCCCAGACACCCGCCCGCCCGCCCGGGGCAGGGCCGCGGGAGTGGTCCTGGTCGCGGCCGTCAGCGCTGCCGCGGTCGGCGCCGCCGGGTACGCGCTGAGCGCTTCGGCCGGACTGAACGAGCCGAGCGCGGTCGCCCCCTTCCAGGTGCAGAGCTCGGAGCTCGCCGACCAGGCCCGAGAGATCGCCAGTACGCGGGACCTGAGCGCCCATACCTTCTCGGGAGCCTGGCGGTGCGCCCGTACGGTCACGTCGGGCCGGATCACCGCCTTGACCCCGGCCAGCGTGGACGGGACTCCCGCCCTGCTGGTTTACACCCGGGTCCGCGGCGAGAGTTGGGTCACGGTGGTGACCGGCTGCCCCCAGCCCGGTGCGTTGGCCCGCGAGTCGGTGCGGCTGCCCGGCTGATCCCCGAGCTCGCTGGCGTAACGGTTCTCGCACGGGCGCCCGTCGATCGGGACTGGCGGCGCGACGCCTTGGTAGGGTGACGCAACTTCGAGCCGAGGGAGTCGGCGATGCGGCCACAGACCACGCGGAGGGGCCGTGTTGTGGCGGCCTCACTCGGCACCCTGCTCATCGGCGCCCTGTTCATCGCCCTGGCCGCCTGCACCACCCCCGCGGCCGACCCGGTCTCGAGCACCACACCCGTGGTTCCCCCGCCGTTGACCCCATCGGCACCCTCGTCACCCACGTCCTCCCCCAGCACTCCGACCACCGGGGAGGCGGCGGCGTACTGCCGGCAGTCCGGCGGCACGGTGCAGCTACGTCAGCCGACCTACAACACCAACAACGATGAGACCAGCTGGATCGACCTGGGTGAGCCGATCGAGACCTGTCGCTTCCAGTCCGGTACGGGCCAGGCGAGCACCCGGATCTACACCGACCTGGTCACCCTGTACTCGTCCCGGCCGACGTTGGCGGCGCTGGCCTACCTGGCCAAGAAGCCGCTCCCCTCGGCGGCCAACCCCAACGCCAACCCGGCCAGCCTGGGCTGCGCCGCCCTGGGTGGGACCGACGAGTTCGGACTGTCCACGAACGGAGGCGGTCTGGTCACCAAGACCGATCCGGAAGACCCGGTCTTCTCGCCCTGCATGTTCGCGGACGGCTCGTTCATCGAGGAGTGGGGCATCGCCTACTACGCGCAGAACGACATCCGCGGCAAAGATCTGAAGACCGTCTTCCGGTTCAACACGAACGAGCTGCCGCCCGTCTTCTCATCCTGACCGTTTCCTCGAGGTAGCGGTCGCCCGGGCCTCAGGTGCCGTTACTCCGAGACCAGGATCCCGAGCTGTTCAGCGAAGGCGGGGGCGAGCCGGGTCAGCTGAAAGGGGCTGATCGTCGCTCCGCGCAGGGCGGCCACCCCTTCCAGGGTGGACAGTTCCGCTCCACGCAGGTCGACGTCCCTCAGTACGGCCTCCGAGAGCACCAGCCGGTCGATGTCGCAGCCGGTGAGATCGGCGCGGAGGACCTGGGCCGAACCCAGATCCAGCTCCTCGATCCGGCAACCGGTCAACTGCAGGTCCGTGATCTCCGCCCCCCGGAGATTCACATAGTTGGCTCGGACCGAACGCATCGCCACCCGGGTGAGGCGGGCACCCGGAGCAGCCAGGGCACCGATCCGGCCGCCCTGGACCACCACATCGGACCAGCTGCTCTCCGCGACGTCGAGCGTGCTGGCCTCCAGCTCGGCGAACTCGCAGGTGTTGAAACGGGCCCGGCGCAGCTGGACGTGGCCGAAGCGACCAGCCGAGATCCGGCACTCGACGAACCGACGGTTGCCGCCGACGAATTCCTCCAGCTCCAGCTGAGCGAACTCCAAACCGTCGTGGTCCGAGTTGCCCTCGAACTCCGCTCGGGTGGCCGATCGGAGGCCCGTCAGACGAACGTCGGGGACCTGTACCACGGACTTCTTCGCGCGTTGCGCCACGGCGATCACCCTAGCCACGGCGCCAGGGAGGAATTCGGCGTAACGTCGGCGACGGGCGGGCCGCCGCTGCCCGTCGGGGGAGGGTCGACATGAGCGAAACGGTTCCGGATCTGGTCCGTGGTCACTACCGTCGCCAAGGATTGGCCGACGCCGTGCTGGAAGCACTGGAGCAGTCGGGCGTGGACACCGCGTCCCTTACGGCGAGCGACTTCGCTCCCATCGATCAGCTGCACGCCGGTGGCGCCCCGGCCACGGCCCATCTGCTCGGGCAACTCGGCCTCGATCCGCGCACCCGGCTCCTCGACGTCGGCTGCGGCATCGGTGGCCCGGCGCGCCTCGCCGCGGCCAGCTTTTCGTGCCCCGTGGTCGGTATCGACCTGTCACCCGACTTCGTCGATGCCGCCCGGACCTTGACCGACCGGGTGGGCCTGACCCCGCTGGTGGAACATCGGGTCTCGTCCGGGGAGTCCCTCGCCTTCGAGGACGCCACCTTCGATCGGGCGATGCTGATCCACGTCGGGATGAACATCCCGGACAAGGCGACCGTGTTCGCCGAGGTGCACCGGGTGCTCCGGCCGGGCGGCGTCTTCGGTCTGTACGAACAGATGCGCACCGCCGACGGCGACCTCCCGTACCCGCTGCCCTGGTCCGAGGACGAGCGGTGCTCCTTCGTCGAAACGCCGGAGACGTACGGTGACCTGCTGCGGACAGCCGGCTTCACCGTCGAGAAGGTGGAGAACCGGATGGCCGCGCAGGCCGGCCCGGGAGCGGGCCCGTCGCAGCTCAGTCCGGCGACGGTGTTCGGGCCCGGCTTCACCGAGCGGATCGGCAACAACATGGCTGCCGCCCGGGCCGGGAGGTTGGCACCCATGGTGATGCTCGCCCGCGCCGGCTGACGGTTTCGCGCTCGCCTCGACCCACCGCCCGACTCGAGGTGTTCGGCGACGCGCCGTGCGAAGGTCCACGAGATTCGGCTGGCGGGCAGTTATTTTCACCGCGTGCCTCCACGGCAGAGTCAACTGCGGGTCCGGACCGGCGCCGGTGCGTACGGGAGGACCCTCGCTGGACTCTTGGCCCTGGTCCGCCGGGAGGTGTCGGCGCCCGAGTACCTGGCGGTCGCGGCCGCGGCGTCCGAACTGGGCCAGTACCGACTCGCCGTCGCCGTCTTGAACCGAGCCGAGAACCGGCTCGGCGTCACCGGTGAGATCACCCGCTCGCGGCGGCTCGTTCCGGGCTACGTCGGCCGGGTCACCCGGCGCCACGTTCTGGACGTGGCCTCGGCCGAGGTGGGCCGGCCCGTCACGGAGCGGGAAGTCACCGACGAGCCGGTCGACGGCGGGCTGTCGGCCGGGACCGTCGCTGTCGTCCGGCACGCCGTCCGCGGCCAGGGAACGACCTTCATCCGCAAGTCGCTGCACCGGTCCCAGGATCGGGAGGCCCTGCTGTACGGAAGCGGCCTGGTGGACATTCCGGGTCGGTGGTGGCGGGCGCCGACCGTCTTCCGCGTCACGGACGATCCCGGGCACTGGCACCTCTTCCTCGAGGATCTCCAGCCGGCCAGTCGCCCCCGCACCGGCGATGACTTCGCCACCGCCGCTCGCGGCCTGGGCGAGCTGAACGCCCGCGGCAGCGCACCGGAGTTGTCCACCCAGAACTGGCTTCGGCTGCATCCGACCTTCGGCCTGGGCGCGCACACCGCAGGTATCGGCGCCTGTGGTCACTTCCTGCGTCGCGCGCTCGGTCAGCGCCTGGTCGAGATCCACCGCTGCCTGGTCCTGGCGGAGAAGGCCCTGACTTCGCGTTTCCATGCGCTGCCCCGGACCTTCTGTCACGGGGATGCTCACGCGGGGAATGTCATCCTCGATCCGACGCGGGCCGGGCGGGTCGTCCTGATCGACTGGTCGATGGCCCATCTCGGCCCGGCGGGTCGGGATCTGGGTCGGCTGCTCTCGGTGCCGTACATGTCGAGTCATCGTGGGATGGACCCGGACCGCTGCCGGGACAACTATCTCGAGAGCTTGTCGCCGACCATCGCCCGGACCGACGACGTGCTGTTCGCCTACCGCTACGAGATGGTCTGGCAATCGATGAAGTGGTGGGGCACCCGTCCGGTGCTGACCAAGCGGCGGTTGCGCACTGCCGACGTCAACCGCATCTGCGATGCCGCCGAGAACCTGTTGGCGCAGGTCCCGGCCCCAACCCGCGACGGCTGAGTCTCCGGAAGCCCACAACCGGCGTACCTTCCCGCGGAAATGATCTTGCGGGTCACCTGACAGAGCTTTCATGTTCGCGTCACGGGTGCGTCAGCTGGGCCCGGTGGAATCAAGGTGTCGGAAGTTCCGACCACCTGATTCAAGGAGCACCCCCCATGTCCGCACCCAGCACCCTTCTTCGCACCAACCTCGTCCGCACCACCGCTCTGGCCGGGGCCGGCCTGCTCACCGCTGTCGGCCTCGCCTTCGCACTCCCCTCCTCGGCGCACGCCGCCACCCAAACCTGCAACGGTGTGACCGCGACCATCGTCGGCACCAACGGCCGCGACGACATCGAGGGCACCCCCGGCCGGGACGTCATCGTCGGCCTGGCCGGCAACGACGAGATCGACGGCAACGGCGGCAACGACGTCATCTGCGGCAACGCCGGCAACGACGAGGTCGACGGCGGCCCCGGCCGCGACTGGCTGCACGGCGGGGCCGGAAACGACGAGCTCGACGGCGACTCCGGCGCCGACACGGTCTACGGCTCCTCCGGTCATGACGACCTCGAAGGCAGCACCGGACGGGACAAGCTGGTCGGCAACAGCGGCAACGACAACCTGGACGGCGACAGCAGCAACGACCGCCTGTACGGCAAGGCCGGCAACGACCTCCTCGAGGGCGGCACCGGATCGGATCGACTGAGCGCCGGCAGCGGCCAGAACACCAGCGCCCAGCGGGACGCCTCGGAGCGGACCGAGGACCGGTGGGAGAACCAGTACCGGGCCGCCGACGACGACTGAGGTCTGACGACCAAGACCGGGTCGCCGCGGTGGAATTCCCGACACCCGCGGCGACCCGGCCGCACAATGAACCCAAGAAGGAGCCGACATGACGACCATCACCCGGAGACGACCACTGATCCTCCTGGTCGCCGTGGTGGTGGCCGTGGTGCTGGCGGTGGCCACCACCTGGCTGCTGACCCGGCAAGACCCGGAGGAGTCGGTGGCCGCCGTCGAAATCCGGGGGGTTCGGGTGAGCCCTCCGCCGGTCAGCCCCGCGGCAGCCGAGCGCCAGCAGCAACAGCAGGTGGAGGCCCTGGAGACCCTGACCGGCACCCTCCAACGAGGCAGCGACGCCGACGAGTTCATCCTGGACAACTCCGAGCTCGACTTCGGGCCGGACACCTGGGTGCTGACCGCTGGACCGATCGAGGACTTCGACGGCGACGGAAAGACCGAAAGACTTTCCGACGAGCTCGACGGTCTCGTCGGCCGTCAGGTCACGGCCATGGTGCGGTTCGACGCCGACGGCGACGACGCCGAGGTCTACGTGCTGAACGACCGGACCTACCGCGACAGCGCGAGCGCGGTCCCACCGTGGGAGCCGAAACCGTACGCCGGGAAGGCCGCCTCGACCGAGACGGTCACCGCAGCAGCCGCCGCGGCGGTCGGTCGCGGAGCACGGGTCACCGATCTCGAGCGGGTCCGCGCCGGCCAGGTCGCCTGGGAGGCGTCGGTCACCGACTCCCGCGGCCGGGAGTACACCGTCGCGCTCGCCGCGGACGCCGGCGTCATCGATCTCCGGCGCGACTAGGCCGGGCTGAGGAGAGGCGCGGAATGGTCGTACTGGTGATCGAGGACGAGCCCGGCATCGCCGACTTCGTCCGGCGCGGGCTCGAGTCGGCGGGTTTCCTGGTCGAGGTCGCGGCCGACGGCCTGACCGGGTTGCAGCACGCGCGGCGCGAGGACGTCGAGTTGGTGATCCTGGATCTGGGCCTGCCGGGTCTGCCGGGCGAGCAGGTCCTGGTCAAGCTCCGGGCCGCCCGCCCATCGCTGCCGGTGATCGTGTTGACCGCGAAGGACGCCGTCCGTGACCGGGTGGCCAACCTCGAGGCCGGTGCCGACGACTACGTGATCAAGCCGTTCAGCTTCA
The DNA here is from genome assembly GCA_963780005.1 of uncultured Actinomycetota bacterium. Classification (GTDB taxonomy): domain Bacteria; phylum Actinomycetota; class Actinomycetes; order Propionibacteriales; family Propionibacteriaceae; genus Microlunatus. Next base: position 1,976 of record CAWAAK010000036.1, on the reverse strand, counting down.
GCGAGCTGCTGGCCCGGATCCGGGTTCGATTGCGCCGCTCCGACCAGCCGTCGGCGGTGCTGTTGACCCTCGGCGACCTGACGCTGGATCTCCGCAGTCGTCAGGTGGACGTCGACAGCCGGACCACGATGCTGTCGTCGCGGGAGTTCGCGCTGCTCGAAGTGTTGATGCGACATCCGGGGCAGGTCCTCTCCCAGACCCAGCTCCTCGATCTCGTCTGGGGGTACGGATTCGACGGCGCGTCCAATGTCGTGGAAACCTACATCCGGCACCTGCGCCGGAAGATCGGCGCCGACCGGATCGAGACCGTACGGCGGGCCGGCTACCGACTGGTGGCTACGTGAAGCCGACCCTCTACCTGCGGATCGCCGGGATCGCCATCATCACCCTGGCCCTGACGATGCTGGCCGCGGCCTTCCTGACCTCGCAGCTCATCCGGGTCGAGCAGCGCGAGGCCGTGGATCAGGTCCTGCGGCGCGAATTCACCGCTCTGCAACAAAAACTCCCGGAGCAGCTGACCGCCGCGACCGGCAGCGCGGCCGTTGCCGATCCCGCGGCTGTCGATCGGGCCGTCCGGCGCTATCTCGCCCTGTATCCGGGCAGTGAGCAACACCTCACCGTGATCCGGCTGGGCTCGCGGGTGCTCAGCACCCGGGACGGCCCAGCGGAACTCGAAGCGCTGGAGGCCTCCGGCTCCCTGCCGACCGGCACCCCTGGGCGGCTGCTGACCGTGGCCTCGCCGGCCGGACCGCTCCGAGTCCTCACGGCCGAGCTGACCAGCGAGGGTCGGCCCTTCGCGCAGGCCACGGTGCTCGGGCCGTTGTCGCCCGGTGAGGCACAGGCCCGCGGGGCCTTCGTCCGGATCGGCGTGGCCAGCGCCGTCGGCCTGCTTCTCGGCGGGCTGGTCCTCCTGATCGCCCTACGCCGGGCGCTGCGTCCCGTACACGATCTGGCCACGGCGGCACGCTCGGTCGATCTCAACGATCTCAGCAGCCGGGTGCCCGAGCCGGTCACCGACGACGAGGTGGCCGGGATGGCCCGCGAGTTCAACCGGATGCTGGATCGGATCCGCGACGACGAGCGTCACCGCCAGCAACTCCTCGCGGCGATCTCGCACGAGCTCCGGACCCCGTTGGCGGTGGCCCGCGGGCACCTGGAACTGCTCGAGACGCTGGGACCCACCGACGGCCACTCAGCGGCCGAGACGGCGGGAGTGGTGCGGCGCGAGCTCGACCGGCTGGGGCGCATCGTCGACGACCTCACCGCGATCAACGAGGGCGAGGCCGGCGCGGACACGGTCGCGGAACTGGTGTTCGCTCCCGACGTCACCGCCGCCCTGCGGGACCGGCTCGAGGGCCTGAACCTCGCCGACGTCGAGATCCGGCCGACACCGCCGGTCGTACTGCTCGGGGACGAGGACCGGCTCACCCAGGCCCTGGTCAACCTCGTGGTGAACGCCCGAACGCATACACCGGCGGACACCCAGGTCATCGTCGATGCGACGGTGACCGGGAGCACGCTCACGTTTCAGGTCCGAGACTCCGGCCCGGGCATCGACCCGAGCATCCGGAGCCACGTGTTCGATCCGTTCGTCACCACCAAATCCGACGGGGCCGGCCGCACCTCGGGTCTGGGGCTCAGCGTCGTGAAGGCCATCACCGAGGCCCAGGGCGGAACCGTCACCCTGACCAGCGACTCCACCGGCACCTCCGTGAGCCTGGCGCTGCCGCTCGATACGTCCGATCTCGATACTTCCGAGCTGGATACATCCGATCTCGATAGGTCCGCGCTCGAAGCGGGTCGGGGCCCAGCGATGCGCAGACCGCACGGGTGAAAGCCGCCGAGGTGGCTCGCTACGAGATCTCGTCCGTCGGGCCCGCCTGACCCGGTGCGCAGCCGGTCAACCATGGAATAGATGACCGGGTCCGGGGGTTGTGCGGCGGTAGGGTAATCGGACGGATGAGAGCGAGGTCTCG
>CAWAAK010000035.1:0-79853 GCA_963780005.1 uncultured Actinomycetota bacterium | reverse complement strand
GCGAGCGCGGCGGCCGGCCGGGCACGGACGATCGCAATCCCATGCGAATGCACGCGCGAGGCGGCTGGAAGGGCACGGACGCCCGGAGCTCGTCCAGGGCAGGAGCGCAGGAGTTGGCGGCCGGCGCGATCGTTCGCGCTTGAAGGCGGGCCTCGTGTGATGTCCCGGTTGTCGCCCCGTCATCGGACAGTTCATCGGGCGGGTGTTGCGGGACACGCCGGCACCGGGTCCACCGTGAAAGGCACCCGTATGCAGCAAAGTGCCCGCAAGGGGTCCCGTTACGAAACGGGCCGTTCGTGGCCACCGGGATCGACGTCGAGCGTCGTAGGTCTTTGGCGGCTGACCGGTCGGGGCGGATGAGCCGCACCCGACCGGTCGGCGTCAGCAGGCTGGGAGGATGGCGGCCCGGAGCAGGCGTTCCAAACCGCTGGTCGTCTAGCGCCTGGTCAGCGTCCTCAGCCGTCGAGCAGACCGCCGATGACCCCGAACTCGTAGGGGGAGTAAGGCAGGCCGGGGCCAGCCTGTGTGGTTTTCAACAGGCGGCTGTCGGTGTCACGGAAGAGCAGGGTTTGATCCGGCACCGGGTTGGTGCCGGTCGCCTCGTTGACGGCCGGGGCGAACGCGACCGGGTCGCCGCCCGGCACCGCACCGGGGAGCTCGGTGTAGCCGACATACGGCCCGACAAACCCTAGTGCGTGTGTCCGGTTCGTGTAGACACTGGCGGACCCGATGACGTAGATGGCACCCGCGCCGACGCCGCCGGAGCCGGTAGGCGTCGCGATGTGGCTGCCGCGCTCGAGCACCTGTCCGTCGATCGGCGTCCACTGCGCGCCCGCTACGCGGCGGCGATCGTCCAGGCCCGGCCGTCCTCGCCTCGGGCATAGAGCACACTGAGGGGCCCCGGCAGCGAAGGTGATGTTGCTGGTGGCCCGGAAGTTGCCGCCGACGGGCTCCCAGGTGACGTTCGCCCTTCTGATCGTGGCCACGTAGACGCGCTGGTCTGTTCCTCGGGCGACGAGCTGGATCAGGCCGCGGGATTCCGGGAAGAACGCCGCCGCCAGCCGGAATGTTGACCCCGATCTCGCTGGTGATGGAGCCGCCGAGCGAGGTCCAGCCTTCCCAGCTGCCGGCCCGGCGGATGTTGGACCAGACCGCGCCGTCGGTGCCGCGGACGAAGAGGCGGATGTTGCCGACCGGCTCGACCTGCAACTGCCACGACCTCGGGGTCGCTTGTAACCAGCAGACCGCCGGGCACAGCCGAGTAGCCCACCGCCTGGTCGCTGGGGGTGAGGGTGTTGGTGTAGAGGCGGTTGTCGGCGCCGCGGACGAAGACCTCGATCCCGGCCGTGGTCTCCACGGCACCCGGGTCGCCGAGGATCGTCAAGCTGGTCGAAGCACGCCGGGCCGGGGAGACGCAGCCTGCCCAGGTTGACGAAGAGCCCGTAGTTGTCAAAGCCGCTGCGGCGGCTGACCTCGACCGACCCGTAGTAGCCACGCGCGACGACGGCCACGTAGGCGGACGAGCAACACTGACAATCTCGCGGGTGTCGGCCGGCCGCTGGCGGACGAGTCCCGATCTCCCAGTCGGGATCCTCGTGCTGCGGCACGCACGACCGGCTGGCGGTTCGTGGTCGAGGAGCTGCGGGCGGTCGGCGCGGGCGTGCATCTGGCCGAGCCGGCGGAGACGGCAGGGCTGCGCGGGCCGAAGAAGCGCGCGAAGGGCGATCGCGCTGATGCGCGGCATCTGCGCGAGCTGTTGATGGTCAAGCGGCTGCCGGAGTCGTGGATCCCGCCCGATCACATCCTGGATCTGCGCGCGCGGGTCAGGCTGCGGCACACGCTCTCTGAGCAGCGCGGGGAGTGGCAGCAGCGGATCCAGGCGACGCTGTATCACCACGGCTGCCCGCAGCGCCGGCAGCTGATGGTCGGCGACGGGCGCGCGTGGCTGGCCGCGCAGCCGCTGCCCGAGCGCGCGCGCGAGCAGGTCACGGTCGCGCTGGCGATGATCGACGCGCTCGAGGCGCAGATCGCCCCGCTGGACCAGGAGCTGCGCGCGTACGCGCGCCGCCAGGCGGGCTGCGGGCGCTGATGGCCCACTACGGGATCGGGGAGCTGACCGCGGTCACGATCCTCGCCGAGCTGGGCGACTGCACGCGCTTCTCCTCCTCCCGGCACGCGGTCCGCTACGCCGGCATGGACATCACCGTGCACCAGTCCGATCAGCGCCGCGCTCCTGGGCATCTGTGCCGCCAGGGCCCGCCGGCGCTGCGCTGGGCGCTGTTTGAGGCCGCCCAGTCGCCCGCCCGCCCCGGCATCCCGGACCGTGACTACTGCCGAGGGCCCGTACGTCTTCGACACCCGCGGCGTGCGCTACATCGACGCGCTGTCCAGTCTGTTCTGTGCCCAACTCGGCTATTCGTACGGGGCCGAGATGGCCGAGGTCGCGACCAAGCAGCTGACCACGCTGCCGTTCAACACGAACTGGGCGACCGCGCACCCCCCGGCACTGGAGCTGGCCGAGAAGGTGGCGTCGCTCGCCCCGGCCGACGACTACCGGGTGTTCTTCACCAACGGCGGCTCCGAATCGGTCGAGGCGGCCTGGAAGTTCGTGCGTGAGCACTTCATGGCCATCGGTCAACCGCAGCGGCGCAAGGCGATCGCCCGGCAGGTGGCCTACCACGGTGTGACCCTGGGCGCCCTGGCCCTCACCGGCATTCCCGGCTTCAAGAACGACTTCGGTACCCCGCCGATCGAGGTCAGTCACGTCTCGACCACGAACCCCTTCCGGGCGCCCGACGGCCACGACCCGGAGGCGTTCTGCGCTCGCCTCCTGGCCGAGGTCGAGCAGGCGATCCTCGCCGCCGGACCGGACGAGGTGGCGCTGATCATCGCCGAACCGGTGCAGAACGCCGGCGGCTCCATCACCCCGCCGCCGGGCTACTGGGCGGGGCTGCGCGAGCTGGCCGACAAGTACGGCACGTTGCTGATGGCCGACGAGGTGATCACCGGTTTCGGCCGGCTGGGGGAGTGGTTCGGCGTCTCCCGGGAGGGTGTCGCCCCGGATCTGATCAGCGTGGCCAAGGGCATCACCTCGGCGTACGCGCCGATGGGGGCGGTGCTGGCCAACTCGAAGGTGATCGGCCCTCTGGCCGACGGCGCCGGCCGGGTCTTCCGGCACGGCGTCACCTTCGCCGGCCACCCGGTCAGCGCCGCGATCGCGTTGAAGAGCATCGAGATCTTCGAGCGCGACCAGGTGCTGGAGAACGTCCGGTCCCTCGAGGGCCACCTGGGCAAGCGGATGGAAGAGTTGCGGGCGCTGCCGATCGTCGGCGACATCCGCGGCGCCGGCTTCTTCTGGGCCGTCGAGATGGTGAAGGACGCGGACAACACCCGGTTCGACCAGGCCGAACGAGACAAACTGGTCCGCGGCTTCCTGCCCAAGCGGTTCCGACAGGCCCAGCTCATCGCCCGTACGGACGATCGCGGTGACGCCGTCATGCAGATCGCCCCACCGCTGATCAGCGACGCCGCCCTGCTGGACGAGATCGTCGATCGGCTGGCCGACGTGCTCACCGACGCGGGCAAGGTGATGGGCGTTTCGGATCGGCGGGCCGCGGAGCCCGCTCTCGCCTGAGGGGAAGCGATCGGATCGTGAGTCTGCTCCCGTTCGACGAGGCGAGCCGGCGCCTGGGCGCCGCCGCCCGGTCCTACCGCGGGATCCAGGAGATCCCGATCGACCGCATCGTCGGCTCCGTCGACCGCAGCGACGAGTTCGACCGCGACTTCACCCCTCGACGGGCCCTGTCTCGCGACCGGCTCGCCCGACTCCGCGGCGGCTGTGGACGGAGCTCTGCCGGCGATCTCCGTCTTCGAGCTCGGCGGCGCCTACTTCGTCGAGGACGGCCATCATCGGGTCGCGCTGGCCCGGGAACAGGGTGCCGCCTTCATCGACGCCGAGGTCACGAGTCTGCTCACCGACTATGTGGTCGAGCCCGACGTCGACGTCTGCCGCCTCATCCACACCGAGCAGCAGCGCTGGTTGCTCGAGGCCACCGGGCTGGCCGCCGCTCGACCCGACGCGATCATCCAGTTCACCCTGCTCGACGGCTACACCCAGTTGCGCGACATTGTCGACGCGTACGGGTACCGGCTCAGCCGGGACTGCGGCGCGGTTGCTGACGCCGGCCGAGGTGGCGGGCCAGTTGGTACGACACCGTGTACCAGCCCGGGCTCGAGGCGGTGCGGCGTGCGGATCTGCCGCGCCTGTACGAGTCGTGGCACTCGACCGACGGGGATCTGTTCCTCTGGGTGTACCAGCTCCGGCGGGATCTGCGCGCCCACGACCACCGCATCGATTTCGCCGCCGCCGCCCGCCACGCGCGGACGCTGCACCTTGGCTACCGCCGGAAGTGGCACCACCTGCACGATGGCCGTACGCCCCTGCCGCGTCGGGCCTGAACCCGACCTTCTACGTCGAGAAGTGGGCTCTCCCGCTCCGCGGCGCGCAAAACCGGGAAGACCTACTTCTCGTACGTGCTGGGCCGATCAGTCGACGGTCACCTCCCCCATCGTCGACCAGCTGTCTCCCGGCACCTCGACGTTGATGATGTCGGGGGTCTTGGCGACCAGCCGCTGCAGTGTCTCGATGCCGGCCTTGAAGTGATCGCTCTGGACGTGGGCGGCACCGGCGTCGCTGTCCCGGAAGGCTTCGACGAGCACGAACTGGTGCGGATCCTCCGCGCTGACCGACCAGTCGAACCACAGCACCCCCGGCTCGGACCGGGTGCCGGCCGTGAAGGTGCTCACCTCGTCCAGAAACGTGTCGCGGTACTCGGGCTTGGCGGTGAACTTGACCACGATGAAGATCATGCGCCTCAGTCTGGTGTGGGCTCCGCGCCGTTCTCTAGAGGCAGCTGGTCTCAATCTGAGACGGAGTTCGAGGTCGCGTCGAATTCGAGTTCGGCGAGCGCATCCCGGATCGCGGCTATGCCTCGGTCGAGCTCGGCGTAGCTGGTGCTGAGCGGTGACAGGCCGACCCGGAGGTTGTCGGGGGCGCGGAAGTCGGGAATGACTCCGCGCTCCCACAACCGCGCCGTGACCTCGCGGAAGAGCGGGTGCACCAGGGTGACGTGTGAGCCCCGCTCGGCCGGGTTGCGCGGGCTGGCCAGCTGGACGCCCGAGCGGGTGGAGATGCTCGTCCACCTGGGCGACTGCTCGTTCGGTCAGGCCGATGGACTTGGTCCGGATCGCCGCCATCCCGGCCTCCGCGATCAACTCGAGCATGAGCTTCATCGGCTGCATGGCCAGGATCGGAGGGGTCCCGCTGAGGAACCGACGGATCCCGGGGGCGGGGGCGTAGTCGGGCGCGAACGAGAACACGTCGTCGGCTCCCATCCAGCCCCAGATCGGCTGCTGCAAACGATCCTGGAGGTCAGTGCGCACGTACGCGAAGGCCGGCGAGCCCGGCCCGCCGTTCAGGTACTTGTAGGTGCAGCCGACGGCCAGGTCGACCCGCCAGGCGTCCAGCTGGATCGGCACCGAGCCCACCGAGTGGCTCAGATCCCACAAGATCAACGCGCCGGCGTCGTGCACCCGGGCGGTGATGGCTTCCGCGTCGGCCAAGAAGCCAGAGCGGTAGGCGACATGGCTCAGCACGACGACCGCCGTCTGGTCGCCGAGGGCGCCGTCCAGGTCGGCGAGCCGGACGCCGGCCGTCCGCTCGGATTCGATCCAGCGCACGGTCAGGCCGCGTTCGGCGGCGATGCCCTGGAGGAGGAACCGGTCGGTCGGGAAGTTGTCGCGGTCGATGATCATCTCGGTCCGGCTCGGATCGGCGTCGACCGCGGCCCGGACCAGCTTGTAGATCAACACCGAGGTGGAATCCCCGACCGCCACCTGCCCGGCGGCCGCACCCAGCACCACCGCGCCGAGCCGGTCACCGACCACGGTGGGCTCGTCCATCCAGGCCTCGTCCCAGCTGCGGATGAGCCGCGCACCCCACGGGCCGGCCACGAAAGCCGCGAGCTGGTCGGCGGTCGAGGTCACCGGGCGCCCCAGTGAGTTGCCGTCGAGGTAGGCGACGACGCCGTCCTCGTCCTGCCCGAAGTGGGCGCGGAAGCGGGCCAGCGGATCTGCTCGATCAAGATCAGCGGCGGTGGCGCTGGATCCGGTGATCATCTGGATCCCGGAAGATCGGCGACCGGGCGGCGGCGGAGCGTGGCGAACCACCGGGGAAGGTCACCGGCCGATCCTGGCGGGTCGTACGGTGTCCAGGTGAGATGATCATGGTCCCGATCGGCGCGACAGATCGCGTTCATGATCGCCGGCAGTTCCAGTCCGGCCTCGACGAGAGCCTCGAGCTCGGGGCCGTTCAGATCCGCCGGGTTGGGGCCGTTGCCCATGTCGGTGCCGTAGCGCACCACCCCACCGGCAGCCGCGAACCGGGCCAGGTTGTCGAGAGCGACCCGTTGTGCGTCGTCGCCGCGGGGGTGGATGGCCAGGGTGCTGATCCACGCGATATTACCGACCATGGCGCGGAGGGCTTCGTCGTCCAGCGTCTCGGTCCAGGGCGCGTGGGCGAGAGCGTCGGCGCCGGCGGCCGCGGCGCGTACCGCCTGGCCGGGTCCCTCGGCGTGCACCACGACCGGCAGTCCGCAGCGGGTGAGCGGCTGCCGACGACGGCCAGCAGAGACTCCTCGTCCAGCAGCGGCATCCCGGTGTGCAGGACCACCTTGATCATGTCGACCCCCTGCGCCGCCAGCCGACGTACCGTCGCCGCGGCGTCTTCGGCCGAACCGATCGCCACGACCGCCTCAGCCGGCGCCCAAGACCGACCGGTCGGATACCCACCCGGAGCGGTGAGGAAGGGACCGGCCGCCCGGACGACGCAGCGGCCGATGCCGGTCCGACGCCACTGCAGGACCTCGGACTCGATCCACCCCAGATCGTCCACCGAGCTCAGCACCGAAGTGGCCAACGCGACCCGATCGATCAGCCCCAGGTGCACGTGGTGGTCCCGCAGACCCGGCACCGCCGTCCCCGCGATCCGCCGAGCCGACATTTCCGCAGCGACACGCCGTCCCGAGCGCGGAAGATGTGGCGGGTCGGCGGATTCGGGGGCCGGGGCACCGGCCAGGATCTCGTCGGCGGTCCACCAGCGGCCGCCCGACCAGGTGTGATCGGCCAGCACCCGGACCGGGGTCACCGGCCGATCTCGGTGCGGACCGCGTACAGCTCGGGGAAGAAGGTGAGATCCAGCGCCTTGCGCAGGAAGTCGACGCCGGACGAGCCACCGGTCCCGGTCTTGAGGCCGATGGTGCGCTGGACCGTGCGGAGGTGCCGAAATCGCCACAGCTGGAAGTTGTCCTCCACGTCGACGAGGCTCTCGCAGGCCTCGTACACGCCCCACGGGCTGTCGCTCGATTCGTAGATCTGCCGGAACACGGGCACCAGGTCCGACCGGAAGACCCAGGGCTCGCGCGGATCTCGGCTCAAGATCTCGGCCGGGACCGCGAAGCCCGACCGGGACAGCAGGGCCAGGAACGCGTCGTACAGGGTCGGTGACTCCAGCAGCTCCGTGAGCAGGGCGTGGGCTTCAGGCTCGTCGGCGAACACCGCGAGCAGGCGGGCGTCCTTGTTGCCGAGCAGGAACTCGATCGCGCGGTACTGGAACGACTGGAACCCCGAAGCGTTGGCCAACGCTCCACGGAACTCGGCGTACTCACGGGGCGTCAAGGTGGCCAGTACTGACCACTGCTCGATCAGGGTCCGCTGGATGTTCTTGACCCGGGCCAGGCATTTCAGGGCATGCTCCAGCTGGTCGTCGTCGAGGAACTGCCGGGCCGCCCGGAGCTCGTGCAGGACCAGCTTCAGCCACAACTCGCTGGTCTGATGCTGCACGATGAACAACAGCTCGTCGTGATGCTCCGGGTGGCTCATCGGGTGCTGAGCGTGCAGCAACCGGTCGAGATCGAGGTAACGGCCGTACGACATCGCCCCGCGGAAGTCGGTGCGGACGGATTCCTCGAGGCCGCGGACCGCGGTCGGGTTCTCCTCGGCTCCTGTCATGGTGACCCCAGTATCGCGCCGGATCCGGGGGACACTCCACCGCACACCCGGGTGCCCGCCACGCCGGCGGAGGGCCGGGCTGGGTCCCTACGCGTAGCCTGCAGAGGAGGCTGCGCTTCGAAGGTAGGGACACCAGGCAGATCCTGATCGAATCCGGTCCGACCCAACTCAGCGCACGCCTGGAGCTCCTCATGAGTCATCACCTCCAATCGGCCGAAGAACTTACAACCTCCATGGCGGACCGCTCTCCGGCCGATGCTCTGAGCTGGTTCCGCGACTGGCTGGAACGGCGCGACGCAATCTCCCACCAGGTCACGACCGACGATCTCGCCAGCGCCTTGGAGGCGCTGGCGGCCGAGCTCCGCGCCGAGGCCGGCCGGGTGACAGCGCAGACGTCCGGCCTTGATCTGGCGGCGACGGTTCTCGTCGACTCCGCCCATGATGTGCGTGCCGGTCATGATCTCGTCAGTTAGCTAGCGAGCCGAGTTCCGCGAGCCCGATCGGACGCACGATCGGATCGGCGTGCCGGTGGACCAGCTGCCAATCGGTACCGTCGCGGCGATAGACCTGGGTCACGCGCAGGGACCACTCCCGATCGGGCAGATCCCCGAGTTGGCCGTGCTGCCGCTCGATCATCGCCAGGATGACCGTGTCGCCCCAGACGTGCGCTTCGACGTGCTCCAGCCTCGCCTCGCCGCCTCGGAACAGGGCAGGTGAGGAACGGATCTCCTCGGGGCGGTTCTCGTGGCGACTGGCGGGGCCACCGTACGGCGGCAGCAGGGTGAAGCCCCGGGCGTGGTGCATCAGCGACAGGTAGTCGTCCATGTCTCCGCGCACGTAGGCGTCGGCCGCCTGCTCGGTGCTGCGGATCAACTCCGTCAGCTGTTCGTCGGTGATGATCTTGTCCATGCCAGCAGTATTCGCCTCGCGGTCGGGCGCGCGCCATGGTCGGCGTGCGCTGCAGCCGGCCCGGTTCGGCGCTCAGATAGGGCCGGGCGACGCTTCGGCATGGAGCGGCTTGCGCACCCAGACCGCCGTCATCATCCAGCACTGGGTCCAGTAGTCCGGGTCGTCGAGCAGCGCCGAAGCCTCGCCCAGCGTCTCTGCGTCCAGCTGTCCGGCCGCGATCACGCGGTCGCGCACTTCGGCGAAGAAGAGCTGGAAATAGAGTGCCCCACGATCCCTCCCGCGGATGTTCTGCACATCGGTCTTGGCCTGCGGATGCCCCAGACCGAGGGCGGCCACCATGCTGGGCAGCTTCCGGCCGATCAGCCAGTCGACCCCGTTGGCGTGTCCCCACTCGATGAGGCCCCGCCAGGTGCGAGCCCACACCTCGGGTTCGGTGGTCGGTGCCAGGTGAAAGTCGGGCTCCTGGACCAGCAGCCAGCCACCGGGTTTGACGACGTCCGCCATCCGAGCCAACACCTGGGGCCCGTACTCAGCGATCTGGTGCAGCATCGCGCGGCAGGTGACCAGGTCGAAGGACTCCGCCGGCAGATCGCCCGTACGCAGGTCCATCTGGTGCACGGACAGGTTCTGGGCGGGCACCAGTTCGAGCAGCACCGGTTTGATGTCGAGGGAGGTCACGCTTCCGGACGCGCCGACCCTGGCGGCGAGCCATTCGGCGATGCTGCCGTTGCCCCCACCGAGCTCGAGGCAATGCCAGCCCTCCGCGACCCCCAGCTCGGCGAGGTAACTCTGCGTCCAGGGGTCCAGGATCTTCGACATCAGGTCGAGCCGCTTGTACTCCACCGCAGCGGCGTTGTCCAAGATGTAGGGCTGCATGGCTGGCTCCCGCTTTCTCGTGCGCGCTGACATCTTCAGTTCGGGTTCCGAACCTTGACCAGGGCCTCCTCGTGCATTCTCGCGCCGATCGTTTCGAGCCGGTGTGGAGTCATCCTCGACGTTGCGGTGCCACACGGCCCCGCCCGAGAGCCGGAGAGGGGTCGTCTGTGAAGTTGCGGTGGGAGACGACCCCGCAGGCTCAGACTTCGCGCGTCTTCGGCGAACTGTCTTCCGTCTTGGCCGGATTCCGCTCGACGACCGGGTCGAGGATCTCGTCGATCTTGACCAGCAGGTCCGGGTCGAGCTTGACTCCGGCCGCGGCGACGTTGTCCTGCACCTGCTCCGGCTTCGAGGCGCCGATGATCGCGGTGGCCACGTTGTCGTTCTGCAGCGTCCACGCCACGGCGAGGGCCGCCATCGACAGCCCTGCCTCCTCGGCCAGCGGACGGAGCTGCTGCACCCGGGTCAGCACGTCGTCGGACATCCAGCGCTTGATCATGTTCGCGCCGCCCTTCTCGTCGGTGGCCCGGGATCCGGCCGGCGGCTGCTCGCCGGGCCGGTACTTCCCCGTGAGCACGCCCTGCGCGATCGGCGACCAGACCACCTGTGAGATGCCCAGCTCCTGCGAGACGGGGACGACCTCGCTCTCGATGACCCGCCACAGCATGGAGTACTGCGGCTGGTTGGAGATCAGCTGGAAGCCGAGGTCGGTCGCGAGTTGGTGTCCCCGGCGCAGCTGGTCCGCGGTCCACTCGCTGACCCCGACGTAGAGCACCTTGCCCATCCGGACCAGGTCGGCGAAGGCCTGCATCGTCTCTTCCAGCGGAGTTTCAACGTCGTAGCGGTGGGCCTGGTAGAGGTCGATGTAGTCGGTCTGCAGCCGGGTCAGCGAGCCGTTCGCGGCCTCCATGATGTGTTTGCGGGACAGCCCGACGTCGTTGGGCCCCTTCGGCCCGATCGGCCCGAAGACCTTGGTGAAGACCTCCAGGGACTCGCGCCGCTCGCCCTTGAGGGCCTCGCCCAGCACGATCTCGGCCTTGGTGTTGGCGTAGACGTCGGCCGTGTCGAAGGTGGTGATGCCACACTCCAGAGCGGCCCGAACACAGGCCGCGGCCTGCTCGTTCTCCACCTGGGAACCGTGGGTGAGCCAGTTGCCGTACGTGATTTCGGAGATTTTGAGCCCGGACTTGCCGAGGTAGCGGAAGTTCATCGTCCCAACCTACGCAGGCCCCGGGTACGCGAAGGGTCCGACCTCCGCCGAGGGACAGTGATCACAGGTCGTCGATCTTCGCCGTGAGGTTGGCCAGCACCCGACGGAGCAGGCTGTGGAGAACGTCGATTTCGGCGGCCGAAAGGTCGACGGTCGCGGCGTCGTTGCAGCTGGCCAGCAGTTCGAGGGCGCGAGGAAAGACCTCTCGAGCGTGAGCGCTGAGGCTGATGCGGGTGGCTCGGCGGTCGTCGGGGTCGGGAGACTTCTCGATCAGCCCGGCCTTCGACATCCGCTGCAGCAGCGCGGCGGCGGTGGGCTGCTCGACGTGGATCCGCTGCGCGATCTCGGTCTGGGTCAGCGGTTCCGCCTCAGCCAGGCACACCATGACGGGCAGGTGGGCGACTCCGAGCCCGAGGGGGCGCAGCAGTGCTTCGGCGACGCGCATGAACGCCCGGGCGGTCAGGGTCACGAAGTAGCCCGTGTCGTAGTCGATGGCCATGGAGACCACGTTACACAGAGCATGCTATACACTAATGCATAGTCAGCTATTTACCTTCGCACCTCGGGAGAGCCATGATCCTCGTCACCGGAGCCACCGGGCAGCTCGGAGCAGCTGTCATGGAGCGCCTGTTGCAACGCACCGACGCCACCGACATCGCGGCCCTCGTCCGCGGCCCGGGCAAGGCCGCCGAACTCGAGGCCGGGGGCGTCTCGATCCGCCGCGGGGACTACGACGACACCCAGGCCTTGGAGAAGGCCATGGTCGGTGTCGACCGGGTGCTGCTCATCGCCGGCACCGATCCCGACCAGCGGGTCCAGCAACACCAGAACGTGATCGACGCGGCTCGCCGTGCGGACGTCGAGCTGCTGGGGTTCGCCAGTCGATCGCTGCGCGACATCCACGGTTCGCAGAACAGCCTGATGGGTGACTACTTCGAGACCGAGGATCGGATCCGCCGCAGCGGGGTGCCCCACGCGCTGTTCCGCAACGCCCTGTATCTGGACACGCTGCCGCTGTTCGTCGGTGGGTCCCGAGTCTTCGACACCGGCATCCGACTGCCGGTCGGCGATGGCAGGGTGGCTTTCGCCCTCCGCCGGGAGATGGGTGAGGCGCTGGCCAACGCCATGATCGACATCCCCCGCGACCACCCACCCGAAGACCGCAGCTACGTCTTCGCCGCACCGCAGGCGTACAGCTTCGACGACATCGCGGCGGCGCTCACCGAGGCGTCCGGCCGGAGCGTCACCTACACGCCGGTCACCGAGGAGGAGTGGCTCGTCGGGGCGCGGCAGGCGGGGTTACCCGAGCCGGTCGCCCGTCGGTCCGTCGGCTTCTACTCCGACGTGCGCGACCACCAACTCGACGAGACCAGCGCCGACCTGCAGGCCTTCCTCGGACGTCGACCCGCTCCGTTGACCGAAGGCGTAAGCGAGCTCTTCGACCTGTGACGATGTGCGATCTCTTAGGTGAGCCTGAGCGAGGTTCACCTCGAGCCGGAAGCCACCAGCAGTTCGCACGGTCCCGAGAATCCCGAGTCGGATTCGAACCGCCGCAGTGACGCCTCGATCTCCTCCCAGATCTGGGGTCGCTGCTCCGCGGGCACTCCGGACAGCATCTGATGCAGGGCGCCGAACGACTCCCGCTCGAACCGTACGCATTCGGCCGCCGACGGGAGTCGCAGCGCAGCGGGCACGACCTGGACGTCGACATCCGAGAAGCCGGCATCGCCGAGAACCGTCTCGATCACACCGGGCCCGCCGAGGCTGAACGGGCCGGGCTGGCCTGGCTGCGGCGCAGGCAGCTGGGCCCGGCTGCGGATGATCGACACCGGGACGGAGAAGAACTCGTTTCGATCAGGGGTCGAGTAGACGATCGCGGCGAAACGGCCGCCGGGGCGCAGCAGGCGACGGAACCCCGCCAGGGCGCGGGCCTGGTCGGGGAAGTAGATCAGCCCGAGACGGCAGATCACCGCATCGAACGAGCCCGTGGGCAGCCCGTCGAGCGCCTCGCCGTCGGCCTCGATGGTCTCGACCTGGCTGAGGCCCGCGTCGGCGGCGTTCTTCGCCACGTAGGTCAAGATCGTGGGCGAGATATCGGTCGCCACGACGCGCCCGCTCGGGCCGACCCGCCAGGCCGCGCTGAGGGTCTGGCCGCCCGCCCCGGCCGCGACGTCCAGCACGGTACTTCCCGAGGTCACCGCGGCGGCCTCGAGCATCCGCTCTGTGGCCTCGCCCAGCCAGACCTCGAGGGTCGTTCCCCAGCGGTGCCACGCCTCGGCGGCGTCCTCCCACTGCTGGCGGGTCGTCGTCTTGTACAGAACCGGGTCGAAACTCATGACGGGCTCCCTTGCTCGATGTTGGTGCTGGTGTCCGGTGGTGTCCGGTCCGGCCGCCCGGGTGACGGCTCGTACGACGACTGTGCCGCCCAATTCGGCGGAGTTCATCCGTGCTCGCTACGGAAGTCCGCTTCCGTGCCGACCACCCAGATCAGCGCCGACGATCTGCCCGGAAAGCCGCCATACTGTGGTGGGTGGTGCGCCCCGCGTCGCAGCCTCCGGTGATCACCGCACGCGAGCGTGAGGTGTGGTCCCTCGTCGCACGCCACCTCTCGAACGCCGAGATCGCTGCGGAGCTCTGCCTGTCGGTGCGCACCGTGGAGTCGCATGTCTCCTCGCTGATCCGCAAGCAGCAGGTCGCGGACCGGCGGGATCTGGCGCGCGAGGCGCCGGGGTCGGCCGGTGCCGCTGACCGGCCGGCCGGCTGGCCTGTTCCGGTGACCTCCTTCGTCGGCCGAGGTACCGAACGGGTCGAACTCGCGGCGGCGATCGCCGCCCACCGGATGGTGACCGTGACGGGTCCCGGCGGGGTCGGCAAGACGCGCCTCGCGATTGAGGTGGGCCAGCAGGCCGCCGGCTCGCGGCGCGACGGTGGCTGGTTCGTCGAGCTGGCCGAGGTGACCGACCCGGCCATGGTGGTCAGCGCGGTGGCCGCGGTGGTGGGTGTCCCGGAGCGCCACGGGGGCTCGCTCGAGGAGGCCCTCGCGGAGGCCCTCGCCGACAGCGACGCGGTGCTGGTTCTCGACAACTGCGAGCATCTGATCGACGCCGTTCGGTCCTGCGTCGAACCGCTGATGGCCGCGTGCCCGGGCCTGGTGATCGTGGCGACCAGCCGGACCCGCCTGGTCGCCCCGTACGAATGGGTCTATCCGGTGCCCGGCCTGAGCGTCACCCTCGACGGCGGGGACGCGGTCACCCTTTTCCTGGAACGCGCCAACGCGGCCGGCGGCGGGCCGGACCTCGACCGGCATCGGGTGGCCGGCGTGTGCCGGTCCGTTGACGGAGTGGCCCTGGCGATCGAGCTGGCGGCCGCGCGCTATCCCACCTTGGGGCTCGACGGACTCTCTGGTGCCCTCGACCACGGACTGCGGGTGCTCACCTCGGGTCGCCGGGTCGCCGATCGGCATCGCTCGATGCACGACGCTCTGGCCTGGAGTTTCGACCTCCTCTCACCCGTCGAGCGCCGCCTGCTCGGCGCGGTGGCGGTCTTCGCCGGGTGGTTCGACACCGCCGGCGCCGCCGCCCTTTCCGGCGCCGAAGACCATCCCGAGGAGGTCGCCGACCATCTCGGCCGACTGGCCGATCACAATCTGCTCGTCGCGGCGCCCGGCGAACCGACCCGCTACCGGGCGCTGGAGATCATCCGCCAGTTCGCGGCCGAGCAGCTGACCGTCAGCGGCGAGCATGACGCCGTCCACGAGCGGCACCGGCGGTGGTGCCGAACGGAGCTGTCCGCTCTGGCCGGTCAGCCACGCGATCGCGGGTGGTGCGAGCGCCTCGACCGGGTGGCCGCCGACGCCCGGGCGGCCCTCACCAACGCGGACGGCCGGCGAGACAACGCCACGGGCGAGCTGGCGGAATGTCTCGCCGACCAGCTGTTGCTGCGGGGGTATCCGGCCGAAGCTCAGTACCGGTACCAGCAGGCCGCCGAGCGTCAGATCCTCCACCGCGACCGGTCCCGGCTGCTCGGCCTGGCCGCAGGCGCGGCGGCCTGCCGGATGGTCGGCGGCGATGCGCTGCGCCTCTTGCGCACGGCGGCCGATGAGGCGCTGGCCGCGGGCGACGCCGGCCAGGCCGCCCAACATCTGGCCTGGATCTCCATCTACACCCGCGCAACACCGGGCATCATCGCGGTGGTCCCCGGTCCGGAGGACGACGAGCGAACCTTGGCCGAAGCCCGAACCTTGGCCGCCGGTTCACCCGCGGCGGAAGCGGCCGTCGCGACCGCGGTCGCCTTCGGAGTCGCCGAGACCGCGACCGAAGGCATCCCGGCCGCCGAGCACGCCACGGATCTGGCGCTCGCTGCGCGCTTGCCGCTCGTCCGGAGTGCGGCGCTGGACGCCCTCTGCGGCTGCCATCTGGCGCGGGCCGACTACACCCGTGCCCTGGACACCCTCGATCGGCGCGAAGCCGCGCTCGGCGAGGTCCCCCTGGACGCGTCGAGTGCCTTTCAGTACAACGACTTCCTACTGATGGCGTCCGAGGTGAATCTCGCGGTCGGCGACCTGGCGCGAGCCGGCGCGTACGCCGATCGCTTGGCCCGGCTGGACTGCTACCGCGAGCAAGATCACCTGGCGATCGCGCGCCGGATCAAGGTCGACGCACTCGCCGGTGACCTGCACGCCGCCGCCGCCCGGGGGGAGAGATTCGCCGTGGCCTGGCAGCGCGCGGGGCGCCCCGTGGCCTCGAATCTGGCCAGCACCGCGTACGCGATGGCGACCGTGCAGGCCCTGCTCGGGGACGAGGCCCGGCGTCGGGAGTGGGTGGACATCGCGCGCCTGCTCGGCGGGGAGCGACCATCGGGTTGGCTGCAGGACTGCACGAGCGGCTGGGCCCCCACGTTCGACGCCCTCGTCGCTCTCGAGCGGAATCGGCCCGACCAGGCTTTGGAGCGACTCGCCGCCGATGTCGATGACGCCTCGATCTGGGCGAGGTGGAACACGGCGTTGTGGCGGCCGTGGTACGCCGCCTTCTGGGCCGAGGCGGCCGTCCTCGCCGGGTGGCCCGGCGCTCACGATCGCCTGGATCGCGCCCGCGCGGCCACGCAGGCCAACCCGATCGCCTCGGCCGTGCTGCGCCGAACCGCGGCGCTAGCCGGCGGCGCATTCGACGATCTGCCGGGCCTGGTCCGCGACTTCGACGCCCTGGGGGCTCACTATCAGCGCGACCGCACCCTCGCGCTGCTCGACGCGGAGTAGTTGGCGCGCGTTCTGCGGTGAGATCTGGGCCTCGATTCAAGGTCCAGCTGATCGACTCCAGAGCCGCATGACGGTGTCGACCTGGTCCCGAAAATCCAGCCGTTCGACATCGACGACCTCGACGGGTTGGTCGGTGGCCAGCTGGATTGCGTGCAGGTCCTCGAACTCACGCTCGGTGAGGTGCACCGGCCGGAGCGTTGCCCGGCGTCGGGCCTCGGCCAGGGACAGCTGCAGCCGCACCACCCGCAGGCTCGGCATCAGGGAGCGGTAGAGCCGGAGCGTGTCAGTCGTGACGACGTCCGCGAGGACGACCTCGAGGCCGGCGCCCAGGAAACTGCGCGCGAGATCGCACGCGTTCTGGACGCCGAGACGCTGTTGCCGGGCGCCGGCCGCTCCTTCCCAGGGAGCCGCGTGACCGGCGACGACCAGGTGGCGAATGTCGTCGACGTCGATGACCGCCGCCCGCGGTCGCGCCATCGCGAGCTGCCGTGCCGTGGTGCTCTTGCCCGCGGCCGGGCCGCCCGTCAGAAGCAGAGGGGGAAGCATCCTTCCAGGGTCAGCTCTCGGGAACGGGCGCGTCGAGGAAGGTCAGCACCACGTCGAGGACCAGCGCCGTACGGGCCAGCCCGAAGAAGTGCGTGGTGCCCGGAAACACCGCGAGTTGGGAGGCCGGCACTCCGACGAAGTCGCCGTTGACGTCGCCGCCGCGGAGCTGCAGGAATCGCACGGCGTGTTCGAGGTGCACGGCGTCGCAGTCCCCGACCGTGATGAGGGTCGGGGCGGCGATGCCCTCGATGTCGGCATCGGACCATCCGGGAAAGCCCGGACCGGACGAGCCGAGCTTGTCCAGTAGTGCCTGCAGCCGATCGGGATGCGGCGACTTGGCCCGGTACTCCTGCTCCATCGGGGTGCCGGCGATCATGTCGACGGTCAGCGATGCGACCGCGTCGGTGTTCTCCGATCGGTCGCCCTCGGGACTGAACGACACCGACGACACGATCAGCTTGCGGACCAGTTGGGGGTGCCGGATCGCCAGTTCGAGCGCCACGGCGCCGCCGACGCTGAACCCGAAGACGTCCACCTGCGACACCTGCAGGTGCTCGAGGAGGCCCACGACATCGGCCGTCAGATCTGCGCTGTTGAGCGGTCGGTCGATGTCGTTGGTGCGCCCGTGTCCCTGAAAGTCCGCCGCGATCACCTGCCGACGCGCGGCCAGCGCGGGCAGGAGCTCGCCGAACTGCAGGTCGATGTTGAACAGACCCCCGTGCAGCAGGAGCAACGGGGTGCCGCCCGAGCCGTGGATCTCGTAGTACATCTGCAGACCGTTGACGGGGGCGTACCCCGTCTCGGGCGCGAGGTGCGGCGCAGTGGCTCCGGTGGGGTCGGACATGTCGGCTCTCCCTAAGTCGGTCGAATTCGTTCGGGCGAAGTCTGCCGGCGCCCAGCGTGCCACTCGAATTGGAGGGGAGAGGACGGGAGTCGTGATTGCCCCGGCTCGTTGGTCGCGGGGGCTCTTGCGGCGGGCGCGGGAAGCGCCGAGGCTGGAGCGGTGGACGACGGCACCCCCGCGTACGTACACGGACACCACGCCTCGGTGTTGCGCTTCTACGCGGTGCGCACCGCGGAGAACTCAGCCCGGTACCTCATGGCCAGCCTCCGTCCGGGCCAGTCGCTGCTGGACATCGGTTGCGGGGCTGGTTCGATCACCTGCGACCTCGCCGAACTGGTGGCGCCCGGACTGGTGATCGGCATCGACACCTCGCAAGAAGCGTTGGACGAGGCGGCCAATCTGGTCGCCGAGCGAGGATTGAGCAACGTCGAACTCAGGCTGGGTGACGGCCACGATCTCGACTTCGGCGACGGGCATTTCGATGTCGTGCATGCCCATCAGGTGCTGCAGCACGTCCCTCACCCGGTGCGCACCCTGGAGGAGATGCGCCGGGTCTGCCGTCCGGGCGGCAAGGTGGCTGCGCGAGACGCCGACTATCAGGCGATGACCTGGTATCCCGCCGAGCCCGCGCTGGACGAGTGGCACGCGCTCTACCGTCAGGTCGCCGAGAGCGCTGCCGGGCAGCCCGACGCCGGTCGGCGGCTGCTCGCCTGGGCGCACCGAGCCGGGTTCACCGACGTCACCGCCACCGCCTCGACCTGGTGTTACGCCACGCCGGAGACGAGAGAGCTGTGGGGCGGGTCCTGGGCCGAACGCGTCCTCCATTCCGGCATGGCTGATTCGGCCCTGTCGTCCGGTCTGGCCAGCCCGGCCGATCTGCAGCGGATATCGGCCGGGTGGCTCCGCTGGACCGAGTCTCCAGACGGGTGGTTCGCGATCCTGCACGGGGAGATTCTCTGTACCGCCTGACGCTTCGCGTTCGATCTCGGCTCAGCCGCCGGCCAACCCGAGTCGCATGATCACCCGCTCGGGACTCGGCGTTCGTACGCAGCGAAATCCCAGCTCGGCGAACACCTTCTCGCGACCGAGGAAGGCGTCCGCGTCGTGCCGATCGGAGCCCGCCCGGGGCCAGCCCTCGATGGCGACGGCGCCCTCGCGGCGGGCCAACTCCACCGCGGCAGCCACGAGCGCGTACGTGATCCCCTGCTCTCGGTGGCCCGGCCGGACGAACAGGCACGGCACCAGCCAGACCGTCTCGTTCTCGGAATCGTCGCGGTCACGCATGATCGGGTTCCGGGGGCTGAGCGCCGCGGCGTACCGGGATCGCGGACCACAGGCGCACCAGCCGACCGGCTCCCCGGCCACCGAGGCCAAGATGCCCATGGGCGTCGCGGTGGCGTTGGCCATCGCCGTGAAGCGACGCTGATTGCCGCCGCCGAACCAACCGGCGGCGAACTGGGCCCGGGTGGCGCAGAACGCCATGCACCAGCATCGGCGGGTAGCTCGCTGACTGTCGAACAGGTCCGCCAGGTCCGCCAGCTCGCCCGGGCCTACCGGCTGAGTCGCGATCGCGGCACCCATGACTGGAGGCTAGCGACATCGGCGATCCTCTCCGGCGGGCTGACTCCTAGATCGTCGGTTTCGTCGGCGGGTGTTGGGGGCCGGGCGGGCGTTATCCATCTTGAGCGGCCGGACACGCCAACTTATCCACTCCGGCCCCGCGTCAGCCAGCTTGAGTCGGGAGACGTACGCAGGACCGGGCGAGCTCGGCCGAGCAGTAGCGCTTCGACGCGGCCACGTCGAGCGCGCGCTACTCCGGCGCCGGCATCCGGGAGCCGATCTTGTTCCCGTTGCTCGCACCGGGCGGCTACGGCCTACTAACCGCTGCGTTGAAGAGCGGAGGCGAAGCCGAGCCAGGTGTGACGGTTCCCGGCCCAGCACCAGCCGATCTTGGCCGCGCCCCGATGGGCGGCACCGTCACGGCCCGTTCCGCCGCTGATCCAGATGGCGGGTGTTCGCGCGTCGAGCTGGTCGCCGTCGGGTCTGCGGGACCCGATGGTCATGAAGCAGTAGTTGCGTTCGAGCATCTTGGGCTCCTGCAACAGCCAGCTGATGCCCTCGTTGGTCGTGAGCGGGGTCCGGCCGCGCTCGGTGATGGCCGGCAGGGCTTCGTTGGGAGTCCAGTTCCGCATGTCATCCCCGCGATCGACGTCGTGGACCAGATAGAGCGGACGGTCGGGAATCCTGACGGTCGCGATCGGGACGAACTGTTCGAGGTCGGTCATGTCCTCGACGACGAAGCCGGGCTTGTCGTGGTGGCGCAGCAGTGGGGCCAGTTGGCGGGCGGAGACGAGCGAGGGGTGGGCGACCAGGATCGCGCCGGGCTCGTCAGGCAGCGAGCGGGTGTGGGCGACCAGCTCCGCGGCACTGATGCCGGCGACCTCCGCCACACCGGCTTCGAGCAGGCGGTCCACTTGGCCTGACACGTTCATGTTCGCTCCCGTACCGAGTCGGCTGCCGTACAGTGTACCGTACACTGTATGGAAGGGAAGCGCCCGATGGCAGCGAAGCCGGCCCTGGTCGGCGACCCGATCCGCCTGCTGCGGCTGCTCTGGTCACCGCCGGAACCGTCGCGGCGGTCGGGATTGTCGGTTCGAACGGTGGTGTCAGCCGCGGGTCGGATCGCGGCCGAGGATGGCGTCGACGCCCTCACCATGCGCCGGGTCGCGGCCGCGGTGGGCGTCGCACCGATGAGCCTGTACTCCTACGTTCCCGGCAAGGCCGAACTGCTCGAGCTGATGCTCGACGCGCACGCCGCCCGGGTGTACGCCGACGGCGACCTGCCCACCGCTCGACCGCAGTGGCGCGACGCCCTGCACTTCGTGGCCGCCCGCAACTTCGACGCCGCCCTCGCCCACTCCTGGACCCTCGACATCCCGGCCGGGCGCCCGGTGCCCGGACCCGGCATCACCGGCAAGTACGAGATCGAACTCGCCGCCCTCGACGGCCTCGGCCTCTCCGACGTCGAGATGGACCACGCCCTGACCGGGCTCCTCGGCTTGGCCTATGCCTCAGCCCGCGCCCAGGTCGGACTCGACCGGGTCCGCCAAGCCACCGGCCGTGACGACGCCGAGTGGTGGCGGCAGGTGGGGCCCGCGCTCGAGTCCGCCATGCGCGGGCGGCGATTCCCGCTCGCCGAACGAGTCGGCACGGCGGCGGCCAGCGTCGCCGACACCGCGGCCGAGCCCCTTAGCACGCTGACCTACGGCGTCAGCCTGCTTCTCGATGGCTTGCAGGCTGCTCGTCGGTGACGCTCCACTGGATCGTGGGCCGGCCGGCGACCCGGAACTGTTCGCCGCGCACGCCGATGTCGCGCGGCCACCCCTCGGGTGAGTCTTCCCATGTCTCCTGGCGACCGTAGACGGTCCGGTCGAGCAGCGCGTAGCTCCACGCCATGGCCTCCGTACCCCGGCCGGTGCTCCAGTAGGTCTCGAACACGCGGTCGTCGACCCGCAGATAGCAGGCAAGGAAACCGAACGGGCGCCCGGCCACCAGCGCTTCGGCGTTCCGGGCGGAGTACCAGGGCAGCCGGTTCTCCACGAAGTCGGCGTACGGCCGGCTCTCGGCGTAGCTGCCCTCGGTGAAGATCGCGAGGGTGGCGTCGCGGCTGTGCAGATACCCCGGCCGCTGGGCCTGCGCGGTGAAGAAGGTGCAGCCCTCGCATTGGCGATCCCAGGAGTTCCCGTCGTGCCACATGTGGAAGTAGCCGACCAACTGGCGGCGGCCTTCGAAGGCGTCGATGAACGGGATCTGCCCGGCAGCTCCTTCCACGACGACGTCTGCCGGGATCTCGGTCATCGGCAGTCTGCGGCGAGCGGCCGCGATGGCGTCGCCCTCCCGGGTGTGCGCCTTCTCCCGGACGAGCACGTCGTCGCAGGCGGCCTGCCAGGACTCCCGGTCGACGATCGGGGGTGCGGCCTGGGTGGTCAACGGCTGGAACGGTAACCGGGACACGATGATGTTCCTCCTGTGTGCAATGGGTTACCGGGATAGACCAAGGCCCCGGCTCCAACTCATCGGGGGACGACGGTGACGGTGCACTGCAGACCGGGCGCCTGGCTGATCCGGGCGTCGGCGGTGAGCAAGGAGCACCCGAGGGCCTCGGCGAGGGCGACATATCCCGCGTCGTAGGCGGAGAGGTTCTCCCGCAGCTGCCACACCCGGTCGAGAAGCATATTGACGGCGTACCGCGTGAGTCCGACGCGGCGCCAGGCGTTCAGCGCCGCCCACCCTTTGTCGGCGGTGATTCTCCGCGAGCTGACCTGCCGGCGCAGACCGCTGGCGACCTCGGAGTCGACGAGGTGGGGTGCGTGCAGCTGTTCGCGGATCAGCGACTGCCGAGCCGGCCCGTCATTCAGGAGACCGGACAACGCCGCGGAGGCGTCCACCACGATCATCGCCCGGCGCGCTCGCGCTCGATGTCGTCGACGATCGAGGCGACGTCGACACCCAGGTCCGGCAGGGCACCGATGAGCGCCGGGTTGTCGGCACGGCGGGAGACGTCGGACAGTTCGCGAACCGCCACCGCCCCGACCGAGGTGCCGTCTCTCTTGGCCAACTGTTCCAGTCGCCGTACGACTTCGTCCGGGACATTCCTGAGGTACAAAGTCTTCATGTTGCAAGATGCTAGCATCAAGCAAGCAATCGGATCGCGCCTCAGGGGTCTGCAGATCGGGCCAAACGGCCGCCGTACGCTGCCGATGAACGCGATCGGCGGCGCGATACCGTCGGTGCGACGGACGGGAGGGGCCGGGAGGGGGACCATGACGGACCAGTCAGTACTGCGCGAGAAGCTGCAACTCATGTTCGACACACCGGGCGGGGACGTGCGGCATGCGGCAGAGCTCTACCACGATGACGCGGTCCTGGAGTTTCCGCAGTCGGGCGAGCGGTTCGAGGGGCGCGACACGTTCACCGAGTGGCGGAGCCAGTATCCCGCCGAGGTCGGGTTCGACGTGCAGCGGATGACGATCAGGGGCGACCTGGCCGTGGTCGAGTTGACGGCCCGGTACGACAGCGAAGGTCCGGTGATGTACGGCGTCGGGCTGATGGAGTTCCGCGGCGACAAGATCGCCAACGAGCGGATCTACGTCTCCGAGGGCTGGGAGGCGCCGGAGTGGCGTGCACCCTGGCGATCAGCGCCGCCGGTGTCCGACTGAGATCGGGTTCGAGATCGGGTTGAGATCGGCCCGAAGTCATGTCGACCCTGGGCCGACGGCTCCGACGTTCCCGGTGGAAGCCCATCCCGGGCAACGTCCGCCGACCAGAAGGAGCGAGAAGTGAAGTACGTCATCCTGATCCACTCCAACCCCCAGCCGTGGGGCCACCCGACCTCCGACTTCCTCGCCGAACACCAGGCGCTGCCGGCCGAGCAGCGCGCGGAGATGAACGCCGTCTTCGAGAACCTGCTGAACGAGTTGTCGGAGCGGGGAGAGCTCGTGGGCGGTGAGGCCCTGGGCGACCCGGCCGCCGCCCGGCTCTACCGGTGGGGCACCGGTCAGCCGCTGGCCACCGACGGGCCGTACTCGGAGGCCAAGGAGCACCTGGCCGGCTTCTTCCTGATCGACGTCGAGAGTTCTGAACGGGCCGAGGAGATCGCCGTCCAGATGGCCGGCCCCGGCGAGACCGTCGAACTGCGGCCCACCATGTCCGGCGGTGGCGACGACCAGTGACTCCTCGACTCCTGAACCGGTCGAAGGGGCGGTGAGCTCGGCGGTCGAGGACGTGTTCCGGTACGAGTCGCCGCACGTCCTGGCGGCGTTGCTGCGCCGACACGGCGACCTGGCCGACTGCGAAGACTCCACTCAGGAGGCGATGGAGGCGGCGGCTCGACAATGGCCGTGCGACGGGATGCCGGACAACCCCCGGGCGTGGCTGGTGCGGGTGGCGTCGCGGCGTCTGATCGACCGCCTCAGAGCGGACGCTTCCCGGTCCGCCCGGGAGGCGGCCGTCGCCGCCGCGGAACCCGGCGACATCCTCGTCGCCCCCGCGGTCGATGCGGCCGAGCCCGAACCGGGTGACGACACCCTGCAGCTGCTGCTGCTCTGCTGCCATCCCGCGCTGACTCGTCCCTCCCAGGTCGCCTTGACCCTGCGGTCGGTCGGCGGTCTCACTCCGGCCCAGGTCGCCGCAGCGTTCCTGGTGCCGGAGCGGACCATGATCCAGCGGCTGACTCGGGCCAGGAGCACGCTGCGGAACGTGCGGGCGCGGTTCGACCTGCCCGAGGCGTCCGCGCTGCCCGAACGGGTGGCGGCGGTGCTGGACGTGCTCCATTTGATCTTCAACGAGGGCTACACCCGCAGCTCGGGCGACCGCCTGGTCGACGCGTCGCTGACCGGTGAAGCGCTCCGGCTCACCCGTCAGCTCGCCGGGCATCTTCCCGAACACGACGAGGTCGCCGGCGCGTTGGCCCTGATGCTGCTCACCCAGGCCCGGGCGACCGCCCGTACGGACGACAACGGTGACCTGATCCCGCTGGCCGAGCAGGACCGCCGCCGTTGGGACCGGGCATTGATCACCGAAGGGGTTCGGCTGCTCGAGGACGTGCTGCCCCGCGGGCACGTCGGTCGGTTCCAGCTCCAGGCGGCGATCGCTGCGGTGCACGCGGAGGCGACAACGTACGAAGAGACCGACTGGCTGCAGATCGCGGTGCTGTACGAGATGCTGGCCCGCGTCGCCCCCAGCTCCGCCGTCACCCTGAATCGGGCCGTCGCGGTCGGTATGGCGTACGGACCCGAGGCCGGGATCGGCCTCGTGGACGAGCTTCTTCTCGACCCCGGGATGCAGCGCCACCACCGTACGTACGCCGTCCGGGCCCATCTGCGGGAGCTGAGCGGCGACGGGTCCGGTGCGCTCGTGGACTACCGTCGGGCCGCCCGGCTGACGGCGAGCCAACCCGAGCAGCGGTATCTCAACGCCCGCGCGGCCCGGCTCGCCGGCAATGGAACACGCACCAGCTGATCAGTGAGGGCGTTTGGATCACCGCCCGGTGGGCTAAGGACTGAGTGTTCGCCCCCGTGGCATCGGCGCAGGAGTGCGAATGTCCCTCTTTCGCCGATCAGGACCTGAGATGGAATTCTTCTTGATCGTGGTACTCATCGCCACGTCGTTGATCGCCCTCTACGCCGCCTGCTGGGTGGTGCTCCGGTACATCGCTCGACGCCGGTCTCACGCGCTTTCCGTGGACCAGGTCGAACGCCTGGTCGGTCGGGAATGCGCCAACCTGGATCAGGAGTACAGGGACCTGCTCCGGCGCTGAGCCCGCAAGCCGGCCGCGGGCGCGCGTTTCGGGTGCCGTTTGGCCGCCTGTGCTGGGAGACGGTTGGTCGGGCGAGGTCGGGCGAGATCGATGGGATCACCCCGGGACCCACGTTCCGATCATCGTGACCAGCGGCTGGCTCGTGGGCGGTCTCGCCCTCGTTTCGGCCGCCGTCACCTGCCTGCCACTGGCCTACCTGTGGGAGCGGGGCCACCGAACCATCTGGGCACCGGCAATCGTGCACGGCCTGATCGGCTCCTGGCAGATCTTCGATCGCAGCTATCCGATGACCTTCACGGTGATCGTCCTGATCGCCACGATCGTCGTACCGCTGATCGCTTTCGCCTTCCGGGACGACTTCTTCGGAGCGTCCGCGCCGGGCCGGGAACGCCGAACCGCCAGTTAGGCACGGAGGTGGACAACGTCCGGCCGCACCGGGCGTCAGGCATCTCGCCGCCGGTAGGTGGTCGCCGGCACCGGACTCTCCGGACGCAACGTCATGGAGGAGCGGCCGGCGACGAGCGGCGGGGGGTGGACACGGATGCGCCAGCTGCGGCCCAACTCGGCCAGCATCGTGGCGGCCTCCGTCCAGGCGAACTGCTCCCCGATGCACATCCGGGGTCCGGCACCGAAGGGCAGGTAGGCACCGCGGGGCTGGCCGGGGGCCTTGGGGTCGAAGCGATCCGGCCGCCCGTGATCTGGCAGCAGCCACCGCTCGGGGCGGAAGGCGTCGGGGTCGCTCCACCAGCGTGGATCGCGGTGCAGCAGAGCCGGGCTCACCAGGCACATGGTGCCGACGGGGACGGTCCGGACGCCGAGCTCCACCGGTTCGAGGACCCGGCGAGTGAACATCCAGGACGGCGGCCACAGCCGCAGCGATTCGGCGAGCACCGCCAGCGTGATCGGCAGGGTGATCGGCACGGATACTGCTCGTTCGTCCCATTCGGCCTCGAGAGCCGTACGCCATCGGCCAGCAGCCGGCGCCTGGTCGATGGCGGCGAGCGTCCAGGTGAGAGCCATGGCGGTGGTTTCGTGGCCGGCCAGGAGCAACGTCATGACCTCGTCCCGAATCTGCCGGTCGGTGAAGTCCGGCTGATCGCCCAGCAGATCGAGCAGGGTCGGGCCGTCGGCCGCGCCGCCGGCCCAGCGTCGGCGGATGAGCTCGTCGACGATGTCTTCGAGCTCGGCCTTGGCCCGGCGCAGCCGGCGGGCCACCGGCAGCGGGGACCGCAGCAGCACCGGGCCCCCCGGGACCAGGGCCAATCGGAAGCCTCCGAGCAGGTCGGTCAACGCGCGCCGGATCCGCGGCTCCAGCTCCCTGAGATCGGAGCCGAACAGCGCGGTCCCCACGCCGTCCAAGGTCAAGCCCGACATCTCGGCAACCAGATCGATCTGCCCGCCGTCGGACCACCGGTCGGCAGCTCGTCGGGCCGCGCCGGTGAAGGCCTCGGCGTAACCGGTGATCCGTCGCGGGTGGAACGCCGGCTGCAGGGCGCGGCGGTGACGCAGATGGTCCTCACCCGCACTGGTGAGCAGGCCGTCGCCGAGCAGAGCCCGGGCCCGCACGATCCCGCGGCCCTTGCCGGTCCGGCGCGCGTGCCTGGTCAACAACTCCCAGACCTGGCCTGGGTCATCGATCAGCAGCACCCGCTCCGGACCCACCCGCAGCGGAACCGTGTCGGCGCCACTCGCGAGCAGGAGGTCGAGGAACTCGATCGGCGAGCGGCGGAACGCTCGCACGAGCGCCAGGTTGACCCGGGCCGAATGCGCCGACCGGGTCATCACGTTGTCCGGCAGTCGAAGCGGCACAGCAAGCAGCTTCGCAGGTGACGCAACGCTGCGTCCGACGCTGCCGGAGCCGGGAACCTAGACTGAGCGCCAACACAGGGCTGGCGGACAAGGCGCGAGGAGATGGCGGTGGCCGAGCTGGACGCGGAGGCGCTGTACCTGCCCAGCCTCGTCGACATGACCGCTCGCCGGCTCCGGGCCGAAATCCTGTCCGGCGAGCTGGAACCCGGTCAGCGCCTGGTCGAGGATCAGATCCGCCGCCGCTTCGCCATCAGCCGGGCTCCGCTCCGGGAGGCGTTGCGCACGCTGGCCAATCAGGGCCTGGTCGAGCAGCTGCCGCGCCGAGGGGCCCGGGTCACCCAGCTGACACCGACCGACATCGCCGAGCTGTTCGATCTGCGCGGTCTGCTCGAGCATCATGCCGCCGGACAGGCCTTCCCGCTGCGGCATACCGAGGACCTGGACCCACTGGCCAACGTCCGTGCCCGCCTGGCCGATATGCGCGAGGCCGTTGCGGCCGGAGACGAACTGGCGAAGGACGACGCGCACCGCGACTTCCATGCGGCCGTGGTCGCGCTAGCCGGTAATCGCCAACTCGATCTGGCCATCGCACCCATCCTCTTGCAGCTGCAGCGTCCGATGGCGGCCAACCTGCGGCGGGAGACCGCGACCCTGGGGCCCGAAGCGGGGCTGCGCCGCCACGAGGACCTCGTCGAAGCGCTGGAGACCGACGACCTCGACACCGTGCTGCGCGCCCTCGAGGAGCACGGGGAACGGCGCTACCTCGGCGCCCCGTCCACCGCCAGCGCTCCCGCGGCCGGCTGAGGCAGCCGTCGCGACGGTGAGCGGACCGAAACAAAGCCGTAACGCCGCGTTGCGCTGACCGCAACCCAAACGGTCGACAATCGACCGCATGGGTCGAATGACCAGTGCCTGGGCCTCGCGCACCTCAACCTCAGGTCCGCAGGCCGGTCCGACGATCGGTGAGCTTCTGCGCGACTACCGGGCGGGCCGGAGCACTCCGCGGGAGATCGTCGCCCAGGTCCGGACCGAGATCGTCGAGCGTGGCGACGACGGGGTCTGGATCTCGGTCGCCTCCGAAGCCGATGTCGAGGCGCGTTGCGCCGCGCTCGACGGGCTCGACCCGAACGCGCTGCCGCTGTTCGGCATCCCGTTCGCCGTCAAGGACAGCCTCGACGTCGCCGGCTGGCCGACGACGCTCGCGTGTCCCGAGTACGCCTACCGCGCCGCCTCGACCGCTCCGGTGGTCGCCCGGCTCCTCGACGCGGGCGCGGTCCTGATCGGCAAGACCAATCTCGACCAGTTCGCCACCGGACTGAACGGCACCCGCAGCGCGTACGGCATCCCGCACAGCGTCTACGGCGACGAGTTGATCTCCGGCGGGTCGAGTTCGGGATCTGCACTCGCGGTGGCTCTCGGCGAGGTCCCGTTCGCCGTCGCCACCGACACGGCCGGCTCCGGCCGAGTCCCGGCCGCCCTGAACGGGATCCCGGGCTTCAAACCGTCCCGGGGGCTGATCAGCACCGTCGGACTGGTGCCGGCCTGCCGCTCGCTGGATTGCATCAGCCTGATGGCCCGCACGGTCGATGATCTCGCGCTGCTGCTCGATCTCACGGCCGCACCGGATCGCCGTGACCCGTGGCATCGGAGCCGGCACCTGCGAGCCGTCGACCTGGACCAGGTACGGGTCGGTCTGCCGCCGTTCACCGACCTCGAGTTCTTCGAGGACGACGGCATGGCCGGGGCCCACGACGAGGCCCGCGACCAGATCGAGCAGAGCTTCGCCACGGCGCCCGTGCCGCTCGCCCCCTTCCTGGACGCGGGGGCGCTGCTCTATCAGGGGCCGTGGGTCGCGGAACGGCTGGTCGAGTTCGGCGACTTTCTCGACCAGCACCCGGACTCGGTACACCCGGTGGTCGGCAACATCATCAGCAGCGGTGGCCGCTTCGACGCCCTCGACGTCTTCCGGGCCCAATACCGGCTGGCCGAGCTCCGGGTCGAGGTGGCCGAACTGTTCTCCGCCGTCGACGTCGTGATCGTTCCGACCATCGGCACCACCTTCACCATCGACCAGGTGCTCGCCGATCCCATTGACACCAACACCAGGCTCGGTCACTACACCCACTGCGGCAACCTGCTCGACCTGTGTGCGGCGGCGGTGCCGGCGGGCACGACGGCTGACGGCCGACCGGCCAGCTGCATGGTGCTCGGCCCGGCTCTCGCCGACGACGTCGTCCTCGCCGTAGCCGCAAGACTCGCCGACCAGCTCATCCCCACCCCTCTGGATTCCGAAGGAGCAATGGCGTGACGCAATCCCTGACTGAATTGGCGCGCAGCGTCGAAGCGACCCCCGGCCCGTTCCCACTCAGGCCGTCTGAAGTAGCGCTGGTCGTGATCGACATGCAGCGGGACTTCCTGCTGCCCGGCGGTTTCGGCGAAACGCTCGGCAACGACGTGTCCCAGCTCGCCGCGGTCGTGCCGCCGCTGCGGACAGTGTTGGCCGCGGCCCGAGCTGCCGGTCTCATGATCATCCATACCCGGGAGGGGCACCGGCCTGACCTCTCCGACCTCCCGGCGGCCAAGCACCGCCGCGGTCAGCCCTCGCTGCGGATCGGCGATCCGGGAGCGTACGGACGGATCCTGATTCGCGGTGAGTACGGGCACGACATCATCGACGAGCTCGCCCCCGAACCCGGTGAGAGCGTGATCGACAAACCCGGCAAGGGCTCCTTCTACGGCACGGACCTGGACGCGCTCCTGTCCACCGGAGGAATCACCCAGTTGATCGTCACCGGCGTCACGACCGAGGTGTGTGTGCACACCACCGTCCGCGAGGCCAACGACCGGGGGTACGAGGTGCTGGTGCTCTCGGACTGTGTCGGCTCCTACTTCCCCGAGTTCCAGCGAATCGGACTGGACATGATCGCCGCCCAGGGCGGCATCTTCGGCTGGGTCGCCGACTCGACGGCCCTGCTGCAGCACCTGGAACAACCCGCCGCCACGCCGGTCTGATCTCGGAGGACTCACGATGAACATTCCCGTTTTCAAGTCCCGGACCGCCGGCGGCGCCGACGCCACCTTCCGGGTGCCGTGGTGGACCCGCGGCGACACCAACGCCTTCTTCGGTCTGGCCTTCAACATCCTGGTCAACGTGCTGACCCTGACCGGCCTGTTGATCTTCGTGGTCCGGGTTCCGGCCAACCTGGTGCTGGGTACGGTCTTGCCCGCCCTCGGCATCGCCCTGATCGCCGGCAACGCGTACTACACCTTCCTGGCCCGCCGCCTCGCGCGGCGGGAGCAGCGGCTCGACGTCACCGCAATGCCGTACGGACCGAGCGTCCCGCACATGTTCATCGTGGTCTTCGTGATCATGCTGCCGATCTTCCTGAAGACCGGCGATCCCATCCAGGCCTGGCAATCGGGCCTGGCTTGGGCGTTCGTGATCGGCGTCATCGTGCTGATCGGGGCTTTCATCGGTCCGCTGATCCGAAAGATCACCCCGCGAGCGGCCCTGCTCGGCACCCTCGCAGGTATCTCGCTGAGCTTCATCTCGATGCGGCCCGCCGCGCAGATGTGGGAGGCCGCCTGGATCGGCCTGCCGGTGCTCGCGATCATCCTGGTCGGATTCTTCACCGACCTCAAGCTGCCGGGCAACATCCCGGTCGGGCTGGCCGCGCTGCTGGTCGGCACCGCCATCGCCTGGATCGGCGGCTACATGTCGGTGCCCGACGTCGGCGCTGCGGTCGGGCAGATCGCCGTCGCCGTGCCGAGTCTGAACGTCGGCCTGCTGGCCGGCGGTCTCGTCGACATCGCTCCGCTGCTGGCCACCGCGATCCCCCTCGGCGTCTACAACTTCCTGGAGGCGATGAGCAACGTCGAGAGCGCGGCCGCCGCCGGCGACAACTACAACCTCCGCAGCGTGCTGCTGGCCGACGGCGCCGGTGCCATCATCGGTTCCGCCCTCGGCTCGCCGTTCCCGCCCGCTGTCTACATCGGGCATCCCGGGTGGAAGGCGGCCGGTGGCCGGGCCAGTTACTCGATGGCCAGCGGTCTGCTGATCGCCGTGTTGTGCTTCGCCGGGCTGTTCGGGTTGTTGTCGGCCGTGCTGCCGTTGCCGGCCATCGTGCCGATCTTGCTCTACATCGGTCTGCTCATCGGGGCCCAAGCCTTCCGCGCGGTCCCTCGGCTACACGCCGCCGCCGTGGTGCTGGCGATCATCCCCAATCTCGCGGCCTGGGGCGCCGGCCTGATCGACAACGCGCTGGCCGCGGCGGGCACCAGCGCGGCGGAACTCGGCGAGGGTGCGCTGAACGACGCCGGGCTCGTCTATCACGGCCTGCACGTCCTCGGGCAAGGTGCGGTGCTGGCCGGCATCGTGCTGGGCGCCATCCTCACGTTCATCCTCGATCGCCAGTTGATCAAGGCCGCCATCGCGGCCGGGACGGGAGCGGTGCTCTGCTGGATCGGGCTGCTGCACGCCGAGCAGGTCGGTTGGGCCGCGAATCCGCAGGTCGCCCTCGGTTACCTGCTGTTCGGAGCCGTACTGCTGGGGATCGGTCTTTTGCGGCGCGGCGCGACGGAAGCGCAGCCCCAGACTGCGGATGCGAAGCTCGAGACCGAGGACGCCGTGGCGGAGGGCTGATGCCGCTCAGCGATTCGGCTCGCCAACCGAGCCCAGCGATCAGGCCGCTGCTCCGGATAGGGGAACGAGCCGCCCGGCGCGGATGACTGTTCGTACCCGCTGGATGGCGTCCAGGTCGGCGGCGAGGTCACCGTCGACCACCACCAGATCGGCCTCGAAGCCGGCCGTCAGCCGGCCTTTGCGGGTGCCGAGCCCGCAGACCTCGGCGGCCCGCGAGGTGGCGGCGGCCAACACCTCCGCGTTGCTCAGTCCAGCGGCGCTGAGCAGGCTCAGTCCGAGGTGCAGCCGACCGTGTTTGAGGAACGGGCCCAACCCGGAGTCGTTGCCGACGACCACGGGGACCCCGTGCCGGTGCAGCCGCCGGATCAGGTCGGTGCGGAACGCAAAGGCTCGCTGCGGAGTCAGCCCGGTGCGGCGCACGAAGTCCTGCAGCGCTGGCGGCGCCTGGGACAGATCCATATCGACGGGAGCCGGGACCAGCCCGCTGACGGCGATCCCGCGCTCGGCGATCCGGCCGACCAGCGCGTCTGGTAGCTCCACACCGGTCGCGGTCATCCCGCTGCAGTGTTCGATGCCGTCGACGCCCACATCGACACACTGCTCGATCGCGACCA
The DNA here is from genome assembly GCA_963780005.1 of uncultured Actinomycetota bacterium. Taxonomy (GTDB): domain Bacteria; phylum Actinomycetota; class Actinomycetes; order Propionibacteriales; family Propionibacteriaceae; genus Microlunatus. The sequence continues at coordinate 47,764 of CAWAAK010000035.1, read as the reverse complement.
ATGCGTGAGCGTGCGCCGTCACGGGCAGCCCGGCTGCGTGGGCCAGGTCGACGATCAGTTGGAGTTGCTCGGTGGTGAACTGCGTACCGGTCAGATCGGTGCCGGCGGTGGACGCGCCACCGCTCGCCATCACCTTGATCACGTCGACGCCCCGCTCGGCGTGCTCGCTGATCGACATCCGGATGGCGGCTTCGTCGTCGACTTCGCCACCCAGGAAGTAGCAGTGGCCGCGCGGTGTGGTCAGCGGGGGACCGGCGGCGACGATCCCCGGCTCGGGGTCGATCTCGGCGTCCCGCTGCCGATCCCGGTGGCCGAGCACGGCGTACCGTCGATCACCCAGGTCACGCACGGTGGTGACCCCCGCCGCCAACTGGTCGCGAAGACTCTGGGCGACCACGGCATCCAGCTGCTCGTCGTCCAGGCCGGGCACTCGATCCAGTGCGCCGAATTGGCTGTCCGCGACGAGGTGTACGTGACAGTCGAAGAGCCCCGGGATGATCGTCGCGTCGTCGTACTCGACCACCTGCCACGGATCGCCGAGATCCGGGTAACCGTCCTCTCTGCCGATGATCTTGCCGCCGTCGATCAGCATCGTGGCGGGGCCGGCGGAGAAGCGCTCGCCGTCGAACCATCGCGAGCCTCGGAGGGCGATCACAGTGACTGTTCTATCCCTGCCCAGCGGGGCGGTCAACGGCGTTTCAGACCTCCCTGGCGTCCCCGACGAAATCTGGGTTCACACCCGCGTAGGTTGGGCATCGGAAGCTTCCGACCTCCGAAGGAGTTCCCATGATCACGACTCCGCTGACCCGTCGCCGTCTTCTGGTCGGTGCCCTCGGTGCAGGTGGGCTGGCGGCGGTCGGCGGCTTGTCGGCGTGCGGCGGTCCCGAACCGGCCGGCACCGCGGGATCGGCCGCCGGGCCGCGCAAGGTCGGCTATCAGCTGTCCTGGACACATTCGGTGCAGTTCGGGGGCACCTACCTGGCGAAGGACCGGGGACTGTTCGACAAGCTCGGCCTCGACGTGACCCTGGCGCCGGGCGGCCCCAATGTCGCCGGAGACGCCAACACGGTGAGCGGGGCGACCTTGATCAACATCTCGGCCAGCGACGGCGTAGCCCGGTCGAACGCCCAGGGCGCCGACCTGGTGATCATCGGCCGGCAGTACCAGAAGGCCCCGGGAACCCTGCTCTCCCTCGGAACGGCACCGATCAAGACTCCGCCGGAGCTGGTGGGCAAGAAAGTCGGTGTCGCGGGCACCGACACCCCAGCGCTCGACGCTTTCCTGACCATCAACAAGCTCAGCCGTGATCAAGTGACCTTCGTCCCGTCGCAGTACGACCCCGCGGTGCTGACCGCGAAACAGGTCGACGCCATCTTCTGCTTCTACAACGACCTGCCCGTCGCCCTGCGCACCAAGGGGATCGAGGGCTACTCGATGCTGCTGGCCGACTTCGGCTACAACCCGATGAGTCAGACCTACACGGTGCTGCGCTCGAGCCTCGAGGACGCCGACAAGCGCAAGCAGGTCGTCGACCTCTTCCGCGGCGACGCCCAGGGCTGGCAGCTGTACGAACAGGACACCGACGCGGCCGCGGATCTGAGCGTCAAGCTCTATCCCGATGCCGGCCTCGATCTGAAGACCCAGCAAGAGCAGGCCAAAGTGCAACTCGACATCATGTACTCCGCGCTGACCAAGAAGGAGGGCTTCGGCGCCTACACCGACGCCGACGTGGAGGAGAACATCCGCCTGTTCGGCATCCTGGGCATCAACGGTTCCGACGCGAAGCTGTGGGACCACTCGATTCTCGACGAGGTGTACGCCAACGGGCCGACCGCATGAGGGTCGGGGGAGCCGCTTCGATTGAGCCTTCGGGGGTGGCGCCGGAGGTCGTCCTCGTCCGGATCTCGAAGACCTTCGACGGGGCGAGAGGTCCGCTGGCCGCGCTCGCCGAGACCACGCTGTCGCTCGAACCGGGCAGCGTGACCGCGCTCGTCGGCCCGTCGGGCTGCGGAAAGTCCACCCTGCTGCGCATCATCGCCGGCCTCGAGGTCTCCGACCCGGGGGGCCAGGTGACCGTCGGTGGCTCGGACCCGCGCAGCCTGCGGCGTAGCGGCGAGCTGGCGGTCGCCTTCCAGGACGCGGCGCTGCTGCCCTGGCGGACCACGTACGGCAATGTCGCCCTGGCCCAGAAACTGGCCCGGCAGAAGGTCGACCGGGCCAAGGTGCTGGAGCTGCTGGACATTGTCGGGCTGAAGGGGTTCGAGGATTCCCGACCGGCCCAGTTGTCGGGTGGGATGCGACAGCGGGCCGCCATCGCGCGCTGCCTGGTCACCTCACCGCGACTACTGCTGCTGGACGAGCCGTTCGGCGCCGTCGACGAGTTGACCCGGCGCCGCCTGAATCTCGAGCTGCCGCCCCTGTGGACCCGGCGCGGCACCACCACCCTGCTCGTCACCCACTCGATCCCCGAAGCCGTGCTGCTCGCGGACCTGGTGCTGGTCATGTCGGCCCGGCCGGGGCAGGTCACCGCTTCGATCGAGGTGGGCCTGCCGCGTCCGCGCCGCGCTTCGCAACTGCACACGGATCGTTTCCACGCACTGGTCGACGAGATCGGCACCGTGCTCGGGGTGGACCAGGACGGGGTCAGCGATACCTGACGGTCGCGCCCGGGGCCGGGCGGTGTTGCGCACGGCCGCGGGCTGGTTGATCTTCCTGGCCGTCTGGGAGCTGTTCGCCTCGGTGATCTTGGCGGGCACCAACCTGCTGGCGCCGCCGAGCGGGATCCTCGTCGACATCGCCGCCAGATGGCCGCTCTACCTGCGCGCCTTGGGCTTCACGGGTCGGGAGGCCTTGGCCGGCTATCTCATCGGCAACGCGGCCGCGTTGCTGCTGGCCCTGTTGGTCGCCGTGCTCCCGGCCACGGAACGGGTCGTGCTCCGGCTGGCCCTGGTCGTCTACTGCCTGCCCCTGGTCGCGGTCGGTCCGCTGCTGCGGTTGATCTTCGGGCTGAACGACGGTCCGCAGATCGCGCTGTCCGCCCTGGCGGTCTACTACCTCACCCTGGTGCCGCTGCTGGTGGGCCTGCGGGCGGTGCCGAGCGCCTGGACCGACCTGATCGAGAGCTACGGACGCGGGCGTTGGACCAAGCTGGTGGTGATCCGCGCCCGGGCCTGCGTGCCGTACCTGGCCGCCGGCCTCCAGATCTCCGTACCGGCGGCGTTCCTCGGCGCCCTGGTCGGGGAGTTCACCGGGGCCGCCCGCGGGCTGGGCGTGTTGTCGATCCTGGCCCTGCGGAGTCTCGACACCAACGGTCTGTGGGCGCTGTCGTTGATCAGCGCGGCGGTGTCGGTGATCTTCTACGCACTGGTGGGTTGGCTCGGACGACGCTTTGCCCCGGATTCCCGGACCGTGTTGATGGCCCTTCCGGCCGCCGGGGGGACTTCTCCGCGCCGGCGCCGGCTGATGCGGGCCGGGGTCGAGGGACTTGTCACGGTCGCGCTGGTGATCATCGGCTGGATCGCGTTCCTGCGCATCTTCGATCTCAACCCCTACTTCGCCAAAGGTCCGGCCGACGTCTACGCGTGGCTGGTCAGCGGTGACGACGCCGCCGAGCATCGCCGCGAGATCGGCGAGGCGTTGAGTGCGACCTTGCTGGTCGCCGTTCCCGGCTATTTCGCCGGACTGTTGCTCGGGGTCGGGCTGGCGGCCGTCTTCGAGCTGATGCCGAACGTACGCCGCACGGTGACCCCGATCGCGGTGGCCCTGCGCTGCGTACCGATCATCGCGATCGCCCCGCTCATGGTCCAGGCCCTCGGCCGGGGCGCGGTCGGCACGACGGTCGTGGTGGCGATCATGAGCTTCTTTCCCACCCTGGTTTCGTGTCTGTACGGACTGCGCCAATCGCCGGGTGAGGTCATCGACTTCTTCTCCGTCTTCGCGACCCCGCCCTGGCGGGTGCTGCTGCTGGCCCGGCTGCCGGCGATGATGCCCGCCTTTTTCTCGGCCGCTCGGATCGCCGCGCCGAGTGCCCTGCTGGCCGCCACGGTCGCCGAATGGCTGGCCACCGGTACGGGGATCGGCAACCTGTTGGCCATCGCGGCGGCGACCAGCCTGTACGCCACCTTGTGGGCCGCGGTGGTCGTCGTCACCCTGGCCGCCGTTTTGGCGTACTGGCTGGTGGAGGTCGTCGAGCGGCAGGTGCTCCGGGTAGTGGCCCCCGAGCAGACGAGGTGGTGAGGTCGGCGTCCGAGGGCGCCACGTAGGTTGGCGAGATGGACTACCGCAATCTCGGCCATACCGGCATGTTCGTCAGCCCCCTGTGCCTCGGCGCCATGATGTTCGGCCCGTGGGGCGAGCCCGACCACGACGAATCCGCGCGCGTCATCCACCGGGCGTTGGACGCGGGGATCAACTTCATCGACACCGCCGACGTCTACGGGCAGGGCGAGTCGGAGATCATCGTCGGCAAGGCCCTCAAGGGTCGCCGCGACAACCTGATCCTGGCCACCAAGTTCCACGGGCCGATGGACGTGCCGATGGGAACCCCCGGTGGCGATCCGAACCAGCGTGGCAACTCCCGACGCTGGATCGTGGCCGAGGTCGAGAGCAGTCTGCGCCGATTGCAGACCGAGTGGATCGATCTCTACCAGGTGCACCGCCCCGACACGGGCACCGACGACGACGAGACGCTGGCCGCGCTGACCGATCTGCAACGGCAGGGCAAGATCCGGGCCTTCGGCTCATCGACGTTCCCGGCGTACCGGATGGTGGAGGACCAGTGGATCTCGGAACGGCGAGGACTCGGGCGGTTCGTCTGCGAGCAGCCGCCGTACTCCCTGCTGGACCGCAGCATCGAGCGCGACGTGCTGCCGGTCGCGGAGCGCTACCGAATGGGCGTCATCCCGTGGAGCCCGTTGGCCGGCGGCTGGCTCAGCGGCCGGTTCCGCAAGGGCCAAGACGCCCCGGAGACCAACCGGGGCAAGCGGATGCCCGAACGCTTCGACCTGTCCCGGCCCGAGAACCAGGCGAAGATCGACGTCGTCGAGGACCTCGCGGTGCTGGCCGAGAAGGCCGACCTGTCGCTGATCCACCTGGCGCTGGCCTTCGTGCTGCAGCATCCGGCCGTCACCGCGCCCATCATCGGACCCCGCACCATGGAGCAGCTCGAGAGCCAACTCGGCGCCGAAGACGTGCGGCTCGACACCGAGATCCTCGATTCGATCGACGAGATCGTCGCGCCCGGCCAGATCGTCGGGGGCACCGGCTCGTACGGCTCCGACGCCCTCACCGACCCGTTCCTCCGCCGCCGCCGCGTCGCCTAGCCCGGCGCCTCGACGGGCGGCGCCAGGTCCAGGCGCACCCCCAGCAGTCGCACCGGTCGGGTGATCTCGAACCGGGCCAGCACCCGCCGGGCCCCGGCCGCGACGACGTCGGGGTCGGTGGTGGTCGCCGGCAACTTGCCGGTCTTGACCTGGGTGAAGAACGTCCGGGTCCGCACCGTCACCCCGACGTGACTGACCTGCCGGCCGTCGGCGGCGACCTCCGCGCAGAGCTCGTGGGCCATCGCTGCCACCCGGTCAACCATCACGGCCGGGTCGGTGAGGTCCTCCGGGAACGTGACCTGCCGGCTCTTGGAGCGCGCGATCCACGGCTTGGTTGTGACCGTCCGCGAACCGCCGCCGCGAGCCAGGATCCGAAGCCGTGGACCGGTGGTCGGTCCGAACCAGGCGGCCAGGTGGTCACGATCGGCCAGGGCCAGGTCGGTCACCGTCCGGACACCGTGGCTCGCCAGCCGGGCCGCCGTCCGCTTCCCGATCCCCCACAAATCGACGGCGTCGCGCTCGCCCATGATCGCCATCCAGTTGGCGGAGTCGAGGCGGAACACGTGACTCGGGTCCTGCTTCGCGAACCCGGTCGCCATCTTGGCCCGTTCCTTGGTGTCGCCGATCCCGACGGCACAGGTCAAGGCCGTCTGCTCCACCACTGCGGCCCGGATGGCGCGGGCGAGATCCTCGGGATCGGATCCGTTCGCGCCGAGGAAGGCCTCGTCCCATCCCCAGACCTCCACGGGATGGCCGAAGGTCCGCAGCGTCGCCATCACTTCGGCGGAAGCGGCGTCGTAGGCCGGGTGATCGCTGGCCAGGAAGACCGCCTTGGGGCACAGCCGGAACGCTCGCGCCAAGGGCATCCCGGAGTGAACGCCGTACGCCCGCGCCTCGTACGACGCCGTGGCCACCACCTGTCTCGGCCGGGTCGGGTCACCGTCGCCGCCGACCACCACCGGTCGGCCCCGGAGCTCGGGCCGGCGCCGGATCTCGACCGCCGCCAGGAAGGCGTCCATGTCGACGTGGAACAGCCACCAGCCGGTGGGTGTGGTCGGCGCCCTCACGTGCTCCAGCCTGCCGGATTCGCGACCACGGGTCTCCCGCCGGCGTTCGGTGCATCGCTAGCCTCGGGTCAGTGGATTGGAATTTGCAGGTCTGCGCCTGGGTTCGGCACCAGACGTACGCGCCGGACGAGCCCGACCTTCGCGCCCGGCTGTCGGTCGACAGCCCGGCCGGGGAGGCGTGGCGCTGCTTGCGCTGCGGGACGTACGTGGTCGGGGAGCCCGGCAGGTCTGGGCCGGCGGACGGTGCGCCGGAGGTGCCGCGGGGGCGGTTGCTGCGGGATCGCATTCTCATGCGGGCGCTGGCCTGCGAACGAGGCTTCCGGGCGATCGCGCTCATCGCGGTCGCGGTCCTGGTCGTCCGGTTCGCCGGTGATCGCGACAGCCTCCGGACGGCCTTCGACACCGACCTGCCGCTACTGGAGCCGCTCGAGCGGCAACTCGGCTTCAACGTCGAGGATTCCGGGATCGTCCGCTTCATCCACGATGCGTTCTCGCTGTCGCCGTACGTGCTGAACTGGCTGACGATCGGGATCATCGCCTACGCGGCGATTCAGGCCGTCGAGGCGGTCGGCCTGTGGCTGATCAAGCGCTGGGGCGAGTACTTCTCCGTCGTCGCCACGAGCATCTTCCTGCCGCTCGAGATCTACGAACTCAGTGAGCGACTGACCGCCCTGCGCCTGATCGCCTTGTTGATCAACTTGACCGCCGTCGTCTGGTTGATCTGGAGCAAGCGGCTGTTCGGGGTGCGGGGCGGCGGCGCCGCCTACCGCGCGGAGCACGCCACCGAAAGCCTGCTCAGCGTCGAGCGGGCCGCCGTCGCCGGCCAGGCCTGAACGTCAGGCCCCGCCGACCCGGCCCGCCTCTCGGGTGATGGAGGGCACGCTGCGCATCCGCTGGGTGTACTTGTCGCGGATGAACGCGAAGTTGCCGTTGTAGGCGTCGACGACCTTGTCGTCGATCACCCGCAACACCAGCTCGTTGTTGGCCTGGGTGGCGAGCGCGGTGAAGTTCTGCGAGCCGGTCCAGGTGATCTTGACGTTCTTGCCGTCGAGCAGACCGTCGATGGTCATGAACTTGTGGTGCACGTAGAGACCAGCGATCGCCTTCTTGCGCCAGTCCCGCCAGGCGTTGTACACCGGCAACTTGCCGTACTTCTTGCTGGGCTTGAGCAGGGCCTTGAGGACGACCTTGCTGATCCGGCCCCGATTGATCATCACCTGGACCCTGCAGCCGGCGTTGTGGAGTCGCCACAGTCGCTTGGCGACATCGATCCGTGGCTGCGTCCAACCCCAGTTCGCCACCCGGATCAGCGTCCGCCGTTGGCGATTCCCGTAGCCGGGGGCGGTCGTCTTGCACGAGGTCTGGTTCAGGGCGTTCATCCACACCAGGTCGTCCGGCCGGCGGATCTTCTGGGGGTAGTAGTAGACGGTGTACTTTCCGCTGCTGGTCGTCCGGTAGTAGTTCAGGTCGGTGTCATCGGGCAGCATGTCGGTGAAGTACCTCGACAGCGAGTTGTAGATCTCCGGGTTGCGGACGATCGTGTGAGTGTTGTTCCAGCTCTTGGTGGTGTTCCCGCTGTACGGATTGCCCGAGCTGACCAGCGACACGTAGCGCGCCCGGCCCGCCACCGAGAACAGGTAGAACTTGGCGTGAATCGTCGAGGCGCCGTTCGACATGCAGCTGTGGTCGCAGACAGCGACGAAGCTGCGGGCCGACTTCTTCTTGCCCAACGTCTTCTTCAGCTTCTTGATGTGCTTGTTCTTCATGCCGTCGTCGATGAGCACCTGCACGCTCACCCCCCGGCGGTGGGCGGCGATCAGTTTCCGGGTCACGCTGCGGATGTCGAACAGGTACATCGCCATCCGGATCTGGCCGCCGGACGGGGTCGCGTCGATGGCCTGGTTCAGCCGGGTGATCAGGGCGTACTTCTGCTTCTTCGTGCCCCGGGGATGGTTGAAGGTGACGGCATCCGTCGGCGCCCAGGACGCGTTCGGGCCGGCCGCCGTCTTCGCCCGGGACGCAGCCACGGTCATCGCCGTCGCCAGGTCCCTCGCGGTCGCCGCCTTCGCGGCAGCGCTGCGGGCGCGCTCGTTCTCCTTGGCTGACTTGCGCGCCGCCTTCTCGGCGGCCCGCAGCGCCTGCTTGCGAAGCTTGGCCGCCTTCTTGTCCGACTTCTTGGCGGGGGGTATGGCAGCAGCCTGCGACCGCAGCCAGGCGGCGGCTCGAGCCACTGCGGCCGCCCTGGCCCGCGCGCTGGCCGCCGACGTGGCCGCCGCCGCCGCTCGCGCCCGGGCGGCGGCGGCATCCTTCGCGGCCAGGGCGGCCCGCGGTTCGGCGAGGGCAACGTAGATCGCCTTGGCCTCGCTGGCCGCCAGCCGCTGAGCGGTGGCCGCCGCTTTCGTCAGGGCCGCCTGCTGGACGCTCTTCCGGGCGGCGGCACTCGCCTTGGCCGTGGCGCCGGCGGACTGCTTGGCTGCCTTGGCCGCCTGCTTGGCTGCGTTGACGGCCTGGTTCTTGGTCTTGGCGTACTTCTTCGTCTTGGGTACGGCGGCCGCTCTGGCTTGGGCGGCCGCCGCCGCCTTCGCCGCGGCCGCCGAAGCCTTCGCCGCCGCTGCTGCCCTCACCTGCGCCGGCCGTACGGCTCTGGCCGCTGCTGCCGCTCGAGTGCGGGCCGCGACGGCCGCTCGGGCGGCCGCTGCCGCCCGGGGTCCGGACGTGGCGACGTAGCGATCGCGGGCCTTGGCCCTGGCGCGCGCGTCGGCGCGGGCCTTGGCGGCTTTGACCTGGGCTGCCTTGACGGCGGCGGCCTTGGCCTTGGCCGCCTGCTCGACCTTGGCCTTGGCGGCCTTGGCCGCCTTTTCTCTGGCGGCTTTCGCCTTCTTCGCCGCCTTCTTCTTGGCTCTCTCTTTGTCTTTGTCCGCCTTGCTCTTGGCCGGCTGGACCTCCTGTGGAGTCACCGATGGGGCCGGCGCGACCGCTGCCGCGGGTACCGCGACGGAGGCGCCGCCGAACAACGCCAACACGCAGGCGACGACGAGACCGATGATCTTTTTGGACACGCGTCCAGCTCCACTTCACTCGGGTGACGTGAGGGAAGATCACAGCGATCTCCGCGTTGAGGGCGGATCACACCGATCACACTGACCCCAGTAGTCTCAGTAGCGTTCCACAGCAACGGGCGATTTCCGGGGATGAAACACCGGGAGCGGCGCTCCAGGTCGCAGTTGAGCTGCGCTGCTGGCTTCAGGAGGAGGCTCAGCGGTCGGGGCCGCTGCCATCTCGGCGACCCCGCCATCGACCGTGACACCCCCACTCGGGCGCACATGGCGGTTGCGTTCTCGCGGTGGCCGTAGAGTTCGGCCGTGACTGCGAGCGCCGCCGGCCAGTCCGCAGCGCCTGGCAACGACCGGCCGATTTTCGTGTCGGGCTGCCCACGCTCAGGCACGACCCTGCTGCAGGTGATGCTGCACGCGCACCAGCGGATCGCGATCCCGCCCGAGGACCGTGAGTTGCTCGAGATCTATCACGCGCGCCACCGCTACGGTGACTTGCGAAAGCCGAGTAACCACCGCCGTCTGGCCCAGCGGTTGGCGCAGGAGCGAAGGTTCCGACTGGGTGCCGATGCCATCACGGACGTCGTCCTCGCCGCTCCCCCGACGCTGGGTTCTGCCTTCGGTGCGGTGCGCCAGGCGTACGCTCGCAAGTTCGACAAGCCGCGCTGGGGTGACAAGCGGCCGGTCTTCCTGCTCGAATACGACGTGATCCTGCGCCTGTTCCCCGACGCGCAGCTGATCCACATCGTCCGCGACGGGCGCGCATGCGTGGCCTCCCTCAAGCGGATGCCATGGTGGAAGACCGGCGCGATCGGGGGGATGGCGCGCTGGGTGGAGTCGATCAAGGCCGGCGAGCGGCTGCGCCGACGCCTCCGCGCCGACCAGTACTGCGAGATCCGGTACGAGGACCTGGTGGGAGACCCGCGTGCGGTCGCGCAGCAGTTGTGCACCTTCCTCGGTGAGGACTTCGACGAGGCGATGCTGTCCCCGGAGGCCGTGGCGGCGGTCGCGGTGCCTCGCCGTAAACGAAACCAGCGCCAGACACGCGAGCCGATCAACACACGCGCAGTCGAGTCGTGGCGGGAGGAACTGACGCAGCAAGAGGTCGCGCTGTTCGAGCGCGTGGCGGGCGGCCGCCTCACTGCGCACGGCTATGCGCTGACCAACCAGACCGTGGCAGCGCCGGCGTCCGCGCGAATTGAGTACGTCAGACGCCTTTACGGCCGAGCTGCTCGGCGCCTCGCGAAACGGCTGCGTGATCTGGTCCTTCGCGTCACCGATCGGCGGCCGGTTGCTGCGCAGTTGACGTATGCCCAGCGCCGGCTGGCGGCGGGACCGCTGCCGGGATCGTAGACGTCAGGCTGCCGAGTTCAGTTGCCTCACCGAAGCGGTTAGTTTGCGTGCGAGCCAGTTGCCGTACGAGGTCAGGTCCCAGCCGCGTTGGCCGATGAGCACCAGGGCCAGTTCGGGTGAAACCAGTGCGTAGATCTCGTCGACCGCCTCGGCGAAACCGTCGGTCGTCGGATCGGCGCTCGAAAGGCTAGCCAGGAGGTGCCGGGTGCCGGCGAGTCGCTCGGCTCGGGTTTGGGCGAGGAGGAGAGCCAGTTCCGGCTCGTGGGCCGCATCGGCCAGTACCTTCAGGATCGGCCCGATCCGGCCGACGAGATCAGCGGACAGCTGTCCAAAGGTGCGCGCCGCCGAATCGAGGTCCGGGTCGGCCAGCATCGCCTGGTAGACGTCTCGTTCGGCGACCGGCTTGTTGGCGTGGTCACCGACAACGGCGACGTCGTAGGCCGCCTTCAACACCACCGCTTTCCCGCCGATCAGGTGATACACCGTCTCTCTCGACACCCCAGCTGCGGCGGCGATGGCGCTCATCGAGGTCTTCGCGTACCCCAGCCGGACGAACTCGTGGGCGGCCGCGTCGATGATTCGAGTACGGCTCTGGGCGGTCTGGGCGTCCCGTAGCGGCGAGCTGTATTGCCTCTTGTCTTCCTCAGCCATCATCGCCTATCATTTGAGTTACACACTGTCAGATCAATACACGGAGTGTCAGATCATGAATGATGGTAGCGAGCCGTGCCCACCAATCGGCATCCTCGTCGCGCAACTACCGGTGGCGGACCTTGCGGCCAGCGCCACTTTCTACTGCCGGCTGCTAGGCCTGGAGTTGCGCCGTGAATTCGTCGTCGACGGGCTTGTCACCGGCTGCTCACTGAGCCGGGGCGACCTGCCATATGCGCTCAGCCTGCGGCTCAAAACGACACTTCGCTCAGGCGACGCCGACCTGAGCGGAGAGCATCCCGTGATCTGGCGGGCTGCGAACGATGAAGCATTGGAGAAGTTCCGCCGACATGCCGAACATCTCGGAATGTCACCGACCTCACGCCGCCACGATGACGGCAATCTCGTCTGCGTCGTCGACCCAGACGGACACGACGTGCTCGTCGGCCTACCCCTGCGGGCCTGGACTGACTTCCAAGGCTACGAACTCACCTCTGAGGGGTATCGGTCCAGCCACGATCAGCCGCTGCTGATCGCCAACGGCAGCCACTAAGCCACCGCCGCAGCCCACCGCAACCCGACCGCTCAGCGAGAACGCTCGTCGACCACTAGCGCCGTCGCGTTCGAGAGACCATGCTCTATCGCAGTTTCTCGCCGGAGTAGACGTGGACGTGAAGATGCTTCGAGTCCTGGTAGCTCCCGAGGTTGGTGAGAACGCCGGCGGCGCCCTCGGCAGTCTCAAGTTCGCGCGCCACGCGCTGCACAACTGCGAGCAAGGCACGGATGTCAGGCTCGTCCTCAGCGTTCAAGGTGGTCAGCGAAGCAATGTGCCGTTTCGGTACGACCACGATGTGCGTCGACCAGAACGGCCGAGTGTGATGGAAGGCCAAAACCTTCTCATCTTGGAACACGACGTCGAGGTCGCTGGCGTGGGGAACGGCGAGATCGCAGTAGAAATCGTCCCCGGTGTAGCTCCAGTCGGTCACCCAGCCGATCGTAAGTCCGTGACGCCCGGTTCGGCCGGCCACCGGAGGCCGACCGTCTCGCGGGAACGGGTGCAAGCAAAGAACTGGTTCCCGGCACATTGTGGCCATGGATGACGCGCCGGACCGTGCGGTTGTCGTGTCGCTGCACGGTGACGGGCTGTTGGCCATCCGGCGTGGTCAGCAGGGCCGCCGGTATGCCGTGCTTCCCGGCGGGGGTGTCGAGCCCCTGGAGAGCAAACCGGATGCGGCGCTGCGCGAGCTGCGGGAAGAGACCGGCTTGACCGGCGTCGTGCTGCGGCACCTGTGGACGCTGGAGCACGAGGACCGGGGGGCCGACTACTTCCTGGTGGCGGTTCCTGTGACGCCGATGGTGATGTCTGGGCCAGAGGCACAACAGCAGTCGCTGGAAAACAGCTATGAGCCCTGCTGGATCCGAATCGCGGACCTGGACCTGGAGAACCTTCAGCCCGACATCACCAGGCCACTGATCCGTCGGCTGGCCAGCATGCCGTGGGCGGACCCATCTGTGGGACGTCCTGTTGCTGCAGTCAGGCCGTTGGGGGTATCGCTAAGTTCTGTTGGTGGATGAGGAGGCGTTGACTCGGGTCGCGGCGGGCTTGGTGCTGGCTGGATGGGGCCGCCCGGTCCGTGCGGTCAGCCCGCTGGGCGGTGGGATGAACTCCGCCACTGCGCTGGTGGACCTCGGCGACCAGCGGGCCGTGCTGAAGTGGGTGCGAGACAGCAGCGCCGGCGCCTTGGCGGCTGGCTGCGAGGTCGCTCGACGGCTCGCACGCCTCGGACTCATCACGGGCGAGCCGCTTCCCACCGCTGCTGGCGAACTGATCTATCCAGCGGAGGTCGGCGCCGTGGCCCTGCTCCGGTTCGTCGACGGATCGCCGCTGAGCCCAACCAGTCCGCGAGATCAACACGATTTGGCGGTCACGCTCGCCGCCGTCCATGCCGTCGAGGCCACCCGGAAGTCCGGTCTGTTCATCAGCGACCCGGTTGCGGAGCTGGTGCACGACGTGGAGCCGTGGGTGCGACCGACCGTCGACCGGGTGCTCGATGAGTACCACCACCTGCCCGAACTCACTTGGGGGCTGCTCCACGCCGACCCCGCACCCGACGCCTTTCGGCGCCGGCCCGAAACCGACCAGGTCGCCTTGATCGACTGGAGCTCCACCACCCGCGGGCCGGTGCTGTACGACGTCGCGTCGGCGCTGATGTACCTCGGGGGACGGCGGAACGCGGCCTCGTTCTGGGAGGCCTATGTCGGCCACAGCCCGGCGCCGAGCAGCGAGCTCGCCGACCACCTCGGGGCGCTCACCCGCTACCGCGCGGCGGTCCAAGCCGCCTACTTTTCGTGGCGCATCGCCACCGTGGACGACACCGGAATCCGCGATCACGACGAGAACTGGAAAGGCCTCCGCGATGCCGAACTGATGTTGCGGACAAACGATGCCGAGATAGTCACGCAGCTGCAGTAGGCAGCACTGACGCCCAGCCGTCACAAGTGGCGGGTCTGATCGATCGCGTCTGTCCCCCTGCGCTGGCTAATGCGGACCTGGGTAGATCGCGGGTTGAAGGGGTTCGCGGTTCGCTACTTGATTCGGAAGGTGGGTTGACCGTTTTCGTCATGGTCTTGCGGCATCCGCAGCAGGAGGCAGTGGTTGAGTAGCGTGAGCTTGAGGAACGTCGCGAAAACCGGGAACTGCAGGCGAGCCAGCAACGCGATTGTCGAGTCAGGTTGGGCCTCGCCGACGAGGAGGTCATACAAGGCGTCGATCCTCATCCCGGCCGGATGTCGGCGCAGGGCGTCGGCCACGGCGTCGCCGAACTCGGTGCCGTAGCGGATCACGTCGGTCAAGGCCGCCCGTGCCTCGTCTCCGGTGACCGGGAGCAGGGGTCGGTGTCCGGCGCAGATCATCTGGAGTTGACCGGCCTCGATCATGGCCAGCGCCTTGCGCGCGGTTTCTATCGTCCGCGCGGGGTCGCTGTCGGCCCAGATCGGCACCGACGTGGTCTCATCGGCGAACATCATGAATTTGTGTTCGGGGAGGTGGAAGACGACGCCCCCAGCCGAGTGTCCCCCCGATTGCAGCACCTGCACCTGGGGTCGACCTGCATCGTCGTGAAAGGTCCAGCCGGTCCAACTGGTGTTCCCGATCATGATGTCGCGAGGCGACGAGATGTCCTCGTAGTCGATCATGGTCTCGACACTGGGAAAGGTCGGCGGATAGGTCTGGATCAAGATGTCGACGACCAACGACGGCATGAAACCGCCAACGGCCGGCAGGATCCCCAGTTTCGCGATCTCGGCGCCCAGGGGGCCGACGTCTTGGCCCGTCAAGTTCCGGCTTGCGCCGAGTGAGCCGAGCAGGGAGGCGATGGCGTCCGGGGGCACCGTCAGCCCCGCCATGTAGTCGAAGTAGCCGATCCCCCGCCGGTACATGCCGTCGAAGAAGGGTCTGACGTCCAGTGCTGACCGTGCCGCCCGCGGAAGATAGTGCCGCACGGTCTTACCGTGACCGATCTCCGCGATCACATCGTTGTTCCCCAGGTGATCGCAGTGGCCGTGGCTGTTGAGGAGGACAATCTCATCGCAGGTGTCGGCGTAGCGACGACCAAGCTCGGAGATGGCCCTTCGCTGGTCCGGCCCCAGGCCAGAGTCCAGAAGGTAGAGCCGCCGACCCGTGCGAAAGACCACGATGCTCGGGATGTCAGGGTCCTCCCACAGCGTCCGCGGATGGTGTCCTTCCACCACATGCAGATCTCGGGCAATGGTGTGAATAGTCCCAACGGCCACGACGGCAATATCGCAGATTCGACGAAGTCGCGGCAGCGCGAAGACCGAGGAGAGCTCGCCAAAGACCCGCGAGGGCCTGACCGGGGCCGTTACCGACGGTGCTCCGCTCAACAGTTCTGAGGGATCACGTGGGCGTAGTCCTCGCCGGCCGGGGTGCGCTTGCCGTAAGCGTCCTTCGGCGCCCACGCCTCCCAGAGGACGTAACGGCGGTAGGTTGTCAGATCCCGTACCTCGCCCGGACCCAGCCGGAAGACACCGCGGTCTAGGACGCCCTTGCGCGGCTTCAGGTCCGCGTCGGCCTCGGCGTCGTCGGCGTCCTGAGTGGGCTGATAGCGGACCTTGACCGCCGGATTGGCCGCCGAGTTGGAGAAGCGGATGGTGTGGCAGCGGAGCTCGGTGCGAACGCAGTCGAGGAGTCGGAACCTGGTGGTCAACAGGAGACTCTGGTCGTCGGCCAGGCTGAGGCTCGACACGTAACGGCCGGCGGTCGGCTCCGGGACTATCAGCTCGTGGTACGGGACCTCCATGTCCTCGTCGTACCGCACGGTGATCTGCTCCCGGGCGCGCTCCATCCCGTCCTGGTGCACCAACCAGTCGACCCGGCGGCCTTCGAGGCCCGGCAGTTGAGCCTCGAGGGTAACGCGGGTTGCCGGCTCCGTCAGGCATCCCGCGTCATCGACCTCGACCGACCAGTCCTTCCGCCGGGGTAGCTCGGACGCTGAAGGGGTGCTCGACGGTTGTGGGCTCATCGACGGAGTCGGCGCGGGCCTTGGCACCGCGGTCCGCGCGGGTGCGGGGTCGGCGGCAATCCTCGACACGGCCACCCCGCCGACGACTAGCAAGGCGACCGCGAGCCCGGCCCCGGCGGCCGCAACGATGCCTCTGCGTACCCCCATGGTTATTCCTCCTGCCCGCCGGCGTGCCAGGTCCGGTTCATTCTTTCCGACCAGCGCGGGCGCGAACCCCGTCCGCCGCGAAAGATCGTTACGCAGATCTACGCAGACCGCTCGACCCGGTCGGCCGCCGATCAGCGGGCCCGATGCACCTGGCCCTCGTCCTAGACAGGGCTGTAGGCGGCAGGTGCCACCGTCGCTATCGCCAGCGCGGGAGTGCTCATCGCACTTCCAGATAGGCGGTCAGGCTTTGGCCGAACGAGTTGAGACGCGGTCAACCACGGTTGTCTCGGACCCTTTTGTGCCCGCGGATGTCGTGGTGCAGCCGCAGGAGCGACGGATGACGAGATCGGTGTTGAAGGTGTTGTGCTCTGCCGTTGCTTGCGAAGGGTTGAGGACGGCGGCGACGGCGGCCGTGGCCATGTCGGCGATGGGTTGGCGAACGACCGTTAGTGCTGGCCAGCTGTACTCGGACTCGCTGGTGCCGTCGAAGCTGACGATGGCGACGTCTTCGGGCACCCGGACACCGGCTTCGTGTAGGGCTCGGAGGATACCGATGGCCTGAATATCAGAGATGGCGAACAAGGCATCCGGTAGCTCGCCCCGTATCAGCTCCAGCCCCATTCTGTGGCCGCCCTGCCGAGTGAAGTCACCTTCGACTACGCGGCCCTCGGGGCGGCCGCTGTTGGTTAGTGCGTCTGACCAGCCTTGTTCGCGGCTGTTGGTTTTGACGTAATTGAGTGGGCCGGTGGCGAGGGCAACCGTGCGCGCCTTGTGCACGTTCAGCAGGTGTTCGACGGCGGTTTGAGCACCCTGGCGAAAGTCGGGGCCGATGGTATGGAAGCCGGGTATCGGTCCGTCTGTGTTGATGATGGCTGTGGGTATGCCCTCACGGTTCCCAAGGTCGAGTTGGTGGCGTGGCCGGGCGCTGGCAACCAGCAGTCCGCTGACCCGGCGGCTGGCCAGGCTCTCAACCTTCAGCCGCTCCTGTTCACCGCTGTTGTTGCTGTTGACCAACACCATGCTGTAGCCATGTTGGGCGGCAGCCCGCTCAATACCTTGCGCGAGCTCGGCGAAGAATGGGTTGCTGCTGTCGGGAACAACGAGCCCGATCAGGTCGGTGGTCCCCCGGGCCAGAGCGCGTGCGTTGGGGTTCGGGCGGTAGCCGAGCTCCTCGATGGCTGCTTGCACTCGAGCAGCAGTCGAGGTGGCCACCGGCCGGGGACCCTTGTTCACGACGTAGCTGACGACAGCGGTCGAGACCCCGGCCCGTCTGGCCACGTCCGCATGAGTCACCGTCGGACGGGGCGAGGACGGTACCGGGGCGATCATACGGGCGACCGTAGGGCTGGAGTATGCAGACTTGGATTGGGCGGGTTCGCGGTCATGCCGCGGTTTCAGCCGCCGCGACCAGGTGCTCCGGGGGGTCGCCGAAGTCGGGGACGGCGAGCCGGACGCCGCCCTGTAGGGCGGACTGATGGGCGATGATGCCGGGGACGGTGAACCGGGCCGCGGTCCAGGCGTTGACCGGCGGCAGCGTGCCGGTCTCGACGGCTCTGGCGAAGTCGTCGACCAGGAAGTGGTGGCTGCCCTCGTGCCCATTCGGCACCCCCCGAAACGCGTCGGGCAGCCGACTCGTGTCGTGCACTGGGGCGTGGCCGGAGATGAACGCGTCCCGCAGCTCGGGGGCGACGTGGGCCAGTGACGGGTCATCGGTCGACATCGACGGCCGGGAGTCGATCTGCTCGGAGATGTCAGTGACGCCCTGCTTGTCCTGCCACACGGTCACGTTGGCGAGCTGCTCGAAGCTGGCCTCGGTGCCGAAGTAGCGGAACCGGGACTCTCGCAGGTGCGACGGGTAGCCCACACGGCGCATCTCGTTGATCCGCATGACGCCACCGTCGGACAGCTCGAACAGCGCGGAGGTGTTGGAGAAGTCGTTGTCGAACTGGCTGATCGACCGGTCGAAGACGCCGTCGCCGCGCTGGTCGACCATCCCGATGGCGCTGACACTGACTGCATGCGCCGGCACCGCGCCGAGGACTCCGCCGATCGAGTGAGTCGGGTAATGCATCGGCGGGAAGCTGGCGGTGGCCTTCCAGTCCTCGCCGCCGCTGTACTGGTAGGCGGAGTAGAAGCCGAGGTCCATGTCGTGTACGTAGTCGCCCTCGCTGTAGAAGATTCGACCGAAGGCGTCCTCGGCCAGCTTCTGCCGGGCGTAGACGGCCGCCGGGTTGTAGTAGCTGGTTTCGCCCATCATGTAGGTGAGCCCGGTTTCGAGCACCGCCTCGATGATCTGCTGCACCTCCTCGACCGTGAACGCCATCGGCACCGCCGAGTAGACGTGCTTGCCTGCCCGCAGAGCCTCGACGACCAGAGGGCCGTGGGTCCAGCGCTGGGTGAAGATCGCCACCGCGTCCACGTCGGAGGCGAGTAGGGCGTCGACATCGTCGACCACGCCCGCCAGGTGCTCCTGGGCGACGAGCTCCTGGGCGCGCTCGGACACCAGGTCTGTGACTAGCACATCGCTGACGGCCGGGTGCAGTTGGAAGAGCTTGGCGAAGGTGCCGGCGAACTGGCCGGCGCCCGCTATGCCGAGAGAAAACATCTGTACTCCTTGGGGATGTGTTGGATCTTGGATTTCTCTCCAAGCAGTGACACGAAGGGCACACTCTAACCGCATAGACCTTCAAGAGCAACCGCGGCAACGGGCTCGAGCCGGCCGCCGTCCGAGGCGTCGCCGGTAGCGGACGATCAGCGGCGCGAAGTGGGTGCGAGGACATAGATCACGGGCACGAAACGGCCGAGGAACTGCTGAAGTCCCCATTGGAGACTCGCTTCCGCAATACGGCAAGCGTCTTGACCGTAGCGTTGAATGACGCGGTCTCGATCTCGGCGCAGACGGGCCAGTCGGAGCAGATCGCGAGACACAACATGGTCGTGCTCCTCGAGGTACTCACGCCACCGAGTGCCGACGACATGTTTGACGTTGATCGCGAAGCCTGCGGCGCCGAAGGCGGCCTCCAGTTCGGTGTCGACCAGGTTGGCGACGGCATTGCCGAGAGGTTCGTGGATGGCTGATGTCTCCACCGGGTCGACCGGGCCCTGCAGGATGTTCGTGTAGGCGATCAGGTGTCCGCCAGGCCGCAGGACTCGGCGCATCTCCGCCAGCGCAGTCGGAAGCTCCGGCAGAACTTCGATCACGTCGCGACACCAGATGGTGTCGATGCTGGCCGACGGTTCGACGAGGTTCTCCGCGACTCCGAGTCGGATGGCGATCTGTCCGGCCAAGCCCGCTTCATCAACCATGGTCAGGGCTCGCTGGACGTGCCAGGGGACCGGATCCAGACCGATGCCGGTCGCGTCGTATCGACGGACCAGCTCGATCAGGTGACGTGCGTCCCGGCAGCCAACATCGAGAAGGCGCTGCCCAGCGTGAAGGTAGGGATCGGCGATGTCGTAGAGCTGGTCTGGCCCGGGAGGGTTCAGGCTGGAGTCGAGATCGTCGAACAGGTTCCAGAAGCTTTCGCTGTAGATCTTGTCCATGGCCACGGAGGCAAGCATCTACAGCTGGAGTCGGAGCGTCGACCGTGTTTCACAAGCCAATCTGACGTCGGTGCTGCGAAAACGTGGTCAGTGACCCTTGCCGAGAACAGATATGGGATGTCTTGGCCGAACCGCAGGTCACCTGGGCAGGCGGTCAATTGGGCCCGCCCGTGAGGTTGAGGTGCTCCTCGGCCATTTGCTTGAGACCGACGCGGTCGATCTTCCCGGTGGGGTTCAGCAGCATCTCGTCGAGAAAGACGATCTCCTCCGGGGCCTTGTAACCGACCCGTTCACGGCAGAAGCGGATGAGGTCGGCGACCGCCGGCTGCTGGGCCCCTTCACGCAGCGTGACGTAGGCGCGGACGTTCTCGCCGTGGACCTCGTCGTGGATGCCGACAACACCGGCGAGGGCGACGGCCGGATGCTCGACCAGGGCCCCCTCGACCTCGAGCGGGCTCACGTTCGACCCGTCGTGAACGATGACCTGCTTCTTGCGTCCGAAGAACCAGAGGTAGCCGTCCTGGTCGGCGTGGGCGAGGTCGCCGGAGTCGAGCCAACCCTCGGAGACGATCGCGGCGGTCGCCTCCGGTGCTTCCCAGTAGCCGGCCATCCGGCTGCGGGTCTTGATGAAGATGCGGCCGACCTGCCCGACGGCGATCGGGCCGCCCTGCTCGGCACGCAACGCAATCGTGAAACCGCCTGTCGGAGTGCCGATCGAGCCCTGGCGGATCTCCCCGGACACCGGATTCAGCGTCGCCAGGCCGACCTCGGTCATCCCGTAGCCCTCGACGATGGGAAAGCCGGCGGCGGCGGCGAACTCGGCGAGCAGCTCGGTCGAAACCTTGTCGGAGCCGGCCCGGACGACCCGCAGGGAGGAGAAGTCGCCAGGTTGCAGATCGTGGTCGTGGATCAGCGCCCAGAGTGCCGCCGGGATCATGGCCATCACTGTCGGTTGGTGATCGCGCAGCAGCGGCAAGATCTCGTGGGCGTCGGTGCTGCGGGCGACGACGACTCGGCCCCCGACCGACAGGGCTGAGAGCGCCCAAAGAAAGGAGCCGACATGGGACATCGAGGAACCCGGCAAACAGACGTCCGTCGAGTCCAGCTCGAACGCCGCGGCGGCGCTGGCGATCATCCAGCGCAGCGATTCGCGCGTGTGCGTCACTCCTTTCGCCGGCCCGGTCGATCCGGACGTGAAGAAGATGGCGGCGGGGCTGTGGGGGTCGAAATCTGGTCCACCGGCGAGCGGCTCAGCGGCCAACAGGTCATCGAAGTGGTGGTGCCAGCCGGCATCGGTGTCATCGTCGGCGTGCAGTGCGGCCGCTCCCTGCGCCGCCCCCAGCAGCTCCTCATCGGGCGCGTCGCGGAACACCACGGTGCCGCGAGGCAGCGAGCCGGCAAGCTCGGAGGTCACGATGTCGGCGGCGCGCTCGGAGTGGGCGACCAGCGCCGCCGCGGTCGACACCGAGAGGGCGTGGTCGATCTCGCCGGCGGTGTATCGGTAATTCAGCGGCGTCGCCACCAACCCGGCCCTGAAGCAGGCGAGGTAATGCACGACCAGCGCGACCCGATTCGGCATCAAGGACGCCAGCCGGTCACCTCGCTCCAGCCCGAGGGAGAGGTAGCCGGCGGCGAGGCGGGCGCTCTCCTCCTCCAACTCGGCCCAGGTCAGGCGCCGGTAGGCGGATTCGACCGCGACCGCATCCGGGTGAGCGGCAAGGCCGGGCCGCAATAGATGGTCGAGTGGCCCCGCCGACTCGGCGAGCGGCGGTCCGTCGATCTCCACGGCGGCATCGTAAGCCGCCGCGCTCGGCAGCCGCGCAGCGACGGGTCTGATGACTCGTTTGCCGTCGGCCACGGTGACCCGTTTGGCCTTCGGCTCGTACCTGCCGGCAAGACATCGATTAGTGTCTTCGGCCGACGGATCATGGGCAGAAGCTGCCGGATCTGATCCATGACCTTGCCGCTGCCGGGTCAGGAGGCTTGACGGCCGAGGGAGTCACCGAACCGCAGCAGGCAGTCGGTGTGATTGACCTGTCGTGAAGGTGCGGGAGTCGATGTCGATGCCGATGTGCGAGCTCAGCGCCGAATCTGTTGAATGGCGTCAATGACGGCATCTGGCCGGATGGTGTTGATGTAGTGGGTGCAGTCGACGGTGGTGTGCTTTGCGCCGGGAATGCTGGCGGCCAGCTCTCGCTGGCCGCGTTGCCAGGCGGGGGTGTAGGCGGCCCAGTCCTTGGCCGTCACACCCGGGGGGAGAGGGTCGGGCTGCGGCCAGCTTTGACCGGCGGACAACACCACGACCGGGACCGACGGAAACGGTCTCGCGCGGCTGAGCTGGTCCAGACTTCGGTCGAAGTCGTAGCCCTCGTTGACGTATCCGGAGATGACGCTGGGGCCGCCCGCCAGGCCCTGCCGGCCCGCCGCAGCCAGGCTCGGCGGCAGGGCGGCGATGTTGTACCGGTTCGACGAGTCGACCAGCACGACGCCGGTCACCTCGTCGGGGAAGGTTCGGGCGTACAGCTGGGTGAACAACCCACCGAGGCTGTGCCCGACCAGAAAGTACGGCGGCGGTACGCGCGCGGCGGTCAGCAGCGCGTGCAAGTCCTCCACCACGGCTCCGGCGGTCGAGGGCCGTTCGGCGACGGCCGTGCCTCGGGCCCGGCCGAAGTCCTCCGGCGAGTCGGCCGGCACGACCTCGTCGCCGACCAGCTTCGACGTGAGGTAGGAGCCGGGGCGGTCATAGGTACAGACGCGGGCGAAGTCAGAAACCGCCACCGCCACCGCCGGGGGTTTGGTGTTGGTTTGATACCAGATGTCGCCAGCGTTGCTGAAGCCGGATTGGAAGATGACCGTCGGGGCTCCGCTGCCGTGGCACTCCAGGTACAGTCCGCGGCCACCACCGATGTCGACTACGCCGGCGAAGTCGCCGCTCCTCCCCGCCGAGGTGGGCAACGCCGGCGTCGGGTCCGGTGTCGATGCCGATTCGGGCATGCCGCAGCCGTACAGACCGGCCGACAGCATGACCGCGGCCACGCAGCCGGCTAACCATGAGCGCAGCACAGCTCCCAATGATCGCTGAGATCACAGGCACCGACAAGGGCCGGCGACCGTTGTCGGTGTCGGCGGGACCCGGTGAGTTTGGCCCATGAGGATGGTCAGTTCGGCATGATGGAAACCAGCCAGAGTGACCCTGACCGAAACGAGCTTCGGTTGCAGACGCGAACCGTCGGCGAAGGCGTTGATCTCATCACCTACGACATCCGCGGTGAACTCGCGGACGCCACCCCTGAACGTCCGGTGTTGATCATGTTCGGCTCCCCGATGGACGCCAACGGATTCGGTACTCTCGCGGCCCGGTTCACCGACCGACCCGTGGTGACCTTCGACCCGCGGGGAGCAGGACGTAACCCGACCGGCACCTCGCCGCTGAGTCCAGAACAGCACGCCGAGGACTTGCATCGAGTGATCACGGCATTGGGGGTGGGCCCCGTGGATCTGATGGGAACCAGTGGCGGCGCCGTGAACGCGTTGGCGCTCGCAACTGCTTTTCCCGGTGATGTCCGCCGCGTCGTCGCCCACGAACCACCTACCGCGATCGGGTTGCCCGACCAGGACGTGGTGTTGGCCGCCTGCCAGGACCTGTCGGACACCTACCAAGCAGCGGGTGAGGGTGTGGCGATGGCCAAGTTCATCGCGTTGGTGATGCATGACGGTCCGCTGCCCGCCGACTACCTCGACCAGCCGGCCACCGACCCGGCCACGTTGGGGATGTCCGCTGCTGACGACGGATCCCGCACCAACCCGCTGTTCCGCAACGGTCCAGCCTGTAACTTGTTCGCTGTCGATCCGGACC
This sequence comes from uncultured Actinomycetota bacterium, assembly GCA_963780005.1. Lineage (GTDB taxonomy): Bacteria > Actinomycetota > Actinomycetes > Propionibacteriales > Propionibacteriaceae > Microlunatus. Next base: position 24,232 of record CAWAAK010000035.1, on the reverse strand, counting down.
GGCTCGGCCGGTTGGGCGATCGAGTGGTGGTCGCCGTTGGTGTGGAATCGGGTGACACGATGGCCGCTCGGGGTGGCCGGGCGGTTGCCGAGACACTGGGGCTGCCGGTCACCGACTTTCCTAGCCACCACACAGGATTCCTCGGCGACGAATTCGGTCAACACGGTGAGCCGGACGCATTCGCCGCTCGTTTACGCGCCGTCTTGGACTGAACCCTCCTGGCAGTCGTTGGGACCGCAGCCGGTCAGGGAGCACTCGCCGGGGACCGGAACTGCTGCAGTTCACACGAGTTCGCGGTCCCCACGGCCAACAGAAGAGCACGGGACGGGACACTGCCCGTGAAGCATGCCCGCCACCCTCGCTCTCGCAAGGCGGCATCCCTTGATCTTGTGCGCTCGCGTCCCCGATATCTCTCCTGGTGCCGCGCCTTCGGGCAGTGCCGGCTCCTCGGCATGGGCCGATTCCCGAAGCCGACCGTTCAGCGAAAGTGGCCGCGAGGGTGTTGCATGGCGACCGTGAAGATGAGCCCGAGCCCCGTTCTTCGGACGGTTGACGCTGTGACCGTGCCCGTTCCGGACCTGGATCAAGGTTTGGCGTTCTATCGAGACCGTCTCGGCCACGATTTGATCTGGCGCAACGACGAAGTCGGCCAGGCCGGTCTACGGCTACCGGATAGCGAGACTGAGATCGTGCTCGGCTTGAAGGTGCCGTACGCCCCGAACTGGCTGGTCACCTCGGTTTCCGATGCGGTGGACGACATTGTGGCTGCGGGTGGCACCGTCGTGGTGCAGCCTCATAGGATCGCAGTCGGTTGGCTGGCGGTCGTCGCCGACCCATTCGGCAACGCTCTGATCCTCCTCGATCTTTCCAAAGGTCGCTACGCAGTTGACGACACTGGCCGCACCACGGGCGTGATAGCGAGTGCGTAGGCGATGACCGATGGCGGACCGCAATTCGGAGCTGGTAGCCGTTCCAGCAGGAGCGTCGGTGGCAGGCAGCCCGCCTACCCGACGGGCGGCCGGTGGGAACCTGACCGCTGATACTACGAAGGGAGTGCATCCATGAAGATCACCCGCAGTTCCAGTGACGTATCGACATCCACCACCAAGGGCCCGGCGGAATGGTTCACCGGCGACGTCTACATCGACGCTGTCGCCGCCGCCTCCGCACCGTCACGTGCCCAGGCCAACTTGGTGCACTTCATGCCGGGCGCGAGGACCGCCTGGCACCGACATCCGCTCGGACAGAGTCTGTTCGTCATTGAGGGGATCGGCCTGATCCAGCGCCGGAGCGGTCCCGTCGAGATGATCTGTCCAGGTGACCGGATCTACATCGAGCCAGACGAAGAGCATTGGCATGGCGCCACGCCGACCCGGCTGATGGTCCACGTCGCTCTGAACGAAGTTGACGACGACCACGTCGCCGCCCACTGGGGCGACCACGTCACCGACGAGGAATACACCGCCATCCCGAGCTAGACATCCTCGTGTCGAAACCAGAGCCGACCCCTCCAACATCGACACGCCTGGCCCACTGAGCTCGCAGAAACACCGTTGCACGCGTGGTCACCAGCCGTCCGGTCTGCGGCACGTTCCCGCGGGAACATCTCTGCCTGGCTGTGTCCGCAGCAGGACCGTCAATCGACTGTCGCTCTGGGTTCCAGTCAATGAAGCCATGCGGATGGGCGCCGATGACTTGGTGGCGGCCTTCTCCGAGCAAGCCGAGGCCGCCGGTGGGGAACTCGTGGACGACAGCGAGTCAGTCGGCAATGGGAGTAGTACGAATTTGGCCTCACTGCCGACCAGATCAGGAATATGGCCGCTCGGGTGATCACCAACCACGCCAGCCCGGGCGTTCGCAGGGCGGAACTGTCAGGAATTGGCTGCGCTGTTCGGCTCGATTGTGAACGAGCTGGCCTGGAGCCGGATCAAGCCGTCGGAGAACCGCAGTGTGTCGACCCCATCGTTGACGTGACCGGCCGTCGCGGTCGCGGTCCACCAGACGAGCAACGCGTCGCCGCCGAAGACTTTGGGTCCGATCTGGAACTCGACGTCGGGCAGCATCTCGAGTGCTTGTCGAAAGAACTGTTCGACACCCTTACGTCCCTCCACAGCGCCCTGCGACGTCAGGAGCTGAGCATCTTCGGCATAGTCCTTGCCGATCGCGGTTACGTCGCGCAGCGCCAATGCGGCGAGGTGGTCAGCGAACACTTCCTGTGGCGAACGTGTCATCAGGTGCTCCATCGTGAAGATCGTCCGGCGTAGTCAGCGTCGGCCACCGCCTTTCATCGTCCTCTGGGGTGATCGCGGTGGTCAACATCAGTGGTGGAGCCGACTGCAAGGTGAGCGTGCAAAAGCGGTTTAGGGCGAGATCGTCCGGCGATCGTGGTCGGCGGAGTCGAAACACAGCTCAAAGTGGTCTCAGTGATTTCATCCTGGCGCCGTTCAGCTGTTAGGACGCCTACCCGTCGATGACTGCGCACTTCACCCCGCCGTTGGCCGCCGAACTAGGTGTGCCGGACGCGTTCACCTCAGCAGCACGCCCGTCTTCCCGACGCTTTGACGAACCAGTTGTACGCGGGGCACGTGCGGTCTCCGTATGACGTCGGTCCTACGAAACGGGGAGCGGTGTCGGAAGCGGACGGTTCAGCGGAGCAGCAGGCCACTCGAGGTCATTCAGGGCCATGGCGGCTGTGGAGATAGTGCGCTCGAGGTTGGCCATGGTGCGGCCCATCGCCTGCTCGCCAGTGGCGTCGGTCGGGTACCGCCCGGCGGCCAGCGACCGAGCGTCTGCTTCGCTTCGATCACCAGTTCGTCGCAGGTGATCATGAAACAGTGTGATTTCACAATGCAGGCTCGGCGCTCACCGTCCGACGTAGTTGGGACTTACAGTTGGGCCGTGGATCGTCATCTGAGGTTGGCCGTGTTCACTGGTGTCGCGGCCATGGTTCTCGCAGCCGGCGTTGCCACACCTGCACATGCGGGCGCACCAGTTCGCTGCAATGGCGAGGTCGCCACGATCGTGGGCACCCATAGGGCTGACGTGCTGCGTGGGACTGACGGTGATGACGTGATCGCCGCGCTGGGTGGTCGGGACGTCGTGTTCGGGCTCGACGGCGACGACGTGGTGTGCGGCGGCAAGGGCCGAGACGTGCTCCTCGGCAACCGCGGAGTGGACCTGCTCCTGGGCGGCGGTGGCCGAGACGTCGCGATCGGCGGCCGCGGGGACGACAACTGCCGCGCGGAGGTCGCCCGGTGCGAGGACGAAGGCGACGCCTCGTCTGCGATCGATCTGGAACTGGTGCTGGATGCCGATCGGTTCGAATCGCCCAGCACCGTCAACCAGGCCGTGTACACGATCATCAACCGCGGCGCACTCCGAACCGGAAACGTTGTGGTGACCGACACGCTGCCCGCCGGGATCACCTACCAGAGCGTCGCGAGTCCCGACGACTTATGGGATTGCGAGGTGATCTTGCCGGCTCCGACTCCTGGTCGGCAGACCGTGTCCTGCCGCTACTCGGAGAACCTGCTGCCCGATGAGGTCGCGTTCACGCTCACCCTGGCCGCCAACGTCGCGACGCCGACCACGGTGACGAACACGGCGTGCATCACGATGCCCGTCGACGCGAACCCGGCCAACGACTGTTCGACCGTCCAGACGAGTGTCGTCGCGACACCGCCGCCTCCGTAACGCGCCGGTCCCTGAGTCCGCGACAACCTGCGCGCCGCCCCCGGTCGCGACGGCTAGCGCAATGGGATCCGGCCTGCACGCGGAGCTGCCTGAGCGATGACAACCCCGAACGGCTGTCTCGTCACCCGAGGACCTCACCAGGCTCTTCGATGAATGCTCAATTCGCCGTCTACACACCCCGATCGCTGCCGGATGCCCGCGACATTCTCGACGAGCTGATCCGGCGCCGCGTCCGGTTGAGCCTGGGCGGTTCGATCCATGACCCGACGGACCCGGTGGGTCGGTTGCTGTTCAACGTGTGTTGGCGATGGTGGCGGGGTTCGAGGCGGATTTGATCAGCATGCGCACCCGCGAGGGGATGAAGGTGGCGAAGGCGAAAGGGCGTCTGCGTGGCAGGCAGCCGAGATCGCCGAACTGTTCAGAGTCAGCCGATCGACGATCTACCGCACCATCCAATTAGGGTCTTTGGGGTGTCAGCGGTTGCCGGCCTGGGTGATCCGGAACGACAGATGGAACTGTGGGACGCCACCCTGCGGCTGTCTGGAATCGTCGCGGACGCCGATCCTGGTCTGCAGGTAGCGACGTGTCCGGAGTGGACCCTGAGCGAGTTGGCCCGTCATGTCGGGGGAGGGCATCGCTGGGTCCAGCGCATCGTTGCGACGAAGGCCCAGGAGCCCGTCGACATGTCGACGGTCCGTTTGGACTATCCGGGGACCGCAGCGCTACGGGCGTTGTGGCTTCGCTCAGGCGCCGAGATGTTGTCGGACAGCATCCGCGATGCCGGCAGCGAGACGGCGGTGTGGAGCTGGGCCGAGGACCGAACGGTCGGCTTCTGGCTCCGCAGGATCACCCACGACACGATCATTCACAGAGTGGACGCCGAGTTCACCATCGGCGTTCAGCCCGCACTCGCCCCGCCAACCGCCGTTGACGGCATATCGGACCTGCTGGCCGCGGTCAGCACACTTTCCGCCGTGGACCATCCCGACCCCATCCTGGCTGAGCTGCGCGGAACGGGGCAGATCCTGCAGTTCCACGCGACGGACAGCGGGCATCATTGGCTCGTGTCTCGGAGGCCCGATCGTGTGCATTGGACACATGGACAAGGCAATGCAGACGTCGACCTGCGCGGCGCAGCTTTCGATCTACTCCTCGTGCTCTACCGTCGGGCACCTCTGGACACGGTGGAGGTGCGCGGCAACGAGCCGTTGATCATCCACTGGATCGACCATTCTGCGTTGTGAGGCGTCCAACCAGGCGCCGCCGGCCGAGCCACGGTGTGGTTCGTGAGCCGACCGTTCTGCGGACAGTTTTGGTCTACCGCGGCACCAGCCGCCCGCTGCTTCGGTCCGGGTGCTGGCCGCACCTGTGAACCGGGGACACCCTCAGGAAAGTCTGCGCTCAACCACGTTGCCAGGCGGCTGGACCCTGTCTAGCGTGATCAGCACGGGGGAACGATCCGGGGGAGCAGACGATGGACCAGTCCGACACGACGCTAGCGGCACCCCACGCAGAGCCGTCCAGGCGGGCGCCGGGAGTTCTCTTCCGCGTCGGCTGGTGGGTGCTTGTCGTGCTCACGGCTTTGCTGGTCGCGAACCACGCGCTTGGCTTGGCGACGTTCGCCACCTCGGATGACGAGCGGGCTCTATTCCTCATCTTCCTAGCCTTCGGTGTGCTCAGTCTCGTCGTGCTGTTGATCCCGTACCGGCGTCGGGAACGCTGGTCCTGGTGGGCGACCTGGATCCCGGTCGGCGCCAACGCGTCGCCCTTTGTGCTTTTCCCGTTCGACGAGGTGGTCGCGTTCTACGTGGGGGTTGCGGTGGTGATGGCAGCCGCCCAGCTGATGACGCTGCGGGCGTTCGATTTACGACAATCTGCGTGACTGCGGAATCACGTAGGACCTGCTGAACGAAGTGCTGACGACTGGCGCGCGTTTGGTGATCCTGAATGCTGGGCGCCCAGAAGGTTCGCAAGCCGTGGCTCTGCAGGACGTTCCCGCGGGAACGTCCCAGGTGCCAGCCGTCACCGCAAGGGACCGTCTATTGACAACGAGGGCGTTTACCGCGGCAACATGGGCAACGCCGCTGGACGTGTTGTCGAAGGACAATCTGGGTGGCCTGGGGCCTGGTCGACGCCCTGCCACCATGCGCCAGACCAGACTCGATAGCTCACTTATCCCCAAGGAGGCGCGCCGCATGCCCTGGCTGGTCACCCACAACGGAGACGCTCTCAACACCGAGCACGTGCAGCGGCTGTACGCCGACAAGTCCAAGGTGAAAGCGGTCATGGCCGGCTTCCCGGTCAACGTTGCCGTGGACCTGGCTCCCGACATCCCCCAGCAGATGCTGCGAGCCATCATCGAAGAGGTGGTCCAGGGTGTGTCGGTCGAGGTCGTGGGCGAGGAGGTTCGCCGCCTGAGCAGCCTGCGCTGAGCGGACCCGTCGGCAAGGCGAGACCCGAGTCGTGCCGCAAGCCAGTCGGATCTGCGCGAGGGGGAGCGTTCGCAGGCGGACCATCGACGAAGACGTCTGCACGCATCAGGTCTCTGGGCCTGTGTGAGCCCGCCAGAACTGGTCGACACCGGCGTCGGCCTGGGCTTGGAGGGCGGCCGGGGCAGGTGCCGACTCGCCGAGCAGGACCCGGATCTGGGTGTCGCGGACGACCAGACCGTACAGCTCGGTGAAGGCGGTGGAGGGATCGTCGACGTGCAACACACCCTGGCTGTCAAGGCGGGCCAGATAGCTTTCGACGAGCGGGCCGACCGCGTGCCGGCCGTGCTGCAGCAACAGGCCGGCTAGGTTCGGTGAGGTCATCGCCGCCCGGTTCACCGCGACAGACCACGGGCTGACCAGCAGCCGCAGCAGCGCGCGGGCGAAGGTCTGCAGCACCTGCTGGTCGTGGCCCTGGAGCGCTTCCTGGAGCCGTTCGACGGTTTGCCGACCGGAGTCGGCGATCAGCTCACCGATCAGGCCGTCTTTGTTGCCGAACCACGAGTAGAGCGTTTCCTTGCTGGCTCCGCAGCGCTCAGCGACCCGCAGCATGGTGAACCGCTCGAACCCCTGATCTTCCAGCAGCTCCTGCGCAGCGCGCCGAACCTCGGCCCGGCGCGAGTCCAGCTCGGCTCGTGGCAGTCGCCCCAACGGTGTCTCCGTTCTCTCTGGACAGTAACTGTACCTATCGGTACGGTTATCTTTATCGTACTGACAAGTACGGATGCTGGCTACGTTATTGGGGAGCTCCACATGCCGAGCCGACTCACCGACATATCCCACGTCTCCGGCTATATCGCGGTGACGTCAACCGCAGCGATCTTCGGCTTCTTCTATTCATGGGTTTGCTCGACCATGTGGGGTTTGGACGCCGCCGACCCAAGGGTCGCCATCGCCGCCATGCAGGCCATGAACGCCTCGGTGCGCAACGCCGTATTCTTCCCGGCGTTCTTCGGCACCCCGGTCCTACTCGTCGGAGCAGGTGCTCTCGCGTGGCGGGCGCGGCATCGGCTCGCCGCTCGGTTCTTCCTGGCCGCCGGAATCGTCTATCTGGTCGGCGGGCTCGTCCTGACCCTGACGATCAACGTGCCGATGAATGAAACCTTGGCCGCCGTGCGCGTGCCGGAGACGGTCGAGGATGCCCGCGAGGTCTGGGCCAGCTACTCCAGCCGCTGGCAGGGGTGGAACACCGTACGCACCGTGTTCAGCGGGCTAAGCCTTGTGCTCGCTGGCGTGGGCCTCGCGGCCCTCTCCGTCGCTGTGCCGGAGCCTCGGTGTGCCGACACCAGCAGGGTGGCAGCGGCGTAGCGCGCGCAACCTTGCACCCCGCAGTTGGCGCCGAGATCGCTTGTCGGTCGATGTCGGTGTCCGTCCGGGTGGGCATCGTGCGTTCGCCGCTGGGGGACCCTCCACCGACAATGACGGAGTGAACACCGTGATTCGTCGTACAGGCCGGGTGCTTCCCATCCACAACGGGCGCGTCCTGCTGATCCGCGGCGGCGACCCTGGCCGCGCTGAGGCAGGTGAATGGTGGTTCACGATCGGCGGCGGCTGTGAAGCTGGAGAGTTCGGTGGCCGACGCCGCGCGCCGCGAGGCTTTCGAAGAGGCCGGCCTGGTGCTGCCTGACGACCTTGGTCCGGTGGTCCTGCAGCGCGAAGCAAGGTTCGAGTTCGACGGTGAGTGGCTTGAGCAGACCGAGGACTACTACCTGTGCGAGGTGACGACGGATGCCTTGGCGACTGGTGGCTGGAACGAGCTTGAGCAACGTCTGTTCACCGCCCAACGCTGGTGGTCTATTGACGAGCTGAGGAGAACGTCTGAGGTGGTGTTTTCCCACCGATCTCGCCGAGAGGCTCGCCGACCTGCTTGTCAGTCGGCAGGCGTCCTAGGCAACTGTCTTACGAGGAGGGGGTTCGACGTGGCTGCGCGCCCGGATGCAGGCGTACCGTACGTCCGACGCCTTCGCCTTCCCCGCTGAGGCGTCAAGCTCGATGCCCGGGTCGCCCTGAAATGTCTGGGGGTGACCCATCGCGCCAGCCTCACAGATCTCGATCGCGAACGGCGAAGTTGGTCAGAGCCGCGCTGCGGCGGCTGCCACGAACGCGTCTAGCCGCGGCTCGACCCGCTGGTGGTCGAACGAGACCACGTTCGTCAGGTCCCAGTACGGGTGGTACTCCCGCTTCCCAGTGAGGTCCTGCCAGATGGCCAGGAACTCGTCAGCGCAATCTTGACCAAGTCGGATCGCCAGGTTGGCCCGACAGTGCCCGATGTCTTCCTCGGGCGGCCCCGCGCAACTCGACACCCAGTCGACCACCCCGGTGATCGCCTCACCGGTCCACAAGAAGTTACCGGGATGAAAGTCCCGATGCAGAAACACCCGCTCGCTCGCCGGCGTCGGCCCGTCCCACAGCTCGTACGCCGCCGACCAAGCCTCCGGGTGCCGGCTCCACGTCGGCGGGGTACGGGACTCTGGCTCGTACGGGAACCAGTCGGACAGCTCCCTGGACAACGGGGCCGAGTGAATCTGGACGGCGAGCTCAGCCATCGCCCGCAGCCAGCCGGTGCGGTCAGCCGGGTGCCACAATGGCTCGCCTGGCAGCGCCGTCATCAACGTCATTGGAACACCGAGCTCAGTACCGTCGGGATCACTACCCAGCAGCTGCGGCGCCGGGACCCCGATCGCGCCGTCCCCCACAAGCCGAAGAGCCAGCGCCTCGTTGCCCGGGATCTCCGGTTCCTCCAGTACCCAGTCGAGCACATAGCGCCGCAGCACCAACCGATCCCGCGGTGAAGCGGCTGCTGTCTCAAGCAGGTGCATCGCCGACGACGTACCGCCCAGCAAGGCACGCTGGCTGACGACCCGTGCCGCGACCGTTCGCTCGACCCAGCCCACCGCCTCGGCCGTCAGCGCTGCAACCAACGCCGTGCGCAGTTCGGGAGCGAGCTCATATCCGTAGATGGCGTGCTCGCCGCTGGTCACCGCACCATTCTGCTTGTGTGCGGCGTCCTTCCCGCTGGGGCTGATGTGCGGGCGCCGCGGCTATACGGCACCGTCGGCGATGTCGTGTACATCGCATACGTCGGAGGGCTCCAGCCGCCAGCTGCCGCCGGTCGGCTTCGACATCGCCCATCTCGCCCTGGCCACGCTCGATGAATCACTACTCCCGACCTACCTCGGCGGCCTCCAAGTCGACACGACCCAAAGCAGTCCGACTTGGATACCGCGTCGCCGTCGCCCTGGTCGGTTCAAGCCGGGCTCACTGGATGGCCACCTGCTCGATTCCACTACTCCCGAACTACACCGATTTCATCTGCCCACATGCCCGCACCGACCACCGGCTGAGGCGTCGCCGATAGCGGACCCTTCACTGAGCACGGGCTGTATCGCGGCAGGAGGGCTGATCGAGACTGCTGGCACCGCCTGCCGTGATTTGCTAGCTATTGTGGCCGCGAAGGTGCTTCAAGCGCTTCCCAACCGTGCGCGGAGCTGGGCCGAGGCACGCGCACCGCACCCGATTGTGGACATTGCGGCCATCGGGGGCGGCATCACCGCCACGAAATGGGTCCTGCGTCTGGCCGTGGGCGACCCGGTGATCATCCGGTGGTCTGACCCGCAGGTCTGGGGTGCGACCGGCCGCGAGCACGTCCGGCGGGAAGCGCTCGCCTGCCGGCTGCTCGCCGATTCCACCCTCCCGGTGCCTCAGCTGGTGGCCAGTGATCCGGACGGCGCGACCGCGGGTGGACCCGCCAACCTACTGACCTGGCGCCCAGGCCGGGTACGGCATGAGCGGCTGGGGCCGGCCGCGATCGACGCCCTGGCCGAGCTCGCCGTGGCGGTGCACCGGCAGCACATCCCTTTGGATCAGCGGCCGCCTACCTTCTCGTTCAAAGGGTCGACCGTGCCGGAGGTTCCCGAGTGGGCTCGGTGGCCCGGCCTGTGGCGGCAGGCGATCGGCGTGTGGGTGGACGGTCCGCCGTCGGCGCCACAGGGCTTGCTGCACCGTGACTTCCACCTTGGAAACGTGCTGTGGCAGGGCGACACCGTCACCGGGCTGATCGACTGGGCAGAGACATCCTGGGGGCCGCCCGACCTCGACGTGGCCCACATCTGCTCGGATTTCGCGATGCTGCACAAGACCGCGGACGTCGAGATCTTCCGTGCGGCCTACGTCCGGCGGGGCGGTCACCTCGACGCTGACCCCCGCGCCGCCCGTTTCTGGCCGGTCAGCGACATCATCAGCTTCCTGCCCGACCCAGCTCACATCCTCGCCGCCGTTGCGAGCAACCGACCCGACCTGTCTCCCGACGATGTCCGCCAAGGACTCGAGGACCTGCTCGCGCTCACGCTCACATGAACCGTAGGAGGACCGTTGAGTAAGACCGGTCCGCTCTGTCGCTAGGTGCAGGCGAGCCAGTCGCAGCAGATCCCGGGACGGCCGCCAGCTCGCAAACCCGGTGTCGCAGCATGGGCTGCGGATACGTATCACGACGTCGCCGCCAAGAGATTGCTATGCGCAGACGCAGAAGAGGTTGCCGTCCGGATCGGCCAAGACCACGTGCGTGGAGCCGTCGGAGTACTCCCAGTCGACGCGCTTGGCGCCGAGAGCCAGCAGACGCTCGACTTCCGACTCCACGGTGTCGCCGTTGTTCACCCAGAGGTCGACGTGTACTCGGTCGGTCTCATCGAGATGCAGGTGTGCGGCTCCGTGGTCGTGACCGGTGGTTGACGGTGGGGTCCATGTCGACGGAGCCAAGAACTCCGGCTGGCCGGGCTTAGCGACGTAGCCGAGGGCGCCGTTCCAAAACTCAGCGGCTCGGGCAGTGTCGGAGCTGCTAAGCACGATCGATCCGATGAACGAGCCCATCGTCTTACCTTCCTTTGGAGAGTTGGTCTGTCAGCATCATCCAGCAGCCTCCCAGTGCCAGAGGCAACGACATAAGGAGCTGTGTTCGCAACCCGTCGGCCCTGGGGGGACAGGGGTTTGGTGCCGCAATCGGGCTGTTCACGGGCACCCGTGTGGTGACAGGTGCCCGTGTGATGAAAGGCTCGTCGTCGTGAAGTACACCTATCTCGGCCGTACCGGACTTCAGGTCTCGCGGCTATGCCTCGGCACCATGAATTTCGGACCGCGAACCGCCGCGGCGGACGCCCACGCCATCATGGACGCCGCCCACGAGGCGGGCATCAACTTCTTCGACACGGCCAACCGCTATGGCACCGAGCCCGGCGAGACGGAAACGATCATCGGCGACTGGTTCGCCAGCGGCGGTGGACGCCGGGAACGAACGGTCATCGCCACCAAGCTCTACGGGGAGATGGACAGCTGGCCCAACGGTGGCAAACTCTCCGCGCTGAACATCCGCCGCGCACTGGATGCGAGTCTGGGTCGGCTGAAGACCGACTACATAGATCTCTACCAGTTCCATCACGTCGACCGAAACACTCCGTGGGAGGAGATTTGGCAGGGGACCGAGGTAGCGATTCAGGCCGGCAAGATCCTGTACGCCGGAAGCAGCAACTTCGCGGGCTGGCACATCGCCGACGCTCAGGCTGCCGCCGCTCGTCGGAACCTGATGGGACTGGTGTCGGAGCAGTCTTTGTACAACCTGTTGGTCCGTGAGGTCGAGCTCGAGGTCGCTCCCGCCGCCGAGCACTACGGAATCGGAATCATTCCCTGGTCCCCGCTGCAGGGCGGGCTGCTGGGTGGGGTGATTAGGAAGACGGAGACCGGCGTACGTCGCCTGGAGGGACGAGCCGCGGCGAGCCTCGCCGAGCACCGCGACTCCATCGAGGGCTACGAGCGGCTTGCCCAGGAGATCGGCACGGAGCCCGGCACGCTGGGTCTCGGTTGGCTGCTCACCCGTCCGGCCGTCACAGCGCCGATCATCGGACCGCGGACCCGTGACCAACTCGACAGCGCGCTGCCTGCGGTCGAGCTCAATCTCACCCAGGAGCACCTGCAACGTCTGGACGAGCTCTTTCCCGGCCGCAAGACCGCACCCGAGGACTACGCCTGGTAGCTGGCCGAGCCGGCAGGAGGAACCCATCCTGGCCCTCGACACGACTCCTCCGACCGCGATTGTGACTACCGGACAGCGCCGGTAGCGGACCGGCTTCTGGCGGATTCTGGCGGACAACCGCGACCGACGGCCCCACGCATCACATGGCGCTCACCCACCCGCTTGCGGGCAGATCCGAGGGACGCGCACCCGCCCGACGGGTCACGCTCGCGGTGCCCTCCACGGGATCGGTGTGGACCTTGCGCCGCCGCCGGTAAACCACGGATGGCGTGGTTGCCCATCGCCGCGTCCACCGACAAGACGTGGCCGGGTCGGTTCGAGTCGCACAGTGCACAGGCGCTCTAAATGCTCATCTACAGCTCGTAGGATTGCATGCACCGCCGAATCTGGGTTCGGCAGAAGAAGGAGGCGCTCGTGGTCCTCGGAGTCTGCGATGCCAGCCATGACCATCGAAAGAGGTAGGCGTACTCCGACCTGTTGTTCAGCATGCGGCCCGGCCCCGACGTCACCGGCAAGGCCGGCAGTCTGTGAGAGCGCGCGTTGGCAGCCCGAGGCAGAGTTTGCGCACCGGGCGGCCACCCAGCCGCTGAACGCCGCAGAGGCGCCTAGCATGATCTCCATGCGCGACGGTGACGCCGGTCAACGACCCGAGCCGCAGGTCTTCGTCCCGACCATCCCAGCCTCCGCCGGAGCTCTGGTCCGTGGCCGGAATGGCCGATTGCTCATCCTGAAGCCGACGTACAAGGGCGGCTGGACGGTCCCCGGCGGTGTTGTCGAGATTGGCGAGTCCCCCTGGGAGGCCTGTCGACGCGAGACCAAAGAGGAGTGCGGCCTCGACGTCACGGCCGCTCGGCTCGTCTGCGTGGACTTCTTGCGCCCCAGGCCCGGCCGTCCAGGCGGTATGCGCTTCCTTTTCGACTGCGGCGTGTTCGACGACGCCGTCTTGGACGCGGTAGTCATCCAGCCATTGGAGATCGCCGAGAGCCGGGTTTTGCCGCTCGAGAGCGCACTGCCTCTGCTCAGCGGGCCGGTCCGACGTCGAGTCCGCGCCGCCGGTGAGTCCAACCAGGTGCGCTATCTCGAAGACGGCCGCCCTGTAGCGGGGATCACGCCCTAGCCACTCGCCCGGTGCGATCCGGATGCTCTGGCAACCGGCGGCCGTGGCGGCACTCCGGCTAGGTGGGCGAACGGCCATGCGTCGACCCAAAGGTCGTCGCCTAAGTCGGTCGTCGGGCGAGATGCAGGCCATCCCGCAGATCGAGCCGCATGCGGGACGCCGACCGTGTCTTCTCGGTGTCTCGATGGATGCCGCTCAATCACCGTCTTACGAGACGCACGCACTAGCCGACATCCTGCGGTTCGATCACCCGGCATCGTCGGCCTTGTGCCAGAAGAGCTCCTCGGTGATTCGACCGAAGGGTTTAGGGCGAGGTGCGCCGGCGGTGGGCCGGTGCAGTTCTTCGCGCTGGTGGTGGATGTAGCTGATGCAAGCAGCGCAGGCGCGGCGTGCGGTGGCTGCCGCGAGGTCGACCGCCTCAGCCCTCGACTTGGCAGTCGATGACGCTGTCGTGCTCAACGACTCCAACCGGCTCATCGTCCGCTTGACGCCATGCGACATCGTCGCCCGGGTCGCGCCCGTGACTCATCACGCTGGGAGCGCAGAGCGAGAAGTCGAGCTCGTGAAGCGGCTGGCGCAGACGGACAGCCCGGTCGCCGCGCTCGACGCCCGAGTCGAGCCACGCGTCTTCGTGCGTGACGGCTTCGAGATCGCCATGTGGACCTACTTCGAACCGGTTCGTCGAGTGCTTCCGCCGGCTGAATACGCGCACGCGCTTGGGCGTCTTCATGTCGGGCTGCGGAACATCGACGTCGGGATGCCGCATTTCATGGATCGCGTTGCGGAGACGCAACAAGACGTTGCGAGCCGTGACGTCACCCCTGACCTGACGGAGACGGACCGGGCACTGCTCGCCAACACGCTGCGTGATCTGCGGGCGATCGATCGTCGACCGGCGCGCCCCCGAGCAGCTGCTGCACGGCGAGCCGCACCCGTGGAACTTGCTAGACACGGACAACGGGCCGCTCTTCATCGACTTCGAGAACACCACCCAAGGGCCTGTCGAGTACGACCTTGCCTGGGTGCCCAAAGCGGTCAGCGACCGCTACCCGAAAGCTGACAAAGATCTGGTGAACAAGTGCCGAGGTCTCGTACTGGCGACCGTCGCGATGCACCGCTGGCGTGTCGGCGACCAACACCCGAGCGGCCGGCGATCAGGAGTGGCGTTCCTCGATGTGCTGCGGGCGGGTCCGCCGTGGCCAGCGCTCGATTCCGTTCAGTGGTAGATGCCGAGTCCCTACTGGAGGTCGGTGCACTCCTCGAGCAGTGCGACCGCGTAGCAGATGAACTCGACCATATTCATCGCGCTGTCGTCGACTCGTCACTGGCGTGGCGAGTCGGCTGGCGCGCCGACACACACGCTCTGGATCACGCCTCGGGTCAGGTTCGCCACGGTTGTCGGCAACAGCATCTGACCCGCAATCACACGCCAGACCGAGTTGTCCGGCGAGTAGCGAGCCGGCATTCACGCGCGCCACAAGCGGTCCCGCTTGCACTCGCTGGTGCTGCGGATCGGCTGCCCGGCGAGCGACGGTCGAGGTGCCCTCAATGGGGCCGGTCTGCGAGATCAGTTCAGCGCTTCGAGCGAGGGAAGCACGGTGGTGTTGCACTCGACCTGAGGGCTGAACCCAGACGAGTTGGATTTTGCTTTGTCAAGATGATGATGCCGCTCGGCGCCGCTCAACGCCCGCTGACGACAAGGCCTAGACCCGCGGGAACAAGCTCGGGCAGCATGTCACTCATGACCGAAAGAAGGGCCCGCGCTCAGCGCGAGCCAAACGCGCGCCGCGCGCCCTCTTTGCCCGACTCGATTGCATCGGCCAGCAGCGTCGCGACCGCCGAGAGTGTCGCTGTTGCTGGCAGCGTGACCACGACCGGCAGTGTCGCGGTGGCCGGAAGCGTGGCCACGGTCGGCAGCGTCGGCGTCGTCCGTAGTGCGGTCACCGCTGGAAGCGTTGCGGTGGCCGGGAGTGTTGCGACGGCCGGCAGCGTTGCTGTTGCCGGTAGCGCGGCCACAGCCGGCAGTGTCGCGGTGGCCGGAAGCGCCGCAACCGGTGGAAGCCTCGGAATCCTGGCCAGCGCGCTGACCATTCTCGGCGTGGGTCTTGAGAGGTGCGTGGGCACGGTGGCCTGTGTGAATTGCACGCGGTGCGTGGGCTGCATTGCCTGTGTCGATTGTGTGGATTGCGTCGGGTGCGTCGGCTGCGTCGGCCTCCGTGGCGCGATCGGGCAGCGAGCTGTCCACGCCTGACCCGAGGACACGCGAGCCACCCCCGTACGACAGTGCCGTAGGCCGCCCGCGCGTAGTCACGCGCCGCCGACACCTTGGTGCCCGATCAATCCGGCTCAAAGAGCCCTTAACGGCGCGGTGCCAGAAGAGCAAAGAGCTCGGTGTCGGTGTCGGTGAAGCGCCCAAGACCGCGGGCCCCTGCTTGACGACTCGCCGACCACTGACGGACTCCAGCTACTCGGAGTCGCCGATCGACTTGAACGCCACGTAGCCGTCCCCGTTGAGGTCATACGCCATAGAAAACTCAAGCTGGCCGGTGGTGGTGTCGCTGAAGGCAGCGACGCCCCAGCAGAAAGAGCGGTCACCTGCGTCCTTCCGTCTGGAACCTTCAACTTCCCCGGTGCGTAGGCGTCCTGCTGGTCCTTCGTGGACTTTGGCCGGTAGACCTGAAGGACCTTGATGTCGTTCTCGGACTCCTTCGAAATCCCTCTGACCTCTGGAATCAGCATCTTGCAGGTTGTCTTCTCGGTTCTCGGCGCATCGGTTGTTTTCGCATCGGTCGGCTCCGCTGGCTCGGTCGTCGCAGACTCGCATGCGTTCGGTGCATCACTCGCCGCCGTTGTAGGGCCTGTCGACTCACTGTTTGGGCTCGGCGCTCCCGCAACAACGCTCCGCTCACTGGCCGGCGAAGGAAAAGGGAGACTCAACGCGTCGACGACCGGCCGTCATTGACAGCCATTGACGGGTGACAGCTACTCGGGATCGCCGGCCCAGCCCGGTACGGACGAATCTGCGCCTGGCAAGGACGTTGGCGGACCATGCCGGATTGTCCAGATGGGTCTACGGATCAGAGGTCGTGTGTACGACCGCGAGGTGCAGCAACACCGTGCTGCCTAACTGGTACACGATCGTCCGTCCGCGTCTCGCGATGTCGACGTGGCCAAGCTTCGGTCCGAGTAGCTTCCCCCACTAGTCCTTCACACACCGCAGCGGTTGCTGTCGCGGTTCAGATGCGTAGCGAAAGAAGAAGCCGTGAATAGGTGTTTCATTGGTGGAGCCAAGGGGTGGAGCCAAGGGGACTCGAACCCCTAACCCCCTGCTTGCAAACGACGATCGCCCCCGCGTTGTCGCATGAACCTGGACGCATGAGACGTCCAGCGGCGTCCACCCATAGCCGCTGATCGTCGACCCCGTAGTCACGCAGTTGGTCACTCAGGACGGATGTCACTGGCCTGCTGGGCGTCTTGGCACTGTCTCAACGGATCTCGTCCGGAACGCGAACTGATGACCGGAGCAAGTGGCGCATCCACGGCCCGGTCCGGACTAGGGCCGGTCGCGCCGCACGGGCAGAAGCCCACCGAGACCGCGACCGGTCGGGCGTCCGGAGTAGGTCCGGCGCACGGTGAACCCGTCGATGCCGGGCATGATGATCCATCGTGGTAGCCCTTCGATCTCGCCGCCTCGAGGCCCTCTTCGGTGCGGCACTGGACACCCTCACCCCTGATCACGTCCGCGGACTGGTCACGGCCGGCGCTCAGGAGGCGTTTGACCTCGACTTCAAGCGGGAGCTCGTACGGACGCGCCGATTCCGACCGCCGCGCGCTTGCGGTCGATGTCGCAGCGCTCGCCAACACCGCCGGCGGAGTGATCGTCATCGGCATCGAGGAGGACGACCAGGCTCGGGCCACCGCAGCAGCAGGGGTGGACGTGTCGGATGCCGAGGCTTCCCGCATACGGCAGATCGTCGCAGCCCTCGTCGCGCCGCTCCCGATGTTCGACATCGTCAGCGTCACGGACTCGGGCGACCTGGCCCGCGGCTTCCTACTGGTCG
The DNA here is from genome assembly GCA_963780005.1 of uncultured Actinomycetota bacterium. GTDB lineage: Bacteria > Actinomycetota > Actinomycetes > Propionibacteriales > Propionibacteriaceae > Microlunatus. The sequence goes on along the minus strand of CAWAAK010000035.1, from coordinate 6,850 downwards.
CGGTCCCACGCAGCGCGAACGCGCCCCATGCCGTGCTGGTCAACGACGGCCTGCGGTACCCGCGCCGCAACGGCGCGACGATCCGCTACCTGTCCGAACCCGAGGTCGCCGCCGCCTACCGCGAACGATCGGCGGGCGTGGCCGCCCAAGCTCAACGCGTCCTCGACGTCGAACGAGAGGCTGTCGCCCGACTCGACCATGCCCAGCACGCCTGGCTCCTAGTGAGCCTGACGCCGGACCTGCCTGGCGACCTTGTCATCACCACAGCCGCCTTCCGCGAGTTCCAGGAGACCACGATGGGTACGCAACCGGCGATCGTGCCGGTGGGCGTGTCCTATCAGCGCACCAGCGTTGGCCGGCGCCGGCTGCTGGCCGATGGCACCGGAAACGACTCGCCTCTTGCCAGATACACCTCGCTGGAGCTGCACGGCGACGGGGCCGGCGCATTCGGCCTACAGCTGCGCGACATGACACCACCGGACCCCTTCAACGGAGGTCGGCAGGAGGATCTCGACACCGTGGTGACGCCACGCCACCGGCCGTACGTCGTCAACGACGAGGCGATCACGATCGCCGCGGTGTCCGGGCTGGTGTCGCTCGCGCGGCATGCCCGAGACCGGGCCGCCGCCGGAGGCAATGCGATCCTGCGCGCCACGCTGCTGCCGGCCACCAATGCCCTCGTCGAGATCGGGCACAACCGCGACCATGGGCTGGTGCGCACCCGGAGCCGCGTCCCTATGCCGGACAGTGTCACCGCCGAATCGGTCGTCCCGCTCGACGCTCTTGCCGACGCCGGCCCGACGCTGGCCGGCGCCGCTGCCAGCCTGGTCGACGAGATCGGTCAAGCGTTCGGCATCCCCGAGCTCGGCCAGCTCGGCCGCGACGGCAGGCTGCGCTCGCGGTACTGGAGCCACTTCTGGAGCGGACAGGTGATCACTTGGGCCGAGCAGCACAGCATCGAGGTGACCAGCGAGACGCTGACGGGCTAGCACGAATCCCGGCAGGACAGCAGCGCCCCGCTTAGCAGGTCATCGCATGCACGTCACCCAGCGGTTCCCAGCGTCCGTCACGCTCACTTACTCCGTGGCCGAATGACGGCGAACGGCGGAGGGCGGAGGGGAATGAGACCGCAACTGAGACCAGGGGTGATTTCTGTCTGATCAGTTCGGGTGAGTCGTTGGGCGTTCCATCTCCCCGGCGTCATCGGTAGGGGTCGGTGATCTCGCGGAGTCTGGTCAGCGCTTCGGTCAGTGACTCGGCGAGTTCTGGTCCGAGGTGCTGCTTCCAGGCCTGTTCGACGCGGATGACCGTCTGCTGGGCTCGCTCGAGGCGGCCAGGCCCTTCGGTGCGAGCCGGATGAGCCGGGCACGCCCGTCGGCGGGATCGGGCACTCGCTCGACCAGGCCTTCGCGTTCGAGGGCCGCGATCAGCAGGCTGGCTGTTTGCTTGGTGACCTGGGCCTGTTCGGCAAGGTCGGTCAACCGCGAGCCGTCCGGGGCGATCCGCTGGGCGAGTCGGGCCTGCGCGACGGTCACCTCGTATCCGGCAGCCCGTACTGCGCGGACGACCTGCTCGTCCATCGCGCGGTAGGCGATGAACATGAGTGTTGCGAGGTCCATGCCAAACCCCCTTGACAGTCGTCAGTGATGCTGACCAAAATAAGGTAGTCAGTAAGGCTGACATTACTTCGGAGTGTGCCATGACCAGAGTTCCGCCCGCTCGTGTCGTCCAGGCCGCCACGGCCGTGCGAACCAGACTGCAGAGGCTGGTAGGGCGGATGGTCCCGCCCCCGGTCGGGCTGCTGGAACTCGCCTCGGGATTCATGGCGACGCAGACCATCTACGCCGCGGCCAGACTCGGCCTCGCCGACGTCCTGGCCGACGGGCCGCTGTCCCCGAGCGACATCGCCGCCGAGGTTGGATCGGACCCCGACGCCACTCATCGGCTACTGCGGGCGTGTGCGATGTTCGGCGTCTTCTCGGAAGGCTCGGATGGACGCTTCGGGCTGACCCCGTTGGCGGACGTGCTCCGATCCGGGACACCCGACTCCATGCGGCCCGTCATCTTGATGCTCGGCGATTCCCGGTACCAGGGGCCCTGGGGGCGGCTCACCGACACGGTCGAGTCTGGCACGCCTGGGGCGGAGATGCAGTTCGGTAAGCCCATGTGGGACTACCTCGACGACGACCCGGAGTTCGCCGCCACCTTCAACGACGCCATGACCCGGTTGTCCGCTCTCGACTGGCCGACGGTCGACGCGGTGTACGACTTCTCCAGGTTCTCCACGATCGTCGACATCGGCGGTGGACACGGCGAGCTGCTGGCGCGGATGCTGGACGCCTCGCCCACCGCGAAGGGGGTTCTGCTCGAACGCCCCGGGCTCGTCGACCGGGCCGAGGAGCACCTGAGACAGGCCGGTGTCCTCGCTCGTTGTCGGATCGAGGCCGGGTCGCTCTTCGACATCGCCCCGGACGACGGCGATCTCTACGTGATGCGGCGCGTGATCCACGACTACGACGACCACCAGGCCGTGGCCGCCTTGTCCACCCTCCGCCGCCATCTCCCGACCGCCGCCACCCTGCTCCTGCTGGAGAGTGTGGTGCCGCCGGGCAATACTCCGCACTTCGCGAAAGCGCTCGACCTCGACATGATGATCTTCGTCGGGGGCCGCGAACGTACCGCCCGGCAGTTCGACCGCCTGCTCGACCGGTCCGGGTTCACGATGACCCGCATCATTCCCACGGTCTCGACCATCTCGCTCATCGAAGCCGCCCCTGGCCGGCAGCCATGAACGTGATCGCGCAACTCAGCGCCGCCCTCGCGGCGCTGATCGTCATCGCGGCATTCCCACTGGAGGCCTTCCTGATCGACCGTCCCGGGCTGAAGTCGGGCCGCCATCTCAGCCGTACAGACTGGTGGCGTACTGGCCGCCATATCAGGTGGTGAGCTGCTCGATGCTCTGGTCTGCGGTGCCGCGTACTACTGGCTGAAGGAGTTCCACATCCAGATCCTTGGCGAGGTGCGCGCGGTACGGCAACGGGTCGCGCCGGGTCTCCGGCTGCCAGATCGCCGAGCGGCGGAGCGCCTTCGCGCAATGGTGGATTTACGACCAGTCTCGACTCGGTGCAAGAGATCGCGGCCAAGATCGCGGGCGCGGTAACTGTCGATTCCGGCGAGTAGTCAAGACAGTCGACGCGGCGGCGCGGCCCGGAGGGCACTGAGGACACGCGCCGCCGCCCGGCCGCAGGCCGGGCCTTGACTGATTAGAGCCGTTATCGACAGTGCCGGGGTCGGTTCAGTCCGCGACGGGCCACGGTGGGCGATGGTTGAGCAAGTCGGGAAAGGTTGTCTGCAGCACGCAGAACTCGTTGTGCCAGGGGTCGCGCATGACCCAGAAGTCAAAGCCGCGAGTTTGCTGGTGGTCGTGCCGGGTTGCGCCGAGCTGCTCCAGGCGGCGGACTTCGGCCTCGACGTCGTCGGTCTCCAGGTCGAGGTGCATGCGTTCCTTGCCGGCCTTCGGGTCGGTGGTGTGCTGCAGCAGGATGCGGATTTCGGAGTCGGGCAGGCGGAGCTGGCGGTAGACGTGTCGGCTGTCGGGTCCGATGGGTTCCTCGGTGCCGCCGAGCGCACTCCTCCAGAAGGTGACGGCCTGGTCCAAGTCGTCAACGTCGATCACGAAGTGACAGACACGGCTGCGGTGGCTCATGCCGTATCGTCGGTCGGACTCGCGGATCCAGTCGGCGTATGCAGGGTCGGCGGCGATGAACGGGAGCGCGACCACGCACGGCACCTCGTAAGGGTGATGTCGGTTGGTCTCCTCGATGATCGCCGGCACGAGGATCTTCCGGGTGTGCAACGCGATTCGGGCCTCGGTGCGGTCGTAGACAGCACCGCGCCAGGTGTAGATACTGCGGATTGGTTGGTGGTGGCCGGCGGCCGCTAACCGCTGCTCGACCAGTGACCGGGTGAACTCGACCGACCACGCCGCGTCCGGGGCGGTGACGACCACCTCGACACAAGTCCTCGGCGCGCGGGTCACTGCTCACCCTCGTGTGAGGGCTTGTAGCAGTGTCGCGCTCCTGCTCGGTACGGGCGAACGCGGACCACCCGGTGACGATGGGTCCGTCGTAGCTGAGACCGACCCAGCGGCCGCGCATCTGGTGTCCGTGGGGATGGATGACGAGGTACAGCGTGCCTTTGGACCGGACGGCCTGGTCGTCGGCGGCGTACCAGCCCATCAGGATCTCGTTGTCCCACAGTCGCAGCTGCCCGCGCCAGAGGTAGCCGCCTTCTTCGCGGCTGATGCCGCGTTCGAGCGCGGCTATGTCGAGGTCTGTGCCGCGTTGGCGGATCTAACCGGCTGGCTGGTGTGGACTGGCGCCGTCCTTCCAGGTCTGCCAGCCGGCCCACCAGTCGCCGGTGATCTGAAGCCGCTGCTCGTCCTCCCCGGCGAGCTCGTCCAGGCTGATGCTGAGGGCGCGCGCGATGGCCTTGGCAACGACAGAGTCGGCTGGGCCTCGCCGGCCTCGTAACGGCGGATCTGGCGCTTGTCGAGCCCCACGGCGGCGGCTAGGTCCGCCTGCGACAAGCCGAGTGCTGCCCGTCGGTCGCGCATCACATTGGCCATGTCCACAGTCCCTCATCTTCGGGGACTGTTCCGTCCCTCTCAACCAAGCACGTCCGCTTAAGGACTTATCTGTCCTTGCATAGGGCGTATGCTGCCTCTACCGTAGGACTTAACAGTCCTCCTAGATGGAGGATACGTCCCCTAGAAGGTGGAGGTTCAGCGATGGCGAATCTGCAGGCGCTCGCGGTCGAGTTCGGGGCAGCGTTCCCGTTCGGCGTGGGCATGGTTGGCGAGGTCCAGGAGCAGAACGACTTCAACGCGTCGACCCGGGAGCATCCGGTGCAGGCGCGGGACAAGGACACCGGGCTGCCGCTGTGGCTTATCGAGGTGATCGACTTCGACCCACAGGCCCGGACGAAGACCTACCGGGTCAAGGTGGTCTCCGAGCTGCGCCCGGTGCCGCCGGAAGCGTTGGCCGATGCGCCGATCCGGCCGGTGGTGCTACAGGGGTTGACGGTCACCCCCTACATCGCGGACGGGCCCCGGCCGAAGATCGCCTACTCCTTGAAGTGCACCGCCCTGCTGGCTCCGGGGCGCCGGTCGGCCGATCAGGGCAAGGCGGCCTGATCATGGGCGGCTCGGGGCTCTGGACCGCTCAACTCCGCTGGGAGATGGTGAGCGGGCTGCGGCGATGGGCGGAAGGGTCGCTCACCGATCAGGCGGCGGTCGAGCTGCTCGCCTCCTGGTCGGCCGGCTGCCTCATCCGGCCCGGCGTGGCGTGGGTTCGGCCCTGTCGGGCGGCCGGGTTCTTCTTCCTCGACGGCGACGCCCTGGCCGCCCACGCGGCGACCCGGGCCGGGACGAACAACGGGTGCTGCTGCTCGCCGCTGCGCTGCTGAACGGGCAACCTCTGCCCCGGCGGCGGGCCCAGACTGGGAGAGCCGTCGCATGACCGCATTCGAGCTGGCCTCGTTCGTGCTGGCGGCCTACCTCGCCGCCGCGGTGATCCTCGGCGCATGCGCAGTCGGGTCCTGGCTCGACCACGACCGCCGTCGACAGGATGGAGGTGCGTGATGGGCCTGTCGACGTACCGGGACGAGCCGCCGGCGTTCTTCCGGCCCGAGGTCATCCGCGTCTCCCTCTGGCTGGTCCTCACGTTATGGCTGACTCCGGCTGATCGCCCGGCTGCTGGTCTGGATCATTCGCACCCCGTCGGCCATGGTGGACGTCACTTCTCGGCATCGCATTCGCGCTCGGCTGGCGGTGCGTGAGCGCCGGCGCTGCCGCTTCGGCACCATGGCTGCCTTCGTGGCCGGTCTGGTGGTGTGGCAGCTACGGTGGCCGGTCACATTTGAGGCCCAGGTGCGGCTGCGGGCGCGGTCATGGTGGCGGGCCGGCTTCGTGTACCGGCGGCAGTGGGCGACCGCGATGGACACCGCCGGCCTCCTGGTCGAGCGTCGCCGCACCGACTACATCCCGCCCCTGCTGGCGATGCAGCGCGATCTAGTCGGTCGGAACGTGGTGGAGCTGACGGAGGTCCCTGCGGGTCGAGCGGGTCGGGTGTCGAAGGCTTTCACGGCTGAGATGGCTGACGCTGTGCTGGTCCAGACAGGGGCTGACCGTTTCCACGCCTACATCGTCGTCTCGATGCTCACCGGTGCGCGCACGGAGGAGTTGCGTGCGCTCCGGTGGGAGCACGTGAGGTTGGAGGCTGATCCGGCGTTCATGGAGGTGTGGCGTTCGGTCCGGGCCGGGGGAGACACGAAGACGCGTCGGTCGCGGCGCACCATCGCCCTACCGGCGCGCTGTGTGGCGGCGCTGCGGTTGGAGGCGGATAGGCAGGCTCGGGACCGTCAGTTTGCCGGGCCGGCTTGGCAGGAGAGCGGCCTGGTGTTCACGAGCTTGGTCGGTACGGCGATGGATGCGGCGAATGTTCGTCGCTACTTTCGGCGTGCGCTCGCTGGGGTGGATGGTGTGGAGCCGGGGGAGTGGACGCCTCGCGAGCTGCGACACTCGTTCGTCTCGCTGCTCTCGGACGCTGGCGTGCCGATCGAGGAGATCGCCCGGCTGGTCGGCCACAGTGGGACGACGGTCACGGAGTTGGTGTACCGGCACCAGCTGCGGCCGGTGATTCAAACCGGGGCCACGGTGATGGATCGGCTTTTCGGGTCCGCCGCGGTGCAGGCTCGTAGTCACGCAGTTAGTCACGCAGGTCACGCTGCTGAGGATCCTGCGACGGCGAGGTCGCGACGGACAGGCTCGTGACTAGCGAAAACGTTGGGT
>CAWAAK010000034.1:0-67065 GCA_963780005.1 uncultured Actinomycetota bacterium | reverse complement strand
CCCCCGACAACCTCCGGGTCGGCCTGTCACCGCTCAGCACCAGCTACGCCGAGCTCGACCGAGGCATAGCCGCGATCCGGGATGCGCTCGCCGAACTCGAATTCGACGCGACCTCGAACTCCGTCTCAGATTGAGACCAGCTGCCTCTAGAGAACGGCGCGGAGCCCACACCAGACTGAGGCGCATGATCTTCATCGTGGTCAAGTTCACCGCCAAGCCCGAGTACCGCGACATGTTTCTGGACGAGGTGAGCACCTTTACGGCCGGCACCCGGTCCGAGCCGGGGGTGCTGTGGTTCGACTGGTCGGTCAGCGCGGAGGATCCGCACCAGTTCGTGCTCGTCGAAGCCTTCCGGGACAGCGACGCCGGTGCCGCCCACGTCCAGAGCGATCACTTCAAGGCCGGCATCGAGACACTGCAGCGGCTGGTCGCCAAGACCCCCGACATCATCAACGTCGAGGTGCCGGGAGACAGCTGGTCGACGATGGGGGAGGTGACCGTCGACTGAGCTCGGCCCAGCACGTACGAGAAGTAGGTCTTCCCGGTTTTGCGCGCCGTCCGAGCGGGAGAGCCCACTTCTCGACGTAGAAGCGCACGAACGGGAGCAGACCCGCGATCCGGTCGCTCCCCTCAGGCGAGAGCGGGCTCCGCGGCCACCCGATCCGTAACGCCCATCACCTTGCCCGCGTCGGTCAGCACGTCGGCCAGCCGATCCACGATCTCGTCGAGCAGGGCAGCATCGCTGATCAGCGGTGGCGCGATCTGCATGACGGCGTCACCGCGATCGTCCGTACGGGCGATGAGCTGGGCCTGGCGGAAGCGCTTGGGCAGGAAGCCGCGGACGAGTTTGTCTCGTTCGGCCTGGTCGAACCGGGTGTTATTCGCGTCCTTCACCATCTCCACGGCCCAGAAGAAGCCGGCGCCGCGGATGTCGCCGACGATCGGCAGCGCCCGCAACTCTTCCATCCGCTTGCCCAAGTGGCCCTCGAGGGACCGTACGTTCTCCAGCACCTGGTCGCGCTCGAAGATCTCGATGCTCTTCAACGCGATCGCGGCGCTGACCGGGTGGCCGGCGAAGGTGACGCCGTGCCGGAAGACCCGGCCGGCGCCGTCGGCCAGAGGGCCGATCACCTTCGAGTTGGCCAGCACCGCCCCCATTGGCGCGTACGCCGACGTGATGCCCTTGGCCACGCTGATCAGATCCGGGGCGACACCCTCCCGGGAGACGCCGAACCACTCCCCCAGCCGGCCGAAACCGGTGATCACCTCGTCGGCCATCAGCAACGTGCCGTACCGGTCGGCCAGCTCGCGCAGCCCCGCCCAGTAACCCGGCGGCGGGGTGATGGAGCCGCCGGCGTTCTGCACCGGTTCGGCGATGATCAGCGCCACCTCGTCCGGTCCGGCGGCGAGGATCGCCTGCTCGACCTCGGCCAGGAGACGAGCGCAGAACGCCTCCGGGTCGTGACCGTCGGGCGCCCGGAAGGGGTTCGTGGTCGAGACGTGACTGACCTCGATGGGCGGGATACCGAAGTCGTTCTTGAAGCCGGGAATCCCCGTGAGGGCCAGGGCGCCCAGGGTCACACCGTGGTAGGCCACCTGCCGGGCGATCGCCTTGCGCCGCTGCGGTTGACCGATGGCCATGAAGTGCTCACGCACGAACTTCCAGGCCGCCTCGACCGATTCGGAGCCGCCGTTGGTGAAGAACACCCGGTAGTCGTCGGCGGGGGCGAGCGACGCCACCTTCTCGGCCAACTCCAGGGACCGGGGGTGCGCGGTCGCCCAGTTCGTGTTGAACGGCAGCGTGGTCAGCTGCTTGGTCGCCACCTCGGCCATCTCGGCCCCGTACGAATAGCCGAGTTGCGCACAGAACAGACTCGACAGCGCGTCGATGTAGCGGACGCCGCGGGTGTCGAAGACGTACGGGCCCTCGGCGCGCTCCAGCACGAGCAGGTCGTCCAGCTGCGGCTTCGCGAAGTGCAGGAGCAGGTTCTGCTGCGCGAGCGCCTGATAGTGATCATGGTCCGTCATCGGTGAACTCCCAGCCGTCGGCGATCAGACCAGCATATTCTTCTGCTTCCGCCAGGCGACACGATCATTCCTGCCTCCTTGTGCGGACCCGGCCCGACCGATGAGGATGGGCAGATGACGGTCGTCAAAGCCGCGATCACCCAAACCACCTGGACCGGCGACAAGGCCTCGATGCTGGACAAGCACGAGCAGTTCGCGCGCCAGGCCGCGTCGGCCGGCGCGCAGGTGATCTGCTTCCAGGAGTTGTTCTACGGGCCCTACTTCGGGATCACGGAGGACCCGGCCTACTACGACTACGCCGAGCCGGCGGACGGGCCGATCGTGCAACGTTTCGCCGCCTTGGCCGCCGAGCTGCGGATGGTGATGGTGCTGCCGATCTACGAGGAGGAGCAGCCGGGCGTCTACTACAACACCGCCGTGGTGGTCGACGCGGACGGCTCGATCCTGGGCTCGTACCGCAAGCACCACATCCCGAATCTGGACAAGTTCTGGGAGAAGTTCTATTTCCGGCCCGGCAACCTCGGCTATCCGGTGTTCAAGACCTCGGTCGGGCCGATCGGGGTGTATATCTGCTACGACCGGCACTTCCCGGAGGGCTGGCGCGAACTCGGGTTGAACGGGGCGCAGATCGTCTTCAACCCCAACGCCACCAAGCCCGGACTCTCGAACCGGCTCTGGGAGATCGAGCAGCCGGCGGCGGCCGCCGCCAACGGCTACTTCGTGGCCGCGCCCAACCGGGTCGGCCGGGAGGACAACGAGTACGGCGAGCTGGCCGTGGACTTCTACGGCTCCAGCCAGTTCGTGCGACCCGCAGGGCAACGTCGTCGGCGGCATAGGCAGCGCCACCGACGAGGAGGTCGTCATCCGCGACCTCGACCTGGACATGATCCGTACGGTCCGCAACGCCTGGCAGTTCTACCGCGACCGGCGCCCCGACTCGTATACCGCCATCCCGAAGCCCTAGAGCGCCAGGGCGGCCGTCAGCGCCGCCAGAACAAGTGGTGCGTGACGCCGCTCGGGCTCGGGATGACCTCGAGGTGGAAACGGTCGAGCAGTTCCTCGGGTGACTCCCACAGCCGGACCCCGGATCCGAGTTCGACCGTCGCCACCGCCACGTGCATGGTGTCGACGAGGTCCGCCTCGAGGAACTGCCGGATGGTCGTGGCCCCGCCCCCCAGCCGGACATCCTTGCCCTTCGCCTCCTCGCGGGCCCGCTCGAGGACCGAGGCCGGGTCACCCGCCACGAAGTGGAAGGTGGTGTCGGAGAGGGCGAAGGTCGGCCGCTCGTGGTGGGTCAGCACGAGGACCGGGGTGTGGAACGGCGGCTCGTCGCCCCACCAGCCGCGCCATTCATGGTCGGGCCACGGCCCGCGCAGCGGTCCGAACTTGTTCCGGCCCATGATCTCGGCGCCGATGTTGCGGGCGAAGTCCCGGGTGAAGTAGTCGTCCAGGCCGCGGCTCCCGCCTGGGTCGGTCCGGTTGGGCCAACTCGCCGTGGCCCCCGCCCAGCCGACGAGGTCGCCGGGATCGGCGTGACCGAACGGGTGCTCCAGGCTCTGGTGCTCACCGGCACCGAAACCGTCTCGCGACACACAGAAGTTCTGCACTCGAAGTAGTTGCTCCAACGGACTCTCCTGTCGTATTTGATGCTGGTGAGACTGCGCACGTGCCGCGGACTCATCGCCGGTCGTGAGCCGGTGACGGGAGCAGCCAGATTGTTTCCCCCTAGTCTCGTGCCGTGCCGGCGAGTCCGCGATACCCGACCGACCACCAGCCCACGATCGACGTCCGTCCCGCGTACGGGCGGTACGACGATTTCGCCGCGGTGGTCGGCACCCAGAAGGCAGGTGCGGGCGGATGCTGGTGCATGGCCTACCGCGACAGTCGCGTCGCCAACCAGGAGCGGCCGGCCTACATGCGTGCCGAGTGCGCGACGGAGCCGGGCCCCGGCGTCCTGGTCTACGTCGACGACATCGCGGCCGGTTGGTGCTCGATCGCACCCAGGGCCAGCTACCGCCGGCTGCTGAACTCGCGGACCATCCCGATCATCGATGACCGCGACGCCTGGGTGGCGGTCTGTTTCGTTGTCCGCGCCGGCTACCGCAAGCACGGGCTGATGTACGCGTTGCTGGACGGGGCGGTGCAGCACGCCGTCGAGCACGGCGCTGAGGTCGTCGAGGGCTATCCGGTGGAGACCGCCGACGGACAGGTGGACGTCATCTCCGGCTACGTCGGGACGGTCGCCGTGTTCGAGCGGGCCGGCTTCGAGCGAGCCGCGCCGACCAAGGGGCGCAGTGGAGGTCAGCCGCGCTGGGTCATGCGGAGGTCACTGCCCTGAGCGCCGACTGGGTCCGCCTCGACCACGACTCTGTCCGCACACTCTGAGCGCGTCCCCCCGTCGACAAGGTGGTAGGCCCCTAGATCCGTGGGCGACTTCGGCCTCCGGCTCGGAGCAGGTTGCTGTCGAGAGGGTGGCCGACCAGTTCCTGGGCGAGGTCGGCCGCGGCCAGTACGGCGTCGCCGTCGATGCCGGTGCTGACGCCGGCGTCGTCGAGCAGATAGACCAGCTCTTCGGTCGCGATGTTGCCGCTGGCGCCGGGCGCGAACGGGCAGCCGCCCATCCCGCCGACGGAGGCGTCCAGCTGGACGACCCCGGTCTGCACGGCGACGAGGGCGTTGGCGATGCCGTGACCGCGGGTGTTGTGGAAGTGCGCGCCCAGGTCCACCCCCGGGCAGGCAGCCCGGACCGCCTCGATCAGCCGGATCGTACGGGCCGGGCTGGTCGTGCCGATGGTGTCCCCGAGACACAACTGATCCGCCCCCAGCGCGACCGCCCGGGACGCCACGTCGACCGTGCGCTCCAGCGGCGTCGGCCCGTCGAACGGGCAGTCCCACGCGGTCGCGATGATCACCTCCAGGCGTCCCCCGGCCTCGTGCACGACGTCGGACACCTCGGCCACCGCGGCGACGGCCTCCTCGGTCGACCGCTTGGCGTTCGCCTGGCTGTGGCCGTCGGCGGCCGACACGACGTACTCGACGTTGCGCATCCCGGCGGCGACGGCCCGCCGCGCCCCGTTCGGGCTGGCGACCAGGGCTGACCAGTCGACCTCCGGCACTCCAGCGACGAACTGCGCCACCTGCTCGGCGTCGGCGAGCGCCGGCACCGCCCGGGGCGAAACGAAGGCGGTCGCCTCGATCCGGCGTACCCCGGTCGCGACCAGCGCGCGCAGCAACCGCAGCTTGGCCGGCGTCGGGATCGGATCCTCGATCTGCAGGCCGTCCCGCGGCCCAACCTCGCGGACGTCCACCGCGGCGGGCCAGGAGAGAGTTGTCATGGTTTCCGTTCCCAGTCCACTAGCTGGTCACCACAATGCTGCTCATGGACTGGGCCGAAGCCAAGGATGGCTTCTTCCAGCTGCGCTCCGCCGACAAGGCGCCCACGGGATGAGGTCGGGATCATAGTCACGGCCGGTAAACGAAGCCGGTGCTCAGGTTGTCCCGGTAGTCCTCAGTCCCGCCCCAGAGCAGCACCAGCTCGGGACTGGCGAGTTGCACCTCACCGTCCCGCTGCCCACCCGGAGGGAACGCCAGTTCGGTCCACGTCCGCGTCGCGGGGTCCAGCAGGTGCCCGAAGACAGTGACGCGGCCGCCGACGATGAGGGTGTCCCGAAGCGGTCCCGGCTCGGCGGGCACCCTCGGCAGTTTCCGCCACGACGCGTCGTCGAGATTGAGGATGCCGCCCTGCGCATATGCGCGGCCCCAGCCGTTGACCTCGCCGCCGTCGGAGCTGTTGGGGTCGGGCCACACCAGCCGGCGTCCGACCATCGCCGGCACTCGGCCGATCGTTTTCGTGTCGGGAAGTCGGGTCCACGTCCGCAGCGTGTCGTCGAGCGCCACCAATTTGACGAAGGTCGGTGGATCCCTCCCCTCGCTCGGGTCCTCCGCTCCCACCGCCACCAGGAGTCGGTCACCGACCCAGACCGGGTCGCGGAAGGACGCGGAGCGTAACGGGTCGGCGGGTAACCGGCGCCAGATCCGCCGGTCCGGGTCCAAGACGTAGTGGTCGGGACGGGCCTGCGAGATCGACACCAGCGTGTTGCCGGCCGCGACGATGTCGGGATGGTTGCCGCGCGGCACCGGCAGCTCCGTCCAGACGTCGGCTCTGACCTCGTACGCCAGCAGCCGCTCGGCCACCCCATCGGGGCCGGGAATCAAGAGGTACATGGTCGAGCCCAGCACTGCGACGTCGGCAAAATCGATCGGCGCCGGGGGGTCGGCGATCCGCTCCCACCTCCAGCGACGTGGGTCGAAGGCCGCACCGTCCCGTTCCGGCGGCTTCTCCGGCGCCAAACATCCCGCGGTCGGCGGGCAGAGCGGTGTTTCGGCGCCACCGACGAGCACGAAGCGGTCCTCGACCCAGGCGCCGACCGCGGAGTGCCGACCCGACAGCGGGGCGGACGGCACCTCCGTCCAGCGACCGGCCGGCACGGTGGGCGGGCCCGCGGGCGGGTCGTATGCCGTCCCCGCACAGCCCGCCAGCAGCACGGCGGCGATGGCCACCACACCCGATCTTGCGTCCACCTTGCCGCGGAGGAGGCGCCCAGAGCGGCTCACGGGGAAATACTAGGAGCCGTTACGGGGTGACCACGACCGGCGAGGTCTACCGGGTCGCGGGCGATGAGGGCGCCGCCGCCACGCAACCGTCGAATCCCTGACACACTGAGGAAACGCACACCCTGTTGAATCCCGTTGGGCGGCCAGGCGGCCGGAAAGGGGAGCATCGTGAGCACCACCCTCATCCGTAACGGCACCGTGGTCAACGCCACCGGCACCGCCCAGGCCGACGTCCTCGTCGATGGCGAGACGATCGCGGCGGTCCTCGCCCCCGGCTCGGCCCTGCTCGGGGTGGATCTCGCCTCCAACGTCGAATCGGTGGTCGACGCGACCGGCAAGTACGTCATCCCCGGCGGCATCGACGCCCACACCCACATGGAGTTGCCGTTCGGCGGAACCAGCGCCTCCGACACGTTCGAGACGGGCACCCGGGCGGCGGCCTGGGGCGGCACAACGAGCATCATCGACTTCGCGGTTCAGCGGTACGGCGAACGGGTCGAAGAGGGCCTCGCCGCCTGGCACGCCAAGGCGGCCGGCAATTGCGCGATCGACTACGGGTTCCACCAGATCATCGGCGGCGTGGACGAGTTCTCCCTCAAGGCGATGGACAGCTTCATCGACGAGGGCGTGACCAGCTTCAAGCTGTTCATGGCCTACCCCGGCGTCTTCTACTCCGACGATGCCCAGATTCTCCAGGCGATGCAGAAGTCCGCCGAGACAGGGCTGCTCACGATGATGCACGCCGAGAACGGCCCGGCGATCGACGTCCTGGCCGAACAGCTCTATCAGGAAGGGAAAACCGAGCCGTACTTCCACGGCATTGCCCGCGCTTGGCAACTCGAGGAGGAGGCTACCCATCGGGCGATCATGATCGCGCAGCTCACCGGGGCGCCGCTCTACGTCGTCCACGTCAGCGCCAAGCAAGCGGTCGAACAGATCGCCGCCGCTCGTGATCATGGTCAGAACGTCTACGGCGAGACCTGTCCGCAATACCTCTATCTGTCGTTGGAGGAGCATCTCCGGGCGACGAGTCCGGACTGGGGCGGCTTCGAGGGGTCCAAGTGGGTCTGCTCAACGCCGCTGCGGTCCCGCGCGGAGGGACACCAGGACGCCATGTGGCAGGCCCTGCGCACCAACGACCTCCAGATGGTCTCCACCGACCACTGTCCGTTCTGCATCAAAGAGCAGAAGGAACTCGGGGCCGGGGACTTCCGCGCCATCCCGAACGGCATCGGCGGCATCGAGCACCGGATGGACCTGCTGTTCCAGGGGGTCGTCAACGGCGAGATCTCGCTGCCCCGGTGGGTGGAAGTCACCTCGACCACGCCGGCCCGGATGTTCGGTCTGTCCGGGCGCAAAGGGGTCATCCAGCCCGGCGCCGACGCCGATCTGGTGATCTACGACCCACGGGGCCACACCTCCATCGGCTACGAAAAGACCCATCACATGAACATGGATCACTCCGCCTGGGAAGGTTTCGAGATCGACGGCCACGTGGACTGGGTGATGTCCCGCGGCACGGTCGTGATCAACGACGACGAATACGTCGGCACCAAGGGCCACGGCCAGTACCTGAAACGCGACCTGAGCTCCTACCTGCAATGACCGGAACCACCGCACTTCGAGCGTCGGTATCGCGCCCCGTCGGATGGAGGAGGAGCGAGCGAACACGCTTTTCGTTCGCGAGCGACGACGACACCGGCGGGTCAGAGCGCGATGCGCGAGAAGGGCACAGATAAAGATGAAGTTCGGCATCGTGCTGCAGACCAACCCGCCGGCGTGGCGTACGGTCCAGCTGGCGGAGTTGGCCGAGGCCCACGGCTTCGACTACGTGTGGACGTTCGACTCGCACCTGCTGTGGCAGGAGCCGTACGTGATCTACAGCCAGATCCTCGACCGGACGCACCGGGTGATCGTGGGACCGATGGTCACCAACCCGGCGACCCGGGACTGGACCGTCACGGCTTCCCTGTTCGCCACCCTCAACGAGATGTACGGCAACCGGACCGTCTGCGGCATCGGCCGAGGCGACTCCGCGGTCCGGGTCACCAACGGCAAGCCCTGCACCCTCAAGGAGGTCCGCGAGGCCACCCACGTGATCCGCGAGCTGGCCAACTGCCGGCCCGTGGACTACAAGGGTTCGACCCTGCAGTTCCCGTGGGCCCGCACCTCGGCGCTCGAGGTCTGGGTGGCGGCGTACGGACCGCTGGCCCTGAAGACGGCCGGCGAGGTGGGTGACGGCTTCATCCTGCAGTTGGCCGACGTGGACATCGCCGCCTGGATGATCAAGGCGGTCCGGACCGCCGCCGCCGACGCGGGACGCGATCCCGACAAGATCACGTTCTGCGTCGCGGCCCCGAACTACGTCGGGAACGATTGGGAGCACATGCGCGATCAGTGCCGCTGGTTCGGCGGCATGGTCGGCAACCATGTGGCCGACATCGTGGCGAAGTACGGCGACACCGGTCAGGTCCCGCAGGCCCTGACCGACTACATCAAGGGGCGGCAGGACTACGACTACAACGAGCACGGGCAGGCCGGCAACACGCACACCGCGTTCGTACCGGACGAGATCGTCGACCGGTTCTGCCTGCTGGGTACCGCCGATGATCACATCGCCAAGCTGAAGCAGCTCAAGGAGATCGGCGTGGACCAGTTCGCCGGCTACCTCCAGCACGACAACAAGGAGGAGACGGTCCGCGTCTACGGCGAGACGATCATGCCCGCCCTGCGTGAGCACGTCGCCGCGAGACAATGAGCCGCGGCTAGGGGATGAGACAACTGCGCAGCCTGGGCCTCGGCGCCCTCGGGCTGATCATCTTGGCGGCGGTCTGGGAGCTCTACAAGGCGCTCGGACCCGAGGAGGGGGTCGTGGTCGCCGGGCCGGGCGATCCTGCCGAGGACCAGCGACCGGGCCATGCCGCACATCTGGGAGATGTTCTCCCGGCTGTTCGAACCGGCTGTGGGTCAGTCGGGGCCGCCGCTGTGGCAGAACGTGCTCGAGGCCTGCTTCTTCAGCCTGCGTCTCGCGGCCGTGGGTTGGCTGCTCGGCGTGGTCGTCGGGCTGGGCCTGGCCCTGCTCATGACCCGGCTGCGCCTGGCCGAGGCCGCGGTGCTGCCCTGGGTGGTGTTGAGCCAGACGGTCCCGTTGATCGCTATCGCCCCACTGGTGCGGCGGTGGGGCGCGCAGCTGGAGATCGGCAACTTCTCCTGGGAGAACGCGTACTCGGTCGCGGTGATCGCGGCCTATCTGGCGTTCTTCCCGGTCGCCGTCGGCATGCTCCGCGGGCTCAAGTCTCCGGACGCCACCCATCTGGATCTGATGCGGACGTACGGGACCGGTTGGGGCCGCACCTTGCTGTCCCTGCGACTGCCGGCCAGCGTGCCGTACCTGCTGCCCGCGCTCCGGCTCGCCGCGGCCGCGGCCGTGATCGGGGTGGTGGTGGCCGAGGTGTCGATCGGGCTGCGCGGCGGCATCGGCCGGTTGATCATCGAGTACGCCCAGGCGGCCGGCGGCGACCCGGCCAAGCCCTGGGCGCCGATCTTCGGCGCGATCGCCATCGGGCTGCTGGCCGCCGGATTCGTGTCTCTGATCGGGCTCACGCTGCGCCGTTACCGCCGCACCGAGGTGCCGGCATGATCGGGGGATCATGATCGAGGAGGGCATGATCGCCAAGGGCGCGGGCGAGGCGGCCGCCGTCTCCGTTCGAGGAGCGACCAAGGTGTTCGAGGGTCGCGTCCCCGTCACCGCCCTGACCGACGTCGATCTCACGGTCGCACCCGGGGAGTTCGTCTCGCTGATCGGCCCGAGCGGCTGCGGCAAGAGCACCCTGCTCCGGCTGATCGCCGACCTGGACCAGCCGTCGTCGGGGACCCTGGAGGTCTTCGGCAAGCCGGCCCAGCGG
This sequence comes from uncultured Actinomycetota bacterium, assembly GCA_963780005.1. Lineage (GTDB taxonomy): Bacteria > Actinomycetota > Actinomycetes > Propionibacteriales > Propionibacteriaceae > Microlunatus. The sequence goes on along the minus strand of CAWAAK010000034.1, from coordinate 56,518 downwards.
GCGCGCATCGACCAGGACTACGGCATCGCCTTCCAGCAGGCGGGACTTCTCCCCTGGCGCACCGTGGCGAAGAACATCGAGCTGCCCCTCGAGCTGCACGGGACCCAACGGAACAGCCGACGGGCCCGGGTCGAGGAGCTGCTCGAGCTGATCGGACTGACCGAGTTCGCCGGCTCGTATCCCGACCAACTGTCGGGCGGCATGCAGCAGCGGGTGGCGATCGCCCGCGCGCTGGCGGAAAGTCCACGGCTGCTGCTGATGGACGAACCGTTCGGCGCGCTGGACGAGATGACGCGGGAGCGGATGCAGAACGAGCTGGTGCGGATCTGCGCGGAGACCGGGGCGGCGGTGGTGTTCGTGACCCACTCCATCCCCGAGGCGGTCTTCCTCTCCGAGCGCGTCGTGGTGATGTCTCCCCGACCGGGGCGGATCGTCGAGGTCGTCGCCGTGGAGCTGGGCGGCGAGACCCGCGACGATGCCCTGCGGGAGGACCCACGCTTCTTCGCCGACGTCGCGCACGTGCGGGAAGCGCTGCACGGCACCGACGTCACCACCTCGCGTGCCGTGGAGGCTCGATGACGATCGACGTCGCGCCGGCCGCCGTGGTCACCGACCAGGCGGCGACGGTTCCGAGCCGAATCCTCGCGGGCGGCCCACTCGCGATCAGCGTGCTCGCCCCCATCGGCTTCGGCGTCATCTTCCTCGGCGCCTGGCAGCTGCTGGTGGTGGGACTGCAGATCGAGCCGTACGTGGTCCCGTCGCCGCTGGCGATCGCGGCCGAGTTCGGGGCCAACCTCGGATCCGTGGTCAGCGGAGCCGCCCGGACCGGCCTGAACGCGCTGATCGGCCTGGTCGTCGGCACCGTACTGGGTGTCCTCGGAGCGGTGCTGGCGAACGCGATCCGCAATGTGGACGGGATGCTCGCCCCGGTGGTCGCCGCCGGGTCGGTGATGCCCATCGTGGCTCTGGCGCCGGTGCTGTACACGATGTACGGGGCCGACGTGGAGACGGCGCGGCAGCTGGTTGCCGGACTGGCGGCGCTGATCCCGGTGTACGTCAACACGCTTCGGGGCCTGCGTCAGGTCCGGCCGGTGCACCGGGACCTGATGACGGCGTACGCAGCTACGGCCCGGCAGCAAGCCGTCAACGTCACCCTGCCGACGGCCGCGCCGTACGTGTTCACCGGGCTCCGGGTGGCGTCCTCGCTGGCCGTGATCTCGGCGCTCGTGGCCGAGTACTTCGGCGGCCCGGTGAGTGGCCTCGGCAAGTCGATCACCAGTGCGGCGTCGAGCAGCAACTATCCGCTGGCGTGGGCGTACGTGCTCGGCGCGATCCTGCTCGGACTGATCTTCTACGGAGCCACGCTCGCCGTCGAGACGTGGTTCACCCGGCACCAACGACCAACCTAGGAGAGACGATGAGCAGAAGACGAGATGGGGCGGCCCTCGCCCTCAGCGCGGGCCTCTTGGCGCTGGCCGCCTGTGGCGGCGGCGGGCAGCCGTCCAGCAACGCGAGCGGCAGCGCGAGCGCCGCCGAGCCGGTGGAGGTCAAGCTGCAACTGCAGTGGGTGGCGCAGGCGCAGTTTGCCGGCTACTACGCGGCCGTCGACCAGGGCTACTACCGCGACGCCGGACTCGACGTCGAGATCGTCGAGGGCGGCCCGGACATCGTGCCGCAGGACGTGCTGTCGGCCGGCGACGCCGACTACGCCATCTCCTGGGTGCCGAAGGTGCTGGGCTCGATCGAGAAGGGCGCCAAGATCACCAACGTGGCGCAGATCTTCGAGCGCAGCGCGACCACGCAGATCTCCTTCAAGGAGAAGGCGATCACCCAGCCGGCGCAGCTGGCCGGCCAGAAGGTCGGCAGCTGGGGCTTCGGCAACGAGTGGGAACTGTTCGCCGGCATGCAGAAGGGCGGGGTCAATCTCGCCGACATCAAGCTGATCCAGCAGGCCTTCGACATGAACGGCTTCCTGTCCGGGGACATCGACGCGGCGCAGGCGATGACGTACAACGAGTACGCCCAGGTGCTCGAGACCAAGAACCCGAAGACCGGCCAGCTGTACCAGCCGTCCGAACTGAACGTGATCGACTGGAACTCCGTCGGCACCGCGATGCTGCAGGACGCCATCTGGGCCAACTCCGACCAGCTCGGCGACGCCGCATACCAGGATCAGACCACCAGGTTCATCAAGGCCTCCATCAAGGGCTGGATCTACGCCCGCGACAATCCCGAGCAGGCCGCCAAGATCGTCACCGCTGCCGGTTCCCAGTTGGGTGAGAGCCACCAGCTGTGGATGACCAACGAGATCAACAAGCTGATCTGGCCGTCGACCAGTGGCGTCGGCAAGATCGACGACGCTGCCTGGAAGCAGACGGTCGACATCGCGCTCGGCACCAAGAACGAGACCGGCGCCACCATCATCACCAAGCAGCCGCCGGAATCGGCCAAGACGAACGACTACGTGGACAAGGCCCTGGCCGAGCTCAAGACCGAAGGCGCCGACGTCGACGGCAAGGGCTTCAAGCCGATCACCGTCGAGCTCAAGGAGGGCGGCAAGTAAGGTACCCGACCGGCGTTCCCGACAGCAGAACGTCGGGAGTCTGCCAAATGCGCGGAGTGTGGGCTACGCGGCGGTGTCGAGTCCGGTGGGGAGCGGGTCGTCGATGCAGCGGTAGCGGCTGGCGTCGGGCAGGGTCCAGTTGACACCGTCGCCTTCGCGCGTGGTCGCCAGCCAGGCGAACGTCTTTCCACGGTGGTGCCGTCGGCAGCCGGGGTCGAGGTTGCTGCCGGCGGTCGGTCCGCGGGGCTGCGGTTCGTGGTGGTCGAGGTCGCAGCGGTCGGCGGGCACAGTGCAGGTCGGGTGCCGGCAGGTGCCGGCGCGGATCCGGATCGCCTCGGCCAGCCGTTTCGACGGGTACCGGCCGAGTTCGGTGGTGTCGAGCAGCCGGCCGCCGTCGTCGGTGAGCAGCCGGGTGAACAACACCTCAGTCCAGCGGGCACCGTCGCTGCCCTCGGTCAGGCTGTCGGTCAGGCTGTCGGCGATGAGGTGGCGTAGTTGGTCGGCGGGGACGCATCCGGAGCGGTCGGTGAGTTCCCCGGCGGTCTCGTCCAGTCCGAGCAGGCTGCTGAGCGGGACGACGACGCCGACCCGGACGGTCCGCGGCCGCCGCACCAACCCCACCGGGCGGATGGGTGCCGGTTCGCCGACGGCGGTCCCCTCGGCGTCGAGGGCCTGCCGGGAGGTGCCGAGCAGCTCGCCGGTGTCGGGATCGACTGCTTCAACCTCCACCCAGTCCCCCGTTCCGCCCGCCGCGGACTCGCCCGTCTTGTCGTCCGCGTGCTGGTCGTTCTCGGCCTCGTTGGATTCGTCGTCGAAGCCGAGCCGTCCCAGCAGGAGGTCGGCGACCAGGTCGGCCCGGCGTTGTTGTTCGGTGCGCGGATCATCGCAGCCGAGGCTGCGCGCGGCGGCGGTCAACAACGCGTCGACGGCGGCCGCGTCGGCGGCGGTCATCTCCCCGGTGACATAACCCATCCCGTCGGGTCCTTGGACCACGGTGACCCGGCGGTCGGCCAACGCCCGGCGATGCCGCTGCGCGAACGCCAGCGGCTCGAGCCGGACCATCAGCCGCAACAGCCAGGAGCTCAGTTGTTTCGGGGTGCGGGTTTGCGCCGCCTCCACCACCTGATCATCCACGACCGTCAGGGTCGATACTTCGGTGACGCGGCGGGCGGCCCGGTCGATCACCCGCACCTGTTCGGCGTCCAGATCCCCGTCGCAGAACGCCTGCCAGACCGTCGGCAGGTCGGTATGGAGCCGGCGGGTCCGCGCCAGCAGACACCGCACGTGCCACGGCTGCTCCCGCAGCAGCGGGGCCAACTCGTCGGCCACGAACTCTCCCGGGCGCGGCCGTCCTACGCTTGTGGGCGACACCCCCAGCGCAAGGGCACGATCGGCGGCAGTGCGCAGATCGGCGTAGCGAACCCCGGCCGCCGCCAACCGGGCCTGCGCGCTCGCCACCGCCCGCCGGGCTTCCGCCACCGCGTCCCGCGCCGCCCGCAACCCAGCCGCGCGATCCCCGGGGCTGGCGGTGACCGGATCGTCCATGACCTCATGCTCGCACCCGCCACTGACAGTCAATCGAACACAAAAACTAATCTCTTGAGCTCCGGTCGAGACTCGGCGTCGGTCCTCAGTGGTGTCACCGCTGTGACCGGAGAAGTGGCGCCGAAGTGGCGAGTCGCCATGACCGACCTCTTGGGTGTCGACCCATCGCGATCTATCGTTGACGTATCGGACTTCCAATGAGAGATCGGGTGGGCTTGATGACGGGAACGTACGCCATGGGTTGGCCGGGACTGCGCTTTGCCGCAGCGTGCGGGCCCGACCTCATGGTGAGAGATTGGTTCGCCAAGATGACGGGCCACCGCGGACATTCTGGCCATCGCGGCCAGTGGGGTCAGTGGGGTCAGTGGGGGCAACCGCCCTTCGCAGGCTGGGGCTCGGCTGAGGGTTCACCGCCTTTCGGGCCGCCCTGGGCGCGCGGCGGACGCGGGCCGAAGGCGCGCCGCGGGGACGTCCGGGCCGCCATCCTCGGGGTGCTGGCCGATCGGTCGATGAACGGGTACCAGATCATCCAGGAGATCGCCGAGCGCAGCCGCGGGATGTGGAAGCCGAGTCCGGGCTCGATCTACCCGAATTTGCAACAGCTGGAGGACGAGGGCCTGGTTCGGGCACAGGAGGACGCGGGGCGGCGGGCCTACTCGCTGACCGAGGACGGCGAACGCTACGTCGGCGAGCACGCCGAGGAGATCGCCGCGCCCTGGCAGGCGATCGGCGAACCCGACGCCGAGGACGGGATCAAGCCGCTCATCGGCCAGGTCGCGGCCGCCGTCTGGCAGATCGCCGCCGTCGGTGACCGCGACCAGCAGGCCAAGGGCCGCGAGGCGTTGGTCGAGCTGCGCAAGAAGCTGTACGCGATCCTCGCCGAAGGTGACGACGCGGAGGACCGGTCATGAGCTCTCGGCGGCCGCAGGTGGCCTGGGAGCGCCAGGGCTGGGTCTTCTCCGGACCGGAGGTGCCGTTCGACGGACGCATCGACCGGCTGCGCTGGCCGGCCCCGAACGGACTCGTGGCTCGGGATGAGCCGGACAGCATGGCGCCGTCGACCAGCGTCGGAAGCGGCACCGTACGGATCGGGGACGCCGAGCGGGACCAGGCCATTTCTTCCCTCGGCGATCACTTCGCCGCCGGCCGACTCACCCGGGAGGAGTTCGACGAACGCAGCGACACGGCCATGCGGGCCCGGATCGGAGCCGACCTCGAACCGCTGTTCGCCGATCTGCCTCAGCCGGCGGTGGCGTTCGCCCACCGCTCCGGGGCGGGTCGTCAGCCGGGGCCGTTCCGCCGAGGCGTCAACCCGATGCTGCTGCCGCTGTTCTGGCTGCTGCCCATGCTGTTGGTCGGCGCGGTCGTCGGGGCAATGGTCCTCAGTTCGCCGTGGATCCTCTGGGTGTTCTTGTGGGTCTTCATGTTCAGCGGGTTTTGGGGACGGCGGCACTTGCGCCACCGCTAGGGCTTTCCCGGGCGCTTGCGGCGCTTGAGGGAGCGCTCGTACGTCCAGAGCAGGGATCCCAGAACGGCGACGGTGGCCAGGAACGCGATGACGCCGGGGACCAAGCTGTTGGTCCGCCAGACGACCAGGGCGCCCGCGGTGGCGCAGATCAGGGCGAGCAGCCAGAGCCGGCCCTGCTGGGCGAGTTGCCGCCGGGTCTCGGGGTCGGTGGCCATTACCTGCCTCTCGGGGTCGACTCGGATCTCCAGGTCCGACAACTGACGCTGCCGGGAATCTTACGAAGACCAGACCTCGTCCAGCACACTGGTGCGCATGGTCGCGACGCACAAGAGTCAGGAACTCCGGCTCTCGTTCACCGACCGGGTGGACGCGGTGCTGTTCGCCTTCGCGGGCTTGTCGACGCTCTGGCTGGGCTACCTGCTCGTCCGGGAGGGCGCTCGTCCCGGCTGGCAGATGCTGCTGCTGGTGCTCTTCTGGATCCTGCTCACCTACCTGTTGCTGCCGCGGCTGCACCGCATCCTCACCCGCATCTACGTGCCGGGCTACTTCATCGGCCGGGCCCGCACCAGTGACGGGCTGCTCGGCGATCCCGTGAACCTGGCGTTGCTCGGGCACGAGGACCAGGTGCATGAGGTCATGACCCGGGCGGGCTGGACTCGGGCCGACGACCTGAGCGCGGCCAGTGTGATGGGCATGATCCGTTCGACGCTGACCCGCCGCAGCTACCCCGAGGCCCCGGTCAGCCCGCTACTGCTGTTCGACCGGCAGCAGGACTTCGCCTACCAGCAGGAGGTGAACAACAACCCGGCCAAGCGGCATCACGTCCGGTTCTGGAAGGCTCCGGAGGGGTGGATGCTGCCGGGTGGTTTCACGGTGGACTGGCTGGCCGCCGGGACCTACGACCGCAGCGTCGGACTGTCGCTGTTCACCCTCCAGATCACCCACAAGATCGAGGCCAACACCGACATCGAGCGGGACTACATCGTCGAGACGGTGACGGCGGGCACCCCCGAGGTGGAGATCGAAGTGATCCGTGACTTCTCCACCGGTTACCACTCCCGCAACGGGGGCGGCGACCTGATCCAGACCGACGGCGACCTGCCGGTCGTCGACGTACGGCAAGTCAATGCGCCGCCGCTGCCCGTCCTCGAGCGGACCGACAGCCGCCACAAGCGCCCGATCCAGGTGACCTTCGGAAGCATGGTGTCGGTGCTGCGGGGATCGTTGTTCCTGCTGGGCGGCGCGGTGTTGATGCTGCTACCCCTGGACGTTCTGACTCAGATCGATGTCACGGGCGGCCGCACAGCCGCCATCGTCGCCGGCATCGTGCTGGTCATCATCGGGGGCCTGGACATCGGCGTCGGGCTCGCGGTGTTCTTCGGCCGCAACTGGGCGCGGATCCTGGTCATGTTGACCAGCGTGTTCGCGGTGCTCACGGCGTTCATCAGCAACGCCGATCGATCAGAGGTGATCACCCTCGGGACGCTGCCAACGGTGAGCATCAGCATCCTGGTGCTGCTGGCCCTCTCCAGCCATCGGGCCCGGGATTACGCCCTGAGCCGTCGCCATCAGCCGAAGCGGCTGGCCGGTCGGCCGCGAGATCAACTGACGGTCTGACCCCGGAGTCGAGAAACGCCCTCCGTCAACGTTGACGTCGGGCGCGGTTTTCGTGCTCAGGCAGACGGTCTCTGCCGATGGGCACGGATCAGCGAGTGCGCTGGGGCAATACTGGGTTGAACGCGATCAGCGTCCACTCGTTGAGTCCGTGCAGGATCCGGTCGAGCTTCTTCGTCATGAGTTTCCACCTCCCTTCCTCTCGCTTACCTCTGGCTCAACGAACCGGGGCGGCCGACCATTTCGTGATCTGCTTCACGCCGCTCGACATACTTGCCGGATGCCGCACCATCACGAGCACTCCCGAGGGCACGCCCCCGAGCACCCTGGGCAACCCGACTGGACCGAGCAGCTCGAGGCCCTCGTACGCGAAGGCGAGATCGGGGCGCCCTGGGTGCGGCAGGCGATCGACTGGCTCGGTCCCCTGACGGGGGAACCCGTCGGGCGCGTGGTCGACGTAGGGTCCGGCCCCGGCATCGCGGCGGTGATGTTGGCCGAGGCGTTTCCCGCGGCGTACGTCACCGCGTTCGACGGGAACCCGACGCTGCTCCAGGCCGCAGCAGAGCGGGCTGACGCGGCCGGACTCGGGAACCGGTTCAGCACCCGGCACGGCCAGATCGGCCCGGGTCTCGCCGACCTCGGACCGGCCGATCTGATCTGGGTCTCCCACGTCCTGCACCATCTGGCGGACCCGGTGGACGGAATCAGATCCCTCGGTGAAGTCCTGCGCCCGCCGGCCCGGGGACGACGGAACGGAGGCGTGCTGGCGGTGGCTGAGGGCGGATTGCCCATGCGCTTCCTGCCCGGCGGGTACGGGGTCGGCGATCCGAGTCTGATCAGCCGGCTGGAGGCGGCGACCGGCGAACGGGCACGCCGTCACTGGGGCATGACCTCAGCCGCGCTCGACGGCGGGCGGGACTGGCCGTTGCTGCTGGCCGACGCCGGTCTGGAGCACCTCGGCACCCGCACCTTCCTGCTGGACCTGCCGGCCCCGGTCGACGACCGGACGCGAGAGTTTGTGGTGGACCGCTTCGCCGGCCCGGCGCCGGAGTTGGACGACCTGCTCGACGCGACCGACGCGGCGGCGCTGCGGCGCCTGGTCGATCCGGGCGACCCGGCCGCGCTCGTCAACCGCCCCGACCTGTTCGTGCTCGCGGCCCATACCGTGCACCTGGCCCGGCGGCCCTGAGCCGGGGCGTTCCTCCCACGGGACGGCCGTTCCAGATCCGCAGCTGCTCGATCTTGACGTTCCTGCTCGGGTTGCAACTCGAGCAGGAACGCGCAACTCGAGCAGCTCGTGTGGGAGGCGCCGGGACCTGTCACCCGGGGGAGGAGCTCGTCGGCATGCTGATGGACCGCGCCGACATCACCGGATCGTCGGCCAAGCACATGGGCCTGGCCCTTCGGGCGCTCTCCGACGCCAACGTATCCCGGGTGACCATCCAGTCCCGGACCTACGGCGAGGTCAAGCTCTCGTTGATTTTGGACGACTTGGGCGAGCGCTTCGCCCGGGGCGGTCCGCCGCCGGGCCTCGCCGCACTGAACGATTTCCTGGCTTCCGCGAGCTGAGCGCTAGCCGTCGTAGGCGGCGATCCGGCTGCGTAGCAGTTCCTGCTCGGCCGGGTTGCGTGGTGAGCGCCAGCGCGCGGTCGTTGGCCGCCTCGAGCCGCGGCCGGCCGTCCGAGCTCCGGCAACAGCTGAGCGCGGGTGGCGTGGAACAGGTGGTAGTCGCCGAGGCGGCTCGGCCAGCGCGTCCAGTTCGGCCAGCGCCGCGGCGGCCCCTCGAACCTGCCCCAGGGCGATGGCGTGGTTCAGCCGGATCACCGGCGACGGATCGCGGAGCAGCAGCACGTCGTACAGGGTGAGGATCTGCAGCCAGTCGGTGTCCTCCCAGCGCGGCGCCTCCGCGTGACAGGCGGCGATCGCGGCCTGCAACTGGAACCGCCCGGGCCGGCGCAGCTGGGCCGCCCGCTCCAGGTGGCCCTCCGCCCGGTCCGATCGCGACCTCGGTCCCAGCGGCTGCGGTCCTGCTCCGACAGCAGCACCAGCCGGCCGTACGCGTCGAAGCGCGCCGCCGCCCGCGCCGACAGATTCGTCAGCAGCGACGAGCAGCCCCCAGGCCTCGGCCTGGTCCGGCAGCGACCGCGCCACCAGCTCGGCCAGCCAGATCGCGTCGCCGGCCAGCTCCGCCCCGCCGGGATCGAGATAGCCCGCGTTGTAGGCGAGGTAGACGACGGTCAACACGTCGTCGAGCCGGGCCGCCAGCGCCTCGCCCTCGGGAATGAGGAACGGGATCCGGCGACCGCGATCTTCTTCTTGGCCCGCACCAGCCGCTGCGCCATCGTCGACTCCGGGACCAGGAACGCGCTGGCGATCTGCGGCGTCGTCATGCCGACCACCGCCCGGAAGGTCAACGCCAGCCGGGCCTCGACGCTCAGCGACGGATGGCAGCAGCCGAACAGCATCGGCAACCGCTCGTCCGGCGCCGCCGGCTCGGCCGGCGACCGCCGCGCCGCGACGTCGGACTCGCCGCCAGCGTCGTCGACGAGGCGCTGTTCGCGGGCCCGGCGCCGCAGGAGGTCGATCGGCCCGCCGGCGGGCGGTCAGCGCCAACCAGCCGCCGGGGTTGGCCGGCACGCCGTCGCTGCGCCAGGTGCGCAGCGCGGCCACGACCGCCTCCTGCACCGCCTCCTCCGCGAGTCGAAGTCGCCGGTCCGGCGGTGCAGCGAGGCGACGATCAGACCCGCCTCGGCACGGACGAGCTGCGCCAGGGCGGCGTCCTCGGCCGAGACGGTGGCAGGACTGCTCGAACTCCGAGTAGTCCTCCACCATCGGCCGGATCTCGACCGAGACGCCCGGCAGGGCCAGCGACGGCCAGGTCTTGACCAGCTCGATCGCCGCGTCGAGATCGGGCACGTCGATGACGCTGAACCCGCCGATGTTCTCCTTGGCCTCCGAGAACGGGCCGTCGACGACCACCGGGGCCGCCCCGTCCCCGCCGGACCTGATCGTGGTCGCGGTCTCCGGACCCTGCAGCTCGGCGCCGTCGTCGGCGATCACCGACCCGTGCTCCCCGAACCAGGCGTAGATCTGCGCGTACACCTCCTGCTGCCGCTCGGGCGGGACGGCCGCCTCCAGGTCGGGCCGGCTGACGTACATCAACACGTACTTCATGGCTGTGCTCCTCACCTTGAAGTGATTGGTGTGATTCTGACACCCCTTCAACGCCTGTGTGCACGCTCAATCGACACCCGCGACCGAGAAGTTTCGCGCCCTCGATACGGGGACTTCCCTATGCTGTGGCCGTGAAGTGGCTGCGGTTCCCGCGCGTCGTCGGGGTGATCGCCGTCGTCTACTTCGTGGTCGTCACCGGGTACTTCGCGTACGAGACGGCCCGGCGCGCGCAGTTCGCCGCCGACGCCCAAGTCGCCAACGGAGTCGTGGTGGCGCTGGAGCCGCGGCCGATCGCCGGCTCGACCCGCGTCCCGACGGGAGGGGTCGACATCCCGTTGGCTCCGCAGGTGCGCTACGTGGTCGGCGGCCAGACCTTCGTCTACACCGCCTCGCACGGGGTGATCGGGTCCCCGATCAAGGTCGGGGACGCCATCGAGGTGCTCTACGACCCGACGAATCCGCAACGGGCCCACCTGCGCGGCGAGGGCCAGATCCTGCTGCCGCTCATCACCGCCGGTTTCGGCACCGTCACTTGGCGCTGATCGCCGTGCTGGTGCTGACCCGGAACCGCGGCGCGACAGCCGCCGCGGGCGCGAAGGACGCAGCCCGGCCGGCCGCCCGAGAGCTCGAGCACGAATCCGCCTAGAGCCCCAGCGCCGCCGAGTTGGAGCTGAGGGCCGAACGCTCATGGCAGACTAGCTCTCGCTCAATCGCCAGGAGGCCGCCAGCATGCACGGTACGAGGACGGGTAGGACGACGATCCGATGACCGCCACGCGCCGCGAGGCGGACGTCGATTTCGAGCCCGTCTACCACCACTACGGTCCGCACCGAGCCGGCTTGCCGCCGATGATCCCCTACCTGCGGGAGCTGTGGCACCGGCGATCCTTCGCCGTCGAGATGAGCCGGGCCACCATGCGTGGCGCCAACGTGACCACCTTCTTCGGCCAGGCCTGGATGGTGCTGAACCCCCTGCTGTTGGCGCTGATCTACTTCCTGCTGGTGACGATCATCCGGCAGCGGGCCGAACCGCTGTACTTCGCGCACCTGACGCTGAACCTGTTCCTGTTCACCCTGATGAGCGCGGCCGTGACCGCGGGCTCGACCTCGGTGGTCCGCTCGGGCCGGTTGCTGATCAACACGGCCTTCCCGCGGCTCCTCATCCCGTTCTCGGCCGTCCGCACCGCCTTCTTCCGCTTCCTGCCGACCATCCCCATCTACCTGGTGATCCACGCGATCTTCGTGAACCAGTGGCACCCGCGGATGTTGTTGGCCTTCTACTTCATCCTCACCACGTTGGTGTTCTCCATCGGGCTGTCGGCCATCTTCGCCACGCTGCAGGTGTACTTCCGGGACACCAAGAACTTCCTGCCGTACCTGACCCGGATCTGGATGTACCTGTGCCCGATCCTGTGGATGCCGGTGATGCTGGACTCGCTCGGCCGGGGTGTGCAGGTCATCGTGGAGCTCAATCCGATGTATCCGATGCTGAACGGGTACACCGCCCTCATGCAGCTCGGCGAGATCCCGCCCCCACACGTGTGGTTGATCGCGGCCGGCTGGGCCTTCGCCGCCCTCGTGGCCGGCTGTCTGTTGTTCGTCTCGAGAGAGCGTGAGTTCGCTGTCCGGCTTACCTAGCGATCGCGCCGACCTGGCGGTCAAGGTCGACAGCCTGTCCATCACGTACAAGACGGCGTACGAGCGGAAGCCCACCCTGCGGCAGACCCTCGTCCGCTTCGGGCGGGGACAGCGGACCTACCGCGAGGTCAAGGCCATCCAGAACATCTCCTTCGTGGTGCCGACCAACACCTCGGTGGGCATCATCGGCGCCAACGGGGCCGGCAAGTCCACCCTGATGCGGGCCATCGCCGGCATCCTGCCGCCGACCAAGGGGACCATCGAGGTCTGGGGTCGGGCCAGCACGCTGCTCGCCCTCGGGGTCGGGTTCAACAAGGAACTGTCGGGCCGGGAGAACATCGTGCTCGGCGGCCTGGCCTCCGGACTCAGCCGGCGCGAGGTCGAGGAGCGGGCCGACGACGTGGCCGAATGGACCGAGCTCGGCGACTTCATCGAGATGCCGATGCGGACCTACTCCTCCGGCATGTCGGCCCGGGTGGCGTTCTCCGTCGCCGTCCACATGAAGCCCGACATCTTGATGATCGACGAGGCGCTGTCCACCGGCGACGCGCACTTCCGCGAGAAGGCCGGGGCCAAGATGGCCGAGCTGCGCGAGAGCGCCCGGGCGATGTTCCTGGTCAGCCACGGGCTGAGCAGCATCCGGGAGATGTGCACCGAGGTGTTGTGGCTGGACCGGGGCAAGCTGATGATGCACGGCGATCCGGACGAGGTCGCCGACGCCTACATGGACTTCCTCAAGATCCGGAAGTCCGCGGCGGCCCAAGAGGAGGTCTGACGACGGCGACCGGTGCAGTTCGAGGCCGGCACGCTGCCCGGCGGATTGCCCTACCTGGCGCTGGGGTCGGGGGAGCCGCTGGTCTATCTGTGCGGCTGGACGCCCAGCCACCGCAATCCCCGAACCGGTCTCGAGCTCTGGGCCACCCGACGCGCGGTGGCCCCCGCTGGCCCGGGCCGGGTTCACGGTGTTCTTCGTCAACCGCTGGCCGGGGATGTCGCCCGACACCAGCTTTGCCGAGGTGGCGGAACGGCACGCCGAGGCGATCCTCGAGCGGTTCGGCGGCCCGGTCGATGTGCTGGGTCACTCCACCGGCGGGTCGCTGGCGCTGCAGCTGATCGCCGATCGGCCCGACGTGGTCCGCCGAGCCGTGGTGGCCAGCGCGGCCTACCGGCTCGGCCCGGTGGCCAAGCGGAGCCAGTTGCGGATGCTCGCGCGATCTCGAGCAGACCGGGGCCATCAGCGGGGACACGATGGCCGAGGGACTCGAGGGGATGGTGCCTCCAGTCGTGGGTGCGGAGCATGCTGACGCCGGCCCTCCGGCTCATCGCCGGCCGGATCCGGATCGATGAACCCGGCGACGCCATCGCCATGCTGCGGGCCGAGGATGCCTTCGACGTACGTGATCGACTCGACCAGATCCGCACCGAGACGCTGGTGATCTGCGGGGCCCGGGACGCGTACTGGACCCTGGACATGTTCGCCGAGACGGCCTACCGGATGCCGCGCGGCCGGTTGATCATGTACCCCAACCGCGGCCACGCGGTGAACATCGCCCCCGAGTTCTTCCGCGACGTCGTGGCGTTCCTGCAGGCTCCCTGACCGCTGCGAGCGTCGGGTGGACCGGGCGCCGGCTCAGCCCTGGGCCAGCCGCCGCTGCAGGAACTCGCTCAGATCGCCGGTCTCGCCGTCCCGGCCGCCCTTGCCGACGATCAGCGGGGGCGGTGAGGGCTTCAGCTTGACGCCACGGAGGCGCTCCTTCAGACCTCCCGGAACGGTGAGGATGTAGTAGCCGCCGTCGGTTCCGACCGCGACCGATTCGTTCTTGCGGAGGTACCAGCCGGTCTTGTCGGTCTTCACCCGCTGCCCGCTGTACAGGGCCGCCTTGAGCGGTTCGGGGCTGATCGCCCCGGGCCGCTGCGTCGGCGAGGAACTGGTCGATCTGCTCCTGGGCCTTGACCGATTCGGCCCGCTCGCTGCCCGCGGCCAGGGCGGCCCGGCGCGCAGCTTCCTCGGCCCGACTCATGCGTCGGCAGCCTACTCGGAGTGGCGACTCCCCCCGCCGAGCGCGGAGCGAGCCCGACACCCGGCGAGCGTCGTTAGCGCAGCGCCGGCTCGGTCTGCACGACCGAGGGAGCAGACACGCTTTTCGTCTGCGAGCGGAGGAAGACCGAGTCTAGCGCGGAGCGTGCGCGAGCCGGAGTAGTGGTCTGCGAGCAAGGAGGAAGAGCGAGTCTTGAGGCGCGGAGCGTGCGCGAGCCGGAAAATGCGCAGGCATACTCGTCGCCGTGGAGTTCGTACGCAGTCTGCGCCAGTTGTGGCGGCACCGGCTGTTCCGGCGGTTGCTCGCCGTCCGGGTGGCGACCCAGACCGCCGACGGCGTGCTGCAGGTGGCGCTGGCCTCGTACGTGCTCTTCTCCCCGCAGCGCCAGCCCGACGCCGCCTCGGTCGCCACCGTGCTGGCCATCACCCTGCTGCCGTTCTCGATCTTGGGCCCGTTCGTCGGCGTGATCTTGGACCGCTGGTCGCGCCGGCAGATCCTGGTCGTCCTCGATCTGTCCCGGGCCGGTCTGTCGCTGGGCCTCGCCGCCGTGGTGGCCACCGGACTCCGTACGGGCGGGATGGAGTTGATCTTCTACGGCGGCGTGCTGCTCACCATGAGTCTGAACCGCTTCCTGCTGGCCGCCCTCTCGGCGGCGTTGCCCCACACCATCGACGCCGGCGAGTACATGGTGGCCAACTCGGTGATGCCGACCATCGGCCCGGCGGGCACGGTGATCGGCGTCGGACTCGGCACCGGCCTGCGGCTGCGTGCTCGGGGCGCAGATGCCGGACTACGCCGCGAACGGGGTGCTGTTCGCGGTGGCGGCGGGCGGTTTCGTCTTCAGCGCCAGCCTGGCGCTGCGGATCGGCCGGCGCCAACTGGGTCCGGACGCACCCCGAGCCGGCCCGCCCGGGCGACATCGTGGCCGGGCTGGTCGAGGCGTTGCGGCATCTCCGGGAGCGGCGGGAGGCCGGACTGGGGCTGCTGGCGATCGGCGCGCACCGGATCGTCTACGGCGTGGTCACGGTGGCGATGATCTTGGTCTTCCGGAACTACCTGCACGCCCCGAGCGATGTCGCCCCCGCCTTGGCGGACCTGGGGCTGCTCGCCGTCGTCACGGCGGCCGGCTTCGTGGCGGCGGCCGCGGTCACGCCGCCGGCCAGCGTCCGGGTCGGCGTCCGTACGTTGATCGTTTCGTGCTTCGTGCTGTCGGCGGCCTTCCAGCTCGTGCCCGGGGCGATCTTCGCCAAGGTGCCGCTGCTGGTCGCCGGGTTCCTGCTCGGGGTCACCGCGCAGAGCATCAAACTCTGCGTCGACACCCTCGTCCAGGCCCACGTCGACGACGAACTCAAGGGCCGGGTCTTCGTGCTCTACGACATGGTCTTCAACGTGGCCCTGGTCCTCGCCGCCGCCATCGCCGCGGTCATCCTGCCCGCGGACGGACGATCCGTACTGATCCTCGGCGTGCTGGCCGGCTGCTATCTCCTGCTCGGCGTGCTCTTCGCCGTGGTCAGCCGCGGCATGAGCCTCGACGCCGGCACCGAGTCGCTCAAGAGCGGTGCCGCCCACGGGCTGAACCCGTCTGCCGATCCTCGAGCAGGATCCGCTGACGGTCGCCGTAGGCGGCCCACCACTCCACGAGTTCGGCGCGGGCGCGGTCGGGGCCGAGCGGGCCCTCCTCGACGCGGCGCTCGAGCAGGAACCGGTACGCCTCGCCGACCGCGGGTCCGGCCGGGATCTGCAGGATCTCCATGATCTGGCGGCCATCCAGATCGGGCCGCATGGCGTTCAGCTCCTCCTCGGCGGCGAGCTCGTCGATCCGGTGCTCCAGCTCGTCGTACGCCCGCCGCAACCGGGTCGCCTTCGCCGTGTTCCGGGTCGTGCAGTCGGCCCGCGTCAGGATGTGCAGCCGTTCGAGCTGCGCCCCGGCGTCGCGGACGTAGCGCCGGACCGCGGCGTCGCTCCACTCGCCCGTCGGCGTACCCGTGGAAGCGCAGGTGCAGCTCGATCAGCTTGCTGACCGCGGCCACCACGTCGCTGCTGAAGCGCAGCGCGGTCAACCGCTTCCGGGCCAGCTTCGCCCCGACCACATCGTGGTGGTGGAACGAGACCTTGCCGCCGGCCTCGAACCGCCGGGTGGCCGGCTTGCCGATGTCGTGCAGGAGCGCCGCCAGCCTCGTCACCAGGTCGGGCCGCTCCGGCAGCCCCGACTCGAGGTCGATGGCCTGCTCGAGCACCGTGAGGCTGTGGGCGTAGACGTCCTTGTGCCGATGGTGCTCGTCGGTCTCCAGCTGCAACGCGGTCAGCTCCGGCAGGACCTGGTCGGCCAGTCCGGTCCGGGCCAACAGGTCCAGTCCGTCCCGCGGGCGGTCGCTGAGCAGCAGCCGGACCAGCTCGTCGCGGATCCGTTCGGCGGAGACGATGTCGATACGTGCGGCCATGTCGTGCATGGCCCGTTCGACCCGCCCCGCCGTGGTGAACCCCAGCTGCGAGCTGAAGCGGGCGGCGCGGAGCATCCGCAGCGGGTCGTCCTTGAACGACTGCTCCGGGGTCGCCGGGGTGTCGAGGGAGCCGGCGGCGAGCGCCTCGCAGGCCGCCGTACGGATCGACGAAGGCCAGCCCGTCGACATCGACCGCCATGGCGTTGACGGTGAAGTCCCGGCGCACCAGATCGCCGTCCAGGGTGTCCCCGAACACCACCGACGGCTTCCGGCTGTGATCGGCGTACACGTCGGCCCGAAACGTGGTGATCTCGACCACCCAGGTGGCATGCCCGGCGGTGATCCGGCCACCGATGGTGCCGAAGTCCTTGCCTACCGTCCAGACCGCCGGGGTCAGCTGCCGCAGCAACCTCTCGATGGTGTCCGGTCGCGCGTCGGTGGTGAAATCGAGGTCGTGGCCGAGGCGGCCCAGCAGTGCGTCCCGGACACTCCCCCCGACCAGGTACAGCCGGTGACCGGCGGCGCCGAACAGCGCGCCGAGGCGATCGACGACAGGAGCCACCCGGACCAGTTCGGCGACCGCATTGGCCTGCGCCCGGCTGAGGCGGTCGGTTCGAGACACGTTGGTCCACTGTAGTGGCGCGACGGGGCGGAGCGCGCCGGAGAAGTCCGGGCGGGCGCAGCGCTGCGAATAGGATGACCCGGTGAGAAGGGGGTCGCCGAAGCAGGCTGTACGGGCACTGCTGGCGGCGGCCGTCCTGGTCTGCGGCCTGTGGCTCCCACTCCCCGACGGCCAGCGCCGAGCCACCCGAATCCTGGGTGTCGGTGAGTATCGACACCATGTCCCCGGCCCGCCCGAGCCGCGACGGGACCATCCGGCTGGCCGGCACGATCACCAACACGTCGACCATCACCCTGAGCCGACTGCAGGCGGTGCTCTGGCGATCGCTGGACCCGATCCAGGACGCCGAAGGGATGGACCGGGCGCTGACGTCGGAGGCCAACGAACCGCTGGGCAGCCGGGTCAAGCCCGGCACGATCTTCCAGAACATCCCGTCCGAGGTCGACCGCAGCCTGGCGCCTGGGCAGTCGACGGCCTTCGACCTCGTCGCCGACATCGAGGACTTCGAGCTGCCGGAGGAGGACGCCGTCTACCTCGTCGGCGTGCAGATCCGCGGTCAGGTCGAGGCCGGCGGCGACGACGAGATCGTCGGCCGCGGCCGGATCCTGATGCCGCTGGTCGACGAACCCGAACCCCAGTCCGCTGATCGAGGAGCGGGCGCCCCTCGCGTCCAGGTGACGTCGGTGGTGTTGTTGGCCAGCCAACCGTCGCTGGTCCGTACGGGCGTGCTGAACGACGACCATCTGGCCGAGGAGCTGACCGGACAGGGCCGGCTGCGAAGCCTGCTGAGCGCGGCGCGAGCAACCGGCGGCCAGCTTCGCCGTGGATCCGGCCCTGATCGAGGAACTGGAGACGATGCGCCGCGGCTACACGGTGCTCGACGACGACGGGGAGACCTCGCCGGGCACGGGTCAGGCGGCGGCGGCGCGTTGGCTGCAGGACTTCGCCGAAACTCGCCGGGCGCGGGGACGGCTACCGGGTGCTGTACGGCAATCCGGACCTCACCGCGCTGGTCGAGGACGGGCAGCAGAACGTCATCGACCTGTCCCGCGCCGCCGGGGCCGACGTGGAGTCCACCCGCGCCCTGCCGCTGCTGGTCATCCCCGGCGGCGGCCGCATCAACGCCACCACCATGATCGCGGCGGAAGCCACCAACCCGAAGGCGATCCTGGTGTCGGAGAACTCCGCCCGCGGGTCCGGGTCCGCTGCTGGCCGGCACCGGGGGCGTACCGCTGGTCAGCTTCTCCCCCACCGCGCTCAGCGGCGGCCCGGGCCCGAGCCCTCGCCGGACCGCGGTGAAGATCCGGCAGCGGAGCTCTCGCCGACACCTGGCTGGCCGCCCGTGCCGGGGGCGACCCGACGGCCGAGGTCCGCCTGATCACCACCCCCGCCCAGGCCGCGAGCATGCTGGGGGCCGACGGGGTGCCGTGGATCGAGCCGACGACGCTCACCCGCCTGCTCGCCGGCACGCCGGCCGCGTGGGACGAGCAGTACCGGTACGGCACCAAGGCGCAGGATGCCGAGCTCACACCCGACCAGCTGGACGAGGTACGCCGGCTGAGTGACTCCTTCGCCGCCTACACCGACCTCCTGGTCGATGCCGACCGCGCCAAGCTGCAGCAACGCATCGACCCTCCCCCGGGCGGCCAGCAGCCAGTGGCGCGACGTCACGCAAAGGGTTCCTCGCCTACACCGGGGCCGTCGGCCAGGGACTGGACGAGGTGCTGCGGCGACGACATCTCGATCGTGGTGACCCCGCAAGGTGCTCACCACCGGCCGGGCCGCCACCTTCCCGATCACCGTACGCAACGGCCTCGCCGCGTCCCCGGACGATCCGACGTTCAACGCCGTCCGGGTCGTGGTGCGGTTCCGCTCGGTCAACAGCCAACGCCTCACCGTGGCCCCCGTCGAGCTGAAGGACCCGCTGGCGGCCGGCGCCATACCGACCGAGAACGCCCAGGTGCGGGCCGAGACCAACGGGTCGGTGCAGGTCACCGCCGAACTCTTCACCCGCTCCGGGTCGCCGGGTGGGCAAGCCGGTGCCGATCCTGGTGGACGCCACCCAGGCCGGCACCACCGGCTGGATCATCGCCATCGCGGCCGGGGTCGTGCTGGTGGGCACCACCGCACTGCGGATCCGGCAGGTCACCAAGGGCGGCGGCACGTCCGGGCCCGCGGCCGAGCCGGTCCTGGTCTCGCGACCGGCCGTCGACCAGACCGACTCCTCCGTGGCCGAGCCCGCCAAGGATCGCGACCCCCTCGATGTCTGAACGGGATGTCTGAACGGATGTCCGAACCGACCCCGAACCCGACGCCCGACCCGACCCAGGGCGAGAACACCCAGCAACGGCGGCAGAGCGAGCAGCGCAGTTCGACCCGACTGATCTCCGCCAGCGCGATCATGATGGCGGGCACCCTGGTGTCCCGGGTGGTCGGGTTCGGGCGGTTGCTGCTGCTCGCCTTTCTGTTCGGGGTCGGCACCCGGCAGGCGGACATGTTCGCCGTGGCCAACGCCGTGCCGACCAGCATGTACATCCTGCTGGTCGGCGGCGTGCTGAACACCGTCCTGGTGCCGCAGATCGTGCGGGCCATCAAGTCCGATGCCGACGGCGGCGAGGCCTACACCAACCGGATCATGACCGGCGGACTGATCGTGTTGTTCGCGATCACGCTGCGCTCACCCTGGCCGTCCCGGCTGATCATCAACCTCTACTCGGCCGCCGGCTGGAAAGACCCCGACATCGCGGCCCAGTACGCCTCGATGGTGGCGCTCGGCTACTACTGCATGCCGCAGGTGTTCTTCTACGGCGTCTTACGTCCTCGCCGGGCCAGGTCCTGAACGCCCGCGACCGCTTCGGACCGATGATGTGGGCGCCGATCGCGAACAACGTGGTCTCCATCGCCGTGCTGCTGATCTTCCTCGGTGTCTTCGGTCAGACCAATCCGAATGCGGCCTTCACCCCCGGACAGGAGCTGCTGCTCGGTCTGGGCTCGACGCTCGGGATCGCGGTGCAGGCGGCCATCCTGGTGCCGTACCTCCGGGCCGTCGGCTATCGCTTCGCCCCCGCTTCGACTTCCGCGGCACCGGGCTCGGCAAGACCGTACGGCTGGCCAAGTGGACCCTCGGCTTCGTCCTGGTCACCCAGGCCGGGCTGGTCGTGATCAACAAGGTGGCCACCGCCGCGACGGTCGACGGCGAGGGCGGCGGCCTGGCCGCCTACTCGTACGCGTACGCGGTGTTCATCGTGCCGCACTCGTTGATCACCGTCTCGCTGGCCACCGCGATGCTGCCCAGCGCCTCCCGGCTGGCCCACGCCGGCGACCTGCCGGGGGTGGCGGCCGAGGTGGGCCGGACCTGGCGATTGGCCGCTCACCGCCCTGCTGCCGGCCGCGATCGCGTTCTTCGTCGCTCGGCGTGCCGATCGCCCGACTGGTGTTCGGGTTCGGCGCCGGGTCGGGCGACGCCGACTTCACCGGTTGGGCCCTGATGACCCTCTCGCTCGGGCTGGTGCCGTTCACCCTGCAGTACATCTGCCTGCGCGCCTTCTACGCCCTGGAGAACACCCGCACGCCGTTCTTCCTGCAGTTGTTGATCACCAGCTGCTACGTGACGCTCGGCGTGCTGGTGTCGACCTTCGATCGACTCCAATCCGCTGGTCGCGGCGTGCCTGGGCAGCGGTCTGGCGATGGCGTACGCTGATCGGGGTGATCACGTCTCGACCCGGGTGCTGCGACGCACCCTGCCGGACCTGGCCCTGCGTCCGCTGGCCCGGCTGAGCGGTCGGATGCTGGCGGCCTTCGTCGCCGGGCATGGCCGTCGCGGCCGCGCTCGTCTGGGGCGTCGAGGGCACCTCGCCCGGCCAGCTCGGCCGGGCCCTGGCGCTGCTCGGCGCGGTCCTGATCGCCATCGCCGGATACCTCGGCATGTCCCGACTGCTCCGGCGTCGCCGAGGTCGCCGACATCGTCCGTACGGTGTTGCGCCGCGGCGGCCCGACTCGCGGCGGCCAGACGATCCGGGCGCGTCCCGGCGATTCCACCAGCGGCCGACCCGGTGCCTCGCTTACGATCGGCGAAGCAGCAACCGCGCCGGACGTGACGGCCGGCGCGGCCGGAAAGATCGACGAGAACGCGGACCAGATGACGAACGCCCTGAGCAGCGGCCTGGACGCCTCGACCGCGCCGGACACCGCCCTACGTCCTGACAGATCCTGATCTGCATCCTGACCGCACCCCGGACGCGTTGACGCCGGAGTCACCGGACACCTTCGGCAGCCACGGTCCGCACAGCAGGCTCAACGCCGGCACCGTGCTGGCCGACCGGTACCGGCTGGAGGAGTTGCTCGCCGAGGCCCCGCCCACGGTCACCTGGCGAGCCTTCGACCTGATGCTGTCCCGCTCGGTCCTGCTGCACCTGCTGCCACCCCACGACGACGGCGCGATCGACCTGCTCAACGTGGCCCGGCAGGCCTCGGTCGCCACCGACTCCCGTTTCCTGCGGGTGCTGGACGCCGTCTACAGCGACGACGACGAGATCGGCTCCTACATCGTCTGCGAGTACGCCACCGGTCAGGCGCTGGAGCTGCTGCTCAGCCACGGCCCCCTGTCGGGACTGGAGGCGGCCTGGGTGGTCCGGGAGGTGGCCGACGCCTTGTCCGGCGTGCACGGCCTCGGCCTGTACCACCAGCGGATCAACCCCGACACGGTGATCCTGACCCCGGACGGGCACGTCAAGATCGTCGGTCTGTTGATCGAGGAGGCGCTCCGGCCACCGCCCGGCTCGGCGCTGCTCGGCCCCGATCCGGCGGCCGGCCCGCCCGCCCCCGAGGACGTCGACGTCGCGGATCTCGGTCGGCTGCTCTACGCCTGTCTGGTGTCCCGCTGGCCCGGCGGACCGGCGTTCAGCCTGCCCGCCGCCCCGTCGACCGGCCGGCACTGGCTCAGTCCGCGGCAGGTTCGGGCCGGGGTCTCGCCCGCCCTGGACAACGTCTCCGACCAGATCCTCGGCGATCCGCCCCGGCGCCGTGCTCCCCGGCTGCGGACCGCCAACGACGTGGTCAATGCGCTCACCGGCGTGCTCGGCCCCGCAGACGCCTCCGCGGACCTCGAGCGGCGGCTGCGGCAACCGATCCCCCGGGTGACCACCACCCCGCCGCCGGCCGCCGATCGCGCCACGGGCCAGCGGCCCATCCGGGCCGCGGTGGCCCTACGGTGCCGCCAGGGCTGCGGCCCAGCTATCCCGATCAGCCCCACCATCACCTCCGACGACGTGACCCGGGTCACCGTCATCCGGCAGCCGCCGCCGCCGGTCCCGACGAAAACGGTTCCGGTCAAGACGCCCGCCCACCATCGTCCCCGGCGCTGGATCGCCATCGTGGCGTTGATGGGCTGCTGCTGATCGCCACCGGGATCGTCTCGGCGGTGGCGCTCCGGCAACGCGGTACCGGCGCCGCGCCCACCGGGGCGTCGACGGCGTCGAGCGCGCCGCCGGTCAGCTCGGCGTCTCCGGTGGCCCCGCCGGCCCCACCGGATGGGGTCGCGTCGGCGCGCGAGTTCGACCCGCAGGGCGACCCGCCGAACGAGGAGAACACCGACGAGGTCCGGTACGCGATCGACGGCAAGTCGGAGACCCGCTGGCGCACGGTCCGGTACAACAACGACCCCGACCTGGGCGGCATCAAGCGCGGGGTCGGCCTGGTCCTCGACCTCGGCTCACCCCGACTGGTCCGGACGGTTCAGGTCCGCCTCAGCGGCAACGGCACCGACCTGCAGGCGCGGATTCCGAAGACCGATCCGGCCGGCACCACCAAACCGCCGATGAGCGCCGACGCCCGTTGGCGTACCGTGAGCAAGCGGTCGCAGGCCGGCAGGCACGGCAACGCTTCGACTGGAGGAGCCGGCGACGACCCGGTTCGTGCTGGTGTACCTGACCTCGCTGCCTGCAGAGGGAGAGCGGCTACCGAGGCGGAATCTACGAGGTCGAGGTGTTGTAGGTGGCCCAAGGCAGGGATGCGGAAGCTGCCGCCCCTGCCGAGACCAACACCCCGTACCGAAACCACAGCGCTCCGCTCCGACCAGGAGCTGGTGGAGGCTCACCTGCGGGGCGATCCCGACGCGTTCGCGGCGTTGGTCGGCCGCCATCGCGACCGCTTGTGGGGCGTGGCGCTCCGGATCATGCGCAATCCGCACGACGCCGCCGATGCCCTGCAGGACGCGTACATCTCCGCCTTCCGTCGGGTGGGCACCTTCCGCGGCGAGGCCAAGGTGACGACCTGGCCGCACCGGGTGGTGGTCAACGCCTGCCTGGACCGGCTGCGGCGCCAACAGACCCGGAGCCGCGAGCAGGCACTGCCGACCGACCCTGATCGCGCGTCGGGCCTGGGCACGCAGATCGGCAATGATCCGTTGGAACGCGAAGAGGCCCGAGTCGACGTGGAGGCGGCTCTGGCGCAACTCAGCGCAGACCAGCGAGCTGCCCTGGTGCTGGTCGACATGGAGGGGTATGCGGTGGACGAGGCGGCCGCCATCCTGGGTTGCGCGCCCGGCACGGTGAAGAGTCGCTGCGCTCGCGGACGGACCAGGCTCTGGCCGCTGCTGGCGCACCTGGCCGAGACGGAGGACGGCTAGATGGCACATCCCCTCGAGCTGGCCTACAACTGGCGGCTGCCGGTCGCGGTGTCGACGGTCGGGCTGGTCGCGTGCGTCGGCCTCCTGGCCCGCAGTCAGGTGCTGGGCTGGGTCTCGGCCGCCGTCATCCTGGTGCTCTGCTACGCGGTGTTCCTCGGCGTGGTGTGGTGGCGCACCCGGGCGTACCTGATGGTCGACGGCGCGGATCTGACCGTGCGCACCTTCCGCGACTTCCACCGGATCGAGGGCGCGCGGGTGGTCAAGATGACGCAGCTGTTGACCCCGAACGGCCCCTCGTACCGGCTCACCGTCCGCACCGAGGACGGCCGGCTGGCCCGCTACACCGCCCCGACCGCCCTGCTCCGTCGAGGACACTCGACCCTGTTCGGCTGGATACTGGCTTGGGCTCCTCAGACGGAACTCGACCGGGGATCGCGCCGCACCCTGCAAACCCTGCGAGAGCGTGGCGCCCTGCCCCACGCCGACGACACCGCCGATGAGCCTCCGCCCGACCCAGGAACCGGGTCGGATCCGCCGACCGCCGAACAACGCAGAGCCGAGCCGTGACTGACCAGAACAGCGAGCCGGACCGGGTCGACCCGGAGCCGGCCGAGGCGGCCCAGGTGAGTCGCCAGCTGGCTGGCGCGCCGGTGCCGCCGATGCCGCCCGACGTGGCCGCGCGGCTCGATGCTGTGCTGACGCAGGAGAGTGCCCGCCGGAACGCCCAGGTTTCAGGGACCGCGGGGACCGGGGGTCTGGTCGACCGGGGCACGAAACCGTTCCTGCTCAGCCCAGACACCCGCCCGCCCGCCCGGGGCAGGGCCGCGGGAGTGGTCCTGGTCGCGGCCGTCAGCGCTGCCGCGGTCGGCGCCGCCGGGTACGCGCTGAGCGCTTCGGCCGGACTGAACGAGCCGAGCGCGGTCGCCCCCTTCCAGGTGCAGAGCTCGGAGCTCGCCGACCAGGCCCGAGAGATCGCCAGTACGCGGGACCTGAGCGCCCATACCTTCTCGGGAGCCTGGCGGTGCGCCCGTACGGTCACGTCGGGCCGGATCACCGCCTTGACCCCGGCCAGCGTGGACGGGACTCCCGCCCTGCTGGTTTACACCCGGGTCCGCGGCGAGAGTTGGGTCACGGTGGTGACCGGCTGCCCCCAGCCCGGTGCGTTGGCCCGCGAGTCGGTGCGGCTGCCCGGCTGATCCCCGAGCTCGCTGGCGTAACGGTTCTCGCACGGGCGCCCGTCGATCGGGACTGGCGGCGCGACGCCTTGGTAGGGTGACGCAACTTCGAGCCGAGGGAGTCGGCGATGCGGCCACAGACCACGCGGAGGGGCCGTGTTGTGGCGGCCTCACTCGGCACCCTGCTCATCGGCGCCCTGTTCATCGCCCTGGCCGCCTGCACCACCCCCGCGGCCGACCCGGTCTCGAGCACCTCACCCGTGGTTCCCCCGCCGTTGACCCCATCGGCACCCTCGTCACCCACGTCCTCCCCCAGCACCCCGACCACCGGGGAGGCGGCGGCGTACTGCCGGCAGTCCGGCGGCACGGTGCAGCTACGTCAGCCGACCTACAACACCAACAACGACGAGACCAGCTGGATCGACCTGGGCGAGCCGATCGAGACCTGTCGCTTCCAGTCCGGTACGGGCCAGGCGAGCACCCGGATCTACACCGACCTGGTCACCCTGTACTCGTCCCGGCCGACGTTGGCGGCGCTGGCCTACCTGGCCAAGAAGCCGCTCCCCTCGGCGGCCAACCCCAACGCCAACCCGGCCAGCCTGGGCTGCGCCGCCCTGGGTGGGACCGACTAGTTCGGACTGTCCACGAACGGCGGCGGTCTGGTCACCAAGACCGATCCGGAAGACCCGGTCTTCTCGCCCTGCATGTTCGCGGACGGCTCGTTCATCGAGGAGTGGGGCATCGCCTACTACGCGCAGAACGACATCCGCGGCAAAGATCTGAAGACCGTCTTCCGGTTCAACACGAACGAGCTGCCGCCCGTCTTCTCATCCTGACCTTTCCTCGAGGTAGCGGTCGCCCGGGCCTCAGGTGCCGTTACTCCGACGACCAGGATCCCGAGCTGTTCGGCGAAGGCGGGGGCGAGCCGGGTCAGCTGAAAAGGGCTGATCGTCGCTCCGCGCAGGGCGGCCACCCCTTCCAGGGTGGACAGTTCCGCTCCACGCAGGTCGACGTCCTTCAGTACGGCCTCCGAGAGCACCAGCCGGTCGATGTCGCAGCCGGTGAGATCGGCGCGGAGGACCTGGGCCGAACCCAGATCCAGCTCCTCGATCCGGCAACCGGTCAACTGCAGATCCGTGATCTCGGCCCCGCGGAGATTGACGTAGTTGGCTCGGACCGTACGCATCGCCACCCGGGTCAGGCGGGCACCCGGAGCAGCCAGGGCACCGAACCGGCCGCCCTGGACCACCACATCGGACCAGCCGCTCTCCGCGACGTCGAGGGTGCTGGCCTCCAGCTCGTCGAACTCGCAGGTGTTGAACCGGGCCCGGCGCAGCTGGACGTGGCCGAACCGACCGGCCGAGATCCGGCACTCGACGAACCGACGGTTGCCGCCGACGAACTCCTCCAGCTCCAGCTGAGCGAACTCCAGACCGTCGTGGTCGGAGTTCGCCCTCGAACTCCGCTCGGGTGGCCGATCGGAGGCCCGGTCAGACGAACGTCGGGGACCCGTACCACGGACTTCTTCGCGCGTTGCGCCACGGCGATCACCCTAGCCACGGCGGCCAGGGACGAATTCGGCGTAACGTCGGCGACGGGCGGGCCGCCGCTGCCCGTCGGGGGAGGGTCGACATGAGCGAAACGGTTCCGGATCTGGTCCGTGGTCACTACCGTCGCCAAGGATTGGCCGACGCCGTGCTGGAAGCACTGGAGCAGTCGGGCGTGGACACCGCGTCCCTTACGGCGAGCGACTTCGCCCCGATCGATCAGCTGCACGCCGGTGGCGCCCCGGCCACGGCCCATCTGCTCGGGCAACTCGGCCTCGATCCGCGCAGACCCGGCTCCTCGACGTCGGCTGCGGCATCGGTGGCCCGGCGCGCCTCGCCGCGGCCAGCTTTTCGTGCCCCGTGGTCGGTATCGACCTGTCACCCGACTTCGTCGATGCCGCCCGGACCTTGACCGACCGGGTGGGCCTGACCCCGCTGGTGGAACATCGGGTCTCGTCCGGGGAGTCCCTCGCCTTCGAGGACGCCACCTTCGATCGGGCGATGATGATCCACGTCGGGATGAACATCCCGGACAAGGCGACCGTGTTCGCCGAGGTGCACCGGGTGCTCCGGCCGGGCGGCGTCTTCGGTCTGTACGAACAGATGCGCACCGCCGACGGCGACCTCCCGTACCCGCTGCCCTGGTCCGAGGACGAGCGGTGCTCCTTCGTCGAGACGCCGGAGACGTACGGTGAGCTGCTGCGGACGGCCGGCTTCACCGTCGAGAAGGTCGAGAACCGGATGGCCGCGCAGGCCGGCCCGGGAGCGGGCCCGTCGCAGCTCAGTCCGGCGACGGTGTTCGGGCCCGGCTTCACCGAGCGGATCGGCAACAACATGGCTGCCACCCGGGCCGGGATGTTGGCGCCCATGGTGATCCTCGCCCGCGCCGGCTGACGGTTTCGCGCTCGCCTCGACCCACCGCCCGACTCGAGGTGTTCGGCGACGCGCCGTGCGAAGGTCCACGAGATTCGGCTGGCGGGCAGTTATTTTCACCGCGTGCCTCCACGGCAGAGTCAACTGCGGGTCCGGACCGGCGCCGGTGCTACGGGAGGACCCTCGCTGGACTCTTGGCCCTGGTCCGCCGGGAGGTGTCGGCGCCCGAGTACCTGGCGGTCGCGGCCGCGGCGTCCGAACTGGGCCAGTACCGACTCGCCGTCGCCGTCTTGAACCGAGCCGAGAACCGGCTCGGCGTCACCGGTGAGATCACCCGCTCGCGGCGGCTCGTTCCGGGCTACGTCGGCCGGGTCACCCGGCGCCACGTTCTGGACGTGGCCTCGGCCAAGGTGGGCCGGCCCGTCACCGAACGGGAAGTCACCGACGAGCCGGTCGACGGCGGGCTGTCGGCCGGGACCGTCGCTGTCGTCCGGCACGCGGTCCGCGGCCAGGGAACGAGCTTCATCCGCAAGTCGCTGCACCGGTCCCAGGATCGGGAAGCCCTGCTGTACGGAAGCGGCCTGGTGGACACTCCGGGTCGGTGGTGGCGGGCGCCGACCGTCTTCCGCGTCACGGACGATCCCGCGCACTGGCACCTCTTCCTCGAGGATCTCCAGCCGGCCAGTCGCCCCCGCACCGGCGATGACTTCGCCACCGCTGCCCGCGGCCTGGGCGAACTGAACGCGCGCGGCAGCGCACCGGAGTTGGCCGCGCTGGACTGGCTTCGGCTGCATCCGACCTTCGGCCTGGGCGCGCACACCGCAGGTATCAGCGCCTGTGGTCACTTCCTGCGGCGCGCGCTCGGTCAGCGCCTGGTCGAGATCCACCGTTGCCTGGTCCGCCAGGAGAAGGCGCTGACTTGCGTTTCCACGCTGCCCCGGACCTTCTGCCACGGCGATGCTCACGCGGGGAATGTCATCCTCGATCCGACGCGGGCCGGGCGGGTCGTCCTGATCGATTGGTCGATGGCCCATCTCGGCCCGGCGGGTCGGGATCTGGGTCGGCTGCTCTCGGTGCCGTACATGTCGGGTCTTCGTGGGATGAACCCGGACCGCTGCCGCGACGACTATCTCGAGACGCTTGTCGCCGCCCACCGCCCGGACCGACGACGTGCTCTTCGCCTACCGCTACGAGATGGTCTGGCGATCGCTGAGGTGGTGGGCCACCCGTCCGGTGCTGACCAAGCGGCGGTTGCGCCCCACCGACGTCAACCGCATCTGCGATGCCGCCGAGTACCTGTTGGCGCAGGTACCGGATTCACCGCCGGACCCGCTGAGTCCGGACCTCCACGCCGCCCTGACCTCTCGTAGGCTGACCGGATGCTGATCGTGGCCGGCTGGCTGGAGGTCGACGCCGACGACGGGACGCGTACGTGGCGGAGTCGGCGGAGACGGTCGGGCAGGCGCGGGCCGCCCCGGGATGCCTGGAGTTCGCGATCAGCGCGGACACTCTCGATCCCGGTCGCGTCCTGGTCTTCGAGCGCTGGGCGAGCGAAGCACAGCTGCTCGCGTTTCGCGGGTCGGGGCCCAGCGATGCGCAGACCGCACGGGTGAAAGCCGCCGAGGTGGCTCGCTACGAGATCTCGTCCGTCGGGCCCGCCTGACCCGGTGCGCAGCCGGTCAACCATGGAATAGATGACCGGGTCCGGGGGTTGTGCGGCGGTAGGGTAATCGGACGGATGAGAGCGAGGTCTCGCGTCGCGGAGCGGGCAGGAAGGCCCCCGGAGCGGACCTCGAACGAGAGGGTGGAATGACGACAACGACCGAGACCGACGTGCGGGATGTCATCATCGTCGGCAGCGGCCCCGCGGGTTACACCGCCGCGGTCTACGCGGCCCGGGCGAACCTCAAGCCGTTGGTCTTCGAAGGCTCCGTCACCGCCGGCGGTGCGCTGATGAACACCACCGACGTGGAGAACTTCCCCGGTTTCAGTGACGGCATCATGGGCCCGGAGCTTGATGGAGAACATGCGGGCCCAGGCCGAGCGGTTCGGCGCCGAGCTGGTCACCGAGGACATCACCGAGATGGACCTCACCGGACCGATCAAGGTCGTCACGGACGGCTACGGCAACTCCTTCGCCGCCCGTACGGTGATCTTGGCCATGGGCTCGGCGTACCGCAAGCTCGGCGTCCCCGACGAGGACCGGCTGTCCGGACACGGCGTCTCCTGGTGTGCCACCTGTGACGGCTTCTTCTTCCGGGACAAGGACATCGCGGTCGTCGGCGGCGGCGATTCGGCGATGGAGGAGGCGACCTTCCTCAGCCGCTTCGCCCGCTCGGTGACCATCGTGCACCGCCGGGGCGAGCTGCGGGCCAGCAAGATCATGGCCGCCCGGGCCGAGAACGACCCGAAGATCAACTTCGCCTGGCACTCCGAGGTCGCCGCCCTGCACGGCGACCAGACGCTGGACCGGGATCACGCTGCGCGACACCCGTACCGGCGAGGAGCGGGAGCTGGACGTGACCAGGGTCTGTTCATCGCGGTCGGCCACGATCCGCGATCGGAGTTGGTGCACGGTCAGGTCGAGACCGACGCCGCCGGCTACGTGATCACCGACGGCAAGAGCACTCGGACGAACCTTCCCGGCGTCTTCGCCTCCGGCGACCTGGTCGACCACGTCTATCGGCAGGCGGTGACCGCCGCCGGCACCGGCTGTGCGGCCGCCCTCGGACGCCGAGCGCTATCTGGCCGACCTGAACGACGACGCGGAGCACGTCGCGGCGCTGGCAGGAGACCGTCACGCGTCTGAGAGACCGCGACTGTCGGAAGCCGTGCGGCACCATCAGTCACACACCGACACACCACGAGAGAACGAGAAGTAGGAACACATGGGCGCAGTGAGCGAAGTCACCGACTCGACCTTCGAGGACGTGGTGCTCAAGTCGGACAAGCCGGTGATGGTCGACTACTGGGCCGACTGGTGCGGTCCGTGCAAGCAGGTCGCGCCGATCATCGAGGAGTTGGCGACCGCCCACGGGGACAAGGTCAGCTTCGTCAAGATGGACACCAACACCAATCCCGTCACTCCGGCCAACAACCACGTGCTCGGCCTGCCGACCATCCAGCTGTACGTCAACGGCGAGCTGGTCAAGGCGTTCAAGGGCGCGAAGTCGAAGTCGGTGCTGCTCGGCGCCATCGAGGAATACCTCTGAGTCGAGGGTGAGCTGAGTCTCATGCCGGCGACGCACACGTACGAGCTGGGTCTGCAGTGGACCGGCAACACCGGCACGGGCACGTCGAGCTACCGGTCCTACGAGCGCACTCATGAGCTGAGCGCGCCCGGCAAGCCGACGCTGGCCGGGTCGGCCGATCCGTACGTTCCGCGGCGAGGCCGATCGCTGGAACCCGGAAGAACTGCTGGTGGCCTCGCTGTCGGCCTGCCACCTGCTCAGCTACCTGCACCAGGCCGCCGTGGCGGGCGTGGTGGTGATCGACTACACCGACGAGCCGCGCGGCGAGATGGTGATGGACGGCCAGGGCGGCGGTCACTTCGCCGAGGTGCTGCTGAGGCCGACCGTGGTGGTGGCCGAGCCCGGCATGATCGAGGTCGCCGAAGGTCTGCACGAGGCCGCCCACCAGAAGTGCTTCATCGCGAGCTCGGTGAACTTCCCGGTCCGGCATGCCGCCACGGTGATCGCCGCCGGCACCAGCGGCACCCCCACCGAGGCCTGACCCGCGCTTCGAGCGTCCCGGTCCCCGCTCGCCCGTACAGCTGCTCGAGTTGGACGCAGCTGCTCGGGTTGCAACTCGAGCAGCTGCGTGTAACTCGAGCAGCTGCAGGTCAGCCGGCTCTGGCGGCGGACGACCTCGGCCAGCGGCGTGGCGGGGTGGCCGGTGACGGTCTCGATGTCGCCGGCTGACCCCGGCGAACTCGCCGGCGGCGATGGCGGTGTAGGTCGACACCCACGCATCGACCTGCCACTCGGGCGCGCCGTAGGAGGCCCGAGACTCGTACGCCTCCGGCACCGTCTCCTCGTGAAAGCTGACACCGGCCGACCGGTGCACCTCGCTGATCGTGGCCGCGACCTCGGTCAGGGTCAGCGCCTCCGGGCCGGACAGGCTGTAGACCGCGCCGGCGTGGGCCGGCCGGGTCGGATCAGGACCGCGACCGCCGCGTCGGCGATGTCGTCCTGCGCCACGGCCGCCACCCGGCCGTCGCCGGCGGGCCCGCGGATCACTCCGTCCTGGTCCGACCATCATCGGGAAGAAGTCGGCGTACAGGTTGTCGCGCAGGAACGTGTAGGCCAGGCCGCTCTCCCGGATGTACTCCTCGGTCCGGAAGTGGTCGCGGCCCAGGGTGAACATCGGCGCCGGCGTCGGCGCCGACGAACGAGGTGTAGACGAGCTGCCCGACTCCGCGCCCGGACCGCACCGTCGATGAAGCACGGTGCTGGGCGACCCGGTCGGGATGCTCGGCGGCCGACACCATGAGGACCGTCTCCACGCCGCTGAGCGCCGCCGCGACCGCATCCGTGTCGTCGTACACCGCCTGGCGAATCTCGGCCGCCGGCAGCTCAGGCGCCCGGCTCGGGTCGCGCACCATCAGGCGCTGATCCCGACCCGTCTCCGCCAGCCGGCGCGCCACCCGCCCGCCCAGTCGGCCGGTGGACCCGGTCACCGCGAGCACGATCATCTCCTCCGAGACATCAGAAGTGGTCCGGGCAGAAAGGCAGCCGGTCCCACTCGAAGGCCATGGTCATCGCCGCCACCGAGCCGCTGGTATCGTTCCTCGACCAGGCCCGCGCCGTGCAGCGTACGAAGCGAAACCCCGCCCAGGTAGCCGGCGCCCAGTTCGCGGATGTCGAGAGACAGATCGGGCTTCCGCCGGACTGCGGCTGACCTCGACGGCTCGCCCCGGCGGTGGCTCCGACCCGGAACCGGGCGTTGTTCTCGTGGCAGCAGTCCGTCGCGGATCTCCGACCACCACGTCCAGGTCGGTGGCGTACCGCCGGGCCTCCAACGCACCCGGCACGTCGACGATCCGGGCGTACGTCTAGTCGGACAGCTGGGAGCGGACGGCCCGCTGATCGGCCACCAGATAGCGCAACGGCTCGTCGATCGGGGCGTGCTCGAGGGTGAAGGTGCGGACCAGGTCCAGATCGAGCAGGTGCCGCCACAGGCCGCCCGTGCCGGCCCGTTCGCCGCGTCGAGTTCGGTGATCCGCAACTCGTCCGCCGGGCCGTCCGGTTCCCACGCGGGCTTGACCCGGTACTGGGCGTAACCGTCGACGTCGCCGGCCGAGCTCCGGTGCAGGGCGAAGCGATAGCCGGAGGCGCCGTTGCGTTCCTCCTTGGGATCGTGCAGCACGCGATCCCACCAGACCTGGGTCCGGTTCAGCGCCCCCGGGCGATCCGGCAGCAACCGAGCATGCAGGAGCGGAGCCGCCACGGCGTACTCCTCGGCGTGACCTCCTCGATCCAGCCGTCACCGAGATCGACCGACGGGCGGAAGGCCAGGGCCCGGGTCTGTCCCGGACAGACTCAGCCGCGGCGCCGTGCTGCCGTAGCCGAAGCGCCCGTAGATCAACGACTCCGAGGCCCACAACAGGGCCACCGGCTCGTGACGCCGAGCGACGTCCTCGAGCTGATGCTTCATCATGGCGGTGAGCAGGCCGCGGCGCCGG
The DNA here is from genome assembly GCA_963780005.1 of uncultured Actinomycetota bacterium. Taxonomy (GTDB): domain Bacteria; phylum Actinomycetota; class Actinomycetes; order Propionibacteriales; family Propionibacteriaceae; genus Microlunatus. Next base: position 23,512 of record CAWAAK010000034.1, on the reverse strand, counting down.
TGGGCCGCGGACACCGTCACCACGGTGACGCCGGCCGTCGGCACGGTTCCGCCCGGGACGGTCATCGTCCGGGTGTTCGCGGCGCAGGTCGCGACCCAGCGATCACCGACGGTGAAGCCGAACGACCGGTCCCACTCCAGCCAGCGTCGGTCCAGCTCCTCCCAGTACTCACCCTGGTAGTCCTCGTGGAACCCGCGGACCACTGCGGTCAGATACTCCTGACCGCGCTCCTCGCTGGCATACCGCAGCTGGGGTTCGGGCCGGGACTGCGGTCGAGCCGGGGCTGCTTCGGGCATGCTCTCATCCAATCGCCTACCCCGACGCGCGCGCCAGCGGCTCCCGCATCGGCACAGCTGCTCGAGTTCGACGCATCGGCTCGAGTTGCAACTCGAGCAGGGTCCTGAATCTCGAGCAGCTGCTCGGGTCAGCCGCCTGGAGTCCGGCCGGTCGGAACGGCCTGCCGCCAACCCACCCCGTTCGGTTCGGGGGGCGCGGGTTGGGCGACCAGTCGGGTCAGCCGGGACCAGGCGGCGCCGAGGTCGGGCAACCAGGCCAGGGTGGTCTGCAGATTCATCCGAAGGCGCGGAGTGATGGGGTGGGGTCGGACGATGGCGAAGCCGACCGATTCCAGCCAGCTCGTCGGCAGCATGCACGACGGCGCCTCGTGGTAGGTCCCGACCGCCTCCAAGGCACGGATGTCCCGACGGACCAGCAGGCCCGGCCGCCGCCTGGACGAGTTGCCGGCCGATGCCGAAGCCGCGGTACTCCTCGACCACCCGTACCGACATCAAGACGGCGGCGTCCTGGCTCACCGGCGTGGTGGCGAACGCACCCAGCCGCGGCACCAGGACCGCCGGCGCCATGGTCAGGTATCCGATGACGTTGCCGTTGTCGCTCGCCTGCACGCCGCAGTAACCCCAGCGCTCGGTGACCGCCTCTGCCCACTCGGTCTTGACCCGAACCCGGTCCCGCGGACCGTCGGAGGAGGCCAGGTCGGTCAGGCTCGACTCCCAGAAGGTGCACCGGGCGCACGGCTCCGGCAGTTTCGGCAGGTCGGCGGCGGTCATCGGCCGGATCCGGCGGCTCTCTGGCTCGGGCTGCTGAATCACTCGCCCACCTCAGGCCTTCACCCGGGGCCGGGCCAACCCCATCGCGAATCCGGCCAGCACTCCGCAGCAGGGCCGCCGCCGCCAGCCACGATCAGCCAGCGCACCGGGGGCGGCAGGGACCGCGTCGCGAGCTCGACGGAATTCCCGAATCTTCCGAGCCGCCGAGCGTGTGCCCATGCCGCCATGGTAGGCGCCACGACGGCGGACCGAACATGCGTCCCCGGCTCGAATGAGGCACCCTTGGACTGGTGAACGAGCCGGTGCGCCGCGCCGCCTCTGGAATCCACCGTCGACCCGGAGGCGGGTCTGGAGCGCCTGCGCCGCCGCGACACCCGCCTCGACGACTACGTCGACCGGTACGCCGCCCGCACCCACGGGATGACCGCCTCGGCCATCCGCGCGCTGTTCGCGGTGGCCAACCGGCCGGAGGTCGTCTCGCTCGCCGGCGGAATGCCGAACATCACCGATCTCCCGCTCGACGCGGTCGGCGCCACCATGAACGAGCTCGTGGTCAGCGGGGGCCGGCAGGCCATGCAGTACGGCTCCGGGCAGGGCGAGCCGGCCATGCGGGAGGCCATCTGTGAGGTGATGCGGCTGGAGGGCATCTCCGCGCACCCCGACGACGTGACCGTGACCGTCGGCTCCCAGCAGGGCCTCGACCTGGTCACCCGGCTGTTCTGCGATCCGGGCGACGTGGTGCTCGTGGAGGCGCCGAGTTACGTCGGGGCCCTCGGGGTGTTCCGGGCGCTACGAGTGCGAGGTCGTCCACGTGGCCATGGACGACCAGGGCCTGGACCCGGTGGCCCTGTCCGAGGCGGTCGCGGCGCTCCAGCAGGCCGGCAAGCGGGTCAAGTTCCTCTACACCATCCCGAACTTCCACAACCCCGCCGGCGTCTCCCAGTCGCTGGACCGCCGGACCGAGATCCTGGCGAGTCGCCGACGCCGCCGACCTGCTGGTGATCGAGGACAACCCGTACGGGCTGCTGGGGTTCGAGTCCGAGCCGACACCGGCCATGCGCTCGCTGGACGAACGGGTCATCTATCTCGGCTCGTTCTCCAAGACGTTCGCGCCCGGCTTCCGGGTCGGCTGGGTGCTGGCCCCGTACGCGGTCCGGGAGAAGTTGGTGCTGGCCCAGGAGTCGGCGACCCTGTGCCCGCCGACGTTCTCCCAGTTCGCGGTCACCGCGTACCTGGCCAACCACGACTGGCAGGGCCAGATCAAGGTCTTCCGGGAGATGTACCGGGAACGCCGCGACGCCATGCTGGCACGGGCTCGCCGACCACATGCCGGCCGGGAGCTCGTGGACCGTGCCGGCGGGCGGCTTCTTCGTCTGGATGACCCTGCCGCCGGGTCTGGACTCGCACGCGATGCTGGCCCGGGCCGTCACCGCCCGGGTCGCCTACGTCCCGGGCACCGCCTTCTACGCCGACGGTTTCGGCAGCCGGCACCTGCGGCTGTCGTACTGCTTCCCCACGCCCGAGCGGATCCTCGAGGGCACCCGCCGGCTCGGCGAGGTGTTGCAGTACGAGGCCGGCGTGCTGGAGACCTTCGGCGGCGCGCTGCCGCACGACTCCTCGACCGCCCAGCGGCCCTACGAGGCGCCCGGCGCCAACCAGGCCTGATCAACGAGAAACAGAGGGATGAATCCGTGACCGAACCAACCGTCGTCGTGCTGTCCGGCGGCCTGTCCCACGAGCGCGACGTGTCGCTCCGGTCCGGTCGCCGGGTCAGCCTCGGCGCTGCGCTCGCGCGGCCTCGAAGTGATCGAATCCGACATCGACTCCACCCTGGTGGCGCGCCTGGCCGAGCTTCCCCAGGCCGTCGTTTTCCCTTTGCTGCATGGGGAAACGGGCGAGGACGGTGCGCTGCGGGAGGTGCTGGCGCTGCTCGGCGTGCCGTTCGTCGGTTCGATCGGGTCGGCCTGCCGGGTGGCGTTCGACAAGTCGATCGCGACCACCGTGATCGCCGACGCCGGGCTCCGTACGCCGACCCAGGTCGCCCTGCCGCACGAGATCTTCCGGGAGCTCGGCGCGCAGGCGCTGGTCAAGGCGCTGGGTGATCAGATCGGCTTCCCGATGATGATCAAGCCGTCGCGCAGCGGCTCGGCGCTGGGCTGCAGCAAGGTGTCCCGGGCCGAAGAGTTGCCGTCGGCCATGGTCGGCGCGTACGCGTACGGACCGGTGGCCGTGGTGGAGGAGTTCATCACCGGCACGGAAGTCACCGTCTCGGTGGTGGACCGCGGGCGCGGGACCGGCCGCCCTGCCCGCGGTGGAGATCCGGCCCGACTCCGGCGTGTACGACTACACCGCCCGCTACACCGCCGGGGCGACCCGCTTCCTCTGCCCGGCCGAGGTGTCCGCCGAGGTGGCCGATCGCTGCGCCGAGCTGGCGCTCAAGGTGCACGACGTGTTGGGGCTGCGGGACCTGTCCCGGACCGACATCATCATCCCCGACGACGGGCGAGCCGGTCTTCCTCGAGGCCAACGTGGCGCCCGGCATGACCGAGACCTCCTCGGTGCCGCTGGCCATCGAGGCCGCCGGCTGGAGCCTGGGCAAGGCGTGCGCCGATCTGGTCCGGGTGGCCGCCGCCCGCGGCGGTCGGGTCGCCGCGGCGTCGACCGCGTGATCGGCTCCGGCGCTGCCCTCGGTGCCGTGAGGCGCATCCAGCAGATCGCGGTGCTGTTCGTCGGGTTTGCGGCGGCGGCGGTGATGATCTTGCTCGGCTACTGGCAGTCGCAGGTGTACACCACCCAGGGAGCGCGAGGCCGCCGCGCAACGGGCCGCCCAGCCGGCGGTGCCGCTGGAGTCACGTGGCCCCGCCGGGTCGGCGGTGCGGGACGGCTACGGGCGGACGGTCGTGGTCGCCGGGCAGTACCGGGCCGACCAACAGCTGCTGGTCCCGCTGCCGGGCGCGACCGGCGCCTACCGGGTCCTGACCGCCCTGGAACTGTCCGACGGCAGCGTCCTGCCGGTGGTCCGCGGCGTGGTCCGAGGCGATCTCGTCGCGGTCGAGGCTCCGACTCCGCCCGCGGCGGCGCTGACCCAGACCGGCGTGCTGCTGCCCTCGGAGGAGGCCGCGGCCGATGTCCCGCCGACCGGTCAGCTGAACTCGGTACGGGTTCCGGCCCTGGCGCAGCTGTGGCCCCAGCCGCTCATCGACGGATATCTGGTGTTGTCCGCGCCCGACGCCGAGGCGCAGGGGCTGGAGCCGGTGCCGCTGGTGCTGCCGGAGGGTCAGGGCCGGCTGCGCAACGGGGCGTACGCCGTGCAGTGGTGGATCTTCGCCGCCTTCGCGGTGCTGATGGCGGCCAAGATCGCCCGCGATCTCGGTGAGCCCAGGCGACATCGACCGGCCGATCGTCTCGGCCCCGTAGGCGCAACCGGTCCTGGGCCGAGGCACCTAAGCTGAGTCGAGTGCGCGCCGCCCTGCTCCGCTACCGCATCATGGCCTACGTCGTCGGCTGCCTGCTGGTGGTCCTGGTCTGCGTCGGCCTGCCGCTGAAGTACGGGCCCTGGCACAACGACACCGTGGTGTTGTGGACCGCGATCCCCCACGGCTGGCTGTACATGATCCTGCTCATCACCGCGTTCGACCTCGGCCGCCGGGCCCGCTGGAGCTGGAAGCGGCTGATCCTGATCGCCCTGGCCGGCACCGTACCGTTCCTGTCCTTCGTCGCCGAGCGCTCCGCCACCAAGGACGTGCGGGCCAAGCTCGCCAACGAGGAGCGCGACGCCCTCCGCCTCGCCGACGCCACCGAGACCTGATCGCTCAGAGTCGGGCTGACGCCAGATGTCGTGCCATTGCGAGTGATCGCGATCTCGCGAGTCAGATCTCGACTTAGTGGCGAGTAACGCAGCTCGTCGAGTGCGGATCGGCAGGTCCTCCGATCGGTGGCGAACTCGATGATCGATCCGGCCCTTGGCCGCGACCCATGCTCGACCCGGACCCGGGTCTCCAGGTGGTCACCGAGCTGCCGGGACAACTCCTCCGCGCGCGGATCGGGCGCGGCCGTGTACGGGTTCGCGCCGCGCCTGGGTTCGCGGTGCTCCCCCACCGCGACGATCTCCTCGACCGCCCGGACGGAGATGCCCTCGGCCACCACCCGCTGAGCCAGTCGCTCCTGCGCCGCGGGATCCTCGAGGGTGAGCAGGGCGCGGGCGTGCCCGGCACTGAGCACGCCGGCGGCCACCCGCCGCTGCACGGTCGGCGGCAGGCGCAGCAGCCGGATGGTGTTGGAGATCTGCGGCCGGGACCGCTTGATGCGGGCGGCCAACTCCTCCTGCGTGCAGTCGAAGTCTTCGAGCATCTGGGCGTACGCCGCCGCCTCCTCGAGCGGATTGAGCTGGGCCCGGTGCAGGTTCTCCAGCAGGGCGTCGCGCAGCAGGTCCTGGTCCTGGGTCTCCCGGACGATCGCCGGGATGGTGTCCAGGCCGGCCACCTGGGCGGCCCGCCAGCGCCGCTCCCCCATCACCAGCTCGAACCGGCTGCCGTTCGCGTCACCGGCCGGACGACGACCGGCTGCAGCAGGCCGACCTCGCGGATCGAGGCGACCAGCTCAGCCATGGCGTCCTCGTCGAACACCGTACGGGGCTGCCGGGGGTTGGGCGTGATGGCGTCGACCGGCAGCTCGGCGAAGTAGGCCCCGGCGGGGATCGGCACCGCGGTCGGAGCCTCCGAGCCGTTCGCCGGGGAGGCCGGCTGCGCGGCGGCCGGCACGTCGGTCCGCTGGAACAGCTCCCCCAGACCGCGACCCAGTCGCGGCCGATCGGTGCCGACACTCATGCGGACTCCTTCTGCTCGGATTCCTGAGGGGCGGCGCGGTGGGCGATCTCGGCGGCGGCCTGGAGGTAGGCCCGAGCGCCGACCGATCCCGAGTGGTAGGTCAGCACGGTCTGACCGAAGCTGGGCGCCTCGGAGATCCGGACCGAACGGGGGATCACCGTCGGCAGCGTCTCGGCCGCGAAGTGGGTGCGCACCTCGTCGGCGACCTGGGCGGCGAGTTTGGTCCGAGCATCGAACATGGTCAGCAGCACGGTGCTCACCTGGAGCTCGTCGTTCAGCTCCCCCTTGACCAGGTTGATGGTCCGCATCAGCTGCGACACCCCCTCGAGGGCGTAGTACTCGCACTGGATGGGGATCAGGATCTCGGAGGCGGCCACCAGCGCGTTCAGGGTCAGCAACCCCAACGACGGGGGACAGTCCAGGAACACGTAGTCGGTCGGCCGCTCGGCCAGATAGCTGGTCAGGGCGCGCAGCAACCGATTCTCCCGGGCCACCGTCGACACCAGTTCGATCTCGGCCCCGGCCAGGTCGATGGTGGCGGGCAGCACCCGGAGCAGCGGAGCCTCGGGGGAGTCGACCACCAGGTCGACCATCGGTACGCCGGCGAGCAGGGCCTCGTACGTCCCCGGCGTGCCGGGTGGGTGCTCCACGCCGAGGGCGGTGCTGGCGTTGCCCTGCGGGTCGAGATCGACGACCAGCACGCGCAGGCCACCCAGCGCCAGCGCCGCCGCCAGATTCACCGCCGTGGTGGTCTTGCCCACCCCGCCCTTCTGGTTGGCCACCACCATGACTCGGGTGTCGGCTGGCGTCGGGAAGACCTGCGTCGGTTGTTTCACGTGAAACGGCCGGACGTGTCCTCTGCGCTCACCGCGGGGGCGCTCAGCTCGTCCTCGTCGTAGCGAGCCCGTCGCGGCCCGGCCGGCAGGGTCGGAAGATCGACGGGCGAGGAGACCGTCGGAGCAGAGGCTGACTCGGCGAGCTCGTCGTCATGCCCTCGGCAGTCGGCCTCGACAAGCTGAGGGCACCGTCGTGCCGAGGTCCAGCCGCCGTTTCACGTGAAACATCCGGCCAGCCCAAGCGGCTACCGATCCGCGACGGCTGGGGCCAGCCCAAGCCGGGACTCGCCTGCGGATCCTGCACCGAGAGTGTCATAGACCTTCCTGAACCGGTTCTTCGGCGGTGAGACTCACCGTCTCCTCACGCTAAGACACCGGACGCCGACGCCGGCGATGGCGCGCCCGCCGCCAAGGAGCGAGCGACCAAGCAACGCTTCAGCGTCACCCGAACGACTCGAGTCGGTTCGGCATCCGGTGCCGCCCGCACCTCGAGCACGTGCGCGGACAGGTGCTCGGTCGCCAAGGTGTCCCGGGCATGCGCTGGATCTCGTCCTCGGCCGACCGACCCTTCAGCGCCAGCAACGTGCCGCCGTCCTTCAGCAGCGGTCGGCACCAGCGGATCAAACGGTCCAGCGGGGCGAGAGCCCGCGCCGTGACGACGTCGTACTGCTCGTGATGGTCCTCGGCCCGGGCCCGCACCACGCGTACGCGATCGCCAAGTCCGAGCTCGCGCACCACCGGTTCGAGGAAGGTCGTCCGGCGTAGCAGAGGCTCGAGCAGCGTCACCGAGAGGTCAGGCCGCGCGATGGCCAGCGGAATACCCGGCAGCCCGGCCCCGGACCCCACGTCCACCACGGTCGCCCCGACCGGGATGAGATCGGCCAGCGCCAAGCTGTTCAGGATGTGCCGGTCCCAGATGCGATCGGCCTCCCGGGGTCCGATGACCCCGGCGACCACACCTCGATCTAGCAATATATCTACATAAGGCTGGAAGGGGCGCGATCGAACTCACCCATGACGTACTCCAGGACGTCAGCCAACAGGCAGGACGACCACGTGCCGCTTCGGCTCTTCACCCTCGGAGGCACTGGTCAGACCCGCCGCGGCCACCGCGTCGTGCACGATCTTGCGCTCGAACGGGTTCATCGGCGCGAGCGGGACCTTCTCCTGGCTGGACTTGACCTCCTGGACCGCGTCGGTGGCCAGCACGATCAGCTCGCTCCGCCGCTTCTCCCGGAAACCGGCGACGTCCAGCATCAGCCGGCTGCGTTCCCCGGTCTCGGTCATCACCGCGAGCCGAGCGAGTTCCTGCAGGGCATCGAGGACGGCGCCGTTGGGACCCACCAACACATCGGTATCGCTGACGATGGACACGTGCGCCCGATCGCCTTCGATGTAGGTGTCGATGTCTCCGTCGAGATCGGCGATGTCGAGCAGTTCTTCCAGATAGTCGGCGGCGATCTCGGCCTCGGACTCCAACGTCTCGGAGCTGCCGCGGCGGGCCTTGGGTGCTCGGCCTCGATCCGCGCTCGCTCGGCTCGGACGCGGGTTCAGCTCGGCCTCGGCCGACTCGGCTGACTCGGCGTCTTCAGCGTCGGCCTCGGCCGACACCCCGACGGTGCGGCGTCTCGGCTGTCGGGTGTCGGCCGACGTGGCCGTTCTGGTGTCGCTCATGGGTGCTCCCAGGGTCTCGGGCGGCCAGGCCGCTCTCGGATCGTTCGTCGGCGCCTGCTGCGCGGAGTGCAGCCACAGCGAACGAGCGAATCAGGTTCAGGTCTTGCGTTGTGAGCGCGTTTGTTTGCGAGGTTGCTGACGGATCACCTTCGGGGCCGAGTCGCTGCTCGAGGCACTCGTCGAACCGTTGGCCCCGTTCCGGCTGACGCCGGGTCCGACCGTTGCCGGCCGGCCGGGGTCTTGCGGGCCGTCGTCCTCGAGGCCCGGCCTCGTGCCCGCGGTGCTTGTGCGCGGCCTTGGCCTTGCGGCGGGCCTCCCAGGCGTCGAAGGCCGGGGTTCCGGGAGCCGGGTTGCGGCGAATGACGTAGAACTGCTGGCCCATCGTCCACAGGTTCGAGGTGAACCAGTAGATCAGCACGCCGACCGGGAAGTTGATGCCACCGACCGCGAAGATGATCGGGAAGAGGTACAGCATCATCTTCTGCTGCTGCGCGAACGGGCCGGTCAACGCCTCCGGCGGCATGTTCTTGCGCATCAGCTGCAGCTGGGTGATGAACAGCGTCGCCGTCATCGCCAAGATCAAGAAGATCGTGAGGATGTGGATGCTGTTGATGCCGTTGGCGAAGCCGGTCTCATGAAGGTGTCGGAGATCCGGGCGCCGAAGATGGTGGCGTTCTCCAGCGACGACACCAGATCGGGGTTGATGACCAACCAGTGGCCCGAGCGCCTTGCCGTTCGAGGCCTCGTTCAGCACCCAGAACAAGGCCAGGAAGATCGGCATCTGCAGCAGCAGCGGCAGGCACGAGGACAGCGGGTTGGCGTTGTTCTCCCGGTACAGCTTCATGGTCTCTTGACCGAGCTTCTCCCGGTCGTGACCGTACTTCTTCTGCAGCTCGCGCACCTTGGGCTGCAGCAGCTGCATCGAGCGCGAAGACTTGATCTGCTTGACGAACAGCGGGATCAGCGCCGTCCGGATGATCACGGTGAGGCACACGATGGACAGCGTCCAGGTCCACCCGTTGTCGGTGCCGAACAGCGGCGCCCACAGGTAGTGGAAGAAGACGAGCAGCCCCGACACCACCCAGTACAGCGGCGTCATGATCGTGTTGAAGAACCCGACGATGCCGTCGTACCACGCCATCGGGACAAGCATCGGGGTCAGTAGCTCGATCAATTTCCACCTCGTACGTGAGCCACACCGGCCCGCTCGGGTGCGTGATCGTCCAGCTGGACGTGCCGGTGGGGGTGACTGGAGTCCAGTCTCGCCTCCCGGCCGCCAAATCACGCATTTCTTCGTCGAATTCAGGGGTTCCCGGTACGGGATCGTACCCACCGGGCGTCCAGGGGTGGCACCGCGCGAGCCGCCGGGCCGCCAGCCAGACTGCCTCGGGCCGCCCCGTGCACCTCGACGGCCCGCAGCGCGTACGCGGAGCAGCTGGGGTAGTACCGGCAGACGTTGCCGTACAGGGGCTGATCGTCAGGCGGTAGAGCTTCAGCAGGCCCATCAGCACGCGCCTCATGGGCCCCCCAGGCGGGACGAGCGCCGAGGACCACGCGGACGGCGAAATCGACGGGCAGTCGGGCCGGCGTGGCCACGGCGGAAGGCAGCGCGCGCACGACGACCTCGACACCCGACGGGGTCTGGCCGAGCCGTTCAGCGGCCAGGTGACGAAGCCGCCGCTTCACCCGATTTCGGCGGACGGCCGATCCGACCGCCTTGGAGACCACGAAACCGACCCGAGCGGGACCCGGCTCGGGGCCGCGAGCCGGCGTGGATCACCAGGGTCGGACGAGCGACGCGGACGCCGCGCCGCACCGTGCGCCGGAAGTCATCCGCCCTGCGCATCCGAGACGGCGCCGGCAACACGGATCCGCCGACCAGCTCAGGCCGACAGCTTGGCGCGACCCTTGCGCCGCCGAGCGGCGAGGATGGCGCGTCCGGCTCGGGTCCGCATCCGCAGCCGGAAGCCGTGGGTGCGGCTGCGGCGCCGGTTGCTCGGCTGGAAGGTGCGCTTGCTCACGGGAGGTCTCCCACATTCTGAAGATGACTGCTCGAAGATGACTGTAGCGACCACCCCGACAGGAAACGGCGGAGTGGGCAGGATCGCTGGTTCTCAAAGGCGACCTCCTAACGGTACGGGGACCGACCAAGTGGGTCAAACCCGGCGACGCGCCCGACGCTCGCGGACTGCGCGCAATAGCAGGACGCGCCGCGCAGTTGTCGAGGCGACACGCCGGATCTGGTCAGGTATTTTGCTCGGATCGGGTTGCAGGCGACCTGCGGGGTTGCTAGCGTCACGGCTCTTCTCGACATTTCGATTTCAGCTCCCATTCCGTCTGTCTCCAACTTCGCCGGTGATGCCCGAAACGCACCCGATCGGCGAGGGAGATCCAGGGCTCGCTGCCGTCTTGCACACAGGGTGTGGATAAGGCTGTGGAGTAGCTAGAGTGAAGCTCTCTTCTCGAATCCGGAGACTTGGTCAGCTGGGGTGCCGCGGGAGGGGACGAGTCCATCGGTCGACAGCAAGCAGGACGCGGAGTAACCACGAGTGACCCAATCTCCCGGCAGCGACATCGACACCAGCAAGCTGGCCTGGGAGCACGTCTACTCGGCTTCCCCGCCAGAACTGCGGCGTTGGCTGGACAGCGCGCGGCCGTTGGCGTCTGCACCAGGACGCCTTGATGTTGGCGGTGCCGAACACCTTCACCCGCAACCAGCTCGAAGGCCGATTCCGGCAGGCCATCGAGCAGGAACTGAGCGGCTACTTCCGTCGCTCGATGCAACTGGCCGTCATCGTGGACGAGGCGCTGACCCCCGGGCTCGCTGCCGTCCCCGACCAGAACGGCAGCACGCGCTACGCGGACTCGCGACCCCGGCGCCGTCCGCGCGAGTTCGGCGCTCTCGACGATGTCGCCGCCCGGGTAGACGAGTTGCTGGACGGTCCTCCGTCGGTCCGCGTCGAGTTTCTTCGAGGAGGTGCGTGGAACCGCGGACGCCGCGACGTGACGACATCCGGCTGAACGCCAAGTACACCTTCGAGACCTTCGTCATCGGCGGCTCCAACCGCTTCGCCCACGCGGCGGCCGTGGCGGTCGCGGAGAACCCCGGCAAGTCGTACAACCCGCTCACCATCTACGGGGAGTCCGGGCTGGGCAAGACCCATCTGCTGCACGCCCTCGGGCACTACATCCGCGACTACTTCGACCGGGTCCGGGTCCGCTACGTGTCCACCGAGGAACTCACCAACGACTTCATCAACGCGATCAGTCAGAACCGCGGAGCCGATTTCCGCCGGCGCTACCGCGACGTCGACGTGTTGTTGATCGACGACATCCAGTTCCTGGAGGGCAAGGAGCAGACGCAGGAGGAGTTCTTCCACACGTTCAACACGTTGCACAACGCCCAGAAGCAGATCGTGATGACCTCCGATCGGCCGCCGAAGAATCTCGAGAACCTCGAGCCCCGGCTGCGGAGCCGGTTCGGCTGGGGACTGATCACGGATGTCCAGCCGCCCGACCTGGAGACCCGGATCGCCATCCTGCGCAAGAAGGCCGCGGCCGAACGCCTGGTCGCCGGCTCAGAGGTGCTGGAGTTCATCGCCAGCAAGATCCAGACCAACATCCGGGAGCTGGAGGGCGCGCTGATCCGCGTCACGGCGTTCGCCAGCCTGAACCGGCAGCAGGTCGACATGGCCCTGGCCGAGGTCGTCCTCAAGGACCTGATCCCCGAGGGCGGGGAGGCGCAGATCTCCTCGAGCCTGATCATGGCCCAGACGGCCGCGTACTTCGACCTGACCATCGAAGACCTGAGCGGGCAGAGCCGTACCCACCAGTTGGTGCTGGCCCGGCAGATCGCCATGTACCTGTGCCGGGAGCTCACCGAGCTCTCGCTGCCCAAGATCGGCCAGCAGTTCGGTGGCCGGGACCACACCACCGTGATGCACGCCGAACGCAAGATCCGGACCCTGATGGCCGAGCGGCGCAGCGTGTACAACCAGGTCACGGAGCTGACCAACCGCATCAAGCAGCAGGCCTCGCAGCGCTGAGTTGTTCAGGATTTCGGTGGTGTGAGGTGCTGGGGCTCCGTCACAGCCACCTCGCGCGCTCGCAGCTCGGCTCCGCGATCGACCTCCAGGCGCCCTGAGCACTGCGAAGCACCCCAGCGTGCACCTTCGGCCCATTCGGCCGCGAAGCGACCCGAGCCTGTCGAGGCCTGCGGCACTCGGGCGCAATGTCGACACATGACGTGCGGTAACAACGTCCCCACACCTGGGGATGGGGTTGTGGACAACCCGGCCGGGCGGTGGGTTCGGCTGAGGATCCTTTCGGGACCGGTTCGGGCGTCGGCCAGCTGATCCGCAGATCCTCCCCGTGTAGTTTTCGGTCGTGCACAGCCGGGCGAACAGGCTCATTCCGCGGCTGGCCGGGACGGACACCGCGCTGTCCACAGCGTCCACAGCACCTACGACTACGACGAGAAGTTACATACCTTTTGAAGGTCTAAGTCTCCAGAGAGGTACGGTGCGGATAACTCGCTGGACGGCAGCCGGAAGGAGCGACCCTGGTGGGAATTCTCAGCAAGCTGTTCGGCCGCAACCGCGACGACGACGAGGAACCCGCCGCGATCGTGCTCGACGCCGAACGGCGCAAGCCACAACTGATCCGTCTCGAGCAGGCCCTCGACGCGCTGGCCACCGACATGCGGGCCAACAGCACGATGGACAACCCCGGCTGGCGTGGCCGGGTCAACGAGTACAGCCGGCTGGCGGGGGAGACCTCGCAGCTGCGCCGCGGTGAACTCAGCCGGGACGCCGTCTTGGACCTGGTGTTCGAGATCCGTCCGGTGTTCTCGGGCCCCGTACCGGCCGGAATGGAATCCATCAAGCCCCTCCAGGACGAGGTGATGGCCGCCGCCGAGGACCTCCGCGAACTCCTCCCCGGCGAGCGTTCTTGACGCCCGACGCGGCCCCGGCCCGCGTCGGTATGATCGTCGCGCGCCGTCGTCTGAACGTGCGAGGGCAAAGCCGACGCCACGGCAGACGGGAAGGTGCGTGAACCCTCATGAAGATCCGACTCGAGCGTGACATCTTGGCGGAGGCGGTCCAATGGGCCGCGCGCAGCCTGCCAACCCGCCCGAGTGTGCCGATCCTGGCCGGGCTGTTGCTGCGGGCCGACGCCGACGGCGTCACCCTGTCCAGCTTCGACTACGAGACGTCGGCCCGGATCACGGTCAAAGCCGATGTGACCGACTCCGGTGAGGTGCTGGTCTCGGGGCGGCTGCTGGCCGACATCTCCCGCAGTCTGCCGGGCAAGCCGGTGGATCTCAGCGCCGAAGGGACCCGGCTGGAACTGACCTGCGGCAGCGCTCGCTTCACGTTGCAGACCCTCCCGGTGGCCGACTACCCGTCGCTGCCGTCGATGCCGGCCGCGACCGGCGCGGTGTCCAGCGACGTTTTTGCCCAGGCCGTGGCCCAGGTCGTGGTGGCCGCCGGTCGCGACGAGCTGTTGCCGGTGTTCACCGGCGTACGGGTCGAGATCGAGGGGGAGACCATCTCGTTGCTGGCCACCGACCGGTACCGGATGGCGCTCCGGGAACTCAACTGGAACCCGTCGTCCCCACAGGCGTCGGCCACCGCGCTGGTCCCGGCCAAGGTGCTCTCCGACACGGCCCGATCGATGACCTCGGGTGACCAGGTGATCTTGAGCCTGGCCAGCGGGGGCAGTGGCGACGGCATCATCGGCTTCGAGGGACACGGGGCGGCGGGGGAGCGGCAGACCACCACCCGGCTGCTGGACGGGGAATTCCCCAAGGTCCGCCACATCATGAACACCCAGGCGCTGATGAACGTCCGAGTGGCCACCGCGGAGATCATCGCGGCCGCCCGCCGGGTCGCGTTGGTGGCCGAACGCAACACCTCGCTGCGGATGCTGATCGGCGACGGCGTGGTCACCTTGGAGGCCGCCACCGGCGATCAAGCTCAGGCGTCAGAGGCCATCGAAGCCAGTGTTGATCAACCCGGTGGCGGAGATCAGGTCGTCACCGCAGCCGGCTTCAACCCGACCTATCTGCTGGACGCCCTCGGAGCCTTCGACACCCCGTACGTCAACTTCGCCTTCACCGCGCCCAGCAAACCCTGCCAGCTGACGGGTCTGGCCGAGGTGGACGGCGAACCGAACACCGAGTACCGGCACGTGATCATGCTCATGCGCCTGCCCTCTTGATTGTGTCGGCTCGCGCGACGGCGCTCGCCGACGCTCGCGGCTGGTGTGGGGGTACGTGCCCTGAGCTTGTCGAAGGGCCCAGATCCGCTCTGATACGTTGCCTGAAACCGCCGAGGAGCAGGGGTAGCGATGCAGCTGGGAATGGTCGGCTTGGGCCGGATGGGCGCGAACATCGTGCGCCGGCTCATGCGAGACGGACACGAGTGCGTGGTCTACGACGTCAACACCGAGTTCGTCGATCAACTGGTGGGTGAGGGAGCCACCGGCTCCACCAGTGCCGAGGACTTCGTCAGCAAGCTGCAGCAGCCTCGGGCCGTCTGGGTGATGATCCCGGCCGGCATCACCGGCAGGATCGTCGAGCAGTTCGCCGGCCTGTTGGACAAGGGCGACATCATCATCGACGGCGGCAACTCCAACTATCGCGACGACGTCCGGCGGGCCAAGAAGCTGCGCGAGCAGGGCATCCACTACGTCGACATCGGCACCAGCGGAGGCGTGTTCGGCCTGGAACGCGGCTACTGCTTGATGGTCGGCGGCAACGATGAAGCGGTGTCGTACCTGGACCCGGTGCTCAAGACCATCGCCCCCGGTCCCGGCGACATCGAGCGGACCCCCGGCCGGGAGGGCGCCCTGGGCCAGGAGGAGCAGGGCTATCTGCACTGCGGCCCGTCGGGCGCCGGTCACTTCGTGAAGATGGTCCACAACGGCATCGAGTACGGGATCATGGCCGCCTTCGCCGAAGGCCTCAACATTCTGCACAACGCCGACGCCGGCCTCGAGGCCAGCGAGCACTCAGCCGAAGTAGCCCCGCTGGAAGACTCCGAGTACTACCAGTTCGACATCGACACGGCCAAGGTCGCCGAACTCTGGCGCCGCGGCTCGGTGATCTCCTCCTGGCTGCTCGATCTGACCGCGGCCGCCCTGCACTCCAACCCGAAGCTGGACGGTCTCGCCGGACGCGTGTCGGACTCCGGTGAAGGGCGGTGGACCGTCAAGGCCGCGGTCGACATCGGCGTGCCGGTGCCCGTCCTCGCCGCGTCGCTGTTCGAACGCTTCGCCTCCCGCGACGAAGACCACTTCGCCAACCAGGTGCTGTCGGCGATGCGGCAGCAATTCGGCGGCCACGCCGAGCTGCCCGCCGGGTCCGAGCTCGAAGCCGGAGGCGAGAAGGCCGACAAGGTCGAGGCCACCGCGACGGAGCGTTAGCTGGTCGTGGGCCGCGGCGGGCTCGGGGCTTCGCTTCGGACCTACCATCCGCACTTCTCCACTCCGCAGGCTCCGGTGCTCCCGCCAGACCCACCACGGTCCTTCAGCGAAGGCCCCGAGCCCGCCGGCTCCTCGCTCCGCCGGTCCGGTGGCCTCGTCCTGGCGGCCTTCGGGGACGAGTCATTAGGGTGGGCGTGTGTTCGTCGACCATCTGCAGTTGGCTGATTTTCGGTCGTACGCGGGGGTTGACGTCGATCTGGCCGCTGGGGTGACCACGTTCGTCGGGGCCAATGGGCAGGGCAAGACCAATCTGGTGGAGGCGGTCGAGTACCTGTCGACGTTGTCCTCGCACCGGGTCAGCTCGGAGATCCCGCTGGTCCGGGTCGGAGCCGAGCGGGCGCTGGTCCGGGCTCGGGTGCAGGCCGGCCTCGACGATCCGCGGCAGGTGCAGATCGAGGTGGAGATCACCCCGGGCCGGGTGAACCGGGCCCGCCTCAACCGATCGCCCCTCAAACGGCCGCGGGAGCTGCTCGGGGTGCTGCGCAGTGTCGTGTTCTCGCCCGATGACCTGGCGATCGTCAAGGCCGACCCCGCCGACCGGCGGCGCTTCCTCGACGAGTTGCTCACCGCCCGCTGGCCCCGCCTGGCCGGGGTCCGCTCCGACTACGACCGGGTGCTCAAGCAACGCAACACGCTGCTGAAGTCGCTGAGTGGAAGGGGGAGCGGCCGCTCGAGGGGCGGACCGCCGCCCGCCGACGCGGCCAGCACCCTCGACGTCTGGGATTCCCATCTCGCCCAGGTCGGCGGCGAGCTCTTGGAGGCCCGCCTGCGGACCCTGCAGGATCTAGTCCCGCACGTCGCGAAGGCGTACGCCGACATCGCGCCCACCAACAGCGACGCGGCCGCCGACTACAAGACTGCTGTTTCCCTGGAGGGGATGACCGATCGGGACGAGCTGACCGCCGCCCTGCAGACCGCGATGGGGGAGCGGCGGTCGGAGGAGATCGCCCGCGGCATCTCGTTGGTCGGGCCGCACCGCGACGATGTCGCCCTGAGTCTGGGGCCGATGCCCGCCAAGGGGTACGCGAGCCACGGCGAGTCCTGGTCCCTCGCTCTGGCCCTGCGGTTGGGCAGTTTCCACCTGCTGCGGGCCGACGGTGTGGAGCCGGTTCTGGTGCTGGACGACGTCTTCGCCGAGCTCGACACCGTACGGAGGGAACGGCTGGCCCAGGCCGTCGGCGCCGCCGAGCAGGTCCTGGTCACCGCCGCCGTCGACGCCGACGTGCCGGCGCAGCTGAACGGTCAACGGTTCCGGGTCGCCGGCGGCACGGTCGACGCCGATGACTGAGCCGCCGGCCCCCCAACGGGCTGACGCTGTCGAGCCGGAGACGCCCGCGGTCCCGCCCGGTCGACGTCCACGACCCCGCCGGTCTGGATCTCGCCCAGTCGACCGTCAAGGCGGTCGGGGCCCGGCGTCGACGTCGGCCCCGCGCCCGCCGCGATCTGGTGTCGGACCCGCAGGTCTCCGGGGCCCGGCCCGACGACCGCGACCCGAAGCAGCTCGGCGAGGCCTTCGAGCATCTGGTCGACGCCAAGGGCTGGGCCACCGAACTCAACGTCCACACCGTCCTGGCCCGCTGGTCCACCCTGGTCGGTCCAGTCAATGCCGAGCACTCCTGGCCCGAGTCCTTCACCGACAGCGTCCTGGTCGTGCGCGCCGAGTCGTCGGTATGGGCGACCTCGCTGCGCACCCTCGCTCCGCAACTGGTGGCCCGACTGAACGCGGAGATCGGCGACGGCACGGTCACCCGGATCCAGGTGCTCGGGCCGGACGGTCCGTCCTGGAAGCACGGCCGGTTCACCGTGCGTGACGGGCGCGGTCCGCGCGACACCTACGGCTGAGCAGTCGGCGCCCGGCATCTGCCAAGCGGCCGCTGGAGTGCTCCCGAGTCCCGTTCTACGTACGGGGTGACTCAACCCACCCTGTACTGGCCCCGAAATGGCCTTTCTGGCGTTCCTGTGCCGATCTGGCGTCCCGTGGCGCGGCATCCGATCAGGGTTTCTGGCCGGGTGCGCGCTAGACTGTACCCATACTTGAAGACGGCTGGGTGATCGGTTTCTCAGCCGTGACTGATGACGTGCCGCCCATCCGACACCCTTTCGTGGGAGCCAGATCGGGCGGCTCGCGTGTGACAGGAGCCTGCCCCGGTGACGGACGACCGCGAAAATGTGAACCCGACTTCGGTGAATGGGCATCGGCCGGCCCCGGATCCCACCGATCCGGTCGCCGCGGGGCTTTACGACTCGGACTCGATCACCGTTCTCGAGGGCTTGGACGCGGTCCGGAAACGCCCGGGCATGTACATCGGGTCCACCGGTGAGCGCGGCCTGCACCACCTGGTCTGGGAAGTCGTGGACAACGCGGTCGACGAGGCGCTGGCCGGATACTGCGACACCATCTTGATCCGCGTCCTCCCCGAGGGGGGTATCCAGGTCATCGACAACGGCCGCGGCATCCCGGTCAAGGAGCACCCGAAGGAGAAGATCCCGCCGTCACCGTGGCCCTGACCGTGCTGCATGCCGGCGGCAAGTTCGGCGACGGTGGGTACAAGGTGTCCGGTGGCCTGCACGGCGTCGGCGTCTCCGTGGTCAACGCCCTCTCCGCGCACCTGGAGGTCGACGTGAAGCGGGACGGGTACCGCTGGACCCAGAGCTTCTCCCTGGGCGACGCCCGACGGTCCGCTGGAGCGGCACGAGGAGACCACCGAAACCGGTACCACGGTCACCTTCTACGCGAGCCCGGACATCTTCGAGACCACCCAGTTCTCGTACGAGAAGCTGGTCACCCGCTTCCGGGAGTACGCGTTCCTCAACAAGGGCCTGACGCTGACCGTGGTCGACGAGCGTCCCGACCGCAAGGACGACGACGGGAACGCCTTCACCGACACGTTCCGCTACGACGACGGGTTGATCGACTACGTCATCTACCTGACCGGCACCAAGGAAACGGTGCACCCGTCGGTGATCGCGGTCGAAGCCGAGCGCGCGGAGTCGGCGACCAGCCTCGAGGTGGCGATGCAGTGGAACACCTCCTACCTGGAGTCGGTGCACACCTTCGCCAACACGATCAACACCCACGAGGGCGGCACCCACGAAGAGGGGTTCCGGGCCGCGCTGACCAACACCGCCAACAAGTGGGGCGAGAACTGGGGCTTGATCAAGAAGTCCGAGGACCGGCTCTCCGGCGACGACATCCGCGAGGGCCTGACCGCGATCATCTCGGTCAAGCTGGCCAACCCCCAGTTCGAGGGTCAGACCAAGACCAAGCTCGGCAACACCGAGACCCGGTCGTTCGTGCAGCAGGTGGTCAACGCCAAGCTGGGGGACTGGTTCGAGCAGAACCCGGCCGAGGGGAAGTTGATCATCCGCAAGGGGCAGGCGGCCGCCCTGGCCCGGATCGCGGCCCGCAAGGCGCGCGACGCCGCCCGGGATCGCAAGGGACTGCTCGGGCGGAGCGGTCTGCCCGGCAAGCTGTCGGACTGCCAGTCGACCAACCCGGAGGAGTGCGAGGTCTTCATCGTCGAGGGTGACTCGGCGGGTGGATCGGCCAAGGGCGGTAGGGATCCGCGGATCCAGGCCATCCTGCCCATCCGCGGAAAGATCTTGAACGTGGAGAAGGCTCGGATCGACCGAATCCTGCAGAACCAGGAAGTCCAGGCGATCATCTCGGCGCTGGGCACCGGGCATCCACGAGGACTTCGACATCGCCAAGCTGCGTTACCACAAGATCGTGATGATGGCCGACGCCGACGTCGACGGCGCCCACATCCGTACGTTGCTGCTGACGTTGATGTTCCGCTTCATGCGTCCCTTGATCGAAGCCGGCCACGTGTACCTGGCGCAGCCGCCGCTGTACAAGATCAACTGGACCAACGGCACGCCGGAGCTGGCCTACACCGACGCCGAGCGGGACGCCCTGCTCCGGGTCGGCGAGGAGGAGGGCAAGCGGCTGCCCAAGGAGAACAAGATCCAGCGCTACAAGGGACTCGGCGAGATGAACCCCGACCAGTTGTGGGACACCACCATGGACCCCGACAACCGGGTGCTGCTCCAGGTGACCCTGGACGACGCCGCTCGCGCCGACGAGATGTTCTCCATCCTGATGGGGGAGGACGTCGAACAACGGCGGCACTTCATCCAACGCAACGCGAAAGATGTCCGGTTCCTTGACATCTAGTGCCTCTGGGGTCGGTTGGGGCTCTGAGGTCCTGCTCGGACCTACCATCCGCCCTCCGCAGGCTCGGTGCTCCCGCCAGACCCGCCACGGTCCTTCACAAGACCCCAGCAGCCCCAACCACACGGCGCACCTGACCGCCAACCGAGCGCATCCACGGCGGCGCGGCCTCCGCTCGATGCCCGAACCGGCCTGGGAGCACACCTCGACGGGCGCTCGCTCCCGGACCTGGAGTGGTCGGGCGCAATTGTTGATCTTGGAGCTGATACATGACGGAAGTGACGGCGGGACCGGCGGACCGGCGGGAGCCGGTGGATCTGCAGGACGAGATCCAGAAGTCCTACCTCGACTACGCGATGAGCGTGATCGTGGGCCGGGCGTTGCCGGACGTCCGGGACGGGCTGAAGCCGGTGCACCGGCGGATCCTGTACGCGATGTACGACGGCGGCTACCGGCCCGATCGGGGCTGGAACAAGTGCGCCCGGGTCGTCGGCGAGGTGATGGGGCAGTACCACCCGCACAGCGACTCCGCGATCTACGACACCTTGGTGCGGCTGGCCCAGCCGTGGGTGATGCGCTATCCGCTGGTCGCGAGCCAGGGGAACTTCGGCTCCCCGGGCAACGACTCGGCGGCCGCGATGCGCTACACCGAGTGCCGGATGGCGTCGCTGGCCATGGAGATGGTCCGCGACATCACCGAGAACACCGTCGACTTCAAGCCGAACTACGACGGCAAAGAGCAAGAGCCCGTCGTGCTGCCGTCCCGGTTCCCGAACCTGCTGGTGAACGGGTCGACCGGGATCGCGGTCGGGATGGCCACCAACATCCCCACCCACAATCTGCGCGAGGTCGCGGCGGCCGTGCAGTGGGCGCTGGAGCATCCCGAGGCGACCGCCGAGGAGCTGCTCGAGGCTTCGATGGAGCGGGTGAGCGGGCCGGACTTCCCGAACGGGGCCCTGATCGTCGGCCGGCGCGGGATCGAGGACGCGTACCGGACCGGTCGCGGATCGGTCACCATGCGCGCGGTCGTCGACATCGAGGAGGACCGCGCCGGACGCACCAACCTCGTGGTGACCGAGCTGCCGCACATGGTCAACCCCGACAACCTGGCCCTCAAGATCGCCGACCTGGTGAACACCGGCAAGCTGACCGGGATCGCCGACATCCGCGACAACACGTCGGCCCGGACCGGGCAGCAGCTGGTGATCGTGCTGAAGCGCGACGCCCAGCCGCGGGTGGTGTTGAACAACCTCTACAAGCACACCCAGCTGCAGGACACTTTCGGCTGCAACATGTTGGCCCTGGTCGACGATGTGCCGCGGACGCTGCGCCTCGACCAGTTCATCTCCTACTGGGTCACCCACCAGATCGAGGTCATCCGGCGGCGCACCCAGTACCGGCTGGACGCCGCCGAACGCGAAGCCCACATCTATCGCGGCCTGGTCAAGGCCCTCGACGCGCTGGACGACGTGATCGCGCTGATCCGGGCCAGCGCCAGCACCGATGTCGCCCGCCAGGGCCTGATGGAGCTGCTGGAGATCGACGAGGTGCAGGCCACCGCGATCCTGGACATGCAGCTGCGGCGCCTGGCGGCCCTGGAACGGCAGCGGATCATCGACCGGCTGGCCGAGTACGAGCGGGTGATCACCGATCTCAAGGACATCCTGGCCCGGCCGGAGCGGCAGCGGTCGATCGTCAGCGAGGAGCTGGCCGAGATCGTCACCAAGTACGGCGACGAGCGGCGGACCGAGATCATCGCCGCCGACGGCGACATGTCCAACGAGGACCTGATCCCCGACAGCGACGTGGTCGTCACCATCACCCGCGGCGGATACGCGAAGCGCACCAACAC
Source organism: uncultured Actinomycetota bacterium (assembly GCA_963780005.1). Classification (GTDB taxonomy): domain Bacteria; phylum Actinomycetota; class Actinomycetes; order Propionibacteriales; family Propionibacteriaceae; genus Microlunatus. Next base: position 1,595 of record CAWAAK010000034.1, on the reverse strand, counting down.
CGACCTGTACCGGGTGCAGCGACGCGGCGGCAAGGGCGTGCGGGGGGCGACGCTGCGCGCCGACGACGAGGTCGAGCACCTCTTCGCCACCAGCAATCACCAGTGGATCTTGTTCTTCACCAACCAGGGCCGGGTCTACCGGGCCAAGGTCTGGCAGCTGCCCGAGGCCAACCGCGACGCCCGCGGCGGTCACGTGGCCGGTCTGCTGTCCTTCCTGCCCGATGAGGAGATCGCCCAGGTGTTGGCGATCCGGGACTACGCCGCGGCGCCGTACCTGTTGTTGGCCACCAAGTTCGGGCTGGTGAAGAAGAGCGAGCTGCCGCTGTACGACTCGCCGAGGCAGGCCGGCGTGATCGCGGTCAACTTCCGCGAGGACGACGACGAGTTGATCGGCGCCGAACTGTGCTCCGCCGAGGACGAGGTGCTGCTGATCTCGCGCAAGGGGCAGGCGATCCGGTTCCCGGCCGACGACGAGCAACTACGGCCGATGGGGCGGGCCACCTCGGGGGTGACCGGGATGCGATTCCGTGAAGGCGATCAGCTGCTGTCGATGTCGATCATCCGTCGGGGGGAGTCCGAGGAGGGTCGCTTCGTCTTCACCGTCACCGACGGAGGTTTCGCGAAGCGGACTCAAGTCTCCGAATACCGAGAACAGGGGCGAGGTGGGCTCGGCATCAAGGCCATGAAGCTCAACGAGGATCGCGGCTCTTTGGTCGGAGGGCTGGTCGTGACGGAGAATGATGAAGTCATCGCGATCAAGGCCAGCGGTCAGATCACCCGCAGCGCGGTGTCCGAGGTTCCGGTCAAGGGCCGTGACACCATGGGTGTCAGGTTCGTGGGGGTGCGGGAAAGCGACTCCGTTGTCGTCATCGCGCTGAATCCGGAGACAACTGCAGACGTGACCGAACTCGATGAGGCTGCGCCTGCGGCCGTCGACGGCAGCGAACCGAATCCGACGCGCCAGTGAAGGCTCACCGGATCGGACGGACGACTTGGCGCCCGCCGAGGGCGAGGTCGAGGAGGATGACAGTGACTGAAGGCGACCGGGGCAACCACGCCCCGGCCAGGCTCCGGCCACCGGCGGGACCAACGGCGCGCATAACGGCGCGTCGGCGGAGTCGCGCGAAGAGGAGATGGCCACTGCGCGCATGGCCCGGCTGCCGGGCGCCGCCCAGACCGGTCCAGCTCGTCCACCGGCCAAGCAGCCGTGGCCGGGTTCCCAGCCGGCCGGGCCGAGCGGCTACCAGCGTCCCGGTCAACCGACTCCCACCCCGCCACCGGCCGCCCGTACGCAGCCCGCACCGCGCCACGCCGCCCAGCCGCCGCCGGCTCAGCCGTACCCTCCGTCGCGTCCGTCGTCGGGACAGCCCCACGCACAGCCGAGTCCGGGTTGGCCGGCGGCCAGTCCGTCCTCCGCCGGCCGTTCGGCCGGCAGTCCGCCGAGCGCGGTGCCCATGCCCCCGGTGCCGCCCAGTGCGCCCTCCCCGGCGTCCGGCCCGGTTCCGCCGACGCCAGCCACCCCACCTCCGGTCAAGCCGAAGATGTCGCTGCGTGAACGGCTAGGTCTGATGAAGCCGGCATCGAGCGGCCCGACC
>CAWAAK010000033.1:0-23855 GCA_963780005.1 uncultured Actinomycetota bacterium | reverse complement strand
GCGACCATAGCCAACCGGGCCACGAGCCGCAGGCGATCCACGGCAGCGTATGGCTGGCTCAGCCAACGAAAGACAGCCACTGGGTGCCGCACAACGAGCCACCGCGCGGTGCCACCGTGCGCCGAACCCAGAACTTGACTCAAGATTCCGCATCGCCGGATCTAGCCCGGTTGACTCGGTCACCGTGTGCTCACATGCAGTCAAGGTGACTACGGCTGGTCATGGGTGTGCAGGTATTCGTCCAGGGCGGTTCGGATCTCCGCGGTGAACCCGCTCGGGTCGGCGTCCTTGCTCGGCACGGTGCACAGGGTGGCGCCGGGGATGGTGTTGGCGTAGGCCCGGGCGATCTCGTACGGGTGGAACGGGTCGTCGTGGTGGCCGATGACGAGGGTGGGCACGGCGATGCCTTGCCAGGTGTCGGTCGAGGTGGTCGGGCTGGTCGCGGGGAAGGTGCGCAGGACGACCGCGTTCTCCGCTGCTCGCGGGCGGGTGATCTGGCCCAGCAAGGAGGCTGCTGCAGCGGGCGAAGTCGCCTGGACGGATTGGTAGGTCTGGGATGTCCGGTAGTGCGCGGCGGCAGAGTCCGCCGGCATCCGGTCGAGCAGGTCGGCGATCTCGAGGTAGGCAAGCCGGTTGAACTCTTCCTGGGGACGGTCCAGCCAGGCCGGCCGGCACAGCACCAGCCCACTGACCCGGTTCGGGTAGCGGACGGCGAGGTTCAGCGCGGTTCCCGCTCCCAGGGAGATGCCGCCGACGACGAAGCGGTCCACGTCCAGGTGGTCGGCCAGGGCGATCACATCATCGGCGAAGGTGTCGAAACTCGCCGCGGCCGGATCGTCAAGATCGCTGCTGGGCGCGTGCCCGCGGGCGTTCAAGGCCACGACCGGGGTGGGCGGGGTGTCGCCGAGGTAGCCGAGCGGCTGTTTCGCGTCGCCGCCCATGCCGTGTTGGAAGATGAACGGCAGCACGTGGCCGGCCGTCAGATGGGTGTCGCCGATGATCTCGTAGCTCAGCTGGGCAGCGCCGACCCACAGCTGCCCTGTCGACGACGCTGGTCGGATGGTTTGTCGAGTCATCGCGCGGCGGTTGTGGCAATCGAGGCGATGGCGCTGTCGAGGGTGGCGACCGCGAGCGGGACGCCGGCCTCGGGCAATCCGTGGGCGACCAGGGAACCGTCGAATCCGTTGTGGTGCAAAGTTTGCACGATCAGCGGCCAGGGCAGCAGCCCTTCGCCGGGGGCGGCGGGGGCACGATGCGCGATGAGTTCCTTGGCGTGGGCTAGGGCGATGTGCGGCCCGAGGAGGGCGATGTCGCGGGTGATGGCCGCCGCCGCCTCGTCCGGTTCGTAGCCGGTGGGATCGAGCAGATTGGCGGCGTCGTAGACGATCTTGAGAGCCGGGGAGCCGACCTCGTCGAGCATTACGAGGGCCTGGTCGGCCGTGGCGACGACGTTGGTGTGTTCGGGCTCGACGGCGAGAGTCAGGCTGTGGTCCTCGGCGAGCCTGGCCAGGGCCAGCAGGGTCGTACGGGAGTCGTCCCACGCTTCGGCAGTGGTGTTGTCGGGATGCGCCCGCCACATGTCGTCGGCGTCTCGGGATCCGCTGCTGAGGGTGATGATCTCGATGCCCAGGTCGCGGGCGGCCGCACACAAGTGCGGGAACCGGTCCAGGTAGGCCTGTCGGTGCGACGGGTCCGGGTGGGCGGCGTTGAAGGTGCCGGAGATCGCCGCCAGGGCGACCCCGGTCCTCTCGGCGGCTGCGCTGATCTCATCGATGACCTCGGCCCGCACCGGGCCCTCCGGGATGGTGGGCAGTCCCGCAACGGACAGGTTGAACTGCGTGGCCGGGATACCGGCCTGGGCGACGGCCTGCAGGCAGCTGGCGGCGTCGGGCCGGGCGAACGTCTTGGCGAAGATGCCCAATTGCATCTGGGGTCGCATCAGACCAGCCCTCCCGTCACGTCGTCGAGCCGGACCCAGTCGCCGGTGGTCACCGACTGGGACAGGGCGACCATGGCCCGGACGGAGGCGACTCCGTCCTCGGCGGTGGCGCCGCGAGGGCTGGCGCCCGTGGTGGCCGCATGGACCAGGTCTTCGACCTGGAGTCGGAAGACGTTGGCATCCTCGCCGATGGGCTGGTGGTACTGGTCGTCCCCCACGGAGAAGGCCTGCACCTCGGCGGCGCGGAGGTACCAGGGGTTGAACAACTTTCCGATCACACTGCCCGCGGTGCCGTACACCTGGAAGCCTTCCCACCAGTCCATCCGGACCGCGACAGTGAGGTCGAGCTGTCCGAGGCAGCCGTTGGCGTAGTCGGCCTCGAGGAACCAGCAGTAGGTGTCGGCCTTGGTCGACAATCGGGCCCGGATGGCGTCGATCGGGCCGCCGAGGCAGCGGGCGGTGTCGAGCATGTGGCTGCCGTGGCCTAGGACCAGGTAGCGCTGCCGGTCAGCCTTGGGGTTGCCCGGCGGTCGACGCGCGGCGGCGCTGGTCTCGATGATGGGCTGCAGGGTGTCGGTGATGGGATAGCGGTAGGTGGAGTCGCAGTACCAGTGCTTCAGTCCGATCAGCTCGCCGATCTCGTCGCGGATGAAGTCGTGGGCGTACGCGACCCCGGGGTCGTAGCGCTTCTCGTGGCCGACCATCACCACCCGATCGTGGGTCCGGGCGGCGTCGAGCAGGGCTTCGGCGTCTTCGACGGTGGTGGCCATCGGCTTCTCGACGAGGACGTGTTTGCCGGCCTCGATGGCGCGGATGGACAGCGGTACGTGGAACTGGTCGGCCACGGCGATGATCACCGCGTCGACGCGCTCGTCGGCGAGCATCGCGTCGTAGTCGGCGAAGGTCGTGGTCGGCTGGTGGACGGCGGACATCCGCTCGCGCAGATCGTCGGCGGCGTCGCAGATGGCGTACAGCTCGGCCGTCTTGGCCTTGCGGACGGCGGGGAAATGGGCCGCCTGAGCGATCTGGCCGGCTCCGAGGACGCCGATGTTGAAGGTGCTGGGCAAGGTGATGGTTCCTTCAGCGATGTGAATGTGACAGTACTTGGGTGCGGTGCACCGGGGGTGTCCGCGAGGTTTCGGTTCGAACCTTGTCGACCTCCGGGTGGTGCCGGTGGGCAGTTATCCGAGTGGTCCTGAGGAAGGGGCGGAGGCCGATCAACGGGGCATGATGATTCCGTAAGCAAGTAACTGGAAGAAACGAGGTGGGAGATGAGCGCAACCGCCCAGATCATCAGTGGGATTCTGTTGTTGATCTTGATCACCGTGATGTTCGGTGGATTCTCGCTACTGCGGCTCGGCCTGGCCGGGAAACTCACCGATGCCCAGGCCGGGCAGTTCCGCGCCGGCCACGCGCACGCCGGGGTGCTGACCATTGCGACGCTGCTGGTGGTCGACCTGCTCGACCGGGCCGGGGCGTCGGGCGGGACGCTGTGGCTGATCGCGGGCGCCATGTTCGTCAGTGTGCTGGCGCAGTCCGGAGGATTCTTCATCGGCATGGGAAACCAGCGCACCGGCGCCTTGGTGACGATGATCGGCGGGACCGCCCTGTCCATCACCGTGGCCGTGAGCGCGATCTGGCTGCTGGCCTGATCTCTAGGCCCTCAGCGACACCGACTCCTTCCGTCGGGGAGGAGTCAGGGAGCGACGGGCTCGAAGGACCGGATCTCGTCGATCCCGGGACGGATCACTCCGGCGATGCTTACTTCAGCCCGCGCCTCCCCCAAGGCTGCCGTAGTCCATGGGCGGGATCCCCTTCTCGTCGGAGCGCCTGGTGGCACCACAGCGCTTGCAGGTCCACAGCGTCTGATGTCGGTCCTCGTCCCAGCCGTTGTGCCACTGGTGCCGGCCTATGAGGCATGCAAGAGGCTTCATGGGCCTCACCCCCCTACAACGAGACGCTACTCGCCGAACAACGGAGCCGTATACCTGTCAGCTCACCCGGCCCGAGTCGGACTACCGGCCGTTCAGGCCTCTTGACTCTCCCGTACGGGGAGACCTCAGCGTTCCGGGCATGACCTACACCACCATGGAAACCGCAACCGTTCCCGAACGCAGCATGCTCATGATCGACGGCGCCGGTGCGCCGGAATCGCCCGCCTTCGGCGCCGCGGTCGGCGCACTGTTCGCCACCCGCGCGGCTCTCGGGGGCGGAGACGTCCCGCTGGAGGGAACCTACTGGCAGCGGGACGGAGGGTTCGGCTTCGACCGGCCCGACGACTGGCTGTGGATCCTGGCCGTCCCGGCCCCCGACGGCGTGCAGTCCCTCGAGGGCAGACTTGGTGCCGACGGCGTCCGCCTCGACCATCAGCCGCTCACCCGGGTGGTCCAAGCCGTCCATCACGGCCCCTACGTCGAGGAGACCGCGACCCTGGCCGCGCTGCGGGCCGACGCTGCGGCTCGGGGACTGACGATCACCGGACCCCACACCGAGCGCTATCTCACCGACCCCCGCTCGACGCCGCCGGAGCAGCTGCGCACCCTGTTGTGGTATCCCGTCAACTCATGAGTGACTTGCTGGCCATCGGGACCTTCGCCCGGATGGTGCGGCTGACCGTCAAGGCCCTGCGCCACTACGACGCCGAGGGATTGCTGGCCCCGGCGTACGTCGACCCGCAATCCGGCTACCGCTACTACACGGTCAGCCAGGTGCCGCAGGCGACCACCATCGGGCTGCTCCGGTCGCTGGACCTGCCGGTGGCCCGGGTGCGCGAGCTGCTCACCGCCGACGCCGAGGCCCGGGCGGCCTTGCTGGCGGCCGAACGGGAGCGGCTGGCCCTCGAGGTCGACCGTCAGCGCCGTGCTCTGGACACGCTCGACCGACTGACCCGCGAGCCGGCGGCCACCACGTACGACGTGCGGATCGGCGACCGGCTCCCGGAGCGGCTCGCCGTCCTCCGCGGCGTCGTCCACGCCGATCGGATCGACCGCGACACCAGCGCCCTGTGCACCCGGCTCGCGGCGCTGATCCCCTCGGTGAGTGCCCCCTTCGTCGCCGTCTATCCGCTCGATCTGGCCGACGCGATGGACGTGGCTGTTGGTGTGCCGACCAACCCGACCGGACCAGCCTTGGAGCAGTACGACCTGCCGGGCGGGGCGTGGGCCTCGACCCTGCACGTCGGTCCGTACTCGGCGCTGCCCCTGGCCTACACCGCCCTGCTCGGCCGGGTCGCCGACCTTGGGCACGAGGCGGACGGGCCGGTCACCGAGACCTACCTCGCCGACCCGCAGCGCACCCCGGAAGACGAGCTGGTCACCGCACTTGCCGTGGGCCTCCGCTGACCGGGCAGGATCGAGGGATGGCTGCGAACTCGCCCGACCAGCATGCGCCCGTGCCGCCAGTTCCTGGAACCGTCGAGGAGGAGGTGGTGGCCGCCGAGCAGGCCCTCGCGGAGGCCATCGTCGCCAACGACCCTGCCCGCATTGCCGCGTGCGTGACCGACGACTGGCTCATCGTCTCCGAGACAGGTGTCTCCGACGGCACGCAACTCCTGGGTCTGATCGCCTCCGGCCAATTGACACACTCGGCGATGCAGCAGGTGGGGCCGCCCCAGGTGCGCCTTCTGAGCCCGACGACGGCCGTTCTCGCGGTCCGCATCACCAACACCGCACACTTCGGAGGCCAGAGCTACGACGCAGACGAGTGGACGACCGACGTCTACGTCCACCGCGAAGGCCGCTGGTTGTGTGCGCTCACCCACTACACCGCGGCTGAATCCACGTGAGTTGGACCTGGCACACTCTGCTCGAAGTTGAAGACGTTCAGCGGGTCGTAACGGGTCTTGACGTGCCGCAGTCGCTGGAGATTGGCGCCGTAGTACTGCGCCTCCCAATCCGCAGCGGCGGCGTTGGGGACATTGACATAGGCACCGTCGACGTAGGGACGCAGGGCACGCGCGAAATCGGCCACCCAGCCCAGAGCCTTCGCATTCAGCTCGGGCCCTCTCCAGCCAGCCCCCGGCTCGCAGTAGAACAGCGCGTCCCGGTGCGGGAACGCTGAACCGCCGGGCGGCTCGTGCCGAACGGCACCCCCGAAGCTCGACAGGAAGTAGTTGCTCGGCGCGCTCGGTGTGTTCGCCATGAAGTGGCAGATCAGATCGATCGCCTCGTCGGGGAACGGGCGTTTGACGAACTGGGAGAAGAACTTCCAGTTGGGAATGTCCGCGGGCGCCTTGTCGACATCGGCATACACATCTGACCAGGAGTCTTCGGTAACGGTCAGCTCGGGCGCACCGATCGCCAGCAGTGACCGCAGCGCCTCGGTCAGCCCGTCACCCGAACCGCCGTACAGCAGGGCAGAGAGCGCGACACCGTCGGCGCCGATTTCCAGGGCGCTGCTCAAGCGGTCGTCAGCGACCGGCGCCTCGCGCTGCCACGTCCGCAGGATGTCGCCCAGCTGTTCGTGTCCAGTCCAGGTCACGAACCCGAACGCGACGTCGGCGAGCTGGTGGAGCGTGAACGTGTAGGACGTCGCAATCCCGAAGTTGTTCCCGCCGCCGCCGCGGCACGCCCACAGCAACTCGGCGTCAGTGTCCTCGGTGGCTTGAACCACCTTGGCCGAGCGGGTGCCGTCGGCCACCACGATCTCGGCGGCGATCAGGTTGTCGCAGGCCAGGCCCATGGCGCGGGTCAGCAGTCCGAAGCCGCCCCCGAGGACCACTCCGCCGAGGCCGACGGCGCCTTCTGAGCCGGTGGGAACGACGTAACCACGCCGGCCCAGCGCCGCGACCGCTTCCTTCTGGGTGAGCCCCGTCCCTACCGTGGCCGTGCGCGTCGTCTCATTGATCTGCACGCTCTTCAGCCGGCTGACGTCGATGATCAGACCGCCATCGATGGAGGACCAACACTCCAGGTTGTGCCGCCCGCTGCGGGCCCGGAAAGCGATGCCTTCCTCGCGCGCCCGCTCGACGGCGTTGACCACATCTGCGGTTTCGTGACAGAACACGATCGCCTCGGGGTAGCGCTGATACAGCCGATTCCATCCGAGTCGGGCCGTCTCGTACCCGGGATCGCCAGCCCGCACCACCTCGCCCGTCAGCCGGGCCAGGGTGTCCATTGTCCGATCACGCCCCATCAGTTTTGGACTACGTCGATCTCGCCCGGTTCCGTCTCCAGCACACTGCGGTTGAAGAACCACAGATACGCGAAGTACAGCCCGCCGGCGAGCAGCAGGCCGCCGACGACCAACAGCGAGACCAGCGATTCCGACGGAGTGACCAGTACGAACAAGACGACGCCCATCCACACCAGGGCGGCGATCGCCACCGGCAGTTCGAAGCGTCCGAGCTCGAATGCGCCCTCCCGGCGGTCGAGCCGGTTGCGGACCACCAGGTACAGGATGATCGTCATCCCGTACAGGATCGCCGGCAGGATCGTGGTGGCCAAGATCAGTTCCAGAAGCGCGGCCCCGGGTAGGGCCACCATCAAGACGACGCCCACGACCAGCACCAGCAGGGTGGCCGGGATCGGGGTCTGGGTGCGGGGATTGACCCGCCGCATCAGCCGGGAGGCCGGGAAGCGGGAGTCGCGCGACATCGCGAACACGATCCGGGAGCAGGCGGCCATGATCACCAACCCGCCGCCGAAGAAGGCGAAGGTGATCGCCACCAGGAACGCCCGCTCCACCACCGGTCCCAGCTGGTCTCCCATGATCACCGCCACCGGCGAGGCGCTGGCGGTCACGCGGGGGATGTCGTCGATGGCCACGGTCAGGGAGATCAGGAACAGCAGCCCCAGGACCCCGGCCGCCGCTACCGATCCCACCATGGCGCGCGGCACGCTGCGGAACGGGTCCTTGGCCTCCTCGGCCATGTTCGCCGCCGCATCGAAGCCCTGCAGCGTGGCCAGGCCCATGATCATCGCGAGCATCAGTCCGCCGCCGATGCCGAAGTAGTTCGGCGCGTTCTCGGCGATCCCGCGGGAGGTCAGGTTCTCGACCGAGCCGTTGCCGGTCAGGGCCACCGCGATCACCAGGGCGACCCCCAGCACGAGTACGATCACCAGCTCCAGGCCCACCGCGGCCGAGTTGACCAGACCGACGATGCGGGTCGAGAAGATGGCTAGCACCGCCTGGATCGGCAGCACCATCAGCGTGATCAGCCGGGCCGTCCCCTCGTTCTCCGGAAGGCCCATCAGGGGCATGAAGGCCTGGCTGGCCAGCGCGTTGTCCACCGTCACCACACCGATGGCCAGATTCCACACGGCCAACCATCCGAACACCCAACCGACCTTGGGGTTGGCGAGCCGCGACGCCCATTGGTAGCCGGACCCGCTGAGCGGGATCCGGGCCGCGAACTGCGCGTACACCAGCGCCACCAGGATCTGGCCGACCATGGCGATGGGCCAGAGCCAGATCCCGACCGGGCCGCCGCCCTGCAGCACCTCGTCGTAGGTGCCGAAGATCCCGACCGCCACCGAGATGAACGCGAACGAGATAGCGAACACCTGGAAGGAGCCCAGCGTTCGCTTGAGCTCGGGCTCGTAGCCGGAGTTCTCAGAGAAGTCGTCGGCCGATGGTCTGTGCGTCGATGCTTCGGTCACTCGCGTTACCCACCCTCTATTTCGTCGTGGGTCGAAAAATAGCGGAGGGCGAAGTTCAGCGCAGGAAATACGCGATTCTCGTAGCGGTCGACATGGGGTCGGGGGCAAACGGCAGTCGGACGGGTCAGCGCGGTGTTGTCCGTGCCTGCCAGCAACCGTAGGCGCCGGTGATCGTCATCAGGGCCAGCACTGCGACGTAGACCCACATCCATGGGTGCTCCGACCTGACCTCGGACCAGTACGAAGCGGCGACGAGCAGCTGGAAGCCGCCGAACGCGGTGTAGGTGGCCGCCGGCACGAACAGCCGGTCCAGATCCCGCTCACGAATGACCAGGCCGGTCGCAATCCCGAGTGCGATGAGCCAGGCACCGACGACCTGGGCACCGAGCGGACCAACCGCCCACGGCCAGAACGAAAGCGCTGCGGCCGGGAAGTGGTGGACCGTCGCACCCTCGACATAGAGCACCGCTCCGACCAGGACCAAGATCAAACCCTGCCCCGCGAGGATGGCGGTCAGCCACGCAGGCATGGGCCGGCGAACCGGCTGCACCACGCTGTTCGTCGCCCGCTGTTGACCGACGGCGAAAAGACCAGCTACCGGGATGGCGATATACACCGCGAGCCAGAACCAGGCCGCGAATCGCGCGCTCGATTCGTCCGCCGTGAGATGGAAGAGGTGCAGGTGGATCAGAGTGGGAACCAAGGTGAGCACCGTGAAGGTGGTGACGGTGATCAGAGCCACCCGAACCCGGTCCCACCGCTCCTGCCGGAGCCCGAGTACCGAAAGCACGAAACCGGCGGCGTACGCGGCGCCGTAGAAGGCCGCGGTCGGCTCCGCCGTGATCGTCCACGCGAAGTATCGATCGGTGTGGCCACTGCGCAGCAGCAGCGTGCCGGCGGCGAGGAAGGTCAGCAGCGCGAAGGCGACGAAGATCATCCGAGTGCTCCGCAGCAGCGGGCCGCGGTCGACGATCAGCTGAGAAACCCGGTCCAGCGTGCGGCTTGTCTGCGTAGACACCGCGTCCTCCGTTTCCGCAAGGCCGCGACGTTTCGCCACACCTGAGCGCGCTGCCCGCCTCGGCCACTGAGTCCTTCCGAGTTGACCGTACGAACGCCGCGCCCCCGCGGTATCGGGAGAACTCCCCATCTTGGGCCGGGCGGCTCGGTGCGCAGCGCTTTATCATCAGCCCATGGGGACGCAGCCCGACGGGGGTGGCGGCGGGTCTGGCCGCTCGGACCGGGGCCTGTGGGAGCGCGAGGAGGTGCTCCAGATCCTCGATCGACTGGTGGCCGACAGCGCCCACGGCGGCAAGGTCGTGCTGATCACCGGCGAGGCAGGCCTCGGGAAGTCGTCCCTCGTACGGATGTTCGCCGAACGCCAACGCCATGCCGTCCGGGTGCTGTGGGGCTACTGCGACCGGCTGACGACTCCGCGTGCGTTCGGACCGCTGCACGACATCGGCCGGCAGCTCGGAGGTGCCCTCGCCGCACGGTTGAGGGAGGCTGCCCCCGCCGAGGAAATCTTTGCGGCGTTTCTCCAGTCCCTGTCCGGGCCGTCGCAGCGGGCCCGGCCCGTGGTGGTCGTCGAGGATGTGCATTGGGCCGACGAGGCGACCCTGGACTGGTTGGCTTTGTTGAGCCGGCGCATCCACCAGGTCTCGGCCCTGTTGATCGTCACCTATCGCGACGACGAGCTGGATGCTGAGCATCCGCTGAGGCGACTCCTGGCCAGCATGCCGAGCGGCATCGTCCACCGCATTGCGGTCGCGCCGCTGACCAGAGCCTGCGTGGCGGAGGAGGCGCAACGGGCGGGCCGTTCGCCGGAGCTGGTGTATCGGCTCACCGGTGGCAACCCCCTGCTCGTGACGGAACTGCTCAAGGCGGGAACCGACGTCGTGCCGGGTGCGGTGCAGGACCTCATTCTCGATCGGCTACGCGCTTTGCCCGTACCGGCTCGCGAGGTCGCACAGCTGGTCTCGGTTGTGCCCGGTCGGCTCGAGCTCGCTGTGGTGTCCGAAGCGCCGGAGGCGGTCGATCTCTGCATCGCGGCCGGGGTGCTCATGGCGTCCCAGGACGGAGTGTCCTTCCGGCACGAACTCCTCCGAACGGCGGTGGAGGAGTCCCTGGCCCCGGCTCGACGCAGGGAGCTTCATCAGAAGGTTCTCGACCAGCTCTCCGGCTGGCCCGGTGTCGACCCCAGCCGTCTCGTCCATCATGCCCGGGCGGCCGGAGACGTCCCGGCCGTGCTGGAGTTCGGGGCGAAGGCAGGCGTGGCGGCGGCTCGGCAGGGCGCCCATCGCGAGGCCGCGGACCACTACGAGGCGGCCGGTCAACACGCGGACCGATTGCCGCCGGACGCACGAGCCGAGCTGCTGGAGCGGTACGCCGTCGAGGCGCACCTCACCGGCCGCCAAGAGGAGGCGTTGCGCGCGCGGAAAGTCGCCCTGGCCGTGCGTGAAGAGCTCGGACAGCCCGAGCAGCTGGCCGAGAATCTGCGCTGGATCTCGCAGCTGGCCTGGTGGACGGGCCGAGCGACGCTGGTGCGCCAGGCAGCCGATCGAGCGGTCACCGTGCTCGAGGCGCTACCGCCGAACCACGAGCTGGCGATGGCGTACATCAGTCAATCCCAGGTGGCCTTCATGGATCACCGCCTGGCCGACGCCATCGGTTGGGCTGAGCGCGCGCGGACCTTGGCCCAGCAGTTGGGAGACGAGGACCTCGCGATCCACGCCCAGATCACCGCCGACACCGCCCGGCTCGCCTCCGGGGATCTGCAAGCCGGGGCGAGCCTGGACGAGGTGCACCGCAGAGCACTCGCCGAGGGCCGGCCCGACCCAGCCGCTCGGGCCCTGATCAGCCTCGCCACGGTCATGGCCGACGAGCTTGCGTCGTACGCCTCGGCTGACCCACTGATGGATCGGGCGCTGCAGTTCACCGAGGAGCACAACTTCGAAGGCTTCTTCCTCGCCGTGCTCGGCTCGCGGGCGAAGCTCCAGCTGGAGCTCGGCAACTGGGAGCGAGCGCTTGACGATGCGAAGGCAACCCTCGACCTCGCGGGCCCGACCGGGTTGTCCGCCGTGCTTCCCCTGGTGGTTCAGGGCCGCATTGCGACCGCTTGCGGCGATCCGGATGCGCTCGACATCCTCGACCGAGCCGCCTCCGCGGCTGCCGGTGTGGGCGACGTCAGCATGGCGGTGCCCGTTGCGGACGCCCGCTCGGAATACTTCTTCCTGACCGACGATCGGGAGCGATCCCGCGAGGAGGCCCGCCGCGGTCTCGAACTCGTTGGTGGTGATCACGGCGAGCCCTTCCCCGTGGGTCGGCTCGCGTACCGTCTCTGGAAAGCCGGCGGTGACGACCCGATCCCCGGCAATGTCGCCGAGCCGTATCGGCTGATGATCGACGGGCGCTGGTCGGAGGCCGCGGCCCAGTGGGCCGGTCGAGGCGGCAGCTATCTTCAGGCCGAGGCGCTCGCGGCGGGGGACGAGGCGGCCGCGACGGCCGCGTTGCGCATCCTCAATCAGCTCGGCGCAACCCGGATCGCGGACCGGTTACGCGCGCAGTGGCGCAGGCGGGGTTTCGCCAAGCTGCCCCGCGGTCCTCGCCGGTCAACGGCGGCGAACGACGCAGGTTTGACGCCGCGCCAACTCGACGTGCTGAACCTGGTCGCCGAGGGACTGTCCAACGCCGAGATCGCCGCCCGCCTGACGCTCTCTCCCAAGACGGTCGACCACCACGTCTCCGCCCTGCTGGCGAAGCTCGGGGTGGCCAACCGCGGGCAAGCCGCCGCGGCGGCCCGACGAGCGACTACCGCCACCGCGACCTTGTCGGGCGGGGAGTAGGGCCCGCTAGTTCCCGGACGCAGGACTACCGGTTGTCGTCGTCAGGAAGCTCCTCGACCGTGCGAGTGACGCGTTCGGTGACGACATAGCGGCGCAGGCGCGACTTGGTTTCGCCCGGACTCAGCTCGAGGTCGTCGGCGTCCTCCGTAGCGCCCTCCCGACTCGGCTGGTCGGACCGCGGCTCGTCGGACTCGGTGACGTCGGACTCCGTGTCGTCGCTCCCTACGCGGGACTCGGCTCGGCGATCTCGATCATCGTCAGCATCGGTATGGTATCGGTATCGGTATCGATGTCGGCAGTGTCGGCGCGGGCACGATCATCGCGTACGTCGGCGTCGGCCACGGTCAGCGCGTACGTCGTCGGCAACGTGATCGTCATCGCTGGGACGCTCACGATCCTCAGGCTCGACACCGCCGCCAGCCATGGTGGGGGCCTGGTCTCGGCGACCGTCGTCGATGCCGTAGTAGCGGTAGAGGTCCTGCTCCTCGTCCGGGGTCAAGTGGCCATCGGCTTCGAGTCGCGGCGCATCCTTCACGGTGGCCTTGTCGACCGCCACGTGCAGCTCGCCGCCGCGCGATGTCGCTTCCCTCAGAGGCACGAAGGACTCCTGGGTGCCGAACAGTCCGGTGCGAATCGTCACCCAGGTGGGATCACCGGTCGAGTCGTCCAGGTAGACCTGGCTCACCTCGCCGAGCTTCTGGCCTTCGGGATCGAAGGCCGTTGCTTCCCGGAGGGTGTCGATGTCGTCTGGAGTCAAGCCCATGGCGGTGTCCTTGTCGTTGTTGTCTTCGTTGACCGATCGGCATGCTCATCGCACGCTGGATCACTACCCGATGATTCAACTCGTCTTTGCTGGGGAGCGCCATACCTGCACCTCCCGCTTCTGCCGGGTCTGGACGCACCGAACAACGAAGGGGCCTTTGCTTCCCCGCACCGGTGCCCCATCGGGCACCTGGTGCGAGTCGCGGCGTAGATGGTGCCCTTCGAGGCGCCCTTTCCGGCCGTCAGTTCGGGGTGGGCGGGGCAAAGAATTCGAGGGCGATGCCGTCGGGGTCGCGGAACGAGAGTCCCGAGCCGTAGTGGGCGTCCTTGATCGCACCGCGTTCGATGCCCAACTCGTCCAGCCGGGTCGCCCACGTCTGCAGCTCGTGGCGGTCTCGGCACGTGAAGGCGACATGGTCCAGGCCGGCGCGGTGCTCGTCGAACCGGTCCGAACAGGTCGGTGTATGGGTGTGCAGGCCGAACAGCTGACCGCCGCCCAACAGGTAGACGGTGTGATGAAAGCCTCCGGCCAGCTCGTCCTCGTCGAGCACGGGAGCGGACCCGAACAAGGCGGTGTACCAGCGGGTGCTGCGGTCGAGATCGGTGACGGTCACCGCAACATGGGCGATCGAGGGAAAGTCGGGCATGGTGAACTCCTTGATGGTGACGATGGGATGTGTGATCGGTGTTGGAATCGGTACGAGAGCCGGCTCAGCCGCGGGCCGGTGGTCAAGCCCCTTCGTGGACTTGATAGATCTCATCGGCCGGGCGTCCGCGAGCTTGGCGGTGCACTGCTCTGGCGGCTTCCGCGTATGGCGCATCGACCAGGCAGAAGATCCGGCCGTTGGTTTCGTCGACCCAGTAACGCAGGTAGCTGACGTTCTCTCGACCTTGAAATCTCAGATCAGCTGCGTAGTCCTCGGCCACGTCGGCGAGGTCAAGCGGTTCACCGACGCGGTGGATGTCCATGAACAAAGGCATCAAATTCTCCTGAAGGGTGGTGTGGTGCTGTCTCCAGCAAAGCTGTGAATCGAGTTCGCGCCATCGGGAGTTCTGCCCATGATGGGTGCCCGATTTTGGGTGCCTGAGGACAACGGGAGTGACGTCGCGACCGGTCAGTCCGCATGCTCGACACAGGTGGCCAGCGTATTTTCTCCACGACAGATGTGGTCTTCGTTGTCCTCGTCGTCTTCGGTGCTGTTCCAAACGGCCACACCGACGCTGCGCTGTGCTCCTTCGAGCACCCGGTTGATCTCGTCGGCCAGGTGATCTTCGGCCGCGCGGGCCGGCGGATCTGTCACGGGCTCGACCCGTCGATCGGCTGGGAAGCCGTCCGCCACCGCTGGTGAGCCGAATCCGGACCCGTCCGACCGTGTTGCGCCGAGATGGAAGAGTCGATGCCACCACGGACGTGTCCGGCCGGGCACGAGTCGGGCAAGTCGATCTTCGGCGGCGTGAGCGAGAAATTCACTCTGTTGCTGCTTCGAGACGATCCCGATGATGTAGTCGTTGTGCAAGCTCATTGTCGTTCACTCCTGTATCGGTTACGTACAACGAGTTTGGGTCGCACCTGGTCACTGGACATCCGTGCCCACCACGGAATCCGAGCCTCCGTGTCCGCCACGGATGGGCGCCCCGGTGGCAAGCAGCATGCTTCTCGGAGCAGGTCCGTCCCGGACGCATCGAAGAGCGGAGAAAGCATGACCACGATCGACTTCCCGGCCATCGACGAGGCGAAGCTCGAGGCCTTCGCCGGACAGGCAGTCGTCGACATGGGCGCCGCCATCTCTGGGCTGCTGGTGCACATCGGCGACCGGCTGGGTCTCTACAAGGCGATGGCGGGCTCGGGGCCCGTCACGTCGTCTGAGCTGGCGCGCCGCACCGGTACGGCCGAGCGCTACGTCCGCGAATGGCTCGCCAACCAGGCCGCCGGCGGTTACGTCGTCTACCACCAAGCGGACGCCAGCTACGAGCTGCCTGCCGAGCAGGCGATGGTTGTTGCGGATGAGGACAGCCCGATGTTCCTCGGGGGTGCCTTCGAGACCATCGCCTCGGCCTACGCCGACCATGAGGCGTTCGTGGACGCGTTCCGCACGGGTGCCGGCGTGGCATGGGATGCCCACGACCACCGGTTGTTCTCCGGCGTCGAGCGGTTCTTCCGCCCCGGCTATGCGGCCCACCTCGTCGATGAGTGGCTGCCCGCGCTGGACGGGGTGGTCCCGAAACTGCGGTCTGGGGCCTCGGTGGCCGACGTCGGCTGCGGGCTCGGCGCGTCGGTGGTCATCATGGCGTCGGCGTTCCCGCGTTCGACATTCGTCGGCTTCGACGTCCATGAGCCCTCGATCCAGGCCGCCCGCCAAGCGGCGGTCGATGCGGACGTGAGCCACCGCGCCAGGTTTGAGGTCGCGACGGCCAAGAGCTTCCCCGGCGACGGCTTTGACCTGGTGTGTCTGTTCGACGCCTTGCACGACATGGGTGACCCGATCGGCGCGACACGCCACATCCGGCAGGCGCTCGCGTCGGACGGCATGCTGCTATTGGTGGAGCCCAACGCCGGCGACACCGTCGAGTCCAACCTGAACCCGGTCGGGCGGATCTACTACGGCCTGTCCACGGTCATCTGCACACCCGGCTCGCTGGCGCAGGAGGTCGGACTGGGTCTGGGTGCTCAAGCCGGGGAGCGCCGACTCACGGCGCTCCTTCGCACAGCCGGCTTCACCCACGTACGTCGGGCGACCGAGACCCCGTTCACCATGGTCTTGGAGGCCAGACCATAGGCGTCGAGCCCATGTCCGCGAGAACCTTCTCGCCACGTCCCCTGTCGCCTCCGCCCGACATGACGAGGGTTCGGGCCCACTGGTAGCGGCACCCGGCGGCGTTCAGGGCAGCGGCCACAGCAGAAAGCCCCTTGCGGTCGCGGTCGCGGTCGCCGTCGGCTCGGGCCAGCACCTCCGCGCGGTCGACGATGGCGGTGGCGATCGGGTTGTCGACGGCCAGTGGTCTGGCCCGGCCGATCCGCGCGACCGCATCCACCTGCCCCGACAGGACGGCGGCCTCGGCCCAGAGCGCGGCGTACCAGGGCCGCCACAGGCCGGTATGCCATTTGTTGAAGTCCTCGGGCGGCGTCTCCAACATCTGCACGGCCAGTTCGGGCTGGCCGCGGTGCAACAGCAGCAGAGCGTCGAAGAACTCGCCGAAGCGGTAATCCGACAGTGAGAATCCCGGGGCCAGGACGGCAGCTACGATCTGGAGCCACTCATCGCGGGCGCCGTCGTCACCACGCAGACCGAAGACAGTGGCGGCGGCGTAGGCGCTGCGGCTGAGGTTGCCCACCCGGGGCCGTCCGGCCCGGATCCAGCCCTCCCGATAGCGCACGGTCAGACCGACCGCTTCAGCCCAGTCGCCGGCCAGCACCGTGACCACGAGCAAGCGTGCCGTAGCGAGGTGACCCTCCTCGCGGCTGAACGGCAGATCGCGGAGGTCTTCGGCCAGCCGCCTCGCGCCCCGCAAGTCGCCGGTGGCCACGGCGCAGTCGGCGGCCATCAGGTAGCTGTCGAAGATCTCCAGGCCGGCCGTGGCGGTGATCGGTATCGGCGCCAGCAGCTCGATGCGTCGCAAGGCGCTGGTAGCCGCGGCACGGACCTCGCCGTTCGCCAGCTGCACAGCCGTCAGCTGGTCGAGTGCGGCGCTCTCGATCAGTGGGTCCTTGATCCGGCGGGCCAGGAGCAGAGCACGCTCGATGAGTTCAAGAGTGGTCGGGTCTGCTTCATCGCCGTTGAACGCCTCGGCGGTGACCAACCGGGCCCGCGCTGTCAGGTCGTCTCCCGCCAAGGCCCAGCCCTCGGCGATCAAGGCCTCCACGTCATCGACGGGCGAGGTCTCCAAGATTCCGGGCGAACGGTTGATCTGCTCCGCGTTTCGAGCCAGGTCGGCGGCTGCGCCCGCCCGGTCACCCGCGCGCACCGCCGCGTCGGCTGCGGCCCGCCGCAACCTCAGGGCGTCGTTGCCGACGTTCCGCGACTCGGCTGCGCCGGCAGCGCGGCGCAGCGCGTCGGCCGTGGCGAGGTCGTCCCCGGCGAGTGTGGCTGCCTGCTCGTAGCGTCGCTGGGACTCGCCCGGCATCCCGCGCGTGAAGGTCAGGTCACCCAAGCCGATGGCCAGTCGGTAGGCGTCTTGGCGGTACGAGGTCCGGTCGGCGGCCCACCCCAAGGCAGCCCGCAGCTCATCGGCGACCTGATCGAATGCGGCTCGCCAGGAACCACCGAGGTCGCGAGCGCCGACCTCGAGGGCAACGCTCTTGTCCAGGCACCACCGGAGATGGCGTGCGAACGCCTCGAGCGACTCGTCGGAGGCGTCGAGGTGATCGACGCCGTACTGACAGATCGTCTCCAGGACGCGATAGCGGGTTCCGCCCGGATGCATCGTGGCGACCAGCAGACTCCGGTCGGCGAGACCAGCCAGGATCGTCGGGATCGCGCGCGGGGACACCGGCGGCCAGTCGACCAGGATCTCCGTCGCCGCGGCCGCGCTGAACGAGCTTGCGAAGACCGAGACGCGGCGCAGCACGGCTTGCTCTGTCGGATCGAGCAGGTCGTAGCTCCAGTCGAGTGCCGAGCGTAAAGAGCGATGCCGGTCGTCGATCCGTGATCCGCCGGCGAGTAGATGCATGCGGTCCCCCAACCCGGCCTCCAGGCCGTCGATCCCCAACGACGCGAACCGGGCAGCCGCCAGTTCGATGGCCAGCGCCATCCCGTCGAGGTTTCGGCACACCGCCGCGATACGTCGGACGTCAATGGAGTTCAACGCGCTGCCTCCGGCGGCGGCACGCCCGAGGAACAGCTCGACCGCGTCACCCGGGCCGCCGTCGTCGGACTCCATGGACAGCCCGGGCACCGAGAACACCCACTCGAAGGGCACCAACAACCGGGCCCTACTGGTGGCGAGCACCACCACCTGCGGACTCCCCGCGAGCAGCCGCTCGAGCAGAACCACCACTCCGTCCAGTAGATGCTCGCAGTTGTCCAGGACCAGCAGCGCCTGTCGGTCGGCCAGCCAGTCGAGGACGTTGTCGGTGGGCGAGCGAGCCTGGTTCTCACCGAGGCCGAGGACGTCGGCGATCGTGGGTGCGATCATCGCTGGGTCCGTCACCGGCACCAGGTCGACGTACCAGACGCCATCGATGAACTGGCCTGCCACCTCGGCCGCCACACTCAAGGCGAGGCGGGTTTTCCCGACCCCACCCGGTCCGACTGCCGTGACGAGACGATGCTCCTGGATCGCTGCCGTCAGCGTGGCACGCTCCGCGCGCCGCCCGACGAACGGCGTCAACGCCGATGGCAACACGGCCGGCGCGGTCGGTATCGTCACGCCACTCGGGCCGGCCACGAGGCTTGGCGCGACGCGGGCGAGCGTGCGGCGATCCTCGGCCTGCAGCTTGCGTAGCAGCGAGGAAACGTGGCTCTCGACGGTACGCGTCGAGATGAAGAGCCGGGCCCCGATCTCGGCGTTGCTCAGATGCTCGCCGAGTGCCGCGAGCACCTCGGCCTCACGGCCCGAGATGGTCACGTCAGAGACTCGACTCGAGGACGTCCGCATCACGGGTCCGCACGTCGGTCACCCAGGCGGCGATCTCGGCGCGTCGTCCCGCGCCGAGTTTGACCAGGATGTGTTCGACGTGGGTGGCGGCGGTCTTGGCGGTCACGTGTAACGCGGCACCGATCTCTCGGTTTGTCCGTCCGGCGGTGACGAGTTGAGCTACTTCGAATTCTCGGGCCGTGAGTGGAGCCCAGGGAGCGGTGGCGCTCTCGTGATGGCGGTGCCGGGCCGCGAGGTGGGCGGCGGCCTCGACCAGCGGCAAGGAGTCCAGGCCGGTGGCGACCTCTCGAACCTGGTGGATGAGGCGCGCCGCGTCGGCGGCGCGCCGGGATCGGTACGCGCAGCGAGCCAGGTCGAGGGCGGCCCACTGCGACTCCCACACGCGGTGGCGGTTCTGCCAGCCCGTCATCGCCGTATGCAGGGAGCGGTAGGCCAGTCCCGTATGGCCCGCGGCGAGCTGCAGTAGACCTCGGGCGTGGTCGATGGCGGGCAGCGTGCCCGGTATGGATCGATGACGAAGCGCGGCGCCGACCCCGGTGACCCACTCCTCGGCGGCGACCGGGTCGGCGAGCTCGATCAGCGCCCGTGTCCCGGGCACCAGCATCGGGTAGAGGTAGGCGGCATCGTCGACCGCAGCGGAGGCGACCCGGCCCTGCTGGCAGAGCGTGAGGGCGTCGCTCCAGCGCTGATCCAGGATGGCCTGTTCGGCTAGGCCCCACAACGCCGGCAGCACGCGCGGCACCTCGCCCATCCGTTGGCCGATCTCGTGGGCCTCTTCGAGCGCAGAGATCGCCTCGAGGCGCAGACCGCGGCCCAGCGCCAAGAAGCCACGAACGTGCAAGGCCGTGATGAGCGTCGTGAGGCCGCCACGTCCGTCGGCCATCGCGTGCTCGACGACGTCACGCGCCTCGTCCCACCGTCCGGTCGCCCACAGCACGTGGCCGAGGTGGGCCGCCATGAAGTGCCGGTGGTTCCACTGCTCGGTTCGCTCGGCGTAGTCGATGCCCTCGCGCAGCCAACGCTCGGCCCGCGGGTATTCGAGGAGCGCCGATCCACTCGCGCCGATCACGCGATAGGCCCGGGCGGCCTGACCCTCCCAGCGGCGGGTGCGGGCGTCGCGGACCGCTTCCTCCAGGCGGGGCCAGCCCTCCTCGCCGCGCCCGACGTGGACCAGGACCGCACCCAACGTCGTCGACGTGTCCAACTCGGTCACCTCATCACCGCCGGCACGGGCGGCGGTCAGAGCGCGCTCCCCGTACCCGATCGACTCATCGAGGCGAAGGTCGAGCATGGTCGCCTCGGAGAGAGCCGCGGTGAGGCGGCCGCGCATCGCCTCCGTCGCCGCCTCCTCAGACACTGCGGCCGACAGGATCGTCAGTCCATGCTCGAGCAGGGCAACCCGGGCCGGAAGGCCGTCCCCGAGCAGGTGCCGGACAGCGACCAGGCGCGGCAACACCACGACCGCGGCCAGCGGCTGGTCGGCGTCGAGCAGCAGCTGATGGGCCTTCGAGAAGTCCTGGGCGGCCGTGACGTTGTCGTCGGTCGCCGCCGCCTCGGCTCCCCGGGCGTTCAGCAGAGCGGCAAGGCGCTCCCCACGTAGGTCGGCTGGTGCGCACCGCACCGCCCGTCGATACAGGGCGAGCGCTTCGCGATGGTTCGAGATGGACGCCGCCTGATCCGCCGCCGACAGCGCCAGTGTGTGCGCCGCGAGTCGGTTCCCAGCCGCTTCCTCGTGCGCCGATCGGTAGGCCGCTCCGCCGAGGTCGGGACGCTCAACACTCAAGGCCGCGACTCGGGCGTGCAGCTCTCGGCGCCGGGCCAGTGGCACCGCGCTCTCCAGCACGTCCCGGATCAAGACGTGGCGGAAGTCGTACCAGCCGGCCGCGGTTGGCTCGACGAACGCCCGCTCGATCAGCTCCTCCAAACCGCTGGCCACGTCGCCCATCTCCCGGCCGGCGATGGCGATCAAGATGGCGAGGTCGAAGCTGCGGCCGATCACCGCACCGACACCGGCCACCTCGGCGGCACCGGCCGACAGTCGTGAACGGCGCTGCAATACCGCATCCCGCAGGGTGTCCGGCACGGCGAAGGTGACCGTGGAGTCCAGCGCACCCGTCGAGGCGGCGAGCAACTCTTCGACATGCAGGGGTATGCCGTTGCTGCGCCGGAAGATCAGGTCGACGACGTCTTGGGGAGCGGGGAGCGACTGTCCGAGCAATGACGCGGTCAGCGCGCCGACCTCGTCCGGGTCGAGGCGCTGCAGCCGCCACTCCTCGGCCAGCCGCTGCGACAGCAACCGCGACCGCCAATCCCGCATCGGCACCCGGGGAAACAACTCGTCAGTGCGGTAGGTGCCGACGACCAGGAGCCGTAGCTGGGGCAGCCGCCGGGCGAGCTGGGCCAGCACCTCCAAGGCCAGGTCGTCCGCCCAGTGCAGGTCCTCCAAGGCCAGCAGGGTCGGACCATCGTCGGCCAGGTCGGCGATCAGGTCAGCCAGCTCCAACACCAGCAGCCGACGCCTGCGGTGCGCGTCCCCGCGGCCCAGCGCGCCGTCGGTCAGAGCCGCCGCGATGGCCGCTCCCGTTTCGGCCTCTGCCGGTCGCGGCGAGCGCCCGAGCTCGTGGGCCAGGTCGAGGAGCAGGCCGCCCGACAGCTCCAAGTCTCCGGGAAAGACGGCCGCCCGGATGACATGCACCTCCCGCTCCTCAGCCGCCACCGCGAACGCCCGCAGCAGCCGGCTCTTCCCGATGCCCGCTTCACCCGCCAGGAAAAGGAGCCCGCCCACACCCGCCTGAGCCTGGTCGAGCCGACCACGTCCGAGCTCGAGCAGATCCTCCCGCCCGAACAGGACGGAGCTCAGCCGCATCGGTGCTGGTCCAGTCAAGATGGCCTCCCTCATCCACTGTAGGGAAGAGACGCAGAGCTGCATCGGGAGTTCGACCGATGACGACAACCGTTCGGGTCCGGCAGATTCGCCGGTGCGGTCGGAATTCTGTTCCCGCCGAGCTGATCAAGTCGTTCGTCAGGAGTCGTCGTGACCTTCCCATCCATCAGCCATGTCGGGTTGACCGTGACCGACCTGGAGGCGAGCGCCGCCTGGTACG
Organism: uncultured Actinomycetota bacterium; assembly: GCA_963780005.1. Taxonomy (GTDB): domain Bacteria; phylum Actinomycetota; class Actinomycetes; order Propionibacteriales; family Propionibacteriaceae; genus Microlunatus. Next base: position 2,014 of record CAWAAK010000033.1, on the reverse strand, counting down.
AGCGGCTGCTCGGCGTTTCTCCCGTGCTCACCGAGGACGCCGGGCCCTTCCGGCATGTGGTGTACCCCCTCGGCGGGGGAACTCTGCTCGGCCTCCACCATCACCGACGCACCCGCAGCACCGACCGGTTCGATCCCCGGCGGCCGGGCCTTGACCACGTCGCGTTCGCCAGCGCGGACCGCGACGAACTCCGAATCTGGCGAGCCTGGCTCGATGAGCTCGGCATCCGCCACGACAGGATCCTCGACGCACCGTACGGTTCCGGCCTGTCGTTCAAGGACCCCGACGGCAACGCCCTCGAGCTGTTCGCCCCGCCGTTCGACAGCTCGGGGCGGGGGCCGAGATGAGCATGGACCATCGGCCCTTCGGGCGTACGGGCCTTCTCCTCAGCCCGTTGTCGCTGGGCACGATGGAGTTCGGCAGCAAGGTCGACGACGTCGAGGCTGCGAAGCTCTTCGACGCCGCGATCGAGGCCGGGATCAACATGGTCGACACCGCCAACGTCTACGCCGCTGGCCGGAGCGAGGAGATCGTGGGGCGCCTGATCGGCTCGCGGCGCGACCAACTCATCGTCGCCACGAAGTTCTCGGTCCCCACCAACAGCCAGGATCCCAACTCCGGCGGAACGTCACGCCGCACCGTGATCGCAGCCTGCGAGGCGAGCCTGCGCCGGCTCGGAACCGACTACATCGACGTCTACTACATTCACCGACCCTTCACCCAGACCGCAATCGACGAGACCTTGCGTGCGCTCGACGATCTCGTTCGGGCCGGCAAGGTCCGCTACATCGGCTCGTCGGGCACGTCGGGCTGGCAGTTGGTCGACACGTTGTGGGCCGCCCATGACCTCGGGCTCAACCGACCCGTGGTGGAGCAGACCGCCTACCACCTGCTCGACCGGCGCGCAGAACGTGACGTGGTACCCGCGGCCCTGACCCACGACACCGCGCTGACCGTGTGGTCGCCGTTGGCCGGCGGGCTGCTCACCGGCAAGTACCTCGCTGACCAGGCAACCGATGCGCGGCTGTCACCGAGCGACGCCTGGGGGGCGAAGCACTTCACGCCCCAGTCCAACACGGCCGTGAGCAGGTTGGCGGAGTGTGCTCGCCAGGCCGGTGTCACCCTGACGGCGCTCAGCCTGGCCTGGACGCTGCAGCGACCCGGAGTCACCGGGATCGTTCTCGGGCCCCGAATCGACCCAGCAGCTCGAGGACCAGCTGACGGCTCTCGACGTCTCGCTCGAGGACGAGCTGCTCGACGACGATCGATCAGATCGTGCCGCCTGGAGGCGTCATCGTGCCGTACTACCTCGACGACAGCTTCGCCGACTTCCGGCCGCATCCCTACCGCTGGTAGCAGGAGGATGATCATGATCGAAGCGATGAAGATCGGGGTTCTCGGCTCCGGACCTGCCGGACGGACGCTGGCCAAGGGATTCCACGGGCACGGCCACCGCGTGATGATCGGTTCACGAAATCCGGCCAAGCTGGAGACGTGGCGCGTCGCCGAGAGCCTCGAGATCGGAATCGGCACGTTCGGTGAGACTGCTGAGTTCGCCGACCTGGTCGTGCTGTCGGTCCTGGGTACGGCCGCCGAGAACGTCGTCCGTTCCGTGCATCCTGATTGCTTGACCGGCAAGGTCGTGCTGGACGCCAGCGACCCCCTCGATTTCTCTTCCGGCCGGCCGGGGCTGTTCGTGGGAACCACCGACTCCCTCGGCGAGCGCCTTCAGCGACTCGTGCCGCGGGCGTTCGTCGTCAAGGGCCTCAACATTGTGCTCGCCGACGTCATGGTCGACCCGAGCCTGACCGGCGGCGAACCGGACATGTTCATCGCCGGCGACAGCGCAGCGGCGAAACAGACCGTGACGGCCCTGCTCGCCGCGTTTGGCTGGCCCGTCGTCGACCTCGGCGGGATCGAAAGTGCGCGCTGGCTCGAGGCTCTGAGCCTCGCCTGGGTCGTGTACTCCCACCGCACCGGCAAGACCCACCACGCCTTCAAACTGATCGGCAAA
>CAWAAK010000032.1:0-16632 GCA_963780005.1 uncultured Actinomycetota bacterium | reverse complement strand
CGAAGATGCATTCATCCGATCAATCTAACCGCCAGTGCAACCGAGTTGATTCGTCGATCGACCACCTGGGCATCACCGTCCAGATGACCGAGGAGTGTTGACGTGTCCACTGCACCAGAAGGCACCCCCGATCCTGCCCGGGGCCGATTTCCGCGGCCATCAAGGAAAATGATGTCCAGTCCCGGCATCATTCGATGTCAGCTCTGAAATGGCGGTAACCCTTTACGGACGAAGCGGCGACAGCTTCCAGGCGTCCATCGCCGCACAGCGGCCCGCCGCGGTGGGCGACATGGAGTGCCAATGGCTCGGGTTGCCCGAACTTGAGCAGATCTCTGTTCGAGTCAGAGGTCTGCTATGACGGAGAAGCCGACCTTGTGCTGGTTCCCGCCGACTGGTTGCCGAGGCTGGCCGCCGTAGGGGCGATCTGCCCGCTCGACCGTCTCCTCGAATTCCCAGACCGCCGTCCGGCTGGCCCGGCGCCTGGTCAGAGAGCTTCGTCGACGTCGTGACATTCGCCGGCGGCCCTCGAAGCAGGGTCACAGGTCGACACCTCAGCGCCGGTCCCGGAAAGAGCTCTGGGGTGTTCCATTTCACGACGGTCCACCCCCCCTGATCTACCGCCGAGACCTATTCGAGTCGGTCGACGAACGGCAGCGCTATGCCGCCGAGTTCGGCGAGGAGCTTGTGCCCGCCCGCACCTGGACCGAGTTCTCCCGCCAGGCGGACTGGTTCACGCGGCGAGCTGAGGGCCTCTTCGGCACGGTGCTGGCCGGGGCGCCCGACGGGCACAACAACGTGTACGACTTCGTCACTCAGTTGGGCCGGCAAGTCGCGGATGTTGTGGATGGTCGTTGCCCGCGTTCGGCGGCTCGGCCGGTCTTGCGGCGCTGGCCTGGTTACGGCGGCATGCTGTGCTGCAGCCCACGGTCACCACGTCTGCGCACGACATCGACAGCGTGCAGAGTGGAGCCGAGTTCGCAGCTGGGCGGGTGGCCCTGATGGTCAACTGGGCCGGGTATGCGCTGGCGGCCGAGCAGCCGAGCAGCGCGGTCGCCGGCCAAGTGGGCGTTGCCCTCGCGCCGCGTCACGACGACGGCAGCCCGACGATCGTCGTCAACGCCTTCTGGGCGCTGGCGGTGGCCGCCGGCAGCGCAAGCCCCGACCGGGCCTGGGAGGTGGTGCGAGGCTGCCTGTCGCGGAGGGCGATGTCACGACGACCCTGTCCGGGTCAACAGGTACGCGGCTGGACACCTGGAATGATCCCCGGATCGAGGCGTTGTCGGACGCCTTCGGCCTCTTCGAGGCGGCGCATCAATGGTCGCGGCCCCTTCCGGCCATCGTCGAACTGCCCCTGCTGGTGCGGATCTTGAGCGAGCTGGTCGAACGGGTTGTCTGGCGGGGGCATGACGCGGACTGGAGTTGTCTCGAGCGGTGGCGGCGGCAATCCAAGGTATTGGGGCCCGATTGAACTGATATTTCGCCCTTATCGGAGATGGGTCGAGCAGTTTGTTCGAACAAAGGTCCCCAGCAATAAAGATAGCTGAAGGAAATGAGCATGAAGGTTAACGCTTTGAAGCGCGGCGTTCGCGTGACGGAACTTGGTTTGGGCGCAGCCCAGTTCGGCAATCTTTACCGGCAGACCACTGACGAAGAAGTTCAGGGAGCCTTCGAGGAGGTGTGGTCGGCAGGAGTTCGTTACTACGACACTGCGCCGCACTATGGTCTGGGCCTGTCGGAGCGAAGGCTGGGAGCGCTGTTGCAGGGTAAGCGCCGCGACGAGTTCACGATTTCGACGAAGGTGGGCAAGCTCTTGGTCGCGAACCCTGGGGGCGACAACCAGTCAAGACGACCAGGGCTTTGCGGTTGCCGCCTCGACCAGGCGGGAATGGGACTTCACTGCTGACGGGCTGAAACGCTCGCTCGAGTCCAGCCTCGAACGGCTCGGGCTCGATCGCGTGGACATCGTCTACGTGCATGACCCCGACGACTTTGGTCCGCAGGTCATCGCGGAGGCGATCCCTGCCTTGATCGCGCTGCGTGACCAGGGCGTCGTGGGGGCCGATCGGGGCGGGCATGAACCAGTCGCGGCTCCCGGCCGAATTCGTCCGCCAGACCGATGTCGACGTGATCATGCTGGCCGGCCGCTACTCGCTGCTCGAGCAGGGGGCACTTGAGGACCTGATGCCGGCAGCCGTCGAGAACGAGGTCGGGATCGTCATCGCCGGCGCCTACAATTCGGGGCTGCTGTCTCAGCCGCGGCCTCCCAGCGACGCCTTTTACAACTACGAGATCGCACCGGCAGAACTGGTCGAGCGAGCGCGGGCGATCGCGGACGTCTGCGAACGGCACGGGGTGACCCTTCCGGAGGCCGCACTGGCCTTCCCGCTCCGGCACCCGGCCGTCGTTTCCGTCGTCCTTGGCATGCGCGGACGCGACCAGGCCAGGGAGAACGTCAGACGGTTCGGCGTCCAGGTCCCGAAACGCTTTGGCCCGACCTCGCGAGCCACGGGCTGCTGCGCTCCGATTCACTGGCCGCCGCGGCCTCCGCCCAAGGCCGGCTCTCGTGACCCGCATCCTGAAGGCCGACACGTACGATGTCCGCTTCCCGACGTCGCTCAGTGCCGACGGCTCCGACGCCATGAACAAGGACGGCGACTACTCAGCCGCCTATGTCGTCCTGCGCACCGACGATCCCGGACCTCAGCGGGTACGGGTTCACCTTCACCATCGGACGCGGCAACGACCTCTGCGTCGCCGCGGCCCAGCAGCGCGGCAGCCGCTGATCGGCCGAGACGTCGACGAGCTCGTCGCCGACCTCGGCGGCACTCTACCGCGAGCTTCAGTCCGACTCCCAGCTGCGCTGGCTCGGCCCCGAGAAGGGCGTCGTGCACCTGGCGCTGGCCGCGGTGATGAACGCCGTGTGGGACCTCGCCGCGCGCGCAGCCGGCAAGCCGCTGTGGCGGCTGCTCGCCGACATGACTCCCGAGCAGCTCGTCGACGCCGCCGACCTGCGCTACCTCTCGGACGCGCTGACGCGCGACGAGGCCATCGCGCTGCTCACCGAGCATCGCGCCGACCCGGGGCGACGCGGATCGCCGAGCTCGAGCGCGACCGGGCTACCCCTGCTACACCACGAGCGCGGGATGGCTCGGCTACTCCGACGACAAGCTGCGCCGCCTGCTGCAGGAGGCCGTCGACGACGGGCTACCGCCACATCAAGCTCAAGGTCGGCGCCGAACCTCGACGACGACATCCGCCGCTGGCGCATCGCCCGCGAGGTCATCGGCTGGGACGCCAACCTGATGATCGACGCCAACCAGGTGTGGGACGTGCCGGAGGCGATCGAGTGGGTCCAGCCGCTCGCCGAGTTCGAGCCGCTGTGGATCGAGGAGCCGACCAGCCCCGACGACGTGCTCGGCCACGCCGCGATCCGCCGGGCGGTCGCCCCGATCGGCGTCGCGACCGGCGAGCACGGCATGAATCGGGTGCTGTTCAAGCAGATGTTCCAGGCCGAGGCGATCGACTTCTGCCAGCTCGACTCGGCGCGGCTCGCGCAGCGTCAACGAGATCCTCGCGGTGTACTTCATGGCGCAAGAAGTTCGGCGTGCCGGTCTGCCCGCACGCCGGCGGCGTCGGCCTGTGCGAGCTGGTGCAGCACCTGTCGATCTTCGACTACGTCGCGGTCTCGGCGTCGCTCGACGGACCGCGTCACCGAATTCGTCGACCACCTGCACGAGCACTTCGTCGACCCTTGCATCGTCGAGAACGGCGCCTACGTGCTGCCGAGCGCGGCCGGGCTACAGCGCCGAGATGTTTGACTCGTCGCTGAGGGAGTACTCCTATCCGGACGGTGCCCTACTGGGCGCCGGATCGAGCACCCGCGAGACTGTCGAACTGACGGCGCAGACATGGCGATCATCGATTCCCACCAGCACGTGTGGGACCTCTCGAAGGCGCATTACGACTGGCTGGGTCCCGACCAGGCCCAGATCAACCGCAGCTTCGACTTCGACGAGCTCCGTCCGTCGCTGCGCGCGGCGGGTATCGAGGCGACCGTACTGGTGCAGGCCGCCGACAACGCCGAGGACACCGACGCGATGCTGGAGGTCGCCGCTTCCACTCCGGAGATCGTTGGCCTTGTCGCGTACGTGCCGCTCGAGCGGCCCCAGGAGGCGCACGACCGCCTCCTGGAGCTTCGCCGCAACCCGCTCGTGGTTGGTGTCCGAAACCTCATCCATGACCGGGCCGACCCCGACTGGATCCTCAGACCCGAAGTCGACGAAGGCCTCGGCGTGCTCGAGGCGGCCGGGGTGCCGTTCGACTATGTCGCCGTGCTGCCGCGCCATCTCGAGCACGTGTCCGTGCTCGCCGATCGTCACCCTGACCTGCGCATCGTCATCGACCACCTCGCCAAGCCCCCTATTGGCTTGGCCAGCCACGAACCGTGGGCCACGCTCACCGCACGCGCGGCAGAAAACCCGAACGTCTACGCCAAGGTGTCGGGCCTGTACTCGGCAACAGACGACCCGGCCTCCTGGACAACGGAAGAGCTGCGACCGTTCGTAGACCACGCCCTCGACGTGTTCGGTCCCTCCCGCCTGATGTACGGAGGGGACTGGCCCGTCTCACTGCTCGCCGGAGGCTATGAGCGCATTTGGCGCGCCGCTAACGAGATCTTTAGCGAGTGGTCCCCAACCGAACGCGAGGCGGTGCTGGGCCGAACCGCCGAGCGGTTCTACGCGATCGACTCCCGGCTCCTTGAGCGAGCCGCGGCTGCCTCGGTCGTCCACCGCAGATCACCGATCCCTGCCCCTTCCTTGACTACCCGAACGGACTCTGAATGATCAACCGCGAGCTTGACGGCTTCCCGCACCGCACCATCCACCTCGACTTTCACACCGGACCGGCCGTGCACCGCGTGGGAGCCGCCTTCAACGCCAGCGAGTTCGCCAAGACGTTTGTCGACGCCGGCGTGGACAGCGTCACCGTCTTCGCCAAGTGCCACCACGGCATGCTCTACTACGGCACCGACCGACCCGAGCGTCATCCAGGGCTCGATACCGACCTGAACCTGCTGGAGCAGCAGGTCGACGCACTGCATGCGGTCGGTATCCGAGCGCCGATCTATCTGAGCGTGCAGTGCGACGAATACGCCGCGAACACTCATCCCGACTGGGTATCGCTCGATGAAGAGGCACGTCAGGTCAAGTGGGGCGGTTCGGCGTTCTCGGCTGGATGGCAGATTCTTGACATGTCCAGCCCCTACCAAGATTTCCTGGCCGAACAGATCGTCGAGGTGATCGAGCGGTTCGCCCCGCTCGACGGCGTCTTCCTCGACATGACGTGGGATCAGCCGAGCTCGTCAGTGTGGGCGAAGGCAGCCATGGTGAAAGAGGGCCTCGATCCCGCCGATGCTGCAGACCGCAACACCTACGCGCACGAGAACGCACACCGCTACATGGCGCGCTACCGTGACCTCATCGAGCCGCACCTGGCGGTTGGCGTCGAATCAGGCGTGTGGTTCAACAGCCGACCCAAGACCGCCCTCGCCGAGGAGTCGCAGTATGTGCGACACGTCGAGATCGAGGCGCTTCCGACGGGTGGGTGGGGCTACAGCTACTTCCCCTATGTCTCGCGGTTCGTGCGGCCGATCGGTAAACCGACGCTCAGCCATACGGGGCGCTTCTACAAGAGCTGGGGTGACAACGGCGGTCTGAAACCGCGCGCAGCCTTGCTGTACGAGTGCTCGCAAATTCTCGCTCAAGGTATGACGAGCGGGGTGGGCGACCTGCTCCATCCGTCAGGATCGCTCAACCCCGTCACCTACGCCTTGATCGGTTCGGTCTATTCCCACATCCAGGCATGCGAGCCGTTCGTTCGCGGCGGCGAAGCACTAGCCGATATCGCGGTGCTCGTCGATCCCGGCCTGGGCGATTCGCCGGGTGCGTCGGGGTTCGGCGTCGTGCGGTCACTGCAGCAGCTCAGGCAGCAGTTCGACCTGCTCCCACCCAGTGCTGACCTCGACCCCTACAGCCTCGTCATCATCCCGGAGACGACCGTGATCGACGAGGCTCTCGCCGACCGTCTCCGCGAGCGCGCATCACGCGGCGAGGCCGTCTTTGTCAGTCGAGGTGCCCGATCAGGCCCGGCGGGGGCTGACCTGCTGGGTCTCGACGGGGTGACATTCGAGGGCCCATCGCCCTACTCGCACGTTTTCCTCCGGCCGACCGAGGGCCTTGCCGGTGCGTCGGCCTTCGACCACGTCACGTACGAACGCACGCTGAGAATGCGCCTTTCGGAAGGCGCCCAATCCCTCATAGGCATTGTGGAGCCGTTCTTCGACCGCTCATGGGAGCACTTCAGCGGCCACGAGTACACGCCTGCCCGCACCGACTCTCCGAGTGGTCGGCGGTTGCGCAGTCTGGCTCCGTCGTGATCGCTGCCGCGCCCCTGTTCGAGGCCTTCGGCGCTCACGGCGCGCCCGCGTACCGCACCGCGATCGGCGCCGTGCTTAGTTCGCTGCTTCCGTCACCACTTGTGAAGGCGGGTGGTCCTGTCCATCTGGAGACCACCGTCATACGGACGGACTCCGCAACGGTGGTGCACCTGCTGAGCTTCCTCGCGACGCGAGTGGCCACATCAGAGCCAGGCGGCAACCTCCCTGGCGACCGGACTCGACCTTGTTGAGGATCCGTTCCCTCTGGTCGACGTGCCCGTCGCCATCAGGTGCGCACAGCGACCCGCCGCGGTGCACCTCCAGCCCGCCGATATGGAGCTGCCGTTCCATTGGGACGGAAAGTACACCAAGGTCATCGTGACCATGTCCGAAGGTCACGCGATGCTCGTGCTGACCGACATGGCCAAGTAGATGCTGCGGAACAACAGCATGCGGGCCGTACGGATCCATGCCAAGCACGACATGCGGACCGAGCAGTTTCCGAACCCCGAGCCGACTGCCGGCGAGGTGCGGGTACGGGTGCAGTTCGCCGGGATCTGCGGGTCCGACCTGCACTACTACGCCGATGGTTCGGCGGGCATCTTCACCATTCGTGAACCGCTGATCCCCGGGCACGAGGTGTCGGGGGTCGTTGACGTCGACCCAGCGGGTGTGTTCGAGGTCGGCACGCCGGTCACGGTGCATCCGGCTACGTGGGGTACCCCGCTGCCCGATCTGACCGATGAGCAGCGCCACCTCTGGCCCGATGGCGGGTATCTGGGCAGTGCCTCGACGTGGCCACACACCCACGGCGGCCTGGCGGAGCAGCTGGTCGTTCGGCGCGACCAGGTTCGCCGTCTGCCGGCTTCGCTACCGATGAAGCGAGCAGCCCTGGCCGAACCGCTGGCCGTCGGCCTCCACAGCCTCGCGATCAGTGGCGGCATCAGCGGCAAGCGGGTGCTGATCTCGGGATCGGGCCCGATCGGGCTGCTCGCCGCGGCCGCTGCGGCCGCTGAGGGTGCGGCCGAGGTGGTCTGCGCCGACCTGCTTGCGGGGCCGCTGGAGCGTGCGCGGTCGCTCGGCGCAGCGAGTCCGGTGCCGATCGGGACCGTGCAGATCGGCGTCGAGGACCTGCGGGACTCCTATTTCGACGTGACGTTGGAATGCGCCGGCGTGCCGTCGGCCCTGCACGGCCTGTTGCTGGCCACGCGCCGGGCCGGCGTCGTCGTGCAGGTCGGCAACCTGCCCAACGAGACTCGACCGGTCAACCTGGCGCCGCTGGTGTCGAAGGAGATCCGGCTGCTCGGCACGCTTCCGCTTCAATAACGAGATTGACGCCGCCATCACCCTGCTCGACAAGAACCCGCAGATCGAGCAGGTGATCACTCACGTGATTCCGATCGAGCAGGTCAACGAGGCATTCGCGATCGCGGCAAACTCCGAGATCTCCGGCAAGGTCCTGGTTCAAGTCAGCGCTTCCTGACCTATCTCTGCGTCGGGGTCCACCAGTCAAGAGCTGACCGTCATTCAGCCGAGCAAATCTGGGCCGTCTCCGGCCATAATCACAATGCCGGCGACGACCACGCGCCGAAGCAGCTCGACGGATCTTGCCGCCCTCCAGCGTCACTCAAGTTTCAGCCGGTCGTGGTCATCGCGCTGCCACCGCTCGTAGCTGCTGGTGCAACCCTCCCAGGGCAGCGAGTGGTGGCAGGAATTTCTTCGGCATCTTGCAGACCGCCGTGTACACCTTGTCGCACGCGTTGGCGATCGGCGTGAGGACGGTTTGGGTGACCAACTGGTAGGCATCCATGGTGGAGAGGCTCAACAGCTCGCTGGTCCACTTGACCATGTCGACGTGCGCGATCCGGAATGCGTCCTCCATCGGCTTGGCCGACCCGGTGGTCATGAAGCAGTCGTCGGTCTCGATTCGTGGCCACGCGGTATAGGTGCCTTTGACGAGCTCGACGATGATCTGGGAGTCCATGGCGCACTCGACCGCGACACCGCACGTCTCACCCTCGGACTGCCGCGCGTGACCGTCCCCGAAGCTGAGCATGGCCCCCTCGACGTTCACCCCAGGTAGACGGTGCTCCCTTTGCGGATCTCGGGGGTGTCCATGTTTCCTCCCCAGGATCCGGGTGCCAGCGACGACCGCACCTCGTGCAGTGGCGGGATGCCCCCACCGTTCCGTGCATCGGGTCCATTGGGAGGTCGAGCGTGAGGCTACTTTCCTGCGCCTGATACCTGACCGATCCGCCCTCGACGTCCAACTCGTAGAACCAGGCCATTTCCGGGAGCGGGGCCTGCAGGGTAGCGGTCTCCGGCGTGGACGTCAGGGCACCAAAAAAGGGGATCGTGGGCTGACGCCCCGACTTGCACATGGCACGATATCGACGAAGTGGACCGCCACTCTGTCCCCCGGTTGGGCGCCCTCGACGAAGAACGGACCCGTCTGTGGGTTGAGGAAACGGCTGGATTGGCGACCTGGGAAAGTAGTTGCCCGGGGTGCTGGAGAACCCCCGCGAAGGCGTCGCGGGTCCGCGTGGAGATGAGAGTTCCCGCGCCATGGATGCCACCGGTTCAGCACCACTAACAGTCACGAGATTGCTGGCACAACCAAGTCCACTAGCTCTCGGCACGCACCAGGCGCACCGTGAGGATCTCGAACGGACGGAGCGACAGGGCCGCGCCGGTGTCCGTCGGACGGCAGGACGCGTGCCCGATCGGCCGTTCGAACAGGTCCGTGAACTGCACCGACGCGACCGGAAAAGACGGCGAGCCCCCCGGGCCCGGCCGCCCTGAGACTCGTACAGTCGGATGACCACGTCGCCACTGCGGTCCTCGGCCAGCTTGACCGCCTCGACCACGATGGCCGGATTGGTGACCGTGATCAGCGGATCGACGTCCCGTTCCCCGCCACGGTGCCGCAGACGGAGGTTCGTCCGGTAGCCCTCCTCTACGGCGTCCGGGATCGCGGCCGCGGGTCGGATGGTGACCCGGCTGAGGTGTTCGCCCTGGTCGGCCTACGGATCGGGATACTCGGGCCCGCGGACGAGTGACAGCCGCACGGTCGTGGTGGTGCCTCCGTCGGTCCGGGTGGTTCGGCTCACGTCGTGGCCGTAGATCGAGTCGTTGGTGACGGCCACGCCGTACCCCGATTCAGCCACGTGCACCCAGCGATGCGCGCAGGTCTCGAACCGGGCGTACTCCCAGGACGTGTTGGCGTGCGTGGGGCGGAATACGTGGCCGAACTGGGTCTCCGACGCCGCTCGGTCGGCATGCACGTCCAGGGCGAAGCCGAGCTTGAGCAGCTTGTGGCGCTCGTGCCAGTCGAGGTTGTTCACCACCTCCACCGACGGCGCGCCGGCTGCCAAGGAGATCCGCTGCTCGATTCTGGAGGAGCCGAAGCTGCGTCGGACCGCGACCAAGGCCCGGTGCTCGTCCTCCTCGACGTCGATGGCGTCGATCTGGTCGATCTCGACCACGTTGCGCCGGTAGTGCATGTCAATGTCCCAGGCGTCCCAGTTGTTGGGGATGTCGCGGTGCAACTGCAGCCGGAGCCCGACCTCGCCGGGCGCGATCGCTTCCCGGCCCGTCGCGGCATCGACGAGGGAGCTGATCTGGCCCCGGCCGTCGACGACGACCCGAACGAGGCCGTTGTCGAGGACGATCCCATCATCGGATCTGGACAGGACCACCGGAGCAACGGGGACAGCCCCCTCGGCGGCGCCGAGCGCGGGGACCTCTGCCCAGGGGTGTGGAGCCGCGTTGAAGGTTAGCGCCCGGTCCCCACGACCCGCCAGGGCGGTAAGAGCCGACCGATGACGGCTTCGGCCCGGCGCTGCGATCGCGGCGTAGTTGCGCTCGGCGTCCTGAGCCACCCAGGCGATCCCGCTGCCCGGCAGGATGTCGTGGAACTGTTGCAGCAGCACCAGGTGCCACAGCTCCTCGAGCTCGTCGGCCGGGTACGCCTGGCCACTGCGCACAGCCGCAGTGGTCGCCCACAGCTCGGCCTCGCGGAGCAGGTGCTCACTGCGCCGGTTACCGCGCTTGGTCCGGGCCTGGCTGGTGTAGGTGCCGGGGTGCAGCTCCAGGTACATCTCCCCGCTCCACACCGGCGGGTTGCGCGTACTCGGCCGCCGCCGCGTCGAAGAACGCCTGCGGGGTGTCGATCCGCACCGTCGGCGACCCCTCCAGTGACCGCCCCGGTGCGCCGCCGCCACCATCTCCCGGTTGGGTCCACCGCCGCCATCGCCGTACCCGAACGGCACCAGCGACGTCGTCGCCAGGCCCTTCTCGCGGTACTGCCGCTCGGCCAGCGCAAGGTCTCGACCGGACAGGTCGCTGTTGTAGGTGTCGACCGGCGGGAAGTGGGTGAGGACCCGGGAGCCGTCGATGCCCTCCCACCAGAAGGTGTGGTGGGGCATCTTGTTGGTCTGGTTCCAGGACATCTTCTGGGTCAGGAAGTACTTCGAGCCCGACGCCCGGACGATCTGCGGCAGTGCCGCAGAGTAGCCGAAGGAGTCCGGCAGCCACACCTCTTCGGTCTCGACGCCGAAGTTGTCGAGGAAGAACCTCTTGCCGGCCACGAACTGACGGGCCATCGCCTCGCCGCCCGGCATGTTGGTGTCGGCCTCCACCCACATGCCGCCGACGGGCACGAACTGGCCGGCCGCGACCAGCGCGCTGATCCGGGCGAAGAGCTCCGGGTAGAACTCCTTGACCCACGCGTACTGCTGCGCCGAGGAGCAGGCGAACCGGAAGTCGGGGTGCTCCTCAGCAAGGTAGACCACGTTGGAGAACGTGCGGGCGCACTTGCGGATGGTCTCCCGGACCGGCCACAGCCAGGCGGAGTCGATATGCGCGTGGCCGACGGCGACGAGGCGGTGCGCGCTTGCGTACGCCGGCCGGCTCAGCACGTCCACCAGCTCCTCCCGCGCGGCGGCCGCGCTGCCGGTGATGTTCTCGGGGTCCACGACGTCCAGCATCCGCGCAGAGCCTGCAGGATCTCCGCCCGCCGCGGCAGGGTCTCCGGCAGCTCCCGCATCAGGCCATCGAGAGTGGCGATTCACCGAGCAGATCCCACACCTGCGAGGTCGAGCAGACCGAGCTCGCAGCGCCGCAGCTCATAGATCAGGTCGTCGCCGGCAGTGGCGGGGTCACCGTACGCGGTGGGCGAGAAGAGCCGAGCCCATTGAGCTGCCGCACGCCGCTCACGTCAGGGTTGGCCGCCGCCTCCAGGTAGAGGTCGACCGGTGCCTCCGGGTCGACCGGGACGTGGTTGTTGTACGGACAGACGGCCTTGATGATGACCCCGTCCGGCGTCCAGGCCAGGCCCTCGGCCTGGAAGCCGGGCTCGTCGTCGAATCCCAGGTCAACGACCAGCTCGACCCGGGTGTCCGGCGGCAGCCGGCCACCGGAGCGCCAGCCTTGCGGCACCGTCCCCGGTGATATGGATCCACGTGTGCTCCAGGGACGGCCCCAGGCCGTCCCGATCTGGATCGGTTCGAAGCTCTGCGCACCGCCTCGGCGAAGGGCACGGGCTCGCCCGGCGCCCGCCACCAGCTCAAGTCCACAGGTGCCGTCGACCGGTACAGCGCGGGCTTGAGGTACTCGGCTACGAACCGCGTCAGCCGGTTCTCGAGGAGGGCTCCTGGTCATGCATGTACGGCTCCTGGGTGGTCCGTCGATGGGCGCCCGGTGGGGCGCGCCCGGTTGGTGTCTGCTGATGGGGGAAGGTGTCGAGCTCTCCGATCAGCCCTTGACGCCGCCACCGAAGGCGAAGGCGCCGCCGAGCCTTCGGCTCAGCACCAGGTAGAGCAATACCGAGGGCAGCGAATAGAGCAGGGCGTACGCGGCTAGCTGGCCGTAGATGATCTGGCCGTACTGGCCGAAGAAGGTGTAGATGGTGACTGACATCGGCTGCTTCTCGGGGCTGAGCAGCAGGATGAAGGAACGAAGAAGTTCCCCCACAGACCGATGAAGGTGAAGATGCCGACCACGGACAGCCCCGGCGCCATCAGCGGCATGATGATCCGCCGCAAACCCTGCAGCGGGCTGGCCCCGTCGACCCATGCCGCCTCCTCGAGCTCGATTGGCACGCCGTCCATGAAGTTCTTGGTCAGCCAGATCGAGATCGGCAACGCGGTGGTGGCCATGAACACCGTGGTCGCGACCATCGAGTCGTCCAGGGCCAGTTGCACGAACAGGCCATAAACCGGAACCATGATCGCCGTGATCGGCAGCCCGGTGGAAAACAGGATCGTCAGCATGAACGGCGTTGCTCCCCTACCGCGCAACCGCTTGCGCAACCGCTTGCGCCGCGGCCTCTAACGACGCTAACAGGCGATAAACTGCGCCGCAAGGGTTGTCGGGCTGACACAAAGGGCGGTGGTGCGATGGGCACGATGGCTGACGTCGCCTCCCTGGCCGGCGTGTCGGTCTCGACGGTGTCGCACGTGCTGAACCGGACCAGAGCGGTGGACCCGGGGACACGGATCAAAGTGGAGCACGCGATGAGCGCGACCGGGTACCGGATCAACCAGGTGGCCCGGTCCCTCGCCACCTCGAGCACCAGGACCATCGGCCTGGCCATGTCGATGCTGGGGGACACCTACTTCGCGGAGTTCGCGCACGCCATCGAGACCGGTGCGCGCCGGGCCGGTTACAGCCTGATCTACGCGGACACCCACGACGACCCCGCGACCGAGCAGCTGATCATCACCCAGTTCCTCTCCCAGCGGGTGGACGGGATGATCTGGGCGTCCACCGGGTCACCGAACGTGTCGGTCGACATCCACCTGCCCACGGTCCTCGTCGACCGCCTGCGCGACGAGCAATGCGACCAGATCGGGCCGGAGAACACCGGCTCCACCGCGACGCTGACCAAACACCTGGCCGACCACGGTCACCGCCGGATAGCCCTGATCGCCGGCCGCGAGGACTTCAGCACCACCAAGGAACGCGTCCTCGGTTACCGCGAGGCTGTGGCCGAACGCGGGTTGGACCGCGACCGGGACCTACTCGTCCACGCTGACTCCCAGTCCGAGCCGGCGCGACTGGCTCTGCATCGGATGATCGGCGGTGCGGATCCCCCGACCGCTCTCGTCGTCGCGAACAACGCGATGACCCTCGGTGTGCTTCGGGGGATGCGGGAGCTCGGGCTGACCGCGCCCTACGACCTCGCCCTGGCCTGCTTCGACGACTTCGACTGGGCCGATCTGGTGACGCCGGGACTGACGGCTATGCGCCAGCAGATAGACCGGATGGGGACGCGCAGCGTGGAAATGCTGCTTGCGCGGATGAAGGAGGCCGACCGGCCCTACCTGGTCGAGAGCATCCCGCCGGTGTTCCGGATCCGCGAGTCATGCGGCTGCGAGCCGAGCGGCCCTCCCCCGCTGGATCGGATTCCAATGAGTATGGAGCGACGTACCGGTGCGGGGAACTCGGGCACGGCGCATCCAACGGGGTCAGGAGCACCGATGCAGGCATCGGTCAATTTGTAATCAGTTCGCTCCGACGCTGCCCAAGCGTTCGGCTGCACCGTCGTGCCGGACATGGTGGCCGCTATCGCCGGCCTGGCTGCGCTGCTTCTACACCAGCTCGGTGGCCTTCTCGGTGCTGACGCCAGAACTACTTGTCGATGCGGGTGATCCAGTAGTCGGCGGTCTCCGGGGACTCGATCCCGAAGCGGGCATTCGGCAGGTAGAGGCTGCCCTTGTACGCCGCGACGGTGGTCGGCACGTCGAAGTCCTCGCTGGTCAAGGTGTCGACCACCTCGCCGGCGGTGCCGCGCCGGTTGAGCTCCACAACTGCGACCTCGTTGACCCGGTTCCGCACGACGTAGAGGGTCCGGCCCTCGAGCAGCAGCCCGTCGCCGTTGGTCAGCGCGGCCCCACCGAGGTCGACCTGGGTCGCCTCACCGCTGCGCGGATTGACCCGGAAGAGGAGCCCCGTGCTGGACTGGATAACCAGCAGAGCCCGGCCGTCGGGGGTCTGGGCGATCCCGTTGGCGCCGTTGACCGCGTCTGGATCCCACTGCCCGGTCAGCGGCACGTCTGGAAGTCCGCCGACGCGGCTCCCCTGCCGGTCCGGGTCCGCTCCACCCGGTAGAGCTGCGCCTGCCGGGAGTCGGTGAACCAGGCGTACCGCTTGGTCAGCACGACGTCATTGACGAAGGTCTCGGCGCCGGTGTGAAGGTGTAGCTGGCCAGGATCTCTCCGGACCGGACGCTGACCACCCGGCCGGTGCCCGCCGTGCCGCCGGCCACGTACAGCAGTCCACGCCGGTCCACCTTCAGCCCTACAGACGGGTTGCCGCCCGGGCCCTGGCTGATCACCCGGCCTTCGCCGGTTTTGAGGTTGGCGGCGTAGATGTCGCCGTTGGCCCGGGAGCCGAAGTATGCCACCGGCGCGCGGCCGATGGTAATGCCCTCGGGCAGGAAGCCGACTGGCAGCTCGATCGGGTCCGGGTAGCGCTGGTGCCGGTCGTGTGCCTGGGCCGGCGTCACCAGCGCGACGGCCAGCAGCGAACTGAGCAGCGCGGCGGTCAGCAGGCGGAGCTTGGCTCGCAACGTCATGATCGGGTTCCCCTTTGTCCGGTGCGTTCGGTGCGGCGCGAGCACCTCTTTATGGTCCTGACGATACGAGGCGGTCTCGGGTTCAGCGGTTCGCGGGGTTCCGCCGGAAACGCAGCGTGGCGAGCTGGAGGCCCCAGCTGGGTGACCGGCCTCCGGACACCAACATCCAGGGACAACTCGATGGCTCATGCCGGCGTGTCGACCGCCCTGTGACAGGGTTGCTGCGACCTGCCTCGAACCGCGCAACCGGAGGAGACGATGCTGGGATGAACGTGGAGCGGCCGACGCCCACACGGGACGACGTGCTCGGGTACTTCAGTACGCTGTCGAATTGGGGACGGTGGGGCGGCGACGACGAACTCGGCACGCTGAACCACATCACCGACGAGGTTCGGCTGATTGCGGCGCAGGCGGTGCGGCACGGCAGGAGCGTTTCGTGCGCGTGGGAGGTGGCCGTACCGGAGGAGATGGAGCGCTCGACGACGGTGTGCCCGCGCAGCGCCGACATGCCGGGCGCCGAGCACATGCCTCCCGCCTTCCACGCCGACCGTCGCTGGGGCTTCTCGTCGGAGCAGCTCGGCTTCACGTTCCACGGCAACACCATCACCCACGTCGACTCGCCGTGCCATATCTTCTGGGACGGCACGATGTACAACGGGCGGTCGCACTCGCTGGTCGACACCGCGACGGGATCGGCGTGGGCGGCCGTCACAGCGGCGGCGAACGGGATCGTCACGCGTGGGGTCCTGCTGGACATTGCCAGGGTCCGCGATGTGCCATGGTTGGAACCGGGGCAGGGTGTGTTTCCCGACGACCTCGAAGAAGCCGAGCGTCACCAGGGTGTGCGGGTACGGTCTGGCGACGCGGTTCTCTTGCGGACCGGCTACGGCCGTGCCCGGCACGAGGCCGGCTACACGGCGAGCGCTTCACCCAGGCCGGCTGGCATGCATCCTGCCTGCCGTGGCTGCACGAGAGGGAGGTCGCGCTGATCGGCGCCGATACCCCCCAGGACGTGCAGCCCTCGGGCTATGAGGACGTATTGATGCCGGTGCACGCCGTGAGCCTCGTCGCGATGGGTCTATGGCTGCTGGACAACTGCGACCTGGAGGTGTGCGCGACGACGGCCGCCGACCTCCGCCAGTGGGACTTTCACCTCGCCGTCGCGCCGGTCCGCTTTGCCAGTACGTCCGGCAGCCCGGTCAACCCGATCGCCACGTTCTGACCGACGATTCACCGCGGGGATCAGAGGAGACAGCAGCGGTCAACAAGCCCCACATGAGGCCAGGTCCGGCCCGCTCAGCATGAGCCGCCAGACTCGCCCCGGATGTCTTCCCAAGGCACTTGGCGAGGCACGTACGCGGCGATCGTGAGTGCTACGACCTCGACCGCGCCGACTATGTCCGCTACCACGCGGCGCGAGGGCGAAATCTTGCCCTGATTAGGAGCGATACTGAGTAGCCCCGACGGGATTCGACCCGCGCTAGCGCCTTGAGAGGGCGAATCAAGGTCCTTCTTACCACGCCTGAAATCGCCCGAATGCGGCTCTCACTAGGGGAAAATGATCGTTGGTCAGTGATGGCCACTGTTGGCCATAGACGAGTCTCTTGCGCTGATCACT
>CAWAAK010000031.1:0-58548 GCA_963780005.1 uncultured Actinomycetota bacterium | reverse complement strand
ACATGACCCTGCTCTGCCGCTATCACCATCTGCACTTCGCGCTCCGCGGCTGGACCTGCACGATCAACGCCGACCGGCTCCCCGAATGGCGGGCCCCCTACCCGCTCGACCCGCAGCAACGACCCTTGATCAACACCCGCACCACCGCAGCCAACGCCGCCCACCGCTACCGCACCATGCGGACCTGACCCGCGGCTGAATCGACCGCTGGCAGGCTTGGGCACCGTGTCGGCCGAGATGAGTTGGATCGACAACCCGCATCGACCGGTCATCCACATGCGCCGCTCGTCCCGGCCAGACCCGAGGGCCGTGCGTCAGTAGGGAAGGATCGGCTTCGGGTGCCGCGCCGGCGACTCCGGCGGTGCCGGGTAGGCCGCCCCGCTCGGCTGGCCGGGCCCGAGGTCCAGTTCGGGCTCCTCGCCCGCCACCAGCGTCTCGTCGGCGAAGTGTTCGTGCATCCAGTTCAGATGGTCGTTCCGGCCTTCGACGATCCGCTGGGTGTCCCACGCCGGCATGTTCTGCTGGTCGAAGTGCTGACCCATCAACGCGGGGTCGACCTCGTAGACGTGCTTCATCCGGACGACCACGCCGTCGGTCACCCGGGTCGCTTCGGGGCGGACGTACTGCTGCTTGTAGACGAACCGTCGCATCGACTCAGCCCTCAGCTCTCGTAGGCCTGGTCGAGCATCTGCTTGCCGGGATTCATGATGTTGTTGCGGATCGAGGGCCCGTTTGATCTTGAGCATCACGTCCCAGCCGCCGCCCATCTCCTCGGGAACCAGTTCGGCGTCGCCGGCCCTCGTGCTGCCGTGACACGCGGTGATCGAGCCGCCGTACTTCAGCGACACCTTCGCGATCTCGGACTTGAAGTCGATCCAGCCGGCCCACGACTCGTCGTCGAGCTTCTCCTCCCAGATCCCGATGTCGATCTCGACGAGGTAGTCACCCCACGGCTTGTACGCCGCGTTGGTGTAGAAGTACATGCCCCAGTTGTCGAAGATGCCGTACTGGTCGATGTAGCGCTGGGCGATCGCCGTCCACTCCTCGCGCACCTGCGGGAGGACGCTCCAGGCCAGGGACGCATCCTCGCAGTGCCACGACATCGGAGCGACGGTGCCGTCCGGCAGCCGTCCGTGCAGCGGATTGGCGTAGCGGTCGTGCCGCGACGCCCAGTCGCCGACCGCCATCTCGTCGCCGGTGTAGCGGCCGCCTTCCTTGCGCCCGAGGTCCATCAGCAGCTTCGACGCCTCGCGCACCTCCGCCTTCGTCCCGTACAGCGCGGTGGCCACGATGGAGTTGACCCACGGCGGCATGGGGATGAAGGCCTCGTCGTCGCGTCGCAGGTATTCGATCTTCTTCTCGTCGAAGAGCACGGTGCCGGCCAGGGTGGCGATGCCCGAGGTGACGATGCCGTGCACGGTGCGATGGGCGTTCAAGAAGTCGTCGAAGGCGAAGAAGGCGGCGAACTCCGCCTCGGGCCGCGGCACCAGCTCCAGCGTGGCCTCGGTGACGATGCCCAGCGTGCCCTGATGGCCCATGAACAGGTGCTTGAGGTGGTAGCCCGTTGACGACTTGCGGACCTTCGGTCCGCCGCCGTCGCCGACCCGGATGATCTCTCCGGTCGGCAGCACGATCTCGAACGAGATCACCAGGTCGCGGGTGTGCCCGAAGCGGGAACCCAGCAGCGACCAGCCGCTGCAGGCGATCCGGCCGCCGACCAACGAGCAGGGATACGACGCCGGCGTGTCCGGGTAGAAGACGCCGTACTGCTTGAGCTCCTCGTTGAGCTTCAGCATGTTGATGCCGGGGCCGACGGTGACCGTCCGATCGGCCAGATCGATCTCGTGGATCTGGTTCATCCGCTTGACGTCGACCAGGATCCCGCCGCGGAGCGGCACCGCCCCGTCGTTGAGCCCGGTTCCGCCGGCCCGGGGCACGACGGGAATCTTCAGTCGGTTGGCCAGCTTGACGATCTCCGACACCTGCTGCGCCGTCCGTGGCAACACCACGACGGCCGGCAGGTGCTCCGCCCAGCGGTGCACCGGGAAGGGCGCAGGCACCCGAGCCCGATTGGCCCGGCTCGAAATTCCGGTCAGCACCGATCCCGGCTCGTCCATGATCGCCTCGAGCTCGGCGACGACGACGTCCTCCACCGTCATCACCGGAGCGGTGGTCATCGCGCGGCCTCCGAGATCGGTCTCCACCTCGGACGCCCCGCGGCGGCCGCCGATCTTGATGCCGGCGGACTCCGCGACCAGCTCCATGATGTCGGCGACTTCGATCCCGGCCTTTCGTCCCGCCGTGGCCAGCGGCCGCTCCGACCAGACGCACGCACTCACCAGCATGTCGACGTCGAGCTCCTTCGCCCGGGCCACCCGGGTGTCGCTGATCGCCTCGGTGATTTCAGGCTTCTCGATGGGCAGTCCACCGCCGCCTCCGGAGCAGTAGGACCATTGGGTGACGTGATCGACATCCTTGAACACCAAACCCGGGATGGAGTTCAGGATGAAGCGGGGTGCCTCGTGGATCCCCTTGCGCTTGTTGAGCCGGCACGGGTCGTGATAGGTCACGGTCTTGTCGATCGGCTTCTCGAGTGTGAGCTGGCCGTTCTTGATCAAGTCGGCGACCAGTTCGACGATCTGGACCACCTCGATGTCGAAGTCTGCCCCGAAGTACGCCGGATAGTCCTCGGTGAAATGGATGTAGTCGTGTGGCTCGATGGCGATGACGCGCTTGACGCCGGAGGCGCGCCAGTCCGCCAGATTGTGCTCCGCGAAGGCCCGGGACTGCTCGACGTATCCCATCTCAGCCGCCGGTCCTCCGCAGCACCACTGCTCGTTCATCAGCCCGAACTCGACGCCCGCCTGCTGCAGCACTTGAGCGGTGGCCCTGGTGTTCGACGTGCGGTAGAACGCGGCCTCGCAGTCGACGAACATGATGGTCTCGCCGCCGATGGGGATGTCCAGACCGGCCGCCCAGTCCCGCACGTGCTCCTGGCCGCTGGGCTGGCCGTCCCCAGTGCCCAGCACGGGCTCGTTCTTCAGCTCGTTGGTCAGCCGGTTCCACAGCTGCCAGCCGTCCCGGTCCAGGCCCTGATCGACCAGCAGCGCCCGCGCCGCCCGGACGACCTTCACCGTCTCCGTACGCGCCTGGTAGAAGTCACCGACGAACAACGTGTTCGGGCACCGGATCTCACACGCCCCGCACTGCGTGCAGTGCACGTAGTCGTCGGCCACGTCGGCGATGTCGAGCAGCCCCTTGTCCATCGCGACGATGTTGGCGTGGAAGGCGGTCGGTGTGTGGTTCTCGTTCCGGGTCATCTGCATGACCGGGCAGACCTCTCGGCAGAACTTGTGACCGGAGGAGAAGCAGTTGTAGCCGTTCTGCCGCCAGGTTTCGACGAACTCTTGCTGGAGGTGTCCGTTCCCCATCGCCGCGGGAGACTGGCCGGTTGCGTCATCGAAGGTCACTGCGCACCCCTTGTCGGCAGCGGGTCTGAAGGGTCGAACTGGTTGCTCTCCACCATGGACGTGTTTGCACACTATGGTCGCCTCCTGCGGACGTCAATGAGCCCGAGGGGCGCCGCCAGTGGGCGGATGATCAAGAACGCGAGGGAATCGAAACGTATTGCAGCCAGAAGATGTGGACGGGCTGCGACCGAGGTGGTCTGATGGGAAGCACATGTCCGCCGCGGCTGCTGAACGCCCGCGTCCGGACAACGTGATCATCCTTCTGGGGGAGGGGAACATGAAGTTCAGCTATGTGATGCTTCCGGACTACCCACTCGAGGAGTCCTTGCGGGCCATCAAGCTGGCCGACGAGTTGGGTTTCCACGGTTGCTACGCCGCCGATGAGACCTGGCACAAGGACTTGTGGCTGCTCTTTGCGGCCGCGGCGAGGGACACGACGAACATCCGCTTCGGACCGAGCCTCTCGGGGGTTGTCCTACGCGAGCCCACACTCATCGCCCAAGCCGCGGCGACCCTCGACGAGCTGACGAACGGCCGCGCCGAAGTGGTGCTCGGATCCGGCAACTTCGGCCTGCTGGCGCAGTACAACATCGACTGGGCCCACACCAAGCCACTGTCCCGGGTCAAGGAGGGCGTCCAGGTCATCCGCACGTTGCTCGACGAGGGGGCCATCACTTTCGACGGCGAGTTCTTCAAGTACTCAGGGCTGTTCACATTCGCTCGACCGGTGCAGGATCACCTGCCGGTCAAGATCGGTTCCATGCGTGGCCCGAAGTCGTTCGCGGTCGCCGGTGAATTCTCCGACGGTTGCCATCACGCACTCGGTTACACCCGACAGGCCTACGAGTACGGATTCGAGCACTTCAGTGCCGGCGCCAAGAGGGCGGGGAAGAACCCGGACGACCTCGACTTCGCCGCCTGGGTCTGCACGGCGATCGGGCCGGACTCGGCGGCGGCGAAGCAGGCTGCCCGCTCGATGGTCGGGATCTACGCCTCGTCCATGCCGCACGAGCTACTGGAACGGAACGGGGTCGACCCGGCGGAGCTCACCCCCATCGTCGAAGCCATGGGCGCAGGGGATCTGGCCAAGAGCATCGAGCTCACCAGTCCCGAGCTCGCGGAGAAGTTGTCGATCTCCGGTACGCCTGAGGAGGTTACGAGCAAGATCAGGTCCGAGCTCGAGGGCACCGGTGTCAACCACGTCATCGCCGCCATCACCGACGCCTCGTTGGTGAAGGCCTTCACCGGGCAAACCGTTGAGGGCGTGGCCACCGTCGAGGAGCAGCTGCGGTTGTTGGCGAATGAGGTCATGCCGAACTTCCGCTGACGCGGCCTTCGTTGCTCTTGCGAGTCGTAGCGTATCGTAGCCTTCTTGCCACAGTAGTGCGGTGACGAGGACCATTCCGCAGCGCGCATTGCGCAACGACAACGCGAAGGTGATGGAAGCGGTCACGGCAGGGGAGACCTTTGTGGTCACCCGCAACGGCGAACCGGTTGCGGAGCTTCGTCCCCTTCGGTCGGGTCGGCGATCGTTCATCTCGCGAGATGAAGTCGCGGTCATGGCGAACGCGAAAGTGCGCATCGACCGCCACCGGTTCCGTGCCGACCTCGACGACGTGATCGATCAAGGGCTGTGACGTCCGGACTACTGGACACCTCGGTCGTCGTCGACTGGCACGATCCGGCCGTAGTGGCAGCTCTGCCCGATGCGATGGCCGTTTCCGCAACAACGGCCGCAGAGTTGGCGGCTGGGCCCCTTCTCGCCACCACCAGCAGCGAGTCCGCCAAGCGACAAGTGAGACTCCAGGAGGTCGAAGCAAGCCTCGAGCCCCTTCCATTCGACAGCGCGGCCGTCCGGAGCTATGGGCTCGTGGTGGCCGCAGTCGCTAGCCGGGGACGGAAGCCACGCAACCGACTCGCTGACCTGCTGATCGCGGCCACCGCGCACTCGAACGGACTGGATCTGTACACCCGCAATCTCCAGGACTTTGCGGGTCTCGAGGACTTGGTCGAGGTGATCGAGATCTAGCCCGGTCGGTCACCCATAAGAAGCCCAGATCCTCTGCTGTGCGGCGTCGATGGTGAGCTCTCCGCCGTAGGGCACGATCCACTGGGGTCGCGTGTGGCCGAACGGCACGCCGACGACGACCACCGCGTCCGCGTTGTACCGACTGATGACATCGATCGCGGCGTCCTTCTGCGCTGCACGCAGCGCCGCCCGCTCCTTCGACGTTGCTCGCTGGCTCGGGGGCTGCTCGAGACTGGATGTCGGTGGTCGTGCGACCAGGACGGCCGCGACAGCGGCGAGGATGCCGCGTTCGCCCAGCGAGCGGAGTATGAAGCCGAACGCCGGGGCCGGGGTGAGATCTTCCGACGCCTCGATCAGAAGCACGGCATCGTCGAGCACGGAGGGGTCGGCCGGGAATCTGCCGGCGGTGAGCAGCCACTGCAGAACTTCGATGCAGCCGCCCCAGGTCCGGCCGGTGACCCTGGACGGGGGACCGGCCCAGGTCCACGCCTCGGTGGGTTCCCGTTCTCCGTAGTGGGTGAGCGCCGTCGGGTCGCTCCAATCGCGGCCGAAGTCCTCCGATTCACCTGGTTCGGTGATCTCGAGCCGGCCTCCGGAGAGCAGGGCGGCCTTCAGGGAGGCCTCGTGGACCGGGTCGATCGCGGGTCCGGGGCCGAGCTGCACCTGTGTCGATCCGCCGTAGAACGCGCCGACGCCGTGGGTCCACAGCCAGTTGAGCAGGTTGGTGTTGTCGCTGTAGCCGAGAAAAGGCTTCGGGTCCGCCCGGACCGGATCCGGGTCCAGGTGCGGGATGACCGTGATCTGGTCCTCACCGCCGATCGTGGCCACTACGGCGCGGATCTCCGGATCGGCGAAAGCCGCGTTGAGATCATTGGCCCGGGCGACGGCAGGGGCGTCGACAAGCCGCGTCGTCGGGTACTCAACCGGTACCAGACCCGTGACCCGAGATAGGCGGCGGATCGCCTGCGCATGCACCTCAGGAGCCACTGCCGGGGCCGCGAACGAGGGGGAAACCACGGCGACCTTGTCGCCTGCGCGGGCTTTCGGCGGCATGCGTACGTCATGGTCCATCCCATCATCGAACCGCTGTCGACCCTGATCAGCCAACGGTATTGGACGGCATGGCCGTCGGCGAGCACCCGTCGGGTGCCCGAATCCAACGGCAGTTCGGTGTGCGCCAGGAACGCGCGTCGAGGAGGATCGGACCGTGTTGAGCGATGCCGAGCTTCAAGAGATGGCGGGCAGCCTGGTGGAGGTGCCGGGGGTGACCGCAGTGACGCTTGGTGGAAGCCGGGCTCGCGGAACCGCATTCCCGGACTCGGACGTCGACCTCGGTCTTTACTACCGGCCGCCGCTCGACCTGGTCCGACTCCGTCAGCTTGCCGGGGCGGTCGGGGTCGCCCGTACGGGCTTCGGTCCACCCGAGCTGACCCAACCGGGGGCGTGGGGTCCGTGGGTGGACGGTGGCGGCTGGCTCACCATCGAGGGGGTCTCGGTCGACTGGATCTATCGCGACCTGGACCGGGTTCAACGATCGTGGCAGCGGGCTGAGTCCGGGGTGTTCAGCTTCCACTTCCAGGTGGGTCATCCGTTCGGGGTGCCGGACTTCGCCTACGCCGGCGAGGTCGCTCTGGGCGTTCTGCTCGCCGATCCATCTGGCGAGTTGAGCCGGCTCAAGGAGCAGATGGTCAGGTACCCGCCGAAGCTCGGTCAAGCGATCGTCGACCGGTTGGCGGAGGCACGGCTCCTGCTGGACAACCTGCCCAAGTCGGCACAGCGACGCGATGTCGCCTTTGTCGCCGGCAGCCTCTTCCGGGTCATCGGACTCTGCGCCCACGCGATCCACGCGAAGGCTGGTCGCTGGGTGATCACCGAAAAGGGTCTGATCGAGGCAGCCGGGACGCTGCCCGACGCGCCGGGCGCCTTCAGCCAGCGCGCGGACGACATCCTTGCCGGCCTTGGCACCGATCCTGCCAGCCTCCGGAAGGCGATCGCCTCCGCCGGAGCGCTGCTCGGTGATGTCGCAGCCGCTGTCACCTACGACAGTTCGGGCGACGGGAGCACGGCTAGTGAATCGAGATGAGGCGTTGACTCTCACGTGCAACAACCGACAATGGCGTTATGTCTGATGGTCGGCTCACCTACAGCCGCATCGGCGGCGACCCGGTCCTCGACCTGCTCAACACCGTTGCGTGGCGCCTTGACCCACAGCGAACGGTCGACGACCTGCCCGACTATCGGTCGGCACTGCGCTGGGCAGCGCAATGCGACATCATCTCCGACGCCGAAGCAGCCGAGCTGCAGCGGCAGGTGGCGTACGAGCCCTCGTCGCACGTCGCCGAGCAGCACGCTCAGCTGCTGGACCTGCGCGAAACCATCTACGCCGGTCTGGTGGACCGCTCGCCGGAAGCTGTCAGCCGGCTCACCGACGCATACGTCGACAGCCTTCGCCACGCCCGGCTCCAGGCGAACGGGGCGACCTGGGCCTGGACTGAGCGCTCATTCGGGTTGAGCACCCTCCGCGACCGGGTGCTCCGGAAAACACTGGCCCTGATCACCAGTCCCGCCATCGTGCAGTTGAACCGGTGCGAGGATTCCGCTTGTGGCTGGGTCTTCCTCGACACCTCCCGCGGCGGCAAGCGTCGTTGGTGCTCCGCCACTGACTGCGGCAACCGCAACCGCGCACGCCGCTACTACGCCCGGCATCGCAACGACTCCCGTTCGGAGGTGTAGGGGGCTTACGGTGTCCGGTCACGGCCCGGCGGCCGTGATGATCATCATCCGGATCCATCAGGTCGGCCCTCACCTCGAGCACGCCCGGCGGGAGGCCGAATAGACTGGGCGGGCGGCCGTCGGTGGGCGGCTGCGAAACCGCGGGTGGCGGGCCTGCTTGTGGACAGGGGTCAGGCCGATGAGTGAGGTATCCCGATGAGCGGCCGGTGCGCCGTCGTCTTCAATCCCACCAAGATCAGCGATCAGTTCCGCGATCAGCTGGACAAGACGCTGCAGCGGGACGGCTGGACGGACACGCTCTGGCTGGAGACCTCGGCCGAGGACCCCGGCCGCGCGATGACGAGGCAGGCCGTCGCCGCCGGCGTCGATCTGGTGATCGCCGCCGGTGGTGACGGGACGGTCCGGATCGTCGCCGATGGTCTGGCCGGATCGGGAATCACGATGGGTCTGATTCCGGCCGGGACCGGCAACTTGTTGGCCCGGAATCTCGATCTGCCGTTGGAAGAAGGGGCCGCGATCGAGGTGGCGTTCGCCGGACACACGCGCACCATCGACCTGATCAGGCTTCGCGTCGATGATCATCCGCCGGAGCACTTCGCGGTGCTGGCCGGGATCGGCGTGGATGCCATGATCATGGACGAGACCGACCCCGAGCTGAAGGACAAGATCGGCGCCGGGGCGTATGTGGTGGCCGCCGCCAAGGCGCTTCGGCGCCTGCCGTTCCGGTTCACGGTCCAGCTCGATGACCACCGCCCGCGGCGGCGGCGGTCGATGATCTGCGCCATCGCCAATGTCGGCGAGCTGCAGGGGAACTTTGTACTCGTACCGGGCGCATCGCCCGACGACGGACTGCTCGACGTCTTCATCGCCTCCCCGCATGGGATCCGCCACTGGGTGAAACTCGTGTTGCGGCTGATCACCCGGCGACCCAAGAAGGACGATCAGGTCGACCAGGCCCAGGGAAGGGTCGTCCGGGTCAGGCTTCGTGGCGAGGAGAACTACCAGCTGGACGGCGACGTGGTCGGCACCGGCACCAGGCTCACCGCCGAAATCCGACCCGGCGCTCTCACGGTATGCGTTCCCGCACCAGTCAGCTGAGGGGCGCGGGTCGCGTCAGATCGTTAGCTCTCGGCGAGATCCCTACGCCATCGCCGTCGGCGAGCCGAACACCTCGTCGAGCCAGTCGTACGCCCGGCGGTGGAACACGGACCGCCCGGACATCTCGCAGTGGCCCGTGACGCCTTCGGCGGCGGTGAACAGCACGTACTCCGTTGGGCAGGCGAGTCGATCGGCCAAGATCTCGACCTGGGCACTCAGCTGGTCCCCCTCGGTCGCACAGAGGAACGTCGGGCACTGAATCTGGTGTTCGCGACCCTTGAGGGTGTACTCCGGGGCCAGCGCGAGGAAGTCGGTGGGATCGGCGACGTCGTGCACCCAAAGGTTCCGACGGAGGGCCCAGCCTCCGGACGGGTTCTTCAGGGCGGCTCGCAGGGCGGTTTCGAGGACTCGACCAGCCATCGCGCTGCCGTCCTCGAGGCCGTGCGCCAAGACGCCCGGGAGTCTCGCGGTCATCGCGTCGAAGAGGTCGTAGGGTCCGCAGTCGGAGATGCAGGCGGCCAGCCGGTGCTCGACGGAAGCGGCCCTCGGAGCGAGATAGCCGCCGAAACTCCAGCCCTGCAGGGCGATCTTCGTCGGCTCGACCTCCGGCAGGGTGAGGGCGAAGTCGACGACCGGAGTCACCACGGCCTCCCAGTCGGGCCGGAACGGGATCTGTTGGTCCAAGATCACCGAGCCCTGTCCGGGCCCGTCGAACGCCAACACGTGATACCCCCGACTCAAGGCCGCGACGGCGCTGCTGAAGTACAGCTCCTCGACGGTGCCGTCGTAGCCGTCGGTCAGGATCACCGTTGCCCGTGGCTCGCCGTCGTCGCTCGCTCGGAAGAAGTAACCCGGCAGAGTGGTGTCCTCGTACGGAATCTGCAGGATGTCCGGTGGGAGATCTAGCAGTGCCGCCGCGCGGCGGAACGTGTCGGTTTGTCGATGGGAGGTCGAGCGAAAGCGCTCGTCGACCGGTGATCCCATCAAGAACAAGCCGGCCGTTCGGTAGTAGTTCGACGCGCGCAGGTAGGCGGACCGGGCGCTGACCCGCCGACCAGCCCGCGCACTGCTCTCCGCCATGCTCTCCAGCTGCTCCGCGGTGGCCAGCCACTCGGAGTACCACAGGTCGGGGTCCGTCTTCTTGATCCGCCGCGCCGTCTCCACGCACTCACCGAGCTCGGCGCCGGACTGGGTTGCGTACGCGAGCGCCCGGACGAACTGGGCATCGAAGAGATCGTCATGTAGGACCAGCGACATGAAGAGACGCTATCGCGGCGACGCGTTCACATCGTTGACGTCGGCCGCCGGTGGAGAGGAGTCTGAAGAGATAGCCCACGGCGACCGGGAGGTTGCTTGTACTCGCTCCCCAAGGCCGAGGTCCCGCGTGTCGGCTCTCCGGCGCACCGGCGCGTCACCCGGCCGGGGTGAGTAGGCGACGTCCGCTCGCGACACCCAGCGAAGGGAGCTCAGATGAACAGCAGCGGCGTCAGCACTGCCGATCCGACGGAGGCGGTGGAACTGAGCACGATCGACATGGCCCTCGAGGTCGTCCAACTGCCCGTCTCCGATGTCGATCGAGCGAAGGCCTTCTATGCAAGCCTCGGCTGGCGGTTCGACATCGATCTGGCCGTCAGCGAGGACTTCCGGACGGTGCAGTTCACGCCACCGCACTCGCCGTGCTCGATCCAGTTCGGCCGTGGCCGCACGACGGCTGAGCCTGGGTCCGCTCAGGGCATGTTCCTCGTGGTGACCGACATCGATGCCGCCCGGGACGATCTGGTCCGCCGCGGCGTCGAAGTGAGCGAGGTCGAGGTGGCCCGGCCCCCGGGCCTCGAGGCGCCCGAGGGGCGCTCGTATTTCGCGCTGGCGTCGTTCAGGGACCCGGACGGCAACAGCTGGCTTCTTCAAGAGGTCACCACCCGGATCCCCGGCCGGCAGTGGGGGGACTGAGGTGGAGGTAGCCGCATTGGCGGCGTTGTTGCACGAGACGGCCGAACATCACGGTTCGTTCGAGGCCGTCGCTGAGCCGCACGATTGGTGGGACTGGTACGCGGCATACCTGGACGCTCGCCAGCTAGGGCGCACTTCGGAGGAGGCCGCCACGGTCGCCGGTCGCTACCTGGCGGAGGTCAAGCACGTCAACGTTTCTGCTGACCCTCCGAGCGAGGCCTAGGACGTGGAGGTCAGGAGTCCGCCCTGGTCAGCAGGCTGAGGCCTTCCGGCTGGTGGACGACCACCGTGGTCCCCGACAGCACGGGGACGCGGAATTCCTCGAGCACCTGGCGCTGGTCTGCAGAATGGGGTGGTCCGCCGGCAGGAATTCGCCGAACCCGCCGCCCCCGCTGTGCGCGGGCGCCAACAAGACGAAGAGCGCGGCCGCGGCCACCCAGACCGGGACCACCGCCCAGCGGCCCGTGGTGACGACCGCCCGGTAGCCCGACCGAACCGAGCGGAACCGGCGGAGGCGGCGGCAACGGCGCGGCGGATCACCGCTGTGATGCGCACGCGCTCCGCCCCCTTCCGGTCCCCGTCGGCTCGAATGGGCCACTAGCCCTGGAATTACTATGAGCTTTGGCCCACCTGACGCAGCCAAGAGGACGTGCCGATGACGAGTTCCCCGGACCGGGCGGCAGCGCCAGTTGCGCCGGTGGTCGCCGAAGCCCAGGTCAACGCCGCTTGTTTGCGGGTCATCAACGAAGCACAGGACGTCTATCGGATTATCAGCGGACTGGATGAGGCGGCCAGCGACGTTGATCTGCAGCGGCTTGACGACATCGTCCGAAGACGGCAGCCCATCGAGCCCCGGCTCGCCCGTGACCTGCAGGCCTGCCGGGTCGCCACCCGGCTGCACGATCAACCCACGGCGAACCCGTCGTCCGCGGCCCCCACCGTGCCGCAGCCGACAGACGATCGCGCCCGGTGACGATGACAACGCTCGCGGCCGCCATGGCCGAGCGGCCGGTTGTCCTCGACGGCGGGCTCGCCACCCAGTTGGAGAGTCAGGGTCACGACCTGTCGTCGGCGTTGTGGTCGGCCCGGTTGCTCGCCGATCATCCCCAGGCGGTGGCCGACGCGCACCGAGGATTCTTCGCGGCGGGCGCCGAGGTGGCGATCACGGCGTCCTACCAGGCGTCTTTCGACGGGTTCGCGGCGATCGGGATCGACCGCTCCGATGCGGAGACGCTGATGCGGCGCAGCGTCGAGGTGGCTCGGGTCGCGGCCGGCGAGACATCCGACCGGCCGCGCTGGGTGGCCGCCTCGGTCGGGCCGTACGGGGCCGCGCTGGCCGACGGCTCGGAGTATCGCGGGGACTACGGCCTGACCGTCGCCGAACTCCGAGCCTGGCACCGCCCGCGCCTCGCGGTGCTGGCCGACGCGGGCGCCGACGTGCTGGCTTGTGAGACCATCCCGTGCCTGGCCGAGGCGGAGGCGCTGCTGGCCGAGTTGGCCGGATCCGGGGTGCCGTGCTGGCTGTCCATGACGGCGGTCGGCGACCGGACCCGAGCGGGCGAGCCGCTGGCGGAGGCGTACGCGATGGCGGCCGAGGTCACCGAAGTGATCGCGGTGGGGGTCAACTGCGTCGATCCGGTCACGGTCTCCGAGCAGGTCCGGATCGCTGCCGCCAGTGGGAAGCCGGTCGTGGCCTACCCCAACAGCGGAGAGGTCTGGGACGCTGTCGGGCGTCGCTGGCATGGTCGGTCGCAGATCGATGCGACCGGCGCGACAGCATGGATCCAGGCCGGGGCCCGGCTCGTCGGGGGCTGCTGCCGGGTCACCCCCACCATGATCAAGCAACTGTCCGGAGGAGGAACGCATGACGCAGAGCGGCAGTGACCGGATCGCTGACCTCACCGCTCAGGAGGCCCGCCTCGTGCTCGGGTCCTTCGACCATCGTGCGGCCTGGCGGCTGGGAACGCGGATGGCGGAGCGTGCGCTGCGCGAGGATGCGTCGATCATCATCGACATCCGCAGACCCGGCATGGTCCTCTTCCGATCGGCTCTCGCGGGGACCACGGCGGAGAACGAGGCTTGGCTGGAACGGAAGGCGCGGACCGCCCTCCACTTCGAGACCAGCACCGCGTTGTTGGAGGCGCGTTTCGCAGCCCAGGGTGTAGACCTGTGGACCGCGGGCTGGTTCGACACCTCGACGTTCGCGGCGGCCGGCGGCTCGTTCCCGGTCCGGGTTCGCGGGGTGGGCGTGGTCGCCGCGGTCACGATTTCCGGACTGACCTCAGACGAGGACCACGAATTCGTCGTCGAGTCGCTCGAGTCCTACATCGAGGACCTCAGCTGAGGTCGAACCGGTCGAGATTCATCACCTTGACCCAGGCTGCGACGAAGTCGTGGACGAACTTCTCTGCGGCGTCGTCGCTGGCGTACACCTCGGCCAGCGCCCGCAGCTCGGAGTTCGAGCCGAAGACCAGATCGGCGCGGCTGCCGGTCCACCTCACCTGGCCCGAGGCGTCCCGAGCTTCGTAGCGTGGCCGGGTGCTCTCCGCTGTCGGTCGCTGTCCACGTGGTCCCGAGCGTCAGCAGGTTGACGAAGAAGTCGTTGCTCAGCGTGCCGGGGCGGTCGGTGAGAACCCCGAGCGACGAGCCGTCGTAGGTGGCCCCCAGCACCCGGAGGCCGCCGACCAGCACGGTCGTCTCGGGCGCGCTCAACGTCAGCAGATTGGCGCGGTCGAGCAGCAGGTATTCGGCCGGCAGGCGGCTGCCCTTGCCGGCGTAGTTGCGGAAGCCGTCGGCGAGCGGCTCCAGGTAGCCGAACGACTCGACATCGGTCTGCTCCAGCGAGGCGTCCGTCCGGCCGGGCGTGAACGCGACCGCGATCTCGACCCCGCCGTCCAGGGCCGCCTTCTCGACGGCCGCCGAGCCGGCCAGCACGATCAGGTCGGCCAGCGAGATCTGCTTGCCGCCGGTCTGACTCGCGCTGAACGCCTGCTGGATGCCCTCGAGCGTGTGCAGCACGGTGGCCAGCTGGCCGGGATTGTTGACGTCCCACCCGTTCTGCGGCTCCAGCCGGATGCGGGCACCGTTGGCCCCGCCGCGCTTGTCGCTGCCACGGAACGACGCCGCCGAGGCCCACGCCGTGGAGACCAGCTGAGCGACGGTGAGTCCGGAGGCGAGCACCTGCGCCTTGAGCGACGCCACGTCGGCGGCGTCGACCAGCTCGTGGTCGACGGCCGGCACGGGGTCCTGCCAGATCAGGATCTCGCTCGGGACCTCGGGGCCCAGGTAGCGCTGGATCGGGCCCATGTCGCGATGAGTCAGCTTGAACCATGCCCGCGCGAAGGCGTCGGCCAGTTCCTCAGGATGTTCGTGGAAGCGGCGCGAGATCTTCTCGTACACCGGGTCGAAACGCAGCGACAGGTCGGTGACCAGCATGGTGGGGGGCCGCTTGGCGGAGTCGGCCGCCGGGCCCGGGATCGTGCCCGCTCCTGCGCCGTCCTTGGCGACGTACTGATGCGCGCCGGCGGGGCTCATGGACAGCTCCCACTCGTAGCCGAAGAGGTTGTCGAAGTAGCCGTTGCCCCACTGCGTCGGGGTGGAGGTCCAGGTGACCTCGAGACCGCTGGTGATGGCGTCCTCGCCCGCCCCGGACCCGAAGGAGTTGCGCCAGCCGAGGCCCTGTTCCTCCAGGCCCGGCCCCCTCGGGTTCGTCGCCGACGTACTGGGCGGGGTCGGCCGCACCGTGGGTCTTGCCGAAGGCATGGCCGCCGGCGATCAGCGCGACGGTCTCCTCGTCGTTCATCGCCATCCGGCCGAAGGTCTCGCGGATGTCGCGCGCGGCCGCGATCGGGTCCGGGTTGCCGTTGGGGCCTTCCGGGTTGACGTAGATCAGACCCATCTGGACGGCGGCGAGCGGGTTCTCCAGCTCGCGATCGCCGGTGTAGCGCTCGTCGCCGAGCCAGGTGGTCTCCGGACCCCAGTAGACGTCTTCGTCCGGCTCCCACACGTCTTCGCGGCCGCCGCCGAAGCCGAAGGTCTGGAAGCCCATCGACTCCAGCGCGACGTTGCCGGTGAGCACGATCAGGTCGGCCCACGACAGGCTCTGGCCGTACTTCTTCTTGACCGGCCACAGGAGCCGGCGCGCCTTGTCGAGATTGCCGTTGTCCGGCCAGCTGTTGAGCGGAGCGAAACGCTGCATGCCCGCCCCGGCGCCGCCCCGCCCGTCGTGGATGCGGTACGTGCCGGCGCTGTGCCACGCCATCCTGATCATGAAGGGGCCGTAGTGCCCGAAGTCGGCGGGCCACCAGTCCTGCGAGGTGGTGAGCACCTGCTCGATGTCGCGCTTCACGTCGGCGAGGTCGAGCCGATTGAAGGCCGCGGCGTAGTCGAAGCCCTCACCGAGCGGATTCGCCACCGCGGGGTTCTTGGCGAGGATCTTGAGGTTGAGACTCTTCGGCCACCAGCCGCGGTTGCCGCCACCTTCGGTCGGGTGCGCGGCGCGACCGGTGTGATCCACCGGGCATTGGCTCTCGGCGGGCTGGCCCGCGTCCTCGTTCATCTCGCCGACGACGGCGTCGTGGTGGTGCTCGGTGTCGGTCATGACGTCCTTTCGGTACTCGAATCTGCTCAAGTCGCAGAGATACAGGCGGGGCAGCGGCCCCAGTAGATGACCTCGGCCTCGTCGATCTCGAAGCCGCTGTCGTTGGGCGCTTCCAGGCACGGCGCCTCACCGACTGCGCAGTCGACGTCGGCGATGGCGCCGCAGGAGCGACAGACCACGTGGTGGTGGTTGTCGCCGACCCGCGACTCGTAGCGCGCCACCGAGCCCGAGGGCTGGATCCGGCGGATCAACCCTGCAGCCGTCAATGTGTGCAGCGAGTCGTAGACGGCCTGGTGCGAGACATCGGACAGATCAGCGCGCACGGCCCGGATCACCGACTCGGTGTCGGTGTGCGGTTGGGTGTGCACGGCGACCAGTACCCCCGTCCGGGGCCGGGTCACGCGCAGTCCTGCGTCCCGCAACATCTGGGCTGGGTCCGCGGCTGAGGTCACGCAGCGAGTCTGCCGCGCTTTCTGGAATCAGTCAAGAAAGGGCCGATGGGTCCGTGTGGTGGCGTTCAGGTCCAGCTGATGCCTCGGTAGTGACTGAACGCGTCGCGGCTGCGAGCCGCGGATTCCAGGTCAGGGTAGGAGCTGAAGTCCTGCTCGAGCAGCATGTACTGCAGGTTCGGCAGCCCGTCGGCGATGTCGAGGATGTCTTGGATCGGGAGCGTGCCGGTGCCGATCTCGGTGAAGCAGCCGGGGCGCAGATCATGCTCGAAGGTCTCCATCGTGATGGTTCCGTCGGGGTCGACGACGCCGTCGTAGAGGTTGAGCGGCTGCGGCGCATCGGCCGGGAAGTCCTTCTGGTGAAGCAGGATGACGCGTTCGGGGTAGCGGCGCATCCAGGCGATGGGATCCTGACCGCCGCGATAGACCCAGTAGGTGTCCATCTCGATGAAGACGAGCTCGGGGTCGGTGTTGTCCAAGATGATCTCGTAGACGGTCTGACCGTCGATGAGCTGAAACTCCTGGTAGTGGTTGTGGTAATAGAAGCGGATGCCGCGTTCGGCGCACAACTGTCCGACGACGTTGAAGAACTCGGCTCGCCGTAGTGCGTAGTCGCGGTCGTTGGGCGGATAGAACTCGATGTCGCAGCCGATCTGGGTGTTCCCGATCTGCTGTTGGTAGTCGAGAACGGCCGGCAGTCGGTCCATCCGGAGCGGGTTGACGTGGCAGCCGACGACCTGCAGACCGAGATCGTCCAAGACGGAGCGGAGGTCGCCGGCCGGAACGTCGAACCCGATCCCGTCGTCGCTGGCCGCGTTGTGGTTCGCCGCCTCGAGGTAGCGGAACCCTAGCTCCGACACCCGTTCCAGGGTTGCCTGGGTGGAGTCGGCGAGAGCGTTGCGGACCGAGTAGAGCTGCAGCCCGATGCGAAGGGTCACGGCGCCTCCCTTTCTGTTGTGAATCGGATGTTCGACCTTCCGAGGATTGTCACTTCCCCTACGATCATCGCGTGGCGACGGGCGGCGCGGACACGGTGCAGGACATCCGGTTCGCCCGCTCTGCTGACGGCGTCGGCATCGCCTACGCGGTCCACGGCTCCGGCCCGCCGTTGTTGATCGACGCCTGCTGGTTGAGCCACCTGCAGTTCGACTGGCAGAGCCCGGTCTGGCGGCACTACCTGGTCGAGCTCGGCCGGATCGCGACCGTGATCCGGTACGACGAGCGGGGTCATGGGCTGTCGGACCGCGGCGTGACCGATCACAGTCTGCAGGCCCGGGTCGCCGATCTCGAGGCCGTCGCCGACGACGCCGGGTTGGAGCGGTTCGCCCTGCTGGCCATGGCCCAGGGCGGTCCGGTGGCGATCGAATACGCGGCACGGCACCCGGAACGACTCACCCGGCTGGCCTTCTACGGCAGCTACGCCGGGGCGCTGGTGGCGGCGTCCCCGGAGGAGCTCGAACTCGATGCGGCGTTCCAGGCCTTGATCAAGGTCGGCTGGGCCCGCCCGACGTCGGAGTTTCGACGGGTCTTCACCACCTTGATGATCCCGGGCGGGACCGAGGAGCAGATGCGCTGGATCGACGACCTGCAACGGATGGCGGTCGATGCGGACACCGCCGTGCTGGCCCGGTCGCAACGCCAGGCGACCGACGCCAGCGCACGGTTGCCCGAGCTCGACCTGCCGACGTTGGTGCTGCACAGCCGCGGCGATCAGATGAACGAGTTCGAGCACAGCCGATACCTGGCGGCGAACATCCGGGGTGCGCGGCTGGTGGCGCTGGAAAGCAACAACCACATCGTGCTGGCGAACGAGGAGGCCTGGCCGGTGTTCCTGTCCGAGATCAGCGACTTCCTCGCCCCGGACCGGGTGAGCGCACCATTGAGGGGGCGGGAGCGAAGCGACCTCGGGCCGCTGCGGCGAGCAGGGTCAGTGAGAGGGCGGGAGCGAAGCGACCTCGGGCCGCTGCGGCGAGCAGAGTCAGTGAGAGGGCGGGAGCGAAGCGACCTCGGGCCGCTGCGGCGAGCAGAGTCAGTTGTGGCCGAGAACGTGGCGTCGATGCTGTCGCCGCGCGAGCTCGACATCTTGCGCCTGGCGGCCGAGGGGCTCGACAACGACGCGATCGCCGCCGAGCTCGTGCTGTCGGTCCGAACGGTCGAACGACACCTGCAGAACGCGTACGCGAAGCTCGGTCTGCAGGGGCGCAACGCGCGCACGGCGGCCGTCGCCAGGCTGCTCGCCCAAGCCTGAGTCGGCACCGAGATCGACTACGCGTCAGCCGCCACCGACTTGTGCTCCCGGGGCGAACTGTTGCGCGTCGGCGCCGATGTGGCCTGGGCCGGGAATTCGTAGCGTGACGTCATCAACCACCACCCGATGGAGGAATCATGACCACCACGTCCACCTGGACGCCGATCACCGACACTCCCGAGGACCGGGCGCTCAAGGCCAAGCACGCCGCCATGTGGGCGAGCGGGAATTACCCAGCCGTCGTCGACGACGTCGTCGGATCGCTCGGCGGGTTCCTGGTCGACACCGTCGACGTGCGGCCCGGACAGCGCGTCCTCGATGTGGCTGCCGGCACCGGCAGTTCGGCTCTCCCCGCCGCCCGCCGGGGCGCCGAGGTGACCGCCACGGACCTGACGACCGAGTTGCTCGACGTCGGCCGCACGGCCGCGACCGCCGAGGGTCTCGACCTGACCTGGCAGACCGCCGATGCGGAGGCGCTGCCGTACGCCGACGCCGAGTTCGACGTTGTGCAGTCGGCCATCGGCGTGATGTTCGCGCCGCACCACCAGCAGGCCGCCGACGAACTCGTCCGGGTGTGCCGGCCGGGCGGCAGCATCGGCGTTCTCAGCTGGACCCCAGAGGGCTTCATCGGGCAGCTGTTCGCCGCCATGAAGCCGTACGCGCCGCCGCCTCCGCCCGGTGCTTCGCCGGCGCCGCTGTGGGGCCGGGCCGACCACGTACGCCAGCTGTTCGGAGATCGGGTGAGCGACCTCGTCGCCTATCAGCAGACGCTGCGGGTCGACCGCTTCGCCTCCGGGGCGGAGTTCCGCGACTTCTTCAAGACCAACTACGGTCCGACCATCGCGGTGTACCGCTTCATCGCCGACGATCCCGCGAGGGTCGAGGCGTTGGACGGCGACCTGGCCGCGCTGGGCGACCGGTTCCTCCACGACGGCGTGATGGGCTGGGAGTACCTGTTGGTGACCGCTCGACGGGTCTGATCACGGCTGGACGGCACCACGTCGGCCCGATGTCATTCCTGGCTCAGGAGTGCCGCTGCAGGACGTGGCGGGCAGAGGTGGCCCGGAGGTGGATCTCTGCTCGCCAGTCGCCGTCGACGGTGGGAAGGTCGATCTCGCTGAAGACGACATCGACGATCGCGTCGAAGATCTCGGTCTTGGTGGCGACGTAGTAGACCCCGCCGTCGTCGGTGAGGGCGACGGCACCGGCAAGGACCAGCTCCCGGCTCAGTGCGGGCCGTTTCTGTGGGCGCGTAGTCCGCGTAGACATCTTGCCTCTCCCAACCGGTAGCCATTTCGTACATTGTACGATATCTTCGTACTTAGTGCGACAAATGATTGCACCCATCTCGGAGGGAAGAGATCGTGAAACACTCTCAACAAGGCTCGGCGGGCACGACCTCTGCTGTTTCGGCACCGAGAAGGGCAGCGATGCGGGCTATCGCGCAGGACCGCTACGGGGATGCCGACGAGCTGCGCCTCATCCATGTGCCCGCGCCGGAAGTCGGCGCCGACGACGTGTTGATCCGTGTCCGGGCGGCGGGGTTGCACATCGGGGACTGGCACGTCATGGCCGGCCAGCCGTACCTGATGCGCATCATGGGCTTCGGCTTCCGCTCGCCCAAGGCCCGGATCCGGGGCATGGACGTCGCAGGCACCGTCGAAGCGGTGGGCCAGAACGTGACCCGCTTGGAGGCGGGTGACGAGGTCTACGGAGTGTGCGACGGTTCTCTCGCCGACTTCGCCACTGCGCGGGTCGAGACTCTGGCCCCCAAGCCGGCCCGCCTGACCTTCGAGCAAGCGGCGGCCATTCCCACCTCGGCCTGCACGGCACTGCAGGCATTGCGCGACGCTGGCAAGATCGCGGCAGGGCAGCGGGTCTTGATCATCGGGGCTTCCGGTGGCGTCGGCCTGTTCGCGGTGCAGATCGCCAAGGCGTACGAGGCCGAGGTCACCGGGGTGTGCAGCACCGGCAAGGTCGAGCTGGTCCGTTCGGTCGGCGCCGATCACGTGATCGACTACACCGATCAGGACGTCACGACCAGCGGTCAGCACTACGACCTGATCCTCGACATGGGCGGAAACCGGACCCTGACGGAGCTCCGACGCTGCCTGACCCCCCGCGGCACGCTCGTGCTGGTCGGCGGCGAAGGAGGCGGCCGGCTGGTCGGCGCTGCCTTGGGTCGCTCGCTGCGGGCCCTCGTTGTCTCACCGTTCGTCCACCAGAAGCTGAAGATGATCCTCGGGACCACCAAGGCCGACGACCTCACGGCCCTCACCGAGTTGATCGAGAACAGCGGAATGACCCCGGTCATCGACCGCACCTATCCGCTCAGCGAAGCCGCCGATGCCGTTCGGCACCTCCAGAGCGGTCGCGCACACGGAAAGCTCGTCGTCACCGTCTGAGCCAAGCCGCCACCAACTCTGTCCGGGATCGGTCCACGGACCGAATCCCGCCGTCCAACCATCAGGAGATCCACCATGCAGACACGTCAGTCGGCAACCATGCACAGCCACCACCACCACCGGACGACCGCCCGAATCATCGGCGTGCTGTACCTAGCCGGAATGGCGGTCGGCATCCCCGGGAACATCGTCATCCAGTCCACACTGGCCGCGCCGGACGGACTGGCGGCCGTCGCCGCGAGCAGCATGTTGCTGGCCATCGGGGTCGTCTGCTGGCTGGCCACGGTGGCCGGCGACGCGGCCCACGGCGTCTTGATGTTCCCGGTCCTGAAGCGCCACAGCGAGCGCAGCGCCGTCGGCTATCTCGCCGCCCGGATCATGGATGCCACGTTGATAGCCGTCATGGCGCTCCTGGTCGTCATCCAGATCCCGATCGGTGCCGCGTACCTCGACGCCGGGACGGCCGACATCTCCTACCTCCAAGCCCTGAGCACCGTGCTCGCTGAGGGAAATCTGTACGCGTACGAGTTCGCCATGACCACCCTCGGGGTGGCCGGTCTGATCTTGTGCTCCGCGTTCTTCCGCACCCACCTGATCCCCCGGCCGCTCGCCGTCTGGGGACTCGGGGGCTACGCGGTCATCCTGTGCGGATCGGTGCTGGAAATCCTCGGGTTCAACCTGAACTCGATCCAGGCCACCCCGGGCGGCCTGTGGGAGGTGTTCATCGGTGTGTGGCTGATCGTCAGGGGATTCGACACTCCGGCCGTTCCGCTCGAACCGACGTCGACGATCACACCTGTCATCACCGCTCCGCCGCTGGCCAGCGCAACGACATGATCAACCGCACGCCGATGACCGGACGTACGGTGCTGGGCACCGGCGCCACCAGCGGCATCGGCCTGTCCACCGCGCTAGGTCTGGCCCGCATGGGCGACCAGATCGCGATCGCCAGTCGCGATTCTCGGCGCAACGAGGCGGCGGCAAGGCGCTGACGCGAATCGACCGCGCACGATGCTCGAGAGGGCTAGCAAGGGTTTCCCGGCCGTGCACGGTCGATTTGCGTCAGCAGCCAACGCGCCCGCTGCCGGGAAGAGTCGTTACGGTGCTGCTCGTCGGGGCCACCGGCAGCATCGGACGTCTCGCCGTCGCGGAAGCGGTCGTGCAGGGCTACGCCACGCGCACCCTCATCCGAGGCCGGCAAGGCCCGGCTGCTTCCGGCGGATGTACAGCTCGTCGTCGGCGACGTGACCCGGCCGGACACCCTGCCGTCGACGACATCGCGAACATGCCGCTCGCCGACGAACCCCAGCACGTCCGTGGCGACCTGGACGCCCTCGCGACGGGATGAACGGCGGGCCAGGCCGGCAGCTGCCACCATGGTCGAGCGATCGGCACACCACCCGAAAGGAACCAGCATCGTCATGTCCACCTGGCTCATCACCGGATGCTCCACTGGCCTCGGACGCGCTCTGGCCGAAGCGGTGATCGCCGCTGGACACCGCGCCGCCGTCACCGCCCGCGACGCGGCCACGGTCTCCGACCTCGCCGGCGACGACCCCGACCGGGTCCTGGCCCTGTCGCTCGACGTCACCGACCCCGAACAGATCACGGCCGCGGTCCGTACGGCCGAGGAACGGTTCGGCGGCGTTCATGTCCTCGTCAACAACGCCGGTTACGGTTACCGTGCCGCGGTCGAAGAGGGCGATGCGGCCGACATTCGCACGTTGTTCGAGACGAACTTCTTCGGCGCTGTCGAGATGATCAAGGCGGTGCTGCCGGGGATGCGCGCCCGCCGCGCCGGCGCCATCGTCAACATCTCCACCATCGGTGTACAGCTGATGCCGATGGGCTCGGGTTACTACGCCGCCTCGAAAGCCGCCCTCGAAGGTATGTCCGGCGCCCTGCACGCGGAGCTCAAGCCGCTGGGCATCTCGGTGATTGTCATCGAGCCCGGCGCTTTCCGCACCGATTTCGCCGGTCGTTCGCTCACCCAGTCGACTACCGTGATCGAGGACTACGCCGACACCGCCGGCAAGCGCCGCAAGGAGCACGACACCGTCCACGGCACCCAGCCGGGCGACCCAGCCAAGGCGGCCCAGGCCATCATCAAGGCAGCGGAGTCTTCCGATCCACCCGCGTTCCTCCTGCTCGGTAGCGACGCGCTGACCAACTATCGGCGCATCGCCATTGCGCGCGCCGACGCCATCACGGCCTGGGAAGGACTGACCACCAGCACGGACTTCGTGGCTGAGTGACCGGCTGTCTCACGAGTCGGCGGTCGGGTGGTTGGCCGCATCGCTGAGTTCGCCCAGCCGGAGGTCGAGGTAGGCCCGTTCGCGGTCGTTGCCGACGAGGGCGAGAGCCTCTCGGTAGGCGGCGACGGCCTCCCGGTTGCGGCCGAGTCGGCGCAGCAGCTCGGCGCGGGCTACGGGCAGTGGGTGGTAGTCGGGCAGCTGGCGATCGTCGGTGAGGTGATCGATCAGAACGAGACCGGCCTCGGGGCCGTCGCGCATGGCGATGGCGATCGCTCGGTTGAGGGCGACCACGGGTGAGGCGGCTCGGGTGAGGAGCAGGTCGTAGAGGGCGACGATCTGCGGCCAGTCGGTGCTGTCGATGTCGGCGGCCTCGGCATGGAGGGCGGCGATCGCGGCCTGAATAGCGTACGGGCCCGCCCGGTGATCGAGGGTCTGGGCGAGGAGGTGTCGGCCTTCGGTGATCAGGTCACCGTTCCACAGGCTGCGATCCTGGTCCTCCAGCGAGACCGGTATTCCGGTGGCGTCGACCCGCGCCGAGCGGCGGGCGTCGGTCAGCAGCAGCAACGCGAGCAGCCCGGTGACCTCTCGCTCGTCGGGCATCAGTCGATGCAGGATGCGAGCCAGCCGGATCGCCTCGTCGCTGAGGTGGATCCGCAGCAGCTGATCGCCGGTGCTGGCGCCGTAACCCTCGTTGAAGATCAGGTAGATGACGCGCAGCACCGCCGGTAGCCGGTCCGCCAGTTCGGCGCCGGTGGGGACGCGGAACGGGATGCGGGCGTCGCGAATCTTGCGTTTGGCGCGAACGATCCTTTGCGCCATGGTCGGCAACGGCACCAGGAAGGCCTGGGCGACCTCGGGGGTCGACAGCCCGGCGAGGAACCGCAGGGTGAGCGCGGTCTGGGCCTCGAACGGCAGCGCGGGGTGACAGCAGGTGAAGAACAGCTGCAGCCGCTCGTCCGGCAGCTCCTCACTCTCGGCAAGCTCGGGCGGGACGGCGCGATCGGCCTCAATCTGTAGCTCGGCGAGGCGGGCTGCGTAGGTTCGGTCACGGCGGATCCGGTCGATGGCCTTTCGACGCGCGGTCGCGACCAGCCAACTGAGCGGGTGGTCTGGCACTCCGTCGAGCGGCCAGCGCCGCAGGGCGATCTCGATGGCCTCGGAGGCCACCTCCTCGGCCAGGTCGAGGTCGCCGAGTCGGGCGGCCAAGATGGCCAGCAGCCGACTCTGGTCTTCACGAAACACCGCCTCGACGGAGTCGGCTGCTGGGCTCGTCATGATCAGCTCATCACCGGGCGGACCTCGACCCGTCCGTACTTCGCCCCTGGACAGTTCGCGGCCCACTCCAGGGCCGCATCGAGGTCGGGGACGTCGATGATGTTCCAACCGCCCAGGTACTCCCGGCTCTCCGGGAATGGTCCGTTGGTGATCACCTGGTCGCCCTGGCGGTCGACCTGAACGCTGGTAGCCAGCTGGAAGTCGTCGAGGAAACCTCCGCTGACCAGCACGCCGGCTCCGGACAGCGACTGGTGCCAGGCGATGAACTCTTCATCGGTGGGGCCTTCGCCGTCGGAGAACTCGGCATCGGCGAAGCCGATGATCTGCAGCATGTAATGCATGGTGTGACTCCTATCGTCGTCGGGTTTGCTTGTGCCAGTGAGACGAACAGGCGCTCACGGAATCGACACCCGAGGCGACAATGCTCGGGGCGTTCAAACCCGGGCTCCACTCCACGCCGACCACAACGAGGCGAACGGGCCCCCGGACGCGACCAGATCGGCATGCCGACCGACCTCGACGACGCGACCTTTGTCCATCACCGCGATCCGGTCCGCCGCGGCGGCCTGGGTCAGCCGGTGCGCGATGACGATAGCCGTACGCCCGCGCAGGGCGCGCTCAGCGGCGTCTTCGAGGACGCGGGCTCCCGCGCTCCCGGCTTCGGCGGTCGCCTCGTCGAGGACCACGACGGCGGGGTCGGCCAGCACCAGCCGGGCCAGAGCCAGCTGCTGGGCCAACGTGGCGCCGACTTCGTCGGCCCCGTCGCCGACCATGGTGTCCAGGTCGACGCTGAGACCGATCTGACCGAGCGCGCCTCGGAGGGTGTCGTCCGACGCGTCCGGGCGGGCGAGCCGCAGGTTGTCCGCGACCGTTCCGGCGAACACGTGGACCTCCTGGGTCACCACCACCACGTGTTTCCGGATCTGATCCAGGTCGGTCAGCGGCACCCCGCCGATCCGGACCTCGCCGTCCCGCGGGGTGTGAACTCCCGCCACGATCGAGCCCAGCGTGGTCTTGCCGGCCCCACTGGCTCCGACGACCGCCAGCCGTTCACCGGGCGCGACGTCCAGGTCCACGCCGTGCAGCACCTCCGGACCGTGCTCGTACGCGTGCCGGATTCCGGCGATCGACACCGACGCATCAGCCGGGGTCAGCGGTGCCAACGGGGTCGGGGGGGCGGGCAGGTCGGCCACCCCGACCAGCCGGGCCAGGGCCGCACCGGCCGCCTGGGCATCGTCGAGCAGGTACAGC
Organism: uncultured Actinomycetota bacterium; assembly: GCA_963780005.1. Taxonomy (GTDB): domain Bacteria; phylum Actinomycetota; class Actinomycetes; order Propionibacteriales; family Propionibacteriaceae; genus Microlunatus. Next base: position 32,785 of record CAWAAK010000031.1, on the reverse strand, counting down.
AGGGTCATCAGCGGAGAGAACAGTCGCAGGAAGTACAGGGCCGCCGCGGTCGCCGCCCCGAGGGTTATCGCGTCGTCCCGGACCAACACGAATCCGGTGCCGAGAATCGCCAGCACACCGACCATCTCGGCCCCGTTGAGTACGAATCCGAAGCGCGCCGACGCGGAGGCGGCGTGCATCCCGGCCGTGACTGAATCGGCCGAGGTCCGCCGGAGCCGGTCGAGGTGGCGCCGCTGGAGTCGGTAGGCCCGCACCGTCGAAGCGCCCCCGATGGTCCCGATCAAACTCTGGGTCTGGCGGCCGTCAGCGATCCGTTCCGCGGCGTAGCGCGGCCCGGAAACCTTCAGGTACCACCGGGTGGCCAGGATCCAGATCGGCAACGGGGCCAGCCCCGCCAGGCCCAGGCGCCAGTCGAGCAGCGTCAGGCCGACGAGGGTGAGGGCCACGTCCAGCACTGTGGTGGCCACGGCGGGCAGCGCCGTCCGGATGCCTTCGGAGATCACCCCGATGTCGCCGCCGGTGCGCTGCACCAGGTCACCCGACCCCGCGCGCTCGATGGTGGCCAGGGGGGTGCCGAGGGCGCGCCCGAGGACCCGCTCGCGCAGTCGGGCCAGGATCGTCTCGCCTAGCCCGGCCAGGAGGACGTGGCCCCATCCCGTGAGCAGGGCCCGCACCAGCAGCGCGGCGAGCAGGGCGAACGCCAGCTGGTCGACATTGCGGGCGGGGGCACTGGCGGTGACCACGTTGACGATCTGCCCCAGCAGCGGTGGGACGGCGGTGATGGCGATGCCGGCACCGAGCAGCACGGTGAAGGTGGCCGCCAGCCTCATCCGGTGATCGCGCAACAGCTCGCCGACCGCGGCCCGGGTACGCCGGGCGGTGGCGATCGGCAGTATACTCGACAACGATCAGCACCGCTCACGTCAGCACCGCCGTACGGTATCGCTCGTCGGCCACCAGGTCGGCGTGCCGGCCGGCCGCGGCCACGGCCCCGTCGACCACCAACAGGACTCGGTCGCACCGCGAGAGCAGCGCGGGACTGCTGGTCACCAGAATCGTCGTCCGCCCGGTCCGGTGTCGCCGCAGTCCACGAGCGATCCGGTCCTCGGTGACCGCGTCGACAGCGGTGGTCGGATCGTGCAGAACCAGGATCGGCGGATCCACACTGAGAGCGCGGGCCAGCGCGACCCGTTGCCGCTGGCCGCCGGACAACGTGCGGCCGGCCTCGCCGACGACGGTGTCGAGACCGTCAGGGAGGGTGTCGACGACGTCATCGACCGCCGAGGCCGCGAGCACGGCGGCTCGCGTCTCGGCGCGCTCGGCGGCACCCTCGGGACCCGCGCGGTCGTCGTCACTCAGATTCTCCCGGAGCGGTCCCTCGAACAGCGAGGCCTCGTGGCGGGCAACGAGGAGAGCGGTCCGGGCATCGCTGAGGGTGACCGACGTCAGGTCGACCCCGTCGACCTCGAGCGACCCGGCCGGGTCGGCGTCCCGAGACAACACGGCCAGAAGCCCTAGGGCGTCACTCGGGTCGGCGGCGACGACCCCGACGTGCTCGCCGGCTCGTACGGTCAGGTCCAACCGGTCGTGCCGGACCTCCAGCACACCCCGGGATCCCGGCAGCTTGGCCATCCCGGCGCGAACCGCCGGGGCAGCCCCCAGAACCTCGGCCACCCGGCCGGCGGCACCGCGAGCTCCGGCCACCAGCGGTCCCAGGTTGGTCAGCCGTTCTAGCGGTTCCATCAGGAACTGGGCCAGGCCCAGAGCGGCCACCAGCTCGCCGATGGAGATGGACCCCGACAGGGCCAGCCGGCCTCCGACCGCGGCGACGAGGACCACGAGGCCGCCGCTGAGCGCTCCGGTCGCGGCCAGGTAGCCGCCCTCGAGCCGCGCCGCGTGCAGTCGGGACCGCAGCGCGTTTTGACTCACCCGCCGATAGTTCTCGATCGCCGCAGGCTCGGCGCCGATGCCCTTCAACACGCGGAGGCCGCTCACCAGGTCGGTCGCCGCCCCCGTCGAGCGGGCCAGGCCCTGCTGTTCGGCCTCGGCTCGGCCCACCAGGGGGCGAGCCAGGATCCGGGATGCGACCAACACCAAGACGACCGCCAACAGCACGGCGACGGCGAGGGTGACGGAGGTCCGGAACAGCACGGCGGCTCCAGCGGTCAGGGCGGCGAGGCTGCCGGCGACCACGGCGACGGCGGCGCAGATCTGAGCGGCCCGATCAGCATCGGAGCCGGCCAGCCCGACCAGCTCGCGCGGCCGTCCGAGGGCTCCGCCCGCCTCGTGGACCGCCCGGGCGGCCACGTCCAACCGGATCGCCCGGGCACCTTGCAGTTCGGCTCTCTGCAGCAGCCAGTAGCCGGCGGCCCCACACGAGGCCAGCACCACAAAGACGCCGACCACGACGGTCAACCAGAGCAGCAAGGCCTGGGCATCGCCGCTGCCGAGCGCCAGGTCGATCACGACGCCCACCACGACCGGCACCGACGCCTCGGACAGCTGATGGCCGACCACAAGAAACGCCGACCGGACCAGGTCGGTGCGCTGCCCGCGGACCGTGTCGCGGAGGACGGTGGTGGCCGTCGGGACGTCGGGCCTCGCTGGGCGCCGTCTCCTCAGCACGCCCGGCCGGTCAAACGTGAGGAGCGATGCATTAGGTTAGCCTAACCAAACAGAATTGCGGGGAGTCGTTATGCGCAGTCAGATCGTCAGCACGGTTCGACGTCGGAGCCTAACCTTGGTCGTTCTCCCAATGCTCATCGCGCTGGCCGCGATCGGCTGCTCGTCGGGCACCGGATCGGGTTCGACCGAGACAACGGCCTCACCCTCGGCCTCCACGGGCCTCTTCCCGGTCACCATCACCCATCAGTTCGGCCGGGCCACCATTCCGTCGGCTCCCCAACGGGTGGTGACCATCGGCTTCAACGAACAGGATTTCGCCCTGGCTCTCGGTGTCGAGCCGGTCGGGGTCCGGGAGTTCCTGGGCTACGACGCACCCAACCGCCCGTGGGCACCAGCGTCGGTTCGAGGTAAGGCGATCCCCACCGTTGGGGCCGAAGACCTGGCCTTGGAGAAGGTCGCCGCGCTCAAGCCGGACCTGATCCTCGGCATCAACTCCTACATCGACAAGGGGACCTACGACAAGCTGGCCGTCATCGCACCCACCGTCGCCCAGTCCGGTGACGTGGCGCTCGGGGCCACCACCTGGGCAGACCAGACCCTGACCATCGGCAAGGCCCTCGGCCAGGAGACCGGTGCCCAGCAGTTGGTCGACCAGACGAGAGCCGCCTTCACGTCCGCGGTGGAGACGAACCCGTCGTTCGCGGGCAAGTCGGCCGCATTCGCGCTCGGATCGACCGCCGAGGGCAGCTACAGCCTCGGCGCGGACGACTACCGGACGGGCTGGCTGACCGATCTCGGCTTCACCGTGCCGAAGGCGAGCCGGGAGGTCAGCTTCGAGCAGCTCGACGTGTTCGACGCCGACGTGCTGATCGCCGAGGGAGTCGAGGCCGCCGCTGTCGAGAACCCCGTGTTCGCCCGGCTCCCACCGGTCCGGGAAGGGCGGTTCCTCCGGCTCGGTGCCTTCGAGGACGACTTCGCCGCCGCGCTCGGCTTCAACTCGCCCCTGAGCATTCCGTACCTGTTGGACATCGCCGTGCCACGGCTGGCGGCGGCCACCGACGGTGATCCGGCGACGGTCCCGGAGCCCTACCCGGCCTGAGCCCGGATCTGTGGGCTCAGCTGGATCGCGTACGGCCCAGCGGCAGGACCAAAGGGGTGCCGGAGACAGGGTCGTCGATCACCCGGGCCTCGAGGTCGAACACGTCCCGGAGCAGCTGCTCGGTGAGCACCTCGTGGGGCGTTCCGGAGGCCGCGATGGCACCGTCCTTCATGGCCACGAGACGGGCCGCGTACCGCGCCGCCAGATTCAGGTCGTGCAGCACCATGACCACGGTCCGGCCGCGTTCGACATGAAGGCGCTCCACCAGCTCCAGCACGTCGACCTGGTGGGCGAGATCGAGGAAGGTCGTCGGCTCGTCCAGCAACAGCACGTCGGTACCCTGGGCCAGCGCCATCGAGATCCAGACCCGCTGCCGCTGTCCGCCGGACAACGAGTCGATGCTGCGCTCGGCGAACTCGGCCATTCCGGTCCAGTTCAGCGCCTCGGCCACGACGTCCTCGTCGTCGCTCGACCACTGTCGATACCAGGACTGGTGCGGGTGCCGACCGCGGGCCACCAAGTCGCCAACGGTCAGGCCTTCGGGGGCGACCGGGCCCTGTGGGAGGACACCGAGGATCTTGGCCACGTCCCGGGTCGGGGTCTTGTCGATGCGCTTGCCGTCCAGCAGCACGTGTCCACGCTTGGCCGGCAGCAGCCGGCCCAACGCCCGCAGCATCGTCGACTTGCCACAGCCGTTGGGCCCGATGACCGCCGTGACCGTTCCGTCGACGATGTCCAGGTCGAGGCCGTCGACGACCACGTTCTCGCCGTACGCGAGCTGCAGATCGCGCGCTTCGAGTCGGGCGTGGGCGCTCCGGCTCACCGTCGGAGGTTGGTTCACTGCGGTCGACGTCGTCATGCGGTCACCTCACGGTTGCGGCGGGCGAGCAGATACAGCAGGTACGGGGCACCGAGGACGGCGGTCACGATGCCGACGGGCAGCTCCACGCCGAGAACGGTTCGGGCGATCAAGTCCGACGTGGTGACCAGTAGGGCCCCGTACACGGCGGAGGCCAGCAGCGGTGGCCGGGCCGAGCCGACCAGCCGCTGGCAGATCTGGGGCACGACGAGAGCGACGAAGGCGATCGGTCCTGCGGACGCGGTCGCGACCGCCGCCAGTCCGACCGCGACCAGGATCAACGCCGCCCGGGCCGCGTTGATCCGCAGGCCCAAGCCGCGCGCGGTGTCGTCGCCGAGTTGCAGCACCCCGAGCCCGAAGGCCAGCAACAAGGCGGCCGGCACCAGCACCGCGAGCGCCAGTCCGACCGGCAGCACGTGCTCCCAGCCGCGAGCGTTCAGTGAGCCGGTCAACCAGACCGTGGCCTGCGCGGCCTGGAAGATCTCGGCGCGGATCAGCAGCCAGGACGTCAGCGAGGACGCCACGGCACCGACTCCGACGCCGACCAGCACCAGCCGGTAGCCCTCGATGCCCTGCTTGTAGGCGAGGGCGTACACGATCGCTGCCGTGGCCAGTCCGCCGATCAGCGCCGCGACCGGCAGGCCGACCTGGGACAGCAGCGAGCCGGCGGTCGCTCCGCCCAGTACGATCACCGCGACCGCAAACGTGCTGGCGCCCGCCGTGACGCCGAGGATGTCGGGACTGGCCAGCGGGTTGCGGGCGACCGCCTGGGTGATGGCGCCCGACACGGCCAGGGCGGCGCCGACCAGGAGTCCGGTGAGGGTCCTGGGCAGGCGGAGCTCCAGCACGATGAACTCACTCGCCGCATCACCGGCCCCGACCAGGGTGGCCAACACCTCCGGGATGGTCAGGGGGAAGTCCCCGCGGCCGATGTTGACCGCCGCCATGAGCACCACGGCGATCGCGCCGACCAGCGTGACCAGGATCATCCGCGGCCGCCAGACCCCGGAGAGGCGACCGATGCGGATCGGCGGGCGACCCGCGACCCGGGCCTGGGATCGTACGCCGGGTCGTTCCAGTAGCCCGGTCACAGCTGCACCAACCGGCGTCGGCGAACCAGGGCGACGAAGAAGGGGGCACCGACGAAGGCCAAGACGATGCCCACCTGAAGCTCGCCGGGCCGAACCACGATCCGGCCGATGATGTCGGCGGCCAGCAGCAGCACCGCGCCGGCCAGGCCGGAAGCCGGCAGCAGCCAGCGGTGGTCCGGTCCGGTGAACGCTCGGACCACGTGGGGTACGACGAGCCCCACGAAGCCGATCGGTCCGCACGCCGCGGTGGCGGCCCCGGTCAGGAGGGTGATCGCCGCCAGACCGGTCCAGCGAGCGGCGTTCAGGTTCAGCCCGAGGCCGCTGGCGACATCCTGGCCGAGGCCGAGCAGGTTGAGGGCGGGTGCGTTCACGGCCGCCAGCAGGAGTCCGATCGCCAGAAAGGGCGCCACCTGGACGACCACTTCCGGGTCCCGGCCGGCGATGGTGCCGACCGCCCAGAATCGGTAGGCGTCCAAGGTGGCGCTGTCGGCCAGCACCAGGGCCGAGGTCAACGCCCCGAGCAGGGCACTCACCGCGACCCCGGCCAGGGCCAACGTCACTGGGGTCGGACCGCCGCGACCCACGGAGCCGAGCACGAAGACCACGACGCTGGCCCCGAACGCCCCGGCGAACGCGAACCAGACGTAGCCGTAGAGCGACGTCGACCCCGAGCGCGTAGATCCCCACCACCACGAGGAAAGCCGCACCGGCACTGACGCCGAGCAGGCCGGGGTCGGCGAGCGGGTTGCGGGTGTGTCCTTGGATCAACGCCCCGGCGACACCCAGGGCGATTCCGACGACGACCCCCAGCAGCGTGCGCGGCGCCCGCAGCGAGCGCACCACGATGTCGTCCTCGGTGCCGGTGGGCGACCAGATGGCGTCCCACACCCCCGAGAGCGGAATCGGTTTCGCCCCGACCGCGAGGCTGGCCAGGACGGTGAGCACCAGGAGGACGACCAGGACGAGAACCAGGACGAGCCGCCGCCTCCGCTGGTTCCCGACCTGCGGCCCACGACGCGGGTGCGGATCTGGCGTGGCCGCCGGAGACCTCGCGACCGAGCCGGCTGCCGTCCTCACGTGTACAACCTTAGGTGAGCCTTACCAACCTGTCACCCTGCTGCCCATGGCTGCCAGCTGGAGTGGCACATCAGCGACGGGACGATGATCGGTGGGCATCGCCGGGCCGCGGCGCGGGTTGCGCGGCGTTGGATTGTCGTCGGAGCAGCATCCAGACGCTCAGCCAGCCGACGCCGAGCGCCAAGGCGATCTGGTACGGCGGAAACCCGCCGAGAAAGCCCAGCGCCCCGCCGAGGGCCACCACCACACCGGCGGGGCGCGGGAAGACCCCGGCCACGGCCGTCGCGATGCCGAACAGCACCCAACCCAGCGCAAACACGGCGAAGGTGACGAAGCTGCCGAACGACACCGTGCGGAACGCCGCCACCTGACCGGTCGCGGCGTCGATCAGCACCTCCGGTGCCGCCGCTGCCAGCCACGGTACGGCCAGCCCTTCGTACCAGAAATCTCCAACCACGAGGGCGGTGCCGATCATCGCTGTGCCGAAGGTGATTGCTCCGAGGACCCCGGCCTGGAGGGCCTGGCGGGCGTAGAGCCCGACCAGCGCCAAGAGGAGCAGGATCACGGCCCCGAGCTTCGTCAGGTTGAACACGATGGCCGGGACCGAGCTGAGAGATTCCGTCAGGTTGCGTGGATCGATCGCGTAGAGGCCGAGGAGCTGCGAACCAACCGTCAGCAAGGCAACGACGACGCCTATCCCGGCGGCCCACGCCATAAGTCGATCAACCGTCACCATCGTGCCTCCTCAACTGTCGGTCTTGGTCAACGAGCCGCTCGCTACCGTAGGGGCACCGAACTGCAGCGCGCGCCAGTAGAACCACGGGTTCGGCTACCGGGTCCCGCGCCGGCGGCGGTTGGCTCCCTGCCGGCGGTCTTGATGCTCGCGGGATCGGTGCCCAGGCCGTAGCGTTCGTGCCATGCGTCGTCCGTTTGTCGGCGGCGAAGTTTCTCGTTGGGAGCGTCATGACCGACCACGAGGTGATCATCGTCGGCGCCGGACCGACCGGACTCGCGCTGGCCAACGAGCTGGCCCTGGCCGGGATCGAGACCCGGTTGGTCGAGCGCCGCGAGCATGAGCCCAACATCACCCGCGCCTTTGCCGTCCACGCCCGAACCCTCGAACTGCTGGATGCCCGCGGCCTGGCCGAGGAGGTGCTGGAGAGGGCGCAGCGGTTGCAGACGGTGCAGGGCATCCCGGGTGTCACCTTCGATCTGAGCGAGCTGCCCAGCCGGTACCCGCTGCTCGCCATCGTTCCGCAGAGCGGGACCGAGGCGGTGCTGCAGGCAAGCGCCGTCGCCCGCGGCGTGCAGATCGAGCGCGGCGCGGAGGTGATCGGTCTCGACCAGGACGAGACCGCGGTGCGATTGCGGATCGCCACCCCGGGCGGGGAACGAACCGATCGGGCCCGTTATGTCGTGGCCTGCGATGGTGCGCACAGTCGGGTGCGGGAGCTGGTGGGGGTCGGATTCGTCGGCGCGGAGTACGAGACCCACATCATCCTGGCCGACGTCGAGTTGGCCGACCCGCCCGGTGAGGTGCTGTACGGGCGTACGGGTCCCGACGGACTCATCCTCGTCTTGCCCTTCGGGAGCGGGGTGTTCCGGCTGATCGTCTGGGATCGTCATCGAGACGACGTGCCGATCACGGAGCCGGTCACCGAGGCCGAACTGCGCGACGCGAGTCGGCGCATCGCCGGCACCGATTTCGGTCTCGGCGCAGTCCGTTGGTCGACGCGATTCCTCAGCGAGCGCCGCCAAGCCGAGCGCTATCGCGTCCGACGGGTGTTCCTGGCCGGGGACGCGGCCCACGTGCATTCCCCGTTGGGCGGCCAGGGCATGAACACCGGTATCCAGGACGCCATGAATCTGGGCTGGAAACTCGCCTCGGTGCTCCGCTCGCACGCCGACGCGGCCCTGCTGGACTCCTACGAGGCGGAGCGGCACCCGGTCGGCGCCCAGGTGCTGGCGATGACGGACGGTTTCAACCGGCTGGTTCTGGGCCGGTCCCCGGTCACGACCCGGGTGCGGGCCCTGGTGATGCGCGGGATCGTCAGCCTCGGACCCGCTCGGCAGGCGCTGCTCGGTCGACTCACGGGCATCGGCATCCACTACTCCCGGAAACGCGGCGAGCACCCGCTGGTGGGACGGCGCGCGCCCGATCTGGACACCAGGTCCGGCCGGCTCTACGAGCGGTTGCGGAGAGGAACGTTCGTGCTCTTGGCAGGCCCGCGCAGCACGATCTCGACCGATGACACCGAGCTGTCCGGCTGGGCCGAACGCGTGACTGTTGCCCACCATGATCACGACCGGCTGGCTGATTTGATCTTGGTTCGACCGGACGGTTACATCGCCTGGGCGGAGCGTCACCGAACCTCCCAACCCCGCCTGGCGGCGACCTTGACCCGCTGGTGCGGCGCGCCGAGCAACGCGGCAGGGCTGCTCTCCTCGTAGGGATCGCGAGGCTCAGCAAAGGTCGTTGCTGTTGTTCGTCGGCAGATTCCGACCCTCCGGTCTAGGGTGTCAGCGTGGACCGTGCTGGTGCTCAGGCCTGGCTCGACAGCTACGTCGCGGCCTGGCTGTCCTACGACGCGGACGACATCGCGGCTCTTTTCACCGAAGACGTCGCCTATCGCTACCACCCCTTTGACGACCCCATCGTGGGCCGAGAAGCGGTGGTCGCGTCCTGGGTGGGCGAGACGACCGCGGACGGCGCCTCGGACCGCGACGCTCCCGGGACCTACTCAGCGCAATACCTGCCGGTGGCCGTCGACGACGACGTCGTGGTCGCCATCGGCACCTCCACCTATCGCGCGAGAGCGGACGGCCCGATCGACCGCGTCTATCACAACTGCTTCGTGATGCGCTTCGGCGCCGGAGGACGCTGCCGTGAGTTCACCGAGTACTTCATGAAGCGCCCCTGAATCTGCCGGGCGGCTACCCCGCACCGCCCAGCCGGCGAGTCAGCATGCGGGCAGCCCGGGCGGAAGCTGTGATCACCCGCGAGCGGCCCGGCCCATCCACCTGCGCCGACTCGTAGGTGACCGAAACGGCCGCGACCGGATGCCCGGTGTGATCGATCACGGGCCAACCCACCGAGGCCAGCCCGGCGGTGATCACGCTGTCCTCCTCGGCGTACCCGTGCCGACGGGTCTGGACCAGCAGGTCTCTCAGCTCGGCGAGGGTGCGAGGTCCGCGCCCGTCCCGCTGGACCAACGTCGATGCGGAAGCGAAGACGGCCCGCACCTGCCGGGTCGACAGCCGGGACAGCAAGGCCAGTCCTGATGCGGTCAAGGTGGCGGGCAGTCGTACGCCGACGTCGGTGATCAGTGGGGGCCGGCCGGGTGCGCGCTCCTCGATCACGTAGTAGACGTCGGGGCCGTGCAGCACCGCCAGGTGGGCGTGTTGATGGACCGTGCCGACCAGCCGGCTCAGCACCGGCTGGGCGATCCGGCGCAGCGGCATCTGCCGGGCGTAGGTCGAGCCGAGGTCGTAGGTCACCACGCCCAGCCCATAGCGACGCTCTTCGGGCAGGTAGCTGACGAACCCTCGCTCGACCAGTACGCCGAGAAGCCGATACGTGGTCGATCTCGGCAGCCCGAGATTCGCGCTGATCAGCGCTGCCGGCACCGGTTCGGCGTGCCGGGCGAGCAGTTCCAGGATCTGCAGCACGCCGTCGGCAGCCGGTGCGAGGGACACCAGCCAGAGTCTCAGATATGAGACAAGATCGCCAGCGGGACCCTTTCGCCGGCCTCGGTGGCGGCGTCCAATGGAACATGGCCAGATCACCCTCACTCACCACCCCGGTGCACACGACGGGAGTGTCGGTCGGACTCGGCCCCCTCACCGCCGACGCGGTGGTCGCTGTGGCCCGGCACGAGGCACCGATCGAGATCACTGCCGATTCCTGGGCGGAGGTCGGTCGGACTCGCGACATCGTGTCCGCGCTCGCCGACGATCCCCGTCCGCACTACGGCATCTCCACCGGCTTCGGCGCCTTGGCGACCAAGCACATCCCGGCGGAGCGGCGCCACCAATTGCAGCGCAGCCTGATTCGGTCCCATGCCGCCGGTTCGGGTCCCGAGGTCGAGCGCGAAGTGGTCCGCGCCCTGATGCTGCTGCGGATCTCCACCCTGGCCACCGGCCGGACCGGAATCCGGCCCGCCACCCTGGGCGCCTACGTGGCCATGCTCAACGCCGGCATCACCCCGGTGGTGCACGAGTACGGCAGTCTCGGCTGCTCCGGCGACCTGGCCCCGTTGGCCCACTGCGCCCTCGCGCTCACCGGAGAGGGCACTGTCCGCGATCCCGCCGGCAGCCTGATTTCGGCGGCGGATGCGCTGGCGGCCGCCGGGCTGACCCCCGTCACCCTTGCCGAGAAGGAGGGGCTGGCCCTGATCAACGGGACCGACGGGATGCTCGGCATGTTGATCATGGCCCTGGCCGACCTCCGCCTCCTGGTCCGGACGGCGGACATCACGGCGGCCATGAGTGTGGAGGGACTGTTGGGCACGGATGACGTCTTCGCCGATGACCTCCACCGGCTCCGACCGCATCCGGGCCAGCTCGCCTCCGCCGCCAACCTGCGGGCGCTGCTGGCCGACAGCGAAATCCGGGAGTCCCACCGTACGGAGGAGTGCACGCGGGTGCAGGATGCTTATTCGATGCGTTGCTCGCCCCAGGTCGCGGGCGCCTGCCGGGACACCATGGCCCACGCGAGCCGAGTGGCGGAGGTGGAACTCGGCGCCGCCATCGACAATCCGGTGATCACCCACGACGGCCGGGTGGAGTCCAACGGCAACTTCCATGGGGCCCCGATCGGATACGTGTTGGATTTTTTGGCCATCGCGGTCGCCGATCTGGCCGGCATCGCCGAGCGGCGTACGGACCGCTTCCTGGATCGGTCGCGGAGCCAGGGACTCGATCCCTTCCTGGCTGATGATCCCGGCGTGGATTCGGGTCACATGATCGCCCAGTACACCCAGGCGGCGATCGTCTCCGAGCTCAAGCGACTGGCCGTGCCGGCGTCGGTCGACTCCATCCCCAGCTCGGCGATGCAGGAGGACCACGTCTCGATGGGCTGGGCGGCCGGTCGGAAACTGCGCCGGGCTGTCGACGGGCTGACCCGGGTGCTGGCCATCGAGTTGCTGACCGCGGCGCGTGGTCTCGAGCTGCGGGCTCCGCTCCGGCCGGCACCGGCCACCGGGGCCGTGATCGCCGCCCTCCGAGCGGCCGGGGCGCCGGCTCCCGGACCAGACCGCTGGCTTGCCCCCGAGATCGAAACCGCCGTCGCGTTCGTCGCCTCGGGCGGTGCCGTCGCAGCCGCCGAGACCGTCACCGGCCCCCTGAACTGAACAAGCGCCGCCGTGCCCTGAGCCTGACCGAAGGCCGAAGAACGTCGAAAGGAGAAGCCATGCAAGGCGCCCGCCCCGTCCGCGCACCCCGCGGCACCACCCTCAACGCCAAGAGCTGGGCCACCGAAGCCCCGCTCCGGATGCTGATGAACAACCTCGATCCCGAGAACGCCGAGCGACCCGACGACCTCGTGGTCTACGGCGGCACCGGCCGGGCTGCCCGCGACTGGCGGTCCTTCGACGCCATGGTCCGCACCCTCCGCACCCTCGAGGCCGACGAGACGATGCTCGTCCAGTCCGGCCGACCGGTCGGGGTGATGCGGACCCACGAATGGGCGCCCCGGGTGTTGATCGCCAACTCCAACCTGGTGCCCGATTGGGCCAACTGGCCGGAGTTCCGGCGGCTGGAGGCCCAGGGCCTCACCATGTACGGGCAGATGACCGCCGGATCCTGGATCTACATCGGCACCCAGGGCATCGTGCAGGGCACCTACGAGACGTTCGCCGCCGTGGCGGAGAAGCGGTTCAACGGCTCCCTGGCCGGAACGCTCACCCTGACCGGTGGTTGCGGCGGGATGGGCGGCGCTCAGCCCCTGGCGGTCACCCTCAACGACGGGGTCTGCCTCATCGTCGACGTCGACCGGAGCCGACTGGACCGCCGGGTGCAGCATCGCTACCTCGACGAGGTGGCCGAGGACCTCGACAGCGCAGTGGAGAAGGCGCTGCGGGCCAAGGCGGACCGCACGGCGTGGTCGGTCGGAGTGGTGGGTAACTGTGCCGAGGTGTTCCCCGAGCTGCTCCGCCGCGGTGTCGCGATCGACATCGTCACCGACCAGACCAGCGCACACGATCCGCTGTCGTACCTGCCGGAGGGGATCGGTCTCGCGGAGTGGGCGGATTATGCGGCGAAGAAGCCGGAGGAGTTCACCGACCGGGCCCGGGCTTCGATGGCCAAGCATGTGCAGGCCATGGTGGAGTTCCAAGACGGCGGCGCCGAGGTCTTCGACTACGGCAACTCGATCCGCGACGAGGCCCGGCAGGGCGGCTGCGAGCGGGCTTTCGCCTTCCCCGGCTTCGTGCCCGCCTACATCCGGCCGCTGTTCTGCGAGGGCAAGGGTCCGTTCCGCTGGGCGGCGCTGTCGGGCGACCCGGCCGACATCGCGGCCACCGACCAGGCCGTGCTGGAGCTCTTTCCCGACCATGATCGGCTGCAGAAGTGGATGCGCGGGGCGCAGGAACGGATCGCTTTCCAGGGGCTGCCGGCCCGGATCTGCTGGCTCGGCTACGGCGAGCGGGACCGCGCCGGTCTGGCCTTCAACGACCTGGTCGCATCCGGAAAGGTCAAGGCGCCGATCGTGATCGGGCGTGATCACCTGGATTGCGGCTCGGTGGCGAGCCCGTACCGGGAGACCGAGGCGATGGCCGACGGCTCCGACGCCATCGCCGACTGGCCGCTGCTGAACGCCATGATCAACACCGCCTCCGGAGCCAGCTGGGTGTCGATCCACCACGGCGGTGGTGTGGGTATCGGCCGGTCCATCCACGCGGGCCAGGTCTCGGTGGCCGACGGCACCGAGCTGGCGGCGCAGAAGCTCGAACGGGTGCTCAGCAACGACCCCGGTATGGGGGTCATCCGGCACGTCGACGCGGGCTATGACGACGCCGTCGCGGTCGCCGCCGAGCGCGGGGTCCGGGTGCCGATGCGAGAGGGTGAGTGAGATGAAAAGCCCTTCAACAGGCTCAGAGAGCTGGCTGGTGGAGACCCGGACCATCTATCCCGCCGAGGTGCGGGAGCAGGTCACTGCGTGAGCGTGTCACCGATCGGCCCGACCTTCGAGCGGCAGTGGGCCGATCTGGCCGGGATCGGGCGCGATTCCCACACCGGCGGCTACCGACGCTATGCGTTGACCGCCGAGGACCACACCCTGCGGGAATGGTTCGCCGGGGAAGCGGCGGCCCGCGATCTGGACCTGACCACCGACCGGATGGGCAACCAGTGGGCGTGGTGGGGTGACCCCGACCCCACACCAGGCGTCGTCACCGGGTCGCATCTCGACAGCGTTCCCGACGGCGGCGCTTTCGACGGGCCACTCGGGGTGGTCAGCGCCTTCGCCGCGCTCGATGCCCTGCAGGCCGACGGATTCCGGCCCGCCCGACCGATCGGGATCGTGAACTTCGGCGACGAGGAGGGTGCCCGGTTCGGCGTCGCCTGCGCGGGTTCCCGGGTGATCACGGGAGCGATGTCGGCCGACCGGGCGCTCGGCCTGACCGACGGCGACGGCGTGAGCATGGCCGACGCGCTCGCGGCCTCGGGTCGGCGTCCCGACGAGATCGGGCCGGATCCCGAAACGCTGCGCCGGGTCGGCGCCTTCGTCGAGCTGCACGTCGAACAGGGCCGTGGACTGATCGACCTGGGCCGGCCGGTGGCTGTCGGCACCGATATCTGGCCCCACGGCCGGTGGCGGCTGCAGCTTCCCGGCGAGGCCAACCACGCCGGGACCACCAGACTCGCGGACCGCCGGGACGCGATGATCCTGCTCGCCGAGACCGTGCTCGGCGCCCGGTCGGCCGCGGAACGACACGGCTGCCTCGCCACGATCGGCAAGACGGTGGTCCGACCCGGCGGAGTCAACGCCATTCCCAGCTCGGTGGACGCCTTCCTGGACGCTCGGGGCCCGGAAGAGGCCGAGGTGCGCGCGCTGGTCGACGAGGTGGGCGACGTCGTGAATCACGGCGAGCGGCACCGTCGCCGAGGAGTCCTGGACCCCCAGCTACCCGCTTCGACGTGGGGCTGTTGGACCGGCTCGGACGAACCCTGCCCGATGCGCCGCGACTCGGCACCGGCGCTGGTCACGACGCCGGCATCCTCGCCGCGGCCGGCATCGCCGCGGCCATGATCTTCGTGCGTAACCCGACCGGAATCTCCCACTCGCCGGCCGAGCACGCCGAGCGCGACGACTGTCTGGCCGGGGTCGACGCCCTGACCGCAGTGTTGGCCGATCTCGCCGGGGATGGCCGGTGACGGGCTACTGGGCGGAATGGGCGTGGCTGCCGGACGGTTGCCGCGCCGACGTACGGTTCGCGGTCGACGGTGAGCGCTTCGGCGCGTTCACTGCCGGCGCCGCTCGCGAGACGGGGGACGAGGAGCTGGCTGGAGTTGTGCTGCCCGGCTTCGCCAACGCGCACAGTCACGCCTTCCATCGCGCCCTGCGCGGCCGCACCCACGGTGACGGGGGGACCTTCTGGACCTGGCGGGAGCAGATGTACGCCGTGGCCGAGCGGCTCGACCCGGACCGCTACTTCATGCTCGCCCGGGCCGCCTTCGCCGAGATGGTGTTGGCCGGGATGACGGCGGTGGGGGAGTTCCACTACCTGCACCACGACCGGGACGGCCGACCGTACGCGAATGCGAACGCGATGGGCGACGCACTGGCCGCGGCCGCCGACGCGGCCGGCATCCGGCTGACCCTGCTGGACACCTGCTATCTGAGCGGCGGGTTGACCGGCCATGGGCACCTGGCCTTGGATCCGGTCCAGCGACGTTTCGGCGACGGCGATGCGGCGCGCTGGGCCGAGCGGATCGCCGGCTGGGACGTGCCCGCCGGGGTCGTCCTCGGCACCGCCATCCATTCGGTGCGAGCCGTGCCTGAAGATCAACTGCGGCGGGTCGCCGAGGCCCTGCCGGGTCGGCCGGTCCACGTACATCTGAGCGAGCAACCGGCCGAGAACGCAGCAACGGAGGCGTATTACGGCTGCAGCCCGACCGAGTTGCTCGAGCGCAACGGTGTGCTCGGAGCACAGACCACGGCGGTGCACGCCACCCACCTGAGTCCCGCCGACATCACCCGGCTCGGGTCGAGTCGGACCCGAAGCTGCTTCTGCCCCACCACCGAACGTGACCTGGCCGACGGCATCGGGCCGGCGCCGGCCCTGGCGCAGGCGGGCAGCCCACTCTGTCTCGGCTCCGATCAACATGCGGTGATCGACATGTTCGAGGAGATCCGCGGCTTGGAGCTGAACGAGCGGCTGATCAGCGGGGAGCGAGGCCGATTCACACCCGCCGAGTTGATCACTGCGGCCAGCGCGACGGGCTACGACGCGCTCGGGCGTCCCGGCGGCGGCCGGCTGGTCGAGGGCGCGCCGGCCGACTTCGTGGTGGTCGATGCCCGCTCGGTCCGCACGACCGGCTGCCGGCCTGATCAGATCGCGTACGCCGCGACGGCCGCCGATGTCGATCGTGTGGTCGTCGGCGGCAGGACGCTGGTCCGCTCGGGTGAGCACCGGCTCGGGTCGGTGGCTGAGCTCTTGGCGCAGGCGTTGCGTGCCTTGGAAGCGTCATGAGCGCGACGGTGATCACCGGGATCGGGGAACTCGTCACCTGCGATGACACCGGCGACGACCGGTTGGGCCGGCGGACCGACGCTGCGCTGCTGGTCGACAACGGGCTGATCGGCTGGATCGGCGCGGAGCGCGAGGCGCCCGCTGCTGATCATCGCATCCATCTGGCGGGCCGGACCCTGCTGCCCGGATTCGTCGACTCGCACAGCCATCTCGTCTTCGCCGGCGACCGCTCGGCGGAGTTCGCGGCCCGGATGACCGGGACGCCGTACGACGGCGGCGGTATCGCCGGCACCGTCGCCGCCACCCGCGCCGCCGGCGACGAGGAGTTGCGTGGCTTGGTGGCCCAGCGGGTCGCGGAGCTGCGGGCCCAGGGAACCACCACGGTGGAGATCAAGAGCGGATACGGGTTGAGTGTGGCCGAGGAGGAGCGGGCGCTGCGGATCGCGGCCGAGGTGACGCCCGAGACGACCTTCCTCGGGGCCCATGTGGTTCCCCTCGATTGGCGGCAGGACCGGGCCGGCTATCTGGATCTGGTCACCGGCGCGATGCTCACGGCCGCGGTGCCGTACGCCCGGTGGATCGACGTATTCTGCGAGCCGTCCTCGCCGTACGCGTTCGAGGGCGACGAGGCCCGCGCGGTCCTCGAGGCGGGACGGGCGGCCGGGCTGGGCCTGCGGGTGCACGGCAACCAACTCGGGCCCGGACCGGGCGTACGGCTGGCGGTGGAGTTGGGAGCGGCGAGTGTCGACCACTGCACCTACCTGGAGGAGGCCGACGTCGACGCGTTGGCCGACGCGGCCGACACCACCGTGGCCACGCTGCTGCCGGGCGTGGAGTTCAGTACGCGGTCGCCGTATCCCGACGCGTCCCGGCTGTACCGGGCCGGCGCCGCCGTCGCGCTGGCCACCGACTGCAACCCGGGCACCTGCTACTCGTCCTCGATGCCGTTCATGATCGCGTTGGCGGTACGCGAGATGGGCTTCACGCCCGCCCAGGCCCTGTACGCGGCCACGGCCGGCGGCGCCCGGGCGTTGCGCCGCACCGACATCGGCCGGCTCGCGGTCGGCGCCCGCGCCGATCTGGCGGTGCTCGACGCGCCGTCGTTCCTGCACCTGTGCTATCGGCCGGGGGTCCCGCTGGCTCGGGCGCTCGAGCTCGAAGCCAGCCGGAAGACGGTCTGAACGCGTGGCTCGACGTTTGGACCCTTTCGACTTCTCTGGACCCTCTATAAAGGGTCCAAGCGACTGGAAGGGGTCCAAAGAAGGGGCCAGCGCAGCCGTCCAGGAGTCTTGGTCATCGGCGTCCAACAGTCTTGGTCAGGGGCGGACGCCGTAGACGCGGTCGAACGGCGTCTCCGCGACGCGGCTCAGCTGAGTGAACCCGGCCTCGATGACCACCCGGCGCATTGCCTGCTCGCTGATCGTGTCCGCTGCGTAGGACTCGACGACCAGCCAGGTGCCGTCGTCGGCGAGCTGGTCGCGGATGTGGACCGCGGCGGCGACCGGGTCGCCCAGGTCACTCAGGCGGCTGAAAGTGGTCACCAGGTCGTAGGGTCCGCCGCCGAACCAGGCGGCCGGAGCCGACTCGAACCGGACCCGGTCGGCAACGCCGGCGTCTTCGGCTCGCGTCCGGGCCACGTCGATGGAGCCCACGTGGTGGTCCGAGCCGACGAAACTGGACCTCGGGTAGGCCTGGGCCATGATCACGGTGGAGGCGCCGAGGCCGCAGCCGACGTCGGCGACGGTGATGCCATCCTGCAACCGCGATTCGACGCCGTCCAGGCTGCCCAGGGCGAACTGGACGGCGTCCGGCAGGACGTCGATTGTTTGTTGATCGGTCATCGTGACCTCCGAATCGGCGGGCAGGTGAGCCGGTCGTCGGTGGCGGCCCAGGACAGGTGTACCGGGTTGCCTTCCGTACGGCATCGGGTTCCGACACCCACGTCGGTGGTTCGCGCTACCCAATTCGAGCGGCCAATGCTGACGACAGCAGCAGGCCCCGGCGTTAGCCTCGGAAGATGGTTGCGCGGCTGCTGGAGCGCGACGCCGAGCTCGAAACCCTGGCCCGAGTGGCTCGCGACGCCGCGAAGGGCGCCGGATCGGTGGTCCTCGTGCGCGGCGAGGCGGGCATCGGCAAGACCAGCCTGGTCGGCGCGCTCCGGTCACATCTACCGGCGGACGCCCGGATGCTGGTGGGCTACTGCGACGCGCTCAGCACGCCGCGGCCGCTCGGCCCGTTCCACGACCTGGCCGGGGGTCTCGGCGATGCGACTGACGGCCGCGCTCGCGGCCGGGGACCGCACCGCCGTCGCCGACGCGCTCCGCGACGAGCTGAGCCGAGAGCGGCCCACCGTGCTGGTGATCGAGGACCTGCACTGGGCCGACGAGGCGACCTTGGACGTCCTGCGGCTGCTGGTGCGCCGGATCGGCCCACTGTGCGCCGTGCTAGTGCTGACCTATCGCGACGACGAGGTGGGTCGTGGCCACCCGCTCACCCAGTTGCTCGGCGACGCCTCCCATTCCCGCCAGACGCACCGCCTGGCCATGCGGCGGTTGACCGAGCCGGCCGTCCGCACCCTGCTGAGCGCCAGCACTCTGGACCCCGCCGAGGTGTTCGCCCTGAGCGCCGGCAACCCGTACTTCGTTCACGAACTGCTGGCCTCGGCCGACGGCGTCCGGGTGCCCGCGACCGTCGTCGACGCTGTGCTCGGCCGACTCCGCCGGCTGCCGATCTCCCACCAGGAGACGGTGGAGCAGCTTGCGGTCATCCCGACCCCGGTCGGCCGCCGGCTCCTCGGCGCCCTCCTGACCGATCCGGTGCCGGCGCTCGCGGACGCGGAGGAACACGGCCTGCTGACCGTACGACCGCGAGCAGGTGACCTTCCGGCACGAGCTGACTCGGCGCGCCATTGTGGACGCCATGCCCGGCGCCCGCCGGGTCGAGCTCAACCGCCTCGTGCTCGCGGCGCTGGAGCAGCTCGAGGCAGGCGCCGGACAGCTGGTGCACCACGCCGCCGAGGCCGGCGAGGTCGACGCCGTCGTCCGCTACGCTCCGCTCGCGGCCCGGGAGGCCACGGCGGCCGGAGCGCATCGGGTGGCCGTCGCCCAGCTCGCCCGGTCGCTGAACCACCTCGATCGGTATCCGGTGACGGAGCAGGTCGAGCTGTTGGAGGCTCATGCGATCGAGTGCTACAACATCGGCGCCTCGAACGACGCGGTCGGCTCCCAGAGCGCCGCGGTCGAGCTGCGTCGACGGGGGACCGACCAACGGGCGCTCGGACTGAGCCTGCGCTGGCTGTCCCGATGCTTCTGGTTCGCGGGTCGGCGGGCGGAGGCGGAGCAGGCCGCCAGCGAAACCAGTGCGGTGCTGTCCGGAGCGGAGGATCCGGGCCTGCTCGCGTGGGCACTGAGCAACGAGGCCCAGCTGGCCGCGCTCGCCCAACGCCGCGACGACGGCGCCCGGCTGGCGCGACGCGCCATCGAGCTGGCCACCGAGGCCGGCGACCGGTCTGCGCTGTCGCACGCCCTCAACAACCTCGGCGTGGCGCTGTGGTCCGACAACCGGCGCGAGGGGTTCGACGAGCTGCTACAGGCTCTGCAGATCGCCCTCTCCATCGACGACATCGAGGGCGCGTGTCGCGCCTACGTCAACATCAGCTGGAAGCTGGTCGACGACGTACAGCTGGACGAGGCGACCCGCTACCTGAACGACGTGCTGGGGCTGGCCGAGCGCGCCGAGTTCCTCGGCAACCTCAACTACGTGCAGGGCATCCGGGCGCGGATCCTGCTCGCTCGGGCGCGCTGGGCCGAGGCTGTCGACGCCGCGGAGCTGGCGCTGATCGGGCAACCGACGGCGCGCTGCGTCGGTCTGACAGTGCTCGCCTCGGTTCGGATCCGGACCGGCTCGGCCGACCCCGACGAGCCGCTCTCGCAGGCGTCCGAGCTGGCCGCGCGGATGGACGAGCTGCAACGGATCGGACCGGTCACCGCCGCACGGTGCGAGCAGGCCGCGCTCCGAGAGGACTGGGCCGCGGTCGTGGCCTACGCGGAGCCGGTGCACGCCCACGCGACTCGGGCGAGCCACTCGGCCCTGCAGGCCGAGCTCGCGTACTGGTTGCGGCGGGCCCGCCGCGAGGTCGCGGTGCCGGACACCGACCACCCATACGCTCATCCAGGCCCGCGGTGACTGGCGGGGTGCGGCCGAGGCCTGGGGACGCCTCGGCGCGCCGTACCATCGGGCGGCGGCCCTGGCCGACGGCGGCGATCCGCCCTCGCTGTTGGAGGCGCTGGCCATCCTCGACCGGCTCGGGGCGGTGCCGCTGGCCCGGCGGGTACGGTCGCGGCTGCGCGGGCTGGGTGTTCCGCACGTGCCGCGCGGGCCGATGCCGCCAGCGCGACGTGACCCCGCCGGTCTCACCGCCCGCCAACAGGAGGTGCTCGAGCTGGTCGCCTCCGGTCTGACCAACGCTGAGATCGCGGACCGGCTGGTGCTGTCGGCGCGTACGGTCGACCGGCACTTGGCCGAAATCTTCGCCAAGCTCGGTGTGACCGGCCGGCGCCTGGCCGTCGAGCGGGCCGCTGAGCTCGGCTGCCGGCTCGGCCCCGAACGGCAGACCGGAGTTAGGTAGCCCGCCGGCCGACGTGGGTACCGAATGCGGATGCGGCGCTGCCCGCACCGCGGTACAACAGTCTGGTGACCGATCCACCGCGCGCGCCTGGGCACTGGCTGCTGGGATCGGCCCTGGAGCTCCAGCGGAGCCAGATCGCGACCTATGAGCGGGTGATGCGCGACGACGGCGACGTGGTGGTACTCACCGTCGGACCGCCGGGTCTGCGATTCGACATGTACTGCGTGTTCCACCCCGACGGGGTTCGGAGGGTGCTGACCGGGTCACGCAGCGGTTACACCAAGAACAATCGCATGTACGCCCAGATCGCGGACGCGTTCGGCTGGGGGCTGCTCACCAGCGAGGGCGAACTCTGGCAACGGCACCGCCGCCTGATCCAGCCGCTGTTCACCCGGAAGGCGATCGGCGGCTACATCGACCTGATGGCCGAGGAGGCAGGCGCGCTGGCCGCGCGGTGGGCGGGGCAGGATTCGGTCGACGCCAACGCCGAGAGCGTCCGGCTGAGTCTGCGCGTGCTGGGCCGCACCGTCTTCGGCGACGAGGTCGAGGCCGCCGGCGAGGTCCTCGACCGGGCTTTCCCGGTCCTGAACGGCTACGTGTTCCGGCGCGCGATGTCGCCGGTGAACACCCCGGCATCCTGGCCGACCCGAGCCAACCGGGAGGCCGCGGCCGCCCGAGCCGCCCTGTACGGAGTGGTTGATCGGTTCATCGAGCAGCGGGAGCGCGAACTGAGGAACGGCCGGACGGGCGACGACCTGATCACCCGACTCCTGCAGGCCAGGGATCCCGACACCGGCGCGAGCATGAACATCCAGGAGGTGCGCGATCAGGCCCTGATCTTCTTGTTGGCCGGGCACGAGACCACCTCGACCGCTCTGGCGTTCACCCTCGACCAGCTCGGCCGGCATGACGAGGAACAGGCGGCGGTCCGCCACGAGGTCGATCAGGTGCTGGCCGGCCGCCCGCCGGGAGCGGCCGACCTGCCGCATCTGGTACGGACCACGATGGCCGTCAAGGAGGCGATGCGCCTGTACCCGCCGGCTTACGCCGTCGGTCGCCGACTGGAGACCGAGGACGAGATCGGCGGCTACCGGATCCCCACCGGCGCCTGGGTCACCGTCTCGCAGTGGGCCACCCACCGGCACCCCGAATACTGGCCCGAACCGGAGCGCTATCTGCCCGCCCGCTTCGATCCCACTCTCGACGCGGACCGTCACCCGTATGCGTACTTCCCGTTCGGGGGTGGTCCGCGCGCCTGTATCGGCACCCAATTCGCCCTGTACGAGGCAGTGCTCACCGTGGCCGCGGTGGTGCAGGGGTGCCGCCTCCGCAGTCACCCGGAACCCGCCGGGGTGGACACTTTCGGCATCACGCTGCGTCCGGCGGGACCCGTCCGGCTCGCCATCGAGGCAGTCCTCGCCGCCGATACGATCGGCGGCCATGGTCCGACTTGATCTCGACCGCGTCCGCCGGGCGCGGACCGTCATCGACCCGGTGTTCTTGAACTCCCCGCAGTACGCGTGCGCACCTCTCGGTGAGGTCCTGGGCTGCTCGGTCACCCTCAAGGTCGAGACGCTGAATCCGGTGCGCAGCTTCAAGGGCCGGGGCACCGAGACGGCGCTGTCCCGGATCGCGGAGCGGGGGGAGGCGCCCACCGCCGTCTGTGCGAGCGCCGGCAATCTTGGGCAGGCCCTGGCCTACAGCGGTGCGCGGCGCGGCATCGGAGTGACGGTGGTCGCGGCGCGAACCGCGAATCCGTTCAAGATCGAACGCATCCGCTCGTGGGGAGCGACCGTGCGGTTGGCGGGCGACGACATCGAGGACGCGCGGCTGCTCGCCCGTACGATCGCGGAGGACACGGGGTCTCAGCTGGTCGAGGACAGCTTGGACCTCGGCACCTGCGCGGGAGCCGGAACGATCGGCCTCGAACTACTGGAGCTTGCACCGCCGTTCGACACGCTCGTGATCGCGCTCGGTGGCGGTGCACTGGCCACCGGCGTGGGCCTGGTCGCGAAATGCCTCGCGCCGCACGTCGAGGTGGTCGCCGTCCAGCCCACCGGGGCACCGGCCATGGTCCTGTCGTGGCGCCGTGGCTCAGTCGTGGAGACCGACACCATCGACACCATCGCCGACGGGGTGGCCGGCCGCTGCCCCATCCCCGAGGTGCTCGACGATCTTCTCGTCGTGGTCGACGACGCCGTGCTGGTGCGGGAGGAGGCCATCGTGGCCGGCATGCGATTGCTCTACCGGCACGCCGGACTCGTCGTCGAGCCCTCGGCGGCTCTCGGGATCGCGGCCGTGCTGGAGAACCGTGAACGCTTCGCCGGCCGGCGGATAGCCACGATCATCTGTGGCAGCAACGTGACCACCAGCGACTACGAACGGTGGGTGCTGAGCCCGTCCCACAGAGGCGCCAGCCGATGAGGGTGACTCCCGCTAGCGCTGAACTCTTTCGCCTCGACGGGCGGGTGGCGCTGGTCACCGGCGCGTCTTCCGGGTTGGGCGCTCGCTTCGCCGCGGTCCTCCATGCCGCCGGAGCCGAGGTGGTGCTGACCGCCCGTCGCGAGGACCGGCTGCAGCGGCTCGCCGATGACCTCGGATCCCGGGTGACCGTGGTGCCCGGCGACCTCCGCGACGCGGCCATCCGGTCGGCCGTGATCGCCCGCATCGCCGGCCACTACGACCGACTCGACGTGTTGGTCAACAACGCGGGGATCTCTGACGCCGGTCCGCTGCAGGAGCAGTCGCTCGCCGATGTCACCGGCGTGATCGACCTGAACCTGGTGGCGGCGATCGACCTGTGTCGGCTCGCGGCTCCGCTGCTGTTCCGGAATCGAGGGTCGTCGGTGATCAACGTGGCCTCGATCTTCGGCCTGGTGGGCTCGCGGGCGCCGATGGCGGGCTACAACGCGTCCAAGGGTGCCCTGGTCCAGTTCACCCGGCACCTGGCCGCGCAGTGGGGCGAGCACGGCGTACGGGTGAACGGACTCGCTCCCGGCTTCTTCCCCACCGAGCTCACCGGCGGGTTGACCGACCCGGAGCAGCGAGCCCGGATCGAGCGGTTCAGCCTGTTGGGTCGGATCCCCGAGCTGGCGGAGATCGACGGACCGCTGCTGTTCCTCGCCTCGGCCGCGTCCAGCTACCTCACCGGCCAGACCTTGACCGTCGACGGCGGTTGGACGGCCACCTAGCTCTTCTGGGCCCGAATGAACGCCGCTCCCCAACTCGTCGCAGGGGTCCGAAGGGGAGAAACCCGCCCCTCGGGTTGGGTGGTCTACCTGTTGGCGCTCCGGTCTCAGGCTTGCGAGCGTGAGAACGGGTCGACATCGGCCCTTCGGACTCCGAGCTGGAGGCCCTGGCATGAAGTTCAGCGACATTCAGAAGTGCGCGATCCTTCCGGGGGCCCTGCTCTTGGCGGCGGTGGTGGCAGCAGGTCTGCGGTGACCCGGTCCAGCCTGGACAGTGCCCCGGGCAAGCTCCGCCGACGGGTCACGGCGGGCCAACGTGCGTTGGTGATGACGGTCGGCCTGTCGGCCGTCCCTGCCTTCCTGGTGTTCGGAGTGTCGGCGATGGTCGACGCCGCCGACCCACCCGGCGGTTTCCGTGCCGCCCTCTGGCCCGCGCTGACCCGGCTCGCCCGCGTGTTTCCGCCGAGCCAGGACCCGATGGAGACGGTGGGAGCGCTGGCGGCCATCGCCGTGGCCATCATCTTCTACAACGCACGCGCCGAGTTGCCTGACCCAGGATCCAAGGAAGCCTCGGAAGAGGATTTCGAGCGAACCTCGACGATCCTGCGCACCAAGAGCGTCCTACGCCTCGTGGCGCTGGTCATCGCGATGGCCTGCTGGCTGCTGCTGACCGCCACCATCATCCAGGTCCTCGACGGTGACCGTACCGTCTTCAACGCGGTCGAGTTCATCGCCCTCGCCACGTTGATCATGCTCAGCTGCAACTTCGTGATCTCCCAGCGCGAGGAGATCGCCCAACGCAGCCTGCTCGCCCTGGACGCGGCGATCAGCGCCTACGACGACAGCCAGAAGAGCCGCGCAGCCAACAGCCTCGATGGGCCCTACCGGTCGCTGAAGCGCCGCCTGATCCTTCTCGGTGGCCTCGTCTGCGTCTGGCTGGGCCTCAGCGCCGCCCTCGCCCGGGAGCCGGTGACGGCGGACGCCGTGATCATCAACGCCGCCATCGCCGCCGTATCGATCCTGCTGCACTGCACCGCGCTCGGCCTGGCCGGCGCGCTGCGCGTGCCCTGGCGACAGGGCCCATTGTTGATCTGGCTGAGCATCACGATGCTGCCGTTGGTCATCGCCTACGTCACCATCGTGGGGTTGATCTTGGTGCCGCCGGCGGGGCTACCGGATCCGCGAGACCGGGCGTTCTTCGCCGCCACGCTGGTGCTGTTCCTCCTGACCGCCATCGCGCTCTGGCCCGTCACCGAGATCGCCGCCACCAAGCAGGCCCGCAGTCTGCGGGATTACATCACATCCCGAGAATCCCATGCCCTTCTCCGGCGCTTCCACCGCTCCGCACCGCTTGATGGCGGTCCGGAGCGGGTCCGCCCGGCCGTCGACGACAGGGTGACCGCGGACGACCGTGCCGAGCAGGGTCGTCGTACGTAGCGGTCAGGGAACGAGGGCGATCTTGCCGGAACGGCCGGTGTCGGCGAGTTGGTAGGCCGCGTCGGCCTCGGCGATCGGGAAGGTGTCGGAGACGATCACTTCGGGGTGCAGGTTCCAGGCCGGCAGGCGCGAGACCAGCTCGCGCATATGCTCCAGGCTGGTGACCCAGGATCCCAGGATGGTGATCGAGGGGTGGATCAGGGTCGGGCTCACCTCGGGCACGGACAGGGCGTTGCCCTCGCCGACGAGGACGACCCGGCCGCGCTCGCGGGTGAGGGCGATGGCGGTGCCGCGGCCGGGTTCGCTGCCCGAGCAGTCGATCGCGACGTGGGCACCACCATCGACCGCGGCGCGGGCCGCGTCGACCTCGTCGGGGGCGAAGGCGGCGTCGACGGCGCCGAGCCGGACGGCCAGCTCACGCCGCTCGGGGCTCGGGTCGACCCCCACCCGGGGCACGGCGCCGAGCTTGCCGCCGAGCAGCCCGGCGGCCAGACCGACCGGTCCGAGACCGACCACGGCCAGGGCGTCGCGGCCGCTGACCTGCGCCCGCAGCAGTCCCTCGTAGGCCGTACCGAACCCGCACGCCACGCAAGCGCCGTCGAGGAAGGTGACGAAGTCGGGCAGCAGCACGCAGTCGCGTTCGTCGGCCAGGATCAGATCGGCGTGGCCACCGTCGCGCTGCCAGCCGTACGCGGCCCGAAGCGGTGAGGAGCAGCTGATCTGGTAGCCACGAACGCAGTCGTCGCACTGGCCGCAGCCGCTGATGTGGTAGACGCACACCCGGTCGCCCACCGTCAGCCGTCGGGTGTTCGGGCCGACGGCGACGACCTCGCCGGCCGGTTCGTGCCCGGCCACCACGCCCTGGTACATCTCCGCCGGGTCGCCCTGAGCGTGTTCGCGGTAGATGGCCCGGATGTCGGAGCCGCAGATCGTCGAGGCCCGCATCCCGAGCAGGACCTGCCCGGCGCCGGGCTCCGGGTCGGGCAGCCCGCGGATGACGGTGGTCGAATCACCGGGCAGGAATACACCGCGCATGAATCGGGGCTCCGATCTGTCTAGGGCCAGCTGTAGTCCGACACGCGCCTGTCTACCGCTTCGACCCTTCGACGGCTACGCCGGGGCGACCGGGGCCGACTGATCCGATCGAGGACCTTCTCAACACCACGAGGGTCAGCACGCAGAGTCCGCTGAGCAACAACAGCGGCACGGCGTCCGATGTCCGGGAGGCGATGAACCCGCCCGCGATGGCACCAACGGTGGCGCCGGCGGCCCAGGCGAGGTTGACCAGACCCAACGCTGGTCCCTGCTGGAGACCGCTCGCCTCGGCGTAGTCGGACAGCATGGCCATCGCGGGCGCCCAGAATGTGCCCAACGCCATTGTGGTCAGCACGAACCCGGCCGCGACCATCCATCCGACGACGGGCCAGGGGAGCGCTGCGAGCAGCACGGCGGCGCCCACCAGTCCGATCGCCACCGGAAGCAGTCGACCGCGGCGGTCCGACAGCCTACCGACCACCGGACTGACGAGCGCCTCACCACCCGCGGCGACGAGGAAGGTACCGGCGATGATCAATTGGGCCAGCCCCAGTTCCGCCAACCGCAACGGCACGAGCACGCTGAGCGCCGACGCGCTCAGGGCGGGCAGCACGACCAACCAGGCGGCGAGCCGAACCGGTGGGGAGGCCAGAGCGTGCCGGACATCACCCAGGGTCTGTACCTCTCCACGCGGCGGGGAGGCAGCGCGTAGGGCGAACAGTCCGAGCCCGACGGCGAGAGCGGCGACGCAGCTGAACGTGACCGCCTGCCCGGCCGCGCTGGCCACCCCACCCAGCACCGGCCCGAGCAAGGCCCCGGCGATCGCCGACCCCACCGCGGTGCCGATCAGCTCGCCCCGGCGGCTGGCCGGCGCGACCTGCAACAGCCAGGCCATGGCTCCGGCCCAGGAGCACGCCCCACCTATCCCTTGGGCGAAGCGAGCAAGGTCGAGGACGACGATCTGGCGGACGAGTCCGAAGATGACCGAGGTCACGGCCAGCAGGCCCAGGCCGAGCAACAACACCCGCCGCGGTCCGATCCTGCTGGCCAGCAGCCCCATCGGGAGGGCGCCCGCGAGCGTCCCCGCCGCGTACGCCCCGGTCAGCACGCCGGCTTGAGCCTTGCTGAGACCCAGCTCGGCGCTGAGCTGCGGCAGCAGCGGCGCCACCACGGCGTAGAACGCGGTGTCGAGCAGGACGACCGCGCACACGAAGATCAGCAGTCGACGCAGCGGCACGAGAAAGAGTCTCCCTCCTCAGCGCGGTTCGCGACGCGCCAGGCCGGCCGCGGCGTAGCAGGCGTCGATCACCCGCATGGTGGCGACCGCATCGGGCACGCCCGTGATCACCGGTACTCCGCGCAGCACCGCGTCGGCGAAGGCGTACAGCTGGTGGGCGTAGGTCGAGGGTCGGCGGGGAACGTACTCGGTGCGCTGCCGCTCGTCGGCACGGATGGCGAGACGGTGCCAGACGTGGGGGAGGAACGGGTTGATCACGTTCATGGTCGCCGCGGAGCCGACGACCTCGACTCCGGCGCTGAAGATCCGCCGTGACCAGAGCGAAGTCGTGATTTGCGCCGGTGTCCCGCCGGGGAACATCAAGTCCGCCCTGAACAGCCGGTCGACCTCGGGCCGCCGCGTTCGGGCCTCCGCCGCGACCACCTCGGGCTCGGCGCCGGTCAGCGTTCGCAGGAGATGGATGGGATAGACACCGGCGTCCATCAGGGCGCCGCCGGCGAGCTCGTAGCTCCACCGAATGTTCCCCGGTGGGGGCACCGGGAAGCAGAAGGAGGCGGCCAGGCGCTCGATCCGCCCGAGTTCACCCGACTCGATGATCTTGAGCAGGCGCTCCATCAGCGGGTGGTAGCGGTAGTGGAACGCCTCCATGACCACCAGGTCCGGGCGAGCCGCCACGAGTTCAGCCACCGAGCCGGCCTCGTCGGCGTTGGCGGTCAACGGCTTCTCGCAGAGCACGTGTTTGCCGGCGGCCACGGCAGCGGCGATCCACCGTCCGTGCAGCGCGTTCGGCAGCCCGATGTAGACCGCGTCGATCGCGGGGTCGGTCAGGAGGTCGGCGTACGAGCCGTACGCCCGCGGGATCGCGTGCCGGGCCGCGAAGCGCTGGGCCCTGGAGAGCTCTCGAGCAGCGACCGCAGTCACCTCGACGTCAGGGTGCCGGCGAGCCGGGTTGATCACCGCAAAGGGTGCGATGCGCGCGGCACCGAGAAGGCCGATGCGGATCACGGACATGTCGTCCTCCCTCCCACCGAACCGTAGTGTCCTACGACGTCGAGCCGGTCAGTCGGCGGCGCGGGTTGCTCGGGGGTCGAAGCCGAAGGGCAGCTCGAGCCGATGCGCCTTCATGGAGGCGTCGTCGGTGAGCACGTCGAACGTCGGTCCGTCGGCGACGACGACGCCGTCGGAGAGGACCACGGACCGTTCGCACAGCTCCAGGGCGTAGGGCAGGTCGTGGGTGACCATCAGCACGGTGACCTCGAGCGAGCGGAGGATGTCGGCGAATTCGCGCCGGGATGCCGGGTCGAGGTTGGAGGACGGCTCGTCCAGGACGAGGATCTCGGGCTCCATCGCCAGCACCGTCGCGACAGCGACCCGGCGGCGCTGGCCGAAGCTGAGGTGGTGGGGTGGCCGGTCGGCGTACTCCGCCATGCCGACCATCTCCAGGGCCGCCATGACTCGATCGTCGAGCGCATCGCCGCGCAGGCCGAGATTGGCCGGCCCGAAGGCCACGTCCTCGCGCACCCGGGGCATGAACAGCTGGTCGTCGGGGTCCTGGAAGACGATCCCGACGCGGCGGCGGATCTCGGCCAGGTTGGCCTTCTCGACCGCAAGTCCGGAGACCTCGACGGTGCCCGAGCCGGCGCGGAGGATCCCGTTGAGGTGCAGGACCAGCGTCGTCTTGCCGGCGCCGTTGGGGCCGAGCAGGGCCACCCGCTCGCCGGCGTGCACGTGCAGGCTCGACCCCGAAGAGGGCCTGGTGGCCGTCGGGGTACGCGTAGGCCAGACCCCGGACGTCGAGGACGGGCGTCGTCATGAGCGAAGCTCCCCGCGGAGCGTGCGCGAGCCGGACATTAGGGCATCCGGCCGGTGTAGCCGCGGGACAGCATGGCCAGATGGACCCGTTCGCCGCGCTCGTAGCTGCGGATGAACAGCGCGCCGGCGGAGCGCGCCAGGACCGGCCATTGCCGCGGGTCGCGGGCGGAGAACCCGCGCGAGGCCAGCGCGATCTGCTGTCGGCGCAGGTCGTCGCCGACCACCTCGAGGTAGCGCACCATGAAGCTCATGATCTCCACCATGGTCGGCGGCAGCCGCAGTCGCTCGAGCCCCCGCACGATCTCCGGCGGTTCGGTGGTCGCGGCGAGCGTGAGGCCGCCGATCACGCCCAGGGTGGCCTTGGCCAGCAGCGTCCACGCGGCGAGCAGACCCGAGGCGCTGACGGTCAGTCCGAGGAACTCCGTCCGCGGGCCGAGGGCCACGAAGGGAAGCAGCACGGCGAAGACGACGAACGGAACCTCTACGACCATCCGCGCGAGCAGATACGTCGGGGGCACCCGGGAGACGGCCACCACGACCAGCAGAACACCCGAGGTAGCCGGCGAACGCGGCGTACCAGTGGCCCGGGGTGGCGACCACGATGATCATGAACCCCAGCAGCGCGATGATCTTGAGGTGACCGGCGAGCCGGTGGACAGGTGAGTCCGCGGCGTAGTACAGCGCGTGTCCGTGACCGCGTCCGCCGCCCATGGCTCAGACCTCGGCCGAGCGTCGTCCTGTCCGCCGCCGTCGACAGCACCCAGGCCAGGCCACCGGCCAGCAGCAGCGTCACGAGCACGCCGATGATGCCCGCCAGGCCACCGGACAGCCGGGCATCCTCGACGCCCGACACGGCGTAGTCGGCCAGCGGGCTGCCGGCGGCGGCGGAGTCCTCGGCGGTATCGAGGAACCCGGTGGTCTCGGCGACGAACTCCAGCCCGTCGGGATGCCCGGACGCGTAGAAACTCAGCCACGCCCGCGATGACCAGGGCGACCGCGCGCGAAGACGATGAAGAATCGCCGCGTCCCGTTCTGCCTCGACATTGTCGCGGTCGGCGTCGGCGTCGGGATGTGGGTTGGCTGCTCAGTCATGCCGTCACTCCCGTCTCGCGGATCTCCAGTCGGGTGGTCTGCAGGACCGGGCGGGCGGCGAACACCAGATCGGGCCGGGTGGCCACGACCGCACTGACCACCAGCCCGGTGATGACCGCCTCGCCGATGCCGATCAGAGCTGTGCCACCCGACCATCGCGGTGATCACCGCGCCGACGGGGATCTCGGCCACACCGCCGATGGCGAACAGGATCGTGA
This sequence comes from uncultured Actinomycetota bacterium, assembly GCA_963780005.1. Classification (GTDB taxonomy): domain Bacteria; phylum Actinomycetota; class Actinomycetes; order Propionibacteriales; family Propionibacteriaceae; genus Microlunatus. The sequence continues at coordinate 1,696 of CAWAAK010000031.1, read as the reverse complement.
ACGCGGTGGCGGCGGCGGGCACGGAGACCAGCGCGCCGATGGCGGCCGCAATCGGCACCGAGGCCATGCGCTTGGGCAGCAAGCGGCGGACCGCCACGATGACCAGCCAGGCGACACCGACACCGACCAGTCCCATCAAGCGTGATGTTGGTGCCGAGGGCCGTGAGACCGCCGTCGGCGAAGAGCAGTGCTTGGACGAACAGCACGACGGTGATCACCAGTACGCCGGTCCACGGGCCGACCAGGGCAGCCGCCAGCGCCCCGCCGAGGAGGTGCCCACTGGTGCCGGCGCCGACCGGGAAGTTGATCATCTGCGTCGCGAACACGAACGCCGCGACCACCCCGGCCAGCGGGGCGGTGCGCTCGTCGAGCTCCTTGCGGGCCCCGCGCAGGGCCAGACCCACTCCGACCGCGGCGATCAACCCGGTCGCCATCGAGGTGGGTACGTTGAGGAACCCGTCAGGTACGTGCATGTCCGCCTCCGTCCGAGCGTGGGATCTCGGTTGCCGTCCCTAGCTGTTCGGATCACCAAGCCGCTTCGGATGGCAGCTATTGCGAACCTCTTGCAACAAGTCAGCCTAAGTCAACCAGGAGCCCGTGAGTAGCGTTGACCCAGTGCTCAACCGGCTGCGTCGGGTGATCCTGCCGAGTCGTCCCGGAGAGCACCGAAGGCAGTCCTCGAGGGCAGGACGTGATGGGAGGTCCGCATGACCACTCCGGAATCAAGCCGAAGCTGGAAGACGGTGCTGCGGGAGCAAGGTAACCGCCTCACGCCGCAGCGCGAGGTGGTCCTGCACGCCGTCGAGCAGCTCGGGCACGCGACGGCGGACGATATCCAACGGAGCCTTGCCGACCATGCTCCCAACCTGAACCTGTCCACGATCTATCGCAGCCTGGCCCTCCTGGAGGAGCTCGGCGTCATCCAGCACGTCGACCTCGCCGACCGCAGCACGGTCTATCATTCCAAGGCGATCCCGGCGCATGTTCATCTGGCCTGCAGCCACTGCGGACAGGTCACAGACGCCCAACCCGACGACTTCGGCGCGCTGGCCCTCACGCCTGATCCGCCTCTACGGATTCGACGCCGACCTCGAGCGCCTCGTTGTGCACGGCACCTGTCGCGACTGCCGACAGGGATGACACGCACGTAGCCGCGAATCGGTCGACAGGGAGCGACGCGGCGGTATTCGGTCAGGGTGAAAGTGCGGCTGATACTTGCCGATCGACATACCATACAGTACGGTATCAATGTGGCACTCAGCCGATGTGCGGGATTCTGGACCGTCCTGCTCGCGATCGTGCACCTCGCGACGACGCCGCTTTTCTACCCCGAGTCGGTCCGCAGCATCGTCGACGGCGGCGTCCTGTGGGTCCTGGACGCCGACCCGGCGCTGACCACGGTCCGGGCGGCCAGCTTCTGGTACGTCACGTGCGGCCTGTTCCTCGGACTGGTGGGTGCGATGGTCCTCCGAGCCGAGCGTTGGGGGACCGGCACGCCGGCCGGGTACGCCGTCGCCGCCGCCGGTACCGGTCTCTGGGGTGTGCTCATCACGCCGCAGTCGGGGTTCTGGCTCTTCTTCGTCATCGCTTGGCTGGCCTGGAGCAACACCCGGCAGCGATCCGGCCCCACGGACCTGGCAATGACCGGTCCGCGCGACCCGAGCCGCCGGTGAGTCGAAGTATTTCGTCGCGGCGT
>CAWAAK010000030.1:0-61848 GCA_963780005.1 uncultured Actinomycetota bacterium | reverse complement strand
GACGGTATGAGCAGGCTGAGGCCTCGCTCGCAAGTGGTCGTGGGTTGCCGGGCAGGCTTTCGGCTTGTCCGGTAGAGCCACAAGTTGCGGGAGGCCTCAGTGAGGAATGAGCGTACGTTCGTCGGGTTGGATGTGCACGCCAGGTCGGTGACCGGGCATGCGTTGGACGGGTTGACCGGGGAGGTGTGGCAGCGCAAGCTGACCCCTGATCCGGCCGACATTCATTGCTGGGTGTCGGGTCTGCCCGGGCCGGTGCACGTCGGCTACGAGGCCGGCCCGACCGGCTACGGCTTGTACCGGCACCTGACCGAGCGGGGGGTGCGGTGCTCGGTGGGGGCGCCGTCGAAGTTGCAGCGGCCGCACGGGGATCGGGTGAAGACCGACACCCGGGACGCTGAATTGTTGGCTCGGCTGCTGCTGGTTGATCAGTTCGTCGAGGTGGTGGTGCCGAGTGTGGGGCAGGAGGCGGCTCGGGACCTGGTGCGCGCCCGGGAGGATGTCCGGGGCGATCTGATGCGGGCACGGCATCGGCTGTCGAAGATGCTGCTGCGCAACGGGATCGTCTACTCCGGCGGCGACGCTTGGACCAAGGTCCACGACAGCTGGCTGCGGGCTCAGCGGTTCGACCAGCCCTGCCGGCAGCTGGCGTATGAGTCCTCCTACGAGACCATGATCATGACGCTGGACCGACGGGACCGGCTGGACCGGGCGATCGTGGCGATGGCCGATGACTCCAGCTACACCCCGATCGTGCGGCGGCTGGGCTGTCTACGCGGCATCTCCACGTTGACCGGCTTCGGGCTGGCGGTTGAGATCGGCGACTGGACTCGGTTCAGCGGCGCCACCATCGGCGCGTTCGTCGGCTTGGTGCCCACCGAGAACTCCTCCGGGCAGTCCCGGTCCCAGGGCTCGATCACCAAGGCCGGCAACACCCACGCCCGGCGACTTCTGGTCGAAGCGGCGTGGCAGCACGCCAAGCCCTACCGGGTGCCGGGGAAGACGATGCGGGACCGCTGGGAGCAGGCGCCCGCCGCGGCAAGGCTCCGCGGCCACGACGGCAACCGCCGGCTGCACCAGCGTTGGCAGAGGTTCAACGCCCGGAAGAAGAAGCCGGTCATCGCCAACGTCGCGATCGCCCGTGAACTCGCCGGCTGGGCCTGGTCGTTGGCAATGCTCGACACCTAGCCAGCCAAGTTTTCCTTGCCCGTCACCGTCTGAGGTCGCCGCGCGAGGAACGACCCGCGTCTAAGCTATGAACAACCCGAGTTCATGATCATCTTCATGATCGATCACGATCGCGGTGCCACGTTCGCCCTTTAGACCAGCGGTTGCGTTCCAGCCGAACAGCCCGTCCTGCGGTAACCAATCCGCGCATATCAGTCTGACCGTGCGTCGCCACAACACGCCGACCAAAGACAAAGACGCAGCAAGGAAAGAAACGGGCCGGTCTCCCCGCACCCAGCTGGGAGGCCGGCCCACCCATGCCCACTTGACAAACAGCCGTCACATATCAGCTTAGGGAACGTCGCGATCGATCGTCTCGCTCAACGGTCGGCTTACGACACGAGTTGCCGTCGGCGGTATGGCATACGTCATGCGGCTCCGTTTCTGTCTAGGGTCGTGATCGTGTCGACCGATGACAAGAGCCAGCCGCCGGCGGGGATCTGCCGGTGAGTTGCTACGTCAGGGACTGCAGGCGGTGGCATAGGTGACTGGCCGCGCTCCGGTCGCTGGCGCACGACGATGTCGTCTGGGAGATTCCCGGCCGAAGTCCTTTGGCTGGTCGATTGGCTGGTCCGGAAGCCGTCATCGAACGCTTCCAACTCATGAGAAGCGTGACCGCTGGTGATCGTCCGGCGGAACTGGTCGGCTTGCTCGAGGGCGGCAACTATGCGGCAGCCGTTCAACGCAACGTCATCGCCCGCGGCGACGGCGAGGAGGTGCTGTTCGCGGCGATCACACTGGTTACCGCTCGAGACGGCCATGTGGCTGCGCTGCAGTACTTCGTGTCAGACCAGTACGCCACCGATGCTCTCTGGTCACGCAAGCTTGAAGACGTGTGATCGGTGATGTTGGTAGCACCGATGGCCGGTGCCAACTCCGGCACCGTTGAGCGTCCACCTCGGGCCGCTTCCCGTCCCGCATCACCGACGCCTTGCGGACAGGGTGCGATGGTCCTTCCTCTGGCGCCGGGACGGCCGCTGGATGATGCTGAGAGTCAATGCCGCCGAAGGAAAGGTATGACGATGGGCTCGTTCATCGGATCGATCGTGCTCAGAAGCTCCGACACCGCCCATGCAGCTGATTTTTGGAACGGCGCCCTTGGCTACGTCTCCAAGCCCGGACAGCCGGAGTTCTTGGCTCCGTCGGAGTGGACGCCGCCGTCAACTACCGGTCACGATCACGGAGCCGCACATCTGCACCTCGATGAGGCTGACAGAGTTCACGTCGACCTCTGGGTGAACGATGGTGACACCGTGGAGTCAGAAGTTGAGCGTCTGCTGGCTCTGGGGGCTAGGCGCGTCGACTGGACCTACTCTGACGACGCTACGCACGTGGTCCTAGCCGATCCGGACGGCAACCTCTTCTGCGTCTGCGCATAGCGGTCCGCTTTCGGCACAGCTATGCGGACAGGAGCTCGTTGAGCGTCGTTAAAGTGACGAGCTGCTCCAGCTGGCTCTGGTCGTCTCGCCATGCCTGCGCAGCTTGGTGAACTGTCCAGATGGCGGCCCACCGCAGGGCCCGACGCGGGTCGAGCCTGAGTGCCTGAGCGAGCGCTTTGGTAATCGGCAGGATCAGCTCGGTCGGGTGGTAGGCGACGAAGGCCCCGACTTCGGCGGCGGGATCTCCGCTCATCGGTAGTGGATCGAGTGCTACCCACCCGGCCGCGCTGGTCGCATCACTGACGAGGTTCTTGGTGATGAAGTCGCCGTGCAAAAGCTTCGACTCGGTGCACGTCGCGATCAACTGATCAGCGGCGACCGCCGCAACGGGTAGCCGCTGCAGTCCGGGCAAGCCTCGGTCGGGGTCGGCTCTTTGCCGCTGCTCGATTGCTGCGTCTTCACGGGCGACCTGCTCGCTAAGGGCACCTTGAGCGTTGTCATCGGGCATCGACTCCCAGCAACCGGTGCCCGCAAATGGGTCGGCTACTGCGTGCTCCGCACGGCGGTCGGCTACTGCGTGCTCCGCAAGACGGTCGGCTACTGCGTGCTCCTCACGACGGTGGCTATCTGGTGCGTTCGCTACCGCCGCGAACTGTGATCGGCATGGCTGGCTTCTTGGGTGATTCAGCACGACTTGGACGCGTACGGCCTCTGTGCCTGATCGGTCTGGCCAGAAAGTATCGGTCAAGGTCGACGGCCATCGAATCGAAGTCGGTGCCGGGTACGCAGTTCTACGCACTTTCGTGTCGGCTGGCCCGAGATGTTGTTGACGGCCGACAATGTTTCGACGGCGGGCGACCTGGAGGGGAACTCTCATGATCATGTGCCGGACGCTGTGTTGGGCCTTGGTGACCGCCCTGGCGGCTGTGACGGTGTCGGCAGGGCCGAGCGAGGCTGAGGCGATGGGGGCGGGCCCGTTCGACTTCAACGGTGACGGCTACGCCGACCTGGCCACCGGTGTCCCGGGCGAGTCGCTCCGCTCGGTCGAAGGAGCGGGTGCCGTTCAGGTGATCTACGGGTCTTCGGAAGGATTGACGTCGAAGGGTGCTCAGTTGCTATCCCTGGCCAGCAGCGGCGTGGCGGGGGACCCGGTCCCCTACGAGGAGTTCGGTCGTGCTTTGGCATCGGCCGACGTCGACCGGGACGGTTTCGCCGAGCTGATCGTGCTCACGACACAGCGAATCGTCGTACTGTTCGGCAGCCCGAGCGGGTTGACTGGCCGCAGCCAGCTCCTCACGCCGCCGATCCGCGGCAGCGAGAACACCTACCTGGATGCGGTCGTCCTCGGTGACTTTGACGGCGACCGACTCAGCGACATCGCCGTGAGCACGAGGGATTACGACGTCGGCGAGTCGACAGACGGTCCGCGGGTGCTGGTGTTTCGCGGATCCGCAAACGGCTTCTCTTCCGCCCCGGCGCTTGAGTTCGGCAAACAGCCACCGGGCTTTGACGCAGCCGAGCATTCGGTCGGTCGCGGACTGGCAGCCGGCGACGTGACCGGGGACGGGTTCGACGACCTGGTGGTGGGCACCGGCGACGTCGTCGACGAGTGGGCTGGCCTGGTAGCGGTCGGAGGCTTCCACTTCATTCCCGGATCCGGCTCCGGTTTGCGGCTGGGTGGTCGAAGCTTCATCGGCCGGCGCACACCCGGTGTCCGTCAGCGTGGCGCGGTGGTGACGAACGAGCTCGGGTCTGCGCTCGCCGTGGCCGACTTCGACCGCGACGGTTTCGCCGACGTGGCTGTCGGCGACCCGGCGGGCAGCGACGACAGATCCAGCTGCGATTCCGACGCCCCGTGCGGCGGCGCCGTCCTGATTCTGCCCGGTAACCGAAGGGGTCCGGTCACCCGAGGGCTGCAGCGCTGGGCCCCGACGACCGTGATGCCGGCCGATCCGGTGGCGAGTGACCGGATCGAGGACAACCCCGGCAACCGCTTCGGCGCGCGCCTCACGGTCGGTGATCTTGATCGAGATGGGCGGCTCGACTTGGCCGTGGCCGCACCGTTGGATCAGGTTGTTCACGGACGAGTTGGGACGGGCCGGGTCTACATGCTGTACGGCTCCCGGGCCGGTCTCTCCAGCGTCGGTCGACGGGTGTCGCAGCGGACGCCCGGCGTGCGGGGCATCGGGCGCGTCGGTGAGGGTTTCGGTTGGGGAGGTCTGCAGATCCTCGATTGCGGCCGCGGGCGCGCTGCGGATCTGTTGGTGCACAGCGGCGGTGATCGCAGCACGCGCGGAACCGTGACTGTCCTGTACGGGTCCCGGCGTGGTGTGACAGTCCGCGGGGCCCAGCTCTGGCACCAGGACATGCCCGGGATTCCCGGCCGCGGTGAGCGCGAGGACCGACTCGGGGTGGGCTAGATCGGCGCAGTATCCGACCTCGTTCGAGCGAGATCACCCCACCTACCGCCGACGCCGTGAAATCCTGACCGCAACCCCGCCCCGGCACCCAGCCAAACCAGACCGGCAGCCGGAGACGATTGCGTGTGCTTGAGCCGCCTCCTGCAAGCTGTCGTGCTGGAAGAACACGGCTTCACATCTGCGATGACACCCGATCATGAAGGCCAAGCGCGTTCACTCAACGGTCCCGTTGAGGGCACCCTGAGCCTCGCTCATCGGTCAGCTGATCACCGACGGCCTGTGCCCGATGCGGGTGCCGCTAGGCCGAGGAGTGAGCGCGGCCCCCAACCCTGTGGCTGGCCATGCGGGGGGCGCTGTTACGGTCTACGGCGGGTCACGACTTCGTTCCAACGCAGTGAACGCCGAGCCGGGGTCTGTTCGAGTTGAGAAACTGCGACCCTAGTTCGTTCGCACCGGCTAGGGAGATGATGCGTTGTGGCTCTGGTTACCGAGATGCTCCTAGTGAGCGGGGTGGCGTTGGACCTGGTAGGCGCGGGTGTCCTTTCGCACGCCCACAACGCCGAGTCCATCGTCGAGTTGCGCGAGGACATCGGCGAAGAGGGGGCCGCAGTAGGGGAGCCTGACGCTCTCTCCACCCACGCCCAGCTGCTGGCAGAGAAACGGATCGGCTTCCTGCTCTTGACCCTGGGGCTGGTCCTCTACCTAAGCGGAGTCGTCCTGAAGAGTCCCGAGGAGCCGATGATGATGGGACTCACCGCCGGGGGTGTCGTGATTGGCGGCCTCCTTATCAGCGTCATCTTCACCCGGGTGGTTGGCACCCAGATTCGAGAGCAGGCACGCCGGGCCAGGGAGCAGCAGAACCCGGACGCGCTGCCCGAGCAGTAGCACGTGGAGCTCTGGTTCCGTCGGTCACATCGGCGGCCGCGTTCAGTTTCAACGTCCGCATCGCCGTAGAGCGGTCGTTAATCGAGACGGCGTTTCGGGGTGTTGTCCATGAACGTCCAGATGACACCTGCTTGCCCGACGAGAGGCTGAGGTTGGCACGCTGGACGATCACGGTCTCGGCCGAGTACTTCTCGCTGCGGCTGCGTTGGCTTTGTTTCTGGGACCCTCGACGCATTGGTGGTCGATCGCCACATGCGCAGTGCGAGCTGCAGCAGTGCGGCGACCGCAGCTGCCGCCGCCATGATCGGCGCGAACGCGCTCGGCGAGGTGTTCATGGCGAGTCCGAACAACAGTGGAAGGGTGGCCGCTCCGACGGCCGAGGCAGCGGCTTGTGCCGCGACGAGCCGGTCGATCCCGGACGGTGTGGTCCGATCCGCTGCGGTGAGTATGAGTAGTGGATACATCGGGCCTGCTGCGATACCGAACAGCAGCACGCCGACCAGTGCCGCCGTCGCTGACGTCGTTCCGAGCAGAGTCCATGCCTCCCGCGACGAGGAGACCAAGGGCGGCCACACCCATCGTGGCCCAGCTGCCGATCTTCTCGGCCAATGACCCAAGCAGAACCCGGCTGACGAACATCATCAGCCAGAAGCCCGAGATCGTGATCCCAGCGACACCTGCGGATACGCCGGCGCTCAACGTCAGGAAGCTGTACGCCCAAAGCGCCGCGCTCGACTCGATTCCGGTTTGCACCACCACGGCAGCAATGCCGATGCTCGAGGGGACCGTGAACCGGCGCGGACGCGGGTGGGATGACCTCGATCCAGTCGCTGACAGGTTGATCCCATCGGTCTTCCAACGGCTCGCCGTCAAAGCGAAAACGCCGGTGAGTAGTAGCTGGATGATGGCGACGAGAGCGTAGGGCCAGCGCCAACTTGCACCGACTTGAAGAGCGAAGGTCATCAATGCTGGTGAGGCGGCGGCGCCGACGACGTACGAGGCGTGCATGAAATTGATGCGGCGAGGGCCAAAGTGGCGGGCGGCGTAGGCGTTCAGCGCCACGTCAATGGCGCCGCCCGACAGTCCGAGTACGACCACGCCAACCAGGAAGATCTCGAGCCGAGGGCTGGCAGCCGAGATCACGAGACCTGCTGCAGACAGGCCGGTGCTGACCGCAAGCAAACGGCCTATTCGGATGCGTGCAACGACATGCCGAGTGGTGAGCGTCGAAGCGATGGTCGCCGCCACACCGAACGGAGGGATCAGCCCGGCTGCGCCAAGGCTCTGATCGAACGACACACGCATCGACGGCCAGGCGACACCCAACATGGAATCGGGCAGAGCGATGCTGAGGAAGGCCAAATAGGCCAAGAGAACGAGGGACACGCTGAGAGGGCTCTCCGACGAAGGGGCAGGACCACACGGGGGACCGCCATCCAGCCGATTCGGCCAGTGTCAGAGTTTGACTAACTTAGGCACGCCAACTGACGACGGTCAGCGCGTGCCCCCCACTCCGGGAGAGTTGTTCACAGAAAGAACCGTAGCAGCGCCAAGACCGTCTTGCTCCGCCAATCTGTTCGGATCGTCGATAGACAGTCCGGCTACGGTTCAGGCACCGCCGGCCGCGCGCGGTCCAGGTCCGCACGCGTGAGCACCGACCGCACCTCGATGCCGGCGTCTCGGAGCGGATGCTGATTTGGTGGGCTTCGGTCGATGGCGCAGACGACGACATCGATCCGAGCGCCAACCTTCCTAAGTTCCCGCGCCGCGTCCCGGACGGCGCCGCCCGTGGTGATGACATCTTCCACGAGGACGACAGCGCGTGCGTCAACGTCAGCGCCTTCCGCTAGTCGACAAGTCCCGTAGGTCTTGGCCTGCTTCCTGACGAAGAGAGTCGGCATGCCGGTCAGCTGGCTGACCATGGTCGCGATCGGCACACCGCCGAGCTCGAGGCCGCCGAGGAGATCCGCCTCGACAGGTAGCAGGGGCACCATCGCTTGGGCTACGCGGAGAAGCAAACCAGGCTGGGCCTCGAAGAGGTACTTGTCGAAGTACTCCGTGGCAATCTGGCCCGACCGCAGGGTGAACGATCCGGTCAAGCGGCAGACGGTATCGATGTCCCTCGCCAGTGACTGCAGCTCGTCCACGATGGCCATTCATACAACGTTGGCCGGCGTTCTCGCTGGACGGTCCTCTAATGGGGATGTACCGGGTTGCTGCGGCAGTCTGGTGCTTCGAACCGCCAGCGGGTGAGCACTGCGGTCCGCTGACCTGTAAAGGTCTATCGCAAGACCGTGTCCCCGCTGGTTGGTGAGGATCTTAAGGGCTGGTGGGATGGCGTGCCTCGAGCACTGATCCATTAGGGCGCCTTCGTTCTCCTCACGGTTCATGTGGTGGTCGTCGAGGGAGAGGAAGAGGCCGGTGCTGTTCGTGGGGAACGACTGGGCCGAGGCCCATCACGACCGTTGGCCAGCTCGACGGGATCGCGGCCGAGGCGTTGAAGGACACCGGCGTCCCGGGCGTGGCCGTGGCCGTGGCCGTGGTCTACCAGGACAAGGTCATCTACGCGAAGGGCTTCGGGGTCCGCAAAGCCCGGCTCGCAAGAGCTGGTCGACCCCGACACCGTCTTCCAAGTCGCGTCGGTCACCAAGCCGGTGGCGTCCACCGTCGTGGCCGGGGTGGTCGGACGCAAGCAGGCTACCTGGACCGATCCGGTCCGCACGTACAACCCGGACTTCGCGCTCAAGGACCCCTACGTCACGGCCAACGCAGACCTCGCGGACCTGTTCTCCCGCCGCGCCGGACTGCACACCGGGGCCGGCGACCTGCTGGAGGACCTCGGTTGGGACCAGGAATACATCCTCGGCAAGCTGAACCAGCAGCCGCTCAACCCGTTCCGCGAGAAGTACGAGTACAGCAACTTCGGCGTCACCGAGGGCGGTGTCGCTGCGGCCAAGGCGGCGGGGACGACCTGGGAGGACCTCCCCGACAAGACGCTGTTCGAGAAGATCGGCATGACCAGCTCGAGCTATCGGCACGCCGATTTCCGGGCCCGCACCAACAAGGCGCTGATCAGCGTGCCCGTCGGTCCGGCCGGGGACAAGAAGTGGGAGGCGAAGAACGTCCGCGACGCCGATGCCGAGGCGCCCGCCGGTGGACTGAGCAGCTCGGTCAACGACATGGCAAAGTTCATGCGGCTGCACTTGGCCAACGGGACGTTCGAGGGCCAGCAGATCATTGACCCGGATGCCCTGCAGGTCACCCGGGTGCCGCACACGGACCTCAACCAGCCCACCAATCCGGCGGTCCGGACCAACTTCTACGGTCTGGGTTGGAACGTCAGCTCCGACGACCAGGGCCGGGTCCGGATGAACCACTCGGGTGCCTTCGACAGCGGCGCGAGCAGCAACGTGGCACTGGTCCCCGGGGAGCAGCTGGGCATCGTCGCGCTGACCAACGGCCGACCGCAGGGCGTGCCGGAGGCGATCAACAACGCGTTCTTCGACGCGGTTCAGAACGGTCAACCGACGGTGGCCTGGGTGCCGTTCTGGAAGGCCGTCTTCGCCGGAGTCGAGGAGCAAGACGCTCAGCCGTCACTGCCCTGGCGCACCCGGCCGGCCAACCCGGCCGCACCGAGAACGCTCGCGACCTACGCCGGCACCTACGACAACACTTACTACGGGCCGCTGGTGGTGCGGGCCAGTGACGGCAAGCTCACCATGAGCATGGGACCCGAGGCATCCCCGACCACGTTCGCGCTCACCGCCTTCGACGGTGACACCTTCACCTTTCAGACCATCGGCGAGAACGCCAACGGGCCGGCCGGGGCGACCTTCGAGGTCCGGGGCGGCCGCGCCACCGCCGTGACCTTGTCGTACTACAACACCACAGGGCTCGGCACCTTCACCCGCTGACCCGGCCGAGTCGGCGCCGCGGGCCGCCCGCCCGGGGCGGGCGCCGGCACGATGGGGACACTGGCAGACGGCCCGTGGATCGACCATGCGGCTAGAGACGGGCATCGAGCATGGCGGAAGGAAGACCGCCATCAACCGATCGGTTCAAGCGGATCCCCCTATTGACGATGCCGCCGGTCAAGGCGATGGCGTCGCATGTCGACATCAATGATCGAACGGAGCTTCGTCAAGGGTCCTCCTACGCGACGCTGTCCCGCAGAGCCGAGGCCCAGTGGCTCCGGCATGCCGGTTCCCGCCGACTACCTTGCCGAGCCTACCCGCCCGGAGCATGATGATCGGGTCGGCCGCCTGGCCGAGACGTCTCAAGGGGGGCCGATGTTTCTGCAGGTCATTCAGGGGAAGGTCGGCGATCTGGCCGGCCTGAAGGAGAGCCTCGACCGCTGGGTCGCGGACCTGGGTCCGGGTGCCGACGGCTGGCTCGGCACGACCTGGGGGGTGTTCGATGACAACGCCTTCATCGCCCTGGTCCGGTTCGAGTCCGCTGACGCGGCCAAGCGGAACAGTGATCGTCCCGCGCAGGGCCAGTGGTGGTCCAGCGCGGCCTCCTCCCTCGATGGGGAAGCCACCTTCGCCGACTACGACGACGTCGTCGTGCTGGGACCAGGCGGCTCCGACGACGCCGGATTCGTCCAAGTCATGCAGGGGCGGGTGAAGGACGTCCAGCGCGAGCGGGCGATGACAGCCGAGTTCGCCTCGGCGCCGATGGACGATTTCCGCCCCGACATCATCGGCGGAGTGGCGGCCTTCGGGGAGGACGGGACGTTCGTCCAGGCGATGTACTTCACCTCAGAGGCGGAAGCCCGCGATGGCGAGAAGAAGCCGATGCCGGCGGAGATGCGGGAGATGATGGAGCAGAGCCAGGCGAACACCGTGGAGATCAACTTCATCGATCTGAAGGAACCGGCCTTCGCCTCGCCGGCCTGACGATCACGGCCACACCCGCCAAAGCCCGGGCAGGGGTTCGCCACCGAGATTGGACGGGCGGGCTCGACGACGGCTTGGACGTGCTCGGCCACGATGACATCGTCTCCTTCACCGAAATGGAACCGCGTCTAACCGTGGGTGAGGGAAAGGGTCGGTATGACGTTCGACAAGATCATCTACAGACGTTGCCTGAGCGAGGACCGCGAAGTGCTACACGGCAACGCGCCGTTCGCCCTGTACCGGCTCGCCCGCCGGGAACCGGTTCGATCGTCGGTGGTTCGGGCCCGGTAGACGGTCGGCTACTGCGAATCGGCCTCGTTGGAGCGGTAGTTTCCGATGATGCCACCGCGACCGCCCTTGCTCGACGACGTCCGCGCGCTGGTGTTCGAAGTCATCAGCCGCAGCGATGCGGTGCGCGGTGTGGAGGCGCTGCAGCTCCGCGATGACGGGGCTGTGCTGCTGGTCACTACCGCAGCTGGCGTTCGGTTGGTCGTGAAGGTCGCCGCTGCCCAAACGGAGTACCCGGTGAACTTCGAGCGGACGGCGGCGCTCACCGCGCTGGCCCGCTCGACTGGGGCGCCAGTGCCCGAGGTCTTGGCAGCCGAGAACTCGTTGTTTCGCGGTCGATGGCGCTATCTCGTCGCCGAGCACATCGACGGGATTCGATGGCGAGAGCTACGCCCGAGATTGAGTCAGGCTCAAGTCGCCGAAGCACACCGAGCGCTGGCCGAGACGTTAAAGGGCGTGCAGTCGGTTCGCTTCGCCGCGTTCGGAGAACTTGACCGGCACGGTCAGCCTGCCGTTGGGCAGGACGTCGTGTCCGCCCTTCATCAGCGTGCTGAAATGCGAGTCCTTGACCCGCGCGCTCGAGCGGCTTTCCACGAGCTGCTCAACCGCGACGTTGCGCTGTTCTCCTCGCAACAGGCGGCTACGTTGTGTCACGACGACCTGCATCACGACAACGTCTTGTTCCGCATGAGCCCCGACGGATGGCGGCTGGTTGCGTTGCTGGACTGGGACAAGGCGTGGGCCGGCCCGGCCGAATCCGACGTCGCCCGCATGGCCTTCTGGGACGACATGACGGGTCCGGGCTTCTGGGAGGTGTACCGGGACGTCAACGAAACCGACGACAACGCGGCGCAGCGGGCACGGATCTACCAGCTGCTGTGGTGCCTCGAGTACGACGACGACTCGGCGCGCCACGCTGCCGACACCACCCGCCTCCGCCGACTCCTAGCAGTTCCGTAGGTCGGACGTCGTCCGCAACCTCGTGATCAACCCCGTTTCGTACGCCGGGCCGGGGCTTGCGATCATCCCGACATTCAGGCTGGGTGCATCGGTGGACAGTCTCGACGCTAAGCCCTGCTAGTAGGCGTCCCCTGAACTGGGGCGTACAACTGGCCATCACAGTCATGCTTCGGTAGCCACCTACGCGAGCTTCGTCCTTGAGATCGACTTTATCTCAGGACCACGTTTGTGCTACTGGCGAGAATTCAGCGGTTGGTGCCGTCAGCATGGCCACCATTCGATGCTGGCTTTGCCGGCGGAGTCCGGCGGTGACGAGCAACAGCCGGCGACAGCCGAAGGCGAGTCTCGAAACCGACCGCCGAGCCGAACCTCTTACTCAGCCCTCTCGATCACGGTTGTCCGCCATCCACCGGGCGGCGAAGTCAACCAGGGCCCGCTGGGACATGAGTTTGCCGGTCGCGTTGCCTACTTGGCCGATCCGCACCGAGGCTGTTGCTGCCTCGAAGTTGGCGCCGATCCTTTCGAAGTCGCTCTCGTCCTCGGCGACGTCGGTCCACGAGATCCAGCGGGGGCTGCCGTCGTGCTGCCGTATCGCAGAGCCAGTGACATGACGTGGCGGGTTCTGCTGCCGCCATTTGGCCAGATGCAGCGAGGTGTTGGCGTCGTGCCCAACGCCGAGCAGCAACACTTTCCCGTGGAGCCGATAGACGACGTCTTGCGGCGCGCCGTCAACGACCTGCCGCTCCGCGCCACCACAGCAGGTCTAGCCCGTCCAGGGATCGGAATCGGGGACTTCGCAGGCTAGAGCGAGAGGGACGTTGACGAGTCGGCGGGCGGGCTCCAACGGGGTCAACGACCGCGGAGCCGACGCCCATCCCGGTAGCGAGTCGACCCAGGTGGGCCGGCTTATGGCCTGTCGGTGTGGACCGACTTTGTGGCGGGGTCGGCGATCACCAGCTTGAGTTTGCCGCCGGCCGATCGGGCCAGCTCGTGACGGCGCTCGACGGTGACCTGCGGGTCTCGTGCGCCGAGTTGTGCGAGTTGTCGCGCAACGGCTTGGCCGAGCCGGGTCTCCAGGTCGTCGTCGGCGGCTGCCGTCGGGCCGGCTGAGTATCTGGGGACGATGAGAATGCGAATGACGGCGCCGTCCTGGTGCACTTGGAATTCATGAACGCCCGGGTCGCCGGTGAGCAGGGCGAAGTGCAACGGGTGGACGGCCACCTGACCGCCGCCGCGGGCGGGAAGGTAGAGCACGTCATCGGTTCGACCATGGATGGCTTTAGCGCGGATCAGTGTGCGCCCGCAGGGGCACGGGTCTGGGTCGACGGTGACCATGTCGGTTACCTCTATCCGGATCAGCGGCTGGACTAGGTTGTGCAGGTTGGTGACCAGCATTCGGGCGCCCGGCTGTCCGGCCGGTACTGGTCGGCTGTCGGCGTCGACGTTCTCGACGAGAGTGGTGTCCTCGAAGAGGTGGATGCCTTGGTGGTATTCGCATTCGGAGCCGAAGAGCCCCTCGGTGCAGCCGTAGAGGTCGAAGGGCCGCACCCCGAACGCGTTGACCAGTTGCTCGGTCATCTCTGGGGTGCGGAGCTCCGCGGCGGTGGCCAGGATCCTTGGCGAGATGTGCAGGCGGCCGGCCTGCTGCTCGTCGGCCAGCCACACAGCGATCGATGGGTAGACGTTCAGGTAGGTGGGTTGGAACTGGTTGAGTGCCTCGACCAGCTTCGGAAGTGGCAGGGTGACCGGCAGGGACAGGATCCGGTGCAGGCCGGTCGCCATAGTGGCGGCTCCCTGCCGGGTGATGTGAGACGGCCGAGCGCCGGCGATCCAGGCCATCCGTTGGCGGGGCACGGTGGGCCGCAGCTGGCACCAGTCAGCGGTGCGCACGAATCCGGCCGCGATCGACCGCCAGCCGCCGGCGTCGTAGACGAATAGGCCTAGCCGGCCCGAGGATCCGCTGGTCAGCAGCACCCGGTAGCGGTCTAGGTAGAGCTGGTCCCGGGTCATCTGGCCGATCCAGTCCAGCAGCTCGTCGCGGTGCAGGCGAGGGTCGCAGACCAGCTCGTCGAAGTGCTCCATCAGCAGGGGCCTGGTGAGTATCGGCAGGTGCGCCAGGTCGAGGGGCTGCTTGCCGAACGCGCTGGTTTCGGCGAGCCACCTCCGGTAGAACGGCGAGTGCGCGGCGGCGTGGCGGATGAGGGTCTCCAAGCGCCGCTGTTGGTGTTGAGCAAGCTGGTCGCGTGACTGCTGCTCCCGCCTGACCTGCGTCCGCGCCAGCCGCATTGCCTGGGCCACGTCGGTCAGGCGCCGCCGGTGATATCGAACCTGGGTGCTGTTCATTGGATCCTCCGGTCCTGCTGGCTTCCGTCGCTGCCGGCGGAGAGTTGGGTCGCGCCAAAGGCCGCGTCCAGCAGCAGCCGCCCCATGCGCCGGGCGAACACGATGTCCACGGTCTGCGGCTGGGTCAGTCGCTCAAGGCCCAGCCCGACCTCCATCGCGTTCCAGGCCAAGGCCACCTGAGTGGCCGTCACATCGCTGGGCAGGGCGAGCCCGCGGTCATCGGCGAGCTGTCGCACCGCATCCGTCAGCGGCTCGAGGAAGCTGGCATGGATCGCCGCGAAGCGTTCCCGAAGCTCGGGATGGCGCAGCACGTGCGCCCAGAACTCAAAGAACACCGCCAGCCATCCATCGTCGCTGTCGCGGCGCTGGATCGTGACCGTGGCCAACCAGTCGAGTGCCCGCTCCGGGCCGGCTTCGCGCAGGCCAGGAACCACGTCCGTCAACACCTGCTCGACGCGCCGCTGGTAGACAGCGAAAAACAGATCTTCCTTGGAGGCGAAGTTCGAGTAGACCGCACCCTTCGTGTAGCCCGCCCGCTCGGCGACCTCGTCCACCGATGTGGCATGAAACCCGCGGACGACGAAGCATGACTCGGCCGCCCTGACCAGCTCCACTTGGGTCTGCTGTCGCCGCTCAGCCCTGGACAACCTCATCGCCATACCCCCACCCCTCCGCATACAGATGGTATTTGCATACCATGAGTATGACAATACTAGCAGTATCAATTGAGAGCCGGCGGAGCGCAACGTCTAAGGCAGGGGCGGCTCAGCTATTGAGTGCCCGCAATAGGGTCGTTCTGCGCACAGGGTGCCGTGCCACAGGGGTGACGGCTTCTTGAGATGTTGACCGTGCCGGAATGACCGCGGATCCTGTCGGTTGTGGCCGGAGTGACCGCAGGTTGTGCTGGTGGCACTCGTTGGGTGAATCGGACCCGCGGCCGGATTGTCACGACCATCGTGGGGGCCCGGCCGTATCCTCAGACAGGGCCAGCTGGGTGGCCCGGTAGTCGTCGTCGGTCCCCGGGTTCGCCATCGCGGCTTGCAAGTCAGGGCTCGACTCGTCGGCGGACCCCCGTCGGCAGCTCCCCCGCCCGCGAGATGACGAGCTTGTCATAGCCGGATCTGCGGCCCGTGACGCTTCAGCGGGATTGCATATTGATTGTCAATGTGCATATTATTGTTTAACGATATCCAGGAGCTGCGTCATGAACCGCCTGAGCACCCACGCCCTCTCGGTCGCCCGGCCGATCATCCAGGTCCTGATCATCGTCAACATCCTCTACGCCGTCGTGACCGCCGGATTGCTGGTCTACAGCTACTTCATCCGAGACTGGCCGGAGCGCCCGCTCGGTTCCGAGATGGTGAACGCATACCCGCTGGTGGGGCATGGGCTCCGCGCGATTGTCGCCATCAGCGTGATCGGCGCACTGATCGTGCATACGATCCTGCGGCGGCTGCTGGCCATCGTCGACACCGTACGGGTCGGTGACCCCTTCATCCTCGACAACGCCCGGCGCCTGAACGTGATCGCGTGGTGCGTCCTGGCAGTCGAGGGACTGCGCCTGATCGTCGCGGCGATCGTCGGGTTGGTGTGGGAGCCGGGGCGGGTCGACGCTTTCTCCGTTGCGCCGTGGTTGGCGGTCGTGCTGCTGTTCGTGCTCGCCGGCGTTTTCGCGCACGGTGCACGGATGCGTGCCGACCTCGAAGGCACGGTATGACGTGGCGATCCTGATCCGCCTCGGCGAGAAGCTGCACGATCGCCGCATGACGCTGACCGAACTGGCCGCGCGTGTCGACATCACCGTCGCCAACCTGTCGATCCTGAAAACCGGCAAGGCAAGAGCGATCCGCTTCTCCACGCTCGAGGCGATCTGCATCGCCCTCGACTGCCAGCCAGGTGAACTGATCCAGTTTCGTCGAGACGGGCACGACGATCCCGGGTTCACGCGAACGCAAAGTGAAGGTGCACGCCGATGACCGGCAAGCTTCCTGAGCTGTCTACCCTTCGGCCGAGTACTGACCGGCGTTCCTGCTAATCCAGGTGGTGTGCCGCGTCATGCTGCTGGTACTCACCGCGATTGACGATCCTCTTCGATCACCGTGCTAGCCCGTCTATGAACCGGTCCCATCGAGAGAAGGCCTAGCTCGGTGCACTGATCGCGGTCCATCTCGTGGCCAGAGCTGCCGTGACCTGTCTCGCCCAGGCGCTGCAGGTCCGTTCGGTGACTGGTGAGTCGCAGACGGAGCGATCCTCTCCCGATTCGGGCACCGGCGAAGTCCGAGTCGGCCCGTCCAGAGATCATGGCGGCGAGATCTGCAGCCAGGCCGGTCAGCGGTCGGCTACTGCGGGCGTCCCGCACGACGGTCGGTCAGCGGATAAGTGCGGAATGCCCGCTCTCGGCAACGCCCGCAGCCGTAGCGTGCTGATCGTGAACGATCTGCTCGACCTCGAAGCAACGGTGCAGGCGCCGGCAGACCTGGTCAGTCGCTGCGGGAGTGTGCTCGCCACCTTCGACCACCGCTCGCAGGACTCCGGCAACGTGTCCTGGGTGGTCAAGACGGACCCGGGCGATCTCTTCGTGAAGACTGCCGGCACGCCAGGGCCTTTGCCTCCAGGTGCATCGGTGCCCTATCTCAGGCACAGCGATCGGATCCGCCTGTTGCGTAATGCCGTGGCTCTCGCCAGATCCTGTGACCATCGCTGCTTGGCACGGCTGCGCCAGGTCATCGAGTCACCGCTGGGACCCGTGCTCGTCTACGACCGTGCGCCCGGAGAGCTCATCGGAACCACGAGCTCACGCCGCGCCGACCCCGACACTGCCTACCAGCGACTCGCGCACCTCCCGGCAGAGAACCTTCTCGCCGTGCTCAGCGACCTGATCGACCTCCATCAGGCACTTGCTTCGGCTGGCTGGGTTGCCGGCGATCTGTACGACAGCTGCCTGATCGTCGAGTTCGCCACCATGCGACTGACCGTGATCGACCTGGACACCTATTACCGCGGGCCGAGCACAAACACGATGGGACGCATGTTCGGCTCGACCCGGTTCATGGCACCTGAGGAGTTCAGACTCGGCGCAGCCATAGACCAGCGCACCACGGTGTACACCCTGGCCAGGATTGCCTGGCACTTCGGCACCCGACTGACCGAGCGGGCCGACCAGTTTTGCGGTCCTCAAGCTCTGCGAGTGGTGCTGGAGCACGCCCTGGAACTTGACCCCGACAGGCGCTTCGAGTCGGTCGAAGCCTTCGCCACAGCATGGGAAGCAGCCCGGCGCTGAGGCCACTCTCTGACCGGAAAGCCTCGCGAGTGATTTCAGTTGACGGTCGGCTACTGCGTGCTCCGCACGACGGTCCACTTGCGGCACGCCTCGCGTGAAGGTATCGATGGCGGCGTGGACGACGACTCTGATATGTCTGGAATCTTGTCGCCCGGCAGCATGGCGCTCGCCTGGCTCGCAATGATCCGTCAGGCTCGTTTCGACGCGGTCTGGGAAGCGATGACCGACGAGTTTCGCCTGGTCTGCGTGCAGGACGGGGTGGTGAACAATCCAACGGTCATGTCAGATCCTTCGGTGACCGCAACCCGCGACGAGCTGGCTGCGGCGCTCTCCGCGCCGGCGCCGACGCATCCTCTCTGGGTGCATACGAGGCGGGTGTCCGAGCGAGCAGTGCGCAGCGTGACGGTGGACTTAGTCGGTGATCGAGAACTCGGTGTTGCATCCCGCCCGAGGCCGATCGGCCCGGGCCTCGAGCTGATCCGGTTGATTCCACTTGATCAACTAGATGTCGATGAGTCGGGAATGCATGTTTGGCCTCCTGGACAGGCAGTGCAAGATTTGTCCATCCTTCTTCGGCATAGCTCCGACGGCTGGCTCATAGCCGGGGCTGGGGGCTGGTTGCCGCGGCCAGGGTGGCCGCCTCAGTTCGAGACCGTCATCAGTCCGGACGAATGATCACAGCCACCAGCGTGCGTCCGTCGGAGGATCCCCCTACCGATGGCAACCAGGGCGCCATCCTCGAAAGAGGGTGGCTCATCGGGCAAGTGTGGTTTCTGCGCCGTCGAGCACAGCAAGGCGACCGAACTATAACGACTCTGGATCCGGACTCGGAGAGTCGGTCGTCCTCTCAACCACCAAACGGTCCCGCACCAGCTGCAAATCCGTCCTGGCGTGGTGTAGACACTCTCTCGCCTCCTTGAGGTCCGACATCGGTACCTGCTGCACCTTCTCATCCCCTCGGCGCCGCCCGACGAACACCAACGTATCGTCGGTGCTCTCGAAGACGTCGAGAATCATGTGAGCCAAGATGTTGCGCATCTTCAGGACCAGAGTCAGGTACTCGAGGAACGGGTACGAGTCGATCCATTCGGTCTCGGTGAGCAGACGAACAAGCAGCTTGACCCGCTCCTCGTAGGGCACTCGCCAGATCACGTCCCGGTAGAGCGCGTCCTGTTCCAGCTCTCCGTAACCGAGCTGCAGGGCGAGCACGATGTCGAGCCAGTTCTCAAGCGTCGAGGCACCATCGAGGAGAAGTGGACGGATGGAGTCCACCAGTTCCTCACCTTCGACGCTCAGCGGCTCCACCGGTCAAGGGTCATATAACAGGCTCGTGAGAGGGTTCAGCGGTACAGCGCCGCCCAAGGGTCTGGCTTGCTGCACATGAAACTAACCGGCCACCTCGGCACTGGCCGTCTCGCTGAATGGTTCCCTATCGGCGATGGGCTGATGGAAGCCGAACTGAGCGATATGTCGATAAGGACGGTACGAACTGGCTCCACAAGAGGGACCGCTTGCGGGACTGCTCACCGAGCCAGAAGACCGCGGTCGCGTAATGGGGGATGCCGCCACCGTCGCGCTTAGCGAGGGCGATTGCGTGAACGTGTCCCTTCGCCACCCATGAGCCAGTGCTGTGCATGACGCACCTAAGTGGCACAATCGCGCAGTGGCATGGACGCGATCGAAAGCGGAGACCCTGGCATTCCCCATCAACTCGTTAGCGCTGCTGATTCTCAAGGATGACGCCCCAGCGGGTTGGAACTGGCAGAACTGGATGAGGGAGTCGGAGCAGTCCGGGACTGCACGAGATCCTGAGATCAACGCTGCCTTAGCTTAGTGCACTGGCGGCAGCCTTCTTCGGAATCAAAGTAGCGACAGACCAGAGCGCCCGCGCGACGGAGACTGCGCAACAAGCCCTGAAAGTGGCCGCGCAGCAGGACTTCAATCGCTCGGTCAACTCAACTGAGAATGGAAACCCAAGACTTACCGACTTCTGACCAGGACAAACTCCCTACCTAAGACGTGTTCCCCGAAACCCGGGAGCAACGGTGTTGTACAGTGAATCTCCGTGTTCTAGATCCGGGTCTCCACCCGCCGGCGTGCTTCGTCTTGGTCCAGTAGTTGTCAGTAAAATCGCCGCACACGCTGCCCGTCGCAGTCAACCCGGCCGTTTCGGCCTGAGCCAGTTCTCATGAACCCTCTTGCTGGCGTTGTTCACCTGCTCGCCGGAGCTGCGCGCCGGTTGGCGGTCGGCTACTGCGTGCTCCGCACGACGGTCGGCTACTGCGTGCTCCGCACGACGGTCGGCTACTGCGTGCTCCGCACGACGGTCGGCTACTGCGTGCTCCGCACGACGGTCGGCTACTGCGTGCTCCGCACGACGGTCGGCTACTGCGTGCTCCGCACGACGGTCGGCTACTGCGTGCTCCGCACGACGGTCGGCTACTGCGTGCTCCGCACGACGGTCGGCTACTGCGTGCTCCGCACGACGGTCGGCTACTGCGTGCTCCGCACGACGGTCGGCTACTGCGTGCTCTCAGGTCAGGGTGGCGGGGCCGCTGTTGCGGTGGTTGGGTCCTTCACACCGGTCGTCTGGCTCTCTGCGTGCTTGTCACCCTGTCGGGTTGGCGTTGTGCGGTTTTGCCGTCGACTGGTGTGAAGGACCGGCCGGCGTGACTTGATAGGAGCGTGGCACCGCCCCCACTGAGATGTGTCCGCCGACCGGCCCAACCGTCCCTCATCTGTCGTGAAGGAGGCAGCCTCATGGTTGTCGTTGGTGCTGATGTTCACAAGCGGACCCACACGTTCGTCGGGGTCGACGAGGCCGCCCGCGAGCTGGGCCACAAGACGTTCCCCGCGACCACCGACGGCCATCGGGCCGCGGTCAGGTGGGCCCAGGCGACGTTCGGCCGCGAGCTGCGGTGGGCGGTTGAGGACTGCCGCCACCTGTCGGCGCGGCTCGAGCATCACCTGCTCACCGACGGCCAGGCCGTGGTGCGGGTACCGCCGAAGATGATGGCCGAGCAGCGCCTTCAGGCGCGGACGCGCGGGAAGTCCGACCCGATCGACGCGGCCGCCGTCGCCCGGGCCGCGCTGCGCGAACCCGACCTGCCGGTCGCCTCGCACGATGACACCTCACGCGAGCTGAAGCTGCTCGTCGACCGTAGTGAAGACCTAGTCACGACCCGAACGGCGACGATCAACCGGTTGTTGCTGGCGGGTTCATCAGCTCGACCCCGGCCTGGGCGCCGCCCGCTAGGCGTCGCTGGACATGGCCAAGCACCACCAGACGCTGCGCGCTCGTCGACTCGGTGCCCGACGGTCCGCCGGCTCCTGGCCGAGCTCGCCTCGCGCCGAGCTCGGCTGACATCGATCGAGCTCACTGTCAAGATCAACGACGCTCGCGCTACGCGGATCAGCGCACGCCGTCGCCCTAGCTGCGCGCGCCGCACGCTGCTCGCGCTGCCCGGCTTCGGTCCGTTGACCGCCGGCAAGATCGTCGGAGAGGTGGCCGGAGTCAGCAGGTTCCAGTCCGAGGCGGCGTTCGCCCGCCATTCCGGGGTCGCGCCGATCCCGGTCTGGTCAGGCAACACCGCCGGCCGGGTCCGCTGTAACCCGCTCGGGCAACCGCCAGCTCAACGCCGCGATCCACCGGATAGCGATCACCCAGATCCGCCTCGACGGGCTCGGCCAGGCGCTACTACCGCAAGACGGTCGGCTACGGCGGGATCCGCACCACGGTGGCCCTGCGCTGCCTCAAGCGCCGTCTTGTCCGCGTCGTCTACGGCCACCTCCGCACCGATCAGCAGGCGACTGAGCCCCTGCTCCCGGCAGCGGCTTGACATAGCGAGAAACCGCACGACGGTCGGCTACTGCGTGCTCCGCACGACGGTCGGCTACTGCGTGCTCCGCACGACGGTCGGCTACTGCGTGCTCCGCACGACGGTCGGCTACTGCGTGCTCCGCACGACGGTCGGCTACTGCGTGCTCCGCACGACGGTCGGCTACTGCGTGCTCCGCACGACGGTCGGCTACTGCGTGCTCCGCACGACGGTCGGCTACTGCGTGCTCCGCACGACGGTCGGCTACTGCGTGCTCCGCACGACGGTCGGCTACTGCGTGCTCCGCACGACGGTCGGCTACTGCGTGCTCTCAGTGTCATGGTGGCGGTCGCCGCTGTTGCGGTGGTTGGGTCCTGATCACCCGGTGTCTGGCTCGTCTGCGTCGCTGTCACCTGTCGGGTTGGCGTTCATGCGTTTTGCCGTCGTCTGGTGTGAAGGACCGACCGGCGTGACTTGATAGGAGCGTGGCACCGCCCCCACTGAGATGTGTCCGCCGATCGGCCCAACCGTCCCTCATCTGTCGTGAAGGAGGCAGCCTCATGGTTGTCGTTGGTGCCGATGTTCACAAGCGGACCCACACGTTCGTCGGGTCGACGAGGTCGGCCGCGAGCTCGGCCAGCAAGACGGTCCGCGCGACCACGACCGGCCATCACGCCGGCGGTCCGGTGGGCCCGGCGACGTTCGGCCGCGAGCTGCTGTGGGCGGATCGAGGACTGCCGCCATCTGTCGGCGCGGCTCGAGCGTGACCTGCTCACCGCCGGCCAGCCCGTGGTGCGGGTACCGCCGAAGATGATGGCCGAGCAGCGCCGGTCGCGCGCGACGCGCGGGAAGTCCGACCCGATCGACGCGTTCGCCGTCGCCCGGGCCGTGCTGCGTGAACCCGACCTGCCGGTCGCCTCGCACGATGACATCTCACGCGAGCTGAAGCTGCTCGTCGACCGTAGAGAAGACCTAGTCACGACCCGAACGGCGACGATCAACCGGTTGTTGTGGCGGGTTCATGAGCTCGACCCCGACCTGGGGCCGCCCAGCTAGGTCGCTGGACCTGGCCAAGCACCACCAGGCTGCGCCTCGTCTGGCTCGGTGCCCAGGCCGTCGCCGGGCTCGTGGCCGAGCTCGCCTTGGCCGAACTCGGCGACATCGATCGAGCTCACTGCCAAGATCAACGCGCTGGCCAAGCGGATCGGCGACGCGTCCGCGAGTGCCGCGCCGACGCTGCTGGCGATGCCCGGCTGCGGGCCGTTGACCGCGGCCAAGACTCGTCGGCGAGGCGGCCGGCGTCAGCCCGGTTCAAGCTCCGAGGCGGCGTTCGCCCGCCACTCCGGGGTCGCCCCGATCCCGGTCTGGTCAGGCAACACCGCCGGCCGGGTCCGCTGTAACCGCTCCGGGCAACCGCCAACTCAACGCCGCGATCCACCGGATAGCGATCACCCAGATCCGCCTCGACGGGCTCGGCCAGGCCTACTACCGCAAGAAGAAGGCCGAAGGCATGTCGAACCCCGAGGCCCTGCGCTGCCTGAAGCGCCGTCTTGTCCGCGTCGTCTACGGCCACCTCCGCACCGATCAGCAGGCGCACTGAGCCCCTGCTCTCGGCAGCGGCTTGACATAGGAGAAACCGCACGACGGTCGGCTACTGCGTGCTCCGCACGACGGTCGGCTACTGCGTGCTCCGCACGACGGTCGGCTACTGCGTGCTCCGCACGACGGTCGGCTACTGCGTGCTCCGCACGACGGTCGGCTACTGCGTGCTCCGCACGACGGTCGGCTACTGCGTGCTCCGCACGACGGTCGGCTACTGCGTGCTCCGCACGACGGTCGGCTACTGCGTGCTCCGCACGACGGTCGGCTACTGCGTGCTCCGCACGACGGTCGGCTACTGCGTGCTCCGCACGACGGTCGGCTACTGCGTGCTCCGCACGACGGTCGGCTACTGCGTGCTCCGCACGACGGTCGGCTACTGCGTGCTCCGCACGACGGTCGGCTACTGCGTGCTCCGCACGACGGTCCCCTGCGAGACTCACAGCCAGCTTTGCTCCGTGTAAAAGCTTGGCCGTTAGAGGGGATGCAAGTGGCCGCTTCGCTGTGCGACGCCCCCCGGGAACCGAATCCGCTCGGTCCGTGTCCTGCCGCGGCCAGCGGCCACCTGAGATCAGGCACGCCGGGGGCTCGCTAGCTCCAGACCTGGCCGCGGTCTCTCGTGAGGCCTGTCTTGGTTCCGCACAGGATGTGGACCGCCCCGACGCGTCCCCTCCGGGCAGGCCGAGGTGAGGTCGTCCTCGGGTCCGTAGCCCGATGTTGCCCGCCGACACGGCGGCACCGAACGGGGGGTCCGGCGATGGCGCCGGTGGTCAGACCTTCGCATAGATGGCGATCACCGTCTCGGATTCGGACAGGCGGCTGCCCGTTGTCGACACTGGCCCTTCGAAGCTGGAAGGAGCACGCAGCTGGTCGACAGGAAAGCGGCACGAAGTTGCGCCCCAAGGATGTCACCGTTCACTTGGTCGGAGGCGGGTCGTTCGGTGCGAGAACGGTGGCGATCTCCCGCCAAACCGCATCGGCCGCGTTCGATGTGACCTCCGGCTTGTAGCTTCCGTCCGCCGCGAACGCATCTTGGGAGAACGTCAGCGCCAGGCCGATCGCCACCTTTTGGGACGGCAGGTAGGCGAATGCACCCGCCTGACCCGAGAACAACGGATCCTGCATGAGCCAGTTGCCCGTCGTCACGATGCCGAGTCCGTAGCTGTAAGCCACACTCGAGGAGAAGCAGGTGGCGCAGCCGGGCAGGGCCGTCGTCTTGCCTCGGAGGTCGGTCGAGATCATCTTCTGGTAGGACTCCGGTGACAGCAGCTTGCCCGTTCCGATGCCGACTGCCGTCTGGGTCACGTCGAAGATGTTGCTGGTCTGAATGGCGCCGTGGGTGATCGTCCACGAGGGATTCCAATACGTCGACTCCTCGTAGAACGGTGTGGCGGCCGGGATGCCCAGTTGTGCCCGCCGTTCGGAGGTGAAGGCGTGCAGTGCCGGCTCCGGGATCGCGGGTGTGCCCGGATCGGTGGTGTTCGTCAGCCCCAGTGGACCGAGCACCTTCTCCTGCAGGACGTCCTGCATCTTCTTACCGGTGATCTTTTCGAGGGCGAGCCCGAGGATCACGTAGTTGGTGTGGGCATAGTTCCAGTTCGTTCCCGGCGGGTAGAGGAGCGGCTTCGAGGTCACCGAGGCGAGTAGCTCCTCAGTCGTCCACTGCCGGAACGGATCGGCGTACAACTGGGCGTCGACCTCTTCGTTTCCGATCACGTAGTCCGTGTAGCCGCTGGTCATCTGGGCGAGCTGGCCGAGCGTCACCTCGTCGCCGTGCGGGATGTCGGGCAGCCACTTCGAAACCTTGTCGTCCAGGCTGACCTTCTTCTCGTCGACGAGGATTAGTAGCAGCGTCGAAACGTATGAGATCGCCACCGCGCCGTTGCGGAAGTGCATGTCGGTCGTCGCGGGAACACCCGTCATCGACTCGCCGTAGGCCCGGGTGATGATCTCCCTGTCGTCGACCAGCACCCGCACGATGACCGACCGCAAATGGCGCTGCTTGATCGCGTTCTGCACGGTTCGGTCAACCACTGCCTCCTGGGCTGAATTTGCCGAAGGGCCGGTGCCCATCGTTGTTGGGCTTGCGCCCGGCGACGTTGGCGGCGCTGGGTTATTGGGCGACGTGCACCCGACCAGCAAACAGATACCGCAGAGCACGACTATCCCGGGCGTAATCTTCATGCCGCACACTGTGGCACAAGACCATTCGGCAACCCGTCGATGTAAACAAATCGGCACGGAAGAGTGACTTCCCGATTTGTGGGCCGGCGGCGGCCGCGGCGCGCGGGGGAAGGAGGGAGGCCAGTGTCCGTTGACATGCGAGTTTTGAGTAGCTCGCCGCTGTACTGACATTGATATTGGAATCAGGTTCCCGCAGGTTGTGACTCACCTTCTGACTGATGCCTTCCGGTTGTCGTCCAATTGTTTCGTCCAGTGCCGGGATCCTCCGGCAAGACCCGCCGCTACCGACTCTCCCGCGGCGGCGAGCGGCAAGCCAACCACGCCCTCCACTGGGTTCCTGGTCTGGCCGGCATATCGACAAGCCGGATGCTTCCGAGGGCGTTCGGTTTGGTAGTCTCCGGGTCCGGGTCAATCTCCACCCGGTAGCCCTTCTGCTCGGCCCGTGCGGTGGCTTGATCGAGTCGCTGTCTCGACTGCAGGCTCTGAGCCATCGTCCTCTCCGGTTCGCCCCGAGAAGTCGAGCGACGATCGTCTCACACATGCCGACTGCTCGGGCGAGCCGACTGAACGGCGCGCCTGCACTCGTTCTCGCACCAACGATCCCGTTAGGGGCCCGTCAGCCGATCGACTGGACAGCCACGATCCGCTGCCCATTTCCAAAAGTGGGTCCGGCTTACGGCAACGGCCTGCGTCCGCATGACCGTCCCATTGAAGGCACCTTGAGTGTTGTACACCGGGCAGCCGACCCGCCGTGACCTTTAACCGCAATGGGGTCCACCCACGGCACAGGCCGTGACCCGAGAAGCCGACGGCTTGCGGAAACGGGTCTCGGACGTCCGGCCGCCGCCATAATTGCGCTCAATGATGCTTCACGGAGGTGAGGTCTCCGTCGACTCGGATCTTGTCCGGAGGCTGCTCGGCCGCCAGCGACCTGGCCTCGTGGACATTCCGATCACCCCGCTGGGTGGCGGGACGGACAACACGATGTACCGGGTTGGCGCGGATCAGGTCGCACGCTTTCCCGCATGCAGGAGAAGGTCCCGCTGCTTAAGAAGGAGCTGACCTGGTTGCCCCGGCTGAGCCCCCACCTGCCGTGTGCAATACCGACACCGACCTACGTGGGACGGCCGGACGTGGGCTACCCGTTCCCGCGGGCGCTCTTCACCTGGATCGAGGGCGAAGAGGTCGCTTCCGCCCCGGTGACCGACTGGGCACGCAACGGACAGGACCTCGCCGGCTTCGTCCGCAGTCTCCACGAGATCGACCTGATGGGCGCGACCCGGTCGGGCGATCTTTCCTGGTACCGGGGCGGCGATCTCCTACCTGACGAGGACTGGGCCGGCCCCTGCTTCGATGCGGCCCGGCGTCACCGCCCCGGGGTCGACTTGGACGTCCTGGGGGAGGTGTGGCAAAAGGCCCTCGACCTGCCTCCGAACGGGCGGACCGCACGTCTGGCTGCACGCGGACCTCAAGCCCACCAACGTGCTCGTCAAGGACGGCAGATTCCACGCTGTCATCGACTTCGGAGCGTTGTCGGTCGGCCTCCCTGACGCCGAGCACGCGGTGGTCTGGGACCTTCCCGAGGCGGCGCGCGAGGCCTACCGCGCACGCCTCGACATCGACGACCTCACTTGGGCGCGCGCACGAGCTTGGGCGCTCGCGCTCGCCGTCAACGGGATCGCCGAGTACTGGGTGATATTTCCCGTTCTAGCGACCGAGGGCCTCAACCGTCACCAAGCCATCGTGCGTGACGCCAGCCGAGCCTAAGGTGTCAGACTGACACCGACGGCATACGTCTAATCGCTCAACGGTCGGCTACTGCGTGCTCCGCACGACGGTCGGCTACTGCGTGCTCCGCACGACGGTCGGCTACTGCGTGCTCCGCACGACGGTCGGCTACTGCGTGCTCCGCACGACGGTCGGCTACTGCGTGCTCCGCACGACGGTCGGCTACTGCGTGCTCCGCACGACGGTCGGCTACTGCGTGCTCCGCACGACGGTCGGCTACTGCGTGCTCCGCACGACGGTCGGCTACTGCGTGCTCCGCACGACGGTCGGCTACTGCGTGCTCCGCACGACGGTCGGCTACTGCGTGCTCCGCACGACGGTCGGCTACTGCGTGCTCCGCACGACGGTCGGCTACTGCGTGCTCCGCACGACGGTCGGCTACTGCGTGCTCCGCACGACGGTCGGCTACTGCGTGCTCCGCACGACGGTCGGCTACTGCGTGCTCCGCACGACGGTCGGCTACTGCGTGCTCCGCACGACGGTCGGCTACTGCGTGCTCCGCACGACGGTCGGCTACTGCGTGCTCCGCACGACGGTCGGCTACTGCGTGCTCCGCACGACGGTCGGCTACTGCGTGCTCCGCACGACGGTCGGCTACTGCGTGCTCCGCACGACGGTCGGCTACTGCGTGCTCCGCACGACGGTCGGCTACTGCGTGCTCCGCACGACGGTCGGCTACTGCGTGCTCCGCACGACGGTCGGCTACTGCGTGCTCCGCACGACGGTCGGCTTGTGCGCAGGCAGACCGCCGTCAGGGTGCGCTAGAAGATGCCGCGAGCACGGTCAGCGGTCAATTTGGCCGGTCGATGAGTAACGTGTGGGCGTCACTGATTGTCCAGATCGATGGACCGCCGATGGTCGGGCGGTTCATCGTCGCCAACCAAGTCCCTGATGCCTCAGTCGCGGCGTCCTGGAACGTTGTGAATCTCGTACTCATGGCACTGTCTCGTACCTGGGGTCCGCACCCTGCGACACCTTGCGCAGAGAGAGGTTCTTCCGCACCGCTGAGTACACCGGGGGCCCTCTTGTCGGTGCCTTCGACTCTCAGGTTTCGCTACCGAGTTCGCGGCTAGCCGGTATCCAAGCCTGCGATTGCTGGCCCGACACCCCGAGCGCAGGTCTCTCGGCTGTTCCGCCGGTCGCGAGTGCCGCCGGGCCCGATGTCCAGCAGCTCTTCGGCCTCATCGCCGGCAGTCAAACCTGGGTCGACATGGCACTCGGCTTCACCGACGCCAGCACGCTCGACGCGTTGGATGGTGACACCCGCTTCAAGGTCGAGAAGGGCGGCTGCTTCGAGTTCTGATAGGTAGGGCTGCGGCGTTCGCCGGGGTCGACTCGAGGCGAGCGCGCACGGTCACGGTCGACATCCAACGATGGCGCAACTTCATTGGCTGAATGTGCATGGGAGGGAGGAACCAAATTCACGGCGCGACTTTCCGCTGACAACCGTGTGGAGCCGAGGCGGTGACCCAGAATCGTTCCTGGCACGCAACGCATCGGTCTCGGCAGGTGGTCGCATGAACGGTGATCCGCAGGAGGTGGGTTGCGGCCTGCCCCTGGGTCGCTCCGGGGTGGCGCTACCGAGTTGGGAACGCTCCGAGCACGTTCGCGTGAAGTCGCGGGCTGGACACGAAGAAGGGTCGGCGACGACGGATACCAGCTCGGCCCCGGCGTCAGGCTTCAGCGTGCGACGGCTGTGGCCGCATTCCAGCTCCGATGCCGCTCGCGATGACCGACGAAACATTGGGCGGCGAGAATCGACTTCTTTGCCGTGACCACGTCATCGCCGGATGTGCCGCCACCGGGGGTCGTGGCGGCTCGAGATGACGCACCCGCGCTCCGGCAAGCGTGGATGGATCGGCTGCGGATCACGGTGATCACCGGAGTGATCATCGTGCACGCTTCGACCACCTATGTGGTGCCCGTCGGCGCCTCCTACGAGGAACGAACGACCAACACGGTGACGATCGCCCTGATCACTGTGCCGATGGTCACCGCGCTGCTGTTCGGGCTTGGACCGCTCTTCTTGCTGGCCGGCTGGTTGTCGGCCACGTCGATTCGAAATCACGGTGCCAGCAGATATCTACGAGGCCGACTAATCCGGCTGGGTGCTCCGATCGCCATCTACGTGCTTGTCCTCGGGCCGAGCGCGGACTACCTCGGAGCCCGAGCAACTGGCACGGCTGGATCCTGGACGCAGTTCTTCCACGAGTCGATGCGCGAGCCGGATGTCGGGCCCGTTTGGTTCCTCGTGGCGCTACTGACGTTCTCTCTCCTGTACGGGGTGTTCCGGTGGCTGCGCCCACCTCACCAGTTGACGCCGCGGCCGCTACGCATGTCGGTGCTGATCGCATGGGCTCTTGCGATCGGAACCGCGAACTTCCTCGTTTGGCTGCATTGGGGTTATGCCGAGCCCAGCCTCTGGAACGCGACCTGGGCGCATTGGCCGCAGGCGGCCGGCCTTTTCCTGCTCGGCACCCTTGCACCGGAACGCGGCTGGCTCCACCCGATCGCAAGCAACCTCAGCGGCGCCTGCTCGCGGGTGATGGGTGGGGGTTTCTTGGCCCTCGTCGCCGTCGCCGCCGCCGCGACCGCCAGCGGCCTTGACTACCGAGAATTGACCGGCGGATGGCATTGGCTGACGGGAGCGTTTGCCATCCTGGTGGGACTTCTTGCCGTCACGCTGTCCGTTTGGGTCGTCAGCGCCTACCAACGGCGTTGGGACGCACCTTTGTCGAACCTCAGCGCGGGTTTGGCGCGCTGGTCCTACGCCGCCTATCTGATGCATCAGCTCCTTCTCACGATGCTGGCCGTCTCGCTGCGCTCCTGGCCCTGGCCTCCAGAGGCGAAGTTCGTGGTGCTGATCATCATCGGAGTACCACTCAGCTACCTCGCCGCTCGACAACTCACTCGTCTGCGGTACGTGAACCGCATCCTGTAGAGCGCGACGATCGCGACCGCCTTCCCGACGGCTGGATCTAGCCGCTGATGGTGGAACGGATTCAGATGCGGCCACCTCAGCGCTGACCCCCTTGTGTGACTCTGACCCCACCGTCCACCCCGTCCGCCGATTGGCCGATGTCACCCGGTGTGATGCGCTCAACGGACGGCTTATGACACTGCCCACCACAGGTCTCAAGAGCGTTTAGTCGAGCTAGAGGGCGGGCGTGTGCAGTCGCTGAGCGCAGTCGACGCTGTCGGTGCAGTGCTCGCGTGAAAGCCGGCAAGCCGTCCTCAGTTCGCTGTTGTCCTGCATAATCATCAACTGCTTCTCTGCCGAGAGCCCCAGCTCGTGGAGAAGGTTGAGCAACACCACGGCGATGGTCACACGACTGACGGCTTGCGAACGCCGTTCCAGACTTCGGTCGGCAGTTTCGGCCCATCAATCGCCGTGATGCGCTCATCAGGCCCTGACTCAGGTTCCTAGGGTGGCTGGTGATGGTTAGGGTTCCAGTCGATCTGGCAGAGGTCACGGCGCTGCGCGAAGGTGACGCCGGCCGTAATTGGCTGCGCGAGTTGCCGCGCATCGTAAACGCCGCTTGTCGGCGCTGGAACTGCACGATCGAGGGTGAGCCGACGCACGGCCAGGTTGCGCTGGTCGTGCCGGTGCGGCACCCAGCCGGACCCGCGGTGTTGAAGGTGTCGTTTCCGCATCCGGGCAACCTCGGCGAGGCTGACGCGCTTCGTATCTTCGCCGGGCGTGGTGCGGTCACGTTGCTGGAGGTCGATCACACCGGACTGGTCCTGGTATTGGAACGAGCGCTGCCTCAGACCCTGGCCGACCATGTGGCACGTGGGGACTGCCCGGTCGAGGAGGCCATCGAGGTCGCCGGCGACCTCGCCCACCGTCTCGCGGTCGACCCGCTGCCGGGCATCACTCCGCTGGCTCAGACCATGCAGGGGTGGCAGGCACAGCTGCACGACCAGGTCGCCGCGCATCCAGGCGCTCTGCCGGGCTGGGCGCTTGACCGGGCCCGCAAGACGATCCAGCATCTCGCCGACGACGAGACAGCGACCATGCTGCACGGTGACCTGCACTTCAAGAACATCCTCCGCAGCCGCCGCGAAGCCCGGTTGACGATCGACCCGAAAGGCTGGTTCGGAACCGCGGCGTTCGACGCTTTCACGGTGGTCGCCGGGGGCCGCGTATCCGCGACCAGCTCAGCATCGGCGATGAGCTTCACGCCGCAGTAGTGCGCCGAGTGAGCCGGTTCGCTGCGGCGGCGCGGGTGGACGTCGATCTTGCGTTGGCCTGCTGTCAGGCCCGTGCGGTGAGTTCCTACTTGTACCAGCTAACCGTTCCGAGGGTTTGGTTCGATGCGGAGTTCTTGAAGGTCATCGCTCTTGGCCCAACCGCCCGATAGACGGTCGGCTTGTGCGTGCTCCGCACGACGGTCGGCGTATTCGGGGATCTGAGGGTGTCTGGCTTGCGGGTCGAGCGGGCTTACGCCGTGTCAGCGAGCGGACGGTCCAACAGCTGTCCCTGTGGTCGTCACTGAGAGGGGCAGCGTTTCCACTCCGCGCAAGCCGATGTGGGGGCGCCAGCGCAGCTTCGCCGACGGCACCGTCAGCTCGAGACGCTCGAAGCGGCGCAGCAGCGCGGGGATGGCGACGCGCGTCTCCAGCCGGGCCAGGGGGGCACCCAGGCAGTAATGCGCCCCGTGTCCGAAGGACAGGTGACGGTTCGGGCTACGGGTGATGTCGAACCTATCGGCGTCGGGGAACACGGTCTCGTCCAGGTTCGCCGAACCGATCAGCAGGGTGACCAGGCTCCCCTTGGGCATGGGAACACCTGCGACGTCCAAATCCTCCCGGGCGAACCGCGGCGCGACTATCCCCACCGGGTTGGTGAAGCGCAGCATCTCGTCGATGGCGCTGTCGATCAGGTCGGGCTGCTCCCGCAGCTTCTGAAGCTGCTCGGGATGCTGGACCAGCTCCAACACTCCGTTGCCGAGAAGGTTCACCGTCGTCTCGTGCCCGGCGAACAGCAACAAGAAGACCATCGAGATGAGCTCGTCCTCGCTCAACCGGTCGTCACCCTCCTCGGCTTGCACCAGCGCCGTCACCAGATCGTTGCCCGGCTGCTCCCGGCGGAGCCTGACCATGCTCTGCAAGAAGTGGCTCAGACCGACCATGTGGGGGTAGGTGCGGACGAAGGTGAGCAGGTTCGCCGCCGAGGTGCCCTGCACCTTGACGATCAGCCTGCGGAAACGAAGGCGGTCGGCCGGAGGCACACCGAGCATCTCCGCGATGACGGTCAGCGGCAGCGGCAGCGCGAAGTCAGCCATCAAGTCCACCACCGGCTTGCCGGCGGCAGCGTCCAGCAACTCCTCGGCGATCTCTGCCACCCGGTCACTCAGGTTCTCAACCCTGGCAGGGGTAAAGGCCTTCTGGACCAGGTTGCGCAGCCGGCGATGCTCTGGTGGGTCCTTCAACACCATGCTGGAGCCGAGCAGCTTAAGCAGGGCCGGCATCCACCACGGGTCGGTCGAACTGCCAGCGCCGCGGTTCTTGCGGTCGCTGGCGAAGCGGGGATCCCTGATCACCCAGGCGACCTCCTCGTGGCGGGGCAGGACGAAGCCCTCACCTAGGAGATCCTTAGACCGCAGCACCGGGCCGAGCTTGCGCATCCTGGCGTAGACGGGGAGGGGGTTGGCCCGCGCCTCCGCGGTCTTGAACTCGCGTCGAAGATCGACACGTGCCAGGTCCACCACTACTCACGCCGCCTTCGGCGAGGCCCTCGAAAAGGGCGGGTCAATCGAAAGGGTCAAGACTCGTCACGAACATACCCCCGGCGAATCGATGGCGTGCTCGCAGACTTCAGCGGCACACATAGAAGCTGCAGGGACCTAACTTTGACACCCGGCCGCAGGTCCGCACCCGGTACGTCCAGTGCTTCTCCGTCAGCTTCCCCAGCGTCTCCCAGGCATGCTCCGTTGAGGGGTCGGCTTGCGACGACACTCCTGCTCCGGTCCCGCGTCCAGCCGGCAAGAATGCGCCTGTTCCCTGCGCCACCGCGCTGGACTTTGCCCTGGGGCCCTGCGGCACTGAGCGGTGCGACTAGGACCCTGTTGGGATCGGCCGGCGAGCTCTGGGCGTGTCCACGACAAGGAAGCCTTCGGTCCAGTCCGGCAACTCAGCAAGAATCACACCGCCAGGACCGACCAGAGCCGCCCAGCCGGGGAAGTCCTCGTCCACGGTCGCACCGGCTTGAGTCGACACCGCCAGGTAGCTTCCATCAGGAAGCAGCCGCTCCGCATCAGCAAGAACACTGCCACGCCACCAGTCGAAGCCGCGTCGCCAGTCCTCCTTGCTGATCCGCCGGGGACCATAAAGCCCTGGAGCCGATGGCGCCAACACCAGGTCCGCTTCTAGCCGGTACGGTTGTTCCGATCCGATCTCGGCGCAGACAGCGGTGACGACCGCAGTCCCGTTCACCGCGACGGTTTGCCAGCCGGAACCGGCACGAAATGTGGCCCGCTCGTCCGCCGGTAGGGCAGATTTCCGGTGCACTGCGAGCACCGCCCCGCCAGCGGCCAGCACCTGGGTGATCGTCGGACGCCCATCGGCGTCCTCACCCGGGGAAGTGGCCTCGGCCAGTCCGAAGCACAGCCTCGGTCCGTCCTGAGTCGCCGCCACCAGCGCAGTCACGACGTCATGAGTCAACGGCACGGCAGCCTCGGGGTCGTAGCCGGTCAACGACATCTCCGGTAGGAGAACAAGATCGCAGCCGGCCGCGCGGCCCGCCGCGAGCAGGTCCAGATGACGGCGAGCGTTGCCGGCCAAGTCGCCCTTGACACAGCGCATCGCCGTCAACAGCAGCCGCACGAGATCTCCCTTCAGGCCCACCACATACCCGATCCAGCCCATGACTCAAGCCGGTCCCGTTAGGGCACGTGAGCCTGGCTCATCGGACAGATCGTGGCGTCGAGCCGGTGTCCGCATGAGGGCTTGTGACCCCTTCGCTGAAGGGCCGTCACAATGTCTCGATCGTGTCAGGGCAGACCTCAGGTACCGTCTCGACGTGCACTCGCCCGAACCGCCTCCCCTCGGCTGGATGGTTGACGTTGCCGAGAAAGCGCCGTCCTTCTTCTCCGTCGGTGAATCTCATCAGGCGATCGCGACAGAGCTGGGCAGGCAGTCTGCTCCAGACACACGTAGCGCGTTCTCGACAAGAGACTTCCTGCAATATCTCAACAAGCGGAGTATTCCTGACGTGTGGCCGCATGTACGGCATATCGATCGAATTCTTCAGCGGATGGTGGCCGAGGGCATCCTTCTGAAGGTGGGTGATGTGGGCGGCATCTTCGGTCAGACGTACTGGCTTCAAGATCATCTGACCGCCCGCCAAGTGGCGGGCAGTCTTTGGCTGACGCCGATCCTGGGTTCGGCGCTACTTGTCAGAGCTATGCAGCCTGGAGTCGTTCATCTCGTCGGCTGCAGTAAGACCACGGGGGATGTCGCGGGCGGGTCCGGTCTACTTCTCGGCCGTCACCACGTCCTGACAGCTGCACACGTGCTGACCGACATGGAGATTAACTCCGAACTGGCTCTCCCATCGATATGGACCGAAGCTACTGACGACGGCAAGCCACCACAGCTGCAGGTTGCGGATGTCAGAACGCACGATTGTTTCGACATTGGTGTGGTCGAGATTGCGGAGCTTAGGAGCGATCTACCCCGCTTCACGCCCGGTTTGGCGTATCGGGAACCCCAGTGGGGCGATTCGGTCACGGTGCTTGGCTACCCACCGATACCGATGGTCCAGACTGCTGCCCTGACAGTCCAGACCGGCGAAGTCGTTAACCCTTCCGTCAGGTCGTACGACAACATCGAGTGGCTGCTGTTCTCCGCGACTGCGAGACCTGGAAACAGCGGTGGCCCGATCGTGGCCAACGACGGGAGATTGGTTGGCCTCGTATCTCGCGGCCTCGAGACCGGTCATCCTAAGTCAGACACACCCTTCCACGCTGGAGTGCCAACCGGCGTCATTGCCGCTGGCCTGACTGAGATGGGCTACAACGACCTACTGCCCCTTGAAGATTGGTCGCGCCCCCATCGTCAAGAGGCCTGAGGCCGACGCAGCTCCCGCTGACAACTAGATAGACCCGGCGGCGATTTCTGTCCGCCTACGTAGGCTCAGCGCAGAGTGTCTCGGCTGTCGGTCCGCCTACGCACCGCTCCGCTGCCCCGCAGAACGGACGGCTTGCGGCACTCCAAGAACTTGGCCGCATCATCGGTGAGGTTGGCGCTTCGGTTGATGTGAGGTTCGCGGCGATGCTAGCGGCCGATGCCGTTGCCGGCCGTTTATCCGCGACGGCCAGGATGGGCCGGTGGCCCAGCCGCGTCTTGCGAGGCGGCTTGCAGCGGCGACGCGGTGCGGTCCCCGCCGCCTCCGTCCTGATGACCGGCGCGCCATTGAATCGCCTCCGCGGCGGAGGCTCACAGTAGCCGATCACCTGGGGGGCCCTCGGCTCGGCGAGCGCCGGCCAACGCGGACCGGTCGGGGCATCAGTCACCCGTGGGCCGAGGGTCACGAGTGCACGCTCGACCGAACCGTGCCGAGCCCAGCTGGCATGTTGAGCCCAACCTGCCTGGGCGGTTGGTCGCCACTCTGGGGCTAGACCAGTTGGCTGAAGTGCTCAACCTGAGTGGTGGCGCCGGAGATGACGATGATGTCGCCCGGCTCGAGGACGGTTTCCGGGGTGGCGTAGGTGAACGGCCGGTTCGGTTTCTTGACTGCGACCACGGTGATGCCGTGTTCGCGGCGGACTTTGGTGTGGGCGAGGGAGACGCCGTGAAGCCGCTCAGGTGGGTTGGTTTTGGCCATGGCGAAGCCGGGGTCGAATTCGACGTATTCCAGCATCCGCCCCCCGACCAGGTGTGCCACCCGCCGGCCCATGTCGTGTTCGGGTCGGACGACGTGCTGCACACCGAGTTGGGTGAGGATCCGGGCGTGCGGCTCGCTGATCGCCTTGGCCCAGATGTTGGGGATACCGAAGCCGAGCAGGACCGAGGCGGTGAGGATGCTCGCCTCGAGGTTGGAGCCGATGCCCAGCACGGCCCGGTCGAACTCATGTACCGCCAGCTGACGCAGGGCCTCGTCGTTGGTGGAATCGGCGGCGACGGTTTGAGTGAGCTGGCCGGACAGGGACTCGACGAGCCGGAGGTCGCTGTCGATGCCGAGGACTTCGGTGCCTTCCTGCATCAGTTCCGCGGCGACGGAGGCGCCGAAACGGCCGAGTCCGATGACGGCGACGCTGTCGGTCTGTCGCGGGTTTTTGGGCACGTGAACTCCTTAACCGATCAGGGGGCGACCTTCGGGCACTTGGTAGAGCCGGCGGCGGTCCCGCAGCGCGAGCGCCGACACGAGCGTGATCGGGCCGAGCCGACCCAAGAACATCAAACCGATCAGCACCAGCTGACCGACGGGCGGCAGCTGGGCAGTGATGCCGGTGGACAGACCCACGGTGGCGAACGCCGAAACGGCCTCGAACAGCACCGCGTCCAGGCTGAAGTGGCTGATCTCGGCCAGCACGACCGCCGAGCAGACCACGGCGGCGACCGAGAGCAGCGCGACGGCGAGGGCTTGTCGCCAGACCCGGTGGTCGATGCGACGGTCGAAGATCTCGACGTCGGGGTCGCCGCGGACCTCGGCCCAGATGACGAAGAACAACACGGCGAAGGTGGTGACCTTGATGCCACCGGCGGTGCCGGCGGAGCCGCCGCCGATAAACATCAACACATCAGAGCCCAGGAGGGTGGCGGGCCGCAGCTGGGCGATGTCGAGACTGTTGAAGCCGGCCGTCCGGGTCTGCACGGAGGCGAAGAACCCGGCCAGCAGCCGATCCGGCGTGCCCAAGCCGCCGAGCGTCGCCGGATTGCCCCACTCCGACCCGGTGATGTAGACGGATCCGGCCACCAACAGCACTACCGTCACCGCGCAGGTCAATCTGGTGTGCAGACTCCACTCCCGAGGCCGCCGCCAGCGGCGCCGCAGCTCGAACAGCACCGGGAAGCCCAACCCTCCGCTGATTACTGCCGCCGAGATCGGCAGGCAGATCCACGGGTCGTCGACGAACCCGATCAGGTTGTCGCTGAACAGTGCAAATCCGGCGTTGTTGAACGACGACACCGCGTGGAAGACCCCCAGGTAGAGCGCGCGTAGCGGCGGCTCCTGGTAGCCCAGCAGGAACCGGGCCGCCAGGAGTAGCGCGGTGACCGCTTCGAACAGCAGGCTGACCTTGGCCACGCCGATGACGACACCGCGGAGGTCGGCGAGCCCGGTGTGTTTGGTTTCGGCGGCCGCGATCAGCCGTGACCGAAGCCCCAAACGGCGGGAAATCAACAATCCGACGATCGACGCCAGGGTCATGATGCCGAATCCGCCCACTTGGATCAGGACCAGAATCACCGCCTGGCCGAACCCGGACCAGTACACCGGTGTGTCGACCACCACCAACCCGGTCACACAAACGGCGCTGGTCGCGGTGAACAGCGCCTCCAAGACCCCGGCCCCACCCGGGCCGGACCGCGCGATCGGCAACAACAGCAGCCCCGTTCCGCACACGATGGCGCCCGCGAACGCCGCGGTGATGATCTGCGCGGGATGCCGCGCGACAGGGCGGGACCTCGCGGGATGTCTTCGCCTCCCCCGATCACTCCCGGGCACCTCAGCCACCGCAAAATCGTAGGGGACGCTGGCAGAACGTCCCCGCCCGCGGTGCAACCAACCAGCCCCGATCGAGCAGCACGCCCGGCACGTCGACACGGAAAGACTGTCTCGCTCGGCGGGCGGCACGGAAAAGTCCGATGCCGACCAGCATGCTTCACCTTGCCGGCCGGGATTGTTAGTCACTAACATTGAGGTGATGGGTGGCATGTCGCGCAAAGAGCGGACCCGGAACGACCTCCTGAGTCGGGCCCTGGACCTGTTCGAGATGCAGGGCTACGAGCAGACGTCGGCGGCGGAGATCGCGGCCGCGGCCGGGGTGTCGGAGATGACCTTCTTTCGTCATTTCCCCACGAAGGACCGAGTCGTGTTGGACGATCCGTACGACGCCGCGCTGGTTTCTGCGGTGGCATCTCGCCCGTTGCTGGAGACGCCGCTGGCGCGCACGGTGAATGGCTTGCGTTTCGCGTGGGGCGCTGTCCCCGAGCCCGCTGTGGAAGTTGTCCGGCGCCGTACCCGGATCGTGGCGGATACGCCGGCTCTGCGGGCAGCGGTGTGGCGCAACAACCAGCGAACGGAGGACGCCGTCAGCGAGCAGCTCGTCACCGACGGATGTGACCGGCTCGAGGCTCGGGCTGCGGTGTCGGCGGTGTTGGCGGCTTTGACGGCGGGCTTGCTGTATTGGGCGACGGAGGATCGGGCCGATCTGTCGACGGCGATCGAGCGTGCGCTCTCGGTGTTCAACCGGAACCTGTGATGGGCTCGCGGCTGAGCGGCCAGGACGGGTCGAACGATTCGGTGGTTGTTCGGGCGATGCGACTCACTCGCGGCTATGGCGATCTGGTGGCGGTGAACGAAGTGGATTTCGAGGTTGCGACGGGGCAGGTGCGTGCTGTGGTCGGCCTGAACGGTGCGGGAAAGTCGACGTTGTTACGGCTGATCGTCGGCTTGCTCCGGCCGGATGCCGGCAGCGCCGAGGTGTGGAGACACCGTGCCTGGCAGTCGCCTGCCGCCGTCCGGGCCCGCATCGGATACGTCGCCGGCGGACGGACCTACCCCGAGCTCACGGTCACCGAGCACCTCAACTGGTCGGCGCGCCTGCATGGTTGTCCAGGACGTGAGGCGAGGCGACGCACCAGCGATCTGCTGGACCGACTCGCGTTGGGCCGGTGGGCGTCGAAGCCGACCCGGACCCTGTCCGGCGGCAACCGGCAGCGGCTCGCGGTGGCCTCGGCGCTGATTCACGACCCGGATTTGCTGATCTTGGATGAGCCGACCAACGCTCTCGATCCAGCCGGCGTGATAGAGCTGCGCCGCTTGATCGCGGAGCGCGCCGATCGGGGGATAGCCGTTCTCGTCTCCAGCCATCACTTGGATGAGGTGGCCAGGGTGGCGTCGGCGATCAGCGTGATGCATGACGGCAGAATCGTCGGCGACCTTGCGCCCGACGGGATCGATCTGGAGCGTCAGTTCTTCGCCACCGTCGCGGCCGCGTCAGGAGTGGACCGGTGACGACGGCAATTCTCTTCGAACTCGTCAAGCTCGCTCGGTCGCTGCTCGGGCGTTTGGTCACCGTACTTCTGGTGGTGGCCGTTCCGGCGATGGCGTCCGGCTTCGTCGCCGCTGCGGAGGTTGGCGGCTCCAGTCAGATTGCGGTCAAGGTGCGGCCGCTGATTCACGGCGTCGGCTGGGACGCGTTGACCAGCGCCGCCGGTCAGATGATGTCGGTCGCGATGCTCCTGGGGGCCGGCTTCGTCGTCAGCTGGGTGTTCGGTCGCGAGTTCAGCGACGGCGCGATCGACACGCTGGTGCTAGGCCGGCCGTCCCGGGCTGGGTTGGCCTCCGCCAAGCTGGTGGCGGTGCTGGCGTGGGCGTCGGCGGTGGCGGTCGCGTCGGCGGCCGTGACGCTCGGCTTCGGCGCTCTGCTCCCACCGGCGCAGGGAGCGCCGTGGCTCGGCCTTGGCCGGGCCGTGGTCGGGGCCGTGCTCGCGGCGTTGCTGGCCGTGCCGTTCGCGGTCGTGGCCACCGCGGCCCGCAGTGCCCTGGCCGGCGTGGGTGCGGTGATCGGCGTCATCGTCGTGACCCAGATTGTGACCGTGATCGGCGTCGGTGCCTGGTTCCCGTTCGCGGCCCCCAGTCTCTGGCTGGGGATGGGCGGACCTGAGGTCTCGGTGAGCCCGGGACAGTTGGTTCTCGTGGTGCCGGTGGCAGCGGCCGGGTGGGCCGCGACTGCCCTGTGGTGGCAGCAGGCCGAACTGACCAGCGGCTGACTCTGGACCCGGACCCTCAGCCTGTGCGATCGTGCTGCCGGCCGGTCGGTAGGGAGTGAGGGGCAGGTTCGGTACACTCGTGAGTCTTGGTGTGCCGGGAAGCCTGGTCGGCGTGTTCATCCGACCCTTCCGACCCCAAGGATTCCCGCGTGTGAGCGATTCTGCGTCCCACCTTGCCCGCGATCTGTTCGACCGTGGAACCTGGCGCGAAGTGCGCCGCGTCGGCGACATCCTCCGCACCGAGACTGTCGGGGGTGGACTGCGGCTCGAAGCCGCTCTGGTCGCCTTGATCTGTGCCAACTCGCCCTGGTCCCCGATCTACCAGCACCTGAGTGCGTGGCGGATCGGCCCGGCCGAGCTGCACCTTGATCTCACGCTGGCTCAGTGGGCGGCTGAACCCGGCAGAGACGGGACGCAGCCGATGTTCGAACCGATCCGCCAGTCCAGAGGCGCCTTCACGGCCGTCCAGGCCCGGACGTGGCCGCACCGGCACGGTGAGGGCCAACGCAACCCCGGCCACCGTGGCGTGCACACCCGACTCGTGCACCAACACCCAGGTGGCCAGAGCCAACGGCAGCAGCACCCATCACCCGGCCCGGACACGACGCTTCACCAGCAGGGCGAACGCGCCCAGAGGCACCAGCGCGAAAGCCAGCGGCAGCAACTTCAGGGGCTCGGGGCCGGTGGCTGCCTTCTCGCCGCCGGAGTACCGGTGGCCGGTGGCCTCGGCGCCGTGGTGCAGGATCCCGTGACGATCGGGGTCGTCCTCGGCATGGTGGTCGGAAATGTGCCGGTGTCCTGGCGGCGACCTGGATCGTGCAACGGATCACCGGGCAAGCTTGGTCGGGTTGAGTTGGTGGGATGTGGTCGGCGTCTCGCTGCTGGCCGGCATCGGCTCACCGTCTCCTTGCTGATCGGCGAACTCGCCTTCAGTCCCGGCAGCCCGCAAGACACACCCACGCCCGACTCGGCGTCCTCGTCGGGTCCCTGCTGTCCGCGCTGGCGGCGACGATCATCCTGCGGGTCCGCAATCGTCGCTACCGGCAGCTGTGCGCCGAGGACGAGTGCGACAGTGACCACGACGGCGTTCCCGATGTCTACGAGTTGACCCGGCGGTGATCGTGATCCTATGAGAATCCAGATCAACACCTTCGGCACCGAAGGCGACATCCGTCCCTTCGTCGCCCTTGCCCGCGGCCTGACCGCAGCCGGCCACCAGGCAGCCATCTGCACCGCCGACGGCTACGGACCGCTCGTAACCGGCGGCGGAGTCGAACATCTGGCGCTGGACGACACCGCCAGGATCCTCATCAGGATGGCGATGCCGACGATGGGGGGACCGGCCGGCAGCGTCCAACTTCTTCGACGGATGATCGCCGCGATGCGGCAGATGATCCAGGACGAATGGGCTGCCGCCCAGGCCTGGAAACCCGATGTGATCGTCTACCACCCGAAGTGTCTCGGCGCCCTGCACATCGCCGAGCGGCTCGACCTCCCGGCCGTCGTCTCGTTGTCCCTGCCGTTCTTCACCCCGACCGGCGCCTTCCCGATCCCGTTCATCGGGCACTGGCCACTCGGTGCCCGCGCCAACCGGGCCAGCTACCTGTTCAACAATGTCACGATGCTCGCCTACGGCGCGATGATCAACAACTTCCGACGTCAGACGCTCGGGCTGGCCGCACGGCCGCGGATCGACAATCTGCTGAGTCGAGACGACGGCTCCCCGGTTCCCGTTCTGTATTCGTTCAGCCGCCACATTGTGCCCGTCCCCGACGACTACCCCGGCCATGCCCATGTCACCGGGTCCTGGTTCGACGACCGGACAGCGACCTGGGAACCCTCACCCGAACTCGAACACTTCCTCGCTGCAGGCGACCCGCCGGTCTACGTCGGATTTGGCAGCATGGGCTTCGGCCGGAGTAGCCAGCAACGCACCGAGCTTCTGCTCCGGACCTTGATCGACACCGGCCACCGCGTGATCATGGCCACCGGCTGGGGTGGTCTCACCGCGACCACCGGAGGGATCCCGGCCGATCAGGTCCAGGTCGTGGAGTCGATTCCGCACGACTGGCTGTTCCCGCGGACCCGCGCCGTCATCCACCACGGTGGCGCGGGCACGACCGGCGCGGGACTTCGAGCCGGCCGCCCCACCCTCATCTGCCCGGTTCTCGGTGACCAACCCTTCTGGGGTCACCAAGTGCACCGGATCGGTGCCGGTCCCGCTCCTATCCCCCAGCGGCGGTTGACCAAAGATCGATTCGAGTCCGCCGTCCACCAGCTCGCCGACGACCGGATCCGCCGCAACGCGGCCGATCTCGGTCAACTCATCCAGGCCGAGGACGGCATCGCCAAGGCCATTGCGGTTATCGAAGAATTGCGTTAGCTAGCCACGAGGGGTGGCCTGGAACGCTCCGCCCTCGCAGCATCGCAATTGAGGCAGCAGCGTTGGGACCAACCCAGAATGGGCGTTACGGGCCCGGACCCCAGCCCAGCACCAATGCCAGGACCGCCAAGGCGATGATGGGCAGCATCGCCAAGGCGAGGATCAGGCCGGATTTGGCCGGATCGCTCAGCGGAGCGAGGTGCATACCGCAACGCTACGCCGGTCCCCGGGTGGCGACAAGCATCGACCTGACGCCCGCCACGCAGCACACCACCGTGGCTGCGCGGGCCGGCTGTGAGAGCTTCC
The DNA here is from genome assembly GCA_963780005.1 of uncultured Actinomycetota bacterium. GTDB lineage: Bacteria > Actinomycetota > Actinomycetes > Propionibacteriales > Propionibacteriaceae > Microlunatus. The sequence continues at coordinate 19,151 of CAWAAK010000030.1, read as the reverse complement.
GGCGTCACTGCGGCACAACGAAGTACCGCAGCCACAGGTAGGGGGCGGCGAGGGCGATGGTGACCACGGTGACTCCGGCGCTCTTCTTGGTGAACGCCCAGAACGAGATCGGTGAACCGGCTCGCATGGCGATGCCAAGCACGACCACGTTGGCACTCGCGCCGATGGCGGTCAGATTGCCGCCGAAGTCAGCGCCGATGGCCAGTGCCCACCACAGGGCCTGGGCTTGGGTGGGGTCAGCAACGCCTTGGGCGAGCTGGGCGACGATAGGGCTCATGGCGGCGGTGTAGGGGATGTTGTCGATGATGCCGCTGAGCAGAGCAGAGACGACCAGGATCAGCATGGTGGCGACGAGCGGGTCACCGCCGGTGGCCCGGGCAGCGGCATCGGCCAGCTGGCCGATGACGCCGGTCTTGACCAGTGCTCCGACCATTATGAAGAGACCGACGAAGAACAGTAATGTCTCCCATTCCACGCTGGGCATGAAGTCGCCGGGTCTGCTGCGGGACAGCAGCACCAGCAGTCCGGCGCCAATCAGCGCCACCACCGATGGTTCGACGTGCAGCGCCGTGTGAGCGATGAACCCGGTGAAGACGCCGGCCAGCACGACGCCGCAGATGATCAGCAGCCGACGGTCCTTGATGGCCTCGCGCTCGTCGAGGCCCATGACGTCGGCCACCCGCTCCGGATCGACACGGAACGAGCCTCGGAAGAGCAGCGGCAGCATGACCACCAGCGCTGCGAGCGCGAGGGCCGCAATCGGCGCCATGTTGAGCAGGAAGTCGTTGAAGGACAGGCCGGATCGACTGGCGATGATGATGTTCGGCGGATCGCCGATCAAGGTGGCTGCTCCGCCGATGTTGGACGCCAACACCTCGGCGATCAGGAACGGGATGGGCGACACGTCCAACCGCTCGCAGACCAGCAACGTCACCGGGGCGATCAACAAAACCGTCGTCACGTTGTCGAGGAAGGCGGAGGCAACGGCAGTGATGATCACCAGCAGGATCATCACCCGCAGCGGTGAGCCCTTCGCCCGCTTGGCGGCCCAGATAGCGACATATTCGAACACGCCGGTCCGCCGCACTACACCGACGATGATCATCATTCCCAGCAGCAGGAAGATGACGTCCCAATCGATCCCCGTGTCGTGGGAGTAGAACACGTCTTCCGACGAGGTAACACCGAGGGCGACCACCACCGCCGCCCCAGTCAACGCCGTCACCATTTTCGGAACACGCTCGGTGGCGATCAGAACGTAGGCGGCCAGGAACACGACGACCGCGATCACGGCCATCACCGGCCGTCATCCCCGTCGAGTGCGAACGTCGTCAGCGGGGGTGGAGAGCCAGCTGCAGCAGTCGGGAGGCGCTGATCACGCCGATCATCCGGCCGTCCTTGATCACCGCCGCCAACGGACATCGCAACCGCGCCATGATCGCAGCCACCTCGATGATCGTGTCGTCGTGGTTCACCGCCGGCAACTCGCGCCGCTCCTGGGGCAACAGATCGCGAACCCGCTTGCCGCCCAACTTGTCGCCCGCCCGGTCGGCCATCGACTCGTTCATCACTCTGGCCAGCGACGGGTCGTCCTGCACATAGCTGGGGACCAGAAAACGAACCACCTGCGAGGCGGGCAGAATCGAGTGCGGCGAACCGTCGAGATCGGTGACAACCAGCGCCGGCAGCCGCTGCTCGGCCAGCAGCTGCACCGCCTCCAACGCGTTGGAGTTCAAGTCCACCGACGGCGCATCTTCCGCCATCTGCTCGGCGTGCACCCCTCCAGCCTACGCCGGCTCTGATGTCTCGAGCCCGCCGCGCGCGATCGGCCAGAATCGTCAACGGAAACAAGAATCCGCCCCATGTCATCGTCGTCGGGAACCGGCTCAACGGCGCGTCGAACCGACTGCCGACCAGACTTCCCGGCACACCATCGCCGCTTCCGCGGCGGGTGAGTCAGCGTACCGCTCGGCGTCGATTCGTGGTGGCGGGTGTCCCGCCTGGCTAGTTAGCAGGACGGCCACCTTCGCACACCTTGAGCCTTTCATCGGGCAGTTGACGCCGAGCGCGTCCACTCGAAAGCGGGTCCCTTTGCGGCGAGCACTGTGTCGCAAAAGTCGAGGTCTATCGACGACCACGCGCGACTCCTGCGGGAACAGTTCTGGCGATCGGCGCCGTCATGAGTCCCGGCCGAGGATGGGATTGTGGTGCCTGGGGCAGGATGTGTCTGAGCTGGCTTGCTTTCGGGTCAGCCGGCTCCGCCACTCAGCCGGGGGGCTCCATGCGTTCGTCGACGCCCCAAGCCGCAGGTGCGCTGAGTCCGCTCCTGCGCCAATCCTGAGAGGACTTGATCTAGTGAACGATGTCACGGTGAAGAAGGCACTCATCGTCGGAGCGTCCCGCACCATCGGAGCAGGTCTCGTGCGTGAGCTCGCGGCTCGCGGTTGGGACGTGACCGGAACGGTACGCGGTGATGGGCGAACCGAGTTGCACGAAATCGCCGATGCCCATGGCGGGCGTATCCAGGTCGAGCAGCTGGACATCACCGACGACGCCGGCATCCAGCGACTTCGCGGCCGGTTCAACGACGCAAGCCTCGACCTGTTGTTCATCAGCGCCGGCATCGCCGACCCCGACGAGCCCGTGGGCAGGGTCACCGCAGACGTCTTCACCCAGGTGATGGTCACCAACGCGCTTGCGCCGATGCACGTCGTCGAGGCATTCGGTGGCTGCGTCAAGCCGGGTGGCACGATCGGTGTGATGACGTCGACCCAGGGCAGCGTCAGCCTCAACGAGCGCGGCGGTCACGAGGTCTATCGCGCCAGCAAGGCTGCGCTCAACCAACTGATGCGCAGCTACGCTGCCCGGCAGAGTTCGGATCACACGCTGCTGTTGATGGATCCAGGCTGGGTGCAAACAGAGCTCGGCGGAGAAGGTGCGCCGTTGACCGTCGACGACAGCGTTCGCGGAGTCGTCACCACCATCGAGAGCCACACGGGAGCGGCAGGTCTGCTGTTCCGCGACTACAAGAATGAAGTCATCCCCTGGTAGCACCGACAGACAAGCGACTGCCTACAAGTGGGGCGCCTCTCGAAACCTTCCAATTCGACTCCACAATTTGCCAGAGGTGGCTGACGCGTTCACCATGGGACGGTCCCCCTCTACAACAACGTCGGCCACTTCACCGCCATCTTCCTACTGGGTGATCCCGTACGCTGTGGTGGGTTTCGTCGGCTCCCTCTCCGCGGTGTTCCCGCTTTGGTCGAAAAGAGGTCGTCCGGGGTCTATACGCGATCCGCTGTCGCGCCGGTCGTCGCCCGCCTACATCGTCACCGTGCCTTTCTCAGGACCAAATCACTCTCACGAGGGAAGCTGGTGGGCACCTAGGCTTACATTCCCGCGTGCGGCTGCGTTGATGCTCGCGAATTCACTGCGAAGGGATGCCGAGATGCATGTCGAGACCGCCGGCCACGGCGATCCTCCCCTGCTGCTGGTGCACGGGTTGGGTTGCGACTCATCCGATTGGCAAGCGCAGGTCGATCGGCTGAAATGGCGCAGCACCTTGGTCACCTTCGATCTGCGCGGTCACGGCGCGACACCGGGCGAGTCAGAGGAGTGCTCGATCGAGGGATACGGCGCGGACGTCGCTGAGTTGCTGGTGGACCTCGATATGCCGCCAGCAGTTCTGGTCGGCCATAGCATGGGATGTCGAGTGGTCCTGCAAACTCATCTTGCCGTCCCGCACCGCGTTGCGGGCATCGTGCTGCTCGATGGAAGCTGCATCGCTACCGGGGATCGCCGAGCCGCTGAGCAAGGAATGGTCAGTCAAATAGATGAGTTGGGGTACAACGAGTTTATTCAAGCATTCTTCGAGAGCATGTTCGTCGCCGGGAGTGATTCGGAGCTGAAGGCCCGAATAGTCGCACGCTCGCGGAAGTTGCCCGCAGCTACCGGCACCGCGCTGCTGGCCAGCCTGGCGGGCTGGGATGCGGCGCAGCTTGGGAATGCACTGGAGGCGGTGCGCGTCCCGTTGATGGCCATCCAGTCCACGACGCTGAGCAGTGACCGTGTACGCGTTTCGCTTTCGGCAGGACAGACGTCGCCGTGGCTGGACCTATTACGCGCACACGTTCCAGCAGTGAGGATCGAGATATTGCTCAGCCACGGACATTTCCCGCAGATTGAGGCACCCGACGATGTCAGTTCACTCCTCACCGAGTTCATCTGCGGCCTGTAGTAGCCGAACGTGGGCCGCTCTTGCGGAAAACCCTTCTAAGCCGAACGTCTTGGTGGCACGGAGGACCGGGCGGACATGACGCGATGCTCGTACCCGGTCAACGTTCCCCTGGCGAACCGCCAGGTGCCGGTAGGCCGTCGTCCTGCGAGACAGCGTCGAGTCCGTTGGTGCCTCGCTCGAGGGGAGGCCACGGGGCGCCTGTCAACGCCCTGACCCGCACCGACATGATCAGGAGAACTCGCAAGATTGTGAGCAACAGACCAAGCGAGCATCCCTGCTCGTAGAGGGTGCCGCACTAGAGAGGAGAGCGCTCAGCGCCGCGGTGTGGTCCGCCGCGCTGTCCGGGCGGGAGGTCGTCACGGTCCGAGCCGGCGGCCGGCGACGTCCCGAGCACCGCATACGTGACCGCAGCTGTGGGGGGCAGCCGGTAGCCGTACCCGAAACCGCGCACTGGGAATGGCACGGCCGCACTGTCCGGGCCGGGGTTGTAGTGACCCGTCACCGTGGTGCCGTCGGGCAGCACGCCGGTGGATACGACCAGCGACTCGTTCGGCGGCACCGGATCGTCGGCCGCTGCGGAGTTCCGCAGGTTCAACTCGTGGATCGACCACGAGCTGAGCGAGGTCGTTCCGCTGCCCAGCCGCAGATATCGGGTGGTGGTCGTAGGCAGCGCAATGACCATCTCGCCGGTCAGGCTCGGACGTCCCGGTCCGCCGGCGATGTCGGTCCAGGTCACGCCGTCGGGCGAAGTCTGTACCGTGTAGCGGCGAAGAAAGTCCGCGCGGCTGCTGGCCGCGTCGAGCACGATCTCGGAGAAGGTCCGTTCCGCACTAAGGTCGACGGTCAGGCTCATGCCTTCTCGCTGGCCGACACCGCTGCTCCATCGAGTCGCCCGGTCGCCATCCAGCATGTTGGCCAACGGGTGCTCGGGCACGGTCACCGTTCCGTCCGCCGTCACCGACCAACCCGTGCGGGACAACACCGTGGCCGGTCCATCCGGCCGAACCAGCTCGGCCCCGTACGGCAATGAGTACGCCAGCCACTGCTCGCCGAGTTTGACCTGGGCCAGCGCACCGACCACCTCTGGACCGACGCTGGCCACCAGCCGCCCACCGGGCGTGCCGGATGGGCCGGGACCGTAGTCGAGATCGACCCAGCCGAGGTCGTCGACGGGCAGCACGCCGGTCGGTGCCCGCCAGCGATAAGTCGCCGCGGCGCCCGGGGCCAGCGCGGCCACGAAATGCGCATCGCCGAGCTGGACGTCGAACTCTAGTCTGCGGCTGGTGCCGTTGTGCGCGACCAACACCTGGGAGCCGTCGCTGTTGGTGAACGCTGCATTCGTCAACCCGCGCTCCGCGGTGTCGGCTCGCGCGGCGGACGGGTGCACCGAGGATCCGATCCGCACCGCGCCTGGCTTGACGAACCGGCTCGCGTGCCCGAGCGCCCAGTAGTCGGGCTCCTTCGTCACCGTGCCGTCGTCGTGCACGGTGACCACCCCGCGGCAGCTCGTGCAGCCGCCGATGAACGGCCCGTGGTTCTCGTCGAGGGCTAGGTTCCACAGCACCACCGACTGCCCCCAGTTGCGTGGTCCCCCAATCACGGACGCCATGGTCAGCTCGAATGCCGTCTGCTCGCTGCCCTGCCAGTCACCGCCGGAGCACTCGCTTTGGAAGGCCTGGGCGTGCGGGTAGTTGTTGTGTGACACCGACTGGGCCACGATTTGCCCGGCGTAACAGTGCCAGGCCGTGCCCGCCAGCTGGCCGGCCACCCGGGGGTCAGCGTAGAGCGCCTCGGGGTAGTCGGTGATCTCCCAGTTGTGGTCGTAGCCCAGAATCTTCACGTCGAGCCCCTCGCGGGCCAGCGTCGGTCCGAGGTGGCCAGCGATGAACGCTCCCGCCTGGTCCGGCAGCACTTCCATGCCCGGGTAGTCGGCCGGCTCGTACAGCGGCTCGTTCTGCATCGTGACGTAGTGGGTTGGGATGCCGGCCCGCCGGTACGCCTTGACAAATTTGGCGAAGTAGTCCGCGTACGCCTGGTGGTAGCGCGGCAGAAGCGAGCCGGTGATCATCGAGTCGGTGTCCTTCATCCACCCCGGGGCACTCCACGGCGAAGCCATGAAGGTCAGCCGGGGGTTGAGCTCTCGTGCCTGGCGCAGGCGGGGCAGGATGTAGGCCCGGTCGTGGCGGATGCTGAACTCGGACAGGTCGGGGTCGGTCTTCCTCGCTGGTTGGTCGTCGTAGGAGTACGCCCGGCCCACGGCGAAATCGGAGGCGCCCATTGGCTGCCGCAGCACCGACAGCTCGATGCCGTCGACCGGGGAGAACAGCTCGCGCATGATCGCTCGCCGGACCCGGGGACGGAGTTTGGTCGATAGCATGTACGCCGCCGAGTCGGTCATCGACGCCCCAAATCCGGTCATCGCCTGGTACCGGCGCGTGGGGTCGACCACGATCGTTGCATCCGGTCGGCCGGGCCCGACGCGCCAGCGGGTCCCAGGTCTCCGGGTGAGGCGTTGGTCGGTGGTCAAGTCGGTGACCCAGGACTCGACGGTGCCGCGGGAGCCCGAAGCTGGCGTCTCGGTCGGCTTGACCACCACACCCAGACCGACTCCCAGGCTCAGGCAGGCGCCGACGGCAACGGTGAGCAAAGCGATGCGTCGGGGGGACACGGCTCCTCGTTCCTCGCAGCTGGACCGGACACAGCGGTCCCGGTTGCCTCCCAGCCGACCCTAAGTCAGCGGGACGGGCTTAGGACACCCTTCGACAGCTCACGGCTCCCGGCATCTTCTCTGACCGCGGCGCGACTATCCGCCTCGTCGGCGCCGTCCTCGCCGAGCAACACGACGAATGGGCCGAAGGCCGCCGCTACCTCGGCCTCGACATCCTCGGCCGCGCCCGCCTCACCAAGATCACCGACACCGACGTCAAGATCAACAACGACACACCCGAGGAGGCTCAAACACCAGCCGCACTCACCGCATGGAGTGCGCTCAGAGGATCACACGTGACCGTCTTCTTACACCACTACCCCGGACTCGACCCCTTTGGGCGCCGTGCTCCCCTAGCCAAAGCGAAACTTACGCATGCAGGGCGGGGCCCGCCGCCCTATGAGGATTGGCCCGGTTCGGATGCTTCCGGTAGCAGCATGTATTCCTCATCAGGGTGCAGGTCGGACGACAACACCCGTAGATCGTCGGCTCCGATCGACGCGCGCACCGTCCAGCGTCCCCCGTGTGCTGGTACTGGCCCTCGGGTGGAAGGCTCCACTTCAAAGACCAGGATCGGATCCGATCGCTACTGATCCCGAGCTGTGCGGCGATCGCTACCCAGGGAGTCTGGACTCGCGCAATGTCCAAACTCGATGCCTGCCATGCTCCATGAGGAACATCCGAAGGTCTCCGTACAGCACCGCGGCAGGGCAGCCCACGTCTGAGTCCGCATCGACGTCCGGTGGCTCTGCCGGCCGGGTCGGCCGGTGAATCTGGACGCACAACAGCCAGGACACCTGCCCACGGTGCTCTTTCCGGCGTGATGAACCGCCCGATTCAGAAAGCGTTCAAGGCCCCACCCGGACCGGGGATCCATCTCGGCTGGTTCAGCCGAGATACTGTCCTGGCAGGCTTCGCCCACCACGATCACGCGCGCTCACGAGTGGCCTGGTTGCCTTCCGTTGGGGCGGTTCGTCGATCATGATTCGGTTTGCGGGACGCTGGGGTTGAGAGTCCGCCGTGCGGGCCGACGTCGTTGATACATGCTGCACGTGCTCGGTCACGATCTGACCTCGTTCCAGGCGGGCGGTGGAGCGGTAGGTGGTGCAGCTCAGGTCCGCAGAGCGCAGCTCGCGTACCAGAGTCAGTTGATCATGGGTGAACTCGAGGTGCGCGACTCCTTGGTGCATCCCAGCGGCCAGGCCCCATGATTTGATCCAGTCTTGGATCGCTCTGCGGCCGCGTAGCACCAAAGCGGGCTGGCCACTGTCGGCATCGCTGATCCTGACTTCTGCGTGCTCGTGGTAGAACTCGGCCTGGTAGCGGGAGTCGGAGGTTTCGATGGCCGTAAGCAAGCCCGGCAAATCGAACTGTGTCTGTGTTGTCATACTGGGGCTCAGGAGGCCAGCGTCGGCGTGGGGACATCAAGCATGGTCGGCTTCATGGTGCTCACGCTAGGAGGCGGAGCCGGCGGCAAGAAGTGCCGGCGCCCTCAGTTCGGCACTAGTCATCTCCTGTTCACCGTTCGGTTCATCACTATTGGGTGAGCCTTCATGAATCCGACCCGGCGGCGGTGCCTCGCACCGGCGGGATTGCCGACCGTCACAACCGCATAGCCGGCGAACGTTCGGTAAGTCCAACGGCTGAACCTGCGAATGCGAAAGGGGCACTGCGAATTTCAGCGGGGTGTGACCCGTTCACCCTGCTGCTCTATGCCTTCGGGTGACCGCGATGTGGCTGAGGGTACGACGTTGAGATTTGATCATGTGTCGGTATCCGCAACCGACCCGCTGGACTTGCTTGATGAGCCGCTTGAACCCTTCAGTGCGACCGCTCGATCTAAGCGACTTATGGAACTGCTCACCCGGGACCTCGGGATGGGTGTCGAGCCACCAGACCAGTGCTCCGATGAGTCCGTCGACGACTTTCGGCCGGCCAAGGCGGCCACTGGGATCACGGGGCATTGGGATGTCGACGCCGCCGTTGGAGGCGAGCCCGCACCGCTCGGGACAACTCAGGTGTTGCTCGGCACTTCAGCAGCAGCGGCGGCGGGTCACCGGCTACAAAGCGATGGTGTCCTACCGCACCTTCCCGGCGACTCGACCCCAATGGCAGCTGGACCACATGCTGCGCCGCGGAAAGCTAGGCGACACACAGGCTCTCCGACTGCCGATGTCGATCATCGCGACCCTGTCGTCGACATCACCACCACAACCTAGAGCCGTAGTCCGACGTCGACGGCCCTTGAGGTCACCGCCCTGGATGTCACTAGCATGGCTGGGGAACAACCCTCGCCTCCCAGGAGCCCAGCGTGCCCGTGTCCGAGAAGCTCATGCAGCGGGTGTGCCTGGTCGTCGTCGGCATCCTTACCACCATCGCCACCAAGCGCTTGCTGACTCTTGGTTGGATGGCTGCGACCGGGAAGAAGCCGCCGCAGCTCGGCGACCCCAAAGTGTCCTGGGGCGGTGCGGTGAGCTGGGCTGCGGCCAGTGGTATCGGTATCGGCATTACCCAACTGCTCGCCCGCCGGCTGGTGGTCAGATACCTCACACGCAAGCGCGGCTGAGAGGGTCTGCCCATCAGGTGCCGGCGGGCCGGAGAGCCTCGTCGACGGGCTTGATGGAGGCGATGATCGCGCGGCGAGTGTGGAAATGGCCGAAGCCGCCGCCCTGCTCGACCGATAGACCACACTCGGGGTGCCGCTCGCCGCGGAGGGCGGCTCCGCGTCAGTCTCAAGCGGGTCCTCTTGCGGCGATCCCTGTATCGCAAGCCCGACGCTCTACGGACGGCGCTAAACGGCTCAATGGGCCTGAGATCCTTGAGACATGTCGGGATCGCGGGATGACGGGCCGCGTGACGCTGACCCGCGTCTGGATAGGTTCCGCCATGCGCCGGACGGTCGCTGCTGGTGGTGCGGTGGCGTGGCGACCACCCGTGAGCACAAGTTCAAGCACTCCGACCTTCGCCGGGTAGCCACGCGGGATGGAGCACGTGACTTAAAGGCACTGTTCAAAATGAGTGACTTCCATCAGGGGTCACTACGCACCCTAAAGCGTGGCGACGAAGTGCAGTGGGGACTCAACCTGTGCGCGCCCTGCAACAACGCTAGGAGCCAGCCGTTTGACCTCGCGTACGACCGGTTCGTTGCGTACCTGCGAGCCAATGGCGACACATTGTGGCGGTGGACCAGCCTGGATTGGGCCGCCGTCTACGGCCAGGAGTGGAGTGACGGCGCCACCAGCCTGGCGCGATACTTCGTGAAGCAGTTCGGCTGCATGATGGCGACTCAGCGTCTGCAGGTGCCCCAGGATGCGGTCGCCTTCCTCGACGGATCGGCGCGCTGTCCGTCGCTATGCATTGACATCTGGCGCGACCACCGCCCGATCAAGTTGCATCGCAGGATGAGCCGGACTGGCGACCAGGAGGGGATGCTGAACTTCATCGGTCTCCCGGCCACTCTCGCTTACACCGATGGGTCACGGCTGACAGGAGCCGACTACCAGTGCCGACTGGCCTACATGGTCTGCAGCGTCTTCTGGAGGGAAGGCGAGGATCTGCCGTCATTTCACGAGTCGCAGGTGGTCTCGTTGCCGATAATCAACACACGCATGCGCGACCGATTAAGTTGGCTGACGGTCGAGGCGCGCGGTTTGGTGTATCGCGCCGGCGCCCGATGGCGTGCCGAGCCGGACTAGTATCGGCATGCCTCCCATGTCGGCCGCTCGCAGCACGTCTAGCGTGCTGGTAACCCGTTCGATTGCGAAGACGGCCGGGCGCTATTCAAGCCGTTTCAAGAGGGCCGAGTAGCGTGTAGCGGCTGATGGTTGCTGCCCCACTTGCGTCCTGGTCTAGCCACCACGTCGTGCCAGAGCTGGCGGTCTCTTCGCGGATCGTCCGAGGTTCGCCAACCTTCTCACGATAGACGTCAAGGGCGTCCTCGTAGGTAGGACAGATCTTGTAGAGGTCGACGGTCGCTCGCGAAGAACCGATGTTGCGGACTTCCAAGAGTGCGTAGACGTTATGGGCCATGCCTCACCGTAGCCGCGGGACTGAATGTCACTTGAAGCGATAGCCGCTGGACCGACTCAATGAGCGGCCCTTGGGCACTAGTGGGCCGAAACTGAAGTTGTTGGACGGTTGGCTTTCTGCAGGATCTGGTCTGCTGTCTTGGTCCAGGTGAAGGGTTGGCAGCGGTCGTTCCAGCCGTTGATGAAGGTACGGATCTTGATCATCAGGTCGCGGACCGAGGCGAAGGTGCCGCGGTGGATGGCTTGGCGTTCGATGATCCCGAACCAGACCTCGACGAGGTTCAGCCAGGAGCCGGACGTCGGGGTGAAGTGGACATGGATCCGCGGGTTCGCCGCCAGCCAGGCCTTGACCTTGGGGTGTTTGTGGGCGGCGTAGTTGTCCATGATCAGATGCAGTTCGTTCCCGTCGCCGTTCGGTCCGGGCTGGTCGGGGTAGGCGCGGGCCACGTGCTTCAGGAACATCAGGAACTCCTGGTGCCGGTGCCGCGGCTTGCAGATCCCAGTGACCTCGCCGGTGGCGATCTCGAGCGCGGCGAACAACGTGGTGGTGCCGTGCCGGACGTAGTCGTGGGTCCGCCGCTCCGCCTGCCCGGGCTGCATCGGCAACGTCTTCTGGGTCCGGTTCAGTGCTTGGATCTGCGACTTCTCGTCACAACTCAACACGATCGCGTTCTCCGGCGGATGCAGGTACAACCCGACCACGTCGACCACCTTGGCGACCAGCTCCGGGTCGGTAGAGAACTTGAACGTCTCCGCCCGCCACGGCTGCACCCGATGGTGTCGCCAGGTCCGCAGCACCGTCGAGGCGTCCACCCGCAGGTGGTCGGCGAGCAGCCGCGACGACCAGTGCGTGATCCCCAGCTTGGCCGGAGGCGGGGTCAGCGTCGCGGCCAAGATCTGGGCCCGATCGACCGTCCGCGGCCGACCCGAACGACGCTCATCGTCCAACCCCGTGATCCCCGAGGCGGCGTAACGCTCGCGCCACGAGATCACCGTCTGCCGGGCCACCCCGACCCGAACCGCGATCTCGGTGTTCGACACCCCGTCCGCGGCCAGCAGCACGATCCGCGCCCGTTGCGCCAAACCCGCCCGGATCGAGGAGGACCGGGTCCAGGTCACCAACAACTCACGATCGCCCGGTCGAAGACCCATCGGTTGCGTGCGCATTCCTCATTCTCGCGCACCAACACTGTCCAACTACTTTAGACGCGCCGCACTAGTTAACTACCTCCCCCAGACCAACCACGTCAGCCTTGCCGCCGCCATCGATCCGGCCTCCAACGTCACCGTTGGGGACCCTGCGATTGTCGGAGGTCGCAATCAAGGGACATTCGGGTTGCATCGCGACGACCGCGTGTTGGCTCCACCGAGCGACCAGGTCGCGACCGATGCGCTCGCCCCGCACCTCACAGAGGCAGCCACCGAACTGGCAGTGACGGTTGATCAACGAACTTCGCCGCCGCTGAACGACCGATCACGGCTCGTCACGCAGCGCTCGCACACCCGCACGGTCTCCCGCCGGCAACCCACCACTGACTCCTCATTGCTCGACACCTCATCTAGCCGCTGGACGGTCGGCTAGGGTCTGTCAGATAAACGGTGGATCTGATCTGGTCCATTGATCAGTTTCCGGCCGGGCTGATCCGGCCTTCGAAGGTGATGGCGAACGCGTTCAGGGCGGGTTTCCACCTCATCGCCCATCGTGCCTTGCCCTTGCCGTTCGGGTCCAGGGACCGGGTGACCAGATAGAGGCATTTCATGGCGGCCTGCTCGTTGGGGAAGTGGCCGCGGGCCCGCACGGCCCGCCGGTAGCGGGCGTTCAACGACTCGATCGCGTTCGTCGAGCAGATGCACCTTGCGGATCTCGACGTCGTAGAGCCTGTCGCAGAATCACGTGTCGTGTGGCCCTTCGTCGCGGCCGTTCCAAGATCATGGACTGTGGCCAAGTCGTATCGTCCCGCGGTCCGCGACCAGCCGATGCTGTTGCCAGTGGACATGCGGGACTGGCTCCCGCCGGATCATCTGGTGTGGTTTGTTCTGGAGACGGTCGAGGCGCTCGACACCTCCGAGTTGGATCGGACCCGGCGTCGGGGTGGAGCGGGCGCCGCTGGCTATGACCCGCGGATGCTGTTCGGGCTGTTGGTTTACGCCTACTGCCAAGGGGCGCGGTCGTCGCGGCAGATCGAGCGGATGTGCGTCACCGATGTGGCGTTCCGGGTGCTGTGCGCCCAGGACGGTCCGGACCACGCCACGATTGCCAGGTTCCGCGCTGAGGCGAATGAGGTGTTCACCGACATGTTCTCGCAGGTGTTGATGATCGCTGCTCGGGCTGGGCTGGGAAGGTTCGGCACCGTCGCGATCGACGGTACGAAGATTCGGGCGAACGCCTCGATGGACGCTAACCGTGGCCGGGAGTGGTTCGACCACCACGTTGCGGACATGGTCTCTCACGCCGTCCAGGCAGACGAAGCCGAGAACGCCGCAGCGGTGGAGAACAAGGTTGATCAGCTGGACCGTGTCCCGTCTGAACTGCGAGACCGCACCCGCCGCCAGGAACGGATTCGGCAGGCCGCCCGCGAGCTCACCGCCCAAGAGCAGCGCCGGACTCGTGCGGATGAGGAACGTGAGGCCGCCGCGTTGGAGCGGAGGCGTCGCTCGGAAGGGGGACAGCCGGTCGTGGGTCGCATCCCCGACGGTCCGCACCGCCTTGCCGAGGCACACGCGCACCTGGCTCGCGAAATCGCCATCCATCGGGCCAAGCTCGATCGTTACGCCACGCTGATCGCGGCCGGGGCAAAGCCGATGGGTCGGCCGCCGGTGCCGATGCAAGACAGCACCAGGATCGCGCGGGCTCAGGGCGTGGTCCGCAACGCCGCGGCGGCAGCGGAGAAGACGGCCGCGGCCGAGCAAGCTGCGCCGGCCAAGGAGTTGCCGAAGGTGGTGGCGAACACCACCGATCCGCAGTCGCGGATCATGCCGACTCGGCGTGGGTTCTTGCAGGGCTACAACGTGCAGGTCGCCGTCACTAGCGATCAGCTCATTGTCGCTATTCAGGTGGGACAGTCGCCCAACGACCAGAGGTGCTTCACCCCGATGATGGGGGCCGCGCAGCAAGCAGCGGCACGGATCCACGCTGCTACCGGGAACGCCGACCACGTCATCGGCACTGTGCTGGCCGACGCCGGTTACAACAGTGACGCCAACCTGAACGTCGATGGACCGGACCGATTGATCGCCTGCGGCAAAGGACGCGACCATGCCCGCATCGCGGTCGAGGAACCAGCACACGGGGCACCACCACCGGGTGCGACCGCACGCGAGGCGAACGCCCACCGGCTGCGGACACCAGAAGGGCGAAGCCTCTACAAGAGGCGCGGCGCGACAGTGGAACCAGGCATCGCCAACCTGAAGAAGATCATCGACCGCTTCACACGCCGGGGCGTCGACAACGCGACCAGCGAGCTTCACCTAGCTGCCACCGCGTTCAACCTCATGAAAGTGCACAGATCAACCCAGCCGGCCTGACAGGAGTTCTCTCCTCGGACAACCTGGTCAACCAACCCGATCGGTCGACAACAACTCGGTGAGTCGAACACGGCCGACCACCCGGTCACTCCACAAGCTCCACACGTTGAGGAACAGCGGCTCGGGACGGCGCCTACAGGCGTTCTTGTCTGCCCAGGCAACTTCAGCGATCCTGCGACAGGCTCCGTAGTCCAGGAACGGCACGAACTCCGACCAGGCGTTGCGCCACAGCCGGCTGATCGCCGGATACGGCTTGCCCCACTTCTCCTCGAACTCCTCGAACCGCGGCCAGCGCCTCGGCCTCGGTGGCGGCGGTGTAGACCGGCTCGCAGATCGTGGGCGATCTGGTCCCAGTACTTCCGGGACGCGAACCGGAACGTGTTGCGGATCAGGTGGATGATGCAGGCCTGCACCGACGGCGAGCTCCCACACCGTGGTGATCGCGTCCGGGAGGGCCTTCAGGCCGTCGCAGACCGCGATGCACACGTCCTGGACGCCGCGGTTCTTCAGACTCGGTCAGCACCTGCAGCCAGAACTTCGGCGCCCTCGCCGCCGTCGCCGGCCCACAGGCCGAGGATGTCGCGTTCCCCGCGCACCGTCACCCCGATCGACGACGTAGATCGGTTTGTTGCGGACCTGACCGTCGCGGACCTTCACCATCAACGCGTCGATGAAGATCGACCGGATACACCGGGTCCAGCGGCCGGTTGGACCACTCGGTCATCTCCTCGATCACCTTGTCGGTGATCTTCGAGACCGTCTCCTTGGACACCGAGGCGCCGTAGACCTCGGCGAAGTGCGCCGAGATCTCCCCGGTCGTCAACCCCCGCGCGGTCAAGCGACAGCACGATCTCGTCGACCCCGGTCAACCGCCGCTGCCGCTTCTTCACGATCTGCGGCTGGAAGACTGCCGTCGGTGTCGCGGGGCACCTCGATCTCCACCGGCCCGATCTCGGTCAGCACCGTCTTCGGCCGGACCCCGTTGCGGGAGTTGCCGAGGTTCCGGCCGACCGGATCGTGCTTGTCGTAGCCGAGATGGTCGGCCATCTCCTCCTCCAGCGCGGTCTCCAACACCCGTTTGGTGAGCTGGTTCAACAACCCGTCCGGGCCGACCAGCTCCACCCCCTGCTCCTTGGCCTGCGCCAACAGCTGCTCGGCCAGCTGCTGCTGGTCCAGCTCCTCCTCGCCAGCTTCGTTGTTTGCTGCCATGTCGTTCAGCGTGTCAGTCATGGTCTGTCTCCTCTCGGATCAGACCAGCCAGTTCCACCGTTTTCCTGACAGTCCCCGTTTGTCACACCGGAGGCCGTTGTCGGCGAGTACTCCCGCTGCGCTGCTGCCGCCGGGCGGTCGGTGGTCGCGGCAGCGTCGCAGGACAGCGGCGTCTGCAAAGGTCGGTGTGAGCCAGGGCCCGAATGCAGATGTTGCAGCACTGACTTGTTGATCATGCCTTCAGCAGGCGCCCTTCGGGGAGGAACCTTCGACTCTTGACCGTCGATGAGGGCGGTCCTAGGCTTATTTCCCGCCACGACCGGAGGTCGTCATGACACAGCTGGATGAAGCGTTGGTCCGCAATCTGTACCAGGCTTTCTCCGAGCAGGACGCAGACACGATGCAGAAACTGTTTGACCCCGATGTGGTCTGGCACCAGCCCGGTCGAAGCGTCCTTGCCGGGGATCATCGCGGCGTCAATGCGGTGTTCGGCTTCTTCGGCAAGGTGGCCGAGATCAGTGAGGGCACCTTCACCGTGGAGCTGCACGACGTGGTTGCCGGTGCCGAACATACGGTGGCCCTGCATACCGGCCGCGGCCAGGCTCACGGCAAGACCCTCGAAGACCACAACGCCCTGATCATTCACTGCAACGCCGGACGAGTCAGTGAGGTGTGGGAACACCACGCGGACCTCTACGCCGTCGACGCCTTCTGGGGCTGAATTCCCTTACGGCTAACGACTCGTGGTCGAAGTAGCTAACGAGGCTCCGCATTGGACTGCCGAGGTCGGTAGCTGAGTCGGTGGTTTGACTCACGCTGGGCTCTGGCGAAGCTGGTTGGGCAGTGCCGCGTGTGATTGCACGCTAGCCCGACAGTAGGTCTTCTCAAGGAAGTCTCCGAGGGCACTTAAAGCCCTGGCCTCATTGGCAGACTGAACGCGCCGGCGCGGTAAAGGTGGTCGACCAGCGGCTGGCCCTGGGCGCGGCCGGTCAAAGGGCCGGCCGCTGCCGACTATGGATGTAGTGTGAGCGCGGTGACTGACCGTCGTACCGTCCTCCTCGACGCCGCCCTTGATTGATGGCGCTCACTGAAATTCCTCAGTTGTGCTCATCGAAATTCCCCACCCGGAGGCGTTGTTCAGCGTAGTGGTTGGCGGGTGCCGGTGGTGGTGCGGCGGAGTTGTTCGTTGCGGGCGTGGTGGTCGCGGAGGCGGTAGGAGTCGCCGTCGAGGTTGATCACCACGCTGCGGTGGAGGAGTCGGTCGAGCATGGCGGCGGCGACGGTGGTGTCGCCGAGGATGTCTCCCCAGGAACCGACGCCGCGGTTCGTAGTGATCACGATCGAGGTCTTCAGATAGCGCTGGGAGACGACCTGGAACAGGGCGGAGGCGGCCTCGGCGGGAAGCGGAAGGTACCCCAGTTCGTCGATCGCCAAGAGCGTGGGTCCGGCGTAGAAGCGCATGGTGGTGGCCCACCGGCCTTCGAGGGCGGCGCGGTGGCAGCGGGCGGCGAGGTCGGCGGCGGTGGTGAAGTAGGTGCGGTAGCCGGCGTGCGCGGAGGCCCGGGCCAGACCCACGGCGAGGTGGGTCTTCCCGACCCCGGGTGGTCCGATCATGATCACGTTGGTGGCGGATTCGAGGTAGCGGCAGGTGCCGAGTTCGGCGATCAGTTGCCGGTCGAGGCCGGCGGCGGCGTCGTAGTCGAAGTCCTCCAAGCGTGGCGGGGGTGGGCAGGCAGGCGAAGCGGAGCCGGCCGGCGAGCCGGCGGGCCTCGGTGGCGTCGACCTCGAGGCCGAGCAGCCGCTCCAGGGCGGCGGTCACCGACAGTCCTTCGGCGGCTGGCCTGGTCGAGGACGGTCGGCAGTTGTTCGGCGGCGGTGTGCAGTCGCAGGACGGCGAGATGGCCGCGGAGCTGCTGGTAGCGGGCTCGCCGCCGCAGCGGTCATCGGGCGGCTGGTTGTCGCTGCTGGGTCAGGGTTTCGGTGCTTGGTTGATCATGTCAGGGTGTTCCTTCCGTGGGCGGCGCGTTCGTAGGCGGCCAGGTCGATGACCGGTGCTGAGTCGGGGTGCTGGCCGGCGACGCCGCGGAGGGTGTCGGCGGCGGCGCGGGCGGCGGGTCCGGGTGGGATCCGTTCCTTGCGGCGGTGCGGCCCCCGGGCCGCCGCGGCGGCGGCCATCGCCGCGGCGTCGAGGGCGGCGACATGGCCGTGGTCACGAACCATGGCCCCGGCGCCGTCGGGGGCGAGCCGGTGCCGGGCGACCACGATCCCTGTGCTGGTGGTGATGTCGAGGAACCCCGCACCGACCGGCCGGGTCACGGTGACGGTTGCGCCGGCGAGTTCGGGGGGCACCGAGTACCGGTTGCCGCGGTAGGCGACCAGCGCCTGCCGCGACGCCGCCCGGGTCTCGGTGAGCAGCAGCGGATACGGCGTCGGCGGGACCGGCCGCAACGGTTCCCGGGCCGCGACGGTGGCGACGGTGGCCTTCCGGTCACCGGTGGTGCTGCGGCGCATCCGGGTGTCGCCCGCGGACGTGGCGAACCGGTCCAGTCGGCCTGGGCCTGCTCGACCGTCAGCTCGTCGGCCAGGGTGCGCCACCAGCGTTGCGCGGCGGTGTGGTTGGTCTTCTCCACCACCCCTTTGCGGTGCCCGGCCCGGGGCGGGCAGATCTTGATCATCACCCCGTAGTGCTTCGCGACCCCGGCGAAGGTGGCGGTGACCCGGCCCGATGCCGGGTGGCAGACGGTGGCCATCCGGTCGAACCGCCACTGCCGGGTGACCCCGCCCAGACCGCGGCTGATCCGGTCCAGGCCCTCGACCAGATGCGGCTGGTCCATCGCCGCCGACAGGTAGCCGCGCCACCGGCCGGAATGGGCCAGCGACCCGACCAGCAGATGCGCCATCGACCCCCACCCCCAGCTGGTGGGCGGATCGGGCAGGTCCAGCCAGTCCCACTGGGTCTCCTCCCCGGCCGGATGAGCGATGACCGCGTTCGCCCGTTCGGTGGCCCGCGCCGCAGTCGGCGCAGACCGGGCGCAGCCGGCGGTCCCGGATCTGCCGGGTCAGCGTCGGATACGACGCGGTCGAACCCGAGGGCTTCGAGCTCGTCGAACAAGGTGACGCGCCCACAGATGCGGGTCCTCGACCAGCCGGGCGGTCACGTACTCCACGAACGGGTCGAACGGGTCGGCGGCGCGTCGGCGCACCCCCGGCTCCCGTTTCCCGTTCAGGTAGTCCCGGACCGTCTTGCGGTCCCGGCCGACATGGTGGGCGATCGCGGTGATCGTCCAGCCCTGCCGGCGAAGCGCGTGGATGTCCACGTCGTCCTCCCGTGTGATCATGAGGAACGGGTCTCCTTCGAACAGCTGGTGAGTGGTCAGAGACCACCAGCGTCGAAGGAGACCCGCCCCTCGTCGGCGGAGCCACACGGGTGGGGAATTTCGGTGAG
>CAWAAK010000029.1:0-119794 GCA_963780005.1 uncultured Actinomycetota bacterium | reverse complement strand
TGGTGGCAGGTGTTGGGTTCGAACCAACGTAGGCGATGCCGGCGGATTTACAG
Source organism: uncultured Actinomycetota bacterium (assembly GCA_963780005.1). Classification (GTDB taxonomy): domain Bacteria; phylum Actinomycetota; class Actinomycetes; order Propionibacteriales; family Propionibacteriaceae; genus Microlunatus. Next base: position 119,741 of record CAWAAK010000029.1, on the reverse strand, counting down.
TCCGTTCCCTTTGGCCACTCGGGCAACCTGCCATGCCGCTCGACCACCTCGATGAGGCGACCCTGCGGCGACCGGTAACAATAGCAAACGGTCGCTGTGGTTGCGGCCCGGCCAAGGAGGGACGGAGAAACGGTGGCAGCGGAGAGTTCATTCGACATCGTCAGCAAGGTTGACCGCCAGGAGGTCGACAACGCCTTGAACCAGGCGGCCAAGGAGGTCCGGCAGCGGTTCGACTTCAAGAACACGGACGCCTCGATCCAGTGGTCGGGCGAGGCCATCGAGATGGAGGCCAACTCCGAGGAGCGGGCCAAGGCCGTGCTCGATGTCTTCCAGTCCAAACTGGTACGGCGCGGGGTCAGCCTCAAGGCGCTCGACGCGGGCGAGCCGCGCTCCTCCGGAAAGCTGTACAAGATCACCGCGACCACCAGTGAAGGGATCAGTCAGGAGAACGCCAAGAAGGTCTCCAAGTTGATCCGCGACGAGGGGCCCAAGGGTGTGAAGACCCAGATCCAGGGCGACGAACTCCGGGTCAGCAGCAAGAGCCGAGACGATCTGCAGGCGGTGCAGGCCCTGATCAAGGATCAGGACTTACGACTTCGCCGTCCAGTTCACCAACTACCGCTGAGCCGGATCCGCACCCGTGAGCTGCCGCATCTCGCATCTGACCGTCGATTCCCGCGACCCGTACGCCCAGTCGACCTGGTGGGCCGAAACTCTCAGGATGGCGGAGGACCCGGAGGACCCCAACGAGCCCGGCCACGAGGAATGCATGATCTTCTCGGCCGACGGCCGGACCCGGTTGTTGTTCATCGAGGTGCCCGACGTCAAGCTGGTCAAGAACCGCCTGCACCTCGACCTCCGCCCGCTCGACACCCGGGAGGCCGAGGTGGACCGGTTGCTGGGACGCGGCGCCACGCTGCGCGCGGATCGGCGCCGAACCGATGGCAGCGGCTGGGTCACGTTGGCCGATCCGGAGGGCAACGAGTTCTGTGTCCTGCGTGGACGACCAAGAGTTCGACGACCCGTACGCCCATCTCGTCCGCTGATGCCCGCAAATCTGCTGCCCCAACCCCGCTCGGTGCGGGTCGGAACCGGGGTCTTGTCGCTCGGCGACGATCTCGCCATCTCGGGGGAGACGGCCTGGGCCCCCGTCGTGCGGCGCCTGGTGACCCCCGCGACCGGCTGGGAGCTGCCGAGCCGGCCCGACGGCCGGCTGCGGTTGTCGCACAACGCCGAGCTGAAGCCCGAGGCCTACCACCTCGAGGTCAATGCCGACGCGGTGGAGATCGAGGCGGCCGACTCCGCCGGGTTGACCTGGGGCGTGCAGACCCTGAGGCAACTGATGGGCGTCGACGGGTACCGCCCGGCTCCGATCCGCGACCGGTTCGTGCTCGACCAGGTGGTCATCGACGACGCCCCGCGTTTCGGCTGGCGGGGGGTGATGCTCGACGTCGCCCGGCACTTCCGGCCGCTGTCGGAGCTGCTCCGCTTCGTCGACCTGCTCAGCCTGCACAAGTACAACGTGTTCCATCTGCACCTCACCGACGACCAGGGTTGGCGGTTGGCCTCCGATCGACACCCCCGACTGCAGGAGGTGGCGAGCTGGCGATCCGAAACCCTGACCCGCAACACCCAACCCGGGGACGGCACCCCGCACGGCGGCTTCTACACCGCCGATCAACTGCGCTCGCTGGTCCGCTACGCCGCCGATCGCGGGATCACGATCGTGCCCGAGATCGATCTTCCGGGGCACGTACGCGCGGTGCTGGCCGCCTACCCCGAACTCGGCAACCAGCGGGACACCCAGCACGAGGTCGCCACGTCGTTCGGGATCTTCCCCGAGGTGCTGAGCCTCAACGAGACGAGTCTGCAGTTCGTGTTCGATGTCTTCACCGAACTCCTCGAGATCTTCCCCGGTCGGCACGTGCACGTGGGCGGCGACGAATGTCCGACCGAGGAATGGCTGGCCAGCCCGGCCGCCGCCGGCCTCGCCGAGGAGCGTGGCCTGGCCGGTCCCGGGGAGCTGCAGCGCTGGTTCACCGAGCAGCTTCACCGCTGGCTGACCGCGCGGGAGCGGCGACTGGTCGGCTGGGACGAGATCACCGACGGCATCGTCGAGCGGGGTCCGGTGACCGGCGCGGTGGTGATGGCCTGGCGGGACCGCTCGTACGGAATCGCCGCCGCCGCCGCGGGCCTCGACGTGGTGATGGCCCCGGAGTCCCACTGTTACCTCGATCACTATCCGAGCGAGCAGCCGGAGGAGGCCTACGCCATCGGCGGGCTGCTGACCACCGAGGACGTGTACGGCTTCGAGCCGCTCGACGGAGTCCCGGCCGCCGACCATGCCCACATCGTCGGCACGCAGGTGCAGCTGTGGAGCGAGTACATCCCGACGATCCGGCGGCTGGACTATCTCATGTTTCCCCGCGCGTGCGCCCACAGCGAGGTGGCTTGGTCGCAGCCTTCGGGGCGCAGCTGGGCGGAGTTCCAGCCCCGCCTCGCGGCGCACCTCGAGCGGCTGGCCGCTATCGGAGTCGAATTCCGGCCTGAACCCGGTCCCCGGCCCTGGCAGCGAGGCGGCAGCGGAGTGTTCCGCCGCGACCCGCGCTGAGAAGATTCCGGCGCTGGCTGAGGGCGCCCTTATCATAGAAGAGGTGCCCGTTGAGGCGGGCGCCCTGATCGATCAGGGCGCGGTGATCCCGCCACCTACGACCCATGCCACCCGACCATGGGACAGCAACGCCAAGGAAGAAGGCTCTCACCTGATGACTCAGGTCCACACCCTCGACCGAGTGGTGATCCGCTTCGCCGGCGACTCCGGCGACGGAATGCAGCTCACCGGCGATCGGTTCACCGCCGACTCCGCGGTGTTCGGCAACGACATCTCGACCCTGCCGAACTTCCCGGCCGAGATCCGGGCGCCCGCCGGCACCTTGCCCGGGGTGTCGAGCTTCCAGCTCCACTTCGCCAACTACGACATCATGACCCCCGGCGATCGTCCCGACGTGCTGGTCGCGATGAACCCGGCTGCCCTCAAGGCCAACATCGCCGATCTGGCGCGGGGCGGCGTGATCATTGCCGACAAGGCCGACTTCACCAAGCGCAATCTGGCCAAGGTCGGCTACGAGGTCAATCCGCTGGAGGACGGCTCGCTGACCGACTACCAGCTGCACGCCCTCGACCTGACCGGCATGACGGTCGAGGCCGTCAAGAAGTTCGGACTCACCCGCAAGGACGCCTCGAGGGCCAAGAACATGTTCGCCCTCGGCCTGTTGTCGTGGCTCTACAGCCGACCGACCGACGGCACGATCAACTTCTTGTCGGCCAAGTTCGCCGGCAAACCGGCCATCCGCGACGCCAACATCACCGCCTTCAAGACCGGGTACGCCTTCGGTGAGACGACGGAGACGTTCGCGGTGACGTACGAGGTCGCGCCCGCCCCGATGCCGGCCGGCCAGTACCGGCAGATCTCGGGGAACCTGGCTCTCGCCTTCGGCCTGATCACCGCGGCGCGCAAGGCCGGTCTGCCGCTCTTCCTCGGGGCCTACCCGATCACCCCCGCGTCGGATGTGTTGCACGAGCTGAGCAAGCACAAGCGGTTCGGCGTGACCACCTTCCAGGCCGAGGATGAGATCGCCGGGGTCGGGGCGGCGCTGGGCGCCAGCTTCGCCGGCCAGCTTGGGGTCACCACGACCTCGGGTCCGGGCGTCGCCCTCAAGGCCGAGACGATCGGGCTTGCCGTGATGACGGAGCTCCCGCTGGTGGTCTGCGACATCCAGCGCGCCGGACCCAGCACGGGCATGCCGACCAAGACGGAGCAGGCGGACCTGCTGCAGGTGATGTTCGGCCGCAACGGCGAGGCACCGGTGCCGGTCCTGGCCGCGCAGTCGCCGGCCGACTGCTTCGAGACCGCGATCGAAGCGGTGACGCTGGCGGTGAAGTACCGCACGCCGGTGATCTTGCTGTCCGACGGCTATATCGCCAACGGAGCCGAGCCGTGGCCGGTTCCGGACCTGAGCTCGATCCCGGCCATCGATCCGGATTTCGCCACCCGACCCAACGGCACTGACCGGGCGGGCCACGCGACCTTCTACCCGTACCGCCGCGATGCGGAGACGTTGGCCCGGCCGTGGGCGATCCCCGGCGCCGCCGGACTGCAGCACCGCATCGGTGGTCTGGAGAAGGCCCAGGACACCGGGGCCGTCTCCTACGACCCGGCGAACCACGAAGAGATGACCCGGATCCGCCAGGCCAAGATCGAAGGGATCGTCCGGGACGTGCCGGACCTCACGGTTGACGATCCAGCAGACATTTCGGGCGGGGCACGGGTCCTGGTCCTCGGCTGGGGTTCGACGTACGGCCCGATCACCGCTGCGGTACGCCGGGTCCGCAAGACCGGGCGCCGGATCGCCCAGACCCACATCCGGCACCTCAACCCGTTCCCGGCCAATCTCGGTCACATCCTGCGCAGCTACGACCGCGTGATCGTGCCGGAGATGAATCTCGGGCAACTGGCGTTGCTGCTGCGGGCCAAGTACCTGGTGGACGTGCACAGCTACTCGCGGGTCCGCGGACTGCCCATCTCGCTCAGCGAGCTGGCCCGGGACCTGGAGCGCGAGATCGACGACCTCGAAGGAGTTTCCGCGTGACCGCGGTCAACGGCCATACGTCCAACGGAAAGACGCGTCCTGAGCCCCTCGAACGGCCGGGCCACGGATTGGCGGGCGTGCCGCTGGCGGTGGAACCGCTGAATCGCAAGGACTTCACCAGCGATCAAGAGGTGCGCTGGTGCCCGGGCTGCGGAGACTACGCGGTGCTGTCGGCCTTCCAAGGGTTCATGCCGGAGCTGGGCATCCGCAAGGAGAACACGGTCATCATCTCGGGGATCGGCTGCTCGTCACGGTTCCCGTACTACGTCGACTCCTTCGGGATGCACTCGATCCATGGTCGGGCCACGGCGATCGCGACCGGGGTGGCGACCGCCCGCGAGGACCTGGCGGTGTTCGTGATCACCGGCGACGGGGACGCCCTGTCGATCGGTGGAAATCACCTGATCCACGTGCTGCGGCGCAATGTCAACGTGACGATCTTGTTGTTCAACAACCGGATCTACGGGTTGACCAAGGGTCAGTACTCTCCCACCTCCGAGTTGGGCAAGATCACCAAATCGACCCCGCTGGGCTCGTTGGACAATCCCTTCAACCCGGTGTCGCTGGCTCTGGGTGCGGAAGCCACCTTCGTGGCGCGCACCATCGACTCGGATCGCAAGCACCTGACCGGAGTGCTGCGAGCGGCGGCGGCGCACCGTGGTGCGTCGTTCGTGGAGATCTACCAGAACTGCCCGATCTTCAACGACGATGCGTTCGCCGCCATGACAGACGCCGACTCGTCGGCCGACGCGATCATCCCCCTTCGGCACGGCGAACCGATCCGCTTCGGTGCCGAGCAGCGCCTCGGGGTCACCCGTGACCCGGTCAGTGGTGCCTTCGCGGTGGTGGATGTCGACGAGGTCGGGGTCGAGGGGCTCGTGGTGCACGATGCGCACGCTCCCGACCCGAGCTTCGCCTTCGGTCTGTCCCGGCTCACCGACGCCGGCGTTCTGCATCGCGCTCCGATCGGCATCTTCCGGGACGTCGACGCGCCGAGCTACGACGATCTGGCGCGCGAGCAGGTCGCGCTTGGCCGCCGGCTCGGGCAGCGATGATCAGGCACTGCAGGCGATGATCGCCGGCGGTGACACCTGGACCGTGCACTAGTTTGGCCGAGCCGGACGAGCGGAACAGACGAGGACTTCTCTACGGACTGGGCGCCTACCTGCTGTGGGGCTCGGTTCCGCTGTTCTGGCCGCTGCTCGACCGGGCCGGCGCGGTGGAGATCTTGGCCCACCGGATCCTCTGGTCCCTGGTCATCGCCGGGCTCCTGGCCCTGATCCTGCTCCCACGCGGCTGGTGGCGACCGCTCGCCACCCGGCGGAACATGATCCTGCTCACCCTGGCGGCCGCCGTGATTGCGGTGAACTGGGGGCTGTACATCTGGGCGGTGAATTCCGGTCAGGTGGTCGAGACGGCACTCGGTTACTACATCAACCCGATCCTCACCGTGTTGCTCGGCGTGATCTTCCTGCGGGAGCGGCTCGCCGCGGCGCAGTGGGTGGCGATGGGCTTCGCCGTCGCGGCGGTGCTGATCCTGACGGTCGACTACGGCCGGCCGCCCTGGATCGCGTTGATCTTGGCGGTCAGTTTCGGCTCCTACGGTTTGCTCAAGAATCGGATCAACGCCGGCGCGGTGGCCACCTTGACCGTGGAATCGGCCCTGTTGACCCCGCTCGCGCTGGGCTACCTGATCTTCCTCCAGTCCGCCGGCGCCATGACCTTCGTCCACCTCGGTTGGGGACACAGTTTGCTGCTGGTCTCGGCTGGGCTGGTCACGGTGCTTCCTTTGCTCCTCTTCAGCGCCGCCGCCGTACGGATCCCACTGAGCACCCTGGGACTCTTGCAGTACTTGACCCCTACCGCCCAGTTCCTGCTCGGGGTCTTCTACTTCGGCGAGGCGATGCCGCCGGCCCGCTGGGCCGGCTTCGCCCTGATTTGGGTGGCCCTGCTGATCCTCAGTGGCTACGGCCTTTTCCGGGCCACGGCCACCCGGCGGACCCCGGCTTTGAGCGAACCAGCCTGATCATCCTTCCCCGGTGGTGACCAGTCGCCCTCGGCGCGCGACAATATTTTGAATTGCCCAGGAGGGATACCCCCATGTCCGAGTTCTTCCCCACGGCCTTGTCCGCGCCCCAGTTGAAGGAGGTCGCCGGACGAACCTGGATCTGGTCCGTCGTCCGTGGCGCCTTGGCCATCATCTTCGGCCTGATCGCTTTCTTCGCGCCGATCGAGACGGCCCTCGTGCTGGCGCTCGTGATCGGCATCTTCGCGATCGTCGACGGAGTCATCGACCTCGTCGACGCCATCCGCCACCGTGGATCGGCCGGCATGGCCGGGCGGATCGTCCTCGGGGTGGCAAGTATCCTGTTCGGGCTGGTCATCCTGTTCTGGCCCGGCCGCAGCCTGGAAGTCCTCGTCATTCTGGTGGGGATCTGGTCCGTCGTGGTGGGCATCCTGCAGATCGTGGTTTCGGTCGGTCATCGCGGAGACCGCGACAGCGGCTGGGTCTGGGGTCTGGTGGCCGGCATCCTGTCCGTGCTCTTCGGCGTGCTGGTGATGATCTCGCCCGGAGCTGGGTTGGTGACGATCATCTGGATCGTGGGGATCTACGCCATCTTGTTCGGCGTCGCCCTGATTGCCTTCGGCGTCATGATGCGCCGGTACGCCGGGCGGGCCGATCCGGCCTAGGTCCGGCCGAGCACACCGGGGGTGAACTCGTCGGTGGGTAGTCTGTCGCGCGTCTGAGCAGAATCTGCACCGCAGGATCCACACATCCGCGACCCCCGCCAGCAATCCAGTCGAGAATTGAGAGCTCCTTTGAGCGGAATCCACCCGCCCGGTCCCCCGTCTGATCCGCCTCCCGGCGGCTACGGCCCTTATCCGGGCGCTCAGATGGCCGTCAAGCCGTCGGATGCGGTCAAGTCGTACCTGGGAGCGCTGGCCGCGGGAGACGCACAGACCGCCCTCTCCTTCGGGGAAACGATCCCGACCGATGCCTCGCTCCTCACCGGTGCGGTGCTGGCCCAGTCCAACAAGCTGGCGCCGATCACCGACATCAACGTGCCGGATGTGAACGACGAGTACGCCTACAAGGTCGACGCCTCGTACAGGCTGGGCAAGCAGGAGGTGAATGAGAGCTTCACGGTCGAGAAGGCCGGCGATCGGTGGAAGTTGCGCGAGACCTACACCGAACTCGACCTCAGCACCAGGCAGGAGAAGACGGTGCCCATGATCATCAACGGGGTGACCGCCAAGGCCGGAACGGTCCGGCTGTTCCCCGGCGCCTACCAGTTCACGACCGGATCGAGCTACCTCACCTGGGGTGAGGAGCCGGTCTTGTTGATCCAGGGTCCGTCGGACTACCCGCGCGGTGTGGCCGGCATCCGGCCGACCCTCACAGCGGAAGGCGAGAAGGCCTTCTCCGACGCGGTCATCGACAGCGTCAAAAGGTGCCTGAAGCTGGAGGAGCTGTCCAATCCGGGGTGCCCCAACAACATGACGCGGCTCTCCGGGACGTCGACCTACAAGCTGAAGAAGGGAACGCTCGAGTGGGAGGCGACCGACAAGGAGTCGCTCGACAACCTGGAGCCGCGACTCGACTCGAGCAACCCAGCGTTCGCCGAGGCGATTGTCAGCTTGGGCTTTCGCGCTGCCGGTCGGTGCAACGCCCCCGGAGGAACCTGCACCCTGACCCAGTTCGGGACCCCCAACCCGAAGGCCGATGTGGTGCAGAAATCGCTGCGGGTGATCTGGGGTCGTTGAGCTACCACCCACGAGGGTCGGGAGACGGTTGGGAGACCGTTGACGGTGCAACCGACTGGGTAGCATCGCCCATGTGACTGCGACCCCCGAAGCCGCGCCGGCCATCGACTTCTCCACCTTCGACACCTCCGTACGGGTCCAGGACGACCTGTTCCGGCACGTCAACGGGACCTGGATCCGGGAGACCGAGATTCCGGCCGACAAGTCGATCACCGGCTCGTTCGTCGCGCTCCGCGACGTGGCGGAGCAGGCTGTTCGCGCAATCATCACTGGATTGGATCCGGCGGACTGCCCGCCCGGCAGTGAACGGCGGAAGATCGCCGATCTGTTCGCCAGCTTCACCGACGAGGAGCGCGTCGAGGAGCTGGGGGCCTCACCGCTTTCTGCGCCGCTGGCCCGCATCGACGCGGTGGTCAGCCCAGCAGATCTGATGGAGGTGCTCGGGGGGTTCACCCGCGCCGGGGTGCCGGGCCTGATCGGAATCGAGACCGAATCCGACCCGGGAGATCCCCAGCGCTACGTGATGTTCGTGGGCCAGAGCGGGTTGGGATTGCCGGACGAGGAGTACTACCGGCTGGAGGGCTACGCAACGATTCGCGAGCAGTACACCGAGCACGTCCGCAGCATGCTGGAGCTGGCCGGCGTTGATCATCCCGCCGCGGCCGCGCGGCTCGTTTTCGAGCTCGAGACCGAGATCGCCGCGCACCACTGGGACAAGGTGAAGTGCCGGGACATGCGGCTCATGTACAACCCCACCAATCTGGCCGACTTAGAAGCCTCGGCGCCGGAGCTGCACTGGCGGCGGTTCATGGCCGGGGCGGACATCTCAGAACGGGCGATGGCGGACCTCGTGGTCGCGCAGCCGTCGTTCTGTGCCGAGATCGGTGCGCTGCTCACCGAGAACCGGCTGACCGCCTGGCGGGCCTGGGCGCGTTGGCGCCTGGTGTCCGCGCTGGCTCCGTACCTCTCCCACGACTTCGTCGAGGAGAACTTCCGTTTCTACGGCACCGTGCTCTCCGGCACGCCTGAGCTGAAGGAGCGGTGGAAACGCGGCGTTGCCGTGGTCGAAGGCGCGCTCGGTGAAGCGGTCGGCCAGCTGTACGTGGAACGACACTTCTCGCCCGCGGCCAAGCAACGGATGGACGACCTGGTGGGGAACCTGATCGAGGCCTACCGCCGATCGATCACCGAGCTGGACTGGATGACGGAGGAGACCAAGGCCGAGGCGCTGTCCAAACTGGCCAAGTTCCGACCCCACATCGGCTATCCGAGCAAGTGGCGCGACTACGGTGCTCTGGAGGTGCGGGCCGATGACCTGGTGGGCAACGTGATGCGGGCCGCCTCGTTCGAATTGGACCGGTCGCTGACCAAGATCGGCCAACCGGTGGACCGCGAAGAGTGGCTGATGACCCCGCAGACCGTGAACGCCTACTACCACCCGCTCAAGAACGAGATCGTGTTCCCGGCCGCCATCCTGCAACCACCGTTCTTCAATGAGTACGCCGACGACGCGGTGAACTACGGCGGAATCGGTTCGGTCATCGGGCATGAGATCGGGCACGGCTTCGACGATCAGGGCTCGACCTGCGACGGTGACGGGGCGCTGCGTGACTGGTGGAGCGAAGCGGACCGGACGGCCTTCGAGCTGCGGACGAAGGCGCTGATCGGGCAGTACAACGTGCTGGAGCCTTCGGAGACTCCCGGTCACTACGTGAACGGCGAGCTGACGATCGGGGAGAACATCGGTGACCTGGGCGGCCTGTCCATCGCACTGAAGGCGTACCGGATCGCCCGAGGTGACGATCGCCGCGAGCCGATCGAGGGCTACACCGACGACCAGCGACTTTTCCTCGCCTGGGCCGCGCTCTGGCAGGCCAAGTCCCGGCCCGAGCTGGTCCGGCAGCGGCTGGCCACCGATCCGCACTCCCCCGCCGAGTTCCGCTGCAACCAGATCGTCCGCAACATCCCCGAGTTCTACCTCGCCTTCGACCTCAAGGCCGAAGATCGGCTCTGGCTGGACGCCGACGAGCGCGTCAAGATCTGGTAGCCCCGTGTCGGCAATCGGTGCTGAAGACGTTCACAACGAAACGATCCGAACTCAGTTCGAGGCATTCCTGGACGAGCATCGCTCTGCGCTCAACCACTCGCTCGATGGGTTGACCGAGGAGGAGGCACGCCGATCGCTCGTGCCGTCGCGTACGACGCTGCTCGGGCTGGTCAAGCATGCGACGTTCGTGGAGAAGGTTTGGTTCGACCAAGCCATGACACGTCGCTCCCGGGCCGAGATCGGCATCCCCGAGACACCTGACGAGTCGTTCGTGCTCGATGACGAAGACACCATCGCGACGGTGCAGGCGGCCCACCTCGAGGCCTGTGAATCCTCGCGACGAGCGACCTCAACGCTGGGCTTGGACGATGTCCTGCCCGGCAATCGGCGCGGCCCATTGCCGCTTCGATGGGTCTACCTCCACGTTCTCCGCGAACTGGCGCAACACTGCGGCCATGCCGACATCCTGCGAGAGCAGATCCTCAACAAAACTTGACATGCGAGGGCAGGGATTGTGCCCCTGAGCTTGTCGAAGGGCCGACTGTGACCGCGATCGATGTCAGACCAGGATTCTGTAGGGAATGTGTGCTCGAAACGATCAGGCCGGCCTCGACGAGGACGCCACGTGGAGCTGGCGTACCCCCACCGGACGCATCTACCTCGTCAACACCACCGGAACCCATCCCCTCGGGAAATCCGAGTACGCCCTCGTCGGCTGACGCCTGCGCGGTGGGGCGGTCAGACGTAGCGTGAGGCTGTGGAGGGCCGGCGGTGGTTCAGGTCGGTACCCGTTGTCGCCTTCGGTCTCGTCCTGCTGGGGTGCGGCGTCGTGCGTGAGCCCGACCCGACTCCGCCATCGGCCGATCCAGAGCTGGCACGCCGGGCCGTTCACACGGCGACCGAACTCAACGATGGCACGGCGCTGATCGTCGGCGGCTGCGATGTCGACGGCTGCAGTGACGCCACCGCATCGGTCGCACTCCTCGCGGCCGATGGTGCTCGATCCCTCACCCCGCTGCCGGCCCCCCGAGACGCGCACACCGCGGTGCTGCTGGACGATGGCCGCGTCCTCGTGGCCGGCGGGTTCACCGGCGAAGGACAGCCACCGCTCGTGACCACCGACCTCTTCGAACCGGGCGCGAACCGTTGGCAGAGCGGGCCGACGCTGCGAACAGGCCGCGGCGGCCACGCAGCGGCCCGACTGGGCGATGGACGGGTCCTGATCGCCGGAGGTTGGGTGGCTTCGCAGACCTACGCGTCCGACACGGAGATCTTCGACCCGCGGCTCGACCGGTTCGTTTCCGGGCCGAAGATTCCGGCGGGCGCCGACAGCCTCGCCGCCACCTCGTTGTCGGACGGTCGGGTGCTCCTGACGGGTGGGCAAATCAGCGCCGAGGTGGCGACCGATGCCGCCTTGCTGATCAATCCGGACGGCACCGCGCGTCGCGTCGCCGGCGGATTGCGGACTCCCCGCTTCAAACACGCCGCCGTCGAGCTACGAACCGGCCAGGTGTTGATCATCGGCGGCACGATCGACGATCGGCGCATTCTCACCAGTACCGAGCTGTTCGACCCGGAGACGGAGACGTTCGTCGAGGGGCCGCCGCTTCGGAGCGGCCGCTACAAGCTGAGCGATGCCGCGGTGGTGCTGCCCGACGGTCGGGTGGTCGTGGCCGGCAGCGGACAAGGAGTCGAGGTGATCGACGTGGCCAGCCGGACCAGCACAGTCGCGGCTGGTCTGGCCGACGTATCGGGCTCGTTCTCCACGGCCAGCGTGGTGGGCGACGAGGTGTGGGTCCTCGGCGGCTACGACCGGCAGATCCGGATGACCTCCACCGACCGCCGAGTGCTGATCGCCGATCTCTGAGTACGCCGCCTTGGATACCTCGGTTCGGCCCATCAGCGCTGAGAACCGGACGCTCGATCTCGCGGATACCGCGACACGCCGCAGATTGGGGCAGCTCGCGCGATCGAGGGTTCAGTTTTCAGCTGGGCGGCCGGTGTCCGGGCTAGGCCGTGCGGGTCACGACGCTGTCGCAGAGCTCCTCGAGGGCGGCGCGGGCCTCGCCGGCCGGGAGTCCATCGAGGAGCGAGCGGGCCCGTTCGGCTCGTCGCCGGACCTCAGCCCGGGCCTCGTCGATTGCCGGATGTGCACGCAACAGCCGGAGCACCTCGGCCAGCGCCGCGTCGTCGTGCAGGTCGGAGTCCAAGAGGCTCCGCAACCGGTCGTCGGCCGGATCGGCGGAGCGCCGCGCGAGCAGGGTCGGCAAGGTGGGGATTCCCTCCCGCAGGTCCGTACCGGGAGTCTTGCCGGTGACATCGCTGGTGATGTCGATGATGTCGTCACTGAGCTGGAAGACGATCCCGATCTCCTCCCCGAAGGCGGCCAGCGCGGCCTGAACCGACGGTTCCGCTCGGGCGATCTTGGCTCCGAAGGTGGCCGAGGTGGCGATCAGGGAGCCGGTCTTGTCGGCCACCACTTGCAGGTAGTGATCGAGCGGGTCGGCGTTCTCGGGCCCGACCGTCTCCGCGATCTGCCCCTGCACCAGCGGGAGAACGTCCGGGCCTGGATGCGGACGAACTCCGGTCCGAGATCGACCACGGTGTCGGAGGCCCTGGCGAAGAGCAGGTCGCCGACCAAGATGGCCACCGTGTTGCCCCACCGGGCGTTGGCGCTGGGCGATCCGCGGCGGAGCTGCGCCTCGTCCATCACATCGTCGTGGTAGAGGCTGGCGACGTGGGTCAGTTCGACCACCACGGCGGCCTTGACCACATCGTCCTCGCGGGACGACCGACCGTCCCGAACTGCGAGGCCAGTACGACCAGCAGCGGCCGGAACCGCTTGCCGCCCGCCGAAATGATGTGCCGGGCCACCTCGGTGACCAGCGGCGAATCGGCTCGGGCGGCCTCCAGCAGAGCCTCCTCGATGACGTCGAGTTGGGCCCTCACGGAAGTCGTCGAGACTCTCCTCACGCGTCTGTTCGGCCAGCACACTCTCCTTGTTCGCTCATCCTCAGCGGACGAACTCGCCGGCCTGCTGAGCCAAATCGAGCACAGGCCCCGGAAAGACACCCAGGGCCACAGTAGCGACCACAGCAACACCGACCGCGGCGAGCGTGCTCCAGCCCGGGCGGATCACCGACACCGGCGTCTCCTCCGGTTCGGAGAAGAACATCATCACGATGACCCGGATGTAGAAGAACGCCGCGACCACGCTGATCACGACCGCGACGGCCACCAGCCATTCCTGACCGCCGTTCCAAGCCGCCACGAAGACCGCCCACTTGCCGATGAAGCCGCTGGTGAGCGGAATCCCCGCGAAGCTGAGCAGGAAGATCGAGAACACCACCCCGGCGGTCGGCGAACGCTTCCCCAGCCCCACCCAACTGGTCAGCAGCGTCGCCTCCCCGCTGGGATCGCGGACCAGGGTCACGACGGCGAAGGCGCCGAGGGTCGCCGCCCCGTACGCGACCAGGTAGAACATGACCGACGACAGACTGGTCAAGGACTCGGCCGGGTTACCGGTGCCCTCCTGGGCGGCGCCGACGAACGCGGTCATCAGGAATCCGGCGTGGGCGATCGACGAGTACGCCAGCATCCGCTTGATGTCGGTCTGGGTGATGGCCAGCACGGATCCGACCGCCATCGTCGCGACGGCCACGATGGCCATCAGCGGCTGCCAATCCCAGCGGTCGGCGCCGAGCGCCACGTAGAACACCCGCATCAGAGCGCCGAGGGCGGCGATCTTGGTGCAGGCGGCCATGAAGGCGGTCACCGGGGTGGGCGCCCCGGCGTAGACGTCGGGCGTCCAGGAGTGGAACGGCACCGCACCGAACTTGAACAGCAGGCCGACCCCCAGCAGACCCATGCCTGCCAGCAGCAAACCCGACCACGCCTGCCGGTCCGGATGGCGGCGTCGATCACCCCGAGATCGAACGACGCCGCGTAGCCGTACAGCAGGGCCGCCCCGTAGAGGAAGAACGCGGACGACAAGGCTCCCAGCAGGAAGTACTTGAGCGCGGCCTCCTGACTCAGCAGTCGCCGCCGCCGGGCCAATCCGCACAACAGGTAGAGCGGAAGGGACAAGATCTCCAGCGCCACGAACATCGTGATCAGATCCGACGACGCCGCGAACACCATCATTCCCGACAGCGCGAACATGGCCAGCGGAAAGACCTCGGTGTGCTCCACGCCGGCGCGGATGGCCTCCTGTTCCGCGGCGGTACCGGGTACGGCGGCCGCCTGCGGCGCGAAGGCACTGCGGCCGTTCTCCGCCGTCCGATCCGCGAACAGCAGGAACGAGATCGCGCCGAAGACCAACAGCAGCGCCCACATGAAGTGGGTCGGCCCGTCCACCGCGACAGAGCCGACGCCGGTGATGCCCTCGATCCCCTGCGACCAGTTCCGTACGGTCATGAACATCGCCGCGGCCAGGGCCACGAAGGTCACGACCAGCTGGGCCAGCAGTCGCCGCGATCGGGGCAACGCCGCTTCGGCGAGTACACCGAGGCAGGCACCGCCGAACACCAGCAGGAACGGCATCAGCAGCCCGTAGTTGATCTGCGGGGCCGAGATCTCCATCACCGCGTTCATCTAGCGACCTCCCTCGGCGTCGACCAGCGGCTGCGGATCAGTGACCCCGACGCGTTGCATGGTGGCCTGGACGGCCGGATCGATCACGTCGAGCAGCGGTCGCGGGAACAACCCGAGAAACAGGATCAACACGATCAGCGGGGCGACGGCGAACCGCTCGCGGGCGTTCAGATCGCGACGCACGGTCCGATCGACCTCAGGAGTCACCGGACCGGTCATCGTGCGCTGGTACATGATCAGGATGTACAGCGCGGCCAGCACGATGGCGAGCGTGGACACCACGGCCGCGGCCGGATAGCGGCTGAACGTGCCGGCCAGGACCATGAACTCGGAGACGAAGCTGGACAGCCCCGGCAGCGAAAGCGTCGAAAGACCGGCGAAGAGCAGCAGCCCACCCAGGACCGGGGCCACCGTCTGCACTCCGCCGAAGTCCGCGACGTCGCGGGAACCCCGGCGCTTGATCAGATACCCGGCGACCAGGAACAACGCGGCCGTCGACAAGCCGTGGTTGAGCATGTAGAGGGTCGACCCGACCAGGCTCTGCGAGGTGAGGGCGAAGATGCCGAGCACGATGAAGCCGAAGTGGCTGATCGAGGTGTAGGCGATGAGCCGCATCAGGTCGCGGCTGCCGATGGCCAGGATCGCTCCGTACAGGATCGAGATCACCGCCAGCACGATCACCACCGGCGTGGCCCACTGGCTGGCTTCGGGGAACAGACCGAGGCAGAACCGGATCATCCCGAAGGTGCCGATCTTGTCCATCACCCCGACCATCATCGTCGCGCCGCCCGGGCTGGATTCCTCGGCGGCGTCCGGCAGCCAGGTGTGCAGCGGCACCAGCGGAGCCTTGATCGCGAACGCGAACATGAAACCGGCGAACAGCCAGCGGCCCGTCGCGGTGTCGATGGTCAACGCCGCTCAGATCGCTGAGCAGATAGCTGGCCTCGCCGGCGCGGGCCGACAGCACGTAGAGCCCGATCACCGAGGCCAACATCACGAAGCCGCCGAGCAATCCGAAGATCAAGAACTTGCTCGCGGCGTACGCCCGCCGGGCGCCTCCGAAGCCGCCGATCAGGAAGTACATCGGGATGAGGATGACTTCGAAGAAGACGTAGAACAAGAAGACGTCGGTGGCCAGGAAGAGGAACATGGCACAGCTCTCCACCGCCAGCACCAGGGCGAAGAACACCCGGCTGTCGTACCGCGGAGCCACCGGCGCCGTCAGCCTTCGGCGTCCACGTCGTGCCAACTGGCCACGATCACCACCGGCGTGACGATGGCCACCAACATCACCAGGGTCAGGCCGATGCCGTCCAGGCCCAGGGCGTAGTAGGCCCCGAGTGGCTTGATCCAGGTCAGCTGCTCGCTGAACTGCATGCCGCCCCCGACCTGATACCGGAAGGCGAGGATCAGCGCGACGACCAAGGTGAGCACCGAGACGGCCAGCGCGACCTGCTTGGCCGCGGTGCCCTTGATCACGATCAACGCCGCCGCGCCGACCAGCGGCAGCAGGGCCAGAATGCTGAGCCAGGGAATCATCGCCGTCATCACCCCAGCCGCCCGAAGATCAAGATCGACACCGACGACCCCGGCGCCCACCACCATGAGGAGGGCGTAGCTGCGGACGAAGCCGTTCTGGATCCGGCGGGCTCGGCTCGGAGACTCCGGAGATGACCGTGGCCGTGCCGTCCACCGCGCCGTCGATTCCCTGGTCCTCGAGTCGCATCAACCCGTCAGTCAGTTGCTGCCCCGGCCGCATGAAGACCGCTTCGTTGAGGGCGTCGCCGTAGAGGTCGTTGCGGCCCGCCAGGGTGAAGGGCGATCGGCTGGCCGGCTGGTCCACCGGGATCTGCCGCCCGCGTCCGAATACGAAGACTGCGATGGCGACGCCGATGGCCACCACCACCAGGGTCGCCAGCCCCGACCAGACTGAAGTGCAACAGGCCGCAGCCTCCTCGCCGCTGTGCTCGCCGCCGACCGCAGGTTCCAGCCAACCGCTGATCCAGTTGTTGAGCACCAGTCCGCCGACCACCGAGCCGGCCCCCAGCACGATCAACGGCACGGTCATCACGGCCGGTGACTCGTGCGGATGCACCCCCGGCGACCAGCGCTTCTCCCCGAAGAAGGTCATCAGCATCACCCGGGTCATGTAGAACGCGGTGATGCCGGCTCCCAGCATGGCCAGCAGCCCGACCAGCGCGCTTCGTTCGAAGGCGGCCTCGATGATGTGGTCCTTGGAGTAGTAGCCGGACAGGAACGGGAAGCCGATGATCGCCAGATAGCCGGCGGCGAAGGTGACGAAGGTGATCGGCAGCACGGCTTGCGCAACGCCGCCGTAGTGCCGCATGTCCACGTCGTCGTCCATGGCGTGCATCACCGATCCGGCCCCGAGGAACAGGTTGGCCTTGAAGAAGCCGTGGGTGATGAGGTGGAAGATCGCGAAGGCGTAACCGTCGGGACCGATGCCCGCGGCCAGCATCATGTAGCCGATCTGGGACATCGTCGAGCCGGCCAACGCCTTCTTGATGTCGTCCTTGGCGCAACCGATCCAGGCGCCGGCCAACAGCGTCACCACCCCGACCACCACCACCGCGGTGCTGGCGGCGGGGGTTTCGGCGTAGACGGCGTGTGAGCGGGTGATCAGGTAGACGCCCGCCGTGACCATGGTGGCGGCGTGGATGAGGGCCGACACCGGGGTCGGGCCCTCCATGGCGTCCAGCAACCAGGACTGCAGCGGCACCTGGGCCGACTTGCCGCAGGCGCCGAGCAGGAGCAACAGGCCGAGCACCGTGGCCAGCGTGTCGCCCGATTTGGGGCATGCCCTCGTTCACCGCCAGGAACGACGAGGAGCCGAAGGCGGCCAACATCACCATGATCGCGATCGACATGCCCAGATCGCCGACCCGGTTGACCACGAAAGCCTTCTTGGCCGCGGTGGCCGCGCTCGGCTTGTACTGCCAGAAGCCGATCAGCAGGTACGAGGCCAGGCCCACACCCTCCCAGCCGATGAACAGCACCAGATAGTTGTCGGCGAGCACCAGCAACAACATCGCCGCGACGAACAGGTTCATGAAGGCGAAGAAGCGGCGCCGGCGCTCGTCGTGCGCCATGTAGCCGATGGAATAGACGTGGATCAGGCTGCCGACCCCGGTGATCAACAAGACGAACAAGATCGACAGCTGGTCGATCAACAGGGCGACGTCGATGTCCCACCCGCCGGTGGGGATCCAGGAGTAGAGCGGCACGCCGACGGCCCTGGCCGCCTCCTCCCGGCTGAAGAGCTGGACGAACAGCACCGCCCCCAGCACGAACGAAGCGATCGGCGCCGCGGTCCCGAGGAGATGACCCCAGGCGTCGCCCGCCTTCCCGACCAGCAACAACACCAACGCGCTGGCCGCCGGGATAGCGATCAGGAGCCAGGCCAGTGAGAACAGTCCCGTCGCGGCCACCGGCGTCACGACTTCCATCAACGTCATTCGGTCCACATCTCCGGGCTAGAACTTCAGCAGGTTGGCGTCGTCGACCGAAGCCGAGCGTCGGGTCCGGAAGATGGCCACGATGATGGCCAGCCCGACCACGACTTCGGCGGCCGCGACGACCATGACGAAGAAGGCGGCGACCTGCCCGTCCAGCGCACCGTGCAGGCGCGAGAAGCTGACCAGCAGCAGGTTGGCGGCGTTCAACATCAGCTCGACACACATGAAGGCGACGATGGCGTTGCGCCGGATCATGAAGCCGACCACGCCGATGGTGAACAGCAACGCCGACAGGATCACGTACGCATCGGGGCTCACGGTGTTGTCTCCTCACCGCGGGGGACCGGATAGGACGGCCCACCCGCGTCGTCGGGATCACTGCGCCCGTCGGGGTCGATCGCTCGCATGGTGCGCTGGATCGGCGCCGCCAGGTCGCGGCTGTCCGGGATGGCTCCGCGGGCCCGCAGGGTGGGTGACACCGACGCTCAGCCGCCGAGCCGTCAGGCAGCAGCGCCGGGGTGTCCACCGCGTTGTGCCGGGCGAAGACCCCAGGCGTCGGCAACGGTCCCGGGTGCTGTCCGGTCTCGGCGTAGCGCTGCATCCGTTCGACCACCAACTCGTTCTGACCTCGCTTCTTGGTCAGCCGCTCCCGGTGGGCCAGCACCATCGCCCCCAGCGCCGCGGTGATCAACAGGGCCGACGTGGCCTCGAAGGCGAACACGTACCGGTTGAAGATCAGGGCCGCGAGGCCCTGCACGTTGCCCCCGTTGGCCGCATTGGCCTCGGTCAGGCCGAGCGGCTCGCCGACGATGGCGTTCCCGGTCGCGAAGATCACCAAGGCGCCGAATCCGACCCCGGCCAGCGCCGCCAGCGGCCGCTGGCCCTTGATCGTCTCGACCAGGGAGTCGGCCGCGTCGACGCCGACCAGCATCAGGACGAACAAGAAGAGCATCAAGATCGCGCCCGTGTAGACGATGATCTGCACCGCGAACAGGAACGGCGCGTCCAGCGCTGCGTACTGCACCGCGAGGGAGATCATCACCGCCGCCAGACACAGGGCGGAGTGGACGGGCTTGCGCGACAGGATCATCCCGAGCGCACCCAGCACCATCACCGGCGCCAGCAGCCAGAAGGCGATCTGAGCCCCGAGCATCTCCGGATCCCCTGGTTCATGACGGGCTTCTCGGCCCGCTGATGTCGCCGGCCCGGTCGTCGGGGCGTCCGCTGGCCGGCAGCCCGAGGAAGTAGGCCTGCTCGTCGTCGCCCAGCATGCGCTCGTGGGGCGGCTGCACCATGCCGGGCAGCAGCGGGGCCAGCAGCTCGGACTTCTCGTAGATGAGGTCGCGGCGGTTGTCGTCGGCGAGTTCGAACTCGTTGGTCATGGTCAGGGCGCGGGTCGGGCAGGCCTCGATGCACAGCCCGCAGAGGATGCAGCGCAGGTAGTTGATCTGGTAGACCCGCCCGTACCGCTCCCCCGGCGAGTAGCGATCGCCGTCGGTGTTCTGCGCCCCTTCGACGTAGATCGCGTCAGCCGGGCAGGCCCAGGCGCACAACTCGCACCCGACGCACTTCTCCAGCCCGTCCGGCCACCGGTTGAGCTGGTGGCGGCCGTGGAACCGGGGTGCGGTGACCTTGGGCTTGAGCGGATAGTCCTCGGTGAAGGTCTTCCGGAACATCGTCCGGAACGTCACCCCGAAGCCGGCGATCGGATCCAAGAACCCCATCAGGTCGTTGCCCTCCAGCTTCTCCTCGTGTCGCCGTTCTCGATCGTCGTCCGGCCCCGGTCGCAGCACCCCGGCCAGCTCGGGCAACACCTGACCCTTGGACGGCGGCACCGGATAACCGCCGGCGAACGCGTCGAACTCCTCCTCCGGCTCGGGTACCGGCTTCTTCTCCTCCGGGCCGAAGAAGGACAGCACCACCAGCGCGCCGAGGATGATCGCCGACACGATCCAGAACGCCGGCCGGCTGAACCAGCCCTCGGTCTGGCCGACCCGCACGGCGGCCACGGCGAGGATCCAGGCCAGCGAGATCGGGATCAGCCAGCGCCAACCGAACCGCATGAACTGGTCGTAGCGCAAGCCGCGGCAGCGTTCCCCGCAGCCAGACGAACAGGAACAGCAGGATCAAGACCTTGAGGACGAACCACAGCAGACCCCACCAGCCGGAGTCCGCGCCGGGGATGAGGTTGAACGGCAGCGGGGCGTGCCAGCCGCCGAGGAACAAGGTCGCGGCCAACGCCGAGACGGTGATCATGTTCATGTACTCGGCCATGAAGAACATGGCGAAGCGCATGGAGGAGTACTCGGTGTGGAATCCACCGACGAGCTCCCCCTCGGCCTCGGGCAGGTCGAAGGGGGCCCGGTTGGTCTCCCCGACCATGGAGATCAGGTAGATCGCAAACGAGGGCGCAAGCATCACCGCGTACCAGAGCGGCAACTGGAGCCCGAAGAGCGAGATCGGCCGGTTCGGCCTGCTTGGCCACGATCTCGGACGTGGACAGCGAGCCCGCGTACAGGAAGACCGCGACCAGGGCCAGACCCATGGCCACCTCGTAGCTGATCACCTGGGCGCTGGAGCGGAGCGCCCCGAGCAGGGCGTAGGTCGAGCCGGACGACCAGCCGGCCAGCACGATCCCGTACACGCCGATCGAGGCGATGGCCACGATGAACAGCACCGACACCGGCAGATCGGTGACCTGCAGCGGCGTGACGATGTCGGTGAACGGGATCGGCACCGGTCCGGCGATGGGAATCACGGCGAACGCGGTGATGGCCGGCACCGCCATCACGAACGGGGCCAGCATGAAGACCACCCGCTCGGCCGCCTTCGGCGTGAAGTCCTCCTTGAACATCAACTTCATGCCGTCGGCCAACGACTGCAGCAACCCGAACGGACCGTTCATGGTCGGGCCCTTGCGGTGCTGCATCAGACCGACTACGCGGCGCTCGAACCAGATGGTGAACAGCGTCATGATCAGCAAGAAGGCCAACGCGAAGACGGCCTTGATCAGCACCAGC
Organism: uncultured Actinomycetota bacterium; assembly: GCA_963780005.1. Lineage (GTDB taxonomy): Bacteria > Actinomycetota > Actinomycetes > Propionibacteriales > Propionibacteriaceae > Microlunatus. The sequence goes on along the minus strand of CAWAAK010000029.1, from coordinate 98,191 downwards.
CACCACGGGTCGGCGAAGAACATGCTCAGGTCGAGCGGGTTCATGCCGTCACCTCCTCCAGGTCCTGCGGTACGGACAATGGTCACGAGGTCGCCGGCGCCGGCCGCCAGGTGCTCCGAGACCGACAACCGCGGCGCCCGGGTGGGGACCCAGACCACTCCGTCGACCATGCCCTCCACCTGCCGGGCGGGCAGAGTGATCGAGCCGCGGTCGTTGGCCACGGTGACGTTGGTGAGGATTCCGGCGGCGCGGGCGGTGGCCGGGCTCAGCAGGGCCACCGACGGTCGTGCGGTACTCATGAGGTACGGCTCGCCTGCCACCCCGCGGCTGTCGTCCAGGGCCAGCCGCCAGGTGGCCAGCACCACGGTCTGTTCGCCGGGCACCCCCGGATCAGCGACGCCGACGTCAGGGCGTGGGGCCCGGTCGCCGGTCCACGGTCCCAGCTCCGCCAGTTCGGCCGCGGCCTCCGCCGCCGTGCGCACACCCAGCGGGCGGCCCAGTCCGTCGGCCAGGGCGGCCAGCGCCCGCAGGTCGGTCATGGTCTGCGCGTTGGGGAGGACGGCCGGGAACGGCCGTTGGCGGCCCTCCCAGTTGAGGAAGTGACCGGAGCGCTCCTGCATCAGCGACACCGGCAACACCACGTCGGCCCGCTCGGTGACCAGTCGAGGCCCGGGTTTCCAGGCTGACGATGAAGTCGATCTCCTCCAGACCCTCCAGGGCGGCTTCGGGATCGAGGAAGTCGCTCGGGTCGACGCCGGCGACGACCAGCGCCGCCAGTTCGTCGTCGCTGGCCGAGATCAGGATCTCGTCTCCGTCCCGTCCGGGCAGGGTCGGCAGCGTATCGACACCCCAGGTTGCGGCCACGTCGATGCGGGCGGCCGGATCGGCCACCGGGCGGCCACCCGGCAACAGGTTGGGCAGGCAACCGGCCTCGACCGCACCACGGTCCCCGGCGCGCCGGGGCACCCAGGCAAGTCGCGCCCCGGTCTGCTCCGCCAGCCGCAGGCAGGCGCTCAGCGTCCCCGAGGAGACGGCGGCGCGCTCTCCGACCAGGATCACCGAATCGGGATCGAGTTGCACGCCTGACCGTTCGTCCAGAACGGCCGCTTCGGCCCCCGGTATGGTCGCGATCAACCGGGCGCCCATCTTGTAGGCGCCGGTGCTCAGGAACGGCGCGACCGTCGCGATCGGCAGACCCTTCTTGCGGAATGCCTTGCGCAGACGGAGGAACAAGACCCCCGCCTCCTCCTCCGGTTCGAAACACACCAGGAGCACCGACGAGGCCGACTCCAGGTCGGCGAAGGTCACGCCCGTCCCGTCCAGGGAGTGACCGGTGCCGGCCACCGCGGCGGCCAGGAAGTCCGCCTCCTCGGCCGAGTGCGGCCGGGACCGGAAGTCGATGTTGTTGGTGCCCAGCACGGCCCGCGCGAACTTGGCGTAGCCGTACGCGTCCTCGACGGTCAGCCGACCACCGGTGAGGACGCCGACCGACGAGCCGGCCCGCTGCAGACCACGGACCGCGACGTCGAGGGCCTCCGGCCAGGACGCGGGCCGCAGCACCGACTCCCCGGTCTCCGGATCCTCGTCGCGCACCAGCGGTCGGGTGAGCCGATCATCGCCGCGCCCGGAAACGAAGGCGAAGCGGTCCTTGTCGGTGATCCACTCCTCGTTGACCTCCGGGTCGTCGCCGGCGAGCCGCCGCATCACCTGCCCGCGCCGGGTGTCCACCCGGATGGCGGACCCGCAGGCGTCGTGCTCGGCGATGGACGGGGTGGAGACCAGGTCGAACGGACGGGACCGGAACCGGTACGCCGCACTGGTCAGCGCCCCGACCGGGCAGATCTGGATCGTGTTGCCGGAGAAGTAGGACTGGAACGGTTCCTTCTCGTAGATCCCGACCTGCTGCAGCGCGCCGCGCTCGATCAAGGCGATGAAGGGGTCACCGGCCACCTGCTCGGAGAAACGGGTGCAGCGCGCACAGAGCACGCAGCGCTCCCGGTCCAACAAGACGTTGGCGGAGATGTTGATCGGCTTCGGGTAGGTGCGCTTGACGTCGGTGAAGCGGGTCTCGCCGTCGCCGTGGGTCATGGCCTGGTTCTGCAGCGGGCACTCGCCGCCCTTGTCGCAGATCGGGCAGTCCAGCGGATGGTTGATGAGCAGGAACTCCATGTTCCCGCGCTGAGCCTTGTCGGCGACCGGCGAGGTGACCTGCGTCTTCACCTGCATTCCCGCGGCCACCTCCAGCGTGCAGGATGCCTGCGGCTTGGGGATCGGCCGGCCGTTGCCGGCGTCCGGGATCTCGACCAGACACTGCCGGCAGGCCCCCACCGGATCCAGCAACGGATGATCGCAGAACCGCGGGACCTCCACCCCGATCAGCTCCGCAGCCCGGATCACCAGGGTTCCCTTCGGCACCGACACCTCGACGTCGTCGATGGTCAGGGTGATGAGATCTGTGTTCTCCCGCTCGCGCATCGCGCTGGAACCCGACGTTGTCGTCGCTCTTCGCGAAACGGAAAAGCGTGTTTCGCTCATCGTTCCTCCAATCGTCGGCGCGCGCTACCGACGCTCGCAGGGGCTTGGGAACTCACGCCAGGGCTCCGTCGCGGACGAAGACCGTGCTGCGCTCGTACGGGAACAGCTCCCACGCCGGTGTGTGCATCGCCGCCTCGAACTCGTCCCGGAAGTACTGAATGGCCGAACTGATCGGTGACGTCGCCCCGTCGCCCAGGGCACAGAAAGACCGACCCAGGATGTTCTCACACAAGTCGAGCAGCTTCTCGATGTCCCCGGGCAAGCCCGCGGCCGGCCTCCATCCGCTGCAGGATCTGCACCAGCCACCAGGTGCCCTCCCGGCATGGTGTGCACTTCCCGCAGGACTCGTGCTTGTAGAACTCGGTCCAGCGCAACACCACCCGCACTACTGAGGTGGTGTCGTCGAAGCACTGCAGGGCCTTCGTCCCGAGCATCGTCTTGGCGCTGGCCATGCCCTCGTAGTCGAGCGGGAGATCCAGATGCTGGTCGGTCAGGATCGGGGTCGAGGAGCCTCCCGGCGTCCAGAATTTGAGGCGTGCGGCCCTCGCGCATGCCGCCGGCCAGCTCCAGGAGTTGCCGCAGGGTGATGCCGAGCGGCGCCTCGAACTGACCCGGGTTGGCCACGTGGCCGGACAACGAGTAGATCGTCATCCCCTTCGACTTCTCGGTGCCCATCGAGGAGAACCAGTCCGCACCCCCGGTGATCACCGACGGAACCGAGGCGATGGTCTCGACGTTGTTGATCACGGTCGGGCTGGCGTACAGGCCCGCCACCGCGGGGAAGGGCGGCCGGAGTCGTGGCTGTCCGCGGCGGCCCTCCAGCGAATCCAGCAGCGCGGTCTCCTCGCCGCAGATGTACGCACCGGCCCCGGCGTGCACGATGATGTCGAGGTCGTAGCCGGTGCCGAGGACGTTCTTGCCCGCGTAGCCGGCGGAGTAGGCCTCCCGGACCGCCTGCTGCAGCCGCCGCACGACGTGCAGCACCTCGCCGCGCACGTAGATGAACGCCGTGTGGGCGCGGATGGCGTAGCTGGAGATGATCACGCCCTCGACGAGGGTGTGCGGGCTGGCCAGCATCAGCGGGATGTCCTTGCAGGTGCCCGGCTCAGACTCATCGGCGTTGACCACCAGGTACTTCGGCTTCGGATTGTCCTGCGGGATGAACGACCACTTCATCCCGGTCGGGAAACCGGCGCCTCCGCGGCCACGCAGACCGGACTCCTTGACGGTGTCGACCACCTCGGCGGGAGTCATGCCGAGCGCCGTCCGGAGCGCCGAGTAGCCCCCACGCCGCTCGTAGTTGGTCAGCTTCCAGGCCCGATCGTCACCCCAGTTCTGGGTCAGGACCGGCGTCAGCACGTCAGGCATGGTGCTCCTTGTTCGCGGGCGCGACTGTGCTCGGTACCGGCGGGGCGGTCCAGCCCTCCGCCTCGGCGACCCGCAGGCCGAGCAGACTGGGGGCTCCAGCCGTGGGTCCCTCGTCCGCGCGGTTGTCGGGGAAGCCGGCCAGCACCCGTTCGGCTTCCTTCCAGGTGCAAACCCGGGCCCCGCGGGTCGCGGTCACGGTGTGGCCGGCGCGCAGCCGGTCCACCACGTCGATCGCCTTGCCGGGCGTCATGTTGTCGAAGAACTCCCAGTTCACCATCATCACCGGGGCGTAGTCGCAGGCCGCGTTGCACTCCACGTGCTCGAGGGTGATCGCGCCGTCCTCGGTGGTCTCGTCGCCACCGATCCCGAGATGGTCCTGCAGAGCGCTGTACACCTCGTCGCCGCCGACCACGGCGCACAGGGCAGTGGTGCAGACCCCGACCGCGTACGTCCCGGCGGGTCGCCGCTTGTACATGGTGTAGAACGTGGCGACCCCGCTGACGTCGGCGGTGGAGATGTTGAGGATCTGCGCGCACACCTCGATCCCGGCCGGGGTGATGCGGCCCTCGACGCTCTGCACCAGGTGCAGCATCGGCAGCAGGGCCGACCGGGCCTGCGGATACCGGGCCGCGATCTGCTGGAGCTCCTCCCGGGTGGCCTCGGTGATCTGGGTCCCGTTGCTCGAGAAGTCGATGCTCGGCTCGTCGAAGTGGGTCGTGAACGGGCCGTGCCCGACCAGTTCCTCCGCCGCGTGGTCGCCGGCGGCGTGGCCGTCGGGGACCTGCGGCGTCGGTTCGACGATGCTCATCGATCGACCCCGCCCATCACCGGGTCCAGGCTCGCGACCGCCACCACCACGTCGGAGACCATCGAGCCCTCGCAGAGCGCCGGCATGGCCTGCAGGTTGGCGAAGCTGGGGTCCCGGAAGTGGGCCCGGAACGGTCGGGTGCCACCGTCGGAGACCACGTGCGCGCCGAGCTCACCGCGCGGGCTCTCCACCGGCACGTACGCCTGACCGGGCGGCACCCGGAAGCCCTCGGTGACCAACTTGAAGTGGTGGATCAGCGCCTCCATGGACTGGCCCATGATGTGCTTGATGTGCTCGTTGGAGTTGCCCATCCCGTCCGAGCCGACCGACAGCTGCGCCGGCCAGGCGATCTTGGTGTCGGCCACCATGATCGGGTCTCCGTCCATCTTCTCCAGCCGCCCCACGCACTGCTCGATGATCTTCAGGCTCTCCCACATCTCGTTCAGCCGGATCCGGAACCGCCCGTACGCGTCGGCGGTGTCCCAGGTCTGCACCTCGAAGTCGTAGGTCTCATAGCCGCAATACGGCTGCCGCTTGCGCAGATCCCAGTCGTAGCCGGTGGCCCGCAGCGGCGGCCCGGTGATGCCCAGCGCGAGGCAGCCGGCCAGGTCGAGATAGCCGACGTCGCACAGCCGGCCCTTGAAGATCGGATTCTCGTTGCAGAAGTCGGCGTACTCCGGCAGGTGCTTCTTCATCCACCCCACCAGGTCCTTGACGTGCTCCAGCGCACCGTCGGGCAGGTCCTGGGCCACTCCGCCCGGGCGGATGTAGGCGTGGTTCATCCGCAGGCCGGTGATCAACTCGAAGGCGTCGAGCACCTTCTCCCGCTCCCGGAAGCCGATGGTCATCACGGTGAGTGCGCCGATCTCCATCCCGCCGGTGGCGATGCAGACCAGGTGCGAGGAGATCCGGTTCAACTCCAGCATCATCACCCGGATGACGTTGGCCTTCTCCGGGATCTGATCTTCGATGTCCAGCAGCCGCTCGACGCCCAGGCAGTAGGTGGTCTCGTTGTGCAGCGGCGACAGGTAGTCCATCCGGGTGCAGAACGTGGTGCCCTGGGTCCAGGTGCGGAACTCCATGTTCTTCTCGATGCCGGTGTGCAGGTAGCCGATGCCGCAGCGGGCCTCGGTGACCGACTCACCCTCCATCTCCAAGATCAACCGGAGCACCCCGTGGGTCGAGGGGTGCTGCGGCCCCATGTTGACCACGATCCGCTCGTCGCCGCGTTCGGCCTGCTCGGACACGATGGAGTCCCAGTCCTGGCCGGTGACGGTGTAGACGTGACCCTCGGCCGCGTCCGCCGCGACCCCATATGCGTCTTCAGTCGTTGTGCTCATGGGCGGAGCCTCTCGGGAGTGAGGAGGGATTCTCCCCGGCGAGCGTCGTTAGCGCAGCGCCGACTCGGTCTGGACGATCGAGGGAGCAGACACGCCCCGCGAGCGGAGCGAGCTGTTCGGGTGCCGTGTCTGCGAGCGAGGGAGGAAGACCGAGTCTTGAGGCGCGGAGCGTGCGCGAGCCGGAACATCAGCTATAACTCCTCCGCTGATCGGGGGGTGGGACAGAAGCGCCCTTGTACTCCACGCCGATGCCGCCGAGCGGGTAGTCCTTGCGCTGCGGATGGCCGGGCCAGTCGTCCGGCATCAGGATCCGGGTCAACGCCGGGTGGCCGTCGAAGATGATCCCGAACATGTCGTAGGTCTCCCGCTCCTGCCAGTCCGCGCCCGGATAGGTCGGAACCACGGAGGGGATGTGCGGGTCGGCGTCGGGCGCGCTGACCTCGAGCCGAAGCCGGCGATTGTAGGTCATCGACTGCAGGTGGTAGACGGCGTGCAGTTCCGCTCCCTTGTCGGCCGGATAGTGCACTCCGGAGACACTGCTGCAGAACTCGAACCGCAGGTACGCGTCGTCGCGCAGGTGCCGGACCAGGGTCGAGAGCTGCTCTCTGGCCGCGTGGAAGGTGATCTCGCCACGATGGACGACGACCTTGGTGATCACATCGGAGTAGTTCGGTACCAGCTCGCCGATCCGATCGTTCACCTGGTCCCACCAACCGCCGAAGGGCGGCTGCGAGCCGGCGGGGAAGTCGATGGTCCGGGTCAGGCCCCCGTAGCCGGAGGTGTCGCCGCTGCCGCGGACACCGAACATGCCCTGGCGGGTCTCGATCACCTCGGTGGTCGCCGCACCCGTCGGCTCGATCTCTCCTTGATCCAACTGTGCTTGATCTCTTTGGCCCGGTCTTCGGTCGCCTCCGTGTCGGCGCTGCCCACCTCCGGCGCCGAACCGGTCAGCTCCCCGGCCTTGGTGTCCGCATCGGGCGCGGACTCGCCTTCCGGTACTGCGCCTTTGATCGGCGCCTTGGCGTCGGACTCGCTACTGAGGTTCTCGGGCTCGGAGGGCGTCACCGGAGGAGGCCCTTCAGTTCGTGCACCGCCGGCCGCTCCAGCTGCGCCTGCTCGGCGACCTCATCTGCGGTGACGGCGTTGAAGCCGACCGGGGTGTGCCGCACCTTGTCCCGCAGCTTGAACATCGCGTCGATCAACATCTCCGGCCGCGGAGGGCACCCAGGCAGGTACATGTCGACCGGCACCACGTGATCGACACCCTGGACGATCGCGTAGTTGTTGAACATGCCGCCCGTGCTGGCGCAGACCCCCATCGCGAGCACCCACTTGGGATTCGGCATCTGGTCGTAGATCTGCCGGAGCACCGGAGCCATCTTCTGGCTCACCCGACCGGCCACGATCATCAGGTCGGCCTGCCGCGGGGACGCTCGGAATACCTCCTGACCCCACCGGCCCGAGTCGTAGCGCGGCGCTCCGTAGGTCATCATCTCGATCGCGCAGCAGGCCAGGCCGAAGGTCGCGGGCCAGAACGATGCGCTGCGCATGTAGCCGAACAGGTTCTCCAGCGTGGTCAGCAGCACGCCCGTGGGGAGCTTCTCTTCTACGCCCATATCAACACGCCCATATCAACACGCCCATATCAGTTCGCCCGTCTCTTGATGATCACGCCAACCCCCGCTGCCGCGCGGTGTCCCGAACTGCCATGTCAATCCCAGTCCAGCCCGCCGCGTCGCAGCACGTACACGTACGCCAGGAACACCGTCACGATGAACAGCACCATCTCGACCAGAGCAAAGGTCCCCATCAGATCGAAGGAGACCGCCCACGGGTAGAGGAAGACGATCTCGATGTCGAAGACGATGAAGAGCATCGCGGTGATGTAGTACTTCACCGGGAACCGCCCGCCGCCGATCGGTTGCGGGGTCGGTTCGATCCCGCACTCGTAGGAGTCGTACTTCGCTCGGTTGTAGCGACCCGGACCCACCAGCAGGCTGGTGATGATCGTCAGGGCGACGAAGCCCGAGGCCAGCACCAGCAGGATCACGATGCCGAGATAGGGGTTCATGCGGCCGGCGCGATCTTGCTGAGCGAATTGATGATCTTGTCCATCGCATCCCCGTCGGACGAATCGGTGAGGTTGGCCAGCAACTTCAGGGTGAAGCGCATCAGGGTCTTGCGGGGCAGCCCGTACTTTGTGCAGGCGTGCATAACCCGCGGATTCCCGATCAGCCTCACAAAGGCGCGGCCCAAGGTGTAGTAGCCGCCCAGTTCGGCCTTCAGCCGCACCGGATAGGACTCCAGGGCGCGCTCTGCGGTCCGGGTTCCCGACCCGCGGTAGTGCGCCGAGGCCAGGGCGTCGGCGGCGATCTCGCCCGACTCCATGGCGTAGGCGATGCCCTCACCGTTGAACGGGTTGACCATCCCCCCGGCATCGCCGACGAGCAGTAGCCCGCGGGTGTAGTGCGGCTGCCGGTTGAACCCCATCGGCAGCGCCGCACCCCGCACCGGGCCGGTCATGTTCTCCGCCCGGAAACCCCACTCCTCCGGGGTGTTGTCCAACCAGCGTTGCAGCAGAGCCTTGTAGTCGGTCCGACCGAACGCCGACGAGGTGTTGAGGATGCCCAAGCCCACGTTGCAGGTGCCGTCGCCCATGCCGAAGATCCAGCCGTAGCCCGGCAGCAGATTGCTCTTCTGCGGCTTTCCGTCCCACAGTTCCAGCCAGGACTCCAGGTAGTCGTCGCGATGCCGCGGGCTGCGGTAGTACGTACGCACCGCCACACCCATCGGTCGGTCGTCCCGCCGGTTCAGGCCCATGGTCAGACTCAGCCGGGTGGAGTTGCCGTCCGCGGCCACCACCACGGGGGCGCGGAAGTCGCGCCCGTCGCGGGTCCGCACCCCGACGATGCGCTCGGTCCGGGAATCGAGAATGGGTTCGGTGACGTTGGCGCCCTCGTACAGGGTGGCGCCGGCCTGGACGGCGTTGCGGACCAGCAGGTCGTCGAAGTCGGATCGGGGCCGGACCAGTCCGTACGGCGGGAAGTCGGTGAGATCAGGCCATTCGAGCTGGAAGGGCCGCTCGCCGCCGTAGATGCGCAGCCCCCGGTTCTGCAACCAGCCGGCCTGCTCGCTGGTGTCGATCCCGAGCCGGATCAACTGGCGGGTGGCCCGCGGCGTGAGCCCGTCCCCGCACACTTTCTCCCGCGGGAACGTCGCCTTCTCCACCAGCGCCACCCGCAGGCCACGCCGGGCCAGGTGGGTGGCGGTGGCCGAACCGGCCGGGCCGGCGCCGACGACGATCACGTCGGCTTCGATCGACATCAAGGCTCCTGATCGTGCGCTCGTGAAATCCTTCACTAACTCTTCTCGCAGAGTCTACGACTCCTTTTCGGCCCCAGCCACCTCGGTGGACGCTCGTCGCGGCCGGAGTTCTCCCAAGCCCATTCCCAACCACACAAGGAAAAGCGAATCGATTTACGTGCCGGCGGCGTTGCGTAAATGCCCGACCGCGAGGTCGTAGGTGATCCCCGGCGCGTGCCGGAGCTGAACCTCGAAGCGATCGACCAGCTCTGGTCGAGCTTGCTCGTCGCTCTGGTGGATGGTCACGCCGGCCGGCACCCGGAGGGCGAGCGCGGCCGCAAGCACGGACCGTTCGGTCCCGCTCGGCCCGGAAACGACCACTCCGATGGCAGCCGGCCCTCTGGTACGAGCGCTGAGCGCGCACTCGGCCGCCGCCACCACCTCCCCGACCGCGGCGGACCGACTGAATCGGTAGACCCGCAGCTGCTCGGTGGTGTCGATGTCGAAGTGACCGATGGTCGGCAGTGGCCAACGCAGCGCCGGCGGTTCCAGCGACTGCGACGAGCCGCCGAGCCGACGCGTGCCGGCCGGCCGTCGGTCCGGCCCGGCCGATCAGCTGTGCGGCACCCGCCCGGGTCAAAGCCAACTGCAGCGGCTGCACCCGTTGGTCCGCGTCGGTGGCCACCACGGCCGCGACGCCCTGCTCGCGGAGCACCCGGTTCAGCACGGTGGCCGCCGCACCGGCCTCTGGAGCGTCGCCCGGCAGCACCGCGATGGTGTCGGCCCCCCGGGCCAGGGCCGCACGCAGTCCGGTCACCATGGCCGCCGCCGGTCCGCCACCTGGCGGGTCCTCGCGCACGAAACGCACCGGGTGCGGCAGCGGCCGCTCGGGCCCGACCACGACGATCTCGGCGTCTCGGGACAGCCCGGCCACGACCTCCTCCAGCAGGCTTCGACCGTGCTGCTGGCGGTCGAGCTGGGCGTCGAGCTTGTCGGCACCGAACCGCCGGGATGTTCCGCCGGCCAAGACGACGGCGACGAACGCTCATTCGCCGAGGGCGTCCCGCATGGGCACCAGCTTGGCGTTGGACTCGGCGAACTCGGCTTCGGGATCGGACCCGGCGACGATGCCGCAGCCCGCGTACAACCGGATCTGCCGCGGATCGGTGTCGTCGATCTGTCCGCAGCGCAGGGCCAAGCCCCACTCCCCGGCTCCACTGGCGTCGATCCAGCCGACCGGACCGGCGTAGCGCCCGCGGTCGAGGTGTTCGAGCTCGGCGATCACCGCTTTGGCCTGCGTGGTGGGCGTACCGCAGACGGCCGCACTGGGATGGAGCGCCGCCGCCAGACCCAACGACGTCGCGTCCGGGGCGGCCACGGCGGTCACGTCGGTGGCGAGGTGCAAGACGTTGGGCAACTCCAGCACGTACGGCGCGTCGGGGACGTTCATCCCGGAGCAGTACGGGGACAGGGCCTCCGCCACCGACTGGACGGCATACTCGTGCTCCTCCAGATCCTTGCTCGAACGGGCCAGGGCCGCGGCCAGCGCCAGATCACGCTCGTTGTGCCCCGACCGTCGGATGGTGCCCGCCAGCACGCGAGACGTGGCCAGACCCGCCTCCTGGCGCAGCAGCATTTCCGGCGTCGCCCCCACCAGGCCGTCGATCTGGTAGATCCAACATCTTCCGTAGCGCTCGGCCAACCGAGCCACCAGCCAGCGCGGATCGATCTCGTTCGCGGCGGTCGCCAGCAGATCGCGGGCCAGCACCACTTTGTCGAGTTCGCCGGCTCCGATCCTCGACACCGCCTCGGCGACGGCCCCTTCCCACTCCGGCCCGGTCAAGGCACCGTCCGCGAAGGCGACGCCCCGCGGCGGTCTCGCGGGCGGACCGGCGGCCTCCACCGGATCGTGCCGAAATCGGGTGCCGATCTGGGTCATCCAGGAGCGGCCGTGCCGGCGGCCGATGATGGTCTGCGGTACGACCAGCGCCGACGACGCCGCCGAATTGTCCGGGTCGAACACGAAGCTGCCGAAGGCCATGAAGCCGGCTGCCGGCCGGTGAGGCCGCAAACTCGCTGACCGCAACCACCTGGGCGACGAGTTCGCTCCACCAGGTTTCGGCCTCGGCCAGGGTGGCCGGCTTGTGCCGCACCACCTCGCCCCAGCCGACCATGCCGTCACCGTTACGGATCCAGGCGAAGCCGTCAGCTCCCGGGAGCCAATCGGTCAGACTTCCCGGGTCGCCGATCTCGACCGTCCGGGCGTACAGCCGCGGCGGCGCGAGGTCGGCGGGGGTCACGCACCCGAGCGTAACCGCTGATCAGCGCGGTCAGCTCGGACGAGAACGTGGCGTCCGGCACACTTACTCAGCCGCCAGCGGGACGACGAGGGGTGTGGAGGTCCTGGACGATCAACGCTTGCGTTGTTTGGCCAGCGCCGCGTCCGCTTCGCGCTGCTTGCGTTCGGCCGCGAGCTGACGCTGCTGGTCGGCCTGCCGGGCCCGCAACGCCTCCGCGTCCATCGAGTTCAGCAGTACCAGAGCCACGATCGCGGCCAGCGCCAGCGACCAGACCGGTGAGAACCCGAGCAGCATCGGTGCGGTGATGATCAGACAGACGTCGAAGCCGCGAAACAGGTTCGTCATCAGCCCCGGCGGAAAAGCGCCCGCCTGGGTTGCGACCATCGGGAGCCCCGAAATCCACTCCCTTGGCCTGGGTCCAGCGGATCGCGCCGAGCAGTCCGGCGGCGGCGGTCGCGGTGGACATGAGGGCCGCCTCGAATGCGTCCCGCTGGACGGCCCCGTCGCCGAAGCCGAGATAGGCCGGCGTCGTGAAGACGGCCCAGATCGCCACCACCACGGCGGGGACCGCGACCGAAGCCAGCTTGATCTGCGACAGCGAGAACGGCAGACAGCGGGCGAGTCCGCCGGTCCGGGTCAACACCCGCAAGCCGCCCAGCATGCCGATGGTCGCCGCGAACAGCGTCAGGCCGGCCAGCACCGGAGTCAGGGTTGACATGCCGAGTGCGTCGGCGGCGTACGGGACGATGACCGAACCGGCCACCAGCAACAGCGGCTGCGGATGCCGCCGCAACCGCTGCCATTCGCGCCACACGAGGGCTCCCCGGCCCGTGCCGCGGCCACGTTGAGGCCGGACGTGACCGATCTCCATGGCCCGGCGCTCCACCACGATGTCGCGAGCCAGACCGATGTCGAGGGCGAAGAACGCGCCGGAGATCCCCCGGACCAGCGCTCCACCGCTGGTCAACCGCACTCGGCGGATGCGCCCCAGCCGGGCGATGGCCAGGAACAGACTGACCGCCAGCACGGCGGTGGCGAAGGCGATGACGACGGCGCCGAGCTCGACCCCGAACTCGGCCGACAGACCGAGACTGAACCACCCGGCCGCGACTCCGATGACCGCGACCAGGGCCGCCACCCCGAGCAACGAGAAGACGAAGCCCGCCACCTGGCTCAGCAGGTGCTTCTCCCGCCCCTGCTGGGCCGCGCTGAACGCCACCGCGGCGGCACCGGAAAGCCCGGTGGCCCCGGCCCAGACGGCGACCGCGAGCGGGCCCGAACCGGTCAGGGCCGAGACCAGCGCACCGATCACCCCGCCGCCCAGAAGGGCGATGACCAGCCCAGCCACCAACCGAGGCCCGAGCAGCCGCGACCGGTTCACCGGCGCATCCAGCAGCCAGAAGCCCTCCGCCGCCGAAGCCAGGATCGGACCGAACAGCCGACTCGCCGCCAGGGTTATCGACACGGCCAGGGCGAACGCCGCCCAGGGCAGCACCGCACGGGCCGAAAGGCAGGCGCCGCTGGTGCATTGCGACATGGTGCCTTGGGCCTTGAGCACCACGTTGATGACCATCGCACCGATCATCAGCGCGGCGATCACGGCGATGTAGGCGTCGTGGAAGGCCTCCCACAGCGACTTCGTCGCCCGACCACGGCGCCAGTCCTTGATCAGCAACCGGAGGTCGCGCATCCGGGCCGGCGGTAGCGGCCGGCTGTCCTGTTCGTACGCGGGGCCGGCGTCGACGCTGCTCATCCTCGGGGGGCACCCAACTCGACCACGCGGGTGGCCACGGTCTCCACCAACGCGGGTTCGTGACTGGCGAAGACGATGGCGAGCCCGGCCACCCGTTCGGACTTCAACCTGCTCGCCAGCCAGCTGACGCCTTCGGTGTCCAGCCGCTGCTCCGGCTCGTCCATGATCAACAACTTGCGGGGTCGGACGAAGGCGGTGGCCAACGCCAACCGACGCCGCTGACCCGAGGAGAGCGTGCCGGGAAGCTGGCCGGACTGGGGTACCAGCTGTACCTCCTCCAGGATGGCGTCCACCATCTCGTCGGGATCGGTCTGGCCGTGGGCCCGGGCCAGCAGATCCAGGTGCTCCACGACGCTCAGGTCGGGGAAGAAGTCGAGATCGTCGATCACGGTGGCGACGTCGCGGCGGATCTCCGGCGCCGTCTCGGCCATCGGTGTCCCGCAGACCTCGACCGAGCCGTCGTCGGGCCGGTCCGCCCCGACGAGGCAGCGGAGCAGGGTGGACTTGCCCGATCCGTTGCGCCCGGTCAGGGCGATGGCCTCGCCCGTGCGGACCTCCAGATTGAACTTGTCGAAGATGGTGTTCTCACCGAAGGCCCGCCGAAGTCCGGACACCTTGAGAACGGTCGTGCGTTTGGCCATGGGCTCGATTCTGCCTCGTCGATCGGGGTCGGGAGCACAACCGCGGATCCGTCTGGGCGCGGGCCGACCAATCCAACCCGGCGGACGCCACGAATAGCAGTCACGAGCAACGGTACAGATGCAGATCCTCAGGGGCATTCTCACAACGGCCTGAAGGAGCCCAGATGCACACGATTCCCGCGGCGCACCGATGTGCGGCCGTGAGCGCCGGATCGGCCGACCACGTGGCACGCCAAATCTGACGGCGAGCGGTACCGTATATGTCATCGACCAGTTCCTGTCGGCGAAGAGCGCGTCGCCCGATCCACCGAAAGCTCGAGGATGAATCCGACACCGGAGCGAGGAGCGTCGGCTTCCCGATCGCTTCGTCGCGTCGCCGCGGTTCCCGACGAGGTGGCGGTCGGCCGGGACGTCGAAGCGGCCCGGCTGACGCACCTGGTGACGCGCTCGGCGAGGGGTCAAGAGGACGCCTTCTCGGAGTTGTACGACGCCACCTCGAGTTGCGTCTACGGCGTCATCCTGCGGGTGCTGCGCTCCCCCGACCTGGCCGCGGAAGTAACTCAGGAGGTCTACCTCGAGATCTGGCGGCACGCTGCTCGCTACGCCGAGGAGCGCGGGACGGTGCTCGCCTGGATGACCACGGTCGCGCATCGCCGGGCGGTGGACCGGGTGCGCACCGAGAGCAGCGACAGCGCCCGGGACCACCGCTATGCCAGTCTGAACACTCCGCCGGAAATCGACCGGGTCTGGGACGATCTGGCCCAGCGGATCGATGTCGAACGCGTCCGCAAGGCGATGGCGTCCCTCACCGAGATCCAGCGCGAAGCCCTCACCTTGGCCTACTTCGGCGGCTACACCCAGGCTCAGGTCGCCGCGCTCCTCAAGCTCCCACTTGGCACGGTCAAGACACGCATCAGGGACGGCCTCATCGGCCTTCGCGATGCGCTGGGAGTTGAGAATGAATGATGTGCACAGCGCCGTTGGTTCTTATGTCGCTGACGCGCTAGAGGTATCCGAACGGGCCGAGTTCGAGGCCCACCTGTCGTACTGCGACAGCTGCCGGCAAGAGGTTGCCGAGTTCGACGAGACCACGGCCGAACTGACCCGACTGGTTGCGACACCGCCGCCGGCCGCGCTGCGGGACCGGGTGCTGTCCAGTATTCGTGAGGTGCGACCGCTGCCGCCCGACGAACTGGACGACCCACCCGCCCAGACACCCACCCCGATGACGGCCCTGCGACCGGCGAGCATGCGGCTGAGTGGACCGGAGCGACGAACCGGTGCGGCCAAGGACTCGCCCGACTGGGATGATCCGGTCGACGATCTGGCCGATCGGCGCCAGTGGCGCCGCACCCGGGTGCTGACGGCGGCCGTGGCGGCCGCCCTGGTCATCGCGCTCGCCCTCGGCGGCTGGGTCTACAACCTCGTGCGCGAGCAGAACGCCCTCGTGGCCGCCCGTCAGGCGCAGATCGCGGCTGCTCAGCGAGAACGCGACCTGCTCAGCGCACCGGACGCCAAGGTCGTGGTGCAGAGCGCGGCCGGCGCCCGCTACTCCTTCGTGGTCTCCAAGCAGCGCAACGAGGCCCTCTTCCTGGGCACCAACCTGCCCGACCCCGGAGCCGGCAAGGCGTACCAGCTGTGGACATTGGTCGGCAAGATCGTGGTGCCCGATGACATGGTGCGCGGCTACGGGCAGACCAAGAAGTGGTTCTCCGGCCCGATCGACGCCTCCACCCAGCTAGCCGTCAGCGTCGAACCGGCCGGCGGATCGAAGACACCCACCGATATCAAGGCCGTCACCGACGTCTAGCACAGGTGTTCAGGAGCGTCACCCGCTCGGGCTACCGATCGATGCTGGCCTCGGTCTTTGCGTCCTGCTCGGCGTCCAGGGTCCGCGCCTCGGCCGCGCTGAGCCCGTCGGCCGGGTTCACCTGCGGGCCGAACTTGCCGCGGGCGGTCGCGGCGGACGCCGAGCTCCGCAGGATGATCCGCGACGGCATCGTGCGCATCCGGGGGGCGTACTTCCCGTCGATGTAGCTGAAGTTGCGGCTGTACGCGTTGTAGGTCGCGCCGTCGATGACGCGCAGGATGACGTCGTCGTTGATCCGGGTGCCGGTCGAGGTGAAGTTCTGCGAACCGGTGAAGACCACCTTGGTGTTCCGGCCGGCCCAGCGACCGTTGATGATCAGGGCCTTGTGGTGCACGTAGAGCTCGCCGTAGTCGTTGCGGTTCCGGTCGACCCAGGCGTTGTACACCGGGATCTGCCCGTACTTGGTGGGCTTGATCAACTGCCGGATGATGGTCCGGCTGGCGCGGCCCTGGTTCATGATCACGTCGACCTTGCAACCGGCGTTCTTGAGCCGCCAGACCCTCTTCGCGACGTCCATCCGCGGATTGGTCCAGCCCCACATGGCGATCCGGACGACCGTGCGGCCGCCGCTGCCGTACCCGCCGCCGGTGCGACAGGAAACGCGATTCAACTCGCGCAGCATGTTCACGGTGTTGACGCCGGCCCGGGCCTTCCGCGGGAAGTAGTGCATGGCGTACTTGCCGCTGGCGATGGGCTTGCGCTTGTTGTAGTAGTCGAGATTGGTGCGGTCCTTCCTCATGTCCAGGAAGTAGCCGCGCACGGAGTCGTAGATCCGCTTGTTGCGGGAGATGGTGTGGAGGTTGTTCCAGCTGTTCTTGGCATTCACCGAGTGCAGGTTGGCCGAGCTGATCATCGTCACGTGGTTCGAGCTCCCCACCCTCGAGAAGGCGTAGAACTTCGAGTGCAGCACCGAGCCGGCAATGTTCGTCATGCAGGAGCGCTTACAACTCTTGATGAAACTGTATCGGCTGTAGCCGGGCCTTCTCTCGCGGAGGCCCCTGCGCAGATAGGCGGCCTGAGAGCTTTTTTCTCCGTCGTCCAGGATCATCTGCACGTGCACTCCACGTCGATGAGCCGCGTAGAGCTTCCGCGCCGTCGAACTCTGGTCGAAGATGTACATCGCCATGCTGATCGTCGACCCTCGACGGGTGTTGTCGATGGCTCGATTCACATGGCTGATGAGCCGGGACTCGGCGGCCGCGGTGCCCTTCGGGTTGTTGAAGATCAGGCTGTCCCGCGGCGACCACGGGGCCGCGGATGCGGCGCGGCCGCGAAGAACGTGCTGATCAGCCCAGCCGTGCACGCGGCCGTCAGTACCGTGACCAGGAAACGCTTCATCGGAGGCCTGCTCCTTCGCTCACGTGCGGACCCACATTGTGGACCCGCACCCCGCCAATTCGGGCTAAGACTGCCATACGCAAACGAAATGCGAGAAGTTTCGGGACGATCTCATAACCGAATATCTGCCAACACCATGTTGTGATCGGACGGGCGGGCCCGGTCGACGACGCTCATTTTGTTTTCCCACCGGGTCGCTCCGCGCGCGCCCCGGGCCATGACCACGTCGAGCCGTACGCCGTTCTTGGTCTTCTTCAGCGTGGTGCGCCAATGGTTGACCGTCGGGTAGAGGTGATTGATCCGCGTGGGGGCTGAAACGGTGTCCGAATAGCCCTCGGACCGCAGGTAGCGGTGGGGCGCGTACCCGCTGCGATCGGTCGACCAGGAGTTGATGTCGCCACCGAAAACGACCGGGAGTCCGGCCCGGTTCAACCGGGCCAACCGGGAAACCACCGCCTCGGCCTGGCGGACCCGAAGCCGGCTGAACTTGGCGTCGCTCGCCTTGCTGCCGTGCCGGTTGTCGAGGTGCGCCGACACGACCCAGAACTGTCGGCCGGTGCGGCGGTCCTGGAGCTGGGCGTAGGCGGCCGACCGGCGGTCGGATTTGGTGTCGCCGGCCGCGACCGGCAGATCGAAGGCGCAGGCGGAGTTGTAGTTCTTCTTGCCCGTCGTCTCCGGGCATCGACTCAGCAGCGCGAAGCGGGACGCGTCGTAGAGAATGCGGGCGCCCTGGGTGCCGTGTTTGGACCCCGGGGCGATGTAGGAGGTCGACCGGACCAGCCGGTACTGGCCACCGCCGAGTCGCTTGAGACGCGCGGTGAGACTGGTGGTCTGCCGGGCGGCGCCGTTGATCTTCGTCTTCTTGCCGTCGGCCCGGCCCGGTCCTAGCTCCTGCAGCAGGACCACGCCCGGCTTCCGGGACAAGATCTCCCGGGACACGTCCGAAACGCGGGCCAGCCAGCTGCGCGCGTCCTTGGCCCGGGCGGTTCGCACGTTGAACGTGGCGATGCGTACGTCGGCGATCTTGGCTGCCGTCGGCATCGCCACGATCGGGACGGGTCCAGCGGGCATGGGAGCGGCGTGGGAACCGGCCGGCATCATGGAGATGCCGAGCGCGGTGGCGCCGAGGATGGCGGTCAGGCGGCGTCGGATCATGAGTCTCCTGCGGTAGGGCCCCGAAAGATCGGGATTCTCGATTCCGGTCCTGCGTTCGGCGGGGCCCCCCTCCGCCAGTGCCGCTGACGATAACCCCATTTCGGCGACCGTGTCCAAAACGTGACCTCTTTTGGTCTCGGATCGGTCTCGGATCGGGATCGGATTGTCGCGGATCTGATCCTCGCGACACCGGGTTCGGTGCGGACCGTCAGAGGCAGCTGTCACGCTTGGCGACGTGGTCGAGAAGCAGCCGCCCGAAGACGACCCGGCCCGCGGCCGGGCGTCGTTGGCGAAGGGACGCGCCGAAGTCGCCGCCATGTTCGACCGGGTCGCCACCCGATACGACGTGGCCAACGACGTGCTGTCGCTGGGCCAGGACCGCGCCTGGCGCCGGGCGGTCGTCGAAGCGGTCGAACCCCGGTCGGGGCAGCGGGTGCTCGACCTGGCCGCGGGCACCGGGACCTCCAGCGAACCGTTCGCGCAGGTCGGATGTTTCGTGGCGCCCACCGACATCTCGCTGGGGATGTTGACCGTCGGCAAGCAGCGCCGCCCGGACCTACCGTTCGTGGCCGGGGATGCGCTCCGGCTTCCGTACGCGGACCAGAGTTTCGACGCGGTGACGATGTCCTTCGGTCTGCGCAACACCTCCGACCCGCTGGCGGCCTGCGTCGAATTGCGCCGGGTGACCCGGCCGGGGGGTCGTTTGGTGATCTGTGAGTTCTCCACCCCGACCTGGGCGCCGTTCCGCTCGCTGTACGACAACTACCTGGTGGCGGCCATTCCCCGGATCGCCAACCTGGTCTCGTCGAATCCGGCCGCCTATGAGTATCTGGCCGAGTCGATCCAGGCGTGGCCCGATCAACCGGGCCTGGCGGCCCTGATCGGCGCGTCCGGCTGGCAACGGGTGGAGTGGCGGAACCTGTCCGGCGGCATCGTCGCCCTGCACCGGGCGTACGCATGATCGAACTCGTCGGCCGCGCTTCGCGCACCGTGGTTCTGAACTCCGCAGCCGCCCGAAGCTGCCCGGTGAAGACCCAGAATGCCAACCTGGCGCTGCTCGACGAGCCCGATCGAGATCCGGATCCCGGGACCGCTGCCCGCGAGGCGAGCCGGCGGGCCTTCCGGGCCCAGGTGCTGGACGCCTGTGCCGCGGCGTCGGACGACACGGTCGATCTGCGTCGCCTGGCGGACGAGCCGGTCGAGGTGCGGGTCGAAGCCTGCCGCAGCGCGTTGCGGGCCGGGGCGTCGCTGATCATCGGCGGAACGCTGCCGGTGGACCTCACCGGGCGCCGCGTCGGAACACCGGACGTGCTGGTCCGGGGGGCCGATCGAGCAGGCACGGCGTCGCGACCCGGCTACCACCCGGTGGTCGTGAAGTGGCACCGGATCATCAGTCCCAACCGGCCGGAGTCGGCCGACCCCGATCCCGCGGCCGAGCGCACGCAGCTGGTCCCGTACTCGACCGTGGCTTCCCCGGCTCCGAGCCCCGACCGGCACTTGTCGGGATACGGCCTGCGACTCGGCTTACCGGGAAGGCGACTTCCTGCAATTGGCGCACTACGTGCGGATGCTGGAGGCGGCCGGGCACGACGCCTCGGGTCGGTCCTGGGGCGGGGTCATCGGGACCGACGAGGTGCCTGACGTCGGCCCCGCCCGCTCGCCGGGTGATCGGTTGATCGCCTGGGCGGATCTGGCCGAGCCTTCGGTGCGCTCCTTCTCGGGCTCGGATCCGCGCGGCTGGCAGCTGCGCTCGCTGCTGGAGCGCTACGACGACGAGCACCGGTTCCGGATCGCCATCGCCCAGTCGGCCCGCCAGCAGACCGGGAATCCGGGGGTCGACCCACCGCTGCTGGTCGGCCCCATCGTCAACCGCGAATGCGCCAGCTGTCCGTGGTGGCAGGTGTGCCGACCTCAGCTCGACGACGACGACCTGAATCTGCGGCTCGAGCGCGGACCGCTGGGCGCCCGGGAGATCATCGCGCTGCGGGCAGCCGGGATCGTCACGGTGCACCAATTGGCCGCGGCCGACCTCGACGCGCTGTTAGCGGGTTATCTGCCCGCGGTCAGCCACTGCGTCGGCGCCGAACGCCGGCTCCGGACCGCGGCTCGCCGGGCGAGGATGCTGGTGGCCGGCACGGCGTTCGAGCGGGAAACCTCCGGCCCGATCGAGGTGCCCGCCGCCGACCTCGAGATCGATTTCGATCTCGAGACGGCCGCTGACGGGCGGATCTATCTGTGGGGCTTCCGGGTCCAGTCGGCCACCTCCGAGCCGTACGTGCGACAGTTCTGCCGATTCGCTGAGCTCGACGACGACACCGAGCTGGCGCTCGCCCGAGAGGCGTTGGGCTGGCTTCGCCGGTCCGTCACCCGGCGCGACAGAGGACGTGGGTCCGCTTCGGCGCTGGTCTACCACTACAGCGGGTTCGAGGTCGCCATGCTCGAGGCGCTGGCCGCGCGCAGCGGCGACCCGCTGCTGAGGTGGGGTGCAGAGTTGGCGACCGGCCCCGGCTTCGTGGACATGCTGGAGGTGATCAAGCCGCACTATTTCGGGGTGGCCGGTCTGGGACTGAAGTCGATCGCCCAGCACGCCGGGTTCCGCTGGCGCGACGCCGACCCGGGCGGCCTCAATTCGCAACGGTGGTTCGACGAAGCCGTGCACGGGGAGGCGGATCGACGGGCGCTGGCCCGACGGCGGGTGCTGGAGTACAACGAGGACGACGTCATCGCCACCGGATGGCTCAGAGAGTGGCTGCGAGCCCAGTGATCTCGGCGTCCAGCGTGCGCCGCTGGGCTCGATCGACGGTCACCACGATCACCTCGATTCCGGTCGGCGGTTCGGCGAGTGCCTCGAGGAGGGTTTCGCACGTCGGTGATCCGCTGCGTACGGGCCCCCAGCGCCGCGGCCACCTCGGCCAGGTCGAGATGGTGTGGCGTACCGAAGATCCGCTCGTACGCCCCGGAGTGCTCCGGCCGTCCGTGCTCCAGGGTGGCGAAGATGCTGCCACCGTTGTCGTCGGCGACGATGACCCGCAGCGACGGTCGCGGCTCCGCCGCGCCCGACGATCAGCCCGGTCAGATCGTGCAGGAACGTCTCGTCGCCCACCAGAGCGTGCACCGGCCGCTCGGTCACCGCCGCCACGCCGACGGCCGTGGAGAGCGTGCCGTCGATGCCCGAGAGTCCTCGGTTGGCGAAGACGGCCGGCGGGGCGGCCGAGATCGACGCCAGATCGAGATCCCGGATCGGTGACGAGGAGCCGGCCACGAGCGTGTCCGCCGCACCCAGCGTCCCCCACAGCGCGGCGGCCAGGGTGGGACCGGAAAGAACCGGCTGCCGATCCAGCAAGGTGTCGAGGGCGTCCCGCACCGCTGGCGTCAGCCTCTCGCCAGCGGCCCAGCCAGTCGTCCTGGTGCGGTTCCAGGTCCACCGCATCGACCACCTGATGCGCCCGCCGCCCCGGATCCAGCCATTCCGCCGCTTCGGCCACCACGATCAGTTCGACATCGGATCGGGCCAGCAGCCGAGACACCGGGCGGGACAGTGTCGGGTGTCCGAACATGACGACCCGCTCGACGTCTTCGCCGAGCGACGACCCCAGCAGCACTCGATGACTGCCGATGGCCGCCGCCCCGACCCGGGCGTTGCTCGATGGCTCGGCGAGCAGCGGGATGCCGGCCCGGGCCGCCTGTTCCGCCACCGACCGGCCGCGGTCCGGGCGGAGATCACCGGCGACGATCACCGTCTGCGGACCCGCGTCCAGCGGCAGCGCCTCGGCGGCGATCAGCCGCGGCGCGACCAGCAGTTCGCGAGCCGAGGGGGTCGGCGACACGCCGGGCACCAGCGGCTCGGAGAAGGCGACGTTGAGGTGCACCGGGCCGGGCTGACCGTTGCGGGTGCCGGCGGCCAGCGCCAGCAGTCGGGCCAGTTCGAACTGCCACCAGGCCACGGCGTCCACCCCGGCGCCGGGGTGATCGTCGATGCTGACCTGCCCCCGGACGGAGGGAGCGAAGAGCCCTCGCTGGTCGGTGGTCTGATTGGCTCCGGTGAATGTGGCGGTCCGGGGCCGGTCGGCGGTCACGGCGATCAGGGGCACCTGACTGTGCCAGGCCTCCAACAGCGCCGGATGCAGATTGGCCGCGGCGGTTCCGGAGGTCGTGACCACCGGCACCGGGGTGGCTGAGGCCTTGGCCATGCCCAGCGCCAGGAAGCCGGCGGTGCGTTCGTCGATCCGTACGTGCAGCCGGAGCAGGCCGATCTTGTCCGCCTCGTACAACTCGTACGCCAACGGCGCGCTGCGCGAACCGGGTGCGAGGACTGCTTCGCGGACCCCGGCGGCAATCAGTTCGGCCACGATCACCGAGGCACAACGGCTGGCCTCACCCACGAGACGTTGCCTCGCCGCTCCGACCCGCCATTCGTCGGGTGTCCATGAGCCGAGCCTGCCAGAACCGCCCAACGTCGGCGGCGGCGGCGCAGCGCCGGCAGGGCGACCGGGTCAGGAGTCCAGCGGCCCACCTCGAGGAATCCGTCCCGGGCCACCAGCGGCGGGTCGACCACGTCGTCGGCCAGCAGGACGGAGGTGTTCAAGCCGCAGGCGTAGGGGAGTTCGGGCAGCGCCGCGGCCAAAGCGAGCCCGCCCTGGAGTCCGACCGAGGTCTCCAAGGCGCTGGAGACGACCACCGGCAGCCCGATCCGTTCGGCGATCTCCAGGCAGGCGCGGACCCCGCCCAGGGGCTGGACCTTGAGCACCGCGACGTCGGCCGCTCCCTTCTCGGCCACCAGGTAGGGGTCGGAGGAGCGGCGGATCGACTCGTCGGCCGCGATCAACACGTCGAGGTGCGCGCGGGCCAGGTTCCGGCGCAGGATCGGCCAGCTCATCGACTGCTGCACAGGGCTGCTCCACGTACTCGAGATCGAAGCGACTCATGCTCCGGATCGCGGTCTGCGCCTGGTCGACGTCCCAGGCCCCGTTCGCGTCGATCCGCAGTCGCCCGTCGGGCCCGAGGGCGGCCCGGACCGCCTCGAGGCGGTCCAGGTCGTCCCCGAGAACCTGCCCCGGCTCGGCCACCTTGACCTTCGCGGTCCGGCAGCCCGACTCGCGGACCAGTCGGTGCGCGACCTCGGGGGCGATCGCGGGGACGGTGCAGTTGACCGGGATCCGGGTGCGGATCGGCTCGGGCCAGTCCCGCTCCGCCGCCTCCTCGGCCGCCCGCCACCACGCGACCAGCTCGGGTCCGCCGTAGTCCAGGAACGGACTCCACTCGGCCCAGCCGACCGACCCCCGCCACAACAGGCCTTGCCGTTCGCTGAGGCCGCGGAAACGGAGCCGGAGTCTGATGGCGTAGGCGTGCATGGTGGAGGTGTCATGGTGGGCGGCGTTGTGCATGGTGGGCTCACCGTACCCAGCGGCGGTCGGGACTAGCCTGGCCGCAATGCCCACGCCTATCGACAGGGGCGCCGACGCTGGTGTGTCCCGAGACACCCGCCGAGGTGCGCCACGCCCTGACGTCGGCCCTGGCCGGCGGGCCGGCGGTGGCGCCGCTGCCGGTCGATCCCCGGGAACGCGAGCAGGCTCTGGGCGTGCTGCGACCCGATCTCCCGCTGTTCGAGCCCGACGTCGCCGCCGTGGTCACCACCTCCGGGTCGACCGGCCGCCCCAAGGGCGTGGTGCTGTCCCGGTCTGCGGTGACCGCCGCTGCGCACGCAGCCCACGAGCGGCTCGGCGGACCGGGGAGCTGGATCCTGGCCCTGCCTCCGCACTACGTCGCGGGGCTGATGGTGCTGGCCCGGGCCGAGGTAGCCGGAACCGACGTCGCCGTGGCGGACCCCGGGCTGCTGGATCTTGAGCAGGCCGCCGCAACCTTGTCCGGCCGCCGCTACCTGTCGTTGGTGCCCACCCAGCTGTTGCGGGCCTGCGACGATCCCCGCACGGGCCGGATCCTCGCCCGACTGGACGGTGTGCTGGTCGGCGGGTCGGCCGTCGATCCGGCCCTGCTGGACCGGGCCCGAGCGCTCGGAGTCCCCGGTGGTGACCAGCTACGGGATGAGCGAGACGTGCGGTGGATGTGTGTTCGACGGGGTGCCGCTGTCCGGCGTGTCGGTCGAGCTGGATGCGGCCGGACGGATCAGCCTCGGCGGGCCCGTGGTCTTCTCCGGGTACCGGCTGGACCCCGAGCTGACCGCGGCCAGCTTGAGCGGGCGCACCTTCCGCACCTCCGACCGCGGCCGGTGGGTCGAAGGGCGACTCCGGGTGGATGGCCGCCTCGACGATGTCGTGATCAGTGGCGGCCGCAACATCGACCTCGCCGAACTGGAAGACCTGGCTCGAGCGGCCGGCCGACGGCGAGGTCGCGATGATCGGCGTACCCGACCAGGAATGGGGGGTCACCGTTGTCGCGGTCAGCACCGGCTCCGACTCCCTGGCCGAGTTGCGGTCCCGGCTGGCGGCCGAGGTTCCCGACTACGCCCTGCCGAAGCGCCTGGTCCGGCTGGCCACGTTGCCGCGCACCGCGGGCGGCAAGATCGACCGGCCGCGACTCATCCGCGAGCATTCACGGTGAGTACCGGTGCCGCGCTTCGTCCGTCCGCCGGGCAGTGGTGGGCCGGCGCGCGACCCCGGACGTTGCCGGCCGCAGTGGCCCCGGTACTGGCGGGGTCGGGTGTCGCCTGGTTCTACGACGGTTTCGTCGGCCCCCGGGCCGCCCTGGCTCTGGTGGTCAGCCTGGCCTTGCAGGTCGGGGTCAACTACGCCAACGACTACTCCGACGGCATCCGGGGAACGGACGCCGATCGGGTCGGTCCGCTCCGGTTGGTCGGCTCCGGTCTGGCCCGGCCCGCCGCGGTACGGTCGGCGGCCTTCGGCTGCTTCGCGGTCGCCTCCACCGCAGGCCTTGTGCTGGTGGTGCTCACGGGTTTCTGGTGGCTCCTCGGCGTCGGGGTCGCCTGCGTACTGGCTGCGTGGTTCTACACCGGCGGGCGGCGCCCGTACGGATACCTCGGTCTCGGTGAGCTGTTCGTCTTCGTCTTCTTCGGGCTGGTCGCGGTCGGCGGCACCGTCTACGTGCAACTGGGTCGGCTGCCGGTGGCCGGGCTCGTGACCGGCGTGGCCATCGGGGCCCTCGCCTGCGCGCTCCTGGTGGTCAACAATCTCCGCGATCTGGACGGTGATGCGCGCGTCGGCAAGCGCACCTTGGCCACCCGGATCGGCGACCGGGGGACCCGAATCACGTTTCTGCTGCTGGTGACGCTGGCCGCCGCGATGGTGGTCGTCCTCGCCGCGCTGACCAGTTGGTGGGCCCTGCTCGGCCTGGTCGGGATCGCGATGGCCGGGCCCGCCGTACGGACCGTGCTCCGGGGCGCGCGCGGCCCGGCACTGATCGGCGTTCTGCAGACGACCGGTCTGGCGGAACTGCTCTGCGCCGTCGGCGTCACCGTCGGATTGATCCTGGGCTGACGGACTTCGTACCGGTAAGGTCGGGCATTAATACTGGTGACGAACCAACGGAGGTTTGGATGGCCACATTCGAGCTGTACCGCGACCCCAAGGGCGAGTACCGCTGGCGGCTGAAGCACAGCAACGGGCAGACGATCGCCAACGGTGGTGAGGGTTACTCCTCGAAGCGATCCGCCCTGGCCGGGATCGAATCGGTCAAGAAGAACGCGCCGGACGCCGGGATCAGCGAGATCCAGCCGGGCCAACCGGCCAAGCCCCTGGCGGCATCCAACTCGGCCGAGGGAGCCGGTCGGCTCAGCTGAGATCCAGCGAGCCGGTGCGCAGGAAGTCATCGAGTCGCTGCCGATACGGCGCAGGATCCCAGCCGCGAGCCGACACCCACGCGTCGTTGTAGTACGTATGACGCGTAGCGCTGCCCCTCGTCGCAGATCAGCGACACCACCGTGCCGCGCGCTCCCACGGCCAGGAGTTCGCTGATCAGCTGGGCCGCGCCCCACATGTTGGTGCCGGTCGAACCGCCGACCATCCGGTCGAGCTGGTCGGCGCACCAGCGCATGGCCGCGACCGAGGCGGCGTCCGGCACGGAGATCATCCGGTCCACGACGGCCGGGACGAAGCTGGGCTCGACCCGCGGCCGGCCGATTCCCTCGATGGCCGATCCGCTGCCGGTGGCGGTCGGGTCGGCGTTGCGCCAGCCCGGGAAGAACGCGGAGTTCTCCGGATCGACGACGCAGAGGCGGGTCCGATAGGCGTGCAGCCGTAGGTAGCGCCCGATGGTGGCGCTGGTGCCGCCGGTTCCGGCGCCGACGACGATCCAGTCCGGCACCGGGTGCGGTTCGCGGCGCAACTGGGTGAAGATCGATTCGGCGATGTTGTTGTTGCCCCGCCAGTCGGTCGCCCGCTCGGCGTAGGTGAACTGGTCGAGGTAGTGTCCGCCGCACTCCGCGGCGAGATCGGCGGCCACGGCGTAGATCGTTCTCGGGATCGTCCACCAGATGGCAGCGCCCGCCGTAGAACTCGATCAGCGCGCACTTCTGCTTGACCGTGGTGGCCGGCATCACCGCCACGAAGGGCAGGCCGAGCAGCCGGGCGAAGTACGCCTCACTCACCGCCGTCGAGCCGGAGGACGCCTCGACCAGGGTGGTCCCTTCGTCGATCCAGTTGTTACACAGCCCGTACAGGACCAAAGACCTCGCCAGCCGGTGCTTCAAACTGCCGGTGGGATGGACCGACTCGTCCTTCAGATAGAGCCGGATGCCCCACGACGGCGGCAGCGGGAAGACGTGCAGGTGGGTGTCCGCGCTTCGGTTGGCGTCGGCCTCGACTTGCTCGACCGCCCAGGCCTGCCAGTCCTGCCGCCGAGACCGCTCCGCACCCGAACTCACCGACCCATCATCGCGCCGGATCGCCGCGAACGCGTGAGAATGACGGCATGGCGGCCGAATACGACCACACCGATGCCTTCCGCGAGTCACGCTTCACCGAGGCCGACTTCGCCGGAGCACAATTCCGCGACTGCGATCTGAGCCGGGTCAAGATCACCGACTCGTGGCTCGTCGGCACGAGCGTGTCCGGGATGGTGGACAACCTACTCGTCAACGACGTCGACGTGACGGCCTTCGTGAGCGCTGAACTGGACAATCGACACCCGGAGCGGGTCCAGCTGCGGGAGGTCAGGTCGGCGGAGGACTACCGGGCGATGTGGCGCACCATCGAGCGGATGTGGGCGAGCGGCGCGGCTCGGGTCGAACGGCTGCCCGACACGGCGCGGCACGAACGCGTCGACGGCGAGTGGTCCTTCGTCGAGACGACGCGCCACTTGATCTTCGCCACTGACGCCTGGGCCAGCCGTACGGTGCTGGATCAGCCTATGCCTTACCACCGGCTGGGCCTTACCCAGACCACGTATCCGCCGGCGGATGCAGCAGGGCTCGGTCTCGAGATCGACGCCCGGCCCTCCTACGCCGAGGTGATGGCGGTGCGCGCCGACCGGCAAGCGGTGGTTCGAGGCATCCTCGAGCGGCTCAACGACGCCGAACTCGAGCGGGTCTGCCCGCGGGCGCCCGCCCCCGGGTACCCCGACAAGGAACGCACCGTCGGCAATTGCCTCGCGGTCGTCCTGGACGAGGAATGCGAGCACTACCGCTACGCGATGCGCGACCTGGCCGTGCTCGAGTTGCGAGCAGATGGCGGTCTGCGAGCGTCGGGTATCTCAAGCGCGGCTGTGCTCTGACGACGAGGAGCCGACAATGCTTTTCCGTCGGCGATCGAGGAGGAAGAGCGCAGTCTGGAGCGCTTGAGATGCGCGAGCGGACCCTTAAACAAGGGGCGAGCGTCGGGTATCTCAAGCGCGGCTGTGCTCTGACGACGAGGAGCCGACACCCGGCGAGCGTCGTTAGCGCAGCGCCGGCTCGGTCTGGACGATCGAGGGAGCAGACACGCTTTTTGTCTGCGAGCGAGGGAGGAAGACCGAGTCAGGAGGCGCGGAGCGTGCGCGAGCCGGATGACGCGTCGGCGATCGAGGAGGAAGAGCGCAGTCTGGAGCGCTTGAGATGCGCGAGCAGACCTCAAATGATGGGCGGGTGACCGGCGCGGGTCATCCGCCAGACGGTCCGCCAGCTGATGGGGCGGCGACGTCCCGCGGCTTCGGTCAGGCCGAGCCGATAGCCGCGGAGCGTCTCGGCCCAGGCCTCGCGGCCGCGCAGCCGCGCAGCTGAGATCAACATCCAGGCCAGGACATAGGCGATCCCGATCGGCACCGGCAGGTTGCGTCGGGCCAGCCACACCCGGTTTCGAGCCTGGAAGCGGTAGAACTCGGCGTGCCGCGTCGGCTGGATGGCGGGGTGTTCGACCTCGAGCTCGCCGTCATAGCGGACGCGCCAGCCGCCGTCCCACACCCGCCAGGCCAACTCGATGCCCTCGTGGGCGTACCAGAACCGGTCGGGCCAGCCGTCGGCGTAGTCGAACGCTCCCCGGCGGATCGCGACCGCGCCCTCCCACACCGACATGGCGGGACTACTGCGCCCAGGATCAGACGCCCGCAACCTGGGCACCCAGCGGCGCGGCGTCTGCCGACCCTCCGGGTCGACGACCCGCGGCTGGATCAGCCCCAGTTTCGGCTGGGCCCGGAACCGGTCGGCCATCGCCAACAGGACTCCGTTGTCGGGCAGACACGCGTCGTCGTCCAAGAAGAACAACAGATCGCCGCGGACCAGCGGCACACCGGCGTTGCGGCCGGCCGGAATCCCCTGGTTCTCCGGCAACGCGAGGGCACGGACACCGGCCGGCAGACCCTCCGGACGCCAGCCGTTCCCCACCACCACGATGTCGGCGTCCACTCCGCGCTGGGCTCGCAACGAGGCCAGCCCGCGGGCAAGATCGTCGGGTCGGCGGCCCTGGGTCAACAACACGACCCCGTACGAGGGCCTCACCACCTCACCGGAGCCGAGACGACGCCAGTACGGCAGCCAGGTGGCCGATCACCGTCACCCCCGCGGCGATCACCAGCCCGACGAGCAGCACCTGCGTTGCCGCCGTCCCGCCCACGAACAGGTCGACAACAGCCGCCGCCAAGATCAGAAACGACATCTCGACCCCGTGGAACACGCGGTGGAACGGCACGAATCGGGCCACCCGACGAGCCGTACGCAACAGACCGCCCGCCGGGACCCGAACCTCCTCGGCGTCGCGGAGCATGCTCAGGCCCGCATAGTGCCGGGCCACGTGCACCAGGTCGTTCTCCACCTTGTTCAAGGCGACCAGCAGACTCAACAACAGACCCAGGGCCAACCAGAAGCTGTACGGATCCAGGCCGCCGGCCGCCCGGACGCCCAGTGCAGCCGCGATGCCGCACTCGGCGACATAGTGCCCGATCCGGTCCAGGTAGACCCCGCGCGGCGACGACGTCCCCCGCCACCGGGCCACCTCGCCGTCGCAGCAGTCCAGCAACATCTGCAGTTGGACCGCCGCCACGACCAACACCGCGCCCGCCAGGGTCGGCCAGGCCGTGGCCACCGCCGCACCCGCCGCTGCGGCGATCATCAGCCAGGTGACGCCGTTGGCCGAGAATCCGAGTTTGAGCAGGATTCGGGTGAGATAAGGGGAGATGTCCCGCAGGTAGACCGACGCGACCCAGTGCTCCGAGCCGGCCCGGGTGCGCACGCTCGCCGGTTGGGTGACCGCTCGGAGTTCGGCGATCGAGGGCTGGGCCGGGCGCGACGACTCTGTTTCCTTCACTGCCGTCAACGCGTCATCCGGAGGTCGCGATGCGTTAGCTGGACGGTCACCGGGTCAGCCTAACGGGCGCGTTGGCCTTCGCTTGGTGCCGCGCATAGTCTTTGCCCATGATGCGGTATCTGCCGATCATCATCGTGGCTCTCTTGATGATCTATTGCGTGGTGGAGGTCGCTCAGGCCCCGCCCTACGCCGTTCGGAGGATGCCGCGCTGGCTGTGGGCCACCGCGATCATCTGCCTCCCCTTGATCGGTGCGGTCTGCTGGCTGCTCCTCGGCCGCCCCAACGCCGAATCGCTGGGCACGAAGAAGAAACCGGGCGGGCGACCGAAGGCCCCCGACGACGACGCGGACTTCCTCCGCGGTCTCTAGCGTCTCTCTAGCGGCGGACGAGGTCCAGCACCGCATCGGTGAAACGGCGGGTGCTGGCCCGATCGGCCACCTCGCCGAAGTAGTAGCGACGCAGCTCGGCCAGACCCGGCGAACCCCGCACATCCCCGAGGCCGGCCGCCCGCAGGCGTTCGAGCACCTCACCCGCCGCGGCCGGCGCCAACAGCGGGAGCTGGTCCAGCAGCGGTGAAGCGGGCCGATGCGCGGTCGGAGACGGTTCGGTGACCACCAGCGGTTTGCCGGTCGCCAGCCAGTCGTACGCCACCGCGGACACATCGGTGACGCAGGCGTCGGCGAACCTCCAGGCCCAGCCGTACTCCCCCCGGTCGATCCAGTGCCGACCCCCCGCCCGCTCGAGCCGGCGTCGGATGGCCCGGTCCGCCGCCGCGTGAGCAGCGGAGGCGGCTCCGATCCGGGGATGGGGTCGATAGATGACCCGCACCGAGGGGTCGGCCAGCAGCGCGTCGATCAGCGACAGCCCATGAGTCACCAGTGATCCGTACGCGATGCTCGGACGATCGCCTTCCCAGGTGGGTGCGTAGAAGACCCGCCGATCCTCGCCTGCGGGCCAGGGCGGCGCCCCCGGATAGTCGTAGTCCAGCTGTGGGCGGCCGATCAGCCGAGTGCGCGTGCTCGACGTCGAAGCCGCGCAGGGTGGCCAGCCGATCCCGACCGGCCTGCCCGCCGACCAGGGTGACGTCGTAGGCCTTGTGCTGGTTGGAGACGCTGCCGCCCTTGTCGGACTCGCCGTGACCGATCTGCACGTGCACCGGACCGCCGAAGCGCAGCATCCGGAAGTTCGGCTCGACCTGGTTGACGTACAGGACTACCCGGACGTCGCGACGAGAGACCAGCTCTTCCAGCGCGGCGCTGCTCCGCGCGTACGCCACGGGCAGTCGACTCATGGCCTGCACGGCCGTCCCCGTGTCCGGCCGGTCGACGACGACGAAGAGCCCGATCCGGTCCGCAAGCTCCTCCAAGCGGCCGGCGCCATTGGGCGAACTGGTAGAGATTGCCCGGATCGGTGGCGAAGAACAGGGCCACACCGGCCGTCGGCAGGGACGCCAGCGGGGTGGCACCCCGGGCGAAGCGCGGCGCGACCAGGGTGTTCCGCACCCGAGCAAGCAATTGACCAGCGCGAGCGGGGACCGGACTCGGCACTCAGGTGGTCCGTAGCGCCAAGGCGTCGAGCGCCGAGGAGGCGATCTCGTCCGGCGTCCCGTCGATGGACACCACCGTTCCGTCCTCGTCCGGCTGCAGCACCTCCAGGGTGGCCAGCTGCGAGTCGAGCAGGGTGAGTGGCATGAAGTGGCCCTTCCGCGCCCCCATCCGTTTCGCCAGCAGTTCACGCGAACCGTGCAGATGGACGAAACGCACCCGCGCCTCGGCCTCGCGCAGCACGTCGCGATAGCTCCGCCGCAAGGCCGAGCAGGTCAGGACCACATCGGAGGGCGGCCGCGGAGATCCAGTCGCGGA
This sequence comes from uncultured Actinomycetota bacterium, assembly GCA_963780005.1. Taxonomy (GTDB): domain Bacteria; phylum Actinomycetota; class Actinomycetes; order Propionibacteriales; family Propionibacteriaceae; genus Microlunatus. Next base: position 66,231 of record CAWAAK010000029.1, on the reverse strand, counting down.
TGCTCCGCAGCCAGGGCATCCGGTCGTCGTCGGTCAGCGGCGTGCCGGCCCGCATCTTGGCCACGTTGGCGTCGGAGTGGAAGTCGTCGGCGTCGACACACGGCCAGCCGAGGCGGGTCGCCATGGTCTCCGCGGTGGTGGTCTTGCCGCACCCGGCCACGCCCATCACCACGATGGCCGTCTTCCCCATGATCAGGCCGGGGACTGGTCGGCCTTCTCCGGCGGCTCGGGCGGCAGCACATCGGCCGGCGCGTCCTTGTCGATCCTGAGCTGGCTGCGGTCGCCGCTCCATTCGACGTGGTACGTCCCTTCGGTGTCGACTCGCCGGTAGGTGTGGGCCCCGAAGAAGTCTCGTTGGCCCTGGATCAGGGCCGCCGGCAACCGTTCCGCCCGGATCCCGTCGTAGTAGGCCAGCGACGACGAGAAGGCCGGCGTCGGAATGCCGTTGCGGGCGGCCCCGGCCACGATCCGGCGCCAGGCGGCAAGACTGTTGCCGACGGCGTCGGCGAAGTAGTCGTCGGCGATCAGCAACGGGAGTTGCGGATTGCGTTCGTACGCTTCGGTGATCCGGTTCAGGAACCGGGCTCGGATGATGCAGCCGCCGCGCCAGATCCGGGCCATGGCGCCGCGGTCGATGTCCCAGCCGTACTCGGCACTGGCCGCCGCGATCTGGTCGAAGCCCTGCGAGTAGGCGACGACCTTCGAGGCGTACAGCGCCTGCCGCACGTCCTCCACGAACGCGTCCCGGTCGCTGACCTGCCAGTCCTCGGCGTTGGCCGGCAGTTTGGCCCGGGCCGCCTCTCGCTGCGGCACCGATCCGGACAACGCGCGGGCAAAAGTGGCTTCGGCAATGCCGGTGATCGGCACGCCGAGGTCGAGCGCGTTCTGCACCGTCCAGCGGCCCGTCCCCTTCTGCTCGGCCTGGTCCAACACGATGTCGACGAAGGCTTCGCCCGGTCTCGGCGTCGATCTGGGCGAGCACCTCGGCGGTGATCTCGATCAGGAACGACTCCAGGTCGCCCTCGTTCCAGCCGCGGAAGATGTCGGCGATCTCGGCCGCACTCGCACCGGTTCCTTGTCTGATCAGGTCATAGGCCTCGGCGATCAGCTGCATGTCGGCGTATTCGATGCCGTTGTGGACCATTTTCACGAAGTGGCCGGCTCCGTCGGGTCCGACGTAGGTGCAGCACGGCGTGCCCTCGACCTTGGCCGAGATGGACTCCAGCAGCGGACCCAGTGACGCGTAGGACTCCTTCGAGCCGCCGGGCATGATCGACGGCCCGTTCAGGGCGCCTTCCTCGCCGCCGGAGACTCCCGAGCCGACGAAGTGCAGACCCTTCTCCCTCAGATCGTTCTCGCGTCGGATCGTGTCGGGGAAGTGGGCGTTGCCGGCGTCGATGATGATGTCGCCGTCCTCGAGCAGCGGCACCAACTCCTCGATCACCGCGTCGGTGCTCGGGCCCGCCTTGACCATGATCAATACCCGCCGCGGCCGCTCGAGCGAGGCCACGAAGTCGGCCATCGATTCCGATGGCACGAACTCTCCCTCGTGACCGGCCTCGGCGATCAGGGACTCCGTCTTGGCCCAGCTGCGATTGTGGATCGCGACCCGGTGCCCGTGACGAGCGAAGTTCCGGGCCAGATTTCGGCCCATGACGGCCAGGCCCGTTACACCGATCTGCGCCAGTTCTGCCATTTCGGAAACTCCTCTTCCAGGTGTGAGACGATCATTCCGCGAGCGGACCCTGCGTAAGTGGCCTCAGCGTATCGGGTGGGACGACAACGCTGATCCGGCTGCCGCTCCGGTGCGACGGGGACGCCGACGATGGAGGACGGGCATGCTTCAGGCCCTGGGCATCAGTGCCGAGGCGGAGGCGGTCTACGTGGTGCTTGCCCGCACCGAGACCGCCAGCGTCGGTGAACTCGCCCGCGTCGCTCCTGGGTACGACGTCGTCAAGCTCCGCACCCAGCTGGAGACTCTCCGGGATCTGGGACTGGCCGCGGAGGCCGGTGGCGGGCGCTGGCAGGCGTTGCCGCTCCTGGACGCTGTCCACTCGCTGCGGGCGCAGCGGCTGTCCGAACTGGACTCCGCCAGCGTGGCCGCCGAGTCGCTGCAGAACCGGTTGCTCGACTCCACCCAGACCAAGCAGCAGGACAACATCACCGTCCTGGTCGGCCGGGAGGCCATCGTCGAGGCGCGTAACGAGATCTGTGACGAAGCGAAGAAGGAGATCTGCACTTTCGACAAGCCGCCCTACGTGCAGGCCCGGCCCAACGCGACCCCGGAGACGCTGCGCGCCAGCTCCCCGGAGTGGCAGGCATTGGAGCGCGGACTGAGCCTGCGCTGCATCTACCATCCCGGCTTCGACGCTGATCGGCTCTCGGAGCTGGCGCTGTTCGCCGCTCGGGGTGAGCAGTCGCGGACCGCCCCCGTGCCGATGAAGATGTTCCTGATCGATCGGCAGGTCGCGTTGATCCCCTCGATGCGCTCCTACGCCCCCGGGCATGAGCTGCGCGCATCGATCGTCCGGCACCCGCAACTGGTCGAGGCGCTGCAGTGGCTGTTCGAGGCGGTGTGGGACGCGTCGGTCCCGATCATCACCTCCGGGTTCTCCGACACCGATCCACGCCGGCAGATGCTCATCGCCTTGCTGATGACCGGCTCGACCGACAGCGCCATTGCCAGCCAGCTCGGGATCAACGTGCGTTCGGTCCGGCGGTGGATCTCGGAGCTGATGGACGAACTGGGGGTCACGACCCGGCTGCAACTCGGGGCGGCGCTGGTTCGCTCGGACACCCTGCGCGGATCCCGCGCCCCCGCTCTCGAGGCCTAGCTCGAACACAGGCCCGAACACACAGGCCCGAACACAGCAGGCCCGACAGAGCAGGCCCGAGAGAGAGCCACGCCCGCGGTCCAGGGGAAGGACCGCGGGCGTCGCCCAGGGGGAGAACTCCGTGCCGGCCTCGGGGGAAGCTCGGCACGGACGCCGGTGCGCCGGTGCTCACATCACCGGTACACCTCCGGGATCGTCAGGTCATCCCGGCTTCCTTGCGGAAGTCTTCTGTTGTGTCCTGCCTGACCAGGATGACGTTGTCCTGAGCCTTAGAGGCCGTTGGCCAGTCCGTTGGCCAGTCCGTTGGCCAGGCCATTGGCGAGCCCGTTGGCTTCACCTGAGCCGAGGCCGATGCTTTCGATGTTCTCGACGTCGTAGCCGTTGCCGTTCGTCGAGAGCGAGTGGCCGGAGGCGTGAGCTGGCACGGTGGCCAGAACTCCGGCAGATACGACGCCCGCGAGCACAGCAGTCCCCAATCGCTGAGCCCACCGACGCCGCGTGGACGGTCGATGCATGAGTTTCCTTCCTTGTCCCCGCCGCGTTCCCAGGCGCGACGACGAACCCCTGACGTTATGAGAGGCAAACTTACCGAGAGACCGCAGCCGGGTCACCCCAGAACGGTGTCCGGTATATGACATGTCATAAAGCGGACATGCCGAAATGGCGTCGGGTGTCTCCCCAACGCCTGCTCCCCCCGGGTTCGACCGCTCCGAGCGTGACGAGATTCCACCTGCGTGGCTCCTGCCGGCCTCCGGACAGCGTTGCGTGCCTGGTCGCTGCGGTCAAGTACCTCGTACGGTGTCTGAGCAACCGACGGTCTCGAGGAGACATCCGTGACGTGTTCTTTCGTACCCCCGTATCTGCTCCGTCAACTCGCCTCCGGGCGCCAAAGCGGTGCCGACGCGGCCGCCGAGACCCTGCGCCGGGATTACCAACTCCGTCTCCGCCGGGAAACCTCGACGCCACCCCAACTCGTGGAGGTGGCGGCCACCGGTCGCCGGGTGATCTACGACGCCCAGAACGGTGAGGATCTGCCGGGGGTGGTGGCCCGGACCGACGATCAGCCGCCGACCGGCGACCTGGGCGTTGACGAGGCCCACAGCTCCTCCGGTCAGGTCTGGGACCTGTTCGCCAACACCTACGGGCGGGAATCGGTCGACGGCCGAGGCAGCACGATCTCGGTCACCGTGCATTACGGGACCAACTACGACAACGCCTTCTGGGACGGCGAGCGGCTCGTCTTCGGGGACGGCGACGGGGAGATCTTCGACCGCTTCACCAAGCCCTTCGACGTCATGGCCCACGAATTCACCCATGGCGTCGTGCAGTACACCGCCGGCCTGGTCTACTCCGGCCAGTCCGGTGCGCTGAACGAGAGCGTGGCCGACGTCTTCGCCGCGTTGACCAAACAGCAGGTGCAGGGCCAGACCGCCGATCAGGCCGACTGGTTGGTCGGAGTGGGGCTCTTCCTCCCGGACGTGAACGCCATCGCCCTCCGATCCATGCTGGAGCCCGGGACCGCATACGACGATCCGCGGATCGGCCGGGATCCCCAGGTCGGATCGATGAGCGACTACGTCGAGACGACCGACGACAACGGCGGCGTCCACATCAATTCCGGCATCCCCAACCGTGCTTTCGCCTTGGCGGCCAAGGCGCTCGGCGGCAACAGCTGGGAGAGGACGGGCCGGATCTGGTACGACGCGCTCACCGCCGGAGAGGTAACGGCCGACAGCGACTTCGCGGCCTTCGCCGCGGCCACCGTCTCCTCGGCGACCCGACTCTTCCCCGACGATGCTGAACCGTCCCGACTCGTCGCCGACGCCTGGGCGGAGGTAGGTCTCGCCCCCGGGCCGCCGCCGGTCGCGGTACAGCAGGTGTCGGTGCGCCGTAGCGGCGGCTTCGCCGGAACGGTGCGGTCCGGGTCACTGGATCTGGGTGCCGATCCCCGCGGCCGGGAAGTGCGCAGCCTGCTGGACCGGGTTGATCTTCGGTCGGTCGCGGAGCGGGCCACCACGCCGGACCGATTCGTCTACACGATCGCGTACGGCGAGGTCACGGTGACAGTGGGAGAACCATTGTCACCGGAACTCACTCGACTGGTGCAGATCGTCCTCGACCGGCCGAACCGGCCCAGGAACTAACCGATTCAGACCATCCGCATGATGACGATCACCAAGATGATGATCACCAGGACCCCGATGATGACGCCGATCAACCCTCTGTTCACAACTACCTCCTAGGTGTTGGCTTCCGGTATCGATCAGCCAAGCAGAAGCTCGACTGTTTACATCGTAAACCTAGCGTGTCGATCTGTCAGTGTCGGGCTTTCCGGTCACTCAGCGAGATCCGCCCAGACCCTGACGATCCGCCGTCAGGGCTGTTCGTCGTTCTTCGCCGGCCGAGAAGCGCGAAACATGATCGAGCAGAACCGCTCGATGGAGCTCCAGGGCGGGCCGACGATCGGGCGGAAGATCGTGTTCGAGGTCGACCAGCAGGGCGGTGAGTCGTCGGCTGATCTGCGGTTGGTGCGCACCGCAGTCGATGATCTCGGCGAGCGCCAGGGAGCAGAAGTCGTCCCAGGTCGGCGCCGGGACGACCAGAGTGCCCGCGCCCCGCCGAAAGGCAACCGGACCCAGCGGCTGGTACGCCGTAACGCGCAACACGCCTTCGATCTCGTCGATCGAGCGGACCGCGGTGGTCGGATCGTTGACCGCCGGCGACAGGGCCCGGATGGCGATGTCCACCAGCAACCGCAGGGCGTACACCGGGTCGTAGCGCAGCGATCGTTCGATGTCGATGATCAAGTAAGAGCTCAGGGTTCGCGCCGAGATGGGGGTTGCTGCCGGCGACCGATCCGACCACCGCCCCGAACGCAACCGCGTCGCCGACGATGACGTCGAGTTGGATGTGGGCCCGATGGCGTACGGCCAGGCGGAGCAGGCCTGCGATGTCGACCGCGACCAGTTGTCCGGGAGATCCGAAGAAGTTGATCTCGGCGACCTCGTCGGGCCGTGGCCGGCACGGGGCGCAGCGTGGTCGAGGACCGGCTCTGGATGCGGAACGCAGTATGCAGCCGGAGCCGGGCCAATCGTCCGATGTCGCTCAACACCCGATCGACCCGGATCCGGCCGCCCACGGTGTGCAGCATGGCGACGAAGCCGATCAGACTGGCCAACAACAAGATCACTGCGATCAGGACCGTGGTCTGCGGTTCGAAGTCGTCCCGCCCCTGCGACCCGACCTCGATCAGGCCGATGAAGCAGAAGGTGATGGTGAAGATGAACAGGGCCAGGACCCATTGGGTGAGCCGGTTCCGTACCAGGTAGGCCACCGTCCGGGGCGAATACTGGCTTGATCCGAACTGCAGCACCAAGACGACGAACGAGAACACCAGCCCGGTGAAGGTCACCATCCCGCCGCCCACGGCGGCCAGCAGGGCGGTCGCCGACGCGCCCGACACGAACGGCACGGTACCTTCGGCGTAGAGCCACTCATCGACCGAATCGGTGGTCATCTGGAACAAGAGAGCGGCCAGCACGGCGGCCACCGGCAGGACCCACGAAGCCCGCCACCACCACAGCCGCAGCCGATGGAGGAAGAGGCGATTCACTCCGACTCCCATCGGCTCGGGATCTCCTGGCGACTCACCCTAGCCTCCCGCCGGCTGTGCCATGCTCGGAGCATGCTGGAGGAAGTCAGCGAAGCCGCCCGGATCGCTGAGGTCGGCGAAGCCATCACTGCCGAGGAATTGGCGCTCGCGGCGCGCAACCACGGCATGCCGCTCGAGGCCATGCGGTACGACGTGACCCCTGCCGGACTCCACTACCTGCTGACCCATTACGACATCCCCGTCGTCGATCCGAGCACCTGGCGGCTGCGGGTGGCCGGCGAGGTGCGCGAGCCGCTGAGCTCGACCTCGCGGCCCTGCGCGCACTGCCGGCCGAGACCGTCCGGGTGACCATGGAGTGCGCCGGGAACGGCCGGGCGAACCTCGAGCCACGGCCGATCAGTCAGCCCTGGCTGGTCGAGGCGGTCGGGACGGCCGACTGGACCGGCGCCCCGCTCCACCGGGTGCTGGAAGCGGCCGGAGCCGATCCGTCGGCGGTCGACGTCGTCTTCACCGGGGCCGATCACGGGATCGAGCGAGGCGTGGAACAGGACTTTCAACGCAGCCTGCCGCTCGGGGCTGCGTTGGAGCCGGACGTCCTGCTCGCGTACGCGATGAACGGGGCGGACCTGCCGCCGCAGCACGGTTACCCGCTGCGGTTGATCGTGCCGGGCTGGTACGGGATGGCCCACGTCAAATGGCTCTCCCGGATCGACGTGGTCAACACGGCCTTCGCCGGTTTCCAGCAGTCCGTCGCCTATCGCGTCCGGCAGTCGCCCCACGAGGACGGCGTTCCGGTGACGCGCATCCGCCCGCGGGCTCTGGTGATGCCACCTGGATTCCCCGACTTCATGTCGCGGCGCCGCGTGGTCCGGCCGGGAGCCGTGACGCTGGAGGGGCGCGCCTGGTCTGGAGGTTCCCCGGTCGAGCGGGTGGACGTCAGTGTCCACGACGGAACCCATTGGTCCGCGGCGACACTCGAGCCGGTCGGGCGGCACCCCTGGGCCTGGCGCCGCTGGACCTACGACTGGGCGGCGAGCCCCGGTCAGCACCGGATCACGGCCCGCGCCGTCACCAGGGACGGCGAGGTGCAGCCCGCCGATCCGGCCTGGAGCCGCGGCGGCTTCAGCAACAACGCCGCTCAACGAGTCGAGGTCGTCTGCCTCGGTTAGAAATCTGGGTGATACGTCGATGAGCAGCCGATTCGCCGAGCTCGCCTGGAGCCGGACCCCGATCGGTGAGGTGAGCCTCCGGCGGCGCGAGGATCCGGTCAGCGGGGTCACGGTGTTCGAGGTGAAGCTCGACGACGACTTCCTCATGTCGAGCCTCTTCACCGTCGCCGAGGTTGAGCTCGCCCGGCGGGCGCTCGCCCGTTGCCCGGGACCGGCCTTGGATGTCGCGGTCGGTGGACTCGGACTCGGCTACACCGCCGAGGCCGTGTTGGCCGATCCCCGGGTCCGGGAGTTGGTGGTCGTGGACGCCCTCGAGCCGGTGATCGACTGGCACCGGCGTGGCCTCGTCCCGATCGGCCCGGTCCTCGCCGCTGATCCTCGCTGTCGACTGGTGCACGGCGACTTCTTCGCGCTGAACGACGACGCGGGTTTCGATGCTGAGCGTCCGAATCGGCTCTTCGACGCCGTGATCGTGGACATCGACCACTCGCCCCGGCATCGCCTCACGGAGAGCAACGGTGTCGATCTCTCCAGCCTTGATTTCTACAGCGTCGAGGGGGCAACTCGACTCGCCGGACACCTCGAACCGGGCGGCGTCTTCGCCCTGTGGTCGAACGACCCGCCCGACGACGGCTACCTCGACGTCCTGCGGGCGGTCTTCGTCGACGTCGTGGCCGAGATCGTCAGCTTCCCGAACCCGCTGCAAGACAGAGAAGCCACCAACACCATCTACCTGGCGCCATCCCGCTCACCTTTCATCCTCGAACAATCGGATGTACCACCCGTTTCGTAGGCCAGGATACGGCCTGCACGCGGTCGCGCAGGCTGAGTTTGGCAAGGACGTTGCTCACGTGCGTCTTGGCGGTGGCGTCGCTCACGGTGAGTTCTCGTGCGATCTCGGCATTGGAGAGACCGTGCGCGATGAGGTGCAACACCTGCGTCTCACGGTCGGTGAGCCGGTTGAGGTGGTCGGTGCGTCGTGGTGCCGATGGCGCGTCCTGGCGAAGGTGTCGATGACACGCCGAGTCACGGCAGGTCGAGGAGGGCGTTGCCTTCGGCGAGAACACGAATGGCGGAGGTGAGCTGCTCCGGAGTGGCGTCTTTGAGCAGAAATCCACTGGCTCCGGCTCGCAGTGCTTCGAAGACGTACTCATCGAGGTCGAAGGTGGTGAGGATGAGCACCCGCGATTCCAACCCCTGGGAGAACAGCTCCCGCGTCGCGGTCAGGCCGTCGACACCGGCATGCGGATGTCCATCAAAATCACATCGGGGCGGTGCTGTCGGGCCATAGCCACCGCCGACTCACCGTCGACCGCTTCCGCGACGACGTCGAGGTCCGACTCACGATCGACCAGCGATCGCAGTCCGGCGCGCACCATCGCTTGGTCGTCGGCGATCAGAACACGAATGGTCATGACCGTGTCGGCATGGAGTGGCAGGCAGGCTCGCACGTGAACGTGTCGTCGTCCGAGCGGCCGGCCAGAAGCGTCCCGCCGTAGAGCGAGACACGCTCCCGCATCCCGATCAAACCGTGGCCTCCCGGTTCAGGCGTGACGCGAGGTCAGGTCGTTGATTACGCGCACCTGAATGCTGGCGCTCGCGTAACGATCCCGACGTGGTGTGGCTCCGGCCGCATGCTGCGAACGTTGGTCAGCGATTCCTGGATGACGCGATACGCCGCGAGTCGATGCCCGCGAAGCGGTACGATGTCCCTCGATCTCCACCTCGACCGGTATCCCAGCGCGCGCGTATCCGCGATGAGTCGCGGCAGCTGTCCAGCCCGGCTGCGAGCCAGGCCGCCGGCGTCGTCGGCGCGGAGCACGCCGAGGAGTCGACGCATCTCGCCCATCGCTTGACGCGAGGTGGCCTCCACCGCCTCCAGGTCGCTCACCTCGTCGGCCAGGTCGGCCGACCGGCGGTCGGTGAGCCGGCACCGCACGGCCTGGGTCTGGATGGTGATCACGCTCAGACTGTGCGACACGATGTCGTGCAGCTCCCGGGCGATCCGGGTGCGTTCCTCGGCGACGGCCAGCCGTTCCCGCTCGCCCTGTCGCCGGCGAAGGTCCGCTGCCTCCTCGGTCAGTTGAGTCAGCCGCGCCTCACGCCGGCGGATGACGTACCCGACCAGCCAGGCGCCTCCGTACAGGACGGCGACGTAGGCGTAGTCGGTGAAGAGCGGCCCGGTCGCGGTGATCAAGAGCCACTGGAGTCCCACCGTCACGGCGGGTCCCCACCAAGTGCCCGGCGGGTCCACGTACCGGCCGACCGTGTACGAGGCCAGCATCGCGGAGAGGCGTACGACACAACACCGCCCTGGTCGTTCACCATGCTGTAGCCGGGCCCAAGGAGCATCAAGATCAAGAACACCGGGATGGGCCAGCGTCGACGCAGACCCAGGGCAGCGTCCAGAGCACCGTCAAACCGGCCTGGGCCCACTGCGACGTCCCCGCTGGAGCGGCGAGCGCCGCCTCGAGGAGTCCCAGCACGAGCAGCGCGCAGGCCGTCGCCCAATCGACAGCTCTCGTCGGAGCCATCGCGTCACGCGTGGACGCATGTGACCAACTTATCCAGCTCAGCTCCCGGCGCCATCGCCCGAGCGACGGAGACGCGCGCGCTTCCTCTACTCCGATCCGCCGACGCGAAGATCACCATCGCAGCCGATGACGCCGACCTCTGACGCGGACCACGATGGGCGACGGTCGCCTGCTCAACCCAGAAAGGAAGCGTCATCATGAAGTTCGACCGCATCGCGACAGGGATCTCCATGCTCGCCGCCGGCCCGCTCATTCTGGCCGGCATGCTCAGCAGCGTCTGGGAAACCGACGACTCTCCGGCGGCCATGCTGCAGACCTACCTGGTCGACCCCACGCGCAGCCAGATTTCGGCTGTGCTGCTGCATTTCGGCTTTCTGCTGTTGCTGCCGGCCGCGCTCGGACTGGCGATGGTGAGCCACGCCGCACCGCGGCTCCGCGCTGCTGGACTGGTCTGCGCGATTCTCGGCTTGGGTACCTTGCCGGGATTGCTCGTCATCGACTTCTACGACCTCGCGATCGCCCACACGTTGCCGATCGAGCAGGGCGTTCGGTGGAAGAGCAGGTCGGCCGATACGCCGGCACCCTGGTGATCTTCCTGCCGACCGTCGCCGGCACCGTGATGGCCTTCGTCCTCCTCGCGGCTGCGGCGTGGCGGGTCGGCTTCGCCCCGTGGTGGTCGTCGATCGCCCTGTGACGGGATTGATCTTGATGGCCGTCGTCCGCGTCGGCGGGCCGGTCGGCACCGGGTCGCCGCGGCTCTGCTGCTGGTCGGACTCGGTGAGCTCGGTCGCCGCATGCTTGTCCAGTCCTGGCCGACCCACCCCTCCGGGCGTGCGTCCGATGGCCGGCTCGGATCCGACGTGCTGCTTGATCTCGAGAGGTTCGGGTACTTCATTCGCACAACGTGCAACCAGAGGCACCTGGTTGCCGAAGGACTCGATGACTCTTCGACGCACCTTCCTCATGAGGAAGCATGATCAAACAGCTGCACGACCTCGGGATCAAGAGCGAGTACGCCTACGTCGGCGGGTTCGCCTCGATCGCGTTGTCGTACATCTCCTACTTCATCAGCCGGAAGAAGAAGGGCGACGACAAGGCTCAGTCCGATCGGTGGGGCATCTTCATCGGACACTGGGCGCCGACGTTCTTCACCCTCGGCATCGCTCTGCGGTTGGAGGAGAAGAAGTAGCTGCGAGCGTCGTGCGCGAGCAGCTCTGAAGATAGCTGCGAGCGTCGTTAGCGCAGAGCCGGCTCGGTCTGCACGACCGAGGGAGCAGACACGCACCCGGGCGAGCGTCGTCAGCGCAGCGCCGGCTCGGTCTGCACGACCGAGGGAGCAGACACGCCCTTCGACAGGCTCATGACATGCTTTTCGTCTGCGAGCGAGGGAGGAAGACCGAGTCTTGAGGCGCGGAGCGTGCGCGAGCAGCTCTGAAAAGGGGTCCGCGTCGCTAGAGTGGCCGGGTGGGTGGACAGTCCCCCGGGCGCTACGTGATCCCTGCCCGAGACGCTGAGGCCGCCAGCAGCCACGGCGCCCGGGTGGAGCTGCTGAACGACAGCATCGCGATCGTCGAAGTCGCCGGACAGGATGCGTGGCGCGAGTTCGCGCAGCTGGTGGAGCCGGAGTGGATCGCGCCGGTGCAAGCCGACGCCCGGGGCCGGGAGTCCTATCCCACCGGTGAGCTGACCGTGCGCTTCACCTCGCCACCGACCGAAGCCCAGCTGAACCAGATCAGTTCCGAACTCGGCCTGAGGATCGTTCGCCGCAACGATTACGTCGACACCCAGGTGGTGTTCGCCCCGGCTGGGAACGTCAGAGGCGAGCGGTACCTTCCCACGATGAACGCCGAACTCGCGGCCAGGCCCTTGGTGGCCCGCTCCTGGTTGTCCACCCAGTCCCGCTACACCCGCAGCGGCGAGTGACGGGTGCACTACCTGGACCGTGAGGGCCGGCCCTGCGGACTGGATCTGGTGATTGAGGAGGCTCCCGGGCCACCAAGGCATCTGCGTTCCGCACTGGGTGCCGAGCTCAGCGTGCTGGAAACCACGGCCCGGGCCCACTTCGCGGCGGCCGCACCGCGTCGCGAGCGTCGACGGATGCCCAGCCTGCCGCTTCTGCGTGACACCGCCAGCGGGCGACTGCGGACCATGTACCGAGAGATCGTGGTCCGATTCCGACCCGGTGTCGACGCCGCCGACCGGACGTTGATCCTGCGCCGCGCCCAGCTGTCGATTCGGCGAACCAACCAGTTCGTCGACCGGCAGTTCGTGCTCTACGACCCGCGACGCCGCCGCGTCGGTCTCGACCTCCTCGACGCCGCCAACGCCCTGGCCGGGCTGGACGAGGTCAGTTTCGCGGTGCCCAACTTCGTCACGCAGTACCGGCGCCCGACGTCGGCGATCCCGCGGGCTCAGTGGCATCTGCAGAACGACGCCGCTGTCGCCGGTCAGCGAGCCGGTGAGGACATCAACGCCGTCGCGGCGTGGCAGATCACCCGCGGGCGGCCCTCGGTCGTCGTCGCGATCATCGACGACGGGGTGGACGTCGATCACCCGAACCTCAAGCCGCGCATCTGGCGCAACCCGGACGCGGCCGACCCGGACCGGTGCGGTCGTGATTTCTTCCTTCCCGATGAAGATCCCGGCACCTTCGACCCACGGCCCAAGATCTTCCAGTTCCCGTTCGACCTGACCGAGATCAACGACATCCACGGCACCCCGTGCGCGGGCGTGGTGGCGGCAACCGGCCAGGACGGCTGGGGCATCGCACCGCGCAGCCGGATCCTGCCCGTGAAGGTGTTCCACGCCGATCAGATGGCGTCCGACGAACGGGTCGCGGACGCCATCCGCTACTCCGCCACCAAGGCCGCTGTGCTGTCCTGTTCCTGGACAGGTGCGCAATCCCCGGACCTGGAGGAGGCGTTGATCGACGCCGGCTCCCTGGGGCGGGGTGGGGCTGGTTCGCCCGTCTTCTGCGCCGCCGGCAACGACGGAGCCTCCAGCGTGGCCTTTCCCGCCTCCGATCCGAACGCGGTCGCGGTGGGAGCCTCGACCGACCAGGCCAAGCTGGCGTCGTACTCCAATCGCGGACCGGAACTGTCGGTCGTGGCTCCGTCGGGCGGCGGGATCGAGGGCATTTACACCACGGACGTGGCGGCCGTGGGACGGGGTTACAACCCGGCGGCTCCACCGGACGGGCTGCACACGCCGACCTTCTCCGGCACCTCCTCGGCGACGCCGCTGGTCGCCGGCGTGGCCGCCTTGATCATCTCCGTGAACCCACGACTACCCGGCTCGGAGGTGCGCGCCATCGTGGAGTCGACGGCGACCCGGATCGGCCGGGGCTACGACGCTCGCGGTCACAGTCCTCGATTCGGTTTCGGCCGGGTGGACGCGGCCGCCGCCGTACTCGAGGCCAAGGCACGCCGATAGGGCCGGCGCCGTCGAGCCCTCCGTCAGCGAGCGAGGTAGCCGCCGTCCACCGGGTAGTACGCCCCGGTGACGAACGATGCGGCGTCGCTGGCCAGCCACCCGACCAACTCCGCCACCTCCTCCGGCTGACCCATCCGCTGTGGTGCGTGCTGTGCCGCCAGGAAGTCGATCGCCGCCTGACCCAGGTTCTGCTCCAACAAGGGAGTCAGGATGAACCCCGGGCCGACAACATTGACGCGGATGCCGTCGCCGGCATGCTCCCAGGCGGCTGCCTTGGTCATCCCGACCACCCCGTGCTTGGCTGCCACGTACGCGCTGGCGGTTGCGAAGCCCACCTGGCCGAGAACCGAGGCCATGTTGATCACGGAGCCGCCGCCCCGACTCTTCATGGCGCGGATTGCGGCCCGTTGGGTGAAGAACACCCCGTCGAGATTCACCGCAATCACCCGGTGCCAACTTTCGTCGCTGTAGTCACCGGCCGCCTTCGCCTCACCGCCGATGCCGGCGTTGCCCACCACGATGTCGACGCCGCCGAGTTCGGCCACCACCTCGGTCATCGCCGCATCGACCCGTCCGGAATCAGACACATCGACGACAGCGGTCACGGCGGGGTGTCCGTACGGCTCGAGTTCCGCCGCCGCCGCATCGAGAGCATCCTGGCCGAGATCCCACAGAGCCACTGCTGCTCCGGAGCGGGCGAGGACGTGGGCGCAGGCCAGGCCGATGCCGGATGCGCCGCCGGTGACGACCGCCACCTTGTCGTCCAACTGATAATGGATCACTCCTGATCACCTCCTCCTCATGTCTACCGCAACGCTCGCTGTCCCGGATCCGGGGCAGGAACCAGGTAGTGTCGGCGCCCGTAGTCGAGCGACGTCAGGATCGAATTCTCATGGCACGCGTGTTCAACTTCAGCGCCGGCCCGGCCGCGCTGCCCCAGCCCGTTCTCCGGCAGGCCGCGGCGGAGATGCTGGACTGGCACGGCTCCGGCCAATCCGTGATGGAGATGAGTCATCGGGGACCGGAGTTCAGCGCCATCGCCGAGGCGGCCGAGGTCGACCTGCGCGCGCTGCTCGACATCCCCGACGACTACCGCGTCCTCTTCCTGCAGGGCGGGGCCTCGCTGCAGTTCGAGATGGTGCCCATGAATCTGCTTCGCGGCAAGGCGGTCGCGGACTATGTGAACACCGGGGAGTGGTCCAAGAAGGCGATCAAGGCCGCCCGCGGCTTCACCACGGTCCACGTCGCCGCCAGTTCGGAGGACGACAACTTCCGCTCTGTTCCGGTACTGGAGACGTGGCGGTTGAGCGACGACGCCGCCTACGTGCACTACACCGCGAACGAGACCATCGGAGGCGTCGAGTTCTCCTGGGTGCCAGAGACCGGCGACGTGCCGCTGATCTGCGACATGTCCTCCAACATCTTGTCTCGACCGATCGACGTGTCCCGCTACGGCCTGATCTACGCCGGAGCCCAGAAGAACATCGGACCCGCCGGACTCACCATCGTGATCGTGCGCGAGGACCTGATCGGGCTCGCGTCGGCGGGAGTGCCGGCCATGCTCGACTACGCGACCCACGCCAAGGCGGGATCGATGTACAACACCCCGCCCACGTACGCCATCTACATCGCCGGACTGGTCTTCCAGCAGCTGCGGCAGCACGGCGGGGTGGCCGCGGCCGAGAACCGCAACATGGCGAAGGCGGCACTGCTGTACGACTATCTCGACCACTCCGACTTCTACGCCAACCCGGTCGCGGTCCCGGACCGGTCCCGGATGAATGTGCCGTTCACGCTGGCCGACCCGGCACTGGACGCCGAGTTCCTGGCCGGGGCCGGCAAGCGCGGGCTGATCCAGCTGAAGGGTCACCGTTCGGTGGGCGGGATGCGGGCATCGCTCTACAACGCGATGCCGATCGAGGGCGTCCGTGCGTTGGTCGACTATCTGACCGCCTTCGCGGCGGCGAGAGGGTAGTGACCATGAGAGGAATCATGAGCGAGAAATCATGAGCGAGAAGTTCCGGATCCAGGTCCTCAACCACATCTCGGCCCGCGGCCTGCAACGTCTGCCGTGGGACCAGTTCGCTGTGTCGGCGGACGCACACCAGCCGCACGCCGTCCTGGTGCGTTCGGCCGATCTGCACGCTTCGGAGATTCCGGCGTCGGTGCTGGCCATCGGACGCGCGGGCACCGGAGTGAACAACATCCCGGTCGCCGCCATGTCGGCCCGCGGGATCCCCGTCTTCAACGCCCCCGGTGCGAACGCCAACGCCGTCAAGGAACTCGTGCTGGCGGGCATGTTGCTGGCGGCCCGCAACCTCGACTCCGCACTGAAGTTCGTGGACACGCTGCCGTCGGACGACCCGGACCTGGAGAGCAAGGTCGAGGCGGGCAAGAAGTCCTTTGGCGGCTACGAGTTGGCCGGTCACACCCTCGGCGTGGTCGGCCTCGGCAAGGTCGGCTGCCTCGTCGCGGACGCGGCCATCAAGCTGGGCATGTATGTGATCGGCTATGACCCCGAGATCACCGTCGAGTCCGCCTGGAGTCTGCCGGCCACGGTCAAGAAGGCCGACAACCTGGGTGCGGTGCTCAAGAACAGCGAGTTCTTGACCCTGCACGTACCCCTGATCGACGCCACCCGCGGGATGATCGACGCCGCAGGGGTCGCCCAACTGAAGCCGGGTGCCGTGGTGCTCAATTTCTCCCGCGGTGGTGTGGTGGACGAGGCCGCGGTGGTCGTGGCCTTAGCCGACGGCCAGTTGTCTCGCTACGTCTGCGACTTTCCCGGTCCGCACCTCAACGGGCGGCCTGGCGTGATCTTGCTGCCTCACCTGGGCGCCTCGACCCGGGAGGCGGAGGAGAACTGCGCGGTGATGGTGGCCGACCAGGTCCGCGATTACCTGGTGGACGGGACCATCCAGAACGCGGTGAACTTCCCGAACGTGATCTTGCCGCGGGAGTCCCAGTGGCGGGTGGCCATCGCCAACGCGAACGTGCCGAACATGGTCGGCGGCATCTCGCACGAGATGGCGGAGGCCGGACTCAACATCGAAACCATGACGAACAAGTCGCGGGGCGATCTCGCGTACACCTTGGTCGACGTCGACAGTGAGGTGCCCGACGCGGTGATCAAGGCCATCTCCTCCATCGACGGGGTTCTGATGGTGCGCTACCTGCCGGCCGGCTGAGCACTCGGCGCCGCCTGTCGACCGCAAGCGGCTGCGCGTCCCCCCGGGGAGCATCCCTGCTAATTTCGGCCGATGGACGGCTTCTTGATCGGACGCAACGACGGTCGGGACGATGGCGAGAGCTGGACCGAGAACTATGAGGAGTTGCCCGGCGGCGCCAACGTCTCGATCATCCTCGAGTCCACGACCCGGCCCGGGGTCGGCCCCCGGCTGCATCGACATCCGTACGCGGAGACGTTTCTGATCCGCCGCGGCTCGGCCACGTTCACCGTAGGGAACGTGCAGTTCGACGCGCATGCTGGGCAGGTGCTGATCGTCCCTGCGGCAACTCCGCACAAGTTCTCGACCGGGCCTCACGGGTACGAGGCCGTGCATATCCACGCTGCTCCCCGTTTCGACACCGAGTGGCTGGAGTAGTTGTCTGGCGGGCATTACTTGAGGGGTAACGACAGACCCTCCCACCCGGCTGGCGGGCCACGTAGCGTTCCGGGTGTGGTGAACCGGGATGAGGTGCGCGAGTTCCTGACCTCCCGGCGCGCCAAGATCACCCCGGATCAGGCCGGTCTGCCGGCCTACGGCGGCCATCGGCGGGTTCCCGGGCTGCGCCGCGAGGAGGTCGCGCTGCTCGCCGGTGTGAGCATCGACTACTACACCCGGCTCGAGCGTGGCAATCTCGGCGGGGTCTCCGAGAGCGTGCTTGATGCGCTCGCCGACGCCTTGCAACTCGACGAAGCCGAGCGGGCCCACCTGTACGACCTGGCCCGGGCCACGAACGCGACCCCGCGCACCCGGCGGCGACCTGCCCCGCAGCGCGTCCGGTCGAGTGTGCGACAGACCCTGGACGCGATGGCGGGAGTGCCGGCCTACGTACGCAACGGACGGCGGGACGTGCTCGCGGCGAACACGCTCGGTCACGCGCTCTACTCCGAGCTCTACGTCGACCCCGCGCGGCCGGCCAACGTCGCCCGATTCGTTTTCCTCAGCCCCCGTGCGCGAATCTTCTTCGTGGACTGGGAGCGGGCCGCCGGCGACATCGTCGCCATCCTCCGGACAGAGGCCGGCCGGAACCCGTACGACCAGGCCCTGACCGAGCTGATCGGGGAATTGTCGACCCGGAGCGAGGAGTTCCGCACCCGGTGGGCGGCACACCATGTTCGCTTCCATCGCACGGGGTACAAGGACATCCAGCATCCGATCGTCGGGCGTCTGCACCTGACCTTCGAGGCCCTTGAGCTCCCGGCCGATCCGGGACTCTCGCTCGTCGTCTACAGCGCCGAGCCCGGTTCGGCCTCCGCCGACGGTCTGGCCATGCTGGCGAGTTGGGCGGCCAGCACCGACCAGCCCATCGACCAGCTTGTCGAGAACAACTAGGACCGCAACACCACAACCCCCCGGCAACCGCCGTCGTCACGACAACCGAAAGGACCGCCGCCATGCGCGGGACCATCCTGCATGCCCCCGGTGACATCCGACTCGAGGAGCGGGACGACCCGCAGATCCTCGAACCCACCGACGCGGTCGTCCGCGCGGTGGCCACCTGCGTCTGCGGCTCCGATCTGTGGCCCTACCGGGGTCTCGATCAGGTCGAGAAGCCCCGGCCCATCGGCCACGAGTACGTCGGCATCGTCGAGCAGATCGGCCGCGATGTCGCCACGGTCAAGCCCGGAGACTTTGTCATCGGCGGCTTCCTGTACTCCGACAACAGCTGTCCCCACTGCCGGGCCGGTTTCCAGTCCGCGTGTCAGAACGGCGGCGGGTACGACGGCTGCCAGGCCGAGCTCATCCGGGTCCCGCTCGCCGACGGCACCCTGGTCGCGACGCCCGGCCAGCCGGCCGACGACCTCGTGCCGAGTCTGCTGGCGCTTTCCGACGTGATGAGCACCGGCTGGCACGCGGCCGTCTCGGCCGGGGTACAGCCGGGGATGACGGTGGCTGTGGTCGGTGACGGTGCGGTCGGTCTGAGCGGTGTACTCGCCGCGTCCCAGCTGGGCGCCGAGCGGCTGATCGCCATGAGCCGCCACCGGCCCCGGCAGGCGCTCGCCGAGGAATTCGGCGCCACCGACATCGTGACCGAGCGGGGCGACGACGGTATCGCCGCCATCCAGCAACTCACCGATGGCGTGGGCGCGGACGCCGTCCTGGAATGCGTCGGGACCGGCGAGTCGATGCTCCAGGCGCTCCGCTCCGTACGCCCGGGTGGTCTGGTCGGCTGCGTCGGCGTACCGCACGACGTCGAACTGCCGGTGCAGGAGATGTTCTTCGCCAACGTCGGTCTGCGAGGCGGCCCGGCTCCCGTACGCGCATATCTGCCTGATCTGCTCGATCGGGTCTGGAACCGGCGGATCGACCCGGGCCAGGTCTTCGATCTGGAGGTCTCGCTCGACGAGGTGGCAGACGCCTACCGAGCAATGGACGAGCGGAAAGCCATCAAGGCGTTGCTCCGCCCCTGACCCCGCACCGCCGCACCAGGAAGGAACAGCAGCTATGGAGTACACCCGTCTCGGCAACTCGGGTCTCAAGGTCAGCCGGATCGCGCTCGGCTGCATGAGTTTCGGCGACAACTCGCGCGGCTTCAGCGAGTGGGCCCTGGGCGAGGAGGAGGCCGGGCCCTTCTTCCGGCAGGCGGTCGAGCTCGGCATCACCTTCTGGGACACCGCCAACGTCTACAGCTTCGGCAGCTCCGAGGAGATCGTCGGCCAAGCCATCAAGACGTTCTCCCGCCGGGAGGACATCGTCCTGGCCACGAAGCTGCACTTCAAGATGCACGACGGGCCCGGGGGCTCGGGTCTGTCCCGCAAGGCGGTGATGGAGCAGATCGACGCGTCCCTCACCCGCCTGGGCACCGACTACGTCGACCTCTACCAGATCCACCGCTTCGACCCGGACACGCCGATCGAGGAAACCATGGAGGCGCTGCACGACGTCGTCAAGGCGGGCAAGGCCCGGTATCTCGGGGCCTCGTCGATGTGGGCCTGGCAGTTCGCCAAGATGCAGCACACCGCCGACCTCGGCGGGTGGACCAGGTTCGTCTCCATGCAGGACCAGTACAACCTGATGATGCGGGAGGAGGAGCGGGAGATGTTCGGCCTGCTTGCTGACTCCGGCGTGGGCAGCATCCCGTACAGCCCGCTGGCCAAGGGCCGGCTCACCCGGCCCTGGGGGGAAAGCACCCAACGCTTCGACGTCGACCCGGTGGGCCGCCGCTTCGACATCGACGCCGACATCCCGATCGTTGAGGCGGTGCAGCGGATCGCGGAGGCGCGCGGTCTCCCGATGGCGCACGTGGCCCTGGCGTGGGTGCTCGGCAACCCGGTGGTGTCGGCACCGATCGTGGGCGCCACCAAGCCGCATCATCTGTCCGATGCCGTGGCGGCCCTCGACTCTCGAATTGACCGATGACGAGGTGCGGAGCCTCGAGGAGCCGTACGCACCGCATCTGCCGTCGGCCTTCTGACCGCGGGACGTGAAACGCCTGCTGACGTCGTCGGCGGCGCTGCTGTGGGGACTGCAGTTCGCCTTTCTCAACCCGGCGCTGGCCCTGCTGCTGGTCACGTTGTACGGAGCGACGGCCGCCGACGTCGGCTGGGTCCTCTCGGTCTACAACGGCAGCGGCTTCGTCGCCTCGCTCGTGCTGCCGGCCTGGGCGGACCGGCGGGGGGACTATCTGAGGCCCCTGCTGGCCTGCGGGGTGCTGAGCCTGGCCCTGGCCGGCTTGCTGTCGATCACCACGTCCCTGCCGATCGTGGTGCTCGGGCTGATCGTGCTGGGCGGGCCGGCCGGAGTGGGGGCGTCGTTGGTGTTCGCCCAGCTCAAGCACTCCGGCGCCAGCCCCAACGAGGTGGTCAACACGCGTGCCCTGGTGTCGGTCGCCTGGGTGGCCGGGCCACCGCTGGCCACCGCGATCATGGGGCTCTTCGGCATCGGGGCGATCCTGCTCGCCATCGCCGCAGTGGCCGCCCTCAACATCGCCGTTTCGGCCGGGATGCTCGCGGAGCGGTCCCGGGCCCGGACCCGGGCGGTGGCGAGTCGTGGCCCCGACCCCGACGACGGCAGCCGGGCGATGTCCAGGGTTGCCGTGGGGGTGGTCGTCGTCGCGTTCGTCGCCCTGCAGGCCACCAACGCCACCGTGGTGTCGATCCTGAGCCTGTACGTGTCGCAGGGGCTCGGTTTGGAGCTGTTCTGGGCCGGAATCGCTCTCGGAGTCGCGGCCGGACTCGAGATCGGCGCGCTGCTGTTGATCGGGCGACTCATGCAGCGGTTCTCCGGGTTGCTGCTGCTCGCGACCGGCTGCGTGACCGGGATCGCGTACTACATCGGCATGGCCTTTGTCTCGGGACCGGCCATGCTGATCGGCCTGCAGGTGCTGAATGCCTGGTTCTTCGCCTCGGTGGCCGGCGTCGGGCTGACGTTGTTCCAGCGGATCATCCCGCGTCCAGGCCTGGCCTCAGGGCTGTTCGTCAACACGCGGCGGCTGGGTGCCATCGCTTCCGGACCGATCATCGCCCTGGGCTCGATGACGGCAATGGGTTACGCCGGGATCTTTCTGGCCTGTGCCGGACTGACCCTGCTGGCCCTCGCCCTGATCGGCGCGGTGGGCATGACGACCAGACGCTCCTGAGGCAGGATCGTGTAACCCCAGGCGTCGTAGTCGAGGCCAAACGCCACACGATGTCGGCGGGCCTAGGTCGCCAACACATCCAGGACCAGCGCCGCGGACCAGCTGAAGCGATCCGTGCCGTGGCCGGTGCCGGTGTAGGGGTTGAAGTACTCCCAGAGTCCCGAGGTTCGCGCCAGCGTGACGACATCGGCCAGGACCCGAGCCGCCAACTCGTTGCGGTCGTGAACCTGGAGCCCTCGCCCAACCAGCCAAGTGGTGTTCAGCCAGGACGGTCCGCGCCAGTATCGTTGGGCGTCGAATCCGGGGGCGGTCAGATCAAAGCTGGGTACCCCCATTGCGTCGGCCGCGCCGGCACGGAAGGCCGGTCCGGTCAACGTTGCCACTACCTCCTCGACTGTCGTCGCGGGGAGTCCGGGCAACACCAGGGGAAGCAGCCCACCGACGGTACGTTCGGGTATCCGCCGATCGGTCCGCTGATCCCTGGCGTGGAAGAGGCCGCCGCCGGCGTCGGCCAGGAAGAGCTCGTCGACCAGCGCCGCCGTGATCCGCTCCGCCTCGGCACGATGCCGGCCGGCGTCCGCCCCGATCTGACCCGCGAGATCGGCCAACGCCAACTCCGACCAACCCCACAGCGCGTTGAACCCGGCGTCGAGCACCACGAACTCAGCGTCGGCGCCGACCCACCGATCGTCGTAGCCGTGATCACGGTAGGTCGCGGCCAGCCGGATGTAGCGGGCGTAGTCCTCGTCGGTCGGGCGCTCGTCGTCGCCGGCGTGAGCGAGGTCGCGTCGGGTGTGCGTGTCGAAGACGGCCAGATCGGCCGGCACCGCCGCCAGCGGGGAGTCCCAGGCCGGTGAATTGTCCATGCCGGTCTCCCAGGGATGGACGACGAACGCCAGTTCACTCCCCCGGGCGGTCCGGCACCTGCGCAGATAGGCGTTCTGGGCCACCAGTCGGGGATAGATGCGCCGCCCGAACTCCGGCCCATCGTCGCCCAGGTAGGGCATCAAGGCACGCCGCCGCGACGGCGTGGACCGGCGGCTGGATGATGCCGGAGGTGTCCACCGGCGGATGCCCTACGACGTCGTCGGATCGCCAGAAGGAGGGCCCGGGGAAGTAGGCCTCGTCCGGGACCGCAGGATTGAACACGATGTGCGGCACCCGTCCGTCCGCCCATTGCGCCCCGAACAGGCTGAGCAGTTCGGTGGCGGCGCGGCGCGGCGCCCAGTGCCGCAGGCCGACGGCGATGAACGCGGAATCCCAGCTCCACTGATGCGGGTACAGGCTCCGGCAACGGGACGGTCGAGTGCCCGTGCCAGTTGCGGCCGAGGACCGCGATCGCCGCCCGGGCCAGCCGAGCGTCGAACGTCTCCTCGGACGTGGTCGCCGAGGCGTCGGCGGACAGCACGCTCATGACCAGGCGGCCTGACGAATGCGACGGACCGACGTGGGCAGAACGTCGTCGACGTCGCCGGAGAGCCGGCACTCATACGCCAGCTCCGCTGCGTAGCCGGCGGCCCAGATCGACTGCAGGGTTGCGGTCCAGTCCAGGTGACCGGCGCCAGGCTCCAGTCGATTGCTGTCGCTCAACTGCACGTGTCGCAGCCACGGTGCACAGACCAGGAACGCCTTGAGCGGATCGGCCTCTTCGATGTTCATGTGGTAGGTGTCGGCGGCGATACCGAGGTGGTCGGAGCCGATCATCTCGCACAGAGACCGGGCCTGATCGAGGGTGTTGATCATGTGGTTCTCGTAGCGGTTCAACGGTTCCAGGGCGATTACCACGCCCTCCGCTTCGGCGTGCTCGGCCAGCTGGCCGAAGGCGTCCAGCAGGATCTCCTGATCCTCGGCCTCGGTGCGCGGGCACTCGAACGGGGGCAGCCGGCGACTGAACATCCCGTACGAGGCGGGCGTCATGGCCAGCCGGCCGCCGATCGCGGCCATCACACTCAGTTGGGACCTCATCTGGACCAGCGCATCGCGGCGGCGCTCCGAGTCGAAGTCGCCCACGAAGTGGAGCATCTCCACGCAGACCGTCGGCATCGGGACACCCGCGGCCGCCGCCGCCGACAGCTCCGGCAACCGGGCCGCGAACTGGCCCTCCCCCCGGCCGCGCAACTCGATGGCGTCGAAGCCGAGCCGTCTGGGCGTGATCCCACTTCTCGATCATGGTCGCGCCTCGCAGGTACTGCTCCTGCACCGACAGTCTCACCGCGTGCCTCATGCGTTCTCCTCCGGGCCGTCACCTGCGAAATCGCCCCGGAAGTCCAAGATCACCTGCAGCAGATCCGGGGGCGGCTCGTCGATCAGCGCGTACGCCTTCGCCGCCTCGAGTGCCGGCAGCACGTGGCTGACCAGTGGCAGGGTGTCCAGCCGTCCCGCGGCGCAGAGCTGAGATCACCGCCTCGTGCAGTCGCTCGCGGCTCCAGCGCTCCCGCAGCGCGGGCGGCAGCGAACCGATCTGGGAGGAGACGATTGTGACCCGGTTGTGGTGAAACTCCTCGCCGAGGGCCAGCGCGGTGGCTGGGCCCTGGTAGAAGCCGGCCGCGACGACGGTGCCGCCGACTCCGGCGACCCGGATGGCCTGGTGCAGCGCGGGATAGGCGCCGGTCAGTTCGATCACCCGGTCGGCGCCGGATCCACCGGTGTGCTCGCGGACGGCCAGCGCCACGTCCCCCTCGGTCGCGAGCAGCGGCGTCGCACCGAAGCTCTGCGCGAGGTCGAGCCGTCGCGGCGCCGTGTCGACGGCCAGCACCTCGGCTGCCCTGACTGATCAACAACTGGGTGGCGAGCAGGCCGATGACGCCCTGCCCGAAGACGACGACGGTCTCGGCGATCCGGGCGTCCGCCGCCAGCACGGCGTTGAGGGCCACGGCGCCGACCCGGTCGAAGGTGCCGACCATCGGGTCGAGGCCCGGAGGCATCAAGTGCCCGGCGAGTAGATCGGCCGACAGCACGGCGTGCGAACGATGCCCCCAGATGCCCCACACCTGATCACCGGGCGCCAGGTCAGCGACCTGGCGTCCCACCGCCTCCCCCACGTCTTCCCCCAGATCTTCGATGACCCCCACCTCGGAGTAGCCCCAGACGTCGACCGGGTAGCGGAACGTCGTCTCGCCGGGCGCGAACAGCGCGAGCTCGGGATCCCACCGCTTTTCGAGGTACGGATTGGTGCCGCGGTAGGTCGCCAGTTCCGTGCCGGCCGAGATGCCCGAGTACAGCGTCCGGACGAGCACCTCGCCCGGACCCACCTCTGGCGTAGGGTACGTCCGAATGCCGACCGTTCGCGGTTCGGTCAACTCGACCAGATACGCCATCACACTGCCTCCATGATCAGCGAGGCCTCTTGTCCGGGCCGCTCCGGAGCGAGCAGGGTTGCCTCATGACGTCCGAACTCGCCGAACGTGCCCTCGGCATCCTCCGGGCACACTGGCGACCCGACGTCGGCTACTGCGTCCCGAACCCTGCCACCTATCCGCACCAGTGGCTCTGGGACTCCGCCTTCCACGCCGTCGCCTGGGCCCGGTTGGGAGACGAGCGCGGCGTCGAGGAACTCGGCTCGCTGATGGATGGTCAGCTGGAGTGCGGGATGGTGCCGCACATGCGCTATGGGCCCACGCCGCCGTCCGCCTGGTTGGGACCGCTGGCGTCCTCGTCTTCGATCACCCAACCGCCGATGTTCGGGCACGCGGTCGCCGAGCTGGTGCGATCCGGCTTCGCGGTGCCCGTTGACGATCTGATCCGGGCAACCAAGGCGCTGCGGTGGGTCCTGGACAATCGCCGTGACGCCAGTGGATTGATCTTCATCGTGCATCCCTGGGAGGCCGGCAACGATCACGCACCGCGGTGGGACGGCTGGGGCGTGCCCGGCGCCACTCCCGCCACCTACGACCAGGAGGCCCGCTCGCAATGGAACAAGGCCCTCATGCGGGACGTGATCATCGGAGATGACGGCGCGGCTTCCGGGTCCCGTCGGTTCGTGGTCTGCCCGGCCGCGTTCAACGCGTACGTCGCGTTCAACGCTCGCGAGCTGGCCATGGTGACGGGCGACCCGGCCCTGCGGCGGGACGCCGACGAGCTGGCTCAGCTGATCGACGAGTTGCTCTGGGATGCCGAGACGAACCTGTGGGCCGATCGTCCAGTGGTCGGCGGGAACGGGCACAGCCACCGCATCCCGATCTCCGACGGAGCGATGCCGCTGCTGGTGTCGGCCGACCAAGATCACGCGCTCCGGGCGCTGGGCACGCTCGAGGATCCACGCGTCTTCGGCGGAACTCCGTTCGGACCGACCAACGTCGCCCAGGATCACCCCAGCTACGACCCGTCGGCGTACTGGCGTGGCGCGGCCTGGCCCAACATGAGCTATCTGCTGTGGCTCGCCGCCCGCCGCTGGGAGAGCGCCGATCTCGCCCATCAGATCGCCCGGAACACCGTCGCCGGCGCGGAGGCCTCGGGCTGGGCCGAGTACTGGAATCCCCACACCGGTGAGGGTCTGGGAGCCGCTCCCCAGTCGTGGACCGCGCTCGCGGCCACGATGGAAACGAGAGCCTGACCGATGCCGAACGGGCCGATCCCCGTGCTCGAAGTCGGCGGCACCCATGTAACCGCGGTGCTGGTCACCGCCGACCCCTGGGACCTGATCCGCGACTCGCTCCGGCTCGTGCCCCTGGATGCCGACGGCACGACGACGGAGATCCTGGACGAGCTGGCCGCCGCCGCCAACGGCCTGCGGGTCGGACGTCGCGCGGAGTGGGTCGTGGCGGTTCCCGGGCCCTTCGACTACGAGGGCGGTGTCGGGCTGTTCCGCGACGTGGGCAAGTTCGAGAGCCTGTACGGCGTGGATGTCCGGCTCGGCCTGCTGAGGCGGATCCGGCCGGAGCCCACCGAGATCCGGTTCCTCAACGACGCCGACGCGTTCGGCGTGGGTGAGTACGCGGTCGGAGCGGCTCGCGGTCACGACCGGGCCCTCTGCATCACCTTGGGCACCGGGGTCGGTTCGGCCTTCCTGGACTCCGGCCGACCGGTGAACTCGGGTCCGACGGTGCCCCCGGACGGCAGCATCCATCTCGTCGTCCACGACGGGCGGCCATTGGAGGAGACAGTCTCCCGGCGGGCGATCAGGGCCGCCTACGCCGCGGCGACCGGAAAGCTCGCCGGCCAGCCGGCCCCCGACGTACACGTCATCGCCGCGCGATCCCGGCAGGGCGACGAGCACGCGAGATCCGTTCTGCAGAACGCCTTCGTCGGGTTGGGAGCCGCGTTGGCCCCGCTCGTGCAGCGCTTCGAGGCTGGCGTCGTGGTGATCGGCGGCTCGATCGCCAGCTCGTGGGATCTCGTCGAGCCGGCGATCCGGCTCGGCCTGTCCGGCGTCGCACCCGACCTTGATCATCTGGACATCCGTCCCGCCCAACGCAGTGCCGACGCCGCGCTCCTCGGCGCCGCCTTCTGGTCGGTGAACCAGCGGGACTGAAGGCACTCATCTACAACCGCCTGCGCGAGCTGGCGATGCCCGGCGTCGTTCGGGTGCACACCGTCGACCGAGACCATCCCCTCGACGTTCCAGCCCTCGATCCGCCCGACCCGGACCGAATGCTGCGACGCGACCTGCCGCAACGTGGCGTTGTAGGCGTCGAGCACGCCGTCCGAGCCTCGGTGAAACGGCTCGTACCCTACGTAGTCGGAGACGTAGGGCTGCTCGACGGCCAGTACGAGCGCACCCGGGCTGGCCCGCCGGAACGCCGCAAAGATAGTGCCCAGCGCATCGGCGTAGGACTCGCGCTCGACAGCATCGGGCCCATTCAGCCTCACGTCGTTCAAGCCGGTCATGAGCACGAAGACGCCGGCCGGAGGCGGAGGACTCGACATCACGAGCCTCGCGGTCTCCGTGCTCAGGCTGCCACTCTGGGCTCGGTCGTCGTGCCGAAGACCGAGGTCACCCGCGGCCAGGGCGGCGAAGCCGAGCTCATGCCGCGTCGCCCCGGTGCCGAACGCCCAGGAGTGGCCGTACGCGCTGAGGATCTCGGCGCCGGTGCCGCTCACGTTTGCGTACCCCGTACGAACGCCTTGATCGTGGCCAGCCGCTGGCCGACACCGTTGCCGTGGGGCCGGATCCGATAGCTGCCCACCTGGGCGGGAACGATGAACGTCTCGGCGTAGTGCACGACGAACGGCGCGAAACTGTCGGTGGGGCTCTCCACCACGGCCTCCGCGCCCTCGACCAGGTTGAGCACGTTGACCGTGCCGCGGGTGTCGTGCTCGACGACGTCGGTGAACCAGTGCCGGCGGACGTCGATGAACTCGAGCGCATGCAGGCCGGTGCGTTCTTCCACCCAGTCAGGTCCGGATCCGAGGGTCTCCACGTGCCCGACCAGGTTGTCCGTGGTCCAGGCCGTGTCGCGGTCCCACTGGATGTTGCGCCGCGCATGCTCGAGGTGGATGGGCCGCGGCACCCCGTCCAGCCCGACGCGGTCCCAGTCCCACATCTTGAAGGTGAAAAGGTACGGCGTC
This sequence comes from uncultured Actinomycetota bacterium, assembly GCA_963780005.1. Lineage (GTDB taxonomy): Bacteria > Actinomycetota > Actinomycetes > Propionibacteriales > Propionibacteriaceae > Microlunatus. Next base: position 38,336 of record CAWAAK010000029.1, on the reverse strand, counting down.
GCCGAGATCTCCAGCACCATGGAGTCGGCCCCGGAGCAGTGCACCGTCCCGGCCGGGATGGAGAAATGATCATGCTTCTTGGCCGGGAAGGCGTTGATGAACTCCTCGGCCGGGAAGCTCAACTCGCCCCGGGACGCCTGCTCCAGCGACCTCACCATGGCCTCCGGATCGATCGCGGTCTTCAACCCGAGGAAGACGACGGCATCGTCGGAGGCGTCGAGCAGGTAGTAGCTTTCGTCCTGCGTGTAATGCATGCCGAAGGTGGCTTGGATGTAGTCGGTCAGCGGGTGGACCTGGAGCGAAAGATTGCCGCCCTCCATGGTGTCCAGGAAGTCGAACCTGATCGGGAACTCAGCCCCGAAGCGGGCGACCGTGAGCTCGCCGAGCAGTTCGCGCGGGCGCGTGAACACCACGTCGACGGACGGCAGCTCAACGAGCTCGCCCGCGACGTCGAGGAGGAGGCTGTTCTCCTCGGGCACGCAGTCGAAGCACCACGCGTAGTTCTCGACCTCGTCGTCGAGCCCGCAGACTCGTTTCATCCACTGGCCGCCCCAGACTCCGGGGTCGAAGAACGGGACAACCCGGAACGGTGAGCGAACCGCTGCGTCCATGCCGGCGCAGAACGCGTCCGCGGTGATCAGCTTCGCGTCGGCGGCAGGACGGTTCGCGTCGAGCACGTAGTCCATCGACGGGAACAGGTGGCGCTTGTGGCGGTCGGCGACGCGCCACTCCACGAAGTAACCGCGCTTGACCTTGCGGAGGTTGTCCTCAGCGCCGTTGTCACAGCGCCAGTTCGGGGCTCCTCGTCGCTGGCGCTGCTGGATCTCCCACCGGGCCAGGTCGGCCAGAACCAGAGTAGAGCGGCGGATCGGGACCAGGGCCGCACCCCATCCGATCAGCAACGTCGGGGTGTTCGAGTCGAGGACCCGGTCGGCGATGCCTGCCAATCGGTCGGCGTCGTAGAACTCCCGCAGAGTGTGATGGCTGATCACCCCGAACACTCGGTCGTGAGTCAGGTTCGCGGCAATCAGCTCGTCGATCTCGCGGACGGGCTTGGCCGCCGCCTGCTCGACGTCGATCAGGACGTAGTGCGGCAGCGCGGCGCCGATCACCGCCCGCAGCTGATCAAGATCGACTCCGGGATAGGTGTCGACAACCACCAGCGGCGCCCGTCGGCCGCCGTCGCTGGCGTGGCGATCGATTTCACGCCAAGCGTCCTGACCCTTCCACACCCGGTGCGGGCCCGGCACCCGCACGAAGGGCTGTTTGTCGTACGACACGTCGAGGTGCCGCTCAGCCTTTCTCGGCTCCGGCCGTCAGTCCGCCGGTCAGCAGCCGCTCGGTGGCGAAGAACATGACGATGATCGGTAGCGTGATGATCACCGAGCCGGCCATCAGCACCGTGGTGGGGATTTCGATGCTGCCGGCCAGCTGGGACAACCCGAGGGAGACCGTCCACCGGTCGCGTTCCTCCACCAGGAAGAGCAGGGCGAACAGGAACTCGTTCCACGCGATCATGAACACGAAGAGCGCGTTGGACATGATCGCCGGCATCGCCAACGGCAGGCTGATCCGGCGCATGATGCCGAGCCGGGTGCAGCCGTCGATAGCCGCCGCCTCCTCCAGGCTGACCGGGATGGTGTCGAAGTAGTTGCGGAGCATGTAGATCGAGACCGCGACGATCTGGGACACGTACACGATGAGCAGGCCGACCAACGTCCCGCGCAGCCCGATCCGGGTGAAGAACACGAACAGCGGTACGGCAAGCAGAATGGCCGGGAACAGGTAGACGGCCAGGAACAAGGCGCTGATCTGGCGCCGGCCGAAGAACTCGAGCCGGCTCACGGCGTAAGCACCGGGCAGCGCCACGAGCAAGGTGATGGCCACGGTGCTGAGGGCGACGACGGCGCTGTTGCGCATGAAGATCAGGAAGCCCTGCCCACCCTGCTCGGGAGAGGCGAGCACGGATCGATAGCTGTCGAGCACCCATTCGTTGGGCGGCACGAAGATCGCCCCCGGGTCCTGCAGGACCGCGTCGAGCGGCCGGATGGAGAGCAGCACCGTGTAGTAGAAGGGGAAGATCGTCACCAAGAGCAGCAGGACGATCACCACCCAACGCAAGACACCGAACACCTTCCGTTCGACGTTGTCGCGCGTCCAGCCGGAGGCTGATGTTTTGCGCGCCGGCTGAGTGGATCGCCGTTCCTGTTCCAGGGTCGTGGACATCAGGCCCCCTCCTCCCGGGTCCGAAACTTGCGCAAATACAACCCGACGAGGATGGCAAGGATCAAGGCGAGCACGAGTGCCTGCGCGGACGCGGCCCCGATGTCGCCGCGCGACGTCAGGGCGTTGAACACCCGTACACTCACGACCTCGGTGCCGGCGCCGCCCCCGGTCAGCAGATAGATGTCGTCGAAGCTGTTGAAGGTCCAGATGAAGCGGAGCACCGACAGGACCGCGATCGTCGGCAACAGTTGCGGCAGCACTACGTGGGCGAAACGCTGACTCGGAGTGGCGCCGTCCACGAGGGCCGCCTCCTCCAGCGTCCCCGGAACGGCCTGCAACCGTGCGGTCAAGAACAAAAAGGCGAACGGGAACGATCGCCACGCCTCGAAGGCGATCACCGTGATCAAGGCCCACGGCGCGCTGCTCAGGAACGGGATCGGTTCGTCCCAGCCCAGCAGCCGCTGCCCCCAGTAGTTCACGATGCCGAACTGCGGATTGAGCATCGTGCTCCAGGCGAACGTCGCGGCAACGATGGGTGCGACGTAGGGCAGCAGCATGGCGGCCCGGACGAACGTCCGGCCCCGGAACGCCTTGCGCAGGGCCAGCGCGGCGATCAGACCCAGGACGATCGCCGAAGCGGTCCCGAACACCGAATAGATCAGGGTCGTCAGCAGGGACGACCAGAACCCCTCCGAGGTGAAGATCCCGGTGAAGTTGTTGAGCGTGTAGTCACCGAAGATCCCCGCCGACCGCAGGTTGATCAGCCGGATCCGCTGGAAGGCCATGGAGACGGTCCAGAGAATCGGCAATACCACCATGACGATGACGATGATCAGCGTCGGGGCGATCAGGGCCAGGCCGGCCCGGGCGTCAGCCCGCCGCTGCCGGCCGCTGGATCGCCGCTCGGGCCCTGTCGCCGCCGCGGCGTACTGCCCCTCCGGCGATGGGACCGGAGGGGCTGCGCCGCCACGTTCCGCGCGCTGACTCATGGCCGCCTCACTCGAGCGACTTCTTGATCGTGTTGAGTTCGTCGGCCGCCTGCTTGGCCGCGCCCGCGGCGTCGACCTGGCCGGTCGTCAGTGCACCGATGGCCTTCGGGACGGGGAGCTCGCCGAGCGAGGCCCCGATCAGGTCACCCTGTCCTTGGGTGATCCCCCAGCGGGAGAACTTGTCGGCTCCGCTGGTCAAGATGTCGATGACCTCCTGCGGGTAGAACTCCGAGAGCGGCGCCTTCGTGTCCACCCCCACCGGGAGGTCCTTCCAGGCGTCGACGAACTGCTTTGGGTTCTCCTTCGTGCCCGAGCGAACCGGGTACTTGCCCTCGGGAGCAATCGCGATCCAGTCGAGGTAGCCGTCACTCAGCATGTACTCGACGAACTTCTGCGACGGTTCGGTCTTGGCGGTCGCGGTGATCGCCCACGAGGAAACCTCTCCGAACTGCGCCGGCTGCCCGTCCGGACCGCCGATCGCGGCCACCACGCCGGTGTTTGCGGCCAGGAACTTCGGGTCCTTCTTGCACTCGGGGCAGCTGGGCTTGGCGTCGTTGCGCAGGCCCGCCAGTTCGTCGAGCAAGAAGGTCGACCAGATGGCCATGGCGGACTGGCCGGCGAAGTAGCTGGCTCGTACGGTGTCGACGTCCTGGGTGCCCGAGACCGAGTACTGCTTGATCAGATCGCCGTAGAACTGGAACGCGGCGACGCACTGCGGGCTGTCGATCGTGATCGTGCCCTTGTCGTCGACCATCTCGCAGCCGTTGCCGAGGGCGATCTGCTCGAACGTCTGCTGGGTGAACGCATCCCCAGGAGTGGTGGCCCCTACGAACCCGGCCAGCTTGGGTGTGTCCACTGCCTTGGCGGCCGCCATGATGTCGGCGTACGTCGCCGGTGGCTTGAGACCCGCTTTGTCGAAGAGGTCCTTGCGGTAGTACAGCAGCTGCGACCAGGCGTCCGTCGGTACCGAGAGTTGCTCTTCACCCTGACGGGTCAGCTCCAACGACTTGGCCGAGAAGGTCTCCGCGCCGAGCGCGTCGACCACCGCCTTCGCCGCCTCCTTGTTGACCAGGTCGTTGGCCGACAGCGTGCGGACCGCAGCCAGCGGCTGCGAGCCGACCACGTCGGGCAGCTCGCCGGCTGCGGCAGCCGAGGTCAGCAGCTGATTGAACTGGTCCTCGTCGACGCCCACGAGTTCGACCTCGATCTTGGTCGCCTCGGTGAACTTGGCGATGATCTCTTTCGTCTTGGCCACGCGGTCCGGGATCGTGTCGCCGGTCCACACCACGATCTTGTTGTCGCCTCCCTCTTGATTTCCAGAGTCGCCGCCGCCACAGGCCGCGAGGCCGAGCAGAACGAGGATCGCCGCGAAGACGATGGCTGGTCGAGTACGCATGGTCATCCGATACTCCTTTGCTCAGGTCCAGGGCTCCCAGTCATGACTCCTGGTGACGCTCGACTGGGATCGATTGGCGTCAGATCACGAGTTGAACTGCCCCCGACGGAGGGTGCCGGACCACTTACTGCTCATCTAAGCCAGATTTACGACTGATGACAAGACGTAAAGCGTCGATTGTTGGTATGTTTCCGATAACAACCCGGGGACCTCGACAGTGCTGCCGCTCAGCCTTGAACCCCAGGGATCGGAGGGCGACGTGCCGCCGAGTGCCAACAGCGCTGGCGCCCTGTTGCAGCTGTTTCGCTCCAGCCGCGCCCGGACGCGCAACGAGGTCCAGACCCTGACCGGGCTGGCCCGCTCGACCGTGACCTACAAGATCGACTCCCTCCTGGATGCCGGCTATCTCATTGCCGACGGCAGCATTGTGGACGGTCGGGGCCGTCCATCGATGCGGCTACGACTCAATGATCACAACGCCCTGGTGCTGGCGGCCGATCTCGGCGCGACGCACGGACGCCTGGCGGTGGCCACCGCGGCCGGCGAGGTACGGGCGGAGACGGTGATCGAGAGTGCTATCGCAAAAGGTCCCACCGCGGTGCTGAGCACCGTGCACAAGGAGTTCGCCAGGTTGCTGAAGTCCTCAGGACGCGACCGCTCGAGCCTGCGCGGGATCGGCATGGGTGTGCCCGGGCCGGTGAACTGGACCACTGGCCGGATCGCCCGCTCGATCAGCATGCCGGGTTGGGACGACTATCCGGTCCGCGACGAACTGGCCGAGCACTACGACGTTCCGGCGGTCGTGGACAACGACGCCAATCTGCTGGGTCTGGGTGAACAGCGACGGATCTATCCGACGGCGCACCTCATCCTGTTCGTCAAGATCGGAACGGGGATCGGCGCCTCGGTCGTCCTCGACGGTGAACTGTTGCGGGGCTCCGACTCCGCCGAAGGCGACATCGGCCACGCCAAGATCATCGGCGTGGACGAGACCTGCAGCAGCTGCGGGGCTCGAGGGTGCCTCGCGGCGACCGCGTCGGGGCGGGCCATGGTCCGCGATCTGCGACGACTCGGCCATACTCCCGAGACCACGCGCGACGTGGTCGCTCTGGTCCGCCGCGGAGAGCCGGAGGCCGTACGGATCGTCACCACCGCGGGACGGGCGCTCGGCGATGTGTTGTCGACCGCGGTGAGCCTGCTGAACCCGGACGTGGTCGTCATTGGCGGCGACATCGCTCACGCCCACGAGCAGTTCATGCTCGGGGTCCGGGACACACTGCTGGCCCGCAGCCAACCGTTGGCCACCGCCCGGCTGGCCATTGCGTCCACCGTGCTCGGGGATCGCGCCGGGATCACCGGTGCAGCCGCCATGGTGGCGGACGCGGTCTTCAGCAGCGCCGCGGTGGATGCCGTCCTCAGCGGATCGGTCCTCGCCCTGGCGCCTGCCGAAACCCGATGAGCTGATGTCACCGACAATCGCTTGGGGCCGTCATCGTGCCCGACGGACCCGCGGTCCTGCGCATGCTGTTCCAGAGCAAGTGCAGAGCCGAGTCTGCGATGGCTGCGGTGGCGCATGCCTGCCGAGCAAACCAGCGCGATGATGGAGACTACGAGTGCAATAAGTCCGAATATGCCCCAACCAATCCGGGGATCGTATTGCCAATGTCGTAGGAACCTGGCCCCCCTTTTTTACCCGTGTGGTCTGTGTGCCAGCAGCAGCTGAATTGACGCCCGAGTCGCTATCAACTCGCATCGATGGGAACGTCACGAAAGTCGGTGCTCCTACGTTGCGGCCGCTGGTCCCTGTCGACGGATGATGCGCTGGCAGCCCATAGATAGGCGTTCCAGGTGGGTACGTTCTGACCCACCTGGAATCCAGCACGGACGTAGCAGCGAACCCACCTAGGCGTTAGAAGGTTGAGGATCGTTGCCGGGCCCGGACAGTACGGACGCTCGCCCTCGCGCCGGTGGTAAGCCTCTTGTGTTGTGGCTTCCCGTGTGACTGTTCCCTCTCAATCGTTGACTCCATTTTCACTCAGCGGCGGCCCGACGGCGGCAGAATTCCTGCCGCTGAACCGGTTTGCCGGGACAGGCGAAATTAGTCTCAACTGCGAGTAGCCTGGCCGTAATGCCCTGTGGGAAGGGCCGACAACACATCACTCGGGGGACACGGAGGAAGACGTGGCTCGACGCACTCAGGTCGTCCTGATTGACGACATCGACGGCCAAGAACTAGACGGAGACGCTAGGAGCCTAACCTTCTCGGTTGCCGGGGTGGACTACTCCATCGATCTGTCTGAGAAGAATAAGAAGAAGTTCGACAAGGCGCTGGAGCCGTACATCCAGGCGGCCCACAGAACCGGTGGGGGCCGCAGTCGCAGGTCGACATCGGCCACAGGCTTGGACTTGAAGGCCGTACGCGCTTGGGCGGCAAGCAATGGCGTCGAGGTGTCCAGCCGCGGCAGGGTTCCGGCCAAGGTGATCGAGAAGTTCCGAGCCGCGGGAAACTAGTCCAAGTCACCAAGGTGCGCAAAGGCACGTCGGCCGCGGGCGTGTGGGCCCCGTGGGACTCGAACCCACAACCCGCGGATTAAGAGGCCGATCTTGTGCCTGCCGCTTGGTGCTCACCAGTGCTCGAAAGTGCCTCTGACTAGCGCCTTCAAATGCTCGCTGGTGCCAGCGCGTAGCGACGGATGCTAGCCCTTCGGGCCACCAGGCGGGCACCAGAGGCGCTGGTGATCGCGGGGAAATCACAATGAGCGGTTGATCACTGTCCGTAGAGGAGGTCAACATGCCCCAGACCTGCCACGCTCACGTCGGCTCCGGGGCGTCACGACGCAGAACCGTCGTCGTCTGCGACGCCCATGCCAGCCCCTGCCGGTCATGCGGCGTCACACGGCACAATGCGTCCACAGCACGAATCCGAGGACGCAACCACGTTCTACGTCGTAGAAGCCCGTTGTCTAACCGATGCGCAGAGCCACTTCGCGGTCGACCGGGCGGCGTAAGCCCGGCCGGTCAGCGACTCGGCTGGGGCTGTGCGCGCACCTGGTTGACGACGTCGGCGATGGCGTCGTCGACGAGCTTGGGCTGCTCGACGTGGATGTAGTGGCCGGCGCGCGTCGCGGTGAGGTGGCGGGCGCCGGGGAACTTCGCCGCGAGCGCGTCCTGCGCCGCGAGCTGCGCCGACCACAGCGCATCGGCGAACGATTGGGTCACGAACGGCGGAAGCTTCCCGGATGCGATGTCTTCCGCGGAGATGACCTTGCGGTCGGCGGACAGCACGACGGTGGGCACCGTCGGCAGGGCAGGAATGGCGCGTACCTCGGGGAAGATGACACCGAACGCGACAGACTCCGCGTCGGCCGGCCGACCCTGCACTGCGGGACTGTTCAGTTTCTCCAGGTCGGCCGCCTGCTCTGACGTGAGCCGGGTCGGCAGGTCCTCGCTGAGCGCGTCGTCAAAGACGAGCCCAGCAACGCTTCTGGGGTGAGCCGCGGCGTAGAGCCGGATCACAATGCCTCCGTAGGAGTGCCCGACGAGGACGTACGGACCCGGCTCGCCTGAGGCGGCGAGCATCGCGGCAAGGTCGTTCGCGGCCGCCGTGCCGGATGTGGGCTGCGGCACGGGCGTCGACCGGCTGCCTGCACGACCCGAGGCGGTCATCGTCTCGGTGCCCGGCCGGTCGTAGGCACAGACCCGGCTGACGCGGGCGGACTGCTGGTAGACGGCCCGGTCGGCGTCCTTTGGCCTCGAGGTGATCTGCCAGTTGTCGGCCCGCTCTCCCAGCCCGCTGACGAGGACGATCGTCGGGCTCCCGGTGCCGCTGCAATCCAAATACATCGTCCGCCCCTGGCCGATGTCGACGAGGCGGCCCGGCCCGCCGCTCGACGCAGCTGATGGCGCGGTGGCGTCGGACGCAACCTGGGAGGGCGTCGCGGGCTGAGCCGGCGAGGCACAGGCCGCGACGAGGACGGTGCCAACGCCGATCGCCGCGGTGCGCAACATGGCCTCACCGTAGCGTCGGCGGTCATGGCCCGTGCGGCCTTGGCCGTGTTTCTGCCCAGACCGCAAAGGAGAAATCGCGCTCGTCAGTGACCTTATGGACGACACGGGCGCCGCCATGAGCTCCGGGGCTTGTATCACTTGTAGGGCGTCCCGGTGACAGTGCGCGGTCGCTACGGTGGCCTTTGGGGAGGGTCTCCGGCTGTGACGGTTCTCGGGTGGGCGTGAAAAAGCTGGTCTTCGGGCTGGACGGGCACCAGGCCAGCCGAGGCCGAGGTCACGCCTTCCCCAAGTAGCCCCTGACCAGGGGCGATGCTGCTGGTGGGCCCCGTGGGACTCGAACCCACAACCCGCGGATTAAAAGTCCGCTGCTCTGCCAATTGAGCTAGAGGCCCTCCCCTGTCCCACCGGGGACCGGAGGCTCATGGAGGAGGTTACCCGCGCGGCAGGCTCGTCCTCGCTGCGGGCAGATCCCAGGCCGCCCAGGCTTTCAGGGCCGGCGATTCGCCCGATCGTTGCCGTTGCGCCAGTCGTCGACCACCCGCTCCACGTCGACGGTCGGGATCACAATGAACGGAGCGTCGACGCCGCGGCGTCGGGCGTCCAGAATCCGGGCGTTGAGATCCTCGACGATCTCGCGGACCTGATCTTCGGTCCGTACCTCGGACACGCTCTGGCGGATCAGTGCCACCTCCTTCCGCAATCCCAGCGAGGTGGGCAGCGGCGCCCGCAAGTTCTCGCGTTCGAGTTTGCGCTTGATCCACCAGTTCTCGTCCGGATCGTCCAGTCCTGCCAGTGGTTTGCCGGCGCCGGGCAAGTTGTCGAACTCGCCCCGCTCGATTGCCTCGCGGATCTGCCGATCGATCCACGATTCGAACGCGACCATGTTGCCTCCCGTACGCGTCGCCTCGGTTGCGGAATCCGGAGAATACTCGCGAATGGGCCAGCCCGACCGGATGCGCCGGGTCAGCGAAGGGACAACTCGTAACCGCCCAGGACAGCGAGGTTCATGACCAGGATGAATCATGAGCTTCGATATCGAGGGCCTGCTCGATCTGTGGACCGAACGCCATCACGATGGCGTCATCACCGAGATCACGATGGTCGCCGACGAGCTGGGCGCCCTCGCCGCGGCGCGGGCCGTGGAGCTGGTCAACCCGCCATCCCCTGGGGTCGCGACGCCCGGAGGGTAGTCCGGCCCTGTGGCAGGCTGACCGGATGGATCCGTGGACCTTGGGGCTGATCGCGCTCCTGGTGGTCGGACTGGCCGCCATCGTCTACGGCGCCCTCAGCGACCGAGCCCGGAACCGACGGGCGCGGGCCGAGATGCTTGCGCCGCCGGACCGCATGATCCCCCGCTTCGCGCCCGACGCGCCCGCGCCGCGGTACCTGTCGGAGCTGCAGGCTCGCCGGGCCCCGGCCCAAACGGCGCCGACCGGGCTGTCGGCGGCGGACCGGGACGCGCTCAAGGCTCGGCTGGACGATCCCGACACGACGAAGGTGAGGGCCGGATGGCTCACATCGTCGTTCATCACCGATCAGACGAGCGGCTGGGCCGTGCTCGACGATCCGGCCGTCCTGGCCTGTGCCGCCCCCATCACCTCCATGCGTGAGCTGCTGCCGGTCATGGAGCGAGCCGCGATGTCCCAGCGCAGCTTGGTGATCATCGCGCCATCCATCGCGCCCGACGTGCTCGCCACCTTGGAGGTGAACGTCATCCAGCAGAAGGTGAAACTCCTCGCGGTGAGCGGCGCCGACCCGTCGATCCTCGGCCAGCTCGCCGAGCGGACCGGCGCCACCATCGTGGAGCGGAGCGACCTGCAGGCCGGCTACCTTCCGTCGGAACACCTGGGTCACATCAGCCGCTGGGTGAGTGATCAGCGGCGGAGCTTCCTGCTGGGGTCGCGAACTGAGTCGGCGTGAGCGGTACCCGATCGCGATGGGCCTACCTGGCGGCCATCACGCCGATCGTCTTCGGCACCACCTACCTGCTGACCACCGAGTTCCTGCCGCCCGACCGGCCTATGTTGGCGGCCACCATGCGAGCACTGCCCACCGGCATCGTCCTCGTGCTGGGAACCCGACCGCCGCCCCGGGAGTGGTGGGGGCGAATTGCCCTGCTCTCGGTGCTGTACTGCTCGGCCTTCTTTCCCCTGCTCTTCGTGGCCGCGTACCGGCTGCCGGGCGGCGTCGCCTCGGTGATCAACTCCTTGAGCCCGATCATCGTCGTCGGTTTGTCGGTGCCCTGGCTGCACACCAAGATCAAACCGATTCAGCTGCTGGCCGGTGCCCTCGGCGTGTTCGGGGTCGGCCTGCTGGTCTTGCGCTCCAGTGCTCGATTGGACATCTGGGGTCTGCTGGCCATGACCACCTGCGTCATCATGATCAGCTTCGCCGCCGTGCTGACCAAGCGTTGGGGTTTTCCACCGGACATGAACGCGGCCCGCTTCACCGGCTGGACCTTCCTACTGGGCGGCCTCGCGCTGCTGCCATTCATGCTGATCTTCGAAGGCCTGCCGGACGCCCTCACCGGGCGCAACGTCGCCGGGTTGATCTACCTGGTCGCGGTCAGCGGCGTCCTGGCGTACTGGTTGTGGTTCTGGGGTCTGCAACAGCTGCCGGCCAGTTCGGTCACCTTCCTCGGGCTGCTGAACCCCGTGGTCGCCGCCGTCTTGGGCTGGGTCGTGCTGTCCCAGGCGCTGAACGGTGCCCAGATCGTCGGCGCCGTGATCGTGCTCGTCTCGGTCGTACTCGGCCAGGACTTACGGCGCCGCCGGTCCGTCGCTCTAGCATCGAAGCGATGACCGATCCCGAGCGCTCTCCGGCCCAACGCCGCTGGCCCCGTCAGGTGTACGGGGTCGGCAGCGAACCCGACCCCCGCTTCACCCTCGCCAACGAACGCACGTTCCTGGCCTGGATCCGTACCTCGCTGGGCTTTCTGGCCGCCGGGGTGGCCGTCACGGCCCTGGCCCGTTTCACGCCGGGATGGGAGCTGCCCGTCCGGCTCACGGCCGTTGCCTTGATCGGATCCGGACTGGTGTGTGCGGCCGGCGGGTTCCGCCGCTGGATGCGGCAGGAGCGGGCGATCAGGCTGGGCGAGCCGTTGCCGTCCACCTCGGCGATTCCCTTTGTGGCGGCGGTTCTGGTGCTGGTCGCCCTCACCGGCTTGATCTTGGTCGGTGTGATCTGAGCATCGGCGATGCGGGTCTGCAGCCGGAGCGCACCCGGCTGGCGTGGCAACGGACCACGCTCACCGGTTTGGCTGCTCTGCTGGTCATCGTGCGGCTCATCGCCGAGGTCTCCCCGGCGCTGTGTCTGGTGATCGGCCTGCTCGCTGGAACAGCCCTGCTGGTCCCGGTCTGGTCGGCGGCCCAGTGGCAGTTCACGATCCGATCGCTGGCCGACACCGGATTGAACGACGGCCGCGCACCGCTGCTGCTCGCGATGCTGGTCGCGTCGGCCGGGTTGGCCGGACTCGGGTACGTTCTCGTCAGCTGAGGTGTCAGGAGTAGCCCAGCTCGTGCAGACGGTCGTCGTCGATGCCGAAGTAGTGAGCGACCTCATGTACCACCGTGATGTGGACCTCTTCCACCACATCGGCCTCGGTCTCACAGATGGCCAGAATGGGGACTCGGAAGATCAGGATCCGATCGGGCAGGACCCCTGCGTAGTTCTCCCCTCGCTCGGTCAGCGGAATGCCCTCGTACAGCCCGAGAAGGTCCGGTGCATCCGGCGGCGGGTAGTCCTCGATCATGATCACGCAGTTCTCGATCAGCGTGGCCAGGTCGGCGGGAATTCGCTCGAACGCGTCCGCAACCAGCATCTCGAAGTCCGGCGCCGACATCTCGATGCTCACGGTCTCGCCCGACACTCACTGCTGCTCATGGCTGGCAACGTATCCGACCGGTCCGAATTCGAATCGCGAACAACACTGCTGTAATTACTCCAGTGTACTGCGGCGTGTCGGCTTGCTTTTGTGACCAAAAAGCTACTCACGTCTTGCGGTAACGAGTGAGACACGATTACAGTCCTGCGCAAGTTGGGATTGGTGTTACGGAAGTGCACGGGGAGACACAAGCGACATCAAGCTCGAAAGTTCCGTCCCGGTCTTCGGGCCGAGGAGGAGGAAACGGACGTGAGCACCGCTGTCGGAAAGATGCGCGCCGGGGTTGCCGCCCTGATCTCTGCCGTCCTCCTGATCATGACGCTCGGCACCGTGCCGGCCACCGCGGCCGATAGGCAAGTGACAGCCGTCGCGGGCGTGAACATCCGTTCCGGGCCGTCGACCTCGACCAGGATCGTGGGTGGCCTCTACCGGGGTCAGACCGTTACGGCGATCAGCACCTCCGACGGTTGGACCAAGATCCGGTTCGGCGGGGCTACCGCCTACATCGCGAGCCGTTACCTGACCAAGAGCAGGGTGGCGTCGTCGAGCACGGTGAGCGGCACTCGTGTCACCACCACCAACGTCAATCTGCGAAAAGGTCCCGGACTGTCGTACGACATCCTCCGGGTGGTCCCGGACAACACTCAGGTAGCGCTCACCGGGCGGTCGGCGCGCGGCTTCGTCGAGGTCAGGGTGAGCGACCGGCGCGGTTGGATCAGTAGTCAGTATCTGGCCCGGTCGGGAAGCGGTCTTCCCGCGATAATCGGCACGCGGGTGGCCACGGCCAGGCTGTTGATCCGTACGACTTCGGGATCGAACTACCGCGTCGTCGCCAGAGTCAAGAAGGGCACGCGGCTCTCCGTCACCGGCGCCACCCAGAACGGGCGAGCTCAGATCGTCTACCGCCAGGCGATTCGCTGGGTCAATGCGCGTTACCTGAGCAATTCGGCAACGTCTGGACCCTCCGCCCCCGGGCTGCCTGAGATCGTCGGTACCCGTTACGCCACGTCGAGTCTGAACATCTGGACGTCCGCCACAGGTTCGGGTCAGATCACCGAGGTGCCTCGCGGTGAGGCGCTGAGCATCACCGGTAAGACTCAGAGCGGCCGGGCCCAGGTCATCTACAACGATGCGGTGCGGTGGGTGACGGCCAAGTACCTGTCGAGCAAGCGGCCGTCGTCCGGCTCCGTACCGTCGTCCGGCTCCGTCCCGTCGTCCTGGGCGTCGACCGAACGCCGACTGACGGCCAAGACCATCCGGGTGCACCGGGCCTTGCGAGCCGAGTTCCCTCAAATCAGGGTCGTCGGCGGCTGGTATGCGTCCAACGCTGGTGAGCATCCGCTGGGCCGGGCGATCGACGTGATGATTCCGAACTACAAGTCAGCGAGCGGCCGGAAGCTCGGCTCCGATATCGCGGCCTGGACCCGGACGAATGCTCGTTCGCTGAACGTCTTGTACGTCATCTGGGACCAGCGCATCTGGAACATCCAACGTGCCGGGGAGGGTTGGCGCTTCATGGCGGACCGGGGCGGCGACTCAGCCAATCACAAGAACCACGTGCACATCTCGGTGCTGCGCTGACGCAGCCCCCCAAGGTTCACCGCCTTCCCCCGGTGATTGGTCAGAGACTGCAGATTCCCCCCATCTGCAGTCTCTGACTACGTTCGAGGGGTTTGGGTCGCTTCGCGCCGCCCCCTATAGTCACCTGTGTCTGAGTCCCCATCGTCTAGCGGCCTAGGACACCGCCCTTTCAAGGCGGCAGCGCGGGTTCGAATCCCGTTGGGGATACAAAGTCAAGTGCCCTCCGACTAGGGCCGATGCCCCACCCAACCGCCGTGTGCAACTATCGACGGCGTAGTCGGGACGCATCTGGGACGCATCTGGGACGCACCGTCGCTCACCCCGACATTCAGATGGCGTTCAGTAAATCCTGCGGACCCCGTCACGCTGCACGTCCCAATGGTCCGGCCGGCTGGGTGGGGATGCTCGCTCGCCTTGCGCTGCGCCGGCTGGCGTCCGCTATGACTCGGCGTCCTGGTCGAGGGCCAGGTAGCCACGGTGGATTGCCAATTCCAGTCCATCGACAGGGAAGGGCCATCGACCCTGATCAGCGAGAGCTTGCTCGACGGTGTCTCCTGCACGGTGGGCTAATCGGAGTTGCTGCGCGAGTTGCTCGACCTCCGTGAGCTGCGACGCGACGAAGCCCCGGTCGACTAGAGGACCATGTCCAGGCACGACGACGTCGCCATCTTCAAGCTCGTCGAGTAGCACGGCGAGTTGGCGAGGCAGGCCCAGCGGGAAGCAGCCCGAGCCGTACATCGGCGGTCCGGAGGCCTCGACGACGTCGCCGACGATCCAGGCGCGGCTGTCGGGAACGTGCAGGACGAGGTCTGTGTCGGTGTGACCGGCACCCAGCGGATGCAGATCGACAGGCCGCTCACCGACGGTGAGGGTCCGGCTGGCAGCAACCAGGCAAGTGGGCGGCGTGATCCGTACGTCGTGCCAATCGCGTTCTGGTTCACCGTCAGGGTCATGATGCCAGGCGGCCAACCGTGGTCGTTCGTACTGGTCCAGGTGGGCAGGGAGCCGATGATGGCCGTAGATGGGCACGTCCAGGAAGGAGTCAGGACCGAACTGCTGGTTGCCGAAGGTGTGATCGAAGTGCGCATGAGTGTTCACCAACATCCGGACCCGGGCGGGAGCGAAGTCCTCCAGGTCGGCGACCAACCCGGCCGCCTCAGTCGGTGAGGAACGGCTGTCGACCACGAGTAGTTCATCTCCACCGCGAACCACGCAGATGTTGATCGCGAGGTGGTCGTACGCGTGCACATACACGTCGGACGCCACCTCGTGCCACTCAGAGTTCACCACAGCTCGAAGGCTAGAAAATGGCTTCTCGGAGTCAGGCAGGCGCTCAAACCAACAGGACGCTCAAACCGCCAAGAAAGGATGTCGGCGACGGCGAGCAAGCACAATCTGGAACCGCTGATTGCTGTCCGGACGGGCATCGAGCCGGTACGTGCGCTGACTGCAGGACTCCCGCTGGTTCCAGACAATGTCCGCATATTCCCCGGGAGAACATGGAGCGCCGCCATGAAGTACACGGTATCGATCGAGATCGCTCTGCCGCGGGAGAAGGTGGCCCAGCTGCTGGCCGACCCGACTCAGCTGCCCAAGTGGCTGCGGGGCTTGGTGCTGCACGAGCCGCTTAGTGGAACGCATGGACAGGTCGGCACCAAGTCACGGGTCGTGATGCAGATGGGGCAGCAGACGTTCGAGGGCATCGAGACCGTGACGCGCCGGGAACCGGTGGACCTGCGTGCGATCCCGAGCGGCAGCGACGTTCATTTCGACCGCGAGATTGTCGGCAAGGGCATGTGGAGCGCAGTGCGCGAACGGCTGACCGAGGCCGGTCCGGAGACGACGCTGTGGGCGAGCGAGAGCGAGTACCGGTTCAGCGGCTTACTGATGCGGCTGGTGGGCCTCTTGATGCCCGGCGCCTTCCGCAAGCAGTCGCGACAGTACATGCAGGACTTCAAGGCGTTCGCCGAGCAGGGAAAGGACGTCCGCGAAGCGAAGGGCTGATCGGCTGTCGACCGGAGCCGGGCAACTGCTCAAGGTCTTGTGGGAGCTTCCGACTATCAGTTGCTTGATACTCTTCGTTGGTGCGTGTCGTGGTGGCGGGGGGAGGGATTGGCGGGCTGGCCTGCGCACAGGGGCTGGTGCGACGTGGTTTCGACGTGGCGGTGGCGGAACCAGACCATGACCTCTCCGTGTCAGGTGGTTACAAGCTGCACCTGGGAGTTGCAGCAGTCTCGGCGCTGCGCGACCTGCTCTTTGCCGCCACCTTCGAGTCCCTGCTGGGCTCGGCGGTGGCGACGCTCGGTTTCAGCCTGGTCGTACGCGACCATCGGGGACGCCGACTGCTCCGAGCGGCCGAGACCTCGGATGGGGCTCGACGCCGCCGCTCGCCACGAGGTGACCACGCTGGTGGCGATCCACGACTACGAGGCGCGGCTTCGCGCCCTGGCCGCACCCGCCGTCCGTGACTCATTGGAGCCGCTCGGCTGGATCCGCGCCACCGCCACGCCTGCTGGCGCGGTCGCGATGCGGTCCGCGACCCCTGTGATGGCTGCTGCGGCCGCCGTCACGACCGCTGTGCGGAGGGGGCGACGGTGACGGGACGCTCCTCGCCGCCGATCGACCACTCCGACGAGGCACCGGAGGAGGAACTGGTGCTGTGGGAGCTGGTCCAGACCGCACACCTCGCCGCCCGAACCTTTCGCGACCTGTTCGCCACCGTCGGCCTGACCCCGACCCAGTTCGGTGTGCTCGCCTGCCTGGCCGACGGTGACGACTTCACGAAGGCCGAGCTGGCCAGGGCCCTCGTGGTCCGACCCCAGAGCATGGACCCGCTCATCGAGACCCTCCTCAGCGAGCGGCTGGTCGTGCGCGACGGACCGGCAGGACGAGGGAGGGCGGCCGGCATCACCATCACCACCGCGGGGCGGGAAAGACTCGCCCAGATCCGGCCACGGGTCCACCAGGTCAACGCCCCCGAACGTATCGGCGTCGACGCCGCCCAGGTGCCACTGCTCATCGCCCAGCTCCGGGCCATCCGGGCCCGGCTCTCCCCGTGACCGGGGCACACGATCGTCTCACCCGGCTACGCCCAATCCTGGGCGCGGTCGGTGGGGGCGTGCTGCTCCCCGTGGGTGTGTACGTCCTGTCTCAAAGCTCTCGAGGCCAGCGACGTCCGGCCGGGAGCTGGTGCACCGGCACGCCGAACCCCTCACCCGAACATTGTCGATGGAGAAACGGACCTTCGGCGGCCGCGAATGACTCCTATCGTGAGCTGGTGGGAAACATCGACCGTACGGCATGGATCGCACCGACTGCGGTGGTTACCGGCGACGTGAGCCTTGGTCCCGGATCGCGCGTGCTCCACGGGGCGGTGCTCAACGCCGACCGGGGCCCCATCGTCCTCGGCGAGGACGTGCTCGTCATGGAGAACGCTGTGCTTCGAGGACGACCGGACCACCAGTTGGTTCTCGGCGACGCCGTCCTGGTTGGTCCGCACAGTCACCTCAACGGCGCTCGGATCGAGGACGAGGTCTTCGTAGCCACCGGAGTCTCGATCTTCGCCGGCGCGGTTGCCGGCGCAGGTTCTGAGTTGCGCGTCAACAGCGTCTTACACGTCAACTCGACCCTCTCACCCGGAACCGTGGTTCCGATTGGTTGGATTGCTGCAGGCAGCCCTGCGGAACTCTTCCCACCCGATCAACACGAGGCGTTGTGGGCTGCGCAAGAGCCGCTCGACTTCCCAGGCACGATGTACGGGGTGCCTCGCGGCACGTCGATGCGCGAGATCATGCGCCGACAAAGCGCCGCGCACGGCCCCGACCACTAGCCAGACCGGACATCGGGCAGCTCCCGACGGTGCCATCGACGTTCTCGCAGGTCGGCTTGCGGACGCCAGCTGTGCGGCTCAACCAGAGTCCGACTCGATCAGATGCCGGTGCGTGACGGACCAGGTGATTCGCGCGTCCATGTCGTCGAGGAAACCGTTGCGGACTAAATCGACCTGGCGCGGCAACCCCTCCTGTGCCAATCGGACGATCAAGTCGCGCACGCGTTGCTGCATGGTGATCACCTGCTCGACCAGCCCGTCAACGGCGGGTAACCCATACGCCTCGGCGAATAGGGACAGCCGGCGTCGTCGATCCGGTGGCTCGGGATAGCGCAACCACCGAATGCACTCGGCATCGTCTCGGAAAACAACGAAGTACTCGCAGGCGTAGGCGACGTCGTCGATGGGCTGCGCGACGCGGGCGTACTCGTAATCGAGCATGCCCGCCGGCGCCAGGCCGTCCCAGACGATGTTGCACGGATGGAAGTCGCCGTGGCAAACGATCCGGCCAAGACCGCCTGTGCCGCGGGAGCCGTCGAACCACACCAAGTCGTTGTCGGCCCGCCAGTCCATGACGGCGTCGTGGTAGGACCGAAGCAGCCGCGCGCCTGCGACCAGCCCGCGCTCGTCAACCGCCGGCGCCCACCCGTCGGCGCCTGAGCGTCCCGGGGATGTACGACAGCAGGTCGTGTCCGTCGTCGGACCCGACCAGCCGCGGGGAGTACGAGAAGCCGACTGTCTCAAGGTGACTGAGCAGGGCACGGGTAGCTGCGCTCCAGGGGTGCCAAGGATGTCGGACCCCTGTCCCGGACCGCGACAGCAGATGGTCTTCGCGTTGCTGAGGCAAGTCCGACTGCGACATCGTCAGCGACGATACTCAGCCGCACATCGCCCGGCAGGTCACGACGCCCGATACGTCCCTGCGGCGATGATGGCTGATGGGACTCCGCAAAGTCGCCTTGAGCCGCGTGTTGAGGCCGGGCAAGGTTGAGTCCCTTCGCTGCCCTGCTCGGCGGTTTCCGGCTCGTCTTGATCGTTGCCCTCGGCAAGTATCTGCTCGGCGAGCGTTTCGAGGGTGACGTCGTGGATGCGGGAAACACGGGCGGCCAGAAACCCGTACTACCGAGTGCCGGTACACACCCTTCCGTGGGACAGACGGACGCACGACCGTGGAGATCGGCAACGAGGGCGAAGGAGTTGCAGGCAATGTATTCCACCGAAATCGGCCAGATCATGTATGTGGTGTTGTGGCTGTTCCTCATCTACAGCTTCTACGGCGTCATCCTGGAGATGATCTTCTGCTACGCGCGGGAGTACAAGGGCGTGATCGAGTCCAGGTGCGGATTGCTGTATTTGCCGTTGAGTCCCATCTACGGCCTGGGTGGTACCGCCATCAGCCTGATCCTGCTCAACTTCTTCACCAACCCAATCCTGCTCTTCGTGTTGAGCATGGTGATCTGCACCATCTTGGAGTACATCGCCAGCTTCGTGATGGAGAAGGCCTTCGGCAGCGTGTTCTGGGACTACAGCAACAAGCCGCTCAATCTGCAGGGCCGCATCTGCCTGGAGTTCTCGATCTACTGGGGGTTCCTCGGCCTGCTTCTCATCTACGTGCTCGACCTAACCACGGGGGTCGTCGTCCTCAATTGGGGCTACGCGCAGGACGAAGCCGGAAACGAGTTCATGCGACCGGGGGCGGAGTTCCTGCTGAACGCGTGCCTCGTACTCACGTTGCTGTCGGTGATCCTCACCCTGATGGCTTTCCGGCGTTTCGACCAGAAGGTGGCCTTCCTCAAGGCGCAGCGCGATGGCACCGAGCCCCCCCGAATCGACACAGGTTGGGGGCGGCTCATCGACCGGCTGGTGCCCGACGTGGTCATGATCAACACCTTTCCCCGGATGAGTCACATCGTTGAGTACATGGAGCTCAGCGGGAAGCCGCGGAAACTGATCATCTGGGAGTTGCACCTGGGCAAGACCACCGAGGGCCACGACAGGCTCCGGGAACGGAACGAGTTGGCCCGCCTGGCAGCCTGAGCGAACACCGGTCACGGGACCCTGCGAGAACGTGTCCTGGCGGGTAGGCGGAAGCACAGACCCGCCTGCAGCGGAACAGCCGTCGCGCTGATCACGGCCCGGGCGGCCGCCGCCGCCCGCCGGGAGGGTGTCGTCTACCGCCAACTCGACCCGCCCGCGCTGACCATCAGCCACAGCCTGGTTTGGGCCGACCACAAAGATTCGACGCCGGTTCGGCGGTTCCTCGAATCCGTCGCACGACTCATTCCCCACCCGACGAACTGATCAAGCGGCTCATACGCCGCCACCGACGTGCACGGTCTGGTAGCGCAAGCCCGGTCGGTCGTGAGCGAGACGGATCTGGTGTCAGCCACACCGCGTCAGACTGCTCGCGTCCTGCCGATCAACCGACGCGGCCAGGTTCTGCTTCTTCTCGGCCACGACCCGGCCAGACCCGACGCTCCGTATTGGTTCACCATCGGGGGCGCCGTCGAACCCGACGAAACCCTGACCGGCGCTGCCGTCCGTGAGCTTCGGGAGGAAACCGGCATTCACATCGACGGTGCTCAGCTGGTGGGCCCCATCCACCGGGGCACCCATGAGTTCTCCTTCAACGGCATCGACTGTGTGAATGACTCGACGTTCTTCGCGGTTGCCGTCGACGACGTGGTCGTAACCTTCAAGGGACTTGAGGAACAGGAGGTGGACAACATCGTCGAAGCTCGCTGGTGGAATCCGGCGGACTTGGTGGATGGGATCTCCCTATCCAACCTCGATGTTCCATCCGTCGCCCAGGTCGCTGCTGATGCTGTTCGATCGGCCCGTCAGGGCGACAAGCGGTTGGGGCGGCCCTCGCCTCGCTGACTCTGAACGGGGCCGATGAATCTCCCCCTTGCAACCGGTCTGACCACACGACGGCTTCGAGCACGGAACGAAGGGACGACAGAGATGGCGGTCGGCATATTCGCTGGCATCGCGGTGAGCAACTTCGGGGTAGCCCTGGAGTGGTACCAGCGGCTACTCGGCGCGGAGCCGACGTTCTATCCCAACGATGTCGAGGCCGTCTGGGAACTAGCCGAGGACCGCCACGTGTACATCATTCAAGATGCCAACCGAGCCGGCGGCGCGGTCAGCATGATCTGGGTCGACGACCCCACCGCCGAGGCAGCCAGAATCGCCCAGCGAGGCTTGGAGCCGGTCGACGTCGAGAAGCACGATCGAGTCTGGAAGTACGTCTACCACGACTCCGACGGAAATGAGACCGGGATCGGCGGCGAGGTCTCAGCATCGGACTAGGCACGGCCAGGACCAGCCGACACCTCCTGGCGGGGCCGTTCGTCATCAACCCCTACCCGCGCGGCGCGAGTCGTGGCCGCCCCCGCGGGCCGAACGTGGACACCGGCCGTCGGCGCGCCGGCCGGCCGGGCGAACACCATCTTCGGCCACTCGCGACCCTCGGCAAACTCGCTGTTGTTCCAGGGCTCAGGCCGACGACCGAACCCGGCCGCAGTTAATAACCGCTCGGCCGACGACGTGTTCAGGCTCCGCGTACTTCGAGCCAGCCGTCGGCGACGGAGGCGATTGGAAGGTCGACCCACCATCACCACATTGCGGTGCAGTCCAGGTCGTCGCAGGTGGCCAGGGTGCGTTGCAGGTAAGGCAGCCAGACGGACTGCAGATCGGCGTGCAGACCGCCGCGGCTGTACTCGACGGCGATGTAGACGCCGATCGGGACCATCAGCCGGTAATCGGTCCACAGCTGGTCGAGGGAGTAGTCAGCGACGCCGTGAGCCAGGAGTTGATCATGGTAGCGCCGCAACAGGGGCGTCTCCAGCTGTCGCCGGTCTGCGACGGGCCAATCCAAGACCATCGCATAGACCAGGTCGTAGACCCCGAGCCAGCTGGTCAGGCTCCAGGGGAACGGCTGTCGGTCGATCAGGTACAGCGGCCGAGACCCGGTGCGCGGCACCAGGATATTGGTACACCCGGGGTCGCCGTGGATGATTGTGAATCCGCTCACGGTGCGACTGCGCTCAACCATGGCAACCGGGTGCCGGGCAAAGACCTGAACGATCAGGTCGGGCCAGTGCTCTGCCAGCTCGCTCCTGCAGTGCCCCAGCACGTGCGGCACGCCGGGTGCGGCGATGTCGACGAACCGTTGAATGTGCGACGCGTCGTGGACCGGCTGGTTCGCTGCAGTCAGCCGGTCGGCCCCCCACCAGCGGGCATGCATCGCCGCGAGCCCGTCGGCCAGGGCGAGGGCGTGCTCCAGAGTCGGTGGACGGTGGGTTGCCTCGACGTGAGTGGCGGTGACGTCGTCGAGGAGTAGGTGGTAGCAGCGCTCAGCCGCCGAGTAAGCGGCATCGTGGCAGCCGACCAGCGGCGCATCCGGGACGTCGACATAGTCGCGGGTGTAGTAGGTGACCTCAGAGTCGCCGAATGCCTCCTCATCGTCGGGGTCGCTCCGAACGATCTTGAGGAACAACCGGCTCGGAAGCTCACCGGTCGCCTCGGATGAGTACCGCAGCCGCAACCGGGCGTTGGTCGACCAGGTGCCTTGTCCCGCACTGACCTCGACCCCCGTCACTGTGCCAATGCTCAGGGCACCGGATTTCCGGAGGCGGCCAGTCAGCCACTGCGGCGTGGCCATTTCCGCGCTGGTGATCACAATTCCGGCCATCGGTGATCCAATTCGGTGCGATTGGGACGCTGCGCCGAACCTCTCACACCTGAGTCCTCTACGGAATAGACCTGGGGACGCAACAGCGGAGGCAGGAAGCACCAGGCACCACAACGCTCCGGACCACCTGAGTGCCGGTGCACCCGTGACCTCCCCAAAAGCGGCATAACGGATCGGTCGGCAGGACGGTCCTCTGTACAGCTGAGTTCTGACGGAAGCCGCGATCCGGAATCAGCCCCGAGTCTCGGTAACGTGCTCGCATGCCCACCAAACTCGAGAACGTCGGCATCGCCGTTCGCGACCTCGAAGCGGCCATCGCCTTCTTCACCGACCTCGGACTGACCGTCCTTGGCCGTGACACAGTCAGTGGAGACTGGACCGACACCGCCGTCGGCCTGGACGGCAACCATGCCAATATCGCCATGCTCCAAACGCCAGACGGCCACGGACGCATCGAGCTCTTCGAGTACCTCCACCCCGATGCGATCGAGACGACGCCCACCCGGCCCAACGAGATCGGCATGCACCGCGTCGCCTTCTCCGTTGACGACATCGACGAAGCCCTTCAGATCGCCGCCAGGCACGACTGTCACCCGCTACGCGGCGTCGGCACCTACGGTGACGTCTACAAGCTCACCTATGTCCGTGGCCCCAGCGGCATCATCGTGATGCTCGCCGAGGAGCTGAAGAAGAACTAGCCGGTGATCGGTCCGCTTGCAGTCGGCCTCGACCAGGCGCTGATCTACGACCGGTTCGATCACGTCGTGCTCCTGCCGGTCCCAATCGAGACTCTGCTCGAACGAGTGACGACTATGACCCGGGGGGGGGGGGGGAGGGGGGGGGGGGGGGGGGGTCGGCAGATAGATTGGAGGATATAGAGGGTGGAGGAGTTGGTGGGGGTGATCAGGCTTTCCGCAGGTCCAGCGGACCCACAACACAGGTGAGCGGCCAGCCCTAAGCCACGCTGCCGTCTCGTAGGTCCGATGGCCGGCAGACAGTCCACGGTTGATCAGCACAGCCAGCGCCGCAAGCGCCACGGCCTGCGAAACACGTGCGTCTCACGGGTGTGATGTTGATCAGTCCCGGTTGATGACGGCTTCGCATGTGGTTGCCGAGTCGTCGTCGGCTGGGCTGCTTACGCAAACGTCGGATCCGTCGTTGCCCTCGATGAAGTCGCGGATTCCATCAGCATTGGGGCCGGCCTCGGCCGGCAATATGTTGCCGGTCAGCAGGTCGTCGCCGTCGCCGCCGAAAACGAGGTCTTCGGCCTTGCGGCCGGAGATCGTGTCGTTCCCGGCCCTCCCGATGAGCGTGTTCTGGCCGTCGTCGCCGACCAGCGTGTCGTTCCCCGCGCCGCTGAGGACGTGCTCGATCTCGCCCTTGATCAGATCGTTCTCACCTGCCTCGCCGTTGTTCTCGGAGTTGATCCCGAGCCGCACCGTGACGTCCGCCGTGCGGTACTGGTAGACGATTGTGTCGTTGTCCCCCGGCCCGCCGTCGATCTGGTCGGCGTCGACGCCACCGTCCAGGTTGTCGTGGTCACCTTCGCCTCCGAAGAGACGGTCGTCGCCGGATCCGCCGTTGAGACCGTCGCCGTAGCCGGGCCCGCCCTCCAAGACGTCGTTGCCGGAGGCCCCGGCGATCTGGTCGGTGCCCGCCCCGCCGCGCAGCAGGTCATCTTCCGAACCCCCGGCGATCAGATCCATTCCTGGTCCGCCGTTCACGACGTCCTTTCCAGGACCGGTGTTGACGTTGAGCGGAATGGGCAGTGAAGCGCCATGGCCGATGACGTCGTCGCCGCCTCCAGAAGAGATGAAGATGCGGCGGAGCACGGAGCCGGCTTCGATCGGCGCGGCGCAGAGTGCGGTGGTCGGATCGCCGACGGCGGGCCGGCAGTTGGCGCCGATGGTGATGGGGCCGGCTGTGTCGAACACGACTAGCGGAGCCGTCGATGTGCCCGCACGGCTGAGCACGACCTTGTCGGCCGCATCACTGCCGAAGAAGCGCACGCCCAGGGTCGGCGACGAACTGACCGAGGCAGGTGTGGCGGTCGGGGGTGAGCCGGCGGCTAGCGCCGGGGACACGACGGTCGAGGCCAGCGCACCGAGAAGGGAAGCGCCCGTGAGCGCACCAAAGGCGAGACGTGGTCTGTGCATGTCAATTCCTGTCTGAGCAGTTGCGAACCGCCGATGGGCGGCCCAACTCACAGGAAAGCGCGTTCGTCTCATCGGAACCTCCGTAGTCACTACGCAAGCGACTACCGAAGTCGCGAAAGATGGCACCGAACGGGTCCGAAGTGCTCGACGAAGCCCTCAGTTCCTGACGGGTCGCAGCAGTCCGTCACCCGCGGGAACATCGTGGAAGACATCT
Source organism: uncultured Actinomycetota bacterium (assembly GCA_963780005.1). Lineage (GTDB taxonomy): Bacteria > Actinomycetota > Actinomycetes > Propionibacteriales > Propionibacteriaceae > Microlunatus. The sequence goes on along the minus strand of CAWAAK010000029.1, from coordinate 13,358 downwards.
TGGTCATCGCTGACCAGCGCCAGCGCCTCGCGGACGGAGGGGCTCGTGGTCGGTGATGGCAGGCCGGTCGCTCAGAGCGCTTGTCGACCGCGAAGGTTCGCCGCAGCCTAGTCCCGCAGCTCGGCCTCAGCGTCGACCTTCGATCGCGGACCGCAATCCTTCGGCCCAGCACACGAGACCTGTCGAGTCGGACTCGATCACCGGTCGGGTGACCGGTCTACGGTCCGCTTGTGGTGATGACCGTGTTCGCAAGCCCATGGTTCAGCGGGATGGTTGGACGCGTCTGAGGTGAAGGAGGGGGAACGGTCGGCCCTCGTTGTCGATGTCTGATCGCCCGACTTGCACGAACCCTTTGGCCGCATAGAAGGCGCGGGCGGTGGGATTCTGCTCGTTGACGTCGAGGCGCAGTTCCGCGTAGTCATCGGCGACGTCTCCGAGCAGCAAACTACCCACGCCACGGCCCTGGGCATACGGGGCGACGAAGAGCATGTGGATCTCGCCTGCGTCTTGGGCAATGAACCCAACCAGGAGGTCGCCGTCTTGAACGGCGACCCTCACGTCTCGCATCTGCGGCAAGTAGCCAGACACCACGCGTTCGTACCAATCGATGTCCGGCAGCGTGAGGAAGCCGTGACTCGCCTCGACAGCCGCACGCCAGATCGCGAGCAACTGGTCATGCTCGCCCTCGCACGCGGCGCGGATCCGAACCGCCACCGTGGCAGTCTTCCATCAAGGCTGCTTCGCTCAAGCAGCCCAGTTCGGCCCGTGGGTCGGCTGAGAAGGTGAGCCCGGGCGGTTGTCTGCGGCCGATGTGGGGAGCGCTAGCCTCAACGCCATGCCGGGCCGCGGTTCCTCAGCGGGTCAGCACGCCGGATGGTGGTGGCTGGCGTTGCTGGCAGCGGTGACGGTGCTGGCCACCTCCGCGTTCGTCTTCCTTCGCGCGCTGACGTCAGCGGCATCCCCGAAACCGATGACGTGCTGCTCGGCAAGGGCTTGACGTTCCAGTATCGCGTCACGCAGAGGACGCTCCGAAAGGCCATCGCCGAGATCGAACAACTCGACTTTCGGCCCGGCGAACGATGGTCGTACAACAACCCGAACTATCACCTGCTCGCCGCCGCCGTCGAGCGGCGGTCCGGTCATGCGTGCGGGACCTTCATCCAGGAAAGGATCTTCGAGCCGCTAGACCTGAAGATGACGATTGGATACGAGACACCGATCGCCGGCAAAGCAGTCTCCTACATAGACGACAAACCTCAACCGCCCTCAGGTCGCAGATGTGCGGTGGGATGCCTTTGGGTCTGGCGGCATCCAGACGACCCCAACTCAGCTGGTGGTGTGGGCCGACAACTACCGCAGCGGCAGGGTGGGCGGACCCGCTGTCCAACGAGCTCAGCTCTCCGGCGCGGTGTCGATGACGTTGGGCCAGTCGAACCCCTCAGCGCGGACTCCAGTGGCGGACAACCAGCAATACTGTGCCAGTCGCAGTCTCCGGGTTCATATTCAGGCGCGGAAAGCTCGGCGACTTAGGATTCCCCGATGCCGCGCGTTCTCGTTACTGGGATGTCGGGCGCAGGGAAGTCAGCGAGCCCTGACCATGGTTGATGAAGCGGGCTTGGCCGGACAGATCGCCATCCGACTCGGAGTCGCGGAGAACCTCGTCGAACCGTCGGCCAGCATCGACACCATCTGGTGTCGCGACGTGATCGAAGTTCTGCCGGAGCTTCCGACTGCGCTGGCGGAGATGCGCCGAGTCCTGCGACCTGGCGGACACCTGATCGCCTACACGAACATCCTGCAGGGCCCGGTCGACCCGGTGGAGACATCAGCCATCCACGAACCTCTCGGCAACGTCGTCGCCAACCTGGTCGACACCGAACTGGAGGCCGCCTTCGGCGCCGCAGGCTTCGCGATCAACGTCAAACATGTCGTCGGCACTCGGTGGCGTGAGTACCTCGAGGAGCACGACCATGTTGTGTCTCGCGACCTGCTCCGACTGGCCCGTCTGCGCCGAGATCGAGACCGCGTCATTCAACGCTACGGTCAAGACGCTTGCCGTATTGCGGAAGCGAGTCTCCAATGGGGACTTCAGCAGTTCCTCGGCCGTTTCGTGCCCGTGATCTATGTCCTCGCAGCCACCTCGCCCCGCTGAGCGGTCGCCTCCGTACGACGTTTTCGTTAACCGTTGACCTCTGGTGACGATGAGCCCGGGATCATTGGGGCGTGAGCATCAGCAGATTCGCCGGGGCCGACGTTCAGGTTCTTGAAGAAATTCGGTTACTCAGCGGACAGGACCCGGTTGCGCCGATCTGGCAGAACGGCGAGGGCGGGCTCACGTTCCAGATCGGAGCCGGTGCGACGCGGCGGTTCGCCAAGTGGGCTCCGGCCGGGTCAGCCTTGGACTTGGCGGCCGAAGCCGACCGCCTGCGTTGGGCCGCCGACTTCGCCTTCGTCCCCCGCGTGCTCGACTTCGAGCCACGGCGACCGGTGCGTACTTGCTGACGGCGGGCCTTCCCGGACAGTCAGCAATCGCCGACAACTTAGAGGGCGCGACCCGAGGTGGCCGTGCGAGTGGCGCCGGCCTACGCGCCCTGCACGACGCGCTGCCCGTCGAATCCTGCCCGTTCGACCGGTCGGCCGAAGCCCGTCGGGCTCAGCTGCCGGCGGCCGGTGCCGATCTGCAGAGGCTCCGTCGTGCCGCACCGCCGACCGACCGGGTGGTGGTCTGCCACGGCGACGCCCTGCGTGCCCAACACCCTCATCGGCGACCAGCCCGACTATGCGGGCCACGTCGATTTCGGCAGTCTCGGTCGAGGCGACGGCTGGGCGGACATCGCCGTCGCCACCTGGAGCACCGAATGGACCTACGGGCCCGGGTGGGAAGACACATTCCTCACCGCTTACGGCGTCGTCCTCGACGAGGAACGACCCGCTACTACCGAGACCTCTGGAATCTGACCAACCCGGTCCAAAGGGGCGTCGGCGTCCCGAATCCGGTCGCTCAGCGGGGCCAAGACCATCGGTACTCTGCGGACATGCCAGCCGGTGAGGTGAATGGAAGCGATGAACGAATCCCGGTCGACCGCATGGCTGCGCGAGTGTTGCCAGTCAATGACCGCGGCCGATGGGTACCAGTCCGAGTTCCTGTCGGACATACACGACCAGTCCTCGAGTCAGCGGCGACAGGGCCTCGCCGAATGTCTTCAGCTCGGTGACAATGGCGCGCAACTCAGGCAGGTACAGTCGCAGGTCGCGCCGATTGCGGGAGTCGGTTCCCAGGGCGAGCGCGATCAGAAATTCGGTGACAGCAGCTCCCCGCTGCGCGCCGGCACGCCGTGCGGCGTCGATCACCAACTCGCGCACAAATCGGCTTCTCGGTGCGTCCATCGAGTAGTCCAGTTCACCGACAGCTGCGCCACGGAGGATGCAGGCCTGGATCACGGGGTCATTGAGTCTGTCGAACATTGCGGGCTCGATGACGTAGTGCTGTCCGCCGCTGGAGATGTGCATGTACTGACCGCCACTCTTCGCGGTTGCCTCGCTCCACCGTGGCTGATGTGGCTGCTGTTGCCAGTGCAGCAGAGGCAATCGACCAAGTCACGCAGGCACCACCCCAGGCGCACGGCCGCTACGAGCCCACTACAACACGGCGGCTATGGATCGGAACTGCGGTGCAGAGGGCCGCGCGACGGTCCGTGAGCGTCGCTATGCGGAGGCTCTCAGCGGCTCGAGGGCGGCTAGGACGAGGTCGAGGCCGAAGATGAACTCCTCTGCCGGGTCGTAGCCGGCAGCGACGAGCGCCGCGGCGGACTCGTTGAGGTAGGGGAACTCGTCAGGAGGAAGCTGGGGCAGGAAGACGTCCTCGACCATGTCCGCGAACTCATCGGCGGTGTCGAACGGCAGGCTGGCTTCCTGCAGGGCGAAACCGTATACATAGCTGTCGAGCAACCAGTTGGCGTGCGTCGCCATCAGAACCGGGAAGCCAGCCCTCCGCAGGCAGGCGGTGACCGCTTCGCGGTGGCGGAGGTGCGCGGGCCCCGGCGATGTCCGCGACTCCATCAGGCCGTTCGCCCACGGGTGGCACGCGAGAACCTGTCGGGCGGATAACGCCCGCCGTCGCATCGCCGACTGCCAGTCGGTCTCTTCGGGCGGGAGCTCGATCTCCTCGAACACGATGTCGATCATGGCGTCCAGCAACTCCTCCTTGCTCGCCACGTAGTGGTAGAGCGACATCGCGCCCGCGCCGAGCGCGCCAGCCAGCTGGCGCATGCTCAGCCCGTCGACCCCCTCGCGGTCGGCGAGCCGGACCGCCTCGACCACCACCCGCTGCTTGTTCAGCCCTGCGTCTGACGCAACCTGGCGTTGCTTCCTCACAGACACGGGTCTCCTCGCTCCCTCGAACGGCTTGACAATCGTACAGCGTACGAGCATAGTACAGTGTACGAGTACAGTGTACGAGCAAGCGAGGGTCGCGGCCCGAACGTGAGGAGGCTCTAGTGAAAATCAGACAGCGACCGGATGCGGGAACCCGCCCGGCGCCGGAGACGAGTCCGGCCGGGGCGGCGACGATGCGGGCCGCCGTCCAGCACCGCTACGGCCCGCCCTCAGTGCTCGAGTTGTCCGAGGTCGGGCTACCGCTGCCCGGTCGAGGCGATGTGCTCGTCCAGGTGGGCGCGGCCTCGGTACATCCCGGCGACTACTTCGTCATGACCGGTGAACCGTACGTGGTGCGCCTGGCGTTCGGGCTCCGCCGGCCGCGCCACGGCATCCCGGGCAGGGACCTCGCCGGCGTGGTGGCAGCGGTCGGGAAGGATGTCACCGCTCTGCGCCCCGGCGAGGAGGTGTTCGGCTGGAGCACCGCGGGAACGCTCGCGGAGTACGCCTGCGTCCCGGCGGACAACCTCGTGTCCGTGCCTGCCAACCTGTCGGTCGTGGACGCGGCAGCGGTCCCCACGTCGGCCATGACGGCGTTGCAGGCAGTGCGCGACATCGCGAACGTTCGACCGGGCCAGACGGTGCTGGTCACGGGCGGGTCGGGCGGCGTGGGCTCCTTCGCCGTACAGATCGCCAGGGCGTTTGGCGCCGAGGTGACCGGTGTGTGCAGCACCCGCAATGTCGACCTGGTCCGCTCGCTCGGCGCCGACCACGTCGTTGACTACACCAGGGCCGACTTCACCCGCACCGAGAAGCGCTACGACGTCATCCTCGACAACGTGGAAGCCCAGCCCCTGGCGGAAGTCCGCCGAGCGCTGACGCCCACCGGCACCCTCATCCCCAACAGCGGACGCGGCGGCCGCTGGCTCGGCCCCATCGGTCGGATCGTCAAAGCGCACGTGCTGTCCGGGTTCACCCGTCAGCAGCTGAAGCCCTTCACGTCGGTCGGGAAGCGCCAGGACCTGCTCACCCTGTCCGACCTCCTCGCGACCGGGCAGGTCACGCCGGTCATCGACCGCACCTACCCCCTCGACGAAGCAGCAGACGCCCTCCGCTACGTCGCGGCCGGCCACACCCGAGGCAAGGTCGTCGTCACCGTCTGACGACCGGACCGACGAGAACGACCCAACCCGTGCCTAGGCACGCCCAGACCTGCCGCCACTCCGGCGGACGGACCGCTCCTCTCGAAAGAAGAACCGATGACATCCGCACGAACACCCCGAACCTGCTCGACAATCCGCCATCCGACCGAAACCAAGGAGTAAGAAATGAGATCACCGCAGAACACCGCCACCACGCCAGCCCGCAGTCGGCTCGTTCGAGGCCGGCTCGTCGGCGCCGCGGCGATCGCGTTCGCGGTGTCGGTGGTGATAGAGAACGCGGTGTACGGCTTCCCGGCCGCGCCGACCTTCGGCGCTCCGATCGAGGAAGTGCTGGCCTACTACGCGGCCAACCGCGACTCGGTCGCGATCGCGACTGGTGTGGTGGCCCTGCAGCTGCCGCTACTGCTGATGTTCGTGACGGGCCTGCACGGCCTCGTGGAGCGGCGCGGCGAAGCGGGCGCCGACTGGTCGCGCCTCGCCCTGGCCGCTGGCGCGACGCTGTCGGCCATCTTCGTGCTTGTCAACGTCCTGCAGATCGGGCTCGCGCTCTCCGCCGGCGGGCTCGCCGAGCCGACGCCCGCGTACGAGCTCGTCTGGCAGGTTCACGCGGCGGCGTTCGCGCTGGCGCTGCCGACGCTCGGCACCACCTTCATCGGCGCGGCCCTCGCCGCGCACGCGAGCGGGCTGACTCCGGCTTGGCAGCGCCTGCTGGGCCTGGTCGGCGGGAGCCTGCTGCTCGCCGCAGGGGTCGGCAACCTCGCGATCGCCGACGGCTCGGCGCTGATCTTCGTCGGGCTCCTAGGGTTCGCCTCCTGGCTCGTCTGGCTGCTCGCGACCGGCGTGCGCCTCGTCCGGTCGTGACCGAGATGAGGGCGGCGCCGAGGTCGCGCACGCGGGCGAGGACTCCGTTGAAGGCCGCGGTCCCTGAGGCCGTCATCCACGTCAGTCTCCGTAACAACGGCGGCTGTCTGCGCCGATGAGCATCCCTGCACTCCAGGTGCTTCTGCAGGCCAACGGCCACTTTCGTCGCCGCCGGCGGGCGAGGTCGGGCTACCGCTGCCCGGTCGAGGCGATGTGCTCGTCCAGGTGGGCGCGGCCTCGGTACATCCCGGCGACTACTTCGTCATGACCGGTGAACCGTACGTGGTGCGCCTGGCGTTCGGGCTCCGCCGGCCGCGCCACGGCATCCCGGGCAGGGACCTCGCCGGCGTGGTGGCAGCGGTCGGGAAGGATGTCACCGCTCTGCGCCCCGGCGAGGAGGTGTTCGGCTGGAGCACCGCGGGAACGCTCGCGGAGTACGCCTGCGTCCCGGCGGACAACCTCGTGTCCGTGCCTGCCAACCTGTCGGTCGTGGACGCGGCAGCGGTCCCCACGTCGGCCATGACGGCGTTGCAGGCAGTGCGCGACATCGCGAACGTTCGACCGGGCCAGACGGTGCTGGTCACGGGCGGGTCGGGCGGCGTGGGCTCCTTCGCCGTACAGATCGCCAGGGCGTTTGGCGCCGGGGTTACGACCGATACGTGTACATCATCCACGATGCCAACCAAGCCGGCGGCGCGGTCAGCATGATCTGGGTCGACGACGCCCTCGGCGCCGTCGGTCTCGGCGAGTTCGACCTCGAGGAACGACGCAACCGTTCACCGTGGGTGCTAGGAATGATCGTTCGGTTCGACCAGCGCGGAGCAGGCAGCGGGCGGCTGCTGCTCGGTCGGCTTGAGCGCTGGGCACACCAACAGGGCTACCAGCGAGTGTGGGTAGCGACAGGATGGGCGGCGGTCGGCTTCTAACAGCGCTGTGGCTGGCGAATTGTCGACCCGGCGCGGCAGCGCCCCGGATGCTCGGTTTGCCTCGTTGCGGAAGGCTGATCGATCCATTTTGGTCGACGATCCCGCAGGTGCCAGGCGATGCCTACGTTCGTAGACAATTTGTGGTGTAAGCGAACGTGGACATCGCCTGTTGTCGACTAACGTAGACATCTCTTAAGATCTTCGATCAAAGACATAAGAATGAGACTGCGATCGTAGACACTGAGCCAAGGAGGGTGAGATGGACATCCGGCCGATCGGTCGCTGGACCGACCTCGGACAGGCTATTCGCGCCGCCCGGCTCGATGCCGGTCTGACCCAGCACGAGCTGGCCGACAAGGCCAGCGTGTCTCGAGCCTGGCTGGCGCGTGTGGAGGCAGGGCACCGGAAGGCTGAAATCGAGTTCCTGATGCGCACAGTGAACGCGCTGGGCCTGTCGTTCTCCCTTGGGCCGACCCCACCCGACGACACCGATCCTGAGCTCGACGAGGCACTCCGCATCGCAGGACTGACATGAGTGACAAGAGCAGCAGCGGCGGATCGGACGCCGATTCGCTGATTGTCGTGCTCTACGGACACAAGGTCGGCCGACTTGATCGAGCGGTGAACGGGGAGATCAGCTTCACCTACCGCCCCGAGTACCTGGGGCGGGCGCGGCCTCAGCTATCGATGCGCATGCCCCTGCAGTCGAAGTCGTACCCTCCCGCCCGGGTGCTCCCTTTCCTCGACGGACTGCTGCCCGAGAACCGAGAGGCCCGCCGACAGATTGCGCGCGCCCGAGGCGTCCCAGATGACCCCATGTCTCTGCTCTCCGTCATGGGCTGGGACTGTCCCGGCGCGGTGCAGATCACGCCCGGGGATCAAGTCGCCGAGATGCTGGGGCGTCCTGGTGGCCTGGAGCCGGTGAGCGATCGGGAGATCGGCGAGCGGATCGCACGTCTACGGGAACACAGCAGTGAATGGACGCTTCCCAAGGAGCACTGGTCGCTGGCCGGTCAACAGGAGAAGTTCGCCCTTGCGCAGATCAGGAGCGCCGGCGGCACACGGCGCTGGGCCGAGGCAAAGGGCTCCGCACCGACGACACACATCGTGAAACCCGGGATCGGACGGCTGCACCACCAGGCGCTCGTTGAGCACGCGACGATGCGAGCCGCCGCTGCACTGGGTGTCAACGTGGCCAAGACCGAGTACGTCGAGTTCGACGGGCAGCCCGCGATCGTGGTCGAGCGGTTCGACCGGATCCAGCTGCCTAGCGGCGCAGTGCAGCGGATCCACCAGGAAGATCTCTGCCAGGCCACCGGACGAATGCCGGAGTTTAAGTACGAGGAGGACGGCGGCCCGACCTCCCGCGACATGGCCCAGATCCTCCGCGGCCACTCAGATAACCCTGATCCCGAGCTCCGGCACCTGGCTGACTTCGTGCTGATCAACTACGCGACCGCGGCGCCCGACGGTCACGCCAAAAACGTCTCGATCCGCATCCTGCCGAGCACCGACGTGCGGATGGCCCCGCTCTACGACCTGGCCAGCGGTCTGCCGTACGACAAGGCGACGGTGGACCGGCGGCTCGCCCTCGCCATCGGAGGAGAGCGGAAAGTCGACCGCATTCACGCCGCGCAGTGGTCGCGCGCGGCACGCGAGCTCGGCTCAAGCGAGGACTGGCTGCGCGACCGCGCCCGGACGATGGTGACCGACTTCGCCGACGCGTTCCGTGACGCACTCGGCGAGGTCGGCACCATCGAGGCCGCCAACATGTGGACCCATGCCTCAACGAAAATCGGCGAGCACACCGCAGCCTGCCTGCAGCAGCTCAGCGCCGGCGCGAGGGGCGCCGGGCGGGGCTAGTCAGTCGTCTCCTGGGCCAGGCTTGCGGCACACCGATCTGTCCCGCAGGGCCGACGACTTGCGACACATGCATCTCCCAGTTGCGTGCGTGGATAGGGGCTCGCAGACCTGTCATCAGGTCGTACGCGTTGGCGGGATGTGACGGAATGCTCTGCGGTGCCTGCGGTCGAAACCAGGACGGGTCAAGGCGAGCAGGATCCGTACCACGATCCCGCCGTGGGCGAATGCCATCGCAAATTGGTCGGCAGGAATGTCGCGCGCGCTCCAAGGAACGGCGAACCGAAGGTCGCCGACGCCGTACTCCTTGGCAGCATTGGTCTGCGCGGCCTTCCAGCGGTCTTCGGGGAGATGAGCTTGCACGAGAGGCAGCGCCTCAGCCTCCTCGCGCGCCAGATGGCCCAGCACTGCGTCACGTGCGCGGTGCATGTTCTCGGTCAATCGTGATTGCGCTGCGCGGTCCGGGCTGGTCAAGATCTCGTTGAAGCCAGCTCGTCCTGACCATGCTCATCGCCACCGGACTGCCGCTCGTAGCGCTGGCCTGGTGCCCTCCACCGTGGTCGCCGCAAGTGTTGCTCGGCGTGTCCGGGATCTTCAACGGCCCGATGTTCGGCGCGCTGCTGACCGTCCGCAACAACTATGCGCCAGGAGACCAGAGGAGCCAGGTGTTCACCCTGAGCGCCGGCGCAAAGCTCACCGCCAGCGCCGTCGGCTCAGCCATCGCCGGCGCCGCCGCCGGCCTTTCCGTTGCGGTACTTGCGCCGGTGGCCGCCGCCACCGCGATGGTGCCGGCGCGCTAGGTCAGTTCGTCCTTCGACATCGTGCACGCCGACACCATCATCCAGAGACGAATGTAGTTACTGACGAAGGCGGGAGGAGCACCGACCGCGACGGTAGGCAAGATGCACTGAATTGAGTACGCCCGAAGCGGTCCGCAAGACTGTCCCGCTTGTGGCACGGTGCTCAGGTCTCGAATGCGGGGCAACACACGGTCGTTCATCCTCACGGATTGAGCGGCAGCGCAGCGTATCCGTCGCGATAGAGGCAACGTCGGCGACGATGCCGTCCAGGCCCAACCGCCGCGGCCGGAGCGGACGGGCTTGCCGTAGGTTCCTCGGCTTGGTTCGGTTGGCTGGCCCACGACCACACTCGACCGATCTTGGGTCAGCATGCTTTCCGTGTACAGTGTACGGAGTGAGGCTCATCCAGGTGTGGCGCCTCGCAGGTGGCCGATCATGAGTGACCGTGGCGCGACAACGATTCCGCTGCTGCCCGCCGTCTCCTTCGATGACTCGATCGCCTTCTGGCTGGCGCTTGGCTTTGAATTGACGCTGCGACAGCAGGCGCCGAACTCTTATGCGGTGGTGCGCTACGAGGATTTCGAGTTGCACCTTTTCGGGCTCAAACAGCTCAGACCGGAGGAGAATTTCACGACCTGCTTGGTGATCGTAACGGAGGTCGAGTTGCTGCATGCGCTCTTCCTCGATCGTCTGGAGCACCACATCCGGCGGAGTGTCTTCCGCGGTCTGCCACGACTGTCACGGATGCGTCCGGGCCAGACCCGTTTCACGGTCACCGACGTATCGGGCAACTCGGTGATCTTTGTCAAGCGAGGCGACGAGGACGACGAAGCCGCGGCGCAGTACAAGCGGGCTGACCTTACGCCGTTACAGCGGGCCGTGGCCTTAGCTGAGCGGGAACGCGATTTCAAGACAGACGACACCGCGGCAGCCCGGGTGCTCGATACGGCAATCAAACGCTACGCCGGTGACACCTCGGCTGAGTACCGGCGGGCCGTCGAGGCGCGGCTCGAGCTCGCTGTTCTCTACGAAGAGCATGCTCGGGTCGAGGAATTGCGACGGCTACTCGGATCGGATTGATCGAGCCGCCGAGTCGGTGTTCGGCTTCAGGTGGTGCGAGTCACGATGCCGTAGTCGTGAATCTTCCGGTAGATCGTGGCCCGAGACATACCCAGGGAACGCGCCGCCTGGGTCTTGCTCCCGTGCGCCTCCGCGAGGCACTTGACAATGGCGTCGCGCTCAAGCGCCTCGAGCGGACTCAGCATCCGGCGACTCACCGTGTGGGCCTCGGGCGGGAGATCCCCCGGCTCGATCATCCCGGTGCGCCGATGCTTCACCACCTCACGGAGCAACTGGTGCAACTGTCGGGCGTTTCCCGGCAGGTCCATCCGCATCAGCAGACGCATCGCCTCCGGTGAACAGGTCAGGTGCCGACCATGGGAGAGCCTCGCCAAGAACAGAGTCACCAGCGGTGGCACGTCCTCACGGTGCAAGCGCAGCGGCGGTAGGGCAACCGTGGTGGGGAACGACTGCAGCAGTTGGAGAACCGGCTTGGTGTGAGGGCCGTTCGCCAAGGTCACGGCCACCCACAGCCGTCGGCCCGGCTTGGTGGCGCGCGCGGACCCCAGAGCGGAGGAGAGCGCGCGAAGGCGGCGTGCGTCGAGCGTGTCGACGTGCCGTACGACAAGCGAATCGGCGTCACCGCCGGTTGCTCGCCGAACGCTTGCCATCCATTCCGCGTCACTGCCGACGGTGTCCACGACCACGAGGCGGCCGACCGGTTGCCGACGCAGCTGCACGGCGGTGAGTGCAGCCAATTTCCCCACTCCGGGCTCGCCCTCCACCGCCAGCCACTCTCCCGCGCGGAAGGCCCGTTCGACTTCCTCGCAGGCGTTGAGCCATGGGGGACCGGTGCCGACCATTCCGGGAAGCGGTAGCCGGACCGGCCGCGCGGAGTCCCGTGGCCCGGAGTCGGGCGGGGGGTCCAACTTGACGTGGGCGACGATGCCGGCGGGTAGATCACCGGTATCGACCGGTCGGCTGTACATGCGAGCCGTCTGACCCGAAGGCAGACTGACCACGAGCGAACTGGGGCGCCCGCTGGTCAGGGTTTCGCCGGCCCGCGCGAGCAACGCCGCCTGGTCGACCGGATCGAGCACCATGCGGGCGAAGTCGTTCAACATCACCACGTCGTTGTTCAGGGCGAAGATGATGCCTGCCCGACGTCCGCAGGCGCGCAGGTACTCCTTGAACAGGACGAGTTCGCTCGATCCTGAATCCGCGAGGAGCGATTGCTTGATCTGCTCGGCGGTGGTCTTGGCCAGCGTGAGCAGCAGCGCCCCGGCGTCCCGGCGCCAGCAGGTGAAGTCGACGGCACCGACGAGCCGGCCTGAGATCGGGTGATGGATCGGAACACCGGCGCAAGCCAGATCCTCGAGATGCTCGGCATAGTGCTCGTGGCCGAACACGTGAGTTGGACCGCCCATCTCCAAGGCGGTGCCGATGCCGTTGGTCCCGACGAACTTCTCGGCGTAGCTGAAACCGGGTGCGAGAAGAACCTGGTCCAGATGCCTCTCGAGAGCCCGATCGCCGGTGATGCGGGTGAGCACGAGTCCGGTCGGGTCGGTCAGGATGACGCTGACGGATTGGCCTTCGAGTTGTTCTCCGAGGGCCCGCAGGACCGGGAGCGCGCTGCGGGTGAGGCGGGTGTCGAGCTGGACATCGGGCTCGTAGGACATCTCGATCCTGTCGGCCGCGACGTGAAACTGCTGAGACCTGCGCCACGAGGCGAGGATGGCGTCCCGCACCGTCTGCGGTGCCGGTGTTTCCTGGGTGAGGAATCGCTCCCGGCTCTGCGCGACCAGCTGCTGGGTGGGCGGGCTTCCGAGGACGGGCACGCCGGTCGACTGTTCGGGGCTGGGCTCGACCCCACGACAGACCCCCCAACGTCGTCCTTCCGGCGCCCACGCGGTACGCCGTTTCTACCGTCGAGTGTCGCTCAACCGACCCTGCTTCCACTGTCTCATATTGAGACTCCACGGCGTCAGAGCCGGCGTAACGTCCCCATCGGGAGGTATCCGATGGCGGCTGCCGAGGATGAGCCTGCGGTAGAGACGTACAACCCCTGGAGCATCGTCAATCTGGTCTTCACTCATCTGGCGGACCAGGGCCTGCACCCGATCCTCGGGGATGGCGGTGACCCCGGGACGTCGGCGTCCGCGCTCTTGCGCGCCCTGGGAATCCAGCCGGCCGCGGAGGGTAACCGCGAGGTGGTGCGAAACGTCCGTGCCCATTTGGCTGAGATCCGCACGGCCATGTTCGAGCAGTGATGTTCGAGCAGTGATGTGCGAGCGGGACCGAGACCTCTCCGAATG
>CAWAAK010000028.1:0-136993 GCA_963780005.1 uncultured Actinomycetota bacterium | reverse complement strand
CGGGTAGTAGGTCGTCGAGAAGGGTTTCTATGACGTGTCTTGTTGTTGCATCGTCGCGGTGGTGGTCGAGGTGCTGACGGTGATGTTCAGTTCGTCGAGGAGGGCCCGGACGCGGCGTTCGACGTCGTCGCGGATGGGGCGGATGGCGGCGAGGTCGAGTCCGGCGGGGTCGTCGAGGTCGTCCCAGGATTCGTAGCGTTTGCCGGGGAAGATGGGGCAGGCGTCGCCGCAGCCCATGCTGATGACAACGTCGGCGGCCCGGACGGTTTCGTCGGTCCAGGGCTTGGGGAACTCGTGGCTGATGTCGATGCCGCGTTCGGCCATGGCTTGGATGGCGTATGGGTTGACCTGGTTGCCGGGTTCGGATCCGCCGGACCAGGCGACCGCGTTGTCGCCGGTGATGGCTTGGAAGAAGCCGAGGGCCATCTGGGATCTGCCGGCGTTGTGGGTGCACAGGAACAGCACGGTGGGTTTGCCGTCGTCGTGTAGCCCTTCGACCTTGGCGAGTGCCTTCAGTCGTTGCCGGCCGAACCGTTCCGCGATCAGCGGCAGGAACTTGGTGACGGTGGCTTGGCCGGCGAGTTGGTCGTAGGAGGAGTACAGGAACCGTTCGATCGTCTCGGGGCCGTAGGTGCCGCGGAACTCGTCACCGAGCCGGACGGCGGCGGTGCGCAGCGCGATCTGGGTGTCGATGCTGAGGCTGGCCCAGGTCGGTGCCGGGGTCGGGGCGGGCGTGGTCATGAGGCCCTTTCGGTTTCGCCGAGGACGGCGCTGAGGTGGTGGACGCGGTGCGTGATGTCGTCGTAGGCGGCTTCGAATGCGGGGTCGGTGTCGACCCGTACCGGGTCGGGGATGGACCAGTGCAGCCGCTGCAGGGATGGGTCGAGTTCTTCGTGGGCGTTGTCGCAGACCGCGACGACGAGGTCCCCGTCGCGGAGCTGATCGTTGAGGCCGACGGGTCGGGCGTTGCTCAGCGTCAGGCCGTGGCGGCGGCCTGTGGACACGGCACGCGGGTGGATGCGGGGACCGGGATGGGTGCCGGCCGAGGTGGCGGGGATGGTGCTGAGCTGATTCCAGCTCGCCGCGGCCAATTGGGATCGGGCGGAGTTGGCGGTACAGACGAACACGATCCGTGGCTCGCTGACCGCAGCCTGTCCGCTGCCGGCCTCTCCGTTGCGGGCCTGTTCCGTGAAGGCTTGTCCGATGCGGGCCCGGCCGGTGAGGGCTGCGGCCCGGACGATGGGGTGGTCGCTGCGGAGCTGGACGTAGCTGCGACGGCGGTCGCCTTCGGACCGGGCCCGCCGGATGATTCCGGCTCCCTCGAGGATCCGGAGGTGGTGGGCCAACAGATTGCTGCCGAGCCCGACCTCGGCGCCGAGTTCGCTGGGCGAGGCGTCGCCCAGCACCAGGTGGTCGACCATCGCCATCCGGATGGGTTCGGCCAGCGCGGTCAGGACCTGCGCCCGCACTTCCACCTCATAAGTCAAAGTTGCCTCCACTGCTGTTGCCTCAAGTATTGTTGAGGCATGTCGGAAGTCAAGTCGTTCCCACAGCCGTCGGACCGGCCGCTGGTTAAGCGGTTGGTGGCTGAGGCGGTGGGCACGGCGTTGCTGGTCACGGTGGTGGTCGGCTCCGGTGCTGCGGCCGCCGCTTTGTCGCCGACCGACACCGGGTTGCAGCTGCTGGAGAACAGCACCGCCACGGTGCTCGGGTTGGCGGTGCTGATCTTGATCTTCGGACCGGTGTCCGGAGCGCACTTCAACCCGGTCGTCTCCGCCGCCGACTGGCTGCTCACCCGACGGTCAGGCAGCGGGCTGCCCGGCCGGGAGGTTCTCCCCTATTCCGTTGCCCAAGTCGTGGGCGGGGTAGCGGGGGCAATGCTGGCCAACGTCATGTTCGACCTGCCGGTGCTGCAGCTCTCGACGAAGGACCGGTTGTCAGTCGGCCACACCGTCGGTGAGGTGGTGGCCACCGCCGGCCTGGTGTTGTTGATCTTCGCCCTGGCTCGGACGGGTCGAGCCGGGCTGTCGGCGGCCGCGGTCGGTGCCTATATCGGTGCTGCGTACTGGTTCACCAGCTCAACCTCGTTCGCCAACCCGGCAGTCACGATCGGCCGGATCTTCTCCGACACCTTCGCCGGGATCGCCCCGGCCTCGGCGCCGGTCTTCATCGGCGCCCAGATCGTCGGCGGCGCCGTGGGCCTGTTGATGGTCCGGTACCTGTTCCCCGACGCCGCCGCCACCGCAGCCCAAGCTGTGGTTCCCCACACCCTCGACAACCGCCCCAACGCCCGCCCCGATGCCCGTCCTCGTGAGAAGAGTTGAGACCCATGGTCAAGCCCAGTGTGTTGTTCGTCTGCGTCCACAACGCCGGCCGGTCGCAGATGGCCGCCGCGTTCCTGACGCACCTGTCAAGGGGTGCGATCGAGGTCCGCTCCGCCGGGTCTGAGCCGGCCGATCAGGTCAACCCGGCCGCCGTCCAGGCGATGGCCGAAGTCGGCATCGACATCGCCGCCGAGAAGCCGAAGATCCTCACCGACCAGGCGGTGCGGGAATCCGATGTCGTAATCACGATGGGCTGCGGCGACACGTGCCCGTTCTATCCCGGCAAGAAGTACGAGGACTGGGTCCTGGACGATCCCGCCGGCCAGGGCGTCGACGCCGTCCGGCCCATCCGCGACACCATCAAGCAACGCGTGCAGACGCTGATCGGCGAACTCCTCTCCACCAACCAAGCGCAGCAAGGACCGCCCCAACAAAACTCGGCCCAGCAGAATCCGTCCCCGGCGAGTCGGGCGTGAGCCGTCGTCCTCGGGTGTTGTTCGTCTGCGTGAAGAACGGCGGCAAGTCGCAGATGGCAGCCGGGTTGATGAGGCGTCGCTCGGCCGGCTCGGTCGAGGTAGATTCGGCCGGCACCCAGCCGGGCACGGCGATCAACTCTGTGTCGGCGGTTGCGCTGGCCGAGCTGGGCATCGACATCAGCCACGCGGTGCCGAAGGCGGTCACCGCCGACACCGTCGCGGCTGCCGACCTGGTGGTCACCCTGGGGCGTGAGGCACACCTCGAACCGGTCGGCGGCACCCCGGTGGAGAACTGGGACACCGACGAACCGTCCGAGCGTGGCATCGACGGTCTGGACAGGATGCGGCTGGTTCGAGATGACATCGACCGCCACGTCCAGCAACTACTGATCCGGTTGCAGCCCGCCGGCAACAGTTCGTCGTGAACGTCGGGGAGCCGGGACAGACGCCAACCCGAGGACGGCGGCCACCGCGGCGATCCCGGCCATCACCCAGAACATACGTGGGTAGCCGCCGAGGGCGGCAGCCAGCGCCGCCCCGATCCACGGGGCGAGGGCGGCGGTCAGGGTGGCCGGCGCGGACAGCACGCCGGTGAGTTGGCCGTAGTGGGTGCTGCCCCAGCGGTCGGTGACCGCGGTCGCCTGCACCAAAGTCAAGATGCCGCGGACCATCCCCGCTACAACTGCGATGAGGATCAACACGACGACATTGGTGAACACGGCCAAGAGTGCGGTGGTGACCGCGACCCCGGCCACCGTGGCGACGGTCCGGACACGGACGCTCAACCGCCGCGTCAGCCATCCGTAGCCGAGCCGGCCGACCACCTGACCGGCTCCTCCCAGACCGAGCGCGACCGCGGCCACCTCGACGCTCACACCGCGGGCGACCAGCAACGGCACCAGGTTGACGATAGCCGCGTACGACGCGCACACCGTCAGCGCCATCACCGCGACCAGGGCCAGGAACGGTCGGCTCCGCAACACCCGGTCCGGTCGGTGCCGGTCGTGGCTGATCGGCGGCGGTGGCGGCCACGGCCGATTCAACCCGAGCAGATGTGCGGGGATGGTGATGACAGCCAGCACTCCCGCGAGAACCAGGTAGGTGCCCCGCCATCCCAAAGGGCCGGCGAGCAAGGCGGTGATCGGGGCGAAGATGGTGCTGGCGAACCCGCCGGCCAGGGTCACGATGGTCAGGGCGCCTAAGCGGCGCGGTCCGTACCAGCGGGTCAACGCAGCGAACGCCGGCGGATACAGCACCGCACTCATCCCGATCCCGGCCAGCATCCAGGCTGCGACGAACCAGCCCATCGTCGGCGCCCACCCGATCCCGACCACCGCCAGGACGGCGACGACCGAGCCCAAGGTCATCAGCCACCGCGGACCGTGTCGGTCCAGCCACCGACCCACGGCGATCCCGGCTAGGGCTGACACCACCAGGCCGGCCGAGAACGCCGCTGCCAGACCCGGCGCCGGCCACCCCGTTTCGGTGCTGATCCGCCCCGACAGCACCGGGAACGCGTAGTACAAGATGCCCCAGCTGACGACCTGGGTGACGCACAAGGTGACCAACACCCGCCGCAACCCGGGCCCATCCCCACCGGCTCCAGCCTGCGTGCGGCCCGGTCCGGAGCTGCCGGACCGGGCCGTTTCGGCCGACGTCACCGAGTCAGTCATCGGGTCGTCACCGGCTCGACAGCAGTCCCGTCAACGCGACGAACTCGGGCTTCCGCTGATCAGTCGACGGCATGTCTGGCCCGGTGGTGCCGCAGCATCCGCCGGTGTTCTCGGTCGGCTCGTCGAACAGGCCGGCGCCGCCGCACACGCCGGTGTCGGGCAACGTGAGCTCGACCCGCGCGGCCGCCTCGTGATCGCCGGTGAGTTCGGCGGCGACGCTGCGGACCTGTTCGTAGCCGGTCATCGCCAGAAACGTGGGTGCCCGGCCGTAGGACTTCATGCCCACCAGATACAGACCGGGTTCGGGGTGCGCCAGCTCCGCGGCACCGTGGGGCGACACGCTGCCGCAGGAGTGCAGGTTGGGGTCGATCTCCGGCGCCAGCCGCACCGGCGCCTGCAGAATCGGGTCCAACTCGAGCCGCAGCTCCGACAAGAAGCCCAGGTCGGGCCGGAAGCCGGTCAACACGATCACTCGATCGGCCGGCGACAGTTGCCGGCCGTCCTCCGCCACCAGGGCCACTGTCGTGCCGGTCTGTTCGATCCGCTCGATCCGCATCCGCTCGATCCGGAAGCCGGTGACCAGGTCGACGTGACCGTCCTGGACGGCTTGTTTGGCCCGTTTCCCCAAGGCGCCGCGTTGTGGCAGCTCGTCGGCCGCACCGCCGCCGAAGGTGTCACCGACCTCGCCACGCCGCAGCACCCAGCTCACCCGGGTCGCCAGCTCGGTCTCGGTCTGGGTCTCGGCCATCTTCGCCAACTCGATGACGGCCGTCATCGCCGAGTGACCGCTGCCGACCACCACCACGTGCCGGCCCGCCATGGCGGCCGCCTGGTCAGCGGTCGGAGGCAGGTAGGACACGAGTCCGGTTGCGGCGGCGGCCCTTTCGCCCATCGCTGGGTAGCCGTCGGCGCCGGCCGGGTTGGGCTGGGTCCAGGTGCCGGAGGCGTCGATCACCGCTCGGGCGTCGAGGCGGGACTCCACGCCGTTAGTGACGACATGCACCGTGAACGGCTGTTCCGCCCGGCCGGCGCTGACCAGGCGGTCCCGTCCCCGCCGGGACACCCCGACCACCTTGGTGCCGTACCGGATCTGGTCACGCAACGCCGCTGCCAGCGGCGCCAGGTATCTCTCGATCCAGTCCTGGCCGGTCGGATAGCCCGCAGCGGGCGCCTCCCAGCCGGCGCCGGCCAGCAGTCGGGCCGCCGCCGGATCCACCAGTTCCGGCCACGCGGAGAACAACCGCACATGCCCCCACTGCGCCACCGACGCTGCCGGCCTGTCCCCGGCCTCGAACACCACAACGGTTTCGCCGCGTTCCACCAGATGCGCGGCGGACGCCAAACCCTGCGGGCCGGCGCCGACCACCACCACCGGCAGACTCGTCATCGCCTGACCAGCCATCACTCAACTCCTCAATGCACCCAAGTACCTATTGATGAACGTCGATGTGAAGCCTGCCGCTCTCATCGACAAATGTCAATACGTCGGGCACACTGGAGTTGTGAGTGTCGCCACCGTCTCCATCAGCTCGAACGCAACCGGGTCGGCCGTGTCCGCTTTGGCCGGCTGCTGTGTACCGGTGACCGGAGGCCTGATCGACCAGGCGGCCGCGGAATCGTTGGCGCACGTGTTCAAGGCGCTCGGGGATCCGACTCGGGTCCGGCTGCTGTCCCTGATCGCGTCCGCCGAGGACGGCGAGGCGTGCGTCTGCGACCTGATCAAGCCGGTCGGGTTGTCCCAGCCCACGGTGTCCCACCACATGAAACTGTTGGTCGACGCCGGACTCGTTGGCCGCGAACAACGCGGCAAATGGGCCTACTACCGCGTCATCAACGAGACGCTGATCGCGATGCGCCATGCACTGGAACCCATGCAGAAAGGCTGACTCCCTGCCTTGCGTCCCGACAGAACTACGGCTTCTCTCCTAAACGGCCTTGTTCTAATAAGGTGTGAGTCGCGTCGGGCAGGTGGTAGCCGAGCTCGTGCCGCAGTCGCGTCAGGAACTCCGCCGGTGACCCGCCGGCTTCGTCGAGTTCGTCCAGGGCCTGGTCGATGATGCCGGTCCGCAGCTCGTCAACCGATCCGTGCCAGTCGATCCCGGGCGGGTCGAAGATGATCGCATCGAGTGAGTTGCCGGGCAGGTCGCGGGGGATCAGGTCAGGCCGGCTGCGGTGAGCTCGACCTCACTGAAGGCGAACCACAGCACGGTGCCACGGTCCTGTGGCCAGTGCTTGGCCCAGCGGGAGATGGCCTCTGCGACGGCCTCGAGCCGAAGTCGCGCGACGGCAAGCTCCGCTCGGGCGGTGCTCGCTCCCGACGTCGTCCGCGCCCTCCTGGCCTGGCAGCTGGTCCAAGAGCGCGAGGCGGAGGAGTGGGAGGTGTCAACGCCGGCGTACATCGCGACCGCGGTCGATGGTTCGCCGCTGCATCCGGAGCGGTTGACCCGGTCGTTCGATCAGATGCGGAAGCTCGCCGGGCTCCGGCCGACCCGGTTGCACGATCTGCGCCACGCGTACGCGACGAAGCTGCTGGAGGAGGGTGTGCCGATGACGGTCGTGTCGAAGCTGCTGGGCCATGCCGACATCCGCACCACCGTCAACACGTACGGCCACGTCGACGTCGCCGGCGGGCTCGAGGTATCCGACCGGATGGTCGCCACCCTCGAGATCGGGATGGGTTGAGCCCGTTCGTGCTCAGAAGACTCGGTGGTAGGACAGAGCGATCATGCGGCTCTGCCGCGCCCCCCTTCTCTTGTCGCTCCATTCGACGAGGGCTCGGGCGGGAACCGGCGCGCCCATTCCGGGGCTCAACGTCAGGTAGAACGACTGCCCAGCATGAAGCCGCTCGATGGGCATCGGCGGCCAGAGCGCGACGACGGTCGGATCGGTGTTCGTTAGCGACATCCCGGCCGCGTCGAAGGTCTGAAGGATCTGCCGCCACTTTGGTTGACTCGTCTGGGTAGGGGGTCAGGCCGCGGTAGCGGCTTGTTGGAGTATTTCGAACTCGATCGGTGTCAGTCGACCGAGGGCAGGTTGGCGGCGTCGGCGGTGGTAGGTCGTTTCGATCCAGGTGATGATCGCGAGCCGGAGTTCTTGGCGGCTGGTCCAGCGGCGGCGGTTGAGGACGTTCTTTTGGACGATCCACTGGATACGGATCCGGGTCCGGACCACCAACTTGGCCGAGTACTCCTCGTCGAAGAGCGCAACCCCAACCCAAGGGATCGGACGCTTCGGCGATGAGAGATCGGCGATGAACAGACTAACTGTCCGGATCGGCTGGGCGGGTGAGCTCTTCCTTCCTTCTCAGACCCCGTTGTGAGCGACTGAACCGCCGGCCAACGCCCCGGCCGGCGCCATCAACTCCACACTGATCACCACCAGGCGCAGACCACCCGGGATCTGTCCTGCGTGGCGGCGACCTCGTCAGCCAAGTCCTCGTGGATCGGGGCGAGGGGTGGACATTGGATGGTCGGGCAGAATCGCTGCGCTGGCAAGAGACTCGAGGAGAGCGACGTGCCGATCGATGTCAACACGCAGATCGACGGGGACCGACTGGCGCAGACTGTCGTATGCCGCGGCTAGCCGTCGGGTGACCGCGGGCGACGGCGGCCCCATAGATGGCGATCTCGGTGAACGCCAGGTCGACGACTCTCGGCCCACGTGGGCTCCGGATGCATGAGCCGCACGACATCGTCGGTGTCCACGAAGAAGCCCGTGGGCTGTGGGCCGTCGGCCGATCCGCAGCAACAGCTCCTCCAGACGGTCGATGACGATGACGGCTGTGGTCGGCTGGTTGACCGCCGGTGACAGGGCCTGACTGGCAACATCGACGAGCTGGCGGATCCCGAACAGCGGATCCTGGTACATCGTGCGTGAGCGACCGAGGTGGACGCAGCGGCGCATGGCGTCGTCGGGCGGGCCGTTCCCACCGTGAACCGCCACGATCGGCCGCGCCGAGCGGGAGATACTCTCCCACCTTGCGGCAGGAACTGCAGCAGGCAGTCGTACTGCTGGCCCAGCTGGACCAACCGCCCGCGGTCGATCCCGAGAATCACACCGAATCTGCCGCTCGTGTCGTCGTCCGCTCAGCCTCGTGAGCCGTACGAGTCGTGGGTCCTGGATCCGGTGCCGGCGCCGCGGCCGAGACATAACTCGCCTCTACGGTCGGTTCGCACTGATGGCGCGGCGCGTCTCTTCAGCTACTGCGGTCACCACCCAACTGACCTGGAGGAGACGCATGGTGGCCGTCACGTAGACGACGAAGACGACCAGGCTGGCCAGCACGAACAGCGACTCCGAGCGTGACAGCGAGGCGGAGGACATCTGGGCTGGACGACGCACCTTCGACAACGATGACGACGATCGCGTACCCGAACGTGGCGAGGAACAGCCCGAAGGCAACCTTCGTGATGCCGGACCGGACGAATGTGCGGATCACTCGTGGGGACAGTTGGGCGCTCGCCAGCTGGAGCGCTACGAGCGTGATCGTGAAGACAACTCCGACGAAGGTGAGCATTGACGCCGCGATGATGCCCAGCAGCGTTTCGGCGGAGCTCGCCCTGATCGGTAGACCCCCTCCGACCTCGGCAAGTCCGGGGATCGAATCCACCCTCGAAACTGCCAACCCGACGGCCACCCCTGCGACGAGCAGCACAGTCGGTACAGCCCAGAACCGTTCATGAATCCACTCCTGCGCCAGCACCACCCGGAATCGATTCCTAGATTCCGGCCGCAGCGCCTTCGCCAGTACTGTGGGCACCGATCCGACCTGACTTCCTTGATCAGACTGTCAAGGTGTCCCTACACCGCCAGCCGCAGACACTATGCGCGGCGCGCCGGTGCCGTCATCACCACCGTCGGCTCGGATTGTCTGTCGAAGATCGGATCCGCACCTTGATGTCCGGATGCGCCTAGCCATCTCGCTGCCGTCGCCTTGACCTGTTCGGTGTCAGTCCAGGAAGGTGGCCCCGTGAGTCTGCAGCAAGGTCTGATCGACTTGGCCATCGTGAGCTCCTCGCTGCACTGACCCCGATCATCGTCGGGCTGCTATCCCGGCTGCGCGTCCCGCAGGTGGTGGTCCTGATCGTCGGCGGGATCGTGGTCGGGCCGCAGGTGCTGGGCTGGGCCGAACCGGAGAGCATCGGGCTGATCTCCAATCTGGGGCTCGGGCTTCTTGTTCCTGCTGGCCGGCTACGAGCTCGATCTCAGCCTGTTCCGTGAGCGGGCCGGACGGCTAGCCGTCACGTCGTGGCTGGTGACGGTGGTCTGGCGGTCGCCGTCACCGGCGCGCTGGCGGCGGTCGGCTTCGTCCAGGCCTTCGTGCCGATCGCCATCGGGTTGACCACGACCGCGCTGGGCACGTTATTGCCGATCCTGCGGGACAACCAGATGTTGGAGGGACGGTTCGGGGCGTTCATCATGGCGGCCGGAGCGGTCGGCGAGTTCTTGCCGATTGTGGCGGTCGCGGTCTTCCTCAGCGCCAACGGTGCGTTTCTCGGCCTGATCTCCCTGATCGTCGTGGCGGTCTGCACTGCTGTTCACTTCGTCCCTCGGCTGATGCGCCCCAGAGGTTCATCGAGATCATCGCCGAGGGCGAGCACGCAACCTCGCAGACGACACTCCGCTGGACGATGTTCCTGCTCTTCGCGCTGCTCCTCGTCGCCGCGGATTTCGGGCTCGACGTGGTGCTCGGCGCCTTTTTGGCCGGAGTGGTGCTGCGCCGCTGGGCGCCGGGGGATACCGAGTGCTCTCGAGGCCAAGCTCGACGCGGTCGGCTACGGCTTCTTCATCCCGGTCTTCTTCGTGACCTCGGGAATGAGCCTCGACCTTCGGTCGATCATCGAGGCCCCGGCGCGGCTGATCGTCTTCTTCGTCTTGTTCCTCGTCGTCCGCGGCCTGCCCGCTCTGCTGTTCTATCGTTCCCAGCTGCCCATGCGTGGGAGGGTCCAGATGATGCTGCTGACCGCGACCGCCCTACCGCTGCTGGTCGCCCTGGCCGAGATCGGTCTGGAGTCGGGCACGATGCTGCCGGAGAACGCCGCCGCGCTGGTCGGCGCAGGCGTTTTGTCAGTGGTCGTGTTCCCTGCGCTAGCCGTCGGTCTCGGCCGGTCTGCCGACCGGCCGCTCGTCAAGCCATCGGCATAGCGACAGTTGAACAGGACACGGATGCCGTGGTTCAGCGGTCGCGCGCGTGCATCCTGCAGCAACGTGCGAGGGCGCGCGCTCATCCAGGGCGGGTGAGCCGTCAGCACAACGGCGCGGTTCAAACTGGGTGGTCTGACCGAGGGAAGGAGCGCCCCGTGCGGATGCGGCCGCATCGGATGAACGCGGCGATCGCCAGCCTGTTCATGGTGGGCTCGGCCTGCTTCGTGCTGGGCTCGGTGCCGGCCTACGTCAACGCCGTCGGGGGCGTCGTCGACGGCGTCACCTACTTCGTCGGCTCGCTCTTCTTCACGTCCGCATCATTTCTGCAACTCCTGCAGGCGCAGTGTCCGTCGATGACCGAGGCGAAGCTTGCCCCAGCCTCGCCCACAAAGGCGGCGCCCACGAATCCGAACGTCAGAAGATCATCATCGGACCCGGACACTGAGCGATGGCCACGGGTCCCGGTTCGGAGGGTCATGGGCATGCTGCCCGATCGATGTGAGAGGTTGCCCCGATGGCTGACTCGGACACTTCCACGCCACCGGTCGACGGTCCGCCCGCTTCGGCGCCGGGCGGACCGATGGCCACGAACCCGGCGGCGGTGATCCGTTCCAAGGCCTACATCACGGCGCTCCTGCTCGCCGCGGTCCTCGGCATCCCGATCTCAGCCGTCGCCTACGGCTTTCTGGCACTCATCACCGCGGTCCAGCGGATCCTGTTCGTCGATCTGCCCGAACCAGCTCTTCGGCTCTCCCGCGCCCGCCTGGTGGCCGGTGCCCTGGTTGCTGCTGTGCGGCCTGTTGACGGGGCTGACCATCCGGTACCTGCCCGGCAACGGGGGTCATTCGCCGGCCTTCGGGTTCCAGGCCGGGCGGCGCGCCGCCAAGGACCGAGCTGCCGGCGGTCATCCTGGCCTCGCTGACCACGCTGAGTCTCGGCGCGGTGCTCGGTCCCGAGGCTCCGCTGATCGCGATCGGCGGCGGGCTGGCGGCCTTGACGGTGCACCTGGTGAAGAAGGACGCGCCACCGATGGCCATCACGATCATGGCCTCGGCGGGCAGCTTCGCCGCGATCAGCACGCTGCTCGGGTCACCGGTGCTCGCCGCATTCCTGATCATGGAGGTCGCCGGGGTCGGCGGGATGACGCTGAGCCTGGTGGCCCTGCCGGGACTGCTGGCCTCCGGCATCGGGGCATTGGTCTTCGTCGGCTTGGACGCCTGGAGCGGGCTGGGCACCTTCTCGTTGGCGCTGCCGTCGGTGCCGCCCGCCGTCGCCCCGACGTTGGCTCCCTGGGCTGGGCCGCTGGTCATGGGTCTGGTCTGCACGCTGTTGGGCTGGCTGATCCGCTCGACCGGTCTGTGGCTTCGACCCCTGGTGCACCGAACCGGGTGCTGGTCACGGCCGGGCTCGGCCTGCTGATTGGTCTCACCGCGATGGTCTACCAGCTGCTGTCCGGCCACAGCTTCACCGAGGTGCTGTTCTCCGGGCAGGACGCCCTGCCCGAACCTCGTCGACAACGCCGCCGACTACCCGCTGGCTGTCCTGATCGTGCTGATCGTGTGCAAGGCGGTCGCGTACGGACTGTCGCTCAGCGCGTTCCGCGGTGGCCCGGTCTTTCCCTCGATGTTCATCGGCGCGGCGTTGGGTATCGCGGCGAGCGGGCTGCCCGGCATGGATCTGGCCCCGGCCATCGCCATGGGTATCGGCGCCATGTGCGCCACCATGCTCCGGCTGCCGTTGACCTCGACCCTGCTCGCCACTTTGCTGCTCGGCAGCCGACGGCGTCTCGGTGACCCCACAGGTCGTCGTCGCGGTGGCTGTAGCCTTCGTCATCACCAACGTGCTCCCCGCAGCCGGGCCGAAGACCTCAGCGGAGGCCTCGGGGTGAGGCACGGCGCCTCAGGCGCATGGTCTGATGAGGAAATGTTCGTGTAGCGGGACGACAACAGTCACCGGAGGTGAGTAACAGTGGGATTTCTCAATCGCCGGCACCACCAGGAGGGTCCGGTCGTGCAGCGTTACCAGATGCGAGAGAAGCTGCTGAGCATTGGGGACGACTACTGGATCGAGAACGCGTCGGGGGAACGCGCGTTCAAGGTCGACGGCAAGGCGGTGCGGCTACGCGAAACCTTCGAGTTGCGGGACGCGTCGGGGGCCGAGGTCGCGAAGATCCAGGAACGCAAGCTCAGGGTTCGCGACTCGATGAAGATCGAATCCGCCGCCGGAGACGCCACCGTGCGCAAGGCCATCGTCGGTATCCGGGACCGCTTCACGATCGACGTCGACGGCGGGAAGGACATGAAGGCACACGGCAACATCGTCGACCACGAGTACAAGATCGAGCGCGACGGTGACGTGGTCGCGGAGGTGTCGAAGAAGTGGTTCCGGGTCCGCGACACCTACGGGGTCGAAATCCAACCCGGGCAGGATGACGCGTTGATCCTGGCGATCACGGTCTGCATCGACGCCATGACCCGGGACTGACCCGCCGCTGCCCGGCAGACCGCCGAGGAGCGCTCATCGTTTCGATCCCATTGCTGCCTGACGCGCTCAGGTGAACTCCGCCAGCCGTTCGTAGGCGCTTCAGGTTGCTTTGAGCCGGTTGGTGTTCAGCGGGCGCCGTGGGCGGTACCCGACCCGGCGCACCGTGCGGGGGCCTTGATGGGCATGTTCTAGACGCCTTGGATTGCGGGAATCACGCCGCGAGCGATGGCGTCGATGAAGGCTTCGTAGTCCCGCTGGTTCTGGCGGGCGTAGGCGTTCGAGAAGTCAGCGATGGCGTTCTCGAAGTCCGTATCCTGACCGAGGTACTCGGCGATCGCGATCGGATCACCGGACCGGGCGTGCGCGCGCGCGAGGGTCCATCCGCACAGTCGCGCGTAGTAGGCCATCCCGACCGGGCTCATGCCTTCGACCACGACTGAGGTCTTCATGTCACGTAGCTGCCGCCAGTAGTAGTAGCGGTCGGACTGGAGGCCTTTCGTCCAGCCGAGGAAGATGTCGGATGCGGCTTGCAGGAGTCGTTGTCCCTGGACGACCCGCTCCCCCGGGTTGTCGTATCGGGAGCGCGGCAGGTGATCCTCGAGGACTGATCGGGTCGCCTCCTTGACCTGGAGGAACAGCGGATCGTTGCTGTCGCGACCTTCCAGCAGCACGATCCATGCCCGAGTGCCGACGCTGCCGACGCCGACCACCTTTCGAGCGACGTCTGTGATGCTGAACCTTCCCAGTAGTAGCCGCCGGTTGTCGTTGAGGGTTTCGGTGTAGGCACGAAACTGGTTGTCGACCTCCTCGAGGGCCTGATCCGGGTTCATGCCGTAGGTGTGCGCGAGATCGCGCAGCGGCACGAGGACCGGCGGACGGCTGACGATGCGATGTTTCCCGCCGACCAGCGAGGCCAGACGAGGAAGTACCTGCTGGCTGTCGCGGGTCCGCCCCTTGCGCATGGCCTTGCGGGCTGTCTTCGCGGCCCGCGCGACATCGGCCTCCTCGGCCGCCTGCGAGCGACGTCCGTGTTTCTTTCCGTTCTTGGCCTTGACCGACTTGCCCGCGACGGCTCCGATCAGCTCGTCGATCTTCTCGTTGATCTTCGCTTCGGACATGTTGGCGTACCAAACGTCCAACGTGCGCATCTCGGCGAACTCCCGCATCGCCTCTCGGTAGGCCCTCGCGGACTCGGAAGCCATCGCACGTGACGTCGTCGGGCGTGAACCCGTTATGGCCGGCCGCGATGGCGAAACTGGCCGACATCCGCTTCACGTCGTACTCGAACGGCCCGGGCAAGGTCTCGTCGAAGTCGTTCAGCCCGAATATCAGCTGGCGCTCCGGAGACGCGAATCCACCGAAGTTGGACAGGTGCGCATCGCCGCAGAGCTGAACCTCCAGGTTCGCGGTCGGCGCGCTAGCCAAATCAGTGGCCATGATCCGCGCTGAGCCTCGGTAGAAGGTGAACGGCGACACCATCATCCGGCCATGACGGACCGGAACAAGATCAGCCTCCCGGGTCGCGTTCTGCTGGATCAGCAGATCGACCGGATCGGGACGCGCATCGGGAGGGTGCCAGTCCGCGTGCGAGCGAAGAGGTACGCGCTGTACGCGCTTGTTCACCGAGCTCGGAGCGCTCCTCGACGCTGAGTGGCCGGGTCTGCGTGCTCGCGGTCATCGGTCACCGGAACGGTCTGAGCGTTGATCACGTCGATCCGAACGCTGCTCGATGCTCAAGTGAACTCGGCCAGCCGCTCGTAGGCGATGATCCGTCCCGCCGCCTCGATCAGCGCGAGATGGGAGAACGCCTGCGGGAAGTTCCCGAGGTGACGGCCGGTGTCGACGTCGAACTCCTCGGCGAACAACCCGAGTGGCGAGGCGACCCGCAGCAGCCGTTCCATCAGGTCACGGGCTGGCTGCTCCTCGCCGATGATCGCGAGCGCGGACACCAGCCAGAACGAGCAGATCAGGAAGGTGCCTTCCTTACCGGACAGCCCGTCGTCGGTCTCACCCGTGCGGTAGCGCAGCACAAAACCGTTCTCGGTCAGCTCCTCCTCGATCGCGAGCACGCTGGCGCGAAGCCGCTTGTCGTCGGGGGGCAAGAACCCGAAGATGGCCGCCAGTAGGGTGGACGCATCCAGCGCGTCGGTGTCGTAGTGCTGACGTAGCACGCCTCGCTCGTCGACGCCATGAGCGAGGATGTCGGCCTTGATCTCCTCCGCGGTGGTTCGCCAGGTCGCCGTCAGATCGGTGTCGCCGCGGATCTCGGCCAGTCTGGAGGCGCGGTCGAGGGCGACCCAGCCCATCAGCTTGGACGACACGTAATGCTGCGGCTTGCCCCGGGCCTCCCAGATGCCCTGGTCGGGTTCGCGCCAGACCGCGGTGGCGCACTCGGCCTGCGACTGGACGATCGGCCAGAGCCGCCGCGGCAGCCGATCGCTGCGTCGCGATGTGCAGCAAGATCGAGTCCAGCACGGCGCCGAAGACGTCGTTCTGGCGTTGGTCGAACGCTCCGTTGCCGATCCTGACCGGCCGGGCACCCGCGTACCCGGACAGGTCGTCCCGGGTGGACTCGGTCAGGTCGCGTCGACCGTCGATCCCGTACATGATCTGCAACGCACCGTCGGAGTTCGGCTCCAGGTCGGCGACGAACTGGATGAACTCGTCGGCCTCCCAGTCCAGGTTCAGGTAGTGCAGGGCCTGCAGGGTGAAGGTGGCGTCCCGCATCCAGGTGTAGCGGTAGTCCCAGTTGCGTTCGCCGCCCGGCGTCTCCGGCAACGATGTGGTGAGCGCGGCGACGGTGGCCCCGGTCGGCATGTAGGTGAGGCCCTTGATCACCAGCGCCGAGCGCTGGAGCGGGTCACGCCAGCGGTGGTCAGGCATCCGGGCCCGTCCCAGCCAGGTTCTCCAGAACCGGGTCGTGGCATCGAGGCGACGGGTGGCCTCGGCGACGTCCTCCGGTGCGGACAGCGCTTCGGTCCCACGACAGCGCGCAGTAGCACTCCTCCCCGGCCGAGAGAAC
This sequence comes from uncultured Actinomycetota bacterium, assembly GCA_963780005.1. Taxonomy (GTDB): domain Bacteria; phylum Actinomycetota; class Actinomycetes; order Propionibacteriales; family Propionibacteriaceae; genus Microlunatus. The sequence continues at coordinate 120,870 of CAWAAK010000028.1, read as the reverse complement.
GTGCCGGGCCCGGACCCGGTTGCCCTCCACGCCGAGGCTGAGATCGGTGCGCAGCCTGAAGGTCTGTCCCGCGCCGCTGGCGTCGGCGGTGTGCCGACTTCCATCGACCAGCGTCCACTCCGCCGGCGTTCGGCCGTAGTCGAACGCCGGTTCGCAGACCAGGTCGACCTCGACGCTGCCCTCCAGGCAACGGACGGTGCGTACCAGTAAGTGGTCGGCGCCGTCGTCGGCGGGCGGGCGGGTGTGCGGGGTGACCGTGTCCTCGCCCTGCCGCGGGCCCATGGCAAGGGCGTCGCGGACTTCGACCCATCCCGTCGGCGTCTTCCAGGTGGTCAGGAGGATGTTCGTGCCCGGGCTCATACACCCGTGCGGTCGGGTGGTTGATGCCGAACGGCCCGAGCCGGAAGTAGCCCGCCTGGCGGTCGAGCAGGGTGCCGAACACGCTGGGCGCGTCGAAGCGGGGGATGCAGAGCCAGTCGATCGCGCCGTCGGGCGCGACCAGGGCGCCGGTGTGACAGTCGGAGAGGAAGGCGTAGTCCGCGATCGGGGGAAACGGGGACGGCGCTGCCGCGCTCTGTTCGGTCGACTTCCGCGCTCCCGCGGCGCTCATGACACCACCCACGGACCGTGCCAGCCGCCCACCCCGGCCGTCAGGTCGTCGGCCGCCGGCGGCCCCCAGGATCCCGGGAGCGTAGCTGTGTACCGGCGGTGGTGCGTCCAGCAGGGGCTGCATGATCCGCCAGGTCTCCTCGACGCCGTCCTGCCGCTTGAACCGCGTGCTCTGGCCGGCCATCGCGGCATGCAGCAGGACCTCGTACGGGGTGGCTCCTTCGCCGCCTTCGTCGGCGAACTCCATGTCGAGCTGGATGGGCTCGGGACGGACGGCGTCGGCCCGCTTGGCTTCGACCTGCAGCCGAATCCCGGTCGACGGGTCGAGTTTGATCACGAGCTGGTCCGGCTCCGGGGCGCGGTCGCCCCACAGGCCGAAGCTCAGTCGCGGCGGCTGCTTGAAGACGAGCCGGAGTTCGGTCTGGGTGACCGGGAGTCGCTTGCCGGTGCGGATGAAGAAGGGCACCCCCGACCACCGCCAGTTGTCGATGTCGAGCCGGAGGGCCGCGTACGTCTCGGTGGTCGAGTCCGCCGGCCACGCCGTTGATGTCGCGGTAGCCGTCGTACTGGCCGCGGACATAGTGGGCAGGCTGGGCCGTGGCGACCGAGCGGAACAGCGCGACCTGGGCGTCCTTGATCGTCTGCGGGTCACCGCCGGACGGCGGCTCCATCGCCGCCGCGGACACGACCTGCATCAGGTGGTTGACCACCACGTCGCGCAGCGCGCCCACGGGATCGTAGAAATGACCCCGGTCCTCGACGCCGAAGTCCTCGGCCATCGTGATCTGGACGCAGTCGAGGTAGCTGCGGTTCCAGATCGGCTCGAACATCGTGTTGGCGAAGCGCAGATAGAGGATCTCCTCCAAGCCCATCTTTCCGAGGTAGTGATCGATCCGGTAGAGCTGGGACTCTTCGATGTTGCGATGCAGCTCCTGAGCCAGAGCACGGGCGGAGGCCTGGTCGTGTCCGAACGGCTTCTCGACCACGACCCGACCGTTGGCCGTCAGACCGGCTCCGGACAGCCCCGCGACCACGCGGCCGAACAGGAACGGCGGGATCTCCAGGTAGAACACCGGACTCTGCGCACCCTTGATCGCGTCGGCGACCCGCGCGTAGGTCGCGGCCTCACCGAAGTCCCCGTGTACATAGGCCAGTCGCGCCGCCAGGCGGTCGAAGACAGCCTCCTCGATCGACTCACCCGTCCCCTCGATCGACTCCCGGGCACGCTGGATCAGCTGGTCGACGGTCCAATCGTCGAAGGCGACTCCGACGATCGGGCATTGCAGCAGACCCCGCCGTTCGAGCCGGTACAACGATCGAAACGTCATCACTTTGGCCAGGTCACCCGTAATGCCGAAGACCACGAATACGTCGGCAGCGTGCTGAGAGTTGGTCCCCGACTGGCTCTGCTCAGCCGTAGCTGTGGTCTCGATCGTGGCCGTCATGGCTGCCTCCTCGGCATTCTCCATCGCGCCGGCCCGGATCCCTGCGGCTGAGCAGCGAAGCCAGTCCAGGCCTTGACTGCCAGCGAACCACCGACGGTGACCGGCGTCCTCACCCGTCGTGGATGATGACGTCACCGTCGCGGCTGGCGCATAGTCGAAATCTCGGTCAGATCGACAGACCTGAGGATTTCCGTGTCAGGAGGGTCCGGTCATGCCAGATGACCAGCACTACGACGTCGTCATCATCGGGACCGGTGCCGGAGGCGGGACGCTCGGGCACCGGCTAGCCACGCGGGGTGTGAAGGTGCTGTGGCTGGAGCGGGGTTCTTACCTGCCACGAGAACGTGACAACTGGAGCAGCCAGGCGGTGTTCGTCCGCGGCAAGTATCTCGCCCCAGAGCAGTGGTACGACAGGCACGGTCGCGAGTTCCAGCCCGAAGTGAACTACTTCGTCGGAGGGAACACGAAGTTCTACGGAGCGGCGCTGTTCCGGCTTCGACCCGAGGACTTCGGCGAGCTTCGCCATCATGGTGGGATTTCACCGGCCTGGCCGATCGACTACGGCGATCTGGAGCCCTACTACACCCAGGCAGAACAGCTCTACTTGGTGCACGGCCGGCACGGTGAGGACCCGACGGAGGGCTCGGCCAGCGCGCAATACGCTCATCCGCCGGTTTCCCACGAACCACGGATCCAGCAGCTCAGCGACGACCTGGAGAAGCTCGGGCTGCACCCCTTCCATCTGCCCATCGGGGTCAACCTCTCCGAGGCCGAGCCCGGGCGAGCGGCCCGAGGCAGCGCCTGCATCCGCTGCGACCGGGTGGACGGGTTTCCCTGCCTGCTGGACGCAAAGTCCGACGCTCAAGTCATCTGTGTGGACCCGGCGGCGTCGCAAGACAACGTCACGTTGATCACCGGGGCCAACGTGCAGCGTCTGGAAACCGACGGTGCCGGACGCAGCATCACGGGCGTCGTGTCACGCGCTGGAGGACGGGTCCGTCACGACCTTCACGGGCGACATCGTCGTCGTCGCCTGCGGCGCCGTGAACTCAGCCGCCCTGCTGTTGCGATCGCGCGGAGATAGGCACCCCGACGGACTGGCGAACAGTTCCGGGGTGGTCGGTCGGCACTACATGCGGCACAACAATCTGGCTCTGATGGCCGTCTCGCTCGAGCCGAATCCGACCCGATTCCAAAAGACCCTGGCGATGAACGACTGGTACCTGGGTGCCGACGACTGGAATTACCCGCTCGGCGGCATCCAGATGCTCGGGCAAATCCGACGACGAGCAGATCCGCGCGCAGGCGCCGCGCTGGGCCGGTCGACTCTCTCCGGACCTGCCGTTCGAGGTGCTGGCGCACCATGCGGTGGACTTCTGGCTGTGCGGGGAGGATCTCCCGGATCCCGACAACCGGGTCACGCTCGACGCGGAAGGCGCCATTCACCTCAGTATCGACGACAAGAACAACGTCGAGGGGGTGAAGCGCCTCCGCCACAAGCTGGACGGGATGCTCAGCAAGCTGGGCATGCATCCGCACCATCTTCTGGACCGGAGCTTGTACCTGCACAAGAGCATGCCGATCGGCGCCACCGCGCACCAGGCGGGCACCGTGCGTTTCGGCAGCGACCCCACCAGCAGTGCTCTCGATGCGAATTGCCAGGCGCACGATCTGGACAACCTCTACGTCGTCGACACCAGCTTCTTTCCCAGCATCGGCGCGGTGAATCCTTCGCTGACCGCCATCGCCAACGCCCTGCGCGTCGGCGATCATCTCGACTGAGCGCCTCGGCTGAGAGGCTCGGGCATGACTCTGGTTGCTGACGTGCTGGGACCCGTGCTGATGGAGGTGGACCCGGTTCCCTGGGCGCGGGCGCAGATGGCCTTCACCCTCGCCTTCCACATCATCCTGGTCCCGCTCGGAGTGTCCTGGGCCGTGATGGCGCTGATCGCGAACTACCGAGGGATCCGGAAGGGTGACGCGGACGCCCTGCGGCTCGCGCAGCGCTGGTCGAAGTACATGGCGGTGACGTTCGCGGTGGGTGCGGTGACGGGAACGGTTCTCTCGTTCGAGTTCGGCCTGCTGTGGCCGCAGTTCATGGGGCGATGGGGCGAGGCGTTCGGCGTGCCGTTCGCCTTCGAGGGTCTGTTCTTCTTCGTCGAGGCCGTCTTCATCTCGATCTACATCTTCGGCTGGCGGCGGCTCAAACCGTGGCCACACTTCTGGACCGGCGTGCCGATCGCCGTCGCCGGGATCTTCGGGAGCGTCTCGGTGGTGGCCGCCAACGCGTGGATGAACTCACCGGAGGGAGTGACGCTGGACAGCGCTGGCAACATCGTGGCCGTCGATCCGGTCGGCGTCATCTTCAACGACGCGATGCCGCTCATGGCGGCGCACATGGTGATCGCGGCCTACGTGGTCGGCGGCTTTCTGGTGGCCTCGGTCTACGCGACGGCGATGCTGCGGGGACGACGGGACCGCTACCACCGACTTGGCTTTCTCATCGGCTTCACGGTGGCGGCCATCGCCACCCCCGTGCAGATGGGGGTCGGCGACGGCCTGGCTCGGTGGGTCTATGCCAATCAGCCGGTCAAGTTCGCCGCCATCGAACTCGTGCCGACCACCAGCAGCGATGTGCCCGAGACTCTGCTCGGTCATCTCAACGACGACGGTGAGGTGACTGGCGGCATTCCCATTCCGGGTCTGGCGTCGTGGTTGTCCGACCCGAGCACCGGACGCGCCACCGTCGTCCAGGGCCTCGACTCCGTGCCCGCCGATCAGCGGCCGACCAACCGCCAGGTGAACGTCGTCCATCTCGCGTGGGACGTCATGGTCGGTCTCGGCACCTTGCTGTTCCTGCTGACCCTTTGGTACTGGGCGTCGTGGATCTTCCGACGAGACATGCCCAAGAGCCGGTGGTTCCTCCGCATCGCCGCCGTCTCGGGCGTACTCGCCGTGCTCGACGATGGAAGCGGGCTGGATCGTGAGCGAGGTCGGCCGTCAACCGTGGATCGTGTACAACAAGATGAAGGTCGAAGACGCGGCCACCACCAATACCGGGGTCTGGATAACCTTCATCGCCGTCGCGATCCTCTATCTCGGCCTCGGCATCACCACCATCTTGGTTCTGCGCGGGATGAGTCGGCGCTACCGGGCAGGCGCAGCGGTTCGAGGAATCCGACGCCCCGTACGGGCCGTCCGAACCCGTCGGAAAAGACCTAGGAGCTCAGAGATGAGCACCGCCGCCGCCATCATCTTGTTCACCGCAGTGACCCTGTACGCGATCTTCGGGGGCGCTGATTTCGGTGCCGGCTTCTGGGACCTGACGGCGGGCGGCACGAAACGGGGAGAACGGCCGCGCGAGGTCATCGACCACTCGATCGGCCCTGTCTGGGAAGCGAACCACGTCTGGCTGATCTTCTCCTTCGTGGTCCTGTGGACATGCTTCCCTGAGGCCTACGCGTCGATCACCTTGACTCTGTTCGTGCCGCTCACGCTGGCCGCGCTCGGTGTCGTCGTCCGCGGCGCCAGCTTTGCGTTCCGCAAGGCCATTTTCCGGCAGCGGGCCCGCCGCGCATTCGGGGCCGCCTTCGCCGTCTCGTCGATCCTCGTGCCCTATTGCTTCGGCGCCGTCGCGGGCGGCATCGCATCCGGCCGGGTGCCGGCCGGCGGACGGGCCGGCGACCCGTAGCGAGTTGGATCAACCCGACCTCGATCATCGCGGGTCTGCTCGCCGTGTCCGTCACGGCGTACGTCGCCGCGGTTCTGCTCAGCTGGGACGCCCGTCGGCTCCCCGACCAGGCGATGGTGGGCTACTTCCGCATCCGCGCCGTGACGGCCGGGGCCGTCGCGGGAGTCATCGCGCTGATCGGTCTGCTCGTCGTGCGCAGCGACGCCAGCTACCTCTTCGAAGGACTCACCTCTCGAGCCCTGCCCTTGGTCGTTGTCTCCGCGATGGCCGGCCTCGCCGCGCTCCTGTTGCTTCGAAACCGACCACGTCGAGGGAGCCGGCTGGCCGCATTGACGGCGGCGGGCGCGCTGGTGCTGGCCTGGGGCGTCGCCCAGTGGGATTACGTGCTGCCCGAATCGCTGACCGTGGCAGCGGCCGCGGCGCCGACCGGGACGATCACCGCGGTGCTCGTCGCGACTGGTCTGGCCGTTGTCCTGATCGTGCCGGCCTTCATCCTGCTGTACGTGCTCCACCAGAAGGGCCTGCTGCCCGACGAGGGAGTGGACGAGCCTGACCAGCCGACTGGAAACGCTCGTGCCTGAGTGTCTCCATGGTTCCGGTGGTCCTTCCAATCACCCAACCGTTCCGGCGCCCCCCGATCCTCCCCTCGGACGCCGCAAAGGTCATGCATGTCGGCATCAGCCCTCGGAGGGTGGCGGCCGACCTCACAGCGCTTGGCGGCATCATGTAGCCGACCAGATGTGGAGCGAGTTGTAGTAGCGGTCACACCGATCGGGACGGCGGAAGTCACCACCAGGACGTGATGACGAGACGTCCGGCACGCTCGCGGAAAGGGCGAGTTCCAGTTTGTACCCCGCAAGGAGGAACAGCAATTCAGGTCCCAGGCTCGAGATCAGCAAGATCGCATCGGGCTCGGCTCAGCGGAGCACCTGCGGCCCCACCACGATGCCGGCCAGGATGCGGATCACCACCTGCGGCATCCGGAGCCGGGACGGCAGAGCCGCCACGAGAGGGGTGAGCGCGGCGATGAGGCTGACGATGACGAGGTCGACGAGGCCTTGCTGAAGGTCCACCAGCACCATCCTCCTGGGGACCGACCGACCAACGGCTACGACGTGGCGGTGCCTCACCTGGCCGCCGAGAGGAGCGTTCCATGCCGGTCAGGCGCTGGGTATGCCGCTCTTCAGCTTGGCCATGACCTGCTCGATGCTGAAGCTCGCCGGTGCCTGACGCGGCGGGAACTCAGCCGCGACGCAGTCGATGGGGCCGAATCTCCTGGTGCTCGTTGCTCATCTCGAAGTCTCCTCGTCGCCTGCCGTTCGAACGAAGCGATCCGATCGGCTCTTTCCAGCGAAGGTTCAGCGATCCGGCCTGGTCACCATACCCATGCGGGTGAGGTGCAGAAGCGAGCCCTCCACACCGTTGGAGAACGAAACGGAACCCAAGTTGATCAAGGGACTGCACCTCGGCCACCCCGGCACGACAGATGTCAGTGCATGCCAGCCTTCATCACGATGATCAAGGTTCCGATCGCCGCACCGACGCAGGCGCTAAGGAGGCTGCCGCCGAGGCCAAGTCCGCCGCGTCGACCCGCCAGGAAGCTGTAGACGGTCAACAACACGGTGCTGGCGATCACAGCCATCCAGGCGGCCGCACGGATGTTTACACCGACCACCTCGGCGACCAGCAAGATCCCGACAGGCACAAGGGCCGCTACCAGGATGGGCCACGTCTCGGCGAGCGCTTCGCGTAGTGCGCCTACCGGGTGGGCACGATGTACGACGGATTCACCCAGTGTCCGGGCATGGACGTGCGCCAACCAGTAGATGAAGACGGATCCGAGAATGGCGAGGATGAGCCGCGAGTCCTCGGTTAGGTGCCCGGCCGATGCTGCGATGGCCGCAGCTGACACGACGGTTCCCGTGATGATGCCTTCACCGTTGACCATCCCAAGCGGATCGCGTCCACGTTCTGAGGGAGTCGAACTGACGCTTCTGTCCGGGGTCATTTGGCAAGCCAGCCACGGCGAAGCCTGCACGTCAAGCAACCCCACCCGGCGGCCGGCCGGGCCATTCGTCAGACGGCTTAGGACGGTGAGGTCCGCCAGAATTCGCCCGACTGCTTGTGGCACGCCGAAGTCGAGGCCAGGGTATGCCCGACGATGCCGCAGAAGTCAGATCAGGGCCCGGACGCGCCAGATGCGTACCGCCTCGGATCGGGATCGGGTGCCCAGCATGCGGTGGATGCCTGGGTGTGGGACTTGACCGTATTCGTGGACAGATAGAGCGCGGAAGCGATTTCAGCCGGGCTCAGCGGACCTTGCAGCAGCCGGAGGATGTCGGATTCGCGGTCAGTGAGCCGAGCGACTTCGAACTGAAGGCCTGGCGATTGTGGAGGGCCGCACGCCCGGCTGCCAATCGGGCCCGCACTGCGTCCATGCCGTCGGGGAAGCGCGACATCACCTGGCTTGCCTCGTCGAGCATCTGGTCCGCGCGGAGGAGTTCACCGGCTCGTGCGGTCACCCGTCCCATTGCCAGCAAGTGGTGGATCGTGGGCCATGGGCTCAGGCCGGGGTTCTGCCGACGCAACCAGAGTCCATGCTCCAAGGTGGTCATCGCCTGCTCGATGACGCCTGCGGCATGGCCTCCATCACCCGCGCCTCGACCACCCGCATCGATGCGAAGGCGTAGTCGTGGGCACGAGCGGCCCTTCCTAGCTCACGCTGCACCAGCGACATCACCTACGGTTCACCGACGACGAACGAGATCCCGAGCAGCGGCCAGCACCTATTGAATGGGCACCGATCCGGCCACCTCGGTCACCGATCCGGACGGTCGGGTCTGGGCCATCCCAACCTCCGCGTGCCGGCACCGGCTCCGTGTGACGCGGAGCCCTGGCCCATTCTGGTAACCCGGTGGTTGAGCGCAGTATGTGACACAGCAACGGCCTGGCACCCGGTGCCCGCATGCAGGTTCTGAATTCGGACGGCCTCCGGAACCGGGGTCGGCTGAGTAGGCGACCCGTCTGCACCGACCGAGTGCCGCTCGGCGTCCCAGGACGGCCAGCCGGGTCCGGAACTTCAACGTCGCGTTGCTGTCAACGTTGCTGCCAAGCGGTCGATTCGGCACCCACAGATGGCGTAACCAGCAGGGGAACAATGGCGCACCCGGAGAGATTCGAACTCCCAACCTTCTGATCCGTAGTCAGATGCTCTATCCGTTGAGCTACGGGTGCCCGTCGAGCCGGGCCGAACGAGCCTGGTCAACGACAGGCCAGTGTAGCGGGACGCGCGATGGGCACCCAATCACCACGGAGCCTCGAGCCCGAGGCGCGCCCTTTGGCCGGGTGAGACACCGCGGCGATACGCTGGCCCACCCGCCACCGCCAGAGATGAGACGACATGCACGCATCCGGCCGCGCCCACATGCAGCTGTGCATCGAGACCTATCTGCGTCGACGGCGGCACTACGAGGTGGTGGACTTCGGCTCCCGATCGGCGACCAACCCCGAGGGCACCCACACCGACCTCTTCGCCAGATATGACTGCTCGTTCACCGGGGTCGACATCCTCGCCGGACCTGGCGTGGACGTCGTGATGAAGAAGCCCTATCGCATCCCGCTGAAGTCCAACAGTGTCGACCTGATCATTTCGGGTCAGACGTTCGAGCACATCCCTTTCTTCTGGGTGTCCTTCCTGGAGATGATCAGGATCCTGAAGCCCGGCGGGCTGATCTTCATCACGGCTCCCTCGCGCGGCCACGAGCACGCGACGATGGATCTGTGGCGCTACTACCCGGACTCGATGCGGGCCCTGGCGGCTTTCGGCCGGATGAGGCTGCTCGAGATGCACACCGATCTGCCCCCGCGGGTCGCGGGCACGCGGCGGCTGAACTATTCGGGGATCGACGCGAGGAACGCATACTGGGGCGATTCGGTCGGAGTCTTCCGGAAACCCAAGCAGTACTCGAAGCTGGTCGTCTTCGCCCGGGAGCCCTTGATCTGGTGGGCGAATCGAGTCGGTGGCATCGAGCACATCCAGAAGCCCTCACCTCTTCCCGAGCGCAAGGCCGTCGGGCGCGGGCTCTGGGCGGCCCGTCCCCTTCCGACCAAGAAACCGGCCGCTCAGCGGGTCTGACCCGAGCGAGTTCGCATCGGGCCCGGTCAGTTCGGCACGGCGAGCTCGGCGGCGGTCACGGCGCTGTTCACGCTGACCTCGCTCAGCAGGCCAGGCGCCGCCACCCGATCGCCGACCAGATAGACATCGTCGCCGCGCTCGATCGCGGGCCGGTCCCGCCAGCTGGCACCGGGCGGGTCCACCGCACCCGTACGGCCGTTGGCGATCCCCTCCCGGCGGAACCGCACCCGGTCGCGCCAGCCCGGCAACCCGAGATCGGCGAGCGACTCCAGCCGGGCCACCCCGTCCGCCTTGGCTTCGTCCGGTTTCAGCGGCATCTGCATCTGCATCAGTGACGCCCCTTCGGGAGCGAGGCTGGGGTCGGGCACCGAGAACATCTCGGCCCAGCCGGCGTGGTCCAGATCACTGATCACGAAAACGTCCCGCCGGTCCGCGACCAGACCCAGGTCGAGCAGGGCGGTTCGCCCCGACGGCCAGTCCAGCGCCGGGTCATTCAGCAGCCGCTGCGCCGACTCCAGTTCCGTGGCCACGATCACCGGTCCCTCCCGCACGTCGTCGGGGTCGGCGATCCGCGAACCCAACTCGATCCGTACGCCCAGCCGGCGGGCATGCGCGGCGAGGTCGTTGATCATCGCGCCGCCACCGCCGATCCGGTAGCTCGCGGCCGGCGGTAGCGAGAAGACCCGTCGGAATCGCTCGTACACGAATGCCGCCGACAACTCACCCGGATCGAAATGGAACACCCCCACGCCGGCGGCCGCGGCCGACACCCCCGCGGCTTCGGCCCCGAACCGTTCGGTCGCCCAATCCCGGTACGACCGATCGACCGGAGCACGAGCCCGGCTGATCAACGCCCGCAGCATCGGCCGGGGCGGCCCCGTACGCAGCCGGCCTCGGTAGTGGAAGGAGAATCGGCGGAGCGCACCCAGCGGCACCTTGGCCACCTGGCCCAGCAGTCCCCGCTGCTTCAGCCAAGCCGACAACACCCCGTCTGAGTAGACGACGTGGGGTCCCTCGTGCGCCGCGTACGGCGGATCGGTGGTCCGCCACCGCCCACCGAGGGCGTGATGAGCCTCGTGCAGGATGACATCCGCTCCGCGTTCTGCCGCGGTGACCGCCGCGACCAGTCCCCCGATCCCGCCGCCCAACACCGTGACCATGATCTCGGCCATGCTCAAGCTAAACAGACGCGACGGGCCAGGTCTCGCGTCGCTCGAGTCGCAAACTGGCCCCGCAGATATTGCGGGGGGCGATTGACAACCGTGTCGAGTGACCTATTGTTCAACTGGCGTTTGCCTGGGAGCGTCGAACCGTCAACCAAGTATTCATCGGCGCTCGGCCCACCCGTTCAAGATAGGGTCCCTCGTGACGACAGTGCTGTTCGTGGTGGTCATCGTGATCGCGGTCGCGCTGATCTTCGACTTCACGAACGGCTTCCACGACAGCGCCAACGCCATGGCCGGTCCGATCGCCACGGGCGCCCTCAAACCGCGGACCGCCGTGATCCTGGCCGCGGTGCTGAATGTCGTCGGCGCCTGCCTCTCCACCGAGGTGGCCCGGACCATCTCCGGCGGGTTCTTCGACGACGCTCTCATCACCGCCCCGATCATCTTGGCCGGTCTGGTCGGCGCCATCGTCTGGAACCTGTTCACCTGGTTGCTCGGGTTGCCGTCGAGCTCCTCCCACGCCCTGTTCGGCGGCCTCATCGGCGCCGTCATCGTCGGCGCTGGACTCGCGTCGGTCAATTACTCCGTGATCGTGTCCAAAGTCCTTCTCCCGGCCATCGTCGCCCCGTTGGTGGCCGGCATCGCCGCCGGCTTGGCCACCAAGCTCGCCTACCGGATCACCCGGAAGGCGCCGCGGGGCCCGAGCGAATCCGGATTCAAGTATGGGCAGGCGTTCACGGCGTCGCTGGTGGCCCTCGCCCATGGCACCTCCGACGGGCAGAAGACCATGGGCGTCATCACCCTGGTGTTGATCTCGGCCGGCCTGCAGGCCCCCGGCTCGGGCCCGTACTGGTGGGTGGTGCTGACCGCCGGCCTGGCCATCGGACTCGGCACCTATTCGGGCGGCTGGCGGATCATGCGAACCATGGGCAAGGGGATCGTCGAGATCGAGACCCCGCAGGGCGCGGCGGGCGGCGCGGCCGCGTCGGCGACCATTCTCGCGTCGGCCCACGTCGGGTTCGGGCTCTCCACGACCCACGTCTGCACCGGAGCCATTCTCGGCTCGGGGGTCGGCCGTCGGGGGGCCGAGGTGCGCTGGCGTGTGGCCCGCAAGATGTTGTTCGCCTGGATGCTCACCTTGCCGGGCGCAGGTGTGGTCGGAGCCCTGGCTGCCCTCCTCGCCGATCACGGTGTGGTCGGCGTGGTCGCCCTGCTGGTCCTGTTGGGCGTAGCCTGCCTGATCATCTGGCGGTTGTCGCGACGCCATCAGGTGAACCGCATCAACGTCACCGACAGCCACGAGGTCATGGTGCTGGCCGCCGCGGCGCCGAGCGCGTACGAGCAGGACCCGCTCTCGAGCGACGAGCGACCGGCGGAGGACGATCCGACGGCGAAGGACGAGCCGAGGATCCCGGCGAAGACCAAGGGCGCGGCCCGGTGAAGATCGACTGGGCCGCGCTCGGCATCGTCGCCGTCACCTCCGTCGTGGCCACGGTCTTGTTCATGCTGCTGCTGGCCAGTGGTATCCGGCTCGTCTCCGCGAGCACGGTGCGGACGAGCAACGGGCACAGCAGTGGACTCGCGAGCCGGACGGCCGGCATCGCCTTGCTGGGTTGCGCCGGGCTGCTCGTCCTTCTCGGGATCTATCTGATCTTGCCCTTCTCGAGCTGATGCGGCCGAGGCCGGAAGGACGGCCCGGGGCAGAGAGCGGAGGCGGCGGGATTTGAACCCGCGAGAGGGTTGTGACCTCAACCCGCTTAGCAGGCGGGCGCCATAGACCGGACTAGGCGACGCCTCCAAGTGAACCGGCCCGCCGAGGAGGACCGACGGACAACCCTACCGATCAGGCCGGGACCGAGCAAAGCCGAACTCCGGGTCTGCCGGCACTGGTTAGGGAACGAATGGATCGCGGGATCCGTCAACACGTACAGTAGTCCCGGTTTCTTCCCATCTCACTGGAGTGTTCACTTGACATCGCCCCGCGCACCGTGGAGCTGGAATCGTCCCCAGCCCAAGCCGCGGCGCTCGATGACCGACCCACCCGACCACCGCTCGTTCCGCCGCACGGTCATCTTCACCGTCGCGGGCACCGTCGCGCCGGGCCTGGGTCTCATCGCCGCACGCCGCCGGATCATCGGCGGCGTGATCCTCGGTCTGTTCGTGACCGGGCTGGTGAGCCTCGCGATCTGGGCCGTCACCGATCCGGCGGGGGTCGCCTCGGTGGCCGTCCGACCCGCCGCGCTGACCACGTTGAGTGCGGTCCTGATCGTTCTGGCGCTGATCTGGGTCGTGGTCGTGGTCGTCAGTCACCTGAGTCTGCGCGGCCGGACGACCCGTAGCCAACGGGTGCTCGGGGGCGCGTTGGTCGGGCTGTTGGCCTTCGCCGTCGCGGCACCCATGGCCGTGGCGGCCCGTTACAGCTACGACCAGGCCAGCCTGGTCGACGGGGTGTTCAAGAGCGAGACCCAGACCAAGTCCGCCACTCGACCGAACCTCGAGGTGAACCCTCGGCAGCCCAATGGCCTGCCACAGCCCGACCCGTGGGAGACGAAGCCGCGGCTCAACATCCTGCTGCTCGGCGGCGACGCCGGCCGGGGCCGCGTGGGCACCCGGACCGACACGATCATCCTGGCCAGCATCGACACCAAGACCGGCAACACCACCTTGTTCAGCCTTCCGCGCAACACCGCCAGGATGCCGTTCCCGAAGAACACCCCGTTGAACCGCTACTACCCCAACGGCTACTACGACGGTGACAGTCAGGACGCCGAGTACTTCCTGAACTCGATGTACGAGAACGTGCCGTCCAACGTGCCGAAGGACATCCTCGGACCCACCGACAATCTCGGAGCCGACGCCCTGAAACTGTCGGTCGGCGAGGCGTTGGGGCTCAAGGTCGACTACTACGTCCTGATCAACCTGCGGGGCTTCCAGACCCTGGTCGACGCTCTCGGCGGGATCACCGTCAACGTCAACAGCTACGTACCGATCGGCGGGGTCAGCGAAGAGAACCGGAACGTCCCGCCGTCGGAATACATCGAACCGGGACCGAATCAGAAGCTCGACGGCCGCAAGGCCTTGTGGTTCGCCCGGGGCCGATACGGGAGCGATGATTTCGCCCGGATGGGCCGGCAACGCTGCGTGATCAACGCCATCATCGAGCAGGCCAACCCGGCCAACATGCTGGCCCGCTACGAGCGGATCGCCAAGGCCGGCAAGCAGATCGTGATCACCGACATCCCGCAGGAAGTGCTGCCGTTGCTGGTGAACCTGAGCCTGCGGGTGCAGAAGGGACAGACCCGCAGCGTGCTGTTCCAGCAGGGGGTCGCGAACTTCCGCAGCTTCGATCCCGATTTCCCGGCCATGCGCAAACTGGTCAGACAGGCTCTGAAGGACACCCGGGAGGCGAATGCCCCACCCGAGCCGTCTCCGTCACCGTCGAAGAGCTCCAAGAAGAAGTCGCCGTCGCCCGCGAACCCCAAGAGTGACGGGCTCGACGACACCTGTGCCTTCGACCCGGTCGCGGCTCGGAACGCGACCCGCCCGAACTGACTCCGCCGGCCGCGTCGTTCAGTTCTTCTCGTTCAGGGCCGGTAGCCCCGACTGGCGTCCAGCCGGCGTTGCATCGCCTCCACGAGATCGTCGAACAGCCCCCGATCGGTCTGCCGGGGGACGAACAGGACGACCTGACGCTGCCCGTCCCCCTTGAACTTGAAGATCAGCCGTGGTCCCTCCAGGGTCACCTCGGCCACCTCGGTCCAGTTGAGGACCCGCCGCCGCCGACCGTTGATCAAGGTCACCGTGTCGCGCTCGATCATGATCGTGGTCTGGTAGCGGTGCTTGAGGACCAGCGCCGCCACGTTCAGCGCGATGCCGAACCCCAGCAACGCAATGGCCAGCACGCCGACCAGGGTGGGCCAGCCCTGCACCAGCCAGTTCACGATCAACAAGGCGCCGGCCAGCGAGCAGACCGAGGCCACCGCGTACGCCCGGACCGGGGTCTGCACCCGCAAAGCGAAACGCTGTCGATCTTCCGGTCGAAAGGCCGGGTTGCTCATGGACGCCTTCCTCGATCTGGCCCATTGGGTGTGGCAGTGGCTCGCGCGGCGAGGGTGGGATTCGAACCCACGGAACGGTTTGAGCCGCTCGGGCGCTTTCAAGGCGCCTGCACTAGTCCACTATGCGACCTCGCCTGGCACGTTCGGCCGCGAGCAGGGTGATCCTATCCG
The DNA here is from genome assembly GCA_963780005.1 of uncultured Actinomycetota bacterium. Classification (GTDB taxonomy): domain Bacteria; phylum Actinomycetota; class Actinomycetes; order Propionibacteriales; family Propionibacteriaceae; genus Microlunatus. The sequence continues at coordinate 105,595 of CAWAAK010000028.1, read as the reverse complement.
ACGTGCAGTAGCCCGATATGACAAGCTGCATCAGGTGTTGGCCATCACCGTGACCTCGCCCGGCGGACCTGAGGTGCTGCGTCTGGCGGAGCGGCCCGATCCTGAGCCCGGAGTCGACGAGATCGTGGTCGACGTCGCGGCGGCGGGGGTCAACCGGGCCGATCTGCTGCAGCGCCGGGGCCACTACGCGCCACCCGCCGGGGCCAGCGACCTTCTCGGACTGGAGTGCTCGGGGGTGGTGGCGGAGGTGGGCGATGGGGTCAGCCGGTGGCGGGTCGGCGATCCGTGTGTCGCCCTGTTGGCCGGCGGCGGGTACGCGACCAAGGTGGCGGTTCCCGAGGGCCAACTGGTTCCCGTGCCGGACGGGATCGACCTCGTCACCGCGGCCGGCTTGATCGAGGTGGCCGCCACGGTGGTGTCCAATCTCAGCCTGGCCGGGCTGACCGACGGTGACCGCCTGCTCGTCCACGGCGGCGCCGGCGGCATCGGATCGTTCGCCGTCCAGTACGGCCGCACCATCGGCGCCCGGGTCGTCACCACGGCCGGTAGCCCGGACAAGCTCGACTACTGTCGCTCGATCGGAGCCGAGCTGGCCGTCTCCTATCGCGAGGACTGGCCCGCGGTCGTGGCCGCGTGGGCCGACGGCGGCGTGGACGTGATCTTGGACGTGGTGGGGGCCGAATACCTGGAGTCCAACGTCGGCTGCCTCGCTACCGGCGGCCGACTGGTGGTGATCGGCCTGCAGGGCGGCCGCCGGGGCACCCTCGACCTGGGGACGCTGCTGCAGAAACGGGGCCACGTGATCGCCACCAATCTCCGTGGCCGGCCGGTGCCGGAGAAGAGCGAGATCTGCGCCACGGTCGAGGCGACGGTCTGGCCGTTGCTGACCAGTGGCGTGATCAGACCGGCCCCGCAGACCGTGTTCCCCCTCGGCGACGCGGCGGCCGCTCATCGCCGACTGGAGTCGGGTGACAGCGTCGGCAAGATCATCCTGACCACCGACGGCCTCTCCTAGGACTCAGGCGTCCTCTCCTCCACAGCTGCTCGGGTTCGACGCGTCTGCGCTAGTTCCTACTCGAGCAGATTGACCTAACCCGAGCAGCTGGGACCGGACCGGCGGCTACGCCTTCCAGGCCCGCCAGAGCCGGGCGTACTCCCCGTCGGCGGCAACCAACTCGTGGTGACTGCCCAGCTCCACGATCCGCCCGTCGATCAGCACCGCGATCCGGTCGGCGTCGTGGGCGGTGTGCAACCGGTGGGCGATGGCCACCACCGACCGGCCGTCCAGTACGGCCGCCATCGAACCCTCCAGGTGCCGCGCCGTCCGCGGGTCGATCAAGGAGGTGGCCTCGTCCAGCACCAAGGTGTGCGGGTCGGCGAGCACCAACCGCGCCAGGGCGATCTGCTGGGCCTGGGCCGGGGTGAGCCGGAAGTTGCCCGATCCGATCAGCGTGTCCAACCGTTGTGGCAGCCGCTCGATCCATTCCCAGGCGTCGACCATCTCCAAGGCGGCGATGGTGGCCTCGTCGGGCGAGTCCTCCCGGGCCAGGATCACGTTGTCCCGGATGGTGCCCACGAAGACGTGGTGCTCCTGGGTGACGAGGGCCACCTCGGTCCGCAGCACGTCCAGCGGCAACGCCGTCAGTTCGACCCCGCCGACCGTGGCCGAGCCGGTCCGCGGAGCGTTGATGCCGGACAGCAGCCGGCCGAGGGTCGACTTCCCCGACCCGCTCGGCCCGACGATGGCGAGCCGCTCGCCCGGCCGCAGGGCCAGGTCGATCCCGTGCAGGACGTCGTGACCCTCGCGGTACGCGAACCGCAGATCCCGGCCGGCGATCAGGTCGCCCAGCGGCCGCTCGTCGCCGGGTTCTCGGTCCTGGGGCACGGCGGCGATACCCAGCAAACGGGTGGTGGAGGCGATCCCGACCTGCAACCGGTCCAGGTTGCGGATCAGCCGATCCAGGGGTTCGATCAGCGCCTGCACGTACAGCGTGGCCGCGGTGATCTGACCAAGAGTGACCCAGCCGTTGACGTAGCCCCAACCGCCCAGCAACATCACCAGCACCAGCGGGCTGTCGTAGGCCAGGCCGATGAACGCGAACAGGATGTTGCGCAAGCTCATGGTGTACCGCTCGGCCTGAGCGGACACGGCGATGTCGTCGTCACCGAGTTCGATCCGGCGCCGCTGCAGCCCGAGGGCCTCGACCGTCCGCGCCCCTTCGACCGTCTCGGTCAAGGTGGTGTTGATCATGGAGTAAGTGCCACCCTCGGTGATGTAGCCCTTGGGGGCCCGGGCCAGATAGCGGCGGACGCTGATCACCAGCAGCGGCGCGGCGAGCAGCATCGGCACCGTCAGCAGCGGCGAGTTCACCAGCATGGCTGCCAAGGTCAAGACGGTGGTCACGCTGGCGATCACCGCCTCCGGCAGACCGAACCGGACGCTTTCGCTCATCGTCCCGACGTCTCGGGTGACCCGGGTGACCAGGTCCCCGGAGCTGGCACTCTCCACCTTGCCGAGCGGCAGCCGCAGCACGGTGGCGACGATGTACTCGCGGGCTGCCGCCAGCAGGTCCTGTCCGAACAGGGTGGACATCAGCAGCGCGAAGAAGGTCAGGACGGCCTGCGCCACGACCACCGCGGCCACCGCGAGGGCGAAGCTGGTCAGCACGGCGGCCGTGGTTCCGGTTTCCGCCGCCTGGTCGACCATGGCTCCGAGGATCCGGGGGACCACGAGTCCGGCGATCGCCGCCAGCGCATGCAGGCCCAGCAGTCCGATCACCATCGCGCGCCGGGTGCGCAGCATCTCCTTGAGGAAGTTGATCACCGCCGGGCGGCCGGCGACCGGTAGGCCGCGCTCCGGATGACGGGAGGCGGCGAAGTAGTCCATGGCTCGCCGCTCCCGCAGCAGATGTCGTTCGCGCCAGGCCCGCAGCCGGTCCCCGATCCGACCCGACCGCGACGGAAGCAACTCCGGCGGCACCGGTGGTGGCAGCGGCGTGGACCGCCAGGTCTCGGCCGAGTTGGGCAGCCGGGTCTGCGTCTCAGTCATCGCTGCGCTCCGAGGTAGAGATCTCGGCCCTCGCCAGGATCGCTCGCAGAATCGCTCGCAGAATCGCTCCCAGGATCGATCGCGGGTTCGGCGTCGAAGTTGCGATCGACGACCCGCCGATAACCGGGGCTGCGCTCGACCAGCTCCTCGTGACGGCCGCTGTCGACGACGCGGCCGTCGGACAGGAACGCGACCTGGTCGGCGTGATGCAGCAGCAACGGGGAGACGGTCGTCATGATCGTGGTCCGGCCACGGCGGTGATCGGCCAGCCGGCTCGCGATCAGGGCCTCGGTGTGGGCGTCGACCGCTGAGGTGGGCTCGACCAGCACCAGGATCTCGGGATCCGCGGCCAGCGCCCGAGCCAGCACCACCCGTTGCCGCTGGCCACCGGACAGGCCGCGGCCCCGCTCGTCGATCCGGCCCTGCCAACCCCCCGGCAGGGCCTCGAAGACGTCATCCGCGGCGGCCGTACGCATGGCCTCCTCGGCCTGCACCAGGGTCAGCCGATCGTGGGGGTCGATCGCGGACTGCAGGGTGCCGGCGAACACCGCGCTGGCGGTGTCGCTGACCAGCACCCGCTGGCGCACCTCGGCGATCGGTGCGTCGGCCAGGTCGACCGAGCCGATCCGTACGCCCCAGCGTCGATCGGCCAGGGCGGCGTCGCGGGTCAGGAGCTGCTCGCGCTCCTTGACTTGCCGGGCGCGGGCGGCCCGCCGGGCCGCCCGACCCGTCACGCCCTTGTCGACCTCCAAGCTGACCGGGTCGTGATCGGCAGGCAGGTAGCGGCCCAACCGGTCCGCCAGGGCGGCCGACTCCTCCGGCACGGCCGACACGACGATCGTCCACTCCCCGGGGCGGCCGACGAATCCACTGACCTCGTCCACGATCTCCGCACCGAACGGAAGGTCCCGAGGACATTCCGGCACCCGCCACGGCGGCTGCTGTTCCATCACCGCGATCGTCCGGCGCGCCGAGATGATCGACCGGACCCACTCCTGGGCCAACTCGAAGAAGGTCTGGATGGGCCAGACCATGAACACGGCATAGCCGAACAGGCTGATCAGATCACCGATGGTCAGGACCCCGGCGCTGACCTGCCGCGCCCCGAGCCAGGTCAGGGCGACCAGGAACAGACCGGAGAACAGCACACTGGCGGCGTCCACCGCTCCCTGCCAGCGGCCGGCCGACACTCCGGCGCGCCGGGTCCGCTGGGACTGGGCGTCGTAGTTGGCCGAGAAGGTCCGCTCGCCGCCGATCCCGCGCAGGATCCGCAACCCGGCCACGATGTCGGTGGCCAGCGACGTCAGTTCCGACAGCCGGGTCCGCTCCACGTCCTGGCGGCGTTCCAGGGGCCGGAGCAGCGGGACGGCCAAGATCACCAACAGCGGGGCGGTGACCAACACGACCAGTCCGAGTTGGACCGACATCGACAACACGATGCCGGCGATCAACAGGTAGGCGATCAGCGCGCCCAGCGCCCGGGTGAGGACCTCGGTCAGTCCGCCCAACTGATCGGAGTCGCCATCGGAGACGCTGAGGATCTCCCCGGTCGGTACCCGTTGCGGCAGGACGTGCCCCATCTGGGTGGTCTTCCGGGTCACCAGCTTCATCGAGCCGTACATGGCCACCAGCCAGGTTCGGACGATGAAGGTGTGGCGCAGGACGCCGGCCACCACGCCCGCGAGCGCGATCCCGGCCAAGATCAACGAGAGCCGGCCGACCACCGTGAGGTCCCGGGCCAGAATCCCCTCGTCCACGATGCGTCCGACCAGGTACGGGCCCACCGACCCCGGCAGCCACTCGACCACCCCGACCAGCGAGCTGACCAGCAGCGTGGTCCATTGCTGCCGCAGCGTCCAGAGCAGGTAGCGCCGTGGGCTGCGGGTGTCCGGGCGCGCAAAGGCCCCGTCGCGGTCCGCCGTCGACCGCCGATGGGCGGCGACGCGGACTGGCGCAGACGGAGTGGTGAAGGCCGGAACGACCGGTGGGAAGTCACGCATGACCGGCCAACTCTAGGCGCGCGCGGGCGGCGGTCTCCAACCCTTTTCTGAGTCCTTCGGCTTCTCTTTCGGCAGGTTCGGCAATCTAGGATCGGAACCATGACCAACGACGAAGCACCCACCAGTTCTGACCGCCCGGAAGGGATGCCCGCCGGGGTGGCTGGGGCCACCGAAGACGGGCGGGTCTACGTGGTCACGCCGAACTCGATGGCCGTCGAGGGCCCACCGGCAGCAGAAGTGGAAGGCAATGACAATGACTCCAAGTCGGTGACCGACATGGTCGAGCAGCCGGCCAAGGTGATGCGGATCGGTAGCATGATCCGGCAGCTGCTGGATGAGGTGAAGGCGGCTCCGCTCGACGAGGCGAGCCGGCAGCGGCTCCGCGACATTCATTCGGCCTCCATCGCGGAACTCAAGGACGGCCTCGCCCCCGAACTCGTGGAGGAACTGGAGCGGATCACCTTGCCGTTCGGCGAGGACGCCACTCCCACCGACGCGGAGCTGCGGATCGCGCAGGCGCAACTGGTGGGTTGGCTCGAGGGCCTGTTCCACGGGATCCAGACCGCTCTCTTCGCCCAGCAGATGGCTGCCCGGGCCCAGCTGGAGCAGATGCGACGGGCCCTGCCGGCCGGCGGATCGCACGGAGCCCCCGAGGGCCCCAATCCGCGTCCGCGTGCAGGCAGTGAAGGGATGTACCTCTGACCCGCCGGACGTTTCCGGCGAACTGAGGAGAAGGGGGAACCAGACCGGCGATCCGGTACGTCTCATTCGAGCCCGTTCGAGACGACTGATGGAGACGCCGAATGATCAGTGCTGCCGACCGCCCCGACCGCAGCAGCCTCGCCCCGTCCATCCCCGCCTGTGTTCGACTCGCGGCGGTCTTTCTGGACCCGCTGCTGGAGCAGCCGCCGCTCGGCAGCGCCCCCTCCTCCGTACGCCGCCGTTTCGTCGAGCTGACCCGCCAGGCCAAGGCGGCGTGTATCGAGTGCCCGCTGCTGGCCGACTGCCTGTACCGGGCGGTGGTGGTCTACGACGTCGCCGGGTTCGTGGCCGGCACCACTGAGCGGCAGCGGTCCGAGATCCGGCGGCGGCTCGGAATCCGGATCGTCCCGGAGGACTTCGACACGCTCGCCGGGGTGAGCGGCGGCCACCGGCCGGTCGACCACGGCGAGGTCGTACGGCTCCGCCGGGCCCATCCCGACGAGAGCCTGGAGAAACTCGCCCATCGACTCGGCTGCTCGCTGTCGACGGTGAAGCGGCACCTGCGCAGTGAGCGCCGGTCGCCGAGCACATCCGGCTCCGCCGCCGTCCGGCCCTCGCCACGAGCGGTCATGATCGAGGCGGGCGCGGTGCTCGGCCATCGGCCGGAACGGTTGACGCGATCGGAGCGATTGGCCGCGGCCTGAAGGTCAGGACGAGATGATGGGCCCACAGCGGTCGACGAGGAGGCAAGCCGGGATGGCGTCGTATGAGGTGAACGCGGAAGCCGTGGCCTACATCCGCGGACTGATCGACCGACGCCAGTACGTGCTGGACAGTGACTGGGGAGACGCCCAGCCGAATGCCGACCGGCAGAACAGCTACCTCGAGCGGCACACGTGGGCTGAGTACGCCAATTGGCATCTCGGGCTGACCCAGGGAGCAACCGAGGAGACCAAGGCCCGGTACGCCTTCGTCGTCGGGGACTTCCGCCGCGTCCACCGCACCGGCCTGATCGCCTGCGTGTACCGAGCCTCGGAATGGCGCCACAAGAAGGTCGAGCTGGCGGCCCACGATCTGCTCCAGCACCTGGACGAAGTGTCTAGTTGAGTACTCGCCGCCTCCGGCGAGCGTCGTTAGCGCAGCGCCGGCTCGGTCTACACGACCGAGGAGCAGACACGCTTGTCGTCTGCGAGCGAGGGAGGAAGACCGAGTCTTGAGGCGCGGAGCGTGCGCGAGCCGGACAACTCAGAACCAGCGCCGTAGTTCGGTGACCAATCCGCCCTCGTCGAAGGTGCCGGTCACGGCGTCGGCGGCGGCGGCTACTTCGGCCGGGGCCTGGCCCATGGCGACCCCGCGCCCGGCCCACTCGAGCATCTCCACGTCGTTGCGCCCGTCGCCGACCGCCAGCACGTCGACGGCTTCCAGGGCCAGCTCGGCGATGGCGTCCGCCAGCCCGGAGGCCTTGGTCACCCCGGCCGGGGCGATGTCCAGCCAGGCACTCCAGCCTACGTAGTAGGCCACGCCGTGCAGGCCCAACTGCTCGGCCAACGCGATGAACTCGGCGTCCGAGCGCAGCGGATCCCGAACGATCACCCGGGTCACCGGGCGTGAACTCAGCTGCTCGACGTCCTCGATGATCATTTCGCCGGTCAGGTCGCCGCCCGGGAACTCACCGGTGACGCGATAGCCGCGGCCGATCTCTTCCACCGCGATCAGTGCCTCGGGGGCGAGTTGCCCGACCCGCTCGATCACCTCACGCGGGTCGAACGTCACGGCCTTGACGATCCGGTCCGGTGGATAGCTGACCACGACCGCGCCGTTGGACGCCACGGACCAGCCGGGCGGTAGCTGCAGATCCTCGACCAGCGGCCGCACCCCGTGCCACGACCGACCGGTCGTCAGCACCAACGGCACGCCGGCCGTCACCACCGAGGCGATCGCGTCCCGCACCCGTACGGGCAGCGTTCCGTCGTGATCGACCACCGTGCCGTCGATGTCCAACGCCACCAGCCGAGGACGCCAACCCGGAGAGCCGGGAATCAAGAGCCGGGGGCCCGGACCGGCGTCAGCGCCTCACGCCCGGCCAGGTAAGGCCGCAGCGCCGACGGGATCAGCACCGATCCGTCCGCCTGCTGATGATTCTCCAAGATCATGATGATGGTCCGGGTCATGGCGCACAGCGTGCCGTTCAGCGTGGCGACCGGTGCGACACCCTCCTCGAACCGGGCTCGGATGTTGAGCCGCCGCGCCTGGTAGTCGGTGCAGTTGGAGGTGGAGGTGATTTCCCGGTAGCGATCCTGCGTCGGCAGCCAGCCGTAACAGTCGTACTTGCGGGCCGCGCTCAGACCAAGATCACCACCGGCCAGCTCCAGCACCTGGTACGGGATCTCCAGAGCGTCGATGAACTCCTTCTCCCAGGCCAGTAGCCGCTGGTGCTCCGCGTCGGCCTCCTCGGGCGCGCAGAAGCTGAACATCTCGACCTTGTCGAACCAGTGCACCCGGAAGATCCCGCGGGTGTCTTTTCCGTGCGAGCCGGCTTCGCGGCGGAAACTCGGGCTGTAACCGGCGTAGCGCAGCGGCAGCGTGGCCGGGTCGAGGATCTCGTCGGAGTGGTACGCCGCCAACGGCACCTCGGCGGTGCCCACCAGGTAGAGGTCGTCGGTCGCCAGGTGATAGACGTCCTGAGCGGCCTGACCGAGGAAACCGGTGCCCTCCATCGCCTCCGGCTTGACCAGCGCCGGCGGAATCACCGCCGTGAAACCGTTCCGGAGCGCCATGCTCATGGCCAAGTTGATCAAGGCCAACTCCAGCTCGGCGCCCTGCCCGGTGAGGTAGTAGAAACGGGAACCGGACACCTTGGCGCCGCGTTCGACGTCGATCGCGCTGAGCAGCTGACCGAGTTCGAGATGATCACGCGGTCGGAATCCCTCGGCGGCGAAGTCGCGCGGTGATCCGTAGGTCTCCAGCACGACGTAGTCGTCCTCGCCGCCGGACGGCACATTCTCGGCGACCAGATTGCCGACCCGCTTGAACAGGTCCTCGAAGGTGGCAGCGGCTCGAGCCACATCGGACTCGGCCTTCTTGACCAGATCCGCCAGCTCTTTGGTCTCGGCCAGCAACCCGGTGCGCTCCGCACCGGTGGCGCGCGGGATCTGCTTGCCGAGCTCCTTCTGCTTCGCCCGCCGAGCCTCGAACTCCGCGATCGCCGCCCGCCGCGCAGAGTCGGCGGCCAGCAGCTCGTCGACCAGGTCGTCGGACTCACCACGAGCGCGCTGCGACGCCCGAACCCGGTCGGGGTCGTTGCGCAGCACCTTCACGTCGATCACCCGGCCACCCTACCGAGCCCGCTCCGGTCGCATCACGACGATCGTGTCCGCCCACCCGCTCGGATGACAGGATGAGTGGATGGTCCGCCAGCCGCCGTCGCGGAGCTCCCTGGTCATCCTGGGGCTGCTCGTCGCGGCGATGGCCCTCTGGACGGTCGGGGTCTTCACCTGGCCACCGCTGGCTGCCTTCGACCAGCGGCTCCTCGCTCCGCCGCTGACTCCCGGATCGGCGGTCGCCGAGATCGCCAGTGCCTTCGCTCTGGTGACCTGGCCGGGCCTGCAGTACGCGGCCCTGGCTGCCACCGCCTGGTGGGCGTACCGGCGCCGGCTCCGCGCTCTGGCCCTGGCCCTGGTGCTCGTCGTCGTGGTCGGCTGGGCCGGCTCCGACCTGCTCAAGGTGATCTTCGCGAGGGAACGCCCGGAGTCCCGGCTCGACGTGCTGACCGCCTGGGGTTACTCGTACCCGTCGGGGCACATGGTGGCCGTCGTGGCGTGTTCGATCTCGGTCGGAGCGGTGTTCGCCGTCACCCGCCGCAGTCCACGGCGCAAGCTCGCGTGGCAGGTCGGGGCCTCGGTTCTGGTGCTGGCGGTGGCCTTCGATCGCTGGCTGCTGGGCGCACACTTCGTGTCCGACCTGATCGGCGGGGCCCTGTTCGGGGCGCTGGTGGCGGTCGGGGCGCTCCTCGCTGCAGGCGTCACCGTGCCCGTCACCCACGAGATCGTGCAGGAACTCGTACGCGATCTGCAGGCCCGGCGGGTGGAGCAGGACGACCCCGATCCGGCCGGCCGGCGCTGCGCGGTGATCTACAACCCGATCAAGATCACGGATCTCCCGACCTTCCGCCGGCGGGTGGAGTACGAGCTGCGCACCCGCGGCTGGCAACCCGCCATCTGGCTGGAGACGAAGCGGAACGACCCGGGTCGAGCGATGACGGCGCAGGCCGTGGCCGAGGGCGTCGACCTGGTCCTGGGGGCGGGCGGCGACGGAACCATCCGGGTGGTCTGCGGCGGGTTGGCGGGCACCGGCATCCCATTCGGTTTGATTCCGGCCGGCACGGGAAATCTGCTGGCCCGGAATCTCGGCATCCCGCTGGACGAGGGTCTGGCGCTCGACGTCGCGTTCGACGGGGTGGAGAAGCCGATCGACCTGATCGCGATCCGGGTGGACCACCAGGCGACCGACTATTTCGCGGTGATGGCCGGGATCGGCATCGACGCGGTGATCATGCAGGGCGCCAACCCGGATCTGAAGAAGGCGGTCGGATCCGCCGCGTACTTCGTGTCGGCGGCCCGGTACGCCAACCACCCACCGGTGCAGGTGACGGTTCAGCTGGACGACAGGCCGCCGCTGCGCCGTCGGGCGCACCTGGTGTTGATCGGGAACGTCGGCCTGCTCAGCGGCAACATCGAGCTGATCCCCGACGCCCGGGCCGACGACGGGGTCCTCGATGTCCTGGTGGCCTCACCGCGATCCCTCCGGAACTTCGTGCTCTTGATCATCCAGGTGCTCGCCCGGCACCGGCGCCCCGACGCCCAACTCGTCCGGCTGCAAGGTCGTCGGGTCACCCTCACCGTCGAACAACCCGACCGGTACCAACTAGACGGGGACACCGTCGGCTCCTGTACGACACTGACGGCGCAGGTGCACGACTCCGCTCTGTTGCTGCGGGTGCCGCAGCGGGTCGGCGATGCGCCGGAGGTCCGACCGGCCCTGGTGGCCGCGCCCGAGGGAGCAGCCGATCAGGCGGCGGCGTCGTAGCCCGGCCGGGCCGCGTCGTGGTGTGCTCCTACGGGGACCGCGGTGGTGGCCTTGGCCAGACCGATGACGGGCATCCCGACGTAGACCGACTCGGCCTGCTCGACCTCGAAGGTCTCGTGCCAGATGCCCACGACACCCGGTGCTCGGCGGGCCCGCCGGTTGAACTCGGTCCAGGCCGGTCGGTGCCCCGCGTCCAGACTGCTGGCGTAGGCCCACAGCGACTCGCGGCTGGTCCAGTACTGCACCAGCAGCGGGCCGTCGGAGGAGAAGCTGAGCCGGTGGCCGAGGAAGCCCGACTCGGGATCGGCGTAGAGCTCGGCCAGCATCCTCGGCATCGCCCGGAACACCGGGAGCCAGAGATCCAGCCGCCAGAACTGGTTGACCCGCATCCCGATCAGGAACACCACCAGCTCCCCGGTGTGCTGGTGGGTCATGCGTTGACGAATGATCGCGGCCATGGTGAACTCCTATTGGAAAGTGACACTATCTAGTAGTTAGATACTAGAGATCACCACTATCTATTTGTCAAGGAGGACGGTTGCGCATCTCAGAGCTGGCCCGGGCGAGCGAGGTGCCGGTGGCCACGATCAAGTTCTATCTGCGCGAACACCTGCTGCCCGAAGGCCGGCGCACCGCCGCCACCCAGGCCCAGTACGACGACAGCCATCTCAACCGGCTGCGATTGATCCGCGCGCTGCTCGGGCCCGGCGGGTTGTCGATCGCCCGGGCCCGGGAGGTGCTCGGGCACATCGACCACCCCCCGACCGGCACCCACGACCTGCTCGGACTGGCCCACCAGGCGGTGACTCCGCCGGCCCCGCCGGAGGTCGACCTGACCGATGTGCACAGGTTGCTGCACGGGTGGGGCTGGCACGTGCAGCCGAAGGACTGCGACACCCAGGCCCTGCTCGCGGCGGCCCTCACCGCGGTCGAACAGTCAGGTCTCGAGCTGCCATCCGGGCTGCTGGACCGCTACGCCGAGCGGATGCTCGATCTGGCCGAACACGAGGTTGCCGCGGTCCCGACGTCCTCCGCCGCCGGAGCTGTGTCGTACGTGATCTTGGGTACCGTCCTCCTGGAGCCGGTTCTGCTGGCCCTGCGCCGCCTGGCCCAGGCCGAAGCCTCGGCTCGCCGCTTCGGCTCCGGCTGAGGAACACTTCTCGGTGTGGTCGCTTCGCTGCAACTGTTGGCTTGGTGCATCGCGCCGGCTGGAGACAGGTCGCAAGCCGACAGTTACGACGCCAAGGACTCTTCGGTGCCTCTGTGTTTGTCAAGCGGCTGGTTCGGCTGTCGTAGAGTCGTGGGTGGTGGGTCTGGGAAGTGACTTGTCCGAAGAGCTGGTGTTTGGGGTTGAGCCAGTCACGCTGGATTGCAGAGTCGTCCCCAGGTGTCCTCCCAGATCCACCGCTCGCCGCTCATCGTTGATCATGGTCCGCCATAGGTGGTCGGCGAGGCGCCTCTTTAGGCATCGGGCGGCTTCGCGTGGGGTCTTTCCTTCTTCAAGCTTGGTTTTGTAGTACCGATGCCCTGAACTGCTGGGCATCCGGATCTGGGTGATGGCGATGGTGTGTAAGGCGGAGTTGAGTTGGCGGTCGCCGTGGCGCGAGAGCCGGTGCCGGGACTGCGCAGCGCTGGCGATCTCGACGGGTGCGGCGCCGGCGTAGTTCGCGAACGCCGAAGAGGTGGGGAAGCGGCTGGCGCGGCCGGTTCGGCTGATCAATCGGCCGGCCATGATCGGCCCGACCCGGCGGTCTGGGTGAGAGTGCTGCCGGTGGCGTCGACGAGCTGGGCGATAGCGCGGATATTGGCCCGCAGCTGGATGTCGAGCGCTCGGATCTCGGTCACCAGATCTTTGGCGACGGCCTTACGGGCGTGCTCCACCGCACCACTGGGTCGGACCGTGCGCAGCAGGGCACTTGCGGCGGCGGCGGACAGATCCCGAGGGGCGCCGCCAGCGATAAGGGCACGAAGCAGCGCGTGGAGTTGATTGACCGCGCGGACCCTGGACTGAGCCAGGTTGACCCGACGCTCGTCGAGGACGGCGATAGCGTCGGCGTGGCCTTCGGCTTCCATTGGTCGGGCGTCGCCTTGCAGCGCGGCCACACACGCGGCGGCGGCGGCGTCGATGCGGTCGTTCTTGCGGCCACCCCCGCGAGACAGTTGCCGGACTCGGGCGGTAGCGGTCGTGGGGACGTCGACCACAACTTCGCCGCGGGCAACCAGCCACGACGTCAGGTGCCGGCCAAGCCCTTCGGCGTTCTCGATCGCCCACCGGCGCTGCGACCACTGCCGTGCCCAGGTCAACATTCGGCGGTACTCCCGGAGTGTGGCGTCGATACGGATCGACGCCACCTCCCGCTGGGTGTCGGATTCGACGGCTGTGGCGGTGTGGGTGGTCTTGTGCGGGTCGATACCTATAAGCATCATCGCGGTGATGGTTCCCTTCTCGTGGGGCTGCTGTGGATTCCGCGACTGACAATCCGACTTCGAGACCCTGTTGCGTCCTCGTCGTCATGCCTCTGTTGAGTCAAGCCGCGAACAGACACCAGCCGGGCGACACACCGAAGACGAGCCAGCCACGAAGGCGGCAGAAAGTACTCGAGTCAGCCCGCCTGGCGTCCTACGAGACGCTACGGGCAGCTGACCCGACCACGCCATCGCTGCATCACATACAAGTCGGACGTACGTACTCAAGACCGCATCTCGGCCGACTCGACCACGGTCGGCTTGGCGTCCCGGAACGGGAACAGCTCTTCTCGATCGGGCTTCCGCCACCACATCACGATGGCCACCAGCACCCCGATCTGAACGATCGGGGACACGGTGTCGTACAGGCGGGTGGCCACGAACTCCAGGGCCGGCCCGATGTCGACCACCCGGCCCGGCACGAAGGCCAGCGACAACAACGTGATGCGCAGCAGCAGGATCCGGTCCAGCTTGCTCGCCACCATCAAGGCGAGCGGCATCCAGGCGAGCAGGTCGTACCAGGCCAGGGTGTACATCGAGGTGGTCAGCCAGGCCACCGACAAGATCAACGAGGTGCGCAGGGCGACCGTCATCGAGTCAGCCCGCGGATCCAGCCCTCGGGGCAGTCCGGGCGCGGCGGTCCAGGGCACCACCTTGGACAGCATCCAGGCGATCACCAGCAGACCCGCGTAGGCGACGACTCCGACGACGGTCTTGGCCCCCCACTCGCCGAGGAACAGATTGAGGAGTCGGAACGGCGGATTCGCCCAGGACCCGACCGAGACGTAGGTCCCGTTGCGCAGCACCTGACCGAAGGCGGTGGGTTGCCAGACGATATAGGCCAGACCCATCGGGATCGCCGTGCCCAGGCAGAGCAGTGCGGCCTTCTTGGGCTCGCGGCGGTAGGCCCAGAGCATGGCCAAACCCCACAGGCCGATGCTGAGCTTGGTGCATCCGGCCAGGCCGATCCCCAACCCGGCCAGGAACGGGTTGCGGCGCATGAACTGCAATCCCAGCAGCGCGAACATGATCGCCAGGGCCTCGTTGTGCGCGCCGGCCACGACCGCCCAGATGAGCATCGGATTGGCCACGCTGAGCAGGGTGGCCCGGGCCTGGCGGGCGGGGTCGCCGCGCGCCATCCGCACGACGATGGCGCTGGCCGCGAGGAACGGCAGCACCGAGGAGACCTGCAGCCACCACACGATGTCGTGCATGTTCTCCCCGCCCAGCTGATTCGCGGCCCACTGGACGGTGGTCATGATCGGCCCGTAGACGCTCGGGGTGTCGTACCAGGGAGCTTCGACCCAGCGCAGCACCGGATCGTACTGGCCGCGAATCACTTCGCCGATCGTGAAGCTGTACGGGTCGCGGCCGAGGGCGTACAGCCGGCCGTACCCGGCGTAGATCATCACGTCGGCGGAGGTGAGCGGCGGCACCAGGATCGTGGTCAGGCAAAGACCGGTGCCCAGTCCGAACAGGCGCCGGACGTTCGGCTGCCAACCGCCGGCGATGGCCCGCAGGCCGACCCAGAGGCCGACCGCGCCGAGCAGGATGATCAGCACGGTCAGGCCCGACACCAACCATTCGTTGGGCGTGAGGACGCCGCTCGGGAGGTACCACGGCGGCAGCAGGGAGGCCCGCGGACCCAGGGTCAAGGTGACGGCGGACGGACCCAGGAAGCCGGTCAGCAGGGTCAGTCCGGTCGCGGCGACGATGAAACCGAGGGCGTAGCGATGATCCCGGTGCCAGGCACTCGGTGCGTACCGCTGGATCGGCGGATGCGCCGGGCTGCGCCGGACGTGGTGGTGGGGATGGTCGTGATGGGGCCGATGATTCTGGTTCGCGGCCGTGCTCATCGGCGGAACCGGTTCAGCAGCCCTTGGACGCCGCCCGACTCCCGGAAGTCCTGGAGGCCGGCTTGGACCAGCCCGCGGGCGGCCAGCGCCCGACTCACGTCCCGCAGCTGCTTGGCCCGTCTCAGCTGACCGCTCAGGGAGGAATCGGCCGGGCGGCCGAAGACGGGCACGTCGACCTCCTGGACCCGAAGCCCGGCCTTGACGATGTCGATGCTCATCCCGACCTCGACGCCCCAGCCGGACGCCAGCGGACTGGCCAACTCGAAGGCCCGGCGGGTCAGGCCGCGCGGGCCGGACACCGGAGCCCGGGTGGTCCAGCCGGTCAACTCGGTGATGCCTCGAGCCGCCGTCGTCGCGACCAGACCGCTGCCGGCCTCGGGCGGGACGCCGATGACCAGGTCGGCCCGGTCGCTGGTCACCGGGATGATCACGGGGCCGCACCGGGCCGCCGAGGCGCCCAGGTCGGCGTCCAGCAGCAGCAGCGTGCCGCACTCGGGACGCCGATCCCGCTGTTCCAGCACCCCGAGGGCGTTGACGGCGGACTCGATCGCCGCGGCTTTGCCTCGGGTCCGGGCGTGGCTGACCACCACGGCTCCGGCGGCGCCCGCGAGCCGACCGGTGTCGTCGGAGCTGCCGTCGTCACAGACGATGACGATGTTGATCCCCGGCAGGGCCGACGCTGCGGCGACGGTGGCCGCCACCGATGAGGCCTCGTTCGCGGCCGGAATCACACAGGCGACGCGGGCGAGACTCACAACCGAAAGGGTAGAGGATCGACCCGACCGGTCAGCCGGCCAGCGCGGCGGCCACCCGGTCGGGATGGTCGGTGGTGATGCCGGCCACGCCGAGCTCGAGACAGAAGAGGATCTCGTCGGCCGTGTTGGCCGTCCAGACGTGCACCGCGTTGTGGTGCCGGCGGGCCCGCGCCACGTAGTCCGGGTCGGCGCGGAGCAGTGCGAGATCGACCCCGGCGAGCCGGACGCCGTCGGGCAGCCGGCCGTCGGCCCACGCCGCGAGGTCGTGCTCGATGAGCAGGGTCCGCTCCAGGTCGGGCAGCAGCTCCCGCAGCCGTTGCAGAGCCGGCACCGAGAACGAGATCAACCGAATGGGAGATCCCGGGCGGTGCCAGCCGTACGGCTCCAGCAGGGCTCGGACCCGCTCCTCGATGTCGAGCCCACGCGGGTTGGGGTGCTTGGTCTCGATGGCCAGGCCGACCGGGACGCCCCGTTCGCGGGCTTCGGCGACCATGATCAGCAACTCCGCCAGGGTCACCAATCGGCGCTGATCGGGACTCGGTCGTGGGGTGGCCCAGGACCCGAAGTCGAGCTGCTGCAGATCGTCGAGCCGGCGCGCGAACGCCGGTCCGCTGCCGTTCGAGGTGCGGTCGAGCGTGAGGTCGTGCAGGCAGATCAGGTGATCATCGGCGCTGAACTGCACGTCGCACTCCAGCTCCGAGGGGATCTGGGTCTCCTCGGCCCAGGCGATCGCGTCGGCGTACGCGGCCCTGGTCATCTCCGGCTGCCGGCCCGAGAATCCCCGGTGCGCGAAGATCAGCACAGCGCCGAGGCTACCGGCGCCCTGAGCGGGCGGGGTGGCTGACCTAGGTGCGCGAAGGGGCCGAGCGCCGGGTGAGCCGGCCCAGTCCGAACATGATCACTCCACCGACGACGATCGCCGCCACCGAGGAGCCGAGCCAGGTCGGCGGGGTGAAGCCGATGGTCCCGGCCACGCCGCGCCAGAAGTCCGCCCAGCCCGGCACCGTACCGGGGTAGACGAGCTGGTAGGCCACGAAACCGGCGGCCCAGGCGACGACCGGGACGACCCGCAGCCGCGCGGTCGCCGAGACGTCCCAGCGCTGACCGCTGACGAGGAAGAAGTCGACGGCCGCCACGGCGAACAGCGGCACGAACACGGAGCCGATCAAGAACAGGAACGACTGGTACTGGCTGAAGTCGAGGAATCCGGCGATCAACGTCGCGGTGGCTCCGATGATCACCGCGACGATCCGCCGGTCGAGGCCGCCGAAGAGATTCTGCACGCTCATGGTGGTCGAGTAGATGTTGGCGAACGCCTCGTCCACCTCGTCGACCAGCAGGATGCCGAGCGCTATCGCTCCCGCCGGCAGGGCGACCAGGGAGGCGATCACGTCGGTCGCGGCCAGATTCACCACCGCGAGCACGCCCAGGATGTAGTAGGCGATCGCCGCCAGCCCGTAGCCCAGGGAGGCACCCCAGAACGCCGCCGGCCGGGTCCGGGAGTGCCGGCTGTAGTCGGCCGCCAGCGGCGCGAACGAGATCACCCCGGCGATGGCCAGATCCACCCCCGGCCAGAAGCCCAGCACCCCCTCCTGCGGGATCGGTTGTGCCGGTCGGGCGAGGACCTGGACGAAGAGGTACACCGAGGCGGCCAGCACGATCCAGACCATGATCTTGCGCAGCAACCGGACGCTGCCCAGCGGGCGGACGGCCATCAGGGTGGCCACCGCGCCCGAGACGATCACCAGGGGCCAGCGCCACTGCGGACCCAGCACCGCCGCGGCCGCGGTGGAGATCACGATGATCTCCATGGTGGCCCAGCCGACGTTCTGGGCGATGTTGAGCAACGTCGGCAGCACCGAGCCGCGGCGACCGAACATGCCGCGCAGGGAGACCATGGCCGGTGCCCCGGTGGTGGCGCCGAACATTGCCGACCCGCCGAGCAGCAGGGCGCCGATCGCGCAGCCCACCACGACCGCCGCGATGGCCAGTCCGACCGAGCCGGTGGTGAGGGCGATCAGCGCCCCGGTGAGCGGGCCGAACAGGCTGATGCCGAGGTTGGCCCACATGGCCAGCTGGTCGACGAATCGCAGCGGCCGCGGCGGATCTGTCGTGAGGTGGAGGGGGGCCTCCGCCGGCCGGGACCCCGTCCCGGTCGGAACCTCCCTTGACGGGTCGCGCGGCTCGAGGTGGTTGAGACGAGATGATCTTGTTGGACGGGGACACCAGCGATCGACTCCCTACGCCGGCATTACCCGGTCAGGTTCGGTCGGTCGGTGGACCAGCAGGCCTCAGCCCGGCACTCCACCCTCTCAGCCCACCATCTGGTGTGAGCTCCCGAATCGGACGAACGTCAATTTACACCTGCGTCAGCCGCGCGAGCGCGCGAGCGCGCTCGCTAATCAGCCGGCGACGGGGCGGCCCTCGGCGAGCCAGGCCTGGATCCCGCCCTCGAGGTTGACCGCCTCGCGGCCCCGCGCCTGCAGATAGTCCGCCACCTGCGCGGAGCGGGCCCCCACCGCGCAGACACAGATGACACGGTCCGGGACCTCGTCCAGCCGGGCCACCACCTGATCCATCGGCAGGTGTTGAGCCCCGTTCAGGTGGACGTGGGCCCACTCCGGAGCCGTACGGACGTCGAGCAGCGTCCAGCCGTCGGCGACTCTGACGTCCACCTCGGCGGGTTGGATTCCCGGTGCCTCGAGCATCCGGCGATGCTACCCGCGGGTCCGGTGCTCACCGCCGACCCCGTACGGCCAGCTGCTCGATCTGCTCGTTGCTGCTCGGGTTGCAACTCGAGCAGGACCATGCAACCCGAGCAGCTGTGGTGAGGCCGTACGGGAGCCGCCGGGGGCGACGAAGCAGGCGGCTACTTCAGCAGCCGGGACAGCCGGCGATCGGCGAGCTTCTTGCCGCCGGTCTGGCAGGTCGGGCAGTACTGCAGTGAGGAATCGTGGAAGGACACCTCGGCGACCGTGTCCCCGCACACCGGGCAGGGCAAGCCCTTCCGGCCGTGCACCCTCATCCCGGACTTCTTCTCGCCCTTCAGGTCCGACGCCGCCAGGCCCTTCGCACGCTCGATGGCCCCGGCCAACTCGCCCCGGATGGCGGCGTACAGGGTCGCGAGCTCCTCGGGACTGAGGCTGTTGGCCGCCTTGAACGGGCTCAGCCTGGCCGCATGCAGGATCTCGTCGGAATAGGCGTTACCGATCCCGGCGATGTTCTTCTGATCCCGCAGCACCCCCTTGAGTTGAGCGCGACCCAACCGCCGCAGCAGGGCCGCGAGCGCGTCCTCGTCGAACTCCTCCGACAGCGGATCTGGACCAAGCGTCGCGATGTGGGGAACGGCGTCCGGGTCGTACACCACGTAGACCGCCAGCTTCCGCTGGGTGCCGGCCTCGGTGAGGTCGAAACCGGAATCGTCGTCCAGCCGGAGCCGCAGGGTCTGGGGCCCCCGCCCGGGCTTGCCGGGGGCAGCCGGCAGCTGGTCCCGCCAGCGCAGCCAACCCGCCCGGGCCAGATGAAAGATGAGATGCACGCCCTGGGCCGAGATGTCGAGGAACTTGCCGTGCCTGCTCACCCCGTCGATCTCCAGGCCCTCGAGAGCCGACAGCGGCGGGTCGTACGTCTTCAGGGCGCTGAAGGCCAGCAACTCGATCCGCGCGATCGTGTGCCCGACGCATTTCTCGGTCAGGAACCGGGCGAGCGACTCCACCTCAGGCATCTCGGGCATGGGCCCATTATCGGTGGCTGATCCAGTCGGGGGTGGGCATAGTCAACGCTTTCTCGAGTCGGCGCAGGTACGTCGACCGGCTGATCTCGACCACGCCGAGCGAGGCCAGGTGCGGCGTCTGCCACTGGACGTCCAGCAGCCGATCCTCGCCGTCGGCCGTGCGCAACCGCTCGACCAGGGCCATCAGGGCCACCTTCGACGCGTCCCGGCCCACCTCGGGATCGTGGAACATCGACTCGCCGGCGAACAGGCCGCCGATGCTGACCCCGTACAGGCCGCCGGCGAGTCGTCCGTCGGACGTCCAGGCCTCCATCGAATGCACCACGTGGTCGCGGTGCAGCTCCTGATAGACCGTCGAGATCCGCGTGTCGATCCAGGCGCCCGGACGGCGTCGGTCCGCACAGGCCGCCAGCACCTTGTCGAACGCGGTGTCGACGGTGATGCGGTACCGGCCGGTCATCTTGCGGAGCGATCGACTCACCCGGAGTCGGTCCAGCGGCAGGATGCCCCGGCGCAGCGGCGAGAACCAGCCCATAACCCCGCGCCGGATCGGCATCGGGAACACCCCGGCGCGGTACGCCCCCCGGACCAGATCGGCGTCGAACTCGCGCGACACCGCGATCAGATCACTGGGTCGCCACCGCTCCGGCGGCCCGAACGTCGACTCGACCACGCCTGCAGTCTTCCGCCCCGGCGCCGTTCAGGGACCGCTCGGGGTGCGGCCGGGGTCGCGGCCACTCGGTCGGCCACCACGGGCCACATAGGCTGGCCAGCACGCGCACCATCTCGCCGCACCGGCGGGGCGGGTCGAGCCGTGTTAAGTCGATGGGTGGAAGGGAGCACGATGCCGTCAGCCCAAGACGTCGGCAAGTTGTTCGCCCGGGGCACCTCGGTCGCGACCCGATACGCCCCGGGGGCCGCCGGCGGAGTCCTCCGCAGGGTGCTGGAGCTGGCCATCGACGGCACCGGCTGGTTGCCCAGTGCGAAGGCCAGTGCCGGCCGGCAGCTGCAGAAGCACGCCGGTTCCGCCGACGGCGCGATCGACGGAATCATCGATTTCCATGTCGGCCTGGCGTCCGCCCAGGGCTTCGCCACCAATCTCGGCGGGGTGGCGGCCCTGCCGGTGACCCTGCCCGCCAACGTGGCCGGGGTCGCGGTGGTGCAGACCCGGATGGTGGCGGCGCTGGCGCACCTGCGCGGCTACGACCTCGACGACAACCGCGTCCGTACGGCGCTGATCATGTGCCTGCTGGGCGGGGAGCAGGTGGGCAAGCGCATCGTGCAGGGCAAGCTGCCGACCTCGCCCCTGGCGGTGGCCACCGCGCCCGTGTTCGACCCCCAGCTGGACAAGACGGTTGCCGAAGAGGTGCTGGGTGACCTCTTCGCCCGCGTCGGCGGCAAGAGCTTCGCGCTCGCGATCACCCGCCGGGTGCCACTGCTCGGCGGCGGGGTCGGTGCGGTGATGGACGGGATCGCCACCCATGAGATCGGCCGCTACGCCCGCGGGGAACTGGTCACCCGCCGTGTCCTGCGCCCCTGAGGTTCACCGAGATTCATCGAGCGTGAGTACGACCGACAACACCTCCAGCTGAGCGACGACACCCGCTGGGTGTCGGACAACAATGCGGACAACACCTTCCCGGCAGGCTCGTCTCGACCCGAGTCGAGGAGGCCCCATCGTGCCGCAGCAGTCATCGCGATACGCGCTCATCGACGGGTTGAACGCAGAGTGGCAACGCCTGGTCGAAGGTGACCAGAGCCGAGTGGCCGGATGGGCGGCGACCCGTCCCGCCCTCTCGCGTTGCACGGATCTGGCCGACGTGTTGGACGAGATCTGCGCCGACCCGGACCCGGTGCTCGGCGCTCTCGTGGCCCTCGTCCTGGACGGCGACACGCTGGCCGGGCGGGTCGTGCTGCAGACCATGCTGGGCAAGGTGGTCCGCCTCTCCCAGGCCAATCCGGGCGTCGCCGTTGACGACTTCGTGTCCGCGCTGTGGTGTCGCATCCGCAGCTACCCGCTGACGCGGCGGCCCCGGCGGATCGCCGCCAACCTCGCCTGGGATACCCGCAAGGACGTCCTGGGCCGCTTGTCCACCCGCCGGTTGGAGGTGAGTGCTGGATCCTGGTCGGAGTCCACCTGGGAGCACGTGCTGCACCGGCGGACAGACTCCGAAGTCCTGGACCACAACGGCTTCGCGGCCTGCCGGGACGCCGGCCGGGTGATCGCCACCGCGCGCGTGATCGGCGTGATCGATCAGGCCACCGCCGCCCTGCTGCACACGGTGTACGTCGACGGCGCGTCCGGACGGTACGCCGCCCTCCGCCATCACACCACCCCCGCGATGGTGCGCTATCGATGCAGCTGGGCCCTACGCCGAATGGCCCGGTCGGCAGCAGCCATTGCCGAGGCAGCATGAATCCCTTAATTCGTTCGTTTTCCGGCCGTATGAGTCAGGAAGCTGCCATGTCCTAAAGAGGCCATCGATCAGGCTGGATCGGGACTATCCGACACGGGTCGGGTTGTGCGAAGGTGACCCGGCGTCTGACCGAACAGCCCCTTTGCCCCGACATCCGATCCCCTCGCAGAGAGTCACGATGACATGATCCGCCTCCTTCACTGCCTCGTCGGCGTCCTGGTCTTCCTCCGCACTCCGGCAGCGCGCGATCAACGAGGACTCAGTCAATCGGCCGAGAACGCCATCCTGCTGGCGGGAGCGGTCACCATCGCCCTCGGCATCATCGCCGCCATCACCGCCTTCGTCCAGAGTCGTCTGCCGCGTTGATCCCGGCCGTCTCCCTGGCTCGAAACGAGCGAGGGACCAGCGAATCGGTTCAACTCGCGCTGATCTGGCCGTTGCTGCTGCTGGTCACTCTGGGGATCATCCAGGCGGGGATTTGGATCCACGGTCGCCAGGCTGCTTTGCGGGCCGCCATCGCGGCCGCCGATGTCGCCAGCGGCAGCGCCGGTTCGGCCGCGGCCGCCGACGATCTGGCTACCAAGATCGCGGCGTCGGCCGGACTGCGTTCAGTCGAGGTCGGGGTGGACATGTCCGGCGCGCAGGTCCGGGTCGTGGTGTCGGGCACGACACCGACGATCCTCGATCTTCCGCTTGGGCGGATCACCGAATCCGCGGCCGCACCCCGCGAAGTCTTCAGCGACCCATGATCAGCCCGCGTAAGCCGCGCGACGACCGGGGCTCCGCCGCCGTCGAGTTGACCTTGGCTGTCCCCGCGCTGGTGATCATGCTTGCCCTGATGGTGGCGGGCGGCCGGCTCTGGTTCGCCCGGGCTTCGGTGACGGAGTCGGCCTACGCCGCCGCCCGGGCTGGCTCCCTCGCTCGTACCCCCGGTCAGGCGGGTGGCGACGGCGAACGAGCCGCCGCGCGCTCGCTGGACACCGCCGGTCTGCGCTGTTCCGCCGGCGCCGTCGACGTCGACACCAGCGGTTTCAGAGTCACCGTCGGCACTCCGGCCACGATTCGCGCAACGGTGACCTGCTCCGTAGCCTTCGCCGATCTCGTTCTGCCTGGCATGCCCGGCAGCATCACCCTGAGGGAAAGCGGATCGTCAGCCCTGGACACCTATCGGGGCCGGACGTGAAACCCACGACCCGGCCGCAGGACGAACGAGGACAGGCCGTCAGCGTCTTTCTCTGCGTCGTCTTCGCCGCGATGATCATGGCCGCCGGATTGGTCGTCGATGGCGGACAGCAGATCGCCGCCGCCACCCGGGCCGAGGTCGCCGCTGCGGGTGCAGCGCGAGTGGCCGCCAATGCTCGGGCCACCGGAGCGCTGGGCGGTTCCAGTTCAGCAGGGGCTGCGGTGCTCGCCGCGCGTACCTATTTGGGCGGCCAACCCGGTGTGACCGGTACCGTCGGCGTCTCCAACGGCGTAGTGACCGTGGACACCGCCACCACGGAACCCACGATCTTCCTGGCGATCATCGGTATCCGATCGGTCTCGGCGCGTGGGTCGGCCGCAGCCGAGTTGGTCCCGTCCGGAGGCCGCTGATGATCACTCCGCCGCCACGCGCTGCGGCGCCCCTACTCACCTCGGGAACCGCATGAGCATCGAGACCGAACCACACCCCCGCGCCGAGCGCACCTCGGGTCTGTTCCGGCGACTGAGTCCCCGACACCGGCCGGTGGAAGATCAGCAATCGTCGCCGGCCACCCCTGGGCCGCCGCGACTCCCCGGCCGGCGCAACCCGAAGTGGATCGCTCTCGGAGTCGTCGCCATCTGTATCGGAGGGCTGCTCTCGTACCTCATCTACGCCCGGGTGGCAACGGAGACCGCCGTGGTCGGCCTCGCCCACACGGTCTATCGGGGGCAGACCGTGGCCGCATCGGATCTCACCACGGTGACCCTGAGCGGGGATCCGGGCATCCGGACGGTTCCGGCCGCCGAGCGGACGCAGTTGGTCGGGCAGCGGGCGCAGTATGACCTCATCGAAGGGTCGGTCCTGCCGCAAGGAGCGATCGCGCCGAGCAAGATCCCACTGGACAAACGGGCGTTGGTCGGGATCAAGCTAACGGCCGGCCGGGCTCCAAGCAATCATCTGTTGCCCGGCTCCTCGGTGCGGTTGATCTCCGTGCCCCCGGGCAACGCCGAGCCCGGATATCGCGACGAGTATGCGGGCAAGACCTTCGCCGCCCGGGTCGTTGATCAACAACCAGGACCGGACGCCGCCTCGATCCTGGTCAATGTCGACGTGGGCAGCGACCAGGCTCCGGTGATCGCGCTGTTGGCGGCCCAAGATCGCCTGTCCCTCGTCCGTGACGCCGATCGGTGAACGGCGTGCGAGCGCAGCGAGCTCAGGCCCCTGCGGCGAGCAGGGTGAAGAGGGTGCGAGCGCAGCGAGCTCAGGCCCCTGCGGCGAGCAGGGTGAAGAGGGTGCGAGCGCAGCGAGCTCAGGCCCCTGCGGCGAGCAGGGTGAGTTGATCATGGCCATCGTCGTCCTCGGATCGGTCTCCGGTGCTCCCGGAGTCACGACCCTCGCCGTAGGATTGGCGCTCGCCTGGCCGCGGTCGGTGGTGCTCGCCGACTGTGATCCAGGCGCCCACCAAGCCGTGCTGGCCGGATTCCTGGCCGGGCAGAGCTCGGACGGCAAGGGTTTGCTGCGAGTCGCTGAGGCACACCGCGATCGCCGACCGCTCACCGAGGTGATCCTCGACCAGACGCTGCCGCTGGTCACCGACTGGTGATCATCAGCGGCACTTCCTGCCCGGCTTCAACCGTCCCGGTAGCGCCGCCATCTTCGCTGGTGTCTGGGCGGATCTCGTCGCCGCCTTCGACGCCTTGGGGGACATCGGCGTCGACGTGGTGGTCGATGCGGGCCGGCTCGGACCCCGCGGCCTGCCCGCTCCACTGGCGGATGCGGCGGCCTTCACCGGACTGGTCGTCCGCTCGGACCTGCGTGCGGTGGTATCGGCGCAAGTGCACCTGCCGGTTCTGGTGGAGGACCGCCGAAACCACGCAGGCGACAGCCGCCTGGGCCTGATCGTGGTCGGTGAAGGCAGGCCCTATTCCGCTCGGGAGATCGGCCGGGCATTGGCCGTGCGCGTGACGGGAACCATCCCGTGGGATCCGTCGTCGGCCGGACATCTCTCCGATGGCCGCGATCGGGCCCGCAGATTCGATACGTCGGCCTTCGCCCGGGCACTGCACACGACGGCGACCGATCTCTCGGATCGGTTGGAACTGCATGCCGAGCTGATCGGTGGCCGATCATGACCGACCTCCACGCGGACCAAGCCGACCCGACGGCCGAGGCGTCCTTGGCGGACGTCCCCCTGCTCGGCGAACTCGACAAGGCACCCGCCGACACAAGCGGGCGCGCCGACAGCACGCCGCGGACCACGTTCACGGCTCCAGAGGTCGCCGAGTTCGGAGTGCGCCTGGCGCCGTCGCTCGTCGACTGGCCGACGGTGGTCGAGCTCCGACGGCAGGCGTCCGCACTGATCACCGAAGAGGGGGCGTCCGAGTCGACTCGCACGGGGCGGGCTATGCACGCCGACGATCGGGTCCTTCTCGGTCGGGCGGTCATCCGCCGCGTGGTCGGCGATCACGTTCGAACCCTGCACCGGGAAGGGGCCGATCTGTGGTCGCGGGCGCAGGAGGAGCAGTTCGTCGAGGCAGTGGAGAACGCCGTCTTCGGCTACGGCCGGCTGCAACCGCTGCTGGAGCTGCCCGACGTGGAGAACATCGAGATCTCCGGGTGCGACTCGGTCGTGGTCCAGTACGGCGACGGGCGGCGTGAGCAGCGGCCGCCGGTCGCCGACAGCGACGCTCGAACTGATCGACGCGATCCGTTTCCTCGGCCAGAACGGGGAGCCGTCGCGACCGTTCGACGACACCCACCCGACCATCACCTTGGCGCTCGGGGAACGGTTCCGCCTGCACGCCATGGGTTTCGGATTGTCGTACCGGCCGAGTGTGGTGATCCGGCAACACATCCTCACCGACGTCTCCCTCACCGACCTGGTGGCCGGCGGACTGATGCCGGCCGAGGTGGCGCAATTCCTCGACGCCGCTGTGCTGGCTCGCAAGTCGATGGTGATCGCCGGCGATCAAGGCGCAGGCAAGACCACTTTGCTGCGAGCCCTGATCCACGCGATCCCCGCCACTGAACGGTTCGGCACCCTCGAGACCGACTACGAACTGATGACCCACCTGCAGCCGGGCCGGGAGAACATCCTTGCCCTGCAGTCCCGGGTCGGCCACGGCGAAACGAACGGCGGCAGTCGGGTCGGTGAGTTCACCATCAGCGACCTGATGCCCGAAGCGTTGCGGCAGAACCTTTCCCGGCTCATCGTCGGGGAGGTCCGCGGCGGAGAAGCCGCCGCCATGTTCGAAGCCATGCAGGCCGGCACCGGCACCATGAGCACCACCCACTCACACTCTGCCGACTCCACGATCGATCGGTTGGCGTCCCGGGTCGCGCAGGGCGGAGTGTTGACCATCGACGAGGCCTACCGCCAGGTGGCGCACAACATCGCCTTGTTCATCTACGTCCGCCTGGTGGACGAAACGTGGAAGGGCGGAGTCCGTCGCCGCTACATCTCCGAGATCCGTCAGGCGACCGGGGCGCTGGAGAATGGTCGGCCGGTAACCCACCTGACCTACTCGGCTACGGGGTCGCGCACCGCGCCCGCGGGATTCACCCCGGACGCCGACTTCGAAGCCGAACTGTTGCCCTTCGCCCGCGCCCTACCAGAGTCCGCTCAGCTGCTGGCGCCGGGGAGTCCATCATGACCGCGGTCGCGGTCGTGGCGGGAGTGCTGCTGGTCGGCGGCGCGGTGCTTGCCGTTGCAGGTTGGTCCCGAGGGTGGCCAACCCGCACTCGGCGGAGCGAATCTGTGGCGGAGTGCTGGGCTCGGTTGACCCGCCGCCCGCCGGGCCGCACGGGCCGGAACCGCGATCTGCGGATCGTCGTCAGTGTGGTCGTCGGCCTGATCGTGGCCGGGCTGTCCGGGTGGGCGGTCGCCGTCGTGGCTGCTCCCATCCTGGCGATCGGGTTGCCGTACCTGCTCGTCCTGCCGAAAGCCCGAGACGTCGAACTGCTGGAGGACCTCGACCGCTGGGTCCGGGCGCTGGCGGCGTCGATGACCACCGGCCGTTCGGTCACTGACGCCATCCGGATCTCGCGCCGTACCGCCCCGGCACGGTTGCTGCCCGAGGTGGGCCGGCTGGTCGATCGACTGAACAATCGTTGGGATACCGCCGATGCCCTGCGCAGCTTCGCGGACGCACTGGACTCACCCGACGCCGATGGAGTGGTGGCGGCATTGATCTTGGCGGCACGGCGCGGTGCCAATGGCGCCTCGCATGACCCTGTCCGCCCTGGCCGATTCGATCCAAGATCAATTGAAGGGGCGACGGCTGATCGAGACCGAGCGGGCGAAGCCGTACGTGGTGGTCCGACAGGTCACGATCATCAGCCTGGTCACCCTGGGCGGGGTCTTTGTGCTGTCACCCAGCTTCTTCGCCGGGTACGGCACGCCTCTCGGGCAGCTGATCCTGTCCGTGTTGGTGGTGCTCTATCTCGGCTCGCTCATCCTGCTGCGACGCAAGGCTCAGCAGACACCGCGGGAACGGATCCTGGTCGGAGCCCGGCGATGACGCCGATGTTGATCATGGTCACCGGACTGCTGATCGCCGGAGGTGTGGTGATCATCACAGCGGCGTTGGTGCCCACGCCGCCGAAGCTGGAACCCGCGCTGCAGCGGGTTTTCGGCGAGCCGGGTTCCGCCTCGAACCCCGTCGAGCTCACCATGGCAGGCAGCCCCTCGGAGCGGCTCGGCGCGTGGCTCTTCCGACACTCCCCGATCCCGCTGACCGAGCGACAGCGCCAGAGCCTGCGGCTGCAGGGGAAGTCGGTGGCCGAGTTCTACGCCGACAAGATCGTGATGGCGGTGGTAGGGGCGGCGATCCCTACCGCCGTCGAGCTTCGGCTATCTGCTGCTCACCGGCCGTACGTCGGCCTGGCCGGCCGCGCTGGCCCTGCTCGGCGCGGTGACCGGATACTTCGCCCCGGATCTGCTGCTGCGCCGGACGGCGCGCGCCTCCCGCTCCAGCGCGGTGGAGGCGCTACTCGTCTTCCTGGATCTGGTCACCCTGGAGCGGCTGGCCAACGCCTCGGCCACCTCGGCCCTCCAACAGGCGGCCGAGCTGAGCGATGCCCCCCTGTTCCGCCAGATCCGGATAGCCCTCGAACGCGCGCGGCTCGAGCAGCAGTCCCCGTACGGTGAGTTGCGGCGGTTGGCCGAGCAGCTCGACCTGCCGGAACTGAATGATGTCGCCGACGTGATGCAGCTGGACGAAACCGGTGCGGCCCTGTCGGGCACCCTCCGGGCGCGGGTCAAGGAACTGCGGGACGCGCACCTGACCAAGGAACGCCTGCTGGCCAGCGCCGCCGCCGAAGGCATGACGGTCTACATGACACTGCCGGCGTTGATCTTCGGTTTGATCTTCCTGGTCGCTGCCCTGTTGACGCTCCTGCTGGGCCCGGCCGGATGAGCGGACAACACCTCAGGCCGACCGACAACAACTCAGCGCTGGCGCGCCCCTCGGCGGACCGTCAGGGTGAGCCCAGGCGAGAAGGAGGGCCGCATGTCACGGTCCGAGAAAGACAGCCCATGCGGGTGATCCGCGGCTTGGCCGCGCTCGTCGCCCTGACTGGCGGGCTGTTCGGGGTTCCGGTGCTCCTGCTCGCGCTCACCCGGCAACTCTGGACCGCGCTGTCAGCGTGGTCCGATCCGTTGGCGCTACTGACCGGCCCGGACCCGCTCGTCATCATGATCACCCTCCTCTTCGGAGTCGCGTGGGTGGCCTGGTTGATCTTCACGCTCGGCGCGCTCAGCGAACTGGTCGGACTCGTGTCCGGCCGCCAAATACGCCTTCGGCTGCCCGGTGTCCCGGGGTTGGCGGCGACGCAGCGGTTGGCGGCGGGCCTGTTCGTGTCGGTGATCGCCATGGTGAGCACGGCACAACTGAGCTCGGCGGAGCTACCGCCGAGGGAGCCTCGGCCGGAGCCGATCAGCCCGCACTCGTCGGAGGCCCGCCTCGACGACGATCCTGCATCCGCTGCCGCTCAGCCCCCCCGACGGGCGGTGGAACCCCCCGCGACATCCACGCCGGCCACTCCCGGGACAACGAAGGGGGACGACGTTCACGTGCATGTTGTCGAGCTCGGTGATGACCTGTGGTCCTTGGCTCAGCGTTACTACGGGCGGGGTACGGACTGGCGCCGCATCGCCGCCGCCAACCCGTCCCGCCTCAGTGGCGGGCCCGATCGGCTTGACGTGGGCTGGAAGCTGCGCATCCCCGGCGTGGAACCCGACTCCGATCGGGAGAGGAAGCGCGGCCGGACCAGCAACCGCGCCAGACAGCGACGAAGGCGAACGAACGGTGGTCGTGCAGCCTGGCGACACCCTGTCGGCCATTGCCCAGCGCGCCTACGGCGCGGAACGACGCTGGCCGGTGTTGTGGCGGGCCAACCGCTTCCAACTGGACGATCCCGACGAACTGCTGATCGGCATGCGCCTCGTCGTCCCAGGAGCGCGGACACGCGCTACGAAAGCCGTGTCGAAGGACCGGGCCAAGACCGAGCCAGAGGACCAACCCGTGAAGAACGGCGACGGGACCAGCACGGCCGGCGTGCCGAAGGTCAAGTCGACGACTCCTGCCTCGGCGCCCCAGAACGCCCCGGCCGAATCGCCGCCAGCAGGGCCCGAGCCGTCGCCGACCCAGGTGCCGGACCAGACCTCGAAGGCACGCGATGGTGCCGATTCGAGCACCTCGAGCGGCGACCACACTCAGCTGGTCGTGGCCGGTTTGGCCGCGGCCGGCGCGCTGCTCTCTGCCTCGTTGATCGCCGGTCTGGCGGCGCGGCGCCGGCTGCAGTTGCAGGCTCGGCCGCTGGGTCGCCGGATCCTGCACCCTCCCGTGGCCGGTCGCACCGCCGAGGTGGTGCTGGGCCACCGGGCCCGGCCGCTCGGGCTGCGCACGCTGGATCTGGCCACCCGGGCGATCGGCGCACACTGCCACCACGGTCGCAGTCCGCTGCCCTGCCTGACCATCGCCACCGTGTCCGATGACCACCTCGAGCTGCACTGGACCGAACCGGCCCCTCAGGCACCTCCGGGTTTCCGGGCCGACGGATCGCGCTGGCTGCTCGACGCCGCCGATGTCGGCTACCTCAAGACGGTGCCCGGTCTCGGCGAAGCCGCCCGTCCCTTTCCGGCGCTGGTGACCCTGGGCCAGGACGAGGCGGGCCGACCAGTCGTCGGTGACTTGGAAACGCTGGGTCTGCTGCGGCTGCACGCTGAGGACCCGGCCCTGGTCGAGGCCGCGCTCACGGCCATGGCGCTCGAACTGTCCTTCTCCCCGTGGGCCGAGGAAATGATCTTGACGTTGGTGGGGACGCTCCCGCAGCTGCCGGCGGCGCTCGGCCGGCACAACGTGACCAGCACCGACGACGTCGACGCGCTGCTGGACCGGCTCGAGGCTCGGGCCGCCGTGCAGCGGGAGCAGCAGTCGTACGAGATTCCCGGGCAGCACCGAGTCGATCCCGACCTGGCCGACCCGTGGGCGCCCGAGATCGTTTTGATCAACAAGCCCTTGGCCGCCGCCCAGGACGAACGACTGCGGGACCTGCTCAGCCGCCGGCCCCGGGTGACCATGGCGGCCGTGCTGCCGGGCGCCCGGGCCGCGGAGCACGAGTGGAGCTTGATCCTCGAACCGCCCGGACCCGAGCTTGCGCAGCCGAGCGCCGCGCTCGAACCGGCCGGGGTGATCTTGAAGCCACAGCTGATCGAGGCCCCGGCCGCCGCCGCCCTCGTGGAACTCGTGGCCGCGACCGGCAGCGAGCAGACCACCCCGGCGCCGTGGTGGCCCGCACCGGATCCGGCTCCACCGCCGGACAACGTGACCTATCTCGGGCCGTCAACAAAACTTCATCGACTCGGCGGTTGGGCCACACGGACGGAAGGGGAAACAGGCGAAATGGACTTCGGGGCCGGGGACGACAGGATCGCCCTGCACCCCACCCTGCGGCTGCTCGGCCCGATCGATCTCATCGGCGCGGCCGGCCCGGCGCCCAGCCGGGCCACCCGGCAGTGCCTGGAGTACTGCGGCTGGCTGCTGGAGAACCCTGGCGCGACGGCGCACCGGATGGCGGTGTCCCTCGTCGTCGCCGAAGGCACTCGTCGCTCCAATATGAGCCGGCTCCGCACGTGGCTCGGCACCGCCGACGACGGCTCCGCCTTCCTGCCGGACGCCTACTCCGGG
The DNA here is from genome assembly GCA_963780005.1 of uncultured Actinomycetota bacterium. Lineage (GTDB taxonomy): Bacteria > Actinomycetota > Actinomycetes > Propionibacteriales > Propionibacteriaceae > Microlunatus. The sequence goes on along the minus strand of CAWAAK010000028.1, from coordinate 74,160 downwards.
CGGATCCAGCTGCACAACGCGGTCAGTTCGGATTGGCAGCGCTTGCAGATCTTCACCGCCCACGGCGTCAACCAGGCCGGCACCACCGCGTTGCGGTCCGCGCTGGAGCTGGTTCGCGGCGCACCGCTGGCCGACGCCGCTCCAGGACAGTGGCACTGGGCCGAAGAGTTGCGCACCGACATGATCTCCGCCGTCCGCGACATCGGTGCCGAGTTGGCCCGGCGGGCCCTCGAGGAGGACGACATCGACCTGGCCCGGTGGGCCGCCGCCCGAGCCCTGGCCGCCGCCCCCGGTGACGAGCTGCTGCTGGTCGCCCGGATCCGCACCGAAGACCAGGCCGGCAACCGCGCCGAGGTCGAGCGCCTCACCCTCCAGCTCGCGGCGCAGGCGCGGCAACTCGGGGTGGACCTGGCGCCGGAGACGGTCACGGTGCTGCAGGAAGCCATGGAGGGCCGGGTCCGGGCTCGGCTGGCCTGAGCCTGTCGGCGGTGCGTGGGATGGTGCAGAAATGAGCGCAGCAGCGAAAACCCAGTACTACACCGCGACCAGCATCGACGGCTTCATCGCCGACGCGAACAACTCGTTGGACTGGCTGATGCAGTTCGGCGACACCGCCGAATCGGTCGAGGGTTCCGAGGAGGAGGGTCCGACCTATCCGGCGTTCATCGCCGAAGTGGGTGCACTGGCGATGGGTTCCTCTACGTACGAGTGGATCTTCGACCACGAGGACATGGGGAACCATCCCGAGAGTTGGGTCTACACCCAGCCGGCTTGGGTGTTCAGCAGTCGGGAATTGCCGCCGGTCGAGGGCGCCGATGTCCGGTTCGTCTCCGGTGACGTGGCCCCGGTGCACGCCGAGATGCTGGCGGCCGCGGCCGGCAAGAACGTCTGGCTCGTCGGCGGTGGGGAACTGGTCGGCCAGTTCCATGATCAAGGACTGCTGGACGAAGTGATCGTGACCGTGATGCCGGTGTTCCTCGGCTCTGGGGCTCCGCTGCTCCCCCGGCACATCGCCACTCCGCCGCTCACGTTGATCGACACCAGCCGGGGCGGGAACGTCTACGTCACCTCGACGTACGCGGTTCCGCACTGATCCGTCTTGTTCCGTCTGCTCGGGCCAGGACCGGAGCTGGCGCCATCGCGTCGGCGAAGGTCGCGCGAGCGCAGCGAGCTCAGGCCCCTGCGGCGAGCAGTGTGCAGAGAAGCTGCTTGGTTCGAGCCGGTGATCCGGCCCACCGTAGCCACGCCCGTCGCGATCCTCCGGCGGGCATCCTGACCGGAGAGGCGCGCCCGCCGACCATGGACCTCAAGCCAGCAGAGGATCCCCGCGCCGCCGCGGACCCGGATCCATCCCGCGTGGTGGGTGGCCGCGGTGGCGTTCGTCGCCCTGCTCGGCGCCGCCGGATTCCGCTCGGCCCCCGGCGTGTTGATGGTGCCGATGGAGGCCGAATTCGGCTGGTCCCGCTCGCTGATGTCCAGCGCCGTCAGTCTCAACCTGATCTTGTACGGGGTGATGGCCCCGTTCGCCGCCGCGCTCATTGACCGGTTCGGCATCCGGACCATCACCAGCGCCGCCCTGGTCTTCGTGGCCGCCGGAAGCGGGTTGACCATCTTCGTCTCGCAGGGGTGGCAGCTGATGCTCACCTGGGGCGTGCTGATCGGGCTCGGCACGGGATCGATGGCCCTGGTGTTCGCCGCCACGGTGGCCAACCGCTGGTTCGTGGCCCGGCGGGGACTGGTGATGGGTGTCCTCACCGCCGCCGCCGCGACCGGCCAGTTGATCTTCCTGCCGGTGATGGCGGCGCTGACCGAGTCTCAGTCCTGGCGGGCCGCCTCCCTTGTGGTCACCGTGGCGGCACTGGCCGTGGTCCCCTTCGTGCTCGTCGTGCTCCGGGACTATCCGGCCGACCGCGGTGTGGCCCCGTACGGCTGGCAGCCCGGCGATCCCGAACCCGCCCGGCCGGACCCGGCCGGTGCCGTGCGAAGGACGTTGCGGGCGTTGCGGGAGGCCGCCCGCACCAAGACCTTCTGGGCCCTCGCCGGCGGCTTCGCCATCTGCGGCGCCACCACCAACGGGCTGATCGGCACCCACTTCGTCCCGTCCGCGCACGACCACGGTATGGCCCAGACGACCGCCGCCGGCCTGCTCGCGGTCGTGGGGATCTTCGACATCGTGGGCACCATCGTGTCCGGGGCGTTGACCGACCGGATCGACCCGCGGCTGCTCCTCGTCGGGTACTACGCGTTACGCGGCGTCGGGCTCCTGCTGCTGCCCTGGCTGCTGTCCGATCAGGTCCATCCCAGCATGCTCGTCTTCATCGTGGTCTACGGCCTGGACTGGGTGGCCACGGTGCCCCCGACGGCGGCGCTCTGCCGGGAGGCTTTCGGCGCATCCGGGACGATCGTCTTCGGCTGGGTGTTCGCCTCTCACCAGGTGGGCGCCGCGCTCGCCTCGGCCGCCGCCGGCCTGCTGCGCGACACCACCGGGCACTACGACTTCGCCTGGTTCGGCGGCGCGGGGCTCTGCCTCGTCGCGGCCGTGATCTCGTTGAGCATCCGTCGGCGGCGGACGTCCGGTGCGACGGCGTCCCCGGAGCGCGGCGTGTAGGAAGCGGGGCGGGGACACGCCCGTCGACCAGCCGGAGGAAACTCGGCGATCAAGCGCTAAGTCGATCTGACGTTATCCCCAGGAAGGTCGCTGGGTTCGGGACGAAACCGCTGCTTGTCAACCCCCTACCGGTGAATTCTGAGACACCAAGAATTCTTTCTCAGGATTCTCCGTCCACCTGTGCCGACGGTGTTTACCCTAGTCAGAGGCATAGTGTCAGTCCGCGTTGCTCGCTGTCCCCAGGTTTGTGCCCAGCCGGTGCACAACCTCGACGCGTGTCCCACACAGTGCTGAGCCGGTTGTCCACAGCAGCTGTGGATGAGGCGATTCCCCCCTCCGCCGGATCCGCGTACGGTGAGCCGGAGTCGTCGAGTTGCGGGGCTTGACGCCAGAGTGTCAGTCCCTCCCGTAACAGTGACGAACATGTGTTCGATAGCGACGACCGCCGTCGGCGTGGACCGCGGATCGTGAGAAAGGCCTCTGTGACGCTGACTGAAGTGATGCCTCCCTATCATGACGAGGCACCCTCAGGAATGGGTCGGGCGAGCGATCGGACGCCGCCGCAGGACATGGTGGCCGAGCAGTGCGTGATCGGCGCCATGATGATGTCCAAGGACGCCATCGCCGATGTCGTCGAGGTGCTGCGCGGGCCAGACTTCTACCGGCCGGCCCACGAGCAGATCTACGCGGCCGTCATCGATCTGTACGGCCGGGGCGAGCCGGCCGACGCGGTGACCGTGTCGGCGGAGTTGGGCAAGCGCGGCGAGCTGATGCGGGTCGGCGGCGCCCCGTACCTGCACGATCTGCTGCAGAGCGTGCCGGTGGCGGCCAACGCCGGTTTCTACGCCGAAATCGTCCGCGAGAAGGCGATCCTGCGCCGCCTCGTCGACGCCTCGATCCGCATCGGCCAGATGTCCTACGCCGCCGAGGGGGACGTCGCCGACCTGGTCGACCGGGCCCAGGCGGAGGTGTACGCGGTCACCGATCGGCGAGCCAGCGAGGACTACAAGTCGCTGTCGGAGTTGATGCAGCCGACCCTGGACGAGATGGAGGCCATCGAGTCGCGCGGCGCCGGCCTGTCGGGGGTGCCGACCGGGTTCGCCGATCTGGACGAGCTGACGAACGGGCTGCATCCCGGCCAGATGATCATCGTGGCGGCCCGGCCGGGGGCCGGAAAGTCGACGCTGGCCCTGGATCTGGCCCGCTCGGCCTCGATCAAGAACGATCTGACCTCGGCGATCTTCTCCCTGGAGATGTCGCCAGATCGAGATCACCATGCGGCTGCTGTCGGCCGAGGCCGGGATTCCGTTGTCCCACATTCGCGGCGGCCGGATGAGCGAGCAGGACTGGTCCCGGGTGTCGACCAGGATGGGACAGGTCTCCGAGGCGCCGATGTTCATCGACGACTCCCCCAACCTGACCATGATGGAGATCCGGGCGAAGGCCCGCCGGCTGAAGCAGCGGCATGATCTCAAGCTGGTGGTCATCGACTACATCCAGCTGATGACCTCCGGCAAGAAGGTCGAGTCCCGTCAGCTCGAGGTCAGCGAGTTCTCCCGCCAGCTCAAGCTGCTGGCCAAGGAACTCGACCTGCCGGTCGTCGCCCTGTCCCAGTTGAACCGCGGACCGGAGACCCGGGTCGACAAGCGCCCGGTGCTGTCGGACCTGCGCGAGTCCGGCTCGCTGGAGCAGGACGCCGACATGGTCATCCTGCTCAGCCGCCCCGACCTCTACGACCGGGACTCCGAGCGGGCCGGCGAGGCCGACTTCGACGTCGCCAAGCACCGCAACGGCCCCACCAAGACCATCACCGTCGCCTTCCAGGGCCACTACAGCCGGTTCACCGACATGCAGCGCTGATCATTCGACAGCCGGTAGGCCAGCGCTGGCCGCTAACAATCGACGGCAACGCCCAGGGCCGCACACACCTCCCGCATGCGCTCGTCGGAGACGAGGCCGAGCCGATCCACCAGCAGCGCGACGGAGACCTGCTCGATCGAGTCCAGATTCACGACGCACTCGCGGGGCACCGGATCCTCACCGGGAGTGAGCGCGACTTCGCTGGGCAGCCCTCGTACCGTCGTGGTGCACGGCGCAACCATGGCCAGCCCGCGCCCGCGCATCGCCGCGGCGCGGGAGAGCACGAGCACCGGTCGTCGGCCGATGTCGCGATGCTCGCACCACCAGACCTCACCGTGGGCGGCTTGGGTCATCGGGCGCGAACAGCGGTCGCGAAGCTGGCCAGATCACCCCATTCGTCCGCATCCTCGAGGGGATGCTCGGCGTACCCGCGGGCATACGCCGCGTCGATCTCGGCCCGACGATGAGAGGCCAACAGGGCCTCGAGAGCACGTTCGATCATCCGGGCGTCGGTGCCGGAGGGATCCAGTGCGCGGGCCCGGCCGAGCAGTGCGGGATCGACGGTCGTACTGATCCGCGTACGAGGCATGCCACAAACGTAGCATGGTCGTGCCACGACCGCGCCGCTTCAACCCGATGAACATTCGAGGCCTGCGGAGTCCAAACCATGACGGCACGACCATCAGGAAAGGACGATATGCGCACGCTCGCGATCACGGAGAACATCACCCTCGACGGCTCCATCGAGATGCTCGGCGACTGGTTCGACCCGCAGGGTCAGGCCGGGGTCGACATGGCGGATCTGATGGAGGAGAACCACCGGCAGGACCGCCTTGCCGACGCCCTGCTGCTGGGCCGGCAGACCTTCACCGACTTCCGCGGCTACTGGCCCCTGCAGACCGACGACCGGACCGGCGTCACCGACTACCTCAACCGGGTCCAGAAGTATGTGGTCTCCGGCACCCTTGACGACCCGGAGTGGGGGAACTCCACCGTACTCCGGGGCGATCCGGTCCAACAGGTCAGCGCGCTGAAGGAGCAGGAGGGCCTCGACATCGTGCTGACCGGCAGCATCACACTGGCCCACGCGATGATCGAGGCCGGACTGGTCGACGAATACCGGCTGTTCGGCTATCCGTCCGTGCAGGGCCGCGGCCGGCGGTTGTTCCCCGACGGGTACGAGGTGCCCCGCCTGCGTCTGCTGGAATCCAAGGCCTTCCGCAGCGGGATCACCTTCCAGCGCTACGCGCCGACCTGATCTCTCGCCGGCCCGACCGCACCTCAGCCGGGCCGGCAGCATGCCCCGAGCGGATCAGTCGTCGGCGAACACCTCGCGCAACTTCTCCTCCTGCTCGGTGGACAGGTTGCTGGCGATCAGATGCCCGTGGCTGCCTTGGAACGCTTCGCGGACGCGCTCGACCACGGCGTCGGAACTCAGCAGAAACAACGCGGACGTGCCCGGCGTGACTTTCTGCTTGACGCCATCGATGAACGAGTCGTCGATGCCGACGTCGGCCATCGACCCGCTGAGCGCGCCGACCGCGGCACCGACGGCCGCTCCGAGCAGGGGCACGAAGAAGATGAGTCCGAAGAGCATGCCCCAGAAGGCGCCGCCGAGGGCACCGACGCCGGCCAGATTGTTCAGCTGGCGGGTTTTCGGTTTCTTTTTGCCCTCCTCCCAGGACACCACCGCGGCATCTTGGATGTTGATCAGTTGCTGCGCCTGCAGGGCCTGCAGCCGTTGGACCGCCTGATCGGCGCCGTCCACGCTGGCGAACGCCCACGCTGTCAGTGTTGCCATCCCGTGCTGTCCTCTCCCGTCGACCGCCACCGGCCAGGCGATTCGCTCCGACCCTATCGATCACCGGCCGCGGTGCCCAGATCCGAACCCCGAACGGGTCGCGTCGTCTGTTACCAAGTCGTCACCGCGCTTCGCACCGTTAGTTCCGGGCCCATAACAGACTCGCCCGTCGGCCCACGTCGGGCGTGACTTCCCGTCTTCGGCCGTCTACCGTCTAACCCTTGAGAACGACGTGACGGCGAGTCGGGGTCGCCGAACAGAGCAGAGGAGCCGGATGGCACTCCGATCACGACCGGTGGTCGCCTTGCTCGGGCTCGCGCTCGGCGCAGCGGTGACGGCGACGGGCTGCGGCACGCCGCAGGCGCGGCAGGCTGCCCCGGCCCCAGCCCCGACAGCACCGGCCACCTCCGCGCCGGCTCCGACGCCCACCCGTACGGCGCCCTCGACCGACCCCGGCCCCGGCGCACCCCGCTCGACCGCCCCGCGATCGACCCCGAAGGCGACCCCGAAGTCGACCCCCGACTCGACCCCGCGCTCGGTAGCGCCCAAGTCGGCCCCGGCCAAGCCCACGGCTGTGATGGCGGCCGGGGCGAACGGGGAACAGGTTCGCGAGCTGCAACACCGGCTTCGCCAACTCGACTGGTTCGCCGGCCAGATCACCGGCCGCTACGGAAAGGCCACCACCGAGGGGGTGACGGGCTTTCAGGAGAAGCGCGACCTCGCCCGGACCGGCGATGTGGACAAACGCACCTGGAAGCGGCTGACCGGGATGACCCGGGAGCCCACCAACGACGAACTGTTCAACCGCCTGGTGGCGGGGCCCGCCATTCTCGAGGACGGTGCCGATGGAGACCGGGTGCGCGAGCTGCAGGCCCGGCTGAAGCAGATCGGCTGGTTCGACCAAAAGGTCACCGGCCGTTACGGAACCGCCACCACGAAGAGCGTCCGGGACTTCCAGGCCAAGCGGGCCATCCCGGAAACCGGTGAGGTGGACCAACGCACCTGGAGTCGACTGACGGGGATGACCCGCGAGCCGACCGACGACGAGTTGCACAATCGGGCGCCGAAGAGGTCTGCGGGCGCGACGACCGCCGGGTTGGATTCGCGTTGCCTGACCGGGCGGGTCATGTGCATCAGCAAGCGGAGCGACTCGCTGACCTGGGTCGTCGACGGCAAGGCCAAGCTGCGGATGGATGTCCGCTTCGGGTCCGACGAGACGCCGACCCGCAACGGCTCCTTCCGGGTGTTCCGGAAGACCGTCAACGGCGTATCGACGCTGTACCGGACCCGGATGCCCTGGGCCATGACCTTCAGCGGCGGCCAGGCCGTGCACTATTCACCCGACTTCGCCGCCCGGGGCTACAACGGGGCCTCGCACGGCTGCGTCAACGTACGGAACTTCGACGGCATCAAGTGGCTCTGGCACGAGGTCCGGCTCGGCGACCGGGTCGTCGTCTACGCCTGAACCGTCCTCAGGAGCGAGCGGTGAGGATGACGGGACCCGCCTCGGTGATCGCCACCGTGTGTTCGGAGTGGGCGCCGCGGGAACCGTCCCGGCTGCGCAGGGTCCACCCGTCGGGGTCGGTGTAGATCTTGTCGGTGCTGTGCAGGAACCACGGCTCGATGGCGATCACCAGTCCCGGCCGCAGGGGCAGTCCGCGACCACGCCGGCCGTTGTTGGGGATGTGCGGATCGCCGTGCATGGTCCGCCCCACGCCGTGGCCGCCGAAATCAGTGTTGATCTTGTAGCCCGCCTGGCCGGCCACCCGGGCGATGGCGAAGGAGATGTCGCCGATCTTGTTGCCGGGCTGAGCCGCCTCGATCCCGGCCGCCAGAGCCGTCTCTGAGGTCTGGATCAGTTGCAGGTCTTCGGCCCGCGGCGTGCCGACGACCACCGACCTCGCGGCGTCGCACACCCAGCCGTCGACCGAACAGGCGAAGTCGAAACTCACCAGATCACCGTCGACCAGCGCGTAGTCGTGCGGCAGACCGTGCAGCACCGCGTCGTTGACGGAGGTGCACAACACCTTGCCGAACGGGCTGGCTCCGAACGACGGGTGGTAGTCGATGTAGCAGGAGGTGGCGCCGCGTTCGCGGATCATCTGGTGGGCCAGTTCGTCGAGTTCCAGCAGGTTCACCCCGATCGCCGCCCGCTCGACCAGGGCGTCCAGCACAACGGATACGAAGCGGCCGGCGGGGCGCATCTCGTCGATCTCAATGGGCGTGCGGTACTCGATCACATCGGCGATTCTGCCCCGTCGGGCAACCGCGGCGCACAGGGCGGGGTCTCGACGCCTCAGCCGGCGCCCGTCGCTCAGGTCTCGCCGGCGACCTTGCTCCGTACCTCGATATCGGCGATCACCGGCGCGTGGTCGGACGGCAACTTGCCCTTGCGGGCTTCCCGATCGACATAGGCGTCGAGGACGGACACGCCGGCGCTGGCCAGGATGTAGTCGATCCTCATGCCGAGGTCCTTGTGGAACATCCCGGCCCGATAGTCCCAGTAGGTGAAGGGATGATCGCCCTTGCCGGGTCGAGCCTGTATGTCGGCGAACCCCGCGTCGATCAGGTCCTGGACGGCGGCACGTTCCTCCGCGGTGACGTGGGTTGACCCGGCGAACGCCTCGATGTCCCAGACGTCCTCGTCGTGCAGGGCGACGTTGAAGTCACCCATGATCACCTGCGGCCCGCCGCCCAGGCTGTCCCGGACGACCTCGGCCAGTGACGCGAACCAGCGCAGCTTGTAGTCGTACTGCTCGTGCCCCAACTCACGCCCGTTCGGCACGTAGATGCTGGTCACCCGCAGCGGTCCGCACTGGGCGCTGACGTACCGCGACTCGCTGTGCCCGGGCAGGCTGGTCGCGACCGGCTCCACGCCGATCCGGGAGACCACGGCCACCCCGTTCCAGCGGCCGTCACCCACGTGCAGCGCCTCGTAACCCGCGGCTCGCAACGGCTCGTACGGGAAGCTCGCCTCGCCGGCCTTGGTCTCCTGGACGGCGACGACGTCCGGCTCGGCCGTGGCCAGCCAGTCCAGCAGCCTGGGCAGTCGCGCGCCGATCGAGTTGACGTTCCAGGTCGCGATCCGCACCAGTTCATCCTGTCATCGACCACTGACGAGGCTGCTGCGGATTCAGCGCGGGCGAAAGGCGCGGTAGTGGAGCATGTCCCGGCGGCGCCCGCCGATCTCGTCGTGGCCGGGCAGCAGACCCAGCCGGAGATAGCCGGCGTGCTCGGCGACGGCGATTGAGGCCGCGTTGTCCGGCTCGACGTACAGGTCGACCCGGTCCAGGTCCGGTCGCGTCCAGGCGAATCTCGTGAGGGCCACCAGGGCGGCGGTGGCGTAGCCGGCGTTCCGGTACGGCGGCGCGATGGCGTAACCCGCCGAAGCGGTCCCGGGCACGGCGCCAGCGCGAGCCAGCCACAGTCCCGCGCCTCCGACGGCCACATCGTCGATCCGGCGCGCGACGGCGAAGGAGAAGCCGGCCTCGTCGTGCAGCCGCTGGTGTTGCCGCTCGAGATAGGCCCGCCCCGCCTCGTCGCTGTACTCGGCCGGGATGGTGCCGATCAGTGGCAGGTACGGATCCGCGGCCAGTTCGGCCACCAACCGCAGATCGGACTCCCGGTACGGCCGGAGCCGGATCGGCGCCCTCCGCCGGCAGCGGGTCGGGCCAGGCCAACGGGCTCACGGGAGACGAGCGAGCGGATGCATCGGGCTACTCCCGCGGAACCTGGCGCAACACCGGTTCCGGGCCGGGGACGCAGGTGGTCATGACGTTCGGCTCGGCCCCCGTCGGCCGGTGACCATCCACGAAGGTGTTCAGCATCCGCGGCGCCTTCGGCCAGAAGCCCTCGGCCGGCTCATGCCAGGGCACACTGCCGCCGGCCGGATGCTCGGTGAACCGCTGCTCCTGGTCGACCAGCCAGGCCGGCCCGCTGAAGGCATCGGCGTAGAATCCGCGGCGCTCGCCGGTCAGGGCCCGCAGCCGCTCGAGGTTCCCCACCGCCACCCGCAGGCGCAGCCAGCGGAACCGGTTCCACTGGGACTCGTCGGCGAAGCGGCTCCGCAACCGCGCCCCCGCCAAGGCACCCCGCAGGGCCATCGAGCTGATCAGTTCGCGGGCCATGAACAGGTTGGCCCCGCCCTCGTTGGGCCGGGTCCGAACCTGGGCGATCCGGTTCCGGTAGCCGGGCATGGCCGACTGCATGGTGTCCCGCCAGGACATGGCTGTGAAGAACATCCCGGCGACGAGGGAGAACCCGGAGCGGGTCAGCGACTTGCTGACCGCGGCATCGGCGTCCCAGTCCTGCGGGAGCGAGACGTCCTGGTGTGGCGAGGTGTCGGGGTGCTTGCCGAGGTTGAGGGAGACGGTCGGCCACCGGGGCAGCGACGCGTCGAAGAAGTGCACCGGGAAGTTCGAGGTGATGCCTCCGTCGGAGAACCAGAGTTCCTCCGCCACCTCCGTCGCCGGCTCCCCTCCTACCTCGGGGCCTTCGCCAGCGGTGGGCAGCCCCTTGCCGCGGAGCTGACGTCCGAAGTCGTCGTGCACGGGGGTGGCGGGCAGGATCCGGTACATCCGGATCGCCTGGAACAACCCCGGCAGGGCCATGCTGATCCGCACCGCGAAGACGACCGGGAGGTCCCACGGGTCGGGCAGCGGGTGCAGGGTGCGCACCGTGCCGGTCACGTCGGCGACCCGCCGGGACTTTCCCTCGCCCAGCACGGCCAACACGTCCTCGCCGAACGGGCCGGACCCGGAGGCGTCCCGCAGTTCGTCCAGGCACAGCCAGAGCCGCTCGGGATCGTCGACGCCGACCGCCGGCAACGGGAACCGGTACGGTCGCTGCCGGGTGATGTCGGTCGTCATCAGCTCCAGGTTGACCAGCCGGCGATCGGGGTCCTCGGACGTCGCGCGGAGCCCGGCCAGCGTCGCCCCGTCGCCACCGGCTCCGGGTGCGGCGTAGTCCAGACCGGACCAGAGATGGCCGAACCGCATCACGACCTGGGGCGACAGTCCGGCGAGCTGATTCAGACTCGCCGCCAGCCACGGGACCACCGACGGCCCGACCGTGGCCCGGGGCGCTCCGGCCAGGACGTCCAGCAGGTCACGCGAGCGATGGGGCGTGTCGCCGGCCAGCAGCCCGTACGAGACGTCGCGGAACCGGCCCACCATCCGCAGGGCGGAGCCGAGCAGGACGGCGATCAGGGTCAGCGTGCCCGCCAGCCCGACCAGCCAACCGGCCCAGTACGGGGCGGGCTGCTGCCAGACGACCGTCAGACCCAGCACCGGCAGCAGGAACCCGGGCGCCAGCAGCAGGTTCGGTCGGGTCGGCGAGGGGACGAAGCGGCTGCTGGCGTTGCGGAGGCGGAGGACCCAGTCCGGGGCCGGGACGAACGTCCGCCGATCGTGCACGAGTACCAGCAGCCCTTGGACCAACAACACCGCGCCGATCACGGTGGCCAGGAAGCTCAGATAACCGAGCAGCCCCCAACCGACCAGGCCCAGCCCGGAGAACTCCCGGCCCACGAAGCGGGAGCAGACCCAGCCGGTGCCGACCACGGTGGCGGCGATGATCACGGCGGCGGCGATCCGGGTCGGCCAGCCGAAGGCGGACAGCATGATCAACGGCAGCGACCAGGTCCGTTGCCGCATGGCGGCGACCAGGATGCGGAAGATGTCGCGGGTGCCGTCGGGTGCGCGGAACAGCTGGGCGAGCCGGAACTCGTCCCGCTCCGGATCGCCCGGTCGGATCTGGGTCAGCCAGCCGATGATGTCGGTCAGTCCGACGAAACCCCGGCGGACGGTGGTGGCCGGACTCGCCGCCGGTTGTCCAACGGCGGGGTCGGCGACTGGATCGGGATCTGTCGTCGCTTCCGGGGTCGGCGTCGCCTCGGGGTGCCGGACGCGCTCGCTTCGACCCAACTCGGCGGCCGCGGTCAGCGCGGCCGCGATGGCCCCGGCGGAGGCCCCACCCACGTTGCGGAATCGGAACGCCGTGGCCAGATCGCAGACGGCCAGCGGATAGACGACACCCGAGGTCGTGCCGCCCTGCATGGTCAGGTCGATGCTGGAGGAGACGTAGGTGCGGACCATCCGGCTGTCGATGGACGGCCGGTCCGCGAGCACATGGACGGGAGGCCCCGCGACGGCGACCCGGGTCGCCTCGTCCTCCGCCGGCAGCAGGTAGCGAGCCTCATTGCCGTAGCCACCGATCAGTGACTCGGGGGCGAGCCGGACGGAGTCGGCCACCGGGTCGATCCCTTCGGGCAGGTACGGGCGCTGGAGCAGCGTACTGGCCGGCACCGGATCGTGATTGATCAAGGACCGCAGGGCGCTGAGCGCCGCCCCCCGACTCGCAACGGCCATGGCGACCTCCCCGTCGGATCGGCACGTGCTCTGTGTTCTGCATTATTGAGCCATCAGGCCCCACAGAGATACGGCCGCTATCTTGGCCGCCATGTCGATCGTGGTGACCGGGGGATCCGGCGAGTTGGGACGGGCCGTCATCGCCGCGCTGGCGGAGCGGGATCAATCGGCCCTACCGGCCAGCCGGCGGACCGGGGTCGATCTCCGCACGGGCGTCCGGCTCCGCAGTGTCCTGCTCGACGCCGACGTGATCGTGCACTGCGCATCCCACCCGACGCGGGCGCGCGAGGTCGACCTCCAGGGCAGCCGGCGGATGATCGACGTGCTGAACGAGCTGGGCCGGCGGCCGCACCTCGTCTACATCTCGATCGTCGGCGTCGATCGACTGCGCTACCCGTACTACCGGGCCAAGTACGCGACCGAGATCGCGCTGGAGCGGAGCGGGTTCGGAGTGACGGTGCTGCGCGCCACCCAGTTCCACTCCTTGATTTCCACGCTTGCCCGCACGTTCACCATGGGCCCGGTCGCGCTCGCGCCGCCGGTTCGCTCGCAGTCCGTCGAGACGGCGTTGGTCGCGGCCCGGCTCACCGAGTTGGCTCTGGGTCCGGCGCCTGAGGGCTTCGTCCGGGTTCCCGATCTGGCCGGGCCGGACGTCCTCAGCCTGGCTGACGCGATCGCCCTGACGGCCCGGCACGCCGACCGGCCGGTGCCGCGGATCCTGCCCCTGCCCGCCTGGGGTCCGACGCTGCGGGACTTCGCCGCCGGGGCCAACCTGCCCGGACCCGACGCCCGAATCGGCGGCCGGGGCTTCGAGGCCTGGTTGGCGGATCAGACGCCCGCACGCTGAGCTACGGCTTGAGGTGCGGTTTGATCCTGGGCTTCGTCCGCAGCCGCAGCTGCGGCCGGCCCGCTCGGCGGTGGGTCGAAGGAGGCCCGGCTGGCCAGCGCCGGCAACAGGGTGGCGGCGGCGTACAGGCCGGCGGCGATGATCAACCCCGGCGTCAGGCCGGTCAGGGCGATCAACCCGGCCGCCACCAGCCCGCCGAAGGGCACCCCGGCCCAGCAGACACCGTCGGCGAGTCCGCCGACCCGGCCGAGCAACGGCTGGGGGATCCGTTCGAAGAAGATCGCCCCCAGCATCGGATTGAGGAACCCGGCCGCGAAGCCGGAGATCCCGAACACCACCGCGATCGCCCACAGCGGGAGGTCGAGGCCCAGCACCAGGAACGGCGGCGGACCGGCGACGGCGAAGGCCACGAAGTAGGTGACCCGCCGGGGCAGCCGGCTCCCGACGGCCGATGCGACCAGCGAGCTGATCATCGCGGTCACCGCGAAGCAGGTGAGCAGCAGTCCGACGGTCGCCACGCCGTGACCGTTGGCGACCGCCCACACCGGCAAGAAGACCGAGGACTTGGCGATGTCGAGCAGGTTCGTGACCGCGATCATCAACGTGACGGTGATCAGCAGTCGGTCCTTGATCAGGAATCGCCATCCTTCGCGCAGTTGAGCCAGGTAGCCGCTCTCGGAGGGAGCGGCATCGGCTCGGTCCAGATCGGCCGGCATGATCAACCACCAGACGAGGGCGCATCCGGCGAAGCAGGCCGCGGTGATCATGATGCTGCCGGCCGCCCCGATCACGGTGATCAAGACCGCCGCCAGACCAGGACCGATCAGTCCTGAGCCCCGGTCGATGGCGGCGTACAGCCCGGTCACGCGTTCCAGGGGCACCGCGGCTCCGATTGCGACCAACGGGACGCTGGTGTCCTTGGCGTTGTCGCCGGGGCCGCGCAGGCTGCCGCCGAGGGCGACCATGATCAGCAACACCGGAAAGGGCAGCACCCCCAGGGCAAACAGCCCCGGAATCACACCGAAGGCGAGCGCGCTGCCGAGGTCGGCCACGATGCTCACCCGGCGCTGCCCCCAGCGGTCCACGACCGGACCACTCAGTGCCTTCGCCGCGATGTAGGGGCCGAACTCGCAGGCCACGACCAGACCGGTCTGGGCGGCCGACCCGGTGCTGGTCAGGACGAACCAGGGCAAGGCCAGCGCCGCGACCCGCAACCCGATCCCGGCCACCGCACCGCCGATCAGCAGACCGACGATCTGCCGGGCCGGGGCCTTCAAAGCTGGTCCTCGGGCTCGGGCTGACCGGCGACCGGATGGACCTGGTAGCGCGCACTGACGGTACGGCTGCCGAGCGGCCCCTCGTCCCCCGGGGTGTGCCGGCGGTACCGGTTGAGCACGCCGATCAGGTCTCGAGCCAACCGCTCGGCCTCGTCCGGCGTCAGCTGCAGCAGGACGTCGGAAAGGTCGTAGGCGCGCTGCCACTCGATCGGCCAACTGCGGCGCTCGGCTTGCGCCGCCGACAGCGAGCGGGTGATGGCGGCGATGACGCTCTCCTCGTACGCTTCCCCGGCCTCGGCCACGGCCGGATCGAGGTCGGCACTGCTGAACTCGGTCGACCGGTGGACGGCCCGCCACCAGCGATCCCGTTGGTTCCCCTGGGCGGTGTCCTCGGTGATGAAACCGAAGCGCTCGAGCTGCCGCAGGTGGTAGGACAGCGCGCCGCTGGTCAGACCGAGCCGAGCGGCCAGTCCCGTGGCGGTGGCCGGGCCGTGCGTACGCAGCAGCCCGAGGATCTGCACCCGCAGGGGGTGGGCCATGGCCTTCAGGTTGTCGGCGGTCAGCCGTACGGACTCCTGCTCGAAGCTCACACTGACTACACGTAGACCGCAAAGAGTTTTTTGCAAAGATCTCTTTGCAAAATTCTCTGCGACGCAGCGACGAAAGCCGATCGGATTCGTTGACAGCGGGAGATCGGCCCACCTACGGTGCTTTGGGAGCGCTCCCACAGCTTCCTCGAGCAGCCGACAGAGAGGTCAGCCACATGTCCGACGAGATCGTGACCGCCCCTCTGAGCCGGCGATTGCTGCTGGGCGGCGGCGCCGCACTAGGGGTGGGCCTGGCCGGCCTAGGAGTGCCGGACGCCGCCGCCCAGCCGACACCACGACGGGGTGCGTCCTCGGGCTCGGTGCGGTCCGCAGTCCGATTCCTGCAGGGCGTGACCGACGCGTACCGCAGCACCGGCCCGCGGCTGGCGCAGAGCTACTACGACGAGTCCGGCCTAACCGACATCGGCTTCATCTACGACAACGCGCTGACGATCATCGCCCTGCTCGCTGGCGGGGACGTGAGCCGCGCCCGGGCCATCGGCGACGCCCTGCTCTACGCCCAGATCCCACGACGAGAAGTACACCGACGGCCGGCTGCGGCAGGCCTATCACGCCAACGACTTCATCACCGAAGGCAAGGCGCACTTCGGTTGGGAGTACGGGCTGGTCGGCACGGCGGTCGGCGACATGTCCTGGTCGGGCATCGCGCTGGCCCAGCTGGCTCGCCGCACCCGGCAGAGCAGCTACCTGACCGGGGCGCTGCGGATCGCCACGTGGATTCAGAAAGAGACCCGCACCGACGACCGGGCTGGGCGGCTACGACTTCGGGGAGACCGAAGGGCTGGCGGGCTTCAAGTCGGCCGAGCACAACATCGACGTCTACGCGCTTCTTCCTCATGATCGCCGAGTTGACCGGTGACCGGATCTGGCGCACCCGGGCGCAACACGCATGGGACTTCGTGGAGCGGATGTGGAACGCCGAGGACGGCTACTTCTGGACCGGGTCCAACGACGGCGCCACGATCAACAAGTCGGCGACCCAGCGCCCGCTCGACGTGCAGACCTGGAGCTGGCTGGCCGCTCGGCAGTCGCGATACGCCGAGGCGCTGGACTGGGCCCGGACCAATCTCGCCGTCACCGACACTCCGCAGCGCACCAACTCGGAGCTGACCGGCAACTACGACGGTCACCGGCGTCGCGTTCGGCAGCGGCTCCCTCAAGGCGGACACCGAGACGCCGATCGACAAGTGGCACGGCAACCCGGACTCCGGAGCGGTCTGGTTCGAGGGCACCGCTCAGCTTGCTCTCGCGCTGCGGGACCGCGATGGGCGAGGCGACCGCGACAAGGCCGACGAATTGATGGCCGCGATCAGCTCCGCCCAGAGCCAACTGGGGCAGGGCCAGACGTACAACGGCAAGGCGATTCCCGGCGGCATCGTGGCCGCATCGTCACCGCTCAACACCGGCTTCAGCTTCGGCTATTACCAGCACCTGCACGTCGGGGCGACCTCGTGGTACGTCATGGCGGGAACCCGCACCAACCCGTACGTGTTCGATTGAGCCGCTCGCGACCTGAGCCGCACCATCCCGGATCTGGTCACAGACGGCAGCCATGGGCCGTTGGGGGGTGTCGTCTGTGACCAGTTGTCAATCTGAGCCGCTCGCGACTCCGAGGCGGCTCAGGAAACCTTGAGGTCCTTCACCTCGGCGAGGAGCTGGCCGAGAGAGTCCTTGGCGTCGCCGAAGAGCAGGGTGGTGCCCGGCTCGAAGAGCAGCTCGTTCTCGATCCCGGCGAAGCCGGGGCGCATCGAGCGCTTGAGGAACACGACCTGGCGGGCGGCGTTGGCGTGCAGGATCGGCATCCCGTAGATCGGGGCCCCCGGGGTGGTCTCGGCGGCCGGATTGACCACGTCGTTGGCACCGACCACGAGCGCGACGTCGGCCTGGCGGAACTCCGGGTCGATCTCGTCCGCCTCTCTGAGTTGCTCGTACGGCACCTGCGCCTCGGCCAGCAGGACGTTCATGTGTCCCGGCATCCGGCCGGCGATCGGATGGATGGCGTAGTCGACCTGGATTCCGCGCTCGGTGAGCACGTCGACGAGTTGTCGCAGCGTGTGTTGGGCCTGGGCGACCGCCAGACCGTAGCCGGGGACGATGATCACCCGGTTCGCGTACGCCAGCAGGATGGCCACGTCGGCGGGGCTCACCGACTTCACGGGGCGGTCGCTCGCCTCGCCGGCCCCCAGGGTGGAACCGCCGCGGAGCGCCCCGAACAGGGTGGCACCCAACGGCCGGCCCATGGCGGTGGCCATCAGCTTGGTCAGCAGCGTGCCCGCCGCGCCGACCAGCGTGCCCGCCACCAGCAGCAGGGTGTTGCCGAGGACGTAGCCGCTCGCCGCCACCGACAAGCCGGTGAAGGCGTTGAGCAGCGAGATGACGATCGGCACGTCCGCGCCGCCGACCGGAAGGACGAGCAGTACGCCGACCCCCGCCCCGATCAGGGCCAGCGCCAGACCGAGGATCAGCGACGGAACCAGGACGAGACCGATCGCGAAGCCGACCGCCGAGACCAACGCGAACCCGTACAGGATCGGGTAGCCGGCGAAGGTGATCGGCCGACCGGTCATCAGCTCCTGCAACTTGAGGAACGTGACCACCGACCCGGTGAAGCTGACCGATCCGACCACGATGGTGAAGGCCGTGGCCACCAGGTCGAAGACCGGGGCCGATCCGGCCCGGGACACCGCCTCCAGCTCGACCAGCGCCACGATCGCCGCGGCCGCCCCACCGACGCCGTTGAACAGGGCGACCAGTTGGGGCATCTGGGTCATCCGGACCCGGTAGGCGCCGAGAACCCCGATCACGGTGCCGACCCCGACCGCGATCAGGATCCAGCCGAGATGATCGAGATCGCTGGCCAGGAACACGATCACGCAGGCCAGCACGGCCCCGACCGCACCGATCAGGTTCCCGCGCCGGGCGGTCCGCGGCGACGACAGGCCCTTGAGCGCCACGATGAAGCAGACCGCCGCCGCCAGATAGCCCAGCTGCGCCCACACCGGCGTCACGACAGGCCCTCCGGGCCGGCATCGGACGAAGTCCGACCGTCGAACCGTCCCGACGAAGGAGGGCTTGGTTCGACGGAACCAGAAGAACGTGCGCGAAGCGCTCCACGCTCTTTGGCGGGACCGCGTAGCGCTTTCCGGGTGAACATCTGCAGCATCCGGTCGGTGACCACGAAACCGCCGGCCATGTTGATCGCGGCCAGCACCACCGCAACCAGGCTCAGCGCGAGGACCGGGGTGGAATCGGCCGTGCCAGCCACCGCGATGGCCCCGACCAGGATCACCCCGTGGATGGCGTTGGCGCCGGACATCAGCGGCGTGTGCAGGGTCGAGGACACCTTGGAGATCACCTCGACCCCCACGAAGGCGGCCAGCACGAAGATCGTCAGCCAGGTGATCGCCTCACCCATCGGCCCCTCCTCCTTCACTCACCCGCACCGAGCTCCTGGCTCGCGGTGTCGCTGATCGATCCGTTCCGAGTGACGCACATAGCCGCCACGATCTCGTCGTCGAAGTCCGGCGCGAAGCCGCTCCGGGCCGGTCATCAGGTTGATCACCTGCCACACGTTCTGGGCGTACAGCCGGCTGGCCGGGTTCGGCATCTGACTGGCCACGTTGCTGCCGCCCCACAGTTGCACCGACCCGACCGTGATCGCCCGGCCGGCCACGACGCCCTCGACGTTGCCGCCGGAGTCCGCCGCCAGGTCGACCACCACCGAGCCGGGCTTCATCGCCGCCACCATCTCGGCCGTCACCAGGATCGGGGCGGTGCCGACCCGGAACCGCCGCGGTCGTGATCAGGGCGTCGGCCGCCGCGACGTACGGGGCGAGCAGCTCCCGCTGACGCTGGGCGCGTTCCTCGCTCATCTCGCGGGCGTAGCCGCCGGATCCCTCCAGCGTGGGCAGGGCCAGGTCGATCGGGACCGCTCCGAGGGAGGCGATCTCCTCGGCGGCCGCCGCTCGCACGTCGTAACCCCTGACCACGGCCCCCAGCCGCTTCGGGCGGTGGCGATGGCCTGCAGCCCGGCGACCCCGGCGCCGAGGACCAGGACCTCGGCCGGACGTACGGTGCCGGCGGCGGTCATGCTCAGCGGGAAGAACTGTCGCAGCCGCCCGGCCGCGACGACCGCACCGCGGTAGCCGACCACCATGGCCTGCGAACTCAGGGCGTCCATCGGTTGGGCGCGGGAGATCCGCGGCACCAGTTCCATCGCGAAGGTCGTCACGCCACGGTCCCGCCGGGCCGCCACCTCGGCCTCCTGGCTCCCGGTCGGGAAGAACGAGCAGGTGGCGACGTCGGCCGCGGCCGGTTCCAGCTCCGCGGTCGGCACCGGCTGCACGCTCAGCACCAGTCCGGCTCCGGCCAGCGGCCGCCGGGTCGCACCTCGCGCCCCGGCCGCGGCGTACGCCGTCGTCGGGGAACAACGCCGCCGTTCCGCAGCCGGGTTCGACCGCCACCTCGTAGCCGGCCCGAACCAGCCGGCCGACCAGCTCCGGCACCATCGCCACCCGCGATCTCACCCGGAACAACTTCTTTCCGGATGGCGATACGCACCCGCCGAACTTAGCCCACCATCGCGTCGCCGGCCCCGCCGACCTCGCCGCTACCCGCGCCGCGAAGACGGTGAAAGATCGGCTGCCAGGATCGAGAGATGCGCAGCCGCCGCTTCAGCCAGGTCGACGTCTTCTCCGCCGTCCCGTACGGCGGCAATCCGCTGGCCGTGGTGCACGACGCCGAGGATCTGGACACCGAGGCCATGCAGCGATTCGCGTCGTGGACGAACCTGTCGGAGACGACCTTCCTGCTGCCGCCGGAGGACCCTCGCGCCGACTACCGGGTCCGGATCTTCACCCCCACCCAGGAGTTGCCGTTCGCCGGCCACCCCACGTTGGGCAGCGGCCACGCCTGGCTGACGGCCGGCGGCGACGCCCAGGAGCGCGGACGAGATCGTTCAGGAGTGCGGGGCCGGTCTCGTGCGCCTGCGCCGGACCGAGATCGGTCTGGCCTTCGCCGCACCACCACTGCGACGCTCCGGACCGGTGGACGAGGACCTGCTCCGACCGCGTCGCCGGGATGCTGAATCTCGACCGGACCGCGATCGTCGACGCCTCGTGGCTGGTCAACGGGCCGCCGTGGATCGGGGTGCTGCTGGACAGTGCCGAGGCGGTCCTCGCGGTCCGCCCGGGCGTCGTCGACGCCGACATCGGGATCGCCGGCCTCTACCCGCCGGGCTCGGCGGAGAGCATCGAAGTCCGTGCCTTCTTCCCGCTCGGGGGATCCACGGCCGAGGATCCGGTCACCGGGAGCCTGAACGCCGCCCTGGCCCAGTGGCTGCTCGGCTCCGGCCGCCTCACCGCCCCGTACGTCGCCCGGCAGGGCACCGTCCTCGGACGCTCGGGTCGGGTGCACATCACCGCAGACAGCGAAATCCGAGCGAGATCTGGGTCGGCGGCGGCACGATCACCCGCATCGAGGGGTCCGTCGAGCTGTAGCCCGGCAGCCGGTCAGGCCTCGCGCACCCGCACGGCGATCTGGTGCCAGCCCGTGGCGCCGTCCGGGGCGGGCGGCGCGGCCGCGTCGGTCTGCACCTCACCGTCGGCGTCGACCGCCCGCACGGTCACCTCGTGCGGACCCGGCTCGGCGTCCCAGATCGAAGCGCCATTGCCGCCAGGTGTCCGGCCCGGTGACCGCGGCCAGCTCTGCGTCCGCCACTCGTCGTCGTCGACGCGCACCTCGACCTTCGCGATCCCGGTGTGCTGCGCCCAGGCCACCCCGGCCACCACGACCCGGCCCGCATCGACGGTCGGCGTCGGCCGGCACGTCGATCCGGGAGGCCAGCTTGATCGGTCCCCGGGCGGACCAGCCCAGCGGCGTCCAGTAGCCCTGGTCGGCGGCGAACGTGGTCACCTTGAGCTCGGTCACCCACTTGGTCGCCGACACGTAGCCGTACAGCCCGGGCACCACCATCCGGACCGGAAAACCGTGCTCGACCGGGAGCGGCCGACCGTTCATGCCCACGGCCAGCAGGGATTGGCGGTCGTCGTCCAGCAGCACGCTGAGCGGCGTGCCCGCCGTCCACCCGTCGTGACTCCGGGACAACACCATGTCGGCGTCCGCCCGCGGGCGCGCCTCGCGCGAGCAGCTCCCGGATCGGCAGGCCGAGCCAGGTGGCGTTGCCGACGAGGTTGCCGCCGACCGGATTCGACACGCACGTCAGGGTGGTCATGTGCTCGGTCAGCGGCCGGGCCAGCAGCTCGGCGAAGCTGATGGTGATCTCCTGCTCGACCATCCCGGTGACCTTCAGCGTCCACTGCGTCGGGGTCGATCACCGGCACCTGTAGCGCGGTGTCGATCCGGTAGAACGTCTCCGTCGGGGTCACGTACGGACTCAGGCCCGGCACCCGCAGGTCCGCTCCGGCCGGGATCGGCCTTGCCGGGCTTGGCCGGGCCGGGGAGCCGAATCCTGGCCCGTGCCTCGGCGATCTTGGCCGCGGCACTGACCAGAGCCCGGCCGGCCACCGCGGCGACGGCGGCCCCCGCCCCCAGCAGCACTGTGGTGCGCAGGAAGCTGCGCCGCTGCACCACGACCGGACCGGACAGATCGGGTGCCGGTTGCCGATCGCCGGTGGGCTCCTGAGCGGGGCGGGTGCGGCGGCTCGGGTTGAGCGAGATCGGCCGCCGCCGCGTACGGAACGGACCAACCGCACGATCAGCAGATGCAGCACGGTGTAACCGGCGGCCAGACCGATCACCGTCGGCAGCACGGCCTGGAACTGCCCGGGCAGCCGGCTGAGCACGGACGACGATGCCCACCAGCGGCGACCGCGGCGAAGACGCACGGCCCGCTGTAGCGCCGGCGGAGTTCCAGCTGCCCGGCCACGGCGCACAGGGTGAGCACGGCGACCGTGATGATGATCAGCAGCACCGGCTTGTCGGCCGTGCCGAGCGTTTCCTTGCCCCAGTTGACCAACGGCGCCGGCAGCAGGTCGATGATGGTCGAACCGACCGCGGTCAGCGGGGCGGCCGCCGGAGCCAGGAACCAGGCAGCGAGATCCGCGATCGCGAGGCCGGTCAGGCCGGCAACCACACCGGCCAACCGAGCCAGGCCGATCGGTCTGCTGCGCTGCACAGCATCCATCTTGCCCGACGGTGAAATCACAGCTTGGCTCGAGCGGCAAGCTAGGAGCCGTGGAAACCCCGGCCTGCGTCGCCTACCGTCCGGGCTGGATCGATGATTCGGATACGCCTCTTCAGCCGGCTGCGAGACCCAGATCGGCTGGGAGCAGCACGACATCCGGATCCACGGCCGCAGCGTGCCGACGCCCCGGCTGACGGCCTGGATGGGCGATCACGCCTACCGCTACTCCGGGCTGGCCAACGAGCCGCAGCCGTGGCCGCCGACGCTGGCGACGCTGCGCGACCGGCTGAGCGAGGAGCTCGGAATCGCCTTCAACTCCTGCCTGGCCAACCTGTACCGCGACGGCAGCGACTCGATGGGCTACCACGCCGACGACGAGCCGGAGCTCGGTCCGCAACCGGTGATCGCCTCGATCAGCCTGGGCGCCCGGCGGCGGTTCGCGCTCCGCCACCGGCACCTCCAAGCGAGCGGTGGACCTGGGAGCTGGGCGCGGGAGACCTGCTGGTCATGTCCGGGGAATCGCAGCGCGACTACCGGCACGCGGTCCCGAAGACCGCCCGGCCCGTGGGTCCGAGGATGAATCTCACCTTCCGGCACTTCGCACCCGCCTAGCGGTGCCCATGCCCTCGAAGTGCTAGACAGACCGGGTAGCCCGACCGAAGGAGTTGGCAATGACCGACATCGATGACCTCTGCTGACCGAGCTGACCCTGGAGGAGAAGGCCTCGCTGTGCCTCGGGTCCGGACTTCTGGCGCACGGCGGCGGTGGACCGGCTCGGCATCGGCGAGATCATGGTCTCCGACGGGCCGCACGGGCTGCGGGCCCAGCTGAAGGAGGCCGACCACGTCGGCCTGTCCGGCAGCGAACCCGCCACCTGCTTCCCGACCGCGTCGGGCATCGGATCGTCGTGGAACTCGCGGACCTGTTCGCCGAGGTGGGTGAGGCGCTCGGCCGGGAAGCCAGCCGGCTCAAGATCTCGGTCATCCTCGGGCCCGGCATCAACATCAAGCGCTCACCCCTGTGCGGGCGCAACTTCGAGTACGTGTCGGAAGACCCCTACCTGTCCGGCGCCCTGGCCGACCGCCATGGTCAACGGCATCCAGAGCCAGGGCATCGGCACGTCGGTGAAGCACTACGCCGCCAACAACCAGGAGGACGACCGGCTCCGGGTCAGCGCCGAGGTGGACGAGCGGACCCTGCGGGAGATCTACCTGCCGGCCTTCGAGGCGGTGGTCAAGGAGTCGCAGCCGTGGACGGTGATGTGCGCGTACAACAAGATCAACGGCACGTACGCGTCCGAGCACCACTGGCTGCTGACCGAGGTGCTGCGGGACGAGTGGGGCTTCGACGGCGTCGTGATGTCGGACTGGGGTGCGGTGCATGATCGGGTCGCGGCCGCTGGCCGCCGGGCTGGACCTGGAGATGCCGCCGAATCTCGGGGTCAGCGATCAGGCGGTGATCGCGGCGGTCGCGCTCCGGCGAACTGGACGAAGCGGTGCTGGACGAGACCGTACGGCGGATGCTGCGGCTGGTCGAGAAGGCTCAGCCCGCCCTGGCCGATCCGGCCACCGTGGACTTCGACGCCCATCACGCCCTGGCCCGGCGGGCGGCCGCGGAGTCGGCGGTGCTGTTGAAGAACGACGGCGGCGTCCTGCCGCTGCCGTCCGGCGCCGGGCAGCACGGTGGCGGTGATCGGGGAGTTCGCCCGGACGCCGCGCTATCAGGGCGCGGGCAGTTCCCAGGTGAACCCGACCCGGGTCGACGTCGCTCTCGACGAGCTCGCGCGCCGCCTTCGGCGAGGACGTCACCGTCAGCTTCAGCGCCGGCTTCGGCGTCGGGGCCACCGAGGGGGACGACCGAGCTGGCCGAGGAGGCCGTCGAGCCGCCGCCCGGGACGCCGATCACGTGCTGGTCTTCCTGGGCCTGCCGGCCAGCGCCGAGTCGGAGGGCTTCGACCGGACGCACATGGATCTGCCGGCCAACCAGGTGGCGCTGGTCGAGGCCCTGGCCGCCGTGCACGACCGGCTGATCGTGGTGCTGGCCAACGGCTCGGTGGTGCGGATGTCGACCTGGCAGCAGCACGCCGCCGCGATCTTGGAGTGCTGGCTGGGCGGTCAGGCCGCCGGTGGAGCCGCGGCCGATCTGATCACCGGTGCCGTCAACCCGTCGGGGAAGCTGGCCGAGACGGTGCCGCTGCGGCTGGAGGACAACTCGTCGTACTTCAACTTCCCGGGTTGTCTACGGGATCGTCCGCTACGGCGAGGGCCTCTTCGTCGGCTACCGGGCGTACGACCGGGCCGACCAGGAGGTCAGCTTCCCGTTCGGCTTCGGGCTGTCGTACTCGACGTTCGAGCACGCCGACCTCGAGAGTCGAGGTCAGCGGCTCGGTGGCCGACGGGGATCTCTCCGTGCGCGTTCGGGCCGACGGTGACCAACACCGGCCACGGTCGCCGGCGGCGAGGTGGTCCAGGTCTACGTCGGCGACTCGGGAGTCCAGCGCCGACCGGCCCGTACGGGAGCTGAAGGGCTTCGCCAAGGTGTTCCTGGAGCCCGGCGAGAGTCGAGTCGGTCGACATCGAGCTGGACGAGCGGGCCTTCGCCTTCTGGTCGACCCGGGATCGACGACTGGGTGGTGGAGAGCGGCGAGTTCGAGATCGCCGTCGGCTCGTCCTCCCGCGATCTGCCGCTGCGCGAGGTGATCACCCTCGAGGCGCCGTCGCGGCAGCGCACGCTGGACGGCGACTCCACCCTGCACGAGTGGCTGGCCGACGAGCGCGGCCGGGCCCTGCTGACCAGCAACGGCACCCCGCCCCTGCTGCAGGATCCGGAGTTGATCAAGGTGATCGGCACCATGCCGATGCACACCCTGGCCGCCTTCAACATGGGCCTCAACCACGAAACGCTGAAGGCCCTGCTCGCGTACGTCTGAGCCGCCTTCGGCGGACTGAACGCTCCCGAAGGCAGCTCCGAGCGGTTCCGTGCGTCAGCTGCGCCGCGCCCCGTTGCCGGCGGGGGCACCGACGGGGACCGGCACTTGGTCGTCCTCCGGTTCCTCGATGGCGGCGGAGAACTGGGAGTTGTAGAGCTCCCAGTAGTGGCCGCGGGCGTCCAGCAGCTCGTGGTGGGAGCCCTGCTCGACGATCTGCCCTGCTCCATCACCAAGATCACGTCGGCGTCGCGGATGGTGGAGAGCCGGTGCGCGATGACGAAGCTGGTGCGGTCGGAGCGGAGCGCGGCCATCGCCCGCTGCACCAGCACCTCGGTCCGGGTGTCCACCGAACTGGTCGCCTCGTCCAAGATCAACAGCGCCGGGTCGGCCAGGAAGGCGCGGGCGATGGTGATCAACTGCTTCTCGCCGGCGCTGATGTTGCTGCCCTCTTCGTCGATCACCGTGTCGTAGCCGTCCGGCAGGGAGTGCACGAACCGGTCGACGTAGGTGGCCTCGGCGGCGGCGTGGATCTCGGCCTCGCTGGCCTCCGGCCGGCCGTAGGCGATGTTCTCCCGGATGGTGCCGTGGAACAGCCAGGTGTCCTGCAGCACCATGCCGATCTGCTCCCGCAGCAGCGGTCGCGGCACCGTCGCGATGTCCACCCCGTCCAGGGTGATCCGGCCGGCGTCCAACTCGTAGAAGCGCATGATCAGGTTCACCAGGGTGGTCTTGCCCGCCCCGGTCGGCCCGACGATGGCCACCGTCTGCCCCGGCTCGGCCACCAGCGACAGGTCGGTGATCAGCGGCTTGCTCGGCACGTACGCGAAGGAGACGTGCTCGAACGCCACCCGGCCGCGGGTCGGGTTCAGCCGGCCCGGCTCGTCGGCACGCTCCTCCTCGACGTCGAGCACCTCGAACACCCGCTCCGCCGAGGCCACCCCGGACTGCAGCAGGTTGGCCATCGAGGCCAGCTGGGTCAGCGGCTGGGTGAACATCCGGCTGTACTGGATGAAGGCCTGGACGTCACCGAGGCTCATGGTGCCGGTGGCCACCCGCAGCCCGCCCACCACCGCGATGATCACGTAGTTGAGATTCCCGAGGAAGAACACCGCCGGCATGATGATGCCGGAGACGAACTGGGCCCCGAAGCTGGACCGGAAGAGATTCGCGTTGTGGTCCGCGAAGGCGGCCTCGACCTCCTGCCGGCGGCCGAACACCTTGACCAGGGACTGGCCGGTGAAGGCCTCCTCGATGTGGGCGTTGAGCTCGCCCGTCGCCTTCCACTGGGCCACGAACAGCTTCTGCGACCGCTTGCCGATGACGCCGGCGACCAGCACGGTGGCCGGGATGGTGACCAGGGCGATCAGGGCCAGGGTCGGGGAGACCACGAACATCATGATCAGTACCCCGACCACGGTGAGCAACGAGGTCAGCAGCTGGCTCAGGGTCTGCTGCAGGGCCTGGGCGATGTTGTCGATGTCGTTGGTGACCCGGCTCAGCAGCTCGCCGCGCGGCGACCGGTCGAAGTAGCTCAGCGGCAGCCGGTTGAGCTTGGCCTGGACCTGGTTGCGCATGGTGAAGATCGAGCGCTGCACCGCCCCGTTCAGCAGATAGCCCTGCAGCCAGAGCAGCAGCGAGCTGACCACGTAGAGCGCGAGGGCGATCAGCAGCAGTTGGCCGAGCGCACCGAAGTCGATGCCTTGACCGGGCGTGATGTCCAGCCGGCTCGACCAGGTCGGCGAAGGTGCCCTGGCCGCTGGCCCGCAGCTGCTCGACCACCTGCGCCTTGCGTCTGCCCGGCGGCGAACTGCTTGCCGATCACGCCCGGTGAAGATCACGTTGGTGGCCCAGCCCAGGATGATCGGGCCGATCACGCTCAACACGATGCCGACTGTCGCCAGGGCGACGCAGATGATCAGGATCAAGCGCTCGGGCGACAGGTGGGAGAGCAGCCGCCGCAGCGACGGGCCGAAGTTCAACGACTTCTCGGCCGCGATCGGGGCGCCGGGGAACCGGGAAACCTGCGACGGCTGGTACTTCGGGCGTTCCGGCGCCTTGTTCAGCACGCCATCCTCGTCGCCGGGATCATCGGCGACCCGGGTCTCGGTCCGCTCACTCATGCCCCACACACCTCGCCGGTGGGCCTGACGTCGCTTCGCTCCCCGTGTTCATGCCGCGGCCTCTTCGGCGCTGAGCTGCGAGTCGACGATCTCGGCGTACGTCGGGCAGGTGGCGAGCAACTCGTCGTGGGTGCCGGAGCCGACCACCCGGCCGTCCTCGAGGACCAAGATCTTGTCGGCCTCGGCGATGGTGGCCACCCGCTGACCGACGATGATCACGCAGGCGTCGGTGGTCTCGCGTTTCAGCGCCGCCCGGAGCCGGGCGTCGGTGGCGACGTCCAGGGCGGAGAACGAGTCGTCGAAGATGTAGATCTCCGGCTTCTTGACCAGGGCGCGGGCGATGGAGAGCCGCTGCCGCTGTCCCCCGGACACGTTGGTGCCGCCCTGGGCGATGGGCGCCTCCAGCTGGCCGGCCATCTGGGCCACGAAGTCGTCGGCCTGGGCCACCCGCAGGGCATGCCAGAGTTCGTCGTCGGTCGCGTCCGGATTCCCGTACCGGAGGTTGCTGGCCACCGTCCCGGTGAACAGGAACGGCTTCTGCGGGACGAGTCCGATCCGGCTCCACAACAAGTTCGGGTTCCAACTCCCGTAACGTCCACCTCGTCGACCAGCACCCGGCCGGCCGTGGCGTCGAACAGCCGCGGCAGCAGCGAGATCAGGGTGGTCTTGCCGGCCCCGGTGGAGCCGATGATGGCCGTGGTCTCGCCCGGCTCGGCGGTGAACGTCACGTTGCACAGGACCGGGAAGTCGGCTCCCGGGTAGGTGAAGCCGGCGTCCTCCAGCCGGACCACCGACGAGGTCGGCAGGGTTGTCACCGGGTTCGGCGCGGTGACCACGGTGGAGGCCGTGTCGAGCACCTCACCGATCCGTTCCGCGCACACGATGGCCCGCGGGGCCAGCATCAACAAGAAGGTGGCCATCATCACGGCCATCAGGATCTGCACCAGGTAGGTCAGGAACGCGGTCAGCGAACCGATCTGCATCTGGCCGCTGTCCACCCGCATGGCGCCGAACCACAGCACCGCGACGCTGAACACGTTCAAGATCAACATGACCAGCGGGAACATGATCGCCAGCCGCCGGCCGACCGCCAGCTGGGTGCTGGTCAGCTCGCCGCTGGCCTGGGCGAAGCGCTCGGTCTCGTACGGTTCACGCACGAACGCCCGCACCACCCGAATGCCGCCGATCTGCTCGCGCAGGATGCGGTTGACCACGTCGATCCGGCCCTGCATCAGCCGGAACAGCGGCGGCAGTCCGCGCACGACCGCCAAGATCGAGAGGGCCAGAGCCGGCACGGCCACGGCGACCAGCCAGGACAGTCCGACGTCCTCCTGCAGGGCCATGAAGATGCCGCCG
The DNA here is from genome assembly GCA_963780005.1 of uncultured Actinomycetota bacterium. Taxonomy (GTDB): domain Bacteria; phylum Actinomycetota; class Actinomycetes; order Propionibacteriales; family Propionibacteriaceae; genus Microlunatus. The sequence continues at coordinate 45,242 of CAWAAK010000028.1, read as the reverse complement.
ACCATGGTGATCGGGGCCGACAGGATGACGGTGGCCGACATCACCACGAGCATCTGGACCTGCTGGACGTCGTTGGTGTTCCGGGTGATCAGCGACGGCGCGCCGTACGAGTTGAGCTCGCGGGCCGAGAACGTCAGCACCCGCTCGAAGATCGCCCCGCGCACGTCGCGGCCGAAGGCCATCGCGGTCTTGGCGCCGAAGTAGACCGAGCCGATCGAGCAGACGATCTGCACCGCGCTGACGGCGAGCATGATCCCGCCGAGGGACCAGATCAGTGCGGTGTCGCCCTGGGCCACCCCGTCGTCGATGATCGAGGCGTTGAGGCTCGGCAGGTACAGCGCGGCCATCGTCCCCACCAGGGACAACAGCACCGTGCCGATGATCATCGAACGGTACGGCGCCAGGTATTGCCGCAGCAGGCGGATCAGCATCGTGCCGCTCTCCTGTCGAAGGCCTTGATCGGAGCACTCAACGGTTGTCGCCCGACTCCGTGCAGCAGCACCCGGACCAGAGCCGCCGGCTCGTACGGGAGGCTGGACCGACAGCATCGGGTGGGTGACGGCGAAGGTCAGGCTGCGGAGCAGATCGGCCGCCTCCTTGGGGGGCACGCAGAGCCGATCCCGGTCCGGCCGGATGAGCGCCGTCAAGGTGGCGTTGAGTAGGCGATTGTCCTCGGTGTGCTTCAGGTGTGACGCGTCGTCGGGTTGCGGACGGTAGCGCAGCGCGTGGAACAAGGCGAACACTCGGCGCATCCGGTGCTGGAGGATCTCCACCGCCCGCTCGAGTCGCGTCTCGAGATCGAGCGCCCGATCGATCCGGCCGATCTCGAGGCAGGTGCGGCGCATGTCGAAGGCGTCGGCGACCACAGTGTCGATCAGCTCCTCCTTGGTGGCGAACACCCGGAAGATCGTGCCCTCGGCGATGCCGGCCGCCTCGGCGATCTGCCGGGTGCTCACCTCCCGGCCCCACCGCTGCAGCAACGGCTCGGTCGCCGCGAGGATGGCGGCCCGGCGTTCGTCGGCCGGCAAGGGGGTGGCGCGAGGCATCGGCCCAGTCTAATGAGTGAGTACTCACTCAGCAAGCGCGAAACCTCGACTAGAGTGATCGCTCGACAATACGCAGACCAACGGGCGAATCAAGGGGAGTGGACCGTGGGGCTGGGCTCGTTGGCAGACCGATCGTTCGAAGCGGTGATCTTCGACATGGACGGCACCTTGATCGACTCCACCCCGGCGGTGCTCCGCTCCTGGAAGACCTGGGCGATCGAGCACGACGTGCCCGCCCGCCGACCTGCTGCAGCACCACGGCATCCCCTCGGCCGGGTCGTGGTCCGGCTGCTGCTCGCCGAGGACCGTCAGGCCAGCGCCATCCAGCGGATCAACGAGCTCGAGCTGGCCGACGTCGGTGACATCGTGGTGCTGCCCGGCGCCGTCGATGCGCTGAGCGCGCTGCGGGACGCCAAGAACGCCATCGCGACCTCCTGCACGATCCCGTTGGCCAAGGCCCGGATCGAGGCCGCCGACCTGGTTCCGCCGTCGGTCCTGGTCACCGCCGACGACGTCCAGCGAGGCAAACCGGCGCCCGACCCCTATCTCGAGGCGGCCGCGCGGCTGGGCGTCGACCCGAGCCGTTGCCTGGTGGTCGAAGACGCGCCGGCGGGACTCGCCTCCGCTCGCGAGGCGGGCTGCCTGACGCTGGCCGTGGTCACCACCACGCCCGAGGACGAGTTGGACGCCGACGCCATCGTGCCGGACCTGTCGCACGTGCGCTTCAGCGTTGCGGACGACGGTCTGATCCAGGTGTCCCCGCGACCCTCCTGAGGCCCACGCCCGCCCAGAAGCGGCGAGGGGTCAGCCGGTCTTGCGGCGGAAGACCCGCTTGCTCTCCACCGGGCCGTGCGGCTGGCTGGAATCCTTGCCGCCGTCGAGGTGCGCCTCGCCGGTCCGGCGGCCCTGCTTCGCCGCCAGCGCCTCCCGAAACTTCCGCTTGGTCTCGTCCTCCAGCCTTCGGGTCGGACTTCTTCGAGCCTTTGCCGGTCATCTGCCCATCCTTCCCTACTCTTCCTGCGCAGTTGCGGCCCATCCGCCGGTGGGGAAGTGGGCCGGAACCGCACAGTCGGCGTACCGCTCAGCTCTGCTGGGGCCATTGGGAGGGTGGAGGCGGCCAGGACTGGGAGGGAGTCCCTTGGGAGCTCGGCGACTGCGGCGGCTGCCATGGAGCCTCCTGGCCCGACGCTGGGTCGACCGAGCGGTCCTCCTCTGCGTCGGCGGACTCCTCATCGCCGGGCGGGCCGGCGACCTCCTCGATCGGCTCGAGTTTGACCGCTGTGCCGTAGGCCGCGACCTCGCTCATCGACTGGGTGATCTCGCTGCAGTCGAAGCGGAGGCCGAGCACCGCGTCGGCGCCGGCCGCCTCGGCCATCGCCGTCATCTTGGCCACGGCTGCCTGGCGGGAGTCGGTCAGCATGATCGCGTAGCCGTCCTGGGCGCTGCCCGACCGGAGTTCAGGCGGCAGCTCGCGGCTCCGCGCCACGATGCCGACCACGTCACCGACCACCTCGGCGATCTCCCTACCGGGCAACGCATCCAGCGTCACGACGGGGATCGAGCGGACCACGACGGACGGCTTGCGCGTGTTCTGGGCCACCCACTGTGCCTGGCCGGGTTGCTGCGGCGGGTAGCCCGGCTGCTGCGGAGCCTGCCCGTACCCGGGCTGGGGCTGTCCGTACGGATTCGGAGCCGGTTGCCCGTATCCCGGCTGCTGCGGCTGCTGCGGAGGCTGACCGTACGGGTTCTGCGCGGGCGGCTGGCCGTACGGATTCTGTCCCGGCTGACCGTACCCCGGCTGCTGCGGCGGGCGCCCGTACGGGTTCTGCCCATAGGGCGGCTGCTGGCCGTAGTTGCTCATGACCTCAAGATAGTGGTCGTCAGCCGAGCTGGGTCATCTCCACGGTGACGAACATCTCCGAGCTGGCGCCGCCGGAGTAGGTGCCACGCAACGGGGCCACGTCGCCGTAGTCGCGGCCGTGCCCGACCCGCACGTACTGCTCCGACATCCGCTGCCGCAACGTCGGGTCATACGCCACCCAGCTGCCGCACCACCATTCCACCCAGGAGTGCGATTCGCCGATCACCGTGGCGTTGGCTTCGGCGTGCCGGGCCGGATGCAGATATCCCGAGACGTACCGGGCCGGGATACCGATCGACCGGAGCGCGCCGATGACCAGGTGGGAGTAGTCCTGACACACCCCCTGCCCGCCCTCCCACACCTCCGCCGCCGCACTGGTCACGTTGGTGGAGCCCTGCGCGTAGCTGACGTGCTCGCCGACCAGGGCACAGATGTCGAGCGCGGCCAGTCGCGCGGGCTGATCGGCGGCTGCCTGGGCCAGAGCGAGCAACTCCTCCGGAGGGCGGGTACGCCACCCGATGGTCAGGAACTCCGACATCGAGTCGGTGACTCCGCGGTCCTGCAGGGCCGGCCAGCCGAGATCGTTCTCGGCCACCCGTCGCTCCGTGTCCCAGGCGAGGTCGTCGCCGCGGGTCTCCACCACCGCCTGGGCCTGCACGGTCAGCCGTTCGTGCCGCTCGTGCACCTCGAAGGTGGTCACCGCGGTGCCCCAGTAGTCGGTGTAGGAGAAGCTCCAGGCCGCAGGATCGATGCTGACCCGGCTGCTCCACACCCGTTGGTTGCCCGTGCTGGCCGGCGTCATCCGCGCCTCGTTGTAGGAGGCGGCGACCCGTGATGCGTACCGGAAGCCGGTCTTGTGGTTGATGTTGAGCCGCATCTCAGCGTGTCCCCTCGGTGGTCCAGGCCTTCTGATCCGCGGCGGCGAAGAACGTCGCCGAGACCAGGGCGGTCACCTCGGCACAGACGGTCTGCACGCCGGTCATCTCTTCCCCGAGATCGCCCAGCAGCTCCTCGATGGCGGTGTACTCCAGGCGCGCGCGCTGCCGCCCGAGCATCCGTACGCCGTCGGCCACCCGGTCGGCGCCGCTCGGATTGGCCAGCGCCAGTTTCTCCAGGCACTCCGAGGCCGCCCGCAGGCCGTGCATGACCGAACGCGGGAACCGGGCGTCGACGATCAGGAAGCGGGCCGCATCCCGGTCGGTGTGCAACCCGCGATGGGTACGGAGGAACGCGTCGTAGCCACCCGCGCCGCGCAGGACGGACGGCCAGTTGGTGCTGCCCGTGGTGAGGGCGGCGGAGGCGACCATCCGCGAGGTCATGTCGGCCTGTTCGACACTGCGGCCGAGCAGCAGGAACTGCCAGCCGTCATCGCGCACCATCGTGCTGCGGGCGATCCCGGTGAACAGGGCACTGCGCTGCCGCACCCAGTCCAGGAACGGATAGGTCCGCGCGGTGTTGAAGTGCCCGTCGGGCAGCCGCTGCCAGGTGGTGTTGATGCACTCCCACAGCTCCAGCGGAATCACCTCGCGGGCCCGCCGGGCGTTGTCCCGGGCCGCCGCCCAGGTCGCGAAGATCGAGGTCGGCGCCGCTCGGTCGTAGCAGAGAAAGCGCAACAGGTCCCCCGCATGCGGCTGTTCGACGCCGTCGACGCTCATCAGGGCGAGCAGGTTGTGGCAGGCGTCCGACTCGGCCTGTGAATTGTCCTCACTGAGCATCCGCAGGTGGGTCTGCAGCAGTCGGGCGGTGTCGTCGGAGCGTTCGACGTACCGGCCGATCCAGAACAGCGACTCCGCGATCCGGCTCAGCATGCACGAACTCCCAGATCTTGCTGTTGTTGCTCCTCCTGATGCTGGACGCCGCCCGTTGCCCCCGGCGATCGGCCGACGGTGAGGGGTACGGCGCTCGGCAACTTCGGTAAGGGCGCCAGGGGTGGAAGCGGGGGCAAGGGGAGCACCGACGCCGGTTCGGGAGCTCGGGACGGCTCGGGCTCGGGCTCCGGCTCGGGAGCGACTTCGGCTCGGACCTCCGGATCCTCCGGATCCTCCGGGAGGACCATAGCCTCGTCGGCCGGCTCCTGCTCATCGGTGGTCGGCAACGACACCGGCGGCCCGAGCACCCAGGTGTCCTTGCTGCCGCCGCCCTGGCTGCTGTTGACCACGAGCTCGCCGGCCGGCAGCGCGACTCGGGTCAATCCGCCGGGCAGCACCCAGATGTCGTCGCCGCTGTTGACCGCGAACGGACGAAGGTCCACGTGCCGAGGTTCCAGCGCATCGTCGATCAAGGTCGGCACGGTCGACAGCTGCACCACCGGCTGGGCGATCCAGCCGCGGGGGTCGGTGGTGACGCGGCGGCGGAGTTCATCGAGTTCCGCGGCCGTGGCGCGGGGGCCGATCACGATCCCCTTGCCGCCGGATCCGTCGACCGGCTTCACGACCAGCTCGGCGAGCCGGTCCAGCACCTCCTCGCGAGCCTCGTCCTCCTCCAGCCGCCAGGTGTCGACGTTGGCGATGATCGGCTCCTGGTGCAGGTAGTAGCGGATCAGATCCGGCACGTAGGTGTAGATCAACTTGTCGTCGGCCACACCGTTGCCGATGGCGTTGGCCAGTCCCACCCCGCCCGTACGGACGGCGTTCACCAGTCCGGGCACGCCGAGCATCGAGTCGCCGCGGAAGTGGACCGGGTCGATGAAGTCGTCGTCGATCCGTCGGTAGATGACGTCGACCCGTTGCAGACCGCCCGTGGTGCGCATGAAGACCTTGCCGCGCCGGCACTCCAGGTCGCGGCCCTCGACGAGCTCCACGCCCATGGTGCGGGCCAACAGGGTGTGCTCGAAGTAGGCGGAGTTGAAGACGCCGGGGGTCAGCACCACCACGGTCGGGTCGTCGACACCGCTGGGCGCCGCGGCCCGCAACGCGGCCAGCAGCCGTTGTGGGTAACCGGCCACCGGCCGGATCGCCTGCTGGCTGAACGCGTCCGGCATCGCGGTGATCATGGCGCTGCGATTGGTCATGACGTACGAGACGCCGCTCGGCACCCGGACGTTGTCCTCCAGTACCCGGACGTCGCCGGCGGGGGTCCGGATGAGATCCACGCCGGCCACGTGGACCCGGACGCCGTTGGCGGGCTCGATGCCCCACACCGCCCGGTGGTAGTGGGTGGACGAGGAGACCAGTTGGCGCGGGATCACCCCGTCGGTGATCACCCGGGACTCGGCGTAGACGTCGGCGAGGAACGCCTCGAGGGCCCGGACCCGCTGGGCGACTCCCGTCTCGATCACCTGCCATTCCTCGGCCGCGATGACCCGCGGAACCAGGTCCAGGGGGAAGGGACGCTCGACGCCGCCGACGTCGAAGGTCACGCCGGCCTGGAAGTAGTTGTTGGCCAGCGATTCGGAGATCGTGCGCAGCTCGGTGGGCTTGGCGCGGCCCAGGGTGCTGTGCACCGCCGTGTAGGCGGGTCGCACCTCGCCCTCGGAATCGATCATCTCGTCGTACGCGGCACCGGGGTGATAGCTCGCGAGGACGTCGCTCATAGGGCGCAGCGTACTGGTCCTGGAGCTTCCGTCCCGTTACTCCCCAGGCCGGTGGGAACGGATCCGGCGACGGCACGATCGAGGTGCGGGATTGCTAGCGTGGGGGCGTGTCAGCCCAGCCGCCGGAGGCCGAATCGTCGGAGTTCACCGCGGCGATCGGCAAGGTCGCCCGCCGCGAACTCGCCCTCCACGGCCTCACCCGCTACGACCAATTGAGCGAGTTCACGGCCGCCGAAGTGCTGAGGATCCACGGCGTCGGCCCGAAGGCCGTCCGGCTGCTCGACGCCGAACTGACCGCCCGGGGCCTGGCGTTCCGTCGCTAGGCTGAGCCGGTGCCGGACCAGACCACCCTCGTGATGACCGATGACCTGCCGGAGCAGATCCGAGTTCGCCGGGGGAAGCGGGACCGGTTGCTGGCGCAGTCGACCGAGCCCTATCCCGTCGCGGTGCCACGCTCCCACAGCCTGCGCGACGTGCGGGACACCTGGGGTGAGCTGACCGCCGGGGAGGAAACCGACGCGGTGGTATCGGTCACCGGTCGGGTGGTCTTCATCCGCAACACCGGCAAGCTCTGCTTCGCGACCCTCCAGGAGGGTCTCTCGCTGAACGACTCCGGCGTCCGGGTCCAGGCGATGTTGTCGCTGGCCGAGGTGGGCGAGGACCTGCTGGCCGCCTGGAAGACCGATGTCGATCTCGGGGACTTCGTCAGCGTCACCGGTCGGGTGATCGCTTCGAAGCGGGGCGAGCTGTCCGTACTGGCGTCGTCCTGGCAGCTCGCGTCCAAGGCCCTCCGGCCGATCCCGAACCTGCACACGGAGCTGTCCGACGAGGTCCGGGTCCGCCAGCGGTACGCCGACCTGACCGTACGGGAGGCCGCCCGGGACATGGTCCGGACCCGGGCTCTGGTCACCCGGAGCCTGCGGGAGACGCTGCACGCCGAGGGTTACCTGGAGGTGGAGACCCCGATCCTGCAGTTGGTCCACGGCGGCGCCCGGGCCCGGCCGTTCCGTACGCATCTGAACGCCTTCGACACCTCGATGACGCTGCGCATCGCCCTGGAGCTGTTCTTGAAGCGGGCCGTGATCGGCGGGGTGGAACGGGTCTACGAGATCGGCCGGACGTTCCGCAACGAGGGCATCGACTCCACCCACAGCGCCGAGTTCACCATGCTCGAGGTGTATGAGGCGTGGGGTGATCAACGCTCCATCGCGGCGCTCGCCCAGCGGCTGATCATCGGCGCGGCCGATGCCATCGGGTCCCGGCAGATCCAGACTCCGGCCGGCCCGATCGATCTCGACGGCGAGTGGCGTTGGCTCGGGGTCTATCCGGGCCTGTCGGCGGCCGTCGACGAGAAGGTCACGCCGGACACCGACGCCGAGGTGCTCCGAGGTCTGGCCGACCGGCACCAGGTCGCGGTCGATCCCGATTGGTCCGCCGAAAAGTTGATCATGGAATTGTTCGGCGAGCTGGTCGAGCCGACCCTGCAGCAGCCGACGTTCGTCTGCGACTACCCGCCGTCGGCCCAGCCGCTGGCCCGGCCGCATCGCGGCGACCCGCGCCTGATCGAGGCCTGGGATCTGATCATCGGTGGGGTGGAGTGCGGCACCGGGTTCTCCGAATTGATCGACCCGGTGATCCAACGCGAGCGGCTGACCGCGCAGTCGCTGGCCGCCGCGGCCGGAGACCCGGAGGCCATGCAACTGGACGAGGAATTCCTGGCGGCGTTGGAGTTCGGGGCGCCGCCCATGGGTGGCCTCGGCCTGGGGCTGGACCGGTTGCTGATGATCTTCACCGGCGCCGGCATCCGGGAGACGATCCTGTTCCCGTTGCTGAAGCCGGGCGGCTGATTCGTCGTTTCCGCCGGCGGGTGTTGGGGGGCTGGGGCGGGCGTTATCCATCTTGAGCGGCCGGACACGCCGAGATAGTCACTCCGGCCGCGTGTCAGCCAGCTCGAGTCGGGAAAGGTATGCGGGACCTGCCGAACTCTGCCAGAGGTAGCCCTCCGCAGTAGCCATCGGCCCCGCTATTCCGCTCCGGTCGCTCCGGTCGGCCGGAGCGACCGCTGAGCCTCGCGCAGCGCCTGACCGGCTTCGGCGAACAGACGCCGGACGATCTCCGCCGCGGGGAGCACATCGCTGATGAGGCCGGCAGACTGTCCCGTGAAAGGCAGCAGTTCGTGACCGCGGCCCTCTCGGAGTGCGGTCCTCAGTCGCTGTTTCACCGCGGCCGGATCGAGAGCGTCGAGCTCTTCGCCGAGTTGGTCGACGAGCCGGGTCCGCAGAGCCCGGGGCTGCGATGGCCAGGCATCCCGGTCGAGGCGAGAACCGGGTGCCCAGGCTCACTCCGGCGGCCCCGAGAGCGAAGGCGGCCGCCACGCCACGACCATCAGCGATCCCACCGGAAGCGACCACCGGTACGGCGCCGGCCACGTGACACCTCGATCAGTCACACCATGTTTGGACCCCTTCGGCTGGTCCGGACCCGTATAGAGGGTCCGAGGAAGCGGAAGGGGTCCAAACCGGATCGGGGTCACGTCAGGAGCAGCCCCGAGTCGCCGAACTCGTGCCAGCGGTAGCCCTTGGCTGCGGCAGCGTCGTACGCACGTTGGGTCAGCTCGGGCCCGGCCACCGACTCGACCAGCAGCAGGTGCGAGGCGTCCGGATCGTGCCAGCCGGTGATCAACCCGCTCACCACGCGCACCGGCCGCTCCGGCGAGATGACCAGATCGGTCCAACCCGACCTGGGCCGCACCGTGCCGTCCGGTTCGGTCGCTGACTCCAACGCCCGGGTCGCCGTGGTCCCGACGGCCACGACCCGACCGCCCCGCCGGCGGGCGTCGTTCACCAAGTCCGCCGTGGTCGCCGGCACCGCGAACCACTCTTCCTGCGGTGCCTCGCCGGCGGTCTGGGACGACACGCCGGTGTGCAGAGTGATCGGCGCGAACACGACGCCCCGAGCTATCAGCCGGGTAGCGAGTTCGGGCGTGAACGGCCGCCCGGCACTCGGCATCTCGGCGCTGCCCGGGTGCAGTGCGAACACGGTCTGGTAGTTCTCGAGCGGGTACGAGCGGTCCAGGTAGCCGTAGCTGATCGGCCGCCCGTAGCGGTGCAGGAAGTCGTACGCCGAGCCGTCGACGTGGAGCCGACCCCGCCAGAGGCGGTTGCCGGAACCGGTCGGGGAGGAACCCGCCTCGGGATACTCGGCGATCAGCTCCACCCGACCGCCGCCCGGTAGCTCGATGACCTCACCGGACCGGCCGTCGAGCAGTGGCGCAGCGGCCCGCGGGCTGCTGCGGAGCTCGACGACGCGGCTGCCGTCTGGCAACCGGTTGGCCACGTGCACGACCACGGGATCGCCACGGCGGATCCCGTCGAACTGGCCCGGGACCGTGCCGGACGTGTTGATCACGAGGAGTCCCCGGCCCGCAACTGCTCGGCCAGCTGATCGAATCGGGTGTGCGTCACCGATTGCGCGTCGGCGACCAACAGCCGTACGCCGTCACGCCGCAGGCCTCGATACTCCGGCGGCTCGGGTGCGGTGAGATCGGACGGCGGCGCGAATGTGGTCCGCGGTCTCGCGGGGAGCGCCCGGACGTCGACCGATGTCATGCCGTCACCTCAGCCAGGACCGACGTCGGCTCGGCCGGGTCGAACTCCGCCGCCCGATAGCGTCCGCTCAGCCGTCCGGAGCCAATCAGGGCGAGCAAGCGAGGTACGACGGTGTCGGGCTCTGGTCGGTCGGAGATGTCCTCGCCAGGGAACGCGGCCTGATGCATCGCCGTCCGCATGTCGCCAGGATCGACGGCGTACCAGGTGAAGTCCGGTTCCTCGCCCGCCCAGGTGAGGGTCAGCTGGTCGAGCGCGGCCTTGCTGGCCGCGTAGCCACCCCAGCCGGGATAGTGCTCGACCGCCGCATCGGAGGAGACGTTGATGATCAGCGCTCCTTCGGCCAGGTGCGGGAGGGCACGCGCGGATCAACTGCAGGGGCGCGTCAACGTTGGTCCGCCACACCCGCTCGAAGGTCGCCGGATCAAGACCGCGGAGCGTGGGTTGTGGGCTCCCGCCGAGTTCGCTGGCGTTGTTGACCAGCAGGTCGATCGGCCCATACCGGGCGGCAGTCTGGATGAGCGCGGCCCGGTGTTCCGGGTCCGTCACATCGCCGGCGACTGCAGTCACCCGACCCAGTCCGGTGGCGGCCATGGCCCGGCGGGCGACCTCCAGTGGGTGAGCGTGACGGGCGTCGATCGTCAACGAGTATCCGCGGTCGGCCAGAGCACGAGCCAGTGCGTGTCCCAGTCCGGTCGAGGCGCCGGTGATGATGGCGTTGTTGGTGGTGGTGGGCATGAAATCCTCCTGATGATGAGGACCCCAGTGTTCAACTTAAAGTCAACTTGAGTTCAAGGTAAGCCCGCTGAGGCGATGCGTCGGCCGGCCATCCCGCGGCTACGGCTCGCGGAACTTCAACGGCGAGTCGCGATTCTCACCAGTGGTGACCAGGCACCGGAAGAAGCCGTCCGGACCGCCCAGCTGCGGAGGGTAGGGCTCCACGCCCCAATCCCCCCGCACCCGCTCGCCGACGACCACCTTGCGCACCGAGGCAAGCCGGCACAGCCGCTCGACGAACGGGTCCGCTTGGAGTTGGGACTGCAGGCGGATCGGATACGACAGCCGGCCGGCCGCGAAGGTCTCGTTCTGATGCAGGTCGGTGCAGCTGGTTGGATTGGCTACGGCGGGGAAATCGTTGGTCGAGGTGTATTGGATCCAGCACTCGGGTTCGATCGGACAGAAGGCGCCCTCCCCCAACATCGAACTGCAGTCCACGAAACCCGGCGGCAGCGGGAGAGCTGTGGGTGACGTCGGACTCGGACTGGGACTCGGTGCGGGCTCGGTCGTGGGCGCGGCCGGCGAGGGCGGCACCACGGGCGGGTTCACCGCGGCATCAGGTTGTCGGAGCGCCCCGAGGGCCATGCCCGCAACGACCACCGCGGCCAGCAGCGCGGCGACCACTCCAATCAGCAGCGGCAGCCGTCGGCGGCGGTCCCCACGCTCCGGTCGGGCGGGCGCCGTCGGCGGCGGGGGCGGTGGCGCGCTCGGCGGTCGTTCACTCGGCGCGACCGCCAGATCGACCGCCGTCAGCTGGTCGCGGAACTCGGCGGCGCTGGGACGCGCGAAGGCGTCGTCGGCCAGCGCGTTCATCAGTACGCCCATCAGCTGCGGGTTGACGTCCGGCAGCCGCTCCACCGGTTTGCTCTGCAGCTCGAAGATCTCCGGCAGGCTCGGTGAACCCTCGTCGGGCCAACGTGGCGGCTTTCCGTCCAGCAACGCGTAGAGGGTCGCCGCCAGGGAGAACACGTCGCCGAACTCGCTCGGCGGCCGCTGGTACAGCACCTCCTTCGGCGCGTACGCCGGAGTCAACGCCTCCATGGTCACCGACAGGTCCTGACCCGGTTGCGGCATGGCCGCCAGGCCGAAATCGACCAGCCCAGGATTCCCGTACGAGTCGATCATGATGTTGGCCGGCTTCACGTCGCGGTGCAGGACCCCGTGCTCGTGCGCCGACGCCAGCGCGTCGGCGATCCGGATGCCCACCTCGCGGACCTGCTCCTGGGTGGGCCGGTGATCGGGTTTGAGCCACCTGGTCAGGGAGCCGCCCGGGCACAGCTCCATCACCAGGTAGGGCCGACCGTCCGCCAGGATGCCCGCGTCGTGGACCGTGACGATGCCCGGGTGGCCCGACATCCGCCCGGCGGCCCCGGCTTCACGCAGGAAGCGGCGCTGTTCCTTGTCGGAGTCCAGGATCCGCTGGTCCACCTTCACCGCCACCAGCCGGTTGAGGGTTTCCTGCCGCGCCTGCCACACCGTGGCGAACCCGCCCCTGGCCAACGGACGCCAGTCCGTCAGCCCCAGCGATCTCAGGGTGCGCCGTTATCACGCTGCCCAAGATACGACGTACCCGGCAAGCCATCCGGTTCGGAACGATTCCGATATTTCGCTTCAGCCTCAGCAATATCGAGCATCGGCGTGGACCAAACCAACGATGGCCGTGTCAGTCGAACGACTCAGCCGATACCCTCCCCCTGTGACTCGGAGCGTCTACATCGCGTCGCCCGAAGGGCTGACCGGCAAGTCGGCGATCGCGGTCGGCCTCCTCGACGCCCTCACCCGGGAGGTCGGCTCCGTCGGGATCTTCCGCCCCCTCACGCACTCCGCCGGCGAGGACCTGATCGTCGACCTGATGGTCTCCCAACCGGGCGTCCGGCAGACCTACGCGGACGCGTTGGGCGTCACGTACGACGAGGCCCGGCAAAACCCTGACGAGGCCATGCACACCATCGTCGAGCGATTCGGGCAGCTGACCGACCGGTACGAGGCAGTGATCATCCTCGGTTCGGACTACACCGACATCTCCACCGGCACCGAGTTGAGCGTGAACGCTCGGATCGCGGCCAACCTCGGATCGCCGGTGTTGCTGGTCGTGCACGGGCGAGACCGCAGTCCCGACGACATCCGCGCGGCCGCCGACAGCGCGATCAGTGAACTCCGAGCCCATCACGCCCAGACCGTTGCCCTGATCGCCAACCGGGTCCAGCTTGAGGATCAGGATCAGATCGTCAAGGATCTGCAGACCCTCGGCATCGGTGTGGTGGCGGCCGTACCGGACGACCCGATCCTGTCCGCCCCGACCGTACGGGCCCTGGCCCAAGCCGTCGATGCGCCGCTGGTGCTGGGTACCGACAGCTGGCTGGACCACGAATCGCTCGGCTTGATCATCGCTGCCATGAGCCTGCCCAACGTCCTGCCCCGGCTGCGACCCGACATCACCGTGATCGCCCCCAGCGACCGCGCGGAGCTCATCCCCGGCCTCATGCTCGCGCACCAGTCCGGCACCTTTCCCCGCCTGGCCGGCATCGTCCTGACCGGGGGCTATCCCATCCCGGAGTCGATCATCAAGCTGTCCGAAGGCGTCGTGAACGACCTGCCCATCGTGTCCACCGAGCTCGGTACCTACAAGACCGCCGAGCGGCTGACCCGGGTGCCCGGTCCCATGCTCAAGTCCTCAACCAAGAAGCTCGAGGTGGCGCGGCGGTTGTTCTCCGAGCACGTCGACCAGGATGCCCTGCTCGGCGCGATCAACATCTCGGGATCGACCGTACGTACACCGTTGATGTTCGAGTTCCAGCTGATGGAGCGAGCCCGCTCGTCCCGCAAGCACATCGTGCTGCCGGAGAGCACCGACGACCGGATCCTCGAGGCCGCCGCCATCCTGCTCCGGCGGGGAGTAGCCCAGTTGACCTTGCTCGGCGACGGGAACCTGGTCCGAGCCCGGGCCTCCGCGCTCGCGTTGGACGTCGATCAGGCCGCCGTCGTCTCCCCCACCGATCCGGAGTTGGTCGAGCGGTTCGCTCACGTGTACGCCGAAGCCCGGGCGCACAAGGGAATGACGCTCGAGCAGGCCCGCACCGTGGTCACCGACGTCTCCTACTTCGGGACCATGATGGTGCACCTCGGGATGGCCGACGGGATGGTCTCCGGCGCCGTCAACACCACCGCCCACACCATCCGGCCGGCCTTGGAGTTCGTGAAGACGCGGCCGGGGGTCAGCACGGTGTCGAGCGTGTTCTTGATGTGCCTCGCCGACGGGGTGTTGGTGTACGGGGACTGCGCGGTGATCCCTGAGCCGACCACCGAGCAGTTGGCCGACATCGCGATCTCCTCGGCGGAGACGGCGCGGCAGTTCGGCATCGATCCGCGGGTGGCGATGCTCTCCTATTCGACCGGCGCATCGGGCTCGGGCGCCGAAGTGGAGAAGGTCCGGGCCGCGACCGCCCTGGTCGCCGAGCGGGACCCGGAGCTGCTGCTGGAGGGCCCGATCCAGTACGACGCGGCCGTTGACCCGGACGTGGCCCGGACCAAGTTGCCGGAGTCGCAGGTGGCGGGCCGGGCGACCGTGTTCATCTTCCCGGACCTGAACACGGGCAACAACACCTACAAGGCCGTGCAGCGCAGCGCGCGGGCGGTCGCCATCGGACCGGTGCTGCAGGGGTTGCGGAAACCGGTGAACGACCTGTCGCGAGGGGCCCTGGTCGACGACATCGTCAATACGGTGGCCATCACCGCCATCCAGGCCCAGGCCCTCGACTCATGAGCGGGCCGGTCCTGGTGCTCAACTCGGGGTCGTCGTCCCTGAAGTACCAGCTCGTCCAGGCCAGGACCGCCGAGGTGCTGGCCTCGGGCACCGTGGAACGGATCGGCGAGCCGTCGGGGGTGATCACGCACAAGACCCAAGACGGCAGCACGAGCGCCGAGCGGCCCTTCGCTGATCATGGTGCCGCCCTGGTCGCGGTCGAAGATCAGTTCGCCGAGCACGGACCCGACCTGGCGGCGGTCGGCATCGTCGCCGTCGGTCACCGGGTGGTCCACGGCGGACCGGACTTCTCCGATCCGGTGATCATCGACGATGCGGTGCTGGCCGAGATCCGGGACCTCAGTCCGCTCGCGCCGCTGCACAATCCGGCCGCGGTGGCCGGGATCGAGGCGGCCCGCGAACAGTTCCCCGTGCCGCACGTGGCCGTCTTCGACACGGCCTTCTTCACCGGCCTCCCGGCCGAGGCGCGGACGTACGCGATCCCTCGCGAACTGGCCGAACAGAACCGGATCCGCCGGTACGGGTTCCACGGCACCTCGCACGCCTACGTGTCCCGGACCGCCGCCGAAACCCTCGGCCGCGACCTGGCCGAGCTGAACCAGATCGTGCTGCATCTCGGCAACGGCTGTTCGGCGTCGGCGATTCGCGGCGGCCAGGCCGTGGACACCTCCATGGGTCTCACCCCGCTGCAGGGCCTGGTCATGGGAACCCGTTCGGGAGACGTCGATCCCGGGCTGCACACCTTCCTGCACAACGAACTCGGGATGACCATCGCCGACATCGACGCCCTGCTGAACAAGCAGTCCGGGCTCAAGGGCCTGAGCGGGGTCAACGACTTCCGCGAGCTGGAGCGACTGCGGAGCGAGGGCGACGAGGCCGCGCAGTTGGCGATCGACGTGTACGTCCACCGGCTACGGCACTATCTCGGGGCGTACGCGGCGATCCTCGGCCGGCTGGATCTCGTCGTGTTCACCGCCGGCGTGGGCGAGAACAACGCCCGGCTGCGGGCCGCGGTGTTGGCCGATCTGCCGGTGCTCGGCATCGTCGTGGACCCCGCGCGGAACGAGGCGTCGTCGCGAGAGGCCCGGATCATCTCCGGCGACGAATCGTCGGTGACGGTGATGGTGGTGCCCACCAACGAGGAGCTGGCGATCGCTCGGCAGGCGTTGGCGCTGGTCGCTCCGGACGCGACTGGCTGACGCCATCAGGCTGAAGGACTACTACTCCGGGTACGCCTGTTGACGCTTCCGTGGCAGGCTCCGCGATCAAGAGTCTCTCCGGCACTCGCGGTTGTTACAGTGCTCGCTCCTGGACGTACTGGAAGGCCACCTCATGGGCTCCGTTCGACGATCCGGCGCACTGCTCGTGGCCGGTGCGCTCAGCCTCTCGATCGGGCTGGCGGGCTGCAGCGGCTTGCCGGGCACGGCACCGCCCGGCCCGCCACCGTCGTCGGGTCCGCCGAGCACCGTTCCCCCGCCCCTGCCACCACCGACTTCGGCCTCCGGGGCACCGAGCGCGAATCCATCGGGATCGGCCGACCCTTCCAGCGCCGTGCCGCCCAGTGGCGCACCGTCCGGCTCCCCCAGCGCGGCCGGGCCGCCTGCAGGTTCGCGGCAGGCGACGATCAACGGTCAGCGCGTGACGCTCACCGTTTACCCGATCCGGCGCTCCTCGACCTTGGCGGTGATCGACTTCACCCTCAGCATCGCGCCGGCGGCACCGGGTGAGGAGCCGAAGTCACTCCTGCTGACGACCCAGTTCGACGACCGGAACTCCAGGACGGGTGAACGATCCCCCTATTCGGTCGATGGGGTCAAGCTCATCGACACCGAGAACCGCAAGGCATATCTCGTGGCCAGCGAGACCAGCGGCCGCTGCCTGTGCTCCAACGACCTCGACGCCTTGAACGCGAAGACGGGCGAGACCCACAGCTTCTACGCCACCTTCGCCGCCCCACCGGCCGGCGTGACGGAACTCGAGTTCAACCTCCCCCGGTTCGGAGCGATCCCGCGTGTCCCGGTCACGTAGCCGCTTGCCCGTCGTTGTCGGAGCCGGCCTGCTCGTCGCCGGTCTGTTGTCCTCTGCTCACGCTCAGCCGCTGCGGAGCGACACGACTCCGGTGACCAACATCATCGCCCCGGTGATCGACATCGTGGTGCCCACCTCCGACCTCGGCGGCGGCACCCGGACCGCCGAACGCGACCGCCGGATCGACGTCACGCTCGATGCCGAGACCTACTTCCCGAAGGACAGCGCGAGACTTCGCGCGAGTGCCCGGAGTCAGCTGCGGCAGGTCGCGACCGATCTGCGGCGGCGCGGACCGGGCCAGGTGCGCATCGTGGGGTACACCGACGATCTCGGCAGCGCAGCGCGGGGGCGGGTTCTCTCCCGGCAGCGGGCGGCCGCCGTCGCCGGCGTCCTGCGCCCACCCTTGCCGGCGGCGCAGTACCGGTTCACCGTCGTCGGTCGCGGTGAGGCGGATCCGGCGGTGCCCAACACCTCGGAGGCGAATCGCAAGCTCAACCGGCGGGTGGAGCTGAGCTATACGCCGTCCCGCTGATCGCCGGCTCGACGACCGTCACGTGGCGCGGAGGTCCGGGGATTTCGACCGGCCGGCCTGACGGTTGCCGACGGCGATCAAGATCAACGCGAAGGCCACCGCCACCGCGGTCGCCAGTCCGAACGCGGCGACCGCCGACCAGCGATCGATGGTGATGGCCACGACGAAGCAGAACAAGGCGAACCCGTCCAGACCGGGAACGATGCCGCGCAGCAACGCGATGACGCCGGGATGGCCGGAGTTGGCCGCGGCGAAGGCACAGACCACACTCAAGGCGATGGGGAAGGGGGCGAACACGCCCGCCAGCGCCGGACCTGTTGCCTCGGCGGCGGCGGTGACGAGCACGACCAGCACCGCCGTCGCCACCGCCCGGAACGGCAGATCCCACCAGGGCAGTCGGATCGCGACAACCGCGTCGCGGGGCTGCCTCCGCAGGACGAACTGCACGACGTGAAGGGCCAGCACGGCGGCGACCAGCGCCAGCCACGCCGGGATCTGCACTCGGGCCAGGCCCAGATCGGTGAGCAGCACCAGCACCCAGGAAATGAGCATCGCCAGCCACCAGGGAACCCGGCCGACCAGGAGGATGAGCGCGAGAGCGAAGACCGCCAGCGCGACATTGGCCAGGGTGGCCGCGGTGGCCGCAACGGAGGCGAACCCTCCCCCGTGTTCGAGGTAGATGATCAGCAAGATCGGTCCGGCCACGATTGGGATGGTGACCAGGATCCCACCGAGTCGTGCCCCCCAACGTCGAGCGGCCAAGGAGGAGAGCACCACGAGCGCCGGAGCCAGCAACAGTTTCAACGCCAGCAGGACCACAGAGAGAGAGTCTGCCGGGTGGACCCGCCCCTCGCGACCGAGGTCAGCCGGGATCGTGTGGCGAAATGCCTCGTAGTCGACGCCAACCGCTACACGATCTTGATGGTCGGGATGCGGCGGCGCGATCGGCCGGGCCTAGGGTGGTCGCCATGACGACGGCGATGGTGACCGGGGGGACGTCCGGGATCGGGGCCGCCTTCGCGCGGGCCTTGGCGGCTCGGGGTCACGATCTGGTGCTGGTGGCGCGCGACAGCGAGCGGCTCGCGAGCACCGCGGCCGAGCTGACCTCTCAACACCGGATCGCGGTGGAGACCATGACCGCCGACCTCGGTGAGCACTCGGACGTGGAGAAGGTGGCGGCCCGGCTGGCCGACCCCAACGCGCCGATCGACCGGCTGGTCAACAACGCCGGCTTCGGCATTCGTACCCGGCTCACCGCCGAGGATCTGAGCCCCCACGAGCACGGCATCGACGTCATGATCCGGGCGGTGCTGCTGTTGTCGGGGGCCGCTGCCCGGACGATGAAGGCCCGCGGCGACGGCTCGATCATCAACATCTCCAGCACCGCCGGCTTCGTCACCATGGGCAGCTACTCCGCCACGAAGGCCTGGGTGACCATCTACACCGAGGGACTGGCCACCGAGCTGACCGGTATCGGGGGTGCGGGTCACCGTGGTCTGTCCCGGCTGGGTGCGGACCGAGTTCCACCAGCGGGCCGCGATCGGCGTCTCCGGCATTCCCGACCGGATGTGGCTCGATGCCGACGAGGTGGCGGCCCAGGGGCTACGGGACAACGACCGAGGCAAGGTGATCTGCATCCCCTCCCGGCGGTACGCGGCGATGATGTTCGCCGCCCGGCACGTGCCACGGTCCCTGATCCGTACGGTTTCGGCCCGACTCTCCTCCGGCCGACACTGAGGTTTCTCCGACCGAGCACGTTCAACACTCGCGCCGCAACTTAGGGTGCCCTGACTTATCGTGCTACCGTGCTTGGCGTCTTGACCTAAACGAAAGGCTTGGAGAGTTGAGTTACGTACGCCTGCCCGTCCTCGAAGAAACCGGATACGTCGTTCTCGATGACTACGACCAGTCCGCCGATCCGCGGGAGTGGCTCGACGTGGAGTACGTCGACTGGCGCTCCTCCGGCGTCACCCGCTTCGCGCCGCTCGCCAGTGCGTACGGCGACCTGGAGTGCAACGGCTTCTGGCATCACGACCCGCCGAAGACCGACAAGGACGGCGTCTGGGTGCCCGAGAACGCCGACAAGGCGCCGAAGCTGGTCGCCCGCGCCAAGGAGCCGGGCGCCAACATCGGTCGGTGCCGGGTCATCGAACTGCAGCCGAACGAGTACTCCGACTGCATCTACAACCTGCACCGTGACGACAACAACCGGCTGAACCCGGAGGGCACTGGCTGGATCGTGCGCGGGTTCTTCAACCTGACCGACAACCCGGATTCGGTGATGATCCTCCGCGAGGACCGGGACGACCCGTCGACCGAGACCCGGATCCCGCTGCCGGCCGGCACCCAGGTGATCATCGACACCCAGCGGCTGTGGCATGCGGTCTGGCACACCGGTGACGAGCCCCGCTACTGCCTGATCACCTCGTGGGAGTCCGGCGACGACCTGGGCAGCTACATCGACGCGCTCCATCCGCAGCCCAAGGTCGACAGCGCCCCCCTCGATCCCGCGTTCGCCGACCAGGCGTACGCGGTGGTGGCCCAGCGCCGCGCCGATCGGGAGGCCGCCCTGGCCGCCCGGGCCCAGACGGAGTCCGAGGTGATGTCGGAGGCCTGAGTCCGTTCAGTCCTTCGCGTCCGCGAATGCGGTATCCCGGGCGGTCTTCTCCCAGGCGCGCACCTCGTCCAGCACGCCCTCGCCGTGTTGCGTGATCCCGTCCACCGCATCTGACCCCAGCGGCAGTCGGAGAGGTGCGTCGTCGGCGGCCAGGGCCGTGAGAATCGCCTCGGCGGCCTTCGCCGGATCGCCCGGTTGCTGACCGTCCATCCCCTTGATCATCTGGCGAGTCGCGCCCACCGTCTCGGCGTAGGCGTCCATGGGCTCGCTCTCCAGCAGCCCGCCGCCGGAGAACGAGGTCCGGAAAGCACCGGGCTCGACTACCAGCACCCGGATGCCGAAGGGCGCCACCTCCGCGGCCAACGATTCCGACAGTCCCTCGAGGGCGAACTTGGTGGCGCTGTACGAGGAGAACCCGGCCACCCCGATCTGACCGCCCATCGATGACATCTGAGACGATGGCGCCGCGACCCCGGGCCCGCATGCCGGGGAGGACCGCCTTGACCAGCTCCACGGGCCCGAACAGGTGCAGCTCGAACAGGTCTCGCAGTTCCGCGTCCGTGGTCTCCTCGACGGCTCCGACCTGGCCGTGACCGGCGTTGTTGACCAACACGTCGATCCGGCCGTAACGGTCTTCGATCTCGGTGACCAGCGTTGCGATCGCGTCGGGGCTCGGTGACGTCCAGCTGGACGGACTCCACCGAGTCGGGATGTTCGGTCGCGAGGTCCGCGAGCGCGTCGGGGCGCCGAGCGGCCCCGATCACCCGGTCACCGGCGGTCACCGCCGCCTCGGCGAGGGCCCGCCCGAAGCCGCTGCTTGCTCCGGTGATCAGCCAAATACGTTCAGTGGTCATCGAGCCAGTCTGCGAAGTCGACGTGACGGGCCCGCGGCGGGCGGGTTACGGGCCGGTAAGCGCCGGCGAGCCCGGAGGTGACCGGAGGATTGTGGGCAGCGCGATACGGTGTCTTCGTGCCAGGCCGAAGTCGTTACACCTCGCCTCTCCACGCGAGTGCACGTTTCGTCGCCCAGCGGTTGATGCTCAAACCACTGGTCTGGCGGTTGGCCACGGTGACCGTTCTCGGTCGGGAGCGCCTGGCCGATCTGCGCGGTCCGTTCGTGGTCGTGTCCAATCACACCAGCCATCTGGACGCGCCGCTGATCATCGGCGCCCTGCCCCGTCGGCTGGCGCGCTACGTCGCCGCGGGGGCCGCCGCCGACTACTTCTTCGACGTCTGGTGGCGGCGCGGTCTGACCGCGCTGTTCTTCAACGCCTTCCCGGTCGACCGGACCGGCCTCCGGGGCAAGCGCGGCATGGCGACCAGCCTGCTCGACGACGGCGTACCGCTGCTGCTGTTCCCGGAGGGCACCCGGTCCCGGACCGGTGACATGGGGTCGTTCAAACCGGGCGCCGCCGCTTTGTGCATCAGCCGCGACGTCCCCTGCCTACCGATCGGCATCGTCGGGGCGGAGACCGCCATGCCGCGCGGCAAGAACTGGCCGGACCGCGGCCGGCCGCCGATCTACCTCGCCTTCGGTGAGCCGATGCGGCCCGACGACGGTGAGAACGCCGTGACCTTCTCGGACCGGATCGCCAAGGAGGTCACCGGTTTGATCGACTACGCGATGGACTATCGCGAGCAACAACAGAAAGACCAGCGATGACGACCACCGAGCCGAATCCGACCCAACCCAATCCAACCCAGCCCAATCCAAAACAGCCGGACGAGACCCGCGAGGTCCACTCGGAGAACGTCGCCCACATGAAGTGGTGGGGCTGGGGCGTGGAGGGGGTCGGGTTCCAGCACGAGAACAAGCCCGGCTTCGCGCCTTTCGTGGCCGAGGCGGTGGACCTGGACATCACCGTCGCGCCCGTCGTTCCCCATGATCTGACGGCGCTGCCGATCCCGGAACCGAAACTCAGCGAAGACCTGCAGGGTGCCTTGAGCGACATCGTCGGTCACGGGCACCTGCACACCGATCCCCACACCCGGATCGTGCACACGTACGGCAAGAGCCTCCGCGACCTGGTCCGACTCCGCACCGCCGACATCCCGCGGATCCCGGACGTCGTGCTGTATCCGGCCGACGAGGCCGAGGTGCAGCGGATCGTCGATGTGGCCGTGGCTGAGGACGCGGTGCTGATCCCGTTCGGCGGCGGCAGCAACATCTCCGGCAGCCTGGAGGCCCCGCCGGAAGAGCCCCGTCCCGTGCTGTCGGTTGATCTCGGCCGGCTCAACCGGCTGATCGACATCGACGAGGAGTCAGGGCTGGCCCGGATCCAGGCCGGCACCCTCGGACCCGACATCGAGCGGCAACTCGGGGCCAAGGGCTGGACCATGGGCCACTTCCCGGACAGCTTCACCCACAGCACGCTCGGCGGCTGGGTGGCCACCCGCTCGTCGGGGATGCAGTCCGACAAGTACGGCGACATCGCCGACATCACCCGAGGATTCCGGGTGGCCGTGCCGGGAAGGATGCTGGTCATCCGGCCGCTGCCCAGTACCGCCACCGGTCCCAGCGTGCGGGAGATGATCCTGGGCAGCGAGGGGCGGCTGGGCGTGATCACCGAGGTCACGGTCCAGGTGCACCGGCTCCCCGAGGAGCGGCTGATCCTCGGATATCTCTTCCCGTCCTGGGAAGCCGGGCTCGCAGCCATGCAGGACATCTCGACCAGCGACGCGCACCCGTCGGTCACCCGGGTCTCCGACGCCCGCGAGACGCGGTTCTCGTTCGCCACTCGGAAGAAGACCAGCGGCGTCTCCATCTCCTCCCTGGTCAGCAAGGGCCTGATGAAGGTGCTGGAGAAGCGGGGCTGGGACCTGAAGGCGGTGTGCCTGTCGTTCGTCGGGTACGAGGGCGGCAAGATCTCACGTGTCCCGGGAGAAGAGCATCGTCCGCGGCATCGTGGCCAAGCACGGCGGGATCGTGCTGGGCAAGGGTCCGGGTCAGCTGTACGACCAGAAGAAGTTCGACACCCCGTACCTGCGGGACTTCCTGCTCGACCGCGGCGCCGCCGGCGACGTGTCGGAGACCGCGGCACCGTGGTCGAGGCTGCACGAGCTCTACACGCCGCACGGTCGCCGCCGCCAACGCCGCGTTCGACCAGATCGGGGTGACGGGCTGGATCATGTGCCACCTGTCGCACTCCTACCACTCCGGCGCCTGCCTGTACTTCACCTTCGCCTTCCGGTTCACCGGCGACGACCACCTGGCCCAGTACGACGTCGTGAAGTCCGCCATCCAACAGAGCTTCGTCGACAACGGCGGCACGCTGTCCCACCATCACGCCGTCGGCACCGAGCACGCCCCTTGGCTGGAACAGGACATCTCGACCGCCGGCGTGGCCATGATGGACGGGCTGTTCACCGCCGTCGATCCCGGCCGCAACCTCAACCCGGGCAAGATCATCACTCGATGAGCAGTCGAGAGGCCACCGCGCCGGTCGGAGTCGGGTAACCGCGGGGCGTGACCTCCACCGAAGCCGACGCCGGGCGGCAGCAGGCAGCGCCGCACCCGCACCGCTGGCGGATTCTCACCGTCACCCTGATCGTCGGTTTCATGGCCCTGCTGGACGTCACCATCGTCAACGTGGCGATCCCGTCGATGCAAGCGGGACTCGACACGACGCCGCAAACCGTGCAATGGGTCGTGTCGGGCTACGCGCTCAGCTTCGGCCTGGTGCTGGTGGCGGGCGGTCGGCTGGGCGATCTCCACGGCCGCCGGATCATGCTGCTCATCGGGTTGTCCGCCTTCATCGTCTCCAGTGCAGCCGTCGGTCTCGCCCCGACCGCCGGATGGGTGGTCTTCGCCCGCCTCGTCCAGGGTCTGGCGGCCGGCCTGCTCACCCCGCAGAGCTCCGGCCTGATCCAACAGTTGTTCTCCGGGGCCGAGCGGGGCGTGGCGTTCGGCTACTTCGGCACCACCGTCGCCGTGGCCAGTGCGACCGGACCGATCCTCGGCGGCGCGCTGATCGCCCTGTTCGGTCCCGACAACGGCTGGCGCTACATCTTCGGGATCAACGTGCCGATCGGTCTGGCGGCCATCGTCCTGGTCTGGCTCTGGGTCCCGAAGCGATCCCGTACGAACCGCGGGTCCGCGGCCGAACGGCACCTCGACCTGGCCGGCGCCGGGCTGCTGGGGGCCGCGGTGCTCTGCGTGCTGCTGCCCACCGTCGAGGCCCAGAGTGGCGGTGGGCTGCTCTGGCTGCTGGCGCTCGGTGCTCCGGTCTTCACGGCGGCCTTCGTGCTCTGGGAACGTCGCCTGCTCCGCGCCGGTCGGGCGCCGCTGCTGGACATCGAGTTGCTGCGCCTCACCCCGGGTTACGCGTCGGGCATCGCCGTCGGCACCGTCTACTTCACCGGATTCACCGGCATCTTCCTGGTCCTGTCGATCTTCCTGCAGCAGGGTGCCGGCTACCCGGCGCTGCAGGCCGGGCTGCTGCTGACGCCGTTCGCGCTCGGCGCCGCGGTGATGTCGCCGATCGCCGGGCGCCTGGTGTCTCGGCTGGGGCGGCGCATCACCGTGATCGCCCTGGGCGTGATGCTGACCGGCGTGGTAGCCCTGGTGCTCGCCCTGCCGGACCGGCCGGAGGCGTTGGCGTGGCCCTGGCTGGTGGTCCCGATGCTGGTGGCCGGTCTGGGCAGCGGCGCGGTCATCTCCCCGAACCAGACCCTGTCGCTCAACGAGGTGCCACCCCAGATGGGTGGCGCCGCGGGCGCAGCCCTGCAGACCGGGCAACGCATCGGGAGTGCCCTCGGAGCGGCGGTCCTCGTCACGGCGTACCAGCTGGTCCTCGCCCGGAGTGGCAACGCGGCCCTGGCCGCCGAGATCGCCCTGGGCTGCTCCCTGGTGATCCTGACCGGCGCCCTGCTGGTCGCGATCTGGGACGTCAGGCGGGGCTGAACCACGCCCGACCCACCGCACACGCAGCCGGCCGGTGGGGGTAGACAACGGGTATGCGACGCGTCGTCTATCGCCAGACCGGAGACCCCGACGTGCTGGACCTCGTCGAGGAGCCGGCGCCCGACCCGGGACCCGGGCAGGTGCGGGTCCGGATCCATCGTTCGGGGGTCAACCCGACCGACTGGAAGTCGCGCCGCGGCGCCGAACCGGGGGTCCAGGTCGACCCGGCGCAAACCCCGGGCCAGGACGGGGCCGGCACCGTGGACGCCGTCGGCGGTGGGGTGGAGGCTGCTCTGCTCGGGCTGCGGGTCTGGGTGTGGGAGGCCGCCTTCCAGAACGCGTACGGCACGGCGGCGGAGTATTCGGTCCTCCCTGCCCGCCTGGTCGTTCCGCTGCCCGACGTCGCCTCGTTCGACCTCGGGGCGGCCCTAGGCGTGCCGTTCATCACCGCCCACCGCTGCCTGACCGTGGCCGAGGACGGGCCGCTCCGCCTCGGCCCCGGCACGCTGCAGGGGCGCACCGTGTTGATCGCCGGCGGCGCCGGGGCGGTCGGCAACGCCGCCATCCAGTTGGCGCGGTGGTCCGACGCGACGGTGATCACCACGGTCAGCAGCCCGGCCAAGGCCCAGCTCGCGGCGGCGGCGGGCGCGGACCATGTGATCGACTACCGCGAGACGGACGTCGTGGCCGAGGTCCGCAAGATCGCCCCGAAAGGCGTCGACGTCGTGGCGGAGGTCGCGCCGGCGCAGAACGCCGCGATCGATGCCGCCGTCCTCGCGATCGGCGGCACGGTGGCGATCTACGCCAACAACGGGGGCGACGAGGTCACATGGGCGATCCGGCCGTTGATGATGCCGAATGCTCGGATCCAGTTCGTGCTGCTCTACACCGCCCCGTACGCGGCGAAGGCCCGTGCGGTGGAGGACGTGAATGCAGCCGTCCTCGACCGGGCCGCCCGGGTCGGCGACGACGTCGGCCTGCCGCTGCACCACTACCCGCTGGCCGAGGCCGCCGCCGCTCACGCCGGGGTTGAGGAGGGCGCCGTGGGGAAGGTGCTCCTGGACGTCCTCGATTGACGGGTTCCGGTCGCGAACAGTAGGCCGTCCCGGTTTGGGGCGCTCGACGAGCGGGAGGGCCTACTTGTCGGCCACACTCACTGACACAGGGTGCCGAAGCGGTAGCCCCGATCCTTGAGGTTGTCGAGGATCCGGGGAAGCGCCGCCACGGTCTGGGTGCGGACCCCGCCCCCATCGTGAGCGAGCACGATCGACCCCCGGCCGACCTGGTCCACCACGCGCCGGTAGATCGCCGACGCGCCCGGCCGTTGATAGTCGGAGGTGTCGATGCTCCACAGCAGTTGCCGCTTGCCCATGTCCCCCAGCACGGATCGCACCCGGGAGTTCGTTGCCCCGTACGGGGGTCGCACGCAGGTGGACTTGCCCCCGCCGGCGTTGCGGATGGCGTTGTCGGTGCGCCGGATCTGCGAGCGGATCTCGTCGTTGGATTCAGAAGTCAGGTCGGGGTGGTCCCAGGTGTGGTTCTGGATCGACATGCCG
Source organism: uncultured Actinomycetota bacterium (assembly GCA_963780005.1). Lineage (GTDB taxonomy): Bacteria > Actinomycetota > Actinomycetes > Propionibacteriales > Propionibacteriaceae > Microlunatus. The sequence goes on along the minus strand of CAWAAK010000028.1, from coordinate 19,022 downwards.
TCCCGGGCCGCCGCCCTGACCAGGGAAGGATTGTCGACCACGTTGGCGCCGAGCACGAAGAAGGTGGCTTTCGCCTCGTATCGGTTCAAGATGTCGAGCACCTGCTGGGTGTATCCGCTCGGGCCGTCGTCGAAGGTCAGGTAGACCACGCGCTTGCCACTGGAGGACTTCGGCTTCGGCTTCGCTTTGGGCTCCGGTTCCGGTTCCGGCTTCGGCGTCGGCTTCGGCGTGGACCTCGGTTCCGGCTTGGGCTTCGGCGTCGGCTCGGGCTTCGGGGTCGGTTTGGGCGTCTTCTTCGTTTGCGTGGGCTTGGGCTGCGGCTTGACCGTGGGTCCTGGGGGCCGGGTGGGCGCCGACGCGGCCTTGGGCGTCCTGGTCGGGCTGGGCGTGGGTGACGGGGTCGAGGGGACGCTCGTCGGAGCAGCGGACACCGGCTCGGCCGTGCTCGGGACTCCGGTTCCGGGACTGAGGGGACTGGAGGTGAGGTTGGCGCAGCCCGACAACAGGGCAAGGCTGAGCGCGGCCGCCCCTAGGCCACGGCGGGTGAACACCGGCATCCCGCGAGGCTACGTGATCATCGGGGCCGGAGCCCGTCGTTTCGGCGACAGTCGGACCGCGATCCTTACGATCCAGTAACACGGACGACACCCGGGCCGTGTTGCATGAAGCCACGTCTCCGGCGACCAACAGGTGCAGCATCAGCCCATGGCGATCTACTTCGGCCCCGAAGTTGTGGGACGAGGTCAGATCGCTCGGGCCGGCTCGTCTCAAGCGGAAGGGTTCCGTGCACTCGTGACGGGAGGTTTACCCTCCCCGACGCGCGGCGCCCGGTTGTCGAGTAGCGTTGCTGAATGTCGGGGGGCGACCTTAGACCCCCGGGATAGGCCAAAGCATTCAACCTGTTCGTGTTCCCCGCGCGGACAGGTTATCCCCTGTGTGGAGGCCTATCCCGGGCTCTCTATCTGTGTTCTATGGCTCGCTCCGCTCGCGCGGCTCTTCCGGCCTCCTCGTACCTTGTTCGTCGTCGCTCGCAGACGGAAGAACGTGTCTGCTCCCTCCTCCTCACTTCGGCACGGGCCGGACGAGCCGGTCAAATGCGCACTTGTCGAAGGTCAGCTGCCGCGGTAGGTGGAGTAGGCGTACGGGCTCAGCAGCAGCGGGACGTGGTAGTGCTCAGCGGGATCGTTGAGGCTGAAGGAGATCGAGACTTCGGGGTAGAAGCTGGACTGGCCGGTCTCGAGGAAGTAGGCGTCGACCCCGAACCAGACGCGATAGGTGCCCGGGTCGAGATCGACCGGGCCGAACTCGGCTATCCGGCCGTCGGCGTCGGTGCGGCTCTCGGCCAACACCTCCCAGGTCGCGCCGCGGAGCGCCTCCAGCCGGGCCGGGACCCCGGCCGCGGGCCGGCCCAGGGTGGCGTCCAGCACGTGGGTGGTGATGCGGCTCCGCCTCGAGTCGGAAGAGGGTTCTGGAGCATGCGCGCTCATCGGGCGGCCTCGCTCTCGTCGTAGCCGGAATGGGCGTCCAGGTGGCTGAACAGCTGCGGGATGCGGATCAGGGCGATGTCGCGGAGCTCCGCTCCGACCTGTTGGAGTTCCACGGCCGGATCCAGCTCCAGGCGCCGTCGGAGCTCGGCCAGGATTTCCGGCCGACTGCGGCCGGCTGCACGGATCAAGAAGATGCGGCCGAACTTCTCCTCGTACGCCCGGTTCCCCTCGGCCAGCGCCGCGGCCAACTGCTCGTCGTCGGAGGTGCTGGAGGCCTGCTCGGCGTGCGAGAAGCTCTGGGCCTGCCCCTGGCCCGCCGCCCGTTCCCCGATCCGCGGGTGATCGGCCAGCGCCTGGTCGATTTCGGCCGGCGCCAACGGAGTCGCCGAACTCCGGGCCTGGGCGACCAATTGGTCCAGGGACGAGTACGGACCCGCCGCCACGACCTCCTCCACCCACCGGGGTACCGCCAGGCAGGCCGTGAGACCCTCGCGCAACTCGTCCTCGGTCAGGTCCACGGGCATGGCGGTCACTGTAACGCTCAGGGTCGAGAAGTGTCCCTCACCGTTAGGGTCTATCCGTGGCGCATACGGTTCGGACGATCACGGCGGCGGAGCACGTCGCCTTCAATCGCAGCCAGCCGTCGGTGAGCTTCCTGCAGACCCCGGCTTGGGCGGCGGTCAAGTCGGAGTGGCAGTCGGAGTCGCTCGGCTGGTTCGACGCGGCGGGCACCCAGATCGGCGCCGGTCTGGTGCTGTACCGGCAGCTGCCGCGGATCAAGCGCTACCTGGCCTATCTCCCGGAGGGCCCGGTGATCGACTGGGCGGACGAGGACATCGGGGACTGGCTGACTCCGCTGGCCGACCACCTCAAACGCCAAGGCGCGTTCGGTGTCCGGATCGGAGCGCCCCTGGTCGCCCGACGCTGGCGCAGCGAGACGATCAAGGCCGCCATCGCCGACGATCGAGTCGGTCGACTCAGCCAGGCCATGCCGGACGTGGTCGACCACGACGCCAGCCGGCTGCGCAACCAGCTCCGGGAGCTCGGCTGGCGCCCGCCACCGGACGAGGACGGTTTTGCCGCCGGCCAGCCGCGGTTCGTCTTCCAACTGCCGATCGGCGGGAAGACTTCCGCGGAGTTGCTGACCGGCATGAACCAGTTGTGGCGCCGCAACATCAAGAAGGCCGACAAGTCCGGCGTCACGGTCGAGCGGGGCGACGTCGGGGATCTGCCCGAGTTCCACGCGCTGTACGTGGAGACCGCTGAGCGGGACGGCTTCACGGCGCGGCCACTGAGCTACTTCGAGACCATGTTCGCCGCGCTGCAGGACGAGGACCCGGATCGGATCCGGCTCTATCTGGCCCGGCACGACGGAGACCTGGTGGCGGCGACCACCTGGGTCCGGGTCGGGGAGCACGCCTGGTACACCTACGGTGCCTCCTCCACCGCCAAACGTGAGGTCCGCGGTTCGAATGCGACCCAGTGGCGGATGATGACCGACGCGTTGGCGGCCGGGGCGAGTGTGTACGACCTGCGCGGGATCACCGAGGGGCTGGAGGCCGACGATCCGCACCTCGGTCTGATCCAGTTCAAGGTCGGCACCGGCGGCGAGGCGGTCGAGTACGTCGGCGAGTGGGATCTGCCGCTCAACGCGATCCTGTACGCCGCGTTCGATCTGTACATGAAGCGGCGGCACGGGTGAGGAAAGGTCGCCGACGGTGAGCGGCATCATCCTGCGGGTCGACGTCCCCCGTTGGCGGGCACATCTCCGGCGGACGCTCGCCGAGACCCCCAGTCTGGTGCCCGTGGACAAGGGGAACGGGTACGGCTACGGGCTGGTCCGGTTGGCCCAGGAGGCCGCCCGGCTGGGTGTTGACACGCTGGCGGTCGGGATGGCGGAGGAGGTCGCGGTGGTCCGCGATCACTTCACCGCCGATCTCGTGGTCCTGACTCCCTGGCGGCCCGACGACGAGGTCGCCACCGCGCTGCTGGGCGACTCGAATCTGGTGACCACGGTGTCCCGGCTGGAGGATCTGGCCGCCGTGGGGGAACGCGCCGAGCGGCCGCCGGTGCTGGTCGAGGTTCTCACCTCCATGCGTCGGTACGGCATCCCGCACACCGAGCTCCCCCGGGTGCCGACCTGGCTCGACCGCGTCGACTTCCGCGGGTGGACGATCCACCTGCCGATCTCGGGCACCGACCGCGTCCTGGAGGCCGAGCAGCTCGGCCGGGCGGCGCTGGCGGCCGCGCGGGGGCCGTTGTGGTTCTCCCACCTCTCCGCCGCGGAGACCCGCGAGGTCGCCGACCGGCTCGGCACCGGCGGGGCAGCCGCGCCCGGTACGATTGCGGCTGGGCACCATGCTGTGGAGCGGTGGTCCGGACACCCACTGGCCGATGGCCACGGTGCTGGACGTCCACCCGGTGGTCCGTGGGCAGCGGGTCGGCTACCGGCAGCGTCGCTGTTTGGCCGACGGCTGGATCATCGTGATGGCCGGGGGCACGTCGCAGGGGATCGGGATGGAGGCCCCCACCGCAGCGTCGTCGCTGCGGCAGCGGGCGATCTCGGTGGCCTCCGGTTCGATGGAGGCGGCCGGCTGGGCCCTCAGCCCGTACACGATCGCCGGGAAGAAGCGCTGGTTCATCGAGCCGCCCCACATGCAGTCCAGCCTGATCTTCCTCCCTCGCGCGGTCGCCCCGCCGGCCATTGGCGACGAGGTGCCCGTACGGCTGCGGCTGAACACCGCCGTCGTCGACCACTTGGTCGAAGTCGAGCCGGGAACGGGGTCCTGACCGGCGGGTAGGGGGTGGCCGTGGCCGTACGTTTCCCCGCTCAAGCGGCCTGACACGCCGACTTCCCCGCTCCGGCGGCGTGTTCGCCCGCTCAAGATGGATAACGCCCATGGGAGCCCCTGAGAGGCAGTACGCGTGCGCCCTCAGTCGCGGAGCTTGGCCCGCAGCCGGGCGTTGTCCTCGGCCGTCCAGCCGAGCCGGGCGAGCAGAGCCGCCACGCCGCCGTACTCCTCGTCGACGTGGTCGAGGAACACCTGCATGGTCTCGGGATGGGTGTTGTTGGCCGCCACCGGGCGGTCGCGCAGATTCTCGGCGTACGTGTCACTGCTCATCAGCCGACCGACGATGGCCTCCATCCGCTCGGTACTCGCCGCGTAGTCCTCGATCACGGCCTCCCGGTCCGCACCGGCGACCAGCAGGGCCAGGGCGACCACGGTGCCGGTCCGGTCCTTGCCGGCCGCACAGTGCACCAGGGCCGCACCGGGTGCGGTGCCGATGGCCCGGAGGGCGGCCAGCACAGAGTCGGGCCGGTCGACCACGTACGACATGTAGTGCGAGGCGACCGGGTGATCGAGCTGGACCGACGGTGTGAGGTCGACCCAGGGCAGAGCCTCCTCGGGCAACACCTCCGGGCGGACGTCGGGCTTGTCCTCGCCGACTCCTTCACGCCACTCGCGGAACAGCGAATGCTGGTGGATGGTGATGCCGGCGTGGGCGGTGAGCGGGCCGGGACCTTCGGCACTCGACCTCGAAGTCGCTGCGCAGGTCGATGACGTCGGTGAGTCCCAGCTCGATCAGGGTGTCGATGTCAGCTGTCGGTGAGCGTCTGCAGGTTGTCCGAGCGCAGCAGCCGGCCCGGCTGGATCGCTCCTCCGTCGGTGGTCGGGATGGCTCCGACGTCTCGAAGGTTGGCCAACCCCTCCATTTCGATCCACATCCGACGCACCCGGTCAGTCTAGGTGGGCGTCAGCTGGCCCAGTTCCCGGTGAAGTAGAGCCAACTCCAGGCCAGCATGAGCAGCGCCGACGCGACGAAGCCGGCGGCGACCACGATCCGGTGGGCCACCCGGGCCGCCGGTCGTTCGGGGCGCCAGCTCACCAGCTCCCCGATCATCATCCACAGCGGGAACCAGAGCAGGATGGCCCGGTTGACCGAGAAGAACCAGTACGAGACGGAGAAGGCCAGCACCTGGATTCCCACCCAGCTCGCCTCGGCCCAGAGTCGGCGGCCCAGGCACCAGCCGACCACCAGCACCCCGACGGCCATGGACACGATCTCGGCCGCGAACACGGGCCACCACAGGGGCCAGTCGGGGAAGGCGTCGGGTTGGGCGGAGTCGTAGGTGTGCCAGAACGACTCCCAGGGCAGGGTGAACTCCCGTTCCCAGCCGGCCGCCTGCGCGGTGTACCAGGCCGTCCAGCTCCCGGTCAGCCCGTACAGATAGAGCACGAACGCCGCGATCATCCCCACCGGCAGCAGCAGCCACAGCGCCCGCCTCCACATCCGGGGGCGGGTGGTCAGGACGAGGACGAACAGCGCCCCGACCAGGAACAGGCCGGAGACCCGGAGCGTGCACGCGGCGGCGGCCAGCAGGGCGGCGGCCGCCCAGCGATCGGCGCGGGCCCGTTCCCAGGCCCAGAAGGCGGCCGCGCAGAACAGGGCCTCCGTGTAGGGCACCAGGGTGAACACCGCCGTGGGGGCGAACAACCAGGCCACGGCCGCCCAGGGCCCACCGAGTCGGAGCAGGGCGGCGGCCGCCGCCGCCGAGCCGAGGGCCGCCAAGATCACGCCGGTGACGGCCACGGGAAGCCCGACCCAGAGGCCGAACCGGAGCAGCATCGGCAACCCGGGGAAGAACGCCATCAGGGTGCCGTCGGCCCGGTAGAGGTAGCCCCCGACGGCCAGATCGGTGAAGTGCTCGACGTCCCACTGCGAGACCACCCGGGCGAACTCCTGATCCCGCGTGATGGTCAGCAGCAGCGCGACGAGCATGATCAGTCCCCGGCTCGCCACCCAGGCCTGAGCTACGGTGCGCCCGCGATTCGCCTGCAATCGGGGCAGGGTGGCGGTCGTCATCGACGGATCGACGCTCGCCGGGCACTGAACCAGTCGGCGTCCGGCGCGCCGTCCAGGACCCCGCCGGTCGGGTCGTCGTGACCCACCTCGATTCCAGCCTCAGATCCCACCCCGCCGCACCACGTCGTGCTCCGGTCGCCAGCGCGTCGCGGACCACCATGATCACCAGCCAGGTCTGGGTGGCCATCCGGAGCAGCACGGCCAACCAGTAGACCCGGTCGGCGTCGCCCGCCCCCGGGGTCAGGAGGCCGCCGAGATGCCACCAGATGGCGACGAAGTAGAACAGCTCGCCGGCGGTGAAGATCAACCAGTCCCGCCACACCGGCCGGGCCAACACCACGAAGGGCAGCAGCCACAGCATGTACTGCGGCGAATAGACCTTGTTGGTCAGCAGGAAGGCCGCCATGATCAGGAACATCACCGCCCCCAACCGCGGCCGCCGCGGCGCGACCACGATCAACGCCGCGATGGCCAGGCAACCCAGCCCGAACAGGCCCACCGCGAGCAGATTGACGTTGTCGAGCTGCCGGCCGGCCAGCGAGAGGACGTACCAGATCGACCCGAGATCGCCGCCCCGCCCGGAGTTGTAGCGCCAGAAGCTGAGCCAGCCGTCCGGGGCCAAGATCATCACCGGCAGGTTCACCAGCGCCCAGCTGACCACGAAGCCCACGAGCATCGTCCCGAACGCCCGGAGCCGGCCCGACCGCAGACAGAGCAGCAGCAGAGGGCCGAGCAGGAAGAGCGGATAGAGCTTGGCCGCCATCCCGAGACCCCAGAACACGCCCGCCCAACCGGGCTGCCGACGCGACCAGCAGAGCACGCCGACGGCCGTCAGGGCGATGGCCAGCAGATCCCAGTTGATCAACGCCGCCGCCGCGACGCAGGGGGACGCGGCGATCATCATCGCGTCCCACGGCCGGTGCGGGACGGACCGGAGCTGAGCCCAGACCGTGATCAACAGGCAGGCGCCGAGCAGCACCGTGTTGACGTCGACGAAGATCAACGTGGCGTCGACCCGTTGTTGATCACTCAGTCCCGGGCCGGTCGGGGCACCGAGGGCGACGGTGATCAACCGCTCCAACTCGAGGAAGGCACCGGTCAGCACCGGATACTCCAGCACCGGATAGTTGCCGGCGTCCAGGTACGGGGTGTTGCCCTCCAGCAGCCCGCGGGCCCCGTACAGGATGCCGATGTCGGAGTAGCAGAGGTTCTGGTACAGGTTGGGGACCTGTCCCGCGACCGTCTGTCCGGCACGGCAACCGGAACAGCACGCCGACCAGGTAGACCGCAGTCGCGGTCAGCAGGGCGATCCGCAGTGGATTCCACCAGCTCGAGCCGGAGACCCCATGCCGGCCGACGGGTCCGCCGAGGCGTTGACTGACGGTGCGGACGAAGCGGTCCGTTCGCGACGGTTGGTCGGCCTGCGGCCGGGGCTCACCGCCGCGCGAACTCATCGATCGCCGTCCGGGTTCTCCTCCGGCTCCGGCGATGGTGAGCTGCTCGAGTCCTCGCCCGAGTTCTCGCCCGACTCCTCGCTCTCCGATTCCGACGGCTCAGCAGATTCGCCCGTCTCGCCGGGTTCCGGGCTCTCGGACTCCGACGGCTCCTCGGACGGCTCCTCGCTCTCGCTCGGTTCGTCGGTCGGGGTCGGCTCCGGAGCGTCTTGGGGCGCGGTGGTCCGGCGGCGCGTAGTCGTCGGCGTCGCGGTTGACGTACGCGGGCTCGTCGAAGTCCTCGACCGGCAGTCCCTTCATGGCGGTCTGCATGTAGTCCGCCCAGGTCAGCGCCGGGTAGGTGCCGCCGAAGAACGTGCTGTCGCCCGGCCGGGCGAAGCCGTCGAGGTCGCCGTTGCCGTCCTCTCCGGCCACGTACATGACGGCGGTGGAGATCTGCGGGGTGTAGGCCACGAACCAGGCCGAGACGATGTCGTCCTTGACGTCCTTGGTCCCGGTCTTGCCGGCCACCGGTCGATTGAGGGTACGCACGGTGCCGCCCGTGCCCTGCTCCACGACGTTGGACAGCGCGTAGTTCACGTCGCGGGAGATGTCCTCGCTGACGGCGCGCTCCTCCTCGGGGGCGGCCTGGTAGATGATCTTGTCGTCCGCATCCCGCACCTCGCGGACCACGTGATTGGCGACGTGGGTGCCCTCGTTGGCGAAGGTCGCGTACGCCCCGGCCTGGTCCAGCGGGCTGACCTCCGCGGTGCCGAGCGCGACCCGGGAGCTGGCGTCCCAGCCGGCACCCTTCGGAGCGCCGACGGCCTCGGCCATCTTCATGATCTTCTCGGGGCCGTCGCCCTTCATCTCCCCGGTCATGTCGACGAAGGCGGTGTTGATCGAGTCCGCGGTGGCCCGCAGCAACGGGACGTTCTGCCCGTACTGGTTGGAGAACTCGTTCCGCACCGAGGTCGAATCGCCGGGCGGGGTGAAGGTGTTGCCCATGAAGGTGGACCGCAGGCTGAAGCCGTCGTCCAGTCCGGCGGCCAGCGCGTAGGTCTTGAAGGTGGACGCGGTGGGCCGCGGCGTCGTGGCCCAGTTGCGGGAGTTCTTGACGAAGTCCGGCCCGCCGTACAGGGCCAGCACCTCGCCCGTGCCGACCTCGACGGAGGCCACCGCGGCGTGCAGGTCGGAGGCCTTCTTGTCGGCGGCCTCGGCGGCCTGCCGGGTGTTGCGCTGAGCCGCCTTGACGGCCGCGTTCTGCGCCTGCTTGTCGAAGGTGGTGGTGATCTTGAGGCCGCCGCCCTGGATCTGGGACTCGTCGAAGCCGGCGGCGACCAGCTCGCGCTCCACCATCTTGAGCAGGAAGCCCTTGGGGCCGCCGTACCGCTCGTTGGTCTCGATCTTGGGGAAGGCCGGCAACGCCCGACCGTAGCTGGCCGCCTGCGCCGGGGTGATCGCGCCGGTCTCGGCCATGGAGGCGAGCACGTAGCTGTAGCGCTCCTTGAGCCGAGGCACGTTGGCGTCGTCGGCGCCAGGGTCGAGCAGCGCCGGGTTGTTCAGCACGCTCGCCAGCACGGCGGCCTGCGGGACGGTCAGTTCCTCGGCGTTCACGTCGAAGTAGGCCTGACTCGCGGCTTGGATCCCGTACGCGCCGCGGCCGAAGTAGATCGTGTTGAGGTAGCCCTCGAGGATCTGCTCCTTGCTCAGCTCGGAGTTGATCTTGTACGCCAGGAAGAGCTCTTTGAACTTCCGGGTCAGCGTCTGCGAGGAGTTGAGGTAGAGGATCTTGATGTACTGCTGGGTGATCGTCGAGCCGCCCTGCACATCGCCGCCGGTCAGGATCACCCAGGCGGCGCGGAACATGCCGCGGATCGAGATGCCCTGGTCGGTCCAGAACGTCCGGTTCTCGGCCGCGACCACGGCGTCCTTGATGCTCTTCGGCATCTCGGCGAAGGTCAGGGGGGTGCGGTTCTGGACCTGGAACGTGCCGAGCCGCTTCTTGCCGTCGTTGTAGTAGACGTCGGTGACGGCGGTCTGGAAGTCGGCGTTCGGATCCGGCCGGGTGGTGGTGGCGTAGCCGACCCCGACGACGGCGGTGACGCTGACGAGTCCGAGCAGCAGGAAACCGACGACGGCCAGCGTGATGCGTTTGGCCACCGTGCGGCGTTTGAGGGGAGCGGTTCCCGGGCGCGCGGAATCGTCCCAATTCGGAACGTCTCCACCCGCTGCAGGATCCCCGTGGCGGGGGTCAGCCATAAATGTCCTCGACGGTCTGTTGGCGACGGGGCGGTTTGCGCTTCTTGCCGTCACCCAGCAGATAGCTCATGATCATGTGGTTCCAGCTGCAGGCCGGGCACACCTCCACCACGACGACCTTGAACTCGCCGAACTGGTGGGCCATCTCTTCCAGCTCGGTGGTCCGCTTGATCCGGCCCGAGTACTGCCCCAGTTGGTCGCCGAAGGTGTAGTGCAACAGCAGCATGTCGCCGCAGCCGCAGATCGGGCAGGGAGCCTCCGCCGGCTCCCCGTGGTGCTTCGCCGCGCGCAGCAGCATAGGGTCGGCATCGCAGGCGTCCAGCTTGGCGAGACGACGACCGGGACGCCGCAGCGCCTCCAGCGTGGAGCGACGCTGCAGCGCATAGTCGATGACCTCCCGCTGCGACCACATGGACATCGATGGTAGTTGGCCGATCCGGCGCTCGCGAGTTCACGCGAGGGTCCCACGCGTGGAATGTGGGCGGGCTCACCTCACCGAACGTTGCCGTCGAGTACGGCTGCCCTGACTCCGCGCGCGCTGCCGCCCGGGCCCGATGTGGCGTACGATCGGGCGTCGTCCACCACCGGGGCCATGGCGCAATTGGTAGCGCACCTGCTTTGCAAGCAGGGGGTTACGGGTTCGAGTCCCGTTGGCTCCACCCTAGTCAGAGCCACTATTACCGCTCCGACAGTCCACGCTCGAGGGGGCACTACCACGTCAACTACGACGTCCCGGCGGAAAGACAGCAGCCCAGACTCGATTTGTGCGACATGACGGCTACCCGAGTGGTCCGTGGCCGAGCGATGACGCTGAGTCAGGGATTCTGAGGAGCGCGCTGTAGCCGGGCGACCGCCAGGAGCCTGACTGCGGGCGCTCAGCCGCCGAGAGGGCGACTAGGTCTTACCCTCGTCCACATTGCCGCGCCTCACCTTTCGATGCCGCCCGGCAGCGGGACCTGACTGTGCTTCGCTTCAATGGTTGAGGCCGCCATTCCGTCCAATCGGAACCACTGTGTGGCAGCGAACAATGAGTTAGACGCCGGGCATGATTTCGATCTGCGGTTGGTGCCAGGCCATGGTGTGGTGTCAGACCTCAAGTCGGGGGCGTCGAGGACCTCCCGGCGGACCGTGTCAGAACCTCGCGGGAAGCCCGGCCCAAGACTCCCGGGTGGCCTCTCCCCGGCTATAGATAGCCTATAGATAGATATTGCGACAGGTCTGGCCGCCGACCGCGCCGTCCTAGCCAAAATATGCGATGGAGCGGTATCTCTGGCAAAGCCCGGGATGACGTATCGACCGGTGTCCCGCTGGCGGGCCGCCTCGCAAGCCGACCGTTCAGCGAGACGATCGATCGCGATGTTGGTGACCGGAGGAGTCGGGCGACGACCTTCTTTAGATTGCTGTGGCCGACTTCGAGGTCCTACTCCGGTTCGCGCTCGAAAGGCTCTGGTTCCGGCTCCGGGTCGGGATCGCACACCTCTCCGTACATCCTCGAGCTGAGGGCGTTGATCAGCCACCAGGCGCGACGGGCTCGAAGCTCTGGGTCGGGTGAGAGCTGGTAGAACCCATCGGCGCGATTGCCGTACCCAAGCTCCCCGAGCAGCGCCACGGTCTCGGTCGGATAGAGGCCGAGGTATGGGCCGAGGCGCTCGGGATCCCACCGCGGCCGTCGCTTGACGATCCTCTCCAGGGCAAGAGGCGTGAGTCCGTGCTTCGCCCACTGCTGGGCTAGTGTTCGGCGCCGAGCACGAGGCAGCACAAGCAGCGCCCGCCGGGTGCCCTCGGCACTGGCGAGTAACACGCCCAGATTCGTCAGCTCGGCAACGACGGCGTCGCGGTTGTTGAACGCCCACTCGGCAACCTCCAACCATCCTTCAAATCCGCTTCCGCCCAGCGGACCGCGACGGCTGAAGACAATCAACTGAGACGGATCACCATCGACCAGCCCGACCTCGGCAGCCCGGACGAACTGACCCCAAGTGACCTCGCTTTCGGAAAGCCACGTGACAATGTGCCCCTCTTCGTGCACCCCGAAGAGGTTGACGGCGGGGTGGAGTGCCGCAGGGTCATCGAGGGCGACACCGGTTCGCGTCGCGTCGGAGACCGGGACGAAGAAGCTGTTCTCCAGCATCTCCTCAGGACCGCCAGCCGCGGCGAGAACGCTCGTCACCGGCATGTCCTCGACCGCCTCAACCTCCCGACGGCTCAACTCCTGGTAGGACTCGACAACATCACGCTCGGGTTCGGACACGTACATCGTCACGCGCATGGTGCAATCGTGCTACCAGGTGGCGACAGATCATCAGGTGGCAATAGCGGCACCTCTTGGTACAGCCGTGACGGGCAGCCTGAGCTGTGCCAGAAGCCGACCGGCCAGCGAGACCGCCCGGGCCGATGGCCGACCCGTGACCTGCACGCGCCCCACTGTCAGGCCCGGCCTGTTTGCGCTGCGTGCTCGCCAGAGGCTCCTGGGGCCAAGGGGGCCGCATGCCATCGCGGCAGCGAGCGCGCAGCGGCCCTAGGCCGCCGAGCGTGGCTGCGCTCCTGCCATCTGTCCACCCGGGAGTATCGTTGGCGTATGGCGGTCTTGATCGCTGCGGCGAGGGTGGTTGTGCTGCTCGGCTTGGCCTTGGTGGCGGTCTCGCTGGTCATCGCGTTCGCTCGACCAGAGACTGGCCCTGTTGAGAAATTTGCCCTGATCGGACTCCTTGCCTTCTGCTTTGGGGCTGGCGTCATGAGCAACCGTGGGGCCGCGCTTCTTCGTCGCCGTCGCGCTGCCGGCGGAACCCGACGGATGGCGTGAGCCCCAGCTAGATCAGCCCGTGGATGGGCCATCGCCTCGGTCGCCGCTGGGGCTCGGACATCTTGTGCGGCTTCGACCATGTGTCCATGGCAGATTTCATGCTGCAGACCGACGGCCAGTAGCCGACCGTCTATCGAGAACGATCCGTTCTGTCGCTAGGACCGGCTGTCGCGACGTTCCACGTGCGTCGCCGCGCTGGCCGCCGTTTGCGGTTTTGCAGCCGGCGGCTTCGGCAGCCGCGAGAAGCGGTGTAAGGCCGTGTCCGGCGATGACGTCGCCGACGAACATCGACGCGGTGAGCATTGCTGGGTCGACGGGCAGGGGGTCGCCCTCCTCCATGCCGAGGGGGGTGGCGTTGCAGACCAGATCACAGTCAGTGGGATCGGCCGGCCCGGCGATCACCTCGCCCTGATCGAGGTCGGCGACCAGGTCGACCAGTGCCGCGGCGCGTGAGTCGTCGGCGTCGTAGATCACCAGTTCTCGGACGCCGGCTTCGAGGAGGGCGATGGCGATCGCGCTGCCCGCACCTCCGGCGCCGAGCAGCAGTGCCCGTGCCCCGTCGGGCTGGGCTCCGTGGTCGATCTGGGCTTTGACGAACGCGAGCCCGTCGAGCATGTCGCCGTGCCAGGTGCCGTCGGTGTTGCGCCGGATGATGCTGACAACGTTGAGCATCTTGGCCCGCTCGAACTGGTCGCGCAGTACTCGAAGGCCGTGAACTTGTGCGGCATGGTGACCAGGATCCCGTCCACATTCGGTGTGGCGGTGAGTCCGGCCATCACCACACCGAGTTCGTCGCCCGGCACCTGCATCGGGATGCAGATCCCGTCGTGGCCGCGTTCGTGGAGGGTGCGGGTGAGGCGGGTCGGGGACTCCACGTACTTGATGGGGTCGCCGATGATCGGGTAGAGCCTGGTCGCGCCGGTGGGGCTGGTCATGTCGATCGGTGCCTTTCGTCGGTAGTGACAGGAGAGGTAGTGCCCCCCGGAGGGTGGAGTTCAGAGTTTGGTCTGGGCTTCGAGGAAGCCGGGGTAATGGCCGCCATCGATCTCGATGTCTGCGGACGGATTGGTGAGCTGCTGGAGTTCGGCGTCGGTCAGTACGACGTGCCGCCGTCATGCTCATGCGCAGCCGAGGCGGATCGCGGAGACGTTCGGGTCGGTGCCGAGGGTGCGTTGCTGCATGGGTTCTCTTGGGGGGAGGGGGGCGCCGCGGACGTCTTTCTGCAGCATGTCCGCTGGACCCGTCGGTCTGCGGCTGAGCCACAACCATCCGGTTCGCGATTCAGGTGTCACCACCAACCCTGGCGTTTGGCCCAGACGAGCAGCAGGATTGAGATGGTGGCCATGACACCAAGGAGCAGGGCGAGTGGTCCCCAGAGGGTGTGGTCGTTGACGATGACGTTCATGCCCACGATGGAGGAGGTTGCTGTCACGGGCAGCGTGACCGCGGCGATGACCGCGAGCCGTTCGGCGGCGATGGTCATCTTGGTGTCGGTGCGGGCACGGTAGAACTCGGTGACGCCGTGCAGGAAGTCGAGTTGGCTTTCGCTAATGTGGGCCACCCGTTCGTACTGGTCGAGGAGGTCGCGAAGGAGGTCCAGATCGGTCTCGGGGGCGGAGCGGGTCAGGCGGATCGCGCGGCGGTAGATTTGGCCGCCTTGGGTTGCCATGGTGCGGATGGTCAGCAGCTCATGTCGGGCGGTGAACAGTTCGGTGAGGAACCGTTGGGGTTCCTCGTCGGAGGCCTGCATGACGCGCTGCTCCAGCAGACCGACCTGGCGGGCCAGGTCGGCGACGAGCGCGGACTCGCGGCGCGCGATCGCTGAGACGATCGCGTAGGTGAGTCCGTACGGCGAGGAGGGCTTGAGACGGCCGGACTCGATGCGGGTCGCGACTTGGCTGGTCTCGCGGAGGGCCGCTTCGAGAGCCACCACGGGGTTGAGGGGCCCGTGGATGGTGATTAGGTAGTTGCGTCCGAGGAACTGGTCGAGTTCGAGGTAGTGCACGTGACCGCCGGAGCCGATCTCGGGAGCATGAATGACCAGGAAGAGCCGATCGGGATACACGTGTACGCGGGGGATGTGGTTGCGTTCACGGCACTCGGCGATCGCCATGGGATGGCAGTGGAAGTCGTCGGTCAAAATTTGCTCGGCTCGGTCGCTCCAGGTCGGGATGTCGAGCCACAGGAAGCCGTCGTCCCGATCGAGAAGCTCCCGGAACTCGTCGGGTGACCGGATCGACATTCCTGTCGGGTCGAGCCATCGCAGGGTCATCTCCGCCATGCCAACCTCCTCACGCTTGGTGTGTCTACAGCGGGGTGGGCGGCGCGCCTGGGGACGGATCCTGCTCCGAGGGCGGCCGCTTCGGTGAGATGGAGCGGTGAAGAGCTAGGGCAACCGTTTCCGCCTTCGCCCTCGCACGGTGGCCGAGACCGCCATCGTTGAGGAGCCCGAACGCGGTCGTGAGGCCAGCGCTCAGAGCGAGCGTCTCAATGGCGCCGATGTCGGGTCTTGAAGATGCCGATGATCACGTCCACGGCAAGCGTGGCCACCACGAGGGACGCGAGAAGCTCGACAACCCTGATCCGGATGATCATCTCGTGCCGGTGCCGGTGCCGGTGCCCGTGCCCGTGTCTAGGTACGTTCGGGGCGACGGTGTTCTTTTCCGGGGTGCCGGAGGCGCCGAGCTCCGACCAGTTGCGCCATGGGCCGCTCGGGGCGACTCTGGCTGCCTGCCGTGCGTTCCTGCGACCACCGTGACCGATCATGGCTGATCGGGGCGGCGGTGGCCACGCCAGACGGTGATCAAGGTCAGCACGCCGGTTACCAACAGTGAGCCACACACCACCAGTTGGAGGGTGTGGACGACGGTGAGGTGATCGGTGGGTGAGACAACCGCGGCAACGGTGAACGCCACCTGTATTGCGCCGACAACCGCGGCCGCGATTCCGGCCAGAACGCGTCTGCGATCACCGGCGTCCACCGGCGTCTCCTCTCTGTGCGGGTCGTGCGGAGCGGTTGCTAGCAACGGGTGATTTCGCCGCTCACACGTCCCTCCCCGGAACGGGTTGCACGTTCGGGTCAGCCGGCATGGACGTGTGGTCGCTTTGATCGATCGGGTTCGGCGCGGCGCAGCACCTCGCGGGTGACGGGTGCGACCTCGCCGACGCCGAAGAAGAGGAAGCGGAGGAAGTTGACGGCTGGGTGGCCTTCGGTCCATTCGAGGTAGATGTGCGGCCGGTATCCGGTGGCGTCCCGGATGTGCAGCAGCAGTGCCGCCAGGGCGTTCGGCACGGTGGCGCTTTCCACGGTGAGTACCCGGTAACGGCCGTGCATGACTTCCCCGTGCACGTCGAGTCGGGTGGCGAACTCTGACGGATCGGCGACGGTGATCTCGATGAAGATGAAGTCCTGTTCGTCAGTGAGGTCATGATCTTCCATCACCTGCCGCCGCTTCTCCACATACTCGGTGGGATCGCGGGCGTCTGGTTCGTTCGCGAACAGCCGGACGGTGCGTCGCGCACAGTCGCGGATGAACATCTGCGCGGTCTTGTCCAGCACCACCTCGCTGACGCGGAGCTCGAACGCCCGAGTCAGCCGAGACGCCACCGACAACACCACGATGGCGGCGATGAACAGGGCGGAGATGGTGATCCCGTCCGGGTGCTTGATCACGTTCGCCCCGAGCGCGTACAGCAAGATCACGGTCAGCAGGCGAACGCTGCGGTCGCCCCGCGTTGCCGGCGGCGGGCGGCGCTGACCGTGACCGCGACCGCGCGCGGACACCATCATGGCCAAGATGCCGGTGGCGTAGGCGCCGGCTTGGGCGTTCACGTCGGCGTGGAAGGCGATCGTGATCAGGATGCTGACCGCGGTGTAGACCAGCACGACCGGCCGGACCGCCCGGCCCCATTCCGGCGCCATGCCGTAGGCCGGAAGGTAGCGGGGCACGATGTTGATCAGACCGGCCATGGCCGAGGCGCCGGCGAACCACAAGATCAGCACACTGCTGATGTCGTAGACGGTGCCGAAACCCTCCCCCAGCTTCTCGTGCGCCAGGTAGGCCAGCGCCCGCCCGTTCGCCTCCCCGCCGGCGGCGAACTCCTCCGGCGGGATCAGCACCGTGGTGATGAAGCTGGTGGCGACCAGATAGACCGACATGATCAACGCGGCCGCGGTGAGGAGTTTGCGGGTGTTCTTGATCCGGCTGGCCAGCTGCTGCTCGGGGTCTTCCCGGCCGCGGCCACCAGCGGCATCATGCTGACGCCGGTCTCGAATCCGGACAGCCCCAACACCAGCAGCGGGAACGCGAGCACCGCCGGGCCGGCGATGTCGGTGAAACTGGATCCGTGCGCGGTCAGCGCCTGCGTCCAGCTGCCGACCAGCTGCGGGTCCGCGACGATCTCGCCGATGCCTACGGCGACGATCACCGCGTTCAAGGCCAAGAACACCGCGACCAGCGGGATGGCGACGACCACGGCCTCGTTGAAGCCGAGCAGAAACACTCCGCCCAGGATCAGCAGCAGCACGACGGTGATCGACGGCCCGACCGTCCAGGAACTCCGGCAGGTACGGGTTCTCCAGCATGTGCACCGTCGCATCAGCCGAGGACAAGGTGATCGTGATGATCCACGAGGTGGCGACGAACCCCAGCAGAACCAGCACGAACGTCTTCCCCCGCCAGAACGGGAGCAGCTTCTCCAACATCGCCACCGACCCCTGGCCGTGCGGGCTCTCCGCCGCGACCCGGCGATACATCGGGAGCATCCCCAGCAACGTCAACGCCACGATGAGCAACGTGGCCAACGGCGACAGCGCGCCGGCGGCCAGCGCGGCGATAGCCGGCAGATAGGACAGGGTGGAGAAGTAGTCCACACCGGTCAGGCACATCACCTTCCACCACGGCTGCGGCTGGGTGTGCTCCTCGCTGTGCTCCGGCCCCACCGGCTGCACCCGGTTCGCCATCAACCAACGCGCCAGCCGACTCTGCCGCCGACCCTCTTGGGCGGGCCTAGCAACCGCCCCAGTGGACACGCTCATCGCCCTCGACAACCATGCGCCAGGGACACTTGGCGCCATCGCCGGGGCAGCCCGGCCCCGGTGAACGGGCCCGACGAAACAGTGGGCGACCAAGCGGATGACCCCAGCGGATCGACACAGCTGACACGTGCCTGGACGCTACGCCGGCGACCTGGTTCCCGGAACCTCATGCGGCGGTCGCGCCCGCCAAGATTTCGTCAAGATTTCACCGAAGACGCACGGGGCCAAGACCCGGTTCCGCGGCCACGAGCAGACTGGGGTTCGTGGAATCGCTGCGCGCTGTCGGCTCCTTGCCGTTAGAAGAGATTGCGGCGCGAGCGGCTCATCGCGGGCTACGGGCTGGCTGTGCTCGGCACCGCGGCTCTCGTCTGGGTCTTGCGGGTCACCGTGGGAACCAAGCCGCTCTCCTTCGAGACAACCATCATGATGGCGCTGGTGGTCGCCACCGCCTTGGTCGGGGGCCTGATCCCGGCGATCATCGCGGCGGTGCTCGCCGGGCTCGCGCTCAACCTGTTCTTAGTTACCCCTTACGGGACTTTGGCCATCGCCGACCCGGCCAACGCTCTCGCCATCGTCGTGTTCCTCCTCACTGGCATAGCGGTGGCGATGGTGGTCAATCTGGCGGCGCGGACCACACAGCAGGCCAAGGTCGCTCGAACCGAGGCGGACACCCTGGCCGCCCTCGCGACACGGCTGGTGCGCGCCGGAACCAGCCAGGAGTCGCTGCTGACAGAAGTATGCCGAACCCTCGAGCTGCACGGCGCGGCGATAGTCCGCCTGACCGCCGACGGCCAGGCCGCCGTCGACGCCCGGCACGGCGTCCTCGAATCCGGTCTAACCGAAACCTCTGTGGCGGTGGGGCCGGGCGTCCGGTTGCTCCTCCACGGCCGACCACTCACCCCTCGAGATCAGACGCTGATCACCGCCTACGCCGCCCACCTAGCCGTCCTCCGGGAACGGGAAGAAGGCAGCGGCCGAGTCGCGCCGCGCCGCCGATCTGGCCGAGGCCACGCAAACCCGCACAGCGCTTCTCACTGCGGTCTCCCACGACCTGCGAACCCCCCTGGCCACCGTCAAAGCAGCGGCGTCGAGCCTGCGAAGCACCGAGGTGTCGTGGTCCGCGGCCGATCGGG
>CAWAAK010000027.1:0-34151 GCA_963780005.1 uncultured Actinomycetota bacterium | reverse complement strand
AACGACCGCAGACCTCACGGGATGTAGTAGTACGGGTTGGGCAGCTTGTGCTGGCACTCGCCGTAGCCACCCTCGAGGTCGGAGTTCTGGTCCCCGACATTGGCGATGATCGTGTAGCCCTGTTCGGCGATCTTGGCCCGCGCGCCCGACTTGTAGGGCACCACCGACGGTTCCGGTGGCCCCGGCGGATGGAAGACGCTGGGGCCGAACTCGGTGTAGCCGACCTTGCGGAGATTCTCCTCGGTGACCTGCTGCAGCGCGGTCGAGCGACCGGTGATGAAGAAGACCGTGACGTCGGCCTGCCGGGCGGCCCGGTAGAGCTTCAGGGTCGGCGCCAAGCCCGGTGTCGCCGCCTTGTCCGCCTGCTGGGCGAAAAGGTTGGACAGCAGCGGGCTGTTGCGCAGGAAGTCGACCGACACCATCCACTGATAGTTGGACAAGGCTGTCTCGTCGATGTCGAGGACCAGCGCGGGTTTGGCCACACCCTCGCGCTTCTCCACCATGCACCGCTGGGCGTCGTCGGCCATCGCCGCGACATCGGTCAGGTATTCGCCGCTGTCGTGGTATTCCATCAGCTCGGTCTTGATGTCGCTGAGATTGGCCTCGATGGGATCGACCGGGGTGGGCTGTTGGTTGGTGTCCCCGCCCGGCCAGCTCGGGTCTGCGGTCGGCTCGTCCGACGACGGGGAGGAGGGGTCCGAGGACGACGGCTCGGCGGCATCGGTAGCGGCCGGCATTCGGCAGCCGGCCAACGCGAAGACGGCCACGAACACGGCCATGAAGACGGCAAAGAGGACGGCGGTCACGCGGGTGGGAGCCGCCCTGCCGCGCGGGGTCGCGGAGGTCATGGAGGCAGCCTAAGGTCTGCCGCTCAGCTCCGCACCGCTCACTCGAAGCGGACCCGACCGGCGGCGCCGTCGCCGAGGAAGCCAGCCAGCCGGGCCGCCTCGATGGCTACTTCGTCCTCTTCTTCGCCGGCGAGTTCGCGCAGCCGCCGGACGGTGATCTCGATGCCGGCGTCGGCCGTCCCCGCGGACGCCCAGACGCCGGCCACCCGGCCGTCCACCAGCAGAAATCTGGCGCCCGCCACGCTGAGGCCACGGTGCTCGTCGTCGATGATCCGGCTGCGGTCGTCGTAACCGAGCACCGCGTTGTCGAACGCCGGCAGGAACCGCGGGGGCAGAGCCGTCTCGCGGCCGGGGCGGGGGCCCTCGGGCACGTCGAGGAGCACTCGGCCTCGCTCGTCCCGAAACTCCGCCAGGTCGGGCCGGAGCCGTTTGAGGACCGATGGCAGGCCGGAGAGCCCCGACCAGGCTCGGAGGTCGGAACTGGTGGCCGGCCCGTATGCCCTCAAGTAGCGCCGCACCAACCGGTCGAGGGTGTCAGGACGGGCGGCCGGCTCGACCCCGAGCCAGGCCCGGATGGTCGTATTGCGGGCGGGCGCCTGTTGTCCCCAGAGCCCCCGGGGCGGGACCTGGACCAGCCGGAGCAGGGTGCTGAGCGCGTCGCCGAGGGTGCGGGTACTTGCTTCCGGCCAGGCACCGCCGGCGGCTCGGGCCACCTCGGTCAAGGTTTGCGGGGTTCCGGCGAACAGTGGTTCGCCGGCTTCGGCCAGCTCGGCGAAGTCCACCCCGGGCAGCGCCCGGCCGAGTGTGCCCCGCATCCGCGCGACCAGCATGTCGTCGTGAACCGGTCGCAACTCCAGGCAGTCGCCTCGGGACACCAGGTGCAGAGTGCGCCGCATCAGCAGGGTGCGGACGACCGCGCGTTCCTGCAGGAGGTCGACCAGCTCATCCGGCCGGAAGTCCTGGAGCCGGGACCACAAGCCGACATAGGGCTCCAGGGGCTCCTGCGCCTGCATTCCGACCAGGTGCCCGATGGCGTCCAGGGCCGACCGTTCGCGGCGATGAGCCAGCCACTGCCGTTCCGCGGCCGCCAGAGTAAGGATGCGGCGGTCCAGCGTCTCCACGCCCAGCACGCTAGTGGCCGGTGGGGACGGTTCCAACGCACATCTGGTGTCGGGGCCGGAGTGCGGGTAGAACCACAGGGGTGACACAGCGGTTGTCGGAGCGGCTGCGCATCCTGGTCGACGCGTTGCCCCTGCGTGACGGCCTGCGCGTCCTGGAGATCGGCTGCGGGCCGGGAGCCGCCGCCCGGGAGATTGCGCGCCGGATCGGCGACGGCCACGTGCACGCGATCGATCGGTCGGCCCGAGCGATCGCCCAGGCTGTGGCGGGCTCCGGCGCCGAGATCGCCTCCGGGCGGTTGAGCTTTCAGCAGGTTGCCGCCGAAGACTTCGAGCTGCCGGCCGGTGTCCGTCCTTTCGACCTCGCGTTCGCCGTACGGGTGGGAGCCTTCGACGGCAGGCACCCGGAAGCCGGGCGGCGAGCGCGAAGAAGCATCGGTCAGGCGCTCGCCCCCGGCGGTCGACTGCTGATCGACCGCGGTGGTGGCCTGGCCGAGGTGTCGCTGGCTCCCGAGGCCTGAACGTGTGCGTGAGTCCAAGAGCGTGCCGCCAAATGCCGCGTGCCACGCTGGGGGCGTGTCAGTCGCCGAGCTCCCTGGCCTGCGCTGTCCGAAGAAGATGATCTTCGGCCCCTGCGGCGGAGTGCGAGTCGACGGCGGCTGCGAGATGGTGCGGGCTGCATGCCCGTTCGCCGCTCCGGACCTGGACGTCCCGGTCTGGACCGGGCCGATCGCGGTGCCGTACCCGGTCACTCCGCCCCTGGTGCTGACCGATCTCAGTGTGCCGCCGGCGGACGCGGCGGCGATGCGGACGACGGCGCGCATCCTCGCCTCGAGTTGCGACGCCCTGCTGGTCGGTGATCATCAGGATCGGCCGGATTTCCCACCGACGATGCTGGCCCGGATGATCGCGGATGCGGAAGCCGTCCCGTGGGTGACGCTGGCGTGTCGGGACCGGAATCGGGCCGTCCTCGAACAGGAGTTGCACGGGCTCAGGCACGACGGGCTGGCGACGGTCCTCTGTGTCACCGGGGACGGCCGTGCGTTCGACGTCCGCCCGGACATCACTCAGGTGTTCGACCTCGACGGCACCCGGCTGGCCGCGCTGGCGGCGGCGATCGGACTCCCGGTGGCGGTCGTCGAGACCCCGACCGCTCCGCCCGTCGCCCTGCGTCCGCGCCGGTTGGTCACCAAGCAGCGGGCCGGGGCGGGGGCGGTGGTCCTGAACCACGTACGAGAGCCCGCGTCGGTCGCGGCGTTCGTGTCGGCGGCTCGCCGTCACGGGCTGAGCATTCCGGTCATCGCGTCCGTCGCGGTCTTCACCGATGAGCGATCGGCTGCCGTCCTGACCGCCCTCCCCGGACTGGAGATCGAGCCGGTGACGGTCCACTCCGTGTTGGCGGCCACAGATCCGGTATCGGCCGGTATCGACGCGGCGGTCGCCGAGGCCCGCGCACTGCTGGCCGTCGACGGCGTGGTCGGGGTGAACGTGTCCGGCCTCGCCTCGTCGCGCGGTCCGGGGTTCGCCGCCGAGATCCAAGCGGAGGTAGGCCACCGCATCCGCCGCATCAGCATGGAGGATCGATGACGGACGAGATGAGCGCTGAGTTCGCAACGGTGGCGACGTGGACGGCCGACGTCGCGCTGAGTCTCGGGCCGCAGTACCGGCTACCGGCGGCGTGCCGGGGGAGTGGCAGCCCTGGAGTGTTGCGCTGGTTCATCGACCGGCTCGGACTCCTCCCCGAGACGACGATGTTGGACTGCGGCGCCGGGGTGGGCGGCCCGGCCGCCTTCGCCGCCGAGGAGGTGCAGGTCCGGCCGGTGCTGACCGAACCCGAGTTCGAGGCCTGTCTCGCTTCCCGTCGACTCTTCGATTTCCCGGCCGTGCAGGCCAGCTTCCCGCTGCCGTTCGCGTCCGGATCCTTCGAGGCGGTCTGGAGTCTTGGGGTGCTGTGCACCGTCGACGACCAGGGAGGGTTCCTGCGCGAACTCCGCCGGGTGCTGACCACCCACGGTCGGCTCGGCCTGCTCGTGTTCGTGGCGACGCGCGACCAGTTGTCGGACCAGCCGGCCGGCAATCATTTCCCTACCGCCGACGGGTTGCGCCAGCTGCTCGACGACGCCGGGTTCAGGACTGAGGACAGCGCCACGCAGGCCGAGTTCGCACAGACATCCAACCTATGGCAGGAAC
Source organism: uncultured Actinomycetota bacterium (assembly GCA_963780005.1). Taxonomy (GTDB): domain Bacteria; phylum Actinomycetota; class Actinomycetes; order Propionibacteriales; family Propionibacteriaceae; genus Microlunatus. The sequence continues at coordinate 29,995 of CAWAAK010000027.1, read as the reverse complement.
GCGTTGATGCCGTCGAAGCTGAGCTCGGGCGCCGGCACGGCTCCGATCCAGTCTGGCGTACGGCTGCGGAACAGTCCGCTCTCATCGGGCGGCTGCTGGCCGACGAGGAGTTGGTCGGCACCATGATCGTCACGCGACCGGAGGCGGACTGAATGGTGTTGGACTGACGCGTGAAAGTGCCGGGGACCGCGCGGGCTCCCCGGCACTACAGGACTACGCCTCAGCGGCGACGGGTGGCCGCCGACTGGATCTTGCTGATGCCTTCTCTGATCTTGCGCTGGTTCTCCGGCTTGGAAAGCTCCCGCTGCGCGACCTGAATGACCTTGGCGGCGACTGCACCCTTGACGAGACCTTTGATCAAACTCACAACGTGCTCCTTGGTCGATGTCTACAGAGCCTTCCACGGTAACGCTCCCGCGTGGCGAACCCTGACCCCTCAGGGGCGAATCAGGGATCGGTGCGGGGTGTTTGCGGGCGAGGGCCCGGGCCGCCGCCACCTTCTGACGGAGCTGCGCCCGGCCGACGGCCGCCTCGCGCACGAACGCGTTCACCCGGTTCGACTCCGCCTGGTCGTTGAAGCACCTCACCGGCGTACTGCCCCCCACCCCGCGCGGGTCCATCCCCACGATGTCGAAGCGCGCGAGCACCTCGGGTGCGTAGCCGAATCGGGCGGCGGTCCTGACCTCAGCCCTCGCGGACCCGCCGGGTCCGCCCGGGTTGACGAACAGCGACCCGATCCGGTGCTGCGGGTCGCCGGAGGGCAACCGCGCCAACGCGAGCGTGATCAGGCGTCCGCGGGGGTGGTCGTAGTCCAGCGGCACCCGGGCCGTCGCGCACTGCAGGCCGTCGCCGCAGTCCCGCCACACAAGCTTCGGCACCCGCGGTCCAGGGTGCCGTACCTGCCACGCACATTCCGCGCCACCCCGGCCTACCCGGTGCTGGTCATGAACACCCGACACGACCCGATCACCCCAGTACGCAACGCCTCCGCCAACTCCGGGTTGCTGCGCGGCAGCCGGGTGCTCGTCGCCGAAGGCTGGGGCCACGGGCAGATCACAAACGGCGGCCCCTGCGACACCGGCTACCTCTACCGCTACCTGATCGACCGCACCCTACCGCCCCCCGGCACGACCTGCCCGGCCGGCGTCACCCCGTTCACCCAAGGGGAGAAAGGAATCGCGACGATGGCTGAGCGCAGACGTCTGCACCGGAGCACCGCAGCGCTCGTCCTTGCCATCGCCATTGTCGCCGCGACGCTAGCCCCATCGACAGCCGCCGGCGCCGCGACCGCAGTCGTCGAACGCGCAGACTGTCGGTGCCTCGCGGGACGACTTCGCCGGTCTGGTCCGGCTCAAGGGTGGTCGCAGGCTCTATCTGGAATGTCGTGGCCAGGGCTCGCCCACCGTGGTGTTCGAGGCCGGTCACGGTAACAGCGCCGACATTTGGAGCTTCCGCGCACCGGGCTCTAAGCAAACCCCGGTACTGCCCGCCGTTGCTCGCTACACCCGCGTGTGCGCCTACGAGCGACCCGGCACCTTCCGGCAGTCCGGCCGGCCCAGCCGCAGTGACCCCGTACGGCTTCCGCGGTCCGCCCATCAGATCGTCGCAGACCTGCACGCCCTGCTGCGGGCAGCCCATGTCCCCGGTCCGTACGTGTTGGTCGGCCACTCGATGGGCGGTTTGATCGCTCGGCTGTACGCCGGCACCTATCCCCGTCAGGTGGCCGGATTCATCTCGATCGACGCCGCCCATGAAATCCCCTACGAAGCCTACGCGGCGCTGCTCAAGCCCGAGCAGTACCAGGCGCCGGGCACCGAGATCAATGTCGTCGCCACCGCTGCCGCGATGCGCCGCGCGCGGACTCAGCGGCCGCTGCGATCAATGCCGATGGTTGTTCTCGAACACTCGCGTGATCGAAAGCGTTTCCCGAGCCCGTTCGGCTTTCCACCGACATTTCCCGATCGCGGCATTAGAACGGGAATTTCAGGCTGCGCAGGACGATCTTGCGTCGCTCGTACCCGGCACACGGCATGTCGTTGCAAAGAGCAGCGAGCACTACATCCAAATCGACCAGCCGCGCCTCGTCCGAAGGGAAATCCGACGAGTGGTGAACGCGGTGCGCCAGGACCGGCAGATGTGCCGCACGGCGCAGGTGTGATGGTCCCCTAGGCAGTTTGCGTCACGGTTGAGCCGGACCAACTTCGACATAGCTTCGACATAGCTTCACTGTTTTCTGCTCCGCCGTCGAGGAGTCAGGTCGTGGCGATCCCGGCGATTTGTTCGTTGACTGGTACGAATAGTGAACGCAGCCGGTAGTGCTCGAGGTCGACATGGGCGAAGCCGGCGGCGGTGAGCAGAGCGCCGGTGGGTCGGCACAGGTCGCAGCCCTCGAACGCCCACTGCCAGCTCCGGCGCAGTAGCCGTTGCAGTCCGGCCAAAGCTGTGCCATCTGGGGCGGAGACGTGCTCGATGAGCAGCAGCCGCCCTCCGGGGCGGAGGATCCGCCGGGCCTCGGCGAGGGCGGCGGCCGGGTCGGGCACCGTGCAGAGCACCAGCGTGCAGACCATGGCGTCGACACTTCCCGACGGGAGCCCGGTGTCTTCGGCACCGACCGCGCGGATGTCGAGGTCGACGCCGCGGCGTGTCGCGGCGCGCGCCAGCGCGGAGTGCATGTGCGGGTTGGGCTCGATCGCGACCAGCCGAGTGCCACGGCGGTAGTAGCGCAGATTCGCGCCGGTGCCGGGGCCCAGCTCGACGACCTCGTCGGGCAGGCCTGCGAACAGCGCGGCCTTGCGGGGGCCCAAGAGCTCATGCACGTAGCGATCGACTAGGCGGAAGAACGCGGCGTTGAGGCGGCCCCGTACTGGGTTGGTGATCATGCCACGCTCCTCAGGCTGGTGACCGAGGCATCGAAGCCACGCAGCGCGCTGTTGACAATCGCGGGGTAGGACAGCTGCGGGCGGTGGCCCGCGTTGAGATGGGCGGTGAAGGCCGCGCCAAGGATCTGGGTCACCGCGGCCCCACGCCGGGGGCACGATCTCGTCGCATTCGCCGTGCATGACCAGGACCGGGCAGCGGACCGCGCCGGCGAGCGTGTGAAAGGTCCCCGCCTGCTCGTCGGGCGGCGTCCCCGCCGGCGTCGGGACAGTTTTGCGGCGAGTCGATCGGCGTTGCTCTGCATGGCCGAGGACGCCGCTCGTCGCCGGATCGCCTCGGCGTGCGGTTCGGGGCCGACGGGTACGAGGCTCGGGTCGAGGCTTCTCGCCAGCCGACCGCCCAACTTCGCATGTCGAGCGTCACGGATGGGCGCGCTCGGCGTCCTGTGTGGGCGCCGTAATGGCACGTGTTGCGCGAGCTCGCACAGCATGTGGGGCACGCTGACATCCTGCCTGAGCAGGTATCGGCTCGGCGAGGGCTCTGGCCGTCAGCCCGTACGAATTGGCGCCCGGGGGCGTCGACCGAGGGGCCTCTCGCTCGACGGTCCGTCTGCGGCACGCTGGCTGTCCCATAGGACGGGCCGTCCGGGGATGGACTCAGGTCCATGGTCAGATCTGCCCAGTCCTGCAACCGTGGGTGGTCATCCGAGCCGGACGCTGGTCTCGGGTCAGGGCAGGGGGTCTTGATGTCCGCACTCCGTACCCGTCTCGTCGCGGGGCGGGGTCGCCGCCGTCCTCCTCGCGACCACCGTGACTGCCGCCTCGGCCACGCCGACGTCCGCGGCCGGGCCGGTTCTGGCGAAGGGCGCCATCGTCCGTCACTCCGCAACGAGTTGGGTCGGCACCCAGACGAAGCCGCCTGGAGGAAGAACCGAACCGCTCGGGCAGCTCAGGTCAGCGAGACACTACGTCGCCACCTGAAGCTGGATCCCAAGTTCTCCGGCACTATGACCCAGTACGTGGAGCAGCTCTTCGGCTTCCGCAGCCGGGCAGTTCATCCGAACGGCTCTTGGGTGCAGCCCAACTACAGGCCCGAGATTGATAGTGGCGTACACCCTCACCTGATCACGTTCTCAGGGCCACACGCCAAGCAGTGCCGCCCATTGACCCTCGAGCTGCTGGAGTCGTTGACTGGTCGAGCGGCAGAACTGTCATCCCCAGACGCAGAGACCGGTTGGATCGACCGCGGCCGCAGCGAGATCAAGCGGTTGACGGCTTTGTACCCGCGCAGGGCGGACGACGAACCAGTCGCCTTCTCCGAGTACCTCGCAACTCCGCCTGTTCAATGAGCGGTCGGCTACTGCGTGTGTCCCGCACGCCGAGGGTCTTGCGAGGTCTACTTCGCTCCGCGAAGGTGGTGGTCCTACCAAGCCTGCGGGGACCTGGAGGAGTCTGATGACGACATCACTACGAGGGCAGGTTGCGCTGGTCACCGGGGCGAGTCGAGGGATCGGTCGGGGGATCGCGGTCGCGCTCGGCCGTGCGGGCGCCGTCGTCTACGTGACAGGCCGGACCGAGAACGAGGCACGTGCCGCAGTTCCGTTGAGTGGCACCATCCACGCGACGGTCGAAGACCTCAGCCAGGACTATGGCTTCGTCGACGACCCCTATGAGCCGCCGTAACGACTATGCGGCGTGGCAGTCATCTCATCAAGGCCGTAGTTCCTGTCAAACCTCCACCGATCTCGCTGACGGGTCGGCTACTGCGTGCTCCGCACGACGGTCCCGTTGCGGCGACGGGCAGGAGTAGCTCGGGTATCTATCGACGCGGCGGCGGCTCGCCGGCTTCCAATAGGCGCGACGGAACCGATGACGACGGAGGCAACGGGGAGACTGCTTCAGAGTCCATCAGCAGCGTGAGGTAGTCAGCCAGCGCCCAGACCGCGGTGACCCGGTCCTCGTCGACCACGAAGATGTCCATCCCGGCCACCTCGACCTCTGCACCTGTTGGGGCCAACTCACCGAGGGGTGTAACCAATGGGCCAACGAGTCGGCCCGAGATCCGGAAGGCGAAGGCCAGCCGACCCGGCGCCTCGAACTCCTCCAGGACGGTGTGCCGGAGACCATCGAACGCCGCCTGCATCATCTGCGCGCGTTCGACCAGGACTATCAGCGCAGTCGGGGTGCCGTTGACCATCAGGGGATCGGCGTAGACGGCACGGAAGGCCTCGAGGGCCGCGTCGCCGGGCGGCAGCGGCCGGCCCCAGAGGGCTAGAGCCCGCTCGATGAAGCTCGACACCTTTCCGAGCCTGCCACCGGCAACAGTTCCGCGCCACAAATCACAGCCCCTGGCCCGCCGGTCAGCGGTAACTCCTGCGTGTGTTCCGCACGAGGGTCCGCTTGCGACTCAGTGATCAGCGGACACGGCGAGCCTCGACAGACGTCTCGCTGGGCGCAGCGAGTGCTGTCCTGACGCCGCTGCGGATCGGCGATCCGAGAAGCGCTCCCGCCAACGCGATCAGCCAGCCGAATCCCGCAACGATGCTGAACCGCTGCCAGAGGCCGGCGGTCGACACCCACGGGGCCAGCTGGTTGAACCCCAACGCAGCCAGCACGAAGCAACTCCACATCGCAAACGCGCTGAGCATGGAGTACAGCGCCCATCCCCGCGCCCGCACTCTGGCGGCTCGACGCGCAACCACTAGGCACGCGATCGGCAGCGCCACGAACACCGGAGTTGAGAACAGGTCATGCAGGCTCCCGTGCAGCGTAGGCGGCGCCGGCCCCACAGAGCCCGGCGGATAGCCACTGATCGGGTCGCAGACAAATATCCCGGCTCCCATCAGACCGACGCCCACGAGCGCGACCAAGACCGAGATCAGGCGACCCAAGCCGACTCGCGCAAGACCGTACGCGTACGCCGTGATCAACAGTCCGCAGCCGACGAAAGTAGCCGCTTGGATCCATGCCACGCCCCCGCCGAGCGCGAGCGAACTGATCGGATGACGCAACCCGTCGTACCCGGGCCGGAGCGCGCCCTGGACGACGAACGAGACGACGAACAGCGCGGGTCCAGCAATCCCGGCCGCCAGGAGGAGCCGGTCGCGTCGGCCCACCGGCGTTGCCGAATCCGCCGGCCGCGCTCCCATAGCGGCCAATCTAAGGCCGAAGCCGAACGCACCTGATCGGAGGCGGCGACGACACGAGTCTCGTCATCACCGCTGAGCGCGGCCCGAACGTGGCATACCACGTGCAGAGACCAGCGGACAGTCGAACAGCCGTCACCGTTGCCCCCAGGCGAACTCATCGGTGGCACCCTCAGGTGGATCAATAGCCACGCGGCCCCGGGCGGCTCACGCCGTTATACGGGCCCGCTTTCCACACCACTCCCTGTCCCGCAGCACGGACCTCCTCCGACACCAGTCGGGAGGGGCGTCTGATGACGTCGCGAAGCCGGCGTCAGGTCGGCGCCAGGTGGCTGGCGAGGCGGGTAAGGCTGTCGACCCACCCGGCCTGGTGGAGATCGCGTCGCGCCTCGGTCGCGAACGGCCCCTGGATGAGCTCGACGTCGGTTGCGCCGTTCGCGTCGCGCAACGTCAGGCGCGCTATCGTCTCGCGATCATCGGGATCAGGTGGCTCCCAGCGAAACGTGTATTCGAGGCGAGACGGCGGATCGACTTCGACGTACGCGCCGACCAGGTGGAACACTTCACCCACGGGTGGGCGCATCGCGATCCGATACACGCCGCCGACGCGCACATCGAGGCTGACCTCGGGGCAGGTGAAGTCGTTCGGACCCCACCACTCGGCGACCTGCCTAGGGTCAGTCATCGCAGCGAACACGCGCCGAGGGGAGCCGTCGACGGTCACCGACAGCCTGACGGTCAGGGTCGAGACCACAGTCACGATGGGAACTCCTCCGGATCAACCAGGTTGATCGGCACGCCGCCGACCATCACACTCACCAGCGTTGCGGCGATGATCACCGCCATCGCCCTGAGCACCGATAGCGGGGCGCGCCGGAACGCCTCGTACTGGCGCCTCACCAACAACGAGCCATGACGTCCGATCCCTCCTGGAATGCAATATGCACGATCGTCCCACCGACACAACTGGCACTGGCCGCCGAGGGGACCCGGTCAAGGTCGATGTGATTCTTAGTGAAATGACCACCACGCCCTTGGCATGTGTGAACGACGGGTCCGCACCCTCCACTGCCCGCCGGCTCACCTCATCGACAGATCCGTGCGGTATTGGCGGTCTCACGCATCACCTGGTGCCCGGCCAGCGCACCGAGCCCGAGGACTTTCCTAATGGCTCAAAAGGCCATCAGCGCGGGGGCTGCCAGGCCCCCCACGGGTGAGACCGCACCGGCGAACCGAACGTCGGCGGGACGCGTAATGCGCTGATCCGATGGGAGCCAAGCTGGGAGCCAGACTGTTCGAACCTGCTTGCACATGGCCGCACACGCCGGACTAAGCACCAGGTCCTGGAGCGCTCCCCAGATGCTGCATGGACGACGCCGAACGCGCGGTCGCAACCTATGGATCAAGATGAGTCCACGGACGTGGTGTACGACCTGAACCGCTGACCAGCGTGTCGTAGCTGATGACGACGGCCACCGCAGTGATCCTTCGTAGAACCGCCAAGCTCTGCCGAAGGAGAGATCACCACGATGACCGCCAACCCCAACCCTATTGATGTGCCTGCTGTCCTCGACCAGTTGCAGCAGGCTGAGCCGGATGTGCTGCGGTCGATGCTGACCGCGTTTGTGCAGGCGTTGATGAGCGCCGATGCTGACGCCGCGTGTGGCGCGGAGTTCGGCGCCCGGAGTCCGGATCGGACCAACCGGCGCAACGGCTACCGGCCGCGGGAGTGGGACACCCGTGCCGGGACGATCGAGCTGGCGATCCCGAAGTTGCGGGAGGGTTCCTACTTTCCGGATTGGCTGCTCGAGCGCCGCCGACGAGCCGAACGGGCCCTGATCTCGGTGGTCGCCACCAGCTATCTGCTGGGGGTGTCAACGAGGCGGATGGAGAAGCTGGTCGAGCAGCTCGGCATCACCGGGTTGTCGAAGTCCCAGGTCTCGATCATGGCCAAGGACTTGGACGCCCAGGTGGAGGCGTTCAGGACCCGGCCGTTGGACGCCGGCCCGTACACGTTCCTCGCCGCCGACGCGTTGACCATGAAGGTGCGGGAGGCCGGCCGGGTGGTCAACGTCGCCTGCCTGGTCGCGACCGGGGTGAATGCCGACGGGCATCGGGAGATCCTCGGCGTCGAGGTGTGCTCGGTGGAGTCGCACGCCGGCTGGCTCACCTTCTTCCGCGGCCTCACCGCCCGCGGCCTGTCCGGGGTGTCGTTGGTGACTTCTGATGCTCACCCCGGGCTGGTCGCCGCCGTCGCCGCCACCCTCCCCGGCGCAGCGTGGCAACGGTGCCGCACCCACTACGCGGCGAACCTGATGCAGGTCACCCCGAAGAGCTCGTGGGGCTGGGTGAAGGCGTTGCTGCACTCGGTCTACGACCAGCCCGACACCGACGCCGTGCAGGCCCAGTTCGACCGGATCGTCGATGCGCTCACCGACAAGCTTCCGTCCGTCGCTGCCCATCTCGAAGACGCCAGGGCCGACATTTTGGCGTTCACCGGCTACCCGAAAGACCTGTGGCGACAGATCTGGTCCAACAATCCCAACGAGCGGCTGAACCGAGAGATCCGGCGCCGCACCGACGTCGTCGGCATCTTCCCCGACCGCGGCGCGATCATCCGCCTGGTCGGTGCGGTGCTCGCCGAGCAACACGATGAATGGGCCGAAGGACGCCGCTACCTCGGCCTCGACGTCCTGGCCAAGAGCCGACTCACCAAGATCACCACCGACAACCCGGAAAGCGAGGTCATGACACCCGCCGCCCTCACCGCCTAAAGTGCCACCAACGGATCACACGGTGACGTCTTCATCCACCACGTCCCTGGACTCAACCATGGATCAGGAGGTTGGGAGTTCGAATCTGTCCGGGTACGCCACCAGGGGGTGGTTGAGCGCGGCATGTGTGACACAGCGAGGGCCCAACCCTCGATGCCCGCAGGAGGGTCGCGTTGCGGGATAGCTCCGAGTCTCGAACTGCGTCTCACACGTCGCGCCCGAATCCCTCGCCCGGACTACCAGGGAACGATGTGATCTTGATAGTCGCGGAACTGGAGACCTGCCGCTCCGGCGTGCCTTTCGATAGTCGTGACGACCCCGCGCACGCTGTCGTCCACAGTCAACGGTGCACCGTCACCGCCCAGTGCCGTCTGCACCCATCCGGGGTCCATCAAGAGCAGAGTGTGGTCTGCATTCTGCCGGGCGGCGTAGCTCCGCATGAGCTGGTTGAGTGCGGACTTGCTGGCGCGGTAGACCTCGTGCCCACCGCGCGTGTTGAGGCTGATGCTGCCCTGGGTTGAGGTCATCACTCCGATCGTGCCGTGCGGTTTGACGCACTCGCCGAAGACCTCGACGACGCGCATCGGCGCCAGCGCGTTGGTGACCATCACTCGGTTGAAAACTTCCGCGGCCACGTTGCCCACGGGCTCATCGGGGTCAGTGATACCGGCGTTGATGAACAGCAGATCGAGGCTTGCGTCATCCCGTCGGTCGCGGAGTCGCTGGATGCCGCCGTCGTCGGTGATGTCCAGCTGCTCGACCCGGATACGCCCGCCAGACGCTTCGGCGAGCGAGTGCAACTCGGTTCGACCGTCGCCCCGCACGGTCCCAGTGACGTCCCAGCCGCGCGCCGCGAACTCGCGCACGAGACCCGCTCCGATGGTGCGGGACGCTCCGACAATGAGCGCCTTTTTCACCGTGACATCGTTCATCGGGTCCAGGGTCCTTTCCATGGTCGCCGAAGGAACCAGTGCGCAATAGCGGCTTCGTGCATCGATGCACGTAGGGAGGCTCCGTAGCAGTACGCCCCAAGTGCTGATGGTCCTCCCAACCCTTCAGCACGCGCCATTCCAGACCTCAACCTGCCTCACCCACGAGGTCCGCTCTCCGACAGTTCGTATGGTCCGTGTCCGCAGACCGGTGGTCGAGTCGATCCCAAATCGTGTCAGCCACGGACTGATCTTCGCCCACAGGTCCTTCCTCCGGCGGCGTCGACCGGCGTGTCGGTGGACGGTGGTTGAGCGCATCGTGTGAGACGGCGGCTGGCTGTCATCAGGTGCCCGGTTGCCGGTCCGCTTGCGGACAGCCCAAGGGCTGGTCCGGCACGATAGGTGGCGCGCAGTGTCTTGGGTTCGGCTGGCGCTGAGCTTCGAACCCGACGTCTTGCACCGTGGTGAGGCGGCCTCACCAATGGGCATCAGCTAGCGCATGGACTCTGACAGCACCGTGTCAGAATCATTCGTGAGCGAGTCTCGGCTCGACGCGGGCCGACCGGGCCGTTTCCTGTTGGCCATCATCGACGGGGGTGGCACTGTGCCGCCGGCGCTCGGTCTCGCCCGCATCCTGGTCGGTCGCGGACACCAGGTCGAGGTGCTGGCAGATCCGACCGTGGCCGCCGACGCCGAAGCGGCAGGCTGTGCGTTCACGCCGTGGCAGGAGGCGCCCCACTTCAGGTCGCGCGACGAGCAGACGGCTGTCGTTGAGGCCTTCGAGAGCAGACGTCCCTACCGCGCGATCAAAGCCGTCCGGGACTTCGCCGGATCCGGATGACCAGACGGTACGCCCGCGATGTTGTCTCTACGGCACAGGAAGCGGGTGTGGACGCCGTCCTCGCGGAGGGGGCACTGCCCGGAACTGTCATTGGCGCCCTGTGCAGCGGACTCCCCACCGCCGCTTTGATGGCCAACATCCACATGCGGCCAACCCAAGGATTCCCCATCATGGGGACCGGATGGTCACCAGCGGGGACTGCCGGGGCGGGCGCGAGACTGGCTGGCTCCCACTGCGGCTCGGTGGCTCCTCGACCGCACCCTTCCCCGGGTCAACGCGGTGCTGGCCGAATATGGACGCACGCCGCTCACGGAACTATTCGGACTGTTCGACCGGTGCGACCGCGTCCTGGTCATGACGAGCCCCTCATTCGACTTCACCGTCCCGCAACTCCCCGACAACATCGGTCGACCCGCGGGCTATCCCCGCCCCCGAACGTCGAGGTACTGCAGCCGCACCGCACCGTCGCGTCCTGGCGGAGGCTTCCGTCGTCGTCACCCACGCCGGCCATGGGACCGTCCTGAAAACGTTGGCGGCTGGCGTGCCCCTGGTCTGCATGCCGATGGGCCGGGATCAAAAGGACAACACCGTACGGGTGCTGCGGTTAGGCGCCGGCGTACGGATCAGCAAGTCGTCGACGCCCGATCAGATCGCAGCCGCGGTCGCCAAGATACTGAACGACGAACGGTACACCTCAGCGGCACGGCGTTTCGCGCACGTTCTCGCCTCCGAGGCGGCACACGCACCGAGCGCAGCCGATCAGGCGGAAGCATTGCTCGACGGGCGAGGACCTGCGTGAAATCCGCGACCCGTGCAGAGGGCTTGATACTCGCCTTCGACGAGGACGACGTTGTCGACTGTGCAGCTGACCTGCCCTCGCGGGCGGCACCGGGCGTCCATCGAGATGACGGAAGTGTCACCCGCTTGCCGCCGAGGCATCGCCACGTCGACGAAGCTTCAAGCCCTCCGCGCCGCCAGGACCTGGCGGTGCGTCGTGCGGACGTTCCAACTTCTCGCCCAATCCGCGCTCATCACTGCTAACCGATCTCTCGGCTTCCACGAAGCTGACTACTGGCAACCCCGTCTGGTGACCGCATGCGGGTCGATGCTTGCGGAGCTACTGCTGAATGGGCTTGCGGGCCTCAGCGGCCAACGAAGACCAGAAGCTCACCGGTGTAGCGGAGCAAACCGCTAGGTCGCCAGTGGGCCGTGAATTGACCAGCCGTTGGCGTCGGGGTCGGAGAAGAAGCAGAATCGAGTCCCACCCGTCCGATGACGGCACGGCCCGATACGCGTGGGCCGGGCGAGACCGAGGTGTCGGCCAGATGGGCGTACAGGGAGCTGGTGCCGTCGTAGTGCGGGACCGCCGGCTGTTACACGTGGGTCAGCGTGCGCTGATGATCGATGTGCCGATCCGCTCGAGTTGTTGAAGGACGGGGTGGTCGGCGGGAGCGTCGGTGATGATGCCGCTGATGCTGGTCAGCGGAACGACGGTGAAGGGTGAGGCCGCGCCGATCTTCTCGCTGCTGGCCAGCACGTAGGTGTCCGCGGCACGGCTGGCGAGGGTGCGTTTCATCGCCGCTTCATCGGGGTCGCCGGTGGTCAGTCCGGCCTGGTGGTGGACGCCGGTGACGCCGAGCAGGAACACGTCGGCCTGGACGGCTTGGGCGGCTTCGGCGGCGGCCGCTCCACAGGTGACGGCGGAGTGTTTGAACAGTCGACCGCCCAGCACGTACACCTCAGCGGTCGGATGGTCCACGAGTGCGGCGGCGACGGTCGGGCTGTGGGTGACCACATTGACGGCCAGTCCCGGGGGCAGGGCGTGGGCAACGGCGAGCGCGGTGGTGCCACCGTCGAGCAGCACAGTGCTGCCGGGTCGAAGGAGCCGGGTCGCGGCGGCCGCGACCCGCTGCTTGCTGTCGGGCGCCACGCCGGCTCGGGTGGCGTAGTCGGCCACGGCCGGGGAGAAGGGCAACGCGCCCCCGTACACCCGCTGGCACAGGCCGGCGGCGGCAAGTTCACGCAGGTCGCGGCGGACGCTGTCCTCGGTGACGCCGAGCTCGGCGGCCAAGTCTTTGGCGACGAGGCGACCTTCGCGTTGTAACCGGTCCATCAAGAAATCCCGGCGCTGAGCAACCAACATGCGTGTTTCTCCTTGCTTATTTACATTATTGCGTGTTTGGTTCTATGATGCCACAGATGAGGCCAACACGTCTGGCTAAGGAGTCACCCCTCATGTACCAACTCGATGCAGTGGGCCGGTTGGCGCCTACGAGCCACCGGCTGAGTGCGATCGCTGCCCAGCGTCCTTCGGTCCTTGCCGCCCCAGCCGAAGGGCGCGGCACCGCGGTCACGGAGCGCCGCCGCCAAGGGGGGCGTCTCTGGCGGCCAATCCTCGAAGGAAGGGCGTCGTGAGCGATCCGACCCGCGACCTCATCTGCTTCCGTGCCGTGCCAGCGACCGCTGATCAGCTGGTTCGTGGCGACGTTCGGCTGCACCGAAAGGTCGCTGCCGGTGACGCGGCCGGGATGCTGGTGGAGGCCCCGGATGGGGTGACGTCTCGGGCAGGAATCAGGTCCGACCTTGGTGGAGGTTTCCCCGGTTCTGGGGAGACTCCGGGAACAGCGCCACGGCGCAGAGAGCTGCCTACGTCATGGAAGATCGAGGGCGCGGTGTCTGGCCACGCTAGTCGCACACCCGACCGAAGTCTTCAGCCAACCCACACCAACGGCGGCCCGCGGAGGCCCACGGATGACGCCGGACCACGTGTTACCCGCGGGAAATGGTCAGTCCTCGGCATGGGCCAGTCTACGCACCCCACCCGAGGCGGTGTGTTGCCAAGTACTCGCATGGTCTTCAGGACCTTCGCCGTACTGACTCTGCTCGCCGCCGGCACGCTCCTGCTGCTCGCCGGCCACACCGATCGGTACTTCGCCTGGACCATCGCGGCGGAGCCGATGGGGTCCTTCTTCGGTTCCGCGTACGCCGCAGGCTTCGTCCTTTCGGTGCTCGCGCTCCGACAGGACCGGTGGGAACGGATTCGCGTTGCGCTCGTTACTGTCGCGGTGTTTACGGTGCTGACCTTGATTCCCACGCTGATTCACCTTCACGTCCTTCACCTGGCATCTGGTGATCCCATCGCGCGCTTCGCGGCCTGGTTCTGGCTCCTGGTCTACCTCGCCATCCCCGTCGTCTGCCTGGTCGCGGTTGCGCAACAACGCGCCCACATGTCAGAGCCGGTTCGCCGGCCCATGCCTTTGTGGCTGACCGCCTTGCTGGCGGGGCAAGGACTGATCATGCTGATCGTCGGATTGGTGCTGTACTCGAGCGGAGCTACTGTCCACCACTTCTCGCCTTCGGCGCTCCCGTTCTGGCCCTGGCCAATCGGTCCTCTCAGCGCCCAAGTCGCCGGAGCCTGGTTGATCGCACTTGCCATAGCGGCCGGCCTCATCATTCGCGAGCGGGATCTTGACCGGCTGTTCGTGCCGGCCGCCACCTACACCGCCTTCGGCGGATTCCAGCTGCTCGTCACCCTGCACCACTGGGCCGAAGTCAGGCCAGACACCCAGTGGGCGTGGGCCTACATCGCGGCGCTCGCCCTGATCACTCTCACCGGTGCATACGGGATGTCGAAAGCTGCGGAGGCGACTCACCGACACCCTTCAGCTACCCGGCTGCCGCAGCCGGGTAGCTGAACCCGACTGACCGGCCCAACGAAGCCACGGTCCGGATTAACGTGGCGATGCCGCCGTTGCGAAAGGCGGTCTCGAGGCTCATATGCGGACCCTCAACGTGCATCCTTGAGACTGCTAGTGGCCAAGTCGCGCCTTGTGGCATGTCGGCTAAGTAACTATACGCTTTGGTGAGACAATGAGGTGTGGCGAATAAGACAGCTGGACCGTTGCCGTTGCGGGAGGGTGACCAGGCCGAATTGGAGCGGTTGACCCGCGCGTCGACTGTGCCGGCGGCGATGGCGCGGAGAGCCCGGATCGTGCTGCTGGCCGCCGACGGTGTGGCGAACTATGCGATCGCCGAGCGGGTCGGGGTGACCCGGCCGACGGTGAACCTGTGGCGGTCCCGCTACGCCGAGCGCGGCCTGGCCGGACTGGTCGAGGAGCAGCGGCCTGGCCGGCCCCGCATCGGTGGACCGGGCCAAGATCATCGCGGCCACGTTGACCCCGCCGCCGAACAGTCTGGGGGTGACGCACTGGTCGAGCCGGCTGCTCGCGCCCCGGGTTGGCGTCGACCATGCCACGGTCGCGGCGGTGTGGGCCGGAGTACGGGGTCAAGCCGTGGAAGGCCGACACGTTCAAGTTCTCCACCGACCCCGAGCTGGAGGCGAAGGTCCGCGACGTGATCGGGCTGTATCTGAGCCCGCCGGAGAACGCGATCGTGCTCTGTGTCGACGAGAAGTCCCAAGTTCAAGCCCTGAACCGGACCCAGAAGACGCTGCCGATGCAGCCCGGACACGCCGAGCAGCGCACCCACGACTACGTCCGGCACGGCACCACCACCTTGTTCGCCGCCTTGGAGATCGCCACCGGCCAGGTCACCGGAATCTGCAAGCAGCGGCACCGACACCAGGAGTTCCTGGCGTTCCTCAAGCACCTGGCCCGCGCCTACCCAGATCAAGAGTTGCACCTGGTGATGGACAACTACGCCGCCCACTAACGCGTCGAAATCCGTGACTGGCTGGCAGCGAACCCGCGCATCCAGAGTCCACTTCACCCCGACCTCCGGATCGTGGCTGAACCCGTCGAGGTGTGGTTCGGCATCATCGAACGTCAAGCCATTCGCCGCGGCACCTTCCGCTCGGTCCGCGACCTGATGATCAAGATCCGCGCCTTCATCACCGGCTGGAACGTCCGCAAACACCCATTCATCTGGACCAGGCCCGCCGACGAGATCATCGACAAGATCAACCGCAAACGTAAACATGTCTCAACGACACGCCACTAGGGGCCGAGCTCGGCCGAGGCAGCAGCAAGCAGGACGTAAACACACTGGCCAAGCACCTCAGACGCCCGCCGCGAACGTCAGCTGGCGCAGCCTCAGCGTCTGAGGTCGGCCCAGACACTACAAACCTCCCAACCCCCACCCTGCTCCGCAAAGCTGAGTGACATCTCCGCGACCGCAAACAAGGAGGACAGCCATGCAGTGGATCACGGTCGGCACACCGCCGTTCAACATCGAGCAGTATGAGAAGGTCCTCGCCCAGCTGGGTGAGGAACCCGCCGGTCTCCAGGCCCGCTACGTCGGAACCGACGACAACGGCAAGCTCCGAATCGTCGGCCTCTGGGCATCCAAGGGACACGCCGACCGGTTCTTCGCGGACAGCCTTGACCCGGTCCTCGCCCGGGCACTCGGATCCGAACCGGTCACCAGGCCGGACCCCATCGGGATCGACGTCGCACACAGCTATGTCCGCGAGCTGGTCGCCTAATACGCGCCAAGCGCTGCGCTCCTGCCTGACGGCCCATCACCGAGGCGCAGATTGCCGTCGCGCCGCACGATCGACCCCGTCTCTCGCACGCACGCAAGGGCTCTGATCTCAGCCGGCGGAGCGGTCTGGCGGTGTTGCCGGCGATGGCGGTGCTTGTGAGCCGAGGGCCATCGTGTGCCATTCGAACCGAGGGCCGGAGCGGAGCCCCCCGGTGTCGACCTCGGCCAGGGGTGAGCCTGATGCTCTCCGGCTCAAGTCAGTCCATGGCATTGGCGCGGGTGAGCGCGCGATGGACGTTGATGCGCCCGTAGCCCATCTGCTCGTTCCAGCTGCCGTTCGGATGCGCAGGGGGGCCGAACGGGCCCGGAATCTCGGTCTGGTAGGGGATCGGGCCGACTTTGTCCGCGGTGACCTCGATGATCGTCCTGACCTGGTCGCTGGTGAGGTTGGGCCGCAGGCTGAGCAGGAGCGCGGCCAAGCCTGCGACGTGGGGGGCGGCGGCGGAGGTACCCCACATGTTCTGGATGTAGTCGCCCCCGGACTCGCCGGTGCCCTGCACCGCCGTGGTGGTGACGTTCTCCCCGGGTGCCACCACCGACAGCTGCGGTCCGAAGTTCGAGAAACACGAACCTGGGCAGCCGCCCCGCTCGTCGGTCGAGCTGGTAGCGCCGACGGCGATCACCCGCGGGTGCAGCGCGGGGTACATGATCGGTCCGTTGTTGTTTCCGGTGCAGGCGCACATGATGACGTTGCTGGAGAACGCGAACTCGATCGCCGGGTCGACGGCCGCCTGGTACCAGGCTCCCGCCATGAAGCTCATATTGATCACCCGCGCACCATTCTGGACCGCATGGACGATGCCCTCCCGGGCTTCGATGTCGGTGAAGTTTGTGAACGCCACGGGCATGACGGTGCAGCCTCCGGCCACGCCGGCCATGCCGACCGCATTGTTGAGGTCGGCGGCTGCCACCCCGGCGCACATCGTCCCGTGCCCGAACGCGAAGCCGTTGACCACCCGGGTGCTTCCGTCCCCGAAGAACACCGTCACTCCGGGCACGAAGTTCAGATCCGGGTGGGTCAGGTCGCAGCCGCTGTCGAACACGCAGATCGTGATCGAGGGGTCGCCGCGGGCGATGTCCCAGCCGGCCTCCAGGTCGGGCGGTGCCACCGCGCGGATCCGGTTGAGATTCCACTGCCGGAACAACAGCGGATCGTTCGGGCGGAAGAACCCCAGCGGGACCAACAGCGGCATGTTCTCGAAGAAGACTTCGTCGGTCGCGCGCCTGCCGTAATCGGTCAAGGCCGCCCGCAGCTGATAGGCGTCGATCTCGGGATCCTCGATCGACAGATGGCTGAGTCCGAGCAGCCGCGCCGATCGTCCGGCATCCTCGCGCAGGCTGGTGCGTTGGCGTGCCGCCACGGTCTGGGTGCCGCGGGTGATGAGGACCCGGGGAAGGGGACAGTGGAGGCCGTCGCGTCCCTCCGTGCCCGGCACCCGGTACACAGGCCCGACCCAGTCCAGGTCCCGCCCGAGCAGCTCCCGGATCCGACGATCAGTGTCCTCGTCGATGGCGCTGCCGTCCGGCGTGGACACCCAGATCCGCGTATCGGTGTGGTTGACCTGGTCAGCGGTGAGTGTGCCGGCGTCGTACCGCCCATGCTCCAGGACCAGACCGGCGTCGCGCAGCTGGACGGAAAGATCCTCGAAGGGCCGTGGTCGCGTCAGGGCGAGGAGGAGTCGGCTCGGGTCGTGTTCGACCGTGGTCTCGGCGTCCCGTCGGATCGCAGGCGGAAATTCACGCATCTGCCCCTCCCCGGTCCGCTTCCCACGCGACGTCATCTCCGCGCGCCAACACCGCGAGCCGCGGCCTAAGTACACAGGTCCGTTCAGGGCAAGTCAAGCTGGCCGTCGGCAGGGGAATTTGCACAATCTCCTCCTTTCTCCTCCTATGAGCGTCCAGGTCCCCTAGCATCACCAGTGCTGGCGAGGAGCCGTCGGGAATGTTCGGGGTGTTCGGAGCCGCCGCGAGCGACGGTCCGCACCCGATCAGCTGAGGGATGATGACGATGCGCACACACCCGCTCCTCGGCGCCGCGATGGCCGGCACGCTCCTCGTCTCGGTCGCCTGCAGCTCCACGCCGGCCGCCCCGTCGATCTCACCCGGGTCCGCGACCTCCTCGACTCCGACGGGGTCCCCGACGGGATCCTCGCCAGCCGGAACCTCGGCGGCGCCGACTTCTGGCACGCCGACTCCCGCCACCCCGACTCCCGCCACGCTGCAGAAGGCGCTGGACGACCTTCGCTCCCGGGCCGGCTTCCCCGGGGTCATTGTCGGGGTCTGGTCCCCCGAGATCACCTGGAAGGGGACATCGGGGACGGCGGGGGCGGGTCTGGACCGAGCGCCGACGGCGGCCGATCACACCCGTATCGGGAGCCTCACCAAGACGATGACGGCAACCGTCTTGCTGCAGCTCGTGCAGGAGGGGAAGGTCTCCCTCGATGATCCGATCAGCAAGTATGTGCAGGGCGTTCCCAACGACCAGGCGACCTTGCGTCAGCTGGCCGACATGACCAGCGGCATCCCGATCTACAGTGCGCAGCAGGCCTTTCAGGCCACGCTCTTCGCCGACCCTCAGCAGCCCTGGACTCCGGGGAAGTTGATCTCCTATATCCGCGATGTCAAGCCCTACTTCACGCCGGGCGAGGGCTGGGCGTACGACAACACCAACTATGTGCTGCTCGGCATGACCATCGAGAAGGTCACCGGCAGCCCGATCGCTGAGGTCTACCAGGACCGGATCTTCGGGCCGCTGGGCATGACGGAGACGACCTTCCCCGACGAGTCCACCGATCTGCCCGAGCCCTACCTCCGCGGTATCACCAACCAGGGCCAACCGAGCGGCAAGACCGCCGACGCGACCCACTGGAACCCGTCCTCGGCCTACACCGCCGGCGGGGTCATCTCCACCTTCGACGACCTCAAAATCTGGGCCGACGCCCTGTTCACCGGCAAAGGGATCCTGGACCCCGCGACCCAGCAGCTGCGACGCGACTCGCTCATCCGCAACATCCCCCCAAACAACGCCCAGGCCGGCTACGGCATCGGGATCGGTGACCGCGCCGGATGGTGGGGCCACGACGGAGACATCTTCGGTTACACCACCACCGTCTTCCACCACTACGAGCTGGACACCACGATCGTGGTGGTGGTCAACAGCGACATCTCGGTCATCGGGACGAAACCGGCCGCCGATCCCGCGCCGGCGGTGTTCGCCGCCATCGCCGCGCACCTCTCCTGACCCGCCGGGGCAATCGTCATGAGAATTGCGTACCTCCTGCGCGCTGAATGACTCCCTTCGCAATTTTTCGATGCACAACGCTTTCGAGAGATGGGTAGCGGAGTGACCGATACATCGACGCACTCACCGTCGGCCGACGACTTCTCAGTGTTTCTCGGCCAGCCCGGCCCGGTCGATCTGGCCCACGATCCGGTGGTCGACGCTCGACATCCGGTTCCGGAACGTCTCGAACCGTTGCGTCACCACCACCAGGGTGTCGGGGTCCAGCTCCTCCCGGTCCACCGCCGCCGCCAGCGCCGTCAGGTTTTCGTCGAGCCGGTCGATCAGAGCCGGCACGGGGCCGGGGTCCGGCTCGGTGCTGGAGGTCTCCGACATGCACCCATCTATCCGAACGGGTATTCGAATGCAACCGCTTGAGTAGCCGAGAAGTCAACAAAACAAGGGGTTGACCCGGACGGGAGCCGGCTGGTGAACCCTTCGACGGGCTCAGGGCGCTAGGCCGCACTCAGCCCTCGACATGCTCAGGGCGCCCGGAGCAACTACACCTGGATGCGGGAGCCGACGATGACGGTCCGATCGCCGGGCAGCTCGAAGGCCTGAGCCGCGTCGGCGGTCAAGGACGATGTGGCAACGAACAGCAACGTGCGCCACCGACTCATGCTGGTGCGCTGACCGACTTCGAGTTCGATCGTGGAGAGAAAGTACGAGGCGTGGGCGACATCGATAGCGGACTCGAACTGGTCCTGCGGGAGCGCCGCGAGGACGTCCGGAATGTGGGTTCGTTGCATGTAACCGAACCGCGCCGTCACCAAGGTGATGCCGTCGTCCCGGTGACCAAGATCGTCGACCGAGGCGATGTTCGGCGCAGCGACGTACGGCACCGGAGCCGTCTCCACGGCCACGATCAAAACACGCTCGTGCAGGACGCCGTTGTGCTCGACGTTCGCCCGCATGGCCAGCGGGGCGGTCTCCCGGCTGCGGTTGAGAAAGATCGCCGTACCCGGCACGCGCATGATCGGGGGATGCTGCTCGTACAGGTCTCCGACGAACTGACGCAGGGAGCCCTCCCGTTCCTTTCGACGCTCAGTGACCATCCGGCGTCCGTGCTGCCAGGTGCTCATGACGGTGAAGATCATCAAGCCGATCAGCAGCGGGAGCCACGCACCGCTGACTACTTTGGTGAGATTCGCGCCCAGGAAGAGTGCCTCGACCGCGAGCGCCGGCAGGGCGCAGAGCAGGACCAACCACATCGGCCAGCCCCACTGTTGTCGAGCGACGTAGAACAGCAGCAGCGTGGTCACGATGATCGTCCCGGTCACCGCCATCCCGAACGCGAAGGCCAAGGCGGTGGAGCTCTGGAAGGCCAGGACCAGCACGATCACCATCACCATGAGAACCCAGTTGACCCACGGTACGTAGATCTGGCCCAGGGTCTGCGCCGAGGTGTGGACGACCCGAAGCCGGGGCAGATAGCCGAGTTGGATTGCCTGCCGCGCCACCGAGAACGCTCCGGTGATCACCGCTTGTGAGGCGATCACCGTGGCTGCGGTCGCGAGCAGGACCAGCGGGAACAGGGCCCAGGACGGCACCAACAGGAAGAACGGGGCCCGAACGGGCCCACCCGGGGACAGGTCGCCGAGCAACAGGGCACCTTGGCCGAAGTAGGACAGCGTGCAGGCCGGGAACACGATGAACAGCCATGCCCGGCTGATCGGGGCCCGGCCGAAATGGCCCAGATCGGCGTACAGAGCCTCTGCGCCGGTGATCGCCAGCACGACCGCGGCCAGGGCGAAAAAGGCGATCTCGAACCTGCCGGTCAGGAAAGCGAACGCGTAGGTGGGGGACAGAGCCCGCAGGATGCCAGGTTCGGCGGCGATGCCCGCCACGCCCGCGGCGCCGATAGTGACGAACCACAGCGCCATCACCGGTCCGAAGAGTCGGCCGACGCGAGCCGTGCCGACCCGTTGGGCAGCGAAGAGAGACATGATGATCACGACCGTGATCGGAATCACGAATTCGGCCAGCCCTGGCTCGACCACCTCGAGCCCCTCGACGGCGGACAGCACCGAGATCGCCGGGGTGATCATGCTGTCGGCAAGGAACAGCGACGCGCCCAGGATCCCCAGTGCGGTCAACAGCGCCACGGTCCGGGCCTGGGACGGGGCACCTCGACGAGACGGCCGGGCGACCAGGGTGATCAGCGACAGGATGCCGCCTTCGCCGTGATTGTCGGCCCGCAGCACCAGTCCCACGTAGATGACGGTGACGATGATCATCACCGACCAGAAGATCAGTGAGAGCAGGCCGTACAGGTTGTCGGCGGTCAGGGGCACCGGGTGGGGATCCCCGGGATCGAAGATCGTTTGGATGGTGTAGATCGGGCTGGTGCCGATGTCGCCGAAGACCACGCCGAGGGCGCCGAGGGTGGCGGTGGCCCGCAGCGGTCGAGCTGTCGTCGGGCTCTGCTTTCCTGTTGTCGACACACGGCCTCCGGGTCCTCACGCACCCGATCGGCGCGATGACCACCACAATGACATCGGGGCAGGGTTCGCCGGAACAGCTGATGGCAAACGCATCGTCAAGATCGCGACACGATGCCCTCCCGGCCGCGCTCAGGCCACGGCGCTGGCCTGAAGGGTCACCGTGGCGGACTCGGCCGCACCGCCAGCGCTGACTCCGGTGATCATGGCTCCGCCCTGGCCATTGTCGAAGCCGCTGCTCCCGGCCAACTCGACGCCGAGGAATGCTGCGGCGCCGACCCGGACGCCGTCGGTCTCCTCGCCGGCACGGATCTGCTCGATGATCGCCAATGCGTCGTCGATGGCGATCGCGTACCCGTCGATCTCGCCGGCCGTCAGGACGATGCCGCTGCCGGCACCGGCTCCGAGTCGTGTCTGACCGTCGCCGGTACCGAGCACCGTTTCCACGAGCACCACGCCCACCGACTCGCGGGCGGTCGCGGATCGGGCGTTCGCGGGCGGTCGCGGATCGGGCGTTCGCGGCGGTCGCCTCGGAGCCGCCGCTCCACGACGGTGCATGTTGCTCGGCAGGTTGATTGGCGGTTGATCTTGGGACGGTCCGGTCCGGCTCGATTCCGTCCTGGCCGTCGCGTCGTCGCTGATCTTCTCCACCAGGGTGTTGGTGGCCGCGCCACTCAACGCCGTGGCCAGCAGTCCTCCGGAGGCGGCCAGCGCCACGACTCGCCGGGCCCGACGCCGGGCGGGCGTTGATTCGCTGGTTCTCCGGGGTCATGAACACAGCACGCCGGGCCCGCCCGTGGTCCTGCCCGTGGCGAAAATATGCATCCGCTGTGAGTAGGGCCACGCTATGGTGGGGAACGCCGGGACGGGTACGGGAGTTGCTCACATGATGCCTCTTCTACGACGACGCTCGGGTGCCTCGGCCCCGACTCCGTCCCGCGCCACGCCTGCCGCCGGATCGCCACGCCTGCGTGCCGGCGCGATGTTCCTGCTCGTGAGCACCCTGTGCGGTCTGCTCGTGGCGGCCCTGGCGATGCCGGCCGTAGGTGCGGCGTGGTTCACCTCCAAGGCGACCGAGGACAGTCTCAACGATCTGCCGGTCGCGTTCGACACACCAGCCCAATCGCAGCGCTCGACCGTCTTGGACGCCAACGGCGACGTGCTGGCGTACTTCTACGAGGAGAACCGGGTCTACGTCGAACTCGACGAGATCGCGCCGATCATGCAGCGGGCGATCATCGCGATCGAAGATCATCGTTTCTACGAGCACGGGCCGCTCGACCTGCAGGGCACCCTGCGGGCGTTCTTCAGCAACATCGCCGCCGGCGGAGTCACTCAGGGCGGATCGACCATCACCCAGCAGTACGTGAAGATGGTCTCGATCGAGGAGGCCAAGAAGAAGGGCGACGAGGCGGCCATCAAGGCGGCCCAGGACGGCACGTACGGACGCAAGATCCGCGAGCTCCGTTACGCCATCTCGGTCGAAAAGGTGCTGACCAAGGACCAGATCCTCGAGCGTTATCTGAATATCGCCTACTTCGGCGACGGGGCGTACGGGATCCAGGTCGCGGCCCAGCACTACTTCGGCACGACGGCCGCCGAGCTCACCCTGGCCCAGGCCGCGCTCCTGGCCGGTCTGGTGCAGAACCCGACCGCGCTGAACCCGGTCGCGCATCCCTCGGCGGCCCTCGAGCGGCGCGGTGTCGTGCTGAACCGGATGGTCGAGCTGGACGTCGTCACCAGCGCTCGAGCCGCGAAGGCCAAGGGGACCACGTTCGACCCCGACGAGGTCCGCGGCACCCCGAACGGCTGCCAGGTCACCGACTATCCGTTCCTCTGCGACTACATCTACCGATCGTTGGCCCAGACGCCGAGCTTGGGCGCCACCGAAGCCGATCGGGTGGACACCATCAAGCGCGGCGGGTTGAAGGTCACCACCGCCGTTGATCCGGACACCCAGGACACCATCCAGAAGTCGGTCAGTGACGTGGTCGGCGCGACCGATCCAGTGATCGGCGCCATGGACATGATCCAGCCCGGTACGGGACTGATCGTCGCCATGGCCCAGAGCCGGCCGGTGATGGGCTCCGACGCCAAACGCGGCCAGACCTACTGGAACTACTCGGTTTCGCCCGAAATGGGTGGAGCGCAAGGCTTCCAGGCCGGGTCCACCTTCAAGGCGTTCACCGCGGCGGCGGCGCTGGAGAAGGGTATTCCGCTGTCGAAGCGTTATGACGCTCGCCCCGTGATGGACTTTTCCGACGCGAGGTTCGACAGCTGCAGCGGCCGCAAAGAGGTAGGCGGAACCTGGCGGGTGCGCAACTCGACCGGCACCAACGGAGTCATGGACATGAACCTGGCCGCGCAGCGATCGGTCAACACGTACTTCGTTCAGCTGGCTTTGGAGGTCGGCATGTGCGACGTGGTGAAGATGGCCGAGAAGCTCGGAGTGGAGTCCAGCACCAAGTCGGCGCCGATCACGTCCTACGACGACAAGCCGTCCTTCACGCTCGGCACGGTCGAGGTCAGTCCGCTGTCCATGGCGGAGGCCTACGCGACTCTGGCCTCGGGCGGCATCCACTGCGATCCGATCATCGTGGAATCCATCACGGACAGCAGCGGCAAGGCCCTCGCGGCTCCCAGCGCGAACTGCACGAGGGTGATCTCCGAGGACGTCGCGGCCGCCACCAATGCGTTGCTGGCCAGCGTGATGACGAGCGGCACCGGTAACCGGGTGGCCACCGCCGATCGGCGCCCCCAAGCGGGCAAGACGGGCACCATCGACAGCAACGCGGCCGTCTGGTTCGCCGGCTACACCCCGCAGGTCGCAGGCGCCGCCATGATCAGTATCGACAACCAGCGCCGGCCGTTCGTGAAGTCGGCCGACGGCTACCGGGCCCGGAACCTCCGGGACTACCGGGTGCCCTCGACCGGGTTGCAGCTCGAGGGCTCGGGCAGCGGGGACGCCGGTCAGGAGATCTGGAAGCCGGCCATGGAGGCGTACCTCGAAGGCACCGCACCGGAGTCGTTCCGGTCTCCGCCGGCCGAGCTGGTCTACGGCCGCCGCGACTTCTTCTCCGATTTCTGGGAGCAGTTCCAGACGGGCCCGCGGCAGCGAGGTCGCTGAGAGCTCAGCAGCGGTCCGCTGACGATGCCGGTCAGCACCCCGGGAGCCTCCGCGGCGTCGCGGTCCTGAGGGCAGATTCTCGGTCGACCCGCGCGACCGCGGCCGGCTGGCTAGAGTACGCAGAACGTTGGCCGAACCTCGCCGGAGCAACCGACATGTCATCTGACTTTCCCGCTGGACCACCGCCAGGCTCGTCGGGGTATTCTTTCGGTCCTTTCGCGCCCGGTCAGCCTCCGGGTGGCCCGCCGCCCGGACCGCCGGGACCGGGTGGTCCCTACCAACCGCCGCCACCGCCGCCACCGCCGCAACAACCGCCGCCGCCGCAACAACCGCCGCCGCCGCCGCCGCGGCGACGCCTGCCGATCATCCTCGGCGTGCTGGGACTGGTGCTGGTGGTGATCATCGCGGCGGTGGTGCTCGCGGTCCGGCGGGTCGCCGAGGTCACCGGGCCTCCGCCGGTCGTCGCGTCTCCGAGCGCACCGCCGACGAGCTCGGCCAGCTCGGCGCCGTCGCGTTCACTTTCAGTCGAGCCGACCGAGATCCCACCGCCACCGTCGGGCACCGCCCCGTCCACCGCCCCGTCCACCCCCCCGTCCACCATGGCGCCGTCCACCGCGCCGCCACCCGCCGGAGCCTTGGCCTCCGATGCGGTGCTCGGGTACCTGCGGGCGCTGGCCGCGGGGAACGCCGACGCCGCCTTGCGTTACGCGGCCCGCCCCGTGAACCGCGAGGCGACGCTGTCCAACGCCGTGCTGGCCGAATCGAGGAGACGAGCGCCGGTCACCGGAATCCAGGTGGCTGCGGTCGCCGACCCCGGCGCCACCCAGGTGCAGGCCAGCTATCGACTCGGCTCGACGCCGGTCAATGGGGTCTTCGAGGTGGTCAAGGTCAATGGCGGCTGGAGGCTCCGGAATGTCGTCAACGAATTCAATCTGGGGCTGGTTCGGCAGCAGACGATCCCGATGAAGATCAACGGCGCGACCGTCACCAACGATCGGGTCCAGGTGCTGCCCGGCTCATACGCCTTCAGCACCGGCACCCGCTACCTGAGCTACGGCGGCCGGAACGTCCTGCTCGTCCGCTCACCGGACGACTTGGTCAACGTGTACGGGCTGCGTGGCGGACTCACCTCCAGCGGACGGCAGAAGGTGAAGGCCGTGGCAAGGAACAGTTTCAACGCCTGTCTGCGGTCGGAGGTCGCCAAACCCAAGAACTGCCCGTTCCGCTGGGACAACTCCACCTACCGCTACATCAACGGTTCGTTGAATTGGCGACGGGTGGGGGGAGACCCGTTCCGCAAGGCCCGGATCTCCTACAGCGACGTCGGCGGGGCCGTCGTGTCGATCAGCTTCAAAGTCAGGATCTCGGGTGACTGTCGATTCGACGGCCAGCGGGGCACCTGCAGCGGGAGGGTGACCGGCACCGGGGTGGGCAACTTGAGGCTGACCCGTTCGCCGCTGAAGGTCGACTGGCTGCTCTGACGCAGGAGACGTCGGGGTCTGGACCACCCCCGAGGCTTAGGCTGGGCGGCTGTGACGCGTCGCGGTTGGCTGCTCTTCGCCGCCCTCGGCGTGTGCTGGGGCATCCCGTACCTGTTCATCCGGATCGCGGTGACGGACCTGGATCCGCTGATAGTCGCGTTCGGACGCACCCTGCTTGGCGCCCTGCTGCTGCTCCCGCTGGCGCTGCGGGCCAAGGCGCTGGCCCCGTTGCTGCCGCACTGGAGGATCCTGCTGCTCTACACGGGGGTGGAGATCGTCGGACCGTGGCTGCTGCTCGGACACGCCGAGACACGCCTCAACAGCTCGACCACGGGATTGATCATCGCGGTGGTACCCATCGTCGCGGCCGTGATCTTGACCATCATGGGGCAGGACCGGCTCGACGCGCGGCGGATCTGTGGGCTGGTGCTCGGTCTGATCGGCGTCGCGCTGCTGGTCGGTCTCGACGTCCGCGCCGACGACCTGGTCTCGATCCTGCAGTTGGGTCTGGTGGTGGTGGGTTATGCGGTCGGTCCGATCATCATCAGTCGTCGCTTGGCCCAGCTGCCCTCGATCGGGGTGGTCGCCGCGTCGCTGCTCATCTCCGCGGGCGTCTACGCCCCGTTCACCCCGTTCGTCTGGCCGGAACGCTGGACCGTCCCGGCCGTCGGCTCGATCGTCGTGCTGGCCGTCGTCTGTACGGCGGTCGCGTTCCTGCTCATGTTCGCGTTGATCGCAGAAGCTGGCCCGGCCCGGATGACCTTGATCACGTACGTGAATCCGGCCGTGGCCGTCCTGCTCGGCGCGATCGTGCTGGCCGAGCCGCTCACCGTCGGATTGGCCGTCGGGTTCCCTCTGGTCCTGATCGGTTCCGTGCTCGGAACTTGGCGGAGCGCATCGTCCAGCCCCGTCAGCCGGTTGGACCGACCTCGAGGATGATGCGGGCCAGTTCATCGGGCCGGGTGAACTGCGGCCAGTGACCGGTCGGCAGGTCCACCAGCGACAGTTGCCGGATCCGGGAGAGTTCGCTGACCGCGACCTCGCCCTCCTCGATCCAGTCACGCAGATCCTGGGCGGTGAACTCGGGACAGACGACGGTGACCGGCACTGCGTACCGTCGCTCGTCGGTCAACTGCGCCACGTCCGTGGTCAGCCGGGCCGGTGAAGGAACGGCCTGGCGGCGGAATTCCTGCCGGGCGGCGTCGTCCAACTCGCGCAGGTCGGCCTCGTCGAAGGTGTCGAAATCCGGCAGCGGGAGGTCCGCGCCGACCGTGGCGAAGCCGGCGGCCAGCGCCTCGCCGGATCGCGCCGGGAACCCGCCGACGAGGACGAGGTGCGCAGCGCGGTCCGGCCGTGCGTCCGTCGCCGCCCAGGCGATCCCCGCTCCGAGGGAATGCCCGACCACGACGAGGGTCGCGTCGAGGGGGCAGGCGTCGATCGCGTCGGTCACGGCGTCGACGTGGTGGCGCAGCGTGATCTCCGAACGGTCGGCGTCCGAGGACTCCATGCCGGGCAGGGTCAGCGCTCGGGTCTGATGTCCGGCGGCCTCGAGGGCCGGCACCACTCGGTCCCAGGACGAGCCGTTCAGCCAGAGGCCGGGGATGAGGATGACGTACATTCTGGGCAACCTAGACCAGAACGAAGTTGATCAACCGACCGGGCACCGCGATGACCCGGCCCACCTCGGCGTCTTCGAGCAGCCCCGACACCCGTTGGTCGGCCCGGGCCACGGCCTCGATCGTTGCGGCGTCGGCATCGGCCGGCACCTGCACCCGGGCCCGCAGCCGGCCGTTGATCCGCACCGGGATCTCGATCGCCGCGTCCGTCAGCAGCGTCGGGTCGGCCACCGGATACGGCTCGTCGGCTAGCGAGTGACCATGCCCCAGCCGGGACCACAGCTCCTCGCCGATGTGCGGTGCGAGCGGCGCCAGCAGCAGGACGAGCGGCTCGACCACGGAGCGCGGCACGCCCCCGTCCGGGTATCGCCCGGTCAGGTGGTTGTTGAGCTCGGTGAGCCGGGCGATGGACGTGTTGAACCGCAATTCGTCCATGCCGGTGCGAACCGCGGCGATGGTGCGGTGCAGTACGCGCCGGGTCTCCTCATCCGGGACGTCGTCCCCGACAGTGATCTCGCCCGAGTTCTCGTCGACCACATTGCGCCAGATCCGTTGCAGCAAACGGAACACGCCGACGACCGCCTGGGTGTCCCAGGGCCGACTCTGGTCGAGCGGTCCGGTGAACATCTCGTACAGCCGGAGTGTGTCGGCCCCGAAGCGTGCGTACAGGTCGTCCGGCGTCACCGCGTTCCGCAGGCTCTTGCCCATCTTCCCGAAGTCGCGCCGGACCGGTTGATCAAGGTAGTAGAAGCCGCCGTCGCGCTCGGCCACCGCGGCCGAGTCGACGTAGCGACCGCGCGCGTCGGTGTACGCCGCGGCCTGGATCATGCCCTGGTTGAACAGTCGCCGGTACGGCTCGAAGGACGAGAGGTGGCCGAGGTCGAACAAGACCTTGTGCCAGAAGCGGGCGTACAGCAGGTGCAGCACGGCGTGCTCGGCCCCGCCGACGTACAGGTCGACGCCGCCGCTGTCACCCGGGAATCGCGGACCCATCCAGTAGCGCTCGATCGCGGGGTCGACGAATGCCCGCTCGTTGTCTGGATCGAGGTAGCGCAATTCGTACCAGCACGAGCCCGCCCACTGCGGCATGGTGTTGGTCTCCCGGCGGTACGTCTTCCGACCCTCGCCGAGGTCGAGGGTCACCTCGACCCAGTCGGTGGCCCGGGCCAGCGGCGGCACCGGGAGCGAGGTCGCGTCGTCGTCGGCGAAGGTGGTGGGCGAGTAGTCCTCGAGGTCGGGCAGGACCACCGGCAAGCTGGCCTCCGGCAGCGCCCGCGGCAGGCCGTCCTCGAGGTCGTACACGATCGGGAACGGCTCGCCCCAGAATCGTTGCCGGCTGAACAGCCAGTCGTGCAGTCGAGTCGTTACGGTGCCGGACCCGGTCCCTGTGGCCTCGAGCCAGTGGATCATCCGGCGCTTGGCTTCGGCGACCCCGAGCCCGTTCAGGTCGATTCCCCCAGCCTCTCCTCCGTTCGCCCCGGCGGTGGCGCTGTTGATGGCCGGGCCCTCACCGGCGTAGGCCTGACCGGTCCATGACGCCGGCGGCTGGACGGTGCGGACGATCGGTAGGTCGAAAGCCTCGGCGAACTCCCAGTCGCGCTGGTCCTGACCGGGGACGGCCATGATCGCCCCGGTGCCGTAGCCCATCAGCACGTAGTCCGCGACGAAGATGGGAATCTGGTCGCCGGTCGCGGGATTGGTCGCGTAGCAGCCGATGAAGACGCCGGTCTTGGCCCGCCCCTCGACCTGACGCTCGACATCGGATCGGGCTCCGGCCCGGCGCCGGTAGGCCGCGACCGCTTCGGTCGGGGTCCGCAGCCCGAGGGTCCAGGCCGGGCGCGGGTCGTTGGCCAGGTCGGGCGGCCAGGATGCGGCGGTCAGCTCCTCGACCAGCGGGTGCTCGGGCGCCAGCACGAGGTACGTGGCGCCGAACACGGTGTCGGGCCGGGTCGTGAAGACCTCGACGGCCTGATGGCCGCCCC
>CAWAAK010000026.1:0-5515 GCA_963780005.1 uncultured Actinomycetota bacterium | reverse complement strand
CTGTTGCGGTGTCTCTCGGCATGGGGGTCGACCTGCACCTGGGGGTCGATCGGTGCTGCCGGCGTGTCGTCCTCCGGCTCGACGGTCGGATCCTGTCCGGCGTCGAGGGCTCGCCACACCAGGCTGGATCGGCCATGGCGGTCTGCGCCTCTGGTCCCGCCGTCGGGGCCGCGGTCGGGATCGACGGTTCGCCGGGCCGCTGGAAGCGTTGCCCCCGCTGCGGCCACCGCGGCGCGCCACGCCAGAGCAGGACCGCGCCGGCGGCCACGAGCACGCCGGCGGCGGCGACATCCACGGCAGCGGTGCCGGAGAGGCTGAACTGCTCCACCAGGCTCACCTGCCGAAAGCGCGAGCGCACCGCAGCCTCGCTGGGCTGCTGTCCGAGTGCGCCCAACACTGCGCCCGCGGCGCCGTCAGCCCGAGCAGGATCGCTACCACCCGGCGGCCGGTTGCGGCCAGCACGAGGGTGAGGAGGACTCCCGCCAGGACCACCACCGCCAGCGCCTGGCTGAGTCCGCCGGTCACGTCGGACCCCGAGAAGGCCACCGTCGCCCCGGCGCTCTCCGCGCCGTCACCACCGCACGCCACCAGGGCTGCGCGGACGCGACCAGCGCGAGCAGTCCAGCTGCCGCCAGCCACGCCAGGACGGTCGTCCGCCAGGGTCATCGCGCCGCAGACTCTGTGGCCTTGTCCGGCGTCACCTGGATCGGCCGGAACGATTGGGCCACGGCGATGGCCCGCACCACGGCCGCCGCCTTGTTCTGGGACTCCTGATCCTCGGTCGGCGGATCGGAGTCGGCGACGATCCTGCCGCCGGACTGCACGTAGGCCACCCCGTCGACGAGCAGCGCCGTCCGGATCGCGATCGCGGCGTCGGCATCACCGGCGAAATCGAGGTAGCCGACCACCCCGCCGTACAGGCCGCGCCGCGACACCTCCAGTTCGTCGATGATCTCCATGGCCCGCACCTTCGGGGCGCCAGACAACGTGCCCGCCGGGAAGGCGGCCAGGATCACGTCCAACGCACTGCGGCCCGGGCTGACCAGCCCCCGTACGGTCGACTCCAGATGCATGATGTGGCTGTAGCGGCGGACATCCATGAACTCGATGACCTCGACCGTCCCCGGCACACAGACCCGGCCGAGATCGTTGCGGCCCAGGTCGACCAGCATCACGTGCTCGGCGCGCTCCTTCGGATCGTTCAGCAGCTCGGCCTCCAGCGCGGCGTCCTCGGCCGGGTCGGCGCCTCGGGGTTTGGAGCCGGCGATGGGATGGGTGACCGCGACCTCGCCCTGCACGGTGACCAGGGCCTCGGGCGAGGACCCGACGATGTCGAACCGATGACCCGCGGAATCCTCGAGCCGCAGCAGATACATGTAGGGGCTGGGGTTACTGAGCCGCAGCACCCGGTAGATGTCCAGGGCGTCGGCGGTGGTGTCGACCTCGAAGCGTTGGCTGACCACGATCTGGAAGGCCTCCCCGGCCTTGATCTCCTCCACCGCAGCCGCCACCGCCGCCTGGTACTCGGCCGAGCTGCGCTGGCGCCGGACCGGGAGTTCGTGGTCGTGCTCAGCCGCGACCGCCGAGGAGGCCACCGGCTCAGCCAGCAGCCGGGTCATCTCCTCGACCCGGGCGGCCGCGTCGGCGTACGCCTCATCGACGCGCTCGTCAGAATCGTCGTAGTTGATGGCGTTGGCGACCAACCAGACAACGCTTCGGTGGTGGTCGAGCACGACCAGATCCGAGGCCAGCACGAAGGCCAGTTCGGGGATGTCGAGATCCTTCGGATTATTGTCCGGCAGTCGCTCCACCCGGCGGACCGCGTCGTAGCTGAGGTAGCCGACCAGCCCCGAGGTGAAGGGCGGCAACGTCTCGTCGCGCGGGGTGTGCAGCAGCCGTACGGTCTCCCGGACCGCCTGCAGCGGATCACCACCCGCCGGGAGTCCGGCGGGCCGTCGCCCCGACCATGACGCCTCCCCGTCCACCTCGGTCAGGACCGCCGCCGCGCGCACCCCGATGAAGGAGTATCGCGACCACACGCCCTGCTCGGCGGACTCCAGCAGGTAGCTGCCCGGCCGATTCCGGGCCAGTCTCCGGTACAGGCCGATGGCTGATTCGCCGTCGACGAGAAAGCGTCGATAGACCGGGATGACCCGCCGATCGCGAGCGGCGGCCCGGAAGTCGGCCAGGCTGGGCTCCATCACTCCGGCCGCCCCGCCGCCTCGACCGGACGGTCGGCGACGACAGCCGGGAGCACGCGGTCGTCGAAACAGGTCCGGGCTCCGGTGTGGCAGGCGGGACCCTCCTGATCCACGGTGACGAGGACCGTGTCGCCGTCGCAGTCCAACCGGACTTCGCGGACCCATTGGCGGTGCCCGCTGGTCTCCCCCTTCACCCACAGGGTGTCGCGGCTCCGGGAGAAAAACGTCGACCGTCCCGACGTCAAGGTCTGGTGCAGGGCCTGGTCGTTCATCCAGCCGACCATCAACACCTCGCCGCTGCCCGCCTGCTGGATGACCGCTGTGATCAGGCCGCGGCTGTCCCGCTTGAGCCGAGCGGCGATGTCGGGATCGAGTTCAGAGGTCTGCACGCGTCCATTCTCACCGGCTCGCGGCGCGGGCGCCGACCTTCGTCCGCGCTCGGCGGCGGCTCTCGTCCCCGTGAACGGGGGCTAGCATGGTCGCTTGTGACGTTTGCCAAATCCGAGCGTGCCGCCCTGTGCGACCTCCTCGACGAGGTCGGGCCGGATGCACCGACGCTGTGCGAAGGCTGGCAGACCCATGACCTCGCCGCCCATCTCTGGATCCGGGAGACCGATCCCATCGGAGCCAGCGCGATCGTGGCCAAGCCCCTCGCCGGGCTTCTCGAACGCCGGATGGCGGAGGTCAAGCAGCGCTGGGAGTTCTCCGAGTTGGTCGACCGGGTCCGTAACGGCCCGGCCCGCTTCTCGGTGTTCGCGTTGCCCGGTGTCGACGAACCGGCCAACAGCACCGAGTTCTTCGTCCATCACGAGGATGTCCGCCGGGCCGGCGACCATCCGCAGACCTCGCGTGATCTGGGTCAGGAGATCGAGGACTTCATCTGGCGGCGGCTGAAGCTCCTCGGT
Organism: uncultured Actinomycetota bacterium; assembly: GCA_963780005.1. Classification (GTDB taxonomy): domain Bacteria; phylum Actinomycetota; class Actinomycetes; order Propionibacteriales; family Propionibacteriaceae; genus Microlunatus. The sequence continues at coordinate 2,409 of CAWAAK010000026.1, read as the reverse complement.
CGCGCCTTCTTCCGGCGGGCTCCGGTCGGGCTGGTCCTGGAGCGGCTCGGCACCAACGACGCCTACGAACCCGACACGATCCGGGCGGTGAGCGGTTCACCGATCGTCACCATCGTCGGCCAGCCGAGCGAGTTGCTGCTGTTCGCCCAGGGACGGACCGGCGTCGCCGAGGTGAAACTCGTCGGCGAGCCCGACGCCATCGATCGGCTGTACGGCACCGATCTCAGGTCCTGAGGAACTTTCTGGAGGCGTGATGACCGAGCTGGACACCGGCCCACGCGCTGACCTGGAAGCGCTCGAGCAGGTCTGGGACGCCCACACGGCCGCCGAGTTCGTCACCACCGATCTGGACGCGACCATGGCCACCATGTCCGAAAATCCGGTCGTCCTCCACGTGGCCACCTCGGTGGGCGCGTGCGGCCGGGAGGCGGTCCGGCGGTTCTACGCGGAGTACTTCATCGGCCACCAGGCCGCCGACATGTCCCTGGAGCGGACGTCGCGTACGGTCACCGCGGATCGGGTTGTCGACGAGATGATCATCTCCTTCACGCATGACGTCGAGATTCCTTGGATCATGCCGGGCGTGGCTCCGACCGGACGCCGGGTGGTGGTCGGCATCGTCACCGTCATCGGAATGTCGCAGGGGCTGGTCGACAGCGAACACATCTACTGGGACCAGGCCTCCGTGCTGGCCCAGGTCGGCCTGCTGGAACCGACGGGGCTCCCGGTGGTAGGGGCCGAGCAGGTTCTTCCGCTGGGACGTGGTGCCGGTCCGGAAACTTTCAACGCTCTGTTGTCCTAGGCGTTGTCGCCGACCTGAGGCCGACTCCGTCGAGCCGATCCCTGCTTGTTTCGACCCGCCAGACTGGGGCGCATGGGAAGGCGCAGAGGCCGCAGCATCGGCCGGGCCCGTCCGAGCGGGATGGCGACTTTGATCATGGTGGCCGCACTGGTGCTGAGCGGCTGTGCCGGTGGAGCCCCCTCGACCCCGTCCGCTGATGTCCGTACGGCGGCGCCCACCGGCTCCGCGAACGCCGGCCGGCTGGACGAGGTGGTCCGCGGTCTCACCTCGCCGTGGGAGGCGTTGGCCCTGGACGACGAGTCGCTCCTGGTGAGCGAGCGGGACACCGGCAGGATCGTCCGGGTGGACGGCGACCGCGTGACCGAGGTGCGCCGGCTCGCCGAGGTCGACCCGGGCGGTGAGGGCGGGCTCCTGGGGCTCGCACTCAGCCCGGATCGGGACACCCTGTTCGCCTACTTCACCGCTGCCGAGGACAACCGGATCGTCGCGATGTCCTGGAACGGGACCGAGCTGGGCGAACCGCGAGTGATCCTCGATGGGATCCCCAACGGCGGTCGGCACAACGGCGGCCGGATCGTAGTCGGTCCGGACGGGTTCCTCTACGTCGGCACCGGTGAGGTGGGCGACACCCGGTTGGCCCAGGACCGGGCCTCGCTCGGCGGGAAGATCCTGCGGATCACCCTGGAAGGTCAGCCGGCACCCGGTAATCCGTTCGGGAGTGAGGTCTGGAGCTACGGGCACCGCAACGTCGAAGGGCTCGCCTTCGACCCCGACGGTCGGCTGTGGGCCAGCGAGTTCGGCGAGCAGAGCTGGGACGAGCTGAACCTGATCACCAAAGGGTCGAACTACGGCTGGCCGGAGGTCGAAGGCTCCGGCTCCGGCGAAGGGCTGACCAATCCCAAGGTGGTCTGGAGCACTGATGAGGCCTCCCCCGCCGGGCTGGCCTACGCCGACGGCGCTCTCTGGATGGCGGCTCTGCGGGGCGAGCGGCTCTGGCAGATCCCGGTCTCCGGTACGGATGTCGGTGAGCCGCGGTCCCACTTCGACGGCGAACACGGGCGAATCCGTACGGTCACGCCGACCCCCGGCGGTGGCGCGCTGCTGGTGGTGACCTCGAACACCGACGGGCGTGGCGACGTCCGCGACGGCGACGACCGGATCTTCCGGATGCGCCTGGCTTGATTGAATCCATTGGTGCGCACCTGCGGCCCGTTGCCACGCCGAAGAATGGGCCGCAGGGGCGCACTCCGGCCTTGCTCACGGGCTCGTCGTCCCCCGATTGACCAGCACCGCACCGACCGACAGCAGTGGAATGTCGACATCGATCGCGCCGAGGAGTTCACCGCCGAGGGCTATCTGGTCATCCGCATCACCGCCGCCCGCATGCGGCGGCCCCGCCACGTGGTGGGCAAGGTGTTCGCCGCCCTTCGGCAACGTGGTTACCGCGGGCCAGCTCCCGTGTTCCATTCCGAGTGGAGCGCCCTCTTCGAACTCAGTGCGCAGGTGCGGCCCGAGACAGGGATCTCCAATGGACCGTAACTGCGCACCGACGCGGCCGGCGCGATCGACGGTTCGTTTTTTCGCCGACCCGCAGAAGCGGTCACGGC
>CAWAAK010000025.1:0-14343 GCA_963780005.1 uncultured Actinomycetota bacterium | reverse complement strand
AGGTGACATCCGGGTCAAGGCACCGTAAGCTGGTCGTGTGTCAACTGTCGCCTACTGCCGGATCTCCGCCGACAAGACCGGCGCCGGGCTCGGCGTGGAGCGGCAGGCCGCCGACTGCCGGGATCTGGCCGCGACACTCGGGCTCGCCGATCCGGAGGTGCTCACCGACAATGACCTGTCGGCCTACTCCGGCAAGCGCCGCCCCGGGTATGAGCAGCTGCTGGAAGGTCTGCGGGAAGGCCGGTGGACCACGCTGCTGGTTTGGCACGTCGATCGGCTGTGCCGCTCCGTCCGTGACCTTGAGGACATCGTGGATCTCGTCAACGGCAGGGTCGCCGTGCACACCGTCAAGGGCGGCGAGATCAACCTAGAAACCCCGGAGGGCCGGCTGCAGGCCCGGATGTTGGGCACGCTGGCCCGGTACGAGTCCGAGCACCGGTCCGACCGGGTGCGCCGCGCGTTGGACCAGAACGCCGAGCGCGGCATCGCCCATGGCGGCCCGCGGCCGTACGGGTGGACCCGGGCCGGGACGGTCGAGCCGGCCGAGGCCGGGATTGTCGCCGAGCTGACCCGCCGCGTCATCGGCGGCGAGTCCATCCGGGCGCTGGCCGCCGATCTGCGTACCCGTGAGGTGCCCTCTGTCAGCGGAGTGCCGTGGTCTGCGAACTCGGTCAAGAACATGTGATCCGGCCCAGGAACGCCGGGCTCCGGGTGCACCGCGGGCAGGTGGTCGGTGCCGGGACCTGGCCTGCCATCGTGGACCGCGAGTCGTGGGAGGCGGCGTCGGCGCTGCTGACCGACCCGGCCCGCCGCACCTCGCCCGGCAACGCGCCGGCCCGGCTGCTGTCTGGGCTGATGACCTGCGGCGTCTGCGGGCTGCCGGTGCGGGCCGGCGGCAGCCGAGGCGGCGTGCCGGTCTACCGCTGCAGCTCCGGCGGCCACGTCAAACGACGGGTCGAGCTGGTCGACGCCGTGGTCGAGGCGTATCTGCTGGCGCTGCTGGAACGGGAGGGCGTCGGCGCCCCCACCCCGGTCGCGGCGGCCCCGGACGTGCGCAGCACCGCCGACGCGGTCCGGCTGCGGCTGGAACAGCTCGAAGACAAGTACGCCGACGGCGACCTGACCCGGACCGGCTATGTCCGCAACCGGGACCGGCTGACCGCGAAGCTGGCCGAACTGGAACGCGCCGAGGCACTGACCCGGATCCCCGGACCGCTCGAGGGCGTCACCCCGGCCCGCTGGGCGGCGCTGCCGCTGGAACGGCGCCGCGCCGTCGTGGCCTACCTGGTGGACGTGACCCTGTTGCCCGCCCACAGCCCGCACTTCAACCCGGAGCTGATCAAGATCACCCCGAATACTACGCGGCAGTGAACGGTCGCGATCTTGCTATACTTGCTGGCACTAAGAGCCTTGTTGGCACTCCGAAATCCCGAGCAACCGACCCGTAAGGGAGCGTTGTCTCGCGGATGTCCGAATCCCGACTGCTGCACGCGCGAGCCCGTGAGGCCGCTCTCAAACGGCACCGCCCACCAGACGACCCGGCCGTACTCGCTGCTGTCGCTGACCGCCGGAACGCCGCCGCCGAACAGTACATCCAACGGCTGCTCGCCGAGACGCCGCCGCTGACCCCTGAAGAGCGGCTGCACCTGACGCGTCTGCTCACCGAACCCGATCGGGGGTCGGCCGGCCTAATGCCCCAGACAAACAATCGGCCCGGGGGGACGGGATACCCGGGCCGATCAGCAGCCAATCACTCGCGGGCAGCGGGAGATCGGCGTCTCCAGATTCTCACCCGACTGGAAGCATGATCTGAATGGTGTTGGTGGAGAACACCAGCTAGCCCAGATCATGCACGAGTTCCTGGTCTGGGCTGCGAGTTGATCATGAGAAAAGTGCCCCTGGCCAGGGAGAATGTGAGCTGTCTAGGAACACGTTCTGCCATGATCGAGGAGCACTTTTCAGGTGAAGCGTATCGGGTGGTCTCAGGGACTGTCGGTCACTGCTGACGCGACCGGGGTGGTGGCGTTGGCCGGGTCAGGCGCGGTGCGGTTGCTGGCCGACCGGGTCGGGCTGACCAAGCTGTTGTCGTCGGCGCTGGAGCGGCGGAACTTCGTGCCGATCCATGGTCGGGGCCGGGTGCTGGTCGACCTGGCGACGGTGCTGGCCGCCGGAGGTGAGGCGATCGCTGACATCGACACTCTGCGGCACGAACCGGTGTGGGGTCCGGTGGCGTCCCCGGCGACGGTGTGGCGGACCCTGGAGGCGATCAGCCCGGCCGCGCTCGGCCGGGTCGGAAAGGCCAGGGCGAAGGCCCGTCGGCACGTGTGGGCCCACCTGCCCCAGGGGCTGCCCGCCTCTGCGGTCGCCGGCTCGGATCTGGGGTCGACGGTGGTGATCGATGTCGACGCCACATTGGTTACCGCGCACTCGGAGAAGGAGCAGGCGGCGGCGAACTTCAAGGGCGGGTTCGGCTTTCACCCGTTGGGTGCATGGTGTGACAACAGCGGGGAGATGCTCGCCGTCCACCTGCGTCCCGGCAACAGCAACGCCAACCATGCCGGGGACCAGATCAGCGTGCTCACTGAGGCTATCGGCCAGGTTCCGGCTCCGTTTCGGCGCCGGTTGCTGGTCCGAGCCGACACCGCCGGCGCCACCCATGAGCTGCTGGACTGGCTGCACGAGCAAGGCCGAGTCCGGGGCCGGTCCGTGGAGTACTCCATCGGGTTTCCTGTGCACAAAGGCGTCGCGGTCCACGACGCCATCCACACCGTGCCCGAGTCGGCGTGGCAGAGCGCACTCGACACCGACGGCGAACCCCGCGAGGGCGCCGGCGTCGTGGAGATCACCGGACTGCTGAACCTGGCCAAGTGGCCGGCCGGAATGCGGGTCATCGTCCGCCGGGAGAAGCCGCACCCTGGCGCCGGATTGACCCTGTTCGAGGCTGCTGACGGCTGGCGCTACCAGGGGTTCGCGACCAACACCACCACCGGGCAGCTGGGCTTCCTCGAGGCCCGGCACCGAGCCCACGCCCGGGTCGAGGACCGGATCCGGGTCGCCAAGGACACCGGTCTTGGCCGGCTTCCGTCGCGGGAGTTCGCGATCAACCAGGCGTGGGTGCAGATCGCCGCGATCGCTGCCGACCTGACCTGCTGGCTGCAGCTGCTCGCCCTACACGACCAGCCGGCCCTGGCCAGGGCTGAACCAAAGCTGCTGCGGTTCCGGATGCTGCACGTCCCCGCCCAACTTGCCCGCGGCGGCCGGCGACACCGACTCCGCATCCCGAAGACCTGGCCCTGGGCCACCGCGATCATCACCGCGTTCGCCCGGATCGCTGCCATGCCCGCACCCACCTGACACCTCGACCACCGACCACCACGACCAGGAGACCTCGGAAACCGCGACCGGAGCGCCGCCCGGCACTCCACTCCGCCCACACCGGTCCCACCACGCCCATTCCGACCAAGATCAACAACCCGAGTCAAACACGATCCTCATGAAAGACGGGGGTTAGCTAGGTGCTGACGAACAGCTAGCGAAGCGCCGTCACTGCTCGTTTGGGGGGTGGGCGCCTTGACCTGGACCAAGCTCGGGACTGAGTTTTTCGATGACTGCGCCGAGGCCGGCCTTTCGGATGCCGCAGTGCGCACGCACGCGGAGGCGATCGGTTACCTGTACGGCCAGGAGAATTTTCGGCCTCACGCTGAAGAAGTCGACGATGCGCCGTTGGGCCGGATCTAAACAGTCGCAGCAAGCCGCACTCGAGCTTGTCGCTGTGGGCATGTGGATGGACGGCAAGTCGGAATGGACTGTTGTCCATCATGCCCACGTCATCCGCCAGGCACTCGCCGCACAGCTGAAGAAGCGTGAAGCTGACAAGGTCCGTGCGCGGAAGAAGAGGGGATCCGTCGGTAGCGACATCGGTAGCGACATCGGCAGCGACATCGGCAGCGACATCGGTAGCGACGTCCGTGCGACACAGACAGACAGACAGACAGACAAGCAGACAGACGCTGATAAGGACTGGGTCAACTCAGGGTCACAAATCGACCGGAACACCGGCCTCGTTCTTGACACGGCTGCCAACGACTGTCGTTGCGGAACGCCGCTCACGAGCTTGGTGCAACGCCAGCGACGCACCTGCAACCGCTGTTGGGTTGCCAGGCCGAGACAGGCATCATGACCCCACCGGAAGACCAACTAAATCGCTCATCGGTTCGTCGGGTAAGAGAATTCGCCCTCGCTGCGGTGAACCTGGCACCCATTACTACCGGTTCTCCGATGACGCCCACAAACGGACGATGGCTGCCGCGTGGTGCTCCGGCTGTCCGGTTCTCGACAGCTACGACGAGGCAGCCGAGGCAGCCGAGGCCAACGCTGAACCCTTCGGGGTTTGGGCTGGAGTTGACGCACTGCTGCGAAACCGAAACGAGAAGCAGCATGAGCGAGGCAGCCGAAGACGCGACGCTGTGTCGAGCCGCCAGCGAATGGCGCGTAACCGTCTCTGCGACGAACGGAGAGGCGTTCCCCGCTGTGGTGACGCTATACGCCTCTCCGTTCGTCGTGTTCGAGCCAGAGGTGCCCCGCGACCGCTAACTGACGATGTTTATACAGCAGACATAGAAAACCGACAAGGAGGTGCAGGTCGATGAGTGAGCAGGACTGGGGCGGGAGGGGTGCTCACGAAACCGCTAACCTCGCAGCGACCCCGCCAGCTGACGCTCTTTTATACACAGCAGACGAGAAGAAAAGCGAAGCCGGGGTGGACTCGGATGAGTGAGCCGGACCAGGGCCGGAGGGGTGCCCGCGTAACGGTGGGGCACCGTGCGACCCGCCAACTGACGCCCGATCTCTCTCCCCCGGTTTTTTCTATATCGCAGAAAGGGGTACCCCCGGTGATCCGAACCTGTAAGCAGTGCGGCCAGACGTTTGATCTGGACTACCGCGGGGGCCGACCTCGGGAGCGGTGCTTCACCTGCCAGCCGGTTGGAATGCGTGCGATCTCCTCGCCGGGCGGGGCGAGGAAGGGGTGGCGCTCGGAGCCAGCGCCGCCGTCGTTCCTGGAGGCATTCGAACGCTCGGTGCGATCGCGAGGTGCCGAGGACTCACCGGAGGGCACTTTGGTGCTGATGCTGGCGGAGAGGTTCGCTGCAGGAGGAGATACTGCCGCCGGGGTTGTGGCGCGATCGAGGGCGCTCCGCAAGGCGATGGTGGAGCTGGAGCGGTCGTGGCCGGCTCCTTAGACCTTAGGACTTTCCCGTCAATAAATGCGGCAGGAGGCGAGTGCCAGTGGGTCTTCGGTCCGAAATTCCGATCCCCCGGGGGAGTGGAATCGCCGGCGTTGCGGCCAACGAGCACGGTCTGACGATGTGGGACACCGCAGCACTATTGACCGCGTGCTCGACGACGAACTGCTGAGGTTCGGGCTCGTTCTCGACGTGAAGAAGACAGACTTGGACCTGACCGGTCGTTGCTGCCGGGCGACGGCTGACGTGATCACGGCGTCGCGGCCCGCGCAGGGAACGCAGTGGGCGAGACCTGCGAGCTTTTCGACCGGATCGGTGCGCGAAACGCCGTGCCGCTGAGCTGTACCGGTCGTCGTTCAGTATCCTGACGACCGCGGCTGCTATCTGATCGGGTGTCGACGACTTGCTGATCCGTACGCCGGCGCCTAACCCCCGTCTTTCATGAGGATCGTGTCTGACTCGGGTTGTTGATCTTGGTCGGATGGGCGTGGTGGGACCGGTGTGGGCGGAGTTGAGTGCCGGGCGGCGCTCCGGTCGCGGTTTCCGAGGTCTCCTGGTCGTGGTGGTCGGTGGTCGAGGTGTCAGGTGGGTGCGGGCATGGCAGCGATCCGGGCGAACGCGGTGGTGATCGCGGTGGCCCAGGGCCAGGTCTTCGGGATGCGGAGTCGGTGTCTCCGGCCGCCGCGGGCAAGTTGGGCGGGGACGTGCAGCATCCGGAACCGCAGCAGCTTTGGTTCAGCCCTGGCCAGGGCCGGCTGGTCGTGCAGGGCGAGCAGCTGCAGCCAGCAGGTCAGGTCGGCAGCGATCGCGGCGATCTGCACCCACGCCTGGTTGATCGCGAACTCCCGCGACGGGAGCCGGCCAAGACCGGTGTCCTTGGCGACCCGGATCCGGTCCTCGACCCGGGCGTGGGCTCGGTGCCGGGCCTCGAGGAAGCCGAGCTGCCCGGTGGTGGTGTTGGTCGCGAAGGCCTGGTAGCGCCAGCCGTCAGCAGCTTCGAACAGGGTCAATCCGGCGCCAGGGTGCGGCTTCTCCCGCCGGACGATGACCCGCATTCCGGCCGGCCACTTCGCCAGGTTCAGCAGTCCGGTGATCTCCACGACGCCGGCGCCGTCGCGGGGTTCGCCGTCGGTGTCGAGTGCGGTCTGCCACGCCGACTCGGGCACGGTGTGGATGGCGTCGTGGACCGCGACGCCTTTGTGCACAGGGAATCCGATGGAGTACTCCACGGACCGGCCCCGCACTTGGCCTTGCTCGTGCAGCCAGTCCAGCAGCTCATGGGTGGCGCCGGCGGTGTCGGCTCGGACCAGCAACCGGCGCCGAAACGGAGCCGGAACCTGGCCGATGGCCTCAGTGAGCACGCTGATCTGGTCCCCGGCATGGTTGGCGTTGCTGTTGCCGGGACGCAGGTGCACGGCGAGCATCTCCCCGCTGTTGTCACACCATGCACCCAACGGGTGAAAGCCGAACCCGCCCTTGAAGTTCGCCGCCGCCTGCTCCTTCTCCGAGTGCGCGGTAACCAACGTGGCGTCGACATCGATCACCACCGTCGACCCCAGATCCGAGCCTGCGACCGCAGAGGCGGGCAGCCCCTGGGGCAGTTGGGCCCACACGTGCCGACGGACCTTCGCCCTGGCCTTTCCGACCCGGCCGAGCGCGGCCGGGCTGATCGCCTCCAGGGTCCGCCACACCGTCGCCGGGGACGCCACCGGACCCCACACCGGTTCGTGCCGCAGAGTGTCGATGTCGGCGATCGCCTCACCTCCGGCGGCCAGCACCGTCGCCAGGTCGACCAGCACCCGGCCCCGGCCATGGACCGGCACGAAGTTCCGCCGCTCCAGCGCCGACGACAACAGCTTGGTCAGCCCGACCCGGTCGGCCAGCAACCGCACCGCGCCTGACCCGGCCAACGCCACCACCCCGGTCGCGTCAGCAGTAACCGACAGTCCCTGAGACCACCCGATACGCTTCACCTGAAAAGTGCTCCTCGATCATGGCAGAACGTGTTCCTAGACAGCTCACATTCTCCCTGGCCAGGGGCACTTTTCTCATGATCAACTCGCAGCCCAGACCAGGAACTCGTGCATGATCGGGGCTAACCGCAGCACCCGGACGGTGTTGTCCTTTTGATCCCGGCCCATCGGCATGCAGACCAGGGGCACGCCGGCCGCCAACGTTTTCAGGACGGTCCCATGGCCGGCGTGGGTGATGACGACGGCCGCCTCGGCGAGGACGCGACCGTGGGGCGCGGCCTGCAGCACCTCGACGTTCGACGGGGCCGGGACTCCCGCGGGTCGACCGCGCGACCCGTGGTCAAGACACCACGGACCGGCAAGCGCCCGAGGGCCTGCGCTACCCGCCGGAGCAGGTCGATCTGATTTTGATAGATCGAGCTGGTGGCGCCCAACACCAGCGGTTCGGTGCCGCGCCGCCGCCAGGAGATCTGAGCCGCCCAGTCCGGCTCGTCGAGTTGCGGCCCGACATACCTGACGTTGTCAGGCAGCTGCGGGACGGTGAAATCAAAGGAGGGGCTCGTCATCACCAACACGCGGTCGCACCGGTCCAACAGCCCGAAAAATTCCCTGAGCGGGGTGCGTCCATGTCCGGCTAGCACCGGGTTGACCCGGGGAAGGGTGCGGTCGAGCAGCCACCGAGCCGCTGTGGGAGCCAGCCAGTCCCGCGCCTGTCCCGGCAGCCCTCGGGCGGGTGACCAGCCGGTGCCCATCAGCGGGAATCCTGGGTCGGCCGCAGGTAGATATTTGCTATCAGGGCGGCGGTGGGGAGCCGGGTGCACAGGGCGCCGATGAGGATCCCGGGCAGGCGCCCTCCACGAGGACGGCCTCGACACCGGATTCCTGCGCCGTCGAGACCACATCGCCGGCATATCGTCTGGTCATTCCGGATCCCGCAAACTCGCGGACGGCTTTGATCGCGCGGTATGGACGCCTGCTCTCGAATGCGGCGACGACGGCCGCTGCCGGCGCGCGACCTGAAGTGGGGCGCCTCCCGCCACGGCGAGAACGCGCAGCCTGCCGTTTCGGCGTCGGCTGCGACGGTCGGATCGGCCAGCACCTGGACCTGGTGGCCGCGGCCGACCAGGCTACGGGCAAGGCCGAGCGCCGGTGGCACCGTGCCACCGCCGTCGATGATCGCCACCAGGAATCGGCCCGGGCGGCCCCCGTTAGCCGAGGCGCGGTCACGAATCATTCTGACACGTGCTGTCAGAGTGAACTTGACAATCTTGGTCGGCGCGAACCGGTTCGCGAGCGCAGCGGGCGGGTCCGCAATGCTTGGACCGGAGCGTGTCCTCGGAACCTCAACTTTCGGCAGAGCTGACTTCTTGACGCATCTCTGCCTCCTTCGGCGACCGTTTGGCCCGGGGAAGCGGCCGAGTGACCATCCGGCCCAGAAGTTCATTTTTTGGGGTTACCGAAGTTGGGGCGCCAGGTGGGGCGAACTCAGGTTGACCAACTCAGGACCTCGTATCCGGGTCGGCCTAGTTTTCTTCGCTGCTTGTACCACCGACATGATGGTGGCAGCGACCGTTTGCACCGGTTCATTGCGGATCAGCGCGGCCGACAGCAACCTCTGCAGTTCCTGCGTCTGCGCCGGCGTCAGACCCGGGCAACTGATCGAATCGCTGACCGTGTCGTAGGTGATCTTCTAGTGCGGAGACCTCTCTGGAACGGCTCTATGGGACTGTCGCGGTGCGACATGCTCCAGATGCCAGTACCCACCTTGCACTCCACGCAACCCTTCGCACGCACGTCCTTCATAGAGGACCGCGGCAGCGGAGATTGCCAGAGGCCCTGGGCCCTCGAGCGTTCCAGTCGAGCTCCGTGATAGTGCCACGGAAGCGTGCCGTGATCACCGGGCTTCGGGGGATGCCCGCCAAGACTGGCGGATCGCCAACGGCCGCTAGCCGATGTCAATATCCCGGCCGACGTGCCCCGGTTTGATGCCGGGGCGGGTGACAGGTCAGGCAAGTAGTCGTTGGGTTTGTCTGGCTGCTTTGCGGATGGCTCCGCGTTCGTCGAGCCAGCCTCCGGCGACACCGACGACGGGCAGCTTGCCCAGCGTGCGTGCGAGGAGGCCGCCGCGTGGACGGTTGTCGAACAGGTTCTGGAGATCGACGAAGGTTCGGGCCAGGCGCCACATAGTACGGACGACCCGCTGCGCGCCTTGGGCGAGGGCGGCCATGCCGCTGGGCGGTTCCGTGGTGTCGCCGGCAGCGGTCTCCAACTGGTCGTCGGACTGCTCTGCGGTGGGCAGAGGGACGGGCGTCGCGGCGGTCAGATCACGGTCGAACAGTATCCGGGCCAGCAGAGGAACCCAGTCGGACGGGTCGACGGTCCCGCGTTCGTGCGCGACGACACAGACGGCGAGCCCGGCCGCTGAGGCGCCGAGGGCGGCCTGCAGCGGTAGGCGGTCAGCCAGGGCGCCGGCGAACCGGGGCGCCGCCGCGGCGAGGGCGGCGCCGATCGCGATCCGCCGGAGCCACCAATCAACGCGTTTCGACTCGGGCAGGGATGCCCAGCGCGGTGAGGCGGGGGTGACGTCGCCGAGAACGCGATCACGCAGCTCGTCCAGGATCCGGATCGGTAAGCCAGCCGTAAGGGCGGGTCCTCATCGACCCCAAGCCAGCGTTCGGGTTTCCTGAGCACCCGGCTGACCATGCCGGCGTACACACCCAAGGCCTGTGACAGGGCCGGGTCGGACACGAGGTTTCGGTCAGGCATGAACTCAGCTCCTAGGTCTGGTCGGGTGCGTTGGCGCAAACGCTGACACCCTTACCCCGATTTCGGCTGCACCGGCATATCGAGTCACTCGGCAGTCGGATCGGGAGCGTGCTGTTCCTGGCCCGTCACGGCTGAGGACAGGAGCGGGTCCGGAGGTGAAGGTTACCGATGCTGGGGCAGCTGGTCTTCGTCCGATGACCGCAGCCATCTTCGTCGCTTCCTTCACTGCTGGTGCGACTCACCCAAATCTGCGGCCGGGATGGTTCCGGCCCACCCGCGGGGTCTAGGTCAGCCCTTCGGAACGCAGGTAGCGCCGCAGGCCAACGCAGGGTCCGGCTGGGCTAAGGCCTCGATGATGGCGCACTGAGGGTATGTAGCCTGAGATTGCGGGTGGAGGACCGTCGCCTCAGGAGTCCGAACGCCGTCTCGGCGTCAGACGCCCTGCTCGATCACCGGCAGCCTGGTGAACCTCTCGCGTCCGAGACAACAAGATCAACACCAGCTCCATTGTCAGCCTCGTGAAGATGAGGGGCTAGCAGGGAGCGAAGCGGAAGCCGGCTCGGCTCAGCTGGCTGGGACGGCTCTCCGGTTCGGCGAGCCGCAGCAAGCATGGGATGACCCCGGAAGAGCCAACGGCGTATCATAGGCTCCTCGGTCGGGCGTCTCTCCGATCCAGCGGAGATCCCCGCCAGTGGCGAAGGAATACACGGCCATGATGGACTCCAGGCGGCGAGCGGCTTCAAGGTGAGCGCGGTCCGCCGTGGCCTGGTAGACGTCTAGCAGGAATTCAACTGCGCCGGCTAGGCCGTGACACTGACCGGCCAGACTGCCGTAGACAGCGGTGGCCGTGGCGGAGGCCGCCCCCAGGCGATCTTTCGGCGTCGGGAATCCCGACCTTGGCCGCCCGGAGAAGGAAGCGTCCGATCCCTGCCGCTCCATGGCACCACGCTGGTCGAGTCAGCGCACCGCCTTCAACCCTGGGCCACCCCAGTGGAGCCACTCGGCGCCCTTCGCGGTCATCCATCGGCATCGGCATTGCCTGGGACCTCAAAGTACGCACCGCTCCATGAACAAGATCCAGCCAAGTTTGGGCACCGTCGACGTCGGCCAGGTCGAGGAGACTGTCGGCGATGCCGGCTACTCCGTGGGCGTACCCGAGCGTGCGTGAGTCACCGCTCAGCAGATCGAACCCATCGGGGAACACCCACCAGGCCAAGTCGTCATCGAAGCGAGCGGCGCCTGCTATGGATCGTCCGGCATCGACGGCCGCCGCTAAATGATCAACGTCTCTGGTCTCGTCCAGCAGAAGCAGATGGAAGCGGAGGCGTCCGGCACTACCGTTGTAGAAGTCCGGCGGCTCATGCGGCAGGGTCGCCAGCTCCCGTCCGACTTCGGCCGCAGCCGCGACGAGGTCCCGGTCCTCCTAGCACCTGACCTGCCCGCAGCAGTGCTGCGCCTCTCCCCGCCTCACCGACCCACAGCCCGGGCGCGACGTACCCCTGGGGTCTGGGGGCGAAGCCGAAGCGAGGCACATGCAGCCGCGAGCGCGTCGGCGTACCTCGGTTCGGCCGTCGTGGCCACGATCTCAGACATCGCGAGAACGGGACCGGCAGATGCCGGTATTGAGATCCGCGGAGACGCCCTGCTGCGACTCCACCAGCATGGAGCGCCACGTCACGGCGCCGTCGGGCACCAGCCCCGGCGGGACGTCCGGGTGGCTCGGCCGCACTGCGAGGGCCGGTGCATCCGTCCGTACTTCGCCGGGCCAGGGCCAGACTCGCCGCGCACGCTTCCCGGTCACCCTGCTCTGGCTTGGACCCCGCCCCGACATTTGCGACGGGGTGCGAACATGCCGGGGGCCGTGCTACCAACCCGGTGGAACGCTGCGGCGACGGCGGCCATGGACGGCCAACGGCGCGAGGTTGACATCTCGAGGCATCCCGCGATTGCAGTCCGAAGAGCACGCGGAGTGTTGGACGGGAACATGGCGTTGGGCGCATCGGCGAGCCGTGAGGAATCAGGCACCAGCATCACTTGGATGCCGGTGAGCGCGGCCAGCAGCGTGGCTCCGAGCGACCAGATGTCATCCCGCCGGAGTGGGTGGTTCGCGCACCGTCCGCTGCGGCGATTGGTACCCCAAGGAGCCCGTGCCGCTGGCCAAACGACTCCCGTCGAGGTCGAAGGACAGATCGAGATCCAGCAGGCGAACCTCATCGGTGGTCGGTGACGCTGATGTTGGCCGGTTTCAGGTCCCCATGGACGATGTGGCGCTGGTGCAACTGGTTCCAGGCCTCTGCGAGCTCAGCAGCCCCAGCGGGCGACATGCTCGGCGCGCTCCTCCTGCGGGCAACCCGGCAGCGGCTGCGTCCAGCGACGGCACGGGCACGTCCTCCATGGCCAGGTACATGTCCGCGCCGTGCTCGACCAGCTCGATCGGCTCCGGAAACTGCCTTGCAGTCGCGCAGCCGTTCCAGCATGGCAAACTCGTGGCGCAACAGATCATGGGCGTCCTGGCCGTCCATCCGGGCCGAAGCGTGAGCGGAGGCCCGCTTGAGAACGCAACGACGATTCTGCTGCAGATCGACCGCCACATAGACGGCACCACGCGCCGAGCGGTGCAGGGTCGCCGCCGTTACATACCTGCCCGCCACGACGAGCGGTCGGGGCGGAAGGTCAGCGGTTACGCCAGCAGTGCGGAAGGGATCAGTGACCCCCGCAGGCGCCCGATAGACGGTGTCGCGGCGGTCTTGCTCCAGAGAACCGTCGGGTGTCGCGATCGCCGAGACGATTTCCCCAAGGCGCAATCGTAGAGGTCGGTCGACGAACGAGCCATAGCGGTAGTACACAACGCTGCCGCTGTGCAGGCACCGGTCCGAAGGTACGGACGGCCCTCGCAAGCCCGCAGTGACCCCGTCGAGCATGACAGCCATGGCGACCGCCTGCTCGCCACACTCGGGATACACGGTGATGAACTTGCCGATTTGGCTGGGCCCGTACCAACCCTCGTTCAACCCCCCGAGAACGTCTAGCGAACTGGCCACCTTGGCCGCCAGGTTCTCCCGCCTGAGCGCGGGAAGCACACGATCTACCAGCGTCAACGCGTCCGGAACAACCGTTGAGATGTGAAGCTTCCACCCTTGTTGGATCAGGCAACGACCAGGTAGCTCTATCCACAGCGAACCAGTCCGTGCGGTAAGGCCATAAACAGCCTCCACCGCAGTGGCCACGTCGGGCAATGCGTCGCGGTCAGCCGCCACCATGCCAAGGCGAGGAATTGTCAGCGGCCACGCTGTCGAGGACCTACTGACTGCAACGCACCGAGGGGCAACGCAACGTGGTAGCAGTCGGGCCACAGTTGTCGCCGCCCTTGCTGTCGGAGAAGCGGCATGAGTTCCTGACTTGACACGGCGCCTCCATCGGATTGTCACCCATCGCACCACGCCAATCATCGGCAAGAATTACTGCAGCCTCGTCGCCAAGGCCAGCCGAGATAAGCGCATTCTCAGGGCTTTCCTGCATCTGCTCCTGGAATGCCGTATCGGTCTGCAGCCGCTGGACCACGTCATCGATCTTCAAGCGGATCTCATCGAAACTTGTTTGCACCGTAACCATCCTTCCGCTTCTGCCGTGCGGCCCAGATACCTGAAGATTCCACCGCGCCAACCCCACCTTGACGATAGAAGGAATTGACGACACAGTGCAAGAGCCCCACGATCACCAGACCAGCATGGATGACCGGTTCGCCTCGTGATCTCGACGACCCTGGCGACAGTGGTCAAACGGGTCTGTAACGGGAGCGGTGTTTGCGGCGATCTTGATCTGTGGGCTTCTGCCGCCTCAGTGATGGGGGAAGGTGGCGGCGAACGCGTTCAGGGCCGGGTTCCGCCTCATGGTCCATTGTGCCTGCCTTCTCCGGTGGGATCCAGGGATCGGTGACCAGATAGAGACACTTCATCGCGCCTGTTTGATGCTTTCGAACTCCGCCACAATGACAGCGATCGAAAGCTCCTTTTGCGGCCGGTCAGGGCCGACTTTTTGTGTGGTCCGCAACTTGTTCTGGGGCCCCTTGCGGCGCAATCTCTGGCGAGGCCACGACACTGCCCGGGGCAGCCGTCCTGGGTCCCGGGGTCAAACACGGCGCGGATTCCTCATCTTCACCGGCGTGGTCGTGGCTCTGGCCACGGCGGTGATCGCCACTAAAGGCCAGCTCGGGCGGCGCAGCGTAGACGCTGCACGCTGACGCGCTCAAGAATCCGTTCGACCTCGACGGACGCGGGACTGACCACCAGGCCCTCTTCGCGACGGTCGTAGCGGCCCCAGCCGCCCCAAAAGTCCCGCTGTTTTCCCCCTCCAGCAGCTCG
>CAWAAK010000024.1:0-215237 GCA_963780005.1 uncultured Actinomycetota bacterium | reverse complement strand
CGATGTGAGACAGCCGAGTGCACAACCGGTTGCGGACCACCTTTGACAGATCGGGATGTCGATCACACAGATCGTGATGTCGATCACTGAGAATGCTCAGGGTGCGCATCGAGGCGCACCTCGAGCATCGGAGAGAGATGTCCCCTGATCTACTTCCCCCTCACCCCCCTCGAATCCGACGATCCCTCGCGTTGGCCTCGGCCGCCGTGGTGGCCGGCGGCCTGATCCTCAGTCCGTCCATCGCCGCCGACGCCAAGTCGCCGACCCTCTCGCCCAGCCCAAGCCTGAACGCCGGCGCGGCCACCCGGTCCGCGGCCGCACCCAAGGCTGCTCCCGCTGACGGCTGCCGCCGCCGCGGCGCGGCTCCGAACCCAGGAGCCCGGCGTGACCGCCAGTCTGTGGGAATGGAACTGGAGATCGATCGCCCGTGAGTGTCCGCGGCTGGCTCGCAGCGGCTACGACGGGGTGCAGGTCGCTCCGCCGCAGAATTCGGTCAAACGGACCGCGCTCGGCAACGGCAGCAACGCGGTGCTGCATCCCTGGTGGGAGGTCTATCAGCCGGTGACCTACGACCTGACGAGCCGCATGGGGAATGAGCGTCAATTCCGCCGGATGGTCCGGGCCTGCCGGTCCGCGGGTGTCAAGGTCTACGTCGACGCGGTGATCAACCACATGACAGGCCAGGGCAACACCAGCTATGGCGGTCAGGACTACACCCCGTACAACTACCCCGACGTTCCGTACGAACGGGACGACTTCCACGTCCCGAACGGCGAGTGCTCCTCCTCCGACGGCGGCATCCAGGACTTCAACAACAAGAACCAGGTGTTCAAGTGCAACCTGGTCGGCCTGGAGGACCTCGACACCGACAAGCGCGATGTGCAGGCCGAGCTGGCGGGCTACCTCAACAAGCTCATCCGCTACGGGGTCTCCGGCTTCCGGGTGGACGCGGCGAAGCACATCGGGCAGGACGATCTGGACGCCATCTACTCGCGGCTGAACAAGACCAGGGACGGGGTCAAGCCGTACTGGACCCTCGAGGTGTTCCAGGGCGGACCAGGCATCCTGGCCCCGCACGCGTTCACCAGGTCCGGCGACGTGCTGGGCCTGCCGGCGGCCGAGCAGATCCGCAGTGCCTTCGAGTCCTACACCGCCGAGCAGGTGGGCAGCCTGGCCACTCTGGAGGTGTTCGGCACCGACTCCGGCCTCACCGCCAGCAAGAAGACCATGTCGTTCGTCACCAATCACGACACCGACCGGAACGGCCCGTACCTCTCCTACAAGGACGGTGCGCGCTACAAGCTGGCCAACAAGTGGCTGCTGGCCGAGGGCTACGGCTCCCCGCAGGTCTACTCCAGCTTCACCTGGGGACCGCCGGCCAACCCGCCCGCGAACGCCACCGACGACGACAAGGCTGGAAAGACCCAGTCCCCACCCTCGCGAGCGCAACGGACGCATCGCCAACACGAACTGCAGCAACGGCCAGTGGACGTGTGACCATCGCGACCGCGGCATCGTGGCCATGATCGGCTGGCACCAGTACGTCGGTTCGGCCAAGCGGGCCAACTTCTACACCGACGACTTCAATGTGATCGCCTTCAGCAAGGGCAATCGCGGTTGGGCGGCGTTCAACAACGGCCCTACGGCCAAGCCGATCACCGTGCAGACCGGGCTGCCAGGAGGAACCTATTGCGACGTGGTGAACGACACCCCGGCGAGGGGTTGCTCCACTCCAGTCACGGTGCGCGCCACCGGCTTCGCGACGGTCACCGTGCCGGCGTACGAAGCGGTGGCCTTCGATCGGACCGATCGGGTGTAACCAGCCCGGTCTAGCTCGCCGAGCAGGAGCAGTTGGTCGCGGATAGGCACCTGAAGCGACCAACTGCTCCTTCTCGCCAAGACGGCAGGAATTGCGTCTCTGGAAGTTCGTTCCGCGCCCTCAGCTGGGTCGCCGGTCGCTGTCCGCCCGCTCCAACGGACTGTCCCCGGACCGCCGCCGGGACCGCCGGTTCCTCGCCGAGCCCTGATCCGTACGCAAGAAAGTCAGGGCTAGCCGCACTCCTGGACGTAGTCGAGCACTTCGGACAGCGTTGAGGTGGCGACGGCGACGCAGGTGTCCGCGGCGCCGTAGTACAGCCGCAGTTCGTCCGTCTCGGCGTCGTGGACGAGTCCGCAAGGGAAGACGACGCCGGGCACATCGCCCATCAGCTCGTACGTTTCGGCGGGGCCGAGTACCCATTCGCCGCAGCGGTGGGTCACCCTGGTCGGATCCTCGAGGTCGAGCATGGCCAGACCGACCCGGTAGAGGGCGCCGGCCACGGTCTGACGTACGCCGTGGTAGACCAGCAGCCAGCCCGCCTCGGTCTCCAGTGGCGGCGCCCCGACGCCGACCCGCGCCGAGTCCCACCAGCCACCGGGCCGGGCCGCCAGCACCGGCTCGGGCGGGCTCCAGGACTTCAGGTCGGTGGAGCGGGAGAGCCAGATGTCGGAGCGGGCCGTTAGAGCGGTCACCGGTCGATGGAGCAGGATGTAACGACCCTTCACCCGACGCGGCAGCAGGGCACCGTTCTTGTCCTCAGGTGCCCGCACCATGCCGAGCTTGTCGACACTGCGGAAGTCCCGGGTGGTGGCCACGGAGATGCTGGGTCCGCCGGGCCCGAAGGAGGTGTAGACGATGGCCCACGCCTCGAGTTCCGGCACCCACGTCAGCCGCGGATCCTCCAGTCCCCACTCCTCGTGCGGAGCGGCCGGGTCCGGCTGCAGCAGCGGCTCGTCATCCACCACCCAGTTGGAGATCCCGTCTTTGGACCGGGCCACCGCGAGGTGGCTGATACCGCGCCGATCCTCGACCCGACAGAGCAGCACCGTGGTGCCGTCGACCTCCGCGGCGCCTGCGTTCAGCACGGCATTGATCGGATACGGCCAGCGAGCCGGAGTCAACAGCGGATTCGCCGGATGGCGGGTGAAGAGCGGACGATGTTCCCGCCGGACCGTCGTCATCTGGCCAAACTAACCCGGCCCCCTTCGCCGACCCGTCACATCTTCGGCGCTTTGAGCGGCGTGTCGCTGCAGTTGGGACGGGTCGGCGAGGCGGGCGGGCGCCTAGGACTCGCGCTCGGGCAACGCCGAACGGACGGCCAGATAGGCCTGGAGGAAGGCAAGCGTCGACTCGGCCCCCTGATTGTGATTGAGGGCTGTCGGCCCCAGCCCGTCGTGGCAACCACCGGTGCGCCCGTCGTACACGGTTGCGCCGAGCCGGTTCCGGCCGAGGAACCAGGCGAAGGCCCGTCGGGCTGACTCGGCGTAGTGCTCGTCGCCGGTGATGTCGTACGCGATCATCAGCGCCTCGGTCAGCGCGGCCGCGTCCAGCGGCTGCTCGTCGCCCTCCCGCCCCTCGAGGTCGGGGGCCGTGTCGTCGGCGGCCGGTGGATACCGCCACCGGTTGCCGACCAGCCGGACGAAGTCGCCGTCGAGGTGACACTGCGCGGCGTACCAGTCGAGTGCCTGCAGACCGATCCGGCGCAAGCGCTCGGACTTCGTGCGCCGCCCTGCCAGCAGCAGCGCCTGCGGCAGCCGGGCGTTGTCGTAGGTCAAGTACGGCTCGAACCACGGCCAGCCCGGCCGGCTGGCGTGCTCGTACCAATCGGCCAGCCGGTTGGCCAGCGGCTCGAGCAGCCGGGCGGCTTCGGCGGGCAACGCGGCGCGCTCCGGCAGGGTGAGCCCGATCAACCCGTACGCGACGGAGCGCGGCGACATCGAGGCCGCCAATGCCGGGGCCACCGCCGTCAGTAGTCTCGTGGCCGCGCCGGTCAATTCGGGGCCGGGCTCGTCGGCCAGCACCGCCCCCAACGCCCAGACCGTACGACCGAGATGATCACCGTCATGCGGATCGTCGGCCCAGCGCCGGTCGTAGCCCAAGATGTTGTGCAGCGCACCGACGGACGGGTCATGGGCGTGAACCAAAAAAGCGAGCGCCCGGGTGAGCACCCGGCGCCAGCTGGGATCGTGGGGGGCCTCGTTGCCCGGATCGTGATGCTCGCGGAGCAGCCCGGAACTGACCACGGCCAGCCGGGCGACGTCGTCGACGCAGTAGCCGCCGCCCAGCACGGGCACCGTCCCCCACGCGTGCTCCAGGATGCCGACATCGTCGACCAGGGTGAGCAGGTGATCCAGCTTCGGCGTCGGCCAGGATCCGGCGAGCATCGTTTCCGGCGGGGACTGCCCGCCCCGCTCGTGGATCTCCGTCGCCTCGCGCAGGATTTCCAGGGTGTCGATGGCCACCTGCGACCAGGCCAGACCCGAGCCGATGCGGCGGGACTCGATCCGGGTGGACGCCAACCGGGCGGGGTCGTCGAGCAGGTCCAGGACGGCGGTGGACATGGCGTCGTGGTCTTCGAACGGCACCAGCACCCCGGCGCCCGAGGCGAGCAGATCCTCGGCGTAGAAGTAGGGCGTCGACACGACCGGGCAGCCGGCCGCCACGGCGAAGGTCAAGGCCCCCGAGACGATCTGCTCCCGGGACCGATACGGGGTCAGGTAGATCGAGGTCCCGGCCAGCAGCCGGGCGATCTCGGCGATGTCGGCGAACCCGTCGACGAAGCGGACGTGATCGTCGAGTTCGAGCTCCGCCACGAGGCGGAGGAGACTCGCCCGATAGCTCTCTCCGTCGTGCCGGACCACATCGGGATGGGTCTGGCCGACGACGAGGTACATCACCTCGGGGTGCCGGGCGACGATCTTGGGCAGGGCGGCGATGGCGGTCTCGATGCCCTTGCCGGCTGAGATGAGCCCGAAGGTCGACAGCACGGTCCGACCGGGGTAATCGCCACTGGGGGCGCTGGACAGCAGCAGGTCCGGCGCCCCGTGCGGGATCACTCGGACCCGCTCCTCCGAGGCGATGTTCTGGGCCACGATCATCCGGCGAGCTGTCTGGGTGAACACCGTGGTCACCGTGGCCAACCCGCACAGGCTGCGGAGCACCGACAACTGCTCCGGCGACGGTTCGGACAACACGGTGTGCAGGGTCACGACCAGCGGCTGGCGAAGGGCTTGGGCGAACTCCAGCACGGCGTCGCCCGCCGGCCCGCCGAACAACCCGAATTCGTGCTCAAGCACCACCACGTCGACATCGGTGGCCGCCAGCATCTCGGCGGCCGCGCGGTAGCTGGCCGGCTCGTTCCGCGCGATTGTGGTCAGCAGCTCCGGCCCGCTGGGGATAGTCACGCCCTCGTCCAGCATGGCGACGATGTCGGCGCGCGAGCCCCGATTGGCGGCCAGCATGGCGGTGCGGAGGTCACCGGAGAAGACCGCGATTCCGCAGGCCTTCGGTGCGTAGGTCGAGACGATGGCCAACCGCATCCAGCAGCGCTCCTTCCCGAGCGAGAAACTTCTCCAGCGAGTTTACGGCGTAAAACGTTGCAGGCACATTACAGCGGCGGATGATGGCAGCTCGACGGCGGGGGCCGGCCTCACGCTAACGTTCATCGAGTGACCGACTCCGACTCTGCTTCCGACCCGAACGCCACCATCATCTACACGCGGACCGACGAGGCTCCGCTGCTGGCGACGTACTCGTTCCTGCCGATCGTCTCGGCGTTCACGGGTCAAGCGGGTGTCGCGGTCGAGACCCGGGACATCTCCCTCGCCGGCCGGATCATCGCCCAGTTCCCGGAGCGGTTGACCGACGAGCAGCGGCAGGCCGACGACCTGGCCGAGCTCGGGGCGCTGGCCAAGACCCCTGCCGCCAACATCATCAAGCTGCCTAACATCTCCGCCTCCGTGCCGCAGCTCAAGGCCGCGGTGGCCGAACTGCAGGCGCAGGGCTACGACCTGCCGGCGCACCCCGACAACCCGACGACTGACGACGAGCGCGACGTCCGCGCGCGCTACGACAAGGTCAAGGGCAGCGCGGTCAATCCGGTCCTACGGGAGGGCAACTCCGACCGCCGGGCGCCGGCCTCGGTCAAGCAGTACGCGCGGTCGCATCCCCACTCGATGGGTGTCTGGTCCCCGGACTCGAAGACCGAGGTGGCGCATATGACTGCCGACGACTTCCGTAGCAGTGAGACGTCGGCGGTGATCCAGAGCCAGGGGTCGCTGCGGATCGAGCTGGTCGGCGAGGACGGTTCGACGACGGTGCTCAAGGAATCCGTACCGGTGCTGCCCGGCGAGGTCGTGGACGCGACCGCCATGCACGTGGCGGCGCTGGAAGAGTTCCTGACGGCGCAGATCAACCGGGCCAAGACCGACGGCTTGCTGTTCTCGGTGCACCTGAAGGCCACCATGATGAAGGTCTCGGACCCGATCATCTTCGGCCACGCTGTGCAGGCCTTTCTGCCGGCGGTTTTCGAGCAGTACGGTGCCGACCTGGCCGCGGCCGGTCTCAGCCCCAACAACGGCCTCGGCGGCATCCTGTCCGGTCTGGACGCGCTGCACCCACCGGAGAAGGGCGCCGAGATCAAGGCCGCGATCGTGCAGGGCCTGGCGGATGGCCCCGAGTTGGCCATGGTCGACTCCGATCGCGGGATCACCAACCTGCACGTCCCCAGCGACGTGATCGTGGACGCGTCGATGCCCGCCATGATTCGCATCGGCGGTCACATGTGGGGGCCGGACGGGGCCGAACACGACACGTTGGCGGTGATCCCCGACTCCTCGTACGCGGGCATCTACCAGGTCGCGATCGAGGACTGCCGGGCTAACGGTGCGTACGATCCGACGACCATGGGCTCGGTGCCCAATGTCGGGCTGATGGCCCAGGCCGCAGAGGAGTACGGCTCGCACGACAAGACGTTCGAGATCGCCCAGGCCGGCGCCGTACGGGTCGTCGACGACACCGGCGCCGAGATCTTGTCCACCCCGGTCGCGGCGGGCGACATCTGGCGGATGTGCCAGACCAAGGACACCCCGATCCGGGACTGGGTGAGGCTCGCCGTCAGCCGGGCCCGGGCGACCGGATCGCCGGCGGTGTTCTGGCTGGACTCCGGCCGGGCCCACGACGCCAACCTGATCGCCAAGGTGGAGCAGTACCTGCCCGAGCACGACACCGAGGGCCTCGAAATCAAGATCATGGCGCCGACGGACGCGATCGCGTACTCGCTCGAGCGCATCCGCCGGGGAGAGGACACCATCTCGGTGACCGGCAACGTGCTCCGGGACTACCTCACCGACCTGTTCCCGATCCTCGAGCTCGGCACGTCGGCGAAGATGCTGTCGGTGGTGCCGCTGATCAACGGCGGCGGCCTGTTCGAGACCGGGGCCGGCGGCTCGGCACCCAAGCACGTCCAGCAGTTGCTCAAGGAGAACTATCTGCGCTGGGACAGCCTCGGTGAGTTCCTGGCCCTCGCGGTGAGCCTGGAGCACCTCGCCGAATCGACCGGGAACGCCAAGGCCCAGGTCCTGGCGGACACGCTCGACCGAGCCACCGGCACCTTTCTCGAAGAGAACAAGTCCCCGAGTCGCCGGGTGGGCGGCATCGACAATCGCGGCAGTCACTTCTACCTGGCGCTGTACTGGGCGCAGGAGCTCGCGAAGCAGGCCGACGACGCCGATCTCGCCGAGCGGTTCGGCTCACTGGCCGAGGAACTGACCGACAACGAGCAGAAGATCACCGACGAACTGCTCGCAGTCCAGGGTTCGCCGGTCGACCTCGGCGGCTACTACCGCCCCGACGCGCAGCTGGCCACGGCGGTCATGACCCCGTCCGCGACACTGAACGCCGCCCTCGTCAAGCTGGGTCGACAGTCCTGACCGGCTAGCTGCTCGGGATCCACGTTCCTGCTCGAGTTGCAACTAGAGCAGGACCGTCCAACCCGAGCAGCTGACGAGGTCGCACTCAGGAGATGAGCCCGTGCTGATGCGCGTACGCCGCCGCCGCGGTTCTCGAGGTGACGTCGAGCTTGGCGAAGATGTTGCTGAGGTGGCGAGCCACGGTCTTCTGGCTCAGGTAGAGAGCTGCGGCGATGTCGGCGTTGCTCCGGCCCTCGGCCACCAGCCGGAGCACCTCCACCTCGCGCTCGGTCATCCCGCCCGGCGCCGTGCGATCGAGTAGCCGGTGTACGTCGTCCGCCGCCGGCTTCGCGCTCATGGCCACAAAGGTCTGTCGCGCAGCGGTGAGCTCCGCGGCTGCCGACTCCTCGTCGCCCAACTCGCGGAGTCCCCGGGCGACCAGCACCCGCGTTCGCGCGACCTCGTACGGACAATCGAGGTCGAGCCACCGGCGGCAGGATTCGCGGGCTCGGCTCAACGCACCCTCGGAATCACCGGCCGCCAGGAAAACGCTCGCGGATGCGTACGCGGCCATCGCCTGCAGTGCGGAGGAGTCGAACGAAGAGGCGATCGCACCCAACTCGTCAGCGGCTTGGCGGGCGTCGTCCAGCTGTCCGGCGCCGACCAGCACCTCGACCGCGGCCGGAAGAAGGGTGGAACGAGCCACCGAATTGGGCGAGGAGGCCAGCATCCGGCGAACGGCGGAGAGGGCCTGGGTGGTTCGGCCGCGCGCGACCCACAGGAGAGTCAGGCCGGGTTGCGGTTCCCGGCCGAGGGCGGCCGCCCGGCCGTAGGCCTCCTCCGACAGGTCGAATTCACCGCGAATCCGGAGCAGATCCCCCCGCTCGACGAAGGCCAGTCCGCCCGCCGCGCTGGGTGGGCTACTGGCCGAGTACCGCTGCTCGGCGGTCGCGAACTCGGCCAGCGCCGCCTCCCATTCGCCGTGCAGCCGCAGCACCTGACCTTTGTGGACAGAGCACTGGCCGGTGAAGGGGACGAGTCCGGGCTGAGCATCGCACCAGGTGGCGAGCGCCCGCGTCCAGGAGACAGCCCGGGCGAAGTCCGACAACTCCTGGCAGGCCTCGATCAACGCGCAGTACACCAGTCCGGCGAAGACCGGCGACACCTCGTCGGCCGCGAGTCCGACCATTGCTTCGTCCAGCAGCGCCAGACCGTCGCTCACCCGGCCGGAGTAGATCAGCATGCGACCCTTACTCATCAGACCCTGGGCGATCAGATCGGGATCTTCGAAGCGCCGCCCAACGTCGGCGATCTGGCCCGCCGTGTCCGCGGCCCGACCGAAGTCGCCACGACCGAGGTGGCCGTAGAAATCGTGGATCAGCAGATAGCCGCGTTCGACGATGTCCTCCGGCTGGTCCGCCAGATAGCGCTGAGCCCGGCCCACCCAACCGCTGGCCACCGCGTGCTCGCCGCGAAGACTGAAAACCAGCCCGAGCCAGAAGGCCACCCGGATCGCACCAACGTTGTCGGCGGCTCGGATCCGCTCCGCGTACGCCGCCTGCCAGACCCGAACAGCGTCGTCGACGTCACCGACCAGATACGCCGTCGTGGCCAGGGCCATCGTGTCATCGGCGTCAAGGTCGTCGAGGGCACGAAGCAGGACGTTGGCCTGAGCCCAGTTCCGTCGAGCCAGGGCGTCGTGTGCTTGCTGCAGTTTCGTGGTGGCGTTCACCGCGCAGCCTCCTGAACCAGAGGCTACGCTTCGCTGGCTCAGGCGGCGACCGACTTCCGCTCGGCGCGACGGGTGATCTGGTTGGCGACGTACGCCGCGTCCCGTCCCACCCCCGGCAGGACCATCGAGCTGAAGGCGTACTGCATCGCCAGTCCGCAGAAGAAGAGGCCGGGGGTGCCGCCAACGACACCCCGATATTCCCGCGGCCAACCGTCTGGGCCGAGGATCGGCAGGTCGATCCAGTCGAAAACCTGGCGGAACCCGGTGCACCAGACCACGTTGGTCACGTCGACCTCCCGGTCGCCGACCAGGGGCAGCCCGTTCCGCACGCCGGTCACTCGGTCGACGTCTCGCTGCACCCCACGTGCGATCAGGTCGGCGGACTTGTGCCGGAGGGCCGGACCGCCGTGGAACCGGATCTCGTCCATCTCTTTGCGCCCCATGGGTGTCCTCCTGGTCAACACGTGGGTGCCCATGAACAAGAACACGGGCCAGAACAGGCGCGCGCTCCAGTGATCGAGCCGGACCGGGAGCGCACCGAGATCACGGCCGCAGAGGATCGTGTCATGCGTGGGCGCCACCTCGAAGGCGATATCGGTGCCTGAGTGAGAGGCGCCGACGACCAGGACCGGACCTGGCCGGAGTTGGTCTGGGCGGCGGTACTCGCTCGAGTGCAGCTGTCGGATCGACGGATCCAGATCCAAGGCGAACTCGGGGACATTCGGTGTCCGGCCGAACGTTCCGGTGGCCACGACGACGTTGTCGGCGGTGATCGTCTCCGGTCCGAGCTGGACCGCGTAGCTCCCGTGCACGAACTCCAGTCGCTCGACGCGGGCCCGGTTCCGCACCGGCAACGCGAACCGCTCGGCGTAGGCCTCCAGGTAGTCGGCGACCTGGTCCTTGGTCGGGTACGACCACTTCGGGCCGGGGAACCTCATCCCCGGGAGGCCGTCGGAACCGGTCGGGCTGTAGAGGCGGAGAGAGTCCCAATGGGTACGCCAGTTGTCCCCCACCCGGGCGTTCCCGTCGAGGATCGCACACGCTCGGCCGCAGCGCTGCAGGTGGTAGGCGGTCGCCAGGCCGGCCTGGCCGGCGCCGATGATCACGGTCTCGATGTGTTCGGTCATGGTGCTCTCCTGATGGGATCGGTCAGATCGAGGACCCGGGGCGCCTTGGCGTAGCGCAGATGCCAGAGCAGCATCAGGCCCGACGTGATGACGTAGAAGGCGTGCAAAGCCCAGATCGGGCCCGCAGGCAGCTGAAGCACGTACACGCTGTGCACGGCGTTGCCCAGATTGGCCAGCACGATGTTGACCCGGCTGTAGGACGCGAGGTCCCGGGTTCGTGCGGCCTTGATCAACATTGGGAGCGTGCTCGCGGCGAAGATCGCGGTGGACACCGTCCCCGCGATCACCGCCAGCGCCCCGATCGTCATGATCACGACGCTAGGTACGCGTGACACCCTCCCGCGTCGGGCCGAGTACCCATCTTCGCCAGCGGGTGATGGGTCGAATGTCGTACGCGGCTAGCTGCTCGGGATCCACGCTCCTGCTCGAGTTGCAGCTAGAGCAGGAACGTCCAACTCGAGCAGCTGGGGCCGGCCCGGAGGGCTCAGGGCGCGGAGCCCACCACGATCAGGTCGACGCGCTCCTGCGGTCGCTGCTCCCGGGCGTACGCCTCTTCACTCGGCATCCAGTCGGTCAGCCAACGGTCCAGCAGGTCCGGTCCGTCCCGTTGCCGCGCCCGGGCCAGCCGGATCTCGTACGGGGCGTCGACCCACAGCGTGACGTCCCACGGCACCCCGAGGCGGACGTCGGTGGACGACACGCCCTCGACCACCACCGGTACCCCGACCGGCACCTCGTGCCACTCAGCACCGGAGTTACTGCCCCAATCCCAGCGCTGATAGCGAGCTGGACGACCGGCCAGCAGCGGCTGGAGGACTTGGCTCACGAACCGGTCCCGCTCCCACCCCCGCACATCCGGACGGGCGAAGTCGTCGATGTGCACGAGAATCGCCGTCGGTAGGGCCGCCGCGATCCGGGCGGCCAGGGTCGTCTTGCCCGAGGCCCCGAAGCCGTCGATGCCGATCCACCGAGTTCCGTCTGCTTGATCGAGCGCAGCACCGAGTGCGCGCCGTACAGCGGTCACCGCCTCGTCGGGCGATACGACATCGACCACTCCAGCCTCCCCGGTGCACGCTTGCTAGCGTCAGCGTACGAAGGGGATTCCTGAGATCCGTCCAGCGTCGGAGGAGAACAGCAGTGAGCACACCCGTGAAGGTCGCCGTCACCGGAGCCGCAGGTCAGATCGGCTACAGCTTGTTGTTCCGGATCGCCAGTGGGTCGCTGCTCGGACCGGACATCCCGATCGAGCTCCGCCTGCTGGAGATCACGCCGGCCCTGAAGGGCCTCGAGGGTGTGGTGATGGAGCTCGACGACTGCGCGTTCCCGCTGCTCAGCGGAGTCGAGATCGGCGACGATCCGAACATGGTGTTCGACGGCGTCAATCTGGCGCTGCTGGTCGGAGCCCGTCCCCGGAGCAAGGGCATGGAGCGGGGTGACCTGCTGGAGGCCAACGGGGCGATCTTCAAACCACAGGGCCGGGCGCTGAACGATCATGCCGCAGACGACGTGCTCGTACTGATCACCGGCAACCCGGCCAACACGAACGCCCTGATCACCAAGAGCAACGCCCCCGACATTCCAGCTGAACGCTTCAACGCCTTGACCCGGCTCGACCACAACCGCGCCCTCGCCCAGGTCGCGGCCAAGACGGACACCAGCGTGAACGACATCAAGAAGATGACGATCTGGGGCAACCACTCCGCCACCCAGTACCCGGATCTCTTCCACGCGGAGGTGAAGGGCCGCAACGCCGCCGAGCTGATCGACGACCAGGCCTGGATCGAGAGCACCTTCCTGCCCACCGTGCAGCAGCGCGGCGCTGCCATCATCGAAGCCCGCGGCGCAAGCTCGGCGGCCAGTGCCGCCAACGCCACCGTCGACCACATGCGCGACTGGGTGCTCGGCACCCCCGGGGGCGACTGGGTCTCGATGTCGGTGCCGTCCGACGGCTCCTACGGGGTGCCGGAGGGACTCATCTCCTCCTTCCCCTGCACGACCACCGACCGGGCGTACGAGATCGTCCAGGGCCTGGAGATCGACGACTTCTCGCGGGGCAAGATCGACGCCAGCACCGCCGAACTCGACGAGGAGCGCGAGGCCGTCCGCTCCCTCGGTCTGATCACCTGACACCCCGGCGAGCGTCGTCAGCGCAGAGTCTCGAGGCGCGGAGTGTACGCGAGCCGGACGATTCGCAACCCACTACGATCCGTTTCACCGGGACATGACCGGCAACGAGGTATCACGGGACCATTTCGGGGATCTGAAGTAGCAAATGCCACCCCTACAGCTACTGCAGTTCCCATACCGGTTGGGAGACGCTTGCGCAGTGGTGGAGACCTCCGAATACACCATCGCTGAGTTGGTGCACGCCGCAGTCCAGGGCGAGAAGGCCGCTTGGGACGAACTGGTCGTTCGCTTCAATCCGCTCGTCATGTCGGTCGCCGCGCGCTACCGGATGAGTGAGCAGGATGCGGCGGATGTATCACAGACCCTGTGGCTGCGTCTTATCCAGCATCTGTCCTCCCTGCGCGAACCGGCCGCGCTGCCGGGATGGATAGTCACCACTACCCGGAACGAGTGCCTTCGGGTGCTGCGGATCCGGCAGCGGACGGCTTCGTTCGATCCGTTGCTCGATCCGCCTCGCAGCCGAGGGCCGGCCGTTGAACAGCACGACATCGACGACGACTTGATGCGAGACGAACGGCACGAGGCTCTGTTGGTCGCGTTCGCCGAACTCAACCCGCGGCATCGGGAGTTGTTGACCCTGCTGCTGCAGGACCCACCGGTCAGCTACACCGACATCAGCGACCGGCTGGGAATCCCCGTCGGCGCGATCGGACCCACCCGGGCCCGCGCACTGCAACGGCTTCGACGCAGTCCGTCGCTGGCCGCTCTCTTGTCCGCCGAAACCCCCGGCTAGAACCACAGGAAGAAACCGATCGCGATGACCGAACACGATGGCCGAATCAACGAGGACAAGGAGGTGAATGCCATGGACACGACCCCGCTGGATGCCACGTTGCGGGCGAACGACGATGCGCTCCTCTCCGCCCTCGGGGAGGCCCTGGCCCGCACCCGGCATCCCCGGCATGACGAGCTGATCGCCAACGGTCAAGACGCCTTCTCGTTCTCCGCCATCACCGACGAACTCGCCGCGCTGGTCTTCGACTCCCTTTGGGAGGACAAATTAGAGAGCGCCAGTCGGGCGACGGTGACTGCGACCAGGACGCTGGCGTTCGAGTCGGACGACCTCTCGCTGGAGATCGAGTTCTCCGACGACGGGGTCGTTGGTCAGGTCAGCCCACCCGGACCCACCGAGGTCGTGGCCGAGCGGCCGGACGGCCGACGCCTCACGGTTCGCACCGATGAACTGGGGTCCTTCACTCTGCACACTCCGGGCTCCGGGCCCCTGCGCTTCCGACTGAGCCGCGATACGTCGACTGCGGTCACCGACTGGATCAACGTCACAGCCTGACCGCGATCGAAGAGTCCCGCATCCGCCGCCGAACATGATCACCGGAAGACTCGTACTGCGATAGCCTCAGAAATTCATCAGGGGTTTACTGACGCGCACGGTTCGCAGAGGCGCAGGAAGCGTTGCCAGATGGATCGTCCGGATGCCGCGCGGCCTGTTCTCTCGCCTCGGGAGCCGACGAGGTCCGTGACCGCGGCCACCCAGCAACCGGATGGGCCCGATCTGATCGAACGGGCCCGCGCCATCTACGCTCACGTCGTTGCCGATCCTCTGAGCTTCGGGTCGGAGGCCGCCCTGATCGCCTCGCAGGCCCGGACGGCGAACATGCCGGCCGCACTCGTGCCGGCTCTGCGTGCCCAGGCCTGGGTCGAACGGTCTCGGCTGGACAACCGGCAAGCCAAGGATCTGCTCGACGAAGCGGTCCGCCTTGCTCGTCGGTACCACCTGGATGGCGAGTTGCACGAGGTCCTGCTCACCCGAGCGGCGGTGAACCACGAACTGGGTCGGCTGATCCCGGCCCAGCGTGACCTCGACGGGGCCGCCAAGCTGAGTCCCAGTCGGGGGGCCGCCGAGCTGGCCTTCCAACAAGCGGTGCTCTATCAGAGTCTTGGCAAGCTGTCCCGGGCGGGCATCAGCTACCGGCGCATCCTCCACGACACCAGCGCGCCGGCCGTGATCAAGAGCAAAGCGGCCAACAATTACGCGATCATTCAGTGCCAGCTCGGTCACCCGGATGACGGGCTTCGGCTCGTCGAACTCGGGGCCTCGTTCCCCGAGGTGGGGCCGCATCAGACCGCCGTGCTCTCCTCCACCCGAGCTTGGATCATCACCCAGACGGGTCGGCTCACCCAGGGACTGGAGGGTTTCGACGAAGCGGCACGGCTGCACACGGTGGCCGGCCTACCGCTCGCTGAGCACTACCTCGAGTACGTCGATGCCCTGACCGACCTCCGATTGTTACCGGAGGCCTACACGATGGCCGTGCAGGCAGCTGAAGAGCTCGAGCGCCACGGCGTCGATCTCATGACCGGCGAAGGCCTGCTCCGGGTGGCGCGGCTGGCCGCGCTGTTGGGCGAGAGCGAAGCCGCTCAACGTGCCGCCCAGCGCGCCCATGACCGCTTCGCCCGGCAACGTCGGATCCCCTGGCGGGTCCGCGCTGACGTCATCATCGGGGAAGTCCAGTACCGGTCCGGTGACGCCTCGCCGGCCACATTGACAACCGTCCGGCGCGCAGCCGCAACCCTCGAGCAGCTGCGGTTGCCCTCCTACGCGATCGATGCTCATCTGATCGCCGGGCGGATCGCACTCGGGTTGGGTCGGCGCAAACCGGCCCTGGAGAACCTCCGCCGCGCCGCGGCGCTTGGTCGTTCTGCGCCCGTCCTGCTCCGCCTGAAGGCTCATGTGGCCCGTTCCCTGGCCACCGCCGAGTCGGACCGCACCCGGCTGCGCCACTGTCGGGCCGGCCTGGATGATCTGGCCCGGTACCGGGCCGCGTTCGCCTCGCTCGAGCTGCGGGTCCGCGCGTCCGGTCACGGCGCCGAACTCGGCCGGCTTGGGCTGGAGACCCTGATGCGGCACGGGCGTCCGGCCCAGGTCCTGGCCTGGCTGGAACGGACCCGGGCCGCGGCCCTGGTCGCCGTCGAGCCGACAGCCGAATCCGGCATCGACGAGGAACTCGCCGAACTCCGGGTCGTGCAGGAGGAGATCGTCGAGGCGCAGCGAGCGGGCGATGGCGACTCCTGGGACCAGCTGGCTCGGCAGCGCAAGATCGAGGAGGAGATCCGCCGTCGCACGTGGAGCAGCTCCGGAGATCTGCGCGAGGCCCATCGGCCGCTGAGCACGGCCGACCTGCGGCGGCAACTCGGCGATCGGGTCTTGATCGAGTACGCCGTCCTGGCCGACCAGGTGATCGCCGTCGTGATGGATCGGTACCGCACGCGGGTGCTGACGCTCGGAGCGGTGGCCGAGGTCCGGCGATGCGTCGATGTGCTGCTGTTCGGCTTGCGTCGGTTGACCCGCCCCGCCCGCTCGCAGGCGGCGGCAGCCGCAGCCCGGGCGAGTGTGGACCACGCGCTCGCCACCCTCCATGATCAGCTCCTCGGACCCCTGGGTCTGGCCGACGACCAACCGGTCGTGGTCAGCCCGACGACGAGCCTCCGGCGCGTGCCGTGGTCAGCGTTGCACCGCGCGCCGGTTTTCGTCGTGCCCGCGGCCTCGTTCTGGGAACGCACGTCCAAGTCGCGGAGGGGTACCGACGAGGTGCTGCTCGTGGCCGGCCGCGACCTGCCCGGTGCCGTCGAGGAAGTGACTCTGCTGCGTGATCTGTACGCCTCCCCGACGGTGCTTCTCCCTCCGGTGTCGACGATCGAAGCGGTGCTGCCTCCGTTGGCGACAGCAGACGTCGCCCACATCGCCTGCCACGGCCGTCTGCGCGCGGACAACCCCGCCTTCTCCGGCCTGCAGTTGCAGGACGGGCTCCTCACCTTGCATGAGATGGACATCCGAGGCGTCGCGCCGTACCGCATGGTCCTGGCGTCCTGCGATTCGGCGGTCGAGACGGCGTACGAAGGCAACGAGGTGCTGGGGTTCGTGAGCGCTCTGCTCGCTCGGGGCACCTGCGGTCTGGTGGCCAGCATCGTGTTGGTTCCCGACGCCGCTTCGGTGCCGCTGATGCGCGGGCTGCATCAGCGAGTACGCGCCGGACAGTCCCTCGGGGAGGGGCTGTTCGCGGCTCGCGCGGACCTGGACCTCGATGATCATCGCGAATTCGTCAACTGGTGTGCGTTCAACGCCTACGGTGCCGCCTGACCGGGCGCCCGATTCCCCCATCCGATTTCACGATCGAGAGGACCGCAATGCCCAACGTCTCACCCGGACGACCCTTCAACTCGATCGGCGGGGACAACTATCCCTTGCCGAGCCCGGCCGATCGCACAGCAGCGGAGTTGCAGCGATCAGGCCTGTTCGGCAGCGGGCCCAGCCGGCGCAAGAAGCACATGGCGGTCAACACCAGACTGATCCAACGGCGCCGGAGGCCGGGAGGGCTGCTCACGTCGACCGGGGCACGCCTGAAGCAGGTCATCGACGAGACCGGACAGCCACTCCTCACCCTCGACGAGATCGTCGTCCGCACCGCCGATCTTGGCGGCCGTTCCGATGATTACCGGGTGGCGCCGATGAGCGACTTTTTGGAGGGTTACCACCTCATCGGGAAGGAAGTGAAGCAGCTGCAGGGGCGCGTCACGCTGCTGTCCAACCCCAAGCTGACCACCGGCGAATTGGCCCTCGCGGTCGAGGAGCTGCGCTTGGCCGGCTACCAAGCCTCGATGAATCAGGTCGAGCCGCTGGGTTATGTGACCAAGGGTGATCCGCGGGAGACGGGGCCCGAGCCCACGAGGCGCCGGAAGCCCAAGCGCCCGCGACGCGAGGATCCGCCGAAGCGCGAGATCACGGTCGCCGTGATCGACACCGGCTTCAGCACTCAGCCGCGCAGTGACCGCTGGCTGGACGGGATCACCCCCGCCGCGGCCGACATCGACCCGCTGTACGAGGTGAAACCGGCCAAGGAGGACGGGCTGGGCGAATTCGACTACTGCGCCGGTCACGGCACTTTCGTCTCGGGAGTGGTGCGGCAGGTTGCGCCGGCCGCCACCGTGCTCGTCCGGCGGGCGATCGGCCAGGACGGCATCGGGTTTGACGTCGACGTGGCCATCGCGATGCTGCAGGCCTTCGACGCCGGCGCCGACATCATCAATCTCTCACTCGGCACCGAGATGCCGCACGACCAGCCTCCGGTGGCCACGATGGTGGCCCTGGAGATCATCGGCGAGCGGCTCGCCGCCGATCCTGAGCGCGACGTCGTCGTCGTCGCTGCGGCGGGAAACAACGCCAGCTCGCGTCCGGTGTTTCCGGCCGCCTTCAGTGGCATGCCTCAGCTTCGTGTCCCGGTGGTCGCGGTGGCCGGCCTGTCGGTGGACCTGGAGCCGGCCGACTTCTCCTCGCGGGGGTTCTGGATCACCTGTTCGACGACGGCGGAGTGCGTGCTGGCCCCCTTCGTCCGCGGCCGGGAGACCAAGGAGATCGATCGCCACGCTCCCGACGTGTTCACCGGAGAGGACCCGTGGGCCGTCTGGTCAGGTACTTCGTTCGCCACCCCGCAGATCAGTGGGGCGATCGCGCTCCGGTGCCAGGAGGCCGACGAGCGGCCCCGGGACGCGTTGGCCTGGCTCCTCACCCGAGGTCCGAAGGTTCCCGACTACGGGACGGCTCTCGAGATCCTGCCGTCACGCTGAGGGGACAAGTAGCTGACGACACGGTGATCGGGCAATCGCGCCCGGCGCACCCGCGATGGCTCAGACTAGAACCATGACTGACAGCGGATCCGATCCGACCGACCCCCGCAAACCGGACCCCGACTCGGGGAACGATCCCTCTTCGGGGCAGCCGACCGGTTGGGAGCGCCCGAGCCCCGACTCGGGCTCGACCGCCGCGGGACCTTCGTCGGCATCCTCGGCTCCGGACTGGCCGGGCTACCCGCCGCCCGGCCGGAGCCGACGCGCCCGCTGCCGCCCGATCAGTCCTACCAGCAGCCGTACCAGCAGCCCTACCAGCCGCCGTATCAGCCGTACGATCCGCAGTCCATGCCGGGCTATGGATCCTCCTCCGGCTATCCGTCGGCCGATACGCCCCAGAGCTATCCGGAAACACCGGCCCCCGGCGCTTATGGCAGCAACCCGTACGAGACGACCCCCTACCAGGGTGCCTATCCCGGGTACGCGGCGTATGGCCCACCGCCCAACCACCCGCAGGCCGTGACGGCTTTCGTCCTGGGCCTGGTCGGGTTGGTGGTCTGCACGCCGGTCGGTATCGGCGGCCTGGTGATCGGTGGACGGGTGCGGAAGGAGATCGACGCCGCCCCCGGCCAGTACAGCGGCCGTGGCCTGGCCACCGCCGGCTGGGTGCTGGGCATCATTTCGGTCGTGCTGCTCGCGCTGGCTGTCGTATTCGTGATCATCGGAGTCGCCGCCGGAGCATTCTCCAATTGACCTCGGACCGATAGTCTGCTGGGAGCACCTGCAGACATTCCGTCGAGGGCCGGAGGGACGAGGAACGACCATGACCGATCCGTATTCGCCGCCGCCGTCGCAGCCGAACGATCCGTATGCGCCGCCACCGTCGCAGCCGGGCGCTCCGAACCAGCCCGCCGCACCCGATGCCGTACGGGCAGACCTATCCGATGGCTGCGCAGGAGCACCCGCAAGGCACCACTGTGCTCGTGCTCGGCATCGTCGGCATCTTCTTCACCCTCGCTGCCCCCTTCGCCTGGTACCTCGGCAGCAAGGCGATGAAGGAGATCCGGGCCTCGGGTCAGCAGTACAGCAACGAGCAGAACATCAACATCGGGCGCATCCTCGGCATGGTGTTCACGATCATCGGGATCGTCGGCCTCGTGTTCTTCATCATCTTCACGATCATCGTGACGGTGGCTGCCATGAGCAGCGCGCGCTAGGTCCGCGCCAATAGCGTCTGCACCCGGGGTGCGACCTGCGTCCCGTACAGCTCGATACAGCTCATCAGTTGCTCGTGCGGCAACGTGCCGTGACTGTATTTGAGATCGAACCGGGCCAGGCCGAGGCCGCGGGCGACCGTCGCGATCTTGGCCGCCACCGTTTCCGGTGAGCCGACGAACAGCGACCCGTCGGGGCCCGCCTGCACCTCGAACTGATCCCGGGTCAGCGGCGGCCAACCCCGTTCGCGGCCGATCCTCGTCATCATCACCGAGTAGTGCGGCCACAGCTCGTGCAACGCCTGCTCGTCGCTGGCGGCGACATACCCGGGTGAGTGCACGCCGATCGGTTGAGCGGGCAGCTCCAGCTGCGTCAGCGCCTCGTGGAACAGCTGTACGTACGGGGCGAACGCCATCGGCTGCCCACCGATGATGGCCAACATCATCGGCAGCCCGTAGCGGGCGGTTCTGATCACCGACTGAGGACTGCCGCCGACCCCCACCCAGGTCTTCAGCGGCGGCTGCGCGACGGGCGGGTAGACCATCTGCTGGTCGAGTCCGGCCCGGGTCCGGCCGCTCCAGGTCACCGGTCCCTGCCCGCGGAGCGCCACGAACAGGTCGAGCTTCTCGGCGAACAGGTCCTCGTAGTCGGCGAGCTGATAGCCGAACAGCGGGAAGGACTCGGTGAACGAGCCGCGTCCCAGGATCACTTCGGCCCGACCGCCGGAGAGACCGTCGAGGGTGGCGAATCGTTGGTAGACGCGGACCGGGTCGTCGGAGCTGAGCACCGTCACCGCTGATCCGAGCCGGATCTGCTCCGTCCGGCCGGCGATGGCCGCCAGCACCACGTCCGGCGCGGACACCGCGAAGTCCTCGCGGTGATGCTCCCCGACACCGATGAAGGACAGTCCCACCCGATCGGCCAGCACCGCCTGCTCGACCAGGTTGCGGAGCACCTCGCTGTGGCTCAGCCGGCCCCCGTCCGGCCCGACCGTGATGTCGCCGAACGTGTCGATGCCCAGTTCCAGGGGCGCGTCCATCGCAGGTCCTCTCGTTCGGCAGGGCTCAGCGGCCAGGCGGGATGGCGATGGCCAGGGCGATGATCGCGACCCCGCCGATCGTCAGCGCCGCGATGTCGAAGCCCCGGCCCCGCACCTGCAGCAGCCCGACCTCCCGGGCCGGCAGCACGATCCGGATCGCCGCACCCACGAGCAGGGCGCAGCCGATCACCAGTCCGCCCAACCGCCAGCTGTCCGGGCCGACGACACTGATGACCAATCCGAGCAACGACGCCGGCACAGACGACGAGCACCGGCCACCAGCGGCCCGTCCGCGGGGTGGGTGCCGGGGTAGGGGGAAGGGCGGCCGGGGAGGTCGGAGGTTCCGTCACTCCCGCACCGTCCCTTGCGCTCTCCCGCGCAACAGCGCCTCGGCGCGCTCGACCACGTTCGTCAACAGCATCGCCCGGGTCATCGGCCCCACCCCGCCGGGCACCGGGGCCACGTACGAGGCCACCTCGTGCACGCTGGAGTCCAGGTCTCCGACCAGGCCGTCGGCCGTGCGGGTGATGCCGACGTCGACGCAGACCGCGCCGGGCTTGACCATGTCGGCGGTGACCAGACCCGGCCGACCGGCCGCCGCGACGATCACGTCGGCCTGCCGGGTGTGGGCCGCCACGTCGACGGTCCCGGTGTGGCACAAGATCACCGTCGCATTCTCGCTCTTCCGGCTGAGCAGCAGACCGAGCGGGCGGCCGACCGTGGTGCCGCGTCCGATGACGCACACCACCTGTCCGGCCAGGTCGATCCCGTTGCGACGCAGCAGTTCGACCAGTCCCCGGGGGGTGCAGGGCAGCGGGCCCGGCTCCCCCAGCACCAGCCGGCCGAGATTCATCGGGTGCAGGCCGTCCGCGTCCTTGGCCGGGTCGACCAGGCCCAACGCCCAGCCGTCGTCGAGCGCTCCGGGCAGCGGGATCTGCACCAGGAAGCCGGTGCAGGCCGGGTCCGCGTTCAGCTCGTCGATCTTGGCCTTCAGCTCGTCCGGTGACGTGGCGGCCGGCAGCTCGACCTGGATCGGAGGCGATCCCGACCTGCTGGCAGTCGCGGTGCTTGCCCGCCACGTACGACCGGCTGCCGGGATCGTCGCCGACCAGGACGGTCCCCAGGCCCGGGGTGATCCCGGCCGCGGCCAGCACCTGGACCCGCTCCGTGAGATCGGCCTTGATCTGGGCCGCGAGCGCCTTGCCGTCGAGCAGTTTTGCGGTCATGGTTATGCCTTCCTGAGTGAGGAACGGTTCCGTGGCGGGACCCGGCGAGCGTCGTTAGCGCAGCGGACAACTCAGTGGTAGAAGTGCCGGGCACCGGTCAGGTACATGGTGACGCCCGCCTGCGCGGCCGCCTCGATCACCTCGTGGTCGCGGACCGAACCGCCCGGCTGCACGATCGCCGCTATGCCGGCGTCGATCAACAGCTCGGGCCCGTCGGCGAACGGGAAGAACGCGTCCGAGGCGGCCACCGACCCGGCCGCCCGCTCACCCGCCCGCGACACCGCGAGCCGGCACGAGTCGACCCGGTTCACCTGGCCCATGCCGACCCCGACCGAGGCCCCGTCCCGGGCGAGCAGGATGGCGTTCGACTTGACCGCCCGTACCGCCGCCCAGGCGAACTCGAGGTCGGCCAGCTGCTCCGCCCCAGCCGGTTCACCGGCGACCAGCTTCCAGTGCGCGGCCCGATCGTGGTCGGCGTCCCACCACGTCGCGGGACTGGACCAGGATCCCCCCGTCGACGGCTCGCATCTCCAGTCCGGCGCGGGAGTCCGGCGGCTCCACCTCGAGCAGCCGGATGTTCTTCTTGGCCGCGAGGATCGCCACGGCGCCCTCCTCGAAGCCGGGGGCGACCACGACTTCGGTGAAGACCTCGCCGATCTGACCGCGCCATGGCTGCGCTCACCGGGAGGTTGGCGGCGATGACCCCGCCGAAGGCCGACACCGGATCGCAGGCGTGCGCCCGCCGGTGCGCCTCCGCGATGTCCGCCCCGATCGCGATCCCGCACGGGTTGGCGTGCTTGATGATCGCCACCGCCGGCGCGTCGAAGTCGTAGGCCGTCCGCCGGGCGGCGTCCGCGTCGACGTAGTTGTTGTACGACATCTCCTTGCCGTGGAGTTGCCGCGCGCCGGCCAGACCACCTGACTGCTGGTCGCGATCCAGGTCCCGATACAGCGCCGCCCGCTGGTGCGGGTTCTCCCCGTAACGCAGCACCGCCGCCCGCGACCAGGTCGCCCCGGCCCAGACCGGAAGACCGGTGCCCGCGCCCGAGTCGGTCAACTCCTGGCCCATCCAGGAGGCGACGGCCACGTCGTAGCTGGCGGTGTGGGCGAAGGCGGTCGCGGCCAACCCCTGCCGCTCGCGCCAGGGTGAAGCCGCCGGAGCCGAGCGCCTCGCGCAGCGTCGGGTACTGCTCGGGTGAGGTGATCACCGCGACGCTGGCGTGGTTCTTGGCCGCAGCCCGCACCATCGCCGGCCCGCCGATGTCGATCTGCTCGACGCATTCGTCAGGGCTGGCCCCGGAGGCCACCGTGTCGCGGAACGGGTAGAGATTGCTGATCAGCAACTCGAACGGGGCGATGCCCAGCTCACTCAGCTGCGCCACGTGCGAGTCCAGCCGGAGGTCGGCGAGCAGACCGGCGTGGATGTGGGGATGCAGGGTCTTGACCCGGCCGTCCAGGCACTCGGGGAAGCCGGTCACCTGCTCGACCGGCGTCACCGGCAGTCCGGCCTCGACCAGGGTGCGCGCGGTCGATCCGGTCGAGACCAGTTCGACCCCGGCGTCGACCAGCAGCGCGCCGATCTGGGTGAGATCGCTCTTGTCGTACACCGAGACCAGCGCCCGCCGGATCCGCCGCCGACCGGGATCAGCCACGAGTGGGTCCGTCATAGGTTCGGTCATGGGCTCCGCACCTGCTTCCGTCATGGTTCCCAGCGCACCTTTCGGTCGGTGACCCGCCACGACTGCGTGGCCAGCCGGTGGACGGTCGCGACCAGGAGCTCCCGCTCGGCGACCTTGATCCGCTCGTGCAGGACCTCGACGGTGTCGGAGTCGATGACCGGCACGGCGCACCTGGTCGATGATCACCCCGGTGTCGACTCCGGCGTCGACCATGATCACGGTCGCTCCGGTGATCTTGACCCCGTACGCCAGGGCGTCGCGCGGTCCGTGCATGCCCGGGAAGGCAGGCAGCAGGGCAGGGTGGGTGTTGAGCGTCCGGCCGCCGAAGCGCTCGAGGAAGGCCGGTCCGAGCAGCCGCATGAAGCCGGCGCAGATCACCAGGTCCGGTCGATGCTCGCCCACGGCGTCCGCGAGCTGCCGATCCCACGCCGAGCGATCCGCGACCGCCTCGAGCGGGTGCACGAAGACCGGCAGACCCAGCGGCTCGCGCCCGCTCCAGGCCGGCGATGCCGTCCCGATCGGAGCCGACCGCGACCACCGCGGCTCCGTATCCGGCCTACTTCTCGTCGGCCGCTCGCATCCAGCAGCGCCTGCAGCAGGGTGCCCGTGCCCGAGATCAACACCACCAGTCGCTGCGGGCCCACCGATGGATGGGCGGGGTGAGTCGTCGGCGCCGGCGTCGAGAGAGAGGCGTCCGGCACGACGACCACCCTATCGGCGAGCCCGGAGCCACGATCTCAGCCGACCGAGCGGCGGATGACCTCCAGGTCTTCCCGCAGCACCCGGGCTCCTTCGGCGCCGAGCAGGCTGCTGATCCGGGCCTCGATCTCGGGCACTCCCTCCTGGGCGATCGCGAAGACCTCGAGTCCGCGATCGGTCGGCAGCACCAGTTTGGCGCGACGGTCGGCCGGATCGGGCACTCGGGCTACGTATCCGTGATCCTCGAGGTGCCGCACCAACTCGGCCATGGCCTGCTTGGTCATCTGAGCCCGTTCGGCCAGCACGCTCACGGTGGTGCCCGTGTCGTCGAGATACTGGAAGACCGCACCGTGAGCCGGACGCACCGCCCCGTGCCCTCGATCCGCCAGCCGAGCGACCACGAGGTTGTTGAGGGCGATGAACGCCTCCCGAAGCAGGAGCACGGTGTTGGCCGGCCGCTCTTGACCAGCCAGTATCGGTAGACCTCTTGCCATTCGACAAGCCACCTGTCTATCTTGGTGAAATGGACATGCTACCTGTCGATTATGGCAAGAACGAGCGACTCCAGCTGGGAACCGACGAGATCATCGTGCTCGCCGGCTGCGCAGACACGGGCGGAGCGCTGTTCGCGGTCGAGGTCCGGATGCCGCCCGGCGGAGGCCCGCCGATGATGCACCGACACGATCCGGGCGAGGTCTACTACGTGCTCGATGGCGAGTTCACCTTTTACACCGGCCTCGAGCCCGAGATCCGGCGCGCCACCGCCCGAGCCGGGGACGTCGTCCCGCTGGCCGGGGCTACGCCCCACACCGTTCGCAACGAATCCGCCGCCGACGCGGTCGCTTTCGTCGTCCATGCTCCCGGGGCGCCGATGGAGAACTTCTCCCGGGCCGCCGCCGCCCTGGCCTCGATGGGCGATCCGAGCATGGACCGACGTGCTGGCGCTGGCGCCAGCAGAACGGCATCGAGCTTGTTGGGTCCGATCCCCGACCGCTCGGCGTGGCGACTCGAGCCTCAGGCCTCGATCGGCCGACCCGGAACCGGCCGATCACGGCCGCCGACGAGCTGCCTCCGGCGTCGGATCAGCCGGACCAGACCCAGAACCAGGCCGCTCGCCATGCCCGCCAGGCCCATGGTGGTGACCGCCAGCACCAACAACGGCAGGAGCCGAGGACCGAGGTCGACCAACCGGGCGACCCCGAGGTCGCCGCTGCTGAGCCAGGCCAGTCCGGTGAACACCGCGCCGGACAGCACCCCGGCCAGACCGCCGACCAGGCTGGTCTCGTCGAACCGCGCAGCCCGTCGGCCCAGCACCACCACGAGCCGCGGCCACGGCACCCGCGAGCACCCCACCGGCCAGCCACCACAGCTGGTCGCCGCCGGCCGGGCCCTCCACCGGGCAGCGCGCCGAACACCGGCACGGCGGGCAACAGCTCCGAGCTCGGTGCCGGCCGGAGCCACCAGAGTGCGTCGGACCGAGACTGAATCCGGCGCCGAGGGTGTACGAGGCGGACCAGATGATCAGGTTGGGCGCGAACGCCAGCTGCAGCGGCGAGGAGAGCGATGTTGCCGGCCAGCCCGGCATCCAGAGTCTGCGACCAGGCGCTCGATGCGGCCGAGGTGCTGGACGGCGGCGAAGCGACCAGGGCGCCGGCGCCGGTCACGACCATCACCAGTTGGGCCGCGAGCACGGCCCGGGGCACCGACCTCGACCAGGCCGGCCAGCGCTCCAGGGGCCGGTAGTCCGAGGGCCCGGCCCGCACCCCAGGCGGCCGCCGCCGCTACGAGCGGGCTCATCACGGCGGCTCCGCGTACGGCCTGAAAGGGCTGGCCGAGAAGCAGCGCGGTGGCCATCAACGGGGCGAGATAGGCCACCGTCATGACCACCGCGACGCTGAGCACGGCCGATCCGCTGCCGGGCGGCAGTGGCCGAGCGGCGAATCCGGCGCAGCGTACGATCAGAAACCCGATGAGGCAGACGAAACCCCAGGGCACCAGCGTGATGGTCAGACCGCCGACCTGTGCGCCGCCGCCGTTGCCCAGCAGCCACAGCTCCGTTCCGGCGGCCAGTGCGTCTCCCGAGCGTCCCCGGCTCGGAGGTGACCCAGCCGACCACACTCAGGCCCGCGACCAGCACCCAGCCCGCCAGAGCCGTGACCAGCGCCCCGCCGGCCGCGGCCAGCAGCCAACTCCAGCTCGGAAGGTCACCGCCTGGACCGTCGGCGTCGGGGCGGTCCGCGGTGGGCTCGGTGGCCCGCAACGACAGGCGAGACCGAATCTGACGGGGTGAGAGCAGGGAAGCCATTGCCTTGCCCATGCTCCCGGGGCCACGGCGCTCGCATCGTGCAGACACGCCCGAAGCGGGTAAAGTCTTCTTCCGTCTGTGCCCGCCTGAGCTGCCCCGGGCATACCCGATTCGTAGGAGCACCCGCAGGATGGTCGACAACGAGCCGGGGTCCTACCGTCCTCGGCGAGCGCATCCGGAAGAGCCCGCCGAGCCGGAGGCGCCCCAAACGCCGACCGCGA
Organism: uncultured Actinomycetota bacterium; assembly: GCA_963780005.1. Classification (GTDB taxonomy): domain Bacteria; phylum Actinomycetota; class Actinomycetes; order Propionibacteriales; family Propionibacteriaceae; genus Microlunatus. The sequence continues at coordinate 188,499 of CAWAAK010000024.1, read as the reverse complement.
GCCCGGCGTCGCCGTCCGAGCGATCGGCGTTCGACGAGGATGCGCCCAAGCCGCTGTACCGCGACGAGGTGGCCGGCACACCGTCCTCGAGCGCGGAGACCGCCGCAACCTCCAGCCGCGCCCTCCGGCGCAGACGACGACACACGCATCCGGGGTGCCGCCGACGGCGCACCGCCCACGAGCGAGCAGACCCAGATCCTCAGCCGGGCGCGGGCGCGAGCCAAGAGCGGCGCCCGCCCGGGCCAGCGGCGTGCCCGGGACGAGGATTCGACCACCATCCTGCCGAGGACCGCGACCGGATCACGGATGCGGCGAAGCGAGGAAGAGGCCCTCGACGACGACGAGCGGGTTCCGCCCGGCCAGCGGAGCAGGATCGGACTCCTGATCGGCGCCGTGGTCGGCGTCGTCATCCTGGGCCTGGCGATTGGCTACACCGTCCTCAGCCTGACCCGGCCCTCCGCGGCCCCCGGCGTCGCGCCGAGCGTTCCGGGCACCTCCAGTGGGCCCACCACGGGCACCAGCAGCTCGCCACCGGAGCCAGAGCCGAGCGCGCTCCTCACCGATGCGTCCCTGATCACTCCGCAGTCCGCCGCCAAGATCGACAGCGAGCGGACCTGGAAGGTCCAGCTCACCCAGAAGGGCCAGTCGGCCAACTCCCCGCAGCCGGCCTGTCTGGGTGGCGATCCGGTGGAGGGACAGCCCATTCCGCAGCAGAGCATGCTGCGCGTGCTCACCAGCACGGGCAAGAATCCGCCGGCCGTGCTCCAGCAGGCCGATGCGTACGCCAGCCCGGAGGAGGCGGCCCAGGCCTACGCGGTCGCAGCGCGGATGCTCGGTGGCTGCACGATGGCCGCCACCTACATCGACTCCGGCGCGCTGGTCACCGGACTCGGCGACCAGTGCTCGGGGGGTCGCTTGACGGTCACCGAAGCGACCGTCCCGGAGTTCCGCACCGTGATCTTGACCAGGACCGGCCGCGTCGTGGACGCCGTCGATGTGGCCCAGCCCGCGGAGGCGGTCGGGGTCGACAAGGTCGCCCTCGCCGCGGCCGACGTCGTCAACGCCCAGTGCCAGACCGCCGCCGGCACCTGCGCCCAGCGGGTCCAGACCAGGCCCGCCCCGCCACCGGTCGGCGGGGACGCACCCGGCTTCCTGGCCACGGCGGACCTGCCACCGGTGGGCACGCCGCCGACGGGCTGGGTCGGTAACAAGCCGGCGACGCCCGACAGTGACGTTCTGAGGGGCAGCGGCTGCGAGACCGTGGACTGGGCCAAGGAGGAGGCCGTCGACCCGGTCCTGGCGCACGTACCTGCTACAGGACAGCCCCAGCAAGTTCGGTCTCGACGAGGTCATCTTGACCCTCAAGAGCCCCGCCGACGCGACGAAGCTTGCCGAGAAGGTGCGCGACGACTGGAACGACTGCTCGAAGCGCCAGCTGACCGCGTCGGTGGAGAAGCCCGACAAGTTCACCGAGCAGGGCGCGCAGAACACCGCGATCGAGGGCTGGACCACGACGGTCGTGCAGAAGGTCGACGCGACCACGCACGTTCCGGGTCGGCATCGCCGCCGCCGGCCCCAAAGTCATCTTCACCTTCTTGAACCCGCAGGACAATCTGGATCTCAGTGCGGCCGCCTTCGCCCAGGTCACCGCCCGCGCCGGGCAGCGCGCCACCCAGGTCAAATAGCGCGACCCGTCACACTTCGGCTGTTTCGACGGCGTGTCGCCGCAGATGTGACGGGTCAGCGCCGGCTGCCTCGCCGCCGAGACCCTCAACGGACCTGGCCGAGCGCGACGAGCGCCGGACGGGGTCGTCGACCGGGATGGCGTCGTTCATGGCGAGATCGTTGCCGGACGTCGCGCGAGGTCAGACCCGCATCAGAGGAGGCTCAGAGCGAGTCATCACCTGGCGCATCAGCTCGGCGGTCTCGCTCGGCGTCTTGCCGACCTTGACCCCGGCAGCCTCGAGCGCTTCCTTCTTGGCCGCCGCCGTGCCCGACGAGCCCGAGACGATGGCGCCGGCGTGGCCCATGGTCTTGCCCTCGGGCGCCGTGAACCCGGCGACGTAGCCGACCACCGGCTTGGTCACGTTGGCCGAGATGAAGTCGGCCGCCCGCTCCTCGGCGTCGCCGCCGATCTCGCCGATCATCACGATCGCGTCGGTGTCCGGGTCGTCCTGGAACGCCTGCAGCGCGTCGATGTGCGTCGTGCCGATCACCGGATCGCCGCCGATGCCCGACCGCCGAGGAGAAGCCGATGTCCCGCAACTCGTACATCATCTGGTACGTCAACGTGCCCGACTTCGACACCAGACCGATCCGGCCGGCCTTGGTGATGTCGGCCGGGATGATGCCGGCGTTCGACTGACCCGGGTGAGATCAAGCCCGGGCAGTTCGGGCCGATCATCCGGGTCTTCGAGCCCTGGGTGAGGGTGAAGAATTCGGCGGTGTCCTTGACCGGGACGCCCTCGGTGATCACGACGGCGAGCGGGATCTCGGCCTCGATCGCCTCCACCACCGCCGCCTTGGTGAACTTCGCGGGCACGAAGATCACGGTGACGTTCGCGCCGGTCGCCTCGACGGCCTCGCGCGACGGAGTCGAAGACGGGCACCCGGGTCGAGTCGAACTCGACCTCCTGCCCGCCCTTCTTGGGGGTGACGCCGCCGACGATCTGGGTGCCGGAGGCCAGCATCCGCTGGGTGTGCTTGCGACCCTCGGATCCGGTCATGCCCTGCACGATGACCCGAGAATCGGAGTTCAGGAAAATGGCCATGGTTGGTCCCCTCTCAGTTCGCGGCCGTCGAGCCGGCCAGGGCGACGTCGGACGCCGCGAGTTCGGCGGCCCGTCGGGCGGCGCCGTCCATCGTGTCGACCTGCTCCAGTCCCGTCAGATTCGCCTCGGTGAGGATCCGCCGGCCCTCCTCGGCGTTGTTGCCGTCCAGCCGTACGACGAGCGGCACGTCGACGTGTTCGTCCCGGCTGGCCAGCAGCTCGAACGCCTGGACGATGCCGTTCGCGACCGCGTCGCAGGCGGTGATGCCGCCGAAGACGTTGACGAACACGCTCTTCACCTGCGCGTCGGAGATGATGATCTCCAGCCCGTTGGCCATCACCTCGGCACTGGCTCCGCCGCCGATGTCGAGGAAGTTCGCGGGTTTCGGGCTGCCGGGAAACTCCTCCCCTGCGTACGCCACCACGTCCAGGGTGCTCATCACCAGGCCCGCGCCGTTGCCGATGATCCCGACGCTGCCGTCGAGTTTGACGTAGTTGAGGCCCTTTGGCCTTGGCCGCAGCCTCCAGCGGATCCTCCGCCGACTTGTCCTCCAGCGCCTCGTGCTCCGGATGCCGGAAGTCGGCGTTCCCGTCGAGGGTGACCTTGCCGTCCAGGGCGATGAAGGAGCCGTCGCCGGTCTTGACCAGCGGATTGACCTCGACCAGGGTCGCGTCCTCGTCCTGGTACACCTTCCCCAGCACCTGGAGCACCCGGGCCAGCTCGGCCTGGTCCGCCTCGGGGAAGCCGGCGGCCTCGACGATCTCCATCGCCTTGGCCTCGTCGAGTCCGGCGACCGGATCCACCGGGATCCGAGCGAGCGCCTCGGGGCGTTCGACGGCCAGGGTCTCGATGTCCATGCCGCCTTCTTTGGAGCACATCGCCAGGTACTGGCGGTTGGCCCGATCGAGCAGCAGGGAGAAGTAGTACTCCTCGGCGATGTCGGCGCCTTCGGCCACCATGACGATCTTGACCTCGTGACCCTTGATGTCCAGGCCCAGAATCTCGGCCGCGCGGTCGGCAGCCTCCTCGGGTGACTTCGCGATCTTGACCCCGCCGGCCTTGCCGCGGCCACCGGTCTTCACCTGCGCCTTGACCACCACGACGGGCGTGCCGATCTGTTCGGCGGCGGCCCGGGCTTCCTCGGGCGTGGTGGCAGTGATCCCGCGCAGGACGGGCACTCCGTGTGCCTCGAACATGTCGCGCGCTTGGTACTCGTACAGATCCACAGTTCCTCCAGGCTCGGTGGTCCGACCTCGCTGCCGTCGGAAGCGTCGGCTCGTACTGCGCCGGTCGGCCCGCGGCAATGAGGGGCGGTTCAAGACGGTAACGAGCCTAGTGCTCGGGACCGGACCCCGGCCCCGCAGGTCAGCTCAGGGCCCGGCCGCGGACGTTGCTCCGGACCCAGTCCACGATGTCGGCCATGGTCGCTCCCGGGGTGAAGACCTGCGAGACCCCGATCTCGGCCAAGGCTCGGCGATCCGCCTCCGGGATGATCCCGCCGCCGAACACCACGATGTCGTCCGCTTCGTTCTCCGCGAGCAGATCGACCACCTTGCGGAACAAGGTCATGTGGGCCCCGGAGAGCACGGACAAGCCGATCGCGTCGGCGTCCTCGGCCAATGCGGTCTGCACGATCTGATCCGGGGTCTGATGCAGGCCCGTGTAGATGACCTCCATGCCGGCGTCCCGCAACGCGCGTGCCACCACTTTGGCACCACGATCGTGCCCGTCGAGGCCGGGCTTGGCCACCACGATCCGCAGCGGCGGTCGATCTGTCGGCACGAAGCGAGCATATCCAAACCTCCGCTCGGCCCACCCGCCTCAGAGTTACCATCAGGTCGTGCTCAGCGTCGGCATCGGGGGTGTCTCTCGGGTGCTGACGCGTGACGTCCCGCGGATCGCTTCCGGTGTGGTGCTGGAGGCGGGCTGGGTCACCGCTCATCTGCTGATGTACCCGCTCGGGCTGGTGGCGGAGCCGGTGACCCGCCGTGGGCGGCGGCACGATCTCCGCGGCCTCAATCCCCACCAGCGGGGACTGGTGCATTACGCCGTCGACGCCGCGGCCACCCCGATCCTCTTCGTCCACGGCATCATCGACAACCACTCCATCTTCGCTCTGCTGGAGCGGGCCCTGCGTCGCCGCGGCTTCTCCGACCTGTCGTCGTTCGACTACGGCCTGCTGACCACCGACGTACGCCGGGCCGCCCAGGACCTGGCCGCCGCGGTCGAGCGGCTCAGTGCCGAGTCCGGTTACGAACGCGTCCACGTCGTCGGCCACTCCTTGGGCGGCTTGATCGCCCGGTACTACGTGCAGCGGATGGGCGGGCACGAGCGGGTCCGGACGCTGATCACGCTGGGGACCCCGCACCAGGGGACCGAGTTGGCCCGCGTCGGTCAGCTGCTGCCGCTGGTTCGGCAATTGAGGCCAGACTCGGATCTCATCTCGGAGTTGGCCGAACATTCTTCGGACTGCACGACCCGCTTCGTCGCCTTCTACAGTGACCTCGACCAGCTGATCGTGCCCAGTCGCAACGCGCGGATCGACCATCGAGACCTCGACGTCCGCAATGTGGCCATCCGCGGCGTTGGGTCATTTCTCTCTGCCCAACAACCGAGACATCGCTTTTCAGATAGCGTCCGCTTTGAAAGAACTCGATCCGGATCCGCCCTCCGGAGGGCCTCCCAGCTCGTAGCGGAGGGACCCTCGGGTGCCTCCACCGTCCTGAGATCGCCGATCGCGAGCACCCACCGTGGACGGGGTTTTTTGGTTTTGGTTATCGATCCGTTATCTTTCTCGAAGCGTTGACGCGATCTCTTGGTCGGCGCACAGATGGACGAGTTGCATCTCGGGGGGCCTTCCCCCTCCTTCGGGGCAACAGTCGCGGTCGCCGAAGCGGCCTGACCTAGCCATCAAGGAAGCGGAAGAGGAGAAAGTACGTGGCATCGCAGCCGTCCAGGCGCACGCCCAGGACGTTGATCTCCGACCTCGAGCCCGAGGATCGGCGAGGCTGGCTTTCCCACGGCATCGCGGCTCTGGCCATCTCCGGACTCGGACTCGCCGTCGCCGCCTCCGTCTCGTTGACGACCCGGGCCGAGACCACCACCGTCGACGCACCGCGGACCACGGTCACCGGTGGCGTCCTCCAGGCCAGCGGATCGACCCTGCCCGGCCAGACGGCCAGGCCGAAGAGCGACGCGGCCACCGACGCCTCGCCCGCGCTGGACGCATTCTCCCGGCGGACTGCTGAGGGCGAGGAGGCATCCCGCGACTCCGTCCGGACCGCCATCGTCGAAGAGCGGGCCGCACAGCGCTCCGAGGACCTGACCGAGTCCGCGGAGGGGATATCCCGCGAAGCCGTCGAGCGGGGTAACAACGCGCGGAGGCAGGAGTTGGCGGCGGCCGATCGGGCGCGGCGCGTCGCCGCCGTGAAGGCGGCTCGGGAACGGACCCGAAGAGCGATTCAGGTGCGCGTGACGGCTGAGGTTCAGCGCGAGCTGGCCGAGAAGGCCCGCAAGGAACGTGAGGCAAGGGAGAAAGCAGCCCGGGAGAGGTCGAGCAGCAACGAATCCTCGGACTCTTCGGCCGACAGCTCCGAACGCGACTCCCAGAACAACAACTCCAGCAGCAACAACAACTCCAGCAACAACTCCAGCAACAACTCCGGCGGCGGTTCGTCCGGCGGTTCCGGCGGCGGATCTGGTGGAGGTGCGCGATCCCCCGTCCCCGGCGCGATCGTGGGGGCGAGCTTCGGGGCCACCGGCGCCTGGGCTCGGTATCACACCGGGTTGGACTTCCGGGCCGGATTCGGAACTCCGATCCGCGCCGTCACCTCTGGAGTGGTCGTCTACGCCGGCAACAAGGGCAACTGGGCCGGCAACCATGTGGCGGTACGGCACGCCGGTGGTTACACCAGCATGTCGTCGCACATGCAGTCCATGGCCGTGTCCGCCGGACAGTCCGTGTCAGGCCGGCCAGGTCATTGGTCATGTCGGTTCGACGGGCCGATCCTTCGGCGCGCACCTGCACTTCGAGATCTATCCACCGGGGGTTCAGCCCGGGGACGTGTACTCCGCCATCAACCCGATTCCGTGGCTGCGGGCGCGGGGCGTCGACACCAACTGACGAGCGATTTCACTTACCCGGTCGTGGCCATTTTGCGACCGTTGACGGCCTGTGTGACTGATCACATTTGACCCCTATGGTTTGGGAACGCTGTTACCAATCCGTTATGGTCGAGATCGAGTCCACCGCTCAGCTTTGACTGGCGGGCTTCTGGCTGCCCGGTGTTCGTACCGGGGGTACGGCCTCGAAGTTGAGACCAATCCCCTGTAGTCGAGCGAAAGCGCCATCCCCCCATGCCACGACCTCTGTTCCTGCCTGCCCTGAAGCGGCCGGCGTCTTCCGAGGCGCCCGATCAGCGGAAGCTGGCTCGGCGAGCCCAGCTCGACCGACCGCTGCACAGTCGTCGTTGGCTGCGCGCCGGAGTAGCCGTTCTCGCGGTGTCCGTACTCGGCGTCGGCACCGCCAGCTCCGTGGTCCTGACGGGTCGGGCCGAGAGGCCGCTGACCGTGACCCCGACCGCTCCGAAGGTCGAGATTTCGATCGTGCCCGGTGTGAAGCAGCCCGCCGCCTTCGCGCGGGGCGCCGAGTCCGCCGCCCGCCCGAGCGCCGGATCGACGGGTGCCAGCGCCGAGCGAGCAAGTCGCGACGCGGGCCGTCCCGCCCTGAGCCGCCGACCCACCGGCACCGCCACCGCGGTACAGGCCAGGGCGAAGGCGCTCCAGGTCCAGGCCGCGGCCGCCAAGAAGCGTGCCGCCGCGCTGGCCAAGAAGCAGGCGGCCGAGCGCGCCGCGGAACGTGCCCGGCGCAAGGCGCTGCTCGGTGACGGTCACCCGGTCCTGCCGGTGGCCGGAGGTCGTACGGCCGCAGGCTTCGGTGCCACCGGAGCGTGGGCCCGCTACCACACGGGCATCGACTACTCCGCCGGCTCCGGCACCAAGGTGCGCGCTCCACGGGCCGGCAAGGTCACCACGTCCGGCAGCGGCCAGGCGAGCGGGTGGGCCGGCACGTACGTCACCATCCGGCACTCCGACGGAACCAGTTCGCTGTACGCCCACCTGTCCAGCACCGAGGTCTCCGACGGACAGCGGGTCAACGCCGGCGACGTGGTGGGCCGGGTCGGCCAGACCGGACGTGCCTTCGGACCACATCTGCACTTCGAGGTCTATCCCGAGGGCGTGACGCCGGGCGACGTCTACGAGGCCGTCAACCCGTCCGGGTGGCTCCACGACCTCGGGCTGGACTAGCTCTAGCGAGCGTCAGAGGCCGCGCGCCGGTGGACGGAGGACGACTGGGCGAAACACGTCTTTCCGTTTTGCCTGCGAGGACGACCCCAGCGGGTATCAGCGCGGCCGCGCGAGCTAGAGCAATTCGAGGGGCGCGTGACGCAGGGACAGCCGCTTGAGCCCGGCGGAGCCGAAGTCGACATCGGCCTTGGCGTCGTCGCCGGCACCCGAAGTAGCGACCACCGTGCCCATGCCGAAGGTGGTGTGCAGGACCTTGTCGCCGGCGTTCAGAACCGGGATCTCGCGCTGCTTCGTGCGGGTGCCGAAACCGAGGGTACGACCGCCGGTGGAGGTGCCATACGCCGCCGTCGCCCCGCCAACCCGACCCCGAGCGACTGGTGGCTGAGGTGTTGCGCCAGCTGGTGACCGCGCTGGCCAGCCGCCGCCAGTCGATGAGGTGGTCGGGGATCTCGTCCAGGAACCGGCTCGGCGGATTGTGCTGCGGCGCCCCCCAAGCGGAGCGGACCACGGCTCGACTCAGGTAGAGCCGCTGGCGGGCTCGGGTGATGCCCACGTACGCCAGCCGACGCTCCTCCTCGAGCTCGCCCGGATCGGACAGGGCCCGTTGGTGCGGGAAGACGCCATCCTCGAACCCGGTCAGGAAGACGGTGTCGAACTCCAATCCCTTGGCCGTGTGCAGCGTCATCAGCGTGACCACCCCGGCGTCCTCCGCGCCCTGGGTCGGGATCTGGTCGGAGTCGGCGACCAGCGCCACCCGCTCCAGAAAGGCCCCGAGCGACGGATCGGGCTCGGGTGCACCCGCAGCCGAGATCGAACTCCGGATCGGTGTCGAGATCCAGGTCGATCGCCGGCGCGCCGCTCCTGGCGACAGCGGGCCCAAGCAGGACGCCCGTTTGCGGGGTCCCAGCCGATCAGTTCCTCCGGGACCTGGTCGCCGAGGGCGGGTGCCTCGCCGGGCAGCGCCCCGGACACGAACTCGCGCGCCACCGCCACCAACTCGACCAGGTTCTCCAGCCGCGTCTGGTCCTGGGGGTCCTCCGAGGCCTGCAGGGTCGCGAGGTAGCCGGACCGCTCCAGCACGCTGGTCAGGATCTGGTCCGCCGGAACACCCTCGGCCACCATCGCCTCGTGCGCGTCCAGGAATTCGGTGAAATCCGTCAGCAGTCTCGCTGATCGGCTGGCCAGACCGCGGATCTCGTTGACCCGGCGCAGCGCCTCACCGAAACTGATCCGCTCCCGCGCCGCCAACTCCGCGACGGCACCCTCCGCGCGATCACCGATCCCGCGCTTGGGGACGTTGAGGATCCGGCGTACGGAGACATCGTCGGTGCGATTGGCGATGGCCCGCAGATAGGCGATCGCGTCCCGGATCTCCCGACGCTCGTAGAAGCGCACCCCGCCGACCACCTTGTACGGCAGACCGACCCGAATGAACACCTCCTCGAACGCCCGCGACTGGGCGTTGGTGCGGTAGAAGACAGCCACGTCGCCGTAGCGGCTGGCCCCGGCGTCGCTCAACCGGTCGATCTCCGAGGCCACGAACTGCGCCTCGTCGTGCTCGGTGTCGGCCACATACCCGACCATCCGCTCGCCGTCACCGGCGTCGGACCACAGCCGCTTGGGCAACCGGGTCTCGTTCTGCTTGATGACGGCGTTCGCGGCGTTGAGGATCGTCTGGGTCGACCGGTAGTTCTGCTCCAACATGATCGTCGTCGCGCCCGGGAAGTCGGACTCGAAGTCGTTGATGTTCCGGATCGTCGCGCCGCGGAAGGCGTAGATCGACTGGTCGGAGTCGCCCACCACCATCAACTCGGGCGGGTCCGTCACCAGTTCACCCGGCGCCGGTTCGACATCGGCCGAACACAGTTCGCGGATCAGTGCGTACTGCGCGTGGTTGGTGTCTTGGTACTCGTCGACCAGGACGTGCCGGAACCGGCGTCGGTACTGCTCACGCAGGTCCGGGAACGCCTGCAGCAGATGCACCGTCGTCATGATCAGATCGTCGAAGTCGAGTGCGTTGGCCGCGGTCAGACGGCGCTGGTACTCGACGTAGGCCTGCGCATGAGCCTCGTCCACGGCGGTGTTCGCCCGCTGCCGGGCCGCCTCGTGGTCCACCAGCTCGTTCTTGCACACGGAGACCCAGTTCATGATGGCCCGTACGGGGAAGCGCTTGGGATCCAGGTTCAGGTCGTGCGCCACCAGCTGCATCAGCCGCTTGGAGTCGGCGTCGTCGTAGATGGAGAACGTCCGGGCGATGTTGAACCGGCCGATCTCCGACCGGAGGATCCGGACGCAGGCGGAGTGGAACGTGGACACCCACATCAGCCGCGCCCGGTTGCCGACCAGATCGGTGACGCGGTGCCGCATCTCGGCCGCGGCCTTGTTGGTGAAGGTGATCGCCAGGATCGAACCGGGATGCACCTTCCGCTCCCCCACCAGGTAGGCGATCCGACGGGTGAGCACCCGGGTCTTGCCGGAGCCGGCGCCCGCCACGACCAGCACCGGGCCGCCCGCGTGGAGCACCGCGGCCCGCTGCGGCGGATTCAGCCCGGCCAAGCAGCTCTTCGGCGGTGCGGCGGGACCCCTTTCCGGCCCGAGTACGGGGCAGGGTGGCCTCCCAGAGTCGATCGTCGGCGGATCCGGGTGCTGCGAGAGAGCCCGGATCGAAGGCGGGAGCGCTGCTCATCGACCCACTCCGACCCACCTCGCCGGTGTGGCTTGAGGTCGCTCCGCTCCCGCTGCACTTCATCGGACCCACCCTAGACGCACCCGCCCACAGCCCCGGACAGCCTCGCCGATGCCCCCTGGACGTCACCCGACCTCGGCCGGTCGCGAACCGAATAGGCCACCGCCGGGACGCCTCGCCCACTATCGTGGAGCCATGTGGCTGCGCCGGATCCCCTGGAGCAAGATCATCAAGCGCACGCTGCTCGCCGCCGCGGCCGTCCAGGGCGGCACCTTGGTGACGTTGGTCCTGATCGACCAGTGGCGCAAGCGCGGCCGATCGGCCGTGGTCTTCCCCCGCCTGCCACCGCGTTCGGTCACCGCCGGGGGTTCCGAGGTGACGGTCTACACCTACGGCGAGGACCTCTACTACGACATGCTCGGCGCGATCCGGCAGGCCAAGCAGGAGATCTTCTTCGAGACCTTCATCTGGAAGTCCGACGCCATCGGGCAGTCGTTCAAACGGGCCCTGATCGAGGCCGCCGACCGCGGCGTGGACGTCTACGTCGTGTTCGACGGCTTCGCCAACCTCGTCGTGCCGCGACCGTTCTTCACCTTCCCGCGGAACATCCGGGTCCGCCGGCACCCGGTGATCGTCAGCGGCTTCCGGTTCCCGCGCAACACCGGCCGCGACCACCGCAAGCTGCTGGTCGTCGACCACGACGCCGCCTTCGTCGGCGGCTACAACATCGGCTCGCTGTACGCCACCGACTGGCGGGACACCCACGCGCGGCTCACCGGCGACATCGTCTGGGACATGCGCAACGCCTTCATCGACTACTGGAACCTCTTCCCGAGCCGCTCCCGCCCGGCCCTGCCCGACCGGGGCAGCGTGCACTGGCAGCCGGAGATCCGGGTGCACCGCAACATCCCCAAGAACGCGGTCTACCCGATCCGCGGCATGTACCTGGAGGCCATCGACCGCGCCTCGCACCACATCTACCTGACGCACGCGTACTTCATCCCCGACGTCGACATGTTGTCGGCGCTGATCCGGGCGGCCCGCCGGGGGGTGGACGTACGGATCATCGTGCCGGCCCGCTCGAACCACATCGTCGCCGACTGGCTGTCCCGGGGTTACTACGGGCAACTGCTCCGCGGCGGCGTACGGCTGTTCCTCTACTCAGGATGCGATGGTGCACGCCAAGACGGCCACCATCGACGGGCAGTGGTCGACCATCGGCACGGCGAACGTCGACCGGCTCAGCCTGTTCGGGAACTACGAGATCAACATCGAGGTGTTCAACGCCGACGTGGCCCGGCAGATGCAGGAGATCTTCGCCATCGACTCCTCCAACACCGTCGAACTGGGCCTGGACGAGTGGCGACGCCGCACGCGCCATCGCGAAGTTCTCCGAGACGGTGCTGACCCCGCTGCGCCCCCTGCTCTGAGGGGCGGCCGGGTCAGACGGAGGCGCTCTCCTCGACCGGGGCCTCGGCGGCGGCGCGCTTCCGAGCCCGGGCCCGCTGGATCGCGATGGAGAGCCCGATCGCGGTGACCAGCAGGATGGCGCCGTAGACGGCGAACCGGGCCGGCGTCTCCACCTCGAAGGTCTTGAGCAGCGTACGGGAGTTGGTCAGCAGGATGATGCCGCCCACGGCGACACCCAGGACGTGCGCCGGCGCGAACCGTACGAGCACGGCGGCGATCGGCGCGGCGATCAGACCGCCGATCAGCAGGGCCAACGCGAATCCCCAGTTGATGCCGGCGGCGCCGAGCCCGATCAGGAAGCCGATGCTGGCGGCCGCGCTGACCGCGAACTCGCTGGTGTCGACCGTGCCGATCACCTTGCGCGGCTCCAGCCGGCCGTCGGCGAGCAGGGCGGGCGTCGCGACCGGTCCCCAGCCGCCGCCGCCGGTGGCGTCGACGAACCCGGCGAACAAGCCGAGCGGCGCCAGGAACTTGATGGTCAGCGCCTTCTTGAGCGTCGGCTTGATGCCGATCACGAAGCGAATCAGGATGTAGATCGCCGAGCAGCGCCAGGATCGCCGCCATGATCGGCGCGGCCGCCTCGGTGGACAGCGAGGACAACACGGTGGCACCGAGGAAGGCGCCGATCGCACCGGGTCCGGCGATCCGCGCCACGACGCGCCAGTCGACGTTGCTTCAGTCGCCAGTGGGAGATGCCGGAGGCGATGTTCGTGCCCAACTCAGAGATGTGCACCGAGGCGGATGCCGCCGCCGGTGTGAGGCCGGCCAGCAGCAGGAGCGTCGTCGACGTCACGCCGTAGCCCATGCCGAGGCTGCCGTCGATGAGCTGAGCGCCGAAGCCGACCAGGCCGAGAATGATGAGTTGCCGCATATCCTGCTCTTCCGTCTGTAGTTCCGACTAAACCTAGTAGTCCGCTAGGGATTAGGCAGAATGCTACTCGACTCGTTCGATCCGTGCCACCTCAGCGTCTCACGATGCAGACGGCATGCTCAGTAGGTGAAACGGCGAGTCGGGTCGGGAGAAACGGCGCCTCCGGCCGGACTCAGATCCAGGCCGAGGGATCCGCCACCAGGGTGGACACCGACGTCGGCATCTCGCCCGCCGGCGACGTGGGCCAGGGTGACCTTCTCGAGGATGGCCCGCTCCGAAGCGCGCAGGGCGATCCACACCTCCTGCAGAGCCGCCGCTGCACCGACATAGGTGAGGTCTTCCGGGCGACTGCCGCGGACGTTCGCCAGCTCGCCGTCCAGGGCGCGGATCACGTCGGCGATGCTGATGTCGCCGGCCGGTCGGGCCAGCCGGTACCCGCCGTCGGGACCGCGTTGGCTTCGCAGCAGACCGCCGCGCCGCAGTTCGCCCAGGATGGATTCGAGGTACTTGTTCGGGATCTTCTGCGCGGCGGAGAGTTGCTCGACGGTACGCGGCGCGTCGGCGGCGGCGAGCTCGGCCGCAGCCCGGAGGGCGTAGTCCACCCGGGCCGACAGCCTCACGTCCGGCCCCACACGCGGATCGACCGCCGTCATGATCTGACTTTACCCATGGTGCGGGCGGGCTCGGCTGATCAGCTCCAGGCTGATCAACTCCAGAACACGGCCAGACCGGCGCTGACCAGGGTCAACCCGATGATGATGATGAGCAGCCCGCCCGGAACGGACTGGAACTTCCGGTTCTTGGCCACCAGCACCAACACGAGACAGCGTCAGCAGCAAGCTTGATCGCGTACGACAGGTAGTTCAGCGGAGCCGCCTGCAAGATAGCGCAGGACCACGAGACCGAGCCCACTGATCAGCTGGACCCAAGCCCCGTACAGCATGGCGAGATTCACCTCGGGGGGTGGCCCCGCGCGCAACTGCGCAAGACAGCCGCCGAGCAGCGCAGCGAAGGCGACCAGGTGGACGAACACCGCGATCTGGTAGCCGAGCGCCATACCGTGACCCTAAGTGCTGACCCTGCCCCAACCCTGGTTTTGCGCGACGCGACGGTCACGAATCGGTTGCAGAACCTAGGTGAACCGCCTCGAGGTCGTTAAGTTTGCTCCATGGGAATTCTCGGCTGGATCATCATCGGTTTGATCATGGGCGCACTGGCCAAGGCCGTGCTCCCCGGCAGGCAAGGGGGCGGCTGGCTGGCCACCCTCCTCCTCGGTGTCGTCGGCGCCATCGTCGGCGGTCTCATCGGCACCTTGTTCTGGGGTGGACGAGGGATTGACCTCGTTCTGGTCACTTACGGACCTGGATTCTGGCTTTTGTGGGCAGCATCATCGTGCTGGCCATCTGGGGAGCCATCAAGTCTCGTAGCGGGTCTCGCGCCGCCTGACTTCTGCAATCCAGCCGTCTCACCGCGGACAAGCAGCAGTCAAGCCCCCTTCTCCGGAAGGGGGCTTTGCTCTGCCCTCGATCGTGGCCGGCCCTCAGACCAGGCGGCGGTCGGTGGCCCACCGGGTGAGCTGGTGGCGGTTGGACAGCTGCAGCTTCCGCAGCACGCTGCTGACGTGGGTCTCCACCGTCTTGATCGAGATGAAGAGCTCCCGCGCCACCTCCTTGTACGCGTAGCCCCGGGCGATCAGCCGCAGCACCTCCCGCTCCCGGACCGACAGCCGATCCAGGTCCTCGTCGACGGTCGCGAGATCGATCGCGCCGGAGAAGGCGTCCAACACGAAGCCGGCCAGCCGCGGCGAGAACACCGCGTCGCCCTCGGCGACCCGGCGGATGGCGTCGACGAGCTCGGCCCCGCTGATGGATTTGGTCACGTACCCGCGGGCGCCGGCCCGGATCACGCCGATCACGTCCTCGGCGGCATCGGAGACCGACAGCGCCAGGAACTTCTGCTCCGCATTGCGCTCGTGCACCTTCTTGAGCACTTCGATCCCGCCGCCGCCGGGAAGGTGCACGTCCAGCAGAACGACGTCCGGCTGGGTGGCCAGCACGACCTTGATCGCGGTGTCGGCGTCCGCCGCCTCCCCCACCACACTCACCGCGGCGCCGATCTCGGCCTTGACGCCGGTCCGGAACATCGCGTGATCGTCGACCACCACCACGCGGTACCGGCGGGGACCCGATTCGGTCGCTGGCGGTCCCTCCCGCCGGCTGCGGCGGCGGACTCGTCGCCGAGGGCGGCTGTCGGTTGGGAGGCGGTGCGTACCGGTTGGATTCGGTCATCGAGTGATCTCCAGTCGTACTTCGGTGCCGGTCTCCGGGCCGGAACGTATGGTGGCCGAGCCGCCATGGCGCCGCATCCGGTCGATGATGCTGCCCTTCACGCCCATCCGATCCTCCCCCACTCGCCGCGAGGTCGAACCCGCGACCCCGGTCGCGGACGAAGACCTCGACCCGGTCGTCGTCGACCTCGGCGTACACGTCGACCTGATCGGCGCCGGAATGCTTGGCGGCGTTGACCATGGCCTCGCGGGCGGCCCTGATCAGCGCCTGCAACGCCTCGTCGGTGTCGCAGTCGCCCACGGTCACCACCTCCACCGGTACCCCGCGCTCGTCCTCGACCTCGGCGGCGGCGGCCAGCAGAGCGGCTTTGAGGGTGGTCTCGGCAGCCTCGTCGCCGTACAGCCAGCCGCGCAGCTCCCGTTCCTGGCGCCGGGCCAGTTGCTGCACGGCCTTGGGGTCGTCGGCCTGACGCTGGATCAGGGCCAAGGTCTGCAACACCGAATCGTGCAGATGGGCCGCCATGTCGGCCCGGGCATCGGCCCGAACGCGTTCGGTCCGGGCCTCGTTCAACGCCGCCCGGGACCGGTAGAGCCACGGCGCGAGCACGACGGCCAGCCCGGCAAGGGCCAACACCGTCATGGCCATGACTTCCGGCAGCTGCTGCAGCTGGTTCTGCTGGGCGATGACCAGCCCGAACGCCGCGCCGACCAACCCGAGCCCGACCACGACCCGGACGATCGACGGCCAGCCGCCGCGGGCTACGAAGGGGGCCAACCACACCTTGCCGCCGGCTTCGGCCCGCCAACGCTTCTGCTGAGCGGTGTCGGCCTGGCGCCAGACCAGAGCCGCCCCGGCGCAGGCGAAGGCCACCGGCCAGAACAGCTGCTGGCTGATCCCGAGACCGCTGGTCTGCACGATCCACAGCAGGCCGACGCCCAGCGCGGCCAGGGCCACGCAGCATTCCCCAGTCGGGCCGCCGCGCCGGCTTGGCCTGAGTGCGCATCCCGCTCCGCGTGGCGGCCTCGAGTCCGGGCGCCTGACTGGCCGGCTCGGCGCGGCATCAGGAGCCACAACGCCCCGTACGCGATGGCGCCGAGGAACTGGACCAGCAACAACCCGACGAAGCCGATCCGGATCACCATGACCGGCCAGCCCAGATGCCGGGCCAGGCCGGTGCAGACCCCGCCGAGCACCGCGCCTTCGGCAATCCGGGTCGCGCGCGGGCGCGCATCGCCGTCCGCGCATCGGCCGTCACCGGGGCCGGTACCTCGGTGCTCAGGCGCAGCGGAGCCGAGGGCAGGGCTGCCCGGGTCGACGTTCGAGGTCACCCGGGTCGGGTCAACGGTGGACATGGCACCTCCAGCCTCACACGGGACCAAGGTCGCCACCAGCAGGGTGCACCCGGACTCCACCCTCAGCGACCGCCCCGTACGAGTTCTCCTCCATTGTGACGGAGGGCCCGCAACACCACCCGCAGACCTGATTTCGCCCACCCCTCACATCTTCGGCACTTTCGGCGGAGTGTCGCGACAGTTGTGACGGCTCGGCCGTCCTGAGTGAGCGGTCGGCGCAACGTCCAGGGGGTCAAACAGCCGGGAGCACTGGGGGTCGTCCCTGATGGCTGGGCGGCTGCAGCTCGGCAGGATGGTGAGCATGTCGATCTGGACGATTCGCCGCAGCGTGACCGACGCGAAGTTGACGGGCCTTTGCGGCGGCGTGGCCCGGTACTGGGGGATCGACCCGGTGTTGGTCCGGGTGGGCGCGGTGCTGCTTGCTTTCAGCGGTGGCATCGGCGTCGTCCTCTACCTGGCCGGCTGGCTGCTCATCCCCGTCGACGGTCGGGAAACCTCGACCCTCGACGATCTGCTCGGCAGTTCGTCCCGGAAGTGGCCCCGGGAGGCCTGGGTCGCGGTCGTCATCGTGGCGTGCGTGCTGACCTTCGCCATCTTCGGGGCCGCCATGCCGTTCGGGTTCGGGCCGGCGATCGTGCTGGCGCTGCTCTGGTACTTCGGGTACTACAAGAATCGCTCGGGCCGTGGACGCGCCGCGCCCTCTGCGGTCCAGCAGCCCGCCACCGCCGGTTCGCGACGTGCCGGGTCCGGCGGTCGAACCGTTCCGCTATCCGGGTCCGCCCACCCCCTTCACCCAGGCTGCCGATGCCTGGCGGCAGCGGATGGAGGAGATGGCTCGGCAGAGCACGGACTACCCGCCGATTCCCACTGTGCCGATTCCCACTGTGCCGACTCCACGCCGCGCCGATTCCCACCGCGCCGACGGCTTACGCTCCGTCGCCCAATCCCTCGCCCGCCTCCTCGCCCGCCGCCCCGCTTGTCCCACCTTTCCCCTCTACGCTGACGCCGCCCAGGAAACCGATCCGCGGCTCACCGATCCGCTCGGCAATGGACGAGAAAGCAAGCATTCCTGGCGACGCCCGACCCGGTCGGCCTGTACTCCGAACCTGAGCAGCAGTTGACCGAGGCCCCGAGCCGGGCGGTCCAGGCCCGCTCGCTCACGGCTCGGCGGCTCCGGCTGCTGGCCATCCTCGTGCTCGGCATCACCCTCGCCGGGCTCGGCATCGCCGACGTCAGCGGCGCCACCATCCCGGTAGCCGTCTACGTAGGGGCGGCGCTCCTGGTGGTCGGCCTTACCCTGGTGGCTGCGACCTGGTTCGGTCGGGCTCGTGGCATTCTGCCGGTCGGTCTCGTCCTGCTGCTCGCCTTGCTGTCGGTCACGGTGGCCGAGACTGCCCAACCAGCAGGGCGGCTGGAACCGTACGGTCAGCTACGCCACGCTGGCCTCCCTTCCCGCCGGTGGCGATCAACAAGAGTTCGGAACCCTCGAGGTCGACCTCTCCCGGCTCAAGGTCCCGCACTCGACCACCTACACCGCACGGGTCGACGCCGGCCGGCTTGAAGTGATCGCGCCGACCGGTGTCGATGTCCGGGTCCGATACTCGGTCGACGCGGGCGTCGTGATGGAGAACGGCGAGCCGCTACGCAGCGGCACCGACATGGTGGGAGTGCTGGAGCCGCTCCTGCCCCAATCCGGGCGACCGACGCTCACCCTCGACCTGGCTGCCGACCTCGGTGAGATCAGGGTGCAGCGATGAGGCGGCTCGACGTGGTGGCCCTGGTGTCGGGAGTACTGCTCAGCGGGGTGGCTCTCGCCTCCCTGTGGTGGTCGATCACCGGCTCCATGAACTGGGAACTGCTCAAGATCGTGGCCCCGCTGGCCCTGGTCGCGGTCGGAGTCGTCGGCCTGGCCCTCTCCCGCAACCGTGAATGATCCACTCCCACAAACCCTCACGAAAGGTCAGCTCACCATGAGTAGCCCGTATCCGCCCCAGCCGCCGCCCCGGAAGTTCGAGCGGTCCCGCTCCAACAAGGTCCTCGGTGGGGTGTGTGCCGGATTGGCCACCTACCTCAACATGGACGTCAATCTCGGTCCGGGTCCTGACCGTGGTCGTCTCGTTGTTCACCGGCTTCCCGGTCGTGCTCTACATCGTCGCGTTGTTCCTCGTACCCGAGGAGCAGCCGGCGCCGCACGAGGGACCGGGGACCGTGCACGTCCCGAACTCGGCCACGGGGCCGGCTCCGGGACCGTCCGACAAGGTATGGGGCAGCAGCGGCGCGCCGTGGGATCAGACGTCGAGCCCGGCCAATCCGCCGTCGGGGCCGAGTCCCGAGCCCGGACCCTCACCGGCACCCGACCCCGGCTCGTCGCCTGACAGCCCGGCCACCGCCGCGCCGGAAGGGTCCGGAGTGGCCGATCCGGAACCCGTCGCCGAGACGTCGACCCCGGAGCCGTCGGCTGAGGAGACCAGCAGTTGGGAGTCGGCACCCGCCGAACCGGAGCAGGGCTCACCGGAGAGCAGTGGCGAGACCCCGCCCAGCACCTCGGGTCAGGAAGGCGACAAGCCCGCCTGAGCTCGACCGTCTCGACCAGCCGGCGCTACTCCCACTCGATGGTGCCGGGCGGTTTGCTGGTGACGTCGAGCACGACCCGGGTGACTTCGCGGACCTCGTTGGTGATCCGGGTGCTGATACGTTCCAGCACCTCGTACGGCAACCGTCCCCAGTCGGCGGTCATCGCGTCTTCGCTGGTGACCGGGCGGAGGACCACCGGATGACCGTACGTGCGACCGTCGCCCTGGACCCCGACCGACCGCACGTCGCCCAGCAGGACCACCGGGAACTGCCAGATGTCGCGGTCGAGGCCGGCCGCGGTGAGTTCGGCCCGGGCGATGGCGTCGGCCCGGCGAAGCACCGCCAGCCGATCGGCCGTTACCTCACCGATGACCCGGATGGCGAGCCCGGGACCAGGGAACGGATGTCGCCAGACGATCTCGGCCGGCAATCCGAGCTGCTCCCCGACGGCTCGGACCTCATCCTTGAACAGGGTGCGCAACGGCTCGATCAACCGGAACTGCAGATCGTCGGGCAGCCCGCCGACGTTGTGGTGACTCTTGATGTTGGCCGCTCCCTCGCCGCCGCCCGACTCGACCACATCGGGATAGAGCGTGCCCTGGACCAGGAACTCGACGTCGCCTTCCTGCCCCACCACCTCGCGGGCGGCTCGTTCGAAGCTGCGGATGAACTCCCGGCCGATCGTCTTGCGTTTGGTCTCCGGATCGCTCACTCCGGCGAGCGCGCCCAAGAACTGCTCGGCGGCCTCGACCACCTTGAGGTCGACCCCGGTGGCGGCGACGAAGTCACGCTCGACCTGCTCGGCCTCGCCCTGGCGCAACAGCCCGTGGTCGACGAAGACACAGGTCAGCTGGGTGCCGACCGCCCGCTGGACCAAGGCGGCGGCGACGGCGGAATCGACGCCGCCGGACAGGCCGCAGATCAGGTGCTTGTCGCCCACCTCGTGCTGGATGGCAGCGACCGCGTCGTCGACGATGTTGGCCGGCGTCCAGTCCGGCCGACAGCCCGCAATGTCGTACAGGAAATGCTCGAGGACGAGCTGCCCGGCCTGGGTGTGCTGCACCTCGGGGTGCCACTGCACGCCGGCCAGACCCCGGTCCGTGGCCTCGAACGCAGCGATCGGGGCGCCCGCACTGGTCGCCAGCGCGGTGAAGCCGGCGGGCGCAGCGGCCACGGCATCGCCGTGACTCATCCAGACCCGCAGCTGCTCGGGGATCCCCGCCAGTAGCGTGCCCGGATGCTCGATGGTGGCGTCGGTGCGACCGAACTCGCTCACGCCGGTCCGCGCCACGTCTCCGCCCAGCGCCCTCGCCATCGCCTGGAAGCCGTAACAGATGCCGAAGGCCGGTACGCCGGTCTGGAACAGCTGCGGGTCCACCTGGGGCGCCCCGGGCGCGTAGACCGACTGCGGACCACCAGACAGGATGATCGCCTTCGGCCGGCGCGCGATGATCTCGGCGACCGTGGCTGTGTGGGGCATGATCTCGGAATACACCCGCGCCTCCCGGACGCGCCGGGCAATCAACTGGGCGTACTGGGCGCCGAAGTCGAGGACGATGACGAGGTCGTGCTGGCTCACGGGCGGCCTCTGCTTCCGGTCTGAGAAGCCAGAGTCTAAGTGGGTGTCGACGGTGGCCCGCAGCCCGGACCGGGGTACCTGATTGGATGGGACTCGGCGATTCGGCGCGAGTCGGCGACCCGAGGTGACTCGGTGAGAACGGGACAGGAACACTATGGCGGACATGATGAAGTGGGCTTACCGCCCGGTCGGGCTCGTAGCCAGCCTGGGAGCGGCCGCCCTGGCCGGCCGAATGGTGAAGCTGGTCTGGCGTCGGGTTCGACACCAGGACGATCTGCCGACGGCGATGCAGTCGGAGTACCCGATCGGCGAGGTCGTGGCAGCCGCGGCCCTGCAGGCCCTGGTGTTCGGGGTCGTGCAGGCGCTCATCGATCGACTGGGGGCTCGGGTCTTCGAGCGGGTCACCGGGGAATGGCCCGGCGACTGACCTCCGCTGTCGGACGACAGATCGCGGCTAGCCGGCCCGGCGGATCCGGCGGAACAGTCGCATCGCACTCGACACCGCTCGGACGAACGCGTCCGGGCTGAGTCCGGCACGCGGCGCCAGTGGGATCCCGTACTGGGTGGCCACCGACTGCACCTCCACGAACCGGAGTAGGCCGTCGCTCCCCTGCCGACGGCCCAGTCCCGAACTCTTCATCCCGCCCATCGGCGCGTCGAGGCTGCCGAAGGAGGCGGCGTAACCCTCGTTGACGTTCACGGTGCCGCAGCGCAACTGCGCGGCCACCTGGCGGCCTCGGGCGGCGTCCGCCGTCCAAACGCTGGCGTTCAGGCCGTACTCGGAGGCGTTGGCTCGCTCGATGGCCTCGGCGTCGTCGCGTACGGGGAAGATGCTGACCACCGGTCCGAACGTTTCCTCGGCATGGCAATGCATCTCCTCCGTCACCGCGGTCAGGATGGTCGGCTCGTAGCACAACGCCCCCAGATCGGGCCGCCGCCGACCACCGGTCAGCACGACAGCTCCGTGCGCCCGCGCATCTTCGACGTGTTGTTCGACCCGTTCGAGTTGGGCGGCGTTCATCAGGCCGCCCATCTGGTCTCGATAGTCCGTGGAGGTGCCCAGTCGCAGCGAGCGGGTCCGGGCCAGGAAGGCGGCCGTGAAGTCGTCGAGCACGGACTCGGCGACGAACAGCCGTTCGGCGGACAGACACAGCTGACCGGCGTTGGAGAAGCAAGCCCGGACCGCGCCTTCGGCGGCTCGATCGACGTCCGCGTCAGCCAGCACCAGCAGCGGATTCTTGCCGCCCAGCTCGAGCGAGCAGCCGATCAGTTGCTCGGCGCACTGACCGGCCACGGTCTTCCCGGTCCGCGTCGATCCCGTGAAGCAGACGTAGTCCACCGTCGAGATCAACGCCGGGCCGACCGTGGCCCCCTCGCCGTTGACAACGGTCCAGAGATCGTCCGGCAGTCCGCACTCGGACAGCAGATCGACGGCCGCCAGGGCACTGAACGGGGTCTGGGCGTCCGGCTTGAGGAGCACCGCGTTGCCGGCCATCAAGGCCGCCAGCCCGTCCGAGATGGCCATGGTCAGCGGATAGTTCCACGGGGCGATGACGCCGACCAGGCCCTTGGGCTGGTAGTGCCGATCGATCCGGGTCAGGACCGGCAACAGGCCCCGACCGCGGCGGCTCCTCAGGTAGCGCTCGGCCGTCACCGCGCAGTAGCGGGCGCTGAGCCCCACGTGCAGCACCTCCTCGGCCGCCGTGAGACGAGCCTTGCCGGCGTCGTACTGCACCAGGTCGACGAAGTCCTGCAGCCGGTCCAGCAACCGATCATGGAAGCGGAGCAGTACCTCGGCTCGCTCCTCGAAGCTGCGCCGGGCCCAACCGGGCTGCGCCACCCGCGCTCGCTCGGCAGCTCGCGCCACATCGCCCGCCGTCGACGTGGGCAGATCGGCTCCGAGCGAGGGAGCGAACGGTGAGGTCCAACGATGGGTCGGGCCGGTGGCCACCAGTCGGCGGGCCAACCGGTCGGCGTCGAAGGGCAGCGAACCTGGTCGGTCGACCGCGACCATGATGACCGCGTCGACGGCCGGATTCTGGACACCCATGATCCCCAGGGTAGGCCGGGTGTCTGGCAGCATCTCGGTCATGGACGCGGACGTTCTCGTCATCGGCGCCGGCCTGGCCGGCCTGGTTGCCACGGCTGAATTAGCCGCAGCCGGTCGGTCGGTGATCGTCATCGACTCCGAACCCCGGCAATCCCTCGGCGGCCAGGCCCACTGGTCGATCGGCGGCCTGTTCCTGGTGAACACCCCCGAGCAGCGGCGACTGCGGATCCACGATTCGACCGAACTGGCCCTGGCTGACTGGCTGGGCAGCGCCGCGTTCGACCGGAGTGAGGACTACTGGCCGCGGCGGTGGGCAGAGGCATTCGTCGAGTTCGCCGCCGGCGAGGAGCAGCGTTGGCTGCGCGATCTCGGCGTGCGCTGTTTCCCGGTCGTGCAATGGGCCGAGCGTGGCGGCTATCCGGCACCCGGACACGGCAATTCCGTGCCGCGCTTCCACCTCGTGTGGGGTACCGGGCCGGCTCTGGTCGAACCGTTCGCCGATGCGGTGTTGAAGTCCCACCGGGTCCGGCTACGCAACCGGCACAAGGTCACCGGACTGCAGGTCACCGACGACGGCGTACGGGTGCGCGGGAACGTGTTGGCCTTCAGTGACGCGCCACGCGGGGTGCGCAGTCCGGCCGACGTCACCGGGGAGTTCGAGTTCTCGGCCCAGGCCGTAGTGATCGCGTCCGGGGGAATCGGCGGGAACATCGAGCTGGTTCGTCGGAACTGGCCCCGGGAGTGGGGCGAGCCACCGGTCGAGATGATCTCCGGGGTGCCGGATTTCGTCGACGGTTCCATGATCGAGGTGACCGAGCGGGTCGGCGGCCGGGTGATCAACCCCGACCGGATGTG
The DNA here is from genome assembly GCA_963780005.1 of uncultured Actinomycetota bacterium. GTDB lineage: Bacteria > Actinomycetota > Actinomycetes > Propionibacteriales > Propionibacteriaceae > Microlunatus. The sequence continues at coordinate 164,696 of CAWAAK010000024.1, read as the reverse complement.
GCACTACCCGGAGGGGATCGTCAACCACGCTCCCCTGTGGAGCCACCACGGGATCCGGATCCTTCCTGGTCCGTCGTCGCTGTGGCTCGACGCCGTCGGCCGGCGGTTCCCCGCACCGCTGTTCCCAGGCTTCGACGCGTTGGGCGCGCTGCGGCACGTCACCGCCAGCGGGTACCCGTACTCCTGGTTCGTGCTCGACACCGAGATCATGGGCAAGGAGTTCGGGCTGTCCGGCTCGGAGCAGAACGGTGATCTGACCGGCAAGGACCTCGGCCTGCTGGCCGGGCGGCTCCGGTCGGGGCCCACGCCGGAGGTGCAGGCCTTCGCCGACTACGGGGTCGACTTCCTGAGCGCCGAAACCGTCAGCGAACTCGCGGCCAAGATGAACCAGCTGGTCGGGGAACACCTCATCGACGCCGACGCGTTGCTGGCGGTGATCGAGCAGCGGGATCTCCAGGTGCGGAGCGGTCTCGGGAAGGACCCGCAGATCGTGGCGGTGGCGGCGGCCCGGAAGTTCCTCGGCGATCGGCTGATGCGGATCGCGAATCCCCACGAGCTCCTCGATCCCCGCTCGCCGGGCGCCGGCCAGGCCGGGTCCGGTGGTCCACTCGTCGCGGTGCGGCTGCACGTCGTGACCCGCAAGACCCTGGGCGGGCTGGAGACCGACCTGGACGGCCGGGTGCTGCGGGCGGACGGAACCCCGGTGCCGGGCGTGTACGCGGTCGGCGAGGCGGCCGGCTTCGGCGGGGGCGGCATGCACGGCTATCGCGCCCTGGAGGGCACCTTCCTCGGCGGCTGCCTGTTCACCGGCCGTACCACCGGGCGCGCTCTCGCGGCTGCCCTCTGAGCCGGTCAGCTCTCGTTCGGCGGACAGCTCGATCCCGCGGTCACCTGACGCAGGCAACGGCCTCACGACCCCTTCCGCGTGCAGGCTCGCCGCCACATGACAGGAAACGGCGGTGCCGTGGCACCCGAAACCCGCGGGAAGGTGGGACGGTCAGGACGAGTGGTCGCGCGCCAGAATGCGATGGTGGCGGACCACCTCGGCAACGACGAAGGTGACGAACTTCTCGGCGAACTCGGGGTCCAACTTGGCCTCCGCGGCCAGGGCCCGGAGTCGGGCGATCTGCTGGGCTTCGCGTTCGGGGTCGGCGGGCGGCAGTCCGTACTCAGCCTTGAGCTGACCTACCTGTTGAGTGATCTTGAACCGCTCGGCCAGCAGATGGACCAAGGCGGCGTCCATGTTGTCGATGCTGCCGCGGAGCCGGTGCAGCTCGGCCATCGCGTCCGCGTTCATGATCTGAGAATAAACGCCCTGCTAGGGGTGTGCGCGAGCCGGACGATACGGCGAGCGTCGTTAGCGCAGCGCCCGGCTCGGTCTGGACGACTGAAGGCGCGGACACGTCTTTCCGTCCGCGACTGAGGAAGGAAGACCGAGTCCAATGGGCGCGCAGCGTGCGCGAGCCGGACCAACACTGTGAGCTTGACCACGCGATTAGTTCACTCTGCGCCGATCTCAGGTCCAGACCAGAGCCTAAATGGTCTGATACCAGTTTGTAGGACCAGTCACGGCGGTCGATGGCCCGCCGAGAGCCCCGAGAGCCGATCAGACGCCGATCACTCGATATCAAGACATATCAGACCACTGCGGCTGGCTTGATACCAGTTGACGGCGCATCGAGGCGGTCCGAACTTGCTCTTCTCCCGTCATCCGCCGCCGCTCCGAACCCACATCGCATTCGTTTGGTGCCCGGGCCAACCACCTCTATCGTTGTGAACATCGCATCGCAGACCGGCCAAGGATGGCCGAGTGATCTCGATGCGGAACTCATTTCGATGAGGGCCGGCGCCGGTTCGTACGAACACCACGTACGGATGTCGAGCGTCGCGCGACTGGCAATGATCGCTCATCTAGGGCGCGATCGTTTCCGTGGCAGAGCTGCCGCACCCGTCGAGGCAGACAAGCAGGCGTAACCCGCCGACCCGAAGTGATCTTGCCCGGATCGCTCTCGGGTCGCGTGGCCCGTGCCCGCCACCACGTCCGATCGACGGTTCCCCCGCAACACCGAATTGTGGAGTGACTATGGCCATACCGGCCCACGACTACGCACGCGTCGACAAACACGTGCCCGTCTCCCGCAGAGCGGAGACGGCCAATCCCTACTCGCCCGTGATGATCTTGATCTCTTTGATCGCCACCCTGGGCATCCTGTTCTACGCGCAGTTCCTGCTCAACCCGGCCAACCGCGGCGACCTGTTGCCGTACGCGCTGGTCATCGTCGCCGAGACGATCCTCATCACGCACGCCCTGCTGTCGATGTGGACGATCTTGTCCGGTCGACAGAGCCCCCGGAACTTCGCGTTCCACGAGGCCAAGCGGCTGCTGTTCGACCCCAGAGCTATCGACGCGGCCGGACTCACCGACCTTCCTCACCTCTGGCCGATTCTGCTGAACGGTCGCGAGGTCACCGTTGACGTCTTCATCACCGTCTACGGCGAGGAACTGTCCAAGATCCGGGCGACCGCCACTGCCGCCCAGGCCATCCAGGGCAAGCACCGGACATGGATCCTCGACGACGGTCGGTCTGACGACGTCAAGGCCCTCGCCGACGAGCTCGGATGCAACTACGTCCGGCGGCTGAGCAGCAACGGCGCCAAAGCCGGCAACATCAACCACGCGCTCTCGATCGCCAAGGGCGACTTCTTCTGCGTGTTCGACGCAGACTTCGTGCCGCGACCCGAGTTCCTGCTCGAGACCGTGCCCTTCTTCACCGATACGCACGTGGGTTTCGTCCAGACCCCGCAGACTTACGGGAACCTGGTCAACCTGGTGTCCCGCGGCGCCGGCTACATGCAGGCCGTCTTCTACAAGTTCGTCCAGCCGGGCCGGAACCACTTCAACGCCGCCTTCTGTGTCGGCACGAACGTGATCTACCGGCGGGCAGCGGTCAACGACGTCGGCGGCATCTACACCGACTCCAAGTCCGAGGACGTCTGGACGTCGCTGATGATGCACGAGCGCGGCTGGAAGACGATCTACATTCCGAAGACGCTGGCCGTCGGCGATGCGCCGGAGACCATCGAGGCCTACACCAAACAACAGCTGCGCTGGGCGACCGGCGGCTTCGAGATCCTGCTCAGCCACAATCCGCTGAGTCATCGACGCAAGCTGAGCTGGGACCAGCGGATCATGTACCTGGTCACGGCGACGCACTACCTGACCGGTATCGCGCCGGGCATCTTGCTCATGGTCCCGGCGTTGGAGATCTTCTTCGACCTCCGCCCCGTCGACCTCGAGATCAGCTGGACCACCTGGCTGCTGTTCTACGCCGGCTTCTACGTGCTGCAGATCCTGCTCGCGTTCTACACCCTCGGCTCGTTCCGCTGGGAGGTGCTGATGCTGGCCGCCGTGTCTTTCCCGATCTACATCGCCGCGCTGTACAACGCGATCACCAGAAAGGAACAGAAGTGGCACGTGACCGGAAGCAAGACACAAGTCCAGTCGCCGTTCAACTTCATGATTCCGCAGGTGCTGGTCTTCGTGTTCCTGCTCCTCGGCTCGGTCGTCTCCATCTGGCGAGATCTGGACAACAGCCAATTGAGTCTGGCGACTGCCTGGAACGTCACCAACACCTTCATCCTCGGCGCCTTCATCGTGGTGGCCTTCAAGGAAAGCTGGCGCAATAGGCACCCGCGCCCCGCAGTTGTCGGCACCGAGCTCGCCAACCATCTCGACGACGAGATCCAGCCGCGGACCAAGGTCATCGTGCCCCCCGCGCTGGAAAGCAGCCTCGGTGTCCGATCGGCCACCGAACTCAGTAACTCACCCTCCGAGGCATCCGAATCCGCAGAACCCGTGCCCGCCGACGCTCGCCGCGCCGACACCTTGCACGCAGAGAAAGAGGTAGCAGCGAAATGACCTGGATCAATCGACTTCGACTTATTGCAGGGCTGCTCGGCGTGATCCTGGTTGTCGCCGTGCTCACGTTGATCTTCAACCAGCGCCAGACCCAGACGGCCAGCCTCACCGCTACCGTCGCGGCCGACAGCTACGACGTCGGTGCGGCCTACGGCGGCACCGTCACCAAGCAGTTCATCAAAGACGGCGACGTGGTCGCCAAGGGCGACAGGCTCTTCACCATCCAGAGCGTCGCCTTCCAGCAGGACATCGCCAACGGCCTTAAAATGGCCAGCTCCGACGCCTACGACGTCGATCCCAAGACCGGCACCCTCACGTACAAGGCGACGGTGGCTGGGCAGGTCGACGACCTCAAGGCCAAGCTCGGCAACAACCTGGCCACCGGGGCCCCCTTCGCCGAGATCTCGGTGGTCGGCTCGCAGTTCGTCGAGGCGAAGTTCGTCTTGTCGCCGCGTGACTACGAGCGGGTCCAGCAAGGCGCTCCGGTGTCGTTGCTGCTGCCCAACAACCAGATCGTCCCCGGCACCGTCTCGACCATCGAGGTGGCCACCGAGGAGGGTCAGGCCCTGACCGAGGTGCGGGTCGATTCCAAGTCCTTGCAGGAATCGGAACTGGCCACCTTGACGAAGCCCGGAACGCCCGTGGTTGCCACGCTCCAACTGCGTGACGACGGCCCCTTGGCCGGCGTCAGCGACCAGGTGTTCAACTTTCTCCGACAGATCGGACTGAAATGAGCTTCCGGATTTTCCGAAAGCAGACTTCCCACCCCCCATCCAGCACAGCTCGCAAGACCGTCCTGTCCGCCCTGGTCATCACCCTCGCGGTGGTGATCGGGACGGCGGGCTGCAACGCCACGTCGACACAGGATTCGACGCGCAAGGCACAGAGCACGGGGAACGTCTTCCCGGCCAGCCAGACCGAAGCGCTGCTCGCCGACGTGACCAAGAAGACCCCCAAGGCCCTGCCCACCACGCGGCTGGCCGAAGGCCTGCTCCCGCCGACCAACCGGTGGTTCTCCGGGCTCGCGTTCGGTGACCAACCCCAGCCGGTGTTTCCGCTGCCGCTGAGCTTCGGCCTGACCGACAAAGGCTTCTCGTTCGGACTGCCCACCGTGACGGCCAGCGAAAAGGCCATCCTGGGCGGCTTCAAGCCCGACGTGGCGGTCGAGACCGGCGCAGCATCCGCCGAGATCAGTGCGTACGACACGTTGACGGTGACGATCGACAGCCTCGACGGTGCCGGCAAGGTGTTGGGAAAGACCACCATCGCCCAGGGTTCACCGTATGTGCGCTACACCGCTGAGACCGGCGGTGACGTCCAGACCAAGCTTCCGTTGGTCAAGAGCGGCGACTTCTGGACCGCCAAGGCCGGTGAGACCGCCTACGGTCTCGTGGTCACCGACGGGTCCGTTCAAAGTGGGGCCGACGGCGGTACGGTCAAGCTCGACCAGGGCGGCTCCGCGACGTGGTTCGTCGTACCCGCCGATGGTGCCGCGGAGAAGCTGGCCGAACTGGCCGCCAACCCGGTCATCGGCAGCTCGGTCGGCTACCAGATCGACGGTGAGCAGGTGACCACGACGCTCGGCTACGACGCCGACGGTGGCACCGCGTTCGCCGCCATGCCGCACCAGCAGAAGAACCTGGCCGGTACGGCCTGCGACCTCGGCAGCTACCCCAGTGCCTACGGAACACTGACCCTCTGCGCGGGCAACGAGCTGAGCTTCACCTCGCCGGTCTCCGAACCGACGAGTGCTCTGGACGTCGACAGCCTGAGCGGGTCGGAGAAGAAGGAGCTCTCGGATCAGGTCACCAAGGACATCGCGGAGACGAAGCCCTTCCCGGCCGACACCTACTTCGGCGGCAAGGCGCTCTACCGCGCCGCGATGCTGCTGCAGCTGGCCGAACAGCTCGAACTCGAAGCTCCGGCCACGACGATGCGGGAGAAGCTGACCGCCGAGCTCACGAAGTGGACCGAACCGCAGGGATGCGCCGAACGAGCGGCCTTCTGCTTCGTCTACGACGAGGAGGGCAAGGGCATCGTGGGTCTGACCCCGTCGTTCGGCTCCGATGAGTACAACGACCACCACTTCCACTACGGCTACTTCTTGTATGCGGCCGGAATCCTGACCCAGGACGATCCGGAGCTGGCCAAAAAGCTCGCTCCGGTGATGAACCTGTTGGCCGCCGACATCGGCTCCAACGCCGGCAACGGTGCCTTCCCGGACCGGCGGGTGTTCGACGCCTACGCCGGACACTCCTGGGCATCCGGCACCTCCCCGTTCGCCGATGGCAACAACCAGGAATCCAGCTCCGAGGCCATCACGGCCTGGACCGGTCTGGCCCTGTGGGCCAAGTCGAGCGGCAACGCCGACCTGGAGACCGACGCCACGTGGATGCTGTCCAGCGAGGCCCAGTCCGGCCTCGCGTACTGGACGAACTTCGATCGCGAAGAGCCGGTCTACGAGGGGTACGGCCATCAGATCACGTCCCTCAACTGGGGCGGCAAGCGGGACTACGCCACCTGGTTCTCTCCGGAACCAGCGGCCATGCTCGGCATCCTGGTGATCCCGATGAGCCCGGCCTCGACCTATCTGGGCGGGGATTCCGAGCGGATCAAGGCCAACGTGGCCGAGGCCACCGGCGGGAAGTTCGACCAGAAGTTCGGCGACTACCTGCTCATGTACTCCGCCCTGGCCGGCGAGGCCGAGCGCAAGACCGCGCTCGAAGCCGCGCGCAAGCTCGACGCGAAGTGGGTCGACGACGGCAACAGCAAGGCCTACATGCTGGCCTGGCTGCTCACCCTCTGATTCGGAGCTGCTCGCAACTGCGAAAAGCAACTCCAACTAGAGCTGAGTGAGCTGAGCTCACTCAAACCCTGCCGAGCGTGTTCGGTGCATGATCGGCAGGAACGGGCGGCGGGCCCGGTCCCAGCAAACGCTGGGACCGGGCCCGTTTCGTTGTCTTGGCCGAGGGTCAGCGTTGGACCGGCGCGTCGGCCGACCGGCCCACCTGGACCGTCATCGAGGTGCCCGACTGCTCCACGACGCGCAGGGTGACCCCGGCGTTGGCCGACTTCACCCCGACGTTGGGCAGCTCGGCGTTCCAGTAGCTCCGGGTGTCGTCGAACAGCGGCTGGGCGGCCGCCCCACGGACGTAACTGGGCCGCCCGTTGTGGCGCAGGACCAGCGAGTCCGCCCGCTCCAGCGAGAACGGCGCATCGTAGGTCTGAATCCGCCCGCGCCACGGGTCGCCGTCCGGATTGTCGAACGGGGTCGGATGGGCGTCGATCGGCAGCACCAGGCCCCGGCCGGGGTGCACCGAGGTGTTGTTGTCGACGTAGTGCGTGTCCCAGTAGTTGACCAGCAATCCGTTCTGGTACGGGAAGAAGTCCGCCTTCTGCGGTCGGCTCGGCCACCCCAGATGGTAGGGGCCTGTCTTCAGATAGCGATCGTACGAGGCGTACGTCCGGTGGCTCGCCAGATAGAAGTGGCGATAGGAAGCGCTGCTCGACGAGCCGATCCGGCGGAACCGCACCGAGCTCCATCCGTTGTCACCGTCCTCGGCTCCGTCGCGGAAGATCGTCTCTTCCCCGGCGGTGACCGCGATGTCGTCGAGGAACAGACCCACCGGAGCGTTGATGTCCTCGCCTTCGGTGCCGCCGTTGGTGGCGTAGCGGAAACGCACATCTATCGTCGTGCCGGCGTACGACGTGAGGTCGAAACGCGCCGGGACCCAGCCGTCGCTCACACCCGCGATGCCGTTGCCCTCGGTCGCGGAGGTGATGTCACCCGGGATCGCCTTCCACCCGTTGCCGTCGTTGACCTCCACGTACGCGTAGTCGCAGGCGTTCGGGCCGCAGTCCTCGATGTTGTAGCGGGTCGAGAAGGTGAGGGATGCTTCCCCGGCCGGCACGTCGATCTGCCGGGTCAGCCCGCTCGTGTAGGCGTTACCAGAGCCGCTCCACCACTGGGAGCTCCCCGAGGCCGGCGTGGGCAGCGGGGTCAGCACCGTCTTCGGCGGCAGCCGAACCACCAGCGCCTGCGGCTTCGCCGAGTTGTATTCGTGCGGACCCAGGCTGATGCTCGTTTCCTGGCCGGCGTCGGCGACCTCGTAGTCGAGCCAACCGAGCGCTAGCTTGTCCCAGACCCCGAGATCGGCCGGCCGGGTTCCCACTCCGACGTCGGAGCCGGCCCTGAGGCGGCTCTGGCCCATCAGCGTCCACCAGTTCACGGCGTTGTCCTCGGGACTCGCCGTGTCGTAGTGATCGGGCAGGCCCAGGTCGTGTCCGTACTCGTGGGCGACGACCGAGAGCCCGCCGTTCTCCGCCTGCATGGTGTAGTCCGCGACCCAGAGCCCCGTGTCACCGATCTGGGTGCCGCCGATCGGGAAGTTGGGCGGGCCGGAGCCCTCCTGACCGCCCTGGAAGGCGCGCCAGCGGTGGGACCACACCGCGTCCTCGCCCTGATACCGGTCCCCGTCGGACTGGTCACCGCCGGCGTGAACGATCTGGAAGTGGTCGAGGTAGCCGTCGGACTCGTTGAAATTACCGTCACCGTCGTGGTCGTAACGGTCCCAAGCGTCGTAGCTCTTCAAGGCCGCCTTGATCTCGGCATCGGTCCGGCCGGCGTCCTTCTGCTGGTTCACCCAGGCCGCAATGGCGTCCCGCACCAGATACCAGGAGTTGGCGCACACGTTGACGGCACAGGGGAAGCCGTTGCTGCGCCCGTACCTCGCCTCGTTGTAGCGCACCCTGACCCAGTCAGACACCTGGCCGTCGAGCGAGTACCGCCCCGAGGACTGCCGCTCGTAGTAGGTCTTGAGGGATTGATTGCCGGCGCCGAAGTACAGCTGTCGGTAGTGGGCGGCGTCGTAGTCGGGACGCCAGATCGTCGTGTTGTCCCGCCGGCGGTCGGGCTCGGGGATGGCGTTGTGTCGAGGGCCGTCGAAGGTGACCGGTCCGGGTGTGCCGGGATCGGTGTCGCGATCGCCGTAGCGGGGGTCGATGTCGGTCGCGCGCTCGTCGCCGAACTCGACCAGTACGACGAAGATCTTGTCGGTCCGTTCCCGGGACATCTCGACGTACTGGTCGACCGTCCGCGGCGTCACCGCTCGTCCGCGGCTCACCTGGCTCAGTTCACTCTGATTGAGCGTGGCCTGCTTGGTACCCAGCCGGACCACGTCGGATCCGTTCCGCTCCTGCACCTTCCGCTTGCCGCTCAACACCTCCTGCAGCGCGCGGTCGCGCAGGTCGCGCCGATTGGACTCCTCCGGATTCGGCAGGTCGTCGGCGACCTCCGCATCGGTGGTGCCCGGCCCAGCGGGGGCCGGAATCGAGGTGGGCGGGTCGGTCGGATCCGCGTTCGCGGTCCCGGCGCCGACCCCCAGCACGCCGATGGCCGCAGCCATCGCCAGTAGTCGCATCCATCGACGCGGCATCAAGATCCTCCCCCGAGGGGGCGCGAAGCACCCCGAGCTGGCGCGCGCCCCCTGGAAGATTATGCGAGTCACGATCGCCCGACAGCCGATTCGATTAATCCGCTCCGCAGAGTGGGTACCGGTCGCGAAGTCGTTGTGCCTAGGCGCACGGTCACGGACGTTCCGCTCTGCCTCCTGACCCCCAGGTGGCGCCCGCCTTCGGCACCTTGACGCTCGTGTACGGCGTCCGCGGATCGTAGTCAGCCCCGCGATGTCACCGCGAGCAGTAGGTAACGCCGGATTTTCGGCGCTGCCGACCGGGAAGGCCTACTGCTGGACGATCACCGGGGCAGGTGGTCAGCCGACGACGACCTCGACCCGCTGGAACTCCTTGACCTCGGTGTAGCCGGTGGTGGCCAGCGCCTTGCGTAGGGCGCCGACCAGGTTCATGGTGCCGTCGGCAACCGTGGACGGGCCGAGCAGGATCTGCTCCAGCGAGCCGACGACATCGAGCCGCACCCGCTCCCCGCGCGGGAGGTGGGGATGCCACGCCTCGGGACCCCAATGGTATCCGCCGCCGGGCGCTTCGGTTGCCTTGGCCAGCGGCGAACCGACCATCACGGCGTCGGCCCCGCAGGCGATCGCTTTGGCGATGTCCCCGGACCGGCCCACCGAACCGTCGGCGATCACGTGGACGTAGCGGCCGCCGGACTCGTCCAGATAATCCCGGCGGGCCGCCGCCACATCGGAGACGGCGGAAGCCATCGGCACGGCCACCCCCAGCACGCTGCGGGTGGTGTGGGCCGCGCCGCCTCCGAAGCCGACCAGCACCCCCGCCGCACCGGTCCGCATCAGGTGGAGCGCGGCCTGGTAGGTGGCGCAGCCGCCGACGATCACCGGTACGTCGAGCGCATAGATGAACTGCTTGAGGTTGAGGGGCTCCGACTCCCTGGAGACGTGCTCGGCCGAGACCGTGGTGCCTCGGATGACGAAGAAGTCCACCTGCGCGTCCACCACCGCGCCGGCGTAGGCCTGGGTGTTCTGCGGTGACAGCGCGCCGGCGGCCGGCACGCCGGCCTCCCGAATCTGGGCGATCCGCTTGCTGATCAACTCCACCTTGATCGGCTCGGCGTAGACCTGTTGCATCCGGCGGGTGGCCTGCAGCGGATCCTCCACGGCGATCAGTTCCTGCAACAGCGGCACAGGGTCCTCGTACCGGGTCCAGAGCCCCTCGAGATTAAGCACGCCCAGACCCCCGAACCGGCCGATCTGGATCACGGTCTCCGGCGACATGACCGAATCCATCGGTGCAGCGATCAGCGGGAAATCGAAGCTGTAGGCGTCGATCTTCCAGCTGAGGCTCACCTCTTCTTCGCCGCGCGTACGGCGAGACGGGACGATCGCGATGTCGTCGAAGGCGAACGCCTGCTGGGCCCTTTTGTTACGCCCGATCTCATACACCACCCTTATCGCGTCCTCTCGCGCCCGGGCCGGCCCAGGTTGGTCCGACCTACTCGACGCTCGAGGATGATCAGTTGCTGGGTCAAGGTGGACAAGTCAGCCTGCATAGTTCGGCGCTTCGACGGTCATCTGGATGTCATGCGGGTGTGACTCGCGCAGGCCCGCCGAGGTGATCCGGATGAACCGGCCGCGCTCGTGGAGCGCGGCAACGTCGGCCGCTCCGGTGTAGAACATCGACTGCCGCAGACCGCCCACCAGCTGGTAGGCGACCGCAGCCAGCGGACCGCGGAACGGCACCTGACCCTCGATCCCTTCGGCGATGAGGTTCGAGTCGGACGTGACGTCACCTTGGAAGTACCGGTCCTTGGAGAACGAGGCGCTGCGCCCCCGCGTCGCCATCGCGCCCAGCGAGCCCATCCCTCGGTACGTCTTGAACTGCTTCCCGTTGAGGAAGATCAGCTCCCCCGGACTCTCCTCGCAACCGGCGAGCAGCGAGCCCAGCATCACCGTGTCGGCGCCGGCGACCAGCGCCTTGGCGATGTCACCGGAGTACTGCAGACCGCCGTCCCCGATCAGCGGCACACCGGCGGGCCGGCAGGCCAGAGAGGCATTGTGGATGGCAGTGACCTGCGGGACCCCGACACCGGCGACCACCCGGGTGGTGCAGATCGAGCCCGGTCCGACCCCGACCTTGACGCCGTCGACGCCGGCGTCGACCAGTGCCTTCGCCCCCTCGTACGTGGCGACGTTCCCGGCCACCACATCCACCTCGGCGGCGGCCCGTTCGGCCTTGAGCCGGCGGACCATCTCCACCACGCCCGAGGAGTGACCGTGGGCGGTGTCGACCACCAGCAGGTCCACGCCCTCCTCGATCAGGGCCATGGCCCGCTTCCAGGACTCCCCGAAGAAGCCGACCGCAGCCCCGACCCGCAGCCGACCTTGATCATCTTTGGAGGCGTCGGGGTACTGGTCGGACTTCACGAAGTCCTTGAGGGTGATCAGGCCTTTGAGTCGCCCCTGCTCGTCGACCAGCGGTAGCTTTTCGATCTTGTGCCGGGCGAGCAGGGTCATCGCGTCGCTGCTGGAGATGCCGACCGGGCCGGTGATGAGCGGCATCGGCGTCATCACGTCGCCGACCAGGCGGGAGGGATCGCTCTCGAACCGCATGTCGCGATTGGTGACGATGCCGAGCAGCTTGAGGTTCCGATCCACGACCGGGACACCCGAGATCCGGTACCGACCGCACATTGCGTCGGCCTCCCCGATGGTGGCGTCCGGGGAGATGGTGATCGGCTCGTCGACCATGCCGGCCTCGGAACGCTTGACCACGTCGACCTGGTAGGCCTGGTCCTCGATGGACAGGTTGCGGTGGATCACCCCCAGGCCGCCCTGACGGGCGATGGCCACCGCCATCCGAGCCTCGGTGACCGTGTCCATCGGTGAAGAGATCAGCGGCACCCGGACCGAGATCCGTTTGGACACGCGTGACGAGGTGTCCACCTCGGAGGGCACGACGTCGCTCTGGCCGGGCTGCAGCAGCACGTCGTCGAAGGTCAATCCCAGCGTTGCGAACGGTTGCGGTACGCCGGCAGGAGTGAGATCACCCAAGGACTGCGACACGGGAAATCCTTTGCTCCGGTTCGTCAAAGCACCAGCCTAGTGCCCGGGCCTCCTCCAGCGCCCCCCATTCCGCCGACCCATCACATCTTCGGCATTCGGCGGCGCATCGCCGCAGAACGGACGGCTCGCAGGCAAGGAGCGGGCGCTACCCAACGAGGGCTTGCGCTTCGCGGCGGCCGAAGATGGCACAGGGCCCCTCCCGATCGGGAGGGGCCCTGCGCTCTGTGCCTCGGTTGAGCCCAGGTCAGTGGGAGTGCCCGTGACCGGCAGGCTGCGCTTCTTCCTCTGGCTTCTCGACGATCAGAGTCTCCGTCGTCAGCAGCAGCGAGGCGATCGAGGCGGCGTTGGCCAGCGCGGACCGCGTGACCTTCACCGGATCGATGACGCCGTCCTTGATCAGGTCGCCGTACTCGCCGGTCGCGGCGTTGTAGCCGTTACCCGGGCCGAGTTCGACCACCTTGGAGGTGACCACGTACCCCGGCTCGCCACCGTTCTCGGCGATCCAGCGCAGCGGCTCGACGACGGCCTTCTTGACGATGGCCACCCCGAGACGCTCGTCGCCGGTGAGGCCCAGCCCGTCGGAGAGCACCGAGCCGGCGTGGACCAGGGCGGAACCGCCGCCGGCCACGATGCCCTCTTCGATCGCGGCGCGCGTCGCGGAGACGGCGTCCTCGATCCGGTGCTTCTTCTCCTTGAGCTCGACCTCGGTGGCCGCGCCGACCTTGATCACGCAGACGCCGCCGGCCAGCTTGGCCACCCGCTCCTGCAGCTTCTCCCGATCCCAGTCGGAATCGGTTCGCTCGATCTCGGCCTGCAGCTGGGTGACCCGAGCCTTGACCTGGTCGCCCTCGCCGGCGCCGTCGACGATGGTGGTGTTGTCCTTCGTCACCACGATCCGACGAGCCCGGCCGAGCACCTCGAGCCCGACCTGATCGAGCTTGAGGCCGACCTCGGGAGCCACGACCGTGGCGCCGGTGAGGATCGCGATGTCCTCGAGCATGGCCTTGCGCCGGTCGCCGAAGGCCGGAGCCTTGACCGCGACCGAGGTGAAGGTGCCGCGGATCTTGTTGACGACCAAGGTGCTGAGCGCCTCGCCGTCGACGTCCTCGGCCACCACGAACAAGGTGCCCGACGCGCCGATGACCTTCTCCAGCAACGGCAGCAGCTCGGTCATCGAGCTGATCTTGCCGGAGTTGATCAGGATGTACGGGTTGTCCAGAACCGCCTCCATCCGCTCCGGGTCGGTCACGAAGTACGGCGACAGGTAGCCCTTGTCGAACTGCATGCCCTCGGTGAACTCCAGCTCGGTGCCGAAGGTCTGGGACTCGTCGACGGTGATCACGCCGTCCTTGCCGACCTTGTCGAACGCCTCGGCGATCAGCTCGCCGATCTGCTCGTCGCGGGCCGAGATGGTGGCCACGTGGGCCATGTCCTCGGTGGTCTCGACGTCCCGGGAGTCCTCGCGGAGACTTTCCTCCACGGCGGCCACGGCGGCGTCGATGCCCCGCTTGAGGCCGATCGGGTTGGCGCCGGAGGCGACGGCCTTGAGGCCCTCGTGCACCAGGGCCTGGGCCAGCACCGTGGCGGTGGTGGTCCCGTCACCGGCCACATCGTTGGTCTTGGTGGCCACCTCCTTGGCGAGCTGGGCGCCGAGGTTCTCGTACGGGTCGTCGAGTTCGACGTCGCGGGCCACGGTGACGCCATCGTTGGTGATGGTCGGCGCACCCCACTTCTTGTCGAGCACGACGTAACGGCCCTTCGGGCCGAGGGTGACCTTGACGGTGTTGGCGAGGGCGTCCACGCCCCGCTCGAGCGAGCGGCGCGCCTCCTCGTCGAACTGAAGGATCTTTGCCATCTAGCGATCCCCTTACTTGTTGACGACGGCCAAGATGTCGCGCGCGTTGAGCAGCAACAGCTCCTTGCCGTCGTACTTCACTTCGGTGCCGCCGTACTTGCTGAAGATGACCACGTCACCCTCGGAGACGTCGAGCGGAACGCGATTGCCGTTGTCGTCGATGCGACCCGGGCCGGTGGCGAGGACCTTGCCCTCCTGCGGCTTCTCCTTGGCGGTGTCCGGGAATTACCAGACCGGAAGCGGTGGTCTGCTCACCTTCGAGCGGCTGAACGAGGATGCGATCCTCGAGCGGCTTGATCGTGACTGCCACGTTCAAACCCCTTTCACGTAATGGATGTGTGTTCGGAATGGACACCACCGGGCGTCGTCGCGGGTGCCGCCCGATGAATTGGCACACTCACTGCGAGAGTGCCAAACCGACATTAGCACTCGGTTGCCGTGAGTGCCAGGCAGTCCTACGGCGATGCCTCGCGTTCGACGACCAGCACCGTCGGACCGTCGATGGTGCGGGTGATGACCACCGTCGCGCTCTCCGACCCCCGCAACCGAAGCCCGGGCCGCAGAGCCGCCGGATCCAGCGACAGGCCGCGGGTGAGGATCTCCAGATTGCCGATCTGGTTCTGGCTGGCCCAGCTACGCAGTGTCTTGTCCCGGTAGCCGAACGTGTCCCGGACCGCGAAGCGGGTCGCGAACGGGGTCGCGACCGAGGTATCGCTCGAAAGGTAGGCCAGCCCGCGGTGCAGCAGGGTCGCGTCCAGTTGAGCCGCCAGGGTGGCGATGCCGCCGCTACGGCTGACGGCACCGAGCGGCTCGTACAGAAAGGCTCGCGGAGGGCCGACCGACAGCGGAACGGCATCGCGCCACCACCAATCGGTGCGATGCCATGGGCGGATCCGCCAGCACCACGGCGGACCAGGAGGTTCGGCTGCCGGCGCCGGACCAGAGACCGACTTCGACGGCATCGCCCCGCGTGCTCACCCATTCCGCCTCCACCCCCGGCGGGATGATCTCGTGGGGCAGCCCGGGTCCGAGCTTGATCCCGACCGGCTGAGGCCCGCGGAGCAGCTCGCTGACGAAGGACCAGGCCGGGCTGAGGTCCTCGACCCGCCACGAGCGGCCGCGGCCGGTGCGGCGGGCCGGGTCGCAGAACACCCCCGTCCGGAGGGCGGCCAGTGTCGGCCACAGCTGCTCGGCGGAGCCGGTCACCACTCGAGTGGGCGTCGGGAGCCCGGCGGCGGCGAGGTTCGCCGCGGCCACCGCGGCGAGCTTCTCGTCGTGGTCGACGGCGACCACCTCGAGCCCGGCCCGCGCGAACGCCAGCGCCTCGGTGCCGATGCCGCAGCCGAGATCGACCACCCGTCCGACGCCGGCGGCCAGCATCCGGGCGGCGTGGTGCTCGGCGACCTCGGGCCGGCTGGCTTGCTCCAGCCCGTCGCGAGTGAAGAAGAGCTCGGCGGCGGCGGCCCCGAACTTGGACGCTGCTCGCCGACGCAGCACCACCTGGGTAACGGCCGCGGCGGCCAGCTCCGGGCCGAAGCGCTGGCGGAGCCGCACCGACGCCGCCAACGACTCCGGGTCGGTCTCGGCGGCGGCCGCGCTCAGTGCCTCGTCCGTCAACCCCAGCGGAAGGGTTTTCACGTGCCCCATTGTTCGCGAGCGTCCCCACTTCTGCGCGAGCGAACAACAGATAGAACCGTGCGCGAGCGAACAACAGATTAAAGGAGGATCCGGCTGACCGGCAGGGTGGAGTCGGCGCCGACGGTCAACGCGGAGGGCCGACCTCCCCGATTCACCACCTCAGCTCCGAGGACCGCGATCATGGCCCCGTTGTCGGTGCACAGTCCCGGCCGCGGACTCCGCAGCGCCACCCCGGCGGCTGCCGATCGCTCAGCCAACAATTCGCGCAGCCGACGGTTGGCCGCCACCCCACCTCCGATGAGCAGGTCAGGGGCGCCCGTTGCGGCACAGGCGTCGACGGCCTTGGCGCTGAGCACGTCGCAGACCGCCTCCTGGAAGCTGGCCGCCACGTCCTCGACCGGGACCGGCGCCGCCTGGAGTTCGTGCGTCTCGACCCACCGGGCCACCGCCGTCTTGAGCCCGGAGAACGAGAAGTCGAAGCGATGCCGCTGCAGGTCCTTCGGCGAGGTCAGACCGCGCGGGAAGCGGACCGCGGCAGGATCGCCGCCGGCCGCCGCCCGGTCGATGTGGGGTCCGCCCGGATAGGGCAATCCCAGCAGGCGCGCCACCTTGTCGTACGCCTCGCCGGCCGCGTCGTCGATGGTTGCGCCGAGTTCGGTGATGCTGGTGGCCACATCAGTGATCTCCAGCAGCGATGTGTGACCCCCGGACACCAGCAGGCCGATGCAGGGTCGGGGCAGCGGCCCGTGCTCGAGCAGGTCGACCGCGACGTGCCCGGCCAGATGGTTGACCGCGTACAGGGGCTTGGCCAAGGCGAACGCCAACGCTTTGGCGGCCGCGAGTCCGACAACCAGCGCACCCATCAAACCGGGACCGGCGGTCACCGCGATCCCGTCGAGTTCGCTCAGGTCGATGTCGGCGGTCGCACAAGCCCGGCGCAGCGTCGGCAGCATGGCCTCCAGGTGGGCGCGGCTGGCCACCTCGGGGACGACGCCGCCGAAGCGGACATGTTCGGCGACGCTGCTCGCCACCTCGTTGGCCAGCAGTTCCGTCCCACGGACGATGCCGATGCCGGTCTCGTCACACGAGGATTCGACGCCCAGGATCAGCGGGCCGCTGGACGAGTCAGTCATCCGATCTCACCGCGCCGGCCCAGTGGGGCAGGTCGTACAGCTTGAGGATCAGCGCTGACCGTCCGGGACCGTAGTAGTTCTCCCGCGCCGCCAGCTGCTCGAACCCGATCTGTTGATACAAGGCGATGGCAGCCTCGTTGTGGTAGTCGACCTCCAGCAGTACCGAGCGGGCCCCCAGGTGTCGGACCGTGTGCAGTCCCGCCTCGATCAGCTGAGTGCCGACGCCGTAGCGCCGGTAGGGAGGGGCGACCACCAGACGGTACAGGTCCGCGCTGGTGCCGGCCGTTCGGAGAGCGATCACCCCGACCGGGACATGGCGGCGGGCGATCAGCACGGTCCGCCCCTCGCCCAGCAGTTCACCGCTCCAGCTCCGCTCGCTCCACCGTTCCGAGGCGGCGAACCCACTGCGTTCGAGGGTGAGGATCGCGTCCAGATCCGTACGGCGGGCGGGCAGGATGCTGATCAGATTCGGGTCGGTCATCTGCGCGTCCCGGTCCGCGGTCCCGGTCCGCGATCCGCCCGCCGCAGCACGGACTTGCGTCGGCCGGGTTCGGCTGCGTCGGGTCGGCGCAGGTAGAGCGGCTGCTGACCCGCGCTGGGCAAGCTCGGTCCACGCACGGCCAGTACGCTCGGGTCCAGCGACCGGGGGCCGGGCACCGCGTGCAGAAGTTCGGGATACAGATCGGCGGCCGGCCCGATGGTCGGCTGCCGCGGGACCTCGGCCGGGACCGATACGTACGGACCGGCGCTACGCACTCCGTCGGCGCCGTAAAGCGCCCAGTAGACCTCCCGGCGTCGGGCGTCGGTCGCCACCACGAAGCCCCCGGCGGGCTCGCCCGGGCCGTCCGGGTTGTCTGATACCGGACTCGAGACGAAGTGGGCGGCGATCCCGTCCAGGCTGCAGACCCCGTGCAAGTCCGCCCCGACGACCTCGGCCAGGATGCGGGCCGTGACGATCCCTACCCGGAGCCCGGTGAACGGCCCGGGGCCGAGACCGACCACGATCTGGTCGAGCTGACCGACCTGTACGCCGGCTTTCCGGCAGACCTCGGCGATCACCGGGGTGAGCTGTTCGACCTGAGTCATCCGATCGGGGATCACTGCGGCGCCGATCGGAACACCGCCGCGGGCCAATCCGACCGTGACCACCATCGCGGTGTCCAGACCGAGCACGAGCGGTTCTGCAGATCCGCTAGCCACCGGCCAGCTCCCGCAGTGCGGCCAGCTCGGCAGTGTCCCAGCGTCGGCCCACGCCGCGCAGCAAGACGGTTCGGTGCTCGTCGATCGCGGCGTCGATGTCGATATCGGTGTCGCCGTCGGGATGGCCGGCTGCTACCCGGCCCGCAACGGCCGAGCGGCGGATGTCGATCTCGAGCCGGGAGTCGGCCAGACCCTCGGCGAGCCCGGTACCCCACTCGACCACGGTCACTGCGGTCGAGCCCGACTCGTCCAGACCCAGATCGTCCAGCTCCGCGGCACCGGACAGCCGGTACGCGTCGACGTGGACGAGCGGCGGACGGCCGGTGGTGGATCGGTGCACGCGGGCGAGCACGAAGGTGGGCGAGATCACCGGCCCCTCGGCCCCCAGCCCGGAGCCGATCCCCTGGGTCAGGGTCGTCTTGCCGGCACCCAGGTCACCGGCGGCGATGATCAGGTCGCCAGGCCGCAACCGGCTGGCCAGCTGCGTCCCCAACTCCTGCATGGCTCGCGCGGTGGGGACGTCGATCGCGACGGGCAACTGCCGTCCCAGGATCACGCCGAAGTCTGCGGGTCGCCGGATCTCGTATCCGCGGTGGCGCCAGAACAAGATCAGTTCGGCGAACTCCTCCCGGGCGAAGAGTTCGACATCGCGGTAGCCGAGCTCGGCGGCGTAGTCCTGAGCCGCCGCCACCATGGTCGACGCGATCCCGTGCCGCTGGAAGTCCGGATGGACCGACACCCGGCCGAAACTGGCCACCCGGGGGGCGGCTTCGTTGATCAACAACGCACCGGCGGGACGGCCGTCGACCTCGGCGTAGATGCCGGCGCCCCGCTGGACCGCGGTCCGCACCGAGTCCGGCGTCTCGGAGCTGGCGGTCGACGGGGGATTGAGCGGCGGACGGGCCCCGAAGGCGGCGTGGATGACCTCGACCATGCCGACGGCATCCGCTGCGGAGGCCACCGACACGGTCAGGTCGAAGACGGAGATGTTCACCAGCGGCAATCGTATAAGCGGGTCCCGATGGTCCGGCGCGGTCGATCCAGCCTGATCACGGGCCGACTAGCGCTGGCGGGCCCGCGCGCCGCGATGGACAGATTTCGGTCCGCGACGGTCGCTGCGCCCTCGACCACGAGGACTCGGGGCCGGCGCGATCAGGCGATCGAACTCCGCCCGGGTGACGGCCGGGCCGACACCCGCTTCTGGTCCGACCTCGGCCAGCCAGGACTCACCCAGCCGGCCGGGTTGATGAACAGCGGAGACCCCGGCCTGCGCCACCAGCCGGCGCACATCGCGGCGCTGCGGCGGGAGGACCAGGGTCAAGACCTTGCCGGCCTGGCCGGCGCGGGCGGTACGACCGGCGCGGTGCAGGTAGTCCTTCGGCCCGCTCGGCGGATCGGCCTGGAGCACGAGGCCGATGCTGTCGACATGGATGCCGCGGGCGGCGACGTCGGTAGCGACGAGCACCGGCAGCCGACCCTCTTTGAAGGCGGCCAGGATGCGCGCCCTGGCCCCTTGGGTGAGCCCGCCGTGCAAGGCCCCGGCCAGCACGCCGGCCTCACGCAGCTGCTCGGCCACTCGATCAGCCCCGCGCTGGGTTCGGACGAAGATGACCGTGCGCTCGCCGCGACCGAGCCAACTCGGCCGTCATGGCGACCTTGTCGGCCGGGGCGACCTCGATCAGCCGGTGCTCCATCAGGGTGATGCTGGCCTGGCCCGGGTCGACCGAGTGCGTGACCGGATTGCTCAAGTAGGTCCGCACCAGTTGATCGACAGCCCGGTCGAGGGTCGCCGAGAACAACATGCGCTGACCGCCCGCGGGGACAGCGCGGAGGATCTGGGTGACGGCCGGCATGAAGCCGAGATCGGCCATGTGGTCGGCCTCGTCCAAAACGGTGATCTCGACCCGGCCGAGGTCAGCCACGCCCTGCTCCATCAGGTCGATCAGCCGACCCGGGGTGGCCACGACGATGTCGGTGCCGGTGTCGAGAGCGCGGATCTGCGGACCGTACGCCATCCCGCCCGTCACCAGCGCCACCTTCAGACCCTGCGAGCGGGCCAGCGGCGCCAGCACGTCAGCGACCTGGAGGGCCAGTTCGCGGGTGGGCACCAACACGATGCCGCGCGGCTGGCGGGAGACGCTGGAGCTGTTGGTCAGCCGGACGATCATGGGCAACCCGAAGCCCAGGGTCTTGCCGGATCCCGTCCGGGCCCGGCCGAGCACGTCCCGGCCGGCCAGCGCATCGGGAACGGTCTGCCGCCTGAATCGGGAACGGCGACGTGATACCGGCGGCGCGCAGGTTCTGCACCAGCCCGGCCGGCAGTCCCAGCTCCGCGAAACCACTCGATCCACTCTCGTGGGAGTCGGGGGAGGCCGCGACAAGATCAAGATCGTGAGCGGTCGGTTCCTCCCACGTCATCTGGTCCGACTGCGGAGTCCGGTCCTCGCGGAACGAGTCGCTGCGGAACGAGTCCTTGCGCAACTCCCTGCGGGGTGCGTCGCTGCGGAACGAACCGCGCGCGTCCGCCGGGCGGCTCGACCGCGAAGCTCCGGAGCGCTCGATGCGTTCGGTCCGGCCGGAGCTGCGGCGCGGCGGTCGGCCGCGATCGGAGCGTTCGTCGGCGGACCACCGGCGCTTGCGGCCGCCGTCGGCGCGGGTGTTCTTCGGCGTGTTGGGCGGACCCGATTTACGGGCGCGCGAGGACGAGGAGGCAGGTACGGACATGGAGCACGAACTCACTTCTGGCCGCGGCTGCGGCAGCTTGGTAGGCAGGTCAAACGGCCAGAAGGTGTGGGCGGGAGACGAGCCTCGGCGCCGTCGTCGGCGCACGGTGACCCGAGCGGCAGTACACCGCCGGGACAGCCAACTCTACCGTCCGGGATGGAGAAGCTGAAATTACCGGCTCAGAGCGACGCTCTGACGCGGGCGATCATGCTGTCCAGCACTTCGTTGAAGGCGCCGGCGTGCTCGATGATGCCCATGTGCCCGCAGTTGGCCAACCGGCGTACGTCGGCGGCGGGCAGCGCCTCGATGATCTTGTCGGTGTGGTGGACCGGTGTGATGATGTCGTCCTCGCCGCCGATCACCGCGGTCTCCACCCGGCGCAGCACCTCGAACGCCTCGTACTCGTCGAGCTCCGCGAAGGCCGGGTAGAAGTCGGCCACCACCTCGAGCGGGGTCTGGGCGAGCATCTCGCTCATGAACTCGACGTAGCTCGGCGGGCACGTCGGAGCCGAACGCCGCCCGCTTGGTGACCACAAAGCTCAAGTCGGAGCCCGGCGGTCCGGGTTTTGTGGACGAGTTCCGGGATCCGGTTCAGCGTGGCCATGGCGGGCGGCGCCAACCGGGAGAAGACCCGTCCCGGCAGGCCCGCGGATGGGCGAGTGTTCGGCCATTTCGTCCGCGGCCGTGGCGAACAGGGCGACCCCGCGGATGCGCGTCCCGAACAGGTCGGGACGGGTCAGCGCCAGATTCATGATCGTCATGCCGCCCATCGAGTGGCCGGCCAGTACGACCGGACCGTCCCCGGCGACCTCGTCGAGGACCTGCAACAGGTCGGCGGACAGCACCGCGATGCGGCACTTCTCCGGGGCGGATCGACCCGAGCGCCCGTGCGAGCGCTGGTCGTACAGCACCTGACGGAGCCGACCCCGGAAGTGCTTCCGCTGAAAGTGCCAGCAATCCATGTTCAGCGCGTAACCGTGCACCAGAACCAAGGTCAGGCCGGGCTCGTCGGTCTCGGACTCGTCGACTTCGGTGTGCAGCACCACGCCGTCCGGGGTGGTCACCATCGGCCCGTCAGAGCGCAGACCGAAGAAGTCCTCGACCGGCTCCGCCGCCGGACGCAGCCGTTTGGAGACGACCCGCCGCTCCACCTCCATCCCGAGCGCCACCCCACCCGCGGCCAACGCGGCCAGGCTGGCGAAAAGACCCAGACTGCTGCGCCGTAGGACGCGAAGCGGCCGATCAGGGTGCCTCCGCACCGTGGAAGACCCGACCGACCCGACCACCGATGCCCGTGACGATCTCGTGTCCGATGGTCTCGGCCCAGCCGGCCCAGTCCGCCACCGTCGGTTCACCGTCATCGCCGGGGCCGAAGATCACCACCTCGGTGCCCACTTCGATCCCGGCGGTAGAGGCTCCTCGGCGCCCGCCGGGCCGAGATCGACGACGAACTGATCCATGCAGATCCGGCCGCGGACCGGCACCCGCCGCCCGGCGACGCTCACCTCGGCTCGCGGGCCGGCGATGCGCGGGATGCCGTCGGCGTAGCCGAGCGGTACCAGTCCGAGCCGGGTCGGCTGCTCGGCGTGCCAGGTGAGCCCGTAGGAGACTCCGGTTCCGGCCTCGACGTCCTTGACGTTGACCAGCTGGGCCCGCAGTCGCATCACCGGACGCACCGGCGCCCGAGCGGCCTCGATCACTCCCGGTCCCGGGTCGATGCCGTACGCCGCGATCCCCACCCGGACCAGGTCCAGGTGGGACCCGGGTACGAAGCAGCGCGGCCGCTGAGTTGGCCGCGTGACGCAGCTCCGGTTGCAGCCCGGCCGCGGTCGCGACCTCGGTCGGCCGCGTCGAAGGCGGCCAACTGCTCGGGGCACCGACGGCGCACCGGGCTCGTCCGCCGAGGCCAGATGGGTCCACAGGCCGACCACACGGACCGCGCCGACCGCCTCGGCCTCGGCGGCCGCGGCGCACAACTCCGGCCAGACCTTCGGCGTCGCCCCGTTGCGGGACATGCCGGTGTCGATCTTGAGATGGACCCGAGCCACCCGTTCCGCGGTACCGGCGGCCATCACGAGTCGGGAGATCTGCTCGGGAGCGTGGGCGGTGGCGTCCACTCCGGCGGCCACCAGCGGCGTGAGGTCGGTGTCGGGTCCGTAGAGCCAGAACAGCAGCGGGCCCTCGTCCCCGGCGTCCCGCAGCGTCATCGCCTCGTCGGGCGTGGCCACCCCGAGCCAATCGACGCCCGCGGCGCGGGCCGTGGCCGCACACGGCAGGAGTCCGTGGCCGTACGCCTCGGCCTTGACCGCGAGCATCAACTGGGCGGGCGCGACCAGCTCGTGGAAGTAGCGGAGGTTGTCGGCCAACGCCCCGAGATCGATCTCCGCCGCCGCGGTCGCCGGATCGATCACGAGCGTCCCCGAGCGCGGTCGTCGGACGCGGCCGCCGGCTCCGTCAGCCGGCCGATCAGCTCGGCGCAGCGGCGGGCCAGTTCCTGCGGAGGCAGCGGTCCGGGGTGGGCCGCGGCCGTCATGGCCTGGATCGAGGCGCCCAGGACTCCCGCTTCACGGGCCGACCGTCCCGCCGCCAGCAGGGCGGCGCAGAGCCCGCCCAGCACGTCACCCGAACCGGCTTGGCCGGTCCAGGCCGGCCCCGCGACAGCGAGGTCGGCGGTGTCTCCGCCCGGTGTGGCCACCAGCTGACTCGCGCCCTTGAGCAGCACCGTGGCACCGGTGCGGTCGGCCGCGGCCCGGACCGAGCCGACCGGATCGGCGGTCACCGTCGGCCCGCTCACAACCCAGCAGCCGGGCCAACTCACCCGCGTGCGGCGTCAGGAGCACCTGTTCGGGGAGGCGGTCCGGCAGGTGCCGCAGTGCGTCCGCGTCGAGCACGACGGGCAGCCCGGTGGCGATCGTGTCCGCCACCCGTCGGGTCCCGCCGGGGCGGTCGCCCCACCCCGAACCGAGCAGCCAGGACTGCACCCGCCCCTCGGCGTAGACGACGTTCGGCAACTCGTTGAGCAGCACCGGCTTCGCCGCCTGCAGGGCCGAGGAAGCGGACCATGCCCGGCTCCGCCGAACACGGCCCCGAAGGTGGAGAGGATCGCGGCGCCCGGATAGTGGTCGGAGCCGGTGTCGATCCCGACCACGCCGCGGGCGTACTTGTCCGCCGTGGCCCCGGGCACCGGCCAGCCCGCGACGACGTCCGCCTCCTCCCAGGCCGCCAGGGCCGGTGTCGCGTCGTCGAGCGGCAGGCCGATGTCGACCAACTCGACCAGACCGCTCCGAGACCGCGCCGGCTCGAGCAGGTGACAGGCTTTGAAGACGCCGAAGGTGACCGTACGGGTCGCGCCGATCGAGGCGGCCGGCACCGCGCCGGTGTCGGACTCCACTCCCGATGGCAGGTCGACGGCGACCACCGGCGAGTCGGCGTCGGCCAAGCCGATCGGCCAGCTCCGCCAGCTCGTCGGGTAGACCGGCTCGGCCGCCGATGCCGAGCACCCCATCGATCACCACGTCCGCGCCCGCCAGCAGCTCGTCGCCGAGGTCGCCAGCTCGCCCAGCCGCCCTCCGGCGGACAGCAGGGCCCGGAGCCCCGCGGCATGCGGTTTGCCCCAGTGCGCGCACGGCCCGGACCGAGCAACCCCGAGCCGCCAGCCGGGCCCCGGCGTACAGGGCGTCCCCACCGTTGTTGCCCGGGTCCGACGAGGATCAGCACGTTCCGCGCCGTACACCCGGCCCCGCAGTCGACCCAGCTCCGCCGCGACTCGTACGGACAGACCGTGCGCGGCCCGTTGCATGAGGGCGTCGTCGCCCGACTCCCCCAGAGCGGACATGGCGGCCGCCTCGAGCCGGCGGGTCTCCTCCACCGAGTACGCGTACCGCATCAGGCCTCGCACACCACCACGGCCGAGGCGATGCCGGCGTCGTGGGACAACGAGACGTGGATGTTGGCGATCCGCAACTCGGCGGCCCGCTCGGCCACGGTGCCGGTGATCTTGAACGAGGGCTTGCCGTCGGCGTCGGTCAGCACCTCGGCGTCCTGCCAGGACATCCCGCTCGGGGCGCCGAGCGCCTTGGCCAGCGCCTCCTTGGCCGCGAACCGGGCCGCCTGCGAGGCCACCGGACGCTCCGCTTCGGCCGGCGTGAACAATCGCTGCACCATCCCCGGATGCCGCTCGATCGATTCGGCGAACCGCCGCACGTCGCAGACGTCGATTCCGACACCGACGATCATGACCCACCTCGCCGGTGTGGCCCGAGGTCGCTTCGCTCCCGCCTCTCTGTCATCGAAGTCGGCGACCGCTCACTCGGCCCGGCTCATTCGACCGTGACCGACTTGGCCAGGTTGCGCGGCTGGTCGACGTCGTGGCCGCGCTGGGTCGCCAGTTCGCAGGCGAAGACCTGAAGCGGGATGGTGGCGAGCAGCGGCTGCAGGAGGGTCGAGACCTTGGGCAACTTGATCAAGACGTCGGCGTACGGGGTGATCTCCTCGTCGTCGGCCTCGGCCAGCACGATCGTCCGGGCCCCCCGCGCGCGGATCTCGGCGACGTTGGACATCAGCTTCTCGTGCAGCAGGTCCCGGCCGCGCGGCGGCATGATCACGAAGACCGGAAGCCCGTCCTCGATCAGGGCGATCGGGCCGTGCTTCAGTTCCCCGGCGGCGAACCCCTCGGCGTGGATGTAGGCCAGCTCCTTGAGCTTCAGCGCCCCTTCCAATGCGACCGGGTAGCCGACGTGGCGGCCGAAGAACAGCACGGTCGGCTCGTCGACGAAGTCGGCGGCCAGTCCGAGCACCGGATCCATCTCGCCGAGCAACGTACTCATCGCGTCGGGCATCCGCTCCAGCTCGTCGAGCACCGTCGCGATCTCGTCGGAGAACTTGGTCCCCCGCACCTGGGCGAGATAGAGGCCGAGCAGGTAGCAGGCCACCAACTGGGTGAGGAATCCCTTGGTGGACGCGACGGCGATCTCTGGACCGGCGTGGGTATAGATCACGGCGTCGGACTCGCGCGGGATCGTCGAGCCGTTGGTGTTGCAGATGGCCAGCACCCTGGACTTCTGCTCCCGGGCGTGCCGGATCGCCATCAGGGTGTCGGCCGTCTCCCCCGACTGGCTGATGGCGACCACCAGAGTGGTCGGGCCCGACGATGGGGTCGCGGTAGCGGAACTCGCTCGCCAGCTCCACCTCGCAGGGGATCCGGGTCCAGTGCTCGATGGCGTACTTCGCCACCAACCCGGCGTAGAAGGCCGTCCCGCAGGCGATGATGATGATCTTGTCCACGGACCGCGCAGCTCGGCCTCGGTGATCCGCATCTCGTCCAGGGTCAGCCGGTTCTCGGCGTCGTGGCGGCCCAGCAACGTGTCGGCCACGGCCCTGGGTTGTTCGTAGATCTCCTTGCGCATGAACCAGTCGTAACCACCCTTCTCGGCGGCCGACAGGTCCCAGTCGACGTGGTACGCGCGAACCTCGGCCGCGGACTCCGTCGAAGTCGGTGACCAGGACGGCGTCGCGGGTGATGGTCACCACCTGGTCCTGGCCGAGCTCGATCGCCTCCCGGGTGTGCTCGATGAAGGCCGACACGTCGGAGGCGAGGAAGTTCTCGCCCTCCCCCACCCCGACGACCAAGCGGAGAGTTGCGCCGGGCCGCCACCACCGAGTCGGCGTCGTGGGCGTCCACCGCGACCAGGGTGAAGGCCCCGTCGAGCCGCCGGCACACGGTGCGCATCGCGGCCGTCAGGTCGAAGCCCTCGTTCAGTTCGCGCCCGAGCAGGTGGGCGACGACCTCGGTGTCGGTCTCGGAGAGGAACTCCGCGCCGTCGTTCTCCAGCTCGGCGCGCAGCAGTCGGTAGTTCTCGATGATCCCGTTGTGGACCAACGCGACCCGCCCGTCCGCGGAGCGGTGCGGGTGAGCATTGCGGTCCGTGGGTGCGCCGTGGGTGGCCCACCGGGTGTGTCCGAGGCCGAGGTGCGCCACCGGAAGCGGCTCGTCGGCCAGCACCTTTTCCAGGTTGGCCAGCTTGCCGGCCTTCTTGGCGATGGCGACCTGGCCGTCGTCGACCACCGCCACGCCGGCCGAGTCATACCCCCGGTACTCCAGCCGGCGAAGTCCGTTGACCACGACCTCGACGGCGGCCTGGGGGCCGACGTACCCGACGATTCCGCACATGCGGGCCACCCTACTTTGTCGGGTCCGGTCGCCGGCTCGATTACATTGAGCCGCATGCCGCCCGGTACGCAACTCGTCGGACCGTACGTCGAGCGCAACCGGGCCGACTGGGCGGCGCTCGCCGAGTCCGCACCATTGACCCTCGACGCGGCCACCCTCGAACGACTCCGCGGCCTGCACGACCCGACGAGCCTGACCGACGTGTCGGAGGTGTACCTGCCGCTGACCCACCTGTTGAACCGGTACATCCACTACACCGGCGAACTGCACGCCTCCAGCGATGATTTCCTGCAGATCTCGACCGGGCGGACCCCGTTCGTGATCGGCGTGGCGGGCTCGGTCGCGGTAGGCAAGTCCACCACGGCGCGGCTGCTGCGCGAACTGCTGGCCGGCTGGCCCGAGCACCCCGACGTCGCCCTGGTCACCACCGACGGGTTCCTGTTCCCCAACGCCGAACTGGCCCGGCGAGGACTGATGCACCGCAAAGGCTTTCCGGAGTCCTACGACCGGGCGGCCCTGCTGCGCTTCGTGATGGATGTCAAGTCGGGTCGGCCGGAGGTCTCGGCACCCGTGTACAGCCACCTGAGCTACGACATCCTGCCGGACGAGCGGGTCCTGCTGTCCTCTCCGGACATCTTGATCATCGAGGGCCTGAACGTGCTGCAGCCGGCCCGACCCCGGTTGGACGGAAGGACCGGGCTGGCGGTCAGCGACTTCTTCGACTTCTCGGTGTACGTCGACGCGGACACCACTGACATCCGGCGTTGGTACGTGAACCGCTTCCTGTTGCTGCGCGACACCGCGTTCCGGGATCCGCGCTCCTACTTCACCCGCTACGCCGAGCTCACCCACTCCCAGGCCGTCCGGCAGGCCGAGACGTTGTGGGACACCATCAACGGCCCGAACCTGGTCGCGAACATCCTGCCCACCCGGGACCGGGCCACCGCCATCCTGCGCAAGGACGGCGACCACCGGGTCGAATGGGTCCGGATCCGCAAGGTCTGACTTGGTCGGATCTTCGGCCCACCGGCCCGAAAGTACCCAATCTGGTGTATCAAGGCCGTGAGACCCAGCTCTTACCGTCGAGTCCGCTCACCCGAGGTTCAGACAGTTGCGCACTGGACCAAGTCGATGCGGGGCGGATCTCGCGCAACGTCATGACTCGCTCGGCTTCGCGAACCTTTTGGGGATGGGGGGAGGTTCGCGGAGCCGCGGGGGCCCGGATCTCCTTGCGAGGTCTAGGGCGGCAGGCGAGGAAAGCAGTCGGGGATGCCGGGGCCGGTCACTCGTAGCGGGTGGCCGGCCTTGGGTGTGCCGAGTCGGCGATTCCGACAGCGCCGGCGACGGCGACCGACCCGGGGGTCGGCACCCGTTCCCTGCGTACGGCCCTGTTGACCCGCCCGGAGCGCGGATCACCGTTAGCCTGCGGGTGCATGAGCACTGACTATTCCTCGGCCTATTCCTCGGGCTCGACGACCAGCCCACCGGTCCGGATCAGCGCCGGCACCGCGGTCAAGATCGGCTTCTTCGGCGCTCTGGGCGCCACCTTGTTCTCGCTGATCCTCTCCGTCGTGATCGGGATCGTGATCTTCGTGCTGGCCCTGCTGGGAATAGGTATCGGCAGTCTGATCCAGCTGCCCCGGTAGTCAGGGTCTCAGAGGGCCAGCGAGGACTCGACCACGTCGGCCAGCCGCTGAGCAATGCTGTTCGCCTGCTGCAGGGTTTCGGCCTCCACCATCACCCGGACGAGCGATTCGGTTCCCGACGGTCGCAGCAGGACCCGGCCAGAATCGCCGAGTTCCGTGGCCGCGTTCCGGACGGCCGCCGCGAGAGTCGGGTCGGTATCGGCCCTCGACTTGTCCACGCCGGGCACGTTCACCAGCACCTGCGGCAGCCGGGTCATGATCGCCGCCAGCTCCGCCAGGGTCCTCCCGGTCGCCGCGAGCCGGTTCATCAGGTGCAGACCGGTCAGGACACCGTCGCCGGTGCTGGCGTGGTCCAGCAGCACGACGTGCCCGGACTGCTCTCCGCCGAGCGAATAGTTGCCGGCCCGCATCGTCTCCAGCACGTACCGGTCGCCCACCTTGGTCTGCAGGACGTCGATGCCGGACGCCCTCATCGCGTGGACGAAGCCGAGGTTGCTCATCACCGTGGCCACCACGGTGTTCTGGCGGAGCCGTCCGTTGTCCTTCATGGCCACGGCGAGCACAGCCAGGATCTGATCACCGTCGACGGTACGGCCGGAGGCGTCCACGGCCAGGCAGCGGTCCGCGTCACCGTCCAGCGCGATGCCGAGATCGGCACGGTGCTCGCACCACGGCGGAGCGCAGATCGTCCATGTGGGTGGAACCCGAGTTGTGGTTGATGTTGATGCCGTCCGGCTCGGCGTGGATCCGGATCACCTTGGCGCCCTGGACCTCGAAGGCGGCCGGGGCGGTGAGGTGGGCAGCGCCGTTGGCGCAGTCGACGACCACGGTGATGCCGTCCAGGCTCACCGGCCGGCTCAGACTGGACACCAGGTGGGCGACGTAGTTCTCGATCAATGCGTGGTCGTCGCGGATCCGGCCCACCCCGGCGCCGATCGGCCGGGCCCAAGCCTCGCCCAGACGCTGCTCGATGGCGTCTTCGACCGCATCATCGAGTTTGGTGCCACCGCGCGCGAAGAACTTGATCCCGTTGTCGGGCATCGGGTTATGGCTGGCGGAGATCATGACGCCGAGATCCGCGTCGGTCGAACCCGTCAGGTAAGCCACGCCCGGGGTCGGGACCACCCCGAGCCGGACGACATCCACCCCGGCACTGGCCAATCCGGCCACCACGGCCGCCTCCAGGAACTCCCCCGAGGCCCGTGGGTCTCGGCCGACCACGGCCACCGGACGGGGCCGGGAGAACGCTCGAGACTCCCCGAGGATGTGCGCGGCCGCGACCGAGAGTTCCAGGGCCAGCTCGGCGGTCAGCGCCTCGTTGGCGGTGCCCCGCACGCCGTCGGTGCCGAAGAGGCGACCCACCGTCTGCGAAATCCGACTTGCGACGCGATCAGCGCTTGCTGTACTGCGGAGCCTTACGGGCCTTCTTCAGACCGGCCTTCTTGCGCTCCTTGATCCGGGCGTCCCGGGTGAGCAGCCCGGCCTTCTTGAGTGCCGGGCGACTGGCCTCGGCGTCGACCACATTGAGCGCGCGAGCCACACCCAGTCGCAGGGCGCCGGCCTGACCGGTGACCCCGCCACCGTGGATCCGCGCGATCACGTCGTAGGAGCCGGAGACCGCCGCCGCGGCGAACGGCTCGGACACGATCTGCTGGTGCACCTTGTTCGGGAAGTAGTCCTCGAGGGTGCGGCCGTTGATGGTCCACTGACCGTTACCGGGGGCGATCCGGACCCGAGCGACGGCCTCTTTGCGGCGGCCGGTGGCTCCCGCCGGCGCGACCACGGCCGGCCGAGCGGTCGACCCGGGTCCGGCTGCCGCCGCCTCGGAACGATAGGCGATCTCGCGGTCGCCCTCGATGAAGGGAGTGACCTCGTCGGAGAGGGTCTCGCTGGGAGCTGATGACACTGCTGATTCCTGGTTCTCGAGCGGAGTTCTGTCCGGGTGTGGGGAGGACTACTGGGCGAGCTGGGTGATCTCGTACGGACTGCGGCTGCTGAGCAGTGTGAGGGTGCTCCGGGCCGGCGTACACCTTGAGCTTCTTGATCGTCTTGCGGCTCAGCTTGTTCTTGGGCAGCATCCCCCAGACCGCCAACTCGACCACCTTGCGGGGATCGCGATCGAGCAGTTCCCCGGCCGAGACCGACTTCAGACCGCCCGGTCGTCCGGAGTGCCGGTGGTACATCTTGTCGTCCCGCTTCGATCCGCCGAGCGCGATCTTGGAGGCGTTCACGATGACCACGAAGTCGCCGCCGTCGACGTGCGGCGCGTAGGTCGGCTTGTGCTTACCCCGCAACAAGGTGGCTGCGGTCACCGCGAGCCGCCCGAGCACGATGTCGTCGGCGTCGATGACGTGCCAAGCTCGACTGATGTCGCCTGGCTTCGGGCTGTACGTAGACACGGTCGTCGACCATCTTCCTTATATTTGAGCTGGAGGCGTTGCGGGCGCAGGCCAACCGAGGCCGCGCGAACGCAACAGCGACCCAGGCTACCTTCCGCACAACCAGGCGGTCAAAATCACCGGCGAGCGTCGTTAGCGGAGCGCCGGCTCGGTCTGGACGAGCGAAGGAGCAGACATGCTTTTCGTCTGCGAGTGAGTGAGGAAGACCGAGTCTTAGGGCATGCGGAGCAGCTGCGCGAGCCGGACAACACAGCGTGCGCGAGCCGGACGACACAGCGTGCGCGAGACGGACGACAGCGTGCGCGAGACGGACAACACAGTGGGGACCACTGTTCGGGGGGGACTACGCCCGCGTAGGTTGTCGCCATGACAGATGTGTCTACTGCTGGCTCCCCCCCGGTCGAGGCATCTCGGGCCGAGACGCTCACCGTGCACGACAACCGGACGGGGCAGTCCTACGAACTCGCCATCACCGACGGAACCATCCGGGCCGCCGATCTGAAACAGATCACTGTGGACGACGAGGACCCCGGCCTGGCCACCTACGACCCTGGATTCGTCAACACCGCATCGTGCCGCAGCTCCATCACCTTCATCGACGGCGACGTCGGCATCCTGGAGTATCGCGGCTACCCGATCGAACAGCTGGCGGAGCATTCCACCTTCCTCGAGGTCTCCTACCTGCTGCTCCACGGTGAGCTGCCCACCAGCGCGCAACTCGAGGCGTGGGTCTACGACGTCACGATCCACACCTTCCTGCACGAGAACCTCAAGCAGTTCATCGAAGGTTTCCGCTACGACGCTCACCCGATGGGGATGTTGATGGCTTCCGTCAGCGCTCTGTCCACCTTCTATCCGGACGCCAGCCGCATCTCCGACTCCGAGTCCCGCTCGCTGCAGATCACCCGCCTCATCGCGAAGATGCCGACACTGGGAGCCTTCGCGTTCCGGCACCAGCAGGGCAAGCCGTACGTGTATCCGGACAACGAGCTGTCCTACACGGCGAACTTCTTGGCCATGTTGTTCAAGATGAGCGAACCCAACTACGCCGCCGACGAGCGACTGGTCAAGGCGCTCGAGGTCCTGTTCATCCTGCACGCCGACCACGAACAGAACTGCTCCACCAACGCCGTACGGTCGGTCGGGTCCTCCCAGGTCGACCCGTACTCCTCGGTGGCCGCGGGCGTCGGGGCCCTCTACGGCCCCCTGCACGGCGGCGCGAACGAGGCGGTGCTGCGGATGCTGAAGCGCATCAAGACGACCGACAACATCCCCGGCTTCATCGACGGTGTGAAGAACGGCAAAGAGAAGCTGATGGGCTTCGGACACCGGGTCTACAAGAACTACGATCCACGCGCCAAGATCATCAAGAAGGCCTGTGATGACGTCTTCGAGGTGACCGGGACCAACCCGCTGCTCAACATCGCCCAGGAGCTGGAGAAGATCGCGCTCGAGGACGAGTACTTCGTGAAGCGGAAGCTCTACCCCAACGTCGACTTCTACTCCGGCTTGATCTACGAGG
The DNA here is from genome assembly GCA_963780005.1 of uncultured Actinomycetota bacterium. Taxonomy (GTDB): domain Bacteria; phylum Actinomycetota; class Actinomycetes; order Propionibacteriales; family Propionibacteriaceae; genus Microlunatus. The sequence goes on along the minus strand of CAWAAK010000024.1, from coordinate 131,996 downwards.
CGCTGCAGTTCCCGCCGGAGATGTTCACCGTGCTGTTCGCTATCGGGCGGACGCCCGGCTGGCTGGCGCAGTGGTCGGAGCTGGTCCAGGACAAGGAACAGAAGATCGCTCGCCCGAAGCAGGTCTACACCGGCATTCGGACTCGGGAGTTCGTGCCGATCGATCAGCGGTAGTCGGTCACAGCTCTTCTCGAGCAGCCACCCTCACCGACACCCGGTGACGGCGTATTTTTCGGCTCCGCCACAACCCCTTTGACCAGGCGCGTACGGGCGCGCCGGGAGCGCAGAGGGGAACGGCCGTGAGCCTGCTGCTGGCCGTGCTCTCGTCACTGGTCCTCGGGGCGGCCGATTTCGCCGGCGGGTTGGCGGCCAAGGGGATGCGGACCGTCACCGTCGTGATCTGGTCGAACGCGGCCGGGCTGCTGGTGGCCCTGGTGGCGGTGGTCCTGGTCGTGCCGGGGACCCCACGCGCCGCCGACCTCGGCTGGGGCGCCCTCGCGGGTCTGTGCGGCAGTGTCGGCGCGGGTCTGCTCTACCGGGCGCTGGCCTCCGGGGCGATGTTGCTGGCCGCTCCGGTCGCCGCCGTCGCCGCCGCCCTGTTGCCGGTGCTGGTCGGCGTGACCATGGGCGAACGACTCGGCCCGCTCACCGCGGTCGGGGTCGGAGTCGCCGTGGTCGCGGTGGCCCTGGTCTCGCGGCGGCCCGCAGACCGGATTCGCCGGCCGGCAGCCCCCGCCGTCACGGTGCTGCTGGGCGTGGGAGCCGGACTAGGTTTCGGTGCCTTCATGGTCGCGCTCTCGCAGACCCCGGCAACGTCGGGGTTGTGGCCGCTGGTCTTCGCCCGGTGCGCGTCGCTCAGCACCCTCCTCGCCGTGGCGGCCGTCCACCGGGTGCCGATCCGGCCGGCAACCCCCGGCCGTCGCCTCGCCTGGTTGGCCGGCGTGCTCGACATGGGGTCGAGCGTCCTGTATCTGCTCGCCGTACGGGAGGGAAGCCTGGCCGCTCGTCGGCCTGCTGGCCTCGCTGTCCCCGGTGAGCACCGTGTTCCTGGCCCGGCTGCTGCTCCGGGAGCGCACCTACGTCTGGCAGCGGATCGGTGCCGGGACTGGCCATGGGCAGTGTGCTCCTGCTCGCCCTCGGCTAGTCGGGCGCCCGCTCGACCCGCCGCTCGTCCCAGACCGGCTGATCGCTCTCGTACACCTCGCCGTCGGCGCCGAAGACCAGGAAGCGGTCGAACCCGCGGGCGAACCAGCGGTCGTGGGTGACGGCCAGCACGGTCCCCTCGAACGCATCCGAGTCCGTGCTCCAGCGCCTCGGCCGATTCGATGTCGAGGTTGTCGGTCGGCTCGTCGAGCAGGAGCAGCGTCGCCCCGGACAGCTCGAGCAAGCAGGATCTGGAACCGGGCCTGCTGACCGCCGGACAACGACTCGAAGCGCTGCTCCGCGGCCTGGGCCAACTCGTAGCGGTCGAGCTTGCGGGACGCTTCCTCTCGGCCCATGCCCGATCGGTGCTCGTCGCCGCGGTGCAAGATCTCCAGCAGGGTTCGGCCGAACAGCTCCGGATGGTGGTGGGTCTGGGCGAACCAGCCCGGGCCGGACCCGGGCGCCCAGCTTGGCCCGACCGGTGTGGTCGACCGGCGGAATGTCCAACGACTCCACCGGTTCGTGCTCGGCGTCGGGGTGGGAGCCGCCGCGCGCGAGCAGCCGCAGGAAGTGGGACTTGCCTGATCCGTTGGAGCCGAGGACGGCCACCCGGTCCCCGAACCAGATCTCGGCGTCGAACGGCCGCATCAGGCCGGTCAGCTCGAGATTCTCCACCACGACGGCCCGTTTGCCGGTGCGGCCGCCCGCCAACCGCATCGTGACCCTCTGTTCCAGCGGGACGGCCTGCGGTGGCCCCGCTTCGAAGAACTTGGCGAGCCGGGTCTTGGCCGCCTGATAGCGGCTGGCCATGCCATCGTTGGAGGCCGCCTTGATCTTGTACATCAAGACCAACGCCTTGAGCTTGGCGTGCTCCTCGTCCCAGCGCCGGCGGAGTTCCTCGAACCGCGCGAAACGTTTCCGGCGGGCCTCGGCGAAGGTGGCGAAGCTCTCCGCCGTGGATCCAGACCGTGTTTCCGGCGGCGCCGAGCTCCACGGCGGCGATGGCGGTGGCCGCCTCCGCCAGCAGCTCACGATCGTGGCTGACCAGCAGCACGGTCTTGGGCGTGCGCTTGCAGCTGATTCTCCAACCAGCGCTTGGCCGGAACGTCGAGGTAGTTGTCCGGCTCGTCCAGCAAGCAGCACCTCGTCGGGCCCGCGGAGCAGCATCTCGAGCGCGAGCCGTTTCTGCTCCCCACCGGAAAGGGTGTTCACCGGACGCCACTTGGCCCGCTCGTACGGGATGCCGATCGCCGCCACGCAGCAGGCGTCGAAGGTGACCTCGGCGTCGTAGCCGCCGGCATCGCTGTAGTCGGCGAGGGCCTGGGCGTAGGCCAGTTGGTGCGGCTCGGAATCGTCCTCCATCAAGGCGAGCTCCAGCCGGTCGACGTCGGCCACCGCGGCTCTCAATCGGGGCGGCGACAGGGAGAACAGCAGGTCGCGCACCGTAGAGCTGTCCCGGATGCTGCCGATGAACTGCCGCATCACGCCGAGGCCGCCACTGCGGCTGATCGAGCCGCTCGTCGGGACGAGATCACCCGCGATGATCTTGAGCAGCGTGGTCTTGCCCGATCCGTTCGGACCCACCAGCGCCACCACCGCGCCCTCGCCGACCCGGAACGACACGTCGTCGAGCAGCACCCGGCCGTCCGGCAGGTCGAAACAGACCCCGGAGAGATCGACGTGGCCCATTGGCCGACATCCTAGGAACGCAGGCTGCAGAGCGCGTCGGCATTTCCGCGCATCGCCCGGCGCTCTTGGGTGAGGGGACCGATTTCGGGTACCTCTGCCGAGAAACCCACCACCGCCGCTCGAGAGGACCCCCGTGAACGCCGTGGTCGCAGGTGCAGCATGAGCGGGCAACAGTCAGTCACAGCGGAGGGTTCGAGCCCGATCGCCCTGGTGCTCGGCGGGTCGCGCGGACTCGGTCTGCTGATCGCCCGCGAACTCGGTGCCGTCGGCCATCGACTTGTGCTCTGCGCCCGCCACCCCGCCGAACTGGACCAGGCCGCGGCCGACCTCCGCGAACGCGGGCATCTCGTTCGCACCGAGGTCTGCGACGTGGCGGATGCGGCTCAGGTCGACGCGTTGGTCGCGCGAACCGAACGCGACGACGGACCGATCGAGGTGCTCGTCTGCGTGGCCGGGGTCATCCAGGTCGGGCCGCTGCGAGCCCTGGGCCGCGAGCATTTCCAAGATGCGATCGACATCATGCTCTGGGGGCCGGTGAACGCGGCGCTCGCGGTCGTTCCGGCCATGCGCAGCCGCGGGCGCGGCCGGATCGGGGTCATCACCTCGGTCGGTGGTCTGATCGCCGCACCGCACCTTCTGCCCTACAGCACGGCCAAGTTCGGTGCCGTCGGCTTCACCCGCGGTTTGCGTTCCGAGTTGGCCGGCTCCGGGGTGTCGGTCACCACCGTCGCCCCTGGGCTGATGCGCACCGGGTCGCACCTCCGGGCCCGATTCGTCGGTGATCATCCGCGGGAGTACGCGTGGTTCGCCTCCGCCGCGTCGCTGCCCGTGTTGTCGATGGATGCCGAACGAGCCGCCGCCCGCATCGTCCGGGCCGTCCTGCTCGGGCGGTCCGATCTCACGCTGACCCCGCTGGCCTGGGTGGCTCCGCGGGTAGCCGCCCTCTTCCCGCGGTTCACGGCCGGACTGCTCGGGGCCACGACGCAGGATGCTCCCTTCAGCCCCCCGGGCGTCGGACCGGGGGACGCTGGAGGGATGGCAGGCGAATGAACGGCTGTCTCCGACTGCTCGCCGTTGGGTCGCCCGGCTCACCGCCCTGGGCAGCACCGCCGCCCGCCGGTTCAACGAGATCCCGCTCGCCCGTCGTTCCTGAATCGCGGGTCTGCCAAGCTGAAAATCGGACGCTCGATCTCGAGAACTCCCCGACACGCCGGACTTCGGGTGGGCTGCGCGATTCGAGGGTTCAGTTTTCAGCGCGGCGACGACCTCAGGCCGCGAGCAGCAGCGCGAGGGCAGCCGTGTCGGCGTTGCCCTGAGGATCCACGCCGACCTTGCTGACCAATTGGGTGACAGTGCCCTCGACGTCGGCCTCGACCCAGGCCGCCCGATGATCAAGACCGAGATGAGGAAGGCCGGGCAGGAACAGGCAGCCGGACGCGACCTCGTAGTCGGGGATCGACGAACAGGTGCTGGCCGGCGGATGCAACACCACCAGCCCGGGCGGCTGCGGATCGGCGAACTGACCGGGATGTAGAGCATGATCACCGATGAGTTGGCCCTCGGCGATCACCAGACCGACGAGCCCCGGCTGCGGCTTCTCCGGCAGATCCTCGCGGACGCGGAAGACCGTACTCATCGGCAGCAGTCCAGGCACCGCGGCCATCCGGACGGCCAGCACCAGGAACTTGGCCCACTCCACGGTGTCCTGGGGCCAGCGACCGATCAGCATGAATCCGTGCAGGGCGCCGTCCGCCTGCAGCGGCGCAACTTCGATCGATGACGGCCGAAAGCCATCCATGATGACCTCCCTACTCCCAGACGGTTTCGCTCAGCCTTCCTGATCTTGGTGCGGCATCGAACCAGAGGGGACCATCGTCCACGCGCCACGGTTAGCAGACAAGAGGGTGCGAGTGCCAGCCGCGCTGTCGAGTCTGGCGTGATCGACTTCTTGTCGAGACGAAACGCATGATCCCATCACTGTGATCATGACCCAGTGTGACCCCGATCAGCCCTGATTACGGGCCTCGACCCTCGGATCGACGCTGTCTCGTAACAATTGGAGTCGCACCAGTCGGAGTTGTAACCATCGGAGCCGACCGCGGCTCTCCGACGCCGCGGCGTGCATCGGGTTCCGGCAACGGCAGGACGATCTCGGCCCGCAAGGACCAACGCCCCGAGCCGTCGACGAACCGTACGCTCCCGCCGGAACGGTCCACCAGTTGCCGCACGATGGCTAGGCCCAGACCGGATCCGCCGCCGTCCCGGCCGCGAGCATCGTCCAGTCGGGTGAACCGGTCGAACACCCGTTCGCGGTCGGCCGGGTCGATCCCGGGCCCGTCGTCGCTGACGCCGATGCGGACGGCACCATCGGCCGCGGCAACGTTGAGTTCGACCTCCGACCTGGCGTGCCGGACGGCGTTGTCGACCAGGTTGGCCAGCGCCCGCCGCAACTCCTCCCGGTCCGCGTCGGCCAGCACCGGCTCGCCCCCGACCACGGTACGGGCACCCGCGGCTCGGTGATGGACGAGGCAACGTCCGCGAGCAACGACCGCAACTCGACGGTCTCCGGCACCGCCGGAGGCCGCTGATCGGCGTCGGCCCTGGCCAACAACAACAGATCCTCGACCAACACCGACAACCGCTTGACGTCGGCGAGCAGGTCATCCGTCAGAGCACCACCCTCGCCGAGATGCTGAGCCACCTCCAGCTGGGTGCGCATGCTCGTCAGCGGACTGCGTAGTTCGTGAGCCGCATCGGCGACGAAGGAACGCTGCCGTTCCCGGCCCGCCGCGAGCCGGTCCAACATGGTGTTCAGCGTCACCGCCAACGCCCGGATCTCGTCGGCCGCCTGCGGCACGGACAGTCGCTCGTCGGCTCCGCCGCCGCTGATCCTCTCGGCACCGCGCCTGAGCTGCTCGACCGGCCGCAGCGTCCAGCCGATCACGACGTACGCGATCACCCCGAGCAGGCCGAGCAGGAGCGGGAACAAGATCAGCAACGCGTTCCGCAGGGTGCGCTGGCTGGCCACGACGTCCCCGACCTGGCTGGCCACGATGACGCTGACGCCGGGACGCCCTCCGGGTGCGGCCACCACCCGCAGCGGGCCGTCGAGCCCGGCTCGAGCCCCGGACACCTCGACCGCCGATCCGGCCAACGCGCGGGACAACTCGTCGGAGCGCAGCAAAGGGGTGAGCCGATCGGCGAGCAGAGAACCGCCGATCACCCGGCCCTCACCGTCGACGACCTGGATCAATTGGGCACCCGAGACGGGGATGGGCGCCGGCAGCCGATCCTCCGCCACCATCGCCGCCACCTGTTCGGCGGTCGCTCTGGCTTCCGTGTCCAGGGTCCGGTCGACCGCCACCCGCAAGGCGGCGAAGAGCGCCAGCCCCCCGACGACCAGCGCGATGGCCAAGCCGCTGACCCCGATGATCATCAGTCGAGCTCGCAGACTCAACCGTCGTAGTCCGGATCCTCCCGCTGCGGGCGTTTTCCTCATTCGACCAGCCGGTATCCGGCCCCCCGCACGGTGGCCACCCGCTCCGTGCCCAGCTTGCGGCGCAGATAGCCGACGTACACCTCCACCACGTTTGCGCCCATCTCCTCGGCACTGTCCCAGACGTGGGTCAAGAGCTCCTCCTTGCCGATGGCTCGGCCGGGGTTACGCATCAGATACTCCAGCAGCAAGAACTCCCGTGGCGTCAGCGCCACCCGGTCCTCGCCCAGGAACACCTCCCGGCTGGACGGGTCCAACCGCAACTCGCCCGACCGCCAGAACCGCCGGGCGGGCCACGACGGCGCGGCGCAGCAGGGCCCGCAGCCGAGCCAGCAGCACCACGAAGGAGAACGGCTTGGTCAGGTAGTCATCGGCCCCTTCGTCGAGCGCATCGGCCTGGTCGTACTCGCCGTCCTTGGCCGACAGCATCAACACCGGAACCCAGTTGTCCTCCGCCCGGAGCCGGCGGACCACCTCGTAGCCCGACAACCCCGGCAGCATCACGTCCAGCACGACGGCGTCGAAGTCGCCGAACCGGGCCAATTGCAAACCTTCGAGACCGTTCTCGGCGGTCGAGACAGCGAATCCTTCCGCCGTGAGGCCTCGACGCAGCGCAGCCAGCAACCGCACCTCGTCGTCGACCAGCAGCAACCGCACCGCTCCAGCCTGTCACGCGGGCGGCGGGCCTCCCGCGAGCCGAGCCGGGCTCCTCTCAGCGTTCTCACAGCGCTTCGGAGTCAGAATGGCGCATGCGCATCTTCAGCTCCCGTCCGGCGCTTCGTTGGGTGACCCCACTCGCTGTCCTCGTCGTCGTGGCCGGCCTGGGTCTGGTCGCCACCACCGCGACGGCTGACCGCAAGCTTCCCCCGAAGACCGCGGAGCAGATCCTCGTCAGTCTCCAGCAGGCGAAGGTGGACGGCCTCTCCGGAACGGTCACGCAGAAGGCCAATCTTGGTATTCCCGAGCTGCCGGGAGCCAGCGGATCACGCAGCTCGGACTTCAATTCGCTGATCTCCGGCAGCCACACGCTGAAGGTCTGGTACGCGGGACCGGACAAGTCCCGGGTCGCCTTGTTGGGCACGTTGGGTGAGTCCGACTTGATCATGAACGGAACCGACGTCTGGACCTGGTCCAGCGACGACAACGAGGCCACCCACCGCACGATCGACCCGGCCGCGCGGCAGCGGGCCAAGGACTCGGCGGAGAGCCAGGCGCCGACTGATCTGCCCCAGACCCCGCAGGAGGCGGCCGACCGCTTCCTGGCGGCCGTCGGCCCCACCACCGAGGTGGCCACGGACAGCGACGTCGAGGTGGCCGGACGGGCGGCGTACGAGCTGGTGCTTCGGCCGAAGGACGATCGCAGCCTGATCAACGAGGTCCGGATCGCGGTCGACGGCGAGAAGTCCGTCCCGCTACGGGTCCGTGTCTTCGGCAGCAGCAGCGAGCCGGTGGCCGAGGTCGGCTTCACCAAGATCGACTTCACCGTTCCCGACGACGGCCAGTTCGCCTTCAATCCGCCGCCAGGGGCGAAGGTGACCGAGGTCAAGCCCGAGGCCGACGAGGCCCGCGAGTCCGCCGCCGAGAAGAAGGCACGTGAGCAGGGCGACGAAGAGCCGAAGATCGTCGGGAAGGGCTGGACCGCCGTGGCCGTCAGCAAGGCCGGGACCGGCGTCGCCGGACGCATCCGGCGAGATCGGTGCACTGCTCGAGCAACTGCCGCGGGAGAAGGGTGCCTGGGGCTCCGGGCGCGTCCTCTCCGGTACGGCGTTCTCGGTCGTGCTCACCGATGACGGCCGGGTGGCGGTCGGCGCGGTCGAGCCCGAGCTGCTGTACGCGGCGCTCGAGGGTTGACCACCGCAACCGCCGGAGCCACGACCGGCGTGACAGCTACGGAAACGACCACCGGCGCCGAGGACGTGAGGCGCCGGTGGTCACCCGTGGTCTGAGTAAGCGATTTCGCTCGCAGCTTGCGGTGGACGATGTCGCCCTGACCGTGCCGCACGGCGCGGTCTACGGCTTCCTCGGTCCCAACGGCTCCGGCAAGACCACCACCATTCGGATGCTGCTGGGCCTGATCGCTCCGACGGCCGGTGAGATCTCGTTGCTCGGCGCCGAATCGCCGTCGGAGATTCCCGCCGCCTTACGCCGGGTCGGCGCACTGGTGGAGGGGCCGGCCTTCCACCCCTACCTCTCGGGGCGCGCCAATCTGGCCCGACTCGATGCCGCTGATCGCTTTGCCGATCCGCACACCGCTCGGCGGCGCATCGACTCTGCCCTCGACCGGGTGGGCTTGCTGGCGGCGGCCGGCAAGCGCTACCGGGCGTACTCCCTGGGCATGCGACAGCGGTTGGCGATCGCCAGCGCGTTGTTGATGCCTCGGGATCTACTCGTCCTCGACGAGCCGACCAACGGGCTCGACCCGCAGGGGACCCGCGAGGTTCGGCACCTGATCGGCGACCTGGCCGACGACGGGGCCACCGTGCTGGTCTCCAGTCACCTGTTGGCCGAGGTCGCGCAGATGTGCAGCCACGTCGGGGTGATGTACAACGGCCGGTTGGTGTCCGAGGGTCCCATCGCCGAACTGACCGAAGGCACGGCGACGAGCGTCCGGGTGGATACCGGCCGTCCGGAGGAGGCGGCGCGGGTGCTCACCGAGCTGGGCCTGTCGGAGGTCCGGCTCGAAACCGGGTCCGTCACCGCTGTGCTGGGAGACGTCGCCGTCGAGAAAATCGTGCCGCTGCTGGTGGCCGCTCGGGTGCCGGTGCTCGGCTTCGCCCAGCTGAGTCCCAGCCTGGAGGACGTCTTCGTCTCCTTGACCGGTGAGGGTTTCGATGTCAGCGGCTGAGGTGCTCCCCGTCCATCCGGGAGCAGCCGAGCCGAGAGCTCGGGCCCGGATCTCGACCCGCTTCCTGCGTTCGGAGTTGAAGATCATCTTCGGCCGGCGGCGCAACCTGGCCGGCCTGGCCGTGCTGGCGGCGGTGCCGATCATCATCGCCATCGCGGTCAAGGTGTCCAGCGCCGACGGCGATGTGGGCGGGCCCGATTTCGTCCAGGCGATCACCGGCAACGGCCTCTTCGTCGCCTTCGCCGCTCTCACCGCGGAGCTTCCGCTCTTCCTCCCGCTGGCCGTCGCCACCATCGCCGGCGACTCTGTCGCGGGCGAGGCCAATATCGGCACCTTGCGTTACCTGCTGACGATCCCCGCCGGCCGAACCCGGTTGTTGATCACCAAGTACATCGCGATCGTGATCTTCGCGGTGACGGCCACCCTGCTGGTGGCGGCGGTGGGGACGCTGATGGGACTGGCCCTGTTCGGCGGCGGTGACTTCACCCTGCTCTCCGGCACCCAGACCAGCTTCGCCGACGGTGTGTGGCGGCTGCTGCTGTGCAGCGGTTACATCGCAGCCGGGCTGGCCGCGCTGGGGGCGATCGGCCTCTTCGTGTCCACCCTGACCGAGCAGCCGATCGGAGCGACGGTGGCCGTGGTCATCGTGAACCTGATGATGTTCATCCTCGACTCGATCAACCAGCTGTCGTGGCTGCACCCGTGGTTGCTGACGCACTGGTGGACCGCCTTCGGCGACCTGCTCCGCGATCCCATTGCGACCGACGACATCAGCCGCGGCCTGCTCACGGCGGCGGTCTACGCCGCGGTGTTCTGGCTGCTGGCCTGGGCGCGGTTCTCCAGCAAGGACATCTCCAGCTGATCCAGATCCGTGGAGTACGGTCTGCACCGTGACCCGCACCGCCCTGCTGCGAATCCGATCGAGCAGCCGATAGTGACACGTCGAGTCGTCTCCTTCGTCCGGCGGAGTGCGCGGATGCGGCCACCCCAGCGGCGAGCCTGGGAGTCGCAACGACACCGCTACCTGGTCGAGGTCGAACGGGACGAGACCAGCACCTCGGTGGCCGCCGGTCGACTCCTGGACCTGGCGGCCGTCTTCGGTCGGGAAGCCCCGCTGATCGTGGAGATCGGGCCGGGGACCGGGGAGTCGTTGGTGCCCATGGCCCAACAGCATCGAGACGCCAACCTGCTGGCCTTCGAGGTCTACCAGCCTGCGTTGGCTAGGGTGATCGGCTCCCTGTCCGCCGCGGATCTCGAGCACGTCCGGGTGGTCGAGGCCGACGCCGTGGACGGGCTCAGTCACCTGCTGCCCCCGGAGTCGATCGAGAGCCTTTGGATGTTCTTCCCGGATCCGTGGCCCAAGGCTCGGCATCACAAGCGCCGGATCCTGTCTCCCGCCTTCGCCGACCTGGCGGCGTCCCGGCTGAAGCCGGGTGCCAGCTGGCGCCTGGCCACGGACTGGGGACACTACGCCGGACAGATGCGGGGCGTGCTGGATGCACACCCCCGGTTCCGCAACGAGCACCGCGGCTGGGCTCCGCGCTGGTCGGCGCGCCCGATCACCCGCTTCGAGCAGCGCGGACTCGACGCCGACCGGCCGGTCTTCGACCTGACCTATCGACGGGTCTGATCCGTGAGTGGGCTCCTCCGCTGGCGGCTCGACGTTCGCTACGACGGCGAAGGCTTCGCCGGCTGGGCCGCCCAGCCCGGTCTGCGTACCGTCCAAGGGGAACTGGAGCTGTGGCTGCAACGAGTGCTGCGGCTCGGCGCCCCGGTGCGGCTGGTCTGCGCCGGGCGCACCGACGCCGGGGTGCACGCGCGAGGCCAGGTGGTCCACGTCGACCTGCCGGACACCTTCGCTCCGAACGACCCGGACCGATTCCTGCACCGGCTGCGCCGGGCCCTGCCCAGCGACCTCTCCGTCACCGCTGCCCGACCGGCGCCGGCGGATTTCGACGCGAGGTTCGGCGCTATCTGGCGGCGCTACTGCTACCGGATCGCCGATCATGACACCCGGCCCGATCCGCTGCTGCGCGCCCAGGTTCTCGGGCTTGATCGCTCCCTCGACCTGGCCGTGATCAACGCCGCCGCCGGCCACCTGTTGGGATTGCGCGACTTCGCCGCGTTCTGTCGGCGCCGGCCCGGCGGCACGACAGTGCGGACATTGCTGGACGTGGTCGCCGAACGCGCCGTCGGCGGGGTCTTCGACTCGGTCGTCGAGGTCACCGTCCGGGCGGACGCGTTCTGCCATTCGATGGTCCGGTCCCTGGTCGGGGCTCTGGTCGAGGTGGGTTCGGGTCGGCGGGATCTTCCGTGGCTGATCGGACTCACGCGCAGCGCGCAGCGCGAGGCCACGGTGCCCGTGCTCGCGGCGCGCGGTCTGACGCTGGAGGAGGTCGGCTACCCCCCGGACACCGAACTGGCCGACCGGATCCAGGCGGCGCGGACCCGACGGAAGCTCCCGGATGTCTGAGCACTACTTCAGCGACCAACCGAGCGGACCGGAGGTGCGCCGGACGATCACGGCCCGGCTCTTCGGCCGGGAGGTCGAGTTGATCACCGCGAACGGCGTGTTCTCCGCCGACGGGGTGGACACCGGAACGGCGGTCCTGCTGCGCGCCTCGCCCGTCCCGACGGGTGCGGTGACGATCTGCGACCTCGGCTGTGGCTACGGACCGGTCGCGCTGGCCCTGGCCTTGGCCGCACCCAGAGGTGGTCGTCGACGCGGTCGACGTGAACGATCGGGCGTTGGCTCTGTGTCGCGACAATGCCGCCCGTCTGGGCGTGGCCGACGCGGGTCCGAGTCGCCCGACCCGAGGACGTGCCGGGCGATCGACGGTACGACGAGATCTGGTCCAATCCGCCCATTCGGATCGGCAAACCCGCACTGCACCAGCTCCTGCGCACGTGGCTTCCGCGACTGCGCCCGAGCGGGGCGGCCCGACTCGTGGTCGCCAAGAACCTCGGCGCCGACACCCTCCAACGGTGGCTGATCGCCGAGGGCCACGACTGCGAGCGGGCCGGCATGGCCAAAGGGTTCCGGGTGCTGGTCGTCCACCCGAAGGAGCGGGACTAGATTCCGTTCATGAGGGCCGTCGTGATGACCAGGACCGGTGGGCCTGAGGTCTTCCAGGTTCAGGAGGCCCCGGACCCAACGGTGGGCACCGGCGAAGTCCGGATCGCCGTACGGGCGGCCGGCCTCAACTTCGCCGACACGATGGCACGGGTCGGTCTGTATCCGGCTGCTCCCAAAGCCCCCTGCATTCTGGGGTACGAGGTCGCCGGCGTGATCGAAACCGTCGCCGACGACGTGGCGGGACTGTCGGTCGGGCAACGGGTCATGGCCGGCACCCGGTTCGGTGGTCAGGCCGAACTGGCCGTCGCCCACGCTCGCGACGTGATTCCCCTCCCGGACCGGCTCAGCTTCGAGCAGGGGGCCGCCTTCTGTGTGAACTACGCCACCGCGTACGCCGGCTTGATCATCATGGGGGGACTGCGGGAGGGCAACCGCGTCCTCATCCACGCCGCGGCCGGTGGGGTGGGGATCGCCGCCACCCAGATTGCGCGCAACACCGGCGCCGAGATCTTCGGCACCGCCTCGGCCGCCAAGCACGACGCGATCACGGCCCAGGGCGTCAGCCATCCGATCGACTACCGCACTTCGGATTTCGCCGCCGAGATCCGAGAGCTGACGGACGGCGTAGGAGTGGATGTCGTGATGGACGCGCTGGGACCGACCTCGTTCCGAAAGGACTACCGGATCCTGCGTCCCGGCGGGCGGCTGATCATGTACGGGATGTCCGAGGCGATCAACGAGGAGGGCCGCGATCTGCGGGCTGCGGTGTCGAGCCTGCTGCGAATTCCGACGTCGACCATGCCCTGGTGGAATCCCGGGCGGCTGTTGAACCAGAACCGAGGGGTCTTCGGCCTCAATCTGCTGAGTTGGTGGCGCCGGGAAGGTGGTATGGATCGCATCACGACGCCCCTGCTGGCCGATCTGGAGAACGGATCGCTGACGCCGATCGTCGCTGCCTCCTTTCCCTTCGATCGGGCCGGTGACGCACACCGATATCTCGGTGAACGTCGCAACGTCGGCAAAGTCGTGCTTACTCCGTGACACCGGCTTGACAAGACCGTGTCCTAGCGGGCATTGACGCGAGGTTAACGCAAAGTTACGGTGACGTAATCCCCCCGTGAGAGCGCTCCCAAAGCTCTCTTCAGCTGTTCTCCTCCCCCCAAGGAGCCCCCCGTGACCCTCCCCTCTGCGGCCCACCGGCGTTGCCGCATCATTCGTGATCCCAGGACACTGGCCGTCACCCTCGCGCTCGCCCTGGTGGCGGGCGCGTTTCTCTTCCTCGGTACACCGAAGCCTGCGGGGGCGGCAACGGTGGGCGCCGGGTCGTACACCACGACGCTGCCCGCAGGTCAGAAACTGCCGAGCGGTTGCGGCGATCTGTCCACCAATCCCCGCGGATCCGCCACTGCGAACGCACCCAAGGGACCGGTTCCGACCAACGACTGGTGGACGTCGATCCTGTGGAAGAAGACCGATTGCGCGTTCGGCGAGCCGCTGTTCGCCCACCCCGCGGCCTACGACACCGTGCCGGGTGGTCTCGGCATCTCCTACCCGACCATCCCCGTACTGACCGGTAGCCCCACCGGAGTCGGCGAGTACAAGTTTCCCTACACCCGGGACGTCCTGGTCGGGATGCCCGGACTGAACGCCGGCAAGGTCATGGTCGACGACTGGACCGACTGGACCGTCAGTCCGCAGTGGTCCGACGGTGGGCGTACGCTCACGGCCACGATCGGTCACGGCCTTCCGCTGTCGTACTACGAGGTGTCCGGTGGCTCGGCGCAACTCAGCACCGACGGCCCGCCGAATGTCTGGAACCAGAGCGGCTCCCGCATCGGGTTCACCGTTCGTGGTCACGACTACGTCGCGTACGCCCCGACCGGGGCCAGCTGGACGCTGAGCGGGACGACCATCACCTCCACGCTGGCCGAGAAGTCCTACTTCACGGTGGCGGTCCTTCCGACGTCCACCTCCAGCAGCAACGCCGACCGGATCGCGCTGGCCGACTCGTACGGCCGGTACGCACACGCCCACGTGACCGGAACCACCATGGACTACTCCTACGACGCGAGCAGCGGGAACGTGCGCACCACCTACGCGATCACCACCACCCGCCGCGAAGGCAGCGAAGCTCGGACCGTCGTCTCGCTGTACCCGCACCAGTGGAAGGCACTGACGGGAGCGAGCGCGATCGAGCAGACCTACGTCTCGCCGCGCGGCACCATGAAGAACCTGGTCGGTGTCAGCTCCTTCAGCACCGAGGCGAAGTTCCACGGCATCCTGCCGGAGATTCCGGCCGTCGCCACCTCCGCGGGTGCGGACCGGGCGACGCTGAACAATCTCCTCAACCAGGTGGCCGATGACCCGGCCGGTGAGCAGAAGCCCGACACCTACTGGGCCGGCAAGGGACTGGGGCGAGCCGCTCGCATCGCCGAGATCGCCGACCAGCTGGGCAATACCGCCCTCCGGGACAAGGCCCTGGCCACGATGAAGTCGACCATGAACAACTGGCTCACCGCCTCCCCGGGGAAGAGCGATCATCTCTTCTACTACGACGACAACTGGGGGACCTTGATCGGCTACGACGCCAGCTACGGTTCCGATCAAGAGCTCAATGATCATCACTTCCACTATGGCTACTTCATCGCCGCCGCCGCGACCCTGGCCAAGTTCGATCCGAACTGGGCTACCGAAGCAACCAGTTCGGCGGCATGATCGATCTGCTGATCCGCGACGCCAACAACTACGACCGAGCCGACACCCGGTTCCCCTTCCTGCGCGACTTCGACATCTACGCCGGACACGACTGGGCGTCGGGTCACGGCTCGTTCGCGGCCGGCAACAATCAGGAGTCCAGCTCGGAGGGGATGAACTTCGCGGGTGCGTTGATCCAATGGGGACAGGCGACCGGCAACACCGCCGTCCGCGACGCCGGGATCTACATCTACACGACCCAGGCCGCGGCCATCGAGAACTACTGGTTCGACGTCGACAACGACGTCTTCCCCGCGAGCTTCGGGCACAGCACGGTCGGCATGGTCTGGGGCGACGGCGGTGCGTACGCCACCTGGTTCACCGACATGCCCGAGAAGATCCAGGGCATCAACCAGTTGCCGATCACCGGCAGTCATCTGTACCTGGGTCTCAACCCGTCCTACAACAAGATCAACTACAACGAGATCGTCCGGAACGTCGGCGGTGAGCCGCGGGCCTGGCAGGACATCCTGTGGGAATTCCTGGCGCTCGGCGATCCCGATCTGGCGCTGTCGAAGTTCACGGGCCAATCCCGACTTCGTCTCCGAGGAGGGCGAATCCAAGGCGCACACGTTCCACTGGATCCGCAACCTCGCCGCTCTGGGCAACGTCGACGCGGCGTTGACCGCGAACCATCCGCTGGCTGCGGCCTTCGTCAAGGACGGGCGGCGCACGTATGTGGCGGCCAACATCTCCTCCGCGCCCATCGACGTAACCTTCTCCAACGGGACCCGGGTGGCCGTGCCCGCCGGCAAGACGGTGGCCACCGGGGCGCTGACCTGGTCCGGCGGGAGCGCTAACGGGCAGCCGGGTACCGAGCCGAGCCCCACCCCAACGCCCACTCCCACTCCAAGCCCGACGCCCACTCCAACCCCAACCCCCACGCCCACTCCAAGCCCGACGCCCACCCCAACCCCGACGCCCACCCCAACCCCGACGCCCACTCCGACCCCGACACCCACGCCCAGCCCAACCCCGACGGCACCCGTCCCGGACGGACGGCTCTTCTTCCAGACCTCAGGGGCTCTCCTGGCTTCGAGTTGCACAGCAGGAGCGGTCACCATAGAAGCGGCCAACGGGCAGTACGACGGAACCCCGCACGCGGCCAGCACCTTCGTGGCCACGGGGCTGACCAAGACCTACGGCGGCGGCACACCGAGCTTCGACCTGTACGTCGACGCAGGCAGGGCGGTCGGGAGCGCGGTGCAGCTCCGGCTCTCCTACGACCTGACCGGGAACGGCAGCTGGGACCGGGTGGAGACGTATCGCTACTTCGCCACCGACCCGGTGCCCGGCTACGAGCACTACACCCAGAGCGCTCGGCTGCTCGACGCCACCGGCACGTTGGGGGATCTGAACAGCGGCACCGTCAAGGCCGAGGTCTGGAGTCCGATCGGCAACCAGCCGGCCACCCTCGGGATCGGCAACCAGTCGTTCCTCGAGTTGCCCTTCCGCTGACCCCACCTCACATCTGCTCGGGATCCTCGCACCTGCTCTAGTTGCAACTAGAGCACCGACGAGGAACCCGAGCAGCTGGGGTCAGGGCCGGGGGGTGGGGCGGCTAGCGAGCGCGCGGGCCCGGGCGGTCCTCCGCCGTCGGTCCGACGTGCTCGCCGAGCCATTCCATCAGCGGCCTGCTGGCTTCCAGCCGGTCGACGACCCAGCTCGCCAGCTGGCCCGATCCGATGACGCGCTTGTTCCTGGTCGAGGCCATGGCGACACAGCCCTTCCATTGCAGCAGCTCCAGCCGAGGGTGTTCCCTCGGGTAGCCCCGCGGTGCCGTCTTCAGGGGCGGCTCCATGCCGGGTCCGACGTCCAGCCGCACCGCCTCGGCCCGCGCGACCAGCTGCTCCAGGACCGATCCGCTCGACTCGTCATCGACGGCGGCGCGGAAGCGTTCGAGCTGATCGCGTCCCAACTGGTAGATGCCGCCCCCGACCAGGAAGCCGTCCGCGGACAGGCCCAGGTAGTACCCGGCGCCGCCGTCGGTCCAACCCGATGCGCCGCACTCGGTCTTGTACAGACTCTTGTCCTTGGTGAACCGGACGTCGCGATAGGGGCGCATGATCCGGAACGGCGGGAAACCGTCGGGCAGCGACCCCAGCAGGGCCTCCATCGGGGCGCGGACGGAGTTCTCGTACGTCGGCTTGCGCCGCTCCCAGTAGGCCTTCGTATTGTCCTTCGCCAAGCCGGCGTAGAAGTCGAGCGCATCGGCGGGGAAACCCCGGAAGCCGGACTCCGGTGAAGTGGGCATCGGGCAACTCCTGCAGCTGGCGGCGGTGTGAGAGGACAATTCTCTGCTATCGCTGAGACGAAGAGAGCCCCCGGAGGAGGACACCGGATGAGCTCACGCTGGGCGACAGACACCGGGATGCTGGAGCTGCCGAGCGGACGTGTCCAGATCGGCTGTCCCGAGGCAGTGGCCTTCGTTCGGAAGCACTACCGATCGGCGCACGGTCGAGACGCCGTGGCAGCGCCGTTTCGTGTCGCGGTTCGCCGCCGCAGACGACCCCCCTGGGCCGGGCGGCGCACCCGCCGTACGATGACCATGAATCCAGAATCTTGTTGAGAGGGGACCCATGGCGGCCTACGACCTGCCCGATCTTCCGTACGATTACGGCGCCCTCGCGCCGCACATCTCCGGCGACATCATGGAGCTTCACCACTCCAAACACCACGCCACCTACGTCAAGGGCCTGAACACCGTCCTCGACCAGCTCGAGGAGGCGCGCGACAGCGACTCCTTCGGGAGCGTCGGCGGCCTGGAGAAGACGCTGGCCTTCAATCTCGGCGGACACATCAATCACTCCGTCTTCTGGCCGAACCTCTCGCCTGACGGCGGCGACAAGCCCGACGGCAACCTGGGTACGGCCATCGACGAGTGGTTCGGGAGCTTCGACAAGTTCAAGGCCCACTTCACCGCCAACGCCAACACCATCCAGGGCTCCGGCTGGTCCATGTTGGTCTACGACACCCTCGGTCAGCGACTGAACATCATCCAGCTCTACGACCAGCAGGCCAACGTCCCGCTGGGACAGATTCCGATCGTGCTCCTGGACATGTGGGAGCACGCGTTCTACCTGCAGTACAAGAACGTCAAGGCCGACTACGTCACCGCCTGGTGGAACGTGGTCAACTGGGCCGACGCCCAGCAGCGATTGGCCTTGGCGGTGGCGCAGACGCCCGGACTGATCAAGCCCTGAGTTCCTCTCGCCAACGGCGCTCACCCGACTGGTGGTGAGCGCCGTTTCGGCTGTCGGAGAGACTGTTCGGAGGAGGTGCGCGGATGGAACTGCGGTGGATAGATGCCGGTGGAGTCAGCCGCTGCGACCTCGCGGACCTGCCCGCGCTGCGCGCACGTGAGAACGGCTTCTGCTGGTTGGACATCCCGGAGTGGACCGACGACGTCGAGCAGGTGCTGACCGAACAGTTCGACTTCCATCAGATGGCCATCCGAGACTGTCGCGAGCGTAATCATGTCCCACGGGTGCACGTCTACGACGACCACCTGTTCGTGGTCCTCCACGCTCCGGAGATCGGCAAGGGCGGCCATGTGCACTACCTCGAACTCGACCAGTTCATCGGTGAGCGGTTCCTGGTCACCGTGCACGGGCCACTCAATCCGGTGGTGCCGCTGGAGATCGCGATGCAGGAGACCCGACGCGTCATCGACCGGCTGGAAACCGGCCGGCTGCTACCCATCTCCCCCTTCGGGCTGACGTACGCGCTGGTATCGAGCATCGTCCGCAAGGAGGAGGCCCTGATCGCCGAGCTGGCGCGGCAGGTGGGTCTGCTCGAACAGCGGGTCATGGCCGCGGTCGAGGAGGAGCCGCAGAAGTTCCTGACTCAACTGTTCACCGCCCGCCACGAGCTCATGACCATCCGCACCATGGCCTCCCAGGGCGCCGAAATCTTCCGCCGGGCACTCAAGCTGGTCACCTTCGCGCCGCGCAAGGGGATGAAACAGATGGAGGATCTACTCGACCAGTACCAGCGGGTGACCCGGATCAGCGACAGCCAGTTGACCTTCCTCAGCGGAGTGACCGAGTTCTACCGGGCCCGGACCGACACGAAGATGACCATCGCGGCCGAACGGCTGGCCGTCATCGCCGCGGTGACGTTGCCGGTCACCGCAATCTCCTCGATCGTCGGCATGAACGTGATCGTCAACGAGGCGACCCTGTGGGTGCCGCTGGCCGTGCTGCTGACGATCATGGCTTCGTTGTCGATCACCTTGTTGATCTGGGCCAAGCGGCAGGGCTGGTGGTGACCTCGGCGAGCCCGCGGACCGCCATCGTCATCGGCGCCAGCATGGCGGGCCTTTTCACAGCGGCCGCCCTGGACAGCTGCGGATACCGCGTCACCGTTCTGGAGCGCGACCCGCTCTCGGTCGGGCCGGCGGCCCGCAAGGGCGTACCTCAAGGGAGCCAGGCACACGTCATGCTGCACCGCGGCTGGCAGGCGGCGGAGGCTCTGCTCCCCGGTCTCACGCAACAGGTGAGGGATCAGGGCGCGGCCTGCTTCGACGGCGGTCGGATGCCCTGGCTGGGCGAATTCGGCTGGCTATCGGACCGCCTTCCCGGCTTCGAGTTCGTCTCGGTCACCCGCCCGCTGCTCGAGCTGGTGATCCGACGACGCGTGGGAAGCCTGCCGAACGTGAACATCTACTCCTCCGTCCGGGCCAACGGACTCGAGCGGATCGACGACCGCTGGTCGGTTGCGACGGCGAACGGACCCCGCTGCGCCGATCTGGTGGTGGACGCCTCCGGCCGCAACTCCCGGATTCCGCATTGGCTCGCCGACCTCGATCTGAGCGTGCCCGAGGCCGAACAGCTGGATGCCCATCTCGGCTACGCCACCCGGGTCTACCGCAGCCCGCAACCCGTGCCGTTGCGCACCGGCATCGTCATCGCCGGAACCCCCGAATCCGGCACAGGTGGACTGGCGCTCCCGGTGGAGAACGGCCTTTGGCTGCTGATGGGCGCCGGGTACGGCGATCGTCGGCCTCCGCGGGACGCCGCCGGCTTCGAGCAGTTCCTGGCCGGGTTGCGTGACCCGGTCCTGTTCCAGCTGGCGGAGCGCCTCGAACCGGTCAGTGAGGTGGCGATCCACCGCCAGACCGGCAACCGTCGGTTCCGGTTCGAGTCGCTGCCCGACTGGCCGCCGGGATTGCTGGTCGTCGGCGATGCGATGGCGGCGTTCAATCCGATCTACGGCCAAGGGATCACGGTGGCTGCCGGCCAGGCCGACCTCCTCCGGAACGCGTTGCGTGGCGGCGCGCCTGCAGATCGACGGCTGCAACGCCGGGTATCGGCGGTAGCTGACCTCCCGTGGGCCATCGCCACCGCCGCGGACCTCCGCCAGCCCAGCGCCCAGCACACCCCCGGTTCGCGCGAGCGGCTGCTCGGACTGTGGATCGAACGACTGGCCCGACTGGCCGCAACCGGGGATCCCGCAAGCACCCTGGTGTTCTCGCAGGTCAATCATCTGGTGGCGCCGACGTGGATGCTCTTCCACCCACTCCTGATCGGCAGCGCGCTGCGCAGCCTCGTCGTGCCGGCCCGACCGCTGCCTCGACCGACGGCCTTGGACGCCATCAGCTCGATTGGCCAGCGGTCAACGTCGTCAGCGGCCTGATCGTGGCCCGAGCCCTTCGATGAGCTCGCGAGGGACCCCGTCGCCGGGCCCAGCAGGGATCGGACCGTCTCGAGGGTGTCGGCCTGCTCGACTGCTTTGTCCTCGCGGTAACGCAGCACCCGCGCGAACCGCAGCGCCACCCCACCGGGATAGCGCCGTGACACCTGCAAGCCGTCGCAGGCGATTTCGACCACCGTGGTGGGCCGGACGTAAACCGTATGGGCATCTCGGCGCTCTTCCAGAGCCAGGAAGTGCTGAGTCTGCCAGCGCAGCAGTTCGTCGGTCAGTCCCTTGAACGTCTTGCCCAGCATCACGAGGTCCCCGGAATCCGCGTCGCGGGCGGCGAGGTGCAGGTTGGACAGCCAACCCTGCCTCCGCCCACTCCCCCACTCCACCGCCGCCACCACCAGGTCGAAGGTGTGTCGCGGTTTGATCTTGATCCAGGACGCCTCCCGCCGACCGGCCGCGTACGGGGCCGACGGTCGCTTGACCACAAGTCCCTCGTAGCCGTCCGCGACCGCCGCCGCGAACGCGGCGGCCAACTCGGACTCGTTCGCGACGATCCGGCGCGGGACCATCAGAGCGCTCGGCAGGAGGACGCTCATCGCCTCGGCTCGGACCGTCAGCGGAGCGTCGAGCAGATCGCGCCCGTCGACGTGCAGCAGGTCGAAGAAGAACGCCCGGATCGGCGTCCGGGTGGAGACCGCCTGCCACGTCGGTGCTGCTCGCGGTGCGCGAGGCGATCACCTGGAACGCCTCCGGCCGACCGTCCGCACGCAGGGCCAGCACCTCACCGTCCAGCACCAGCGTTCTCGCCGGTAATGCGCGGACGGCTGTCACGACTTCGGGCAGCCGGGCCGTGATGTCGTCCAGAGACCGGGTGAAGATGCGGACCTCGTCGTCCCGGCGGTGCACCTGGACGCGGATGCCGTCCAGCTTGAAGTCAGCGACGGCCGGAGTGCCGATCCGGCTTGCCGCATCCTCGACGTCGGGCGCGGACGCCGCGAGCATGGGCTGGATCGCGGTGCCGACCTGCAATCCGACCTGCTCCAGGGCCTCGGTACCGCCGGTCACCAGCAGTCGGGCGGCCTCGGTCGTCGACGACAACAACATCGCCGCCCTGCGCACGGTCGCCACGGGCGCTCCGTACGCCGCCGCCAGGCCGTCCTGCACGAGGGCATCGAGCGCGCCCTGCCGGAGCTCGCCGAACACCAAACCGCGCAGAAAACCCTGCTCCGCATTCGTTGCTCGGGCGAACAACTCACCCGCCTGCTGGGCGCGGGCGGCGCCCGATCCCGGGCCGGACAGATCGGCCAGCTCCGCGAAGGCAGCGTCGACCTCGATCACGGTCAGACTCGGTTCCGTCGCCGGCGGCGGCAATTCCCGCAGCGACTTCCAGCCCAGTCCGGTCCGGCGTTGCCGCAGGCTGCCCCCGAGGTAGGAGACGACGACGTCGATGTCGTCGGCCGTCGAGTCAGCCAGCACGGCCGTGATCAATTCACGCTTGGCGTTCCGGGAGCGGGTGGCACTGAGCGCCGCCCAGGAGTCAGCCAGTTGCGACAGCAGCACCCGTGCATTCTCTCTCCTGCGACCGACGTCGGTGTCTGGCCGTCACCAACGCCGCAGACCGACATTCGTCGCCGAAGATGCGGATGGTTTGATGTCGTCGGATGAGTTTGGGTGCCGTCGGATGGTTTACGAGCGTTGACGCGGGTTATAGGCCTTCCGAACGCGATGAAGCGTCCGAGCGCGACCAAGCATCCAGGCCCGCAGACCCGGGGGTGCGTCGACGATGTTCGAGCGGTGGTGGACCCCACCTGACCGATCGCGCGTCCGCACTGTAGGAGCGCTCTCACATCGCCCCGCAGCCTGCCCGCTGTAGGCAACGAACTGACCACCAAATGCCGGTCAGGCATTGACACCGAACCGGTTCAGTGATGAGTTGTCCTCGGTGGTCACCCCAAAGAGAGGCTCTCGATGACGCTTTCCGTGGCGACGTATGCCCGCGGAAACCTGCATGGGTCCATCGGGGCCCCGGCCGGATCAACCGGCGGCGGCCTCCACTGAGACACAAAGTTCTCCGACGCCTTGCGGCGACCGTTGGTCGTCCTGGCTCCACACGAAGAAGTCTGGAAAGGACACAATGAACGAGTCGCAGGACAATTCCGGCACCACCGAGTCGCCGTTCGGCCCAGATGACGTCAAGGGGTCGGGCCACAGCTTCGAGACCAGCCGCCGGCGCTTCCTCGCCCTCTCCGGGCTGGCCGTCGGTGCCGCTGCGGTCGGCATCGGCGCAGCCGGCTGCGGCACCGCCCAGACCGGCAGCCAGCAGGGCACCGCCAAGGGCCGGGCCGGCGCGGCCGGCGAGGTGCTGTTCATCGCCGGCATGCAGTGGGGCCCGCCGACCAGCTTCAATCCGCTCGGTTCGACCATCGCCTATCCGTGCAACTGGAATCAGAGCCAGCTGATCTACGAGAGCCTGCTGCGCTTCAACCTGCTCGACGGCTCCCTGCAACCCGGTCTGGGCAAGGAGCTGCAGGAGACGGATGCCACCACGTTCGTCGTCGCACTCCAGGACGGCACCAAGTGGTCCGACGGCACGGAGCTGACCGCCGATGACGTGGTCTTCACCTTCGAGTTGGGCAAGGACAACAGCACCTACTTCTCCGACGTCTGGACCTACATCGACTCGGTCACCGCGCCGGACCCGCGCAGCGTGCAGTTCAAGCTCAAGACCAAGCCGCTCAACCCCGGCTTGGTCAGGAACTACATCGCAAACACGCTGATCATGCCCAAGGCGGTCTGGAGCAAGATCGATGGGAGCAAGCTGGCCGCCGAGCCCAACCTGAAGCCGGTCGGCTCCGGCCCGTTCACGCTGGACAAGGCCGACCAGACCCAGGTCAACCTGAAGCGCCACGACGACTACTGGGGTAAAGCGGTCTACGGCACGCCGGCCATGACCACGATCAACCACCCGATCTTCAAGACCAACAACGACGCCAACCTCAAGCTGGAGAGCGGGGAACTCGACGCGAGCCAGACCTTCTTCCCGCAGATCTGGAAGCTGTGGGAGGACAAGAACAAGCCCGTCGGCACCTGGCTCAAGGAGAAGCCCTACTACCTCCCCGGCAGCCAACCGAGTCTCATCCCGAATCTGACGGTCAAAGGCCTGGACAACGTCAAGGTCCGGCAGGCCCTCGCCTACGCCATCGACTACCCCAGCATCGCCGCCACAGCCATGTCGGACTACTCCGTGCCGGCCAACGCCAGCCTGATCCTGCCCAGCGGGTTCGAGTCGAAGTTCTACGACGCAAGCGGCCGTGGACGCCGAGGGCTGGAAGTACGACAAGGCCAAGGCGATCAGCATCCTCGAGGATGAGCTGAAGGCCAAGAAGGGGTCGGACGGCATCTACGTCCTGCCCGATGGCACCAAGCTCGGCGGCTGGAAGCTGATCACCCCCACCGGTTGGACCGACTGGAACACCGCCTGTGAGATCGTGGCCAAGTCGGCCCAGGCGGTCGGCATCGGCATCACCACCGAGTTCCCGCAGGCGCCCACCATGCAGAACGCGATGTTCAACGGCGACTTCGAGTTGGTCATGTACAACTACACCGCGGTCAACCCGGCCAGTCCGTGGACGCGGTTCCGCGACGCCATGGACGATCGGGGCGTGCCGGCGGTCGGCAAGCGGGCCTTCTACAACTACAACCGCTTCTCCGATCCCGAGGTCCCGGCGCTGCTGGACGCGGCCGCCGGCGCCAAGAGCGACGACGAGGCCAAGACGGCCTACGCCGCCCTGGACAAGATCTACCGGGAGAAGATCCCGGTCGTTCCGCTGATGTACCGCCCGATGGACTTCTACCAGTACAGCCAGACCAACTGGGAGAACTTCCCCACCGAGGAGAACCCCTACGCCCCGCCGATGTGGCAGGGTGCGGGCATCCAATGGTTGTTCAAGATCAAGCGGTTGGGCACCTAGACCCGGACTGACGACGAGGGAGGAGGGACACCCAGCATGGTCTTGGCGAAATATCTCGGACGTAAACTGGCGTGGAATCTGGTCGTCCTGCTGATCACCGTGGTGCTGATGTTCTTCCTGCCGCGGCTGATCCCGGGCAACCCCGTGGACACCATCGTCGGCAACATGGCCCGGGGAGGCGGCGGCGGCGGAGATGCGCTGAAGGCCGTCCACGAGAACTTCATGCGCGAGTTCGGCTTGGACCTGCCGCTATGGCAGCAGTTCCTGACCTACGTCGGGAACCTGCTGCAGGGAGATCTCGGGACGTCCTTCGGGCAGTATCCGGCGTCGGTCAACTCCCTGGTGGCGGCGGCGCTGCCGTGGAGCATCGCCATCCAGTTGCCGGCGATCGTCGTCGGCTGGATCGTCGGCAACGTACTGGGCGCGCTGGCCGCGTTCAAGGGCGGCGGGTTCGACCGCGGCGCCTTCGTGAGCACGCTGTTCTTGTCGAGCATGCCGTACTTCTGCTTGGCGATCTTGTTGCAGTTCATCGTCGGCGTGCAGCTCGGCCTCCTACCGGTGAGTGGGGCGTACTCCTTCGGTTTGACTCCGGAACTCTCGTTGGCCTTTTTGGGTGACGCGATCACGTACTTCTGGCTGCCGTTCTGGTCGCTCGTGCTTGTGTTCATCGGCGGCCAGGCGGTAGGCATGCGCTCGATGGCCATCTACGAGCTCGGATCGGACTACGTCAACTACGGGCGCGGGCTCGGCGTCAAGGACAGCACCGTCGTCCGCTACATCTTCCGCAACGCCATGTTGCCCCAGATCACCGGGCTGGCCCTGGCGATCAGCGGCATGATCGTCGGCGCGCTGGTCACCGAGCTCGTGTTCTCCTACCCTGGGCTTGGAACCTTGTTGTTCAGCGCGATCGGCCAGAACGACTATCCGGTGATCTCGTCGATCCTGCTGATCGTCACCGTCGCGGTGTTGATCGCGAACTTCGCCGTTGATGTTGCCACCGGCTTCATCGATCCTCGGATCCGGGCCGCAGAGAGCGGAGAACGCTGATGAGATTCACCCCTCGATTCTGGGTCGCTGCCGTCATCGTGGCGGTCATCGCCCTGATCGGTCTGGTCGGCCCCTTCTTGATGTCGGTTACTCCCGACGAGGTGGTCGGCGGCCTCTACGACCCGCCGCAGGGCTTCGGCCCACTGATGTTGGGCACCGACAACGAGGGGCAGAGCGTGCTGGCCAACCTCGTCTACGGCACCCGAACCTCGTTGATCGTCGGGCTGATAGCCGGCACCATCGCGACCGTCGTCGGCATCTTCATCGGGCTGCTGGCCGGCTACCGCGGCGGTTGGCTGGACGACGTATTGACCGCGATCACCAACGTGTTCCTGGTCATCCCGGCCATCGTGGTCGTGATCTTGATCTCCATCGCGCTGGAGAACCGCAGCATCGTCGTCATCGCCGTCATCATCGGCGCCATGTCCTGGCCCTGGGTGGCCCGCGCTGTGCGGGCTCAGGCCAGCAGCGTGCGGAACCGGGAACACATCGACGTCGCCAAGCTCTCCGGGGCGCGGTTCTGGTCGATCCTGGCCTGGGACGTGCTGCCCTATCTGCTGTCGTACGTCGTGATGGCCTTCGTGCTGCAGGTCGCCGGCGCGATCCTGTTCGAGGCCACCCTGAGCCTGCTCGGACTGGGCCCGTCCGGTGTGACCAGCCTGGGCATCATGCTCTACTGGGCCATTGCCTGGCAGTCGGTGCAGACCGGGGCCTGGTGGGCCTTCTTGCCGCCCACCCTGATGCTGACCTTGATCGCCTTCTCGCTGCTGCTGTTGCAGTCCAGCCTGGACGAGGTCTTCAACCCGCGGCTGCGCAGGGGCCGGAAGGCTCGGCGGAAGACCAAGGAAGAAAGGGTTGCAGGCGACGAGCCGATCGAGCCCGCCACCCCGACTGCGGTCGGTGCGGCCGGGATCCTCGAGCAGCCGATCTCCAGCCGGGGTGGGCAGGCCTGATGGGCACCCTGGTCAAGGCGCAGAACATCCGCGGGGTTTATCACACCGACACGGGCAAGGACTTCGTCGCCGTCAACGACGTGTCGATCACCATCGATGAGGGCGAAGTGCTCGGCCTGGCCGGGGAATCCGGCAGTGGCAAGACCACCCTGGGCTCGATCATCGCCCTGATCGCCCGGCCACCGCTGCACGTGGAATCCGGATCGCTGGAGATCGACGGCAAGGTGCAGGAGTTGGGTCACGGGGCCAAGATCCCGCGGACCTGGCGCGGTTCGGTGGTTTCCATGCTGCCGCAGGGTGCGATGAACTCGGTCAGCCCCACCATCCGGATCCGGGACCTGGTCTACGACGTGATGCGGGCCCACGACAGCAAGGTGAGCAGGAGTGACGCCTTGGACCGCGCCCGGGACCGGATCACCACCCTCGGGCTGCCGGCCCGGGTGCTGGACGCCTACCCGCACCAGCTCTCCGGCGGCATGAAGCAACGCACCGTGACCGTGATCAGCACCCTGTTGAATCCCCGGCTGCTGGTCGCCGACGAGCCGACCTCGGCCCTGGACGTCACCTCGCAGAAGATCTTGATCGAGATGCTGTTGGAGATGCTGGAGAAGGGCATCATGTCCGGAGTGATCTTCGTGACCCACGACCTGCCGGTGCTGCGCACGGTGGCGACCAAGATCGCGATCATGTACCAGGGTCAGGTGGTGGAGTCCGGTCCGACGGAGCAGATGGTCGATGACCCGTCCCATCCCTACACCCAGGCCTTACTCGGGTCGGTTCTGGTGCCGGAGGAAGGCTACAACAACACGCGCATCGAGGGCATGAACAACTTCGACCGGGAAAGCTTCCTCGCACCGGCGGTGATCCGCTGATGGCCGAGATCTATCGCGCCGACAACATCACGAAGACGTTCGGTCGCGGCAATCACGAGGTGCACGCCGTCAAGGACGTCACGTTCGCCCTGGAAGAGGGTTCGATCACCACCATCGTGGGCGAGAGTGGTTCGGGCAAGTCGACGATCGCCCGGATGGTGCTCGGCCTGCTACCCATCACCACGGGCAAGATCACGTTCCAGGGTCGTGACGTCACCAACCTGAGCGGCGCGGCCCAGACGGCGTACTGGCGCGACGTGCAGGCCGTCTTCCAGGACCCCTTCTCCTCGTTCAACCAGTTCTTCACCGTCAAGCGGCTGCTGTACCGCTCGTTGCGCCTGCTGGACACCAAGGTGGGGCAGGAGCGGCTCGAAGAGTCGCTGGGTCACGTCGGCATGGACCTCGACGTGCTCAGCAAGTTCCCGCACCAGATGTCCGGCGGTCAGCGGCAGCGGGTCATGATCGCTCGCGCGTTGATGATGCGGCCCAAGCTGTTGATCGCCGACGAGGCGACCTCCATGCTTGACGCCTCCCTGCGCGTGAACATCCTGAACGTGCTCAAAGATCTACGCGACCAGACGGACACCACGGTGCTCTTCATCACCCACGACATCGGCCAGGCTTGCTACCTGGCCGACCGGGTATTGGTCATGGAGCACGGCGTGATGGTCGAACAGGGCGCCACTGACGAGGTCATCTTCAATCCGCAGCACGATTACACGAAGAGACTGCTCGCCGACGTGCCCAAGCTGCATGAGGAGATCGAACTGGAATCGCTCGCCGACTCCCTCGCCGCCGAGAAAGGCGCCGGTCAGCGCTAGCCGAGCTCAACAACGTCTAAGCCTGCGCACCGTGGTCGGTGCGCAGGCTTTGACGTTGGGGTGAAGGAGGTTCAAGAACGGCCGGCGGCCGGGCCAACGTCTTGAATCGCTTCGGCTTCCTCGGCGGAGGTGTCGTCGCTCGGAGCAACCTGGGTGGAGGTGGTCTCGTCGCGCTCTTCGGTATCGTTGACCAGTTCCTCCGTCGGCGACTCCTCGGCCGGTGGCTCCGACGGTGACCCGGCCGGAGCATCGTCGCTGGCCGCCTGCGCCGTTGGCGCCGAAACCGGCGCCGGAGCAGCCTTCTTGGCCGGCGCGGTGCGTGCGCCGCCCTTGGCGTTGGCCTTCTTGGAGTCCTCGAGCGACTCGGTGACCAGTTCGATCATGGCCATCGGGGCGTTGTCGCCCTTGCGCGGTCCGACCTTGGTGATCCGGGTGTACCCGCCCTCCCGGTCCGCGAAGCTCGGCGCGATCTCGGTGAAGAGTTCATGCACCACACCCTTGTCCCGCACGGTGGTGAGGACCTGCCGACGGGCGTGGATGTCCCCCCGCTTGGCCTTGGTGATCAACTTCTCGGCCACCGGACGCAACCGGCGCGCCTTGGCCTCGGTGGTGATGATCCGCCCATGCTCGAACAGTTGGGTGGCCAGGTTGGACAGGATGATCCGCTCGTGGGCCGGGCTACCGCCGAGCCGTGCGCCCTTGGCAGGTGTAGGCATTCCTCGTTCTCCAGATTCTCTTGATCAGACCAACAGTGTGAGCGAAGCGAACTCCGGCCCCTGCGGCGAGCAGTGTTCTAGTACTGCTCGGTCTCGCTGAAGTCGGCGTCCTCTTCGTCCAGGTCGTCGTAGCGACCGATGGCACTCAGCGGATCGAAACCGGGAGCGCTGTCCTTCAGCGACAGACCCATCTCATGCAACTTCAGCTTGACCTCGTCGATGGACTTGGAGCCAAAGTTGCGGATGTCGAGCAGATCCTGCTCGCTGCGAGACACCAGCTCCGAGACGGTGTGGATGCCCTCCCGCTTGAGGCAGTTGTAGGAACGCACCGTCAGATTCAGGTCCTCGACCGGCAGCGCCAGATCGGCCGCCAGCTGCTCGTCGATGGGCGACGGGCCGATCTCGATGCCCTCCGCCTCCAGGTTGAGCTCCCGGGCCAGCCCGAACAGCTCGACGAGGGTGCGCCCCGCCGAAGCGACGGCGTCCCGGGGCCGGATGGCCTGCTTGGTCTCCACGTCGAGGATCAGCTTGTCGAAGTCCGTCCGCTGCTCGACCCGGGTGGCCTCTACCTTGTAGGTGACTTTCAAGACAGGTGAGTAGATGGAGTCGACCGGGATCCGGCCGATCTCGGCGTCGAAGCTCTTGTTCTGGACCGCCGAGACATAGCCGCGGCCCCGCTCGACGACGAGTTCCATCTCCAGCCGACCGCTGTCGTTCAGCGTGCAGATGTGCAGGTCCGGGTTGTGCACCTCGACGCCGGCCGGCGGCGCGATGTCGGCGGCGGTGACGGCGCCGGCGCCCGCCTTGCGCAGGTACATCGTCACCGGCTCGTCCTCCTCGGAGGAGACGACCAGGCCCTTGAGGTTGAGGATGATCTCGGTGACATCCTCCACAACGCCCTCGATGGTCGAGAACTCGTGCAGGTTGCCGTCGATCTTGATGCTGGTCACGGCCGCGCCCGGGATGGACGACAGCAGGGTGCGACGCAGCGAGTTGCCGAGCGTGTAGCCGAAGCCGGGCTCCAACGGCTCGATGACGAACCGGGAGCGATTATCGACAGCGAACTCTTCCGACAGGGTCGGGCGCTGAGCGATCAACATGTCTGTTCTTCCTTCCCCGCGCTAACCGCTATTTGATAGCGCGGCAGTCGTGCCGACAGCCCGTCAAGACTGTGTGGCACCGTCCCGACGGCACCTTGCCGCCGAAACACCTGCGGCAAGCCGCAGGATCTTGCTCAACCTCGTCCTCAGACGAAGTCTGACCGACCAACCGTCCCCGACGAAGGAGGGGCTTGGTTGGTCGGAACCAATGAAGTCGCGGGCGCTTGCGCCCACAACGCCGTTGTGCAAGTGAGAACGGCGCGCAGCGCCTTTCTCACTTGCTGTAGAGCTCCACGATCAGCTGCTCGGACACGTCGATGACGATCTGCTGGCGGGTCGGCAGCTGGTGGATGAGGATGCGCATCCGGTTGGGCAAGGCGTCCATCCAGCCGGGCACGTCGCGCTCGGCGTGGGTTTCGCGGGCGATGACCAGCGGGAGGAGCTCCCGGGACTTCTCCCGGAGGTCGATGACGTCGTGTGGGCTGACCCGGTACGACGGGATATCGACCTTCTCGCCGTTGACCAGGAAGTGGCCGTGCGAGACGAGCTGACGTGCCTGCCGCCGAGTCCGGGCGAAGCCGGCGCGGTACACCACGTTGTCCAGCCGGGACTCCAGGATCTGCAGCAGGTTGTCACCGGTCTTGCCCTGGAGACGGTTGGCCTCTTCGTAGTAGCGGCGGAACTGCTTCTCCAGCACGCCGTACGAGAACCGGGCCTTCTGCTTCTCGCGCAGCTGCAGCGAGTACTCGGATTCCTTGGTGCGCCCGCGGCCGTGGACCCCGGGCGGATAGGGGCGCTTCTCGAACGCCTTGTCGCCACCGACCAGGTCAACCCCCAGCCGACGCGACTTCTTGGTCATGGGACCGGTGTAGCGAGCCATGTTTCGTTAGTCCTTGTCGTGGTCGTCGTCGTCGTGTTCGGGGATCAGACGCGCCGGCGCTTGGGCGGGCGGCAGCCGTTGTGCGGGACCGGGGTGACGTCGGAGATGGCTCCCACCTCGAGGCCGACCGCTCCCAACGACCGGATCGCCGTCTCGCGACCCGAACCCGGGCCCTTGACGAAGACGTCGACGCGCTTCATGCCGTGCTCCATCGCGCGCCGCCCGACCGCCTCAGCGGCCATCTGAGCCGCGTAAGGCGTGGACTTGCGCGAGCCCTTGAACCCGACCGTGCCGGCCGATGCCCAGGCGATGACCGCCCCGGTCGGATCGGTGATCGAGATCACGGTGTTGTTGAACGTGCTCTTGATGTGAGCGTGGCCGGCGACCACGTTCTTCTTCTCCTTGCGGCGCACCTTCTTGGCGCCGGTATTGCGTCCTGCAGTAGCCATAGTCTCTCGTTCTCCTGGGTCTCAACCGGCCGCGTCAGCGGACTTTCTTCTTGCCGGCGACGGGCTTGCGCGCGCCCTTGCGGCCACGGGCGTTGGTTCGCGTGCGCTGTCCCCGGACCGGGAGCCCACTGCGGTGACGGCGGCCCTGGTAGGAACCGATCTCGACCTTGCGGCGGATGTCGGAGGCCACGGTGCGGCGGAGGTCGCCCTCGACCTGGTAGTTCGCTTCGATCCAGTCGCGGAGGGCTACCAGCTGTTCGTCGGTCAGTTGGTGGACCCGGACGTCGCCACTGATCTCGGTGGCGGCGAGGGTCTCGTGGGCACGGGTCTTGCCCACGCCGTAGATGTAGGTGAGGGCGATCTCCAACCGCTTCTCGCGGGGGAGATCGACACCGATGAGACGGGCCATCTGGCGGTACTGCCTTTCGGTTCTCGATCGGGGCCCGGTTCCACCCAGGGAGCCCGTCGCGGAGGTGTCTCGCGTGCTGCGTCCCTGCCTCGGTGGTGACCGATGAGGGCCTCGGCCTCCGACCGAGGGTGGACCCGAACGCAACGTCCGGGGTGCAATCACACTTGTTCGAACTAGACGATGTTGAGTTGTGATGGACGAAACGGAGTCGATCAGCGAGGAGGCGGTCAGCCCTGCCGCTGCTTGTGCCGCGGGTTCTCGCAGATCACCATCACGCGACCGTGGCGGCGGATGACCTTGCACTTGTCGCAGATTTTCTTGACGCTCGGCTGGACTTTCATCGAGCTCTTTCTGATTGGCGCCCAGCAGGCTGGCACGCAGCCGTGCTGAGGCGGTTGTGGGCGGAGAGCAACGGGTTGTCTACTTGTGCCGATAGACGATGCGACCGCGGGTGAGGTCGTAGGCCGAGAGTTCGACGACGACCCGATCGGCCGGCAGGATGCGGATGTAGTGCTGTCGCATCTTGCCACTGATCGTGGCCAACACCTTGTGGCCGTTGGCCAGCTCCACGCGGAACATGGCGTTGGGCAAGGCCTCGACCACGGTGCCCTCGAGTTCGAGCGCACCTTCTTTCTTCGCCATAACCCTCTATCGCTTGAGACTTCCCTGAGACTGCATCGCTCGGCCACCGGCATAACTTGGCCGACAGGCAAGATTACTGGAAATCGGGACGCTTCCCAAATTGCGACAGCCCGCTCAGAGGGCGACCAGGCCGCGGTCCCGCCGCTCCTCGTACAGTTCGACGCTCTCCCGGAGCGCCTTCAGTATGTAAACCGGGAAATCGAGACCCTGCTGGTGGGCCCAGAGCAGGCGCTGTTCGACCCGCCCGACCTCTCGAGCGTACCCCGCGAGGTTGCTGTCCAGTCCGAGGTCGACGACCACGCCACCCATGTCCGCCTTGTACGTCTTCATCGCGTTGGTGCCGACGAGGTTGTACGACTTCTCCCGGAGCACCCGGGTGAGGAACAGCTGCCAGGGCCGGAGCACTCGATCCTGGATCATGGCCGTGGCAGACATCTGGTAGAACGCGAAGTGGCCCGGCTCCTGCTGTTTGATCGGGGTGAGGATCGTCTCCGCGATCGCGTCCTCACCCATCTCCCGCATCCCGGTGTTGATCTGGTTGTAGGCGAGCACCGCCTGCCGCTCGGTGCTGGCCCCGGTCAGGAAGTACAGCAACTTCGAGATCTCCTGGATCGGCCTCAGGTTGGCCAGGGCCCCCAGGATCTTGATCTTGAACGACACGTCCAGGTGCGGGGTGGCCGGCGTCCGCCCGAGGTCTTGCTGCAGCCGATCGAGGATCAGCCCGTGCTGGATCTCCTGAGGCTGCCAGACGTCGGCGTAGAAGGTCTTGTTCGTGTCGTCGACATCAGGGAGCAGGACCAGCAGTTCCAAGACGTTGCGGTCGACCTCGAGCTCGACCCGGGCCAGGTAGTCGATCACGTTGCCGTACCGCGCGGCCACCAGGTCCGGATCCTTGATGGTGCGATCCACCGAGTCGAGCTCGATCGGAGGGTACAACTCACCCAGTCGCTGAACGTGCTCAGCGATCTTCTGCTGGGTGATGTGTTGCCGCGGCACGGCTGAAGCCTATCGACGCGAAACCGGGGCGGACAAAGTTTTGCCGCTGTGGTGTTTCACACAGTTAGGCTAGCCAAACCAACGGGTCCTCGGGGACGAATACTCGAGATCCGGTTGCCGGACTCAGAGCAGGATGACCAGCAGGACCGCGATCAGGGCCACTGCGCCGGTCAACACGGCCAGGATCAACAACGTTGGCTGCGTCGAGTTTCGGCTGGTGCTCAGCTGGCCCGGCGCGGTGTCGGCCGTTGAGGCGACGATCGCCGGGCTGGTGTGGGTGGGCAGGGGCGGCAATCCCTCGACCACCGGCAACAACTCCCCCATCCGCTGGGCGGCGAACAGCCGGTCCAGCCGGTCGGAGAAGTCATCGGAGTTCAGAGCGCCCGCCTCGTACGCCGCATTCAGGCGGGCGCTCAACTGGTTGCGCTCGCCGTCGGTCACCGGGGCATCAGGGCTGCTGCGGTAGCGCGACGAGATCGGCACCTCACTCACCCCACCAGCCTACCGGCGGCCGGGCTACAGCCGGTCCGGGAGACCGAAGACCTCGAACAGGCTGGTGTCGAAATAGCACACCACCGCGGACACCGCTCCATCGCGGATGGTCAGTTGCTGCACCTGGAAGGCCCGGTGCACTTCGTCCGGGCCGCGCATGTACAGGGCCAGGGTCGGTTGCCCGTTGGCCGACGTCTGGATCATCCGCTGGTCGCCGGGTCCCTCCGCGGGGCAGTGCGTGGTCACGAGGGCGCGAACGGCCTCCCGACCTCGGTACCAGGCCACGAACGGAGGCATCTCCCACATCACATCGGCGGTGAGCAGCGAGACGATCCGGTCGACGTCGTAGCTCTCGAACGCCTCGATGTAGGAGTCGAGCAGCTCGGCCGTGTGGGGGTCGGCGGCGTCCAGTAGGGGCGACTCCAGATCCGCCTTGGCCAGGTGCGCCCGGGCTCGCTGCAGGCTGCTGTTGACGGCGGCCACGGTCGTCTGCAAGGTTTCGGCGACTTCGCTGGCGTGCCAGGCCAGGACGTCGCGCAGGATCAGCACGGCCCGCTGCTGCGGCGTCAGGTGCTGGAGGGCCGCCACGAAGGCCAGCCGGACGCTTTCGCGGGTCACGATCTCACCGGCCGGGTCCTGCACGTCGTGACCCCACACCACCGCATCGGGCAGCGGCTCCAGCCACGGCACCTCGGTCCGCTTCTCGAGCTCGGCACCGGGTCCGCCGCTGGGCGCCCCGATCCCGGTCGGCAACATCCGGCGGTGCTTGCTCTGCAGCGCCGTCAGGCAGACGTTGGTGGCGATCGAATACATCCAGGTGCGCAACGAGGAGCGATTCTCGAATCCGTGGTACGCCCGCCAGGCGCGCAGGTAGGTCTCCTGAACCAA
The DNA here is from genome assembly GCA_963780005.1 of uncultured Actinomycetota bacterium. GTDB lineage: Bacteria > Actinomycetota > Actinomycetes > Propionibacteriales > Propionibacteriaceae > Microlunatus. Next base: position 97,112 of record CAWAAK010000024.1, on the reverse strand, counting down.
ATCCTCGGCGTCGTGAACGGACCCGAGCATCCGATAGCAGTGCGCGGTCAACTCCCCCCGCAACGGCTCGACCAGCTCCAGGAAGGTGTCGTCCACCGTCGTCAGCGTCATGTGAGCCGAATTTACCCACCCCCCGATGAGGAAGGGAAGGGTTCGTGGTCTCAATCGGTGACGCTCCAGGAGCGGGGCGTTCGCGACCCCGAAAGGCGCCCGCCATGCCCCGGATGATCTTCATCAACCTGCCGGTTCGTGACCTCAGGGCCTCGACCGACTTCTACACGGGATTGGGCTTCCAGCTCAATCAGACGTTCTCCGACCACTCGTGCAGCTGTCTCGCCATCTCCGACACCATCTTCTTGATGGCCCTGCACGTGGATCGCTTTGCGGACTTCGTCGCGGGTCCCGTGGGTGACCCGCAGCACGGGACCACGGTGATCAACTGTCTGTCCGCCGACAGCCAAGCCGAAGTCGACCTCCTCGTCTCCAGGGCGCTGAGCCACGGCGGTCAGCCATGGCTGGACAAGATGGAGGATGGGCCGATGTACGGCCACAGCTTCGCCGACCCGGATGGCCACGCCTGGGAGGTGCTGCACATGGACATCCCCACCGGGTGAGCGACCCACGCGGCGACGCCGAAGAGGCGGCCGGCACCGGCCGACCGCCTCCTGGCGGGGGGTGGGGCGTCAGGAGACAAGGCGCCCCAGGAATCCGGCAGGAATCCGGCAATGGCCGGAAGGGCTTACACGTGTCGTGTATCCCGACCGTCAGCTTCCAAGCGGAGATTTCGGTGTGGACCTCTGATGCGAGTGCGCTGCCCGAGGTGCACGGGTGACTGTGGCTCCCCGGATTGCTCCCGGCTCCCAGTGCAAGCGGTGCGGGGTGTCTGACGGATTCGTAAGACGTAGGGAGATCGGGGGTGATCAGCAGTCAGGATGCGTTCGTGGGCGGTGCACCTGAGGAGCCAACGGTGACCCGATGGTCAGTGGTTCCGATCGAAGAACTGCTCCGGCGGCTCGCCGTTGACCGGCCGCCGAGCCCCGACCGAGGACCGTGGGTGGTCGCGATCGACGGTCGCAGCGGGTCGGGGAAGACCACCTTGGCTGAGCAACTCACAACGTGTGTCCCGCAGTCCGCGCTCGTGCACACCGACGATGTCGCCTGGCATCATTCGTTCTTCGACTGGGCGCCGCTGCTGGTCGAAGGGGTGCTCCGACCGGTGAGCATCGGGCAGTCCGTGTCGTATCGACCGCAGGGCTGGATCGAGCGATCCCGGCCCGGAGCGATCGAGGTGCCCGCCGGAATTCAGCTGCTGATCGTGGAGGGCGTCGGAGCCGGACGCCGGGAACTGACGCCGTACCTCGACGCCCTGGTCTGGGTGCAGACCGGACTGGCCGAGGCCGAGCGACGCGGCATCCTCCGCGACGGCGGCAACCGCGCCGCCGCCGAGTTCTGGGACGAGTGGGACACCCAAGAGCGACCGTTCCTGGCCGACCAGCGCCCCTGGGAGCGCGCCGACGCGGTGGTGTCCGGCTCGCGGTCCGCGGGGGTCGACCCGGTCGGCGAGATCGCCATCGGGTCGACCTGAGAACGGACGTCAGCCGGGCAGGACCGCCTGATCGGAGTGTCGATCCAGCGCCTCGAAGACCCGGGTTGACACCTCCTCGACCGTACCGAGGCCGTTGACCGCCACCAGCAGGCCGCGATCGGCATAGAGCTCCAGCAGCGGCGAGGTCTCCTCCAGATACTTGACCTGGCGGACCCGGATCGCCTCCTCGGTGTCGTCCTCGCGACCTTCGATCTCCGCCCGCCGCAACAGTCGTACGACGACGTCGTTGATCTCGGCCTCCAGGGAGACCACGGCGTCCAAGGGGTGGCCCTGTTCGTCCAGCACGGCGTCCAGCGCCTCCACCTGATCGACGGTGCGCGGGTAGCCGTCCAGCAGGAAGCCTCGCTCGACGTCCGGATGGGTCAACCGGTCGGCGACGATCGCGTTGGTGATCTCGTCGCTGACGTACCCACCGGCGGCCATGATCCGCTGGACCTCGACCCCGAGCGGCGTCTGGTCCCGGACGTTGGCCCGGAAGATGTCGCCGGTGGAGATGGCCGGGATCTCGTAGTGCTCGCCGATCAGTTTGGCCTGAGTGCCCTTGCCAGCCCCGGGCGGGCCCATGATGAGGAGTCGCATCAGCGGAGGAACCCTTCGTAGTTGCGCTGTTGGAGTTGGCTCTCGATCTGTTTCACGGTGTCCAGGCCGACCCCGACGATGATGAGGATCGACGTGCCGCCGAAGGGGAAGTTCTGGTTGGCGTTCAAGAAGATGAAGGCGACCGAGGGCAGCAGCGCGATCAACCCCAGATACAGCGAGCCGGGGAAGGTCAGCCGGGATAGCACGAAGCCCAGGTAGTCCTCAGTGGGTTTGCCGGCCCGGATGCCGGGAATGAAGCCGCCGTACTTCTTCATGTTGTCGGCCACTTCTTCGGGGTTGAACGTGATGGCCACGTAGAAGTAGGCGAAGAACACGATCAGCAGGAAGAAGGTGACCATGTAGATCGGGTGGTCACCGCGGACGAAATAGGTCTGGATCCAGCTGGCGATCTGGGACTCCGGCTGGAACTGCGCGTACAGGGCCGGGATGTAGAGCAGCGACGACGCGAAGATGACCGGGATCACGCCGGCCTGGTTGACCTTGATGGGGATGTAGGTGGTCGACCCGCCGAACATCCGGCGGCCCACCATCCGTTTGGCGTACTGCACCGGGATCCGGCGCTGCGATTGCTCGACGAAGATGACCCCGGCCATCACGACCAGGCCGAGACCCACGACCAGGCTGAAGACCAGCCAGCCGTTGGCGCCCGGGCGAGCCACCTTGAGGCCCCACAGGGCACTCGGGAAGGTGGCCGCGATCTGGGTGAAGATCATCACCGACATGCCGTTGCCGACTCCACGTTCGGTGATGAGTTCGCCGAGCCACATGATGACGCCGGTACCGGCCGTCATGGTCAGGATCATCACCACGACCGGGAAGATGCTCTTGTCATAGACGAGGCCGGGACAGCCGACGAAGAGCTGGTCGTTGACGGCCAAGGTCACGAAGGCGGTCGAGTTGAGGACCGCGAGAACGAGGGTGAGGTAGCGGGTGTACTGGGTGATCTTCGTCTGCCCGGACTGACCCTCTTTCTTGAGCGTCTCCAGGCGGGGAATGACCACGGTGAGCAGCTGGAGGATGATGCTGGCCGTGATGTAGGGCATGATCCCGAGCGCGAAGATGGCGAGCTGCAGCAGTGCGCCGCCCGAGAACAGGTTGATCAGCGAATAAAGGCCCTGCTGGTCACCCGTGGTGGCTTGGCGTAGGCAGAAGTCCACCTGCGCGACGTTGACGTTGGGGGTCGGGATGATCGATCCCAGTCGGAAGATTGCCAGGATCCCCAAGGTGAAGAGGATCTTCTTGCGCAGATCCGGCGACCGGAATGCGTTGGCGAACGCGGCGAGCACCCGTGCCCTCCCTTTCCGACTGTCGGTCCATGCGAGTCCACACCGCCTACCACGCGCACGGACCGGCCCCGAGATTACCAACAACCGGCCAAGAACCCCTCATCGTCACCGAAGCAGGTTGGTCACAGGAGCGCGAATCCGGTTCCTGCATGGTTTCCGTGCTCGTGCATGGGGCACACACCCTGCAGGAGCGCGGAAACTCTGCGGGAACGGTTGTGGTTCCTGCGGACAGCGTCAGGATTCGAGCACCTGGCGGATCCACGCGTACACCCGGTCCTCCCAGACCAGCTGGCCCAGTCCGGCGCAGTGACCGCCCGCCCCGCCGGCGGCGCTCAGCTCGAGCAGGGTGGTGGGCGCGCTCATCGCCGTGATCAGGCTGGGGCCGCCACCGCCGGCGAAGTCGCCCTCGCACTCGACCGCCAGCGTCGGACAGGTGATCTGGTCGGCCACATCGAGCATCGTGTATTTCCGGATCTCCTCGAAGTACGCCTCGACGCTGTCCAGCCCGTGCGCCGCCATCCGACTGCCGAAGAACTCCGCCCGTTTCGGATCGATCTTCATCTGCAGTTCCGAGACCGGCACGGCCACCTTGCCGACCACGCCCTCGGGGAGATGCGCGGCCATGTTCGGCTGGGCCGGATCGCACACCAGGGCCGCCAGGCGATGCTCGAACGCGGCCCCACGCGGGGCCCAGGTAACCGGCGAAGGATCGCCCGATCAACACGAGCCGGGCAGGGTCGACGTCGTCTCGGGTGATGAGATGATCCACCCAGGGCTTGAGGGTAAGTTCGAACTCGGGCCGGAAGCACAACCGTTCCAGGATCAGCGCGGCCCCCTGACCGGGTCCTTCGAAGGTGAGCGCGGAGAAACCCTGGCGAACCGCCGCCATGGCGAAAACGTGGGCTTCCTCGGCGGTCGAGTCGTAGCCGCAGGGCAGTAACACGGTCGGGCGCTTCTCGCCTTCGTCCCCGGACCGGTAGAAGAAGCCCTTCAGCTCCCCATCCTTGGTCTGCACGCGGCACGCTTCGACGGAGGTGTCGAGCAACGGGCGGGCGGCCTCGAAGCACTCCACGTGCTTGCGGTACGCATCGAGCAGCCGCGGGTCCGCGAGGTCGTGGCGCAGGAAGAAGAAGGCCTGCCGGTAGTACTCGGAGGCCCGCAGGTAGGCGTTGCACCGTGACGGCCCGCTGAGCTGCTCAGCCCGGTGCCGCACGTCGTCGGCCCGGGAGGACCAGCCGACGTACCAGCGGTCGGCGTCGGCCTTGCCGATGCCGTGGGCGGTGGCCATCGCCTCGCCGAGGTCGGCCGACAAGGCGGGCGCCTTGTAGAGCGTCCGCTCGAGTTGGCCGTCGTAGCTCTCGTCGCTGAACACCAGCGTCTGTCGCTTGCTCATGGAGGTCAATTGTTGTGCATGGCCGCAGCCTCACGGCAGCCGTGCCACCATCGTTTCGTGCCGCAAGCTCGGTCCACCCCGGCAAGCTCACGCCGCTTCCTGCTGGCCATGATCGACGGTGGCGGCACTGTACCCCCGGCACTCGGACTCGCCCACCGACTGGTCGGCCGCGGTCATCAGGTCCGGGTGCTGGCGGATCCGACGGTCGCAGCCGACGCCGAAGCCGCCGGGTGTTCCTTCACACCCTGGCGGGAAGCGCCGCACTTCAGGACGCGCGAGGAGCAGACGGACCTCGTCGCGGCCTTCGAGGGCCGACGTCCCGTCCGCGCGATCAAGGCCGTTCGGGAGTTCCTTGGACCAGGAATGACCGGACGGTACGCCCGCGAGGTGCTCGCCACGACGCAGGAGTTCGGAGCGGACGCCGTCCTCGCGGAGAGCGCGCTGCCCGGGATCGTGATCGGCGCCTTGGCCTCCGGGCTGCCCACCGCCGCCCTGATGGCCAATATCTATCTGCGACCGACGACAGGATTCCCGCTGATGGGCACGGGCTGGCTGCCGGCACGAGGACTGCCGGGCCGGGTCCGGGATCGGCTGGCTCCCGCGGCGGCCCGGTGGCTGCTGGCCCGCACGCTTCCCCGGATCAACGCGGTGCTGGTCGATCACGAACAGCCACCGCTGAGGGAGTTCTTTCAACTCCTCGACCGGTGCGACCGCGTCCTGGTCATGACCAGCCCGTCTTTCGATTTCGACGTCCCGCACCTCCCGGGCAATGTGCGCTTCGTCGGACCGCAGCTCGACGACCCGGACTGGGCGGCTCAGCTGCCCTGGCAGCGCAGCGGCACCGAGCCGCTCGTGCTGGTCGCCACCAGTTCGATCTATCAGCAGCAAGCCGACCTGCTGCGGCGGGCAGCGCGAGCCCTCGGGCAGCTGCCCGTCCGTGGTGTGGTGACCACGGGGCGCGCGGTCGACCCCGAGGAGATCCCCGCCCCGCCGAACGTCGATGTGTTCGGGGCCGCGCCGCACAGCCGCCTCTTGGCCGAGGCTTCCGTCGTCGTCACCCACGCCGGTCACGGCACCGTTTTGAAGACGTTGGCGGCCGGGGTGCCGCTGGTCTGCATGCCGATGGGGCGTGATCAGAAGGACAACACCGTTCGTGTCCTGCGGCTGGGCGCCGGCGTTCGGATCCGCCCGTCGTCCACGCCCGACCAGATCGCGGCCGCCATCAGCACCGTCCTCAACGACACGCGCTATGCCTCGGCGGCCCGTCGCTTTGCACAGGTCCTGGCCTCTGAAGCCGCCAACTCACCGAGCGCTGCCGACGAGGCGGAGGCGTTGCTGGGTCGACGGCGGCCCGCGTGAAGCCCGGCCGGTCGCGTCAGTCGGAGCGGGCCTGGGAAACCCGCCGTACGCGTCGCACGATCAACCAGATCACGAACGCGGCCAAGGCGGCCCACACGGCGTAGTTGAGAAAGCGCGAATAGCGTTCGACCAGCTGATACTGGGTGCCCAGCCAGGCCCCGAGCGGATCAGCACCGTGTTCCAGGTGGCGCTGCCGGCGATGGTGAACAGGCTGAAGCCGGCGAGGTTCATCCGCTGGGCGCCCGCGGGCAGCCAGATCAGGCTGCGTACGCCGGGGATGAGGCGTCCGAAGAAGATCGACGCCTTGCCGTGCCGGGAGAACCAGTCGGCGGCCCGCTCCAGATCGTCGGAGTCGAGCAGCGGCACCTTGGACAGCCCGCGGATGGCCCACTCCAGGCCGAGAGCCGCCCCCAGCGCATACAGACCGAGCGCTCCGAGGTAGGCGCCGAGGGTGGCCGTGACCAGCACCAACGGCACAGAGATGTCGCCCTGCTGAGTCAGGTATCCCGCGAGCGGCAGCACGACTTCGCTGGGGATCGGCGGAAAGACCGTCTCCAGCAACACGAGGAAGCCGACGCCCCATTCGCCGAGGGTGTCGATCACCGATTCGGCCCAGCCGAGGATGCCGGTCAGCTGCAGGGGAAGCAGGCTCATTCTTCGGGCTCTTCGACAGGGGCTCTCCTGAGCTTGACGCAGGGGTCAGGCGGAGTCTCAGACCTCGGTGGTGCTTCCGCCGGCGGCAGCGATCTTCTCCTTGGCCGAGGCCGAGAAGGCGTGGGCGCTGACCTGCACCGCCACCGAGATGTCACCGCTCCCGAGCACCTTCACCGGCTGCCCGGCGCGTACAGCTCCGGCCGCGACCAACTCCTCGACCCCCACGGTCCCGCCCTCGGGAAAGAGGTTCGACAGACGATCCAGATTGACGACCTGGTAGGTGGTCCGGAACGGGTTGGTGAAGCCGCGGAGCTTGGGCACCCGCATGTGCAGCGGCATCTGGCCACCCTCGAAGTTCTCGGGGATGTTCTTGCGAGCCTTGGATCCCTTGGTGCCCCGCCCGGCGGTCTTGCCGCGCTTGCCGCCCTCGCCGCGACCCACCCGGATCTTGGCCGTCTTGGCGCCGGGCGCCGGGCGCAGGTGATGAACCTTGAGCGCCATGTCAGTCAACCTCCTCGACGGTGACCAGATGGGTCACCTTCGCGATCATGCCCCGGATCTCGGGCCGGTCCTCGTGGGACGACACGTCGCCGATGCGACGCAGGCCGAGAGTCCGCAGGGTCTGCCGCTGATTTTCCTTGCAGCCGATACTCGATTTGAGCTGGCTGACCTTGAGCGTGCTCATCAGCCCACCGGTTCCTTCCGGGCCCGCAACAGTGCGGCCGGGGTGACGTCTTCGACCGACTTGCCACGGCGGGCCGCGACCTGCTCCGGCTGTTCCAGGCTCTGCAGCGCCTCCACCGTGGCGTGCACCACATTGATGGCGTTGGCCGAACCCAGCGACTTGGCCAATACGTCGTGCACCCCGGCGCACTCCAGGACGGCGCGAGCCGAGCCACCGGCGATGACGCCGGTACCCGGCGAGGCCGGGCGCAGCATGACCACCCCGGCCGCCTTCTCACCCTGCACCGGGTGCGGGATCGTGCCCTGGATCCGCGGCACGGCGAAGAAGTGCTTCTTGGCCTCCTCGACACCCTTGGCGATCGCCGCGGGCACCTCCTTGGCCTTGCCGTAGCCGACGCCCACGGTGCCGTCGCCGTCGCCCACCACGACCAACGCGGTGAAGCTGAACCGGCGACCACCCTTCACGACCTTCGCCACCCGGTTGATGGCGACGACCCGCTCGATGTAGTTGCTCTTCTCGGCGCCTTGGCCACGACGATCGTCACGGCCGCGACGGTCCCCACCTGCACCGCCACCGCGGCGCTGGCTTCCACTCATATCGCTCTACCAACTCTCTCGTCGTTCATCAGAATCCGAGCCCGCCCGCACGAGCGCCGTCGGCCAGCGCTGCGATGCGTCCGTGGTACTTGTGACCGGCGCGATCGAACACGACGTTCTCCACGCCCGCCGCCTTCGCCCGTTCAGCCACCAGTCCGCCGACCTGCTTGGCCTTGGCGGTTTTGTCGCCCTCGCTGGCCCGCAGAGAACCCTCCATCGAGGAGGCAGCGGCCAAGGTCGTACCGGCGGTGTCGTCGATGACCTGGGCGGAGATGTGCTTCGCGGACCGGGTGACCACCAGACGGGGCCGCTCCGGAGCGCCGAACACCTTCTTCCGCACCCGGATCTGCCGCCGAAGTCGCGACGCCGTCCGGGCAGCCGTGCCCTTGTGGGCCGACAGTGATACAGCCATGCCTACTTACCCGCCTTTCCAACCTTGCGCCGGACGTGCTCGCCCGCGTACCTCACGCCTTTGCCCTTGTACGGCTCCGGCTTGCGCAGTTTGCGGATGTTGGCCGCAACCTCACCGACCTGCTGCTTGTCGATCCCCTGGACGAGGAACCGGGTCGGAGCCTCGACCACGAAGGTGATGCCTTCGGGGGCGATGACCTTGACCGGGTGGCTGTAGCCGAGCGCGAACTCCAGTTCGGTCGGGCCCTTGGCCACCACGCGGTAGCCGACACCGACGATCTCGAGTCTCTTCTCGTATCCGGCCGTGACGCCGGTGACCATGTTGGACACCAGGGTCCGAGTCAGTCCGTGCAAGGACCGGCTGGTCCGCTCGTCGTCGGGCCGAGACACCTCGAGCTCGCCGCTGTCGGCCCGGTCGATGCTGATCGGGGCCGCGATGACGTGCTGCAACGTGCCTTTCGGTCCCTTGACCAAGACCTGCTGGCCGTCGAGAGTGACCTCGACCCCGGACGGGACGGTGATGGGCATCCTGCCGATGCGTGACATGTTTTCCTCTCTCCGTCTCGTGGGTTACCAGACGAAGGCGAGGACTTCCCCGCCTACCTTCTGGCGGTGTGCCTGCTTGTCGGTCAACAGTCCGGTGGACGTCGAGATGATTGCGATACCGAGTCCGCCCAGCACCTTGGGCAGGCCCGTCGACTTCGCGTACACCCGCAGTCCCGGCTTCGAGATCCGGCGGATCCCGGCGAGCGAGCGCTCCCGGTTCTGCCCGTACTTCAAGGTGATCGACAATGTCTTGCCGACCTGACCCTCGGCCGGGTCGTTCACCTCGTAGCCGGCGATGTAGCCCTCGGAGGCGAGAATCTCCGCGATCCCCACCTTGATGTTGCTGTGCGGCATGGTCGCGATGTCGTGGTACGCCTGACTGGCGTTGCGCACCCGCGTCAACATGTCCGCAATCGGATCCGTCATGGTCATGGTCTGTCGTTCTTCTCTCTCGGCCGGTTTCCCGCGGTTCGAACCGCAGGACCTGTTCCGTGCTGTGGTGGGTTACCAGGAGGACTTGGTGATGCCCGGCAGTTCGCCTTTGTGCGCCATCTCCCTGAGGCACACCCGGCAGAGTCCGAACTTGCGGTAGACCGCCTTGGGCCGGCCGCACTTCTGACACCGCGTGTAAGCCCGGACGCCGAACTTCGGCTTGCGGGCCTGCTTCACCTTGAGCGCTGTCTTCGCCATCGCTGTTCCTGTTCTGATTCTTGTTCAGGTGGGTCTTGTCTTCAGGTCTGCTGGAAGGGGAAGCCGAGGTGCCGCAGCAGGGCCCGCCCCTCGTCGTCGTTCGTCGCCGTGGTCACGAAGGTGATGTCCATCCCTCGCACCCGGTCGATCCGGTCCTGGTCGATCTCGTGGAACATGGCCTGCTCGTTGAGACCAAAGGTGTAGTTGCCGCGACCGTCGAACTGCCTCGGCGACAGTCCGCGGAAGTCGCGGATCCGCGGCAGCGCCAAGGTCAGCAGCCGGTCGGCGAACTCCCACATCCGGTTACCCCGCAGGGTGACGTGGGCCCCGATCGGCATCCCCTCGCGCAGCTTGAACTGGGCGATGGACTTGCGGGCCCGGGTCATCTGCGGCTTCTGTCCGGTGATGGTGGCCAGGTCGCGCATGGCCCCGTCGATCAGCTTCGAATCGCGGGCGGCCTCACCGACTCCCATGTTGACCACGATCTTGACCAGCCCGGGGATCTGCATGACGTTGGCGAACTCGAACTCCGACTTCAGCGCCGGCGCGATCTCGTCGCGATAGCGCTGCTTGAGCCGCGGGATCTCGCGGACGGGAGTGGTTGGGGTGGTGGTCGAAGCGTTCTCGGTCGTGGTGTCCTCGGTCGTTGTGCTCGTCATCAGATCTCCTCTCCGGTCACGCGCGCGATCCGTACGCTGCGGGTGCCCTTGTACTCAGAGCCGTCCGGACGGCGCTTGGTCACTTCGGTCCGGTCGTAGCCGATCCGGGTGACGACCTCGTCGCCGGCGCTGTTCTTGACGACCAACTGGACGTTGGAGGCGTGGATGGGGGCCTCGGAGGAGACGATCCCGCCCTTGGTGGTCTGCCGGGACTGCGGCTGCGCCGACGTGTCCTTCAGGTGCCGCTTGACGATGTTCACGCCGGACACGGTGACCCGGTTGTTCTCGGGGTGGACGGCGATGACCTCACCGATCAGGCCCTTGTCCTTGCCGGCGATCACCTTGACCCGGTCACCCTTGATCACGTGCAGGTGAGTGCGCTTCTTGATCTTCTCTTCCACGTGCTTGCCAGCCATGCTCAGATCACCTCCGGGGCGAGCGAGATGATGCGCATGAAACGCTTCTCGCGGAGTTCCCGGCCCACCGGGCCGAAGATGCGGGTGCCGCGCGGCTCGCCGCTGTCGGCGCGCAGGAGAACGGCCGCGTTCTCGTCGAACTTGATGTACGACCCGTCGGCGCGACGCCGCTCCTTGACGGTACGGACGATGACGGCTTTGACGACCTCGCCCTTCTTCACGTTGCCGCCGGGGATGGCGTCTTTGACGGTGCCGACGATCACGTCACCGATGCCGGCGTAGCGGCGGCCAGAGCCACCGAGAACGCGGATGCACAAGATCTCCTTGGCGCCCGTGTTGTCGGCGACCTTGAGCCGCGACTCCTGCTGGATCATGTTCTTCTTCTCCTGTCTCGGTGGTTCCTCAGCGGCCTGCCGAAACTTGTTGGCTGCGGGGTCTGGGGCGGAGCCCCAGCGGGGGTTAACGGGGGCGGAGCCCCGTTGGTGGGTTTACTTGGCCTTTTCGAGGATCTCGATCAGCCGCCAGCGCTTGGTCGCGCTCCGCGGCCGGGTCTCCATGATCCGGACCCGGTCCCCCAGACCAGCCGCGTTGGCTTCGTCGTGGGCCTTGAGCCGGCTGGTGTGCCGCAGCACCTTGCCGTACAGGCGGTGCTTGACCCGGTCCTCGACGGCGACGACGACGGTCTTGTCCATCTTGTCGCTCACGACGTAGCCGGTCCGGACCTTGCGTCGGCCGCGGTCGGCGGTCTCGGTCTCGGTCTTGGTGGCGGTCTCGTTTACTGCTTCACTCATGTCAGGCCTTCACTTCTTCTGCGGCTTGGGCTGCGTCGGGGTCCTCGACGATGCCGAGCGCCCGCTCCTGGATCACGGTGTAGATCCGGGCGATGTCCTTGCGGACCGCGCGGAGCCGGCCGTGGGATTCCAGCTGGCCGGTGGCCGCCTGGAATCGGAGCGTGAACAACTCCTCCTTGAGCTCGGTCACCTTCGTGTTGAGCTCCGCCCGGCTGAGCGCGCGCAGCTCGGCTGCGGTGGCGGTCTTCGCCATCAGATCTCACCTGCCTCACGCTTGATGAACCGTGCCTTCATCGGCAGCTTGTGGATGGCCAGCCGCATCGCCTCGCGGGCCACGTCCTCGGTCACCCCGGACAACTCGAACAGGACGCGACCGGGCTTGATGTTCGCGATCCACCACTCCGGTGAACCCTTGCCGGAACCCATCCGGGTCTCGGCCGGCTTCTTGGTCAGCGGGCGATCCGGGTAGACGTTGATCCACACCTTCCCGCCGCGCTTGATGTGCCGGGTCATCGCGATACGAGCCGACTCGATCTGCCGGTTGGTCAGGTAGGAGGACTCCAGCGACTGGATGCCGAAATCGCCGAACGCCAGCCTGGTGCCGCCCTTGGCCGCGCCACGCCGGTTGGGGTGGTGCTGCTTGCGGAACTTCACCCTTCGGGGGACCAACATGACTCAGGCCTCCTGTCCCTGCGGTGCCGCGGTCTCGGCCGGCGCAGCAGCCGCTCCCGGGTCAGCGCCTTCGGCGCGGGCATACTCGGGCGCGCCTTCGGCGCGTGCATACTCGGGCGCGCCTTCGGCGCGTGCATACTCGGGCGCGCCTTCGGCGCGACGCCGGCCGCCACGCTCCGGGCGGTCACCCCGCACCGGGCGGTCCGCGCGACCCGGGCGACCCGGGCGAGAGCGTCCGCCGGCCGCGTTGCGGGCCGCCTTCTGCGCTGCCCGCTCCGCACGCGTGCCGGACACGTCACCTTTGTAGATCCAGACCTTGACGCCGATCCGGCCGAAGGTGGTCTTCGCCTCGTGGAAGCCGTAGTCGACGTCGGCCCGCAGGGTGTGCAGCGGAACCCGGCCCTCGCGGTAGAACTCCGACCGGCTCATCTCGGCGCCACCCAGGCGACCCGAACACTGGATCCGGATGCCCTGGGCGCCGCCGCGCATGGCGCTCTGCTGGGCCTTGCGCATGGCACGCCGGAACTGCACCCGGGAGGCCAGCTGCTCGGCCACACCCTGAGCGACCAGCTGGGCGTCGATCTCGGGGTTCTTCACCTCGAGAATGTTCAGCTGGACCTGCTTGCCGGTGAGCTTCTCCAGCTCGCCCCGAACGCGTTCCGCCTCGGCTCCGTTGCGACCGATGACGATGCCCGGACGAGCGGTGTAGATGTCGACGCGAACCCGGTCCCGGGTCCGCTCGATCTCCACACTGGAGATGCCGGCCCGCTCCAGCGACCTGGTCAGCAGGCGGCGGATCTTGACGTCCTCGCCCACGTAGGAGCTGTAGAGCTTGTCGGCGTACCACCGGCTCTTGTGGTCGGTGCTGATGCCCAGCCGGAAGCCGTACGGGTTGATCTTCTGACCCATGCTCAGGCCCCCTTGCTCTCGGTCTTGCTGCTGGTGGGTTCGACGACCATGGTGATGTGACTGGACCGCTTGAGGATCCGGCTCGCGCTGCCCTTGGCTCGTGGCCGGATCCGGCGCATCGTCATGCCTTCGTCGACGAAAGCCTGGGACACGTACAGGTCGCCGCGCTTCAGGTTGTCGGTCTGCTCGGCGTTCGCGACCGCGCTGGCCAGCACCTTGTACACCGGTTCCGAGGCCGCCTGCGGAGCGAACCGGAGGGTGGACAGGGCGTCGTCGACGTCCAGTCCGCGCACCAGATCGATCACGCGGCGGGCCTTGGTCGGGGAAACCCGGACCTGGCGGGCGACCGCGTACGAACCGGGACGGTCGCCCAGCAGCGTGTTGCGCCGGCTGGGGCGTGAGTCCTTGCTCATCTGCTCAGTTCCTTACTTCTCTGCGCTTGACTCTGCCTCCGCATCAGCGGCGGCGAGCCTTCCGGTCGTCCTTCACGTGGCCCCGAAACGTCCGGGTCGGGGCGAACTCGCCCAGCTTGTGGCCGACCATGGAGTCGGTCACGAAGACCGGGACGTGCTTGCGACCGTCGTGCACCGCGATGGTGTGGCCGATCATGTCGGGCACGATCATCGAGCGGCGCGACCAGGTCTTGATCACGTTCTTGGTCCCGCGGCCGTTCTGCACCTCGACCTTCTTGGCCAGGTGGTCGTCGACGAACGGGCCCTTCTTCAAGCTGCGTGGCATGTCTTCTCTGTTCTCCCGACTCACTCAGGCTTTTCAGCGCTTCTTGCCGGACTTGCGACGGCGAATGATCATCCGACTACTCGCCTTGTTCTTGTCGCGGGTGCGGCCCTCCGGCTTGCCCCACGGGGACACCGGGTGGCGGCCACCCGAGGTCTTGCCCTCGCCACCGCCGTGCGGATGGTCGATCGGGTTCATGGCCACCCCACGTACGGTCGGGCGCTTGCCCTTCCACCGGTTGCGGCCGGCCTTGCCCCAGTTGATGTTGGACTGCTCGGCGTTGCCGACCTCGCCGACGGTGGCCCGGCAGCGGACGTCGACCATCCGCATCTCCCCGGACGGCATCCGCAAGGTCGCATTCGCACCTTCACGGGCCACCAGCTGCACCGAGGCACCGGCGGAACGAGCGATCTTGGCTCCGCCCCCCGGCCGCAGCTCCACTCCGTGCACCGTGGTGCCGACCGGGATGTTGCGCAGCGGGAGGTTGTTCCCGGGCTTGATGTCGGCCGTCGGCCCCGCGTCGACCTGCGCGCCCTGGCGCAGACCCAGCGGCGCGATGATGTAGCGCTTCTCGCCGTCGGCGAAGTGCAGCAGGGCGATCCGGGCGGTGCGGTTCGGGTCGTACTCGATCTCGGCGACCTTGGCCGGCACCCCGTCCTTGTCGTACCGCTTGAAGTCGACCAGCCGGTAGGCCTGCTTGTGACCCCCGCCGACGTGCCGGTTGGTGATCTTTCCGCTGTTGTTGCGGCCGCCGGTCTTCGGGCTGGGAACGAGCAGTGACTTCTCCGGAGTCGATCGGGTCAGCTCGACGAAGTCGGCCACGCTCGAGCCGCGACGGCCCGGAGTGGTCGGCTTGTACTTACGGATACCCACGGTCTAAGTCCTTCCTCTGCTCTTGCTCACTCAGCCGGTCGGACCGGAGAAGATGTCGATTCGCTCGCCGTCGGCGACGGTCACGATGGCGCGCTTGGTGTCGGGGCGCTTGCCGAAGCCCGCCCGGGTCCGCCGCTTCTTGCCCTGCCGGTTGAGCGTGTTCACGCCGAGCACGTGCACCTTGAAGATGGCTTCGACGGCGATCTTGATCTCGGTCTTGTTCGCCCCCGGGGCGACCAGGAAGGTGTACTTGTTCTCGTCCAGCAGTGAGTAGCTCTTCTCACTCACGACCGGCGCGAGCAGCACGTCGCGATGGTCGCGGATCTTGACGGCGTTGCTCACGTGTCCGTCCCTTCCTCGTCGTCCTCGTCCTCGGCACCGGAGTCGCCCTGGACATTGCTGAAGCCGGCAGCCTCGGCGGCTTCCACCGAGGAGAACCAGACCTCGGCGATCGTCCGGGTGTAGTACGGGGACTCGGGGGTGTGGAACTTCATCGAGTCCTCGTTGCCCTTGATGTCGAAGCCGCTCGGCGGCTCCTCACCCCGAAAGGACTCTGGCCCGAAGTCGCGGGGCTCGTCGTCGTCAGCGGCGTCGGTGAGATCGGCGATTCCGGCGCTCACCGAAGGTTCGGCTGGCGCTTCGACCCTGCGGAGCTGGTCGACGGGCTCAGCAGCAGGAGCCACCGGCTTGGCCCGCCTGGCCACTGCCTCACCGGACCTGCCCTTGGCCGGCCCACTCACATAGGACTGCAGGGCTGCGGAGGTGAAGACCACCGCATCGTGCAGAAGAACGTCGTAGGCGTTGAGCTGACCGACGGCGATGGCGTGCACGGCCGCGGCGTTGCGCAGGCTGAGCCAGGCGAGGTCCTCGTCGCGGTGCAGGACCACCAAGACCTTGTCGAGATTCGCGGACGGCGCGACCTTGGCCAGGGCGGTGAGTGCGGACTTGGTCGACGGAACGTCGCCGGAGACGAGATCGCTCACCACGTGGACCCGGCCGTCACGGGCCCGGTCCGACAGCGCGCCGCGCAGGGCGGCGGCGATCATCTTCTTCGGGGTCCGCTGCGCGTAGCCGCGGGGGTGCGGGCCGTGGACGACGCCGCCGCCGACGTACTGCGGGGCGCGGATGGAGCCCTGCCGGGCCCGGCCGGTGCCCTTCTGCCGGTACGGCTTGGTGCCGCCGCCGCGGACCTCGGCCCGGGTCTTGGTCGCGTGGGTGCCCTGCCGGGCGGCCGCCAACTGGGCCACCACGACCTGGTGGATCAACGGCACGTTGGCCGTGACGTCGAACAGTTCGGCCGGCAGTTCCGCGGAGCCGGTCTTCTGGCCCTCGGCGTCGAGCACATCGACGGTTCGAGAAATCGGGCGAGTCTCGCTCATGCCACCTCTCCCTTCTTGGACGCGCTGCGCAGGACGACCAGGCCGCCCTTGACACCAGGAATTGCGCCCTTGACCAAGATCAGTCCACGGTCGGCGTCGACGGCGTGCACGGTCAGGTTCTGGACGGTGACCCGGTCCACGCCCATTCGGCCGGCCATCCGCAGACCCTTGAACACCCGCCCGGGGGTGGCGCAGCCGCCGATGGAGCCCGGCGAGCGGTGCTTGCGGTGCACGCCGTGGCTGGCCCGCAGCCCACCGAAGCCGTGCCGCTTCATCACGCCGGCGGTGCCCTTGCCTTTGCTGACTCCGGTGACGTCCAGGACCTCGGCCGGGGCGAAGACCTCGGCGGTCAGTTCCTGACCGAGGGTGTACTCGCTGGCGTCGTTGGTACGGATCTCCACCAGGTGCTTGCGCGGGGTCACGTCGGCCTTCGCGAAATGTCCGGCGTCCGGCTTGGTGACTTTCTTGGCCCGGACCGCACCGAACCCGAGCTGGACGGCGGAGTAGCCGTCTGAATCCGGGGTGCGGACCTGGGTGACCACGCACGGACCCGCCTGGATGACGGTGACCGGCACGACGCGGTTGTTCTCATCCCAGAGTTGGGTCATGCCGAGCTTGGTGCCCAGCAGCCCCTTCACTTTTCGGTTTGCGCTCACGACAACTTCCTCAGAGCTTGATCTCGATGTC
The DNA here is from genome assembly GCA_963780005.1 of uncultured Actinomycetota bacterium. Classification (GTDB taxonomy): domain Bacteria; phylum Actinomycetota; class Actinomycetes; order Propionibacteriales; family Propionibacteriaceae; genus Microlunatus. The sequence continues at coordinate 80,165 of CAWAAK010000024.1, read as the reverse complement.
GACGCCGGCCGGTAGATCCAGCCGCATCAACGAATCGACGGTCTTGGGGGTGGGATCGATGATGTCGATGAGCCGCTTGTGCGTGCGCATCTCGAAATGCTCCCGGCTGTCCTTGTACTTGTGCGGCGAGCGGATGACGCAGAACACGTTCTTCTCCGTCGGCAACGGCACTGGGCCGGCCACGCGCGCGCCCGTACGGGTCACCGTGTCGACGATCTTGCGCGCCGAGGAATCGATGACCTCGTGGTCGTAGGCCTTGAGCCGAATGCGGATCTTTTGTCCCGCCACAGTCCATCCCTCTTCCGTGCCTAGTACTTCGGTTGTGTCCGACCCCCGAGGTCGGGCGTGTTGCCCTGGCACGACGCACCTCTGCCCGCACTTCGTGCCTGCTAGGGGTGGCGCCCGGCTCCCCTGACCTGCCCAGGAACCAAGCGGGAGGGCCTCGCGGTTCGGCGTGCAGGCGACTTTCCACCCACGGCACACCCCGGCGACCCCCGTCGGAGCAACCTGACGATTCTGTCAGACCGGGCCAAACCGGGCAAATCGAGGTTGCTGGTCAGCCTAGGTGCGGGAACGGGAGCGGTGTGCCGGATCGAGCGACGCGGATCTGCCAGACGATGTCCCGGGCGAAGGACCAGATCAGGCAGGCCAGCCCGACCCACAAGATCACGCCGGCCGGCCAACCCGGCCAGGCCAGGTCGATCGTCAGAGCCGCGATCGGCGCCAGCACGGCGATCACGGCGACAACCTTGCGGGCGTAGTCAACCGGCAGCCGGATGCGGAGGGCCGGGAAGATGTGCGACACCGCCAGATACCCGTAGCGCATACCACTCAGCGCAAGCACCCACCATCCCGCGACGCCCAGGATCGGGACCGCGAGGCACAGGCACAGCAACAGCACCGCGTCGGTCTCCATGTCGAAGCGCGCCCCGAACGCGCTCACCTCGCTGCGCGCCCGCGCCACCCACCCGTCGACGCCGTCGAGGATCAGGCAGCCGGTGGCAACGCCGATCATCAGCAGCCGATCGCCGGTGGTCAGTCCGCCCAGGGCGGCTTCCACCGTCAGTGCCCCGACCCAGCAGCAGCCCACGACCCGGGCGAGGGTCACCGTGTTGGCCGCACCGAACCGGGATCGATGCCAGCGTGCGCCGATCACCCCCGCCCCGAGGAGATAGCCGAACCCGGCCGCGACCACCGGCCAGGGAGTCAGGACGCCGAGGGCCACCGCCGCCAGCAAGCCCGACCCGACCGCGACGAGTCCCAGGCTCAAGGATCGCCACGGAACGGCCACACTCGCGACGCTCGCCCGCACGAGGAAAATCCTAGGGGGATCGCCGCGATCCGCTAGGCGGCTGACCGGCGGGCGGGCACGATATTGGTATGAGCCTCGCTCCCGCCCGGCCTCGGCGCGGGCCCGTCCAGGCGGCCGAGCGGGCGCTCGCGCCGGATCTGGCCCGGGGCCTGATGTTGCTCCTCATCGTGTTGGCGAATACACCGTGGTACCTGTACGGCTCCCAGCCGGGACTTTCCTCCGTGCACCCCGTCGACGGCTCGCGGGCGGACCAGGTCGTCCAGGCGGTGATCATCACGACCGTCGACATGCGGGTCTACCCGATGTTCGCGTTCTTGTTCGGCTACGGCATCGTGCAGCTGTATCGACGGCAGATCGCCGCCGGCACCGAGGACCGCACCGCTCGGCGGATTCTCCGTCGGCGGCACTGGTGGCTGATCGCTTTCGGCTTCGTCGACGCCGCGCTGCTGTGGATGGGCGACGTGCTGGCCGCGTACGGACTGGCAGGTTTGATCATGGTCGCGCTGTTCTTCCGCCGCCGCGACCGGACGCTGCTGATCTGGGCCGGCGTCGGCACCGCCCTGCTGACGCTGGGAATGATCTTCGCCGTCGTCGGAAGCTTCTTCGCAGCCCAAGCCGTGATGAGCGGTGAACCGTCGAGCTTCTTCGAACCCGCGCTGGCCGTCGCCGCACAGCCGAACTACCTCGCCTCTATCCCGATGCGACTGCTGGTCTGGGCCATCCTCACCCCGCTGCAAGGAATCCTCTTCCTCGTGGTGCCGATCGTGATGTTGCTGTCGTTCTGGGCCGCTCGCCGCCAGATCCTGGAACACCCAGGCGATCACCTCCGACTCCTGCGGCGGGTGGCGGTGATCGGGATCGCCATCGGATGGCTGGGTGGTCTGCCGCACGCGCTCGACCATGTCGGCGTGCTGCCGGTGCCGGACCAGGTGGCCTGGGTGTTCAGCGCCACCCAGGGACTGACCGGGATGTGTGCCGGGGTCGGCTATGTCGCGGCCTTCGGTCTGCTAGCGCAACGGATCAGCACCGACAGTGACAGCCGCGATGGCGCCGCGGGCGAACTGAGTACTCCCGTTCAGGCGATCACGGCCGTCGGGCGCCGGTCTCTGTCGTGTTACCTGGCGCAATCGATCATCTGCGCGCCGATCCTTTCCGCCTGGGGCCTGGGCCTGGGTGCCGTGCTGGGCAGCGCGACCACGGCCCTGTTCGCGATCGGGGTCTGGTTGCTCACGGTGATCGCGGCCTATCTGCTGGAGCGGCGCGGAGCGCGCGGTCCGGCCGAGGTCCTGCTGCGGCGATTGGTCTATCCGGAGTCCGCCTCCTGATCCCAATGGGCGGACGGCCCGCTCAGGACAACCAGCCGTTGTCGGTGGCGATCCGGACGGCCTCGGCGCGCGAGCCGGCGCCGAGCTTGCCCATGGCCGCCGACAGGTGGTTCCGGACGGTGCCTTCGGTGAGGAACACCGAGGCGGCGATGGCACTCGTGGTCTCACCGCCGGCCGCGGCCGCCAACACCTCGGTCTCTCGATCGGTCAGGGGCGAGGTGCCGATGCTCAGACTGGCCGCAGCCAGAGCCGGATCGACAACCCGGAGACCACGATGGACGCGGCGGATGGCCTCGACCAGCCGGTCGGCCGGCGCGTCCTTGACGATGAACCCGACCGCGCCGGCCTCCATCGCGCGTCGGAGATAGCCCGGCCGACCGAACGTGGTCAGCACGATGACCCGGGTCCCGGGATGGGCCGCCGTGATGCGGGCGGTTGCCGACAACCCATCCTCACCGGCACCCAGCTGCACATCCATCAACACCACGTCGGGCCGGCGGGCGGCCACAACTTCCACGGCGATGGCCGCATCGGCGGCCTGACCGACCACTGTGAGGTCGGTCTCCAGCTCGAGCAGGGCGGCGAATGCCTGCCGGATCAAAGCCTGATCGTCAACCAGGAGCACCGAGATCACGAGTTGGCCGCCCGCACCGAGCCGGCCGCAGGTGCGGGCTCCTGTTCGGCCGGGAAGCTGGCTCGGATCTGCGTGCCGCCGTCCGGCCCCGGCCCGATGGCGAACGTACCGCCGGCCAACTCCAGCCGCTCCCGCAGTCCCCGAAGCCCCGAGCCGGCGGTGGCGCCGGCCGGCATCCCACTGCCGTCGTCGGTGACAGTCACCGCGTGCCGATCCACCGTGATCACGCAGTGCCGCGCTTCGCTGTGCCGGACGACGTTGGTGACGGCCTCCCGGATGACGTAGCCGAACAGGGCACTGGTCGCGTCAGGCATCAGCTCGATCGCGCTGGGTACCGACGATTCGATTCCCGCCGCCAGCAGCACCGAACGCGCGCTGGCGACCTCAGTGGCGACGCGCACCTCCCGGATGGCCGACGCAGTGGCCCGGACGTCGGCGAGAGAGTGGCGGGCGATCAGGGACACCTCGGCGATGTGGGCCCGGGCCGAATCCGGATCTCGATCCAGGAGCCGTTCGGCCAGGTCGGCCTTGATCGAGATCGCGGTCAGCGAGTGACCCAGGATGTCATGCAGGTCGCGGCCGATCCGTTCCCGCTCCGCGGCCAAGGCCAAAGCCGAGACCCGCTGCTCGGCCTGGTGCAGCCGGTCGCCGATACGGCCGGCCTGGATCGCGGCAGCGGTGGCCAGACCGGCCGCGCCGCCGATGAGGGCGATGTAGAGCGGCGTCAGCTCGTACGTGAGCAGGGCCACGGCGGCGATCAGTCCGTTCCAGATCGGAATGGCCACCCGGGCCTGACGCCATGGCGTGAGGGTGGCGAGCATGATCGAGACGTACACGCCGTAGTTGACGAAGGACCAGCCCCACCACGGCGCGGTCGAGGCCAGCAGAGCCACGAAGCCGGCGATGTACCCCCAGCGGACACCGAGCCGAGCGTCGGAGACCCACGCCGACCCGAGGTAGACAGCGGCCACCGCGATGATCACGACCAGTTGCACGGTGGCCGACACCGGCGAGCCTGGCTCTTCGGCGAGCGCCGCCACGGCAAAGATCAAGAACACCAGACCGCTGGCGTAGATCCAGAACATGTTCTGGACTCCACGCCGGAAGCTCCACGCCGGCGCCGGACGATCGCCCTTGTAGGCACCCGGTGCCGCGTCCGGATCGTGGCAGGCGTCCGCGGCCCGCGATGCGAACATGCCGGCCAGACTCGGGCGTCGTCGGCTCATCTCAGCGCTTACTGCTGGCCACCGCTCGACGATAACCCAGCACCCCGAGGACGGTCAGTCCCGCGGACCAGGCCAGCAGCACGCCGACGCCGGCCCACGGCCAGGCGCCGCCCAGGATGGGATAGCGGCCCAGTTCGGCCAACCAGTAAGACGGCAGGGTGTGGGCGATCGTCTGCATCACTGGAGGCATCAGCTGGGCCGGGAACCACAGACCGCCGAGCATCGCGATCAGCAACATCACCAGGGTGGTCACCCCGGGCACGGCCTCGGCCTTGGCCCACAGCCCGATCACGAGTCCGAGGATGGCCATCGGCACCAGGGCCAGCCACATCAGACCCAACGAGGCCAGCCACACGAGCACCGGCAGCCGCACCCCGCCGGCGAGCAGGCCGGCCAGATAGACCAGGATCAGCGCCGGCAGCACGAGCAGCATGATCACGCCCGCCTTGGCCCACAGGAAGGAGCGCGGGGGCAGCGCGGTGATCGTCAGTTGTCGGAACCAGCCCGAGCGACGCTCGACCGCCAGCTGGGCCCCGCCCGCCATCGCGGCGCCCAGCGAGCCGTAGGCCGCCAACGACACCATGGTCATCGCGGCCCAGTCGTTGCCGCCCCCGTCCCCCGGGGAGAACATCTGGCTGAACACCAGGTAGAGCACGACCGGAAGCCCGACGGAGAAGAGCACGAAGCTCCAGTTCTTGCCGGTGATCATCGTGCTGTGCAGGGTGTAGTGCAGCGCGGGGTGCGTGCTCATGACCGGTCCGATCCATCCGAGGTGGTGAGAGCCAGGAACGCGTCCTCCAGCCGAGCCGAGCAGATCTCGATCTCCCGCACGTCCGGCTGGCTGTCGAGAAGGAGCCGCAGCAACCGGTCGGACTCGGCCGTGTGCAGCAGGATCCGGGAACCGCTCCGCTCGATACGGGCGACATCAGGAAGCGCAGCCACCGTGTCGATGTCCACGCTGTCGGCCGCCACCGCCACGGTGCGACCGGCCACCCGGGACTTGATCTCCGCTGCGGTGCCGTCCGCGACCACCCGACCCTCGTCGAGCACGACGATCCGGTGCGAGACGGCGTCGGCCTCCTCCAGGTAGTGGGTGGCGAACAGCACCGTACGACCACCACCGATGAAGGACTGCATCGAGGCCCAGAACGCCCGGCGGATCTCGACGTCCATCCCGACGGTCGGCTCGTCGAGGATGAGCAGCTCCGGATCCGGCATGATCGCCAGTGCGTAACGCAGTCGCTGAGCCTGGCCGCCCGACAGCTTGTCGGTCTTGGTCCTGAGGAAGCTGCCCACGTCCGCGCGCTCGATCACCCGAGCCAACGGCAGCGGCCGCCGGTGCAAGCCCTGCATCAACCGCAGCACGTCGGCGACCGTCGCGTCGGAGAGCAGCGCGCCGGCCTGCAGCATCGCCCCGACCCGGCCGGCGTGGACCGCGGCCTGCGGGTCCTGGCCGAAGACCCGCACGGTGCCCTCGTCCGGCGCGGTGATGCCGAGGATCATCTCGGTGATGGTCGATTTTCCGGCCCCGTTCGGCCCCAGAACGGCCACGATCTCACCGGGGTCGATGCGAAGATCGATACCCCGCACGGCGTCCACGCGGCCGAAGGACTTGATTAGACCGCACAGTTCCACGGCTGGTCCCGATCTGGACTCAACGGCGGTGGGTTCCGGCTGGAGGTCGGTAGTCATATTCCGATTCTCGGTCTCCCGCGCCGTCGCGAAGCGCGAGTGATGTCAGGTCTTGGCCATGACATCCGTCATGGCCAGCAGCCGATCCGTGCGTCGACCGGTGCTCGCTACGCTGTCGCGGTGACGATCCTCCCCGGCGTCGCCGCTGGACACGTGGTGACCGCGCAGGCGGGTGCGGACGCGTTGGCCGCCGGCGGACACGCGGTCGACGCGGCTGTGACCATGATGCTGGTCAGCTGTGCGGCCGAGACGATCTTCACCGGACTGGGCGGCGGCGGGTTCGCCACCGTTTACGACGCCGAAACCCGGACCGTTCGCTGCGTCGATTTCTTCGTGAGCGTGCCCGGGCTGGGGGGCGGCCGGGCGGGACGCGGCGTACCGATCGAGGTCATCTTCGTCGGTCAGGCGATGCCGTACGAGATCGGCCCGCCCACGGTCGCCGTGCCGGGTGTCCCGGCCGGCGCGTACCACCTGTGGCGTCGGTGGGGCCGGCTGCCGTGGGCGGACGTGGTCGCGCCCGGTCGGGTGGCGAGTCTGGGCACTCCCTTCTCGGCCGCCCATGCCGAACTGCTGCCGCGGGTGGCACCGGCCTTTCGGGTCGGCGACGGGGTGGCGGTGTACGGGAGGCCGGATGGATCGCTGCTGCAGGCCGGGGACCTGTTGCGGCACCCCGATCACCCGAACGCGTACGACTTGCTGGCCTCGAACCCGGCCGCTTTCTATCACGGGGAGTACGCCGACGCCGCCGTGGCTGCGGTGGCCGGATCGGGCGCGTTGGACCGATCAGACCTGGAGCGGTACACCGTCGTCGAGTCCGCGCCTCGGGAGGCGGCCTTCGGCGGATTCGGCGTGTTCGCCCGCGGCAACGACCTCGACGACGTCCTCGCCACGATGGCGGCGGCGGCCCCGTTGATGCACGGCGATCCCCTGCACGATCCGGAGACCGCTCGCGGCCTGGTCGCGGCGCTGCGTGGCTCGGATCGCCGCACGGAGACGACGAACGTCTGTGCGGTCGACAGAGACGGCAACGCCTGCGCCATCACCACCAGCCTCGGCCTGGGGTCCGGAGTGTGGGTGCCCGGCTTCGGCGTGCACCTGAACTCGATGCTGGGCGAGGGCGAACTGAACCGCGGCATCCCCCGGCCCGGCACCCGGCTCGGTTCGATGATGTCCCCGCTGGTGGCGGTCGACGCCGACCGCCGGCCCCTGGTCGTGGCCGGGGCCGCCGGAGGCAGTCGCATCCGACCCGCACTCGTGCAGTGCGTGCTGCGGATGCTGAACGGGGAAGCGCCGCAGTCCGCGATCGATCAACCGCGGCTGAACGCGCTGCCCGGGTTGGTCCGGCTCGAACCGGGCTTCTCCGAGGAGGTGATCACGGCGTTGCGCCAGGACGGCGACGAGGTCGTGGTGACCACGCAGCGCGACCCGTACTTCGGTGGGGTCTCGGCGTTGGGCGCCCAGGGCGGCGGCGCGGATCCGCGGCGCTCGGGGGCGGTGCTGCTCAGCTGACCCGTTGCCGTCTAGCCTCGCACCCGTGACTTTTTATTTTCATCACTTCAACATCACTAAAATATTTTCATTTAATAATTTAAATATCTAATCATTATATCAAATTAAATATTATAAACAACATATTTTTTTTTATCACCTATTTATCCAAACTAACTCACACTTTTATTACATTCCACCACTTCCACCCCAAACTCCACTCCAACACCCTCAACCCCCTCCACCTCACTACTCATCAAACTCACCCTCCACTCCCCCCCCCCCGCCACTCCCCTCCCACCTCACCCCCCCCCCATCCACCACTCTCCACATCTCTCCACACCCTCCCAACGTCACCTGTTCCACCCACTCACCAATCCGTCATACTCGTACCACCTAAGATCATCACCTAGCAACTCTCCACATTACCCCCACACCTCTCAAATCCCCTCCTATTCATACACCCGGCGTCCCCCCCCCCGCGTCGCCCGAGCCTCATCTACCCGTCGCCAGCTCACCACGAGTCGTCGCGCGAGTTGAAGTTGTTCGTCGATCCGCGGCATGACGTCGTCAAACCACCGCACGCGCCACGATCAACCCCTTGTTCCTCGCGCGTGCATGAGCCCCACCCCCACCTCACCCCGCCGCACGCGTCGCTAGACCGCCCCTCCGGTCCGCGCCGCGCTCCCCGACCGGCTCGCCACCCGCGCCCCGCCTCCCTCCCCGCGTCGCCTCCACACCCCGCCCCCCCATCTCTCAGCTGACTCCTCCTCCGGGTCCGCCTTCGCGTGGACTGACGCCGACCTCGACCTACCGCCTGCAGATTCGCGCGGCCTTCACCCTGTCCGACGCGGCCGCCGTCGTCGGCTATCTCGGCGACCTGGGGGTCGGAGCGCTGTACCTCTCCCCGATCCTGCAGTCGACGTCGGGATCGGACCACGGCTACGACACCACCGACCCACGCCGGATCGACGAGGCTCGCGGCGGGGAAGCCGGCTGGGCGGAGCTGCTGGCGGCCGCCGGCGAGGCCGGCCTGAGCGTGGTCGTCGACATCGTGCCGAACCACGTCGGCATCGCCTCGGCGATCGAGAATCCAGCCTGGTGGGACGTGCTCCGGCTCGGAAGGTCGTCGCCGTACGCGTCCTGGTTCGACGTCGACTGGGACCGCCGGATCGTGGTCCCCATCCTGGGCGACGACGCCACCCTGACCGTGGCCGACGGCGAGCTCCGGTACTACGAGCACCGTTTCCCGCTGGCGCCGGGCAGCTGGTCAGAGGGCGACGCACCCGAGGACGTCCACGCCCGGCAGCACTACGAGCTGGTTCACCACTCGCGCGGCAACGCCGAGCTCAATTATCGCCGCTTCTTCGCGGTCACCACGCTCGCCGGGACCCGCCAGGAGGACCCCGACGTCTTCGCGGCCACCCACGAGCGGATCGCCGGACTGGTGGCCGACGGCATCGCGGGGCTGCGCATCGACCACCCGGACGGGCTGCTCGATCCGGCGGACTACCTGGAACGGTTGCGGACGGTCGCTCCGGCGCAGTGGATCACGGTGGAGAAGATCCTGGAGCCGGGCGAGCAGCTGCCGGACTGGCCAGTGGCCGGCACCACGGGCTACGACGCGATGCGCGAGGTCGACGGAGTCTTCGTCGATCCCGAGGCCGAGCCGGTGTTCACCGAGCTCTACATCCGCCTCACCGGCGACCAGCTCACCTCCGCGGAGCACGTGGAGCAGGGCAAACAGATGGTGGTGAGCGAGTTGCTGCCGGCCGAGGTCAGCCGGATCGCCGCCCTGGCCCCCGACGTGCCCGAAGCCGCCGGGGCGGTCGGGGAGCTGGCGGTGGCTTTCGCGGTCTATCGCTCCTACCTCCCGGCCGGGGTCGCCGATCTCGACCGGGCCCTCCAACTCGCCGAGCGCCGCCGCCCGGACCTGGTGGACGCGCTGCGTACCCTCGCTCCCCGGCTGCACGATGCGGACGACGAGCTGGCCCGCCGGATGCAGCAGCTGAGCGGCGCCACCATGGCCAAGGGGGTCGAGGACACCGCCTTCTACCGGTACGCCCGCTTCATCACCCTCAACGAGGTCGGCGGCGATCCGGGTCACTTCGGCATTCCGCTGACTGACTTCCATGCGCTGCAGAAGCTCCGCGAGGACCGGCAGCCGGAGGGGATGACCAGTCTGTCGACCCACGACACCAAGCGCGGCGAGGACGTACGGGCCCGGCTCAGTGTGTTGGCCGAGCTGCCGGAGGAGTGGTCGGCCTTCGCGGATCGGTTTCTCGCGCGATCGGCCGTCCCGAGCCGGCCGTTCGGGTACTTCCTGGCCCAGACCCTGCTGGGCACGGGTCCGATCGAGCGAGACCGGATGCACGCCTACGCGGAGAAGGCCATGCGGGAGGCGAGTGCCGGCACCACCTGGACCCGGGTGGATCCCGACTTCGAGGCGAGCGTGCACGCAGCCGTGGACGCCGCGTACGACGAGGATGGACTGCGGGCGCGCCTGGCACGAGTTGTCGGATCTGCTCAGCGGCGCCGGGGTGGTCGAACGCGCTGGGTCGGAAGCTGGTCCAGCTGACCATGCCGGGAATCCCTGACGTCTACCAAGGCACCGAGCTGTGGGAGGACTCCCTGGTCGACCCGGACAACCGGCGGCCGGTCGACTTCGAGTTGCGGAGCCGGATGCTGGCCGATCCCGGCGGTCCGCCACCGGTGGACGCGCACCGGGTCGGCCAAGCTCTGGATCACGTCGCGGACCCTGCGGCTGCGGCGCGCCCAGCCGGAACTGTTCACCGACTATCAATCGCTGACGGCCACCGGACCCGCCGCTGCTCACCTGATCGGCTTCGAACGCCGTGGTGTCCTGACTCTGGCCACCCGGCTGCCCGTCACCCTGACCCGCACGGGTGGCTGGGGAGACACCGGCGTCGACCTCGGCGGCTCGGTGGTCGACGTCCTGACCGACCGACGGCATGAGGGCCGGACTGCCGTGGCCGACCTGCTCGCCACCTATCCCGTCGCCCTGCTGGTCCGCCTCTAGGGATGGAGGGGTTAGACGCCTACGACGTCGGCCTATTCGAGGATGAACGTGACCAACAGTTTGACCACGTAGCCGCTGATCTGGCCGTCGGTGACCTCGACCGACTGCTCCTTGATCCACGCGGATTGGACACCCCGCAAGGAGGCATTGGCCCGGTCAAGGCCGACCTTCACCGCATCTTCGAAACTGGTGTCGGACTTTGCGCTGATCTCGGTGACGCGTGCGACGGTGCCTGCCACGGTGAGCTCCTTCGAAGTGGGGATATGTCCCTAGCCATCTAACTCCAACTTCGCGGCCCGAGGGGGGAAAAGGCGAGGGCCCCGTACTCGATCGAGTACGGGGCCCTCGCCAGCAATCTCGTGCAGGGGATCAGGAGATCACTTCAGGATCTTGGTGACCCGTCCGGCGCCGACGGTCCGGCCACCCTCACGGATGGCGAACTTGAGCTCCTCCTCCATGGCGATGGGCTGGATGAGCTGCACGGACATGTCCGTGTTGTCACCCGGCATCACCATGTCGGTGCCCTCCGGCAGGTTCACCACACCGGTGACGTCGGTGGTGCGGAAGTAGAACTGCGGCCGGTAGTTGTTGAAGAACGGCGTGTGCCGGCCACCCTCCTCCTTGCTGAGGATGTAGACGCGCGCCTCGAACTCGGTGTGCGGAGTGGTGGTGCCCGGCTTGATCACGACCATGCCGCGCTCGACGTCCTCGCGCTTGGTGCCGCGCAGCAGCAGGCCGACGTTCTCGCCCGCCTGACCCTCGTCGAGCAGCTTGCGGAACATCTCCACCCCGGTGACGGTGGTGGTCTGCTTCGCGTCGCGGATGCCGATGATGTCGACGGTCTCGTTGACCTTGACCACACCACGCTCGATCCGGCCGGTGATCACCGTGCCGCGACCGGTGATGGTGAAGACGTCCTCCACCGGCATCAGGAACGGCTTGTCGATCTCGCGGACCGGCTGCGGGATGAACTCGTCGACCGCGTTCATCAACTCCATGATCGACTCGCCCCAGGTGGCGTCGCCGTTCAGCGCCGGGAACGCCGCGACCTTGACCACGGGGATCTCGTCGCCGTCGTACTCGTACTCGCTGAGCAGTTCGCGCACCTCGAGCTCGACCAGCTCCAAGATCTCTTCGTCGTCGACCATGTCGCACTTGTTCAGCGCCACGACGATGGCCGGCACGCCGACCTGGCGGGCCAGCAGCACGTGCTCACGGGTCTGCGGCATCGGGCCGTCGGTGGCCGCCACGACCAGGATCGCGCCGTCCATCTGGGCCGCTCCGGTGATCATGTTCTTGATGTAGTCGGCGTGACCGGGGCAGTCGACGTGCGCGTAGTGCCGCGCCTCGGTCTGGTACTCGACGTGCGCGATGGAGATGGTGATACCGCGCTGGCGCTCCTCCGGAGCCTTGTCGATCTGATCGAAGGCCGACGCCTCGTTCAGGGTGGGGAACTTGTCGTGCAGCACCTTGGTGATCGCCGCGGTCAGCGTGGTCTTGCCGTGGTCGATGTGCCCGATGGTGCCGATGTTGACGTGCGGCTTGGTCCGCTCGAACTTGGCCTTGGCCACTGGGGCTCCTTCTTCGTGTTGCCACGCGGTCGCGGGGCGTTCCTTGGTTGATGTCTTCCGCCGGATTTGGTCCGGCTCAAGTGTTGTGGACGGTGCCGTTCAGGTCAAACGGCGCCCGTCGCGGTCAGCTCACTCGCCTCGAGCCTTCTGGACGATCTCTTCGGAGATGGATTTCGGGGTCTCGGCGTAGGAATGGAACTCCATCGAGTACGAAGCCTGGCCCGAGGTCTTGGACCGCAGGTCGCCCACGTAGCCGAACATCTCCGAGAGCGGCACCAAGGCGTTGATGACCTTGTTGCCGTGCTGGTCGGTCATGGCCTGAATGTGGCCACGACGAGAGTTGAGATCGCCGATCACCGTACCGAGGTAGTCCTCCGGGGTGGTCACCTCGACGGCCATCACGGGCTCCAGCAGGGCCGGGTCGGCGCGCCGGGCCGCCTCCTTGAACACCATCGATCCGGCGATCCGGAAGGCGAGCTCCGAGGAGTCGACGTCGTGGTAGGCGCCGTCCTGCAGCGTCACCTTGATGTCCTCCACCGGATAGCCGGCCAGTACGCCGAACTGCATCGCGTCCTGGATGCCCTCGTCGACCGCCGGGATGTACTCCCGGGGGATGCGACCGCCGCTGATGCCGTTGACGAACTCGTACCCCGAGCCCGGCTCCAGCGGTTCGAGGTCGATGATCACCTTCGCGTACTGGCCCGAACCACCGGACTGCTTCTTGTGCACGTAGTCGATCTTGGTCACCGGACGGCGCAGCGTCTCCCGGTAGGCCACCTGCGGCTTGCCGATGTTGGCCTCGACCCGGAACTCCCGCTTCATCCGGTCGATCAGCACCTCGAGGTGCAGCTCACCCATCCCGGCGATGATCGTCTGACCGGTCTCGTCGTCGGTGTGCACCCGGAAGGTCGGGTCCTCCTCGGCCAGCCGCTGGATAGCGGTACCGAGCTTCTCCTGGTCCGACTTGGTCTTCGGCTCGATGGCCTGCTCGATGACCGGCGCGGGGAAGTCCATGGACTCCAGTACGACCGGCTGCCCCGGATCGGAGAGGGTCTCGCCGGTGGTGGTGTCCTTCAACCCCATCACGGCCACGATCTGTCCGGCCCCGACCGACGCGATCTCCTCACGCTTGTTGGCGTGCATCTGGTAGATCTTGCCGATCCGCTCCTTGCGACCCTTCGTCGCGTTGAGCACCGTGGAACCGGACTCCAGCCGACCCGAATAGAGCCGGATGTAGGTCAACCGGCCGAGGTGCGGGTCGGCCGCGATCTTGAACGCGAGGGCGGAGAACGGATCGGTGGCATCGGGATGCCGCTCGATCTTGACCGACTCGTCGCCCGGCTTGAAGCCGTCGATGGCGCCCACGTCGGTGGGGGCCGGCAGGTACGCGATCACGGCATCCAGCAACGGCTGCACGCCCTTGTTCTTGAACGCACTCCCGCACAGCACGGCGGTGATCTGCGAGGAGAGCACCGCACGGCGGATGGCGCCCCGGAGCAATTCGGGAGTGATCAGGTTCTCGTCGGTCAGGTAGGCCTCGGTCAGCTCATCGTCGTACTGCGAGACCAACTCGATCAGCTCGTGATGGGCTGCTTCCGCGCGCTCCACCATGTCGGCCGGGATCTCCTCGACGGTGTAGTCGTCGCCGATCGTCGTCTCGCCGCGCCAGGTGAGGGCACGCATCTCGACCAGGTCGACCACCCCGAGGAAGCCGCCTTCGGATCCGATCGGCAGCTGCAGGATGGCCGGGATGGCGTTCAGCCGCTGCTTGATGGTCCTGACACAGAACTCGAAGCTCGCGCCGGTACGGTCCAGCTTGTTGACGAAACAGATCCGCGGCACCTTGTACCGGTTGGCCTGCCGCCACACGGTCTGGCTCTGCGGCTCGACCCCGGCAACTCCGTCGAACACCGCGACGGCACCGTCGAGCACCCGCAGCGACCGCTCCACCTCGACGGTGAAGTCGACGTGCCCGGGGGTGTCGATGATGTTGATCTGGTGGTTCTTCCAGTGACAGGTGGTGGCGGCGGAGGTGATGGTGATGCCGCGCTCCTGCTCCTGCTCCATCCAGTCCATCGTGGCCGCGCCCTCGTGAACTTCACCGATCTTGTAGTTGATGCCGGTGTAGAACAGGATGCGCTCGGTCGTCGTGGTCTTGCCCGCGTCGATGTGGGCCATGATCCCGATGTTGCGGACCTTGGAAAGATCGGTCTTGATGTCGACAGCCATGTAGTGGCCTTAGTCCTTCTCAGCTGTGCGGGCCGGATGGGGCCCGAAATGGGGGGCTGGGATCACCAGCGATAGTGGGCGAACGCCTTGTTGGCTTCCGCCATCTTGTGGGTGTCTTCGCGGCGCTTGACCGCGGCACCGAGTCCGTTCGAGGCGTCGAGGAGCTCGTTCATCAGCCGCTCGGACATCGTCTTCTCCCGGCGCTGCCGAGCGAAGCTGACCAGCCAGCGCATGGCCAGGGTCGTGGACCGATTCGGCTTGACCTCGACCGGCACCTGATAGGTGGCCCCGCCCACACGACGGCTCTTCACCTCGAGCGATGGCCGGACGTTGTCCAGCGCCCGCTTCAGGGTCTGCACCGGATCGATAGCGGTCTTGGTCCGCGTACCCTCCATCGCGGTGTAGACGATGCCCTGGGCGATGGTCTTCTTGCCGTCCAGCAGGATCTTGCTGACCAACTGGCTGACCAGCGGCGACCCGTAGACGGGATCGACCATCACCGGACGCTTCGGGGCTGGGCCCTTGCGAGGCATTACTTCTCCTTCTTCGCGCCGTACCGGCTGCGGGCTTGCTTGCGGTTCTTGACCCCTTGGGTGTCCAGTGAGCCGCGGATGATCTTGTACCGCACGCCGGGCAGATCCTTCACCCGGCCGCCGCGCACCAGGACCATCGAGTGCTCCTGCAGGTTGTGGCCGACGCCGGGGATGTAGGCGGTCACCTCGACCTGGGACGACAGGCGAACGCGAGCAACCTTCCGCAGGGCTGAATTGGGCTTCTTCGGCGTCGTGGTGTACACCCGCGTGCACACACCACGACGCTGAGGCGAACCCTTGAGCGCCGGCGTCTTGTTCTTGCTCACCTTGTCGGAGCGGCCCTTACGGACCAGCTGCTGAATTGTGGGCACCGCTTAGTGTCTCTTTCTGCTGCGTGGATAGGTCTGCATCAATCGAACGTGGTCGGCCAGCTGGTCTGGCGACCTACGTGTACGACACCACCGCAGGATGAAGAGCCTCAGTCATTGGGGGCACGCACGACGGGTCGGGCAAGCCCGAACACAAGGACCAAGATTACGCGGTCGGCCCCGCGGGTCAAAGGGCGCCTGGTCCGGCTGGTGCCGAGCCCGACCACTGAGCTCTACCAGGCGACCGCACCGGTCATACTCTTCCCGGTGCGCACCGACCTGGCGGCGACACGCGTCACGTATCTCAGCCGGCGGACACGCCCAGTTCGCCGGAGAAAGCGCTCGACGCATGTGACGGGAAGTCGGCGGTGCTCAGCTCGGCGTCGGAATGCCCTGGCCGCGCACGAACGCCCAGGCCGAGACGTTGAGCGTGTTCTCCAGCCCGGTGAACACCTCCGAGGGGCTGTAGGCGTCGGTGGTGTAGTCGGTGTCGACGTCGTCGGCCGTACCGCCCACGCCGTCGGGTCCCACCCCGTAAGATTGGCGAAGTTGAGCCCGCCGGAGTCCATCAGCGACAGCTGCTCGTTGGCGTTGTTGGTGTGGAAGTTTCCGATCAGGTGGCCGATCTCGTGCGCCGTCACGTTGCCGACGGCCCGGGACACGAAGGCCACCCGGTCGCTGGTGGGCGTCAGGTAGCTGTTGAGTGACGGCGATTCCCGCCGGTCTCGTTGCTCAGCACGTCGAGCAGCACCACCGCACTGTCCTCGCGGTTGTAGTTGCCGGGATCGATGAACTGGGCGACGCCGATGGTGTTGATGCCGGACTGGGCGATGGTGCCACCGATGATCACCCGGGAGACGTTCGGCTCACCGAAGGGGTCGGCCTCCTCGCGGGAGTTGATCACCCGCACCTGCCAGCTCGGGATTCAGGCCCTTCTCGATCAGGTCGGCCCGGATGTTCTCCTCGACCGTCGCGGTGATTCCGGCCACCAGCGCGCCTCCTGGGCACGGTTCAGGCCCCACTTGGCGATGAACGCCGAGAAGGGCGAGAGCTCCCGCACGCCGGGCCCGCCCCAGATGGCGGTGTTGACCCGGGCCCCGTCGAAGTCGAGGAACACCGTCTGCACGCTCTCGGCCTGGTCGGTCTCCGAGCCCGGCCGGTACGCCTCGACCTTGGCGTCGTAGCGGCCGGCGGCGCCGTCGATCTTGACGCGTAGCTGCCGGGCTCTTCGGCGACGTACGCGAAGGTCGTGTTGCCGCCGCCGGGCAGCGGGGATTCCGCGCGGGTACAGCGCCGACGCCACGTCGGTGCCCTCCGCGCCGACCATCTGGCTGCCGTCCAGCCGGTAGACGGTCAGCTCGGTCGCCCCGCCGCTGATGGTCGCGCCGATGACGTCACCGGCAGCCAGGTCGAACGCGAAGAAGTCGACGTCAACCTCGGCGGCGGTGATGGCGAGCGGTGTAGTCACCGGTTCTGGCCCCGCCCAGCCCGCTGCCGGAATTGTTGGGTCCTGCAGGCAGCGTCCGGCCGAGCGTGGCGTAGCCCGCCACCAGGACGTAGTAGATGCCGTCGGCGGGCAGCTGATACCGCAGCAGGCTGGTCAGTCCGGTGGTGCCGCCATCGTCGTCGGTGGCCAGCAGTGCCCGGCCGGCGTTGTAGACGGCCACGAAGGTGTCGGAGCCGATCGGCGAGCCCGAGTGTCCACCGTGAGCACGCGTCCCGCCGGCGAGGTCGAGGCGGTAGAAGTCGAAGTCGTTGGTCCCGTCCCCGGCCGGTGGCGGGCCGTGCGGACCGTCACCCAGCACCCCGGTGGTCCGGATCGCGCCCGAGCCGTTGATGTTCGTCGCGTGGCCAGCTGAGCTGCCCGTTGTCCTCCGCGCCGGGAACCCGGGTAGACGGAGCCGGAGTCAGGTCGGCCAGCTCGCCCAGGACCCGGACCCGATTGTTCTCGCCCGGCCGGTGCCGAAGCCGCTGACCGGCTCGGCGTTCGGCTGGGAGTCGTTGGAGCCGACCGTGCCGGCCGGCTCCTCCTCGTCGTGGACGACGGCCGGCGGCAGTCGTCGGGCGGCCGCCTGCCGCTTGGCCGCGCCAGCTGCGCCGACTTGGCCCGCTGCCGGGACTGCTGGCTGAGCCGGGTGTTCCACGCCGAGTAGTCGGCCGACCGCGGGTCGGGCAGTTCGCGAGATACGGGTTTGGCGCCACGGGCTACGGACCGATCTGGCTTGCCGATCGGGCTCGTCCCTTCGGCGCGATCTGGATGCCGGTTGCGAGAGCACGCACTTCCTCCGCCGTGAGCGGCTCCTCGGTCGGCGGCTCGGCGGACGCGCGACGGCAGGACGGCGAGGACCAGCGAGGCCGAGCAGGCGGCGACGGTCAGACTACAGAAAACCGGGAGCGGGATCGAGACATCGGAGACCTCACGTCGAACCGGGCCGCGGACCCCGTACCGCGATGAAATCCGACCATAAAACACCGGTTCGCGACCCGAACTCCGGGGTCGGAGCCGCCTGGGGTTCGCGTCGTCGTCGGTGTCGGACGGCCTCCGCGCGGTGACCGCTCGTCGACTGGTGACGAGATGGGACTCCGCCAGCGCGACGGCCTGCTCGACGTCGCCGGCGGCGATGGCGGAGCTGATCGCGGCGTGCTCGGAGACCATCTCGTGGAGATCGTCGTGCTGCCCGAGCAGCCAGCGCATCCTGCTTCGGGTGATGGCGGCCAGCTCCGACGAGCACCGAGTTGTCGGCCATGCTCCGTCAGTCCTCGTGGAAGTCGGCCCCGGCCCGGCGGGCCGTCACCGCGTCGCCGCGTTCGGCCGCCGCCCGGGCCCGCTCGACCAGTTCGTTGCAGGCGGTCGACCTGTGCCGGAGTCCGTCGCTGCGCGGCCAGCCTGATCGCGAGGGTCTCCAGGGCCGACCGCACCTCCATCAGGTCCTCGATGTCCGCCGGCGTGAAATCGCGGACGACCGCCCAGTTCGCGGCCTCGGCGTGGCCAGTCCCTCGCCGACGAGGTTGCGGAGCGCCTCGCGTACGGGAACTCGGCTAACCCCGAGCTCCGCGGCGAGGTCGCGCTCGACCAGCCGCGAGCCGGGCCGGCGACGTCCCTCGATGATCTGCTCCCGGAGGACCGTCGGTCACCCGCTCGGCCTCCGGCTGAAACCCGCTCACGCAAGAATGGTATACCATTTCTGGATGCCTCGCGCTGTGTGCTGCGCCGTCTTGTTGGCGCTGCTGTCGCTCGTCCTGGTCGGCTGTACGGCGACCGGCTCTCCCGAGCCCACCGGCCCTGGCCCGACGAGTGCGAGATCCGCCAGTTCGAGTCCGACGAGCAGGCCGACGTCGACGCCCGTGGTGCCGAGTGCGACGGCTCGACCGACCTCGCCCGCTCCTCCTCCGACCGCCGCCCGTCCGCCAACCAGCCCAGGAGCCAGACGATCCGCGCACGCCGAAGCGGGCCAGCGGCTGATCGCGGCCGCCCGGCGGGGGGACGAAGCGGTGAACCGCCTGTTGGCCGCCGAGGCCCCGGTCAGCGCGGGACGACACCGGGCAGACGGCGCTGGTCGCGGCCGCGTACGGCAATCACCTGGCCGTGGCCAAGCACCTGCTGGCGGCCGGTGCCGACCCCAACGCCAAGGACGAGACGGTGCAGAGCGCGTACCTGATCTCCACCAGCGAGGTCGGCGACGACCCGCGGCTGCTCCGACTTCTCCTCGACCACGGAGCCGACGTGGGAAGCCTGGACAGCTGGCGCGGCACCGGCCTCATCCGGGCCGCCGACCGCGGCTTCGCCCCGATCGTGACGATCCTGCTGGACACCCCGATCAAGATCGACCACGTCAACCGCATCGGCTACACGGCCCTGCACGAGGCCGTCGTGCTCGGCGACGGCGGACGAGCCCACCAACGAACCGTGGCCGCACTCGTGCGACGGCGGCGTGGACACCTCGATCAAGGACTCGCGGGGCACACCGCGCTGGAGTCCGCTCGGAACTCGGGCTACTCCGAGATCGTCGCCCTCCTGGACTGAGCAAGCGGCTCGCCGACCCGTCACATCTGCAGCGACACGCCGTCCGTTTTGCCGTTGTTGTGACGGTGGGCGATTTGTTGATGGCCTTCTCGGCCGCCGCCAGGGTCTCCGCGTCGAGATCATCTCCGGCAGCGAGCAACGCCGGCAGCAGATCCCGCTCGGTCGTCAGGGCGCGGAACACCATCGACACCGTGACGTCATGATCGGGACGATGTACGACCTCGATCGGGTCGACGCCCGGAGCAGACCGAGTTGATCACCGCCAGATAGGCGCCGGGACGGGCGTCGGCGGTGAACTGTCTTCAGCCATCCCCGCTCATCGACCCAGCCGCGAAATGTCGAACACGGAATGCGGGGCGACGTCACCCGGAGCACCACCTCGTCGCCGATCCGCCACCGCTCGCCCACCCGGGCCTCGGCCAGATCGAGCCCCCGGGTCGTGAGGTTCTCCCCGAAGAACCCGTTCGGGAGCTCGCGGTCCAGTCGCTGCTCCCAACGATCCAGATCCTCCCGGGCGAAGGCGTACACCGCCTGACCGTCGCCGCCGTGGTGCTGCGTGTCGCCGATGAAGTCACCGACCAGCCCCTCCCCAGACCGCCGGGCTTGGGTCCGGGTGCCCGCACTTCGACCGGGCCGGACTGCGGCTGCTTGGCGATGCCGGTCGCCTTGGTTTCCTTGTACGGGTTGGGATGGGGGCGACCGAGGTTGACGGAGTGGGCACGTGAGCCACTGCGCGACAGCCTGACGCAATCACGCCGTCTGTGCGTCTGCTGTGAATCACTGTGGCCGCTGTATGAAAGGGCCGGTCGGTCGGATCCGCGTTCTCCGGACCCTAGCCTGGTTCGCAGGCCCAGCCCACAGGCTGATCCCCCAGGAGAACATGATCATGCACGTCAACCACCGCGAGGACGAACTCGAGAACCACGACCGCGGGCTCGACTACGACCTGCCCAAGCTCCTGCATCGCCGCGGACATGCTCAAGCTGGTCGCGGGCGCGTCGGTCGTCGCCCTCGCCGGCTGCGCCGACCGCCCGACGTCACCTCGAGCAGCGACCACCGGCCGGCCCGACACCGCCCGCGCGGGGCGGCCCGGGCCGGCGGCGGGCCACCGCCCGGCGGATCCGGCGGCGGCGAGCAACCGCGAGGTGTCGGCAGGCGAGATCCCGGAGGAGACCGCCGGCCCCTACCCCGGCGACGGGTCCAACGGCGCCAACGTGTTGACCGAGAGCGGCGTCGTCCGCAGCGACATCACCTCCAGCTTCGGCTCCTCGACGACGAAGGCCGAGGGCGTCCCGGTGACCGCTGACCATGACCATCCAGAACTTCGACAACGAACAAGGCGGCCTACGCCGGCGCCGCGGTCTACGTGTGGCACTGCGACCGCGACGGCCAGTACTCGATGTACTCCGAGGCGATCCCGACGAGAACTACCTGCGCGGCGTCCAGGAGGCCGACGCCGACGGCGAGGTCACCTTCACCACCATCTTCCCGGCCTGCTACTCCGGCCGCTGGCCGCACATCCACTTCGAGGTCTACCCGAGCCTGGCCAAGGCCACCAACAGCGCGAACAAGATCGCGACGTCGCAGATCGCCCTGCCCGAGGACGCGTGCAACGCGGTCTACGCCACCGCCGGCTACGAGCAGAGCGTGCAGAACATGAGCCAGGTCAGCCTGGATTCCGACAACGTCTTCTCCGACGGCTACGACCTCCAGTTGCCGGGGTCACCGGCAGCCCGACCGAGGGCTACATCATGAACTTCACCTGCGCCGTCTGACCAGCTTCCGCATCTGATGAGCTATCGTGCTTTCGTGCCGAATATACGGATACGGGATGCGGCGGCCTTCCTCAGTGTCAGCGACGACACCGTACGGCGCTGGATCGACGCGGGTCTGCTGCCGGCCGAGACGGATGCCAGCAACCGCAAGGTCGTCGACGGCTACGCAGCTTGGCGAAGTTCGCCAGAGAGCCACGCCGCCCCGATGGCCGACCCGTCGCAGGTGGGGCGGTCGGCCCGGAACCGGTTCGTCGGCCTGGTCACCGACATCGTCACCGACAAGGTGATGGCCCAGGTCGAGCTGCAGTGCGGACCGTTCCGGGTCGTGTCGCTGATGAGCAGCGAGGCCGTCCGCGAGCTGGGGCTCGAACTCGGCTCGGTGGCCGTCGCCGTCGTCAAGTCGACCACCGTGATCATCGAGACCCCGCAAGGAGCGTCATGAAACGCGCGCTCGCCGCGCGGCGGTCGCCGCGATCGCCGTTCCGTCGCTGGTCGCCGGCTGCGGCACGCGCGACCGAGCCCGCCGGCCGGCGACCAGCAGCCTCGACCGCGCGCAGACGCTGACCGTGTTCGCGGCCGCGTCGCTGAAGGCGACCTTCACCGAGCTGGGCCAGCAGTTCGAGACCGCCCACGCCGGCACGAAGGTGACCTTCAGCTTCGCCGGCTCCTCCGACCTGGTCACCCAGCTGCAGTCAGGGCGCGCCCGGCCGATGTGTTCGCCTCCGCCGACACCAAGAACATGGACAAGGCCACCGCCGACGACCTGGTGGAGGGCGACCCGGTGAACTTCGCGTCGAACACCCTGGAGATCGCCGTGCCGCCGGACAACCCGGCCAAGATCGCGTCCTTCGCCGACCTGGCCGAGCCCGGTGTCAAGGTCGTGGTCTGCGCGCCGCAGGTGCCGTGCGGCTCGGCGACGCAGAAGGTCGAGACGGCCACCGGCGTGACGCTGAAACCGGTCAGCGAGGAGTCCTCGGTCACCGACGTGCTGAACAAGGTCACCACCGGTGAGGCCGACGCCGGTCTGGTCTACGTCACCGACGTGAAGGCGCCGGCGACAAGGTCACCGGGGTGCCTTCCCGGAGTCGAGCGAGGCCGTGAACGTCTACCCGATCGCGGTCCTGGCGGGCAGCGAGAACACGGACCTGGCGCAGGAGTTCGTCGACCTGGTCACCGGGCGGAGGGCCAGCAGGTCCTGGCCGACGCCGGCTTCGCGCAAGCCCTGACCGTGAGTGCCGTGCAGACCGTGCCGGGCGAGCCGAGCTGACTCGCGGGCTGCCGCGCTGGGTCTACCTCCCGGCGGGGCTCGGGGCGCGTGTTCGTGATCTTGCCGCTGGTGGCGATGACCTCCCGGGTCGACTGGTCGCGCTTCGTCGCGCTGATCACCTCGGAGTCCTCGCTGGCCGCGCTGCAGCTGAGCCTGCAGACCTCGACCGCGTCCACGCTGCTGTGCCTGCTGCTTCGGCGTGCCGATGGCCCTGGTGCTGGCTCGCACCCGTTCCCGGGCCAGCGGGTGCTGCGCTCGCTGATCCTGCTGCCGCTGGTGCTGCCGCCGGTGGTCGGCGGCATCGCCCTGCTCTACACGTTCGGCCGCCGCGGGCTGCTCGGCCAGAGCCTCGAGGTGCTCGGCATCCAGATCGCGTTCACCACCACCGCCGTGGTGCTGGCCCAGACCTTCGTCTCGCTGCCGTTCCTGGTCGTCAGCCTGGAAGGCACCCTGCGCACGGTCGGGCAGCGGTACGAGGTCGGTCGCCGCGACGCTCGGCGCCCGGCCGACGACGGTGCTGCGCCGCGTCACCCTGCCGCTGGTGCTGCCCGGACTCGTCTCGGGCGCGGTGCTGTCGTTCGCCCGGGCCCTCGGCGAGTTCGGCGCCACCCTCACCTTCGCCGGCAGCCTGCAGGGCGTCACCCGCACGCTGCCGCTGGAGATCTACCTGCAGCGCGAGACCGACGCCGACGCCGCCGTCGCCCTGTCGCTGGTGCTGGTCGCGGTGGCCGTCCTCGTGGTCGGGCTGACCCAGGGCGGCCGCAGCAGCGATCTAGCGCGTGCACGAGCCCGTGACGCCTCCGATGACCCTGACCATGCGCGCCACCCTGGCGGCGCGCCGACGTCGACGTCGACCTGCGGCTCGACGACGGGGAGCGGGTCGCCGTGCTCGGACCCAACGGGGCCGGGAAGTCCACGCTGCTGGCCATCCTGGCCGGCATCGCTGCGCCCCGACCGCGGCGCGCCGAGCTCGACGGCGGGTGCTGTTCGACCTCGGACGGCCGCAGCGGCCGGTGGCAGCTGGCCGCACGCCGCGGCGCGGGGCTCGCGCTGCTGGCCCAGGATCCGCTGCTGTTCCCGCACCTGACCGTGCTCGACAACGTCGCCTTCGGCCCCCGGCCGCGCGCGTGACGCGCAGCCGCGGCCCGACGCGACCGCCCGCCGCTGGCTGAGCGAGGTCGGAGCGCCAGGAGCTCGCCGACCGCAAGCCCGCGCAGCTGTCCGGCGGGCAGGCGCAACGCGTCGCGATCGCCCGGGCCCTGGCCGCCGATCGCCCCACCTGCTGCTGCTCGACGAGCCGCTGGCCGCCCTCGACGTCGGCGCCGCGCCCCGCTGCGCCGGGTGCTGCGGCAGGTGCTGGCGGATCGGTCGGCGATCATCGTCACCCACGACCTGCTCGACGCCCTGCTGCTGGCTCACCGGGTCCTCGTCATGGACGACGGCCGGATCGTGGAGTCGGTCCGACGGCAGGAGGTCATGCGGCATCCGCGCACCCCGTTCACCGCCCGGCTCGCCGGGCTCAACCTGATCAGCGGTCGCAGCGAGGCCGACGGCGTCCGGGACGGGAACGGAGTGCTGATCCGCGGAGTTAACCGAACGGCAACGACGGTCGGGGAGGCTGCCATGGCGGTGTTCAGCCCTACGGCGGTCGCCGTGTTCACCGAGGCGCCGCACGGCAGCCCCCGCAACACCGTTCGGGTGACCATCACCGAGTTCGAGCCCCGCGACCAGCTGGTGCGGGTACGCGCCGAAGAGGCCGTCCGGTCACGGCCTCGTGGCCGACGTGTTGGCGCAGACGATCAGCGACCTGGACCTGTACCCTGGCCGCCCTGTGTACTTCTCCATCAAAGCCACGGCTGTGACGATCTATCCCGCATGAACGACGACCCACCGAAACCGCACCTCCGGCCGCGCCGCGCGCGCCCGGTCGACCGGTTCGGCGACCGGTCTGGCGATGGCCGCCGGCACGGTGGCCGGACTGGTCACGGTGGCGGCCTCGGACCTGACGGCCTGGATCCTGGCCCCCGACGCCGCGCCCCTTTCGGTGTTCGCCGCCTCGCTCGCCCGGCTCCTGCCGACCACCGCCGCCGACAGCCAGACCGGCGTGACCGACGTCGCCGCCCACCCGCTGACGCTGGTCATGACGGGGCTGCTGGTGTTGCTGGTGACCGCGATCGCCGGCGTGCTCGAGCTGCGGCGCCGCTACACGGGTCTGATCGTCTTCGCCGGCATCGCCGCCGCCGGGATCGCGGCGAAGTTCGTCATCGTGCCCAGCTGGTTCCAGACGTTCCTGCCGTCGGTCGTCGGGCCGGCCGCCGGCTATCTGGTCCTCCATCTCCTGATCAATCGTCTGGCCCGCCATCTCGCCGTGACCGCGGACCTGACCCAGCAACCGTCCCGGCAGCGGGCGGACGCGGCCGCCGCCGGTGACGCGCCGACGCCACCGGTCGATCTGACCGGTCCCGTGGCCCTGCAGCGCCGCGCCTTCCTCCGGACGACCGGAATCGCCGCGGCGGTCGCGGCCGGTCTGGTCGCGGCCGGGGAGGGCCTCTTGTTCGTCTCCCGCCGAGCGGCCGCCAACCGCGCGCAGATCCAGTTGCCGGCACCAGCCGCAGCCGCCGGCGCCCGTCCCGGCCGGCGCCGATCTGCACGTCAAGGGGCTGACCCCGTACGTGACCGCCAACGCCGACTTCTACCGGATCGACACGGCCCTGCACGTCCCGATCATCGACCCCGAGACCTGGCGGCTGACCGTCACCGGGCTCGTGGAGGAGGAGATCACCCTCACGTACGCGGAGCTGCTGGCCAAGCCGATGGTCGAGCACCTGAGCACGCTGACCTGCAAGGCCAATCCGGTCGGGGCCAACCCGATCGCCGGCAACCTGGTCGGCAACGCGAGCTGGCTCGGTTTCCCGGTGCGCGAGCTCCTCGCCCAGGCCCGTCCCCGGTCGCGACGCCGACATGGTGCTGTCGGTCAGTGTCGACGGCTGGAGTGCCGGAACACCGCTCAGCGCCCTGCTCCAGGAGGAGCGGCAGGCCCTGCTCGCGGTCGGCATGAACGGGCAGCCCCTGCCGCCCGAGCACGGCTTCCCGGTGCGGATGATCGTGCCCGGTCTGTACGGCGACGTGTCCGCCACCAAATGGGTCACCGAGCTCAAGGTGACGACCTTCGACGCCGACGAGGGCTACTGGACGCCGCTCGGCTGGTCGACCGGCGGATCGATCAAGCTGTCCTCTCGGATCGACGTCCCCCGGCCCACCACCATCTCCGCCGGACCGGTCACCGTCGCCGGCGTGGCCTACGCCCCGCACATCGGCATCTCCGCCGTCGAGGTCCGCGTGGACGACGAGGACTGGCGAGGAGGCCGAACTCGCGGAGGTCGTCGGCCCCGACACCTGGCGGCAGTGGGAGTTCCGCTGGCTCGCGACACTCCGGGCGAGCATCGGCTCACCGTGCGCGCCACCGACGCCGACGGCTATGTGCAGACCGACGAGATCAGCCCGCCCGCCCCCAGCGGCGCCACCGGCTGGCACACCATCAACGTGCGGGTCCGGGAGGCCTGAGCACGACCGGCCGCCGGGCGAAGCCGCGGATGGTCGAGCCGGGCCGGCGTCGTGCGCCCGGGCCAGGCGGAGGTTCGGGAAGCGCTCGGCGAGCGTACGGAAGACGAGTTCGCCCTCGAGGCGGGCCAGTGGCGCGCCGAGGCAGTAGTGCATGCCGGAGGAGAACGCCAGATGGTCCGGTTGCCCGATGCGATGCAGGTCGAAGTCTCCTGGCCGCGGATACGCCTCCGGATCCCGGTTCGCCGCCGCCGTCATGATCATGATCACCGCGTCGCGCGGGAAGACTCGAGCCGCCGAGCTCGAGATCGGTGTGGGCCACCCGCATCGTGGCCTGCACCGACGGGTCGAAGCGCAGCGTCTCCTCGACCACAGCACCGGCCAGCCCAGGGTCCGCTACCAGCTCCTCCCACCGCTCGGGGTGGTCAACAGGGCCGTGACCCCGTTGCCGATCAGATTCACCGTCGTCTCGAAGCCGGCGATCAACAACAGCTCAGCGGTCGCGAACGCGTCGCCGGTCGAGGCGAGGCCCTCGGCGCGAGCCCGGGCGATCACGCTGAGCACGTCGTCGCGTGGTTCCGCGGTGCGCTCGTCCAGGAGACGGCTCAACAGCTCGACCAGGTCGCGTTCGGCGCGCTGCAATTCGGTCGGCCTGGGCGAGCGAGCGCACGCCGTCGAGGGACTGTCCGATGAGCGCTCCGATCCGCGCGAACCGAGCGGTGTCGACGTCCGGGATGCCGAGCAGCGTGGCGATCACCGCGATCGGGAACGGAGCGGCAACCCGACTCATCAGGTCGACCGGCACGTCCTCGTCGGCCGCCGCCCGGTCGAGCACATCGTCGAGCAGAGTCTGCAGCCGCGGCGCCCATTCGCGAACGACCTTTGGCCGGAAGGCCGAGGCGACGACCCGCCGTAGGCGCGTGTGATCAGGCGGATCCAGCTCCACGAACGAAGATCCCAGCCCGGAGGACTCGTACCCACTGAGCTGGTCGAGGAACGCGGTCGACCGTCGGCGCGCCGGCACCGCCGAGCCGGTTGTCCCGAGTACGAGCGCACGCGTACAGGCCGTGCGGCTAGAGCCCCGTCGCGGCCCGGAGCCGCTCGTCAGGCCACTCGTCCGGGTCGACGACGCCGGTCGGCGACCCGGTCGCCGGTCGGCAGGAGGCCCAGCAGCGCCATCCGCTGGACCGCGAGCTGCAGGTGAGAGCCGGATCCGGCGAGGCGGCCGGGGCCTCCGGGCGATCATCGAGTCGGGTCATCGGCCGGTCCTCCGGTCGCGTTCGCGAGCTGATCCGGCTCGATGCGCCGCAGACCGCGCGAGCAGAATGCGTAGCCGGCCGTGACCACGAGCCCGGCCGCCATCGCGGCGAGCAGCACCCCGGGCGTCGCGACCTCGAGGGCGAACCCGGTGACCAGCATGCCCAGCGGCCCCGCCAGGAGGCTGAGCGACCAGGTCGTCGAGACGACCCGGCCCAGCAGCTCGGGCGGCGTGCGCTGCTGCGTCACCGCCGCCAGGATCGGGTTGATCGGTCCGACCACGATCGCCGGTCAGCCCCGCGATCAGGACCATGACCCACGACGCTCGGCAGGGTGGCCAGCGCGGCGAAGCCGCCGGCGGCGGCGACCAGTCCGACCACGAGAACGGTCCGCCGCCGCAGCCTGCCGGCCAGCGGCTCGTAGGCCAGCGCGCCGACGATGCCGCCGACCGCCAGGGCCGCGGTGATATAGCCGAGCGCGTCGGGTCGCCCCTGCGGCGCGAAGTAGTGCCGTCAGCACGAGAGTGAACGGGGCGACGAAGCCCATCGCGACCGTGCCCAGCAGGGCGACCGCGCGCAAGGTGCGATCGCGTCCACAGTCTCCGCAGCCCGCTCACGCGTCGCCACCCAGTAGCCGCTCAGAGCGACCCGTCCGGCGGACTGTCAGGCGGCAACGACCACGCCGTGGCCGCAGCGGCGAGCACGAACATGGCCGGCGGCGACCCACAGCGACGACATCGCTCCGATCAGTCACCGAGTCCGATCCCGGCGAGCGCAGGCCCGACGATCTGTCCGGCCCCGTCGAGCGCCTCACCGCGCGCGTTCAGGGCATCGAGGCCGGATGCCGGTGTGAACGGCCACGTCGGGTCGCGCCGACTCCCGGGCAGCCGCCCCTGGACCGTCGAAGAGGGCGCCGAGACCGACCAGCGCCAAGGTGGTGATCAGCGTGAGCCCGACGACCGCGTCGAGCACCGGGAGGGCGGCCACGGCGGCCGCACTCAGCAGGTCGGCGGATACGCTCACCCGGCGGCGACCCCAACGGTCGATCAGCGGTCCGCCGAGCAACAGAGCCGGCACGGCCGCCGCCAACGCGACCGCCCCGACCAGACCCGCTTGAGCCGGGCTGTCGGTGCGGGTGAGGACGAGCCACGGCACCACCACCGCCACCATCGCGTTCGCGGCGACCGACAGGCCGGTCGCGGCGAGGAAGCCGAACACCGGCAGCCGTCGTCGGTCGCGTCCGGACCGCTTCGGGGAAGCGGTCGGGTCTCGACCCTCATCGTGATACCAGCCCGAACAGCATGGTCTCGCTCACCAGGGCCGGTGCCTCCCGCGGCGCCAGCTGGCCGTACGCGATGCGCGTCCCACGCCCCGTAGACCGAGGCGGACAGCGAGGACACGACCCACCACGCCGGGAGGTCTGTGACGCAGCGTTCCGTCCTCCTGGCCGCGCTGCACCAGCCGGAGCAAGCGGTCGGTCCAGCTCCTCGTAGCGGCGAACCACCTCGGCCTCGGAGTCCAGCGAGCGCTCGCGCAGCAGGAACTCCACCCGCGGGCCGAGCGGGATCATCCAGGTCGACCACGCGGCGCAGCGCCTGGTCGACCGGCCCCTCGTCGAGGCGTGCCTCTGTCGTACGCGGTCGCGATGAGATCCATCGCCTCCATCGCCAGGGCCACGAGCAGGGCCTGACGCGTGGGGAACCGCGCAGTGCAGCGTCGTCCGGCTCACGCCGGCGGCCGCGGCGACGTCGCCGAGCGAGGCTCCCGCGACTGGCGAGAGCGCCATGGGTCGTCACGGCAAGCAAGGTCGTCGGCCCGCACAGTATGTCCGGAACTGTACAGCTAGTCGTTTTCACAGCGTCGACGCGATCCGATGCTCGCGGCGAGGATCAACGCGCGCCACACTTGCGCGCGCGAGGTGACTCGTCCGCCAGCGAAGCAGGCGGCCGGAGCCGACCGCACTTGCGCCTCCGACGGGCACGCGATCGCTCAGCGATAGTCGCCGAGGTCGAACTCCTCCAGCGGTACGGCCGCGCCCGAACCTTGACCGAAGTCGTAGTCGAACGCGTCGTAGCCGACCATCGAGTACGCCTGGGCCCGCGCTTCCGCGGTGGGCTCCACCCGGATGTTGCGGTACCGCTCCAGGCCGGTGCCGGCCGGGATCAGCTTGCCCAGGATGACGTTCTCCTTCAGACCGACCAGGCTGTCGGACTTGCCGTGGATCGCCGCGTCGGTGAGCACCTTGGTGGTCTCCTGGAAGGAGGCCGCCGAGAGCCACGACTCGGTGGCCAGCGACGCCTTGGTGATGCCCATCAGCACTGGCCGCCCAGAGGCGGGGGTGCCACCTTCGGCCACCACCTTGCGGTTCTGCCCCTCGTACGTCAGCCGATCGACCAGGTCCCCCGCCAGCAGGTTGGAATCCCCCGACTCGATCACCGTCACCCGGCGCAACATCTGCCGAATGATGATCTCGATGTGCTTGTCGTGGATCGGCGCACCCTGGGTCCGGTAGACCGACTGGACCTCGTCCACCAGGTGCTCCTGCACCCGACGGACGCCGAGGACGCGAAGCACGTCCTGCGGATCCGGTGTGCCGGCGGTCAACTGCTGACCGACCCCCACCCGGTCCCCGTCCTCGACCAGCAGCCGGGCCCGGCGGCTGATCGTGAATTCGGCCGCCTCCGACCCGTCGTCCGGCGTGATGATGATCTTCTTCAACCGGTCGGAGTCCTCGATCTCGACCCGGCCGGCCGCCTCGGAGATCGGCGCCTTGCCCTTCGGCTGCCGGGCCTCGAACAGCTCCTGCACGCGAGGCAGACCCTGGGTGATGTCGTCCCCGGCCACACCGCCGGTGTGGAAGGTCCGCATCGTGAGCTGGGTCCCCGGCTCGCCGATGGACTGGGCGGCGACGATGCCGACCGCCTCGCCCACGTCGACCAGCTTGCCGCTGGCCAGCGACCGGCCGTAGCACATCGAGCAGGTGCCGCTGGCCGCCTCACAGGTGAGCACGCTGCGGACCTTGACCTGGCTGACGCCGCTGTCGACCAGCAGCCGGATGTTGATGTCGCCGAGATCGGTCCCGGCCGCCAACAGCACCTCGCCGTCCTCGCCGACCACATCGGTGGCCAGGGCTCGGGCGTACACCGCGGTCTCGACGTGCTCGTCGAGGACCAACCGGTCACCGTCGGGGTTGCCGATGGTCTTGGTCAGCCCGCGCTCGGTGCCGCAGTCCTCCTCGCGGATGATCACGTCCTGCGCCACGTCCACCAGTCGTCGGGTGAGGTAGCCCGAGTCGGCCGTCCGCAACGCGGTGTCGGCCTGGCCCTTGCGACCGCCGTGGGTGGAGATGAAGTACTCCAGGACGCTCAGGCCCTCACGGAAGTTGGACTTGATCGGCCGGGCGATGATCTCGCCCTTCGGATTCACCACCAGGCCCCGCATGGCGGCGATCTGGCGCATCTGCACCATGTTCCCGCGCGCGCCGGAGTGCACCATCATGTAGATCGGGTTGGTCTTGGAAAAGTTGGCCTCCATCGCCTGCCCGAGCCGAGACGTGGCGTCGGTCCAGATCTCGATCAGTTCCTGGCGCCGCTCGTCCTCGGTGATCAGACCGCGCTCGTACTGCCGGTCGATCTTGACGGCCCGGTCCTCGTACGGCGCCAGGATCTCGGCCTTGTCGGCCGGCGTGCTGACGTCGCCGATGGACACCGTCACCCCGGACCGGGTGGCCCAGTGGAAGCCGAGGTCCTTGAGCTGATCGAGGCAGTGCGCCACCTCGACCTTCGGGTACTGCTCGGCCAGGTCGTTGACGATCTGCCCGAGCTGCTTCTTGCCCACTTCGTAATCGGCGTACGGATAGTCCGCGGGCAACGCCTCGTTGAACAGGGCCCGGCCCAGAGTGGTCTCCAGCAGGATGGTCCCGTTGGCCCGCACCTCGAAGCCGGCCGGCGGCACGACGTCAGAGAGCCGGATCTTGATCTTGGCCTGCGCGCTGAGCTCGCCCCGGTCGAAGGCCATCAGGGCCTCGGCCACGGACGCGAACAGCCGGCCCTCACCCAGGGCCCCGTCGCGCTGCATGGTGAGGAAGTACATCCCGATGATCATGTCCTGGGTGGGCATGGTCACCGGCCGACCGTCGGCCGGCTTCAAGATGTTGTTGGTCGACAACATCAAGATCCGGGCCTCGGCCTGCGCCTCGGCACTGAGCGGCAGGTGCACCGCCATCTGGTCACCGTCGAAGTCGGCGTTGAACGCCGTGCAGACGAGCGGGTGGATCTGGATGGCCTTGCCCTCGATGAGCTGCGGCTCGAAGGCCTGGATGCCCAGCCGGTGCAGCGTGGGTGCCCGGTTCAGCAGCACCGGGTGCTCGGCGATGACCTCTTCCAGCACATCCCAGACGACGGGACGCTGCCGCTCCACCATCCGCTTGGCGGACTTGATGTTCTGGGCGTGGTTGAGATCGTCGAGCCGCTTCATCACGAACGGCTTGAACAGCTCAAGCGCCATGGCCTTGGGCAGACCGCACTGGTGCAGCTTGAGCTGCGGGCCGACCACGATGACCGAACGGCCGGAGTAGTCGACGCGCTTGCCCAGCAGGTTCTGCCGGAACCGGCCCTGCTTGCCCTTGAGCATGTCGGAGATGGACTTCAGTGGCCGGTTGCCCGGACCGGTGACGGGTCGCCCGCGGCGGCCGTTGTCGAACAGCGAGTCCACGGCCTCCTGCAACATCCGCTTCTCGTTGTTGACGATGATCTCGGGCGCGCCGAGGTCGAGCAGCCGCTTCAGCCGGTTGTTGCGGTTGATCACCCGGCGGTAGAGGTCGTTCAGGTCCGAGGTGGCGAACCGGCCACCGTCGAGCTGCACCATCGGGCGCAGATCCGGCGGGATGACCGGGACGCAGTCCAGCACCATGCCGGTCGGGCTGTTCTTGGTCGTCAGAAACGCCGACACGACCTTGAGCCGCTTGAGCGCCCGGGTCTTGCGCTGACCCTTGCCGGTCTGGATGGTCTCCTTCAGCGAGGCCGCTTCGGCGTCCAGGTCGAAGGTCTCCAGCCGCTTCTGGATGGCATCGGCCCCCATCGAGCCGGCGAAGTACTTCCCGAACCGGTTCTTCATCTCCCGGTACAGCACCTCGTCGCCCTCGAGATCTTGGACCTTGAGGTTCTTGAAGCGGTTCCAGACCGCATCGAGCCGGTCCAGCTCGCGCTGGGCGCGGTCCCGCAGCTGCTTGACCTCGCGCTCGGCGCCCTCGCGGACCTTGCGCTTCTGGTCGGACTTGGCCCCCTCGGCCTCCAGGCCGGCGGTGTCCTCTTCCAGCTTCTTCATCCGGGTCTCGATGTCGGAGTCGCGGCGGCCTTCGAGCTGCTTGCGCTCCACGTCGATCTTGGCCTCGAGCGAACTCAGGTCGCGATGACGTCCGTCGTCGTCCACCGAGGTGATCATGTACGCGGCGAAGTAGATGACCTTCTCGAGGTCCTTCGGCGCGATGTCGAGCAGGTAGCCCAGCCGGGACGGGACACCCTTGAAGTACCAGATGTGGGTGACCGGCGCCGCCAACTCGATGTGGCCCATCCGCTCGCGGCGGACCTTGGAACGGGTGACCTCGACGCCACACCGCTCACAGATGATGCCCTTGAAGCGCACCCGCTTGTACTTGCCGCAGTAGCACTCCCAGTCCCGGGTGGGACCGAAGATCTTCTCGCAGAACAGGCCGTCACGCTCGGGCTTGAGCGTGCGGTAGTTGATCGTCTCCGGCTTCTTGACCTCACCATGTGACCACTGCCGGATCTCGTCAGCAGTGGCCAGGCCGATGCGGATCTCGTCGAAGAAGTTCACGTCGAGCACTGATGTATCTCTTCTCTTTTAGTCAGCTTTTGTCTTGCTGTTGTGACCTGAACTCGCTTCGCGAGCCCGAGGACTTGACCACCGGTACGGGGGGCGGTCGGGGGGCGGAGCCCCCCGACTGCTCAGACTTCCTCGACTCCGCCGTACGCCTCACCGGGGCGACGGGAGAGATCGATGCCGAACTCGTCCGACGCGCGGTAGTTGTCGTCGTCGGAATCCTTCAGTTCGACCTCGGTGCCGTCGCTGGAGAGCACTTCGACGTTCAGGCAGAGCGACTTCATCTCCTTGACCAGCACCTTGAACGACTCCGGGATGCCGGGCTCGGGGATGTTCTCGCCCTTGACGATCGCCTCGTAGACCTTGACCCGGCCGGGGACGTCGTCGGACTTGATCGTCAACAGCTCCTGCAGGGCCCAGGCGGCCCCGTAGGCCTCCAGAGCCCACACCTCCATCTCGCCGAAGCGCTGGCCGCCGAACTGGGCCTTTCCGCCCAGCGGCTGCTGCGTGATCATCGAGTACGGTCCGGTGGATCGGGCGTGGATCTTGTCGTCCACCAGGTGGTGCAGCTTGAGCATGTAGATGTAGCCGACGCCGACCGGATCGGGGAAGGGTTCCCCGGAGCGGCCGTCGAACAGCCGGGCCTTGCCGTCGCCGTCGACGAGCTGCTCGCCGTCGCGGCTGGGCAGCGTGTGGCCGAGCAGTCCGGTGATCTCCTCCTCGGTGGCACCGTCGAAGACCGGGGTGGCCAGGCGGTGGTTGCCCTCGGTCTTACCGAGGCCGATCCCCCGCAGCCGATCCGCCCACGCGCCCTCGACCCCGTCGAGGTCCCAGCCGGTCTTGGCCACCCACCCGAGGTGGGTCTCCAGCACCTGACCGATGTTCATCCGGCTCGGCACACCGAGCGGGTTGAGGACGATGTCGACCGGCGTCCCGTCCTCGAGGAACGGCATGTCCTCGATCGGGAGGATCTTGGAGATGACGCCCTTGTTGCCATGCCGTCCGGCCAGCTTGTCACCGTCGGAGATCTTGCGCTTCTGGGCCACGTACACCCGGACCAACTGGTTGACCCCCGGGGACAGCTCGTCCTCGGAATCGCGGTCGAAGACCCGGACGCCGATGACGGTGCCGGACTCGCCGTGCGGAACCTTGAGCGAGGTGTCCCGCACTTCGCGGGCCTTCTCACCGAAGATCGCGCGCAGCAGCCGCTCCTCCGGAGTCAGCTCGGTCTCACCCTTGGGCGTGACCTTGCCGACCAGGATGTCGCCGGTCGAGACCTCGGCCCCGATCCGGATGATGCCCCGCTCGTCCAGGTCGGCCAGCATCTCCTCGCTGACGTTCGGGATGTCGCGGGTGATCTCCTCCGCACCGAGCTTGGTGTCGCGGGCGTCGACCTCGTGCTCCTCGATGTGGATCGAGGTCAAGACGTCGTCCTGCACCAGGCGCTGGCTGAGGATGATGGCGTCCTCGTAGTTGTGGCCCTCCCACGGCATGAACGCCACCAGCAGGTTCCGGCCCAGCGCCATCTCCGCGTGGTCGGTGCAGGGGCCGTCGGCCAACGGCGTGCCCTTCTCGACCCGCTGCCCGGCGGTCACCAGCGGACGCTGGTTGATGCAGGTGCCCTGGTTGGAGCGGCGGAACTTGGCCAGCCGGTAGGTCTTGTAGGTGCCGTCGTCGTGGGCGATGTCGATCAGGTCGGCGCTCACCGCCTGCACGACACCCGACTGGATGGCCACGGTGACGTCGCCGGCGTCGACCGCACCGCGGTATTCCATGCCGGTGCCGACGAACGGCGAGTCGGACCGGATCAGCGGCACGGCCTGGCGCTGCATGTTGGAGCCCATCAGGGCCCGCGATGCGTCGTCGTGCTCCAGGAACGGGATCATGGCCGTGGCCACCGACACCATCTGGCGCGGCGACACGTCCATGTAGTGCACATCGCCGGGAGCGACCTCGTCGGCCTCTCCGTGCCGGCGCCGGACCAGCACCCGCTCTTCGCTGAACTTGCCCTTCGCGTCGAGCTTGGCGTTGGCCTGGGCGATGATGAAGCGGTCCTCGACGTCCGCGGTGAGGTAGTCGACCTGGTCGGTGACCCGGCCGTTCTCCACCTTGCGGTACGGGGTCTCCACAAAACCGAACGCGTTGACCCGGGCGAAGCTGGCCAGCGAGCCGATCAGGCCGATGTTCGGGCCCTCCGGGGTCTCGATGGGACACATCCGGCCGTAGTGCGAGGTGTGTACGTCGCGCACCTCCATGCCGGCCCGGTCCCGGGACAGACCGCCCGGACCCAGCGCCGACAGTCGGCGCTTGTGGGTCAGACCGGCGATCGGATTCGTCTGATCCATGAACTGGCTGAGCTGGGAGGTCCCGAAGAACTCCTTCAGCGCCGCCACGACCGGCCGGATGTTGATCAGCGTCTGCGGCGTGATGGCCTCGACGTCCTGGGTGGTCATCCGGTCGCGGACCACCCGCTCCATCCGGCCGAGACCGGTGCGCAGCTGGTTCTGGATGAGCTCACCGACCGTACGCAGTCGACGGTTGCCGAAGTGGTCGATGTCGTCCTCTTCGACGATCAGTTCGCCCCGCGGCGCCTCGAGGGTTTCGCGGCCCTCGTGCAGCGCGACCGCGAACCGGATCGCCGCCACGATGTCTTCGATGGTCAGGACTTGCTTGTCGAACTCGATGTTCAGACCGAGCTTCTTGTTGATCTTGTACCGACCGACCTTGGCCAGGTCGTACCGCTTCGGGTTGAAGTAGTAGTTCTCCAGCAGCGCCTGCGCGGCTTCACGGGTCGGCGGCTCTCCCGGCCGGAGCTTGCGGTAGATGTCGAGCAGGGCCTCGTCCTGGGTGGAGGTGTGGTCCTTCTCCAGGGTCAGCCGCATCGACTCGTACTCGCCGAACTCCTCGAGGATCTTGGCGTCGTCCCAGCCCAGCGCCTTGAGCAGCACGGTGACGTTCTGCTTGCGCTTGCGGTCCAGCCGGACGCCGACCATGTCCCGCTTGTCGATCTCGAACTCCAGCCAGGCCCCGCGCGACGGGATCATCTTGCAGGTGAAGATGTCCTTGTCGGAGGTCTTGTCGGTGGTCTGCTCGAAGTAGACCCCCGGCGAGCGCACCAGCTGGGACACGACCACCCGCTCGGTGCCGTTGATGACGAAGGTGCCCTTGTCGGTCATCAGCGGGAAGTCGCCCATGAAGACGGTCTGGCTCTTGATCTCGCCGGTCTCGTTGTTCATGAACTCGGCCGTCACGAACAGCGGTGCCGCGTAGGTGACGTCGCGGTCCTTGCACTCGTCCACGGAGTTCTTCGGCGGCTCGAACCGGTGATCTCGGAAGGACAGCGACATGGTGCCGGAGAAGTCCTCGATGGGCGAGATCTCCTCGAAGATCTCCTCGAGACCGGACTTGGTGTTGATGTCAGTGCGGCCCTCGGCGAGGGCGGCGTCCACCCTCGTGCGCCAGGCCGCGTTGCCGACCAGCCAGTCGAACGAGTCGATCTGCAGATCGAGCAGATCCGGGACTTCCATGGGTTCGGCGATCTTTGCGAACGAGATCCGGCCGGTGGGAGATAGTGCAGAGCTAGTCAATGTGGTGCGCGAGGCGGCCAACAGTGGGTCCTTCCCAGACTCGCGGGATTGATGAAGCCTCGTGCGCATGACAAACGGCCCGTGTCAAATGAAACGGGTCGACGAAATGGCGAGGGCAAACCCCAAATATAGATGCCGGTCGTCCGCAGGTCAAGTCCTGCGGGCACGGCGGAGCCGGGCGGTCAAATTGACCCGCACCTGGCGAAGAGCATACTCGCGGATCGGCTCGTGACAAGCCCCGGTGCGGTTTCGCCCTCCGCGCCCCCAAGCCGGGCGTTCGTTATCCAGCTCGGGCTGGCGGACACGCCGATTTCACGTGGAACTCCACGTGTCCGGCCTCTCGAGCTGGGAAACGTACGGGAGCGACGGGGGACGGTGGGCGGGGGTGACGTGGCGCCTTTGCACCACCCGGCCAATCGGAAGACGCAGGAGCGGCGGGCCGGTTCGGCTCGCCGCTCCTGTGGTTCGAGCAGTCTTACTTGACGGTGACGGTGGCCCCGGCGCCCTCGAGGGCCTCCTTGGCCTTGTTCGCCGCTTCCTTGGTGACCTTCTCCAGGACGGCCTTCGGCGCGGCCTCGACCAGCTCCTTGGCCTCCTTCAGGCCCAGGCTCGTGAGGGTGCGCACCTCCTTGATGACCTGGATCTTCTTGTCGCCGGCCGCCTCGAGGATGACGTCGGCCTCGTCGCTCTCCTCTTCCTCGGCAGCGACGCCGTCGCCACCGCCGGCGGCGGGAGCGGCCGCGGCCACCGCGACCGGAGCCGCGGCCGTGACGTTGAAGGTGTCTTCGAATTGCTTCACGAACTCACTGAGCTCGATCAGGGTGAGCTCCTTGAACGCGTCCAGGAGCTCGTCGGTGCTGAGCTTCGCCATGGTGGCGGTCCTTCCTATTTGGTCTTCAGCCAGCTTCAGCTGCGGTTTGGTCCTCGGCGGCGGGAGCCGTCTCGGTGGTGATTTCGGCAGCAGGTGCCGTTACTTGCTCGCTTTGCTCGCCTTGCTCGCCTTGCTCACTGGTCGCAGCTGCGGCCAGCAATGTCGGGTTCTCCTCGGCCGCAGTCTGCAGTGCCGCCAGCAGGCGAGCCGCCTGGGACAGCGGAGCGCTGATCAAGGAGATGGCTTGTTGCAGAACCCCTTGCATACCGCCGGCCACCTTGGCCAGCAGCACCTCTCGGGACTCAAGGTCGGCCAGCTTGCGCACGTCGTCGGAGCTGAGGAACTTGCCGTCCAGAACTCCGCCCTTGATCACCAGCATCGGGTGGGCCCGGGCGAAGTCGCGCAACCCCTTGGCCACGACCACCGGGTCGCCCTCGATGAAGGCGATGGCGGTCGGACCGACCAGGTGCTCCTCGACGCCGGAGACGCCGGCCTCGCGCGCCGCGATCGTCGTCAACGTGTTCTTCGATACGGCGTAGGTGGCGTCGTCGCCGAGGGTGCGGCGCAACTCCTTCAACGCCTTCACCGACAGGCCGCGGTACTCGGTGAGCACGGCGCCGTTGGAGCTGGTGAACCTGCTCGTCAGCTCCGCGACAGCGGCCACCTTGTCCGGACTCGCCATTCGTGTCCTCCCGTCCTTCGCGCGCTACGGCTGTAGCGCTTCCGAAGACGGCCACGCGATCGGGTCCAAGGCATCCCTGACCACAACAAAGCCCCGCGCTCGGGCGAGGGCGGGGCGGACACCGAAAAATCCGGCACGTTCCTGACATCACCTGCGCGGGCGCCCCAAGTTGGGATCTTCGGACCAAGAGGACTCAGTCGACCAGCGGTCTTCGGCAGGGGCCAACTCTACTTCTCGCCCCGAAACCGGGCAAATCGATCTCGGCCAGATCACGATTTCGACCCCCGGTGATGAGAAATCTGAGGGTTGGCGTAGAAGATCTCAGTTTGATAACGTACGCCAGCCGGTCGCTGCGACAGCGTCGTCCTCATCGAGATCGGTGCCACGGGGGGAAGAACAGAGGGGAAACCACCATATGGGCAAGAAGATTTTGAAGCGGGCAGCGTCGCTGCTCGCCGTTCTTGCGCTCGCGTTCTCGGTCATCGTCGGGTTCCAACTTCCGGCCAACGCGGCATCGTGCCAGAGCAGCGCCCACCGGTCGGACAGTGTCCGGATCGGATCCCGCGGGTCGGACGTCCGTTCCGCCCAGTGCCTCCTGCGCAAGGCGGGGTTCTCGGTCAAGATCGACGGGAGCTTCTCGGCCGCCGATGCCAAGAAGGTCAAGAAGGTGCAGCGGAAGTACAACCTGTCCGCGACCGGTCGGGTGGGGGGCAGGACCTGGAGTGCCTTGGTCAAGGCGGCCAAGACCAAGAGGTTCAAGGCTTCCTCCTCGAGCGGCTCGTCGAAGGCCTCGTCCTCCAGCAAGGGCCGGACCGCCTTGGCTTTCGCCAAGGCTCAGCTCGGTGAGAGGTACCGCTTCGCCGGCGCCGGGCCCAACGTGTGGGACTGCTCTGGCCTGACGATGAAGGCCTGGGCCAAGGCGGGAGTGAAGTTGCCGCACCACGCCGACAACCAGCGCAAGGTCGGCAAGCGGGTGTCGAGGGCGAATCTCCGACTAGGCGACCTGGTGTACTTCTACCACCCGATTCACCACGTCGGTATCTACGCCGGCAACGGCAGAGTCATCCACGCTCCGAATCCGCGCAAGCGGGTCGAGTACACCAAGATCAGCTACATGCCGTACAACAGCGCGAGCCGGCCCTCGGGATAGAGCCGACCGCGCGAGAACGACGAGAGAACTGGCCGGCAGATCGGAGTCACGGGACCCAGATCTGCCGGTCAGTTCCCGTATCCTCACCCCGATGAACACGCCCGCAGGCTCGGCCCGCATCCGACCGGCCGAGAGCGAGGACGTACCCCGGATCCGTGAGTTGATCATCGACCTGGCGACGTACGAGCGATCCGCTGCCGAGATGAGAGCGACCGAGGACCAGCTGAGGTCCGCCCTGTTCGGGCCGGTGCCGGCGGTCTACGCGTTGGTGGCCGAGGCCGACGGCCGGGTCGTCGGGTTCGCGCTGTACTTCTTGAACTTCTCCACCTGGGAAGGCACCCACGGGATCTACCTGGAAGATCTGTACGTGGAACCGGGGCACCGCGGTACCGGCCTGGGCAAGGCCCTGCTGGTGGCCCTGGCCGCGCTGGCCCGCGAGCGCGGCTACGCACGGGTGGAATGGTGGGTACTGGACTGGAATCAGCCCTCGATCGACTTCTACACCAGGCTCGGGGCCGTCCCGATGACGGACTGGACGGTGTTCCGGTTGAGCGGGTCCGCGCTGGAGCGGGCGGCCGGTTCGCCCCCCTAGTGCGGGGGGTGCGCTCAGGCGGCGAACCGGCTCAATGACACGGTCCCGGCTATGGCGAGAAGGAAACCGGCCGCGGCCAAGAACGCCAACCGGGAGTCGATGACGTCCCCGAAGAGGCTCACCCCGACGACCGACGGGACGACGACCTCGATCACGAAGGTGATCGCGCTGACTGTCGTGACCGCGCCGCGCTGCAACGCCAGGGTGAAGAAACAGATAGCGACAAAGCCGTGGACAACGATGGCGTAGAGCAGTGGATCGACCAACACGCCGTACCAATCTGCGCCGCCCCAGTCCGCACTGATGCCGCGCGAGGCGACGGCGACACCGGTGAACCCCAGCCCGGCGGCGACGGACAGGGTCACCGCCGACCGATGCCCGCGCAGTCGGATTCCGATGAGCCCGACGACCAGCGGAACGACAACGGCAGCCAGGATGACCCAGTCGGCGATCAACGAGATCCGGGCGGCCGCAGCCGGCATTGCCGTCACGCTCAGCAGGATCAGTCCGAGACCGAGTACACCCAGCGCCGCCCAGTCCCGGCCCGCGAGCTTGGCGCCCCGGAGGCTGGCGATCACGGCCGTGATGCCCACACTGGCGGCGACGATGGACTGGACGAGGAACAAGGGCAACTGCTGCAGCGCCACCACCGTGGCCACGAACGCGAGGGCGTCCAGGCCCAGACCCAGCAGGTACGGGACCTGGCGGACGATCAGGGCCAGCCCGCTCAAGCCCGCGTTGTCGTCGACCCTTCGGGCACCGATCGACTGGAGAACAGACGACACCCCGTAGCCGAGGCAGGCGACGAACGCGGCGGCCCAGCTGACGGCGAGCATGTCAGCCCACCGCGCAGAGTTCCCGAGGGCCTATTCGGCGTCGGGCTTGGTCCTGTTGGTGTCCACCGGAATGCCCGGGCCCATGGTGGTGGAGATGGTGGCTTTGCGCAGGTAGCGGCCCTTGGACGCGCTGGGCTTGAGCCGGAGGATCTCCTCCAGGGCGGCGAAGTAGTTCTGGGCCAGCTGCTCGGTCCCGAAGGACACCTTGCCGATGATGAAGTGCAGGTTCGCGTGCCGGTCGACCCGGAACTCGATCTTGCCGCCCTTGATCTCGGTCACCGCCTTGGCCACGTCCATGGTGACCGTGCCCGTCTTCGGGTTGGGCATCAGGCCGCGCGGTCCGAGCACCCGCCCGAGCCGGCCGACCTTGCCCATCAGGTCCGGCGTGGCCACCACCGCGTCGAAGTCCAGATAGCCGCCGAGCACCTTCTCGATCAACTCGTCGGCCCCGACCTCGTCGGCACCGGCCGCGGTGGCCGCCTCGGCCCGGTCACCGGTGGCGAAGACGAGGACCTTGGCGGTCTTGCCCGTGCCGTTCGGCAGGTTGACCGTGCCCCGGACCATCTGGTCTGCCTTGCGGGGGTCCACCCCGAGCCGAACCGAAACGTCGACCGTCTCGTCGAACTTCGCCGCCGAACCGGCCTTGGCCACGTTCAGGGCCTCCACCGGTGCGTACAGCTTGACCTCGTCGATGTTCTTCGCCGCGGCCTCGTATGCCTTGCTGCGCTTCATGTCTGGTTCCTTTCACCAGTTCTGGTCGGAGCGGCGCTCGCTCTCCCAGGGTTATCGGACTCCGCATCGCGTCGACGCGGAGCGGTCAACTCAACCTTCGACTCTCACGCCCATCGAGCGGGCGGTGCCTTCGACGATCTTCATGGCGGCGTCGACATCGTTCGCGTTCAGGTCCGGCAGCTTGGTGTTGGCGATCTCGCGGACCTGGTCGCGGGTGATCTTGCCGACCTTGTCCCGCTGCGGAACGCCCGAGCCCTTCTGCACGCCGGCCGCCTTCTTGATCAGCTCCGCCGCCGGCGGGGTCTTGGTGATGAAGGTGAAGGATCGGTCCTCGTAGATGGTGATCTCGACCGGGATGACGTTGCCGCGCATGGGTTCGGTTGCGGCGTTGTACGCCTTGCAGAACTCCATGATGTTGACGCCGTGCGGGCCGAGGGCGGTACCGACCGGCGGGGCGGGCGTGGCGGCGCCGGCGTTCAGCGCCACCTTAACGAGTGCCGCGACCTTCTTCTTGGGAGGCATGCTGTGTGGGTCCTTCTGGTTTGTGATTCGGCGGTAGAGGAACGGATTCGTACGGGTGGTGGCTAGACCTTCTGGATCTGGGCGAAGGTCAGGTCGACCGGGGTCTCCCGGCCGAGAATCTCGACCAGCGCCTTCAACCGTTGGCTGTTGACGTTTATTTCGGTGATCGTGGCGTGCACGCCCGCGAACGGGCCGTCGACCACCATCACCGAGTCGCTGACCGCGAAGTCGGCGACCTCGATCTTCTTCTTCTTCCGGCTCGGGCCACCTGCCGTCGCGGTGGCGGCGGCCACCACGGACGGGGCGAGCATCTTCTCGACCTCTTCCAGGCTCAGCGGGACCGGCTGATTCGAGTGTCCGACGAAACCGGTCACCGACGGGGTGTGCCGCACGGTCGACCACGACTCGTCGGTCAGGTCCATCCGGACCAGCACGTAGCCCGGCAGCACGGTCCGCTTCACCTGCTTGCGCTGGCCGTTGCGGATCTCGGTCACCTCTTCGGTGGGCACGATGATCTCGTAGATGTAGTCCTCCATGTTGAGCGAGGACACCCGGTTCTCGAGGTTCTGCAGCACCCGGTTCTCCATCCCGGAGTAGGTGTGCACGACGTACCACTCGCCCACTTTGCCGGCCAGCTCGGCGCGGAAGGCGACGAGCGCCAGCTGACCTGGATCGGCCTCGTCGATCGGCTCCTCGGCCTCTTCGGAGTCCGCCTCTTCAGCAGAGGTGAAATCGAGGTCGATGTCGTCGTCCTCGGCTGCTTCCGGGGTCGCGGTGGACCCGAAGTCGAGGTCGATGTCCACCTCGTCCTCGGCCGGGCGGGTGTAGCTCTCCGCACCGAAATCGATGTCGAAGTCCTGGTCGCCGGGAGTGTCGGGGGTATCGGTCTCAGTCGTGGTTTCGCTGGTGGTCTCGTCGGGGCCGTCCAGCTGCTCCGGCCCGTCGGGCGTGGGGGCGGCTGTGGGGTTTTCAGACACGTCACTGCTCTCGTTCTGGGGATGGTTCGTCATATCTCAGGGCGCTTTTCTCTGGGTGCTGGTTTCCGGGTGAGCGCGGGGTGCGCTCGTGGGCATCAGGCGAAGATCCGGAACATCGCCGCTCCGAAGCCGAGGTCGAGCAGGCTCACGTACGCGATGATGAACAGCACGAAGATCAGGACGACCACGAAGTAGTTGAGCAGCTGCTGACCGGTGGGATAGACGACCTTACGGAGTTCCCCCACCGATTCCTTGACGAAGGTGACCGGCCCGGTTCGCCGCTTCGCGGGATCCGCGCCACCGCGACGCCGAGTCGGGCGTCCCTTCGCCTCCGGCTCGGCTCGATGACTCCCCGACGCGACCTTCTTCGTTCCGGAGGCCCGAGGGGCTCCGACGGTCACCGGCTCCCGGTCGCTCGCTTCGTCGTCTTCGGCGCTGTCGAGGGCACCCTGCTCGGCCAGTTCGGCGTTGGTGGGCTCGGCGTCGGCCAATTCGGCGGGTTCGGTTGGGTCAGTGGCGTCGGGCTGGACCAGGTCGTCAGCCGGGGTCGGCTCGTCCGGCGACCCCACTGGTTCCTTGTCTGCCACGCTGCGACCCTTCTCGGTTGACTCGTTCCTGCTCGGTGCTGCCAGT
Source organism: uncultured Actinomycetota bacterium (assembly GCA_963780005.1). GTDB lineage: Bacteria > Actinomycetota > Actinomycetes > Propionibacteriales > Propionibacteriaceae > Microlunatus. Next base: position 36,441 of record CAWAAK010000024.1, on the reverse strand, counting down.
CACCGACTGATTCCCGCAGGGCAAGAGGGACTTGAACCCCCAACCTTCGGTTTTGGAGACCGATGCTCTGCCAGTTGAGCTATTGCCCTTCACCCACCTGCCTTGACCTGCCTTGCGTGTCGTGCGACCGAGCCTCGTCTGGGCGCACGAAATCTCTGGCGTTCGACACCAAGTCCTCGATTGTAATGGGCAATCGCTGAGGAGTCGAACCCTGCGCGCACGCGCTCAGCCGGCTCGGCGCTGCTCGATCGCTGCCAGGAGGACACAGGTGGCCAGGCCCCCAATGGCGCCAGCGACATCGCCGGGGGCCGGGAAGGTGGGAGCGATCCGGATACTACGGTCCCGGGGATCCTGCCCGTAAGGGAAGGCCGCGCCCGCCGCAGTCATGTTGATGCCGGCTTCCTTGGCCAGCTGCACGACCCGGGTCGCAGTCCCGTCCGGCACGTCGAGGTTGATGAAGTAGCCACCCAGCGGATGGGTCCAGCTGGCGACGTCGTAGGCGTCCAGCCGGTCGGAAAGGATCGACGTGACCTGCTCGAACTTCGGCTCGATGATCGCGCGGTGTTTGCGCATCAGCGCCCGGACGCCATCGGCACTGCCCAGGTAGCGCGCGTGCCGAAGCTGGTTGACCTTGTCCGGCCCGATGGTCCGCTTGCCGAGGTTCTTCAAGTACCAGGCGACGTTCGCCGGCGAACTGGCGAAGAAGGCAACCCCGGCCCCCGCATAGGTGATCTTCGAGGTGGAGGCGAACAGGAAGACCCGGTCGGGATGGCCGGCCTCGGCGGCCATCCCGAGGACGTCGAGGGCGGGTTCCTCGACGTCGGAGAGGTGGTGGACCGCGTACGCGTTGTCCCAGAAGATCCGGAAGTCCGGGGCGGCCGCGGGCATGGCCAGCAGTTCCGAGGTGACCGCCTCGGTGTAGACGGCGCCGGACGGATTGGCGTAGGTCGGCACGACCCAGATGCCCTTGACGCTCGGGTCGGTCGCCACGCGGTCTTTGACCTGGTCGAGGTCTGGACCGTCGGCGTACAACGGCACGGACACCATCGCGATCCCGTACTGCTCGCACAGGGCGAAGTGCCGGTCGTAGCCCGGGACCGGGCAGAGAAAGGTGACGGGTTCGGATCCCCAGGGCTTGGCCGAGTCGATCGTGCCCTTGAGCAGGGAGAACACCAGGCTGTCGTGCATGATCGCGAGGCTGGCGTTGCCGCCCGCCACCAACTGGTCCACCTCGACGTTGAGCAGCTCGGCGAAGATCTCCCGCAGCTCCGCCAGCCCCTGGCCGCCGCCGTAGTTGCGGCAGTCGATCCCGTCGCGAGCTCGGAAGTCGTCGGCGCCGGGAAGGGACAGCAGCTCGTTGGACAGGTCGAGTTGGGCCGCCGACGGTTTGCCCCTGGTGAGATCCAGCTTCAGCCCCCGCGCGACCAGATCCTGGTAGGCCTGCTGCTGTTCGGCATGCAGAGCCGCCAGCTGATCGGTGCTGAGGTCAGACAAACTCATGGGTCAGTCCCCTGGTCGGTGTCACGCGGTGCTCTGGGTCAGGCGCAAACGGGAGGCGGGTGGGAGTCAGCTGGGAGTCTATCGGCGGCCGGGACAGGGGCAGGGAACCGAACTAACCTCGAGACCATGACACCGACGTCGAACATCGCTTCCTGGGTGAGCGCTCGCGCGGCCACCGATCCGAGCCGCCCCGCCATCCGGCAGGGCGACCAGGTGCTGACCTACTCCGCGCTGGACGAGGCGTCCGCGCGGTTCGCCACGGTGTTGACCGACCACGGCGTGCAGCCGGGCGATCGGGTGGCGCTGATCATGCCGAACGTCGCCTATTTCCCGATCGCCTACTACGCCATCCTGCGCATCGGCGCCATCGTCGTCCCGATGAACCCGATGCTCAAGGCGGGGGAGATCTCGTACGCCTGGACGGACTCGCACGCGTTGGTGGCGGTGGTCTTCGGCATGTTCGCCGAGGAGGCCGCCACGGCGGCCGGGGTCACCGGCACCGACGTCATCGTCACCACCCCCGGTGACTTCGAGCAGCTGCTGGCCGGAGCCGACCCGACTCCAGGGGTCAGCGACCGGGCGGAAGCCGACACCGCGGTCCTCCTGTACACCTCGGGCACCACGGGTTCCCCCAAGGGCGCCGAGCTCTCCCACGCCAACCTCAGCAGCAACGTGCGCAGCTGCGTGGAGACCTTGTTCTTCGCCTCGCCGAGCGACGTGATCTTCGGTGGGCTGCCGTTGTTCCACTCGTTCGGCCAGACCTGCGGCCTGAACGTGGCCATGGCGTCCGGAGCCTGCCTCACCCTGCTGCCGAAGTTCGACGGCGAGCAGGCCCTGGAGATCGTGCAGCGCGACCGGGTCACGATCTTCCTGGGCGTGCCGACGATGTACATGGCTCTGCTGGGGGTGCCGGGGTTGGAACGGTTCGACGTCAGCACCCTCCGTACGGCGGCCTCCGGCGGCGCCTCGTTGCCGCTGGAAGTGCTGAAGGGCGTCGAGCAGACCTTCGGAGTGACCCTTCTCGAGGGGTACGGCCTGTCGGAGACCTCACCCGTCGCCTCCTTCAACCATCCGAATGCAGCCACGAAGCCCGGGTCGGTGGGCACCCCCATCCGGGGCGTCGAGTTCGGGCTGCGCGACGAGGATGATCGCGAGGTCGGCGGCGACGCGATCGGCGAGATCGTGATCCGGGGCGAGAACGTGATGAAGGGTTACTGGAACAACCCGGACGCGACCGCGGAGGCCATGCGGGGCGGCTGGTTCCACACGGGGGACCTCGCCCGACGAGACGGGGACGGCTTCTACTTCATCGTGGACCGGAAGAAGGACATGATCATCCGCAACGGTCTCAACGTGTATCCGCGGGAGGTCGAGGAGGTCCTCTACACCCATCCGGCGGTTGCGGAGGCGGCGGTGTTCGGGGTTCCCGACGCCCGGCACGGCGAGGAGATCGCCGCCCTCGTGAAGCTGAAGACGGACACTGCCGTCGACGAAGCCGAACTGCGCTCCTACGTCGAGGAGCGGCTGGCGGCGTACAAGTATCCGCGGATGATCCGCTTCGGCGAGCTGCCCAAGGGACCGACCGGGAAGATCCTCAAACGCGAGATCAAGTTCGACGGCTGATCTCTGCTAGGTCGATCTGGGGCCGGCAGAGAGGGTGCGGGCGACGAGGGCGCTGTGCGGCCCGAGCCGGAGCTGGACCTGATCGGTCGCCTCGCCGTTGCCCGACCCGGAGTGAGGACCGACCTCCCCGACGGTGAGCAGGAGTTCAAGCTCTCCGGGCAGATCCACCACGGTGGCTTCGGCTCGGAAGTTCACCGCCACCAGGAACGCACCCCGCTCGATCCTCAGCCACCCGGCGTCGTCGTCGGAGGAGACCACACTGTGCTCGAAACGGGGATCGGTGATATCGGGATAGGTCCGGCGCAGGGCCAGCAGCCGCCGGTGCAGCTCCAGCAGTTCCGCGTGCTCACCCTGCTCGACCTCCGACCAGTCGAGCTTGGAGTCCAGGAACGTCTGCGGATTCTGCGGATCCGGCACCGTCGAGGTGTCCCAGTCCATCTGTGCGAACTCTTCGAGCCGGCCGTTGGCCACCAGCTCGGCGAGTTCGGGTTCGGGATGGGAGGTGAAGAACTGCCAGGGCGTGCCCGCCCCCCACTCCTCGCCCATGAAGATCATCGGGGTGAACGGGCTGAGCAAGGTCACCACGGCGGCGAGTCGCTGGGTCCGGGGATCGAGCTTGCCCGACAGTCGTTGCCCGTCGGCCCGGTTGCCGATCTGATCATGGTTGTCGGAGCAGACCACCAGCCGCCAGGTGGGCGTCCGGGCGTCGAGCCGGTGGCCGTGACTGCGACCGCGGAAGCTGGAGTGGGTGCCGGTGTGGAAGAACCCGTCCTCGAACACCTTGCTCAGCGCCGTCAACGAATCGAAGTCGGCGTAGTAACCGGTCGCGTCCCCGGTCAGACTGACGTACAGCGCGTGGTGGAAGTCGTCGCTCCATTGCGCGGTCAGCCCGTAGCCGCCGGCCTCGCGAGTGGTGATCAGACGCGGATCGTTGAGGTCGGACTCGGCGATCAACGACAAGGGCCGGCCGAGGAAAGTGCTCAGCACGCCGGTCTCGATGGCCAGCTCCTCGAGGATGTGAGTGGCCCGGGTGTCCACGAGCGCGTGTACGGCGTCGAGCCGCAGACCGTCGACGTGGTAGTCGTTCAGCCACATCAAGGCGTTGTCGACGATGTAGCGACGAACCTCGTCCGAGTGCTCGCCGTCGAGGTTCGGGGTGTCGCCCCAGGTGTTGGTCGCGGCGCTGTGGAGGTACGGGCCGAACTCGGGCAGGTAGTTCCCGCTCGGACCCAGATGGTTGTAGACGACATCCTGGATCACGGCCAGCCCGCGTCGATGGCAGGCGTCGACGAAGCGCTGGTAGGCCGCCGGACCGCCGTACTCGGCGTGCACCGCGAACCACAGCACCCCGTCGTAGCCCCAGTTGTGCGGACCGTTGAACGCGTTCACCGGCAGGAGCTCGACGAAATCGACGCCCAGTTCGGCGAGGTGGTCGAGCCGGCCGATGGCGGCGTCCAGCGTGCCCTCGACGGTGAAGGTGCCGACGTGCAGCTCGTAGATCACCCCGCCGGCCAGTTGCCGTCCCGTCCACGCGTGGTCGTTCCAGGCGTACCGGGACGGGTCGTAGCTGCGGGACAGCCCGTGCACGCCGTGGGGCTGCCAGCGCGACCGGGGATCCGGGCGCGGTGGCTCTGCGTCGTCGAGCACGAAGCCGTAGTCCACCTCCGGGACCCGGTGGAGATCGGGCACGGGCCCGTCGGGATGCCACCAGCCGCCCTCGTCCTGGCTCATCGGCACGCGCACCGGCTCCCCACCATTGCCTCGGCCGCCGACGCCCCCCAGCTCCAGTTGGACCCGTTCGCGTTGCGGCGCCCAGACGGTGAACGGCGCCAGACTCACAACCCACCTCGCCGGTGTGGCCCGAGGTCGCTTCGCTCCCGCAAACTCACAGCTCGCATCCCCACAAGGTGGGCTCCGGGACCAAGGTGATGCCGAACCGTTCGCGGACGCCGGCCCTGATCTCCCGGGCCAGGCCCAGCAGGTCCGCTGCCGTCGCGCCGCCGCGATTGGTGAGGGCCAAGGCGTGCTTGGTCGACAGGGTCGCCGGCGGACGCCCGTAGCCCTTGCCGAACCCGGACTGCTCGATCAACCAGGCCGCACTGGTCTTCACCCGGCCGTCGTCCATCGCGAAGCGGGGGGCTCTCGCGGGCAGCGCCGCCGCCCGATCGGCGTCCAGGATCGGATTGATGAAGAAGGATCCGGCGCTCCAGGTATCGACGTCGGCATCATCCAGCACCATCCCCTTGGCGCGTCGCAGCTCGAGCACCGCCTGGCGGGCGGCGGCGGCAGGGACCCGTTCCCCCACCGCGACCTCCAGGGTGCGCGCGAGCTCGGCGTACCGGATCGGCGCCGAGCGGGAGCCGAGCGGCAGTTGGAAGGTGACGGCCAAGATCAGGTAGCGATCCGGCTCGGTCTTGAACTTCGACGTCCGGAAGCCGAAACCGCAGTCGGCGGCGGCGAAGGTGGCCTGGCGATCCGCGACCCGGTCCCAGGTCCGGACCGAGGAGATCAACTGGGCCACCTCCGAGCCGTAGGCGCCGACGTTCTGGATCGGGGTGGCCCCGACCTGACCGGGGATACCGGCCAGGACCTCGATGCCGCCCCCCCATTCCTGCTCGACGGCCCGGGCCACCAGGGCGTCCCAGTTCTCCCCGGCCGCAACGGTGACCACCGCCCCCGAACATCCCGACACGTCGGCTTCGACGCCTCGGGTCGCCACCCGGACCACGGGTCCGGTCACCCCGCCGTCACCGATGAGGACGTTGGACCCACCGCCCAGGATCAACGCCGGCTCGACCTCGCGGTCGGCGGTCCGCACCTGCTCGACCAGGTCGGCCTCGGTCTCGGCGGTGACCAGCCGCGGCGTCCGGCCGCCCACCCGCAGCGTCGTGTACGGGGCAAGCGGCTGCGCGCTCACCGTGCTATCCAGCTTCAAGATCAACTTCCGCTCGTGCGGCACCGAGGACCGACTGGTCGGCAAAGCTCGCCTGGATCGCGATGGTGACCCGGGAACCCTCGATCGCCGACACCGTCGCGGCGAAGGCCACTTCCGCTCCGTCATCATCGTCGGGGACCACGACCGGCCTGGTGAAGCGGACGAAATAGGAACGCACGCTTGCGGGATCACCCACCCAGTCGGTGACCACGCGCAGGGCGGCGCCCATGGTCAGCATGCCGTGCGCCACCACCCCCGGGAGTCCCACCTGGCCGGCGAAACGCTCCGAGTAGTGAATCGGGTTGAAATCGGTCGAGGCCCCGGCGTAGCGGACCAGATCCGCCCGGGTGAACCTGACCGTCAGCGGCGGCAGGGTCGAGCCGACCTCGATCTCCGCGCCGTTCACCGGTCGAAGGGGCCGGCCGCTCACGTGCCCTCCTCGCGGCTGTGGAAGAACGTGGCCTGCGCCACACAGACCGGCTCGCCCTGGACCGTGTCGATGCGCACCGAGGAGGAGACGATATCGGCCGCGCCCCGGCTGCGGACCTGCTCGATGGTCAAGATCGCCTGCACCCGGTCCCCGGCCCGCAGCGCGCGACGGTAGCTGAATCGCTGATCCCCGTGCACGATCCGGCGCAGCGCCATCTCCAACTCCGCGTCGGCGAACATGGCCTCCCAGGCGGTGGCCGCGATCACCGCGGCGAAGGTGGGCGGCGCGATCGGGGCGGCGCCGAAGTACGCGGGGTTGTCGTCGCCGATAGCGCGGGCGAACTCGGCGATCTTGGCCGCCGACACCTCGTACGCAGGCGTGGGCGGGTAGCTACGGCCCGCGTGATCGGGCGAGATGGGCATGAACGCAAACCTAACCGAGCGAACTCGGAACGGCTGTTCGATCGCCCGTTCGATCGCCCGTTCGATCGCCCGTTCGATCTTGGTAGCGCCGCATGACGATCGAGGCGACCCGCTCGGCCAGCGGCGGGGTCATCACCCATCCGTGCTCGCGCGCTTTGGCCTGCACCGGATCCAACAGCAGACCGGGAGCCACGAAGAGCGGGACGATCACGATCTGGGCCATCCCCGCGCCCGACTCGACCAGATCATCCAGGACCGCATCGGCTCGGGGTGCAGCGGTGCCGAAGCCGACCCGTACGAGCCCGTGCCTCCTCGTCGCCAGCCGAGCGGCCAGGTCGTCCACGGCAGCGTTGGCCTCGGCGTTGGAGGAGCCGACCGCGAACAGCAGCACCGACTCGTTCGCGCCCACACCGAACTCGGCCATCGCGGCCGAGAGCACATCGGCCACATCGTCCCCGGTGCCCAGGATCGCCGCCAGGTGCAGATCCAGGCCGGACGCGGCCGAAGCAGCCGCGATCGCGTCCGGTACGTCGACGGTGGCGTGGAAGGCGTTGGTGAACAGCAGCGGGACCACGACGGCGGCTCGGTGCCCAACGGAGGCCAACTCCAGCGCGACCGTCGTCAGGTCCGGCTCGGCGAGATCCAGGTAGGCGGCGCGGGTGGGAATGCCTTCGGCGGCCGAGCAGGCGCCGAGCAGTCGCTCGATCGCCGGCGCGACCCCGGAGTGTCGGCTACCGTGCGCCAGCCCGATCAGCGGAAGGGGGGCGATGGTTCAGTCCTCTTATGGGCTCAGCGGGTCTCACGGTGCGGGGTGTGGGTGCGACAGCGCGGGCAGAACTTCTTCAGTTCCATCCGGTCGGGGTCGTTGCGCCGGTTCTTCTTGGTGATGTAGTTCCGCTCCTTGCACACGGTGCACGCGAGCGTGATCTTCGGCCGCACATCAGTGGTCTTGGCCATGGCTGATCCTTCTCGATTCTGGTCGTGAAACGCACTCGTCGGGTAGCGGGAGCGGGACTCGAACCCGCGACACAGCGATTATGAGCCGCTTGCTCTACCGCCTGAGCTATCCCGCTGTGGGACCCGTCGCTCCTGCCGGCGCGCGGTTGCGCCGAACGGGTTCCGAGCCCCCATGCGGAATCGAACCGCAGACCTTCTCCTTACCATGGAGACGCTCTACCGACTGAGCTATAGGGGCGTGCGGCAGCCTCGGAGTCCGGGCCGCGCCGACCCACCAAGATACACACTGACCCAGAGGCCGCGCGAATCGTCGAGATGCTCAGCGGGGGTAGGGGGTGAGCAGCTGGTCGACGGGTGCGTAGTCGTCGGTCAGCACCGGAGCGCTGCCCCTCCAAGCGTCCAGTTCCGGACCGGCGATGACGCCCCAGTCGGCTCCGTCCGCGGCCAGCCGGCCGGCGATGTCGTCGACGGCCAGCGGCCGGTCCGAGGCGATCACCACCAGATTGCCGCCCGCCCGGGGACCGGAGGTCAAGGTGTCGATCTCGGTGGCCAGGGCCACGTGGTCGAACTCGGCCGCCAGCGTGGCCACCTCGGCGCGGGCAAAGTCGAGCGGCCCGTAGTCGAGCAGGTTGACGACATAGATGCCCTCGTCGCTGAGCACCCGGCCGATCTGGCGCACGGCCTCTCGGGTGGTCAGATGCCACGGCACGCTCACCCCGCCGAAAGCGTCCCCCACGACCAGATCCCGGCTGTCGTCCGGCAGTTGCCCCAGACCCAGCCGGGCGTCCTCGACCCGGATCTCGATGCCCGGCCGAGATGACAGACCCAGCCGTTCCCGATCGATGCGTACGACACCCGGGTCGATCTCGGACACCAGACTGGAGCTGCCGGGCCGGACCCGCTCGAGGTAGCGCGGGACGGTGAGACCGCCGCCGCCGATGTGGTACGCCAACAGCGGTTCGCCGCTCGGATACGCACTGTCGATGGCGGCCACGACAGCCCGGGCGTAGGCGTACTCGAGGTGGGTCGGATCGGCAAGATCGACGTAGGAGTGCGGCGCGCCGTCGAGCAGCAGGACGCGGCCGCTCGCCCGCTCCGGATCGGTCCGGATCCGCGCGCAGTGGTAGGTCGTCTCGACGTCACAACCGCCCGACAGCACGGCCGCTCCGACGCCGGCGAGCAGCACCAGCACGGTGGGTACGGCGGCACTCCGCCAACCGCGGAGCCGGACTTCGATCGCGACGGCGGCCGCCACCAGCACCAGCCCCAGGCCGAACATGATCCCGCTCACGGGGACCCGGGAGATGAGTACGAAGCCGGTGACCACAGTGCCGACGATGGCTCCTGCGGTGCCGATACCGGACAATTGGCCGACCACCGTGCCGGTCTGCTGCAGGCTGGTCAGCCGGAGCTTGATGACCATCGGAGTCACCGCCGCCAGCAGGGTGCCGGGCACGATGATGGCCAGGGTCGCGGTGATCATCAGTGGCCCGGTGCTGCCCAGACCCGCCGCGGTTCGGATCACCGAGGGAGTGGCGGCGACCGCGACGCCGGAGATCGCAAGCAGCGGACCCAGGGCCCGCCGTGGAGCCACCACGTCGGCGGCCCGCCCTCCGGCCCATGAGCCCAGGGCGATGGCCGCCAGGGCGATGCCGATCACCAGAGTGCTCGTCTCCAGGGTCAACCCCAGATAGGGCGCCAGCAACCGGAGGGCGACGATCTCCACCACCAGCACACTGGCTGCTGCGCCGAACACGAGCGCGGCCGCCGCCCAGCGGCCCAGGCTCTCCGCGCTGGTCACCGATGGGCTGGTAGGCGACGGGCTGGTCACCGATGGATCATGGCACCGCTCGACAAGCCGGACGACCGCCTACTGGGTTCAGCGCAGGCCCAGCTTGCGGCTGCAGGCCGGCCAGGCCCCCCAGCCCACGTCGGCGAGGATCCGTTTGGCGACCGCGATCTGTTCCTCCCGGCTGTGCCCGGCGGCCCGGCTACCATTGCCGCCGTAAGCGGTCCAGCTGCTGTGCGCGAAGCCCAGTCCACCGGAGTAGCCCGGCACACTGTCGGTGTTCCAGCGTTGCCCGGTCTCGCACTGGGCCAGCCGGTCCCAGACCGAGTCGCCGGGGGTGCTGCCACCACCGGAGGAGCCCCCCGACGAACCACCCCCGCCGTTCTCGGCCGGCGCGGGCTTCTTGGTGCCGACCAGCACGACCTTGTCGACCGGATCCTTGGTGATCTTGGAGCTGATCTTCTTCCGGCTGGCCAGCTTGCCGTCCCGGCGGACCTCGCGGTACACGACCGTCCGGACCCCGGTCTTGCCCTGGCGGTCGATCTTGTTCTCGCCCTGGACGAGCCTGGCGGTGTTTTTGTTGATCGTCTCGTAGTCGACGTCTCGTCGCCTGGTGACCAACGTCGTGTTCACGTCGATGACGGTCAGCCTCATGCCGTTGGTCAGCCGGGCGCCGACCGCCCGGTTGGTGATGTCGTCCTTGTCGACCTTGATCTTGGCCTGGGCCAGGGCCTCACCGACCGTCTGGGCGGTGGTCCGGAGCGTGCGCTCGGTCTTGCCGGCTTTCACCTCGACGGTCTTGCGGGTGGCCAGGGCAACCGCGAGCCCGTCGCGCCCGATGGAGGCGCTGCGGCTTGTCGACAGGTCACCGCCGGCCGGGTCGAGTCGGCGAGATCTCAACGCACCCTCGACGGTGGTCGCGGTGGTCCAGAACGCCTGCGCCTTGCCGTCCACGGTCAACCGCACCTGCCGTCCGTACTGGACCGCGATGCGCGTGCCGTCGGCCAGCGAGGTGTCGGGCGCCGGGGCCACCACATCGTGCTCGCCGAGGACGATGCCCTCCGCGCCCAGGAAATCGGCCACGGTCCCCGATGTCGTCGTGAGGTTCCTCGCCTGTCCGTCCACCGACAAGGTGACGTCCTTGTTCGCCGTGACGTAGCCGAGGGTTCCGCCGGCGACCGCCAACGCGGTCGCTCCGGCGATGACGGCCGGGATGATCTTGCGCACGAGCACTCCATTGCCCACGACCGAGTCGGTGGGTCATGATCGGGTAACAGCGACCGCCACCGGGATCAGCAAGCGGCCACTTTGGTCACGAAATCATAACGGCGCGGAGCATTTCGTCCAAAACCCGTAGTTGCGCCGGTTCAGCCACACTGGGCGGATGACCGACCGAACCAGCCAGATCGTGGCGGCACTGACCGAAGCGTTCACCGAGCTGATGGCGGCCGACCCCGCCGCCTTTCGTTCGAAGTTCCGGACGATGGCTCGCGATCCCTTCGCGTTCCTCCGGGGATCCGCCTGCCTGTTCTACGCCGATCTCGGTCCGGACGGCCCGTTCGCCGGTACGGACGACGCCTGGTTGGGTGTCGACGGCGCGAAGCGGATCTGGATCCAGGGTGACCTGCACGCGGAGAACTTCGGCACCTATCTCGACGCCGGCGGCCGATTGGTGTTCGACGTGAACGACTTCGACGAGGCATATCTGGGCCACTGGACCTGGGACGTGATGCGATTCTGCGCGTCGCTGAGTGTTCTGTGCTGGCAGAAGGCGCTGCCCGACGAGGTGATCGACGATCTGGTGGCGCGCTACCTGCGTTCCTACGTGGAGTGGGTGCAGCACTACGTCGACGCCGAGGACGACACCGAATGGGCCTTGACCCTGGAGACCGGCCAGGGTGCCGTGCTGGATGCCCTGCACCGCGCCCGACTCAGCACGCGGGTCGATCTCCTGAACTCGGCCACGGTGGTCGACGGCTATCGGCGCCGGTTCGTCGAACGCGCCGGAACCCGCCGACTGGACGACGCCGAGGTCGAGCGGGTGACCGCCGCCTTCGCCCGGTATCGAGACACCGTCCCGGACCGGAAGAAGGAGGGCGTGGTCATGTTCGACGTGCTCGACGTCGTCGGTCGGAAGGGATTCGGCATCGGTAGCGCCGGTCTGCCGGCCTACAACGTGTTGATCGAAGGGTTCAGCCAGGCCCTGGACAACGATGTGGTCCTCACCCTCAAGCAGGGCAACGTGGCCGCCCCCAGTCGGGTGGTCCGCGATCCCGAGATCGAGGGTTACTTCAAGCACCACGGGCATCGCACGGCCGTCAGCCAGCGGGCTCTGCAGGCGCACGCCGACCGGTTCCTGGGCTGGACCGAACTGCCCGGCACCGACGGGTCCCGGACCGGTTTCGTGGTGAGCGAATACTCGCCGTACGAGGCCGATCTGGACTGGGGCGGGCTCGACGAGCCCGACGAGATGGTCGAGTTGATCAGCCAACTCGGACAGGCCACCGCCAAGATCCACTGCGTCGCCGACGACGACTCCGAACACGACCTGGTCGACGTCAGCGTCGAGGAGGTGATCGCGGAGTGCGTAGGAGATGATCTTGACGGCCTGATCCGCGACTGCACCGACTTCGCCCACGGCTACGCCGAGCAAGCGCGGCGTGATCATCAACTCTTCGTCGACGCCTTCCGGGGTGGAGCCTTCGCCTCGGTCACCCCGGCGGACTAGGGTCGGCTCGTGCCGAACAGTCTGCTGATCGTCCAGGTGGACGTCGCGGTCGTACCGGATCAGATCGATGCGTTTCTGGACGCGACCCAGGACAACGCGGCGGCGAGTCGCGAGGAGTCCGGTGTCGTGCGGTTCGACGTTCTGACGGACCGGACCGATCCCGGTCACGTCGTCCTGGTCGAGATCTACCGTGACGAAGCGGCGGCCGCAGCCCACAAGGAGACGGCCCACTACCAACGCTGGCGCGACGCGGTGGCACCGATGATGGCGAGACCTCGGCAGGCCACCCGCTTCGTGAACACCTCGCCCGGAGACGGCGATTGGTAGCGCATGATCGGTAGCGGTTGATCATGAGAGAACGGGCGCGTTTCGATCTCGCCGTCCCCGCCGACCTGAGATTCGGCGCGGGCCGGGTCAGCGAGGTGCCGGAGGCACTCGTCGCGCTCGGAACCCGCAGCGTCCTCGTCGTCACGGGCCGTACGACGTCTCGCGCCGATCCGGTCCGTGCAGCGTTGCGGGAGGCCGGGGTGTCGAGTGAGGTCTTCGCCGTCGAGACCGAGCCCTCGCTCGACGTCGTACGTGCCGCCGTGGCCCGGCTGATCGAGGTGGGCGGCGACGCTGTCCTCGGGTTCGGCGGCGGCAGTCCCCTCGATGTCGCCAAGGCCGCCGCCGTCCTGGCCACCGCGGGCACCGACCCGTTGGAGCATCTCGAGGTGATCGGCGGCGGCCGCCCGCTCGTACGTCCGGGCCTACCCTGCGTCGCTGTGCCGACCACGGCGGGAACCGGTTCTGAGGTGACCCGGAACGCGGTCCTGGCCGGCGGCGGGATCAAGGCGAGTCTGCGGAGCCAACACCTGCTCCCGAAGGTGGCCGTCGTGGATCCCGATCTGCTGATCGGCCTACCTCAGTCGACCATCGCGGCCAGTGGCCTGGACGCGCTGTCCCAGCTCATCGAGCCCCTACTGTCGGGGCGCGCCAATCCCGTTACCGACGCCCTGGCTCGGGACGGGATCCGCCGGTCCGCCCGCTCGCTGCGCCGAGCGGGGCAGGAGGGCATGGTCGACCGTGGCGTCCGCGAAGACCTGGCCCTGGCCAGCCTGTTCGGCGGCTTGTGCCTGGCCAACTCGGGACTGGGTGCGGTGCACGGGCTCGCAGCTGCGATCGGAGCCCGTCTCGCCGCGCCGCACGGTGCGGTCTGTGCCGCCGTGCTCGCCGCGGCGGTCGAGGTCAACCTGCAGGCGCTGCGCGATCGGAGCCCCGGTGATCAGGCACTCGAACGGTTGGCCGAGGTGGCGGGCCTGCTCACCGGCGAACCGCAGGCGCACGCCGAGAGCGCGATCAGCTGGCTGCGCGAGCTGACCGCAGCCCTGTCGATCCCCGGACTGGAGACGTACGGGCTGGCCGAGGCCGAGATCGGTGAGGTCGTAGCCGCGGCCCAGCGGGCCAGCAGTATGCGCGGCAATCCGATCGCGCTCAGCGACGCGGAAGTCAGCGAGATCGTGACCCGTTCGCTCTGACGGATGAAGATCAGAGGATCGGCAGACCGGCCAACTGCAGCGCCGCGACGGCGACCGTGCCGAGGGCCGCGATCAGCAGGGAAGCCCGAGCCGGTCGGTAGCGGAAGGACGCCGTCACCCCAGCGAAGAAGAGCGCGACAGCGAGCAGGATGGTGATCGCGACGTAGCTGCGGGCATTGTCCGACGCCTCTCGACTGGCGCGAGTTGGCCTCCTCCGCCGCCACGACCGTCTTCTGGTACTCGGCGAGCTCACGAGCCTGGTAATCCTTGTCCTCGGCCAGGCCGACCGGCGCCCTGCCCTGTTGGACCTCGGCCTCCCACCGCTGCAGAACGGGGCAGGAAGGCGGGTCGGATCAGAGTCTCCCGATAGAACCGCAAGCAGGTCCTGTTTGCCTTCGGCTCTCGCCTGGGCGTACTGGGCCACCATCATGCTGTCGTAGCTGACCCGCTGCATGGCGGCGCCGAAGAGCCGGGCCCCTTCCACGTGCTGGTCGGCCGCGACGCGGGCCTGGTCGTCGCTGGCTTCACTCCACTGCGACGCCTGATAGCCGCACCAGGCCGTGCCGACCGTCGTGATGCCGAGGAGCAGCACCGCCAAGATCTCGAGGATCCGGTCGGCCATCGGCACGGATTCGGTCATGGTCGCGGGCTCGTCGTGGCGACGGCGGGGCCGTGCCGATCATGCCGAGCCGTCCGGCGCCGGCTCCGTGCACGGCGACCTGCAACGCCTCCCGGCGCTGTACGAGCTCGCGCAGCAGATCGGTCTCCCGATACCGCCACGCCTCGCCGGCGGGATGGGCACGCACCTGCAGGTCGGCGTCGTTGAGGGCGCGCGCCAGCCGGGTGGCCGCCTCGGCCTGCTCCTGATCGAGCTCGTGTCGGGCCCGTACGGTGGCTTGGATCACCTCGCCGGTCCGCCCGAGGTCCACGGCGCCGAGCACGAACTCCGTGACGTCGATGCCGTCGCGTTCGAGTCGCTCCCGCACGGCGGCGGCCAACGTCTCCTGGCACTTCTCGCGGGCCGGACCGAACAGGTCGTCGACGGTGACCGCCGGATCCCCCATCGCGGTCGTCACGGCGCGGCTGCTCTCGTCCCGCACGATGCCGAAGATGCCGCCCGCCCCGAAGCGCTCGTGGACCAGGCGAACTGCTCCGTCCGCAGGCGGAAGCGAACGGTGTAGGGCACCGAGGCGACGGTCCGATCGCCGAGGGTGAGCCGAAGCGACCGGACCGGCCTTCTCGAGCTCGCTCGCCGTAGCAGCGTCCGGCGCCCCGGCCCGGTAGGCCATCTCGACCGCGGGATATTCCTCGACCGTCCGGCGTCGCAGGGTGAACACGAAGTGTGGTCCGGGCGTCAGTACGGTGTCCGTCGGCCGGCCCCGCTCCAGCAACAGTCCCAAGCGTCCGGGGCGGATACGGATGATCGAGGCGCTGACGATCACCCAGGCCAGGAGGCCGACCATCGGGATGACGATGACCAGCAGGATGATCCAAACCAGCGGGCTCATCGGCGGATCCGGGTCACGCGGTCGACGACGAGTCCGCTGGCCGAGCACGACCGCAGGAAATCGGCCAGGTCGCTGGAGGCGGCCGAGACACGAACGAGACTCTGGCCCGGCTCGGTGCGGCTGGGCCAACCCAGGGAGCCGACCAGGGCCCGGCTGAGACGGCCCTCGACGTGAACCTGGTAGGCGTGCAGGGCCGAGCGGCGATCGGCAGCCCGCTCTGGTCGCTCACTCATCGTTGCCGCCCTCGTTGTGCTCGACCGATGCGCCGCTGAGGTGCGCGGGCGACTCCTGCAGCTCCGACAGGACGAGGCCCATCGACTGGAGTTGGTCGAGCAGTAGGTCGAGCTCGGCCACGTCGGTCACCTCCCGGTAGAGAACGGTCTCGGTCGGGCTGCGGTGGATGGTCACCTTCGACAGCCGCGCGCGCATGCTCGGTGGGATGTCCCCCCGAAATCTGATCTCGTAGGTCGCCACGTCGTCGTGGGGAATCGGTTCGACCATGACTCGACCCTTCCCGACATCGGGCGCCGCGAGTTCACCCGCACCGGGTGATCCGAGCCGAACACCGGCGCGGACACGATGAGGCCTGGCCGGCCGTGGTCTTCGCGGCTCGGATGGATTCGTATCGATTCGCACACAAATTCGCACTCAAACTCGCACTCAATTCGCACTCAATTCGCACTCAAATTCGCACTCAAATTCGAACTCAAAGGAGGGCACCATGCCGATTGCCATGGGCCTGTGGGACATCATCGTCTGGACCTTCTGGTTCATGCTGTTGGTCGCGTGGATCTCGCTGCTCATCGCCTGCATCGGCGACATCTTCCGAGACCACGAGTTGAGCGGGGGCAAGAAGGCGCTGTGGGTGATCTTGATCATCGTGCTGCCGTTGCTGGGCACCCTGATCTACATGCTCGTTCGCGGGGACTCGATGAATCGCCGCGCTGCCCGGGACCGCCGCGACAGCGAGGAGAACTTCCGGGCGTACGTCCAAAACGCCGCCGGCACGACGAGCACGGCCGAGGAACTGACCAAGCTCACCTCGTTGCGCGACAGCGGAGCGATCACCGCCCAGGACTACGAGCAGGCCAAGGCCAAAGTTTTGGCGTGAACCGCCACCGGACCCACCAAGCTTGCTGACCTGATCACCTGACGGAGACGAAATGGACGCCGCCAACATCGCTCGCCAGGTGCTGCCGATCCCTGATGTTCGACATGTCGGGTCCACAACCTACGACGCCAAGGATCCAGCAACCTCGTTTCCGCCGATCACTCCGCTTCGACCACCTGCCGGTGCCCCGAACGTCCTCGTGATCCTGCTCGACGATGCCGGTTTCGGATCCTCGTCGGCCTTCGGGGGTCCGATCGCGACGCCGAAATTCGAGCGGTTGGCCGAGGCGGGCCTGCGCTATACCCGCTTCCACACCACGGCCCTCTGTTCGCCGACCCGGCAAGCGCTCTTGACGGGCCGCAATCATCACTCGGTCGGGATGGGCGGCATCACCGAGATCGCCACGTCTGCCCCCGGCTACAGTTCGGTCCGCCCGAAAGACAAGGCCCCGTTGGCGGAAACGCTCAAGCTGAACGGTTACTCGACCGCCCAGTTCGGCAAATGTCATGAGGTCCCCGTGTGGGAGACCAGCCCGATGGGCCCCTTCGACGCCTGGCCCACCGGCGGCGGCGGTTTCGAGCACTTCTACGGGTTCATCGGCGCCGAGACCAACCAATGGGCTCCGGCGATCTACCGGGATACCGTCCCGGTGGAGCCGGACCGGACGCCCGAGGAGGGGTATCACTTCACCGAGGACCTGACCGATCGCGCGATCGAGTGGATCGGCCAGCAGAAATCGCTGATGCCGGACAAGCCGTTCTTCGTGTACTTCGCGCCGGGCGCCACCCATGCGCCGCACCACGTGCCCTTGGAGTGGGCGGACCGCTACGCCGGTCGGTTCGACGAGGGGTGGGACGCGCTGCGAGAGGAAACCGTCGTCAGGCAGCGAGAGCTAGGCGTCATCCCGCCCGACGCCGAGCTGACCGCGCGACCAGCCGAGGTACCGGCTTGGCTCGACATGCCTGCCGATCTCCGGCCGGTCCTGGCACGACAGATGGAGATCTACGCCGGATTCCTGTCCCACACCGACCACCACATCGGCCGGCTGGTTGATGCGCTGGCCGGGCTCGAGGTGCTCGACGACACCTTGGTCTATCTGATCATCGGCGACAACGGCGCGTCAGGTGAAGGCACGCTCAACGGAACCTTCAGCGAGGGAATCCCGCTCAACGGGGCAAGTGCTCTGGAGACGGTGGAGTTCATGACCAGCCGGATCGACGAGTTCGGCGGACCGAACGCCAACAATCACTACGCGGTGGGCTGGGCGCACGCCATGGACACGCCGTACCAGTGGACCAAGCAGGTCGCTTCTCACTGGGGCGGCACGCGCAACGGGCTCATCGTGCACTGGCCCTCCGCGATCCAGGCTCGCGGCGAGATCCGTAGCCAGTTCAGTCACGTCATCGATGTCGCGCCGACTGTGCTGGAAGCCGCACAGCTTCCCCATCCCACGTTCGTGCACGGCATCCAGCAGGCCCCGTACGAGGGGGTGAGCATGCTCTACTCCTTCGACGATGCCGCGGCCACCGAGCGACACGACACCCAGTACTTCGAGATCTTCGTCAACCGCGGCATCTACCACCGGGGTTGGACCGCTGTCACTCGCCACTCGACTCCATGGGGGGCGCAGCAGAACCTGCCGGCCCTCGACGACGACGTGTGGGAGCTCTACGCCCCCGAGGACTGGACTCAGGCGCACAACCTCGCCGCGGAGCAGCCCGAGCGATTGCGAGATCTGCAGCGGCTGTTCCTTCTCGAAGCCGCGAAGTACAACGTCTTCCCACTGGACGACCGCCGCTACGAGCGGTTCAACTCCGACCTGGCGGGCCGCCCACAACTGGTCACGGGCAATACCCAACTGCTGTTCGGCGGCATGGGCCGCCTGTCGGAGAACAGCGTGATCAACCTCAAGAACAAGTCACACGCCCTCACCGCAGACATCTCCGTCGCGCCCTCTGGAGCCGGCGGCGTGATCATCGCTCAGGGTGGCCGATTCGGTGGCTGGGCGCTCTATCTGCATCAGGGCCGGCCGGCATACTGCTACAACCTGCTCGGTGTCCAGCAGTTCACGGTCTACGGTGACGCCCAGGTGAGACCCGGTGATCACCAGGTACGGATGGAGTTCACGTACGACGGCGGCGGCCTCGGCAAAGGTGGCGACGTCATTCTCTACCTGGACGGCGGTCTGGTGGGCCAGGGTCGCGTAGACGCCACGCAGCCCATGATCTTCTCCGCCGACGAGACCACCGACCTGGGCGGAGATTCGGCCACCCCGGTGAGCGATGACTACGACACCAACACGAGCACTTTCCGTGGCCGGGTCCGTTGGGTTCAGATCGACCTCGGCGAAGACGCCGACGACGCCGACCACGCCGTCTCGCCCGAGGAGCGGTACCGGATCGCCGTCGCCATCCAGTGAGCTGATGCGCCGGCCTATCGCGGATCGAAGACGCAACGGAACCCGATGTGCCCGGTCGTGCTGCGGATGGTCTGTCCCTGCCGGGCGGCGGGCCGGTAACGGTGGCAGTAATTCGGGGCGCACAGGTGCGAGCCACCCTTGGTGACGAAGCGCGTGGTCTCCGAACGCGCCGAGTCCGGCGCGCAACACGGACTGGCTGTCACGGTGTCCCGGTCGTCCCCGGCGTGGCGTGTCGCGTCCACGGCGTCGCCGTCCACTCCCAGACGTTGCCGGACACGTCGACCAGTCCGTACGCGTTGGGCGGGTAGCTGCCGACCGGCGTCGTCATCCCGTGTTTCTTCGGCAACTCGTTCCGCCACGGGAAGTCTCCGTGCCACGTGTTGGCCATGACGCGGCCGCCCGGCATGAACTCCTCGCCCCACGGATAGCGGGCGCCGACCAGGCCGCCACGGGCAGCGAACTCCCATTCGCTCTCCGTTCGGCAGCCGCCCGCCCGCCCAGGCTGCGTACGCGAGGGCATCGTCGTGGGCGACGTGCACCACGGGGTGCAGATCTCGGCCGTCGAGGGTGCTCCCCGGACCTTCCGGGTGCCGCCAGTCCGCCCCCGGCTGCCAACGCCACCAGCGCTGCCAGTCGTCGAGGGCACGGGACCGCGGGTCGGGGTGAAGACCAGCGATCCCGGCACGAGATCGCCGTGGTCGGCGTCCGGAAAGTCCGCCGGATCCGGCGCCTTCTCGGCCACCGTGACGTGACCGGTGTCCTTGACGAAACGACGGAACTCGGCGTTGGTCACCGGGTTGAGGCCGACCCAGAGATCACCGACGGGAACCTCGCGAACCGGTTGCTCCTCGGGGTAGAAATCCACGCTGCCCTGGACCAGCACGCCGCCCTCGACGAGGACCATGCCGCGCCGTAGCGCGCATCGTCGCGAGACGTCTGATCATGGTCTCGACGATCCTCACCGAGCGGGTGCGCCGGTCGCCGAGGGCGGCGCCGAAGAGCACGCGCGCCACGACTCCGAGGAAGATCACGTTGACGAGCATCTGCAGCGTCGTGACGATGCGCGCGACCTGGGTGACCGGGCGCGATGTCCCCGAAACCCACGGTGGCGAACATGGTGACCGAGAAGTAGAGGGCATCGAGGCGAGTCAGCGCCTGGGTGTAGCTGCCCGGCACCGACCTCTCGAGCAGGTAGTGCGCCGCCGAGAACAACAGCAGGAGCAGCGGTACGGAGACGCCGAGGGACTCGACGGCCCGCAGGGCAGGATGCGGCGAGCGCATCGTGGCGCGGATCTGCAGAGCCAGCACGACGGCCACCACGATCAGGCCCGCCACCAGGAACGAGCGCCGACGTCGCTCCCTCGATCCGGCCCATGGGCACGACGAAGTAGATCACCACCAAGACCGCAACGGACGCGGCACGTACGAGCGATCGCCGCCGCGATCAACCGCCGCCGTCGGCCGCGGGGCAGCCCTGCGAGTCCGGTCACGATCCTCAGCACAATCCGAGGGTCGCGGCCCCGGCGGACGGCGTCGGACCGCCGGTTGACCGACAACTTGAGGAACAGACTCTTGATGTGGGTCTTGACCGTGTTCGCCGACACGTAGAGATCCGCGGCGATCTCGTCGGTGGTGAGGAACTGGGCCAGCCGTTCCAGCACCTGCAGCTCCCGCTCGGTGAGCGGACTCGAGGATGGTCGCCGCCGGGAGCTCGGGCCGCGCCGCCGCGCGGGCGCACCGGCTCTGCGCCGCCATCGACGCCAGGAACGCGCGATGCTCGCGGGACAGGTCCGGATGCCGGTTGACGCACGCCGCAGCCAGGGCGTCACCGGCGACAGCGCCGAGCGAAGCTCCTCCCGGTGCGCAGCGCGCAGGGCGCGGGATGACCAAGGACAGCGCTCGCTCGCCGTCCCCCGACTTCCGAGGCGAGCTCGGCGTCGAGGCTCCAGAGCTGGACCACCGCAGGCAGCGGGGCCTCGGCGATCTCCGTCCCCGACCGAGGCCAGGAGCGCACGGGCCCCGCGCCGATCACCGATCGCGTCGCCGGGCCCGCGCGGCCAGGACGCGGGCCTCCACCCGCGCCCGCCGCGGTTCGGGCGTCAACACCGCCAACGCCCGGCGGGCGTCACCGGCTGCCAGATGGGCCTCGGCCAGCGCCACCGTGCAGCGATCGGCGAGCCACCGCGCCGTCGTTGGGTCAGGATGGTGGCCGGGTGGGTCTGTTGGAGGTCGGTCAGCAGCCGTACGGCGAGGTCCGGCTCGCCTGAGCGGGTGGCCACCCGCGCGATGGCCAGCCGCTGGGCCGCCACCAGCCACGGATCGCGGGTCCTGGTACCGACACGGATCGTGTGATCGAGACGCTGACCGGCCTCGGCCAGTTCACCGCGTTCCAGGTGCACCCACGCGGCGGCCAGTTGGGCGTACGCGACTCCGACCTCGTCTCCGTCGGCCGGTCGGATTCGCAACACCTCGGCCGCGTGCCGGCCGGCGCCGTGAGGTTACCGCGCAGAGCCTCCAGCCAGGCCAGCAGGCCGAGGCACTCGGTGGCCGCGACCACGTCCGCCTCCGAACGTGCTGCACGCCAGATCGGCCGGCTCGACGACCGCCACGGCGCGGGTGAAGATCCCCGTTCGCCATGGGGAATGCCGCTTCGTGGGCGGCGAGGAGGGACGAGATCTCTGGTGCGGCCAACCGCTGGCGCGCGGTCAGCTCGGCGTAGCGTCGCCGGCCCTCGCGGACCCAGCTGCAGACCGTCCTCGACGTCGATCCCCGTGCGCGCGATCGCCATCGTGACGATGGCTTCGGTCAGTCGGTGAGCCGACGACGTCGAGGCCGGCGCCCGCGGACTTCTCGTCGAGCCGAGCAAGGGCGGCCTGCGCGACCTCCGGCTCGCCGCCCGCGACCGCTGCGGCGGCCGACGATCAGTGGCTCGGTAGTCGCCGGGCTCGACCCGCCCGGCAATCTCGGCCGTAGCCCGATCCGCCGCCCCGAGCAGAACACTCGGAACGGCCAGTGATCGCACGAGGGCCGTGGCCGCCCAGTCCCAATCCGCCAGGTCGGCGGCCAGAGAGAGGCCGGCCGAGCGGTCGCCATGATCGATATTCCAGCGGGCTGCGGCTCGCCGCGCCTCCCGGGACAGACTCGGCCAGTCGCGATCGAGACGCCGCCGCGCGGCACGGCGAAGCAGCGGGTGACATCTCCACGAGCCATCCGCAGCCAGGTTCCAGGAAGCCCTGGGCCTCGTCTACCCAGGCCACTCGGCCAGTCCACGTCCTCACCCATGATGGCGCGGCTCAATCCGGCCGGAACCTCGGCGCTGACGCTGGTGCGGATGATCATCTCGCGACAGGCGGCCGGCAGTTGGTCCAGCACCTCGTGCCTCGATCACGTCGTCGAGTACCTCGTCGAGGTCATCGAGCACGTCGGCGGCGCCGGCGGTCCGCGTCAACGCCCGAGCCGCAAGATCGACACCGAATGCCCAGCCCTCGGTTCGGAGACACACGGTCTCGATCGTCGCAGGGTCCGCGAGCACTCCGGATCGGACGAGGAGCTCCCTCACCTCGTCCTCGTCCAGCGCGCAGCGCCTCCGGACCGACTGGGCGAGCTGACCGGCAGCCCGCAGTCGAGCAAGATCGAGCGCCGGCGGACCCGTGCACGTGATCACCACCCGCAGTGCCGTCGTCTGCGTCAGCAGGCGGCTGAGCTGGCGTCCGAGTGACCCGCTCGGCCCGCTCGGGTAGTCGTCCAGCATCGAGCAGCAGCCGGCCACCTCCCCGGTTCCAGCGCGCCGGCCAGGCTGGAGATCCAGTCGGTCCCAGGCTCCGCCGGCGGCCGAGCGTGCTGGGAAGGGACGGAATCGGACCGACCCCCAGGTCCGCCAGGCCGGACCTCATCCGGCTCCAGAAGAGCTCCCGGTCCTCGGCTCCTCGACCGGCGTCGAGACGACCTGCGTCCAGCCACAGCGCACCGTCGACGGCGTGGTCGCGGGACGCCCAGCGGGCCACCCCCAGCGTCTTCCCGGACCCGGTCGGAGCCTCGCACGACCCTCAACACGGCGCCCGTCGGCCGCGTCGAGTTGGCGTTCCAGCCGAGGCCGGGCGATCACCGCGTCGCCCAGCTCCGGTACGCCGAGGGCAACGGCTGGGCCGGTGAGGTCGGATATCTGGTCGGCAAGGACCTGGGTCATCGGACTCCCGGAGTCGAACGAAGTTGCGCCTGCACAGCACCATTTCGCCAGACGGCCGGGTGAGACATGCCTCACCCAGCGGCGGATCTCACCCGGGTGAGATCCGCTGCTGGCGCCGAGTCAGATCAGCGCTCGCCGCCGACCGAGTCGTACCGCCTCGGAGCGCGAACTGGCGCCCAGCTTGCGGTAGACCGCCCGAGTGTGGGTCTTCACCGTGTTGCGGGTGAGGTAGAGCTCGCCGGCGATCTCGCCCAAGCTCAGCCGGCTCCGCAGCAGGCGCAGTACGTCGACCTCGCGCGCGGTCAAGGGTTCCGAGCCCGGCTCCGCGAGGCGCAGCCGCTGCAGGGTCGCGCGAGCGTCGGCCAGTCGTGCCTGCATCGCGTCCATGCCGTCGGAGAAGCGGGACATCTGGCGGGTCGCCTCGTCCAGCAGCTGCTCGGCGCGCGGCAGATCTCCGGCCGCCGTGGCGACGCGGGCCGTGGCGAGGAGCTAGTAGAAAGTCGGCCAGGGACTCAATCCCGGATTCCGCTGCCGCAGGATCATGACCTCATCGAGCAAGTGCCATCGCGCCCGCCAGGTCTCCGTCGGCCGCCTGGCTCTCGGCCCACGCCGTCAAGGCCATCGAAGCCTGGGGCACGGCCCGCAGGGAGGCACCCTCCACCACGGCGATCGCCTCGGTTGCGTAGCGGCGACTGAGGAATTCCTCGCCCCGTTCCCGCGCGATCATGGACATGGTGGCGAGGGCGAACTGCCTGGTGATTTCGAACGCAGCTCTCGTTGTAGGCCGCTTTCGGCAGCGCGTTCATCCCGGCCTCGAGATCGCCGGACACGTATCGCTCATGACCGAGGATCAGGTTCGCGAAAGCGAACCAGGGCGAGCGAGGGTCGGTCTCCAACTCGATCGCCCGCTGGGCTGCGACCGCCATCTCGAGCGGTCCGCCGTACCCGCCCATGCCTTGGATCATGGCCACGGCCGACTCGACGGAGTGAGTCCCGTCGGGAAGGGGACCGTCGTCATCGAGGTTGCCCAACGCCAGCAGCAAGCCATTCAGCGACGCCTCGTCACCCCGAACGAGGGCCATCCAGGCTGCGGTCACCACCGCCGCCGGGTCGGACTCCAGCTCGGGGACCCGTAGGGCGCTCAGCCAGCCCTCCACCGTGGCCGCGCGACCCGCATCGACGTAGCGGATCCAGTTGGCTTGGACGAGCTGCGAGGCCCGAGCGGTCGAGCCGGCGGAGACGGCGTGCCCGACGGCTTCGTCGACGAACCCGTGCGACGCGGAACCAGTCGGCCGCCCGCTCGTGGAGTCGGGTGACCAGGGCCGGATCCTCGGCCTCCAGTTCGCTCCGCGCCACGGCCGCGAAGAGATGGTGGAAGCGGAACCATTGCCGGCTGGCGTCCAGCGGCACCAGAAAGAGGTTCGAACGCTCGAGATCGTGCATGATCCGGCCGGCATGTGGCATCTGGAGCACGAACTCACACAACGACGCCGAGAACCGCTCGAAGATCGAAACCTCGAGGATGAACGCCCGGACATCCTGGGTCTCGCGACTCAGCACCTCCTCGATGAGGTAGTCCCCGATGTACCGGTTGTCACCGCTGAACTGGTGCACGAAGGCGTCGGGATCCTCCCGGCCGATCAGCGACATCGTCGCCAGATAGAGCCCGGCGGGCCAGCCCTCGGTACGCTGCATCAGCTCGGACAGGGCGACGGCGGACAGCTGGATGTCCTCGATCCTCAGCAGGGCCTCCGCCTCGTCGCGGTCGAAGGCCAGCCGATCCGCGCGGATCTCGGCGAGCTGACGGGCAGCGCGCAGGCGGCCCAGATGCAGGGCCGGATCGGCCCGGGTCATGATCAGGACCGACGCGTCCGGCGGAAGATGCTCGATCAAGAAGTCGACCTGCTCGTGACAGGCCCGGGCCCGGATGAAGTGATAGTCGTCGAGCGCCAGCAGGACGGCGACGGCGCCTCGGCCAGCGCGTTGACGATCTCGGGCAGCAGACCGTTGGTGATGTCGTCACGATGCTGGGCGACCACACTCTCCGCCCCGCCGTCGAATGCGCAGCCGGCTCGCTCGAGGGCCGTGACGATGTGGGTCCAGAACCTGACCGGGTCGTTGTCGGCGGCGTCGAGCGCCACCCACGCCAGGCTCCGCCCGGTCATCCGGTCGAGCCACTGCGCGACGACAGTCGTCTTGCCGTATCCCGCCGGAGCCGCGATCAAGGTCAGCGGACATTCGCTGACGGACCGCTCGAGGGTCAGCACGAGACGATCACGAGGCACCCACTTCGACCGCACGGCGGGCGGATGCAGCTTCGCCTCCAGGAACGCGTCGACGCGCGGCAGCGCGGGCCCGCGCTGACTGCCGCTGGGCCCCTCCATGACTCTTTCCGCTGAAGTCACATTCCCGCCCGGAAGTCGATTGACCTCCACCATAGGGGGCGCCGAGCCTTATGCTCGCACCATGTCGCTGCCGAGAGCCGGCGGATCGATAGGCGAAAGCGACCCACTCCCGGCGCGCGATCACCGCAGCATGTGTCGGCAACGCAGCAGAATGGTACGACTTCGCCATCTACGGCGCATTGGCGACGGTCATCGGTGTGGTCTTTTTTCCGGCCGGGAATCCGGCCGCGGCCCTGTCGGCCGCCTTCGCAGCGTACGGAACCGCGCTGTTCGTGCGGCCACTCGGTGCCCTCGTCTTCGGCCGGATGGGTGACCGTCGCGGGCGGCGCAGAGTCCTGATCGTGGTGATCTTCCTCATGGCCGGCGCCACGGCTCTCGGTCGCGTTTCTGCCGGGATACGCCAGCGATCGGCCTGCTCGCCCCCATCACGCTTCTGCTGCTCCGCGCGGTGCAGGGACTGGCCGCCGGCGGCGAGCTCGGCGTGGCGGCGGTCTTCATGCTGGAGCATGCCCCCGAGTACCGGCGGGGTCGGGTCGGCGCCTGGCACACGGCGACGATGGGAGTCGGCATCGGCTGCGGCATGGCCTTCGTGGCCGTGCTCAGCCACCTGTTCGCGGACGCGGGACTCGACACCGGCTGGTGGCGGATCGCGTTCCTTGTCGCCATTCCCCTCGGCCTGCTCGGACTGCTCCTGCGACGCCGGATCACCGATACCGACCAATTCCTGGCTCTTCGGGCGGACTCCGCGACTCCTCGACCGTCCGGTCCGCGAGCTCTGGCGTCATCACCGGGCCTCCCTGCTGCGCGGTTTCTGCCTGCTGGCCGCCGGTTCGCTCGCCTTCAACACCTTTTTCATCTTCATGCCCAACAACCTGATCGCTCGACACGGGGCCGGACTGACCCCGACGCTCCTGGTGACCGCGCTCAATCTCGGAGTCGCCGCGCTCGCCGCCGTTGGCTTTGGGGCGGCTGTCCGACCGCGTCGGTCGCCGGCCGGTGATGATCGCGTCGGCAGCCGCACTTGCCGTGCTGGCCCCGCCGCTGGGTTTCCTGGCCACGCAGGGCTCGGTTTTCGGCCTCTTTCTCGCCGAGTTCGTCATCTCGGTGGCCGTGGCAGGCGTGCTCTCGATCGCAATGGTCGGCGAGCTCTTTCCTGCGCCGGTCCGTTCGACCGGCTTCGCCCTGTCGGCTGGACTGGCGACCGCTCTGATCGGCGGGACCGCTCCCTGGGTCGATCAGCTGCTCGTCGCCGTCGCTGGCCTCGACACCATTCCTGGCGTCTACGTTGCGGCGGTTGCTGTCCTGGCCCTGGTCGCGCTGCGGCGTTGGCCCGAGACCGCGTTCAAGACGCTGGGTTGAGTCCGCGCGTCACGAGTCGTCGGTGCTGTCCGGGGCCAGCTGGTCGTCTCCGGATCCGCCGAACTCACGCCGCACATCGAGTAGCACCAGACCTTGGTGGCGCAGGGCCAGGAGCAGCCCGTGCAATGCGGCGGCGTCGGCCAGATCGGCCCGCAGCGTGGTATCGAGGGTCTTGCCCTCCGAGGTGACACCCTCGAAGTTCTCGAGCACCTCGTCCGGCACCTCACCCTCGACCCGGATCTCGTAGGTCACCCGTGCCATCTGGGACTCGTTTCACTCGGACATCGTTGCCAAGCACTGTGACCCGCCGCAGGCTTTGCGGGCGTCACCCGCGGCGGGTGACGCCCGCACGCCAAGCCGCTAAAACGGCCGGGACACCAGTCGCCGGACGTTCGGCTCGGGGTGCTCGGTTGCCGGCTCGTCCCGCCGGCTCCGCGCGTAGCGCCCGGCAAGTGGCCGGGCGCTGAGGCCGTGCGCCAGCACACTCAGCAGCACCGTCAGGCCGATGGTGCCGATGACGGTGTCCACCGGGCCCGGCACCTCGTGCAGGTCCTCCAACGCGATGAGGGCGAACACCACCGAAGCCAGCCCGCGCGGTCCGAACCACCCCACGAAGGCCACGGTGCGGGCGTCCATGGCCGAGCCCAGCAGACACAGGGCGACCGGCACCATCCGAATGAGGGTCAGGCTGAGCACCGCGTACCCGATGACCGGCCAGGAGATGCTCGTGGCCAGCGTTGGCACCGCCAGCGCACCGAACATCAGCCAGGCCACCATCGAAGCGAGCCCACAGGTCTGCTCGACGTAGTAGACCTGCTTCTCGCCGCCCCGCCCGGCGCTGGCCCCGAAGGCGATCCCGGCGACGAAGGCCGCCACGAAGCCGTTCGCGCCGACTGCGACGGACACCAGGTAGGCGAGCAGCGCCAGAGCCAGCAGCGCGGGACCGGTGAACTCCTCCGCGCTCCATCCCCGCCTCCGCGTCTGGCGCAAGAGGAGGCCTCCACCGCCGCCGAGCACGATGCCGAGAACGGCGCCGAAGAGGAGGCCGAGCAAGGCTCGACCGGGGGTGGAGTGTCCGGCCAGGCCGGCCTCGGCGGCGATGCCGGCCAAGGCCACCATGACCACGGGGGTGGCGATGCCGTCGTTGAGCCCACTCTCGACGTTCAGCGTCTGACGGATCCGTTTCGGTACCCGCCGGTCGGACATCACCGCCGAGCCGAGGGCCGCGTCGGTCGGGGCCAGTGCGGCTCCGATCAGCAGGGCGTACCACGAGGCTGAGGCCCAACAGTGCCGTGGCCGCCAACGTCCCCAAGGCCATGGTCAGCGGTAGTCCCAAGGCCAGCAGTCGGAGGTAGCGACTCAGATCGGCCCGGAGATCAGGCAACCGGACCCGACTGGCGTCGGCGAACAACACCCAGACCAGGGTCACCTCGGCGATCACCTTGACCAGGTGCGGATCCGCATCGAGGTCGAGCAGATGGAGTCCCTGAGCCAGAAAGAGGCCGATCGCCACGAAGAAGATCGGGGTCGAGATCACCGCCAAGCGCGTGGAGACGGCCGCCCAGCACACGATCGAGGCGAGAATCGCGCACAGCGCGCCGAGCTCCATCGCCGGCCCTCAACGGCCGCGGAGCTGTTCACGGGCCATGCCGACCTCCGGGCCGCATCGATTCCGGTTGCCCGCCAGCCTCGTGAGATCGGCGAAAGTTCGACCTCACCCAGCTCGGGTGAGGTGATGCCGCGACTCGTCAAGGCGATGGTGTGACGTGACCAAACGGCTCGATCGCCCCGTTGTGGCCCGCATCGCCGTCGTCCTGGTCGCCCTGGCGGCGGGCGCACTACTGATCGCCGGGCTGCGCGCCGGCGCCGCAACGATCGGTCCGGTGTTCCTCGCCCTGGTCCTCACCATTGCCGTGCATCCGGCCCACGCGTGGGCCCTCCGCCACGGTTGGCCGGCTTGGGCTGCGATCCTCTGCAATCTTGCGCTGGTCTACCTGCTGCTGTTCGGTCTGAGCTTCGCCGTCGTGACCGCCTTGGGCCAGCTCGCCACCTTGCTTCCTACGTACGCCGATGAAGCGCAGGCTCAATTGGCGCAGTTGACGGCTCAGCTGGAGCGATTCGGGGTCGGCACCACGGCTCAGGAGACGATTGCCGGTGCCTTCGACATCGGCGCGCTCACCGACCTCATTCTCGATCTCCTGGCCAGTGTGGCGGCGCTCTCGTCGAGCCTCCTCCTGGTGGTCACCCTGCTGCTGTTCATGGCCATCGACGCGTCGATGTTTCCCATGCTCCTCGCGACGACCCGCCGGCTGCACAGCGACATGACCGATGCGTTGACGTCGTTCGCGACCGGCACCCGGCGTTATTTGCTGGTGTCCACCGTCTTCGGCTTGATCGTCGCCGTGATCGACACCGTGATCCTGTGGCTCGCCGGAGTTCCGGCACCGCTCACCTGGGGCATCCTCGCGTTCATCACCAACTACATCCCCAACATCGGCTTCGTCATCGGCCTCGTGCCGCCCGCGATCCTGGCGCTTCTCGAGGGGGGCCCGGGATTGATGCTGCTGGTGATCGCCCTCTACTGCGTGGTGAACTTCGTCATCCAATCGATCATCCAGCCCAAGATCGTCGGAGACGCCGTCGGGTTGTCGGGGACAGTCACGATGTTCTCCCTCGTCTTCTGGGCCACCGTGCTCGGAGCGCTCGGCGCGCTGCTGGCCATCCCGCTGACCCTGCTGGTCAAGGCGCTGCTGGTCGAGGCCGATCCCCACGCCCGCTGGCTGCTTCCCCTGCTGGCCGGCAAACCTGCACAGCCGGCCGAGAGCCGTCACAGCGGCTGACGGCGACGGAACGACGCGATCAGAATCAGTGTGCTGATCAAGACGACCCAGGCGGGAAAAACGAGTGTGACCCACATGCTGAGGGTGACCACGACCAGGAGGATCAAGGCGACGACGTAGGTGATCGCCACGACCCAGCGGGGCATGATGCCGGTCCGCAGCCAGATCGTGGCCAGAGAGATCATGAACACTCCAGCCATCCGCAGCGCATAGACGTTGCTGATCTGGAGCATCACCTCCCGGCCGAAACCGATGATCTTTCTGTCCACCTCGTCGACCGCGCTGGTCGCCGCGACCACGATGCCTCCGGCGATGGCCATCGCCACGAACAGCATGGCGAGGAACAGCACGGCGCTGCCGAACATGACGGAGGAGAAGAACCGATCTTCCAGCTCCCCGAGCCGGTCGCGCACGACTCCGACGAACCACAGGAAGGCGATTCCCGCAAACGGAATCAGGGTGATCGCGAGTCTCAGCTGACCAGCGGCACGCCGTGCGCTGTCCGCCGCCACGGAAGCGTCGTCCGGCAACGCGGTGCGGACGAGGATGAGCGCGGTGGCGAACAACAAGGCGAAGAGCAGGCCGGCGACCGCCGCGGCTCGCGGCGTGGTCAGCCGGCGCCCGAGCATCTCCTCGGCAACCGTCGGGACGGGTCGGCGCTCCACCTCGGCCACCTTCCTGGCGTCGCGCTTTGGGTCAACTCTCACAGTGACCCGGGGCGGCAATCACCCTGCCGCCGGTCATTCGGTGGAAGCCTCACCCGGGTCGGGTGGTTCGACCTCGGCCGACATCGGCAGACCGGGCGAACGGACCCAGGAGCAGGTCGATCTGATCACCCTCGACCGCCAGCTCGACCGTGTTCTCGCCCGAGACCACCCGCACGACCGCCGGCCGATCACCCAGCCGCCGCACTTCACCACGGTTGGCGGCGCGCTCCCCCGTCAGCTCGTCGACCGCCAGCAGCTGGGTCCGGAACAGGAACGGCGCCTTGCTCCAGACCAGGACGTCACGGACCCAGCGTCCGTAGCCGCGGCTCCAGGTGGCTCTGAGACCGTCGATCTCGCCGTCGGCGACGCGCATCGCGCCGCGGAACACCCCGGCCCGCTGGCGGATCCATCGCTTGCGCGCAACGACCGCCACCACGAAGGCGACGATGACCACGAGGTCCACACCGAGAACCAAAAGCAGTGCGATCAGCATCTTTCGGCCTCCCGGACACTCTGTGTGGCGCCACCCGGGAAGCCTGGCGGTGGCCCGGCATTGGAGCATCCCCCGGATCGGGTGAGGCGGCGTCGCGTGTTCGTTGGCACCGTGTACATCCACCAGCGGGCGCGGTCGGGTGAGAACTCGCGTCCGCCCCATCAGTGGGAGGACAACCGTGAATCCCGACCGGCACGCTCGGACGATGTTGCCCGTTCCCGACCGGCCCGCGCCGGGCCTCACGACCTACGATGCCAAAGACCCCGAGACCGCGTATCCCCCGATCGAGCCACTGGTCCCGCCGGCGGGCGCCCCAAATGTCTTGATCGTCCTGCTGGACGACGTCGGCTTCGCAGCCTCCAGCGCGTTCGGCGGTCCCTGCCGGACGCCGACCGCCGACCGGCTGGCTGCGGGTGGCCTGCGCTACAACCGCTTCCACACCACGGCTCTGTGCGCCCCGACCCGTCAGGCCCTGCTCACCGGCCGCAATCACCACTCCGTAGGCATGGGCAGCATCACCGAGACGGCGACGTCGGCCCCGGGAAACAGCTCCCTGCGGCCCAACACCAAGGCGCCCGTGGCCATGACGTTGAAGCTGAACGGCTATTCGACGGCACAGTTCGGCAAGTGCCATGAGGTTCCGGTCTGGCAGACGTCGCCCATGGGTCCGTTCGACGCCTGGCCGTCGGGCGGGGGCGGGTTCGAGACCTTCTACGGATTCATCGGCGGCGAGAACAACCAGTGGGATCCCGCGCTGTACGACGGCACGACGCCGATCGAACCGCCGGCCACCGCCGAGGAGGGCTACCACCTGACCGAGGACTTGACCGACCACGCCGTCAGCTGGGTACGCCAGCAAAAGGCGCTGATGCCGGACAAGCCGTTCTTCGTCTACTTCGCGCCGGGGGCCACCCACGCCCCCCACCACGTGCCCAAGGAGTGGGCCGACCGGTACGCCGGTGAGTTCGACGACGGGTGGGACGTGCAGAGGGAGCGCATCCTCGCCCGGCAGAAGGAACTCGGCGTCGTTCCAGCGGACGCCGAACTGACGGCTCGGCACGCCGAGATCCCGGCCTGGGACGACATGCCGGACGAGTTGAAACCGGTGCTGGCCCGCGAGATGGAGGTCTACGCGGGCTTCCTCGAGCACACCGATCATCACCTCGGCCGGCTGATCGATGCCATCGACGATCTCGGTGTGCTCGACGAGACGATCATCTACTACATCATCGGCGACAACGGAGCCTCGGCCGAGGGCACCATCAACGGCGCCTTCAACGAGATGGCCAACTTCAACGGCATGGCCGCACTGGAGACGCCGGAATTCATGCTCAGCAAGGTCGACGAGTTCGGGTCGCCCAGTTCCTACAACCACTACGCGGTGGGTTGGGCCTGGGCCATGAACACGCCGTTCCAGTGGACCAAGCAGGTGGCGTCGCACTGGGGCGGCACCCGCAACGGAACCATCGTGCACTGGCCCGACGGGATCAGCGACCGCGGTGGCCTGCGGTCGCAGTTCGCCCACGTGATCGACGTGGCCCCGACCATCCTCGAGGCGGCGGGGCTGCCCGAGCCGACGATGGTGAACGGCGTCCAGCAGTCGCCCATGGAGGGCACCAGCATGCTCTACAGCTTCGCCGATGCCGAGGCCGCGGAGCGTCACGACCTCCAGTACTTCGAGATGTTCGCCAACCGCGGCATCTACCACCGCGGCTGGAGCGCGGTGACGAAGCACCGTACGCCTTGGCTGATGGTCGGCTACACGATGCCGGCGCTCGACGAGGACGTCTGGGAGCTGTACGACGGCAGCGAGGACTACAGCCAGGCCCACGACCTGGCCGCCGAACGGCCCGACCTGCTCGCGAAGCTCCAGCGTCTCTGGCTGATCGAGGCGGCGAAGTACAACGTGCTCCCGATCGACGACCGCGGCGCCGAACGACTCGAACCGGGAATCGCCGGCCGGCCAACGCTGATCCGTGGCGACTCGCAGTTGTTCTTCCCCGGCATGGGTCGCCTGTCGGAGAACAGCGTTGTCAGTATCAAGAACAAGTCCTTCTCGGTCACCGCCGAGGTGGTCGTGCCGGACGGCGGCGCCGAAGGCGTGATCATCGCTCAGGGCGGCCGCTTCGGCGGCTGGTGTGTTTACGCCAAGCAGGGCAAGGCGAAGTTCGTCTACAACGTGCTCGGTATCCACGAGTTCGCCACGGAGGCCGACCGAGCCCATCCCAGCCGGAACCCACCAGGTGCGCGTCGAGTTCGCCTACGACGGAGGCGGATTGGCCAAGGGCGGGGACGTCACCCTCTACTACGACGGCAACGAGGTGGGCACCGGCCGGGTCGGAGCCACCCAGCCGATGATCTTCTCCGCTGACGAGACCACCGACATCGGATACGAGTCGGGCACGACGGTGACGGCGGAATACACGGCGCACGGGAGTCGGTTCACCGGCAAGATCAACTGGGTGCAGATCGACCTGGGCAAGGACGACAACGATCACTTCATCGACCCGGAGGAACGGTTGCGGGTCGCCATGTCCCGGCAGTAGCCGGACCGACCCTGCTGCGAAAGGACACCACGATGGCGGAGAAGACGCACGAGGCTCCTCGCCTCTCCGATGCACAACTCGCCGAGATGCTCGCGCTGACCAAGGGCGCGGACTCGGTCGAACTGAAGCTGACGGTGCCCGACGCCGAGCGCCGCGCGACGATCAAGCGCTGGGCATCGACGCCCTCGACGCCCAGATCCGACAGGTGTTCTTCTTCGACACCCCGGACCTGGTCTGCAACGCCAACGGTGTCGTGGTGCGGGCACGTCGGGTCCAGGGTCGGGGGGACGATTCGGTGATCAAGTTGCGGCCGGTCGTCCCCGACCAGCTCCCCGCCGAGCTGCGGCGATCACGGAACCTGGTGGTCGAGGTCGACGCCATGCCCGGCGGGTTCGTCTGCTCGGCGTCGATGAAGGGCGTGCTCGGGACAACCGACGTCAAGGACGCAGTGGCCGGCGGGCGGAAGATCCGCAAGCTGTACTCGAAAGAACAGCGGTCGTTCTTCGACGCGCACGCTCCGAGCGGGGTCGCTCTCGACGATCTGGCGATCCTCGGTCCGATCACTGTGCTCAAGGCGAAGTTCGCCCCCGCCGGCTGGGACCGCCGGCCATTCGTTGCCGAACTCTGGTTCTACCCCGACGGCTCTCGCATTCTCGAGCTGTCCACCAAGTGCGCGCCGGTCGATGGCTTCCAGGTGGCCGCCGAGGCCAAGGCCTTTCTGACCGGCAAGGGCGTCGACCTGGCCGGCGATCAGCAGACCAAGACCAAGACCGCCCTGGAGTTCTACGCCGGCGAATTGGCTTCGTGATCGACGACCTGACTCAGTGGGCCACGGCCAGCTTGAGAACGATGATGATCACGCCCAACACGACGTTCAGCAGCATCGTCTTCGCCAGGTCCCCACGGGTCAGCCCCGCATTGCGGGCCGCGGCGTAGCCCCAGATCTGCTGCTCGAGGATCGCCACCGCCAAGGCAAGCCAAGCCCCGTCCGCCGGGGTGAAGCGAGGCAGCAGAGCGGCGGCGGCGGCCGCGGCGGCCGGCGGCAGACTGGCGAGCGCCACCGGCCACTCGTGACGCAGGCTGGCGAGAATCGAGTCGAGATGCCAACCGCCGTGCTTGCCGGCTACGGTCGCCGCGTAGATGTGCGCCAGCCAGAACACCAGGCCACTCACGATCAACAACAGCGCCAACGCTCCCGGCGACCGGAGATCCCCCGCACTCACCACGACCGTGGCCGCGAGAATTGATCCGTACACCGCCGACGTGTAGTCGCGGCCCTTGACCACTCCCGGTGTGACCTCGTGGGCGTTCATCAGACCAACGGTGTGCTCGTCATTGCGCTACTGTGCGGCCCCCAGCCGGGAACGGCGTCACCCGCTCGGGGTGACATCGGAGAGGACGGACCTTCGCAGTCACCTGTACGGGGTGAGCTCCGCACCGGCGCGACTCGGTAGCGTCGAGAAACCGACAACTACTCGTCGTGGGGGTGACACATGGCGCCGAAGAGCACCGCGACTCGACGCACACGAGGACCGGTCTCGAGTCTGGCTGAGCGTTGGACGCGGGTCGACGGCATCGACATCTTCTACCGGGAATCGCCCGCCCCGCCCGACGCTCCGGTGATGGTGCACGTACACGGCTTCGGCCTGTCCGGTCGTTACCTGCTGCCGACGGCCGAGCTGCTACGCGACGAGTTCCACACCTTCGTCCCCGACCTGCCGGGGTTCGGGCACAGCGGTAGGGCGGCGAAGCCACTCGACGTTTCGGATCTGGCGCATGCGACGGCTCGGTTCCTGGACGACCGGGGCATCGAATCGGCCACGCTGGTCGGCAACTCGCTGGGCTGCGCCGTCATCTGCGAGTTCGCGTACGCCTATCCGGATCGGCTCGAGCGCGCGATCTTGGTGTCCCCGGCCGGCGGCCTGCAGAACCAGCCGCTCCCCCGCGCCATGAAACAGCTGACGCACGACGGGATCCGCGAACCCCTGCGGATGTGGGGGGTCGCCGTGCCCGACTACCTGCGCTTCGGGATCCCTAGCACGATGCGGCTGTTCCGCGCGCTCACGCGGTTCCCGGCCCTGGACCGCCTGCTCGCCGTAAAGGTCCCGGTCCTCGCGGTGCTCGGCACCCGCGACCCTTTGATGCCACCGCCCGCGCGGGTGCAGCAGATCGCAGACCAGACTGAGAACCACGTACTACTGGTCGTGATCGACGGGGCGGCGCACGCCATCAACTTCAGCCACCCCGGCGAGTTGGCGAACGTGATCCGGCTCTTCATGGCCGACCAGCCGATCGTCGACGATCCGGACTCGCCCGGAACCGCTCGGGCCTACGAGCTCCACCGCGGCGTGCACCTGCCGGCGCCGAAGACCGACAGCGCCACCCCACCAGGAGGCGGTCCTGTCCCCGAGTGACGCCGACGCCCTGGCCGTGCGCCTTCTCGGCGCACTGCGGACAAAGCTCGGCGGACTCGAGATCGCCCATGCTCGACGCGTCGCCGACGCGGTGCGGGACGAGGGTGGTGACGACGCCACGTACGCCGCGGCCCTGCTGCACGACGTCGTCGAGAGGGGCGGCATCACGAGCGCCGAGCTGCTGTCGTCGACCGGCGACCCGGAGGTCGTGCGGCTGGTCGACCTGCTCACGCGAGCCGACGGCGAGGACTATCTGGACTACCTCGTCCGCTGCTGCGAGGACCCGCGCGCGGTGTTGATCAAGCGTGCCGATCTGATCGACAAGTTCGATCCGGGCGACGCAACCGTCTCCGCCGTCAAGGCCGAGAAGATCCGCCGGAAGGCCGAGCAGCGTCTGGTCCGGTTGGACTCCCTGGCCAATGGATAGCGACCGCGACACGGAAGGGGGCAGGGCGTGCACCAGGTGACGTCGTCAACGGACGTTTCGGGTTCGGCCTGCGCCAGACGGCAGCGCAGGGTTGGCAGGCGACCGCCCACGCCTGTCGATCTTGT
>CAWAAK010000023.1:0-2387548 GCA_963780005.1 uncultured Actinomycetota bacterium | reverse complement strand
GCCTGGCTCAGCACCTGGGGGGTTACCGGTGAGCAGCAGGACTCCATCAAGCGCCAATGGTTCCCGCGTCGTGATCACCACGGCGACCAGGCTGCATCCCGGGATGGTCGTCGGTGGATTACGTCCGTGCCTAGAATGCATCGATACACATCAATTCGAAAAGGGGGCCACCATGAACGGACAGCCACCGATAGCACCGCCCTCCGATCTGCGGGAGCGGGTCCGGGACCTCTACGCCGCCGCAGCGGTCACCGTGATCGAGGGTGGAGGGGCGAGGTCGTGTTGCCCGGCGCCGGTGGAGACCGACGCCCGGTTCGGCAGCACGCCTTTACACCCAGTTGGACCGCGAGGACTTGCCCGTGGCGGCGTGGCGGCCAGTCTGGGCTGCGGCAACCCGACCGCGGTCGCCGACCTTCGCCCGGGCGACGGGTCCTGGACCTCGGCTCCGGCGGCGGGATCGATGTGCTGCTTTCCGCGCGCCGGGTCGGGCCGACCGGGTTCGCCTACGGCGTCGACATGACCGACGAGATGCTCGACCTTGCCCGGCCAACGCCGCCAAGGCCGGCGCCACCAATGTCGAGTTCGTGAAGGGCACGATCGAGGACGTCCCGCTGCCCGACGCCTCGGTCGACGTGGTGATCTCCAACTGCGTGATCAACCTGTCCACCGACAAGCCGGCCGTGATCGCCGAGATGTTCCGGGTGCTGGCACCCGGGCGGCGATCGGGGTTTCCGACGTCGTCGCCGAGGATCAGCTCACCCCGCCGAGCGGGCGGAACGGGGCTCCTACGTCGGCTGCATCGCCGGTGCCTTGTCTCGCAGTGAATACCTGGACGGGCTGACCGCGCCGGGTTCACCGACGCCACCGTCCGCTACACCGCGCAGGTCGCCGACAGCATGCACAACGCCATCGTTCAGGCCGTCAAGCCCGGCGGCACGATTCCGGCCCAGGCATCAACCACAACTGCCGCCACGGCAACGGCGGCGACCGTGGCCGTCGAGCCGACAGCAGCAGCCGAAGAGGCCGGCGCCGAACCCGCCGCGAGCCGCTCTGCTGCGGACCGCCACGGTCTCGGTCTGCTGCGAACCGTCGGACAAGACCGCCTCTGCGGCGACCGTCTCCGTCGGCGAGCCGGCCGGGCCGCCGGCCAGCTGTGGCTGCCGGTGACCGCCACCGAGAGGCGGCCGTTGACGTCTGAGCGGGCTGGCCCCATGTTGATCGATCAGCGCGGCCGTTCAGCGCTGCGGCGCTCGACGTGGCCGTGGTCGGGGCCGGGCAGGCCGGGCTGGCCGTCGGCCGTGCCCTGCAGCAGGCCGGGCTGGGAATCTTGATCGTCGAGGCCGCCGCCGAGGTCGGTGGTTCGTGGCCGTCCTACTACGACAGTCTCACCCTGTTCTCACCGGCCCGGTTCTCGGCGCCTGCCGGGATGCGGCTGCCCGGTCGGCCCGGCCGCTACCCGAACCGGGACGAGGTCACCGACTACCTTCGGGGCTACGCCGCCCGGTTCGACCTGCCGGTCCGCACCCGCAGCCGCGTCGGCGACGTCGCCTGGGACGGGCATACCTTCCAGCTCGCCCTTCCCGGCGGGGACCGGTTGGCCGCGCGGGCGGTGGTCGCGGCCTCCGGCGGGTTCGGCCGGCCCCACGTCCCCGACCTGCCCGGCCTGACCGGCTTCACCGGGAGGCTGCTGCACGCCGCCGGCTACCGCCGGCCGGAGCCGTTCGCCGGCCGCCGGGTCGTGGTGGTAGGCGCCGGGAACTCCGCGGTCCAGATCGCCGTCGAGCTCGCCCAGGTCGCCACGGTCTCCCTGGCCAGCCGGGAACCGGTCCGGTTCCGGCCGCAGCGGCCGCTCGGTATGGACGTGCACTACTGGGCCCGCTGGTCCGGGCTGGAGGCGCTGCCGATCCACCGTGACGGCGCCCGCTCGGTCGGGGTGCTCGACTACGGCCGCTACGCCGCCGCGTTCGCCGCCGGTCGGCCGGACCGCCGACCCATGTTCGACCGGCTCACCCCGACCGGGGTCGTCTGGTCCGACGGCACCGCGAGCCGGTCGACGCCGTCATCCTCGCCACCGGCTACCGGCCCGACGTCGGCTACCTCGCCGGCCTCGGCGCCCTCAACGACGACGGCTGGCCGGTCCACTGCCGCGGCCGCAGCCTCACCGTCCCCGGCTCGGCTACGTCGGGCTGCCCGGCCAGACCGGGCTGGCCTCGGCCACGGTCCGCGGCGTCGGCGGCGACGCCCGCCGGATGGCGGGGGGGGGGGGGCGCGCCCTCGGCCGCAGGCTCGCGGCCGTTCCGCTCGTCCCGGCCGCCTGCGGGGTCCCCGCCCTCGCCGACCGGGGGGCGGCGGCCTCGACGCCCTCACCCCTCACGCTCGGACCGACCGGGTCATGCGGGACTGTGCGTCCCGCGTGCTCGCCGAGGCGGTCGGCACCGGGTTGCTGGTCTCTGCCGTCGTCGGCTCGGGGATCGCCGCCTCCCGGCTGTCCCCCGACGACGTGGGCCTGCAACTGCTGGAGAACGCCCTGATCACCGGGGCCGCGCTGGTGGCCCTCATCCTGGCCCTGCAGCCGGTGTCGGCCGCGTTCAACCCGTCGTGACCCTGGTCGAGCGCGCGATGGGGGTTGATCGGCACCCGGGACGCGGTCCTGACGGTGGCAGCCCAGGTCGCCGGCGGCATCGCTCGGAGTCGTCGTCGCCAACCTGATGTTCGACCTCGACGCGGTCACGATCGCGACCCAGCAGCGCAGCAGCGCGGGGCTGTGGTTGGGCGAGGTCGTGGCCACCCTCGGTCTGGTGATCGTGATCTTCGGCAGCCTGCGCAGCGGCCGAACCGAGACGATCGCGTTCGCCGTCGGCGGGTACATCACCGCCGCCTACTGGTTCACCAGCTCGACCAGCTTCGCCAACCCCGCGGTGACCGTCGCCCGGATGTTCTCCGACACCTTCGCGGGCATCGCCCCCGCCTCAGTCCCGCCGTTCATCGTCATGCAGCTCGTCGGCGGCGCCCTCGGCTTCCCGCCGTCCGCGCGCTCTACCCAGCCCCCGTCCGCCCGTGACGTCATCCCTGAGGGAGCACCATCGTGAGCAGCGACAGCCCAGGACCAGTGTCTACGACCGCCTCGTGGACGAGCTGGCCTACAGTACTCCGGGGTCTTCTCCCGCGAGTCCATCCAGGCTG
The DNA here is from genome assembly GCA_963780005.1 of uncultured Actinomycetota bacterium. Lineage (GTDB taxonomy): Bacteria > Actinomycetota > Actinomycetes > Propionibacteriales > Propionibacteriaceae > Microlunatus. Next base: position 2,384,365 of record CAWAAK010000023.1, on the reverse strand, counting down.
CGGTCGCCGCGGCCCGCGCCGACCTGGAGCCGACCGCGCGCGTCACGGAGTATCTGCCCCTGCTGGTCGGGCGGTTCGCCGGCGAGCAGCTGGTCGCGGCCGCCCAGGCCGAGGGACGGATCGCCAAACAGGTGCCCGAGCTGCTGTTCGTCTGCGTCCACAACGCCGGCCGGTCGCAGCTGGCCGCCGCCCTGGCCGACCACCTGTCCGGCGGCAAGGTCCACGTCCGCACCGCCGGATCCGCAACCCGCCGACGAGATCAACCCGGACGTCATCACCGTCCTCGCCGAACGCGGCATCACGCTCACCGAGGCCTACCCGAAACCACTGACCGAACAACGTCGTGATGGCCGCCGACGTGATCGTCACGATGGGCTGCGGCGACGCCTGCCCGGTCTACCCCGGCAAACGCTACGAGGACTGGGACCGTCGCCGACCCCGCCGGCCAACCCCTCGCCGACCGTCCGGGAGATCCGCGACGACATCCAAACCCGCGTCAGCACCCTGCTGCGCGAACTCGGCATCTGACCCACCAGCCAAACCGACCGAGGAGCCCCATGGCCGTGAAGCCCACCGTCCTGTTCGTCTGCGTCCACAACGCCGGCCGATCCCAGATGGCCGCCGGCTATCTCAGCACCTGGCCGGCGACCGCGTCGACGTCCGCTCCGCCGGGTCCGCGCCCGGCCGACCAGGTCAACCCGGTCGCGGTCGCAGGCGATGGCCGAGGACGGCATCGACATCACCGCCGAGCAGCCCAAGATGCTGACCACCGACGCCGTCCAAGCCTCCGACGTCGTGATCACCATGGGCTGCGGCGACGCCTGCCCCATCTTCCCCGGCAAACGCTACGAGGACTGGGAACTCGACGACCCCGCCGGCCAAGGCCTCGAGCATGTCCGCCCCATCCGCGACGAGATCCGGCGACGCATCGAAGCCCTCATCGACGACCTGCTACCCGTCTGACCCAGCCGTTGCGTCGGACAGCGTTGTACTGCACGCGCAGACGCCGCCACCGCGGGGCTGGTAGTCGATCACCCCACCGCGGCGGTCGAGGTGGATGTCGCAGCAGTCGCTGAACAGATCCCGCAGCTGGTTGCGGGCCCGCTGCACCCGCGACTTCATGCCCGACGTCGACAGGCCGAGCCGAGCCCCGGCCTCGGCCTGGGTCAGGCCGTCGAGGTCGGTGAGCTGCAGCGCCTCCCGGTGCGCCGGTGACAGCCGCGCCAGCAGCGGCTCCAGACAACCGGTGAGCTCCCTACGGTGCAGCCCCGGTCCGAGCTCGTCGACGGTTGCGTCGGGCTCGTCGCTCTGGGTGGGGCTGTCGACCGGCAGTTCCCGGCGGGCTGCGGCCCGGTAGTAGTCGGTAATGGCGTTGCGGCTGATCGTGTGGATCCAGCCGCTGACTGAGTCGACGTGTCGGATCTCGTCGGCGTGGCGGTGTAGCCGCAGCATCACCTCCTGCAGGATGTCCTCCGCGCTGGCCCGGTCGGGAACCCGGCGGGTGATGAACCTGAGCAGGGGTTCGTGCAGGTCCCGCCACACCGACTCCACCGACGACTCCAGCGCGGTTTCTGGCTGGTCGGGCACCGTGGGGTTCAGCGACATCCGCAGTCCGCCGTCTCGGTGCAGCAGCCTGCCTTGTCCTCCGGTGCACAGCAGGTCTCCTGTTCGGCCGGTGCGCAGCACGCGGACTGGGTGACCGGGGCCGGGTCAGCGGTGTCTGGGGCAGCCGAGGCGCCGGCGAAGAAGCGCTGCAGGTTATCCGGCAGCTCATAGGGCCGGTCCTCGGCGGAGTCGCCGGCCGGTCCATACACCTGCCGAAGGATGGCGTCGACGATCAGTTCCACCGGCGGCTCGGTGTATTCACGCCCGCCGAACATCCAGACGCGGCAGGCGATCTGGTCGCCGCAGCCGTCGACGCAGGCCTCGGAGCCGCAGGAGCTTTCCCGCAGTTCGAAGGCGATGTCGGCGCCGTTGATCCGAATGGTTGGGGACGACACGAACCGCCAGGATCGGGCCTCGGCCTCGGACCGGATGTGCACCTTGCGGACCTTGACCTCCACCCCCGCCGCATTCAGCACGTCCCCGGCCGCGGCCAGCGCGGCCTCCAGGCTGCGGTCGGTGCCGCGACACCGGGTGCACGTGGACAGGTCCAGATAGAGGAAGTCGATGGTCAGCTTGTCGGCCGACGTCACGGTCGGCTCAGTCACCACACTGCTGGCGATACTGCTGGTGATGGTCATCTGTCATGCCCTTCGGGTTTGGTTCCACTCTGCCACCCCCTACGACGAAGCCCTCCGGCAAAGGACGCAGGGCGACCACGGCCCTCGGGCTGCGTCCATTCCGGATCGCCGTCGTCATCACCGGCGACTAGCAGGAGGACCGACATGCCCCGTCAACACCGCACCGCGGCAACGCTTGTCCCGGCGAACGGCGTCGAGCTCGAGGTGATCATGGAGGGAACCGGCGAGCCGGTTCTGCTGATCCAGACCGCACTGCTGGCCGAGGAGTTTGCGCCGCTGACCCGCGAGCCGGCGCTGCGCGACCGTTACCAGCTGATCCGCTACCACCGCCGGGGATACGCCGGAAGCAGCCCCGTGCACGGACCCGGCTCGATCGAACGGGATGCGGCCGACTGCCGGGCGTTGATGACCGCCCTCCGGACCGGGCCCGCGCACGTGGTCGGGCTCTCCTACAGCGGCGCGATCGCCCTACGGCTAGCGGTCGATGCAGCCGAACTCGTGCACAGCCTCACCCTGCTCGAACCGCCGCCGATGCACACGCCAAGCGAACCGCAGTTCCGCGCCGCCTGCGCCACCCTGGTCGAGGACTACCACCTGCGCGGCGCCTGCCGAAGCGGTCAACACCTTCCTCAGCGACATCATCGGCCCGAACTGGCGGGCCGCCGCCGCCGACACCATCCCAGAAACACCCGACCGGCTGATCCACGACATGGCCACCTTCATCGGAACCGACATTCCTGCCCTGCTCGCCTGGACATTCAGCAGCCAGGACGCCAATCGCATCAACCAGCCCGTGCTCCACATCGGCGGCAGCGACAGCGGACCGTGGTTCGCCGACGTCCGCCGCCTGATGCTGACCTGGCTCCCTCACGCCGACGATGTCGTGCTTCCCGGGGCAAACCACTCCTTCGCCATCAGCCACCCCCACGAGCTCGCCTCCGCACTCGCCCAGTTCCTACGGCACCACCCCATCCAGCACCTGCGGGAACGCGCCGCCGGGCCCGGCCCGGCCGCCCCCACCCATCCCGTGTTGATCGACCCGGGCACCCAGCCGGACACCGATCCAGCCAACCTCGAAGTCTGACCGATGCACAGTCGCGCCGCGCTGGACAGTGTCGTCGTCGGTGCTGGGCCGGCCGGGCTTGCCGCCAGCACCGCCTTGATCGCCGCCGGTGTCGAGCACCTGGTGCTCGAGCGGGGCCAGCCGGGCCAAACTTGGCGGGACCAACGCTGGGACTCGCTGCGGCTCAACAACCCCGCCGAGATGAACCAGATGCTCGGCCCTCAAACCCCCGGGAGCTACCTCACCGCAGCCCAGGTCGCGGATCGGCTGACCGCCGTCGCCCGCTCTGCACCCATCCAGCCCCACACCAGCGTTCACCGGCTGACAGTCGCAAACGGCCGCTACCTGCTCGATACCGATATCGGCCCGATTTCGGCCCGGACCGTCGTGATCGCCAGCGGCGGGGAAAACGTTCCGGTCATCCCAGCACTGGCGACCGGCTTGCCCGACCGGGTGAGCCAGCTCCATGCCGCGGACTATCGCAACCCCGACCAGCTGCCGGGCGGCGGCGTGCTGGTCGTTGGCAGCGCCCAGTCCGGCGCCCAGATCGCCGAAGACCTACTGGCCGGCGGCCGAAGGGTGTTGCTCGCCACCAGCCGGGTTGGACACGCCCCCGCCCGACACCGCGGCCGCGACACCGTCGCACTGTTGTTGGACTGCGGCTTCTTCCAGCAACGACGCGGCGAACTGCCCGACCCCGCCGTCATCACCGCGCCCCAGCCGCTGCTGGCCCCCGGCGGCCGCAGCATCAGTCTTCAAGAACTCGCCCGGGCCGGCGCCTCCCTGACCGGTCGACTCATCGGCGTCGACGGATACCAGCTGACCTTCGACCACACCCTGCACGCCAACATCGCCTACGGTGACGCGTTCGCCGACCGCATCCGCGCCATGCTCGACCACCAGCTCATCGGCTCCGACATCGACCCGGCCAAAGATGCGGTCTCCCACGAGCACCCGATCACCACCGAGCCGCCGGCCGGCGTCAACCTGCGGGCGGCCGGCATCGCCAGCGTCATCTGGTGCACCGGCTACCGAGGCGACTTCACCTGGCTACCCCCGGCACTGCTCAACCGCGACCACCAACCCATCCACCACGACGGTGCCGCGCCATCGGCCGGTCTGCGATACATCGGTCTTCGATGGCTCAGCCACCGCGCCTCTGGAAACTTCCTCGGCTTCCCCACAGACGCCACCGCCACGGCGGAAGCCATCGCCCGCCACCTTGCACAACGACGAGCCGCACGGTGATCGCGAGACTCCTCCCTTACCGCTGGGTCACCGAAGGGATCGCTATGTCGGATCGAGGGCTCGGCACCGGCCCTTCGGCCTGAATCGAATCCTCTCGAGTTGAGCAGCAGCTTCGGCGCTACCGTGGACGGAAGGAGTTGACGTGGAGCCGCCGGAGATCCACCACGAGATGGAACGTGCGCGCCTCGACTTTCACCAGCTCGCCGGCCAAGCCTCGCCGGCCGCTCTCCGCCGGCGATCCAGCGGGACTCGCTGGACGAATCGGCAACTGCTGTTCCACATGGTGTTCGGCTTCATCATCGTCCGAAGCCTGATGCCCCTCGTCCACATCCTCGGCCGGCTGGGTTGGAGCCGCAGATTTGCCGCTGTCCTCAACAGCGTCCGGCGGCCCTTCCATGTGATCAACTATCTGGGCTCGGTCGGCGGTGGCCGCATCCTGACCCTGCCAGCGATGACCCGCCTGATGGATCGAACCATCAAGGCGCTGCAGCGCCGCCTCGACTCCGAAACGACCGCCGGACTGGCCCTCACCATGCATTTCCCGCCCGACTGGGATCCGTACTTCCAGCCGACCATGACCGTTCTCGACGTGTACCACTTCGGCACCCAGCACTTCGAACACCACCAGCACCAGCTGACCCTGTGACACCAGCTCTGTCACCTGCCCCGCAGCCCCTACCGGGTTTACCGTCGCCGCCCGCCACGACGGCAACTCGAGCCGGGCAGCAGTCTCGGCTTGGGTCAGGCCGTCGAGGTCGGTGAGCTGCAGCGCCTCCTGACGACGGGCCTCGGGCTGCGTCCATTCCGGTTCGCCGTCGTCATCACCGGTGACGGCAGCCGAGCGCCATCGAGGAGCCACCATGACCAACACCGCAGCCGAGACCGCTGAGCAAACCCGAGATCTCGGAGACCGCGCCGTCATACTCGGCGGCAGCATGGCCGGCTTGCTCGCGGCTCGGGTGCTGGCGGAGCAATTCGCCACTGTCGGCGAGAACCACAGATCCACCAGAAACGGTGGTGTTCGAGGCCGAGCTGGGGAGAAATATGACTGGAGGTAGCTATCACTACGTCATCGTGGGCGCTGGCCCGGCGGGTTGTGTGCTGGCGAACCGGCTGTCGGCCGACCCCGCGTGCCGGGTGGCGCTGTTGGAGGCGGGCGGGCCGGACCGGGCGCGGGAGATCCGCATCCCGGTGGCGTTCACCAAACTGCTGCAGACCGGCTACGACTGGAACTACCGCACGACCAGGCAGCCGCAGCTGTCGGGCCGAGAGCTGTACTGGCCGCGGGGCAAGACCCTTGGCGGTTCATCAGCGATCAATGGGCAGGCGTGGACGCGTGGGCATCGCCTCGACTACGACGGCTGGGCGGAGGACTGCCCGGGCTGGTCCTACGAGGAGGTGCTGCCGTACTTCCGGCGGGCCGAGCACCGGGTGGGCAGCAACGCCGGCGGGGTCTACGGCACGTCGGGTCCGCAGTTCGTCTCCGAGTTGCGCGAACCGAACCCGACCACGGTGGCGTTCCTGGCCGCCTGCGCCGAGCTGGGCATGCACCGGCTCGGGGAGCTGAACGAGCCGGACAACACCGGGTTTGCCCTGACCCCGGTCACCCAGCGCCGCGGACTGCGGCACAGCGCCGCCGACGCCTACCTCCACCCGATGAGGAGGCGACCCAACCTGACCGTTCTCACCGGAGCGCACGTCCAACGGATCCTGTTCGACGGGACCCGGGCCACCGGCGTCGAGTACCGAGATGCCGCCGGCATAACCCAGCGGGTGACCGTCACCGGTGAAGTGATCCTCAGCGCCGGCGCCGTCAACTCACCGCAGCTGCTGATGCTGTCCGGCATAGGCGACCCCGAACAACTGCGGGCCGCCGGCGTGCAGCCACGCCATGAACTGGTCGGTGTCGGGGCGAACCTGCAGGACCACCTGGCCTGCGCGATGGTCGTGCACTGCCCGAAGCCGGTCACCCTCTTCGCCGCCGACTCCCGGGCCCAGCTGACCCGGTTCCTGCTCGGGCGCCGCGGCATGCTCACCTCCAGCATCAACGAGGCGGTCGCCTTTGTCCGCAGCGACCCAGCCCTGCCCGCGCCCGATCTCGAGCTGGTCTGGCTTCCCGTGCCCGTGCTCGGCGAGGGTCTGACCCCTCCACCGGGGCACGGTGTGACCCTGGGGGTGGAGCTGCTGCAACCCGACAGCCACGGTCACATCCGACTGGCCAGCCCTGACCCGGCGGAGCCGCCGATCATCGACCCCGGCTACCTCACCGCCGAGGCCGACCTGCACGGTCTCATGGCCGGCTTGCGCATCGCCGAACAGGTCTACGACACCGCTGCGCTACGCCCCTACATCGGCGCCCCCATGGCGCCCTGGCCCGGCCACGTCGACGATACGAAACTGGCGACGTTCATCCGGAACCACGCCCAGACGGCCTTCCACCCCGTCGGCACCTGCCGGATGGGCACCGACGATGCCGCGGTGGTCGATTCCGAGCTGCGGGTCCGCGGCCTGGATGGGCTACGTGTCGTCGACGCCTCGGTGATGCCGCGGATCACCCGCGGTCACACCCACGCCCCCACCGTCATGATCGCCGAACACGCCGCACACCTCATCCACGCCAACAACCGCAACCCGGAACCAGACCCAACCGAGACCACTTGAAGAGGATGAAACCGGCCCGGGTTTCATGCCGCTCCTCATCATGAGCATGTTCGCGTCGTCGTGGTGGGCGCTCTGCTCCGACTGGTCCTGGTCCTCATCGGCGCCGTGCTCGCCGGGGATGCCTCTGGCGGCCACGCAGCTGAGCTGGGCGACGGCATCGCCGGTCCGGCGGCGCGGCGAGAGCCCAGCGCGGCCCGTCGTCAGCGTCGTCGACTGTGCCAGAGAGGTCCGGCGGTTCGGGCTCACATGCCGGGAGTCGAGGTCGCTGAGGCGCCTCCTGACGGCGGACCTCGGGCTGCATCCATTCCGGATCGCCGTCGTCATCACCGGTGACGGAGCCGAGGGCCATCGAGGAGCAACATGACCAACACCACAGCCGAGACCGCCGAGCAAACCCGGGGGGCCCGGGTCCGGCAGCATTTTTCGGGCAGGAGGTACCTGCCATGAGACGAGATCTCGGAGACCGCGCCGTCATACTCGGCGGCAGCATGGCCGGCTTGCTCGCGGCTCGGGTGCTGGCGGAGCGTTTCGCCACCGTCGTCGTGGTCGAGCGCGACCGGTTGCCGGATGCTGCCCAGCCACGCCGGGGCGTTCCGCAGGGCAAGCACATCCACGGCTTGCTGGCCGGTGGGCAGCAGGCGTTCGAGCAGCTGCTGCCTGGCCTAACGCGCGACCTGGCGGCGGACGGGGTGCCGATCGGTGACCCGCTCGCCGACCTACGGCTGTCCATCAACGGCCACCGCTTCCGCCAAGCGCCCAGCGGGCTGACTCTGGTGAGTCCGAGTCGCGAGATGCTCGAACACCATCTCCGACGGCGGGTCCGGGCGCTGCCGAACATCACCATCACCGATAGGTGCGACGTCGTCGGCCTGGCCGAGAGCGGTGGGCGGATCACCGTTGTTCGGGTGCTTCGGCGTGCCGATCACAGCATCGAGGAGAGCCTCGGCGCCGATCTGGTCGTCGACGCCACCGGGCGGGGATCCCGGGCACCGGTCTGGTTGTCCGACATCGGGTTCCCTCGGCCGACCGAGGAGCAGCTCCGCGTCGACCTCGGCTACACCACGCGGCGCTACCGCCTGCCGGGCGACGCGGTCGACGGAGACATGGGCCTGCTGCAGGCCCCGACCCCTGACCATCCTCGGGGGGCGGCGCTAGCCCGCCTAGAGGACGGCGTCTGGATGCTGACGCTGATCGGCCTGCGTGGAGATCACCCTCCGGGACGTGTAGAGGACTTCGACCGGTTCGCCGCATCGCTGGGATCGGACGAGCTGACGTCGCTGATCCAGCTGGCCGAGCCGATAGACGACCCGGTTGCCTTCCGGTTCCCGGCGAGCACCCGCCGCTACTACGAGCGAATCCGGCTCCCGAAAAACCTGTTGGTGGTCGGAGACAGCCTGGCCAGCTTCAACCCCGTCTACGGCCAAGGGATGAGCGTGGCGGCCCTCGAGGCTGTGGCCCTGGCCCGGCAGCTTTCCGACGAGCGGTTGCCGCCGAGCCGCACGGTGATGGGCCAGCTGGCCCGGATCGTCGACGTGCCGTGGAAGCTGGCGGCCGGAGTCGATCGTGCGTTCCTCCCGTCCCCGCAGCCCCAGCCCCGCCGTGACCAGCTCATGGCCGCCTATGTGGACAGCGTCCAGGCGGCCGCCGAGCACGACCCGGTGGCCGGCCGAGGGTTCCTCCGGGTGTCCGGACTGGTCGACCCACCCTCGGCGCTGCTGCGGCCCGGGCTGATGTGGCGCACCCTGCGTCGCCGGTTCGCAGGCCACACCGCGCCTGGACTGCCGCCGCCGACGCAGGTCCCCGACGATCTAAGCCAGGGCTCGCGGTGGTCGTCATGAGCATGTTCACCATGAGCGTTGTGCTGGCGGGGGCCCTACTCAGGCCAGTTTTGGTCCTCGTCGGCGCCCTGCTCGCGGGCCTTTTCCTCTGGCGTCATCGGCATCATCAGGCACGCGGACGATCGGTCGACCAGATCTATCAAGTCCGCGACGAGGCGGAGCTGCCGGCCTCCGGCCCTGATCGACGATGAGTGCCAGCAGCTGATCGCACGGGAAGCATTGGCGTCGTTCGGATACGCGGTGCACCACTACGGTTCGCCGTGCTGTTGCGTTGGGACCAGTGCGTCTCATACGCGTCGCAACATCTGCAGGCCAAACTCGCGCGGCACTGCAGGATCGAGAAGGCCCGAAAGATCATGGCCGCCACCCCGAAGCAGACCGCGCTGAGCTTCGGCCCCAGCGCACCACCGGAGAAAGCCGAGGTCACGCAATGGTGAGCAGTAGCAGGAGAACTCAGCCAATCCCAAGTCGTACTTAGCCGATGATGACCGAGAACGACGTGGAGGACGCGCTGCCCCGGGCGGCCACCGACTCGATCCTCGACAAGCAGAAGCCGACCGGGCCGACGATTAACTGGAAGCGGCACGGGGTCGAGACCCCGATCATCGCCAGCGCCGCGGTGATGGACGACGTCGTCGACTCCGAGGCGAGACGCTCGCTCGTCGATGCGGCCGCCTGGGCGAGGATCGAGATCGGCTACTGGTCGAAGGCTCAGCACAACCTCACCGCATCGGCGAACCGCTCTGCGGCGCACCGGCGTCTCGCGAAGGGGCACGAGCGGTGCTGGCTCGGGCGACGGTCCAGGCGGTGAACTCGAACGACGCATCGTCGATCGCCGCCGTGAGTCCGCCGCTGGTCCCGCTCGACGCTGTCACCCTCGAGCGGCTCCGTGCTCTACGTCCGACGACAACAGCTGAGCGGATCAAGAGCTTAGTGGCCAACGGGTACCTGATCGTCGACCAGGGCCGCTGCGGTGTCGCCGCCTTCGACATCGCGTGCCGATTGGCGAAGCCGCGACTGTAGCCGTGCGCCAGGGTCCGCGCCAGGGTGCCAGCGGTAGGGATGGACATGGATCGAGAACGATCGGGAAAGCACCCGCCCGATTCACGCTCAAACGGTAAGAATCGAGTAGCTGAGAGAGTGATCGGGAACCATCTGTCTGGACTACGGATCAGAAGGTTGGGAGTTCGAATCTCTCCGGGTGCGCCACTGTTCGGCAGCGGTGGACGTCACCAGGTCAAGGAGCAATGAGCCGGAGCACTCGACCCTCGTCGGTGAGCAGCCAGATGGTGCCGTCCGGGGCCTGCTCCACCTCCCGGATTCGCTGGCCAAGGTCCCACTGGTCGCCCTCGGTGGCCTGGGTGCCGTCGAGGTCCACGCGAATCAATGCCTGGCCGGACAAGGCGCCGAGGAACGCGTCACCCCGCCACTGCGGGAACGCCGACCCCGTGTAGATCATCAGACTGCCGGGCGAGACGCTCGGGGTCCACCAGGCTTTCGGGGCCTCGAAGTCGTCGCCGTCGGCGTGGTCCGGGATGTCGCGTCCGTCGTAGTGGGACCCGTTGGAAACCTCCGGCCATCCAAAGTTGGCCCCCGCGCGAACGAGGTTCAGCTCGTCGCCGCCCCGCGGCCCCATCTCGGAGTTCCACAGATTGCCGTCCGGGTCGAAGGCGAGGCCGAGCGGGTTGCGATGCCCGTAGCTCCAGACCTCAGCGGCGATCTCACCGCGGTCGGCGAACGGGTTGCTGTCGGCGGCCCTGCCGTCGGGTCGCAGACGAACGATCTTGCCCAGGCTGGAGCCAAGGTCCTGAGCCGGATCCTCTGCCTGACGCTCACCGGAGGAGACGAAGAGATGCTTCCCGTCCGGCGAGAAAGCCAGGCGGTGACCGTAGTGAGCGTTGCCGTCCACCTTCGGCTGCTGCCGCCAGACGACCTTCAGATCCTCCAGCCTCGCCGCCCCGCCGTCGTCGGCCAGCGTTGCGCGACCGACGGCCGCACCTGATCCACCTGATCCGGCTTCGGCCCAACTGACGTAGATCGTGTTGGTCGACTCGAAGTCCGGAGCGGCGATGACGTCGCCGAACCCGCCTTGGCCGGCATCCACAACCTCCGGTACGCCGGAGACCTCGACCAGCCGGCCATCTGTGGCGCGCAGGGTCAACTTGCCGCCTCGACCGGTGATCAGAGCTCTGCCGTCGGGAAGGAAGGTCATGGCCCAGGGTTCGTCCAGGTCTGTGACCTCCTCGATCACGAAGGGCCGACCGTCCGGTCCGGTTCGGGCCGCGCTCGGCGCCGACGCGGCCGACGAGTCGTTGGCTCTCGGCGTGGTGGACGGCGGCGTCACCGCATCCCCGGACCCCGGTATGCCTGCGCAGCCGGCGAGGAGAACGACCACCAGCGCGCCGATGGCGAACTTGGTCAGGCCGCGGCCGAACCCACGCTTCTGCATGCTGCTGCTCCTCTCTGACGAATTGTCTCCGCGCGCACAACCCCGAGCGCATCCAGGCAGGATGGACGGGTGAGTCTTCCGGTGATCGACCTCTCCGAGCCGATGGCTTCGACGGCGTCCGCGATCGAGCGGGCGTGCCGAGACAGCGGCTTCTTCTACGTCGCCGGGCACGGCGTCCCAGGGGCGCTGATCGCCCGGATGGACGCGGCGGCCCGCGAGTTCTTCGCCCTCCCCGACGCGGTCAAGCTGGAGATCGCGATGGAGCACGGTGGCCGGGCCTGGCGCGGATTCTTTCCCGTCGGTGCCGAGTTGACCGCCGGGCGCCGGGACCGCAAGGAGGGGATCTACTTCGGGACGGAGGACCCCAGCTCGGTTCGGCCACTGCACGGCCGCAATCTCTTTCCGACGCAGGTGCCGGCGCTGCGCGAGACGGTCCTCGAGTACCTCGACCGGTTGTCGGCGACCGCGCAGGACGTGCTGCGCGCGGTGGCCGTCAGCCTCGGCCTGGACCGGGAGTACTTCGCGGCCGGGTACACGCGCAACCCGACGGTGCTGTTCCGGATCTTCCACTACCCGCCGGCGCCACCCGACGCCGGCGCCGATGACTGGGGCGTCGGCGAGCACACCGACTACGGCCTGCTGACGTTGCTCGCCCAGGACGACAACGGGGGTCTCGCCGTGCGCACCTCGCGCGGGTGGATCGAGGCGCCGCCGTTGCCCGGAACCTTCGTCTGCAACATCGGTGACATGCTCGACCGGCTCACCGGCGGCTACTACCGGTCGACGCCGCACCGGGTGCGCAACGTCAGCGGCAACGAGCGGCTGTCGTACCCGTTCTTCTTCGACCCCGATTTCGACGCCGAGGTACCACCGCTGCCCGAGGTCGCCCGGCGGGCCGGTGCCGGCGGGCCACCGCGTTGGGACGGCCAGGATCTGCGCGCGTTCTCCGGCACCTACGGCGACTACCTGGTGAGCAAAGTTGCCAAGGTCTTCCCGCAAATGCAGGGCAACCTGTAGCCGCCACGATTCGTTGACGTCGCATGACCGGAACACCGCAGCCGCCGGAGTCGCCCGGGCGCCGCAGACTCGGGAGCTGGATCGTCGGCGGGTTGATGGTGCTGGTCACAATCGGCGTCGTGGTGGCCCTGCTGACCAGCCAGCTTTCCGGCACCGGGGCAGAGAATGTGGGTTCGAGCGGCGACGCTGCACCGACCGCCGAGGGTCAGACCGCCGAGGGCGAGTGCCCGGTCACGAAGTCCAACCCCGGTGGGACCAACAACTACATCCCGGATGCCCCAGAAGGCGAGGACCTCGGCGACGGGTTCGTCATCAGGGGGATGGTCCGCAGCGCCGAGGGCTGCGTGCCGCTGGAGGGTGTACGCATCCAGATCTGGCTGGCCACTGAGACCGGCAGCGAGTCCGACAATCGGACCAGTGTCCGCACCGACAACGCCGGCCGCTACCGGGTCGAGACCGCGCCGACCATCGCCCAGTTCGGCGAGCCGAACATCCACGTCGGCTACGACGACGGGAAGTACGAATCGGTGTTCATCCGCCGGGTGGTCGATCTCGAGGACGACACGGCGACCATCGACCTCAACCTGCAGCCCACACCGTGACCCGGGGCGGCACCGCGGTCGGCATCTTGCTGGGCCTGTTCGGACTCGCCGCCGGCGCGCTCGTCGGCGTGGCCCTGGCCAGCCCTCATCTGCGTGACGCTCCGACCAGCCTGGTCGCCTCGGTTGTCACGGCGGCCGTGGCCGTGGTCCTGCTGGCCTTCCAGCCGTTGTGGGCGCTGCTGGCCAAGTCCCGGCCCTCGGTGTTCCGACTGCACTGGTCGTTCGGCATCATCGCGTTCGCCCTGGTCGGTGGGCACGTGGCGGCGTTGGTCGTCCTGAGTCCGGATGACGTCTGGTTCGCGATCTCCCCCGACGGCCCGACCCGGGCGCGGATGGCGGTCCTCGCCACCGCGGCCCTGGCCGTGGTGGTGGCCCTCGGGGTCGCCCGTCGGGTGCTCTCGTGGTCGGGGAGCGGTTTTGCGGTGCTGCACAGCTTCTTCGCGGCGCTGGCGCTGCTGCTCGGCGTGGGGCACGCGGTGCTGACCGACGGAGCGCTGGAGGGGTGGGGGACGATCCTGCTCTGCCTTCTGGGCGCGGTTGGCGCGGCGGGCCTCGTCGCCGCCCGCGCTCGCGGGGTTCGGCTCCGCCGAGCGGGCGTCGGATCTGAGTCTTGAGTCACATCTCCAACGTGCTGGGTTCCCGTCCCGACCAACTGTTGGGTTGGAACACCTTCCGCCGCCAGCATGTCGCAACCCAACAGTTGGCGATGATCAGCCCGCCCTGGTGCAGGCCGGAGCAAATGGGGCGGGCCGATCGGGCAAGATCGAGGCATGGAGTTGCTCATCGTGCGCAACCCGGACCCCGACAGCACCCTCCCGTACTTGGTGCGGTTGCCGCTCGGCAGCGGCCTCGTCTTCCGCACCAAGGGGACCTGGCCGCGCACATCGGCCCTCTTCTGCTATCCCGTACCGCGTTCGGAATGGCCGGCCGAACCGGAGGTCGTCGAGCGGATTCCGCTGCGCAGCTGCGTCCAGCGGGGCGCCGCCATCGACGTCATCGCCGACCGCGGACGCGAGCACCGCTCCCAGATCGTTTACACCAAGGCCCGAGGCCGCGACATGGTGTTCTGGCAGTCGCCCAAGACGCGCAAGCAGGCCCGGCCCAACGTGCGAGTTCCGACGGCGCGAGCGGCCGGCATCGCCGACCTGGAGATCCTGGTCGATGCTCACGAGCGCTATCCGTACGGCTTCGCCGGACAGCAGGTCCGCACGACGCGGAGGGCGCTGCCCTGCGGAGACTACGCCGTCGAGGTCGACGGCATGCTCGTCGCCTCGGTCGAACGCAAGTCGGTGGCCGACCTGTCCAGCAGCCTGACCAGCGGCAAACTGCGGTTCGCCGTGGCCGAACTGGCCAGTTTGCCGCGCGGTGCCGTGGTGGTGGAGGAGCGGTACTCCAGCTTGTTCAAGCAGGACTTCGTCCGGTCCTCGGTGCTGGCCGATGGGCTGGCCGAACTGCAGATCCGCTACCCGTCGGTGCCGGTCACGTTCTGTGATTCGCGCAAGCTGGCCGAGGAGTGGACGTACCGGTACCTGGCCGCCGCCCGGATCTGGGTTGGCGAGGGCGGGGCGGATCTCCCGATGGATTCGCCGCCGGCGCCGAAGCGGGAGCCGAGCGAGCTGTCCGACGCAGATGTAGGCCCGTCCGCAGCCGAACTGCGCGCCTGGGCCCTGCTGCACGGCTGGACGGTCTCGGACCGCGGCCGCGTTTCTGCGGAGATCAGAGCCGCGTGGCGATCCGCCCAGCCGCGCTGACGTGATCTTTGACTTGGCGCGCATGGTGATCACTCTGGCCGGGAACACCCGGCAAGAGTGATCATGTTGTGCCCGTCCCAGTGACTGACCTCAGTTGTAACCCCGCGTGATGCCCTTCTCGATGTCGACCCGCTCCCTGCGGACATCCTCGGCCACGGTCTGCTGGTCGGTGACCGTCTCGGTGGCCAGCCGGACCCGCTCCACTGGAACAGTCTCCTTCTCGACCACCGGCTGCTCTTCGTGCAGGACGACCTCGCGGCTGTCCTCCGAGATGTCCGAGCGGGCGTTGGCGGCGTCGCGGTTCGACCCGGCTATCGGCTCCCGCTCCACTCGCACCTCCTCGCGTTGCACCGGCACGGTCTGAGTGACGTGCTCGGTCACCACGTACTTGCGCAGCCGCGCTCGACCGCTCTCGCGGCGTTGCACGCCCACGTTGACCCGCTCCTCGGACACCGTCATATCGCTTGCGGTTCCGGCAGAGCTGTACGCCTCCGCGTCGTCGTGGTCACCGGCGCCGTCGTCTCCACGCTCGGCGACTCCCGCGTCCGAACCCCCGCGCCCGGATCGTGCTGGTTCAAAGTGCCCGCGACCGGTTCGTCCCGCTTTGTAGTCGCCCCCAGCGTCTTCGTCGGCGCGGCCGTAGTACGCAAACAGCTCCTTCTCCTGACCGGGACTGATGTGGCCATCCTCGTCGATGCTGGGTGCGTGCTGGACGTAGTCCTTGGTGTACGGAACGGTCAGTCGGCCTCCAGGGGTCTGCGCCTCGCGCAGCGGCACGAACGACTCCTTGTGTGCAAGCAGGCCGGTGCGCACCGTCACCCACGCCGGCTCGCCGGTCTGATCATCGGTGTAGACCTGACGAGCGGTGCCGATCTTCTCACCGTCCAAGCCATACACGTCCCGGCCCGGTACCCCGTCGATCTCATCTCTACCCAGCATTCGGTCACTCCTTCGGATCGGATGTCGCGGATGCCCGACCGGCTCCGTCGACAACGTTCGAGAACTTGTTCCGCGGTCTTCGACTGTTCGTATGAGTGCAGACTCCTTCAGCGGCTGTTGATGACGGTGCCGTCGCTGACCCCCTCGGGCACCGCACCAGGTGTTGAGCGGGCGGGCCACGTCTCGCGGAACTCCTTGATCTCGCGTCATGCAGCGCACCCATGCGCGTCTAGTTCTGAGGGCCGGGAAGGTCCTCAGTACCACCCGTGGTTGCCGGACGACTAGAGGTGCCGGCAGCCATCACCGAGCGGAAGGTCGAAGTCCTCTGATGTCTGGAAGTGGCCGAAGCATGACTCGGGCCCTAGCCTCCTTGCACACCGCAGGGGCCGTTGCACCGGTTGCGCCGAGCGAGGTTGCCGTCGTCCTCGACTTTGTCGGCGCCTCGGCGCCCCAATTCGATCAACTGATGAGCCGATTGGGCTTCGAATCCCGGGGTCCTGGCCTGCCGGGCAGCCTCTTTCAGTGGGTACGGGAGACAGATGTCGGCGTCCGAGTGACCCAGGTGTGGGCCTCGCGTGAGGATTTCGACGCTTGCGCCCACGACCGAATTCTCCCGGCCGCGGCCGAGCTGCGCATCCCGCCGCCGGAAACGACCGTCTACCAGGTGCACAGCCACCTCATGCAGGGTTCGACGCATCGCGAAGAGAACGGAGATGGCCGGTCGCAGAAGCGCGATGCCGAGTGACGAAGCCGGAGCTCGCAGGCGGTCAAGATCAGCAACAGAGACCACAGAAAGGGGTCAGATGACCACGATCTCGTACGCGCTACGCGCGGAGCTCGTCGACGAGGTAACCGAAGCGGTGGCAACTCCCGACAATCCGCTCCTTCGTGCGATCGCTATCCGGGCGATCCTGTCGCACGTTGCTGAAGCCGTCACCTGGCGGCAGGGGATCGACTCCGACGACGACGAGCAGCAGAGTCTGGCTGCACTGACGACGGCAGCTGAGCAGCACCTGCAGCGAATGCGTGAGACCGCTCTGTCGAGGTCGAGTTGAATTACTCGGAGTCGCCGTTCTGCGCCGGATCCAGCGCGGGGTTGTCGCATGTAGGGTTCCGCTATGGGCGCCGCCGAGGTGTTCGACGAGTTCAGCGACGCTGACTCGAGTCGTGTCGGTGACCGCTCGACCGGCGATCTGGAGTCAGTGATACCGATCGTCCGTCGGATCATTCGTGCCCGTGTATCCGATCAAGCCGTCGCTGAGGACCTCGTGCAGGAGACTCTGGTGAAGGTGCTGGCTCGGAAGAACCGCATCGAGCCCGGCATGCTGGAGCCGTACGCCATCGTGACCGCGCGAAACGTCGTCAAGACTCTGTGGATCGAACGGGACCGGCAGCGCCGGAATCAGCATCGGATCCTCGAGCTGGCTCCCGCCGAGGGTCCCGATGCGCAACTCCTTCGTGATGTGGATAGCGAGGCCGTATCGGTTGCCCTGCGCAGGCTGTCGGATCGGGAGCGGGTCACGCTGCTGGCTCATGAGGTCGAGGGGCAGGACACGAAGTCACTGGGGATCGACCTGGGGCTCTCGGCAGGCGCGGTGGCCGCTCAACTCAACCGCACGCGGGCCAGACTTCGAGTCGAGTACTTGCTGGCGTTGGAGGGCGTCGAGCCGCCGACGGATCGCTGCCGACCAGTGCTGTTGTCCTTGTCGGCGTCAGATCGGCGACGACAGGGCGAGGTCGGGGCCGCTCGGCATCTGCTGGAGTGCGACCTGTGTGCCGAACTCAGCGGGCCGTTGCTGGAACGAGGACAGGCTCGGGACAACGAGATCCGGGTCAAGATCCAGGCGGACGCTGATGTCGTCGCCGCTCGGCGAGGCGCTCGCGAACTCGCTGGTCGACTGGGCTTCTCGGCGACCGAGACCACCGTGATCGCGACGGCGGTATCCGAGATCAGCCGCAACATCGTGCGCTTCGCCAACCGGGGCGAGGTCTTCATGGAACTCCTCGACGAGCCGCGGAACGGGCTCCGGGTTGTGGCTCGGGACGCCGGACCGGGCATCGCTGATGTCGAGCAGGCTCTCGTGGACGGGTACAGCACCTACCGCGGGTTGGGCTTGGGGTTGGCCGGCGCGCGGCGACTGATGGACGAGTTCGACCTGACCAGCGAGCTTGGCCGAGGAACGACCGTAACGATGACCAAGTGGCGACGGGAAGGGTGACGTGACATGAGCGAGGAAGGGTCCAAGATCGAGGAGCAGGCCAGTGATGTTCCGGCGGCTGACCAATCCGACGATCAGCAGCTGCTGCCGGAACTCGTCTCTCATCTGCGAGAACACCGCACCAACCTGCGCCAGGAATGGGAGGCCCGCATCCAGGGGGCCCGCTTGCTGCAGGCCATGACGCCGCAGGAGATGGACAACGAAACGACGTCGGTTTACGACAACTACGTCGAGGTCCTGGAGACCGGGAGCGTCGAGGCGTTGCAGCACTATGCCCGGGATCTGTCGGAGCGGATCATCCCCCGGGGGGTGGAAACCCCCGAGGTCGTCGGCATCGTGTTGTTGCTCCGGGACGTGCTGGCTCGCTCATTGTTCGAGAAGTATCAGAGCGACTTCTCGCTCCTGAACCGAATCCTGGATGCCTACGAGCCGGCCGCCAACCGCATCGCGAACACGGTGGCGGTCAGTTTCGTCGAGGAACGCGAGCGGGTCATCCGTCAGCAGCAGGATTCGATCCGAGAGCTGTCCACTCCGGTCCTGCCCATCCGCGAGCGCCTACTGATACTGCCGATCATCGGCGTGTTGGACACCGAACGCGCCAGTCAGCTCACCGAGCAGCTCCTGCTGGGGATCCGCACCCACCGAGCCAAGGTGGTGGTGATCGACATCACCGGTGCTGCCGATATCGATGAGGCGGTGGCCAACCACCTGGTACGAACGGTCGACGCGTCACGGTTGATGGGTGCAAGCGTCATCATCACGGGGCTCTCGCCGGAGATCGCCCAGACGTTGGTCACGATCGGGGTGGACCTGAGCAAGATGAACACCATCGGTGATCTCCAGGGTGGCCTCGAGGAGGCCGAGCGGTTGCTCGGCTATCGACGTCGTCGGCAGGAAGAGCCCGAGGAATAGTGGACACCGGACCAGCGCTGGTTTCGATCCTGCGGCAGGGCACGTACCTGATCGCCTCGATCCACACCGCCCTGGACGATACTCAGCTGGTCCGGTTCCAGCGCGATCTCATTGATCGCATCGGTCAGGACCGGTCACGTGGTGTGATCATCGATGTTGCCGCGCTCGACGTGGTCGATTCCTTCGCCACCAACACGCTGCGCAACATCGCGGAGATGGCCCGGCTCCGTGGTGCTGTCACCGTCATTGTCGGAATTCAGCCGGAGGTCGCCTTCGCGATGGCTCAACTGGGCTTGGACACCGGATCTGTACTGACCGCCCTTGACCTGGAGGAGGCGCTGGAGTATCTCGGCCAGCTGGCGGCGACACCGGCCGAAACCTCAAACAGGCGCCGCCTGTGAGTCGGGTCGAAGACGCACTGCAGCGAGACTATCGGGTGGCCTTTCTTGGATACCTTCCCCGGCGTGAGGAGGCGCCTCTCCATGCCGGCTACAAGATCGGTCGCCGCGCCGTCGCCGAAGGCCTGAGCGTTCTCCAACTCGCCAGGATCCACCACGAAGTGTTTCGCGGCGTCCTCGAGGGGAGCGTCACCGAGGACCTGGACGACCTGGTGACGGCCGCCTCGGAGTTCTTCATGGAAGTGCTGGCGACCTACCACATGGTCCACGCTCAACCGGCCCCGGGCCACGAAGGAGCCGAGCACCGCGACAAGCGTGACTCACGTCACCAGGTGTAGGCGTCGGGGGCCTCGCCGGGGCCGGGGAACAGTTCGTCCAGCCGGGCCAGGGTCTGCGGTTCGACAGTGACATCGAGGGCCGGGAAGGATCCGGTCAGCTGCTCAACCGTGCGGGGGCCGAGCACGGGGGCGGTGACGCCGGGTCGGGACAGCAGCCACGCCAGGGCCAGCACCGTCGGGGACAGCTCCAGTTCGGCGGCCAGGTCCTCGTAGGCCTGCAGCCGGGTCAGGTTGTCGGCGATGCGCTGTTCGCGGGCGGAATGGCCGAGCATGGCGCTGTTGTCCCCACGCCGACCGGCCTTCGCTGCCGCGCCGGCGAGCAGCCCGCCGGCGAGCGGGCTCCAGGGCAGCAGCCCGATGCCGTAATGACGGGCAGCCGGCAGCACCTCCAGCTCGATGGTGCGTTCCAACAGGTTGTAGATGGACTGCTCGGTTGCCAGGCCGAGGAAGTGCCGGGCCTTGGCGGTCTCCTGCGCGGCGGCGAGGTCCCAGCCGGCGAAGTTGCTGCTGCCGACGTAGATCACCTTGCCGTCCCGGACCAGCCGCTCGGTCGCCTCCCAGATCTCCTCCCACGGGGTCGTTCGATCGATGTGGTGGAACTGGTACAGGTCGATGTGGTCGGTCCCCAGCCGGCGGAGACTGGCTTCACACGCCTGGCGGATGTGCACGGCCGACAACCCGCCGGTATTGGGCCCCTCCGCCAGCGGGATGTACAGCTTGGTGGCCAGCACGACCTTGTCGCGACGCGAGGCCTCGGCCGCGAACCAGCGGC
Source organism: uncultured Actinomycetota bacterium (assembly GCA_963780005.1). Taxonomy (GTDB): domain Bacteria; phylum Actinomycetota; class Actinomycetes; order Propionibacteriales; family Propionibacteriaceae; genus Microlunatus. Next base: position 2,363,915 of record CAWAAK010000023.1, on the reverse strand, counting down.
CCAGGATGGACTCCGAGGCACCCGCGCCGTAGATGTCGGCGGTGTCGAAGAAGTTCACCCCCGCATCGAGCGCGGCGTCCATGATCGCCTGGCTGGCCTGCTCGGCGGTGTGCCAACCGAAATTCATGGTGCCCAGGGCCAGCCGGCTGACCTTGGCACCGGATCGGCCGAGTTGTGTGTACTGCACGGAAAGACTCCTGACGATTACAGACGGGCGGGAGAGTGACAAGATCAAGTCAATCGGCAGTCCGGCCGCCGCTGAGCCGCATGGGCGGGGAGGCTGTTCCTAGGAACGCCAGACCTACGCACCGCCCGGGGCCGAGCGGCCGCGGCAACCGATACTTGTGCTGTGGCGTTGATGACGGAGTTCGGTGAGTACCTGCGTCGTCGCCGGGCCGAGCTGCAACCGGCCGATGTCGGCCTGCCCGATACGGCGTTCCGCCGAGTGAAGGGCCTGCGGCGGGAAGAGGTCGCCCAGTTGGCCGGAGTCAGCACCGACTACTACACCCGGCTCGAACAGGGCCGGGACCTCTCACCGTCAGAGGCCGTTCTCGATGCCCTCGCTCGCGCCCTCGAGCTCGACGACGCCGGCCGGGCGCATCTGCAGCACCTCGCCCACCCGGCCCGGCCCGCGTGGCGGCAGAAGCGGGCGGTACAGCGGATCCGGCCCACCGTGCAGTCGATGCTCGACGCCTGGACCGGTCAGCCCGCGTTCGTCCTCGGCCGGCGCGGTGACGTGCTCGCGACCAACGCGCTGGCCCGGGCGCTGCTGGCCGACTTCGACGCCATGCCCTACCGCTACCGCAACCTCACCCGGTGGATCCTGCTCGACCCTGTCGCCCGCGAGCTGTACGTCGACTGGGCCCAGATCGCCTCCGAAATGGTGGCGATCCTTCGCCTCGACGCCGGTGCCCATCCCGACGACGCCCGTTCCACTGAGCTCGTCGGCGAGCTCACCCTCAAGAGTCCGGAGTTCTCTCGCTGGTGGTCCCAGCACAAGGTCCTGGACCGCACCTGGGGACACAAACGGTTCCGGCACCCCATCGTCGGGCCTTTGGAGATCGACTACGAAGCCCTCCATCTGCCCGGCGACAACGACCAGACGCTGTTCGTCTACCGCGCTCCCGACGGCGACACCGCATCCGCCGAAGCACTCGCCCTCCTCGCCAGCTGGAACGCCCGCACCGCCACCTTGCCCCCTCCGCGTCTGACGGCCGATCGACACGAGGCGTGACCGAGTCGAAGGAGAAGCACCCATGGCATACGAGGCTGACTCGACCGGGCAGCAGATCAAGGCGGTCCTGTTCGACACCTTCGGCACCGTGGTCGACTGGCGCTCCGGGGTGTCGCGCGACATCGCCGATTTCGCCGAGCGACATCGACTCACCGGTCTCGACGCCTGGGCCTTCACGGATGCGTGGCGGGCGAAGTACGAGCCGTCGATGGAGCCGATCCGCAAGGGCATCAGAGAGTTCGTCCCGCTCGACCAGCTGCACCGGGAGAACTTGATCTCCACCCTGACCGAATTCGGGGTGGATCCGTCCGCCTACGGTGATGAGCTGGGTGATCTCGCCGCCGCCTGGGAGCGGCTGGATCCGTGGGGCGACAGTGTCGCCGGCCTGACCGAGCTCGCCCGGCACGTGATCATCGGGCCGCTGTCGAACGCGAACCTCGCGCTGCTGCTGCGGATGGCGTTGCGCGCGGACCTGCCGTGGAAAGTGATCATGGGGTCCGACATCACCCGCGCCTACAAGCCGAGCCGGCAGGCCTATCGCAACGCCGCACACCTGTTGCGACTCGACCCCGGGGAAGTGATGCTGGCCGCTGCGCACAACGGCGATCTGGCCGCTGCTCAGCGAGCCGGTCTCGGCACCGCGTTCATCCCGCGCCCGACCGAATTCGGACCGGACCAGACGAAAGACCTGGCCGCCGAGGGTGACTGGGACCTGGTCTGCGACAGCATCGTCGACCTCGCCGGTCGCTTCCGCGGACGCTGACTGTCCTGCTCTGACTGGCTTGTCGATTCGGGAGTGTTCCTAGGAACACCAGACCCCCTCATGCGGCCGATGGGACACCTCGATGGCGACCAGAATGGTGGCTGGCCAGTGTTGATCATGAAGAATCCGTTACCAGACACAGAAACGGAGCATCAAAGTCGTGGACTACGGGCCACCTCACGCGCGCAGGCTGCGCTCGCCTGGGTGGCTGGTCGGCCTACGCACCCCACCATCCCGCCGGCTTCTGACCGCCCCACTCGACCGCCGTCACCGCGCGGCACAACCACCTGGAGGACTGATTGATGGAACGCACAGCTCTTGTGGATAGGACAGTCGCCGTGACCGGAGGCAGCGGCAAGCTCGGCCGCGCCGTCGTCTCAGCGTTGATCGAGCAGGGCTGGACGGTGATCAACTTCGACCGCGTCCCATCCCCCGACACCCGGGCCAGGTTCATCCGGACCGATTTCACCGACTACGGGCAGGTCGTGGAGGCCTTGTCCGGCATCGACGAGGTGCACAGCGGCGTTGAAGCGGTCGTGCACCTCGCCGCGATCCCCGGAGCAACGTTCGCGCCCAACGTCACCACCTTCGACAACAATCTCCTCTCGACCTTCCACGTCTTCCAAGCAGCACGCCTGCTGAAGATCCGCAACCTGGTCTGGGCGTCCAGCGAGACGCTGCTCGGCTATCCGTTCACCAGCCCGCCGCCCTACGTGCCGCTGGACGATGACGTTCCCCCGACACCCGAGGTCGTCTACGCGATGGCCAAAGACCTCGAGGAGCGGATGGCGGTCCACTACTGCCGCTGGGACCCGCAGCTGAAGCTCATCGGACTACGCTTCTCCAACGTCATCGACGCCGCCGAATACGCCGAGTTCCCCTCCTTCGAGAACGATCCGGCCTCGCGGAAGTGGAACCTGTGGTCCTACATCGACGCCCGCGACGGCGCCCAGGCCGTTGTCCGTGCCCTCGACTACCAGACGCCAGGTTTCGATAGCTTCGTGATCGCGAACAGCGACAACGTCATGACGCGGTCCTCCGCCGACCTGATGACCGAGTTCTTTCCCGACACCGAGTTCCGCTCGCCGGTCGACGGCACCCAATCGCTCATCTCCACCGAGAAGGCGCGGCGCCTGCTCGGCTGGACTCCGCAACACTCTTGGCGAGACCACGTCTCGAAATCCTGACACCGTCGAATTCGCGAATGTCCGCGAGCTACCCGGTGCTGGCGAGGTACTGCTCCCAGGTGATGAACGGAACCCGGTATTTGGCTGGCGTGTTGTCCGGGCGGTGGCTCGCCAGGCCGTTGAGTCCGACAAAGTAGTCGCCGACCTGGTCGCGGTTGGTGTATCTCCCGTTCTTCTGCCACATGTCGGGGTCGCCGATGGCCACCGCGTGGATATGGGTGCCCCAGCAGCCCCCGCATTGGCTCGGGACCCGCAGCCAGGCGGCGAAGCCGACCGAACGCAGAGCCCGCACCGTCCGCCACTGCCGGGAGGTGCTCATCGACCTGGCGCTGACGTCGATCGAGCCGCCGCCGTCATGGGTGCCGGACGACGCCGCGGCACAACCCGACCTCTCCAGCACGCAGTACGAGCCTTGGGTGAGCCGGACACTCCACGACAGTTTGCTGTCGGCGGCGGCCAGCATGAGACTCGTCCGCCTGTTGACCCGCTTCCCGCCGTAGCTGGCGTCCCGACCGCCCCTCCGGACCGCGTTGCCGACCGTGAAACGGCCCTTCCCCAGCTTCTTCAGTGACTTGTAGCTCGGAATCCCGTTGGCGTTGATTCCCCGGCGCCCGAGTGAGCGTTGGTACCGGGCGTACGCGGCGGTGGTCGCCCGGCCGTACCGACCGTCGATCGCCACCGGGAATCCCCTGGCGGTCAGGGCACGTTGGATCAGCTTCGTCGACGCATCGTCCCCGAGGGATGGCTGGTTGCCCCGGGATCCTTCGACGAAGGCGGCCGTGGTGACGGCTCCCATGTCGACGACGGGAAGGGCGCTGGCGGGAGCTGGGCTCATCGTCGCGATGAGCGCGAGAGCGGCGGTCGCAGAGAGGACAAGCCGGATGATCATGCGGCGCATGGGGGAAGACCTTCCGTGGCGGGCCAGGCGAGGCCGTTCTCACCCGACTGGTCGGTTCCCCCCGATTCAGTTGCCGAAACGTAGCACGCATGAGCAGTCGCGTGAAGGGGGTGTTTCCAGCTGACGCCCGGGCGCGCCACGCCGAACGCTCTTTGCGGCCCGTTCGGGGGCGGAGTCCGTACGCTGCCGGAGTGCCCGCCGCCGACCGCTACCCGACCGACGTTCTCGCGGCCGGGACCCAACGCAGACCCGTCAGCACCCCGGTGGTCGCCGAGCGGGGACTTGTCGTGGAGGACGCGGTGTCGGGCTTCTGCGGAGCGGTGCTGCGCTGCGAGGAGGGGCTGGTCGTGCTGGAGGACCGGCACGGGCGAAGCCGAAGTTTTCGGCTCGGACCGGGGTTCCTGGTCGACGGGCGGCCGGTCGACCTACAGGTCAGGCGTACGCCGGCCCGGCAGCCGCGTAGCCGGTCGGGCTCGGTCGCTCCGTCGGCCGGCGAGCGGGCTCGGGTCGCGGCCGCCGGTCGCATCTTCGTCGAGGGTCGGCACGACGCGGAGCTGGTCGAGCGCATCTGGGGCGACGATCTGCGACGCGTCGGCGTGGTGGTGGAGGCTCTCCGTGGGGTCGACGAGCTGCCGGCGGTGATCACCGAGTTCGCGCCCGGCGCGGACCGGCGGTTGGGGGTGCTGGTCGATCACCTGGTGGTCGGCAGTAAGGAGTCCCGGATCGCTCGTACCGTCACGTCCGGGCCGTACGGTGAGCACGTGCTGGTGCTGGGCCACCGGTTCGTCGACATCTGGCAGGCCGTCAAGCCGGAGCGGCTCGGTCTGGATCACTGGCCAGCCATCCCGCGGAGCGTCGAGTGGAAGGCGGGCGTGTGCGAGGTGCTTGGTTGGCCGTGCCGGGATCAGGCCGATCTGGCCGCCGCCTGGCAGCGGATTCTCGCGCAGGTCCATGACTGGTCGGACCTGGATCCGGAGCTGCTGACCACCGTTGAGCGACTGATCGACTTCGTGACGCAACCGGAGACTCTTCTGTAGCGAGTGGGCCGGCCGGCCGCATTCCTTCGGAGTCCGTGTCTTGGACCGTAATGGCCGTCGCACTGTGTAAGTCTTGCTCTCAGCTGGATGAAGAACTGTCGCCGAGATACCAGCAAACCTCCCATCCCTTCCCCGACCGAAAGATATTGGATGCTGCCGCCGAAAGCTCAACGACGGGAAACAGGGTCCAGCTTTCGGCCGGAAATCCAAGGGTTGCGAGCGCTGGCTGTGGGCGCCGTCATCCTCAACCACCTGACGGGCTGGCCGGGCGGCGGATTCGTCGGGGTGGACATTTTCTTCGTCATCTCCGGATTCCTGATCACTGGACTGCTGCTCCGAGAGCATCGGAGGACCGGGCGGATCTCGCTCGGCGACTTCTACCGGCGCCGGATTCGACGCATCATTCCGGCCACCGTGCTGGTCCTCGCGGTCACGGTGGTGGCGTCCTTCTACCTGCTCAACGCGGCCCGGGGTCGGCAGACCGTGGTCGACGGTTTCTGGTCCCTGTTCTTCTCGGCGAACTGGCGTTTCGCCTCGACCGGGACGGACTACTTCCAGGCCAGCCGACCTCGATCACCCTTGGAACATTTCTGGTCTCTCGGGGTCGAGGAGCAGTTCTACCTCGCCTGGCCCTGGCTCATCGTGGCCGTCTTCGCCCTCGTCAGCGGGGTGGCCAATCCACGCCGGTTCGGCCGCATCGTGCTGGGCGCGGCGATGATCGTGATCGTCATCGGATCATTCGCCTACGCCTGTTTCGACAGCGTCACGAACCCCACCTGGGCCTACTTCTCCACCTTCACCCGAGCATGGGAACTCGGTGTCGGTGCGCTGCTGGCCCTGCTGGCCGCGAGTTTGGCGTCGATCCCGGCCTCTTGGCGGCCGGCGCTGGCCTGGCTCGGTCTGGCGACCATCGTCGCCTCCTTCTGGCTGATCGACGAGCACACGCTCTTCCCAGGACCTTGGAGTGCTCTGCCGGTGCTGTCGGCCGCGCTGGTGATTGCGGCCGGGACCGGCGCACCGCCGCGTTATCTGCTGCCGCTCACGAATCCCGTGTCGGTGTGGGTCGGCGAGATCTCGTACTCGCTGTACCTGTGGCACTTCCCCGTCATCATCCTCATGGCCTCGGTCCTCCCCGAGTCGTCGGCTGCCTATTTCGCCGTCTCGTCGATCTTGATCCTCGGTCTCGCGGTGGCTGCGTTCTACGGACTGGAGAATCCGGTCCGGAAGTCTTCCTGGTTGGCCGGGCGCTCACCGGCGGTCAAGCCCCGTTCGACCCTCCCGGTCGGCCGCCTTTCTGCTCCTCGGCTGATCGGAGTCGGTTGTCTCGGGGTCGCTTGTGTGCTGTTCGCGAGCCTGGCCCTGTCCCGCGCACCGTCCTCGAACGCCGCGGGCGGCCCGGTCTCTCGGTCCACCGGCGAACCAACCAACGACAGCACGGCCGCGAAGGCCGAGCGGGACCGAGCCATCGTCGGAGCGCTGTCGGCCACCACCTGGCCGACGCTGCAACCGAGTCTGGGCGACTTGGAGAACGCGGTGCTGAGGTCTCCGTGCGCGTTGACCTACGGTTCGCCGCCGATCGCCGAGGTGGCCGAGATCAAGCAGACCTGCGTCCAGGGCGATATGGCGGCCAAGCACACGGTGCTGGTGATCGGGGATTCCCTGGCGAACTCCTACCTGCCGGCGGTGGTCGCCGCCGTGGAACCGATGGGCTGGAACGTGATCGGCCTGACCCGAAGTGGCTGCCCGGCGATCAAGATCGACATGCTGCTCGTCAACACGCGGCTGCCCTATCGTGAGTGCGACGATCATCAGGCGCTCCTCCCCAAACGGGCGGAGGAACTCGATCCTGACCTCATCGTGGTCAGCAGCGGTGCGAGCCCGGCACGCAATCTCCTCGCGTCGAAAGCGACGGGAGCCGCGGGGCTTCGCGAGTGGCGCCGAGCGGCGGAGGCGTCCTTGGACGAATACGCGAAGACTGCGCCGGTGGTCGTCCTGCAGGGCCCCCCGCGCGGGAAGGATCTGCACGCCTGTGCCACCCGGCTCAGCGACCCCGCAGACTGCGCATCGCCCCCGCAGCCGGGCTTTGCCGACTTCCGGAAGGCGGAGAAGAAGGCGGTGCAGGCGTTGGACGGCTCCGACGTCAGATACGTCACCACCCAGGACTGGTTCTGCTCGCAAGAGCTCAGGTGCCCGGCCTTCCTCGGCAGTACGCCCACCTTCGTCGACGGGGCCCATCTGAGTGTTGATGCGGCGCGTGCCCTCGGTCCGCTCCTGGTCAAGCCCCTGCGTAGATCCATGACCGACTGAGCGTCGCGGGCGAACCTCGCGCGGCGTCAGTCGTCCAGGCTGCCCATGGTCAGGTTCACGATGGTTCCGGTCACTTCGCTGGCCTTGTCGGAGGCCATGAAGACAGCGACGTCGGCCATCTCCGCGAGGGTCATCAACCGACGCGGGTGGGTCCGGCTGGCGAGCAGCTCCTGCCACTGTTCCCAGATCAAGCCGGAGGATTTTGGCGCGGGGCTCGGCCGCCGCTGACCGATCCGTCAGAACAGTTCTGGCTGGCCCAGCTCCGGTCCGGCCTCGACAGCGGATGTCGTCGGTGCGTCTGTGCGCGCTGCGCCGCGGAATTGCCCGCTCTCCAGCCGGGTGCGGTCCACGATGGCCCGGAGGCGCTCCTGGACCTCGCGCCGGTACGGCAACGGGGCGTTCGCGCCGCGGCCGTACAACCGCTCGTACCGAGGATGCAGGTCCGGCCGGTGGCGCTCCAGCCAGGCGAAGAACCATTCCCGGGCTCCCGGGCGGAGATGCAGAACGACGCCACTGATGGTCGTGGCCCCGGCCGCCGCCAGCTCCTCGACGATCTGTTCCAGCCGCTCGGGACCGTCGGTGAGGCCCGGCAGGATCGGCGCCACCAGTACGCCGCAGGGCAGTCCGGCCTCCCGGATCCGGCGGATGAGCTCCAGCCGGGCCCGCGGCGTCGGGGTGCCGGGCTCCAGACCGGGCTGCAGTTGGGGATCGAGAACCGCCAGGGAAATGGAGATACCGACCGGCACCCGCCGTGCCGCCTCGGCCAGCAACGGCAGGTCCCGGCTCAACAGCGTGCCCTTGGTGAGGATGGAGAAGGGCGTCTCGCTCGCGGCGAGGGCGCCGATGACGTCGGGCATCAGCTGGTAGCGGCCCTCGGCGCGCTGGTACGGGTCGGTGTTGGTGCCCATGGCCACGTGTTCGCGCGACCAGTTCGCGCGCGCCAGCTCGCGGCGCAGCACGGAAGCCAAATTGATCTTCACCACGATCTGGCTGTCGAAGTCGTGTCCCGGGTCGAGCTCGAGATAGGAGTGGGTCTGCCGGGCGAAGCAGTAGACGCAACCGTGGGTGCACCCGCGATACGGGTTGATCGTCCACCGGAACGGCAGTCGGTACTTCGCCGGCGAGCTGCCCGCGACGCGGTTGAGGGCGGACCGGCACTGGACCTCGTGGAATGTCGTGCCGGCGAACTCGGGAGTTCGTACCGTCCGCACCAGACCGGCCATCCGACCGAGTCCCGGCAGGGCGGTCGGGTCCTCAGCCGTCACGGACTGCCGCTCCCAACGCATGATTCAATTCGAACACACGAATGAATATCTCGCAATCGGCCGTATGCCGAACGGCTGATCCGGCGCCGGGAATCGGGCCAGGTCACCACCCGAACGGCCGGCGGTGAGAGAAGCGCTTCTCGGCTCGCAACGGTTTGATGTCGAAGCGTTGGGGGTAGTTCGGCTGCGTGCAGTCCTCCACGCCGGGGTCTACCGCTGCGCGTCGCTCTGGTCTCCGAGCACGCCAGTCCGCTGGCCGTGCTCGGCGGCGTGGATGCCGGCGGCCAGAACGTGCACGTCGCCGAACTCGCCGCCGGGCTGAGCCGGCTCGGTCACGACGTCGTGGTCTACACCCGCCGCGACGACGACGCCCTGCCCCCCACCGTGGTCACCCCGGCCGGGTACAGCGTCGAGCACCTGAGGCCGGACCACCGGCGCGACTGCCGAAGGACGAACTGTGGCCCTACATGGGTGCGTTCGCGCACGCGCTGACCGCGGCCCTGACGTCGCGTCGGCCGGACGTGGTGCACGCCCACTTCTGGATGTCGGGCTGGGCGGCCCGGCGCGCGACCCGGGTCGTGCCGGCACCGCTGTTCGTCACCTTCCACGCCCTCGGCGTGGTCAAGCGCCGCTACCAGGGCGCCTTCGACACCAGTCCCGCCGACCGGCTGCGGATCGAGGGGGAGCTCGCGCGTTCCGCAACCCGGGTGATCGCCACCTGCACCGACGAGGTCGGAGAACTCATCGCCCTCGGGGTCGACCCGGAGCGGCTGTCGGTCGTCCCCTGCGGGGTGGACCTCGAGCATTTCTCGCCCCGTCCCGACGCCCCCGGCGGGGCCTCACCGGATGAGACCCGACCGACCCGCCCTGGCCGAGCGACCCAACCGGCCCGACGGCCCTTTCGGGCGGTCGGCATCGGCCGATTGGTTCCGCGTAAGGGCTTCGGCACGGCCATCGAGGCGATAGCCCAGCTGCCGGACGCCGAGTTGCTCATCGCCGGGGGGCCGGAGCAGGCTCGGATGGACGGCGACCCGGAGGTGGCGCGACTTCTGGCCCTGGCGGCGCGGTTGGGCGTCGCGGACCGGGTGCGGCTGCTCGGTCCGGTGCCGCGGGGGCAGCTGCCGGCCCTGCTGCGTACGGCCGACGTCGTGGTCTGCTCCCCCTGGTACGAGCCGTTCGGGATCGTGCCACTGGAGGCGATGGCCTGCGGCGTCCCGGTGGTGGTGAGCGCAGTCGGCGGATTGGTCGACACGGTGGTCGACCGGGGCACCGGTCGGCACGTCCCGCCGCGGGACCCGACGGCCTTGGCCGCGGTGCTCGCGGAACTGCGCTCCGATCCCGAAACCCGGTGTCGCTACGGCCGGGCCGCCCTGGACCGGGTGCAGCAGCTCTACTCGTGGGACCAGGTCGCCGCCAGCACGATCACTCTGTACCAGGCCGAGCCGCGGATGCGCCTGCTGGCGGCTGCGACGTCGACCGCCCGGTTCGGCGGGTGACGTGCGAACCGACCTGAGGCGGTTCCGCCGTGCGGTGGTGTTCGGTGGCGCCGGGTTCGTGGGGTCCCACCTGTGCGACGCGCTGCTCGCCGCCGGAACCGCCGTCGTGTGCGTCGACAACTTCTGCACCGGCGATCCGGGCAACATCGAGCACCTCATCGGGCGCGCCGACTTCGACCTGATCGACCACGACGTCACCCGTCCGCTGGAGCCCCGGCCGGAGTTCGACGGCCTCGACGTGGTGTTCCATCTGGCCTCGGCCGCCTCCCCGCGGGCCTACTACCGACTGCCGATCGAGACCCTCCGGGCCGGGTCGCTCGGTACCGAGCACGGCCTCCAGCTGGCCGAGCGGTACGGCGCCCGCTTCGTCCTCGCCTCCACCAGCGAGGTCTACGGTGATCCGCTGGTGCATCCGCAGGTCGAGGAGTACGTCGGGCACGTCAACCCCATCGGCCCGCGCAGTGTCTACGACGAAGGCAAGCGGTACGCGGAGGCGCTCACCGAGGCCTACCGGCGCAGCCGCGCCACCGACACCGCGATCGCCCGGATCTTCAACTCCTACGGTCCCCGGATGCGACCCGACGACGGCCGGATGATCCCGGCCTTCATCACCCAGGCGCTGGCCGGCGAACCGCTGACCATCAGTGGTTCGGGGCGGCAGACCCGTTCCGTCTGCCACGTCAGCGACACCGTGGCCGGGCTGCTGGCGCTGGCCCGCTCGGGCGAATCCGGGCCGATCAATCTGGGCAATCCGGTCGAACTGAGCGTGCTCGACGTCGCGCGGCTCATCGCCGAACTCGTCGGATCCGACCTCCAGCTCGAGTTCGGCCCGTCCCTGGCCGACGACCCGCGGCGCCGCTGCCCCGACATCACCCGGGCCGCAACTCTGCTGGGCTGGGCACCGCGGGTCTCCGTCCGCGAAGGCCTGGCCCGAACCGTGGAGTGGTTCGCCGTCCGTCGCGTCGCCGTTGTGCTGCCGCTGATTCCCAAGGCCGGGTGAGCGATGCGCGTGCTCGGGATCAACGCGGTCTTCCACGACTCCGCCGCCGCCCTGGTGGTGGACGGTCGGATCGTCGCGGCCGCCGAGGAGGAACGCTTCAGCCGCCGCAAGCACGGCAAGCGGCCGGTTCCCTTCTCCGCCTGGGAGCTGCCCGAGGCCGCGATCCGCTGGTGCCTGAGTCGTCGGTGGGCGTGGCGGCGGACGAACTCGACGCGGTCGGCTATTCCTACGATCCGTCGCTGGTCATCACCGACGGCGCCGGCCACGATCCCGGCTGGGAGGACCTGCGCACCACGTACGCCCGGCGGGCGCCGCACTTCCTGCAGACCCTGCTGCCCGACTACGACATCGGGCGCTTCCATTTCGTCCGCCACCACATCGCCCACGCCGCCTCCGCCGGCCTGGTGGCTCCCTTCGGAGACTGTGCGGTGCTGGTGGCCGACGGGCGCGGCGAGGCGACCTCGATGTTGGCGGGGGAGTACCGGGACCAGAAACTCGACATCCTGGCGGCGCAGCACCTGCCGCACTCGCTCGGCCTGCTGTACGAGGACCTGACCGCCCACCTCGGCTTCGAGCGCTCCAGCGACGAGTACAAGGTGATGGCGATGGCCTCGTACGGGACGCCGCGGCACCTGCCGCTGCTCCGTCAGCTCGTCTACACCACCGGCGACGGCGGCTTCCGGACCGAGCGGATCGACTGGGAGGCGCTGGCCCCGGCCCGCCGGCCCGGGGCCCCTGGGATCGAGAGCGACCTCGACGCCCGTCATGCCGATCTGGCCGCCAGCATCCAGGTCGTGCTCGAGGAGGTGCTGTTGGAGCTGTGCTTCTGGCTGTACGACCTCACCGCAGAGCCGAGAACCTGGCCCTGGCGGGCGGCACGGCGCTGAACTGCGTGGCCAACACCCGGCTGCTGGCGGAGGGCCCGTTCGCCGAACATCTGGCCCCAGCCCGCGGCGGGCGACTCCGGCACGGCCCTGGGCGCCGCGCTGGCCGTGGCCACCGAGCTGGGGGACCGGATCGCTCCGATGGAAGGCGCGGCGCTGGGGCGGGGCTGGAGCGACGACGAGATCGAGGAGGCGTTGCGCACCGCCCGGATCCGCTACGAACGGCCCCCCGACATCGCCGAGGCGGCCGCTCAGGTGATCGCCGACGACGGTGTGGTGGCGTGGTTCCAGGGCCGATCCGAGTTCGGCCCCCGGGCCCTGGGCCACCGGTCCCTGCTCGCCCACCCCGGGCAGGCCGACAACGTCGAACGGCTCAACGACATCAAGGGCCGGGAGCAGTTCCGGCCGGTGGCCCCGATGGTCCTGCTCGACCGGGCGGGCGAGATCTTCAGCCGAGGTCCACTGCCCAGCCCGTACATGCTGTTCGTGCACGATGTCGCGCCCGCCTGGCGCGACCGGCTCCGCGCGGTGACCCACGTCGACCACACGGCCCGGGTGCAGACCGTCGACGCGGACGAGGATCCGCTCACCGGCCCGGCTGCTGGCGGTGTTCGCCGAGCGGACCGGGATCCCGGTGGTGGTCAACACCAGCCTGAACACGGCCGGTCGGCCCATGGTCGACAGTCCGCGCGACGCCCTCGAGCTGTTCGGCTCGGCCCCGGTCGACGCCCTCGCCATCGGCCCGTTCCTGGTCCGGCGGCCATGACGGGGAATGGCGCCTCCGCGGTCACCTACGCCGTGGTCATCCCGACGATCGGCCGCGCCGGGCTGGCCGAGTTGATCCACAGCGCCGACCGGGAACCGCACCCCGTGTGCATCGTGGTCGCCGACGACCGTCCGTCTCGGCCGCGGCACCGCCGCCGCTGCACCTGCCGGTCACTCGCGCCCCGCTGATCGTGGTTCGCAGCGGCGGCCGGGGTCCGGCGGCCGCCCGCAACGCCGGCTGGCGGGCGGCCGTGGATGCTGCACCGGCCCTCGCGTGGATCGCCTTCGTCGACGACGACGTGGTCCTGGCGGACGGACTGGAACGCTCAGCTGGCGGCCGACCTGGCCGGGCGGCCCGGATCGGTCGGAGCCAGCCAGGCCCGGCTCGAGGTGCCGCTGCCCGAGGGGCACCGGCCGACCGACGAGGAACGACGGACGCCTCGGATTGGTCGGGGCGGCGTGGATCACCGCCGACATGGCCTACCGGCGCACGGTGCTGGAGTCGACCGGCGGCTTCGACGAACGCTTCCCGCGGCCTTTCCGGGAGGACGCCGACCTGGCCGTACGGGCGCTGCGAGCGGGCTTCGACGTCGTCTGGGGCGAGCGGGTCACGGTGCATCCCGGTCCGCGCGCGCGGCGGCTGGCGCGGCAGCATCGCCGTCCAGGCCGGCAACGCCGACAACGCCTTGATGCGGGCGAAGTTCGGCCGCACCTGGCGGCAGCAGATCGGCACCACCCCGGGACGGATGGGGCGGCACCTGCTCGACGGTCGGCGCCGCCCTCACCGCGGCGGCCGCGCTCATCGGCGGCCGCCCGCGGCTCGCGGCGCGAGCGGGTCTGGTCTGGGGTGCGCGTCACGGCCGAGTTCGCCCTCCGGCGGATCTGGCCCGGGCCGAGGACCCCGGGGGAGATCGCGGCCATGATGCTCAGCAGCGCGGCGATCCCGCCGGTGGCGGTGTTCCATCGCCTGAAGGGCGAGTGGGCGGTCCGTACCGTCCGGCCGGACGCGCCGCAGCGACGCCGGACCCCCGCTGGCGGTGCTGTTCGACCGCGACGGCACCTTGATCACCAACGTGCCCTACCTCGCCGACCCGGACGGAGTGCGGCCGGTCGTCGGGGCCCGCCGTACGTTGCGCTCGCTCCGCCGGCGCGGGGTGCCGGTGGGTGTGGTGAGCAACCAGTCCGGGGTGGCTCGGGGTCTGATCAGCCTCGACGCGCTGGCGCGGGTGAACGCGCGGGTCGACCACCTGCTCGGGCCGTTCGACACCTGGCAGGTCTGCCCGCACGGCGCCGACGACGCCTGCGGCTGCCGCAAGCCGGCGCCCGGGATGGTCGAGGCCGCCGCCCGCGAACTCGGCGTCCGACCCAGCCAGTGTGTGCTGATCGGCGACATCGGAGCCGACGTCGACGCGGCCCTGGCCGCCGGTGCGCGGGCCGTCCTGGTTCCCAACGCCGCGACCCGGCTGGCCGAGATCGACCGCGCTTCGGTCCTGGCCACCGTCGCGCCCACCCTCGGCGATGCCGTCCGGCTCAGCTTCGGAGGTCTGGCGGTGACGGCCCCGGAGCACGCCCGGCGCGGCCGGGTCCTGATCGCCCGGTTGGACAGTTTGGGCGACGTGTTGCTGACCGGCGGGGCGGTGCGTGTCGGTGGCCGGCAGCGCCGCCCGAGGTCACCATGCTGGTCGGCCCGCGGCAGGCCGCGACCGCGCGCATGCTGCCGGGCGTCGATGCGGTGCTGGAGTTCGAGGCGCCGTGGGTGGTGCTGGATCCTCCGCCGCTGTCGCCGCCCGCGGTAGCCGTGCTGCTGCGGCGGATCCGTCGCGAGCGTTTCGATCTCGCCCTGATCTGCACCTCGTTCCACCAGTCGCCGCTGCCGCTGGCGCTGCTGCTGCGGATGGCCGGGGTGGGTTGGATCGGCGCCGTCAGCGAGGACTATCCGGGGTCCCTGCTGGACCTGCGGCACGCGGTACCCGACGATCTGCCCGAGGCCGAACGCAATCTCGCGCTCGCCGTGGCGGCCGGGTTCTCTCCCGACGCCGCCGGCGCCCGGCTGGCGGTCCGCCGGCCGCTACCCGAGTCGAGGTCCGCTGACCGGAGACCAGCCGTACGTGGTGTTCCACCCGGGCGCGGCCACCAGCGCCCGGCGGCCGACCGCCGAACACTCGCGGACGTTGGTGGCCGGTCTGGTCGCCGCCGGGCACCGGGTGGTCGTCACCGGTTCGGCGGCGGAGTCGACCCTGACGGGTTTCGCCGCCGCGGGTCAGGCCGTCGATCTGAGCGGTCGGCTGTGATCTGCCGATGCTGGCCGCCGTCCTCGACCGAGCGTCGTGCGTGGTGGCGCCCAATACCGGCCCGGCGCACCTGGCGGCAGCGGTCGGCACGCCGGTCGTGTCGCTGTTCGCCCCGGTGGTGCCCGCCGGCCGCTGGTCACCGTACGGGGTGCCCGTGCGGGTGCTCGGTGATCAGCGCGCGAGTTGTCGCGACACGCGTGCCCGCTCGTGCCCGACACCGGGACATCCGTGCCTGAGCACGATCAGTCCCGGTCAGCTCGTCCGCGCGATCGAATCGCTGCTCGGCGCCTCGGTCCTCGATCGGGAAAGGCATCTGATGTGACCGTCTCCTACGAGAGGGCCGGCGAGCGGGTGCACATCGACTCGGTCGCCGAACACTTCACGGCCCTCGCGCGAGTGCGCGGCCGCCCTCGAATCGGCGGTGCCGACGATCCGGGACTGGGCCCGGCACCTCGCCGGGGTCTACGCCCTGCGACGGGCGGCTGCTGGCCTGCGGAAACGGCGGCAGTGCGGCGGAGGCGCAGCATCTGACCGGAGAGCTGGTGGGACGCTTCCGGCACGACCGCCGGCCGCTCTCGGCCATCGCCCTGCACGCCGACACCTCCGCGGCGACCGCCATCCTCAACGACTACGGCGGCGACGAGTTCTACGCCCGACAGGTCCGGGCCCACGGCCGCGCCGGTGACGTCCTGGTGGCCTTCTCCACCAGCGGCTGCAGCCCGAACATTCTGGCGGCGGCGCGAGGCGGCGCGCGAGACCGGCGTCGCGGTGTGGGCGTTGACCGGCCCGGCCCCCAACCCGTTGGCGTCGCTGGCGGATTCGGCGCTGGCGGTGGCGGCGCCCACCATGGCCACGGTCCAGGAGATCCACCTGTCGATGGTGCACGGGCTGTGCCTGGCCCTCGACGAAGAGCTCGGGGTCGGTCGATGAGTCGTCAGCCGCCGATCGGCCCCGCCCCGGTGCCGCTCGAGCACCGGAGGGGTCCATTGGTCGTCGTGGGCGACTCGTTCCTCGACGTCGACGTGCACGGTTCCTCGACCCGTCTGTGCCCGGACGCGCCGGTGCCCGTGGTGGATCTGGAGCGGCGCTGGCACCGGCCCGGCGGAGCCGGGCTGGCGGCCCTGCTGGCCGCACGGACCGGGGTCGAAGTGGTGTTGATCACCGCGCTGGGCGCCGACGCGGACGGCGAGGCGCTGCGAGGCCTCTGGCCCGGGATCACCGTGCTCTCGTTGTCGCCTGCGGGGTCGTACGGTCACCAAGACCCGGGTGTCGGCCGCCGACGTGCCACTGCTGCGGCTCGATGCGGGCGAGGGCCGGGCGGCTCACCTGCCGCTACCTCCGGGAGTCGTCCGTGCCCTGGCCGCGCGCCGGAGCCGTTCTCGTCTCCGACTACGGGCGGCGGGATGACGGCCTTACCTGAGCTGCGGGACGAGCTGGCGGCCACCGCCCGCCGGATTCCGGTGGTCTGGGATCCGCACCCGCGCGGACAGCCGCCCGTTCCGGGCTGTCGCGTGGTCACCCCGAACAGCGCCGAGGTGACGATGTTCAGCCGGACCGACGAGCAGGGTCGGCGGAGTCCGGGTCTGCTGCGGCTCCTGGCGGGCCGAGGCGGTGGCGGTGACCATCGGGCCGCCGCGGCGCGATCCTGTCCGAGGCCAAGCCTCGCCGAACGACGATCATCCCGGTCCCGGCCGACCCTTCCGGCTCCGGTCGCCCGACGGGATCCGGTGAGCGGCTCGACACCTGCGGCGCCGGCGACCAGTTCGCGGCCGCCGCCGCCGTCGCGCCTGCTGGCCGGCGCGCGACACCGCTGACGGCCATCCGAGCGGCGGTCGCCTCGGCCACCGAGTTCGTCCGGGCCGGGGCGGCCGCGACCGTGTCCACGCCGGTGCCCGAGGCTCGCCGGTGACGATCCGGTCGAGGCGGCCTCGGGCAGTCCGAGGA
Source organism: uncultured Actinomycetota bacterium (assembly GCA_963780005.1). Classification (GTDB taxonomy): domain Bacteria; phylum Actinomycetota; class Actinomycetes; order Propionibacteriales; family Propionibacteriaceae; genus Microlunatus. The sequence goes on along the minus strand of CAWAAK010000023.1, from coordinate 2,346,844 downwards.
CGGACGAGACGCTCGCCTACGCGCTCGCGACCGGGTCAAGCGGGCCGGCGGGGCGCCTGGTGGCGACCGGAGGCTGCTTCGATCTGCTCCATCGCGGGCACGTCGAACTGCTCGAGGCGGCCCGGGCCCACGGCGACGCGCTGGTCGTCTGCCTCAACTCCGACGCCTCCGTCAGGCGGGCCAAGGGCGCCGGACCGGCCGCTGGTCGGGCAGGTCGATCGGGCTCGGGTGCTGGCCGCCCTGGCGCGCCGTGGACGCGGTGCTCGATCTTCGACGAGGACACCCCGGCCGCCGTCCTGGATCGAGCTCCGACCCGAGGTCTGGGTCAAGGGCGCCGACTACGCCGACCGGCCGATGCCCGGAGGCCGAGTGCGTTGAGCGGCACGGCGGTCGAGTGGTGCTGCTGCCGGTGGTCGTCCGGCTATTCGACCACGTCCCTGGTCCGTACGGCGCCGCTCGTTCGTCCTCCCCTGACCACCCTGATCCCGTCTCCCTGGAGGTTTCGTGACCACCACCCTGCCTGCCCCGACGCTCACCGATCCGGAGGCGTCCGTCGCGCCCGATGAGCCGCTCGCCCCGCGCGCCACGCTCGGCACCATCCTCGTCACCGGCGGCGCGTCCGGGCTCGGCGCCGCCACCGTGGCCGCCGTCCAGGCCGCCGGCGGCACGCCCTTGGTGCTGGACCGGATGGCCCCGGCCGACGACGACGTGCCGTACCAGCAGGTCGACCTGGCCGACTCGGCGGCGGCGGAGGCGGCCGTCGCCGAGCATCGTGGCCGCCAACGGCGGACGCCTCGACGGCGTGTTCACCGCCGCCGGGATCGACTCGTGCGGACCGCTCGACGGGGTCTCCGACGGCCGACTGGGAGCGGGTGATCCTGGTCAACCTGATCGGCACGGCCGCCGTCGTCCGGGCCGCGCTGCCGCACCTGAGGCGCAGCTCACGGCCGGGTGGTCACCTGTGCGTCCACGCTGGGCATCAAGGCCGTGGGCGACGCCACCGCGTACTGCGCCTCGAAGTTCGGGGTCGTCGGCTTCACCCGCGCGCTGGCGGCCGAGACCGCCGGGGAGGTCGGGGTCACCCTGCTCATCCCCGGCGGCATGCACACCCCCTTCTTCGACGGCCGGACCGAGCAGTACAAGCCGCCGGCCGACGCCAAGCTGAACGCGCCGGCCGACGTGGCGGCCTCGGTGGTCTTCGCCCTCGCGCCAGCCGCCCGGCTGTGAGATCCGGGAGCTGGTCGTCTGCTGCTCGACCGAGAGCTCCTGGCCCTGAGCCGGCGCGAGATCCTCGTCCTGCGGGCGCTGGGCCTCGGCGACTTCCTCACCGCGGTGCCGGCCTACCGGGCGCTTGCGGCGGGCCCATCCGGAGGCGAGCATCACGCTGGCGGCGCCGGCGGGCCTGCGCGCCGCTGCTCGACCTGGACTCGGCGGATCGACCGGCTGCTGCCGGTCGCCGGGTCTCGGCGCGCTGGGTCTGGCCGAGCCCGGCCGCCGGACCTGGCCGTCAACCTGCACGGCCGCGGTCCGCAGAGCATCGCGGACCTGCTCGCGGACCGGGGCCGCGCGAGCTGATCACCCACGCCCACCCGCAGCATCCCACGGATCGCCGGACCGGCGTGGCGGCGACGATCAGCACGAGGTCGCTGCGCTGGTGCCGGCTGCTCGCGCTGCGCCGGGATCCCGGCCGACCCGAACGACTCCGGCTGCGTCGCCCGACCGCGCCGGCCTCACCGGCTCGGCGCGGCCGTGGTGGTCCACCCCGGGGCCTCGGCGCCGGCGCGTCGGTGGCCGGTGCGAGCGTTTCGCCGCGGTGGCCCGGACCCTGGCCGGCGACGGTGAGCAGGTGGTCGTGACCGGGAACGACGGCGAGCGGCCGCTGGCGGCCGCCGTGGTCGAGGCGGCGGGTCTGCCGCCGACCAGCTGCTGGCCGGCGACCTCGACCTGACCGGCTTGCGGCTCTGGTCGCCGACGCCCGGCTCGTGCTGTGCGGCGACACCGGTGTCGCCCACCTGGCCAGCGCGTATCGCCACGCCGTCGGTGCTGCTGTTCGGCCCGACGTCGCCGGCCCGCTGGGGCCCGCCGCCGACCGGCCCGCACCGGGTGCTGTGGCGGGGCGGGACCGGCGATCCGCACGCGCTCGACACCGGATCCGCGGCCTGCTGCAGATCCAGGTGGCGGAGGTTCTCGCCGCCTGCCGGCTCCGGCTCGAGCGGCCGTGCGGTGCCGTCGCCGTCCGGGCCTGACGGCCGGATGCGGATCCTGCTCGGCGACGTACACGGCGGCTACACCGACTCGTTCATCGCCGGTCGACACGAGTACTGGTTCCCGCCGCCTGACGCCGACGGGCGGGGTGGCTTGGCCCGGCTCGGGGCTGGGGCGACCGCCGAACGCCCGTGAGGTCGACCGCCCGAACGGCTGCGGGACGACCCGCCGGACCTGGTCGTGCTGCAGCGCCTCGAGGACGTCGCGTGTTCGAGCAGCTGACCGGACGCCGACCCGGTCGCGACCTGCCGGCCATCTTCCTCGAGCACAACACTCCGAAGGCCGACGTGCCGCACTCCGTGCATCCGTTCGCCGACCGCGCGGACGTGCTGATCGTCCACGTCACGCACTTCAACGCGCGTGTTCTGGGACTGCCGGTCGGCCCCGACCATGATCGTCGAGCACGGGATCGCCGATCCGGGGCTGCGCTACACCGGCGAGCGCCGCGCACTGGCCTTCGTGGTCAACGAACCGGTCCGGCGCTGGCGGACCACGGGTACCGATCTGCTCCGCGACCTTCGGGGAGTTTCCGGTCGACGCATTCGGCATCGATGCCGACCGGCTGCCCGACCGGCTCGGCGGGTCTGTCCCGGAGCTGGCGTACGCCGGCAACCTCAGCCCCGGCGAACTGTATCGCCGCCCTGGCCGCGCGCCGGGCCTACCTGCATCTGAACCGGTGGACGTCGCTCGGGCTGTCGCTGATCCAGGCCATGATGCTCGGTCTGCCGGTGCTGGTGCTGGACGCGACCGAAGCCTCCCGCGCGGTGCCACCCGATGCCGGCGCGCTGTCCGCCGATGTCGCCGAGCTGCGGCAGACGGCGCAGTTGCTGCTCGACGACCCGGCCGAGGCGGCCCGGCGCGGTCTGGTGGCCCGGGAGGCCGCCCTGGAGCGGTACGGCCTGCCGCGGTTCCTGGCCGACTGGGATCGCGCCTTCGCCCGGGCCCTGGAGTTGGTCGGCCGCGCCTGACGTGAGGCAAGCTCTACGCTGCCGGCATGGCCACCTGGGACGATGTGGCGCGGTTGGCGCTGGGGCTGCCGGAGACGGCGGAGTCCACTTCGTACGGGAACACCGCGTGGATGGTGAAGGGCAAGGCGTTCGTCTGGGAACGCCCGCTCGGCAAGTCCGACCTGAAGGCGCTGGGGGACGATGCCCCGCCCGACGGCCCGATCCTCGGGGCGTACGTCGAGGACCTCGGTGAGAAGGAGGCCGTCCTGGCCGCCGACACCGACGCGCTGTTCACGACCCCGCACTTCGACGGCTACCCGGCGGTGCTGGTGCTGCTCGACCGGGTGGCGCCCGCCCGGCTCGAAGAGATCGTCGTCGACGCCTGGCTGGCGCGGGCGCCGAAGCGTCTGGTCAAGCAGTACCTCGCCGACCGGGACGGCTCCTGAGCTTGGGGTCGCGCACCAGCCTCCTGGCGAGGCGCAAACCGTCGCGGGCGGGGCCGTCCGGGCCGAGATGGGCCGCACTGGTGTAGGCGCCGTCCACGAGCGCGGCTAGTTCCGATCCCAGTCGGCGACCGTCATCGCGGTCCCCGGTCAACTCGACCGACGCGGACTGCAGCCGGTCCGCCAGCGCCCGCCGGTAGTCCCGGGCCGCTCGGCGCGCGGGATGGTCGGGGTCGGCGAACTCGATGCTGGCGTTGTTGAAGGGGCACCCTCGGAAGCCGTCGCGGGAGATGTCGGCCTCGATGGCGTCCAGCACCCGGTTGATCGCCTCGGCGGGATCGCCGGTCGCGAGGTCGCCGTCGATCGCCTCCAGGATCTCCCGGCTCAGCCGGCCGAGATAGGCGCCGATGAGATCGGCCTTGCTTGCGTACAGCCGGTAGACCGTCGCCTTCCCCAGTCCCGTCTCCGCGATCAGGCTGTCCATGCCCACTTCGTGCACACCCCGGGCGTAGAAGAGTCGGGCCGCGGTGTCGAGGATCAGGGCGGCTCGCTCGTCCCGGGTGCGACGGCTCTTGCGTTCGGCCTCCATCTGATTGATGATACGGACAGATCCGTCACAAATCGGGAGGCGCTGCGATGACGGTGGCTTTGATCACGGGAGCGGCCCACGGGCTCGGACTCGAAGTCGCCCGCCAGCTGGCGACCACGGGCGTGGACGTCGTGATCGCTGCTCGCGATCCCGCCGCCGCGGCCGCGGCCGCGAAGGGGCTGGACGGAGTATCGGCGCTGACGGTGGGATTGGACGTGGGCGAGCCGGACTCGGTCCGCCGAGCCACCGAATCGTGGGCCGAGAATCCCGGCCGGCTGGACATCTTGATCAACAACGCGGCCGGGTACGTCGACTGGTCGGAGCTGGCCAGCAGCGCGGATCTGGAGGCCGCGGATCGGGTGATGCAGGTGAATCTGTACGGCAGCTGGCGGATGACGCAGGCCTTCCTGCCCCTGCTCCGGATGAGCGCCCACCCGCGGATCGTCAACATCAGCAGCGGAGCGGGGTCGCACGCGGACCGCGGGTTCGGCTTGGCCGCTCGTCGCGGGGCGGCCGCGACGTACGGCGTCAGCAAGGCCGCCCTCAACGCGTTGACCAGCACGTTGGCCGCCGAGCTGGCCGGAACCCCGGTCATCGTCAACGCCGTGTGTCCCGGTCTGACCGCGACGTATCCGGGCGCCGAGGCTATGGGCGCCCGCCCGGTCGCCGACAGTGCCGCCGGTGTGGTCTGGGCGGCCACCCTGCCCGACGACGGTCCCCGCGGAGGTTTCTTCCGCGACCGGGAGCCGTTGGGCTGGTGAAGACGTCCGCGCGCGAGAGCGAGGTCGGCCGGTCATCAGACCGAGGGCGCGACCTCCTCCTCGGTTCGCGAGCCGCGCGCACCCGAGCGGCTTCGCCCGGCGCCACACCACCTCGGCGTAGAAGGCGATCATGATCGCGATCATGATCATGATCTCGCCCACGCCGGCGTCCTCGTGGATGCCGCGGAGGTAGACGATGGTGCCGATCGCGAACTTCATCACGACCAGGCCGATGAACAAGCCGATGGTCAACGGAGTGCCGCGGGAGTAGACCCGGCCGCCTTCGGCCCAGACCTTCGCGTGCCGCCCGCGGAGCCAGCCGACCACCACGCTCAACGCCAAGCTGATCACCAGCACCAGGATCGGCCAGAAGCCGATCGGCGGTCGGAAGCCGCCGACCAGCAGCCCGACGACGGCGTAGATGATCGCCAGCTTGAAGCGGGAGTTGCCCACCACCTCGCTCTTCTGGGTCTGCCGGTAGATCGAGTAGCAGACCAGGGCCAAGATCAAGACGAGTTCGACGGGATCCACCGGGCCTCCTTCAGTTACTTGGATCAGCTAACTGAACGCTAGCGTCCGGCCCACCTCTCGTGTAGGTCCGAACCGGCGCTACGGGCTGTGTTGCTCGCGGAACCAACGGGCGAGTTCGGCCAGCCCCTCGTCGAAGCTGATCCGCGGTTCGCCATCCGAGCAGTCGCCGGGTCTCGCGCTGATCGAACCAGTGGGCGGTGGCGAGCTGCTCGACCACGAAGCGGGTCATCGGCGGGTCGCTCTGCGTCGGCTCGTCGCCAGCAGCCGGCGCCGGAGGGCCCAGCCGGCTTCCGCCGCGCCGCCCGACCGCCGCCGCCAACCGCACCGGCACTGCCGCCGGGGAGGGCGCGGAGCTCCGGCGGCGGCACAGATGCCGCCCAGGATCTCGGCGATCGGCCGGGGTTCGCCGTTGCTGACCACCAGGGCGCGACCTCGTGGACCGTCGGCGCAGCGTCGAGGGCGGCCGACCAGGGCGTCGACCGCGTTCGTCACGTAGGTGCTGTCGACCAGGGCCGCCCCCGATCCGACCAGCGGCAGACCGACCCCGGCGGGCCCGCTCGACGATCCGGGCCACCAGCTGGGTGTCGCCCGGGCCCCAGACCAGATGGGGACGGATCGCCAGCACCGCCAACTGATCATCGTCGGCGGCCAGGGCGATCAGCTCGGCGATGGCCTTGCTCCGGGCGTACGGTCCGCGCGCCGTGCGCGGATCCGCCGGCTCCGCGCCGACCCCGAACAAGCGAGGAACCCGCGTGAGCGACCGACGGCGAGGACACGTGCACCAGGCGCCGGACGCCGACGGACCGGCACGCGTCGACGATCGAGCGGGTGCCGGCGACGTTGGCGCTCTCGTACTCCGACCACGGCCCGGTCACGTTGACCTTCGCGGCCAGGTGTACGACCGCCTCGTGACCGGCGACTGCGGCGCGGACGGCCGAACCGTCGGCGACGTCGGCCAGCACCTCGGGCAGGCCGAGTCCGGCCGGTCGGCGCTGCAGCACCGTCACCGCGTCCCCGCGCGCGGCCAGCGCACGGGCCAGGCCCGCCCCGAGCATCCCGCTCGCCCCGGTGACCAGGACCTTCACGGACGTCTCGCCCGGCGGCCGCTCAGCAGCCGTTCGGCCCAGCGGCCCAACCGGATCCGGTCGACCTTGGAGGCGTGCCGGATGTCGACCGGAAGGGCCTTGATCATCAGCACCGCCGCCACCGGCACGGTCAGGGCCGCGCGGACGTCGGCCGCCAGGTCCGGGTCGGCCAGCGGTCCGCGGCCCGCCGGTCCGCACCCTGCTCCGGCACCACGACCATGATCAACTGCTGGGTTCCGGCGGGGCCGACGCCGACCGCGGCCGCCGCGCGCACGCCGGGCAGCGCCTCGACGCGCTGCTCGAGGCCGACCGGGGTGAGCGGGCCGGTCGGCCGTGGTGATCACGTGCACCAGCCGGCCCTCCACCCACAGCCGGCCGTCCGGATCGAGGTGCCCGACGTCGCCGGTGCGGTGCCAGCCGGGGTCTCGCGAACTCTGCTCGTTCGGTGGCCCACAGCCGGTCGTAGCGGTCCTTGACGTGGGCCGCGGCGACGCAGATCTCGCCGGTCTCGGCGACCACGTCACGCTAGCGGGCCGTTGGCCCGGCCGGAGGCGTCGAGCGCGGCGATCCGGATCCGCACGCCCGGCACCGGCCGTCCGACGCATACCCCGTTCCCGGGTCCCGGCGGCTTCGATCTGGGCCAGTGACACGTCGGTCACCGGGCAGCACCTCGGTCATGCCGTACGGGGTGTGCAGTTCCGCGGCCGGCATCAGCTCCTGCACCCGGCGCAGCAGCGACAGCGGGACCGGGCGCGCCGGCCGACAGGACGGTCCGCACCGCCGCCAGGGCCGACCGCTGCTCGGCGGTCAGCTCGTCCGCGGTCTCCGCGACGTTGCGCAAGGCGGCCGGCGAGGCGAAGATCACCGTCGCCTCGACGGCGAGGACCGCCTCCGCGAGCGCCGAAGCGGTCAGGGTGGCGGGCCGGGTCACGTCCATGTCCGGTACGGCCGCCGCGATGCCCAGCGCCGGACCGTACAGCGCGAACGGGGCGAAGGCGGCGACCAGCCGGTCGTCCGGGCCGATCCGCATCACCGCGCGGACCAGCTCGAGCTGGGCCCTCAGCTGATCGTGCCGGTAGACGACCCCCTTGGCCGGCCCGGTCGCCCCCGAGGTGAAGAGCACGGCCGCCTCGCCGTTCGTGCCCTGAGCCTGTCGACGTCGCGCCCTGAGCCTGTCGCTCGTGCCCTGAGCCTGTCGAAGGGCCGCGCCACGGGCGGCCAACTCGTCCAGCGAGTGCTCGACCCCCAGCGATCGCCGCGCCGCGGCCGGCATCGAGCCGGCCAGGATCCGCTGCCCCGGCACCCGGAGGGCGGCGACGGCGATCAAGCCGGCGGGGATGGCGATGAGGTGGTCCGGGTCGGCGCTGCGCAACGCCGCCCCCAGATTGCGCACCCCCAGTCCGGCGTCGGCGAGGACGATGGCCGCACCGGCCCGCCAGCAGGCGTACACCGCGGCCGTCAGGTCGAGTCCCGGCCGGACGAGCAGGGCCACGCGCTCGCCCCGGTCGGACGCCGGCCTCGGCCAGACCGACGGCCAGGTCGGCCACCCGCTGCTCGAGTTCGGCGAACGAGGTGACCAGCGTCCCCTGCGCGGAGATCTCCACGGCGGCCACCGATCGGTCGCCGGCCCGGGCGCTGAGTGCGGCCCAGAAGGGTTCGGCGGTGTCGTCGACCGTCGCGGACTCCAGGGGTTCCGCGCGGTCGGCGGTGGACCGCCGCTCGCGATCCGCACCTGATCCCCGACCCAGCGCCACGCGTGCTCGGCCGTTTCCGGAGCGTCCTCGGTGACCAGATGCGAGGCCTGCGGCGTACCGCTGGATGGAGGCGTGGGGCAACCGCCGGGACAGATCGTTCAGATAGCGCCTCGGAGAAGACCGGGTCCCCGGGGCCCCAGAGCAACAAGACTCGGCACCTCGCGCAGTTCGGCCAGCCCGCCCGCGACCCGGTCCAGCGCGACTCGGCTGGGGTGATCGGGCTCGAGCGGGATGTCGGCCACGAAGTCGCCGATCGACCGTCGCCGATCGGCCGTTCCGTACGGCGAGGCGAGCGCCGCCCGCACCTCGTCGGGCAGGGCGGGTCGGGACAGGGCCGTGGTGCCGCGGACGAAGGCCGGGGTGCTGACGCACACGGTCTGCCGGAGCGCCGCCGAACGGGCCAGCCGGATCAGACCCGGCGCCGTGCTGCGTCCCGTTCGCCGCTCGGGCAGCGCCACGCCGGTGTTGGTGAGCACCACGCCGGCCAGCTGATCGAGATGCCCCAGCGCCCAGCCCAGCGCGATCGGGCCACCCCAGTCGTGGGCGACGACCACGACCGGACCGGTGATCTCCAGCGCCTCGGTCAGCCGGTTCAGGTCCTCGATCCGGTCGGCCATCCGGCGCGGAGCAGTCGGCCGCTCCGACCAGCCCATGCCGAGTTGGTCCGGGGCGACCACCCGCCAGCCGGGTGGTGCGGCGGCCAGGAACCGCCGCCACAGATACGACCAGGTCGGGTTGCCGTGCAGGCAGAGCATCGTCCCGACGGTGGGTGGCGACGCCGTTGTCCAGCAGGTGCCAGCGTCGGCGGACGCCGTCGGCGTCGGGCACCCAGACCTGTCGCGACCAACGGTCGTCCAGTCCCGGCAGGCCCTTCGGGGGTCGTTCGCTGCTCGGGCGTCCTCACCTCACCAGACGATCTCGACGTACGAGGTGTTGAGGCCCGACCCGATGCCGAGCAGCAGCACCCGTTCCTTCGACCGCAGGTTGTCCACGTGCCGGGCCAGGGTGAACGGGACCGCGGCCGGGCCCATGTTGCCGTAGTGGGGCAGCGTCACCGGGAAGCGCGAGGCGTCCACCCCGAGCGCGGAGGCCATGGCCCCGATATGGGCCAGGGAGGTCTGGTGCGCCACGAACCAGTCCACGCCGTCCCAGCTCGAACTCGTCCTTGGCGTCGTTCCAGGTGTCCAGGGCGAGCGCGATGCCGGCCTCGAACAGCCGCTTGCTGTCGGTGCGCATCTCGCTCAGGTCGCCGACGCAGAGGTCGTGATGCTCGGTGCCGGCCCGGCTGACGCCGCCGATGATCCGGTGGCCCTCCGGATGCCGGTCGGCCCGGCCGAGCACCATGGCCGCCGAACCGGAACCGAGAGTCAGCGTGGCGAATTGGGAGCGGACGTCGTCGGCGGTGGCGTCGTCGGCGGCCAGCCGTTGCAGCGTGGCTTCCTGGGTCGTGCCGCAATCCCTTCGGCGTCCACGAGCAGGGCGTAGTCCGCCTGACCGGAGTCGATCATGGTGCCGGCCAGCTGGATGCCGTTGACGAAGCCGAGGCAGGCGTTGGCCAGATCGAAGTTCATACAGCTGGTCGGCAGCCCGAGCTGATGGTGCACCACGACCGCGGTCGACGGCTCCAGGTGCTCTCGGCAGACCGACGTGTTGATCATCACCCCGATCTGGGCGGGGGTGATGCCGGCCTCGGCCAGCGCCTTCGCGCCGGCCATGGCGGCCGCGTCGGCGAAGCTCACGTCCGCGGGCCACCAGCGCCGCTCCTTGACCCCGGCCAGCTTCTCCAGCATGCCGGGCGCGGCCGCGTCGGCGAAACTCACGTCCGCCGGCCACCAGCGCCGCTCCTTGACCCCGGCCAGCTTCTCCAGCATGCCGGGCTGCAGTCCTACGCGATCGTAGGTGTGCTGCAATCGTTCGTCGAACGCCGCCGAGGACATGATGGTCGGCGCCTCCACGGCGCCCACCGAAAGCACGCAGGTGTTGTGCTGCCGAAAGCTAGCGTTGCCGCCCATACGAGTCCCTTCCCCAGGGACTCCGATCCCGGGTGCCCAGGCAAATCTGGCCAAACTGTCGCCCCTATGGTGTCACGGTCCATCGGAGGGTTCCGCTGATGCTCCATTCTTAGGATCGCGCGGCGCTCGCGGGGCCGAGTAGGGCAACACTGCGTCGCCCATCCGGGTCACCACTTGCCAGACTCTCGCCTGCCCATAATGCTCATGCCATGCCCAGCAGCAAAGCGATCAACCACCAGTACGCGACCTCCTCCGCCCATGCCCGTTCGGTGCCCATCGGGGAGTACGGCTTCCTGAGCGACGGGGAGGTCTTGGCCCTGTTGGCCCCGAGCGGTTCGGTGGACTGGATGTGCATTCCCCGGTTCGACTCGCCGAGCGTCTTCGGTGGTCTGCTGGGTCGCCACGCCGGGTCGTTCCGGATCTCGCCGACCGACGTCGACGTGCCCGTGGACACCCGATACATCCCCGGCACGATGATCATCGAAACCAGCTGGGGCACGCCGACCGGCTGGATCGTCGTTCGCGATGCCTTGCTGATGGGTCCGTGGCACCACGATGACAACTCCCGCTCCCGCAACCACCGGCGCACACCGAACGACTACGCGGCCGAGCACATCTTCCTGCGGACGGTGCGCTGCGTGTCCGGCGAGGTGCAGGTGGTGGTCGACTGCGAGCCGGTGCTCGACTACGGGCGCACGCACGTGCGCTGGACCTACACCGATCAGGGCTATCACCAGGCCCTCGCGCAAGGCCAGGGCTCCGACGTCGAGCTCACCTTGACCAGTGATCTTCGGCTCGGCTTCGAGGGCGGCCAGGCCAGTGCCCGCACCCTGCTCCGGCAGGGGGACACCCGCTACATCGCCCTGTCGTGGGGCGGAGCGCCGCCGCCGCTCAGCTACGAGGAGGCGTACAACAAGCAGGTCTGGACCGCCCACCACTGGCAGCATTGGCTCGCCCGGGGCAAGTTCCCCGATCACCCCTGGCGGGTGTTCCTCCAGCGCAGCGCGCTGACCCTGAAGGGCCTCACCTACGCCCCGACCGGAGCCATCGCGGCGGCCGGCACCACCTCGCTGCCGGAGACCCCGGGAGGCGAGCGCAACTACGACTACCGCTACACCTGGATCCGCGACGCGACGTTCGCGCTCTGGGGCTTGTACTCGTTGGGCTTCGACTGGGAGGCGCTCGATTTCTTCGCCTTCATCGCCGACGTCGCCGAACGCGACGACCAGATCCAGATCATGTACGGCATCGGCGGCGAGCGCGAACTCGAGGAGTTCGAGCTCGATCATCTGCCCGGCTACGCGAATTCCCGGCCGGTGCGGATCGGCAACGCGGCCTACAGCCAGCAGCAACACGACGTCTGGGGGGCGTTGCTCGATTCGGTCTACCTGCACGCCAAGGCAGCTGATCATCTCGACAGCCGGGTCTGGCCGATCTTGGAGAAGCAGGTCACCCAGGCGCTCAAGCAGTGGCGGGAACCCGACGCCGGGATCTGGGAGGTACGGGGCGAGCTCAAGCACTTCACCTCCTCGAAGATCATGTGCTGGGTCGCGGTCGATCGCGGCGCCAAGCTGGCCCGGGTGGCCGGCGAGGACGGCAAAGCCAGCGAGTGGGAGCTGGCCGCCCAGGAGATCAAGGAAGACATCCTGGCCAACGGCGTCGACAAGCGCGGCGTGTTCACCCAGTACTACGGCAGTGAGGCCCTGGACGCCTCGCTGCTGCTGGCGCCGTTGGTGCGCTTCCTGCCGGCCGACGACGAGCGGATCAAGGCCACGGTGTTGGCCATCCACGAGGAACTCACGATCCACGGCCTGGTGCTGCGCTACAAGGTGGAGGAGACCGACGACGGCTTCAGCGGAGAGGAAGGCAGCTTCACCATCTGCTCGTTCTGGCTGGTGTCGGCGCTGTGCGAGATCGGCGAGTACAACAAGGCCCGCAAACTGTGCGCCAAGCTGCTGTCGTTCGCCGGTTCGCTGGAGCTGTACGGGGAGGAGATCGACCCGCACACCGGCGAACAGCTCGGCAACTTCCCGCAGGCCTTCACCCACCTGGCCTTGATCAACGCCGTCATGCACGTGATCAAGTTGGAGGGCCGCCAGCACGGGCCCGCCGGATCCTGGGCGGGCTCGGTCGACACTCAAAGCCAGACCTGAACTCGCCCACCCGTCACGTCTTCGGCGCCTCGGGCGGCGAGTCGGTCGGAGCGCTGGTGGTGACCGGCTTGGTGATGCCCGCCAGCAGGGCGGCGAGCAGCAGCAGCACCCCGGTCACGGTCAGGGCCCGGAGCACCCCGATCCGGTCGCCGAGCAGGCCGATCAGGGGCGGGCCGAGGAGGAACGCGGAGTAGCCGATCGAGGCGACCACACTGACCCGCCCGGCGGCGTAGAGCGGGTCGTCCCCGGCCGCGCTCAAGCCCACCGGGAAGCCCAGCGACGCGCCCAGTCCGAGCAGCACGGCGCCGACCACCGCGAGCGCCAGCACCTGGCTGTAGACGACCAGGATCAACCCGCCCAGTGCGACCAGGCAGCAGATCCGCAGCACCAGCACCCGCCCGTACCGATCGATCAGCGAAGGTCCGAACCACCGTCCGGCGGTCATCGAGGCCAAGAAGATGGCCAGCGTCAGGGAGCCGAGCGCCGCCGGCGCGCCGTGGCCGTCGATCATGGCGATGGCCAGCCAGTCGTTGCCGGTGCCCTCGGTGAAGGCCAGACAGAGTACGAAGAGACCGAGCAGCAGCGTCCGGGGTTCGGTCCAGGCCCGCAGCGGATTCCGGGGCCGGTCGGCTGTCGGGCCGGCGGCATGGCTCTCGGCCTCGGCCGAGACGGGCAGGAACCGTTTCGACGCGAGCGGAACCACCGCGCCGAACAACACCGCGACACCCAGCAGATGCGCGGTGACGGGAACGCCGAAAGCAACCATGACCGCCCCGAGCGCAGCCCCACCGACCGTTCCCACGCTGAAGCCCGCGTGGAACTTCGGCATGATCGCCCGCCGCAGGCGTTGTTCGACGGCGGCGCCCTCGACGTTCATGGCGACGTTCCAGATTCCGTTGCCGAAGCCGACCAGTGCCAGTCCGGCGATCGTGGGGCCGATCCCGATGATCGAGCCCACCGCGACGACCGCCAACCCGACCGCCAAGCAGATCGACATCACCGCCACGGTCCGGGCCGCCCCGAGCTTGGCGACCACGACCCCCCCGAGTGGGACCGCGATCACCGCACCGACACCGCCGCCGAGGAGGATCAAACCGAGCGTCGATGGACTGGCCTGCAATTGATCACGGATAGCGGGAATGCGCGAGGCCCAACTGGAGAAGCCGAAACCGCTGCTGACGAAGGCCACACCCACCGCGCGCTTGGCCGTCTCCGCAACCGTGTCCGCCGACGCGAGTCTTCGGAGACGTCGGTCGGCGTGTTCGGGCTCCTGGGGCAGCGGTTCGAACATGACCGGATCACGCTATCCGGCGGTGGCGGGCCACGGCGGTCCAGGAGCCCGGTTGTTCCTCGATTTCGTTCCCTGATCATTCCCTGATGGTCGGTTGGTCGACCCGCGCGGGGGGCGACGGCACCGACGTCCACGGGAGTGCGGCGCCCTCCGGATTCCCCGGCGCCGCCGGCACCGGGGCGTACGTCCGATCGACGGCGTTTCGGTCCGACCACCTCCACAGCACGCCCGCGATGATCACCAGCAGCAACATCGGGATCAACATGAACGTGCCTCCCGTCCCCGCGCTGCGGTCCAAACCGGCGCCGAGATCCTGACCGGAGCCGATGGCCACCACGAACAGGAACACGTTGTTGACGGTGTGGATGAGGACCGCAGCCTCCAAGCCTCCGGTGCGCCAGACGACGACCGACATCGAGACCCCGAACAGGAAGTAGTACGCGATCAGCCAGAAGTCCGCCGCACCGTGCGCCAGCGTGAAGATCACCGCCGAGACCACCGTGCTGATCACGAGCGACAGCCGGACATCCGCCGACCAGGAGCCGGCCGCCCGGGTGATCAATCCTCGAGCGCCGTACTCCTCACCCGCTGCCTGCAGGGGGGTGGTCAGGAGCACGACGGCGAGCAACGCCACCGACTCGGCCGTGAACGCGCCCGAGGGGGGAGCGGGGAAGACGAAGATGGACAAGGCGACGTACACCACCCAGATCGGGACGATGATCAGCGCCACCCGGCCCAACAGATCCCAGCGCAGGTGACCGCGGACGGAATGGATCCAGCGGACGGGCTGACCGTAGAACCCCCACTGGAGCAGCATCGAGAGCGGGATCATGATCGCCGCGCTCAGGTTGATGGACAGTAGCAAGGCCGGGGTGATGGTGACCCGGCCCTGCAGCAGCGACTCCTGGTCGATGCGTCCGGTGGCGAGATCGAGCCCGATCGCGCCCAGGCCGGTCACGAAGCTGACCACGAGGTAGCCGACCATCAGCAGGACGATGACCACTAGCCCCTTCCACCAACGATTCCGGCGGGTACGCAGGAACTGGGCGTACTCCGTGCCGGGCGCGGGAAGCGGATCCGGCCGTGGGGCCGGGTACCGGTTGGGGTAGCCCGAAGGGGGCACGGCGGGGAGGGGCCCGACCGGGCCGCCTGGGACCGGCTGACCTGGGCCGGGCAGGCTCAGGGAAAGGGCACGGGGATCGGGGCGGGGATCGGGGCGGGGAACCGGGCCGGGATGCGGGCCGGACGGGTGCTGTTCGCTCATGGCTCCGGTTCGAGTCGGGGCCTCTAAACTACCTGCGAACGGTCCCGAATCGAACGACGCCAAATCCGGTTCCGTGAGTCGCTGGGCTCCCGTAGCCTGACCGTGCTCGTCGGGCCCCTGCGCTCAGAGCTCGTCTGACTTGGAGGACAGCACCCCATGACGGCAACGGCATCAGCCGGGCTCGACATCAGCACCCGTGGTCGCGATCGCGTCGTCATCGCCACGCTGCTGGTCGCGACCTTCGTGATGATCTTGAACGAGACCATCATGGGTGTTGCGCTGCCCCGCCTGATGGGCGACCTCGGGGTCGGCGCGACACTCGGGCAATGGCTCACCACGGCGTTCATGCTCACCATGGCCGTGGTCATCCCGACCACAGGTTTCCTGCTGCAGCGGCTCTCGACGCGGGTCGTGTACGCAACGGCGATGAGCCTCTTCTGCGCCGGGACGCTGTTGGCGACTCTCGCACCGGGCTACTGGATCCTGCTGCTGGCCCGGATCGTGCAGGCGTCGGGCACGGCCGTCATGTTGCCGTTGCTGATGACCACGATCCTGACCCTGGTGCCGGTCGAGCGGCGCGGGGTTGTGATGGGCAACGTCAGCATCGTCATCTCCGTCGCCCCGGCGATCGGCCCGACCATCTCCGGGGTGATCCTGCAGTACCTGTCCTGGCGATACATGTTCGGACTGGTCTTCCCCATCGCGGTCCTGGCCCTGGTGGTGGGACTGCGGACCCTGCAGAACGTCGGCGAGCGTGGCCACCAGCGGATCGACGTCATCTCGGTGCTACTGACCGTGCCGGCCTTCGGTGGCGTCGTGTTCGGGCTGAGCCGCCTCGGCGAGCAGGGGGGCAGCACACCCTGGCTGGCCCCGGCCGCTCTGGTGGTCGGTCTCTCCTGCCTGATGATCTTCCTGGTCCGGCAGAAGAGGCTGGAGTCCGGACCGGGTCCGCTGCTGGACCTGCGTGCCTTCCGATACCCCATGTTCCGGCTCAGCACAGCCCTGCTGTGCATCGCCATGATGGCCCTGTTCAGCTTGATCATCCTGCTGCCCCTCTATCTGCAGAATGTTCGCGGACTGGGTTCCCTCCAGACGGGCCTCCTCCTGCTGCCCGGCGGGCTGCTGATGGGGCTGCTCGGGCCGGTCGTCGGCCGGCTGTTCGACCGGTTCGGACCGAGGGTGCTCACCGTGCCGGGGGCGACGGCCCTGGTGCTGTCCACGCTCGGATTCAGCCGAGCCGAGATCGACACGTCGGTGATCATGCTGTTAGGCCTGCACCTGCTGTTCTCGGCCGGTCTGGCCTTCTTGTTGACCCCGTCCTTCACCACCGGCTTGAATCCGCTGCCGCCGTCGTTGTACTCCCACGGCAGCGCGATCCTGACGACCTTCCAGCAGGTGGCGGGGGCGGCGGGAACCGCGCTCCTGGTCGCCATCCTGGCGGCCCGGAGTGCGACCCTTGAGGCGGCCGGGTTCCCCGCGCAGGCGGCGGAACTGGCTGGGCTGCAGACGGCATTCCTGGTCGCCGCCGGGATCGCCGCGGTGGGGATCGTGCTCGCTTTCTTCATGCAGAAGACCGAGGCGACCCACCCGCAGGGGGCCGAGCACTAGCGCTGCAGTCAGTTCGGACGCGGCGTCGGGTTGTCCTCGGCGTCGGCACCGGTGTTCTGCTCGAACGCGCTGAAGTCCACTTCATCGTCTTCGGCGGTGGGTTCGTTCAGCGCCTCGCGGGCGGCGTCCCGCGCCTCGTCGATGGCCCGCTGTGACCGCTCCAACGGCTCGGTGTCCACCGGGACGTCGTCGGGACTGGCGATCGGCTCATCAGTGGAACTGTCGGTGGGACCGTCGGCGGTGGACGTGTCGGCCGCGGACTCGCTGGATTCGGTCGCGGACTCGGTGGGTTCGGTCGAGGAACCATGATCGGAGGTCATGCCACGGGTATACACCGTGGGTTCGGCCCGGTGGCCGGGTGCACCTCAACGACCTCAGCTGAGTTCGCGGTCGAAGAACGCCCGGGTCCGCCGGATCGACCTTGAGAACTCCTCCTCGAAGGTGTGTCCCTCTTGTGGGTAGAAGTAGTAGCTCACGTCCTTGCCGGCTGCTCGCAGCGCCCGGATGCTCTCCCGGGTCCACGAGATCGGGCAGGTGTCGTCCTGGTTGCCGTGTTGGAACAGCACGGGCTCGGTGATCCGACCGAAATAAGGGCGAGCCGAGGCCCCGCGCCAGAAGCGCGGGTTCTCGTTGGGCAGACCGTAGGTTCGCTCGATCCGCCGGTTGGTCGCCTGGTCCTCGGCGTCGCTGGAGAACTGCCGCCAGTTGTCCGCGGCCAGCGAACTCGTCGAGGCGTACACGACCGCAGCGTCGACCAGGCCCGGCTTGGCGGCCAGCGCGGTCAGCGTGACGGCGCCGCCCATGGAGCGCCCGAGCCAGCCGACACGATCGCCGTCCAGGAAATCCAGCCCGGAGCGCTTCACCGCGTAGACGGCGTTGATGGTGTCGACGGAGTACGGCAGCCGGAGCGCGTAGTCGGATTTGTCGTTGTTGTACGCCTCGCCGGTGGCGTGGCCGCGGTAGTCGGTGTGGAGGACGACGTAGCCCTGGCGCGCCAGGTAATCCTGCTCCCGGGGCATCCCCTGGCCGGGCCGGTAGAGGTCGGGATCGATGTAGCCGTGGTTGAGCACGATCACCGGGAACGGCCCCTTGCCGTCGGGGACGTGCATGATCCCGGAAACGGTCAGCTTCTCACTGGTGTAGGTGATGAGGTAGCGGCGATACTCCCCGCGATCCTCCAGCAACCGCCCCAGTCTGAGATCGTCACCGTTGTACGTCTTGGTCATCAGGGCCGCCACCGAGATCGGATTCGGCCGGCGCGCCGGCGGGCTGGCGCTGGGCGACGGGTCCGGGCTGCGGCGCGGCGCCGCCGACGGGGTCGCCGGAGGTGTCGTGGTCGCCGACTCGGTCGGCGTCATCGTCGACGGGGGTGTCGACCGGGGTGCCGACGACTCGGTCGGCGGGGAGCTCGACGGTGCTTGTGGATCGGAGGCAGCCGGTGGCGCCTGGGTACTCGGGCCGCTACAGGCGGTGAGCACGACCAGCACGGTGGCGGCGCCGAGGGCCAGAAGCGGTCTCATGCACCGAGTATTCCCGCCGCTTCCCAAGATCACCACGGATTCCGCGCCCCGAGCGAGGCGCCGCCGGAGGTCAGCGCCCAGTGCAGCGGGGCGTTCCCTCCGGCGGCGATCGCCGCCGGCTAGCGGTCGCCGGGATCGGCGGTGCTGGTGCCGGGATCGATGGGGCTGGTGCTGATGTCGGGATCGATGGGGCTGGTGCTGGTTCCGGTGGTGCCCGGGGTGGGCTCCGTCTTGGTCGCGGTCTCGACCTTCTCGGCCGCCGTCCGTACCACGCCGGCGACCGGGTCGGGCAGCCGCCCGGCGTTCTTGCGCACCTCGCCGGCGACCGATGAGACGCCGGACTGCACCCTGGGGTCGTGGGCCAGCTCGTTGGCGCGGATCTTGATTCGTTCGAACTGGGCGCGTCCGGCCTTGGTGCCGAGGACGTATCCGACTGCGGCCGCACCGGCGGCGACCACGACTGTGGAGAACTTCATGGGCAGGCTCCTTTCCGAGTGTCGAGCAGTCTAGGGCCCGGCCGACCGGGCGCCCGCGCGGCACCGGCCGGATCGAGCCTTTCCCACTCGTGCTGTCCGGAGCAGCCGGACAGCGTCGGCCGCCTCTGGTAGAGAAGGGTGATGCCCGCCATCGAATCCGTGATCTTCGACTGGGCCGGAACGCTCACCCCCTGGCACCGGCTCGAACCCGCCGATGCCTGGCTGGCCGCCGTCGGCGCGGGCGAATCGGCGGCGCGCCTCAAGGCCGCCGAGGAGGAGATCTGGATCCGCTGCCGGGACGAACACCGAAGTGGAACCCTTGCCGAAGTCGCGGACCGCGCCGGGGTCGAACTGAGCGAGGCGCAATGGGACGCCTATTTCGCGTGGTGGGATGAGCACACGATCACCGACCCCGCGGTGGAGCCCTTGTTCGCGGCCCTGGCTGAGCGAGGTTTCAAGATCGGGGTGCTGTCCAACACCATCTGGCCGCGAGCGCGGCACGAGGCGATCTTCCGCCGCGACGGCGTGCTCGACCTGATCGACGGGGCGGTCTACAGCAGCGAGATCGACTGGACCAAACCGCACCGGGAGGCCTTCCTCGCCGCTCTGGGTGCAGTGGGCGGCCAGGATCCGGCCCGCGCAGTGTTCGTCGGAGATCGGCTGTTCGACGACATCCACGGCGCCAAGTCGGCCGGGATGCGGGCCGTCCTGGTGCCGCACAGTGTCATTCCCGCCTGGCAGACCACGGGGGTCGAGGGCAGTCCGGACGCCATCATCGACAGCCTCGGGGAACTGACGGGCCACCTGGACCGCTGGCTCTCATCGACCGACCAAGGAGAAGTAGTCGCTCGGCTCAAGTAAGGGGAGCCTCACCTCGGGCGCGTAGACTGCCGGAGTGACCCGGGTGGTGAGGCCTTGATCGAGTACTTCCGGGGTCTGCCCTACGGGTTGGCGGTGGCGGCGTTGTTCGTCATCGTCCTCGTCCGCGGCGGAGCCACGTACGCGCTCGGACGCGGTGCCCAGGCGGGAGCCAGCCGCACCCGGCTGCGGAAGGTGCTGGAGTCGGACCGGTTCGAACGGGCCCGCGGGCTCGTCGACCGCTGGGGCGCACCCGTCATAGCCCTGTCCTTCCTGACCGTCGGCTTCCAGACTGTGGCCAACGTGGCCGCCGGGGTGGCACGGATGCCGCTGCGGCGATACGTTCCCGCCCTGATCATCGGCGGACTGGCCTGGGCGCTGCTGTACGCCACCCTGGGCGTCATCGGTTTCGCCGGGTTCGCCCGGTTGTGGGCCGTGTCACCGGTGGCTGTCATGGTGGTGGTGGCCGGGATCCTCGTCGCCCTCGCGGTGTTCGTCTGGACCCGGCTCCGCAGCCGGAAGCGACGGATCAGAGACGAGGCACTTCATGAATCCCCTCGATTGGCAGCTGACGATCGATTCGCGTGACCCGCACACCCTGTCCGACTTCTGGGCTGAAGTGCTGGGCTACG
The DNA here is from genome assembly GCA_963780005.1 of uncultured Actinomycetota bacterium. Taxonomy (GTDB): domain Bacteria; phylum Actinomycetota; class Actinomycetes; order Propionibacteriales; family Propionibacteriaceae; genus Microlunatus. Next base: position 2,326,655 of record CAWAAK010000023.1, on the reverse strand, counting down.
AGCTGGAGGACCACCACGACCAGATCACCGAGTTGCTCGCCGCGGGTCAGGTCGACGAGACCCTGACGGTGCGACATCACGATCGGTTGTCCTGGGTGATCGGCGCCGCGCTCCGAGGAGCCGACCGGCGGATCCTGTTCACCCGGGTGCCGGAGCCCAAGACGGTGAAGAATCGGTGGCACATCGATCTGAACGTCGGCCGGCCGCGGGTGGCTGAGGAGGTGGCGCGGATCGAAGGGCTCGGCGGCACCCAGCTCCGAGAGGTGGAGGAGTGGGGTCAGTATCACGTGGTCATGCAGGATCCGGAGGGCAACGAGTTCTGCGTTCAGTGACTTGACCTGACCTGACGCTGACCGACTCGCCGGAGCCCGGCCTGGTGTGGCGCGGTCGCCCATTAGCGTTGGGCCGTGACTATCGACGCCGATCTCTGGCTCCCGGTCGACGGATTCGTCTTCACCGACATCACCTATCACCGGGCGGTGTCGGCTCCGGTGGTGCGGATCGCCTTCGACCGACCGGAGGTTCGCAACGCCTTTCGGCCGCACACCGTTGACGAGTTGTACCGCGCGCTCGATCACGCCCGGATGTCGTCCGACGTCGGTGCGGTGCTGCTCACGGGCAACGGTCCGTCGCCCAAGGACGGCGGCTGGGCATTCTGCAGCGGTGGGGATCAGCGCATCCGCGGTCGCTCCGGATACGCCTACGCGGACGGGGAGGACGCCACGTCGGTCGATTCGGCGGCCCTCGGCCGGCTGCACATCCTGGAGGTGCAACGCCTGATCCGGTTCATGCCCAAAGTGGTGATCGCGTTGGTCAACGGGTGGGCGGCCGGCGGCGGACACAGCCTGCACGTGGTGTGCGATCTCACCCTGGCCAGCGCCGAACACGCCCGGTTCAAGCAGACCGATGCGGACGTCGGATCGTTCGACGGTGGCTACGGGTCGGCCTATCTGGCCCGGCAGGTGGGCCAGAAGTTCGCCCGCGAGATCTTCTTCCTGGGTGAGACCTACTCCGCGGAGGAGGCGCACCGGATGGGCATGGTCAACCGCGTCGTCCCGCACACCGAGCTGGAACGCACCGGCGTGGAGTGGGGCCGGCGCATCTGCGCCAAGAGTCCGACCGCTCAGCGGATGCTGAAGTTCGCCTTCAACGCCGTCGACGACGGCCTGGTCGGTCAACAGGTGTTCGCCGGCGAGGCGACCCGCCTGGCCTACATGACCGACGAGGCCACCGAGGGCCGCGACGCCTTTCTGGAGCGCCGCCCGCCCGACTGGTCCCTCTACCCCTACTACTACTGACGCTGGCCCCGTCCTCGAGCACGGAGTCCGGACTCGCTACGGTGCACGAGTGGATCTCTGCGTCGTCGAGCACCCGCTGGTCGCCCACAAGCTGACCGCGCTGCGGGACGAGCGGACCGATTCGCCGACCTTCCGCCGGTTGACCGAGGAGCTGGTCACCCTGCTGGCGTACGAGGCGACCCGGGGCGCCCGGGTCAGCCCGCACGCAGTGCAGACACCGGTGGGGCCGGCCCAAGGCGTACGGCTGTCCACCCCGCGACCGCTGGTGGTGCCGATCCTGCGGGCCGGCTTGGGGATGTTGGAGGGCATGACCCGGTTGATGCCGACCGCCGAGGTCGGTTTTGTGGGCATGGTGCGAGACGAGCAAACGCTGGAGGCGGCGACGTACGCAGAGCGCTTGCCGACGGATCTGTCCGGGCGGCAGTGCTACATCCTCGACCCGATGTTGGCCACCGGCGGGACCTTGGCGGCGGCGGTCAAGTTCCTCGTCGCTCGAGGTGCCGATCACATCACCTGCATCTGCCTGCTCGCCGCGCCGGAGGGGATCGAGCGGATCAACACGCTGCTGGAGGATCTGGGTGTCCCCTGCACCTTGGTCACCGCCTCGGTGGACGAACGGCTGAACGACCAGGGATACATCGTTCCCGGTCTCGGCGACGCCGGCGACCGGCTGTATGGCGTCGCCCACTGACGCTTGCACCCCAGCTGGTGTCGCCTTGAGGGCGAGGGAGTTGCCGGCATCTGACACGATGGGCTGCGGCGCGGGAGTTCGAGCCGCCGAGTGATCCACGGGAGGGGAGCATGCCGGACTACGACGACGAGGAGTATGAGTCCCTCGATCTGGATGCTCCCACGGTCGCCTCCGCTTCCGGACGGCACCGCAACCCCGCCGTACTCAGCGACGACCTCGACGACACCGTCGATCTGAACGACGACGCCACCGGCGACTCCGCGACCGAAGAAGCCGACAGTGACGACGATGACGAAGATGACGATGATGACGACGATGATGACGACGATGACGACGACGACGAAGATGACGACGATGACGACGACGAGCTAGAGGACGCCGGCGCGGACGAGATCGACTTCGTGGTGGCGGCCTATCGGGAAGACGGCCAGTCCCAGGTGCAGTCTCTGAAACCCGACCTGGCCAACGACCTGGAAGAGATGGTCACCCAACTGCGCCGGCTGCCGGGCGAAGCGGGGGCGATCGGTTTCGTCAGTCTGGTCGAGGAAGTCTTCGTGATCGTGCGGGTCCGCGGCCGACATGTCCAGGTTCTGTTGAACGACGGCGGGGCCGCCGCCGATTGGCCGATCGCCCGCGATGTGGCCGACCTGCTCGGCGTGGATGCGCCCGACCCGGACGAGGACGCGGACCCGATGGGCGACCTGGAAATCTTCGCCGATCTCGGCCTGAGCGATTTCGACTTGGGTGCGATCATCGACAACCTCGATCTGGGCAGTGATCAGATGCTGATCGAGATCGCGGAGAAGATCAAGATCGGGCCACAGTTCCGGCGGGTCGCCGAGTCGTCCCTGCCGTCCTGACCCGTACGGTTCTCGCCTTGCCGGGTCGCTGGGACGCCGCCATGCGGATCGCCCTCGATCACGCCGCGCGGGCCGCGGCAGCCGGCGATACGCCGGTCGGAGCCGTACTCCTCGATGCACAGGACTCGGTCGCCGCCGCCGCCGGCAACCAACGCGAACAGACCCACGATCCGACTGCCCACGCCGAGCTGATCGTGCTGCGCGAGGCCGCCAGCCGGCGGCAGGACTGGCGGCTGCTCGGTCATACGCTGGTGGTCACCCTCGAGCCCTGTGCAATGTGCGCCGGTGCCCTCGTCCTGGCCCGGATCGAGCGACTGGTGTTCGGCGCGTACGACCCCAAGGCCGGAGCCGTCACGTCGATCTTCGACGTCGTCCGCGACCCCCGGCTGAACCACCGCGTCGACGTGAGGGGCGGGATCCTGGAGGCCGACTGTGGCCGGTTGCTGACGGAGTTCTTCGCTCGGCGCTGAAGCGGCGCTGTGCTCATGATCTGATTCGCGGGGCTGCGGTTCGATTCGGTAGTCTTCGCCGCGGTGGCGTGTCTGAGCGGCCGAAAGAGCGCGCCTCGAAAGCGCGTGAGGTGAAAGCCTCCGCGGGTTCAAATCCCGCCGCCACCGCCACAGCACCCCGTCATCACCGAGGATTCTCACGACGACGGGGTGCGCCCCCCTCGGGAAGGAGGGCCGCGTGCTCACCGTCTGGGCTGGATGTTGCGCGGCGCCCCGCCGGGGTTCGGCATGATCAATCTCGACAGCGTGCTCTTCGTCGGTGCGGTGATCCTCATCGTCGCCATCGTGGCGGCCCGGATCGGCTCCCGGGTCGGCCTGCCGGCCCTGCTGGTCTTTCTGGCGCTGGGCATGGCCCTGGGCGACTCCGGCCCGCTGGGGTGGCGGTTCGACAACGCCGACCTGGCCCAGGCCCTCGGCTTCGGTGCCCTGGTTTTGATCCTGGCCGAGGGCGGGCTGACCACCAGGTGGCGGGACATCCGGCCGTCCATCGGTCCGGCTGTCATGCTGGCCACGGTCGGGGTCGGGGTCAGCATCGGTCTGATGACCGTGTTCGGCTACTTCGTGCTCGGTCTGGATCTCTGGGTGGCCGTGTTGTTGGGCGCCGTCACGGCTCCGACCGATGCCGCCGCCGTGTTCTCGGTCCTTCGCCGGGTGCCGATCCCGCACCGGCTGCGCGGCATGCTGGAGGCCGAATCGGGACTGAACGACGCCCCCACGGTGCTCATCGTCGGCGTCGCCAGCACCGCAGCCCTCACCGGGACGACCGAAGGCGGCGGCGGCTTCGCGCTGGTCGGGCTGATCGTGCTCGAGCTGGTGGCTGGTCTGCTTATCGGGATCGCGCTCGGCTGGCTCGGGGTCCAGATCCTGCGTCGGACCGCGCTGCCGTCGTCGGGGCTGTATCCGCTGGCCACGTTGGTGTGGGCCGTCTTCGCCTTCGGGGTGGCGGGTCTGCTCCACACCAGCGGGTTCGCCGCCGTGTACGCCTGCGCGGTGATCCTCGGCAACGCCAACCTGCCGCACCGGGGTGCGACCCGCTCCTTCGTCGAGGGCGTCGGCTGGATCGCCCAGATCGGCCTCTTCGTCATGCTCGGCCTGCTTTCCACCCCCAGTCGGCTGACCGGGAACATCGTGCTGGTCGCCGTCATCGCCGGGCTGTTCCTGACCTTCGTCGCTCGGCCACTGTCCGTGCTCGCCTCGGTGGCCCCGTTCCGGGTACCGGCCCGACAGCAGCTGTTCCTCTCCTGGGCCGGTCTGCGGGGAGCCGTGCCGATCGTCCTCGCCACCGTCCCCCTCTCGGTCGGGGTCCCCAGCGCTACGTACCTGTTCGACGTGGTGCTGGTCTTCGTCGTCGTCTTCACCTGCCTTCAGGGTCCGACGCTGCCCTTCGTTGGCCGACGACTCGGTCTCATCAACGACGAGACCGCGAGTGAGGTCGAGGTCGAGGTCGCGCCGCTGGACAAGATCTCCGCCGACCTGTTGCAGGTCCGGATCCCGCCCGGATCCCGGTTGAGCGGAATCGAGATCGCCGAGCTGCGGCTACCCAAGGACACCGTGGTGTCGCTGATCATCCGGGACGCGACCCCGTTCACCCCCAGCGCCCGGGACCGGATCAAGGTGGGTGACGAACTGCTGGTGGTCACCCCCACCGCTCAGCGGGACAACACCGAAGAGCGGCTCCGCAGTCTGGGCCGCGGCGGCCGGTTGGCCCGCTGGCGCGGTCGGAACCGGGTGGAGTGAGGCTGGAGTGAGGGTCCTAGTAAAGGTCGGTGTCAGCCACCCAGCACGGGCGACGGCGTCCGTACCGAGGGCAGACAGACGGTCGGCGTCTTGACCGAGATGGATGCTTTGGCGTTCTTGTTGAAGCCGCCGTAGCGGTCCCCGACCAGCACGTCGACCGAACGGTCCTTGCGCTTGTCGGCCTTGATGACGGCGCCGCGGAAGAAGCCGCTCACCAGCAGCACCTCGGGATTCTTCGCCGCCGCCCCGATGACGACGGTGACCCCGATCTTCTCGCCCGTGTTGGCAGTCCGTTGCAGTTTGAAGCCACGCTCGCGTAGGGCTCGCCCGACGTCACCGGCCAGCCCCCGGCGTTGGCCCCCGTTGTAGACGCTGACCGTGACCTGACCCGGGGTCAGCTGCCCCTTGGTCACCTTCTGCTCGACGCAGGGATCCGCGGCGGGCGGCGGCAGCGGCTTCAACACGTTGGTGTAGCCCCACCACGCCCCGTACGCGAGAACCCCGAGGAGGACCAGCAAGGTCAGCGGGGTCCGGACAATCCGGAAGACGCGACCGATCACCGTCGAACCCCTCCTGTGGTCTTACCCCCGGGTGTGCGCGCAGCTTACCCGGCGATGGGCCCTGTGCCCGATCGACTTGAGATCCAAGACGCGGGCGTGCATGGTCTGGCGCTGCTGCAGGGCCGCACGCAGCGCTCGGTGGAGGCCGTCCTCGAGGTACAACTCGCCACGCCAGGAGACGACATGAGCAAACAGGTCCCCATAGAAGGTGGAGTCCTCCTCCAGCAGGGCCTCGAGATCGAGCGTCCGCTTCGTGGTCACCAACTGGTCCAAGCGCACCTGGTGTGGGGCGATCGCCGCCCACTGCTTCTGCACATACCCATGATCTGGGTACGGGCGGACGTCCCCGACGCGCTTGAAAATCACTCGCTCACTCTAGGTCACGCCTGATCGGCCCCGGACGAGCGACATCGTTACGATTCGGGCATGAGTGAGCCCAGCGCGGCGGAGCTGCCGAGCGAGGTCCAGGCCATCAAGGACGGCTACACCTTCGAGGAGCCCGCCATCGAGCTGGGTGTGCTGATGGAGGCCGACCAGCCGGTCATCGAGGCCAGGGTGCAGATTCCGCTGTCGATGCTCAACCGCCACGGACTGGTCGCCGGGGCCACGGGGACGGGCAAGACGAAGACGCTGCAGTTGATGGCCGAGCAGATCTCGGCGGCCGGCGTGCCGGTGTTCGCCGCCGACATCAAAGGGGACCTGTCCGGCATCGCATCCCCCGGTGCGGCCAGCGAGAAGCTGCTGGCCCGGACCACGAAGATCGGCCAGGATTGGCAGCCGCAGGCCTGCCCGGTCGAATTCTTCGCGCTGGGCGGGCAGGGCCTCGGGATCCCGCTGCGGGCGACCATGAGCGCCTTCGGGCCGGTGCTGCTGTCCAAGGTGTTGGGCCTGAACGCCGTCCAGGAGTCGTCCCTCGGGTTGGTGTTCCACTACGCCGACGCCGCAGGTCTGCCCCTCCTCGACCTGGCCGATCTGCGCGCGGTGCTGCAGCACCTGACCAGCGACGAGGGCAAGGCCGAGCTCAAGAACATCGGTGGGCTGAGCGGTCAGACGGTCGGAGTCATCCTCCGGTCGCTGATCACGCTGTCCGACCAGGGAGCGGAAGCCTTCTTCGGCGAACCCGAGTTCGACACCATCGATCTCCTCCGGGTCACCACCGACGGGCGCGGCGTGGTCTCGCTGCTCGAGCTGCCCAACCTCCAGGATCGGCCCGCGGTGTTCTCGACCTTCTTGATGTGGCTGCTGGCCGACCTGTTCCACGACCTGCCCGAGGTCGGTGACATCGACAAGCCCAAACTGGTCTTCTTCTTCGACGAGGCGCACCTGCTGTTCAACGACGCGTCGAAGGCGTTCCTGGACGCGATCGCACAGACCGTACGGCTGATCCGCTCGAAGGGCGTCGGCATCTTCTTCGTCACCCAGACGCCGAAAGACGTTCCCGACGAGGTGCTGGCCCAGCTCGGGTCCCGGGTGCAGCACCAGCTGCGGGCGCATACGCCCAACGACGCCAAGGCGCTCAAGCAGACGGTGGCCACGTTCCCGAAGTCGCACTACGACCTGGCGGAGGCGCTGACCTCGTTGGGCATCGGCGAGGCGGTCGTGACGGTGATGGACCCCGACGGCGCACCGACGCCGGTGGCCTGGACCCGGATGCGGGCTCCGCAGTCGTTGATGGCGCCGACACCGGAGGACGTCCTCCGTCCGGGCATCGCCGCCTCGCCCATGATGGCCAAGTACGGCCAGCCGATCGACCGTGAGTCGGCCCGGGAACGGCTGGCCCGCGCGCTGGAGGAGGGCGCCCGGGCGGCCGAGGCCGAACGGCAGGCGGCCGAGGCCGAACGTGCAGGCCCGCGAGTCCGCCGAGCAGGACGCCGCCGCAGCCCGGGCGGCCGAGCGGACCCGGCCCGCGGCCAGCCGCACCCGTCAGCCGAAGCCGGAGCCGGGCATCGTCGAAGGGGTCCTGGGTTCCAGCGCCTTCCGCGAGTTCACCCGGACCGCGGGTCGGGAGATCGTCCGCAGCATCTTCGGGACCGGTCGCCGTCGCCGCTGACGGCCGCCATTCGGCCACGCTCTCGGCCTTCGGTGATCAGGCAGAATGCGACGGTGACCTCAGAGCGCATGGCGGTCACCGGGGTGGCCGGTCGACTGGGGCGGGCCGTCGCGGCTGATCTCCGGACCCACGGATACGAGGTGGTCGGCGCGGACCGGGTGCCGGTGGACCTCGACGGCGTTACCTGCGTCCAGTGGGACGGCAGTGACGTCGACGATCTGGCCGCGGCGATCGACGGTTGCTCCGCCCTGATCCACCTGGCCGCGATCCCTGCGCCCTACCACCACCCGCACCAGGAGGTGTTCGGCAACAACACGGGAGCCACCTTCGCCGCGCTGCAGGCCGCCGCCGACACCGGCATCAACCGCGCGGTGATCGCCTCCAGCGGCTCCGCGTACGGGACCGCGTTCTCCCCGACGCCGACCCATCCCCGCTATGTGCCGGTTGACGAAGATCACCCGATGGACAACGCAGACCCGTACGGCCTGTCCAAGGAGGTTGACGAGCGGACGGCGGAGATGTTCACCCGCCGCTACCCGATGAGCGTGGCGGCGCTGCGCTTCCACTGGATCGTTGCCCGTGCGGAGCAGCTCGAAGCCATCGACGAGCAGCGCCGCGGCGACGCGGACGTGACCGAGTTGCGGCGCGGACTGTGGGGGTACGTCGACCTCCGCGACGCCGCCCGGGCCTGTCGGCTGGCCGTCGAGACCGCCGCCGGCACCCCGTACGGATTCGCGCCGATGCAGATCGTGGCCGACGACATCCTGGCTGAGACGCCGCTCCGGGAATTGCTCGAGCGCCACGCTCCCGACATCGAGGTCCGCCATGAGCTGACCGACGTCCAGGGCGCCTACTCCACCGAACGGGCGGCCCACCTGATCGGATGGCGCCCCCGACATTCCTGGCGGGACCCGGCCGTCGGCCGATGAGCTGACGGAGGCCGGTGTCGCGCCGTTTCAGGGCGCGGCGGAGGTGGCGTCCTGACGCCGGCCCATGACACGCTTCCTGAGATTGGCACCGAGGGGGCCGATGAGCAGCGCGACCACCGCGATCACCGCCGCCACGCCGAAGACCACCCAGAGTCGCGTCCACAGCGGGCCTAGGAAGGCAGTCATGATCGCTTCCGCCGCCGCCGGTTCTACCGTGGCGCTGACCCGTCCCACCAACCAGGCTTGCCCTACGGCCAGTGCAATCGCGAGAATGATCATGGTTGCGGCGATCGCGACAGCCACCTGAAGCACGGCCCGGCGCCGGTCGATCGCCACCAGAACCGCGGCGATCGCCAGCACCAAGGTGACCCACGGCAACCATGGGGCCAGCGAATCGAAGATCAACAGGGCCGATTGAGCCTTGGCCAGTTCGGCGCTTTGGACCAGCACGATCTCGCTCGACACGCTGGGAATGCGATTGGCCACCGTCAGGCCGCTCTCGACGAGGCGCTGCTTGACCTCCTCGACGATGACGCCAACGTCGACCCGCACGGCTCCATCGTCGGTCCGCAGCACGGATCCCTCGTCGCGGAGAGCCGCGAGCGTCTTGCTCTGCGCGACGCGATTCGCTTCCGTCCAGAGGTCGGCGAACCGTTCACTCTCCACGATGCGCGTCGCCGCCCGACGCGTCGCTTCCTCCAGTTGGTTCTGCACCAGGGGTCCGACCGCCGAGATGCTGCTGTTCAGCGCCTCGGCCAGCCGCCCATCGCTGCGCAGCAACTCGGCCAGCCGGCTGTCGCCGGCCTCCAGCACCGCGATCGCGTCTTGGACCAGGTCGTCAAGCCGTACGTTGTCGATCACCGTCTGGGTGACCGCATCGACGACCTCGGCCTGCACGGCCGGCTCGCGAGCGAGCGGCGCGACGATCTCGACGTACTTCTCCGTGTCCAGCAGATCGCTGCGGACGTAACCGGCCAGCACCGACACCAACGACAACAAGGCGGTGAGGACGACGAGAATCACCGCGACCACCTGCCGTACGACCTGCGGGCGCCTCGCCGCGGCGCGGGTCGAATCGGGCCCACTCGGATCCGGGGACGCCGTCGCGTCGATATCCGCCACAATCGAAGGATGCCGTACCCGGGCCGGTCCGGCCAGTATCAGCGGCTCGGGCCGCGGAACTACTCCTTGATCAGCGTCATCCGAGGAGCGGCTTGACCTCCCGACCCAGCAATTCGATCAAGCCGTCGAGATCCGGTTCGTCCTCGGTGGATTGGACGGCCACATTGGTGCAGCCCAAACCGGCGAGTCGCCGGATCGAGGCCGCGATCGTCGCGGCGTCGCCGGCGACCCCGATCCCCAGCCCGGCCGCCTTGCCCCACTTGGGCACTTCGCGGTCGACCCGTTCGGCGGCGCCCGGACCGGTGGCGACGATGTGACAGGCCACCAGTGGGTGGGCGACCTTCCCCGTGACGCCGGCGACGATCGCGCTCGCGGCCGCGATCTCTGCGTCGGTGAGGGCGGCGGACAGCAGATTGCCATCGCCCAGCTCGGCGGCCAACGCCACCGATTTCGGGCCGGCGCCGCCGAGCATGAGCGGCGGCGGCGATGCTGGCGGCCAGTCGAGGGCGACGTCGTCGAGCTGAACATAGTCGCCGGCGACGGTGACCCGGTCGCCGTTCAGCAAGGTGCGCAGCGCCACCGTGTACTCCCGCAACAGGGTGAGGGGTGATCGGGCGCGGGCCCCGACCTGGGCCATCCAGGGCTGGACTCCGTGACCGATGCCGGCGATCAGCCGGCCGGGGAACATCCGCTCCAGACTTGCCAGCTCCATCGCGGTGAGGGCCACGTTCCGTAGCGGGACCGGTAGCAAACCGATGCCGACGCGCAGTCTCGAGGTGGAGGCCAACGCGACAGCCGCGGCCGCCACGCCGCTCTCCTTGAAGCAGTCCTCCCACACCCACAGCTCGTCCAGGCCGCCGTCCTCGGCGCTCCTGGCCAGACTCGGCAGGCGTTCGGGAGGAAGGGTCGGCACGAAGGTGATGCCCAGCGCCGGAGGACGCGCCGGATCAGGATCAGCACTCATACGGGCATCTTGGCCCAGGGCACCGACAACTCGGTTCTCGCAGCTTGGGTAGCGTGGCGCCATCGACCAGACCAGCGATCTGCCCATCGACTTCGTCCAGGTGGACAACAGTTCTCAGGCCCGGACCCTGGTAGGTGGGATGGACGCCACCAGCGGGTGGGCGTCCGTCCGTCAGTTGCGTGCCTGGGAACACGAGCGGTTGAGAGTGCGGAATGGTGAGGCGCTGCTCGATGTCGGCTGCGGTCCGGGCGACGCCGGGATCGCGTTGGTGGCCGCGGCCGGAGCGGAAACGCGTCTGCTCGGTCTGGACGCCAGCGAGGTCATGCTGTCGGTGGCCCGCGAGCGTGCCGCGGCGGCGAACGTGACAGCCGAGTTTCTGCAGGGCGACGCACAGCGGCTGCCCTACGCGAGCGAGTCCGTCGACGCCGTCCGGTGTGAGCGGACACTGCAGTGGCTGCCCGATCCGAACGCCGCCCTCAGCGAACTGGTACGGGTGTTGCGGCCCGGGAGCCGCCTGGTCGTCGTCGACACCGACTGGGACAGCCTGACCGTGGATATGCCGGATCTCAGCGACTTCGAAGCCGTCAGAACCGCGATGCGGGCGGCTCGCGGCCCCGGGTTCGCGATCGGTCGGCACCTGTTGAACCGCTGCCGGGACGCGGGGCTTCTCGAGGTGGCCTGCACGGCGGCGACTCAGGTACTGACGTCGTACGACCACGACCGGCCCCTCGAGTCCAGCGGCATGCTGCCCCTGCACCAGGTGGCCGAGGCCGCGGTTTCGGCGGGCCTACTCGATTCGGAGGCGGCCGAACGAGCGCTCGGGCAGTTCGACGCCGCGGGTCGTGCCGATCGGATGATGTTGTCGCTGACCATCTACGCCGTCTACGGCCGGAAGCCCTGAGTCCGGCTGTTGCCCTGCTGCACCAATTCCTCCAGCGCGACCCGAGTGCCATGATCCAGCTGACCGGTCTCGGGCAGGTAGGCGAAACGCTGCAGATCGATGATGGCTTGACCGGTCTCGCCGTTGAGGTAGCCGTCGATCGGCCCTGTGTAGTAGTCGAGCTGGGCCAGTTGCTCCTGTGCGTGCTTCACCACGGCCGACGGCTGCACGACGACTCTGCGAGAGTCGCCCTGGCTCGAGCTGGTGGCCGAGGCGCTGACCGGCCCGAGCATGACGACGAGGGCGGCGGCGACGCCGCCGATGGCCAAGACGCCGACAATGATGGCTGCGATGATTCCGGCCATCGGCTTCTGGGTTGTGCTGTTCATGAATATTCGCTCCTTGGTTATCGTCGGCTCGTCGATACCGACACCTCGACTTTCCCGCGTAGCGGACCTCGGCGGGATCGGCCGACCGGACGGTGGAACGGTGGCTTCGCTCATCCCCCGATCGGTGGACGCACGGGTCGTCAGGTCCGGAACAGCGACATCCCCGGGATCAGATCGATCTCCGGGGATGTCGATTGGTGGTCGGCCGGCGACGGCTTCGCGCTTCTGCTCGATGCGCTGGGTCCGGCTCTGGTTCACGGCCGCCAGCTGCGCGTGGCGTTCGGCGGCCTGCCGGCTCACGTCCCGATAGTCGGTCACGGTGTAGTCGCCGTAGACGTGATTCGTCGATGACATGTCGGTGCTCCTGTCTGAATGGTTCCGAGGGCAGGACCCGATGAGGTCATGCCGAACTGAGACCGCGCCGCAGCGGCCTGCGCGGACGCGCGGCGGGCGGGCGACGGCGGATCGCCGTCAGCCAGGAGAGGGAGAAGCGAAGATCAATTCGGACAGATCGTCAGCGGGGCGTCCGTGGCGAGCCGAGCCGAGCGTATGACGCTCCCACCCGTTCCGGTGGCTGGGCTCAAGATCATCTAACGAACACCTCCTCTCACTGACGCAAGGTCCGAATCGTTCGGACGATTACCGGGCTAGGAAACCGCGATCCGTGGTGCAATTGATTAATCGGCCACCGACTCGTCCCCCCGGGGGTGGTCTCCGAGTCGCAACATCAGCAGGCACGACGGGCAGGAGAACGATATGACGACGGTCCCACTGGAGCCTGTTCCCGACGAGGTACCCGAGGCTGACTGGGCCGAGCAGCACGTGGCGGCGGAGCCGGAACTCGACGAGCTGTCCGAGACGGGCGGATCCCATCCGGTGACCACTGAGGCCGACCCGGCCGATCTCGCCGACCAGGACACGATCGCGTACGTCGAGGACGACGAGGTCTGAGGCTTGCCCGGCGCACCATCAGCAAGGCATCCGCTGTCCCCGGGCGAGTGCGAGATCTGGGTCGCCAGCAGCTCGGACTTCACCGGGCACCAAGCAGCCCTGGACGAGGTCCTCACGGCGGACGAGCGAGTCCACGTCCAGCAGATTCGCGAAGGTCAGGCGATGGCCAGGCTGTCGCGCGGGCTACTGCGGCTGGTCCTCGCGCGTTACCTCGACCTACCCCCCGCCCTCGTCGACATCGACCGGAGCTGTCCGAACTGCGCGCGCTGGCACGGGAGACCACGGCTGCGGAGACGGCCGGACGCAGCCACCGGAGGTATCGAGTTCTCGGTTGCGCATGGTGGTGACTTGCTCGTGCTCGCCTTCGCCGGCAACCCGCCGATCGGCGTGGACATCGAGCCGATCGGTTCCCTCGAGGGGGTTGATCCGGACCTGGTGGACTTCGCCCTCACGGCGGCTGAGCGGCGGCAACTGCTCGCGGTCCCAACGCCGCAGCGTTGGCGGACGTTTCTCCGTCAGTGGACCGCCAAGGAGGCTGCCCTCAAGGCTCTCGGTACTGGCCTCGATACGGAGCCGCAGGCCGTGACGCTCTCTGCGTTCCCGATCGAACCGAAGGCATCCGTCACGCTACCTGGCTCGCCTCCGGTCGAGCTGTGGATCACTGACCTGGAGGTCGGGCCGGCACACGTGTGCACGCTGGCCACCGGCCAGGAGCTGCGCGAAGTCACGTCAGCCCGACTGTCGCCCGACTTGACCTTTTCCGACCGGTCTTTGGGGTCCGGAACGTAGGGTCTTTCCATGATCTTCCGGGCGGGGCGGTTGATCGTCGCGCTGGCTGCGACGCTGATCATGATGGGCTCGTGCTCGTCCGCGAACACCCCGGGGAGCAGCCCGCCGTCCGCGGAAGCGCCCATCGAGACTTCGACCCGAACCGGTCCAACTGGTTCTCCCACCGCTTCGACAGCACCTCGTTCTCCCGCGGCAGCAACGTCACCCGCTGACGCCTGTGCGGCGCCGGCCGGAGCGGCTTTGGAAGATCAAGACCCCGATGATCACCAGGTGCCATGGAAACGGAACGGTGCTCGCAAGGTGGTCATCACCTTCGAGACCAGGAATGTACCCGCAGATTGGGTCGCGGAAATGCAGAAGGGCGTTGCGGCCTGGAACAGAAGTGCTTGCCTGGAGACGCAGCTTGTCGAGGTTTGCCAGCCCGATACGAACTGCGTGACTGTCACCGTGGAAGACGGAGACGAAGACGGCAATTTCGATGCGGACGAGTCGGGCGGTTTCACCACCGGTGGTCACATCGACCTGCTGAGCTCGCTAACCGGTGGTGAGCGGACAAATGTGACCATCCACGAAATGGGACATGCTGTCGGGCTTGCCCACCGGTTGACCGAACGTGTCCTCATGAACGGTGATACCTACGAAGACGTTTTTGATCCCGATTCTCTCGATTTCCAGAACCTGCTGGTCATGTACGGGAGCCAGGAGTGATTTGAGGGCCAGCCGGATACCTTGGCGCCAGCCTCATCCTCGACCGTTGGTGCTGCTGAGAGCCGATGTAGACGCTACCGGTGGCCGCCGGTTCAGGCGGACGGTGCTGGGGCCGTCACCCGAAGAATCGAGTACGTCGCCTCCGTACAGGGCCTGGACCCAGTTCGACTGGTAGACGGTGTCGAGATAACGCTCGCCGAGGTCTGGAGCGATCGCCACGGCCGTGAAATTCTCCGAGCCGTAATGAGCCAACCATTCCATCGCCCCACTGACCACGGTGCCGGTGGAGCCGCCGAACAGGAACCCGCTTCTCGCCAGTCGGTGGCAGGCGCGGATGGTGTCGGCCTCCTCGACCGTTATCACCTCGTCAACGTAGGACTCGTCGAGCAGAGCCGGACGGACACTGGTGCCGAGGCCGGGAATCATCCGGCGGGCGGGCGGACCACCGAAGGCCTGCGAGCCGACGGCGTCGATGGCCACGACCCACACCGGCCGGAGCCACTCTCGGAAATAGCGCGCGCAACCCATCAGGGTTCCGGTCGTTCCGGCGCCGACGAACAGCACATCCAGGTCCGGGAATGCCGTTGCGATCGCCGGAGCGGTCGTGTTGTAGTGCGCCATCCAGTTCTCCGGGTTGCTGTACTGGTTGAGCCATACGTACCGATCGTCGGAAAGACAGAGCGACTCCACGTAGTCGATGCGTGCACCCAGGAAGCCGGTCCTCGGGTCCGGCTCGGAAATGATGTGCACCTGACTGCCCAGCGCCTCCATCAATCTCCGGGTGGCGAGGTTGCAGCGTGAATCGGTGACGCAAAGGAACTGGTAACCCTTGTTCGCGACGATCATGCTCAGCGCAACGCCGAGATTGCCCGACGAGGACTCGACCAGGACCGAGTCTGGCCTCAGGCGCCCGTCCCGCTCCGCGGCCTCCACCATTCCCATCGCGGCCTTCAGCTTGATCGAGCCGGCGAAGTTGAAGCCCTCACACTTCAAGTACAGTGATCGGCCGAAGATGGACCGCAGGTCGACGTAAAGATCTTCCTCGTTGAATTCCTGCGGGACTGATATGACTGGCATGACATCCCCGTATCTGTGGGTTGAGTAGCTCCGCCGGCTATCCGTATCGGCGGAGGTCGGAAAAGAAGTCGTCGATCACGTTGAGTTCCCCGGCGCGGACGACCTGGTCATAGACGAAGCTGCCCAGCGCGATGTCGAGCACGCCGAGGCCGAAGGGTGAGAACACGACCGGTCGGTCGGTCGGGATCCTCACCCGGCCGGCCATCACGTCGTCCAACGTGCCCTCCAAGAAATTCCGATTGCCCGTGAGCTGTTCGACCAGATGCGGTGAGGTGCTGGCCTTCAGGCAGTGCTCGATGTCGTCGACGATGTTGGTCGAGGCGAGCAGGATCTCGGGCGCGAGATCCCGCAGCGACACATGGAGCACCAGCGGGTTGTGCGCGAACCAGGACACATCGTGGACGTGGGGCTGACTGGCGACCGTGGCAAAGACCACCAGGTCGCTGGATCGGATCAACGTTTCGGCGGAGTCGTGCACTGTGGTCTGGATCGCGGCGCCGGACTGATCCAAGTAGCCCTGGAAGCCGTCCGCACTGTCGGTGGACAGGTCGTGCACGCCGATCTCCTCGAAATCCCAGCCGGTAGCCGCGAGAAAGGTGTGGATGTAGCGGGCGATCAGGCCGACCCCGACGAATCCCACCCGGGTCGGACGCGGTCGGGTCCGGCTGAGCCAGTCGGCCGCCAACGCCGCCGATGCCGCTGTCCTGGTAGCACTGATGATCGAGCTCTCCAAGCAGGCGAACGGATATCCGGTGTCGTGGTCGTTGAGAATCAGCACTGCCGAGGCTCTGGGCATGCCGACCGCCACGTTGTCCGGGAAGCTGGAGATCCACTTGAGGCCATCAACTCTGACCTGCCCCCCGATCGACGCCGGAAGCGCGATGATGCGGGACGATGGGCGGTCGGGGAAACGCAGGAAGTACGACGGCGGGTT
The DNA here is from genome assembly GCA_963780005.1 of uncultured Actinomycetota bacterium. GTDB lineage: Bacteria > Actinomycetota > Actinomycetes > Propionibacteriales > Propionibacteriaceae > Microlunatus. Next base: position 2,310,207 of record CAWAAK010000023.1, on the reverse strand, counting down.
CACCGAGTCGCCGGCACCGTGCAGCCGGTAGGTCTCCTCGATCACTTTCATGATCTGGTCCTCGTTGTCCCTCAGCGCACGCTGGACCTGGGCACCCGGGATCACCGCGAACTGGGGCACCGGCTTGTCCGGCTCGCTCATTGCACCCTCGGTCGGATTCGTACGGAGGCTGGTCATGCCACGACCGGCTCTACGGTGGGCGAGCAGTCGGCGAGGTTCACGCCATCGGCCAGTGCGACGACCACTTCGCGCGTTCCCTCGAAGGGTTCCCGACTGTGGGCGGTACGGATGTTGTCGACCACCATGAGGTCGCCGGGCTGCCACGGTTCGCGGGCGGTGTTGGCCTCGTAGACGCTGTTGAGCAGCAGCACCACGTCCTCGCCGATCGGGTCGCCGTTGCCGAACCAGGTGTTGAACGGCAGCCCGTCGGCACCGTAGACGTCGACCAGGTACTCCCGGATCTCGGCGGCCAAGGTCCACTCGTTGAGGAAGGCGATCTGGTTGAACCAGCAGCGCTGACCGGTGACCGGGTGGCGCACCACGGCACTGCGCCGCTGCCTGGTGCGGAGGCCGTCGTCAGGTTGCCACTCGAAATCGATGGCGTTGCTGCGGCAGTAGCTCTCGATGGCGCTCCGGTCGTCGGTGCCGAACGCCTCGGCGTAGGAAGCTCCGATCTCGTCGTTGTAGGTGCGGGTCAGCAGCCACCCGTGCCGCTCGAACCGCTCGACCAGCTCGGTGGGGAGCGAGTCGAGCACAGCGGCCGAGTTGGCCACGGCGGTGGCTCCACCCTGAGTCGGTGCTGCAAGGCAGGCGAACAGCATCAAGCCGGGGAACTCGAGGCGGTAGCTGAGCTCGTGATGCATGCACATCTGCTGGTTCGCCGGCCACTTCGTCGAGGAGTACACGCCGTCGGAGTAGGCCTGACGCGGTGCGAAGGCCTCCCTCTCACTCATCAGATGTTCAGACAGCTGCCGGAATACGGCACCGCTCTCTTCGGCGTCGGACAGCCCGAGCCCACGGACCAGGACCGAGCCGTGCTCGGCGACGAGCGCCAGCAGAGAGTCGCGATGTGCCGCCACCCAGTTGGACGTGTCCCCGCTGGACTCGGCCCGCAGCAGGGGTGGCTTTCCGGGCAGCAGTTCGACGCCGGGTAGCGACACTCCAGCTGTCGTTCCGGAGGTCGTCGTCATATCGGTTCCTTTCGATGGCCAATTCATGAAGTCGCCCACACTTCGGCCGCGCGGAGCACGGCCAGTGCGGCTTCGGCGGGACGGGTACGGAGGAAGTAGTGGCCGCCTTCGGCGAGCTCGTACAGGTCGACGCGGTCAGCCAGCAGCTTCCAGTCGCCGTAGCGCCAGGGGTACGCAGCGGTGTTGGGATCGTCGACGGCCACGACCGCGGTGACCGGGGCGGACAGCTTCCGTGTCGGTGGGGCGACCAGGGCGTCGGCGAAGTAGCGGTGGGCCGAGACGCAATCGTGCCGGTAGGCGGCACCGACGTGATCAGCGCGCTGAGTGTCCAGGTCACCGAGCTCGGTGTAGCCGGTGTCGGAGCTCAGCCGAGCGGCGATCTCGGCGTTGCTACTCCGCGTCAGCTCGGCGATGGCTGCGCGGCGGTCGGCGGAGTCGCCGAGCAGCTGCGCGCCGAGGAAGACCCGCAGCACGTCGACACCGCGAGCCTCCAGCCGCCGGGCCGTCTCCACGGCGGCGGCGGTGCCGGACGAATGTCCCCACAGCATGACCCGGGTCAGGCCGCGGATGCTGATCTCGTCGACGACCTGGTCGACCAGTTCCGAGAGAGCAGCGAACGGCTCCGGATCAGCGGCGAGGTCGTGTCCCGGAAGTTCGACGGCGAAGACGGCCACCCCGCTGTCGCGGAGCGCACTGGCCATGGGCCGGAAGTTGACAGCATTGCCACCGGCGTAGGGGAAGCACACCAGGGCTCCGCCGTCGGCACTGTTCGATCCCGACCCGGACTGTTCCGACAGCAACTGCAGCACCCCGGACCGCCGCGCGTGTCCGTCGAAGACCTCGGCCAGATCGGCCAGCACCGGGTTGCGGGTCACGTCCTTGAGCGACACCGCCCGGTCCAGGGTCAGGGCCAGCTTCACTGCCGACAGGGACGTGCCGCCCCGGTCGAAGAAGTGGTCCAGTCGACCGATCTGGTCCTGGGGGATGCCGAGGACCTTGCTCCAGGCGGCAGCCAGCCGCTCCTCGGTGGGCGTGCCGGGCGCGTGGTGGTCCTCCGTGACCACGGCGAGCTCCCTGGCGGTGGCCGCCAGCTTCTTCTTGTCGATCTTGCTGTTGGCGGTCAGCGGCAGACTCTCCCGCCAGTGGAAGACGGCCGGGACCATGTACTCGGGCAGCGATCGACCCAGCCCCTCCTGCAGCAGGGCGACGTCCAGTGGCTGCCGGCTGGAATAGAAGGCGACCAGGTGCTTGCTCTGGTCGGCCCGCTCAGCGACGACTACGGCACCGTCGCGCACCCCGGGCACCGACAACAGGGCGTTCTCGATCTCTCCGATCTCGATCCGGAACCCGGAGATCTTGACCTGACTGTCCCGGCGACCGAGGAACTCCAGCTTGCCCTCGGGCAACCAGCGGCCGTAGTCGCCACCGCAGTACAGTCGTTGGCCCTTCCGGTGCGGGTCGGTCAGGTAGGCCAGTCGCGTGCGGTCAGGATCGTTGACGTACCCGCGTCCGACACAGACCCCCGAGAAGACGATCGCCCCGGGGGCACCGAGCGGTACGGGGGTCAGCTGCTCGTCGACGACGTACAGTCGCACGTTGTTGACGGGGCGGCCGAGCGGGACCCGGTCCCGGGTCGGCACCCGGTCCATGACCTCGTGATTGGTGTCGTCCGAGGTCTCGGTCAACCCGTAGGCGTTGACCAGCAAGATGCCGGGCTCGACCGCGAACCAGCGCTGCGTCAGCTCCTTCTTCAGGGCCTCCCCGGTGACCGAGACGCACCGCAGGTCCGGCAGCTCGCGGGGGTGCAGTTCGAGGTAGGACAAGACGACCTCGAGGTAGGAGGGCACGACCTGGAGGACGGCGACCCGGCCTTCGATGATCTTGTCGACGAACCGCTGGACGTCCAAGATCACTTCCTGCTCGACGATCAGGGTTCGACCACCGACCAACAGCGCCGAGACCAGCTGCCAGAGCGAGATGTCGAAGCATTGCGGCGCGGTCTGGGCGACGACCTGCCCGTCGGCGATCGACAAGTCGTCGATCTTGGCGAAGAGATGGTTGAGCATCCCCGCGTGCTCGCACATCGCGCCCTTGGGCTCACCGGTGGAGCCGGAGGTGAAGTAGATGTAGGCGAGCTGTTCCGATGCGACGCGAACACCAAGATCATCGTCGGCATGACCCTCTTCGAGGGCCGCGGCGATGAAGCAGGTCTCCACTCCGGACCTTCCTGATCCGGACATCGCCTCGAGGGCCTGATCAAGCGTGGTGGTGCTGCCGGGTTCAGTCAGCACCAGCCGGCACTCGGCTCGCGAGAGCGTGGCGGAGATGCGATCGGCCGGAAAGTGAGGCTCGATCGGCAGGTATACGCCACCGGACTTGAAGATGGCGAGGACGGCAGCCATCCATTCCAGGTTGCGTTCGGTCACCACCGCCACGACCCCTTCGCGCTGCAGCCCTCGCGCCACCAGGGCCCGCCCGAGCTGGTTGGCCCGGGCGTTGAGCTCGCGGTAGGTCCACCGGCGGTCGCCATGCACGGCCGCGATGGCGTCGGGATGGTTCCGTACGCGATCTTCGAACAGCTCGTGGACCCGGCGATCCGGAAGCTCCCGGGACGGGCCGGCGAGACCCTGCAGCTGGAACTCGAGCTCTTCGGTGGAAAGCAGGCTCTGGTTCTCGTGCTCGGACTCCGGATCGGCAGCGATCAGCGCGAGCGCGGCCAGGTGGTAACCGACGACGCGGGCGGCGGACTCCGCGTCGATGACCTCGGTCCGGTAACGCATCCGCAGCACGGATTGCCCGCTGAGCTGGGAGGTCCCGAGCCACATGACCGTGTTCGCGCCGAGATCCCTCTCGCCGCCGGTCGGGTCGAAGACCGTCTCGAACGGCGGCTCGGCGAGGCCCAACTCACGTGCGAGGGCATCGACCGGGAAGTCCCGGTGTAACAGGATTTCGGATTCGACGCGATGGACGTTCACCAACATGTCCCGCCAGGAGTCGAGCTCGGTGCTCAGTCGGCAGAGCAACGGCTCGGCCCCCTCGTCGGCGACGTAGCCGGTCGCCACCTCTTGCTCACCGGACAGCGCGGACAGGACCTTGGCGTGCGCCGTCAGGAGCACCGACGTGAGGGGCAGGGCCAAGTCCTCCGACAACCGTTGCAGCCGTGCCACGAGGTCGGCCGGAATAGCGGCTTCGTGCGTGCCGATGCCCGGTACCGGATCCAGGGTCCACCGTGGAATGCTGGTCAACCCCCCGGCTAGGAGAGCGTCCCGCCAGAAGTCCACATCGTTGTGGATTGGCTGTTTCATCAGATATCTCCTACCACCATGACCATGGCTCTGCTGGCGACGAGTCTCGCGTTGGTCGGCTGCGAACCATGACGTCCGAGCCGTTGTCCTGTCTGTCCTCGGCCCTCAGGTCCCAGGACCAAGCTTGGGTTGACGATCTTGGCTCGGCTCGGCCGTTGATCATGAGGCCCGAGGTGATGACCCGGGTGCTGTGAGCCGGATCTGCGTCCCAGCGGGGGTACGGCGAGACGTGCCCATTGCTTCCGGCAGGCGGGCTCGCGACCATGGCGGCGGTCAGATCCCATGTCCATGGCTCTTCCGGCGCAGCTGTTGTCGGAGTGGCTCGGCTGCTGATCATGAGCTCCGAGATGCGGTCGGGCATCTCTTCGGCTGGGTTCCCGCCCCAATGTGCGTGCGGGGGGACCTGCTCGCCCTTCATCAGGAACGAATCGGCAGCCAGGACGGCGCCGTCACCCATCGTGACGCCGTAGTGGACGAGGGCGCCGACTCCCACGGTGCAGCCGGACCCCACGGTTATGTGGTCGGACTTGAAGGCGCCGTCCTCCTGTGAGTGCGCCTGGACCATGCTCGCCAGATTAAGCGCACAGTGATCGCCGATCGTGACAAGGGTTCTCTCGGGAATGGCGCACCCATCGTCGAACACCAACTTGCCGATCCTCACGCCGTGGAGTCGCGACATGATGTTCTTGAATGGTGTGCCGACAAGCATTCTGTCGAATGGTGAAACCGCGAACTTCCAATAGCGTTCGTGCCACCAGAAGTAGGGATCGTAGATCGAGCAGTACCGCGGGCGCAGCGGCCGAAAGCCCCCCGCGGCGCGTTCCACGAAGGTCGTGTACGCCATCGTGAACAGCAGGGAGACGACCAAGGGCGCCGCGAGCGCCACGCCCCCGAAGAGACGGTAGATGTCGGTAACGACCATGGCCAGCATGGTCAGGACGTACAGGTTGACCCACTGCACCAGCAGGACCAGGGCAATGGTCGCGAGGTTGTGCTTGTTCTTGCGGGCGAGCTTTCGGCGTAGCTCATCGCGGCTCTTGGGTGCGAGATTGGTGTCACGCAGAACCGAGCGGGGAATCTCGAAGCTGGGGGAGCCCAGCAGGCCCACACCTGTGCGGACCGATCCGTCGACCGGGACCATGACCTTCGTCCCGAGCAGGCAGTTGTCACCCGTCCTGCCCTGCGAGGGGTACGTGACGTAGTTTCCGAGGAAGTTGTGGGGACCGATAGTGGTTTGGGACACCCGAAAAGATGTGCTGGAGAAGTCGGCATTGTTGATCGACAGCCCGTCCGCCACGACCGTGCCGCTGCCGACGGAGCTCAGGTAGGGGTTGTCGTGAACCACCATCACGCCGAAGTTCGACCCGGTTTGCTCGACATTCTTGAGCTGGTATCCGAGGTAGCGCAGGTAGTGGACGATGTAGGAACTGTCGCCGAACAGGTACATGAAGGCCCGGATGTTGGTCATCCGAGCCACCGCGCTGTGCACGAAGTAATGGATGCCGTACAGGGGATAGACCTTGCCCGGCTTGATCAACAAGTTCAGCACGCGTGGCACGCTGGCCACGAAGAGCAGACCGACGACAAGCCCAGCGACCATGAGCAACGAGGATGCGACCGCAGCTTCGAGATAGAACGACGAGCCGGCTGGACTCAGATGCGGCCCGTCCAGCAGGGCTGGGATCTGGGGGACGTTCTGGACCAGGAGGACCGCGCCGGCGATCACCAGAGGCAGCGACACCAGCACCGCGATCAGGATCTGGGTGAGGGGGTAGAGGACTCGTCTCAGGGTTCCGCAGTCGGTCGGTTGGACCCACTGATAGTCGATCTCGGTCCGCTGCGCCGGCGACCCGTGCCAGCGCTCGCCGGCCGGCACCGCCTGCCCGGAGTGCAGCGAAGAGGCATGCCCGAGCTGGGCCCCGTCGCCCATCGACGTCTCGATGTCGAGCACGGTGGACTCACTGATGACTACGTCCCGGCCCAGCGTGACCGGGCCGATCTCGATCCGACCAGCATGAGCCCGGTAGCAGCTCAAGAACGCGCTCTTACGGATCACGGTGCCGTCGCCGATGGTGAGGAGATCAGTGCATACCGGGATGGCCCGGGTCAAGATCGTGACCCGCTTGCCGACTCGAGCACCCAGCGCCCTCAGATACAGCACATACAACGGCGAACCGAGGACCAGAAGAGCCAGGGGGTTCGCCCGGATCAGCGTCTTCACCAGCCAGAAGCGGAAGTAGCCAAGACTCCAGATCTGGATCTGCTGAGGCTTCCAGCGACCGATCAGGACCCATTTGGTCACGATCGGCAGGACGGACAGGCCGAGGAACATCCCACCGCCGAAGGCGAGCGACCGCAGGTAGATGTCGAGCAGGCCGGCGCCGGCCGCGACCCAGAGATAGCCGCGGCTCAGGATTGCTACGAAGGCGGTGGTGTAACCGAGGAACATCAACAACTGCAGCGTCCCGCAGAGAAAGTATTGGCCGGTGCTGGCCCGCGGTGCCGCCTCGGTCGTGGTCTGCGCGGCGGTCTCGCTGTTCGTGGGTTCGGGGAGATCGCGGGCGGGAACGGTTTCGGGGAGGGGAGCGGGCGCCGGCGCCGACTCGGTGAAGGCGGCAGCCAGGTCCTTGATCGTCGGGTGCTGGTAGATGTCCTTCATGGACACCGACGGGAGGTCGGCTCGTTTCCTGACCCGGGCGCAGAACTGGGCCATCACCATCGAGTCCGCGCCAAGATCGTCGAAGAAGTGGCTGCCGACGGGTACGTCGTCGACCTTCAAGATCCCGGCCATCACCTCGGCCAGAGCGCTCTCGTGCGGGCTGGCGGTGGGCAGTGCGCGTTCGGCGAAGGTGGCGGCAAGGTCCTTGATCGTCGGGTGCTGGTAGATGTCCTTCATGGACACCGACGGGAGGTCGGCTCGTTTCCTGACCCGGGCGCAGAACTGGGCCATCACCATCGAGTCCGCGCCAAGATCGTCGAAGAAGTGGCTGCCGACGGGTACGTCGTCGACCTTCAAGATCCCGGCCATCACCTCGGCCAGAGCGCTCTCGTGCGGGCTGGCGGTGGGCAGTGCGCGTTCGGCGAAGGTGGCGGCAAGGTCCTTGATCGTCGGGTGCTGGTAGATGTCCTTCATGGACACCGACGGGAGGTCGCCCCGTTTCCTGACCCGGGCGCAGAACTGGGCCATCACCATCGAGTCCGCGCCAAGATCGTCGAAGAAGTGGCTGCCGACCGGGACGTCGTCGACCTTCAAGATCCCGGCCATCACCTCGGCCAGAGCGCTCTCGGTGCGGCTCGATATGCGGGCGTAGCCACCGCCACCGACGGCTGAACTTTCAGCTGAATCGGTCGTCAAGACGAGTTGTCTCGCCAATTTGAGCTCCCCCTGGAGGTCAAAATGAGTCCCCAAACCCCACCACGCTGCTGACTGGCAACGCACGCTCCAACGGAACAGGCCGCCGCCCTGACCCGCTATCTCAGCTTCCCACGCTAACAGGGGGTTGCGCTGACGCTCCACAAAATTAACTTCTGATAACTGTGACGATCATGCCATGCCTTCTGGGTGACCGTTTGACAACGAACTTCTCTTGTTGGCAATTCGTAATCCGGGCTCTCCCGGATTGGAAGTACGGCGAGAAAGTTTGCCCGGGATGTCGAGTGGGCGGCGGCTCGGCGCAGGAGATCATGGACGGTGATCTTGGATGCCGGTGGCCAGCACCCCGAGAGTCAGCGTGATCAACTGCTGTTCGATCGGTTGATCAGCAACCCATCACGGCGATCGCAACGATTCGATAACGGCCTGAGAACATACGGCAAGGTCAGCGACCGCTGCGCTCCGAGGTGGGGACGGACGGCTGCGCACCAGTGCGGGCCAAACCGACGGCCACCGCCGGGAAGATGATGACCGACAGCACTCCGGCACCGACGAGGGCGGCGGCATTCTCGGGCAGCATGGTTCCCGCCTCGCGGCCGATGTGGGCCAGGGCGACCAGCAGTGGCAACGCGGTGGCGGTGAGCAGCATCATCTGGACCCGCCCACGTACGGGTAGGTCGCGCCGGTAGAAGAGCAGGGCGGGAACGCCACGGACGACCACGAGGAGCAGCAGGAAGACGATCAAGCGCTCCGGTGAGTCCGCGATCGAGCGAAGGTCGAGGGACATACCCGACGCCACGAAGAACACCGGGATGAAGAAGCCGTACCCGACGGCGTCCAGTTTGCCCTCCAGTGCGTGTACGTCGAGAGGTGCCCAACGTCGCAGGACCACGCCGGCCAAGAACGCCCCGAGCACCACGTCCAGCCCGAAATTGCCGGCGATGACGAGGAGAGCCAACAGTAGGAAGATCGTCCAGCGGAGAGTGGTCTGCGTTGTCGCATGTTCGCCCGCGGCGATGATGCTCTTGATCGTCTGGTTGTGGACCAGCCGCGGGACGAACGAGAACAGCAGCGCCGCTCCCGCGATGACGACCAGGGAGATCAGGCCGAGAAAGGCGCCGTTCGCGCTGAGGAAAATGGCGATCGCCACAATCGGTAGGAACTCTCCGACCGCTCCGGCGGCCATGATGAAGCCACCGAATCGGCCCTCGAGCATCCGGTTGTCCCGCAGGATCGGCAGTAGGGTGCCCAGCGCGGTCGTCGTGAGCCCGATCGCGATGGGCACGAAGGCTTGGACGAAGCCCACCGCCGCCAGAGCCCCGGTCACGGCGATCGCGACGAGTGCGGTCACGAGCCAGGAGGCGACGGCGAGCCGACCCGCCCGCTCCCGAAAAAGCCCGATCTCGAGTTCGTAGCCCGCCAGCAGAAAGAGGAACCCGAGCCCGACATCGGAGACCAACCCGATGTTCTCCGGGTCGGCCCACCCCAGGACCTCCGGTCCGATGAGAACGCCCCCGACGATGAGGATCACCACCTGCGGCACACGCAGTCGAGACAGCAGACCCGCCACGAGCGGAGTCAGCGCGGCGAGCAGGCTGACGATCGCGAGGTCGAGCAAACCGTCTCGAAGTTCCACGAGGGAGCCCTTCCTCGATCGATCCTGCCCGCAGGTGTTGCACTCTCACCGTAGGGGAGAAGGGCCGCTCAGGACGGCATCTCGGCGTAGGAATCGAGGCTGACCTCGCCGGTCACCTTCTCCAGCGTGTTGATGCTGACGTGCGGCCACTTGATCCGGCCCGGACCGCCGTCGAAGCGGGCGAAGAAGTCCAGTTGCACGACCTGGACGTACTGCATGCGGAGCTTCGGATTGCCCGTCCTCGTCGGTCTCGGCGAGCTCGGAGATGAAGAATGTGGCCTTCATCTCCGAGGCGTTCGCCTGCTTGACGATGAACGGGATGTTGGAGATGCCGCCGGTCTCCAGCGTGGTGTCGAACTCGAGGACGGTGGTCTGGGTGATATCCACCCCTTGGTTGGCCGCCTTGAGCAGCGCCGTCGGGTCCGTCGGGTCGAACAGATTCTCGAACGGAGCGTCGTGAAAATGCTTGTACGGCACGAGATACGGGTTCGTGTTGAAGTCCTGATTGACCCCGATCGGCATAGCGTTGACGGTTGGGATCTCCGGCATGCCGGGAACGGTCCGGGACCGACCCAGCGCGAGTGCGGCGTCCCCGTGCGGGACCGTGGCCAGCCGGGCGATGTCGGGTCCGTCGCCGATCTGATTGGTCATGTTGAGAAACAGCCCGGGCTCGTGGTGGATCGGCAGATCAGCGGGGCCGGCCAGGCCACTGACCGGAAAGTCGTCGGCGGCGATCTGGGCGATGGCCTGCTCGTAGTCGATGGTGACGACGAGCTGGTCGGTGTTGCTCGGCACGGTCGCGTCGATGCCGCGGTTGGGCACCGCCTTGTCGACCAACTGGAACTTGAGCTGCTCGTTGAACTGATTCACCAACAGGCGGTACGGCGGTCGGAAGGTGCTGCCCGCCGGTTGGGCGAACGGCAGCGCGATCATGTTCCAGCCGCGACCAGCGAGATTGGGTTTGTTGGCCCAGGTCCCGGGCAGCAGCCGAAACGGACCGAGATCCGGGTCTCCGGTCCGGGCCGGCTCGAGATGGCGCCCCACTTCTTGTAGTCGTTCGATCTTGGCGGTGTCGGTCACGGTGATCCCCCTCCAGGATGGCGTTGACTCCTGCACAGAGGCAGCCGCCCCTCTCACTGATACCGGCGGCCCTGAGGGATCCGCAGGACGGTGGTGGCCGATACCGATTACGGTGATTCCGAACTCGGGCACCCGAGGAGGAGTAGTCATGTCCAGTCTGACTTCGGCATCGCCCGCCGGGCCGGTCACGCCGGCCAACCCACGGAGCCGGGTCGTCATCGCCAGCCTCGTCGGCACGTCGATCGAGTTCTACGACTTCTACGTGTACGCGACGGCTGCAGTGCTCGTATTCCCGGCGCTGTTCTTTCCCTCCCAAGCTCCGGCGAGCGCATTGCTCAGTTCGCTGGCTGTCTTCGCGGCGGCCTTCTTCGGCCGTCCGTTGGGTTCGATGCTGTTCGGCCACATCGGCGATCGCCGCGGCCGCAAGAGCGCGCTGATCGCCTCGCTGTTGACGATGGGCATCGCGACGTTCGTGATCGGCCTGCTGCCCGCTGCCACCACCCCCGGATGGGCGGTCCTGGCGCCCGCTTTGCTGGTGGTCTGCCGGTTCTCCCAGGGCGTGGGGCTGGGCGGTGAGTGGAGCGGCGCGGCGCTGCTGGCCACCGAGAACGCCCCGGCCGGCAAGCGGGCGATCTTCGGCACCTACCCACAGCTCGGTGCGCCGATCGGGTTCATCCTCGCCAACGGGGTCTTCATTGTGCTCAACCTGACTCTGCCGCGTGACGCGTTCGCCGCGTGGGGCTGGCGGGTGCCGTTCCTGGCCAGCGCCATCCTGGTCCTCGTCGGCCTCTACGTACGCTTCCGGCTGGTCGAGACCCCGGTCTTCTCCCGCGTTCTGGAGACCAAAAGCGTGGCGCGGCTGCCGCTCGGCCGCGTGCTGCGCACGAACTGGCGCCAGTTGTTGCTCGGGACGTTCATCATGCTCGCGACCTACGTCCTCTTCTACCTGATGACGACCTTCACTTTGACCTACGGCACCACCCCCCGCACGGCCGCCGATGCAGCCGTTGCCGCGCAGGCTGCCGGCAGGCCGTTCGCGGCGGAGTCCTTCATCCCCGGACTCGGGTATTCGAGAACCACCTTCCTGGTCATGTTGATCATCGGGGTCGTCTTCTTCGGGATCTTCACCCTGATCTCCGGTCCTCTCGCCGAGCGCTTCGGCCGCCGGTCGATGCTGAGCGTGGTGACCGTCGGCATCATTGCCTTCGGCTTGCTGTTCGTCCCCTTGGCCGGCGGAGGCATCGTCGGTGTGATGGCGTGGCTGATCATCGGGTTCTGCCTGATGGGCCTGACCTTCGGGCCGATGGGAGCCCAGCTCCCGGAGCTCTTCCCGACCGACGTCCGCTACACCGGCTCCGGGCTCAGCTACAACTTCGCCAGCATCATCGGCGCGTCGATAGCTCCCTATGTCGCCGTCGCCCTCTGGACGGCGGCCGGGGGGAGTGTCGTCTGGGTCGGGGTCTACCTCAGCGGCGCGGCGGTGATCACCCTCATCGCTCTCCGGTTGAGCTCTGAGACCCGCGATCTCGACTACGGGACGATGACCGGCCGGCACGCTGGTCGTGCCTGAGGCGGCTAGTGACGGGGGGCTCCGGCGGCGCTAGTCTGCTGGTACGGCGGGTCCGACGCCGAACTCCCTGACCGAGTCTCCACGCGGCTCGGCGAGGCGGGAGCAAAGGGGACTTCGAGAGCCTCCACGACAGCCAGCCGATGCGCACATCTTCCAGTTCGGCCGCGGCGACGTTCGAGGCGTGGAGTCGGGCGTCGGGTTGCGGCCGGAAGGTTTCGATGTGACCACGCAGAAGCAACTCAAAGCCCGGATCCGGGTCCGGATGGCCGCCACCGGCGAGCGGTACGCTGCCGCACGGGCCCAGCTGGTCGGTGTCGGCGGGGACCAAGATCATGACGCGCCGGTGGTCGACGCCGGCTGGGTCCTGCGGGGTGGGTCCGATCCCGATGCGGCCGCCCTGGCGAATGTGCTGGCCAACGCGGGCGTGGTGGGTCCAGAGGGACCACTGTCGGAGCAGTTGATCTTGCTCGCTGCCGGCGGGCTCGGTGCCGGCTACATCCTCTGGGAGTTCAAACACGACGACAGTCCGATCGTGACCCTCGGATTCGCCAATTCCGCGCACTACTTCGACCGGCGGCTGTCGGCGGCGACCACCCGGCTGGGGTTACACGCGGACTGGTCGCGTACGTCAGGTGCAGTGGGCGCGGCGGCCGAACTCCGGCAGGAGCTCGGGGCCGGCCAGCCGGTCATCGTCTGGCCGGATCGCTACCTGATCGGCTATTGGCAGCTGCCCGCGTGGCTTGACGGTCACGGCGGCCACCCCGTGATCGCGTACGCGGAACAGGACGGTCGGATCCACTTGGACGATCGGACCGCGGCCCCGTTGACGGTCGCGGGCGAGGATGTCGACCGAGCCAGGGCCCGGGTGAGCAGCTACCGGAACGCCATGCTCGCCGTCCGCGGACACGACTTCGTGATCGCGGACGATCGGCTGCGGGCGGCGGTCCGATCCGGCCTCGAGGACATGGTCAGCTACTTCGGCGGCCGGTCCGACTCCTTTGCCGTCCCGGCCTGGCGGAAGTGGGCGCGGATGCTGGTGGCGTCCGGGCCGGCCAAGGCGTGGCCCCGGGTGTTCGCCGACGGAGTTGGTCTGTTCGGGGCGTTGTTGAGTGTCTGGGAGGGTGTCGAGCCCGCGGGAATGACCGGAGGCAACCTGCGCCGTGAATTCGCGGCCGGACTGACCGAGGCGGCTGCAGTGCTCGACGAACCGGGCCTCGGCCACGAAGCCGTGCGCTGGGTGGAGATCGCGGAGCTGTGGCACACGCTCGCGGAGACCGCCGTGCCGACCAGTGTCCCGGCGTGTGACCAGGCCCGGGAACTCACCGCGGCCGTTACCGGAGCGGTCGCGGAGGGCGACGCCGGCCGGGCCGACCGGACCGCGGCGGCGGCGGAGCTCTGGGCGTTGCGCGATCGCTACGCCGCCGAGCCGCCACTCTCTGCCGAGGAGATCACCGCGGTCCTCGCCGGCATGAGCGGGATACTCGGCGAGATCTACGAGGCCGAGAAGGCGGCGGTCCAACGACTCGGGACGCTGGTCAGCACCGATGCTCGCTGACCTGGGCAGTGAGGCGAAGATCTGCTCGCCGCGTGCAGTCCGTCGAGCCTGAGCGGTCCTCGCGATACACCGCCGTCGCCAACGGCTCGGGCGCCACACGACATCACCGGAGCAATCGACATCGGCGGTGGCCGGCGAGTATTCGTCGACTGTCGGGGACAGGGTTCGCCGACCAACCTGCTTCCTCCCGAAGCCAGGAAGAAGGACATGGTGACCTTCGCCGACTGGCTGGCCGCGCAAGACCGCCTGGCGACCGAGCTCGATGCCGTCCACGTCACCAAAACCAACAGCGGACATGGCATCTACCTCTACTCGCCGGCGCTGGTGGTCGACGCCGTTCATGAGGTCGTCGACGAAGTCCGCTGAGCAGTGCGAAGGCCAACCCCGGTTCAGGACCGCAAGCTCAGCCCGCCGCTCAGGGAGGATCGGGGGCTCGGCTTTGGTAGGTGTGTCCGGTGGGAGTGGTCACTTGAACGGTGTGCGGTCCATCGGTGCCGGAATTCACTCGGTGGACTTGCCAGCCGGGCATCTCGCGGACTTGGTTGCCGCGGGCGCAGGTGCCGCGGCCGTTGCTGTAGGTGGTGGGGCCGCCGTCGGAGTAGCGGTGGATGTGGTCGTAGTGGCGGATCGGGGCGTCGCAGAACGGGTCGCGGCAGGTCTGATCCCGCAGTGAGATCAGCCGGGCCAGCCAACCGTCGAACCGGCGCCGGGTCGGGTCGCCGCCGATCAGCTGCCCGCTCGGGGCGGTGAACAGGCGCCGCCACCATTTGCGGCCCTGGCTGGTGCCGATGATCTCCCGGGCCAGATCCAGCGGCAGCGGCCCGTGGCCGACCAGATGCGCCGTTCTCCCCCGGCCGGCCCGCCCGGTCGGGTCGGCGGTGTCCGGATCGGGACCGTCGGGACCGTCGGGGCGGTGGGGGTCGAGGAGGCTGTCGAACGGCATGGTGATCTGGACCTCGATGTCGAGGTCCTCGGCCCGGGCCTGTCCGGTGAGCAACTCCACCATGGTGTCGGCCATGATCTGATCCTGGCTCCGCTCATCACCGTCGCCCTTCAACCGGGCGGCGTGCCGACGCAGGCCGGCGTAGCAGGCCGCGGCCTGCTCGACCGGCAGATACCCAGTGAGGACCGCCATCGTGTCCGGCGCCGCCCGGATCCCGACCCGCCGGTGTTTGCGTTCGGTCCGGCCCCGCGCCACATAGCCGGCCCGGTCCGCTTCGTAGGCGTGCCGGCGGGCGCAGGCCACGGCCTGCCGGTAGCCCATGCCGGTGATCCCGGCCGCCGCCAACTCGGCGTCGACCTGCCGGCGGGTGCGGGCATCGAGATGCCGCGTCTCCGCCACCACCGCCTCGGCGACCGGCTCCCGCAACTCCCCGGCCAGCACCGCCGCGAAACGTCTCCGGCAGGTCGAAGCACAGGGCCCGGGCCACCCCCAGCCGCCGCGCCCCGACCACCGGGGAGATGTGGCAGGCCAACCCGATCTGCTCGGCGATCCCGCGCCCGATCTTCTCCGGATGCAGACCCGCCGCCAGCTGTTGCTCCACCTGCGACTGGGCGAACCGGACCGACTCGGCCATCTGCAGTCCCGCGGTCGCCGCCCGCAGCTTCTCCAGCCGAGCGATCCGATCGATCCGGTCGGTGTCCGACACCGGGCTGGGATCGACCGCAGCCTCCTCGAACTCGCCCAACAGCCGATCCAGCCGGACCACCAACGGATCGGTCGACACCGTGGTCGACGGACCCGCACAGTCCTCCTCCACCGGCTCGACGACCCGCAACGCTGTCATAGATAAAACGCTACGGGAGCCCACTGACACTTTTTAGAACACGCATTCGAGACGATGCGTTCTCCCTCTACCAGCTGCCGAGCTGACCGACCTCGACGACCTGGACCACCGCGATGCCCTCGGCGTCGCTGCGGTCCAGATCGATCCGGGCGGTGATGCCCCAGTCGTGGTCGCCGGCCGAGTCGTCCAGGATCTGCCGGACGGTCCACACCCGCTCGCCGGCCCGCGCATCCTGAGGATGCTCGTCGATGATCAACAATGCCGGACCCCTCGCGGCGGCTCCGGTCTGCAGGCTGGCATGCTCGGCGAAATAGGGCTCCAGGGCGTCCTGCCAGTCCTGAGCCGACCAACCTGACAACGAGTCCAGCTCGCCGAGCTCGTACCAGTTCCGGCGCGCGGCCAGCTCGACCCGGCGGAACAGCGCGTTGCGGACCAGCACCCGGAAGGCCCGCAGGTTCGCCGTCACCGGCGGTGTCCGGTCGTCCAGGACCGCGGCGATCTCGGCGGCCTCCGGCGCCTCGGGGTTGCGCAGCCGCTCCCACTCCTCGAGCAGGCTGGAATCGACCTGGCGAACGAGCTCGCCCAACCACGCGATCAGATCGGTCACCTCGTCGGTCCGGGCATCCTCCGGGACGGTCTGGCGCAGCGCCTTGTAGGCATCGGCGAGATATCGCAACACGATGCCCTCCGCCCGCGCCAGAGAATAGAAGCTGACGTACTCGGTGAAGGTCATCGAGCGTTCGGCCAGTTCCCGGGCCACCGACTTCGGCGCCAGCTCGTGGTCCAGCACCCACGGGTGGGACTTGGCGTACGCCCCGTACGCCACGCCCAGGAGCTCGGCCAGCGGCCGCGGATACGTGACGTCCTCCAACAGGACCATCCGCTCCTCGTACTCGATCCCGTCGGCCTTCATCGCCGCCACCGCCTCGCCGCGGGCCTTGGATCGTTGAGCGGACAGCACCGGGCGCGGGTCCTCCAGCGTTGACTCGATCACCGAGACGAGGTCCAGCGCGTACGTCTCCGCATCCCGGTCCAGCAGATCCACCGCGGCCAGGGCGAACGGTGACAGGGGTTGATTCAGCGCGAACTCGGGTTGCAGGTCGACGGTCAACTGGGCTCTCCGACCGAGCGCGTCGGGTTCGGGCAGTTGCTCGACCACCTCAGAGCTGAGCAGCCCCCGATAGATCGACAGCGCCCGGTGGATATGAGCGCGCCGCCGCTCCGGCGGCTCATCGTTCTCAGTGAGCAGGTGCCGCATGGCGACGTAGCAGTCACCGGGCCGGTTGATCACATTCAGCAGCATGGAGTGGCTGACCCGGAACGAGGACTGCAGCGGCTCGGGCTCAGCGTGGACCAACCGCTCGTACGTCGGTTCGCCGTAGCCGATGGTGCCCTCCGGAGGCTTCTTGCGGACGACCTTGCGCCGTTTCTTCGGATCGTCCCCGGCCTTCGCCAAGGCCTTCTGGTTGGCCACAACGTGGTCCGGCGCCTGGACGGTCACCGTGCCGGCCGCGTCGAAGCCGGCCCGACCCGCCCGCCCGCCGATCTGATGGAACTCCCGCGCAGTCAGCAGCCGGGGCCGGATCCCGTCGTACTTGCTGAGCGAGGTGAGCAGCACCGTACGGATGGGGACGTTGATGCCCACGCCCAGGGTGTCGGTGCCGCAGATGATCTTGAGCAGCCCGGCCTGGGCCAGCAGCTCGACCAGTCGGCGGTACTTCGGCAGCAGGCCCGCGTGATGCACGCCGATCCCGTTGCGCACCAGGCGGGACAGGGTTTTGCCGAAGCCGGCGCTGAACCGGAAGTTGCCGATGAGCTCGGCGATCTGGTCCTTCTCCTCCCGGGTGCACACCCGCAGGCTGTTCAGCGCCTGGGCCTGCTCGATGGCCGCCGCTCGGCTGCCGTGCACCACGTAGATCGGCGCCTGATGGGTGGCAAGCCGCTCCTCGATGGTTTCCAGCAGGGTCGTCGTGACGTACTCGTAGTGCAGCGGGACCGGGCGCTCGCCGGAGCTGACCGCGGCGGTCGGCCGCTTCGTGCGGCGGGTCAGGTCCTCCTGAAAGCGGGTGACGTCACCCAGCGTGGCCGACATCAGCAGGAACTGCGCGCGGGGGAGTTCGAGCATGGGCACCTGCCAAGCCCAGCCTCGGTCGGGGTCGGCGTAGTAATGGAACTCATCCATGACCACGCAGGCGACCTCGGCGTCCGCACCCTCCCGGAGCGCGATGTTGGCGAGGATCTCGGCAGTGCAGCAGATGATCTTGGCGCCGGAGTTGACGCTGGCGTCGCCGGTCATCATGCCGACCTGCTCGGTGCCGAAGATCTCGGTGGCGGCAAAGAACTTCTCCGACACCAGAGCCTTGATCGGCGCGGTGTAGAACGTACGGCCGCCTCCGGCCAGCGTGGCGAACTCCGCACCCGTCGCCACCAGGCTCTTGCCCGAACCGGTCGGGGTGGACAAGATCACGTTCGATCCCGACACCAGCTCGATCAGGGCCTCCGTCTGCGCCGGGTAGAGGCTCAATCCCTGATCGCCCGCCCAGTCTGTGAACGCCTCGTAAATCGCGTCGGCGTGTGGATCCGCGGGGATCAGGTCGGTGAGAGTCATCGCCCTGATGGTCTCATCAGCGGATTGCGAGGCATGCCCGGCGCCGGGTACGGAACGGCCGGGTCGGGCGCTCAATGCGTTGTGCGCTCTCGAGCCAAGCGCTAGCTTGGCCAAGAACTGATCCACCGCCGTGCAGCGCCTCGGCGGGGCGACTCTTGAGAGCGTCGGTCGATCTCCGAGGAAGGCGTGTGATGGGTTCCACGCACGATCCGTCGAGCACAGGATCGGAGACAAAGGGCAACCCAGCTTCTCCTGCAGGTCAACCTCTTGACCCCGTAGTCGTCATTCGTTCCCGGCCTTACCTCGGTGCTCTCATGCTGGCGGCGCTGTTGGGTGTACCGATCTCGGCCATCGCGTACGGATTCCTGGCCTTGGTCGCGGCGGTCCAGGGCTTCGTTTTCGATGGGCTACCGAGGCAGGTCCTCGGGGAGCCGGCACCTGCGTGGTGGCCGGTGCCGTGGTTGGTGCTGTGCGGGCTGTTGACGGCGTTGACCATCCGGTACCTGCCCGGCACCGGGGGCCACTCACCTGCACTCGGATTCGCCGCCGGCGGTAGTCCGCCTAGCGCACGGGAACTCGGGGGAATCGGCTTGGCGGCGCTGACCACCCTCAGCCTGGGCGCCGTACTCGGACCCGAGGCTCCGTTGATCGCGATCGGGGGCGGCCTCGGGGCGTTGACCGTCCATCTGGCCCGGAAGGATGCTCCACCGATGGCGCTCACGATCATGGCGTCGGCCGGCAGCTTCGCCGCTATCAGCACACTGCTCGGATCTCCGATCCTCGGGGCATTCCTCATCATGGAGGCCGCCGGAATCGGGGGAATGACGCTGAGCCTGGTTGCCCTGCCCGGTCTGATCGCTTCGGGCATCGGGGCGCTGGTCTTCGTCGGCTTGGACGGCTGGACGGGGCTCGGCAGCTTCTCGCTGGCGCTGCCGTCCGTGCCGCCGGCCGTGCCGCCCACGCTATCCAGCATGGGATGGGCCTTGGTCATGGGCGCGGCCGGGGCGCTGTTGGGATGGTTGATCCGTTGGATCGGCCTGTCGCTTCGTCCGGTTGTGCATCGCAATCGCGTGTTGGTCACCTCGACGCTCGGCTTGCTGATCGGCCTGACGGCGATGGCGTACCAGTTGATATCCGGACACAGCTTCACCCAGGTGCTGTTCTCCGGGCAGGACGCGCTGCCAGAACTGGTCGAACATGCCGCCGACTATTCGCTGGCCGTGCTGGTGCTGCTGATCGTCGCCAAGGCCTTCGTCTACGGGCTCTCACTGAGTGCGTTCCGCGGTGGGCCGGTCTTCCCGTCCATGTTCATCGGTGCGGCGCTCGGTATCGCGGCCAGCGGATTGCCCGGTATGGATCCAGCAGCGGCGATCGGGATGGGGATCGGAGCCATGAGCGCCGCCATGCTGCGGCTGCCTTTGACCTCAACGCTGCTGGCGACCCTGCTGATGGGAGCAGACGGCCTAGCCGTAACACCACAGGTCGTGCTGGCCGTGGCGGTGGCCTTCGTGATCACCACCGTGCTACCGGTTCCGGGTCCGAAGGCAGCAGAGCCCGCCCCTCAGCGGTTTCGGTAGGCGGTGGGCGACTGCCCGCAGAGGCGTTTGAAGCGGGTGGAGAAGTAGAGCGGGTCGGCATAGCCCACCGCTCGACCGATTGCGGCCACCGGCCCGGAGGACATGTCGAGGAGCTGCTGGGCGACGCGCATCCGTTGCTGTTCCACGAAACGCATCGGCGGCGTCCCCAGCTGGGCCACGAAGAGGTGGGTCAGCCGCGAGGCCGACAATCCGGCCGTCCGCGCGAGAGTTGCCGTGCTGAGCGGTTCGGAAAGTCTGGCGCTGACATGTTCGAGCACGGTGGCCAGACGGGGGTCGAGTTGACCGGGTTCAGGACGAAACATGTCGGCCCACAACAAGGTTGCCTCGAACGCGTTGAGGCTGAAGAGCTCGGCTTGAGCAAGTCCGCTCCTGCTCATGGTCACCGCTCGCTCGAAGGACTCGGTGACCCGCCGGTGTGCCTCGCCGCTGGTGTGCAGCAGCCGTACGCCGGCGACCGGCTCGGGCCAATCGAGTAACGCCAGCCAATCCGGTCGCGGGTGGAAGTGGGCGAACTGCAGGTTCCAGTGCCCGTGGCCGGGCGCCGTGCCGTAGTCGTGCCGGGTCCCCGCTCGGATGAGCACCAGGTCTCCCGTGCCGGTGCTCAGGAAGGGGCCGACGGCCGGGCCGAACCGGCCATGGCCGGTGACGGTGTTGACCAGCAGCCAGTCGGTCGTACCCAGGCGGCGCCGGACGGCGTACTCGGGGCCCCCGGTGAAGGCCCCGGCAAGGATGCGCTGCACCGTGGGAGCGAACGACTCCAACCGATCCATACCACGATCTCTCAGTCGGAAAGCCTGATTCTAACCCCTGACAGCGGGTGACGTGAGCGGCGGGTAGCAGGATCTCCCATGGAGGTGCCGCTTGTACCCATGGTCAGGCGAGGGGATCGACAGGCAAGCTCTGTGCATGAGCCAACTTCTCGCTGATCCGCCTGATGCCGCGGAGCGGTATGCCGCGGACGGGGTGATCCTGGTACGTCAACTGATCTCACCGCCTGAAATCGACGATATCCGCCGAGTCTTCACCGACCACGTCGACACCGTTCGCTCTTTGGGCTTCGACGACCACCTGCCCGCCGATGACATCCTCAGTCGCTACCCACGGTTCATCCACCCTCATCGCCACCCGGAGGTGGAAGCGGGTCGCCTCGCCCGTCGGCTGATGATGGACCGACGGCTGCTCAAGGTGGTCACCGACCTGATCGGCCCGGCCTACGGCGCCCAGTCGATGTTCTATTTCAAGCCGCCCACCGCCCGCGGACAGGCGCTGCACCAGGACAACCTGTTCCTCCAGGCCCATCCGGAGACCTGTCTAGCGGCCTGGATCGCCGTCGACGACTGCGACGCGGGGAATGGCGGGCTGACCGTGCTCCCTGGTTCGCACCGGATCCAGATCCTGTGTCCGGAGGGTGCCGACCCCACGGAGTCGTTCACCGACGGCGCCGTTCCGGTCCCGAAGGACCAGGCCCGGGTGCAGACCGAGATGACGGCGGGAGATGTCCTCTTCTTCCACGGGAGCCTGGTCCACGGGTCCGGGCCGAACCTCAGCGCCGACCGCTTCCGCCGTTCGCTGATCTTCCACTACATCCCGCAGGCCAGTGTCGAGGTGGCCACGTTCTACCTGCCGCTGATCACTGCCGGCGGTGACGAGGTCGAGATTCCCGGCTCGGCCGACGGCGGCCCATGCGGCGAGGGCTGGATCAACGCGGGCCACTAGACCTCCGATGGCCTCGCCGGTACCCAGGTCACCGTTCGACCGGGTCACCCGCCTTGTTCTGTCCGGGTGACGGGTACGGCGATCAGCGTGAGGCTGACCGGGACGGCGTCGTCGGGTCGGCTAGAGGCGTGTCCGAGTGGTCGGCGCGCGGCCAGGGGACCGAGAATCCTGGCCCAGGCTTCCTGAACCTCGGATAGTTCATGCGGGGTGAGGTAGAGGAGGCTGTTCCCCACGCCCGCGGAGTCAGACCATGCAGGGTCCTCTGCGGTGCGGCGCTCCTGCCATTCGGCCAGTTGGTGGGCAGCTTGGTCGACGGTGTGACGGTCGAGGATGTCGATCGAAGCCTGGGCGTCGGGTCGGACCGGCTTGAGGTCAAGGTTGGTGGCGGTGATCCGCCACGGGTGGGCCCGGTCGTCCGGGGCTTCCGCCGGCTCGATGAAGCCATACTTGGCGAGCTGACGGAGGTGGTGGCTGGCGAGGGCGTGGCTGATGCCGAGCTGCCGAGCGGCGTCTGCCGCCGTCAGGGAGCCTTCGCGACCGACCAGCGTGTGCAATTCGACGCGGAGTGGGTGGGCCAGGGCCCGGAGCGCGAGCGGGTCGGTCACGGTGCGCGTACGGACATTCGACGCCAAGGACATGTTGGGAAGCATGGTCGAGTTCGCCGGATTATCAAGCATCGCGGCGAGTCGGGCGGCTGCGTCTTGGGCGTCTTGAGAGTCCTGCGCCGGCATCGGAGACCGTAGGACGCCCAGGACCATGAGCCCGGCGAGCACGTAGAGAGCCCCCTGCGCGGTGATCACCGGGACGATCCCGATGCGGTCGGCGACGGCCCCGGCTGCGTACGTGCTGGCTAGCATGGCCGCGTTCTGCACGGTCGTAAGCGCCCCGAACACCCGGCCGCGCACGTGGTCCTCGGTGTCGGTCTGGAACAGGGTCAGCATGCCGGTGAACAGCGCCGCCCCGGGCAGGCCGACCAGCGCGATGATCACCGCCGCCGGCCAGACCGATGGCGTGAGTAACGGGTAGAGGAACAGCGCCAGGTCTCCGATCCCGAACAGCACGGCGCCCCAACCGAACAGGGCTCGCGGGGAGAAGCGGTGACCTACGGCGGTCACCAACAGGCCGCCGGCGATGCCGCCGATCGCCTGCGCGGCCACAATCGTGCCGAAATCTGTTGCGGTGCCGTCGAGCACGCCGGAGACGAACGGGGCGAACAAGGTCCCCATCACCGCTTCGCCGACCCCCGAGACGGCGAAGAAGATCGTGATCACGATCAGCGTCCGGCTGGCCCGGATGGCCCTGATGCCCTCCACCCAATCGCGGACCAACCGCAGCGACGTGACGACCGAGCGTTCGGGTCGGTGCCGGATCGAGGCGAGCAGCAACGCGGCCAGGCCGAACGTGGCGATGTCCAGAGCGGCAAGCCACCCGAGTCCGCCTCCGGCGATGATCACGCCGCCGAGAGCGGCTCCGACCAGCCGGGACACGTTGCGCACCTGGGCGTTGACCGCGTTGGCCGTCACGAGGTCGCCGGCTTCGACCAGGTCGGGCAGCATGACGGTCTCCGCGGCCAGGAAGAACGGCGTCAGACAGCTGCTGATCGCCACGACCACGACGATGATCCACACTTGCGAGCCATCCCGAACCAGGAACAGCGGCGCCAGGACGACGCTGAGCAGCAGATTGACCACCACCATCACGCGCCGCCGGTCCCAGCGGTCGACCAGCACCCCGGCGATCGATCCGAACAGCACTTGCGGCGCCTGGGTCGCCAGCAAGATGAGGGCCGACGCCACCGTCGAACCGGTGAGCGCGTAGACCTCGAACGCGATTCCCGTGGCCAGCATCCAGTCTCCGGTCTGGGAGACAAGCGCAGCACTGAACAGCAGCCGCAGGTCACGGTGGCGCAGCAGCGGCCGAAGATGACGACCAGAGTTCTTATCCAAGGACATGCTTGGAATCGTCTATCGGACGGAAGTCCAATGTCAAATAAGTGCTTGGAAAGCCACCGTGGGGGACCGTCCCACGGCGACCTTCAGTGTTGGTCGCTACTGTGCCGGAGTGCCGATCGACGAGTTGAGCGGCGATGAGCTGATCCGGCTGTACGGACCATGGGCCGGTCGGACGCCGGCCGACGCAGCGAGGCTGTTCGGCGCCTATCCGGGACGCTGGTGGGTCGCTGGAGGGTGGGCCATCGAGGCGTTCGCCGGGGTTAGGCGGCACCATGGCGATCTTGATCTGGAGGTGCCGCGGACCGACCTGCCGCTGTTGCGCCGATACCTTGCGGGTCGATTTGACGTGTGGACTGCTGCCGATGGGGCGCTGCAGCCCTTGCTACCGGACGACGACCCGGACGGGGCGGCCGACACGGTGCTGCCGGCGGGCTGTGGGCAGGTGTGGGTCCGATCCGGTGCCACCGAGCCGTGGGAATACGACATCTTGTTGATGGCTGGCGACCGAGGCCGCTGGGAGTTCAAACGCGACCGACGGCTCACGCGACCACTTGATGAGGTTGTCTGGCACGGCGGCGCCGTGCCGTACCTGCGTCCTGAGATTCAGCTACTGCTGAAGGCCCGCGCCCGTCGTCCGAAGGACCAACTCGACTTCGACGCGACGCTGCCACTACTCGATCGAGAGAGTGTCGCCTGGCTGCGCGAGTCGCTGGAACTTGTGCATCCAGGCCATAGGTGGCTCGCGGCTCTGCAACCCTGAGATGCCCAGCTGATCTGCTGCCCATGTACGGGACCGTTGACTGACTGATCGGCCAGGACCCGCCGGAGGCCCGGTGCACCCGAGCGTCGTGGGGCCAGGGCGCAACGGCACACTGTCAGCGTTCGGTACCTAGTCCAGTCCGCCAGAATGGATCGAGTAGGAGTCGACCGCTGCGAGCTCCTGCGCTGAAACTGGCTGGAAGAGGCTCGAGACCCAGCGCAGTTCGTCCTGTGTCATGGGGTAGTCGACTGACTCTGCTTGATCATTCCGACGCTGCAGACGCGCCCACAAGGTGTCGTAGTCGACGTCGAAGACGTGCAGCTCGATCCGCGCACGGCAGCGTCGGGCATCGGCGAACTTCTCCGTGCGTTCAACGGTCATCCAAAGACCGTCCTCCAGGATGACGTTGACGCCCTGCCGCAACAGCGTCAGCGCGTGACCGTAAAGCACGGATTGCAGCCGTTCGTGGAAGTCGGTCTCCGTGTGAGCGACTTCGAGGCTCGACTGCCAATCATCCGTGCTCAGACGCACCCCGCGGCCCTCGGCCTCCAGGCGTCTGGCCAGCGTCGACTTGCCCGACCCCGGCAGACCGCAGAACAAGGTGAGGGTCGGGGCCCACTGCGCTTCTTGAGGTCGATGCACACGCCCAGGATCCCGCACAACGGCTGCCCTCCGACATTGCCGATTGGTCGAGCACCATCTGGGAACGCCACCGCTGCCGCGCCGGCTACCGCCTAGCCGTTGCGCACGACCACGACCGGCTCGTCGGCTTCTCCTGGGGCTACACCGGTGATCTTGGTCAGTACTGGCCAGACCTGGTGAGCAGGACGCTCGGGTCGGCGGCGACAGGATGGGTGGGCGGCCACTTCGAGTTCGCGCGGTCCAGCTCTACCTGTCCCGGGGTTGGCAACCGATCGGTCTTCTCGACGAGCGCACCCAAGTGATGGGGATCCTGCACCCCGGCCAGCGGCAGGCCTAGCCGCCGCTAAGGAGTCGGTGCGATCTCCTGTATTGCAGGCGCAGCGGCATCCCGCGGGTCACGTTCCCGGCACGGAACGAACCTTTTCGGAAAAAGATGATCCATCTTGTCAACTTAAGAGCCCCCTGCGGCGTGTGACTCAGTGATGGAGAGCCAAGGAGCAGCGACAGCGAGTGGCGTTCACTCTTCGGGGCGGCCGCGGCCGATGCTCGCCGCCGTCCAACCTCCGGTCGAGGTGTCGGGCAAGTCGCTGTCGTTCGAGGACTTCTATCGGCAGGAGCACCGACACGTGCTGGGACTGGCGTTCGTACTGACCGGGAACCGTGCGGTGGCCGAGGACACCGCGCAGGACGCGTTCACCGCGGCATTCCGGAACTGGCCATCCATCGTTGCTTACGACTCGCCGGCTGCGTGGGTTCGACGAGTCACCTGCAATCGAGCGGCGTCGGTGTTGCGGCGACGGGTGCGCGAGGCGAAGGCGTTGATGCGGCTGGCCGGGCGGACGCAGACCTCCGTCGAACTCGGAGAAGACGATGAAGCGTTCTGGCAAGCGGTTCGTCGTCTGCCGCCCCGCCAAGCGCAAGCGGTCGCGCTCCATTACCTGGAGGACTACAGCGTACGGAAGATCTCTGAGGTTCTCGATTGCAGCGAGAGCACCGTCAAAACCCACCTGAGCCGGGCCCGCGTTGCCGTCGCGCGTCACCTGAGGCTGGAGGATCCACAATGAGCGACTTCGAATCCCGGGCGAGAAAAGCCGCCGAGGCAGTCCGGCACCGGATGGCCGAGAACACCGAACCTGACGAGACGGGAATTCGGCGGGCGCAGCGATCACCCGCCCGCGTCGCCCTTCCGACCGCGGTCGCTGCGTCCGTGCTCATCGGTGCCGTCATCGTCGCCTTTCCTCCTAGTGGAGGCGGCGGCACGTCCGTGCGAGAGGGCGGGGTCGTCGCGATGGCCGGAACTTTGCAGCCGTTCGACACCTGCGTGAGCGTGCTCGAGTACTTCAAGGACCAAGCCCCCGAGTACCTGATAGAACGCGCAGGCAACGGCCGCCGCCAGTCCGCCGGGGCCGGTGCGGAAGATTCGGCGGGCGCGGCTGCCGAATCGAGGGCATCAGCGCCGGCGTACTCGACAACCAACGTCCAAGAGGTAGGCATCGACGAGCCGGACATCGTCAAGACGGATGGGAAGCGCATCGTGGCCGTCGCGCAGGCCCGCGTGCACCTGGTCGACGCCAAGAACGGCAGAATGAAGCTTCGCAAGACCCTTCCGGACACCAGGGTGCGCAATGTGTTCCTTTCCGGCGATCGCCTCCTGGTTTTCGGGGGCCAGGAGTCGTGGAGCAACGAGCCCGAGTGGCGCTCGGCGGATCAGCGGTCGGTGCTGGCGATGTACGACATCTCGAACCTCAGCGATCCGGAGCTCATCGCGAGTTTGACGATCGATGGCGAGGTGCTCGACGCACGCCTCGCAGGTACGCAGGTACGCGTGGTGACGGCTTCGTCGCCTGATGTCGATGCTCCCTCGCCGGCGTACGGACAAAACGGCGAGATCACCGAGGGCTCGAAGCGCCAGCTCCGGGAAGCTGTTGCGAGCTCGACGGTCGACGACTGGATTCCGGGATACACACTGCGCGACGGTGCCGGTAGGCAGATGAACAAGGGACGTCTGGTGGAGTGCGCACAGCTGGCTCGTCCCGACGTGTTCTCGGGGCTCGACACGGTGGCGGTGTCATCGTTCGATATCGGGTCGGCGTTGAAGTCTCGCAGGACCGTGGGCGTGATTGCCGGCGGCCAGCAGATCTATGCGAGCAACACCTCGACGTACGTCTCCACGACAGCGTGGAGCAGCGACGGCTCGGCCGCGACGACGAATCTGCACAAGTTCGTCACCGGGAAATCGGGCGCAATCACGTACACCGGCTCGGGCGTCGTTCCGGGCACCCTGCTGAACCAGTACGCGATGTCGGAGTACGACGGAGTGCTGCGGGTCGCGAGCACGGTCTCCGAGCGCCGGGGCTGGCTCAACTCTCGTCAGGTCACCGAGGGTGTCGTCACCACACTGCACGAGCAGGACGGAGCGCTACGCCAACTCGGACAGGTCGGCGGACTCGGCAAAGAGGACAACGAGTCGATCCAGGCGGTGCGCTTCATCGAGAATCGCGGTTATGTCGTGACGTTCCGCCAGACCGATCCCCTCTACGTGCTCGACCTTCGCGATGCAGCAGCTCCGAAGGTCCTGGGCGAGCTGAAGATCCCTGGCTACTCGGGCTACCTGCATCCGGTGGGCGAGAACCTGCTGCTCGGTGTCGGGCAGAGCGGTGCGGAACAGACTCGTGATGGCCAACCCGGTGTGCAGTTCTCGTTGTTCGACATCAGCGACCCCTCCGAACCCCGTCGGATCGATAAGCAGACCTACGGTGGCGGCGCTGCGGCCGCCGAGTTCGACCCCAAGGCGTTCCTGCACTGGCAGCCGCGCAATCTGATCATCGCGCCGACGTACCTGCATGGCGATCATCAGGGCGAGGGAGCGTTCAGCGGTGTCGTCCTCTTGCGCGCGACCGAGAAGGGGCTGACCGAGCTCGGCCGCTTGGCGACCGCGGACGCTCACGGAAACGTCAACCGTTCCCTGGTCATCGGCGACACGGTCTACCTGCTGTCGGACCAGGCGCTTCAGGCCAACAGCCTCGATACGCACCGTCAGATCGACAAGCTGAACCTTTGAGTCGCAGGTGGCGTTCGGCAGAAGAATTGGCCGGCGATGGCCCGCGCAACCCTGGTCTTAGGCAGTTGCGACGTTGCCAGCACTTTGTCAATCACGCTTCACCGTCAGCGGTGAGAGTCTGTGGTCATGAGAGTCGCCTTGTTGGGGCCGATCGCCTGGCGGACACCGCCTCGGCACTACGGGCCGTGGGAACAGGTGACGAGCCTGCTGGCCGAGGGCCTCGTACGGCAGGGAGTGGACGTTACCCTCTTCGCCAGCCTGGACTCCCAGACGACAGCGGTGCTCGACGGGGTCGCTCCCACCGGCTACGCCGAGAACCCCAGCCTCGACGGTCGGGTGTGGGAGGCCATGCACGTCGCGTACGCATTGGCCCGATCGGGTGAGTTTGATCTGGTGCACAACCATCTCGACTGGCTGCCGCTGGCGTTCGCAGTGCATTGCCGGGCTCCGCTGCTGACGACGATTCACGGGTTTTCAGGCCAGGCGATTCTGCCGGCCTACCAACGCGCCGCCTCCGCATACGTCTCGATCTCCGACGCCAACCGGGCGCCACAGCTTGATTACCGAGCCACCGTGTATCACGGGGTTGACCTGGGCGCGGTCGCGTTCTCGGCGAGCGGCGGTGACGACTTGGTGATCCTGGGTCGCATTCATCCCGACAAGGGCACGGCTGCCGCCATCGAGATCGCCCGGCTGTCCGGTCGGGCGCTGATCATCGCCGGCCCGATTCACGATCAAACATACTTCGACGAGCTGGTGGCCCCTCGCGTCGACGGCGAGCGGGTCCGCTACCTCGGATCGGTGGGACCCGAACAACGCTCAGACCTCTTGGGCTCCGCCCGCGCGCTGCTGCATCCCATCGCGTTCGACGAGCCGTTCGGCCTATCAGTGGTGGAAGCCATGGCCGCCGGCACACCCGTTGTCGCGTACGCCCGCGGCTCGATGCCGGAGATCATCGACCACGGGCGAACCGGCTTTCTCGTCACCGACCCGGCCGGCGCGGCCGCAGCGGTGGACGCCACCGAAGATCTGGATCGAGCCGCGATCCGCCACGTTGCCGAACGCCGGTTCAGTGCCGAACGGATGATTCAGGACTACCTCGCGGTCTATGCATCGCTACTCAGCTGAGACAAAGGGAATGGACGACGCGGCGCTGCTGTTCACCGTTCGGGGCGGCCTGACGAGTGCCGTCGAGGAGGTCGGTGATGCAGTACGAGCAGGTCCGCGACATGCTGCTCAAGCAGTGGAAGTACACCGGTGGACCCAACGAGGCCAAGGCGTCGGAGCTCTACCACGACGACGTCGTGCTCGAATTTCCCCAGTCCGACGAGTGGTTCCGGGGCAAGGCCAATCAGCAAGGCTGGCGGGAGCTCTATCCCGCGAAGCTCGACTTCCAGCCCCACGAGATCAGAGGGTCCGGCGACCTGTGGATCGCCGAGGGTGTGTTGAGCTACGACGGAGGCAACCCGCTCCACTACGTCAAGATCATCCAGTTCCGGGGCGACAAGGTCGAGCGCGAGACCCTCTACTTCGCCGAGGGTTTTCCTGCGCCCGATTGGCGCCGGCCCTGGGCGGAGGACGGTCCGCGGCCGCAGCGGCAAACCGACCTGCCCGAGCACGTATCCGGCGGGAACTGACCTCTCGCACTCTGCCGGCCAGCGCTGGTCTCTTGAGGCTCAGTTGACCGAAGCTAGTTGCTCGACGCAAACAGAGGGCAAGCAGGAAGTACTCCCCTGGTCAGAGCGGCGGAGGATGCGGGATTCGAACCCGCGAAGGCTTGCACCCAACCCGCTTTCCAAGTCCGCACGGGCTTGTGCGGAGCCGTTCTCGGTCGCGCACTGAGCGTGAGTTGGAAAGGAAGTGGACGGCGACGAACGTCTGCGCACGGCGACAACTGAGACTAAACTGAGACCACGGCGCCGAGTCGACCCTCTGCTTGCCAACACGCTCACCGGCCCTCGCGGAGAGTCAGGCGATCGCGCTATCGGAAGTAGCCCGCGACTGCTTGGCGGGCGTCGTCAAAGAGGGCTGGGCCCTGCTGCGGCACCGGCGGAAAGCCGCCCGAGGGTTTCAAATCGGCGAGCTGCAGGTTGGACAGCGCGAAGACGACGCGGGCCAGGCCCGCGCGGTCGATGGCGCCGGTGCACATGTCGCATGGCTGACAGCTGGTGTACAGCGTCGTGCGCACTGCTGTGGCGGTGGACAACTCGCGGGCTGCCCAGCGGGCTAGCTTGAGCTCGGGGTGGGCGCTGATGTCGTCGTCGGAGAGCACCGTGTTGCGCGCTTCGGCGAGCACGCTGCGGTCTGGTCCGACGAGCAGTGAACCGAACGGCGCGTCGCCGGCCGCGCGGGCGGTCCTCGCCAGCTCGATCGCTCGCCGCAGGAACTCGTCATCATCGGCTGTCATCGGACTCCTCTGAGGATTCGAGCGCGGGTTTCAGTCGGTGTCGTGGTCAAACGCTGAGTGTGCCATGGGCGACGATCACCCCCGATCCGTTGACCGTGCTCCGCGGCCCGGAAGCGGTGACCGCGATTCGGCTGGGTCGCCCATCGAGTGATCCTGCTCGATCGTGCTGTGGACCGAGGCGCACCAGAAAGAGGTCGCTGCGGCTCGCGGCGCCTACTACTGCCAAAGTCCGCCCAGCACCAGCACCGCAGCCATGGGGTAGAGCAGGCCCACTCAGTTGCACAGCGGATCGAGAACCTTCGGCGTCGCCATTGCTTCACCGGGTCGCGCCGCACGTTTCGGCCGCGGGTGAGCGGACCACGCGCGTGGCGGCGGCGTGGTCGTACGGTGTGCGCCCGGTGCCGATGAATAGCGACGCCACGTAGCCGGCGGCGAGGGTGCAGGCGAGGACCCGGATGTCACGCCGACCAACACCGTTGACCCGCTCGCTTTCGGGTCGACGAGCAGGAACGCAGCCGTATGACCCAGTCCCCGCGGAAGCGCGACCTTGAGGGCGTTCCGCGCCGCCGCGCGCCGCCGCCCGACATCGCCTTCTCGCGACACCCGCACCCGCAGGCCGAGCAGACGCTTTCCGGGTGTGGCGCCCGAGCGGCCGCTTCCCACGCAGCCAGCCACACCGTCGTGGGTACGATGAGAACGACGAACGACGCGGCGTTCCACCCCAGCGACGGGAGCCGCACCGAGCGGTCGACCAGCAACAGGCCCAGCGGTACCAGGGCCACTGCGTAGGCGCTGATGATCAGCCAGTCGATCACCCAGGCGGCGACGCGACGCCACGCGAGCGTGTACGCCGCCCGTATGCCGCCCGCACGCCCTGCAGCGCCGGCGTCCGAGGGCTCGGCCCTTGCGTATCGAGTGGCCGGGGCGTGGGCTGGCAGGTTCGGTGTCATGCCGCTCGCTCTGTGCGTCCGCGTAAGACGAGCGCCCAGGCAAGGCAGCCAAAGGCCGCCGTCAATGCCAGCGTCCGGACGATGTTCCAGGCGACCCAGGGGGTGAACCAGGTCGAGTGCAAGACCGTCAGCTCGGCGCCGGAGTCGCGCACGGCCCGCTCCGCACGCTCGACCTCCTGCTCGCCGCGCCCGGACATCAGGACCAGACGCGGAACGCCGCTCTTCACGGCCAGTTCGGCGAAGGAGCCCAGCGTCTCTGCGGCGCCGGGAATCGCGTCAAAATGATGGGAGATGTAGACCGACACGACCCCTTCTAGTACCGGGTTCCAGGTCGAGCGGTCCTCCCAGTCGAATGGAGGCTCGCCGGAGCGCAAGCCAATGCGAACGGGCAGGCCGCGTGCGGTCAGGCGCTCCACCACTCGGCGGCCGATCTTGCCGGTGCCGTTGAGAACCAGCGTCGGCTTGTACGTGTTCATTGCTGCTCCTTCTGCTCGTTCAGTCTCTTCAGCGCATCAACGAAGCCGAGCCAGCCCACGAACGGCTCCTCGGCACCCCGTTGGGGGCGAAGGCATCCGCTGAATCGGCTCGCGTGCGAGGTGATTTCCAGTTCCACCCGGAGCACGCGATCTTCGTCGGTGCGGGAGTGGTCATCCACGTGCCGACGCTAGGTTCGCCTCGCGCCACACGGCGTCGGGGAGCTCCCTGAGTTCGCTCCCTGATCTTCAGCGGGCCAGAGCTTGGGGCAGCCCCATACGACCCGCGATGTCGAGCTTGCGATAGACGTGCCCGAGGTGGGACTCGCCGGTTTTGCGAGTGACGAACGCGCCTGCGTTATCTCGGGGTTGCTGTGGCCCCTCGGCTGCAAGCTCGGCAACGCGGCGCTCTGAGGCGGTCAGTTGTTCCCGGTTCCGCGGTCGTGCGGTCCGCGCGCAGCGCTCGGCCTCAGCTGATCTTGCGACGGTAGATGGCGATGGCGAAGGCGTAGGCGACGACGAGGATGCCGACGAGCCAGGCGAGGGCGATCCAGATGTCACTGCCGACGGGTTCCTGGGCGAACAGGGCTCGGATGGTGTCCACGATGGCGGTCACGGGCTGGTTCTCGGCGAACCAGGCGACCGGGCCGGGCATCGAGTCGGTGGGCACGAACGCCGAGCTGATGAACGGCAGGAAGATCAGCGGGTAGCTGAACGCGCTCGCGCCGTCGATGGTCTTCGCCGAGAGCCCGGCGATCACGGCGATCCAGGTCAGGGCGAGGGTGAACAGGATCAGGATGCCGGCGACGGCGAGCCAGGCGGCCACGGATGCTCCGGTGCGGAACCCCATGATCAGCGCGACGCCGATGACGATCGCGACCGAGACCAGGTTCGCGGCCAGGGAGGTGAGCACGTGCGCCCAGAGCACGCTCGACCTCGCGATCGGCA
Organism: uncultured Actinomycetota bacterium; assembly: GCA_963780005.1. Lineage (GTDB taxonomy): Bacteria > Actinomycetota > Actinomycetes > Propionibacteriales > Propionibacteriaceae > Microlunatus. The sequence continues at coordinate 2,277,596 of CAWAAK010000023.1, read as the reverse complement.
TGGACTGGAAGCGTTCGAAGATGCCGCCCTGCATGTCGAGGAACAGCCGGTACGCGGTGTAGGCGATGCCGGACGCGATCGTGATGAGCAGGATGCCGGGGAGCATGTAGTTGATGTACGACTCGTCGGATCCGGTGTTGATCGCGCCGCCGAACACGTACACGAACAGCAGCATCAGCGCGATCGGGGTGACCGCGGTGGTGATGATCGTGTCGGGGCTGCGGAGGATGTGGCGCAGCGAGCGGCCGGTGAGGACGCCGGTGTCGCTGAGGACGTGGGTGGTCATCGGGGTTCCTTTCCGTGCCGGGACCGTGCCGTCGGTGCGGTCGTCGTCGGCGGTGTCGGTCTCGCCGGTGTCGCCGACGAGGGCGAGGAAGACGTCCTCGAGGGAGGGCTGCTTCTCGACGTACTCGACCTTGGCGGGCGGGAGGAGTTGCTTGAGTTCGGCGAGGGTGCCGTTCTGGATGATGGTGCCCTTGTGCAGGATCGCGATCCGGTCGGCGAGCTGCTCGGCCTCGTCGAGGTACTGCGTGGTGAGCAGCACGGTCGTGCCGCCCTTGGCGAGTTCCTTGACGGTCTGCCACACCTCGATGCGCGCCTGCGGGTCCAGCCCGGTGGTGGGTTCGTCGAGGAAGATGATCGGCGGGTTGCCGATCAGGCTCATCGCGATGTCGAGCCGGCGTCGCATGCCGCCCGAGTAGGTCGCCGCCTTGCGGTCCCCGGCATCGGTGAGCGAGAAGCGGGCGAGCAGGTCGTCGGCGATCGCACCCGGGTTCTTCAGGTGACGCAGCTTGGCGATCAGCACGAGGTTCTCCCGGCCGGTGAGCACTTCATCGACCGCGGCGAACTGGCCGGTCAGGCTGATCGACTCGCGCACGTCGCCGGCCTTCGCGGCGACGTCGAAGCCGTGGACCGTGGCTGTGCCCGCGTCGGCCTTCAGCAGCGTCGACAGGATCCGCACCAGCGTGGTCTTGCCCGCGCCGTTCGAGCCGAGCAGCGCGAAGATGCTTCCCGCCGCCACGTCGAAGTCGACGCCGCGCAGCACGTGCAGGTCCTTGAACGACTTCTCGATGCCCTGCACCCGGATCGCGGGTTCGAGGGCCTGGTCGGTGGTCATGTCGGTTCTCCGTTCTCGGCGCGTTCACGCGTCGGCGTCGGCGGCCTTGTCGATGGCGTCGGTCAGGCGCTTGCGCTCCTTGTCGATCCACTGGCCGTCCGAGTAGGTCTGAATGAAGGTGTCGGCGAACTCCACGGGTCGTCGCCGACGATGTCGCGGATCGGGGTGCCGTCGGCAGCGGCCCGCTCGATCAGGTCCGCGAGGTCCTCGAGCATCTGCATGAGGATGTCGCCCTTGACGATCGACCCGGCATACATGAAGTAGCGCTCGAGTCCGTCGATCGCGGTTCGGTAGCTCGGCGGGGAGCTGCTCCTTACGGGCCTTGTACTGGCGCCAGCGCTTCTTGTCGTCGAACGAGCCCGTGATCTGCTCGATCCATCGTTTCGGCCATGACTACTCTCCTTCTTCCTGCGGGTGTTCGATGTGATGGTGGAGTTGTTCGATCCGTTCTACGAGGAAGCTCCAGGTCCTCCAGAACTCTTCGAGGTGCTGTCCGCCCAGCGCGTTCAGCGAGTACACCTTGCGCGGCGGCCCCTTCTCGGACGGGACCTTCGCCACGTCCACGAGGCCGCGCTGCTCGATCCTGACCAGCAGCGCATAGACGGTGCCCTCGACGATGTCGGAGAAGCCCTGCTCGCGGAGCCGCGCCGTGATCTCGTAGCCGTACGCCGGCTGCACAGCGAGGATCGCGAGGACGATGCCCTCGAGCGTGCCTTTGAGCATCTCGGTCATCTGCTTGCCCATGGAACCCTGCTCCATCTACTCAGTGTTGCTGACTACCACTAGATAGTATCGCTGAATAGCGTTTGCGCAAGAGGAGGATCGGTTCTCGGTCTCCGTCGGGGGTTTGCGGACTCTTCACAAACGAGGGTGTAGATCTGATCGGCGCGTCGGTGCCCGGCTAGGGGCCGAGGTCTTCCGAGGATGGAAGTTCCTACACTGCCCATCTGGAAGACCTCGACGGACCTACCTGTTCAGCGACGTCCTCGGTAACAACGCCTACCTCACCGACGGCGTGCAGCGAGTCCTGCGCCGGCCGCCCCGGGACTTCACCGACTTCGCCACCCGGACCGCCGCCACCGGCGCCTGGACTCAGCCGGTCCCACGAGACCCTCAACGCGATGTGAGGAACAGTCATGACAGCGAATTCAGCCGAGCCGCTCGCGACGACTCGCCTCCACCGCAGGTCGCAACAAGTAAGGAGTTTCTGGACCGATGCGAGACCGCGTATCTCACCCTCGGCGACCCTGGCGACTGATCGCCGTCGCCGGCAGCGTCGCCGACGTGCTGGCCCTGGTCACTGGGCTGCGTCAGCCTGTCCCAGTCGGCCAATTCACCTCGACCGAGGCCAAGGACCTGTTCGTGACCGCGTACGCGAACGCCATGGCCGACCTGCCCCGACCGGAGCGGACACTGGATCTGCGAACCAGCTTCGGCGTCCGGGTCTACCGGTCCAGCGGCGCGGATCCAGACGCGGCGCCGCTGGTGCTACTGCCCGGCCGGGCCTCGGCCTCGCCGGTGTGGGCGGACAACCTGCCGACGCTGCTGGAACAGCGCAGCGCGTACGCCCTGGATCTGCTCGGCGAACCCGGGCTGAGCATTCAGGATCGGCCGATCCTCTCCGACGCTGACCAGGCGAAATGGCTGTCGGAAGTCCTGGCCCAGCTGCCCGAGCCGCGGTTCCGCCTGCTCGGAGTGTCGATCGGGGGCTGGACCGCCTTGAACCTCGTGGTCCACGCGGATGCCAAGATCGCGTCGGTCACTCTGCTTGATCCGGTGTTCGTGTTCGCGCCGATGTCGACCGAGGCGATCCTCCGCTCCATCCCGGCCAGCGTCCGCTGGTCCCGAAAGCCTGGCGGGACGACTTCGTCAGCTGGACCGCGGGTGGGGCACCGGTGGAGGACGTACCGCTCGCGCAGCTGATCGAGACCGGCTTCCGAACCTACGCCTTGAAGCTATCGGCGCCGACGCAGCCCAGCGAGCACACCCTGGCCACAGTCGACTGTCCGGTGCTGGTGATCATGGCGGGCCAGTCGCCGATGCACGATTCGGCGGCTGCGGCCGAGACCGCCCGGCGATCATTGTCGAAGGGAACCGTGCTGTCGTATCCAGACGCCTCCCACGCCATCAACGGTGAGTATCCGCAGGAGATCGCCGCCGACCTTGTCGCCTTCCTGGCCGGCCTCGGTTGATGATACGACAGATCCGCAGCAAGCAGACCCGACAAGATGATGCGGCATTCCGTCGCATTCCGGAGCGCCGGATGAAAGGGTCAAACGACGAAATAGTCCGCGGAGCCTCGGGGCCATCTCATCTTGATCTTGTCTTCCTGATGGTGTTGGTGGGTTTCCTGGCTCTGGTCGGCCTCGCCTCATCGATCACCTATTTCCTCCGCAAGCCCGCCAATCCCGGGTTCTTGGACTACCCGACCATCGTCGCCGTGCACGCGATCTCAGGTGCGGTCTACCTGACATTCGCCCCGCTGCAGTTCATTGGACGGATACGGTCTCGGCACCTCGACTACCACCGATGGGTAGGAAGGGGGCTGGTCCTCATCGGCCTGGTGGTCGGACTGACCGCCCTGTTCATCGGCCTCGTGATCCCCTTCTCCGGGTGGAGCGAAGCCGTGGTCATCGCCCTGTTCGGCAGCCTCTTCATCTTCTGCCTATTCCAAGGCTTCCGACACATCCGCGCCAAGAGGGTTGATCTGCGCCGAGAGTGGATGCTGCGGGCCTTCACGATCGCCCCTCGCCATCGCGACGCAACGTGTGATCTTCATTCCGGCGCTCTTGATCATGGGTGATCCCACTTACGAGCAGGTGGTGTTCGTGTCGGTTTCGGCGTGGGTTCTCGCGTTGGGTCTGCACTCGGTCGCCGCGGAGATCTGGATCCGCCAGACCCGACGGTCGCGCGCACGTTTGCAGCGTGCTGCCGACGAACCGGCTCGACGAGGCTGCGCGCATCGAAGGGAACGGATCACCTGGCCACCGCCAACGTGACCGGCGTTCGGCGGGCGCGGCTAGCGCCTCTTGCCCAGTCCCCCAATCCATGCAAAAGCCGTCACACGGCGCCGCCTTGACAGAGGAGTAACGCATGAGCACCACCACAAGCACGGCCATCATCACCGCAAGCACGGCTATCACAGCAGCGGACAAGGACGCGATCCGCGATCTCGTGGCGCTGGCTCAAGAGTCGCAGAACGACCCTGAGGCGCTGCCGAACCTGCACCTGCCGAGACCGCGATCGTCAACCTCGCCGGGCACCGCGTCCTGGGCCGGGAGCCCTTCGCGGATGCCATCGCAGCCGCGCTCTCCTCTCCTCTCCGCGACGTCCTCACCACCGTGGAGATCGACGACATCCGCCTCGCGACGCCCGACGTCGCGATCGTGAGCTGCACCAAGACGGTCCACGACGGCCGAGCCGGTGTCGACGACCCCGACCGTCTCGACATGCCCGGCGCGCTCACCTATGTCACTGTCAGGGGCGACGGCGGTTGGCGCATCGCCCTCGCGCAGACCACACCGATGGTCCCGGCGCCCACGATGACGCCCGAGCTCCAGGCCGCCCGGAACCCAGCGCGAAGTCGCACCATGAACGGCTGCCGGAGCCCCGGCGGCTGATGACGGCACCTACCGCGCTTGAGATCGCAAGGTTGAGCTCAGCCGGTTCGACGAGCCCCTCAGCGCAATGTAGGGAAGCACAGTCATGACGCTCGATTCCAGCCCTCCACGGCGTGGATCAGCGGCTGCTGATTCCGGGGCGTCCCGACCACATCGACCCGTTGGCGTGGCGTCCGCTGATCATGAAGTTCGCTGAGTTCTTCGGCGCCGGACCCAACCTGAACCCGTCCCGCCTGGCGCGCGGCTTCGGGATGAACCACTCCGGAACCGGTATCCAGGGCACCGACGACGACGTGGACGAGGCTGTCGCGTGAGGGTCGCCTCAGGGCAGATCCCGATCGTCACGGGTGACAAGGCCGCGAACCTTCAGGCGCTGGCTGCCGCCGTCGGCGCGGCCGCGGACTCCGGCGCCCGTCCTCGCATCGAGTACTACGCCAGGTGCGCCGCCCTCGAGGACTTCGCATACGGCCGAGAGACCGGCCGCGAAGAGTACGCCGCAGCCGCCGTAGGAGGCTTCTCCTGGCTGTTTCCCAATGCGGGGTCAGTCATGAAGCGATGGTCTGTTGCCGGCAGGGCTAGCCTTCCCCAGGTGCTACCGCGTAGACGGCTCGCGCTCAGCCGGGCCCTGACCTGGCTCGCCGGACTTGCCGGTGCCGTGCACGCCGGATTCAGCCTCTACTGGGCCCTCGGCGGTCAGTGGAGTCTCGCCACGGTCGGACAATGGGCGGTGAACCTCTCAGCCGAGGATCCGTTGACCACGGGACTCGTCCTCGGGGTCGTGGCGGTGGCCAAGCTACTGGCCGCGGCGATACCCATCGGCGTCGCGTACGGGCGGCTGCCCTGGCCGCGCTTCTGGCGGGCCATCAGCTGGGCCGGTGGGCTGCTGCTTGTCGCTTACGGAGGCGTCAACGCCGTGGTGGCCGTCGCCGTCCTTGCCGGGGTGATCCGGCCGGCGGCCGGATACGACGCCGTCGCCATGATGGGGCACGCCTACATGTGGGGCACCTTATTCTTTCTCTGGGGCACCTTCCTGGTCCTCTCCCTCTGGCTCTCGCGGCCGAGCTCAGGGCTCGGCCGGTGAAGAACGAGGCGTGACGGCCGACCCGTTCGCCGGCGCCTCCTTCATGCTGCTCGGCAGGCGGCACGGCGCCCGCTCTCTCAGCGTGCGCCTGTACAAATCTGGCCTGTGAAGCGTCCTCCAGTGTTCGTCGACGTTCGCTGGCGTCCGCGAGGAGGAACCGAATCAGTAGCAAATGAGACCGAAACGAAACTGCGAGCCGTCCACACGATCCGGAATCGAACAGGGGATAACAGCGTTTCCCCTGGTGAGCGGCGGAGGATGCGGGATTCGAACCCGCGAGGGCTTGCACCCAACCCGCTTTCCAACTACGCACGCGCTCGTTCGGTGGCGTTCGCGGACGTCTGCTGAGCGTGAAAAAGCGGCCAAACGACGCCGGCGAACGCCGGCGAACGGGGGCAACTGAGACTAGAACTGAGACTGACGGGTTAGCTCGGTGGAACGAGGCATCTGCGATGCTGCGGGCCACGGCGCGCACTGGTCAGGGTCTCAGCCGTTCCGCGACTCGCCTTCTCTCGAGTAGCCCAGCCGGCCCCGGGTCACGATGATCAAGATGAGGGCCCCGGCGACGTAGGTTCCGAGGATGACCCAGTCCGGCGCGTCCAGTGCGGGGGTGTAGGCCTGGTCCTGCGGCAGCAGGATGAGGTTGTCCTGCGTCGGAGTGAAGCTGGCGTGCAGGAGGATGCACAGTCCCAGACTTCTGGTCGCGTTCCACAACACGGTGTAGAAGAAGGCCAGCACCCACGGGACCACGAAGCCGGCCGGACCGTAGACGGGAACGTGCCACAGCCCCCAGACCAGGCCAAGGATCAAGGTGGCACGCAGGGGTGAGTGCTTCTCCTGCAGCACCGGGAGCCCGAATCCTCGCCAGCCTGGCTCCTCCAAACCGCCACCCAAGAACAGGACGAAGACGAAGGTGCCGAGGTAGGAGGGTAGGCGATCGACGGCCAACGACCAGTCGACCGGTGACCCGGTGAGCTGCAGGATCAGGGATACCACGGCGTACAGCATCGCCGGCAGTCCGAGAGCGTAGAGCCACCAGCGGACGGGCACCCGCCAGCGCCAGACCGGACGTATCCACGCAATCAACGATCCACCGCTCCACACGGTGACGATGGCGGCGGCGGCCATGGGTCCGAGAGCGCCGAGCAGGAACGGGATCTGGCCGCCGCCCAGCGTCGCCAACAGCCACAGACTCCACGAGATCGCATAGGCGAGAGCGACGAAGGCCAGAAACCGGTGCCGCCGCACCCACTGACCCGCCGCGCGCTGGCCCGTCGGGATCGGCGTTGTCGAGCCGGCGCGGGTGCCGTCGGTGTTCATGTCGAGTCCGTCGCCCTGCTCGACCAGCTCGCTCAAACGTCGAGCGAAGCGCGCCGCCTGAGCACCGTCGACGATCTGGTGGTCGATCGAGATGGTGAGGTTGAGCAGTTCGCGCGGGAGGAGCTCGTGATCGACGTAGCGCGGCTTGGTGGCGATGCCGCCGACGGTGATCATCAAGGTGGCCGGGCCGACCGGGATGCCCCAGCCACCGCCGGGGCCGAACATTCCCACCGAGCTGATCGCGATGGTGCCGCCGAGGCGCTTGAACCACGCGGGCTGGGTGAGGAGAGCGCGCCAGACCAGGGTGCGGACGACACGGGGCAGACTGAGAAAGGCCAGGGTGCCGCGGTAGCGCCGTTCTGCGGCTGGGTCGTGGCGCTGGGCGGTGCGGATCTCGTGGGTCAATTCGGCGACGCCCTTGTGGTTGGCCGATCGGATGACGAGGGACTGCACGATGCCTTGGCCGTCGACCTGGGCCTCGATCTGGGTGTTCACGTCGACGTCGTCGAACAAGACCAACTGGCGCCGGCGGCGGTAGGCGTGCAGAACGCGGTCCTCGTCGACGGCCCGGGCAACCGCATGGATGAGGAAGGCCGTGAACGACAATGGATGCCCGTCCGCCTTGCGCTGCCGCAACAGCTCGTGAGCATGCGTGACGTCGATCTCGAGCAGGCCGTGGATGATGTCCTTGCGTCGACTGGCCGCCAGCACATCGGTGTAGGACTTGCGGATCTTGAGGAAGGGCCGGGTCTGGTAGCCGGGTTCCTGCCGGCGCTGCGCCGACGCGTTGACCCGCTCGCTGCCGGTTGCCGGCGACTCAGTGCGCGTGCGAGCCGATGTCGGCACCGATCTGCCTCCCCCATGTCCTGGCCCGGTCCAGCTCGCCGTCGAGCAGCGGCCCTTCGGTGTCCTTGACGTAGAAGCTCTCGATGTACGCCGCGCGCTGGAAACCGTGCCTGTGCGCCATCTTGGCGGCGCCCTTGGCGGCCGACCCCGGTAAATGCCTCACCACGGACGCCCGGGTGTCGAAGGTCGCGATCTGTTGCGGGTGGGGACCGGTGGGCAGGGCCTCCAGCCACTCTCTGAGGCCGCGTTGGGCGGATCCGTGGTCGGCACCCTGGTTGATGGCATCGGATCGGGTGGTTTCCCGGCTCAGGGAGAAGGCGTGGGTCGGGCCGCCGGCCACGATCAGCGCAAACTCGGGGCCAGGGGCGGCGGGGGCGTGCTGGACCTCGGTCACCTCCACGTCCATGGCCTGTTTGAGGCCGGCGGCGATCGCCTCCGCAACCTGCTCGGTGTTGCCCCACATCGACTCGTAGACGACCAATGCCTTCATGGTTTCTCCCACTCTCGAGGTCACTTCGTACCGATCCCAGTCCACGCCAGCGGTCGGCGGGCGTCCAGGGACAAAGGTCCCGGCCCGACGCCGCCTAGGTCCCGTGACGGGCCTCGGAGCCGGTGTTGCTAGAGCAGCAGGGTCGCGGCCGCCAGGTAGATCACGATGGACAGCAGATCCTGCAACACGGTGGCCAGCGGCCCGGAGCCGAATGCCGGGTCGTGGCCCAGCCGCTGCAGCAGCCAGGGCAGGGCCATGGCCAGCAGCGTGGCGATCGTGCTCGCCGCCAACACCGAGACCGACACGGCGACGGCGAGCGCGGTGTCCTGCCAGAGCCAGGAGATGGCGGGCAGCATCACGGCGGCCAAGAGCACACCCACCAAGAGGCCGGTCACCGCTTCTCGGGGAACGATCCGGCCGATCCCGATCCCCACCGACAGGCCCCGAATGGCCAAGGTTTCGGTCTGCGTCCCGACGGCGTCGGCCAGGTAGACGATGCCCGGAATGAAGTAGGCCACCGCCAGATTGGCGGCCATCTGCTCCTCCAGGCCGGCGAGCAGGCCGGCCGACGCCATGGCACCGGCCAGCCCGACGGCCAGCCAGGGCATCCGGTGCCACAGGCGCCGGCGCACGCTCTCCTGGCTCGCGGTGCGGGCCCGTTCAGTCGAGGTGAGGAAGCCGCCCAACCGGGCGAGGTCCTCGTCGTGCTCCTGCAGGAGGATGGCCGCCAACCGATCGGGCGGGATGACGCCCCGGAACTGTCCGTCGTCGTCAACCACCGCCAAGCCCGACTCCCCACGTTGAGCGGCTAACCAGGCAGTCCCTCCTGATCGGTCTGGGGCGAGACCACCGGCGGGTCACGGTCCATGATCGCCGCCATCGTGGTGCCGTCCGGAGCGGCAAGGAGCCGTTCGATGGTGACGACACCCAGCAGGCGCCCACCGGCACACACGGCAATGATCACGGCGCTGTCGAAGGCGATGCCGCGCATCCTGGCGATGATGGTCTCGACTTGATCGTCGGGACCGGCCACGGGCACGTTCCGGACGGCGTGCCGAGGGACGCCGTCACGCTGGAGGTGCGCGGCCGTGCCTCGGGCGAGCTGCGACGGGTGCCGATCCTGCGCACCCGGTACCAGGGCGAGGACTATCTGGTGGCGCTGGCCGGAGAGTCGCAGTGGGCAGGAACGTCCGGGCGGCCGGCGGGGAGGCGGTCATCCGACGCCGCGGCGGGCGTGACGTGCATCTCACCGAGCTCGCCCCGGCGGACCGCGCCGACATCATCACCGAGCACCTGCACGCCGCGCGGCGGCGGAGCGGAGCCGCCGCCAACGCCGCCCAGATGCGTTTCTACTTCGGCCTCGACCCCGATGCGTCCATCGATGACATCCGGGCCATCGTCGACACTACCCGGTCTTCCGCGTCCAGTACGCAGACCGGGCTCACCGCCGAGACCAACCGGCGCGCAACAGCGGAAGGATCCAAGGGACGACGACCATGCGCGGCCGTTGGCCGACGTGTCCGACTTCGTGGCCGACGAGCGGAACGAGCCGAAGTACAACCCCCGGATGACCGCGGTCGAGAAGCTGACCCCGGGACCCATCACCACAGGAACCGGTGGTCGGCCACCTTCGCGTCGCCGGGGCGGCCACTTGAGGCCAACATCGAAGTCACCGACTACGCCCGCCCCGTGCGCCTGGGGTCCACCACCCGCATGCCGCCGCGCAGATCACCGGAACAGTGAACTTTGAAGCGCATCCGGCCGGGACGCGGATCCGCTGGCCGTGGGATCTCCGACCCCGGGGAGTCCTGCGGCTCATCGGCCCCCTGATCGCACGCATCGGTCGGCGACGGGAGACCGAGACCTGGGCCGGACTCAAGCGGTATCTCGAAGTTCACTAATCGAGATTTCAGATGGTGCGGGAGAGCGGGTCCGAGCCGACGGCGGCGAAGCAGCGGGTTCCCGTGCAGACCCGGACGTGGCGGGCCGCGCGCTGGCGGAGATCAGCGAAGAAGGTGGCCGCGCCGTGCACGGCCGCCGTGGGCAGCCCGGTCGCCGCGGCCACCACCGCCACCAACTCGGCGGAGGTGGGCCGGGCACCGTTCCGCAGGTCGTCCAGCACGTGTTCGGACGGCCGGTGCGGAGTCGGTGGTCAGCCACCCGGGTCACCCGGATCCTCGCGCGGCTCGAGGACGACCACGGGCGTCTCGGTCGACCGCCGGCTGGCGTACACGTCGTGGCTCGGATCGACCGCGACCCAGCGTTGCCACAGCCGAGCACGCTCCTTCTCGACGGCAGCGCGCGCATGCGCCGGACGCGGCGGCCGGCGGGCCAGCCGGACGACGGCGTCCGGGTACGCCTGGAGGTTCAGCCACCACGCGGGATGCCCCTCCTCCCCGCCGTTCATCGCGAGCGTGACGAGATTCGGGCCGTCCTCGAGGTAGCCGAGGATGACGTTCCGCTCGCGCCCGGACTTCCGGCCGGTGGTGGTGAGGCGTAGCGCACCCCACCCGAGCTTGCTCGACGTGGTCCATAGGAACCGGCCGCGACTGAGTCGGTAGAGCGCGCGATGGGCGCGCCAGAAGGCGTGGATGAACCAGGACGGCGGGAGCTTCGGCGGCCGATGAACACCACCTGCACCACCCTCTCGGCGGCGACGACTCACGATGCGCTCCTCTCACTCACCACCCCACCGCATCCGTGACGCGATCCCCAGGGCCCAAGGTCCCGAACGCCGGGTGGCAGGTCGAGAAGCAGCTGCCGAGATCTTCACGCCGACTGGATGCTTCCACCCTGTGCTCGGGTCCAATGACCCTGGGACGAGGCGGTGCCGGGTCTTAGGGTCGAGATCAGGGGCCGGGCGGCTGGGTACGCCTGTCCCGCTGGCACGACCGTCGTACGGGAAGGACGGAGATGAGGGACAGGGAGCACCGGTTCGCCAGCATGTCCGCGCGCATCTGCCGCGAGCACCTCGCCGACGGCACCATCGGGAGGGTCGGCTGGAGCACCGACAAGGGTCCGCAGATCCTCCCGGTGACCTACGTGATGCACGACGACCAGATCGTCTTCCGCACCGACCCGCGAGGGCCGCTGGCGAGGCTCCAGGGCGGTGAGCCGGTCGTGTTCGAAGTCGACGACTTCGATCCCTCCACCCGTTACGGCTGGAGTGTCGTCGTCCGTGGCCGGGCGTACGCCACACGGCACTCGGCACGGGCCGACCAGCTCTGGCGCGAGGCCGACCCCGTGCCCTGGGCGGCCGGCGAGCGGCCGTTGTTCATCTCGATCACGCTCGACGAGCTCACCGGGCGCGTCATCACCCGCCGGGCCGGGGGCCTGGACGACGACTGACGTGATCACCAGGCGCACGTTCGAGCAACGGATGCTGAACCAGGTTCAACGGCCGGGCGCCTACCGTGACGATCTCATCGGCGCTCCCGGAACCGTCGCGCTGTCCGTTTGGGAGCCAGACCCCGGCGCCCCGACAGTGGTGTTCCTGCCCGGCACCATGACCCATCCGTCGTTTTACGAGGAGTTCCTCGACGCGTTGAGCCGGGCTGGTCTCGGTGTGGTCGGGCTCCATCCGGCCGGGCACGGCAAAAGTCCTTGGCTGCGGAAGCGTCCCACCTTCAACACCTCGGTCGGCAAAGCCTTCGATGCCGTGACGTGTTCGGTGCCGTTCGACGCCTAACCGGCACGCGCGGACGCCACCAGCGGGGACAACCACACCACCGCCCTGAGCAACCCGCTGACCAGCGAGGGGCGTCGGACCCTTCGGCGGGTCCGGCGGCAGTTGCCCACGGTGTAGACCACACCGAGGCCGAGCAGGAACACCATCTCCACCACCCCATGCCGCAACCGACGCGATAGACCACGAACAGCGCGGCCGCGCCACCGACCCCGACAGCGGGCAGGAACGAGGCCTCCAGCCGGGTCTGCACGAACCCGCGGAAGAACACCGCCTCGAACAAACCGACGGTCAGCGACGTCACCAGCGGCACCAAGTCCGGCGCCGGCAACGCGTACCCGTACAGGGTGAGGAAGAACTGGACGCCGGCGAACAGCAGCCCGAGCGCGGCCGCCTGAGGCCAGTTGTCGAGCCGGAGACCGAGGGACCGAAGGGCCGGCGGCGTTACCAGACGGTGTAGATGATCGGTCCGACCACACCCAGCAGCAGCCCACCAGCGAAGCACAGAAACTGCCCGGCCACCGAGGCGACGGTGAAGTAGACGTACGCCAGCCGGGCAAAGGCAGAGCCGCCGTGGACGAAGGTCATCCGAGCCGAGAATCGCGGGGCCAAGGTCCCGGCGGGGGGTGGCCATCGGCCCTGGGCGCTGGTCGTGGTGGAGGGCCACGCTGGTGTGGAGGGCCCCTGCCCGTGTCGGCGGCAGGGGAGGGCCGAAGCAACGAGGGAGTCAGACGATGCAGGCGGTACGAGACGACGTGGCCCGACCCGCTATCGACTCCTCCTGGGGTCCGCTGTACCGGGCCGGTGGCGTGGCGGCGGGCTGTGCCGTCGTCTTGTACGCCGTGGCCCTGGTCATGGTCGCGGTTGCGACCACGCAGCCGCCGTCCGCCGGCGCCGCCATGCTCGAGTACGTAGCTGCGCACCGGACCGGCTACATCATTCGGCAACTGCTGTGGCTGCTGCCGAGCCTGTTCCTGATGGTGGTCTTCCTCGCCCTCGCGGTGGCCGTCCGGCGGCACAGCCGGAGCTTCGCGGCCATCGCCGGCCTGATCGCGGTGACGTCCTGGGCGGTGTCGTTCGCCTGGCCCACCACCGGCGACGGCTCGCTGGCCATGGTCTTGCTGAGCGACCGGTACGCCGCCGCGACCACGCCCGCCGAGCAGGCGTCGTACGCGGCCGGGGCGGAGGTGCTGATCGCGCTCAACGACATGCCCGCCATGATCGGGGTGCTGCAGACCCTCGGCCTGCTGCTGGTCTCGCTGCTGATGCTGCGAGGGACGTTCTCCAGGGGGCTGGCCTGGCTCGGGGTGGCCACCGGCGTGATCGGGATCGCGTCCGAGGTGCTCCGGCCGGCCCTCGGCTGGGCCTACGCGCTCTACGGACTCCTCCTGTTCGGCTGGCTGGCCTGGGTCGGGCTCGCGCTCTGGCGGCTCGGGACGGCCCAGCGCCGGCCGGGAGACCGCGCGGGGACCGGGCCCCCTATCGGGTCCCACCCGGATCGCGCAGGCTGATGCGGGCGCCCGGAGCCACCGGGGTGGTGATCGCGACGTTCGGCTTGCTGGCGGCGCTGGCGGGTGTCGAGCATGGCGTTGGCGAGCTCCGGCAAGGACCGTTGCCCCCGCCCGGGCTGGTCTTCGAGTCGTGGCCGGACGTGCCGGCCTTCGCGGTGCTCGGTGGGCGGCCCGCGCTGACGGTGCTGCCGAGCCTGGCCGTCAGCGGCCTGCTCACCATCGTCGTGGCGCTGGGGTTGGGTCTGGCGTCGGTGACCCTGGCCCACCGTCGGCGCGGGGGTCTGGTCCTGCTGCTGCTCTCGGTGCTGTTGTTGGTGGTCGGCGGCGGTTTCGGTCCGCCGCTGATCGGCGTCGTTCTCGGGATCGCCGCCCTGAGTCCGTTGCGCGTCCGCCGAGCGCCGGGCGCCGGCCTGGCAGCGCTGGCCCCGTGGTGGCCGTGGTTGCTGGGCCTGGGGGTGGCCGGCTGTCTGGGGCTGCTGCCGGGCACCATCGTGCTGTCGCATTACTGGGGTGTGGAGGATGCCCGCCTGGTGGTCGGGCTGATCGCGGTCGCCTTCGGCGGGCTCGGGCTTGCTCTGGTCGCCGCCCGGACCCAGGACCGGCTGGCACTCGCCGCTCGTCATGACGAGGGGCAGGACCGGTGAGGCTGCCGCACCCCGCCGAGCGGCCTTTGGCGCTGGTCACCGGAGCCGCCTCGGGCATCGGCCGTGGGCTGGCCCGGGTGGCGAGCCGCGACGGCTACGACGTGGTCATGGTGGCGCGGCGGGCCGAGCGGCTCTCCGCGCTGGCCGAGGAGCTGTCGGTCCGCGGAACCAGGTGCTGGCCGGTCGACATCCTCGTCAACGACGCCGGGGTGGGCGGTCGTGGTGGCGCCGTGGAGCGGGCGCTGAAGGACGACCTGGCGATGATCCAGCTCAACGTCGTCAGCCTGGTGCGCCTCACCGGCCTGCTGCTGCCCGGCATGGTGGTGCGGCACCGGGTCGGCATCCTCAACGTCGCCTCCATCGCCGGCTACCTGCCCGGTCCCGGGCAGGCCGTCTACCACGCCACGAAGGCGTTCGTCCGCTCCTTCGGCCTGGCCCTGTCGGAGGAGACCCGCGGCACCGGTGTCCGGGTCACCGCCTTGTGTCCTGGACCCGTCGACACCGAGTTCCGTGCGGTCGCCGGGTACGGCGACGCCCCATTGCGCCGCAGCCCGTTGATGCCGGTGCTGTCGGCCGACCGGGTGGCCGTCGCCGGGTGGCGGGGCCTGGCCGAGGTCGTCCCCGATCGGGGCACCCGGCTCGGGGCTGCATGTCCTGCGGTTCGTTCCGTGGCGCCTGGTCGCTCGAACGGCCGAGGCCTCCGTCACCTCGCCCGACTGCAGGTGACCCACGCTCCCGGCAGTGGTTGCTGGCCTTCCTGGATGCCGTCGAACTGCGGCGCAGCCGGGCCGGGATGCGCACTGCCTACCGGCGCGGATCCGGCTTGTTGTGGGTTTCTCGCATCCGCGAGCCGTAGACGGCGGCTTGCGTGCGGCGCTTCATGCCGAGTTTGGCGAGCAACGTCGATACGTAGTTCTTCACCGTCTTCTCGGCGAGGTACAGGCGCTCCCCGATCTGCCGGTTGGTGAGACCTTCCGCGATCAGGTCCAAGATCTCCTCCTCCCGCGGGGTGAGGTTGACGCCGTTGTCGTGGCTCGGTGCCGGTTGTTCGCGGAGTCGCTGCAGCAACTTCTCGGTGACCGCCGGGTCGATCAGTGAGCGGCCGGCGGCGGCCTGCTCGATGGCCTCGGTCAGCGACACGCCTCGGATCTGCTTCAGCAGGTACCCGGACGCCCCGGCCATCACCGCCGAGAAGAGGGCCTCGTCGTCGTCGTAGGAGGTGAGGATCAGGCACCGGGTGTCGGGACTGGTGGAGCGGATGTCGCGACAGACGTCGATCCCGCTCCCGTCCGGGAGTCGGGCGTCGAGCACGGCGATGGTGGGGCGGACGGCGGGGATGCGATGCAGCGCCTCGCGCGCCGTCCCCGCCTCACCGACCACGCGGATCCGCGGGTGGGCCTCGAGGAGATCCACCAGTCCGCGTCGGACGATCTCGTGATCGTCGAGCAGGAAGACCGTGATCTCGGAGGTTACGGAATCAATTTGGCTGTCCATCGCAGGACCGTGCCTTCCTGGTCGTGATGAAAATCCATGCTGCCGCGGCGCTGGTGTGCGCGATCGGCCAGGTTGGCGAGGCCACTGCGTCGGGTCGGTTCCGGTGCTTTGGTCCCGTTGTCGCGGACTTCGATCTGCAGATCATCGCGGGTCAGGATGATCCGGATCGCTGCGGCGGTGGCGGCGGCATGCTTGCCGATGTTGGTGAGGCCCTCCCGGAGGGCCGCTTCGGCGTCGCGGAGCAGGTCATCGTCGACCATGGTGTCGACGGGACCGTCGAAGCTCACCGTGGCCCGGAACCCGAGTACGGGCTCGACCTCAGTGACGATCTTGAGAACAGTCGCCCGCAGCGAGCGGCCATCGATGTCGGCGGGATCGTTGAGCTCGAAGATCGACGAGCGGATCTGGCGGATGGTGTCGTCGATGTCGTCCACGATGCCGGCCAGGCGCCCAGACACCCGAGGGTCGGCCACCATGGCCAAAGTCGCCTGGGTGGTCAGCCCCGTGGCGAAGAGGCGTTGGATGACGTGGTCGTGCAGGTCCCGGGCAATCCGGTGCCGGTCCTCGAGCACGTTCAGCCGCTGTTGATCGGCTCGGGCGTCGGCCAGTTCCAGGGCGATGGCGGCCTGGATGGCGAAGGCCTGGGCCATGTCGAGCTCAGTCATCGTGAAGCCGAGCCGACCAGCCCTCCTTCCGACAATGATGGCTCCACGAACCCCGGCGTCTCCGCTCAACGGACACGCCATGACCGGACCCACATCGAAGGCCGACTGCAGGTGGACGTAGTAGGGATCGCCCGACTCCTGTGGATCTATCCGGAGCGCCTTCGCCTGGGTGATGGCGGCGCCTGCCAGCGAGCCGGCCATGGGATAGCGGACGCCGGCCAGCTCATCCTGCTGGTGGCCGCGGGCGACGTGCACGCTAAGTGTCGTGTGATCGGGATCGGGAAAAACGACGCTGACCAGATCAGCGTCGGCCAGCCTCCGCACGCTGTCGGCGATTCGTCGCAAGGCGTCGTCGTCGTCGTCGGCGGCGGACGGCTCCAATAGGCTTCGGCTGATCTCGGCGGAGGCCTTCAACCACTCCTGGCGGAGTCGCGACTCCTCGTACAGCCGGGCGTTCTCGATGGCGATGCTGGCCGTCGCCGCCAGAGCCTCGATCAACTCCTCGTCCTCGGCGGTGAAGTCGTCGCCGCTCAACCGATCGGTGAGGTAGAGGTTCCCGAACACCTCGCCGCGGGCCTGGATCGGGACGCCAAGGAAGGTTTGCATCGGGGGGTGCGCCTCGGGAAAGCCCGAGGACCGGGGGTCGTCGGTGATGGCGTGCAATCGGATTGTCTGGGGATCGGCGATCAAGGCGCCGAGCACCCCGCGCCCCTTGGGTAAGTCACCGATCGCGGCGACCGTGGCGGCGTCCATGCCGACATGCACGAACTGCTCGAGCGAGCCGTCGGCGCCGATCACGCCGAGCGCGGCGTAGCGCGCCTCGGCGACGTCGCGGGCAGCGTCCACGATCCGGCGCAGCACCGCAGCCAACGTGAGTTCGGAAACGATGGAGCGGTTGGCGTCCAGCAGGCTCCGCAGCCGGTTCTGGGCGGTGATGATGTCCTGGGCCCGGTCGACCAGCTGCGCCATCAGGTCCTCGATCGGCAGCGGTGGCCCGGCCCCGGCGGGTGAGACCGGCTGATCCTGGCCTCTGCTCGGCACGTCGATAGCCTAGCGATCAACGGATCGCAGCAGGGCCGCCTACAGCTCACGTCAGGACTCGTTGGGTGATCTTGCGCCCGGTAATGCGGTCGGGGTTGATGGTGATGAAGAGGTTGCGTAGCCCGCCGGCCCAGGGGACGGCGCCGTCGATCGTCCACAGGTGAGCCAGCCGGGCGGGATCGGCCACGGCGCGGGCGCGGCCGTGCACCACCACGCTCCAGCCGCTGCGTCTGGCCTCATCGAGCTCGTCGACCTCGAAGACCACCGGGCACGGCCGGATCAACTCCGACAGGGATCCCTCCGGTGAGGTGCGGAAGACGATGGATTCGTCATGCCAGGCGTAGCTCACGGGCAGGATCTGCAGCCCGTGGGCCGCCTGCCAGGCGATCCGGCCGTAGCTGTGTCGAGCGAGCAAATCTCGGCACGACGCGGTGGCGATCGCCTGCATGCGGGTGTGCTCCCGCCCCTGATCAACTCGTGAGCTCATCGGTACTCCCTAGCCTTGCTGGTGCGGTTCTTCTCGGGTCGTGGGCGCTGTGCAGCTGGGCGGTGACGTCGGCGTGTCGGTCGAACTGAACGGCCGGGTCAGTTGGCCGGTGGCACGCTTCGAGCTGCCCACTCACCGCCCGGGCCCACGAACGGATGGCGTCCCCGTCGCGGTAGTCACCGGCCAGTCCACCGCGGCCGAGCCAGCGGGCGACCCACGTGCGGGCCCGCTCAGCGGCCAGCCGGCCCTTGAACGTGATGTGCTCTGTACCGATCGTGCTCGCCAACCGCCGGACCTTCCTCGCAGCTCGGTGTGGAACGCATGATCGGGACCCGTACCGCACGGACCGCTCTGGAACAGCCAGACCATCCGGTCCTGCAGGCTGTCCTGCCGTGCGGCCAGGAACTGCACCGCCTCGGGAAGCCAGCGACGGCCGTAGACGGCGCTGCCGACGAGGACAGCGTCGAACTTGGCGAGCGAGACACTTGTGGGGCACGGCGTGACGGTCACCTGGTGGCCTAGACGTCGAAGCTCGTCCGCGATCGCGACGGCGATCTCGCGCGTGGAGTCCATCCTGGTGGCGTAGGCGACGAGGACCCGAGACATGATGGCGCTCTTGCTCATCCCGGGATCAGCCGGCGACCAGTGAGATCGGTCCAACTCAGCCGCAGCAGGATCTCGTCGGATCGCTCGGGCCACGGATCGGGCACCGGCCCGAAGGACAGCGGAGTCGCCGAGCCGTCGTAGCGTTCGAGCACGCCGGTGGCCAGGACGCTCCAGCCCGCCTCGAGGAAGTCGTCGATGGCATCCACCTCGTAGGCCACCGTCTGCCCGATCGCATACTTGGCCAGTTCGCTGTCTGCAGAGGTGATGAACCAGAGCGCGTCGACCTGGACGGCGTGATTCATCACGATGATCCGAGGCCCGGACGGAGTACCGAAGCCGATCCGCCCAATCACCTTGCTGCCGAGGAGCTCCCGGCATTCACCGGGGTCCAACGCCTCGAGGTGACCGCGCCGGCTGCGCCAGAAGTGGGCACCGATGAGCGTCATGACGACTCCCCGTCGGCCGAATCGGTTCGCTCCGGAATCGCGACGGAGACGAAGTGAGAGACGATGCCCGCAGGCCAGTGTTCGAGTTTGGCCGCGACGCGGTCGGGGACCTGATCGTCCGGCACCACCGTGGCGTGGCCGCGGAGGCGCACGCGCTCGTGCCGCTCCCGCGGGTCCGGCACCTCGACGATGACGTCTTGATCATCAAGATAGTGGGTCGCGTCGTTGAATTCCGGCAGCCGGAACGTGATCAGGTGTTTCCCGGGTGTCGAGCAGTAGCGGACAGGCAGGCTACGCGGCCCGTGCCCCGTCGGGTAGAAGAGCTGCGCCTCACCCGTGCCCAGGCCTGTCATCGCCGCACTCCCTTCCGTCTTCCGTCCGGCGGAACAACTCGATGTCCTTCGTCCCGCTGTGCTCTCAGCCTCCCTCCGCGGGCGGCCGGGCGGACAGAGCCGCACGACCCTCTGTGGGTAGGACCAAGGGCCCTACGGTCCGACGCTGCAACTCCGCGATTGTGGTGTCGTGGCCGAACAGATGCAGGTGTGGGCCGTCGATCAGCCTGGGCCGGTTGCTGGTCGGCCCCTGCGGCGGATGTCGCGGCTTGTGCCTGAACCGGGTCAGGGGGAGCTCTTGGTTCAGACACTGGCCTGCCGCATCTGCCGCACCGATCTGCATCTCGTCGAGGGCGACCTGGCGCCACGCCGACCGCTTGTGGTTCCTGGGCACCAGGTCGTCGGCTCGGTGGTGTCAACCAGCCCCGGCGTGGGCCGCGTGGCGCCCGGAGACCTCGTGGGCGCCGGGTGGCTCCGGGGAACGTGCGGGACCTGCGCCTGGTGCCGCTCCGGGCGCGAGAACCTGTGCCCGGGCGCCGAATTCACCGGTTGGGATCACGACGGCGGATTCGCCGAATACACGGTGGTGCCCGCGGCGTTCGCGCACATCGTCCCGGCTGGCTTCAGCCCCGAGCGGGCGGCCCCGCTGCTGTGTGCCGGCATCATCGGCTACCGGGCCCTGAAGCGCTCCAATCTCCCACCAGGAGGCGTGCTGGGCCTGTGGGGGTTCGGGTCGAGCGCGCACCTGACCGCCCAGATCGCCAGCGCCCAGGGTGCCGACTTCGTCGTATCGACCCGCGGCGCCCGGAGCCGCGAGCTCGCCGGGGAACTCGGGGCCAGCTGGGTTGGCCGGGGTTCGGATCGCCCGCCGATGCTCGTGGATGCGGCGATCGTGTTCGCACCGGCCGGAGCCCTGCTTCCGCTCGCCCTGGCGAGTACGAAGCGGGGCGGCACGGTCGTTATGGCCGGCATCCATTTGAGCGACCTGCCGGCGATGGGCTATGAACCGCATCTCTTCTACGAGCGTGACCTGCGATCCGTGACCGCGAACACCCGGGCGGATGCAGCGGAGTTGCTGCGGCTCGCGGGGCGGCTCGACCTCCGAATCCATACCCCCGCCTACGTGTTCGAGCGGGTCGACGAGGCCTTACGGGAACTGGCCTCCTCGCGGGTGGGTGGTTCTCTGGTCATGGTCGGCAACCCGTGATGGCAGACGTCGGATTGCGGCCAACCCCCGCAGTCGATCGATCCGCGCCCGCGGAGCTGATCCGGAGCCGTCCGTCCGGGACCTCTGACTGCTGCCTGCTGAGGCCCACCCGTGGCTGATTCAGTGTGGAGCGGGTGTGTAGCGCCAAGCCACCACGGGCCGGGGATCGCCGGATCGTTGCATGTGGAGTCGTGTCGGCGGCGGGACGACCATGACCGGACAGCCGGTGGAGGCGACCGCGTGCCGGAGGAGTTGATCAAGCCCGAAGTCATTGAGGCGGCCGCCGATGTGTCGGCCGAGCACCAGGAGTTGCGCCTCGGTTCGGTATCGGTCCAACAGGTCCTCGGTGACCTCGGTGACCCGGCACCACCGAGCCCGGAAGGTCGCCGGTCTCCTGCAGCAGCAGCTCGCTCGGCACCACCACGAGCAGCGGACAGGCTCTTCCCTGTGCTTCCTGGACGGCGGTGGCCAGGAGCACCGTAGGGTCGAGCCCCTCGCACAGAACGGTGATGACGGGGCCGCCCGCACCTCCCGGTCGATCGTGGACGACTACGACCGGTGCTGCGCTCTTGGCGAGGATCCGGCGGGTGGTCGACCCCGAATGCAGCCGCCGGATTGCACCGATGGGGCGGCGGTGCACGACGACCAAAGCGGCCCGCTGCGAGGCAGGCACCAAAGCCGCAACGCTGGTCCCGGGGTAGATCTCGCAGTCGATGACGGACGTACCGTGGACCAGGTCGCTCATGGCCCGACTCAGGCGTTCCAGCTCATCGGCGGCCCGTTGCACGCGGGTCTCCAGCGGCAGCGCCGGGGCCAGCGCGGTAGCCGTCAGCAGGGGTTCGCAGCCGTGCACCAGGCGAATCGGGAGCCGCCGTCGTCGTGCATCGTCGCAGATGAACCGCACCGCAGGGTGATTCGCGTCGAAGGGGACATCGCCGACACCCAGGACGACCGCCGGTTCGTCGTGGTCCGCGACGTCGTCGCCGGTGCCCGCACCCGACCTTCCGCCCGAATTCGTCATGCCCACCAGAGTGAGCCGATCAACCATCGGAAACCAGCGACCAAGGTCCTGAGTCGCGTCCCGACGAGGCCGGGACGTTGGTCTCGCCTGGGTCGGGACCTTCAGACCTGGCAGCACGCCGCCGCCGGGCCCCACGATGGGATCGACGCACGTTAGGGGAGTCGAATGGGCGGATCTGGTTGCCATGACCACTGAGCCTCGCGGCGACCACTCCGAGCCCGCGGTTCGGGAGACGCACTGTGCGTGGGTCTTCCTGGTCGGCGATCGAGCGGTGAAGCTGAAGAAGCCGCTCGACTTCGGCTTCGTGGACTGGCGCAACCAGGCCGACCGTCGGCGAGCCTGCGAGCGAGAGGTGGAACTGAACCGCCGCTTCGCCCCGGACGCCTACCAAGGGGTCGCCTCAGTCGCTATGGCCGGCGCGGCCTGCGAGTCGCTGGTGATCATGCGCCGGATGCCGGACAGCCGTCGGCTCTCCACCCTCCTGGCGCACGGATCTGATGTGGCGCCGGCCTTGCGGGCCGTGGCCCGACAGCTTGCCATCCATCACGCAACTGCCCGCCGCTCACCCCGCATCGACGCCGCCGGCTCTGCGGATGCGCTGTTGGGTCGGTGGACGGACAATCTCGATGCGCTCGAGCGGACGGACTCGGCGCGGATCGGCACCGATCGGCTGGCGAGCATCCGGTCGCTGGCTGAGCAATACATCGCGGGTCGGCGCCCACTGTTCGCGGAGCGGATTCGGTCAGGGTACGTGCGGGACGGCCACGGCGACCTGCTGGCCGACGACATCTTCTGCCTCGACGACGAGCCTCGGATCCTCGACTGCCTGGAGTTCGACGACGACCTGCGCGCCGTCGACGCCATGGACGACGCGGCCGTGCTCGCCATGGATCTCGAGCGGCTCGGATCGGCCGAGTCCGCGGAAGTCTTCCTGAACGCCTTCGCGGAGTTCTCCGGCATCCCGGGCCCGGTCAGCCTGATCCACCACTACGTGGCGTACCGGGCCGTGATGCGGGCCAAAGTGGCGATGATCAAGGCCGAGCAGGGCGATCCGAACGCCGCCGAGCAGGCGCGGCTGCTCTGTTCGCTCGGGTTCGAGCACCTCCGACGCGGGGAGCCCACCCTGACGCTGGTAGGAGGGCTGCCGGGCACCGGCAAGTCGAGCCTGGCGGGAGCGCTGGCCGACCGGACCGGCTCCGTCGTGGTGGCCTCCGATCGCGTACGCAAGGAGCTTGGTGGCGTGCAGCCCAACCGTCAGCAGGCGCACGGCTGGCGGACCGGCCTGTACGACGTGGAGACGACCCGACGGACCTACACCACCATGCTCGAGCGGGCCGTGCGCCTCTTGGAGATGGGTGAGTCCGTGGTGATGGATGCGAGTTTCGTCGACGCGGTGGACCGGGCGTCGGCGCGACGCGTGGCCGACGAGACGGCTGCCCGGCTCAGCGAACTGCGTTGCACCTGCCCCGCCGATCTCGCTGCGACCCGGATCTCGAGTCGCTGGGGGAGCGGTGACCTCTCCGAGGCCACGGTTGCCATTGCCGAACGGATGCAGTCCAACGTCGATTCGTGGCCGGAGGCCATGACGGTCGACACATCGACCTCACTGTCGACCTCGCTGGACGTAGTCCTGGCCCAGCTGGCGCCGACCTTCGCAATCGGCCCGAGAGTGGCCAATCTCCGCGCCCGCGCTGACGCCTCTCAGTCGGACGTCGACACCCTGGCCAGGGTGTGAGGGCCTCGGACATTGACCGTGCAGCACGTAGCCGCATGAAGCGCCAGCATCAACCGAAGACAGGAGGAACTGCGATGAGCACCCGAAGCACCGATCATCCGGCGAACACGGTCGTCGTCGGCGTGGAGGATCGCGGCCCGCACAGCTGCGACCACGCGATCCGGATCGCGGTCGCGTGGGCATCCCGCCGCGATCTCGACGTGACGTTGCTCTCCAGCGTCGCCCTCCATTCGCCTGACGATCCGGCAACTCACATCGGCAACGCCCACGTCCGGGCCCGCCGGACCTCGCGTCTGCTCAGATCGGCGGCCCAGCAGGCAGGCGGCCTCAACGATCCACCGGTCGTCGTTCACACGGCGGTCAGCCGGGAGCCGGCCGCTGACGCGTTGATCGCCCAATCGGCTCGGGCAGCGCTGGTCGTGGTGCAACGCCGGTCGTTGGGGCGATGGACACGACTCCACGCCGGATCCGTCTCGGCCCGGGTCGCGGGCCAAGCCGGCTGCCCCGTCTTGATCGTGCGCGATGACGACGAGATCGACTGTGCTGAGACTGATGTCCTCGAGGAGGGCGCTTCCGATCCACAGCGGGGGGTGCTGGTCGCCGTGGATCTCCGCGGCCACTCCGAACACGCGATCGCCGCCGCGTTCGAGGAGGCGTCGTGGCGCGGCGTACCGCTCACCGCGCTGCACGCGTGGCAACCGGTCCTGCCCATCGGCTACATGCCTCCCGACTACTACGAATGGGATGTCCCGGTACCCGAGGCCGAGAAGGCCCTCGCCGAAGCCCTCGCCGGTTACGCCGAGAGGTACCCAGACGTCCGCGTCGACCGTCAGGTCCGGCGAGGAGAGGTCAAACCGATCCTGGACGACGCCGCTCGGCAACACGCCCTCCTGGTTATGGCCCGGCACACCGATGAGCACAAAGGCCAGCGGAACCTCGGGTCACCCGTCCGACACCTGATCGAACGGGCCCACTGCCCCGTGTTGATCACCCCGGCGGCTCGCCCCGTCGGCATGAAGGCCCTTCGGGCGCGGCAAGGAATTGTGAGATAGGTCCTGAGGTCGCCGGCTCCTCCCATCAAGGACCGACCAGCCGACCGGTCACCGCCTCCATGCTGATCACGATGAAGAGGTTTCGGGTTCCACCCGCCCAGGGTTCGGGGTCGGCTTCCGACCACAACGTGCTGAGTTCGGCGGGGCGCGTGCCGGGGTGCGACTGCCCGGAGACGAGCACACTCCAACCCGTTTGGTCGATCAGGTCGTACTCGTCGATCTCGAAGGCGGCCCGGCGTGGGTGAGCCAAATCCGCCAGCGCACCGTCGACGGATGTGCGGAAAACGATTGTCCGGTGGTGCACGCGGTAGGTGACCGGCACCACACGCGGCCCGTCGACGGTGTTCCACGCCACGCGCCCGATCACACAGCGCTCGAGCCGAGCTAGGCACTCCGGCTCCGTCAAGGTGCGCACCCGCTGCGACGTGGTCACCGCAGTCCTGCCGGGGGCTGCGCGGTCGTGGGCATCGACGGTGGACCGGCGGCGCTTCGGCCCGGCACCAGAAGGGCCGCGCGTCGACGCGCACCAACAGCGTTCGCTGCGGACCTGCGGGGGTCGCCGGTGCTCGCCATCGGTGCGGTTAGGTCCGAAGGTTGCTGGCCACCGGTGCATCGGCAGTGACGGAATCGAGGGATCGGACGATGTGAGCCGCCCAGAGCCGGCTCTGCGACCGTTGCTGCGCCGGTGAAGCATGGGTAGGGAAGGTGACCGGGGGAGCGGTGCCGATCGCCCACGCCAGCGTGCGCACGGCGCGGGGGACGGCGGAATCGGCGCGGTCGTCAACCTGCTGGAAGCGGGGCGCGGGCGCGACCGGCCCGCATTCGTACAGGAAGGTCGGGCGCTCGGAGAGATCGGGGGCCTGGTGCTTCAGGTAGCCGGTCGCATCGGGGAGCCAGTGCCGGTGATGGATGTCGCTGCCCACCACGACTGCGTCGTAGTGGTGGGTGGCGGGCGCCGCGGCGCACGTCACCAGCTGGACGCTGTGGCCTGCTGCGGTGAGCTCGCCGGTCACGACTGACGCCACCTCTCGGGCCGAACCGTCGCGGGTCCCGTAGACGACCAAGATCTTGGACACGAGTGCCTCCTCCACTGAGACTTCGATCCTGTCGACGACGACGTCCGGCGCGTAGGGAGTTTCGTCCCCCCTTCGCCGCCGAAGGTCCCGTCCGGCACGCACAGCCCGCGCTGACGGGGAGCTCGCGGGACCTAAGTCCTCGACCGTCGGGCCGGAGGCCCCCGGAGCCGCGGTCGGGGTCGGTGTCAACGTGACCTGCGGGACTTAAGCCGAAGGGAGGAGGAGCCGATGCCCGACGCCATTTCGGTCAGCGGTCTCTCGAAGCGCTTCGGTCACACCCGGGCCCTGGACGGTCTCGATCTCCTCGTCAGCACGGGGGAGGTGCACGGGTTTCTCGGACCGAACGGATCGGGAAAGTCGACGACCATTCGGATCCTGCTCGGTCTGCTGCGAGCCGATGCCGGCACCGTACGGCTGCTCGGTCATGACCCCTGGGCCGACACCACCCGACTGCATCGGCGCCTGGCCTACGTGCCCGGCGAGGTGAATCTGTGGCCGCAGCTCACCGGCGGCGAGGCCATCGATCTCCTGGGTCGGCTGCGGGGCGGTATGGATCCGGTGCGCCGGAACGACCTGCTGGACCGCTTTCGCCTCGACCCGACCACGAAGGGGTCTGCCTTCTCCCGCGGGAACCGGCTGAAGGTGGCGTTGGTCGCCGCGTTGGCCGGCGACGCGGAGCTGTTGCTGCTGGACGAGCCGACCGCCGGTCTCGATCCGTTGATGGAGGAGTTGTTCGCCGACTGCGTGCGGGCCGAGCGGGATCGCGGACGCTCGGTGTTGTTGAGCAGTCACATCCTGTCTGAGGTCGAGTCACTGTGTGACCGGGTCAGCATCATCCGCGACGGCCGGAACGTCGAGACCGGCACTCTCGCGGCGATGCGGCACCTCACCGCCACCTCCGTCGATGCGACCCTGGCCTCAGCCTGTCCCGCCGAGCCGCCCCGTATGGCTGGGGACTGCTGACCGCCGCCTTCTTGGCCAGTGAGCTGGGGCCGCTGATCGACCTGCCGGGCTGGGTGCAGAACCTGTCCCCGTTCACCTATCTGCCGCATTTCCCTGGATCCGAGGTGACTATCGGGCCGCTGCTGGGCCTGGCGGCCGTGGCCTTGGTCCTCACGACCTTCGGTCTGGGCGCACTGCGACGTCGCGATGTCCCGGCCGGCTGAGCCGAAGTCGAGCGGAGGGGAGGGATCGTGTCTCGACGCAGGCCGCGCGGCCTACTTCCGCCTGGGCCGCCGGCCCCACGCCGCGCCGGGACATAAGACCTGACCACGGCGGGACCTTCCGCCGTGGTCAGGGTCCCACGCTGTTCACCATCATGGTGATCATGAGCGAAAGCAGCGAGATCAGCGGAATCGACGACGTCGACGAGATCGTGGTCGGGTTGGATCTGTCCCCGTCCTCGACCCTGGCGTTGCACTGGGCCGCCGCCCAGGCCCGCCGGACCGGGACGCGCCTGCGTGCCGTGCACGCTCTCGATGTGCCACCGGGCCTGGCGGCGGCCGGCCTCGTCACCTACCCGAGCATCGTCTCGAGTGACCGCGTGGACGCCGCCTACCGTGAGGCTGTGTCCGCAGTCTGGGACTCGGTCGACCCCGAACCGGAGTGGCGCCTGCAGTTCATCGGCGATGAGGCGGGACCGCTGCTGGTGCGCGAGTCGGCGCATTCGGTGATGTTGGTGATCGGCACCCGCGAGCATGTCGGCTTCGGCCGCATCATGATGGGGTCGGTCAGCCACTACTGCCTGAGCCACGCCCGCTGCCCCATCGTCGCCGTGCCCTCCACGGGGGCTCGTCGGACCGACGAAGCCGAACCCGCGCACGCAGCCGGCGCGAACGTCTCCACCTGAACCCGACCGTCCCTGAATCGGGCGGCGCCAGCTACCAGGCCTGAACGCTCCGACCGCTGATGGTGCGTGGCGTGATGGCGATGAACAACGTCCGACTCCCGACGGCCCACGGCACGACGATGTCGGAGGACCAGAGCCGGACGATCTGCTGATCGTGCCGGACGGCCTCGGCGAACCCCCGTACCACCACACTCCAGCCGGCGCGCTCCTGCTCGTCGATGTGGTCCACCTCGAACGCGACCGGTGTTCTCCGGGCGAGTGCCGCCATCGCCCCGTACGGGACGGTGCGGAAGACGACCTGGCCGACATGCCAGGCGTAGTTCACCGGCAACACCTCGGGTCCGTCCGCGGCGTTCCACGCCACCCGGCCGACGTGCTGCTCGGCGAGCAGTTCCTCGCACCGACCGCGGGACAGCTCGGCGAAGTTGGAACGGGTCGACGGCGAACCTGGTGAACTCATGATCCGACTCTGCTCGGTCGCGGACTCCGGGTCCAGGGACCAAGGACCCGAGGTCGCCACCCATGGTCCCATGGGGTGGGGCTCCCGAGAGGTCGCGGCTACGCTCTGAGCCGGGCTTCCGGCTCAGTCGGCTGAGGGCGGGAGCGGCTCCTCGACACGGCCCCCGGCTTGCGTCGTCAGATCGAAGTGATAGGTGTGCCCGGCGTGCAGGGTGGCCGGCTGAGTCGTCGACCCGCACCTGGATCGGCGGCACCGAACGGGCTTGAAGCCGCAGCATCAGTGCAGCTCGGGGTCAAGTTCAACTCGATGTTGTGCGAGCGGTAGCCGATCTCGAACCGCACTCGTCCGAGCTCGAGCGGCAGGGCGGGATGCAGCCACAGCGTCCCGTCGCGGGTCTCCAGCCCCGTGTAGCAGCGCAGCAGCAGGTCCACGGTGCCGGCCATGGCCCCGAGATGGATGCCCTCGCGCGTCGTGCCCCGCTGGATGTCGGCGAGGTCGCTGTCCAGCGCCTCGTTGAACAGTGACCACGACTGCGCCCGGTCGGCCCGGGCCAGCAGCCAGGAGCAGACCGGCCGGCTCAGCGTGGAGCCGTGGCTGGTTCGGCCGAGGTAGAACGTCCACGGTTCGGCGTACGGCGGCCTCGTCGAGCTGGTATCCGAGCCGCTCGCAGAGTCGCCACGCAGGTCCTCGGCGGAGAGCAGGTAGAGCAGCATCAGCACATCGGGCTGCTTCGAGACCCGGTAGCGGTTGGGCGTGTCGCCTTCGGCGGCCAAGATCAGGTCGAGCCGACCGATGTCGTCGTAACGAGCCCGGTAGGCGGACCAGTCGAGCTCGGCCAGGTCCTCGTAACCCTCGAACTGGCTGATCACCCCGTCAGCGTGGAACGGAACGCGCAGACGCCGGGTGAGCCGATCCCATCGCTCCAGCTCCTCGCCGCTGAGCCGAAGGCGTCGGCGGGTGGCCCGCCGTCGTCGCGCCGGTCCAGCTGATCCAGCAGAGCCGCTGCTGCGGCGCGCGATCCAGGCCAGCAAGATGTTGGTGTAGGCGTTGTTCCGGACGCCCGAGCCGGGCCGACCGGGGTAGCCGTCGTGGAACTCGTCGGGCCCCATGACGCCGTCGATGTCGTAGCGGTCGGCCGCCGGATCGTAGGTGGCCATGCTGGCGAAGCAGCGGACGATCTCGACGATCAGCTCCATGCCGATCTCGGCGAGGTAGCTCCAGTCGTCACTGGCCTCGACGTACTGGATGACGCTGTACGCGATCGCGAGGCCCACGTGCCGTTGCCGGCGGGAGTTGTCCGGGCATCCAGGCTGCCGCTGAGGGGATTGAACAGCTGGATCGGGCGTCTCGTCACGCCCGTCACTGCCGCTCTGCCACGGGAAGAGCGCTCCGGCCAGCCCGGCGGCCCGCGCAGCCGCCTGCGCCTCGCCGAGCCGCCGGTACCGGTACTGCAGGCTGATGCCCGGGTCAGCTCGGGCTGGCGCAGCGTCAGCAGCGGATGGACGAGGATCTCGTCCCAGAAGACGTGACCGCCGTAGCCCTCACCGGACAATCCGCGGGCGGGGAGCCCGGCGTCGACATCTGCGACCGCCGGCACCGTCTGGAGGACGTGGAAGGTGTGCAGGTTCAGCGCGGTCCGGCCCGTTCCCCTGCTTCGACGGTGACGCTGAACCTGCCGCCAGAGGTCTGCCCAGCGCGTTCGTGATCGGCGAGCAGCTCGGGGAAGTCGGCGCGGGCGGCGAAGCAGCGACGGCGAGCGCCGGGGTGGAGATGGCGCGGTCACGGGAGGTGGCGACGGCCACGACCTTCTCCACCGTGACCGGCACCCCGGGTCCATGCTGAGCTCGAACTCCTGGCCGATCTGGTTCGGATCGCCGTCGGCAGCTCCGTCCGACGGCCACCTGGTCGCCGTCCACGTAGAACCGGGTCCGCGCTCGCCATCGCCACCTGATCGCAGACTGGCTGGTGACGCGCCTCCAGCCGGACCGTCTCACCAGCAATCGTGCGTACGGTCCGGACGATGGCGATGTCGGTTTCAGAGGGGCCAGGCCGGCACGTTGGCGTTGACCACGCTCGCCGTCCACGATCGGAGCGGCACCCGCAGCGGACCGACCAGTTCTCGGCCTCGAATGTGGTGCGGATCGCGGCCAGGTGCGGGGCAGTGCGGGAGACCAGGCGCTCGGAGCTCACCGCGAGGGTGCGTCCGCTGGCGTCCTGGAACCGCATGTCCCGGCTCAGCACGCCGCGCCGCAGATCGAGCTCTTGGCGGTAGTCCACCAGCCCGGCGGAGTCCGGGTGAGAGCCACTCGCCCTCGGCCGGCGCGAACCACAGCGGCAGCCAGTTCGGCGCGTTGACCATGTGCTCGTCCGTCCAGGTCTGCCCGTCGAGCGTCGTCTCGAGCCGGTTGTAGACCCCGGCCAGATAGGTGCCGGGGTAGTGCACGGCGTCAGCGCCGCACTCCGGTGCTGCCCCCCGGGTGCCCAGGTAGCCGTTGGCCAGGGTGCACAGCGTCTCCCGGATGCCCTCCTGTGCCGGATCGAAACCGTGGTAGGTCAGCACCCAAGGCGCCCTTAACAGCGGACGCACCCGCGCGCCAGGACACCGACCCGTTCGCAGGCTCCGGTCGAGGCGCAGCAGTTCCCTCACCGAGAGTGGCGAGGTCGGATACCACGACGCTCGCTCCGGCGGCGTCCAGCCGGGACCGGTTGCCGATTCGGTCCACCCCGACCACGACGGCGAACCCGCCGCTCGCGGGCCGCCTGCACCCCGGCAACGGCGTCCTCGACCACGAGGCAGTCGGCGGCTGTCACAGCCAACTGGCGGGCCGCCTCGACGTAGGAAATCGGGCCCGGGCTTGACCCGCAGGCCGAGGTGCTCGGCGTCGTTGCCGTCCACCACGACGTCGAACAGGTCGAGTACGCCCGCCGCCTCGAGCACCGCCGCGCCGTTGCGGCTGGCCGTCACCAGCGCAGTCGCCAGGCCGGCGTCGCGAAGCCGGTTCACCAGGATCACCGTCGACGGGAAGGCTCGCACCCTGACCCGGGCCGAATCACTGTTGGGCGGTGCAAGCCCAGCAATCACGACGTCCAGGTCGAAGATGGCCGCACGGACGCCCGTCATCGGTCGTCCCCACCCGGCCCCGGCCGGTCGGTAGCCCCTCACGCCCACGCCATGATCATGCCTACCCGCCTGCGAACTCGCACTGCTGCCCTCCGCAGGCGCGGCACTGCACTTCGAGAGGACCGGCGTCCCCTGCAGTTGAGTGCCTACCCGCCGGGGGGCTCGTAGTCGATGTGGAACACGGGGTAGTGGTCGGCGATGGCTCGGATGTCGTCGAGGGACGGTACGGGTTCGAGGCCGAAGTAGAACCCGCGCCTGGTCTGCGTTGGCGTCGGCTCCGCTGCGCCGTCGGCCCGCGTGAAGATACTCGGCGATGATCTCGGCACGGTCCGCCGGTTCGAGTTCGGTGAGTGGACGTGATGTCGCCGACCGCGGCGGAGGATCGCCTCCCGTGAGCTGCCCGGACATTCCGGACCCACTGCGACTCTCCGGCCAACGACACCAGGTAGTCCTGGCCTTCGTAGCGGGTGTGGAGGATCGGCACCTTACGCAGTTTGCCCGAGGAGCGGCCGCGCACCTCCAGAGTCACCGCATCCCGCGGGGCCAGCCCCATGGAGGTGAGCGGCACGCCCAGCCAGTTGAGACGCCGATACCAGCCGGCCGCACGCCGGTAGGTCGTCCGCGCCGAGTAGTCCTGGGGTTTCACCCTTGATCTCGCTTCGGCAGTGCGTGGGCCGGCTGGGATTCTCGCCGACGCTCGTGCCACCCACTAGCTCCTGAGGTGCACCGGATGACCCTCAACGGCCGCGATGTCGTCGGATGCGACACCGAGGAGCCGGTCGGCCAGCCGGCGGAGGGCGCGAGCCGCCGCAACCTCATCACCGATCTCCGGCACGTTCTCGTCGGTCGGGCTGCGCCGGGCAGCCCCCCGGGCGTCGAGCCGGCTCACCGCCGGGGTACGCAGCACCGCCTGGGCAGTCGTCTGGTCGGCATCCTCGAACAGGTAGAGGTCCACCTGCCAGTGGTTGACGTGCGCTGCGCTGGATTCGCCGGCTATTGCCGGGTGCGCGGGCTCCACACCGGAGGAGAACTCGACCTCCTGCTTCGCGGATTCATCCTCGCCCAAGTGATCGACATGAGAGTCCGGTCCGGGGAAGAACAAGCTCTCCCGGCCCGTGTCCGACCACTGGACCAGATACGGGGGACCACCGTGCTGCCCCCTGACCTCCAGGATCTCCCCGTCCCGCACCGGCGCGCCCAACGTGGCGCCCGCCACGACCATGCGGTCACCGACCGTTGCTCTGTCCATGTGGTCCTCCCGACCCTTGGTACAACATCGCTCGCAGCCTTCGCCCGCAAGTCCCTCGCCCACGAGACCTTGGTCCGCGAGACGTGGTGCCCCCACTCTCGGGCTCACCCGGTGCGGTTGACCAGGGCCGAAGGCCGCGGAGGTGAGGGTCCTTGGTCCTTCGCTCACCTTCGATCACCATTGGCCGAAGTCGGGGCCAACGACCCGGGCCGGAGGTGACTTCCTGCCCTGGGGGTGCCCGTTGTGCCTCTGCGAATCTTGCAGCAGCCGCGCAGGTGGCCCGTTCGCGAACGACGACGGAGGGAGGCTCGATGGCTGCGCCGGCTCCGGGGCTCGCCGCGGGCGTGCCCCCCGGTCTCTCCTCCGTCGAGGCGGAACGCCGGCTGGCCCGGGACGGCCTGAACGAGTTGCCCAAGCCGCGGCGACCGCCAGTGCTGGCTCGCTTTGCGCGGCAACTCACCCACCTGTTAGCCCTCCTCCTCTGGGCGGCGGCAGGCATGGCGTTGATCGCCGGTCAGCCCCCACTGGTCGCGGCGATCGTGGTGGTGGTCCTGCTCAACGCGGTGTTCGCCTTCGCCCAGGAGTACCGCGCTGATCGTTCGGCCGAGCGCCTCACCGACCTGTTGCCGCGAAGCTGCCGGGTGCGGCGCGACGGTCGGACCATCGCCATCGATGCGGCGCGTCTGGTGGTCGATGACATCGTGTTGCTGGATCCGGGCGACCGGATCAGTGGCCGGGATCCTCGGCGGCTCCTGGCCGCCTCCGCTGGGCTGGGGGATGGCGTTGGCGGCCGGCGGCGTCCTTGTCGGAGCGGACGGCCTGCACAAGTATCTCAGGCGGCTACGGCGCGGTGCGGCCGACGGGAAGATGCGGGCCGAGCTTGGTGATTCTCAGTGAGGAGTGGGAGCTGGGTCCTCGACGATCCCGCCGGCGAAGACGTCGTTCAAGGCGCTGGCCGTCTCGACGAGCTCGGTGAAGCGTCGGGCGAATCGGGCCCCGGCGGCACCGTCGACGATCGCGTGGTCGAGCGACAGTGTCACGTCGAGCAGCTCGCGCTCGACGAGGCCGCCGTCGTCGTACCGGCGGCTTTCCCGCGATGCCGCCGACCGTGATCATGAGGGTTGACGGCGCCACCGGGATCCCCCAGCCGCCGGCGGGGCCGAACATGCCGATCGCACTGAGGGCGACGGTTCCGTCCAGCTGCTTGAACAAGGTGGGCTCGGCCAGCACGACCCGCCACGCGAGGGTCCGCAGCAGTCGCGGGAGGGTGAGGAACAACAGCGTTCTCCGGTACCGGCGCTGCGCGGTGGGATCTCGGTGTTGGGCTCGGCGGATCTCGCTGGTCAGTTCGTTAACGGTCTTGCGGTTTGCGGCCCGGATCATCAACGTCTGGGCCAGCCGCTGGCCGTCGATCGTGGTTTCGATCTGGGTGTTGACGTCGACGTCGTCGAAGATGATCAGTCGGTGGTGGCGGCGGTAGGCCTGCACGGAGCGGTCCTCGTCAACCGCCTGGGCGAGTGCATGTACGAGGAACGCGGTGAACGACACGTCGACACCGGACGACCGTAGGTCATGAAGGAGGCTTCTCGCCAAGGTGGCGTCGATCTCGAACAGACCGTGGACGATGTCTTTGCGTCGGCTGGCGGTCAACACGTCGGCGTAGCCGCGCCGGACCTTGAGGAAGGGGCGACTCTCGTACGCGGCGGTCGGGGCTCCCGTGGCCGGCGGCCCGCCACGGTCGATCCTCTCGGCACGGGCCTGAGCGGGCGTCTCGACGCCCGGTCCGGCAACCAGTTTCATCCGATCCACCCGTCTCAGGAACTGGCAGCGAGTTGTTCGTGCGGCCAGAGCGCGCTGGGAATTCCCTCCACGGGGGAAGCGAGATCGGCGGCGACGTGGCGCGCCCAGGCCAGGACCCTCTTCCGGCGGTGCTCCGGTGTGTGATCGAGATCGAAGGATTCGGGGCCGGCGGTGCCGATCTCGAAGACCAGTCGTTGCACGTCTCGGGGTGTGTGGCTGTGGCTGGAGGGGTCGATGACGACCTGGAACAGGAAGGTGGGTCGCTCGGCCAGGTCTGGCGCGTGGTGCTCGAGGTACGCCACGGCGCTACGCGCCCAATGATTCCGGCGCAGTTCCGAGCCGACGATCACGGCGTCGGCGTGGCGGGGGTCGGGGGCGTGGTCGGCCGGAGCGATCACGACCTCATGGCCGGCGCCACGCATCTCCGCGGCGGTCAGCTCGGCCGCTTCGCCGATGAAGCCGTCTTGGCCGGCGCACACGATCAGGATCGTTGACATGATCATCACTCCTCGGTTGCGTTGATCGCCTGGATCATCTGGTTCCATGGTCCCGCCGACCCGGGCGCTGCGCAGCCGGCCGATAGGTCCGATGTCAGGGGGCTTTGGTCCCGACCCTTCCGTTCCTGTGGCCCATCGCTCCCTGGTGGTCAAGGTTCGTGCTGGACGGCCAGCACGCAGGTCTCGCTGACACACCCGGCTTCAGAGGCGTTGGGACGGCGGGAAGTGTCGGCCCCCTCACTGGATGCTGAGCTGCCACTGACACCGGTCGCCACCGCGCGATCTCAGAGGCCGTACTGGGCGGTCCCGGGACGAACGTCCCGAAGGTGGGGGACAACCAGCCCTAGCCGTGCAGGTCGCCAGAGACCTGTGATGGTCACGTGAGCGTTCTCACCGGGCTGGTCCGAGATTTCAGCCAATTGCGGTCCAACGCGCGCACCGCTGGGTGGAGGAACCCCACCCCGGAGAGCCTGAGGAGGCTTCGATGAACATGCTCGCTGACCACCGGCTCGTGACCCGAGCCATCGAGCTCGCGGCGCGTGCGCCGTCGATCCACAACAGCCAACCCTGGCGGTTCGACCTGCACGACCGTCAGGTCGACCTGTACGCCGACGTCGACCGCTGGCTGCCGGCAACGGACTCCGATGGCCGGGACCTGATGCTCAGCTGCGGGGCAATGCTGCACCACCTCCGGGTCGCCCTGGCGGGGGAGGATCTGCCCTCCGTCGTCCACCGGCTGCCCGACGAGGATGCACCCGAACTGCTGGCCAGCATCAGCCTGGGCATCGGCGACCGAATCGACCGCGATCTGGCCGGCACCATCGGGCGACGCTGGACCGACCGGCGTCCCTTCGACGACTGGCCCATCCCCGAGACACAGATCGATCAGCTCAGGACCGCCGCCGCCCACCACGGCACGCTGCTGACCGTCGTGGATGACTCCTGGCGCGAAGCTTTGCTCGAGAAGGCCTTTCGCGAGGCGGCCGAGACACAACCCGAGAGGTCGGGCTACAGCGAGGAGCTGGCGAGGTGGACAACCGCAGGTCCGGATTCGTTCGACGGCGTACCGCCGAGCAACGTGCCCGGGCCGGGCCGACAGCAGTGGGCCGCGCGGCGGTTCCCACGAGCGACTGACATCGGTCCAGCCGCCGAGCGCCGAGACGGCGCGACGCTGGTCCTCCTCGGCACCGCTTCTGACGACCCACTGTCGCAGCTCCGGGCCGGCGAGGCCCTGAGCGCGGTGCTCCTGCGAGCCACCCACATCGGCCTGGCCAGTTGCGCCCTCACGCAGCCGCTCGAGCTCACGGCCACCCGGCAGAAGATTCAAGACGACGTGCTGGACGGCGAGTTCAGCCCCCAGGTCGTGGTGCGGCTCGGTTGGGCGTCGGCGGAGGGCCAGCCGCCCCTGACTCCGCGGCGTCCGGTGACCGAGATGCTCGGTCGTCCCCGTTGAATCACGGCCCCGCTGACCGGTGATACTCCCTGGTGTGCTGACCGGCCGCGGCAGGACGGTCGGCCAGTTGATCATGAGACGTAGAACCGAGGCAGAGTCGACCGGGTCTGTCGTTTCCGCGGACGGCACCAGAATCGGCTTTCGATGTCTTGGTCAGGGGCCGGCGGCGATCTTCTTGCACGGCGGCGTGAACGCGTCTCAGCACATGGTGAAACTCGGACGTGCGCTGGCCGACGTATTCACGGTGTATCTGCCCGACCGGCGAGGTCGAGGAATGAGTGGCCCGACCGGGCCTGCCTACGGGATCCAGCGGGAGGATGAGGACCTTGAGGCGCTGGTCGCGTACACGGGGGCCGAGTGCGTCTTCGGACCGGCCAACGGCGGGCTGTTCGCACTACATGGGGCGCTCGGGCTGCGACAGCTCCGGAAGGTGGCCGCGTACGAACCGCTCCTGCTGACGGGCGGTCCCGACGATGTCGCCATCCGGCGCACCTTCACCACGATGCAGCAGCTGATTCGTGACGGTGAGCTGGGCGAGGCGATCATGTTTTCGATCCGCGAGAGCGTGGATCGGGAGGTGCGCCACGGACACCTGTCGAAGTGGGTCGCCACGGCTGTGCACACCGTTCCGGTCCGCGTCGGGGCCAGCGCGATCGACGCGTTCCTGCGTCACGAACGACCCCGTCCGGGACAGGTGGCCTGGCGGGCGTTGATATCCGGCCTGCCGGACGAGCTGGACCCGGTGCTGGACAGCGCGGGCACCCTTGAGCTGTACCGGCAACTCGACGCGCAGGTGCTGTTGATCTACGGCGGTGAAACCGATCCGATGTTCATCGACTGTGCTGAGGCGCTGCACGCGGTTCTCCCGCGCTCCACAGTCCTGCGGTTGCCTGGGCTGAACCACGACTCGACCCAGACTTACGGCAAGCCCGAGACGATCGCTGCGGCGCTGCGGCTGTTCTTCGCGCTCTGATCGATCCGGCGTTGCGCCCGTGCACCCGAGGCCAGCGCGTCGGGACGGAAGTCCCGTGCAGTGGTGACCAAAGGACGTGGCGCCGCCACATCAGCGACGTGGAGTGTTGTGTCATTCGCAGCTCGATGAGGGGTGTTCCACATGACCAACAACGCGATCGTCGTCGGCCTCGACGAGTCATCGACGAGCAGGGCAGCGCTGGCGTGGGCAGCCAACCAGGCAGTATTGACGGGCAGCGTGTTGAGGGCTATACACGTCCTCGACTGGCCGTACGGGTTGGACGACGCCGATGTCACGGCTGGCCGCCGCGCGGCCGGGCTGTTGACGCATGAGGAGATCGAAGATCTCTACCGCGGGAGGCTCACCCGGATCTTCGATGAGATCAGTCCTCGGCCGGATTGGCTGATCCAGTTCGCCCACGGGGAGGTGGGACCCGTTCTTGTCCGCCAGGCCGAGCACGCCGCGATGTTGGTCGTTGGTACCCGTGAGCATGTTGGCCTCGAACGGCTCCTGACGGGGTCGGTGAGCCATTACTGTCTGAGTCACGCTGCGTGCCCGGTCGTGGCGGTCCCAGCACGTAATCCGCTGTCGGGAAACCGTGCTGGTGAAAGGGCCCAACCGATCCTCGAGCGGGGCGAGCCGTCCAGATCATCATCGTGACCATCATCGTGACCGACAACACCACAAGGTTCAGCACGTTGGGTGCCTCCGTCAGACCGGGCCATCCGCTCGCGTGCTGACCGCGGGAGCGGCAAGGGGAGGGGGCAGGTGATGAGTGGCAGCGATGAGCGGACTCCCCGCCCGCCGACTCGGCACGAGGGTGAGCCCCACAGGTCAGGAACGGCACAACGCCTCAACTGGCTGCGGGCGGGAGTTCTGGGCGCGAACGACGGAATCGTGTCGACGGCGGCCCTGGTCGTGGGAGTGGCAGGCGCGACGGCCGCTCGCGGACCGATCCTGACGGCAGGGATCGCGGGGATGGTGGCCGGAGCAGTGTCGATGGCCCTCGGGGAGTACGTCTCGGTCAGCAGCCAACGAGACACCGAACGGGCGCTGCTGGCCAAGGAGCGCGCCGAGTTGGAGGAGTCCCCGACCGAGGAACTCGAGGAGCTGGCCGCCATCTACGTCGCCAAGGGCGCCAGCCTCGAGACCGCCAGGCGGCTCGCTCAGGAGCTCACCGCGCGAGACGCCTTCGCTGCACACGCCGACGCGGAACTCCACATCGACCCGGGCGACCTCACCAATCCATGGCACGCGGCCGCCTCGTCCGCCGCCGCCTTCACCGCGGGAGCGATACTGCCCCTGCTGGCCATCTTGTTGCCGCCCGTCGAGGCCCGTGTCGCCGTCACCTTCGTTTCCGTGCTGTTGGCGTTGGCGATCACGGGAGCGGTGAGTGCTCGCCTTGGTGAGGCTCGCATCTCCACCGCAATGGTTCGACTTGTCGTGGGCGGGGCTCTGGCCATGGTCGTGACCTATGGCATCGGGAATCTTCTCGGCACCACCGGCATCTGAACAGCAGACGGCGACGGACCTCCGTTGACACTCGGTGAGCAGCAACGCGGATGATCAAGAACGAGATCGTCGTCGGGCTTGATCGCTCACCGTCCGGTGAGGTCGCCCTACGCTGGGCGGTCGACCAGGCGTTACGCACGGGGGGTGTGGTGCGAGCCGTGCACGTCCTTCGGTGGCCGTACGGCCTCAGCGACCGTGGCTTTCCCGTCCCACGGGATGCGATGCACGTGGCTACGGACGAGCTCCAGGAGGCGTACTGGGCCGGCATCACGGGCCTGTTCGACGGCATTGCGCACAGGCCGGGCTGGCTGATTGACTTTGCCATCGGTGTTCCGGGCCCAGTGTTGGTGCAGCAGTCCGAACAGTCGCGTCTGCTCGCGATTGGCACCGGCGGGCACGTTGGTGTCCAACGTCTCCTGGTCGGCTCGGTCAGCCACTACTGCCTCAGCCACGCCTGGTGCCCGGTCGCCGCCATCCCGGTCAACAGCCCCCAGATCGTCGCCGATCACTCGGGCACCGTCGGCGCCGAGGGGATCAGCTGAAGCAGGCTGCTACCGAGGACGTGCGGAGCGCGGTCACCTGGCAGGTGGATCTGCTATGCGAACCTGACCGGCCCGCTTGCGGGACAACAATCGAGGGTTGCGGCGCAGGAACGACGTGACCCAGTCGGCGAGGAAGCTGAACCGGCCCGTACGGCAATAGGCGTACCCGAGCAGAGCCACGACCGCCGCCCCTGCCGCGTCGACTATCAGGTCAACCATCGTGTCCCGGACCCCTTCCCGTCGGATCTGCATGTCCCAGGACGGAACCAGGGTGTCTCCGAGGAACTCGTAGATCTCCCAAAGAACTCCCAGAGTGACCGCGAAGGTGAAGCCGAACACCGCAAGGAAGGCGGGCCGCATGCCCTCCGGCCGCGAATCGAGGCCGTTGATCACGAACAGCGCAATGAAGCCGACGATTCCCAGCAGGAAACCGCTTGCCGTGTGCAGCGCCAGATCCCACCAGGGGAACCGGGCGTAGAAGCCGAGTCCCATCCCCAGGAACATCGCGAGAAACATGAACACCGCCGCAGCGAACTGGAACTCCGGTGGCACGTCGATTCGGAGTGGCCCGCGCAAAAGTCTCGGTGCAAGCGTCAGCAAGATCACTGCGCCGGTGAGCAGCCCGTTCGCCCACTCGCCAAGGATTATGAACCCGACCACACCGGCCAAGAGCACCACCTGCAACGCCACGGTGAGGACCAGGTAGACACGCTCATGGCTGACGCCGCGATCCTCAATCATCCCAGTCCCCCGGAGTCGTCAGGACGTGCCGTTCGCGGAAGTCTCCATGCCCGCGGTCTCCGGATCTCACGAGCCAGTTCCGATCCTCGACGCCGCCGGTCAGCACAAGCGCGCCGACGGACGAGTTCGGCAAGAAACATTGCCGCATCAATTCGACACGGGCCACACGATCAAGGTGCGCTGGGTGGACGGGTCGTCCGAGGGTTCACTGAGGTAGCACTCCCACATGTCCTCGGACTCGGTCAGGCCCTCCTGACGGATCCGATCGGTGACCGCCTCGTAAGTCGCGCCGATGGATTCATAGCTGCCGACGTGCAGCGCCTGAACGGCGCGGCACGCCGGCAGGCTGCCAGCCCGGACTCCATCACTCGTGGCGATGGTCGTCGCGACCGGGAAACCTGCCTCGACGTCAACGGTCTGCCGTGGCATGCGGAGGTAGTGAGCGAACGGTGGACCCGTCCGCTGGCACGTGCTGGGCATCCAGCGCGGCACCCACCGCGGCGAAGGCGCGACCGAAGAACTCCGGCAGCGCATCCATCGCGACTGCCTCGCGGAGCACGGCGGTCGGCTGTTCCGGCAATTCGACAATGCTCACGTCCATACCTCAATGTCGCATCGGCGCGGCACCGCGGGAAGAATCGGAGGACCCCATTCTCTAGGACCGTTGGGCCCTGTCAGCTCACGCTCGACGATCCAGCCACGGGTGTCTCGGCCGCGGTCCCTTGGCGGGCGAGAGCCTCGGCGCGAACCCGTACCCCATGCAGCATGTCGTGCGACATCAGGAAGTCAGCGGGAACGACCACCAGCCATCCGCCCACCGTGAACCACCAGGGGGCCGTCACCCAACGGGACCGGAAGAGGAACCGGGTGCGCGATCCGCTGTCGACGGGGATCAGCACGAAGGACCAGGACCAGTCGAGGGAGGCCTTGTCGCGCCAGCTGACGGGCAGGTGGCTGGTGGAGTGCAGCGCCATCGCCCGCTCGGGCTCGAGCAGCTCGACGATGAGCCCACACTTCGTTTCCGGGGGGCCGTCAGGGATGAAGTCACCGACGCGGAGGTGCTGCAGCTGAGGGACGATCCGGTTCGCGCTCGGCCAGTTGAGCGGGAAGAGCAGCTTGTCGACCCACCGCGCCGTGTACCACCCTGCGCGGTGCCAGCCCATCTGCACCAGCCACGGCCACACGCAGCTCGGTGGCGCGTCGATGGTGATGGCGTGGTTGGTGACCACCACTGGGTCGGTCACGATGTCATCTCCGGGTAGCCGCATCGCCCGCTCGTGTGGCGTCGACCCATCGGCCTGGCCGAGCCGGACGGCGAGAATCTCCGCCAGCGCGACGCCCGTGAGCACTCCGAGCCACCGGCCGGCACGAGGTCGCGAGGTCGATTTCGAAGAAGACAAGACCCACCACCGGTCAGGTCGACGTCGGGGTCGTGGGCGGCATCGAGCGCCGAACGGGCGCTGAGAGCAGATCGCCGCGGGCGACCGGCTGGCCGTTGAGCAGGAACTCGTCGACCGACAGCCGGGTGACATTCAACTCCTTCATGTCGGCCCTCGCCACCTTGAGCCGGCCGACGACGAGCGCACCGACGGCGAGCGCACCGAGCGCGGCGCTACTGGCGGCTACCGCACCCAGCGCCAGGGCGCGCACGGCAACCCCGTTGACGGCGATCCCGCCGACGACGACCGGTCGCCGCGCGAGGACGGGGCGTGACCTTCTCGTTCTCGACTTGACTGTGGTCATCGCGGGGCCGGGCCGGGCACGGGTTGCGGCTCGCTCGCCGACGGTCCGCCGAGGTCTCGAGCGGCAGGTGGGAGGGAGCCACCCGGGGCGTCGGGTTCGTGGGCCCCTTGGTCCAGCCGGAACGGGGGGTACTCGTCGCGCAGCAGGGCAACGTAGGTGATGACGCGGTACACCCACCGGTTGATCCCCATCACGAAGTCGAACAACTGCCGTGGGTAGCGGTTGGCGAACAACAGGGCCAGAGCCGCTACGAGGACGAGCACGCCGAGCAGCGAGATTCCGGCGTTGTTCTGGTAGTTGTCGGTCGGTGACCCGTTCGCGACCCAGTGCCACGGTGCCGTGAGCAGCCCGACGATGATCAGGTGGGGGATGGCCAGCAGCCAGGACTTGACCAGGACCAGACCGCGGGACAGCCGCTCCGGATAGGCGACCTCGAAGTCGGCGGGGTAGTCAGTTCTCGACAGCGTGAACGGCGGATACCGGTCTGTTCCCAACGCGGAGTAGCCGTAGAAGCCGACCCGCCAGGACCAGCGCAGCACGCCGACGCTGAAGTTGAACAGCGAGCGAGGATACCGTCCGGTGATCAGAATGGCGACGCCCGAGGCGATCGTGGTCAGGACCAGGACCGGCCAAAGCACCGCGAGGACCAGCAGATGCGGGATGAGGAGCAACCACTTCACGAGCCAGAGCCCGCGGGACACCGGCTCGAGCTCGCCGGTCAGACGGGCGGGGTAGGCGGGCCCGGGGCCGGCGGCTGCCAGCCCGGCCGGGCCGGACGTCGAGGCCCCGCGGCCCAGGCCGGACGCCCCCCAGAGCAGCAACCCCACGCCGATGGCCAGCGGGAGCAGCGCGGCGAACGTCAGTCCGACGGTGATCGGGCCGAGCAGTGCCGTGCGGGCCCCGCCGGCGAGGTCGGCGGCCACCCCGCGGCTGGCGTCGGCGTTCATCACCACGGCCACCCAGGTGCCAGTCTGGACGTTCATCTCGATGGACTGCAGCCCAACGCCTTCGGCCGAGGCGGCCCAGAATGTCTGTCCGCCGGGTCGCTCCGGCGTCGCGGAACCGGGAACGGTCCGGTAGGTCGGGCGGAACGGGTTGAAGCCGACCTGGACCAACTCGGCGTGCTCCACGCCGTTGAGGTAGGCCGCCACCTCATCCCGCGTACCGATGCCCACGAACACGGGCCGGTTGGGGTCTGCGGGGGTGGCCTGCAGCCTCAGCTGCCCGATCGGTGGCCGCGAGCTGGGCAACTCGTCGTCTACGATCACGGTGATCTCACGGGTGACGAGCGCGTACGAACTGACCGAGTAACGCTCTGTCGGCGTGGTGAGGAAGCGGCCGTCGCGCTGCTGGAAGGCGGCCCAGCCCGAGGCGGCCGCCAGC
Organism: uncultured Actinomycetota bacterium; assembly: GCA_963780005.1. GTDB lineage: Bacteria > Actinomycetota > Actinomycetes > Propionibacteriales > Propionibacteriaceae > Microlunatus. The sequence goes on along the minus strand of CAWAAK010000023.1, from coordinate 2,234,797 downwards.
CCGCCGACGACCAGGCCCAGAAGTCCCAGCGCCGTACCCACGACCAGCAGCAGCACATACCCGGCGGGACCGGGACGGCGGTCGGGCGGCGAGGACGGGGACGGAAGCGGCGGCTGGGCGGTCGTGGTCACGATGGTGTCTCCTCCGAAGGTGTCACCGGCAACGATCCCGGACCGAGGCGGCTGCGCGGTACGGATGAAGGTCCCCGAACGACGGGACCTTGGTCGCATCCGAGGACCGCGCTCGCACGCCGAGAAGGCCGTACGGATTTGTCGTGGTTGCTCAACGGAGGTCTTGGCCCGGGGAGGCTGGCATGGTCGTGTCTGCGGGGTCATCCGCCCGCTTCGCAGGCTCGGGGTTCTTCACCTCGACCCCGCCGAACAACGCGGTCGCCACCATGCTGAGGACCGGGGAGTCCGGAGGGAGCAGGTGCTGCCCGCTGGTCTTGTCGCTGCCCGCTGGTCTTGTCGCTGTACCCGCCGAAGATCGGCAGGCCGGAGAGCTCGACCCGCCAGCCGACCGGGACGATCACCTCCACGCCCCCGAAGAGGGCCAGGGCGTCGACCCGAGCGCCCGGCTGAAGTGCTGCTTCCCGCAGGTCGAGCGTCGCGCCACCGAACACTGCCGAGACGTTCGCGTGCCGGAAGTGCGCCGATCGGTTGCTGACTTCGCATCCTCCGAGGAGAGCGAAGACGTCCTGCCGGTCGGAGGCGTTCGGCGGGTGGTCGCCGCGCTGCCGGGCGAAGTCGACGAGGAGCCACCCGCCGATGACGATGGCCACGCTCGGCCAGACGATCCGGCTGAGGTCTACGATCGTCAGTTGGCTGATCAGCAGCGCGGTGCCGATCAGGATGAGCGCCACCGGTCCCGGTGCCAGTCGCCTCCCTCCGGCCACGGCCAGGATTCCCAGGGCAATGACGGCTATCGGCCACCAGCGGCCGATCAACGTGCCGGCGTCGAGCAGACCGGCCGCGTCCAAAAGCCAGAGCAACCCGAAGGCCACCAGCACTGATCCGATCCACGTGCGAATGGGTTTCATCACGACCTCCTGGGGGTTTGACCGAACACGTCCACCAAGACGGGCGTCGAACCCAACTGCCCGGCGGCCGAAGTGCTGATCCGAGGGTCTCGGACGGCTGATGGCGCCGTTAGGGTCGATGGTCCCCGTCCGACACCGACGATCGACCCGGTCGGGATAGGACTGCGGCCGACCCTTCACCCCGCTGGGGTCGTGCGTGACTGTCACAGCGGGAGCTGCCGGAATCACCGGTGATTGCCGGCTCTCTCGCCGTGGTCATGCAACTCGTGGCCGCCGTGGCGCTGTTGCGGTGGCTGGGCCGGGTCCCGACGCAGGTCTTCCGGCCGCCCCGGTCACCCACCGAGCACCGTTCATCGCGACGGTCCTGGCCAGCTTGCTGGTGTTGCTGGGGGTCGGAGCCTGGGCCTGATCGTGCTCGTCGCTATCGGGGCCGCCGCGGTCATGGTGCTGCTGATGCCGCGCCCGATGGTCAGCGGCGGGAGATCGGCCGGGCGCACGCTCTGGGCGGCCTGGCCACCGCCGGGGCTGGTCGAATGGTCCACGTCGGGTCGGACCGCCGATCTCGGTATCGCGCTCGCCCAGTGGCCGCTCGTGACCAGCTACCTGCTGGCTGGATGGGCGATCGCCCGCCGGGTCGGCTGGTCGCAGACGGGGATCGGTCCGAGCGCCTACCTCAGCGCAGGCAGGGCCCGACCGGGCTGCCCGCGAGTTCGCTCTCGGCTTCGTGCTGGCCCTGCCGTGGGCCTCGGGCAACATCGCGGCCGGGCCCTTTGAGGAGGACCGGGTGCAGGCCGGCTGGCAGGTGCTGGCCGCCTTCTACCCGGGGGTGGCCGGGGAAGCCTGGGCGCGGGTCTTCGTCATCGCTGCGCTGTACCTGGCTGTCACGCCGTTACGCCCGGGCCTCGGCGGCTCTGCTGGTCTCCGCCGTGATCGGGTCGTACTGGTTCGCCTTCCTGCACGCCCCATCAACCCCAACGTCGTGGTGTTGATGGGTACGATCCAGGTGCTTCCCATATCGCTGGCGGGCGCCGGGATCCGGCTGCTCGCGGCCGCCGCCTTGATCTTCGTACCGTCGATGATCTGGCGAGGGTGGGACGGGGCCGCTACCTGGAGTCCGGACCTCGCGTTGGCACTGGCGCTACTCGCCGCCCTGCTTCTCGCGGATGCCGCAATGGGGATCGCCGTGACCGTACGTCGCGCGCACCATCACTGACGCGCTCGAGGAGGCACAGACCTGACGCCAATGGCGCGCTGACCGCGTCTGTGCTGCGGCCGTTTCACGGCAGCAGCCATTCAGCTCCGCCAAGACAGTCGAACGTCCTGGTCACGGAGGTCCTTGGTCCCTGACCTCCCAGGCGAGACTACGAAAGCCTTGACTTCATGAGGATGAAGGTGAATCAGTCCCGCCCGGTCCGGGTCATCCGCCTCGCCACGGTGGGGGTGACCGGGCTGCTGGCGGCCAGTGCGTACGCCGGAGCTGTGGGCCTTCTCGGTGGGGGTTTGAGCTTCGGCGAGAGCATCAACGTGCGCCTGCCCTTCGGCAGCCTGGGTCTGGCTGGGCTTGCCCTGCTGATGATCGTCGCCGGGCCGATGACCGTTGCCGCCGTCGCGGTGGCTCGCGGCGCCCGCCGCAGCTGCGACCTGGTGTTCGCCGCCGGCCTGCTGCTGGTGGCCTGGATCGGGATCCAGTTGGCTTTCATCCAGGTTTACTCCTGGTTCCATCCGACGTACTTGGCGGCCGCCTTTGTGGTGCTCGGCCTGGGCTGGTTGTTGGTGCGCACAGACTCAGCTGCCGGCGGTGGATCGGCTGCGGATGGGCGCGAAACCACGACGCCCAGAACGCCAACCCGGGAGGCCGCCTGAGCCAGAGCCCGGCTCGGCTCGGCTCGGCTCGGCGCAAGAGTTGTTAGTTGGCTCCGGACTCCACGCCGCCATGTTCGGGCTGACCGCCGGTAACTACATATCGCCTCCGCGCTGGCCTTCAGGTTGCGATGCCGGTGACGGAGTTGACGCTGTCTGGATGAGATCGCCATGGCGAATCCAACTGGTCCAGCACAAGCCGGTTGCCGCGGCAACCGTGAGAGCCATCAACACTCCGGCGACCACATACAAGATCAGGAGCTGAGGGATCGGCGTGCTCGAGTCCACCAGCGGCGAGACCGCCAGGGTCCAGCCGATACCCAGCAGCCAGCCCAGGATGTTGGCCGGCAGCCAGCGCCACGGACGCAGGACCATTCGTCGAAGGAGGATCAGCTGCGCCAAGGGGATGGCGGCCAGCAGGACCAACCCCAGCAAGCCGGCTCCCACCCATACGAGCGGACTCGACCAGTCCAGGTCTGGCAGCGTGCTTGGCAGCAGCCCGATCGCCCATGCGACGACTGCGCCCAGGCTGGTCAGGACGGGCCAACGCCGCAGGACGGAGGATTCGAGGCGAAGCGCCCGCAGCGCGAGGAGCTGACCGACGCCGAGCAGGCCGCCCTCGATCGCCCCGGCAGCGATAACCACGGCGTAGGCCAGCGCCGGCGATGGTTGAAGGACGGCGCTAGCCACGCCGGCCGCCGCAGCCATCGCGAATCCGGCGCCCTCTCCAAGGGTCACGAAGCCCAGCCAGCGGCGGAAGAACCGAGATGGGTCGGCCGCCGGGTGCGGCCACGGTCCTCGGTCGCTCGCCGTGGTCACGCCAGTCCGGACGGGCATGCAGCTACTCCTCGGGTTGTCCCTATCCCAGTGCGCCCGAGTTTGCAGGGCCAGAGGCAAAAGGACCTACCCACTGAGTCCGAGGTCCCACGTCCGCCAGGTCGGCTGCGCGGCGACGGCTCGACTGGCCCTGTGGGTTCGGCTGTGGGTTCGGCTCGCTCCTGCGTTGTCGAGGCTGTCGGTGGCAATCGCCCCGGTCACCCGGGTCAGTCTGCGGAGAAGGATTGACCGTTGGTCCCCGCTTGTCGGGACCATCGACCCTGATGTCCGCAATCGCGATCGGTAACGCTCAGGAGAGGAGGTGGCAACGATGCGTAAAGCAACCATCGTGAAACTGTTCGTCGGCAGCCTGATCGGTTTGGGTGCCGCACTCGTGTTGTTCTTCGTCGCCGGAGCACTCGCGATGATGAACGGCGTCTTTGTGATGAACGGGCCGGACGTCGTCGGCGTCAATCCGAGTTGGTTCGGCTGGACGATGATAGGGCTGGCCGCGCTCGCGGCGCTCGCCATGGCCGCCGCCGGAATCGTCCAATTCGTCGCCTGGATCGGGGCTGTGTTCAATACGGCGGGACGGCTGGACAAGACGTGGTTCATCGTCTTACTGGTCTTAGGACTTTTCAGCCTGGCCCTACCCGCAATGATCGCCTACGTCATCGCCGGGCCGGATGACGCAGAAACCGTTTCACCGAACCTGGCTTCGGATCCGTCGTCGGTTCCCGACGTCGGATCCGTCGTCGGTTCCCGACCAGCGGATGGGACTGCCGGTCGGCTGAGCGACCACTGACCGTCCGCACCACAACTCGACCGAAGGAAAACCATGTCCGCGACCAAGACCTCGACACCGCCGACCATCACGAAGACGACCGCCGGCGGCGGAGCCTTCCTTTTCTTGTCGTTCATCGGCGCGTTGGTCTACTTCTGGTCCCGGGCCGATTCGGCCGGGGACAAGATCCTGGCGATCCTGCAGGCGATCGTGTGGCCGGCCTACTTGATCTATGGCGCGTTGCGAACACTGCTGGGATGAGCCTCTCGCTGGCGGCGAGTCCTCCGGCGCGGCGTCCACTCGGCCGAATTGCCGTGGTCAGACATGTTCTGACCTGCCATCCAGGACCGCTCGGTCGGCTGCACCGACCGTAAGACTCACCGGCGGCTAACTCAGCGGCTCGGTGTCGAGATGTCGATCATCCGCCACCAATCCGCACCGCTCTCCGGGGCCGCCAGCTCGGGCCGACGCAAGAGGTCGTCGCGTCGGAGCCCGGCAGACACGTGATAGCGGATCGACCCCTGGACGCACACCGAAGCCAGAACGCGCCACAAGGCGCGGGCGTAGTCCTCCGGCCGACTGGGCCCCGTCCCACTGGTAGACCCCTCGATAGACGCCAGCCGCGTCATGTGCCAGCCACAGCTTGGAGACGAGGCCCGGGAAGCCGACGAACAGCGGAGTGTTGAGCAGGCTCTCGAGCCCGAACATGCGATGGCCTATACCCCGCACCCAGCGCAGTCGGAACGCCACCACGAGCACGGCCGGATCGGCCGGCGTGGCGCGATCCACCACGGTCTCCCGGTAGACCCAGGACGCGGATCCGTCGGCGAAGTGCAGCCACCATCCGACGTGAGTTCTCGGCAGATGGATGCGTCGCCTGGCGAGAAGGTGAACCGTCGTGAGGGCGGAGCGGCCGATCGCCGCCCACGCCGGTCGGGCCGGCAGCGGGCGCTGGCCGGTCCGGTTGGACTCCGGCAGTCCCGCCGTTCGCATGGCCCCCCTTCGTGCCGTCGGAGAGGTTTCGGATCCGTGACGCTAGCAGCCTGGTCACGGCGAGTCGGTCCGCCAGAGTCCATGGTCTTGCCGGAATGTGGGGAACCTACTCCGGACGGCCTGAAGAGTCCAGGCGATGGAGACCACGAGTCGCAGCACCCTGCCGGCCGTCCAGTACGCATCGGCGACAGGGAGCTATTCGCAGCTCACCCAGCGCCTCCCGTCGCGATCCGCAGCACCGACGTGGCGAAGAGCAGGAGTTCCTTGCGCTCGGCAGCTAGCCCCGGTCTTTCATGAGGATCGCGTCTGACCGGTTTGTTGATCTTGTTCGGGTCGGTGTTGCTGATCACGCTCCGCGGGTGTGGCAAGGCCGCCGGGTGGCGCTCCGGTGGCGGTTCTCCGAGGGTTCCTGGTCATGGTGGGCGGGGGGTCGTCTGCTCAGGTGGGGGCGGGGATGGCGGCGATCCGGGCGAACGCGGTGGCGATGGCGGCGGCCCAGGGCCAGGTGGTGGGGATGCGGAGCCGGCGCTGCCTTCCTCCTCGGGTCAATTGGGCGGGGACGTGGAGCATCCGGAATCGCAGCAGTTTCGGCTCGGCTCGGGCGAGGGCGGGCGCGTCGTGCACGGCGAGCAGTTGGAGCCAGCAGGTCAGATCGATGGCGATCGCAGCGATCTGGACCCAGACGGAGTTGATGGCGAACTCCCGCGATGGGAGCCGGCCCAGCCCGGTGTCTTTCGCGGCCCGGATCCGATCCTCGACCCGGGCGTGGGCCCGGTGCCGGGCCTCCAAGAAGCCGAGCTGCCCGCTGGTGGTGTTGGTGGCGAAGGCTTGGTAGCGCCATCCGTCAGCCTGCTCGAACAGAGTCAGCCCGGCACCGGGGTGGGGCTTCTCCCGGCGGACGATGAGCCGCATCCCGACCGGCCATGTCGCCAGGTCGACCAGTCCGGTGATCTCGACCACGCCGGCATGGTCGCGGGGGTCACCGTCGGTGTCCAGCGCGGTCTGCCACGCCGTCTCAGGCACCTGGTGGATCGCGTCGTGGACCGCGATCCCTTTGTGGACAGGAAACCCGATCGAGTAGTCCAGCGATCTTCCGTGGATCTGGTTCTGCGCGGTCAGCCAGTCCAGGAGCTGATGGGTGGCGCCGGCGGTGTCGGCCCGGACCAGCAGCCGACGCCGATACGCCGCTGGTATCTGAGCGACCGCCTCGCCGAGCACGGCGATGTGGTCACCGGCGTGGTTGGCGTTGGCATTGCCGGGCCGCAGCGCGACGGCGAGCATCTCCCCGGTGTTGTCACACCACGCACCGAGCGGATGGAAGCCGAACCCGCCTTTGAAGTTCGCGGCGGCTTGTTCCTTTTCGGAGTGCGCGGTCACCAACGTGGCGTCGATGTCGATCACCACGGTCTCGCCCAGATGGGTGCCGGCGGCCGGGGAGGCGGGCAGTCCATCGGGGAGCTGGGCCCACACGAGCCGACGCACACCCGCGCCCGGGCCTTGCCGATCCGGCCCACGATGGCGGGGGTGGTCGCCGCCAGAGTTCGCCACACCGTTGCCGGGGACGCCACCGGACCCCACAGCGATTCGTGCCGCAACGTATCGATGTCAGCGATCGCCTCACCACCCGCCGCGAGCACCGTCGCCAGGTCGACCAGCACCTGGCCACGGTTATGGACGGGGATGAAGGTGCGCCGGGTCAGCGCCGTCGACAACGCCGAGGTGAGCCCGACCCGATCGGCGAGCAGTGGCACCGCCGCCGACCCCGCCAACGCCACCACACCAGTCCCGTCGCCGCTGATCGACAGGCCCCGAAACCACGCGTTACGCTGCATCTGAAAAGTGCTCCCGATCCTGGGCTGAACGTGCTCTGTCGCAAGACACATTCTCCCTGGTCAGGGGCACTTTTCACATGATCAACTCACCGCCAAAACGAACTGCTTATGCATGATCCGGGTTAGCTCACGTCTCGATCTTGGCGATCGTGGTTAGGGGCTCCCGGGGGCCAAAGCGGCTCATCGCAGATGAGGGTGTAGGAGTGGCGGCGCGTCGGTCACCGGATGGGTGTCGAGGTCTTCCGAAGATGGAAGTTCTCACACCACCCATCTGGAAGACCTCGACATGGCTGACGCTACCCCTGAGGCGGGCTTCGGCTGCGCTGATCTGACCCTGTTCTGCCGGCTGGACGAGCTCGGCCTGGAAGTGACCGGTCAACGGCTCGATCCGGACCGGGCGGTGCTGGCCTGCCGGGTGGTCGAGCCGGATCGGTGGTGTCGACGCTGCGGCTGCGAGGGGTCACCCCGCGACACCGTGCAGCGGCGGTTGGCCCACGAGCCGTTCGGGTGGCGTCCGACGACCCTGCTGATCACGGTCCGCCGTTACCGCTGCACCGGCTGTGGCCACGTCTGGCGGCAAGACACCAGCCGAGCGGCTGAACCACGGGCACGGCTGTCGCGGCGAGGGCTGCGGTGGGCCCTGGAAGGACTCGTCGTCCAACACCTCACGGTCGCCCGGGTCGCCGAGGGTCTCGGCGTCGCCTGGAACACCGCCAACGACGCCGTGCTGGCCGAAGGCAAGCGGGTGCTGATCGACGACGCCGCGCCGGTTCGACGGTGTCCGGGTCGTTGGCGTCGATGAGCACTGCTGGCGCCACACCCGCCGTGGTGACAAGTACGTCACCGTGATCATCGACCTGACCGGGATCCGGGACGGCACCGGCCCCGCCCGGCTGCTGGACATGGTCGAGGGCCGTTCCAAGCAGGCGTTCAAGACCTGGCTCGCCGACCGGCCCCAGGCGTGGCGCGACGCCGTCGACGTCGTCGCGATGGACGGGTTCACCGGCTTCAAGACCGCCACCACCGAAGAGCTCCCCGACGCGGTGGCGGTGATGGATCCCTTCCTAGTGGTGCGTCTCGCCGGCGACGCGTTGGACCGCTGCCGGCGCCGTGTCCAGCAGAACTCCACGGCCACCGCGGCCGCACGACCGACCCGCTCTACCGAGCCCGACGCACGCTACACACCGGCGCCGACCTGCTGACCGACCGACAACGAGCCCGGATCGACCGGCTGTTCGACGACGACGCCCACGTCGAGGTCGAGACGACCTGGGCGATCTACCAACGCATGATCACCGCCTACCGCGAACCCGACCGCGTCGCCGGGCGCCAGCTGATGCAGAGGCTGATCCACTCTCTCAGCGCCGACGTCCCGGCAGCCTTGAGCGAGGTCATCACCTTGGGCCGGACGCTGAAACAGCGCGCCGCCGACGTGCTCGCCTACTTCGACCGGCCCGGCACCAGCAACGGCCCCACCGAGGCCATCAACGGCCGACTCGAACACCTCCGCGGCTCCGCCCTCGGCTTCCGCAACCTCACCAACTACATCGCCCGATGCCTACTCGAAGCCGGCGGATTCAGACCCCGACTACACCCTGCATTGTGAAGAGCCGCCAAAGCTCTCGATTGTCCGAGGCGGTCCCGGCCACCGACGGAAGCGCCAAGGCGTTCAGCTTGCTCGGCCACGGTCGGCTCAGGGCCGAAGCGCCCGCTCGGCCGCGTGCCATGGCATTCAAACCTGATCGAGGTAGCCCACAGGCCGGCGCCTCTCGCGCTGGATGTCAAAGCCGCCCCCGCGTGTCCTCCCGAGTCCGTCGCCGGACCTCGTTCGTCGCGGATCATCTGTCGCCAGGTGTGGTCGGCGAGGCGCCGTTTGAGGCAGCGCATGGCTTCGTTGTGGGTCTTGCCGGCGGCGATCTTGGTGTCGTAGTAGCCGCGGCCGGCGCTGCCGCGCATCCGGACCTGGGTGAGCGCGACGATGTGCAGCGCTAGGTTGAGCTGGCGGTCACCGCCGCGCGGGAGGCGATGTCGCGACCGGTCGGCCGACGCCACTTCGACAGGTGCGACGCCGGCGTAGTTGGCGAAGGCTGCCGCGGTCGGGAAACGACTGGCTCGCCGGGTCCTGCCGATCAAGCGGCCGGCGACGATGGGTCCGACCCCATCGATCGTGGTCAGCGTGCTGCCGATGGCGGTGACCGTCTCGGCGATCTGCGCGGTCAGGGCCTTGAGCCGCTGATCGGCAACCCGGATCTCGGTGAGCAGATCACGCGCGACCTGTTTGCGGGCGGTCTCGACCGGGCCGGTAGGTCGCACGCCGGTCAGCAGCCGAGCCGCCGTCGCGGCGCTCAGGTGGGTCGGTGCGCCGCCCGGGATCAGGTCTCTGAGCAGGGCATGGAGCTGGTTGACCAGTCGGGTCCGTTGGGCCACGGTGTTGTCGCGGCGTTCGTCGAGCAACGCCAGCACTGTTGCCAGGTCCTCGGCGTGGACCGGGTTGGACTCACCTTGCAAGGCCGCGACGCACGCCGCGGCCGCTGCGTCGATGACGTCGTTCTTGCGGCGGCCGCCACGTGACAGCTCGCGAACCCGAGCGGTCGCCGTGGAGGGGACGTCGTCGACCCGTTCGTTGCGGGCGACCAGCCACTGCGCCAGGTGCCGGCCCAGGCCGCGAGCGTTCTCCACAGCCCACCGGCGGACACCGAACTGCTGGGCCCAGTGCCTCAGCTGGCGGTAACCGGCCAGCGAGGCTTCGACCTCCACCGACGCCAGCCGCCGGTTCGACGCTGCGTCGACGGCGGTCGCGGTATGCACCCGCTTGTGCGGATCGATCCCGATCACGATCATCCCTTCGAGCTCCTCTTCTACGGTGAGTGGGAGCCGCGGACGACACGCCGACTTGAAGCTTCCGGTTCGCGGTCAATCCTCTGTTGAGTCAGTCCACGGCGGCGGCACCGGCCGGCTCGACAAACCCCGGGAGAGCCAGCTCTACGAGCGGCACGCGGTTCACGAGTCAGACCGGCCAGCACCACCACGAGACGCTAGGCCACCAAGCCCAACAACCCGTGGAGCCATACAAGTCGGCGGTTCAAACGCCGGGATCGCTGCCGATCTCGGTGTGCATGTCGACACCGTCCGCAAGTGGCGCCGACGGTTCTGGCGTCGCCGGCTGGCCGGTCTGGCCGACCTGCCCCGGTCGGGCCGGCCTCGCCTCTTCACCGCCGTCCAAGTGGCGGAGGTGAAGGCGTTGGCGTGCGAGCTGCCCACCGAGGCCGGTCTTCCGCTGGCGAAGTGGAGTTGCCCGGATCTGGCCGCCGAAGCCGCCCGCCGCGGGGTGGTGGATTCGGTGTCGGCCTCGAGTGTGCGTCGCTGGCTGGCCGCCGACGCGATCAAACCCTGGCAGCACCGGTCCTGGATCTTTCCCCGCGACCCCGACTTCGCCGTCAAGGCCGGCCGGGTGCTCGACCTGTACGCCCGGATCTTCGACGGAGAGCCGCTCGGCGACGACGACTATGTGCTGTCCGCCGACGAGAAACCCGGCGTGCAAGCCCGCCACCGCATCCACCCACCCCAGCGCCCCGCCGGGTCCTGGCCGCCGACCGATGCTGGTCGAATCGGAGTACCTCCGGCACGGCACCCTGGCCTACCTCGCCGCCTACGACGTCCACCACGCCCACGTGATCGGGCGCTGCGCCCCCACCACCGGCATCGCCCCCTTCACCGACCTGGTGACCACAGTGATGACCCGCGAGCCCTACGCCAGCGCCCGACGGGTGTTCTGGGTCGTGGACAACGGCTGCTCCCACCGCGGCTGGACCGCTGCCGCCCGGCTCGCCGCCGCTCATCCGAACGCGGTCATGGTCCACACCCCGGTGCACGCCTCCTGGCTGAACCAGATCGAGATCTACTTCTCCGTGGTGCAGCGCAAACTGCTCACCCCCGACAACGTCGCCAGCCTCGACCAACTCGCCGAACGGCTCATCGCCTTCGAAGCCCGCTACAACGCCGCCGCCCAACCCTTCGACTGGAGATTCACCCGAGACGACCTCGACCGACTCCTGGACCGCATCGCCGCCTGACCCCCGACGAACTAACCGGCGCGACCACTAGCCGTGCCTGCAGCTTTCTCGCCGGTCTGAGCCGGACGAGCGTTTCCCCTAGTCAACGCAGCGGAGGATGCGGGATTCGAACCCGCGAGGGCTTGCACCCAACCCGCTTTCCAAGCGAGCGCCATAGGCCTCTAGGCGAATCCTCCGCGCGGAAGGCTACCGGCTGTATCAGGCAGATCGCGAACTCGCTCGCAAGCTGTGGGCGACGACCGGCGATCCCGTACACTCGGACGCGGTCCCCCGTGCGGCGGTATCTCGCCCAACTCCCCCAGGGTCGGAAGGCAGCAAGGGTAAGCAAGCTCTGTCGGGTGCACGGGGGGCCGTCTTCTCACGCGACCCGCTCGAGCAGGCCCATGGCGTCGTACGGGGCACGCACCTTGGCGTCGTTGTCGCAGTAGACGTAGACGTCTTGATCTTGTTCGAGCCAGCCGGTGATCTTCGTCGCCCAGCGGTCCAGCGCCTCGTCGGAGTAGCCGCTGGCGTACAGCTCGGTATCCCCGTGCAGCCGGACGTACATGAAGTCGGTGGTCATCTCCTCCAGGATCGGCCAGCGGCCGGGGTTGTCGGCCAGCACCAGCCCGATGTCGTGCTTTCGCAACAGGGCAACGAAAGCGGGGGAACGGAAGCTGTCGTGCCGGACCTCGACGGTGTGCCGTAGCCGATGATCTGGGTGCGCGGTCGTGATCAACTCCCGGTCGGAGCCGATCCGCTGATCATGGTGAGCGGCCAGGGCGGCCGCCTCCCCGGCGGTCCGGGGCAGCAGTGCGAAGAAGGCCGCCATCCGCTCGGGATCGAAACCCAGGTTGGGCGGCAGCTGCCAGAGCAGCGGGCCGAGCTTCGTCCCCAGCGCGAGCACACCGGACGCCAGGAAGTTGGCCAACGGCGTCTCGACATCGCTCAGCTTCTTCAGATGGGTGATGAAGCGCCCGCCCTTGACGGCGAACTCGAAGTCCGGCGGCGTCTGCTCGGCCCACGACGCGAAGCTGGCCGGGCGCTGCAGCGCGTAGAAGGTGCCGTTGATCTCCACCGAGTTCATCCGCTCGGCCACGTACGCCAGTTCGCGCCGCTGCGGCAGCTTCGGTGGATAGAACTCCCCGCGCCACGGGGCGTACGTCCAGCCGGAGATGCCGATCCGTGCTTGCGCGGTCATGGGCCTTCGACGGGCGCAGACACCGCCGAAGGTTCGGGCGCCCTCGACCAACCGGTCGAACACCGCGTCCAGCTCGGCGTCGACCTGCTGCTCTTCCGGGTTCGCGTCGTACCAGGCCACCTGCTCGACGGCCGCGTCGGCGTAGGAGATGGTCGTGGCGAACTCCGGCACCAGAGCCGACACCTTCGCGCAGTCGAAGACCATCGAATGTGCCTTGTCGCCGACCAGACCGGGACCGAGATCGGGACTCACGCGGGCGATGGTCTCCGAGGCGACGTGCACCAGTTCCGGCTCCACCCCGGCCGCCCGGCCGAGCCAGGTGTAGATCTGGTTCCAGGTCGGGGCGTGGGTGCCGGTGATGGTGTACGCCTCGCCGACGGTCAGCGGATTGCCGAGCAAACCGACGAACGCCACCGCGAAGTCGTCGCTGTGGGTCAGCGTCCACTGCGATGTTCCGTCGCCGTGCACGACCACCGGCTTGCCGGCCCGCATCCGGGCCACGTCCGTCCAGCCGCCGCTGGTGGGCAGCAGCGTCACGTCGTAGGTGTGCGACGGGCGAACGATGGTGGTCGGGAAGTCCTGCTCCCGGTACGCCGCCAACAGGGCGTCCTCGCAGGCGATCTTGTCCCGCGAGTACTGCCAGAACGGGTTGTGCAGCGGCGTTGACTCGGTCACCGGCACCCGGGCGGGCGGCTTCTGGTACGCCGACGCGGAGCTGATGAAGACGTACTGCCCGGTCCGGCCGAGGAAGCGCTCGACGTCGGCGCCGACGTGATCGGGACTGAAGGCCCGGAACTGGGCGACGGCGTCGAACTCGCGGCGTCCCAGCGCGGCGTCGACACCCTCATGGTCGCCGGCGTCCGCCTGCAACGTCTCGACCTCGTCGGGCAGCGGCCGGGTCGACGACTTTCCCCGGTTGAGCACCGTGACGCGGTGGCCGCGCTCCACGGCCAGCCGCACGCTGGCCGCGCTGATCACGCCGCTACCGCCGATGAAGAGGAGGCTCTTGGAATTCAGTCCGCATCCTGCCACGACGTTCCGGATTCCTCCCCCCGCTTTCGCTGGAGATCCCTGGTCCGCAGATACTGCCCGCATGACGTCAGTACCGCTCCGTCCGGTCGGACAGTTGAGCTGCAGTTGGATCGGGCTCGGCTGCATGGGAATGAGCGCGGTCTACGGAGTGCCGGATCGAGCGATGGCCCGGGCCACCATCGACCGAGCGATCGACCTGGGCATCAACTTCTTCGACACCGCCGACATCTACGGCAACGGCGACAACGAGCGCTTCGTCGGAGAAGCGCTGCGCGGACGCCGCGATCAGGTCGTGCTGGCGACCAAGGTCGGAATCACGACCTTGCCGTTGCTCGGCCTTCCGACCGGGGTGAACGGGCGTCCGGAGCGCATCCGTAACGCGATCGACCGCTCTCTGCGCCGACTACAGACCGATCATGTCGACCTCTACTACCTGCATCGGGTCGATCCGCGGGTACCGATCGAGGACAGCGTCGATGCCCTGGCAGGACTCGTCGCTGCGGGGAAGGTCCGCGAGATCGGGCTCAGTGAGGTGACGGCCGCGGAGCTGCGTCGGGCCCATGCGGTGCACCCCGTCGCGGCGGTGCAGAGCGAATGGTCGCTGTTCAGCCGCGAGTTGGAAGCAGAAGTCGTGCCGGCGGCGCGGGAGCTGGGTGTGGCCATCGTCCCCTACAGCCCACTGGGCCGCGGCATGCTCACGGGATCCGCGGCCGCCACGACCAAGCTTCCGCTGTTCGACTATCGGCGTTTCCTGCCCCGCTGGCGGCGGAAGAACCTGGCCCTGAACCTGGCGGCCGTCGAACAGGTCAAGGTGATCGCTCGGGAAGTCGGCGCGACGCCCGCCCAGGTGGCCCTGGCCTGGGTGCTGCGTCATGGCGACGACGTGCTTCCCATTCCCGGCACGAAGCGCGTCGCGACTCTCGAGCAGAACGTGGGCGCCCTTGAGGTGACCCTGTCGGACGAGCACGTGGCGCAACTGGAAGCGTTGAGCGCGGCCGGTGGTCGCTACCCGAATGCGTCCGGCCCGCCCGGGGCGGGACGATCCTGACCTCGAAAGCTAGAGGGTGACGCGCAGGATCTGGTCGTCGTCGTCGCCCGGTTCGGTCCGGCCGTCGGTGTTGCTGGTCGTCATCCACAGATCACCGTCGGGCGCCACGACCACGTTGCGGATCCGCCCGAAATCCTCGGTGAAGTGCTTCGATGACTTGCCGACCCCGTTCCCGTCCAGGGTGACCGCGAAGAGGCACTGACCGCGCAGCGCGGCAACGAATGCGGTCGATCGGGCGATGGCCAGTCCGGCCGGCGAGGAGGTGCTCGTCGGGCGCCAGGTGAGCTTGGGATTCACGAAGTCGTCGTTCCCGGAGCGGCCCTCGGCCTCCGGCCAGCCGTAGTTCTTGCCCTTGACGATCAGGTTCAGTTCGTCGGCGTCCTGCTCACCGAACTCGGTAGCCCACAGCCGGCCCCGGGCGTCGAAGGCCAGCCCCTCGATGTTGCGGTGGCCGTAACTCCAGGTGCGGTTCCCGTACGGGTTGCCGGGAGCCGCCCGGCCGTCCGCGGTCAGTCGAAGGATCTTGCCGGTCAGCGCGTCGCGGTCCTGAGCCGAGTCGGAGTCCTCGGCGTCGCCGGTCGCGAGGTAGAGCGTGCGATCCGGAGCGAACAGGAGGCGGCCGCCGTGATGGTGAACACTGGTCGGGATCCCGGTCAGCAGCTTGCGTGATCGGCCCACCCGGCCTCCGGCCAGACTGACCCGGACGAGCCGGTCGTCGGAGCCGCTGGTGTGGTAGGCGTACAAGGTCTCCTCGTCGCCGGGCGCCAGGGCGATCCCCATCAGGCCACCCTCGCCGTCGCCGCTCGGGGCCTCTACCCCGTCGATCTCACCGAGGGTCTTCTTCTTGCCGTCGGGGCTCACCCGGATGATGCGTCCGGTGTTGCGTTCGGAGACGAGTGCCTGCCCGGACGCGAGGAACGCGATGCCCCAGGGCACGTCGAAGTTGCGGGCGATCACTCCGGCCACCCGGGGTCGCACGCTGGTGGGCTCCGGCGTCGGGCTGGGCTTCGCGGAGGAAGTGGGCGAAGGCGTCGGCGAAGATGTCGGCGTCGGCGACGGCGTGGGTCTCCGGGTGGCGGTGGGGGTCGAAGATGCGCTCGGACTGGTGGCGCCGGGCGGCGCCTCGGATGCGCTCGGCGTACAGCCTGTCACCGCCGCGGCCGCCAGTCCGGCCGAGGTGAGGAGAAACGTCCGCCGCGAGCTCATCACTTCGCATTCTGGTCAATGGGCCCAAACGGCGACGGTACGGGGTTCGGGACGGCGCTGCCCAGCAGCACCGCCCCTAACCTCCGAAGGGCGGACTCTAGGCGGCGGCCCGTACCCCCTCCAGCGCGGTGCTCCACGAATTGACCTGGTTCAGCAGCGTGTCGAGGGCGGCCTCGTGATGCGGCCGCGGCTTGAACTCGGAGTAGTTCTCGAAGTCGTCGACCAGGGACAGCATGACCTGGGCCCGTACGTCGGCGATCTGGAGCTCGCCACAGATGCCGCGCAGGTGCTCCGCCGCGCGGGCACCGCCGGCACTGCCGTAGCTGACGATTCCAGCGGCCTTGTTGTTCCACTCGCCGTAGACGAAGTCGATGGCGTTCTTCAGCGCGCCGGTGATGCTGTGGTTGTACTCCGGGGTGACGAAGATGAACCCGTCGAAGTCGGCGAGTTGGGCGGCCCAGGCCCGGGTGTGGGCGTTCTGGTACTGACCCAGCGACGCCGGGATGGCCTCGTCGAGCAGGGGCAGGTCGAGGTCGGCCACGTCGACCAGTTCGTACTTGGCGTCGCTGCGGCTCAGGGCGAGGTTGTAGACCCATTGGGCGACCGCGGCGCCGGCCCGATTCGGCCGGGTCGATCCGAGGATGATTCCTATATTCGTCACAGATGCTCCGTTGGTGTAAGTCGATGTAGATGGTGCAGGTACCCGTTAGTTTAACTGTCAATCATTTCTTTCGGACGGCGGGTGGGCCGTTGTGACCCGGGAGATGATGTCTTCGCCAAGGCATAGGGTGCTCACGTGGGAGATGTGGCCCTGAACCTCGAGCAGAGCCTCGGGCAGAATCCGGACCCGGAACGGGAGCGGGAGGCGGCCTCCGACGCCGGACCGGAGCTTTTCGACACGCCGGTCTCGCACACTCAGGACGAGGAGCTGTTCGCCGAGACGAACGTCGCCGAGTCCGCCCCGCTCGCGCTCTATCGACGGTACCGACCCGACGTGTTCGCCGACGTGATCGGCCAGGAGCACGTCACCGAGCCACTCCAGCGGGCCCTGACCAACAATCGGGTCAATCACGCGTACCTGTTCTCGGGTCCGCGGGGGTGCGGCAAAACCACGTCGGCGCGCATCCTGGCCCGGGCGCTGAACTGCGAGCAGGGGCCGATCGCGGAGCCATGTGGTCGGTGCCGGTCCTGCCGGGATCTGGCCCGCGGCGGTCCGGGCAGCATCGACGTGATCGAGATCGACGCGGCCAGCCATGGCGGCGTGGACGACGCGCGGGATCTCCGGGAGCGCGCCTTCTTCGCCCCGGTGGCCAGCCGCTACAAGATCTACATCGTCGACGAGGCCCACATGGTCTCCACCCAGGGCTTCAACGCGCTGCTCAAGCTGGTCGAGGAACCGCCGGCCCACGTGAAGTTCATCTTCGCCACCACCGAGCCGGACAAGGTCATCGGCACCATCCGCTCCCGCACCCATCACTACCCGTTCCGGCTCGTCCCGCCGCGGATTCTCGGTGACTATCTGGCCAAGCTGTGTGACGCCGAGGGCATCCAGGTTGAGCCCGCCGTACTGCCGCTGGTCGTCCGGGCCGGCGCTGGATCCGTACGCGATTCCCTGTCGGTGCTGGACCAGTTGCTGGCTGGAGCGGACGAGAACGGACTGGCCTACCGGCAGGCGGCCGCGCTGCTCGGGTACACCCCCGACTCCCTACTGGACGAGTTCGTCGACGCCTTCGCCGCCGGGGATGCGGGCGGCGTCTTCGCCTGCGTGGACAAGGTGATCGACGTCGGTCAAGACCCACGCCGCTTCGCCGAGGACCTGCTCCGGAGGTTGCGTGACCTGGTGATCGTGGCCGCCGTGCCGGACGCCCTGACCTCCGGGCTCGTCGATGTTGCGGCCGACCAGGCCGAACGGCTCGGTTCCCAAGCGGCCTCGCTGGGGGCCGGCGAACTGACCCGGGCCGCGGAGGTGATCGCCCACGGGCTGACCGAGATGCGCGGGACCACCGCACCCCGACTCCACCTGGAGCTCATGTGCGCGCGGGCGCTGCTGCCGGGCGCCGACGTCGACGACCGGGGGGTGCACGCCCGCCTCGATCGGCTGGAGCGCCGGATGGGGGTGGTCGGTGATCGTGCCCTGAGCCCGTCGAAGGGCGCCGCGCCGCCTGACCAGCCCGAGCCCACCACGAACCAGCCGCCCGGGACGGAGCCGCCGGCGGTCCCGGCCGAGCCCGGCCAGCCGGCCCCGCCCGCCGATCCTCAACGCCCGCAGCCGCCCGCCGCAGCGCCGGTCCCGGAACCGCCCGCCGAGCCGCCCGCCGCGCCGCCCGCCGCGCAGGTCGCCGCGCCGTCCGCCCTGGGCGACAATGCCGGGCCGCCCGGCATGACCGTCACCGACGTACGACGGTTGTGGCCGGAGGTTCTGGAGGAGGTCAAGGGACGGCGACGGTTCACCTGGATCCTGCTCAGTCAGAACGCCCACGTCGTCGAGATCCGCGACGGTGTCCTGATGCTGGCGATGGCCGGGGTGGGGGCCCGGGACAGCTTCGCCAAGGGTGGCAGCCAGGACGTCCTGCGGGAGGCCCTGATCGAGGTCCTGGGCATGGATCTGCGGATCGAGACGATGGTGGACCCGAGTGTCGGCGGAGCGGCTCCTCAGCGCACCGGCGCCCCGCCGGCGACCGACGGGCCCGGTGACCCGTACCCGCCCCCATCACCGCCCCCATCCCACTCGACCCCGGTCGCGGAACCGCCCCGGGTCCCCCCGGAAACGCGTGAGCAGGCGCGCGAGCAGGTGCGTCCCACCCGCCGGGGCAAGTCCTCCTCGTCCGGGTCGGAGGTCGACGAGCGAGACGCCGTGGCCCACCCGGATGATTCCGAGGTGGACGCCGGCGACGAGTCCGACACCGAACTCCTCGCCCGCCAACTCGGGGCGCAGATCATCGCCGAGGAGGAACGCCCCGCATAGGCTGGCTCGACATCGACCGGACACCTCGAGTGCCGGCGAACCGAGCGGCAGCCCCGACGTAGACAAGGGAGCAAGACCACGATGATTCCCGAAGGCGACATGTCCGGGTTGTTGGCCCAGGCGCAGGCGATGCAGCAGCAGCTGCTCCAGGCGCAGCAGGAGTTGGCCGACACGACCGTCGAGGGTTCCGCCGGCGGGGATCTGGTCACCGCGACGGTGACGGGCGCCAGCGAACTGGTCGGCCTGACCATCAAGCCCGAGGCGGTGGATCCCGAGGACACCGAGACGCTGGCCGACCTGATCGTGGCCGCCATCCGGGACGCCAACGCCCAGGCCCAGGCGCTGGCGGCCGCCAAGCTCGGTCCGCTGGCCGGGGGCCTCGGCGGCGCCGGCCTCCCCTTCTGACCTCGGGGTCGAGGAGCAGCGGGTGTACGAGGGGCCGGTCCAGGACCTGATCGACGAGCTCGGGCGACTGCCCGGGATCGGTCCGAAGAGCGCGCAACGGCTGGCCTTCCACATCCTGGCCGCCGACCACGACGACGTGTTCCGGCTCGCCGACACCCTCAAGCTGGTCAAGGACACGGTGAAGTTCTGCGAGGTCTGCTTCAACGTCGCCGAGGAGACCCAGTGCCGGATCTGCCGGGACGCGCGGCGGGACGCCACCATCATCTGTGTGGTCGAGGAGTCCAAGGACGTGGTCGCCGTGGAACGGACGCGCGAGTTCCGCGGTCGCTATCACGTCCTGGGCGGAGCCATCAGCCCCATCGACGGCATCGGTCCGGGCGAGCTGAAGATCCGGGAGCTGTGCCTGCGGCTGGCCGACGGCACCGTGACCGAGGTCATCCTGGCCACCGACCCCAATCTCGAGGGCGAGGCGACGGCCACCTATCTCAGCCGGCTGCTGCTGCCCATGGGCGTCAGGGTGAGTCGGCTGGCCAGCGGACTTCCCGTCGGCGGTGACCTGGAGTACGCCGACGAGGTCACCCTGGGCCGCGCCCTCGAGGGCCGCCGCTACGTCGACGCCTGACTCTCCCTGAGCCTGTCGAAGGGCCGAGCCTGTCGAAAGGCCTGAGCCTGTCGAAGGGTCAGCGGTGGAACGCGGCCAGGCGCTCGGCCTCGTCGTCGAGCTCGCGCCGTACGGAAGCCGGCAGCGGAGAGAAGGGGCTGAGCTCGACCTGGCCGTCGGCGTACTTCCAGGTTCCGGCGACCGCACCGTCGACCAGGAAGGTGGGGAACGACTGCGGCGCCTTGGTGTGGAAGATCTTCGGCCGATGCTCCTCGGGCAGGATGCCGGAGCGGCGCGCGTGGACCAGGAGGGCGGCATCCCAGTTCGAGAGGAAGCGGACCGGCGCTGGCGTCTCCGGATCGGGAAGCGGCGGCGCCCGGCAGGTCGACCAGCTCAGTGCCGTCCTCGCGTGCGGAACGAACGCAGGGTCATGCCGGCCAGCGCGGCGGTCACGGTGGGTACCGGCAGACCGGCCCAATTTGCGATCTCCTTGGCCGTCGCCGGTCCGAATCCGCCGAGGTAGCGACGGACGAGCAGGTCGACGCCGTCCTCCGCGGTGCCCTGCTCCGGGCCGACCCACTGCTCCGCCAGTCCGTACAGATCGGCGCGGCGGCGGTGCCAGGTGCCGGACGGCGGGACGCGGACGAGGTCGACCCACAGTCCGGCACCGCCGCGCAGGCCAGGGCCGAGCAGGTGGTCGATCTCCTTCTGCCGCAGGGCACCGGCGGTCTCGAGCGCGGCCCGTAGCTTCGTCGGCGGCGGCGTCGCACTCGGCGGCCGACGGGGCACCCCGGGTGGCTCTGCAGCTGCGCCATGCGCCGCTCTTCGCGGACGGCGAGGGCAGCCGGCCAGTAGTCGCCCGCGCGCGACGACGTGGATGGTCGAGCGCAGCAGCGTGCCTTGGATGATCGTCCGGTTCTCCAGCAGCGCAGTGACCGCATCGCGCTCGACCCCCTCGGCACGAGACCACAGACCGAGTAGATCGCCGGTGCGTATTGGGCCTGCAGGAACGCCATCCGCTCCAGCGTCTGGGGGATGCTGAGCGGTGCCCGGTCGAGGAGCAGTTGGCGAGCCAACAACGCCCGGTTGAGCTCCCGGACGCTGAGGGTGCGGGTGGCCACGCAGCGACCCTATCGATGGGGCGCTCTGCTCAGCTGAGATCGAGTGTCGCGTCCTCGCGGTGGTGGACGCCCAGTGCTTCGGCGGCGGTGTTCAGGGTCCGTTGGACCGCGATGGTGTCGGCCAGCGGCATCACGGCGCTCTCCGTGCGGCCGGCCCGCAGGCATTCGGTAACCTCGATCAGCTCGTGGGCGTAGCCGTCCCCCACCGGCGGCCGGACGATCTCCTCCGGCTCGTGCCCGGGCCGGCTCAACACGATGCGCTTGGGGTGGTGGAAGCGCGGCGGCACGTCGATCCAGCCCTTCGTGCCGTGGATCCGCGCCGCGCCCGGGGTGTGGTGCCGCAGCGACCCCAGCAGACTGGCGGCCCGGCCGTCGTCGTAGCCCAGCAGCAGCCCGACCTCCCAGTCCACCCCGGTCGGGGCCAGCGAGCCGACCACCTCGACCCGGTCCGGTGCCCCCAGCCAGTACTGCGCGAACGACACCACATACACCCCGAGGTCCAGCAGCGCGCCGCCGCCCTGGGCCGGGTCGAACAGCCGATCACCCTCGTCGTACGGGCGGTCCACCCCGAGATCGGCCTGCACCTGACGCACCTCACCGATCGCGCCGTCGTCGACGAGCTCCCGCGCGGCGACGATCGCCGGCTGGAAACGGGTCCACATGGCCTCCATCACGAACACGCCCGCGCGCTGAGCTGCGGCTGGCGATCTCCTCCGCGCCGGCCACGGTGGCGGTGAAGGTCTTCTCGACCAGCAGCGACTTGCCCGCCTCGATGGCCGCCAGGGCGATGGCGTGGTGTTGCGGATGCGGGGTGGCGATGTAGAGGACGTCGATCTCGGGATCGGCGATGATCGAGGCGTACGAGCCGTACGCCCGCTCGAGGCCGTGTTCGGCGGCAAATGCCTCGGCGCGCTCGGCGGATCGGGAGGCCACGCCGACCGCCCGAGCCCCCGGCACGTGCTCGAAGTCCTGCGACGACCTTGGCGGCGATCCGTCCCGGTCCGACGATGCCCCAGGCGATCTCCCGGTCGTTGCTCACGGCCCGTCACTGTAGGGCGCGCGCATCGACGCTCGCGCCCGCTCGCGCATACAGAGTCGGAGTACACAGACGGAATAGGTGTGCACGAACAGCGCTTGGACCTGACCGATTCGGGTATGAGCGTCGAGGCAGTATTCGTATGCAGATGCCGACGACGACGTGGGCCCGGACCGAGGAGACGAGTATGACGCTGAATCGCCGTCAGATCCTGCAAGCCGGCCTGGGCTTGGCCGCCACCGGGGCGCTGACCTCCTGCGCCGGGTTGACCGGGAGCAACACCGGGGGACAAGCGCCGTCCGGTGGGTCCGACGCCAAGGCGACGCTGACCTTCGTCAACTGGTCGGGCGACACCGAGAAGAAGGCCTTCGACGACATCATCGCGGCCTTTCAAAAAGAGAACCCCAACATCACCGTCAAGACCGACACCGTCCCCTACGCCAGTGTCGCGACCAACATCGACTCCCGCTTCCAGGCCGGCAACCCACCCGACCTGTTCCGGGTCTCCTACATCGACATCGGTCAGTACACCAGCCAGGACGTGCTGCTCGACGTCTCGGGCACGTTCGACCAGGCCAAGATCGACGCCTTCGTGCCGGGGCTGTGGGAGGGCATCGTCTACGACGGCAAGCCGTACGGGGTGCCGCACCAGATCGACTGCACCGCCATCCTGTACCGCAAGGACGCCTTCGAAGCGGCCGGCATCACCAACGTGCCGACCACCCTGGAGGAGGCCTGGACCTGGGAGCAGTTCGCCGACGTGGCGGACAAGCTCAAGGGCGTGGTCAAGGGCAAGCAGTCCCCGTTCATCTACGACTGGCAGGCCGCGGGCGCGTACCGCTGGCTGAGCTGGCTCTTCCAGGCCGGCGGCAACCTGCTGCAGACCTGACCTGAAGGCCCCGGCCATCGACTCCGACGCCGGTCGCAAGGCCGTCGAGTTCACCTCGAGCTTCTTCACCAACGGCTGGGTGGCCAAGAACACCTCGGTGAAGGCCACCACCTATCCCGACAACGAGTTCAACGCGGGCACCGTGGCGATGGCCTTCGCCGGCAGCTTCCTGGTGCCCGGCATCAACGGCGGCGTCGGCGACAAGTTCGAGTACGCCGCGGCGGTGATGCCCAAGGACGTCGCCGCGGCGACCGACCTGGGCGGCAACGCGATCGTCGCCGCCAAGGACGGCAAGAACACCGAGGCGGCGGCCAAGTTCTTGGAGTTCATCGTCCGCGAGGACCAGATGAAGACCTTCTGCGAGAAGACCAACGTGCTGCCGACGCTCAAGTCGCTGACCGAGACCAAGCTCGACTTCAAGATCAGGCCCGATCTGATGCAGCCGTTCGTGCTGGCGGGCTCGACGATCACGCCGGAGCAGGTCCGCCAGGTCACCGTGCCCCAGTTCGCCAAGCTCAACGCCGCGCTGCAGAACGAGCTGGAGAAGGCCTTCCTCGGTGGGCGGAACGCCGCCGACACCGTCACGGCGCTGGCCGACGCCGTGCAGAAAGCCGTCGGCGTGACCGCTACCCCGGCGGCCCCGTCGCTGGCCCCGCAGCGGACGGGGCGGTCCGATCGTGGGCTCCGGCGGTCCACGCCGGGCCCGCTGGGACAAATCGGCCATCCTGTTCGTGGCCCCGGCGCTGCTGCTCGCGCTGGCGTTCTTGATCGTGCCGCTGATCGGCGCCTTCGTGTACTCGACGGCCAAGATCGCCACCCTGAGCGGCAAGGTGACCTGGGTCGGATTCGCCAACTACGCCACGATGTTCAGTGATCCGACGTTCTTCCGATCGCTGCTCAACACCGCGCTGTTCATCGTGCTGACCGTTCCGCTGAGCATGGCCGTCGGGCTCGCGCTCGCGGTCTTGATGAACTCGGTGCTGCCCGGGCGGAAGGTGTTCCGGACCCTCATCTACCTGCCGCTGGTCATCTCCGGCGTGGCGGTAGGCGTCATCGGCACCTTCTTGTTCAACGAGACCATCGGTGTCCTGAACTCGCTGCTCGGCGGCGCCGGCCTTCCCTGGCAGTCCAACGGCGGCTGGGCCTTCGCCTCCGTCGTGCTGGTGACGCTGTGGATCCGGGTCGGGTTCACGATGATCATCTACCTCGCCGGCCTGCAGGGGGTCCCGGCCGAGCTCTACGAGGCCGCCCAGGTTGAGGGGGCCGGGGGTTGGCAGCGCTTCCGGTTCATCACCTTGCCGCTGCTCGGGCCGTCGACCTTCTTCCTGTTGATCATGAACGTGATCTACTCGTTCCAGGTGTTCGACACCGTCTACGTGCTGACCAACGGCGGCCCGGGCGTGGCCACCGAGGTGCTGGGCACGTACGCGTACAAGACGGCCTTCGGTGCGGCCCGCGACCAGGGTTACGGCTCGGCCATCGGCGTGGTGATCTTCCTTCTGACGCTGGGCTTCACGATCATGCAGTGGCGCTCGAACCGCACCCGGGACGAGGTCGCCTGATGGCCGCAACGGCAGCTCAACCGTTCGCCCGGACATCGGCGATCGACGCCACGCGCGGACCGCGACGACCCAAGCGGCAGGCCGGGTCTGGTCGTCCGCATCATCCTGGCCGTCGTGGTCGGGGTGGTGATGGCCTTCCCGCTGTACATCATGCTGGTCACCGCCTTCTCCGGCGAGCGGTCGCTTGTCGGTGGCTTCCGGCTGCTGCCGCGGGCGGTGTCGACCGCCAACTTCGAGCGGGTGTTCGAGGCATGGCCGGTCGGCGCCTGGTTCGGCAACTCGCTCACCATCACCACGATCACCACGTTCCTGACCGTGGTGGTCAGCGTGCTGGCCGGGTACGCGTTCGCCAAGCTCCGCTTCCCGGCCAAGACGCCGCTGTTCCTGCTGCTGCTCGCGACCATGATGATCCCGACCCAGGCGATCTTGGTGCCGCAGTTCCGGATCGTCAACGAACTCGGTCTGATCGGCACCTTCTGGGCGGTGATCATCCCGGGTGCGGCGGCGACCTTCGGCATCTTCCTGGCCCGCCAGTTCATGTTGGCCATCCCGGATTCGATCATCGAGGCGGCCAAGATCGACGGTGCCGGCGCGGCCCGGATCTTCTGGAGCATCGTGCTGCCGCTGTGCAAGCCGCTGCTGGCGGTCCTCACCCTGCTCACGGTGATGTATCAGTGGAACGACTTCCTCTGGCCGCTGATCGCCCTGAAGGACCCGGCGCTCTACACGATGCCCATCGGGTTGCAGTTCCTGCAGGGTCAGTACCAGACCGACTACGGCGCGCTGATGGCCATGACCTTGCTCTCGGTGGCCCCGCTCGTCGTGCTGTTCCTGGTCTTCCAGCGCTTCTTCGTCCAGGGCCTGGCCACCACCGGCATCCGCTGATCGATTTTCCAGCGCCGCCTGCGTAGGCCATCCAGGGCGGGATATATCCATAGTCGAGAAAAGAAGGAGATCGTCATGACCGAAACTGCTGATCCGGCCGCCAAAGTGGCCGAACTCGCCAAGGGCATCCAGATCGGGATGCTGACCACCGTCGACGAGCAGGGCCACTTCGTGTCCCGCCCGATGGCCCAGCAGGAGGTGGAGTTCGACGGCGACCTGTGGTTCTTCGCCGAGCGCGACTCCCGCAAGATCCGCCACATCGCGGCCAACCCGCACGTCGGGGTGACGCTCAGCTCCGGTGCCACCTGGATCTCGCTGAACGGCACCGCCGAGATCGTCACCGACGCCGCCAAAGCGCGCGAGCTGTGGAACACCGTGGTGGAGGCCTGGATGCCGCAGGGTCCCGACGATCCCAGCGTGGTGCTGATCAAGTTCAACGCCGACACCGCCGAGTACTGGGACACCCCCGGCGGGCGGATCGCCTCGGTGCTCAGCTTCGTGAAGGCCAAGGCCACCGGTGAGCCCTACTCCGGCGGGGAGAACGAGACCGTCCGGTTATGACGGAGCGTCGATGACCGACAAGAACGCGTCCGACCTGGCCCCTTCTGATCTGAACGTCGACCTGCTGATCGTGGGCGGTGGTCCGGCCGGGCTGGGGGTGGCCCGCGGCTACCGCGAGGCCGGGGGCACCGGCACCGTCCTGCTGATCGGGGCCGACGAGCACCCGCCCTACGCGCGGCCGCCGCTGACCAAGGAGTATCTGCGGGGAGAGGCCGACGCCGACTCCCTGCCGCTGGCTGAGCCGGAGTGGTACACCGACAACGCCATCGACCTGCGGCTCGGCACCCCCGCCACCGAACTGGATGTCGACCGGCGCCAGGTGGTCGTGTCCGACGGCACGGTGATCGGCTACGAGCGGCTGGCGCTGGCGACCGGTTCGTCTCCGAACCCGCTGCCCGTACCGGGTGGCGACCTGCCCGGCGTCATCTACGTCCGGGACCGGAACAGCGGAGAGGCGTTGCGCGGCATCGCCCAGTTGGGTCGCAACGTCGTGGTGATCGGCTCCGGGTTCATCGGTTGCGAGGCGGCCGCCAGCCTGGCCCGGCGCGGCGCCTCGGTCGTCCTGGTCACCGAGGAGAAGCTTCCGCACTCCGCTCGGCTTGGTGCGGAGGCCGGAGCGAGGATCCGGGACTGGCTGGTCGACGCAGGCGTGGTTCTGGTGCTGGGTGACGGCGTCGCCTCGCTCACCCACACCGACGACGAGGGCTGGCGGGTCGATCTGGTCAGCGGCCGGATCCTCATCGCCGAGGCGGTGGTCAGCGGGAGTGGTGCGCAGCCGAACGTCGGCCTTGCCGCCGCAGCGGGTTTGCGGATCGTGAGCGGCGGGGTGTTGACCGATCACGGCCTGCGAACCTCGGACCCCCACATCTGGGCCGTCGGCGACATCGCGTACGCGCACAACCCGGCCGCCGACCGGCCGTTGCGGGTCGAGCACTGGGGCGAGGCCGAATCGATGGGCGAGATCGCCGGGGCCAACATCGCCGGGCAGGACCGGCGGTGGGCGACAGCTCCGGGTTTCTGGTCGGGTATCGGCGATCATGAGCTCAAGTACTCGTCGTGGGGTGACGGCTACGAGCGCGCCGAGCTGGTGGAAGGTCCCGCAGGGCTGGGCGGTCTGGTACGCGGTCGACGGGTCCGTGGTGGGGGTCCTGACCAGCGACTGGGACGCCGAGTACGAGCGCGGGCAGGAGCTGATCGAGCGGCACGCCGACCTGTCCGAGGCCTTGGAGCGGCGCGAGGGTGCGGCGTGATGACCGAGTCCATTACTGAGGGGCGGGCTGAGCGGAGGGCTGAACGGAGGGCCCAGCGGAGGATCGTCACCCCGGGCGGAAACGGCCTCGACGTGTGGGCACCCCGGATCGCGCAGGCGGAGAGTCTGAGCATGGCCGCGCTGATGTGCCGGCTCGGTCACGGGTTCAGCCGAGACGTCGGTTCGGCCAGGCTGCTGGTGGTGGCTGCCCACCCGGACGATGAAGCGCTCGGCTGCGGACGCCTCATGCACACCTGGAGTCGTCACCGGCCGGTGAGTGCGATGGTGGCCACGGCCGGCGAGGCGTGCGTAGATCACGTCACCGCCCGACCGGCCGGGCTCGCCGACCTGCGGTTGCGCGAATGGGACGAGGCGCTCAACTCCCTCGGGGTGGGCTGGCGGCGTCACCTGGAGCTACCCGACGGGCGGCTGGCGCACCACGAGAGGGAGCTGGCCGATCAGCTGAGAGCCCGACTCGACTCCGGGCCGACTCACGAAAAGCCGGAATCGGTGGTGCTCGCGGCACCGTGGCGACACGATCCGCACCCCGACCATCGGGCGTGCGGGCGGGTGGCGGCGACCGTCGCCGCCGAACGCGGTCTGCCCCTGCTGGAGTTCCCGGTGTGGATGACCTACTGGTCCCACCCGGACTCGATCGAGGCCGCCGATCTGGCGTTGATCAAGCTCACGACCGATGCCGCGGCCGACCTGGCTCACCGCCGGGCGTGCGCCGCGTTCGTCAGCCAGTTGGACCCGCTGTCCGAAAACCTCGGCCCGGTCGTCCCGCCGGGGATGTTGCGCCATCACGGCCAGCAGTTGTTGATCATGCCGGACGGTTCGGCATGACGGCGGTACCCGATTTCGAGGCGCTCTACCGCGCGGAGCCCGACCCGTGGCGGGTCGGCTCGAGTTTCTACGAGCAGCGCAAGTTGGCGTTGGTGCTGGGCGCGCTGAGCCGCCCACGGTACGAGCACGCCTGGGATCCGGCCTCCGGGACCGGGCATCTGGCGGCCCGCCTGGCGGCCCGCTGCCGCCGGTTGCTCGCCACCGACGGTGCCGCCGAGGCCGTCAAGATCACCCGACAGACCTGCGCCGGCCTGGACAACGTGATGGTCCGGCGACTGGCGCTGCCGGAGGTGCAATCCGCCGCCGCGCAAGGTCCGTTCGATCTGGTGGTGGTGAGTGAGTTCTTGTACTACCTCACTGATCGTGATCGCGCGGGGGCGCTGGCGGGATTCGAGCACGTCACTGGTGCGGGGGCCGAGCTGGTGGCCGTGCACTGGCGGCAGCACCCGCACGACGCCTGGCTGAGCGGGGCCGCGGTGCAGGCCGAGATGCACGAGACGCTGCTCGGATGTGGCTGGCAACCCGGCGTTAGGCTCGAGGATCCCGAGTTCGTGCTCCACAGTTGGCACCGTCCGCCGCACGGCCGGTCATGACCGACTCGCCCCTGAGCGGTCTTGCTCCTTATCCAGCTCCACTCGAGCTGGATTCCGACTACGCGCGACACGCCCCAACGCCGGCCGCGTTGCGGGCGCAACTCGCCCGCGTCGCGGCGGCTCAGGACTGGGCCGGATCGACCTGGCCCCAGCTGATCACGGGACTGCTCGCGTTGGGCCGCACCGATGTGCCCCTCTCCCGACTGGCCGAGGGCCACATCGATGCCCTCCGGATCCTCGATCAGGCGGACCGCAAGCCCGAACCCGATGCTTTGTACGGGGTGTGGGCCTCGCGGTCCCAGCGAACCGGCCTGAGTGCGGATCGGGTCGAGGGCGGGCTGGTGCTCGACGGGACCATCCGGTTCGCCTCGGGCGCCGGCGTGCTCGATCGGGCCCTGGTGCCCGTCTGGCTGAGCTCGGAGGAACATCTGCTGATCGATCTGGCGGTGGCTGAGCTGCCGGTCGACACCGGTGATTGGTCGACCACGGCGATGGAGGTGAGCCGTTCTCACACGGTTCCGATCCGTCAGCTCCGGGTCGAGGCCGAGCTCCAGATCGGCCCGCAGAACTTCTACCTGGCACGGCCGGGCTTCTTTCCCGGCGGAGTGGGGGTCGCCGCCTGCTGGGCGGGCGGTGCGGCCCGGATCGCCGATCTGACGCGGCTTCGACTGCGTGAGCCGGCGTCACCGCTGCAACTACGCCTCGGCCGGATCCGTACGGCGCTGGCGGCCGCCGGCGCCGTCGTTCTCGCCGCGGCGCAGCGACTCGAGGGCCTGTTGGCCGACCCGGAATCCGATCCGAGCCTGCTGCAGGTCCTCAGTACCGAAGCCCGGGCCGCCGTGGCCGGCGCGGTCGACACCGTGCTGTCCGAGGCGCAGCGGATCGCCGGGCCGGCCGGGCTGGCCTACGACGCCGATCTCACTCGGGCCATTCACGACCTCCAGCTCTATGTGCTGCAGCAGAACGCCGACGCCGACGACGGCTTCCTCGGCGGATTCGTCGACGCCCCGTGAGCCCACCGATCGATGTGGTCGTGGCGATCCCGGCGCGCAACGAAGCGGGGCGGATCGAGGCGTGCCTGCGGTCGGTGCTCGCGGCGGCCCGCAGGGCCCGGGCCCGCCGGGGTGATCGAGCGGGTGACCGTTGCCGTCGCCGCCCACCGTTGTCATGACGCCACCGCCGACTTGGCGCGGTCCCTGCTCGGGGCCGCCACCGACATCGAGTCACTGGTCTGGGAAACCGACGAGATTGCCCCAGTGGGGGCCGTCCGCGCTGCCCTGATCCGTCGGGCCCTCACCGCGCGCCCTGGATCCGTCGACCTGCGCGACACCTGGCTGTTCAGCACCGACGCGGACAGCATCGTCCCGCAGACCTGGATCAACGCCGGAGTGCGGCTCGCCGCGCTCGCTTCGGCCAGCATGGTTGTCGGGTTGATCGAACTCATGGATACCAGCCCGGGGGTTCGGCTGGCCCATGATCGACTCGTGCTGGCCGGGATCCACCGCGACGGCTCCCATGATCACGTCTACGCCGCCAATCTGGCCATCCGGCTCACCGCGTACGAGGCGGTCGGCGGCTTCCCCGGAGTGCGCAACGGTGAGGAGCACGCGCTCCTCGCCGCGGTCCGCGCGGCGGGCCATCCGATCCTGCGGACGATCGACTGGCGGGTCGCGACCTCTGGCCGTACCCGGGGGCGCGCCCAAGACGGGCTCGGTGACCTGCTCGGCCGGCTGGCCACACAGAGCGTCGAGGCGCTGGACCGCCCGGCCTGAATGAGGCTGGTGATCAGCCCTGGGTGTCCAGCCCTGTGCGTTCGAGTGCGGCACGGATCTGGCCGAGCCACTCGGTGCCGAGCTGGCGGCCGTTGGGGAATTGGTCGCCTCGGTCCCAGCGCCAGGTGGTGATCATGGCCAACACGAGGATCCGGCACTCGCGCAGCAGGCCGCGATCGACACCGGGATAGTGCTCGCTGACGCCCTCGGGCGCATGGGCGAGGTCGAATTCCACCGGTCCGCGGCAACACGTCTCGAGGTCGATGAACAGTAGCCCGTTCTTCGTGGTGAGCAGATTGCCCGGGTGCGGCTCGCCGTGCAGCAACTGCTCCACACCGCCGCGGTCGACGATCCCACGTCTCAGGCTTCGCAGCGTGTTGCCGAGCAGCTCCCGGTCCGCATCGGCGAGCGCCGGCGTTTCTGCGGGGCTGGCCACGAGCTCTTGGGCTGAGTCGACCCGATCCGTGAAGTGCGGCGTCGCAACATCGACCGTGCGCATACCGGCGTGGAGCTGCGCGAGCGCATCGGCGTAGTCGGCTGGTGAGACCTCGCGAGATGTAGCGGGCTCGTAGTAGGTCCACAGCGTGACCACGAAGCCACCACTTTCGTAGACGCGTGGCTCCACTCGAGGTTCCAAGGCAGCGACCGGGCACCCGGATTCGCGGAGTCGTCGGGCAAGTTCGAGTTCGAACCCGGCATTCTGCTGCGCTACGGGTGCCACCCGGGCCAGGACGTCACCAGGCAGCAGACGCAGAGTGAGCTTGTTCGAGTTGTGCAGCACGATCGCCTCATCGGCCCTCAGGCCAAGTGCTGAGGCGGTCGATCTGGCCGCAGCCACCGCGCGGGGGGCTACGGAGCCATCCATACATCAAGTGTCCGTCAGCGAGGTCGCAAGAGATAATCGGCCATCGACGCATCGGAGGGATGACGACATGGCCGGGCAGCAGACGTCGAGCCCCAGCGCTGGGCGGCGGGTCGGCCCACTGTTCCCGACGGTGGCGGCGAGCTACCTCGGTTACGCGATGATGGGCACCCTCTTCGTGCCGATGCTGATGTCGCCGACCGACGGCTACCTGCCGCCGGACACCAGCCTGGCCGGCCGGACCACGGCGATCGGCCTGCTGCTGGCGCTCTACCCGCTCGGCTCGTTTCTGGGCAATCCCCTGCTCGGCAGCCTCTCCGATCGCTACGGCCGCCGCCCGGTCGTTCTCGTTTCGACCGCCGGGACGATCCTGTGCTACTTCGGGGTCGCTTTTGCGCTGAGCGCCAAGAGCTTGCTCCTGCTGGCGCCGTTCCTGCTGCTCTGCGGTTTCATCGAGGCGACGCTCGCGCTGACCATGAGCGCGATCGCCGACGTCACGAAAACGGCGGAGCGGCCGCGCTACATCGGTTTCCTGTACGCCACCACCAGCCTGGCCTACGTCGCCGGTCCACTGCTCGGCGGCGTGCTGGCGGAGTTCGTCGGCTACGCCCTGCCCTTCTGGATCGTCTCGGTCCTCCTGGTCGGCGTGCTGATCTGGCTGCAGTTCGCATTCGCCGAGACGTTGCCGGCCACGGCCCGGCGCGCGGTCCCGCTGCTGCACTCGCTGACCAGTCTGAGCCAGGTGGTGACCGACCAGCGGCTGCGGCGGAACTACCTGGGCAACTTCCTCGTCTTCGTCGCGGCCTTCGGCTTCTGGCGGCTGATCACCATCTACCTGGTCGACGAGTGGGGCCTGTCGGTCGGACCGGTCACGGCCTGCTACGCGGCGCTGGCGGTGACCAGCAGCCTGGGGAACCTGGTGCTGATGCCGCGCCTGGTCGGACGGGTCGCGATGGGTCCGCTGGCCCTGGTGGCCCTGCTGGTCGGCGCGGTCAGCATGGCGGCGGTCGTGGTCCCGTACGAGCTCGGGGTGCCGGGATCCCTCGCCGTGGCGGTCGCCTTCGGGTCGCTGGCCAGTTTGGGCATGGCGCTGTCGCTGTCCGCCGTGGCTGCCTTGTTGTCGGCGGCGGCCCCCGTCGACCAGCAGGGCGCGGTGTTGGGCAACAATGCCGCACTCACCGTGCTGGGCGAAGTGGTCGGGGTGACCGCCGGGGCGTTTCTGGCCGGGATCGATCCGGCCGTGCCGGTCGTCACGCTTGCGGTCCTGGCGGCGGCGGCCCCCTTCGTGCTCGGCCTTCGAGCTCGTCGGCCGGCCACGCTCCCCTCTGGGGCCTGAACGGTTTCAGCCGTTCCGGTGCGGCAGGAACTTGTGGCGCCGATCGGCGGTCCAGGCCGCCGCCCGCCGCTCCCGGTCCAGCTCGCCGGCTGCGATCAACTGGCGTTGCCGCAGCCTTCCGCGCTCGGCCAGGGTGATCATCATCTGCACGCCGGTTTGCTGGGAATCGAGCACCGCGTCCACGAGTTGATCATCGACCTCGATGCCGTACGCCTCGGCGAACACCGCCATCCGGTGCCGCCGGCGCGGCCGCCGACGCAGGCCCAGGATGCTTCGCCAGTAACTGCGGTCGCGGAACGGAGCGAGGTAGTGCAGCGCGTACGCGATGTCGGTACGCCGCGTGCCGATCGTCGCGTACTCCCAATCGATCAGACCCACCAACCGGCCGTCGCGCCAGACGAGGTTCCACGGTCCGACATCGCCGTGACAGACGAGTTGATCATCCCGGCCGTTGCCCACCTGACCGTCGTACCAGACCGGCGGTACCTCGGGCCGCCAACCCGCGACGATGTCGTGGTAGCGGCGCAGCAGAAGGGCGACGGCGGCCACCGCCTCGTCGGAATCGACCAGCCGGCACGCGTCGTCCCCGGATACTCCGTCGATGTAGGTGATCTCCTCGTAGTCATCGCCCACCGCCACCGGACGCGGCGCCTCCGCGAAGCCCTGTTGGTGCAGATGGTCGAGCAGCGCGTGTACCGAGGCGGTCCAGGGCTCGCGGGGATGGCGTACGGTCTCGCCGATCCGCAGCACGACCCGGTCTTCGCGTTCCTGGAGCACCTCGGGCTCGGCGGAGGACCTGAGCAACTCCACCGCCAGATGACCGGCGGCCGCCTCCGTCGAGATCAGCTCGACCGTAGCCCGGTCGTGCCCGGTCGGTGGTGGAGCGTCGAGCACTACTGACCCGTCTGGGAGCGGAACTTGCCCGCCAGCACGGAGATCGTGATGGGGATCCAGACCAGCCACCACAGCCGCCAACTGAAGGCGAAGGAGAGGATGAGCCACGCCGGCCAGGCCACGGTGGCGGCGACCATCAGCCCTGTCGCCCAGTTGCTGTTGACCGCCGGGACCTCCGCCGCGGGTCTCGGCGCGGGAACTGCGGGTGGCGGCGGGTTGTAGGCCGGCCACGGCGTACTCATCGGCTCGACGCCCTTGAGGGCGGCGGGACGCGGCTCGGGGAGATCGGCGAACAGCGGCTCGAGGTCGGCCGCGGTCTTCGCTGAGAGCGCCACGCTCATCCGTTCGTCGAACTCGTCCTGACTGATCCTGCCTTGAGCCAGATGCTCACGCAGCGCGTCGGCGGCCTGGTCGCGATCGGTGTCGCCGATGCGCTGCGGTACGGGGTCAGTCACGTAGCCAGTATCCCCACGACTCGCCCTCACCTCACAAGCCTTGATTCGCGAATCGGAGTCCCGGCCCGAGGGCATTACAGTGGCTCCGATGTCCAGAGGCAGGGAGGCTGCGGCGTGGGCCGCGTAGTGCAGAAGTACGGTGGCTCGTCGGTCGCAGACGCGGACAGCATCAAGCGCGTGGCCAAGCGGATCGTGGCGACCCGACAGCTCGGTCACGACGTGGTGGTGGTCATCTCCGCCATGGGGGACACCACCGACGAGCTCATGGAACTCGCCCTCCGGGTGTCTCCTCTCCCGCCCCCCGGGAACTCGACATGCTGCTGACCGCCGGCGAGCGGATGAGCGCGGCGCTGCTGGCCATGGCCATCCACGATCAGGGTCTGCACGCCCGGTCGCTGACCGGCTCGCAGGCCGGGATCATCACCACCGGCACCCACGGCAACGCCCGCATCATCGACATCACTCCCGGCCGGATCACGACGGCGCTGGACCAGGGCGACATCGTGATCGTGGCCGGCTTCCAGGGTGTGGCGCAGGACACCAAGGACGTGACCACCCTCGGCCGCGGCGCCTCCGACACCACCGCGGTGGCGCTCGCGGCCTCGCTGGGCGCCGACTACTGCGAGATCTACAGTGACGTCGACGGCGTCTTCACCGCGGACCCACGGATCGTGCCGAGCGCGCGGCAGATTCCCCACATCAGCTACGAAGAGATGCTGGAGATGGCGGCCTGTGGGGCCAAGATCCTGCATCTGCGCTGCGTCGAATACGCCCGGCGCGAGAACGTACGCGTTCACGTCCGGTCATCGTTCTCCGACAAACCCGGCACCTGGATCGAAGACAGAGCAGAGGAGGACCAGATGGAACAGGCGATCATCTCCGGCGTCGCGCACGACCGCAGCGAAGCCAAGATCACCATCGTGGGGGTGCCGGACAAGGTTGGGGTTGCGGCGCGGATCTTCGAGGCGGTATCCCGCACCGACATCAACATCGACATGATCGTGCAGAACGTGTCCACGGTGGAGACGGCGCGCACCGACATCTCCTTCACCCTGCCCAAGACCGACGGTCCGGCCGCGATCGCCACCCTGGAAGGGATCCGGGCCGAGGTCGGGTTCGCCGAGGTGCTCTACGACGACCAGATCGGCAAGGTTTCCGTGGTCGGGGTCGGGATGCGTTCCCACCCTGGCGTGACGGCCAAGTTCTTCTCCGCTCTCGCCGAGGCCGGAGTCAACATCGAGATGATCTCCACGTCGGAGATCCGCATCTCGGTGGTCCTCGATCAGGACGACGTGGACCGTGCCGTGGCCGCCGCCCACACCGCCTTCGGTCTGGATGCCGCCGACGAAGCCGTGGTCTACGCCGGTACGGGTCGCTGACGCACCAGCGTTGAGCCTCGGACGTCCGCGGGGCATGGTCGCGGGGAATAATCCTGGTGTGGAACAGACACGCGGGCAGGAGCGGCTGGCCGAGCGCAGCGCCAGACTGCGGGCCAAGGCCGAGGAGCTCGGAGTGGAGCGGGTACGGAGCCGGACGTCGGCCTACGTGTACGGCAACGTGTTGGTCCTCGCCGCCGTGGTCCAGAACAACGAGAGCACCATCGCCAGCGGCCGGGCCGTGATCATCGTGCTGGTCACCATGATCACCACCTACCTGGCGCACGTGTTGGCTCATGACGTCGCCGAACACATCGGCCGCTCGCCGGATGAACAACAGACCCACCTGAGAGCCGAACTGCGCGATGCCGTTCCGATCGTTTCCTCGGGCTTGCCGCCCGTGCTGGTCCTGGGTTTGGGAGCACTCGGCTGGCTGGACACCGAACTGGCTCAGATCCTCGCCGCTCTCATCGTCGTGGTCCGGCTGGCCATCACCGGCTGGGTGATCGGTCGGATCAGCGCCGAGCACGCGCCGCGCCGCTCCGTCTGGAGTGGTGTCGTGCTCGCCGTCGCCGGCTTGATCATCGCCATCCTCAAGGTCGAGTTCCTCCACTGACCAATGACCTGCGCATGCGGCCCCGATCAACCCACAACTGTTGGCTTGGGACATGCCGATCTCCTGAGAATGTGGACCAAGTCAGCAGTTGGTGTGACGGATTGACTCGGCGTGACCGGCCGACTCGGTTACGCGAGCTGGTTCGCCGCGGGCGTGATCGAAGCATGCACGACAATCGCACGGCGGACGAGATCGTCGGCTACGACGAGGACGGCCTGCCTCGGTGACGATGGTCCTCGACACTTCGGCGATCGCCGCGGTTGTCTTCGGCGAAGCGGATGCGGAGGTGCTGCTCTCGGTGATGCTCGCAAACGCCGGCGATCTACAGATCAGCGCAGCCACTCTGGTGGAGGTCAGCATCCTCGTCGAGGCCAAGCAGGGCCACGAAGCGTCGGCTGATCTCCACACCCTGCTCGTCACCACCGGCGCCATCACGGCTGCTTTGGATGCCGACCAGGCCGAGCTGGCCGCAGGCGCGTGGCGCCGGTTCGGCAAGGGCCGCCATCCGGCGGGCCTCAACCTGGGTGATAGCTTCTCCTACGCTTTGTCCAAAGCGTTGGCCGCACCACTTCTGTTCAAGGGTCAGGACTTCGTCCAGACCGATGTTGCCAGTGCACTGTGAGCGTTGGCGGTCAGATGAGCCCGGGCTCGGTGGCTGTCCGAACCTGGTTCTCGGTGACGTCGGGCGCGAGTTCGACCAGGCGCAGGCCGTCCGTGGTCACGTCGAGCACGCCGAGGTCGGTGATGATCCGCTGCACCACCCCTCGCCCGGTGTAGGGGAGCGAGCACTCACGAACGATCTTGTACGAGCCGTCCTTGGCGACGTGCTCCATCAGGACGATCACGCGTCTGGCCCCGTGCACCAGGTCCATCGCCCCGCCCATGCCCTTGATCATCTTGCCGGGGATCATCCAGTTGGCGATGTCGCCGTGTTCGGAGACCTGCATGGCACCCAGGATCGCGGCGTCGATCTTGCCGCCCCGGATCATCCCGAACGACGTCGCGGAATCGAAGACCGAGGCCCCGCGACGCAGGGTCACGGTCTCCTTGCCGGCGTTGATCAGATCAGGGTCCTCCTCGCCCTCGTACGGGTAGGGCCCGACGCCGAGCAGCCCGTTCTCCGACTGCAGCACCAGTTCCACCCCGTCGGCGACGTAGTTGGGCACGAGCGTCGGTAAGCCGATACCCAGATTCACGTAACTGCCGTCCTCCAGCTCGCTCGCCGCCCGGGCGGCCATCTGCTCGCGGGTCCAGCTCATTGTTCGCGCCCTGAGCTTGTCGAGGGGCCAATTGCCTCAGGGCGCGGACGAGTGGTTGTCCGTTCGATTCGCTTGTCCACCGCCTGCTCCGGAGTGAGCGCAAGCACCCGGTGCACGAACACGCCCGGCGTGTGCACCTGATCGGGGGACAGGTCGCCGGGTTCGACCAGCTCCTCCACCTCGGCGATCGTGATTCTGCCCGCCATGGCGGCGAGCGGGTTGAAGTTCCGAGCGGAGGCCCGGTAGACGAGATTGCCGTGCCGGTCACCGCGCCAGGCCCGGACGAGCCCGAAGTCGGTGACGATGGCCCGCTCGAGGACGAAAGGCTTCTCCCCCTCGCGGGTGGCGAACGTCCGGGTCTCTTTGGCGGGGGAGGCCACGGTCACGCTGCCGTCCGGCCCGTACCGCCACGGCAGCCCGCCGTCGGAGACCTGGGTGCCGACGCCGGTGGCCGTGTAGAACGCCGGGATCCCGGAGCCGCCGGCGCGCAGCCGCTCGGCCAGGGTGCCCTGCGGGGTGAGCTCCAGTTCCAGTTCGCCCTCCAGGTACTGCCGGGCGAACTCCCTGTTCTCCCCGACGTACGAGG
Organism: uncultured Actinomycetota bacterium; assembly: GCA_963780005.1. Lineage (GTDB taxonomy): Bacteria > Actinomycetota > Actinomycetes > Propionibacteriales > Propionibacteriaceae > Microlunatus. The sequence goes on along the minus strand of CAWAAK010000023.1, from coordinate 2,197,065 downwards.
ACACCATCCGCCGAATCCGTCCGGCGAACAACAGCCGCCCCAGCCCCCACTCGTCCACTCCACAGTTGTTGGAGACGACCTCCAGATCGCCGACGCCGCTGACCAGCAGCGCCTCGATCAGGACGCTCGGAACGCCGCAGAGTCCGAATCCGCCGACGGCCAGCGACGCGCCCGCGGCTACGTCGGCGACCGCGGTCGCGGCGTCGGGCACGACCTTGTCCATCGCCAGCTCCTTCGCTTCGAGGCAGAACGTCAGCGTATTCTCATCGCCCGCCCTTGCGCAGAATACCCCTGCGGGGTATACCAATCGGTATGGAGCATAGCGACGGGTCGTCGTCGGCGTCGTCGGCGACAGAGCAGCCGGCTCAGGGGGCGGCCGCTCACGACCACCGCGAGCACGATCAGTCCGGTCACGGCGAGCACAACGGCCACGGCAGCCACGGCGCCACGGCGCCACGGCGGCCACGGCGACCACGTCGCGCAGTTCCGCCGTCTGTTCTGGATCATGCTGGTGGTCGGGATCCCGGTGGTGCTGCTCAGCGACGTATTCGCCATGATCATCGGCTATCCGCTGCCGGGCTGGCCGTGGCTCGACTGGGTTTCCCCGATCTTGGGCACCGTGATGTTCGTCTGGGGCGGGCGGCCGTTCTTGAGCGGGGGCGTCAGCGAGCTGCGGGCCCGCCGGCCGGGGATGATGTTGCTGATCTCGCTGGCCATCACCGTGGCCTTCCTCGCCTCCTGGGGTGCCCAGCTGGGCCTGCTGAATTCCGAACTGGAGTTCTGGTGGGAGCTGGCTCTGCTCATCGTGATCATGCTGCTGGGGCACTGGATCGAGATGCGCTCCCTGGCCGCCTCGGCCTCGGCGCTCGACTCGTTGGCGGCGCTGCTTCCCGATGTCGCCGAGCGGGTCGAGGGATCCGAAGTCGTCGAGGTCGCCCCCGCCGACCTCCGCGTCGGTGACGTGGTCGTCGTCCGCCCCGGCGGCCGGGTCCCCGCGGACGGCGAGGTCATCTCCGGCAGCGCCAGCGTCGACGAGTCCATGATCACCGGAGAGTCCCGGCCCGTGGCCCGGACCGAGGGCGATCGGGTGGTGGCCGGCACCGTGTCCACCGACTCCTCGCTCCGCGTGCGGGTGGCGGCCACCGGCGAGGACACCGCACTGGCCGGGATCCAGCGGCTGGTCGCCGAAGCCCAGAACTCGTCGTCCCGGGCTCAATTGCTGGCCGACCGTGCGGCGGCCTGGCTGTTCTGGTTCGCGCTGGCCGCCGCCGTGATCACCGCCGTGGTCTGGACCGCGCTGGGGCAGCCGGCGGACGCCCTGGTCCGCAGCATCACCGTACTGGTGATCGCCTGCCCGCACGCCTTGGGCCTGGCGATTCCCCTCGTGGTCGCCATCGCCACCGAACGGGCCGCGCGGGGCGGCATCTTGATCACCGATCGGATGGCCCTGGAAGCCATGCGTACGGTCGAGGTGGTCCTGTTCGACAAAACCGGCACCCTCACCGAGGGACGTCCGGTGGTCAACGACGTCCTTGCGGTGCCCGGTGTCGACGAGGACGAGCTGCTCGGGGTGGCCGCCGCGGCGGAGTCCGAGAGCGAGCATCCCCTGGCCAAGGCCATCGTCGCGCTCGCCCGTGAGCGCCGGATCGAGGCGATCACCGCCACCGACTTCTCCTCCTCGCCCGCGGTGGGGATCACGGCAACGGTCGGAGGTCGGCAGGTGTCCGTCGGCGGTCCTGCGATGCTGCGGACGCAAGGCCTGGAGCCGCTGGCGGGGACGCAGGAGTGGCGCTCTCGGGGTTCGATCGTCCTGCACGTGCTGGTGGACGGCCGGATCGCCGGCGCCCTGAGCCTGGCCGACAAGGTGCGTAGCGTCTCCCGGGAGGCCGTCGAGGCGCTGCACGCGATCGGGCGCCGGGTGGTGATGATCACCGGCGATGCGCCGCAGGTGGCCGATGCGGTCGCCCAGGAGCTGGGCATCGATCGGGTCTTCGCGGGCGTCCGTCCCGAGGACAAGGGCGACAAGGTGGCGGAGCTGCAGGCCGAAGGTCGCCGGGTGGCCATGGTCGGGGACGGGGTCAACGACGCGCCGGCGCTGGCCCGGGCAGGAGTGGGCATCGCCATCGGGGCCGGTACGGACGTTGCGATCGCGTCCGCCGGCGTCGTGCTGGCCAGCGACGACCCCCGATCGGTGCTGTCGGTGATCGAACTGTCGAAGCAGGGCTATCGCAAGATGCAACAGAACCTGGTGTGGGGGGCCGGCTACAACCTGATCTCGGTGCCGCTTGCGGCCGGCATCCTGGCCCCGTTCGGCTTCGTGTTGCCGATGGCGGTCGGCGCGCTGTTCATGTCGGCCTCCACCGTGGTGGTGGCGTTGAACGCGCAGCTGCTGCGGCGACTCGATCTTTCACCGGAGGCCGGAGTTCGGGCCGCCCACCGGGGGTGACCGACCCGCTGGGGGATCGGTTCCCCGATCGGCGGTTCAGCCCTTTTGGGTCACCTGGACGATCGAGGGTCGGGGGCCGCGCCATTCACCGCGCCCTGGCCTTTCCCCTGCCGGCACGAAGTCGGGGAAGTAGGAGCGCTGGGCAGCCCAGCTGCCGTTCTCCCCGGGATGCTGTACCGCCACGAAGACTGATCCGTCCCGGTCGTGGATGACCGGGCCACAGGTCTCGGCCTCGCGGGGCACGGCCAGGAACTGCTCGACCTTGCCCCGGTCGGCCCCGGTGAGCCCGACCCGGAACAGCCCGTCCGCCTTGGCGATCGCGGTGGGCTGCCCGTCGGTCGCCACCCACAGCGTGCCCCGGGAGTCGAAGGCGAGGTTGTCCGGGCAGGAGATGGGCGTGATCGGCGTCGGGTATCCGCCGAAGTAGGTCGTGATCGCCCCATCGGCCGGGTCGCCGCAGACCAGGAACAAGTTCCAGCTGAACGTCGCGGCGTCGCCCCGGTTGCCTCGTTCGGTGATCTCGATGACGTGGCCGTCCTTGTTCCGGGGCCGAGGGTTCGGTGCGTCGGTGAGACTCTCGTTCACCTGAGCCGTGGCGGGATTGTCTGGGAGCCCGCGGCTTGTGTTGTTGGTGCAAGCCACGTAGACCTTGCCGCTCCGCAGGCTCGGTTCCACGTCCTCCGGACGGTCCATCGGGGTGGCATCGACGGCGTCGGCCGCCTCGCGGGTGAACACCAGCACCTCGGCGTCGCTGAACCCGGCCACGAGCGAACGGCCGTCGCGGGTCAGCGGGATCCACTCCCCGGTGCCCAGATTGTCCACCTCCACCGGCTGCTTCTCACCACTGAACTTGGCCACGTACAGGTCGCCCTCGGTCAGCAGCTCGAGGTTGCGGCGACGAGCCCGCGCAGAGTTGCCGGGGGTGTACTTGCGGCGGGCGACGAACTTGTACAGGTAGTCGAAGCGCTCGTCGTCGCCCATGTAGGCCACCACGGTGCCGTTGGGGTCGACGCGGACGTTCGCGCCCTCGTGCTTGAAGCGGCCCATCGCGGTGTGCTTCCGGGGCGTCGACGTCGGATCCGACGGGTCGATCTCGACGATGTAGCCGAAGCGGTGCGGCTCGTTCTTGAAGCCGTCGAGGGTGGCGTTGAAGCGCGGGTCGACCATCTCCCACTTGTTCTCCGTCGCGCCCGACGTGGGAACGCCGAGACCGTAGCGCCGGCTTCCGCGCGCACTCGCATCGGCCAGGAAGTAGGTGTTGAAGTTCTCCTCGCCGGACAGGATGGTGCCCCACGGCGTCGTTCCGCCGGCACAGTTGCCGAAGGTGCCCAGCACCCGTCTGCCGGAGGGATCGGCAACCGTCGTGACCAACGCATCACCGGCAACGGGACCGGTGAGCCGGAAGGGCGTGGCCGCGGTGATCCGGCGGTTCTTGCGACCTCCCCGGAGGTAGCGCCAGGGCCGGCCGCGGCCGTTGCGCTCCAATTCGACGACGCTCATCCCCACCGCCGCGATGGTCGCCCTGATCGCCTCGAACTCCTGGGGAAACGACAAGGGAGGGAACATGATCGAGCGGTTCACGTACTCGTGGTTGCAGCACAGCAAGGCTTTCCGGCCGCGACGGTCGGTGACCAGGATGTCCAGGTAGTCGTTGTTGTAGCCGAACTGGAGTTCCTGGTGATTCGCGTTGGGCACGGCGGGGTCGAAGGCGGGGGAGTTCCGGAACAACGGGTCACCCCAGCGGAGAATGGCCTTCCAATCGTATCCGGCGGGGACGGTGACGTCGTCGACGAGCGGGTCGACCGGCGCGATCGGCGTGAAAGCCAGCGTCGCCTTGGTGAGGCGGGGAGCGGCCGACGACTCTTCCGGCAGCCAGCCTGGGATCGCCACCGCGGCGCTCAGTGCGCTCCCGGCCACCAACACCTGGCGGCGGCTCAACTGCAGCGTGGCGATGTCCCGGAAGGTCGGCGCGCCGCTTCGATTGGGCACCTCGTGGGCACAGGCACTGCTGCATTTGAGCTGGCACGTGACCGGGCTCCGGTTGCCGCAGGTCCGGCCGTACATCGGCAGCAAGCTCAGGCGTGGCGGGTCAGTGGAGAAAGGCACGGCCCCGAGCCTGCGGGCCGGAGGTGACAACCAGGTGCCCAGCAGGTGGGCGATCGGTGAACTTCTGGCCCGTGTCGATGGCGGTCTGGTCAGGAAGCCTCGTTGATCAACGCGTCAGCATGATCAGGTACGTAGGTGTAGAGCTCGCGTGGCGGTCGCTGGTAGCCCTCGCTGGCGGTCAACCGCTTCGGCAGGTCCACCTGCTGCTGCGGGACCTTCCCGTACTCGATGCTGGACAGCAGGTGCGCCATCATGTTGAGCCGGGCGTGCTTCTTGATGTCGGACTCGACCACGAACCACGGGCTGGCGGGTGTATCGGTGTGGGCCATCATCTCGTCCTTGGCCCGGGAGTAGTCCTCCCATCGGTTGATCGACTCCAGATCCATCGGGGACAACTTCCACTGCCGTACGGGATCTTTCATCCGCGAGCGGAACCGGCGCAGCTGCTCGGCATCCGACACCGAAAACCAGTACTTGCGTAGCAGGATTCCGTCGTCCATCAGCATCTGCTCGAAGATCGGCGTCTGCCGCATGAACCTCGCGTACTCCTCGTCGGTGCAGAAGCCCATCACGCGCTCGACGCCCGCACGGTTGTACCAGGACCGGTCGAAGATGACGATCTCGCCCTTCGCGGGCAGATGGGAGATGTAGCGCTGGTAGTACCACTGGCCGCGTTCGCGCTCCGTCGGCATGGGCAGGGCGGCGATCCGGGCGATCCGCGGGCTGAGATATTCGGTGATCCGTTTGATCGTTCCGCCCTTGCCGGCGGCGTCTCGGCCCTCGAAGATCACCACGATGCGGGCGCCGGTGTGCCTGGTCCATTCCTGCAGCTTCACCAGCTCGGTCTGCAGCCGGAAGACCTCAGCTTCGTAGACGTCGTCGGTGATCTTATCCGTCCGCTTCTTCGCCATCGTCAGACGTTAGTCCAGGGGCCGCCCGGCGGGAACGCCGGGCACTGCTCAGTTCCGGAGAACGCGCGCTTGGCATGATGCCGGGATGCAATGGGTGCGGAGGTGACTGCTGGGGTGAGCCGGCCGCAGACCGCGATCGTCGTCGGCGCTGGACCGAACGGTCTGGTCGCGGCGAACCTCCTGGTCGACGCCGGCTGGGACGTCACCGTACTCGAGGCTCAGCCCCGCTGCGGCGGCGCGGTCGCCAGCGATCACGACGTGGCCGACGGTTTCGTACACGACACGTTCAGTGCGTTCTACCCCTTGGCCGCCGTCTCTCCGGTGATCAAGGCGTTGCGCCTGGACGCGTACGGGTTGCGCTGGTGTCACGCTCCGGCCGTGCTGGGCCACCCGCGTCCCGACGGTGGTTGGGCGCTGCTGCACCGGGACGTGGAGCGGACCGCCGCCGAGCTGGACACCCGCCGGCACGGTGACGGCGCCGCCTGGTTGAAACTGCATGCCGATTGGCGGCGGGTCGGGCCGGCCCTGATCGAGGCCCTGCTGAGCCCGTTTCCACCGGTTCGCGCCGGGCTGAAGGTCGTGACCCGGTTGCCGGGCGTCGGCGGGATGGACTACGTCCGCACGCTGCTCGAGCCGGCCGCCACGTTGACCCGGACCCGGTTCGGGTCGGAGGAGGCCGGTTTGCTGTTGGCCGGGAACGCCCTGCACTCCGACATCGGGATGAACGCTGTCGGCTCCGGACTGGTCGGGCTCCTGTTGACCATGATCGGCCAGACCAACGGATTTCCCGTCCCGCAGGGCGGCTCGGAGCGTCTCGCCCAGGCGATGGTCGACCGTCTGGTCGATCATGGCGGCCGGATCCGGACCTCGACCCGGGTGCGGCGGATCGTCACCTCCCACCGTCGGGTGACCGGGGTGATCACCGAGCAGGGCGAGGATCTGTCCGCTCGCGCGGTGGTGGCTGACGTGGGAGCGCCGGCCCTGTACGGAAACCTGGTGGGCTGGGACGAGCTGCCGGCCCGGGTGCGATCTCGGATGTCCCGGTTCGAGTACGACCCGGCGACGATCAAGGTCGACTGGGCGTTGTCGGCTCCGGTGCCGTGGCAGGATCCTCCCGCGGAGGCGCCCGGCACCGTCCACATCGCCGATTCCCTGGAGCAGCTGACGAACGCCCACAATGCGATCGACAATCACACCATCCCGGCACATCCCTTCCTCCTCGTCGGCCAGATGACCACCGCCGATCCGACCCGTTCACCGCCCGGCACCGAGGCACTATGGGCCTACACCCACGTTCCGCAGCTGGTGCGTCGCGACGAAGGGAGCGACGAGTTGACCGGAACTTGGGACGTGGCGGAGACCGAGCGGTTCGCCGACCGCATGCAAGCCCGGCTGGAGCGCTACGCCCCGGGCTTCGGCGCTCTGGTCACCGCTCGCCGGGTGCTCGGCCCGCACCAACTGCAGGAGCGCAACGAGAACCTGGTCAACGGGGCCGTCGGCGGCGGGACGGCGAATCTGCACCAGCAGTTGATCTTCCGGCCCATCCCCGGGCTGGGCCGGGCCGAGACGCCGATCGCCGGGCTGTTCCTGGGCTCCGCATCGGCTCATCCGGGTGCCGCCGTCCACGGCGCCTGCGGCGCCAACGCCGCCCGCGCCCTGCTTGCGGCCGCCCGTACGGGACGGGTCTAGCGCACCGAACCAGCCTGAGCCTGAGCTAAGAGTTCTTCCCGCGACGACTTGCGAATCGTTCGAGTCGGTGCACCTCGTATATCGTTTGAGTTGCTGCTCCACAGCCGTTCTGGGACTCGAAGCCGCCGCTCGTGTACGCCGCTGTTTCGTTCGCATCACGCTGACGCCAGGCAAGTCCACGACGCTCCCTACCGAACGGCTCCCCACCCTTGACGTCACTGCTCGCCCCCGCCACGCCCGCCGGTCCTGCTGCACCGCGCAGCGACGGCAGCGCGTTCACCGCCTTGACCCGTGCCGTGCATGACCTCGGGTTGATGCGGCGCCGCTACGGCTACTACTGGGCCAAGCTCATCGGTGCCGTCGTCGTCCTCGCCGCGTGGGTGGTCGGCTTCGTCTTGATCGGCGACAGCTGGTGGCAGTTGATCAGTGCCGCCGTGTTGGGCGTGTTGATGACCCAACTGGCCTTTCTCGGGCACGACGCCGCACACCGCCAGATCTTCAAGTCCGGCCGCTGGAACGACTGGACCAGCCTGGTGCTGGCCAACCTCTTCGTGGGCATCAGCTACGGCTGGTGGCAGAGCAAGCACACCAAGCACCACGCCAACCCGAACAAAGAGGGCTACGACCCCGACATCTCGTTGACCGCGGTCGCCTTCACCCCCGCCATGGCCACCAGGCACCGGAATCGGCTGCTGCGTTGGCTGGTCGCGCATCAGGGTTGGTACTTCTTCCCGATTCTGCTGTTGGAGGGGCTGTCGCTGCACACCGACGGTGTCCGCCGGGTCCTGCGCCGAGGCAAGCTCCAGCGGCGCTGGGTCGAGTTGAGTTTCCTCGTCGTCCGGCTCGGCGGCCTGGCCTCGCTCGCCTTCCTGGTGCTGTCGCCGGGGAAGGCCCTCGTCTTCCTGGCCGTGGAGCTTGCCGTCTTCGGTCTCTACATGGGTTCGACGTTCGCCCCGGCGCACATCGGCATGCCGCTGGTCTCGCCCAAGCTGAAGCTGGATTTCCTGCGCCGGCAGGTGCTGGTCAGCCGCAACATCCGCGGCGGACGGTTGATGTCGATCTTCATGGGCGGGCTCAACTACCAGGTGGAACACCACCTGTTTCCCTCGATGGCCCGCCCGCATCTTCGCAAGGTGCAGCCGTTGGTCTCGGCCTACTGCGCTGAGGCGGGGGTCCCGTACACGCAGACCTCCCTGCTGCGGGCGTACGCTCTCGTGGTCCGGTACCTGAACACGGTCGGCCTGGCCGGCCGGGACCCGTTCCTGTGCCCGATGGTGGCGCAACGCCGGGCCCTCTAACGGACCGAGTTCCGCACTAGCGAACGCCTCTGATGAAGGTGACCAGGACCGCGCTCACCAAGGTCACCAGCGCGGCGGTGGCGAACAGCGGTGCATAGCCGCCGAGCCGGGTGACGAACAATGCGGACACGACGGGCGCGAAGGTCTGCGGCAACGTCAGCGCGATGTTGACGATGCCGAGGTCGCGGCCGGAGTCCTCCACACTGGGCAGTACCTCGGTGATCAGGGCCAGATCGACGGCCAGGTAGACCCCGAAGCCCCCGCCGAGCAGTCCGGCCGACGCCAAGGTGCCGGGCCAGGTCGGCACCAACGCCAGCAGGGTGAGCCCGGCCGCAATCACCACGGTGCTGATGATCACGAAGATCTTGCGCCGACCGGTCCGATCGCTCAGGATGCCACCGACGAACACAGTCACCAGCAGGGCCCCCGCCGCCACGAGGTTCGCGATGAACACGCCGCCCGCGGGGTCGGCGAGTCCGACCCGATCACGCAGGAAGAAAAGCAGGTACGTGGTGCCGAGAGAGTAGCCGAGCGTCACCAGACCACGCGTCAGCCAGGCCAGCGCGAAGTCCCGGTGTCCGAGAGACCCGAAGAACTGGGCGATGGTCGGCCACGCCGGTCGAGCACCGGTCCAGGGGCGGTCGTGGTAGGCCAGGCACAGACCCAGCACCGCGAGGCCGAGAACGGCGCCCAGCAGCGCGTACTTGGCCACGGTCGTCGGCATCACGTTGGTCAGGCCGACACCGGCCACGGTGCCGATGACCTGCGACAGACCGGCGAGCCCACTGACCAACGCGCGCTGGGTGGCGGGGACGCGGTCGGGGATGATGGCGATGATCGCCGCCAGATAGCAGTTCAGCGAGCCCTGGACCAGCGACCAGCCGAGCAGCAGTACGGCGACGTTCGGCGCTACGGCCAGCAGGGCCAGGCCCAGGCAGGTGCCGATCGCTCCGCCGAGCAGGAAGGGCCGGCGTCGGCCACGCCCACTGCGCGAGCGGTCGCTCAGCATGCCGAAAAGCGGATTGGCGACGAGACTGATGATCGCACCCACGCTCAGCACGATCGCCAGGTTGCGCTCCTTGTTCGCCTCGTCGAGGACGATCAGTTGTTGGCCGATGAGCACCTGGGACGGTGCGTTGAAGCACATCCACATGGCGACCATCGCGACGACGTACGGCACCACGAACCGCCAGCCGACGCGCGACTGCGACACGACGTCCACCGCAGGGATCGGGACCGGATCGGCCACGTATTCATCCTGCCCTGCTTGGACGGGGCCCGTGCATCATTCCGACCGGCCTAGGTGGACCGAAGTCCAAGGCGTCCTCTTTGCCTTTGGAAGCCCGGGTGGGGCGGGTGGTGCCACCAAAGGTTTGAGGCCCTTGCCACCTTGGTCGGAATTCTGCCGCGATTCATTGACCCACGAGAACGGCCCTGAAACGCTCACGCACGGCATAGATGCCGGCGTTGCCTGGTCGAGTTGGAGGGGCCGGCGCGCACATTCGGATTGGTTCTCACCGACAGCACGGGAAAGCGAGCCTCATGCCCACCATCGGACCTCCGGCACTTCGCGGCGGGAAAGCCGCGAAAAGGATGCGATATCTAGCGGTCGCCGCCACAACGGAATTCTCCTGGCCGCCGGCCTGCCCGGTGGCACTGCGGAAGCAGCCAAGGCCAAGACATGGGTGGTGAAACCCGGTCAATCGATCCAGAAGGTCGTCAACAGGGCGCGCTCGGGAGACACCATCCAGATCAAGGCCGGCACCTTCGCTGAAGCGGTTTGCGTGGTGGGCAAGGGTCTGACGGTCAAGGGGGCCGGGGCCACCAAGACCATCCTGGTCCCCCCGAAGACTCTGACGAAGACCAAATGCTGGACGCCGGGTGCCCCCGAGGGCGGCACTGTCGAGGGCGTGTCCGCCATCAAGTTCCTCAACCCCAGTCGCCGCGTCGTGGTCAGCGATCTGCAGACCCGCAACTTCCCGGAGTCCGGGATCGTGGCCTGGAAGGCGAGGGGCTTCACGGTCAAGCGAACGCAGAACATCGGACACCGCCAGTATGGGATCCTGGCCACGGCTGATTCACGCAGGATCTCCATCACGGACAACATCCAGGTGGGCGTGGTCGTGAACAACCGGAGTGGTACAGCCGGGATCTCGGTCGCCGACTCGGCGAAGGCCAAGGCGGTGATCAAGCGCAACGTTTCAGTCGGCTGGAATCTGGGCATCTTCCTCCGCGAGTCCCGCGGCGGCCTCGTTCAGCACAACGCCGTCAAGGGCAACTGCGGCGGCGTGTTGATCTTCGACGACTCGAACACGGAGAAGCCGAACCAGACCGGCACCGTCATCGGTGGCGCCTGGACTGTCAAGCGGAACAGCTCCATCGCCAACAACCGGCTCTGCTACGCCGGCCGGGACGGCTCGTTGCGGTCTCGGGAGTGGGTATGGCGGTCGTCAACGCCGACCGGGTCAAGATCATCCAGAATCTGATCAAGGACAACAGGCCGGTGCCGAATGTCGATTTGAACTTCCCGGCGGCCGGACTCGACATCCTGACGGTTCCGTCACCGACTGGTGGCCCCAACCCGGGGCCCGCTACGAAGGTCAGCGTCATCTCCAACCGGTTCGTCAACAACGAGCCACTCGACATCTTGGTCGGACCGGGCACCGGACCGGGGAACGTGTTCAAAAAGAACTCTTGCGGAGCGAGTAATCCCCCGGCGATCTGCGCACCGCCGACGCCCTAACCAGAGGAGCAACAACGCCCTCCTCATTCGAGGGGGGCGTTGTTCTTTGTCTGTTCGGCGAAGTACAGGACAGTTCGCCCAGGCAAGATCAGGCGGGCAGATCCGTCCTCCGATTGATCAGAATCGCGAGCTGCGTTCGGCTGCGGATGTTCAGCCGGCGCATGACCGTGGCCAGATGACTCTTGACGGTGCCCTGACTGACGTACAAGCGGGCGGCGATCTCGGAGTTCGACAACCCCTCGGCGACAAGGACGGCCACCGCCCTGACGCTCGGTGAGCCGGTCCAGCGGAGACCCGCGGGAACCGCGGGCATCCGCCATGGGTGGCTCCTCGGTCAGATACCGCATCAGGTGTCGCGTGACGATCGTGTCGAACGCCGGTTCGTTGCGGGCCAGCGCGCGAATCCCCTCCACCAGCTGCGGGCCTGTGAGGCGTCGGGAGAGGTAGCCGCCGGATCAGCAACGGACGCAGGTCGGCTCGACTCTCGACACGATCCACCAATCCGTGCTGCAGCAGGAACTCCGCGGTCTGAAAGCCCTTCGGGAGCGCGGTGCGGATCGTCTCCTGCACGACCCGGGGCCCGGTGAACCCGACCACCGACCCCACCACCGACCCCACCACCGACCCTCCAAGCGACCCGCCCGAGACAGCTGGCGGCGATCGAGGACGAGATCACCGAGATCGTCTGCGAAATACTCGACTTGGAGCGCTTCGAGCTCATGTCCCCGACCGCGCCCTTCACGCGGTACGAGACGCCCACAGCCAGCTGGGGATCGACATCCTGCTCACCATCCAGTGCGCGTTCGGGGTCGAGATCGATCAGGCCGAGGTGCCGAGGATGGTGAACGTGGAGGGCGTGTTGGCCGTCCTCCTCGAGGCTCTGGCCGTCAAACACGCCAGCCGCTAGCCGCTGGCTGCTCTCCCTAGGTCGCCCGACAACGGAGCCCGGCTCGGGTGTACACGGCGTCGATCAGCTCAGCGTTCGCCACCGCATCGTCCACGTCGATCGGGAAGGCCCGCTCACCAGTCAGGGCGGCGGCCAGCGCGGCGAGTTGATAGGTGTACGAGGTGTCGCTGCCGAGTTGCTCGGTGGTCGGCCCCGCCGCCGAGGTGATCAGCAACCGGTTGTCCAGCTGCGGCACGGCGAACGCCGGACTGGTCGCGGTGGCCCGGGTGCCGGTGACGGTCCAGGTCATGGTCCGCTCGGCCGCGGCCATGTCCCACCGCAGCTGCCCGGGGATGTCGCCGTAGAGCAGTTCGACCTGCATCGACGCGTCGACGTCGCGGGACCTGAGCGTCGCGGCAGCGTGGGCGAGTTCGGGCGGGGTGCCGATCCATGTGCCGAGCTGGCGGGCCGCGTGGAGGACGTAACAGCCCAGGTCCATGGTGGCGCCGCCGGCCAGCTCCCAGGACCAGCGCGGGTCGGTCCCGGGCGGACTCGGGGTGGACAGGGTGAGATCGACCCGCCGGATCTGCCCGAGTTCCCCGCTGGTGACGAGGTCCCGCAGTCGGCTGTTCACCGGGTGGTGGAGGTAGTGGAATCCCTCGACGATGGTGCCGGGTGCCGTGCGCGCGGTCTCCCGCACGCGGTGCGCCTCGGTGGCGTTGGCGGCGAAAGGTTTCTCGGTCAGCACGTGCTTGCCGGCCCGGAGGGCGGCTATGTTCCACGGCGCGTGTAGGGAGTTCACCAACGCGTTGTAGACCACGTCGACGTCCGGGTCGTTGATCACGTCGGCATAGTCATCGTGCACGCGCTCGACGCCGTGCTCGGCCGCGAAGGCTTCGGCCCGGGTGCGGTCCCGGGCCGCGACGGCGACCACGCGGTGACCCAGTGTCCGGGCCGGAGCGACGATTCCCTGGCCGGCGATCCGCGCCGCCCCGAGGATGCCGATGCGCAGCTCTGCCGGCATGGCGTCGGTGCTCAGGGGGCGAGGACGACGAGTCGCTGGTCCAGCAGCTCGGCGATGGCGTACTTGACGCCTTCGCGGCCCTGCCCGCTGTCCTTCACCCCGCCGTACGGCATCTGATCGGCCCGGAAGGCGGGGGTGATGTTGACCAGCACACTGCCGGCTTCGGCCTCGCGGGCGAACTGCAGCGCCGCCGCCAGGTCGGACGTGAAGATCGCGGTGTTCAATCCGAAGCGCGCCGAGTTCACCTCTTCGATCCCCTCCGCCACCGACTTGACCGTCCGGATCGACGCCACCGGGCCGAAGACCTCCTCGCACACCACCCGGGCACTGGCCGGCACATCGGCGAGCACGGTGGGCTGCAGGCAGGCGCCTTCCAGCGACCCGCCGGCCGCGATCCGGGCGCCGCCCTGCACGGCCTCCTCGATCCAGTCCACGACCCGGTCCCGCGCCTGGTCGCTGATCACGGGTCCGACCACGGTGTCCGGGTCTCGCGTGTCGCCGATCGCCAGCTTGTCGACAGCAGCGGCGAGGAGCGCGGTGAACTCCTCGGCCACCGGCTCCTCGACGTAGACGCGTTGCACCGAGACGCACGCCTGACCGCTGAACGTGTAGCCGCCGGTGACCGCGGCGTCGACCGCACGCCGCAGATCCGCATCGGCCGCGACGACCATGGCCGTGTTCGAGCCCAGTTCCAGGACGTGTCGTTTGCGGGGCGAGGCGGCTTTGAGCTGCCAGCCGACCTCCGCTGAGCCGGTGAACGTGATGACCGCGACGTCTCGGTGCTCGTTCCAGGTCGGCACGATCACCTCCGGTCGTCCGGTCACGATGTTCAGCCAGCCGGGAGGCAGTCCGGCCTCGGCCATCGTCTCGGCGAGCAGGCCCGCGGACAACGGCGCGCGCTCCGACGGCTTGAGTACGACCGCGCAGCCCGCAGCCAGAGCCGGCGCGACCTTGTGCAGCACCAGGTTGAGCGGGAAGTTGAACGGGGTGATCGCCGCCACCACGCCGTACGGCTGCGGGATGGTGAAACCCAGCGGGGTGACCCCGGGTGCGATCTCGTCGAACTGCACGGTCTCGGACGGCAGCCGGCGGGCTTCCTCGGACGCGATCCGCAAGGTGTTGACGGCGCGGCTCACCTCGACCCGGGCCGCGGTGATGGGCTTTCCCGCTTCGGCGCGCAGCAGCTCGGCAAAGGCGTCCGCGCGCTCCGCGACCAGTTGACTGGTCCGCAGCAGGAGGTCGGCGCGTTGGGCCGGCGGCCAGCCGGCGAGCATGGCGGCCTTGGCCGCGGTCACCGCCTCAGCGGCCTGGTCGGCGCTGGCGACCGCGACCGTGCCCACCAGGGCCGCATCGAAGGGGTCTCGAACCTCGAAGGTGTCGGTCCCGGCCACCCAGTCGCCGTTGATGAACAGTTGTTGGTCACGCATGAGGTGCTCCCGAAGAGGTCGCAGGTACTGATGATCGGCAACGGGCCAGGACGGCCTCGGTGAACTCGCTGGTGCTGGCGGTGCCGCCCAGGTCGCCGGTGCGGACGCCGTCGGTCAGCGCGGCTTCGAAGGCCGCGATCAGCTGGGCACCGGCTTCGGCCTCGCCCAGGTGCTCCAGCATCATCGCCGCCGCCCACATCTGCCCGACCGGGTTCGCGACACCCTGGCCGGCGATGTCCGGAGCGGAGCCGTGCACCGGCTCGAACATCGACGGGTGCTCCTTGGGCGGGTTGATGTTACCGCTCGGTGCCACCCCGATCGAGCCGGCCGCCGCCGCCGCCAAGTCGGAGATGATGTCCCCGAACAGGTTGGAGGCCACGATCACGTCGAGACTCAACGGTTTGAGCACGACCCGGGCGGCGAGGGCGTCGATGAGCATCTTGTCGAGGGTGACGTCGCCGGCCTGCTCCACCACCTCGGCCACGACCTCGTCCCAGAACGGCATGGTGTGGATGATCCCGTTGGACTTGGTGGCGGAGGTGACCAGGCCGCGGCGGGCCTTCGCCTGCGCGACCGCGAACTCCGCGACCCTGGTCACACCGCGCCTGGTGAACACCGCCTCCTGGACGGCCATCTCGTGGGGCTGGCCGCGATAGAGGCGCCCGCCGACCTCGGAGTACTCGCCCTCGACGTTCTCCCGGACGATGATCATGTCCAGCCCGTCCGCATTCCGCAGCGGTGACTGCACTCCCGGGAGGATGCGGACCGGGCGGAGGTTGACGTACTGATCGAAGTCCCGGCGAATCGGAATCAGTAGGCCCCAGAGGGTGACGTCGTCGGGGATGTCCGGAGCCCCCACGGCGCCGAGCAGGATGGCGTCGCCGTCGGCGAGCTGGGCAATGCCGTCGACCGGCATCATCCGGCCGTGCTCACGGTAGTACTCCGATCCCCACTCCCGTTCGCGCCAGTTGATCACAAAGTCCCGGTCGGTGGCGACGGCCTCGACGCAGGCGATGGCTGCCGGCATGACCTCTTGGCCGATGCCGTCACCGGCGATGACGTCGACCTGGTAGCTCGCGCGGGGCGTCATCTTGTGAGCGCGGCTGACAGCCGGTCGGTCACCTGATCGACGATCCGCGCCGTCGACAGTCCGTGCTTCTCCAGCAGGAAGTCGTTGCCGGCCGACTCGCCCCAGACGTCGTCCAGGCCGATCCGGTCGATCCGGGGGCTGGCGCCTGCACTCGTGAGCACCTCGGCGACCAGGCCGCCCAATCCGCCGTAGATCGAGTGCTCCTCGACGGTGACGACCAGCGGGACGTCGGCGATCGCGGCCCGCAGGGCCGCGGCGTCGAGCGGTTTGATGGACGGGACATGAACGACCGTGGCGGCGATGCCCGATTCCTTCAGCTGATCGGCCGCCGCGAGCACTCGCGAGGTCTGCGGCCCGGTGGAGATCAAAGCGACATCCGCTCCTTCGCGCAGCCGGTGCACCGCACCCGGCACGAAGGCGTATCCGGCGTCGAACACGTCGGGAACGGGGTCGCGAGCCAGTCGCAGGTAGACCGGGCCGTCGTAATCGTTCGCCCAGTCCATCATCGCCAGCAATTCGGCCTCGTCGGCCGGTGCGAGCACGGTCATGTCGGGCATGGCCCGCATGATGGCCAGGTCCTGGACGTCGAGGTGGGTCTTGCCGACGGCACCGATCAGCAGCCCCGAGTAGGACGCGACGATCTTGACGTTCGCGTGGCTCTGGGCGACCAACATCCGGATCGGGTCCAGGGCGCGGTGGGTGAAGAAGACGGTGAAGGAAGAGGTCCAGGGGACGAAGCCGACCGAGGCCAGCCCGGCGGCCGCTCCGACGAGGTTCTGCTCGGCGATTCCCATCTGGAAGAAACGGTCCGGGTGGGCCTTGGCGAACTTGTCGGCCTTCGTGGAGTTGGCCAGGTCACCGTCCAGGACCACCGTGCGCGGATCGCTGTCGCCGAGTTCGACGAGCTTCTCGCCCCAGACATCTCGCATCGCCTTCATGCCCGTACCCCGATCGGATCTTTGGTCGCGTCTTTGGTCGCATCTTTGTTGGTGGGACTGGAACCGCTGGGACTGGGGTAGTGCTCGGCGACGCCGTCGGGGAAGGAGTCCAAGACGTTGAGCTCGTCCGGCTCGAGCTCCTGTCGGGCGAGCTCGAAGTCCTCTTCGGTCGGAACGATGCTGTGCCAGGTGTGCTGACCTTCGGCCATGGACAGCCCCTTGCCCTTGACGGTGTGCGCCAGCAGGACGGTCGGCCGACCGTGCGGGTCGCCGGCCCGCGCCAGCTGGAAGGCGTTGTCGATCTGGTCGTAGTCGTGCCCGTTGATCTCTAGCACCCGCCAGCCGAAGGCCTGGAAGACCGCGGAGAGGTCAACCCCGAACCAGGGATCGCGGCGGTCACCGCGGTCGGTCAGGCTCGTCTCGGAGCCCGACGGCAGACCGAACTGTTGCAGCCCGTTGCGATCCACGATGGCGGTCAGGTTCGTGAGCTTGTAGCGTGCGGCGACCTGGACGGCCTCCCACACCATGCCTTCCTGAATTTCGCCGTCGCCCATCAGCACGAAGGTGTGGAAGTCCTTCTCCGCGAGCCGGGCCCCGATGGCCATGCCGACTCCGGCAGAGAGGCCCTGCCCCAAAGAGCCGGTGGAGGCGTCCAGTCCGGGCAGTCGGGTGACGTCGGGGTGACCCTGCAGCCGGGAATCGCCCCGGTCGAAGGTCGGCAGTTCGTCCAGGTCGAGGAATCCGCGTAGCGCGAGGACCGCATACAACCCGATCGCCGCGTGGCCCTTGGACAAGATGAACCGGTCCCGATCGGGCCAGTCCGGCTCCTCGGTGCGGAGGCGCAGCTCGCGGAAGTACAGGCTGACCAGGAGGTCCATCATCGACAAGGGTCCACCGATGTGGCCCGCCTTGTTGCTGGTGACGGTCTTGATCACCTCCCAGCGCGCGCGCCGCGCCAGGTCGGGCAGATCGGGCTGCGTGTCGAGCAGGGCGGTGTCAGCACTCACGAGGTCACCTATGTCCTAGAAGTATGTACTAATGTTCTATCAAACTTGGCAACGGTTGGCAAGCGGAGAACTCGTCCTTGCGGGCGGGCCAGTCGTCCGTCCTCGCGAGGTGACGGCGATTTAGAAGTACGGTCGAGCCGTGTTCGAGTACGTGCCACGCCGGGTCGGCGGGGAGACGAGCCGCTTCGTCGAACGGATCTGGTTCGCTCGGGGCCGAATCACCGGTGTCCGTGAGCGCATCGCACCCACCGGGTCGACCGTGGCGGCGTTCGTCCTCGGCGACCCCATCCTGCAGGCCCCGCTCGGCGACGGCACCGTGCTCGTCGCTGACACGGGCTTCCTCATCGGCCCCCACGACCGGCCGATCGTCAACGAGCCTCAAGGCGAGACGTACTGCGTCGGGATCGTCACCACCCCGGTCGGTTGCCGGCCGACCCTTGGACTCGCGCCGGCCACCCTCCGGGGGCGGATCGTGGATCTGCAGCAAGCATGGCCCAGGGCCGCGGGCCTCCGGCGCGAGCTCGCGACCTGCCGGACACCGGCCGAGCACCTCGACCTCCTCGAATCGGCTCTGCGGAGACCGGAACCGTTCGACCGCAGTGCCTTCAACAGGTGCGAGGTCGCGGTCCGGCAGCTGGCAGCAGAACCCACCCGTCCGGTCGGTGCCATCGCGACCGAGCTCGGCGTGAGCCACGGTTACCTCGACCGGCAGTTCAGCGAACAGGTCGGTCTCAGCCCCCGCGCGCTCGCCCGTATTCTCCGGATGCGCCGGCTGTTGGAGGCGATCGACGTCTACGGCCCGGTCGGCTGGGCGGACCAGGCGGCGGAACTGGGCTGGTCCGACCAGGCGCACCTGATCCGGGACTTCAAGCGCCACACCGGGGTGACGCCGTCCCAATACCTCAGTGCCCAGCGTTCGACGTACGACCGCACCGAGGCGGCTTCCGCGGCCGGCTTCGTCCCCGAAGCGAGGTGAAGTTCGTCCAATCATCGCGCCTGCGCTGAGCGCAAGGGTGCGGGTATGACGAACTCTCCGGAGCTACGAGATGACTGAGATATTCGCTGCCGAGATCACCATCGACCGTCCGATCGAAACCGTGTGGGCCCGCCTGGTCGACTGGGACACTGCCGCGCAATGGATGCCGGGCGTGGACGCACTGCGCGCGGAGGGTCCGACCGCCGCGGGTACGACCCTGGTCTTCACCACCCGGGGGAAGGAGCGCTCCGCGCAGATCGCCACCGTGGACCCGGGTCGCAGCCTCACGTTGCGGTCCGTCCAGGGCGGGGTGACCGCAGACTACGTCTACGGGTGCACACCGCAGGGCAAGGGGACCCGGGTGAGTCTGGTCGCCGACTGTTCGATGACCGGCCCGGTGCGAGTGCTCGGCCCGCTGATCAGATCCGCCATCCGCCGGACAGATGGCGGCCAGCTCGATGCGTTCGCCGCCACCTTCAAGGGCGTACGGATGAGGTCATCTGGGTAAGCTGCCGTTCGATGGCGTGATGGTCGTCGTCGGCTGAGGCGGCAGCGGTGACTCGACGTAGATGTTGTCCAGCACCTTCAGCATGAGAAACGCGGCCGTGTATTTGTTGTCGAGCGACATGGTGAGGTTGCCCCAGATGACGAGGGTCATGTCGGTGGCCGGGTCGTGGAGGGCCTCGGAGTTGTAGCCGGGGGTCTGGCCGCCGTGGAGGTCGAGGACGTGCTGACCCCAGCGGAGCTGGTCGATGCCGTACCCGTACCAGTTGTAGGAGTTCTTGGGGTCGATGATCTTGGCGCTGTCCTGCCAGATGCGCTGGTACTCGGCGTTGAACACCTTGCCGCCGGACAGGGCCTTCATCCAGGTCGCGAGGTCCGCGGCGGTGGAGATGACTGCTCCGGCCGCGAAGGCGAAGGAGTGGTTCACGCCGGTGTAGTCCTTGGGTTGCAGGGTTCCGGCGCGTGCTTCGGCTTCCATGGCGGGGGTGTACGGCGGAGTCCCGTACATCATGGTGGAGGAGCCGCCGTACAGGTATCCGTGGGAGAACGGTTCGGGGATGGCGTCGGACGTGGCGGCGGGAAATATCGTGTTCTTCATTCCGAGAGGCTTGAAGAACCGCTCCTCGAAGACCGTGGCGATCGGTTGCCCGTACAGCTTCTCGACGATGAGGCCCAGCAGCACGTAGTTGGTGTTGCTGTACTCATACTCGGCGCCGGGCGCGAAGTTGGGCGGCTGGGCGAACGCGATGTCCAGCAGCTGCTGGGGCTTCCAGACCTTGGTCGGGTCGTTGTCGAGACTTGCGCTGATCGCGGGTGAATCGGTGAAGCTGTATAGCCCGCTGCGCATTTCCAGCAGCTGGGCGATCGAGATGTTGTCGCCGTTGGGGACGTCAGGGATGTATTTCGTCACCGGGTCGTCAAGGCTGAGCTTGCCCTCTTGAGCGAGCAGCAGGGTTGCCGCCGACGTCATCGTCTTGGTGATCGACGCGATCCGGAAGTGGGTGTCGGCGGTGGGAAGCTTCTCCTCGCCGAGCATCGTCGTACCGGAGGCGGCGACGAACTCGCCCTGCGGTGAGCGCAGCAGCACCAGGTACCCCGGCACGAGCAGTTCCTTGGCCGTCTCGTCGACTATGGACTGGAGCGCGGCCTTGTCGATCGTCTTCAGCCCCGATGCCGGCGGCGTGGTCGTCGGGTCGCCTGACGCCGTCGTGCTCGTCGACGCTGACGGGGTGCCGGCCGGAGTACTGCTGCAGGCCGCACCGATCAGAGCCAGCACCGTTGCGGTGGCCACGATCGCCGTGCGTTGGCCGGCGGAACGACTGAAGTGGTGTCGCGGACGGTCGGAGTTCATGGTGCGTCGCATCATCTGTTCCCTTCGGTGGTCACCCGGGGTGGTTGTGCTGTTGCGCGGTCGGCGTGCAGTACGGCAGCTATGCGGGCGAACCACAGCGGATCGACGACGTCGTCCTCGTCGCGCAACGTTGACGGGTCGTAGGTCGGATCGAGGCAGTTGACCTCGCCGTCGAACTCGTCCGGATCCTGGAACCGAACCGAGAGCATCGGCCCCAGGCGGCGGATGGCGCCGCTCGAGGCGTCAACGGCGACCAAGCGGTCGCGGACGGCTGCCAGGGCCGCCTCGTCCGGGACGGTGAAGCCGAGATGGTCGAGTCGTCCCCGTTCGAACATGGTCGAGCTGTTGCCGTGGGCCGCGGGGTCGTAGCCGGGCACCTCGAAGACGTGGAGCATGACCTCGCCGGCGGCGAGCACTGCCTGGCGTCCGTGGCCCGGTCCGGCCCCGAGGATCACGGTCGTCTCGAGGCCGATGACGTCCTCGTAGAACGCGCGGTACGCGTCCAGATCACCCGTCACCACCGCGACGTGGCTGACCCCACACGGCGTGCTCGCCGAGCTTGCTTGCTCATCGCTCCCCACACCCGAGAGGCGTTCACCCCGGTGGAACGATTCGTTCCGGGCCCCGCCGAGCCGCTTAGGAGGTCGCGCCGTCGGCGGCGTCCACTCGCCACGACATCGCGGTTGACGGCTCGGGGAGGTAGAGGCAGTGTCCGCCGGTGCGGATCGACTGCTCGAGGTGGGCGCCGAGCAGAGGCGCCTGGACGGTGATCGCTGCGATTGCTCGTCGCAGGCTCCGCACCACGTTGATCCGGGCCCGTTCGGCGTCGGATCCGGTCGGGCGGTCGCGACCGCCGAGTCCCACCGCCCGCTTCAGCTCCCGGAGCAGGGCGTCCATCTCGATGTGTGCCCGTTCGCTGCGGACGGGATCGTTGGTCGCTTCGGCGTCGTCGATTTCGGTCTGCAGTTCGAGCAGGCGTCGGCGGTACTCGCGTTTCGCGCGAGCGTCGAGGCCCGCGCCGAGATCGGCGGCGACCGGCGCGTGGACCCGGCCGGAGAGCTGGAGGGCTGTCACCTCGACGCCGGGTGCGGCCAGCAGCCGTGCGAGTTGTCCCAGGCCGTTGTTGTCGGCGACACGCGCCTGACCGAGTGGGGTACGGAGTTTCCAGGTGGGACCGTCGCGGAGCATCGTCGCGCTGGTCGGCGCATCGCGGGCGACCCGCCTGGGTGCCGGCTCCTGCCCCCGGCGCAGGACGCCGCAGGTCGCCGCGAGGGCGTGGGCTTCGGCGCGCAGGACCTCGGGTTCCTCCCCTGCTCCAATTCCGTCGATCCCGCCGGCGCGTTCGACCGCATCGGCCAGGTGGTCCAGGCAGTGAACCAGCAGTGGTGGTGATGGCATCGACCGGGCCAACGCCACCGCGTCGGAGAGATGGCGGATGGCGGACGGCAGGTCGCCGTCGAGGGCGGCGAGGCGGCCGAGGACGTCGTCGACGGGTAGTCCGGCGCTATGGCCGCCTCCGACGTTGAGCAGTCCGGTGTAGGGGAGCAGTGCGGTGTAGCAGGAGGCTGCGTAGGCGGTGGCGCCTGCCCGGGCGACGGTGTCGGCGAAGACCCGCAGCAGGTTGTCGCCGGTCATCGAGCGCAGGAGCACGTCGGGTTCGCGTCCGTAGCGGTGCAGCACGTCGTGCAGGCTCGCGTCGTCGCCGAACAGTTGGGCGCCGAACCCCCGTTGGACCTGGAAGACGGGCGAGGGCATGTCCGCGATCATGTCGGAGGTGATCTGGTGGAGCTCTTTGGCGCGATCGTCTGGATGGCCGTAGAGGTCGACCAGCATCACTCGGTGGATCGCCTCGCATCCGGTCACCACCACCGCCTCGATGTGCCCGGCGCCGACGAGTACCGCCTCCTCCATCGCCGAGGTGGCGGCTTCGCGGCTGCCGCTCAGCGCCAGCAGCGTGGTGCGTTGCACGAGGGTGGTGTGGCGCCACGAGGGCGACGGGAGCAGGGCGGCCAGCACCTCGGCGCGCCCGAGGGCGTGGCCGGCGGCGCCGAGGTCACCACGGTTGAGGTGGTGGCCGGCCCGGCGTTGGTGCCCGTAGACCGCCAGGTCCGGCCGGCCGGCCCGCTCGGCGAGACCGACGACCTCGTCGGCCGCGACGAGGCCGGCGTCGATGTCCGCCGGGCTCGGCGGCGCCATCAACTGGTCGAGCAGAGTTTGGGCGATGAGGACGGGATCGCCGGTCGAGCGGGCCACCGCGACCGCCTCGTCACCCCACGCTCGCACCCGGTCGGTCTCCTCGACATCGGCGCGACCGACGATCGTGAGGCGGCTCAGCAACGTGGCCCGCAGGTGCAGCTCCTCCGCCGGGAGTGCGTCGAGCGCATCCTCGAGCCGGCGCATCCGGGGCGGGTCGGGCACGAACGCGGAGGCGAACAGGTTGGCGCCGATCTCGGCCCGGGCCCGAAGCACCGGGTCGGCCGAGGTGCGGGCCAGCTCGGCGGCCTCCTGGTAGCTCGCCAGCGCCCGATCAAGGTCGCCGAGCCAGCTCAGGACGTCGGCCAGGTCGAGCGCGACCCTCGCTCGCAGATCCGGCCGCTCAGCTACTGCGTCGGCCACCTGTTTGGCCTCGGTCAGCAGTCCGGCGGCGCGGGCCTGCTGGCCCGCGGCGACCAACTCCGCCGCAACCACACACGTCGTCTCGACAGCATCGGCGATCCCGGCCGCGGTGGTGACGGCCCGCAACCGATGGCCCGCGGCCGAAGCCCGGCCCTCGAGTCCGTCCACAACCTGCCAGGCCGCCGCCAGCCGCGCATGGAGCTGGTGAGGCTCGCCGAAACGCGCCGCGGCCTCAGCGAACAAGGCGTGGCGGAAGCGCACCCGAACCGGGGACACCTCATCGAGCACGCCTGCCCGCCGAGCCGGCTGGAGCAGTGCGGTGAGGTCCCCGCTGGTGCGGTCGGTCGCGGCCGCGATCAGCCCGGTGGGCGTCTCCGACCCGGCGATGGCGGCGATCGCCAACACCTCCCGCGTCACATCGTCGAACCGGTCCAACGACCCCGACAGGAGCTCGCTGACGACCCCGCTGCCGTCGGGGGAGCGCATGAGCTCCTGAACGAACAGCGGATTGCCGCCTGTACGAGCGTGCAACGCGACGGCATCGATCCGGCTGTCGCTCGGGCCGTCGATCGAGCCGGACGATTCCGCTGCTGCGAGGTGGCGCACCGCGTCGACGTCCAAACCACCGAGGACGATCAGCCGCGACGAGCGACGCAGATCGTCCAAGCGGGGCATCTCCGGCTCGCGGTCCCGGCTGGTGGCGACGAACGCAATCGGTGCGCCGTCCACCGCCCGGGGCAAATGCTGAAGCACCCAGATCGCGGTCGGGTCGGCCCAGTGCAGGTCCTCGAGGACGATCAACGCCGGCCCGGACGCACACAGCGCGTCGGCCAGCGACTCGAGATGGTCCCATCGACGCACCTCGGCCGGGACCGTGAGGTCACGGAACGGCTCGATGCCGAGCGAACGGTGGACTCCCCGCCAGAGCTCCATCGGCTCCCGCCAGGTCCGGTCGGCCCCGCCCCTCAGCACCCGCATGCCCCCGGCCCGCGCGATCGCCGCACCCTCGTCAACCAGACGGGTCTTGCCGATGCCGGCCTCTCCGACCACCAGCGTGACACCGGGCCCGCCCGACCGCGCGGTGTCGAGCCCAGCCTGCAGGAGCGCCACCTCGCGATCCCGGCCGACGAGCGAGCCCGGAAGTCCCGCGGTCGCCACCTGGTCTCGCGACTGCATGGCTCGATCGTGTCAGTGCCGGCGCCAACTGACCAGGCTGGACCCTGCGACGCCGTCGAGGCGGGGTAGCCGGGCGGTCGGCGAGCAGCGCATGCTCGAGGTCATCGACCAACAGGGCCAGGCGGAGGAGACGACGAGATGAGGGGGGACGGGTGGTCGGGGAGTGCAATCAGGCCAGTGGATGTGGCCGCCGCCCGACGGCCACGACTCCGATGCCGAGGGCAATGGTCACCACGATGCGCACCCAGAAGAACGCAGGCTCGAGCAGATTCTCCGTGGCGTTGAACGACGAGTGCAGCAGGCCGACGACCAGCAGGCTGCGCCCGCTCCACCCGTCGACACGAGCGATCAACAGCCGGACCCCGATGGCGACACCGATCAGGTACAGCAGGTTGGTGGCCATGTCGCTCGCACTGTGGGCGCCGCCGAGAGCGAGGGGGAGGTGGAGGCCGGCGAAGAAGACCGACGTGATGAAGGCGCCCCCGACCGCGCCCCACCGGGCGGCGGCGCGGCGTTGGAAGAATCCGGTCCAGGCCATCTCCTCCCAGATGTTGATCACGAGCGCTCCGATGATCAGGTCCGCGGAATAGAACGCCAGCAGGCTCCAGGTCAGCGGCTGGGCACCGCCGAGAGCCGCGCCGATGAGCCCAGGTCACGGCCGGGAGACCGAAGGCCGCGAGGAGCAGCCACCACCATCGGCTTGGCAGTCGTACACAGTCGCGCAGCAGTGCGCGAACGCCGGCACCTCCGGCCTGTCGATGGGTGAGGACGAGCGCCGGCAGGGCCAGGCCGAACAGCACGGCGGCGATGATGAACGGGCGCGTCCGGCTGGATGAGGGTCGAGAGCGTCAGCAGCGGCCAGCCGACACCCAGGGCGAGGCCGAGGAAGATCATCAGCTGTCGCGGGAACCGGGACCGGTCCGGATCCACCGCGGAGCCGATCTGCGTGGACGAACGCGTTGTGAACATCTGGGACATGGCCGGACTCCTTGGGTGGGTGAGACGGGGTCGGGTCATCGGAGCACCAGCGAGAGCAGCAGCGCGGTGAAGACGACCGTCTGCACGCTGTGGACGCAGATGCCGATCAGCGCACTCCGGTACCGGCTGGCCGGGAAGGAGATGAAGAACGTGTCGAGGATGTTGGCGGGGATCGACCACGGCAGGTGCAGGTGGTAGACGCCGAACAGGACACCGTTGACCAACCAGTCCCATCGCCCGAAGGCGCCTCGCATCCGAGGCAGCAGCAGGCCGCGGAAGAGGAGCTCCTCACCGAGCACGGTATTGAAGATCATCATCGTGACGATCAGGGCGAACCACAGCCAGTTCCCGGAGAAGAAGTCCTGGCCGGCGACCGACTGCAGGAACTGGCCCTGATCTCGGTGGGCGGGTGCGGGAATCTTCGGCAGCTCTTCCTTGGCGGCCACCGCGAGGACGAGCGGGACGAGCAGCCACCAGAGACGGCCACCGCGGCGTCCGGTGCGCGGGCTTCGAGGTGCCCGGAGCCAGAGGGCGTCCTTGATCACCGACCAGCGGAGCGAGCCCTGCTCGCGGCGGATGGCCAGGACGACGAAGACGAACTGCCAGATCATGCCGGCGGTCAGGCTGAGCAGAATGGCCTGCGGCCAGGCGCTCGGACCCTCGAGGACCGCGGCCAGCGCGGGTGCGACGATCCACGCCAGCGCGGCCATCGGCAAGGCGGCTGCAGCCCAGGTGCCGAGGATCCGACGACGGGAGTACTGCGGGATCGGGAGCTCCACGGCAGCGGCGGCAGCGGTGCGGTCGAGGGAGCCCTTCGACCAGGGTGTGGTTGGTGCGTGTTGCGGGTTGATGTGCTCATGGACGTGACGCTAGAAGCGGCGGTAGGGCGCGCGCGTCGTCGAAAGGCCGCGACTTCGCTCCGACCAGCGGGTGAGTCGACGGTCCTACCTTGTGAGGACGCGCGAGGGCCTTCGCGCTCGTTACGGTGGCGCTCGTGAGCCGGTTGCGAGGCCTTCTGGCCGCCCGGGGCGTGGACGCGGTGATCGTGATCATCGCGCTCGCCGGAGCCGTCGGCACGTTGGTCCGGCCCGACCGCGACCGGCCGGACAACGATCTCCTGGTCGGCCTCGAGGCGGCGGCCGTCGCGGTGATGATCCTCGGCCTGCTGCTGCGTCGTCGGGCGCCGTTCGTCGTGCCGGCGGGCACGTGGTTGGTCAGCGCGGGACTGTCTTTCCTGGACGGCCGCCTGATCGTGGGCCAGGCGGCGATCTCCATCGCGGGCATGATCGCCGCGATTCTGCTGGGCAACCTGCGCGAGGCGCGCAAGGCACGGGCCGGATTGGTCATCGTCGTCGCGTGTGCGGGGACCGTCGTCTACAACGACCCGACGCACTCCGTCGGCAGTCTGTTCTTCGTGCCGGTACTCTTCGCCGTCGGCTGGCTGGTGGGGTTCGCGCTCCGTGAACGCGCCGAGCAGACCGAGGCCGCCGAGCAGCGTGCGGCACGGGCCGAGCGCGAGCGGGAGAGCGCCGCCCGACTCGCCGTCGCGGAGGAGCGTGCTCGCATCGCCCGGGAGCTGCACGACGTCGTCGCCCATGCGGTCAGCGTCATGGTGCTCCAGGTCGGGGCGGTCCGCCATCGGATGCCGCAGGAAGCGGCGGACCGTGAGGCGCTGCACAACGTCGAACACGCCGGCCGGACCGCTCTCGCCGAGATGCGGAGACTGCTGGGGGCGATGCGCCGCGACGACGACGAGCTGGAGCTCACCCCGCAACCCGGGCTGGACATGCTTCCCGGCCTGCTGGAGGACGTCCGCGCGGCCGGCCTCGACGTGCGGCTGGTCGTCGACGGTCAACCGCGGGCGCTGACCCGCGGTCTGGACCTGTCGGCCTACCGCATCCTGCAGGAAGCCTTGACCAACGTGCTCAAACACGCGCACGCACAGGTCGCCTACGTACGGGTCCACTACGACGTCACCCAGCTCGAGCTCGAGGTCCGCGATGACGGCCGAGGCCCGACCTCGTCCGACGGCTTCGGCCATGGACTGGTCGGGATCGGTGAGCGGGTCAAGATCTACGGCGGTGAGCTGACCGCCGGCCCGACCGACGCCGGCGGCTTTGCCCTGAACGTACGGCTACCGATGGACGGACGGTGAGCCGATGCCCATCAGAACCCTTGTCGTCGACGACCAGTCGATGGTGCGCGCCGGCCTGCACATGCTGCTCGCCGAAGAACCCGACATCGACGTGGTCGCCGAGGCGAGCAACGGCCTCGAAGCGATCGCGCAGGTCACTCGCTACCGACCGGACGTCGTGCTCATGGACATTCGCATGCCCGTACTGGACGGCCTCGAGGCGACCCGGCGGATTCTCGCCGGCAACGACACCGTCAAGGTGTTGATCTTGACGACGTTCGACCTCGACGACTACGTGTACGAAGCGTTGCGGGCCGGGGCGAGCGGGTTCGTGCTCAAAGACGATCCGCCGGAGCAGCTCATCGCGGCGGTACGGACCGTCGCCGACGGCAATGCGTTGCTCTCACCATCGGTGACCCGCAAGGTCATCGCGCACTTCGCGCGGCGACAGCGACATCGGCCGCCGACGGCCCTGGACAGTTTGACCTCCCGCGAGATGGACGTCTTCCGACTCATCGCCTCGGGCCTCTCCAACGCCGAGATCGGGCGCGAGCTGTTCATCAGTGACACCACCGTCAAGACCCATGTGACGCGGCTGCTGCAGAAGCTCGAGGTCCGCGACCGGGCGCAGGCCATCGTGCTGGCCTACCAATCCGGCCTGTTCGAGGCCTGAGTGGTAGTCCGCTCTCAGCGAAGCGCACGTCGAAGCGCTGCTGCGGGCTCGAATTCGTATGACGTTGAGTTGCTGGGGGACGGCGGTGGCGCTGGTCTGACCGCTGGCAATGGTTCAGGCGTCGACGTCACTGTCATCAACCCCGCCACCGGCGAGATCCTCCGCGAACTCACACTCGACCCATCCGATCTCCCGAGACATCACAGTGGTCGGGGTGACAGGATTTGAACCTGCGACCTCTTCGTCCCGAACGAAGCGCGCTACCAAGCTGCGCCACACCCCGCGGCATTTGAGCCTCGCAGAGTCTAGCGGACGACATCGACCGACCCCGCATCGATCACGGTCGTCAGGACTGGGCGGGGACCAGGGTCATGAGGGTGGCTTCGGGTCGGCAGGCGAAGCGGAAGGGCGCGTACGGGGAGGTGCCCAGACCGGCCGAGACGTGCAGATACGAGGTCTTGCCGCCGGCGCTGTGCTGCGACAGACCCTTCACCTGCCGGGTGTTCAGATCGCAGTTGGTGACCAGGGCGCCGTAGAAGGGCACGCACACCTGCCCGCCGTGGGTGTGGCCGGCCACGATCAGATCCATCCCGTCGGCAACCATGGGGTCGAGGATTCGCCGGTACGGCGCGTGGGTGACCCCGATGGCGACGTCGGTCTCGGTGCGGTCGACCGAGCCGGCGACCAGGACGTACTGGTCACGCCGCAGGTGGGCGTCGTCGGTGCCGCGGAAGCCGAGCCGGATCCCGTTGACCTCGAGGGTGACGCGCTCGCCAGTGAGATCGATCCAGCCCGCGTCGAGGAACGCCCGGCCGAGATCACGCCACGGCAGTTCCTCGGGTCGGGATTGGCCCTGCCGGTCGGGCTGGGTCAAATAGGCCAGCGGGTTCTTGAACGTCGGGGCGTAGTAGTCGTTCGAGCCCCACACGTACACCCCGGGTCGGTCCAGCAGCCGGCCCAACGCGTCGATCACGGACGGCACTGCGTCGGGGTGGGCCAGATTGTCACCGGTGTTAATCACCAGATCCGGGTCAAGCCCGGCGAGCAACGAGACCCAGTCCCGGCGGACCCGGTTCTTCGGGGTCAGGTGGAGGTCGGCGACGTGCAGGATCCGGATCGGCTGAGCCCCGCGGGGCAGTACCGGAACCGAAATCCGCCGCAGCCGGTAGGCGTCGACCTCGTACAGGGACCCGTACGCGAAACAGCCCGCCCCGAGCGCGAGCGCTCCAGCGGCAACCTTCGCGATCGTGCGACCGGCTCCAGACACGAGGAGAAGGGTACAAGCGCAGCGGGGCGCCGGCGCTCCGGTAGGCCCTTGACGCAAGTCGACCGCGCACGCCGGAATCAGGAGGGGAACCGTGGTCAAGCTCACGTGCGCGGTCGATCTGCGTCAGGACGGCGGCTCACCGCTCCTTAGGAGCAGGTCGAGCCGCTGTGGCGGACTGCCAGACTGAAGGTCATGGCCGAAGATTCAGCGCTCAAGCAACGTCTCCGCACCGACTTGACGGCGGCGATCAAGAGCCGCGACAAACTCCGGTCCGGCACCCTGCGCATGGTGCTGTCGGCCATCACCGAGGCGGAGGTGGCCGGTTCCACCTCGGTCGACCTGAGCGACGCCCAGGTGCTCGACGTCGTGATCCGCGAGGCCAAGAAGCGGCGGGAGGCCGAGGCGGCGTACGTCGACGCGGGCCGCGACGAGCTGGCGGCGCGGGAACGCGCCGAGAACGACGTGCTGGCCGCCTATCTGCCGCAGCCGCTGAGCGCGGACGAGATCAGCGCGATCGTCGCCGACGCCATCGCTCGTACCGGAGCCGCCGAACTCGGACCGAAGGGCATCGGCAAGGTGATGGGCATCGTCACGCCCCAGACCAAGGGCAAGGCCGACGGCGGGGCCGTGGCGGCCGAGGTGCGACGCCAGCTCGGCTAGCCGTCGTCCTCGTCCTCGTCGTCCTCCGCTGCCTTTTTCTTCTTCTTGGCGGCGGCCTTCTTCTCGGCCGCTTCCTCCCGGGCTTCCTCCCGGGCTTCTTCGCGGGCTTCGCGTCGGGCCTCGCGACGGGCCTCGCGTCGCACCTGTCGCTCGGCGGCGACCTCTTCGGGGTCGCGACCTTTCGAGTACTGGGCGAAGATCGTGCTGAACTCCGGCGCCCGCGAACCCGGCCTTGGCGAATAGCCGAGGAAGGAGCCCTCCGGCGCCGAGCTGTACACGCTGGTCCGCACGACGTTGAAGCCTTGCTTCTCGAGCTTCTTGGTCGCCGCGCGGATACCCAATCCGAAGATGCTCGGAATCCGGACTATCTTGCCGCGCTCGATCTTGGCCGGCGGATTCTTGAAGCGTGTCCGGGGAAGACCGGAGAGGTACCGCTCCATGACCGGCTTCCAGATGTCCTGGCCGGCGTCGCCGCTGCCGGAGCCCTCGAGGTCGAAGTTGGTCGACGGAACCTGGTAGCCCTTGACGCCGCGGCTGCGGAACTGGCCGGCGCGCTTGGCCTTGCGACTCTTGATGAACGGCTTCTGGGTGTTGTCGATGGAGATCATGGCCGCGCCGGCGATCTCCGGGGTGTAGCCGACGTACCAGACCGCTTCGTTGCTGTTGATGGTCCCGGTCTTGCCGGCCTGCGGACGACCGTCGGCAGTCCGCGCCCGAGCGCCGGTGCCCTTGGTGACCACGGTCGAAAGAAGCTTGTTGACGCCGTCGGCCACGTCCTCCGACATCACCCGCTGGCAGTTGCCCTTCTGGATGTCGAGTTTCTTCCCGTTGCGGTCGGTGACCTTGTCGACGATCATCGGATCGCAGTGGATGCCGCGGGCCGCGAACGTCGCGTAAGCCTCGGCCATGGACATCGGGCTCACCTCGACCGATCCCAGGGTGAAGGCCGGAATGTGCTGGTAGTAGCCCACCAGTTCACGGTCCCGGGTGCCGAGTTTGACGCCCAACTTTTCCGCCATCTTGGTGGTCGAGCACATGCCGACGTCGAGCACCAGCTGGGCGAAGTAGGTGTTGATCGACTTCTGCGCCGCCTCGTACATGCCGACGACCTTGTTGCCGTTGGTCGTGGAGTTGGTCACCTTCCACTTGCCGAAAATCCGCTCCCGCTTCTCGCAGCTACGGAACGACCGGCCGCCGAGATTCATGGAGTGCCTGGCGTTGTACTTCTTGGAGAGCGGGATGCCCTTCTCCAATGCGGCCGCAGCGGTGAACGCCTTGAACGTCGAACCGGCCTGATAGCCCTGGATGCCGCCCATCGAAGGCTCCACCGCCAGGTTCCAGAAGGTCTCGCCCTTCTTGTTGTTCGACCCCATCACCGGCCGACTCTGAGCCATGGCCACGATCAAGCCGGTGCCCGGCTGGATCATGTTCATCGTCGAGATGAGCGGATCCTTCGGCCCGACCACCCGGGCCACCGACTTCTCTGCCTGGCGCTGGGTCTTGGGGTCGATCGCGGTCTGGATGGTGAGTCCGCCGCGCTTGATCGTCGCCTCGCGGTCCTCGCGGGTCACCCCGAGACTCGGCTCGTTCAGCAGGCTCCGGTAGACGTAGTCGCACAGGAACGGGAACTTGGTGCCGACGCAACCGTTGCGGGTCCGCTTCACCTCGCTGGTGTCGAACCGGGCCGCCTTGGCCGCCTTGGCTTGCCCGGCGGTGATCAACTTCAGCTCCAGCATCCGATTGGCCACCACATCCCGGCGGTCCAGGGCCGCGCTCATGTTGGTCATCGGGTTGCTCGCGTGCGGGTTCTGGACCAGCCCGGCCAGCATGGCGGACTCGGCCAGGTTCAGCTCCGAGGCCTTCTTGTTGTAGTAGTGCCGGGCCGCGGACTCGATGCCGTACGCACCGTCGCCGTAATAGGCGATGTTGAGGTAGCGCTCGAGGATCTCGTTCTTGTTGAGGCGCTTCTCCAGCGCGATGGCGTACCGCAGCTCGCGGATCTTGCGGGT
The DNA here is from genome assembly GCA_963780005.1 of uncultured Actinomycetota bacterium. Lineage (GTDB taxonomy): Bacteria > Actinomycetota > Actinomycetes > Propionibacteriales > Propionibacteriaceae > Microlunatus. The sequence continues at coordinate 2,165,156 of CAWAAK010000023.1, read as the reverse complement.
CAGGGTCGGGGCGGTCGCGTCGTCGACGCAACCCTTGTCCCCGCGACAGGCCTCGACCAACGTCATCTTCACGTACTGCTGGGTGATCGAGGATCCGCCTTGGGTGTTCCCGTCGCCCGACGTGTTGCGGACCAGAGCGCGCAGCGTGCCCTTGACGTCGAGTGCCCCGTGCTCGTAGTAGCGGTGATCTTCGATGGCAATCTGGGCCTGCCGCATGACCGGTGCGATCTTGCTCAGCGGGACGTAGATCCGGTTCTCGTCGTAGAAGTAGGCCAGCAACCTGCCGTCGGCCATCAACACCTTGGACCGGGTCGCCGGGACGGGCGTGGCCAGGGCCGCCTCGATCTTGTCCAGCTCCGCCGCCGCCACCTTGCTGCTCACCCCGGCGATGCCGGCCACGGGTACGAAAAGGCCCGCGATCAGGACGCCGGACAGCGCGCTCACAACGATGAACATCACCAGCGAGTAGGCAACGCTACCTGCTCGCTTCGGGCTGAACGGCATGGCAGACAAGATACGTGACGATCATGAGCAGAACGAATCTTCGCGCGTCGCCCGGCGTGGGCAAACCAAGCCGAGCCTCGGTTTTCGAATCACGAACGCACAAATATTTCGGGACTCAACTAGCGCGATGGCCATTCCATTCGTACCATACATTTCGTCGCTCCCGTGCGGATCAGGGGAAGGTCTGGGCGCGATGCTCAACTAAGGGGAGAAGTCATCATGACTGTAGTAGTCCAAGGGGACGACTGGGCCACGCGCGCCAAGTGTCGGGGTATGGCGGACGCGTTGTTTCCAGAAGCCGCCGACCAGAAGCGGGCCCGCAGCGTCTGCGCCGGCTGCCCGGTACGGCTCGAGTGTCTGGCGGAGGCGCTGGACAACCGGATCGAGTGGGGGGTCTGGGGCGGCATGACCGAACGGGAGCGCCGCTTGCTCCTTCGCCAGCGGACCGACGTCCGCTCGTGGCGCTCAGCGCTGGTCGGCCAACAGCGCGCCAACGCGACGAAGTGATTCCAGGTCGGTGACGTCGGTGGGCAACGTTGGAAGCACGGCACGCCGCACCTGAGGTCGTGACCGGGCGAACCGGTTGACCAGCAGTCGTTCGTTCTCGATCACCTGGGCCAACGCCGCGTGCCGCCGGAGCGCCTCGATCTCGATCGGGGACCTGTCGGCGTCCAGGTCCTCGGCCAACGCCAGGGCCCGGGCCGCCGACACCTCCAGGTTGGTGGCGTGGAAGCGGTTGATCACCAGCCCGGTCAGCGGCATGCCCTCTTCGGTCAACCGGTCGACGAAGTAGGCGGCCTCGCGGAGGGCGTCACGCTGGGCGGTCGCGACCACCAGGAAGGTCGTCGACGTCGAGGCGAGCAGTTGGAAGGTCTCGGTGGCGCGGGCCCGGAAGCCGCCGAAGATCGCTTCGCAGGCCGCCACGAAGGTCTGCAGGTCGGTGATCAGCTGGCCACCGAGGACCTTCTTCATCGCCGCCGCGACCAGGTTGAAGCCGACGCTGACCAACCGCAGGGGGCCGCGGGCGCCCGCCACCAGCATCCGCAGGAAGCGGCCGTCCAACAGCGAGCTGAGGTGTTCAGGTGCGTCCAGGAAATCCAGGGCCGAGCGGGCCGGCGGGGTGTCGACGACGATCAGATCCCAGCTGCCGTCGTGCTGGGCCTGCGTGTGCAGTTGACCGAGCTTCTCCATCGCCATGTACTCCTGCGTCCCCGAGAACGAGGAGGACAGCGCCTCGTAGAACGGGTTCTCCAGAATCGCCTGCGCGCTCTCGGGCGTGCTGTGCTCCATCACGACTTCGTCGAAGGTCCGCTTCATGTCGAGCATCATGGCGTCGAGGCTGCCGCCGGCGCGGGTGTCGAGTCCCTGCACCGGTCGCGGGACGTTGTCCAGCTCGCCGACTCCGAGCGATTGCGCCAGCCGACGAGCCGGGTCGATGGTCAGCACGACCACTTTGCGCCCCGCTTCGGCCGCGCGGACGGCCAGGGCCGCCGAGGTGGTCGTCTTGCCCACCCCGCCCGATCCGCAACACACGACGATGTTGGTCGCCGGGTCGGCGATGATCTTTTCGAGGTCGAGCACCGCGCTGCTCATCGAATCCTCACGGGGTGCGCTCCAGCGCCAGCTGGCTCTGCAGCTGACCGGCGATGGTGAACAGGGCACCTTCGTCGATGCCGGCCGGATCGAACATGACCTCGGCCACCGGCACCCCGAAGGTGGCCAGGGTGGCCTGCCGCCGGCGCTGCTCCAGGGTCTGCGCCGCCTCGACGGCGAACTCCTCGGCCAGCGTCTTGTTCATGACGTCGGTGAACCCCGGCACGCTGAGCGCGATCCGTCCCGCGGCCGCCTGCTGCAGTCGTTCGTCGTTCAGCGGATTCGGCGTCACCATGTTGGCGATCACGGTGCCGACCCGGATGTGCGTCGGCCGCAGGTGCCGGATGGCCTCCTCGGTCTCGGTCACCGGCATGTCCTCCAGCAGGGTGACCAGATGCACCACGGTGGTCGCGCTGCGCAGCATTCGCATGATCGACTCTGCCTGGCTGCGGATCGGTCCGACCTTGGCCAGTCCGGACACGGCTTCATGGACATTGAGGAAGCTGGCGATCCGGCCGGTCGGCGGGGCGTCGAGGACCACGGCGTCGTACGCGTTCGGACGGTTCTTCTCCTGCCGGCGGACGGCCTCGTACACCTTTCCGGTGAGCACGACGTCCCGCAGCCCGGGAGCGATCGAGGTCACGAAGTCGATCGCGCCGAACCGGTCCAACGCCTTCGCGGCGAACCCCAGATGGTAGAAGGTGTCCAGGTACTCCAGCAGGGAGTCCTCGGCGTCGATGGCCAGGGCGTGCACCGAACCCCCGCTGGGGGTGCGGCTGATCCGCGGCTCCTCGGCCCCCTGCAACGGCTCCCGCCGCAGCAGGTCGGAGATGCCGTGCCGGCCCTCGACCTCGCAGACCAGCACCCGTCGCCCCTCGCTGGCCAACGCGCAGGCCAGAGCCGTGGCCACGGTGGTCTTGCCGGTGCCGCCCTTGCCGCTGACGATGTGCAGGCTGTGCTGCGGCGCGGCCGGCTTCGTCTGGTTCGTCGCACGGGCGGGTGACGCCGAGCGGCGTGCGGCCGGGCTCACGGGAGATCCGTGATCTTCAGCCCCGCGTGGGCCTGGTAGCGCCGGTTGACGGCAATCAGGTTTGCGGTCAGGCTCTCGACCTGCCCGGCGTTGCGAAGTCGGCCGGCGTAGATCCCGCGGGCCCCCGGCAGGGCGGCGGCCACCAGGGCGCAGACCTGTTCGACCGCCTCCCGGACCTCGCCGAGCACCAGGACGTCCTCGTCGAACTTGTCGATCTCCGGATTCTCGAGCCGGACCGCGCTGAGGTGATGGAAGGCGCCGATCACGGTGGCATCGGGGAGAATGTGCTGGGCCTCCTGGGCGGCTGACCCCGAAGGCACGGGCAGCGGATAGGGACCTTGGCGGTCGAACCCGAGCGGGTTCACGCAGTCGATGACGATCTTGCCGGCCAGCGCCGGTGCCAACGCGGTGAGCATCTCGGCGTGGCCGTCGTAGGGGACGGTGACGATGACCAGTTCGGCCTCCGCCGCGTCCTCGTTGCGACCGCCGGTGACCTGGCCGTTGCCGGCTGAGCCCTCGCGGCAGTGCGCGGCGGCCTCGTCGGCCCGTGCCGGCGAGCGGCTCCCGATCACCACCCGATGGCCGGCGTCGGCCAGCCGCCGGGCCAGTCCTCTCCCCTGCGGCCCGGTACCGCCGACGATGCCGATCTCCTCCAGCGGGGGGTCGGTCGTCATGGGTTCGATGGTAGTGGGGCGATTCTCGGGTCACGATCTCCACGGCGCCAGCACTTGCCGATGCCCGATCCGGCGTGGAGAGTCGGAGTCATGACGGAAAGCCCGAAGACGCTGGATGTGGTGGTGATCGGGGGTGGCTCCGCCGGGCTGAGCGGCGCATTGGCGTTGACTCGTTCGCGCCGCCGTGTTCTGGTCGTCGACTCGGGCGAGCCCCGCAACGCGCCCTCGGCCCATGTGCACAACTATCTGACCCGGGACGGCGCGCCACCGGCCGAGATTTACAGCCGCGGCCGCGAAGAGGTGCTCGGGTACGGCGGCCGGTTCGAGTCCGGACGGGTCACGGGCCTGGCTCGTGACGGTGACACCTTCCGCGTCCAGCTCGCGGGGCGCAGCGTGCCGGCCCGCCGGCTGCTGGTCGCGACCGGGTCCCGGGACGAGCTGCCCGACATTCCCGGATTGGCGGAGCGGTGGGGTATTGACGTCCTGCACTGTCCGTACTGCCACGGGTGGGAGGTCCGCGATCAGCGCATCGGGGTGCTGGCCAGTTCACCGATGGCCCTGCACCAGGTGCTGATGTTCCGGCAGCTGACTGCGGACGTTTCCCTGCTCCCGATATCCGGCTTCGTTCCGTCCGAAGAGCAGCTCGAGCAGTTGGCCGCACTGAGCGTTCCCATACGCGAACGCGAGGTCGTACAGGTCGAGTTGGGCGCGCAGGGGCTGACCGGCGTCCGGCTGGCCGACCGGAGTCTCGTGCCGCTGGACGCCCTCGTGGTGGCGCCGCGCTGCTTCGCGCGGGCCGAGTTGCTGGGGCCGCTGGGACTGGAGGCGGGCGAGGTCCGGGTGGGCGAGGTGCTGGTCGGCACCCAGGTCGAGGCGGACCCGACGGGTGCGACCGCTGTGCCCGGGGTCTGGGTCGCCGGCAATGTGGCGAACGCGATGGCTCATGTTGCCACCTCGTCGGCGGCGGGAGTCGCGGCGGGTGCCGCGATCAACGCCGACCTGATCGCGGAGGACACCGGTCGCGCCGTGCAGGCGTACCGCGATGCGGCCGACCCTTCGGCGGGCGGAGTGTCAGAGCCCTCGTCGATGATGGCGAGATGACGACGACGACCTCACCAGTGGCCGATCCGGGGGGTTCGGGCGCGGCGGACCCGCCCGCCATCGCCTTGGACTCGGTGGTCATCGACACCGACGATCCGGCCGGCCTGTCCCGGTTCTACTCCGCCTTGCTCGGCCTGCCGATCGTGGAGGAGGACGAGGCCTGGGTGTCCCTGCAAGGTGCCGACGGCCGCGCGCTGGCCTTCCAGCTAGCCATCAACCACCGGCGACCGACCTGGCCGTCGGCGGACGTGCCGCAGCAGTATCACCTCGATCTCCGGGTGAGCGATCTCGAGGCGGCCGGCGCCTACGCGGAGTCACTCGGCGCGACGCGGGTGCGCAACGCGGGCGGCGAATCGTTCGTCGTCTACACCGACCCCAGCGGGCATCCGTTCTGCCTCTGCCGCTAGACGTTCAGGGGCGGCTCGGGTCGTCACTACAGTTCAGCTATGACCAAGTGGGAATACGTGACCGTTCCGCTGCTCGTGCACGCGACCAAGCAGATCCTCGACAACTGGGGTGCCGACGGCTGGGAGTTGGTGCAGGTTGTCCCGGGTCTCAATCCGGAGAATCTGGTCGCCTACCTGAAGCGGCCGCTCATCAAGGAAAGTTAGAATGAGCGCGAGCCGGCCGTCCGAGCGGCTGGCGGAGCTGGGCCTGAGTCTGCCCGCCGTGCCGGAGCCCTTGGCGGCCTACGTTCCCGCGGTGAGCCACGGGGGACTTGTCTACACCTCGGGCCAGTTACCCTCCCGGAGCGGCGAACTGATGGCCACCGGCAAGGTCGGCGGCGAGGTCTCGGTGGGGACGGGGGCCGAGTGTGCCCGGCTGGCAGCCTTGAACGCAATGGCCGCGGTCGCCGCCGCGGCCGGCGGGGTGGACGAGATCGAGCGGGTCGTGAAGGTCACGGTCTTCGTGGCCAGTACGCCCGACTTCACCGCGCAGGCCCAGGTCGCCAACGGGGCGAGCGAGCTGCTCGGCGAGGTCTTCGGCTCCGCCGGCCGACACGCGCGCAGTGCCGTGGGCACGGCGGTGCTGCCGATGGACGCGCCGGTCGAGGTGGAGTTGATCGCCGCCATCACGGTCCCGCCACGCATCCAGCCCCTCTGAGCGCTTCGGTCTGCGCCGATGCCCACCGACTCCGCCGAGGTGCTGCGCCGCATCACACCGGCCGTGCCGGCAGCCTTGGCCGGGCGGGCGGAGTCGTGGTCAGCGGGTGGGCCGACGGCCGAGGCAGCGGCCGCCGCCAGTGTGGTCCTGCTCCGTGACTCCGCGGGTGTTCTGGAGACCTACCTGCTGCATCGGCACGCCCGGATGGCGTTCGCAGCGTCGATGGTCGTCTTCCCAGGTGGTCGGATGGATCCGGTCGATCGGGAGGCGGCCGACCCGTGGCGGGCCTGCGCCGTCCGGGAGACCGCCGAGGAGACCGGGGTGGTGCTGGCCGCGGCCGAACTGCGCGACTGGGCCGAGTGGACGACCCCGGAATTGGAGCCGCGCCGCTACCGGACCAGGTTCTTCGTGGCGGCCCTGCCGGCCGAGCAGGAGGCCGCCGACATCTCGGGCGAGACGGACCGGGCCGACTGGTCCACGCCGGACGCCGCCTTGACCGCCGCTCGCGACGGGACGATCGCGCTGCTCCCGCCGACCCTGTCGATCCTGGTCGAACTGGTCGAACTGGCAACGCTGGCGGCGGTGTTCGCGGCCGCCGAAGGCCGGATCGTCACCCCGATCCTGCCGACCCTGGTGCGTACCCGCGACGGCTGGCGATTCCACTATCCGGGGCCGGGGGACGCGCAGTGAGCTCGGGGCGGGAGGGCGATCTCCGGTGCGTGCTGGCCCCGAATTCGGGCCCGATGACCCTGGACGGTACGAACACTTGGATCGTCGGCGACCCCGCCGCGACGGCTCCGGTGGTGATCGATCCCGGACCGGATGAACCAGCTCACCTTGACGCCGTGCTGGCGGCGGCCGGAGGTCGGATTGCGGTCATCCTGCTCACGCACCGGCACGCTGACCACTCGGCCGGTGCGGCCCGGCTGGCCACCCGGGCCGACTGCGGCGTACGAGCCGCCGACCCGGCCTTCCGGACCGGGGCGGACGGCCTCGCGGACGGGGATCGGCTGGAGATCGGATCCCAGGTGCTGGGCGTGCTGTCCACTCCCGGACACACCGACGACTCCGTCTGCCTGCTGCTCACCGGGCCCAGCGGCCCTCCGGAACTGCTGACCGGTGACACCGTTCTCGGCCGCGGCACGTCGGTGATCGCCGAACCGGACGGTGACCTGGCGGCGTACCTGGCCTCGCTCGAGAAGATGCGGGAGCTGGTCCGGAGCCGCGGGGTCTCCAGGCTGTTGCCCGGGCACGGACCGGTGATCGACCGGCCCACCGAGGTGCTGGATGGCTACCTCGCACACCGGATCGAACGCCTGGAGCAGGTCCGGGAAACCGTACGGCGGGGTGCGCGCACCGCCGGCGAGGTGGTGGCGAGGGTCTACACCGACGTCGATCGGGCGCTCTGGCCGGCGGCGGAACAGTCGGTGCGCGCGCAGTTGCGTTATCTGGAAACGCACGGCTGAGGCCCTCGCCGCCCCTGCCCCCAGCTGCTCGAGTTGCAGGTTCCTGCGCGAGTTGCAACTCGAGCAACGACGACGAACTCGAGCAGCTGGCTCGGCTCCAAGCTCCCAGGAACCTCATCCGAACGACACAGGTTACGCACAGATTCGGGCGGCACTCTCGAAGCATGAGCCAAGCGCACGACCCACGCCAGCCGTCCGGTCTGAACACTCCGCCCTTCTACGGTTACTCCGGTCCGCAGGAGCCAACGGTGCCGATCGAGCGCCTGTCCGGGTACGGGCCGGCGGACTTTCCGGCACCCGCGGGGGTACCGCCGCTGGCCCCCGGAGGCGCGGTGGCGACCGCGACGGCGACCCGCCCCTCGCGTTTCCGGCTCGGCACGCTCCTCGTGGCCGCGTCGATGTCGGCGGTGATCGGTGCCGGCGCGGGCGTCGGCTCGTACGCGCTGATCAGCTCGGGCCAGTTGCCGAACACGACGCCGATCAGCGTCACCGGCACTCCGGCCTCGAGCACGCCCAAGCTCGACGGGACGGTGGCCGCTGCGGCCGCCGAGATCGACCCGTCCGTCGTCACTATCACCGTCCGGACCGGTCAGGGCGGGGGGCAGGGCGGCGGGCTCGGCACCGGCGTGGTGCTGGACACCGACGGCCACATCCTCACCAACGACCATGTGGTGTCCGGGGCCGGCCAGCAGGGCACCATCGAGGTCACCTTCGACGACGGGACAACGGCTGAAGCCACCATCGTGGGCACCGCCGAGACGACCGATCTGGCCGTGATCAAGGTCCCGGCCGCCGCGAATCTGAAGGCCGCCACCTTCGCCAAGTCGGAGGCGGTGACGGTCGGCCAGGCCGTGGTCGCGGTCGGCGCCCCGCTCGGGTTGTCCGACACCGTCACCAGCGGCATCGTCTCCAACACGGCCCGCCCGGTGCGGTCCGGCAGCAACAACGACGCGGTCTATCTCGCCGTCCAGACCGACGCCGCCATCAACCCGGGCAACTCCGGCGGCCCGCTCGTCGACCTCAACGGATCGGTGGTCGGCATCAACTCTTCGATCGCCAGCACGGGGACCGCCGAAGGTGGCCAGGCCGGCAACATCGGGATCGGGTTCGCCATCCCGGCCGACGTCGCCACCCGGGTGGCCGACGATCTGATCAAGACCAAGAACTCGCCGCGGGCCACCCTCGGCGTCAACCTGGACGGGACCAGCTCCGACATGGGCACCCGCGGGGTTCCCCTGAACGAGGTCATCGCCGGCGGGGCCGCCGACCGGGCCGGCCTCGAAACCGGCGACGTCGTGACCAAGATCAACGATTTCGCCACCACCACGCCCGACGGGCTGATCGCGGCCACCCGCTACTACGCGCCCGGCAGCACCATCACCGTGACCTACCTCCGCGGCGACGTGACGCAGACCGCCAAGGTGACCCTCGGCCGCAGCTGACCGAACTCAGTGGGCCGGGACGACGCCCACAGAACGAGGGATCACCGAGCCCGGCGCTCGACGCGTTCGACGTCGAGGATCGTGACGGAGCGGGGCTCCAGCCGGATCCAGCCGCGAGCGGCAAAATCGGCCAGCGCCTTGTTGACCGTCTCGCGGGAGGCCCCGACCAACTGCGCCAGTTCCTCCTGGGTCAGATCGTGGTGGACGTGGATCCCGTCCTCGCGGCGGTCACCGAAACGGCGAGCCAGCTCGAGCAATTGCTTGGCGACCCGGCCCGGGACGTCGGAGAAGACCAGATCGGCCACCACGTCGTTGGCCCGTCGCAGGCGGGCCGCCAGCTGAGCGAGCAGTCCGCGCGCCACCTCCGGCCGACCGGTCAGCCAGCTCATCAACTCGTCGTGCTCCAGCGTCCGCAGCTCGCAGGCAGTGACCGCGGTGGCGGTGGTCGACCGCGGCCCAGGATCGAACAGCGACAGCTCGCCGAACATCTGTCCGGGGCCGAGGATGGCCAGCAGGTTCTCCCGACCGGCCGATCCGCTGCGACCGAGTTTGATCTTGCCGCTGATCACCACGTACAGCCGGTCCTCGGCGTCACCCTCGTGGAAGAGCACCTCGCCGCGGGTCAACTTGATGGTGCCCATCGCGTCGCCCAGCGCGGTCGCCGCCTCGTCCTCCAGGCCGGCGAAGAGTGGCGCTTTCTTCAACACCTCCGGATCCACACGACCTCCCGAGCTCGACTTGGGCAACCTGGGTAAGGCTACCGTCGAATGAACCTGAGCGGCAGGTGACCGCGACCCTCCAGCGCGGCCACGACGTAGGCTGCCAGCCATGGCCGCTCGCGCACCTGCTTCCTCGACGGCCCGGAAAGCGCTGGTGGCGCCGACCGATCCACCCACTCCGTACGACCGGTCGCGGACGGCCTTGGTGCGACGCGCCCGCGCCATCAACCGCACCCTGGCGGCGACCTACCCACAGGCGCGCGCAGAGTTGGACTTCGAGACGCCGCTGCAGCTGCTGGTCGCCACCATCCTGTCCGCCCAAACCACCGACAAGCGGGTCAATCTGGTCACCGTCTCGCTGTTCGCGCGCTATCCGGATCCGGCTGCCTACGCAGCGGCGGACCGCGCCGAGCTCGAGGTCATGATCACCCCGACCGGATTCTTCCGGGCCAAGACGGACACGTTGATCAAGCTCGGTGCCGCCCTGGTCGAGCGCTTCGACGGCGAGGTCCCGAATCGGCTCGTCGACCTGGTGACCCTTCCCGGGGTGGGTCGGAAGACGGCCAACGTCGTCTTGGGCAACGCGTTCGGTGTTCCGGGCATCACCGTCGACACCCACTTCGGCCGGCTGGTTCGCCGCTTCGGATGGACCACCGCGACCGAGCCCGATCTGGTGGAGTTCGAGGTCGGCACGCTGTTCGAGAAGCGCGACTGGACAATGTTGAGCCACCACGTGATCTGGCACGGACGACGCCGCTGCCATGCGCGTAACCCGGCCTGCGGTGCGTGTCCGGTCGCCCAGTGGTGCCCGTCGTACGGAGAGGGCGAGACCAACCCGGTGAAGGCCGAGAAGTTGGTCCGCGAGCCCCGCGGATGACCGGTGCCCTGAGTTTGTCGAAAGGTGCGCTCCTGGCCGTACTTCTCGCGGGCCTGCTGCTAGCGAGCTGCACGCCGGCGCCCGCGGTTCCCCCGGCCCCGCCCACGCCGCCGCCGATCAGCTCGACGGCCGAGCTGGCGGCACAGAAGAAGGCGGCCGGGATCGAGGACTGTCCCGTGTCCGACGCCTCGGTCGCGCCGGTCGACGGGGGGCTGCCGGACGTCACCCTGCCCTGCCTGGGCGGCGGCCGGGACGTCCGGCTGGCCGGATTGCGTGGTCGTCCGATGATGATCAACATCTGGGCGCAGTGGTGCGAGCCGTGCCGGGCCGAGTCCCGGTTCCTGGCCGAGACAGCCCGGATCGCCGACCCGGATGAGCTGATGATCATGGGGATCGACTACTCCGATCCCCGCCCCGACTACGCCATCGAGTTCGCCGAGCTCGTGAAGTGGAAGTACCCGCAACTCGCCGATCCGGACCTGAGCCTGCGGTCGCCGCTGCAGATCGCCGGTCCGCCGCAGACGCTTTTCGTTCGGGCCGACGGCGAGATCGCCTTTCGGCACTCCGGTCCTTTCGGTTCGACCGGGGAGATCACCACGCTGCTGCAGCAACATCTCGGGGTCGACCGGTGAGTGACCCGGACTGGGTACGGCCCCTGGCCGCCGCCCTGGCCCGGGCCAGGGGACGGCAGCGGACCGACGCACTCCGTCCGGCCCGGGGGGCCCGCCCGGCGGCGGTGTTGATCTTGATCGGCACCGGGGCCGACGGTCCCGAGATCTTGTTCGTCGAGCGAGCCAGCACGCTGCGGATGCACGCGGGACAGATCGCCTTCCCCGGTGGGGCCCGCGATCGGGGCGACGATGATCTGGCCACGACGGCCCTGCGCGAGGCGCACGAGGAGACCGGCGTCGATTCCGGGGGGATCGAGGTGTTGGGCTCGTTGCCGCCTGCGCACGTCTCGGTCAGCGGCTTCGACGTCACGGCGGTCGTGGGCTGGTGGCACACCGTCAGCCCGGTGGGGGTGGCCGACCCCCGCGAGGTCGCTTCCGTGGAGATGGTGAGCGTGGCCGAACTGACCCGGCCTGACCATCGGGCTCTCGTGCACCATCCGTCCGGCTACACCGGACCCGCGTTCGAGGCGGCAGGTCATGTGATCTGGGGTCTGACCGCCCACCTGGTGGACGGTGTTCTCGATCTCGCCGGATGGCAACAACCCTGGGACCGGAGCCGAGTGCTCGAGATCCCCGAGCGTTACCTGACCGACCGCGCCAGCACCGGAGGCCACGATGCCCACTGAATCCCCGGCCGAAGCATCCGCCGAGGCCGCAGGTCTGCTCGCCGTCTGGGCGGAGTGTCTCCCGGATCAGCCCGAGCAGGGCCGGCAGGTCATCGAGCGCTACGCCGAACCGCAGCGGCGTTACCACGACACCCGGCATCTGGCCGCCGTACTCGGCTGGATCGATCGCCTCGCCGGTGATCACGACCTGTTCCTGGTCCGGTTGGCTGCCTTCTTCCACGACGCCGTCTACGCCCTTCCGCCGGATCAGGTGACCAACGAGGAGGCGTCGGCGCGGCTGGCCCGCCGCGAGCTGAGTCGGGCCGGTCTGGAGCAGGAGGACATGAACGAGGTGGCTCGGCTGGTCCGGCTCACCGCCACCCATGCGCCCGGTGCCCGCGATCCGGAGGGTGAACTGCTGTGCGATGCCGATCTGGCCGTCCTGGCGGGAACGCCGGAGGAGTACGCCGGCTACGTTGCCGCGGTCACCGAGGAGTACTCGTTCCTGCCCCGGGTGAGCTTCGCCGCCGGCCGCTTCGAGGTGCTGTCCCGGTTGAACCAGCGGGAGATCTTCCGTACGGCCAAGGGTCGGGCCCTCAATGACCGAGCCCGGGCGAACGTCGAAGCCGAACTCGAATCTCTGGCCGCGGAACTCGGAATCGTTGTGGAAGGGTCGGAGCCGTGACCGGACCCGCCGTCCCACGGACCGCGATGCCCGACCGGCGGCCCGATGGCTGGTGGAAGTCGGCGGTCGTCTACCAGATCTATCCGCGGTCGTTCGCGGACAGTAACGGTGACGGCATGGGGGATCTGGTCGGCATCAGCGCACGGCTGGACTATCTGGCCCACCTCGGGGTGGATGTCGTCTGGCTGTCGCCGGTGTACCGGTCGCCGATGGACGACAACGGTTACGACATCAGCGACTACCAGGACGTCGATCCGACCTTCGGGACGCTCGAGGAGTTGGACGAGCTGATCGCGGGGTTGCACGAACGCGGCATCAAGTTGGTGATGGACCTGGTCGTCAACCACACCTCCGACGAGCATCCGTGGTTCGTCGAATCGCGGGACCCGGCCTCTCCGAAACGGGACTGGTACTGGTGGCGTCCGGCGCGGGCTGGACGCCAGCCGGGCACCGACGGTGCCGAACCGACCAACTGGGGCTCGGCCTTCTCCGGTTCGGCCTGGCAGTACGACGAGCGCAGCGGCGAATACTTCCTGCACATGTTCTCGGCCAAGCAGCCGGATCTGAACTGGGAGAACCCGGCGGTCCGACAGGCGATCTACGCCATGATGGGTTGGTGGGTCGACCGCGGCGTCGACGGCTTCCGGATGGACGTGATCAACCTGATCTCCAAGCCGTCCGAGCTCAGCGACGGCGAACCGCCATCCGACCAGAAGTACTTCAGCGCGTTCGCCGCCGTGGCCAACGGCGCCCGGCTGGACGAATTCCTGGCCGAGATGAACGCCGAGGTGGGATTGGACCGGCTTCGCCTGCTCACCGTGGGGGAGATGCCGGGGTCCTCCATCGAGACGGCGGTCCGGGCCACGGACCCGGAGCGGCACGAACTGAACATGGTCTTCACCTTCGAGCACGTCAGTCTCGATCAGGTCCCCGGCGGCTCGAAGTGGGACCTGGCCGACCTGCCGTTGCCCGTCCTCAAGGCCAATCTGGCCGCCTGGCAGGACGGGCTGGCCGACGTGGGCTGGAACTCCCTCTACTGGGACAACCATGATCAACCGCGGGCGGTGTCGCGCTTCGGTGACGACCGTCCGGCCTATCGGGTGGCCTCAGCCAAGACGTTGGCCACGGTGCTGCACCTGCACCGCGGGACCCCGTACGTGTACCAGGGTGAAGAGCTCGGGATGACGAACACGTACTTCAACGACATCGGCCAGTACCAGGACCTGGAGTCGGTGAACTATCACGCCGACGCGCTCAGTCTCGGGATGGAGGCCGAGGCGGTGCTGTTGTCTCTCGGCACCAAGAGCCGGGACAACGCCCGAACGCCGATGCACTGGGACGACACCACCCATGCCGGTTTCAGTTCCGGCATCCCGTGGCTGCCGGTGAATCCCAACTACGTGACAATCAATGCGGCCGCCGCCGTGGCGGACCCGGATTCTGTTCTCGAACACTTCCGGTCTCTGATCCGGCTGCGGCACGACGACCCGGTGGTGGTCGACGGGTTGTTCACGCTGCTCCTGCCCGAGCATCCGCAGATCTGGGCCTTCACCCGCACGCTGAACAGGCGGGCCCTGCTGGTGTTGGCCAACGTCTCCTCCGAGCCCGTCGCCGTACCGGACGGGGGGTTGCCGGACCTCACCGGGGCCGATGTGCTGTTGGCCACCCACCGCCACGGGGATCCTGGCCTGCTCCAGCCCTGGGAGTCCCGCATCTACCGTCTGGCCTGAACCGTGGTCGGCAATCGGTGGTTGGTCCTGGTCTCGATGACCGGCTCGCTGGCGATGATCATGCTCGACCAGACCGTGGTCAGCGTGGCGCTGCCGGCCATGAGCAGCGACCTTTCGCTGAGCCCGACCGGCGCCCATCGTCGCCCTGGGTGGCCGGCTCGGCGACCGCTTCGGCGGCGTGACGACCTTCCGGATCGGCGTGCTGATCTTCTTCTTGGCCTCGGTGGGTTGCGGGCTGGCCCCGGCGGGCAGCTGGGGCGAATTCGTGATCATCGCCTTCCGGGCGCTGCAGGGAGCTGGGGCGGCGCTGATGATGCCCGTCTCGGCTTCGATCGTGATCGCGGCCTTTGCCGCCGCCGAGCGGGGCCGGGCGATGGCGATCTACGCCGGCATCAGTCAGATCTTCCTGGCCGTGGGGCCATTGCTGGGCGGTTTCCTGACCCAGACGGTCAGTTGGCGCGCGGTGTTCTGGCTGAATGTGCCGGTCGGGATCGCAGCGTTGGTCTTGGTCCAGATCGCCCGGCCGGCCAACGTCCGGACCCCGGGCGGGCCGATCCGGAGCCGTGACGTCGTGTTGTTGGTCCTCGGCGTCGGCTTGACCGTGCTGGCCATTCAGGAAGCCAGCCGCTGGTCGTGGGCGTCGCCCCTGACGTGGTCGGTACTGATCGTCGGTCTGGTGCTGGCCGGCCTGTTCGTCAGAGCGCAGATCGACGCCGAGTCACCGCTGGTCAACGTACGGCTATTGAGCCGGCCGGCCTTCCTGGCCGACAACGTCGTGATGGGCCTGGTCCAGTTCGGGCTGCTGCCGGTGGTCTTGTTCAATTCGCTCTATCTCCAAGACGTTCTCGGCCTCTCCCCGATCATGACCGGACTGGGTATTCTGCCGGTGATCTTGCCCCTCACGGTGGCGGCGCAGATCGGTGGGCGCTGGTTCGACCGCTACGGTGTGCGCCGTCCCGTGCTGATCGGGCTCTCGATCTGCACGGTGGGGTTGATCGCCTGGACGGCCGCCTTGCCGACCCTTTCCTATCCCTGGCAGCTGCCGGGAATGATCTTGACCGGATTCGGCCTGGGGTTGACCATCTCGCCGACCAACACCGACGCTCTGAGCCGGGTCACGCAGGCTGAGCGGGCCCAGGGCTCGGGCCTGATCCAGACCATCCGGCAACTCGGCGGAACGGTCGGAGTGGCCGTGGTGAGCGCCGTCGTGCTGGGGATCGAGAGTGCGGGCACCCAGAGTCCGTCGGCCGAGCGGATCGCCGGGGCGATGGCCGTTGGCTTCGGGATGGCCGCGCTGGCCTTCGCCGTGGCGCTGCTGATCGGGTGGCGGCTGTTGTCCACGGAGCGGATCGAGGCTGACGAACCGGCCCGCGCGGTGCCCTGACTACCACGTTCGGCGAGCAGGCAGGCTCAGGGCAACGCTCTGCTGTTGACGACCCGACCCTCGATCTGGGGAGCCTGGGCGGCGGCGGTGGCGCGCTTGATGGCGCCGGAGATCTCGGCCACCGACTCCTGAGCCTGGGCGATCGTCCGCTCCGGTGCCTTGACCTTCTTCACCCGCGTGTAGCCGATCAGCCCGAGTACGGCGGCCACCACCAACAACACTGCGGCAACGATCACGAACGCCAACCAGGGCGCGACCCCCAGGGCCACCAGGCCCAGGGCGGCGGCGATGTAGAGCAGGGTGAGCGCATTGATGCCGAAGTACCCGGCCGCCCCGAACAGGCCCGCGCCGATGCCGGCGTTCTTGGCCGACGGTACGAGCTCGGTCTTGGCCAGTTCAACGGTGTCGTTGACCAGCAGCTTGGCGTCGTCCGTGATGCCCTGGATGATCTCGCCGACTGGACGGTCCGCCATCTGGATCTCCTCTCGTCTCGGGTGAGCCTAATGGGTGCTGTGCGACCGACCTTTCATCGGTCGGCGATCCGGTCAGGGGTGGTCGGGTGTTCGTGCTCGTCAGGTGCCGGTTCAGACCCAGGTGCCCCGACCGATCCGGTCGCCGTGTCGGCAGCATCGGCGAGTCGTCTGGCCCGCCACAGGAACGGCAGGGCCAGCGCGGATCCGGCGGCGGAGAACAGGTAGGAGACGGGATAGCCCCACACGTCGGCGCTCTTGCTGAGCGCCGGCTGGGCCACCACCCCGCCCGCGCTGCTCATCAGTGAGTCGAAGGACAAGATCGTGGCGCGCTGCTGGGAGGGGATCATGCCGTTCAGGTACGTCTTCCGGATCGGCTCGCTGGCCGCGTCGCTGAGGGCCCACACCACGATGGCGGCCATCACGACCCAGAAGCTGGCGACCAGACCGATGACGACCAGCATGAGGATGCTGCTGGCGGTCAGCAGAATCAGGGCCGAGGTCCGGCGGCGGAACAGCCGGCTGATCACCGGCGTGAGGATGCCGCCCACGATCTGGGCGCCGGCCACCACGGCGGCCACCAGACCGGCGATCCCGTACGCCCGCGGGTCACCCCACAGCACCAACAGATAGGGCTGCAGCGCGTAGAACACGTAGAGCCCCACGCCACCGAGGAAGAATCCCGACAGCATGGTGGCGCGGATCGCCGGGACCTTGAGGCCGTGCTCCACGGACTGACCGACGATGTGCTGGAGTTCACCGCGCACTCCGCGCCCCCGGTCCGGGGTGAAGCCGAGGTCGCGCATGAAGATCATGGCGAGCACGAAGACCACGATGAGCACACCCGCACGAGCGACGTAGGTCACGCCGAGATTGGTCAGCTGGGCCAGGAAGCCGCCCGCCACCGAGCCGATCAGCATCATGGTGCCGGACACCACCTGGCCGCGGGCGAGGACGTCGTCCAGCCGACCCCGGAATCCCGTCGCCGTCAGCGCGTCGACCAGCCAGGCCTCGACCGCACCGGAGAAGAACGTGAACCCGAGCCCGAGCAGTGCCGAGACGATCGCCCACCAGAAGAAGTCGGCCCGAATCTGCCACAGCCAGACGTAGAGACCGGTGGTCACCGCCAGCGTCACGGTGCCGAGCAGGAAGGATGCTCGCCGACCCCAGGAGTCGGCCACGATCCCGGTCGGGATCTCGAACAGCACCATTCCGGCGGTGTAGAAGGCGTTGGCCGTGAAGGCCTCCAGGTTGGTCAGGCCCGCGTCGAGCAGGAAGATCGTGTTGATGCCCCAGATCAGCGAGGCGGCGAAAGTCGTACCGGCCGTCAATCCGTAGTACGTGCGGCGCACGGTCGCCGGCGTCTGGATCACGAAAGGCACGATACGTCTCGTCGCCGACGCCCGAGGTTGGGTTACTCCCGCCCCGACCCAGCCCGGCTGCGGGCCATGCTGCGACGGCGCAGCATCAGGGCGGCGAGCACGGCGGCCAGCAACGACGCGAGCAGCACGGCGGCCTTGCCGGTCTCCTGAAGTTGCGCTGAGTCCTCGAACGCCAGCTCCGAGATCAGCAACGCGACCGTGAAACCGACGCCACCGAGCACCGAGACCGCCGCGACTTCCCGCCAGCGCAGGTCTGGTGCGAGTTCGGCCCGGGTGAAGCGGGCGGTGAGGTACGAGCCGCCGAAGACCCCGATCGTCTTCCCGAGCACCAGGCCCGCGGCGATGCCGAGCGCCACCGGATCGGTAGCCAGGGCGGCCAGGGTGGCCGGCGCCAGCGACACCCCGGCGGCCAGCAGTGCGAACACGGGTACGGCGAACCCGGCCGAGATCGGTCGCCACAGGTGCTCCCAGCGGTCGACCGGTGCCTGCGGATCGGTGTCCGAGGACCGGGTCAACAGACCCAACGCGACACCGGCAATCGTCGGATGCACACCGCTCTGCCAGACGAACCACCAGCAGGCGACACCGAGCGGCAGGTAGAGGAACCAGCCGGAGATCCGGCGCCATTGCATCAACCACCAGAGCGCGGCGGTGGCCGTTGCCGCCAGCAACCACAGCAGCCGAAGATCATCGGTGAAGACGGTGGCGATGATCAGGATGGCGCCGAGGTCGTCGACGATGGCCAAGGTCAACAGAAAGGCGCGCAGGCTCGTCGGCAGCTGGGAGCCGACCACGGCCAGGATCGCCAGGGCGAAGGCGATGTCGGTGGCCATCGGGATCGCCCAGCCCCGTGGCTGGCCGCCCGGCAGGGTGACGTTGATGATCAGGTAGATCAGCGCCGGGATGATCATTCCGGACAGGGCGGCGACGATCGGCAGCAGCGCCTCGCGCGGCCGGGACAGCGATCCGACGGTCAGCTCCCGCTTGAGCTCCAGACCGGCGACGAAGAAGAAGATCGTCAGCAGTCCGTCGGCGGCCCAGTGCTCGAGGGTCAGCGGGCCCAGGTACACGGTGCGGACCGCCTCGTAGCTGCTGGCCGACACGTTGGCCCAGATCACCGCCGCCACGGCGGCCAGCAGCATCAGCGTGCCGCCGACGGTTTCCAGCCGCAGGACGTCGGCGACCGCCCGGGCGTCGCGGTTGCTGACGAAGCGCGCAAACAGCCGCCGGGGCAGCTCGCCGGCTATGTGGCTCCCCGATCAGTCCTCGGCGGCGGCACTCGGCTTGCTCAGGTTCTGTTTGATGATGTCCATCACCGTGGAGTCGGTCAGGGTCGTCACGTCGCCGAGCTCCCTCTTCTCGGCGATGTCACGCAGCAACCGGCGCATGATCTTGCCCGAGCGGGTCTTGGGCAGCTCTTCGACGACCATGATCTGCCGAGGCCGCGCAATGGCGCCGATCTCCTTGGCCACATGGGTACGGAGTTCCTGGACCACATCCGGGCCACCGTCGCCGGCCCCCTCCCTGACAGCACTGGCCCGCAAGATCACGAACGCCACGATGGCCTGGCCGGTGGTCTCGTCGGTGGCCCCGACCACGGCCGCCTCGGCCACCTTCTCGTGGGAGACGAGCGCCGATTCGATCTCGGTGGTCGACATCCGGTGGCCGGAGACGTTCATCACGTCGTCGACCCGGCCGAGCAACCAGAGGTCGCCGTCCTCGTCCTTCTTGGCTCCGTCGCCGGCGAAGTACAGACCCTCGAACCGGGACCAGTAGGTGTCGATGAAGCGTTGATCATCGCCCCAGATGGTGCGGAGCATGGCCGGCCACGGTTTCGTGATCACCAGATAACCGCCGTGCCCGTTGGGCACCGGCTCCGCCTCGCCGTTTACCACGTCGACGGTGACGCCCGGCACGGCCCTCATCGCCGCACCCGGCTTCCCCTCGGTGACCCCCGGCATCGGGGAGATCATGTGCATCCCGGTCTCGGTCTGCCACCAGGTGTCCACCACGGGCGTCCGATCGCCGCCGATGTGGTGCCGGTACCAGACGTACGCCTCCGGGTTGATCGGCTCGCCGACGGAGCCGAGGATGCGCAGCGAGGACAGGTCGAACTGGCCGGGGATCTCGGCGCCCCACTTCATGAACGTCCGGATCGCCGTGGGTGCGCAGTAGAGGATGGTCACCCGGTATTTGTCGATGACTTCCCACCAGCGGCCCTTGTGCGGGGTGTCCGGGGTGCCCTCGTACATCACGCTGGTGGCGCCGTTGGCCAGCGGACCGTAGACGAGGTAGGAGTGCCCGGTCACCCAGCCGATGTCGGCCGCGGTCCAGAAGATGTCGGTCTCGGGCTTGAGGTCGAAGGTGGCCCAGTGGGTGTAGGCGGTGCCGACCAGGTAGCCGCCGGTGGTGTGCAGGATGCCCTTCGGCTTCCCGGTGCTGCCGGAGGTGTACATGATGTAGAGCGGATGCTCGGCCGGGAAGTTCTCGTACGCGTGCTCGGCCGGCTGCCGGTCGACGATCTCGTGCCACCAGTGGTCGCGGTCCGGCTGCATCTCGGTGTCCTGCTTGGTTCGCTGGACGATCAGCACGGCGCGTACGTCCGGGCACTTGAGCAGAGCCTCGTCGACCGCCGGCTTCAGGGCGGAGGGCGAGCCCTTGCGGAAGCCGCCGTCGGCGGTGATCACCACCTCGACCCCGCAATCGAGGATGCGGGAGGACAGCGCGTCGGCCGAGAAGCCCCCGAAGATGACGGTGTGCGGTGCGCCGATCCGGGCGCAGGCCAGCATGGCAACGACCGCCTCGGGGATCATCGGCAGGTAGATCGCGACCCGATCGCCCCGCTGCACGCCGAGTTCGACCAGGGCGTTGGCCGTCCGCTTGACCTCGTCGGTCAGCTGGGCATAGGTGATCACCCGGGTGTCGCCCGGCTCCCCCTCGAAGTGGAAGGCCACCCGATCGCCGTTCCCCGCCTCGACGTGCCGGTCGCAGCAGTTGTACGCCGCGTTGAGGGTGCCGTCGGCGTACCACTTCGCGAACGGAGGATTGGACCAGTCCACGACCTCGGCCGGCTCCTGGCCCCAGGAGATCCGCTCGGCCTGA
Organism: uncultured Actinomycetota bacterium; assembly: GCA_963780005.1. Classification (GTDB taxonomy): domain Bacteria; phylum Actinomycetota; class Actinomycetes; order Propionibacteriales; family Propionibacteriaceae; genus Microlunatus. The sequence continues at coordinate 2,144,617 of CAWAAK010000023.1, read as the reverse complement.
GCGGCCCAGAACTTGTCCACGTCGGCCGCGGCGTCCTCATAGGTCTGCTCGGTGACGTTGGCCGTGGCCACGAGTGCGTCCGGAGGGGGAAAGCGCCGGTCCTCGTGCGACAGATTGTCCAAGGCTTCTTCGCTCTGGGCCTCTTCGCTCATGGGCAAACCTCCTCCTCGACGGCCGATCCCCCGCCACATTACCGACCGGCGTTACCGGGCCTCCGGGGCATATCGACCGCATGGCTGTCGATTCCGGTGTCCTTCAGCCGTCATGGTGGTGAGGGAACGGCTAGCGTTCCTCACGAGAGGAGACACGATGACGACCTACGCGATCCTGCTGCCGGGCGACGAGGCAGTCTGGGCGGCCGCCGACGCCGACGAGCGGGCCCGGATGTACGGGCTGCACGACCAGTTCTCCCAGACCCTCGAGCAGCGCGGCCACAAAGTCGTCGGGGGCGCCGAGTTGGTGCACTCCTCGCAGGCCAGGACCGTACGAGGGACTTCGGAGAACGTGATGGTGACGGAAGGGCCGTACGCGGAGACCGTGGAACAGCTGAGCGGCTTCTACCTCGTCGAGTCCGACGACCTGGACGATCTGGCGAAGATTTGCGGGATCATCTCCGAGGGGGATCCGATCGAGATCCGGGCCTGCGTCCCGCCGCCGAGCTCGTGAAGTATCTGGTCCTGCTGGCCGGGGACGAGAGCGTTGAGTCACAGATGTCGGAAGCCGAAGTCCGGGCGGAGATGGCTGACCACGACGCCTTTTCCCAGGCCGCGAGTGAGCGCGGGACCATCCTGGCCGGGGAGGCGTTGGGCGACTCGGCGACCGCCACCACACTGCGTCACGTCGCCGGTAAGGCTGATGGTCAGATCGTGCTCACCGATGGCCCGTACGCCGAGAGCGTGGAGCACCTGGGTGGCTTCTACCTCATCGAGATGGCCGATCTGGATGCGATGACGGAGCTGTGCGCGTTGCTGCCGTCGTGGTACTCCGTGGAGATCCGACCGGTCGTGGATCCGCCCGCCACGTGACCCGCACTCGGAGTGGGTCGGCCGAGGGGCTCGAGGCGACGTTCCGCGAGGACTGGGGGCGGCTGCTCGCCCTGCTGGTGGCCCAGTTCCGGCGGCTGGACCTGGCTGAGGACGGGTTGGCCGAAGCCTTCGCCGCCGCGGCCGAGCGCTGGCCCGCCGACGAGCCCGCCAACCCGAGCGCCTGGCTACTGACCGCGGCCCGGCGCAAGATCATCGATCGGCTGCGGGCCGAGGCGGTCGCGGTCCGCAAGGAGCCGCTACTGATCGTCGACGCGGAGATACAGGCTGACGCCCAGCAATACCTGGTCGACACCCGGGGAGCCACAGGAGGACAGGTGAGCGACGAACGACTGCGACTGATCTTCCTGTGTGCCCATCCGTCGCTGGCCGGCGAATCGGCCTGCGCGTTGACTCTCCGGCTGGTGCTCGGCGTCCCCACGGCAGACATCGCGCGCCTGTTCCTCGTCCCGGAATCGACCATGGCGGCCCGGCTGACCCGGGCCAAACGGAAGCTCACCGTCGCCGGTGTGCCGTTCGTGGTGCCCGAGAGCCCGGCGTTGGCGGACCGGCTGGCGGCGGTGATGTCGGTGATCTATCTCGCGTTCACCGCTGGGTACGCGCCCACGTCCGGATCCGACGCCACCCGCGTCGAGTTGGCGGGGGAGGCGATTCGGCTCGCCCGCCTTCTGCGCGGGCTGCTTCCGCGGCCCGAGTTGGACGCGCTGCTCGCCTTGATGCTGTTGCAGCACTCCCGTCGCGACGCCCGCACGGACGAGTCCGGCCAGCTGGTCCTGCTGCCGGAACAGGACCGCTCGCGCTGGCGGTACGACGAGATCAGCGAGGGGCTGAACCTGCTCGAGGGCCTGCCAGCCGGAGAGCACGACGAATACCGGCTGCAGGCGTTGATCGCCGCCGAACACGCGACGGCGCCCGTTGCGCAGGCCACCCGATGGGGCCAGATCGCCCACCTCTACGCGGAACTGGAGCAGTTGACCGGTTCCCCGGTGGTGCGACTCAACCGCGCGGTCGCGGTGGCCGAGGCGGATGGCCCGGCGGCGGGCCTGACTCTGCTCGAGGGCCTGGACGCTGAGCTGCCGCGCAGTCACCGGCTGCCGGCGGTTCGGGCCCGGCTGCTGTCCGACCTGGGCCTGGTCGACGAGGCGCGCCAGGCCTACCGCGAGGCGCTCCGACGATGCGGCAATGACGTGGAGGCTAGGCATCTGCGCCGGCTGCTGGCCGCGTTGGAGCCCTAACGGACTCCCCAGGAGTAGGTCTGTTTGCGGAGTTTGAGGTAAACGAAGGTGTCGGTGGACTCGACCCCTTCCAACCTGCGGATCCTCGCGCTCAGCACCTCCAGCAGGTGTTCGTCGCTCTCGCAGACCACTTCGGCCAAGATGTCGTAGTGCCCGGCGGTGATGACCAGATAGTCGATCTCCTCCAGGGCGGCCAGTCGGTCAGCCACGGGTTCGATGGAGCCGCGCACCCGAATGCCGATCATGGCCTGCCGGGCGAACCCCAGCTGCATCGGATCGGTCACCGCGACCACCTGCATGACGCCGGCGTCGATCAGCCGCTGCACCCGTTGCCGAACCGCCGCCTCGGAGAGCCCGACCGTGCCGGCGATCGCCGCGTACGAACGGCGCCCGTCGGCCTGCAGCTGCGCGATGATCGCCTTGTTGATCTCGTCCAGGGCCGCGCCCGACACGGTCATGAGCGGAGCGTCTCGTTCAACACGGTCAAAGGAGCTGCTGTGCTTCGGTCAGCACCGAGCGAAGCGCGGCCTCCATCTCGTCGAAGTGGGACTGCTCGCAGATCAGCGGCGGGGAGAGCTGGATGACGGGGTCGCCACGGTCGTCGGCGCGGCAGTACAACCCGGCGTCGTACAGGGCCTTGGACAAGAAGCCGCGGAGCAGGCGCTCGGATTCGTCGGCATCGAAGGTGGATTTGGTCTCGGCGTCCTTGACCAACTCGATGCCGTAGAAGTAGCCGTCGCCGCGGACGTCGCCGACGATCGGCAGATCCAGCAGTTTCTCCAGCGTGGCTCGAAAGGCGCCCTCGTTGGCTCGCACATGTTCGTTGACGTGGTCCCGCTCGAAGACGTCCAGGTTGGCCATCGCGACCGCGGTCGACACCGGGTGCCCGCCGAAGGTGTAGCCGTGCAGGAACGTCTCGGTGCCGTGCAGGAACGGCTCCATCAGCCGGTCGCTGGCGATCATCGCGCCGAGCGGGGAATAGCCGGACGTCAACCCCTTGGCGCAGGTGATGATGTCGGGCACGTAACCGTAGCGCTCCCCGCCGAACATGTGCCCGAGCCGACCGAACGCGCAGATGACCTCGTCGCTGACGAGCAGCACGTCGTAGGCGTCGCAGATCTCCCGGACCCGGGCGAAGTAGCCGGGAGGGGGCGGGAAGCAGCCGCCGGCGTTCTGCACCGGCTCCAGGAACACCGCCGCCACGGTGTCCGGCCCCTCCTGTTCGATGGCGACCGCGATCTGGTCCGCGGCCCACGTCCCGAAGGCCTCACGATCGCCCGGGTTCCCCGTCTGGAACTGTTCGGGCGCCCGATAGAAGTTCGTGTTGGGCACCCGGAAGGTGGAAGGCACCAGGGGTTCGAAGACCGCCTTGAGCGCCGGGAGGCCGGTGATCGACAAGGCTCCCTGAGTGGTGCCGTGGTAGGCGACCGCCCGACTGATCACCTTGTGCTTCAACGGTTTACCGACAAGTTTGTAGTAGTTCTTGGCCAGCTTCCAGGCCGATTCGACCGCCTCGCCGCCGCCGCTGGTGAAGAAGATCCGGTTGAGGTCACCCGGGGTCATGGTGGCCAACCGCTCGGCCAACTGGATCGCGCTCGGGTGGGCGTAAGACCAGAGCGGGAAGAACGCCAGTTCCCCGGCCTGCTTGGCTCCCGCTTCGACCAGTTCGCGACGGCCGTGTCCGAGCTGGCTGACGAACAACCCGGCCAAGGCGTCCAGGTAGCGCCGACCCTGGGCATCCCAGATGTAGGCGCCCTCGCCACGCACGATGATCGGTACGTCCTGATCCGCGTAGGCCGACATCCGGGTGAAATGCATCCACAGGTGGTCGCGGGCCCCCTTCTGCAGCGCCGCGTAGGCCTCGGGCTCCAAGCCCGGCCGGGCATTGCGATCCGTGACCTGATCCGAGGTAGCCATGCGCGTCATTCTCGTACGGGGCTCGATCGAAACACAAGCGAAACAGTGCTGAAAATGCCGTTCCTCTTGCGAAAGAATTGTATTGGAGTAAGAATGCTACGAAATCCGTCGTCGGGGGAGGGCTGGGATCTAGATGGCCAAAAGTGAACCGACCGTGACACCAGGTCAGGCAGGTCCCGCCGGACACGTTGACAAGGGCCTCAAGCCGAATGCCATCGGATTCTGGGACGGCCTGGCCATCGGCCTGGACTCGACCGCACCGGCCTACTCACTGGCCGCGGTGCTCGGATCGCTGGTGGCCATCGCCGGCACGCAGGCGCCGGCAATCATGCTCGTCTCATTCGTTCCGATCTTCTTGATCGCCGGCGCGTTCTTCTACATGAACCACGCCGACCAGGACTGTGGGACGACCTTCTCCTGGGTCACCCGGGCGATGGGGCCGACCCTTGGCTGGCTGGGCGGCTGGGCCGTCTTCACCACCGGCGTGCTGGTGATCGGATCCCTGGCGGATGTGGCGGCGCTGTACACGTTCGAGCTGTTCGGTTTGACGACGCTGTCAGAGTCCCGGCCCGCCGTGGTGATCTTCGCCGTGGTGATCATCTTGGTGATGACCTGGCTCTGCGTGATCGGCACCGAGTTGTCGGCGAAGGTGCAGCGGGTGATGGTACTGGCCCAGGTGGCGATCTTGCTGATCTTCGTCGTGGTGGCCCTGGTCCGGCTGGCGAGCGGCAACGCGCCCGAGGGCGCCGTCACTCCGGAGCTGGGCTGGCTGTCGCCGGTCGGACTGGACAGCACCAGTCTCATCTCGGGCGTCCTGCTCGCCGTCTTCATCTACTGGGGCTGGGAGAGCGCGGTCAACCTGACCGAGGAGTCCACCAACAGTGCCACCTCGCCCGGCAGGGCGGGGCTGGTCAGCACGCTGATCCTGCTGGTCACCTACGTCGGCGTGGCGATCGCCATGATCGCGGTGGTCGGACCCGAACTGGTCGTCGAGTACGACGACGACACCGCGCTGTTCGGCGCCGTTGGTGAGATCGTCCTCGGGCCGCTGTCGTTCCTGCTCATCCTGGCGATCATCACCTCCGGCCTGGCCTCCACCCAGACCACGATCCTGCCCGCGTCGCGGACCTCGCTCTCCATGGCCGTGGCCGGGGCATTCCCCAAGCCGTTCGCGAAGGTGCACCCGAAGTTCGGCACCCCCGCTTTCGGTACGTGGGTGATCGGCATCGCCGCCATCGTCTGGTACGTGGCGGCCAGCTGGTACTCGGAGAACTTCCTCTTCGACTCCCTGTCCGCGCTGTCGCTGCTGATCGCGTTCTACTACGCCCTGACCGGTATCGCCTGCGCCATCTACTGGCGGCGCCGGCTGACCCACTCAGTCAAGTCGTTCCTGTTCATCGGAGTCGGTCCGGTCGTGGGGGCGTTGGTCCTGCTGTACCTGCTGGTGCAGTCGGTCATCCAACTGGCCAACCCGGAGGAGTCCTACACCGGAACCTCGATCCTCGGGATCGGCGTCCCGCTGGCGATCGCCCTGTTCTTCATCATCCTCGGCATCGTGCTGATGATCATCTGGCGCCTCGGGCCGGGCAAGACCTTCTTCACCCGGAAGGGTGGCGAGCACGTGTCCGAAGAGGTCGCGCTCTCGGCCCTCGGCCCCACCGCCCCCGGACTCGGCACCCGAAAGGACTCTTGAGTGAGCAACAGCACGTCTGGAAACGTCGCGTTCCACAACGTCGTCGACGGCTTGGTCAGTGACGCCGCCTCAGGCGAGACCTACGACATCGTCGATCCGAGTACGGGGGAGGTCTACGCCACCGCGCCCGCTTCTGGGGCCGAGGATGTCGACCGGGCCTTCAGCGCGGCCGCCGCGGCCGCGGAGGGTTGGGGCAACACGACGCCGGCCGAACGGCAGCGGGCGCTGCTCAAGATCGCCGACGCGTTGGAGCATCGCAGTGAGGAGTTCGTCCGGGTCGAGAGCCGGGACACGGGCAAGCCGCTCGCGCTGACGACGAGCGACGAACTGCCGCCCGCCATCGACCAGATCCGCTTCTTCGCCGGGGCGGCCCGGGTGCTGGAGGGCAAGTCGGGCGGGGAGTATCTGGCCGACCACACCTCGTTCGTGCGCCGGGAGCCGATCGGCGTCGTGGCCCAGGTGACCCCGTGGAATTACCCGTTGATGATGATGGTCTGGAAGATCGCGCCCGCGCTGGCGGCCGGCAACGCGATCGTGCTGAAGCCGAGCGACACGACACCGGCGTCGTCGACGCTGCTGGCCCAGCTGTGCCAGGACTTCCTGCCGCCGGGCGTGCTGAACGTCGTGACCGGTGATCGGGACACCGGCCGACGCCTGGTCGAGCATCCGATCCCGCAATTGGTGGCCATCACGGGTTCCATCCGGGCCGGCATGGAGGTGGCCGGGGCGGCCGCCCAGCAGCTCAAGCGGGTGCACCTGGAGCTGGGAGGCAAGGCGCCGGTGGTGGTCTTCGACGACGCGGATGTGGAGAAGGCCGCCGAGGGGATCGCCGGCGCGGGGTACTTCAACGCCGGGCAGGACTGCACGTCGGCGACCCGGGTGTTGGCGGGACCGCGAATCCACGACGATTTCCTGGCTGCGCTGACCGAACAGGCACGCGGCACCAGCACCGGCTTGCCCGACGCCGAGGTGGATTTCGGGCCGTTGAACAACGCGTCCCAGCTCGACCGAGTCTCCGGCCTGGTGGACCGGTTGCCCGACCACGCCAAGGTGGAGATCGGCGGCAGCCGGCAGGGCGACAGCGGATACTTCTACACCCCGACGGTCTTGTCGGGCCTGGAGCAGGCCGACGAGCAGATCCAGAACGAAATCTTCGGCCCGGTGATCACCGTGCAGCGGTTCAGCGACGAGGACGAGGCGGTGCGCTGGGCCAACGGCGTGCCGTACGGGCTCTCCAGCTCGGTCTGGACCCGGGACCACGGTCGGGCGATGCGGATGGCGAAGCGGCTCGACTTCGGTTGTGTCTGGATCAACTGCCACATCCCGTTGGTCGCCGAGATGCCGCACGGCGGATTCAAGCAGTCCGGCTACGGCAAGGACCTCTCGATGTACGGACTCGAGGACTACACCCGGGTCAAGCATGTGATGTCCTACATCGGCGACTGACATGAGCCTTGAGCGGGAGCGCAGCGACCTCAGGCCCCTGCGGCGAGCAGCGTGAAGATCTTGCTCATCGGAGCCGGTGGGGTCGGGGCCGCGTTCGCCGCGATCGCCGCGCGCCGGGACTTCTTCGAGAAGATCGTTGTCACCGACTACGACGACGCCCGGTCGCGCCGGGTGGCCGAGGTGGACGACCGAGTTCGAGGCGGCGGCCCGGCTGGACGCGTCGTCCTCGGAGTCGGTGACCCAGCTCTGTCTCGAGTACGGGATCACCCACGTGATGAACGCCGTCGATCCGCGGTTCGTGATGCCGATCTTCGACGGGGCCTTCGCCGCCGGCGCCGACTATCTCGACATGGCGATGAGCCTGTCCACCCCCCACCCGTCGGAGCCTTACGCCCGCGTCGGAGTCAAGCTGGGCGACGAGCAGTTCGCGCGGGCCGCGGACTGGGAGCGGAACGGACGACTGGCGCTGGTGGGCATGGGCGTAGAGCCCGGATTGTCCGACGTCTTCGCCCGGTACGCCGCCGACGAGCTGTTCACCGAGATCGACGAGTTGGGGGTGCGGGACGGGGCCAACCTGGTGGTCACCGATGATCAAGGTCAAGAGATCTTCGCGCCGTCGTTCTCGATCTGGACCACCATCGAGGAGTGCCTCAACCCGCCGGTGATCTTCGAACGCGACCGGGTCGACGTCGACGGCGGCTGGTTCACCACCGAGCCGTTCAGCGAAGCGGAGGACTTCGACTTTCCGGACGGGATCGGGCCGGTCGAGTGTGTGAACGTGGAGCACGAAGAGGTCCTGCTGATGCCGCGCTGGGTGGACGCGCGGCGGGTGACCTTCAAGTACGGCCTGGGCGCCGAGTTCATCGGCGTGCTGAAGACGCTGCACACCCTGGGCCTGGATTCCACGAGGCCGGTGCAGGTGCGAGGCACCGAGGTCGCGCCCCGAGATGTGGTTGCCGCCTGCCTGCCCGACCCGGCCACGATCGGTCCCCGGATGACCGGCAAGACCTGCGCCGGCCTGTGGGTACGAGGGCTCGGTAAGGACGGGCAGCCCCGGTCGACATACCTCTACCACGTGGTCGACAACGCGTGGTCGATGCGCGAGTACGGACACCAGTGCGTGGTCTGGCAGACGGCGATCAATCCGGTGGTGGCGTTGGAGTTGCTGGCCACCGGCGGGTGGGCGGGGACCGGCGTGCTGGGTCCGGAGGCCTTTCCGGCCAAGCCGTTCCTCGATTTGTTGACGGCCTACGGAAGTCCCTGGGGGATCCGCGATGACCACCCTGGCTGAACGTACGCCGGGACCGGTGGAGCAGCGCCGACGGTTGGTCACCGAGATCCCGGGACCGCTGTCGCGGGAACTGTTCGCCCGCCGGAACCAGACGGTGGCCGGCGGCGTCGGCACCGTGCTCCCGGTCTTCGTGGAGCGGGCGGCGGGCGGGGTGCTCGTCGATGTGGACGGCAACTCGCTGATCGATCTGGGTTCGGGGATTGCCGTCACCAGTGTCGGCAACGCGGCGCCCCGGGTGGTCGCGGCCGTGCAGCATCAGGTCGCGGCGTTCACCCACACCTGCTTCATGGTCACCCCGTACGCGGGCTACGTCGAAGTATGCGAGGAACTGGCCGCGCTGACCCCCGGTGATCATGCCAAGAAGTCGGCGCTGTTCAACTCCGGCTCCGAGGCGGTGGAGAACGCGGTGAAGATCGCCCGGGTGGCCACCGGGCGGACGGCGGTGGTGGTGTTCGATCACGCCTACCACGGCCGGACCAACCTGGCCATGGCCATGACGGCGAAGAACATGCCGTACAAGCAGGGCTTCGGGCCTTTCGCCGGGGAGATCTACCGGGCGCCGATGTCGTATCCACTCCGGGACGGTGGCCTGTTGGGGGAGCAGGCCGCCGCCCGGGCCCTGGAGATGGTCACGGCCCAGATCGGCGCCGGCAACGTGGCGGCGGTGATCATCGAACCGATTCAGGGCGAGGGCGGCTTCGTGGTCCCGGCTCCCGGTTTCCTGCCGGCGCTGAGCCGGTGGTGCGCCGAGCACGAAGCCGTGTTCGTGGCCGACGAGGTGCAGAGCGGTTTCTGCCGGACCGGGGACTGGTTCGCCAGCGAGCGCGAGGACGTGGTTCCCGACCTGGTGATCATGGCCAAGGGGATGGCCGGCGGGCTGCCGCTCGCCGCGGTGACCGGGCGGGCCGAGCTGATGGACGCGGTGCATTCCGGTGGTTTGGGCGGCACCTACGGTGGCAACCCGGTTGCGTGTGCCGCCTCACTCGGCGCGATCGCCACCATGCGCGAACTGGACCTGACGGCCGCCGCCCGCCGGCTCGGGTCGATCATGGTCGACCGACTAGGCCGGATCCGGGCTCGGCATCCGGAGCTCGGCGACGTCCGCGGGCGGGGCGCCATGATCGCCGCCGAACTGGTTCGGCCCGGAACCCTCGAACCCGACGCGGAGTTGACCGGTCGGGTTGCGCGCGCCTGCCACGCCGAAGGAGTCGTGGTGCTGACGGCTGGGACGTTCGGTAACGTGCTACGGCTGCTGCCGCCGCTGGTGATGGCCGAAACCCTGCTCCAGGAGGCGCTGGACGTGCTGGAAGCGGCATTCGATCGCGAGTGTCCGACGTGACGGAGGTCAACCCGACCATGATCGATGAGGGCGTGGAGCAGGCTGATGTCGCAATCGTCGGCGCCGGAGTCACCGGCCTGACGGCGGCGTACCGGCTCGCGCAGGCGGGGCGTCGGGTGGTGGTTCTGGAGGCCCGCGACCGAGTGGGCGGGCGGTTGTGGACCGACATCCGCGACGGCGTGCTGCTCGAGCTCGGTGGACAGTGGGTGTCCCCGGACCAGACCGCGTTGCTCGGACTCGTCGACGAGTTGGGATTGAAGCTCTTCTCCCGTTATCGCGACGGCGCGATGGTCTACGTCGACGCGGCCGGACAGTGCCGTCGATTCGTCGGCGAGGACTTCCCGGTCAGTGCGTCGACGTCGGCGGAGATCACCAGGCTGACCGCGTTGCTGGACGAGATGTCGCTCGCCATGGACCCCGATGCGCCCTGGGCATTGGCCGACGCCGAGGCGCTCGACACCCAACCGCTCGCCTCCTGGCTGGCCGAGCAGAGCGAGGATTCCGAGGCCCGCGAGATCGTCGGCATGTTCGTCGGAGCGGCGATGCTCGGCAAGCCGATCGAGACCTTCTCGGTGCTGCAGGCGCTGTACATGGCCTCCAGTGCCGGCGGCTTCGCCCACCTCGCCGATGCAGATTTCATTCTCGACCGGCGGGTGGTGGGCGGGTTGCAGAGCGTCCCGCTGCGGCTGGCGGACCGGGCACGGGAAGCGGGCGCCGAGATCCGGCTCGCCACCCCCGTGAGCGGATCGAGTGGGGCGACACCGCCGTGGTGCACGCGGGCGGCACGCAGGTACAGGCGCAACGGGTGCTGATCGCCACGCCGCCGACCGTGGTGCGGCGGATCGGCTTCACTCCGCCGTTACCTCCGCTGCATCAGCAATGGCGCCAGCATCAGTCGTTCGGCCAGGTGATCAAGGTGCACGCGACCTACCCGACGCCGTTCTGGCGGGACGCCGGTCTGTCGGGAACCGCGTTCAGTCCGTATCTGACGGTGCACGAGGCGTACGACAACACCAATCACGAGGCCGAGCAGGGCACCTTGGTGGGCTTCGTCAGTGATCGCCACGCCGACGAGCTCCTGGCCCTCGGGCCGGGGGAACGGCAGTCGCGCGTGCTGGAATCGATGGCCGCCTACTTCGGCGAGCAGGCGCGGCAGCCCCTCTCCTACGTGGAAAGTGACTGGTTCAGCGACGAATGGACCGGCGGGGCGTACGCCAGCAGCTTCGACCTCGGCGGGATGGTCCGCTACGGACCGGTGGTCGGCGAGCCGGTGGGCCCGATGCTGTTCGCCAGCAGCGACGTGGCGGGGCACGGATTCCAGCACGTCGACGGCGCCGTGCGGATGGGTCAGCGGATGGCCGAGACGGTGCTCGGCTAAGACCTCGGGATGGTGGCCAGGACCGTCTTTCGGAACGGCTCGCTGTTCGACGGCCACCGCTACCGTGGCCCGGTCGGCGCCGTCCTGATCGAGGACGGCGTGATCGCGGCCGTGTTCACAGCCGACGACGTCGCAGAGGTCCCGGCCGGTGCCGTCGACGTGGATCTCGGCGGAGGGCTCCTGGCGCCAGGGTTCGTCGACGCGCACGTGCACGTCGTCCAGGGTGGGCTGGAACGCATCCGCTGCGATCTCAGCGGACTGCACGGTCGGGACGAGTACCTGGCTGCCGTGGCGTCGTACGCGGCTGATCATCCCGAGGAGGAGTGGGTCCTGGGCGGCGGCTGGTCGATGACGGCCTTCCCGGGCGGCACCCCGACGGCGGCCGACCTTGATCAGGTGGTCGGCGATCGACCGGTGTTCCTCCCCAACCGGGACCACCACGGCGCCTGGGTGAACACCCGGGCGTTGGTACTGGCCGGGGTGCAACCGGACGCCCCGGATCCACCGCACGGCCGGTTCGAACGGGACGCCTTCGGCGTGCCGACCGGCACGCTGCACGAGGGCGCCATGCGGGTGGTGGCCCAGCACATTCCGGCCACCACGGAGCAGGAGTACGACCGCGCACTGCTGGCCGGGCAGGCCTATCTGCAATCGGTCGGTGTCGTCGGCTGGCAGGACGCGCTCATCGGCGACTACGCCGGAATGGGGGATCCGGGGCCCGTCTATCTCCGGGCGGCCCGGCGCGGCTCCCTCACGGCGCACGTGGTCGGGGCGCTCTGGTGGGATCGCGATCTCGGTCCGGAGCAGATCGCCGGTCTGGTCCAGCGGCGTGCCGAGCTCAGTCACGGCCCTTTCCAGGCCAGCAGTGTCAAGATCATGCAGGACGGCGTGGCCGAGAACGGGACAGCCGCGCTGGGCGCCCCGTATCTAGATGATCATGGTCAGCCGACCACCAACACCGGGCACTCCTTTCTCGAGCCGGAGCGGCTCAAGGCGGCGATCGCCGCGCTGGCCGCCGAAGGTTTCCCCGTGCACGTACACGCCATCGGGGATCGCGCGGTGCAGGAGGCGTTGGACGCGTTCGCGCACGCCGGTGGTGCGGAGGGGGATCTCCGCCATCAGATTGCCCACCTGCAGGTGATCGACCCGACCGATCTGCCGCGCTTCGCCGCGCTGGGGGTGGCGGCCGATCTGCAGGCCTTCTGGGCCTGCCTGGACGAGCAGATGGTGGAACTGACGCTGCCGTACCTCGATCGGGATCGGGCCGGTTGGCAGTACCCGTTCGGAGATCTGCACCGGGCCGGAGCCCGGTTGGTGATGGGCAGCGACTGGCCCGTCAGCACGCCCGACCCGCTCGCGGCGATCCATGTCGCCGTCAACCGGACGGTGTTCGGGGAGCTCGGCCGAGCGGGTACCGAGCCGTTTCTGCCTGAACAGCGCATCTCCTTGGAGACGGCCTTCGCGGCCTACACCTCCGGCTCCGCGTGGGTGAACCACCGCGACGGCGCCGGTCTGGTCGCGCCTGGACGGGTCGCGGATCTGGTCGTCCTGGATCGGGACCCCTTCGCCGCCCCGGCCAGCGAGATCGGGGCCACCCAGGTGGTCTCCACCTGGGTCGCCGGCGAGCCCGTCTATATGCGGTGACCCGGGCCGGGCGGCCCACAAGGTGAACGATTTGACCTGGTGTACCAGGTCGCCGTGTTCACACTGTGCTGCGGCTAGCTCGGGGAGCCAATGCCCGGCCTAGTGAACCGTCGCCTTTTCCGCCCCAGCACCGGTGAGGGACCGAACGGCCAACTCGTCGTAGCGGTCCTGACTGCTGGTGTCTTTGCTGGCCAGGGTGCCGATGATGCCGCAGAGGAAGCCGATCGGGATGGAGATCAATCCGGGGTTCCGGAGGGGGAACCAGGCGAAGTTCATGTTCGGGATCAGCGATGTCGCGGTACCGGAGACCACCGGGGAGAAGATCACCAGGACGACGCAGGCGATCAGGCCGCCGTAGATGCTGGCGGTCGCCCCGACGGTGTTGAACTGCCGCCAGAACAGGTTGAACAGCAGCGCCGGCAGATTCGCCGAGGCCGCCACCGCGAAGGCCAGGGCCACCAGGAACGCGATGTTGAGCCGCTGGGCCGGGATGGCGAGGGCGATGGCGACCGCGCCGATGACCAGGGCCGCGATCCGGACCACGACCAGCTCGCTCTTCTCGCTGGCCCTGCCCTTCTTCCACACGTTGGCGTACAGATCGTGGGCGACCGACGAGGCCGACGTGAGCGTCAGTCCGGCCACCACCGCCAGGATCGTCGCGAACGCCACCGCCGAGATCAGCGCCAGCAGCACCGAGCCGCCCAGCGAATCCGCGCCACCGCCGACCGCCTGCGCGAGCAGCGGAGAGGCAAGGTTGCCGGCCGAGGCCTGGATCTGGCTGCCCTCCCCGGTGTCCACCAGGGCAGCGGCGCCGAAGCCCAGCACCAAGGTCATCAGGTAGAAGCTGCCGATCAGCCCGATCGCCCACAGCACCGACTTGCGGGCCGCCGTGGCCGTCGGCGTGGTGTAGAACCTGATCAAGATGTGCGGCAACCCGGCCGTGCCCAGCACCAGGGCGAGACCCAGGGACAGGAAGTCGAACTTGCCGATCAGGTCCTTGCCGTACAGCAGTCCAGGCTCCAGGAAAGCCTGACCCTTACCGGACCGCTCGGCCGCCGCCCCCAACAATTCGCTGAGATTGAAGCCGAACTGGAACAGCACCAGGATCGTGATCAACAAGGTCCCGCTCATCAGCAGCACGGCCTTCACGATCTGCACCCAGGTGGTGCCCTTCATTCCGCCCAGGGTCACGTAGATGATCATCAGCACGCCGACGCCGACGATCACCAGATTCTTGACCAGCGGTGTGTTCACGCCCAGCAACAGGCCGACCAGGCTGCCGGCACCGACCATCTGGGCCAGCAGGTAGAAGATCGACACCACGATGGTCGACGTCGCCGCGGCGGTGCGAACCGGGGTCTGGCGCATCCGGTAGGCCAACTGGTCGGCCATGGTGTACCGGCCGGAGTTCCGCAGCAGCTCCGCGACCAGCAGCAATGCCACCAACCAGGCGACCAGGAACCCGATCGAGTACAGGAAGCCGTCGTACCCGTACAGGGCGATGGAGCCGGAGATGCCCAGGAAGGACGCGGCCGACATGTAGTCGCCGCCGATGGCCAGCCCGTTCTGGAACCCGGAGAAGTTCCGGCCGCCGGCGTAGTAGTCGTTGGCGGTCTTGTTCTGCCGTGAGGCCCAGAAGGTGATGTACAGCGTCAACGCCACGACGACGAGGAACAGCCCGGTGGTCAACCACTGATTGCTCATCGGCCGGTCCGCTCGTCGAACTCTTCCCGGAGCTCGTTCGCCAACGGATCCAGCGACTTGGTCGAGTACCGGGAGTACAGATAGGCGATGACGAACGTGGACACGAACTGCAGCAGACCGAAGACCAGGGCAACGTTGATGTTTCCGATCACCTTGATGTTCATGAAGTCGCGGGCCCAGTTGTTGCAGATCACGTACGTGATGTACCAGACCATGAAGGCGATGGTGGCGGGGAAGACGAAGGCGCGGTAGCGGCGCCGCAGCTCGATGAAATCGTCCCGGGCCGCGAACTCGGTGTAGACCGCGTGGTCACCGTTCGGCGGTGTTGATTCCTGTTCCGAGGACGGCTGACGTCTGTCGCTCACCTTCGACCTCCCGACTCGCGCTGCGATTGATGGCGTGAGGTTAACCGGTTCAAGCCGCCTAGAGAAGAGGCAGCGAAGGGGCCGAGAGAGGCCGTCAGAGGCGGATCTGCACCGCGTCGGGATCGTCCTCGGCCAGGACCAGCCCGGAGTGATCGACCTGGGCCCGCCAGCAGGCCGCCCGGTAGGGCAGCAGCAGCGGCTCCGGCGGGCGAGCCGACGTTTCGTAGAGGGCTCCGACCTCGTTCAGCAGGGCTTGCCGCGCGCCGCTGTCCAACCGCGCGGTCTCGGGTCGGCGTTCGACCATGGCGATCAGGCCGGACCGGCCGATCGGCACCCAGTTGCGGAAGCTGCGCTGGGTGATCTCGCCGAAGTACGGGCTGTCCGACACCGCCTGCAGCGACTCGAGCCCGTAATTGCCGGCCATGGCCGAGTTGTCGACCTGCTGCAGGATCGCGGCGAGCCGCTTGACCCACGGCACCGTGTCGTCCCGGACGTTGTAGGCCACCGCCAGCACCCCGCCCGGCTTCAGCACCCGGGCGATCTCCGACAGCGCGAGTCCCGGTGCGAACCGATGCAGGTTCGCTGACGCCGTCACCGCGTCGAAATGGCAGGACAGGTAGGGAAGGGATTCAACCCGGCCGGCGACGTGCAGCCGCGTGCCCAGCTGCTCGGGCAGTTCGGCGACGGCCTCGACATCCCGGTCGATGCAGAACACCTCGTGGCCGCCCTCCTGCAGCAGACGGGCGAAGGCCCCGGTCCCCGATCCGAGGTCGAGAATCCGGACCCGGCGCTCACCGACCAGCCACGGCACGGCGGTCGGCGGGTAGAGCGTTCGCCGGCCCGTGGTCATGGGTCAAACTCTAGTGGTGCCGGATCCCCTCGCCGATCTCGCGCGGCTGGACGGAGTGCCGTCGGCCCTCGCGGCGGCCCGGGACGCCGTCGACCTGCGGTTGCGCGATCGGGGTTTGCGTTCCCTGACGACCGAGCAGCGCGTGGCCGCCCTGCTGGCCGGGGCCGAGGCGAGTGCCGAGATGACCGACGACCCGGAGCGCTGGCGGCCCGGGTCGGTTCGGGTGGCCACGGAGCTGTTGTCGCTCAGCGCGGTGATCCGGGTGGCGCCCGGTCAGGCGCTGGCGCGGGCCCATGTCCTGGCGGCCTCCGGCGCGGTCCCGGACGACGCGTTGGGACGGATCCGTACGGCGCCCGAGGTGGCCGACCGGATGCAGGGGCTGGTCGCGCTACTCAGCGGATCGGCCGGCCCGACGCGGGCGCCGGCGTTGGTGCTGGCCGCGGTGGCGCACGCCGAGATCGCCACCGTCAGGCCATTCGGCAGCGCGGACCGCTTGGTCGCTCGCGCCGTCGAACGGATGGTCCTCGTCTCCTCCGGTGTCGATCCGCAGGGCAGCATCCCGGTTGAGGCGGGGCATCTTTCGCTGATCGCGGACTACGAGCCCCGCCTCCGTGGGTACGCGCAGGGCACCGTCACCGGAGTGCGCAACTGGCTGGTGCACTGCGCGGCAGCGTTGGTCGAGGCAGCCGGGTGGGCGCCGTGCTGAGCGTGTCGTGGGGGCAAGAACCCGTACCGAGCCTGACAACGTACGCCGCAGGTGACAACGACCGGGGCCACACGGGGAGCCAGAGAACCGGAAACGGCGCCCGCACAAACGGGCGCCGCACCGGTCACGGATGTCGGAGCGACCATGCGTGCAACTGATGTGTGTTGGCCCAGGCAAGCCTGAACGCAACTGCCCGTCTCGGATGGGTGATCGCCGCGTGGGTACTTCGAATCCGTCCAAGATCATCAGGCTCGGAGCGCAACGACTACGCCGGAGTAGTCTCCGAGGTGCGTACTCAATGCATCCGATAGCTTCCGATCTCTGAGGTCATTTGTACTCCGCGGATCAGGCGTTGGAAAGGCTTGGAGCTTAAGAAAATCGGCGGTCGCGTCGGCGCATCCTGCTGCCCTGATCAAGTTCCGCGTGGGCGGCCAGGGTTGTCCACAGAACGCATGGTTGTGGGCTTCGGCCGTCCACAGGCCACGGCCCGGCGCGAACCGTTTCGGCGTGGGATCCGCAAGGTAAGGGCATGGAGTCGGGAACCTGCGCCGTGGTGACCGGTGACCTCGAACTGCTCGACCAGGTGCTGGCCACCGCGGCCGCCGCCGCGGTGGAACCGACAGTGGTCTCCGATGCCGCCGCTGTGCGCCCGCTGTGGGGCAGCGCCGCGGTCGTGGTGGTCGGCCTCGATCAGGCGGCGCAGTTGGCCGGACTGTCCCTCCGCCGGCGACCGGAGGTGTACGTGGTCGGTGAGGCGGCCGACCGTGAGCAGCTCTGTTCCTGGTCGGGACCGCTCGGCGCGGCCGTGGTCGTGCTGCCCGGAGCGGCCGGGTGGCTGACCACATCGATGGCCGACGCCGCCCGACACCGACTGGGAACCGGGCACCTGGTCGCGGTGCTCGGAGGGTCCGGCGGAGTCGGCGCCTCCACCTGTGCGGCCGGGTTGGCGGTGGTGGCGGCCCAGCAGGAGCTGCGTACGGCGCTGGTCGACACCGACCCCCTCGGCGGCGGCTTGGACCTCTTGCTCGGCGCCGAAGCGAACGCCGGCTGGCGCTGGCCCCGGCTCGTCGGCGCCCGCGGCCATCTCGGTGATCTTTCCGGCCAACTGCCGTACGTCGACGGCGTCGATCTGTTGTCGGCAGGCCGGGGGGAGGACACCGATGCGGGTCCGCCGGGGGCGGCCCAGTTGCAGGCGGTGTTGCGCTCCACGTCGCGCAGCCACCAGCTCACCGTCGTCGATCTCCCGCGGGCTCCGGATTGGATCGCCCGCGAGGTGAGCCGGCATGCGGACCTGTTCCTGCTGGTCGTCCGCGCCGACGTCCGAGGCGTGAGCGCTGCACGCGCCGTGATTGACCAGTTTCGCGACGGGCCGCGGCCGGAGGTGTTCGTGCGCACGCGACGGGCCGGGCCGCTGACGGCGACCGCCGTGGCCGAAGGACTCGGCGCGTCGCTGCTGGGGGCCATGGCCGACGACCCCTCTGTCCGGGTGGCGGCCGAGCGCGGTGATCCTCCGGGCCGCGCGGCCCGCTCTGCTCTGGCGGTCCGCTGTCGGGAGATCCTTCGGCGGCTGCCGGCCGAGGGGGCGGCGTGATCGCGGCGGCGGTCAGCGCCACCGAACTCGATCCGGTCCGCGGGCGGCTGGCCGGACTCGGTCGACCGCACACGCCGGCCGACGTGGCCGAGGCCATGCGGGCCGAGGGTCAGCTCGTGAGCGACGAAAGCCTTCTGGAGACGGTGGATCGACTCCGACAGGACAGCGTCGGCGCCGGGCCGTTGGAGAAGCTGTTGCGCGAGCCCCAGGTCACCGATGTGCTGGTGAACGGGCCGGACCAGGTCTTCGTGGACCGGGGATCCGGTCTGGAACCGGCGCCGGTGCGGTTCGCCGGCGATGCCGAGGTCCGTCGGTTGGCTTCTCGGCTGGCCGCCGGCGTCGGGCGTCGGCTCGACGACTCCTCGCCCTTCGTCGATGCCCGATTGCCCGACGGCACCCGGGTGCACGCCGTCCTCGGCTCGGTGGCTGCTCCGGGGACCTGCCTGTCCCTCCGCGTTCCGGCGGCCCGCACCTTCTCGCTGGAGGACTGCGTTCGCGGTGGATCGGTCAGTCCGGTCGCCGCCGAGGTGCTGCGCCGCGTGGTGGAGCATCGGCTGGCCTTCTTGATCTCCGGCGGCACCGGCTCCGGCAAGACAACCCTCCTCGCCGCCTTGCTCGGGCTGGTGTCCCCGGAGCAGCGCATCGTGATCGCGGAGGACTCGCGGGAACTGAATCCGGCCCACCCGCATGTCGTGCGGATGGAGGGTCGTCCGGTCAACGCCGAGCAGCGCGGCGCGATCACCCTGACCGACCTGGTCCGGCAGGCGCTGCGGATGCGCCCCGACCGGTTGGTGGTCGGTGAGGTACGCGGGGCCGAGATCGCCGATCTGCTGACCGCCATGAACACCGGCCACGAGGGGGGCTGCGGGACGGTGCACGCCAATTCGGCCACGGACGTGCCGGCTCGGCTGGAGGCGCTGGCCGCCCTCGGGCAGATGGGTCGGGCGGCCCTGCACGCGCAGCTCGCGGCGGCGCTCGACCTGGTCATCCACATTCGCCGGCACCCGTCCGGTCGCCGCGAGGTGACGGAGCTGAACGTGTTGTGCTCCGATCCGGTCACCGGTCTGGTGCGAACCGAACCGGCCCTGGCTTTCGCCGGACCCCGCACCAGTCGAGGTCCGGGCGCGGGCGCCCTCGAACGGATGTTGGACCGATGATCGCGCTCTGCGTCACCGCCACCGCTCTCGCCGTGCTGCTGCTGATTCCGGCCTCCCCCACCCGAAGCCTGCCCGCCCGGCTGGCCGCCACCGATCGGCGGGCGCCGACCGGTCGACGCCGGTGGGTGTGGGTCGCGTTCACCCTCGTCGCGAGCGTGCTGCTGGTCGGCGTCGGCTTCCTGGGCGCGGGCCCGGCGGGTGCGGTGGTGGCGGCGTCGGCGGCCGTACTGCTGGGCACCGCGGCCCGGTTGGCGGTGCTGCGCCGGTCTCGGCGGGTGGCCGTTCGGAGCCGGATCCAGGTAGCGCGGGGCTGCGCCGCCATCGCCTCCCAGGTGCGGGTCGGCCGGGTGCCCAGCGAGGCCCTGACCGCGGCCGCCGACGACTGGCCGGTGCTGGCCGTCGGCGACGCGGCGCGGCGGCTGGGCGGTGATGTGCCCGACGCGCTGCTGCGGGCGGCTCGGCAGCCGGGCTTTTCGGGGCTGGCCGACCTGGCTCGAGCTTGGCGCTTGGCGGGGGAGACCGGTGCGCCGATGGCCGGAGTGCTCGATCAGGTGGCCATGGCCCTCCGTCGGGACGAGGCCCTGCAGCGGACCGTGGCCTCGGAGCTGGCCGGACCGCGAGCGACCGGGAAGGTGATGGCCGTCCTGCCCTTCTGCGGCATCGGCATGGGCTATCTGCTGGGTGGTCGACCGCTCGAGTTCCTGGTCGAAGGGCCGCTCGGCTGGGGGTGTCTGCTCGGCGGAGTGCTGCTGGCGGCGGTCGGTGTCCTCTGGGTCGATCGCCTCGCCCGGGCCGCCGAGGAGGCCTGAGTCGTGCAGCCCGAGCTGTACGTGCTGGCGTCCGCGTTCTTCGCCGGGGCCGGGGTCGCGCTCACCGTCGCCAGGCCGCCGTCGGTGGTCGTTCGCGCCGGACCGTCGCCGCCTCGTCGTCCCCACGGGTGGCGCTCCCGATTCGAGGCGGGTCGATCGGCCGAGATTCCGTTCGGGCTGCGCGTCGGTCTCGGCATCGTGGCCGGGCTAGCGGCGCTGGCGCTCCTGCTCGAGCGGGTGGGCTGGGTCGCCTGGCTGGTGGCGCTCGTGGCCGGTCTGGTCGTACCGGAGTTCCTGAGCCGACTCGAGTCCGGTCGGGGCAAGAGGTACCGCCGGGATCTCGTGTTGCAGACGCCGCAGGCGCTTGACCTGCTGGCCGCGACCCTGACAGCCGGGCTGCCGCTCCGGCTGGCCACCGCGGCGGTGGTGCGAGCGTGTCCAGGGCCGGTCGCGGACACCCTCGCCGGCGTGCTGCGACAGATCGACCTCGGCGTCTCCGACGTCGAGGCCTGGCGGACGCTGATCCGGCATCCCCAGTGGGGGGCGGTGGCCGCCGATCTGGCTCGGTCGGTCGAATCCGGCACCATGCTCACCGGGGCGTTGGCGGTGCACGCCGACGAAGCCCGGGCCGAGCGCACGGCCGCGGTCGAGATCGCGGCTCGGCAGGTCGGCGTCCACAGCGTGCTGCCGCTGATGCTCTGTTTCATCCCGGCGTTCCTGCTGCTCGGCATCGTGCCCACGGTGGTGTCCGCGGTCTGGTCCGCGCTGGCGCTGTGATGTGTTCGCGGCGCGCGTTATCCACAGCCGCGGTCGCGCCCGCCGTCGCCGGGTGCACAGGGCCAGCGAGGACCGAATCGAAAGCGGTCCCCATCCGCAGAATCCAGGTGCATCCACCGCGGATGCCCACCCGGGTGGGTGGCAGCTGAAGAGGGAGTTTCGATGACTCTTGCAGAACTGGCGCCGGTGGGCGCCGCGGTCAATACCTCCAACGGCGACGGCCCGGTGAGCCGGCGCGATGACCGTGGGATGGTGAGCGCCGAGTGGGCGGTCGGCATCCTCGCGGCCATCGCCATCGCCGGCGTGTTGTTGGCCGTCGTGACCAACGGGGCCGTGCAGGATGCACTCCTGAAGTTCATCTTGTTCGTGATCAACTCGTTCTCCGGTCTGATGCTCAAGGCCTGAGCAGCTCGGATCGGTGGACGTGCGCGGCGCGGTGCGGCGGCCCGACCGGGGTATGGTGACGGCCGAACTGGCCGTCGCCACCCTGGCCGGCACCGCCATGATGATCATGCTTTGTTGGGGCGTCTACCTGGTGGTCATGCAGGTGCGCTGCCTGGACGTGGCCACGGAGGTGGCTCGGCAGGCTGCTCGCGGGGACACCGCCGCGGTTCGGCGGGCCGAGCGGGAGGCGCCGCCCGGTGCGGTGGTGTCGGTAGATCGGGGTCGGGCGGTGACGTCGGTCGAGGTGCGGCTGGCGGCCCGTCCGTTCGCGGCCTGGTTGGTCGCGGTGCCGCTCCGGGCGTACGCCGAGGTGGTGCCGGAGCCGGGGGAGTCGCCGTGAGGGCCGGCGGCCGGGGAGCGCGTGGGAACACACCGTGGGCCCGCGACGAACGGGGCAGCGGGACCATGATCATGATCGGGGTCGTCGTCGTGGTGCTGGCCCTGGCCTGGGCGGCAACAGTGATCGGCGGCTACCTGCTGGCCGGGCACCGGGCCAAGTCGGCCGCCGACCTGGCGGCCGTGAGCGGGGCCTCCGCCGTCCTGCGCGGCGAGCAGGGGTGCCCCACGGCCCGGCGGATCGCTGCCCGACAGCGAGCGGTCGCCCGATGCGAGCAGGTCGGCGACACCATCGACTTCGTGGTCACGGTGCATGCGGTGGTCACCGTCCCGCTCACCTGCCCCGGGCTGCCCACCCAGGTCGGCGCCACCGGTCACGCCGGACCCACCGTGACTGGTGCAGGCACCGCAGCGATGGCCTCCCCGGCGCGCTGACCGGACAACCGCGAGGATCAGTCCAGTAGAAGGCGCGAGCACGTCGGCGGCGGTGAACTTGTCGAGGGCCCGATTGCTCGCGCACGACGACAGGATGCACGCGGGGCAGCCGAGGTCGCAGTCGCAGGACACCACCCGGTCCCGGGCCGCACGCATCCAGTCCTCCGCCACCGCGTACGCCCGCTCGGCGAAGCCCGTGCCACCGGCCTGCTGATCATGGACGAACACCGTGATCTGCTCCGTGTCCGGGTGGCGGATGTCGGAGGCGGCTCCGATGTCCCAGCGGTCGCAGGGAGCGAAAACCGGCAAGCAGCCCCAGGCTCACGTGCTCGGCGGCGTGGACACCGGCGTCCAGACGGGCCTCCGACATCTCCGCCGCCGTCCCGGCCGGTAGTGCGGGCTCCGGCAGCGTCCACCACACCGCCGTGGTGCGGGTCCGGCGCTCCGGCAGATCGAGGGGGGTCGCATCCCATACCTGCCCCGTCACCTCGTCCCGGCGGAGATATCCGACCACCTGCGAGGTGACCTCGACCTCACCCAGGTGCACCCGGCCGGCGCCGAGCAGCCGGCTTCGCCGCTCGCGCCGGATCGTCAGCGACGCCCGCAGTTGAGGCTGGGTCAGGTAGCCGGGTCGAGCCGGACGGACCAGGGCCTCGCCCGTCTCCGCATCCAGTTCCTCGCTGAGGTAGCTCTCTCCGAGATGCAGATAGACCGCACCGGGGTGCACCACCTGATCGGCGGACGCGGCGTCGACGTGCCCGAGCACCCGCCCGGTGCCCTGCTCGACGATGTCGACACTGTCGCCTGCGGCCGCCCTGAGGTCCACCCGATCCACCGCCCGCTCCGGCCGGGTCCAGAAGTAGCCGCCCGGGCGACGACGCAGCACCCCGCGGCGGGCCAGATCATCGGCCATGGCCAGTCCGCCCGGGCCGAAGAACTCCTGGTCCGCCTCGGTGATCGGCAACTCCTGGGCGGCAGCGGCCAGTTGCGGTCCGAGCACGTACGGATTGTCCGGATGCAGCACGGTCGCCTCGACGGCCGCGTCGAACAGGGTCTCGGGGTGGTCGAGCAGATAGGCGTCCACGGGCTGCCGCCGAGCCACCAGGGTCACCTGCGCGTCCCGGCCCCGGCGACCGGCTCGGCCCGCCTGCTGCCACCAAGCGGCTCGGCTGCCGGGATAGCCGCAGACGATGACCGCGTCCACGCCCGCGATGTCGACCCCGAGTTCGAGGGCATTGGTCGCGGCGATCCCGCGGAGCCGACCGCTCTGCAGGTCCGCCTCGAGTCGCCGCCGGTCGGTGGCCAGATAGCCACCGCGGTACGCCTCGACAGCGACATTCGGGTCGCCCCCGAGACCGGGCACCCCGGGTGCGTGCAACTCCTCGCGGGCCCGCCGGGCGACCACCTCGCACAGGCGCCGGGACGGGACGAAGGCGATGGTCTGCCGGCCCGCCGCGACCGACCGGGCCAACAGTTCGGCGGTCTCGTCCTCCGCCGGCCCATCCGGCTGCCAGAGGCTGATGTCGATCGAGCCGCGGGCCGAGAAGTCCCGGTCGACGAGGGTGATGTCGCCGGCCGAGACGCCGAGCAGGGCCCCGGCGGTGGCAACGGCATCGGTGGCCGTGGCGCTGGCCAGCACGAACGTCGGCCGGGCCCCGTAGTGAGCCGCCAGCCGACGCAGCCGTCGGAGGACGGCCGCCACCTGAGCCCCGAACACGCCGCGGTAGCGGTGCGCCTCGTCGACCACCACGTAGCGCAGCGACTGCAACAGTCCGCGCCAACGCGCATGAGCGGGCAGGACGGAGTGGTGCAGGAGGTCCGGGTTGGTCAGCACGTAGCTGGCGTAGTCGCGAGCCCACTCCCGTTCGTCTGGCAGGGGTATCGCCGTCCACGGCGGCGATCCGCCACCGATCCAGCCCCAGCTCCTCACCGGCGCGAAGCTGGTCGTGGGCCAGCGCCTTGGTGGGCGCCAGATACAGAGCGGTGTGCGGACGTCGACGCCAACCCGGTCCGGCACCGCTCGCCGACCTGGCCAACCGATGCCGGCGCCTGCCCCGAGAACGTCGCGGCCAGGACGGGCAGCAGATAGCCGAGCGACTTGCCCGAAGCCGTGCCGGTGGTCAACACCACGTGCCGACCCGCGTGCGCGAGCGCGGCCGCCGTCACCTGGTGTCGCCAGGGTCGCCCGATGCCCCGCCGCTCCCACGCCGCGCGCACATCGCGATCGACCCATTCTGGCCAGTCGACGTGCTCTCCGGCTCGGGCGGTGAGCAACCGGTTGTGACGAATCTGGGTCGGCGGGAACGGTTCTGAGGGCGGGTCGACGACCGTCTCGATCCGACGACTGCCCTTGTTCACTTGGCAAGCCTGACACGACCGAGAAGACCCGTCGCCGGGCGGCGCGTTCTGGTCCCAACAGGCGAAGTGGTCCCGATCTGGCTAGACTTCGCGCGGTCACGCCGGAGAATTGCGTGACCAACAGATGTCTCAGGAGGACGTTGCATGTCGGTACTTCCGGTCCTCATGGAAGTGGTACCACTCGAAATCAGTCTGTCAGGAACGAACCTCGCGTTCGTCTCGATCGTCGGGCTGATTGCTGTGCTCGCTCTGGTCATGGCGGTGGTCTTCCGGCGGGAAGTCCTGGCGGCCAGCGAAGGCACCGCCAACATGCAGCAGATCGCGCTCGCCGTCCAGGAAGGGGCCTCGGCCTACCTGGCCCGGCAGTTCCGGACCCTCGCGGTCTTCGCCGTCGTCGCCTTCTTCCTGCTCTTGCTACTGCCCACGTACGGGGACACCGGTTTCAGCGAGTGGACGCTCAAGATCTCCCGCTCGATCGCCTTTCTGGTCGGCGCGGTCTTCTCCGGCCTGATCGGCTTCCTCGGCATGTGGCTGGCCGTCCGCGCCAACCTGCGGGTGGCTGCGGCCGCCCGCTCCGACGGTCGGAACCCGGCCATGCGGATCGCCTTCCGCACCGGCGCCCACGTGGGCATGGCCACCGTCGGCCTCGGGCTCTTCGGCGCCGCCCTGGTGGTGTTGATCTTCCGCAGTGACGCCCCGACGATCCTGGAGGGCTTCGGTTTCGGCGCCGCCATGCTGGCCATGTTCATGCGGGTCGGCGGCGGCATCTTCACCAAGGCCGCCGACGTCGGCGCCGACCTGGTCGGCAAGGTCGAACAGAACATCCCCGAGGACGATCCCCGCAACGCCGCCACCATCGCCGACAACGTGGGCGACAACGTCGGCGACTGCGCCGGCATGGCCGCCGACCTCTTCGAGTCCTACGCGGTGACGCTGGTCGCGTCCCTGATCCTCGGCAAGGCGGCCTTCGGCGCGTACGGCCTGGTCTTCCCGCTCATCGTGCCCGCCATCGGCGTGATCACCGCGATCATCGGCATCTATCTGACCAAGCCGCGGACGGGTGAGAACGGCTTGCGCACCATCAACCGCTCCTTCTATCTTTCCGCCGTCATCTCGGCCGTGCTGTGCGCCATCGCCGCCTTCGCGTACCTGCCGGCGAACTTCGCCGGTCTGGGTGCCGAGAACCTCGAGTTCAGCGGCCCGATCGACGATCCGCGGATCGTGGCGGTGGGTTCGGTGATCATCGGCATCGTGTTGGCCGCGGTCATCCTGTCGCTCACCGGCTACTACACCGGCACCGAGCACCGGCCGGTCAAGGACGTCGGCAAGACCTCGCTCACCGGGGCCGCCACCGTCGTCCTGGCCGGCATCTCCCTGGGTCTGGAGTCGGCCGTGTACACCGCCATCGTCATCGCGGGGGCCGTGTTCGGCGCGTTCCTGCTCGGGGGTCCGGGTGTCGTCGGTCTGTTCGCCATCGCGCTGGCCGGCTGCGGGCTGCTCACCACGGTCGGAGTGATCGTGGCCATGGACACCTTCGGTCCCGTCTCCGACAACGCCCAGGGCATCGCCGAGATGTCCGGCGACGTCAGCGGCGAGGGCGCCAAGATCCTCACCGAGCTGGACGCGGTAGGCAACACCACGAAGGCCATCACCAAGGGCATCGCCATCGCGACCGCGGTGCTGGCCGCCACTGCGCTCTTCGGCTCCTACACCGACTCCGTCCGCGCGGTCCTGCTGGACAACTACAACCGCTTCACCGAAGCCGCGGTGGTCTTCGACCCGGGCACCCTGGTCGGCCTGATCCTCGGCGCGGCGGTGGTCTTCCTGTTCTCCGGCCTGGCCATCAGCGCCGTCGGCCGCGCCGCCGGCGCGGTCGTCTACGAGGTGCGGCGACAGTTCCGGGAGATCCCCGGGATCATGGAGGGCACCGGCAAGCCCGAGTACGGCAAGGTCGTGGACATCTGCACCCGGGACTCGCTCCGCGAACTGGCCACGCCCGGCCTGCTGGCCCTGCTGGCCCCCATCGCGGTCGGTTTCGGGCTCGGCGCCCCGGCGCTCGCCGGTTATCTCGCCGGCGCCATAGCCTCGGGCACCCTGATGGCCGTCTTCCTGGCCAACTCCGGCGGCTCGTGGGACAACGCCAAGAAGCTCGTCGAGGACGGCAACCACGGCGGCAAGGGATCGCCGGCGCACGAGGCCACGGTGATCGGCGACACGGTTGGCGACCCGTTCAAGGACACCGCCGGCCCGGCCATCAACCCGTTGATCAAGGTGATGAACCTGGTCGCGCTGCTGATCGCACCGGCGGTCGTCGCCATGTCGCCGCTGAGTACGACCGAGACGCCACTGCGGTACGCCATCGCCGGTGTCGCCACCCTCGTGATCGTCATCGCGGTGGCCATCAGCTCCCGCCGCAAGGTCGGAATCGCCGACGAGCCGCCGAGCGACCCGACCGAGCCCGGCGTGGCCATCGAAGAGACCCGACCGACCGCTCAGGGCCAGCCCCAGCGCCAGTCGGTCGAGCGGGAACCGGAAACCACGTAGCGGCTGGTCAGGTCCGCCTCCAGTCCCGCCTCCGCAACTCGTGCGATGCCCTTCACGATCAGCCACGTCGTCGCGATCCTGCCGCTGACCACTCCCCGGTTGGCCCGCTGGTTCAGCCCCACCGCGCTGGTGATCGGGACGATGGTGCCGGACGTCCCGCTCTTCGCGCCGTATCTCGGCAGTTACGCCTGGTCCCACGACCTGCTGCTCGGGCCGATCAGCTACGACCTGGTCGTCGGGATGGCCGTCTTCGGTCTGTGGACGTTCGGGCTGCGCCGGCCCTTCGTCGATCTGGCGCCGGATGGTCTGCGCGCGCGGCTGAGTCCGGAACACCCCGTACGCGGACGGGCCTGGCTCTGGGCCGCGCTGTCGGTGGTGATAGGGGCCTACACCCACATCGTCTGGGACAGCTTCACCCACGCCAACCGCTGGGGTACCCGCTCGATCCCCGCCCTCAACTCCATGCTCGGACCGCTGCCGGGCTTCAAGTGGTTGCAGTACGGCTGCGGCATCGCCGGCCTGGTGGTGCTCGGCTGGTTCCTGACCCGCTGGTGGCGTCGGACCCCGCCGCGGCCGGTATCGCCCAGACGCTGCACCACGAGCTTCCGCCGGGTCGCCTACCTCGGCGTGCCGGCGGTGATCGCCGTGGTCGGCGTGGTGGCCGGCGCCGCGGCGCTGCTCGCCGGCCGACCGTTCGGTGGGCGGTTGCTCATCACGGTCGGCCAGGCGGCGTGGGCGGCCGCCGCGATCATGGTCCTGTCCTGCTGCCTGTACTGGTGGCTGAGCACGGAACGTCGACGGCCGGGCCGGGTCGGCCCGGTCCCGGCGGAGCGGGAGGGCCGATGAGCCGCGATCGTCCGACGGTCATCCTCACCCCGGCGCCGCAGCGCTCCGACCGGATCTTCAGCGCCGAGCGACGGGCCGAGCTGGACGAACTCTTCACCGTCATCGATCTCGAACACGACGACCGGCCGGAGGCCCTGGACGAGGCCCTCCCGGAGGCGTTCGCCATCATCGGGCAACCCGACCTGGGGCGGGAGCGGCTGCAAAAGGCGCCCGAGCTGCGGGCCATCCTCAACGTCGAGGGCAACTTCTTCCCCAACGTCGACTACGAGGCCTGCTACGCCCGGGGCGTCTACGTGCTCGGCTGCGGCCCCGCCTACGCCGAGGCCGTCGCCGAGTTCGCCCTCGGGTTGGCCCTGGATCTGGCTCGCGGCATCAGCCAGCAGGACCGGGCGTTCCGGGTCGGGGCCGAGCGCTACGTCGCGGACGGCAACGACGACGCGATCCTGCTGGCCGACTCCTCGATCGGTCTGCTGGGCTTCGGCAACCTGGGTCGCGCGCTGCATCGGCTGCTGCGACCGTTCGAAGCCCGGATCCGGGTATTCGACCCCTGGTTGCCGGACAGCGTCCTGCGGGAGCAGAACGTCACGCCGGCCTCCCTGGCAGAGGTGTGCCGGACGAGCCGATTCCTGTTCGTGCTGGCCACCGTGACGGCGGAGAGCGAGCATCTGCTGGGCGCCGCGGAGCTCGACCTGTTGCCGCCGCGGGCCAGGGTGATCCTGGTCAGCCGGGCCGCCGTCGTCGACTACGACGCCCTGTTGGCGCGGGTGGCGGACGGTCGGCTGCTGGCCGGGGTCGACGTGTGGCCCGAGGAGCCGGTGCCGGTCGACCATCCGGCGCGGAAGCTGGAGGGGCTGGTGTTCTCCGGGCACCGCGCCGGCGGCATCCCGGCGGCCTTCACCCGGATCGGCGACATGGTCGTCGACGACCTGCGCCAACTCCTCCGCGGCTTGCCGCCCGTGCGGATGCAGATCGCCGCCCGGGAGCTCGTCGGCCGCTACCGCAATCGCCCCGTCGGCTGAGGCCGCAGCCGGGAGCCCTGCACCTGCCTGACAGGCTGGCGCTCGTGGTCAGCAATCGGGTCGCCCTCGTCACGGGCGGGAGCCGAGGTATCGGCGCAGCGACCGTGCTGGGGCTGGCCGCCGAGGGCTACGATGTCGCGTTCAGTTATCGGGAGCGCCGCCACGCGGCCGACGGCGTGGTCGATCGGTGCCGCCAGCTGAGCTGCCGGGCCGTGGCGGTCGCTGCCGATCTCGCCGATCCGGGTGCGGTCGAGCCCCTGTTGGCCGCCGTCGACGACGCGTACGGGCGGCTGGACCTGCTGGTCAACAACGCCGGCATCGTGTCGCCGGCGGGGCTGGTGGAGAGCTATTCGGCCGAGCGGCTGGAGCGGGTGCTCCGGGTCAACGTGACGTCGGCCTTTCTGGCCGCGGGCGCGGCGGTCCGGCGGATGTCGACGGCGAACGGCGGCCACGGAGGTGTCATCGTCAACGTGTCGTCCAAGGCGGCCCAGTTGGGCGGCAGCGGGGAGTACGTCGATTACGCCGCCAGCAAGGCCGCGATCGACGCCCTGACCTTCGGTCTCGCCCGCGAGGTCGCCGACCAGGGGATCCGCGTCGTCGGTGTGCGGCCCGGCCTGATCGCCACCGAGATCCACGCCCCCGGCCGGTTGGAGCGGGTGGGCACGACGCCGCCGCTGGGTCGACCGGGCACCGCCGAGGAGGTGGCGGCCGCCATCGTCTGGCTGGCCTCGCCCGCCGCCTCGTACGTCACGGGCACGACACTGGACGTCGCCGGGGGACGCTGAGCCTGGGAACCGACGAATTCGGTGTCCCTAGACCCGGATGCGGCAAATCTGTATCATGACCGCCCCGAGCGGGGTCTCTCGGTCATGGGATCAATGATGCTGACGTCCCTGGTCAAGTCGCCACGGGTACCCCATCGGAGCTGGGCTGCGGCCTCGATCTTCCTCGCTTTGCTGCTCCTGGCCGCCGCCCCCGGTTGTGGGCTGCCCACCAGAGACGGCGCCGGCGGCGCCCTGCCGACCACGCGGACCGAATCCGAATCGACGCTGGAGCCGTCGGATGAGGCGCCCGGCGAAAGCAGTCAGGGAGGGAATGGAAACGGGGGGAACGAAGGCGGGAACGAAGAAGGCGGGAACGAAGAAGGCGGAGGCGCGCCCGGGGCCCCCATCAAGGTTCCGGCTCGGGTCATGGATCAGGGGCGCCCGCTGGTTGACGTGCTGGCCGAGATCGAGACGGGCATTCGGGAGCAGTGTGGGGGAAAGCTCTGCCTCGAGGTGGAGGTCGAGGAACGGGATATCGATCCGTTCACGAAGTGCGACTTTGTGACGACGGAACCCCCGCAGCGCAGCAGCGTCCCGCGGGGATCGACGGTGGTAGTCGTTGCCGGTGCCGCCCCCTGCGAGGAGTCGCCGGAAGGGTCCGAGTCCAGCAGCGCCGAGGAATCGGTGTCCGGCAGTGGTGAGTCGTCCGAGACCGAGACCGGCTCCTCTGAAGGCGCCTTGGCGCCGCCGGAACCCGACAGCTCGCCGTCTTGATTACTGACGGGGGGAGCGGGTCGAAGGACGATGCCACCACGTCCGACTCGGGTCTACCGCTGTCGCTGAAGGCCCTGGG
Source organism: uncultured Actinomycetota bacterium (assembly GCA_963780005.1). Lineage (GTDB taxonomy): Bacteria > Actinomycetota > Actinomycetes > Propionibacteriales > Propionibacteriaceae > Microlunatus. Next base: position 2,114,073 of record CAWAAK010000023.1, on the reverse strand, counting down.
TACCGTCGTCGGGTCCACGACCGCCGTGGCCGCATTGTTGTTCTACTTCGGGTGGTCCCGCGCCTACTACTTCTACGAGTACTTCGGCGTCGACTCCTCCGTACTGAACCTGAGCACGCGCGACTACGTCCAGCTCAGCGTCGACGGTCTGTTCGTACCGTTGATCGTCATCGCCTGCGGCGCTCTCGCCTTGCTGTGGGCGAGGGCTGGCGTGGTCCGCCGGATCGCCAAATCCCGACGGCTCCGTGCCCTGGCCCTGATCGAAGGCATCGTCGGCGGGTTGCTGTTGATCAACGGATTGTCGCGCATCGTCGTTTCGACGCCCCTGAACTCCTTCCTGGCGGTGGCCCCGCTCAGCTTGGCCATCGGTGTCTGCTTGATCTTCTCCGGCGTGCGCTTGTACCGGCGAACCCGCCCAGACGCTGTCGTCGCGCCCGCCTGGGTCTCGGCCGGCGAGTGGGCAGCGCTGTTCACGTTGCTCGGCATGGCGCTGTTCTGGATTGCCAACGACTATTCCGCGGAAGTCGGCCAGACCCGCGCCCGGCAGTTCCAAACCGAACTGCCCGCGCTCCCAGCCACCCAGGTCTTCGCCACCAAGAGCCTGGGCATCACGGCGCCGGGAGTTCAGGAGACGCGCTGCACGAGACCGGATGCCGCCTACCTGTACCGATATGACGGTCTGAAGCTGGTCTTGCAGTCCGGCGACGTGTATCTGCTCCTGCCCGCTTCCTGGTCGCGGCGGGACGGCGTCGCCATCGTGCTGCCGCGAAACGACAGCACGCGGCTGCAGTTCTCGCCGCCCCGGATACGAACACCGGCGACCCCGCCCTGCTGACGGGCAGCGCCAGAGCTGAGCCCCATGGGACGATCGTTCGGTGTGGTCGCCCGCCGAGAACGAGCGACTCAGGGTCGCCTTCATCGATGCCGACTATCGCTACGACGGGGTGTTGGAAGCGATCGGGGAGGAGGCGCACCGGGCGCTGGGCCGCAACAGTGCCTTGCCTGCGGTCCGCGCGCTGGCCGGTCGGGACGACCCGCTCGCCGTGCTGACCCGGTTGTGGCCGTTGCAGCGGCCCGTCGATTCGGCCGCCCTGGAGCACGCCCTGCCCGGTCTGGTGGAGCCGCTCCTGGCGGCCGGCGTCCTGACCCGCTCCGGCGATCAGGTCCGGGCGCTGATCGACATCCGGCCCTACGCCGCCGACGACGAGACGATCTGGATCGTCTCCGACCTGACCCCGGGACTGGACACCAGCACCGCGCCGATCCGGGCCGACTTCGTGCTCGGGGTGTCGTCGGCGTCCAGCACGCTGGCCCAGCTCACGATCCGGCGTCCGGTGCGGGTGGCGCTCGATCTCGGCACCGGATGCGGCGTGCAGTCGATTCACCTGGCCCGGCACACCGAACGCATCGTCGCCACCGACGTCAACCCGCGGGCGCTTCGGTTGGCCCGAGCCACCCTCGACCTCAACCGGGTCGAGGCCGAGCTGCGGCCGGGCAGCCTGTACGAGCCGGTGGCCGGCGAGCGCTTCGATCTGGTCGTTTCCAACCCGCCGTATGTCATGTCGCCGCCGCGCCCCGGGCCGGACCGGCTGGTCTATCGGGAAGGTGACCGGGAGGCCGACCAGCTGGTCGAACACCTGGTGCGGCGATGCCCCGATGTGCTGGCCGAGGGCGGCACGGTCCAGTTGCTGGCCAACTGGGCCCACGTCGCCGGGCAGGACTGGACCGAGCGGCTGCATGGCTGGATCGAACCCACCGGCTGCGATGCCCACGTCGTGCAGCGCGAAGTCATGGATGTGACCAGGTACGCCGAGCTGTGGCTCGCCGACGCGGGCCTGGCCGGCGGCCCGGACTATCTCGAGCGCTACGCCGAGTGGCTGGACTACTTCGCCCGGCTCGGCGTCACGGCGGTGGGCCTGGGCTGGATCACCCTCCAGCGGACCGGCCGCGACCTGCCCCGGGTCCGGATCGAGGACTGGCCGTACGAGTTGGAGCAGCCCATCGGGCCGGCCCTCGAGGCCGAGCAGGTTGCGGTGGCACTCGACGACCGGCTCTCCGATGCGGACGTGCTCTCCAGCGCCTGGACCCTCGCGCCGGACGTGCTGGCCGAGACCCGCGGCCAGCCGGGCGCCGCCGATCCGCAGCACCTGGTCTTCCGGCAGCAGCGGGGGTTCCGGCGGGCCGTCGAACTGGATACCGCTCTGGCCGGCGTCCTGGGTGCCTGCGACGGCGAGCTCCCGCTGCACCGACTGGTCAGTTCGGTCGCCTCGCTGCTCGACCTCGATCCGGTCGAACTGGCTGCCGACGTGCTGCCCCGGGTCCGCCGACTGGCTGTCGACGGAATAGTCCACCCCGCGATGGCTTCGGGTCGTATACATTCCGACCAGCAGGCGAAGCAAGGCACCGGTTGACACCAGCCGTAGAGTGGGCGTCCCTGGCCGGCGGCTTGAGTCAAGCGGCCGGAGTTCCAGGACGACAAGGTGTAGGTGAGGACGGACGTGGCAGCGCGAGCGGGTGGTCGACGATTGGTGATCGTCGAGTCGCCGACCAAGGCGACCAAGATCGCCGGCTTCCTCGGCGACGGCTACATCGTCGAGTCCAGCCGTGGGCACATCCGCGACCTGCCCACCGGAGCCGCCGAGGTGCCGGCCAAGTACAAGGGTGAGAAGTGGGCCCGGACCGGGGTGGACGTCGACCACGGCTTCGAGCCGCTGTACGTCGTGAACCCCGACAAGCGTTCCACCCTGCGCTCGCTGAAGGACGCCCTCGCCGGGGCCGACGAATTGCTGCTGGCCACCGACGACGACCGCGAAGGCGAGGCCATCGCCTGGCACCTGCTGCAGGAGCTGAAGCCCAAGGTGCCGGCCCGGCGGATGGTGTTCCACGAGATCACCCCGCACGCCATCGCCGACGCGGTGGCCAACCCGCGTGATCTTGACACCGATCTGGTCGACGCCCAGGAGACCCGGCGCATCCTCGATCGGCTGTACGGCTACGAGGTCTCGCCGGTGCTGTGGAAGAAGGTCATGCCGCGGCTCTCGGCGGGTCGGGTCCAGTCGGTCGCCACTCGGTTGATCGTAGATCGTGAGCGGGAGCGGATCGCCTTCCGGAGCGCCGGCTATTGGGATATCGACGCCACGCTCGACGCCGGTGCGGACGCGGCACCGCCACTGTTCCCGGCCCGGCTGACCCACGTCGGTGATCAACGGGTTGCGCAGGGCCGCGACTTCGACAGCCGCGGAATCATGATCAGCAAGGGCTCCGACTCGCTGGTCCACCTTGACCAGAATCAGGCCGAGGGTCTGGCGGTTTCCTTGCGCAGCGCCGATTTCTCGGTCCGCTCGATCGAGGCGAAGCCCTACACCCGGCGCCCGTACGCGCCGTTCCGCACCTCGACGCTGCAGCAGGAAGCGGGCCGCAAACTCGGCTTCACCGCGCAGCGGACGATGTCGGTGGCCCAGAATCTCTACGAGGCCGGCTTCATCACCTACATGCGTACCGATTCGATCACCATGTCGCCGTCGGCGGTCTCGGCGGCTCGTGATCAAGTACGACAGTTGTACGGTCCGCAGTACCTCCCGGCCTCGCCGCGGGTCTACACCAGCAAGGTCAAGAACGCCCAGGAGGCGCACGAGGCCATTCGGCCCGCCGGGGAGACGTTCCAGACTCCGGCGCAGACCCGGCTCACCGGTGATCAATTCCGGCTGTACGAGCTGATCTGGATGCGGACCATCGCCTCCCAGATGAAGGACGCCGAGGGCCAGACGATCACTGTCCGCATTGATGCACAGTTGGGGGGCTCCGCCCCCCAACCGCCCCCGAACTGATCGCGGTACTCGAGCCATCAGCATCGTGTGCGTTCGCCGCTTCCGGTCGCACGATCACCTTCGCGGGCTTCCTCAAGGCGTACGTTGAGTCGATCGACGAGGCCAGCGACGGCCAATCCGACGACGCCCAGACGCGGCTGCCTCAACTCACCGAGGGCCAGCCGCTGCGGCCCGAGCAGGTGCTGGCCTCCGGTCACGAGACCCGGCCGCCGGCCCGCTACACCGAACCGTCGCTGGTGGCCAAGCTGGAGGAGTTGGAGATCGGCCGGCCGTCGACGTACGAGTCGATCATCCGGACCATCACCAGCCGGGACTACGTGTTCAAGAAGGGATCTGCGCTGGTCCCGACCTGGCTGGCCTTTGCCGTGACCCGGCTGTTGGAGGAGCACTTCTCCAAGCTGGTCGACTACGCGTTCACCGCCGAGATGGAGGACGTGCTCGACGAGATCGCCGGCGGGAACGCCGAACGGGTCTCGGTGCTGACCGACTTCTACTTCGGTAGCGACGATCGCGAAGGGCTCCAACGGTTGGTCTCGGAGTTGGGCGAGATCGACGCCCGCCGGCTGTCGACCTTCGAACTCGGTGATCTCGAAGACGCCGGTCCCGACGGTCCCATCGTGGTCCGGGTGGGTCGGTACGGCACCTACGTCGAGGACCCCACCGAGCGCCGGGCCAACGTGGCCGACGACCTGCCACCCGACGAGCTCACGGTCGATCTGGCCCGCGAACTGCTGAGCAAGCCGATGGGCGAGGAGCGGGAGCTGGGCACCGATCCGGAGACCGGGCGGCCGGTGGTGGCGAAGAACGGACGCTTCGGGCCCTACGTCACCGAGGTGCTGCCCACAGACGCCCCGAAGAACGCGAAGCCCCGGACCGGATCGTTGTTCGCCTCGATGAGCGTCGACGACGTCGATCTGGACACCGCCTTGCGGTTGATGAGTCTGCCGCGGGTGGTCGGGGTGGCCGCCGACGGCCAGGACATCACGGCGCAGAACGGTCGCTACGGCCCGTATCTGAAGAAGGGCACCGATTCCCGGTCGCTGGACAATGAAGATCAGATCTTCGGCATCGCGCTGCCGGAGGCGGAGGCGATCTACGCCCAGCCCAAGCAACGCGGCCGTGCCGCCGCCAAACCGCCGCTGAAGGAGCTCGGGCCCGATCCCGTCTCCGGCAAGCCCATGATCATCAAGGACGGCCGGTTCGGCGCCTACGTCACCGACGGGGAGGTGAACGCGACGCTGCGCCGCGGCGACGAAGTCGAGACGATCACCGCCGAACGCGGTGCGGAACTGCTGGCCGAGAAGCGCGCCAAAGGGCCGGCTCCGAAGAAACGTCCGGCTCCCCGCAAGGCCACAGCCAGCAAGACAGCCAAGAAGACGGCGGCCAAGAAAACGACTGCCGCCAAGAAGACGACAGCCAAGACGACAGCCAAGACGACCGCCGCCAAGAAGGTCCCGGCCGTCAAGACCCCGGTCACCACCGGCTCCTGACGCTCTCCGTCAGGAGATCATCGGTCGGGGAGGACGCACGGTCGTGGTTGGCGGGTGCGGGTGACGCTCAATCCGCGATCGATGACGCGCCGGAGTCCGGACCAGTCGGGCCGATAGCCGGCGTCGAGGTCAACGCGCCAGCGGCCGTACAGCTCTGCCGCCCTTTCGATGGTGTTCGGGCGCGGCACGACGGCCAGGGATCGACTCGCCAGCTCGGCGACCTCGACGGCTCGCTCGTCCAGGCCGATGCCGCGTCGATGGACGACGGTCTGAGTGTCGCGATCTCGGATCAGCATCGCCTGCTCCAGGCAATGACGCAGCACCTCCAACGCCAGGTGGAGTCCGATCAGCTGATCTTTCTGGCCGATCTTCACGGCGGCCATCCCGGCCAAGAATCGGACCGCGTTGTCGTCGGTCGGCGGGGACATGCTCACCCGTCCCGGACCTTCGACATGCAGGTCGAGCCGGCGTCCGTCGTTCAAGATCATCCGGACGACTTGATCGCCGTCCCTGGCAGTGACGTCCTCGAAAGCCCAGACCTCGGCAGGAGCGAGCAGGTCGACGATGTCGACGGTTCCCGGCAGGTCCAGCCGCAGGTCGAGATCGCTCCAACTGTCGATCAAGTCCGGCGTCGCCATGGACCCGTAGGTGCGGACGTGTGCCTCGTCCCCGAGACGGGCGACGATCTGATCGCGAAGTTCGGCCTGCCAGGCGGTCACGAAGGCCTCAGCCGACGACCTCGTAGTGGCGCACGGTCTCGTCCCGCTCGATCAGGAAGCGGTCGTCCTCCGGATAGAAGACGGCCTGCTCGATGTCCTCGCCGGCGAAGGTCTTGATGCTGTCCCGGGAGTCCCACAGGGAGAACGTGATGATCTCGGAGCGATCCCCGTCGTCGCGGCGCAGCATCCAAGCGCCCTGGTTTCCGGCCGTCGACCGGTATTCGGTCATCCCGGTGCGGTCGATGTACTCGGCATACTCCGCCGCGTCCTCGCGGCGGACCACGCCCCTCCACATGCGCGCGATCACGGTTCGACTCTAGGCCCGGCGGCTAGCCGGGTGCCCGCGCGACTCGAGTTCCCCCGCGGCCCTGTCGCAAATCGACCGCGCAGCGTCGGCAAGCGGCGGAAAAGGGCCTTCCTGTCACGTGCGCGGTCGATTCGCGTCAGGCGGCCTCCTAGGAGTGGCTGGCTATAGTGACGAGGCCCCTGACCGGCCGGTCCGTGGGCAGAAGGAGACCCCCTGCTCATGGTGAGCCCCGCTCGATGAGCCGCACCTGGCGCCCGGGTCACGACCGTCGAGCGGTGCGACATCCCGCCGCCCCCGGAGCCTTTCGACCGCCGCCATCGGAGGAGTCCCCGCGCGCGCTGGTCCTCGGCGGTGGGATCGCCGGGATCGCCGCCGCTGCCGCGCTGGCCGAGCGAGGGGTTCAGGTGACCTTGATCGAGCGGGAGGCCCAGCTGGGCGGCCGGGTCCGCTCCTGGCCGGTCGACCACGACGATCCGAGTGCGTCAAACAGCCCGGCAGACACCCCGGCGGCTACCCCGGTCACCATGAGTCGCGGCTTCCACGCGTTCTTCCGCCAGTACTACAACCTCCGCGCCCTGCTCCGCCGGGTCGACCCCGCGCTGGAGAGGCTGACGCCGGTGCCGGACTACCCGCTGGTCCTCGCCGACGGGCACCGCGACTCGTTCGCCAAGGTGCCCCGGACGCCGCCGCTGAACATGGCCGCCTTCGTGGCCCAGAGTCCGAGCTTCCGCGCCGCCGACCTCGCCAAGCTGGACACGAAGTCCGTGTGGGAACTGCTCGACGTGGACTTTCCGGCGACGTTCTCCCAGCACGACGGGGAGAGCGCCTCCGCCTTCTTGGACCGGCTGGGGTTCCCGGACGGCGCCCGGCACCTGGCCCTGGAAGTGTTCGCCCGGAGTTTCTTCGCCCGGCCGGACGAGTTCTCCGCCGGAGAGTTGGTCGGCATGTTCCACAGCTACTTCCTCGGTTCGTCGGAGGGGTTGCTGTTCGACGTTCCCGTCGACGACTACGACGCCATGTTCTGGGCGCCGTTGCGGGACTACCTGGAGCGTCTCGGGGTGACCGTACGGACCGAAGAAACGGCCCGTCGACTGGATCTCGACGGCGCGCAGGTGGCCGTGCAGACCGATACGGAACGGTTGACCGCTGACGCGATCGTGCTGGCCACCGACCTACGGGCCACCCGGCGGCTGATCGAGGAGTCCAACGGGCTGCTCGACCAGGACTGGCGGAGCCGGGTCGCAGAGACGGTCAACGCACCGCGTTTCGCTGTCTGGCGCCTATGGCTGGACCGGCGCGTCAACGCCGACCGACCGCCGTTCCTGGGCACCAGCGGCTACGGCCCGCTCGACAACGTCACGGTGCTGGAGCGGTTCGAGGCCGGCGCTCGACGCTGGTCCGACGCGCATGACGCCTCCGTGGTCGAGGTGCACGCGTACGCCCTGCCGCCCGGGGAGGACGAACCCGTACGCCAGGCGCTGCGGACCGAACTCGCCCGGGTCTACCCCGAAACCGAGGCCGCCAACATCCTCGCGGAGGAGTGGCTGGTCTCCGACGACTGCCCGCTGGTCGGCACGGGTCCCTGGCTGCGCCGACCCGAGGTGGCCACGCCGGACAAACGGCTGGTGCTGGCGGGCGACGGCATCCGGTGCGACTACCCGGTGGCCCTGATGGAGCGCGCGGCGACCACCGGCTTCCTGGCGGCCAACCAGCTGCTGTCGCGCTGGGGGCTCGCGGGTCACGACCTCTGGACGGTCCCGACGAGCGCGCGGCAGCCGGCCCTCGTCCGCGTCGGCCGCCTGATCAACCGCTGACGGGCAGCGGTCCCGGGCTGCGGTCCCCGATGATCCGCTTGTACGCCAGCTCGGCCGAGATCAGGCAGATCGGCATCCCGATCCCCGGGTTCGTCCCGGCACCGACGTAGTACAGGTTGGGCAGCTTCTTGCTGACGTTGTTCGGCCGGAAGATCGTCTGCTTCATCGTGTGGGCCAGGCCGAGCGCCGACCCGCCCATCGCGTTGTAGTCAGCGGTGAAGTCGCGCGAGGTGTAGGTCCGCTCGAACACGATCCGCTGCTCGAGATCCGGGATGTCGTAGTCTCCGGCCACCAGCTGGAGCACCCGCTGCCGGTAGGTCCGGATGTCGGCGTGGGTCATCGGCAGACTCGGGGCCACCGGCACGAGCACGAACAGGTTCTCGTGTCCCTCCGGTGCGGTGCCCGGGTCGGTCCGGCTGGGCGCGCAGACGTAGTACGACGGGTCACCCGGCCAGACCGGGGCGTCGAAGATCTCGGTGAAGTTCCGCCGCCAGTCCTGGCCGAAGGCCAGGTTGTGGTGGGTCAGGCTCGGCAAGCGGCCCTTCAGCCCGAGATACACGATGAAGGCGCTCGGCGCGAGCGTCTTCTGCTGCCAGGAGCGGATCGAGTGGCTGCGGGCCGATTTCGGCAGCAGTCGGGTCTCGGTGTGGTGCATGTCGGCGTTGGAGATGATCAGGTCGGCCCGAAGTTCCTCGCCCGATTCCAGCCGGACCCCGGTGGCCCGGCCGCCCTCGGTCAGAATCTCCGCCACCGGCGCCTCGGTCCGGAACTTGACCCCGTGCTGGCCGCCGATCGCCTCCAACGCCCGGATGATCGAGTAGATCCCGCCCTGCGGATAGAAGACGCCCATGTTGAAGTCGATGTGGCTCATGATGTTGTAGAGCGCCGGGGTGTTGTACGGCGACGAACCGAGGAAGACCAGCTGGTACTCGAGGATCTTCTGCACGGCATCGGTGTGGAACGAGCGGCTGATGTATTTGTGCATGTTCTCGAACACGTGCAGCTGCCGCCCCAGCATGGCGGTCTTGCGGTCGAAGAAGTCGAGCACGTTGTCGTGGTTGCGGTACATGAACTGGTCGACGGCGATCCCGTACTGTTCCTTCGAACGCTCGAGGTACTCACGCAGCGCCTGACCGCTGCCGGGCTCCAACCGTTCGAACGTCTCGACGTCCCGGCTCAGATCGGAGTACATGTCGACGGTCCGGTCAGTGCCGCGGAAGACGATGCGGTACGACGGGTCGAGACGCGTCAGCTGGAGGTGGTCGGAGACCCGTTCCCCCAGCAGGGCGAAGAAGTGCTCGAAGACGTCCGGCATCAGATACCAGGAGGGCCCCATGTCGAAGCGGAAGCCGTCAGCCTCGAAGTAGTTGGCCCGGCCGCCGAGCAGCGGATTCTTCTCCAGCAGCGTGACCTCGAAGCCGCGCTTGCCCAGCAGGGCGGCGCTCGCCAGTCCGCCGATGCCGCCGCCGATGACGACGGCCGTGCCCGCCGCTGTACTCACTGCTCTGCTTCGTTACCCATTTGCTCGCGACGATAGTTGACCTCCAAAGCGACCACGACGACGACGCCGATCACGGCCGGCAGCCACAGACCGCTCCAGGCGTTGACGGCGGTCCAGAACACCATCACCAGCCACAGGTTGCGCGCGAGCAGGCCCGGTAGCGGCCTCGGCAGCCGCCGCATCGCCAGCACGGCCAGACCGCCGGACAGCACCCAGCCGATGAAGTTGATCACCGGGACGCCGTAGTACGGGCCCGGCTCGTCCCAGGCCCAGAATCCGAGCCGGACCGCGGCCGGATCGAGCACCAGGTCGCAGACGACCACCAGCACGACCGCCTGCCAGGCCCGCCGGGTCACCGCGAGACTGCCGAGGATCAGCGGCGTCCAGGCCAGCAGCACCGTCAGCGGAGCCAGCCCGAACAGCCGCGGCCCCAGCACCTCGCTGTAGCTGAACCGGCCGTACGGGATCCCGGTCGCGACCGCGAGCGACTCGAGCACCAGCGCGTACAGGCCGAGGGCACCGAGCAGCGCGATCCCGCGACGGCGACCTAGCCAGGAGATCGCCCCGACAATCATCGGCGCCGAGAACAGCAGGATCGCCAGGGTCGAGATCCACCAGAACTCAGGACGCAGGGGCGCGTTCGCCAGGCCCCAGGCGGCCGCGACCATCAGCAGCGCCAAGGGCCAGCGTCGCCGCTCGAACACTTTGTCCACGCGCCTAGCATCATGGTCGATGCGCCACCTGCTCCGGGTGTCTCGCCCCCGGTTCTGGATGTACCTGCTGGGGCCATACATGGTGGCCCTGGCGGCGACGTCGCTGCGCCCGCCGATCGAGGTCTGGCTGCTGGGCCTCTACCTCACCCTGCCCGCGAATCTGCTCATCTACGGCGTCAACGACCTGTTCGACGTGGACACCGACCGACTCAACCCCAAGAAGCGCGACTACGAGAACCTGCTGGTGCCGGCCAAGCGGCGCGGCCTGATCACGGCGATCCTGCTGCTCAACCTGCCGTTTCTCGCCCTGGTTCCGTTCCTGCCCCACGCCTGGCCGTGGCTGCTGCTGTTCGTCGTCACCGGCCTCGGGTACTCGATGCCGCCGTTGCGAGCCAAGGGCCGCCCCGTCGTGGACGCGGCGTTCAACATCTTGTACGTGGCCCCGGGCATCGCTGCCTACGCCACGTTGAGCGGTGGGCAGCCACCGCTGGCGGTGTTGGTGGCGGCTCTGCTCTGGTGCATGGCGATGCACGCCTACTCGGCGGTGCCGGACATCTCCGCCGACCGCGCCGCTCATGTGCCGACGATTGCCACCTACTTCGGGCAGAACCGGACGCTGGTGCTGTGCGGCATCGCGTACGCGGTGGCCGCGGTGCTGGCGTACCCCTCGATCGGCGGGTTTGCCGTCCTCGGCGGGCTGGTCTACCTCGGAATGATCGCCCTGTCGCTGCGCAGCCGTGGGCCGGCCCAGTTGTTCGCGCTCTATCGGCGTTTCCCGCTGCTGAACACGGCCCTGGGCGCCGCCCTGTTCTGTGTGACCGGTCTGCAGCAGGCCACCTGGCCCTTCGCCTGATCAACTCGCCTGATCAACTCGCCTGATCAAAGTCGCCTTATCAACGAGCAGGGCACAGGTCTGGACGACAGGTGCCGGCGCGGTGCGGTCGTGACAGGCTGGGTCCGTGAGCAAGGCGACCGGGTCCAAGCGCGAGAAGTCGCGCAGGTCCAAGCGTGCCCGGGACGTCGCCGTCCGCGACGCGGCACCCACGGCGGCGGCCGGGCGGCAACCGGCCCCGGTGGTGTCGCCGCCGGCCCCCGGGCAGCGGCTGTACGACATGCCGTACAGCAGCCCGGCTCCCCGGTTGGTGAATCCGGAGCTCGGGCTCGAGCACCTCGTGGCCCGGGCCGGCCACAACGCCGGGTACGAGATCGACCTGACCCTGCTGGACGCGCCGGACCACCGGCTGATGCGTTCGGGCGTGTTGCTGGCCCATCGGGTGCTGGAGGGCCGCGGCGAGTGGTACCTCGGCGCCCCCGACTGGGTGCCGCTGCTGCCCAAGGAACTGATCGAGTCGATGAACCAGGCTGAACTGAGCGAGGACATGGCCGACCTGATCCGGCCGTTCCGGCGCCGGGCCCCGTTGACCCCGGTGGCGGCGCTGCGCTGCGAGCGGCGGGAGTTCGCGCTCCGGGCTGCGCAGGGCGGCGCCACGGTCGCGTTGCTCCGCGACGACAAGGTCACCGTCCGGCGGGGCGGCCTGACCACGGCCCGCTACCGCGAGGTGATGCTGACCCCCGTGGGGCCCGGGCTCAACCAGGACCAGGCCGAGTGGCTCGACCAGTGCCTGACCGGAGCCGGCGCCACCGTGCTGCGGTCCTTCCCGCGATTGGCTCGACGGCTCGGAGCGCCGGCCACCGGCCCCACCGACTTCCCAGAGCCCCAGCCGTTCGATCCGCAGGCCCCGTTCAGCACGTTCGTGTCCTCGCTGCTGGCCCTGCGGCTGCGCCAATTGCTGGCCGCCGACCTCCGGCTGCGTAGTGGCGACCAGGCGGCGGCCGCAGATCTGGTCGCGGCCGTCGGCTCCCTACGCTGGGAACTGGACGGCCTGCGTACGGTCTTGGACGAGGAGTGGACGGCCGATCTGCTCGACGAACTCGAATGGGTTGCGGCCGATCTGAGCGATCCCGACCCGACCGGGGACGACCTGGCCGACCGGGCCCAACGACTGGCCGCCCGACTCCGCGGTGAGCGGTATCTCACGTTGCTCGACCACCTCGTGGTCGCCGCACGCGGGGGACGGGTCGGCGACATCGGAGGTCGGCCCACCGGAGCCGTACTCGATGAACTCCTCGACCAGACGTTGGCCCGGATCAATCGGATCACCGGTCGCCTGGCCGTCGACGGCCCGGCCCGGGTCTGGGACGAGGCCTGGGCGGAGCTCCAACGGTCCCAGACCGTCGACCACGTCGTCGAGCACCTCGATCCCGACCGGATCGCGGAACGCCGCCGCCGGCTGGCCCGCTGCCTGCCGCTGCTCGAACAGGTGCGCGCGTTCAACGCCTCGGCGGTGGAAGTGCTCGAGGGCGTCGACGACCTGACGGCGGCGGAAGCCTTTGCGTTGGGTCGGGAGTTCGAGCGCAGTCAGGAGAACGCCGCCGCCGCCCGGGCCGCCTTCCTGGTCTGCTGGGCCAAGGTGCGCAGAAAACTGGCGACGTGAGCAGAGCGAGGGGGACGTTCGTCGTGCTGGAAGGGGGCGACGGCGTCGGCAAGTCCACCCAGCTGAGTCTGCTATGCGACTGGTTGGAGGCGCGGGGCGAGCGGGTGGTGCGCACGTTCGAGCCGGGCGACACCGCCGTGGGCCAGCAGATTCGCCGGCTGGTGCTCGACCCGGCGACCGGCGAACTGTCCGCCCGGGCGGAGGCCCTGCTGTACGCCGCCGACAAGGCGCAACACGTCGACACCGTCATCCGTCCGGCCCTGCAGTCGGGGGCGGTGGTGGTCTCGGACCGGTACGTCGACTCGATGATCGCCTATCAGGGGGCCGGCCGGGCGATGAGCCCGGCGGAGGTCGAAGAGGTGGCGCGCTGGGCCACCGAACACCTCCATCCGGATCTGACCGTCGTATTGGACTCCGAGCCCGGCCGGGCCGTTGGTGTCATCTCCGACAAGGACCGGCTGGAGGGCGCGGGCGACGTCTTCCACCAACGGGTCCGGCAGCACTTCCTCACCCTGGCCGCGCGCGACCCGGACCGCTATCTGGTCCTCGACGCCAGCCGCTCCCGGGCCGACCTCGCCGCCGACATTCAGGCCCGCGTCGCCGAGCTGCTGTCGTACCGTCCCGACACACTGGCCCGATGACCGCCTCGCTCCGTGAGCCTGTCGAAGGGGTCTGGGCCGAGCTGGTCGGCCAGGCCCGCTCGGTGGAGGTGCTCCGCCGAGCGGTGGCCGGCGAGCCGCACGCCATGAGTCACGCCTGGTTGATCACCGGCCCGCCCGGCTCGGGTCGATCGAACGCCGCCCGCGCGTTCGCCGCCGCGTTGCAGTGTGAGCGGGGTGGTTGCGGGCAGTGCTCGGCCTGCCGCACCTCGCTCAGCGGGGCTCACCCGGACGTGACCCTGGTCCGCACCGAGCAGCTGTCCATCGGGGTCGACGAGGTCCGCGAACTGGTTCGCCGGGCGGCGATGAGCCCGACGTTGGGCGGCTTCCAGATTTTGGTCGTGGAGGACGCTGACCGGGTCACCGAGCGGGGCGCCGACGCCCTGCTCAAGAGCATCGAGGAGCCGGCCCCGCGTACGGTCTGGCTCCTGTGCGCCCCCACCGCCGACGACGTGGTGGCCACCATCCGGTCGCGCTGCCGCTTGCTGACCCTGCAGACTCCGCCCACCGAGGCGGTCGCCGAGTTGCTGCAGACCCGGGACGGCGTCGATCCGGCCCTGGCCGCGTACGCGGCCAGGATCGCCCAAGGGCACATCGGCCGGGCCCGCGCCCTGGCCCGCGACGAGAATGCCCGCCTCCGGCGCCGCGAGGTGTTGCAGCTCCCGCTCCAGATCCGGGACCTGGGCAGTTGTCTGACCGCCGCCGCCAATCTGGTCGAGGCCAGCTCGGAGGAGGCGGCCGCCGCCACCACCAGGCTGGACTCCCGCGAACGGACCGAGCTGGAGGAGGCGCTCGGGTTCACCACCCTGGGCGCCCGGCCGCGTCAGGCGCAGGCCGCCATCAAGGAACTCGAGGAACAGCAGAAGGCTCGGGCCAAGCGGCTGCAACGCGACGCCATCGACCGGGCCCTGACCGAACTCACCGGCTTCTACCGCGATCTGCTCAGCGTGCAGACCGGCTCCGGCGCCCCGCTCATCAACGCCGATCTCGCCGCCCCCATCAACGTGCTGGCGCGCAAATCGAGCCCCGAGGCGACGCTGCGCAAGATCGCCGCGCTGCTGGACTGCCGCACCGCCTTGGAGGGCAACGTGGCCCCACTGTTGGCCGTCGAGTCCACCTTGATCAGCCTGGCCGCGGACCACGCAAACTGGTGAGCACGAAATTCTGACCGAATCGCCCCAGTGACCAGAAAGTTTGCGTAATCTAGTGTCTGGTCGTCGGAGGGAACGAACCCCCGAGCGTTCGCTTCGACGACTACCAGACAACCCGGGGCCATCGGCCGCCGGGTTTTTTGGTGGCTGAAGGGTCCACGATCGCGGCCCCGGGTCGGTCGAGAACCTCCCGATTCCTGAAGCGCCATGGTCAGCCGGGTGAGCGACCTGTCGCCAACCCTGATCCGCAACCGGTTGGCGGCCGAAGATAACGGTCTTCGTTACAAAAGTTGCGCGGTTCCTCAGGTTGCGCTTACGGTGTCACAAGTTTCGTATCCATTTCGTTACCAAGTGGGGTGCGGAGCGGCAGAGGGTCGATCCGGCAACACCAGAAGTGTGGTCGGAGACGCGCGTCCGTATTCGCCGAACTTCGCTGGCGGGCGCCGAGCCGAGAGAGCCTCGGGCGTAGCGGAGGTGGAGGAACCAACGCAGGGCCGCCGGCGACGGTGGACCGGCAGGGGTGAAGCGGTCGTCGCCAAGGTGGGCGCCGGCAGCAGGGCACCTGACAGCCCTAACCCGTCAGCTCACTTCACAGGCGTTCGTCAGGAGGGAAGCGCTTTGACGTCCATCATGATCAAGCGAGTTGTCGGCGTTGGCGCCGCCCTCGCCCTCGCTGTCGGCATGACCGCGGGCGCAGCCGCCCCGGCCCACGGAGCCACGAACGTCTGGGACAAGGTCGCCCAGTGCGAAAGCGGCGGCAACTGGAAGATCAACACCGGCAACGGCTACTACGGCGGACTGCAGTTCCTCGGCAGCACGTGGCGGGCCTACGGCGGACGCACGTACGCCTCGCAGGCGCACCGGGCGACCAAGGCCGAACAGATCGCGATCGCTCGTCGAGTGCTGGCCGATGCCGGCCCGGGAGCGTGGCCGACCTGCAGCAGGAGGGCCAATCTGACCCGGGCCAACGGCGGTGCTGACCGCAACGCCACCCCGGCCGGCAACTCCTCGGCGAGCTCGAGCAGTTCTTCGTCGAGCACGTCGTTCACCACGAAGCAGCGAAAGTTCGCCCACAAGAACGCTCGGGTGACGAGGCCTTCGTACCGCACGTTCATCCCGGGCAAGACCATCCGGGTCAGGCGCGGTGACGACCTGATCAAGATCGCGCGTCGCTACGACGTGCGCGGCGGCTGGAAGACCGTGTTCAACCTGAATCGTAAGAAGTTCAACAATCAGATCAAGTTGGACCGGCGGATCTTCATCGGCCAGGTCGTGAGGATCAGGCGTTAGGGACGACTCCAGAACCAGGGTGGGTTTTTGCCCCCCAGACAACCCACCCGGGGGAGGCTCGGCAGACCCGCATCTGCCGGGCCTCTGTCCTTTCCCGGGTCGGTTCCAAGTGGTTAGGGTGAGTAGATGGCCAGGGTGATGGCTGTGTCGTTCGAACGCTACGGGCGTCTCTACTATCTCGATCCGGGAGAGACCGACTATCGCGTCGGCGACCGAGTCCTGGTACCGACGGAGTCCGGACCCGAAGTGGCCGAGTGTGTCTGGGCACCCGAGTACGTCGACGACGCAGACTTTGCCGACACCGGCCTCCCGGTCTGTGCCGGCCGGGCCGAGCGGGTTCACCTGGACCGGGACGCGGCCAACCGCCGGACCCGAGCCCAGGCGAAGCTGGTGGCCAAGCGGCTGATCAAGCGTCACGGGCTGCCGATGAAGGTGATGGCCGTGGACTACATCGATTCCGGCGCCGAATTCGATCAGCTCGTGGTCATCTACTTCTCCGCTCCGCATCGGGTCGACTTCCGTTCCCTGGTCGGGGAGCTGGCTCGTTGCCTGCAGGCGCGGATCGACCTGAGGCAGGTGGGCGCCCGGGACGCCGCCCGGCTGGTCAACGGCCTCGGCAGTTGTGGCCGGGAGCTGTGCTGCGCCACCTTCTTGACGAACCTCGAGCCGGTCAGCCTGCGGATGGCCAAGGCCCAGGACCTGCCCGCCAACCCCCTCCGCATCTCCGGTGCCTGCGGTCGGTTGATGTGCTGCCTCAAGTATGAACACCCGCTATACGTCGAGTTCGCCCGCAACGCACCGGCGATCGGCAGCAAGGTCACGACCGATGAGGGCGACGGCGTGGTCGTCGGGCATTCGGTCCCGGCCGACTCCGTGGTGGTCCGAATGAACGCTTCCGGAGCCACCTCCAGCTGCTCCCGCGCGTCGGTCTGCGGCTCCCGCGCCGCCTACGACGAGCGACCGACCGCTCCGGCGCCGAGCGAGGAGCCCCGGCCGCCCCGGATCCGCAACCGCCGCCGGCACTGAACGGGCGGGCCGTGACTCGTCGGCCCATCGAAGGGTCCCCGCACCCTTCCCAGGACACGTACGCTCAACTCATGTCTGGGGGGCTCCAACGGCGCGCGGCACGCGGGCTGGCGATCATCGCGACCGCCAGTCTGCTGCTGACCGGCTGCGTGTTCGGTCGCGTTTCGTTGCCGTCCGCCACGCAGGCGCCGACCCCGGCCAGCTCGGCGCCGGGCAGTCCGGTTCGCGGCTCGGCCACCCCGACCGATGAGGGCCGCCCGGTCGCCCCCGTACCCGCCGACGTCAAGCCGGAAGGCTTCGTGGAGCCACCTCCGGGATCCGGTCTGGAGCGATACACCCAGCAGAAGCTGGACTGGGCCAAGTGCGGCGACGAGGGCCTGCAGTGCGCCACCACCAGGGTCCCGTTGGACTACGGCGATCCCGACGGCCAGGCCATCACCCTGGCCCTGAGCCGCAAGCCGGCCGCCGGCTCGAATCGGCTCGGCTCGTTGTTCATCAATCCCGGTGGCCCTGGCGGTTCGGGTGTCGATTACGTCGGGTTCTTTCAGTCCAAGGGCCTGGAGCGGTACGACATCGTCGGCTGGGATCCCCGCGGGGTGGGCAAGTCGACGCCGGTGACCTGCTTCAACAAGACCGAGTTGGACGGCTACCTGGGGCGGGACTCCTCCCCGGACTCGACCGCCGAGGACGATGAACTTCTGGAGGCGGAGCGGGATTTCGGCCGTTCCTGCCTCGAACGGTCCGGTGCCCTGCTGGCTCACGTGTCGACCGCCGAAACGGTCCGTGATCTTGATGTGCTCCGGGCCGTCGTCGGCGACGACAAACTCAACTACTTCGGTTCCTCGTACGGGACGCAGATCGGCGCTCTTTACGCTCAGTTGTTCCCCAAGCTGACGGGCCGGCTGGTGCTCGACGGGGCCGTCAACATCACCGACGACAAGTCGATCAGCCAGACCCTCGGTTTCGAACGCGCGCTCGGCAGCTTCGCGGCCTGGTGCGCGCAACAGAAGTGCAAACTGGGAGACAGTAAGCAGCAGGTGCTGGACCGGATCAGCGCCTTCTGGGCGGACCTGGACGCGGAGCCGCTCAAGGGAGGGCGGCGGCCGCTGACCCAGCAGTTGGGCGTGATCGGGGTCCTCTTCGTGCTCTACGAGAACGAGCGCGCCTGGAAGTACCTGCAGCAGGCCCTCGAGCTGGCCATCGTCGGTCGGGATCCGCGTTTCCTGCTGTTTCTGGCCGACCAGTACCACCAGCGGAATGAGAAGACGGGCACCTTCGGGCAGAACAACTTCAGCTTCCCGGCGGTCCGATGCCTGGACTCCCGGGACACCGAACTGGATGAGGTGCGTCGCGAGGCTGACGCCGACAAGGCCAAGACGCCGGTGCTGGGTCCGGTCAGCGGGCCGGACTACACGTGCCCGATGTGGCCGGTGGCACCGTTCCCCAAGCAGGCCACGATCACCGGTCCGGGGGCCGCGCCGATCCTGGTCATCGGCACCACCGGTGATCCCGCCACCCCCTACGAGTACGCCGAGCGGATGGCCAAGCAGCTGACCTCCGGGCTGTTGGTGACGTTCAAGGGCGAGGGCCACCTGGCGTACGGTCAGAGCCCATGTGTGCAGAAGATCGTCCAGGACTATCTGGTGCGGGACCAGGTTCCCGCGGACGGCGTGCGCTGCTGATCCGACCGGCCGGGGCGGGGGATGCCGCCGGAATCGCCCGGGTGCAGACGCTGGCCTGGCGCGAGGCCTACGCCGGCCTGTTGCCGGACGAATTTCTGGCGCGTGAGGTCCCGACCGAGCTCTGGGCGCAGCGGCTGACCGGGCTGGAGCCACCGACGGCCTGTTTCGTGGCCCAGCGGGGTCCGAACATCGTTGGCTTCGCCTTGGCCGGTGCCCGGCCCGCGGAGGAGCGCGAGGGCGACTCGACCGTCGGTCAGGTGTACGCGATCTACGTGCTGGCCGAGGCGTGGGGATCGGGCGTCGGCTACCGCCTGCACCTGGCCACGGTGTCTGCTCTGGTCGACGCCGGCTTCGCCGCGGCCGTGCTGTGGGTGCTCGCCGGGAATCAGCGGGCCATCGACTTCTACCGGCGGCAGGGCTGGGTGGACGACAGCGAGCAGCGGCAGGAAGAGATGGACGGCCAGATCCTCGACGTGCAGCGGTATCGCCTGCTGCTGCGCTGACGCACAAGCCAGGCAGCGGGGGTCTATTCAGCGGGGCCGCCTTCCCGCCACGATGGGACCGGGCAACTTCGGCGGGGAAGGAAGTTCCGGGATGCGTGATGACCAAAACGATGCGGTGACGATCGAGGTGACGGTCGAGGCTCCGGCCGCGGAGATCTGGGCTTCGCTGCGGGACCCGGCCCGGATCAGGCGTTGGCACGGGTGGGAGTACGACCAGCTCGACGAGGAGATCCGGACGATCTTTCTCGACGACGTGAGGGCCGACGAGGACGCCCTGACCCTGGTGGTCGCCGGAGGCGATTGCTTCGAGTTGCTTCCGGATGGTCGCGCAACACGGTTGATCTTGACCAGGGCGGAGGGGGCGGGGGCGGTTGACACCGGTGAGGATGACGTGACCGAGGGTTGGTTGATCTTCCTGCACCAGCTGAAGTTTCTGCACGAAAGGCAACCGGACGCTGTCCGTCGCACCTTGTTCTTCGCCGGCCACGGTGATGCGGGGGCGCTGCCCCGGCTGCTGCACACCGTACCGGCCGACGTGGGTCCCCCTTGGTACAGCACCGGTCACCACCAGGGCGTCGAGCTGCCCGACCTCGGCCCCGGCTTGTTGATCACGGTCGGCAAGCCGTCGGTCACCGACGAGGCGGGCCGGTCGACGGTCGATGCGATGTCGGTCGTCACCATGTACGGCCTTCTCGACGGGGAGTTCGGCATCCAGCGCGATATCTGGACCGCCTGGTGGCAATCCGCCTACCCCGACGCCGCCGACCCGGTCTCCTGATCGCTGGCGGTCAGCGCCACTCGGCACTGCAGGAACCGGAACACCGACGGCGAACCGATGATCTTGGCGTAGGCGCTGACGACATCGAGGACGAACGGCGGTTGATCCTCGGGCGGCAGCCGGCTTGTCCAGGCCACCAGGCCGGCCGTGCTCCACTCGACGAACCGGGTCGGCGTGCCGAAGTTCCAGTCAAGATCATCAACCACGACCCGGTCGACGGCGAATCCGGCCGACCTGGCCGCCGCGGCGTACGCGTCCGGATCGACGTGCACGTACGGTGCGTCGAACTCCTCGAACCACGATGCCCACCGAGCACTTCGCGCAGTCTCCGCCGTCACGTCCTCGATGCTCGGCCGCTCACCGTCGCACACGAAGACGAGGAACGCGCGGCCCGTCGGCCGCAACGCCGCCCGGATCCGCTGCAGGGCCGTCTCCCAGCGGATCTCCCAGTGCAGGGCGTTGAACGAGGTGGCCAGGTCGAACTCCGCGTCGTACGGCAGCGTTGCCGCCGTCCCGACCGCGAACTGGGCATGGCTCGCGGTGGAGAGCCGGCGACGGGCCGCCTCGACCATGGGCAACGACGGATCGACGCCCAGCAGTGAGCCGGTGGTCAGCCGTTCCATGATCAAGGCGGTCACCTTGCCGTCGCCGCACCCGACGTCCAGCACCCGTTCGTCGCCGCTCACCATCAGATCCGAGAGCGCCCGCCGGGCCACCTCCTGCTGCAGGTTGTTGACGTGCCCGTACGCCCTCGGATCCCAGTCCCCCATCTCTTCATCATGGCCTCGGGGACGGGTCTGCGCGACAGTTCGGCTTCGACGATCGAACTTCGCCGCCGAGCTCCCGATCGATATGATGGGCGATCGTGCGTACGGGCGGTTCAGCCGCCAGTCGCACCCGGCCGCCTTAGCTCAGTGGTAGAGCAACGCACTCGTAATGCGTAGGTCTGGGGTTCAAATCCCCAAGGCGGCTCCGAACGTTACTCCTAATCAGAGTGACTTTTCCGGGATCAGATGGAGCTTTCTGCTCGGGTCTGGGCCGGTGCGGGCGCGTCACGATCCGCCGGTCCGGCGGGAAGAGTCCGGCGGGAAGAGGCGCCGTCCGTCCGCAACGGTCGGTCGGGGACGGACGGCGCGCTCAGGGGTGAGAAGCAGTCGATCGCAAGCCAGCTGCGTCAGAGATCGAGCGGGCGCAGCACCCGGTTGATGCCGTGGGCGATTTGCTGATTGCCCTTGTTGATGTTTTTCTCCACGATGCGGGGGTTGGCGTCGTTGCGGTCGGCGTCGAGGAGTTTGATGCGCTTGGGACTCTTGCGGACATCGACGCGGACGATGCCGCCGGAGGCCATGGTGAGTCGGGCGCCGTCAGACTTGAGCGCCTGCTTGTAGTTGATCCGGGTGCCGACGACAACGTGGTACAGCAGCACCTTCTCGACCGTAGGGATGCTGAGGGACGCGACTGCTGTGAAGGTCGCCTTCTCCGTCGTCGGCTCGTTCCCGGTGAGGTCCTTGACCAGGAGCTGGAAGGCCCGATCGGTGGGCAGGAAGGCCGTCAGCTTGGCCTTGCCGTCGGCCAGCACGCCAACCGGACTGCCGGGGTTCGCCTTCAGCACCGCCTGGACGGCGTTGTCGATGACGTCGTAGTCGTGCCAGTTGTGATCGAACCCGCTACCGTCCTTGGCTAGAACCTTGGCCAGGCTGCGGGTACCCGAAGTGCCGGCTTGGGCCGGCGCGACAGTAGCCATAGCGAGCGTGCCCGATAGCAAGACGGCCGCTCCGGCAGCGGCGAAACGACGAAGTCGCACGATGATCCTCCTTGATGCAAGACCAAGACCACCGTGGTCCCTGGTCGTAGTTGACTTCGTGCGTGACCATCGCATCGGATGCGGAGGAACCGACTGGTCTTGCCGAGCGACCCGGGCTTCGCGGCTGCAGCCATGCGACCCTTGAACGGTTCTCGCAGGACAGTCCGCCAATCCCCAAGGCGGCTCTTAGCAGCCGTGGCCTTCGAAGACCAGCCGTCGGTCCGAAGGTCGGTTGGCTGAACCATGGCACCGCGGGCGGTGCCATCCGGGACGTAGTGCGTTGGTTGCGTGATCAGGACTTGCGAACCACCCGGTAGCGGAGGTGGGTCGCGTCCCGCCCGTGGACCGTGCGCACCAGCTCCAGTTCGACAGACTCGTCGAGGTCATCGAGGTGGTCGAAAAGCCTGCGCCCGGCGCCGAGCAGGACAGGCGCGAGGTGCACCTCGATCTCGTCGAGCTCCCCGGCGCGGATGAGCGCCTGACCGGCGCCGGCGCCGTGAACCATGACGTCCTTGTCGCCCGCCCCCGCCCTGGCGTCGGCTGCGCAAGCCAGCACGTCGGTGTAGAACCGGGCGCTGCCGGGCGGCACGTCGCCGTCGTCCACGTGGCTGGTCAGCACCAGGATCGGGACACCCCCGTGATGATCGCCGTTCCAGCGGCCAGCCAGCTCGAAGGTGCGGCGACCGGCGATGATCGCGCCGGTGGCCATGCTGTCGGCGTACACCTTCCCGTTGGGGCCGGTCTCGTCGCGGTCGTCCAGCCAGTTGAACAACCGAAAGCCGCCGCGACCCATCTCCTGGCCGGGACGGTCGTCGGGGCCGGCGACGAATCCGTCGAGCGACATCGTCATATCAAGGCGGATCGAGGTCATCTCAGCGCTCCTTCTCATCTCTGGAACTGTCTGTCGGGACGGGGTCGTTGGTGAAGTCCGCGCGCGTCATGCCGACCGAATGGCCAGAGGGCCACTGCACGAGCTCGAGGGTGTAGCCGTCGGGGCGACTACCACCACGGTTAACGGCCCGCCAGGCATCGCCAGCCGCGTACCCGCACCCGCCTGCAGTTGTCCGACGACCTCGTAGCCGAGGACGCCGTAGAACGCCAGCGAGGCACCGACGTCACTCACCCGCAACGCGGGGAACAGTGTCTTCACGTGGACTATCGACCCAGTTCACGAGCCCAACTCATCGGTGTCCCAGCAGATGTGTGTGGGGGTGAGATCACCAAGGGGTTGAGCCCACCCCGACCGCCGGGTCGAGGGGACACCGGCACACCTGTGTCACAAGCCGGCGGGCGGCCATCCGTGAAAGAGTCCAGCCCTCCACGGATGGCCGTCTTGCTCGAGGATCAGAAGCAGCTGCCGATCTTGATCTGCCGGAGGGATTGTTCGCCCCCGCTGCCCGGGAAGTGCTGCTGCCAGGGCTTGCCGTTCACCGGAGCCCCGGCACTGGGAACCCCTGTGATGCGCTTGTTGCTGGAGGCGTTGGTGTAGGTGACGATGCCGCTGGGCGTGGTCTTCTTGAACCACCACTGCGATGAGTCGTTGACGTTGTGGCGCTCGGCGACCACGGCGCTGCCGCTCACCTGGTTGAGGACCCCAGCGCCGAGAACACCCTCGTCCTCGTTCATGTTGCGCAGAGTCACCGCGCCGAACGATGCGGGGATCTCGGCCCACAGTTCGGCACGGCTGAGCCCGGACGAGTTGCGCATGGACAGCGGTGCGTTCACCGACGTGCCGTTGGCGAAGCCGAGAGCCATGTCGAGGCTGGGGTTGCTGTTCAGCACAAGGCCGAAGACCGGGTTGCAGTCGGCTTGGGCAGCGGCCTGCGCACCTCCTGCGGCAGCATGAGCTGACGATGTGCCGGCGGCCAACGAGGTGACTGCGAGCGCGCCGGCCACGAGCGTGCCCGCGGCAATGCGGAGCTTCCGGGCGGCGGCTTGCGCCGGCTTGGTCTGGAAATCGGTCATGAGTCTCTCCTCTGTTCGGGCACCACGGTCGGTGCTGGTGATGCCCCTACAGGAGTCGCTCCGCCGCCAGCTGCTACAGCGGCGAGCGTTGATCAGTAGTCGCGCGCTGAATTTCAGTAGTGGCCCGCCTCCAACACCGCAGCCGTACGGAGAAGGAAAGCCAGGACCGGCTCGAGAGCTCAGCAACCGGCTCGGCGCCATCACCATTGGTCAGGGTCGGGCTTGCGGGGACCGGCCGGTGTGATCAATCTCCACAGGTGGCGGGTCGTGCGTCTCACCAGACGACTGAGAGGTATTCCTCGCCGCGATCCTGCACCAGCAAAATCGTCGCGTCATCGCACAGGCCGTGATCGATAAGTCCGACCTGCCATCGAGCATTGAAGGCGAGGATCCAGGCGGCCGCTCCGGCGGCTGTCTTCCGCTCCCCGCCATTCAATGGCTCGCTTCGTACGGTGTCGTAGTCGCGCATGAATGCAGCCACCTCCTCGGGAGTTGACAGCCCGCCGCCAGCGGTGGAGCTGGCGGCGTAGCACGCGGCGGCGAAACCCGCGATGACCGCCTCGGTGTCGGCGACGAGCTCCCAGTCGAAAGTCCCGCTCAGCAAGTTTCCGGAGACTGCGGTGTTGCCGGCGTACCAGTCGGCGTGGCCAGCGACTACCTCGCCGGCTTCGCGGTGAGTCAAGATCTGGTCAGCGGCTCGTTGTCCGAAGATGTCGAGCCACTCGAAGCCGCTCGCGGTCGACGTGAAGTCAACGAGGGTGTCGTGAGGAACAGGCCAGGGTCCCGATTGGTAGTGGCACCACGAAGGTCCGCGGCCTGCCCGTCGGACCAGGTCCGACTGGTCGCGCAGGATGGCGATGTGCCGAGCGAGCCCCTCGGCAAGTAGCCGCCGGCCGGCGGGATCCCGTCCGTCAGGCGTTGCCCCGTCCATCAAGGTCTCTGCCGTCAGAATGTGGCCCTCGACAGCGTCGGGCCCAACAAGTGGCATCGCGCACGGGAAGCCCGATCTCGACAGCAGATGCTGTGCATCGTGGGCAGTCTGGATCGCGTCGGTGTCAACGGGAGGGCGATGAATCTTGATGATGACGGCGCGGCCGTCCTCCAGGTCGACCCCCCAGACAACGTCGATGCGGCCTGCGCGGAAGCGCACGTTCGCGATCGGGCTACCGAGTCGCCTCCTCGCCCAAGTGTCCAAGAACTGCCGCAACTCAAACGGTGCGACAGGGCCGTAAACAGCGCGTTCGGTGCCGCTGAGGAGCTCCACCTGCTCACCCACGTCCGTAGCGCCGGTGGAACTCCATGGGACCTTCTTCGACACCGTCGCTCATGAAACTCCCGGGTACAGATCGCTACATCGAATGCCTACGAATTAGGTTGTGTAAGGATACACATGTGGGTTTCGCTAGCGTGATGGCGTGACTTCGCAGGTCGGTTCGAAGCGGGTGACGCTCGCGCAGGTGGCCGAGCAGGCCGGCGTCTCGGTGATGACCGCGTCGTACACCTACAACCGGCCCAGCCGGGTCTCGGACCAGATGCGGACACGAGTACTCGCGGCCGCAGCCCACCTCGGCTACGCCGGGCCAGACCCCAGCGCGAGATCCCTGCGCCGCGGCAGCACCCGCACCCTCGGGGTCGTGTTCGGCGAGCACCTCAGCTACGCCTTCGAAGACCCCGGCGCCACGGCCTTTCTCGCGGGAGTTGCTGAGGTCTGCACCGACCACGGGTACGGCATGACAATCCTGCCGGTCACCGGTGGTAAGGACGACGTCCCCCGCATCACCGACGCGGCCGTCGACGGTTTCATCGTCTGGAACACCTTCGACGACGACCCGGTCCTTGCTGCCGTGCAGGCCCGGAACCGCCCGGCTGTGATTCATAGCGGACCGACCGTCAGCGGGCTCGAACTGGTGACCATCGACAACCGCTCAGCCGCGCGGGCGGTCGGCGCTCACGCGTTCGCGGGGGCTACCCGACCGGCCATCATGAGCACACCGGTGTCCCCTCAGCGGGTCAGCACCATCACCACGGGTGCAGGCATCGCCGGCGTCGAATTTTCCATCGTGCGGGATCGGCTACAGGGTTATCGGCGGGCCGCTGAGGAGGCCGGCTTCGACTGGTCCGATGTCATCGTCGCGGTCTGCACCCGCAACGACGCCACCGAGGCCGAGCACCTGGCCACGAGGTTGCTGACCTCGCCCAACCCACCCGATGCGATCGCCGCGATGACGGACGAACAAGCGGCAGGAGTGATCCGCGCGGCCCGTGCCGTCGGCCTCCTCATCCCCGACGATCTAGCGGTCTCCGGATGGGACGACGCGGCGGTGGCGGGACCCCTGGGGCTCACCACGGTGGCGCAGTCCCTGCGCGACCAGGGCTCGGCCTGTGCACACGCCGCGCTAGGACAACAATTCGCCCGCCACACCACGTCCTGGCGAGTGGTTCAGCGCACAAGCACGCGTCGGTAGGCAAGGGCGGGACATTGAGACCCAGCGGGGCTCAATCTTCGAGTGTTCCTCTTCCTTCGTGTATCAGCTGCCGATCGGTCGCTCTCTGCCAGTCATGGACACGGCAACGGGACGGACAAGTCTGCACGAATTCACCGAACGGTTGCGAGCCCGCGGTTTCGAGACCAAGGCCATCGTCTCGGACGAGGAGATGGCGGTGGCAACGGAGGCGTTTCACGCCGAGGAGGGTGTACTTGACACGCCGGCCGAGGAGTTGCGCTACATCGAGGGTCTGCTGAACCTTCCGATGGGCCACATCAAGCAGTTCAGCATCATTCCAGCGACCGGACACGCCCGCTGCGCCTGCGGCCGGGTGCCAAGTGCGTTGGACCTCGTGGCGACTGCGCTGCGCCGGCGGATCCACGATCGGGACACCGTGCGGGAGACCGTGCTCGGTTTGACGAACCTGGTGGAGCTGGCTGACGGCGGCCGGGCTGCGGACTGCTTTA
Organism: uncultured Actinomycetota bacterium; assembly: GCA_963780005.1. GTDB lineage: Bacteria > Actinomycetota > Actinomycetes > Propionibacteriales > Propionibacteriaceae > Microlunatus. Next base: position 2,087,396 of record CAWAAK010000023.1, on the reverse strand, counting down.
CCTGCGGCAGACGGATGCTCTCCAGCAGCTATTGGACCAACGCGTACATGTACGCCTGATCTCGCCGACCACCGCCGGCTGGTCGACCGCTACACCACACAAGATCGCTTTGGCTCGCCGGGACGGCTCACTCCTGCCAACCCAGCACGCCGGGCGCCCCGCCGCCGGATGACCCGATGGGACTGCCTCGCGAAGCACGCGGCGGACCGCGGCCACTGCTTATACGCAATTGGTCCGCAGGAGGTCGAGGACGGATGTATTTGGTGAGACTTTGCTGAGAACGAAAGCGCTAGGGAGGACGACTTTGCCCCCTATTTCGCTCTTCTAATGCGTAGGTCTGGGGTTCAAATCCCCAAGGCGCCTCTCAGCGGCTCCGGCGGCTCTCGGCAGCAGGGCATGGCGCAGCGACATCGCACAAAGTAGCCGTGGACGACGATGATTCCGGCTTTGCACCGACCGTTGTCCAATGCAGCGTCACGCGTTGTGCTGAGACCGCTAGAGCAACGATCCGTCATTCGGCCGAATGCCGGTCCGGAGCCACGATCAGCTCGGCTGGCGGGTACTCGCCGCGGATGATGATGATCGCTGATTCTTATCTGGTGGACGTTAACCGGCTTTATCTGGCATAACTAACCTATCGGCCCGGCCGAGCCGGCGTCTAACCGGAGGGAACGAGAGATGAACACCATCGCTCCTCACGCTACGCAGATGAGACCCGATCGAGCGGCTCTGGTCGATCCGGAGAATCCCCGCCGGTGGGTGGCGGCCTTCCAGGCTGGTCTGCTGGTTTCAGTGGCCGTCGCGTTCGCGGTCGTCTTGGTGTCAATCGACATGCAGTCGGCGCGGATCCTCGACGGGAACGGACGTGCGTGGGCGCTGCACACGATCTTCGGCCCTGATTTCGGGAGCGGACTGAATCGCGAAGGCTGGCTGGTGTTCTCCAGCGGTGGCCTCAACGGGGAGGGCGACCTCTATCGTCGCCTGGCGGTGGTGCACCTGGTGGTCGATACCGTCTTTGTCTTCTGCTACGCCGTTCTGCTGGCTGCCGTTGTGTTCAAGCTGCGTCGAAGCACGGTCGGTGCGTTGATTGGTCTCGGACTGATTCTAAGTCTCGCGCTAGCAGACTTAGCCGAGAACGTGGCCGCAATGCTCTTGCTGTTCTCCGCCGGATCGGCGGTTGGCACGGTTCTGATGACCGCCGTCTTGATCCTGACTGCGGTGAAATGGATGCTGGCTCTGTTGCTCGCCGTCTTGATCATTGGGCGGCTCGTAATGGGACCGGGGACTACCACCGAAGGGCCGGGGGGCTTGCGCCGGGCCGGCAAGGCGATTATGCATCAACGCTTCTCTTACTTACCGGTAGTGGTGTTGTTCGTGCTTGCCGTCTTGTCCGGCTCAGCAATCCTGGAGCAACTTCCCGACGTTGAGCGGAGCTAGATTGACAGTCCGACCGTCGGCCTTGGGCACGCAGTGACTGCGACCGCCAGTATTATCGGTTTAGCCTATTTCTTATCGGTGGTCGGGCGTTTCCGGACTCAGTACGCGATCGAGCACGAAGAAGGCCGTGACGTCTCGCCCGTCGATGACCAGCCCGAACTCAACGTCTGGCTCGTTGGTCCATTGCTTTCCTGCATTGGCGCGCTGATCTTGTTGTTGGCAGGTGAAACGATCCTGCTCGAGCGGCTGCTCGTGTTCGCCGCCGTCGTACCGGCGCTGGTCGTCGGCGGATCCCTGCTCATCGCGTGGGCGGGCACGAAGTCGGCTCTGTGGCGGGTGGTGGACGACCCGGTGAAGTTTACGCGGCAGGAGCAGTTCGCGGTCAGCGTCGCCGGTACCGTGGCTGCCGCCAGCGCCGTGGTCGTCGGTGGGCTCAGCCTGCTGCGAGCATTCTCGCCACTCGTGGTCCTCCCCCGGCCCGAGTCCTCGCCGGGATGGTGGTGGATCGGTCTGTTCGTGATTTTCGGGTTTGCAGCGGTGATGGTCCCGTGGATCGTATTGATCAAACGCGCTCCTCGAGACGATCATCTGCCGGTGCCGAACCGGCCCCGGTGGTCGAGGTCTCGGCGCCCGGATCGGTCCGGAAGTGCGCGGAACCAGTCCGCCGACCCGCCGCAAGAATCCTGGCTGCAGAAGCACGGGGCGTGGATCCTGCTGTTCGCGGCGATCGCCGCGTTTCTGCTGCTGGCCCTCTCTCCCTCCCTAACGTCATTTCTTGGTCTGACGGCCACCGCGATCTTGGCGATCGGGTCGTTGACGGGCATGCTGTCGGCGTTCGGTCTGCTGGTCCAAGACCGGCCCACCGCTGAGATCTTTCGGATCCTGCGCCTGCGGCGCACTCCCCTCATCTCGATGCTGGTCCTCACGGTGGTGCTCATCGGCTTGTCCACGGGAGGCCGAAGCCTGCACGACGTGGCGCGTGGTTACTCACCCGCGCCGACAAGCGATGCCCGGCCCACAATGGCCGGCTCGTTCCAGATGTGGCTGAACTCGCCCACGGTCTGCGAGGTCGACCTCGGTGTAGTCAAGGTGCGACCGATGCTCTTACTGGCCGCAGAGGGCGGCGGAATCCGGGCGGCGTACTGGACGGTTCAAGGGCTTCAGGCCATCGAGGACGATACCTGCGGAGAACATTCGGCTCTGTTCGCCGCCGGGGCCAGCGGCGGCTCCGTCGGTTTGACGGTGGCACGCTTCAGCGGAAAGGACGGCCACTCCGACGGAGCATCGGCCACGAGGGCCGTGGAAGAGATGGCCGATCCGGGGATCTTGGCGAAGGCCGCAAACGGAACCTTGTGCGCGATATCCTCGCCGGTGCGAACGGCGTGCCCGTACCCCGCCCAGGTGAAGCCGACCCGTGGACATGGTGGGACCGAGCGGCCATCATCGAAGACGGCTGGAACCACGCCGGCGACTGGGGCCGACACCCGTTCCTGAGTCCGGCTGGCGCCCTCTCGCCAGCCACAGGCCAACTGATCTTGAATTCGACGACGGTCAAAGACACCTGCCGGGTGTGGGTCAGCCAGGTCGACCTGGGTAGCACCGGGACCGCGGAGAACACGACCAGCTACGACGAAGAACTCAGCTGCGACACGGGCCCGGTACCCGCACCGCGAACAATTGATCTGTTCAAGCGCTACGGCCCGTTCGTTCCGTTGCACACCGAGGACTGCCTGGGGATGATCTCGGCCTCCACCGCTGCCCTGCTGACCGCCCGCTTCCCCTACGTCACGCCTAGCGGCGCGGTCGGGCCATGCCCCGACCCGAACGCGGTTTCTGGCAACGTCAGCGCCCCGTACTGGCCGCGAACCCAGCTGGTCGACGGTGGATACATCGAGAACACCGGCTTGGCAACCATCACCGACCTGGCCGACGATTGGCTACCTCTGGTGCGAGAGCACAACCGTGCTGCGTTGCGGATCGACCCCAGCGCGCCAGCACCCGTGACGGACGACACAAACCCGACCGAGACCAAGCCCGTGCTCATCGCGCCCATGATCGTCTTCTTCAACAACGGGGACCGCCGAGTCGTTCAGCCAGCACGAGACGCCTCCCCAACGTCAGAGTTGACCGTGCCGATCGCGACGCTGCTGAAAGCTGGATCGCGCACTAAGCAACAACGACGCCATGCTGGAGCGCGCCCGCAGCACCGTGGAGCTAGGGGGCTTCTGTCCCACCTCGACCAGAGTGGACGCCTGTAGCGCGATCGAGCTCAACTTTCCGAGCCGGGTGATCGTCGTCGATCGGCTCACGCAACCCGAGATCGGCGCCCCTCTCGGCTGGGCACTGTCGGCCGCGAGCACCAGCGCCCTCAAGGAGGCGATGTCGGACCAGCGCACGGCTACCTGCGAAGTCAACACCCCGCAAGAGTTCGAAGACCCGACCCTGAGTGCCATCGGCCAGGAGCGGCAGCCCAGCTGCCGAGCCGGATACGGCACACTCGGCGACCTGGTGCGCTACTACAACGTTGACCGCAAGAAGCGCTGAGCCCTGGCTGCGTGGCCAGTCGTTCGGAGATGAGATAGAACGCGTCCTACACGCGAACGGCGACCCGCCGGTTTGTGGACGAGCATCGGGGTGGTGAGGGGCTGGCCGAGGTCGTCGCGGAGGGCGACGGCGACGAGGTATGCGAAGGCCTCGATCGAGGGGATCGCCCGACGGGCCGGAGTCGGCAAGCAGACCATTTACCGGTGGTGGCCCTTGAAGGGCGCCGTCGTCCTCGAGGCCCTGGACGACAGCCTGTCGCCCGTCGTCGGTTTCCCGGACACCGGGGACTCGTTGAGGACGATCCCCGCAATGGTCATCGACGCCATCGCGCGGGCCTCGATCCGCCGAACCGGGCGAGCGGGGCGGCCAGACGACGGGGCGAGTCCCGGTGATGTCTGAGCACCGTCGTGTAGAACTCGACCATGACCGCTCGACGCGTGCCGCGATGGTCCGAGGTGAGACCTCTGCTCCGGCCGCGGCGGATGGTGCTCAACTCCACCGATCGACGGCTGGCTCGTGTGGTGTCCATCGCCGATCTGCGCGTGCTGGCCCGTCGCAGAGCTCCTCGCGCCGTCTTCGACTACGCCGATGGCGCCGCCGGTGACGAGCTCGCTCTGCGTCGGTCGCGAGAAGTGTTCCAGAGAATCGAGTTCAGCCCGCACGTGCTCCAGGACGTGTCTTCGGTGGACACCTCGACAGTCATCCTCGGGCGGCCGGCGGCTGTCCCGTTCGGGTTCGCGCCGACCGGTTTCACCCGGATGATGCACACCGAAGGTGAGGCGGCCGTCGCCCGCGTCGCCGGACGGGTCGGCATCCCGTACGGGCTGTCGACGATGGGCACCACGTCGATCGAGGGCTTGGCCGCGGCTGCCCCGGACGGGCGGCGATGGTTCCAGCTCTACCTGTGGCGCGACCGCGAGGCGAGCCGCGACTTCGTCGCCCGGGCCGCCGCCGCCGGCTACGAGGCGCTCGTACTCACCGTCGACACCCCGATCGCCGGGCCACGGCTGCGGGATGTGCGCAACGGTCTGACCATCCCGCCGTCCCTGTCCTTGAAGACCTTTGCGGAGGGTGCGCTGCATCCCGCCTGGTGGTTCGACCTGTTCACCACCGAGCCGCTCGAGTTCGCGTCGCTGACGCGCTTCGAGGGCACTGTCGCCGAGCTCGCCGCCCGCCTGTTCGACCCGGCGGCGACGATCGCCGACCTCGCCTGGCTCCGCTCCGTCTGGGTCGGGCCGCTCGTGGTCAAGGGCGTCCTGAACGCGGCCGACGCCCGGGCCGTCGTGGACGCCGGAGCGGATGCCGTCGTCGTGTCGAACCACGGGGGACGACAGCTCGACCGGGCCACAACCCCGTTGGAAGCGCTGCCCTCCGTCGTCGACGCGGTGGGCGAGCGAGCCGAGGTGTATGTCGATGGCGGCATCATGTCGGGCAGCGACGTGGTTGCCGCGGTCGCGCTCGGGGCGAGGGCGGCCCTGGTCGGACGTGCCTACCTCTACGGGCTGATGGCCGGCGGCGAGCGTGGAGTGGAGCGCGCGGCCGACATCTTGGTCCAAGAGGTCGCGTCCACCCTCGCGCTCCTCGGCGTGCCGCGGGTGTCCGATCTTCGCGCCGACCACGTGCGGCTGCGCCCGGGCCCGCAGTAGTTTCGAACATGGACGTCATCGAGTACACGCCCACCCGCGACCAGTACGCCTACACCTTCGGCGGAGTCGCCGCCGCGATGCGGGTCAGGCCCGGAACCGCGCTCCGGCTCTGGTCGGAGGATGCGTTCAACGGAGTGCTGCGCAGTACCGATGACCTGTCGAGCGCCAAAGTCGACCTGCGCTTCGTCAACCCGCAGACCGGCCCGTTCTACGTCGAGGGCGCGGAACCCGGCGACACCCTCGTGCTGCACCTCGTCGCGCTGGAACCGGCACGGGACTGGGGCGCCTCGGCGGCCATCCCCTTCTTCGGCGGCATGACGAGCACCGACCGTGTGGTCACCCTGCAAGAACCGCTTCCCGACACCACCTGGATCTACGAGCTCGACCGCGACCGCGGGACAGTCGCCTTCGTGGCCCGGCACAGCGACCACCGGATAGAGCTCCCGATCGCGCCGATGCTCGGCACCGTTGGCGTCGCTCCCGCCGGAGGAGAGGTGCGTTCGTCCCTGGTACCCGACCGGTTCGGCGGCAATATGGACACTCCGCAGATGCGGGCCGGCTCGACCGTCTTCCTCGGAATCAACGTCGAGGGGGCGATGTTCTCGATCGGCGACGGACACTACCGACAGGGCGAGGGCGAGGCGTGCGGCACGGCCGTCGAGGGCGCGATGACCAGCACCCTCATCGTCGAGCTCCTCAAGGGCGGCGCGCCCGGCTGGCCGCGGATCGAAGACGACACACACTGGATGACCGTGGGCTCGAGCCGCCCGATGGAGGACTCGTGGCGGATCGCCAACGCCGAGCTCGTGCACTGGGTCGCCCAACTCCACGGACTGCACCCGATGGACGCCTACCAGCTCTGCTCGCAGGTTGCCGAAGTGCCGGTCGCCAACGTCGTTGACGCCAACTACAGCGTCGTCGTCAAGGCCGCGAAGGCGCTTCTCCCTGCGGCGGACGCTTTCGGCGGGATGCACGCCGAGCTCCGCGCGCAAGCCCGCTCACTCGGAACGACCTGAGGGTCGTCCTCAGGCACTAGCAACACCTATCAGCCGCGCATCTCATCGCGCATCTCATCCACGCAAGGGAAAGGCCCGCACCATGGATCTTCAGCTGACCGGCAAACGCGTTCTCGTGACCGGAGGGACGCGCGGCATCGGGCGCGCGATCGTGGGCGCCTTCCTCGACGAAGGGGCCGTCGTCGGCTTCTGCGCGCGAGACTCCGGCGACGTGGCGGCGACGAATGACGATCTCAGCGGCCGCGGCGAGGTCACCGGGTCGGTCGTCGACGTCGGCGACGGCGACGCCCTCGCGGCCTGGGTGGAAAGGTCGGCCGAAGCCTTCGGCGGCCTCGACGTCGTCGTGGCCAACGTCAGCGCCCTCGCAATCCCGGACACGGAGGAGAACTGGGCGGCCAGCATCAACGTCGACCTCATGCACACCGTCCGTCTGGTCCGGGCCGCCCTGCCACATCTCCAGCGCAGCGATGCCGCCTCGATCATCGCGATCTCGAGTGTCTCCGGACGCGAGTCGGACTTCGCGTCGGGCCCGTACGGCACCGCGAAGACCGCGATCGTCGGCTACATCCACGGTCTCGCCTTCCAGCTGGCAGAGACCAATATTCGCGCCAACACCGTCTCGCCCGGAAACACGTACTTCGAGGGCGGCGTCTGGCACAGCATCGAGACCGGCGACCCGGCCCTCTTCCAGACCGCGATGAGCCTGAACCCAACGGGCCAGATGGGCAAGCCGGAGGAGGTTGCCGCACCGGTCGTCTTTCTCGCCAGTCCCGCGGCTAGCCGGGTAAGTGGTACCAACCTGGTCGTCGACGGCGCCCTGACCCGAGGTGTGCAGCTCTAGCCCCACTGAGTCTGCGGATGCCGCGCTAGCGGACCCTTTCAGCTGGTTGTCGACCTGGATCACCCTCCAAACCGCCGCTTGAACGCCCCGGCGGGGTGCTGATCATCGCTGCGACTGCACCGGACTACCGCGCCGGATAATCGGTTGCCCCCGGCAGGCGGCTTTCCCTACCCTGAAAGAGGTCCGGCAGGGAGCTGGACCGAACAGCGAAGGGAGGTGTCCAAGTACATGATCTTGAATCCGGCCAGCGATACGGGTGGAAGCACCACGCGTCCGGCGCAGCTCGCCGCGGACACTTCCCGCTGCGCGCTCTGATCTGACCAGCGCCCACTCCACTTTCCTTGGCTGACGGCTGTCCGCCGTCGTCGCGCAGCCACTCCGAGCAGGTGTCGGCACGCGCGGACCTAGGGCTGGCGTCGTCCGTGACGTCCTGCCCTCTCCCACCCAATCAAGAACGAACGAACAGGAAACGACCATGTACGCATCCGAACGTCAGGTCTACGGAATGTACTTCCTGGCCGACGCGCGCGAGGTGAGCCGAAAGGCCGCCGAGCGATTCGCACAGCTCAAGGCCGCGGCTCGCCGCCGGCGCGAGCTCGCCAGCGGGAAGCGCCAAGCCCGTCGCGTGCGCCGGAGTGCCGCTGTCGCCGCCAGCGCGTGAGGTGGTGAACGGCACCGGACCACGCCGAAGCGGGCCAGTCCGAATCCCTCCGACCAACATCCCCGGAGACCCACAAGGTCCCGGGGATGTCGCGTTCTCGCCATTGACAGTGCCGGGGCGACTTGTCAAACCAGTGATGAGCCTTGGTCCACCCCGACGTGACGCGATAACTCCGCTCATGGCCTGAAACCGCTTCAGAAAGCGATTCTCGCGGTTTGCCTGGAGTTTTTGCGTCAAATGTGCGCTCGCCGACGTCGACACGCTCAGCCACTGAGTACCTCGCGACTCGGGGGAGGACCTCGGCGGCGGGCCGCTGAGCCGGCACTCCATGGCGAGCCATCCCGTCGTGCCCTCCGTCGATGTCCACGGGCTGTCGGGCATTCTCGGGCAAGCTTGGAGCCCTACGCCTCTGGGGTCGGCGGAGCTGCTCATGGGAATGGCGGCGGTTCAGCGCCGACCTAGAGTGACAGCGTGACCCAGTTCAAGGCGTACCTCAGCGGGGAGGTCGTCGAGGACTACTCCGACGGCATCATCAGTCGTCGGGAAGCGCTGCGCCGCCTCGCTCTGCTCGGGGTCTCGGCGGCCGTCGCGGGTCCGCTGCTGGCTGCCTGCAGCCCGGCCACGACGGGTGGCGCCTCGGAGACGCCGAGTTCGAGTGTGGCGCGCCCGGCCGGTCCGTCGGCGCGGCCGACCGAGCCCGTCACCTTCGCCGGTTCTCAGAACCGCGAGCTCCAAGGCGCCTGGGCGGGCGCGGACTCTGCACGCGGCGCAGTCCTCGTCATTCACGAGAACCGCGGCCTCACTGACCACATCCGCTCGGTCGCCGGCCGCCTCGCGGCCAGCGGCTACTCGGCGCTGGCCGTCGATCTTCTGTCGGAAGAGGGCGGGACCGGGTCCTTCGATGGCGAGGCGGAGGTCGCCGCGGCGCTCAACAGCGCACCCGACGGTCGGCTCGTGGCCGACCTGAAGGCTGGGCTGGGGGAGCTGGGACGCCGGGTCCCTGGCGCCAAGCTGGGTACGGTCGGCTTCTGCTTCGGCGGCGGCATGGTGTGGACATTGCTGGCCTCGGGCGAGCCGCGGCTGTCTGCGGCTGCTCCGTTCTATGGTCCGTTGCCTGATAACGCAGACTTCGCCGGCTCCTCGAAAGCCGCGGTGCTTGGCGTCTACGCCGAGGACGACGACCGCGTCAACGCCACCCGCGACGCCGCCGCTGCGGCATTGGAGAAGGCCGGCCTCACCCACGAGATTGTGACCTTTCGCGGCGCTGGTCACGCGTTCTTCAACGACACCGGTCAGCGCTTCGACTCGGTCGCCGCGGCATCTGCGTACGAGCAGCTGATGGAGTGGTTCGGCACCCACCTCGGGTAGGTCGGTCGAGGTGCGCGAAGCGTTAACCCGACGGTTCAGTGACCGTTGTCGTCCTCTGCAGGAGCGGGCACCCAGCGAGTCAGATCCCGCCAACTCAGCCTGGGCAGGCGAGCCATCGGCGTGGGTTGAGTTGGCGCCGGCCGACCGATGCAAACGACCATCCTGGCGTCCAGCTGTCTGGAAGTCGCAGCACGACGCGGACGGCGGCACGGCTGAACGATGACACCGGGACGGCTCCGAGCCCTCGCGCATCCGTGGCCAGCAGAATCGTCACCATCGCGGTCCCCACATCGACATAGGGCCCGACGGCGCCCGGCGGAAAGCCGTAGCGGCGACCAGCTGCCAATCGACACAGATCGCAATCACCGCAGCCGGCCGTTGAATAATCCTGGGCGACACCATCCCGAGTGCGCGTAGGGTCCCTGGGCGGTCATTGACCACGAATCGCTGGAGGTGACGATTGCCGGCGGCTCGACACGCTTGTGGCTCGGAGCTGCCTGCGACGGCAGCGCGAGGCGGACATCCAGGGCCGGCGCCCCTCGTCGGCGGCAAACTCCTCGAACGACCCGCCGGCCAAGATCAACAAGAAGGAGCGGCGTAGAGACACACGCCGATCCCACAGCTCCCGACTATCCCTCGCCGACGTGTGTGTGAAGGTGGCGAGGTGGGCACATCGATCGAGTTCAAGCGGCTTGCGCGCGTTGAGCTGTCGAGCGTCGCCGATATTGACCGCACCGAGCGTATTGACCTCATCTACGAGCAGCGCGGGACCGAACTCGAAGAGCGGCGCGGGAACTGGAGCTCGGCCGCCTGGGACCCGCACGGGCATGGCGAGCACTCCGTCGAGGCGCAGCGGCACGCCCTCGAGCATTACGTCGATGCAGGCGGGATCGCACTCGGCGCCTTCTCGAATGGACAGTTGGTTGGGATCGGCGTCGTCGTGCCACATCTTCGCCCCGAGATTGCGCAGCTCGCGTTCCTCCACGTCAGCGCGTCGTTCCGCGCGACAGGCATCGGCCGTCGTCTGTCCGACGAGCTGGACCTGATCGCCCGCGACGCCGGTGACATCGAGATTGTCGTCTCCGCCACACCGTCCGAGAACACGGTGCGCTTCTACAGGAGTCGCGGCTACGAAGTCATGGCCCCAGCCCTGCCGGAGCTCTATCAACTCGAGCCCGAGGACGTGCATATGAGAAAGGCGCTTTGAGCGCCGACGCCACCTGGTTCAGTAGGGTCATGGCGCGATTTCCCACCGACGACGACGCGAGCCGCCGCCACACCGACTATGAGACGACGCGCGACGCTTTGGTCGCGGCACTCCCATCAGCCGCGGTTCTCACCGACCCGACCTCCGTCGAGCGGTACGCCCACGACGAGGCCGAGTGGGCGCCGTTCAGCCTGCCGATCGCGGTAGTGCGGCCGACCCTGGCCGGGGAGGTTCAATCAGTGGTCCGCATCTGTATTGAACATGGCGTGCCGGTCGTACCGCGGGGCGCCGGGACCGGTCTGTCGGGCGGCGCCAACGCGATCGCCGGTTCGGTCGTGATCAGCTTCGAGCGGATGAACAGGATCGTCCGGATCGATCCCGTCGAGCGCCTCGCCGTCGTCCAGCCTGGAGTGATCAACGATGACCTTCGCGCCGCCTGCGCCGAGCTGAGTCTGTGGTATCCGCCGGATCCGGCCAGTTCTCCCTGGTCCACGATCGGCGGCAACGTTGCTACCAACGCCGGTGGGGTGTGCTGCGTGAAGTACGGCGTCACCGGGGACTACGTACTGGCGTTGGAGGTCGTGACCGGCACCGGCGAATTGGTGCGGGTCGGCCGGCAGACGGCGAAGGGCGTAGCCGGCTACGACCTGGCGTCGCTGCTGGTGGGCTCCGAGGGAACGCTCGGGGTGATCACGGAGATCACCGTGCGGCTGCGACCTGCGCGGGCGTTCGAGCACACGGTCGTCGGCTTCTTCTCCTCCGTGGTGGCGGCCGGTGAAGCAGTCGCCGCCGTGGCCCGCGCCGGCGTGCTGCCGTCGGCGCTCGAACTCTTGGACCGACACTGCCTGCACGCGGTGAACGACTGGAAGAATCTGGGCCTGGAAACCGACGCGGCAGCGATCTTGCTCGCACGCGTGGACGCGCCCGGAGCGGCCGGTGATCTCGAGGCCGATGCCGTGCTCGCTTGCTTCGAAGCGGCCGGCGCGACCTGGTCGGCCCGCTCGGAGGATGCCAGCGAGGCCGACGCCCTGTTCGCCGCGCGCCGGTTGGCCTATCCCGCGCTGGAACGGCTCGGCCCGTTGCTGACCGAAGACGTATGCGTCCCCGTATCGGCGGTACCCACGATGCTGAGTCGGATCGAAGCCATCGCCCAGCAACACGACATCCTGATCGCCAATATCGCGCACGCCGGCGACGGCAACCTGCACCCGCTGCTGATCACCGATCCCGGAGACGAGGCCGCGCGGCGGCGGGCTCAGAGCGCCTTCGCCGAGATCATCACCGAGGCGCTCGACCTGGGTGGAACGGTGACCGGCGAGCATGGAGTCGGGTTGCTGAAGCGCGAGGGGCTGGCGGCCGAGCTCTCACCCGCCGTCGCCGACCTGCACCGGGCCATCCGGGCGGCGCTCGACCCGCACGGAATCCTCAACCCCGGCAAGATCATCGACTGATGGTGGCCAGGCTCCGAAACCCGGTTTCGAAGCCCTCGCTCTCCACGTTGTGGTCTCGGTGCTGGCTCAGCAGCCGGGCAGATTCGATGGGACGCCGCCGATGACCGCCTTGGGCACCCAGCCGGTCCTGCTGTCCACGGCGACCCGGAACCAGATGGTGTTGCCGTCGACCTTGTCGCCGTCGGGGATGAAGCAGAGGGCCTGCACGCTCGACCCGGCGTTCAAGGTGGTGACGGCCGGGGCCTGTCGGGACGGCGCGTTGTGGACGCCGGTGGTTTGGGTGATCTGACTGTTGCCCCAGCCGCTGGTGCTGGTGTTGGCGGAGGCCGCGCCGGCGGTGACGCCGAGGCCGACGGTAGCCAGGGCGACGGCGGCACCGGCGGTGAGGATCGTGCGCTTCATGAGGGTGGTACTCCTGTCGAGTTGGGTGGGCCGGAGATGTTCGGGCCGGTGATTCCATCTTCGGGTCGTCGACGGTCCCGGACCCTCCACCGGCCAGGGGATCGAGCGGCTGGTCCGCACTCCTCCGATCGGAGGTCGCTCGTCCGCCGACCGTCCGGCTGGGCTCGGACAGCACCGAGCTATCGCACCGCGAATGGCCGCGCGGTCACCCGAGCCCGACTCTCGCCCTTCGGGCCTCCTGCTCGAGTCGCTCACGATGGCGCCGCCACCACGCGGTGTCGCCTGCGGGCACTCCCTCGCCGCTCGCGTTGAGGCCAGCGGTGCCGTCGATGAGCTCGCGGAGAATGTCAGCGTGGCCCGCGTGCCGGTGCGCCTCGGCGATCGTGTGCGTCAGGATGTGCTGCAGCGTCACCTGCTGATACTCCGGCGGCCACCATGGCACCCGCCCGACCGCATCCAGCGGTAGGTCGCTGATCACCGTGTCGGAGTGGGCGGCGATCCGCCGGTACAACCCGACGATGTGTGCACGGGACTCCTCGGCGGTGGCCCACATGTCGGCGTTCGCTTCCGTCGGATCGTCCACCCAGGGCAGCGACTCCTCGAACGGCCGGCCGAACGCGGCGCCGAAGTGTCCCCACTCGACCGTGGCGAGGTGCTTCACCAGACCAAGCAGGTTGGTGCCGGTCGGGACCAGCGGGCGACGGATGTCGTACTCGCCGAGCCCATCGAGCTTTCCCAGCACGGCGTCCCGAGCGTCTTGCAGGTATCGGTGCAGATCGGTCTTTGCATCTGGGCTGCTCACCCCAGCAGCATGACATTCGCTCAGTACGAAACCGGCTAGTTCCCTTGTTCCGCTGGCCTTCGCCAGGTGGGGGCGGGCGGTCGCGGCTCACCCAACCGGCAGGACGGGCGCGCCGGGGGAGACCTGTCTGGGTTGGCTTCGGGAGAGATTGGTGGCGCCGGCCATCCACACAGCCACGGCGGCGAGCAGTACCAGCATTGCGGTGAAGATCGCGAAAGGCTGGATCATCGCCTGGCGGCCGAGCGGGGCGATGAGCAAGGTGACGGGGAGATTTGCCGTTGCGTGCAAGAGAACGACGAGGAGCAGGCTGCCGCCCGTGCTGTTGTACAGCCAACTGAGCACCACCGATAACGCGATGGCGGAGAGGACAAACAGCGGAAACAGAGCCAGGGGTCGTGAGTCGGTATTGACCAGGAAGAGAGGCAGATGCCACGAGCCCCACAACGGTCCGAGGATAAGGGCGGTGGCGAGCGCGCCGCGAGTGTCCTGCAGGTGCGGCAGGGCGAAGCCGCGCCAGCCCAGCTCCTCGCCCAGAGCGCTGCCGGGGAAGATGTGAAAGGCGAACAGGATCACGATCGTGAGGATGGACGCATCCACCGTGGGAACCGCGCCCCCGAGCAGCACGCTGATTCCGACCGCGAGCAGAACCAGAAGCGGAACGAGGAGCACCACCAGGTACCAGCGAAGCCCGACCCGCCACTTGACCAGGCGCGCCAGAAGACTGCGTACCCCGCGCCGGCCGTGTAGCAGCGCGGTGAGCATGACCGCAACGGCCGACGGCACCAACGAGCCGAGCAGGGCCAATAGGAATCCGGCCGCCGGCGGCAGGCCCCGAGAGAAGACGAGCGGAGCCCATAAAAGCCAGGCGACCCCATAGGTCACCAAGAAGAAGCTCGCCACGGGATGGCGGAGGAGCAGACGCCGCGGACCCGCCGGTGCGGTTCGCGGAGGAAGAGCAGACATGGACGCTCCGGGGAGCTGGCGCCGCGACCCCAGGGGCCGCGACTCGGGTCGCACTCCCCAAGCCCCATGATCGTCATCACCGTGCTCTGCCGCGCTGAGCAAACCACAGCGCGGCGTTGTTCGGGAGTGTCAGGTGCGGTGTCGGCTGCGCGTTCCGCGGTGACGACCGGACCGGGCGTTGAGCAGATCAGCAGTCGACATTGATGGCCCGGGAGCCACTTCGCGCGCCGGCACCCTCGTACGACCGGCCCCGAAGTAGATTCGGACGAACCTTCCCAGAGTGTCGAACGACCTCTGCTGGCGTCAAGCCCGGGGGTTCCTCCGCTGGGCCGTTTGAGCCGGGCCGATTCCGGCTATACCCAGAGCCAGCGATCGGGTCGTATGCCTCGTGACTGGACACCCACTTCGATCGCCGGTCACCGGATGCATGTTCAGACGTCGGCCCTCAGCTGGGCTACCGCCGAGATCGAGATCTAGGAGGAATCGAACGCGTGAGTTCGTCCGCTGAACCGGCGCCGTCGCTATGGCTTGACCGGAGCGCCGCCGTCGCTACCGACCCCTTCCCGCTGGCCACCGAGGCGGACACCGACGTCGTGGTGGCCGGGGCCGGCCTGACCGGCCTGATCACGGCTGTACTGCTCAGCGAGGCCGGATTCCGGGTCGTCGTGGTGGAGGCCCGCCGGACCGGTGCTGTGACGACCGGGCGGAGCACCGCGAAGCTCAGCCTGTTGCACGGGACCAACCTGTCCAAGATCGTCTCCGCGCACAGTGCGGGGGTCGCGAAGGCATACGTCGAGGGCAATCAGGCGGGTATGGCGTGGCTGCAGCGTTTCTGCATCGACCACGACGTGCCGGTCGAAACCCGGGACAGCTTCGTGTACGCCGGCAACGATCGGGCGGGCAAGCAGGTGCGGCGCGAGTACGAGGTGGCCGAACAGGCAGGGCTCCCGGTCGTCTATCTGGATCGCGTCGAGGAACTGCCCTATCCGACGTTCGGGGCGGTCCGGCTGGCCGACCAGGCCCAGTTCGACCCCACCGAGGTCCTGGCCGCCCTGGCTCGGGTCCTCCGCGAACGCGGCGGGCAGCTGATCGAGGATGTCCGGGTCACCAAGGTGTCAGGTCGGGGACAACAGACGATTGCGACCTCGCGCGGCGCGCTGACCGCGGACCACGTCGTGCTGGCCACCGGCGTGCCGATCCTGGACCGCGGCCTGTACTGGGCCAAGACCACGCCGCAACGCTCCTACGTACTGTCCTTCCTTGTGGACGAGCCAGTGCCTCAACAGCAGTACGTCTCCGCCGATCAGCCGACCCGGTCTTTGCGCACGGCGGTGAAGGATGGACAGACCCTGCTGCTGGTCGGGGGTAACGGTCACGTGGTCGGCCAGCAGACCCGCTCGACCGCGTCCCTTGTCGACGACCTGGCCGGGTGGACGCGGCGGCACTTCCCCGACGCCCGGCTCACCCACGCCTGGTCGGCCCAGGACTACCAGTCGCACAACCACGTGCCGTTCGTGGGTCGGCTGCCGCGCGGGGCCGGCCGCGTCTGGCTGGCTACCGGCTACGGTAAGTGGGGCATGACCAACGCCCCGATGGCCGCGCTCAACCTCACCGCGCAGATCGCGGACGCGGACCTGCCTGGGTGGGCTCAAGTGCTCGGTCGTCGGGTGAGCAAACCGGCGAGCGTCGCCACCGGTCTGCGGGCCCAAGCCCAGATCGGGGTCGCGGCGACGGTCGGCTGGTCGGCGGCGGAGACAACTCCGCTCGACGAGGCGCGGCAGAACCCGCCGGAGGGGCACGGCGCAGTGGGTCGATTGCGTGGCGCTCCCGTCGCCGTTTCCCAGACCGACGGTGTCACGTGTGCCGTCTCGGCGATCTGTACCCACCTCGGCGGCATTGTCCGCTACAACGAGCATGAGCGATCCTGGGACTGCCCGCTGCACGGCTCCCGGTTCGCGGTCGACGGCACCGTGCTGGAGGGCCCGGCCACCAGTCCGCTGGCTCCCGTCACCCTGCCGACACCGTGACCGCCGCGTGTTCCCCTCGGCTCTTCAGGTCACTGCTGATATCAACCCGCCGCTTCTTCCGAGTCAGGCAGCCAGGTCCAGCCCGAGATGGCAGGGTCGTCTTCGCCGTGTTCGCGCGTGTAGGCCCGGGCGGCGAGGCGGGCATCGACCATCTGCTGCCGCAGGATCGCTGCCCTGCTTCCTAGCGAGGGGACCCGGTCGATCACGTCGATAACCAGATGGAAGCGATCGAGGTTGTTCATCATCACCATGTCGAACGGTGTGGTGGTGGTGCCTTCCTCGTTGTATCCGCGGACGTGGATGTTTCGGTGGTTGGTGCGTCGGTAGGTGAGTCGATGGATCAGTGACGGGTAGCCGTGGTACGCGAAGATCACCGGCTTGTCGGTGGTGAACAGCGCGTCGAACTCCTGGTCGGGCAGACCATGTGGATGCTCGGTCTCGGGCTCCAACCGCATCAGGTCCACGACGTTGATCACGCGAACCTTGAGGTCCGGCAGGTGTTTGCGGAGCAGATCGGCGGCCGCCAGGGTCTCCAGGGTGGGCGTTTCCCCGGCGCAGCCAAGGATGACATCTGGCTCGTCGTCAGCCGTTCCGGCCCACGGCCAGATGCCCAGCCCACGGGTGCAATGGGCGATTGCTTCTTCCATGTTGAGATAGGTCAGCGCGGCCTGTTTGCCGGCCACGATCACGTTGACGTAGTGCCGGCTGCGCAGGCAATGGTCGGCCACGGACAGCAGAGTGTTGGTGTCCGGCGGGAGGTAGACCCGGACGACCTCAGCCTTCTTGTTGACCACGTGGTCGATGAAGCCGGGGTCCTGGTGGGACAGGCCGTTGTGATCCTGCCGCCACACGTGGGAGGAGAGCAGGTAGTTCAGTGAGGCGATCGGTGCGCGCCAACCGATGTGCCGGGTCGTCTTCAGCCATTTGGCGTGCTGGTTGAACATCGAATCGATGATGTGGATGAACGCCTCATAGCAGTTGAAGAGGCCATGGCGGCCGGTCAGGAGATAGCCCTCCAGCCAGCCCTGGCACAGATGCTCCGACAGCACCTCCATCACGCGACCGTCGCGGGACAGGTGATCATCCCCGGGCCTGACCTCGGCGTCCCACGCGCGGTTGGTCTGCTCGAACACCGCTTGCAGCCGGTTCGACGCGGTCTCGTCGGGACCCATGATGCGGAACCTGTCGGGGTTGCGGACGATGATGTCACGCAGGAATGAGCCGAGCACTTTGGTCGCCTCGCTGGAGCTGACTGCGGGCCGGTCGACCGGGACTGCGTAGTCGCGGAAGTCCGGCATGGCGAGGTCTCGTAGCAGCCGTCCGCCGTTGGCGTGCGGGTTGGCGCTCATCCGGCGGTCGCCGGTGGGCGCCAGCGCCTGCAGACGCGGGAACAGCCGGCCGGTGGCGTCGAACAGTTCTTCGGGTCGATAGCTGCGCATCCACTGCTCGAGCAGCAGCCGGTGTTCGGAATTGTTCCGGGTCTCCGACAGCGGAACCTGATGGGAACGGAAGGTGCCCTCGACCGGAAGGCCATCGACTTCCTTCGGTCCCGTCCAGCCCTTCGGCGTCCTCAGGACGATCATCGGCCACAACGGTCGGGTGACCTCCGAGTCGATCGGGGCTGCGTCGAACGCCGCGTTCCGCGCTTCGTCTTGAATCTGGGATATGTCGTCCAGTACCTGGTCGAGCGTCGCCGCCAGCTGCTCGTGTACCGCGGCCGGGTCCTCGCCGCCGACGAAGTGCGGGGTGTAGCCGTAGCCTCGCATCAGTGCGGCCAGCTCGTCCTCCGGGATCCGGGCCAGCACGGTGGGGTTGGCGATCTTGTACCCGTTGAGGTGCAGGACCGGAAGCACGGCACCGTCGGTGACCGGGTTGAGGAACTTGTTCGAGTGCCAGCTCGCCGCGAGCGGACCGGTTTCGGCCTCCCCGTCGCCGACCACGCACAGCACCAGTAGGTCCGGGTTGTCGAACGCCGCGCCGTAGGCGTGCACCAGGGCGTAGCCGAGCTCGCCGCCTTCGTGGATTGACCCCGGGGTCTCCGGGGCAACGTGGCTGGGGATGCCGCCGGGAAAGGAGAACTGGCGGAACAGGCCGCGCATCCCGTCCTCGTCGGTGCTGATCGAGGGATAGACCTCGGTGTAGGTGCCCTCCAGGTACGCGTTGGCCACGAGCCCTGGACCACCATGACCCGGTCCGGTCACGTACAGCGCGTTCAGGTCCCGCTGTCGGATCACCCGGTTCATGTGCGCGTAAAGGAGGTTGAGCCCTGGGGTGGTGCCCCAGTGGCCGAGCAGCCGCGGCTTGACATGCTCGGAGGCGAGTGGCTCCCGCAGCAGCGGGTTGTCCAGCAGATAGATCTGACCGACCGACAGATAGTTCGCCGCCCGCCAGTACGCGTCGATCAGCTCAAGATCATGCTCGGTCAGCTTGGCCGTGTCGGCAAAGTCGAGACTCATGGGTGGCGTCCTTCGAAGATTGGGTTCGGGGCTTGGGTGGCCGCAGGGGCCGGTGTTCTGGGCTCAGCTACGCGTCAGCACGAGCTTGAGGGCGCCATTGTCACCAGCATCAGAGAAGACGTCGTACGCGGCCAGCATGTCGTCCAACCGGAGACGATGGGTGATCAGTGCCTGGGTGTCGATTTGGCTCTCGGTGAGCATCTGGAGCAGTTTCGGCGTGGAATAGGTGTCGACGAGTCCGGTGGTGATCGTGATGTTCTTGATCCACAGGCTCTCCAGATGGAGCGAGACCGGGTTGCCGTGCACCCCGACGTTCGCGATGTGCCCGCCGGCCCGGACCAGCCGGGCACAGAGCTCGAAGGTCTCGGGCAGACCGACCGCCTCGATCACCACGTCAGCGCCCAGCCCCGCCGTCACCTCGGCGACGACCTGTTCCGGATCGGCTGTCGCGAGCACGGTGATGTCGGCACCGAACTGCTTGGCCGCCTCAAGCCTGGCCGCGGACAGATCGACGGCGACGATGTGGGACGGACTGAACAGCTGTGCGGTCGTGATCGCGGCCAAGCCGATCGGGCCGGCACCTACCACGACAACCGTGTCGCCGGGGGAGACGTGCCCGTTCAGCACCCCGACCTCGTACGCGGTGGGCACGATGTCGGCCAGCATCAGAGCCGTTTCGTCGCTCACCATGTCGGGCAGCGGATACAGCGATGTCTCGGCGAACGGCACACGAACGAACTCGGCCTGGGTGCCATCGACGAGATGGCCGAGAATCCAACCACCGCCGGCGATGCATTGCCCGTAGCTCCCTGCCCGACAGAAACGGCAACGACCGCAACCCGAGATGCACGAGACCAAGACGCGGGTGCCGACATTCAGGCTGCGGATGCCGTTGCCGACCTCGACGATGGTGCCGACGGCCTCATGACCCAGGACACGTCCCGGTTCCACCTCGGGCAGGTCGCCCTTCAGGATGTGCAGATCCGTGCCGCAGATGGTCACCGCGTCAACCCGGACGATCACGTCTTCCGGGTCGCGGAGACTCGGCAACGGTACTTCGTTCCACGACTTGCGGTTGGGACCGCCGTACACGAGCGCCTTCATCCTGATCGCCTCTCTTCGGTGTACGCACCCAGCCAACCCCGTTCACCGGCGCGTGGGACAGGGTCGAAGGACCCGACTCAGCCGAACACGGTCAGCCCGCCCGGCGAACCCGTGCGTGCTTGCAGGGGGAGCTGCAGCGCCAACTGGATCTCGTTCTCTAGCGCGGAAGAAGCCGGCGACCACTTACCCGGTTGCAGGCGATGCTGAGGAAGAGCGGTCGTGGGCCTTCAGCCCACGGATCGGGTGATCCACCGAGCCTGAGCGCTTGCATCTGTGCGTCGCTGAGCATCGTGGCGGGTCCATTGATCAGCACACTCCACCCAGCCTCCAGAAAGTCATCAACGTCATCGACCTGGAAGGCGACCAGCTGATCGAGCGCGCTGCGCGCGACAACGCCGAAGGCGGCCGTCCGGACCACGACGTGGTCATCGGCGAGGATGTAATTCATCGGCAGAACGGCTGGTCCATCGTCGCCGAGAAAGCCGATCCGTCCGACCTTCTTGGCGGTCAGCAACTCCAGAGACTCGGCCCGATCAAGTTCGACGATCTTGCCGCCACCCGACGTGGCCTTCCAGAAGTAGTCTTCAACAGCGATCATCGTCGTCTCCCTATTGGTATCGGTATCCGCCAGGGCCGGTCGACCACGGCCCGCGAACCCCGTAGTTGGATCATGGTCGTCAGCGCCTGCGTAGAAAAGGGCCATGGGACCCGACGTCGAAGGACCAAAGTCACCATCGCGCGCCTGGAGATCACCCAGCGCTACGTGAAGGACCAGGATCCCGGCTAGCCGGCCTGCGGCACGATTCCCCACGTGGACCGCTCAGTTGAAGGCTGGCTCGGATTCGGGGCTGCCGGGCCGGAGGTCACCGATGCTCGGACGTGACCAAAGTCCTTGCCGGATCGAGACGTTCGCCCCGAGTCTTGCTCGAGCGTTCACGCCAGGCTGTGGCTGTCCGAAGGAACCACTACGACCAGGAAGTCTCGATATGACGATGGTGCTCGTCGCGTACGCCTCACGGATGGGGTCAACCCAGGAGATCGCCACCGCGATCGGTGATCGGTTCACCAGCCGCGGCTTCGAGGTTCATGTCGCCGCCGCCGCAGACGCGCCCAACGCCCGGACCTTCGATGCCGTCGTTCTCGGCAGTGCCCTCTATCTGGGGCGATGGGAGAGGGACGCGGTGGACTACCTGAAACGTCAGGGACCTGACCTCGCCAATCGTCCGACCTGGCTGTTTCAGAGCGGCCCGTCCGGACCTCCCGCGGAGGGTCGGCCCACGCCGACTCCGTACGCCGTCCGGCGTTTGTGCGCCAAGATCGGTCTCGCGAACCCGACGACCTTCGGCGGAAACCTCGATCACGCTCGCGCCAAGGGCCTGCTCGCCCGCTGGGTGTCGAACGGCGAGCTCGCCGGTGATTTCCGCGACTGGGATCAGATCCGGGCCTGGGCCGATGACGTGGCGAGACAGCTGGTGACTCGGCGGGCGCCCGCCGGAACCTGACCGACGGCCCGCCTGACCTCGGCGGGTGACCGAGTCGGGCGACACTACGCTGAATCCCGTGACGGAAGCCACTAGTGGCGACGGCGTCTGCGAGCTCTCCGGGACCGGCCGGGACACCACCGCCGAGATGCGACTTGAGCGCCTGGTGGACGCGAACCGGGCGATCGTGGGTGAGCTCTCCCTGCCGATGGTCCTGCAGCGGATCGTGGCGGCGGCTCGGGATCTGGTCGGCGCGCGCTACGCCGCACTGGGAGTCATCGGCCACGACGGTCTGCTGCAGGAGTTCATCCATCTAGGCATGGACGCCGACACCATCACAAGAATCGGTGACCTGCCCAGAGGCCTCGGTGTGCTCGGAGCGCTGATCGCAGACCCGCTGCCCATCCGCCTTCCGGTGATCAGGCACGACCCGCGTTCGTCCGGCTTTCCTCCGGGACACCCGCCCATGGAGACCTTCCTCGGCGTACCGATCCGCTCCCGGAACGCGGTCTACGGCAACCTCTACCTGACCGGGCGCACCGGCGGCGAGTTCACCGCCGAGGACGAGCATCTCGTGCTGGCGTTGGCCGCGACGGCGGGGATAGCGATCGAGAACGCGCGCCTGTACGAGGAGTCGGCCCGGCGTGAACAGTGGCTGCAGGCCTCCGCCGAAATCAGCGGCGTACTGCTCTCCCCCGGAGGCGAACGGGACCCGCTCCAACTCATCCTCAATCGCATCAAGGAGCTCGCGGACGCCGATGTGGCCACGCTGGTGGTCCCGGTCGATGATCCCGGCCTGCTTCGCGTTGCGGTCGCGACCGGAGATGGTGAGGCGGAGCTTCGGGGAATGGAGTACCCGATGCGCGACACCCTGGTTGCGCTGGCCATGGACACCGGTCGGGGCGTCCGGGTGGGGGCCCTGGAACGGCAGCAGGGTTACACGGTGCACCTCAGCCAGGTCGTGGACGTCGGACCCGTGATGGCTGTTCCCCTGGTCGGGGACGCCGGACCGCACGGGGCCATCATGTTGGGGCGCCGATCGGGACGACGCAACTTCACCACCGCCGACCGTGACCTGGCCGAGGTGTTCGCCAACCAGGCTGCGCTGAATCGCGAGCTGGTCGAGGCCAGGGCGAACCAGCAGCGCCTCGCGGTGCTCGAGGATCGGGACCGGATCGCCCGGGACCTGCACGATCACGTCATCCAGCGGCTCTTTGCGGCCGGACTGAGTGCCCAGAGCCTGGCCGTGACGGCCGACGACTCAGCTGCTCGGGCACGCCTCGATCGGCTGGTGTCCGACCTGGACGACACCATCGGGCAGATCCGGACGTCCATCTTTCATCTGCAGGCCGGGGAAGCCCGCGATCCCGGTCTGCGCGCGGCCGTTCTGGCCGTCGCCGCGCAGGTGGCACCCGTGCTGGGGTTCGCACCGGCCGTACGGTTCACCGGCCCTGTCGACACTCTCGTACACGGCACGGTGATCGGAGAGATCGAAGCGGTGAGCCGCGAAGGGCTGACCAACGTGGCCAAGCACGCCCAGGCCAGCCAGGTCAACGTGGAGGTGAGCGCCGACCGGGGGTGGTTGTCGGTCCGGATCTCCGACGACGGGGTCGGGATGAGGCAGCCGGCACGGAGCAGCGGACTCGAAAACCTCAGACAGCGGGCCGAAGGCCGGGGCGGCTCGCTCACGATCGAGGCTCGGCCGAGCGGAGGGACACTTCTGACATGGACGATACCCATTCCGGACTGACGCGTCCCATCACCGTCTTCCTCCTCGACGACCACGAAATAGTCCGGCGCGGCCTCATCGACCTGCTCGGCACCGCCTCCGACATCATTGTCGTCGGCGAAGCCGGTACTGCGGCCGACGCGCTGGCCCGGATTCCCGCCGTCCGGCCCGACGTCGCCCTGCTCGACGCCCGGCTGCCGGACGGCAGCGGGATCGACGTGTGCCGCGACATCCGGTCGAGCCTGCCTGACGTGCAGTGCCTGATCCTCACCTCCTACGACGACGACGAGGCCCTGTTCGCGGCCGTCATGGCCGGGGCGGCCGGCTACCTGCTCAAACAGATCGGCGGCCGCTCGCTCATCGACGCCATCCGGCAGGTCGCCGCCGGCGGATCCCTCATGGACCCGGCCGTCACGGGAAAGCTGCTCGACCGCTTACGGCACCCACCGGTTCCAGATCCGCGCGTCGGCTCCCTGACCGCACGCGAGCGGGAGATTCTGGACCTCATCGCCGAAGGGCTGTCGAACCGCGAGATCGGCGAACGACTGTTCCTGGCCGAGAAGACGGTGAAGAACTACGTGTCGACGTTGCTGTCCAAGCTCCACATGCAGCGCCGCACCCAGGCCGCCGTCTTCGGCGCAGAGGTACGCAACACCGGTTCCCCACCCGTCGCCGACTGACCGGCGCGCACGTCAGCCGGTCGAGGGAGCCTTGACGACCCGGCCGGTGATGGTGCGAGGGCTGATGGAGACGAAAAGGTTTCTGGTGCCGGTGGCCCAGGGCGCGACGCCCTCCATCTGCCACAACCGCTCTAGATCGTAGGAGCCTGCGACGGCCTGGGCTCGGCCCTGAACGAGAACGCTCCAGCCAGTGCCGGCATCTTGGTCGACCTCGTCGATCTCGAACGCCACGATGGTCGGTTCGGCAAGCGCGGACAACGCGCCGTACGGGGAAGTGCGGAAGACGACGTTGCCGTTGTATATGGCATAGGTGACCGGCAACACCATGGGACCGTCTGGCCCGTTCCAGGCGACCCGACCAGCACTGTGCGCGGCGAGGAGCTCATCGCATTGCGTACGGTCAAGTTCGTGGAAAGGGCTTGACGGCCTGCCTCCCGTGGTGGTGGTCACGTCGACGCCAACGTGGTTGGGTAGTCCCGGGCAGAATCGGGGTGCTCCGCCATGTCGGCTGCGAGCTCCGGCGGCCCCTGAGCATCCGTTGTCAACCTCATGGACGGAGGCTAGCCCCCAGGAGCGCTGCCCACGAGTGCGTTCTGCCCGTGACAGCCGAAGAGGGGCGAAGGTGCTGGTGAGACCGGGTCAGGACCTAGGTCACAGGGCGATGGGGCCGATGGCTCTGCCCGGTGCGTGATCGGCGGTCAACACTGGGACGCATGAGGAGATGGGCGCCCGAACCCGCGCGGATCGTGGTGGGCGTCAGTCGGTCCGCGGCGTCGAGCTACGCAGTGCTCTGGGCGGCCCACGAGGCTCGGATCCGGCGCAACGTGTTGCTGGTGACGCACATTGATCCGCCCGCTGCGTACCCGTCCGACCTGCATCACATGGCCACTTCCTGCCATCGGCAGCTGGCGAACAGTGCGACCATCGCTTCCGAGGCCCAGCCGAGTGTGGCGGTTGGGACCCTGATTCTGAGCGGTGCGATCAGCGACGAGCTGATCAGACTGAGTCGATCGGCCGCCCTGATTGTCGTGGGCATCGACCATGCCCTTGCTCGGACGGCGCATGGAGCGATCGGCTCCATCGAGGACCGAGTGGTGGTTCATGCCCATTGCCCGGTGGTCATGGTCTCTGCGGCGCCGCAGCAGGTCGAGAAAGGAAGGCGCTATATCGCGGTCGGATGGTCCCCGGACGCCTTGGGTGCGCGAGCTCTCGCGGCGGCCGCGGCCGAAGCGGACCTACGTAGTGTCCCGCTGACCGTCGTACTGGCCCCAAGCCCGAACACTGCTAGCGACGTGCGCCGTTCCCCCGAGTCTGAACGCCCATCTGAGAACGGCCTGGAACCGGCGTTGACCTCTCTCGCCCAGGTGCATCCCGGGATGGTGACCACCATCGACTGGACCGCATCGAACTGGGTTCAGACTCTGGTCAGGCACTCTGCGGACTCGGGTCTGCTCGTAATCGGCAGCCGTCACTCCGACGACCGTTGGAGCGTCAGCGTCGGATTGACCGCCGGGGCGGTCCTTCGACACGCGACTGGCCCGGTCATGCTCATCGGCGGCGCGGCGAGGGTGGAGTTTCCCGACCAGCCGAACACCCTCCCACCGCCAGAGTCACGTCCGTGGCGCGTCTCGGGACCTTCGGCCCTTGATCGAAGCTCGCCACGGTGATGACCTGGGAAAGCGTCGACGCGGAGTCGGTGCGGAGAGGAGCGTCGTGAAGCCTCGCCACCTGCCGCCCACGACACACACGATCGAGATGGCCCAGATCGCCGAGTTCAACACCCGTCTGGAGGCGCGCCCCGGCCCGGCGCTCACAGCGGCCGAATTGGGACTGGAGGGCGCGCCGCGCCACCGCTCGAGCGGCGTTGTGTCCGGCACCGCGGAGCTGGTCAGCGTGGCCTGGGATGGGGCGCCGGAGTTTCCAGACATTCACGCCCACTTCGCCCCCACCACCACGAGCAATGTGGTGGTCGTCGATATGCATACCGCCGCGCTTCGTACGCTCAGTCACCGTCTCGGCCTGCACCACGTCTGGGGTGTCGGTATCGACTAAGGGTCAGCAGCCCGCCGGCTGATCTTCGACGTAGATGAGTCAGCGAGCGCCTTGTCTTGTTCACACGATGCCGAACGTGAGCGGACCCGTATCTCCGGGTTGCGCGAGAGCGAGGCGTCCCTTCGATATAGGGAAAACTGTCGGCATGCAGAAGATCTCGCTCGACGCCCTCGCCCGACAGCTGATCAAGTCGGCCGCAACCGCGGGGGGCCACCACACCGCGGACACCGTGTACGGAGGTCATGAGAAGGTGCTGCGCCAGACCCTGATCGGCATGATCGGGGGCGCTCGCCTTGCCGAGCACGAGAATCCCGGCGAGGCGACGGTGCTCATCGTGCACGGCCGGGTGCGACTCTCAGCCGCTGATCTGGCTTGGGAGGCCGCTCGGGGAGACCTGTTAATCGTGCCCGATAGCCGCCATAGTATCGAGGCGTTGGAGGATTCCGCTGTCCTACTGACAGTGGCCAAGTTGCCCTGACTCGTGATGAGAGCGTGTCGCCCTTGAGTGCCAAAGGGTTGGAGTGCCCCTAGCGTCGTCGTATGCGCTCAGGACTGTTCCTTCCCCCGTTCGACGCACTGGCTGAGCCGTCGATCATCGCCCGGTTGTCAGCCGAGGCGGAGGAGGCAGGCTGGGACGGCGTGTTCGTCTGGGATCACGTGCACTGGCGTGAGCCGGTTGCCGCCATCGCTGATCCCTGGATCACGCTCGCGGCGATAGCCACAGCGACGACGCGGATCCGCCTCGGGCCGATGGTCACGCCACTGGCCCGACGTCGGCCGGTCAAGGTCGCTCGCGAGACCGTGACTCTCGACCGGCTCAGCGGCGGCAGGCTCACGCTCGGTGTCGGCTTGGGTAGCGATGAATTCGGCAGCGAGTACTCGATCACCGGCGAGGAACTGGACGCGAAGCGGCGTGCGGGGATGCTCGACGAGGGCCTCGCGATCCTGACGGCAGCCTGGTCCGGTGAGCTGGTTCAGCACCAAGGGGAGTACTACACCGTCGACGGGATGCGGTTCCTCCCGCGGCCGGTTCAGCGGCCCGGTGTTCCGGTATGGGTCGCCGGGTTCTACGGAAAGCCGAAACCGCTGCGGCGCGCAGCTCGCTTTCAGGGCTTCTTCCCGGTGAACCTCGAGCACCCCGACCAGCTCGGCGAGATCGTTGCCGAGCTGACCGCCCTGCGCCGGCAGGCCGGTCGGGACCCGGCCGAGGCGTTCGATGTCGTTGCGGCCCTTCCTCCGCATACTGATCCGGCGCCTTACCGGGCGGCGGGGGCCACGTGGTGGGTCGTCGACTTCCCCGGTGATGCGGTGTCGGTTGACCTCGTGCGAGATGTCATCCGTGACGGCCCGGCACCGCGGTGATAGACAAACGGCCGCGGTGTTGGGCTCTAGGCCCAGGACTGCGACGTTCGGAGAGTCGGCGTGCGATGAGTTTTCACCACCGCCTTGGTCGGTAGCGTTGGGATCCCGGTTCGGCGAAAGGATCGAGCGAGGCAGAACCTGATGGTGGACTTCATCATTTCCCTCGACGGGTACGGGGCCGCCGAGGGCTGGCCCGGATATTGGGGACTGGAGGGTCCCGAATACCTCGGCTGGCTCGAGGAGCAGGAGGAACACACCACCCTGATGGGGGCGACGACATACAGGTTGATGTCGGCATTCGCGGCCGAGATGCCGGACGAGTTGGCGGCCCTGACGGCGATGCCCAAGGTGGTGTTCTCCTCAACCCTGGAGCCACCGCTGTCGTGGGCCAACACCGACGTGGTCAGTGAAGACCCGGTCCAGTCCGTAGCGGACATGAAGCGGCACGGCACTCGACCCTTGCGTACCCTCGGCAGCCTCACCCTCGGCCGGGCGCTGCTTTTGGCCGGCCTGGTGGATCGCTTCCGGGTGGTCGTTTTCCCGGTTATCACCGGCGCCACCGGCCAGGACCGGATCTTCGACGGGTACCCCGACGTTGCGCTCGAGGTGGTCGACAGCCGGGTCTTCGACGGAAGGTTGCAGCTTCTCGAGTACGTACCGACGGTGCTCGAGAGGCCGCCGCTGGCCAGCCAGCCGGGCGCCTGACCCGCGCCCGCTGCGCCGAGGCGATCTCGGAGTCCGTGCGCTCCATCAGTTCGACTGATTGGTCCCGTGCGATGTCCCTTCGCATGACGCAGTGGTTCTTGCCCTTGGGACGGTCATAGGTGAAGCCGGCCCGCTCGAGCATGCTGCGGGTGCCGCTGTGGAGGAAGCTGCCGGAGACCAACTTGTCGGCAACGTCGTACGGGTAGCACTCCGTGACGCCACCACCGGCGGCCGCGATCAGCTGCACGGCGCCGTCGAGAGCGGCAGCGGCCACGCCCCTGCGACGGTGGCGCCGGTCGACGAAGAAGCACGTCAGCCGGTAGTCAGGCGTCGGCAGGCCTGCAGATTCGACCTCTGCGCGATGGGTGATGCCGGGCAGCTCGTCGGGGCTGCCGTACTGACACCAACCCAGCGCCGTCTCTCGGTCGAACACGAGAGCGGCGTGGGCCCGGCCCTGGCGCACGAGGCGCTCCTTGTAGCCGCGCCAGTCATCCCCGCCGCAGGCGCGTCGCTCGGCCGAGGTCGCACTGTGAAACCGGCAGCACCAGCACCCGCCCAATTCCGGCGCCGTTGTTCCGTTCGCACAGATCGGCGAACGCGTCCCAGGTATCGCTCGTCAGAGGCTTGATCTCGTACTCACCCACCACGCCGTCCTTGTCATCGACATTCGTGACGCTCCTCGTCGAAGCCTCACGCTAGAGGGACGTCGCCGGCGGGTCGTACGCCGGCTGGTACAGCGTCATCTCGCCCGCTCCCGGAACGGTCATCCGGGTGGTGATGCCCCATCCCTCGTCCCGCACCTCGCCACTGAACCGAGCACCCTTGACGGTGAGCTCGGCTATGGTCTGCTCGAGATCGTCACACATGAGAGAGACGTCGAACCGCTGGTCAGTCGAGCCAGTTTGCCCGTCGTACTCCCAGGAGCGGGGGTGCGCAGCGAGCTCGCTCGGACCTGTCTTGAAGATCAGCCAACCGCCGCCGGTGTCGACTCCGGGGAAACCCAGGACGTCACGGAAGAACGCCCGCGCCGACTCAGGGTCCTCGGCGTACACCAGCGTATGCACCGCGTTGATCATGCTCGACATCGTAGTCACGGCAGCGTCCACCGGCACGATGCCGTTGGGCTGCCCCGCTGACCCGTCTACGGTCCACGAGTCGGGACCTCTGCAGAGGCTGGGCAGTGAGGCTCAACGAGGGACAGCGGCGAAGAACTTCCGCTCGTCCGGCGCCCAATCACTGACTTGGTGACCATCGTCGAGGTAGCGGGCGCGTAGCGAGACCCGGACGCTGCCCGGGTTGTCCATGCAGGATCGCGGCACGGACACGCTGATGTCGTCAGAGCTGAACACGTCGGCGCTGGCCCGCAGCTTGTTACACGGGACGAGTGTCCCGCGGTCGCCGAACTCCTCCAGCCGCCGCAGCTCGATCCCGTCGCTGCCGGGGTTGACCACCACCTTGTACTCGGGCCCAGGGTCGTCGGCGCGGGTGTTGAACCAGAAGGTGAAGAAGTCACCTGGGTGAACGGGGCCGACGTCGGCCCGGACCGCTACCCGGGAACCACCGCCGGAGCCGTTGGCGACCTTGACCAGGGTGATGTCGTCATGAATGCCGGCATCGTTGTTCGGGTCGCTGAACGTCCTGGCGTCGGCGTGCGCGGGCACCGCTACGGCGAGGCTCAAGATCGAGGCGGCGGTGACGGCTGCGCCGCGCAGGATGCGATGGGACATCGGACTCCTTCGTTGCCTGTGTGGTGATCGTTAGGAGGAGCTGGCGGGCACGGCTGATACCAGCCGCACAGGGAAACGCAAGCGCCGTGTGCGGCGCGCGTCGATCGTGGATCGCTGAATGAGTGGAACTATCACGTCGTCTGTCGGTGCCGACCGCCAGAGTGGGCGCCATGAGCGACGATGATTCAACTTCTGCCGTGCACCACGCCATCGACTACGTCGAGATCGCCGTCGACGACGTCAAGGCCGCCAAGGCGTTCTACAGTGCGGCATTCGGCTGGGAGTTCAATGACTACGGTCCGGGCTACGCAGGCATCCGGGGTCCTGGCGGAGGTCGCGAGCAGGGTGGGCTGAACGGTCAGGGCGCGCGTCCCCGGGGCGGTCCGCTGGTGCTCCTGTGGTCAGCCGACCTCGACGCGACCGCGGCCGCCGTCACGGCCTCGGGCGGCAGCGTGGTCGAGGGCCCCTACGAGTTCCCCGGTGGCCGCCGATTCCACTTCCTTGACCCGGCCGGGAACGAACTGGGCGTCTGGGGGTCGTAAAACGACCCTCGAGCGGTCGGTCAGCCACGCTCGCCGTGGGCGCCGCTCTTGGCGGCGCCGATTGCCGCTTTTTCACGGTCACCAACGGCCGGCACGCGGCTCCACCGATCGCGGCTGACCAGAATGGCGACACCGACGACCGCCGCGCACAACGCAATCAGGATCCAGTACATCCGCACCCGATCAGCTCCGGTGAACAACCCGATGAAGAACTCACCGGCGCCATTGAGTGAGGCGTGGAGGAGAAATGCGATCAAGACGCTGCCCGCCGTACGGAGATAGAACGCCGTGAACACGAAGCTCAGGGTGAATACCAGCAGGGCATCCGGCCAGGGAACGTAGCCGGTCAGGAACAGCGGAACGTGCCAGAGCGTCCAGATCAGGCCCAGCACGGCGCTGGCCACCAGCGCGGAATGGCGGCGCAGCAACAGGGGCAGCGCATACCCGCGCCAACCAGGTTCCTCCCAGGCGCCGCCCAGCGGATTGATGAGGAAGATCAGCGTGGCGGTAAAAATCAACGACCAGCCCGCCAGCTGGTCCGGCGACGGCGGTGCCGCCCCCAGCAGGACATTCACATACGCGACGATCGTCCAAGCGGCCACCGGAGCGAGCAGCGCAACGACGTACCAACCCACACCCACCCGCCACCGGATCAGGCGCCGGAAATAGGTGCGCAACCCTTTCCTTCCCCCGACCACGGCGGCGGTGATGATCGCCGCCAGGAAAGGGCCGCAGGCCAGCAGCGGCCCTGGGAACAACCCCAGCGCATAGGGGATGACGGGAAGCCAGGAAATGATCAGCGTCAGGATGGTGAAGGTCAACAGCGGGTGACGGGCAAGGCCCGATGCCCCTGGCGCGCCGCCGAGATCGGGGTCGGCCGGGGCGATGGTAGGCCGGACCTGCTCCGGCGAAGAAGCGTCGTTGTTCATCGCAGTTCCTCCCGCTCAGCTACGAACCGTTCCCTTCAGCCTGGCGGGCGCGGGGCAGCTGCACATGGTGGCTGACCCGTGAACGGATAGGCCGGTTTTCTCCCTGCGGTGTGGTCTCAACTGACCCTTGCGCGCCGGAACGGCGACAAGGCCAGGATCAGTGAGGACGCCGCGAAGACCACGGCGGCGGCGATAAGGGCCGGGCCGAAGCCGAGCCTGTCGGCGATGAGGCCGGCGATCGGGGACGCGATGACGAGGACCGCGCGGTTCAGTGAGCGCATCGTGGTGTTGGTCCGCGCCTGCAGCTCGTCGGGGGTCAACGCTTGGCGGTAGCTCATCTCGTGGGAGTTGCTGATTCCCATGGCCCAGCCGTGACAGAACTGTCCGACCGCGAGGACGGCCGCGGCTGCCCAGCCGGTCGGCGCAAGTCCTGCGGCCAGCATGATCACCACGCCGACGGCACTGACCGCGTACGAGCAGATGATCGCGCCGCCGGTGCCCAGTCGGTTGCCCACCGCCGTGCTCACCACGGCCCCGGACAACGCACCGAGGCCGGCGACTGCGAACACCAGTCCCAACTGGAACGGTGAGAGTTGCAGCTGGAGAAAGGCGTAGGGCGCGATCACGACCAAGATCACCGCTTGGGCCGCGAACCAGACGTGAGTCGCGACGGCGAGCCGGCCCAGACCCGACCCGCCGTAGACCCACCGGGCTCCGTCGCGGATCTCCGCGGCCAGTCCTCGAGCGCTCACCTTGGTCGACTGCTCGGTAGCGGGTTCCGGGACGCTGCGCAGAGTCGCCACCACCACCGCCGAGAACAAATAAGTAACGGCGTCAATCAGCACCGACAGCGGCGCACCAATCACCCGGATCAAGACCCCAGCTACCGCAGGCCCGGCGGTCTGCGCCACCGCGTCAGCGCCGTCGAGCCGAGCGTGCGCGCGTTGCAGCTGATCCCGCGGCACCAACCGCGGCACGAAGGACATTGAGGCGGCGTCGTTGATCAGCGAGACCGTACCGAAAAGGGCTACGACAACGAGTAGTAGCGGAAACGTGAGCAGATCAAGGACCCAAGCCAGCGGTATCAACGCCAACAAGACGGCTCTCGCGATATCCGTGGCCACCATCACGGGTCGCCGGCGCGCACGGTCGACCAGCGCTCCCACGAGAAGGCCGAAAACCAGGTACGGCAGGAAGAGCGCGGAATTGAGCCAGCCCACCTGCACCGCTCCACCCTGAAGCGTGATCACGACCAGCGTCTGCAGGGCAAGCGCCGTGATCGCGCCGCCGAACCCCGACACGGCCTCGCTCCACCAGAAGCGCAGAAACCCCGGCGGCAAGCCACCTGCACTTCGTTCGACGGTCACGGACCGAACTCTCCCAGGGGCTATTCGAGCGAGGCCAGGCGTTGGGCCAGGAATTCGCGTTCGGCCTCGTTGCCGGTGAGGTCCAATGCCCGCCGGTAGGCGGTCGCCGCATCGGCTGGGCGGCCCAGGCGGACCAGCAGATCTGCCTGGACCGCAGGCAAGTACTGGTAGCTGTCCAACTGCCCGCTAGCTGCGAGCGTGTCCACCTCGGCCAGGGCCGCGGCCGGCCCGACGACTTCGGCTAGGGGGACGACCCGGTTCAGCGCGACGACCGGTGACGGCCAGATCTCAAGCAGCCGGTCGTGGAGCGTCACAATCTGGGGCCAGTCGATCTGGTCGTACGACGGGGCCTCCGCATAGAGGGAAGCGATGGCAGCTTGCAGCACGTAGCGGCCTGGCTGACCGCCGCGCAGCACCCCGATGATCAGGTCATGGGCCTCGGCGATAGCGGCATGGTCCCACCGTGACCGGTCTTGGTCTGCCAATCGCAACAACCGACCGGTGCCGGAGACCCGAGTGGCCCGTCGCGCGTCGGTGACCAGCAACAATGCGAGCAGTCCACGAACCTCGGTCTCGTCGGGCATCAACTCACGCAGCATCCGGGTCAGCCGCAGCGCGCTCTCGACCAGATCGACCCGCATCAGCACGTCACCACTGGGGGCAGTGTGCCCGGTGGTGAACAGCAGATAGATCACGCCGAGCACGCCCTGCAACCGACCAGGCAGCTCAGCAGCTCGCGGCACCCGATAGGGGATCCGCGACCCGACGATCTTCTTCTTGGCTCGGGTGAGCCGTGCCGCCATGGTCGGCTCGGGCACCAGGAAGACCCGAGCGATGTCCGGCGTCGCGACCCCGCACACCAGCCGCAGAGTGAGTGCCACCTGCGCCTCCTCCGCCAGCGCGGGATGACAGCACATGAACACCAACCGCAACCGTTCGTCCGGCACGATGACCTCCGGTGCTTGATCGTCCTCGCCGTCCTCTCCCGACAGCGCGTCCACGGCGGTGTCCTCGACGGTCTCCTCCGGTTCGATCAGCAGCGGCAGCTTGCTACGGAACGTCTGGTCGCGGCGGATGGCGTCGATGCCGCGGCGCTTCGCCGCCGTGGTGAGCCAGGCGGCCGGGTTGGCCGGGACACCGTTCTCGGTCCAGCTCTGCAACGCCACTGCGTAGGCCTCCTGGACGCATTCCTCGGCCAGATCCAGATCCCGCACCGCGCGCACCGTCGCGGCGACCACGAAGGCCCACTCGCGGCGGTGCGCGTCGACGAGAGCTGCCTCGACCTCGGCGCGGTCCGTCACGGCGTTGTCACCGCGTCGGGCGCTCCATGAGGCCGCCGCTGTGTACCGGGCGGACCTCCACGCCGCCGCCGCTGCGGAGGACGGGGTTGGTGCCGGCGATGGCCAGCGCGCTGTCGAGATCGGGGGCCTCGATGATGTAGAAGCCGGCCACGATCTCCTTGGCCTCGATGAACGGCCCGTCGGTGACCCCTTCCGCCCGGATCGACGTTGCGAAGTCTCGCGGGGTCAGCGCGTACGCCATGATCATCGCGTTGCTGGCGGCCAGCTCGTCGGCGTGCTCGTCGCACTCTTCGATGTCGGCCGCCGTCGCGTCGAGGGCGTGGGCGGAGTCGTTGGCGTAGATGAGAACGGCGTACTGAGCCATGGTGGCTCTCCTTCCGGTCGGTCGGTGCATTGTGTCCGTACACCCGTACGTCGAACGGCCAATCCCGAATCGACAGGCGGACAACAATCTCAACATCGTCGTCCCGATGCTGGTCCAGACGATCACCTTCGGCTGGATCTTCGAGAATTTGCTCGGCAGCAGCAGCGCCGCGATCCTGCTCGCGGGCATCCTGCTCGCAGCGGTTCGACCCTAGGGAGATCCGGGTGGCAGCGGGACCGACCTGGATCGCATGATCGACCGAGAATGCCGACCTAGGTTTGCTGCCGCCACTCGTAATAAACCACTAGGGTGCGAAGAGGCCTACACGGCGTGGGCCGCGAAGACTCAGAAGGAGCCCCCAGTGCCCGGTCCAGACGATCCCAACCACGCCTACAACGAGCTCATCGCAAAGACCTGGGCGGACGAGGACTTCAAGGCCCGCCTGCTCGCCGATCCCGCCGACACGTTGCGAGCCGAGGGCTGGACCATCCCCGACGGAACGACGGTCGAGGTCGTGCAGGCCGGCACGTCGCCCGATCGGCTGACACTGATGCTGCCGGAGAAGCCCGACGAGTTGTCCGACGAGCAACTCGACTCCGTGGCGGGCGGTATGTGCGCACCGCCGAGCGTCGTCGGTACTTGCACCACCTGCTACAAGATGCCCTTTACGTGAGTGAACCCGGGGTGCTCGATGCGGTCGCCTCCGCCGACCAGGCGGAGGCGCACCGCGCACCTCATCCCGGTCTGATCGTCGATCCGCGTTTCCGGGTTCAGGTCCTTGCGGGGGAAGGCGTGCTCGTCGTATCCGAGATGGCCCGGACGCTGTTCCGCGGCGAACTGTACGAGCGCCTGGTCCCGATGCTCGACGGCCGCTACGACCGGCAGGCGCTGGCCGCCGAGCTCGGTCGATCCTTCGGGCCGGCCCAGGTCTACTACGCGCTGGCCCGTCTCACGAAGGCCGGAGCCGTCATGACGGCGTTGTCGGGCGTGCCGCCTGCCCGCCTCGCCTTCTGGCGGGAACTGGGCGTAGAGGCCGACGTCGCCGAGTCTCGTCTCGCGACCACGGCCGTAGAGATCATCGACCTCACCGGCGAGACCGCCACCGTGGACGGCTACGCCTCGAGTGCCGAGCTCGTGCTCGCCGCATTGAACCGTACGGGGATCCAGAGCAGCCCCGAAACCACCAACGGCGCTGCCAACCTGCGGCTGGTCCTGGTCGCCGACTACCTGCAACGCGATCTCGAGGAGGTGAACGCCGCCGCGCTGCGGAGCCGATTACCGTGGCTGCTCGTCAAGCCGCTCGGCCGCGAACTCTGGGTCGGGCCCGTCTTCCGCCCCGGTGTCACCGGCTGCTGGGAATGCCTGGCGCAGCGCCTCAGCGGCAATCGGGACGTGGCCAGCTACCTGGTCGCGTCGGGCGCCTGGTCCGCCCCGGTATCGGTCGCGGCGATGCACCTGCCGGCCACCCGCGCCCTCGCCGCCGACCTCGCCGCCTGGACGTTGCTGAAGGCCATCGCGACCGGCACCACCACGACGGATCGGGAGGTGATGGATTCCGAGCAGCCCGACGGCAGCACCCTGCAGACGTTGGACACGGTCACCGGGAAGCTCGAGGACCACGCCGTGCTGCGCCGTCCCCAGTGTCCGGCGTGCGGCGATCCGGCGCCGCGCCCCAGCGGACCGGTGGTCTTCGGGCCGTCCCCGGTGCGTGAGGCGACCGACGGCGGCTACCGGAGCGGACCGGCGGACGAAGTCGTGGCGCGCTACGAGCGGCACGTCAGTCGGATCACCGGAGCGGTCCCGATCCTCGCCCGCCTGCCGGCGGGCGACGCCGACCTCCTCCGCGTCTACGTTGCCGGACAGAATCTCGCCATGCCGGTTCGAGACCTGAACCGGCTTCGGTACAGCCTGCGCAGCGCGAGCGCGGGCAAGGGAATCTCGGACGCGCAGGCCAAGGCCAGCGCCCTGGCCGAGGCCCTCGAGCGCTACTCCGGCCGACGGCGGGGAACCGAGATCACAGTCCGGAGCAGCTATCACGCGCTGGGTGCAGACGCGTTGCATCCGAACGCCTGCCAGCTGTACAGCGAGGCGCAGTACGCCGCCGCGGCCGACTGGAACGCTCGCGGTTCGCTTTTCGCCACCGTCCCGGCGCGCTTCGACGAGGAGGCGGAGGTCGACTGGACCCCAGTCTGGTCGCTCACCAAGCAGTCGACCCGGCTGCTGCCCACCGGCTACTGCTACTTCGACGAGCCCGACGCGCTCGGCGCCGCCTACTATCAGGGTGATTCCAACGGGTGTGCGGCCGGGGCCACCCTCACCGAGGCTGTCCTGCAGGGCTTCTTGGAACTGGTCGAGCGCGACGCGGTCGCCCTGTGGTGGTACCACCGGCTGGTCCGTCCCGGCGTCGACCTGGACAGCTTCGACGAGCCGTACCTGCGACGGCTGCCGGAGCAGTACGCTCGCCTGGATCGTGACGTCTGGGCCCTCGATCTCACCCACGACCTCGGCATCCCCACCTTTGTCGCCGTCTCCCGACGGCCGGGTCGCGACCCCGAGCAGGTGCTGTTCGGCTTCGGCGCCCATCTCGACGCCCGGCTCGCGCTGCTGCGAGCGGTGACCGAGCTCAACCAGATGGTCTCGCGCGGACCGGTCATCGACGCCGTCGAGCCGTTCGACCAAGTGGAGGGTGATTGGCTGCGCACTGCCGTCGTCGCCGACCTGGCCTACCTTCGGCCGGACCCTGCCGCAGCCCGTCGACAGCGAGCCGATTTCGGCGTTCAATCACCGCCCGACGATCTCCTCGAGTCGGTCGACCATTGCCGCCAGCTGGTCGAGGCACGCGGCATGGAGATGCTGGTTCTCGACCAGAGCCGGCCCGACATCGGCCTGCCGGTCGCCAAGGTCTTCGTTCCAGGCCTCCGGCACTTCTGGGCTCGGTTCGCGCCCGGACGGCTGTACGACGTGCCGGTGCAACTGGGCTGGCTGTCCGAGCCAACCCCGGAGTCGGCCTTGAACCCAGTACCGATGTTCCTGTGAGTGCCGCATCGGAGATCGTTCTCGGCCTCAGACCGGAGGTCGAGATCGACGTCGCACTCGACGGACGCGTCTCGCTCTCGTGTTCCTGGGCACGGATCGGTCTCGGCACGGTCGCAGCCGGCGTGGGCGCGGCCCTGGCCCGGCTCGGCGACGGTGGTGGAACGGCGGCCGAGCTGGTGGCCCTCGCCGAATCGGACGGGCCGCGAGCTAGTGCCACCCTCTTATACGGCCTGCAGTTGATCGAGCGGCGCGCGATGGTCCGGCACGAGGTTCACACCGCGGCGGGACTGCTCGCCCGCGCCACTCCGACGACCAGTGCGCCACTGCCCAGGGTCGCGGTACCCAGTGACGGCAGTTACCAGCTCACCCGCTTCGCGGTACTGCGCCGGGGCGGCTCCGCGATGGTGCTGGAGTCACCGCTCAGCTCCGTCCAGGTCGACCTGGGGATGCCCCTTGTCGGTGCGCTGGTGGCGGCGCTGGCCGAGCCGCAGACGGCGGCGACTCTCGCGGCGATCGGGCCGGTGGAGGAGGCCGAGGCGGCGCTGCTGCTGCAGCTATTGGTTGAGGCAGGTGTGGTCGAGCCGGCCGGGCAGGAGGAGGCGGGCACCGAGCTCTGGGAGTTCCAGGATCTGTTGTTGTTCACCCGATCACGCCGCGGCCGCCACTCACATCCGTACGGGGCCACGTCTCCCGGACGCGATCGACAGCATCCGAAACCCGCACTCAGAGTTTCGTTCCCGGCCTCCCCGATGGCGCTGCCGCGACCGGATCTCGATCGGCTGACGGCCACCGATCCTCCCTTCGCCCGGGTGGTCGAGGACCGGAAGTCCGTCCGGCAGCAGGGCGCGGACCCGCTCAGCGTCGAGCAACTCGGCGAGCTTCTCTTCCGGGTGGCCCGCGTACGCCGGGTGATCGAACCGAACTCGGGCGACCCGACGTCCTTCACGATGACCGATCGGCCGTATCCGAGCGGCGGAGCGACCTATGACCTCGAGGTATATCTGACGGTGCACCGCTGCGTCGGACTGGAACCGGGGCTCTACCACTACGACCCACTGGCCCACGCGGTGCGGCTGGTCCGCGAACCGTCCCCCGAGACGGCCGCGCTGCTCACCGACGCCACCCAGGCGGCCTATCTTCCCGGTCCGCCGCAGGTGCTCGTCACCCTCGCGTCCCGCTTCGGCCGGGTGGCGTGGCGCTATTCGTCGATGGCCCACGCGCTCACCCTGAAGAACGTCGGCATCCTGCAGCAGACGTTCTGTCTGGCCGCGACCGCCATGGGATTGGGCGCGTGTCCGCTGGGCGGTGGCAATTCCGACACCTTCGCCAATGCCGCGGGCACCAACTACTACGAGGAGACCTCCGTGGGTGAGCTGATTCTCGGATCGCTGCCGGACGACCACTCAGAACCACGGCCGTGACCTCAGGCGAAGGAAGCCAGGACGAAGTGCCCCTCCCGTCCGCTGCACCCACTGCCGCATCACCGCAGCCAGAGGAGCAGCCCGGTGAGCTCTCAGGTGAGCTCTCGGGGGAGCTGTCCGATGAGACTATGGACAGCATCGTCGGAGGGTTGAGCACGCCGGTCCTGCCCCTAGGGCTCCGCGTCGATCCTTACGGTCGCTGAGGGGGCGCGGTGCAGACGGGACTCTTCCGCCAGCAGGCGCTGGACAAGCTGTCCTCGCCGGACCAGCTCGACCAGACGATGCGCGTCGCCGACCCGAAGCGGTGGATCGCGCTCGCGGCGATCGGAGCCCTGTTGCTGGGGGCCCTGGTCTGGGCGTTCGTCGGCCGGATCGACAGCCGGACCCAGGCGACCTGTGTACTGGTCCCGCGTGGCGGGACGTACAAGATCGTCACGACATCGGCCGGCACCGTCTACGACGTTCTCGTGCAACGTGGGGACCGTCTCGACGTCGGTGAACCGGTCGCGGTGGTAGAAACCGTCGACGGCGCTCGGCGGAATGTCGTGGCCCCCTTCTCCGGTGAGGTCGTCGAGCTCTTGGCCACCTTCGGCGATTTCGTGAACGTCGGTGATGCCGTACTCAACTTCGACAGCGACGAGGAGGAACTCGGCGTGCTGCTGTACGTGCCACCGGCAGTGAGCGGGCAGTTGCAGCCGGGCATGTCGGCCCGCATCGCACCCGCCACCGCCAGTCGGCAACAGTACGGGTTCCTGCTCGGCGCCGTCGATCAGGTGGCGCCCTATCCGTCGACCCAGGACGGCATGGCCGCGCTGCTGAACAACGACACGCTCACCGAGCAGCTCTACCGTGGCGCCGGCGGCACACCGGTCGAGATCTGGATCCGGCCGGAGAAATCCGACACCCCCAGCGGCTTCCGCTGGTCCAGCTCCTCGGGACCGGATCGGCTGCGAGCCGGCACCGTATGCACGGCCGACATCGTCTTGGCCCAGCGTCGCCCCATCGACCTTTTGCAGCCGTGACATCGACGACCGCCACTAACGCCGACCGCAAGGCAGCACCGGCGTCCGCGTCCCGCCGGGTCCGGACCCGGACCGTTCTCCAGATGGAGGCCGTCGAATGTGGTGCGGCGTCGCTGGCCATGGTGCTGGCCCACCACGGCCGGGTGGTCCCGCTGACCGAGCTCCGCCAAGCCTGTGGGGTCTCCCGCGACGGCAGCAAGGCCAGCAGCATCTTGAAAGCCGCTCGGACCTACGGCCTCGCGGCCAAAGGCTTCCGCAAAGAGCCAGGCGAGCTCAAGACCCTGTCGATGCCGGTCATCGCGTTCTGGGAGTTCAACCACTTCGTCGTCGTCGACGGGTTCTCCCACGGCCGGGTGTACCTCAATGACCCGGCCAGTGGACCCCGAATCATCACCGACGAAGAGTTCGACCGGTCCTTCACCGGGATCGTCTTGACCTTCGAACCCAGCGAGGAGTTCACCCGCGGTGGCCGGTTCCCCAGTCTGACCGCCAGCCTGCGCCGGCGGCTCAGAGGGTCGCGGGCTGCCCTGGTGTACGGGATTCTCGCGGGGCTCGCGTTGATCATCCCCGGTCTGCTGATCCCGGCTTTCAGCCGGATCTTCGTCGACGGCGTCTTGGTCGGAGGGTTCACTGACTGGCTGGCTCCGCTGGTCGTCGCGATGGCGCTGGCGCTGGTGCTCCTGCTGACGCTCACCCTGTTGCAGGCCGATGTCTTGCAACGTTTGGGGTACAAGCTGGAGCTGACCGCGACCGGGCGGTTCTTCTGGCACGTGCTGCACCTGCCGATCGGGTTCTTCGACCTGCGTTACGCCGCCGACATCGCGTCGCGCACCCAGCTCAACCAGCGCCTGGCCCAACTCCTTTCGGCCCGCCTGGCTACCAACCTGGTCAGCCTGACCCTCATTGCCTTCTACGCGATCGTCATGCTGCAGTACTCCGTGCTGCTGGCGACCATCGGAGTCGGGATCTCGTTGCTGAACCTGCTCGCGCTGCGGCTGGGAGCGCGAGGTCGCCGGAACGCGAGCCGCCGCTTCGAACAAGATCAGGGAAAGGTGGTCGCGACCTCGTTCAGCGGTATCCAGATGATCGAGACGCTGAAGTCGGGTGGGACCGAGTCGGACTTCTTCGCCCGCTGGGCCGGTTTCCAGGCTAAGTCCGTCCGGGCTGAGCAGGACCTGGCGACCTCGACGAGCTACCTGAGTGTGGTGCCGCCGTTG
Organism: uncultured Actinomycetota bacterium; assembly: GCA_963780005.1. Lineage (GTDB taxonomy): Bacteria > Actinomycetota > Actinomycetes > Propionibacteriales > Propionibacteriaceae > Microlunatus. The sequence continues at coordinate 2,046,536 of CAWAAK010000023.1, read as the reverse complement.
TTGACGGGCCTGACCACCGCCGCGATCCTGATCATCGGCGGGCAGCAGGTGATCATCGGTGCGTTGAGCATCGGGGCTCTCGTGGCGTTCCAGTACCTGCTGACAAGCTTCAGCGCCCCCGTGGGTGGGTTGGTCACCCTCGGTGGCGAGATCCAGGAGATCGAGGCCGGGATGGTGCGGTTGGACGATGTCTTGGACTATCCGGCCGATCCGGTCCTGGACGAGTACGCACCGTCGACCGGGCCGACCGATTCCTCGGCGGTCACCGTCAGTCGGCTGTCCGGCGCACTCGACCTGCGTTCGATCACCTTCGGCTACAACCCTCTAGCCCCGCCGCTGATCACGGACTTCAGCTTGTCGGTGCCGCCCGGTGCCCGCGTCGCCTTGATCGGTGGATCGGGCAGTGGGAAGTCGACCATCGCGCGGATCGTCTGCGGGCTCTACCGGCCCTGGAGCGGCGAGGTGCTGTTCGACGGTCATTCCCGCTCCCACTACCCCCGGGACGTTCTCGTGAACTCACTGGCGCTCGTCGACCAGGAGATCGTCCTAGTCGAGGGCAGTGTCACCGAGAACCTCACGCTGTGGGATCCGACGGTGCCGGAGCATCAGGTCGTGCAGGCAGGTCGGGATGCCGCCATCCACGCCGACATCGCCGCCCGCTCCGGCGGCTACGCCAGCGCCGTCGCCGAGGGCGGGCGGAATTGGAGCGGGGGGCAGCGTCAGCGTCTGGAGATCGCTCGCGCCCTGGTCACTGACCCGTCGATCCTGGTGCTCGACGAGGCCACCAGTGCGCTCGACCCCACCACCGAGCAGTTCATCGACGAGCAGCTCCGGCGTCGCGGGTGCACCTGCCTGATCGTCGCCCACCGGCTCAGCACGATCCGCGATTGCGACGAGATCGTCGTGCTCGACCGCGGCTCGGTCGTCCAGCGCGGCACCCACGAGTCCCTGGTCGACCAGGGCGGGCTGTACACCCAACTGATAGCCGCCGGATGAGGACGGCCGGCGATGGTTGAGCGCGGAGGGGCGCCGGAGCCGTCGATGAGGTCGATGACGTTGGCGGGCAACCGACCAGTGGTGCTCGAGGAGACTGACGCCTGGCTGGTCGCCGAGGGCGAGGTCGACGTCTTCGTAGCGCGCAGCGCTGCCGGTGTTGAGGACGGTTCTCAGGCCGGGCAGCGTACCCATCTGTGTCACCTCCGAGCCGGCGCGGCAGTCTTCGGGATGGCGCTGGCCGGTGGCCTGTCCTTGGTGGTCGTGGGCCGATCGGGTAGCCGGCTCGAGCCGCCGCCGCCCGGTGACGACACCGACTCGAGAGCGGGCTGGCTGCGCGCCCTGTCGTCCGGGCTCGACGACCGCATCGGTCATGAGTCGGAGGGTTCTGCCTGGTCCGCCTCCGAGGTCGCCGCCGCGATACCGGCGCGACTCGCTCGCGTCGACCAGGAGCGCGCCGATCGCTCCCGAGCGCGGTCGGCCGCCGACGCGGCCGCACTGGACTCCGGACTCCGGACGCTCGCGGAGTTGTTCGCCTCCGGCCGCCGAACGGTCACGACCGCGACTGGCCCCGGCGTGGACACCGACGGGTTATTGGCCGCTTGCCGGGTCGTCGGGCGGGCGCTGGGGGTCCGGGTGGAGTCCCCACCCGGATCGGAGGCAGCCACCCGGGATCGACTGGCGGCCATCACGCGGGCCTCTCGGCTCCGCACTCGTCAGGTCACTCTCGAGTCGGGTTGGTGGCGACGAGACGCCGGTCCCCTCCTGGCCTTCCAAGTTCGTCGCGAGCAGAGGCCAGAGGTCGGCTCCACCGTTCCCGTGGCCCTGATTCGCTCCGGACGCCGTTACCTCCTCGTCGACCCGGCCGTCAGCGAGCCGGTCGCGGTGACCGAGGAGGTCGCCGCCTCGCTCACGCCGAACGCGTACATGTTCTACCGTCCGTTCCCCGAACGTGCGCTGGGGGTCAGTGACCTGCTCCGCTTCGGACTACGCGGCAGCGGCGTGGACCTGTGGACCGTCGTCGTCACCGGACTGCTCGGCGGTCTGCTCGCCTTGGTCGTGCCCATCGCGACAAGTCTCCTGTTCGACCGGTACATTCCCGCCGCCGATGCTGGCGGCGTGGCTCAGGTGGCTGTCGCCCTGGTCGCGAGCGCTCTGGCAATCGCGGCCTTCCAGGTGACACGGGGACTCGCGGTAGCGCGGTTGGGGGCGAGGATGGATCTCTCCCTCGAAGCCGCCGTCTGGGATCGGCTGCTCGACCTGCCTGCCCCCTTCTTCCGCGACTACTCCTCCGGCGACCTCGCCCTGCGGGCCACCGGGATCAGCGCGATCCGACGCGTACTGAGCGGTGTGGTCACCACCGCCGTGCTCGGCGCCGTCTTCTCCGTGTTCAGCTTCGTGCTGTTGTTCGCCTACGACACCCGGCTCGCGCTCGTGGCCTCGGGTCTCCTGCTCGTCGCGCTCGCGATCGGTGTTTTCGCCCTCGTCGTGCAGGTGAAGGACCACCGGGCCGCCGACGACGTAAGTGGACGCCAGGCGGGCCTCGTGCTCGAGATGCTCAACGGGGTCTCCAAGCTGCGCGTCGCCGGCGCCGAGGCCCGGGCCTTCGGCGTGTGGGCGCGGCTGGTGCCCGGCGCCTCCCCGCGTCGAGCCGAGTTCGCGGCCGCACGACTCACCGTGGCCTACACGGCCCTGCCTCTACTCGCCCTGCTGGTGATTTTCCCGGTGGCGGGTCTAGCCGGTGGCAGCCTCACCGCAGGCAGCTTCTTGGCCTTCAACACCGCGTTGACGCAGGTGATCACGGCCGTGATCGCCCTTGGCACCTCGTTGTCGGGCGTCGCCCAGGTCCTCCCCCTCTTTGAGCGCGTGACGCCGATCCTGCAAGCCGTGCCCGAGGTCGAGGAGGGCCGGACCGATCCCGGGGAACTGTCCGGCGATGTGGAGATCAACGACGTCACCTTCCGTTACGTGGCCGAGGGGCGGCCGGTGCTGGACGGAGTGTCCCTCCGAGCTCGTCCAGGACAGTTCGTCGCCTTGGTCGGCCCGTCGGGATCCGGGAAGTCGACGGTCTTGCGCCTGCTCCTCGGGTTCGAGACGCCGGAGAGCGGCAGCATCTACCTCGACGCCCAAGACCTTGCGAGTCTCGACGTCCGCGCGGTGCGCCGCCAGCTGGGCGTGGTGCTGCAGAGTGGGCGGCTGGCTGCCGGGAGCATCTTCGAGAACATCGTCGGATCCTCGCCGTTCACGATGGAGGAGGCCTGGGAGGCGGCCCGCAGCGCCGGGCTCGACTCCGACATCAAGCAGATGCCGATGGGCATGCACACGATGGTGATGGAAGGCGGTGCCGGACTGTCGGGCGGGCAGCGCCAGCGGCTGCTGATCGCGCGGGCGCTCATCGCCAAACCGCGGATTCTCGTCTTCGACGAGGCGACAAGTGCCCTGGACAACCGTACGCAGGCCGTGGTCAGTGAGAGCCTGGAGCGGCTGCGGGCCACCCGGATCGTGATCGCCCATCGTCTGAGCACAGTGATCCAGGCTGACCAGATCCACGTCGTCGAGGCCGGGCGGATCACCGAATCTGGTACGTACGCCGAACTCATGGAGCGAGAAGGTTCCTTCGCCGCGCTCGCCGCCCGACAGTTGACGTGAGGTCTGCCAATGATCTCAGTTGACATGGTCGAGCAGCAGTCTGGCGGCGACCGTCGTGCCGTCGGTGCGGATCGTGCGTGCCACGGTTGCCGCTCGTGCGTGGATCTCAGGCCGCAGGGTGGACGCGAGCGCGGCCGCCAGGGACTCGACGGTGGGTGACGGACCGTCATGGGCCGTGCCGATGCCCAGGTCGGCGACCCGGTCGGCCCAATAGGGCTGGTCCAACAGCTGGGGCACCACCACCTGAGGAGCCCCAGCGCGGGCGGCCGCTGTGGTCGTGCCCGCGCCCCCGTGGTGGACGACGGCGCTCACCCGGGGGAACAGTGCCTGGTGGTTCACGTCGCCGACGGCGAAACAGTCGTCCCGATCGTCGATCGGGGCCAGGTTGGCCCAGCGGCTCGAGACGAGGACACGCAAGCCGTGGGCGCGAATCGCCCCGATCGCCACCCGGGCGGCGTCCTGCGGAATGCGCATGCTGCCGTACCCCACACAGACCGGTGGCGAGCCGGCGTCCAGGAACGCCTCCAGTTCGGCCGACAGCGGGCGTTCGTCCGGCAGGATCCAGGCCCCGGTCTGCACCACGTCGAGATCCGTCGGTGTTGGCCAGGGGCCCAGGGTCGGGTCCGCTGCCAACCACGGGTGGTCGGTGATGAGGTGGTCGCGGACGTTGTCCACCGGTGGCAACCCGATCAAAGCCCGGTGAGTGTTGATCGGCGCGCGCAACTCCGCGTCATAGCTCTGGGCGTCCAGTTCGTTGAGCACCCCGTTGTCGGTCACGCCACGGGGCCACGGCCGGCCTGGGAACGGCAGCGGTGGGTGGTGCGCTGAGGGCAGCATGATGGGGCAGAACGACACACACACGTAGCGCATGCCGAATTTCTCGGCCACCGACCGCCCAGCGAACTGCATCGGACCTGTCGCCACCAGCGCATCACACCCGGCGGAGGCCGCGGCGGCCGTATCGAAGAGTCCCGTGATCATTTCGGTCACGCGTCTGGGCCTGTCCGACGCGGACGACCGCGGTACAGCAAGCATCGGTAGATCGGTCGGCACCATCGGTATGCCGACCCGGGCGAGAAGCTCCGCGCACTCCTCGGTCCTCGGCGCGCACACTGTGACCTCGGCGCCGAGTTGCCGCAACCGCACGGCGAGCCCCACCATCGGTGCGACGTCCCCGCGTGACCCGTACGTCGCCAACAACAGGCGCACTTTGCGACTCCACCCTAGGTAATACGTCAGGATGTCATGAACGCGGGATCTTCGAGCTCCTTGACGCTCGTCGTGTCCACCGGCGCCGTGGGACCAGCGTTCATGCCCCTAACCCAGCGGACGGCGAAGGTGATCGAGGTGCCGCGAGGCCCGCCGTTGAGTAGAGCAACGAATCGTTTCGTGGAGTGGCCGATGCGGCACCCGCGATAGCGACCCTGACCTTGATCGTCTTTCCTTCCGGCTTGGCCCGGTCCTCCGGGACGGTGAGCTGCCCGCAGTGGGACTCCGGTCCGAGGTGCTCCGCACACGGGACGAAGGGATGACCGCCTGACCAACCGGGACTGATCGACTCCAGGTGACGGACAGCCCGCGACATCGGCGCCTCACGGTGTTTCCCGCTCACGAGCTCGGGCGGATGGACGCACCAGGGCCCTCCCTCCCGTTCACGACGATCGCTCCACCGTGGTTGGCCGAAGACCGGCGACATTCGCCGAAAGCTATCGCTGGGTCGATGGGCTGGCGGTCGACATTGTCGAGGTCAATCACCGAACGCTCCTGGCCTCACTTCCGGTGGACGACCCCACGGCACGATCCGGCGATCCGTGCAGCGAGCTCACAATCGTTGTGCGCAACGGATCGGAGCACGTGGTGAAGGTTGCTCTGACCGCGCGGCTTCGTTACGGTCCCGACCAGACCCCAGCGGCCACGTACGTCGCCACGGCCGGGCGCAGCGATCACTCGACCGTGCGATTCGTTGACCCAGGTCCTGCCGGCCGAGGCACGCGACAACGTCGTGCTCGACCTCGGCATCGACAACTGGAAGCACGAACGTGCGGTGTTCACCGGCTCGATCGCTGCCGGCTAGCGAGGGGCTCGCCCGACGGTCGTACGTGGGAAGGCGTCTCGTCCCACCCTCCTCATCCGGTCTTCAAGGGACCGATTGCTGCGCGGCTCTCTTCGCCGCGCGCGCGGCGAAGAACTCCGGTGGGGGCGGCAGAAACGACGCGGCGGCACAATTCTGCTCGTAGCCGGGCAGTGCGGTCTCATTGCGTTGCTGTTCGTAGGTTCGGAGCGACTCCTCGAGTGATGCGCGGCCGGCAAAGCCTGCGTCGATTGCGTCGGCGAGGAGTTCGGCGTCGCGGAAGGCGTCGCTGATGCCCTGAGCCAGGAACGGATCCTTGTGATACCCGGCGTCGCCGACGAGCGCCCAGCCCGGCCCGTACGGCTTGCGGAAGAAGTTGTTGACGTCGGCCGTGCCGTACCACCGCTCCTCCCGGGTTCCGAAACGGACGCGCTCGCCTAGCTCGGGAACCTCGTCCAACGCTCGATAGAAGTTGGCGTCGATGTCACTACGGAAGGTCCGGAAACCAGCGACCGGAGCCTGCGTCGCGACGCAGGTCAGGTCGTCGTTGGTGAGGAAACTGATGTACAGCTGGCTGGGTCGCAGCCACATCTCCACACCATCTACCGGTAGATCGCTGAAATAGGAGTAGTACGAGTAAGTCAACACGGGCTGCTCGTGATAGCGCGCTGCCTGCACCGCCTCGGCGACGAAGGAGCGAGCGCCGTCCGCCCCGATCACGATACGGGCGAACTCGTCGACGGTCCCACCACCGTTCTGTCGGCCACGAACGCCAACGACTCGACCGTCCCGCCATAGAACCTCTTGGACCGCAAACTTCTCGCGGAGTTCGGCGCCCGCCGCCACAGCGCCATCCACGAGGATTTTGTCCAGGACGAAGCGACGCGGCGCATAGGTGGCATCCATGCCGTCGACGCCCTCGACCGGCTCGCGCAGTGGGAAGTCTCCGAAGTCGCTGGTGACGCTCCGGATCGGTGGGCAGTTCGACGCGACGACGGCGGGCAGGATGCCCCAGCGATGAAGCTCTCTGATTCCGGACTCTTGAATGAAGTGGTTGCGCATCGAGTTGCTGGGGAACGAGGCCCGGTCCAGTAACAAGATGCGATAGCCCTGCCGGGCAAGCAACATGGCCAGAGGTGATCCCGCACACCGGGCGCCCACGACGATGGCGTCGTACATGCGATCCTCCTGCCCAGGCCAATGCGCCTTTGAGGCACGCTGCAAGCATGCTGTACGACACACGTACTGCGCTCGCTGTTTCAGCCCTTCGCTTCGGCCGTGTCGACGGACAGGACGCGGTGCTCGGGGGCGCTGCCTGTCCGATTCCTCGGGTTACCCGCTTCCAGCTGCTTTCCTACCTCGGCACGCTCAGATAGCTCCGCATCGCTCAGGTGCCTTTCGACTCATCCGACGAGCGGGACTGGTCGTTCCGGGAGGTCCACGGTGTGAGTTTCGGCCACCACGCTCTGACGTTGCGCCGGTAGTCCTCGTACTGCTGTCCGTAGCGCGCGGCGAGGACCGGCTCCTCGTACCAGCGGACGAACGCCGCCGTCGCCGCCCACACCAGGAGGGTGTACAGCAACAACGTCGTCGAGGCGAACAGCACGCACTGACCGAGCAGGATGGTGACGACGGCGAGATACATGGGGTTGCGGACGAACCGGAACGTGCCGCCGAGCACCAGCTGATCGGTCGGCGCGACGGGGGCAGGGGTGCCGGAGCCTTCACGGACGAAGCGAACGAAGGCGCCGATCAGGACAACGACACCAGTCAGCACGGCGACCGCAGCGAGGCACCCCCGCACGATCAGCGACATCGTGGACGCGGGAGGCAACACCCAGCCCGTCAGCAGCCAGGGCACGAGTCCTGCGACAACGCCCGGGGCAGCACAGAAGAAGACGGCGCTTGTGACACCGGCCGCAGCGCGGTTCATGACAGTCACTATGGCCCTTCAAGTCTCGGCAAGACCCGAGCTGCGCTGACGACTGCTGCCGTGCTGTCACAGATCGACCTCGGCCGGTGTCTTGATGCCAAGACCAGAACATCAGGAGGAAACATGACCGGCAATACTCGGATACCCGAGGCGGAGATCACCGGCCTCTACGGCACCGCGATGAAGATGTTCAGCAAGAAGATGTTCGGCGAGGTGCCCGATGCCCTCGGCGTGATGTGGCACAACCGGCCGGTGCTCAAGTTCAGCTTCGGGCTGGGCCAGCAGTCCGCCAAGTGGAAGGAGTGCGACGAGGACCTGAAGTCATACGCCCATATGGCGGTGGCGGCCCTGATCGGCTGCTCGTTCTGCCTCGACCTCGGCTACTTCCAGGCGCACAACGAGGGTCTGGACGAGGCCAAGGCGCGGGAGGTGCCGCGCTGGCGGGACTCGGAGTCGTTCACTCCCTTGGAGCGCGACGTCATGGAGTACGCCGAGGCGATGTCGCAGACACCGCCGACGGTGACCGACGAGCTCTCCGCTCGGCTGCTCGATCAGCTCGGAGCGCCCGCGATGGTCGAGCTCACCGCGAAGATCGCGCTGGCGAACCTGTACGCGCGGAGCAACGTTGCTCTCGGGATCGAGGCCCAGGGCCTTTCCGCCTCGTGCGGCCTCCCGCCCCTGGCCCAGCCGAGCGGCGCCCGTGCGAGCTAGCGTCACCACCGTGACCGACGACCCGTTCGTTGACCACCGCAGCCTGCTGTTCACCGTCGGCTACGAGATGCTCGGCTCCGCCGCTGATGCCGAGGACGTCGTCCAGGAGACCTGGATGCGCTGGGCGGGCCTCGATGATGCGGCTCGAGCGGACGTACGCGATCCGCGGGCGTACCTGGTGCGGATCGTCACCCGGCAGGCCCTTTCCCGCTTGCGCACGGTGGCGCGGCGGCGCGAAGACTACGTCGGCGAGTGGCTTCCCGAGCCGTTGCTGACCAGCCCCGACCTGGCCGAGGACTTCGAGCTGGCCGAGAGCGTTTCGTTCGCGATGCTGACCGTGCTGGAGACGCTGGGCCCCACCGAGCGGGCGGTGTTCGTGCTCCGCGAGGTGTTCGAGACGCCGTATGAGGAGATCGCGGAGGCGGTCGGCAAGACGCCGGCGGCGGTACGGCAGATCGCCCACCGCGCCCGGGAGCACGTGGCGGCGCGCCGGCCGCGGGTGCGGGTGAGCCGGTCCGAGCAGCAGGTCGTCGTGGAACGGTTCCTGGCCGCCGTCCGCGGCGGCGACCTGCAGCGGCTGCTGGACGTGCTCGCGCCCGACGTCGTCCTGGTGTCGGATGGCGGCGGTGTGGTCGCCGCCGCTGCCCGCCCGATCGAGGGGGCTGGCCGCGTGGCTCCACTGCTGGGCGCCTTGGCCAAGCTGGCTGGCGTCTTCGAGGCGACGCCGCTGTTGCTGAACGGCGGCCCGGCGGTGCGGTTCGACCTAGACGGCGACTTGAACACGGTGGCGAGTCTGGTGATCGCCGACGGCCGCATCAGCAGGATCTACGCCGTCCGGAACCCCGACAAGCTCGGTCGGCTCGGCGAAGAGGCGTCCCTCAGCCGCTAGACGCCACGACCGTCAGCCCGGGCACTCAGACGGACAACGCGCTCTCTTTACTCGGCGAGGGCGGTAGGGGTTTCTGACCCGGCGCGATCTCGGTCGCGCTCAGCGGCGGCGACTTACGCGGGGCCTTGGAGGGCTGGCCGTCTGAGGGCCCACAGCCGAATCGCGGCACAACCCACCGCGAGCCAGGCCACGACGACATAGCCCACCTGGGCGATCACGTACCCGACGCCCAAGTCGGGTCGAGCGAGCTGGCCGTCGAAGAAGCCCGAGATCCCGGACACTGCGGCACTGAGGCCCAGCACCGCCGATCCGATGATGGCCGTCCAGCGCCGGGACTGGGCGGCCGCCACCGTCGCAGCGGACTGGATCAGCAGCATCGGCCACGGCGCAGCCAAGGTGGCTTGGCTCGTCCAGGCCGTCGCCCACGTGTTCACTCCGGACGCGACCGAGACGGCACCCCCGATCAGGCTGGCGGCCACCAGCGCCGCGCCCGCTCCGCCAACTGCTCGCGCGCTGTTCACCGGCATGACCGCAAGTATCGCCGATGGTGATCATGATCCAGGACGGGTCGAACCGATCCCGCCGGTGACGGAACGCCGCATGTGGGCCCGGACGGCTTCCTCGCTGTGAGTGCGTGGTTCGATGATCATGGGCCGGATCAGGCAGGCTTCCGAACACCTTCGAGCTGCGTCTGTTGTTGGACCGCGCCGGCGGGGTCGCGCCGACGGAGCGCGGCCCAGGCCATCCACCCACTGCCGATGGCCAGGAGGCCGGCCCCGATGGGCTGGGTCGGCAGGCTGGCGCCCGTAGTTGCCATGCCGAGCGCGAAGCCGAGAACGTAGAACGTCAGCGTCCCAGCGGCCCAGACCACACCGGCAGACCGGGGCAGCGTCCCCGAACGCCAGATCGCCACGCTGAGGAGCCCGTTGCCGACCACCGCCAACACGAGCGCAGCGAGAATGATCATGGTCAAGATTGGGGAGAACTCCAGCTCCATGACCGCCGGATTTCCGGCCAGGTAGGCGGCGCCGACCGCCGGAGTGGCGAAGGTCGAGATCACGCCCGGGACCGTGAACAGCACGTAGCCGATGACCGAGAGCACCATGCCCGTGAGCGCCAGCCGCGGGGCCCGGCTGGAACTGAGGAAGGCGCCGAGTGCGAAGATTCCAAAGATCACGAGGACGGTCCCCAGGACGTTGCTGGCGACGTGTCCGACCAGATAGGACGGGCTGCTGACGAATCGGGCCCAACCCACGGGATCGCTCACCTGGTCGGGTTGCGGTGTCAGCGTGGTGACCATGATCAACAGTCCGTACGCCGGCAGAGCCCAGAGACCGGCGCGGATCAGGCGGGCGGCTGGTGTCGTGTTCACTGTTCAACTCCTTGATGGGTGTGGGGCTGACGCCCGCTGGCGGTATGGCGGAGGGGACCAGCGGCAACGGCGACCCCGGTCAGCACCCAGAGCAGTGTCGACAGCTGCCACACGAGCGGGCGGTCAGCTCCGGCGAACAACTGAATCGCGGCCGGGGTGGCGATGTTGGTGACGGTGTGGAAGACGATCGCTAGGAGGACACTCCCACCACTGCGGACGTGCAGCCACGTCATGGTGAAGGCCATCCCGACCAGGCTCAAGGCCCACCACAACCCGTACCGGCCCGGGTTCGTGATCATGAGGGGAAGGTGGAAGCCGAGCCAGATCGGGATCAGCAGCACGGTGGCGGTGATCGGTGAGTGCCGGCGCAGGAAGTGGGGGAGCAGGTATCCGCGCCAGCCGAGTTCCTCGCCGAGGGGCCCGTTGATCACGAGGACGATCGGCAGGGTGATCAAGGCCGCGGTGGCCGCCATCGCCAGGTCGGCGGACTGCGGCACGGCCGCACCGGCCGCAATGGTCAGAACGGCTGCGGACACGGCGACCGCGAGGGGGATGGCGGCCCCCCACCACCAGCGGCCGATCCGCCCGTTCACGGTCGAGCGCAGCAGCGCCCGCAGGCCTGGGCGGCCGTAGACCCAGCCGACGACGATCAAGGCCGCGATGGAGGGACCGACCGGGATGACCGGTGCACTCTCGGCGTTCATGAGGCGGAGCAGAGCCGGCCACCACGACAGGCCGTAGGCCAAGGCGATGAATACGACCAACTGCCAGCGCCCCCGGGACTCATGACGCGGGCTGAGGTGGTCCGGACTCGTGGCTGTGGTGGTCATGTTCCCTCTGTCGGTCGAAGTCTGGGAGCGGGTCGGTGTTTCCACTCTCGTGGCGAATGAGTTCGGTTGACCACGCACACTGGCCCGCACATCAGGCGGACACTTCGCGGCGGACGGAGGTCACCGAGAGCGGCCAGCCGGCGGTGATCCAAGCCGGGACGAAGGTGTCCAGGGCGCGTTCGATGGGACCGTCGACGAGCCAGTCGACGACCCACCACGAGACCTCGGTGCCGGCGGTCGACGACAGGTCGATGTGCACGCAGCCGAGCAGCTCGGTCTCGCCGAGATCGAACAATGCGTAGCAGAACGACCGCTGAGCCTGCATGTCATGCTCGAGGCGGGACAGATCGTCGCGGTCTTCCTGCGCGGTCAGCGTCGCCGGTGGCCATCGCCATGCGGGTCCGTACCGCGACCAGAGGCGTTCCTGTGAACCCAGCACGGCTTGCATGTGCAGGTCGACGTCGGTGGCCCGGACGGGGCGGAGGTGGTGTCCCGTGCTCAACTCGACCCGCTGCGGATGCCGCCAGTGCGGCGGCAGCCGGACACCGGCGGGGACGCGGGAATCGGGCTCGGCAGGCATAGACCCAGCCTGATCAAGCGCAGCCGTTGACTCCACCGACAGTTCCCGTACGGTGGTCGCACACTTGCTCCGACGATCTCACGCACGAGCTGGCGTCCGGACCGTGAACCGACCCGCCGAGCGGCCCAGCCCGATAGCGTGAGCGCGTGCCGGGCAACCTGGACGGTGAGCACGACGGGTTCGGACAGCAGCTTCGCTCCCGGCGTGAGCGTGCGGGTCTGACCCAGGAAGAACTCGCTATCCGCGCGGGCCTCACTCCGCACGCGATCAGCGCGTTGGAACGCGGAACGCGGACCCATCCCTATCCACACACGGTGCGCTCGCTTGCCGATGCCTTGGACCTGTCCGAGGCCGAGCGCAGCGCCTTGATCAACTCCGTGCCCAGGCGCCGCCAGACCGGGTCACCACCGCCACCCGCGGACGCTCCGGCCGGCAGTTCCGCGGAGCGGATGCGGGGCCGGGCCGGGGTGGTCGTGCCCGCCACGCCGTTGTACGGACGGGACGGCGATCATGGCCGAAGTCGTCCACCTCGCGCGGTCCGGCAGCGCGCGCCTCATCACGCTCAGCGGTCCGGGCGGCGTCGGCAAGACCCGACTCGCCATGGCAGTCGTCGACGAGCTGGCCAGGGACTATCCCGACGGCGTCACCTCCATTGCGCTGGCGTCGTTGGCGGACGCCCATCAGGTAATGGGGACCATCGGGCGGGCGCTGAACATTGCGGGCAGTGATGGTCCCGACGCCCTCGAACTCGTGACCGATCAGCTGGACCGATCGCGGCTGTTGCTCGTCCTGGACAACTTCGAACACCTGCTCAGTGCGGCGCCGGAGGTCGGCCATCTCGTGTCGAGTTGTCCGAATCTCACGGTGCTCGTCACCAGCCGTTCCCTGCTGCGCGTCCGGGGCGAGCGCGAGTTTGTGGTGACGCCGCTGACGCTGCCGACGGCCGGCGTCACGTCAGCCGACGCGCTGGCCGAGTCGGCGTCCGGTGCCTTCGTGCTGCACCGTGCGCTCGAGGTCTCCCACTCACCGACCGTCGACGAGGATGACGCCCGCGCCCTGGCCGAGCTCTGCCACCGGCTGGCGGGACTGCCGCTGGCCATCGAGTTGGCCACCGCCCACCTGCGGTTGTTGACCCCGGCTGGACTGCTGCAACGGCTGGACCACCTCTCGGCCCTGAGCGCCCGTGATCTTCCGCCGCGTCAGCAGACCATGCGGGCCACCCTGGATTGGAGCTATCGGCTGCTGTCCGCCGATCCAGCAGACGCTGTTCAGATTGCTCGGCGTGTTCCGCGGCGGGGCCACGCTGCCCGCCGTGGAGCAGGTGGCCAGCGCCCTCGGGCTGCCCCCGGCGGAGGTGGTCGGTTTGCTGGAGATGCTGGTGGAGCACTCGCTCGTCGTCGTACGTCCGGGAGGCTCCGAGGACCTGCGCTATCACCTGCTCGAACCCGTGGCCCAGTACGCGCGCAGCCTGCTCATCGGCGACGAGGCGTTGCGCGCCGTCCGCGCCCACGCCAGGTGTTCCTGGACCTGACCGAACGCGCGGCCACCGGTTACGAGGGAGCCGACCAGGTGCTCTGGCTGAACCGCATCCAGGCCGACGAGGCCAACGTCCTGGTGGCCATCGACCGTTCCCTCGACGGCGGCGACCCGGAGACCGCGGGCCGGATCACCTGGGCGATGTGGCTGTACTGGTGGCTGCGCAGCCAACCATCGGTCGGCCGTCAGCGGGCCAGCCGTTGCCTGACTGCCGAGCTGTCCCCGCCGGTGCTGGCCCGCGTGCATCTGGCCGCCGCGACCATGTCCTACGCGGGAGGGGACGTGCCCGCCAGCGCCCACCACTGGGAGGAGGCCTTCCGACTCGGAAGCGAGCAAGAGGATCCGGAGATCGCCTGCGCAGGGCGAGCCGGCACCGGTCTGGCCGCCCTGGGCCTCGGCGAACTCGACCGAGCCGAGACGTACTTCCGCGAGGCGCTTCCGCTGGGGGAGCAAGCCGGCGAGCAAGGGGGTCTGGCTCCGCTCGCTCATCCACGTCTGGCTGGGCACGATCCAACTCCTCCGGAACGACCCCCGCGGGGCCGCACCGGAGATCGAACGAGGACTCGAGCTGGCCCGCAGGCGTCGGGACCGGCTGGCCACCTACGTTGCGCTGTACAACCTGGCCCAGGCCGCCATCAGCCTTGGCGACCACCCGGCCGCCCGGGCGCACCTCAGCGAGGGGATCACCCTCTCCCAACAGACCCTCGACGCGGCCAACCTGGCCTACTTCCTGGAAGCTCTCGCGGTCGTGGAATCGGCCGAACAGGCGCCGGACCGGGTCGCGGTGCTCTCAGGCGCCGCCCAGGCGCTGCGGGAAACCATGGAAGGCAAGATCTACGGGTACTACCTGCCGGACGAGTCGCTTCGGGAGCGGGCCGAGGAGCAGGCCAGAACGGTTCTCGGGGACGACGCCTACGACGATGCGGTGGACGTCGGGCGCGGCCTCGATCTCGCGGGCAGCGTCACGTTCGCCCTCAACCCCTGAGTCTTCTACAAGGGCAAGATCACGGAGGGGCCGGCACCGGGAATGTTTGTCGTTGTGCTCTTCACCGCCTGCCATGCCTGCTCAGCGGAAACACCGGTGCGGTCCATTTCGTCCGCGATGAGCCCGGCGATCAGCGGCGCAGAGTACGACGTCCCGTCCCACCTGGCCATCCCCATGAAGGTCTGTTGCGCGGGTTCTTTCGGCGGCTCCTGGTACGTGTACAGGCCGGACGCGTAGGCGTTGACGACGCCTTCTCCCAGCGCCCAGATGTCTGCCGAGTCACCGAAGTTGCTGAACCACGCCGGATGTTCCTGGTCGGTCCCGAGGGCGCCGACCCCGACCACCCAGTCGAAGGCCGCAGGGTAGAACGGTCGGTCCGTGCTGTCGTTACCGGCTGCCGCGACCAGGAGGATGTCGGGATATCGCTGATGGAACTGGTCGAAGCCGAGCGGGGCCCAGTTATCGCGGGTGTAGGTGCCGGCCGGGAGACAGACCACTTGTGGCTTGTGCTTCTTGACCAGCGCTTCGAGCTTTTCGATGATCACGGACTCGAGTTCTCCGCCGGACTCGGTGAAGTGATCCCCGACAAACACGGTGGCCCCGGGCGCCATGCAGCGGAGGACACCGGCCGCGAACGTGCCGTGGCCGACGTATTGGGGGATGCTGGGCACGTTGCCGGCCAGCATCGGGCCGAGCTGGTCCGGGTCCCCGTTGACGCCCTTCAACCAGGTGTAGCGGTTGGTGTCGAGCTTCTGCAACAGGCCGGTGTCGACCACCAGCACCTTCGCACCCTTCTTCCCGGTTCGAGCCGCGGGCGGCGGCCACGGATCGGTCGGATATCCGCTCGGTACCTCCGGTTCGCCGGCCGGGCAGATCTTCGCGATGTGGAAGACGTAATTCGGGGTGTATTCGGCCTGGGCGCCGCCCGGTGCCGGCTTGCCCAGACGTTCCTCGAGACGGTTCACCGCTCCGGGGACCGTGAGGAAATCATCGTTGACCTCATCGAGCGACAAGACGACGAGATCGCCGACCCTTCGTCGGGTGCGGCTCAGCCTGGGCAGCTCCCGCTGCAGCCGTCCGACATTGTCACCGCGGTCCAGGGCAAGCACGGTTCCCACTTCGTACATGTAGTCGATGTCCCCGGCCGGCGTATAAGCGACCCCGATCTCTACGCCCTGGCGAGCGAAGGTCTCCTTCATGTAGGCGAATTGCTTGATGGTCACGCGATCCATCTGATGCTCCGTTCGGCTGGTCGGTCGAGGGATCGGACTTGCCAGCAGTGAGTCTGGTACAGCGGGCACCCCGACGAACAGCTGTTATTTCGGATTCTGATCGATACGACCCGCAGATGTGCTTGCCTGTTCACGTCGGCGCGGCCAAGGATTCATGGGTGGCCTCCTCTGTGGATCTGAACGGGGACGAGCCGTTGGACTTGCTTCTGCTGGCACTGTCGCGACCCAACGAGGCCCTCGAGCATGCTCACAGCATCCTCGCGAACGACCCCGGACCGACCGCGGCCTCGATCGCGCGACAGGCCATCGGGACCGTCCTCCGCGAGTACGGGGATATCGACTCGGCGGTCGGTGAGCTGCGCATCGCTCGACGGCTGGCCCGACGCTCGGGCTCCGCCGATCGCGAGGCCGACGTGCTCGGGACGCTCGGAGTTGCCCTCATTTTCGCCGGCCGGAGCGTGTCGGGCCGCAACGCTCTCGACTTGGCGGTCCGACAGTCATCGGGGCGGTTGCACACCCGGATGCTCTTTCGCCGGGGCGCCGCCCTGCTCATCCTCGGGCGTCACCGTGAGGCCCTCCAGGATCTGAATCCCGCCATCGTGGCGATGCGAGCGGCTGACGATCAGATCTGGGAGGCCCGGGCCCTGCAGGAGCGGGCGGTCGGCTACCTGTCCTCGGGTGCGGCCCGACGCGCCGTCGCCGACCTCCGCCGAGCCGCCGACCTGTTCGACGCGAACGGCCAGGAGTTGGAATCAGCGGAGGTCACCGTGAACCGGGGCTCGGTCGCCCTCGGACTCGGCGATCTGCCCGAAGCGCTGAACTGCTTCGACCAGGCGGCGGACCGATTTCAGCGTCTCGGGATCCCCGAGCCCGATCTCAGCATGCGCCGCTGTGCCGCCCTGTCGGCTGCAGGACTGTTCCGGGACGCGCAGCAGGAGGCCGAGGCCGCGATCTCCCAGCTGGACCAGATCCACGGCCGCCCGACCAAGCGGGCCGAGCTGCTGCTGACGGCATCGAGGTGCGCGCTGGCCGCCGGCGATCCCGCCGCGGCGCTGGCCCGGGCCACCGAGGCGCGCCGGCTCTTCGATCGGCAGGGCCGGCGTTGGTGGCGTGCGCATGCCGAGCTGGCGCGGGTGAGTGCCGGGCTCAACGCTGGTCCGGCGACCGCCGGCCTACTCACCGACGCTCAGCACTGCGTCCGGGAGCTGTCCGAACTCTCCTCGCCCGACCAGTCCTTGGCGTTGCTGGCCACCGGCCGCATCGCCTCGGCGCTGGGCCGGCCGACCGTTGCGCACGACCACCTGGCCGCGGCCGCCGCCAGCCGGCGGCACGGGCTGCCGATGTCCAGGGCCGCGGGCTGGCTGGCCGAGGCGCTGCGGGCCGAGGCGGTCGGCGACTCGCGCCGTCTCATGTTTGCCTGCCGTCGTGGCCTGGACCTCATTGCCGAGTACCGAAGCATGATGGGGTCCTCCGAGCTGCGAGCCCAGACCACAGCACACGGCGCCGAGCTGGCGAACATCGGCCAACGACACGCCTTGCGGCTCGGCCGGCCCCGGCTGCTGCTCGCCTGGAGTGAACGATGGCGCGCGGTGGCGCTGGCCGTCACTCCGGTGCGGCCGCCCGTCGACGCCGATCTGCAGGCCGAGCTGGCCGCGATGCGGGACATCAGCCTTCGGCTCTCCCAGGCCGGCAGCATCGGGGCGCAGACCACCGCGCTCCGGCACGAACAACAACGACTGGAACGGGCCGTACGCGCCCGGACCCTCCGCACCGCCGGTGCCGGTCGAGGTATCGCGTCACCCGCCGCCCCCAAGGGATTCGCCGTCTCCGCTCTACTGGACGAACTCGGTGACGACCGCCTGCTCGCCCTCGTCGACATCGGCGGGCAACTGCACGTCCTGGTGTGTGGCAGCGGCAGAGTCCGCCGGTTCACGGCTGGTGCGACCGCGGAAGCCGCTCGCAAGCTCGAGTTCGCCCGATTCGCATTGAGCCGCCTGGCCGACGGACCAGCCGTACGGTCCTCGGACGAGGCCTACCACCGGTTGATCATGATGGGCGAGGTGCTCGAGCGCGTCCTCCTCGGCGAGGCCGCGGCTCACCTGGGCGAGGGCAACGTCATCGTCGTACCGCCGGGCAAATTGCATGCCGTGCCGTGGGGCATGCTGCCGAGCCTGCGTTCCCGGCCGGTCAACGTGGTGCCCTCGGCGGCGTCTTGGCTGGGCGCCCGACGAGCCGCCTCCGACGGTGTCCGGAAGGACCCGACCGGCGCGGTGGTTCTGGTCCGCGGCCCAGGCCTGGGGTCGCAGGGCGCTGAGGTCCCTCAACTCGCCACGGAGTACGCCGGCGACGCTGAGCCCATTGTGCTGGGCGGCGGTACGGCGACCGCAGCGCGAGTCCTGGAGGCCATCGACGGCGCCCGGCTGGTGCACATCGCGGCTCACGGCAGGTTCCGCGCGGACAGCCCGCTGTTCTCCGCACTGCAACTGGACGACGGCCCGCTGACGGTGTACGACCTGGAGCGGCTGCGCCGGGGTCCGCGCCAACTGGTGCTGTCGAGCTGCGACTCCGGCGTCGTCGCGCCGGCTGGTGCTGACGAGGTGCTCGGCCTGGCCAGCTCGCTGATCCCGCTGGGCACCGCCGCGATCCTCGCCAGCGTCGTGCGCGTCAACGATTTCGCTGTCGTGCCCTTGATGATCGCCCTGCATCGGGAGCTGCGCCGAGGCGCGAGCCTGTCCGTGGCGTTGCGAGACGCCCGCCAGGAATCGGGGCCCGACCCGGTAGCCGCGGCCACAGGCTTGTCCTTCATCTCTCTCGGCTCGGATTGACCGCCGAAGGCAAGCTGCCGTCGGTGATCAGGCCGCTGCGGTAGGCGAAGACGACGGGCCCTCAGCTCCTCGAAACTCGGTAGGACACGGCACCGATCGACGCCATGCTGGAGAAGCCGGCCTGGTCGGCCCGTCGCGCCCACTCCAGCAACTGGGCCCCCGTGGTGCCGACAACACTGTTCGGGATGCCTATGCCGATCTGCATGTTCACAACCTTTCCATGATCACGGGAGTGGCCGACCAGCCCGTCCAGTGGGAGATGCGGACCGCGAGAAGCGGGCCGGGCGGAGCCTCGGTGTACTGCGGATGACGGGCTACCAACGCCGACAGGCCTGCCCGTGCCTCGGCCGGATCCAGCACGGCAGCGACGCCGTCGGCGCGGACCCACCACAGTTGCGACCAGTCGTCGTCGTACTCGTCGACGAGCAGCGAGCAGCGCGGCTCGGACTCAACGTTGACCAGGCGCTGCAGCCGTCGCGTTCGCTTCGGTTTCGCGTCGACCGCGGTGAAGACCGTGTCGCCGGCGAGAGCGAAAACCACCGGTACGAGGTGCGGCGCACCGTCGGGCCGCACAGTGGCCAGCCGCGCTACGGGACTCGAGGCGAACCGGCGTCGTAGCTCGGCCTCGTCCACGGATGCAGAGCGCCCTGTCTCCACACTCAGTGTGCAGTTCCGGCCCTCGGAAGCGACGCCAACTGGGCCGCACCCGCGCACTGGCGGCCTACGAGGGCGAATATCGGGATATTTTGATCGTTCAGCTGGGGGAGTGCAGCCAGGGATCCTTCAGGTCGAGGTATTCGGTCTCGCCGACGTACACCGATCCCATCTCCTCCATGGCGCTCTGGAGCTCGGCCGGCACTTCTTTGGACTCCCCCTCGCGTGCCTCCGATTCGGAGTTGAAGTAGATGACCGACGTGTAGCGACCACCCTCGTGGACCGCGGTGACGGTGCCGAGGATGTCGGGTCGGAAATTCTGCCAGACCTCGGGATCTTGCTGCATCAGCTCGCGAGCCCGGGCCGGGTCGCTCATCTGCCCGCGCATGATCTGGACGAACTCCGAGGCGTCCGGGTCGCCGGCCACATCGACATCGACCTCCGTACTGTTGTCGAAGGTCGGCTCGCCGTCGAACAGCTTCGCCGTTTCCGCCCACCAGTCGCCCTGTTCGGGTCGGTCACTGTTGCGCTGCGCCGCTTCCGCGGAGCCGAAACGGGCGACCATGATCAGCGTGCCGTCATCGGTGACGCCGGCCGTACTGCCCAACCATTCTGGTGCGTCCGCCGAGAGCGTCGACACCCATCGCTCGAGGGCGGCCCGGGCCGCCGTCGCATCGCTGACCTTTCCCTGAATCACCTGGGCAAACATGATCAACATCTCCCCCCGGAGTTGGCCCCGCCGGCTGCTCCTCTTCGGACGCTACTCCTGGCGTCTGGCGAGCACCAGGCTCTAGGAGCGGGTATCAGATCTGAGGCAGCGCGGTTGCCCTCACCGCTGCCTTGGGTGAGGCTGTTCCAACGGGCCGAGTGGCGCCCACGGTGCAGGCCGAGGAGAGCGAATGAATACCACTGAGCAACCGCCGGCGCTTGTGCGCTGGACCCTGAGGCTCGAGGATGCGAGCGCACTCGACGCCGCGGTGCAGGCTGTCCGGCCCACGATCCAGAGCGCATTCGGCACGGGATCGCGAGCGGCGGTGCTGCGTGGTGACTGGCTCGGCCACACGATTCACCCGCTGCTGACCGACCTCGTGCTCGGCACCTGGAGCTCCGCCAGTCTGCTCGATCTGTTCGGTGGTGCCGACTCCTCCGCGGCTGCCCAGCGGCTCATCGGAGCCGGCCTTCTCGCGGTCGGCCCGACCGCCTGGACGGGATGGGCGGAGTGGTCGGCAGCGGGGCCGCGCGACCAGCGGGTCGGTCTCGTGCACGCCGTGACCAACGCGCTCGCCATCGGTATCTACGCCGCGTCGTGGGTTGCCCGCCGCCGTGGTCGACACGGCACCGGTGCTGGGCTAGCGCTGGCGGGCGCAGCCGTCACAGGAGTCGGCGGCTATCTGGGCTCCCACCTCGCATTGGCACGCAAGGTTGGTAGCCGCAGCCCCGCCTACAGTGAGGCTTCGCCCACGGTGTGACGGGACCGGCCCGAATGTCAGATGGTTGCCTCGACCGGTAGGGGTCGCGGCTGCACGGGTGTGCTGACCACGATGGAGCTGACGGTCTGGCCGTAGATCAGGAACTGGTCGAGGATGGTCTCGAGTTGCTCGACGGCTGGGGCGTACACCTTGATCAGGAAGCAGTCTTCACCGGTGATGCGGTGACACTCGGTGACGTGAGGCAGTGACCGGGCAAGCTCAGCGATTTTCGACAGTTGCCCGGTGGCCGGCCTGATCCGCGCGAACGCGGTGACGGGTAGACCGAGGGCCGCCGGATCGACCTCCAGGCGGTATCCGGTGATGACGCCGGCGCGTTCCAGACGCTGGACTCGTTCGGTGACGGCCGGCGGGCTCATCTTGACGCGGCGAGCTAGGGCTGACATACCGATCCGGGGGTCGCGGTGCAGCTCGGCGAGCAGGCGGCGGTTGATGCCGTCGAGGAGCTCGGGCGGATCGGGTGGCACGGACCGAGTTGTGGCCTGCCGTGATTCTCTAGGCAACTAGACCTCGCCACCTTCAAGTTCGTCTGTACGAGGCGCTGGATACTGGCGAGCATAACCCTCGTGACGTCATCCCGCCTTCACCCTGTCAACAAGCTACCGCCGGCGGGAGCGGGTGCTCAGTCCGGCACCGACTCGGGCACGGGCCTGGTTCGGATGGGCCGGCGCATTGCCGGGTTGCCGCCGGTGTCGTTCTTCGCGGTCAGCGCGATCTTCCACTACCTAGGTCCGGCGTTCGCGGTGCTGTTGTTCGCCCACGTCAGTGTGTTGGGAGTGGCCTGGCTGCGGATCGCCAGTGCCGCCGTCGTCTTCGCCGTGTGGCGCAAGCCGTGGCGCCTGATCGCACGACTCGACAATCGTCAGCGGTGGATCCTGATGGCGTTGGGGGCGGTCTTGGCGGCGATGAACTCGTTGTTCTACCTCGCCGCGGACCGGCTGCCGCTCTCCACGGTCGGGGCCATCGAGTTTCTGGGTGTCGTGATCTTGGCGGCGATCGGGACCCGTACCCGTCGCAATGCTCTTGCGTTGCTGATTGCCGTCGCCGGGGTGGTCGCACTCACCAACATCCGGATCGTCAATGAGCCGCTCGGTTTCGTCTTTGCGTTCGCCAACTGTGCAGGCTTCATGCTCTACCTGATTCTCGGCCACAAGATCGCGAACACCGACGTCGGAAACAGCGGGGACGGTGCGCAACCTGACCCCATGAGCGGCATCGACCAACTGGGGGCGGCCATGCTCATCGCGGCGGTGGTCGCCACCCCCTTCGGTATCGTCGGCGCCGCCCCGACATTCGTCCATCCCACGTGGCTGCTGTGGGGGATTGCGGTCGGTTTGTGCTCCTCGGTCATCCCCTACGTCACTGATCAGCTGGCGATGGCTCGCCTACCTCGGGCGAGTTTCGCCTTGATGCTGTCGATCCTGCCCGCCACCGCCACCGCGATCGGGCTGATCGCGCTGCGTCAAGTCCCGACCCTGCACGACCTCGTCGGGGTCGCCCTGGTGATCGCCGGCGTCGCCCTGCATCAGGAGCGCCGCACCCCGACCTCGCACCGAGCCCGGAGCGGTGATCGGCTGGAGCCAGCGCGCCTTACGCCGTCCACCAGAAAACCGTCCCGCGAAACCGCCAGTGCGCCGCCTTACCGTCCCGGGCGTCGCCTGCCAGCGTGGAGCCATCGCTACCGGCCCATCGGTACCAAATCCTCCCGCGACGGGTGATCACCATGACACGACATACCGCGGCAGCCCTGACGGCGATCGTCGTCCTGCCCCTTACCGCCTGCTCGGGCGGATCCACCACCACCGAGGAGTTGAGCTACCAGATCGACCAGCGCGTCGCTGCCCTAGTGGTCGATGCTCGCGCCGCCAGTGTCGCCATCGTGGTTGGTGACGGTCCCGTCACCGTCACCGAGGAGCACCGGTACTCGAAGAGCAAGCCCGTCACGGCCCACCAGGTCGAGGGTCAGACGCTGCGGCTCACCGAGTCCGGCTGCGGAAACGACAACCTGCGGTGCGACGTCGCTTACCAGGTCAAGATGCCCAAGGCTGTCTCGGCTGAGATCACGGCCCAGGCCGGCGTCGTGAAGGTCGACGGCCTGGCCGGAAACCTCAGCGTCGCAACACAAGCGGGGGCCGTCGAAGGCCGAAGCCTCACCAGCCCGGAGGTCTCGGTCAAGACCGAGGCCGGAGCGGCCTCCTTGGAGTTCGCGAGCGCGCCGGCCCTGGTTCAGGCGACGACCAGTGCGGGCGCAATCGAACTCCGGGTCCCCGACACCACGGCCTACGCGGTCGATGTCCAGACCTCGGTCGGCGGGAGCAGCGTCGGCGTCCGCGTAGATCCCAAGTCAGCCCACCGCATCGAGGTGCACACTGACGTCGGCGCCGTGACGATCCAGCCGTTGCCGTGACCGCCGTCCGCCGCGCGCCAGAACGGGCCAACCGTCGTTGCCACCCCGTCCACGCGCGGTGACCAACCCATAACCGGTGACGCGCGGTGCATCCGGAGGCGGCGCTCTGCTCGAATCATCTACTCAGGGCATTGCTGTAGTGCGATCTCGAGGCCGTCAGGCCAGGACCCCGTGGCCATGAAGCCAGCCGGAGGGTCGCCCGCCATCCGAGAGGACACTCAGTGCTCGACACTCTGATGCCTGTCATCGAAATCGATCGACCGATCACTCTGCCCGCCGCGCGCGGGCCCGTCTCGGCGGCCCTGATCGCCGCCTTGCTCACCGACCCGGGTCAGCCTCACCTGAGCCACGAGCTCGCCTGGACCGGCCGCCACGCCGACGCCATGGACGACGAAGATCTCCAGCTCGCCCTGTTTCTCGCTTACGAACTTCACTACCGCGGCCTCGCCGGCGTGGATGAGAACTGGGAGTGGCAGCCGGACCTGCTCGCCGCCCGCGGGCGCTGGGAGCACGAAATGTTGGCCGGTCTGTACGCGGCGGCAGGGTTCCCAACCGATCTGGCCCAGCCCGACGCATCTGCCACCACGAGGCGGCTGTTCAGCATGGCGGAGAACGACCGCGGGCTATCGCTGTCGAAATTCCTGATGCGGGACGCGACCCCCGAACAGTTCCGCGAGTTCCTGACCCACCGTTCGCTCTATCACCTGAAGGAGGCCGATCCCCACACGTGGGCGATCCCCCGGCTCTCGGGCAGTGTGAAGGCGGCCATGATCAGCATCCAGTCCGACGAGTACGGCTCGGGCCGGCTACCGGCCATGCACGCCCGGCTTTTCGCCGATCTGCTGGAGAACTGGGATCTCGACAGCGGCTATGGCCACTACCTCGACCGGGTGCCTGCCATCACCCTGTTGGCGACGAATGTGATCAGCCTGTTCGGCCTTCGTCGCCGCTGGCGCGGGGCGCTGGTCGGGCACTTGGCCATGTTCGAGATGACATCGTCGGTACCCAACGGCCGGTATGCCCGCGGGCACCGCCGGTTGGGCGGCTCGGAGCCGGCGGCCCGGTTCTTCGACGAGCACGTTGTCGCGGATTCCGTGCACGAGCAACTAGCGGCCTACGATCTCGCCGGCGGCATGGTCCGACAGGAGCCCGGGCTGTCCGGTGACGTCGTCTTCGGCGCCCGCTGCGCCCAACTCGTCGATGAACGGTTCGCCGCGTACGCCATCCCCCGTTGGCAGCAAGGTCAGACCACCCTGCGAGCCGCCGCGTGAGCGACCCGGACGGCGCCAGCATCACCATCTACCCCGATGGTCCGCTGGTGGTCCGAGGAGTGTTCGAGTTTCGGTCCGCCGACGGGAGTCCGATCGACACCGACCGGACGACCGTGGCCCTGTGTCGCTGTGGACGCTCGCGGCTCAAGCCACTGTGCGACGGCTCGCACAAGCAGGCCAGGTTCGCCGATCGCGCCGACGCCGACGAGATGTCGCACGTGCTGACCACCGGTCAGCAGCCTCGCGGCGGCTCTCACTGACGCAC
This sequence comes from uncultured Actinomycetota bacterium, assembly GCA_963780005.1. Classification (GTDB taxonomy): domain Bacteria; phylum Actinomycetota; class Actinomycetes; order Propionibacteriales; family Propionibacteriaceae; genus Microlunatus. Next base: position 2,021,846 of record CAWAAK010000023.1, on the reverse strand, counting down.
CAGGAAGTGGTTCGGACCCGTTCACGGTGTTTGGAGCCTCCGCTGAGGGTCCAAACGCGCCGAAAGGGTGCACAGGACCGGGTTCGACGAAGAAGTGATCTCGAATCCGGAGTGCTCGCGGACGTATCACGGGACCGCCCCGGTGCTTCTGCCTGTATCGAGCGGGTGGACGAGCGAGCCGATGGAGTGGACGTTGTGAGCAACGCGATCATCAAGCAACAGGGCGAACGCTCCGTCGTCGCCGACAACATCTGGCAGTTCCGGCTTGGTCCGGTGCCGTTCGCCCTCGGTCTGTTGGTCGGCGTCGGGGCCGCGTTCGCACTCCGGGGGCCGGGCCCGCAGGTGCGTACGATGCGACCGCCGACGCCCAGGGACTGGCCGATGAGCTTCGCCCACCGGGGGGGAGCCGGGATCGGCCCCGAGGACACCTTGGAGGGCTTTCGCGCGGGCCTGGAGGCCGGTGCCGGGGTCATCGAGCTCGATGTGCACCAGTGCCGCTCGGGCGAGCTGGTGATCATCCACGACCCGGAAGTCGACCGCACTACCAACGGCAGCGGTCGCGTCAGCGACATGACTCTCACCGAGTTGCGGGAGCTCGACGCGGGCTTCACCTTCACACCAGACCACGGAGTGACCTTCCCCTGGCGCGACAAGGGCGTACGCATTCCGACCCTGGACGACGTCTACCGGGAGTTCGCCGGTCCGATCAACATCGAGATCAAGGGGGAGAGGTCCGGTATCGAAACGGTGCTGTGGCAGGCCATCGACGCGCACGATGCGGCCGGCCGCACCCTCGTCTCGTCCGACAACTCCGCGACGATTCGGCGCTTTCGTCGCGCCTCGAGCGGCCGGGTGCCGACCGGCGCAGCGGCACTGGAGATCCTCGGCTTCCTGATCCGCCATCTCCTGCGCATTCCGCAGCCCGAGCCCCGATTCGAAGCTCTGCAAGCACCGATGCGTTTCAAGGGCGTTGTGCCCGTCGTGACCCAAGGTTTCGTCCGCTCCGCCCACGATCACAACGTGCGGGTTGACGTCTGGACGATCGACGACCCGAGCTCGATGCGACGCCTGCTCGGGTACGGCGTTGACGGCATCATGACCGACCGGCCCGATGTCCTGAGCGAGGTCCTGGCCAACACCTGAGGTCGAGCCGTCGGTCGGCGGCTCGCCCGGGTCAGAACAGACTCAGAAGGATGCCGACCGGGTCACCATGTCGACCAGCCGACCCGACAAGCCCTCTTCGTTCTCGATGGCGTCGCGGGCGGCGGCGCCCAGATCGGGTCGGTCGGTGATCAAGCCGTTGACGTTGTCGTTCATATAGTTCCGCATCGCCTGCTGCTCGTCGACGGTCCAGACGATCACCTTGTAGCCCTTCCCCCAGGCCTCGTTGCGGAAGTCGTTGTCGTACGACTGCTGTTCGACGACCAGGAAGTCCGCGTTCACCCTCGGTACGCCACCGAAGTTGATCGGGATGATGAACCCGACCACGAGTTCCGGACGCAACCGCTTGAGATCCTCGACGACCTGGCGGCTGATCGAGTGGTAGGTGTAGAAGGGCGCCACCTTGTACTTGTCGAGTACCGCAAGCAGCCGCGGCAGCAGATCGGGGCTCTCCCCGCCGTGCAGTTTGATCTCCAGCAGCTGCGGCGAACCGAGTTTGATCGAAAGCGCGATCCACTGCTCGAGGGACGGGATCGTGGCCTCCATCCCGTCGGCGCGGACGGTGATCTTCATCAGCTCGGCCTGCGTCAGGTCCTTGACGTTGACGTTCATCCCCGCCAGCCGCTGCAGGTTGGTGTCGTGCATCACCACGAACTTCAGGTCTTTGGTCTGCAGGATGTCGAATTCGACCCGGTCGGCGCCGGCCTTGTCCGCAGCAAGCAGAGCCGGGAGGGTGTTCTCCACCCCGCCCTTGACGAAACCCCGGTGGGCCAGGACCGACGTCTCGTTCGCTGCGGCCAGCTTGGTCATCGTGCCGTAGTTCACCGCCGACGCCGCGCCCACGGCCAACACCGCCACGGCCGCGGTCGCGAACCAGAGCTTGCGCCGGCGGGACGCGGTCACCGTCGACTCTTCGGAGTAGGTGATCTCGTGGACGTCGTGTTGGTGCTTGTCCGGTAGGAGGGGCAACCAGTCCCGCATCAGCGCGACCAGACCCTGGACGACCAAGATCGTCCGCTGGGCGGCGATGAGGAAGACTCCGACCTGCCAGAACCCCAGCCCGACCGCCGCGGCGGCTGCCGACAGATCCGGTCGGACTTGATCGATCACCAGGGTCGGTACGAGGGTGATGACGAACAGGATCGCGACCGGGATCACCACCATGACCGCCATGAAGGCCAACATCCCGACGATGCGGAGGGTCCGCCATCGGGTCAGCCGCCAACTGGTTGCGAAGGCCTGCCAGACGGTGGCCGAGGTCGTCGCCAAGAGGGGCAAGGTCAAGATCAGCCGGAGGTTGACGTAGACCAGGACCACCAGCAGCGCGGTGTACAACCCGCTGGTCGGCGCGCTCTTGTGCAGTTCCCCGGAAATAAACGGTGGTACGCCGATGCGCTTGGTCAACGCCGAGGACATGCCCAGTTGTCCCAGTGGCAGCAGCAACAGCAGGTACACGATGATCAACACGCCGGTCGGGTGCGCCAGTTTGCGGATCGTCCATCCGACCTGGCGCAGCACCAGGCGGAACGACGTGGAGTCCCCCAACTGGTGGTGGTCGGCCAGCACGAACAACGTGGTCAGCTCGACCACGATGGCCACGACGGCGACCGAGGCCAAGATCAGCAAGGTGAGGTCGGCCAGCGGATTCAGCAACACATTCAGGATCTGGTCGTACGCCACACTGCCCAGGCCCGTCTCCACCAGAACCAGGGCGTACAGCATGCGGAGCAGGGGCACGGCCAGCAGGACGAGGAACAGCTGCATGACGACGGCCGTCAGCACATAGAACTGCGGTTGCCGCCAAGTGGTGCGATTGGCTATCCGGATGGCTCCCCAAGCCCCCAGTGGCTTCGCGCGAGTGGCTGCCTGGAGGCCGGCAAAGGATGCCGGAGCAGTCAGCGAACTCACGGCCGAACTCTACGACCGCGTCGGTTAGAGATTCACCGATTCGACGAGTCCCGCTCCCGAACCGTTACGGCTGGGGCGTATGCCTGCCTTGGGTGGCGGGACAGCCAGACGCCGACGGCGAGAACGACGGCGCCGAAGACGATCGAGTACGGCGGCAAGGGAAAGAAGGCGAGCACACCGGCGGGGATGAGGCATGCGGCGAGCGGCCGGGGTATGACTCCCGCCCGGAAGCAGGCGGCGCCGACGAGCATCCAGCCAAGGGTCATCGAGACGTAGCTGAACAACGCTCCGATGACCAAGGTCCCGTCCCGCGGAACTTCGAGTGCGGCGGGGATCTGGCGTGCCAGCCAGGGCGCCACGAAAGTGTCGAACCAGATGTTGCCGGCCATGTTGGCGGTCCCGAACACCGCCGCGACCAAGGCGACGAGACCGAAGGTTCTTGACTCTCGGGCCTGGCGCTGATGCAGAGCGAAGAGCCCGACGATCAGCACCCACATGCTCACGAGGTAGACGACCATGGCCGGGAAGTAGACCGGCGACGACAAGCTCGTGATGATCGGACTACTCCGCAGCGGCCAGACCGCGAACTGGCTGACGAGGATGAGCAGTCCGGCCAGGAGCAGGCACGGACCGGCCAGCCAGGCCAGGGTCCCGGGATCGGTACGGCGACGATCGGCGGTTGATACAGTCATGCGTTCACGATCACGCTTGGTGCTGGAGCCGGCCAGCCAGTCACCCGGCTTCGATGGGCCGGTTTTCTGGCGTCAGCAGCCGGGCAGCGGACAACGAGCAAGATCGTGACCGGCTTTCCTCCAGCCGGCGAAAGGTGAAGCCGCGACACCGATTCCCGTGACGAACCGGCCGGCTCACGCCAAGATGGGAAGCGCGACCTCGGGACCGAGCAAGATCACGTCCCGGTCCATCGTCTTGAGTGAGAGGAAACATGTCGAACACCGAAACCCTGCCGGACACGACCCAGCAGGCCGACGTCCTCGTCATCTTCGGAATCACCGGGGACCTCGCCAAGATGATGACCCTGCGATCCCTCTACCGGTTGGAGCGGCGCGGACTCCTGCAGTGCCCGATCGTCGGGGTCGCGGTGGACGACTGGACCGTCGAGCATCTCCGGGAGCACGCGCGGGAGGCCATCCACAACACGGGTGAGCAGATCGATGAGGACGTCTTCAGCCGGTTCGCGCAACGGCTCTCGTACGTGGCGGGCGATTTCACCGACCAGGCGACGTACGAGCGGGTCGCCGGCGCGATCAAGGACCGGCAGCATCCGGTGTTCTATCTGGAGATCCCGCCGTTCCTGTTCGGCCCGGTGATCGAGAAGTTGTCGACGTCCGGACTGGCTCGACAGGCCCGCATCGTGGTCGAGAAGCCCTTCGGGCACGATCTGGCGTCGGCCCGTGCGTTGGCGGCTCAGCTGCACCAGTACGTGGACGAGTCCCAGCTGTACCGGATCGACCACTTCCTCGGGAAGATGGGCTTGGAGGAGATCCTCTATCTGCGCTTCGCCAACGCCATGCTCGAGCCGGTGTGGAACCGCAACTACGTGCAGGCCGTGGAGATCACCATGGCGGAGGCGTTCGGGGTTGAGGACCGCGGCCACTTCTACGATCCGGTCGGGGCGCTCCGCGATGTGGTGGTCAACCACCTGATGCAGGTCGTGGCGGCGGCCGCGATGGAGCCGCCGGCCGCCAACGACGCGATGACGCTGAAGGACGCCCAGCGCTCGATCTTTCGGGCGATCCGGGCCGCGGACCCGGCCCACTACGTCCGGGGGCAGTACGACGGCTACCTCGACACGCCCGGCGTGGCGGCGGCGTCCAGCACCGAGACCTACGCCGCCCTGCGTCTGGACATCGACAACTGGCGCTGGGCCGGGGTTCCGTTTCTGCTCCGGACCGGCAAGCACCTGCCGGTCACGCAGACCGAGATCCGCCTGGTCTTCCGCGAACCTCCCGAGCAGAGCCTGTTCGGAACCGGACGGCAAGGGCCGCCTCCCGACGAGCTGGTGGTGAAGATCGGCCCCGCCACGGGGGTGCGGCTTGCCCTGGCGGCCCAGCGGGCGGATGCCGTCGATCCCGAGGCGATCGACCTGGACATGGAGTTCGCCGACGAGGGGGGCGAGGGCCCGACGCCGTACGAGGTCCTGCTGGTGGCCGCGATGCAGGGTGACAGCAAGCACTTCACCCGGCAGGACGCGGTGGAGGAGGAGTGGCGGGTCATGCAGCCCCTGTTGGACTCGCCGCCCGCGGTGCAGCCGTACGCGCCCGGATCCTGGGGTCCGTCGGACGCAGACGCGCTGGCAGCCGGAACGGGTGGCTGGCACGGGCCCTGGGTGGTGGCGTCGTGACTCCGGCCGGATCGGGCAGCGACGCAACCCAGCCGCAGAGCGCGGCGATGCCGTCGCCGTTCCCGCCGATCGAAGAGTTCGCCTTCCTCTCCAACTGCCACACAGGAGCGCTCATCGCTCCGGACGGAAGCGTGGACTGGCTGTGCGTACCCAGCTTCGACTCCCCGAGCGTCTTCGGCAGCCTGCTCGATCGGGAGGCCGGGGCGTTCCGCCTGGGACCGTTCGGGACCAACGTGCCAACCGCGCGGCACTACGAGCCGGGCACCAACGTGATGGTGACCACCTGGCGGACGCGGACGGGATGGGTGGTGGTCCGGGAGGCGCTGACGATGGCCTGGCAGCCCGGCGAGGACGAAACCACCCCACACACCCGCCCGCCCGCCGACTTCGACGCCGAGCATCTGCTGGTGCGCACCGCCACCTGTATCGGTGGCCGGGTCGAGGTCGAGCTGATCTGCGAGCCCGTGTTCGACTACGGGCGGGCTCCGGCCACCTGGTCGCTGAGCGAGGACCGGCACTCCGCCGACACCCGCAACACCGATCAGACCCTGCGGCTGCACACCGACATGGGGCTCGGTGTCGAAGGCACCCGCATCCGAGCCCGGCACATCCTGCACGACGGAGAATCGATCTTCTGCTCGTTGGGGTGGGGAGCCGACCTCGCGGGCCCGGTTGACGCAGCCGATGCCACCGCCCGGCTCGATGCCACGACGCGGTACTGGCGAGGATGGCTCGACGATGCCCGGATCGCCGACCATCGCTGGCGGACCGTGATGCAGCGTTCGGCCCTGGCCATCAAAGGCCTGACCTACATGCCGACCGGAGCAACGGTGGCGGCGCTGACGACGTCCTTGCCCGAGACGCCCGGAGGTGAGCGAAACTGGGACTACCGCTACACCTGGATGCGGGACACGACCTTCACGCTGCAGGCTCTCCACTACCTCAATCTCGCCTGGGAGGCCGACGAGTTCATGCAGTTCGTCGCCGACCTGGAGCCGAACGATGACGGCGCGCTGCAGATCATGTACGGGATCGACGGCCGCCGCGACCTCACCGAATCGACCCGGGACGACCTGTCGGGATACGCCGGCGCCCGGCCCGTACGGATCGGCAACGGGGCGTACGACCAGCGCCAGAACGACGTGTACGGCTCGGTGCTGGATTCGATCCACCTGCACAGCAGGCGGAGCCAGCGGCTGCCGCGCCGGGTGTGGCCGATCGTGACCGCCCAGGCCGAGTGCGCCAGCAAGGTCTGGAATCAGCCGGATCAGGGCATCTGGGAGGCGCGTGGCGCACCGCAGCACTATGTGTCCAGCAAGGTGATGTGCTGGGTGGCGCTGGACCGGGCGTCCAAGTTGGCTGAGATCCGGGGCGACGCCGGATTGCAGGCCGCCTGGCGGGCCACCGCGGACGAGATTTCCGCCGACATCCTCGCGCACGGCGTCAGCGACCGCGGCGTGCTTCGGCAGCACTACGAGACCGACGCGTTGGACGCCTCGATCCTGCTGGCCGGGAGTTTCGGGTTCCTCCCGGCGCAGCACGAGGTGCTGCGCAACAGTGTGCTCGCCATCGCCGAGGAGTTGACCGAGAACGGCTTCGTGCTGCGCTATCGCACCGAGGAGACCGACGACGGCATGGCCGGCAAGGAGGGCACGTTCCTGATCTGTTCCTTCTGGCTGGTGTCCGCGTTCGCCATCATCGGCGAGGTGCAGCGGGCGCGCGATCTGATGGAGCGGCTGCTGCGGGTAGCCTCCCCGCTCGGCCTGTTCGCCGAGGAGTTCGATGTCGAGACGGGCCGCCACCTGGGCAATTTTCCGCAGGCGTTCTCGCATCTGGCGCTGATCGAGGCGGCCGGGCGGATCATCCTCACGGAGCGGTTGGAAGAGATCACCTGACTCGGCGGCTCATCGGGTTGCCCGAACCACATCGGCTCGCGAGTGTGACATTGCGACGCATACCGCGTGCCTTTATGACTCCCAGCGTCACTCTCGTTGGTAGCGGCCGTACCGACTTCGAGCGACCCAGCCGGGGATTAGCTGGCGGCCAACCGCCGCCGCGAGGTGACCAACAACGTTGCGGCCAGGCCGGTGGTGCCGACGACAATGCCGGCCAGCGGTACGGCGGTGCCGTCGTCGAGCACGCCGACCAGCGGGGCGATCAGTCCACCCACCACGAACTGAGCCGACCCGAGGAGGGCGGCCGCGGTACCGGCGGTTCTGCCGTGCCGGCTCAAGGCCACCGCCGGTGCGTTGGGGAACGAGAAGCCGATGGCGGAGATGAGGATCCAGAGCGGCGCCATGAAGCCGAGCAGCCCTCCGAACCCGGTGAGGGCGGTGGCCAACAGGGCCAGGCTGCCGGCGAAGGCCACGGCGACGGCGACCGAAAGGATCGTCATCGGCCGATAGCGACGGAGCAGCAGCGGATTCAGCTGGGTGGCGAGGATCAGACCCACCGCGTTGGCGCTGAAGGCGAGTCCGAACTGCTGCGGGCTGAGCTCGTACAAGCCCTGCAGGATGAACGGGGAGCCCGAGATGTAGGCGAACAGCGTCGCGAACAGCAGCGCCGAGATGGCCACCAACACCAGGAAGGTGCGGTCCCGGAACAAACCCGCATACGCGGTCAGCGAGCTCCGGACCGAAGCCGGCATCCGGCGCGCCGGCGGCAATGTCTCCGGCAGGGCCACGAAGGCCAGCACGAGCAGGCCGACCGCCATCGCAGCCAGGACCACGAAGATTCCGCGCCACGAGGTGAACTCGAGCAGGGCACTGCCGAACGACGGTGCCAGGATCGGGGCCACGCCGAGCACCAAGATCATCCGGGAGAGCAGCTTGGCCGCATCGCGACCGGTGAACAGGTCGCGGATCATGGCCATCGCCACGACGGCGACTGCAGCACCGGAGATTCCCTGCAAGGTGCGGGTGACGGCCAGCAGCGTGATGCTGGGGGCGAGGGCACAGAGCAGCGACATGAGGGCGTGCCCCGTCAAACCCAGTAGCAGCGGGCGGCGGCGACCGAAGGCGTCGGACAGCGGTCCGATCACCAACTGGCCGAGCCCGAGACCGACCAGGAGGCCGGTGATCGTGGTCTGGGCCTGGACGTCACTGGCGCCGAGTTCCGCGCTCAGGGCCGGCAGCGCAGGGAGGTAGGTGTCGATGGTGAGCGGCCCGATGGCACTGAGCGCTCCGAGCACGAGCACGAGCTTCAGATAGCGGCGACCGACGAATTGTGCCGCGAGAGGGCTGGTTACATCGGGCTGGGGCGGGGCGGAAACTGCGGTCACGGGTGTCCTCAAAGGGTTGCGATCTCGCCGGAGAACGCTCGTTCGCTGGGGCCCGCGACGTCGTTGTGAATTCGAGCTCACAGGGGACAACCGGCCCGGGCAGGCTTTATTCCCGTACGGGCCGGCTCTGGCGGATCGGACCGCAGATTCGCCAGGCGTCCGCTACTCGGGCGGCTCGTCCTCCCCGGATTCTTCGGCCTCGTCCGCTTCCTCCTTGGTGCGGTGCACAGCGCCGTCGGCGTGCTCGGGCGGCCCGTACACGGTATAGAGGACGAGCGGATTGGGGCCGGTGTTGACGAAGTTGTGGCGGGCGCCGGCGGGGACGCAGACCAGGTCGCCGGGGGCCACCTCCTTGGTCACACCGTCGACCCGGGCCTCGCCGACTCCGCTGACGAAGGTGAGGATCTGGTCGGTGTCTGGGTGCACCTCCTCGCCGATCTCGCCGTCGGCGGGAATGGTCATGATCACCACCTGGCTGTGCTCCCCGGTCCACAGGACGCGGCGGAAGTCGGGGCTGCGGTCGGCGACGGTGGCGATGGTCATGTGTTCCATACCTGGTTCATACCGCACCGTGTACTCGCTCCGGCCAGCCGGGTGGCCCGCGAGTGGCGTTGAGACTCGCGCCGCACGTCGCTCGCTGGTCCTCGCGCATGTCACCAATCGGCAATGTCCAGAAGAGGACAACCGGGTGCAGGGCCCGTTGGTTGACGCTTAACATTTCAACCCGGGGCGTCATCGGGGTTGAGATTCGAAGATCGGGGGATCGAGATCGAATCCGCTGCGCAGGTCGCTGGGACGGGTCAGGTAGATCCAGCGACGTAGCAGTAAGAACTGTGATGAACAAAAGAGTCCACGGTTTCCTGTTCGGGGGATCGGGAACCGTGGGCTCACCCTCAGTATGAACTCCTTTTGCTCAATTCGCGCAGCCTATTAGTCGGCGAAATGCGCAACGCTTACTCGTCGAATCCCGGCGAGGGCGTTCATACTTGGCCTTTCGAGCAGTCTGACCATTTTCGAGCGACGCCGAGGCCCACGCGTGACGACGCACCGACGCAGGAGGTTCGCCGCACTGGCGTCGGCTGCCGGTCTGCTCGTCGTTGCCGCTTTTGTCTGGCGGGCCGAGCCGGCCTGGTCCCCACGACAGGCCCCTGAGACCAGCTCGGGTGTTCACCTGCCCGACGAAACCCGCCGTCTGACCTTCCCGGACGAGGAAGAGCCGGTCGCGAGGACCAACAGGCAGCCGCAGAAGCCCGTCAGACCGTACGCCAACCGTCAGCTCCGGATCGGGAGCGGATACCTGCGGACGTACGACGCCACCCGGACCAGCTGGGATGAGGTGATCGACCGCGGACAGCGGCTTCCCGGCGTCAGCAGGAGCTGTGCGAGGAGCTGGCGTGGCTCAGGCAAGGATCGGCGGCTCGATTGGGAGACGGCCAGCTTTTCGTGCCTGGACACCCTGGTGGGCGGGTCTTTCCAGCCGCAGGGAGTAGCCGGCTCGGCCACCACGGAGCACTATCAGATCAACGGCATGGCGGCCGCCGACCGCGACCTCATCCTGACCAGCTGGTACTCGGGGACGGCCGAGCCGGGGCTGTTCGCGCCCAATCGAGCAGGCGAGAGCGCGACCCAACTGGTGGTCATGGACATGGACCAACGCCGCTACAACACGATCGAGCTCGTCCGCCCCGGCGGCGGGGGCACGTTCGAGAATCTCAACTCCCACGGCAGCGGTCTGGTGTGGGCCGGGCAGTACCTGTACTCCTCGAGCCGCACGCAGCTGTGGATGTACAACGCCGACGACATCTTGGACATCGACGGGCGGTTCGTGCTGCCGGCGGTGGCCCGCTGGGACGTGTCCGGAGACGGCGGTCTGTCGAGCATCTCCCTGGATCAGTCCACGGTGCCCTCCCGCCTGGTCGGCATCAACTACACCAAGGCCGGCCAGGCCCATCTGCAAAGCTTCGATCTGGCCGCCCCGGACGGGTTGCTGGCAGACACGGGCCGTCGGTCGCGCCAGAGTCTGGTGCTCACCAACCGGCTCGGGAATCAGGCGCGCGTGGTGCACAGTTCCCGTTCGCTGATCATCCCTGGCTCGAGCTTCCAGGGCGTAGGCCGCTTCGGCCTGTACAGCTTCGCGAACTCCTCGGCGCTGCGGCTCGGCGGCGGTCCCGTCGACGCCACCGTCGTGCTCAAGGACGAGCAGATCGTCGAGCGCTTCCGGATGCCGTACGGCAACGTCCAGTCGGTTTACATCGACTACGTGCGCGGCACCTACGTGAGCGTCACCGAGCGCGGCAGCCAGTTCCTGTTCCAGCTGCCGCTCGACCAGCTCACCGGTTCCTGAGGACGTCGCCGAGCTGATAGGCCACGAGTAGCCATTCCCTTGATCGGTGCTGGGTTGGCCGGCGCGTGGGAGGGGTCAACGTGGAGCACGCGCAGCGCAGCGAGCATGAACGACGGTGACACCGACGAGTGCAGGCTGATCCTGGGCCGTCGAGGGAATGGTCTGCCGGCACCGGCGTGCCGGGTCTTCGGTCAGCGAAGGAGGCCGACTCGTGTCTTTGCTTCAGACGGCGTTGGAGCCGTCGACGTTGCTGGTGGCGGTCGATCCGGGCAAGGTGGCGCACCGGATCTGGCTTAGTGACGGCACAGGGTTGCTGGCTGAGCCGGCCTCTATGCCGGTATCTCGGGACGGCCTTGCCGTCTTGGAACAGTTGGTGATCCAGCACGGCGCCGGACATCCGGACATGGTGATCGCCGTTGAGGCGACCGGGAGTGTGCATCGGGCCTGGTCGGCGGAGTTGGATCGGCGCTACCCCGGCGCGGTGCGGCTGTTCGCCCCGTCGGAGACGAAGGCGGGCCGAACCCAGTTGGGATCGGGACGGTTCAAGACTGATGATCGTGACTGTGCGGCACTGACCTATCTGGCCCGCCAGGGCGGGGGGCGGCGCTGGCGGGGCGAAGTGGAGATCGACGCGCTTCGTGCCGTGGTCCGTCACCGCCACGGCTTGGTCGATGATCGCAGGGTCATCCGGCAGCGGCTGCATGATCAACTGAACGGGTTGGCTCCGGGGTTGTCGGCGCCGGCCGGCCATGGCCGTAGTTTGGCCCTCGAGCAGCCGTCGGGGCAGGCCGTCTTGGCGTGCGCGGCGGCTTTCGCCGGGCGAGCACCCACCGTGCGATCCTTGCAGGCACGGGCCTCAGGTCGCCTGAGTCCCCACAGCGCCCAGTATTGGGTGCAGCGATGGCGGTCGTGTCTGGTGCCGCCACCCGACGCTGAGCGTCGAGCCGAACGACTGGGCCGCGATCTTGCCCGTTTCCGCGGTTTGCGCTGCGACATCGAGGCCTTGGAAACCGAGTTGCAGGGTCTACTCGCCGGCACCGATGGACAGGTGCTGACCACGTTGCCGGGAGTGGCGGTGGTCCGAGCCGCCGCGTTCGCCGCTCATACGCTGCCGATCGCCCGCTACCCCGACGCCGAGCACTTGTACTCCGCGACCGGCCTGGCCCCGGCGCTGTATCAGTCGGCCACGCTGCGTCGACGCGGCCGAATCTCCCGACAGGGACTGGCCGAGCACCGCGACGCGTTGATGGGCATCGCTTGGGGACTGTCGAAGTCCTCACCAGCGTTCGCCGACCGCGACCGCGAGTACCGCAGCCGGGGCATGAAACCGGCTCTTCGCAGTTGAGGGTGTAGAGGTGTGAGCGCATTGGGCGCCGACGCCCGCTCATGCCGATATCAGTGCACGGATCGGTCACGGTGGCGGGGTCTCAAGGGCCTGCTTGACGAGGGCGTCGACCATCCATCGCTGGAGGACGCTGACCTCTGTGGGGGCGAGTCCGGCGATGTCGCTCAGCCAGACTCGGGTCTCGATGCCGCATGCGGCGCGGAGAGCCAGCGCGAGCCGGTGCACGCTCTCGTCGCCGATCGAGTCGGCGATAGGCGCGAGCGCCTCGACGAACCACGGAATGACGCGGCCCTGGCGCAGGGGCAGCTCGTGCGGGACCTCGCCCAGCGAGAGCCGCAACATCGCACGCTGTTGCGGCTCATTCTCCTGCACGAGGCCGATGACGAACCCGGCAACAGCGGCCACGCGTTCGTCCAGCGCTTCCGGCGGCGGGTCGGGAAGGACCGACGCGGCTCCTGTCTCCGGGAATGCCGCGGCGAGAAGTTCGGCCCGTGACGCGAAGTAGCGGTAGGCGGTTGGGCGAGAGATCCCGGCAGCTTCGGCGACCTCCTCGACACGGGGCGTGTCGCCCGCGGTGATCAGCTCACGCGCCGCAGCGATCAGTTGGTCGCGGGTGCGTTGCTTCTGCCGCGTACGACCCGACTCGAGGTAGTCCGTTGACATAGTCTTCATGATATGCCACTCTCATTACGAGACTCGAGTCTCATTAGTGATCGGAGTGTCAGATGACTGAAATGACGACGCTCGCGCCGGTGATCCGACGGGCCGGCGAGGGCGAGAAGCGATGGTTCTTCGGCGGTGGCGTGTTCACCTGGAAGCTCAGCAGCGCCAACGAGGACATCCACCTGTGGGAGGTCGACATGGTCGAGGGCAAATGGACCCCGATCCACACGCACCCGGTCTCGGAGTCCATGTGGGTCCTCGACGGGCACATCCGGTACCGCATCAACGACGACGAACACGAGATCGGACCCGGCGACTTCGTCATGGTGCCCGCAGGCGTACCCCACGCCTTCATCGTCAAGAGTCCCACAGCCAAGGTGATCGGAATCCAGCCAACCTGCGAATGCGAGCCCTTCTACCGCGGCGCCAGCGAGCCCCTGGAGGGATCGTCGTGCATCGTGGACTTTCACCGAATCGCGCAGAGCGCCCAGGAAAACGGCGGCATCGAGATCGTTGGGCCCCCACCGTTCTAGTGCGCACCCATCTGCCGCTGTCGGAGCTGGCGTCCGACCATGCCGCTGCCTGCGCGTCAACCTGAATCTTCCCAGATGAGGGTGTGTAGGGGTGTGAGCGCATCGGGCGTCGACGCTCGGCGCGTCGGTCGCAGATAGGGGTCGAGGCCTTCCAAGGATGGGAGTTCTGACACCGCCCACCCGCAAGGCCTCGACGTGCCTGACGCTACCCCTGAGGCGGGCTTCGCTCGCCCTGACCTGACCACCTTCTGCCGGCTAGAGGAGCTCGGGCTCGAGGTGACCGGCCAACGGTTCGAGCCGGGACGCGCCGTGCTCGCCTGCCGGATCATCGAACCCGACCAGTGGTGCCACACCTGCGGCTGCGAGGGCGTGGCGCGTGACACCATCACCCGCCGGCTGGCGCATGAACCGTTCGGCCGGCGACCCACCGCTCTGGTGGTCACGATCCGCCGCTACCGGTGCACCGGCTGCGGTCATGTGTGGCGTCAGGACACCTCCCCGGCTGCCGAGCCGCGGGCCAAGCTCTCCCGACGTGGGCTGCGGTGGGCGTTGGAGGCGATCGTGGTCCAGCACCTGACCGTCGCCCGCATCGCCGAGGGGCTCGCGGTGTCGTGGCACACCGCCAACAACGCCGTCCTGGCCGAGGGCAAGCGGGTCCTCATCGACGACGTGGGTCGTTTCGACGGGGTACAGGTCATCGGCGTGGACGAGCACGCATGGCGGCACACCAGACGTGGCGAGAAGTACGTCACCGTGATCATCGACCTCACCCCGATCCGCGATGGCACTGGCGCAGCGCGGCTGCTGGACATGGTCGAGGGCCGCTCCAAGGAAGCCTTCAAGACCTGGCTGGCCGAGCAGAACCAAGCCTGGCGTGACGCAGTGGAGGTCGTCGCGATGGACGGGTTCACCGGGTTCAAGACCGCCACCACCGAGGAGCTGCCCGACGCGGTGCCTGTGTTGGACCCCTTCCATGTCGTCCGTCTGGGCGGCGACGCCCTGGACCGGTGCCGTCGTCGGGTCCAGCAGACCACCCTTGGACACCGTGGCTACAAGGGCGACCCGCTCTACCGTGCGCGGCGGACCCTGCACACCGGCGCCGACCTGCTCACCGACAAGCAGAAGGACCGCCTCACCGACCTGTTCAAGGTCGACGAGCACATCGAGGTGCAGGCCACCTGGGGGATCTACCAGCGGATGATCGCCGCCTACCGTGAACCAGACCGCACCCGTGGCCGGGAGCTGATGACGCGGCTGATCGCGTCGGTCAGCCAGGGCGTCCCGCGCGCGTTGAGCGAAGTCACCACGCTCGGTCGGACGCTGAAGCAGCGCGCCACCGACGTGCTGGCCTACTTCGACCGGCCCGGCACGTCCAACGGCCCGACCGAGGCGATCAACGGACGCCTGGAGCACCTCCGCGGGAGTGCGCTCGGGTTCCGCAACCTCACCAACTACATCGCCCGATGCCTACTCGAGACCGGCGGCTTCAGACCCCAACTACACCGTCGATTGTGAAGAGCCATGAAACCGATCCAGGCCCGGGTCGCCCTCGCCCGGCACGCCTGCCGCCTCGCCTATCGACTGCTCAGCACCCAAGAACCCTTCGATGAGGAGCGATACCATCAGGGAAGGCACAGTCGCGGACGGTGACGGCCATGTGAGCTATGCCGCTCGACGGCGCAACCTAGCTTGCCGCCCGTCCGCGCTGGGCCGCCTCCATGGCGCACACGAAAGCCTGCCGCTCGACGGCGCCTGATCAGCATGCCAACCAGCGGCCCCTCGCGCGAACCCGACCACACACCTCATCGCTAACGCGCCCGAGACGCCCAGGCCCTCGGGCACATCCGCATGCTCATACACAGACTTGACACGCAGCGGGAAAGCTAGGTCGTGGTCTCCCACAAGCCCATGACGTTGCCTTCGGTGTCCTTGAAGTAGGCGAAGGCACCCATCCCGGCAATTTCCTGCCTCGGCAACACCGTGGTCCCGCCGCGGGCTTCCACGTCCTTGAGGGCTTCGTCGATGCCCTCGACGTCGATGGTGATCACCGGCGACGGGGTGTGCTCGCTGCGCAGCATCATGCCGCCGTTGATTGCCCCCGCCTCGGTCGGCGCGAAACTCTGCTCATCCACCGGTGTCGTCGTCAACGACGTGTATTCGCCGCCCGGCACGGGCATCGTCTCGATCTTCCACCCGAACACCGCGTCGTAGAACGTCTTGGCCCGGTCCAGGTTCTCGGCCGGGATCTCAAAGTGCACCACCTTGCGCATCATCACCCTCCCTCGTGATGAGAACTCCTCACCGCCAACGTCCACCCACGCAGGGCTCGCTGTCAACGAGATCAGGCGGAGAGATCAGGCGGAGAGATCAGGCGGAGAGATCAGGGCAGAGAGATCAGGGCAGAGAGATCAAAGCGGAGGGATCATCGTGGTGCGATCAGCTCGACGGACCGTCGTGTTCGCGGTCGTAGAAGACCTGCCAGCCGACGTGCACGCCGTACATGAGGTGGGCGAATCCGACGACGGCGGCGAGGGTGGTGAAGAGCTGGGGCAGCAGATCCCAGGCACTGGTCAGCAGGGCGGCGCCCATCATGATGACGCCGATGAGGACGGCTCGGTTGCAGCGACGTTTCTGCTCCCGGATCTCGTCTCCGTCCTGCATGGGCCGACTTTACGCGCGACCCAACCGCGGCCGGAACCCAAGATCAAGCGTGCAGGACCTTCATGGCCAGAGCGATCAGCATCAGGCCGCCGCCGGCGACGAGCACCCACAGTCCCCACTGATCGAGCGTCAGGGCGGCCGAGATGCCGTGCGTATCCGGCGAGCCGCTGAACTCCCCGATCAGCTCCACGGTGGCCTTCTGGCTGGCCGCGACACCACGCACGATGAGCCCGATGAAGGCGGCGGTGGCGCCGACGATGACCGCCCATGTTGCGGCAACCGAGCGGGTGCGCGTCGATCCTCGACGGGCTGTGGTCATGCACTCCAGAGACTTGCTGAATGGCTGCGATACATGACTTTGCGCCAGAGCTGATGCAGATCCACACCACCCAACAGGTATCGAATAGATTCCGTGCAGGATCAGATCTGGCTCCGGCCATCGCCACCGACGGAGGATCGTGAACTCGTCCGAGCAACCGCAGGCGGTGGTGTTGCTCGTGGACATCGCCAATGTGATGGGATCGCGCCCGGACGGCTGGTGGCGCGACCGGGCGGCTGCAGCCAGTCGCCTCCTGAACCTGCTGGAGCCGCTGAACGGGGCCGAAGTTAGCCTGCCGGCCGAGCTCGGGGCGGCGCGGCTCTCAGAGATCCGCGCTGTGGTCGAGGGCGCGGCCCGACGCGCCGACGGGCCCGAGGCCGTGTCGGTACTGCGCGCCGACCAGGACGGCGACAGCGCGATCGTCGAGGAGGCGGATCGGCTGACCACGGCAGGAGTGACGCCGCTGGTGGTCACGGCTGACCGCGGGCTGCGTCGCCGCCTTCCTGAGCGGGCCCTGATCGCCGGGCCGGAGTGGCTGAACCGACTCCTGGGACGCTGATCAGACCTCCGACGGGTGACGATCCGGGAGTCGAAGTCTGATCGAGTCTCGGCGGCTGAGGCGCCGGCTGGCCTCTTTCGGTGGTGCTCGATACTCGGTGTCGTGTTCGAACACCGCGCCCGAGTCGTCGACCTCGACCGCGAGGTGACGCTGGCCTCGATCCAGGCGGCCGCCAGGGCGATCCGACCGTACGTCGTCCGGACGCCGACCCTGCGGCTGGAGCGACTGTCGGAGAAGCTCGGCAGACCGGTGGTCGGCAAATTGGAGCCCCTGCAACACACCGGGGCTTTCAAGGTCCGGGGCGCGTTCAACCGGATGCTGCACCTCACCGACGACGAGGTGGCCGCCGGCGTCGTCGCCGTCTCCGGCGGCAACCACGGGTTGGCCGTGGCCTATGCGGCGCGGGAGCTGGGTGTCGAGGCCACCCTGCTGATGCCGGCGACGACGGCCGCGAGTTCGGTTCGCCAGGCCCGGGCCGATGGGGCGAAGGTCGAGATCATGGAGACCATCGCCGAGGTGTTCGCCCACGCCGTCCACGAGGTCGAAGCCGGCAAGGTGATGATCCATCCGTTCGACGACCCGGCGGTGATCGCCGGCCAGGGCACCCTGGCGTTGGAGTTGTACGACGACGAGCCCGAGCTGACCGACGTGATCGCTTCGATCGGGGGCGGCGGCATGATCACCGGCGTCGCGACCGCGTTGCGGGCGCTGAACCCGGACATCCGCATCTGGGGAGTGGAAACGGTCGGTGCCGACGCCATGACCCGATCACTGCAGGCGGGGGAGCCGGTAACCCTCGACGGCATCACCTCGATCGCCACCACGCTGGGCGCCCCGACCGTCTCGACCCGGACGCTCAGCGCGGTGCAGAGCCTGGTCGAGGAGGTGATCCTGGTCGAGGACGCCGAAGCGGTCGAGGGGATCGACGCGCTCGCCGAGGCGGCCAAGCTGATCACCGAACCGGCCGCCGGCTGCACCTGGGCCGCCGCGCAACGACTTCAGAGCCGCCTACCCGCCAACGCGCGCGTGGCCTTGATCGTTTGCGGCGGGAACGCGAGTCTGACCGACATCGCCGCTTGGCGTTCGCGCTTCCTGGGTTAGCCCTCGGCGGCGCGCCGAGTGCGTCAGGTGGTGGTGACGGAGAGGTCGAGGACGTACTCGGTCAGGGCCGGCGTCGCCATCTCGGGTCCAGCGGGAGCCGACGGCAAGCGATGCAGACCGGCGGCCTCCATCACTTCGTGCCCGGCGACATCGGCCGCCATCGTGGTGGCGGTCACGGTTTTCATCCCGGCGCTGCGGGCCATGGCGATCATGGCCAGCGTCCCCTCGAGCTCGAGGCCTTCGCCCCACGCAGTGCGCCGGAGCCGGTAGTCCAGTTCGACGGTGCTGTCGGGGTGCGGGACGGGAACCGCCGCGAACCAGCCGAGGAAGCCGCCGGTCGCGGAGTCGCGGGCCACCCAGTATCCGAGCTGGTCCGTACGGTTGTTGTGCGCCATCAGCCGGGGCATCTCCTCGGCCAGCACGCGCGCCGCCGACATGGGCAGACCGTCGCTGTGCCCACTCATCACGTCCCGGTCCGCGTTGAGGGCCACCAGGTCGTCGACGTCGGGCCAGTTCGTCCGCCGCAGCGCCATCCGCTCGGTCACCGGCACGATGATCGGTCCTTCGCAGCGCTGATGACCAAGGACGCCACGCCGATCAACTCGGGCGCATCTGTCGCGCGAGGGGACAGTCGAAAGGATCCCGGGCGGCGAGTCCGACGCGATTCAGATAGTTGATCACCGCGCCGTAGGAGGCGAGCAGGCTCATCTCGGTGTAGGGGACGTCGTGGCTCCGGCAGTACTCACGCACCAGCTGACGGGCGGCCGCCAACTGGGGCCTCGGCATGCTGGGGAACAGGTGATGCTCGATCTGATAGTTCAGGCCCCCCATCAAGACGGTGGCCCACCAGCCGCCCGAGACGTTGCGCGAGGTGCGGACCTGCTTGCTCAGGAAATCGAGCTTGATGTCGGCCGGAACGATGGGCATGCCCTTGTGGTTCGGGGCGAACGTCGCGCCCATGTAAAGGCCGAAGACCGCCAGCTGAACGCCGATGAAGGCGACGGCCATGCCGAACGGCAGCAGCCAGAAGATCAGACCGAAGTAGACCACGAAGCGCCCGGTGAGCATGCTCAACTCCGACCAGCGCCCCTGGACCTTCGAACGCGAGGCGAGCGTCCGGATGGATTTCACGTGCAGGTTGAGGCCCTCGAGCAGTAGCAGCGGGAAGAACAGATAGCCCTGGCGGCGGGTGATCCACGCCAGCAGGCCCTTTTGCGTCGCCGCGGTGTGTTCAACGAACGAGATGGTGTCGACCTCGATGTCGGGGTCCTTGCCGATCTTGTTCGGGTTGGCGTGGTGCCGGGAGTGCTTGTTCATCCACCAGGAGTAGCTGATCCCGACGAGCGCCGTGGCCAGCACCCGACCGGAGCGGTCGTTGGCCTTGCCCGACTCGAAGATCTGCCGATGGGAGGCCTCGTGGCCGAGGAAGGCCAGCTGGGTGAAGATCACGCCGAGCGCACCGGCCATCAGCAGTTGCAGCCAGGAGTCGCCGAGCAGGATCATCCCGGTGGCCACACCCCCGAGGGCCAGCACCAGCCCGCTGAACACTGCGAGGTAGAAGCCGCGGCGACGGCCCTGCAGCCCGCGCTCGCGCACGGCCTGCGCCAGTTCGGTGAAGGTGTGGGTGAGCGGCTGGCGCTGCAGGCGGGCGACAGCCACGGTCGGCGCTTGGCTCGCTGCGTCGATGGTGCGAATGGGTGTGCTCCTGGTTCGGTTGTCGACTTCCCAGCCGGGATTGCAAGCAGCGGGGTCGTCGGCGAACCGGAGGCTCGCGGAGAGAGAAGCTCACGCGGATAGCGCTCAGTCTACCGTGCCGAGCGGCCCGGTCCGGCCGCTGAGCAGGCTGGGTGCCGGCCTGGGTGCCCGCCGGCAGCGAGATAGGTGCCGAGATAGGTGCTGGGGGCGCCATGCCGTACTGTGATCAGCAGTGGTTCGGTAGGTCTCGCCTCGAATCGCTGGGAACGTTGAGCTCAGCTCCTCCCCTCCCACCACTTTCCTGGGCGAGACACGTGGTCGCCTCAACGTCGAAACCACTCACACAGACAGTTAGTCACCTATGCCTCCCGCAGTTTCCTTCCTCGATCTCGGCGTGCCCGCAACCTTGGCCCGTGTCCTTGCCGACCGCGAGATCACCGTCCCTACTCCTATCCAGGCCGCCACTCTGGCCGACTCGATCAGCGGCCGCGACGTGCTCGGCCGCGGACGTACCGGCTCGGGCAAGACGTACGCTTTCCTGCTACCCCTCATCACCCGGCTCACGTCGACCAGCGCGGCCTCGACGCAGAGTCGCCGTCCGCGGGCTCTGATCTTGGCCCCGACCCGCGAGCTGGTTGGGCAGATCAAGGCCGCGCTGGATCCGCTCGCCGCCACGGCGGGCCTCACCTCCGTGACGGTCTTCGGCGGGGTCAGCCCGCAGTCCCAGATCCGCGCGTTGCGCTCCGGCGTCGACGTCGTGATCGCCTGCCCGGGCCGACTCGAGGACTTGATCAAGCAGGGCGCCTGCCGTCTCGACCGGATCGACGTCACCGTGCTGGACGAGGCCGACCACATGGCCGACCTCGGCTTCCTCCCGTCCGTGACCAGGCTGCTGGCGCAGACCCCGCCGGCCAGCCAGCGCCTGCTGTTCTCGGCCACGCTCGACGCCGGCGTCGACGGACTGGTCAAGCGGTTCCTTCGCCGCCCGGCCACCCACGAGGCCGACTCCGCTCAGATCCCGGTCACTGCGATGGCCCACCACGTCCTGCACCTCTTGGCGGATCAACGGATCCCGGTGCTGGCCGACCTGACCAGCGCCCCGGGACGGACCCTCGTCTTCACCAGGACCAAGCATCGGGCCAAGTCGCTCGCGCGCCAGCTCAACGCCCGGGGCATCCGAGCCGTGGAGTTGCACGGCAATCTGAACCAGAACGCCCGGGACCGGAACCTGGAGGCGTTCCATTCGGGCCGGGTCGCCACCTTGGTGGCCACCGACATCGCGGCGCGTGGGATCCACGTCGACGATCTCCAGCTGGTCGTGCACGCCGATCCGCCGGTGGAGCACAAGGCGTACGTCCACCGTTCGGGCCGGACCGCCCGGGCCGGCAAGGCCGGCACCGTGGTCACCCTGGCGACTCAGGATCAGCTGCGCGACGTCCGTGCCCTGACCAAGGCCGCCGGCGTCCAGCCCACCACGACGACGCTCGGTTCGACGAGTGACGCGATCCTGAGGCAGCTGGCCCCGGGCGACCGGATGCTGACCGCGACCCCCAGCGAGATCCCGGCGGAGGACCGACCGCGCCACGACGCGGGTTCGCGTTCGCGCCGGCCCGCCCGGCGGCGGACGGAGCGGACCGCAGACCGGCCCAAGCGCTCGGCCGACCGCCCCACCTCGCCCGGGAAGGGCCGTCCGAGCCCAGCCGGTGGCCGGCACAACGCGGCGCTGTTCAGCGCGAGGGCGCGCGCCCGATAGCGGCAGTGGCCGACTCGGTTATTCGATCGGTCCCGGGTCCGGGATCGGTTGTGGGTCACCGGGTGGGCTGATCGGGGGGCCGGGATCAGGCGTAGGAACAGGCCCCGGGCCTGGCGGCACCGGCATCGGCTCGACGGGCGGCATGGCCACAAGATTCTCCTTCGGTCGGTATCCGGCCAGTCTGGTCGACGCGTCCCCGACGTCCTCGCCGGCCACGGTCACGAGATCTCCGAAGGTGCAGGACCGGTCGAGCCGCGGACGATCAGCTGGGTGGACAACAGGCCGGCAGTCGTCGGCTCCGATCCGCCAAGCAGGCTCAGGAGGGCGAGCGCGGCGCGTTCGCCCTTGCTGCGGTGCGGCTGACGCACGGTCGTGAGGTTCAGGGCGGCTCCGGTGGGGACGGCGTCGTCGAAGCCGAGGATGGAGATGTCTTCGGGCACGCGAAGGCCGAGCCGCCTCGTGGCGCGGAGAGCTCCCTCGGCAATCCGGTCACTGAGACACAGCAGGGCGGTCGGTCGCGGTACCCGAGCGAGGACGACAGCCGCTCCCGCGTCGCCCTCCTCCGGGCTGCTGTCGGCGCCCTGGTACACCGGCACCTGACTCCAGTCGAGGCCATGACGCTCGACCGCCTCCCGGTAGCCGGCGAGGCGATCGCGCGACACCGCATAGGTTGCGCCTTGTTGCGCCGCGAGGTCGACCAGTCCGGGGGTGGGTCGCCGCCACAACCCGAAACACACAACGCCCAGCCTTCGGTGCCCGAGCCGCAGAAGATGTTCGGCGGCTTGCGCGGCGGCCGACCGGTCGTCGACTCCGATCCAGGGGATGGCCGAGCCGAGCCGGGCTGGCCGAGGCTGGTCGATGACGACCAGCGGCAATCGTCGCGCCATGGCCACGGCCAGCACGGGATCGTCGTCGGCCAGGGACGATGCGAGCAGGCCGTCGACGACGGCTCCGCGGATCGCCCGGGCCCGTTCCTCCGGATCGGTGGAGCCCGGCAGGAGCAGCAGGCCGGCGCCCGCTGACTCGGCCATGGTGGTCATACCGGCGAGCAGTTCCCGAGCGACAGGATCGTCGAAGGCATAGGAGAGCCGGTTGGCATAGGCCACCCCGATGGCACCGACCCTCCCCCGGCGCAGTCCGGACGCCACCGGGTCGGGACCTGAGTATCCGAGACGGGCAGCGGTGGCGAGGATGCGCTGACGGAGGTCCGCCGACAGCTGATCCGGACGGCCGTACGCGTTCGACACGCTCTTCGTCGAGACGCCGAGCTCGGCCGCGACCTCGCGTGCCGTCGGGCGGCGGGACGGCGGGGAGCGCATCACCCTAGTCTCCTACTTCATCGATGAAGTAGCGTTCACCTCATGGTGGCGTCACGGGTGCGGTGGCAGGTTGCCGCACTGTGCGGCGTGCAGTTCGTCGACGTCCTGGGCGTGACCAGCGCGATCACGGCGCTCCCGGCGATGTTGACGGGGGTGTCGGCGCCGGCGACGGCCACACCGATCGTGGCGACGGCGTACGCAATGTTCTTCGGCGGACTGCTGGTGCTGGGGGCCCGCCTCGGAGATCGGTACGGGCATCGGAAGGTCGTGCTGATCGGCTGCGCGGCGTTCGCCGTGGTGAGTCTGGTGGGGGCGAGTGCGCAAGGCGTGATCCAGCTGGTCGCGGCTCGAGCGCTGCAAGGCGCCGCCGCGGCGATCGGCGTTCCCTCGGCTCTGCGCCTGCTGCTGGACGGCACGCCGGAGCCGGCCGAGCGCCGCGGCGCGCTCGCCGCCTGGAGCGGCAGTGGCGCCGCCGCCGGCGCGTTGGGCCTGCTGGTTGGTGGAGTGCTGACCGAGTTCCTCGGCTGGCGCGCCGTTTTCTGGGTGAACATTCCCATCGGCATCATCTTGGTGATCGCCGTCTGGCGCGTCGTCCCCCGAGGAACACCTGATCACCCTGGGCTGCGGCTGGACCTGGTCGGTGCGGTTCTCTTGATCACTGCGGTGATGGCGGTCATCGTCGGCGCCTCCTTGGTGGAGGACCCGCACCGACGTGTCGGGGGGCTGCTCCTCGCCGCCGGCGGCGTTGGCATGTTCGGCGGGTTCGTGGTCCAGCAGCGCCACGCCACCGCGCCCCTCGTGCCGCGGGCGGCCTTCAAGTCGGCGAACCTGCGGACGGGCACGGTGGTCTCCTTCGTCAACACGGCTACCACCACCTCCACCGGTGTGCTGGCCGCATTGTTGCTCCAGCAACAGCTCGGCCTCTCCGCTGTCGCCGCCGGCCTCACACTCGTGCCCTTCAGTCTCGGCGTCATCGCTGGTTCGGCCCTGTCGAAGCCGTTGGGCGCACGACTGGCGGCAAGGCGGCTGGCCGCCGTTGGTCTGGGAGGGATCGCGGTTGGCAATCTGCTGCTGGTCCTCACCTACGGCAGCCTGGCCGGGCTCGGGATCGGCGTGTTCCTGGCCGGCATCGGTCTCGGCCTCGCGTCGGTTGCCGGTACCGACATCGGTACCGACGTAGCCGATGACCTGAGCGGGACCGCCAGTGGCGTCCTCAACACGGGTGCCCAGTTGGGCACGGCCATCGGAGTCGCCGCCCTCATTGTCCTCGCCGCCGGCATCAGCCAGCCCTGGTCCGGCACTGTGGTGGCGTGGGCGGTCGCGGCCGGAGTCGCCGGTCTGACGGCGCTGGCCCTGCTGAGCCGGGGACGCGCCAGCCGCAACAGGAAGAACGGGCAGGACGATGACCGCCACCTCGTGCCTGTCGCGGCTCATACTGCTAGTGAGCATGAGCGCCACAGAGGACCACGTGACCACCGAAACCCGGTCCGAGGGCGGGCCGGACGTCGATGATGCCGAGCCGCCCGTAGGCCGGTCGGTTCGGCGCGTCGTCGCGACGGCGACCGCTGGTCTCGTGGTTCTGGCTGCGTTGCTCATCCCGAGCGCGGTCAACTATCCGACGCCGGGGCTGCGCCTCGCCCTGCCGGTCGAGGCGATGCTCGCCGTCGCAATCCTGCTGATCCTGCCCGGCGGTGCGCGCCGGGTGGTGGTACCGGTCATCGGTGTCGCGTTCGGGCTGCTGACCGTCCTCAAGATCATCGACCTCGGCTTCTACGCGGCCCTGGCTCGGCCGTTCGACCTGCTGTTCGACTGGAGCCTCTTCGGGAACGGATTCGACTTCCTGCGGGGGTCCTACGGGATGGTCGCGGCGGTCCTGGCCGTGGTGGTCGCTCTGGTCGTCGCTTGCTCGGTCGTCGTGCTGCTGACCTGGAGTGTCGGTCTCCTGAGCCGGACCGGGGCCGAGTGCGCGGCCGTGCGGCCCGGAATCGTAGCGGTGACCGCAGTGCTGCTGGCCTTCAACCTTGTCGGCGGATCGATCCTCCCGGGGGCCCCAGTCGGACTCACGAGCATGACCGTGGCGTACGACCGGGCGTTGCAGATCCGTCGCGGACTGGACGATCACCGGGCGTTCGCGGCCGAGCTCAAGCTGGACCAGTTTGCCGGCGTCGGCCGTCAGGAGCTTCTGGCCGGCCTACGCGGCAAGGACGTGGTCATCGCGTTCGTCGAGAGTTACGGCCGCTCTGCGGTCGAGGATCCGCAGCTCGCGCCCCCCGTCACGTCGTTGCTCGATGCGGGGGACCGCCGCCTGCGGTCCGCCGGATTCCGGTCCCGCAGTGGGTTTCTCACCTCCTCGACGGCGGGCGGCGGCAGTTGGCTGGCCCACGGCACGTTGCTGGCGGGGGTCTGGGTCGACAACGAGCAGCGCTACCGGAGCCTGGTGCAGACCGACCGAATGACCCTGAACCACGCCTTCCGCCGGGCGGGTTGGCGTACGGTCGGGATTTCGCCGGGCACGACCGGCGACTGGCCCGAGGGTGGGTTCTTCGGCTACGACCGGCTGTACGACTCGCGGACCCTTGGCTATCGGGGGCCGAACTTCAGCTGGGCTACGATGCCGGACCAGTACACGCTGGCGGCGTTCGAGAGGCTGGAACGGGCGGGAACCGACCGGCCCTCCGTGATGGCCGAGATCCAGCTGGTGTCCAGTCATGCTCCGTGGGCGCCGATCCCCGAGCTGATCGCGTGGCCGGCGGTCGGGGACGGCTCGGTCTTCGACGGAATGGACACCGAAGATGATCCGCCCTCGGCGATCTTGACCCGCGACCCTGCTCGGGTGCGGGCTGACTATCGGCGCTCCATCGCGTACTCGCTCGGCTCGCTGATCTCGTACGTGGAGACCCACGGCGACGACGACCTGGTGCTGATCTTGCTCGGTGATCATCAGCCCAATCCGGTCGTCACCGGTGACTCCGCCAGTCGGGACGTCCCGATCACGATCATCACGCGGGACCCGGGGGTGTTGGAGCGGATCGCCGGCTGGAACTGGACGCCAGGGCTGAAGCCCGCGCCGGCCGCCCCGGTCTGGCGGATGGATGCCTTCCGCGACCGCTTCCTCGGCGCCTTCGGCCCCCGATCAAGATCCGCGGGCGGCCCACGCTGACACAAGAGTGCGGGCTGCCGATCGGAGGTTGTCAGGCCGAGCTCGACCGAAGGGCGCCGTCGGCCTCGGGTCGTAGCCGGGCCACCAGCTCACCCCGACTCCGGACCCCGACCTTAACGAAGATCGACTTCAGATGATCTTGGACCGTATGGGTCGAGATGAACAGCCGGGAGGCGATCTCCGCGGTGGCGTGGCCGCCGATGACCTCGCGGCAGACGTCCCGCTCACGAGCCGACAGGTCGTACGCCTCCAGCAGCAATCCGACGAGTTGATCGCCGCTGGCCGGCTCGATGGACACGGCGATCTCCGCGGTCTCGGCGCCGATCAGCGGGCTCGCGCGGAGGATCGCCCAGTGGCCTCGCGCATCCCGCAACCGGGCGCGGAAGCCGCCGGAGGAGGTAGAACGGGCGCCGTTCGCCATCACGCGCATCATCAGCGGGAACCGGCCGGGCGCGATCTCGTTGATCCGGTCCTGCCATTCCTCCGCGGCGGGGGTGACGGCGCGCAGTTCGCCCGCCGGACCGATGATCACGATGGCCGGTCGAGCACCCTCCCGACCGCCGTGGGCTTCGGACCGCACGGCCAGCCGAGTGGCGGAGGCGAGGGCCGGAGCGACCGCCGTCAAGAACTCCAGTTCACGTTCGCTGAAGTCCCGGCCGGCTCGGACCATACCCGCCGCACCCCAGCAGACCCCATCGGCAAGGAAGATCACCCGGAGCTCCTGCTCCAGTCCCAACGGTCTGAAGACCTGGTTCAGCCGGGTGCTGCACTTGCGATCACTGGCCGACAGGTCGGACAGTCGCGCCACCGCCGAACGGCGTCGGGCCAACGCGGCGAAGCGGTTCGGCTCGGCGGTCGGGGAGTATTCGGCCTCGGCCAGCAGGGGCTCGTACTCGGACGGGATCCGGTTGTCGCCACTGATCATGGTGCTGATCACCAGCGTCTCCGGATCGATCGTGGCCCAGCAGGTGACCTCGTTCGGCACGTCGCGGTCGATCAACCGGATCGCTTCGGCGTGCAGCTCACCGACCCCGAGTCCGGAGGCGGCGAGCGCCGCGATGTTCCTGCGGGCACGATGGGCCCGCTCCTCCCACACCCGTTCAGTATGGCCCCGCCGACCGGGTTCTGACATTCCCAGATTTGTGGGATCGATCTACCCGGGACGACAGCTCTAACGTCGTCGGTATGACGCAACTGGTTCAGCACACCGCCGCCGGCGAAGGCTCCGAACTCACCGCCCCCGACGCGGTACTCACCGTGAAGATCGACGCCGCTCACACCGACGGGGCGTACGAGGTGTTCGAGGTGGACGCACCGCGGGGGCCGGCCACCCCGTTGCACCGGACCGGCTGGGGCAAGGCCTACTACGTGCTGCAGGGCCGGATGATCGTGCAGATCGAGGACGAGGGCTTCGATCTCGGCCCCGGGTCGTCGGTCACCATCCCGCCGAACGCGCTGCACACCTTCACGGTGCTCAGTCCCAGTGCGACCTTCCTCGCCATCAGCCTCACCGGAGCCATGGGCCGGTTCCACGCCGACCTGGACGCGCATGTCCCCACCGGGCGACCGATGGCGGACGTCATGGCCCAGATCCAACAGGTCCTGGGTCGCCACGATGTGACCGTGACCGGACTGGAGTCGGTGCCATGACCGTGGTGGTCTGGGTCTTCGCGTTGCTGACGGCCGCGATACACGTCCTCGTCTTCTGCTGGGAGTCACTGCTCTTCCAGCGCCCTGGCATTCACCAGGGCGTCTTCGCCGTTCCTGCCACCGATGTTCCCGCGGTCCGGCTCTGGTCGTTCAACGTCGGCTTCTACAACCTCTTCATCGGGTCCGGGCTGGTGGCCGGCGTGATCTTGTGGGCCACCGGCGATCAGGCGGCCGGCCGAACTCTCGTGATCTACCTCTGCCTCTTCACGTTCTTGGCCGGCATGGTCCTCTTCGTCTCCGATCGGTTGGCCCTCAGCCGTCCTCGGGGCGCCGGGGTCGTCGGCGCTCTGTCGCAGAGCACCCCGCCCCTGCTCGCGCTGATCGCGGCCTCGCTGTGATCGATTCGCGGTAACCCGTCCGGCGAATCTCCGTGGCGAGCACTGCCTCATCCGTGGTCCGGGCATTACCCTGTTGCGCACGATGGGCCGTCCCGAACCGGGTTCTCACCATGATCAGCCAGGCCGCCGCGGACGGCGAGCGCTGGTCTGGGAAGCGCTGCGAGAGTACGCCGCGGGCGCCCTCTGGGTGCTTCCCAGCTGCGCCGCCCTGCTGGCTCTGGCCGCGGGCTACGCGATGTCGCAGGTTCGCGTCCAGCCCGGGTCCTTCCTGGCGCGGTTTTCGTTCCAGGGAACGGCCGACGACGCACGCACCCTGCTGACCGAGATCTCCGGCACCGTCGTCACGGTCATCGCCCTCGTCCTCGGTCTGACGGTCGTCGCCCTCCAGCTCTCCTCGACCCAGTTCTCGCCGCGGTTGCTGCGCAACTTCCTGCGCGACCGCGGCACCCAGGTCGTGCTGAGCGTCTTCATCGCCACGTTCGTCTACAGCGCGGCCGGCCTGTTCACGGTCGGTGTGGAGGAGGGCTCGCGGACCGAGGACTTCCCGCGGCTCGCCATCAGCGGAGCGATCATGCTCCTGTTCGCCAGCCTGGCCATGGTGGTCTACTTCGCCGACCATCTGGTGCATTCCATCCAGATCGACGCCATCACCCGGCAGGTGGAGAAGAACACGCGTCAGGCCCTGCACCGCCAGACCCGGAGCCACGTCTCCGATGCCGCGCCGCGGGCCCCGCCCTGGGCGATCACCCTCCTCAGCCGCCAGACCGGGTACGTGCAGACCATCCATCCGGAGCTGCTGCTGCCGTTGGCCGTCAAGCACGACGTGACACTCTGCCTGCGAGCACGCGTGGGCCAGCACCTGGTCGCGGGCACGACGATCGCCTGGGTCTGGGGTGCGTCGGCCGAGTCGCCGCTACCGGACGCGCGGACGTTCGAGGCGGCCGTCAACGCCGACGTGCGGATCGGCTTCGAGCGCACTCTCGAGCAGGATGTGGCGTTCGGTATCCGGCAGTTGATCGACATCGCGTCCAAGGCCTTGTCGGCGGCGATCAACGACCCGTACACCGCCGTGCAGGCCATCGACCACCTGGGCGCCGTCTGTGCCGATCTGGCCACTCAGCCGTTGGGAACCAGCACCATCACCGATAGCTCCGGTCGCGGCGTGGTCATCGTCCCCGGCAACACCTTTGCCGACTACATCTATTTCATCTGCGGGTTGGTCGGCCGGTACGGCGCGAGGGACCTGACCGTTCTGATGGCGATGCTGAGGCTTTTGCGCACCTGCGCCTCGATGGTGCCGGAGGGATCCGATCGGCTGCCCGTCCTGGATGAGGCGGCCACCCGGATCCTGCAGGACGCGGAGCGAGAGATGGCGCGACCGGCCGATCTCGAAACCGTACGGCAGGCGGTCGCGGCGCTGCAGCAGCGGCTCCGGGTCTGACGTCCCATACGTTCGGACAGCCACGATCCGTCAGCGGGCGGAATGAGGCGGAATGAGGAGGTAGCCAAGTGGCCGAGTATGCGAGTGTCGAGGACTACGTCGCGTCCTTTCCCGAGGACGTCCGCGAGATTCTCGAACAGCTCCGGCAGCGGCTCGCCCGAGCCGTGCCGGAGGCCGGGGAGAAGATCAGCTATCAGATGCCGACCATCACGTCCGGCGGCAAGCCGATCGTCCATTTCGCCGCCTGGAAGTCCCACGTGTCGCTGTATCCGGAGCCCGAGGGCGACGAGGCCCTGCGCGCGGAGCTCGCGCCGTACTCGGCGGGGAAGGGCACGCTGAAGTTCCCGCTCAAACAGCAGATCCCGTACGCGTTGATCGAGCGGGTGGCCGCCCGGCTCTACGAGGAGCGGTCGTCGCCCAAGCTGGGCAGCCAGACGTAGCTGACCACGGCCAATCCCAGCACGGCGATCAGCGGAAGCAGAGCCAGACCGAGATCCCAGCCGGCCAGCCAACCGCCGACCAGGGCCAGCGGCTGCACGAAGGCCTGGATGCCGAGGAATCTCCGGCAGCGGGACGGCCAGCGCACCGATCTCGACCCGAGCGGTCCAGGACGCCCGGCCGAGCAGGATCCCGAGCTGGGCCACCGCGTGCAGCCCGATGATCAACAACGCCGTTCGCAGCGCCGTGCCTTCCGGGCCGACGGCCATCGAGAGGGCGACCGCCATGATCAGTGCGGCCGGCGCGATCCCCGACGGCCGGACCACGACTGCGATCGGCGAGCAAGATCAACCCGACCCAGGCCAGCGGGCTGCGGACGACCATCGCGGCACAGAGCAGGGCCAGGACTCCGAGGGCGAGCCGGAGGCTCCAGCACGGCAGCCAGGGACCCAGCGCGATGTGCACCTGCGGCCGCCGCAACGCCAGGCGCGGCAGGTAGGCGGTCAACCAGGCCGGCGGCCCAGTTCCGCACCCGGCTGGAGCGGACCTGCCCGAAACCTTCCCGAACCCCGGACGTCATCGGCGTCGATCCCGCAGCCGCGCCAGCACGGCGAGATCGGTTCCGGGGTGGTGTCCGGCCCGCGGCAGCCAGCGGAAGCACTCGACCCCGGAGCGACTCAAAAGGCCGAGGCGGTCCTCGCGTTCCATGGCCACCAGCCGGTAGGCCGTCATCAGCTGTGGTGTCGCTCCACTGAAGTTCAGCGGCGGCAAGGTGTCGACCGCGAGCAGCCGGTGACCGGCACCGCGCCAGGCCAGCGCCAGGTCTGCGTGCTTCATCGTCCAGGAACGTGGACAACACGATGATCAGCGATCCGGACGGCAACCTCGGGACCCGGCGGCGCGGCGCCGGCTCACCCTCGGGTTGAGCCAGGGCGAGCCGCTGCAGCAACCGGCGCTGTTGGTGTCGACCGCCCGCCGGCGACACCGGACGCCGGAGCCGCCCCAGATCCTCCAGGCCGACCCGATCGCCGCCGCTCAGATACCGATCGGCCAACGAGGCAGCGGCGGATCGGGCGATGTCCAAGGACGTGGCCTCGTCTTCGCGGAGAGCGGTCGCGTCACCCCAGGTGACCAATCGGGGGCCGACCTCGTCGCGGGAGTCGATCACCAGCATGATCGTCGCGTCGGCGGTCGACTCGCTGCGGCGCACGTACAGCTTGCTGATGGTCTGGTGACGTCGGGTTCTCGGATCCAGCGGCGGACCGGTGTTGAGGCGGGCCGTGGCCCGCCAGTCGATCCGCCGGATCCGGTCGCCGGGAGAGAAGGCCGCCAGATCACGGAACTCCCCGCCGTCGCCCACCCGTCGCGAACGGTGGGGTCCGGTCAGGCCTTGCGCTCGGTTCGGGAGCGGCAGCTCCCGCAGGGCTTGGACGCCGGGCAACACGGTCATCGTGAGCGGGGGTACGGATACGGCGGGGGTCGTCAGCAATCCGTCGGCGGAGGCAAGCCGGTAGTCGAGGCGGAACAGGTCGCGTTGACCAGTCCGGACCGAGCGCATGGTCACGCCGATGGTGGCCGATTCGGCTCGGACCAGGGCTTCCGCGGGCCGATGCCCCGGGGCGGTGACCCGGAAGGTCAGCAAGGCAGATCCGGGCGCCGGGTCGATCTCCACCCCGACCATCAGACCGGCCGAGCTCACGGGCTGGTCGGCCCCGCGCAATCGGGCGGTTGCCGACCGCTCGGGTCGGCGAGTGGTCGACCAGGCCAGCCCGAGCACCAGGGGGAGGCCCAGTCCGGCCACGTCCGGGCGTCCACTGAGCACGCCGAGCAGCAACGCTACGACCCCGACGACTCCCCAGCCGAGCACCGCCGGTGAGAGTCGCCACGGCGATGCTCCGATCCCGCCGGTCGGAGCCATCAGCGCGAGCGGGGTAGGGCGGCGGGGCCGGGCACCTGAGCCAGCACGGTGGCCACGACATCGCTGGCCAGGACCCCGGTCGCCCAGGTCTGGGGGTTGAGCGTGATGCGATGCGCGAGGGCGGCCACCGAGACCTCCTTGACGTCTTCCGGCAGCACGAAATCCCGTCCGCGCAGCACCGCCCGCGCTCGGGACACCAGGAGCAGGGCGAGCGATCCGCGCGGTGAGGCGCCCACCTCGACCGCCGGATGCCTACGGGTGCCAGCGGCCAGGGCGACGCAGTAGTCGACGATGTCGGGATCGACGTTCACCGTCTCCACCCCGGCCTGCATCCGCCGGACCGTGCCGGCGTCGACCACGGCCGACACGTGGGCGTCCTCCGTCCGGCGGCTGAGCCTGCGGTGCAGCACCTCTGCCTCCGCGCCCGGCGCCGGGTAGCCGACCGCCAGCCGGACCATGAAGCGGTCCAGCTGGGCCTCCGGCAGCGGGTAGGTGCCCTCGTACTCGACGGGGTTCGAGGTGGCCATGACGTGGAACGGCTGGGCCAGGCCGAAACTGTTGCCCTCCACGGTCACCTGCCGTTCGGCCATCGCCTCCAGCAGGGCCGACTGCGTCTTGGGCGCGGTCCGGTTGATCTCGTCGGCGAGCAGCAGCCCGGTGAACACCGGTCCGGGCCGGAAGAGGAAGCGCCCCTCGGCCGGGTCGAAGACGTACGCGCCGGTGATGTCGGCGGGCAGCAGGTCCGGGGTGCACTGCAGGCGGCGGAACTCCAGACCGAGGGTGGCGGCCAGGCTGCGGGCGGCCAGCGTCTTCCCGAGTCCGGGAACGTCTTCGAACAGCACGTGGCCGCCGGCCAGGATCGCGGCCAGGGCGATCTCGAGCGGGCCCTGCATCCCCACCACCACCGTGCCCACCTCGGCCAGCACCTGCTGCCCGAGCCGGGACACCTCGGCCACTGCGAGGGGCGTGACGGGCGTGGCCGTCGTGTCGTCGGTCATCCCGGCTCCCGCTCGGTGAGGTTCCCCACGGCGGCGAGGGCCTCGGTGAAGGCCTCGATCCGCACGTGGGTGCGGGCGTCGGCGGTCACGACCTGGTAAGCCGTCGTCCCCAGGATGGCGCGACAGGCGTCGACGTCGGCGTCGAGATCGAGGCCCCGGACGGCGAGTCGGTGGGCGGCCACCGCCCGGAGCCGGCGGATCGAGGGTCGCTCGACCCGGGACTCGTACCCCTGCAGGGTCCAGGAAAGGCGGGTGACGTCCCGCCGGACGCCGCGGTCGTCGGACTCCTGCTCCCCGACGGGCCAGTCCTCCTCGGGATTCGTGTGCGGCAGCCTGCGGAACCCGAAGAGCGCGACGATGCTCAGGCCGACCAAAAAGGCCTGTGGCCACTCCAAGCCGATCGCCCAACCGGCGGCGGCGCAGACGAGGAGTCCGATGCCTGCGGAGATCAGGGTGCCGCGGCGCAGCCCAGGTGGCCGGGGGAGTCCGGGGCTGGTCACGGTTGGGCCCGGACGCTCTGGCGCAGGGCGTTCTCGTAGCCCGACCAGCTGTGGCACAGGCTGAGCACGCATTCCCGTGCCTGCTTGACCTCCGGCAGCCCGACCGGATGCGCGGAGAAGCGGGCCCGCTGGTAGAGGCTCAGCAGCAGGGTCACCGCCGCCGGCTCGGCCGCCGTCGAGGCCAGGACGGCGCCGGTGAACTCGGTGGGGCTGTCGGCCGGCCGGCGGGGGATGCCGGACGCCGCGGCGGCCTGCTCGAGGGCCAGCCACGACCGGATCACCGCGTCCTGCGGGTCGGGGATCTCGTCCAGCAGCTGCAGGGCGGTCCGGGCGCCGCGCCGCATCACCTCGGCATCAGCCTCGGCGGCGACCGGGCCGGTGGGCACGGTCGCCGGCTCGGTGTCGAGCTGGAGCTGGCGGCGCGGGCGGGCCCGCCAGACCCGACGGACGGCCCACGCGGAGGCGCCGACGAGCGCGAGGCCGACCGCGACCCAGAAGAGGGTGCCCACCCATTCGGGGACGACGCGTTCGAGCACGGTCTGCCCGGGCGGGCCGTCGTCAGCCGTCGGGAGCGGGGTCGCCGTGTTGTTCCGGACGGCGTCCAACGGCCAGAAGCGCGTGGTGATCGACCACGGGATGGGGGTGGCCGCCGCGAGCGTGACCGCGACGCCGAGCCCGGCGATCGCGACGACGGAAGTCCGGCACCGCCCGCCGCGCCGGAGAAGGTGCTTGCCGCGACCCAGGCATCACGCGTCAGCATAGTGACCGGACTGCCGCTCCGGTCGTCGGCTCGCTCGGGGTCAGGCGACGGCGCGGGTCAGCCGCATCGGATCGGAGAGGACGGCGTCGCGGGCGGCCAGCACGGCTCCGCCGACGACGCGGGGAGCGACCTGCTCCAGCCCGACGATCCGGGTGTCGGAATAGGCGAGGTTGGAGATCCGGCTGACCAGCTTGCTCTTGATGCCCTCCATCAGGTACGGCGAGAGCACCCCGAGGTAGCCGCCGAGGATCGCCGCATGCGGATTGAGACTGCCGAGGGTGTCGTCCAGGACGGTACCCAGCGCTTCGCCGGCGTCGGTCAGGGCGCCCAGCACCCGATGATCGCCGGCCGCGGCGGCCTCACTGATCAACGAGATCGCCTCGTACGGGCGTTCGTCGACCATCTGCTTGGCTCCGGCCTCCGGCACGAGAGCGCTGCGGGTGAGCAGGGCAGCCGGCGAGACGGCGGTCTGAAGACAACCCGTCCGGCCACACCAGCACTCACCGCCCTCGCACATCACGTTGCTGTGCCCGAGATCACCCGCCCCGCCCTGGGCGCCACCGAAGATCTCGCCGTCGATGAGGATGCCGCTGCCCAGATTGCGCAGACCGCCGAAGTACACCGCGACCAGATCGGGGGGCAGTTGCACCTCGACCCGCCCGGCGTACAACGCGGCCAACTGGCAGTCGTTGGCGATCCCGACGTGCACCGGGTTGGTGACGCCGGCGTCCCAGACGGTCCGGGCGAGCAGGGCCCGCAGCGGGACGTCCGTCCAACCGAACGTGACGGAGGAACAGACCGAGCCCTCGGTCGCGGGAGACGTAGCCGGCCAGCCCGACCTCCACCGAGATCAGCTCCCGATCACGGCCGAGCCGGGGGATCTGGCGGGTCAGCTCAGCGGAGATGAGCCGGTAGCCCTCTTCGGCGTTCTTCCCGCGGAGATCGCACGGCACGGTCTCCTGCCACAGCTGCTCACCTCCCACCGTGGCCACCCGGATCTCGATCACGTCGATGTCGACGTGGACACCGATCACGCACCCACGGTTCGCCGTCCAGGATGATGGGCCGGGTCGGCCGCCCGGCCGCCGGGCGGCGCACTGGATCCAGCTCCCGTACCAGGCGACGACCGCGAAGCTCGTTGATGAGATCGGTCAAGGTGGATACTCCCAGCCCGCAACCATGAGCAATGTCATGGCGGCTGCAGGGTCCATGGTCTCGGACGTAGCGAAGGATATGGGTGAGGTTGCCGTGGCGTAGATCCCCCGATCCTCCACTGCGTCGTGCCCCCTCAAGGGCATGCGCAGTTGGCATGGCGTGAATGCTAATCCCACGCCTGAAGCGGTTTGGTTGAAAATGCGCGAATATTTACGGGTCCTTGAGCAAATTCCCCCGGTTAGGGTCGGATGGACCCGAAAACTTGAGAGGAGGCCACCATCACGTACCAGTACCTGCTGTTGATGCTGGGTTGCCTGGTGCTCACCCTGCCCCTGGAGTGGTTCCTCGACGCTCGGGTCTATCGACGCTTCAGAACGGCCGGGCTGGCGCTGCTGCCGGTGGTGGTCATCTTCTCGGTGTGGGACGTGGTCGGGATCATACGCGATCACTGGAGCTACAACCCGCGCTACGTCACCGGGTGGCAGCTGCCGTTCTCGATGCCGATCGAGGAGTTGGTGTTCTTCATCGTGATCCCCCTCTGCGGGTTGTTGACCTACGAGGCGGTCGGTTACGGGCTGCGCCGGCTGGCCGCCAGGCGCTCGCGTACGGCTGCGGGGGCCCGGCATGCCTGACGTCCCGGAGTACACCCTGCTCACGGTGATGGCGATGCTGGGCGTCCTGGTCCTGGAGCTGGTCGTGCTGCGCACCGGCATCTTTCGTACCGTGCAGTATTGGTTGTCGATGGCGATCGTGTTCGGCTTCCAGATCCCCGTGGACGGCTGGCTCACCAAGTTGGAGGACCCGATCGTGATCTACAACCCGTCTGAGATGATCGGCATCCGTGTCCCATGGGACATCCCGATCGAGGACTTCGGGTTCGGCTTCGCCATGGTGACGTTGGCCATCCTGGGCTGGCGGGCCCTGCTGGACCGACAGGCGCGCCAACTGAGCCGAGCAGAAGGGGAGTGAGAAGGATCACCGCCGAAGCAGCAGTCGACGTGCCCGAGGCCTTCGACGACGTCGCCTCCCGGTACGACCTCATGGTCGGCCTCAATCCTGGCTATCACCGCCATCTCCGGTCGGCCGCCGAGGCTCTGGTGGAGCGGCTGCCGCCGAGCGGAGAACCGATGCAGCTGCTCGACCTCGGGTGCGGTTCGGGTGCCTCGACGCGCGCCCTCGTCAAGGCGATGGAGCGAGCTCGGCGGCCATTCGCGCTGACCGCCATCGACGGTTCCGCCGGAATGCTCGAGCAGGCGCGAAAGAAGACGTGGCCGCCGGGGGTGCGGTTCGAGCATCGGCTGGCCGAGGATCTGACGTCCGCCCGGGCCGACTGGGGGCTGACCGACGCCGTCGGCGGGGTGTTCGCGGCGTACCTGTTCCGCAACGTGACCGATCGCGACCAGGTGCTCGAAGCCACCCGCGAACTGCTGGCGCCCGGTGGCTCGCTGGTGGTGCAGGAGTACTCGGTGGCCGGTTCCCGCTCCCGCTACATCTGGAACCTGGTGTGCTGGTCGGTTGTCATCCCGTTGAGCTGGCTGGTCAGCCGGGATACGCGCCTCTACCGCTACCTATGGCGTAGCGTGCTCGATTTCGACTCGGTCGAGGTCTTCGTGGAGCGGATGTACGCCGCCGGATTCGTCGACGTCGAGGTCCGCACCGCTCCCGGCTGGCAGCGGGGCGTGCTCCACTCCTTCCGCGCGCGCCGCACGGCGGCCTAGGAAACGGGCGCCGGTACGGGCTCGGACTGGGCCTCCTCGGCGCGAAGCTCGGCCACGGCAGCCTCCTCCTGGGCGAACTCCGGCTCGGTCCGGGGCCGGGCCAGCGCGATGATGACGTAGGTCGAGATCGCCACCGCCGCCGCGATCAGCGTCGACCAGCCGTCGAGCCACTCCAGGCCCAGCGAGTTCGGGACGTACAGCAGATCGTTCGGCACGCCGTACATGGTGGGGGTGAGGACGAGCAGGGTGGTCCGCAAGCCGAACCCGACCGCGACACCCGCCAGCATCGCGACGGCCCCGCCCGCCCGCCAGAAGAGGCCGAGGATGAACGGTCCGGCGAGGCAGGCCAGCATCAGATCGAAGGCCAGGGTGAGCAGAATCCCGGTCTGGCTCACCCGAATGGCGATGATCACGCCTACCAGGCAGATCGGGATCATGGCCAGTCGAGTCCACCGCAGCAGCGGGTCGGGGCCGTCGGTGACCACCAGCCGACGAACTCCGAACAGGTTGCGGACCGCGATCGCGGAGGTGGCCAGGATCGCCCCGGACGCGGTCGAGAACGACGCGGCGACGATGCCGGACAGCACCAGGATCGCCAGCAGCGGCGGCGCGTAGTCGCCCGAGCAGCTGGAACAGGATCGGACCGTTCTCGGTGGTCAGTCCCAGCACCGCGGTCACGGTCAGGGCGACGATGGCGTAGATCACGCCGATGCCGAAGGTCAGGCCGGCCCCGATGAAGCAGGAGCGACGCGCCACCTCGGGCGATTGGCGCCGAAGATGCGCTGCATGAAGTCGATGGCGACCAGATCCCCGATGCCGAGCGAGATGAGGGTGGCCCAGTTGATCGGCGCTCCGGCCTCGGCGCTGGTCAGTTGCTCGAAGTCGAACGGGCCCATTCCCTCGGGAATGACGATGCCGAAGGTGAGGGCCACCCAGATCAACATCGCGATCGTGGCGACGATGGTGATCGTGGTCTGGATCGCCGCCGTGTAGGCGTCGGAGAACAGTCCGCCGCCGACCGTGTAGGCCAGCACCAGCAGCACCGCGACGATCACGCCGAACGCGTACGGGATACCTGCGAACCGTTCCAGCAGGAACCCGCAGGCCACCATGTTGCCGGCCAGCAAGATCGTGAAGGCGAAGATCATGATCACCGAGGCGACCTTCTCCGGCACGGCGCCGTAGCGCTGCCGGAAGAAGTCGCCCAGGGTGAACAGCTTCATGGCGTTCATCGGCTTGGCCAGGAACAGCCCGGAGAGCAGCAGACAGATGGCCAGGCCGATGGCCAGCGAGGCGCCGGCCCAGAAGCCCGCCTGCGAGGTCAGGTCGGTGTTGCCGACCATGGCGTTGCTGTCGACCGCAGCGGCGGTGAGGGACACGGCCACCAGCGGTACGCCGAGCTGCCGCCCCGCCACCAGGAAGTTGGCCGAGTCTCCGTCGACCTTGCGGGCCACGAGAATGCCGACGATCAAGACCGCCAGCACGCTGACGCTGACACCCAGGATGATCACGCGGCCATTACCTCGAACTGGTGTTCCAGTCGATGGTCTGAGCGATGAAGGTCGCGTTACAGCTGGCCCACCGGTCCTAGGGTGCTGCTATGAGTACCGACGATCGAGTGGATCGCGAAGGACACGCGGCTCAGCAGGCGGAGGCGCTGCTGCCGGACCGGCGCTGGCGCGAGGAGGTCGAGCGCGGCCTGGCGTACGGGCTGGAGGCCGCCGACTCGATCACCGACCGGACGCTGCCCACCTTCGCCCGGGGCGAGATCCCGCACTTCGCCGGCGAGCGGGGCACGTTCATGAAGTGCCCGTACGTGGAGGACGTGCACGATGTCGGGGACGCGGAGGTGGCGATCTTCGGCGCGCCGCTGGACGCCGGCACCACCTATCGGCCGGGGACCCGATTCGGGCCGCAGGGGATCCGGCGAGCCACGAACCTGTTCGGCACGTACAACTTCGAGCTCGGCGTCGATCTGCGCGAGCAGCTGAACCTGGTGGACATCGGCGATGTGTGCGCCATTCCCGGAAATCTGGAGAAGTCCTTCGACCAGATCAGCAAGGCGATGAGCCACGTGGTGTCATCCGGCGCGTTCCCGGTCGTGCTGGGCGGTGATCACTCGATCGGCTACCCCACCATCCGCGGTCTCGCGCCGCACATGGACGGCAACGTCGGCATCATCCACTTCGACCGGCACGTCGACACCCAGGAGCTCGACCTCGACGAGCGGATGCACACCACGCCGTGGTTCCACGCGACCAACATCAAGAACGCGCCGCCGACCAACCTGGTACAGATCGGGATCGGCGGTTGGCAGGCCCCGCGCGCCGGGGTGAAGGTGGGCCGGGGGCGCGGCACGACGATCATGACCGTCGGTGACGTCGAGCGAGTGGGCATCGAGAAGATCGCGGAGACGGCGCTCGAGCTGGCCTGGCAGGGGGCCTCGGCGGTGTATCTCTCGTTCGACATCGACGTGATCGACTCGGGCTTCGTGCCCGGCACCGGCTGGCCCGAGCCCGGTGGTCTGCTCCCCCGGGAGGCCCTGGGCCTGGTCAAGCTGGTCTCCGAGGGCGGCATCTCCGGCATGGAGGTCGTCGAGTGCTCCCCGCCGTACGACTGGTCGGAGCAAACCTCGCTGATCTCCGCGCGAGTGATCCTCGACTCGCTGGCCACCATGATCCGTACGGGTCGGCTGGGCCGGAAGGCCTCCACGAACGCGCGCCGACGCCTGGGGACCTTACCCGGAGGAGATGCGTCCAAGCTGAGGCAGCGTCACACCGACGCGGCGTCACGGATCTCGGCGTACGAGCTCTCGATCGACTCGGCCAGGCGCGCGACACCAGGCAGCGCCGTCGGGTCGGTGCACAGTCCGATTCCCAGTTCTCCGGCGCAGGAGAGGCTTGAGATGCGAAGCGCGTGATGGGCGGCTGGCTCGGACGTGCAGAAGAAGTCCTGCACGCCGCGTCCCGCGACGCTGACTGGGGCGCCTGGACCGGGGACATTCGAGATCGAGACGCCGAACTCGCGAGCGCTGCCGGCGAGCCGTTCGGCAGCTCGACCGAGGTGTTTCATGCGTCCGAGAGCGTGGAAGAGGTCGTACATCTCCTCGGCGTCACCCGAGATCTTGCGCTTACGGGTCTCGGCGGTGACTCGGTCGATCCGGGCCAGCGGATCCGCCTCGGCAAGGGGAAGGTCGACGTTCAAGAACGAATCGCGGTTGCCGAGATCATCGGCCGCCTGGTCGCGGTAGTGAAGGCTGACCGGCACCTGGGCCCGCAGGTGCGGCAGCGTCGCCGAATCCGAGCTGAGCCACCGGCGGAGGCCGCCCGCGACGACCCCGAGCAGGACATCGTTGACGGTCGCGTGTATGGGCCGCTCAGCGCCGATCGCCTTGAGTTCGGCCAGCGGAAGGACAGTGAAGGCGAGCTCGCGCGAGATGGTGATCGGGCGATCGAAGGGTGATGGGGAGCCGAGATGGCCAAGTTCTCGGAGAGCGGCTCCGGGCATCCCCCACGCCTCGGAGAGCCGCGGGTGCTTTGTGGTTGCGGAGCGATCGCGAGGCGGCGCTTTCGGAGAGGCCGGATCGGCATGCGGGTCCCACAGCACCGCGTCGAGGAAGCGGAGGCTGGTGATGCCGTCAGCCATCGCGTGGTGGATCCGGACGGCGATCGCTTCTCGTCCGTCGACGAGCGGGCCGACCACGTCGAAGGTCCACAATGGTCGCGAACGGTCCAGATGCTCCGACATCAGCGTGCCGGCGGCTCGCCATAGGTCCGCTTGCGTCGCGCAGGCCGAGGGCGTTCGCCGTACGTGA
Source organism: uncultured Actinomycetota bacterium (assembly GCA_963780005.1). Lineage (GTDB taxonomy): Bacteria > Actinomycetota > Actinomycetes > Propionibacteriales > Propionibacteriaceae > Microlunatus. Next base: position 1,980,893 of record CAWAAK010000023.1, on the reverse strand, counting down.
TCGCCGATGTCGAATTCTGTTGCCTCGACCCAGCGCGGCTCCGGTCCGGACGTGTCGACACGCTCGGTCGCCCGCGGCTGGCTCCCAAGCCGCTGCGCCACGGCGGCGCCCAACGCGTCTTCGTTCAGTGTGGGCCCCGGTTCCAGGACGATGAGGTGCATCGTCTGGCCGGTGACGGTCGCCGACTCGAGGGCCAGGATGTGGGCGTCGTCGGCGGACAGGCGATCCATCTCAGCGGCGCCCGCCAAGGCGGATGGCAGGACTCAGATCCCGCACGCGGGTGTCGCGAATACCCACCGGAGCCAGGCCGAACGCGCGCTCCAGCGTCGCGTTGATCGAGGTCGTGTCGTACTGGGTGTGATCAACGCCGGATCGGGTCATCTGCTTCGACAGCAGCATCGCGGGGATCCGGGTGCCGGGCCCGAACGCGTCGTACGCCCCGCGGGTCGGACTGGTGGGTCCGGGGGGAGAGACGTGATCCCACTGGCCGCCGAACTCGTCGTAGACGATCATCACAAGGGTGTTCCGGGCCTGCGGTCCGTTCATGACCGCCTTCACGAGGTCGACGAGGTGGGAGCTGCCACTGGTCGTGCTGGCGTACCCGGGGTGCTCGTTCTCGGCCCCGTACGGCTTCACGAAGCTGACCGTGGGCAGGTTCCCGGTCCTCGCGGCCCGGAAGAAGTTCTCCTCGTCCTGCAGGTGGCGACGGCCGGGCGTCCCGGGCGCGTAGTCGGCGAAGTAGTTGAAGGGCTGGTGATGGTATTGGAACAACGGTCCGGGGTTCCCAGCCTCAGCGTCGTCCCAGCCGCCCGAGTACCAGTTCCACGAGATGCCCTTGGCGGTCAGCCGGTCGCCGATGTTGGGGTACCGCGCGTTGTCGATCAGCGGGATGAACGGCCCGCCTGGGCTGTACGGGAAGTTGGACGGCTGCACGGTGTTGACGGCGAAGTTGCCGCAGCCGCGACGGTAGTTCACCAGCCGGTCGGGGTTGGCACAGCGAACCGTCAACTCCCCGTCGAGGACCGAACTCGGCGGTTCGTACTGCGGATAGGCCGTCGGCATGCCGTTGCTGTCGATCACCGAGTTCCTCGGCCGCTTCGTCGGGTCGGGCACGTTTCCGGACTGGTCGACGACTGGAGCGCGACCGGCGATCAGCCATTGGTGGTTGAGGAACGAGCCGCCGTGAGCGCCGGCGAAGAAGCGGTCGGCGATGACGTAGTGCGGAGCGCCCGCAGAGTGCAGGTAGCGGTAGATCGGCAGCCTTGTGGTGTCGTAGTGCCCCATGCTGAGTCCGACGGCGTCCGAGCCGGTGACGTAGCGGTCCTGCCGGCCGCCGTTGCTCTGGAACTTCTCCTGGTAGAACCGGTGGACCAGGTCACGGGTGCATCCACCCGGCAGGCCTTGACCGTTCAGGGTGCCGTTCGGCTGCTCGGCGCCCGGGACCGGACAGGTCGTGTCGGTCGGTTCGATGTAGTCGTCGATCGAGAACGGCCGGTTGCGGAAGGCGCTGCTGACGTCGTGCCGGCTGTCGGTGCAAGTGACCAGCAGCGGCGGCGACGTCAGGTTGACGTCGACCTGCGGCAGGCAGCGGTACCTCGAACCGTCCTGGGCCCGTTGAATGGTGTGCCGGCGATCGGCCTCGGGCAGTCCCTCCACCCGCTGACGGCCGACCCGCCCCCAGCCGCCGTACAGGTTGTCGAAGCTGTGGTTCTCCTGGAACAGCACCACCAGGTTCTGGTAGCCGCCCGGCAGCCGAGGTTGATACCGCGGGCGGTCCTTCCAGCCGGCCGAAGCTGAGCTGCTCGCGGTCGCGGAGGTGTCGACGGAGGCAGATTTCGCTGAGTTGACCGGTGCCAGAGCGGTCGTGATCACCAGGGCGGAGATCGCCACCAGAGTGAGAGGACGCACGGGGGGCTCCTGCGACAGTGTTTCGAGTTACCCAGTCCTATCAGCCCAACTATTCCGATGGGAATAGTTGGGCTGCACTGCTGCGTCAGGCACCGATCCCAACCCGTGAACGGTGCCTGCAGTGGCAATCAGGTGAAAAGCGTGCACCATTCGGCGTTGAAGTCCGGCGGCGGACCGTCATAGCCCCGCTCCTTGAGAGTGGCGTAGACCCCGTTGACGAGCAGCCGCGGGTAGCGCATCCGCTCCGAGCTCACCCGAATCACGGCGTAGCCCTCCGCCGTGAACTCCTCATAGCGGCCGATGTCGGCGTTCCATTGCTTCCGATCCTCCTGGTGCTGGCTGCCCTCGTACTCCAAGAGAACCCGGTACTCCTGGTAGACGAGGTCGACCTTCCCGATGAACCACTGCTCGGAGCCGAGACTTATGTTGCACTCCGGTTCAGGCAGCCCGGCCAGGACGAGGACGAGCCGGAGCCGGGTCTCGCGGACCGAGTCGACTCGTTCGCGGACCAGGCCCGCGGCGCGCCGGGCGAGCGCCGAGCCTCGGCCGCGCGCCTCACTCACGTGGTCGCGCAGCGCGGCCGGGGTCGTCCGCCGTTGCTTCACCAGCCAGTCACCCGCCGCCACGAGGTCGACGAGGTCGAGCTGGGTTGCGGCGCTCAAGAAGGCCGGTTCGGCTCGCAGGCGGCCGCGCTCGTTCGGGGGCAGCCTTGCGACGCGAGAAACCAGGACGCCCGGTTGTCTTCGCTGCACCGGCCAGGTGCTGACGAAACGCAGCGGCCCGACCGTACCCAGCTCAAGACCCATCAGCCGGAGAGCCGTCACGCCGGCCGCCACCGCGTCCGCCGGTAGCACGCACCGGGCCGCCGCCACCTTGACGGCGAACGTAACCGGCAGGCCGGCAGCGACGTACACCCTGCGTCGAAGTCGTCGAACTGACGGTCCCTGGAGGGCGCGACGGCTGATTCCGACCGCGAGGGCTTCCTCGTACGTGAAGGGCCGCGTCCGCAGCGATGCGGGTAGGACGGTCCGCTTCGCCGGCATGAGCCAACGCTGCTGGGCGGGGGCGAGCAACGCCAGTCCCCCTGTGGATGACGATTGCTACTGCAGGCACGGTTCATGCCGCCTGAACGGTGCCTGCAGGAGCGCTCGCGCCTCAGCCCGGAAACTCGCCGCGCATCCGCAGGTCGTAGCGGCGCTCGGCGTAGTCCAGGTCGTCCACCCAGAGCCGCTTGGCCGTCTTCACGATCGAGGGCCGCAGCAGCGGGGTGAGGAACCGGGCCACCGAGAAGCCGGGCCGATCCGAGTACGCGATGGTCGCCTCGGTGACCATGGTGATCGGGCGGCCCTGCTCGTCGAGGCCGGTGGGGGTGGCGTGCGTCTCCACCACGCTGCCGGTGCCCTCGCCCGTCGAGGATCCGCATCACGATGGTGCGGGTGTCCGGGCAGCTGAACTCCGCCCGCACGGGCACGCCCCAGGTCCGGCTCAGCCGGAAGGTGACGTCGACCAGTAACCGGTGCTCGTCGCTGGCTTCGTCGTCCACGGTCAGGTGCGAGAACGCGTACGGGTGGAACCACGCGCCGTGCCAGGGATCCAGCCGATTGGCGATGACGTCCTGCGGCTCACAGGTCCCCGGCTCGACCATGACCGCCGACACCGAGTCGGCCAGCGGCGGCCGGGCCATGCAGCGTGGGTCGCTCGGTGGGGGTCTCACCCTCGGTGGCCAGCCGAACCCACAGCAGCAGCCCGTCGTCGAACGCCCCGTACGGCTGCCAGGTGCGATCGCCGTTCTGGGTGAGGGCGAGGCCGTGCCAGCGGCAGTACAGGGTGCCCTCCAGCACCGGGCAGCGGTCCAGCAGCGCCCCGAGATGGGGGCAGGCGCCCGGACCGGCCACCAGGTCACCGGCGGTGTTGCGCCAGAACACCACCTCGCGGCCGGCGATGGTCCGGGTCACCGACTCGATCGGACCCGACGTCGGTGCTCTGCCCGGCCACGAACCAGCCGCCGGAGTTCTGGGCCTGCGAGACCGCCAGCGAGGCCGCGATCCGGCCCGGCTTGGCCTGCCGCCACGACGAGGTCATCCGGTTCTCCCGCGGCTGCGGGATCCGGGAGATCGGGATCCGGGCCCGGACGCTCGGCGGCAGCCAGGAGCGGGCGGGCGCCGCGCTCGGTCCGCGTCCTCAGGGTCATGTCGTCTCGCCTCTCCACCTCAAGCCGGTCCGGTCACCATGATCCGTCCGGCGGTGATCGCCTTGCGCGCCGTGGGCACCCGGGCCCGGCGGGAGAACACGTCGTAGTCGGCCTTCTCGATCCGGTCCAGGATCTGCGCGTACAGCACCCGCGCCGCCCCGACGCAGCGCGCCGAGCGCGGCGGCAGCATCGCGATCCCGGTGTCGGCGAAGGCGTACAGCGCCCGGTTGCGCTCGATCTCGTACGCCAGAAAGGCCCGCCACTCCGGCGTCACCCGGCGCTCGGCGAGGTCCACCCCGAAACGGCGGAGGTCAGCCTGCGGCATGTACACCCGGCCCGCGGTCGAGGTCCTCGTCGACGTCGCGGAGGAAGTTGGTCAGCTGGAAGGCCAGGCCCAAGGCGCGCGCCGGCTTGTACGCCGCCGGGTCGCGCGGCTCGAGCACCGGCAGCATCATCTCCCCGATGACCGCCGCCGAACCCTCCATGTAGCCGCACAGGTCCTCCCAGGTCTCGTACGAGCTGGTGGTGAGGTCCATGGCCATGGCGTCGAAGAAGCGGTCGAAGCACTCGGGGTCGATCTGGCACGTGCGGACGGTGTTGGCCACCGCGGCCAGCACCGGGTCGTCGCTGCCGCCGGTCTCGACCGCGGCGCGGAACGCGGCTCGCGAAGGCCTGGAGCCGCTCTTCGTGTCGTGCCCTCGAGCCTGTCGAAGGGCGGCGGAGGGCCGAGGTCGGCCTGCCCCTCGACGGGCTCGGGCTCGACTGCGGGAAGTCGACGATGTCGTCGGCCAACCGGCACAGAGCGTAGACCGCGTACACGTGCCGCCGGCGCTCACGCCGGAGCAGCAGCGCCCCCCAGAAGTAGGTCGTGCCGTGTCGCCACGTCAGCCGGGCGCACTCGCGATAACCGGCTCGCGGAGGTGGGGATCTCGCAGCACCCAGCGCTCTCCTCAGCTCTGTCGACGGCCCGGCAGGAATTCCTCGACCCGATCAGCGGCCAGTTTGCCCGAGATCAACACCATCGGCACCCCCACGCCGGGCACGGTGCCGGAGCCGGCGAAGATCAGCCCGGGCACCTTGCGTTCCACGTTGGCCGGGCGGAACGGTCCGGTCTGGGCGAACGTGTGGGCCAGCGCGAACGGCGTGCCCGCCTGCATGCCCATCCGCTCCCAGTCCAGCGGGGTCACGAACTCCTCGGTGACCACGTCGGTGGGATAGCCCTCGCGCTCCAGGAATGCGTAGCAACCGCTCCCGCATCGGCCCGGCTCTCGGAGTTCCAGTCGATCCGCCCGCTGCAGGTTCGGTACGGGCTCGAGCACGTAGAGGATCGAGCGACCCGGCGGGCGCCAGGGACGGATCGCTCAGGGAGGGCACGGTCACCAGCCGCGACGGGTCCGGCATCAGCTCGCCGCGCTTCAGCAGGGCGTCGAAGGCGCTCGCCCCACTCGGTGCCGAAGTGGATGTTGTGGTGCCCGACCTCGGGCGCCGGGGTGCCACGCACGCCGACGTGCCAGACCACCGCCGACGGCGAGTAGCTCCCGTGCCGGACCGCGCGCGGCGGCCGCAGATCGGGCAGCAGCTGGCGGTAGGCGACGGGCAGGTCCAGGGTGCAGACCACGGCGTCGGCCATGATCTGTTCGCCGGACTCCAGTCGCACGCCGGCGACTCCGCCGTTGTCGGGACGCCGGATGACCTCGGTGACCGTCTCCGCGTAGCGCAGCATCGCACCGGCCTTCTCCGCAGCGGTGGCCATCGCAGCAGGCATGGCGTGCATGCCGCCGTCGGGGAACCAGACCCCCTCGATGCTGTCCATGTAGGTGATCACGGCGTAGATGGCGAGCGCATCGTCGGGCGCCAACCCGGCGTACATGGCCTGGAAGCTGAACAGCCGGTGCAGCCGCGGATCGCGGAACCGCTGCCGCACGGCGGCGCCGAGACGTCCGAAGCCGCCCAGCCGGAGCAGTGTCGCCGCCGCCTGGGGCGAGGCGCAGCAGATCCAGTGGAGAGTTGAAGTTCCGCCCGATGAAGTGCGGCATCTCGACCTCGTACAGCTTCACCAGCCAGTCGACGAAGCCGTCGAAGGCGGCCGCGTCGGCCGGTCCGCAGGTCGCGGCGATCTCGGCCCGCATCGCCTCGCGGCCGTGCCGGACGTGGATGGTGCTGCCGTCGGCGAACCGCGCTCGGTAGGCCGGGTCGAGGCGGCGCATGGGCAGGGCGGTGTCGATGTCGGTCGTCGACCGCCGCCAGCGCGTCGGCGACCAGGTTGCGCATGGTCAGCACCGTCGGGCCGGTGTCGAAGGTGAACCCGTCCCGGGTCAGCTGTCCGGCTCGCCCACCGGGGATGTCGGCCCGCTCGACGACGGTCACCTCGTAGCCGCGCCCGGTCAGGTGGCAGGCGGCCGCCAACCCGGCCAGGCCCGCCCCGAGGACGACGACCCGGCTCACGTGTCGCGCCAGGCGATCTGGTACGCCATCTGGGTCAGCTCCTGTACGCCGTCGGGATCCAGCGCGGGCTCGTCCAGGGCCGACAGGGCCGAGCAGACGTGGTCGGCGATCAACTCCTCGACCTCGGCGACGACGCCCGCCGCGGCCATCCCTCCTGCAACAACACCACGTCGTCGGGCAGCAACTCCGGGGAGCCGATCCGAGACAGCGCCGCCCGAGCCGGCCCGCCGCAGCCGGCCCTGGGCCAGCGAGATGATCACCGTCGGCTTGCCGGACACCAGGTCGTCCCCGGCCGGCTTGCCGGTGCGGGCGGGATCTCCCCAGACGCCGAGCAGGTCGTCGCGGAGGGCGAAGGCCTCGCCGACCTCGCGGCCGTAGTGGGCCAGCCGGGCGGAGACGACCTCCGGCGCCCGGGCGGCGGCCGCCCCCAGTTCGAGGGGCCGCTCGACGGTGTAGCCGCCGGACTTCAGCCGGGCGATCTCGCGGGCGTTCTCCAGGTCACGCCGGCCGGCCGCACTTCCGGTCAGGTCGCGGCGCTGGCCGTACACCAGCTCGACCACCAGCAGGCGCCAGACCTTACGCATCTCCGGCGGCAGATCGGCGGCCAGATGGTCGGCCTCGGCGTGGGCCAGGTCGCCCAGCAGGATGGCGATGCTCTCGCCGAAGCGGGCCGATTCGCCCCGGCCATCGGCCTCCCGATGCAGTTGGTCGGCTCGGATGTGCACGGTCGGCAGGCCGCGGCGAGAGTGCCGACTCGTCCATCACGTCGTCGTGCACGAGGGCGAACAGGTGCAGCAGTTCCAGCGCGGCGCCGACCCGGACGACCTCGGCCTGTCCGATGCCGCGGGCCCGGCCGCTGGCGCTCAACCAGCCCAGGTACGCCATGACGGGCCGGATCCGCTTGCCGCCGCTGCGGATCATCTCGTCGAGCATCTCGGGCAGATCGACATCGCCGAGGACATCGGTAGCCACGGAGCCGTTGAGCTTGGTGGTCCACAGGTGCCGGAGATCGGCCAGCACCTCGGTGAGCAATCCGTCCACCAGGTCGAGGTGGTTGGTGATCTGAGGGCCGAAACCGGGCGGGGACAGCGGCACCACGCGGCCCGACTCGGGCGCTGGGCGCAGCTGGCCCAGCTGCGGGGGACGTCTGAGAGAGCGGATCGCTGTCACCGCGCGGGCTCGTGAGTCGGGGGTGTTCACGAAATCTCCGTCCAGACTGTCGTTCGCTAGCAACTCCGGGCCGTCACGGACAGGGTGAACGGGGTAGCAGCCGGATCTGGTCCACTGCCCACGGACTGAACGCGAACGGTGTCGCCGCCGCTGCCGTCACCAGATCTATCCACTCCACCCATTCCCAATCCATCACCTCGGCTGTATTCGCCTTGATCGGCGGGCCCGGATGCAGCAGCCGACCCGCGTAGACCGGACAGATCTCGTTCTCGACGATGCCGCTCGCGTCGGTTGCGGTGTAGGCGAAGTCCGGGAGTACGCAGGTCAGGTCGCTCACCTCGACGCCGAGTTCCTGCTCGAGCCGACGCTGGATGGCGTCGGTCATCGACTCCTCGACGCCCGGATGCCCACAGCAGCTGTTGGTCCACACCCCCGGCCAGGTGGCCTTCGTCAGGGCTCGTCGGGTGATCAGGACCCGACCGTCCGAAGCGAACAGGTGCAGGGAGAAGGCCAGGTGCAGCGGTGTCGGTCGCGTGTGAACCTCCGCCTTGGCCCGGGCTCCGATGGCCTGGCCGAGGGAGTCGACCAGGACGACCTGCTCCTCGCTCACGAGGATGGCGAGAGGGCGTACGGACCGGGAGTCACGCACTGAACTCTACTGAGGGCCGCTGACGGGGCTTGGGGCGTGACCACGCTGCGACCCGAGCCGGACCTAGCGAGAATCCCGAGCAACTGAGCTGTGCCTTGGGGAACTTCAGCATGGTTCGCCAACCTGGGGCCTAACCAATCCGAGAAGCCGTCCCGTCCACCAACGGGGGGCAGTTTGATTTGTGTCGCGATCCCGGACGGCCATTTTGGATCAGCGTCGGACTCGCTTTCTCGAGATCGACTCATGTTCGGGAACCTGCGCTCGCACCACCAACCGATTGCTAGTGTTGTGCACAGATCGCGCGGGAGTCGGTAGAAGCTGACTGGCTCGGCTGGGAGCGCGCCGAGACGACTGACTAAACGAGCCGGGGGGCCAGCAGTAGTATGAGCGCTGACATGGCAGCCGATCACAATGGTTCGATCCGTGAAACAACTACGAACTCGACCGGCAGCATTGCACCGAGTATACGAGGCGCGACGGGCGTCGAAAAGGTGCCGTCCGCGGCGGAGATCGCGATAGTTACCATAACCAAAGATGACCCGATAGGGATCAGGAAAACTATCGCCTCGGTGGAAAAACAGGATTTCCCCTCCTACGAGCATGTGGTGGTCGATGGAGGTTCCACAGAAGATACTGCGACGTGGTTGGATTCGTGGTCCCAGGCTGACATTGGTCGGCACATCTTGATTGCGAATCCGCCTGACGGAATATATCCAGCTATGAATCTTGGTATCGAGAGCACCTCGGCACCGCTCATTCTCGTCCTCAACGGGGGCGATCAGTTACTGCCTCGAGCGCTCTGGCAAGTAAGCGAGCACTATCGACTTCACCGCTGGCGCTGGGCCTATGGCGGGGTTGAAAGTAGGCATCCGAATGGTAGCTTCTTCGATCATTACAGACCTGCACCTTTCTCGAGGCGGACCTTTCGTGCCGGCCTGAGTGTCGTGCCTCATCCGGCAACGTACGTGACTCGTGACCTCTACCAAGAAATCGGACCGTATCGTGAGGATCTTGGGACCGGCGCTGATCAGGAGTTCTTTCTGAGAGCCTCGCTCGTCGCCGAACCCGGGCAGCTTCCGGAGATTCTCTCTGTCTTTGAGTTGGGAGGAATTTCTAGTCAAGAAAAAATTGTCGGCAGAGAATTCAGTTGGCACCGCATGCGGGTGGCAAGCCGTACGGCCTTCGGCGGGAATTCCGCAATCGATCTGGTCGTGACGGCATTGCTTCTAGCACGCCAGATCATCGTAGTTGCAGTCCGCAAAGTTGCGAACCTAGGAACGACTCGTAAGCATTAGCGCCACCGGTCAGACGCGATCGAACAAACCAGTCACTTCCCCCAAGAGCAGAGCGACGCGGACAACCTGGCTACGCAACTTCGATCGCTCGGCCACCGCCTCGCAGTAATCCTGACGGAACGCCCGACTATTCGAACGGTTCAGCCCGTTGATCGAAACCGTGACTGAAGGGCTCAGGATGCGGGCCGTGTGCCACCAACCGGCGGGAACAAACAAGGTTTCGCCCGGGCCGAGGACAAAGCGCACACCCTTGGCGTGCTCGAAGAGCGGGAACTCGGTCAGCCGAGGATGGTCCAGGTCGTCGAGTTGCGACCGATTACCGCTGCCGTCGTCTCGGGGATACATTGCCGCCGTCTGATCCGGGCCGAATGCGAGATACTCCTTTTCCCCATAAAGCTGCATGAGGAAGGCATGCGTATGCCAGTTATCATAGTGCAACACCGGAAAATGAGCGCCGCGACCGCCGATATACGCCTCCGGGGAGGACAGATCCCGTCGTGACGGGAAGAACCGGCTCTGGAGCCAGTTCGGCCGCGTACACTCCGGCATGGGCGAGACGTCCGCGGCGAGTTCCAGCGGCCACTCGCCGAGCGGCTGGTTGCGCAGATAGGGCGCCGGATGGTCCTCGGTTGAGGCTTCGATTCGGTCCACCAGCTCGCCCAGCGACATCCGCTCCCCGTCGACCTGAACCTCCAGATGCCCGTATTGGGTCTGAAAGAACTGTGGGCTCCACCGGCCCAGCGCCGGCCAATGCGAAAGGGCATCGGTGAGAATCACCGGCCGAGGCGGCTTGAGATACTCGCGGGCAAAATCGATCCTCGTGAGGCCTGCCCGCCGGTCGATGTCGTCAGTCAGTTGCATGCCAGTTCCCCCCGGAACGTAAGGTCGTATTGAGAGCGGCCGCTAGCGAACGTACGGCAGGCTCGAGGAGCATGTTGTCGCCCTTGGTGCCGTCGGGTCCGACGTGCTCGACCACCTCGCGCGCCACCCGCTTCCAGTCGTGGGGGAGGTCGCCCGAATGGCGCCAGGCCTCGCTCGGCAGGAAGACGTCGATGCGCCCGGGATAGAAGTCGGGTTCGTACCGCTTCACCGCCGCCATCGTCGCGTCCTCGATGCGGCGGCGGTTCGCCAGCGACGGGTCGCGACGGATGGCGGCCTGCTCGGCCCGATCCTGCGCCCGCCCCCGGACGTATTCGACGGCGTCTGACGCGGAGCCGGAGCTCAGGATTGCCGTGCCGTGCCGTTGTATCCGCTCGCCGACCCAGTTCATCCTGGCCCGGATCTGCGGACCTCGATAGGCGGCGGGGGAGGGGCTGCCGAACAGCAGCAGCCGAGCGACCTCCTCGCCGGATGCGGTCAGCTGGCGTGCCGATTCGAAGGCGATGGTGCCGCCGGCGCAGTACCCGGCGACGAAGTACGGGCCGCGCGGTTGCAGACCCCGAATCTGCTCGACCTCGTACTGCGCCATCTCCTCCACGGTAGCCCCGGTCGGGCCGCCATCGCTGCCCTTCGGCTCGACGCCATAGAGCGGACGGGCGGCGTCCAGGTGCTTGGCCAGCGGCCGGTAGCAGAAGACATCCCCGTTGTGCCCGGGGCGGGCGAACAGTGGCGGCTGGGATCCGGCAGGCTTCAACGGCACGAGCGACTTCGGCGCAGTCCGGATCGCCTGAGTCCCAGAGAGAACCTCCAGCAATTCAGGCTTACGTGCGGCGAGCTGACCTCGCAGCGCCTCGTCGAGGACCCCCGCGGGCGCATCGGCCTTGAGCCGGCCGTCCTCGACCCAGACTCGGACGCCGCGCACCCGAAGGTCCGACAGGAACTCCGCTGTGGTCACAGCTCGATTTCCTCGCGCTGACTTCCGGCGACCGCCGGGGCGCCCGGGGCAGTCACGGCGAGAACGTCCACGGTCCTCGCCAGGCCGGCGATGGTCGGCTGCTCGAAGAGGTGTCGCATCGCGACGTCGACGCCGAAATCGGTACGCAGCGTGCCGACGATCCGAGCGGCTATCAGTGAGTGGCCGCCGATGTCGAAGAAGTCGTCCTCGACGCCGGGAGAGGCGATCTCGAGTGCGTCGGCCCACAGTGCAGCGATCCGGGACTCGGTCGCCGTTCGCGGCGGGACGTGCTGGCGTCCGGCGCTCACGGCTTCGGGGTCAGGCGCCGGCAGTGATTTCCGGTCGACCTTGCCGTTGGGGGTCAGGGGAAGGGCTGTGAGGGAGACGACATGGGCCGGCACCATGTATTCGGGGAGGGAGTCTCGCAGTCGCGACTTGAGCCGGTCGGCAAGCCCGAAGGCATCGGAGACGGGCGTGACATAGGCCACCAGGCGCTTGTCGCCAGGTCGGTCCTCGCGCGCGATGACCACGACGTCTTTGACCTCAGTGGAGTTCGCCAAGGCCGCTTCGATCTCGCCCAACTCGATTCGGAACCCCCGGACCTTGACCTGATGGTCGGCGCGACCGACGAATTCCAGGACGCCGTCCGGCCGGTATCGTACGAGGTCACCAGTGCGGTAGGCCCGCTCGTGCGGGCGGCGGCCGCCGAACGAGACGGACACGAATCGCTCCGCCGTGAGTTCGTCGCGGTGCAGGTACCCTCTCGCCAGGCCGGCGCCCGCCAGGTACAGCTCGCCCGCTGCGCCGATCGGCACTGGTTCCCGGCGAGCGTCGAGCACGTACGCTCTGGCGTTGGAGATCGGACGGCCAATGGGCATCGTCCCCCGCGGCCCGAGCGCAGGCTCGGCGTCACCGGGCGGCGGTTGTTCTTCCACCGGCCACCAGGTGGCGTCGATGCAGGCTTCGGTCGGCCCGTAGAGGTTGACCACCTTCGCGCCCAGCCGATCGCGCAGCTCTCGGTAGACCCCGACCGGCAGCGGTTCCCCACCACAGAGCACCCGTCGCAATCCGGTACATGCCTCAAGGCCCGGGTCGTCGAGGAACGCGCGCGCATGGGAGGGGACGAGTTGCAAGACGGTGACACCGTGCTCGGAGATGACGTCGGTGAGCTCGGCGGTCGCCCGGCGGGGGTCAGCGGGCGCCATCACGATGCAGGCGCCAGCGAGCAGGGGCGCGTACACCTCCCAGACCGATGCGTCGAAGCTGACGGGCGTGCGCTGCAAGACGCGGTCGGACGGCTGCAGGGGTAGGTGGGTCTGCATCCAGAGCATGTGGTTGACAGCAGCGGCGTGCTCGATCGCCACGCCGTTGGGGCGCCCGGTCGACCCAGAGGTGTAGATCACGTATGCGAGACCGTCGGTGGTGCCCGTGGGGGCGGGACTCGTCGTCGGGTGCACGGCGAGTTCGTCGGACTGCTCGTCGAGACACAGCAGCGGCGTCTGACCGGGGGACAGACGATCGGCCAGCGGGCGGCGGGTCACAATCAGCGACGACCGCGAGTCCTCGACCATGAAGGCCAGGCGCGCCTCCGGATAGTCGGGGTCGAGCGGCAGATAGGCGCCACCCGCCTTGAGCACGGCGAGGAAGGTGGCGACGAGGTCGACCGAACGCTCGAGACAGACGCCGACCAGGGCCTCACCCTGCACCCCGAGTGTCCGCAGCTGGTGCGAGAGCTGGTTCGCCCGATGCTCGAGCTCGCGGTAGGACACGCGCTCGGTGCCATCGACCACCGCCAACGTATCGGGCGTGCGGCGAACCTGTGCTTCGAAGAGGTGGTGCAGCCAGTTCCCCTCCGGAAACACTGTGCTCGTGTCGTTCCACACGTCGAGGATCATCCGCTGGTCGGCTTCGGTGAGAATCGGGAGCGCAGCGACGGCGTCATCGGGTTGAGCGACTATTCCCCGGAGCAGGGTTTCGTAGTGCGAGAGCCATCTTCGAAGCGTCGAGGAATCATACAGGTCGAGGTTGTAGTCGCACTCGATCTCGATGTCGGAACCGCTGTCGACGACGGTCATCGCCACTTCGAAGTTCGAATACGACTTCGGCGTCGCCAGCGAGGCGATGGTCACGTCCCCGAAGTCGAACGCCGCTCCGAGCTTGTCGATCGTGAACAGGGTCTGGACGAGTGGCGTGCGGCTGCGGTCCCGGGGGATGTTCAGCCTCCGCACCAGGCTGCCGAAGGTGACTCGCGAGTGGTCTTGAGCATCGGCCAGGTCGTGGCTGACGGTGCGGAGATTCTCGACGAAGGGAGCCTCCGGGTCGAGACGAGCTCGTAACGGCACCGTGCTCACGCAGTGGGCGACGAGGGTGGAGTTCTCCAGCTGGGCCTGACCGGCGAAGGGGATACCCACCGCGAAGTCACCCTGACCGGAAAGGCGATAGAGGAGCACCTCGTACGCCGCGAGCAGCGTGGCGAACATGGTGGCCCCGGCCTTCGCCCCGGTCTTCTTCACCGCGGCGTACAGCTCCTTGTCGATGTGAAGAAGCTCCCGCCCGATGGGGTAGGTCTTCGTGGCCGGCCGGGGGCGGTCGAGCGGTAGATCGAGTACCGGTGCTCCGGAGTCGTATTGGGCGGCCCAGAAGTTCTCGTCCGCCGCCGCCGCCGCGACGTGGTCCCGGCTGGTCTGCTCCGCGACGTAGTCGGAGTAGGACACCGCCGGGCCGAGCTGGGCGGGGATGCCTACTCGATCGGCGGCGTACAGCCTTCCCAGCTCGGAGAAGAGCAGCGCTGACGACCACCCGTCGCACACGAGGTGATGCGCGGTGAGCACGAAGCGGTGCTGCTCCGGGGAGTCCCGGACGACGAACGCGCGCACCAGCGGGCCCTCGACGAGGTCGAAGGGCGTCTGGCATTCCCGATCGAGCAGGCTGTCGTACTGACGCCGCCTCTCCTGCGGATCGAGGGGCGACAGGTCGATGAGCGGCACCTCGACCGAGAACGGCACTCGGACACTTTGGCCCGATCCGTCGGGCGCGATGACCGCGCGTAACCCGTCGTGGCGGGCGACAACCTGATCGACGGCAGCTCGCAGGGACTCGATCCGCAGCGGGCCGTCGAGGGTGAACGCGAAGCACTGGTTGTACGAGCAGTTGGCATCGCGGCCCATGGCGGCGGCCGTCCACATCTCAGCCTGCGGTTCGGTGAGCACGAGAGGCGCCATGCGCACGGACACCGGCGCGAAGGGGTCGAAGTCGACAGGTCGCAGCACGGGGCGGGCCTCAGACATGGGCGACCGCGACCTCGTCGACCTGAAGGTACTTGCCCTCCGCGCTCGGGATCGGGCACGAACCAGGCCTCGCGGCCTTCGGCGTCATGGCCACGCCGGGCTCCCGGAACAGGCGGCGAGCCGCTGCCGGGAAGGAAGTCGGCTGCCTGCATCTCGGCGAGAGACTCTTTGAAGGCGAGGAGGATCCGAGCAAGATCGTCGTCGGTGTGGGCAGTCGTGAGAAACCCCGCGCGGCCCTCCCAGAGATGTACGCCCTTGTGACGCATGTACGCGTAGAAGAGGCTGGCGTACGGGACGTCAGGCGGGAAGTTGAAGCAGAACCACGAAGAGAACGCGGTCACGCGCAGCGGGGCCCGGACCTCCGCCGCGTGGGCGTTCAGTTCGTCGACGAACTGAGTGGTGCGCGTGTTGAGCGTGCGCTGCAGGTCCGGTCCGGCTTCGCTAAGGCGTTCGAGCACGGCCTTGGCCGCGGCGAGCGCGAGCGGATGACGGACGAAGGTCCCGGCGAAGAACGTCACCCCTACCTCGGGGAGCGAGTCGTCCCCGTAACGCCATTGGCCACCATCGAGCGCGTCCATGTACTTGCCGTTGCCCGTCACGAGTCCGATGGGCAGTCCGCCGCCGACCACTTTTCCGTACGTAGCGAGGTCCGCCCGGATCCCGAACAGCGCCTGGGTGCCGCCCTGGTGGGCCCGGAATCCCGAAACAACCTCGTCGAAGACGAGGGCCGTCTCCGACTTCTCGGTGATCGCGCGGAGCTCACGCAGGAATTCCACGGGCTGGAGTTCAGGACGTCGGCTCTGCACCGGTTCGACGAGCACCGCGGCGAGCTCCGATGAACAGTCGCTTCAAGATGGCGAGGGACTCCGGGCTGCCGTAGTCGAGGACGAGGATGTTTTCGACCATGTTCGGAGCGATGCCCGGTGCGATCGGGACGGATCGCAGCTGTCCGTCCACCGTCGTGCCGCGGACGAGCACCTCGTCGAACACGCCGTGGTAGGCGCCCGCGAACATCGCGATCCGGTCCCGGCCGCTCACGGTGCGAGCCACCCGGATCGCCGCGGTCACCGCTTCGGAGCCGGTGTTGCAAAACGCGACCCGCTCCATTCCGGTCATGTCCGCAGACCATGCGCGACACGTCGGCGGCGAGGGTCGTCTGGGGACCGATCTCGATAGCCCTGTCGTAGCTGGACCTCGATCGCCTCCCGGATGAACGGCGGGTTGTGGCCGAAGAGGATCATGCCGAAGCCGTTGGTCAGGTCGATGTACTCGTTGCCGTCCAGATCCCAGAGCCTCGATCCGGCCGACCGCGTCGTGACGATGGGATAGACCATCTCCTTCCAGTACAGCCGGAAGCCCGCCACCGACCTCGGATCCGCGAGTTGACCGCGGTTCTCGGCGGTGAACTGCTTCGACTTCTGCGTTCGCTTCACGTAGCTCTCGACGAACGAGGTGAGCGCCTGCTGTTGGGTCGGGGTCAGGCCGCCGGTCGGCCCCTTGGCTGGCGGGCGGTAGGGACCGAAGGCGATCGTGCCGCGGTCCGCCGATTGCTCCGGCCTGGCTGAGCGAGCCGGAACGGGTACCGGCCGCGGTGCGGGGATCCCGACGACCGGCGCCGGCACCGGGGTGGGTGCCACCGGTGAGCCGCCATCGCGGAACAGCTCGAGCTGCCGCGACATCAGCTCCAGCTGCTGCGCAACAAGGCGCTCCAGTAGGTTCCCGTTCGTCGCCGGGGTGCTGGTGCTCGCCACGATCGGCGCTGGGGCCGGGACCGGCGCGACGGGTGCCCCCGCAGCCGCTGCCCCCGCAGCCGGTGCACCCGCCCGTGCAGGAGCAGACTGAGCCGGGAGTGGGTCGGGGGGTAGTTCGGAGTCGATCCGTGCGGCGACGGCCTCGAGTGTCGACGCGTCACCGAGGAGATCGCGGAATGGGACCCGGACGCCGAAGGTCTTGTGGATGGCGGTGCTCGCCTGGGTGAGGAACAGCGAGTCCAGGCCCAGCTCGAGGAAGCCCACGGTGGCAGGTAGCTCGTCCGGCGGCATACCGGACAGTTCGGAGAAGAGGATCTGCAGCTGTGCGCTGACTTCGGCCCGGCGCCGATGCCCGTCCACGGCGTCTACGACCATCGGTTGTTCCATGATCTCCTCGTCCGTATTGGTGATTGCTCCGGTTGTTCCTCCAGCAACGGATCCGGTGCTCGGACGCTGGCTCGGATGGGCGGGGATCCACCCAGTGCCGCGTGCGTTCGAAGGGATAGGTCGGAAGCGGTACCCGCAGTCGCCGCGCGTGGCCATGGACGCCGTCCCAGTTGAGCCTGGCTCCCGCCATCCAGAGCCGTCCGGCCGCTCCGAGCATCGACTGAAGGTCGGCGCTTCTGTCTCCGTCGCGGCCGAGCGAGGCGATCGCCGCTTGAGATGTTGCCCGGCCCGGCTGCTGACGTACGAGCTTGGTCAGTGTCTGGCCCGGCCCGACTTCGAGGAAGGTGCGCCGGGAATCGGCGAAAAGTTTCGCGACGCCGTCCGCGAAGCGAACGGGCTCGCGCAGTTGGCGTGCCCAGAACGCCGGGTCCGTGGCCTGCGCGTCGGTGATCCAGTCGCCGGTCAGACTCGAGACGAACGGCGTTCGCGGCGCGCTGGCGCGGCACTTGCTCGACGGCGCGCGCGAAGAGTTCGACGATCGGCTCCATCATCGGAGAATGGAATGCGTGGGAGGTGGCGAGCCGCCTCGTCGCCAGTTCGCGGCTCTCGAGCTCTTCCGCGAGCGCGGAGATGGCGTCGTGCTCACCCGAGATCACGGTGAGCTTGGGCGCGTTCAGGCCCGCAATGGAGACCATGGGCCCGAGGAGGGGGCCGACCTCGTCCGGGGTCGCACGGACGGCGAGCATCGCTCCAGAGGGAAGGTCCTGCATGAGTCGCGCGCGGCGGGCGACCAGCGCCAGGGCGTCATCGCGGCGTGAAGACACCGGCAAGGCACGCCGCCACGTAGTCGCCGAGGCTGTGGCCCATCATGGCGTCGGGCTCGATGCCCCAGTGCTCCCAGAGCTTCGCGAGCGCGTAGCTCGTCACGAACAAGGCCGGCTGGGTGATCGCGGTCTGGGTCAGCTCGTCCTGCGCGGCGGCGGCATCTCGCGTCGCTGGGAAAGAGGATGGTCCGCAGGTCCTTGCCGAGGTCGGGCCGGAGCAGTCTCAGCGCACTCGTCCACCTGCGTCCGGAAGACCGGCTCGGACTCGTACAGGCCGCGGCCCATGTTCACCTGCTGGGCGCCCTGACCGGGAAACAGGAAGGCAACGGCTGAGCGTTGGCGTGTCCTGCGTCTCGCTCGTCACCCGCCCCGGGTCATTGGAGGCGAGTAGCGTCGATCGCGTCCTCGCGGCTCGTGGCGACGATGGCCCGCCGGTGCTCGAACCGGCGACGCCCGACCTGCAGCGTGTACGCGGCGTCGGCAAGCTGAGAGGTCGGGGCGGGCCTCGAGGTGGGCGCGAAGGCGCTCCGCCGCGCGGTCGAGCGCAGGAGCGCTTCGAGCCGAGAGCAGGATCAGCTGCTCCGGGCGAGTGTCACCGCCCGGCGACGCGGGCGGCGCCTCCTCGAGCACCACGTGAGCGTTCGTCCCGCCCGCTCCGAGCGAGCTCACACCGGCGCGACGGGGACTCTTCGAGTGCGGCCATTCGGACAGTTCCGCGTTGACGAAGAAGGGCGTGTTGGACAAGTCCGAGCTTGCGGGTTCGGCGCAGTGAAATGAAGGGTCGGGGGAAGGGTCTTGTGGTGAAGCGCGAGTGCCGTCTTGATCAGGCCCGTCACGCCCGCGGCAGCGTCCAGGTGACCGATGTTGGTCTTCACTGAACCGAGGGCGCAGTAGCCCGTCTTCGTCGGTCCCCATCCGGAACGCCCGGGTGAGCCCGGCGATCTCGACGGGGTCTCCCAGAGAGGTGCCGGTGCCGTGCGCCTCGACGTAGGAGATCGTGTCGGGGTCGATGCCCGCCATGAGCCTGGGACATCGCGACGGCGTCCGCCTGGCCGTTCACGCTCGGGGCGGTGAAGCTGACGCGGCCAGACCCGTCGTTGTTCACCGCCGCGCCCTTGATGACCGCGTAGACCGTGTCGCCGTCGTCGCAGCGCTTCGTCCAGCCGCTTCAGCACAACGATGCCGAGGCCGTTGGAGAACACGGTTCCCGCCGCCCGCTCGTCAAAGGCCCGGCAATGCCCGTCGGGAGAGGTGATGAACCCCTCCTGGTACAGGTATCCGCGCTTCTGCGGGAGCCGGATCGAAACGCCCCCGGCCAGCGCGATATCGCACTGGTGCATCGTGAGAGCCTGCGACGGCCTGACACACTGCCACCAGGGACGACGAACAGGCGGTCACGACGTTGATGCTGGGCCCCCGCAGGTCGAGCTTGTAGGACACGCGGGTGGCGAGGTAGTCCTTCTCGTTGCCGAGCATCGGGAACTCGCCCGCCCGGCTCAGCACGTCTGGTCGGGAATGGAGATTGGACAGGAAGTAGGTGTTGTTCGACATGCTTGCGTACACGCCGATGGATCCGTCGTAGGTCTCGGTGTCGTATCCTGCGCGTTCGAGCGCCTCCCAGGCCGTTTCGAGAAAGACCCGCTGCTGCGGATCGGTGACCTCCGCCTCTCGTGGGCTCATCTTGAAATGGGCCGCGTCGAACATCTCGGCATCGGCTAGGACGCCCCGCGCCCGGACGTAGCTCGGATCGCGACGGCTCGCCATGTCGACGGGGTCCGCCGGCTCGAGTTCGTCCTCGGCGAAGTGGGAGATCGTCTCTCGTCCCGCCACCAGGTTCTCCCAGAACTCTTCGACGTCGCTCGCTCCCGGGAAGCGACCGGCAAGGGCGACCACGGCGATGCCGTCCAGCGGCTCGTAGGCGTCGGCGTACGACATGACTATCTCTTGCCTTTCGCGGTTCTCATGCGGGCGAGCACTTCCTTCTGTTTCTGGGCGCGTTCCTTCCTGCCTCGCGTTGCCGCGTCGCCGTCTGCACTCGCGCCGCCGTCCTGGCCGCCACTGAGATAGCTTGCCAGGGAGCGGGCCGTCGGGTGTCTGGAAAAGCGCAACGATCGGCACATCGTCGCGAACTTCTTCAAGGAGTCGCTCGTGAGCCCGCACAAGCAGCAGCGAATGTCCGCCCAGGTCGAAGAAGTTGTCGTCCATCCCGATCCGGTCCACCTGGAACAACTCGCGCCAGATCGCGGCTACGCGCTCCTCCATCTCCCCGAGTGGCGCGACGTACGCCGTCGTCGGACGGGGCCGCCGGTCCGCTGCCACCGCCGCCGCCCGGCCGCGCGTGTCGACCGGAAGTCCGGCCAGCAGGCTCCTGGCGGTAACGTCGGGCCGCTCGCACCAAGCCGAGATCACCGTCCAGAGATCTCGAAGCATTCCCACAGCCTGGGCCCGCGAGAACTGGCCCCGTGACCACGAGATCTTGAACCGCATGGTCGGGCCCGGGATCACCACCAGGGTCACCGGATAGTTCGTGGCGTCGGGACCGTCCAGTAACTGCACCTGTGCATCGTTCCCCAGTTGCAGGGCCGACTTCCCAACGATGTAGTTCTGAAAGACGACGAGGCTGTCGAAAAGACGGAGGCGCAACGGGACCCCCGCCCAGCTCTGGATCTGAGCGAGGGGGTCGTACTGGTGCATGCTCAGATCGGGCTGCTTGGACTGGAGTTGCCGGGCGAGCGAGGTCACCGGCTCCGCTCGTGCGATCCGGGCTCGGACGGGAATGTTGTTCACACACGGCCCGATCAGCTCGTCGACGCCGGGAAGCTCAGGCGGCCGCCCGGAGAACGCGGCGCCGAAGACCACATCCTCGGATCCGCTGTAGTGGCCGAGCACGAGCGCCCACGCCGCCTGGACCACACTGCTGAGCGTTACCTGCTGGTCCCGGGCCAACGTCCGCAGAAGTTCGGCGTCCGCCGGCGAGACAGTGAGGATCTCTTCTCCGGGCCCATCCCCGCCGCCATCCGACAATCCGAGATCGAGAGGCGTGGACTGCTCGATGCCGGCCAGTTCGGTCCGCCAGAAAGCTTGCGCATCGATATTTCGGCTCGAGAGCCAGCGGATGTAGTCCCCGAACGGACACACCGTCGGCAGCTCCGCTGACACCCCCGCCCGGAAGGCGGCGTAGATCACTCCGAGATCGGAGAACACGATCGGCCAGGACCAGCCGTCGATGTACAGATGGTGCGTCGTCCACAGCAGGTCGTAGCGGTTCTCGTCGAGCCGGACGAGCAGCAGGCGGAGAAGGGGCGCACGGCCGAGATCGAATCCGCGCGATCGCTCCTCCTCGGCGAACGCCCGGATGCGTACCTCCTGGTCCTCGGTCGGGAGCCCGACCAGATCTTCCTCGCGCCACGGGAGTTCGACGGACTTCTCGACGAGTTGTAGCGGCTCGGTGGACCCAGCGGTGGTGAATGCGGTCCGCAGGATGGGATGTCGCTCGAGGAGCTGCTGCCATGCGCGCCGGAGGTCGACGGGGTGAAGCTGACCCCGGATCGAGAATCTCCACTCCTCGAAGCCGACCGCCGAGTCGTTCGCGTTCATGGAATAGAACAGCCGCTGCATCGCGGAGAGGGGGTACAGGTCCTCCAGCCCGGGATGCGCCCGCACCAGGCGATCCAAACCGGCCTGGTCCACCCGAGCGAGAGGGAAGTCCGACGGGACGAAGCGCGGCGCCGTGGTCGTGGTGCAGTGCACGATCAGGGCTCGCAGCGCCTCGACGAACGCAGCAGCCAGGCGCTCGATCGTCTTCGGCCGGTGGAGCGACTCGCTGAAGATGAATCGCGCCTCGAGTCGGCCGTCCTTGACGAGGGTCAGCACCTCGAGCGCGTGTCTCCGCCGCGCCGCCGCGCTGTGCCACGGGCCGGGCGACTCGGGCGCAAAATCGAAGAGCGAGGAACCCGCCACGACGGAATCGAACTGACCGAGATAATTGAAGATGAGGTCCGGCTGAGGATGACCGCCCAACTGGGAACGGGCCTCCTCATTTCCCAGGTAGCGCAGCAGTCCGTAGGAGATGCCGCGATCCGGAACCTGCTTCAACCGCTCTTTCGTGGCGATGAGAGCTTGACCCGGATCCGTTGGGCCCGCATCGAGGCGAAGAGGGAATATCGAGGTGAACCAGCCGACGGTCCGGGACAAGTCGACGTCGTCGAAGAGGTCCTCGCGACCGTGTCCCTCCAGTTCGACGACAACGGACTTCCGCGCCGTCCAACTCGACAGGGCCTGGCCCAGGGCGGTGAGGAGCGCGTCGTTGATCTGGGTCCGGTACACGCCGGGCACGCGTTGCAGGAGGGATTGGGTTTCGGCGGCGTCCAGGCTCACTGAGAGCTCACGCGCTGTCCCCTCGAGATTCTCGCCCCCGTTCCGGTCCTTCGGCAGCGATGCGGACTCGCGGTCCACGGCGGTGCGCCACCAATCGAGCGATCCGGCGCAGGCCGCCGTGGTCGCGTGCGCAGTGAGCCTGTCCGACCAGCGCTGGTAGGAGGTGGTCCGCGGGGGAGGCTGACCGGCTTGCCGTCGCGGAGGCTTCCGTATGCCGATTCCAGGTCCTCGATCAGGATCCGCCAGGACACGCCGTCTACCGCGAGGTGGTGGATCGCGAGCACGAGTCGGCCCGGCTCGTCATCGCCGTAGTCGAAGTGAATCGCACGAACGAGCGGGCCATCGGTCGTGCTGAGCCGAGCCTGGAGCTTGGCGGAGCGTGCCGTGAGCGCCGCGGCGCGATCAACTTCCGGCAGTACGGAGATGTCGACGCGAACGATCGGGGTCGAGGCGGGGCCGGGGCCATACTCCTGCCGCCAGCCGGCGCCGGTGTCAGGGAGGTCGGTGTCTGGGAAGCGCAGCCGGAGAGCGTCGTGGTGCAGGACCACCTCACGGAGCGCCTCTTCGAGCCGATCGACATCGACGTCCGGCGGAACCCGGAAGACGAACGACTGATTCCAGTGGTCCGGGTCCGTCAGCTGTTGCTCGAAGAACCAGTGCTGGATCGGCGTCAACGCGACCGCGCCCGAGGGCACGCCGTCGTCGGCCGAGGCGCTGGTGGACACCACGCCCGCGTCCCGCGCGAGAGTGGCGATCGTGGGGGACTTGAAGAGATCCCGTGGCGTGATGAGCAGACCGGCCGCGCGGCACTTGGCGATCACCCGGATGCTGAGGATGGAATCGCCGCCCAATTCGAAGAAGTTGTCGTCGATCCCGACCTGCTCGACGCCGAGCACTTCGCTCCAGATGCGCGCCATCACCTCCTCGGTCGGCGTTCGCGCCGCGGCGTACGGCTTGCTCAGCTGGGCGCGGTCGATCTCGGGTGCCGGGAGGGCGTCTCGGTCCACCTTGCCGTTGGGGGTGAGCGGCAGCGAGGGCAGCACGACGAGGTGGGCCGGGACCATGTATTCCGGCAGCTTCGAGCGAAGCAGAGCTGCGAACCTCCTCGACCACCGCCGACCGGTCCCCGTCGGCGACGAGGTAGGCGACGAGGCGCTTGTCGCCGGGCGCATCCTCGCGCGCGAGGACGATCGTCTCCCGCACCGCGGAATGCAGGCTGATCGCCGACTCGATCTCGCCCAGCTCGATCCGGAACCCGCGGATCTTGACCTGGTGGTCGATGCGTCCCAGGTACTCGAGGTCTCCGCTCGGGCAGCCGACGCGCCAGATCGCCGGATCGGTACAGCCGCGTCGCCGGGATCCTGCGCGAAGGGATTCGAGACGAACCGCTCGGCCGTCAGCTCGGGGCGATTGAGATAGCCCCGGGCGACGCCCGCGCCGCCGACGCAGATCTCCCCGGGAACGCCGATCGGCACCGGCTGCCGGGCGGGTCCAGCAGGTAGACGCTGAGGTCGGGAATCGGGCACGCCGATCAGGCTGCCCGCGCCGGCTTCCACGTCCTGCGCGGGTGATCGGCCGGTACGTCACGTGCACGGTCGTCTCGGTGATGCCGTACATGTTCACCAGCGTGCGGCTCGGCGTCGCCGTGCCGGTCGAACCAGGGCCGCAGGCTCTGCAGATCGAGCGCCTCGCCGCCGAAGATCACGTAGCGCAACGCCAGTCGGCGACGGGTCGGCGCCCGACGCTCGGTCGGCCTGGATCAACTGGCGGAACGCGGACGGGCGTCTGGTTGAGCACCGTGACCTGCTCCGCGCGCAGCAGGTCGTGGAACGCCTCCGGCGAACGGCTCACCCAGTAGGGCACGACCACCAGCCGCCCGCCGTAGAGCAGCGCGCCCCACAGCTCCCAGACCGAGAAGTCGAAGGCGATACGAGTGGAACAGCGTCCACACGTCGTCCGAGCCGAAGCCGTACCAGGCGTCGGTCGCGTCGAACAGTCGGGCCACGTTGCCGTGCGTGATCGGGACGCCCTTGGGCCGCCCGGTGGATCCGGACGTGTAGATGACGTACGCGAGGTGCTCGGGACCGGCGGCGTGCTCGGGATTTCCGCTGCTCTCCTTTGCGATCTCGGCGGCGTCGGTGTCGAGACGAACCATGGCGGCGTCGTGAGGCGGTAAGGCCCGGAGCTGCGCAGCCTGCCCGACGATCACCGAGACACCCGAGTCCTCGAGCAGGAATGCGAGTCGAGCGGGCGGGTACGCGGGATCCAGCGGCAGATACGCCCCGCCGGCCTTCAGGATGCCGAGGATGCCGACGACGAGCTCAGCCGAACGTTCCACGCACAGGCCCACCAGGTCGCCCTCGCTGACGCCGAGGCTCTCGAGCCGGTGGGCGAGCTGGTTGGCTCGCGCGTTCAGCCCTGCGTAGGTAAACGCCGTGCTCTCGAAGACGACAGCCTTGGCATCGGGTGTCCGCTCCGCCTGCGCCTCGAAGCGGCGATGCAGGGCCATCGACACGTCGAGCCGGGCCGAGCCGCCGGCCCAATCCTCGAGGATGGTCGTCCGCTCCGCGGGCGTGAGCAGGCCGAGCTCCAGCACCGGGGTCGACGCGTCCGCGACGATGGCTTCGAGCAGGGTGACGAGGTGCCCGACCATGCGCCCGGCAGTCGCGTGGTCCATCAGATCCGTGCTGAACTCGAGCGCACCGCGCAGACCCGCCTTGTCCTCCTCGAGATTCAGCAGGACGTCGAAGCGCGTCGTGTCGACGGGAACATCGATCGGCGTCGCCTCGACGCCGGGCAGGTCGACCCGGGCGAGGGGGTCGTCCAGCAGCGCGAGCATCGCCTGGAAGATCGGGCGTGCGCGCCAAGTCGCGCTGGGGAACCAGATCCTCGACGACCTGCTCGAACGGGACGTCCTGGTGCGCATAGGCCTCCAAAGCTCCCGAACGCACACGACGCAGCACCTCATCGAACGGAGGGTTGCCCGAGAGGTCGACTCTCAAGGCCAGCGTGTTCACGAAGAACCCGATCAGCGCGTCGAGTTCGCGTGAATTGCGGTTCGCGATCGGGAAGCCCACGACGATGTCGTCCTGTCGGCTGTGTCGAGCCAGCAGAACATGGAAGGCCGCCATCAGCGTCATGAACAGCGTGGCTCGCTGGCTTCGCCCGACGGCGCGCAACTTCTCCACCAGCACGGCGGGAATCGAGACCGGCACGCTCGAGCCGCGGTAGGTCAGGATTGGCGGCCTCGGGTGGTCGGCCGGAAGTTCGAGGGTGGGCGGGTTGGCCAGGTGCTTGCGCCAGTAGTCCGCCTGCTGCTCCAGCCACTCGCCTTGCAGCTGCTCGCGCTGCCAAACGGTGAAGTCGAGGTACTGCACGTCGATCGGGGGCGGCGGGCTGTCGGCGCTCAGGCGCGCGTCGATACAAGGCTGCGGTGTCGCGCAGGAGGACGCCGACTGACCACCCGTCCGCGACGATGTGATGGAACACGAACCACAGCACGTGCTCGTCGTCGTCGAGCCGGACGAGCCCCGCCCGGAAGAGGGGGCCCGACGCCAGGTCGAAGGGACGGGAAACCTCCTCGAAGACCAGCCGAACAGTCTCCGCCTCCCGGTCGGCCGACGAGAGTCCGGAAAGATCGCGGATCGGAAGGACGTCGGCCCTCGGGTCGGCTACGACCTGTTCGGCGCGACCATCGGTCGTCGGAAACGTGGTCCGCAAGGATTCGTGGCGAGCGACGAGTTCGTTGAGCGCGTCTTCCAGTGCGTCGACGCGCAGGGACCCGCGAAGTCGGATGGCCCGCCGCTCGTTGTAGACGGTGCTGTCGGGATTGAACTGATCGAGAAACCACAACCTCTGCTGCGCGAAGGAGAGTGGCCCTTTCCGTTCGCCGCGAGAGGCCAGCCTCGGCCCGGCCGTCCGTGGGCGTGCGGTGGGTTGGCGCTCGAGCAGGTCGGCAAGGTCGGCAGGAGTGGGTGCGTCGAACACGACGATCGACTCGAACGTCCGGTCGAGAACCTGTTGTAGGCGGTTCACCAGCACTGTCGCCTGAAGCGAGCTGCCCCCCAGTTCGAAGAAGTCGTCGTGGAGGCCCACCCGGTCGAGGCCGAGCGCCTCGGCCCATAGCTCGGCGAGCGTCGCCTCGATCCCGTTCCGTGGCGCAGCGTAGGGGGTCGACATGTCAGGCCGGCGACGACGTTCCGAGGCAGACATGCGGGCCAGGATCTGGTCGGCCGAACGGGCGTCCGTGGCTATGGCCGTGAGTCGTTCAGCATCCAGACCGAACGCCGGGAGGTGGTGATCTGCGACGGGCGACGTCTGTGCGCCGTCGGCAGAGTGATGTCGTTCGCTCTCGGTCTGATTGGGGTCGTAGGTCAACTCCGCCGCCGCGGCGGCGTCGAGCGAGAAGACGATCGGTGTGTCCCCGGGCTCACGGGCGCCGATCTCGTCCAGGAATTGGAGCATCGGCTGGTTCTTGGGGGTCGGGGACAGCGGGATGCGGACTCGGCTCAGGCCGTGCGCCACCGCGATCTCCCCGAGTCTGGCGACGAGGCGGTGCTCGACTCCGCGGCCCAGGACACGGCAGCTCATGAGCACCGTCTCGGCCCACAACGCGTCGCTCCCGCGTCTCGAAGAA
The DNA here is from genome assembly GCA_963780005.1 of uncultured Actinomycetota bacterium. GTDB lineage: Bacteria > Actinomycetota > Actinomycetes > Propionibacteriales > Propionibacteriaceae > Microlunatus. Next base: position 1,954,139 of record CAWAAK010000023.1, on the reverse strand, counting down.
CGCGGCGCCGACCAGCCCGTAGTCGCCGAAACGGTCGCGGGCTTCGACGGCGAGGCATTCCCAGTCGCCTGCCGCGAGCCCGTGCTGCACTTCTGACTCGGTGCGGCGGATCGTCGTGTTGTTGAACTGGTTGGTCCGCTGCGTCAGCTGGGCGATGCGCGGGATGTGCTCGGCAGCGGGCGCGAACAGTCGCACCTCGAGGCCCAGACTCGCGATGAAGTCGGCGAACGTCAGCGACGAGCTGCGCAGCGCCTCGCGCGCTGAACTCTGCTCGTAGAACTGCGGCGCGCTGCGAATCCTCCTGCGTCCGTCCGAGCCGATCGAAGGCCCAGACATGGGACAGGAACGCGGCGAACTCGTCCGGGGACTCGGGCAGGGTCAGGGCGACGACCTCGGGACAGCGTGCGCGTACCTCGGCGCATTCGATGGGGTTGTCGTCGAGCAGCACGAGGCTGTCGACGCCGACGTTGAGTTCTCGGGCCAGCGAACGCAGGTTCTCCGACTTGGTGCCCCAGTTGATCCTCCACGCCGAGAAGTGCTCGCGTCGCAGCAGCATGTCGGGATGCTGGTCGAGGGTGGTCAGGACGTCGTTCTCAGTGTTCTTGCTGCACAAGCAGAGCAGCATTCCGTTGGCGCGCTGCGCGAGCGCGAACTCCTGCAGGGCCCGCCGAGGCGCATCGATGACGACGCCGAGCGGCCCGTCCTCGCCGACCACCCCGTTCCACAGCGTCTGGTCGCCGTCCAGCACGAGAACCTTGGGCGGCGCCGCCTTGGTGGCCCGCAGCTTGCGAACGATCTCGGTACCGAGCGCCGCGAAGAACGCGGGTGGTACGGGACGTGGCCGTGCGCCAGGGCCCCGGTGTCGTCGTAGGCGTCGATCCGATAGGTCGCGATCAGCTCCTCCGAGGCTCACCACGTGCACCCCGCGCAGAGCGGCGAGCCTGCCGGCGACGCTCGCCTCCGCCTCGCGGACCGCCGCCGTCTTGATGTTCCGGAGGGCGCTCGAAGGCGGGCAGAAGACGACCAGCAGTGGTGATCGCAGGCGCTCCGCGGCCGACGCGGCATGCCGCCAGGAAATCCTCAGCCGTCTTCTCGAAATCGTCGGACTCCGTCGGCGGCGCCCAGACCCCAGTCCTCCAGCCGGATCGCCACGACGTTGAGTCCCGAGACGTTGCGCGACATAAGGCTGCCCGGCTCGAGAAGCTGTTGGAACACCTGGTTGTAGCCCGCGAAGCGCACGTCGAGACCGAAGCCGAGCTCACCGTCCCAGAAGCGCACGGCGTCTTCCAGGGATTCGGCTGTGAACGTGGCGGCGACGACGACTGTGCACTGCTCGCCTGCGATCTCCGAGTCGGTGCAGCGCGGCGGTACTCAACGAACCACCTTCGACCAACCGTGGAGGCCGCCCGCTGCTCGGCCACGACCAGGCAACAACGGCCGCCAGCGTGGCGGCGGCTCGCCCGGTGCGCCCGCGAAAGCACCTGCAGCCAGATGTCCTCGTGGCGCCGGCAGGTCCGCGAGCGACCAGCCGGAGCGACCGGCCGGAACACCGTCGAATTGCCGCAGCGCCGCCGTCGAGGGCGTCAACTCGAGTTCGAAGCTATCGAGGGCCCGACCCAGGCCCTCACCGGTTGCCTTGATGACCGCCTCTTTGTGCGTCCAGCACCGCAGGAATGCGGCCCGACGAGACGCCGGCGCCATCGATCGCAACGCTTCCGTCTCGGCCGGAGCGAAGTGTTGCTCGGCGATCGTGAGGGCCTCGGGCATGTCCCGCACGTGTTCGACGTCGACGCCGACCTGCCGATGGCGGGTCACCGCTAGCAGACCGACAGACCCGGAGTGCGACAGGCTGAACTGCAGCGGACCCATTCCCGGCACCAACCGGGGCTTTCCGTTGCTCTCGCGATCGTAGCGGACCGCGTCCGGGGGCACCCCAAGGCAGCGCGCCAGCAGAACACGCATCGATGCGTGCGAGACAACGAAGCGCCGACGATCATCCGCGTGGATGAACCGCCGGCTGCGGGCGCGCTCCTGACCGTCGAGGACGGCGTCGTCGTGCTCCGTCGCCTCCCCGTCGAGGTCGACAAAGGCGTAGCGGATCTCGGACGGCAGTACGTGCAAGCGGTCGAGGCACCTGAGGCCGCCGACAGACCAGACCGCCGCCTCCACGGCAGCCGCCGAGGTTACGACCTGCACTTCATCTCCGAGGCCTCGGTCCCGCATTGGTGTCGGAGTCTGCAGCGCAGGCTTCAACGATTGAGCCATCCCCCGATGTCCTCCGTTGTGGCTGCGTTCTCGACAGCCTGCCCCCAAAATGTGCCTGCCGCCCCAAGAGGGCTCCGATACCTCAGGTGCTAACTCCCCAGGCAGGCTCAAAGCAGCGTACCGTTCACTTACTCGAGTGAATGAGGTGTGACCAAAGCGTTATATTCGGCAGTATCTCTTGCGTCTCAGGCCGCCCGGACCGTGCCGGTCCTCAATTGCTCCAGGTACCAGGCATAGGTCTGCCGCAAACCATCGCGGAAGCCAATTTCTGCATGCCACCCGAGATCGTTGATTTTTCGGACGTCCAGCAGCTTGCGAGGAGTTCCGTCAGGGAAGCTGCTGTCGAATTCGATCAGGCCCTCGTATCCGACGATGTCCGCGATCGTCTCGGCCAGTTCGCGGATCGACAGGTCCTTGCCCGCCCCGACATTGATGGGGTGCGGCTCGTCATAGCTGCTCGAGCAGGAACAGGCACGCCCGCGCCAAATCGTCGACGTGGAGGAACTCTCGTCGAGGCGTACCCGTCCCCCAGACGGTGACGGATGGCGCGTCCGGCCTCCACCGCTGCGTGGAAGCGCCGGATCAGAGCAGGCAGAACGTGTGAGTTGTTCGGATGGAAGTTGTCGCCGGGGCCGTAGAGGTTCGTCGGCATCGCGGAGATGTAGCGGACTCCGTACTGCCGTCGCAGGGCCTGAACCTGGAGCACGCCGGCGATCTTGGCGATCGCGTAAGCCTCGTTCGTCGGCTCGAGGGGACCAGTGAGCAGGCTGTCCTCCGAGATCGGTTGCGGGGCCAGCTTGGGATAGATGCAGCTCGATCCCAGGAACAGGAGCTCGGCTCGTCCCATGGCGCGCAGCTGCGTCGAGGACGTTGACCTGCATCCGCAGGTTGTCCGAGATGAAGTCGGCCGGGTAGGTGTCGTTGGCCAGGATCCCACCAACCTTCGCAGCAGCCATCACGACCGTGGCTGGCCTCTCGGCGGCGAAGAAGCTCTCCGTGGCGTCACGGTCGCGAAGATCCAGATCGGCCGATGGTCCGGGTCAGCAGAGCCGTGAAACCGACGTCCTGCAGGAGTCGTAGAACCGCGCCGCCGACCAGTCCGCCGTGTCCTGCGACGTAGGTGGAAGCAGCCCTATCGAGAGGTGTGGTGGGCATATACCGTCCTTTCGCGACTTGCAGCCCTTAGGCTAGCCGCAGTGGGACCCGTGGTGATCGGGTCGTGGTGAAGAGGGAGGTTTCCGTGGCGAAATCGGCTTTGATCACCGGGATAACGGGACAGGACGGCTCGTACCTGGCGGAGCTTCTGCTCGGCAAGGGCTACGAGGTCCATGGCCTGATCCGGCGAGCGTCGACCTTCAACACCGAGCGCCTGGACGGGATCTACCAAGATCCTCACGCCAGCAATCGGAAGCTCTTCCTCCACTACGGCGACCTCTCCGACGGTGTCACGCTGATCAACCTGCTGCGCGAGGTCAACCCCGACGAGGTCTACAACCTGGGCGCGCAGTCGCACGTGCGCGTCTCGTTCGATCAGCCGGTGTTCACCGGCGACGTCACCGGGGTTGCCGCGATGCGACTGCTCGAAGCCGTCCGTGCAGCTCGTGTGCGAACCAAGATCTATCAGGCGTCGTCGTCAGAGATGTTCGGGGCGACCACCTCCTCCGCAGGTCGAGGAGACACCGTTCCATCCGCGCAGCCCCTACGGCGTCGCGAAGGTCTACGCCTATTGGGCGACCCGGAACTACCGCGAGGCCTACGGCATCTTCGCCGTCAACGGCATTCTCTTCAACCACGAGTCACCTCGCCGAGGTGCCACCTTCGTCACGCGCAAAGTGACCCGTGCGGTCGCCCGCATCCAGGCGGGCATCCAAGACAAGCTCTTCATGGGTAACCTGGACGCCGTCCGCGACTGGGGTTTCGCCCCCGAGTTCGTCGAGGGCATGTGGAGGATGATGCAGGTCGCGGAACCCCAGGATTACGTGCTCGCCACCAACACCGCGTACTCGGTCCGCGACTTCGTGCGGATGGCGTTCGACCACGTCGATCTCGACTGGGAGAAATACGTCGAGCACGACGAACGCTATGAACGGCCCAGCGAGGTGGACGCGCTGATCGGTGACTACTCGAAGGCCAGGCGAGAGCTCGGATGGGAGCCAAAGGTGCGGACGCCTGATCTGGTCAAGATCATGGTCGACGCGGATGTGAAGCTCCTCGACGATGAGCGGTCCGGCCGCCTTGTCCGAATCGACTCGTGATCCGACCGAGCTAGTGTTGACTCACCGCCAATTCGCCGTTGCCAATTCGCCGTCGCCAATTTGTTGAACACCGCGATCCTAGGAACAAGTCTCTATTACGTTGAGTCCTATAACCGCTGCAATTTCTGAGGAGTTCCGTGCCGTTCAGGGATCCAGGGAAGGCGGCGCCTTGTCCCGGTATGAGGGAGCGCACCCGCCGGGGTAGGGCTGTTACTCGGCTGGCGGGGCGGCCCCCGGTGTTGATGTACCACGGGGTCGGGCGGGTCGGTGAAGACCCGTTCGGTCTGTTCGTCTCAACGGAGCGCTTCGCGCAGCAAATGAAAGCTCTGTCGTTACTCGGCTTGCGAGGTGTTTCTCTCGGACAGCTGGGCGACGCCGTGGCGCGCCGCGAGGCTCATGGACTAGTGGGTCTGACCTTTGACGACGGCTATTCGGAGGTCTTGTCATCGGCGGTCCCGATACTCGAACAGCACGGTTTCACGGCAACCATCTTCGCGGTGCCGAGTCTTCTCGGAGGTGAGAATGTCTGGGACCCGCCGCCTCGGCGCCGCCTTATGAATGCGGCGGAACTGCGGGATCTCGCAGCTCGCGACTGGGAGGTTGGAGCCCATAGCCTGACCCATGCCCGCCTCAGTGATCTGGACATCGATCAACTCCGGCACGAGGTCTTCGGAAGCCGGACAGCGCTCGCGGAAATCACGGGTCAAGCACCACGCTCTTTCTGTTATCCGTATGGCTCGGTTGACGTGAGGGCGGTCGACGCGGTGCGGGATGCGGGCTACTCCTACGCGTGCGCGGTCTGGCGGGTGGCCGGAGTACCTCTCCACCTGGCCAGTCCGCGCGTCGGAGTGATGGAGCAGGACTGGGGACTGCGGTTCGTCGCCAAGCTTCTGCTGAGGGGACGTTGAGGCAATGACCGACGACCAGCGCGCCGGATGACGGCGTTGCCCGGCGAAGTGACGACGTCGGTCATTGAATGCCGGTCAGAGTTGCAGGCGCTCTCCGCGTCCTGGGACACGCTCGCGGTCAGCTCGTCGCGACCCTATTGCGCGCCCGGTTGGATGCTCTCCTGGTGGGACCATGTTCGGCCCGAAGGAAGCAGGCTCCACTCGATCGCTGTCTGGCAGGGAGATCAACTCGTCGGTCTCCTGCCCTTGTGTCTGACGCGCGATCGGTGGGGAATCGGCACCGGGCACCTCCTCGGTCACGACACCTCGTCGTACTCAGAACCACTCGCGTTCCACCGCCTGCAGCATGAGGTGGCCGCGGCGACCGTTTCCAGCGCAAGGGCGCGGAATGGACTCGATGTGCTCGCCCTCACGGGCGTTCCCCAGGACAGCCCGTGGCCGCGCCTTCTGCAGCAGGCGTGGCCCGGTCCCCCTGCCCGACTAGTCCCCGTCTCGACCATGCAAGCGCCCCTGGTGGATATACCGCCGGGTGGCTATGACGAGTGGTTCGCGGGCAAGAGCCGGAACTTTCGACAGCAGGCGCGCAGTCGGAGCCGGGAGTTCGTCCGCCGTGGCGGCTGCTTCGTCCCGGCGGACTCCGAGGCGGAGATGATCGACGCGCTCCGAGACTTCCAACGACTGCACCTGAGTCGTTGGTCATCCCGCGGTGGGTCGCAGGCTCTGCGGCCCGGTGTCCTGGAAATGTTGGAGCAGGCGAGCGTCGAGCTCGGGCCTGACCGAATGCAGATCTGGACCGCCCAGGTGGATGGGACGGCCGTCGCGTCAGCCTTGTTCGTCGGCGCAGGCCACGAGTTGCACTACTGGCTCGGTGGCTTTGACGAGGAGTGGGCGGCCCTGTCACTGTCCCTTCTGCTGCTCGTGGAGGCCGTCCGGCATGCGGCGGCGAAGGGCTACCACCGGGTCTCCTTCGGACCGGGCGCGCAGGATTACAAATACCGGCTCGCCACGGGTGAGGACCGGCTTGACTGGCTCGACCTGCTCCCGGTCGGGCGGCGCTACCCCTACGTGCGGGCGATCCAGCTGCCCAGCCGACTCCGCCAGTTCGCGGTCAGACGGACCCCGCCGGAGGTCAAGCAACGGATCCGGTCGGGAGTCGGGCGCGTCTTGGGCCGCGATCGCCCGGCCGAGAGCGGGAGCGACGGCTAGCGGCCTGCAGCTCGAAGGCTCAGACCAGCCCGTCCCTCAGTTTTCCTGCTGATCCGCCGCTGTTCGCGTAATGTCCATAAGGGTCGCTCGTTCGAGGGCGGTGCGGGGTTCTGGGGATTAATTCATGAAACATCACAAACTCCTATCTGGCGACGCGGTGATCGTGCGTTCTTTCGAGGAGATCTACCCAACACTCGATGCCGACGGCACGCTCGATGGCTTGCCGTTCATGCCTGAGATGCTGGACTGGTGCGGTAGGCCGTTTCGCGTCGAACGCCGAGTCGAGAAAACCTGCGTGGACGTCGAACCGCCCGTTCAGGGCGATCGCCGTTTCGCTGCAGACGACGTGGTCTTCTTGGAGGGGCCGCGATGTGACGGCGGCGGTCACGACGAATGCAAGCGCGGCTGCAAGATCTTTTGGAAGGAGTCTTGGTTGCGACCGATCGATTCGGTTGCGAGTGCGGTATCGACGACGAGAGTCGCAGCTGACCCGCTGTCGTCTCGCTTGAAGACCAAGGTCGATGAGACCCACTACTTCTGCCAATCCACTCAGCTCAGCCAAGCGACCGAGGCTTTTCCCAAAAGCGTGAGAGGCTTGTGGAAGCTACGGATCTTCGCCCGAGAGATCCGCAACAGGGATCGCTCCTTACCGGAGATCCTGAAGCTGACGGTCCTTTGGCTGTGGCAACGGCTGCTGCGTCGCCTGCACGGTGACCAGTGGCTTCGCGGACCCAACAAGCGAACGCCTGTCGTGTCGCTGGATCTCAAACCCGGCGAACCAGTCCGCATAAAGAGTCGGCCGGAGATGGTAGCGACTCTTGATCACAACCGGAGCAACCGTGGTCTGAAGGTCTGCTACGAGGCGACCAGATCATGCGGTGCTCAAGCGGAGGTTCGGAATCGCGTCGACCGACTGATCAATGAGCGAACCGGTGAGATGCGGAAGGTCAGCAACACGGTGACCATCCATAACATGCGCGGCAAGATGAGCGCCCGTGACATGGAATGTGTATGCGTCGATCAGCCGGGGGACTGCCCCCGCGGGGAGCTCATGTATTGGCGGGAAATCTGGCTCGAACGAGCGAAATGATCGGCGCTCGTTGACGATGCGATCGGTAACCTGCTGACTGCGCGGGGGGGGGCAGCCGTTTTGGTATGCGTCCTTCGGATGCCGGGGGGCTGATCAACCAAATTCCTATCATCCAGCACTGCCGGCTCAACCCGTGGCAGGATCGTTCGCTCCTGCTGCTGCGGTTGTGGTCGGGTGCCCGGTTGAGTGAAGACTTTCGCGATGCCCAACCGCAGCTCTGCGGCCTCGGCGGCACTAGACTTCGTCCATGGTTACCTCTGGCCAGTCGCGGTGACCGCAGTGAACATGGCCTCCGATGTCGCCTCGAGCCAGGTAGCGAGCAGAAGCCGCGTGAGTTCCGGCCTCTCGGGTCTCGATAGGCCGATGAGTTGAGCCGGGCGCCGGACACGGCGTGCTGGTCGACGCAAATACTGCCGCTGTCCGACATTGACAACAGCTTGATGGTCGACTGGGCCGATCTGTCTGAGCGCGCTGCCGAGCCGAACCCGTTTTTCTCGCCAGAGTTCCTTCTACCCGCCGCCAAGTGGCTTCCACATGGAGAGGACGTGCAGCTTGCCGTCGTCCGGCGCGGACCGAATCTCGTCCTGGCTGTGCCGGTCGTCCGAGGTCGCTACCGCATCATTCCGTTCGACACCTTGACGACCTGGCACCACACCCACCGCTACCTGGGCACACCTCTGGTGGCTCCCGACAGCCTTGAGGTCGCGCCCGCCGTTCTTCTTGAAGCGCTGTCTCGAAGTGCCTTGCCGGGGTGGCTCACGCTTGAGCAGCTGTACCTTGACGGGCCGGTCGCCCGAGCGTTTCGTGCGGCCGCGCATGAACTCTCCGCAACCTGGGTTCAGCCAACAGACGTGTGGAACCGTCCGGTTGTGAAGAGACGCAAGCTCGATACCTACTTGGCTGATTCAGTATCGGCTCGATCAGCCAAGGGACTGCGCCGTCGACGCCGCAAGCTAATGCGCGATCATGGGCCCGTAATCTGCGAAGACATCGCAAGACTTGCGGATGCTGGGGCCGTGGAGGCCGGCATCCAGTCGTTCCTCGAGATGGAGACCGCTGGCTGGAAAGGGCGGGCTGGAACCGCATTGGCATGCGATCGGAATCACGCTGCTTTCTGGCACGAAGCCTGTCGGCGTCTCGCTGATGCTGGCCGCCTCGAGATTTGGCAGTTGAAGGCTGGTGCCGCCGTTGCTGCCCAACAGTGTCATGTTCGCCAGGGTGACACGGTGTTTCACCTGAAAACCACCTACGACGAGAAGCTGGGGAAGTACTCACCGGGCGTGCAGCTCGAGTTGGAGGTGCTGCAGGCTTTCCACGGCGACCGGGCGCTGAAGTGGCTTGATTCATGTACCGATCGAGAGCCCAGCAACTCGGCGAGGCTCTACCCCGACACCCGTCGGGTAGGCGACGTGCTCCTAGGACTGACCCGCTCGGGCCGAGTGATAACGCAACTGACGCCCCACGCAGCCAAGTTGTGGCGCACACGTCCGTGGAGGCCTCGTTGCGCTGTGACGAGGAGCTGAGATTACGCACTGGTGGTCCCCAGGGATGTGGTGGATGAAGACGTCACCGTGTGATCCGTTGGTGGCACTTTAGGCGGTGAGTGCGGCGGGTGTCATGACCTCGCTTTCCGGGTTGTCGGTGGTGATCTTGGTGAGTCGGCTCTTGGCCAGAACCTCGAGGCCGAGGTAGCGCCGTCCTTCGGCCCATTCGTCGTGTTGTTCGGCGAGTACGGCGCCGACCAGACGGATGATCGCGCCGCGGTCGGGGAAGATGCCGACGACGTCGGTGCGGCGGCGGATTTCCCGGTTCAGCCGCTCGTTGGGGTTGTTGGACCAGATCTGCCGCCACAGATCCTTCGGGTAGCCGGTGAACGCCAAGATGTCAGCCCTGGCCTCCTCCAGATGGGCCGCGACCGCGGGAAGTTTGTCGGCGAGGGCGTCGACGATCCGGTCGAACTGGGCGTGCACGGCGTCGGCGTCGGGCTGGTCGTAGACCCTGTGCAGCAACGCCTTGACCCATCCCCATGAGCTCTTCGGGGTGACCTGCATCAGGTTCGCCGCGTAGTGGGTCCGGCAGCGCTGCCACGCTGCTCCGGGCAGGGTGGCGGCGACGGCGGCGACCAGCCCGGGGTGAGCATCAGAGGTCACCAAGAGACACCCCGGACAGGCCCCGGGCGGTGAGGCCGCGGAAGAAGGTGAGCCAGCCGGCGTGGGACTCCACCGAGCACACGTCCAGGCCGAGGATCTCCCGATGCCCGTCGGCGTTGACCCCGGTCGCGACCAGACAGGCCACGTTGACCACCCGGCCGGCCTCCCGCACCTTCATCGTCAACGCGTCCGCGGCGAGGAACGTGTACGGGCCGGCGTCCAACGGCCGGGTCCGAAACGCCTCCACCTGGGCGTCCAAATCCTTGGCCATGATCGAGACCTGGGACTTCGACAATCCGGTGATGCCGAGCTGCTCGACCAGCTTCTCCATCCGCCGCGTCGACACCCCCAGCAGATAGCTGGTGGCGACCACCGAGATCAGGGCCCGTTCGGCTCGCCGGCGGCGCTCGAGCAGCCAATCCGGAAAGTAGGAACCCTCCCGCAGCTTCGGGATCGCCAGCTCGATCGTGCCGGCGCGGGTGTCCCACTCCCGCGGCCGGTAGCCGTTGCGCCGGTTGGTCCGATCCGGACTCCGGGCGCCGAACTCCGCGCCACACGCGGCGTCGGCATCGGCGCTCATCAACGCCTGCACAAACGCGGTCAGCATCGACCGCAGCACATCCGGCTCAGCCTGCTGCAACTGGTCCAGGACAGCAGGCACATCAATAGGGTTGGGGTTGGCGGTCATCGTGGTGATCTCTCCTTCGGCAGAGCTTGGCGGTTCTACGAAGGATCACTGCGGTGGCCGTCGTCATCAGCTACGACACGCTGGTCTAGCGGTTCAGGTCGTACACCACGTCCCTGGACTCATCTCCGGGTGGATACCGCGATATTCCTGCTACAGCGACTGGATCAGGTCCAGCAATTGTCGTATCCGGAAATTCCACGTGCCGACTGATTGAATCTGCTCGTGAGCCCGGTCGACCTGGGGTTGGTAGGTATCGATGGTTGCCAAAATGGAGTCCAGTTGCCGCCAGGGCTCTGACATGTCGGCCCTTACCACCGGGTCGAACCCGAGCAGGTCGCGGAGTTCGGGCGGGCTCTCGCCTAGCACCAGGCACCGGGAGGCCATGCTCTCCAAATATCGGCTGGTCAGGGTAGACACGGAGCCGGATCGGTCCGGATGCGTGACGTTCGACGGGAAACACACGGAAATCTTGCTCTGGGTCAGACCTGAACTCAGACTCGTCTCAGCGGAAAAGACCAGCTCTCCCGGCACCCGCTCGTAAAAGTGCGTGACGCCTTGGTCTCGCGCGGCGGTCTGTACCGCTTCGTGCCAACTCGGGTGACGCCTGCCAAGTTCCAGCACATCTATCGAACGACTCGGCAGGGAACTTCCGGGACTGTACTTGGCGATGTCAATCGCCTCCGGCAGGTGTTCGACTCGGGAACACATCAGAGCTGCTTGAAGATGCTCTGCACTCCTTCGGGCGGTGGTGATGACCAGCGGTGGATTCGCCCGCGCGAGACCCTTCACCCAGGCGCTCCAACCTGGCTCCCAAACGTCCCAGCAGAAGGGTACGGGGATACCGTGCAAGCTCGACGCCGCCAAGACGTCGAATCGGGGCCCCATCAAAGGCACGATGATGAGGTTCGAAGTGTGCCGGGGAAGAGGTAGCCGGGAGCGTGCCAGCAGCGATCCGACCCGGCGGCGAAGCTGAACAGGTTCTACACCTTGCCGTACGAGCGCCGAAACGAAATCCCGGACGACGTAGCTCGATGGGTGCTCATCGAGGACTGGCACCGCGATCCGTAACGGCACGGCAGCCAACCCGCTAGATCTCACCGCGGGACGCGACGGAGTCGGTCGAGCCGAATTCCAGGGCCTCGGCTGGCGGAGCCGCTTCACGGAGTCGGCGCCGCGCCAGGAGGCTGAGCAGGAACAGATTGATCACCGACGCTACGAGCGAGGCCAGGACCGGTCCGATGGCTCCCAGCCGCGCCGCCAGCATCACCGTCAGCGCAAGGTTGATGGCGGTTGTGAAACCCAGCACGATGGGCTGAACACGCAGGCTGCGAGGGTCGGTCAACCCCAGCCCGAGGAGCATACCGATTGTCGCCAGAGGGAGGGCGGCGCCCAACGCAACGCAGAATGGCAACGGGAGTTCCAGTCGCCCACCCGAAATCCATGGAGCGAGCAGGTAAGTGACGACGCTGAAGGCTGCGCCCAGAACGACGGCCAGGAACCACAGACGCTTGATGTAGGTAAGGGAACGGGCCACCGCCGCAGGAGGACCACCCCGGGTTCTCAGCTCGGCGAACTCCGCCCACAGCGCAGGAATGAGTGCAGTCAGGAAAGACTCGGCACTGGTCAGGAGTTGAGTGCCGAGGGAGAAGACCGCCAACGCCTCGATGGTGCTGACGTGGCTGAGAACCAATCGGTCGAGTTGGTCGTTGAGCGGTCCGATGATCTGGATCAACAACATCGGCACGGCGAGGCGGCGCAGACTTCGACCGGACACCGAGCCACGTCTCATCCCGCGACCGGCCGCATTCATCAGTCCCGGGACGATCCTGATCGACAAGATGAACGGCACCGAATACGCGACGAGCTGGCCTGCGATCGGAGTCATCGGGACGAAGACGGTCGGTGCGTCGACGGCCACGAGAATCGCCACCATCGCGAGCGAGGCCACGCTCGTCAGTGCCTGGGCCCAGGTTGCGATCGCCGGACGGCCGAGACCGGCAACGAGAGAAGTCGACAACGAAAGAGGGCGAACCAGGGCGTTCACCGCCAAGATGCCCAGAACGGCCAGACCGCCGGTTTGCGAACGATCCGGGAATCCGAGAATGGGCCCCCACAGTCCGGCCACGTACAGCCCGAGAGCGCCCAGGAGCACCAGGAGATTGCCGATGATGATCGTTCGCCAGGCCGCGCCGAGCACCCGTCCGAGGGCAGCGACGTCGGCACGCACTCTGAACTCACCAGAAGCTTCCAGCACGTTGGCGCCGGTGCCGAAGTCGAGAAACCCCAAGAGAAATTGGAGACCGATGATCAAGGCCGCGAACGCGTACTCTCTGGGTCCCAGCTCGCCGATCACCAAGCGGAGCCAGAGCAGGCTGCAGACGACCGTGATCGGAAACGTGATCGCTCGCACCCCCACGACATGGACGAGGGGGCTGGCCAGCAGACGTTTCAGCATCTTCATCCGGCGTCAGCCTCAATCCGTAAGCGGATGAGAGTCGCGTGCGGCCTCTTGCCGATCACCTGGTGTGTCCCGCAAGTGGCGTCTCGCGACTTCTCCGCCGACCCGGCACAGCGAGGCGCAGGTACTGGGCCGCTACCACCGTCGGGTCGAGGAGGCGCTCAACTACGTCTGCAGCGACGTAGTTGACCTGGGCAGCTGATGCCGAATCCAGGATCTGACGGGCCAAGGCTTCGGGATCCCCGACCGGAAACGTCCGGTGACCCAGGGTGCGGCACAGCTCGCCGAGTCCCCCGACGTCGGATCCGATGAAGGGCACGCCCAGCACGGCGGCCTCGGCGGCCACCAGTCCGAACCCTTCCTCGCGGGAAGGTAGGACGATCACCGCGGCGCGTCGCATCAGGGGATAGGGATTCGAAACGGCGCCCACGAACGTCACGCGATCGGTGAGACCAAGGCGAGCGACCGTGCGGGTCAATTCCTCGCGAAGAGCCCCGTCCCCGGCCAGAACGAGAGCGTAATGCGAGGGAAGGCTGACCATGGCCCGCAGCAGGGTGGCGTGGTCCTTCTGCGGGTGCAGCCTTGCCACGCACGCGACGAGATGCCGCCCGGCGGTCTGGACGGGAACCTGGAGGGTTGCGTCGGCCAGGTTCCTGATCCGGACGCCGTCAACCGGGTTCGGAATGGTCACGGCCCGCTCTGGTCGCGGCAGAACCCCGGCCGCCAGCAAGCTGCGGCGGGCCTCATCGGAGACGACGACGATCCAGTCCGGTAGGCGGTAGACGAGGGGAAGCGTTCTGGCGAGCACCGCCAGGCGACTCCCGTCGGTTCGCAGGCTCTGTGCCATCGCGTGCTCACTGGCGATGTGCAGATACCGCCCTCCGCAGAGCCGGGCCGCCGCGACCACGATGTTGGTCCAGGTGAGAAACGAATAGACGGCGTCGAATCCTTCGCGTCGAGCAAGGGTGGCGAATCGGATCACTAGTGGCGCCAAGCGGGACATTCCTGAGCTCAAGGACGGCAGATGAACATGCCGACACCCGAGCGGTACCCGATCCGCCCAGGGCAGGACGGGTAAGGCCGTGAGTTCACGGGCCGGTATTCGCGGCTCCATGGTTACCACGGTCACCCTTGTTGTCCGAACGAATTCGCGAGCGAGAGTCTCGGCCACCTGCTCGGCGCCGGCCCGGGTCAACGACGGAATGACCACGGCGATGTGCCTGGGATGCTCAGGCATCGCGAGTGCCGGATTCGGAACGCTGACCAAGGCTGGAGATCGCCAGAGCGAGATATGCCGCTATCTCGATATGGGAGTGCCCCGTCAGCGGAGAAAAAATCGCATCCCACATGACCAAGATGGTCCAGAGCACGAGCAGCGGGCTCGACCTCAACCTGATTGCTCGCGCGCCGGACACCATCGCCAGCCCGAGGAGCAGCAGCCAGAAGGGGGCGGCAAGCAGACCAGCGCGAGCGAGGCTGTCCATCATCTGGGAGTGGGCCGGGACTCCTGGAACGTCTGTATTGAGCCACAGATCGTCGAGGTCTTCCCGAACCACGCCAAGGCTCCGTAGGAACTGTTTGGATCCCAGATATGCCTCGGAATCGAGACTCGGATGAGACCCCCAGCCGAGGAGCGGGCGTTGCGTGAAGAGGTAGTACTCCTGGAAGGGCTCGGGGCGCACGTTCACCAGGATTGTCTGTGGGCTGCTGCCGTACTGCTCGACCTGACCTCCCGATCTCTCGCCCAACACCCCTGACTCGGCCGCTTGGATGAAGGCACCGCTCAAGGCGGCGAGAAGCAGCGTCACGCCGGCCAACACCGAGATTGTTCGGGGGTGTCGCTGCCGCCCGCCCCGGAACAGCAGAAGCAGGATGACCGTGAGAACGGCAATGCCTGCCAGATGTCGATGATCCGTAGCGACGCCGAGGACGCAGATCAGGCCGAGGGCGATGAACGAGGGCGCCCGACGACCTCGCCGCCAGCTGAGGTCGGTGAGCGCCAGTAGGGCGATGGAGACCGGAGCATTGAGTCCGAACTTCCAGCTCTCGGGCCAGGAGATGGGGCCGTAGAGCGTGACCTCCAAGATCACCTGACCAGCGGCCACACCGATGATGAGACAGCGCATGCGGCGGAAGTCGCCCCGAGCCAGGAAGATGAGCATGGGCACGATCGCCAGGATCGCTGCCGCAGTGAGGAGTTGAATGCTTGTTTGTACGCCGAGTCCGTTCACCTGGTCCGACAGCAGTTGACCGGCCAACCAGGCAATCAGGCTGAGAACCAAGAGGCGGACGGCGCCGTACTGCTTCACTTGGGATGCGATCAACGGCAGAGCCATAAGGCAGACCACGTCCAAGGCCTGCAGTTTGTCCGGGACGATGGAAATTGCCGTCAGGAGGGCGAGACCCACGGCTAGGATGACCGGGAACTGGTTCGCACTCCGGCCCGCGTTACCGTCGACCGGGTCGGGAGCGTCGAGGACGAGCCCTTCAGCGCTGCTCATCAGGCCCCCTTGATCGCGGGGCGCGGCCGGCCGTCACGGCCTCCCGTTCGGCTGCGCTCTGCCCCCGGCAAACGGTGTTCCACGTCTCCAAGGACAGTAGCGTCCAGATCCGCAGCTCTTCGTTCCTGCGCCCCGACTCATGGTCGTCCAAGAGCTGCTGAACCGCGCGGCGGTCGAAGATTTCGGCGGCCAGAGAGTCCCGACTCGTAAGCCGATCCCGCGCCACGTTGCGCAGGCTTGACCGAAACCAGGCGTCCAACGGGACACGGAAGCCAACCTTCGGTCGCTCGATGATCTGTCGTGGCAGTAGGGGCCGAGCCACCTGGCGGACGATCCACTTCCCGATCCCGTGTCGCACCTTGAGTCGCGACGGCAGAGAGAATGCGAGGTCGACGACATCGACGTCCAGGAAGGGTGGACGCAGTTCGACCGATGCCGCCATCGACATCCGGTCGCCTCGCTCGAGCAGGTTGTCCGGAAGCCATCCCGCGACATCGGCGGCGAGCATCCGGGTCAACGCGTCGGTCGTCGGGGGCCATGGCCGGTAGCGGTGGTGATCGTAGGTTCCGCCCAGCAGGGCGGCGCGTTCCGAGGACACGAACGGCGCGAACCACGCCTCCATTCGCTCCTCCTCGGTCCGTTCGGTCATGGCTCGCATCGCGATTCGCGCACGAGAGAGCGAAACCGGAAGCCTCCGCTCGGCGGAGGACAACAGCACGCGTCGAAGGCTGTGAGGAACCACACCAGCCGCCGCGGTCACCCCGGCGAACCGGTGCTTGGGGTAGCCGGCGAAGAGTTCGTCGCTACCCTCGCCCGACAACACCACTTTGACGTGCTCGCTGGCCAGCTCAGCGAGCCGGTAGACCGCGACGTCCGATGCCTCGGAGATCGGAGCGTCACGATGCCAGGTCAGCGGTTCCCACAGGTCAAGGAAGTCCTGAGCCCCGACCATCACCTCCCGATGGACCGTCCCGAGGACTTCGCTGACCTGGCGCGCATAGGGCAGCTCGTCGAATCTGCTGTCGCCGAACCCGGCCGAGAATGTCTGCACCGGTCCCGCGACCTTCGTCCGCGCCAGAGCGACAATCAGGCTGCTGTCAAGGCCGCCGCTCAGATAGGCACCCACCGGGACGTCGGCGACGAGACATCGGTCGACCGCGGCATCCAGAGCGCTCCCCACCGCCGCGAGCGCTTGATCATCGGTTCCGCGCAGACGATTGTCCAATGGGATCGTCCAGTAGCGTCGTGAGGTGGTGACGCCCTCAGCGTCGACTCGCAGCGAAGTACCTGGCTCGAGCTTGCGTACTCCCTCGAGAAGAGTCCACGGAGCAGGAACGCTGCGTCGGGCCAGGTAGTCGGACACGCTGGCGGTGTCGAGAGCGGGTACCCTCCCGAGGCCACGCACCAAAGCCTTCATCTCGCTGGCGAACAGAAAGACCTTGCGGTCGGCGTAGTAGTACAGCGGAAGAATTCCGAGTCGATCTCGGTGGAGCCACAACTCGTCGGTGTTCTCGTCGTACAGTGCGTAGGCGAACTGCCCCATCAGCCGCTCGACACCGGCCGGCCCTTGCGTCGCATGCAGAGCCAAGAGCGCCTCGGTGTCTCCCTTCGTCCGGTAGGGATATGGCGTCTCGGCTCGAAGCTGCCGATAGTTCAGAATTTCTCCGTTGAAGCACAGGTGCAGCCGATCATCGGGACTACTCATGGGCTGCCGGGAGTGTTCAAGATCGATAATGGACAGCCGCCGGTGAGCAAGGCCGACGCTGCCGCGGACGAGATATCCCTCACCGTCGGGGCCCCGATGCGTGAGCGTGGCGGCCATCTCGCGAAGGAGCGCCGCGTCGGGTGCTTGTGCGTCGAATCGACGCATACCGACAACGCCGCACATCACCGGCTCCCGACTGCCGACATGCGCCCGGATCCGCTCGCGGTGACCGTGCCTCGGCTCGCCGCCTGGCCCCATTCGACCACCAGTCGGCGTGCGTATTGGTCGATCGAGTGGTCTCGCCGCCACGTGGCCCGCGCCGCGGCCGCCAGGCGTCCTCGTAGCGGCTCATCCTGCAGCAGCCGGAGAATTGCGTCGGCAAGCCCTCCGGCGTCTCCTGGGGAGACGAGGAGGCCGTTGAGCCCGTCCGAAATGATTTCAGCAAGTCCGCCGACCGGTGTGCAAACGACCGGGACCCCTGCCGCAAAGCTTTCGAGCACCGACATCGGAAGACCTTCAGCGTGGGACGGCAACACCAGAACGTGGGCTTGGGCGAGGAGTTGGCCAACTTCCAGCGTCTCGATCCAGCCCACGAAGGTGACCCGATCCGCGATGCCCAGTTCGGCTGCCCGAAACCTGAAACCTTCGACGTCGCCGTCCCCGGCGATGGTGGCCCGCCAGGCGCCATCCCGCAAGCGGGGGTCGCTCAAGGCACTGAGGAGCTCGGGAAGTCCCTTGCGTTCCCCGAGCCGCCCGACAAACACCAGGTGCATCGTCTCGCCGGCGAAGCGGCTTGAGATGTTGGCGGCGGCACCGGGCGTTGCGTTGGGGATGACGGTCACGCGATCGGGCGGTACGCCGAGCACCTCAGTGGCGTACCTGCGCCAGAACTGGGCCAGCACGATGACCCGCGCCGCCCGCACGAAAGTACTGCGAACCCAACGTTGCGCCCATTGAGGCAAAGGTGCGAAAAACTCGGGGAAGCTGCTGGCGTGTAGGTGCAGGACGATGGGGATCCGTGCGAGGTGGCAGACCCGAACGACGACCCCCTTTCGCAGAGCGCTGCCGTGGGAGGAGATGTTGACGTGCGCGACGTCGACACGGCCGCGGACGGCAAGCCAGACGAGAGTCGCGCAGGAGCGCAGCAAAGGCAGAACTGACAGCCAGGGACTCGAGTTCAAGCCGCGGGTGTCGAGGACTCGGATCTGAAGATCTGCATTTCCGAGGGCTTCGAGCGCGTATGACATCACACGCCCGATGCCTCCGCTGGCCGTCAGCGGCGGGCCGACGACAACCACGCGAAGCGGTACCTGCTTTGTCACCGATTCGGTACCTGCTGGGAGGAATGCGTCGTGTCTCGGAACGAGACCGGCGCGGCGACGGCATTTCGACCGGACTTCACCGCTGGTTTCCGCCACCAGCCGGCCCGCCTGAGGTTGATGTCGAGGCGGCCCTTGCTCAGCGCCCGGCTGTAGGCCGCAATCAGCTGGGGGACCTGTCGTGACCAAGCGAGATCGTCGTTGGAAGCGCTCTCGGCCACGCGCGCCCATCTCCGCTCTGAGCTCGGCGTCATCGAGGAGGCGACAGATTGCGTCCGCGAGCGATCCCGGGTCATTCGGAGCTGCGTAGAGCGACGACTCTTGGCTGAGATCCGTCCCTCGCGGGTGTCGAACTGAACGATGGGCCGTCCGACGGCCATGTACTCGACGATCTTGTTCATGGTCGAGATGTCGTTCATGGGGTTGACCTCATCCGGATTCACGGCCGACGTCAGCGGTCGACAGGAGGCGCACGAGTTCGACATCGGACACCCGGCCGAGGAAATGTACATACTCGGAGAGGCCCATCGCTTCACTCTTTGCTTTGAGCCTTCTGGCCTCGGGACCACCTGCCCGCCAGTGCGAAAACGACGTCGTCGCGTCCGTGCACGGTGACGATCAGCCGAATCGCCTCGAGCAGCAGGTCGATGCCTTCTTGGATGCCCATGACGCCGACATAGCCGACCAGGTAGCGCCGGCCCCGCTTCAGGTCGGGATCGGGAGCAACCGGATCGAAACCCCGCGGCCGGGCCGGATCGGACGACGAAGACGTCCTCCGGTCGACATCCCGCCACGATCTACCGCGATGTCGCGATAGCTCTCGTTGGTGGCGATGCTTGCCGACCGCACATCCGAAGGTCAGCCGCTCCAGGATCCTTGACAGCCGCACGACCGAACTGTCGGAAGCATGACCCTTGGCCATCAACAGTTCCGGGGATACATCGTGGTGATCGAAGATGAACCGTGCGCGCTCGCAGCAGGACCAGTGGCATGGCCACCAGGAACAACAAGTCCGGCGGGTTGCAGGCTTGGACGATGTCGATCCGACGACGGACGGCGATCCGCCAGGCCAGCACGGTCATGGAGGTGAGGGCAACCGAGTACTCGAGGAGGTACCCGGCCAAGCCCCGCGCCTCCAGACGAGGCCGATAACGGTGAATCGTGGATGCCATCGAGTTGCTCCCGCATGGCTGGATGCTGCTCACTGCTGGGACAGATGACGCTGACCTCGAAGCCGGCGTCGCGCAGAGCGCACGCTTCCTGCCAGACGCGCCGGTCGAAAGGCACGGACAGGTTCTGCACCAAGATGAGCACGCCGGTCCCCTTCGCCGGCCGGTGAGCATTCACCAGAGCAACCCGCGGTACGTCGAGCCGGCTCCCGCCACTCGTGCGACTCCATGGAGATCGAGGACCCGTTGTCCAGGCTCGAGCGCCTTCGGCGAGCTTGGCGTAAGCCGGATTGCCCTGAGCCACGACGATGAGTTCGGCGCCGGAAATCGCTTCCGCCAAGGTCATCGACCAGGTAAGCGGCGACGTGAGGCAGGGTCTGCAACAGGTGCTCACGGTTGGCGCCGACCAGGCTCGGCAGCAAGACGCCCGCGTCATGGATCCGGATCTCGTATCCCTTGCCCAACAGTCTCTCCACCAGATCGAGAACCGGGCTCTCGCGCAGATCGTCGGTGCCGTGCTTGAACGCGAGTCCCAGAACCGTGACGCGCCGTACCTCGTACTCCTCGATCTTTTGGAGGGCGAGGTCGACATGCGCCCGGTTGCTGCGGAGGATGTTGTCCAATACCGGTAGCTCGACACCCTGAACCCGTGCCCGGTAGTTCAAGGTCCGTAGATCCTTGGGTAGGCAGGAACCGCCGAAGGCGAAGCCCGGTTTGAGGTAGGCCGGTGAGACGTTCAGGCGGCGGTCCTGCAGGAAGATTTCCATCACCGCTCGACTGTCGATGCTCTGGCTCTCACAGAACCGCCCGATTTCGTTGGCGAAGACGACTTTCAACGCGTGCCAGGCGTTACCGGCTAGCTTGACCGTCTCCGCCACTGGAAGGGAAACGGTCGAGACCTGCCCTCCGAAGGGCTGATATAGCTGACGTGCGGTGTCGAGAGCGCGATCGTCGCTCGCACCGATGATGGTGATCTCGGGATGCCGGAAGTCCGCCAGCGCCGACCCTTCACGGAGGAACTCGGGCGAGAAAACCACTCCGAATTCTGTCCGGCAGCTCTTACCCGACTCCTTCTCGAGAATCGGAATGATAAGGTCCTCGGTCGTCCCTGGCGGAATCGTCGAGGTAACGACCACCAGCAGCCAATCTTCGCGCCGGGACAGGGCCGAGCCGATTTGGCAGCAAACTCGCTCGAGATCGCTCAGGCGCACGTCCCCGTTGCCCCCGGTCGGTGTACCGACGCAGATGATGACGGCATCCGCCCGCTCGAGCCCGTCAACGAGGTCGACGGTTGCACGCAGGTTACCCGCGGCATGACATTGAGCAATGAGTTCCGGCAGCCCGTCTTCGAGTACCGGGCTTCTGCCGGCGTTCAGTTGTGCCACTTTCAGAGGGTTTACCTCGACGAAAGTGACTTCGTGACCGGCACCAGCCAGACATGCCCCCGTTACTGAACCCACATAGCCGAGCCCGACAATTGTTATTCTCATATTTCCCCCTTCGAATCGTTCAGACCCGCTGCTCGCCAGTGAGTGCCATCAGGGTGACCGAAATGGAAGTTTCCCCAATCACATTTCCTTCGATCACCAACCGGCATGTCGGCTCTAGCCGTCCGAAATCCGGACTGCACCAGGCCTGTTCCACTCGTGCGGACGCCTGCCACTCTGCCGGAACGGTCAGCTTCAACAGATCGGTCCCGTCCGCCAAGAGCATCCACCCGTCGGCCGTTCGGACGACATCAAGTTCGGGAGCCACGAGGAGCGACCAGCGGAAGTTCACTTCGGCGCTGCCGTTCTCCAGCTGGTCGGTCAGCCGGAACGAGTACCGGTCCATCCCTTCGAGTACGCGCCGGTGCACGACGCCATAGCGCTTGACGTAGCCGCGATGCTGCGCAGCAACCGACCATTGGCTCGCGCAGCACCTCGTCCGAGTGAGCCGCCCGCGGGCTTGCGAGCCACGCCTCCAGTTGAAGGGGCCGGCCATCACGCTGGAGTCTTCTACTCCGATTGCCACTGAGTTGTGTTCAGCTGTCCGGCGCAGCCGATCCCGCCACCCGCCCGGTGAGTGGTACAGATATGTTCCTGCGTCGACGAGCACGGGCCGGCCGCCGAGGTGAAGGTATACGGCGAGAGTGTCGGCATGGGCGTGTGCTGCTAGATGGCCCATGCCGAGCGGCCCGTGATCCAGGACCCACAAGACTTCGTCGGCCGCCGACCCTGAGCGCCACACGGTGTAGCCTCCGTCGGCGAAGGTTGACAGTCCCGAACCAGGAGAAGGGCTGGGAGCGTCGAGCGCCGACGCCACAGAATCGAGAATCGTTCTCGGTAGGTCTTCGGGTGGCCGAGCCGCCGTCATCAATCGAGAGTCGTCGTCGTCGCCGAAGCGGACAGCGTTGCCGGCGGCGTCGGTGATGGCAGCGAGGAAGCCCGCCGCGGATTGGATACGCCCACGGGTCTCGGGTGCCAGAACGCGCCCACGTCCTCGTCGGGCAAGGTGAAGTGAGATCACCAGCCACTCGAGGACCAGAAACCCATACATCGTGGCCTGTTCGGTTGGAACTCCGTCGTTGTGAAACTGCAGCAGTGCAGTCGACTCCAGTTCAGACCACCATCGATCCACCTCATCGGTGCTCGCGTATTCGGGATAAGCCGATGCTGCGATCAGCATGCCCGTCAGTTCGGCGATTCGGTGATTGTTGGCCGATGAGTAGCGGGAGGGGAAGCGCTCGATCCAGCCGGCGTGCTCGGCCACCGAGCGGCTGACCGCCTCTTCTAGTTCAGGATCAGCCGGAGAGGTGACCGACGTCATCTCCATGACGAGGACGAAGACCAAGATCCGGATTGCCAGCTCGATGCCGGAGCGCCAGTGAACACCCTGGCGCGATGGATGGGCGCAGATCCAATCCCTCAGGTGAGCTCGACACAGCTGAGACAGCTGGTGGTCGCCCTCGAACGCAGCATGTGCGGCGATGGGCAGCAGGTACACCAGCCGGTTCAACTCCCAGACGTATTTGACTTCTACGGGGTCAGCCGTCCGTGGAGTCAGGGGGACGTCGAAGCAGTACTCCTCCGGCCAGCGATAACCCGTCATCGGATCCGCATCCCAGTCGGGAAACCCCTCAGCGGTGACGGCACAGGTGCGATCGAAAACCTTGACTGTTCCCCGGGACATGGCGGCGGACTCCTGAGCCCAGTAGGCAGCAACTTCGGGCTCGCGGCTCCACTGCAGGATCAGGCTGCCAAGGCCCGTGTCCTCTCGTGGAGCGGATTGGCGCACCCGAGCGGCAGGCAGCCGCCGGCCACGTGCTCGCTGCAGCTGTTCACTGACTCGGAAGGGAATCTCGTTCGCCGGCATCGCGCGGAGGCGGTGCAGGTACCACTCAGGGCCTCGCATCACGTCAGGGAGCTGCGGGGTCATGTTCTTTTCTTGTGCGGCCATTCCCTACGCGACTGCCGTTGACTTCTGCGCTCGAACCTGCTTGTCGCCACATCAGGTTCTGTCGCTCTTGGCTGGCTTGATCGGTTCCATTGTCTGGCCACCACGGCCACCGCTGTTGAGGTGAACCGGCAGGTGCTCGCATCGCGGATTTCCGAGCGCGCCGCCTGTCCAGCAGCCAAGCCACCCCGGCCCCGACAGCTGCCCCCACCAGCAGCCCGGCGGCGGCGTAGAGCTTTCTGCTCGGGCTGTCCTGCTTCGTCGGCAGGGCAGCAGGGCTGACGACAGTGATCCGAACCGGGCTTTGCTGCCGTCTCGCCGGGCTCTCGATGCCCCCGACCACCGAGTCGTAGACATCCCCGATCGCCGCTGCGACTGCCTGCGCCCGTTCCGGAGAGGAGTCCTTGACGGTCACCTCAATGATGAGCGTGTCGAGCGGATTCGTGGCACTGATGTCGTCGGCCAGGTCGAGGTATCCGCCCTCCTGACTCTGGGGGAGGCCCAGCTTTGTTCGCACCGCTTCGAGAACCTCTTGGGAGTCGATCATCTCCGCATACGACGCGACGTGGGTTCTGGCGTACTCCCCATTCGTCCACCGATCGTCCGCGGTTGCCCCCGTCCCCGAGACGTAGAGCCGCATCGACGCGGAGTACGACGGCGTGACGACGAACATCGCGAGGGACGTAGCGATCGCTGCACCCACCACGGCGCACACCGCGCACACGACCCAGTGCCGAGCCAGCAGGCCAATAATGTTTGTTGTCGTCAACGCCGTCGTCTCCCTGAGCGCTCCGAGCATCCCTCAGGGCAGCTCGATCATATGAACGGTCATAGCGTACCTATGGTTACCCTCGCTTTGGGCAGAAGTGGTAATTCAGCTCGTGCTCAGGCGAAATCACCCTAGACGGCTCAGCGCTCGCCAGAGCGGGTCGCCGCTGCACAGGACGACTCCCACGGGTCCGGTCCTCTCGAGACCCGGGCCGTTTCCCGTCTCGACCTAGTCACAGTTGTCTTCGCCCACAAGGCCGTCGTTGGCAACCACCTAGCCTGGTGTGGTGCACCGCTGGTGGTTGTCAAGGTTTCGAGCCAAGCTGTGGGTGCTCGCTGTACTTCTCCTCTTGGTGGCGACGGTCCAGTGTGCGAAACCCCAGCGAACCTCGCCTCTTTCTGCGACCATGGCGCCCATCGATTTCCGCGGTGACTTCGAGACATCCGATACCAGTCAGTTCACCGCCGTCGAGTGCCCGAACCCTGAACGCCAGCTCGAAATTGTGACGAATGTGGTGCGACAGGGCCGCTATGCCGCTCGCTTCGAGGTGTCCCCGAAAGACAAATGGTCCAACGGTTCAATCCGTTGCCTGGTGGCCAATACGGACACCAAGGAGCGTGAGGACGACGACTACTATTTCGCCTTCTCGATCTACTTTCCGCGAGTGCCCCGCGATAATTTACTCTGGGAACTGCACAGCCGGAGCGAAATCTACTCGGTCGACCCTGACACGTCCGTCAGCCCGCACGCAGTGGTCAGCGATGGAGGCAGCCTGAATTATCGCCTGCTGACCGGGCCGGCAATCTGGGACGGGACCGCGTGGACGGGTTGGTCTTACGCTGAACCCGAACTGCCTTTGCTCAAGAAGATTCCAGTTCGGCGCTGGATCGATGTCGTGATCCACATTCGATTCGCGCATCGCAGCGAGGGGATCGTTGAGGTGTGGTGTCGAAGCGAAGGCGAACTGTGGACCGATAAACCGCAGGTCAGCCAGCGGGGAGTTCCAACCTTGCAATGGATTCCCGGCTACGACAACCTGATCAATGGTGGGCGAAACGATGTTGCTATTCCTGCTGACATCTTGACCAGCTCGTTGTACCTCGAACTCGGCCTGTACCCAGGAACAAAGTCGATTCGAAGCACAGACGTCGTCTATCTCGATGGGTATCGTCGTGGGACGTCCCTGGAGTCGGTGCTAGCAGATTTCCCCTGATCCCAGGCTGGTCTCCTCGTCCAAGAGCTGTGCGCTCGGGCGTGACGTGGTCATGGTCGGCCACCTCCGCTCCTCGACCGAGAAGGCGTTGTAGTCAGCTGGCCCGACCGTCACGCTCGCGACAACGCCTCCAGCCCAATCTTTGCGCTTTGGAGTCTGTCGAGAAAGCTTGACTGAACCCCTTGACTGTTCAGTCCTGTTGGACTAGCTTGCGAAGCGCCAGCCGTATCTTGTCGATCAGTTAGTGCTGGTTCGGGCTCTCTGGTGCCTACTGAGAGCTCTTTTGTTTAGGCTCTCGGGGGAGTTATCCGAGGGCCTTTTTGTGTTGTTCCGGGAGGCGGCATGAATCGAAGGATGTTTCTTGCTCTTGGCCTCTGGGCTGTGCCGCTACTTCGCCCCCTTCAGTCCACTCTGGCTTCAGTCGGAGCACCAGCCGCAACACCGGAATCGCTAGCTGAAGCGCCCTCCGCTGGCGATCAATACGGCTACGGGTACGCACTTGGAGGTTACTGAATGGCTAGTCCTAACCTGCCCGTCACGGTTGAGGTCACCTACACGGATTCGGACGCCGATCCTTCGGTCAAGCTCCACCAGCGGCACCACGATGCGCTGCACCGATTGGTGAACCTGCTGGACAACAGCAACGTTGCGAGTTCCGGTACCGTTCTGGTGGGCAACGGAGCCACCTTTCTCGCGAGAGCTCTGCGGTCGACAGATATCCCAGCTGTGGTGATGAATACACAGGCGGCGTCCTACACGTTGGTTCTGGTGGATGCGGGAAAGTTGGTTGAGCTGAATGTCGCTCAGGCGAACACCCTGACGGTTCCACCGCACAGCGCCGTAGCGTTCCCGATCGGCACGGTGATCAATGTTCGTCAGTACGGGTCCGGCGGCACGGACGTGCGAGCGGGCGCTGGGGTCACGATCCGCTCCCGCGGAGGTCTGTCGAAGCTGGCCGGACAATACGCTGAGGCGACGCTGACCAAGCGGACCGCCGACGAATGGTTGCTGATCGGCGATCTGGCGTGATTAGTGTCACGTCAAAATCCGTAGCCGGCCAGCGCAGTTCCCGAGCGCCATGCCCGGCTGCCGAGGATGTGGCATGAGTATCGCCGCCGCTCGACGCGGTGCGGTGTCGGCCGCACCGCGGCGAGTTGTCGGTATCCCAACTGGCGGTCTACGAGGCTGGTGGCGTGCCGACTCCGTGGCGTCACCTCCGGCGAACGGTTCCGCTCTGACCACCTGGACGGACTCATCGGGAAACGGCGCCAACCTCACCGCGGGAGCGTCGGCGTCGGCGTACTGGACGCGGGGGGCATTTCTGCCGAACGGCTTGCCTGCCGTGCAGTTCGCGGCATCGAGGTCACAGCACTTCACCGCCAAAATCGCAAACAACACGGCCACGACGAAGTTCTTCGTTGTCCGGCTGAACAGCCTGCCGCCCGCGAGCTCTTCGATCTTCGGCGGTCCAAACGGATATCAGGTCTCCGTCAGCAGCAAAGGAAAGCTGGACGTTGCTGTCACCAATGTGACCTGGATCATCTACGGCGCGGGTACCCACACGCTGACGGCCAACACGTGGTATGTCCTGGCAATGACGTCGAACGGCTCGAACTCCACGACGACCTACGTCAACGGCATCAAGGACGCGACCTCGACAGCAGCATTCAAGCCCACCGCAACTGCTGCCGCCTTGGGGTCGAACAACACGGGTGGCGAACATTTCGACGGCTACATCGCGGAAGCGATCGACTACAACCGTGTTCTCAACCAAGCCGAGGTGACCCAAGTCAACTCGCATCTCGAAGCGAAGTACGGTATCCGTACGGCTCCGGTTCAGCCGGGAGGAACTGCTCTGGTGCTCCTGGACTTTGAGACCGGCAACCACAGCCAGTGGACTTCGGCGACGCCCCAGAACCCGGACGGTGGATCCATCGAATACACCGCGGGTGATGGGAACCACGGGTACGGCGCTGCTGTAGTGAAGTCCGATAACTACACCGGCACGACGGTGACCCCACGCCAGGGCAATTACATGGCTCGGCTTCGACTGCGACCGAAGGACATCTGGAACAACGGCATGCCGCGGGTTCTCCAGGCCTGGTACGGTCGCGCTGCCGTTCGCAATCAGGTGAGCCCGTACTATACGTTCTCCGCCTACTTTCCCTCCAACCCTGCTTACGTGCAGAACGGCAACCCAGTCATCTGGGAGCTGCACCACCGTAATCCCTTCTATGCCGGCATTCCTTCTTCGCAAGGTCAGGGAAACGCCTCGATGCCACCGTTGAGGCTGGTAGTGAGGGGCAACAACATCACCATGTCCATCTTGACGGGCTCCCTCTATTGGAATGGGTCGCAATATACCGGATATCCGTACTATCTGCCGAACGACCCGATGGGCAATGGCACACGAGGATCTGGGGGGATGGCGCCCAGCCCCGCGACCAATCTTGTGATCAAGTACGACAGCTTGGATGGATTTCATCCTCCATTTTGGCACATTCACTGAACAGGGCACTGCTACGATTTCCGCCTGGTATCGCTCTGGGAACTCACCATGGTCATCGCAGTCGAACCCCCAGTATCAGAGAACGAAGTGCCCGACACTGGGGGCGATCTTGACTGGTCCATACGCAGGACGCTACCAAAGCGATTTGTACCATGAAGCCGGAATGTATGTTGGGGGATTAGCACACGAAGCCGTGTGTTATTGGGATTGCAGCGGGTGGTACAACACCTTCTCCGACGCCGTGGGCGCATTTCCAGGTTCTGGGGGTCAGCTCTGAGGCCGAGGCCAGTTCGGCACGCTCTTCAGCGGAGCTGCCGGCTGTCTGCAGCCATTGATATCCTGCCGTCATGGCGCGTCAGCTCAGTGGGGCCTGCGCCGAGAAGCTGGGCGGACGAAGCGATCGCCTGAAAACGGTCTCGCGTCGCTGGGGCCGCACCGCATGACCGTAACGCGTGCCGGAGCGTTGAGGGTCGAACTTGTCTCGCTCCGTGCCCCCACTCGCGTTCCGCTGGGCGCCTGGCAGGAATTGGCAGCCGAGACCGAGGAGCCGAACGCGTTCTTCCACCCCGGACTGCTGCTCGCGGCCGTGCGTTGGCTGCCCGGAGGCGATGGCGTCTGCCTGTTGACGGTGTGGCGGAGCGAGCGACTGGTTTTGGCCATGCCGATATGCCGTGGTCCGTACCGCCGCGTACCTGTGCCTGCCTTGTCGACCTGGCGGCATCCCTACTGCTATCTCGGAACGCCGCTCGTGCATCCGGACGAACTTGATTGTGCGCCCGCGGCCGCGTTGCGGAATTTGCGGCGGTCTGGCGCGGACTGGCTCGTCCTGGAACAGGTTTACCTCGAGGGTCCCGTCGTCCGCGCCTTCCAGCGTGCCTCCGGGAGCGCTTCGGCGAGCTGGACGGAGCACGGCGTCTGGGAACGTCCCGCGGTGCTGGGCCAGCAGCAGAAGGTTCAGCCGGTGGGACCGTCTGCGCCTTCGTCGACCAAGACGATGCGGCGGAAGCGGCGGCATCTGGAGCGCGAGTTCGGCACCGTCGAAGTCCTCGAGGTTTCGTCTCCCGGCGATCGGCTCAAGCTGGACGCGGAGATCGACGCCTTCCTGGCGATGGAGCTGGCCAGCTGGAAGGGCCGAGCCGGCACGGCTATCGCCAGCTCGAGGAGGCACGCATCATTCTTCCGCGAGACCTGCCAAGCTTTCGCCCGCCTCGGCGGCCTGGATCTGTGGCGACTGCAGGCGGGGAACACCAAGGCCGCGCAGGAGTGCCATCTGCGCATGGGTGACACGGCCTTTGCGTGGAGAACCACGTATAACGAGGAGCTCTCGCCGTTCTCACCCGGAGCCCAGATAGAGCTGGACTTGCTGCAGGCATTCTGCACGAACCCTGACTTCCGCTCGCTGGATCCTTGTACGGGCAATGAGGTCAGGGCCCTGGACCGACATTATCCCGACCGCCGTCTGATCGGTGACGTCCTCGTCGGGCTCACTCCGCTGGGCCAGGCGCTCACCGGGATGTATCCCCGTGCGGCACGCGCTCGGGCATGGGCTCGAGCGCGATCTTCGAGAGTGCGAGACTCCTGGAAATGATGGTGAAACCGGAGGATGCACCGATCGCGCGGGCGTAGCAATCCGGCGAAGCCAGAGAGTCGCGTCGGCTCAGCTCGCACTGCTTACCTCAGCTCACGGCAGCGGCGCCACCGAGGACATCCCCACGTAGGAGGTGACGTCCGTGTTCTCATAGTGCGGCACCCCGTTGGTGGACTGATTGGAGGTGTACTGTCCTGCGATCCACACCCAAGATCGAGTCCGCGAGAGCGGCGAGAAGGCTGCCGATCCGACATGTCTCTCCGACTCATAGCCGGTTTCCAGGAGGCGGCCATCAGCCCACAGCTCGATTCGCCCTCCGTGTCCGGTCGTGTCTTTGGCGCCTTGATATAGCCGGTACTCCCACTTCACCCAACGGTCCATGTAACTGTCTAGGGTGAACGCCGTCGAAGAGTGCGGCATCAGCGAGCACCTCGCCGTACCGGACTGGTTATTGCATCCAAGGCCCCATGTCGGATCCTGGCGCCAGTTGCCCCCTGAGTCGTTGTAGTTCTCCTTGAACTCTGTCAAGATGACCCACCCGCGGCTGAGTCGGAAGCGTGCGGACGGAATGTACTGGTACACGGTGTAGACGCCGGACGCATCGGCAGGGCTACCCGTGTTCGGGATACCCGGTCCGGCCGAGCCGGCGGGCCAGTTGTCTTTCGTGAACGTTCGGTTCAGCTTCTGATAGACCTGGGAGTTGCCGGCGGGCTTCCGCCAGCGGAACACCCGGTCCCCTCCCCGGGGCTGAGCCGGTAGGCCCTCGGCGCCGGCGGACACCTCGGCGCCGCCGCAGGAGTCCCAATAATCCCACTCCTTGGCGAGCGCGGTCGCAGTGGGCGTACGGCTGTCGGCGGAGCAGCCGGCGTCACCGAGCGGCACGGCAGACTGGCTCGACGACCACCAGCCATTTGGGTTCGTCGGGTTCGTCGGGTTCGTCGGGTTCGTCGGGTTCGTCGAGCTCGACGGTTGTAGGAACGTCTCCGAGCAGTTGCCCTTGCCGTCGCCGTCGATGCCAAGGGTCACCGTCACCTTGGCTTCCCCTGGATCGCTCGGGAGGTTCTTCGGATTGAAGCTGCGCCAGCTCTCGCCATTCTCGTAGTCAAACGAGCCTGTCCACACCACTTCCTGCCATAGGGCCCCCTCTCCGTCATAGCTCCGCACCTCGGAGTCGGTCGCGAGGCTGCCCGCATCCGTGGTCCATCCCGCGTAATCCACCGCAACCCGCTGCTGGCCTGCAGAGTTGGTGTAGGTATCCCCCCAGACCACCTTGGATGTCCAGGTTCGGCCGCCACCGTCAACACACGAGCCGGTCTGAGTAGCCGCTTCTGCGGTCAGATCGAATGAAGCGATCAAGGTGAGTGTCGTGGCGGCGGCGGCTGTGGCTGCAAGCGCGCGTAGGGGTCTGGATCGCACGGAAGAACTCCTCGATTAGGGGTGGGGCACTCGAGTTGGCAGTGTCTAGCTGAACCGAACGTTCACGGCTTCCGGGTAGTCACCACGGTGCCGAGCTCGCCGATGAAATGCATTTGGCCGATTGGGCAGACCGAGCTCTGGGAAAGAGAACGACCGACGGTTGGAGGGAGAGATCAGAACCGCTCAACTTGCTGGCGGCGCTGCGTGTGCCTAACTCCACTGAACGCTCAGCGTCCTCCTGAAGCCATCTCGGAAGGGTCGGAGCCGCTGATGCGTCATCACGCCGAGGCCGTCAGCATCACACGGACCACGGCAATGGCGGGTGCGCACGAGACGACGGAGGCGCCGAAGACCTGTCAACGTGTCGAAACAACCGACTGATCCGTCGTCGGCCAGGCCGAGAGGACGAAGAGGGCATGCTGACTCCCGAGTGGTGATGGGCACGGTCCGTGCCGAGTCGGGCACTCGAACCTCTGAGTGCAGCAGCTGCGGGTTGGCCGTAATCGTGGTCGACCATAACGGATCAATAACGAAAACCGCAATCCGTACGATCTCAGGCCAGCTTCCGGACCATGTCGGACAGGGGAGGGAGCGCTCGCACCTGGTCACAGAGCAGATCGGACAGCGCTGCGAAGGGGAGAGGGAGCGAGTGACAGACGCGTCGGATTGAGGGTGCGCTGGGAGTTTGGCTGCGGATGATTCCGGCTCAGCTGGCTCCGCGACGGGCGAGAACGGCGGAGGCGGTCTTCCAGAGGATCAGCAGGTCCATGGTGAGCGACCAGTTCTCGACGTAGCGCAGATCGAGGCGGACGGCATCGTCGCCCTCGAGATCGGACCGACCGCTGACCTGCCAGAGGCCGGTCAGCCCGGGCGTCACGAGTGCCCGGCGGCTGGCCTCGGCTGGGCATCTGGGCCAGTTCGTGCGGCCAGGTGGGGTCGCGGCCCGACCAGCGACATGGTGCCGTTCAAGACGTTGAACAGCTGGGGCAGCTCGTCGAGGGAGAAGTCGCGCAGGAACCTGCCGAGCGGGGTGATGCGCGGGTCGTCGTCGAGCTTGAACAGGCCGCCCTTGCCCTCGTTACGGGCCATCAGCTCGGCCTTGCGGCTCTCGGCGTCGATCGACCATCGAGCGGAACTTGAACATGGTGAAGGCCTCGCCGCCGCGGCCGACGCGGGTCTGCCGGAAGATCACCGGGCCACCGTCCTGCAGCTTGATCGCGGCGGCGATGCGCCAGCAGCAGCGGAGAGATGACGACCAGTCCGATCGACGGTCAAGACCACGTCGAAGGTGCGCTTGAACAGCCGCCGCCAGCCGGTGAAGTGCGGCTCCTCGATGTGCAGCAGCGGGAAAGCCCATCAGCGGCCGGATGTGCATCCGCGGGCCCGCGACCTCGACCAGGCCCGGATCGACCAGCATCTCGACCCCGGAGCCCTCCAGGGACCAGGACAGCTCGCGCAGGTAGTTGTAGCGGGTCGCGTCGTCGGTGGTGACGGCGACGGCGTCGCAGCTCCTACCCGCTCGGACGACGCGGGCGACCTCGCGCAGATCGCCGAGCACCGGCATGCCCAGGTCGACCGCGCGCCGTGCAGCGTCGGGTCGGGGAGGCAGACCCCGATCGACCTTCATGCCGCAGTGCGGCTCGCGGTCGAGCCGCTCGCGCAGTTGCTGGCGGCGGCCGGAGCTGCCGACGACCACGACATTGCGGACGTTGTGGCCGCAGCCGCTGTTGCGTCGGTGCAAGACCTTGCGGGCGACGTAGCGGGTGGTCAAGCTCGAGGCCACGCGCCAGCGGGTGTGGCCACCACGACCAGCTTGAGCAGAGCGTGTTGCTGAAGCAGACCGGCCGGGAAGGCGCCCGCGACGACGACGGCGACGGCGGCCCGCAGCACCGCGCGCAGCTCCTCGGAGCCGACGCCGACGCCGCGACGCTGGTAACCGCGGGTCAGGCCGATCGTGACCGGCCAGACGACAGCGCCGACCAGCCCGAGCAGCGATCGAGGTCGACGGCGGCCTGACTGCAGCGTGTCGCTGAAGGAGGCCGGGACGGCTGCGCCGAGCGCACCGATGACAGCATCGACGATGCGCGATCGCGCCGACGTAGCGCCGGCTCCACTCGGCGAACCGCCTGCTCGACGCCGGCCTCGGTTCCGGCTCAGGCGACGCGGTCGCCTCTGCGCCAGCATGCGGACCGGTCCGGACCAGGTCGCGCGGCGTCTGTCGACGGCGAGGTCCGAGATCGGAGACTCCGCCGGCTCGAATAGGCCGCGCCACGCGTCGAGCTCGATGATTCGCTCGAATTGTGGGCCGCGACGAAGCAGACCGTCAACATCGTTATCCCCGCTGCTGCTGCTGCCACCTGGACGCATACAACAGCCTTTCTGGTCCTGCCATCCCCTACGACTCCCCCGAGATCGCTTCTCGCCGCCCCCCGGCGAGCATGCATCATGATCAAGTTCGGGGAGCGAGCGACGCTCGCTGACCACAGCCGAACTCGTCACGAGGTGAGGAGATGGATACGCTGATCTAGATCCCCCGAATACCGATCAAGCAGGACGAGACTAGCGTGCCCGTCACGCTCGAGTTGGCGGGTGATACCAAATCGTGACCTTCGCTCGGCGATGATCTTCCTCACACGGTCGGACTCGGGCGCTCAGGCGTCGAAGTCGATCTCCAGTGTCGGCGTCCGGCGGCACGGACTGACAGGCCAGCCGGAAACCCGCCGTCGAGGTCGGGCGGCTCGAGGGCGAAGTTCTGCGCCATCGCCACCTCGCCGCGCGACCAGCCGCATCCGGCAGGTGCCGCAAACACCGTTGCGGCAGGCGAACGGCGCGTCGGGCCGCACGCGTGAGCACCGCGTCCAGGACCGATCCGGCGGGCGGCAGGGCAACCGTACTGGTGCGGCCGTCGAGCCGGAAGGTGATCTTGCTGTCGGGCTCGCCGGCTTCGACCCGCGGCGGGAGCGTCGGCGCCCGACCGGTGAAGAACACCTCGCGGTGGATGTCGTCCGCCGACACCCCGTGCTCGGTCAGGACCGCGCGGGTCAGCTCGATCAACCCGAGCGGCCCGCACACGAACCACTCGTCCACCTCGGTCGCCGGATGGAGCTCCAGCAGAGCCTCCAAGCGCGGCCGCGTCGATGCGACCCGACAGCAGGGGCGCCGCCTGCGCCTCGCCGCTGATCATGTGGAAGACCTCCAGCCGGGCCAGGAAGCGATCCTTCAGATCGGCGATCTCCTCGGCGAACATCACCGAGGCGGCCCGGCGGTTGCCGTAGCAGAGCACGAATCGGGTCTCGGGCTCGGTCTCCAACAGGGTGGTCATGATCGACATCAGCGGGGTGATGCCGCTGCCGGCGACGATGGCCACCACCGTGCGCGGCCCGTCGGTCGGCGACCCGGGACGAGAAGCGACCGGCCGGCGTCATCACGCGGAGCGCATCGCCCACCTGCAGCCGCTCGGCGACGAATCCGGAGAACACCCCGCCGGGCAGCAGCTTGATCGCCACCTGAGCTCGCCGCTGGCGGGGGTCGAGCAGATCGAGAAGGTCCGGCGGATCAGCCCCGTCGTCCCCGCGGTGGGCGAAGGTCAGGTGCTGTCCGGGGACGAAGCGGTACGCCTCCCGCAGTTCGTCGGGAACCGCCAGGTCAATCGTGACCGCGTCGTCGGTCAGCGGCTCGAGGGCCGCCACCCGCAGCTCGTGGAAGACCGGCATCAGTGGTTCAGTTTCACAGTTCGATCAACACGGCTTGGTCACAAGGTCTTGAACAGTTCGAACGGCTCCCGGCAGGTCCGGCACCGCCACAGCGCCTTGCACGCGGTGGCCGCGAACCGGCTGATCTCCGCCGTCTCGATCGACCCACACCGGGGGCAGCGCACACCGAGCTCCACGGCCACCGGCGCGCCGGTCGGAGACGGCGGGACGATCCCGTACGCCTGCAGCGCGGCCCGGCCGGCCGGCGTGATGTCGTCGGTGCTCCAGGCCGGCGCCAGCACCGTACGGACGTCGACGTCGGGGAAGCCGGCGGCGAGCAGACTCTGCCGGACGTCGTCGGCGATGGCGTCCACCGCCGGACAACCCGAGTAGGTCGGGGTGATCGCCACGACGACCGTGCCGTCGTCGCCCAGGCTCACGTCGCGCAGCACGCCGAGATCGCCGATGGTGATGACCGGGATCTCCGGATCGACCACGGCCGCGGCGATCGACGCCGGCGCGGGCGAGTTGATCATCGTCGGTGACGGTCACCAGCTGGCTCCGGGATGGGATCGGGTCAGGTGCTGGAACTCGGCCAACAGGTAGCCCAGCTCCTCGGTGTGCAGACCGAACCGGCCCCCGCCGGGAACGGCACTCTCGTTCGGCACCGTCAGCGTCGCCTCGTTGATCACCTGCTCCATCGCCGCTCATGGTGGCCGGGCGAAGTGAGCTCGGCTGGACCGCGACACCCGTGCTCACCAGGGATCCGTCGAGCCAGGAGTCGTCGAAGATCTCCTCGACGTAGGGCCAGACCCGATCCAGGCCGTGCTGCATCTTGCTGTGCGAGATCGCCGTGCCGTCGCCCAAGCGCAGCACCCACTGAGCGCAATGATCAACGTGGTAGGCCACCTCTTTGACCGCCTTGCGCCGCAATGGCGGCCAGCGTGGCATCGGTGCTGCCCGAGAGCCGGGTGTACAGCTCCCGGGCATAGCTCGCGAAGATCAACAGCCGGGCCATCGAGACCGCGAAGTCCTCGTTGTCGAGCTCGCACAGCTGCAGATTGGTGAACGCGCGTTCGTCCCGGAAGTAGGCCAGGTCGTCTTCGGTCCGGCCGGCGCCTTCCGCCTCGCCGGCATACGTCAGCAGCAGCCGGGCCTGGCCGAGGAGGTCCAGGCCGATGTTGGCCAGGGCCACGTCCTCCTCCAGCTCTGGTGCCCGCGTCACCCACTCGCTGCAGCGGTGGGCCAGGATCAGCGCGTCGTCGCCGAGGGCGAGCGCGTAGCCGGCGACCTCGCGGACCGCAGGTGTCCTCACAGCTGACGCACCTCCTCCGGCAGCTCGTAGAAGGTCGGATGGCGATAGACCTTGTCGGCGGCCGGGTCGAAGTACCGGTCCTTCTCGGCCGGGCTCGAGGCGGCGATCTGCGCCGACGGCACGACCCAGATGCTCACGCCCTCGCCACGGCGGGTGAAGACGTCCCGCGCGTTCTGCAGGGCCATCTCGGCGTCCGGAGCGTGCAAGGACCCGACGTGGGTGTGGGAAAGCCCCCGCCGCGGCCGGACGAAGACCTCCCAGAGCGGCCACTTTGTCCGCTCGCTCCGGATCCGCTCTTGACGCCGGCCGTCGTCCTCCTCGGCGACGAAAGCGTGTCGCCTCGATCGTCCTCCGGTCGGCGCCGCGGATCCTCCGACTCGCTCGGGGCTGTCCGCTCGCTCTGGATCCGCTCTGACGCCGGCCGTCGTCCTCCTCGGCGACGAAAAGCGTGTCGCCTCGATCGTCCTCCCGTCGGCGCCGCGGATCCTCCGACTCGCTCGGGGCTGTCCGCTCGCTCTGGATCCGCTCTTGACGCGGTCGTCCTCCTCGGCGACGAAAAGCGTGTCGCCTCGACGTCCTCCGACGGCGCCGCGATCCTCCGACTCGCTGGTCACGCAGCCCTCTTCGCCGCCTGCTTCGCCGCGTAGGCGCTGGCGGCCTCGCGCACCCATCCGCCGTCTGCGTGCGCGCTTCGCCGGTGCTCGAGCCGCTGCCGGTTGCAGGGTCCGCGGCCGGAGATCACCGCGGCGAGCTCGTCGAAGTCGATCGGTCCGTGCCGCCAATGTCCGTCCTGGAAACGCAGGTCCGGATCCGGCAGGCTGACACCCAGCACCTCCGCCTGCGGCACCGTCATGTCCACGAAGCGTTGCCGCAGCTCGTCGTTGGAGTGCCGCTTGATGCCCCAGGCCATCGACTGGGCGGTGTGGGTGGACGCCTCGTCGGGCGGTCCGAACATCATCAGACTCGGCCACCACCAGCGGTCGACCGCGTCCTGCAGCATGGCCCGCTGTGCATCGGTGCCCTGGGACAGGGTGTAGAGGATCTGGAAGCCCTGCCGCTGGTGGAACGACTCCTCCTTGCAGATCCGGACCATGGCCCGGGCGTACGGACCGTACGAGCACCGGCACAGCGGGACCTGATTGACGATCGCCGCCCCGTCCACCAGCCAGCCGATCGCCCCCATGTCGGCCCAGGTCAGGGTGGGGTAGTTGAAGATCGAGGAGTACTTCTGCCGGCCGGCGTGCAGCAGATCCAGCAGCTCGGAGCGGTCGACGCCCAGGGTTTCCGCCGCACCGTAGAGATAGAGCCCGTGTCCGGCCTCGTCCTGCACCTTGGCCAGCAGGATCGCCTTCCGGCGCAGGCTGGGCGCCCGGGTGATCCAGTTGCCTTCCGGCTGCATCCCGATGATCTCGGAGTGAGCGTGCTGGGCGATCTGTCGGATCAGGGTCTTGCGGTACGCCTCCGGCATGTCGTCCCGCGGCTCGATCGACTCGCCCGCGGCCAGCAGCACCTCGAAGTCGGAGCTCTCGGTGCCCCGTCCCGCTGAAGACTCGACCGTCGTCATACCAGTCAGCTTAGTGGTTCATATCCGACCCGCCTGGGTGGCGAATGAGACGTCCGGCGGCCCACCCGGTCCTCCGGCCGGGGCGAGGAGAGCAGAGGATCACCGTGACACCTGTCGGCGTCACGAAGCTGGAGGCGAGTCCGCCATGAACGCATCGCGCTCTCGGGCCACCGGACCCGATCCGCGGCACGCCATGCTGGTCTTCTCCGGCGGCGCCGCGGGCAGTCTCACCCGGTACGTGATCACCGCCGTAACCCCGGGTGCGTGGGGACAGCCGGCGGCCACCTTCGTGATCAACGTCGTCGGCGCCTTCGCGCTCGGGTGGCTGCTCGAGGCTCTCCTGCGCCGACCCGGCGACCCGGACCGGCCGACCCGATCAAGGCTCCTGCTGGGCACCGGATTTCTCGGCGGCTTCACCACCTACAGCGCCTTGGCGGTCGACTCGGTCCTCTTCGGACAGCAGGGTCCGCTGGCCGGCGCTTTCGCTTATCCCGATAGCGACCCTTGTCCTCGGAGCCGGGGCGACCGGGCTCGGGCGGCGAATCGGAAGCCGTCCATGAACCCGTTCCTGATCATGCTCGGGGTCGCCCTCGCCGGCGGTCTCGGGGCGGTCGTGCGCTGGCTCCTCGACGGCTGGATCCCCCGCCCGGGCGTCTCGGCCTTTCCCGCTCGGAATCATGATCATCAACGTCAGCGGATCCGCCGTACTCGGCTGGCTGACCGGTGCGACGTCGGCCGGCTCGGTGCCCGTTGGCGCGTTGGTGATCGTGGGAGCCGGGTTGCTCGGGGGCTACACCACCTTCAGCACGGCCAGCTACGAGACGGTCACGCTCCTCGCCGAGCGTCGGTTCGTTGCCGGTCTTCTCAACGGTGTCGGGATGCTGGTGGCCGCGCTCGCCGCCGCGGCCGCCGGCCTCGCGCTCGGGCTAAGTATGTAATCCCTACCTGCTTACTAGGCGATACGTTCACAGGTTGCGGATATTTGTCGCTTAAGGTAACCGCTGTGAGCATCTCCGTCGGCTTCGCCCTGCCGTCGTACGAGGACGCGACCGTGGTCGTCCCGGCGCCGGACATCGGTGCCGGTAACTGGGCCGGCGCGGCCAGCGTGGCCCTGCACGACGGCGTGTTCTGGATGGCCTACCGCGTGCGGCGGCCGATCATGGCCGGTCGCGGGGTGAGTGTCATCGTGGCCCGATCGGCCGACGGGCTGCGGTTCGAGACCGTCGGCGGGGTCACCCGGGATGCCTTCGGCGCCGCCTCCTTCGAACGCCCGGTGCTGCTCCCGCTGCCCGGCGGAGGCTGGCGGCTGTACCTGAGTTGCGCCACGCCCGACTCCAAGCACTGGTGGATCGAGGCGGTGGACGCTGCCCGGCCGGAGCACCTCGGGTCGGGCCGCCGCAGGGTGGTGCTGCCGGGCGACGACCGGACGGCGGTCAAGGATCCGGTGATCACCTGCCGTGACGGCCGCTGGAAGATGTGGGTCTGTCGGCACCCGCTGACCCAGCCCGGACACGAGGACCGGATGAGCACCGCCTACGCCACCAGTCGGGACGGCCTGGTGTGGACCGAGCCTCGTGAGGTGCTGCGCGGGACACGCCGGCAGCTGGGATTCGCGTGGCGCGCGAGTCACCGCCGTGCTGCAGACCGAACCGCTGACCGTGCTGTACGACGGGCGTTCCACGGCCGCCGACAACTGGTTCGAGGTCACCGGCCTCGCGCACGAGGTGGACGGACGGCTGCAGCCGGTGGGGGACCTCCCGGTGGCCAGCTCACCCGACGGCGACGGCGCGCTGCGCTACGTCAGTGCCGTCGAGCTGCCGGACGGCCGAACCCGCTTCTACTTCGAGGCCGCCCGGGCCGACGGCTCGCACGACCTGATGACGTCGCTGGGCTAGGTTCTCTCGGGTCGCGGAGCGCAGGTCGCAGAGTTCAGGTTGTCGAGCTGCGTTCACGGAAGGAGCCGCGGCCGGTGCTCGAGCGCCAGTCGGCGAAGGACTCGCCGAGCAGGTCCTCGAGGAGCGCGATGTCGGCCAGGCAGTCCTCCACCAGCTCGACGCGTTGCTCAGGGGCCAGCCGGGGCCGCTTCTCCAGACCCCGGTACTGCAACGCCGTGGTCAGCGGTCGACACGCCTGCCGCCACAGTTGCGGGGGAGCGTAGGCACCAGCGGTCGCGCCGGCCCGGATCACCCGGCCCAGCACCGCTGCGCGCACCCCGACCGGCACGAACGGGCGGGAGTTGTCGGCCGGGATGAGGGAGACCTGATCGGGCGCGATGCCGAGGAACGAGCAGACCCGATTCAGGGTTTGGACCGGCTCGGAGACCACCTCGCGATAGCGCAGCACGAGGACCCGCTCACGCCCGACCCGGCCGATCAGGTCGGCCAGCTGCTCGCCGTATCGGCCCTGCCGCCGGTAGTGCCAGAACGGGGCCCAGCCGGCCGCTATCCGCTCGTCCTCCGCCCGCCAGGCGGTGACGAAATCCGACTCCGGCTCCAACCCGTCGACCCACAGGTGCATCCAGTTCGAGTATGCCCGGTCCACCGGATCGCGGACGACGGCCACGAAGCGCGCCTCGGGCAGGTCCTCGGCCAGCCGGCGCCGAGCGTCGGCCACGTACAGATAGAACGGCGTGCTCTCCAGCCTGACCGCGTCCGGAGGCGCCGGGGTGAAGCAGCGCCTCGTAGTCAGCGCGGCGCCAGATCCACTCCTGCTGGCTGTGGGCGTCGCCGGGACCGCGGTAGGCCGGAGGCGGAGCGTCGCCGCACAGGTAGTACTTGGGCTCCTTGATCGCCGAGGCGTAGATCTGCG
This sequence comes from uncultured Actinomycetota bacterium, assembly GCA_963780005.1. GTDB lineage: Bacteria > Actinomycetota > Actinomycetes > Propionibacteriales > Propionibacteriaceae > Microlunatus. Next base: position 1,914,116 of record CAWAAK010000023.1, on the reverse strand, counting down.
GGTGGCGCGCCAGGGCCACGTGCAGCGCGCTGGTGCCGGCTTTCGGAGCACCGACGATCAGGACGTCAGGCCGGGGTTCCCTAGTCGACATGCCGGAATACTAGGGTCGCGAGCATCGCGCCGGAGCGCGGTTTCAGTCACTGGAATGACCGGTCCGGGGGAGGTCAGTAGCCGTGTTCCTTGGCCCGGGCGAAGCTCGCCCGCACCTCTTCCTCGGCCTCATCGACTCCGGTCCAGGTCGCCCCCTCCACCGACTTGCCGGGCTCCAGGTCCTTGTAGACCGTGAAAAAGTGCTCGATCTCCAGCAGCAGGTAATCCCGGATGTCCTCGATGTCCCTCAGGTGGTCGCGCCGGTGATCCGAAGCCGGCACACACACCACCTTGTCGTCGCCGCCGGCTTCGTCGCGCATGCGGAACATGGCCACGGCTCGGCACGCGATGAGGCAGCCGGGAAAGGTGGGCTCGGACACCAGCACCAGGGCATCCAGCGGATCGCCGTCCTGGCCGAGGGTGCCTTCGATGAAGCCGTAGTCAGCCGGATACTGGGTCGACGTGAACAAGGTCCGGTCCAGCCGGATCCGGCCCGTGGCGTGATCGACCTCGTACTTGTTCTTCTGGCCCTTGGGAATCTCGACCAACACGTCGAATGTCAGTCCGCTCATTTCCTTTTGCGTCTTCTCGGTGTTCGGTGCAGTCAAGGGTTTTTCCCACCAATCTCAGGTACGTTCTCATCGACATCACAGGGGCCCGTTCTGTCACGCCACGCGTAGCAGCCGAACGGGATGAGCCTAATCCGAAGGCCGACCGAGTGGGAGGGCTGAGTCGTGCGTCTCGGCAGAGCCATTGTGGCCTCCCTCACCCTGCTCCTGATCACCGGTCTGGTTTTCGCCGGCCTCACCGGTTTCTTCGGTGTCTTCGGTCAGGCGGGACGGGCCGAGCGTCAGCCGGCGGCCACGGCGTCGGAATCGTCGTCGGAATCGTCGTCGGAATCGTCTGATCGGAAGGAAGCGGCGGAGTCCGAGCCGCCGGCAGCTCCCCCGGTGCAGCCGGGCCCGAGTGTCGAACCTCAACTCCCGGCGCCGGTCCTGAAGGTCGCCGCCATCGACGGCGCCGTCGACCCGGGCCTGGTCAGCTCACGGTTGGCCACCGTCAACCGCAAGGGGCTCAAGGGTCTGGTCGCCGGCAGCGTGGTCGACGGCGCCGGAAGGACGGTGTACGCCGCGAACGCCAGTATCCCGATGATCCCCGCGTCCACCATGAAGGTGCTGACCTCGGCGGCCGCGTTGTCGTTGTACGGCCCTCAGCACCGCTTCCGGACCACGGTGGTGGCGGCCGGCAAGCGGCAGATCATCCTGGTCGGCGGCGGCGACCCGTACCTCAGCCTGAGCGGCCACGGCCGCCACCCGGCCCGCGCGGGGCTCACCGACCTGGCCGCGGCCACCGCCGCCTCCCTCAAGACCCAGGGCCGGCGGAGCGTGACCCTGGGATACGACGACACCTTGTTCAGCGGACCCGCCTGGAATCCGAAGTGGCCCACCCGGTATCGCGATCAGGTTTCGCCGACTTCGGCGCTGTGGATCGAGCCGAAGGCCTCCGATGCGGCCCGGGGGGCGACCCAGGCCTTTGCCCGGGCCCTGCGAGGTCGGGGGATCGAGGTGTCGACCATCAGTCGCACGAAGGCGGCGCGGTCGGCGCCCAAGCTGGCGGTGGTCAAGTCCATGACGCTGCAGCAGATCGTCACCCAGTTGCTGCAGGTGAGCGACAACAACGCGACCGAAGTCCTCCTTCGTCAGGTGGGGCTCAAGGGTGGCCAGGGCGGCTCGATCAACGGGGGTCGGCGCGCCGTCCGGGCGCAGCTCACCAAGCTCGGCGTCTGGTCCCCCGGCACCCGCTTGACCGACGGCAGCGGCCTGGCCCGTGAATCCAAGGTGCCACCGGCGATGCTGGCCAGGGTCCTGCGCCTCGCCGGCACGCCTGACCACGGCCAGCTGCGGACGCTGCTGACCGGGCTCCCGGTCGCCGGCGTGGAGGGCAGCCTGCGGACCCGCTTCATCGATGCGACGCTGCACCCGGCGGACGGGCTCGTCCGGGGCAAGACCGGCACCCTGACCGGGGTCCGGGCGCTGGCCGGCTATCTCCGCACCCCCGACGGATCCTTGCTCTACTACTCCTGGGTGGTGAACAACGCCAAGGACGACTATGTCGCCGAGATCTGGATCCAGCAGGCCCTCGTGGCGTTGACCGGGTGCGGCTGCCGTCGCTGACCCTCCGACCGGCTCAGGGCACGAGGACCGAGCTCGGGGTCGCCGAAGGATCGGCGACTACGCTGCGTGCATGAGTACGTCCATGGTCGACTGGACCGTCGCCTTCACCACCGCCAACAGATTGGTCCAGCCGGGTCCGGCGATCTCCCGGACCGGGGCGGCCGAGGTGGTGGCCGACCTGCGGGACTGCGCGATGCGGGCGGAGGCGTACGTCACGGAGGTCACCGGCCTGCACGCGGCCAGCGCCACCGCGCCGGTGCTGATCATCGATCGGCCCCGCTGGATCCAGGCCAACATCGACGGCTTTCCGCCAGGTCCTGGCCCCGCTCACCGCCAAGGCGGCCGAGAAGGTGAGCAGTCAGAATCCTGCGCTGGTCGGCCTGGGAGCCCGGGTCACCGGGGTCGAGGTCGGGGCGCTGTTGAGCTATCTGGCCCCGAAGGTGCTCGGGCAGTTCGATCCTTTCTTTCCCGGTGAACCGACTCATGTCCCGGATCAAGCGGAGAATGGCCGGTCCGCACGTCCCGGCGGTCGGTTGTTGCTGGTGGCCCCGAACATCGTCACCGTGGAGCGGGAACTGGACGTGCCGCCGCACGACTTCCGGCTCTGGGTCTGCCTGCACGAAGAGACCCACCGGGTCCAGTTCACCGCCGTGCCCTGGCTCCGGGACCACCTGAACTCCCTCATCGCCGAGCTCGTCGGCTCGGCGGAACTCGACGGGGCGGCGCTCGCCAACATGCTGCGGGACGGGATCCAGCGCATCTTCGAGTCGTTGCGCACCGACGAGGAACTCTCGATCGTCGACCTGGTCCAGACCCCGGCGCAGCGGGCCACCGTCGACAAGATCACCGGCGTCATGTCGCTGTTGGAGGGTCACGCCGACGTTGTCATGGACGGGGTCGGACCCAGCCGTCATCCCCAGCATCGAACGGATCCGCGCGAAGTTCGACGTCCGCCGGCAGGGCCAGGGCTTCGACAAGATCATCCGTCGACTGCTCGGGCTGGACGCCAAGATGCGCCAGTACCGCGACGGAGCCGAGTTCTGCCGCCAGGTGATCGCCAAGGTCGGGATGCCCGGACTCAACGTGGTGTGGACCTCCCCGGAGACCCTGCCCACCCGGGCGGAGATCGGCCAACCGTCGTTGTGGCTCGCCCGGGTGCACCCCAGCGCCGTTCCGGGCTGAGCACTGGGCCGTTCCGCTGTCTCGTCGCGCGTTGGGGCCGGCCACCTGGGTGGCCGTTCAGGCCTTGGAGAACCACCTCATCGACACCGACGCGGCCCTGCTCGTGGCCTGCTCGGGAGGAGCCGACTCCACGGCGCTGGCCGTCGCGTCGCTGGAGGTGTCGCGGCGTCGTCGGCTTCCGGTCGCGGCCGTCGTGGTCGATCACGGGTTGCAGTCGGACTCGGAGCGCGTGTCGGCGCGAGTGGTCGAGAACCTGATCGAGCGCGGCCTGACCGACAGCACGGTCGTTCGCGCTCGGGTCGAACGGCGCGGATCCGGCCTCGAGGCAGCAGCCCGTGACGCGCGCTACCAGGTGCTCGAGCGATCGGCGTCGGAGCGGCAGGCCACCGTGTTGCTGGGTCACACCGTTGGACGATCAGGCCGAGACCGTGCTCCTGGGTCTGGCGCGTGGCTCCGGAGCTGCGGTCTTTGGCCGGCATGCGGCCGCGGCGCGGGTGCTTCCTGCGGCCCTTTCTCGGACTGCGGCGGGCGACCACGGCGGCGGTCTGCGCCGAGTCGGGCATCGAGCCGTGGACGGACCCGCACAACGCAGATCCGGCCTTCGCCCGGGTCCGGGTGCGGGATCGGGTCATGCCGCTCCTCGAGACCGAACTCGGACCGGGCGTGGCCGAGGCTCTCGCCCGTACGGCCCAGCTCGCCCGGGAGGACGCCGACCTGCTCGACGAACTCGCCCGCCAGGTCCCGGGGACCGGCGCCGAGGAGCTGGACTGTGCGGGATTGGCCGGGCTGCCGGCCGCTCTACGGAGTCGGGTGCTCCGGAACTGGCTGGCCGGGCGCGGGGTGGTCGACCTGCAGGCGACCCATCTCCGCTCCGTCGACCGCCTCGTGACCGAGTGGCACGGCCAGCGGCGCGTCGAAGTCCCCGGCGCAGCGGTTCGGCGCATCGGGGGGCGGCTCGTCGGTCGGACCTCGCTGTGGCAGGCTGACCCGCGTGGAAGACACCGATCTCGGCGGGGACTTGGCTCGGGTCCTGTTCACCGAAAAGCAGATCACCGAACGCATGGCCGAACTGGCCGCGGAGATCGACACCGACTACGCGGGTCTCGATCTGCTGCTGGTCGGGGTGCTGAACGGGGCGGTGATGGTGATGGCCGACCTCTCCCGCGGTTTGAAGAGTCACTGCCGGATGGACTGGATGGCCATCTCCTCCTACGGTTCGGGCACCCAGTCCTCGGGCGTGGTCCGAATCCTCAAGGACCTCAACACCGACATCAGCGGCCTGCATGTGCTGGTCGTGGAGGACATCATCGACACCGGGCTCACGCTGTCGTACCTGATCAGCAACCTCTTGTCGCGCAACCCGGCGAGTCTGAAGATCATGACCGCCTTCCGCAAACCCGAGGCGGCGAAGAATGCCGTCGACGTCGCGTACGTGGGTTTCGACATCCCGAACGAGTTCGTGGTCGGCTACGGTCTGGACTACGACGGGCACTACCGCAACCTCACCTCGGTGGCCACCCTGTCGCCCCACGTCTACAGCTGAGTAGACCGGGCGTGGCGAGCGGAACACCGCGAGCGTCGTTAGCGCAGCGCCGGCTCGGTCTGGACGAGCGAGGGAGCAGACAGCCGTTCGTCTGCGAGCGAGTGAGGAAGACCGAGTCTCGAGGCGCGGAGCGTGCGCGAGCCGGACGACACAGTCTCAACCTTGGCGGCTGCCGGTAGCCTAGGCGGGTACGGATCGTGAACGACCCGTACTTCGAGGCAGGTCGACTAGGCAGGACATGAACCTGAAGCGCATACTCCGCGGACCGATTCTGTGGATCATCCTCGCCGTGGTGGCGATCGGGCTGCTGGTGGATTTCAGCGGCAGCCTGACCGGCGGCTACAAGGACGTCCCCACGTCGCAGGTGGTGTCCCTGATCAACGGCAACGATCCGTTGAGCGAAGTCAAGATGATCGACAAGGAGCAGCAGATCCAGGTCACCACCAAGGGTGACCAGCCGCAGAAGTTCCGGGCTACCTGGGTCGGCAGCCAGAGTCTGGAGCTGATCAACCGGCTCAACGAGCGGGTGGCCGCCGGAACCCTGGACAGCTGGGTCGGGTCGAACCCGACGCCCGGCTTCTTCCAATCGCTGCTCGGCACCTTGATCCCGTTCATCATCATCGGCGTGCTGTTCTTCTTCCTGCTCAACTCGGTGCAGGGCGGCGGCAGCCGGGTGATGCAGTTCGGCAAGTCGAAGGCCAAGGTGGCCAACAAGGACACACCGAAGACGACCTTCTCCGACGTCGCGGGCTGCGAGGAAGCCATCGAGGAGCTCGAGGAGATCAAGGAGTTCCTGGCCGAGCCCGCCAAGTTCCAGGCCGTGGGGGCGAAGATCCCCAAGGGCGTGCTGCTGTACGGGCCGCCCGGCACCGGCAAGACCCTGCTCGCCCGGGCGGTCGCGGGTGAGGCCGGCGTGCCGTTCTTCTCCATCTCCGGCTCGGACTTCGTGGAGATGTTCGTCGGCGTCGGCGCCTCCCGGGTGCGAGACCTGTTCGAGCAGGCCAAGGAGAACGCGCCGGCCATCGTCTTCATCGACGAGATCGACGCCGTCGGCCGGCACCGCGGCGCGGGCATGGGCGGCGGCCACGACGAGCGCGAGCAGACCCTCAACCAGCTGCTGGTCGAGATGGACGGCTTCGACGTCCGCGGCGGCGTGATCTTGATCGCCGCCACCAACCGGCCCGACGTGCTCGACCCCGCGCTGCTGCGGCCGGGTCGGTTCGACCGCCAGATCGGCGTCGAGGCGCCCGACCTCAAGGGTCGGTTCCAGATCCTGAAGGTGCACGGCGAGGGCAAGCCGATGGCGCCCGACGTCGACCTGGAGGGCGTGGCCCGCCGTACCCCGGGTTTCACCGGTGCCGACCTGGCCAACGTGCTCAACGAGGCCGCGCTGCTGACCGCCCGGCAGAACGACCGGATGATCACCAACGCCGCACATGGACGAGGCCATCGACCGGGTCATCGCCGGGCCGCAGAAGCGCAGCCGGCTGATGAACGAGCGGGACAAGCTGATCACCGCCTACCACGAGGGCGGGCACGCCCTGGTCGCCGCGGCCCTGCCCGGCACCGATCCCGTACAGAAGGTGACGATCCTGCCCCGCGGTCGGGCCCTGGGCTACACCATGGTGCTGCCCGAGCAGGACAAGTACGCCAACACCCGGGCCGAACTGCTGGACCAGCTCGCGTACATGATGGGCGGCCGGGCGGCCGAGGAACTGGTCTTCCACGACCCGACCACGGGCGCCAGCAACGACATCGAGAAGGCCACCAACGTGGCCAAGGCGATGGTCACCCAGTACGGCATGACCGAGCGGATCGGGGCCGTGAAGCTCGGCACCGGCGACGCCGAGCCGTTCCTGGGCCGCGACTTCGGCCACCAGCGCGACTACTCCGAGGACATCGCGGCGATCGTGGACGAGGAGGTCTCCAAGCTGATCAGCAACGCCCACCAGGAGGCGTTCGACATCCTCACCGCGAACCGGGACGTGTTGGACAGTCTGGTGCGCGCGCTGTTCGAGAAGGAGACCCTGGACAAGGCCGAGGTGGCCGAGGTGTTCCAGCCGCTGCGGCTGTGGCCGAAGCGGCCCGCCTGGACGGGCTCGGACAGCCGGGTGCCGTCGCAAGATCCCGCCGGTCACCCCGCCGCCGCCCGCCCTGAACGGGCACACCAACGGCCACGGGAACGGCCGGCTGCCCGCCGGCGGAGACAACCCGCCCGGTGGAGCCGCACTGCCGCCGGGGCACACGCCGGTACCGCCGCAGCCTCCGTCGCAGCCGGAGGGCGTCTCCGGGCCGGGGCCGCAGCCCGGGCCTGGTGGACCCGCCGGCGGAGCCACGCCGCCCGGTCCGTACCCCGGACCTCAAGGTCCGCCCCCCGGATCGAACTGGCCGCCGGCGGGCCCCGACTACCGGTGACTTCGCCGGGCCGGATCGATCAGGGCAGGATCGACCCGATCGGTGAGCCGCCACCGGCGGGCGAGTTCGACCACGACCGGGTGGTCGCGGCGGTCCGCGAGATCCTGTACGGGATCGGCGAGAACCCCGAACGAGACGGCCTGCGCGACACTCCGGAGCGGGTGGCGAGGGCGTACGCCGAGATGTTCCAGGGCTTGCGGCAGGACCCGGAGTCGGTGCTGGCGACCACCTTCGATCTCGGGCACGACGAGTTCGTGCTGGTCAAGGACATCGAGGTCTGGAGCTCGTGCGAGCACCACCTGGTACCTTTCACGGGGGTGGCCCACGTCGGCTACATCCCCAACGACGCCGGTCAGATCACCGGGCTGAGCAAGCTGGCCCGCCTGGTCGACCTGTACGCGAAGCGCCCCCAGGTGCAGGAGCGGCTCACCACCCAGGTCGCCGACGCCCTGCAGCGGATCCTGCAGCCGCGCGGCGTCATCGTCGTGATCGAGTGCGAACACCTCTGCATGACCATGCGCGGGGTACGCAAACCCGGCTCCAAGACCGTGACCAGTGCCGTCCGGGGCCAGCTCCGCAATCCCGCCACCCGGGCCGAGGCGATGAGCCTCATCGTCGCCCGCAGCTGACCCGCCAAGCTTCCCGCGCGCGAAACCGGGGTTTCCGCGCGCGAACTTCTGCGCGCGGATCCCGGATTCGCGCGCGGGAACGCTGGTGGTGGCCGGGTATCGAGGGTTCAGTGCCGGTCGCCGCGGGCGAAGGCGCGTAGGACCCGGTCGCGGATCGTCGTCGGGTTCCGGAGATCAGGGGATGTCCAGCGCGCCACCTCGTGACCGTGATCGCGCAGCATGTCCTCGCGGCGCTTCTCGTCGTAGACGACGTCGCCTGGATCCTGCCCGGGCTTCAGCAGCCGGCCGTACTTGACCTTTCCGTCGTACTCGCCGACCGTGTGGTGCTCCTCCCAGCCGAAGTCGCAGCGGGCCAGGATCGACACCGGTAGCCTGGATCGACGATCTCGTACTGGGGCTTCGGTGGCGGGAGCCCGACCTGATGGATGATCAATCGGCTACGTGACTCGCCGACCGACTCCGCCCTCGGGTCCGCGAAGGCCGTCACGAATCGCAATTGGCCGACGCCGTGTCGGCGGCCCGCCTCGCTGCACGATGGCGATCGAGCTCGGATCGCGGCAGCCCGAGACGAAGAGCGGCGTCCGCGAACGGCGACCGCCCGGTCCAGACTCACCGTACGAGCCAGATCGGCCGCCGTGCGGGCCAGGGAGGTCGCGAGCCAACCGTCGATGGTCACCACGTCCTCGTCGTCCAGCGGACCGGGATGGACGTGCAGCTGGCGGGCTCGTCGGCCGCCGGAACGACGGGTTCGGACGGTGACGTGCAGCCGCAGCAGGCTGTCGGGCCACACGGGCAGCCCGTGCAGGATCGCCGCCGAGATGTGACTGAGCACCGCGTCCGGCCCGAGCCGGGGCAGGGTCGCGGCGATCAGTTGGCGATGTCTCGTCGCAGCCTGCTCGGCGTGCGCCGACGCGTACGCGCCGTGACGTATGCGTACGATCTCGCCGCGGCCCAGTCGGCGAGCCAGCAGTCCGGCGTCGCAACCCTCCTCGTACCACGCCCGAGCCAGCCGGACCTCGGCCATCGAATCCTCCATGTGGATCAGCCAAACCCTTCGAGAGCCGGAGGCGCAGCCCTCGAGCTGTCGATCTGTGGAAAACTCCGCGCGGCGGACGCGAGCTCTGGCCGCCGGCGAGTCCGAACGCTGCACCCCCACTGCCCGCGCGCGATTCCGGTGTTCGCGCGCAAACATTCGTACGCGAACGCAGGAATTCCGCGCGAGAAGCAGGAAGGGTCGGGCGGACTAGGGTGAGGCCATGGAGCCCGTACGCGTGCGCGGGCTGCCCCAGCCGGGCCGCACGGTGGTCATGGGGGTGGTCAACGTCACCCCGGACTCGTTCTCCGACGGCGGGGAGTGGTTCGACCACGAGGCGGCCATCCGGCACGGGCGGCAGCTGCTGGCCGAGGGTGCCGATCTCATCGACGTCGGCGGCGAGTCCACCCGTCCGGGCGCTGACCGCCCCGATCCGGCCGAAGAGCTACGCCGGGTGCTGCCCGTCATCGAGGCCTGGCCGAGGCCGGCGCGGCGGTCAGTGTCGACACCATGCGCGCCGAGGTGGCCCGGGAAGCCGTGGACGCCGGAGCGATCCTGGTCAACGACGTCTCCGGCGGTCAGGCGGACGCGGAGATGATCGACGCCGTGGCCGAGCTGGGCGTCCCGTACGTGTGCATGCACTGGCGGGGGCACTCCGCGGGAATGCAGGACCGGGCCCGCTACGCCGATGTGGTGGCGGAGGTGATCGCCGAGCTCGGGACCCAGACTCGAACGCTGCCGGGCCGCCGGGATCGCCGACGACCGGCTGATCGTCGACCCCGGCCTGGGCTTCGCCAAGACCGGCGAGCACAACTGGCAACTGCTCCAGCGCATCGACGAGCTGGCGGCCCTCGGCCGGCCCGTGCTGCTCGGGGTGTCCCGCAAGACGTTCCTCGGCCGGCTGCTGGGCAGCCCACGACCAGCCTCGACCGGCCCGCGAGCGCGACGATGCCTCGCTCGCCCTCACCGCTCTGCTGGCGGCCCGGCAGATCTGGGGCGTCCGGGTCCACACCGTACGACCTCATCGAGACGCCGTCGCGGTCGTGCAACGACTGGCCGCGCGCTGACGGCCCGGAGCCCGACGGGCCCCGAGACCACGTCACGAATAGCGGCGCGGTCGTCGCGAGCGGTCGGATAGGGTCCGGGGTGGGGAGGTGACGATGACGGCGGATCGAGTAGTCCTCACAGGTATCAGCGGCTTCGGCCATCACGGTTTGTTCGGGTTCGAGCGCAGCCAAGGCCAGCAGTTCGTGGTTGATCTGGTGTGCACTCTGGATCTTGAGTAGAGCCGGCCGAAGCGACGACATCGCCGACACCGTCGACTACTCGGGACTGGCGTCGGCGGTCGTTGCCGACATCGAGCGAAACCCGCTCAATCTGATCGAGGCGCTGGCCGAGCGCATTGCCCGGACCTGCCTCCGGGTGCCCAGGGTGGAGACGGTGGAGGTCACCGTGCACAAGCCGCAAGCACCCCTGCCTGTACGAGTTGGCGATGTCGCCGTCTCACTGACGAGGAGCAATCATCAATGAGCAGCCCTAATCCCCACGCCATCGACGCCGACACTCTGAGCGGCATGAAACCGCTGCGCAAGGTCGTCTACTCCATCGGCTCCAACCTCGGCGATCGGCTCGGCAATCTCCAGGGTGCGGTCGACGCACTGCGCGATACCCCGGACGTGATCGTGGTCGACGTGTCCTCGGTCTACGAGACCGACCCGGTCGACGCACCCGAGGACAGCCCCCAGTTCCTCAACATGGTGGTGGTGGCCGAGTCGACGCTGGAGCCGCGGACACTGCTCGAACGGGCGTTGGCCATCGAGGACGCGTTCGGACGCGAGCGGGGCCCGAGCGGTACGCCCCTCGTACGCTCGACGTCGACCTGATCATGGTCGGCAACACCGAGTCGGACGCCGAGGATCTGCGGCTGCCGCATCCGCTGGCGCACGAACGCGGGTTCGTCCTCGCCCCCTGGTACGAGATCGACGCGAAGGGCGAGCTCCCCGGGCGAGGCAAGACTCGCCGACCTGCTGGCCCCGATGGACGTGCACGGGGTGGTCCGGCGCGACGACCTCGTCATCGAAGGCGACTGAGCAGCCGGACTGAACAGGCACAGGGGTTTGGCCACTCCACCGACCGGGGGTTCGGTGCGCCCGACGCCCCGCGCGCCCTGGTGATCGCCGCCCTGGTCGGGGTCGATGGCGGGCTGGTTGGTCGTGATCGCGGCCAACGCGCTCGGGGTCGTGCCGCCGCAGGTGCCCTGGACCGCGCCGCTCGGCGTGCTGGTGATCGCCGCCCTGGTCGGGGTGCTCGCCTACACCACCTGGCAGCGGATCCAGGTCCGCCGGGAACGGAGTGGAGTCGCAACGGGCGGTGGCCTACCTCGTGTTGGGCAAGGCGTGTGCCCTGGCCGGCGCGATGGTGGCGGGAGGCTACTTCGCCTTCGCGTTGCTGTTCGTGACGCGCTGGGAGGCCGATGCGCCGCGGGAACGGGTGATCCGGGCCGGCATCGCCGTGGTCGGCCGGGCTGGGCATTGATGGTGGCCGGGTTGTTCCTGGAGCGGGCCTGCCGGGTACCGCGGAGCGACGACGAGGACGACGACCTCGACACCGTGAACGGCGCCGAGAGCTAAATCCCGGGCCGGCGGAGTCCGCGGGCATATCGTGACCGCGTGACTTCCCCCGCGATCGGACGGACCCGAGCCCCGCGCGATCGCTGCCGCCCTCGTCGCTCCGCCGGGCGGCCACGATCGTGCTCGTCGTCGGGCACGGTCATCTCGATCGCCGCGGCCTTCGGGCCGGTCTGGGTCGTCCGCATCGGGGTCGTCGTGGCCGTCGCCGCCGCCGTGACCGCGACCCTGCTGGCCTGGCGCGAAGTGCGCGCCGACCGGCGCCGACACGCGGCGGCGATGCTGGCCAGCACTCGCGCCCACGGGGAGACCCTGCGCGATCGAGCGGGCCCACAACTCCGCGCGTGCTGCAGGTCGTCACCGAGCGCAACGTCGCGGCCCTGGGCGAGATCACCCGCCAGCAGACGGTGATCGCCCAGCTGCGCGGTGAGGTGTCCTCGTTGAAGGGGGACCGGGCCGCGCTCGCCGCCGAGATCACCCGTCGGCAGGAGGTCATCGCGTCCTTGCAGGACACCGTACGGGCCCGCGAAGCCGAGCTGGCGGCGCTGCTCGACGACGGCGGCGGACGACGCTGGCGACGAAGCCGAGGGCGCTCATGTGCACGCCATGCCCCGGCGCGTCCTGGTGGATCAGGACGGGGAGCCGGGGAGCGCCCCGACGGCCGAGCTCTGGACCGACGGCACCCACCCCACCGTCGTCGACCTGGACCTGAGCGGCCTCGACTACGGAACCCGCAGCGAGCCGGTCCTGCCCAACTACGAAGAGGACCGCAGGCTCGCCTGACAGCGACGCTCGGCAGCACCTGTTCGGCTCTCTCGGTTCGGCTCTGCGCGCGGATCTGCGCGAGCATGTCCCCTATGCCCTCACCGACTGCATCGTCGTACGTCGCGTTGCCACCGTTGCCAGCGCTGCCCTCATCGGGGCAGGTGCCGGGACGGTTGCGGGCGGAGCCGCCGGGCTGGGTGCGCGAGGTCGACGTGCTGGTCATCGGGTCGGGGATCGCCGGGCTGACGGCGGCGTTGGAGTGCCGAGATCTCGGCCGGGTCATGGTGGTGACCAAGGACGAACTGGCCGCGGGATCGACGCACTGGGCCCAGGGCGGGATCGCCTCGGTCCAAGCGGTGGGGGACACGGTCGACGAGCACGTCGAGGACACCCTGGTGGCCGGCGCGGGCCTGTGCATCGAGGAAGCGGTCCGCGTCCTGGTCTCCGAGGGTCCCGACGAGGTGGCCAAGCTCATCGCCCGCGGCGCGGAGTTCGACCGCGACCCGGCCGGCGCCCTGGCGCTGACCCGGGAGGGTGGCCATCACCGCAACCGGATCGCCCACGCCGGCGGAGACGCCACCGGAGCCGAGATCGAACGGGCCCTGGTGTCGGCGGTCACCGCCGATCCGGCCATCGAGTTGGTCAGCTCACGCGGTCGTGCTCGATCTGCTGCCCGGCGTCAGCCCGGCCCGGCGAGGCGCCGGCCGTGGCCGGGATCACGCTGCACGTGCTCGGCGAGGGCACCCGCGGCGGCGTGGGTGCGGTGCGCGCCCGGGCCGTCATCTTGGCCACGGGCGGCATCGGCCAGATGTACGCGGTGACCACCAACCCGCCGGTCTCCACCGGCGACGGGGTGGCCGTCGCGCTGCGCGCCGGCGCGCGGCTCCGCGACGTCGAATTCATCCAGTTCCACCCCACGGTGCTCTATCTCGGGTCGGGCGTCCGCGGTCAGCTGCCGCTGGTCAGTGAAGCCGTACGGGGCGAGGGCGGGCACCTGCTCAACGGCTCCGGGGAGCGCTTCATGGTCGGGCAGCACCCCCTCGCCGAGTTGGCGCCGCGGGACGTCGTCGCCAAGGGCATCATGCGGGAGATGGCGAAGGAGGGCTCCGACCACGTCTACGTCGACGGCCGGATGCTCGGCGAGGAGATCTGGCGGGTCCGCTTCCCCACCATCCTGCAGAGCTGCCGGCGGGCCGGGATCGACCCGGTGGTCGACCTCATCCCGGTCGCCCCGGCGTCGCACTACTTCTGCGGCGGGATCGAGACCGACCTCAACGGCGCCACGACCCTGGCCGGCCTCTACGCGTGCGGGGAAGCCGCCTCTTCCGGCGTACACGGGGCCAACCGGCTGGCCTCCAACTCGTTGCTGGAGGGTTTGGTGTTCGCCCGCCGGATCGCGGCGGCGCTGCACGCCGATCTGCCTCCGCTCCGCGAGGTGGCGCCCGACGCACGGCCCGCGGGGCTGCTCAGTCCCTCGGTCGTGCCGCGGTTGCAGCGGGCCATGAGTCGGTACTGCGGGGGCCTCCGGCACGCCTCGGGCCTCGAGGCCGCCGCGGCCGAGTTGAGCCAACTGCTTCCCGACGACGGCGCCGATCCCGGCGTGGTGTCCTGGGAAGCCACCAACCTGGTCACCGTGGCCGGCGCGATCGTCGCGTCGGCGTGGCTGCGGCAGGAATCGCGCGGTTGCCACTGGCGCAGTGACTTCGAGGAGCGGCGGGAGGACTGGCACGCCCACCTGGTCACCTGGTCGGAGGCTGGCCGGCTCCGGCACGCGGCGGTGCCCTCGCGCAGCCCGGAGCTGATCGCACGATGAGGGCCGACCAGACTGGAGGAACTCGAGGTCCGAGTGGCGGAGCGTGGGTCTCGACCTTGCCGCCGTTCGGCAGATCGTGGAGGACGCGCTGGCCGAGGATCTCGGCGCCCGCGGGGTCCTCCCGGCCGGTGTCGGTGCCGGGGTGGACGTGACCTCGGTAGCCACCATTGCGGCCGACGCGGTGGCCACCGGAGAGCTGATCGCCCGCCGCGACGGGGTCCTGGCCGGAGTCGACGTGGCGGCCTACACGCTGGGTCTGGTCTGCGCGCCCGCCGGACCGTTCAGGATCGACTTCGCTGGCCGCGGACGGCGCTTCCGTACGTCGTGGGGACGTCTTGCTCAGGGTCGAGGGGAACGCCCGCTCGGTGCTCAGGGCGGAGCGCATCGCCCTGAATCTGATCACCCTGATGTCCGGAGTGGCCACCGCCACCCGGGCCTGGGCGGACGCGCTGGCCGAGACGAACGCCCGGGTCCGGGATTCGCGCAAGACGGTGCCGGGACTGCGGATGCTGCAGAAGTACGCGGTCCGAATCGGCGGCGGGGTCAACCATCGGATGTCGTTGGCCGACGCGGCCTTGATCAAGGACAACCACATCGTGGCGGCCGGGGGAGTGGTGCCCGCCTATCGGGCCGTCCGCGCCGCCTTTCCCGAGCTCGGCGTCCAGGTGGAAGTGACCAGCGCCGAACAGGCTCGCGACGTCATCGCCGCCGGGGCCGACGACGTTCTGCTCGACAACATGAACCCGTCCGACATGGCTTTGATCGTCGCCGAGCACGCGGCGGCCGACGTGCGGTTCGAAGCCAGTGGGGGACTAACTCTGGGATCGGCCACCGAGGTCGCAAAGAGCGGTGTCGATTTTATTGCGGTTGGTGCAATTACCCACTCCGCGCCCATCCTCGACATTGCCTTGGATCTGGTGACCAAAGCCTGAGGTTTTCGGGTAATATCTCGTGCGTCAGGTGGTCGAAACAAACATTATATCGGAGGTCGGCGTGGCCCAGCGCGTACAGATTATTCTGGAGGACGATTACGACGGCGGAGAAGCGGACGAAACCGTTTCCTTTGCTCTTGATGGGGCCGAGTACGAAATCGACCTATCCAGTGAGAATGCCGCTCAGTTGCGCGAGTCGCTGTCGGTGTGGCTGGCGCACGCGCGCAAGACCGGCGGTCGCCGTCGGCGGACGACCAAGTCTTCGGAGCCGTCCAGCCCGAGCGACATCCGGGCCTGGGCGCAGAGTCAGGGCCTCGAGGTCAGCAGCCGCGGTCGGGTGTCCGCCGAGGTGCGCGAGGCGTACCAGAAGGCGCACAGCTGAGACTCGTACGCTGAGAGCGAACACGAGGGCGTCTCGCGCCCGAAATGCTGGCCGAACCGGGAATCGCTGAGCCGGATCGTGCGCTGAATCCGGCACGGAGGGGTGCCTGGCGAGGCTGCGCGCACACGTTCGGGCGGTGTCGACTCGTTCCAGGCGTAGCCGTCGCTTCCTCCGAACTGGAGTGTGCCGACTAGAGTTGGCGTACAGACGTGCCCGCTCGGGACCCGCAGTACGGAGGGGGAGCCGGGTAGGCGCAACGGAGCGAGGAGTTCTCATGTTCGAGCGATTTACCGATAGAGCCCGTCGGGTTGTGGTCCTGGCCCAAGAAGAGGCTCGGATGTTGAACCACAACTACATCGGCACCGAGCACATTCTGCTGGGCCTCATCCACGAGGGTGAAGGAGTGGCGGCCAAGGCATTGGAGTCGCTGGGTATTTCGCTGGAAGCCGTCCGCCAAAAGGTCGAAGAGATCATCGGGCACGGCCAGCAGTCACCCAGTGGTCACATCCCCTTCACGCCGCGCGCCAAGAAAGTGTTGGAGCTGAGTCTGCGGGAAGCGCTGCAGATCAATCACTCCTACATCGGGACCGAGCACATTCTCCTCGGCTTGATTCGCGAGGGCGAAGGCGTGGCCGCTCAGGTGCTGGTCAAGCTGGGTGCCGACCTGAATCGGGTACGCAACCAGGTCCTGCAATTGCTCAGCGGATTCCAGGGCAAAGAAGCGGCCACCTCCGGTGCTCCGGAACAGGGCAATGCCCCGTCGTCCTCGATGGTGCTTGACCAATTCGGTCGCAACTACACCCAGGCCGCGCGAGAGAACAAGCTCGACCCGGTCATCGGTCGGGAGACCGAGATCGAACGCGTGATGACCGTACTGTCCCGGCGCACCAAGAACAATCCGGTGCTGATCGGTGAACCCGGCGTCGGCAAGACCGCGTGCGTGGAGGGCCTGGCCCAGGCCATCGTCCGGGGCGACGTGCCCGAGACCCTGCGCGACAAGCAGATCTACAGTCTCGACCTCGGTGCCCTGGTGGCCGGTTCGCGCTACCGCGGCGACTTCGAGGAGCGGCTGAAGAAGGTCCTGAAGGAGATCAAGACCCGCGGCGACGTCGTGCTGTTCATCGACGAGATCCACACCCTGGTCGGGGCCGGTGCGGCCGAGGGCGCCATCGACGCCGCCAGCATCCTCAAGCCGATGCTGGCCCGGGGTGAGTTGCAGACCATCGGCGCGACCACGTTGGACGAGTACCGCAAGTACGTGGAGAAGGACGCCGCGCTGGAGCGCCGTTTCCAGCCCATCCAGGTCGCCGAGCCGTCGATCGCGCACACCATCGACATCCTGCGTGGTCTGCGGGACCGGTACGAGGCCCACCACCGGGTCACCATCACCGACGAGGCCCTGGTCGCCGCGGCGCAGATGGCCGACCGGTACATCTCGGACCGCTTCCTGCCGGACAAGGCCATCGACCTGATCGACGAGGCCGGCGCCCGGTTGCGGATCCGTCGGATGACGGCCCCGCCGGATCTGCGCGAGTTCGACGAGAAGGTCGCCGCCGTCCGCCTCGAGAAGGAGGCGGCGATCGACGCCCAGGACTTCGAGCGAGCCGCGAGTCTGCGCGACGACGAGAAGAAGTTGCTCAGTGCCCGGGCCGAGCGTGAGGCGCAGTGGAAGTCCGGTGACCTCGACGTGGTCGCCGAGGTCGACGAGGAGATCATCGCCGAGGTGCTCTCGACGGCCACCGGGATCCCGGTGTTCAAGCTCAGCGAGGAAGAGTCGTCGCGACTGCTCCGGATGGAGGAGGAGCTGGGCAAGCGCTACATCGGCCAGTTCGACGCGGTCAAGGCGCTTGTCCCGGTCGATCCGGCGGACGCGCGCCGGGCTGAAGGACCCGAAGCGGCCCAGCGGCTCGTTCATCTTCGCCGGCCCGTCCGGTGTCGGTAAGACCGAGCTGACCAAGGCGCTGACCGAGTTCCTGTTCGGCGACGAGGACGCGCTGATCCAGCTGGACATGAGCGAGTACTCCGAGAAGCACACCGCCTCCCGGCTGTTCGGCTCGCCTCCTGGTTACGTCGGCTACGAGGAGGGCGGCCAGCTCACCGAGAAGGTCCGCCGCAAGCCGTTCAGCGTGGTGCTGTTCGACGAGGTCGAGAAGGCCCACCCGGACATCTTCAACTCCCTGCTGCAGATCCTGGACGAAGGTCGGTTGACCGACGCCCAGGGCCGGGTGGTTGACTTCAAGAACACCGTCATCGTGATGACCACCAACCTGGGCACCCGGGACATCGCCAAGAGCGTGTCCCTGGGCTTCAGCGCGGCCGGTGGCACGGAGGGCTCGTACGAGAAGATGAAGGCCAAGGTCTCCGACGAGCTCAAGCAGCACTTCCGGCCCGAGTTCTTGAACCGCGTCGACGAGATCGTCGTGTTCCGCCAGCTCACCCAGGAAGAGATCGAGCGGATCGTCGACCTGATGGTGGCCCAGATCGAGATCCGGCTGAAGGACAAGGACATGGGCATCGAGCTCACGCCCGCGGCCAAAACCCTGATCGCGCAGCGGGGCTACGATCCGACCCTCGGGGCTCGACCGTTGCGCCGCGCCCTGCAGCGCGACATCGAGGACTATCTGGCCGAGAAGATCCTGTTCTCGGAGTTGAAGCCGGGCGAGATCGTGGTGGTCGACGTGGCCGATCCGGGTTCGGAGACCCCGTTCACCTTCACCGGGATTCCGCGCTCGAAGGCCCCGGATGCCCCGCCGGTCGAGTTCGGCGGGATCGTCGAAGGCTTCGGCGAGGCCGGCGAGGCCGAGTTGAAGTAGTCCCCCCAGCCAGCGGTGCGCTGAGCCTGTCGAAGGGACTCCTTCGGCAGGCTCAGTGGTTTCAGCGGCGGGCCTGACTCATGACCTGGGCCGGCTTGACCCATGACCTGGGCCCCGGGCCGCTCAGACCAACTCGATCCGCCCCGGGTAACGGGCCACGATCGGATCGCTGGTGATCAGATCCATCCCCTCGTGGCCGGCTTGGGCGATGAGCATGCGGTCGAACGGATCTCGGTGGATCACTTCCAACTCGGCCACGGCGCTCGCGTGGTCTCCGTGGATGACCAACTCGTCGAATCCGGCCCGCAGCAGGCCTCGACGCAGCAGACGAGAGTCCACCGAGGAGTCGGGGCGGTGCAGCCCGGACTTGATGGCGACCTCCCAGATGCTGGCGATGCTGAAGTACGGCTCGACCGACTCATCGGTGATGATCTGCGTGGCCCGTTGACTCAACCGCTCCGGAGCGCTGGCGGCCAAGATCAGCAGGTGGGTGTCGATGAGGACCCTCACGGGTGACCATCGAAGTCGGTCTCGATTTCGCTAGCGCCCATTCGGTCGAAGTCGTCAGGGACACGGAAGACGCCCGGCAGGAAGCCGAGCCGGCGATCGGCCGCCGGAAGTCTCGGACGCCGAGCCGTGCCCAGGCAGCTGATCTGGCACAGTGAATTCTCGTGTCGGAAGCCGTGCCGGGATCGCGTCGTTGGTCACAACGCATCCCGGCGGTATGGCTGGTGATCGGCGGAATCCTGTCGGTCCAATTCGGCGCCGCCATCGCCAAGGACCTCTTCGCGGTGGTGCCGCCCACGGCCATGGTGTGGCTGCGGCTGGCCACCTCGGCCGTGATCTTCATGATCATCGCCCGACCGGCGATCCGTGGGCGGAGCCGTTCGGACTGGCTGGTGGCGTTGTCGTTCGGGATCGCCCTGGCCACGATGAACTGGGCGATCTACCAGTCGTTCGCGAGGATCCCGCTGGGTATGGCCGTCACCATCGAGTTCCTCGGCCCGTTGACCGTGGCCCTGATCGGCTCCCGCCACGTCCGGGACCTGATCTGGGTCGCCCTGGCCGGCCTCGGGGTGGCGATGCTGGGTTTCTCGCCCAGCGGACTCAACCTGGCCGGAGTGTTGTTCGCCCTGCTGGCCGGCGCCGGCTGGGCCGCGTACATCCTGCTCAGCGCCCAGACCGGAAGGCGCTGGCCCGGGGTCACCGGTCTCGCCGTGGCCAGTCTGGTCGGGGTGGTGACGCTGGCGCCGCCGGCGATCGTGGAGGCCGGCGGGACGTTGCTCCAGCCGCAAGTGCTGATCCTGGGGGTTCTGGTCGGACTGTTGTCGTCGGTCATCCCGTACAGCCTGGAGCTCATCGCGCTGCGTCGCATCTCGCCGCGGCTGTTCGGCATCTTGATGAGTCTTGAGCCGGCGGCGGCGGCCTTGGCGGCCATCCTGCTCCTGAGCGAGTTCCTGACCGCGCCGCAGTGGCTGGCCATGGCCTGCGTGGTCGTAGCCTCGATCGGCGCCACCCGCAGCTCCTCCTCACCGCCGGTCGAACCCCTGCCCAACTAGCCCTGCCCAACTGAGCGGCGCGCGGCGTTCAGTGGCCGGTCCGGTCGGAGTCGGAGATATGGTCCTCGCCCCGGTCCAGGCTGGAGATGGCGGCCATCTCTTCGTCGGTCAGCTCGAAGTCGAAGATGTCGAGGTTCTCGGCGATCCGCTTCGGGTTGGCGGACTTCGGGATGGCCACCAGGCCCAGCTGCACGTGCCAGCGCAGCACCGTCTGGGTGGTCGACTTGCCGTGGCGGACCGCGATCTCGCTGATCTTCGGATCGGACCGGAGACCGGCGTCCGAGGCCCCGATCGGGCTCCAGGACTCGGTGACGATGCCGTGCTCGGCGTCGAAGGCGCGGGTCTCGGCCCGGGTGTTGTACGGACTGAGCTGGATCTGGTTCACGTCGGGCACGATGTCGGTCTCGTCCAGCACCCGCTGCAGGTGGGTCGGCTTGAAGTTCGAGACGCCGATCCCGCGGATGTCGCCCGCCTCGAGCAGGCGGCCCAGACCTCGCAGGGCGTCGACGTAGCGATCCTGATCGGGATTCGGCCAGTGCACCATCAGCAGGTCGAGGTAGTCGACCCCCAACCGCCGAACACTGCCCCGGAAGGCCTCTGCGGCGCCGTCGACGCTGTGCCAGTTGCGGTTGAACTTCGTGGTGATGAAGATCTCGGAGCGGTCGACCCCCGAGTCGGCGATGCCCTGCCCCACGGCCTCCTCGTTCCGGTAGTTCTCAGCCGTGTCGACCAATCGGTAGCCCGCCTCGAGCGCGGTGCGCACGGCGGTGGCCGCTTCGTTCCCCTGCATCGGCGACGTGCCGAGCCCGATCACCGGGATCTCGGCGTTGTTGCGCAGCGTCAGCGTGGGGGCGAGGTCGGTCATGGCGTTCTCCTTCGCGGTTCGGGTCTCACGGGTGGCTCGACATGGGCAGGGCGTAGCGGTCCTCGCCGGTGCTCTCCAGCAGGCCGTCGGCGCGCAGCGATTCCAGACAGCGCCGCCGTTGATCGGGCTGTGGCCATGCTCGGGCCAGCTCGGACCCGGGCACCGACCCGTCGGTCGATCGGAGTACGGCCAGCAGCGCGCCCCGGCATTGCCGGTCGGTCCCCGCGTACGCCTGACCGCGGCGCGGCGGCCCGGGTTGGACCGGGTGGCCCAGCCGGTGCCAGGCGCAGTGCCGGGCCACGGGGCAACTGTCGCAGCGCGGCGAGCGAGCCGTGCAGATCAGTGCTCCCAGCTCCATCGAGGCCACCGCCCAGCGGGCCGCCCGTACCCCCGACCGCGGCAGGAACCGACGGGCCCGCTGCTCCTCGGCGGTGCCCAGGCTCGCCGGCGGATGGGCCTCGCCGGTCGCAATGCGGGTCAGGACCCGGCGGACGTTGGTGTCGAGGACGATGTGGCGTTGGCTGAAGGCGAAGCTCGCGATCGCCGCCGCCGTGTAGGAACCGACGCCCGGCAGGGCCAGCAGATCCGCGTGGGCGGTGGGCACCTCACCGTCGTGACGCTCGGTCATCACGGTGGCCGCCGCGTGCAGCCGGAGGGCGCGCCGCGGATAGCCCAGCCGGCCCCAGGCCCGGACCGCCTCCCCCACCGGGGCCGCCGCCAACGCCGGTGCGCGTGGGCCACCGCTCCACCCAGGTCTGCCACGGCCCGAGCACCCGGGCCACCGGGGTCTGCTGCAGCATGAACTCGCTGACCACGATCTGCCACGGGGTGGCGTCCGGGCGCCGCCAGGGCAGATCGCGACCCCGTTCGCCGTACCAGGTCAGGATCCGGCGGACCACCGGTGCCGGGTCGAGATCGGCATCTAGGCCCGTCGAAAGGGTCAGGGCACCGGCGGATGGCACGTCGGCCACGCTACCCCGGTCGCTCCGTCGAAATACCCTCGGCGTGCCTGCCCGATGGCCGGTCCTCAGCTGCCTAGGCTCACCCCTATGAGCGGCATGCTCCATCCCGAGGGGCCTGAGCCAGTCCGTACGTACTGGTTGCGGCGGGTCCTCGTCATCCTGGGCTTGATGATCCTGGTCTTGGTCAGCCTGGGCCTGGCCCGAGCCAGCAGCGGGGCGACCCGGGCGGCCGCGCCGCCGCCGGTGGCCCCCAGCCCGGTCGAGAGCCTCAGCACCAGCCCCACCACCACCTCGACAGCCAGCCCCACAGCCAGCCCCACAGCCAGCCCCACCAGCACGAATCTCAGTCCGAGTGTCTCGAGCACGTCCACTCCGAGCCCTGGCAGTTCGTCGGACGCTTCGGCCCAGCGGGCCGCCCGGAACTCGGCCGCCACTGCTACCTCGGCCTGCGAGCGGAAACAACTGCAGACCACGCTCCTCGGCAAGCAAATGCTCAAGTTGGCCCGACCGGCCAACTTCAAGGTCACCCTCCGCAACGTCGGCGACGAGACCTGTCTGCTGACGTTGGCCAAGGCGGA
The DNA here is from genome assembly GCA_963780005.1 of uncultured Actinomycetota bacterium. Lineage (GTDB taxonomy): Bacteria > Actinomycetota > Actinomycetes > Propionibacteriales > Propionibacteriaceae > Microlunatus. The sequence continues at coordinate 1,891,754 of CAWAAK010000023.1, read as the reverse complement.
CTTCGAGCTGAAGGTGAGCTCTGGTGACAAGGTCGTCTGGAGCTCGAAGTCCTGCTCGACCGCCGTCTTCGCGGTGGCGGCGAAGCTGGAGCTCGATCAGACGGTGTCCTGGACGATCGCCTGGGACGGCCGAGGCTCCGCCGCGGGTTGCGCCACGGTGGGGACGCCGCCCAAGGCCGGCACCTACCTCGCCACGGCCCAGGTGGCCGGTGGCAAGGTCGCCAAGTTGCCGATCACCCTGCGGGACTAACTCACCGGTTCGTAGTAGGCGGCCTCGGCCAGTCGGACCAGACCCTCCCGGATCACCCGGGCCCGCTGCTCGCCGACCCCGTCCACCTCCTGCAGTTCGGCGCTGCTCGCTCCGAAGAGGCCCTGCAGACTGCCGAAGTGTTCGATCAGGCGGACGCCCAGCGCCATCGGGAGCCGGTTGATCTGGGAGATCTGCCGGTAGCCGCGGGTGCTGATCTTGGTGTCCAGCTGTTCGTGTGCGGTGAAGCCGACCGTCCGAGCCACCCCCAGGGGTTCGAGGAGTTCGGCGGTGGTCAGTTCCGCCAGTCGATCCAGTCCGAACGGCTTGTCCCGCGTCGTCGGGTCGATAGTCCTGTTCCAACAGATCCCGCAGGTCCGCCACGCCCGCACCGAGGTCGTGAAGTTGCAGGGTCAGCAACCGACCGTCGGTGCCGAGCTCGACCACGTACGCGGTCACTTCGGCGTCCAACCGACGCACCATCTCCAGCCGCTGGGCCAGATAGGCGAAATCGCGGACGGTCACTTGATCTTGGACCTCGAGCGAGGACAAGCGGGCCGTGACTTCCCAGAGCCGGGCCCGGTATCGCTCGAGCGTCTGCAGAGCCTGGTTCGCCTTGGTGAGAATCGTCTCGGATTGTTCCACCACCCGGCGGGTCTCGTCGACGTACAGCGAGATCGTGGCCATCGAGGCCGACACCGACACCACCGGGACCCCGGTCTGCCGGGCGACCCGATCCGCTGTCCGGTGCCGGGTGCCGGTCTCGACGGTCTCGATCGCCGGGTCGGGCATCAGTTGGACCCCGGCCCGGACGATGCGCTCCGTGTCGGCGGTCAGCACGATGGCCCCGTCCATCTTGGCCAGCTCCCGCAGCGCCGTGGCGGTGTAGGGCACGTCCAACGGAAAGCCGCCGGTGCACAGACTCTGGACCCCGGCCGAGTTGCCGAGCACGACCAACGCTCCGGTACGGCCGCGCAGGATCCGCTCGAACCCTTCCCGCAGCGGGGTGCCCGGGGCCAATCGCCCGAGGTAGGACAGCACGCGGCTGCGATCGTCGTCCTCGGGCACTCGGAACATTTTAGGCGGTCGTCGAGGTTATCTCGGCTCGTGCCGCCGCATCCCGGCACCTCAGCCGAGTGGCCGAACCACCGCAGTGCCGCTCGCCTGGCGGCGCCCGCCAGATTCACCGCGCCGAGACGGCGACTCGTCGTAGAGCGACAACGCCCGCAGGGCGTGTTCGATGGTGGCGGCGCTGTGCACCAGCAGCCCGTGGCGCGAACTGCTCATCCGGTCTCGAGCCGATCCGGAATCGGCCGGGATGACCGCCTCGGTGAAGCCGAGCCGGGCGGCCTCGGCGAGCCGGCGGTCCAGACCCGGCACCCGACGCAGCTCGCCCGCGAGGCCCACCTCGCCGATCGCGACGAAGCGCCGCGTCGTGGCTGGCGTTCCGGGCGGTCGAGGCCACGGCGATCGCGGCGGCCAGATCGGCCGACGGATCACTGACCCGAGCCCCGCCCACCGTCGAGACGTAGACGTCTCGGTTGTAGAGCGGGAGCCGGGCCCGGCGTTGCAGAACGGCCAGGACCATGGCCATCCGTCCGGCGTCGACGCCGTGCATGACCCGCCGGGGCGCCTGCAGGGTGGTGGGCGCGACGAGGGCCTGGACCTCGGCCAGCAGCGGTCGCCTTCCCTCCATGGTCACGGTGACGCAGGTGCCCGGGCACCGGCTCGTCGTGCTGGGACAGGAACAGTCCGGACGGATCGGGCACCTCGACGATCCCGTGCTCGGCCATCTCGAAGCACCCGACCTCGTCGGCCGGCCCGTAGCGGTTCTTGGTCGCGCGCACCATCCGGAACCCGGAGTGCCGGTCGCCGTCGAAGGCCAGCACCACGTCGACGAGGTGCTCCAGCATCCGCGGTCCGGCGATGGCCCCGTCCTTGGTGACATGACCGACCAGCACGACCGCCATCCCGGTGCGTTTCGCCACCCGGACCAGAGCGCCGGTCACCTCGCGGACCTGGGTCACCCCACCCGGCGAGCCGTCGGCCTCGGCGGCGCCGATGGTCTGCACCGAATCGACGACCAGCAGCGACGGGTTCACCTCCTCGATGTGGCCGAGGACGGTCCCCAGGTCGGTCTCCGCCGCCAGATAGAGCGCGTCGGCGAGCGCGTCGGTGCGGCCGGCCCGGAGCCGCACCTGGGCGGCCGACTCCTCACCGCTCACGTAGAGCGTGCGGCGGCCCGCCTTCGCCCAGCGGCTGGCCACCTCGAGGAGCAGGGTGGACTTGCCGACCCCCGGCTCGCCCGCCAGCAGCACGACTGCGCCCGGAACCAGGCCGGACCCGAGCACCCGGTCCAACTCCCCGATCCCGGTCAGCACCCGGGTGGCGGCGTCGGCGTCGACCTGGGCGATCGGCACCGCCTTGCTGCGCGGGACCGAGGACCGGACCGAAGCGAGCCTCGGGGCCCCGGCCTCCACCACGCTGCCCCAGGCCTGACATTCCCCGCAGCGGCCGACCCAGCGCGTGCTGGTCCAGCCGCACTCGGTGCAGGAATGGGAAGGACGTGCGGTCTTGGCCATGCCGAGCACGTTAGCCCGCAGAACTGACAATCGCTCGCGCGTGCGATTCAGCGGTCCAGCGTGTCGGCCACCTCCAGCACCCTGGCGTTGGCCTCGGGCACCCCGACGGTGATACGAATCCCGTCGTGCTCGTCCCCGGCCACGTACGGCCGGACGCTCAGGCTCGCGCGCCCGAAGGCGGCCGCGTACTCCTCCGTGAGCGGGCCGGCCGGCAGCCAGACGAAGTTGGCGTGCGTTTCCGGTACGGCGAAGCCGAGTCGCCGCAGGCCGTCGGCGAGCTCGTCCCGCGCCCGCACCAGGTGCTCGACCTGAGCCAGCAGCTTCGCCTCGACCCCCAGGGCAGCGACCGCCGCGGCCTGGGCCGGCACCGACACGCCGAAGGGCAACGCGACCGCACGGATCGCGGTGGCGACCTCCGGCGCGGCGACGGCGTAGCCGACCCGGAAGCCGGCCAACCCGTACGCCTTCGAGAACGTGCGGAGCACCACCACGTTCGGGCGGTCCAGCAGCTCCAGGCTGCGGACCGCCTGCGGATCCCGGACGAACTCGACGTAGGCCTCGTCGATCACCACCGCGATATCGTCGGGCACCGCATCCAGCAGCGTGACCACGTCGGCGTGCCGAAGGACCGGTCCGGTCGGATTGTTGGGTGTGCAGAGCAGCACGACCCGGGTCGCGGGGCTGATCGCCGCCTGCAGCGCAGCCAGATCGTGCACGGCTCCCGGACCCAACTGCACCCGTACCTGAGCGGCTCCGGTCAGTTGGGTGGCGATCGGGTAGGCCTCGAAACTGCGCCAGGCGAAGACGACCTCGTCCCCTGGCTCGCACACGGCCTGCAGGAGGTGATAGAGCAGGCCCACCGATCCGGTGGCGAACGCCAGCCGTTCCGCCGGCACCGAGAGCCGAGCCGCGACGGCGTCGGTGAGGTCGGCGCTGGCCAGATCCGGATAGCGGTTCATCTCGGCACAGGCCGTTGCGACCGCTTCCAGCACCTCGGGTAGCGGCGGGAAGGGGTTCTCGTTGCTGGACAGCTTGTGCGGGGTGTGCGCGGACCCGCCGACGGTGGCACGCCGTCCCGCCCGGTACACGGGCAAGGTCGCGACCGCGGCCCGGATCCGGACCGGCATCTCAGATGCGCACGACGCCGTGCGGGGTTCCGAAGGTGGCGGCGATCAGGCCCGGTTGCCCGTTCGGCGCGATCCAGTCGATGTCGATGTCGTGCAGCACATCGCGGCTGGCGCCGCCCAACCAGTCGTCGACCCGCTCCGGATCGCCGGCGATCTCGATCCGCAGCAGCGCCACGTTCCCACCGCCGACGGAAGGGTGGGCACCGGCGTCACTGAGCCAGTGCACGAAGAACGGCAGCTGTGGATCGGCCTGGAGCCCCTTGACGCCGAGCTGCTCCCACTCCAACAGGTTCCCGTCCGGCAGATGCCGGTGACCCTCGATGGCGGGTCGGCCCAATCGGCGCTCCATCGGCTCCAGATCGTCGACGGCGACGACCCAACCCAGCCAACCGCCACCGTCGGCGGACCTGGCTCGGACCGCCTGTCCGAAGGCCGCCTTCTCGGCGGCCGGGTGGTCGAGGACCTCGACCACCTCCAGATAGCGGCCGCTCGAGAGCGGGAGCGTCAGATTCCGGGTGCCGAACCGCGGATGGAACCCGCCGTCGCTGAAGATGGCCCCGAGTAGGCCACCCAACCGGGCCGCCGTCACCTTCGCACCTTCTGGACCCGCGGCGAAGGAGAGATGGTCCAGCTGCATGGACCCATTGTGTGTCAACCAGCGCGGTGGCTCCGGGCGGGGTCGGCGGCATGCCGCATCGATGCGCCCGGCCGGGCGTCGAAGTCGCGGCACAACCCGACCAGAACGCGATAGGCCGGCGCTCCCATCAAGGCGACGAGTTCGGACTTGTTCTGCTTGTAGACCGGCTTCCGGGCTATGTGCGCTTCGGTGTTGGCGGTGCAGTACCAGTCAAGATCGTGGCCACCCGGACCCCAACCGTCCCGGCCGTACTCGCCGATGCTCACCTCGGTGTAACTGGTCTGGTCGCTCCGGGTCACGGTGCGGAACTGGCGGCGGATCGGCAGCTGCCAGCAGACATCGGGTTTGGTCTCGGTGACCGGGCGACCCTCGTCCAGCGCCAGCAGGTGCAAGGCGCAGCCGGTGCCGGCGGCGAACCCGGGTCGATTGAGGAAGATGCAGGCGCCGTCGACGATCTTGGTCTTGCGGGCCGGCTCCTCACCTTCGGCAACGGTTTCCGGGCCTTCGAGTTCGACCCAGCCGTCGTCCTTGGCCACCGACCGGTACTGCCACTGCCGGGCCGACAATCTCTTGGCCGCCTTGGCCACGCGCTTCTCGTCGGCTTCGTCGGCGAAGTGCGCACCCAGGGTGCAGCAGCCGTCGTCGGGCCGGTCGGCGTAGATGCCCTGACAGCCGCGTCCGAAGATGCAGGTCCACGACGACGTCAACCAGGTGAGATCACAGCGGTACAGCGTCTCGGCGTCGGCCGGGTCGACGAATTCCACGAAGGCACGGGGAAACGGCATCGACACCTCGGGCACGACGGCAGCCTACGCGCGCACCGTGGCTACCGATCGCCGGTGACTCGGCCGTGTCCGGGCTCTTCGTCAGACCAGGTTCGCATCCGGGCTAGGGTGGATGCTGTGTCCGCAGGCCCCCAGGTGAACCCCCATGTGAGGGTGCCGCCCGCCAAGGTGGGCCTGTCCACCTCTTCGGTCTATCCGGAGACCACCTCGAGTGCCTTCGAACTGGCGCACCGGCTCGGCTACGACGGTGTCGAATTGATGGTGGGCATCGACCCGGTGGCGGCCGACATCGACGCCGTGCTGAAGCTGCGCGACTACCACCAGGTCCCGGTCCTCTCCGTGCACTCGCCGTGCTTGTTGATCACTCAGCGGGTGTGGGGGAGCGACCCGTGGGTCAAATTAGAGCGGTCCGCCGAGGCCGCCCGCCGGCTCGACGCCGACGTCGTCGTGGTGCACCCGCCGTTTCGTTGGCAGCGCGAGTACGCCCGCGGCTTCGTCGATGGAGTCCGCCGGCTCACCGAGACCACGGGAATCACCTTCTGCGTGGAGAACATGTACCCGTGGCGGACCCCGGGCGGCGAGCTGAAGGCGTACATGCCCGGTTGGGATCCGACCGAACTCGACTACGACCACCTGACGCTGGACTTCTCGCACGCGTCGACATCGAATCAGCAGTCGCTGGATCTGGCCCGTCGCTGGGGTGATCGGCTCCGACACGTCCATCTCACCGACGGCACCGGGTCGGCCAAGGACGAACACCTTGTGCCGGGCCGTGGTGATCAACGCGCCGACAAGGTCCTGGAACACCTGGCCGAACGGGACTTTGCCGGTCACGTCGTGCTGGAGATCAACTCCCGCAAGAGTGAGACGCGCTCGCTCCGGGAAGATCATCTGGCCGAGTCGCTGGCCTTCACCCGGCTGCATCTCGCCGCTCCGGTCCACTCCTCCTACGCCGTCGACGGCAGCGGGGTCGCGTCGACGCTGCGCGGCTAGAGTCGAGAGCAACCGAGCTCAACCGAGAGCAGCCGAGAGTGCTGAGTAGGGGGTTGGCGTGCTTCGTCAGGCACTCCTGCGCATGTCGCGGAGCGCTCGCATCCGGGGGGCGATCACGAAGGCTCCGGTGACCAGCGACGTGGTGTCGCGGTTCGTGGCCGGAGAATCCACCGACGACGTGGTCGCGGTCACCAAGCAGTTGATCAGCGCCGGGCTCACGGTGAGTATCGATCATCTGGGGGAGGACACCACGGACCGGGCACACGCCGATCAGGTGGTCGCGGCCTACCTGGAGTTGCTCGACCGGCTGCGGGATGCGGGGCTGGGCCCTGACGCCGAGGTCTCGGTGAAGGCGTCCGCGGTCGGCCTGCTGCTGGACGACGGAGAACAGGTCGCGCTCGATCACGCCCAACAGATCTGCTCCGCCGCCCGGGACGCCGGCACCACGGTCACCATCGACATGGAGGACCACACCACGACCGACGCGACATTGACCATCGTCTCGCAGCTGCGCCAGGACTTTCCCAGCACCGGCGCCGTGCTGCAGGCCTACCTCCGCCGGACCGAAGCCGACTGCCGCGATCTCGCCACCGCCGGTTCTCGGGTGCGGCTCTGCAAGGGCGCCTACGCCGAGCCGGAGAGCGTGGCCTACGTCGAAGAGGAGGAGATCGATCTCTCCTACGTGCGGTGTCTGAAGGTCCTGATGAGCGGGTCGGGTTATCCGATGATCGCCAGCCACGATCCGCGGCTGGTGGAGATCGGCCGCAAGCTGGCCCACGACCGTGGTCGCGGGCCGGACAGCTACGAGTTCCAGATGCTCTACGGGATCCGGCCCAACGAGCAGCGGCGGCTGGTGAAGCTGGGCCACCAGATGCGGGTCTACGTGCCGTACGGGGAGGATTGGTACGGCTATCTGATCCGCCGGTTGGCCGAACGGCCCGCCAACCTGACGTTCTTCGCCCGCAGCCTGGTCAGCAAGTCCTGATCTCGATGCCGTTCATTCCGTCGGCATCGGAACCGGCACATCGATGCCCCCCTCGGCAGTGATGCGATCCCGAACTTTGGTGATGCTCGGTGCGGACACGAAGCCGCCGGCCAACAGAGCCTCGCCCTGACGAAAGCGAGCCGACTGGGCCAGCATCGCTCGCGGCACGAAACCGAAGATGTCGGCCAGTTCTTCGAGGTCGCCCGGGGAATTCATCCGCATCAGGGTCAGGTTGTCGCACTGCGAGACGATTCCGTGGTGCACCTTGGACGGGCGCTGAGTGGACAAGAGGAGCCATAGACCGAACTTGCGACCCTCGGCGGCGATCTGGATGATGCGGTCACGGACGGCTCGCCCGAGCAACGACTCCATGTCCGGCGCGCACAGGTTGTGGGCCTCGTCGATGACCAGCAGCACCGGTCGGCGCTCCTCTCGCCGCGCCCACAGATCGTCAAGCACAGCCAGAGCTACCGTCAGCTGCTCCTCGATCCGCGTGAAACCACCAAGATCGAGTACGGTCGCCGCGGCTCGCTCGGCGATGACATCGGTGGCTGGCACGTTGTCCCGGGCCCAGGTCTGCCAGGCGAAGACCTCCAGGTTCTCGAGCCGCTCGGCCAACTGATCTCCATCGGCTCCGGCCACGGAACGCAGGAGCTCGGGAACCCGCTCGGGCTCCCCCGCCAGCACCGGAGCCTGATGGATCAGCGTGTTGTACTCGTGCCGATCGACGACGGGATCCAATTGCAGGATCGCTCCCCAGGCCCGGCTGGTCATGGACCGGAAACGGACCCGCAACGAACCCTCGCCGAGGCCCGGTCGCAGGATACGGATGTCCAGGGCCCGTAGCCGTTCGACGTCGCTGGCATCGGCCCCGGGCCGGGCCTCGTTCAGCCTGACGAAATCGCTGTTGGGATCGAAGATCACCACCGGCAGCCGGGTGTGCAGGAGCACCTGTTCGAGGGCCACGCCGAGTGCGTAGGTCTTGCCCGAGCCGCTCTGACCGCACCAGAAGGTGTGCCGGTTCAGTCGGGAGCCCAGCAGCCCGACTCGCACCTGCGGGTTCGACACCAGGTGACCGATCTCCATCTCGCTCGGTCGGCCGACCAGGACGTCTGCGATCTCTGCGGATCCGCTGCGGTGCGCCGGACTGTTCCTGATCGTGGCCGGCGGAGCGGAGCCGCGCCTCGGCAGGATCGCTCCGGTACCGATATCCGCGGCGTCGGAGTGGACCGTCTCCTCGACGAATCCCAGCTGTTCGGCGCCGGCGTTGTCGCCGAAGATCAAGTAGTCGCCGGCCCGGATCCCGACTTCGGGCGATGCGACGACGCGGAAGGACCGTCCGTCGGCCGAGGACACCGACAGGTCGGCGGGGTTTTCGGGCCCGGCGGCGGTGACGGTTCGTTGTTCGGTGCTCTAGCTCCGGCTGGCTGTCCTTTGACAGAATCGAGGCCTCCGGGCAGAGGACGTCGACCCATGCCGAAACATGTCCGTTCGCCGAACGCGGCCCCATCCTCCGACAGCTCAGCCATCCCCGCGATCCTGCGGGGCGCGGTCGATCGTCCCCGGCTGGACCGGATTCTCGACGGCGCCCAGTTGGTCCCGGTCACCTTGATCTGTGCGCCTGCCGGTTCGGGAAAGTCCGTGCTCGCCGGTTCCTGGGCTCGACGCTGGAAGCGCGTCCATCCGGTGGGTTGGCTGCAGTGCAGCGCGCTGTCCGACGGGCCGACTGCCTTCTGGTCTTCGGTCGTCACAGCACTCGTCCAGGCCGTCGGCTCGGACGTGATCCCGCCGCCGCTGGCGCGCCTGTCCACCGCGCGAAGTGATCGCTCTCAGGTGCTGGACGAGCTCCTTTCCTGGCTGGCGAAGCTCCCCGCCGGCACCACCGTGGTGTGCGATGACTTTTCCGAGATCGGTGCCGCTACGACCCAGCGCGATCTGCAATACGTGATCGATCGGCTGCCCACCCAGGTGCACCTGATGATCGTCACGCGCTCCTATCCGCCGCTGGCGGTGCACCGGGCCCGCCTCGAAGGCCAGTTGCTCGACATTCGTGCGTCCGATCTGGCCTTCGACCCGGTTGAGACCAGCTCATTGCTGGCTGCCAACCACCTGCGGGTCGAGCCGGCCGATCAGGAGTTGCTGCTGCGGCGAACGGAGGGCTGGGCCGCCGGTCTCCGACTCGCCGCGATGGCGATGGCGCACGCCCCGGACCCGTCGGAAGTGATCCACCGCCTGGCTGATTCCACCGAGGTGGTGAGCGGCTACCTCACCGAACAGGTTCTCGCCCACTTGAGCACAGCCGGCCGCAGCTTCCTCCTCGACATCTGCGTGGCGGACGAGGTCTCTCCCGATCTGGCGTCGGTGCTGACGGAGCGCTCGAGCAGCCAACTCGACCTGGAGCAGACCGCCGACCGCATCGGTTTCCTGAGCCGGACGGCCGGCTCGGCTGGCACCTTCCGCTTCCACCCGATGTTCGCCGAGCTCCTCCGCACCGAACTCGCCCACTCCGATCCCGATCACTTCCGTCGTCAGCATGGTCGAGCCGCCCGGTGGTACGAGATCCGCGGTCTGCCCCTCGTCGCCGTCCGGCACGCCCAGGCGGCCGAAGACTGGGATCGGGCTGCCCGGCTGGTGGCCCTGAACGGTGTCTCGCTGATGCTGCGTGGCCGCATGCCGGAGTTGACCACGCTGGCGGCCGGCTTTCCCCAGGACGTGGCGGCCGAAGATGCGCGGTTGATGTTGGTCCAAGCCATCGTCGTGATGTTCGCCAACGACCCGGACCGCGCCGAATTGCTGCTGGACCGCGCCCAGGCGAACCTCCCGCACGGTACGGATCTGGAGTCTCGGCGGCTCACCGCCATCACCGCCTACGTCACGACTCTGATCGCCCACTACCACGGCGATCTGGCGAGAGTCCTGTCGGTGCTCGACGAGCGCGGCCCGAACGTTCCGGGACCTGACGACAGTGGCTTCGATCGCAGTGACCTCGATCTGCGTGCCGTCTGGCGATCGACCCGTGCGGTCGCGCTTGATGTGGTCAGGTCTTGCCGAGCCGGCCCTGGCCCAGGCGAGACTGGCTTGCCATGACGTCCGGGCGGGTGCGGCAGCTTGGCCGATGGTCGCCGGTCTCGGCGTGCAGGCCTGGTTGAGCGCCCTGGACGGTCATCTCAGCGTGGTGGACCGTTTGCTCGAAGAGTTGATCCCCTACCGGTCGGGCGACTACTCGGAGAGCCCGTACGTCGCTCTCGCGGACTTCGCCGAGGCGTGGGTGGCGATGGAACGAGGTCAACTCGACCGGGCCGAGGACGTTCTCGCGCGAGCCGGAGCGCGCTGGCCGCGGGTCGATTCGAGTGCGGTCGGTGTGACCGCTCGGATCTTGCAGGCCCGGCTGATGGTGCTCGAAGGCGGTCCCTCGGCTGCGGCAGAGATGCTGGATTCTGCGTTCGCGGCCGGCCCGCGGCTACGCACGGGGTTGCTCCGCCGCTTGGAAGCCTGGGTGCGGGTGGAGATCTTGCTGAGCCGAGGCGACGTGGCCGACGCGGCGGAGGCTGCTCGAGACGGGAGCCGAGCGTTACAGGCGTACGCACACGCCCGGAGCGGAGGAGGGCCGCTGACGGACACTTCCTATGACAATGGCGAGCTCGGCCTACAGCTCCGGACTCTGTTGGTGCACGCCATCGCCCTGCACCGGATCGGACGTCGGGAAGGCGCCGATCAGTGCCTGGACGCTGCCCTGGATCTCACCGCCGCGGAAGGCTACCGGCTGCCCTTCCTGCAACTCGGTCTGCAGGCTCATGCCTTGTTGATCGACGCCCGCGTGGCGGCCGCGCGCCACGGCAGCCTGGTAGCTGAGTTGTTGGGCACGACGGCGCCGCACGGCGGCCGCGGGGCGGAGCTGACCGATCCGTTGTCGCCACGCGAACTCGAGGTGCTCCGCCACCTGGTCGCCGGGATGGACACTGACGAGATTGCGAGCGACCTGTTCGTCAGCCGCAACACCGTGCGGACTCACACGAAGAGTATCTATCGGAAGCTCTCCGTCCAGAACAAGCGTGACGCGATGCTGCGGGCATCGGCCCTTGGCATCGTCTGAGGTCCGAGAACGCGATCCGCGCCTCCGATCTCCTCCTCACGGGATGATGACGCTCCCCAACCGTTCGTGGAAGCTGGTCACGGATCAGAGGAAGGTCTGCCGAGTCCGTAGAGGCAGGGCACGGATGTTTCCGCAGAGGTACGAGATCAGGGTGCAGGGCACACTGCCCGCCCCCTTGCGCAGGGCGTTCGTGCCGCTGTCGAGTGTGATCGAAGCCGATGGTGCGGTCACCGTGCTGAACGGCGTGATCGGTGATCAAGCCGAGCTGACCGGGATCCTGCAAACGCTGGACAGCCTGGGTCTGATCTTGCTCGAGGTGGCGCCCGACCGTGCGGTCACCCTCGAAGGGTGATGCCGCACCGGGGCCTAGGTGAACAGATTGAGTTCATGCCTGACTCTCAGCCGAACATCCTCGTCATCTGGGGTGACGACATCGGCATCTCCAACCTGAGCTGCTACAGCGACGGACTGATGGGCTACCTCACCCCCAACATCGACCGGATCGCCGACGAGGGGATGCGCTTCACCGACTCCTACGGCGAGCAGAGCTGCACCGCCGGTCGGTCTGCGTTCATCACCGGGCAGAGCGTCTACCGGACCGGCCTGAGCAAGGTGGGGGTGCCGGGTGCCGACGTCGGGCTTCAGCCCGAGGACCCGACCATCGCCGAGCTGATCAAGCCCTTGGGCTATGCCACCGGGCAGTTCGGGAAGAACCACCTCGGCGATCTCAACAAGTTCCTGCCGACGGTGCATGGCTTCGACGAGTTCTTCGGCAACCTCTACCACCTCAACGCCGAGGAGGAGCCGGAGCTGCCGAACTGGCCGTCGAGTGAGGACTTCCCGACGTTCAACCAGCACTTCCGTCCGCGCGGCGTGCTCCATTCGTGGGCCACTGACGAGGACGACCCGACCGAGGAGGGCAGGTACGGCCGAGTTGGCAAGCAGCGCGTCGAGGACACCGGTCCGCTGACCAAGAAGCGGATGGAGACGATCGACGACGAGATCCTCGAGCACGCGCTCGACTTCATCGGCCGGCAGCACGACGCGGAGACACCCTTCTTCGTGTGGTTCAACACCACGCACATGCACCTACGGACCCACCCCAAGCCGGCGAGCCTCGGCCAGGCTGGTCGCTGGCAGTCGCCTTACCACGACACGATGATCGATCACGACCTCGTGGTCGGCGCCCTGCTCGACCGCCTGGACGAGCTCGGGATCGCCGACGACACGATCGTCATCTACTCCACCGACAATGGGCCGCACATGAACAGCTGGCCCGACGGGGGGATGACCCCGTTCCGCAGCGAGAAGAACACGAACTGGGAAGGAGCCTTCCGGGTACCGGAGATGATCCGCTGGCCCGGACACATCGCGGCCGACACGGTGTCCAACGAGATCGTCCAGCACCACGACTGGCTGCCCACGCTCCTAGCCGCCGCTGGGGAACCCGACATCGTGGACAAGCTCAAGCAGGGTCATAGCGCGGGGGAGAAGAGCTTCAACGTCCACATCGACGGGTTCAACCTGCTGCCGTACCTCACGGGCGAGGCCGAGAAGAGTCCGCGTCAAGGTTTCGTCTATTTCTCCGACGACGGCGACGTGCTCGCGCTCCGTTTCGACAACTGGAAGGTCGTCTTCATGGAGCAGCGGGTGGCGGGCACGTTCCAGATCTGGGCGGAACCGTTCGTCGCGCTGCGCGTGCCGAAGCTGTTCAACCTGCGCACCGACCCATTCGAGCGCGCGGACGTCACCTCGAACTCCTACTACGACTGGTTCATCGACAACCCTTACATCGTGCTGGCCGCCAATTTCGTGATGGCGCAGTTCCTGGAGTCGTTCCGTGAGTTCCCGCCCCGGCAGGAAGCGGCGTCGTTCACCATCGACCAGGCCATGCGCAAGCTCGAGGCCGCGATCACGTCGGGACACTGAGGATGGGCGAGACGCTCGTCTCCTGGGCCGATGGCTCGGCGAAGTCCGCGATCGTCGACTTCGTCGCCCGGGTGACCGAGGACGGCGGCCCCGACTTCGTCGAACCGGCGGCCCGAGTCGCGGTATTCGACAACGACGGGACGCTGTGGTGTGAGAAACCGATGCCGATCCAGCTCGACTTCACGGTCCGGCGACTCGGCGAGCTGGCCCGGAAGGATCCCACCCTGCGGGATCGGCAACCGTACCAGGCCGCGTACGAGAACGACCTGCACTGGATGGGCGCCGCCATGGTCAAGCATTACCAGGGCGACGACAGCGACCTGAAGCTCTTGATGGGCGCGATCACCTCCGCGTTCGAGACGGTGACCGTGACCGAGTACGACGCTCAAGTGAAGGCCTTCTTCGCCGAGGCCAGCCACCCGACGCTGAAGAAGTCGTACCGAGACTGCGGGTACGTCCCGATGGTGGAACTGCTGCGGTATCTGGAGAGCCACGGTTTCGCCACCTACATCGCCTCCGGCGGCGATCGGGACTTCATGCGTCCGGTCGCCGGTGATCTCTACGGCATCCCTCCGGAGCGGGTGATCGGTAGCGCGCTCGGGCTCAGTTACCGAGCCGAGGGCGGTCGGACGAGTTTGCTCTACAAGGCGGCGATGGACTTCTTCGACGACGGTCCCGAGAAGCCGGTGCGGATCTGGAGCCGCATCGGTCGCCGGCCGATTCTCGCGTGCGGCAATTCGAACGGCGATGTCCCGATGTTGTCCTATGTCGCGGACGGCCCCGCGCTGCGGCTGCTGATCTTGCACGACGACGCCGAACGTGAGTTCGACTACGTGGCCGGGGCGGAGCAGGCCTTGGAGACGGCGCGGCAGGAGGATTGGACCGTGGTGAGCATGAATAGCGACTGGGAAACCGTATTCGCCTCCGCCGGCCCATGATCGACCGGTCCGAACCGGCGGGGGACCGGTCGGTCGAGCCGCTGCAGGCGATCCCGTCACAGACGTTCTGGATGGGCTCCGACCGGCATTACGCGGAGGAGGGCCCGTCGCGCGCCGTGGCGGTGGACGGCTTCTGGATGGAACCTCACCAGACCTCCAACCGGCAGTTCGCCCGGTTCACGCAGGAGACCGGTTATCGAACGCTGGCCGAGCGGCCGCTTGATCCGGATGATTTCCCGGGTGCTCCGGCGGAGAATCTGCAGCCCGGGTCGATGGTGTTCGTCCCGACGCGTGGGCCGGTCGACCTGCGCCACCTCAATCTGTGGTGGCGCTGGACCCCCGGGGCCTCCTGGCGGCACCCGGAAGGCCCCGAGTCGTCGGTGATCGGCCGCGACGACCATCCCGTTGTTCAGATCGCTTACGAGGACGCGGAGGCCTACGCCGGCTGGGCCGGGCGGTCACTTCCGACGGAGGCGGAATGGGAGGCAGCGGCCCGCGGCGGACTTGATCAGGCCCGCTACGTCTGGGGTGACGCGGCCGAGGCGCCCGACGAACACCTGGCCAATTACTGGCACGGAGATTTCCCGTGGCGACCGGAGCCGGGCTACGGAGCGACCACCGCGGTCGGGTCCTACCCGGCGAATCCGTACGGGCTCCACGACATGGCGGGCAACGTCTGGGAGTGGACCTCGGACTGGTACGCGAGCCGCCACCCCGACCGGCACGATCGGCCTTGCTGCCTGCCGCGAAACCCGCGGGGTCCCGGGGTCGAAGCGAGCTTCGACCCGCAGCAGCCCCAGTTTCCCGTCCCGCGCAAGGTGATCAAGGGTGGGTCGTTCCTCTGCGCCGACAGCTACTGCCGGCGCTACCGACCGGCGGCCCGGCGACCGCAGATGATCGACTCCGGGATGAGCCACCTCGGGTTCCGCTGCATCCTCCGGTCGTGAAGAGCGACCTCAGCCGTTGCCCTCTCCGGCCGCTGACCGGTGCTCGAATGCGGTCACGGCTGCCGCCAGGGAAGCGAAGGACTCGATCGTCTCGGCGATGGGCACACGGCGCCGGTGGCGGCTGAATATCGCCGGATGGCGTCCTGCAAGCGAAGTGATCGCCGACCAGAGTCGAGGAGGAGTCATGGGTACCGCCGTTGGTGAGATTCTGCCGTTGGCGGTCGGCATCGCGATCAGCCCGATCCCGATCATCGCCGCGATCTTGATGCTGCTGTCGCCGCAGGCGAAGGGAACCAGTGTCGGGTTCCTGATCGGCTGGGTGGCGGGCGTCGTGACTGCGGTGGTGCTGTTCACCCTCCTCTCGTCCGTGCTGCCTGAGGATTCCGGCGAAGGCTCGGCTCCGGTCGCGGGCGTCATCAAGATCGTCCTCGGCGCGCTGTTGCTGCTGCTCGCGGTCCGCCAATGGCGCAGCCGCCCGGAACCGGGTGAGACCGCGGCGCTGCCGAAATGGATGTCGGCCATCGACTCGATGACGTTCGGTAAGGCGCTCGGGCTGGGCTTCCTGCTGTCGGCGGTCAATCCCAAGAACTTGTTGATGGCGGCCTCGGCCGGGGTCGCCATCGGCGCTGCCAGGCTCCCCGTCGCCCAGATCGTTCTGGTGGTGATCATCTTCACCGTGATCGCCTGCTGCACCGTGCTGGTCCCAGTGGTCGGTTACCTGTTGGCTGCCGACCGGATGGCCGCCCTGCTGCAGTCCCTGCGCGAGTGGCTGGGCGCTCACAACGCGGCGATCATGGCCGTCCTCCTGCTGGTCATCGGGGTCTCCGTGATCGGCAAGGGCCTGGCCAGCTTCTGACGCTGCTCGCAGCGATCACCGATGCTGCCAGCTACGGGCCGATTGAGGTGCCGCCGGCGAGGTCGGCGAGAGCGGCCAGCGCCTCACGGTTGGTGCGATCACCGTCGCCCCTCGAGCAACTCGAAGTGATCGAGACGGTCGAGGATCTCCGGACGTCCTCGGCTGTAACCCAGAGTGATCTGTTGCCCACGCAGCCACTCCCGCAGACTCTCCAGATTCTCCGCGCCGGTCACCTCGACGTCCGTCACCGCCTCCAGGTCCAGCACCAGATGCGCGACGTGATCCGTTCCGGCCGTCCCAACGGCCCAGCGAACGCTGTCACCCAGGCCGGTGCTGTTGGCGAAGAAGACTGGAGCGGCGAAGCGGAGCACGATCACTCCCGGTGCGGTCAGGGGAGCGTCCGCAGCACACGGCACCGACGAGAAACTCGGCGCGGTCCAGTCGCCAGAGCTACCGGAAGTCCGCGACGCCGAGCAGGGGCAGCACCGCGACGCCGACGATGGCGCCGATAACGGGCGAGGGGATGTGCTCGAGCAGCGCGTGCCGAACACGACCAGCGCGAGGGTGCCGACGGCGGTGACCTGGAGGGCAGCTGGGTGCGGGACCCGGCCTGATCCAGCGCCGCCGTACGGGAGGTCGAGGAGCCGACGGCGAATCCACCCGTGAGCCCGGCGGCGATGTTGCCGCCACCGAAAGCCAGCAGGTCCTGGTCGGGCCTGGTCGAATAGTTCCGCTTCTCCCCGTACCTGCGTGCCACCAGCAGCCCCTCCGCGGTGGTCACCAGGGTGAGGGCGAGCGCCGAGGGGATGAGTGCGGCCCGGGTACCGAGGTCGACACTCGGCCAGGTCAATGAGGGCGGCCCGGCGTCCACCTTGCCGAGGACCTTGACCCCATTGCGTTCCAGGCCGACCAGCACGGTCACGATGGTGGTCAGCACCAGCACGATCAGGGCCCAGGGGACCGTAGGAGCCAGCCGGCGGCCACCGATCAACAGCACCAACGAGCTGGCGGTGATTGCCCACCGACCACCAGTTGAGGGCCGGGAGCCCGGTGATCAACTGTCCGAGCCTTTCGGCGAACTCGCCCCCGGAATCGATCCTGACGCGGGTGACGCGACCACCTGCCGAGTGGAGGCCAGCAAGGCGTAGACCACGCCCGCACGATCAACGCATACAGGCCCGCGGTCGGAGGCAATCCGGGGATTTAGGCGTAACCGATGTTGAGCGGAACGGCGATGGCCAGCAGCGTCACACCCGCGACCAGTTCGGTGAGGATGTTGTGGCGATTCAGTCCGGCCAGCGGGCGCCACGGATGGGGTCTGGCCGTACTCTCGGACATCCGACCTCCGCCAGCGCGGACTCGGTGGGGCGGCCGCCGCACCCACCGAGCCGGCGACTGTCACTCCTCGGCGAAGGCCTCGCGCAATTTCGCTTCCTGCTCGGCCGAGAGGTTGCTCGCGATCAGTTCGGCATTCGACATGGAGAAGGCCTCCTTCACCCGGTCGACCACCGCGTCCGAACTCAGCAGGAACAGCGCTGATGTGCCGGGAGTGACCCGCTGTTTGACGCCGTCGATGAACTTGTCGTCGATGCCGACGTCGGCCATCGAGCCGGTCAGCGCGCCCATCGCGGCGCCCACGGCGAGTCCGAGCAGCGGTACGAAGAAGATGAGCCCGAACAGCATGCCCCAGAAGGCGCCACCCAGAGCTCCGGCACCCGCCAGGTTGTTGAGCTGGCGGGTCTTCGGCTTCTTCTTGCCGACCTCCCAGGTCACCACCGCGGCATCCTGGATATTGATCAGTTGTTGGCTTTGCAGCCCTTGGAGCTTGGCGATTGCTTGGTCAGCGTCGCCGACGCCCGGAAAGGCCCAGGCGGTCAGTGTGGCCATCGGTTATGCCTCTTTCCTGAATGTTGTGATGGACCTTGGTCAACGGCGGCCACCGCAACGTCGGCCGGTGAGACGGCCGCAACACAATGAGCCATCACCCTCCGCTCTCGTCGGTGCCCCGACTTTACTCTGTCAACCACCGCGATCCGGGGGATCACCCCGCGCGGGTGAGCCAGGTTCGATCAGACGGCCTCGTGGGCGTGATGATGTTCGGACCTCTCGGCCTTGGCCAGCGCCTTTTCCACATCGCGGACCCAGCGTTCCTCGACCAGCGCGACGATGCCCGACGTGCCGGGGGGCAGAGTTCGTTCGACGTCGGCCTTGATCTGATGTTTCTGCACCTGGTCGATCACCCCGCCGGCACCGGCGCCGATGCCGGCGCCGACCGCGGCGGACGCGAGCAGCGCCGGGGGGAATATCAATCCGACGACCGCGCCGCCGATGGCGCCCAGTGCGGCGCCGACGCCGACGGAGTGGGCGTTGTCCTTGATGTGGATCTTGCCGTCGTCATCCCGACTGATCAACACCAGCGCCTCGACGGTGAGCACCTTGTCCTTGACCAACTGCTTGATCACGTCCCAGTCCTGTTGCGCTCCGTCGGGGTCGGCGTAGGCCGCCACGTAGAGATCCACGGGTACGTCGTCGTTCGCCATGCTTCCTCCTTGTCGATGCTGTCGGTCCCGACGTTAGAGCCAATCCACGTACGGAGCCAAGGCGGCATAGCCGACGAAGGCCGCCACGTCGAGCAGCGAGTGCGCGACGACCAGCGGTCCGACCCGTCGCCAGCGCAGATAGATCAGGCCGAAGATCACGCCCATGATCAGGTTGCCGACGAAGCCGCCGAAACCCTGGTAGAGGTGGTAGCTGCCGCGGACCACGGCGCTGACCCCGATGATCAGCGGCACCCGCCAACCCAGTTGGGTGAGCCGGGTGAACAGATAGCCGATCATGATGACTTCTTCCAGCACAGCATTCTGGAGGGCCGACAGAATCAGCACCGGGACGGTCCACCAGGCTGCGTCCAGTCCGGACGCCTGGACCTCGGTGTTGAGATTCAGCGCCCGCGCGGCCAGGTAGAGGCCGAGACCGGGGATGCCGATGCCGAGGGCGAGCACGAAGCCGAAGCCGAGGTCGAACCGGACCCGGCGCAGATCGAAGCCGAGGGTCCGTCCCGCCGGAGGATCGCTCCGCTGCACCAGATAGATGACCAGTAGGACGGGTACCAGGGCGAAGGCGATCTGGACCAGCTGGTAGGTCAGATCGAGCCACGGACGGTCCGGCACCACGGACGGGTTGAGGGTCGACGTCTGCTGATTCAGCGCCACCTCACGGGTGAGCCGCTCGATGATCCGGAGGATCGAATAGACGGCCGACTGCCCCAACGAGAGGGCCAGCACGATGAGAACCTCCACCCCCAGCAGCGATCGCCCAGCGGCCGCCGGAGGTGCAGCCGGGGCCGGAGGTGGCGGGGCCGGGGCCGAGGGGCTGGTCACGCCCCCAATCTTGCTGCCTCGCTCCTCGAAGAGTCCTCCGCAGAGTTCCAATCGGAAAGAAAAGGTGAGCCGGACTCGAACCGGGCTTTAGGGTGGGCGCCATGCGGGTTGGAGTTTTCGGAGCCACGGGCCAGGTGGGCGGCGTGATGCGCACGCTGTTGGCGGCACGCTCCTTCGATGTCACCGAGATCCGATTCTTCGCCTCGGCCCGCTCGGCGGGCACCACGCTGCCCTGGGCCGGCGGCGAGATCGTCGTGGAGGACACCGACACCGCTGACTTCACCGGACTTGATCTGGCCCTGTTCTCCAACGGCAAGACCGCCTCGAAGGCCACCGCGCCCCGGGTCGCCGCGGCCGGGGCGATCGTGATCGACAACTCCTCGGCCTGGCGGATGGACCCGCAGGTGCCGCTGGTCGTTTCCGAGGTCAACCCCGAGGATGCCGTCCGGCCGCCGAAGGGGATCATCGCCAACCCGAACTGCACCACCATGGCGGCGATGCCCGTGCTGGCCCCGCTGCATCGGGCCGCCGGGCTGCGGCGGTTGCGGGTGGCGACCTATCAGGCCGTGTCGGGTTCCGGCGGCGCCGGCGTACGGGAGTTGGACACGCAAGCGCGGGCGGTGGTCGATCAGGCCGCCCAGTTGGCTTTCGACGGTCGCGCGGTCGCCTTCCCGGAGCCGGCGCTGTACGCCCGGCCGATCGCCTACAACGTGCTTCCCCTGGCGGGTTCCATCGTCGACGACGGATCGGGTGAAACCGACGAGGAGCAGAAGCTGCGCAACGAGAGCCGCAAGATCCTGCACCTTCCGGAGCTGCTGGTGTCCGGCACGTGCGTGCGGGTGCCGGTCTTCACCGGGCATTCGCTGGCCATCCACGCCGAGTTCGCCGAAGACCTGGATCCTGATCGGGCGACGGCGCTACTGGCCGACGCCCCCGGGGTGGCGCTCTCCGACGTGCCGACGCCGCTCGAGGCCGCCGGCCGGGACGCCAGTTTCGTCGGCCGGATCCGCGCGGATCAGGCGGCGCCCCCCGGCAAGGGCCTGGTGCTGTTCGTGTCCGGGGACAACCTGCGCAAGGGGGCCGCGCTGAACGCGGTGCAGATCGGCGAACTGATTGCCGATCAGTTGGTCGGCAAGCCACGGTGAGCTCGCTATGAGTCGCCCTTCGACGGACTCGGGACTTGCTCGGCTGGCCATCCTGGGCGCTGGGGTGATGGGTGAGACGGTCCTCTCCGGACTGTTGCGCGCCGGTTGGGATCCCGGGCGGATCGTGGCCACCGACCGCCGGCCGGAGCGGCAGCTCGAACTCCGCGAGAAGTACGGCGTCACGATGCTGGAGAACACCGAGGCGGCCGCCGCGGCCGACACCGTGATCTTGGTCGTCAAGCCGCAGGACATGGCCGAATTGTTGACCGAGATCGGCCCGGCCCTCCGACCCGGCGCCCTGGTGGTCTCGCTGGCCGCCGGGGTGAACACCGCTTCGATCGAAGCGCGACTTCCGGCCGGCGTGCCGGTGGTTCGGGTGATGCCCAACACGCCGGCCCAGGTGGACGAGGGGATGGCCGCCATCTCGCCCGGGGCCCACAGCAACCAAGATCACCTGGATCGGGTGACCGAGATCCTCTCGGCGACCGGTCGGGTGCTGTCGCTGCCGGAGCGATACCAGGACGCGGTCACGGCGATCTCCGGCACCGGTCCGGCCTACCTGTTCTTCGTCGTCGAGGCCATGATCGAGGCCGGAGTGCACCTCGGCCTGCCCCGGGACGTCGCCACCGAACTGGTGGTGCAGACCATGCTCGGCTCCGCCAAGCTGTTGCGGGAGACCGGTGAGCATCCCACCGTGCTGCGTGAGCGGGTCACCTCGCCCGGCGGGACCACCGCGGCCGCGATCCGCGAGCTGGAGGAGCACAAGGTTCGCGCAGCCTTCATGATCGCCATGGAGGCGGCCCGCAACCGCAGCCGCGACCTGGCCGCCGCCACCGCGGCCGGTGATCAAGGACAGACGCGATCGTGAAGGGACGCCTGGTCCACTCCGAGGAACAGACGTTGTACGACTTCGGGCCGGACCACGCGATGGGACCCGGCCGGGTCCGGAACACCATTTCGCTCGCCCGCCATCTCGGCGTGCTCGATCGGCTGGACGTCGTCGCCCCGCCCGCCGTCGATCTGGCGGTGCTGGAGCGGGTCCACACCCGCGACTACGTCGCCGCGGTTCAGGCCGGCCTGCCGAACCCGGCGTACGGGCTGGGGACGACCGACAACCCGATCTTCCCCGCGATGCACGCGATCACCGCCACCGTCGTCATGGCCACCGTCGAGGCGGCCCGCAGCGTCTGGGACGGCGAGGCCAAACGGGCCAGCAACATCAGTGGCGGGCTCCACCACGCCATGCCCAGCGCGACCAGCGGTTTCTGCATCTACAACGACGTGGCCGCGGCGATCTCGTGGCTGCTCGACCACGGCTGCGAGCGGGTCGGCTACGTCGACGTCGACGTGCATCACGGCGACGGCGTACAGGCGATCTTCTACGACGACCCGCGGGTGATGACGATCAGCCTTCACGAAACTCCGACCTTGCTGTTCCCGGGGACCGGCTACCCGCACGAGACCGGCGGACCCGGGGCCGAGGGCACCGCGGTGAACATCGCCCTACCTCCCGGCACCGGTGACGCCGGCTGGCTGCGCGCGTTCGACGCCATCGTTCCGGAAGTCCTCAGGGCCTTCCGACCGCAAGTGCTGGTGACCCAGCACGGCTGCGACTCCCACCGGCACGATCCGCTGGCTGATCTCGATCTCAGCGTCGACGGGCAACGGGCGTCCTACCTGATGCTGGCCGACCTCGCCGACGAGCTCTGTGACGGGCGCTGGGTCTCCACCGGGGGCGGTGGCTACGCGTCCTTGTATGTGGTGCCGCGAGCCTGGACCCATCTGTTGGGCATCGTCAGTGGTGAGCCGGTGCCGCCTGACACCGCCGTCCCGGCCGGCTGGCTCTACGAGGTCTCGGGCAGTCCGCCGTTGACGATGAGTGACGGAGCCGACGTGAGCTTTCACCCGCTTCGCCGATGGATACTCGCCGGCGGACCGGGTGGATCAGGCGATCATCGCCACCCAGCGAGCCGTTTTTCCCGAGCTCGGGCTTCATCCCGACGTGTGACGAGCCGCGAGTTCGCCGTATTGTCGGCGCTCGGCTTGGCTCCGTCAACAACCTGGGACCGTGTCGCAACAAAATTGTTCGCAGACGACTATCCCACAAGCCTCTGTTGCCACTACTCTCACTCCAGTACGCGCACGACGCTGGAGGGGAAGCCAGCGCTGACTCCGTACGGAACGGAAGCACGAAATGAGTGAGGATTCCACGCGGGGAGGCGTCAGCGGACTGGGCGGTGTCAAGTTCCTCACGGTCGCTGAGGTCGCCGCACTGATGCGCGTCTCCAAGATGTCGGTCTACCGGATGATCCACGCCGGCGAACTCGAAGCGGTCCGTTTCGGCCGCAACTTCCGCGTCACGGAGGCGGCCGTCGACGCGTATCTGCGGGAATCCTTCTACGAAACCGGCTAGGCCGCCGGGTCGGTGAAAACCACCGAGAATGTGCGCGAGCCCGGCCAGAGTGCGTGCTGCGGCAGCACGTCGATGCCGCAGGCCCGCGAGCCGAGGCCGTGGACGGCATCGTCGAGGAACAGGTAGTTGTGCGTCGGCTCGGGCAGCTCGTACGGATGTCGCGCGCGATCGAGGTCCTGCGGGGTGTGCCGGGTCAACGTGAAGCCGGGACGATGCCCCGCTGGACCCGCCCGGGTGACCAGCCGGAGGCGTAGACCTGTCCGCGGCGGAGAGCTCCAGCCAGCGCAGCTCCGGCCGGTGTCCGGTTTCCTGCGGACGCGAGTAGCACACGTTCAGCTCCTCGATCCCCGCCGAGAACTGCCCGACGCGTGCCGCCGAGGCCGAATCGGGATAGGACTCCAGCGGCCCCGTACCGAACCAGCGGGCCTGATCGACCGTGATCGGGAGGTCGAAGCGCACTCCGACCCGTGGCCACGTGCAATCCCAATCCGAAGACGGGGTGACCTCGACCGACAGCGCCAGCCCCTCTCCGGCCAGCCGCCAGAGATAGCGGACGTCGACGAACAGCCGGCTGTTGGCCGCGCTGATGCGACTCGCGACGGTCAGTGCTCGATCCGCGGCGAGCACGGATCGCGTGCGAGACACCAGCCGGTCCAGGCCGCGCGCCCGCCAGCGCTGCTCGGAGGACGGGCCGCGAGCACCTTCGCCGCCGGTGTCCTCGGGCGCCCCCAACTCGAACGATCCGCGGGAGTCGGATCGGTCGTTGTCGGTGGGCCCGCGCCACAGCTCGAACCGGGGACCGGTCAGGTCGAGCTCGTACAGGCTCTGCAGAGCCCCCGTCCGGGCGTCGAAGGTGGCCGGACCCAGACTGATCGACTCGACAGTCGCTGGGTGCCGGGCGGGTGCCGGGGGCCGGAGGATCGGGGCGAGAGCGGTCGGGACGACGTCGAGGGCGAACTGCGCGAGGGCAACCACGTGACCGGCGGGCGCCCAGGCCTGCGCATCGGCCAACGCCGCCCGCGCGGTGAGCCAGGGCTCGCCGGCGCGATCGGAGGTCGTCAGCTCGGCCGGGAGGGCAATGTCGGCCGATTCGCCAGGACCGAGCACCGGCACGCCGAGCGTCACGTCGACGGCCGGCTCCCCGTTGACCTCGAGCACGCCGGCGAAGGTGAGGCCGCCGGTCGTGGCCGTGTGGTAGCGGCTCGTCACCCGGAGGGTCGAGCCGTTGAGGGCGAAGAGAATGGGCGCGTTGACGGCGGCGAACTCGGCCAACCCGGGGGTCGGGGTGTCGTCGGGCAGGACCATGCCGTCCATCACGAAGTTGCCGTCGTGGACGACCTCTCCGAAGTCGCCGCCGTAGGCGTAGAACTCGGCGCCCTGCTCGGTCCGGCTGAGCAGCCCGTGATCACGCCATTCCCAGACGAAGCCGCCGTGCAGCCGGCGGTAGCGGGTGGTCAGCGCATCGTACTCAGCGAGCGCACCCGGTCCGTTGCCCATGGCGTGCGCGTACTCGCACATCAGGAACGGTTTGCTGCGGACCCGGCGGGCCTCGGCCGGCCCGCAGCCGTAGAGGGGACCGGTTTCACCACCGATCGCTGCGGTCTCGATCAGGTTCGGGTACATCCGCGAGTAGATGTCGGTGTACGCGCCGGTGTGGTCACCCTCGTAGTGCACGGGGCGTTCGGGGTCCCGGGCGTGCACCCACTGGGAGGTGGCGGCCAGGTTGACTCCGGTGCCGGCCTCGTTGCCGAGCGACCAGATCACCACGCAGGGATGGTTCTTGTCCCGTTCCACGGTGCGTTCGATCCGATCCAGGTAGCAGTCCTGCCACCGCGCATCGTTGCTCGGGTTGTCCTTCCAGCGGCCGAAGACGAAACCGTGTGTCTCCAGGTCGCACTCGTCGATCACCCAGAAGCCGAGCTCGTCGGCCAGGTCGAGCACGCGGGGATGCGGCGGGTAGTGGCTGAAACGGACCGCATTGACTCCTGTTCGCTTCATCATGATCAGATCGGCGCGGGCGTGATCCTCGTCGAACACGCGTCCGCGAAGCGGGTGAGTTTCGTGGCGGTTCATCCCGCGGAAGATCACCTGACGACCGTTGACGCAGAACACGTCTCCGTCGATCGACACCGTCCGAAACCCCAACCGCAGTTGAGCTTCTTCGCCGGTCGCGGCGACCGTGGCCTCATACAGGCGGGGCTGTTCGGCACTCCACGAGTCGACCTGACCCACGTCGAAGGCGGTCACGTCGCTCGCTCGAGCAAAGGTCTGCTCCACCCCCAGCTCGGGAATGGCGATGGTGATCGGGAACCCACCCGGGGCCCTCAGCTCCGGCTCGATGCGGCCCGTGCCGTCCTCGTGGTAAGAGGTGCGCAGCCAGACGTCCTCGAGGCTGCCCGCCGGACGGCCGAGCAGGGTGACCTCGCGGAAGATGCCGGGCAACCACCATTGATCTTGGTCCTCCAGATAGCTCATCGACGACCACTGGTGCACCCGCACCATGATCACGTTTCGGCCGGGACGGAGGAGTTCGCTGACGTCGAACTCCTGAGCCAGCCGGCTACCCTTGCCCACCCCGACCTCGGACCCGTTCAGCCAGACCCGGTAGACCGATTCGACCCCGTCGAACCGCAGCAGAATCCGCGGCAGATCCCAGTCGGGCAGATCGAAGTCGCGCCGGTATTCGCCGGTCGGATTCTCGTCCGGCACGTACGGCGGATCGACGGGGAACGGGTAGACGACGTTGGTGTAGATCGGCGCGCCGTAGGTCCCGTCTCCGGTGAGCACCCAATGGGACGGGACCTCGAGGTCGTCCCAGTCGCTGTCGTCGAATTCCGGCTGCACGACGGCATCGTCGGCGTCGTGGTGGCTGCCCAGCAGCCGGAACCGCCAGGTCCCGTTGAGGTTCAGGGTCGGAGCGTCGGAACGGAGCCAGGAGCGGGCGGGCGTCCGCCGCCCTGACCCGGGCGTGAAGTCGTCGACGTAGGAGGTCACGCCGCTGAGATTAGCCCGGCCCGGGTCGGCCCGGAGTCCGACCACGACCCGCGGCCCTCACCCGATGCAGGTGATCCGCGCCGACCCTGTAGCGCCGAATGCTGGTGATGATCCACCTGTTCCTCGGCGTTTTGGTGATCATTGCCGGCCTTGCTCTGTTCCGCAGAGCGATGTGGTCCCTGAGGACCAAGCTCAGGGTTGCCCGTCGGGGACGCCTCACCCGACCTGAGTGAGGCACGAGAGCGCGTTCCTGACTACCGTGACATCGGCCGAAGGAAGGACGTGGTCCATGTTGGTTGGAGATACTCACGACTGGTCGTGTCGATGATTGCCACGCTGCTGGGCGCACTCGTCATCCTCTTGATCAACCTCATTGCTCTCGGTCTGGTGCCGGAGCGTCGCCGTCCGTCCTCGGCCATGGCCTGGCTGCTGTTGATCCTGTTCCTACCGGTGCTCGGAATTCTGCTGTTCCTGTTGATCGGCAGTCCGTACGTGCCGCGGAAGCGTCGCGAGGAGCAGCAGGTGGCGGGTGAACTGATCCAAAGCGGCCTGACGCATGTGCCAGCGCTGCCTTCTTCATCGGATCGGCCGGGCTGGCTGGACTCCGTCATGGTTTTGAACCGGCGCCTGGCGTGGCTCCCCGCCGAGCAGAACAACACCGCCGAGCTGTTCGCCAACTATGAGGAGTCGATCCAAGCGAAGGCAGACCTGGTCCGCACCGCCGAACGATTCGTCCATGTCGAATACTTCATGATGTGCCGCGACAGCACCACCGAAGCGTTCTTTCAGGCGCTGCTGGAAGTCGCCGGGCGCGGGGTGAAGGTGCGAGTGCTCTTCGATCATGTCTCCACTTTCGGTCTGCCCGGCTACAAGGAGATGTTGGCCACCTTCGACGAGGCAGGCATCGAATGGCGCCCCATGCTCCCCATCCAGCCGCTGAAGGGGCAGTTTCGTCGGCCGGACCTGCGCAACCACCGCAAGATCGTCGTGGTCGACGGGCGGGCCGGGTTCGTCGGCTCGCAGAACATGATCGACTCCAGTTATCACAACAAGAAGCACGAAGCCGCGGGCCGCAAGTGGCGCGAGCTCACCACCAAGGTCCAAGGCCCCGTGGTGCAGTCCATGAACCTCGTGTTCGCCTCCGACTGGTTCATCGAAACCAAGGAAATCCTGCGCGATTACGTCCAGCCGGAGCCATTCCCCGACGATCTCGGTGATCTCACCTGCCAGATCGTGCCGAGTGGTCCCGGCTTCCCGGACGAGAACAATCTTCGCCTGTTCAACACGTTGATCTATGGGGCTCAGCATCGGCTGACGATCACCAGCCCGTACTTCGTCCCCGACGACTCCTTGCTCTACGCGATCACCACCGCGGCGCAACGCGGGGTGGCCGTCGAATTGTTCGTCAGCGAACAGGGTGAGCAGTTCATGGTGTCTCACGCCCAGAACTCCTACTACCGCTTCCTGCTCGAGGCAGGCGTCCGGATATACCGGTACCCGTACCCGTACGTCCTGCACTCCAAGCACTTCTCCATCGATGACCACACCGCCGTCATCGGTTCTTCCAACATGGACATCAGATCGTTCAACCTCGACTTCGAGGTGTCGATGATGTGTACCGGACCGTCCTTCGTCGCCCGGATGCGCGAGGTCGAAGACATGTACCGCTCGATATCGCGCGAACTGACGCTCGAGGAGTGGAAGAAGCGGCCGTTGACCAAACGGTGGCTCGACAACGTCATGCGACTGACCTCCGCAGTCCAGTGAGCAGCTGAGCTCGATCTCGCTGATTGAGGCGACTGACCCGCAGCTGACCCGACTCGGAAGGACACACCATGGTCAAGGCACCTAGAGACGTCGAGCGCATCTATTCCACGGCCGAGGTGGTGGCCAAGCTCCGCCGTCTGGCCGATGCGCTGGAGGAAGCCAGGCCGTTTCGGATTTCAGATCGCCGGAGAAAGGTTCTGGGTTCCCGAGCGCGCCCAGTTCTCTGTCGAGCATGAGCGGGGAGAGCACAAGGAAGAGGTCGAGTTCCCATTCAAGTGGGCGCTGGTCCCGGAGCCGGAGGAAAGTGCCAAGAGCGAACATCTGGTGTAGGCGAAGGAGCGCTTGACCCGCAACCACCCACGGTGGGTGAGTCCGACGGGGACGCACTGCGCCAGGCTGGTTGACGTCGATCCGCACACCGAGCATGAGGGGGCACTACGTGAGCACCGAGTTGGCAGAAACGGGGCCTATCGACTACCTGGTGGTCGAATTCCCGGGTAGCAAGATGACCGGTGAGGGGCTACCACTGCTCCTCGAACTCGAGGACAAGGGCATCATCCGGATCCTCGATCTCGTGTTCGTCAAGCGTGAGCTCGACGGCTCGGTCAAAGCGCTCGCTATATCCGACTTCGACAACGACGGCGAACTCGACCTGGCCGTCTTCGAAGGCGCCGGGTCCGGCCTGCTCGATCAAGATGACATCGACGAGGCGACGTCGGTCATCGAACCAGGCAGTTCCGCAGGCATCCTGATCTACGAGAACGTCTGGGCGGGGCCCTTCGCGGCGGCCCTGCGACGGGGCGGGGGGCAGCTGGTGGCCAGCGGCCGGATCCCGGTCCAGGCGATCCTCGCCGCACTCGACAAGGCCGAAGCCGAAGCCGAATCCGCCGCGGTCTGAGGCCCTACCGCCCACTCCTCACCACCGAAAGGCTCAACCCATGCCAGGTCTGATTCGCGGGATCGCCCGCACCGCCGTCGTCGCCGGAACTGCGACGGCTGTCTCTGGACGCGTTCAACGCCGTCAGCAGGGCAGGTGGGCTCAACAGGAACAAGAGTCCGCCGCCCAGCAGCAGGCCTATGCCCAGCCGGCACCGGCGTACGCCGAGCCCGCGCCGGCGCCCGCTGAGGCCCCCGGCGGAGGCATGGAGGACAAGCTCGCCCAACTCCAGCAACTCGGTGAACTGAGGGACGCCGGGGTGCTGAGCGACGCCGAGTTCGAAGCTCAGAAGGGCAAGATCCTGTACGCATGACCCGAACGGTCGATGGAGCTCTCCGGCTGCCTCGGCAGATGGTGGGACGGTCAGGATGCGCGCCCGAGACCAGTGGATCGCCTGGCTCTTCATCATCGGATCGAGCCTTTTCGCGCTCGGCGCACTGCCGGTCTACTCCGATGCCGTGGGCCTTCGACTCTGTGCGTTCACGTTCTTCACCGGCTCCCTGTTCTTCACCGGGGCGGCGTTCCTGCAGTACCGCGAAGCCGTTGATGCCCTCCCCGGGCGGGCTGGCTCACGCCGCCGCACCTTCTGGGTGTGGGCCCCGAAGAACCTCGCTTGGCTAGCGTGCGCGGTACAGCTCGCCGGCACCCTCTGGTTCAACTGGAGTACGGCGAACGCACTTCGGGTCAACCTCGCCGCCGCCGAGGCCGATCAGCGGGTCTGGCGCCCCGATGCGCTGGGCTCGATCGCATTCCTGGTGGCCAGTCTGCTGGCGTTAAGAGATGCCAGTCGGGGAGTTGTTGCCGGCCAACCCAGGCCCCGGGTCTGGCTGATCAGTGTGATCAATCTGGTCGGCTCGGTGGCGTTCGGCGTCTCGGCCGGTGCGGCCTATGTCATTCCGTCGAGCGGAGACGTGTTGAACGCCGAGTTGTCCAATCTCGGCACGCTGACCGGAGCCGTCTGCTTTCTCTCCGGGGCAATCCTCCTGCTGCCCCGGGACCGGCGGCCAAGGTAGTGACCGCGGCGTGGCCGGGGTCAGTGGCCCGAACCGGTCACGACCTGTTGACGCTCTGACGGGTGGGCGCCGCCCTTCTCGGCCAGCGTGGCGCAGGCCTCCTCGATGTCCCGAGCGAGCGTGTCGACGTGCTCGCGGCTCAGCGTCTCCTTGACCAGCGCCCGCATGATCGTCACGTCCTGGGCGTCCGCCGGGAGTGTGTACGCCGGCACCATCCAGCCGCGCTCGGCCGACAATTGCCACGCGATGTCGAACTCGTCGTACCTGTGCTCGCCGGCGAGGCGGAACGCCACCAGCGGAAGCTGCTCCTCGTCGGCGCCGATCAGCTCGAACTGACCCATCGCCGTCAGCTTGTCGGCGAGGACCTGGGCGTTGGCCTGCATGTTCTTCATGATGTAGGTGTAACCGGCGCGGCCGTAACGGACGAAGTTGTAGTACTGGGCCAGCACCATCGCGGAGCCGGTCGAGAAGTTCAGGGTGAAGGTCGAATCGGTCTTGCCAAGATAGTTCTCCACGAACACGAGGTCCTTCGCCAGATCGGCCTTCTCCCGGAAGATCAACCAGCCGATGCCGGGATACACCAACCCGAACTTGTGTCCGGAAACGTTGATCGATCGGACCTGTTCGAGCCGGAAGTCCCACGGTGAATCGGGGTAGAGAAAGGGCCAGACGAAGCCGCCACTGGCGCCGTCGACGTGCAACGGGACGTCGAGGCCCCGCTCACTCTTGATCCGCAGCAACAAGTCGTTGATGCCGACGACATCGTCCTTGTGACCGGTGAACGTCGTTCCCAGCACGGCTGCAACACCAATCGTGTTCTCGTCGACGTGCGCCTCGACATCGTCGGGACCGATCGTGTACTTGCCCTTCTGCAGGGGCACGATCCGCGGCTCGACGTCGAAGTAGCGGCAGAACTTCTCCCACACGACGTGGACGTCGCCGCCGAACACGAGATTCGGGCTGGTGCTCGACCCACCCGCCGCCTCCCGTCGCTTCCGCCAGTTCCACTTGAGCGACAGACCGCCGAGCATGATCGCCTCGGACGATCCCTGGGTGCGGGCGCCGGTGGTCTCTCCCGGCGCGTGGAAGAGGTCGGCGAGCATCCGGATGCAGCGCTGCTCGATCTCGGCGGTCCGAGGATATTCGGCATGATCGATGAAGTTCCGGTGCAGGTTCGCGGCGATGATCCGCTGCGCCTCCGGCTCCATCCAGGTGGTCACGAAGGTCGCGAGGTTTCGGGCCGGGAGACCTTCGAGCGCGAGGTCTTCGGCGACCAGCCGCAGCGCGTCCGGTGACGGCATGCCCTCCACCGGGAACTCCCGACTCGGAACCTCTCGGGTGAGAAACCGGTTGCCGAACAGCGCCTCGTCGACACTATTGACTTCGTTCATCAGGGAGTCTCCCTCGGATGGATCAGAAGCCGGTCGTGCGGCCCCTGTTGACACTCTTGTGGGGCGGCCCGCGGCTTCGCGTCACCCCGACTGGGTGATGGCGCGACGCCCGACGGGCTCACGGCTCCGGACCGCTCACGCGCCCGCCGGTGCAGAGGCGAACAGGTTGAGCCCGAGACGCTCGGCCAGATACTTCGTGACCAGTTGTCCGCGCACGCTGTTTCCGGCGGCATCGAGCGGAGGCGAGAAGGTCGCGAGGCCGCCCTTGCCGGGTGAGACGGTCACGATACCGCCGCTGACACCGCTCTTGCCCGGCATCCCGATCTCGTAGAGCCAATCTCCCGACAGCTCGTACAGGCCGGCGGTGGCCATCACCGCCAGCACCCGCCGGCACATTCGCGCGAGAATGACCCGCTCGCCGGTCGTCGGATTCACCCCACCGTTGGCGAGGGTCGCGGCCATCACGGCGAGGTCGTGAACGGTTACGTCGAGAGAGCACTGCCGGGTGTAGACCTCGGTGGCCTCATCGGGGTCGAAGTAGAGACGCTCGTAGCTGGCCAGAAGATGCGCGATGCCCTGGTTGCGCATGTTGGTGGCCGACTCGGACTCATAGACTTCCCTGCTCAAGCTGAGCTCGCGGCCGGCGAAGGACGAAAGACCGGCGCGGATCCGTTCCCACTTCTCCTCCACCGTGTTGCCGGGAACAAGGCTCGTGGTGGCGATCGCACCCGCATTGACCAACGGGTTCATCGTTCTCTCGTCATTCAACTCGACGGCCATCAATGAGTTGAACGGGAATCCCGTGCTGTTGACGCCCAGGCGGTGTCGCGCCGACTCGTACCCGATCGCGTCGCAGACCAGTGCGAAGACGAATGGTTTGGAGACGCTCTGGATCGAGAACGCCGCGTCGATGTCACCGATCTCGAAGGACCGGCCCTTGGCCCCGACAACGGAGATCGCGAACAGCTCAGGCGATGCGGTCGCCAGCGCCGGGATGTAGTCCGCGACGGCACCGTCGCCATTCAGCCGATAACGCTCGTACGCCTCGGTGACGGCCTCCCTCACCTGCTCGGTCTGTGGAAGCTCGCCGGTGGAAACCAACGAGGGTGTCGCAGCCTCGTCGATCGGGAGGCTCTCGTGCATGGAAAGCCTGGTCATGAGATCCCTGCTGTATGTGAATATCGGCAGTCATACCGATGGTCTTCGACGCTATGGCCATTTCGGGCGCTCGCCTCACCCGGTCCGGGTGATCGCAGGCCTGCCGCCAACTGCTTGCCTGAGATCCATGTGCAGATGGATGGCGTACTCCGGAGATCCGATCCTGGCCGAGGAGCTGCTGTTCCGTCCGAAGCACTCGATCATCGACCAGAGCCTGCACTCCCGCCTCGGCGCCACGACGACCAACGGCGACGGGTTCGGCATCGGTTGGTACGGCGACGGCCTCGAGCCGGCGGTCTTCAAAGGCACCGATCCGGCCTGGAATGACGAGAACCTGCGAGAGGTCGCCGGCCGCATCAGCACGCCGGTCCTGTTCGCCCACATTCGCGCGTCGACCGGTACTCCTGTTCAGCGCTCCAATTGCCACCCGTTCCGGCACGGCCGCTGGCTGTGGATGCACAACGGCGCGATCCGGGGCTTTCACGAGACCAAGCGCGACCTGTTGATGACCGTCGATCCGCAGCTCTACCCGGACATCGAGGGGTCGACCGACTCTGAAGCGCTGTTCTTCCTGGCCCTGACCTTCGGTCTTACCGACGATCCGTTCGGTGCGGTCGCTCGCGCGGTCGGTCTGGTGGAGAAAGTGGGCCGGGACCATGGCGTCGAGTACCCGATGCAGATGACCGTGGCCACGACCGACGGCGAGTCTGTCTGGGCCTTCCGGTACTCCAGCGAGAGGCAGAGCCGATCACTGTTCGTCTCCACCGATGTTGCGACACTGCGCCAGCTGCATCCTGAGGTGGAGATGCTGCACCGGGTGGGGGCGGAGACCCGGCTCGTGGTCTCCGAACCTCTTGGTGATATGCCCGGAGCCTGGAACGAGGTGCCGGAGTCCGCGGCGGGCGTGGTCCGCCCCGGCACAGACGAGATCCGTGCCTTCGAGCCCGTCGCTCCCTGAGCCGCCAGATCCGATGCTTGATCACCGTCAACAACTGGCGGTCAATCGCGACCTCTGGACCGTGGTGAACGCGGAGTTCACCGATGGTCGCGCCGCCTCCGCGTGGGCCGCGGCCGAGTTTGCCTGGGGACTCTTCGAGATCCCGGAGCGGCAGCTGGGTGCTCTCGGTGACGTCACCGACCTGGACGTCATCGAACTCGGCTGCGGGACTGCCTACGTCTCGGCCTGGCTGGCCCGGCTCGGTGCGCGACCGGTCGGCGTGGACCTGACCCGAGCACAGCTGGACACGGCCCGCCGGTGTCAGCAGCGCTTCGGTCTCTCGTTCACGTTGATCGAGGCCGACGCAGAGAAGGTTCCCTTGGCTGCCGACTCGTTCGATCTGGCCGTCAGCGAGTACGGGGCGAGCGTGTGGTGCGACCCCGAACGCTGGATCCCGGAAGCGGCACGGCTCTTGAGGCCCGGCGGAAGACTGGTGTTCTTGACCAACAGCGTGCAGGTCACGACATGTGTGCCGGACGACGGGGGATTCGCGGGAGATCGCCTGCTGAGGCCACAACGGGGAATGTCGCCGGTGACGTGGGCCGGTGGAGGCATTGAGTTCCACCCCAGTCACGGCGAATGGATAGGCGTCCTCCGCCGAAACGGATTCGTGGTCGAAGGTCTCCACGAGCTCTACGCCCCCGACGACGCGATCACGCCCGCCTATTACGACATCGCCACGGCTCAGTGGGCCAGGAACTGGCCGGTCGAGGATGTGTGGACGGCACGGCTGCAGCGGTGACCATTCGCTCCTGAGGCGTCCCCGATCGGGGGGGTGGTTCAGCTCCAGCCGGTGAGTTGGGCGAACGTCAACAACCCGAGCGCGATGACGACCCAGCCCAGGAAGATCGGCAGGTAGAACTTGAGCCACTTCTGCCAGGGCACCCCGGCGAGCGCGAGAACGGCCATGAAGTAGCCGGAAGTGGGGAACAGGATGTTGCCGATGCCGTCGGCCAACTGGTACGCCAGCACCGACAGCTGCCGCGTCAGTCCCAGCACGTCGGCCAGCGGCGCCATGATCGGCATCGTGACCAGAGCCTGACCGCTGCCCGACGACACGATGAAGCTCAGGACGAACTGCACGAAGAACATCCCGGCGGCCGCCAGCACGCCCGGAAGACCACCGACGGCTTGGCCGAGACCGTTCACGATGGTGTCGATGATCTGGCCCTTTTCCAACACGACGGACACCGCTCTCGCCACTCCTGCGATGATCGCGCCGACCAGGACCTCGCGGAATCCCAGGTTGAAGGCCTCGCAGACCCGGGTCAGGCTGAGGCCGCCGATCACCCCGGTGACTATGCCCATGACGATGAACAGACCGGCCATCTGCAGCATGAACCAGCCCTGGGTGAGCACGCCCCAGACCAACAGAGCCAAGAAGGCGGCCACGGCGCCGGTCGCCAGCCGCTGCCGCAGGTTGAGCTTGGCCGGTTCGGCGGTAGCGTCGTGTACGTAGATCTCGCGCTTGTTCTGTTCGACCGGGTCCCCGGCCAGCAGGCTGGCGCTCGGGTCGCGCTGGACCCGCCGGGCGTAGCGCGCCACCATCACGACCGCGAACCCGGTCACGAGGAAGAAGGCGATGGTGCGCAGGCCCTTACCCGAGTAGAGCTCCACCCCGGCGATCTTCTGTCCCAGGCCGGTGTTGATCGGGTTGATGATCCCGGTACAGAAGCCGGCGGTCGTTGCGCACAGGGCGATTCCGGCGGCGGTGACGGAGTCGAACCCCAGGGCGATCATCAACGGGATCAAGATCGGCACGTACACCAACGCCAGTTCCTGAGTGCCGATGACGGTGGCGATCGCGGCGAAGAACAGCATCAGCGCCGGGATGGCGAGCACACCTCGCCTGGCGAACCGGTGCGCGAGGTTGCCCACTCCGACCTCGATGATGCCGGTCGTCCGGAGCACCATGAAGGCTCCGCCGATCATGAGCGTGAACACCACGACCTCGGCCGCGGCGATGATTCCCGCCGGGATGGCCGTCATCAGGTCGACCAGCCCCACCGGCGTTTGGGCCACCCGCTCGTACGAAGCGGGATCGATGGTCTGCCGTCCGTCGGGTCCCGGCACCCGGGCGAACTTGCCGGCGGGGACCAGGTAGGTGGCGGCGGCGGCCAACAAGATGATCACCCCGAGCACGATGTAGACGTCGGGCATCTTCAGGCGCTGCAGCAGGTGCCTGCCGTCCCCCTGGGCCGCCGTGGTGTCGATATCGTCTTCGGAGACGGGATTCCGGCTGGTGTCGGTCACGGTGCTGGCCTCTCGCTCAAATATGCTAGCCGTACTTTTGCCGAGCTTTGTTGCAACCGGAGCCGGACCTTGTTACAACCGCGGGACGCCGGACTCAGCTCAGCCGGCGTAGGGCGCAACCGCCGTCACGTTGTGGTTCGCGTCAGTTCGCGCCAGCCGGGTAGAGTGCCCTGTCCGGGAAACGCCCGGACGGAACGAGTGTGGGTCCGCCATCCTTCGCGGGCAGTCGAGAGGTCAGTACAACGTGGGTTCGGTCATCAAGAAGCGTCGCAAGCGGATGGCGAAGAAGAAGCACCGCAAGCTGTTGAAGCGGACGCGGATCCAGCGTCGCCGCGCGGGCAAGTAATCTCGCGCCTGGACTGGGCTGATGACGAGAGTCGTCTTGGTGACCGGGGTCTCGCGCGACCTGGGGGCCAAGTACGCACGCACTTTGGCGGCTGACGACTCCTTCGCGGTCATCGGGGTCGATGTCACCCCGCCGCGGCACGAATTGGGGCGGGCGTCGTTCGTCCGCGCCGACATCCGCAATCCGGTCATCGTCAAGGTGATCGCGGGCCGGGACGTCGACACCGTCGTCCACATGGCCATGGTCGCGACCCCGAGTGGGGCGGGCGGCCGGACGTCGATGAAGGAGATCAACGTCATCGGCACCATGCAGCTGCTGGCGGCCTGCCAGAAGGCCGACTCCCTGACCAAGCTGGTGGTGCAGAGCTCGGTGTCGGTGTACGGCGCTTCGCCCCGCGACCCGGTCCGCTTCACCGAGGAGATGTCGGCGAAGTCCCAACCCCGTACGGGGTTCGGCAAGGACGCGATCGAAGTCGAGTCCTACGTCCGCGGCCTCGCCCGGCGGCGCCCCGACCTGATCGTGACCACACTGCGGCTGGCCAACCTGATGGGCGCGGGCGTGGACAGCCAGGTCACCCGGTATCTCTCCCTCCCGGCGGTCCCCCGCGTGATGGGTTTCGACGCCCGGCTCCAGTTCCTGCACCCCACCGACGCGGTGGCCGCCCTGCTCGCGGCGACCCGCCAAGACCTACCGGGCACCTACAACGTCGGCGCCGACGACGTGGTGACCCTGTCCCAGGCGCTCGCCATGTTGGGCCGGCCGTCGATCGGGGTACCGCAGCCGTTCGCCCCGCTGGTTGCGGCGTTCATCCGCCAGGCTCGGCTGGGCGACTTCTCCGCCGACCAGATCGCGGCCCTGACCTATGGTCGGGGGATGGACACCACCCGCTTCCTGGCCGCTGCCGGGCTGGCGCCGTCCTACAGCAGTCGGCAGGCACTACAGGAATTCGCCGAGCTCGCGCCCACGGGGCTGCTGAGCGCTGATCGGGTCAACTACGTGCTCGCCTCCTTCGGCGACCTGGTGGCCGATCGCCGTGCCTGACGCCGAGATCATCCAGCTGGGCAGTCGCGGCCCGGCCGGCCGGGGCAGTCGAAAGCCACCGTCGGCGGCCGCACGCGGGCTCGTCCCGCCCCCCGAAGCTCGACTCGAACCTCGTCCCGCAGCACCCGCCGAGCCAAGAAGGCCGTGCCGCCGACCGCCGCCCGCGATCCGTACGGCGACGAGGACGTCCTCGAGCCCCCGCTGACCGCAGCCCAGACCAACCAGATGCCAACCGTCGACGACGAGTCGCCCGAGCCGGCCGACCCGGAGGAGCCCGAGACCGGCACCATCCCGCCGACGCTGGACCTCGCCGCGTTGGTGGCCGAGCTGGTGGATCAGCTGACTCGCGCCGCCGAATGGCTGCAGGCGGCACCGGCCGAACAATTCCGGGACCTCGCGGCCGATCCCTTGCGTGCTCTGCTCACGATCGCCGAGCGCCTCGGGGTCGACTGGGCCTCCCAAACCGACCAGCTGGCCACCTTCGCGCGGGCGCGGATGAGCGGCGACTACTCGGTGGACGAGTTCGGCTTCGACCCGCAGTTCACCACCGAGCTGTTCCTGCCGGTCATGCGCTGGTTGGCGCAGAACTGGTTCCGGGTCGAGGTGCGCGGGGCGGAGAACATCCCCACCAGCGGTTCCGCCCTGCTGGTCTCCAATCACGCAGGAACCATGCCGCTGGACAGCATGGTGCTGCACTCGGTGGTCTACGACGAGGTCGGCTCGCCCCGTTAGGCTGCTCGGCGCGGACCTGGTGTTCAAGACCCCGTACGTGAACGATTTCGCCCGCAAGACCGGAACGACGCTGGCCTGCCAGGAGGACGCCGAGCGGTTGCTGGCCCGCGAACAACTGGTCGCCGTCTATCCGGAGGGGTTCAAGGGATTGGGCAAGCCCTACCGGGATCGCTACAAGCTGCAGCGCTTCGGTCGTGGGGGTTTCGTCTCGGCGGCCGTGCGGGCTCAGGTGCCGATCGTGCCGGTGTCGGTGGTCGGTTCGGAGGAGATCTATCCGCTGCTGTCCACCGCGCCCACCCTGGCTCGAGCCCTGGGTTTCCCTTACTTCCCGGTGACGCCCACCTTCCCGTGGTTCGGCGTGCTGGGGATGATCCCGCTGCCCAGCAAGTGGATCATCGAATTCGGCGAGTGCATCACCACCGACGAGCTGCCGGCCGGGTCGGCGGACGATCCGATGATCGTGTTCAACGTCACCGATCAGGTACGCGAGACGATCCAGCAGACCCTGTACTCGTTGCTGATGCAGCGTCGCAGCGCCTTCTTCTGACCCGGTCCGGCCCGTGAGCTTGCCTGTGGTCCTGGCCCTGTTGCTGTTCGTGCTCGGCGGCTTCACCCTGGTGGTCGCAATCCGGGTCGGTCATCCGCGGCACCACGGAGTGGGCGGGTCGGACGGCTTTGATCAAGCTCAACTGCGCGGCTTCTGCTACGTGGGGGCCGTCGGCGCAACCGTGGTCGGGGTGGTCGTGCTGGTCCTCGCGCTGCTGACCGCCAACCGCCCGCTGGCCGAGGGCGTGGCCCTGCTCGGCTTCTTCGGCTATCTCGCCTATCAGCTGGCGGCGCTGCTGATCATCACCTGGCCCGCGGGCCGTTGGCCGCGCAAATGACTCCCGACTGACTCCCGACCGGGCGGGTCACAGCCTGCGCCGGCGCCGTACGGCCATCCCGGCCGCGACCATGCCGGCGGTGCCGGCCCCGACCAGGCCGACCCGCATCGCTTTGCGACCGGTGCGGTAGTCGCGAATCTGCCAGCCGCGCCCGTCGGCGTGCTGGAGCAACCGTCGATCCGGATTCACCGCGCAGGGGTTACCGACCAGAGACAGCAGCGGCAGGTCGTTGAAGGAGTCGGAGTAGGCGTAACAGCGATCGAGATCGAGGCCGTGTCGCTCCGCCAGCCGGCGAACCGCCTCCGCCTTGGCCGGCCCGTGCAGCAGAACCCCGGTGAGGCGGCCCGTGTAGACGCCGTCGCTGCGTTCGGCCACCGAACCCAGCGCTCCGGTCATCCCCAGCCGTCCGGCGATGACGCCCGCCACCTCGACGGGGGCGGCCGTGACCAGCCACACCTGGTGACCGACGTCGAGGTGCAGCTGGGCGATGGCCCGGGTGCCCGGCCAGATGTGCTCGGCGATCGACTCGTCGTAGATCTCGGCGGTCAGCTCCTCGACCTCCGTGGCCCGATGCCCCGCGATGAAGGACAGGCTGGCCGCCTGAGCGTTGGCGATGTGCCCGGGGCGTTCACGGCCGATCGTCCGGAAGTATGCCTGCAGCCAGAGCCCCTTCACGATCACCCGGGTGGGGAAGAAGTCGCGCCGGTACAGACCCTTCGCCAGGTGGAACAGCGACGCACCCTGCACCAACGTGTTGTCCAGATCGAAGAAGGCGGCGGCGTGCTCGTCCGGTGCGATGGCGGGCGGTGGCACCGACAGCGGCTCGGAGGGGTCCGCGGCTGGACGGGAATCCGCCGGAGGCTCCGGAGCTTCCACCGCATCACCATAACCGGAGCACCGAACACCGCCCGCGAAGCTGTGGAACACTCGGAGCGTGTCCGCCGAGTCGGTGTCCAATCTCGCTCAGCTCGTGCAGCGCAACGCCCAGCAGCGCCGGGACGCGGAGGCGATCGTCCAACCGGATCCGGAGCGCCGCAGCCTCAGCTGGATCGAGCTCGAGGTCCAGGTGGACGCGGTGGCGGCGGGGTTCGCAGATCTCGGGGTCGTCGCCGGCCAACGCGTCGGTCTCGCCGGGGCCAACTCGATCGAGTACGTGATCGGCTACCTGGCTGCCCTCCGGGCCGGGCTGGTCGCGGTCCCGATCGCTGCCGGCCTGGCCGCCGCAGACGTGGGCGCGCTGCTGCACGACTGCGGCGTGAAACTCCTCCTCGGCGGGCCCGACCACCCGCTGACCCCCGACGGTCTCGGCGAGCTGGCCCGCCACGGTCACAGCCCCGTCGTATCGCCTCCGGATGCTCGAAGCGCTGGCCGTGCTGCTGCGCACCGCCGGCACCTCGGGAGAGCCCCGCCTGGTCATGCTCAGCCATCGTGCGCTGTTGGCCCAGCCGACACACGCCCAGTTCCCCGGCGTGGTCGACGCCGACACAACCGTGCTCGGCGCCCTGCCCTTCGGCCACGTGTTCGGGCTCGGCGCCGTCCTGGGCGGTTGGCTGGGAGTCGGTGCGCGACTCGTGGTAGCCAGATCTCCATTCCGACGAGTTGCTGTCGATCATCGGCTCCGAGCGGGTCGACCACCTGCCGCTCACCCCGGCCCTCCTCTTCCGGCTGCTGCGCGACTCTTCATCAGGAG
Source organism: uncultured Actinomycetota bacterium (assembly GCA_963780005.1). Lineage (GTDB taxonomy): Bacteria > Actinomycetota > Actinomycetes > Propionibacteriales > Propionibacteriaceae > Microlunatus. The sequence goes on along the minus strand of CAWAAK010000023.1, from coordinate 1,851,494 downwards.
CAGACTCGGCTGAACCGCTGCGCTCCGTACGCCGGGTCCTGTCCGCCGGCGCAGCCCTACCGGAACGGCTGGCGCGCGAGTTCGCCGACCGTACGGGGCTGCGGGTCGAGCAGGGGTACGGCCTCACCGAGGCCCCGGGCGTCGTCCGCCACCTTCGGTGGACCGGTGCTGGGCTCCAACCACGTCGGCCGGCCGCTCCCGGGAGTCGAGGTCCGCATCGGCGACGGTAGCGACCCCGGCGAACCCGAACTGATCGCGCTGCGCGGCGACGGCCTGTTCAGCGGATACTGGCCGGACGGCGGGGGAGGGCCAGACGCCGACGGCTGGTTCGTCACCGACGACGTCGGGTACCTCCGCGGCCCGGAGCTCTTCCTGGTCGACCGGGCCCGGGAGTTGATCGTGGTGAGTGGTTTCCCGGTCTACCCCACCGAGCTCGAACAGGTGATCCGTGAGCTGCCGCGCGTGACCGGTGTCGCCGCCGTCGGCATCCCGGATCCGCGCACCGGCGAGCGCATCGTGGCGTTCGTCAGCGGCCGCGAGCTCAGCGGATCCGCGGTGGCCGACCACTGCCGGAGCCGCCTGCCCGGCTACAAGCGTCCGGCCGAGATTCGGCTGGTCTCGGAGCTGCCGCGGGGAGTCACCGGTGAGATCCAGCGGGTCGGACTGCGCCGGATGCTGCAGGACGAGCGGCAGAGTCGACTCGCGGCGGCTGGTCGATGACCGGGTCCGACGCTACGCCGCCGGGGACGGAGCGCGTTCGGGTGCTGACCCGGCCCGGCTGCCACCTGTGCGAGAACGCCATCGCCGTGGTCGACGCCGTCTGCCGCGAAACCGGGGTCGGCTGGACCAGCCGGGACATCAGCCTCGATCCCGAGCTCACCCGCCGCTACGGCGAGCAGATTCCTGTCACCTTCGTGGACGGCGAGCAACACGACTTCTGGCGGGTCGACGCCTCCCGGCTGCGGGCGGCCCTCGCCCGGCCGCCCACGAGCACCGCCGCTGACCGTGCTCTTCAACGCCCCGACCCTGGCCGGTCTCGTCGACGGCACCGTGTCGGCGACCTACCGTCGCTGGACCGCGCCCCGGGCTCGCCCCGGCTCCCGTTTCACCACCCGCGCCGGGGTGGTGGAGGTGCTGTGCGGTCACCGAGGTCCCCGAGGTCGACGTGGCCGAACTCGACGACGCGGCGGCCGCGCGGGCCGGCTTCGCCATCGGCGGCCGCCCTCCGCAAGTGGACGAGCGCCAAGGGCAGCGGCACGCTGTACCGGATCGACCTGCGGTTGGCCGGACCGGACCCTCGAGTGGCATTGCGCGCGGCCGACGACCTGACCGAGGCCGAACTCAGCGCTCTGGGCGCCAAGCTCGACCGGATGGACCGGGCCGCTCCGCAACCATGGACCCGGCAGGTGCTGCGTCAGATCGCGCAGCGACCGGCCGTGGTCTCCACCGAACTCGCCGCCGACGCCGGGCTGCCCCGGGACTACTTCAAGATCAGGGTCCGCCGCCTGAAGGCCCTTGGCCTGACGGAAAGCCTCGAGATCGGCTATCGGCTGTCGCCGCGGGGCGTCGCCTACCTCCGCTGGCTAGGAGCGATCCCGGCGAGATCGGCGGGTGAAACCGGCGAAAGTTTGTGACGAAAGTGGCAAACTCCTACAGTGGATTCGATCGGCGACCTCCGCCGTCGAGGAATCGAAAGAGACGTGCCACCCGCCGAGACACGCCTGACCGCGGATCTGACCGCGCCGCTGCCGGAGCGTCTGCCGGCCGCGACCATCCCGGCGGCGACCATCGCGCGGCTGCCGGTTTACCTGCGGGCCCTGAACCAGCTGGCCGACGGACACACCGGCACCGTCAGCTCGGGAGATCTCGCCGAGGCGGCCGGGGTGAGCTCGGCCCAGCTGCGCAAGGACCTTTCCTACCTCGGCTCGTACGGCACCCGCGGGGTCGGCTACGACGTGGACTACCTCCGCCGCCAGATCGGTCGCGAGATGGGATCGGCTCACCGAGTGGCCGGTCATCATCGTCGGTCTGGGCAATCTCGGCACGGCCCTGGCCAACTACTCCGGCTTCTCCAGCCGCGGTTTCAAGATCGTCGCCATGGTGGATCCGTCGCCGCAGTTGATCGGCAAGCAGATCAACGGTGTACGCATCAGTGACCTGGCCGAGCTGGAGACACCTGGTGGCCGGGACGGGTGCCGCGATCGCCGTGATCGCCACGCCGGCCGAAGCGGCGCAGCACGTCGCCGACCGTCTGGTGTATCAAGGGGTCACCAGCATCCTCAATTTCGCAGCGACGGTCTTGGTCGTTCCGGACGGGGTGACCGTACGGAAGGTCGACCTCGGCCAGGAACTGCAGATCCTGGCCTACCACGAGCAACGCAAGTCCGAAGGCGCCGGGGCGATCGAAGTGGGGGTTCGATGAGCATTCTCATCGTGAGCGTGTCTCACAAGACCACCAGTGTCGATGTGCTGTCGCAGCTCGCCATGGACCCGGCCACGGCCGGCAAGCTGGGCGACGCGCTGATCGCCTCGGACCACATCGACGAAGCCGTGGTGCTGTCGACCTGCAACCGCACCGAGGTCTACGCCTCGGTCTCCCGCTTCCACGGCGGGCTTGACGACGCCACGTCGCTGGTGGCGGAGCTGGCCGGCATCTCGGTCGACGAGTTGCGGAAGATCTGCGCGGTGTACTTCGACGAGGGCGCCGTCGCCCACGTGTTCACCGTGGCGTCCGGTCTGGACTCGCATGGTGTTGGGCGAGAGCCAGATCCTGGGCCAGGTCAAGCAGGCCCTGTCCGCCGGCCAGGCCGCCGGCACGGTCGGGCACCGTGTTGAACGCCCTCTTCCAGCAGGCCCTGCGGGTCGGCAAGCGGGTGCAGAGCGAGACCGAGATCGGCCACGCGGGCCGGTCCCTGGTCTGCGCCGCCTACGCCCTGCTGACCGCCGAGATCGGCGAACTGGCCGGACGCCGGGTCCTGGTGGTCGGGGCCGGTGTGATGGCGAGTCTGGCCGCCCGGACCGCCGCCGCCGCCGGCGCGGACGTGAGCTGCGTGAACCGGACGTACGCCAAGGCTTCTACGGCTGGCCTCCTCGATCGGTGGACGGGCGCTCCCGTTCGCGGCGCTGCCCGAGGCGGTGTCGGAGACCGAGGTCCTGATCACCTGCACCGGGGCGCGGGACCTGTTCCTCGATGCCGACCAGACTCCGGGGGTCCCGGGTGCGCGGGGTGGTGGACCTGGCGCTGCCCGCCGACGTGTCGGAGGAGGTCGTCGACCTCGGCATCGCCCTGATCAACCTCAACCGGCTCGTCGCCGAGCAACTCGACGCGGCCGGCCAGCCCGAGATCATCGCCGCGCGGGACCTGGTCGCCTCCGAAGTCCAGGACTTCCTGGGGGTGCGCCGCGCCGCGCACGTCGCCCCGACCGTGATCGCCCTGCGGTCGATGGCCTCAGAAGTCGTGGCGGCGGAGTTGACCCGGCTCGACAGCCGCCTGCCGGGGATGGATGCCCGCGAGCGCGGCGAGGTGCAGCAGACGGTCCGCCGGGTGGTCGACAAGCTCCTGCACCAGCCGACCGTACGGGTCCAGGAGCTGGCCACCGGCCCGGAGGCGGTGGACTACGCCGCCGCCCTGCGGGAGCTGTTCGCCCTGGATCCGCAGGCGGTCGCGGCGGTCATGTCCCCCGACGTCGGGCGCTGACGATTCCTGCCCGCTCTCCGTTGTCTTCTTGGTCGGGTCCGATCCGGATCGGGGCCCGCACCTCACCGCTGGCCCGCGTGCAAGCCGATCATGTCGCCCAGCTGCTCGCCGCCGCCGGGGTCGATTCGGTCTTCGTCGGCATCACGACCACCGGCGACGTGGATCCGCGGGCGCTGACCGAGATCGGCGGCACCGGCGTGTTCGCCGGGGCGGTCCGCGATGCTCTGCACGCCGGGGAGATCGACGTGGCCGTGCACTCGCTCAAGGATCTCCCGACCGCGGTCGAGCCGGAGCTGGAGTTGGCCGCCGTGCCGCAGACGAGAGGACACCCGTGACGTCTTGATCGGCCTGACGATTGGCAGACCTCCGGGACGGCATCCGGATCGGCACCGGGGCGCCGCGACGGGCCATGCAACTCCAGGACCACGCGCATCGGCACGGCCTGCTGATCGACGTGGTGCCGATCCGCGGCAACGTGGACACCCGGCTGCGGCTGGTGCGCGAGGGCCAGGTCGACGCGGTCGTGCTGGCCGCAGCCGGGTTGATCCGGCTCGGTCACCTCCGGTTGGCGGGCTCCTCCGCTGCGGAGCCGGACGGGGTGACCACGGTGGCTGATCTGCCAGCACAGATTCTCGCTCCGGACGTCATGCTTCCAGCCCCTGGACAGGGCGCCCTGGCGCTGGAAATTTCGAGATCTCTCAGCATTTCCACAGCCGAAGTGCTGCGCCGCCTGGATGATCATCGATCTCGTGCGGAATCCCTTGTGGAGCGAGGATTCCTGGCCGCCTTGGAGGCCGGGTGCACGGCCCCGGTGGGCGCTCGAGCCCAGGTCACGGGGGCGGCAGGAGACCGCCTCGATTTGACTCTCGACGCCGTAATTGGGAGAACACTACTGAGCAACTTGTCGGAACCGACCAAGGCTGGCCCTCCGGTGCGGCGGACGCTCTCGGGGAGCGTGGTCAATCCCCGGGAGTTCGGAGTGGCAGCGGGCGTGCAGGTCCTCGAGGAGTTGCAGCACAACTAAACGCGCTCGGCATCACACGATGACGAGGCTGGACAGAACGCGAGAAGAGCCAGTGACCCCAACGCCCGCCCCCAAGTCTCGATCCCAGTCCTCAGCCGCCAGCACCTCCGCGCCTCCGACCCGCGGTCGCGTGATCTTCGTCGGCACCGGCCCGGGCGATCCCGATCTCCTCACCCTCGGGGCCATCGCCGCCCTGGCCGACGCCACGGCGGTGATCTTGGACACCGAGCGCCAACAACGAGCTGCTCGCCCATCCGGCCATCACCCTGGCCAAGGGCGCCGAGGTCTTGACGCTCGGTCTGTCCGAGGCCGGCAAACCGCTCAGCGCCTCGGGCCGCGCCAAATTGGTGCTCAAGCACACCGAGCTGGGCAGCCGGGTCGTGCGACTGGTCTCCGGTGATCCGTTCTGGGACAACGCCGTCGCCGACGAGGCCGCGGCGTGCGTTCGCGGAGGCGTGGACTTCGAGGTCGTGCCGGGTGTGTCGAGTCTGACGGCGGTGCCCGAGTACGCCGGGGTGGACCTCAGCCACAGCGGGGGAGTGCACTTCGCCAGCGTCACCGACGGCAAGTTCTCCCGAGTCGTCACCGCCCAGTGGGGTCAGGCTCCGACGCTGGTCGTCAGCACCGTTGTCTCCGGTCTGCCGGCCCTGGTCGAGGCTGCCCGCAGCGCCGGACGCGCCGACGATGATCATGTCCTGGTCACCCTGCACGGCGGCAGCACCGAACAGCTCAGCCTGCCCACCACGCTGAACGAGCTGGTGGCCGGCGTGAAGGCGGTCAAGGCGCCCAGCAGCGAACTGATCCACGTGATCATCGGCGAGGCCGCCGAGCAGCGCCAGGAGCTCAGCTGGTACGAGACCAAGCCGCTGTTCGGCTGGCGGGTACTGGTGCCGCGGACCCGCGATCAGGCCGCACCGATGGTGGCCCGGCTCCGCACCTACGGGGCGCACAGTGACGAGGTGCCGACCATCTCGGTGGAACCGCCGCGCAGCCCGCTGCAGATGGACAAGGCCATCCGTGGGTTGGTCGAGGGCCGCTACGAGTGGGTGGCCTTCACGTCGGTCAACGCCGTCCGGGCCGTCCGGGAGAAGTTCGAGGAGTACGGGCTCGACGCCCGCGCCTTCTCGGGTCTCAAGGTGGCCGTGGTCGGCGACGTCACGGCGCATGCCCTGCAGGCCTGGGGGATCGAGCCGGACCTGATCCCCGAGGGCGAGCAGTCCGCCGCCGGCCTGGCCGCGGAGTTCCCGCCGTACGACGACGTGCTCGACCCCATCAACCGGGTCTTCCTGCCCCGGGCCGACATCGCCACCGAGACCCTCGCTGCGGGTCTGGTCGCGCTGGGCTGGGAGGTCGAGGACGTGACCGCCTACCGGACCGTTCGGGCCGCTCCGCCGGCCGCGCCGGTGCGGGAGGCGATCAAGACGGGCAAGTTCGACGCGGTGGTCTTCACCTCGTCGTCGACGGTGCGCAACCTGGTGGGGATCGCCGGGCAAGCCGCATCCGTCGACGATCATCGCCGTTATCGGTCCGGCCACCGCCAAGACCTGCGAGGAGCACGGGCTACGGGTCGACGTGGTCGCGGGCAAGCCGACCGCCGTCGATCTGGCCGACGCCCTGGCCGGCTTCGCCGCCGACCGCCGGGACAGCCTGATCGCCGCCGGCGAGTCGGTGGTCAAGCCCTCCCAGCGCCGCACCCCGACCCGCCGCCGATAATGCGACACCGGCCGCGGAGGTTGCGGTCGACGGCGGTCATGCGGGCCATGGTCGCCGAGACCACGGTCGAGGCGCGGCAGTTGGTGCTGCCGCTGTTCGTCGCCGAGGGACTGGGCGAACCGCGCCCGATCAGTTCGATGCCCGGTGTCGTCCAGCACAGTCCGGAGTCGCTCCGGAAGGCGGCCACGGAGGCGGTGGCCGCCGGGCTGGCCGGGGTGATGCTGTTCGGCGTGCCCGAGCACAAGGACGCCCGCGGTTCGCAGGCCCTGGCCGACGACGGCGTCCTCAACCTGGCCATCGCTGCCGTCCGTGCCGAGGTCGGGGACGATCTGCTGGTCATGTCCGACGTCTGCCTGGACGAGTTCACCGACCACGGCCACTGCGGCGTGCTCACGGCCGACGGCGCGGTCGACAACGACGCGACGGTGGAGATCTACGCCGAGATGGCGGTGGCGCATGCCGCGGCCGGGGCGCACGTGGTCGCGCCCAGCGGGATGATGGACGGTCAGGTGGGGGCGATCCGTACGGCGCTCGACGCCGCCGGAGCCCAGGACACCGCGATCCTGGCCTACGGGGCGAAGTACGCGTCGGCCTTCTACGGCCCGTTCCGAGAGGCGGTCGCGTCCTCGCTGCAGGGAGATCGGCGGACCTACCAGCAGGATCCGGCCAACCGGCGGGAGGCGCTGCGGGAAGTCCTGCTGGATGTCGCCGAGGGCGCCGACCTGATCATGGTCAAACCCGCGCTCGGCTACCTCGATGTGCTCGCGGCCGTCCGGGCGGCCGTCGACATCCCGGTCGCCGCCTACAACGTCTCCGGCGAATACGCCATGGTCGAGGCGGCCGCCGCGCAGGGATGGATCAACCGCGAAGCGGCGATCACCGAGACGCCTGACCTGCATCCGGCGGGCCGGGGCTGACGTGATCCTCACCTACTGGGCCCTGGAGTACGCTCGCCGCCGGTCCTCCTCCTCGTGAAACTGGTCACAGACTGCATCGGTGGCGGTCGGTCTGCGGCAATCTATGACGAGGGTTCGACGAAGGGATCGTAGGAGGGTGATGGCTGCCGACGGGGCGTCGCAGGCCGCGTTCGAGCGGGCCAAGACCCTGATCCCCGGCGGGGTCAACTCCCCGGTGCGGGCCTTTCTGGCCGTCGGCGGGAACGCCGAGATTCATCGCGCGGGCGCGGGGTCCGTACCTGTACGACCTCGACGGCCACGAACTCGTCGACCTGATCTGTTCGTGGGGCCCGATGCTGCACGGCCACGCTCACCCCGAGGTGATCGAGGCCGTCCGCCGGGCGGCCGAGCACGGCACCTCGTACGGTGCGCCCACCCTGGCCGAGGTGGATCTGGCGGCCGAGATCGTCGACCGGACCCCGGTCGAGCAGGTCCGGCTCGTCAGCAGCGGCACCGAAGCCACCATGTCGGTGCTCCGGCTGGCCCGCGGCGTCACCGCTCGCGACAAGATCATCAAGTTCGCCGGCTGCTACCACGGCCACGTCGACGCCCTGCTCGCCGCGGCCGGTTCCGGAGTGGCCACCCTGTCTCATCGGGCCGGCTCCAGAGTCGCCGGACGGAGCCATCCCCGGCACCCCGGGCGTCACCGAGGCCACCACCGCCGACACGATCGTGCTGCCGTACAACGACCGGGCGGCCGTGCGGGAGGCCTTCGCGACGCTACGGCGCCGAGATCGCGGCGGTGATCACCGAGGCCGCCGCCGGGAACATGGGGGTCATCCCGCCGGGGGTCGAGGACGGGATCGGCTTCAACGCCTTTCTGGCCGCGATCAGCCGCGAGCACGGTGCGCTGTTCGTCTCCGATGAGGTGATGACCGGCTTCCGGGTCAGCCGGTCCGGCCAGTACGGCCTGGACGGCGTCGCACCCGACCTGATGACCTTCGGCAAGGTGATGGGCGGCGGGTTCCCCGCGGCGGCCTTCGGGGGTCGCGCCGAGCTGATGCAGCACCTCGCACCGGTCGGCGGCGTCTACCAGGCCGGCACCCTGTCCGGCAATCCGGTGGCCACCGCGGCCGGTCTGGCCACGCTCCGCCTGGCCACCGACGACGTGTACGACCAGTTGAACGCCCGGTCGGCTCAGCTGCAGGGTGAGGTGGCCACCGCCCTGACCGCGGCCGGGGTGCCGCACGTGATCCAGCACGCCGGAAACCTGTTCAGCGTGTTCTTCGTACCGGACGGCGTGACGTCGGTGCCGGACTACGCCACCGCCGCCCGCCAGTCCACCGCCGCCTACGCGGCCTTCTTCCACGCCATGCTCGACGCGGGGGTCTATCTGCCCCCGAGCGCGTTCGAGGGTTGGTTTCTGTCCGCCGCCCACGATGATGGAGCCATGAACCGGATCGTCGAGGCGCTGCCCGGAGCGGCCACCACCGCCGCCCAGGCGGCAGACCGGCAGGCCGATCGGACGACGGAACCGCGATGAGCGAGCAGCGCACCGTCGTCCATCTGGTCCGGCACGGCGAGGTGCACAACCCCGACATGATCTTGTACGGCCGGCTGCCCGACTATCACCTGTCCCGGACCGGCCAGGCGATGGCCCGGCGGGTCGCCGAACACCTGAGTTCCGCCGACATCGTCCACCTGCGTTGCTCCCCGATGGAACGGACGCAGGAGACCATGGCTCCGATCGCGGACGCGCTCGACCTGCCGGTACTGATCGACGGACGAGTGATCGAAGCCGAGAACTACCTGGAGGGCCAGCAGGTCTCGATCAAGTCCGCGCTGCGCCAGCCCAAGGTCTGGTGGCACCTGCGCAACCCGTTCCGACCGAGCTGGGGCGAGCCGTACCCCGATGTCGTCGCCCGGATGCGTATCGCCATGCGCGACGCCGCCGAGCAGGCCGCGGGCCACGAAGCGGTGATCGTCTCCCACCAACTGCCGATCTGGATGGCTCGCCGGGACGTGGAGGGCCGCCGGCTGACCCACGATCCGCGCAATCGGGAGTGCTCACTGGCCAGCATCACCTCTTTCACCTATCTCGATGGCCGGGTGGCCTCGGTCAGCTACTGCGAACCCGCGGCGGACCTGTTGCGGACCGAGGTCGAAGAGGACATCCCCGGTGCCTAGCCTCCGCAGGTGGTTGGCGGTGTTGGGGGCCGCGATCCTGCTGGCAGGTTGCGCCGGCAACGCCTCCAGCCCGTCGGGCGACCAGCCAGGCTTCGTCGGCGGCAACCGAGCCATCACCTTGGTGCCTCCGGCGGACCGCCAGCCGGCCCCGGTGGTCCAGGGCACGAGACTCGGCACGGATCGCTCGATCAGCACGGCGGACTATGCCGGTCAGGTGATCGTCCTCAACGTCTGGGGTTCGTGGTGCGCACCCTGCCGGCTCGAAGCCAAGGACCTCGAGGCCGCCAGCCGGGAAACGGCCGGCACCGCGCAGTTCCTCGGCCTGAACACCAAGGACTACAGCCCCGCCCCGGCGTTGGCCTTCGTCCGCGCGTTCGACGTGCGCTACCCGCAGATCTTCGATCCGCAGGGCACGGTGCTGGTCTCCCTGGCCGGAGACCTGCCGCCCAACGCCATCCCGACGACGCTGGTGATCGACCAGCAGAACCGGATCGCGGCGCGGGTCGCCGGCACGATCAGCAAGATCAGTCTGGTCGCGCTGATCAACGACGTCGCGGCCGGTCGCTGATCATGGCGAAGCGATCATGATCCCGGGCTTCGACCTCAGCAGCTGGGCCTCCTCGGCAGTCGGCGGATCGATGGCCCTGGCCGTGCCGGTCGCGTTGCTGGCCGGACTGGTCTCGTTCTTCTCGCCCTGCGTGGTGCCCCTGCTGCCCGGCTACCTCTCCTACGCGACCGGGCTGGGCGCGGCCGAGGTCGTCGCCGGCGGTCGGCGCGGTCGCATGCTGGCCGGCACCCTGCTCTTCGTGCTGGGTCTGGCAGCGGTGTTCGTCACCACCGGGGTCGTGGCCGGCGCCGCCGGCCAGGCGCTCTACGCCTACCAGACGGTCATCACCCGGGTGATCGGCTCCGTGATCATCATCCTCGGGTTGATCTTCGCCGGACTGCTTCCGCTCGGGAACCGCGAGCTGCGCATCTCCTGGGTGCCGACCGCCGGGGTCGCCGCCGCCCCGCTGCTCGGCATCGTCTTCGGGCTTGGGCTGGTCGCCCTGCATCGGCCCGGCGCTCGGTGTCGTGATCAATCTCGGCTTCAACGAGGCCACGGCTCTGCGCGGGGGCGTGCTGGGCTTCGTCTACGCCCTCGGGCTGGGCATCCCGTTCGTGATCGCAGGCCTGGCCTTCGCCAAGATGGCCCGCGCCGTGGGCTTCCTCCGCCGCCACCAGCAGGCGCTACAACGGATCGGCGGCCTGATGATGGTGGCCGTCGGCCTGCTGCTGGTCACCGGCTGGTGGGATCGGCTGATGAGCGGCCTGTTGGTGTGGATCTCAGGCTTCCGGCCGGTGATCTGATGACCGACGTCAAGGCCCCAGCACCGCCCCGCGAGCCGCCGGCCCGGCCGCCGGATCCCCGGCGCGGGTCCGCCCCGGCCCTCGGCCTCGGCGGCACTCTGCGGTACCTCTGGACCCAGCTGAGCTCCATGCGGACCGCGTTGATCTTGCTCTTCGCTCTGGCGGTGGCGGCCGTGCCGGGCTCGGTGATCCCGCAGCGGCCCGCGTCGCCGATCGCGGTCCGCGACTTCTTGACCGAGCACCCTCGGCTCGGCCCCGTCTATGACGCCGTCGGACTGTTCGACGTCTACAGCTCCGTCTGGTTCTCCGCGATCTACCTGCTGCTCTTCGTCTCGCTGGTCGGCTGCATCATCCCCCGGATCGGCGTCTACGCCCGGGCGCTCCGAACCCCGCCGCCCGGCACGCCGCGGCATCTGTCGCGGTTGCCGGCGTACGCCTCAGCGCCGACAACCGACCCGGAGGCGGTGCTCGAGCGGGCGGCGACCGAGCTCCGTCGGCAGCGGTACCGCGTCGTCGTGGCCGCTGGGTCGGTGTCGGCCGAGCGCGGCTACGTGCGGGAGGCCGGCAACCTCGTCTTCCACGTCAGCCTGCTGTTCCTGCTGCTCGGCGTCGCCCTCGGCGGGCTGTTCGGTTTCCGGGGCACCAGCGTGGTGATCGTCGGTCAGGGCTTCGCCAACACGATCACCCAGTACGACGACCTGACCAGCGGCGGCCGGTTCTCCGACCGCCAGCTCAAACCGTTCACGGTCGCCGTACGGGACTTCCGGGTCCGCTTCGAACTCGGCGATGTGCAGCGTGGGGCCGCGCGGCTCTTCGCCCTGGACGCCCAGGTGACGCCCCGGCCGGGGGCTGCGCCGTTCCAGCAGACGATCGAGGTCAACCGGCCCTTGAACGTCGACGGCACCACCGTCCACCTCATCGGCCACGGCTATGCGCCGCTGGTCACCGTCACGGACGCTCAGGGCAAGGTGGCCTTCTCGGGGCCCGTGGTCTTCCTGCCGCAGGACGGCAACTTCACCTCGGCCGGCGTGATCAAGGCGCCGGACGGACGGCCCGAGCGGTTGGCGTTCGAGGGGATCTTCGCCCCGACGGCCGTGGTCGACGATCGCGGGCCGCGGTCGTTGTTCCCCGACGCGCTGGATCCGGCGCTCTACGTGAACGCCTGGGCCGGTCCGCCCAAGGTCGAGACGGGCGCGCCCGAGAACGTGTACTCCCTCAACCCGGCCGGACTCACCCAGATCAAGGATGCGAAGGGTGGCCCGCTGCGGATCCTGCTCCGGCCGGGGACCAGCTTCGAGCTGCCTGATGGGCGGGGCTCGATCCGGATGGACGGCGTGACGCGATGGGTCAAGCTGCAGGTCAGCGACACCCCCGGCGTGGCGGTCTCACTCATCGCGATCGGCTTCGCGGTCCTGGGCCTGTGCTTCTCCCTCTTCGTCCGTCCACGCCGGATCTGGGTTCGTCCGCGGACCGATGCCGACGGCCGTACTCTGGTCGAGGTTGCGGGCCTGGACCGAGCGGATGCCCGCGCCGGGCTCGACGAGGACGTAGCAGATCTAGCGGCCGGCTTGGCCACACCACCAGATCGGAAGGAGCCCGACTCGCCATGAGCTGGGAGTACTACTCCAACGTTGCGTTCGTGAGTTCCGTCGTCGTCTATCTCGCGGCGATGATTGCCCACACGGCGGAATGGGCGGCGGCCCGCAGGGTGAGCGGCGGCCTGGTCGGCGAGTTGCAACTGGCGGCCGTGGGGGCTCCGGCGCCCGCCGGCGAGGGGCAGGTCCGTCCGGAGACCGACCCGACCGTCGACGCCCGGGTGGAATCGTTCGGCCGCATCGGTGTCGCGTTGACCATGCTCGGCTTCCTGCTGAGCGTCGGCGGGGTGGTGCTGCGAGGGCTGGCGGCCGGCCGGCTGCCCTGGGGCAACATGTTCGAGTTCACCACCGCCGCGATGGTGCTGGTGGTCGGGACGTACCTCGTGCTGCTCTGGCGGGCGCACATGCGCTGGTTGGGCCTTCCCGTGACCCTGCTGGCCGCGGTCGGCAACGGCCTGGCCGTGACGGTCTTCTACGTTGCGGTGGCGCCGTTGGTGCCCGCCCTGCACTCGGTCTGGTTCATCATCCACATCGTGGCCGCCTGCGTCGCGGGGGCCGCGTTCAACGTCGGCGGACTGCTGTCGATCTTCTTCTTGATCAAGCAGCGAGCCGAGCGCCGGGGGCAGACCGGCGGCTATTTGTCTCGGCTGCCCGACGTCCGACGCCTCGACCTGTTGGCCTACCGGTTCCTGGCCTTCTCGTTCCCGCTGTGGACGTTCACCGTGGCGGCCGGGGCCATCTGGGCCGAGTACGCCTGGGGTCGGTACTGGGGCTGGGACCCGAAGGAAACCTGGGCCCTGGTCACCTGGGTGATCTACGCCTGCTACCTGCACGCCCGGGCCACGGCGGGTTGGAAGGGCACCCGTGCCGCGGTGATCGCGATCATCGGGCTCGCGTCCTTCTGGTTCAACTTCATCGGCATCAACCTGCTGGTCTCCGGCCTGCACTCTTACGCCGGTATCTGAGCCCTTCTCTCTCGCACCTGCCTTAATGGGTAGCGTTTGGACTCGTAGTCGAGTCCTCTGATTACACGATCCCGGGCTCGCGAACCCAGGCCGCGTAGCCACCGATCACGTCGGTGGCCCGGCTGATCCCCAGGTCCTGCAGGGCTACGGCGGCCAGGCTCGACGTGTAGCCCTCCTGGCAGAGCACGATCACCTCGAGCTCGTACGCCGCCTCCGGAAGGGCGGCTTCGCTGGTGGGGTCGAAACGCCATTCCAGGACGTTGCGCTCGACCACCAGGGCACCCGGCAGTTCGCCCTTATCGGCGCGTTGCGCGGCCGGCCGGATGTCCACCACCAGCGCCCCCGCCGCCCAGGCGGAGCGAGCCTCGGCCGGGCTGAGCCGGTGCAGACGGCGTCGGGCCGCGGCGAGTTGTTCGGCGATGGTCCACCTCCGGGTCTGAACGCTGGTCGCGCTCACCAGTGCACGTCGATCAACGTCGAGGTGGTCAGCCGAAGCTGGTCGCCGTCGCGCTCGTAGGCGTTCATCTCCACCAGGGCCGGGGAATAGACGTGCAGGCTGACGGCCGGTTCGAGGTCGTGGTTGGTGACCCGGTGCACGTGCTGCCGGCCGAAGGCCCGCAGCGTTCCGGTGGTCAACCGGCGTGCCGTCGGCTGCACCCGGGGCGGAGTGAAGGGCGAGACCACCGCGTGCTCCTCGGTCAGGGTGCCGGACAGCACGACGAAGGCTCCGGCGCTGCCGCCGTGGTCGTGCCAGTCGGTGCCCTGGCCCGGCACCCAGGTGAGCAACCACGCTTCGTACGTGGGTTCGGAGGCCAACCGGGCGTAGTAGCGGGAGACCGGGTCGAAGCGGACCAACGATGACCAGAGCGTGGTCTGGTCGGCGAGTCGGGTGACGATGTCGGACAGGTTGGCGCGGGCGCGGTTCTTCTTGGACATGGCGATCTTTCTGTCGAATGCGGGGGAAGACGTACGAGGTCCGGGCGCCGGTGATCACCAGCGCCCCGGGGAGGGCTCTCTCAGTGCGTACGCGTTCGACAGGCCGCGCTGGCGGTCCGCTGCAGGTCCAGATGGATGCGGGTGTGGAGGACGAGGCACATGTCGGTCTCCTGGCTCAGCGATTGCCGTGCGCGGTTGCGCACGACCTGGTCCTCACCCGGAGCACCCCACCGCCGAGGAGGGTTGCCGGCCAGCGAGCCGGGGCTTGGTGCTGGCACTCATGACCTGGTGTCCACGATAGAACCGGATGGTCCAGTCGTGAACCCCTGTCTCACTATAGGGAATATAGGGTACGGAGATTCGGGTCGGCAAGCACCTGGCGCCGGCGTGTCAGAGGCCGACGTAGGCCGCAAGATGCTCGCCGGTGAGAGTTGAGCGAGCGGTTACCAGCGCCGCTGGGGTGCCCTCGAAGACGATCCGCCCGCCGTCGTGGCCGGCGCCCGGGCCGAGGTCGATGATCCAGTCGGCGTGCGCCATGACCGCTTGGTGATGCTCGATGACCAATACCGACTTCCCGGAGTCGACGAGCCGGTCGAGCAGGCCGAGCAGTTGCTCGACGTCGGCGAGGTGCAGGCCACTGGTCGGCTCGTCGAGGACGTAGACATCGCCCTTTTCTCCCATCTGGGTGGCCAACTTGACCCGCTGCCGCTCGCCGCCGGACAGCGTCGTGAGGGGCTGGCCGAGAGTGAGGTAGCCGAGCCCGACGTCGGCGAGCCGGTCGAGGATCTTGTGGGCGGCGGGCGTGCGCGCATCGCCATCGCCGAAGAACGCCTCGGCCTCGGACACCGGCATGGCGAGCACTTCGGCGATGTTCTTGTCGCCCAGCGTGTACTCCAGGACCGCGGCCTGGAACCGCTTCCCCTCGCAGTCCTCGCAGACGGACTCGACAGTGGCCATCACGCCCAGCTCGGTGTAGATGACGCCGGCACCGTTGCACGTGGGGCAGGCGCCCTCGGAGTTGGCGCTGAACAACGCCGGCTTCACGCCGTTGGCCTTCGCGAAGGCCTTGCGGATCGGGTCGAGCACACCCGTGTAGGTCGCTGGGTTGCTCCTCCGGGAGCCGCGGATCGCGCCCTGGTCGATCACCACCACACCCTCGCGGCCCGCGACCGAGCCCTGGATCAGCGAGCTCTTGCCCGAGCCGGCGACGCCGGTGAGCACGCAGAGCACTCCGAGTGGAATGTCGACGTCCACACCTTGAAGGTTGTGCGTCGAGGCGCCGCGGACCTCCAGCGCACCCGAGGACGAGCGGAAGGACTCCTTGATCCGCGCCCGGTCGTCGAGATGGCGGCCGGTGATGGTGTCGCTGGCCCGCAGGCCCTCGACCGTCCCCTCGAAGCAGACCGAGCCTCCCTGGGTGCCGGCGCCGGGACCGAGGTCGACGACGTGGTCGGCGATCGCGATCGTCTCGGGCTTGTGTTCCACGACGAGCACGGTGTTGCTCTTGTCCCGCAGCTGCAGCAGCAGGCCGTTCATCCGCTCGATGTCGTGGGGGTGGAGGCCGATCGTCGGTTCGTCGAAGACGTACGTCACGTCGGTCAGCGACGACCCCAGGTGACGGATCATCTTCGTACGCTGGGCCTCACCCCCCGACAACGTGCCCGCCGGCCGGTCGAGCGCAAGATAGCCCAACCCGATCTCGGCGAAGGAGTCGAAGAGGTGCTGCAGCCCGGCGAGCAGCGGGCCCACCGACGGCTCGTCGAGGTCCCGGATCCACTCGGCCAGGTCGCTGATCTGCATCGCGGAGAGGTCGGCGATGTTCTTCCCGTGGATCTTCGACGACCGGGCCTCCTTGGTGAGCCGGCTGCCCTCGCACTCAGGACACGTCGTGAACGTGATGGCGCGCTCGCACGAAGGCGCGGATGTGCGGCTGCATCGCGTCGACGTCCTTGGACAGCATCGACTTCTGGATCTTGGGGATCAGGCCCTCGTAGGTCAGGTTGATCCCCTCGACCTTGATCTTGGTCGGCTCTGCGTAGAGCAGCTTGTCCAGCTCCTTCTTGGTGAACTCGGCAATCGGCTTGCCCATGTCGAAGCCGGCACCCGCGAAGATGCGTCCGTACCAGCCGTCCATGCTGAAGCCGGGCACCGTGAGCGCCCCCTCGCCGAGCGACTTGGAGTCGTCGTACAGCGCGGACAGGTCGAAGTCGCTGACCGAGCCCATGCCCTCGCAACGCGGACACATGCCGCCCAGGTAGACGACGTTGCGCACCACGTTCTTCTCGACCCGGCCGCCGGCCTTCTCGGTGCTCATCACCCCGCTCGCCGTCCGCGTCGGAACGTTGAACGAGAACGCGGTGGGCGGGCCGATGTGCGGCTTTCCCAACCGGCTGAAGAGGATCCGCAGCATCGCGCTGGCGTCGGTGGCGGTGCCGACGGTCGAGCGCGGGTTGGACCCCATCCGCTCCTGGTCCACGATGATCGCCGTCGTCAGACCGTGGAGGGCATCGACCTCGGGCCGCGTCAACGTCGGCATGAAGCCCTGCAGGAACGCGCTGTAAGTCTCGTTGATCAGCCGCTGCGACTCCGCTGCGATGGTGCCGAACACCAGGGAGCTCTTGCCCGAGCCGGAGACGCCGGTGAACACCGTCAGTTCGCGCTTCGGTATCTCGACGCTGATGTCCTTCAGGTTGTTCACGCGCGCACCTTGCACGCGGATCAGATCGTGGCCCTCGGCGCCGGTCGGCGCCGAGGACTGCCGCTTGGTCTTCGTGGCCGTGCTCATCGGTTCTCCCTCGGTCAGGCGGGCGTTGGCCCTGCGGCGCGCTCGCTGAGGCGCTGGTACGACGTATCCAACGCTCGCGGGTCGAGTCCGGAGCCGGTGATGTCCGTGACGCTCACGCTAGCCGCGACTCGGGCGGCGCGCTTCTCGATTCCTGATCGCCTCTCGTGATTAATTCGCCCGGCTCGCCGGCTAGCTCGACACGCCGGCGATGATCAGTCCCACCCCCGCGGCCAGCAACCCGATGGTCAGGCTGAGCGCGCCGACCCAGATCAGGACTCGCCAGCGATTGGGTCCGTGCGGGTCGCGACCGATCACCGAGAGGAAGAAGCCGGCCGGCATCAGGATGGCCGCGTAGAGCACGAGGTCGGCCAGGCTCGAGCTCCAGTCCGGCACGGCCGGGTGCTGCATGATCAACCGGATGAGCAGGCCGAGGATGACCAGCACCCCGGCGTGGGCGTGGCCGGCCCGGAAGAACCGGCGCTGCAGATCGTTGGCGGCCACCGCCCCGGTGTTGACCTTGAGCAGAAACGTTCCGCCGTACGCGATGGTGATCACGATCAGCAGCACGATTCCGGTCGAGATGAGACCGGACGATGTCATGCGGGGACTCCTCGGAAGCGGTTTGTCCGGGCTTGCGAGCCGGCGGCGAGGAAGGCGACGACCAGACCGACGCTGATCGCGAACTGAACCAGGGGATGGGAGAACCAGGCCGGTCGAGGTACGGGAGGAACGGCGACCGCCGAGGCTGGTTCGACACCGCGGATGTCGTCGTGCACCGGAGGAGCCGACAACGGCATCGAGCGCATCCAGCGTGCCGCGCGCTCGAGGTAACCCGATTCGATCGGGAGGTGGTGCCCAGCGCGGGGAACGATGCTGACCGAAACCCCCACCGGCACCTGATCGATGACGGTTCGGACGGCCTGGTTGACCGGGACTCCGGCGTCTTCGGCGCCCCAGACACCCAGGACGGGAACTCGGACACCGGCCAGAGCCGGCCGGGAGTCGTGATCGAGGTAGTTGATCAGCCGGCTGCCGGAGCCGAGCCACATCGCGGTCAGCCGATCCAGCCAGCCGGGCGCCGACGGTGCCGCCCGGCGGATCAGCCAGGCCGTCTGTTGGGCCGGGGACACGATCGGCGCCGACGCGAGCGCCAGAAAGCAGAATCGGCCGGGTGCCCGCTGGACGGCCGCCGGGGCGACCCAGCCGCCCTCGCTCCACCCCATGACCCCGATCGATCGTGGGTCGACCTCGGGAGCTGCCGCCAGCACGTCGGCGGCCCGGACGGCGTCGTCGGCCAGGACGCCGTAGTCGCGCCGGACGGCCGAGTATCCACGCATCCGTTTGTCGTAGACGATCGCGGCGACTCCGGCGGCGGCCAGGGTCCGTGCTTCCATGAGCAAGCTGTCCCGGCTGGCCGGACCGGCACCGTGGACGAGTACGACGCCCGGGTGACCGGAACTGGACGGCGTCGACGGACGCAGGATCCAGGCGCGAGCGCTTCGAGCGCCGGGATCGCTCGGATCGGCGGGGATCGTGGCGTCCAGCTGAGTGACCGACACCGGGCCACCGACCACGGGATCCGCCGGAGCTTCCGTGCGCGGGTTGAGCGGCAAGGCGTCCGTCCGCGGCTCGGTCGGCGTGGTCGCCAAGGTCACGGCCGACAGCACGACCGTGCTCAGCGCGAACACGCCCGCAGCCAGGGTGAGCCGCGACGCCCGGCTCACCGGGTTTCCGGGCGGAAGAGCAGGGCCGCGCTGCGCCGGGTGATCTCCAGCAGATCTCCGTCGGAGCGGTACGTCCGCAGTTGCGAGGCCTCGATGTTCCCGGTGAGGGCCAAGGTCGCGATCCCGTGGACCACCGACCACGCCGCCAGCACCGCGGCCGGGGCGTCGTCGACCTGCCCGGTGGCCTCGAGGGCCGCCACCCCGCCGCGGAGCTCGCCGAACGTCACGGTGCGCGCCGCCTGGAGGTCCGGATCGGTCTCGTCGAGCAGCTTGGGGGAGAACATGACCTCGAAGTGGCCCGGGTGCTCGAGCGCGAACTGCACGTAGGCCACGCCGACGTCCAAGAACCCGCCGCCGGCCTCCCGGATCGCTCTGAGTGCGGCGGCCAGCAAGGTGAACCCCTCAGCGGCCACCGCGTTGAGGACGCCCTCCCGACTGCCGAAGTGATGCCGCGGTGCCGTGTGACTGACGCCCAGGTCGGCGGCGAGGGAACGCAGGCTGAAATGTGCCGGCCCCTCGGCGGCGATCACCGCGACCGCGTGGTCCAGCACGGCCCGGCGCAGATCGCCGTGATGGTACGAGTGACTCATGGCTGAATCATGCCACTGGCAAGTTGCCAATGGCAAGTTCAGGATACGCTATGTTGATTGAACCGTAAATCAAGGAGTTTCGATGCCCATCCACCGCCTCAACCACGCCGTCCTGTTTGTGCGTGACCTGGACGGCTCGGTGCGGTTCTACTGCGACGTGCTCGGCTTCACCGTGGCCGAGACGATAGCCGGTCGAGCCGCCTTCCTCCGAGCCGCCGAGTCGACCAACGATCACGACCTGGGTCTGTTCGGGGTCGGGGCCGAGGCCCGGGCCAGCGGGGCCGGCCGGGGTGCGGTCGGGCTCTACCATCTGGCCTGGGAGGTCAGCACCCTCGGCGATCTCGAGCAGCTGCGTGACCGACTCAGCGAAGCCGGGGCGTTGGTGGGCATGTCGGATCACGGCACCACCAAGTCGTTGTACGGCACCGATCCGGATGGTCTGGAGTTCGAGATCGTCTGGCTCATCCCGGCGCATCTGCTGACCGACGACATTGCGATGACCACCCGCCCGCTGGATCTATCGGGGGAGATCGCTCGCTACGGTCGAGACACCCGCAGCGGCCTCGGCATCAGCGTGCCGTTGGGCGTCACGCTCTAGGGGTGCCCGCTCGACCGCGCCCGCCGTCGGCGGTGGCGGACCTGATCGGCCTCATGCAGGCCGAGGCCGACCCCGGCGACGCCGAGATTCTCGCCCGCTACTTCAAGACCGGCCCGGGTGGCTACGGCGAAGGCGACGTCTTCCTCGGGATCAAGCTCAGCCGGCTGCGGACGATCCTCAAGCCTCACCGGACCGTGCCGTTCGTCCCTGCGGAATGGCTGCCGCTGCTGCACAGCCCGATCCACGAGCACCGGCTGGCCTGCCTGGTGATCATGGCGGAACGTGCCCAACGAGCTGCTGCGGCGGAGCGCGCCGAGCTCTACGGCACGTACCTGGCCAACACCGCCCAGATCAACAACTGGGACCTCGTCGACGTCAGTGCGGCGGCGGTCGTCGGCGGGTACCTGATGGATCGAGACCGGGGCATCCTCTACCGGCTGGCCCGCTCACCGCTGGTCTGGGACCGCCGCATCGCCGTTATCAGCACCCATCGGTTCATCCGGGCCGGGCAGTCCGGCGACATCTACGCATTGGCCCTCCGGCTCCGAGACGATGATCATGATCTGATCCACAAGGCCGTGGGCTGGATGCTCCGGGAGGCAGGTCGACGGGTGAGCCGCGAAGAGCTTCTCGCCTTCCTTGATCAGCATGCGGCCAGCCTGCCGCGGGTCACGCTGAGGTACGCGATCGAGCATCTGGGCCCGGAGCAGCGCGCTCACTATCGACAGCTTCGGCCTGGCACGATAGGCGAATGAGCCACTTCGACCTCTGCATCATCGGCAGCGGCTCCGCCAATTCCATCATCGATGAGCAGTTCGACGATCTGTCGATCGCCCAGGTCGAGCAGGGCACCTTCGGCGGCACCTGCATCAACGTCGGCTGCATTCCGACCAAGATGTTCGTCTATCCCGCGGACCTGGCGCGGTCCCCCAGCGAGGCCGGCGGCCTCGGGGTGGACCTCGA
The DNA here is from genome assembly GCA_963780005.1 of uncultured Actinomycetota bacterium. Taxonomy (GTDB): domain Bacteria; phylum Actinomycetota; class Actinomycetes; order Propionibacteriales; family Propionibacteriaceae; genus Microlunatus. Next base: position 1,830,471 of record CAWAAK010000023.1, on the reverse strand, counting down.
GCTGCGGATGGTGCACTGGAAGGAGATCCGCGATCGCATCTTCGGCCGGATCGACCCGATCTCCGAGGACGGGGCGCGCCATCGCGAGCGCAGTGCGAATGTCACCCTCTTTCGCTCGGCGGCGCGCTTCGTCGGCCCGCACCGGCTGCAGGTCGGAGCCGATCAGGTCCTCACGGCGGAGCGGTTCGTGCTCGGGGTCGGAAGCCGCGTGGTACTCCCGGACCTCCCGGGACTGGACTCGGTCGACTACCACACCTCCGACACGGTGATGCGGCTCCCCGCGTTGCCGCAGAGCATGATCATCTTGGGGGGCGGATACGTGGCCGCCGAGTTTGCCCACATCTTCGCCTCGTTCGGCACCCGGGTGACTATGATCAACCGCTCGGACCGGTTGCTGGCTCGCGAGGACGCCGACGTCGCGGCGCGGTTCACCGAGCAGATCGCCCGCTACGTCGACCTGGAACTGAACCGGACCTCGGAACGGGTCGAGCCGAGTCCCGACGGATCGATCATCGTGCACACCCGTGATCGGGACGGGCAGCTCCGGGCCGTCACCGGGGAGGTGCTGCTGGTCGCGACCGGGCGTCGCACCAACGCGGACACCCTGAACCTCGAGGCCACCGGGGTCGGGGTCGATGATCAAGGCTTTGTCCGGGTGGACGATCACCAGCAGACCGCCGTACCTGGCATCTTCGCGCTGGGAGACGTGAGTTCTCATGATCAGCTGAAACACGTGGCCAACGCGGACGCCAAGGTGGTCAAGCACAATCTGCTGCATCCCGACGCGATGATCCGCAGCGACCATCGTTTTGTGCCGCACGCCGTGTTCAGCGATCCGCAGATCGCTTCCGTTGGCCTCACCGAGGAACAGGCTCGCGCCAAAGGCGTACGGTTCGTGACGGCCACCCAGGACTACGGGTCGGTCGCGTACGGCTGGGCCATGGAGGACGTGAGCCACTTCGTCAAGGTGCTGGCCGACCCGGGCGACGGGCGGCTGCTCGGGGCACATCTGGTGGGGCCGCAGGCCTCGACCCTCATCCAGCCGCTGATCCAGGCAATGACCTTCGGCCTGACCGCCCAGGAGATGGGCGGCGGCCAGTACTGGATCCATCCTGCGCTGACCGAGGTGGTCGAGAACGCGCTGCTGGCCCTGCCCCTGGACTGATCAGCGCTGCTCGGCTCGCCCGACCGAAAGCCTGGCCACCGTCTTCTGAGCACGTTGCGACCTCGTGGCCGACTTCACCCCTTCGGAGATCCAGCGGACGTACTCCTGCCGATGACTCGGCGGCAGGGCGTCGAAGGCCGCTCGCGCGGACGGATCGGCGGCCAGGGCGGCCGTCAGCTCCGCAGGTTCGGTCGGCTTCGGCGTGGGTTCTGATTCGGGCTCGGGCTCCTCGGTCAGCTCGACCTCCACCACGTCCCCGGTGTCGGCGCGGATCGAGCGGAGCAGGTCTTTGCGCAATCCCAGGTAGGACTTGCCGCCGTAGCGGGCGATCCGCGAGTGATACTCGGTGCCGTTGACCAGCGCCAGCACCCGCGCTCGGGGCTTGGACAGCCCGGCCGCGATCTCGGCGGGGACTCCGACTGCGTGGCCGCCGCCACCACCGTCGATGATCTCCGCCGAGAACTGGGTCATCAGCGGCGGTTGACGAGCTTCCAGGTGGCGGGCAACAGGCCCGCGGCGACGATGATCTTGATCGCGTCACCGATGAGGAACGGCAGCACGCCGAGGGCCAGCGCCTGCAGCAGCGAAATTCCTGCGTACGCCATCAGCCACGGCACGCCGACGGCGTAGATGGCGAGATTGCCCAGCGCCATCGCGCCCGCCGTTTTCAGCGGGGACCGGTCGAGACCGCGTTCCGCCAGCTTGCCCACCAACGCGGCCGCCAGCAGGAAGCCGAGCACGTAGCCGAAGGAGGCGAACTCCCAGCCGCTGCGGCCTTGGGCGAACCAGCCGAAGCCGGCCATCCCGACGACGAGGTACAACGCCATCGAGATCAGCCCGCGGACGCTGCCGAGGGCCGAGCCGACCAGCAGCACCGCCAACGTCTGCAGGGACAGCGGGATGGGGGTGAAGGGGAGTGGGATGACGACCAGGGCGGACAGCCCGACCAGGATTGCCCCGCCGGCCACCAGGGCCACGTCGCGGACCAGTCCGCCGGGGATGACATCGGCCAGGGTGCGCGGCCCTACGCTGGTGATGCTCGACATGCGACACACCCTAGTGGGAGCCCGATCGGCGAGCCGCCAGGGCTCAGGATCGGAGATCAGTGGATGGGCAGGACCGCCGCGTGGCCCGTTCCGCTCGTGCTCCTGGTTCTGCTTGCCGTCCTCGCCGGTTGCAGCACGCCAGGCTCGCCGCCCGCAGCCGGCCCGACCCAGACGGCGCCTCCGACCCGGACCAGCGAGCCGTCACCTGTGGCGCCTGACGACTCGCCGTCGGCCGCCCCGAGTTCGCCGCCGGTCGACCGCTGTCACCAGCGGGTCACGGCGCTGAGCCTTCGCGAGCAGGTCGGCCAACTCTTCATGGTGGGTGTTTCCACGGCCGGGCCGTCGGGCGCCGACGAAGCGGTGCTGCGGTCCAGCGCCGCGGGCAGTGTCGTGCTGCTGGGCAACACCTCCGCGGGGGCGAAGGCGGTTGCCCGGGTGGTCAAGCGGGTGCGCAAGGCCGCCGATTCGCCGGCCGGGGTCGGGTTGCTCGTGGCCGCCGACCAGGAAGGCGGCCAGGTGCAGCGCCTGCAGGGCCGCGGCTTCCGGCAAATCCCCGCCGCGTACGAGCAGGGCGGCTTGTCCGACGCCGAACTGACCAGGCGAGTTGCGGCTTGGGGGAGAGATCTACAGGACGTCGCGGTGGATGCCGACCTGGCGCCGGTCGCCGACGTCGTACCGGAGGCACTGCGCGACCGCAACGCCCCGATCGGCCGGTTGGACCGCGGCTACGGTGCCGATCCTGATCTCGTGGCGCGGAAGACGGCGGCGTTCGTACGGGGCATGGACGCGGCCGGCGTGGCCACGGCGGTCAAGCACTTCCCCGGCCTCGGACGGGTGCGGGGGAACACCGACTTCGAAGCCGGCGTCGTCGACCGGGTCACGCGTGCTGACGACCCTTTCTGGACCGGCTTCCGGTCGGCCATCGACGCGGGCGCCGACATGGTGATGATCGCCTCGGCCACGTACGCCAAGATCGATCCGGACCACCGGGCGGCCTTCTCGGCGACGATCATGGAATTGTTGCGCCGAGAACTCGGCTTCGCGGGCGTGATCATCTCCGACGACCTGGCCGCTCGCGCCTTCGACGATGTCCGTCCGGGAGCCCGCGCGATCCGGTTCCTTCGGGCCGGCGGCGATCTGGCCATCGTCGGCGATCCCAGCCTGGTGGAGTCCATGGCTGGGGCCGTCGCCGACGAAGCCGAGGAGGATGCGGATTTCGCGGCCCAGATCGAGGCCAAGGCGACCCGAATGGTACGGATGAAGGCCAAGCGGAATCTCGTCGACTGCTGACGGACACGCGCCAGCGAGTCGGCCCGGCTGATACTTTCGTGCCTTGGAGGTGGTATCGGTGGTGGCGACTTCTGAGCAGGTGGCGCAACGATTGGCCACGGTGGCTGCCGCTCGTGAGGTGGTGCCCAGCGACCCTGAGTTGTCGGCGCGATGGCACGTACACGGCGTACCCAGCCCGTTCTCGCGGTGGAACTATCACCCGGAGTACGAGATCCACCTCATCACGCAGGGTACCGGCTGGTTCGTCGTCGGGGACTGTATCGACATCTTCGCCGCCGGCCAGTTGACGCTGGTCGGGTCGAACGTCCCGCACCACTGGATCAGCGACCTCGAACCCGGCGAGGTGTTGCCGGAGCGCGACGTCGTCTTCCAGTTCCATCCTGACTGGCTGCAGCGGTGCCGGCAGCTGCTGCCTGAGCTCGGCCGTCTCGACCCGCTCCTGCAGCTCGCCCGTCGGGGAATCGAGTTCAGCGGGCCTACCGCCGTCCAAGCCGCCGAGCACTTGCGGGCGATCGGTTCCAGCCGTGACTCGCGGCGACTTTCGCACATCTTCGGTCTGTTGGGCGTGCTGAGCGAGTGCGCGCAGCCGGGACCGCCGGATCTTGAGTGCCGACTGGTTCCCGACGCTGGACCGCTTCGGCGACCAGGCGGCCGACCGCATCGATCTGGCCTTCGCCTACATCTTCGACCACCTCGGTGATCCGACGATCCGGCTCGCCGGCGCCGCCCGCAGCGTGGGCATGTCGGAGTCGGCGTTCTCCCGGTACTTCACCCAGATCAGCGGGCAGAGCTTCAGCGACACCGTGCGGAAGCTGCGGCTGGCTCAGGCCGGGAAGTTGCTGCGGGAGACCTCGCTGCCCGTGGCCGCTGTCGCCCACCGGGTGGGTTACGCGAACCTGTCGAACTTCAACCGCCAGTTCCGCAGCCACCACGGCGTGACCCCACGCGAGTTCCGCATCGGGAGCCGAACCGCCGGCTGAGCAGCAAAGTATCAGTACGAGGCGTCGGCGGCGCTAGAACGCAGACGCGCCCGTCCGTACGGTCACACCCATGCCCGCATTACCGATCCGCACACGGCCCGTCCTGTGTCCTGCCGAGCCGGAGGCCGGCATCTGGTGGGCTTGGCCGTTCGCGGGAGACCTGAGACCGGAAGTGAGCCTGCAGAACCTCTACTCCATCCGCATCACCCTCGCGCGGGGCGTCGACGATCTCGAGGACGTCGTCGCGGCTCTGACCGACCGACTTGGCCTGTTTCACGTGATGATCCAGCAGGACGGGCCGGGCCGGACCACAATCGTGCTGACGTTGGAAAGCCTCGACCTGTGGCAAGCGATCCTGCTCAGCCTGAACGCCATCACCAACGCCGGCTACGTGCCAGCCGCCCTGTCCGCCGAACCGGCCGCCGACTTCGAATCAGACCCCGGCCAGCGCCGGGTTTAGGGGATTCTCCCGACGCGACCAAGGCGTGGTCGGCGTGACCGGCATGGTGGTCCGGGGGTTACCTGCTAACGGTCTTGAATCGTGAGGGCACGCTGCAGGAGCCGGGCGAGCGCGTCCCGCTCAGCCGCGGGAAGCCGCTCCAGTTGCGGTGGGGGCGCCAGCAGTTCGTCCTGAACGGTGCGGAGCGCCCGTCGGCCGGCCGCAGTGAGCACTACCGTCTTGACGCGCCGGTCAGCGGGGGCCGTTCGCCGGTTGGCGTAGCCGGCCCGCTCGAGGTCATCGACCACCGCCGTCACGTACGAGGCGTCGCAATTCATTGCCTGGGCGAGATCTCGCATCGGTCGGGGCTCGTCCGGGTCGATGGCGAGCAGTGCTCGGAGCGCGGCCTGGGAGATCTTCAACTTCGCGGCGACGTCTGCCCACTGCCAACGCTGATCCAGCACCATCTCCATCACCATGCGCCAGGCCGCCCGTAGCTCGTCGGGCTCGGCCGTCGAGCCAAGGGAATCTGACACGCGCTCATTGTAGTCGAAGCTTTAGACCGCCAATCTATTGACAAATGTAAACTATTTAGTAACCATAACTGTCATGGACGGTCGGCGAGTCACCACCCTGCACCGGGCAGTCCAGCTCACCGCCCGTAGTTCTGCGCTGCTATTCGCCGCGGCCGAGGTGGCCGCCGCGGTCGGGCCGAGCTCGGCCCGGGCGGCCCGCCTTCTCTATCTGGCCTTCATGACGGTGCACGGCATCCATTTCACGGTCGTGGCGAGGTTCGCGGTGGCTACCGGTGGTCGCGGTCTGTTTCCCGGCGGGCGGAGCTTGTCCGAGGCCGGCGGCTGGCGCACCGTGATTGCGATCTTCGGCCTGTTTACTGCGCTCGCGGTCACCGGGTGGGGGACGGTCAGCGAGGGGGCGACGACCCGCCCGCGGCGGCAAGCGGCCGGCCGGGTCGCGAGACGGGTGATCGCGGCGATGTTCGTCGGCACCTACGCGGGGCAGATGTCGCGGTCGGCCTGGTACGCCCTGCCGGGATCGATTGTCGGCGCCGCGGCGATCGCCGACGCGTTCGCAGTCTCGATCCGTCAGCGCCGAGGTCGGTAGAAGATGCTCAGACCCCGGTTGGCCGGACGATCTCGATCAGGCCGAGCTCGCTCGCCACGATGCGGGCGTCGTGCAGTCCCTCCGATTCTCGCTGGGTGGGCTATGCCGGTCAGATCGTGCCGGGCGGGGCCGACCGAGAAGTAGATGATCCCGCAGTCTGCGATGGGTATCGGTCCCTCGCCACGATAGGTGCTGAGGAAGGTGCTTGCGGCGCCGAGCCCACCGAGGTACATGACGGCCGAGGCGACGTCGTACAGCAACGGTCCCCGGGGTGGCGCCGGTCCAGTCGGTGAGACCGACCCGGCCGGTCTCACCGTCCAGCCGGAAGGCTTCCGGAGCCGGGTCAGTGTGCAGGCGACCCCTCGTCAGCGGCGGTAAGCCGGTGGCCAGGCCGTGCTCGGCGACCAGCCGCGCTGTCTGGGCCCCGGCCTTGAGGGCAGTCCGGCTGGCGGCCGGCGCCCACTTGGCCACGTATCGACCGGCCGGCAGCCTGACCTCCACGACCACCGAGATCATCCCGCCCCGGGATCGGCAACCCCTCGTGCTCGGCCAGCCGCCAACAGCGGTCGAGGAGATCCGGCCGACGATCGGCCAGAGCCTCGGCATCCGCGCGGGCAACGCTAGACCTCAACGACGGTTGGGACGCCGCCGACTGTCGGCGACGGTCAACTGGTCAGCGTGTACGCCTGGATCTGGGCGCGCACGATTCTCTTGAGCGGACTTCCTTCGGTCGGATCGCTCGGATCAGTCGTTGGTGGTGCTTTGGCGGCGCGCCAGATCTGTTGGGCGAATCCGGATTTGCCGAGCGGGTGGGTGCCGCTGGTGTTGACCAGGTAGATGCGTCCGGTGGGGGTGCGCCAGACCCAGCTGCCAGCCTCGGGTTGTCGGACATTCCACTGCCCGTGGGTCTTGAGTCGGTGGTAGTAGCGGACCAGGGGTCCGAGGTTCCCGACCGCGGTCTGGCCCGGCGGGCCGCCACGTTGTGGGTGAAGATATGGGGTGGTGTGGTCGAGGTCGGTGCGGCGGCTACCACCGGCGGCGTAGGGGAACACGTCCATGGGTTGGCGGAGCCGCAGGTGTTCGGCGATCCTCGCCGGGATCTCATAGCTGTCGACCGGGGCCGGGTTGTCGTTCAGGTTGATGACCGGTTTCAGCTGAATCTGGCAGCTGGTGCCGAGCACCTGCCGGAGCCGGGTCAACAAGACGGGCCCGATGTCGTCGACCCGAGTCACCCCGGTCCCGGCCCGCAGGGCCTCCTCCGACACGTGGACATAGACGATGGCCGGCGGCCGCGCCTTGGCCGGATCGAACGGTGGCGGCACAATCGTGAACGACCGAGTCCCGGCGCCATGAGCTTGTCGAAGGGCCAGATCAGAGCTGGCGCCCTGAGCTTGTCGAAGGGCCACATCAGCGTTGACCGCAGGCCCTCCGTTTGTGGTCTCGTCGGGCCGGTCGTCGGGCTTGGACCCTTCGACAGGCTCAGGGCACCGATCAGGCTCGGGGCTTTGGGCGGGGTCATCGTCGTCGTTGTGGTGGCTGTTGAGGAGGCGGAGGGCCTCGGCGGGTTGGGTGATCAAGATGCCGAGCGCCTTGGAACGGCGAATGTCGAGACCGTCGAAATCGCCGTCACGTTTCAAGATCTCGGCCAGCCGGGCGATCATCGCCTCACCCCACGCCCCGTCGCCGGCGGCGATCTTGGCGATGATGAGCCGCATCCCATGCTCGGTGACGCGGCCCAACCGGACGAACCGTTCCCGCGCCGCCAACTCCGCCGCCGCGTCCGCACCCTCGGGGTCAGCCTCGTAGACCAGCCCGTCCACCACATCGTGCAGCCGGCCCCACGACACGGACCCCAGAGTGGGCGCGATCCGGGCGTCGACCTGCCGGGCCTGTCCCAACGTCAGGTGCCGGGTGGTCGTGGCGATGTGCCGGGCCTGATACACCGGACCTTGTCCGGCCCGGGCCGCCGCCCACGTCATGGGCAGCCGATACCGCAAATCCAACGCGTCGGCGATCAGCCGCTTCGCCGACCCGGCGCGCGGTTTTCAGGGAGCAGCCCAGTTCGGCGGGGGCGAAGTCGGCGATCTCCGGGGTGCCCTCCCCACCCGGCTGCACGGCGCGCTCCACCCCCGGCAACCCGTGCGGATCGACCGCGTCACCAGGGTGGAGATCCGCCCAGTGCGCGGCCAGCAGCAACCGGGTCACCTCAACCTCGACCGCGGTGTGCTCGTTGCCCTCCACCGCCGTGAGGGTGGCGTCCTCATCGAGGCCAGCCACATCGTTTTCGAACACACATTCACTCTAGAACGAGCCACTGACATCGATACTGGAACGAGCGTCTCCCGCGAGCTGTGACCCGTACTGATCGAGCCGTGGCAGGTATCCAGAAGAGCTGGCCGATGCACGAAAGGATGGGATTCATGCGCAAGGTGGTGGTCTACATGCTGGTGTCACTGGACGGCGTAGCCGAGGAGCCAGGTGACTGGATGACCGACTTCGGTGAGCCGATCTTCAGCAACCTGGCTCGGGTGATCGGCAGCCAGACGACGATCCTGCTGGGCCGTGGCACGTACGACTACTGGGTCGGATTCTGGCCCCGTGATGGGCCCGAGCCGTTCCACTCGTTCATCAACAACACGGAGAAACATGTGTTCACCTCGCGTCCGCTCGAACAGGAGTGGGTCAACACGGTGGTCGTACCAGGATCGGCCGAGAACCACGTGCGTGAGCTGAAACAGAGCGACGGCGGCGACATCGGAGTTCACGGCAGCATTCGGCTGGCGCGATCGCTCGGCGCCGCGGGCTTGGTCGACGAATATCGGCTGGTGGTGTCGAGCACCGTGGCTGGCGCCGGCGATCGCCTGTTCACCCAGGCGGGTCCCAAGCGGGAACTCCGGCTGCTCGACGCGACCCCCACCGAGGGTGGGTCGCTCCTGCTCGGCTACCGGGCAATCGGTCCCGCGTCATAGGCGACAACACGCACTCGCCGGCGCTTGCTCGACGCTGGGTGCTGATTCCCGTCTGGGCTATCGGGTCCGCATCGGTGGTGGGCATGCTCGATCTTGATCAACTTGGATTGTCGGGCCGGTTGATCGGCAGCGGCCAATCTCGCTCCACATCTTCATCACCGGTGCCCAGCGGTCCGAGCGAGATCCGGCCACGAGTAGCGAGCTGGCGCCGTCGCCACGGACCGTCTTCCATCGACGCGGCGGGTTCTCGCGCATCCTCCTGCCGTGCCGAAATCCGGACTCGTCTGCAGATCTCAGCGGTCAGGATCCGCCGCCGCGCGCTTGAAGGGTTACGACCGGCTCGCCGCGCGAAGTGAGGCCGGTCCCGGTACGACTGCAGCTGCTGTTCACTCGCGGTTGGGAGGCGTAGAGCTGGCGGACGCAGGACCGCGCCGCCAGCTGACCCCAGTAGTCGGGGTGGAGCGATTCCTGTTCGAAGTAAGGACCACTGTCGTCCTTGCGGATCTCGTTCGCCCATTCGCTCGCGTCGACGGCGCCGGCGGCCTGCCAGTTCTTGGCGCCCCTCGCTTCTCGCCGACCCGCAGCACACCCGTGGCGCAGAGCTCCCGCGCGTCGAGCAGGCTGGAGAGATCCAGCAGCACGGCCGGAGTGACCCCCGAAGCCGTCATGGCCGCCGCCGCGGCGGAACGGACCGCCCCCACGAAGGTGGTTCCCGCCCACTGCGCATCCGTGTCGTACACGCCGCAGCCGCCGTCGTAGAAGCGTGCCTCGGTCTCCGGGTAGCGGAAGTCGCCGGCGAGCGGCAGGGTGTCCGGGTTGAGATTGACCACGAGCGTCCAGGTCCCGTCCTTGCGGCCGGCCTGGCGCATGGCCTCGCGCACGTTCTGCAGGGCTGTCGTGATCCTTCCGGTGATCTTCCCGACCGCGCCCGGGCTGATCCGCTTGGTGATCGTTGAGTCCTGGCTGCAGTAGCCCCCGTCCTCGACGAAGGCCTCGGCGCAATCGGCGATCACGTCGGCGAAGCCGAAGTCGTTACCCCCGATCGACACCAGCACCATCTGCACGTCCTGCTGCCGCGCCAGGTCGCGCAGCATGGCGGCCTGGCCCTGCTGCGGCGTCCCGTCGCCCACGAAGTCGAGGCCCGGCTTGAAGGCTCCGTCCTCGGTCATCGTCCTCGTCTCGGCCCCGGAGCAGGCCAGATTCGTGCTGCCCACGGTGTTGCTGGAGTTTCCGCCGTCCCCGATGTGCACCATGGCGGATTTGGAGCGGTGGCACAGCGGGATGAGTTCGCTCTTCCCGTCCGGCGCGTCGAAGTACGCGGTGGGACCGAGCGCGTCGATGACGTCGGAGTTCGACGACACGTAGCTGTTGCCGGCCCAGCGGCCCGCCTCACCGGAGATGAACGAATCGCCCAGACTGACGATCCACGGGCCGGCCGCCGGCGGAGTCGTCGACGAAGCGGACGGGCTCGTCGTGCGGGACGGCGAGGAGGTCGCAGCCGGCAACTCCTCGACGTCCAAGAGCTCCGAGGGCTGGGCGCCCTCGATCGGCGGGCCGACGCTACAGGCGCTCAGCAAGATCAGAGCACCCGCGGCAGCCACGATTCTCAGCAAGCCGCGGCGGTGGCTGCGGTCAGGTCGGGCGGACGTACGGCGGCGCAGGGGAAGGGACACGACGACCTACTCGGGGCTTGGGCGGCGAGGTCACCCACGCTAGCGGACCGGGTGCGCGCTGGCTGGGACAGCGAGCAAGTGGCCCCGGATTCTTCAATCGACCGTCAGCTGGGCCAGGGAATCCCGGGCCGGCTTGACCAGCTCCGGCCGGGTGTCGGGTATGGAGGCGTAGTACAGCCCGGCGGTCGCCTCGGTGGCCACGATCGCCACGATCAACAGCTCGCCCTTGGTCTCCAGTCCCTCGATGTCGAAGCTGAGCTGGGATTCGACCAGCCAGGCCTGGTTGCCGTCGATGGTGGTGGCCTTGTTCACCTGCACGTCGCTCTCGCACCGGGTTGTCCCCGTAGAACTGGCCCAGGATGCACTTGACCACGATCTGAGCGCCCTGCTCGGGGGTGAAGAAGCCGTCGCCGGCCTGCAGTTCGCCCACCAGGATCGACGCCACCCAGTTGCTGCCCGGCATGTAGTTCGGTTCGACGCTCACCAGCTGACTGGCCACGTCGCGCCCGAACGGCACGCGCTCGTCGCCCTGCGGCGGTCCCCAAGGCGTACCGAGTTCGGGATAGGACACCGGCCCGCCGTGCACCCGACCGTCGTTGGGTTGCGGCGCCGTCGACGGGGGAGCGGTCGCGGACACCTTTGGACAGACGTCCTGCGAAGGCTGTCCGGGGGGCGGAGTGGTCACCCCGCCGCCCCCACCGCCGATGGCCCGGACGGCGATGACGGCCACCACGATGATCACCACGACCAGAGCGGCGGCCGCGATCCACCAACCGACCGGAGACTTGCGCTTCTGGACGGCCTGAAAGTTCGCGTACGCGCCGGTGGCCGGACCATACGGCTGACGGACCGTGCTCGACGGGGGGAGTGGGTACCGGTGGTTGCCCAGCGGCCCCGAGGCCGGTTACCGGTAGTGGCCGCCTGCGGGTTGTAGGTCGTGGCCGCCGACCACGCGCGGCCGTCCCAGAATCGATAGAGGTTCTGCCCGCCCCCCGGGTCGGGATACCAGCCAGCCTTAGCACTCACCTGTTGAGTTTATGTCCGCCCAGGGGCCGCTCCACAGATTCGAAAGGGACTCAGCCGAAGCGGCCGCTGATGTAGTCCTCGGTGGCCTTCTCGTCCGGATTGGAGAAGATCTTGTCGGTCGGGCCCACCTCGATGAGCTTTCCGGGCTGGCCCTGGGCGGCCAGGTTGAAGAAGGCCGTCTGGTCACTGACCCGGGCGGCCTGTTGCATGTTGTGGGTCACGATGACGACGGTGTAGCTCTCCTTCAGCTCACCGATCAGATCCTCGATCGCCAAGGTGGAGATCGGATCCAGCGCCGAGCAGGGCTCGTCCATCAAGATCACCTCGGGTTGGACGGCGATGGCCCGGGCGATGCACAGCCGCTGCTGCTGCCCACCGGAGAGACCGGATCCCGGCTTGTCCAGCCGGTCCTTGACCTCGTTCCACAGGTTCGCGCTGCGGAGCGATGTCTCCAACAGCTCCTTGGACTTCGCTCCCGACATCCGTTGGTTGTTGAGCTTGACCCCCGCCAGCACGTTGTCGCCGATGGACATGGTGGGGAACGGGTTCGGCCGCTGGAACACCATGCCGACCTGCCGACGGACCCGCACCGGATCCACCCCGGGACCGTACAGGTTGTCGCCGTCGAGCAGCACCTCGCCCTGGACGTAGGCCTTGGGGATCACCTCGTGCATGCGGTTCAGCGTGCGCAGCAGGGTCGACTTGCCGCAGCCGGACGGGCCGATGAAGGCGGTGACCGTCCGCGGCTCCACCGTCAACGCGATGTCGGCCACCGCCTTGAAGTCGCCGTAGAAGACGTTGAGGTCGTTGACCTCGATGCGCTTGGACACAGTCGATCCTTTCGAGATCCAGCTTCAGTGGCCGGTCTTGGGGGCGAACTTGGCGGCGATCAGCCGGCCACCGAGATTGAGCAACATGACGATGAGGATCAGCGTCAGGGCACCGGCCCAGGCCCGCTCGAGGTACGCCGAGGCCGGGTTGCCCTGATCCACATAAGACCGGTAGACGAAGACCGGCAGGGTCATCATCGGGCCGTCGACCGGGTTGTTGTTGAGACTCTGGGTGAAGCCGGCCGCCACCAGCAGGGGCGCGGTCTCGCCGATCACCCGGGCGACGGCCAGCATGACGCCGGTAACGATCCCCGCCAGCGCCGTGGGGAGCACGACCTTCACCACGGTCAGCCACTTGGGCACGCCCAGGGCGTAGGAGGCTTCCCGCAACTCGTTCGGCACGATCTTGAGCAGTTCCTCGATGGAACGGACCACGACCGGGATCATCAGCACGCAGAGGGCAACGGAGCCGGCGATGGCGGTCTTGGTGCCCGGTCCGAAGATCAGGACGAAGACGGCGTACGCGAACAGGCCGGCGACGATCGAGGGGATGCCGGTCATCACGTCGACGAAGAACGTGATCGCCCGGGCCAGCTTGCCCTGCCCGTACTCGACCAGGTAGATGGCGGCCATGATCCCGATCGGCACCGAGATGAGAGTCGCGATGCCGGTCACCCAGAGCGTGCCGACGATCGCGTGAACGGCGCCGCCGCCCTCGCCGACCACACTGCGCATCGAGTTGGTGAAGAACGTCACGTCGAACCGGTCGAGCCCGTTGCCGACGGTGGCGATCACCAGCGAGGCCAGCGGCAGCAGAGCCAGCACGAAGGCACTGGTGACCACGATGGTGGCCAGCCGGTCCGTGGCCCGCCGACGTCCCTCCACCCGGGCCGACAGCGCCACCATCACCGCGGTGAAGATGACCGCACCCACGAAGAGGATCCGGATGATTCCGAAGGATCCGAGCGTCACGAACAGTGTGGCCGACAACAACATGGCGACGGTCAACGTGACGCCGGTGGTCCACGATGGCAACCGGCCCGCGGTCAACTTGCTGGGTGCCCGGGTGGCGACCGCAGTACTCATCAGTTGGCTCCCGAGAACTCTTTGCGACGGTTGATGATGCCTCGGGCGATCATGTTGACCACCAGGGTGATCACGAACAGCACCAGACCGGTGGCGATGAGCTGGTTGACACCCAGGCCGTAGGCCTCGGGGAAGCTCAGCGCGATGTTGGCGGCGATGGTGCTGGGATTCTGCGATTGCAGCAGCGCGAAGGAGATGATGGCCGACGGCGAGAGGACCATGGCCACCGCCATCGTCTCGCCGAGGGCCCGGCCGAGACCGAGCATGCTGGCCGAGACCACCCCGGGGCGGGCGAAGGGCAAGACCGCCATCTTGATCATTTCCCACCGGGTGGCGCCCAGGGCGAGCGCGGCCTCCTCGTGCAGCCGCGGCGTCTGCAGGAACACCTCGCGCGAGAGGGCGGTGACGATCGGCAAGATCATCACGGCCAGCACAACCGCCACGGTGAAGATGGTGCGTCCGGTCCCGGACGCCGGTCCGGCGAACAGCGGGATGAATCCCAGGTGCTCGGTCAGCCAGACGAAGCTCGGCTGCAGGGCCGGCGCCAGGACACCGATGCCCCACAGGCCGTAGACCACCGAGGGCACGGCCGCCAGCAGATCGATCACGTAACCGAGGCCGGAGGCCAGCCGCCGGGGTGCGTAGTGAGAGATGAACAACGCGATGGCCACGGCCACCGGCACGCCCATCAGCAGAGCGAGGAACGCGACCCAGACCGTGCCGAAGACCAGCGGGACGACGAAGGAGAAGAAGGCCCCGTACGGCAGATCCTCGACCGGTGCCGTCAGGGCCGGAATGCCCTGCAGGACAAGGAAGGTAGCGACCAGGAACAAGATCGCCAGGATCAGCGCCCCGGAGCCGGTCGACAGGCCCTGGAAGATGCGATCCCCGAGTCGCTTGACCGATCGGCCCCTGGTCGGCGGAGCGAGCTGGGCCGGTGGAGCTTCATGGCCCGGTGCCGGGGCCCCCTGACTGGGGGCCCCGGTGGTGGCCGGGTCGGGCTTGATCTGGGTCATGCGAGCTCCCTGTGCGAGAAGCGAACTGCGAGTGCGTCAGGAGATCGCCGCGACCGAAGCCTCGACGTCCTTGGACTTCTGCTCCGAGAGCGGCGCCATCTTGGCCGCCTTGACCGCTGCCTGCTGGCCGGCTGCCGAGGCGATGTAACCAAGGTAGGCCTTCACCTTGGCCGCCGTCGCGGGTTCCTTGTACTTCTCGCAGGCGATGGCGTAGGAGAGCAGCACGATCGGGTAGACGTCACCCTCGGCCTTGCGGTCGAGCTCGATGGCGAGGTCGTTGGCGCTCCGGCCCTCCGCGGCCGCCTTGGGCGAATTGTCGACGATGGCCGCCGCCGCCTCCGGGGAGTACTTGACGTACTTGTCGCCGACCTTGATCTGGGCCACGCCCAGGTCTCCGGCCTTCGAGGCGTCGGCGTAACCGATGGTGCCGTTGCCGTTGCTCACCGCATCGACGACGCCGGAGGTCTGGGGCGCTGCCTCGCCGCCCTTGAACGGCCATTCGCCGTCGGGCTCGGCGGTCCAGACCTTGGGGGCCGCCTCGTGCAGGTAGTCGGTGAAGTTCTCCGTGGTGCCCGAGTCGTCCGCCCGGTGAACGGCGGTGATGTTCTGGTTCGGCAGGTTGGCGCCCTCGTTGATGCGCAGCGATCTTCGGGTCGTTCCAGGTCTTGATCTGGCCGGCGAAGATCCCGGCCAGGGTGTCCGCGTCGAGCTTGAGGTCGGTGACGCCCTGCACCTTGAAGATCACGGCGATCGGCGAGATGTAGACGGGAAGGCTGAGGGCCTTGGCGTCGGCGGCGCAGCGGGACTTGCTCAACGCCTCGGGGGTGATCTCTTCCGGATCCATAGCCCGATCCGAGCCGGCGAAGTCCGCACCGCCGCCGGCGAACGCCTCGCGACCCGCGCCCGACCCGTCCGGGGAATAGTTCACGGTGACGTCGGGGTTGGCGGTCTGGAACTCCGCCACCCAGGTCTCCTGGGCGGTCGCCATCGAGGATGCGCCGATTCCCGTCAACGTGCCGCTCAGGTTCTCCGAACCGGAACCGGCCGGAGCGGGGGTCCCGGATTCGTTGGCGGCGCAGGCCGAGAAGGTGAGGGCGACCGTAGCCGTGAGTGCGGCAGCCGCTCCCTTGCGTGAGAATTTCACTGATTCCCCTTCGAGCATGTCGTGGTCAGCGGAGCCGGAGCGGCTCCAGGCCTGACGCTAGGGGTGGCCGATAACGCAATGGGTGTTCGCAGGTTAACGGCAGTTGAACGAGTTATCCGGCTCGCGCACGCTCCGCGCCTCCTGACTCGGTCTTCCTCGCTCGCTCGCAGACGAAAAGCATGTCTGCTCCCTCGCTCGTGCAGACCGAGCCGGCGCTGCTCTAACGACGCTCGCCGGGTCGCTCGAGCTAACCCGGGGTGCGGTGGCGCTCGACCGCGTGGACGTCGCCGTCGGCGGTGAGGTGAGCGACCAGCAGCTCCCCGGTGGCCAGGCTGGCGGGCGCGAGTTCGAGTGCTTCGAGGATGGTGGGGAAGACCGGCCGGTGCACGCAGATCACGGTCGGCGTGGCCGTACTGGCCGTCGTCTCACAGACCCTGCGGACCACGTCCATCACCGCGCGCGGCTTGTCCACACCTTCCTCTTCGCTCAACTCGTCGTGCCGGTCGATCTTCAACGCCGGCGTTGCTCGCGTACGGGGTGAGGGTGGCCACGCAGCGGGTCGCACCGGAACTGACCAGGCGTTGAATCCCGTACGCGGCCAGCACCGGGCTGACCTGTTGGGCCTGACGCCGGCCCCGGCGGTTGAGGGGACGGATCGCGTCCTTCTTGGACCAGTCCTTCCGGTCCATCGCCTTGGCGTGCCGGAGCAAGATCAACGGGGTGGTGGTCGGCTGCTCCATGCACTGCTCGACGAGCTGGTGGTCGTGGTCGAAGGTCAACCTGCTGAGTGCGGAGCGCAGCGGCAGCCAGGCAACCGCGTCGACCTCGTCGTCCGGGGCGCGTCGGACGACCGAGAGGGCCGACCCGATCCACCAGTCGACCGCCTTCAGGCCCCCGGTCGTGGGATACCGGACGGTGTCGAGTGGGCTGGTCAGCCGGATGGTGACGCCGGTCTCCTCCCAGACCTCGCGCACCGCGGTGACCGGCAGCAGCTCACCGTTCTCGACTTTTCCCTTCGGCAGCGTCCAGTCGTCGTACCGCTTGCGGTGGATGACCACCACTTCGGTGCCCCGCCGCGGGTGGGCGCGAGTCACCACCGCGCCGCCGGCGCGGATGAGCTTGGTCGATGTCTTGCTCAACTCGTTTCCCGAGCCTATTTGGTCCGGCGCCGGCTCTTGGTGGTGATCAGGTAGTCCTGCATGTCGAGCAGCGGTTCGCCGTCGTTGTTGACCGTCTTGGCCGTCCAGCTGCCGTCGCCGCCCAGCCACCACGAGGCGGTGCCTTCGTCGAAGGCCATCTCGAACAGGTCGGAGATCTCGGCCACGTGGGACGGATTCGTGATCGAGGCCAACACCTCGACCCGGCGGTCCAGATTGCGGTGCATCAGGTCGGCCGAACCGATCCCGACCGAGGGCACGCCGTCGTTGGCGAACCAGAACAACCGGCTGTGCTCGAGGAAACGGCCCAAGATGCTGCGGACCCGGATGTTGTCGCTCAGTCCGGGTACGCCCGGGCGGATCGTGCAGATCCCGCGAACCCACAGATCGACCCGTACGCCGGTCTGGGAGGCCCGGTAGAGCGCGTCGGTGATCGCCTCGTCGACCAGGGAATTGACCTTGATCTTGATGCCGGCCGGCTTGCCCTGCTCGTGATTCGCGATCTCGTTGTTGATCCGGTCCAGCAGCCCGAGCCGGATTCCGTGCGGGGCCACCAGCAGTCGCTTGTAGGACGTCTCCTGGCTCATCCCGGAAAGATGGTTGAACAACCGGCCGATGTCTTCGGTGATGATCGGGTTGGCCGTCAGCAACCCCATGTCCTCGTAGAGGCGGGCCGTCTTCGGGTTGTAGTTCCCGGTGCCGATGTGGGCGTAGCGGCGGAGACCGTCCGGCTCGTCGCGGACGACCATGGAGAGCTTGCAGTGGGTCTTCAAGCCCAGCAGCCCGTACACCACGTGGCAGCCGTGTTGCTCGAGTCGCCGAGCCCAGGCGATGTTGGCCTGCTCGTCGAAGCGGGCCTTGATCTCGACCAGGGCCAGTACCTGCTTGCCGGCCTCTGCCGCCTCGATCAAAGCGTCGATGATCGGGGAATCGCCGGAGGTCCGGTAGAGAGTCTGCTTGATCGCCAGCACCTGCGGGTCGTCGGCCGCCTGCTCGATGAATCGCTGCACGCTGGTGGCGAAAGAGTCGTACGGATGGTGCAGCAGCACATCCCGCTGCTTCAGCGCGGCGAACATGTCGGCCGGCTTCGCGGTCTCCACCTCCGCCAGGTGGGGATGCGTCGACGGCAGGAAGGTCGGATACTTCAGCTCGGCGCGGTCCAGGCTGGTCAGCGAGAACAGCCCGGTCAGGTCCAGCGGCCCGGGGAGCGGGAAGACCTCGCGCTCGGTGATGTCCAACTCGCTGACCAACAACTCCAGCATCTTGGGGTCGATGTCGTCCTCGACCTCGAGCCGGACCGGCGGCCGGCCGACCTTGCGACGCAGCAGCTCCTTCTCGAGCGCCAGCAGGAGGTTCTCGGCGTCGTCCTCCTCGACCTCCAGGTCCTCGTTGCGGGTGACCCGGAAGGTGTGGTGCTGCACGACCTGCATGCCGCCGAACAGTTGATCGAGGTGCCGGGCGATGACGTCTTCGAGGGCCACGAACCGCCCTTCGGACAACTGCAGGAAGCGGGGCAACACCGTCGGCACCTTGACCCGCGCGAACTGGCGGAGGCCGGTCACCGGGTTCTTGACCAGCACGGCCAGGTTGATCGACAGGCCCGAGATGTAGGGGAACGGGTGGGAGGGGTCCACGGCCAGCGGGGTCAGCACGGGGAAGATCCGCTCCGCGAACAGCTCCCGCATCCGGGCCTTCTCGGAGTCGACGAGCTCGTGCCAGCGGAGGATCTCGACGCCGTGCGAGGCGAGTTCGGGTCGGACCTCTTCCTCGAACACCCGGGCCTGTTCCAGCATCAGCTCACGGGTCCGGGCCAGGATCGCCTTCTGCACGTCCCGCGGCATCATGCCGCTGACGGTCGGCACCGCGACACCGGCGGCGATCCGGCGCTTCAATCCCGCGACGCGGACCATGAAGAACTCGTCCAGGTTGCTGGCGAAGATGGCCAGGAACTTGGCTCGCTCGAGCAGCGGCACCCGCAGCCGGTCCTTGGCGAGGTCGAGAACCCGGTTGTTGAAGGCCAACCAGGACAGTTCCCGGTCCAGGAAGCGATCGGTCGGCAGTTCGGAGGCGCAGGTCGTCGGTTTCGGTACCGACAGGCTCCGCGACGGAGCCGAGCGCGGCCTCCTGGAGCTCGACCGCGACCTCTGGGGCGTTCATGGATTCTCCTGGGACTTTCGTTCGGTGGGGTCCGAACTCAGGTGCATCGTAGCCAGCGGATGCCGTCCGCTGTTCGGGCTGGCGTAGAGAACGTCACTGCTGGCCACAGAGAAGCCGGACTTCTCGTACAAGGCGACAGCACGCGCGTTCTCGGCGTCGACGTACAGCTCGACCTCGGTGTTGCCCGCCTGGCGGAGGTGCTCGAGTCCGACGGACAACAGGGCGCGGCCCAGTCCACGGACCCCGGCGGTCGGATCCACTCCGAGGACGTACACCTCACCCAGCTGACCGGGGTGCTGCTTCGTCCAGTGGAAACCGATCAGCTCCCCGGCGCGCTCCGCCACCAGGAAGCCTGCCGGGTCGAACCATGATTCGGCCATCCGTTGAGCGAGATCGGCCCGCGTGAGACCTCCCTGCTCGGGGTGCGTGGCGAAGGCTGCGGCGTTCACCGCCAGCCAGGCGTCCTCGTCGTGATGCGGTACGAACGGCCGGATCCGTACGCCGGGCGGTGGCTCCGCGGCGTCGATCGGCTCGGCCAGCGGTCTGGTCATGATGAAAAGCTGCCGGACCGCGATCAAGCCGACCCGAGCCGCCAGGCCGCGCGCCGCGACGGTGTTCCGAGTGGCCCACACCTCCAGACCCCCGTCGCTGATCTCGAGCATCCGTTGGAGCAGCGCGGTGCCGAGACCACGGCGGCGGTACGCGGCATCGACCACGAGCGCGCTCTGCGCCACCGCCGGGCCGTGCAGCTGTCCGTAGCCGATGACCCCTTCTTCGTCGTTGATCAAGAAATGCGCCGTCTCGTGGTCGACGTGCCGTAGCCGGAGCGAAGCGGCCTCGTTGAGAGCGGAGAATCCGTCGTGATCCTCAGCCAGGTTGATCAGCGCCCAAACCGAGTCGACATCCTCGGGGGGCAACGACTCGGTCGTCGGTACGGTGCGGACTGCGGCCACCGTGCCACGCTATCTATCCTGGAGCCGGGTCTACCGGCGAGGATCCAGCGGCGAGGAGTTGAACGGTCGATGCAGGACGAGGAGTACCAGCCGGAGCAGATCCCGTCCTACGGCACGGGCGAGCAGCTGGCCCTGGCCGCCCGGATGCGCCCCCAGCTCCGGCTCACCCAGATCGGCAACGGGTTCGCGGTGCTGGGGGTACTGGCGGCCGTTGCGGCCCTGGTGATTTACCCGCGCATTCTGTACGGCGACGACGCCGGTAGGGCCTATGCCGTGGGGGCCCTGATCTGCAGCGTCGTGCTGCTCGCCCTCTGCACCTTTCAGCATTTCTGCTGGCTTCGCGCGATGGCGGTGTGGCGGGGGCAGAGTCACGCCGACCTACGACAGCTGTCCAGCCTGAGCTACGCGGCCCAGATCGCGGCCTACCTGGTCGGGATCGCCGCCCTCTGGGCCTGCATCGCCGGCATCGTCTTCGCCGGTTGGACGGCGACCGCGGCGATCCTGCTGATGCTCTCGCTCGCGTTCATGCTGACCGCCCTGGTGATGGCCGGCATCCAGTACGTCCGGACGACGGGACCGCCCGGGATCATCCCGGCCCACATGCGGCGGTTGGTGGAACGGGACAACCTCAGGAGGTGATGCGGGCGCTGTCCTCGGTCTGGGTGACGAAGCGGTAGCCGACGTTCCGGACGGTGCCGATAACCGACTCGTACTCGGGTCCGAGCTTGGCCCGGAGCCGACGCACGTGCACGTCCACCGTGCGGGTACCGCCGTAGTAGTCGTAGCCCCAGACGTCGCTCAGCAGCTGCTGCCGGCTGAAGACCCGGCCGGGGTGCTGGGCCAGATACTTCAACAACTCGAATTCGGTGTAGGTCAGATCGAGTTGCGCGCCGTTCAGCTTGGCCGAGTAGCCGGCCTCGTCGATCACGATGTTGCCGCTCTGGATCAGCGGTTCCCCGGCGGAGCTGGGGGACGGGGCCATCGCGAGGCGAATTCTGACGTCGACCTCGGCCGGGCCGGCCGTACTGAGCAGCACGTCGCTGAAGCCCCAGTCGGCCGAGAGGGCCGCCAGGCCGCCCTCACTCGCGATGACCAGCAGCGGCGAGTCGTTGCCCGTGGTCTCGATCAGGCGGCAGAGCGAGCGGGCACCCACCAGATCCCGGCGCGCGTCCAACAAGATGATGTCGGCAGCCGGAGCGTCGAGCAGAGCCGTCGCCTCGGCCTGAGCCACCTTCACCGAATGAGGCAGCAATTCCAGGGCGGGGAGAATCTCCGCCGAAGAGTGCATGTCATTGGTCAACAGCAGCAAGGTGGCCATCGAGGTCTCCTACGGCTTCGGACAGGCAGGATGGAGCAGGGGGGCGTCAAGCCTCGGCGCCTGGCCCCGAGAACGGAACGGGGATTGTTGATGAACAGAAGATTACTTCAATGACGACGGTGCGCCTGCACTACTGGGCCGGCGCCCGAGCCGCCGCCGGTACCGAGGCCGAGACCTGGTCGGCGAACTCCATCGCCGCGGCGCTGGCCTCGGCGCGGCAGGCGCGGGACGACCCGCGTTTCGCCCGTGTACTAAGCGTTTGCTCAGTTCTGGTCGACGGGGTGGTGGTCCGCTCCGAGGCGCTTGACGACCCCCTCGACGGGCCCGTCACGGTCGAGATCCTGCCCCCCTTCGCCGGCGGATGAGACGCTGACCGGAGGGGACGATGTGGCCCAACTCACAAGATTGGCGCAACCGGTTGCGCTGACCGCGGGATTGCGTCTCGCAATATGAACACTCATCTCTTAATCTGAGACGCAGTTGGTCGACGGTCGTCATCGACCCCTAGGCTGACGCCGTGACCACACCGACGTTGGGGGCGCTCGCGCTCACCCGCCGCCTGGCCGTCGACCACGGCCGGATGCGCTCGTCGTTGTGTCGGCCTTCCCACTGAGGTTGCTCGGCGCCGACCCCACGTCGCCTCGGTCTTCCTTCGCGGTGGATCCATCGCCGCCTCCCGTCCGCCTTTCAGCTCGAGTTCCACGCACACAGGAGAGATCACGATCATGAGCAGGCAAGAAGTTCTCGTCGACGCCGACTGGGTTGCCGACCACGCCGCCGACGACGGAGTCGTCCTGGTCGAGGTGGACGAAGACACCACCGCCTATGACGGCGGCCACATCGCCGGCGCGGTCAAGTTGGACTGGAAGAAGGATCTCCAGGATCCGATCCGCCGCGACTTCGTCAACCAGGAGCAGTTCGAGGCGCTGCTGTCCGAGCGGGGCGTCAGCAACGACGACACGGTCGTCCTCTACGGCGGCAACAACAACTGGTTCGCGGCCTACGCGTACTGGTACTTCAAGCTGTACGGCCACGACGACGTGCGGCTGCTGGACGGCGGTCGAAAGAAGTGGGAGCTCGACGCTCGCGAGCTGAGCAGCGAGACCGTGACCCGGCCGGCCACCACGTACAAGGCGGAGGAGCCGGATCTCAGCATCCGTGCCTTCCGGGATGAGGTCGTGGCCTCGATCGGGGCCAAGAGCCTGATCGATGTGCGGAGCCCCGACGAGTACGCCGGCCGGCTGTTGGCTCCGGCGCATCTGCCGCAGGAGCAGGCCCAACGGGGTGGCCACATCCCCACCGCGGTGAACGTGCCGTGGAGCAAGGCAGCGAACGACGATGGGACCTTCAAGACCGACGAGGACCTCAAGGAGCTCTACAGCGACGCCGGGTTGAACTGGGACGGCGAAATCATCGCCTACTGCCGGATCGGCGAGCGCAGCGCCCACACCTGGTTCGTCCTCCAGGAACTGCTCGGTCAGACCAAAGTGAAGAATTACGACGGCTCGTGGACCGAGTACGGGTCTTTGGTCGGCGTTCCCGTGGCCGTCGGCGACGAGCCCGGCAACTGACGAGCCGAACCAGAGGAGATCGATATGTGCGGCGCAACGCAGGGCGGAATCAGCCTGGCTGGGGTGGACCTGTCCAAGGAAGCAATCATTCAGGGCCGGGTGCTCCGGGAGGGTGAAGGGGTCTCCGGCGCGTACGTGCGGTTGCTCGATGCCGACGGCGAGTTCACGGCCGAGGTTCCGACGTCGGCCACCGGTCACTTCCGGTTTTTCGCCGGCGACGGGAACTGGACCTTGCGGACCCTCGCTCCTGGAGCCAAGACCGACCGGCCGGTGCGGGCGGCTCGCGGCAGCGTGCTCGAGATCGACGTGGAGCTCACCGCCGCCTGATCGGTGTTGTTCGGCTCGCGCACGCTCCGCGCCTCCTGACTCGGTCTTCCTCCCTCGCTCGCAGCCGTGCCCTCCGGCTCGCGCACGCTCCGCGCCTTGAGACTCGGTCTTCCTCCCTCGCTCGCAGCCGTGCCCTCCGGCCCGCGCACGCTCCGCGCCTCATGACTCGGTCTTCCTCCCTTGCTCGCAGACGAAAAGCGTGTCTGCTCCCTCGGTCGTCCAGACCGAGCCGGCGCTGCGCTGACGACGCTCGCCGGGTGTGTCTGCTCCCTCGGTCGTCCAGACCGAGCCGGCGCTGCGCTGACGACGCTCGCCGGGGGGCGCGTGTCTGCTCCCTCGGTCGTCCAGACCGAGCCGGCGCTGCGCCAACGACGCTCGCATGCGCTAGAGAATCGCGGTGTCCAGGATCAGGGTGACCGGGCCGGAGTTGACCAGGGACACGTCCATGATCGCTCCGAAACGCCCGGTCTCCACCTCCGCGCCGAGGTTTCGGAGATGCTCGACGAACGCGTCGATGATGGGCTCACTGATCTCCCGCGGTGCGGCGGCGTTCCAGGACGGCCGGCGTCCCTTGCGGGTGTCGGCGTACAGGGTGAACTGGCTCACGACCAGCACCGGCGCAGCCTGTTGGGCGCACGATTTCTCACCGGCCAGGATGCGCAGCGTCCAGATCTTGCTCGCCAGCCGTCCGGCCAATTCGGCGGTGTCGCCGCGGGTGACACCGAGGAAGATCAGCAGCCCTTCGCGGTCGATGCTCCCCACCACCTGACGATCGACCCGGACGGCCGCCGACGTCACTCTCTGCAGCAGTGCGCGCATGCTCCGACGGTGTCAGATGATCACTTCGGCGTACGAGCGGGGGACCAGGGCGTGTGACACCATGACGGCATGCTGAGCGAGCCGGAGCCGCGGCACCTGATGATCAAGATCACCTGTGGCGCGGAGGCGGCGGAACGGGCCAACCAGGCCTGGACTGTGGCGGCGATGGGCGTCGCGGCCGGGGCGCGGGTGACCGTGTGGTTGACCGGCGAGGCCGTCTGGTTCGCCGTGACCGGTCGCCAGCCCGATCTGGCCCTGGCCCACGCGACCCCGGTCATCGATCTGGTCGAGACGATCCGCACCGCGGGGCGGCTCGTGGTCTGCACCCAGTGCGCGGCCCGACGCGAGCTGACCGAGCAGGACCTGGTCGACGGGGCCGGCATCGGTGGCGCCGCAGGCTTCGTCGAATCGGTCCTGTCCGACGATGTCCGCGTGCTGGTCTACTGAAGTCCGCGAACACCTGCCCTGATGGAAGTTCCGATCACGGTTCGCGACCTGGAGCCTGAAGACCTTCCGGATCTCGAGTGGACCGGTGGACCGGAGCATCTGCAGGCCATCGCGCGGGACCTGTCGATCAGTGCCTCCGGCGGGGTGGCCCAACTCGTGGTGGCGCTGCCCGCCGGCCGGCTGATCGGTTTCGGCGGAGTGGATCTCCGGACCGCCGACCAGTCGGGCACGATCTGGATGCTGTCGGTCCACGACGCCTGGCAGTCCCTCGGCGTCGGCACGTTGTTGATCAAGGCCCTGGAGAAGCGGATCCTGGCCGTCGGTCGGAATCTGGCCCGGATCGGCGTCGAGCACGACAATCCCCGCGCCCGGGCCCTCTACCTCCGGCTCGGCTATCTGGAGTCCGGTTCGGTGCTGGAGAGTTGGCCGATCGGCGCCGGCCGGCGCTACGTCACGGTCTGCCAGGTCCTCGCGAGGAAGCTGCCCTGAGCGCGTCTCGGGGTGACACAGAGCACCGCGACGCCGGGTCCGGCGTCCCCAGCCTCGCGGGGCGCGTCGATACACTGCCCGGGTGTCGATGTCCCTGATTTTCGCCGCGCTCCTGGTGACGGGGATCGCGGCGATCGGAGCCGGGGCCCTCGGGGCGTTGGTGTTCCTGCTGCTCCGATCGTTCTCCGTACGGGACGGTTGACGCCAGTGCCGTTCGAGATCCCGAATGATCTGCATCCGGACCTGACCGCGCTGGCCTGGATGGTGGGTCAATGGACCGGGACCGGGCGCGGCTCCTATCCCGGCACCGAGGACTTCGAGTTCGGCCAGCAGGTGGATTTCTCTCACAACGGTGAGAACTACCTGCACTATCTCTCCCAGACCTTCGAGCTCGACGAGAACGGCGCCGCGACCAAGCCGCTCAGTATGGAGACCGGGTTCTGGCGGCCCCAGCGCGACGGGACGATCGAGGTCGTGCTCGCCCATCCCGGCGGTTACGCCGAAGTGTGGTACGGCAAGATCACCGGCGCCAAGGTCGAGCTGGCCACCGACGCGATCGTGCGCACCGCCACCGCCGAGGAGTACAACGCGGGCAGTCGGTTGTACGGATACGTCGAGGGTGATCTGCTCTGGACGTTTGACAAGGCTGCGTCGGGTCAGCCGCTGCAGAGCCACCTCTGGGGTCGGCTGCAGCGCTCCTGATGTGGGAAGAAACTCTCCGTCGTCGGTGCTACACCTGAAATGAGCGCCATCATCGCTGTCGAGGGACCTGATGCAGGCGTGCCCTGGCATTTCGGTGAGCCGTTCCGCGAGCAGCGCTTGCTGGAGTCTTCGGGGGCCGCGGTGGACCTGTCCCACCGGGGTGTGATCACCGTGAGCGGTCCGGACCGGCTCGGCTGGCTGCACTCGCTCACGACCCAGTACCTGGAGGGGTTGGCCCCGGGCCTTGGAGTGACCACGTTGGTGCTGTCCCCGCAGGGACACATCGAGCACGCCCTCTACGGCGTGGACGACGGGGAGACGTTCTGGGCCCACACCGAACCCGGCGCCGCCGCCTCGGCCGTGGCCTGGCTCGACCGGATGCGTTTCATGATGCGCGTCGAGGTGGCCGATCGAACCGCCGACTTTGCGATCGTCTGGCGTTCGGGTCCGGTGCCCGTCGAAGGACGAAACGTCCTGCGCAGCGGCCCGGACTCCCTCGGCGGCTACGAAAGCTTCGTCCCTCGCCAGGACCTGACCGCGGTGCTGGCTGAGACGCAGCGCGCGGGCACGTGGGCGTACGAGGCCCGTCGGATCTCGACCGGGGTGCCGCGGATCGGCGTGGACTCCGACCACCGCACGATTCCGAACGAACTCGGACTCCTGGGTCCGGCGGTCCACCTGGAGAAGGGTTGTTACCGCGGTCAGGAAACGGTGGCGCGGGTGCACACGCTGGGCCGACCGCCGCGTCGACTGGTCCGGTTGCATCTCGACGGCAGTGCGGAGGCCCTTCCCGCGCGCGGGTCGGCCCTGGAACTCGACGGCCGGGCGGTGGGTTTCGCCGGCGGCTCGGCTCGCCACTACGAGCTCGGCCCGGTGGCGCTCGGACTGGTCAAGCGCAACGTCGATCCCGACGCGGTGCTGACGGTGGACGGGATCGCGGCCGGTCAAGAACTCGTCGTCGATCCGGAGATCGGCCTGCACGTCCGCCCGCGGCTGTGACAAATCCTGTGACAAATCCTGCGACGACTCCGTTCGACGCCGATCCGATCCTCGTCGAGGTCCTGCGCAGTGGGTTCGTGGAGAGCGTGCACCGCGGCCGGGTCGCCGTCACGGCGCCGGACGGGACCTTGTCGGCGTCGCTGGGCGACGCGTTCGCGCCGATGTACCCCCGGAGTTCCAGCAAGCCGTTGCAGGCGGTCGGCATGCTGCGCGCGGGCCTGGATCTGCCCTCGGAGCAGGTGGCCGTGACGTGCGCCTCTCATTCCGGTGAGGAGTTCCACCAGCACGCCGTACAGCAGATCCTGGTCTCGGTCGGGCTGGATGAGTTGGCGCTGCAGACCCCGCCGGACTGGCCGTTGGACGATGAATGCCGGCTGGCGCTGATCCGCGCAGGCGGCCGGCCCAGCCCGTTGGCGATGAACTGTTCCGGCAAGCACGCCGGCATGATCGCCACCTCGGTGATCAACCGCTGGCCGACCGAGACCTACCGGGATCCGCAGCATCCCACCCAGCTCGCCATCCTCCGTGCGCTCGACGACCTGACCGGCGAGCAGGCCATCAACCTGGCTGTCGACGGCTGTGGCGCTCCGCTGTACGCCGTCAGTCTGGCCGGGCTGGCCCGCGCGTACGGCCGGCTGGCCGTTGCCACCGCCGGGCCGGAGTCGTTGGTCCGGACCGCGATCCTCGAACACCCCGAATACGTCTCGGGAACCCGGCGCGACGAGCTCGCCCTGCACCGAGCGTTGCCCGGCGTGGTGGCGAAGGCTGGCGCCGAGGCCGTTTACGCGGTCGGTCTGCCCGACGGCCGGGGCGTGGCGCTCAAGATCAGCGACGGTTCAGCGCGCGGCCGGGCGGCGGCCATGGCCGGAGTGCTGCAACGGCTCGGCCACGACCATCCGACCTTGACCGAGCAGGCGAGTGCGGCGGTGTTCGGTCACGGTGAGCGGGTGGGTGAGATCCGGCCGTCCGCCGCAGCGCTGGCCGCCCTGTGACGCAGCAGCGACTGTTGCCATCGGAGGAGCGGTCGTCGGCCAGGAAGTCGATCCGGCGTTCCGGCCATGGTTCCGTAACATCGGAGCCGTAGTGTGACGGACGTGGATTTGAAGGCCTTCGACGCTGTCTTGTTCGATCTCGACGGGGTATTGACCCCGACGGCAGACGTGCATATGCGTGCCTGGCAGAAGATGTTCTCCGACTACCTCGAGAAGGCCGGCGTGAACGAGCCATACGCCGAGAGCGACTATTTCGACTACATCGACGGCAAACCGCGCTATGACGGCGTGCGGTCCTTTCTCGCTTCCCGCAATCTGCGGCTGCCCGACGGCACGCCGAGCGACCCGCCCGACGCGGGGACGGTATGCGGGCTGGGCAATCGGAAGAACGAGGTGTTCTCCGCCGTTCTCGCCGAGGAAGGCGTCGAGCCCTACCCGGGATCGGTCGCCTGGCTGGACGAGTTGACCGCGAGCGGCACCGCGGTCGCCGTTGTCTCCTCCTCCCGGAACGCGCCGGCAGTGCTGGCCGCTGCTGGTCTGGCCGATCGGTTCGAGGTGGTCGTCGACGGTGCCGTGGCCGCTGCGGAGTCGCTGCCCGGCAAGCCGGCGCCCGACACGTTCCTCAATGCCGCCCAGCGCCTCGACGTGCCGCCCGCGCGCGCCATCGTCGTCGAAGACGCCCTGTCGGGGGTCGAAGCCGGGCGCGCGGGGGACTTCGGACTGGTCATCGGGGTGGACCGTGGCACCGGCGCGGAGCGCCTGCGCGACGCCGGAGCCGACCTGGTGGTGGCCGACCTCGCAGAGCTGGTCAGCCGATGATGGGTTCCAGCGGGGACGACCCGATCAAGATCGCCGATCCCCTGGATCGGCAGCGGTTCCCGATCGACCCCTGGCGGTTCACCGAGGCTCGATACAGCTCCGAGGACCTGGGGGTGACCGAGACTCTCTTCGCGGTCGGCAATGGCTATCTCGGGATGCGGGGCAACGTCGAGGAAGGCCGGGAGACTCACGCCCACGGAACCTTCGTCAACGGCTTCCACGAGGTCTGGCCCATCCGGCACGCCGAGGAGGCTTTCGGCTTCGCCCGGGTCGGACAGACCATCGTCAACGTCCCCGACAACAAGACGATGAAGCTGTACGTGGACGATGAGCCGATGCTGCTCTCGGTCGCTGATCTCGAGCAGTACGACCGGACGTTGGACTTCCGGGCCGGTTTGTTGCGGCGGGACATCATCTGGCGCACGCCGTCGGGCAAACGGGTCCAGGTCGCGTCGCGCCGGATGGTCTCCTTCACCCAGCGGCATCTGGCGATCATGACCATCGAGGTGACCATGCTCGACGAGGACGCTCCGGTGGTGGTCTCGTCGCAGACCCTCAACCGGCAGGACGGTCGCGACGAGTACCACGTGCGGGCCGCGGCCATGGGCTCGGGCGTGGATCCGCGCAAGGCGGAGTCCTTCGAGTCCCGGGTGTTGGAGCCGCAGGCCCACTGGTGCAGCGACGGCCGGATCATCCTCGGCTATCGCTGCTACAACTCCAAGATGACTCTGGCGGTCGGCGTCGACCACACGATCGAGACTGAAAATACCTACCAGGAGCTCATCTCCGCCGACGAGGACACCGGCAAGATGGTCTACCGGGTGGACGCCAAGGCCGGCGTGCCGATCAAGATCGCCAAAGTGGCTTCGTACCACACCTCGCGTGGCGTACCCGTGCGGGAACTGGTCGACCGCTGCCGGCGGACCCTGGACCGCACCGCCGAGCAGGGCGTCGAGCAGCAGTTCGCCGATCAGCGTTCCTGGCTGGACGGGTACTGGGAGCGGTCCGACGTCGAGGTCGTCGGTCAGCCGTCGGTGCAACAGGCCGTTCGCTGGAACCTGTACCAACTGGCGCAGGCGACGTCGCGGGCCGAGCAGTCCGGAGTGCCGGCCAAAGGGGTGACCGGATCGGGCTACGGCGGCCATTACTTCTGGGACACCGAGATCTACGTGCTGCCCTTCCTTTCTTACACCTCGCCCAAGATGGCCCGCAGTGCCCTGCGGTTCCGCTACAACATGCTCGATGCGGCTCGGCGGCGGGCCCAGGATCTCGCCCAGAGCGGCGCCCTGTTCCCGTGGCGCACGATCAACGGCGAAGAGGCCTCGGCCTACTACGCCGCGGGCACCGCCCAGTACCACATCGACGCCGACATCGCCTTCGCCTTGTGCAAGTACGTGAGCGCCAGCGGGGACGACCAATTCATGCTCCGCGAGGGCGTCGACATCCTGGTGGAAACCGCCCGGATGTGGGCCGACCTGGGTTTCTGGCGCGAGCCGAGCCCGTTGGACGGGATGGTTCGCACCTTCCACATCCACGGAGTGACCGGACCTGACGAATACACCACGGTGGTGAACGACAACCTGTTCACGAACGTGATGGCGCGCTTCAACCTGGCCATGGCCGCCGAGGTCGTGCAGAACATCAAGAACGCCGACAACGGTCGCTACGATTCGCTCGTCCAGCGGCTGGGGATCGAAGACCACGAGGTCGACGACTGGGCCGAGGCCGCCCAGAGCATGGCCATCCCGTTCGATCCGACGACCGGCATCAACCCGCAGGACTCCCACTTCCTGGACCGGGAGGTCTGGGATCTGAAGAACACGCCGGCGGACAAGCGTCCCCTGCTGCTGCACTATCACCCGCTGGTCATCTACCGCTTCCAGGTGCTGAAGCAGGCGGACGTGGTCTTGGCGCTGTTCCTGCAGGGTGACCATTTCCGGCTGTCGGACAAGCTGGCCGACTTCGAGTACTACGACCCGATCACCACCGGTGACTCCACGCTGTCCGGGGTGGTGCAGTCGATCATCGCGGCGGAGGTGGGTTATCGGGAACTGGCGCTGCGCTACTTCCACAGCTCTTTGTTCGTGGATCTGGTCGATCTGCACGGCAACACCGCCGACGGGGTGCATGTGGCTTCCACCGGCGGCGTGTGGAACGCACTCGTGTACGGCTTCGGCGGGATGCGCGACTACCACGGCAACATCACTTTCGACCCGCGGTTACCCGACAGCTGGCCGGAGTTGATTTTTCGGATCACGCTGCGGGGCACCCGATTGCGGGTGAACCTGACCGCCGACGCCATCACGTTCACCGTCGAGGACGGCGACCGGGCTTCTCTGACGGTCCATGATCACCACTTCACGGTCTCTGCTGACACCCCGGTCACGGTGCCGCTCGGTGGCCGCGGACCTCGGATGGAAGGCACGCCGGTGCTGCAGGCCGGCGACCGACGGGTCGACGGCAGTCTGATCACCGCCTCGGTCCCGCAGTCGCGCACCCGACGTTGAGCTAGCGCCGCGGCGAGTATCCAGCTGCTCGGGATGCACCTTCCTGCTCGAGTTCCAACTCGAGCAGGAACGTCGAACTCGAGCAGCTAGCGATCAGGATCTGCGTGCGCGAGCAGGTCTACTTGAAGTCGCGGTCGGTGTCCAGATCCTCGACATCGCGTACGTAGGTCTTGCGGCTGTAGATGGCTCGATTCACCAGCCAGGTGATGAACCACAGCACGACACCGACTCCGATCAGGATCCCGGCGACCGGATACTGCGCCGGGGATCGCCCCGTCCAAGGCCCGACCAGATACGCGCAGAACAGCGCCCCGAGGATCGGCAGCACGGTCGGCGCGACGAAGTGCTTGTGCTTCACCGGATCCCGGCGCAGTACGAGGCAGGAGATGTTGACCACGGTGAAGACGGCCAACAGCAGTAGCGCGGTGGTCCCGCCGAGCACGCTGAGCTGGTCAACGAAGATCAACAGGCCGAAGGCCAGGGCCGTCGTGAACAGGATCGCCACCCACGGGGTCCGCCGCCCCTCGAGCACGCGGCCGAGCACCGGAGGCAGCACTTGCTGCTTGGCCATCCCGTACAGCAGCCGGCTGGCCATCATCATGTTGATCAACGCCGAGTTGGCCACTGCGAACATCGCGATCAGCGGGAAGATGTCCCCGATCGGCAGGCCTGGTGCCCCGGCTTCGACGACCTTGGTCAACGGCGCCTCACCCTCGCCGAGTTCGCCGGGCGGCACCAGGGCGATCGCGGTGATCGAGACCAGGATGTAGATCATCCCGGTGATGCCCAGTCCGGTCAACATGATCCGGGGGAAGATCTTCTCCGGGTCTTTCGTCTCTTCGGCCATGTTCACCGAGTCCTCGAAACCGACCATGGCGAAGAAGGCCAGCGAGGTGCCGGCGGTGATGGCGATGAAGATCGACTTGTCCTCGGCGGTGTCGAACATGACCACCCGCGAGAAATCGGCCTTGCCTTGAGTAACGGCGAAGACGCCGACGAAGATCACGATCAGCAGGCCGCTGAGCTCGACGCTGGTGAGCACGATGTTGGCTTTGACACTTTCGGCGACGCCGCGCATGTTGATCAGCGCAATGAGGGCGATGAAGCCGAGCGCGAGGGTCAAGGTGAGACCGTCGCTGACCTCCACGTCGGCGCCCTGGCCCTGCACCACACTGGCGAACGCCGCCAGGTTGGCGGCGAAGGCCCGGGCAGCGGTCGAGGCCGAGGTGATCCCCGAGCACATGACGGTGAAGCAGACCAGGAAGGTCACGAAGTGCACGCCGAAGGCCTTGTGCGCGTAGAGGGCGGCGCCCGCAGCCTGCGGGTACTTGGTCACCAGTTCCAGGTACGAGAAGGCCGTGATCGTGGCCACGATGAACGCGACCAGGAAGGGCACCCAGACGGCGCCGCCCACTTCCTTGGCCACGTTGCCGGTCACGGCGTAGATGCCGGTGCCGAGGATGTCGCCGATGATGAACAGCAGCAACAATTTCGGGCCCATCACCCGCTTGAGCTCGGGCTCGTTGTGCTGTCGGTCAGCGGCCTCAGTCGTAGACGTGTCAGTCATCGGTCCTGCCTCCGTCCGGTCCTCGATCACCAGTGTCGATCCATGGGATCGCGCAGCCCTGCACGTTGTGCTCACTCTGACTCACGAGCGATCGGTGGACAACACCACCCCCCGGGTGAAGGTGCGCTTCGCGCTGTGACGAGTCTCAAGCAAGCTCCCAGCTTGCATCTGCTTGCAATTGCAAGCACACTGAAGTTGTGCCGAGAATCAAGCCGCCGCTGGGCGACCAGCTCAACTCGGTCGGCGAGTTCATCGCTGCGCAGCGTCGCGCGGCGGAGTTGTCCCTTCGGCAGTTGGCCGAACAGACCGGTGTGTCCAATCCATATTTGAGCCAAATCGAGCGGGGGCTCCGGCGACCCTCGGCCGAGGTATTGCAGCAGCTGGCGAAGGCCCTCCGCGTCTCGGCCGAGACCTTGTACGTACGGGCCGGGATCCTGGATCCCGACGACCACCCGGTGACCACGGTCGAGATGGCCGTGCTCGCCGACCCGCTCATCACCGAGCGCCAGAAGCGTGTACTGATCGACGTCTACGGCTCCTTCGTGAAGGAGAACGCCCAGCCGAGCGAACCCGCGGAGCAGGAAACGCAGACCGAGACCAAGTCCGAAAACAAGCCCGAGACCGAATCCAAGCCCGAAAGCAAAACCCCAGGAGGACGAGCATGACCACCAGCACGCGCAAGCAGACCCCGGCGCAGGCCCGCAAGGCCGCCCTCGAGTCCGACTACGCCCCCTTCTACGCCGTCGCCGGCCTCACCGAGGTCGTGACCACCAGTCTGCAAGCGGCCCTGGCCGAGAAGCAGCGAGAAGGCCAGCCGACGCCTCGCCGCGTGGCAGGGTCTGGGCGAGAAGCAGGCCAAGGACGCCACCCAGCTCGTCCGTTCGCTGCCGGAGCAGGTCAAGGCGCTGCCCGAGACCACCAAAGCCCGGCTGGCCGAATGGCAGCAGCAGGCTGAAGAGTTCGCCCGGGAGGCCAACGCTGCCTACGGAGACCTCGCCGGCCGCGGCAAGCGTGCGGTCGACGAAACGATCGTCTCCGCCCGGCAACTGTCCGGTCGCGCCGAGAAGCGCGCCGGGGACGTACTGGTCGACGCGGTGGACCCCGCCTTCGAGAAGGTCCAGGAGGGCGTGACCCGGGCGCGCAAGAACGCGACCGGTCGCACCGCCACCGAGACGGTGACTCCGCGGAAGGCGACGGCCAAGAAGGCCGCGACCCGGAAGGCGACGGCCAAGAAGCCCGCCAGGCAGACGGTCTGACGATCGGCGAGCGTCGCTAGGACGCAGGCCCGGCTCTGGCTGGACGACGAGCGTGACGAGGCGTTCTTTCCTCGTCACGCGAGGAGGAAGCCAGAGTCAGAAGGGCCAGCGTCCGCGCGAGCCGATCACATCAAGAACGGTAGACGACCACCCGGTCACCGAGCCGGATCCGGTTGAACACGTAGCGCAGCTTCTTCTTGGCCCGGATGTTCACGCAGCCATGGCTGCAGCCGGCGTAACCACGGGCCGCGAAGTCGGCCGAATAGTGCACCGCCTGGCCACCGCTGAAGAACATCGAGTACGGCATCGGCGTGTGATACAGACTCGACACGGTGTAGCGCCGCTTCCGAAACACGTGGAACGTTCCTTCGCGGGTTCGTGTCCGCGCGCAACCGAACCGCGCGTCCATCGACTTGATGATCTTGCCGTTCTTCACGTAGTAGAGCTTGTCCCGGGTCTTGTCGATGCAGAGCACCCGGCCCTTGATCTTGCACCGCTTCGCGATCCGTCGGGATGACTTCGCCGACAGCACGATCGAGGCCGGCGCCGCAGAGACCTCGGACACGGGCGACGCCTTCGCCGTGACCGGACCGGCCAACGATGCGGTCGTGATCAGGCCGGTGACGGTGATGACACCAACCAGCAGACGCACAAACTTCTTCATGACTTCCCCTGACACTTGCGAGCCCGCAACTCTGCTCCAGCTCTCCTGTTACCGGAGCTTCGCCAGCGGGGGGAAGTACCGATGGCGCGAGAAGAGTATCGGAACCAAGGGCCCGAAACTGCGGGTGGCCGTTTGCCGGTCGGTCCTACGGTGCGACGGAGGCCTTCGCGCGGGAACGGGTCTTGGCGCGATCGCCGGCCGACAGCACCACCTTGCGGATCCGGACGGCCGCCGGCGTGACTTCGACGCACTCGTCGCCGCGGCAGAACTCCAGCGCCTGCTCCAGATTCATCAGGTGCGGGGGAATCAGCCGCTCCAGTTCGTCCCCGGTGGAGGAGCGGACGTTGGTCAGCTTCTTCTCCTTGGTGGGATTCACGTCCATGTCGTCGGCGCGGGCGTTCTCACCGACGATCATGCCCTCATACACCGGAGTACCAGGACCCACGAACAGCGTGCCGCGCTCCTGCAGATTGAACATCGCGTACGTCGTGACCGCCCCGAACCGGTCCGCCACCAACGAGCCGCTCGACCGGGTCCGCAGCTCGCCCGCCCACGGCTCGTAGGCCTCGAACACGTGGTGCATCAGCCCGGTACCCCGGGTCTCGGTCAGGAACTCGGTCCGGAAGCCGATCAAGCCTCGAGCCGGCACCAGATACTCCATCCGCACCCAGCCCGTGCCGTGATTCACCATCTGCTCCAGCCGGCCCCGGCGCAGGCCGAGGAGCTGGGTGACCACGCCGACGAAATCTTCAGGGGCGTCGATGGTCAGCCGTTCGACCGGCTCGTGCACTCGGCCGTTGATCTCTCTGGTCACCACCTGGGGCTTGCCGACCGTGAGCTCGAACCCCTCCCGACGCATCAGCTCCACCAGGATGGCCAGCTGCAGCTCGCCGCGGCCCTGGACCTCCCAGGTGTCGGGTCGCTCGGTGGGGAACACCCGGATGGAGACATTGCCGACCAGCTCAGCGTCCAGCCGGGCCTTGACCAGCCGCGCGGTCAGGTTCTTGCCGGACTGTCCGGCCAGCGGCGAGGTGTTGATGCCGATCGTCATCGAGATCGACGGCTCGTCCACCGTGATCAAGGGCAGCGGCTTGGGGTCCTCCGGGTCGGAGAGGGTTTCGCCGATGGTGATGTCGGGGATGCCGGCGATGGCCACGATGTCGCCGGGTCGAGCCAACTCGGCCGGAACCCGGTCCAGCGCCTCGGTGATCAACATCTCCGACAACTTGATGTTCTTGACGGTGCCGTCGGACCTGCACCACGCAACGACCTGGTTGCGCCGCAGCTCCCCGGCGAAGACCCGGCACAGGGCCAGCCGGCCGAGGTAGGGCGAGGCGTCCAGGTTGGTGACGTGGGCCTGCAAGGTCGCGCCCTCGACGTAGGTCGGGGCCGGCACGTAATCGAGAATCGTGGCGAACAGGGGGGCCAGATCCTGCGCCTCCGGCATGGTTCCGTTCTCGGGCGCGGTCAGCGAGGCGCGGCCGGCCTTCGCAGAGGCGTACACCACCGGGAAGTTCAGGACGTCGGTCTCGTCGTCCTCCAGGAGATCGAGGAACAGTTCGTAGGTCTCCTCGACGACCTCGGCGATCCGGGCGTCGGAACGGTCCACCTTGTTGACCACCACGACGATGGGCAGGTGTTTGGCCAAGGCCTTCCGGAGCACGAACCTGGTCTGGGGGAGCGGGCCCTCGGAGGCGTCCACGAGCAGCAGCACCCCGTCGACCATCTCCAGCCCGCGTTCGACCTCGCCCCCGAAGTCGGCGTGCCCCGGGGTGTCGATGATGTTGATGATGACGGTCTCACCACCAGGCGTGAGGTGATTCACCGCGGTGTTCTTGGCCAGGATCGTGATGCCCTTTTCGCGCTCGAGATCCATCGAGTCCATGACCCGTTTCTCGACGTCCTGGCCGACGCGAAAGGCTCCGGACTGCCAGAGCATGGCGTCCACCAGGGTGGTCTTTCCGTGGTCGACATGGGCGACGATCGCGACGTTGCGCAGGTCGTGGCGGATAGGCATGTAGATCTTCCTGGAGGCGAGTAGAACCAGGTGAGTCTACGTGCCCCGCGCCTACCACTCACTACACTGAGGGCACTGTGGTCGTCCGCGGCGGCCTTGTTCGGATCCCAGACTGTCGACCCCCAGAGGTGTACGTGCGAGTCACCGGCCTCGGCCACGCCGGCATGTTCATCGAGACGGCGTACGGTTCGATCCTCTGCGACCCCTGGGTGCATCCCGCGTTCTTCGGCTCCTGGTTTCCGTTCCCGGACAACCGAGGGCTCGACTGGGAGCGGTACGGCCAGGCCGACTTCCTGTACGTGTCCCACCGCCACGCCGACCACTTCGACCCACGGCTGCTGCGCGAGGTCGTGCCCACCTCGACCCGCGTGCTGCTGCCGGAGTACCCGACGACCGACCTCGAGGACGACCTGCGCGCGCTCGGCTACCCGAATTTCGTCTTCACCCGGGCCGGCGAGCCGTTCGAGCTCGACGGCCTGCGGCTGATGATCACTCCGCTGCGGGGTCCCGGTGACGGGCCGATCGGCGACTCCGCGCTGTCGGTCGACGACGGCACGGCGGTGCTGCTCAACCAGAACGACTCGCACCCCCTGGATGTCGCCAAGATCAGGGAGTTCGGCGAGGTCGATCTGTACTTCACGCAGTTCTCCGGCGCGATCTGGTGGCCGATGGTCTACGACCTGCCGGTCGCCGCGAAACAGAAGTTCGCCGGGCTCAAGCGGGCGAGCCAGTCCAAGCGGACGGTCTACTACATCGATCAGGTCCGGCCGCGGCACGTGTTCCCGATGGCCGGGCCGCCGGCGTTCTATGACCCCGAGCTTTTCCCGGCGAACGGCTGGGGCGCCGACGACACGTCGATCTTCACCGATCAGCGGCAGTTCCTCGGCGAGCTGGCCGTAGAGCGCCCGGGGCTGCCGGGACACCTCTTCCTGCCCGGGACCGTCGTCGATGCCGATGGAGGCCGTTGCACGGTTGCGCAGGAGCTGTACGACGACGCAGGCGTAGAGCGGGTCTTCGGCGACAAGTGGGGCTATCTGCGCGAGCAACAGGAGATGAGGATCGGCGAGGTCGAGGCTGAGCGGGCGAGCCGCGCCCCGGTCCCGGACGACCTGGGCGAGCAGCTGAAGCAGTGGTGGGAGCCGCTCATGAAGCGGGCGCCGTATCTCTCGGACAGCATCGGTGCGCAGGTGCGTTTCACCATCGGTGACGTCGCCGATCTGGTGCTCGACTTCCCGGCGAACGAGGTGCGAGCGTACGACGGTGAGTCGGTGCGCTACTGGTTCACGACCGCGGCCGATCTCGTCGCCACGAACCTGGCCCGCCGCGAGATCGACTGGTCCAACAGCCTGTTCCTGTCGATGCGGTTCTCGGCGTCGCGGATCGGCAAGTTCAACGAGTACCTCTACACGTTCTTCAAGTGCCTTTCCACGGATCGGATCGACTACGTCGAGAACTGGTACTCAGAGCAGTCCGACACGGGCGAGGACATCGCCCTCGACGGCTGGATCGTGCAGCGGCGCTGCCCGCACCTCCATGCCGACCTCGGGCAGTTCGGGTCGACCGACGGCACCACCCTCACCTGCGGGCTGCACAGCTGGAAATTCAACCTCGAGACGGGTGCGTGCCTGACCTCGCGCGGCCACGAGATCCGCGCCCGGCGCCAAGGACAGGACGCGACCACCAGCTGAGGGAAATCGCGCTCCGACTCCCGGGTTTCCCCCGATGGCGCGGATGCGCGATCTCAGGGACCCACCCTCGTACGCTGGGTTGGATCACTCACCCGATCCTCGACAAGGCTCAGGAGGCCGGCGTGGACGACAAGAACTGGTTCCGGGACTCGTTCCGCCGGGAGTTCGACAAGCAGTCGGAGATGGTTGGGCGTTTCAACCTCGCCATCTTCGGCAAGACCGGCGTCGGGAAGTCCACCCTGATCAACGCCATCTTCGGCGAAGAGGTCGCCCGGACCGGTATCGGCGAACCGGTCACCCGCGGCAGCCACCTCTATCTGGACAAGGTCGGCTTCCTCGGACTGATCGACACCCAGGGCCTCGAGGTCGGCAAGGACGACAAGCAGATCATCAAAGAGTTGGATCTGGCGATCCGCGAGTCCCGCCGGTTACCGATGTCGGAATGGATCCACGTCGCCTGGTACTGCGTCCGCGGCATGGACCGCCGCTTCGAGGAGACCGAGGCGGACTTCATCCGACGGCTCTCCGAGCTCGGCCTGCCGGTGCTGCTGGTCATGACCCAGGTGCCGATGCGGGAGGGCCAGATCCATCCCGAGGCGCGGTTGCTGGCCGAGCAGATCATGGCCAAGCAGCTGCCCATCACCGGCGGCCGGCCGTACATGACGTACGCGAAGCCCGACGAGTTCACCGGGCAGCCGGCGTACGGGTTGCAGGAAGTCCTCGATGCCACCTTTCGCGTTGCGCCCGAAGGCGTTCACGGAGCCCTCACCGCGGCGCAGGAGATTGATACCGATCGGAAGGCCAAAGAGGCGCTGAAGCACATCGGCATCGCCTCCGGCAGTGCGGCCGCCGCGGCGGCCAGCCCCATCCCGTTCTCCGACGCCACCCTGCTGGTGCCGATCCAGCTGGGCATGATGGCCCGGATCGCCCAGCTGTACAAGATCAAGTTCGACCGGGCTGCGTTGATGGCCATCGCGTCCACCACCGTGGCCACCCAGGCCGGTCGGGCCGCCTTCACCGGCCTGCTGAAGATGGTGCCGGGCGCCGGCACGGTCGCCGGCGGGGTGATCGGGGCCAGCGTGGCGAGCACCTTCACATTCGCCATGGGGCAGGCCTGGCTGACGGTCTGTCAGCGGGTGGCCTCCGGTCGTCTCACCGCCCTCGACGGTGCGATCGACAACGAGGCGGTTCGGGACGTGTTCGCCGAGGAGTTCCGCAAGCGGCTCAAGCTCCGGCACAAGGAAACCTCGACTCGCGGCTGAGCTTGTGGGTCGGGGGGTTTCCGCTACGCTGCCCGCTGATGAGCATTCCCGACGTCGCGGATCTCCTGTACGGCGAGCCCGTCCATGATCAGGTCGTCTTCGAGGCCCGGCTCCGCCGCTACTGGCCGGATCTCCTGGCCGGGTTGACGGGCGCGTACCCGGAGCACGCGATCGAGATGGCGGAGCGGTGCGTGGAGATCGCCGCCAACAGCTTCCGACAGCGGTCGACCGACCTGCGCCTGCTCGACCTGCGCCGGCACGCCGACCCCCAGTGGTTCCAGCATCCCCGGATGATCGGCTACGCCACGTACGCCGACCTGTTCGGCGGCGACCTGCGCGGGGTCGCGGGCCGGGTCGACTACCTGAGCCAACTGGGGGTGACGTACCTGCATCTGATGCCCTTGCTCAAACCGCGGCCGGGACAAAGCGACGGCGGCTACGCGGTGATGGACTACCGCGCGGTGCGTGAAGATCTCGGCACCGTCGACGATCTTCGGCAGCTGGCCACCGCCCTGCGGAACTCCGGCATCTCGCTGACCGTGGACCTGGTCCTCAACCACGTCGCCGCCGAGCACGACTGGGCCGTCAACGCCCGGGCCGGTGATCACGTATACCGGCGGTACTTCCACATGTTCCCGGACCGGGAGTTGCCGGACGCCTACGAGAAGTTCCTGCCGGAGGTGTTCCCCGACTTCGCCCCGGGCAACTTCACCTTCGACGAAGAGAGCCAGGCGTGGGTCTGGACGACCTTCAACACCTGGCAGTGGGATCTCAATTGGAGCAATCCGGAGGTCTTCTACGAGTACGCGGATCTGATCTGCTGGCTGGCCAACCTGGGGGTGGAGTGCATCCGGCTGGACGCGATCGCGTTCATCTTCAAGCGGATGGGCACGTCGTGCCAGAACCAACCCGAAGTGCACGCCATCACCCAGGCGCTTCGCACCGTCGCCCGGATCGCCGCCCCCGCCTTGATCTTCAAGGCTGAGGCGATCGTGGGTCCCGCCGACCTGGCGCCGTACCTGGGTCTGGGGAAGCACTCCGGGCGGGTCAGTGACCTGGCCTACCAGAATTCGCTGATGGTGCAGATCTGGTCGGCGCTGGCCAGCCGGGATACCCGGCTGTTCTGCGCGGCGATGAACCGATTTCCGGCGAAGCCGCTGACCACGGTGTGGGGCACCTATCTGCGCTGCCACGACGACATCGGCTGGGCCATCGACGACACCGACGCCGCCTCGGTCGGCCTCAACGGGTACGAGCACCGCCGCTTCCTGGCCGACTTCTACGCCGGGTCGTACCCGATGAGCGACGCGCGGGGGCTGGTGTTCCAGGAGAACCTGGCCACCGGTGACCGGCGGATCAGCGGCACGGCCGCCTCTTTGGCCGGGATCGAAGCCGCTCTCACCAGCGGGGACGAAACCCACCTCGACCTGGCCATCAGGCGGCTGCTGCTGGCCTACCAGATCGTGCTCGGCTTCGGCGGCCTGCCGTTGATCTACATGGGCGACGAGCTCGGCTTGAGAAACTACTACGACTTCGCCGACGACCCCGAGCATGCTGACGACAACCGGTGGGTGCACCGGCCGCCGATGCCCTGGCCGGTGGTCGATCGCCGGCACGACCCGAACACGTTGGAGCATCGGATCTGGCACGGGATGCGGCACGCCATCGCCGTTCGGGCCGCACTGCCGAGCATGGACGCGTCCGTCGAGAGCGAGGTGATGGATCCGGTCAACCCGGCTGTGCTCGTCTTGGTCCGTCGCTTCCCGACCCAGACCCTGGTCGGGGTCTACAACGTGACCCCGGAAGCTCAACGCCTGCCGCGCTGGGTGATCCCGCTGGGCAACTGGGCCACCGACGCGCTCAACGGCGGCAGCCCGCTCACCGACGGGGAACTGACCCTGGAGGCGTACCAGGCTCGCTGGCTGGTGCAGGCGGCGTGAGGGCGTG
Source organism: uncultured Actinomycetota bacterium (assembly GCA_963780005.1). Lineage (GTDB taxonomy): Bacteria > Actinomycetota > Actinomycetes > Propionibacteriales > Propionibacteriaceae > Microlunatus. Next base: position 1,789,027 of record CAWAAK010000023.1, on the reverse strand, counting down.
AGCGACCGGCGGGCGCGGGCGATCGATGTCATCCGGGCGGCCTTGGACGAGTTGGAGCTGAGCTTTCAGGAGAGCCGGCCGGGCTTGTTCTCGGTCTCCCTGCCCGGTACCCACAAGCTGTCGACCGAGTGTGCGCTCGAGGTCGGCGAGTACGCGGTGGCCGTCCGAGCGTTCGTCGCCCGGCGGCCGGACGAGAACCAGGTGGCGGTGTATCGGTGGCTGCTCGAGCGGAACCTCCGCACCTACGGGGTGGCCTTCTCCCTGGACGCCGTCGGCGACATCCACCTCACCGGGAAATTGGCCCTGGCCGGCGTGACCAGGTCCGAGATCGACCGCTGGCTGGGGTCGGTGGCCGAGATCGCCGACGACTCCTTCAACGTCATCCTCGAGCTCGGCTTCGCCGACAGCATCCGGCGCGAATGGGTGTGGCGGCGCTCCCGCGGTGAGTCCACGGCCAATCTGGCGGCCTTTCGCCACCTCGACCCCGAGCAGGCCTGATCAGTCGCCGAGCCGGGCGGCGACATCGGCCGGGAAGCCGCCGGTGGCGATCGGACCCCAGCGGGCGGGCGTGATTCGGATCAACACCTTGTCCTGAAGCCGCATCGCGGCCCGGTACTCGTCCCAGTCCGGGTGTTCACCTGAGATGCAGCGGAAGTAGTCGACCAGACCGTCCAGCGCCTCGGGCATGCGCACAACCTCGGCGGTCCCGTCCACCTGAACCCACGCGCCGCCGAAGTCGTCGGAGAGCACGCACACCGACACCTCTGGGCGCCGATCGGCGTTCTTGCTCTTGGCCCGCCCGGGGTAGGAGGAGATCAGGATGCGGCCGCGGTCGTCCAGCCCGCCGGTCACCGGGGAAAGTTGCGGTCGCCCGTCGGCCCGGCTGGTGCTCAGCAGCAGGTGATGGCGCGGCCGGATGAAGTCCAGCAACGCTTCGCGATCGACCGTACGGTTGGTGGCGATGCTTCGGGCCATGCTGCCGACCATAGACCGGCGCCGACGGGCGCCGACGATCTGTGCGACTCCACTAGGCTCCCGGCTATGACGACATTGCGGGAACGAAGCGACCTCAGGCCCCAGTGGGGAGCTGTGTCATGACCGCCTCCTTGATCCTGTTGCGCCACGGCGAGAGCACCTGGAACGCGAAGAACCTGTTCACCGGCTGGGTCGATGTCGACCTGAACGAGAAGGGTCAGACCGAGGCGCACCGGGGCGGGGAGCTGATGGTCGAGTCCGGATTGTTCCCCGATGTCGTGCATACGTCGCTCCTGCGCCGAGCCATCCGGACGGCCGAGATCTCGCTCAACGTGGCCGATCGGCATTGGATCGACACCAAACGCTCGTGGCGACTGAACGAGCGGCACTACGGCGCTCTGCAGGGCAAGGACAAGGCGGCCACGTTGGCCGAGTACGGCGAGGAACAGTTCATGACCTGGCGCCGCTCGTACGACACCCCGCCGCCGCCGATCGACAACTCCGATGAGTACGCCAACTTCAACGACCCCCGCTACGCCGGGCTGCCCACCGAGGCTCGGCCGCGCACGGAGTGCCTCAAGGACGTGCTGATCCGCGCGCTGCCGTACTGGTATGACGAGATCGTCCCCGATCTGCGGGCGGGGCGGGTGACTCTGGTCGCCGCCCACGGCAACTCGCTCCGGGCCATCGTCAAGCACCTGGACAAGATCTCGGACTCCGACGTGGTCTCCCTGAACATCCCCACCGGCATCCCGTTGCTGTACGAGTTGGACGACGACCTGAAGCCGATCTCCGCCGGTGGTCGCTACCTCGACCCGGAAGCCGCGCAGGCCTCGATCGAGGCGGTCAAGAACCAGGGCAAGAAGTAAGAGTCGGATCGCGCGGAGCGAGGAGACACACCCCGGCGAGCGTCGTTAGCGCAGCGCCGGCTCGGTCTGGACGAGCGAGGGAGCAGACGCGCTTTTCGTCTGCGAGCGAGGGAGGAAGACCGAGTCTTGAGGCGCGGAGCGTGCGCGAGCCGGAAGACATAGCCCGGCGAGCGTCGTTAGCGCAGCGCCGGCTCGGTCTGGACGAGCGAGGGAGCAGACGCGCTTTTCGTCTGCGAGCGAGGGAGGAAGACCGAGTCTTGAGGCGCGGAGCGTGCGCGAGCCGGAAGACACAGCATCAAGGCTGGGGCCAGATGTCGGCTTCGGGGAACTCGCCGGTGACGACGTAGATGATCCGCCGACCCATCGAGGCGGCGTGGTCGGCGATCCGCTCGTAGTAGCGGCCGAGCAGGGCCACGTCGACGGCGGCTTCCACCCCGTAGGCCCAGTCGTCGCTCAGCATCACCCGGAACTGGCTCTTGCGGAGCTCGTCCATCTCCTCGTCCCGGGCGCGGAGCTCCTGAGCCGATTCGATGTTGCGGTTGTTGAGGGTCTGCCCGGCGGTGACGACCATCTTCTCCGCCACGTCGCCCATCCGGACGAAGTTGAGCCGCAGGGCCTCGGGGACCGCGATGTCCGGGTACCGCAACCGGGCGATCTTGGCCACGTGCGCGGCCAGGTCGCCCATCCGCTCCAGTTCGGTGACCATCCGCAGGGTGGCCACCAGGGTCCGCAGCTCGCCGGCTACCGGAGCCTGCCGGGCCAGCAGGCTGAAGGCCCGGGCCTCGATGTCGGCCTGCATCTCGTCGAGCTTGAGGTCTTGGGTGATGACCTGCTCGGCCAGGTGGATCTCCGCCTCGAGTAGAGCGGTCGTGCTGCTGCGGACGGCCGCCGAGACGGCCTGGCACATCTGCACAAGATCGGCCAGGATGTCGTCGAGCTGCTCCCGATAGGAGTCGCGCATGCCTCGTTCCACCTCACATATTGAGTCTCAGTGGTTTCAACCCTAAGCCCGACCCCTATCCCGAGGAGAGGGTGACGTGAACGCCCGGTGAACAGCAGCGGAACGCTGAGCCGTCTGCCTGTCTGCCTGGTCGGATCCGGGCGGTGGACAAGAGCTGAGACTCTACTATCGCTGGTGTGAACCTGGCTGGTCTTGCGGTCCTTGCCGGACTGCTGGGCGTGGCGATCGGCTTCGCTGTGGCCTGGTCGCTGCTCCGGCGTCGGGCTCCGGCCGAGCCGGACACGGCGACCGTGCCCGACGCGCCCGCCGTTCCGGACGGACTCTCGGAGGTGCTGAACGCTCTCCGGGCGGCCGGAGCGGTGATCGGCCCGCACGACGAGGTGCTGCAATCCACCCCACTCGCCCAAACCGTTGGCGTGGTTCGCGGGAGCCGAGTAGCACTGGCGCCGATCCTCGAACTGGTCCGGCAGGTCCGTCGGGAGCAACGCGGTCAGATCCGGGACCTGGAGTTCCCGCGTCCGGGCACCGCGAACGCGTACTTCCACGTCCGGGTCGTTCCCCTGCCGAATCAGCAGGTGCTGTTGCTGGCTGAGGACGAGACCGCGGCTCGCCGGATCGAGCAGACCCGCCGCGACTTCGTGGCCAACGTCAGCCACGAACTCAAGACGCCGATCGGGGCGCTGTCGCTGCTCGCGGAGGCGGTCGAGGAGGCCGCCGACGACCCCCCGGCCGTCCGCCGGTTCTCGGCGCGGATGGGGATCGAGTCGGCCCGGCTCACGGATTTGATCTCCCAGATCATCGATCTCTCCCGGCTGCAGGCCGACAACCCATTGAGCTCCCCGGAGCTGGTGGAGATCGACGACGTACTGACCGACGCCGTCGACCGCTGCCGGGTGGACGCCGAAAGGCACGGCGTCGCGCTGACCATCGCCGGTGCTCAGGGCTGCCACGTCGTCGGCAACCTGAGGCAACTCAGCATCGCGGTGGGCAATCTGGTGGAGAACGCCGTGGTCTACTCCGATCCCGACACCCGCGTGGTGGTCGCGGCGCATCGTCAGGTGCGCAGCGACGACGACTACGTCGAGATCACGGTGTCCGACAACGGCATCGGCATCCCGGAGCGGGAGCAGGCCCGCATCTTCGAACGGTTCTATCGGGTGGACTACGCGCGGAGTCGCGCCAACGGGGGCACCGGGCTGGGCTTGGCCATCGTCAAGCACATCGCGGCCTCGCACAACGGTGAGGTGAGTGTCTGGAGCCAGCCGGGGCGCGGCTCCACGTTCACCATCAGCCTGCCCGCTCACCAGCCGGTCGTGTCGCTCCCGCTTGACAGCGAGCTGAACAACGAGCCCGAAACCCAGCCCGAAACCCAGCCTGACCGTGCGACCGAGAGCGAGCCCGTGCATAGAGAACCTGAACGGCTGCAGCCCCGGAACTCGACGGCAGGAGTTCGAGAGTGAGGAGCGTCCCATGACCCGAGTGCTGGTCGTCGAGGACGAGGTGTCGTACCGGGAGGCGCTGGCGTACATGCTGCGCAAGGAAGGCTTCGACGTGCTCGAGGCCGCCGACGGAGCGGCGGGCCTGGCCGAGTACGACCGCGCGGGCGCCGACATCGTCCTGCTGGATCTGATGATGCCGGGCATGCCGGGCACCGAGGTCTGTCGCCAGCTTCGCCAGCGGGGCCCAGTTCCCGTAATCATGGTGACCGCCCGCGATTCGGAGATCGACAAGGTCGTCGGGCTGGAACTCGGCGCCGACGACTATGTGACCAAGCCGTTCAGTCAACGTGAGTTGGTGGCCCGGATCCGGGCCGTGCTGCGTCGCGGCCAGGACGTTGAGCTGATGCCCGACATCGTGGAAGCGGCCGGGGTGCGGATGGACGTCGAGCGCCACGAGGTGTCGGTGAACGGAGAACGGATCAGACTGGCGCTCAAGGAGTTCGAGCTGCTCGAGATGCTGCTCCGCAACACGGGCCGGGTGATGACCCGCGGCCAGCTGATCGACCGGATCTGGGGGGCGGACTACGTGGGCGACACCAAGACCCTCGACGTCCACGTGAAGCGGCTCCGAACCAAGATCGAGCCCGACCCGGCCAATCCGAAGTTTCTCGTCACGGTCCGCGGCCTGGGCTACAAGTTCGAGAGTTGATGGTTGAGCGATAGGTTCGCTCCGTGACCGGAGCGAGCGGACAACGCCCCCGAGCGAGCGGAGAATCCGCGGCATCATGAGCGGATCCGGAACGAGTGGACAACGCCCGAGCTTGCGAGGCCCCGAGCGAGTCGAAGCGATGCGCGGCGCCGTTCGGAGGACGATCGAGGCGACACGCTTTTCGTCGCCGAGGAGGACGACGATCGGCGTCATGAGCGGATTCGGAACGAGCGGACAACACCGTGACGGGTGAGATCACTGTTTTCACCGGGTCGGCGCATCCCGAGTTCGCGGCCGAGATGTGCTCGACCCTGGGGGTGGAGCTGTCCCACGCTCGGACCAGCCGGTTCAGCAACGACTGTCTTCAGGTCCAGCTGCGGGCCAACTGCCGGCAGCGGGACGTCTACGTGGTTCAGCCGCTGGTGCCGCCGACGCAGGAGAACCTGTTCGAGCTGCTGATGATGCTGGACGCTGCCCGCGGCGCCTCGGCCGCGCACATCACGGCGGTGATCCCGCACTACGCGTACGCCCGCTCGGACAAGAAGGATGCGCCGCGGATCTCGATCGGGGGCCGGTTGGTCGCCGACATGCTGGCCGCGGCCGGGGCGACCCGGGTGTTGACCATGGCTCTGCACGCCCCGCAGGTGCACGGATTCTTCTCGATCCCGGTCGATCACCTCAACGCCATCGACGTACTGGCCGATCATTTCCGCAGCTACGACCTGAGCAACACGGTGGTGGTTTCACCGGATCTCGGGAACGCGAAGCTCGCGTCGGAGTTCGCCCGCCGGCTGGGGGTCCCGGTGGCCGCCGGCACCAAACAGCGGCTGGCCGACGACAGCGTGGTCATCGACCGGATCGTCGGCGACGTACGCGGCCGGGATGTGATCGTCTTCGACGACGAGATCGCCACCGGAGGCTCCATCGTCGAGATCCTGGCGAAACTGCGAGCCGAGAACGTCGGGCAGATCTCCTTGGCCTGCACCCACGGGCTGTTCACCGGGCCGGCGATCGAGCGCCTCAAGCAGGAGCCCGACCTCGGCGAGATCGTGCTCACCAACACGGTGCCGCTGCCGTCGGAGAAACGCCTGCCGACCATGGTCACCCGATCGGTCGCGCCGCTGTTCGCCGAGGCCGTCAAGCGGATTCACTATGGCGAGTCGATCAGCGGCCTGTTCAGCGACGTCGAAACGTACGGTTGAGCGATCCCCGCCCAGCACTCAGGAGCTGGGCGAGGGATCGGGCGTCGGGCTGATACTGCGGTACGGCTGCTCGTCGGCATCGACGACGGGCACCCGGATGGTCACGTCGCCGGCGGTGCTGAACGACAGCTTCAGCTCGGCTTCTCCGCCGATCTGCAGATCCGGGCTCGCCAAGGTGATCAACGGCCGGTTGGTGAGGACCACGAGTTGGTTCGCGAGGGGCACGGGGGCGGGAAGCTCAACGGTGAACGCTGCGCCGGCGGTGTAGTCCGGCTTGATCGGCGCCCCGGAAACCGCGGTGAGGGAGTCTCGGCCGGCCACGCTCATGGTCGCGCTCAAGAAGCCCTCACCCTCCTCCCGGGTCAGTACCATCAGATTGCGCACCTGCACGGCCGGACTGCCGACATTCACGTTGACGCCCTGGCCGGGGGTGTACGGCCGGTTCGTCTGCACGTCGAACCCGCAGGACGCCGCTCCGAGCAGGCCCACCGAGAGCACCAGGGCGGCGGCGGCACGGGCGGCGCGCCCGCCCCGAGCGATGCGTGAACCTGTGGTGCGAGCACGAGTTAGCGGCACGGTGGTCGGCTCCTGCCAGTCGATCGGGACGGTCCCCGGTGATACCTGGCAGCAGCCTAGCGACCCTCCTCGACTGCTCGTAGGTGCCGCCCGGCACTATGACCTGCGCCACACCCAACACATACCCCGGGCCTGTTTGTCAAGTCCGCCCGTTGGCCAATAGTGGCCTCTGGCTAGCCCAAACGCCGAAGAGTCGGTCTGCGGGGCATGTTAGACTTGAGGTCGCGAAAGGGGCACACAACAATATGACCTTCACAGTCGGCGAGACGGTGGTTTACCCCAATCATGGGGCCGCCGTGATCGAGGACATCGAAACCCGTCAGATCAAAGGCGAAGACAAGCTCTATTTGGTGTTGAGGATCGTTGGACAAACCGACTTGGTGGTCCGGGTGCCTGCGTGCAACCTCGACCTGGTCGGTGTGCGCGACGTTGTCGACGCCGACGGCTTGGAGCGGGTGTTCGGCGTGCTGCGGGCACCGCACACCGAAGAGCCGACCAACTGGTCCCGTCGCTACAAGGCGAACCTGGAGAAGCTGCACTCCGGCAACGTGATGAAGGTGGCCGAGGTCGTGCGCGACCTGTGGCGCCGGGAGCGCGAGCGTGGCCTGTCGGCCGGCGAGAAGCGGATGCTGGCCAAGGCGCGCCAGATCCTCGTCTCGGAACTGGCTCTGGCCGAGCGGGTCGACGAGGGCAAGGCGGAGATGCTGCTCGACGAGGTCCTCGCTTCCTGATCCACGCTTGTTGAACTCTGCTCCTTGATGAGTTCCCGTACGGGCATCGGGGTCGACGTACATCGGCTGGTTTCGGGCCGGCCCATGATGATCGCAGGTCTGCTGTTCCCCGATGACGTCGGGCCGTACGGTCATTCGGACGGTGACGTGGTGGCGCACGCCGCCTGTGATGCGTTACTCGGCGCGGCCGGTTTGGGTGACCTCGGCAGCAACTTCGGCACGTCGCGCCCCGAATGGTCGGCGGCCAGCGGTCTCGCGTTCTTGCGCGAGACCGCCCTCCGAGTGCGAGCAGCGGGGTACGAGATCGACAACGTCGCTGTGCAGCTGATCGGCGATCGACCGGTGCTCGGATCCCGGCGTGACGAGGCGCAGGCGGTACTCTCCGAAGCCGTCGGGGCCCCGGTCAGCGTGTCCGGTACGACCACCGACGGCCTCGGGCTCACCGGGCGGGGTGAAGGCGTGGCCGCGATAGCCACGGCCTTGATTTCCCGCATTCGGCTAGATTTCCGGTCCGGACGCGTCAGCGCACCAGCCGCCCGGGGGCGGAGAAGGTGTTGCAGCTGCTGATCGCGCTGCTGTTGAATCCGGCGCTGCCCCAGTACACCCGGCTGCGGGCCAGACCGTGATTCCCGTCAACGCCGTCGTCACCGGTCAGGGTGTCGTCCCCGACCGCCTCCCAGGTCGCCTGGATGCCGGCCACGTCGGACTGTTGAATGCCCAAGGACTGCGACACCGACCGCATGAACTGCCCGGAGAAGCAGTCGGCCTGGGTCTCCAACCGCCGCAGCATCTGGTTCGACTCGGCCTTGGACTCGGTGTTCTGCGCCAGCGCGTGCGCGCTGATGAGCAGGCCGGTGCGGCCCTGGATGGCGTGCCCGAACTCGTGGGCCATCACGACGTCAGCCGCCCACTTGTCCCGCTGGACGATCGGCACCGACTCGGCCAGCAGATTGCTGAAGTAGATCTGCTGATCGGCCGAGCAGTAGAAGGCGTTGACCCCCGACTTGCCGCACTTCGTACTGATCTCCTTGCCGTAGATGGTGACCGTTGGCCGGACGATCACCCAGTCCGCCGACGTCAGTGGCGGCTGCCAGACCCGGACCAGGCACTCCATCAGACCGTTGAAATGAGCCGCGAGTCGCGGGTCGTCGGCGGTGGCGACATTGATCGGGGCACTGTCGCAGCGCACGGGAACCGGCACCGACTGGGCGTAGAGCGCATTGTTGGTGAGCCAGTCCTCCGCCTCGCCGTAGGTGCTGGGCTGCGGGAGCGGCGGTGGGTTCCGGTCGGGGGGAGGTACCTCGTAATCAGCGTTCTGGTACGCCGCCTGAGGGGTGCTGCCGAGCGAGCTGGCCAACGCCAGCCCGGCGAGCGCCAACACCACGAGCACCACCATCCCCAGCAGCACGGCGGCCAGGGGGTTGCGACGCCTGGGCGGAGGCGCCTGTGGAGACGATCCGTAGTAGGGGACCGTGCTTTGCGGGCCGCCGAAGGACGGGCCGACGGGGCCGTTGCTGGGCGGCTGCCCGTACGGGGTCGAGCCCGGAGGTGGGGGTGGATAGCCCGGCTGACGATACGACTGCCCCCAGTTCGGCTGCCCCCAACCCGGAGTCGAGCCGGGTGGTGGGTAGCTGCCGGGACGCGCGCCGCCGTACGGCTGTGGTCCTGGAGGGCTGCTCCACGGCGGGGAAGTCACATCGGAAACCTTAGCTACCGGCCGCCCCGTTTGCGGGTTGACCGTCGACGTCTGGCCGCTCCGATCACTAATCGTTGCCAAACAGTGCCGACAAAGTCCTCCCGCATGCAGGAGGGAGCTCACCGGGAATGGGAGGCTTGGACTCGTGCTCTCTCACCCAGCCTCGACGAGACGGCGACGGATCGCCGTCCTGGTCACGTTCCTGCTCGTCACCGCCGGCCTGCTGGTCGGACCGTTCGCCGATCGGGCCCACGCCGAGGGAACCGCCACGACCTTCGTCGTGGATGCCACCGTGCGGGCGGACGGCCGGCTGGAGGTCGAGCAGACGATGACCTTCGCGGCGCCGGTGCCGGCCCAGGTGAGCCAACGGTTCGAAACGCGCCGGGATCTGGTGGGTGATCGACGGCAGATCTTCACGCTGAGCGACATCGGGGCCATGGCTCAGGGCTCGGTGGTGCCCATCGAGGTCGTGCAGCAGGGACGCTTCACCACCGTGACCGTGCCGACCAACGGTGCGAACCAGGTCACCATGCGCTACACCGTCGCCGGAGCCGTGGTGCCCACCGACACCGGCACCGCGCTGCAGTGGCGACTGCTGCAGGGTCTGAGCGCGCAGGTGGCCACCTTCGCCGCGAGCGTGCAGATCCCCGGGGCGTTCACCTACGTCGACTGCGTCGCCGGCAGCCCGAACACCGAGGTGCCCTGCACTTATTCGGCCGCCGGCTCGGAGGGCGGGCAGGTCCCGAGTTTCCGCGACGGGCCGCGGGGAGAGGGCGAGATCGTCGAGGTGGAGATCGGGTTCCCGCCCAACACCGTGGCCAGCAGCGCGAACATCCAGTTCGTCTGGACGGTCGGCAGGGCCTTCTCGGCCCGTCCGCTGCCCCTCAGTCTCGCTCTGGCGCTTCTGGTGCTGGGCGGCATCGCCCTGTTCGGACTGCACCGACGGGCCGGAACGGACGCGGCCGCCGGCCAGGCGGTCACCCGCGTGGCCGAATTCGTCCCCACCGGTGCCGGTCAGAGCGAATTCCGGGTGCTCGGAGAGATCCGTCCGGGTCACGTCGGCACGGTGGCCGACGAACGCGTCGACCCGATCGACATCAGCGCCACCCTGGTGGACCTCGCCGTACACGGCCATTTGCGGATCACCGAGCTGCCGAGGTCGAGCGAGTACGCCCCGACCGAATGGGAGCTGAGCCGCCTCAGCACGTCCAGCGACTCTTTGTTGCCGTTCGAACGGGAACTGCTGGAAGGCATCACCGCCGCCGGTCCGGTGACCATGAGCGAGCTGCCGGGACGCGTGTCGGAGGTGATCGGCGGCGTCCAGGACAAGCTGTACGAGGAGGTGGTGCGCAACGGCTGGTTCGAGCGCCGCCCCGACGCGACCCGCAGTCGGTGGACCCAGACTGCGCTCGGCGCTCTGATCGGCGCGGTCGTGATAACGATCGTGCTGGCGGCGTTCACCACCTTCGGGCTGGTCGGGCTGGCGCTGATCGCGCTCGCGCTGGGCTTGATGTTCGTGGCTCAGGAGTTGCCGGCGCGAACCCAGAAGGGTGCAGCGCTGCTCGGTGGTCTGGGCGCCCTGCGTTCGGACCTGTTGAGCTACCCGACCAACCAGATGCCGCCGGGGCGCGAACTCAGCGAGTTGTCCGAGGTCCTGCCGTACGCGGTCGTGCTGGGCGGCTCGGATCGCTGGCTGGACGCGATCGTGGCCACCGACCTGGACGACGACCCCGACCCTGATGCGCTGTCCTGGTATCACGGGCCACCCCACTGGCACCTGCGGGATCTGCCCGATTCGCTGCGCAATTTCTTGACCACGCTGTCCGGGACGCTGTTCAGCCGCTGATCTCGGCCGCGTTGCGGTTTGGTATCGGTCCGTCAGGAGCCTTCCCTGGTAAACCTCGGGTGCCGAACAATTGGCGACTGGGGAAAGACCGTTGATCGATCACTGGGGAGCTGCCGTGTCTTCGGCATCCGGGCACACCGCTGCGACACCGTTGGAGCCGGCCTCGTGGTCGCTTCTCCTCATTCCCGTGATCCTGTGCCTGGCGATGGTGATCGCGTCGGTCATCCTCGACTCGGCCGCCGCGCCGAGCCCGGCGTCTGACCAGCAGGCCGCCTGCCGCCCGGTCGACTATCGCTCGAACTACTGCAATTCCTGACTGTTGTTCCTGACCACTACGCTGACCCGGTGGCTGTCCGCCGTTGGCTGTTCGGTGATCAGCTCGGTCCTCACTTCCTTGATTCGACGCGCCTTGATTCGACGCGCCTTGATTCGACGCGCCTCGACTCAGCCCGCGCGCCGGCCCTGCTGATCGAAGCCCGGTCAGTCTTCGAACGCCGCGTCTTCCACCGGCAGAAGGCCCACCTGATCCTCTCGGCGATGCGGCACCGGGACGCAGAACTGGGTGAGCGTTGTCGCTACGTGAAGGCGGCGACATATCGGGCCGGGTTGGCCGAGGTCGACGAAGCCTTGAGCGTGGTCCAGCCGACGAGTTGGAGCGCGCTGCGCTTCGTCGACCGGATCGCCACCGAGCGCGAGCTGGAGCGGTTGCCCCCGCGCGGATTCGCCACCTCCCGCAGCGACTTCACGGTCTGGGCCGACGGACGGGGTCGGCGCCGGCTGTTGCTGGAGGACTTCTACCGTGACGCGCGGCGTCGGCTCGATGTGTTGATGGAAGGCAGCGAGCCCGCCGCCGGAGCATGGAACTACGACGCCGACAACCGGGAACCGCCACCCAAGGGTGCGGACCGGCTCGACGTGGGGGACCCGTGGTGGCCCGACGAGGACACGATCGACGACGAGGTCCGGGCCGACCTGGACCGTTGGGAGACCGAGGGGGTCCGGTTCGTCGGCGCCGACGGTCCGCGCCGGTTCGCCGCGACCCGCTCGGAGGCGCTGGCGGCGTTGAACCACTTCGTCGAACATCGGCTGCCGACCTTCGGGCCGTACGAGGACGCGGTGTTGTCCGGGGACCGCTGGATGGCCCACTCGATGCTGTCGGCACCCCTGAACCTCGGCCTGCTGGACCCGCTGGAGGTCGTGCGGGCGGCCGAGGACGCGTACGCCGAGGGGCACGCGGCGATCGCGTCGGTGGAGGGCTTCGTTCGGCAGATCATCGGCTGGCGGGACTACATCTGGCACCTCTATTGGCATCTCGGTGAGGACTACCGGGGCCGCAACGAGCTGGCGGCCGAGGAGCCGCTACCGCAGTGGTTCGCCGAGCTGGACCCGGACGGAACCGACGCCAACTGCCTGAAGCACACGCTGGCGTCCGTCCGCGAGGACGGCTGGACCCACCACATTCCGCGGCTGATGATCCTGGGAAACTACGGGATGCTGCACGGGTGGCAGCCGGAGGCGTTCACCGACTGGTTCCACCGCAGCTTCGTGGACGGCTACGACTGGGTGATGGTGCCCAACGTGGTGGGGATGTCGCAGCACGCGGACGGGGGAGTGCTGGCCACGAAGCCGTACGCGGCCGGCGGAAACTACATCAACAAGATGACCGACTACTGCGGAGACTGCCGCTTCGACCCGAAGGTCCGGGTCGGGCCGGACGCCTGCCCGTTCACCGCCGGCTACTGGCGTTTCCTGCACCGCCACCGGGAGCGGTTCGCCGCCAATCCGCGGATGTCCCGTGCAGTTCGCGGCCTCGACCGGCTCTCGGATCTCGACGCACTCCTCGCTGAGACCGACACTCCAGCCTGATGCCGGCTCAGATGTTCTGTAGCTCGTACCCGTTCTGCTGACAGCCGTCGACGATCAGCTTCTTGGCGTCGGCGGGCATGTCCTCGGGCTTGGAGGACTCCAGAGTCTGGATGACGGCGACCAGCCAGGCCTGGGCCTCCGGGCCGAGCTGATTGGTGTCGCGCAGGGCCTTCAGCCCGGTCACGCTCACCTTGTTCACGATGGTGCCGCCGCCCAGAGCCGAATCGACGGCGGGGCAACCGATCTTGTACGCATCGGCGGCGGAGACCCCGGCTTGAGAGCAGGACGAAAAGGCCAGACCAGCCACGACGGCGGTGACAACCAGAGCGAGTCGACGCATGCCACCAGGGTAGGGAACTGCTGGCTATGAGCCCACTGAGAACCGCCGCTTTGACGCTGAGGAACGGGTCGCCCTACACTTCCTCGACAGCTCAGCTGCGATCGGCATCGCCGGAGGGTGGGACATCGTGACCGAGCAGACGTTCGGCATCGTCGGGGCCGGCATCGTGGGTCTGGCCATCGGCCGGGAGCTCACCCGCCGACACCCCGGTGCGCGGATCGTGGTGTTCGAGAAGGAGGATCGGGTCGGCGCCCATCAAACCGGACACAACTCGGGGTCGTCCACGCCGGCATCTACTACCAGCCCGGCAGCCTGAAAGCGGAACTCTGCACCCGCGGCCGGCGGCTGCTCCGCGACTACTGCGTGGAGCGTGGGTTGCCGTACCAGGAGTGCGGCAAGCTCGTCGTGGCCGTGGACCTTCGGAGCTGGGCCGGCTGGATCGCGCTGGAGCACACCGCGCGGCCGAGAACCAGCGTGCCGGGCCTGCGGCGGCTGTCGGGTGCCGAGATCGCCGAGGTCGAGCCGCACGCCGCCGGCTTGACGGCCCTGCACTCGCCCGCCACGGCCATCACCGACTACGTGGCCGTGGCCCGAGCGTTCGGCGCAGAGATCGAGGCCGGTGGCGGAGTCATCCTGTTGTCGACGCCGATCAGCGGAGTGCGGTCCCGCGCTGGAGCCATCGAGGTCAGGTCGGGTGCCGATATCCATTCCGTCGACCGGCTGGTGCTGTGCGCCGGGCTGCAGGCTGACCGGGTATCCCAACTCGCTGACGGTGCCCGCGGTCCGCGGATCGTACCCTTTCGCGGCGAGTACATGGCGGTCAACCGGGCCAAACGCGACCTGGTCCGCGGGATGATCTACCCGGTGCCCGACCCGCGGTACCCGTTCCTCGGTGTCCACTTCACGCGCCGGGTGTCCGGCCAGCTCGAGGTCGGACCGAACGCGGTGCTCGCCCTCCGGCGGGAGGGCTACGGCCGGGCGGGGGTCAGCCTGCCCGACGTACGCAGCATCCTCGGCTGGTCCGGGTTCTGGCGGATGGCGGCCCGGCATTGGCGAACGGGGATAACGGAGTTGCGGGGCTCGCTCTCGGTACGGGCCTACATGCGGACGGCGGCCCGCTACGTGCCCGAGATCGGCCCGGACGACGTCGTTCGGGCGGGAGCCGGATCCGTGCACAAGCCGTCGATCGGGACGGCTCCCTGGTGGACGACTTCCGGATCAGTCAGAGCGAGCGGATCACCAGCGTCCGCAACGCACCCTCGCCCGCCGCGACGTCGAGCCTGGCCATAGCCGAATACGTCGTTGACCGCATATGAGACGCACGAGCGGCACAGATCAAAGCGGCCGCTTGCCCCGCTCGTACTCCTCGATGGCCTCGCGCATCTCCCGAACCGCGTTCTCGTACTCGATCTCCATCCGCTCCTCGGCAGTGAGCCGGCGGACCGCCGGCTCCCAGTGTCCGAAGAGGTTGATCAGACCCCAGGCGATCACGAAGAGGGCGAAGACCACCATGACGATGGTCGTCACAGTGGTCGGCGCCATTTCTCAACGCATCCGCAGCGGCGAGCTAGAGCTCGAGTCCGGGATACAGCGGGTGTGCGTCGAGCAGCTCGGCCGAGGCCGCCTTCGTGCGGTCGGCGATGCCGTCGGCCAGGGTGTACTTCGCCTTGCCCGGTTTGCCACTGGAGGCGGTGACCGGGGTCGTGTTCTTGAGCACGTCGACGGTCAGTTCGGCGACCTGGTCGAACTCGCGCGCGCCGAAGCCGCGCGTGGTCAGCGCTGGGGTGCCGAAGCGGACGCCGGAGGTGTACCAGGCGCCGTTGGGATCGCTCGGCACCGCGTTCCGGTTGGTCACGATGCCCGCGTCCAGCAGCGCCGACTCGGCCTGCCGCCCGGTCAGCCCGAAGCTTGTGACGTCCAACAGGACGATGTGGTTGTCGGTACCGCCGGTGACCAGCTTCGCCCCGCGCCGCAGGAACCCGTCGGCCAGCGACTTCGCGTTGTCGGCGACAGCCTGCGCGTAGGTCTGGAACTCCGGCTCCGCGCCTCCGCCAGTGCTACCGCCTTGGCCGCCATCACGTGTCCCAGGGGACCGCCCAGCACCATCGGGCAACCGCGGTCGACCGACGGTGCGTAGTCCTCGGTGGCGAGCACCAGGCCGCCCCGCGGGCCGCGCAGCGACTTGTGGGTGGTCGTCGTCACGAGGTGGGCGTGCGGGACCGGATCCTCGTCGCCGGTGAAGACCTTGCCCGCCACCAGGCCCGCGAAGTGGGCCATGTCGACCATGAAGGTCGCGCCGACCTCGTCGGCGATCTCGCGCATCGTGGCGAAGTTCACCCTGCGCGGATAGGCGGAGTACCCGGCGATCAAGATCAGCGGCTTGAACTCGTGGGCGGCGTGCGCACCGCGTCGTAGTCGAGCAGTTGGCTCTCGGGGTCAGTGCCGTAGGAGCGCTGGTGGAACATCTTGCCGGAGATGTTGGGCCGGAATCCGTGCGTGAGGTGGCCGCCCGCGTCCAGCGACATGCCCAGCGCCCGCTGGTTGCCGAACTTGTGCCGCAGCGTCTCCCACTGCTCCTCGGTCATGTCGTTGACCCCTTTGAGGCCGAGATCGGCCAGCTCCGGGTCTCGATCCGGTGGGCCAGGATCGCCCAGAACGCCACCAGATTCGCGTCGATGCCGGAGTGCGGCTGGGCGTAGGCGTACTCGGCCCCGAACAGCTCGCGGGCGTGTTCGGCGGCCAGCTCCTCGACGGTGTCGATGTTCTGGCAGCCGGCGTAGAAGCGGTGTCCGATGGTGCCCTCGGCGTACTTGTCCGACAACCAGGTGCCCATGGTCAGTAGCACGGCCGGCGAGGCGTAGTTCTCCGAGGCGATGAGCTTCAGTGAGCTGCGCTGGTCGGCCAACTCCTTCCGGGTCGCCTCGGCCACCCGGGGTTCGATGCCCTCGATCACCTTCAGGGCGGCCCGATAGGCCTCCGATTCGGGTCCGGAGTAGTCGACAGAGGTGCGTACGAGCGAGAGTGTCGGTCACAAGAGCCGACTTTACTATCGGAATCCACGAACGTCTGGCCAAGGTAGACGGCCGGACGTCCTTGAGAACATGGCCTGACGCAGATCGACCGCGCATGGGCACGGCCTGCGATGAATCGCTTCTCAGGCGTGCGCGGTGATTTGCGTCACGGGGTCCGGGAGAGACCGGGCGCACCCAAACCTAAGGAGGTACCGGTGTCGATCAGCTCGTTCGAGCGCTTTCCGCTGCTGTTCGGTCCTTCGCCCGTCCACCGGCTCGAGCGGCTCACCGCTCACCTGGGCGGCGCCGATCTGGGCCAAGCGGGAGGACTGCAACTCGGGCATCGCCTACGGCGGCAACAAGACGCGCAAGCTGGAGTACCTGGTCGCCGACGCGCTCGCGCAGGGCTGCGACACGCTGGTCTCGATCGGCGGCGTCCAGTCCAACCACACCCGTCAGGTCGCCGCGGTCGCCGCGCGCGTCGGCCTCAAGTGCGTGCTGATCCAGGAGAGCTGGGTCGACTGGCCGGACGCCGTCTACGACAAGGTGGGCAACATCCTGCTCAGCCGGCTGGCGGGGGCCGACGTGCGGCTGATCAGCCCGGGTTCGGCATCGGGTTCAAGGAGAGCTGGGAGCAGGCTCTCGCGAGGTCGAGGCGGCGGCGGCAGCCGTACCCGATCCCGGCCGGCGCGTCCGACCACCCGCTCGGCGGCCTCGGCTTCGCCAACTGGGCGTACGAGGTCGCCGCGCAGGAGCAGCAGCTCGGCGTCTTCTTCGACACGATCGTGGTGTGTTCGGTCACCGGATCGACGCAGGCGGGGATGATCGCCGGCTTCGCCGCCCTGGCCGACGCCGGCGGCGCACCGACGGATCCTCGGCATCGACGGCTCGGCCAAGCCAGAGCGAACCCGGGCCCAGGTCACCCGTATCGCCCGGGCGACGGCGACTGCGATCGGGCTGGACCGCGACCTGCGCGACGACGAGATCGAGCTCGACGAGCGCTACCACGCCGGGGTGTACGGCATCCCCGACGACGCCACCCTCGACGCCATGCGGCTGGCCGCCCGAACCGAAGGGCATGATCACCGACCCGGTGTACGAGGGGAAGTCGATGGCCGGCCTGATCGACCTCGTCGAGCGCGCCGAGATTCGCCGAGACTCGACGGTCCTGTACGCGCACCTGGGCGGCCAGCCCGCCCTCAACGGGTACAGCGCACTCTTCAGCTGAACGCGCCTCGGCGCGGCTGGGTCAGCGACGCGACTGCGCGATGAGGTAGAGCGCGATCCCGGTCGCGACCCCCGCGTTGAGGGACTCGACGTCGGCCTCGATCGGGATGGCCGCCAAGTGATCGCAGGCCTCGCGGACCAACCGGGACAGCCCCTCGCCCTCGCTGCCGACGACCAGAACCAGCGGACCGGAGGTCTCGGTCAGCTCCGCCAGGTCGGTGTCCGCGGAGCCGTCCAGGCCGACGAGCGTGCAGCCCGCGTCGGCGTACGCGCGAAGCGCGCGGTTCAGATTGGTGGCCCGCGCGATCGGCAGCCGGGCGGCGGCGCCGGCCGAGGTCTTCCAGGCGGCCGCGGTCATCCCCGCCGCGCGGCGTTCGGGGATCAGCACGCCATGGGCTCCGAAGGCGGCGGCGGAGCGGACGATGGCCCCGAGGTTGCGGGGGTCGGTGACCGAATCGAGGGCCACGATCAGCGCCGGGGTGTCTGCGTCCAGGGCGGCGGCGAGCAGATCGTCGGGGTGGGCGTATTCGTACGCCGGCAGCTGTAGCGCGGTTCCCTGATGGACGGCCCCGCCGGTGAGCCGGTCGAGCTGGGCTCGGGTCACCTCCAACAGCGGCGTGCTGCGGTTGGCGGCGAGTTTGAGGATGTCGCGCAGCCGGTCGTCCCGCTCGGCCCCCTCGGCGACGTACGCGGCCTTCACCGGGATCTGGGCCTCGAGCGCCTCCAGCACGGCGTTCCGGCCGGCCACCCACTCCGGACCCGCACCCGGTCGCCCGGTGCGGGCCGTGCGGGGCTTCGTCGGGGCACCCTTGGCCGCTGCCTTCTTGCCGCGGTAGGCGACGTGATATGGGCGGTCCTCGGCCTTGGGCGTCGGACCCTTGCCCTCGAGGCCCCGCCGCACCCGGCCGCCCGACCCGGCCGTGTTGCCCTTGCCCTTGTGACGGACCGCGCCCTTGCGCTGGCTGTTCCCGGGCATGGTCTAGTCCTCCGTTAGTGGGCGCTGGACCAGCGACCAGCGCGGTCCGTGCGGGGTGTCGGCGATTTCCACGCCCAGGCGCGGCGAGCGCATCGCGGACCGCGTCGGCGGTGGCGAAGTCCTTGCGGGTGCGAGCCGCCTCGCGCTGCTTGAGCAGCTCGGTGACCAGGCCGTCGACCACGGCCGTGAGGTCCTCGGCGGCGTCGCCGTTCGACCAGACCGGGTCGGCCGGGTCGAGACCGAGAATGGCCAGCATCCCGAGCACCTCGCCGAGCCGGGCCGCCACTTGATCTTGATCACCGGCCGTCAGCGCGATGTTCCCGTCCCGGACGGCGTCGTAGACGACCGCCACCGCCCCCGGCGTGCCCAGGTCGTCGTCCATCGCGGCCACGAAGCCCTCCGGCACCCGATAGGGGGCGCGGCCCACCAGGGCGGTCGCCCGCTCGACGAACCCGTCGATCCGGGCCAGCGCGGCCGTGGCCTCGTCGAGTGAGGTGTCACTGAACTCGATCGCCGAGCGGTAGTGCGGCTGGGCGAGGTAGAAGCGCACCGCGCGCGGCGGGTACTGCCGGGTCACCTCCGCGACCAGCGCCCCGTTGCCCAGGGACTTGCTCATCTTCTCCCCGGCCGCGGTCACCCAGGCGTTGTGCATCCAGTAGCGCGCGAACCGTTGGCCCGCGGCGGTCGACTGCGCGAGTTCGTTCTCGTGGTGCGGGAAACGCAGGTCGATGCCGCCGCCGTGGATGTCGAACTCGTCGCCCAGGTACTTCCCGGCCATGGCGGAGCACTCCAGGTGCCAGCCCGGGCGGCCGCGACCCCAGGGCGAGAACCAGGACGCGGTCCGGGTTCCTCCGGCTTGTGGCCCTTCCAGAGGGCGAAATCGCGCGGGTCCCGCTTGCCGCGCGGGTCGGCGTCGGCGGCCGCCTCCATCTCGTCGATGTTCTGCCGGGACAGCGACCCGTACGACGGCCAGGAGCGGACGTCGAAGTAGACGTCGCCCGATCCGTCGGCGGCCGGGTAGGCGTGCCCGCGCTCGATCAAGACCTTGATCAGCTCGAGCATCTCGGGGACGTGCCCGGTGGCCCGCGGCTCGTAGGTCGGCGGCAGGCAGCCGAGCGCCGCGTACGCGTCGTGCAACTCGCGCTCGTACCGGTAGGCGTGCGCGTACCAGGGCGTCCCGGCCTCCGCCGACTTGATCAAGATCTTGTCGTCGATGTCGGTGACGTTGGCGATCACGGTGACCTCGAAGCCGCTCCAGGTGAGCCACCGGCGCAGGACGTCGAACACCACCTCCTTGCGGATGTGGCCGACATGGGGCGGCGCCTGCACGGTCAGCCCGCAGTGATAGATCGAGACCTTCCCCGGTTCGAGCGGCACGAAGTCGCGCACCGCGCGGGTCGCGGTGTCGTAGAGGCGGAAAGTCACCCCGGCAGCTTATCCACCGCGATCAGCCGCTGCATGACCTCGATCCCCTCGCGTAACGCCTTGAGATCGCGCTTGGACAACCCGACGAGATAGGGCTGGACGTTGTTGCCGAGGGTGCTGCGGAGCTCCGCCAGCCGCTCGTGGCCGGCCGGAGTGAGGTCGATCATCCAGGCCCGCAGATCGTGGGGGTCGGTGGCCCGGGCCACCAGCCCGGCGGTCTCGAGCCGCTTGACGTGGTTGGTGATGGTGGGTTGGGAGCAGCGCTCCTGCGTGGCCAGGTCGCTGATCCGGGTGGGGCCGTTGTCCAGCAACCGCGCCAGCAGCCGGGTGGCCGCCAGGCTCAGGGTGAAGCCGTCGGTCGGCATCCAGCGCACGATGCGGGCGGCCGTGGTGACCAGTTCCTCACCCAGCTGACGCAGATCGTTGTCCACTTTGGCAGCCTAATGTGCCGAGCACGCAGGCTTGGCGGTCTGGCAGAAGTAGGGCAGAAGTTCGGCCCGCCCAGCGACCGCCAGAGCCTCGCGTCGTCCACGGAATTTCTGTCCCGCTCGACATTTGCCCTTCCATGGCTCAACATTGGCATCCGAACAAATCGAAGTGAACGTTTCGTTAAGAGAAAGCAGCTCTCGACACATGCCGTAAGTCGTTTTGGCCGGCGCTCACTGGGGGTTTCGCCGACGGTCGAACCACCCGATGGTCACAGGACAGGAGCGGTACCTATGGTCACTGCTGAGGCGCCATCCACGGGAGCCCAGCGCGCACGCCGCGTTGTGTTCTATTCCCACGACACGGTCGGTCTCGGCCACATTCGGCGCAACATCGCGCTGGCCGCGGCCCTGGTCCGGACCGACGTCCACACCGACGTCCTGCTCATCACCGGGAATCCGGAGGCGGCCGCCCTGCCCCGCCCGGCCAACACCGATATCGTCACCCTCCCCACCGTCGTCAAGGACGCCACGGGTCGCTACCGCAGCCACTCATTGCTCTCTGCTCTGCACCACGTGCTCGACCGGCGAGCCGCGGCGATCCAATCCGCGGTCCTCTCCTTCCGACCCGATCTGCTGGTGGTGGACAAGGTCCCGCTCGGCGTCGGGCAGGAGCTGTTGGCGACCCTGAAGATGCTGCGCGACGACCCGCAGCGCCGTACCTCGGTCGTCCTCGGGCTGCGGGAGATCCTGGACGACCCCGTCACGGCGGTCCGGGAGTGGACCCGCACCCAGAGCACCCGAGTGATCGAGGACTACTACGACGCCGTCTGGGTGTACGGCGATCGCCGGGTGTACGACCCCATCGTCGAGTACGGCCTGCCGTCCCAGGTGGCGAGCAAGGTCGCCTACACCGGATATCTCGCCGACGACCGTGACGCGGGCCTGCTGCTTCCGACCGCGGACCCGCTGGCTCCTGCGCCCTTGCCGCCCCAGCAGCCCTATCTGCTCTGCATGGTGGGTGGGGGGCAGGACGGGTTCGAGCTGTCCAACGCCTTCGCCCAGACGGCACTGCCGTCCGGATACCTCGGAGTCGCGATCTGCGGGCCCTTCATGTCCCCCGACGAGCGGCGGCAGGTCCATGCCGCCGCCGCCTCACGAGCGGACATGATCGTGTACGACTTCGTCAGCCCCGTGGAGCCCTTTCTCAACGGCGCGACCGCGGTGGTCTCGATGGCGGGCTACAACAGCGCCTGCGAGGTCGTCGCCTCCGGTCGACGGGCACTGCTCGTGCCGCGGACCTGGCCGCGGCTGGAACAGCGGATCCGGGCCGAACGCCTCGCCGAGCTGGGGCTGGTCGACGTGCTGGCCGCCGAGGAGCTGGGCGGCGAACGGCTCGCGCAGTGGCTGTCCGCGGCCGTCGCCCAGCCGGCCGTCACCGCCGCACCCGAGGCCAGGTCCGGGATCGACACCGGCGGTCTCCACCGCGTACCCGGGCTCACCACCGAACTGATCGCCCGTCGCACGGCCGAAAGGCTGAACCGTGCTGCCTGAATCCGGGCAGCTTGAATCCGGGCAGTTGTCGGGCCGCGTCGGCTACGTGCTGAAGATGTACCCCCGGTTCTCGGAGACCTTCGTGGTGACCGAGCTGCTGGCCATGGAGCGTCTCGGCGTCGACCTCGAGGTCTTCTCGCTCCGTCCCCCGACGGACGGACGCTTCCACGCCAGCCTGGCCGAGCTGCGGGCCTCCGGTCACCTACCTCCGGCACTCCTCGCTGCGGTCCAGCGAGCTGTGGGACTCGCTGCGGCAGACCGGCTCGCAGTTCGACGACCTGGGCCGACACCTGGGCGACCTGCTGAGCGCCGACGTACGCGACGCCGCCCAGGCGCTGGAGCTGGCCCGGCTGGTACGGGTGCGCGGGATCAGCCATCTGCACGCCCACTTCGCCTCGGTCTCGGCCGACGTGGCGCGGTTGGCGGCCCGGATCGCCGGCATCACCTACAGCATCACGGCCCACGCGAAGGACATCTTCCACGCCGACGTCGACGCCGCGGCGCTGCGCCGGAAGCTTCGCGACGCGAGCGATGTGATCACGGTCAGCGAGTTCAACCTGTCGTTCCTGCGCAGCCACTACGGAGCTGACGCTCGACCGCGTCCATCGCGTCTACAACGGCTTGGACCTGCCCGCCTTCCGCTGGAGCGATCCGGCGGACCGGGCCCCCGTGATCGCTGCCGTCGGGCGGCTGGTGGAGAAGAAGGGCTTCGACGACCTGCTGCGCGCCGCGGCGCTGCTCCGCCGGTCCGGCTGCGACTTCCGCATCGACGTGGTCGGCACCGGTGAGCGTGAGGCAGCGCTGCGCGCACTGCGCGACGAGCTCGGGCTGGGCGATCGGGTCCGCTTCCTGGGGCCGCTGCCGCAGGACCAGGTGATCTCCGTGGTTCGCGAGGCGGCCGTGCTCGCTGCTCCGTGCGTGGTCGGAACCGACGGGAACCGGGACGGGCTGCCGACCGTGCTGCTCGAGGCCATGGCCCTGGGCACACCCTGCGTGGCCACGCCCGTCACCGGCATCCCGGAGGTGTTGGCCGACGGCCGGACCGGCCTGCTGGTCGGCGAGCACGAACCCGAGGCGCTGGCCGAAGGCGCTCGACCGCCTGCTCGGCGACGCCGAGTTGCGGACCCGACTGGCGCGCTCGGCGCGGACCCTCATCGAGGCCGAGTTCGACTCCAGCCGACAGGCGGCCCAGGTGGCGAAGTCTTTCGGGCTGGCGGGCCACGTCCGGTCGCCCGGCTTCCAGGACCGGGTGCCGGCATGAGGATCGCCTACGTCTGCACCGACCCGGGCATTCCCGTGTTCGGGCACAAGGGCGCCTCCATCCACGCCCAGGCCGTGCTGGCCGAGCTGTCTCGAGCGGGGCACGAGCTGCACCTGCTGACCCCGCGGCCGGGCGGCGAGCCGCACGTGCCCGTCGAGGTGCACCAGCTGCCTACGGTCGGGGGCGGCCCGGCGCCCGAGCGGGAGCGCGCGGCCCAGCGCTGCGACGAGAGCCGTCGCCGCCGTGCTGGACGAGCTGTCTCCGGATCTGGTCTACGAGCGCTACGGGTTGTGGGGACGGACCGCCACGGCGTGGGCCGCCCGCACGGGGACTCCGTCCTTGCTCGAGGTCAATGCCCCGCTGGTCACCGAGCAGCTCCGCTTCCGCGAGCTCATCGACGTCGACCGGGCCCAGGCGGTGAGCAGTCGCGGCGTCTGGGCGCAGCGTCGGCGGTGGTCTGCGTGAGCGACGCCGTGGCGGACTGGGCCCGTACCGTCAGCCCACGACCGGAGCGCGTCTTCACGATCCCCAACGGGGTCGACGCTGACCGGATCCGGCCTCGTCGGCGCCCCGGTGACGCCCGCGACCGATGCGGGCTTCACGGTCGGGTTCGTCGGCACCCTCAAGGCCTGGCACGGTGTCGAGACGCTCGTCGAGGCCCTCGCCCGGCTGGCGGTCGGCGGTCGCGGCTGGCGCCTGCTGGTCGTCGGTGACGGCCCGTTGGGTTCCAGCCTGATGGCTCAGGCGGCTCGGTTGGGCGTGTCGGGCCAGGTCGAGTTCACCGGAACCGTGCCGCCGGCCGAGGTGTCGGCCCAACTGCAGCGGATGGACGTCGCCTGCGCGCCGTACGCCGCAGCTGATGCCGGCTATTTCTCCCCGCTCAAGGTGTACGAGTACCTGGCCGCGGGCTTGCCCGTGGTCGCCAGCGACATCGGCCAGCTGCGAACGGCCCTGGACCACGGTGATCTCGGGAGACTGGTACCGCCCGGCGACGTGACCGCGCTGGCTCGGGCGCTCGCCGAGGTCCGCGCGGACGTCGACTGGCGCGAGAGCATCCGCACCCGGGCGCGCGAGGCGGCGGTCACCCGGCACAGCTGGCGTGGCGTCGTCGAGCAGTCGCTGGCGCTCGTCCGCCAGCCGGTGGGAAGGACGGCCTGATGAGCTCGCTCAACGCGCTGGCGAAGGCGTGGCCCGGACTTCGGCGCACCGTCGGCCGGTTCCGGCCGTACATCGTGGCCGAGCGGAAACTGCTCATCCTCGGCACGCTCGCGTTGTTCGCCGCGGCCGCGATGCAACTGCTCGAGCCGTGGCCGCTCGCCTTTGTACTGGACGCGATCGTGCCCGACCTGGGTGCGGCCGGCGGTGGGCCGCTGCCCGACTTCGAGAGCCTCCGCAACCTGGTGATCATCTGCGCGATCGCGTTGGTGGGAGTCGTGGTGCTGCGGGCCCTCGCCTCGTACCTGATGACCATCTGTTTCGCCCTCGCCGGCAATCGGGTGTTGACCCGGGTGCGGGCGGAGATCTACCGCCATCTCAACTCGCTCTCGATGCGCTTCCACGACCGGCGCCGAACCGGGGATCTGGTCACCCGCGTGACCGGCGACGTCTCTCGCCTGCAAGACGCTCTGGTCACCGCGATCATCCCGCTGGTGGGCAATCTGCTCACCCTGCTCGCCATGGTGGTGGTGATCGCGATCATGGACTGGCAGCTGGCGCTGGTGGTGCTGGTGATCTTGCCGCTGTTCGCGCTGAGCAGCACGAGGCTGGCGAGGAAGATCGTCGACGTGTCCCGCGGACAGCGGTCGGCGGAGGGTGCGCTGGCCTCGCTGGCCACCGAGACCCTCAGCTCGATGGCGGTGGTGCAGAGCTACTCGCTGGAGGATCGCCTGCAGGGGCGTTTCGCGTCGAGTAACCAGCGGAGCCTCAAGGACGGGGTCAAGGGCAAGAAGCTTTCGGCCGGCCTGGAGCGGAAGACCGATGTGCTGGTGGGCATCGGGACCGCACTGGTGCTCGCCTTCGGTGCGTTCCGCGTCCTGCAGGGCCAGCTCAGCATCGGCGAGCTGACCGTGTTCCTCAGCTACCTGAAGACCACCTTCAAGCCCTTGCGCGACGTCGCCAAGTACACGGGGCGGATCGCGAAGGCGGCCGCGTCGGGCGAGCGGATCGTCGATGTGCTCGACGAAGACGTCGAGATCGCCGATGCGCCGGACGCCCAGCCGGCCGAGCGGTTCGCCGGGGCGGTCGAGTTCCGCACGGTCGAGATGGCGTTCGAACCGGGTCATCCGGTGCTGCGCGGGATGAGCTTCTCCGTTCCGGCCGGGCAGCGGGTCGCCGTCGTCGGGCCGTCCGGCGCGGGGAAGTCGTCGCTGGTGAGCCTGCTGTGTCGGCTCCGCGACCCCGACGCCGGCGAGATCCGCATCGACGAGTTGCCCCTGTCGGCGTTCACCGTCAGCTCGCTGCGGGCTCAGATCGCGATCGTGCTGCAGGACAGCGTGCTCTTCGCGGTCACCATCGGCGAGAACATCGCTCTGGGTTCACCCGAGGAGGTCACCGACGACCAGATCGTGGCTGCTGCCCGGCTGGCCGGCGCGCACGAGTTCATCAGCGCTCTGCCCCAGGGCTACGACACGATCGTCGGCGAACGCGGTTCCACGCTGTCTGGAGGTGAGCGGCAGCGCATCGCCATAGCCCGGGCCGCGATCCGGGATGCCCCGATCGTCATCCTGGACGAAGCGATGACCGGGCTGGACGCCGACACCGAGGCCGAGGTGGCCGCCGCCCTCGACCGGCTGACGGCCGGCCGGACGACATTCGTCATCAGCCACGACCTCGACGCGGTACGGGACTGCGAACAGGTCATCTGGGTCGAGCGGGGCCAGGTCACTCGGAGCGGGCATCCCGACCAGGTGTTGGGCCGTCCGTCCATCTGGAGCGTGCTGACGAGCCGCGACGAGCCTCGTCCCGGCCGCTCAGCCCGCGCATCGTGAACCTGCCGTCGCGGCTCACCGGGGTTGTGATCGATCGGCAGGTGCGGGGCACCGCCGTGCTCACCGATACCGATGCGCTGGCTGAGCTGCTCGGAGCTGCCGACGAGACGCTGCTTCGGCGGCCCTACCTGCGCTGGAAGCCCGGCACCAGCTGCATCGCCGCGCTCGAGCTCGCCTCCGGCTCGGCGTACGCGGCCGCGTTCAGCGCCGCCGCCGGCGCCAAGCTGGCCAAAACACTCGAGCAGGCGCCGGCCGGATCCGTGCTGCTGGTCGATCGGCAGCTGTGCGTCCTCGTGGCCCGGCCCTCGGCGGACCGGGACCTCCCCGCTCTCAGCGACCTGACGGGCGCCTTCGCTCGTGCGGTGGGAAGCGCATCGGCTGAGGAGTCGGATGCGGTGCAGACGCTGGCGTACAAGCCGCTCCGACGCTGGGTCGGAACCATGTCGACCGGCCCGGTAGACGCGAGCGACGGTGGGCGGTCTGTCCTTCGGGCCTATCGGCGGGGGGACCTGGAGCGGGCCCGGGCCAGTTCGAAGACGGCGCGAAGGCTGTTCGGCGGGCTGGCGCCCGAACCGGTCGGGCGTTCCCGTCGTCGGGGTCTGATCGTGCAGGCGTGGGTGCCGGGCGAGACGCTGGATCGGGCCCTGGCGGCCCGCACAGCCCTGGCCGACACGTTGCCGACCGTCGGCCGGACCCTGGCCGGGATGCACCAGCGGCAGCCGCCTTCCACCGCGGCCCGGGTCGCCGGCGCACCGCTGGACGGCACCGCCGAGCTGCTCGGCGCGCTCGATGAAGACCTGGGCCGCTGGGCAGCTCACCTCGCGGCGCGACTGAAGTCAGGTCGCCCCGACGAGGACGACGAACGCGTCTTCGTGCACGGCGACTTCTCCGCCGACCAGGTCGTGCTCGGTCCGGACGGGCCGGTCTTCTTGGACTGGGACCGCGCCGGAGTCGGCGCGGCCGCGGTCGACCTGGCCGGCCTGCGAGCGGCCGGACTGGACGTGGAGAGCTGGCAGCGGGTTCTCGACGGGTACGGCGAGGTGCGCCCGCTCCCGGGCGACCTGGACTGGTACGTCGCCGCGGCGATGCTGGAACGTGCCCCTGAGCCCTTCCGCGCCGGACGCCGTGGCTGGCTCGGCGAGACCAGGCGCATGCTGGCCGACGTGCAGCACCTGCTGTCGTGACAGCCACAGCGTGAGCGGGTCTCTCGAGGCGGTGCGGGAGGCGGCCGCCGCCGCGGGCTTGCGGGTGCGGCGCGCCTGGCCGCGCTCAGCGGATCACCTGCTGCTGGACCTGAGTGGTGCCGACGGGTCGGTCGCGGGCCAGTGGTTCGATGTCCCCGACCGGGCCGCGGCGGTCGCGGCCGCGACGCCCGGCGCCCAGCTGCTCTCACCCGACCAGTCGGCCCGCCTCGTGCTCCAGCCGGCCGGCGCTGACCGACGGCTGCCGGCGCTGGCCGGTCTGCTGACCCGGCCGGCAATGAAGCTGGTCAGCCACCGACCGGAGCGACGAGCGGTCGTGCAGCGCTCCGGCGAGGCACCCGGCTATCTCAAACTGGTGCCGCCGAGTCGGCTGGCGAGCCTCGCGACCCAGGCAGAGCGGGCCGAGCGGTTGCCGCTGCGGGCCGCGCGGGTGCTCGAGATCGACGAGGCTCTCGGCGCGGTGATCACGGCGCCGATCCCCGGTCGCCCCCTGTCGGACTGGCTGGCGGGACCGGACGCCGCCGAGGCGTGCCGCCGGGTGGGCCGGATGTTGGCGGCGGTGCATTCGGTCGATCCGCGAGGGCTGTCCGCGCACGGCGCCGCCGACGAGCGCGACGTCACCGAACGCTGGGAAGGCTGGGCCGCCGGCTGGGGTGCCGGCCCGGCGCTCGGCCGCGAGGATCTCCCCGCGCCTCCGGCACCCTCCGAGCCGGTACTGGTGCATCGGGATTTCCACGACGGTCAGGTGCTGGTGGACGATGCGCACGCCGTGGGGTTGATCGACTTCGACCTGATGGCGGCCGGCGATCCTGCGCTCGACGTGGCCAACTTCATCTGCCACCTGGAACTGCGCGAGCACCAGCGCGGAATAGTCGCGGCGCCGTTGGCCGCCGCCTTCCTCGGCGGGTACCAGCCGTCCCGGCCCGTGCAGCAGGCGCTGCCGTTCTACCTGGCCACCAGCGCTCGGCGACTGAGTGCGGTGTACACGTTCCGAGACGCCGACCTCCCGACCTGAGGAGAGGTGACGGGCTCAACGCCGGACGGCCGCGAGCATCAGCTTGGCCAGCTCGCTGTACGCTGCTGCGTCGTCGAGGCCGGTGGCCGCACCGAGCTCGCCGGAGGTGATGCGGCGCATCGTGGCCGTGGTGACCTCGCCGACGAAGACCGCGGACACTCGGCGGAACGCGCCTTCCGCGATGCCGGCGTCGATGAGTTCCCGGACCCTCGCGGCCGCCGCCACGGTGTTCTGCTCGTACAGCTCGCGGGCCGGCCCGAACCGGGACAGATCCCGACGGAAGGCCGCGCTGGCCGGACGCAGGGCCTCCGCGACGGCCTCGAGGTAGCGCGTGACGCGGGCCGCCGGCGCCCGGACGCGGGCGATGGCGCCCTCCACGTAGGCCGTCGCCCGCCGGAAGTAGCGGCGCACGGCGAGTGTCGCCAATTGCTCCTTGCTCTCGGCCAGCACGTAGAGGGTGCGTTTGGAACATCCGAGCCGGGCCGCGACGTCGTCGACGGTGAAGGAACCGAAACCCTCCGCCAGGAACAGATCGACCAGGCTGTCGGCGAGCTCGAGTTGTCGACCGGTCAGCTGCAGGTCCTCGATGGTGGCCCTCATAGCGGTACTAGCGTACACTCGACAGTACCTTTAGCAGTGAGGGGACCCGTCATGCCGGTCGATCGCTTGGTGCCCACGAGCGAGGGTGCGGACATCATCGCCCTGGTGAGCGAGATCGCCCGGGAGGAATTGGCCCCGCGCGCGGCGGCCGCCGAGGCGGCCGGTGAGTTCCCCCGCGAGCTGTTCACGCTGCTCGGGCAGGCCGGCGTTCTCGGTCTGCCGTACCCGGAGGAGTACGGCGGTGGGGGCCAGCCGTACGAGGTCTATCTGCAGGCGTTGGAGGAGATCGCCCAGGCGTGGATGAGTGTGGGTGTCGGGGTCTCGGTGCACGTCATGACCTGCTACGCGCTCGCCCGCTACGGGACCGAGCGGCAACGCGCCGAGTTCCTCCCCGGGATGATCGCCGGTGATCAACTCGGGGCATACGCGCTGTCGGAACCGCAGGCCGGCTCCGACATCGCCGGCATCACCACCCGGGCCAAGACCGCCGACGAGGGATGGGCCCTCACCGGGACCAAGGCCTGGGTGACCCACGGCTCGAAGGCCGATTTCTACACCACCTTTGCCCGCACCAGCGAGCACCGGACCCGCGGGCTGAGCTGTTTCCTGGTCCCCGGCGACGCGCCCGGGCTCACCTTCGGCGCGCCGGAAACCAAGATGGGACTCAGCGGCTCGCCGACGACCGCGCTGTACTTCGACACCGTGCCGGTGGCCGAGGACCGGCGGATCGGCGCCGAAGGCGCAGGCATGAAGATCGCCCTGTCGGCGCTGGACTCGGGCCGGTTGGGCATCGCCGCCTGCGCGACCGGACTGGCGCAGGCCGCGCTCGACTGCGCCGTCGATTACGCGGCCGGGCGGGAGCAGTTCGGGAAGTCGATCGCGGAGTTCCAGGGAATCCAGTTCCTGTTGGCCGAGATGGCCGCGTCCGTCGACTCGGCACGGGCGACCTATCTGATGGCGGCGCGCAAGCGGGACGCGGGCCGGCCGTTCATCCGCGATGCGGCGGTGGCGAAGATGACCTGCACCGACACCGCCATGCGGGTCACCACCGATGCCGTGCAGGTCCTGGGCGGGTACGGATATACGAGGGACTTCCCGGCCGAGCGTTACCTCCGGGAGGCCAAGGTGACCCAGATCTTCGAAGGCACCAATCAGATCCAGCGGCTGGTCATCGCCCGGCAACTGCTTCGTGGACCGCAGCGGTGATGCTCGGTCGCGACGATGTCGTCCTGGTGACCGGCGGCGCCTCGGGTCTGGGCGGGGCCACCGTGGCGTCCGTGGTCGCCGCCGGAGCTCGAGCGGTCGTGCTGGACCTGCCGAGTGCGGGTGACCACCTCGAGCCGGGCGAGCAGATCCGCTTGGTCGGCGGGGATGTGCGCGACGAGGACGATGTCGTACGGGCGGTGGCGGCGGCCGGCGACTTCGGCATCCTGCGCGCGGCCGTCAACTGTGCCGGGGTCGCCACCCCGGGTCGGGTGGTCGGCAAGCGGGGGGTGCTGCCGCTGGAGGATTTCCGCCGGGTGATCGAGATCAACCTGGTCGGCACCTTCAACGTGCTCCGGCTGGCGGCGGCCGCCATGATGCACAACGATCCGGTGGACGGCGACCGGGGGGTGATCGTGATGACCGCCAGCGTCGCGGCGTACGACGGGCAGATCGGCCAGGCGGCGTACGCGGCCAGCAAGGGGGGCATTGTGTCGTTGACCCTGAGCGCGGCCCGGGATCTGGCGGACAAGGCCATCCGGGTGATGACCATTGCGCCCGGCGTGATGGAAACCCCGATGATGGCCGGACTGCCGGGGGAGACCAAGACGATCTTGGAGGCGCTGGTGCCGCACCCGGCCCGATTGGGGCGGCCCGAGGAGTACGCCGCCCTCGTCCAGCACATCCTGGCCAATCCGCTGCTCAACGGCGAAGTCATCCGCCTCGACGGCGCACTCCGCATGCCCCCCTCTTGATCGGGGTTTCTCGCGCGCGGGCGTACCGACGCTCGAAGACGTCGAGTCTTACGCTTCACCCTCTTCGGCGGGGGTAGGCACCGCTTGGCCGCCGGGCTCGCCGGCCGGTTCGCCGGCGAGGTGGCCGGCGTCGTTGAAGGTCACCAGCGTCCACTCGGGCGGGCCCTCCGCGGGGGGCCGGTGGCGCCAGTGGGTGATGCTGGTGTTCAGCGGGGCGAACGCCGCGTGCTTGCTGGTCGGTCCGAGGCCGAGGGCCAAGAAGAAGGACGCCTCCAGCACTCCGCCGTGGCACACCACCGCGATGGTCTCGTCCGGATGCTCGTTGACGATCCCGGCCAGCGCGGCCCCGGCGCGGGCCAGGAAGAGCGCCCAACTCTCGCCGCCGGGCGCGAACGGATGGAAGGGACTGGCCGACAATCCGCTCTCCAGCCCCGGAAAGCGGCTCTGCCACTCGGCGATGGTCAGGCCGTCCGCCTCGCCGGGTCGAAGCTCCTGCAGATCGTCGTCGGTCTCGATCGGCAGGTTCAGTGCTCGAGCGACATACTCGGCCGTCTCCAGAGCCCGGGGGAGGGTGCTGGCGTAGAGCCGATCGGCGCGCAGCCGCTGGTTCCGCAGCCGCTCCTCCAGGAGGGCGGCCTGTAACCGCCCACGCTCGGTCAACCCGGCGTCGCCGTTCATCCCGCCGATGATCGGTTCGACGTTGGCGACGGATTCGCCGTGGCGGATGAGGAAGAGATCGGTCGGCATCGTGTGGTCAGCCCTTCGTCGGGGTTCTCCTGAGTTCCGCCGTCAGGCTCACGGCGCGGGCGTCGGCTTGGTGGCCCGAGTGCGCAGCGAGGCGATGTCCAGGTATTCGGGGTGAGCGTCCTCGGTCTCCTCGACGGTGCCCTCGTCCTCCCACGGGTCGTACGGCTTCTCCGCGAACTCGTCGACGAAACCCTGGGACGGGTCGTACGGGTTGGCGAGCGGCCCCATCGACTCGAGCGAGGAGACGGCCAACGCCTCGTCGGGAAGCCCGCTCAGCACGGTGTCCATGTAGCTGCTCGCGGCATCGAAGATCGGGATCTCCCGATTGGCCCGCTCGCTCTCGAACCAGCGGTGTTCGAGGACTTCGTGATACAGCTCGGCCGGCTCGAGCTTGGACCGCAACTCGGCGGGCACCGACTTGACCACCGGCTCGAACAGTTCGGTCAGCCACTGGTGGGCCACGATGGCCTCGTCGGCGCCCTGCTGATCGGTGCGGGCCCGGTAGTAGTCCAGGTCGTTGAGCAGCCGGCGCGCCTGGTTCTCCTCGGTGTCCAGCCCGGTGAGGCGCAGCAGCCGCCGCGAGTGGTGCCCCGCGTCGACCACCTTCGGCTGGATCCGGATGGTCGATCCGGCGAAGTCGGTGGTGATGTCCAACTCGGCGACATCGAACCCCAAGGCGTTCAGGCGCCGGACCCGCGACTCGATCCGGTGCATCTCGCTGCCGTCGAACTCCTCCGCGCCCGTGAGCTCGGACCACAGTTCGCGGTAACGGTTCTCGATCGTCTCCACCAGCACCAGGGGATCGAGGGCCTCGTCGAGCAGCCCGCCCGCCTCGAGGTCGCAGAACTCGCCGAACAGGTTGGTCCGGGCAATGGTCAGGTCGTGCTCACGTTGCCCGTTCGTCAGCTGCTCGTGCAGCTCGCCCGTCTCGGCGTCGACCAGGTACGCCGCGAAGGCTCCGGCGTCCCGGCGGAACAAGGTGTTGGACAGCGAGACGTCCCCCCACATGAAACCGATCAGGTGCATCCGGGCCAGCAGCACCACCATGGCGTCGACCAGCCGGTTGACGGTGTCCTGCCGAACCCCGCGGCTGAACAGCGATCGGTAGGGGAGGGAGAACTGTAGGTGGTCGGTGATGAGGATCGGATCCAGCGGCAGCCCGCGCCGGTCGAGCCGGTTGGTGACCACCCCGACGGCCTCCACCGACGGCGTGTCCAGCCGGGTGAGATCCCGCAGCAGCCGGTACTCGTGCAGGGCCAGATGCTCCAGAACCTCCTTGCACGCGTACACCCGGTGTCCGACCCGGACGAAGCGGACCACGTGCCGAGAGATGCCTCGCGGCAAGGCCACCAGATGCTCCGCCGGCCACTCGGCCAGCGGGGTCTCCCACGGCAGGGTGATCAACCGGGTGTCGGGCTGGGCGGACAGGAACCGGGGCACTACTCCATCCTCTCAGTTCCATCTTGTCGGCCCCTGCGGACGGTCCGGAAAAGCGTTCGGCCCTCCGCATCGTTGCGGAGGGCCGAACCGGCTTTCGATCAGCGAACGTCAGAGGCACGTCCCAAGACGTTGTCCGGGGAGATCCGGCTGCCGTCGGCCTGGGAGAACACGTGTACGTGCTCCGGGTCGATCTTCAGCCGAACGGTCGAGCCCCGCTCCGGTGGCGTCCGGGACGAGATGCGCGCGGTGATCTGCTGCGCGGTGAGCCGTTCCTCGTCGCTCAGCCCGGTGACCGTCCCGTACAGGAAGGCGTCCGCGCCCAGCTCCTCGACCACGGCGACATCGATGCCGATGCCGTCGTTGCCTTCACCCAGCTCGAAGTTCTCCGGCCGGATGCCCAAGGTGAGCCGCTTCTCGTTCGACGCCTTGGCCAGCGTGTCGCGCGCCACCGGAACCACGTAGTCGCCGATGTGGATCCCGTCGGCGGCCACATCGCCCTCGATCAGGTTCATGGCCGGGGAGCCGATGAACCCGGCGACGAACAAGTTCCGCGGCTTGTCGTACAGGTTCAACGGGGTGTCGCACTGCTGCAGCAGCCCGTCCTTGAGCACCGCCACCCGGTCGCCCATGGTCATGGCCTCGACCTGGTCGTGGGTCACGTAGACCGTGGTGACCCCGAGACGCGTCTGCAGGGCCGCGATCTGCGTGCGGGTGGACACCCGCAGCTTGGCGTCCAGGTTCGACAGCGGCTCGTCCATCAAGAAGACCTGCGGGGAACGGACGATGGCCCGGCCCATGGCGACGCGCTGACGCTGGCCACCGGAGAGGGCCTTCGGCTTCCGGTTGAGGAAGTCCTCGAGACCGAGCAGATGAGCGGCTTCCTGGACGCGCGTCTGGCGCTCGTCCTTGGGGACCCCGGCCATCTTGAGCGCGAAGCCCATGTTGTCGCCCACGGTCATGTGGGGGTAGAGAGCGTAGTTCTGGAAGACCATGGCGATGTCACGGTCTTTCGGCGGCAGGTCGGTCACATCGCGGTCACCGATGAAGATGCTGCCGGAGTTGACCTCTTCCAGCCCGGCGAGCATCCGGAGCGAGGTGGACTTGCCGCACCCGGAGGGTCCGACCAAGACCATGAATTCGCCGTCTGCGATGTCCAGATTGAGTTTGTCGACGGATGGGTGATCTGCACCCGGGTAGACGCGAGTTGCGTCACTGAAACTGACTGTGGCCACGCCACACTTCCTTTCCACGGGCAGGTACGTGCCCGACGATCCGTAGTGGAAATAACGGGCTAAGACTCGCATGCCGAGCCGGTCTCAGCAAGAACGCACCCCTTGGCTGGCATCGGCCGGCCGTACGCTTCCCAGCTCGGGTGGACTAACACGGCCCGTGCTCAGCGCAATTCGGTGAGCGTCTCCGCATCGTCGAGGGCGAACTCGTCGACGACCGCCGTGACCTCGAGGGTGTCGAGTTGCGTGGCCGGACCGTAGTTGGTGAGGAAGGCCGTATCGGCGGCGTCACGACCCGTGGCGACCCGCAACAGGCTCTGCCGAGGGGCCAGCCGGGTGGCGTCCACCACCCACCACCGGTCGTCGACGAGCGCCTCGGCGACCGCGTGCATCTCCATCGGGCTCAACCCGGGGGCGTAGACCGCCGCCATCCGCGCCGGCACGTTGAGCGATCGCAGCAGGGCGATGCACAGATGGGCGAAGTCCCGGCACACCCCCTGCCGTCCCAGGAGCGTACGGACGGCACCGTCGGTCGGCAGACTGGAACCGGTGACGTAGGTGAGTTTCTGGTTGACCCACCCGACGACGGCCTCCAGCAGGTCGTGCCCGTGGAGGCCGGCGAACTCGCCGGCTGCGGTGGGTCCCAGGCTGTCGGACTCGCAGTATCGGCTCGGCCGCAGGAAGACGACCTTGTCGATTTCGTTCACCGCGGCCGGGTCTGCGAGCCCGTCGACCACCGCCCGGTAGTCGAGGACAGCTGTGTTTCCGGCGGCTCGTACGCGATGCAGACGCGTGCCCTGGTAGTCGGTGATCTCCTCCGCCTCGACCCTCGCACCATCGACCAGCACCGAGATCGACTCACTGGCCAGCGGCGTTCCGGCGGCGGCCGCCACGTTGAAGATCAATTGCGTCGGCCCCGAGAGGGTCAGCTCGAGCTGGCTGGAGACGGTGCGTTTCACCCGTGCATGCTGTCATCCCGCCGCCCTGCGCCTGCCAGGAGGTTTTATTCACCGGGTGGTGGGAACCCGCCGACGGCGGTGATCTGGCCCCAGACCGCCTGCCAGCGATCGTTTCGGTACTCCCAGACTTCGGTGTGCTGAGCCTTGTGCCGGTAGGTGGTTGAGTCGACCCGCAAGTTGATCTCCGATTGGAGCGCGACCAAGGCGGTCTCACTGTCCGGCCGGATCTGGGTGGGAGTGAGGGTGCGGATCGACAGGAAGGCCAAATCGTCGGATCCGATCCACGATCAATGCCCCGGCCAACGCCGCGGTCACGAGCTTTACCGCCGCCCGGCCCGAACCCCTCAGCCGAGTCGGTCGAGGCTCGCCGACCGGGAGGCTGCGACCGGAGCCCGGGCGGCCGACGTACAGGACCTCCGGCCCGGCCTGCGTCTGATCGGACCGTTTCGTGACTGGCACGCCGTCCGGCTGGTCCCCTCCGTGGTCACCGGCACCCATGCTGACCTCCCACGTTGGGACAGCTGATCGGCGGGCCAGGATCGTCGCACCCACCCCCTGAAGACACAGCCAAGGAGGACGAGACCGCCGCACTTTGACGCGAAACCACCATTCACGGTGAGTGAAACGATCAAGAACGCGCTTTCCGATCGTGCGTGGTGGTCTTGCGTCAAACCCTGGAGAGCTGGGCACCTCGACCCTGTCGAAGGGCCCATGATGCTCGGGCCCGGTCTCCTTGTCTCTGACCCTCAGGTCGGCCCCGGTCTCCATCATGTCGTGGTCGGCGCTGCGGCCTGGCCGGGTCTCGGAAGCGATCAGCCTCCACCCACGTCCTCGACGCCACACTGGGCCATGGCCTACCTCTACCGCCTGCTGCCGCCGCGCTCGACCTACCACCTCGACATGTCGCCCGTTGAGGCCGAGGTGATGGACAACCACGGCGGCTACTGGATGGACCTTCCTCAGCAGGGCACCGCCGTGGCGTACGGTCCGGTGCTCGATCCGGCCGGGGTCTGGGGCCTCGCCATCGTGGACGTGGAGGACGAGGCCGCCGCCCGGGCCATCGTCGACGAAGATCCGGCCATCGTCAGCGGGGTCTGCACCTATCAGCTGCTCGAGATGCAGCTCGCCGTCTAGTGTTGCTCGCGCCCGACGCTCGCAATGCAGCTCAGCACTCGACGATGTTCACCGCAAGGCCGCCGCGGGCGGTCTCCTTGTATTTGACCTTCATGTCGGCCCCGGTCTCCATCATGGTCTTGATCACCTGGTCGAGGCTGACGGTGTGCCGGCCGTCTCCGTACAGGGCCAGCCGCGCGGCCGTGATCGCCTTGACCGAGGCCACCGCGTTGCGTTCGATGCACGGGATCTGGACCAGACCGCCCACCGGATCGCAGGTGAGCCCGAGGTGGTGCTCCATCCCGATCTCGGCCGCGTTCTCCACCTGCTCCGGGGTGCCGCCGATGAGTTCCGCCAGCGCTCCGGCCGCCATCGAGCAGGCGGTGCCGACCTCGCCCTGGCAGCCGACCTCGGCCCCGGAGATCGAGGCCGTCTGCTGGTAGATGGATCCGAGCGCCCCGGCCACCAGGAGGAAGCGGACGATGGCGTCGTCGTCGACGTGCGGTACGAACTGGACGGCGTAGTGCAGCACCGCCGGGATGATCCCCGCCGCCCCGTTCGTCGGCGCAGTGACCACCCGACCGCCGGACGCGTTCTCCTCGTTGACCGCCAGCGCCCAGAGGGTCACCCAGTCCATGGCCGCGAGCGGATCGACCTGGTTCCGGAAGCGCCCGGCGTCGTTGATCAGCCGGGCGTTGAGTTCGGCGGCCCGGCGGCGCACCTTGAGCCCGCCCGGCAGGGTCCCGGTGGCAGCACATCCGTTCTGGACGCATTCGGTCATGACGGCCCAGATCCGCAGCAGACCGGCCCGGACCTCCTCCTCCGAGCGGCGGGCGCACTCGTTGGCCAGCGCGACATCGGAGATCCGGCCGTCGATCTGGTGGCAGCGGTCCAGCAGTTCCCGGCCGGTGCTGAACGGGTAGGGAACCGGCGTCGCATCGGGGACCACCACCGGATGACCCTCGGTGTCACTGCCGACGACGAACCCGCCGCCGATCGAGTAGTAGGTACGTTCGGCCACCACCGCATCGTCGCTCCAGGCGGTGAAGACCATCCCGTTCGGGTGGTACGGCAAGGAGCGGCGGCGGTGCAGCACCAGGTCGGCGTCGGGATGGAACGCGATCTGGTGCCGGCCCGCGAGCTTGATCCGGCCGCTTTCGCAGACTTCGGCGGCGCGCAGCGGACCGAGCTTGGTGTCGACCGTGTCCGGGTCCTCACCCTCGAGACCCCACAGCACCGCGTTGTAGCTGCCGTGACCGTGCCCGGTCGCTCCCAGCGAACCGAAGAGCTCAGCGCTGACACGGGTGACCCGGTCCAGGACGGCGTCGTCCAACCCGGTAACGAACATCCGGGCGGCCCGCATCGGGCCGACCGTATGCGAGCTGGAAGGGCCGATGCCGATGCTGAAGAGGTCGAACACGCTGACCGTCACCCCGTCATTGTCCTCCCACGAACTCCGGATCCGCGCGGGGACGCGATACCTGCAGCACTCCCTAGGCTCAGACCTCATGGACCCGGTGCAGGCGTTGAAGCGAATCGCGCTCCTGCTGGAGCGATCGCAGGCGCCGACGTATCGCGTCGCAGCATTCCGTCGCGCGGCCGAGACCATCTCCGGGCTCCAACCCGGCGACCTGGAACGCCTCGCCGCCACCGGGCAGCTTCGTTCCCTGACCGGAATCGGTGCAGCGACAGAGGCCGCAATCATGGAAGCTCGGGCGGGTGACGTCCCCGCCTACCTCGCCAACTTGGAAGCCGAGCCGCAACCGTTTGCTGATGCCGGCGATGCGCTCCGAAGCGCGCTGCGAGGTGACTGTCACACACACTCGCTCTGGTCCGATGGCGGCAGTTCCATCATCGAGATGGCCCACGCTGCGCGCTCGGTGGGTCACGAGTACATCGTCATGACCGATCACTCCCCCAACCTCACCATTGCCAACGGGCTCACGACCGAGCGCCTGACGCGACAACTCGTTGAGATTGAGGGCGTCAACGGTCAACTCGCCGCTGAAGCAGAGGCGGGAGCACCACCGTTTCGTGTTCTCAGCGGCATAGAAGTCGACATCAACGAGGATGGAACCCTTGATCAGACCCCAGACGTGCTCGAGGCGCTCGACATCGTCGTCGCGAGCGTCCACTCCAAACTGCGTTCACAGCGCGACGTGCTGACGAAGCGCATGCTCGCGGCCATCCAAGACCCGAACATGGACATCCTGGGACACTGCACCGGTCGCATCGTCGTCGGCCGCGGACGTCCGCCGTCGGAATTCGACCAGGCAGCCGTCTTTGCTGCCTGCCGCGATCACGACGTCGCCGTCGAGATCAACTCCCGACCGGAGCGCAAAGACCCGCCGCGCGATCTGCTCAAGCTGGCCGTCGATATCGGCTGCCGTTTCTCCATCGATACCGATGCACACGCACCGAGTCAGCTCGACTGGCAGTACATCGGCTGCGACCGCGCCGCCGAGTGTGCTGTCACCGAAGATCGCGTGATCAATACCGGTACGGCCGGGAAGTTGCTGAGTTGGAGCGCGTCGCGCCGCCGGGCGTAACCGCGCTGACCACAAGAACACCCTGCCGGCTCATACCCGGCAGGGCGCCCGAACATCTGCCCTCAGTCTGCGCGAGGAGATCACTTCCCATGGTGAGGACACGCCGTGACGGGCGCGTGTCTTGCGGGTTACAACTCGGTGCAGGGCAGCGCCGTAGGGTGAGTTCGGAAGCGAGGCTGAGGGTGGGCAACGGAGGGGAGACACGTGCTGGCGTTGGTGAAGTCGGCGCCGGTCGCGGGCCTGGAACTGGTCGACATCGCCGTTCCGCAGATCGGTCCCAGTGACGTCCTGGTGAAGGTCTCCGCCACCGGCATCTGCGGGACCGACCTGCACATCGACGCCTGGGACGCCTGGGCCCAGAAGGCGGTCGCGGTGCCGGTCACGGTCGGCCACGAGTTCTCCGGCGTAGTGGCCGACGTCGGCTCCTCGGTGACCGAGGTGGCGATCGGGGACCGGGTCAGCGGCGAGGGCCACGTGGTCTGCGGGCGGTGCCGCAACTGCCGCGCGGGCCGCCGGCATCTGTGCATCCACACCCGGGCCATCGGCGTGCAACTCGACGGAGCGTTCGCCGAGTACGTCGCGCTGCCGGCGGGGAACGTCTGGGTGCACAAGGATCCCGTGCCCAGCGACGTGGCGGCGATCTTCGATCCCTTCGGCAACGCCGTCCACACCGCCCTGGCCTTTCCGATGTTGGGCGAGGACGTGCTGGTCACCGGAGCCGGCCCGATCGGGATCATGGCCGCGATGGTGTGCAAGCACGCCGGGGCCCGACACGTGGTGATCACCGACGTGAGCCAGGAGCGGCTCGCGCTGGCCGAGCTCCTGGGGGTCACCATGGCGGTGGACATCACCCGGACCAGCCTCGCCGAGGCGCAACGCGAGCTCGGCATGCGCGAGGGCTTCGACGTCGGGTTGGAGATGTCCGGCAGCCCGGCGGCGCTGCGGGACATGATCAGCCAGATGACGCACGGCGGCCGGATCGCGATGCTCGGCCTTCCGGCCGAGGAGGTCAGCGTCGACTTCGCCACGGTGGTGCTGAACATGCTGACCATCAAGGGAATCTACGGCCGGGAGATGTTCGAGACCTGGTACGCGATGTCGGTGCTGGTCCAGGGCGGCCTCGACATCTCCGGGGTGATCACCGACCGGTTCTCCTACCGCGACCACGTCGCGGCGTTCGCCA
This sequence comes from uncultured Actinomycetota bacterium, assembly GCA_963780005.1. GTDB lineage: Bacteria > Actinomycetota > Actinomycetes > Propionibacteriales > Propionibacteriaceae > Microlunatus. Next base: position 1,748,956 of record CAWAAK010000023.1, on the reverse strand, counting down.
CCGCCCGCGACGGGCACTCCGGCAAAGTGATCATGATCTGGGACGATGTCTGATCATCAGGAGGGGATGACATGTACGGCGTGATCAAGGACCAGCTGCGGACCGATCTGGAGCAGCTGAAGACCGAGGGGTTGTACAAGTACGAGTCCGTGCTGACCACCCCGCAGGCCGCGGAGATCGGGGTCGCCGACGAGTCGGTGCTGAACCTCTGCGCCAACAACTATCTCGGGCTGGCCGATCATCCGGCCATGATCACCGCGGCCCAGCAGGCCCTGGATCGGTGGGGTTTCGGGATGGCGTCGGTGCGCTTCATCTGCGGTACCGCCGAGATCCACAAGGAGCTGGAGGGTCGGCTGGCCGAGTTCCTCGGCACCGAGGACGTGATCTTGTACGGGTCCTGCTTCGACGCCAACGCCGGCCTGTTCGAGACCCTGCTCGGCCCGGAGGACGCGATCATCTCCGACGAGCTGAATCACGCCAGCATCATCGACGGCGTGCGGCTGTGCAAGGCGGCCCGTTACCGGTACCGGAACCGGGACATGGCCGATCTGGAGGCCCAGCTGGAGGCGGCGGCCGGGGCGCGGTACCGGATGATCGCCACCGACGGGGTGTTCTCGATGGACGGCTTCGTCGCCCCGCTCGACCGCATCGTCGAGCTGGCCGACGCCCACGACGCATTGGTCATGGTCGACGACTCGCATGCCGTCGGTTTCGTGGGGCCGACCGGAGCCGGTACCCCGGAACTGTTCGGCGTCCGGGACCGGGTGGACGTGGTCACCGGGACCCTGGGCAAGGCGCTGGGTGGGGCATCGGGCGGCTACACGGCTGCGCGCTCGGAGATGGTGGACATGCTGCGGCAGCGTTCCCGGCCGTACCTGTTTTCGAACTCGTTGGCCCCCTCCATCGCGGCGGCCGGCATCGCCACGTTGGATCTGCTGGAATCCTCCGGCGATCTGCTGGCGGCGCTGCGGGACAACACCGCCTACTTCCGTCGGGAGATGACCGCGCGCGGCTTCGACATCCCGGAATCCGACCACGCGATCGTGCCGGTGATGATCGGGGACGCGGTCGAGGCGGCGGCCATGGCCGACCGGCTGCTGGCGGACGGGATCTACGTACGGGCCTTCTCGTTCCCGGTGGTACCGCGCGGAAAGGCTCGGATCCGCACCCAGATGTCGGCCGCTCACACCCGAGAGGACCTGGACCGCGCCATCGCGGCGTTCGAACGGGCCAGGCCGAAGGTGCCCTGAGCTAGGCGCTGGTGCCCCGAGCCTGTCGAAGGGTCAGGGCTTCGGCACGATCTCCTTGCCGAGCGGCATCAGGGCGATCGGGATCAGCTTGAAGTTCGCGATGGCCATCGGGATGCCGATGATGGTGATGCACAAGGCGATTCCCGTGACGATGTGGGTGAGTGCGATCCACCAGCCGGCGACGATCAACCAGATGATGTTTCCGAGCAGAGCCAACAGACCCGACGTAGGTCGCTCGATCACCTCCCGACCGAACGGCCAGGCGGCGTAGTTCGCCAGCCGGAAGGAGGCGATGCCGAAGGGAATGGTGACGATCAGGACGCAACAGATGACCCCGGCCAGCATGTAGGCGATCCACAGCCAGAAACCGCTGAAGATGAACCAGATGACGTTGAGCAGCGTGCGCATGGCTTCCATGGTTATGGACACCGACACGGTGGACAAGGCCTGGCCGACCCTGGTCGGCACCTGAATTCGGGTCAGCCTGCTCTGCGAAAGGTGTCGTACGCCGCCCGGTCGAACAGAACGAACACCACCTCCCGGACCGCTGTCTCGGCGCCGCGGACAGCCTCGTTGGCGATCCGCGCGGCGTCGTCCATCGGCCAGTGGTACACCCCGGTCGAGATGGCCGGGAACGCGACCGTCTCCGCACCGAGCCGGTCGGCGACGGCGAGCGAATTGACATAGCACGAAGTGAGCAGCGGCGACTTGTCCTTGGTTTTCGCCCAGGTCGGACCGACCGTATGGATGACCCACCGGGCCGGCAGCCGCCCGGCGGTGGTGGCGACGGCCTGCCCGACCGGGAGACCGTCGGGATGGTCGTGCTCGCGGATCTTCCGGCACTGGGCCAGGATCTCGCTGCCGCCCCGGCGGTGGATGGCCCCGTCCACGCCGCCGCCGCCCAGCAGGCTCGAGTTGGCCGCGTTGACGATCGCGTCGACGTGTTGTTCGGTGATGTCTCCCTGCACATAGCTGATCTCGACCATCCCCCCAGCCTGGCAGCTGCGGTTGTCGTGGCCGAGATCGGTCGATGAGATTACGATTCTCCTGCCGTCGTAAATTCGGCGCGGTCAATTGACAGCCTCCGGAAGGGGTCCGGCGTGGACGCGGAGTCGTCGGGACGGAACCGATCGGTCGGCGGTGACTCCGCACCGGCCGGCCGCAGCACCGGGGCGGTGAAGGCCACGGTGGTCATCGTCGATGATCACCCCTTCTTCCGGGACGGGTTGACTCGGGGCCTGCGCCAGAGCGGCTATATCGATGTCGTGGGCGAGGCCGAGGGCGGCCACGAGGGACTGGAGCTGATCCGCCGGGAACAGCCGGACGTGGCCGTGCTGGATTATCAGATGCCGGATCTCGACGGCCTGGCGATCGTGCAGGCGATCGTCCGGGACGGGCTGCCCACCAAGGCCCTGCTGCTGTCCGCCCTGACCGACAGCGCTTTGGTCTATCGGGCGCTGGAACTGGGCGCCAAGGGTTACCTGGCCAAGGATGCGCGGCGGGCCGAGATCGTCGACGCCGTCCTGCGGGTGGCCCGGGGCGGGACCGTGGTGCCGCCCGAGCTGGCCGTCGGCCTCGCCGACCAGATCCGGATGCGGGCCGCGGGTCCCGGCGTCGCCTTGAGCGAACGGGAGCAGCAGGTGTTGCAGGGTTTCGCCCGCGGTCTGTCCATCCCCCAACTCGCCGCCGAACTGTTCCTCGGCGCAAGCACGGTCAAGACCCATACCCAACGGTTGTACGAGAAGCTCGGCGTCTCCGACCGAGCCGCCGCGGTCGCTGAAGGCATGCGCCGCGGTCTGGTCGAATGAGCACCCGAGAATGATCACCCGAGAGGAACCACGGCCGTGCCCGATGCCCGCCGGCCACTGACCCTGGTCGAGCTGGCGCGACAACCCCAGATCGGTGACGTGATCATCGATCACGCCTATCGCGGGGCCCGGGTGCAACGGCTGCTGCGGCTGGTTCTGCTTGTCTTCCTGGCCGCAGTACTCGTCTTCGAGCCGCCGCTCGAGGGTCAAGCCCTCTGTTGGGTGATCGTCGCGCTGTACGGGATCTGGAGTGTGGTCGCCGGGGTCCTCGTCAAGGTCGGCGGCCGCAGGATGCTGCGCTACGTCTGGCTCGCCGTCCTCGTCGATGTGGTGGCGATCGCGGCGGTGACGCTGGTCGCCGCCGACGCCGATCCGCTGTCGTGGACGGCGTACCTGTTGATCAACGGCTTCTTCCTGCTTCCGGTGATCGCCGCCACCCAGCTGAGCCCGTGGGTCTGCGCGGCGGCGCTCGGGCCGACGGTCGTGGTCTACCTGGTGGCGAGCCTGATCACTCGCGAAACCGAGATCGAGCCCATCTCCTCACCCATTCTCCGGACCGCACTGCTGGCGGGTGTCGGAGTCGGCTGCGTACTGCTGTCTCGTCTGCAGCGCTCCCGGGTGCTGACCATCGGACAGCTGGCCGGCGAGCGCGCCGAGCTGGTCGGGGAGCTGTTGACGGTCGAGGAACGGGAGCAGCGGGACCTGGCCGAGGTGCTGCACGACGGAGCGTTGCAGTACGTGCTGGCGGCGCGGCAGGATCTCGAGGACGTCCGGGAGGATCCCGGCAGCTCGGAGTCCTGGGACCGGATCGATTTCGCGCTGGCCGAATCGTCTCGCCTGCTGCGGTCGACGATGGCCCAACTGCATCCCGCGGTGGTCGAGTCGGCGGGCCTCGCGGCGGCGCTCCGAGACGTCGCGACCACCGCAGAGGGCCGCGGCGACCTGATCGTGGATCTCGATGTCGACCGGTGGCCGACCACGACGCGAACTTCGGCCGACGCACTGCTGCTGAACACCGCTCGGGAGCTGATCACCAATGTCGTCAAGCACGCCGAAGCCGATCGAGCGGCGGTGAGTCTCGCGCTGGACGGCCAGACGGCCCGGCTGCGGGTCAGCGACAACGGCAAGGGGATGGCCGGTGTCGATCTTGATCGACGGCTGGCCGCCAAGCACCTGGGCGTGGCTTCGCACCGGATCCGCGTCGAGGCGGCCGGCGGCCACCTCCGGTTCTCCGACGGCCAGCCGCACGGCACGGTGGTCGACGTCGACCTCCCCGCGATCATCCAGCCGGTCCCGGTCTGAAAGTGCAGACACAGAACGGGCGAGGTGTCGCCCCCCGCGACCCCCGCCCGCCTGCTGCCGGCCCGCCGTCCCCCGTCGACTGGCCTGCTTGGTGCCGGCCCGTCGTTCCCCTTCGACGGACCGCTCCCCGATGTCAGCTGTCCCCTGATCAGCTGGCTTACCCTGACTGGCCTTCCGTCCCCCACGGCTGGCCTACCGTGCTGGCCCGCCGTCCCCACGGCGCGCCACCGGCGATGGTGGGCTGATCCCCTCTCAGCCGCCCATCGGACTGATGCCGGCGGGAGGATAACGCGAAGTCGCCATCGCGGCCAACATGCCGCCCATGGTCACCAGGCTGAAGATCATCATGACCACCACCGAGACCCCCGTATCGCTGCTGATCTTGCTGTTCATCATCACCTGACTCCTTGATCATCCGATCCTGGCGGATCTGATTCCCGCCGACAGTTCAACTATCCCGGCAGAGCGACGGTGCGAGGGTCGGCCGATCAGCCGATCAAACGGCTGAGGTTTGATCCCCCGATCGGTGGACACCGGAGTCGACCGGTACACCGGCCGATCGATCGATGGGCGGGCGACGTGGTCGATGCGACCGTAGAGATGTCGCCGGCACAGGGCCGACGCGAACAGATCGAAAGAAGTGAGCAGTATGAGCACCATGATCAACGAGTCCCGCGGCTACCACGGCGGATCCGCGGGCACGGTGACGCCGACCAGCACGGACCTCGCCGCCACGGCACCCATCGCGAGAACCGCCAACTACCGGGCCGGCATCGACCAGGTTCGGTTCTGGGTCGGCGCCGGCTTGACCAGCGCCATCGCGGCCATGGCCGCCCTGGTCGGGCTGCTGTTGATCCGCAGCGTGTTGAACATACCGGTACTGGTGTCGAGCAGCCATCCGCTCGATGTGACGGCGTACGCGTTGGTGACGGCGGCCATCGTGATCGGCGCGTCCGCGCTCTACAACCTGATGCTCCACATCGCTCCGCACCCGACGACCTACTACGGCGCGCTGGCCGCGGTCGGCACTGCCCTGGCGGTACTGCTTCCGTTCACCGTGCCGGTGGGCCTCGTCTCACAGGCCGCCCTGGCCGGGCTCAACCTGGTGATCGGCCTGGTCATCGCCTTCCTCGTCCCGATGGCGGCGGTGCGGGCGCGTCGCTGAATCTGTCAGTAGGCGAATCATCTGGTGGTCTCATCGAGGCCACCAGATGATTCTTCTGGTGCAGGGCCCTCCGGGTGACGTGCAGCGCCAATCACGTCCAGGCAGATCCGGTACACCGCCTCGACCGGGAGGTCGGTGGTGTCGATGACCCGGTAGGACCGGAAGGTGTCCGATTCCAGGACCCGCACCTGGTGCTCGATGTCGTGCCGGAGTTCCGGCAGCCGTCGGAGGTCTCCCGGTCGGCCTCGGGCCTCGATCCTTCGCAGGATCTCAGGGATCGAGGGTTTGAGCACGATCACCCGGCAGGTCATGGAGTGGTCGCTGCAGGCGCGCAGATATGCACTCAAGGGGTTCGGTGATTGGGAATAGAGGATGAACTCCAGCACAACGCTCCGGCCAGACCGGCAGACCGTCAGTAAGTGGTCGATGACCTGGCGCTGGACCACCTGCTCCTGTTCCGGGCTTCTGGTCCCCCGAGCCCCAGCCGTGCTCGGCCCAATAGGTGTCCTCGCTGACGCTTTCCCATCCGAGCTGCTGGGCCAGGTACTGCGCGAGCGTCGACTTGCCGCTGCCCATCGGCCCGGTGAGGAGGACGACATCGCCCAGGTTCGCCATGCCGCGATGATGCCCGACGTTCGCATCGCGCAGACGACTGCGACGGTGCCCCTTGGCTCTGAGCTTCCTTCGGCACGTCCTCCTACGGGCCTACGCCAGGCGGCGGAGTACGTAGGGCTCGCCCGGGGCGAGGACGACGATGCGCTCGGGATTTTCGACCAGGTCGGGGAGCGAGGCCGGGTCGCCGTTGAATGGGGCGAAGTCTGGGGCGTCGACACACCCCCAGTGGTGGAGCAGGAGCGGCGTCTTGGGGTAGGCGTTGGCCATCCTCGCCGCCCCTTCGAGCCCGAAGTGCCACTCGCTGTCCGAGAAGTCGAACAGCAGCGCATCGGCAACCGGCATCCGCAGGTGGTGATCCGGGATCAGGCGTGAATCACCCGGGGCCCAGACGCTGCCGTCGGGCGTCTCGATCCAGAATCCGCAGGCGTCCTCGGGTTGAAAGACGCGGTCACTCGCGCCCGGGGAAGCGTTCTGCCACGCGTGGTCGGCCGGGGTCAGCTCGACGCGCACCGGACCGACCTCTACCGTGTGTCCGATCGCATGGCCGTGAGCCGGCCACCGCTCGCTCTGCATCAGAGAGGCCACGTAACCCGTCGAGTGGTACGCACGGGTGATCGGGGCCAAGGCGCGGCAGGTCGGAACGCTGTAGTGGTCGTTGTCGCTGTGGGTGATCAGGATGGCGTCCAGCTCGGGAACGTCGCTCGCCGCAATCGGCATGTCGATCATGATCGGCATGTCGAACCCCTCGAGGAGGGGGTCGACCATGATCGTCGTGCCGCGGCTGTTGATCAGGAACCCGGCCATCCCCAGCCAGCGCAGGGTCGTTCCGTCGCTCGGGCCAAACGCCTCGCGGCCGAAAGGCTGCGTCTCCGGAGCCCTGGCTTGTTGGGTTGGTTGCATCGTTCCTGCCTCGGTGTGGTGGGAGTGAGGTCGGGGTGTTCGAGCTGGCGGGGGGACTCGAACCCCCAACCACCTGTTTACAAGACAGTACAAGGGGTCCAGAGAGGTCCAGCAACACCCAGCTTGTACGTGTGTCTGCCCCAGTGGGGCCCATATTCGGCCCGATAGCGTTCAGGACTGTCCAGGACCATTTATGGCGCTTTTTCCCGGAGTGGGCGTAGTTTTTGGGCGTAGTAATTCTCCAGGGCTCGGCATTTCGATCTTGGCCTCGACCAGCACGTGTTCGTAGATGCAGGGCTCCTTCTCGTTGGCTCCAGATGAGTTGTTTGGTCGCTCTCATCCTCGCCGCGGAGGGCCTGCCCTCCCCACACCCTCAGCCGAGCCAGGGTGTCACCACGTCCAAATCTGCCCAGCTAGGTCGCGAGCCGGTCCCGGTCCATGACCGGGACCGGCATCGCTACGGCTACGACTTCCAGATTGATCGGAGTTGCCAGATGGTGATCTTTTGCAGTTGGGCGCGGCCGCCGTTGCTGAAGACTCGAATGGCTTGGCTGTTGCGGTCGGGGAAGATCTGGTCGGTGATGGTCCGTTGGCCGCGGTCGGCGAAGACCTCGACGGAGGATCGGTCAACCAGTATCCGCAGTGTGACTTTGCCGTTCCTCACCCGTAGAGGTGCGTATTCCACGCTGGGGAATGTGGCGTTGAAGCCGACGTTGCCGGACCTGGTGCGATCGACGTAGACGGCTCCTCGGTCGACGTCGTAGCCGATCACGGTGCGTTGGCCGTTGCCGACCCGGACCTGGACCCCGAACTTGTCGGCGTCTCGGGCCCGGAATTCAGCCTGGATCTCCACGGTGTCCCCGCGAGCTCCAGAGCCTCGCAGGGTGGTGGCCCCTTCCAGCAGCCGCTGGCTGCGGGTCTGGAAGGGCCTTTCCTGCCGCAGTGCCTGCAATTGCCGGACTGGTGTCGCGACCAGCTCGGTCTTGCCGGCGATCCTTTTCAGATTCAGCTCCCGGGGTACCGACATGGCGCTCCGCCAGGGATGGGTGGGGATGTCCTGGGCGTATTGCCAGTTGTTCATCCAGGCGATCATGATGCGCCGGTTCTTCGGCACGTTGTTAAACGTCACACCAGCGTAGAAGTCCCGGCCGTAATCCAACCAATTGGCCCGTTGGGTTGCTGACTGGGCCGGAGCGTTCGCGAAGGTGAATTGATCGGCCAGCACATGTCCCCAACCACCGGTGTTGTTGTCGATGATCTGGATTCGAGCCCGCTCACCTTCCAGATCGCGGAGATCCCAGCCGACCCAGTCCAGGGTTTCGCTGTCGGAGCCGGTGGCGGTGCGGACGATCTGTCCGTCGACAACCAGGTTGACGGTGGTCTCAACACTGCGAGGCAGCGCGGCGATAGGCCCGAGCACCGGGTGGTCGAAGGTTAAGTGTCCCCACCCGCCGGTGGCCTGGTCCTTGATGCGGAGCACCGCTTCTTGGCCTCGGTAGGCACTGACGTCCCAGTTCTTCCAGTTGAGGATGCCGTCGTTCGAGCCGGTCGCGGTCTTGACGACCTGACCGTCGACCACGAGCTCGGCTTGGAGTGACCCGTCGCTCCGGCCTCCACCGCCCAGCAGGAAGTTCAGATAGTTGTCAGTGATTTCGAACGCGGGTGAGCTCAGCGTGCCCTGGTTATCGTCGCCCAGCGGGCCGCCTTCCCAGGTGTTGAGCCGCTTCCGCCCGATATAGCCCTCACCGCCGGATGTCGACGGGTTGCGGTCCGGCAGGAAGTCACCGGTCAACGTCCAACCGGCCTCCGCGAGGTTCGTATCGTCGGGGAATTCGAAGCCTTCGAAGAGCAACGTGCCCTCCGGCGGCTCGCTGCTGAGCTGAGTGCCGGGGACATTCGGGTGGTTTCCGCCGCCGATCAGGAAGTTGAGGTACGACTGGTTCACCGTGAAGTCCGGTGACGTCAAAGTCCCGACGGTGCCGTCCCCGTTGTGGAAGCTGTTCGCCAGCTGCTGGCCTTCATAACCCGTGACGGCCTGCTGCCCGTCGATTCCGCCGGCGGCCGGCCCAGGTCCGAAGGCGGTTCCGGTGGTGGTCCAGGAACCGAAGGTGGCGGCCTCGAAGTCCTGGAGGACGGTGCCAGCGGGCGGGGTGTAGGTCGCGGGTTCGTCGGAGGTGAACGTTGTGCCGTCGAAGTCACCGACGAAGTACTGACCTCCCGATCCCCCGGCGATCGACCCGGGGTTCAGGTTGATCACCATCACCCACTTCACATTCGAGGGGTCGCCGTCCACCGCCAGCGGGAAGAGGTCCGGGCATTCCCAGACACCGCCCACAGCCCCGGCCGGGCCGAACTCGCTGAGGTGGGTCCAGTCCTTCAGGTTAGGCGAGCCGTAGATGTCGGCCTTGCGCTCGACGGCGCGGACGACCACCATCCGCCATTCTTTGGCCGGTGCGTACCAGAACACCTTGGGATCGCGGAACTCCCTGGAGTTGATGTCCAACACCGGGTTGCCGCTGTATTTGGTCCAGGTCTGTCCCTCATCCAGGCTGTAAGCGAGCGACTGCGCCTGACGCCCGGCCAGGGTCGGGTGAGCACCGGTGTAGGCGCTGGTGTAGATCGCCACCATGGGCGGGTTCGCCTTCGTGCCGAACCCGCTGGTGTTGTTGGTGTCGACGACTGCCGATCCGGAGAAGATGTCTTCAATCGACTGACCCTCGGAGTTGAAGGTCTGCGGGATGGCGACAGGCTGCTCGTCCCAGTGCACCAAGTCCTTCGACGTGGCGTGGCCCCAGCTCATGTTGCCCCACTGGCTGCCCTGCGGGTTGTACTGGTAGAAGAGGTGGTAAACGCCCTTGTAGTAGACCAGTCCGTTGGGATCGTTCAGCCAATTCTTCTGGGCGGAATAGTGGAACTGCGGCCGATAGTCCTGGTCGTACGTGGCCGGGACGGCGTCGCGCGGTGCGGCGATCGACCGGCTTGACGGCGGCGCTACCAGCACCGCCAGCGCCAGCGCCAGCGCCAGGATCAGGGCCCGGAAGGCCCGACGAGCCGAGAGTGGTGAAGTCACGTCGTCGTGGTCTGCGGATCTGCGCATGCGATCTCCTCGATCGATTGCTGAACGCCTGGGCCGCCGAACGGTTTGCGCCGCCACCAGCTTCGAGCGTTCATCGGTGAGGTCGTGGCGGGGGTGTCACGACCATTCCCTGTCATCTGCTTTGCGCCGCTTGAGTCGGCGATGAGAGCTCAGTCGGGCTTTGTGACGCAGCGATGTCGGCATTGTCGCCGGTTGCCCGCAGCTGGTGGGCCGCAATCGGGTAGACGTTGCTGCTGATCCGTCCGGCTAGATCCCGCCCGATGACGTCCACGGTCAGCGAGACCAAAAGCTCGAAAAGCACGCAGGCCGGCTGGTCGTCCTCCATCCGCCCCCGCGGTCGGGGCAGAGGGATCGTGATGACGGCATCCGCGAGCCTCGGAAAAGATGAGCCGTCATCGGCGGCGATGGCGAGCAGGACGGCTCCTATGTCGGCTGCCGGCCGAGGCATCACATCCGCCACGGACTGCCGGTCCCGGAAGTCTGGCCCGCAGATCGCAACCACCGTGTCGGTAGCCTCGACAGTCCCTAGTCCGTCGACCTGCACGGGGTAATTGAGCGTAGTCAGCTGCGTGGCCAACCTGTTTGCAGCAAATTTGCTTCCTCCCCGGCCCACGACGTGGACTCTCTCAGCGAGGTAGAGCACAGAACAGAAATCGGATACTTCTAGGGCCGAAATACATCGTCCGTCGACCGCGATGTAGTCCAATGCGTTCCGCCACGAACGATCTGCAGATCGCGCCCCGCCGTTGTGGGCGCTCATGGCGCCGCCGGTGGATCGGTGGAGCTCGCAGAGCCCCAGGAACCTTTGCCCGCGGTCGTGCCGTACGGGTTGTATTTGTAGTAGGTGTGATGGCTGCCGGCGTGGTAGATCAGGCCAATCGGATCGTTCATGAAGTTCGTCGCGGCCGTGTCGTGATCGGTCGACCGATTGGGGTCACCGGCGGCCTTCGCACCGAACTGATCGGCAGCAGGACGACAGCCAACAATGCGACGATAAATCGGCGCGAATCGCCCCCTTGACCCACGATCCTTCACGACAGTCAGCCCTCCTCGGCCTCGGAGTCTGTAGATGCGTCGTGACCATCCTGAGCAGCGGATCGCCAAACGGCGTGGGCCACAAGGTAACGCGCGTAATCAAGGTATGGCAAGCTGGCGGCAGCAAGTGCGGGAGGTGTGGTGGAGAAGCAGTCTGATCGAGGCGCGCGGATGGAAGACATCGCCCGCCATGTCGGGGTGTCTCGCGCGGCGGTGTCGTTCGTGCTGAACAACCGTCGCGACACCAGGGTGTCCGCCGAAACCCGGCAGCGGATCATCCAGGCTGCCCGCGACCTCGGCTATCGGCCGAATGCCGGGGCGCGAGCTCTCGCCGCGCGCCGATCCGGCCTGCTGGGGATGGTGACCGAGCTCGTGACCAGCTCGTTTGGACCGGAGGCGGTCCGGGGTGCGCAGGACCAGGCGTGGAACACCGGGATGTTTTTGATGATCGCGGCCAGCGAGGGGCGTCCCGAGATGGAAGCGCTGGCGGTAGAGCGACTGCTGGAACAGCGGGTGGAGGGGCTGATCTTCGCATCCGGCGCGCATCAAGCCATGACCGTGCCGGCAGCCGCATCCGAGCTTCCGACCGTGCTGCTGCACTGCTTCGACGCGGACCGGCGCCTGCCGGCGGTGCTCCCGGACGAAGAAGGCGGCGGCTACGTCGCCACGCGACGGCTGCTGGACGCCGGGCACCGGCGGATCGGCATTGCCAACCTGGAGGCTCACACGGCGGCGGCGCAGGGCAGGCTGGCCGGCTACATACGGGCCCTCGACGAGGCGGGCATCGCGCCCGATCCCGCGCTCATCACGCACGCGTCCGCGACCTCGGCCGGCGGCTACGAATCGGCGGCGAAGCTGCTCGACCTGCCGCAGCGGCCGACGGCCATCTTCTGCTGCACCGACCGGATGGCGATGGGGGCGTACGACGCGATTAGGGAACGCGGCCACTCCATTCCCGGCCACGTCGCCGTCGTCGGCTTCGACAACCAGTTGATCATCTCCGCGCACCTGCGTCCGGCGCTCACCACCGTTGGGTTGCCCTTCGAGGAGATGGGTGCGCGGTCGGTCGCCCTGCTTGTCGCGGCGTTGGCGGGTGAGGAGGTTCCCCTTGTAACCGTCATCGAGTGTCAGCTCATCGAGCGGGACTCGGTGTGAGGAAGGCGGCGGCCGGCCGCGCCTGGCACGACGAGGGGGAGAAGGACAGAGACCGCCACCTTGCGGGTTCTGGATAGAGACCCCGGACGGCACCATTTGAGCACCGGACGAACCGTTCGGGCTCCCCAACTGGCGGCCGACCTCCAGGGGCTGACCGGAGGAGGCTCGCCGAATCGCTAACAATGCAGGTCGTCGCAGTGCCCGAGCAGGACAGGACAAGCACGTCACGAGCCGCCGGTCAGCTACGGGCCGAGGGTGTGCGATCGCTGCTACACCGTGGCGGCCGTTGAACTCGACCTACGCCGCCAGGAACAGGCCGAGAGTTACGCCGAGCAAGTCGGGGAGACCGACCGGGGCTCGATCATCCGGGCCTGGCCCACCGAACAGGAATGATCATGGAATTCTTCACCGTGCCGCTCATCGAAAGTCGCACTAGTGGGGGTTGGCAGACACTAGTGCCGTACGGCGAGATCAGCTACTTGGTGCCCTACCCCGAGGCGAGTCCGTCGCGCCTGGCGCCTTCGCGTCCGATGAGGTGCTGCTCCGGGTCCGCGCCCCACCCCTGCCGGTGGTCGATGATCACTACGGCCCGCGAATCGGCAGGATTCCCGAACTCAGGTCAGCTCCGCATGAACTGCTCGGCCGGGTCGACCTCGACCCGGGGCCGCGAGCTACGGGGTGGGCTGTCCATCGGCTTCGAAGCTCAGACCGTCGATCGTGGTCCCGGCCGCTGAACGCCGAATCCAAGCCGCGCGGTTGGTGCACGTGGCCGTGGTCCTCGGCCCGCCTACGCCGGTGCCCAGCTCGGTGAGCCCGCTACTCGCTCCGCGATCCGGCTCTCGTTCCAATCGCCAGGGTTAACGCCCGCTTGGGCTCGCTAGCTGTCCGCCTTTGCGCTTCGCCGGCGGCGCCGGAAGTCCCGATCATCTGGTAAGGGTCAGCGCCGTACGGCCGTGAACGGCAGCTGTGTCGTCTCCCATGCGGGTGATCCCGGTCCGGGGTCGCCGCGTCGCTCCCGCGACGGTGCTAGGCCGGGCTCAATGCGATGCACGTGGCTATCGCGCTCGCCTCCTCGGATCCGGTCTGGCGGTGTGAGCAACAATCAACCTCGCCACCGACCCAGGTCAAGTACTGGTCAGAACCGCCACATTTGCGTTACGGCTTGGGCAACATATGGGCAACTCTGGACGGCTGTGGCTGGCACACTGGCCGGGTGTCCACCAGGATCAGACGCACGCCCTGGCTGGGGTCACCGACCGCGGCGAGGAGTCGAATACTGTCTCAGTAAGCACCTTGCAACTTCACCACGGTTACTATCGCTGGGCAATTGAAAGAGAATCGGCGTTCCGATTCGTTAGGCTCTGGCACCGGTTAGGCTCATCAGAACTGATCGAAACCGACCAGATCACCCTTACAAACGTTCTATGGGCCATAGCCTCCATGGAGCGGTCCTACCGTACCCTTGAAATCAACGTCGATCGCGCAGCCATGGCGCACAACGAAGGCGTGCCACCTGTCATGGCTTTCATGTCCGGGCCATACCCTAAGTCGTTGGAATATGCACTCGGCCAGTCCCTTTGGCTGGACCTCGCTGACGTGCTTGTGTGGTACCGGGCTTTCATAGACAGGCTCGGCCACCTTAAGAATGCGGTTCGCAGGGGTCGGATACCACTTTCACGATCCGAACTAGAGCAAGAACTGTCAACAGCAGATGCCCGCGCAATCCGTGAGTTCGGTAGTAAACGCGTACGCGATCTGGCAGATAACCTCCTACATGATTCTTGGCATCCAACGACACCCGGCACGGGCTTCGATCTTTACTGGCGGCAAGTGGAGGGGCGGTCCGTTGTTGCTTTCACCGAAGAAGGCGACGTCATGGAATCCCTATTTACCGTAGTAAGCGAGGCAATTGCGCAAGTCGAAAGCGTGATCAACAGAATCGTTCCATGAGAAGCCACGGGGTCCGGGTCCCAGCAGGGAAGCCCTCATCTGCGCGCCGACCCGTGGTCGGGTGACTCGGGGTTTCCGCCTCGCGGTGGAGTCACAAGATCCGAATACAGGAGGCTCAATGATCCGACTTGTCCTACCCGTCCTCCCGGCCAAGGGCTACGGCCTTGGACCTGACTTGCCCGGTGATCACCTGTGACGGTTGCGGGGAGACCATCACGGGCCAGGGCAGGGTGCTCTGGAACCCAGAGGACGACCGGCCACTGTTCCACACCACCACAAGGGGGCCCGCGTACGGCATGCTCGACCCGACCCACGCCCTGTTTAGCCAGGAGTTGAAGGACTGGCATCTGTGGCTGGTCAACAACTTCGAGAAATCACTTCTCGGCAGACCTTTACCGATTGGGATGAACGATGACACGTTCACCGTTCGAGACCCGCACGCTCGCGGACGACAATGTTGGCCGGGACCCGGCGAACCCGGAGATGTCGGTGGTCGTCGCCAGAGCCCGAGCGATTCGTGGACGTCCAAGCTCTCCTCTGGAGGCCTAGCGTCGTTGCACGTGATGTTGCACGGATCGTCGGCGGTTCAAGATCAAAAGCGTGGTCACTTCCAACGTACGGCACAGCACCGATAGCGGCCCCGAGTTGGCCGGGAGGGCTCCGCAGAATCTTCGCGACTGGGCGTAGTTTTGGGTGTAGTAACCCCTGGCCGGGTTAGTTGTCATAGCTTTGACCTAGCGCTGACTAGGGCAAACAGTGGAGCTGGCGGGGGGACTCGAACCCCCAACCACCTGTTTACAAGACAGGTGCGCTGCCAATTGCGCCACGCCAGCGGACGCGCGCCAGCGTACCCAAGGTCCGTCTCAGTCGGGGCACGGATTGCCTGCCACCGGTCCAGGGTCCGAGCGACGGCCAGCGTGTCGGTCCAACCGACCAGTGGCGACTCGAGCGCCCCGGCGCGCAGGCATCGCATCACCTCCTGGGCTTGGAAGGTGTAGCCGCCGCCCGGCCACTGGGTGACGTACCGATCCGGTTCGGCCTGGCCGGACCGGACGACAGTCAGCTCGGTGGGCAGGATGAACGGTGTCGTAGCTCAGCGAACCGCGTTCGCCGGAGACCTCCAGGTGGGTGGGCAGGTCGGTCACCAGCGAGCAGACCAGGCTTGCGGTCGCGTTCGGGCGGGTGTCGCTCGCCCGATAGCTCAGGGTCGCGGCGGCGTGCACGTCGACCCCGGTTCGTCCGCGGCTTCCCGTGCCCAGGAGTTGATCCGGTGCACCGAGGAACAGCTGCGCCAGATGGACCGGATAGACGCCCAGGTCCAGGATCGCGCCGCCGGCCTGATCAGGATCCAGGAGGCGATGGGAGTCGTCGCCGTCGAAGGCGAAACCGAACGACACGTCGAGATGCCGGATCGGCCCGATCGCACCCGACCGAACCAGCTCGACGCCCTGGCGGATGAGCGGGTTCGTCCGCGTCCAGAGCGCTTCCATCAAGAACAGCTTGCGGTCGCGGGCCAGGTCGATCAGGGCTTCGGTTTCCGCCACCGTGGTCGGTCAGCGGCTTCTCCACCAGCACTGCCTTGCCGGCTCGCAGACAGAGCGAGGCCGACGCGAAATGGTCGTTGTGGGTGGAGGCGACGTAGATCACGTCGAGGTCAGGGTCGGCGGCCAACTCAGGGTACGAGCCGTACGCGCGGTCGATGCCGTACTCGTCGGCGAACGCCTCGGCCTTGGTGAGATCGCGGGACCCGACGGCTCCCAGCTCCGCTTCCTCGGGCAACAGGGCCAGATCGCGAGCGAAGACCGAGGCGATGTGCCCGGTACTGAGAATGCCCCACCGGATGGGGCGCAGGGTCGGGTTACTCACCAGGCTGAGTCAACCGCATCGTCACCGGGCGCGGAGAATGACATCGATGTGATTTGGCTCTAGCATGTCGCCCATGGATCCCGCCGTCGAGCAGACCTCTGGTTCGATCGGGCAGCTGAGTGATCGCGATGCCGAGCTCCTTGCGTTCGAGCGCCAATGGTGGAAGTTCGCCGGCGCGAAGGAGCAGGCCATCCGCGACAAGTTCGGCATGTCGGCGACCCGGTACTACCAGGTTCTCAACGCCCTGATCG
Source organism: uncultured Actinomycetota bacterium (assembly GCA_963780005.1). Classification (GTDB taxonomy): domain Bacteria; phylum Actinomycetota; class Actinomycetes; order Propionibacteriales; family Propionibacteriaceae; genus Microlunatus. The sequence goes on along the minus strand of CAWAAK010000023.1, from coordinate 1,732,562 downwards.
ACAAGCCGGAGGCGTTGGCGCAGGACCCGCTGCTGGTGAAACGGTTGCGCCGGCTGCGCGCCACCCGCCAACGCAATCGGTCGGCGAAGCGGCTCGGAATCGACCTCACCATCGACGCCTGAAACCGGCGCGTCGGGAGTAGAATTACGCCCTCTTGAGCCGGCTCTCCGATGGTGAGGAGGGAACGTGGTCGATCTCGAGCAGCTCGGTTCGTGGCTGGTCGTCGTCCTCGTCCTCCTCGGCGTCTCGATCCTGCTCCGCCGCTGGCCGCGGCAGGGCCTTGCCGATCGATTCGAGCGGCTGGCCTCGTGGTCGGCTCAAAGGGCCAGATCCGACCTCGAGTTCGACGACGACCCGGCCGAGAACGCCGAGCTTCGCGAGATCGTTCGCGACGAGAAACTGCGCGCCGACCTGAACCGCTTGCAGCACTTGCTGGCCACGGACGAGCGCATGTCGGCCACTCGTCAGATGGGCAACCGGATGGCGTACGAGCAGCTCCTCGAGCAGATGGCCAGCCGGCGCTCCGACCTCCTGGCTCACGTCGAACCGGCCGAGCCGGTGACGAGTGTTGGGCTGGCCGGTCGTGAGGCGCGCGGCCCTGAGTTGCTCGACCTCCGCTGGCGTTGACGGGCGCAAACTTCTCGCCGGAGGGGTCCCGGCTGCCGACGTCGGCGGCGACCCGGGTCCGGCGTCTCTCCGAGCGACAGGTCACCGAGCGTTCGGTGCTCGATCAGATCCTCGACGCGGCGTTGGTGGCCCACGTGGCTTATGTCCGTGACGGAGGTCCGGTGGTCCTGCCCTTCGCCTGCGCGCGGGACGGCGACTGGTTGCTGCTGCACGGCTCGACCGGGGCCGGACTGCTCCAGGCCTGTGCGGCGGGCGAGCCCATTTCGGTCGCCATCACACACGTCGACGGGCTGGTGGTCGCCCGGTCGACCTTCGACAACTCGATGAACTACCGCAGCGCGGTGGTGTTCGGCGTACCCGAAGTCTTGGCCGATGCCGACCAGGCGCGAGCGCTCGACGTGCTGGTCGATCACCTGTTGCCGGGGCGAACGCAGGAAGTCCGCTCCACCACGCGCAAAGAACTGGCGGCCACCCGGGTGCTGCGGCTGCCGTTGGAGGAGGTCAGCGTAAAGGTGCGGGCCGGCGGTCCGTCGGTCGCCGAGGACGATGGCGAGGACCGTTCGGCGTGGGCCGGCGTGCTGCCGTTGTGTCAGTCCGTTCAGCCGCCTGTGGCCCACCCGAGCGTCGCTGATGATCAACCCGTACCGGAATCAGTGCGACGGGCCGCTCGCCGATTCTCCGCTCCTGCCGACGAGCCGGAGCACGCTGCCCCCTAGATCGCGGATCCCGTCGCGGATCGGCCGGGTGGGGTAGCGGCGATAGCCCCCGAGCTCCAGGCCGGCCTGTCGCTCGAAGAAGTTCCCCGCCGCCCGATCGCCCGTACGCAGCAGCGACCAGCCCATGCACACCGTGTAGAGCGGGAAGAACGGCAATCCGAGGCAGTAGAAGTATTGCCAGCTGTGCCGCTCCTCGTGGCGCAACAATCCGGGATACACCCTGAGAAGCGCCTCCCAACTGGTGCCGGTGATCAAGACGTTGCCCACCGTGAAAGCGCCGGCCAGGGGGAAAGCGAACCGGTATCCCTCGCCGAGCACGAGTCCTCTCGGTCCCCGCCGGAACCTCGCCCCACCGGCGAGACCGATGACGAGGCCCAACGGAGTGCTCAGATTGACCGCATTGCCGACGGCGCGGAGCCACTGCGGCGAGCTCGGTGGCCCGCCGGGAGTCGTGCCATCGCTCACGAGATCACCGTACCCCGCGCCTGACGTCTCAATTGACGGACAACATTCCCAACATTCGGTATGGCGTGTGGGAAGCCGGACCGGCGCAGCTTAGGCTGGCGCAAGTTCATCCAGAGGGGACGAGGGACCGGCCCGCGGACTCCCCGGCAACCGACTGAGCAGAATCAGCCATGGTGCCAACTCCGGCGTGGTCGAGAGTCGATCACGACAGATGATGAAGGACTGATCATGACTCTTTCTGACGTCGCGCTCCGCGCTCCCCGTCCTGAGCTCCGCCCCGTCTCGCTCGTTTGTCGCGATTCCGGGCGACGGAGCTGGGCTTCGCCACCTTCGGCGCATCGCCCGGTATCGCTCCTCACTCCCGAGAGGCTCCGCTCATGACCGTGGTCACCTCTGAGCTCGCCCCGGTGGACTGTCGTCCCGGTGCGTTCGGTAACGCCACCCACCTCGTCTGCCGGGCCTGTGGCGCACACAGCCCGCTGGGCCCGTTCTACGCCTGCCTGGAGTGCTTCGGCCCGCTCGAGGTCGGTTACGACTTCCCGTCCATCACGCGCGGCGAGCTCGAGGCCGGCCCGAAATCGATCTGGCGCTACGCACCGCTGCTCCCGGTGCCGAGCGACATCGCCTCGTTCCGCTCGACCGACCCCGGATTCACCCGGTTGATCGACGCGCGCAACCTGGCCGCTGATCTTGGTCTGCGTTCCCTGTGGGTCAAGGACGACTCGGGCAATCCGACCCACTCCTTCAAAGACCGGGTGGTGGCCGTGGCGTTGTCGGCCGCCCGGGAGCTCGGCCTGCAGGTGCTGGCCTGTCCCTCCACCGGCAACCTGGCCAACGCCGTCGCCGCGGCCGCAGCCCGGGCCGGCATCCGTTCGGTGGTCTTCGTACCCAGCAACCTCGAGCAGCAGAAGATCATCGCCTCAGCGGTGTACGACACGACGCTGGTCGCTGTCGAGGGCACGTACGACGACGTGAACAAGCTGGCCAGCGAGATCGCCGCCGAGGAAGAAGGGTGGGCGTTCGTCAACGTGAATGTCCGGCCCTACTACGCCGAGGGCTCCAAGACGTTGGCCTACGAGATCGCCGAGCAGCTCGGCTGGCGGTTGCCCGACCAGGTGGTGGTGCCGGTCGCGTCCGGCTCGCAGTTGACCAAGATCGACAAGGGTTTCACCGAATTGATCACTGTGGGCCTGGTGGAGGCGAAGCCGTACAGGATCTTCGGCGCCCAAGCCACCGGTTGCTCGCCGATCGCCCAGGCGTACCGGGCCGGGCACGACGTGGTCGCGCCGGTGAAGCCGGACACGATCGCCAAATCCTTGGCCATCGGCAATCCCGCCGACGGCCCGTACGTGCTGGACGTGGTCCGCCGCACCGGCGGGGTGGTCGCGGACGTGAGCGACGACGTGGTCGTCGCGGGAATCCAACGGCTGGCCCGGGCCGAAGGGGTGTTCGCCGAGACCGCCGGGGGAGTGGTGATCGGGGTGACCGCCCAGCTGATTGCCGACGGCCGGCTGGATCCGGCGGCGGAGACCGTGGTGATCAACTCCGGTGACGGCTTGAAGACCCTCGACGCGGTCGCGGATAAGGTCGGACCGAAGGTCACCATCCCGCCCCGCTACGAGGCGTTCACCGAATTCTGGAAGGGCTGATCGAGCAGATGAGCGCAACGGTCCGCATCCCCACGATCCTCCGCAGCTACACCGGCGGCTCGGGTGAGGTGCCGGCGGAGGGGTCGACCCTGGCGGAGGTCCTGGACTCGCTGGAAGCGAACCATCCCGGCATCCGAACCCGGGTACTGGACGACACCGGGGCGCTCCGCCGCTTCGTCAACGTCTACGTGGGCGACGACGACGTGCGCTTCATCGGCGGGCTGGGCACGGAGATCGCCGACGGGGCCAAGATCTCGATCATCCCGGCGGTCGCCGGCGGCTGAGTCCCGTCGGTCCCCCACCTTGGGAGCACCATCGAGCGCACGTTTCGCCGCTCGAGCTGGATGACACGCCCGTTTCAACGCTTATCGGGCGTGTCTTCTCGCCTGAGATGGATAACGGCCGCGGGAGGCAGTGGGAAGGGGCAGGGCGGGGTGGCGTAGCCGCTGGGGCTAGTGAAACCGGCCCCGGATATCCACAGATGCGCTGATCGATGCGCCAGTTGTCGGCCGGTACCGGCAGCATGGGGTCGTGCCCACCACCGCGAGTCCCGCTACGGAAGAAACGCTTCGTCGCATCATCACGGCCATGGCCGGACCCGAGGCCGAGCCGCGACCGGACCAGGCCCAGGCGGTGTACGAGCTGGTCGAGGGACGCCGGCGCGTGCTGGTGGTCCAGGCGACCGGGTGGGGCAAGTCGGCCGTCTACTGGGCGGCGACGGCGGCCCTGCGGGAGCAGGGTGCCGGACCGACCCTGGTGGTTTCCCCGCTGCTCGCCCTGATGCGAGACCAGATCGCGGCGGCGGCGCGCGCCGGCCTGCACGCGGCGACGATCAACTCGACCAACGTCGAGGAGTGGCAGTCGGTCCTGGCCGACGTCCGGGCCGGTCGGATCGATGTGCTGCTCATCTCGCCCGAACGGCTCGCCAATCCCTCCTTCGCGGCCCGATTGCCCGACCTGCTCAACTCGTGCGGGCTGCTGGTCATCGACGAGGCCCACTGCGTCTCCGACTGGGGCTTCGATTTCCGCCCCGACTATCAGCGACTGACCCGGACGCTGCTCGCGCTGGCGCCCGGCACCCCCGTGCTGGCCACCACCGCCACCGCCAACGAGCGGGTCACCGCCGATGTCGCCGCCCAATTGGGGGACGACACGGTGACCCTGCGGGGTTCGCTGGCCCGATCGTCGCTCCGCCTGGCGGTGGTGCCGGGGCTGTCCCCCCTCGAGCGCTACGCCTGGGTTGCCGACGCCGTCCGGGCGCTGCCCGGATCGGGCATCGTCTACGTGCTGACCGTGGCCGAGACCGAGCGGGTCGCCGGGTTCCTCAGCAGTGTCGGCCTTGACGTAGCGGCCTACTCCGGTCGGACCGAGAACCGCGAGGAGTTGGAGGACCGGCTGCGCGACAACCAGATCAAGGCATTGGTCGCCACGTCGGCCCTGGGGATGGGGTACGACAAGCCGGATCTCGCCTTTTGCATCCACCTCGGCTCGCCCGCGTCGCCGGTGGCCTACTACCAGCAGGTCGGCCGGGCCGGCCGCGCCCTGGACGATGCGTTGGCCGTGCTGGTGCCGGCCGAGTCCGACGAAGGGATCTGGAACTACTTCGCCACCGCCGGCATCCCCGACGAGGCCCAGGTCGAGCAGGTCCTCGATCTCCTCCGCGACGCTCCGCGGAGTGTCCCCAGCCTCGAGTCGGCGACCGGCATCCGGCGCACCCGACTCGAAGGTCTGCTGAAGATCCTGGCCGTCGACGGGGCGGCGGAGCGGCTGCCCGAGGGCTGGATCGGCACCGGGCAACCGTGGTATTTCGACCAGGCCAAATGGTCGGCGCTCCGCCGGGTCCGGGCCGCCGAGGCGGATCTGATGCGCCGCTACGCCTCCGGGTCGGGGTGTCTGATGGAGTTCCTGCAGCTGGCCCTCGACGACCCCGAACCGCACCCGTGCGGGCGCTGCTCGGTCTGCACCGGCCGGCTGCCGAGCCCGGGCGCCCGAGCCGAGCCGAGCACGGTGGAGGAGGCACGACGATTCTTCCGTGGGCTCGACGTGGTCATCGAGGCCCGGAAGCAGTGGGCCAGCGGGTTGCCCGACCGCAAGGGCAAGATCACCTTCCTCGAGTCGGGTCGGGCGCTGGCGTTCGCCGACGATCCCGCCTGGACCGCCGACCTGGTCCGACTGTGGCAGAGCGACGAACCCGCCCCGGCGGAGCTCCTCGCGGGCATGGTCGAGGTGCTCCGCCGCTGGTCTAAGACATGGCAGCGGCCCGTCGCGGTGGTGCCGATGCCATCCCGCCGCCATCCGCAACTCGTACGGTCGGTGGCCGCGCACCTCGCTGAGGTCGGTCGGCTGCCGCTCGTCGACGCCTTGGAGGTCAGCGGGCCGCCGCCCAGTAGCGGACTCGGCGTCCGCGGCGCGGGCCAAGGACCTGCTCTACCGCACCCGACTGGTCTCGGGCATCGGCTTCGACGGGCCGGTGCTGCTGGTTGACGACACCGTACGGACCCGCTGGACGATGACCGTGGCGGGCGCCCTCCTGGCCGATGCCGGGGCCACCACCGTGCTGCCGCTCGCCATCCACCAACTGCCGTGATTCTCCCGCTGCCCCTTCCCCTAGGGTGTGGGCATGAAGATCCTGGTGGGTTACATTCCGACTCCGGAGGGGCTGGCGGCCGTCGACTGGGCGGTGGAGTACGCGCAGACGGTCGGCGGTGATCTGACGGTGGTCAACACGGGGAAGGACGGGGACTACTCTCACGAGCAGTTCGCCACGGCCCAAGACATCGACGCCCTCGATGCGCAGCTGACCAAACAGGGCATCGTGCACGACATCCGCCGGCCGACCGACGGCCTGCCGGCGTCGGATTCGATCTTGAGCACGGCGACCGAGATCGATGCCGAACTGATCGTGATTGGGCTGCGTCGCCGCTCGGCCGTCGGGAAGTTGATCACCGGGAGCTCGGCGCAGGCCATCCTGCTCGGGGCCGACTGCCCCGTGGTGGGGGTCAAGCCCAAGCGCTGAGCCGGTCAGCTGATGGCCAGCAGCTCCCGGACCGGGGCGATGCCCAGCATCATCCGGGTCGCAGCCACCAGTTGGCTGGAGGAGTCGGTCGCCGCCGACTCGGCGCGCCAGGCCACGTAGCCATCGGGCCGGATCAGCACCGCCCCGGACGCGTCCAGACCGAATCTCGGCAGCATGTCTCTTGACGGGTCGCCGACGTCGCGGCCGACGGTCACGGTACGGACAGGCAGCAGATCGGCCCGCAGTCGGGCGGCTCCGGCCCGCGCCCATGCGGCGTCCGGGCCGGTCAGGACGGTCAGCCGCCCTTCGAACACGTCCAACGTGGAGAGCGTGCGTCCCCGCCGGGTGATCCACACGTGCGGGGCCCGTGCTCCGGGTCGTCCGTCCAGCACGGCCAGCGTCGGGTCGCCCACTGGTTCGTCCCACGATTCGAGCGGCGGGATCGCCACGGATCGGTAGACCGCGCCGAGATCGTCGGCCAGTCGCTGAGTCGGGCTGATGTCGGTGAGGGCCATCGAGCGCTCAGCGACCCGGTGGGCGACCGGCCCGCGCTCGGCGTGGTAGCTGTCCAACAGCGGTTCCTCCGCCCAGCCGCGGACGACGTAGGCCAGCTTCCAGGCGAGATTGTGTGCGTCGGCGATCGCCACGCTGGTTCCGGTCCCGCCGTTCGGGGTGGCCCGGTGAGCGGCGTCGCCGACGAGAAAGACCGGGCCGGTGGACAACGCGCTCGCGGCCGCCGCTCCGAAGTCCCAGACGAAGGTCCGCTCGATCGTGATGGCGGCGGCCGGCATCCCGACCGCGTCCCGGACCCGCTGGACCCATTGGTCCTTGGTCCAACCGGCCGGCGCCGGGCCAGTCGTGCTGTGCCGGGGGAGGTGGAAGGCCCACCGCCCCGGGCCGCTGGGAAAGAAGAGGGTAGCGCCGTTCGGCGAGGTGATCACGTGCTCGATCGAGCGGCCGCCGTCCGGACGGCCGGAGAGATCGAGCCGGACCAGAGCCGTCGCGTACTCCCCGCGCGATCCGTACGACACGGACTCGATCCCCAGCCGGTTGCGGATCGGGCTGCGGCTGCCGTCAGCCGCGACCAGGAACCGCGCCTCGACTCGGGATATCTCGGCGGTGGCGTGCTCGAACAACGAGGCCGTCACGTCGGCGCCGGCGTCGAAATCGACCAGCTCGGTACCGAAGCGGACCTCGCCGCCGAGTTCGGTGAGGTGCTCCAGCAGCAGGGCCTCGAGCTGATCCTGGCTGACCGTCGCGACGGTGGTCGGGCTGCTCGCCGCGGCGATTCCGGTCCTGGGCAACCACGACCGGACTTCGTCTGGGGGCTCGGCCAGGCTCCGGCCGAAGACGACCTGCGGCCGGAGTGCCTGCTCCACCCGCCGGATGCGTTGCTCGAGCCCCCAACTGCGGAGAATCTCGAGGCCCCGCGTGCGCAGCACCGTCGCCTTGGGATAGACCGACGTACCCGGGTGCTTGTCGACGACGAGCACGCGGACTCCGGACCGACGCAGCGCGATGCCGGTCGCCAGGCCCGCCGGGCCGGCACCCACCACCAGGACCTCGTACCGCTCTGGGTTGGGTCGGGATGGGAGCGTCGCGACGTCGTGCATGGTGCAACGATCCGGCGACGCGGGGTGGCGGGTATCCGTAGCGGATACCGATTTTCGCTGGTGGCCCCTACCGAGGGGGCGACTCAGCGTGGGAAGTCGGGGACCCTCAGCACTCGGAACTCGCCGTCCGCGTCGATGTAGCGAACGTCGAGCCCAACCGGTGGGGCGTCGACCGTTGGCACGCGCGATCCTGGCTCGGTCGTGGGTGCGGGTGTCGCAGAGGGGGAGCTGGGCCCGGAGCCGGGCCCAGCCCGGTCGGGCTGGGGAGGCCCGACCAGGGCGCAGGCAGACGCCGCGGAGGTTAATGCGACCACCGCTATCACGGCCACGTGGGGGGGTGTGGCACCTCTGCTGCTGCGCCTCACGAATACAGCGTAAGTCTGCCGATCAAGTCATTAAGCGGGTATCGGCAAGCCGGTTGAGCAGTGGCCGGCATCGGTTCAGATCTTCGGCTCCGGTCAGGTCGGGCAACGAGCAGAACACCGTGCTCACCCCCAGGCCGGCCAGCGCACGATACCGCTCGGCATGGTCGGGCGCCGGCCCGGCGTGGTGGCGCGCGGCGAAGGTCGCGGCCGGCGTCCGCCCCCGGAGCCGTTCGACCCGGGCCGCGGTGTCCTCGCGGTCTCGGCCGATGATCGGCAGATCGAGGACCGTCACCGCCACCTCGCTGGGGTCGCGGCCCACGGCCGCGCAGTGCCGGCGCAGGACGTCGATCTTGCCCGGCAACACCGCGGCATCGGAAGGCAGATTGCACCCGTCTGCCTGTTCGGCCGCGATGCGGAGGGTTCGTCGCTCGCCCGATCCGCCGACCAGGATCGGGACCGGCTGGGCGGGCCGCGGATAGCAGGTGGTCTCCGGCAGGCTGGCGTACGACCCGGTGAAGGCCTTCGTTCCCGGCGCCCAGAGCGCACGCAGGATGTCGATGCACCGCTGGAGCTGATCCAGCCGCTCCTTGGGAGCCGGAAAGTCCAACCCGTACGCGTCGTGCTCCCGCGCCCACCAGCCGGCGCCCAGACCGCAGAACGCCCGCCCGCTGCTCAGGACGTCCAGGGTGGCCACCGTCTTGGCGATGATGCCGGGGTCCCGGAAGGTCACGGGTGAGACCAACGTGCCGAGCCGAAGGGGCAGGTCCAGGCCGGCGAGGAAGCCCAAGCTCACCCACGGCTCCGGGATCGGGTCCCAGGCCCGCCCGACCTGGGGGATCTGGATCAGGTGGTCCATCAAGGCGATGCCGCCGAACCCGATCTCAGCGGCTGCCGTCGCGATCTCACGCAGCCAGGCACTGGGATCGTCGGCCCAGGGGAATCGTGACACCTGCAAGATCACCTCGAGCCGATCCGGGGCCCGGGCCGGCGTCTCCGACGGTGTCGCGGGCGGGCTATCAGCGCTGCGGGACGGCTCGGCGTGCGAGCTCACCCGGACGACCAGGTCCCAACCCTCGGCGACGAATTCCGTGGCCAACTCACTCAGTTTGCGCAGTTGGGCGGTCAACACCGGCGCGGGTACGGCGCGATCTCGGCCTGCGTTGCGTTCGCGGCAGAGCGCGGCCGGGGTGTCGAAGACGATCAGCACGGCCGGCAGGCCGGCCGCGCGGGCCCGGCTGAGGTAGGAGCGCCGTCGCACGGTGTCCAGACCGAGCGTGTCGATGACCGTGGTCAGCGCTCGGCCCGACCGGGCGGCCAGGATCTGGTCCAGCAGGGCGAACGCATCCCCGGTGGCGTCCAGGTCGGCCGGTCCGCTGCCGACCACGGCTCGCAGCCCGTCGGAGGACGCGATCTCGGTGCGGCGGTACCGGTCGCCGGCCCAGACCGACTTGCCCGCCCCCGCGGCTCCGACCAGGACGATCACCGCTGGATCCGGCAACCGCGCGTCCGGCCGCGGAACGAACCCGGCGTCGGTGGGCATGGGCGAAGTTTGGCACGACCGAAGACGAGGAACTGAGCGCGGATCAGCGCACGAACTGGTCGCGGACCGCGAGGTAGTCGTCGAGTTGGTCGCTGGCCGGCACGGCGGTCGGCCAGTTGTGGCTGTTCCAGCCGCGCGGCCAGCCGCCCTCGTCGCCCCAGTACCCGACCGGATAGCGCCGAGGACCAGCCGATCGGGTGTTCGCGACGGTGGCCGGGGTGACGACAACCTGGCGCGTCCCGAGTCCGGGGAACACCACGGAGACCGTGCGCAGAGCCTCGGGCAGGGCGGGCAGCTTGGTCACCACACTCACCCGCTGCCCCGCCGAACGGAGCGACTTCGCCCAGATCCGCAGGTCGCTACACAGGCATTCGACCGTACGGTCCGAGGTCAGGGCGCTGCTGACCAGGCGCGCCCGCAAGATCTGCTCCCCGACCCGCAGCTGCGGTCCACTGGCGGCGATCGGGTTGTAGGTCACCCGGCTGCCGGAGTCGACCAGCGGCGGCTGGTCGGCCTCCTCCAAACCAGGACCGGAGCTCAGCGAGAGAATGTGCCAGCGCAGGCTGGTGCCGGTGCGGCTGGCGATCACCTGCTCGACCGCAACGCCGAAGCGCTGACCGGGTGCGGTCGGGTAGTCGAAGGCGAAGCCGTCCCCCTGCCGGTCGACGGGCTCGGGTGCCCGATTCAGGTCGGTCGGACCGGTGGCGAGCGGGACCATGCCGATCGGAGTCACCGGCACGCCTGAGAACGTGGGCAGGGTGGCCAGGTCCACATCGACGGTTCTGGTGGCCGCGGGCAGCTCGGGGAAGGTGATCTGCAGCAGCGATGTGCGGCCGATCCGGAGACTTCGTTGGGCGCGCCAGATCGAGGTGCACAGGCAGCGGCGGGTGATGTTGCGGTGGACCAGCGGTCGATACAGCCGAGCCGTTCGAGTCTCGACCAGGAAGACGTTGGTGTTGCCATCGTCGAAGCGATACAGACCCAGGTCGGCCGTCGCCGGCACCGGATCTCCCAACCCCAGTCCTGGAGCGCCGAGCGGAGTGACCGACCAGTCCAGCACGGTCGCACCCGCGATCCGGCGGACGGCGTGCACCGCAATCCGTACCGTCAGGGAGAGTCCCTCACCCGAGGTCCAGGTCTCCTCGCCGACCACGGGCAGGTTCGGATTGGTCCGGATGTAGCGGTCCCGGATCGGCGGCCACCGGCCATCGGACTCCTCGACCTCGATGTCGGTGGGTTCGGGACCGCGACCGAACAGGCCGGGCTCCTCCCTGCTGTAGCTGCAGCCCGCGATCAGCGCCCCGACCAGCACGATGGCACCGGCCCGCACCACTCCGGGCCTGGTGGGGCGCGCCATTCCCGCATCGTACGACCGGGTTCAGCCGGCGCTGTCCCGCAGCACGGCCTCACCGTCGATGTGGACCGGATCCACAGCAGTCGCAGCGAGGGCGAGCTCGACCGCTTTCGCGCCGATCTCCTCCAGGGGAAGACGCACGGTGGTGAGCGCGGGCGTGAAGTCCCGCAATGGGGGGATGTCGTCGAACCCGGCGACCTGGGCGTCCGCCGGCACCGAAAGACCCAGGGAGCGCAGACCCGCGATGGCGCCGAGCGCCATGACGTCGTTGACCACGAGCAGGCAGACGCGACCCTGCCGCCGACGGCTGTCGAGTTGCTCCCAGCACTGGACCGCCGTGGCGAAACCGCCCTCACGGTTGAACTCGCCGTACCAGACCGACAGCGGTTTCAGGCCGGCCTCGTCCAGAGCGTCGCGGTAGCCCTCGACACGCTGCCGGGCGGTGTTCAGCTCCGCGGGGCCGCCGAGAATGGCGAACTCGGTCAGCCCGCGCCCGACCAGGGCCTTGACCAGGTCGGCCGCCCCGGCCCGGTGTCTGATGTCCAGGTGCCGAGCCTTGGGGATGCTCGACGGTCCCAAGGTGACCACCCGGCCCCCATTGGCGGTATAGCGGCCGAGTTCCGTCGCGAGCTCGACGTCGTGCTGGGATCGGCGGGATCCGGCCAAGATGATCGCGTCGGTCCGGTACGCGGCGAAAGCCGCCACCGCCTTCAGCTCGGCCCGCTCGTTGCGTTCCGCTCCGGCCAGCAGCACCTGGCTCCGCTGCCCCTCGGCGGCCCGCTGGGCACCGCGGGTGATGGAGGAGAAGTAGGGGTCGGCGATGTCGTGGACGACCAGACCGACCAGGCCGGTGGCGGATCGCGCCAGGGCCTGAGCCTGGGCGTTGGCCACATAGCCGAGTTCGTGCGCCGCCTCGCGTACGCGTCGGGCGATGCTTTCGGCGGGCGTGCGGGCCGAACCGTTCAGGACGCGCGAGGCGGTCGCCAGCGAGACCCCCGCGTGCGAAGCGATATCGGTCAGCGTGACGGCAGACCCGACCCGTCGTTCCCGAGGTCTACGGTCCGGTCGGGCACCCGAGGCGGTCCACGCCCGAGCCCACGCGCGTGCCAGAGTCCGCGTCCGAGCCCTCGGTTGACCCTGTCACGAGCTGGAGTCTACAGTGGAAAGCGATTTCCGGCAGTGATAATCGAGGTAGGAATTAGCCAATGACGTCTCTTCAGATCGATCCCGGACCGGGCCCTCCCCTTTCCCGCGGAGCAGCGGAAGATCGCCCGGGAGATCTACGGCGAGACATCAGGACTACCCCTCATCTGCATGCACGGTCACGTGGAACCGGAGGTTTTCGCCGACGACATCCCCTTCGCCGACCCGGCGCAGCTGCTGATCGTTCCCGATCACTACGTCTTTCGGATGCTGGCGTCCCAGGGCATCGATCCCGCTGCCCTGGGAGTGCCGCGGCCGGACGGGGGCCAGGTCGAGACCGACTCACGCAAGATCTGGCGGACGTTCTGTGAGAACTGGAAGCTCTACCGGGGCACGCCGTCGCGCTACTGGCTGGAACACGAGCTGGTCGAGGTGTTCGGGGTCGACCTGGTGCCCAGCGCCGAGACGGCCGACGCCCTCTATGACCAGATCGCCAGCTGTGTGGCCGATCCCCAGTTCCGTCCGCGTGCGCTGCTGGACCGCTTCAACATCGAGGTGATCTCGACGACGGACTCCGCCACCTCGGAGCTGCAGCACCACGCGAAGCTGGCGGCGGACGGCCTTGGCGCGCGGGTTCTGCCGACCTTCCGGCCCGACGCGCTGGCCTACCTCGATCGCTCGACCTGGCGAGCCGACGTCGCCGAGTTGGCGAGGGTGTCGGGGATCGACACGATGAGTTACGGCGGTTACCTGGAGGCGTTGCGGCAGCGCCGGGCGGTCTTCGTCGAGGCAGGCGCCCGCGCCACCGATCACGGCCACCTGCTGGCCGACACCACGCCGATGGAGGCCGGCGCGGCCGCCGAGTTGTACGCCCGCGTGCTCGGCGGGAAAGAGCCGAATCAGGCCGAGGTCGACGCGTTCGCCGCCAACATGCTGTTCCAGATGGCGGAGATGTCGTGCGAGGACGGCCTGGTGATGCAGATTCACCCGGGCGTGCTGCGGGACCACAGCACCGCGATTCTGCGCAAGCACGGATCCGACAAGGGCTACGACATTCCGGTGCGTACGGAGTTCACCCGCGCCCTGCGACCGATGCTGGATCGGTTCGGCATCGATCCGCGGTTCCGCGTCATCCTCTTCACCGTCGACGAGACGGCCTACAGCCGCGAGCTCGCGCCGATCGCCGGCACCTACCCCTCGGTTCGCCTGGGCGCTCCGTGGTGGTTCCTGGATTCCCCGGAGGGTATGCGACGGTTCCGCGAGTCCGCCACCGAGACCGCAGGGTTCTACAACACGTCGGGCTTCGTCGACGACACGCGGGCGTACGCGTCCATCCCGGCTCGCCACGATCTCTCCCGGCGGGTGGATGCCGGCTTCCTCGCTCGCCTTGTTCTGGAGCACCGGCTCGGCGTCGACGAGGCCGTCGAGACCGCGATCGATCTGGCCTACCGCCTGCCCTTGGAGTCGTACGCGAGACGCTGACGCGGCGAAGCGGAAGGGTCCCCGTACAGCTGCTCGAGTTCCTCGTTCCTGCTCGAGCTGCAACTAGAGCAGCTGCGTGGAACCCGAGCAGCTGTGCAGTGGCGTCCCGGCTACTGCGCGTACGGGGCGAATGGCGCCAGGTGCTTGACGAAGTGGTCCGAGATCACCTGGTAGTGCTCCTCTTCGTGCTCGTTCCACACCTGGTACAGCCGCGGTCCGAACTCTTCCAGGATCGCGCCGTAGCCGACGTGCAGCACCTGCCGTGAATCGACGACGTCCATCAGCCTCCGCACTTCCTCGTCGCTCGGCCGGGTCGGGATCCTCGTGGGGTCGCAGGAGAGGTGATAGCTCTTGCGGTTGGCCTCGAAGCTCTCCAGCGCGAGCGTCAGGACCTGGCGCATCAGGTCGGGGTCGTTGTTGGCGATCACGCGGAGCCCCTCGGCCCAACTCGTGCCCGCCGTCTTGAGATGCACCATGCCCTTGGTCGCCTCGGCGATGAGGGGATAGGTGGAGTACTTGTCGGAGCCGGAGTGCAGGGAGAGCTTGTACGGGCCGAGCGCCCGGGCCAGCTCGGCGTGGATCTCGAAGTCACGCTTCAACTCGTCGAGATCGCCGATGTATTCGACCCCCTTCTCGAAGCGGCCGACGAAGCGCGGCGCAAAGGAAACGAAGTCCATGCCGAGGCGCTGCAACTCGCTGACCACGACGACGTGCTCGGCCGGTTTGGTCGGGAACTCGGTCTCGTCGACGGCGAACTCGACCTCACAGTCGATGCCCTTCTCGATCAGCCGCCGGTACATGGCCATCGCATGACTCAGGGACGGGCCGTACTTCGCCAATGCGCGCAGGACCGACTCCTCGTCCAGCTCGATCGCCTCGTGTTCGAGGTCGATGCGATGCCCGACGTAGTTCTTCGTGCTCGCGGCCAAGTCCGAGTCCAGGCCGGCCCAGTCGAGCGACTCGACCTTTTCGCGGATGGTGGCCGCGTCCGCGTGTTCCGCCTCGGGATCTACTTCGGCCTTCGGATCGAGGGTGTAGAAGACGAAGCCGGCCGCGGTCGTGTTGTCGATGTCGGCGAGTTCCTCGAGATGATCGGCGTCACCGCCGACGGGTCTCGTCCAGCCCGCTTGGAACGCACCCCAGGTCGCGTCGTCGAGCACGTTGCGCGGGGTGCGATGGCAGCGCCCCATCTCCCGGATGGACTGCTGGGCGAACACCGGGTTGATCGCGGCGTCGACTTCCTGGAGGGCGCGTACGTGGCCGGGTGTGGCCAGTCCGAGCCGGTCGCCGAAGCCGGCCGAGGTTGCCAGTCCGAACCGGGACGGAGTGAGCCACGGCAGCGTCTTGCGCAGGGCCACGGCGTTATCGGCCGTGGTTTCGGCGACGAAGCGAACCTGATCGCCGGAGGCTTCGGTGGATCCCACGAAACCGCCGAACGCGATCTCGTGGCCCGCGACCCCCACCAGTCGCTTGGTCCCGTCGGCAGACCGCTCCAGCCAGAAGGTCGCGCCGCCGTAGCTGACCTGGGACTCCGGGTAGGCGTGCGGTCCCAGCAGACTGGCGGCGGCGGGGTCGAGCGGATCCGGTCCGGCATTCATCGTGGCGTCCCTTTCAGATGGTCGTTCGGTCGGGTTCGTGCTCGGCCACGTGCAATTGATCCTCGAGGTTGAACACCTCGGGGATCAGTTCCCACGCCTCGTCCGGTGGTCCCTCGGAGGCGAACAGTTCCGCCATGGCCGCTTGCCAGCGAGTGTTCACCTCGGTGGCAGCGACCAGGGCTTGAGCGCGGTCGAGATCGTCGGCCTCGACATAGCCGATCAGCAGTCCGTCGTCGCGAAGAAAGAGGGAATAGTTGCGCCAGCCCGCGCCGCGCAGCGCTCGGAGCAGTTCCGGCCAGACCGCAGCGTGCACCCGGCGGTAGTCCTCGATCCGCAGGGGATCGACGTGACCAAGAAGGCAGAACCGCGTCACGCCATGGCCTCTGGCCCGGCTCGCCAACTGCCCATCCGGCCGGTCACCTCTTTCGTACGGTCTTGCCTCACCTAAGGCGGGAAAGCGCTTTCTGAAAACTATAGCGGTGGATGGATGATCGACGCAAAGCGCCTCCCGGTTCGGGCGCGCCACCCCCGGCGACCGCACAGACCGGCACCCGACAGGCTAGGGCCATGCAGATGACGACATTGGGCAGGTCGGGATTGACGGTGTCACGGATCGCGTTCGGCACCTGGCAGTTGGGCGGGGAGTGGGGATCGGTCGACGCCGACGAGGCCAAGGCGGCTATCCGGCATGCGCGAGAGCTGGGGGTCAACTTCTTCGACACCGCGCAGGCGTACGGATTCGGGGAGTCGGAGCGGATGCTCGGGGAGGCCTTGCGCTCCGAACTCGACCGCAACCGGGACTCGGTGATCATCGCCACCAAGGGCGGGATCAACCCGGGCAAGGAGCCGGCGCGCGACAGCAGCCGGGAGTGGTTGCGCGACGGCGTGCATTCCAGCTTGGACGCGCTGGGCGTCGACTACATCGACCTTTACCAGGTGCACTGGCCCGATGAGCGAACGCCGTACGAGGACACCGCGGGCTACCTCCAGGAGCTGGTGGACGAAGGGTTGATCCGTCACGTCGGCGTCTCGAACTACGACGCCGAGCAGATGGCCGCCTTCGCGAAGGTCCGGCCGGTGGAGACGCTGCAGCCGCCCTACCACCTGTTCCGCCGCGCGATCGAGGACGCGCTGTTGCCCCACTGCATCAAGAACGACATCGGCGTCCTGGTCTACAGCCCGTTGGGCAGCGGCTTGCTGACCGGTCGGATGAGCACGGACACCACCTTCGAGGACGACGACTGGCGCAGCCGGGCGAGCGCTTACACCGGAGAGAAGCTTGAGCAGAACCTCGCCGTCGTCGCCGAGCTCTCGAGGTTCGCCGAAGACCGCGGACTGCACGTCAGCCAGCTGGCCATCGCGTGGACGCTCGCCAAGCCCGGGGTGCACGTCGCGATCGTCGGTGCCCGCAGCCGGTCCAACATCGAACGCAGCCTGGCGGCGGCTGACGTTCAGCTCAGCGACGAGGACGTGGCCGAGATCGAACGGATCGCTGAGCGGGGAGTGCAGGTCGAAGGGGCCAGCCCGGAAGGTGTCGTGTAGTCGAGGAGTGGATTCCCGGTGCGGAAATCGGCTGTCGTCAGCTGCGACGGCAGGCGTCGGCGTTGATCACCGTGCTCAAGCTCTGAGCACTTCGCCGATGAGCACCGGAGAGCCGTCAAAGACACGATCTTAGGTACGTGTACGTGCGCCGCGCGATGGGCAGCGGTACATCGGGCGAACACGGGTAGAGGTCCTGCTCGACGATGCCGAAGACGTCCTGGGTCAATCCCTGCACGGCGGTGATGATCTCCGCGAAGTCGGGCGCGCCGCTCGGTGGTTCGACCCAGATGTCGGACCGGACGGCTTCGGAGAACGAGATATCCTCGGCGATCACCTTCTCGATGAGTTCCGGATTCACCTGCTTGAAGTGCAGGTAACCTATGCGCTCCGGGTAGCGGCTGATCAGGTCGACGCAGTCGCCGCCGTAGTAGGCGATGTGCCCGGTATCCAGGCAGAGATTCACGTAACCCGGATCGGTCGACTCGAGGAACCGTTCCAGATCGGCCTGGTAGCCGACATGACTGTCGGCGTGGGAGTGGAACTGGGATCGGACCCCGTACTCCTGGAACATCCGGCGGCCGAGTTCGTTGTGCCCGGTCGTCAGCGCGTCCCACTGCTCGGCGGTGAGGGTGCGGGACTCTTTCTCCTGGCCGGTGAGATCGTCGCGCCAGAGCTCGGGGATGACGACCAGGTGCTCGGCATCCATCGCCCGGGTGAGCGCGGCGATCGGTGCCACCTGCTCCCAAGCCTCCTCCAGGGTGCCGGGATGCTGCAGCCGCGCGAACGTCGTGCCGCCCGAAACCTTCAGGTTGCGGGACGCCAATTCCGTCCGCAGACGCTCCGGGTCGGTCGGCAGATAGCCGAACGCGCCGATCTCGATCCACTCGTAACCCGCCTCGGCCACCTCGTCCAGGAAGCGGTTCATGGGGGTCTGGTGCGGATCCTCGGCGTACCAGATGCCCCAGGAATCCGGCGCGCTCCCGATCGTGATCTTGCTCATCCCAGGTGTCCTTCTACCCGCGTCCCTGCTACCAGTCGACGGCGATGTACTTGCTCTCGGTGAAGGCGAGCAGACCCTCGACCCCACCCTCCCGGCCGAGTCCACTCTCCTTGACCCCACCGAATGGGGCCGCCGGGTCGGACACGAGTCCCCGGTTCAGGCCGACCATGCCGGCCTCGATCCGCTCGGCGACGCGCATGCCGCGGGCCAGATCGGTGGTGTAGACGTAGGACACCAATCCGTACTCAGTGTCGTTGGCCAGCCGTACGGCCTCGTCCTCGTCGCGGAAGGTGACGATCGGGGCGACCGGGCCGAAGATCTCGGTCCGCAGGATCTTCGCGTCGGACGCCACCCCGGACAGCACGGTGGGCGGATAGAAGTAGCCCGGTCCGTCCGGCACCGCCCCGCCCGTGTCCACCCGGGCGCCGGCCGCGATCGCCTGCTCGACCAGACCGGCCACCTTGTCGCGGGTGTCCGCGTTGACCAGCGGGCCGAGCGTCGTGCCGTCGTCGTAACCGGGTCCCATGATCAGCTTCTCCATGGCCGTGGTGAGCCGGCGGCCGAACTCGTCGGCGATCTTTTCGGCGACGAAGAAGCGGTTCGCGGCCGTGCACGCCTCCCCGCCGTTGCGCATCTTGGCGATCATGGCGCCGGCGATCACGGCGTCCAGATCGGCGTCCTCGAACACGACGAACGGGGCGTTGCCGCCGAGCTCCATCGAGGAGTTGACGATGTGTTCGTTCGCGACGTTGAGCAGCTTGCGACCGACCTCCGTCGAGCCGGTGAAGGACAACTTGCGGACCCGCGGGTCGGCGAGCATGGCGGCGACGACCTCGCCCGACTTCTTGCTCGGCAGCACATTGACCACCCCGGCCGGCACGCCCGCTTCCTCCATCAGGGCGGCGATGGCGAGCGCGGTGAGGGGCGTCTCGCCGGCCGGCTTGAGGATGGTCGTGCAGCCCGCGGCCAGGGCTGGGGCGATCTTGCGGGCCGCCATCGCGGCCGGGAAGTTCCACGGCGTGACCAGCACGGCGATCCCGACCGGCTGGCGGATCACGATGATCTTGTTGGCGCCACTCGGTGCGGTCTGGATCTCCCCCCGGATGCGGACGGCCTCCTCGGCGTACCAGCGGAAGAACTCGGCGGAGTACACCACCTCGCCGCGCGCGTCGGGCAGCGCCTTGCCGTTCTCGGCGCTGATCAGCACGGCGAGGTCGTCGGCCCGCTCGATCATCAGCTGGTACGTCCGCGACAGGATCTCCGACCGCTTCCGCGGCGCGGTGGCGGCCCACTCGGCGGCCGCCTCTGCGGCGGCGTCCACGCAGGCGATCGCGTCGTCCACGGTCCCGCTGGACACGGAGGTGAGCACCTCGCCGGTGGCCGGGTCGAGCACCTCGAAGGTGGCGCCGTCGGAGGCGGGGCGGTGCTTGCCCCCCATGATCAACTCGGTCGGTACGCCGCGGACGACCTCGGCCACCTTCCCGGTCACAGGTACAGCCTCTGTCCGGCGACCTGCTCGTCGTACTCCGAGCGCGCCTGCTGCGTGCTGTCCAGCTCGGACACCTCGGAGACCGGCACGTCCCACCAGGCGCCGGAGCCGCCGAAGCGACCCTTGGCGTCGACCTTGATGTAGATCACCACCGTGTTGTCGATCCCGGCGGCCTCGGCGAGGGCCTTCTTCAACTCCTCGGCGGTGGTCGCGGTCAGCACGTCGGCGCCGTAGCTGGCGGCGTTGGCGGCCAGATCGATGTCGACGCGGTCGTCGGACCATTGGCCGTCGTCGCCGCGGTGATTGAACCGGCACGCGAAGGCCTGCGACCCGCGTGTCTCCGACAACGCGGCGATCGAGCCGTAGCCGTAGTTGTCGACCAGCAGGACGGTGATCTTGAGGCCCTCCTGGACGGCAGTCATGATCTCCTGGCTGGACAGCAGGAAGGTGCCGTCGCCGATGAAGCAGAACACGTCCCGGCTCGGATCGGCCATCTTGGCGCCGACCGCGCCGCCGACCTCGTAGCCCATGCACGAGTTGCCGTACTCGAGGTCGTACGCCTTCGGGTCCGACGGCCGCCACAGCCGATGCAGGTCGCCCGGCATCGACCCGGCGGCGTTGACGACCACGTGGTTGGGACCGGCCACGGCGTTGACCAGGCCGATCGCCTCGGCCTGGGACAGGGTGGGCGCATCCTGGACCTCGACGATGCGGTCGACCTCGGCCCGCCAGTCGTCGGCGGCCTGCTCGACTTCGCTCCGGTAGGCCCCCTCCACCGAGTAGTCGCCGAGCAGTTCGGCCAGCTCGGTGATCGACTCGCGGGCGTCGCCCACGACGGCGATCCCCGACTCCTTGAGGGCGTCGAGCTCGGTGACGTTGAGGTTGACGAACTGCACGTCCGGGCCGAACAGGGTGTTCGAGGCGGTGGTGAAGTCGGTGTAGCGGGTGCCGATGCCGATGATCACGTCCGCGTCGTTGGCCAGCTTGTTGGCGAACACCGAGCCGCTGGCCCCGAGCGCGTTCACCATCTGCGGGTGGTCGTACGGGAGGCTGGCCTTGCCCGCCTGGGTCACGCCGACCGGGATCCCTGTCCTGGCGACGAAGTCGGCCAGTTCGGCGGTGGCGGCGGAGTAGATCACGCCGCCGCCCGCGATGATCACCGGACGCTTGGCCGCGGCGATGACCTGGGCCGCCCGCCGCAGCGCCCCGCGATCGGCGCGGGCCCGCGGCACGTACCAGGTTCGTTCCCGGAAGAGCCGCTCGGGGAAGTCCCAGGCCTCGGCCTGGACGTCCTGGGGCAGGCTGAGCGTCACCGCCCCGGTGTCGGCGGGGCTGGTCAGGGTGCGCATCGCCTCGAGCAGGGCGGTGGGCAGCTGGTCGGGTCGGTTGATGCGGTCCCAGTACTTCGACACCGCCTTGAAGGCGTCGCTGGCCGAGTAGTCCCAGGAGAAGTTCGATTCGAGCTGCTGCAGCACCGGCCCGGTGCGCCGGCTGGCGAAGATGTCGCTCGGCAGGCACAGCACCGGCAGCCGGTTGACCGTCGCGGTCGCCGCCCCGGTGATCATGTTGGTGGCGCCGGGCCCGATGGAGGTCGAGCAGGCGAGGGCCCCGAGCCGGTTCTTCATCTTGGCGTAGCCGGTGGCGATGTGGACCATGCCCTGCTCGTTGCGGCCCTGGTAGAGCCGGAAGTCCTTGCGGTACTGCAAGAAGGCCTGGCCGATGCCGGCCACGTTGCCGTGACCGAAGATGCCGAGAGCGCCGCCGAAGAAGGGCATCGTCTCGCCGTCCCGCTCGACCTGTTGGGCCGCCAGGAACCGGACGACGGCCTGGCCGACCGTCAGGCGATTGGTGGGATGGGAATTGCGCACGAGGGGTCCTTCCGCTGCACGGTGACGAGGTCGAGGGCTTAGTGAACAGCTTGGGGGAAACGGGGAATCAGGGGAAGTCTGGGGTCGAGACCGGCCTGCGGCCAGTGCTCCTGCGCGGACTTGAGGCACGGATCCTGGAACGCCTGCAGGGTCCGCTTCGGCGCGGGCCCGGCCAGCACGTTGAGGTAGTAGAGATCCTGGCCGTGGGCGGCCACGGTGGTGTGGTAGCCCCACGGGATGAGCAGCAGGTCTCCGTCCCGGACCGGCTGGCTCAATTCGAAGTCGCGGTCGGGGCTGTACACCCGCTGTAGGGCCCAACCGTTCTCCGGATCACGCAGCCGGTAGTAGTAGGTCTCCTCGAGCTCGGATTCGCCGTCGGTGTCTTGCTCGTGCTTGTGCGGTGGGTAGCTGGACCAGTTGCCCCCGGGGGTCCAGACCTCGACCACGTGTAGCCGGTCAGCCGGGAAATCGGGCAGCATCAAACTGTTGACCTGCCGGGACGCGTTGCCCCCGCCGCGAAGTTCGATCTTGGCGTCCTCCGGGCTGACGAGGACCGGCTCCAGCTTCTCGGTTGCTGGAGACGCAGCGATCGCGATCTCGAGATCGGTCACCGCCGTCAGGGTCGCCGCGGTGTCCCGAGGCAGGTACAGGCACCAGCCCAGACCGTCGAAGACGCTCTGCCGGCCGCCGAACTCCCACTCGTGCTCGCCTGCCCGAACCGTTGCGGTTCCGGACAGCGGGACGAGGGCACGCTCCTGTCCGTCGTTCGCCAGGGACAGGGACTGGCCCGCGACCAGCCTCTGCGCAGCGAACGAGATGTAGGTCCAACCGGCGTCGGCGGGCCGGATCTCGTTCCATCCCTTGCCCAGGATCTGCGGTGTGCTCACCCGGCAAAGGTATCGTCCACCGGACGACTTGTCTATTTAATGGAATTGGCTCTACGCTTGAGGGCAACCCAAGGAGCCAGGTGAGAACTGTGACGCCCGACACCCCGCTACTCGAACGCCGGGACCAATTGACCGAGGCAGACCAGCCCGACCTGCCTGATCTGGCCCAGCGCGCCCGCTGGCTGGTGATCAAAACCGTGACGAACAGCAAGGCCGGGCACATTGGTGGACCGCTCTCGATGATGGACTTGCTGATAAGCCTGTACTTTTCCGAGTTGCGGATCCGCCCGGACGATCCCGACTGGGCGGATCGGGACCGGTTCGTGTTGTCGAAGGGCCACGCGTCTGTCGGGCTCTACGCGGTGCTGGCGCTGCGCGGATTCTTCGAGGCCGACGAGTTGGCCACCTTCGACAAGGGCGATTCCCGGTTGCAGGGGCATCCGGACGTGACTCGGCTGCCGGGCGTGGACGCTTCCACCGGCTCGCTCGGCCAGGGTCTGTCCGCGGGCGTCGGGATGGCGCTCGGGGCCCGGCTGGCGAGCAAGGATTTCCACACGTTCGTTCTGTTGGGGGACGGGGAGATTCAAGAAGGCATGGTGTGGGAGGCGGTGCAAGCCGCGGCCCGCTACCGGCTGACGAACCTGACCGCGATCGTGGACCGGAACGGGCTGCAGCAGTTCGGCTTGCCGTCGACCAGCGAGACGACCCTGACCGACCGGGGGGACCGGCGCGATCCGTGGTACGGGGTGGATCTCGCGGCGGTGTTCGGAGCGTTCGGGTGGCGGGTGATCGAGCTCAACGGCCACGACTACGAGGCGATCGCCGCGGCGTACACGTTGGCGCGGGCCGGGGACCATACCGGTCGGCCGACAGTGTTGTTGGCGCACACCGTGAAGGGCAAGGGCCTGTCCCTGGCCGAGGGTGTGCATACCTGGCACAGCATCGTCCCCACCGAGAAGGACTTCGAGTTGGCCCGCCAGGAACTCGAACCCGACGAGCGCGAGCTGCTGGACTCTCTAGGTCACGAACGGAGCACAGGCATGAGCAAAGCCATGCGGGACGTGTGGGGCGAGAAGCTCGTCGAGCTCGGGACCAGAGATCCCCGGACGGTCGTGCTGGACGGTGACCTGGCCAACTCCACGAAGGCCGACAAGTTCGCCAAGGCGCATCCGGATCGGTTCCTGCAGATGGGGATCGCGGAGCAGAACCTGATCGGGTTGGCGGCCGGGTTGGCGTCGACCGGGCTGGTGCCGTGGACCTCGTCGTTCACCGTGTTCTTCACTCACCGGGCGTTGGACCCGATCCGCATGCTCGTGGCGCAGAGCCACGCGAATGTGAAGATCGTGGGTTCCTATTCGGGGTTGTTGATCGGGGCGGTCGGCAAGACCCACCTGGATGTGCAGGATCTGGCCATCATGCGGGCGATGCCGGACATGATCGTGCTGGCTCCGGTGGACGCGACCGAACTGGTCGCGATGATGGATTGGGCGCAGGACTACGACGGCCCGGTGTACCTGCGGGTGGTCCGCGACGCCGTCCCCGACCTGTTCGGGCCCGACTACCGGTTCACCCCGGGGGCGGTGCACACCCTCCGCACTGGGCGCGATGTCGCATTCGTCTCGACGGGCGCTCAGACCAGCCGGGTCGTCGCGGCCGCCGATCGGCTCGCCAGCACCGGGATCTCGGCCAACGTCGTCCACGTGCCGTCGATCAAGCCGCTCGACACCGAGGCGCTGGTCGGCGCCGTCGGCGACGTTGGTTTGGTGGCGACCGTCGAGGAACACACCGTGCACGGCGGATTGGGCGGCCTCGTCGCCGAGACGCTGACCGCCGCCGGCGCGGCGCCGCGCATCGAGCGCATCGGCCTCGACGACACCTGGGGTGAGTCGGCCGGCAACGACTTCCTGCTCGAGAAGCACGGCCTTTCCGCCGCCCGCATCACCGAACGGGTGGCCGCGCCTCGTGCCGGCCCGAGCGGCCGGATGAGCGAACCGCTGCGGATCGGCGTCCTCGGCGCCGCTCGCATCAACGAACTCGCCATTCTTGAACCGGCCCGCCTCACCGGCACGCGACTCGTCGCCGTCGCCGCCCGCGATCGCGCTCGGGCCAAGACGTACGCGCAGCAAAACGGATTCGAGCGGGCCCTCGACAGCTACGCCGCCGTGATCAAGGATCCGCAGATCGAAGCGATCTACAACCCGCTGCCCAACAGCCTGCACGCGCCGTGGAACCTCGCGGCCATCCGGGCCGGCAAGCACGTACTCAGCGAGAAACCCTTCGCGAGCAACGCGGAGGAGGCCCGGCTCGTGGCCGACGCCGCGCAAGGCAGCGGCTTGGTGGTCTTCGAGGCCTTCCACTATACGTACCACCCGGGCTTCCAGCGCTTCCTCGACATCATCTCCGACGGCACGATCGGCGAGCTGCAACATCTCCGCGTCGCCATGACCTTCCCGTGCGAGGACCTCGCCGACGTGCGCTGGTCGTGGCCGCTGTCCGGCGGCGCCTTGATGGATCTTGGCTGCTACTGCCTTCACGCCATCCGTACGGTGGCGACGAGGCAGGGCGGCAAGCCGACCCTGGTGTCGGTGGACACGGGCCGGCGAGAGGGCGCCCATCCGGAGATCGACGCCTGGGCCGACGTCGAGCTCACGCTCCCCAGCGGGGCCCGGGCGACCGCCGAAGCCAACCTGAATGCGCCGCGGAACAATTCCATGACTGCGACGGGCTCGCGGGGTCGCGTCCACCTGGCCGACTTCATCACTCCCCGGGCCGACGACCGCTTGATCATCTCTCGCTATGACGGTGAGACGGTCGAGCACCTGGGTCGGCGCACCACGTACACCTATCAGCTCGAGGCCTTCGCGGCCGCCGTCCGTGGAGGTCGGCCGTTCCCGACGACGGCCCCCGATGCGGTGGCCAACATGGCGTTGATCGACGGCTGCTACCGCGCAGCCGGATTGCCGCTCCGACGGTCAGCTTCTTAGACGCCGCCTGATAGACTTAGTGTCCGTTCGGCGGTAGATTTCTACGATGAACAAGGCAGTCGTCGACACTGGCACTGGTCTGGAGTTGATCACCAAAGTCGACGCGATCCTCACCGCGCTCGAAGCCGGCGGCGAGGTCAGCGCCGCAGATCTGGCGAAGACCACCGGTGAGCCGCTGAGCTCGGTCTACCGTCTGTTGCAGAGCCTGACCGCGATCGGTTGGGTCGATCGTGGTCGCCGACGGGGCACATACCGCCTCGGGCTCAAGCTGATGGCGGTCGCCGGTCTTGTCGAGGATCGCCTCGACATCCGGGAGTCTGCCCGGCCGGCTCTCCAGCGCATGCTCGATGTCATCGGAGTGACAAGCTTTCTCTGTCTGCGCCGCGGTGCCCGAGCCGTTTGCGTCGAGCGACTGGAAGGTCAAGCCGTGCAGTCGCTGGCGATGCAGCTGGGCAGCTCGCTGCCCCTCTACGCCGGGGCGGCGCCCCGCGCGCTGCTGGCCTTTTTGCCGAACGCCGAGCGAGACGAAGTGCTGGCCGACGGGGCCGGCCTACCGGGCGATCCGATCCGCCCGAACGCCCGCGCCGTGGCAGCCGATCTCGCCCGAGTCCGGAAGCAGGGTTACGCCGTCTCCGACCAGGATGTGACCCCCGGCATCGCGGCGCTGGGCGCTCCGGTCTACAACCATCGCGGCGAACTCGCCGCGGCGATCTCGATCAGCGGGCTCCGCACCCAGATCCTGGGCACGGAAGAGGCACGCAACGTCGACCTCGTGCTCAGCTGCGCTGGCCAGGTCAGCGCGGCTCTGGGCTTCCGGAGCGGCGTGACATGAGCACCGACAGGCCGATGGGCATCCTGGCGAAGGCGGCGGAGGTCACCGAGCTCCTGGCCGCCCGGGGCCCCCTCGGTCCGGCCGACATAGCGGACGAGGTCAACATGCCGCGGTCGAGCGTCTACCGCCTCGCCGATGCGCTTGGTCAGGCGGAACTGACCGAGACGATGGCGGATTCCCGGATCCGTCTCACCCTCCGGTGGCTCCGACTCGCCGATGCCACGCGAGCCAGTGTGACGGAGTGGCGCCAGGCCAGAGAGGTGCTGGACAAGCTGGCGGAGACCACCGGCCAGACCGTGTTCCTCAGCCTTCCCCGCGGCGACGAAGCCGTCTGCCTCGACTGGGCCCGCGGCCGGGCCATCAACGTCCTCATCCTCAAGCCCGGCCGGTCCCTGCCCTTGTACGCCGGTGCCGCCGGCCGCGTCACCTTGGCGTTCCGGGAGGAGGGGTCCGACGACTACCTGGCCAAGGCGCCCTTTCCGAAGCTGACGCCCCGCACCCTCACGACCGCGGCACAGCTGAGGGGGGACGTCGCGGAGACGCGGGATCGAGGGTTCAGCATCTCCGACGAAGACGTCACGATCGGGATCGGAGCCGTCGGGGTTCCGCTTTTCTCCGGTTCCGGTCGATTCCGCGGTGCGTTGTCGATGGGCGGGCTGGCCGAGGACTCCCGAAGCCGGCGCGACGAGTTCGCCGCCGCACTGCTCGCATCAGCCCGAGAGCTGATCCCCCTGGACTGACCGTTGAACGCAGTCATCAACTCCTGAATGCCTTTCGGCTTCCTGCAGGGTGTTGCCCTATGCAGGAAGCCGGAAGCTCGGCAGCAACCCGCTCGTACGGTCAGTTCGCCGCTGGCTTCACGACCAGCACCGGCATGTCGGCCTCGAGGATGAGGGTCTGGGTGACACTGCCAAGGATGAGCTTGCCGACCGGGGAGCGACGCCGGGCGCCGATGACGAGCAGCTCGGCGCCCGCTTTCGTGGCCAGCCGGAGGATGGACTCGGCGGTGTCGTCAGTGCCGGTGCCGGGCGCCAGTTCGAGCTTCCAATCGACACCGTCGAGGTTGGATTCACCGAGTACGGACGACACTTCGTCGGAAAGCCCGGCCGCGTGCGCTTCCGTGACGTCCAGATCGACCGCATCGGTCACCTGGATGACCGTCATCGAGGTGTTGCGCCGAGCCGCTTCTTGAGCCGCCTCCCGCAGCACGAGGTGGCCGATGGCGGAGGGCTGGTGGGCGACGGCAACAGGCATGGTCGGTATCTCTCTCTACTGAGAAGTGGTCGAGTGGTGGTGGACGGACTAGTCGTGGGCACCAGGGACGTACTGGTCCCAGTCGATGACCGAGCCGGTGACGACGCCGCTCCGGTCTGAGAGCAGAAACACAACGAAGTCGGCGATCTCGTCGACCTGACCGAGTTTGCCCAGGGGAACCTTTCCGGCCGCGTCGGCCAGCCACCGGTCGTCCGCGTCGTGGAACTGTCGCTGGATGAGGTCCTCGCCCTCAGTCTGGGTCCAACCGATGTTGATTCCGTTGATCCTGATTTTGTCCCAGCGGTGCGCGAAGGCGGCGTTGCGGGTCAGGCCGGCGAGGCCGGCCTTGGTGGCTACGTAGGGCGCGAGGTAGGGCTGGCCGCCATGCGACGCCATCGAGATGATGTTGACGATCGTGCCCGGCTGCCGCCGCGTGGTCATGTCCCGTACGGCCGCCTGCATGGTGAAGAACGGCGCCCGCAGATTAATGGCGATGTGCTGCTCGAAGAGTTCGGCGCTCGTGTCGAGCAGGGTCCCGCGCGTCGTCAGCCCGGCAGAGTTGACGAGGCAGTCCACCCGGCCGAAGTGTTCCACCGTACGGTTCACCGAATCGATGGCCTGACTGGCCTCGGCGAGATCGGCACGGATGAACGCGACCGACGTTTCGTCGGCCTCCAGGTCCTCGACGAGGGACTGACCGGCTGCGGCTCGGCGGCCCGTGAAGGCCACTTGCGCGCCTTCGCGAACCGCCGCCCGGACGATCCCGGCTCCGACACCCTGGGTGCCACCACTGACGAGGACCACCTTCTCCGCCAGAAGCGGCATGCTGCATATTCCCTTCTTGCCGGCTCAGTGTCCTTGGAGTTCATGGGACAGTTCGGTCAGTTCGTCGCCGCCGGCCATTTGGCGGGTGAGTTCGTCGAGGCCGACTTCGGAGCGTTTCTTGTCCAGGACTGCCTGGCCCAACTTCAAGATGATGAAGTGGTTGCCGACCAGGTAGGCGTGGTGCGGGTTGTGGGTGATGAACACCACGCCAAGTCCGGCGTCGCGGGCGGCGGCGGTGTACTTCAGGACCACCCCGGACTGTTTCACCCCCAACGCGGCGGTCGGCTCGTCCAGGATCAGGACCCGGGCGCCGAAGTAGACCGCGCGGGCAATGGCCACGCATTGGCGTTGGCCGCCGGACAGGGTGCCGATGGGCTGGTCGATGTCCTTGACGACGATGCCCATCTTGCGGAGTTCCTCGTCGGCGACCTTCTTCATCTCCCGGATCTTCAGCGGCGCCAGCGGGACCTTGGATCCGACCAGTTCCGAGCCGAGGAAGAAGTTCCGCCACACCTCCATCAACGACACCACCGCCAGGTCCTGATAGACGGTGGCGATGCCGTGCGACAGCGACTCCCGGGGGGACCCGAAGTGCACCTCGGCGCCGTCGACCTTCAGGTGGCCCTCATTGTGCGGGTGTAGCCCGGAAATGATTTTGATCAGGGTGGATTTGCCGGCGCCGTTGTCGCCCAACACGCAGGTCACCTCGCCCGCGTTGACGGTCATGTTGATGCCCCGCAACGCCCGGATCGCGCCGTAGGTCTTCCCCACCTCGCTCATTTCCACCAGGGCTTCGCCCTTGTGCAGACTCTGATCGGCGTGCTCGGCAATCGTGTCCGTCATGACAGTCCTCCCGGACGGGGTTGAAGTCGCTTCGCTCCTACGGATTTCATGACTAACCCACTTTCCGGGTGGTGGAGAGTTTCTTCACATACAGGTTCACGATCACGGCCAGCAGCAGCATGACACCGAGGAACGCCTTGAACCAGTTCGGGTCCCAGCCGGCATAGACGATGCACAGCGAGGTCATGCCGAAGATGAACGATCCGATCGCCACCCCGATCGCGTTGCCGTAACCACCGGTCAACAAGGTGCCACCGACCACAGCGGCGATGATGTACAGGAACTCTTGGCCGACCCCGTTGCCGGCCTGCAACGTGTTGAACCGGTACAGCAGGTGCATGCCGGCGAACCAGCCCAAAAAGGCAACCCCCATGAACAGGCCCACCTTCACCGCCGTCACCGGCACCCCGACCGCCCGGGCCGAGGCAGCGTTGCCGCCGACCGCATAAATCCAGTTGCCCAGCTTGGTGCGCTGCAAAATGTAGGCACTCAAGGCGACGAAGACGAACCAGTAGATGACGGTGTTCCACACCGTCACCGGCCCGATCTTGAAGCTGCCGGCGAAGATCGCCGACATCAGCCCGTAGCCATCCATCTGGTTGATGTTCGGCGTCGACACCGCCCCGGTGATCAGCTTCGTCACCCCCAGATTCGCCCCCTGCAACACGAAGAACGTGCCCAACGTGATCAAGAAGCTGGGGATGCCGGTACGCATCACCAGATAGCCGTTGACGAACCCGATCGCCAAACAAAACACCAATGACACCGCCGCCCCCACCACCAGGTTCAACCCCAGGTAGTAGCAGAACATGGCGTTCACCAAACCGGCGGCCGTCACGATCACCCCGGCAGACAGGTCGAACTCGCCGCCGATCATCAACATGCCCACCGCCACCGCCACGATCCCGATCGTGGAAGCCGCGTACAACACGGTGAAGAACGACTCCGGCGTCCGAAACGCCGGCGCCACAATCAAAAAGAACACGAAGAGCACGATCGCCGCGACCGCCGCCCCCACCTCAGGGCGGGCCAACAACCGATTCGACAGACCGAGCTTGACCCGGTTCGAGGCCTCCGCAGGTGCCCCCGCGGGCGCCGGCGTTTGGGTTGTCTGACTCACATCTAACTCCGATCAGTTGATGGATCGGGGGACCGCCCGCACCGAAGCTGAACCGGCGCGGGCGATCTCCGGCGGTCCGACTAGCGGGTGTTGTTCTTCGTGAACGGAAGGATCACGTCGATGTTGGCGCTATCGACGAAGGACGGACCGGTCAACACCGCCCGGCCACCGCCGATGTCGTTCCCGTTCTTGATGTTCAGATACAGCGACGTCACGGCCATGTAGCCCTGCACGTAGGGCTGCTGGTCGACCGAGAACTGGATCTTGCCGTCCTTGATCGCCTGAGCCGCATCCGCATTCAAATCGAACGTGGCCAACTTCGCCGTGCTCGAGGACTGCTCCATCGCCTTGATCGCATCCAACGCGATAGGGGCCCCCAACGTGACGATCGCGTCGATCGACTTGTCCTGAGACAGCTTCGCCTGCAGGCTCGACACCACCGCCGAGTCGTCGGCCCCATTGACCTGAATGTTCTCCGTCGCCGGCGCCGACTTCTTCACCCCGGCGCAACGCGCCTCCAACGCCACCGAACCGGCCGCCTGAATCACACACAACGGCTTCTTCGCCCCACCCTCGGCGAGCCGCTTACCGGCCTCCTCACCCGCCAACGACTCATCCGAGCCGAAATACATCAACGCACCCAACTCCTTGTACTCGTTGATGCCGGAATTGAACCCCACCAACGGGATCTTCGCATCCGTGGCCGCCTTCACCGAACCCGCCAAGGCATCCGGGGTCACCAACGTCGTCGCGATGCCCTGCACCTTCGAATCCACCGCCGTCTGGATCAACCCCGCCTGCTTGTCAGCAGCCGGATCGTTCGAATACTGCAACTTCGAACCCGTGTCCTTCGCCGCCTGCTCCGCACCCGCGCGGATCTTGTCCCAAAAACTGTCACCCGGAGTCTCATGGGTGATCATGGCAATGGTGTAACCGGAGTCGCCCCCACCACCACCCTCATCCTGATTACTGGCCGGCGGCGCGCCGCCGCCGCTACAAGCCGTCAGACTGACGGCGACGGTGAGGGCAGCGGCTCCTAGAGCGATTCGCTTCTGTTTGATGTTCATCGATTTGTTGCCTGGACCTTTCGACGACGGTGTGAAGGAGGGCACTTGCAATTCGATACGCCCGCGAAGGGTTACCTCCCAGTGGACAAGAAGTTCGGAAACTGAGAATAGTCTCAACGTATCTGCTGTTGGACGTGTTGTCCAACGGATGGTATGAATGCGTTATCTTGCTGTCCCGCTAGTCCGCGGGTGGCGATCAACCTCGAGACCCCGGAGCCTCCCGATGCCCCTGCACGATGTCGTTCGCGAGCTTCCCGAGGTCGGCGTGGCCATGATCGGCAGCGGCCTCATGGCCAAGTCGCACACGATGGGGTATCGCAACGTCGAGGGCGTCTACGGCGCGACCCCCTTGCAGCCGCGCTTCGAGATCCTCGCCGACGCCAAGGAGGATTTGGCCAGATCGGGCGCGGAATCGCTCGGCTACGCGCGCTGGACGACCGACTGGCGGGAGGCGGTCGCCGATCCCCGCGTGGACGTGGTCGACATCGTCACTCCGAACTTCTTGCACCACGAGATCGCGATGGCGGCGATAGCCGCCGGGAAGCACGTCTACTGCGAGAAGCCGCTGGCCCTGAACGCGGCGGACGCGAAGGAGATGTACGAAGCCGCCGAGAAGGCCGGCGTCAAGACCCTCGTCGGCTTCAACTACCTGCGCAACCCGGCGATCGCCGAGGCGCGCCGTCTGATCAGCGAGGGTGCGCTCGGCGAGATCTGGAGCTTTTCGGGTCGATTCGTGCTGGACGCGTGCAGCGACCCGAACGTGCCGTTCACCTGGCGGTTCGAGCGCTCGCTGGCCGGCAGCGGCGCGCTCGGAGACCTCGGCGCCCACATCATCTCCCTCGCCCAGGTGCTCGTCGGACCGATCAGCTCGGTGGTGGGCCTGAGCCGGACCCACATAGCGTCTCGGCCGGAACCAACCGGAGCCTTCGGCTACGGGAGTGGCGCTGACCTCACCGCACCGCGGCACGACGTCGAGAACGACGACGCGACCACTTTCTTGATGGAGTTCGCCACTGGGGCGAGCGGGCACATCGAGGCCTCTCGGGTGGCCACCGGAAGCTCATGGAGACTGAGCCTCGAGGTGATCGGCAGTCTCGGTGCGCTGCAGTTCGTCCAGCAAGACATCCATACGCTGCGGGTGTACTTCAGCGGAGACCCCGAAGAGCGCAAGGGCTATCGCGAGATCGAGATGGGTCCGGCGCACGGGGACTACGGAGTCTTCTGGCCGCTGCCCGGGGTTCCGCTCGGCGTACACGAGTTGAAGACGATCGAGGTGCGCGAGCTGCTGAACGCCATCGCGGAGGACCGACGACCCGACGGCGACTTCGAAGAGGGTTGGCGCGTCTCCGAAGTGCTGGACGCGGTCGAACGCTCAGCGGCCGAGCGCCGTTGGGTGGACGTAGCGGCCGGTTGATCCAGATCTGACGGTAGGGAGCGGTCATGAGGTTGGGTTTGGTCGGGCTGGGGCGGATCGGGGCGTTCCACGCGGAGACGCTGCGCGGTCTGCCCCAGGTTTCTAGGCTGGTCGTGTTCGACGTGAACGACGACGCCGTTGCCGCGCAGGCCCGCCACGACAGAGTTGAGGCCGCCCGCAACCTCGACGAGCTCTTCGGCGCCGGCATCGACGGGCTGGTGATCGCGGCGGCCACCGATGTGCACGCCGAGCTGATCCTGGCCGCGTTGGATGCGGGCATCCCCTGCTTCTGCGAGAAACCGCTGGCCCGGGATCCGATCGACGCCGTCCGGGTGCTGCGACAGAGCGAGCAGAGCGGCGTACCGGTCCAGATCGGCTATCCCCGGCGGTTCGACGTGGCTTTCCAGGCCGCTCGCGAGGCGGTGGCCTCGGGTGAGCTGGGCTGGGTCCACACGGTTCGCTCGACCACCCTCGACCCCGCACCACCACCGGAGGCGTACGTCCGATCCTCCGGTGGAATCTTCCGGGACTGTAGCGTGCACGACTTCGACGCCGTTCGTTACGTCACCGGTCAAGACGTCGTCGGGGTCTTCGCGACCGGATCGAACCAGGGCGCCGCGGTCTTCGCCGAGGTCGGTGACGTGGACACGGCGGCCACCGTGCTGACCCTGGAGTCCGGCGCGCTGGCCGTGGTCTCGAACAGCCGTTACAACGGTCGCGGTCACGATGTGCGGCTGGAAGTCCACGGCTCGCAGGACAGCGTCGGCGCGGGGATAGACGGTGGGTGGCCCATCCGGTCGATGCAACCGGGCGTCGACTTCCCGTCCGGTCAACCTCACCACTTCTTCATGGATCGCTTTGCCGACGCGTTCCGGCGAGAACTGGTTGCCTTCACTGGAGTGGTAGCCGGTGAACAGGAGAGCCCGTGCACGGTCAACGACGGGTTGGAAGCCAGCTGGATCGCGGAGGCGGCCACTCGCTCGCTCGTCGAGCAACGCGTGGTCACTCTGGAGGAGATCCGAACCCCGCTGCTGCAGTAGCGTCGACCGCCTCGAAAGCTTGCCGGGTGGTGTCGTGGGCGGCTCTCAACGCCTCCATCAGGGGAAGTCGACGGTGGTCCGAGGACAAGATTTCGACCCCCCAGGGTCCCGTGTAGCCGATCTCGCGAATGGCGCGGATGAACTCGATGACGTCCTGGTCGCCCTCCCCGACCAGAGTGCGGCGGTCCCTCGTGTCCTCGAACAGGGTCCCCACCACCTGCGTGTGCGCATCGCACAGCTCGATGCCGAAACGAACGTCGGATCCAGAGAGTCGATCAGCTCCGGCACGGAGGTGCCCGCACGGAAGACGTGCCAGAAGTCAACCAGCAACCCCGCCGCCGGGTGCCCCACCGCCCGGATCAGCTCGGCGCCCTGGGGCATCGATGCGACCAGCCCGAAAGGAAGCGGCTCGAGCGCCACTCGTGTTCCCGCTGAGGCTGCCTCGTCGGCGAGCCGGCGGAGCGGTCGGACGAAAGGCGTCAGGTCCTCGACCGGATCCCCGAACTCGGTTCCGATCTTGATGAAAAGATGCCTTCAACTCCAGCGCCGCCTGCAGGAGCAGACTCCAGCGTTCACGCCACGATCGGTCATCCTCACGCCACCAGCCGGTGGCCAGCTCGACCTCGACGTGCCTCAGACCGGCGTCTTCGATCGCGCGGCGAAGTGCTGCGAACCCGATCGTGTCCGCCATCACTTGCAGATCGTCGTGGACGAGACCCATGCCCATCCACCCGGTCGACGCGACGGCCTGGACCCGCTCAAGCACGGGAACCGGACTCGTCTCCGGCGTGTCGAGGGGTTTGACATTGCCGGCACTGGTCCAGCAGGTGGCTACGAGCTCCGGCGCCGGCCATGCTGTCCGTGGGTGGTGCGCATCGCCCCCAGCGATCAAGCCTTCGTTATCGCTCACCGGACACGTTGTACAGCAGGCGAGTTCAAGTCGTCAACTAGCCCGCCTTTGGGCCGTGGATTGCGTCGCGCCGAAGCCTCGGACAGGCGGAGTCAGAAGCTGCTCTGCCGCAGGGTCTGGAGAATGGCGAGCAGGGCGGGATTGCGCGCCTCCCGATGCCAGAGCAGGTGCAGTTCCACCGGCGTCGGCGGCAGACCCGCGAGGGGTAGGAAGCGCACGCCGGGGATGC
Source organism: uncultured Actinomycetota bacterium (assembly GCA_963780005.1). Taxonomy (GTDB): domain Bacteria; phylum Actinomycetota; class Actinomycetes; order Propionibacteriales; family Propionibacteriaceae; genus Microlunatus. Next base: position 1,697,690 of record CAWAAK010000023.1, on the reverse strand, counting down.
CGAGTCGGGCGGCGGAGGCCGGCACGAAGGCGATCCCCCGGCCACTGGCCACCAGCCACAGCATGGTGAGGATCTGGCTGACGCTATGGACGACATTCTCCTCGCGGACGGGCAGGAGCCGGACAAGCAAGTCGTAGAAGTAGCGGGCCTCCACCGGGGAATACATGATCAGCGGCTCGCCGGCGAGATCCTCCGGACGCACGGATTGCTCGCGTTGGGCGAGGCCGTGCTCGGCCGGTACGGCCACGATCAGCGGCTCGCGTTGCAGCCGGTGCGAGGCAAATGTGCTCTGGTCGAAAGGTGGCCGCGCCAGGCCCAGGTCCAGCTCCCCAGCGAGCAGGGCGGCGACCTGCTGTCCGCTCACCATCTCGTGGAGATCGAGATGCACATCCGGGAACGCCGAGCCGAGGAGGTCGAGCAAGCGGGTCAGCACCGCGAAGGTGGAGGCCGCCGTGAAGCCGATCCGGACGGTACCTGCCGACCCGGCCTGGATCCGTCGCGCCTGCTCCATCGCGCTGTCGGCCAGACCCAGGAGTCGTCGCGCCTCGCCCAGGAAGACGACGCCCGCCGTGGTCAACTCCACCCTGCGGTTGTCCCGCTCCAGCAGGTGCGCCCCAACCGCTCGCTCCAGCTTCTGGATCGAACGGCTGAGCGGCGGCTGCGTCATCTGGAGCCGCTCCGCTGCGCGGCCGAAGTGCAGTTCGTCGGCGACGGCCACGAAGCCGCGTAGCTGCTCGAGAGTGAACACCTGACTCTCCCGTCCTTCGATCCGCCGAGAAGTAGCTCCTCCCGGTAATAGGTCGCAGAAAAGCGGGAAATCCTACTTGTCGGCGTTGAGATCGATGCTCTCAGGGTATCAATCAATCCAAGACAAGTGTTGGACGTGAATCGCAGACTCCCATAGCCTCTTGGTAGTCGTAGCCGAGAATCCCCGAGGAGAAACCAGCGTGAGTGTGTTCACCCCCCAGGAAGTCGCCTCCCAACTGGGCTCCGGACTGCTCTCCTTCCCGGTCACCCATTTCAGCGATGATCTCCGGTTCGACGAGACGGCCTATCGGCAGAACATCGCCTGGCTGGCGCAATACGAGGCATCCGGACTCTTCGCCGCCGGCGGCACGGGGGAGTTCTTCTCGCTGACGTTCGACGAGGTCGAGCAGGTGGTCACGGCTGCGGTCAAGGAGACCCCGGCGGAACTGCCGGTGGTCGCACCGGTCGGCTACGGCACCGCGCTGGCCGCCGACCTGGCGCGCGCGGCTGAACGGGCGGGCGCGGACGCCATCCTGCTCCTGCCGCACTACCTGACGGAGGCCGGTCAGGCGGGCCTGGAGGCGCACGTCCGCGCGGTCTGCCGTTCCACCGACCTGGGCGTCATCATCTACAACCGGAGCAACGCCCGCTACGACGCCCCGACCGTCGAGCGATTGGCCGCGAACTGCCCCAATCTCATCGGCTTCAAGGACGGCATCGGCGACATCGAGCAGATGACCCGGGTCTACTCGCGGCTTGGCAATCGACTTCTGTATGTCGGCGGGCTTCCCACCGCCGAGATGTACGCGCTGCCGTACCTGAAGCTGGGTCTGACCACGTACTCCTCGGCGATCTTCAACTTCTTGCCGGCCTGGGCGCTGGACTTCTACGCCGCCGTTCGGCGCGGGGACGACACTGCGGTGTTCGCCGCACTCAACGAGTTCGTGTTGCCCTACTGCGACCTGCGCAACCGCACCCCGGGATATGCGGTGAGCATCGTCAAGGCGGGGATGAAGGTCATCGACCGCCCCGCCGGGCCGGTGCGGCCGCCGCTCACCGACCTCGACGAGGCCGAGCTGGCCGAGCTGGCCGCCCTCATCGCGAAGGTCGCCTGACGTGTCGGCCCTGACCACCGACGCGGATCTGCTGACCGGGAGTTCGCTGATCGGCGCCGCCGACGTGCGACCCGCGGGCGCCATATTCCGGGCGGTCGATCCCGCCACGGGTGCCGAACTGGACCCGCCGTACGGGGAGGCCGGCGCGGCGGACGTCGAGCAAGCAGCGGCGCTGGCCGACCAGGCCTTTGCCGACTACCGGCGGACGACTGCTGAGCAGCGGGCCGCCTTCCTGGAGAGCATCGCCGGCAACATCGCGGCGATCGGCAGCACGCTGAGCGAGCGGGTGACGGCCGAGACGGGATTGCCCGCCGGGCGGGTGGCTGGTGAAACGGCCCGTACGGTGGGCCAGCTGCGCCTGTTCGCCGCACTGGTCCGCGACGGCGGCTGGCGCCAGGTGCGCATCGAGGAGGCCAGGCCCGACCGCACCCCGGTCCCGCGTCCCGACCTGCGACAGCGGGCCGTTCCGCTCGGCCCGGTAGCGGTGTTCGGCGCCAGCAACTTCCCGCTCGCCTTTTCGGTAGCCGGTGGCGACACGGCGTCCGCGCTGGCCGCCGGTTGCCCCGTCATCGTCAAGGGCCACCCCGCGCATCCCGGAACCTCCGAGCTGGTCGGTCGCGCCGTACGGGAGGCCGTTGTCGAGCACGGACTACCCGAGGGGACATTCGCCCTGCTGCAGGGCACCAGCCACGAACTCGGACTAGCCCTCGTCAGCGACCCGCGGATCAAGGCCGTCGGCTTCACCGGCTCCCGACCGGCCGGACTGGCCCTCGTCGCCGCCGCCCAGCGCCGGCCGGAGCCGATCCCGGTTTACGCCGAGATGTCGTCGGTGAATCCGGTTTTCGTGCTGCCCGGCGCCCTCGCCGAGCGGGCCGGAGCGATCGCCGAGGGCTACGTCGCCGCGGTGACCGGTAGCGCCGGACAGTTGTGCACCAAGCCGGGTCTGCTCTTCGTCCTCGAGGGTGCTGAGACTGACGCGTTCTTTGACGCCGCCCGCAAGGCGGTGGGCGGGGTCCCCGCCGTCCCGATGCTGACCGGCGGGATCCAGGACGCCTTCCGACAGGGAACTGAAGCGTTCGCCGCAAACTCCGGCGTCACTCAGCTGGCCGCCGGATCCGCCGACGACTCCGTGGCCTCGCCCGGGGTGGCCCAGCTCTACGTCACGACCGGGCAGACCTTCCTGGCTGAGCCCCGACTCGCGGACGAGATCTTCGGTCCGACGTCGCTGATCGTGCGGGTGCGCGACCGGGCCGAGCTCGGCGCGATCGTTGACGCTCTCGAGGGCCAGCTCACGGCCGCGATCCATCTCAGCGAGTCCGACGCCGCGCTGGTGGCGGACCTGGTGGATCGGCTCGAACTCGTTGCCGGCCGGATCATCGCCAATGGCTGGCCGACCGGAGTCGACGTCGGGCACGCCATGGTGCACGGCGGGCCGTTCCCGGCGACCTCGGCCCCGGCGACCACCTCGGTCGGCGCCCGCGCCATCGAACGCTTCCTCCGCCCGGTCGTCTACCAGGACGTACCCGCAGACCTCCTGCCGCCCGAGCTGCGCCAGGACAACCCCGACGGCGTCCCCCGATTCGTTGACGGGGTCTGGCAGTCCTGACACCGTACAGAGAGGAATCCCCACCATGACGACAATCACCCCAGCTCGGGCCTCGGCTCCGACCAGCGCCCTCTCGGGACAGCAGGCGCCACGCATCGCCGCCTCGCCCGGAGCGTCCACGCTCGACCGAATCGCTCACCTGAAGGTGTCCTCGGTCACCTTGCCGCTGGCCACTCCGATCAGCGACGCCAAAGTGCTCACCGGACGGCAGAAGCCGATGACCGAGGTGGCGCTGTTGGTGGTGGAGGTGATCACCGCGGAGGGTCACTCCGGTGTCGGCTTCTCCTACTCGAAACGCGCCGGCGGCCCCGGTCAGTTCGCGCACGCCCGAGAGATCGCCCCGGGCCTCATCGGTGAGGATCCCAGCGACATCGGCAAGCTCTGGGTCAAGTTGTGCTGGGCCGGCGCGTCCGTCGGGCGGAGCGGGCTGGCAACCCAGGCCATCGCCGCCTTCGACATCGCCCTCTGGGACCTCAAGGCCAAGCGGGCCGGACTCCCACTGGCCAAGCTGCTGGGTTCCTACCGGGACTCGGTGCGGACCTACAACACCTCCGGCGGCTTCCTGCACACACCGATCGAGCAGGTGTTGGAGAACTCGGCGGCGTCGCTGGAGGCCGGGATCGGCGGGATCAAGCTCAAGGTCGGTCAGCCGGACTGGCGTACCGACGTCGCCCGGGTCACGAAGGTACGCGAGTTCCTCGACGACGACGTACCGCTGATGGTCGACGCCAATCAGCAGTGGGACCGGGCCACGGCACAGCGGATGGGCCGCATCTTCGAGGAGTTCGGCCTGGTGTGGATCGAGGAACCGCTGGATGCCTACGACGCCGAGGGTCACGCCAACCTGGCCCGCTCGCTGGACACCCCGATCGCGACCGGCGAGATGCTGGCCAGCGTCGCCGAGCACGTTCGTCTGATCGACGCCGGCGCGGCCGACATCGTCCAGCCGGACGCCCCCCGCATCGGCGGCATCACCCAGTTCCTCAAGCTGGCCACCATCGCCGAGGCCAAGCACCTCGACATCGCGCCGCATTTCGCCATGGAGATCCACTGTCACCTGGCGGCGGCGTACCCGATCGAGCCGTGGGTCGAGCACTTCGACTGGCTGGACCCGCTGTTCAACGAGCACTTGGAGATCCGGGACGGTCGGATGTGGGTGTCCGACCGGCCAGGGCTCGGTTTCACGCTGAGTGAGCAGGCCAGCGCCTGGACGGTCGGTACCGCTGAATTCGGCACCCATGGCTGAGTACCCACAGGCGACGTACAGCCTCGAGGGCCTAGTCAGCGGCGCATCGAACGTTTCAATTCGGTATCGCTCCACTGAGAGATTGACACGGCTCACGCCGGAGCATAGAGTTCGGAAAACGCTTACCAATCAACGACGAAGGGGAAGATGATGGCCTTGGACCGAAGGCAGTTTCTGTTCGGAGCGGGCGGGTTGGCGGCTGCGGCCGCGACGATGGGGATGACGGCCTGTGCCCCGGGTAGTAGCGGCGGCGGGACGAGCGGTGGCGGCGGCGGCGGCCCTGTCGACCTCAAGATGGCCTGGTGGGGCAACGATGTCCGCAACAAGAACACCCAGGCGGCGATCGACGCGTACTTGAAGGCGAATCCGAACGTCAAGATCTCTCCGCAGCCCGGCGAGTTCGCCAGCTACTGGGACAAGCTCGCCACGCAGACCGCCGGCGGGCAGGCCCCTGACGTCATCCAGATGGACATGAACTACATCGCCGAGTACGGCAACCGGCAGGCCCTGCTGGATGTGTCCAAGGTCGACGTGGCTAAGTTCACCGAGGGCACCGTGGACTCGGGCAAGATCAACGATCAACTGGTCGGCATCAACGCCGGCGTGAACAGCGCGCTGATCTTCGCCAATCCGGCCATCTTCGAGAAGGCCAAGATGGACCTGCCCGACGACACGACCTGGACCTGGGACTCGATGATCGAGACCTCCGCGGAGGTCGCATCCAAGGCGGGCGTGCCGTTCGGCGTCGTTCAGGTGTTCGCCGGCGACTCGATGTTCAGTGCGTTTCTCCGCCAGAACGGCAAGGAGCTCTTCACGCCCGACGGTCTGGGGTTCGAGGCCGCCGACGCCCAGGTCTGGTTCGATCTGATGGTCAAGGCCCAGAAGGCGAAGGCGATCGGGTCGCCTCAGCAGATCAGCGAGGAAGGCTCGCCCAGCTCTGGCAAGGCGATCGATCAGGCCGCACTGGCGACCGGCAAGACCGCCTTGCAGTACTACAACTCCAACCAGCTGCCGGCGGTCACCACCGCCTCCGGGTTTGAGGTGGCGATGCTGCGCTTTCCGAGCATGACCGGCAAGGCGACCGACCGGAAGGCCTGGTACAAGGCATCCATGCTCTGGTCGGCGTCGGCCAAGACCAAGAACCCGGACGCTGTTGTCGCCTTGATCGACTGGTGGGTGAACTCGCCCGAGTGCGCCGCCATCAACCTGACCGAGCGCGGAGTGCCGTGTAACACCGAGATCCTGGCGGCGATCAAGCCGAAGCTGGACAAGACCCAGCAGGCGGTGGTCAAGTACATCGAGGACATCAAGCCCGAGTTGGCGAACACGCCGATCGCCCCGCCGCCCGGCGGCGGCAAGCTCGGAGACACCATGTTCCGCTACCAGACCGATGTGCTGTTCGGCAAGGCCAGCACCGCCGACGCCGCACAGAAGTTCGTGGACGAGATGAAGTCGAACCTGCAGGGCTGATGACATGAGTGCCATTTCTGAGCTCTCCCACCTCAAGGTCGACAAGGCCAAGACTCCGGAGGAGAAGCGCGCCGCCAGGAAGGAGGCGGGCCGGGACAACAAGGCGGGCTATCTGTTCCTGCTGCCGTGGCTGATCGGGCTGGTGGTGATCACCATCGGCCCGTTGCTCGCCTCCCTGTATCTGTCGTTCACCCGCTACTCCCTGATTCAGCCGCCGGAGTTCATCGGGATCGAGAACTACCTCCGGATGCTGGGTGACCCCCGGCTGCACCAGTCGCTCAAGGTCACGTTCACCTACGTGATCGTCGGCGTCCCCTTGCAGTTGATCGTGGCCCTGGCCATCGCGATCTTGTTGAACGAGGGCATGAAGGGGCTGGCCTTCTACCGGTCGGTGTTCTACCTACCGTCCATGCTGGGCGCCTCGGTCGCGATCTCGGTCTTGTGGCGGCAGATGTTCGAGATCGACGGCCTGGTCAATCAGGTTCTCCGAGCCGTCGGCATCAACTCCCAGATCGGCTGGATCTCCGACCCGGACTACGCGCTGTGGTCGCTGATCCTGCTGCACGTGTGGACCTTCGGCTCACCGATGGTGATCTTCCTCGCCGGTCTGCGCCAGATCCCGGGAATGTACTACGAGGCGGCGTCGGTGGACGGCGCCACCCGGTGGACCCGGTTCACCAAGATCACCTTGCCGCTGCTGTCCCCGATCATCTTCTTCAATCTGGTGCTGCAGATCATCGGCGCGTTCCAGTCGTTCACCCAGGCCTTTGTGATCTCCAACGGCACCGGGGGCCCGTCGGACTCGACGCTGTTCTTCGCGCTGTATCTGTACCAGCGCGGCTTCGGTCAGTTCCAGATGGGCTACGCCGCGGCGATGGGCTGGTTACTGGTCGTGATCGTCGGCGCCTTCACCGCCGTCAACTTCTTCCTCTCCAAGTATTGGGTGTTCTACGATGACTGAACTTCAGACGCGTACCGAATCCGCGATCCCGCCCGCCAGCCCCGAGCACCAGGCGATCCAGCGGCAGAAGATGGTCCGTTCCCGCCTCCGCTCGGTGTTGAAGCACGCCGCGCTGATCGCGGTCGGGCTGATCATGATCTACCCGTTGCTCTGGCTGGTCGTCAGCTCGTTCCGCCCCACCGAGGTCATCTTCCGGACCCCGGGCCTGTGGCTGAACGGCCTGTACCTCGACAACTACACCCGGGGCTGGTTCGCGCTCTCCTACCCGTTCACCCAGTACATCATCAACTCCGCCATCGTGGTGATCGGCGCGGTCGCCGGCAACCTGTTCGCCTGCTCCCTCGCCGCCTACGCCTTCGCCCGGCTGAAGTTCCGGCTGAAGACGTTGTGGTTCGCCATCATGTTGATGACGATCATGCTGCCCGTCTACGTCATCGTCGTGCCGCAGTACATCGTGTTCAACGCGCTGGGCTGGGTGAACACCTTCATCCCGCTGATCTTGCCGAAGTTCCTGGCCACCGACGCGTTCTTCGTGTTCTTGATGGTGCAGTTCATCCGCGGCATTCCCGCGCGAACTGGACGAGGCGGCCCGGATCGACGGGTGTGGGCACTGGCGGATCTTCAGCCGGGTGATGTTGCCGCTGATGGGTCCGGCGATCGCCACCGCGCCATCTTCACCTTCATCTGGACCTGGAGCGACTTCTTCACCCCGCTGATCTACCTGACCGATCCGATCAGCTACACCGTGTCGGTGGCCCTGCGCTCCTTCCTGGACTCCAGCGAAGGCAGCAACTGGGGCGCCATGTTCGCCATGTCGGTCGTCACCTTGATCCCGCTGTTCCTGGTGTTCCTCTTCGGCCAGCGATTCCTGGTCAAGGGCATCGCCACCACCGGCGGGAAGTGAGCGACCGGTAACCCAAGCTCCTGAGCCTGTCGAAGGGTTGGTAGGCGTTCGTTCGACAGGCTCAGGGTGAGCCCTTCGACAGACTCGGGGCGTGATCTCTCAACAACGAAAGGCAATTCTGCGTGAGCTCCAAACGACGCTACGTCGTGGTCGGCATCGGCCACCGCGTCCAGATGTACCTCGACGCCATGACGGGCGACCACCGCGACGACGCCGAGCTGGTCGGGCTGATCGAGCCCAATGCCGGTCGGTTGGCCGTCCACCTCGGCTGGCTGGCCGAGGCCGGTCTCGACGTCGACCAGATCTCGACCGGAAATCCGGAGGACCTGGAACGGATTGTCGAGGAGACCGGCGCCGAACGGGTGATCGTCACCGCGCCGGACTTCACCCACGCCGATTTCATCGTCCGCGCGTTGCAGGCCGGCGCCGACGTGGTGGTCGAGAAGCCGTTGACGATCGATCCGGCGGGCACCCGACGGATCGCGCAGGCGGTCGAGCAGACCGGCCGCCAGGTGATCGTGACCCACAACTATCGGTACTCGCCGCGGAACTCCGCCCTCAAGGATGTGATCAAGAGCGGGAGGATCGGCACTCCGCTGTCGGTCACGTTCGAGTGGGTGCTGGACACCGCCCACGGGGCGGACTACTTCCGTCGCTGGCATCGGGACAAGACGAAGTCGGGCGGCCTGCTGGTGCACAAGGCGGCGCACCATTTCGATCTCGTGAACTGGCTGCTCAGCGATGCGCCGGTACAGGTCTACGCCCGGGGCGGCGTGCGGTTCTACGGTGCGGAGAACGCGGCGGCTCGCGGCCTGCCTGCTCGCGCCGATCGGGGAACCCACGACGGAGAGCGCAGTCCGTGGGAACTGGATCTGCGCCGCGACGCCCGACTGAAGGCGCTCTACCTCGACAACGAGTCCATCGACGGATACCACCGCGACCAGGACGTCTTCGGACCCGGAGTGACGACCGAGGACAACCTGGCCGTCATCGTCGACTACGAGCGGGGGGCGACTCTCAGCTACGCCCTCAACGCCCACTCGCCGTGGGAGGGCTATCGCATCGCCGTCAATGGCGACCAGGGCCGAGCCGAACTCGAGGTGGTCGAACGGACCGCCGTGTTGGTCGACGCGGACGGCAACCTCGTCCTCGACCCGAGCGCCCAGCCGGAGTCGACCCGTGCCGGCGGTCAGCGGCTGACCCTACAGCGGCACTGGGAGGCGGCCCAGGACGTCAAGATCGAGGAGGGTACGGGGGGCCATGGCGGCGGCGACGCGCTGCTGCTCGCCGACGTATTCCGCGAGCCGGGGGATGACTGGCTGGAACGACCGTCGGACTGGCTGGACGGCATCCGGGCCATCGCCGTCGGCATGGCCGGGAACGAGTCCCTCCGCACCGGCCTGCCCGTCAAGATCAACGATCTCGAGCTTGGAGTCGATCTGTCCAGGGCCGCGAGCATCGGGTAGCGGAGCGCCGGCTCGGTCTGGACGACCGAGTCAGCGGACATGTTTTTCGTCTGCGAATGAGGGAGGAAGACCGAGTCTTGAGGCGCGCAGCGAGCGCGAGCGGCCACAAACAATCGACGCTCGACGAACTCCATGAGGGTTTCGCCGATCCGCCCATCAGCGCCGCGCCGATGCTGCGCTGGTGGTGGTTCGGTCCGTCGGTCGAACGTGCGGAACTCGACCGTGAGCTGAGCGAGATGGCGAGAGCCGGGTTCGGCGGGGTCGAAGTGGCGTACGTCTACCCGCTGGTTGAGGCGACCACCGAGTTTCTCTCTGAGCAGTTTCTCGCCGATCTGCGGTTCGCCGCGGATCGGGCCCGCGAGCTCGGCCTCCGCTTCGACCTGACCCTGGGCAGCGGCTGGTCGTTCGGCGGTCCGCACATCACCGAAGACCTGTCGGCCCGCCGGCTGCACTGGGACCGCCGCGAGATCCACCCGAGTGCTGTCGACGTCCCGGTCACGGCACCGTGGCCCGGTGATGACCTGGTCGCCGCCTACCTCGGGGCCGGGTCACTCCAGGAGGCTCCGGTCTCCTACGACCAGCTGCCGGTCGAGGATGGGCAGATCAGGATCCCCGCCGCCAGCGGCACCCGGGTGGTGCTGTTGGCGTACGCACGCCTGACCGGCCAGAACGTCAAGCGGGCCGCCGTCGGGTCGGAGGGCCCGGTGCTCGACCACTACAGCGCCGCGGCGGTGGCAAAACACCTGGCCTCGGTCGGGGATCGCCTTCTCGATGCGGTGCCGGCCGAGCTGATCGGCTCGGTCTTCTGTGACAGCCTCGAGGCCTACGCTGCAGACTGGACCCCCGGGCTGGCAGACGAGTTTGCCCGTCGCCGTGGCTACTCGGTCATCCCGCTCCTGCATCTCCTCACGGCTCCGGGCGCCGGCGCCGCAAGGGTCCGCGCGGACTACCATCGCACGCTTACCGAGCTCTACGAGGAGAACTTCGTCGCGGTGACACAGCGGTGGGCCGCTCGACGAGGTGTGCGGTTCCGGCTCCAGAGCTACGGCACGCCGCCGGCGACGCTCAGCAGCTACCGGTCGGCTGACCTGTTCGAGGGCGAAGGCTGGGGCTGGCAGGAGCTGACACCCAGTCGGTGGGCGTCGTCCGCGGGTCACCTCTACGACCGGGACACCGTGTCCGCGGAGGTGTGGACATGGGTGCACTCGCCGTCCTTCCGGGCGACACCACTCGACCTCAAGGGTGAGGCCCACGAGCACCTGCTGAGCGGAATCAATCAGCTGATCGGGCACGGCTGGCCGTATTCGCCCTCCGATGCCCCCGGACTGGGCTGGATGTTCTACGCCGCCGGCGCCATCACCGACCGCAACCCCTGGTGGCCGGCGATGCCGGAGCTCAACGCCTACCTCCGCCGGCTGTGCTGGCTGCTCCGGCAGGGGATGCCGGTGGCCGACGTCGCAGTGTACGTACCGAACGAGGACCTCTTCGCCAGCATGGGTCTGGCGGTCGGCGGCTCGCTGGACACCTGGCGGGAAGCGAACCGGCGAATCCCCAGTGAGATCCCAGCGACCATCCGCACCGTCGGGCTGGACTTCGATCTGATCGACGACGATGCGGCGGAGGTCACACCGCCGGCTCGCTACCGAGTGGTGATCGTGCCGGCGACGACGCTGCTCCCGGACGGAACCGCGGCCTGGTTGTGGGCCGTGCAGACGGCCGGCGGCACGGTGATCACGATTGACTCCGAGGTCGAGGTTCCGGGTGCCGCAAACGTCGAGGTGAGGGACCTGGCGGCCGCGCTGACCGCGGCCGTGGCACCGGATCTCGAGGCGACCCCGAACCTCCCGGAGATCGGATTCGTGCACCGCCGGCACGCCGAGATCGACACCTTCCTCCTGGTCAACACCGGTCCGAGGCACCGAGAGTTTCGCGCCGCCACCCGGGACCGGCGCCGCTTCTACCAGGAATGGGACGCCACGACCGGTCGGGTACGACAAAGCGGTGAGACCGGCGACGGAATCCCGGTCAGCCTCCATCCGTACCAGGCCACGGTTCTGATGCTGACGGACGAGGTGCCCTCCGACCACCCGGACCGGGAGGGCCGCCCGCTGGACTGGCGCCGGCTGGAGGCGGGTTGGCAGGCCGGCTTCGGCGACGAGCCGCTGCGGCCGGTCGAGCTTCCGCACGTCTGGGAGGAGCAGCCCGGCCGGCAGCACTTCTCGGGTAGCGCCCGCTATCGGACCGTGGTCGAACTGGCGGAGCTGGACCCGACGTCGACGTTGGAGCTCGATCTCGGGGAGAGTCGCGTGCTCTCCGCCGCGGAATCGGACAGCGAGGGCCTGGTCGGCGCCTCCTTCCGGGTCCGGCTCGAGTCGCCGGTCGGCGAGGTCGCCGCCATCGTGGTGAACGGCGTCGACTGCGGGTTGGTGTGGGCGCCGCCGTACCGGCTTGACCTTTCGGCCGCCGTCCGCCCCGGTGTCAACGAGATCGAGATCACCGTTTTCAACACCGGGGCCAACGCTCTGGCGGTCGACGAAGACATCCGGCGGCTGGCCGCCCGAAGCGAGCAGCAGTATGGCCGCAGGTTCCGTCTCCAGGACCTCGACCGCGCCCTGGCCACCGCGCGCTCGGGGCTGCTCCAGCCGCCGTCGATCGGGGTCGGTTGAGCATCGCGGCGCGGTGGACATAACCCAGTCCGCCACTGCCGGGCGGATCCTCAGGTTTCGCCAACCCGCCTACGAACCCGAGCGAGGGTCAGGGGCGAGCTGGGCAGCCAGGAAAGTCCACGCCTCCTGCTGCATCGCCACTTCGAAGGCATGCCCGCCGGGTCGGAAGGAGCCGCGGTAGCGCCCGGTGTCTTCGTGGAGCTGGGTGAGGCGTGCGTGCGCGGCCTCCATCCCGGCCGGCGGGAACAGCTCATCGCCGGTTCGGTACTGGACCAGGAAGCGGGCCCGACCCCGGTCGGTCAGGTCGGGCCAGTCGGTCAGCGACCACAATCCGGGTACGTGGAGCAGCCAGGAGTGTGCGTCCAGGTAGCTCGGCACCAGCGAGCCGAAGGTGGCCATCATGCAGCTCACCACGCACGCAGCCACCCGCTGATCCAGCGCAGCCAACAGAAGGCTGCGGCCGCCGCCGCCGGAGAAGCCGAAGGTCCCGAGACGTTCTGAATCGACCCCGTCCGTGGCGGCCAGCACGCCCAACGCCGCCAGGTCGTCGGCCACGACCGCGCCTGCGAACGTCTGGCCCAGTGCTCCGGCGGCCTTGGCCACCGTGTCCTCGTGCAGGCCCGAAGCAACGTCGAAGCGTTCGTCGGCGCTGGGAGAGAAGCCCTGCTCCCGCCAGAGAGCCTCCTGACCCTCGAGCAGAGCCGCGAGGCGAGGGGTGGGGTGCGACAGGTCGAACCGCCGGCTCCCCCAGGAGAAGGTGTCGTGGACCAGCACGACGAAGCCGCGTCGCGCCAGATCGTTCGCCGGGGCCCGACCCTCGTACCAGGTGTCGCGCAGCTGAACGGCGCGCGGACTGGAGTCGGCGCCGAGGTCGACCAACTGCTCGCCGCCCACGGAGCGGACCCCGCCGTGGCAGTGCAGCCCGAGCACTCCGGGCCGAGTCCCGAACTCACCAGCCGGGCGCAGCAGCCAGGCCGCGGTCTCGGGACCGTAACCCACCGACCACCGCAAGCCACGGATCGAAACGTCGTCTCGGGTCCAGCCGGCCTCCTCGCGGACGTGGACCGCGCCGGGCGTGCGTCGCAGGCCGAGCACCTGGGCCAGAGCGGTGCCGGCCTGCTCGGCTCCGCGGTAGGGATCGGCCGATCGCACCGCCGCCGGCCAGTCCTCGTAGCCGGCGATCGGGTTGCCCGAGGTAGTCATTCGATCGTCCCGTCCTGTACGGTGGGAAAGCGCTTTCTGTTTCCTAGCATCAGCATCTCATGAGGAAGGCCGAGGATGAATTCGTCCGCAGCAAGCAGCGCTGCGTCTCCGTCCACCAGTTCTCGCACCAAGGCTCCCGCCCGCCTGGTGCTCGTCGGTGTCCGTGGCTTCGGACAGGTCCATGCGACGAACATCGGACGACTGGCGGACCTCGGGCTGGTCGAACTGGTCGCCGCGGTCGACCCCGGTGTCGTCCTGGATCCGCCCAGCATCTACGGCGCCGACCTCTACGCCGACCTGGCCGAGGCCCTGGCGGTCGTCGGACCCGTCGACGTCGTCGTGATCGCGGCACCGATCGGCGCGCATTCCCGGCTGGCCGAGATCGCCCTCGCCCACGGCGCCGACGTGCTGTTGGAGAAGCCACCGGTAGCCTCGCTGGCGGACTTTCACCGCCTGCTCGACACCGAGCAGCGGACCGGACGGGCGGTTCAGGTCGGCTTCCAGAGCCTCGGCTCGGCCGGGCTCGAGCTGTTCGAGTCCGGTGCCGTCGACATCGGCCGGGTTCTTCGGGTCGGCGCGGTCGGGGCATGGTCGCGCACCGTCGGCTACTGGAGCCGTTCGCCGTGGGCCGGCCGCCGGAGTCTCGGCGGCCAGGCGGTGGTGGACGGGGTGGTCACCAATCCGCTCGCCCACGCCGTGGCCACCGCCCTCGCCGTCAACGGGTGTCGCCGGCTGGATGACGTCGCCTCCGTCGAGACCGATCTCTACCGGGCCAACGCCATCGACGCCGACGACACCTCGGTGGTGCGCATCACTACGGCCGACGGGAGCGTGGTCACGTGTGCGCTGAGCCTTTGTGCGCCGGAACAGCGCGAGCCGCTGGTGCACGTCTACGGCACTCGTGGGCGCGCCACTTTCGACTACAAGACGGACCGGATCGAGGTGTTCACCAGCGGGGGTACCCACACCGAAACGGCCGCCCGCACCGATCTGCTGGAGAACCTGCTGGCCCACCGCCGAGACGGAACCCCATTGCTCGTGCCGCTGGCCAGCACCGGGGCGTTCATGCGCGTGTTCGACGCCGTGGCCCACGCGGAGGAGCCGATTCGCATCGACCCGCGAGCCATTCGCTGGTCCGGCGACGGCCAGGACCGACGCCCGATCGTCGATGACATCGAGCATTGGCTGGACCAGGCCGCGGCGACCGGGCGCACGTTCGCCGAACTCGGAGTTCCCTGGGCCCACCGTGAGCGGGACCAGCCGCTCGTCCGGCTCGACGCCGACGGGGTCGAGGTCGCGGTCTACCGTGACGGCGGCGGGACCATACCGACCTCGAGTCCGCGGCCGTACCTGCATCCCGTACGCACCCGGGCCGGGGTGGTTGTCTCGGCCCACCATCCCGCGGACCACGACTGGCATCTCGGGGTCGGGGTCGCGATTCCCGATGCCAACGGAACCAGCTTCTGGGGCGGGGGAACCTACATCCACGGACAGGGCTATGTGCTCCTGAACAACCACGGCCTGATCAGTGGCGACCCACCCGAGGTGCAGGGCGAGTCGTTCACCCACCGGCTGCGGTGGCTCGGTCGCGACGGATCAGTCGTGCTCGAGGAGCAGCGGTCCGTGTCCTGGACCGGCATCGACCAGACATCGTGGCGGTTGACCTTCGACACCCGGCTGCGGACCGACCGGGACCTGGTGCTCAACTCACCCGGCAGCAAGGGGCGACCCGACGGCGGCTACGGCGGCTTCTTCTGGCGCTTTCCCGCCTGCGACGACGTGGCCGTGTTCACCGCCGAGGCGCGGGGCGAGGGCGAGGTCCAGGCCAGCGTGGCCCCTTGGGTGGCCTGGTCGGCCGACTTCGCCGCCGGACCAGGACTCAGCGGACCCGCAACGATCGTCCTTGCCGCCCCGGACGCCTTTGCGGCGGGTGAACCGTGGTTCGTGCGCGTGGACAGCTACCCCGGCATCGGCTCGGCGCTCGCCTGGGATCGGCCGGTGGCGCTGCCCGCGGGCGGCGAGCTCCGCCGCCGGTTCCACATGGCGATCGCCGATGGCCGACTGACCGCCGAACAGACCCGTACCCTCGCCGCCACGCTCCGCACCTGACCGTCCCCGCGCACCCACCTGCTCGAGTTCCTCGTCCTTGCTCGAGTTCCTAGGGGTGCAAAGACGAGGAACTCGAGCAGGAAGGGACCGGTGAGCGCTTGACGACTCCCAAGCGTCCACACTAGGATGGAAAGCGTTTTCCAAGCGAACTCGAACTGAGGAGAGACACGTGCCGGAGTCGACACCGAAGGTGCTGCGTATCGCCATGAACGGGGTTACCGGCCGGATGGGTTATCGGCAGCACCTGCTGCGTTCGATCCTGCCGATCCGGGACGCCGGCGGGATCGAGCTGGCTGACGGCACCCGGGTCGCCGTCGAGCCCATCCTGGTCGGGCGCAACCAGCGCAAGATCGTCGAGCTGGCCGAGCTGCACAAGGTCGAGCACTGGAGCACCGACCTCGACGCGGTGCTCGCCGACCCGAGCATCGACATCATTTTCGACGCCTCCATGACGAGCCTGCGCGCGGCCACGCTCAAACGGGCCATGACCGCCGGCAAGCACATCTTCACCGAGAAGCCGACCGCCGAAACCCTGGCGGAGGCGGTGGAGCTCGCCCGGATCGCCCGCGACACCGGGGTGACCGCCGGAGTCGTGCACGACAAGCTGTACCTGCCCGGCCTGGTCAAATTGCGCCGACTGGTCGACGAGGGCTTCTTCGGCCGGATCCTGTCGCTGCGCGGCGAGTTCGGCTACTGGGTGTTCGAGGGGGACGGCCAAGCGGCGCAGCGGCCGTCGTGGAACTACCGGAAGGAGGACGGCGGTGGCATGACCACCGACATGTTCTGCCACTGGAACTACGTCCTCGAGGGCATCATCGGCCAGGTCAAGAGCGTCAGTGCCAGCGCGGTGACGCACATCCCGACCCGGTGGGACGAGCGGGGCCAGCCGTACGAGGCGACGGCCGACGACGCCGCGTACGGGCTGTTCGAGCTGGAGACGCCGGCCGGGGATCCGGTGGTCGCGCAGATCAACTCCTCCTGGGCCGTTCGGGTCTACCGCGACGAGCTGGTCGAGTTCCAGGTCGACGGCACCCACGGATCGGCGGTCGCCGGTCTGAACAAGTGCGTGGCGCAGCAGCGGGCCCACACCCCCAAACCGGTGTGGAATCCCGACCTGCCCGTGACCGAGTCCTACCGGGACCAGTGGCTCGAGGTGCCGGCCAACGACGACCTGGACAACGGATTCAAGGCGCAGTGGGAAGAGTTCCTGCGCGACGTCGTGGCCGGGCGGGAGCACCGGTTCGGCCTCCTATCGGCGGCCCGTGGGGTCCAGCTCGCCGAGCTCGGTCTGCAGTCCTCCGCCGAACGGCGGACCGTCGACATCCCGGAGATCGTGCTGTGACCACACATTCAGGGGTCACGCTGCGCCTACCGTCCGCCGAGGGGTCGGCGGTCCCCTACGAGCTGGGTGAGCCCGGTGAGTGGACCCGCCCCGAGGTCCCGATCACCTCACGGATCGCTTACGCCGCGGCGCACGTCGTCCCGGTCGCTCTGGCCGACAACACCCCCGGCGCTCCGGCGGTGGTGGACTGGGACACCACGCTCGCGTACCGGCACGAGCTGTGGTCGTACGGGCTGGGGGTGGCCGACGCCATGGACACCGCGCAGCGTGGCATGGGCCTGGACTGGGCCGCCACCCAGGAGTTGATCAAGCGTTCCGGAGCCGAGGCCGCCGCGGTCGGCGGCCTGCTGGCCTGCGGCGCGGGCACCGACCAACTGGATCTGGACGCCCTGCCCGAGGGGCGGGCCGGACTCGACCGGGTGCTCGACGCGTACCGGGAGCAGATCGAGATCGTCACCGGCGCCGGCGCCACGGTGATCGTGATGGCCTCGCGGGCGCTGGCCCGGATCGCGCGGACGCCCGACGACTACCGCTACGTCTACGCGACGCTGCTGAGCGAGGTCACCGATCCGGTCATCCTGCACTGGCTCGGGCCGATGTTCGACCCGGCGCTGACCGGCTACTGGGGAAGTGGCGACGTCGCCAGCGCCACCCGCACCTTCACCGACCTGATCCGCGACCACGCCGCCCGGGTCGACGGGGTGAAGGTCTCCCTACTCGACGCGGCCCATGAGACGGCGCTGCGGGCCGAACTGGCGGAGCTGCCGGGGAAGGTCCGGCTCTACACCGGCGACGACTTCAACTATCCGGAGTTGATCGACGGCGACGGCACCCACTACTCCGACGCGCTGCTCGGCATCTTCGCCGCCATCTACCCGGCCGCCTCGACCGCCCTGCAGGCCTACGACGCGGGCCGCCCCGAGCAGGCGCGGGCGATCCTCGACTCCACCCAGGAGCTCGGCCGGCACCTGTTCGCCGCCCCGACGCTCTACTACAAGACCGGGGTGGCGTTCCTGTCCTGGCTGAACGGCCGGCAGTCGGCGTTCAGCATGGTCGGCGGTCTGCAGTCCGGTCGCTCGGTGCCCCATCTGGTCCAGGCGTTCCGGCTCGCCGACCGGGCCGGTCTGCTGCTCGACCCGGAGCTTGCGGTACGCCGACTGCGGCTGCTGCTCGCCGTCCAGGGCTTCGAGGCCTGACGTGGGGGACTACGACCGGCTCTCGCTGAACACCGCGACCACCAAACGGCTCACCCTGCCCGAGGCGATCGAGGCCACCCGCCGGGCCGGACTGGGCCACATCGGGCTGTGGCGGGATCGGGTCGCCGAGGTCGGCCTGTCCGCGGCCGCCCGGTTGATCGCCGACTCGGGCTTGACCGTCACCAGCCTGTGCCGCGGCGGCTTCCTGACCGCGGCCGACGACAGCGGTCGGCAGGCGGCGCTCGCCGACAACCGGGCCGCCATCGTGGAGGCCGCGACGCTCGGCACCCGCGAACTGATCATGGTCGTCGGCGGACTGGATGGCGGCGAGCGCAATCTGCGGGCCGCCCGCGACCGGATGGCCCGCCGGATCGACGAACTCGTGCCGTACGCCGAGGAGCACGACGTCTGTCTGGTGCTGGAACCGCTGCACCCGATGTACGCCGGCGACCGAGCCGTGTTGTCGACGCTGCGCCAGGCCCTGGATGTGGCCGCGCCCTATTCGCCTCGCGCCGTGGCTGTCGTGGTCGACACCTTCCACGTCTGGTGGGACCCGGAGCTGCCGGAGCAGATCGCCCGGGCCGGCGAGGAGGGCCGGCTGGCGTCGTACCAGGTCTGCGACTTCAACCTGCCCATCGCCGCGGACGCCCTGCTGTCGCGCGGGATGATGGGCGACGGCGTGATCGACTTCGACAGCATCGGCCGCTGGGTCACCGCCGCGGGCTACACCGGACCGGTCGAGGTGGAGATCTTCAACGCCGACATCTGGGCCAGCGACCCGGACGAGGTGCTGGCCACCATGAAGGAACGCTGGACCAAACTCGTCCTGCCGTCCCTGTCCTGAACGGGGCCGGATCCCTCAGCGGCTCAGGCCTCGTTGCTCGGGCGGTCGCCGCGCGGCATCAGCAGCACTCCCAGCACCAAGACCAGAGCGGTCACCGCGACCCCGAAGAAGACCTGGCCCAGCGCGTTGTCCAGGACTGCGGGGGAGATGTCGGAGGCACTGGTGGGGCCCTCGGTGGCGAGTCGACCGGCCAGGGCGGCGTTGGCGATCGCCCCGAAGACCGCGATGCCCAGGGCGCTGCCCATCGAGCGGGCGAACATGGTGGTGCCGGTGACGACACCGCGGTTCTCCCACTCCACCGCGTCCTGGGCCGCCACCAGCGTCGGGCTGGCGACCAGCCCCATCCCGAGGCCGATGACGAAACAGGTCGAGCCGATCTGCCAGACCGAGGTGGTCGGGGAGATCGCGATGAGCATCACCGCGCCGGCGACGACCGGCATCGTGCCGATCAGGGCCGTATTCCGGAAACCCAGGCGCAGGTAGACCCGTCCGGCCACGGACGCGGCGATCGGCCAGCCGAGGGTCAGACCGGCCAGCGTGAATCCGGCGACCAGGGCGCCGGTGCCGAGCACGCCTTGGACGTACAGCGGGACGTAGGAGGTCAGTCCGATCAGGATGACGCCCACGGTGACACTGACCAGATTGGTGCTGTTGATCAGCCGGTGGCGGAAGATCCAGCCCGGGAGCATCGGCTCGGCGGCGCGTCGCTCGACGAGCGCGAACACGGCCAGGAACGCCACCCCCGACCCGATGATCACCAGGCTGGGCAGCGACAGCCACGGCCAGAGCAGGCCGCCCTCGAGCAGGGCGAAGATCACCAGCGAGCTGCCCAGGGTCAACAGGACGGCGCCGGCGTAGTCGATCGTGTGCTTGGTCTGTTTCACCTCTTCGTGGAAATGGCGGTGCAGCATCCAGGCCGCCAGCAGCCCCAGCGGGACGTTGATGAAGAAGATCCAGCGCCAGTTCACGAAGTCGACGAACAACCCGCCCAGAGTCGGGCCGACCACCGACGACATCGCCCAGACGCTGGCCACATAGCCCTGGACCTTCGCCCGCTCCACCACGCTGTACAGGTCGCCGATGATGGTCATCGACGTCGGCTGGACCGCTCCTGCACCCAGCCCCTGCAGGGCCCGGAAGGCGATCAACGCAGGCATGCTCCAGGCCAGGCCACAGAGCACCGAAGCCACGACGAACACCGCGATCCCGATGAGCATGATCGGCTTGCGGCCCACCTGGTCGGAGAACTTGGCGTAGATCGGGACCGAGACCGCCTGGGCCAGCAAGAAGATCGAGAACAACCACGGGAACTGGGTGAAGCCGCCGAGGTCCTCGACGATCGACGGCACGGCCGTGGCCAAGATCGTGGCGTCGATGGCGATCAGGCCCACGCTGAGCATGATCGAGCCCAGCACCGGGCCCCGCTCCGAGCGAAGTCCGACGCTGGCGCGGGTTACCTCGGATTGCGCCACGACAACCGGCAACCGCATTCAGCGGCTATCCATTCCCCACCGATCGATCGTCTCGATCGCCGAGACTGACGGATCCGATCCGCTCCCAGCGGAAGGTCGTCCACCAGCCTTCCTGCCAGTCTCGGCTGCGCAGGCGATAGACGGTGACCGTGTCGGTTTCGAACCGTTCCGGATAGGGCACCGCGAGCTCGCGGATGAACGCCTCGACCTCGCAGCCCAGTTCGGGCTGACCGGCCAGTTCGTGGCTGGCGAGCGAGAGGTGGCCGCGCCAGCGAGCAGAGTCCTGGACGTCGGGCGCCAAGCCCGTCGAGGAGCGCAGGACCGGGCGTACGGCCGCCGTGATCCGCGCGGCCAACTCGACCAGAGCCGGATTGTCTGAGCCATCGAGGTCGTGCACGTCATACACCACCGACTCGCCCAACCGATCGATCCCGTTGTTCTGTACGGCGATCGGCCCGAGGTCGCGCGTCACGTCGGCGACCATGCTTGCCAGTCGTTCTTCGGAGATGGCCAGCGGCAGGCTACCCGCGAGGGTGACGTGCGGCGGGAACGCCCCGGCTGACACCAACCCGTACTGAGCTCGAACGAAGGTCGTGACGGCGGTGACCGCCGCGCTGGTCCGGGCGTCCGGTCGGAGAAAGATCCCGTAGCGGAGATCGTCGGATTCGTGCACCGGACCAATCTGCCTCAGCGACCGGCTCCCGTCACAGGCGGGCAAACGGCACCCGAAACCCGCCGCGGCCGACCGTCTCCGATCACAGGCGCGATGCGCATCGCAAACCGAACAGCGACCGCGGTCAGTCCCGTCAGCAGTCTCGGACGTCCGGGTCGTTGAGATTGGCTCCGGCCCGATCGAGGAGGCGCTGCAATGCTCGCCGGTCGCGGTCGCTGAATCCGCTGAGCGTTTCGCGACCCAGTTGCGCCCACGCGGCCGCGACCTGGGTCTCAACCTCACGCCCCGATCCCGTCAGGCTGACGAGCGTCATCCGGCCGTCGGCCGGTGACGGCCGGCGCTGGACGAATCCCGCCCGCTCAAGACTGATCAGACTGCGATGTACGGTCGGCGGCTCGACTTCGAGCAAGGCCGCCAACTTGGCCTGGCTCTGCTCGCCCTGCGTGGCCAAGGTGCAGAGAATCACTTCCTGTCCCGGGTGCAGCCCGTGCCGGCCGAGCAGCTGGCTGGCTCGGTATCGGTGTCGGCGGGCCAGCCGGATGATGGCGAAATTGAGTTGTTCCGCGCCGGCGTGCACGCTTCGAGATTAGTCGTGAGCAGCCTAAGAAATATTCTGAGCATGCTTACGGTTGGCCCGGTACATGACTGATTCTGCTGTTCTCGTCGTCGGCGCCACCGGCTACCTCGGCCGCCAGGTCGTCGACTCTCTGCTGGCTCGCGGCAAGTCCGTTCGAGCCCTTGTCCGTCCCGGCAGCGACGCCGGCGAGCTGGAGGCCCGTGGAGTCGAGGTTGTCCGCGGCGACATGTTGGACCCGTCGAGCCTGGACGTGGCCTTCGCCGGGGTCGACTCCGTGGTCACCAGTGCCGCCGGCTACACCAAACGCCGCAAGACCGACTCCGACCGGACCGACACCGAGGGAAACCGCAATCTGGCCGACGCGGCCGCGCGCGCCGGAGTCCGGCGGTTCGTCTTCCTCGGCATCCTGCAGAGCGACCTGGCGCGCGACGTTCCGCACTTCTGGCACAAGGTCGAGGCGGAGCGGTATCTGGCCGAGCTCGGCGTCCCGTACGTTTCGCTCCGCCCCGGCGCGTTCTTCGATCAGATCATGGACATGCAGCCGGGCCGGGGCCGCGGCGGGTTCGCCCTGAGCCTGTGGTCGCCGACCGTGCCGATCACCTTCGTACTGAGCAGTGAGGTGGCCCAGGCGCTGGCCGCAGCGGTCGACGCGCCCGTCCGGGACGGCGAGCACATTGATCTGGGCTGGGACCGACCTCTCAATACGAGCGACGTCGCGGAACTGACGGGTCGCGCGCTGGGGCGGAGGGTGCGGGTGGTCAGACTGGCGCCGGTCGTCTCGGCGCTCCTCGGGTTACTGGGTCGCCTCAACCCCGGCATCGCGGACTTCAGGGCCATGTTCTCGTTCTTCGGCACCGGCCAGTACGTCGCCGACACCCGGCGGCAGGCCGAGTTGTTCGGTCCGGTGCCGACCGCCGAGGCCGCGATCACCCGCTGGGCTCACGTGGATCCCGCTCTCGCCACCTGACCTGCGGCCGGCGGCCGGCTTTACGCTGGCTACGTCGAGGTCGAGGAGAGCAGGCATGAACGTCGAGATCGCCGAGGAACGCATCGTTGTGCTCGCCGACCGCTTCAACCTGGACCACGCTGAGGGTCGTGCGTGGGCGAGGCGCGCCGCCGCCTTCGGTACCGTGGCCAAGCTCGGCGGACTGCTGAACCCGGCCGGATCCGACGACTACGAGTGCGTGTATCGCGAGCGACGACTGCAGCCGTTCTGGCGCCTGCACAGGCGGGCCACGGCCACCTACGAGCGAACGCGGGACTACGTCGTCCCGGTCGCGCCGGAAGTGCGCAGCGTGCACGTCCCAGGCGACACCAAGACGGTGAACAACGCCAGTTCCGCTTGACGGGCCTGGAGTCGTGCCGGGACGAGACGGAGCGCGAGTTCTTCTTCGACGGCCTGACCCGGGCGAACAACCCGGCGCTGGTGACGTACCTGAGATTCCCGGGGTCGCCCGTCAGTGCCGAGGTGTTGGCCACCGAGGCGCAGGCCGGAACCGTCGTCGTGCCGCCGGAGAACAAGGCGTCAGCGCTGATCCGCGAGGTCGTCTCCTTGGCCATCGGCCGAATCGAGGCTGACCGGGTCCTCGAGGAGTGGGTGCGCGTCGACGTCGTCGATCTGGTCTACCGTCCCGTCTACGCCTTCCGCTACCACCATGCCGGCAAGGAAGGGTCATCGAATTCGACGGCCTCACCGGAGACACCCGGGGCAACGGCGCTACCTTCGAGCAGTATCTGGGCAAGGTGCTGGAGCCCCGATTCCTGCTCGACGTCGGGGTCGAGGCGGTCAACATCTTCGTCCCCGGAACCCAATTGGCCCGGATCGTGGTCGAGCACGGTGTTCAGCGGCTGAACGACCGTCGCCGCGATTCTTAGCTGAGCTGCCGCCCGCTACGAGATCAGCACCGAAGATGTGTTTGCACTCACCAGGGTCGAGTGCTAAAACTGACTTAGCACTCACCACAGGAGAGTGCCACCTCACCAAGCGGTGAGCCCTGTCCAGGGCGTCCGTCGCGGGCATCGCTTTGAGGCGACATCGTTATTCACGCCAACTAGCCGGCCGGACCGACTGGCCGCCGGCACGCGGGAGGACTCGCGCAGAAATGCCCAAACTCATTCAGTTCAACACCGAGGCACGACGCGGTCTCGAGCGGGGGATGAATCAACTCGCCGACGCCGTCAAGGTGACCTTGGGGCCGAAAGGCCGCAACGTCGTACTCGAGAAGAAGTGGGGCGCTCCCACCATCACCAACGACGGTGTGAGCATCGCCAAGGAGATCGAGCTCGAGGATCCGTACGAGAAGATCGGCGCCGAGCTCGTCAAGGAAGTCGCCAAGAAGACCGACGACGTCGCGGGCGACGGCACCACCACCGCCACCGTCCTGGCCCAGGCCATGGTCCGTGAGGGCCTGCGCAACGTGACCGCCGGAGCCAACCCGATGTCGCTCAAGCGCGGCATCGAGAAGGCCGTCGCCGCGTTGGTCGAGCAGCTGGCCGCCAGCGCCAAGGATGTCGAGACCAAGGAGCAGATCGCGGCCACCGCCTCGATCTCCGCGGGCGACACCAGCGTCGGCGAGATCATCGCCGAGGCGATGGACAAGGTCGGCAAGGAAGGCGTCATCACCGTCGACGAGTCCAACACCTTCGGCCTGGAGCTCGAGCTCACCGAGGGCATGCGGTTCGACAAGGGCTACATCTCGCCCTACTTCGTGACCGACACCGAGCGCATGGAGACTGTGCTCGACGACCCGTACGTGCTGATCGTGAATTCCAAGATCAGCAATCTCAAGGACCTGCTCCCGGTGCTGGAGAAGGTCATGCAGTCCGGCAAGCCGCTCGCGGTGATCGCCGAGGACGTCGACGGCGAGGCCCTGGCCGCGCTGATCGTCAACAAGATCCGGGGCACTTTCAAGTCCGTCGCCGTGAAGGCCCCGGGCTTCGGTGACCGGCGCAAGGCCATGTTGACCGACATCGCCATCCTCACCGGCGGTCAGGTGATCTCCGAAGAGGTTGGGCTCAAGCTCGACGGCGTGGGCATCGAGCTGCTGGGCAAGGCCCGTCAGTTCGTGGTCACCAAGGACGAGACGACCATCATCGAGGGTGGCGGCGAGTCCGATCAGATCGCCGGCCGGGTCAACCAGATCCGAACCGAGATCGACAACTCCGATTCCGACTACGACCGGGAGAAGCTGCAGGAGCGGCTGGCCAAGCTGGCCGGTGGCGTCGCGGTGATCAAGGTCGGCGCGGCGACCGAGGTCGAGCTCAAGGAGCGCAAGCACCGGATCGAGGACGCCGTACGCAACGCCAAGGCGGCCGTCGAAGAGGGCATCGTCGCCGGCGGCGGCGTGGCCCTGCTGCAGGCGGCGTGGGGCGCGAAGCTCGACCTGACCGGCGACGAGGCCATCGGGGCCCACATCGTCTTCGTCGCGGCCGAGGCTCCGCTGAAGCAGATCGCCATCAACGCCGGCCACGAGGGTGGCGTGGTGGCCGAGCGGGTCCGCAACCTGCCCAAGGGCGAGGGCCTGAACGCGGCCACCGGCGAGTACGAGGACCTCATCAAGGCCGGCGTCATCGACCCGGCCAAGGTGACCCGTTCGGCGCTGCAGAATGCGGCTTCGATCGCGGCCCTGTTCCTCACCACCGAGGCCGTCATCGCCGACAAGCCGGAGAAGGCATCGCCGGCTCCGGGTGGCGATCCCGGCGGTATGGGCGGCATGGACTTCTGAGTCCAGCTCAGCTGTTCGACGGACGGCCCCGGCGCACTTGCGTCGGGGCCGTTCGCTTGTCCCCGACCAGCCGGGGCCTACGGTGGGGAGGTGACCGACAAGGTGCCGTTGGAGCGAGCCGCGCTGATCGTGAACACCGGCTCCCGGGCCGGTGCGAAGGCCTTCGAGCCGGCTCGGGCCGCGCTGCTCGATCGGGGCGCGCGACTGATTCGGTCCGAGGCGGTCGACGATCCGCAGCGGATCCCGGACGTGGTCCGGCTCGCCGTCGGGGACGGCTGTCGGCTGATCGTGGTCGGCGGGGGTGACGGCACCATTGGCTGCGCCGCCGGTGTCTTGGCCGGGATCGAATCCGAGCAGTGCCCGGTGCTCGGCGTGCTTCCGCTCGGCACCGCCAACGACTTCGCCCGGACCCTCGACATCCCGGACCAGATCTCTCACGCCGCCGATGTGCTGGCCGACGGCAAGATCGTCGATGTCGACCTCGGCTGGGGCAACGATCAGCCCTTCGTCAACGTTGCCTCGCTCGGACTGTCCGTTGGCTCGGCCAGGGCTCTCAAACCGGGCTTGAAGAAGGCGCTCGGACCGCTGTCCTATCCGGTGTCCGCCGCCGTCGCCTACGCCCGGCACCAGCCGTTCGCGCTCCGGATCGAGTTCCCCGACCACGATTTCGAGCCCCTCCAGCTCGACGACCTCCTACAGGTCTCGATCGGCAACGGTCGCTACTACGGCGGCGGTCACACCATCGCCCCCGATGCCGGCATCGACGACCACAAGCTTGACGTGTACGCCGTCAAGGCCGGTCGGTTGCAGGACCACCTCAGCCTGGCGCGGCTGCTCAAGGACGGCACCATCATCGATCACGAAGACGTCCAGCACCTGGTCACCCGGAGCCTGCGACTGACGACCGACACCGAGCAGGCGGTCAACCTCGACGGCGAGATCGCTGCCCATACCCCGGTCGACTTCCGGATCCAGCGCAACGCGGTGGAGGTCGTCGTACCCCAGCACGTCACCCATGTCCGGCACGACTCGGCTCAGCGACCGGGCAGAGTGGTCAACTCCTCGACCAGCGACTCGTAGTCGGCGAACTGGTCCGGCTCCGGTACGGGAGTCGGCCATTCGGCGGTCGACCAGCCGGCGGGCGGCCGGTCCGGCAGATAGCGCCAATTCCCCACCCGTACTTTCCGCGGCGGGGAGACCTGCGTGGCACTGTCCGCCGCCTGACTGACCTTCAGCCGCCACAGGGTGGTGGCTCCCGGCAGGACCACTTCGGCCACCCTGGTCCCGGCCGGCAGGGCGGGATACACCGTGGTGACCGTGGCGCGCCCGCCGGCCTGACGCAGCGCGGTGGCCCACAGGCCGATGTTCGTGCACAGACAGTCGAGGTACTTCCGACCCTGGACCTTGGCGGTCATCCACTGCGCGCCCACGGTCGTCCCGGCCGCGCTCAGCTGCGGTCCGCTGGCCGCGCCCGGACTGACCACCTCGACGTCGGGCGGCAGCTCGGCGGTGATCGGCGGCCCGGCCGGCAGCAGGCCGGAATTCGGATGGTCGGTGACCGAGCGGATGGTCCAGCGCATCGAGGTGAAGTGTTCGCCGGCCTCGATGGCGTCGATCTGGATGCTCTGCACGCTGGTCGGTCCGCGACGACGCGGGTCGGCCACGTGGAACGGCGGCGCCAACGGATCCGGCTCGTCCGGTTCGGCGCGCAGGTCCACGGGTCCGAGGGCCGCGGGGACCTGATTCGCTGGTGAGACGGGTACGTGAGCGAACACCGGCAGGGTGGTCAGCGACACGTCGACGAAGCGGGTGGCCGTGGGCAAGGTCGGAAAGCTCGCCTGGAGGAGCCGGGTCTCACCGATCCGCAGGTCCAACTGGGCCACCCAGAGCGGCGTACACAGGCAGCGGTTGAATTCGCGGCGACTCCGATGCTGCAGCGGCCGGTACGCCTTTCCCGCCGTCGGGTCGATCAGGACCGCGTTCAGGTCCCCGCCCGCGGCGCGACTCAGACCGAGATCGACCCAGGACGGGATCTTCTCGCCTTGCTCCAGGCCGGGCGCCGACAGCGGGGTCACGGACCAATCCAGTACGGTCGCGCCTCCGGTCCGCCGGATCGCGTGTACCGCGAACCGGGAGGTGAGCCGCAGGCCCTCGCTACTGGTCCAGACCGCAGCACCGGCCACCGGCAGATCCGGGTTCGCGGGCTGCGGCAGGAACGGAGGCTCGGACCACTGCTCCACGGGCGCCTCGGTCCGGAACAGCCCGGGCTCCGAACTGGAGTACGTGCAGCCGGCCAGCGCGAGGGCGAGAGCCAGCACCCCGGCGGACAGCCGCCGCCGGGCCGAGCCCCGTCGCCCTCGACGGCTGGACCGCGTCACCACGACCGCGCGTCGCATCCTGTGATCGTAATCCCGGGCCCAGCACCGGTACCGGTGGTTGTGGTCGGTGGATGGGAGAAGATGGGCCCGTGGACCGGATCCCGATCGTCGACGGACACAACGATCTGCCGTGGGCCATGCGCCAGGTGGGATACGACTTCAGTCGCATCGACATCGCCCAGGCGCAGCCCCAGCTGCACACCGACCTCCCCCGCCTGCGGACCGGTGGGGTGGCCGGTCAGTTCTGGTCGGTGTTCGTACCGTGCACGCTGCCCGGCGCCGAGGCGCTGACCGCGACTCTGGAACAGATCGACGCGGTCTACGACATGATCACCCGCTATCCCCACGATTTGGCGCTGGTGACCAGCGCCGAGGGCCTCGAGGTGACGGTCACGGCGGGCGGCCCGGTTGCCAGCCTGATGGGTGCCGAAGGCGGTCACTGTCTGGACAACTCCCTCGGCGCCCTGCGTACCCTGTACCGCCTCGGCGTCCGCTATCTGACGCTGACCCACAACCAGAACACCGCCTGGGCCGACTCGGCGACCGACGAGCCCCGGGTGGGCGGGCTGACCGAGTTCGGCCGTGAAGTGGTGCGGGAGATGAACCGCCTTGGCATGCTGGTGGACCTGTCCCACGTCTCGCCCGACACGATGCGCGACGCGCTGGACACCACGGCCGCGCCGGTGATCTTCTCGCACTCCTCGGCCCGTGCCCGCTGTGATCATCCACGGAATGTGCCCGACGAGATCTTGGGCCGGTTGCCGGACAACGGCGGCGTCTGCCAGGTGACGTTCGTGCCCGCTTTCGTGAATCCCGCCGTCCGGGACTGGCAGCTCGAGCTCGAGGCGGCGGCCGTGGAGGCCGGGGTGGACATCCGGGACCTGGACGCCATGGGGCCCTTCGTGGCGTCTTTCCCCGGCGCCCGTCCGACCGCGACCCTGGCCGATGTGGTGGAGCACTGCGAGCACGTACGCGGCGTCGCGGGCATCGACCACATCGGGCTGGGCGGCGACTACGACGGGGTCGACCGGCTGCCCGAGGGTCTGGGCGACGTGGCGGCGTACCCAGCCCTCATCGATGCGCTCGCCCAGCGGGGATGGAGCGAGGCGGAGCTCACCAAGCTCGGCTGGCGGAACGTGCATCGCGCCCTGGCCGAGGCCGAAGTGGTGTCCGCCGAACTGCGGGACCGGTGCGGGCCGTCTTTGGCCCGGATCGAGCAGCTGGACGGGCCCTTCGACCAGCCCAGGACGCCGCCTTCGACGACCTCGACGGACGAGCCCGAGTGAGCGGCTTGCTCGAGGTCTTGGCCCTGCATCCGGCGGACGCCGAGCGGGCCGAGGCGGGCGGCGCGGACCGGGTGTCCCTCGTCGGCTCGACCGAACACGATGGGCTGTCCCCCGAGCCGGCCCTGGTCGGCCAGGTCCGCCGCGCCACGAGTCTGCCGATCCGGGTCCTGCTCCGACTGCGGGAAGGGTACGGGACCGACGGAGGTGAGGTCGCACGCCTCCGCGGACTGGTCAGCAGTTACCGTTCGGTCGGTGCCGACGGGATGGTGCTCGGTTTCCTCAACGCCCACACCGAGGTCGACGCCCAGGTGGTCGCCGAGATCATCGGGAACGAGCCGGAGTTCGGCTGGACGTTCTCCCGGGCGGTCGACGCCTGCATCTCCAGCGACCGCGCCTGGCGCACCCTGCGCGGGTTTCCCGGTCTCGATCAGGTGTTGACGGCCGGCTCGGCACGGGGGGTGAGCGAAGGGTTGGACGACCTGCTGGCCCGGGCCGGCAGCAACCCGTACGCCCGACAGGTGATCATGGCCGGAGGCGGGCTACTCCCCGAGCACGTGCCGTGGCTCGCCCGCGCCGGGATCGGCGCCTTCCACCTCGACGTGCAGGTGCGCCCACTCCGGTCCTACAAGGCCTATCTGGATGCGGATCTGGTCCGCACCTGGCGCAGCTTGATCGATGACGCCGTGGGTCGATCCGGCTCGGCGGCCGGGTGACGATCTTCGGTGACGATCTTGATTGATCCGCCCAGCTGGCCGGGACACGGCCGGCTGTGGTCCCACCTGATCAGCGACGACTCGTACGAGGAGTTGCACGCCTTCGCCGGCGGGCTGGGCATCCCGCTCCGGGCCTTCGATCGCGACCACTACGACATTGTGGAGGAACGCTTCGACCAGGCCGTCCGGGCCGGGGCCGCCGTAGTCTCGAGTCGGGAGATCGTGGCCCGGCTGCACGCGGCCGGACTGCGCCGACGCAAGGTCTCCCGGCTCGCCGACCAGACGCCATGAGGGAGTGACCATGAGTCATGTCGATCACAACCAGCCCACCGGAACGCCGACCTGGATAGATCTGGGCATTCCCGATCTGCAGCAGGCCATGACCTTCTACGGCGCGCTGTTCGGCTGGGACTTCGAGGTGGGTCCGGCCGAGACCGGCCACTACACCAACTGCCGGCTCCGGGGCCGCTCCGTCGCGGCCCTGATGCCCAATCCCGACCCGGACGCCGACGCCTTCTGGTGGAACGTCTACCTCGCCACCGACGACTGCGACGAGACCGCGACGAGGATTCGAGCCGCCGGCGGCGAATTGCTGATGGAACCGATGGACGTGATGGGCCAGGGCCGGATGGCCGTCGCCCGGGACCCGGTCGGCGCGCAGTTCGGTCTGTGGCAGGGCGCGGCCCACATCGGGTGCGAGATCGTGAACGAGCCGGGAGCGCTGGTCCGCAATGACCTGGTCACCGCAACGCCCGAGCCGGCCCGGACCTTCTACGCGTCGGTCTTCGACTTCACCCTGGACGGCAATCCCGACCTGCCCGCCTTCGATTTCACGTTCCTGCGCCGGCCCGACGGGCACGAGATCGGCGGCATCATGGGCGTCGCGGGTGCACCCTCGGCCTGGGCGACCACCTTCGAGGTGGCCGACACCGACCGCGTCCTCGCCACCGCCCGCAGTCACGGCGGTACCACCGGCGAGCCGGAGGACTTCGTCTACGGTCGGATGGGCCAGGTCACGGATCCCTTCGGAGCGGAGTTCACGGTCATCACCCGGCCGTCCTGACCATGGTGGAGCGCTTGGGTCCGAACGCGGGTGCATCCGGACCTTGGTCGTTTGGAGCGCGGGAGAGGATGGGCCAGAACGAGAAGGGAAGGAGCCTGTCGTGGCCACCTGTAGGCACTTGGAATCTCAGCCGCTGACCGAGGTCGACTTCGCCCCCGAGTGTTCGGATTGTGTGGCGATCGGCGGGCGGTGGGTCCATCTGCGCCGTTGCCTCACCTGCAATCACATCGGGTGCTGCGACTCCTCGCCCGGCAAGCACGCCACGGCCCATGCGCGGGGCGTTGATCACCCGGTGGTCACCTCGGCCGAGCCGGGCGAGCGTTGGCGCTGGTGCTACGTCGACCAGGTCGGCGCGTGATCGAGGGCGACGGAGGCCCTTCCACCGGGGCCCTCCCGAGCTCGTCGAAGGGCTCAGGTCGCCAGGAGGGCCGGCCCGTGCTGGTGACGGTCGACGACGACCCGTCGGTGTCCCGGGCCGTCGCCCGGGATCTGCGTCGCCGCTACGGATCGGAGTACCGGATCCTGCGGGCCAGCGCCGGCGAGGAGGCCCTGGACGCCATCAAGGAGGTGATCCTCCGGGGTGACCAGGTGGCGGCGATCCTGGCCGATTACCGGATGCCGCGGATGAACGGGATCGAGTTCCTGGAGGCGGCGATGGATCTGGTGCCGCAGGCTCGCCGGGCTTTGCTGACCGCGTACGCCGACACCAACGCGGCCATCTCGGCGATCAATGTCGTCGACGTCGACCACTACCTACTCAAGCCCTGGGAGCCGCCGGAGGAGAAGCTGTACCCGGTGGTGGACGACCTGCTGGCCTCGTGGCGGCGCGACGGCCGCGCATCGGTCCACATGATCAAGATCCTCGGTCATCCCTGGTCGGCCGCGTCGTACGAAGTCCGGGATTTTCTGGCCCGCAATCAGGTGCCGTACCGCTGGTACCGGGTCGACGAGCCCGACGGCCGGAGGTTGCTGACCGCGGCGAACGCGGACCCGTCCCAGGCCCCGGTGGTGATCACGGCCGACGGGACGCCGCTGGTGCAGCCGTCGCTCCCGGATCTCGCGGCGGCGGTCGGGCTGAGCACCACCCCGGGGATCGACTTCTACGACGTGATCATCATCGGTGGGGGGCCGGCCGGGTTGGGGGCGGCCGTGTACGCCGCGTCCGAGGGCCTGCGTACCGTCGTCATCGAGCGCAGCGCGGCCGGCGGCCAGGCCGGGCAGAGCTCGCGGATCGAGAACTACCTGGGCTTTCCCGACGGGGTGTCGGGCGGCCAACTCACCGATCGAGCCCGCCGGCAGGCCGTACGATTCGGCGCCGAGATCCTCACCGCGCGCGAGGCGGCCGGGCTCTCAGCCAAGGGATCGGCCCGCGAGGTGCAGTTGGACGACGGCTCGGTCATCGCCGCCCACACGGTCGTGCTCGCCACGGGGGTGAGCTACCGCCACCTCGACGCGTCCGGCGTCGACGACCTGGCCGGGCGGGGCGTGTACTACGGATCGGCCGCCACCGAGGCCGCCGACTGCGCCGATGATCATGTCCTGGTGGTGGGCGGGGCCAACTCGGCGGGTCAGGCCGCGGTCTTCTTCGCCCGGCACGCCCGGGCGGTCACCCTCGTGGTGCGGGGGAACTCCCTCGAGCGGTCCATGTCGTCCTACCTGGTCGAGCAGATCCGGGGCATCGACAACCTCACGGTGCGGCTGAACTCCTCCATCGGCAAGTGCGACGGCCAAGATCACCTGCAGTGTGTGACCTTGATCGACAACCGCGACGGGAGCCAGCAGGTGGTCGACGCCGGGCACCTGTTCATCTTCATCGGCGCGGCGCCGCTGACCGACTGGCTGCCCGCCGAAGTCGTCCGCGACCGCAGCGGATTCGTGCTGACCGGGCCCGACCTCACCGACCGGCAGGCGTTGCCGGGTTGGGATCTGGAGCGCGCTCCGTACCTGTTGGAGTCCAGCCTCCCCGGGGTCTTCGTCGCCGGCGACGTACGGTCCCAGTCGGTCAAGCGGGTCGCCTCCGCCGTCGGCGAGGGCGCGCTGGCCGTCACCCTCGTGCACCGCTACCTGGCCGAGCAGTAGGAGTTGATCATGACCGCGACCCGCCTGACCGTCGACGAACTGCGGACTCTGTTCCTGTTCGAGAAGTTGGCCGATGATCAACTCGCCTGGCTGAGCGAACACGGGTACGTGGAGGCCCGTCCGGGCGGCCAACCCGTTTACACCGAGGGCGAGCCGGCCACCTGCTTCTTCGTGCTCCTCTCCGGCACCCTGGCCATGTACCGCCGGGTCGAGGGCACCGACGTGGAGACGACCCGCACCGATCAACGCGGGGTCTACTCCGGCGCCACCCAGGCATTCGTCAACTCGGAGGATGCTACGAAATATCCCGGCACCGTGGTCGCCATCACCGACTGCGAGTTCTGGGTCGTCGATGCCGGGGAGTTCGGGGACCGGATCCGGGCCTGGTTCCCGATGGCCATGCACATGCTGGAGGGCATGGTGATCGGCATGCGCTCCAGCCAGGCGATCGTCGGTCAGCGCGAGCGCTTGTTGTCCCTGGGCCGTCTGTCTGCCGGCCTCACCCACGAGCTCAACAATCCCGCTTCCGCCGCGGTGCGCGCCACGGCAGCGCTGCGGGAAAGGGTGAGCAAGATGCGGCGCAAGCTCGGCCACCTGGCCAACGCCGACGTCGATCCCAAGGCCCTCACCGTGCTGATGGAGGTGCAGGAGGCGGCGGTGGAGCGGATGGCCAAGGCCGAGGAACTGACCCCGATCCAGGTGGCCGAGGCCGAGGACGAACTCGGCGACTGGCTCGAGGATCACGGTGTCGCCGACGGCTGGGACCTGGCCCCGGCGCTGGTGGCCGCCGGGGTCAAGGTGGACTGGCTGGACGAGGTCGCGGAGACCGTGCCCGAGAATCTTGTGGCGGACGGCATCCACTGGATCGCCTACGCACTGGACACCGAGCAGTTGATGAACGAGATCGAGGACTCCACGCACCGGATCTCGACCCTGGTCAATGCGGCCAAGCAGTACTCCCAGCTCGACCGCGCCCCGCACCAGGAGATCGATGTACGGGAGGGGCTCAAGAGCACGCTGACCATGCTGTGGCACAAGATCAAGAAGAACGAGAACATCCGCGTCGTGAAGGACTTCGCCGAGGGCCTCCCGAGCGTTCCCGCCTACCCCGGCGAGCTGAACCAGGTGTGGACCAATCTCATCGACAACGCGGTGGCCGCGATGCCCGAGGGTGGCACTCTGACCATCCGTACGGCCCTCGACTCCGACCGTGTCCTGGTCGAGATCGCCGACACCGGCACCGGAGTGCCGAAGGAGCTGCAGGGCAAGATCTTCGAGCCCTTCTTCACCACCAAGCCGACCGGGGAGGGCACCGGGCTCGGTCTGGACATCTCCTACCGGGTCGTCACCCAACGGCACGGCGGCGATCTCCGGGTGATCTCGCGACCCGGCGACACCCGGTTCCAGGTACGGCTGCCACTCTCCGAGCCGCCCTCGGCGTGAGGCGGCGCGCCGCTGGCCGCGCCCCTCGCCGCCGGACCAGATCGGCCGTGCTGAGCGCGCACGGACGGCGGACGAGGAGCGGAACGACGACGAGCGAGGTGACTGCTCGGGTCAGGCAGACGTACAGCCGGCGCAGTCCGGTGGTTCCGTCCGGCTCTCCGGCGACGATGTCGGCGGGCTCGGCGAGGACGACATGGTCGAACTCGAGACCCTTGGCCAAGGTGGCCGGCACCAGGTCGACCCGAGCCCGGAACCGCTGTTCCTCTTCACCCAGCAGGTCGTATTCGATCTCGGCCGCCTCCAGCGCCGCACGGGTCGCGGCGACGGTCGCGTCCGCCACGATCAGCCCCACCGTGCCCTCGTTGTCCAGGGCCTGCCGGACGCCGAAGATCAAAGACCCGATGACGGCCGGCTCCCGCCGAAGATCGAGTTCGCCCCGGTGACGGCGCACGGAGTGCGGCGGGGTCAGGGCCGGGGCGATCTCCGGCAGCAGCCGGGCCGCGAAGTCGATCACCGCACCGGGGACCCGGAAACCGGCCACCAGCTCCTCGATCTCGGCCTCGCCGTGGCCCAGATGATCCAGGGATTCCTGCCAGGAGCGGGTGGCCCAGGGCGTGGTGGCCTGCGCCAGATCACCGAGCACGGTCACGGAGCCGGTGCTGGCCCGGCGGCCGACCGCTCGCAGCTGCATCGGGGACAGATCCTGCGCCTCGTCCAAGATCACGTGCCCCAAGCTCGGCGTCCGCTCGATCAGGTCGGCGGCCTCGTCGATCAAGATGACGTCGGCCAGCGACCAGTGCGCCGTACGCACCGAACGCGGCGGCTTGGCCGACAACACGGCAGCCTGTTCATCCGGGTCCAGCAGCCCATCGGCGTGCTCGGCCAGGAATTCCGCGTCGGTGAGCAGCCGCAGCACCAGCTTTGCCGGGTCGAGCGCCGGCCAGAGGGCATCGGCGTACGCCCGGACCGGGCGGCTGCGGGCGACCGCGTTCTGGACCCGGTCGTCGGGGGAGTCACCGGAGGCCTCCATCCGGAGCAGAACCCGGTGGGCGAGCCGCTGCGGCAGCATGGCCCGTCCCGCGCCGTAGCGGACACCACGCCCGCGGAGCTCAGTGAGAATCTCCTCGACCAGATAGCTGCCGACCCGCCATTGGTACGCGCCGCGAGGAACGACCAGGACCTCGGTCGGACTTCGCAGGTGACTCCAGACGGCTCGGCGGAGGACCTCCGCCATCCGCGCGTCGCCCTTGATCAGCGCCGCGGGGACCGGGTCCCGCCCCCGGATCTGCTGGCCGGTGCTGGCCGTGACGAGTGAGGGCACCGTCGCCTGGGTGGCGTCGATCTCACCGAGCGCGGGCAGGACGTCGCCGATGTAGGACAAGAAGCTGTCGTTGGGCCCCACCACCAGCACCCCGGAACGGGAGAGTTGGTCGCGATACGCGTACAGCAGATAGGCCGCCCGGTGCAGGCCGACCGCCGTCTTGCCGGTGCCCGGGGCACCCTGGATACACACCGAGCGGGACAACGCCGTCCGGACGATGCTGTCCTGTTCCGGCTGGATGGTGGCCACGATGTCGCGCATCGGGCCGGTGCGCGGGCGCTCGATCTCCGACTCCAGGATCGCCGACGCGTCCGCTTGCTGGCCGGCGGCGGGTCGGACCAGGTCCTCGTCCTCGTACGCGGTCAACTGCCCGGCGCTGAAGCCGAACCGGCGGCGCCGACGGACGGCCATCGGATCTCCCGGCCGTGCCTGGTAGAAGGGCAGCGACATCTGGGCCCGCCAGTCGATCACCATCGGCTCACCCCCGGTCTCCCCGGTGACGTGGCGGCGGCCGATGTAGAGCGTTTCGTCCGCTTCGGCACCCAGTGCGGCCTCGTAGTCGAGCCGGCCGAAGAAGAGCGGGACGCTCGGATCGTCCTCCAGCGCCTTCATCCGCCGGTAGAGGGTCTGCTTCAGGTGCTCGGTGGAGACATGGTCGCCACCGATGGCGGTCAGTCCCGCCGTGTGCTCACGCATCCGGCGCAGCGCCGCCCGGGACTCGGCGAGATGGATCCGCTCCTGGACCAGCGGGTCATCCGTGCTCGGGGGGAGGGTGGTGGGGGACGCGGGCACAACGAAGCCTCCGATCACTCGGGGGTGGGAGAGGCGAGGAGTCACGCTACACCGGACGGGCGCCGGCCCTCCAGCTCTTTTCGCCGCCCCGGTTCATCGGCGCCCGCTGCCCGGACCCGGCCCGGCGGCTGCGTAGGGTGAGCCGGGTGAGCTCCGAGAGTGGCCGAGCGTTCACCATCCCCGACGATCCCCGGGACCGGCTGAGGAAGACCCGGCGGACGGTCCGGGTGATCATGATCGACCCGGATCAGCGCACCTTGCTGTTCGAGGACAGCGATCCGGGAATCGAGGACACCCGGTGGTGGGTCACCCCCGGCGGAGGCATCGATCCGGGGGAGACGGAGGCGATGGCCGCGGTCCGCGAGGTGGCCGAGGAGACCGGCTACGGACTCGGGGAGGACGAGTTGATCGGGCCGGTCGCCCGGCGTCACGTCGTGCATGGCTACTCCGACCAGATCATCAGCCAGCACGAGGCCTTCTACCTGGCCCGGGTACGGGATTTCGAGGTCGACATCGCCGCGCACACCGAGGAGGAGCAGCTCACCCTGCAGCAGCATCAATGGTGGAGTCGCGACGAGCTCGCCGGGACCGATGCCTGGATCTGGCCGGCGGAGTTGCTGGCGCTCTGGGATGTGATCGACCGGCCTGAGACCTGGCCGATCGACATGGGCGAGCAGGAGGAGTCCACCGTCCCGGTCGAGGCCTGAGTCGAGCCTCACGGGGCTGGATTCCTGGTCCAACGCGCCCGAGAGGGTCAGAATGGATCCAGCGACACCCCTGCTTGGGAGGATCCATGCCTTCACATCTGGTCGTTGGCATCGACGGGTCGGACGAGAGCGCCACCGCCCTGGCCTGGGCGGTCGAGGACGCCCGTCGACGTCAACTCGACCTCGAACTGGTCTACGGGCTGGCCATTCCGGTGGTCTCCGACGCGTACGGGATGGTCATGACCCGTCCCGACATCGACGAACTGTGCCGGTACTCCGAGAGCCTGTTGGAGGCGGCCCAGACCAAGGCCCGAGACCTGGATCCAGACGTTCCGGTCCGGACGAGGTTGCTCAACGGGCCACCGGCGGCCGTGCTGATCGAGGCCTCGAAGGAGGCCGCCGGGCTGGTGGTCGGCAGTCGTGGCCTGGGTGCCATCAGCGGGCGGATGCTCGGTTCGGTCAGCGTCCGGGTGGCGGCCAAGGCCTGCTGCCCGGTGTATGTGATCCCCACCGGCTACGACCCGGCCGCGGCGGCCGGCGATCCGGTGATGGTCGGGGTCGACGGCTCGGCGTACGGCGACGCCGCACTGCGGTTGGGCCTGGACGAGGCCCGTTGCCGCGACGCGAAGCTCACCGTAGTGGTGGCCTATCACGTGCCCTGGCTGGCCCGCCCGGTGGAGCCCGCCCTCATCCAGGAGTTCCAGGCCTCGGAGGTGCAGCTGGCCCGGCGCCATGCCGACGAGGCGTTGGCGCGCGTCTGTACTGGTTCCGACGCCGAGATCCCGGTCGAGGTCCGCTTGATGGAGTGCCATCCCCAGGAGGCGTTGATCCAGGCCGCCAAGACCGCCCAGCTGACCGTCGTCGGCTCCCGGGGCCGCGCCGCCCTGAGCCGGGCCCTGCTGGGTTCCGTCAGCCGGGCCGTGCTCCAAGAGGCCACCCGACCCGTGGCCGTGGTCCGCTTCCCCCCGAAGCGCCGCTGACCGGATCAGGGGTCGCGGATCAGGGGGCAGGTCATGCAGTGCCCGCCGCCCCGGCCGCGACCGAGTTCGGCCCCGACGATGGTGAGCACCTCGATGCCGGCTCGTCGGAGCAGCGTGTTGGTGTAGGTGTTGCGGTCGTACGCCAGCACGACGCCCGGCTCGAGCGCCACCAGGTTGTTGCCG
The DNA here is from genome assembly GCA_963780005.1 of uncultured Actinomycetota bacterium. Lineage (GTDB taxonomy): Bacteria > Actinomycetota > Actinomycetes > Propionibacteriales > Propionibacteriaceae > Microlunatus. The sequence goes on along the minus strand of CAWAAK010000023.1, from coordinate 1,659,423 downwards.
CTGTCCCACTGCTGCCGTTCGGTCTCGTACGCGTTCCCGCCGGTCTCGATCACCCGGAGCTTGCCGACGCCGAGGGCGTTGGCCACCACCTCGAGGAACGGCTTGTCCTCCTCGACCACCCGGAGCCCGGGCGGTTCGTCAGACGGCAGCAGGGTGAAGGGCACGATGTTGTCGACGATGTCGGGATAGACCGTGACGCAGTCGTAGTCGGCGAAGGTGAACACCGTGTCCAGGTGCATGGCGGCCCGGAGCCGCGGCATGCCCGCCACGATCATCCGGTCGATGGCGTCGGCCTCGAAGAGCGTCACCGCCAGCTGGGTGATGGCCTGTCGTGAGGTGCGCTGGCTCATCCCGACGATCACCGTGCGGTTCCCGGGGACGAGGACGTCACCGCCCTCGAGACTGGCCATGGCCCAGTGCCGCTCGGGGTCACCCCACCAGATGTTGGCGCCGACGAAGTCGGGGTGGAAGCGGTAGATCGCCTTCATCAGCAGGGTTTCGTCGAGGCGCGCGACGAAGAAAAGGGGGTTGAGCGTCACTCCGCCGTAGAGCCAGCAGGTCGTGTCGCGGGTGTAGAGGGTGTTCGGCAGCGGTGGCATCAGGTACTCCCAGACACCGCGGGCCTCCCGGGCCAGCCGTACGTAGTCGTGTCGGAAGTCCTTCGGCAGATCGATGGTCGACAGCCCGCCGACCAGGTAATCGGTGAGGGTGCGCGGGTCCAGGGTGTCGAGGAACGCGCGGGTGTCCTCGACCAGGCCGATGCCCACCTCGTTCGGGATGATCTTCGCGTCCAGCACCCAGGTCCTGGCCTCCGGGATGCTGACGGTTTCGGTCAGCACGTCGTGCAACTCGACGACGTCGATGCCGCGGTCCATCATCTGGGCCCGGAAGTCGGCGTGGTCGCGCTGCGCGTTCTCCACCCAGAGCACGTCGTCGAAGAGCAGCTCGTCGCAGTTCGAGGGTGTCAGCCGGGAATGCGCCAGACCCGGTGCGCAGACCAGCACCTTCCTCAGCTTGCCGACCTCGGAGTGGACGCCGTAGTTCGCGGCCGGTGGGTTGCCGTCAGTCATACGGCCAACTATGGCGGAGTCAGTCGGTCAGGGCGTCGTCGGCGTCGAGGATGCGGTAGCCGTAGCCCTGCTCGGCCAGGAAGCGTTGCCGGTGGGCGGCGAAATCGGTGTCGACGGTGTCCCGGGCCACGACGGCGTAGAACCGGGCGGTCAGGCCGTCGGCTTTGGGCCGCAGCAGCCGGCCGAGCCGTTGCGCCTCCTCCTGGCGTGACCCGAAGGCGCCCGACACCTGGATGGCCACCTGGGCCGAGGGCAGGTCGACCGAGAAGTTGGCCACCTTGCTGACCACCAGCAGGTCGATCTCCCCGGTCCGGAAGGCGTCGTACAGCTTCTCCCGCTGCCGGACCGTGGTCTCGCCGGTGATCACCGGGGCGTCCAGCCGCTCGGCCAGATCCAGCAACTGATCGACGTACTGCCCGATCACCAGCGTCGGGGTGCCGCGGTGTTTCGCCACCAGATCGATCACCACCTGGGACTTCGACTCCGCACTGGCGGCCAGCCGGTACTTCACGTCCGGCTCCGCGACCGCGTACGTCATCCGTTCCGCGTCGGTCAGGGTCACCCGTACCTCGATACAGTCGGCCGGGGCGATGTACCCCTGGGACTCGATGTCCTTCCACGGGGCGTCGTACCGCTTCGGCCCGATCAGGGAGAACACGTCACCCTCGCGACCGTCCTCCCGCACCAGGGTGGCCGTCAGGCCGAGCCGCCGCCGGGCCTGCAGGTCGGCGGTCATCCGGAACACCGGAGCCGGCAACAGGTGCACCTCGTCATAGATGATCAAGCCCCAGTCGCGCGCGTCGAACAATTCCAGGTGCGGGTGGATACCGCCCCGCTTGGTGGTCACGACCTGGTACGTGGCGATGGTGACCGGCCGGATCTCCTTCTTGGCGCCCGAATACTCACCGATCTCCTCGGCGGTCAGCGACGTCCGGTGCAGCAGCTCGTCCCGCCACTGCCGGGCCGCCACGGTGTTGGTCACCAAGATCAACGTGGTTGCCTCGGCGAGGGCCATCGCCGCCGCCCCGACCAGGGTCTTGCCGGCCCCGCACGGCAGGACCACGACGCCGGAGCCGCCGTGCCAGAACGAATCGGCGGCCATCTTCTGGTACGGCCGCAGGGTCCAGTCCTGTTGCGCCAGCGAGATGGGGTGGGCCTCACCGTTCACGTAGCCGGCGAGGTCCTCGGCCGGCCAACCCAGCTTGAGCAGGATCTGCTTGAGGTGTCCGCGCTCGGAGGGATGCACCACCACCGTGTCGGGGTCGAGCCGACTTCCGACCAGGCCCTTCACCTTGGCGCTGCGGAGAACCTCGGCGAGGACCGCCTGATCGGTGCTGACCAAGACCAGGCCCTGGGTCGGGTGCTTCTCCAGTCGAAGCCGTCCGTACCGGTCCATGGTGTCGGCGACGTCGACCAGCAACGACGACGGCACCGGATACCGGCTGTAGCTGAGCAGGACGTCGACGACCTGCTCGGCGTCGTGACCCGCGGCCCGGGCGTTCCACAGCCCGAGCGGCGTCAGCCGGTAGGTGTGCACGTGTTCCGGCGCGCGCTCCAGTTCCGCGAACGGCGCGATGGCCATCCGGCAGGCGTCGGCGTCGGGGTGATCGACTTCGAGCAGCAGGGTGCGATCCGACTGGACGATCAACGGGCCGGCGTGGGCGGCCGGCATCAGTTGCTTCCGCCGACGCCGGGGGAAGTGTTCGCCGACGGCGGGGCGACGCCGTCGGGCGTCGGAGTGGTCATCGTCGTCGGCTCGGGCGTACCCGTGGGCGTCGGGGTCGGCCTGGTCACCAACAAGGGCTTTCCGGGCTCGCTCTCGTTTCCGGCCGAGTCGACCGCCTGTACCAGCACCACGTGTTGTGTCCCGTCGTCGTTGAACCAGTCGAGGGTCGCCTCGGTGTGGCTGGTCGTCTTCACTTCGTAGCCGTCCAACCAAACCCGGTACCGCACTATTCCGACGTCATCGGTGCCGGGCGCCCAGACCAGGGTCAACTGATCCGGGGTCGCCGCGCGCAGTTCCAGGTCGGTCACCGGATCCGGCGGGTTGTCGTCCACCTCAGCATCGGGGACGAACGGGGTGGCCGGTCCTCGGGCGATCGACCGGCTCGACTGCGCAGCCCGGGTCGCGATCGGCGACGACGGCACCACCTGAGGCACCCGCGATCGATCTGCGGGGGCGTCCGCTGTCGTCTCTGCCGACGTCGTCGGGGACCGATCGCCGTTCGGAGGCCGCTCGACGTACCTGGTGGTCGTGGTGGTGGCCGTCGGCACCGGGGCGGGCGGCAGCACCGTCGGCGTACTCGCCGTCACCGTCGGCGTCGGTCGAACCGAAGCCGGCTCCTCCGGCAGGGCCGGCTGGCCGACCCGGTCAGGCGTACGGGCCATGCTGGGTACGAGATACAGAGCGCCGACCCCGAGCAAACACACTCCGTAGACCATCAATCTTCGAAGAGTGACGGCCCGCATCGCGTCAGTCTAGTTGTCCGGAGTCCAACTCCGAGGCGAATACAACGCGGGCCAGCGGAATAGAGACGACTTGAGCGGTGGAAAGATCGACGCCGCGCAGCTGGCCACCCGCCAGGTCCAGCGGGCTGAGTCTCCGCTCGGTCGCCTGACCGTCGGCGGCCACCATCCGCAGTCGTACGGGCCGGGCGAGGCGCACCGCCGCGTGCAGGCGATGCAGGGTCTCGGCGGTGGAGGCCTCGTCGTCACTCGCCCCGGCGGCCGCGTTGCCGGGCTCGCCGGCCGACTCGCCGGCGACTCGCCGGCCAAGACCGTACGAGCGATGACTTCGGCCGACGAAGGCTCGGGCCGGCCACGCTCCCGAACGGGGGCGCGGGGGGGCGCCGACGCCCGCGTCCGCCCCGGGTCCTGGTCAGCGGCGGGATGGTGCCCTAGCCGCTGGAGGAAGGCCGTCACGTCCTCGGGCTGGGCACTGGCGACCAGGACGCCCGGTCCTACCTGACGCAGTCCGAGCACCGCCGCTGCCGGGTCGGCGAGCAGAGCCACGATCCGCACGGGATCCGCCACGGTCAGATAGGACTCGGCGGCCCCGACCCGGATGCTGCCGTGGTGTCGGGCCACGTCGTCGATCAGGTACGCCAGCGGTTGCGGGATGCCGGTGGTCGAGTGCTGCTCCAGCCAGCCCTGGATCCGAGAAGCCGACCAGCCCGCATCGAATCCACGCCGCAACGAACCGCTGCTGAACCGATAGACCCCGCCGCCACCGCGCGATTCCTGATCGGCGAGGAGTCGCAGTTCAGCGGCCAGTTGATGAGGCAACGGGCCGGCGGCCACCGCGGTGAGATCGGCCTGGACGATGATCGTCTCGACCGGTTCCGGGAACAGAGCGTCGAGCGACTCCGGAACCGGCGCTTCCCCGGCCAACAGCGCCGTGGTCAACGAGGACGTGGCCCCCAGGGCGGTCAACCCGAGCCAGCCCGCCTCGAGCAGGATCCACTCGATGCCCTGCTCCAGGCGCAGTGGCACCCGACCCAGTCGTGGTCGGTGCCACCGCACCGCGGCGGCGAGATCGCCGAGCACGGGCTCCACCCCGGTGCCGGTCTCGAGCAGCAGCTTGATCACGAGCCGACGCAGGGTCGCGGCGTAGGCAAGGTCGGCTTCTGGTCCGAGCGGATGGCTGTCCGGTTGGGCGGAGCGGCTGAAGAGCCGATCCGAGTCCAGCCAGGCGCGGGCCACCAGCAACCAACGCTCGACGGCCGGGCGACGGATCCAGGCGTCGAACTCGCGGGTGGGCAACAGGTGTCCGTTCGGCGCCGGCGCCAACACGGTGACGGCCCCGCACTCCAGCAGGAAGCTGGCGTGAGCGGCATCGCCGTCCAGCTCGCGGGCAAGCTGAAGGACGTCGCGTTGGCCCAGTCCGCCGTCGCGCAGCAGCCGGTGGGGTCGGTCCGCCACGACGTGCCCCACCTCTTCGAGATCGTGGACCAGCGCGTACGCCGCCCCGGCCGCCGCTCGGTCGATGAGCTCCGGTCGACGGGACCGGCCCGAGACCGGCGGCGGCTCCGGGGTGATCGGTTGTTGGGCGAACCGGCCGCCCCGCACGTGCCAGGCGACTTCGCGGGGGAGGATCACGGTCTCGGCGTTGAGGGGCTGCAGCAGTCGGCGAGCCAGCAACTGCTCCACCGGACCCCGAGCGGCCTCCGGCAACACGTCGCGGTCGGCTTCGGCGAGGGAGCCGGTCGGCGACCAGGCCAGCCGATCCAGCACCGGGTCGACCTCCCGGCCGCACTCGGCCACCAGGGCCGTCACGCGATCGGGAGGTAGCGGCCGGATCGACGGCGGAGCCAGCGCTCCGGGGTACGGACCGAACTGCTCGCGGACGGCGCGGACCAGATGCAGTCGTTGATCAGGACCCCAGAGCAGTGCCCGCTGCCGGAGGTCGTCCACCGCCTGCCGCACGGGACCGGGATCGGCGTCCAGCAGTTCGGTGAGGGCTTCGACCGTGGTGGGATCGGGGAGCGCCGCCAACCCCTCGGCGGCTTGCCGCTGCCAGGCGGTGAGCCCGTCGAGGGCGCGGGCCACCGAACGGGAGGTGGTGGCCTGGACGGTCAGGTCGGCCAGATCGTGCGGGATGGGCTGGGTCAGGTCCGGTCGCAGCCGGAGCAGGGTCACGACGCTGTCGGGCTGCGTGTGCCGAAGGGCCTCGGTCAGCGTACGGAAGCCGGACCCACGAGCGGGCTCGGTCACGGGCGGCTACCCCCAGTTGCTTCGTGCGGGTGCGCCGCCACGGCTGCGCAGGTCGCGGTAGACCACGACGGCGCCGACGACCAGCATGATCCAGGACAGCGCCTGCGCCCAGCGGGCCAGCAGCCCCCACCAATCGCCGAAGACGCCGTCACCCAGCAGGATCCCGAAGAGCAGGATGAAGGTCAGCAGGCCCACCGCCGCCCCGAACAAGGCCCGCGTCAGCGAACGTCCGGCTTGCATCCGGGCGGTCAGTGCGAAGGCGATGCCGAACGCGATGGGGGCGAGGAGCCAGACGATGCCGCCGACCGCCAGACAGATGATCAGCCCGGGAGTCAGGGCCTGGGCCACCGCGGCCGCCCCGACGGAGACGGGTGCCGGTGGGGCCGGGAGCGGGGGAGGCGGCGCGAACCACTGGGTCGTCCCGGGAGCCGGGAAGGCGCTGGGTGCAGGCCCCGCCGCCGCCGGAATCGGGGCCGGGTACTGCTCCAGAGGCGGCCAGGGGGCGGTCGTGGCGCGGGGATCGGGCAGCGCTGGCGGCGTGGTCGGGTGGGCCGGTCCCGTGGTTTGGCTCCAATGCGCCGCGCTCCAGGCCGACGTCGCCTCGGTCAAGGTGCTGGACACGACGTCGAAGGGCACAGCGGGGTCGCGCGGATCGGCCAGGGGGGGAACGAGGGTTTCGAGGTCGACCACCGGCCCAGCCGGCTGGTCGAAGCCGGGCCGGTCGATCGGCGCGGGCGGGGCCGGCTCGGGCGCATCAACGGAGGCGAGAGGCGCGGCCGCAGCCTCGGCGAAATGGTCCGGTCGGGTGACCGGCGCATACTCAGGGCCGTCCTCCCACGTCGCCATGCCGCCCAGCTTAGTGCGGAGCCCTCCGGCGGCCGGGGGCTCAGGAGTGCACGATGTGCAGCGGTGACCGGCCCGAGGAGCGGTGCAGGTCCATCTCGAGGTGCAGGTGCGACTGGCGGGCCATGGCCATCCCCGAGGTGACGGCCATCAGGGCGACCACGCCGCCGCACAGGAACATGCTCGGGCGAGCACCGAAGTGGTCGATCAGCCAACCGACGCCCGGTCCGCCGATCGCCTGCCCACCGAGCAGCACCAGGATGTAGACACTCATCACCCGTCCGCGGACCGAGGGCGCGGAGCTGGTCTGCACCAGGGAGTTGGCCCCGGTGAGGAACAGCAGCGTGAGCAGCCCGGCCGCCACGAGCACGGCGCCGAACAGCCAGCTGAACGGAGCCAGCGACGCCACCATGAGCACGACACCGAAGCCGGTGAGGATGCTCACCAACGTGCGCAGCCGCAACGTCTCGGTACGGCGTGCGGACAGGATCGCCCCCGTCAGGGCACCCAGGGCGGTCAGCGAGTTGAACAGGCTGTAGCCGCCGATCCCGGTCCGGAACTCGTCGTCGGCGAACGCCGCCAAGATCACCGGCATATTGAGCCCGAACACCCCGACGGTGGCCACCAGCACGATCGACCACGCCACCTCGGACGTGTGCCTGATGTAGTGCAGTCCCTCGCGCAGCTGTCCCTTGGCGCGCGCGGGGGCCGCGGCCGGCGCACCGCTCGTCCGCAGGATGATCAACATCAGCACGACCAGCAGGCAGGAGGCGGCGTTGATCAAGAACGACCAACCCTGGCCGACCGCCTGGATCAGCAGGCCGGACAGGGCCGGACCGATCAGGGCGCCGAACTGGAACACCGAGGAGTTCAGGCTGACGGCGTTCTGGATGTACCGGGGTCCGACGAGTTCGGAGACGAAGACCTGGCGGGTTGGGTTGTCGACCACGGTCACGAAGCCGAGAGCGGCGGCCACGAGATAGACATGCCAGGCCTGGACGGCACCGGTCAGGGCCAGCGTGCCCAGGGTGAGGGCCAGCGCCGCCAGCACCGACTGGGTGACGATCAAGATCAGTCGCTTGGGGTACCGGTCCGCGACCACGCCGCCGAGCAGGCCGAACAACAACACCGGCAAGAACTGGAGGGCAACGGCGACGCCGACGGCGGTGATGCTCCCCGTGAGCTCGAGCACCAGCCAGTCCTGCGCGATGCGCTGCATCCACAAGCCGGTGGTGGCCACCACCTGAGAACTCAGGTACAGCCGGTAGTTGGGTACGGCGAGCGCCGCCACGGTCCGAGGCCAACGCCGGCGACGATCGGCGGCCTCACCGGCGGACGATGTGGACGGCGAGGCGCCGGGACCGACGGAGCAATCGGGCGAGGCCGACAAGAGAACGACACCTGCGATTCGTACGAGATTCTGGAGCCGGGCGGCAGTCCGCACCCAGCCGCGGATGATGATCAACGGCTCGTCGTCGAACCGGACCTTCTCACCCTACGGCGACAGCACCACATTGCGTCGGAGTATTCCACCTATATGTATCATTCGAAATCGTAATGATGACGAAAGGAAGTCTCGGATGGTAGGGCCGAAGAACTTCGATCCTCTCCTCCTGCGCACCTTTCTCGCGGTGGCGAACGGGCTCAGCTTCACTCGGGCCGCTGAGCAGCTCGGCGTCAGTCAGCCGACGGTGTCCCAGCACGTCCGCCGGCTGGAGGAGACCGCCGGTCGTCAGCTCGTCCGGCGGGACACCCGGACGGTCTCCCTCACCGACAACGGCGAGGCGATGGCCGGCTTCGCCCGCACCATCCTGGCCGCCAACGACGAAGCCGTCTCCTACTTCACCGGCTCGGCCATGAGCGGGCGGCTCCGGTTCGGTGCGGCCGACGAACTGGCGCTGAGCGAACTGCCGACGATCCTGCGGGAGTTCCGCCAGCTCTATCCGCGGATCAACCTGGAACTCACGGTCACCCAGAGCGGCACGCTGGCTCGACGGCTCGCGGCGAACTCCCTCGATCTGATCTTCATCAACCAGCCGGCCGACTCGGAGCGCGGGCGGTTGGTCCGCCGGGATCGGCTGGTCTGGGTGGGCATCGACCGGGTCCGGGTCGAGCCGGGGCAACCGGTCCCGGTCATCACCTACCACGCCCCGAGCCTCAGCCGATCGGCCGCAATCACCGCCTTGGAGGCCGCCGGCCGGACGTGGCGGATCACCTGCAACACCCGGGAGATCAACGGTGTGCTGGCGGCGGCGCGGGCCGGCATCGGCGTCTGCGTGCTGGCGTCGAGCCGGGTGCCGGGCGATCTGCGGGTGCTGACCGAGCGGTTCGAGCTGCCGCCGCTGCCGGACGTGGAGATGGCGCTGATCGCCAATCCCCGTTCGGCGCACGGTCCGGTGGAGGCGCTCAGCCAGGCGATCGTCAACCTTCCGCTGGCCCCGCTGCGACCGTGACCAGGACGTGACGGGGAGTCACGGGCCCGGAGTCGCAATCGGGTTGGGGACGGCGCCCGGACAGGACTACGCTTGGCCCGCCGAATGAGCGGCATCGGGTAGCGGTCAGGGATGACGACAGTTCGAGTGAGGGTGGCAGTGCCTGTAGGCAAGGTGAGGTTCTACGACGCCGAGAAGGGTTTCGGCTTCTTGACCAAGGACGAAGGCGGTGACGTCTACGTCCGCTCGAACGCGCTCCCTTCCGGGGTCACGACGCTCAAGGCCGGCCAGAAAGTCGAGTTCGGGGTGGTGGAGGGACGTAAGGGCGAGCAAGCCCTGTCCCTTCGGCTGCTCGAGACGCCGCCGTCGCTGTCCAAGGCGCATCGCAAGCCGCCCGAGCAGATGACGGTGATCGTGGAGGACCTGATCAAGATGCTCGACGGCGTCGGCAACACGTACCGCCGTGGCCGGCATCCGGAGACCCGTACGGGCGGCAAGGTCGCCACTGTGCTGCGGGCGGTCGCCGACGAGCTGGAGCTCTGAGTGGTGGCCACGGTGGCTCGAGCGCGAGCGGTCAAGCCCGACCAGGTCGGTGCCGAGGCGGTCGAGCTGGCCCGCGACGCCGCCGTCGAAGCCGCCGGCGAGATCGGGGTCGGGGAGCATCTCGGCGTCCTGGCCGAAGCCGATCGGGTCGTGCACCACCTGTTCGCCTGTCCGCATTCCGGCTATCGCGGCTGGACCTGGTCGGTGACCCTGGTGCGCGCGGCGCGGGCCAAGATGCCGACGGTCAACGAGGTCGTCCTGCTCCCCGGTCCTGAGTCGCTGCGGGCCGGAGCCTGGATTCCCTGGGCGGAACGCATCCAGCCCGGTGACGCGACGGCCGGTCTGCTGATGCCCACTCCGGTCGAGGATCCTCGGCTCGAGCCGGGATACACCGGTGGTGAGGACGCCGCAAACCCGGATCCGGCCGAAGCCGGCATGGTCCGGGTGGTGGTGGCCGAACTCGGGCTCGGCCGCGAACGTGTCCTGACCCGATTCGGCCGTGACGAGACCGCGGAGCGGTGGTCGCGCGGTCCGAGTGGTCCAGACAATCAACTCACCCGCCAGGCGCCCGACGTCTGCGAGACCTGCGGCTTCTTCGTCCGGCTCCGCGGCGGGCTGGGCAACATGTTCGGGGTCTGCGCGAACACGTTCTCGCCCTCGGACTCCTCGGTCGTCAGCGTCGACCACGGCTGCGGCGCGCACTCCTCCGTGATCGCCGAGGACAAGGCGGACGAGCTTCCGCCGCCGGTCTGGGAGACCATCGTCTGGGACGAACCCGACTCGCTCTTCGACTGACGTCCATGGCCAAGAAGGCGCCGCCGCGCAGCGAGGTCGAACAGGTGCGCGAGGCGGTCGCAACCTACGTCGCCGCCGGCGCCGACGAGTCGGTCCAGCGCGTGGTGACCGCCGTGCACCGGGTGTCCCGCCGACTGAACCAGTGGTACGACCAGCAGCTGATCGACCTGGCTGTGAGCAGCGGCGAATGGGCGGTGCTCAGCGCGTTGGCCCGGGCCGGCGGGGGCGGGCTGATCCCGTCGCAGCTGGCCGACTGCGCGCACGTGGCGCCATCCTCCATGACCCACCGGTTGGACCGGATGGAGGCACGCTCCTTGATCAGCCGTGAGGTGGACCCGGCCAACCGGACCCGCGTCCTGGTACGGCCGACCGATCAGGGCTGGCAACTGTACGCCTCCGTCATCCGCGAATCGAGCATCGTGGAGGCCGACCTGATGGCCGGCCTGACCGAGCGCCAGGTCCACGAGCTGGCCGACCTGCTCGAGAAGATGCTGGCCGGCCTGGACTCCTCCGATCTCTGACCTCGCGCCGGGTGATGTCAGCGCGAGCGGGCACGATCTATAGCACTTGTATTTAGCATAGCTAAAGATTAAGCTCGGAACAGTGACGACCCAGACCGCCGCCGAGACCGCAGCGCTGGCCGCCGCCCTCCGTCCGGCCGTACTCCGGCTCGGTCGGCGGCTGCGGCAGATGCGCGACGAGTCGGTGGAGCTGACGCCCAGCCAGTCCTCGGCCATGGGGGTCCTGCTCCGGTCCGGTGACCTCAGCATGGGCGAGTTGGCCGCCGAGGAGAAGGTCCGCCCGCCCACGATCACCCGGGTGGTGAACGGTCTGGAGGCTCGCGGGCTCGTGCGCCGGACGCCGGCCCCCCACGACGGACGGCAGAGCCTGGTCGGACTGACCGCGGCCGGTCGCGCCGTGTTGTTGGCCAACCGGCGACGCCGGAACGAGTGGCTGGCGGTGCGGTTGGCCGAATTCCAGCCCGATGAGCTCGAGCTGCTCCGGGCGGCCATTCCGCTCCTGGAGAGGGTGAACCACGCTTGAGCGTCGACGCTCCCGGCAGCCAGCGCAGCGACGTCCAGACCGTCGACCCAGCGACCGCCTCAGGGCAGGGTGGCGCGGCGCGCGGCGGCATGTTCGCGGCCCTGCGGCTGCCCAATTACCGGATCTACCTGAGCGGTTCGTTCGTCTCCAACATCGGCACCTGGATGCAGCGGGTGGCCCAGGACTGGTTGGTCCTCGAGCTGTCGGGCGGCTCCGGCGTCGCGGTCGGTATCACCACGGCCCTGCAGTTCCTGCCGATGCTGGTGCTGTCCGCGTACGGCGGTGTGATCGCCGACCGCTTCGACAAGCGGCTCATCCTCAAGATCACCCAGGGCTGGTTGGCGCTCTGTGCGGCGGTGCTCGGCCTGCTGGCGGTGACCGGCGTCGCGGTCACCTGGCACGTCTACGTGTTGGCCCTGCTGTTCGGGATCGGTACCGCCTTCGACCATCCCGCGCGGCAGTCGTTCGTCCCCGAACTGGTGGGGCCGGAACGACTCCCGAACGCGATCGGACTGAACTCGGCCACCTTCCACGCCGCCCGCGTCGTGGGTCCGGCTCTGGCCGGTTTCGTGATCGCCTGGTTCGGTACCGGCTGGGCCATCTTGTCCAACGCCGTCACCTATCTCGCCTTCATCGCCGGGCTGCTGCTGCTCGACGCCGCGCGGCTGCGGATCGGGCCCCGATCCGGGCGAGGCGGACACCAGATCCGCGAAGGGCTCGCCTACGTGATGAGCCAGCGCGAGATCCTGCTCGTGCTCTGCGTCGTGTTCTGCGTCGGTACGTTCGGGATGAACTTCCAGCTCACCTCGGCCCTCATGGCTCAGCAGGAATTCGGGCTGGGTCCACAGGAATACGGACTCCTCGGCACCTTCATGGCGGTGGGATCGCTGGCCGGCGCGCTGGTGGCGGCCCGGCGCGCACGAGCCCCCAGTGGGCGTTTCGTGGTCGGGATGGCGCTGGTCTTCGGCGCCGTCGAGATCGGCGCCGGTCTGATGCCGACGTACTGGAGCTTCGCCGCGATCCTTCCGCTGCTCGGGCTGGCCGCCCTGCTGACCCTGACGGCGGCGAACGCGACGGTGCAGCTCGGCGTCGACCCGGCTCTGCGGGGTCGGGTCATGGCGTTGTACGCCATGGTGCTGATGGGCGGAACTCCGGTCGGAGCGCCGCTGATCGGCTGGGTCGGTGAGACCTTCGGACCGCGCTGGACCCTGATCGGCGGCGGGGCCCTCACCATGCTCGGAGTGTGTCTGACCCTGGGGTGGCTCGCCTGGCTGGCGCGACGCCGTTGACAATTCGACGACGGGCACTGGGAGGATGAAGGCCCTTGCTCGGTGGAGGGGAGTGGTCGAGGTGTGCCGGTGGCTTGGTTATCTCGGCGGCCCGATCGCCCCGGAAGAGCTGCTCTACCAGCCCCAACGCTCCCTGATCGAGCAGAGCCGGCGGCACGCGCCGAACATGCCGCTGCCGAACGGTGACGGAACCGGCGTCGGCTGGTACGGCAACCGCGACGTACCGGCCCTGTTCCGCAGCGCCGACCCGGCATGGGGCGACGACAATCTCCGTGAACTGGCCGCGGAGGTGCGGACCGGTCTGTTCCTGGCTCACGTGCGGGCCGGGACCGGGACCCCGGTGCAGGAGACCAACTGCCACCCGTTCCGGTACGGCAACTGGATCTTCGTGCACAACGGGTACATCGCCGACTTCGCCCGGATCCGGCGGGAACTGCTGTTCGCGGTCGATCCGCAGCTGTTCGGCAACATCGCCGGTTCCACCGACTCGGAGTTGATGTTCCACCTCGCGCTGACCTTCGGGTTGCGCGACGATCCGATCGGCGGTCTGGAGCGGATGGCCGGCTTCGTCGAGGCGGTCGGCGCGGCCGCGGGCATCCGCGATCCGCTGCAGATGACGGTGGGGGTCAGCGACGGCCAGCGGATCTACGCCGCGCGCTACGCCAGCGGCGGCGAGGTCAACACGTTGTTCGTCAGCGAGGATGTCGCCTCGATCCGACTGCTCTACCCGGAGAACGAACGCTTCGCCCACTTCGCCGATGAAGCCCGAGTCGTCCTGTCCGAGCCTTTGGTCGACCTACCCGGGGTCTGGCGGGAGATCCCACCCGGGACGGGTCTGGTGGTCGGCGACGGCTTGCAGGAGATCCCCTTCGCTCCGCGGGAGCCGTCGTGAGCGACCCACCCGCGGTCACCGTGCGCGGCGAGGCCCGCCTCGAGGCCCCACCGGATCTGGCCACGATGTCGGTGACCGTGCACAGCACGGGCTCCTCGGCCGACGCGGTCCGCGACGAGTTGGCCCGGGCCTCCGCCCAGGTTCGGGTCGTGCTCGATACGCAGAGCGCGGCGGTGTCCAAGTTCAGCACCAGCGGCCTCCATGTGGCCCCGGTGTTCGGACACAAGTCGGGCAAGATCACTGGCTACCGCGGCAGCTTCAGCACCTCGGTTGAGGTGCACGCCTTCGACGCCCTCTCCGACATCGTGTTCGCCCTGGCGTCCCTGCCGAACAGCCAGGTCGACGGGCCCTGGTGGTCGCTGCGGCCGGAGAACCCCGTCCATCGCGAGGTCCGGCTCGCCGCCATCACCGACGCCCGGCGTCGGGCCGACGACTACGCTGCGGCCGTTCAGCTGACCGTAGGCAAGCTGATCGAGATCTCCGACCTGGACAGTGGCGGCAGCGGGCCCGGGTTGATGCGGTCCCGCGCCTTCGCCATGGACGCGGCCGAGTCGGCACCGTCGTTCGACTTCGAGCCGGCGGCGCAGACGGTCTCTGGTCAGGTCACCGTACGGTTCGCGTTGTCGGAGCCCGGTCCCGGCTGAACGGGATGTGTATCGGGCCGGTAACACGCGCCCGATAGATTCGCGGCATGTTCCGCAAGGTGCTGGTGGCCAATCGTGGCGAAATCGCGGTGCGGGCCTTCCGCGCCGCCTACGAGCTCGGCGTGCAGACGGTCGCGGTGTTCCCGTACGAGGATCGCAACGCCGTCCATCGCATCAAGGCCGACGAGGCGTACCAGATCGGCGAGCGGGGGCACCCGGTCCGGGCGTACCTCGACATCGAGGAGATCATCCGCGCCGCGCAGATGTCCGGCGCCGACGCGATCTACCCCGGTTACGGCTTCCTCAGCGAGAACCCCGATCTGGCCCGCGCCTGCGACGCCGCGGGCATCACGTTCATCGGTCCGCCTGCCGATGTCCTCCAACTTGCCGGCAACAAGGTGCGGGCTCTGGGTGCCGCCAAGGCCGCCGGGATCCCCACCCTGAAGTCCACCCCACCGTCGTCCGATCCCGACACCCTGCTGGCCGGCGCGGAGGAGATCGGCTTCCCGGTCTTCGTCAAGGCGGTCGCCGGCGGCGGCGGCCGCGGCATGCGCCGGGTGAGCTCGGCCGCGGAGCTGCCGGAGTCCCTGAGCGCGGCCATGCGCGAGGCCGAGGGTGCCTTCGGCGATCCGACCGTGTTCATCGAGCAGGCGGTGGGCCGGCCGCGGCACATCGAGGTACAGATCCTGGCCGACACCCAGGGCAACGTCATGCACCTGTTCGAGCGGGACTGCTCCATCCAGCGCCGGCACCAGAAGGTGGTGGAGATCGCTCCGGCCCCCAACATCACCGAGGAACTGCGCGAGGCGTTGTGCGCCGACGCCATGGCCTTCGCGCGTTCGCTCAACTATTCATGTGCCGGCACGGTGGAGTTCCTGGTGGAGACCGAGGGCGAACGGGCCGGCCAGCACGTGTTCATCGAGATGAACCCGCGGATCCAGGTCGAGCACACCGTCACCGAGGAGATCACCGACGTCGATCTGGTGCAGTCCCAGATGCGGATCGCCTCCGGAGAGTCGCTGGCCGACCTCGGCCTGTCCCAGGACATGGTGCGGATCAACGGCGCGGCCCTGCAGTGCCGGATCACCACGGAGGACCCGGCCAACGGTTTCCGTCCCGACACCGGCACCATCACCGCCTACCGCACCGCCGGAGGAGCCGGCGTCCGGCTGGACGGCGGCACCGCCGACACCGGCGTCGAGGTCAGTGCCCATTTCGACTCGATGCTCGTCAAGCTGACCTGCCGGGGTCGAACCTTCCAGCTGGCCGTGCAGCGGGCCCGGCGCGCCCTGGCGGAGTTCCGGATCCGCGGCGTGAGCACCAACATTCCCTTCCTGCAGGCGGTGCTGGAGGACCCGGACTTCATCGCCGGCGACGTCTCGACCGCCTTCATCGAGCAGCGCCCCGAGCTGCTCACCACCCACGCGCCCGCCGATCGCGGCACCCGGCTGCTGCGCTGGCTGGCCGAAGTGACGGTCAACAAGCCGTACGGGGAGCCGCCGACCCTGCTCGACCCGGGTGAGAAGCGACCGGCCGGGGTGGACCTGACGCAGCGGTCGCCGGCGGGGTCCCGGCAGCGGCTGCTGGACCTCGGACCGGCTGGCTTCGCCGCCGATCTGCGGTCCCGGGTCAATACCGAGGTCACCGACACCACCTTCCGGGACGCCCATCAGTCCCTGCTGGCCACCCGGGTGCGGACCAAGGATCTGCTGCGCATCGCGCCGTACGTGGGTCGGATGACCCCCCAACTGCTCTCCGTGGAGTGCTGGGGCGGAGCGACGTACGATGTCGCCCTGCGCTTCCTGCAGGAGGACCCGTGGGAACGGCTGGCGGCGCTGCGCTACAACATGCCGGGCCTGTGCCTGCAGATGCTGCTGCGGGGTCGCAACACAGTCGGCTACACGCCCGTACCCGACCAAGGTGACCACGTCGTTCGTGGCCGAGGCGGCCGAGGTCGGCATCGACATCTTCCGGATCTTCGACGCGCTCAACGACGTGGAACAGATGCGGCCGGCCATCGAGGCGGTGCTGGAGACCGACTCCACCATCGCCGAGGTCGCACTCTGCTACACGGCGGACCTGAGCAATCCGGCCGAAGACCTGTACACATTCGACTATTACCTGCGGCTGGCCGAGCAGATCGTCGACGCCGGGGCGCACATCCTCGCCATCAAGGACATGGCCGGGCTGCTGCGTCCGCCCGCGGCGCGCACCCTCGTGGCGGCGCTCCGGGACCGGTTCGACCTGCCGGTACACCTGCACACCCACGACACCGCTGGTGGACAACTGGCCACCCTCCTGTCCGCGGTGGACGCCGGTGTGGACGCGGTCGACGTGGCCAGCGCACCGATGGCGGCCACCACCTCCCAACCTCCCGCGTCGGCCCTGGTCGCGGCGCTCGCCAACACCGAGCGGGCGACGAATCTTGATCTCCGCGCGGTGATGGACCTCGAGCCGTACTGGGAGGCGATGCGCAAGGTCTACGCTCCGTTCGAATCCGGCCTGCCCAGTCCGACCGGACGGGTCTACGACCACGAGATCCCCGGTGGGCAGCTCTCCAATCTCCGCCAGCAGGCCATCGCCCTCGGACTGGGGGAGAAGTTCGAGGCGATCGAGGCGATGTATGCCGCCGCGAGCAACATCCTGGGCCGACCCACCAAGGTCACGCCGTCGTCGAAGGTGGTGGGCGACCTGGCGCTGCAGCTGGTGGCCGCCGGGGCGGACCCCGAGGATTTCGCCGAGAACCCGCAGAACTACGACATCCCCGACTCGGTGATCGGGTTCCTCGGCGGCGAACTCGGTGACCCGCCCGGCGGGTGGCCGGAACCGTTCCGGACCAAGGCCCTCGCCGGCCGCGCGGTACCCAAGCGTGACGTGGAGCTGTCGGAGGAAGATTCGGCCGCTCTGGACGACAAGGGCCGGACCCGCCAGATGACGTTGAACCGGCTGCTCTTCCCCGGCCCGACCAAGGAGTTCACCGCCGCTCGGGAGACCTACGGGGACGTCGGGCGGCTGAGCACCCTCGACTACCTGTACGGTCTCCGGCCCGGCGACGAGCACACCGTCCGGATCGGCAAGGGCGTGAGTCTGATCCTGGGGGTGGAGGCGATCGGTCGCGTCGACGAGCGCGGCATGCGGACCGTCATGTGCACCATCAACGGGCAACTCCGCCCCATCCGGGTCCGGGACACCTCGGTCACCGTGGACGTGAAGGCGGCGGAGAAGGCCGACCCGGGCAATCCGGGACACGTCGCGGCTCCGTTCGCGGGCGTGGTGACGGTGACGGCGGCCGAGGGCGACGAGATCGAGGCCGGAGCCACCGTGGCCACCATCGAGGCCATGAAGATGGAGGCGGCGATCACCGCACCGATCGCCGGCACCGTCCAGCGGCTCGCTCTCGGGTCCATCCAGCAGGTCGAAGGTGGCGATCTGGTGCTGGTCGTGGCGTCCTAGGGGACGCTGCTCGATCCGGCTGACGCAAATCGACCGTCCACGGCCGGGGACGGCTGTCAGGACGTCCTGAGGATCGTGCGCGGTCGATTTGCGTCAGCGCCCGCGACGACGTCACCTTCGGCTGTCCACAGATTGTCGGCCAGGCCGCGTTGGAGCCGTGGGTCTGCCTCAGAGTCGTACATGTGTCGGCGCGCCGCGAGATCGACGAGATCTTGACCCGCCGGAGCGTCTTGCTGACGCGCGAGCACCCAGCTCTCCGGCGCACCGCCGAACGCATGGCGAGCGAGGGCATTCTGCGCTCGTTGGCCCCCGGCGTGCTCTGCCGTTGGCAGGACTCGGCGACCGCAGAGGTGCGGCTCCGGGCCGCAGCCGAATGGATCCCCGACGGAGTACTGACTGGACCGGCGGCAGCCCGACTGACGTTCTGGCCCGAGATCTCCGTCCCCATCGTCTCCATTTCGACTTCCGCGAAGCGAGCATCACCCCGTGGCTTCGAGTTCACCCGCGAAGGCCTCGATCCGGAATTGATCGCCGATGTCAACGGTCACCGAGTCACCGTGCCAGCGCTGACGGCACTCGATCTCGTGGCGTCGGTGGGAGGCGAGGGCATCGATCGTGTCCTCAGGCTCCGGTTGGCCAGCCTGGACGACATGGCCGAAGCCCTGCGGCTCACGCCCAAGCGCCCGGGCAACAACGCGCGCCGGGCCATGCTGCTCGACTCCCGCGACGAGCCCTGGTCGGAAGCGGAGCGGGAGGGTCACCGGCTGCTGCGCGCCGCCGGCGTCGCGGGCTGGCGCGGGAATGTCCCCGTGCTGTGCGGTGAGGCGCTCTACTACGTCGACATCGGCTTCGAGGCGCTCAAGCTCGGCATCGAGATCGACGGCCGCGAAGTGCACAGGGCCGAGAACAGGCCGCAGTTCAACCACGACCGGCGCAAGTGGACGAGTCTCCACAACGCGGGCTGGGAGCTGTTGCACTACGGAGCCGATCACATCTTCGACGAACCCGACTGGTTCGTGCACAGCGTGCGAACCGGGCTGATCCTCCGGCGCCGCCAAGCGAGCAGGCTCAAGAGTCAGCCGGCCCAGAAACCGACCAGGTCCGGCGTCGGTCGTCCCAGGTTGACGGCGACCTGAGCCCAGGGTAGGAATCCGTCGAGCCAGGTGACCAGGCCGGAGACCATCTTTTGCTGTTCCCGGGACTCGATCTGGGGCATGGAGATCCGGTACGCCCCGGCCATGGCCAGCGCCTGGTCGTGGCGGTGCCAGCCGACCGTCAGCCCCTCGACGGGCAGCAGGTTCACGTCGGTGGAGTGATCGAGCAGGTGCCGCAGGCCAACTGAGGCGGAGACACCTCCGCGAGCCAGGGCGAAGTCCATATCGTCCAGTGCCTGCGTGGTCAGCGCCATCCTGGTCGAACCCCAGGCCCGGGAGTGGACCAGCGACTCCAAGACCCGCCAGGTCGCCCCCATCCGGTCGTGAGCGATGTACGCACCGGCCAGCAGAGCCTCGACGTCTCGCGGTTCAGGTTGGGTCGGCGATATCACCGGCGCCGCGGGTGGCCGCCGGAAGATGGGGCCCAGTTTGCCGATCAGACCTGTGCGTACCGGTGGCTGCTGCGGCTCGAAAGCCTGCCGCGCCGCGGTGCGCAAGCCGTCGACGTACGCGGGATCGGCGCCGATGATGCCGCGCATTTCGTCGATCCCGATCGCGTACAGCCGGAGTTCGCCGGTCACCGACTCCATACCGAACACGGTAGTGGGCCGACTGGTTGGCGCGGCCTATCCTGAGCTGGTGAACCCCCGGGCGCGTCGACTGATCGTGTCCGGCGTCCTGGTGGGGCTGGTGGTGATCGTGGTCGTGGCGGCGCTGTGGGGAGAGCTCGGCTAGCCCCAGACGGCGACAGCTCCGGCGTGACCGATCCGCATGACCTGAACGGTGCTGACGACGGCCATCGCGATGGTGATGACGGCACCGCTGATCAGGGCGATCCGGCCGCGCGGCTGGTCCAGGTCGATCAGCCGCTGAGCCAGCATCACCACCACCGTGCCGACGAAGAGCAAGATCACCCACAGCAGCAGCTGGCCGCCGATGGCGGCGTGCGCCTCCAACGCCGCCGAGCGCTGCTGCTTGGTGTTGTAGAGATATTGACCCGCCACTTGGGCCACGTACGTGGTGACCGCTGCCCCAAAGGCGCCGACCACGACGAGCGATCCGTAGCGCTTCCTGGCCCAGGTCAGCACCGAGATGGCGATCCCGCCGAGGGCTGCGAGCGGCACCAGGACCACGACCGCGTGGATGATCAGCGGATGCAGGGGCAGACCCAGGATCTCCATCGTTGAATGCTAAACGAGCTTCCTGTGGATGGCATGTGAAAAGTCGTCCCGGCCAGGATGTTCGCGTAATCTCCGTTCGGGCCGGTTCGTGCGCCCCAGAGGAGGATCCCTGTCATGACCGTGACGCGCCCGTTGCCGGTGCGCGTACTCGCCGTCCTGCTGGCGGCCCTCGCGGCGCTGTGGCTTCCGGCCTACGCCGCCGCCGTGGACGAGGTCGCCTTCACGATCAAGGATCAACGGATCGCCGAGTCGTCCGGTTTGGCGACCGACACCACCGGCAAGCTCTACTGGACCGTCAACGACTCCGGCTCCTCCGGTATTGCGTACGGGATCAACGGCAAGGGGGACACCGAGGGAACCGTACGTTTCCTGGCCGATCCCGTCGACATCGAGGCGTTGGCGATGGACGACAACCGGCTCTTCCTGGCCGACATCGGCGACAATGGGAAGCGGCGGAACTCCGTCACGGTGTTCGCCATCGACAACCCCGAGCCGAACGACGACACCCGCTCCTACCGGGCCTACGACTTCAGCTACCCCGACGGGCCGCACGACGCCGAGGCGATGCTGGTCGACGGCCGCGGGCGGTTCTACTTCGTCACCAAGGAAGTCCGGGGCGGGATATATCGAGCGCCGGTCAACCCGTCCCGGACCGGCGTCAACGAACTCCGACGGGTCGGCAACGCGCCGGCGTTCGTCACCGACGGGACGTTCCTGCCTGACGGCGAGCAGATCGCACTGCGCACCTACGTTTCGGTGGAGATGCTCGACGCGGACTCCTACGACGTCGTGGCGCAGGCGCCGCTGCCGCTGCAACCGCAGGGCGAGACGATCACGATGGACCTCGACGGCGACCACCTGCTGGTCGGCAGCGAAGGCATCCGCTCGAAGGTCTACCGGATACCCGTGCCCACGTCCATCGTGGATACCCCCAACCCCAGTGCTTCGCCCCCGCCGACTCCGACTCCGACGCCTTCACCCACCGCCGAACCGGAGAACGGGGAAGACATCGACGCGCCGGTCGCCCCCGAGAATCCGGAAGGCACCCTGTTGGCGGTCGGCCTGGCCGCCGGCGTGGCCGTCTTGGCCGCTGCGGCTGTGATCCTGCTCGGCAAGCGATGACCCGTGCGGCGTCAGAGCCGTTCGACGACCCAGTCGACACAGGCCGTGAGGGCGCTGATGTCGTCCGGTTCGATGTTGGGAAACATCCCGATCCGCAGCTGGTTGCGGCCGAGCTTGCGGTAGGGCTCGGTGTCCACCACCCCGTTGGCCCGCAGGATTCGAGCGATCGCGGCCGCGTCGACGTCGACGAAGTCGATGGTGGCCACCACGGGCGAGCGGGTGGCCGCGTCGGCGACGAACGGCACCGCGACCGGCGAAGCCTCCGCCCAGGCGTAGATCCGCCGGGCCGACTCGGCGGTCCGGGCGGCTGCGAAGTCCAGCCCGCCCTGGCCGTTCAACCAGTCCAGCTGGGCGTGCAGCAGAAAGAGCGTGGCGATCGCGGGCGTGTTCAGCGTCTGGTTCTGCCGGGAGTTGGTCACCGCGACGGACAGGCTCAAGGAGTCCGGAATCCAGCGATCCGTGGCCCGGAGCCGCTCCGTCCGTTCCAAGGCGGCGGGGGAAAGCAGGGCCAGCCAGAGTCCGCCGTCGGAGCCGAGGCTCTTCTGCGGCGCGAAGTAGTACGCGTCGGTCTGACCGACCTCGACCGCGACCCCGCCGGCCGCCGACGTGCCGTCGACGACCATCAATGCCCCCTCGTCGACGCCGGCGATCCGCCGCACGGGGGCCAAGGCGCCGGTCGAGGTTTCGTTGTGCGCCCAGGCGTAGACGTCCGCGCCGGCCACGGCGGCCGGCAGCACCGCCGACCCCACGGGGGCCGTGACCACGTCCGGGGTGTCCAGATGGGGGGCCGCCGCGGCGGCTGCCGCGAACTTGGCCGAGAACTCGCCGAAGCTGGCGTGCGCGCTGCGGCGCTCGATCAACGAACACACCGCGAGGTCCCAGAACAGCGACGACCCGCCGTTGCCCAGCGCCACCTCGTACCCCTCGGGGAGGGAGAAGAGCTCCGCGAGTCCCGCGCGAACCGCTCCGACGAGATCCTTCACCGGAGTTTGGCGGTGTGAGGTCCCGAGCAGTCGCGACCCGTCCGACACGAGCGCCGCGACCGCGTCGGGCCGGATCTTGGCCGGACCACAACCGAACCGCCCGTCGGTCGGGAGTAGGTCGGCGGGGATCTCCAGGATGGTCACGCCGACCGATTCTTCCATCCGTACGCCGACTGCCAGACTGCGCTCATGCCTGACCTGCCCGGCGAACGCGTCGACTACGACGGCGAGCACCTGCTCGAAGAGGTGGCTCCCGCGGATCCGTATGCGTTGTTCGACAGCTGGCTGAGCGACGCTTTCGCCGCCAAGGAGCGCGGGGTGCTGCCCGAGCCGACCGCGATGGTGGTGGCCACCTCGATCGGGGACCGACCGAGCGCGCGTACGGTGCTGCTGAAGGGCTTCGACCGAACCGGATTCGTCTTCTTCACCAACTACGACTCGCGCAAAGCAGACGAGTTGGCGCGCAATCCGTACGCGGCGCTGCATTTCGGCTGGTATCCGCTGCAGCGTCAGGTTCGCATCGAGGGGTCGGTCCGGCGGGTTTCTCGGGATGCGTCGGAGGCCTACTTCGCGTCTCGGCCGCGCGGATCGCAGGTGGGCGCTTGGGCGTCCGCCCAGTCCAGCGTGGTGGCCTCGCTCGAGGCCCTGACCGACTCCTATCGGGCCGCCCAGCAACGCTTCGACGGCGGCGACGTGCCCTGCCCGGAACACTGGGGCGGCTATCGCGTGGAGCCCGAGCGTGATCGAGTTCTGGCAGGGCCAGCCGAGCCGGATGCACGATCGGCTGGCGTACCGGCGGCTGGACGCCGGCTGGGCGATTACCCGGCTCGCGCCCTGAGCGTCACGCCGAAGCGTTCAGCCCGATGCGGACGGCGAGGAACTGATCGGGCGTGGCCGAGAGCACCGCGAGCCGCGGATCGGGCACCGACAGCACCCGGGGCAGGACCAGGGCACGGAGCGGTTCGAGTCGCGGATCGGCCAGGACCTGGCGGAGGCCCGCCTTGTCGCCCCCGGTGACCAGCGCCGCCATCCGGGCGGCCCGAGGGACCAGCAGGCGCGCGGCCACGTCGGCGGCGTCCTCGTAGGCTCCGCGCGCCTGATTGGCCCGGCGTCGGGCGAAGCGTTGCTGGGACCAGCCACCGGCTTTGGTGCGTCCCTGCACGTAACTGGAGCCGACCTTCGATTCCGCCAACTGTCGACCGACGAACCTACCGACGGCGTATCCGCCGCGGCGGACGAGCAGCACCCCGACACTGCGGTCACGCCGCACGTGCGCGACGAGATCCGCCGACGAATCAGCGCCGGGAGGCAGCGGAGGGAACGGGACCTCGACGGTAGCTACGGCTCCGTCGGGAGCCTCGAGTTCGACCGACCACCGGTCCTCGCTCGACGAGAACGTCGGCTCCCCGTGGCGCTCGGCGAACCGCACGAGCCATCCCGGCAGCCGTTCGGCCGGGACCTCCACGAGGCGTCGCTCCGGAGGGTCGGGCACGGACGTCAGGCTACGGGTTGGCGAAAGGGTCCGGACGTGGACGAACCCGCGAACGGGCACGTCGTTCCAAACGATTTGGGCAGACGAGGCCGGGGGACAAGTCCGGCGTTCGCGGGTTCGGGTGTTGGCTGTGGATTAGCCGGCCGTTACGACCGAGTAGTCCCAGGAACGGCTAGCTGGCCGCCACCTCACAAGTCCATAAATCACTCATATCCTTGGACCACCTCCTTCCCGTGTGCCTCAAAGCTATGCGCGGATTCGTCGCTGGTCAACGGTCTTTTCGCAGTGTGGTCGCAGGCGGCTCGAGCCCCGGCCTCCTGCGCCCGATCGACCGGATCGAAGGGTGCTAGGTTCGGCGACCATGACCGGGTCGGACGAGCGGCTGCTCCGATGTGAACGGCTGGTCACCGGGACCGACGTGCTGCCCGACGCCGGGGTGCGGGTTCGCGGCGGCCAGATCCTGGCGGTCGACTCCGAGCTCACCGGTACCCCCGACGACGAGCTGTCCGGCTGGGTCGTCCCGGGTTTCGTGGACACCCATTGCCACGGCGGCGGCGGCGGCGACTATACGGATCGGGACCCGGAGTCCGTGCTGACCGGGCGGGCCTTTCACCTGCGCGGGGGTACGACGACGAGCCTCGCCAGTCTGGTGACCGCCGAGATCGAGATTCTGTGCGAGCAGATCCGCACGCTCCGCCCTCTTGTCCGGGACGGCCATTTCGCCGGCATCCATCTCGAGGGCCCGTTCCTCTCGCGGGAGAAGGCCGGCGCCCACGATCCGCGGCTGCTGCGCCCGCCGGACGAGGCCAGTGTCGATCAACTACTGGCGGCGGCGGACGGGACGCTGGCCATGATCACCATG
This sequence comes from uncultured Actinomycetota bacterium, assembly GCA_963780005.1. Lineage (GTDB taxonomy): Bacteria > Actinomycetota > Actinomycetes > Propionibacteriales > Propionibacteriaceae > Microlunatus. The sequence goes on along the minus strand of CAWAAK010000023.1, from coordinate 1,634,911 downwards.
GCCCCCGAACTCCCCGGCGCCGACGCCGCCCTGGCCCGGTTCACCGCGGCGGGGGTGACGGTGGCCTTCGGGCACAGCGACGCTGACGCCACGATCGCTGCGAACGCTGTGGCCGGCGGTGCCACCGTAGTCACCCACCTGTTCAACGCCATGCGGCCGATTCACCATCGTGATCCGGGCCCGATCCCCCGGCTGCTCACCGATCCCGGCCCGATGCTGGAGATGATCAGCGACGGCTTTCACCTGCACCCCGACGTAGTACTCATGATCATCGCGACCGCCGGACCTGATCGGGTCGCGTTGATCACCGATGCGTTCGCCGGGGCCGGGATGCCGGACGGCGAGTTCCGGCTCGGCGCCCTGCGGGTTGCGCTGCGGGACGGCCAAGCCCACTTGATCAACACCGACGGATCGCTCGGAGCGATCGCCAGCTCCACGCTCACCATGGGGGCGGCCGTGCGGTTCCTCGTCGGCCACGGGGTGCCCGTCCCGGACGTCGCGCGGATGGCCTCCACCACCCCGGCTCGCGGGCACCGGTTGGTCGGCACAGGGGTGGTGGAGCCGGGCGCCTGGGCCGATCTCTGCGTGCTCGACGACCAGGGAGACTTGCAACGGGTCCTGCACCGCGGGGAGTGGGTGAGCCGCTGATGTTGGCGCGGCTCACCGAGTTGTTGGGTCCGGCCGCCTCGGCGGGCCGGGCGGTCGGGGCCTTCAACGTCTTCAGCCTGGAACACGCCGAGGCGATCGTCTCCGGCGCCGAACGGGTGGGGCTCCCTGTCGTCCTGCAGATCTCTCAGAACGCGGTTCGTTACCACGGCTCCCTGGAGCCGATCCTGGGCGCCACCCTGGCCCTGACCCGGGCCGCGCAGGTGCCGGCCGTGGTGCACCTCGATCACGCCACGGACGCGGACCTGATCCGACACGCCGTCGAGATGGGCGTCACCTCCACGATGTTCGACGCCTCAGCACTGCCGTACGAGGAGAACCTGGCCGCCACGGTCGCGATGGCTGCGTACTGCCATGATCATGGCGTCGACCTGGAGGCCGAGCTGGGCGAGGTCGGCGGCAAGGACGGGGTGCACGCCCCCGGGGCCCGTACGGATCCGGACCAGGCGGCGGAGTTCGCCGCCCACACCGGAGTCGATGCCTTGGCCGTGGCCGTGGGCAGTTCCCACGCCATGATCGTGCCGACCGCCGAGCTGGACCTGGAGCTCATCGTCGCCCTGCGGGCTGCCGTCGACGTTCCGCTGGTCCTGCACGGGGCCTCCGGCGTGCCCGACGCCGACCTGGTCCGGGGCGCCCGCGCCGGCCTGGCCAAGATCAACATCGCCACCCAGCTGAATGTTGCCTTCACCCAGGCTCTGCGGGCGGCCCTCGACCATGATCACGAGGTGGTCGACTCGCGCAAGTACCTCGCTCCCGCCCGGGATGCCGTCGCCGACGAGGTGGCCCGTTTGTTGGATTTGCTGGGGACTTAGGCGAGAACTCGAACGCAAAGCATCAGCGCGTGTCCTCGTAGCGGCGCAGGGCCTCCTTGCGCTCTTCGGCGTGATCGACGATCGGTTTCGGGTAGTCGGTGGGCGGTCCGTCCGGGGCGTTCCACGGTTCGTGCACATCTGCGGCGGGCAGCTGGGCGAGCTCGGGCACGTACCGCTTGATGTAGCTCCCGTCCTGGTCGAACTTCTGGGCCTGGCCGGTCGGGTTGAACACCCGGAAGAACGGCGCGGCGTCGGTGCCGCAGCCGGCCACCCATTGCCAGTTCAGCTGGTTCTGGGCGATGTCACCGTCGTGCAGTTGCTCCATGAACCAGTCGGCCCCGTGCCACCAGCCGATGTGCAGATCCTTGATCAAGAACGAGGCGACCACCATCCGGACTCGGTTGTGCATCCAGTTCTCGCTTCTCAGTTGCCGCATACCGGCGTCGACCAGCGGATAGCCGGTTTTCCCTTCCTGCCAGGCTTTCAGCCGCTCGGCGGCCGTGGTGTTCTGCTCAGGTTCGTCGGACGTCATCCGCTTGTACTCCGGCTTCACCGGTTCGCTCACCGCATCCGGCCGGTGCAAGAGCACGTCGGCGAAGAAGTCGCGCCAGGCGATCTGTCGGGCCAACGCGAGCGCCCCTTTGGAGCGCTGCGAGGATAGGTCGTGCAGCACCGTACGGGGATGGATGTGTCCCCAGCGCAGGGCTTTGGAGAGATGCGAGGTGGCGTCCGGTCCGGGGAAGTTGTTCATCTTCTGGTAGTCGCTCACGCCGTTGCGATCCCGCTCCAGCCACTCGTGCCAGGACCGGAGTGCGGCCCCCTCGCCGGCGACCTTGTTCAGGTCGGCGTCGGCTGGGGGGATGTCGACGCGGTTCTCCGCCTCGAGCCAGTCCACGGATGAGGCGCGGACGGCCGCCGCCGGCTCGTGCACGCCGTGCTCCAGCCAGGTCCGGTGGAAGGGAGTGAAGACCTGGAACGGACCACCCGATTTGTTGAGCAGTGTCCCCGGGGCGACCGCGTACGGCGACCCGGTGGTGATCAGCTCGCAACCCTGCTTGGCCAGAGCGTCGGCGACGCGGCGGTCGCGGCCTCGTCCGTACGGCGCGAAGTCGGCAGCGATGTGCACCGAGGCGGCCTCGACCGCCTTCGCGGCACGCGGCACCGCCGACGAGGGCCGGCCGCGGACCACGCTGAGACCGGGGCCGCCGGCGTCGCGCAGCTCGTCGTCGACCAGGTGCAAGGCGGCCATCAGCCAGGCCCGCCGCGCGGTTCCGGCCGAGGCGAGCAGGGTCGGGTCGAGCACGAACAGCGGCAGCACTGCCTCACCGTCGTCGACGGCGCGGCGGAGGGCGGGGTTGTCGCGCAGACGCAGGTCGCGACGCATCCACCAGATCGCAGGGCCGGGTGCTGCACTCATGTTCTAATCTTGCACGGGGCCCCAACGAGGCGGAGACGCCCTGGGCGGCACCCGCGGAGGAGAGAGAAGTGACAGCGTGAGCGACCTGATCGACACGACGGAGATGTACCTTCGCACCATCTACGAGCTCGAGGAGGAGGGCATCGTCCCGCTCCGGGCTCGGATCGCCGAGCGGCTGCACCAGAGCGGTCCCACCGTTTCGCAGACAGTGGCGCGGATGGAGCGGGACAATCTCGTGCATGTGCAGGGGGATCGTCATCTGGAATTGACCGACGAGGGCCGGAGCCGGGCGACCCGGGTCATGCGGAAGCACCGGCTGGCGGAACGGCTGTTGATCGACGTGATCGGGCTCGACTGGGAGAAGGTCCACGACGAGGCCTGCCGGTGGGAGCACGTCATCTCCGAGGACGTCGAGCGGCGCCTGGTCGTGCTGCTGAACGCACCGACCGAATCGCCCTACGGAAACCCGATCCCCGGTCTGGCCGAGTTGGGCGTGGCCGGGGCGCCCGAGGACTTCCGGGCCGGCAACGAGCAGTTGGACGAGGCGGTCCGAACCGGTGGGGTGGCTCCGGTCCGGCTGATCATCCAGCGGATAAGTGAAGAGATCCAGAAGGACGTGGACATGATGGGCACCCTGCGCCAGGCCGGGGTGCAGCCCGGGGTCTCCGTGGCGGCCGAGCCGGGTGGCCTCGGGGTCCGCCTGTTCGTGGACGGATCACCGGGGTGCGAGATCGATCGCGAGGCCGCTTCCCACCTCTTCGTGACCCGGGTCTGATCTGACATCGCGGTGAGCGATGCCGGTCTGATCTGGCGCCCGTACCTGGCGACGTTCCATCGCGAACGGGCCGGGGTCATCGAGGCTGTCCTTTCACGGTCCTTTGCCGGGGAGCATTCCCACTCCCCGTACCGGTGGCTCGCCCGGGCGGTCTCGGCCGGGTCGGGTGTGGTGCTCGACGTGGCCTGCGGCTCGGGGCCGATGTCACGGGAGCTCGTCCAGGACGGTCGGATGGTGGTCGGCCTCGACCTGTCCGCCGAGGAACTGCGGCTGGCCGCGGACCGGGGTCCTGGGCCCTGGGTGCGAGCCGATGCGTTGAGCCTGCCGTTCGCCGACCGGTCGGTGGACGCCGTGACCAGCTCGATCGGACTCGTGGTGGTCCAGCCGTTGGACCGGGTCATCTCCGAGATCAGCCGGGTGCTGCGGCCGGGCGGGGTGCTCGCCGCCATCGCACCGGCGTTGCGTCCCCTGGCTCCTCGCGATCTGCGCGTGCTGTCGCGAATCAACGCTCGGCTCCGGACCAAGCCGCAGTTCCCGGGCCCGGTGGAGCTGACCGGGTTCGCGCGCACGCTGCTGGCCCACGGCATGAGGCGGGTCGAGGACGCCCGCGAGCGTTACAGCTTCACCGTCGCCACCCGTGCCGACGCCGAACTGATGCTGTCGGCGCTGTATCTGCCGCAAACCCGTCACTCGCGGATTATGGCGGCGACCGAGCTGCTCGAGGACCGCGTCAAGCGGCGCGGCCCGGTCGAAGTGGCGATCCCGATGCGACGGCTCGTGGCCATCAAATGAGGGGTCATCAAGTAGGGAGCCAGTAGGGAATATCACCCAGCGAATGGCGGTTGAACGGGTCAATCGACCCACCTGACCGGCAACGCCTAGAGGACTGACATGGCCACCCTGAACATCGACTCCGCGAGCTTCGAGGAGACCGTCACCAGTAACGACATCGTGCTGGTCGACTTCTGGGCCGATTGGTGTGGCCCCTGCAAGCGGTTCGCCCCGATCTACGAGAAGGCCTCGGAGGAGTACGCCGACGTCACGTTCGCCAAGTTGGACACCGACGCCAATCAGCAGCTCTCCGGCCAGCTGGGCATCGAGGGCATCCCCACGCTGATGGCCTTCCGCGAGGGCGTGCTCGTCTTCAACCAGGCTGGCGCGCTTCCGGGCCCGGCCCTCAAGCAGGTCGTCGAGGCGGTCAAGGAACTCGACATGGAGGTCGTCCATGCCGAGGTCGCCAAGCTCCAGAAAGAGCACGAGTCGCACTGAGGCTCTAACACTGCATCCTGCGGTGCCGCGCACGGCGGGCCGCTAGCCTGGTCGGCGGCCCCCATAGCTCAGGGGATAGAGCAAAGGTTTCCTAAACCTTGTGTCGCAGGTTCGAATCCTGCTGGGGGCGCTGACGGAAGAGCGGGGGATCGTCGGCTGCACCACGCACTGGCGACGTCAGAGCCGAGGGGCGGTGTCGGCGCCAGATGGTGGGCCAGGGCGTTCGCGGTTCGCTGCGCCTGGCTGCCGACGCATTCGCCAGCAACGCCCGAAACCCGAACCTGCGCCGGGCTCAGCTGAGCTTCCTCGGCGCGTGGACCGCGGAGTGGGCGTTCACGGTGGGACTCGGGATCGTGGCCTACCGGGATGGGGGCGCGACCGCCGTCGGGTTGGTGGCCCTCCTTCGCATGTTGCCCTCCGCGGTCCTGGCTCCGCTGCTGTCCCCGCTGGCCGACAGAGGCCGCCGGGAGCGCGTCTTGATCTTGGTCTCCACCGTCCGCGGTATCGCTACCGCCGGAGCAGCGGTCGTGGTCGGACTGGCCGGGCCTACCGAGTTCGTTTACGCGCTGGCGGTGTTGTCCACGATTGCCGCCACCCTCTTTCGACCGGCGCATTCGGCGCTGCTCCCATCGCTGTGTCGCACCGGGTACGAACTGGCCAGCGCCAATGTGGTTCGAGGGCTGCTGGATTCCGTCGCCACCCTGGTTGGTCCGCTGTTGGCCGCCGTGCTGCTCCAGTTCACCAGCGTGACCGTGGTGTTCGCGGTGGCGGCGGGGGCCTCGTTGTGGGCCGCCGCCTTGCTTCTCCGCTTGCGCTACGAGGCTCCACCGCGACCACCCGCCCCGACGAAGACCCGCCTCGTCAGCGAAGCGGCCGAAGGTATTCGTGCCGTCGTCCGCAACCGGGGCCTGACCCTGATCATGGTTCTTGCGGTCGTGCAGACCTTCACCCGAGGGGCGCTGAACGTGTTCACCGTCGTGGTGGCCATTGATCTGCTGGCTACGGGCGAACCGGGCGTCGGGACTCTCACGGCGGCCATCGGCGCCGGAGCCGTCAGCGGTTCCCTCGCTGCGTCGCTGCTGGTCCGGACCCGGCGGTTGGGCGGTTGGTTTGCCGTGGGGATTGCCTTGTGGGGCCTACCGATCACCTTCATCGGCGTCATCCCCCGCGAGGCCGCCGCCCTGGGCCTGCTGGCCTGCGTTGGAGTCGGAAATGCCCTCATCGATCTTGGAGGATTCACCCTCCTCGCCAGGATGGCCCCCGACGAGGTCTTGGCGCGGGTCTTCGGTGTGCTGGAGAGCCTGGTCGCCCTGTCGATGGGGCTCGGGGCGATCGTTGCGGCGCTGCTGATCGAGCTGGCCGGCGTCCGTCCGGCGCTGGTGGCCGTCGGACTGCTGTGTCCGATCGCGGCAGCGATTTCGTGGCGGGCGCTGCGACGATTGGATCGATCCGTCGATGTCCGCGACCGAGACATCACGCTGTTGCATTCCGTGGCCATGTTTCGCACCCTGCCGCTCCCGGCGATCGAACAACTCGCCCGCCGGTTGGAGCCCGTCGCCGTGCCTGCCGGCCGCGTCGTCTTCCGCCAGGGCGACACCGGCGACCGCTACTACGTCATCGAATCCGGCTCGGCCGAGGTGATCGGAGACGGACGGGTCATCGCGACTCTCGGCCAAGGCGATGGATTCGGAGAGATCGCGCTGCTCCGGCGAATCCGTCGCACGGCCACGGTGCGAGCAGCCGACGCGCTCCGGCTCCAGGCGCTGCGCTCCGATCATTTTCTCCCGGTCGTCCTCGGCTACACCCCGAGTGCCCGCGAGGCCGGGACGGTCGTCGAGTCGATGCTCGACCGGTTCGCGCCGCAGGACGATTCAAGCCCTGAGGGTCGCTGACGTTGGTAGGCTCACGCGGAATGGTGCCCAAACGTGCGCTGCTCATGATCGCCGATATCGGCGGCTACACCGAGTACATGCGCGCGCATCAACTGAGTCTCGCTCACGCCGAAGTCAACACCGCGAGATTGCTCGACAAAGTCATCGGCGCCGCCCGCGGGTTCGATCTGATCGAGATAGAAGGCGACGCGGCCTTCCTGTCCCAGCGGGTCGACGCGATGGAGCCCGACGAGATTCTTGCCGCCACCACTCAGGCCGCCGTCGCCATGTACCGTGCGTTCCACCTCGAACGACAATATGTCGCGACCTACCTGTGCCCCTGTGACGGTTGCACCCAGGCCGACAATCTGAAGCTGAAATTCGTGGCGCACCTCGGCGAGGTCGCCATCCAGACCATCAGGCAGCGGCGCAAGCTCGTGGGGATCGACGTGATCTACGTCCATCGACTGCTGAAGAACCCGGTTCAATTGCCGGAGTACGTGCTGTTCTCCGAAGATCTGTACCGGGCCGGCAAGACCTCAGTACCCGATCCCGTGCACGAGGTCTTGCACGAGCTCGACGGCATCGGGCCCGTTCGCGCCTACTTCGTCGACGTCGAGGACCTGGCGGGCTCCATTCCCCAGCTGCCCGATCCGTCCTGGCTCGGACGCCTCGGAAGGACGTTCGCGGTCGCCGGCTCCGGCCTGCCGTACATGCTCGGCCTGCGGCGCCGGCGGCGTACGCCAGCCGCTCACTGAAGCAGCGGAATCAGGACCTGGTCGACGAGGTCCACGACGTACGCGTCCGACACGGCGCCCTGAGCCAAGAACTGCTGACGTACTAGCGCAGGACCCGTTTCCCGCTGCAGCGGCGTGACCGCGGCGGCTTCGAGCTCACCGCGCGAGTCGGCGCGTTGGATCACCCGGTCGACGAGCTGCACACTGCGTCCCTCCGATCGCCGCCGAAAACCCGACGCACTGTGGGTGCTCCAGGCGTCGGTGAGCATGCCGCGCAGCGCGGCCCCAGCCGGTCCGTTGAGCTGTGCGGCGATCAATCGGAACACCATGACCAGGTCATCGCGGAGCGATCCGGTGTCGGGCAGGGCGAGTGGATCCGGCCGCAGCATCTCGACGGCGGTCGTGATGAGTTCCGACTTCCCCGGCCACCGTCGGTAGAGCGAGGCTTTGCTGACCCGGGCCCGGGAGGCGACCGCTTCCATCCGGAAGTCCGACCATCCACCGGCCTCGAGTTCCGCCAGGGCGGCGGTCAGGATGGCGACCTCGAGCGTCTCCCCGCGTCGGCGAGGGTTGCGCCGATGATCGACCGCCGTCATGATCTCTTCCGCTCGCTCCGGATCCGCTCTTGCCGCGAATGCTCCGACTCGCTCGAGGTTGTCCGCTCGCTCTGGATCCGCTCTTGACGCCGGCCGTCGTCCTCCTCGGCGACGAAAAGCGTGTCGCCTCGATCGTCCTCCGGTCGGCGCCGCGGATCCTCCGACTCGCTCGAGGTTGTCCGCTCGCTCCGGATCCGCTCTTGACGCCGGCCGTCGTCCTCCTCGGCGACGAAAAGCGTGTCGCCTCGATCGTCCTCCGGTCGGCGCCGCGGATCCTCCGACTCGCTCGAGGTTGTCCGCTCGCTCCGGATCCGCTCTTGACGCCGGCCGTCGTCCTCCTCGGCGACGAAAAGCGTGTCGCCTCGATCGTCCTCCGGTCGGCGCCGCGGATCCTCCGACTCGCTCGAGTTGTCCGCGGCCCGGACGTGCCCGGCCGTACCGTCCACCGTGACCTGCCGGCCGTCCTCGAGCACCTTCGTGGCGTTTCCGGTGCCCATCACGGCAGGGATGCCGTACTCGCGGGCGACGATGGCGGCGTGAGAGCCGGCTCCGCCGGTGTCGACGACGACGCCGGCGGCCACCTGGAACAGCAGGGTCCAGGACGGATTGGTGTAGGGGCAGACCAGGATCTCCCCGGGCTGCAGGCGACCGAAGTCTTCGGGTCCGAGAATCAGGCGGACGGCGCCGGTCGCGCGGCCGCCACTGACCGGGGTCCCCGCGACGAGAGATGTGGTCGAGGATGCGGGCCGGTACAGGGTCGCCGGAGAGATCAAGGGTGCCCCGGCCAGCTCAGCCCGGGCCCGCTGCCGGTGCTCGACCGTAGTGCGCAGCGCCTCTCGCTGGGCCGCGGCGACGGCGTCCGGGTCAGAGATCGAGGTGACCTCGGTGAGGCGGAGGTGCAGGATGTCGTCCCGGTTCTCGAGGACCCCGGCTCGCGCGAGACGGTCGCCGGCTTCCAGCAGCGAGCGGCGCACGAGCGGCAGCGCCCGCACCGCGTGGAAGTGGGTGTCCTCGCGAAAGGCGATTCCGCTCCGCGCGGCCTGGATGGCGGCGGTGAGCCGCGGGCCGGTTCGGCTCCAACGGACCCGGCGGGTGGCCAGCACGCGGCGCTCGGTTTTCTCGGCCGGTGACCCAGGGGGTGTGACCGGCCGCTGGATCCGTCCTTGCACAGTGCTCAATAGCAGCTCGGGCTCCTCCCCCCAGGTCGGGGCCGACATCAAGAAGGCGCTGGTGGTCTCCCGGTGGCCGAATTCCTCGGTGTAGTCGTGCAACGCCGTGCGAAGACCGCTGAAGCTTTCGTCTTGGCCGACACGTCGGGTCAGCGCAGCCAGGGGCTGATCCAGAAACGCCTGCCGCCAGACCGAGTTGTGCCTGATGAGGTCGGCCAGGTCGTCCAGCCGACGGTTCGCGTCGGCGGTTCGGGTCTGTCCCGCCGCGATCAGGTCTCCGAAGGCACCGCTGAGCCCGAGCACCGTGAGCCAAGCTCGCAGTCGGACCAGGTCCACCCCCACCCTCGGCAGATAGTCGATACGCAGATCGATCAGCCCCTCGAGCGCCGCGAAGGCTTGGTCGGGCAGCGCCAGCAGCTCGGCCCAGGCCACGGTCTCCAGGTCCACGGCGTTCAGGTCGGTGATGGCTTGGTCGTACGCCGCGAAGCGCGTGTCGCTCGTCCACCCGTCGGGGCGGAACCGGCGGATCCGGGACCGCATCCGGAGTGGCGTGATCAGGGTGCGCCAGGTGGGTCTCACCACGGGTGGAATGAGTTGTTGCACGACCCCGTTCACTTCGGGCAGCATCCGCTGGAGGTCGACGGTGACAGCAGGAATCTCCGCCAGCATGCGAACGAGAATCCGGCCGTGTCCGCGGGTCGTCCAGGTCGTCATGTCCAGCGGGAAAGGCCGCACTGGCAGCAGTTCAGCCAGGACGCTGCCGTACGTCCGTTGGAACCGGTTGAGGCCGAGCGGGGCCGGTGGCAGTGCGGTCATCGGTCTGGACTGCACGATCCACAGCGTTCCGGCCGCAAACGCCCACTCGATGTCCTGCGGCCGGCCGAACTGTTCGACGATGGCCCGGCCGGTTTGCGCCAATCGCTGCAGCACGGCGCTGTCCAGTGCGGCGATCGTCAGGTCCTGCCCGCCACGGCGGCCGGGCCGTCGGTCCAGAACTCGCCCGGCGCGGTCGAGGATCACGTGTTCCGGCGTGACCGAGCCCGAAACGACTGCTTCGCCCAGCCCCGGTGCGGCGTCGATCACCAGCTGCCCGCGATCACCGGTAACGGGGTGAGCAGTGAACATCACCCCCGCGAACTCGGCGTCGACCATCCGCTGCACGACGACCGCCAGCTGCAGGGCACGATCGTCGAACCCAAGCCGGCTGCGGTACGCCACAGCGCGGTCCGTCCACAACGAGGCCCAGCAGCGTCGGACGGCATCGACGACTTCCGTCGATCCGGACACGTTCAAGAAGGTGTCCTGCTGCCCGGCGAACGCCGCACCGGGCAGGTCCTCCGCGGTCGCACTCGACCGCACGGCCACCGAGCCCGCCCCGAGTGCCCGATAACCGGCGGCGATCGCGTCCGCCACCGCGATGGCCACCGGCGTTGCTCTGAGGAGCCTGCCCAACTCCGCCGGCTCCACCGACACAGCCTCGCCGGCCGGAAGGGCGACGGACTCCGGGAGCGCGGCGACAGCGTGCGCGTACGCGTCCGTGGTCACCACAAAACCTGGGGGCACGCGCACTCCGGCCCTGAGCAGCTCACCCAGGTTCGCGCCTTTGCCGCCAACGAGTCCGAGATCGCCCGAACCGACCTCGTCCAGTCTCATCACGAACGGCCGAATCATGTGCTCCCGCCCTTAGAGAACTTACCGTACTCTATTATGGCCTGGCGCACTGTCGGTGGATCGGCCGGTACCTTGCTCGGGTGCTCAACGAACGACACGAGGTGTTCCAGACGAGTGTGATGAGCGCCCTTCTCGACGGCGTCTACGACGGTGAGATGACGATCGAGGAGCTGCTGTCCCACGGTGACTTCGGGCTCGGGACCTTCAATGCTCTCGACGGCGAACTTCTCGTCCTCGACGGGGTCGCCCACCAGCTGACCGCCGACGGTGGCGCCCGGCGGGCCATGCCGGGTCAGCGCACGCCCTTCGCGGTGGTCACCGCATTCGTACCGCACGTGCGTTTCACACCACCGCGGGGAGCGTCGCGGGCGGAGATCGCGGCGCTGACCATCGCCTCCGTGCCGTCTCACAATCTGCTCTACGGGGTGCGGATGTCCGGTCGCTTCGAGCGTGTACTGACCCGTACCGTGGTCCGCCAGTCCCCGCCGTACCGACCGCTGGTCGAGGTGACTCGTGGCGAGCCCGTGGTCGAGCACCTCGACGTCGAGGGCTTCGTGGCCGGTTTTCGAACCCCGGCGTACGAAGGTGGCATCGGTGTGCCGGGTGGGCATGTCCACTTCATCGACGCTCAGTATCGTCGCGGCGGTCACGTACTGGACTTCGTCGCAGGCGAAGCAACTGTCGAGATCTGCGTCGGCACCGATCTCCATCTCAGCTTGCCGTTGACGGAGGCCTTTGCGCGTGCCCATCTGGACCCCGCGGACGTCGAGGCCCAGATCGAAGCCACCGAAAGGCATCACTAGCGAAACGCCGAATACTCAGGTCGGGAAACGGCGAGCTCTCGAGTCGCCGCTCGGGTCTGGCACCTTCGGACGAGCAGCTATAAACTGAGCTCGCTGCCACCACAGCCGGTCTGGGAAACGAGGCGCCGCTCACGCCGCCCCTCTGCCGAGACGCTCGCCGCCCAGGTGAAAGGTATTCAATGAGCGGGTCTCCGATGGCTGCAGATGTGACTTGCCTTTCCTTGGTCGAACCCACCGCCCCGGTCAGCGGCGAGGTCATCGACGCGCTCATCGAAGCTGTCGTGCTCCCGACCGACCCGCGGGCGCGGGCGGTGGTCATTTCCAGCCTGATCGGCGAGATGTGCGCCGCCGTTGAGTGGCTGCACGGGAGCGACACGAGCCCGGCCGACCGGGCCGATGACGAGCGGGCCAGCATCCGACGGCTGGCGGCCGCCGCTCATGACCATCGACAGCGGATGACGGCGGTCGTGACGTCCGATCGCGCGAAACGAGGCCTCCGGTGAGCTGGTACCACTACGCGGCCTGCCGGGCCCACGATCCGGAGCTCTTCTTCCCGATCGGATCTACGGGACCGGCGCTTCGTCAGCTCAAGGAGGCCAAGCGGGTCTGCGCCGGGTGTCCGGTCCAGAGTCTCTGCCTCGAATGGGCGTTCCTGGCCGGTATCGACCACGGCGTCTGGGGCGGGATGAGCGAAGATGAGCGGCGGCTGATGCGATCTCGCGCCAGCAAGATGCGCAGACCCAGGCCGCAGCCCAGCTTCAGCTGACGCCGAATCAGCGACGCAGGAGTCGCGCCGCATACACGTGCGCGTCGACGCCCGCGGATGCCGCTCGGCGCCGCAGGACGACGTGGGCGTGATCTGGGAGGTGCCCTTCGGCGACCAAGACCCCGACGGCACGGTTGATGGTGGAAAGCTCGTCGAAACCGGTCATGCCGGACAGCAGCGTCGTCGGTGGGAGGTCGGAGTCCAGCAGGATCGGCCGATGCCCGTCGACTCCGTGCGATGAAGACTGACCGTCGACGTGGCCGATCGAGCGAGGTGGCTCAGCCGGGGGACCGATCTGTGTTTGCACGAGGTAGGTCAGGTCGGCGGCGAGATCCACGAACGCCCCCGGCGACGCCGCGTAGAACACGATCCGGCTCTGCGCATCGGCTCTCGGAACCAGCGCGGAGATGTGTATGCGCAGCGAGGAGGCGATCGACTCGCCGTCCTCGGGTGGGATGAACGCGGTCAGTCTCACCGGATGGTCATGGTGCACCAAGGTCAGGGACAGGCCCCGGTAGGAAGGGACGGCCACCCGCATAGCCGTCACGACCGCCGTCAGACGCTGGTCGATCGCTGGGCCGTCGTTGCCGTCAGCGCTGCTGAGATGCAGGAGGTCACGGAGAAGAGCTGCGGGCAACTCCACAGTGACGCTCCGAGAAAGCGGATCCGCCCGCTGATCATCGATCACCTTGTCGGTCCAGCAAACCGCTGTTCCGAGGACGGGGCCGTATCGGACCGGTTGAGATGCCGCGTCAGGCCTACCCTACGCCGCTGGAACCACCAAACCGAGGACCATCCCGGTGGTCAATCGCCGTGATGCCGTGCCTGGGCCCGGCGAACCGCTTCCTGAACGATGTGCTCCGCGACGACGGCGAGTTTCTGGTGCTCGTGTTGGCTCAGTGCGCGTAACCGGCTGAGGGCCTCGGCTTCCGTGCCACCGGCCCGGCTCATCATGATCCCGACCGCTCGGTCGATGACCCCACGGGTTTCCAGCGCCTTCTCCAGTTGGGCGGCCAAGCGTTGGGTCTGGGCGAGCACCTGCGCGTTCTGCACCGCCACGGCGGCCGGAACGGCAAAGATCTCGCCGAGTTCGGCGGCGCGCTCGTCGAAGGCGTGCCGGTCGTGCGCGTAGACGTTCATCGCACCCACGACCCCGTCGGGTGAATTCAAGGGCAGCGACAGCACGCTGTGTACGCCGAGTCGGGCGACGGTGCCACCGAACTTCCGCCAGCGCGGGTCGCCGCCCAGCGAGCCGGACGTCACCGTTCGACCCTCGCGGGCCGCGGTGATACAGGGGCCCTGGCCGATCGAGTATTGGATGTCGTCGATCTCGCTGACGAAGTCGGCGGTGGCGACGATCGTGTCAGCGCGGTCCTCTTCGAGCAACGTGAGACCAGCCCCGTCGGCGCCGGGGATGGCCTTGACCGCGTAGGTCGCCACCCGGGTCAAGAGCTCCTCCAGCCCCATGCGGCTGGTCAGCTGGGACAGCCCCGCCAGGCTCTGGCGGAGGTCGTCGTCTTCCGCCGACCGCTGACTCTCGGTCACGGGATCGGTTTCATCGTACGGGCCACCCGAATCAAAGTGGCCCGAGGCAGAGGTTTCGTCGGCGTCCATGGTCCTTTTCGCGCGTGCTCGCAACTGGTAGACCCGAACATGATTGTACTGCCCCGCTCCCGAGAGTTCAGCCTGTGAGAACCCAGAAAACCACTCAGGGTCGGTAGGCGGACCCGGAAGCTCTGCGAGACTTACGGCGTAGACCGTTGGCCTGGTCCTCCGGGTCCGAGGTCACCCGACGATAGGGAGCCGCCGCCGGCAGCGATAGCTCACCGAGGCGCACGTTGATCGCCTCCGCCACGATGTTGTGCTTGGCGTCCGAAACCGAGGAACGACCCGTCAGATGCGCCGCGATGACCGACCCCGCGACATCTTCGCCGAGTGCGGCCGTCCGGTCCGACAGGTCATCGAGAGTGGTTCGGCAGGCCACGAAGGCTGCGAACATGCTCTCACCCTCTCGCACGTTCGGAGCCGTCGACGATGGACGGAGCAGGGAGTCACTGCGGGCAGCAGCGGATTGGGGTTTGTCCATGGCCATAACCACACCTTCATGGTTGGACTGCCCTACAGATGCTTCGGCGGTGTGTTTCGGACAGCGGCTCACGTGCTGGCGGCAATCTCCGACCCGAAGTCGGCTGTTTCTTCAGCGATTCTCAGTATATTCATCCCGCGCAGGGCGCGCCCAACCGGTTGCACTGGATCCTTGATTCTGCCGGACGGTCGCGGTTAACTGGCGTTGGTTGCTCCACAGCCGGACTGGAAATCGAACCGCCGCGGCCGCCGTGGCTCGACGCGCCTTAGCTTAGCGCTACCGCCCAGCACCTCTCGGACGACGAACGAGTGGAGCCCGGTGATCTCCCCGAATCCGTCTGGCCTTGTCCGAGACTGTTCGTGGGTCCGACCGGCAGTCCGTCGGCCGAGATCATCTGCCCCGCGAGCCGGAGCCGATCCTGGTTGGGAACTTCTCCTGGGACATTCGCACCGAGCGCTGGTCCTGGTCCGACGAGATGTACCGGATCCACGGCTATCGCCCCGGCGAGATCACGCCGAGCCTTGAGTTGATCTTGAGCCACAAGATGCCTCAGGACCGGGTTCGGGCGGCCTCGGTGATCCGGCAGGCCCGGTCCGAGGCCGGGTCCTTCAGCCTGCATCACCACTTATTGACCGCCGACGATCGTCAGCGCGCCGTCCTGTCGGTGGGCAGCTTCCACCGAGTGGGCGACGGTTTGGTCTGCACCGGTTTCATGGCGGACCTCACGGCGTCCGAACGCGCAGCGGGCACGGAAGCCGTGCTGGCGGCCGGGAGCACCGGGAGGCGATCAACCAGGCGCAGGGCGCCCTCATCGCGGTGTACGGGCTCGACCCGACGGCCAGCTTGGCCTTGCTGATGAGGTTCTCCCAGAACCACAACGTCAAGCTCGCCACCCTCGCCGCCCGCATCGTGCGGACTCTCGTCGCCCACCGAGACGGACCACCCAGCCGAGCGGCCATGGATCAGCTCCTGCTCGACCAGAGTCGACTTCGACTCGCGAGTGATGTGTCGAGGCCGGGAGCCTGAACGCCTCCGGCCCCGCGTTCAACGAGAAGAAGCGCCGGCCATCGGCCGGCGCTTCATCACTTTGGGGTCGGGGTGGATCAGATGACGCTGACCTTCTCCGCCTGCGGGCCCTTTTGACCTTGGGTGGTCTCGAACTGCACCCGCTGGCCTTCATCGAGTGAACGGAAGCCGCTGGACTCGATCGCGCTGTAGTGCACGAACACGTCGGCGCCTCCGCCATCAACCTCGATGAAACCGAAACCTTTTTCGGCGTTGAACCACTTGACGGTTCCTTGGGACATGAGCCTTCTCCTACATCTCGAGGCCGCACCTCACGGCTCTCGACTGCTGTCGGACGTCAACCTGCTCACGCCCACGCATAGTTCCGGGAACGTAGCATTGACCACGACTCAAGACCTGCAACAGCGTGGACAGTCTGCCACACTTTCGAGCGCCGCGGACGACAGGCACCTCCGCCCGGAATGTCACCGATCGCTCTACTGCCCACAACTACTTCGAATGAACATCAGACTTATCTCCCTACACTCGATCCATGTCGCAGCCGGGAGCCACCAGCCGCACGGTGCTCGGCCTGATCTGGGTGCCGGTCGGACTGGCGATGATCGGTGTCCCGGGGTGGGTGGCGTGGACCCGCACGGGAGCGATGCTGGCGAGTCATCCGGCGACGATTGCCATCTTCGCCGGGGTGGCCGTGCTGGGCGTGCTGGCGCTGGCCTGGGCCATTCTGTCCCTGGTCCAGGGTGGTCGGTTCGACCGCTACGGCGATCCGGATCACCCGCGATACCGGAACCCGGCCGAGCAGCGACGGCGGGCCGAGCTTCGGCTGGCCCTGTCGGTGCCGGCTCTGGTGGTCTGCCTGCTGCTCGTCGCCGGGGTGATCTACGCCCGCCCGTTCGTGGCGACTCCCGCGGCGGTGGGCGCGCTGCGCTCGAACGGGCAGGTCGAGGTCGGAGAGCGTTTGACCTGGTACGAGATGAGGCCGGGGAAGCGGGACGCGTCCGGCGACCTGGTCCAGCCGATCGGCGGGCTGGTCTTCGTTCCCGGGGCGCGCGTCGACCCGCGGGCGTACGCGCGGATTTTGCGCCCGGTCGCCGCCGCCGGCTATCTGGTCGTCGTCCTGCGCGAACCGCTGAACTTCGCGCTGCCGAACAGCAGCCATCCCGAAGCCGTGCTGGGGGTGCACCCCGACATCCGGTACTGGGCGGTCGGCGGTCACTCGCTCGGGGGAGTCAATGCAGCCTCCTACGTGGACCGCGACCCGCGCATCTCGGGTCTGCTCCTCTACGCCTCGTATCCGGCGGCGGCCCTCAACCGCACCGACATCAAGGTGACATCGATCTCCGGCGATCAGGACGGTCTGGCGACGCCGGCGGACATCGCCGCCGCCAAACCCAAGCTGCCCGTCCGCACCAAGTACGTGGTGATCAGGGGTGGCATCCACGCGTTCTTCGGCGACTACGGGGACCAGCCCGGGGACGGCACCCCGGGGGTCGATCGTCAGGTCGCCCAGACCGAGATCGCCGCGAACACCATGGCGTTGATGGCGTCGCTACCGCCGCCGCCCAGAAAGCGCTAGCTGTAGCCCCGGCGATCCGGCCGACAGCGGTTCCCTAGGATCGCAGCCATGAGTGCCCACGGACTCGAATTGGCGCAGGCGAAGATGGCCGCGGCGGGTGTGCATGCCGAAGCGATCGAGGTCTTCAGTCACTACTACGCGCAGCTGGAGGAAGGCGTCACCGGAGTCATCCCGGAAGATTCCATCGAGCCGCTGACCGACCCGGACCTGCTGGCCGATGTCACCATCAGCGACGAGGCGGCGGCGGGGGCCCTGCGGCAGACGGCGATCATCAAGCTCAACGGCGGCCTGGGCACATCGATGGGGATGGACAAGGCGAAGTCGCTGTTGCCCGTGCGTGACGGCAAGTCCTTCCTGGATTTAATCGTGGAGCAGGTCATGAGCGCCCGCCGGACCCATGGCGTGCCGCTGCCGTTGATCTTCATGAACAGTTTCCGCACCCGCGACGACACCCTGGCGGCGTTGGCGCCGTACTCCGACCTGGCCGTCGAGGGTTTGGACCTGGACTTCCTGCAGAATTCCGAGCCCAAGTTGCTGGCCGCCGATCTGACCCCGGTCGAGTGGGCGGCCGACCCGACCCTGGAGTGGTGCCCGCCCGGACACGGCGACCTCTACACGGCGCTGAACGGTTCCGGGTTGCTGGATCGCCTGTTGCAGCAGGGTTTCCGCTATGCGTCGGTCTCCAACTCCGACAATCTCGGGGCGGCTCCGGATGCGAAGATCGCCGGATGGTTCGCGGCCAGCGGAGCCCCGTACGCGGCCGAGATCTGCCAGCGGACACCCGCTGATCGCAAGGGCGGCCATCTGGCCATCCGCAAGGCCGACCAGCAGCTGATCCTTCGCGATACCGCGCAGACTGCGCCGGAGGAGCTGCACTACTTCACCGATGAGCACCGCCACCCGTACTTCCACACCAACAACCTCTGGTTCGACCTGGAGGTTCTGGCGCGCACTCTGAAGGAACGCAAATCCGTGCTCGGACTGCCGCTGATCAAGAACGAGAAGACGGTCGATCCGGCCGATCCGTCCTCGCCGGAGGTGATCCAGATCGAGTCGGCGATGGGAGCGGCGATCGAGGTGTTCGAGGGGGCGACGGCCATCGGGGTGGGCCGCGATCGCTTCCTGCCGGTCAAGACGACCAGCGATCTGTTGTTGCTGCGCTCCGACGTCTACGAGGTCAGCCCCGACGGTCGGCTGAACCGGGTGACCGATCCGGCGCCGTTGGTCGATCTGGATTCGAAGTACTACAAGACGATTGCCGCCTTCGAGCAGCGCATCCCCGACCAGGCACCGTCGCTGAGGCAGGCGCGTGGATTGACGGTCAAGGGCGACTGGACCTTCGAGCCCGCTGTGGTGGTTCGCGGCTCCGCCGTGCTGAGCGATGAAGGCGGCCCGAGGACGGTGCCGTCCGGCACCGTCCTCGAGTAGGGCGCTTTCACGTCGCGCTCAGGCGGCGGTGACGACCTCGTCGTAGTCCAACCGCGGGAGCCGCGGGCGGTAGGAAGCGTCGGTCGGTCGCCCGATGTTGACCACGAGCATGGCCTGGTGCCTTCCGTCCGGGAAGAACCGGTTGCTGATCGCGTCGGCGTCGAAGCCCCCCATCGGGCCGGCGGCCAGTCCCGCCGCCCGGATCCCGACGAGAAAGTAGCCCGCCTGGAGCGCGGCGTTGAAGCCGGCGGACTGAGCCCGCTGGTCGTCGTTGCTGAACGCCTCGCGGGCTCGCGGAAAGACCGGGAAGACGCGCGGCAATTCGTCGTGGAAGTCGTGATCGGCCGCCAGGATGGCGACCAATGGGGCGGCTTCGGTCTTGGCGCGGTTGCCCTCGGCCATCATCTCCAGGAGGTCGGCTCGAGCTTCCGGGGTCCGAACCAGGACCACCCGCAACGGCTGACTGTTCATGGCCGTCGGGGCCCACTTGACCAGATCGAACACCGCGCGCATCTGGGCATCGGAAACGGGGGTATCCGCGAAGCTGTTCGCGGTCGCGGCGTCGCGGAACAGCAAGTCCTGCGCCGAGTCGGAGAGATGGAGCGGCGTCGCGGGGAGGTCGGTGTCAATAAGACGGGGGTCGTTCAGAGGGGGATTGGCAGTGAGGGTGCTCATAGTTAGTTGAACTATCAACAAAGTGAACTTGTTCCCGCATCGCGGAGGGCCCGGTACTGGGCCGGCGTTAGGCTGCGACGATGCCTGACCCAGGCGAAACCGGCGCGCCCCGCTGGCATGCTGCCCTGAGCCACGCCGTGCTGGGTCGGGTGCCCGACGGATTGCCGGAACCGGGCCGCGTCGATGTCGTCGAACTGGCTCGAGAACTCGGCCACCGCTGGCCGGGCGGATTGCCGGGCCTGCAGGCGGAGGTGGCTAGGCAGCGGGCAACCGGTCCCTGGCCGCATCCGGTGCCCGAGGAATTGACGCCCGCGTTGGTGCCGGCACAATTCGGGAGCGCGCTGGCCGCGCTGCGAAACGTTCTTCGGCTCGACGAGCAGTTGGGCCGGGTACCGGAGAGTCGCGCCCTCGATGCCGACGAACGCCGACTTCAGGCCGAGGTCCCACCACACCACGACTCCTGACCCGGGTCGGTCAGGCCTGCCGGTTCTGCTCCCGCAGCAGATCCCGGATCTCCGCCAACAGGTCCTCGCTGGACGCGGCGACCTCGGGATCGTCCTTCTTGGTGATCTCGGAGAACTTGTTGTACGGCACGACGACCAGGAAGTACACGACCACCGCCGTCAGCACGAAGGTCAGCAGCGCCGACAGGAAAGCGCCGACCGCGATGCCGCCGACCGAAACGCTACTGAAATCGGGTACGCCGCCGATCTTCCCGATCACGTCCATGATCATGTCCGTGAACGCCTTGACCACCGCGGCGAAGACCGTGCCCATGATCACGGCCGTAGCCAGCTCGACTAGATTGCCTCGCAGGAGAAACTCTCGAAAACCCTTCATGGGACGACCCCAATTCGCTCGAATCCGACGGATGGGAAGCAGGAATCAGCGAAGTTATCAGAGCGTCGTTACCGCCAGACGACACCGAGCTGGGAGGTCACTGAAGCCTGAGCGAGCGTGGTCGCGGTCGCTCGATCGACTTCTACGAGCACCAGTCCACCGGCCGCCGATGAGGACGGATCACGAGCCGCTGCGGGCACGGCCACCACGCGCACGCGTGCCGCCACCACGCGCGCCTTCCCGCTCTGCTCGTCGGCTCCGACGACGTCGACCAGGTCGCCGTCGGAGAGCAAGGCCGCCACGTCACCATCGGCCAGGCGGAGCGGGGAAACGACCAGCCCGGATGCCTGGGGTCTCCGGCCGCCGACCAAGTCGGCCGCGGCGACGATCTGACCGGCCGGCATCCGCCCGGCGAGGGTCCGGCCGACCGCGGCTCCGGGTTCGGCGAGGGCGCCCGCCGGGAGAGCTTCGACGGGCAGCTGGTCAACGCGAAGATCGGCGGTCTGCACCAGGGTGCCGCCCAGCAGGTCGGTCTTGGCGCGCACCACCGGCACGGTGGCCGGCCGCGGTGGCGCCAGCGCTGTCAACCCGGTGAGCACCGCCGCGACGGCGCAGAGCACGGCCAGTTTGCGTCGATGCCACGAGACCGCCCGGACCAGAGGCCGCAACCGGGCCCGGAGTCCGAACCGCCCGCGCGGACCGGATGACGCCGGCATGCCGGACGGAGCGATGCCACGGTGGACCATGCCGGGCTGCGACGGACGACTGCCTCTCACGCCCTGACTCTAAGGACGCGTCTCGATTCTGTGCCGGCTGTCCACAGCCCCGTAGCTCAGCCGCCCGAGCCTGTGGACGATCCCGAGGAAGAGCCGCTACCGGCCCCGGCGGGCTGCTTGGCTTTGACCGCCGGAGCGCCGTCGGCCGAGCCCTTCGCTGCGGCCTTCTCCCCGTTCTTGTCGCCTGACTTGTCCCCGGACTTGTCTCCCGACTTCTTCTCGGAGCCCTGACCGTTACCCTCCGACTTCCCGTCCGTCGAACCCGAATCTCTTGCGGACGCGCTGGCGCCGGCGGCGGCACGACTGTCGGTTCGATAGAACCCGCTGCCCTTGAAGACGACACCCACGGCGTTGAAGACCTTCCGCAGCGAGCCGCTACAGGTCGGGCAGACGGTCAGCGCAGGATCGGTGAACTTCTGCACGGCTTCGAGGTTGTTGCCGCATTCGGTACACCGGTACTGGTAGGTAGGCATCTGCTGCTCTCTGCTGCGTGATCGCGCGCGGCGACCCTAACCGTCGGGAACTAGCACTCAAGCATACCGACTGCTAACCAGATAGCGAACGCACGCGTAGCGGCCTGCCGGACGACCGGAACGCCTCGTCGTGTCCGTGCGGACGCGGCATCCGACTTAGGCTGGGCCGGTGCGCCGCCTGCCCCGCTGGCTGATCTTCACCGCCATTGTCGTGGTGGTGACCCTCGGCGCGCTCGCCAGTGTGGTCGTCGGCACGGTGCGGCGGCCGTTCCCGCAGCTGTCCGGCGAGGTCTCGGTGCCGGGGCTGTCCGCGCAAGTCGAGGTCTTCCGGGACGAGTACGGCGTCCCGCAGATCTACGCCGACAACGCCGAGGACCTCTTCGAAGCGCAAGGCTTCGTCCACGCCCAAGACCGCTTCTACGAGATGGACGTCCGACGGCACATCACCGCAGGCCGGCTCTCGGAGCTCTTCGGCGCGTCCCAGGTCGAGACGGACACCTACATCCGCACCCTCGGCTGGCGACGGGTCGCCGAGCAGGAGCTGGGGCTCCTGTCGGCCGGCACGCGTCGATACCTCGATGCGTACGCGGCCGGCGTCAACGCGTACGTGCGCAGCCGATCCACCGCCGACCTGTCCCTGGCGTACAGCCTGCTCGCCCTGCAGGGTCGAAACGAACGGCCGGCGGACTGGACGGCCGTGGATTCCCTCAGTTGGCTGAAAGCGATGGCGTGGGACCTCGGGTCCAACATCGACTCCGAGATCGAGCGGGCGCGGATGAGCGCCCGGGTGGGTCAGGAACGAGCGGCGGAGCTGCAACCTGACCACCCCATTCACGACTTCGAGCCCATCGTCGGGGGTGGAGCCGTACGTGATCAGGCTTTCGACCCATCCGCCCCGCCGGGATCGGGGCGCACGGCACCGGCCGCTCTGAGCGCATCCCAACTCCGGGCCGCCGACGCCGCGTGGACGGCGACCGCTCGGGTCCGCCGGACCATCCCGCCCCTGCTCGGGGACTCGGAGAAGTCCGCCCTGGGCTCCAACTCGTGGGTGCTGTCCGGCTCGCGCACCACGACCGGCAAGCCGCTGCTGGCCAACGACCCACACCTGGCCACGTCGATCCCGTCGATCTTCGCCCAGGTCGGGCTGCACTGCCGCGCGGTCACGTCGACCTGCCCGTTCGACGTCACCGGATTCAGCTTCGCCGGTCTGCCGGGTGTGGTGATCGGCAAGAACACCTCGATCGCCTGGGGCATGACCACGAGCTACGCCGACGTCCAGGATCTCTACCTCGAACAGCTGCGGGGCGACAGCGTTCGCGTGGGGGACCGGTTCGTACCGCTGCAGGTGCGGAAGGAGGAGATCACGGTGGCCGGGGAGAACGAGCCGCGGACGATCACCGTACGCTCCTCGCGCCACGGCCCGTTGCTGTCTGATGCCGATGCCGGCCTGGCCGACGTCGGACTCGCCGCGAACGCCGCGGAGCCCGGGCCGTTCGGTGTCTCGCTCGCCTGGACGGCGCTCACCCCCAACCGCACCATGGACGCCCTGCTGCGGCTCAACGCCGCCCGCGACTTCTCCGAGTTCCGAGCGGCCAGCAAACTGCTGGGGGCTCCGTCGCAGAACGTCGTCTACGCCGACATCAAGGGCAACATCGGGTACCAGCTGCCCGGAGCCCTGCCCCTCCGAAAAGCGGGCGACGGGGTTCGGCCCTCTCCAGGGTGGGACCCACGGTACGACTGGAACGGGACCATCCCGTTCGAGCAGCTCCCGTACGTCTACAACCCCGGCAGCGGCTACATCGTGACCGCCAACAACCAGGTGATCAGCGACGGCTATCCGTACCGGATCGGGTCGGAGTTCTCCTACGGCTGGCGCAGTCAAGAGATCATCGACACCCTTGAACGATCGCCGCGCTGGAGTGTGGCCGGGAGCAGTCGGCTCCAAGCCGACGACACCGTACGGTTCGCCGCCGATCTGGTTCCGACGCTGCTCAAGGTGAAGATCGCGGACCCCTGGGTGGGGGAGGGCCAGCGGACCCTGGTCGGCTGGGATTACGGCAGCGCAGCGGAATCGGCGGCCGCGGCGTACTTCTTCGTCGTGGTGCACAACATCGTCGAGCGGACCTTCCGCGACGAGATGCCCGAAGATCTGTGGCCGGCCACCGGGGACCGTTGGTACGCCGTGGTGTCGAACCTGATCAAGGAACCGGAGAACCGGTGGTGGGACGACACGGCGACGACCGACGTGATCGAAAGTCGGGACGACATCTTGGTCCAAGCGATGACGGACGCGCGTAAGGAGCTCACCTCGCTGATGGCGCGGGACACCGACGAATGGGCCTGGGGACGGATCCATCGGGTCACGCTGCGCAACCAGACACTCGGTCGGAGCGGAGTCGGTGCGATCGAGCGGCTGTTCAATCGTGGGGACTTCGCGATCGGTGGCGCGAGTGGGGTGATCAACGCCATGGGCTTCGACGACCGGACCGGTTACGACGTTGTCTCCGGCCCCACGATGCGGATGACTGTCGACCTGGCCGACCTGGACCAGTCCGTCTGGGTGAACCAGACCGGGGTGTCGGGGCATGCGTTCGCGGGAAATTACGACGACCAGACGGCGCTGTGGGCCACGAACCAGACCTGGCCGTTCGTCACCAGCCGCGCCGCCGTGGAAGCCCGCACCCGAAGCCGGCTGATCCTGACTCCCGCGGGATGATGATGCTTCCACGAGCGGAAAGGTGGCGGCCGGGATACCACCCGGGCGATAGGCTTGTCGGACAGGCAGCGATCCGGCCATCACCGGTGAGCCTCCGGAAGAACGAGCCGAGGTAAGGGCTCTACTAGAACCGGACGGGTGGGCCCGTCACAGCCCGGAACGAGCGGTCGGGCCGCCTCGGCGGGGTCCGGCAAGCGAGGTGGTACCGCGGTGGTGACATCGTCCTCGTGCAGACGACCGGCACGAACGACGAGAGACCAGCAGCGATGACGTACCCGAAGACCAGCACCGGAGCAAGCCCGTCAATGAGTTCCGGGCCCGTGCCCGCCAGCCCGAACTTCCCCGCGATCGAGGAGCGGGTCCTCGCTTATTGGAAGACCGACGACACCTTCCGGGCCTCGGTCGAGCGGAACCCGGCCGGCGAAGACGGCGCGAACGAGTTCGTCTTCTACGACGGACCGCCGTTCGCCAATGGGCTGCCGCACTACGGGCACCTGCTGACCGGCTACGTCAAGGACGTCATCCCCCGCTTCCAGACGATGCGCGGTCGCCACGTGGAGCGGCGGTTCGGCTGGGACTGCCACGGGTTGCCCGCCGAGCTCGAGGCGATGTCCCAGCTCGGGCTGAAAACCAAGGATGACATCGAGGAGATGGGCGTCGAGAAGTTCAATGAGGCCTGTCGAGCGTCGGTGCTGCGATACACGAACGAGTGGCAGGACTACGTCACCCGGCAGGCCCGCTGGGTCGATTTCGATCATGATTACAAGACCCTCGAACCGGAGTACATGCAGTCGGTCCTGTGGGCCTTCAAGACCCTGCACAACAAGGGATTCGTGTACGAGGGGATGCGCGTCCTGCCGTACTGCTGGAGCGACGAGACCCCGCTGTCCAGCCACGAGCTCCGGATGGATCCCGACGTCTACCAGCAGCGGCAGGACCCGGCCGTCACCGTCGGGTTCCGGCTGGAGACCGGCGAGTTGGCGCTGATCTGGACCACCACGCCCTGGACGCTGCCGAGCAATCAGGGGCTCGCGGTCGGCGTCGACATCGACTACGTGGTGGTGGAGCATGCCCCTGACCAACAACGCACGGAGCGGTATCTCCTGGCTGAGGCGCTGCTGCCGCGCTACACCCGCGAGCTCGGGACCGACGCCGCCGAACGGATCGTCCAACGACTCAAAGGCTCGGAGCTGCTGGGTCGCCGCTACACCCCGCCCTTCGGCTACTTCCTCGGCAGCGCAGGAGCGCACGTCGTACTCGCCGGCGATCACGTCACCACCGGGGAGGGCACCGGGCTCGTGCACATGTCGCCCGCCTTCGGCGAGGAGGACAAGATCGTCACCGACGCGGCCGGGATCGTTCCCGTGGTCCCGGTCGACGCCAAGGGCCTGTTCACCGAGGAGGTCCCGGACTACGCCGGCGTACACGTCTTCGACGCCAACCTGCTGATCATCGACGACCTCAAAGCCGCCACTCGCGGTGTGCCGGCGGGCTCGGTCACGGCCGGCACCGTGCTGCTCCGCCAGGAGACCTACGACCACCCCTATCCGCACTGCTGGCGCTGCCGGAATCCGCTCATCTACAAGGCCGTCTCCAGCTGGTTCGTCGAGGTGACGAAGTTCCGGGACCGGATGGGCGAACTGAACCAGGCGATCAACTGGGTGCCGGAGCACGTCAAGGACGGCCAGTTCGGCAAGTGGCTGTCCGGCGCCCGGGACTGGTCGATCAGCCGGAACCGCTACTGGGGCACGCCGATCCCGATCTGGAAGTCCGACGACGCGACCTACCCACGGCTCGACGTCTACGGCTCGATCGCCGAGCTCGAAGCGGACTTCGGCGTCGAGGTGCCCGACCTGCACCGACCGTTCATCGACGAGTTGACGCGGCCCAACCCGGACGACCCGACCGGGCGGTCCACCATGCGCCGGATCAGCGATGTGCTCGACGTCTGGTTCGACTCGGGCTCGATGCCGTACGCGCAGGTGCACTACCCGTTCGAGAACGCGGACTGGTTCGAGCACCACTATCCGGGCGACTTCATCGTGGAGTACCTCGGGCAGACCCGCGGCTGGTTCTACACCATGCACGTGCTGGCCACGGCGTTGTTCGACCGGCCGGCGTTCAGCAACTGCCTGACGCACGGCTTCGTGCTCGGCAGCGACGGCCAGAAGATGAGCAAGTCGCTGCGCAACTACCCCGACGTTTCGGAGGTCTTCGACCGGGACGGCGCCGACGCGATGCGCTGGTTCCTCATGTCGTCGCCGATCCTGCGGGGTGGGAACCTGATCGTCACCGAGCAGGCCATCCGCGAGGGTGTGCGTCAGGTGCAGATCCCGTTGTGGAACGCGTACTACTTCTTCACCCTCTACGCGAACGCCGCTCAGGGTGGCGCGGGCTACGAGGCCCGGGTCGTGACCGAGGCCGAGGACGTGCTGGACCGCTACATCCTGGCCAAGTTGAACGAGTTCGCCGGTTCGGTCGGCTCGTCGCTGGACGCTTTCAACATCGCCACCGCGTGCGAGGCGACCCAGGATTTCCTGGAGACGCTGTCCAACTGGTACATCCGCCGCTCCCGAGCCCGCTTCTGGGACGGGGAATCCGTGGACGCACTCGCCGCCTTCGACACGCTCTTCACGGTGTTGGAGACGACGACCCGCGTCCTCGCACCGCTGTTGCCCCTGTCCAGTGAGGAGATCTGGCGCGGCCTGACCGGCGGCCGCTCCGTTCACCTGTGTGATTGGCCTGAGCCGGTCGGAGGGCGAGACGTCGACCTGGTAACGGCCATGGACCGGGTGCGCAACGTCTGCTCGACCGGCTCGGCGCTGCGCAAGGCCGAGGGCCTCCGGGTCCGGCTCCCGTTGAGCTCGCTGTTGGTCGTGGCCGAGGACGCCCAGGCCCTCGACGCCTTCGCGGAGCTGATCCGCGACGAGCTCAACGTGCGTGAGGTCCGACTCACCGATCTGGCCGGTGCCGACGCCGGGACCTTCGGCGTCCGCCAGGTCCTGCAGGTCAACGCCCGGGTCGCGGGCCCGCGGTTGGGCCGTGACGTCCAGGCGGCGATCAAGGGCAGTAAGAGCGGCGACTGGTCGGCCGTCGACGGGCGGGTGACGGCCGGTGGGGTGGAACTGGCCGAGGGCGAGTACGTGCTCGAGACGGTGGTGGCCGATGCCGATCCCGCTGACCGACGCGCGGTCGGCATGCTCCCGGGCGGCGGATTCGTGATCTTGGACACCGCCGTGACGCCGGAACTCGCGGCCGAGGGTTTGGCGCGGGACGTCGTGCGCGCGGTACAGAAAGGTCGGCGCGATGCCGACCTGGATGTGGGTGACCGGATCGCGCTCGTCATCAGTGGCACTCCGGCCGCCGTGGCCGCGGCCCGACGACACGCCGATCTGATCAAGGCCGAGACGCTGGCCACCGCGTTCACGGTGACCGACGATCCGGTCGAGGGCGGCTCAGAGGCCGGTCTCGGCGATCAGCAGTCGGTGGTGTTCGCCCTCGTCCGGCACTGAGGCCATGATCCGGCGGCGGGTGATCGCGCGGGGGCGGGTCCAGGGCGTGTTCTACCGGGACAGCTGCCGCCGGGAGGCCGAACGACGAGGAGTGGCCGGCTGGGTGACGAATCGCCGAGACGGTGCGGTCGAGGCGGTCTTCGAGGGTCCGGCCGAGCAGGTCGAGGCCCTGGTGAGTTGGGCCAAACACGGCCCGCCGCAAGCACGCGTGGCCGGACTCGACGTGACCGACGAGGTACCCACCGGCGAAACCGGTTTCGCCGTCCGCTGAGCCGAGCCGAGCACGATCGTGTAGCCGAAGGACTCGACTACGAGCCCAGAGGTTACCCACAGGGGTCGGCGGCCGCCTCCACAGCAGCTGGACCGAGCCGGACGATCTCGGTCTGGCATCCGCAGACTCTCGGCGTGCACGCGCGAATCGATCCCCATGCCGGCCTCCTGAACCTGGCCGCCTTGCAGGCCGGGGTGGTCACCACGGAACAAGCAGCGGCTTTCGGCATCACCAAGGGCCCGGTCACCCGTTTGGTCCGTGATGGGCGCTGGCAGCGCGTGGCAACAGGGCTGTATTCCGCCTCTGATCGCGCGCCGGATTGGCCCGCGCTGGCGTGGGCCGGTGCTTTGCTCGGTGGGCCGGACGCCCGCCTGGGCGGCGAAGCCGCTGGCCACCTCCATGGGCTCAACGATCCCCCGGACGTCATCGAGGTCATGGTGGCCTGGACGTCGGTGCTCAAGGAGCGCAAACCTTGGCGGTTCGTCCGGGAGCGGCCCGGGGTGCGCTCCCCGCGCTCGCTCGGCAGTCCACCGCGACTCTCCGTCGAAGACACCGTGATCGATCTGGCCGAGCGGGCGACGGAGAAGCAGGTGATCGACCTGTTCACCCGGGCCGTCTCTGACCGGCTGACCACTCCCGACCGGCTGCGCCGAGCGGTCGCCGGCCGATCTCGACTTCGTCATCGACGTCTGATGGACAAGCTGCTGACGGACGTTGCCGCCGGTGTCCGCAGCCCCTTGGAGCTCAACTTCGCCACAGACGTCGAGCGGGCTCACGGTCTCCCTCGAGGGGTGCGCCAGGTTCATTCCCGTCGCGGTTCGGCCTACCGCGACGTGATGTACGAGGAGTTCCAGCTCATCGTCGAGCTCGACGGACGGCTGGGACACGAGGGCCGCGGTCGGTTCCGGGACATGCGCCGCGACAATCTCGCCCTCCTGCTCGGTCTGGTCACCCTCCGCTACGGCTGGACCGATGTTGTCGACCGGCCGTGTCAGGTGGCCTGGGAGATCGCCGCTCTGCTGGCTGGGCGAGGCTGGACGGGCGTTCCGAGTCGCTGCGACCGGTGTCGCAACGCCGTCGACCTGGGGGTGGTCACGAGCGTGTAGCGCGAGGGCTCGACTACGTAGCCGCGGACTACACGATCTTCGGCCCGCTGCTCTCCGGGCGGCAGAGCAGGAAGCGGGTCGGGGTGACGAGGGCGTCGACCGGCCGGTCCCAGTCGGCGGTCGGCACCACGGGCAACACCTCGTCGTCGTTGAGCAGGACCCAGCTCGGTGCGGTCGTCGCCAACACCCGGTCGTACCACCCGCCGCCGCGACCCAGCCGGTCACCGCCGGGGGTCGCCGCCAGCCCGGGGCAGATGATCAGTTGGGCGTCCGCCGCCGCCCCCGCGGGGAGTGGCGGCCCGGTCGGCTCGACGATGCCCGCCCGCCCGGCGCGCAGCGCATCGGGTCCCTGGTAGAGCGCCCACGCCGGATCGGCTCGCCGGCGGCCGTCGCCGTTGGTCAGCACTGGGAGCAGGATCCGCCGGTCCTGGGCGGCCAGCCAGGAGACGAGGGTGAGCGTTCCGGGTTCGCTCCCGGCCGAGAGATAGGCGGCGACGGTGCTGGGCGGGCCGTCGGGGAACTGGGCCTGCAGGAGTGCCGTTCGCGCCAGATCATCGGCTCGTCGCTGCTCAACCGGTCGAGCATCACGTCGCAGTCCGATGGCGTTGCGCAGCACCCGTTTGGCGGCCGCGACCGCGGCTGCGTCGGTGGCCGACACCCACTCATCGTAGATCTCCCGGCGGCTGTGACCAGAGACACCATCCATAGCAGCTGAATGGTTTGACGAGGGGAACGCGCCCTTCCTACGCTTGTGTGATCGCTGTGGTTACGACACCAGCGAGACCCCAGCCCCGGTTTTTCGAGGATCCCGCCTGCCATGACCCAGCAACTCACTGTTTCTGCCGATGCCCGGCTGGACGCCAACTGGTGGCGCCAGGCGGTGGTCTATCAGGTGTATCCGCGCAGCTTCGCCGACAGCAACGGAGACGGTATCGGCGACCTCGCCGGTCTGACCTCCCGGGTGCCCTATCTGGCCGGACTGGGGATCGACGCGATCTGGCTGAGTCCGTTCTACCCGTCCGCTCTGGCCGACGGCGGCTACGACGTCGCTGACCACCGCGACGTGCATCCCCAGTTGGGCACCCTCGACGACTTCGACGATCTAGTCGAGGCATCGCACTACGCCGGCCTCCGGGTGATCGTCGACATCGTTCCCGAATCACACCTCGAACCTGCACCCGTGGTTCGCCGAGGCTCTGGCGTCCGAGCCCGGCTCGGCCTCCCGGGCCCGGTACATCTTCCGCGACGGCACCGGTCCCGACGGCTCCGAACCTCCGTCGGACTGGGTCTCGCACTTCGGCGGACCGGCCTGGACCCGGATTCCCGACGGTCAGTGGTACTGCCACCTGTTCGCCCGGGAGCAACCGGACCTCAACTGGGACAACCGCGAGGTCCGCGACGATTTCCTCACCACGCTGCGATTCTGGGCCGATCGGGGTGTCGACGGCTTCCGGGTCGACGTGGCCCACGCCCTGGCCAAGGACCTCTCGGAGCCGCTGCGCAGCAAGCCCGTCCTCGAGGACGAGAACATGCCGTTGGACGGATCGGACCCGCTGTATGACCGGAACGAGGTGCACGAGATCTACGCCGAGTGGCGGCAGCTCTTCGACTCCTACGATCCGCCGCGAACCGCGGTAGCGGAGGCGTGCGCGCCGTCGGAACGCCGTGCCCTGTACGCCCGGCCGAGCGGCCTGGGCCAGGCCTTCAACTTCGATCTGCTCAAGGCGGACTATTCCGCCGCCGCCTTCCACGACGCCATCACCTTCTGCCTGAACGAGGCGGCCAAGACAGGTTCGTCCTCGACCTGGGTGCTGTCCAATCACGACGTGGTGCGGCACGCCACCCGGTACGCGCTGCCCGCCGGGCTGGACCTGGATGCCTGGCTGATGAGTGACGGCGCGTTGCCGGTCGCCGACGAGGCGCGGGGGCTGCGCCGGGCCCGGGCCGCTATCTTGCTGATGTTGGCCCTGCCGGGGTCGTCCTACCTCTACCAGGGGGAGGAGCTCGGCCTGCACGAGGTGGCCGACCTGCCCCCGACATCGCTGCAGGATCCGATCTGGGAGCGGACGCTCAACGCCAAGAAGGGCCGCGACGGCTGCCGGGTGCCGCTGCCCTGGTCGGACGACGGCGCCTCGTACGGCTTCGGCGTGGCCCATGCCTGGTTGCCCCAACCCGCCGGCTTCTCGCGATCGGCGGTGGCCGCCCAGCTGAGCCGGCCCGATTCAACGCTGGGGCTGTACCGGGAGGCGCTTCGGGTTCGGCAAACCCTACAGACCGCCGAGGAGCTCAGCTGGATCGAGACCGGCCACCCGGACGTGCTGCATTTCGTCCGACCGGGCGAGTGGCACTGCATCAGCAACTTCGGCGCCGATCCGGTGTTGTTGCCCGACGGGGTCATCCGGGTCAGCAGTGTGCCGCACGAGGCTGGCGTGCTCGCGGGTGAGAGCACGGTCTGGTTCACGGAGTGGCCCGCCTAGGGAAGACCCGGTTCAGCGGAGCGTGAGGGTCCGTTCCTTCGGATCGGCCACCAATTCGCTGCTGCCGTTCTTCAGCCCGGTGACGATCAGGTCGAGCACCTCGTCGATGTCGTGGCCGGGCGGCATCCGCGGCGGCTCGCCGGCCAGTGGCCGGTCGGCCAGACCCGTCTCCATGTGCGGCGGCCGAGCGTCCAGGACGGTGATCTTGTCCCGCCGCAGTTCGCGGCGGATGGCGGTCAGGTAGGCCGAGGTGGCGGCCTTGCTGGCCGAATAGGCCGCCATGCCTGCGGTCGGCATGTCGGCCAGGATCGCGGTCAGGACCGCGACGGCTCCAGCCCCGTCGAAGTGGGGGACAGCAGCCCGGACGGCGGCAATCGGGCCGAACGTGTTCACCGCGAACAGTTCCTTGATCACCACGTCGCTCTCCTCGCGGACCGATCCGAACGCCGCGACACCGGAGGCGACGACCAGCGCGTCGAGGCCGCCGAGTCGCTCGGCGGCCGCATCGACGGCCGCCTCGACGGCGTCCAGGTCGACCAGATCGAGGGTGATCTGGTGCTCCGCCGCGGTTTCTTCCGCGACCGCGGCCAGCCGGGGTGCGTTCCGGCCCGTGATCACCAGTCGGGCACCGGACGCGGCCAGCCGCTGAGCCAGCCGGCCACCCAAGACACCGGTACCGCCGATGAGCAGAATGCGGGCGTTCTCGAGATCCACGCGCCGACCCTACGCGCCGGCTCCTAGGGTGAAACCCATGAACTTGATCAAGCTCGGCCACACCGGACTCGACGTCTCCCCGATCTGCATCGGGTGCATGAGTTTCGGCGATCCGGACCGCGGGCCGCACCCCTGGACGTTGCCGGAGGAACAGTCACGGGCGCTGATCCGCTCGGCGGTCGAGGCAGGGATCAACTTCTTCGACACCGCGAACGTCTACTCGGCCGGATCCAGCGAGGAGATCGTCGGCCGGGCCCTGGCCGACTACGGTCGGCGCGACGAGCTGGTGGTGGCGACCAAGGTGCACGGTCGGATGGGCGACGGCGCCAACCTCGCCGGCCTGTCCCGGAAGGCGATCTTCACCGAGGTGGACGCCAGTCTGCGCCGACTGGGCATGGACTACATCGACCTCTATCAGATCCATCGCTGGGATGCGGCCACCCCGATCGAGGAGACCCTGCAGGCGCTGCACGATCTGGTGCAGAGCGGCAAGGTCCGCTACCTCGGCGCCTCCTCCATGTACGCATGGCAGTTCAGCAAGGCGCTCTACCTGCAGCGGGAGCACGGTTGGACCCGTTTCGTCACGATGCAGGACCACTACAACCTCATCAATCGCGAGGAGGAGCGCGAGATGTACCCGCTGTGTGCCGATCAGGCCATCGGCGTCCTGCCGTGGAGCCCGTTGGCGCGCGGAAAGCTGACCCGGGACTGGGAGGTGCAGACCGAACGGTCCGAGACCGACACCTTCGGTAAGAGCCTGTACGACGAATCAGCCGATCGGGTCATCGTCGACCGGATCGCGGAGGTGGCTCGGGAGCGGCAGGTTTCGCGGGCCCAGGTCGCCCTGGCCTGGGTGGCGAAGAACCCGGTGGTGACCGCACCCATCGTGGGTGTGGGGCGCCAGAGCCACCTCGACGACGCCATTGCGTCGGCGAGTCTGCGGCTCAGCGACGACGAGATCGCTCGGCTGGAGGAGCCGTACCGGCCGCACTCCGTCGTGGGGTTCTGACCTGGCGCCTCGCGACCCTACCCAGCCTGCGACACGTCTTCGAGCGGGTGATCGCGTCGGTTCAGCCGGCCGGCCGTACGCCTAGGGTGGGGGTCATGCCCTTGTTCGGCCGGAAGAAATCCGAGGAGCCGGCGGCGATTCGCCATGCCTGGGAACCGTTGCCGACCCCACCTCGGCCGCGGGCCGACGGGATGCGGTCCTTCGCGGACCACCGGTCCTATCTGCTCGGCTGCGTGGAGGAACTGCCGCCCTTCGGCCAGCAGATCCTGGATGCGGTCGATCTGGCCATCTGCGAAGACGTGACCTCGACGGTGAGCCTGCCCGGATTCGACAACTCGGCCATGGACGGCTACGCCGCCCGGGTGCAGGACATTTCCGCTGCCGCCTCCGATCGCCCGGTGCGGCTACCGGTCGTGGGCGAGGTCGCCGCCGGGCAGCCGGCGCCGCACCGGCTTTCCCCCGGAACGGCCATGAAGATCATGACCGGTGCCTCCCTGCCGGCCGGTGCGGACACCATCGTCCCGTACGAGTCGACCGACCGCGGATCCGACGAGGTGATGATCTTCGCCCCGAGCGCGCCGGGTCAGCATGTGCGTCGGGCCGGCGAAGACGTGGAAGCGGGCACTGTCGTGCTGCACGCCGGCGATCAGTTGGGTCCGCGCAGCATCGGGTTGCTGGCCGGGATCGGTCGGGACAAGGTGCTGGTCCGTCCTCGGCCCCGAGTGGCGGTGATCGCCACCGGGTCGGAACTGGTGCACCCGGGTCTGCCGCTGCCCAGTGCGGAGATGATCTACGACTCGAACTCGTTCCTGCTGGCCGCCGCCGCCCGGGCCGCCGGGGCGCAGGTGTTTCGGGTCGGGCTGGTCAGTGACGACCCCGACAAGGTCAAACAGTTGATCAACGATCAGCTGGTCCGGTCCGATTTGATCTTGACCACCGGCGGGGTCAGCCAGGGCGACTACGACGTGGTCAAGGCGGTGCTGCCCGAACTCGGGGCCACCGATTTCGTCTCGGTGGCTATGCAGCCGGGAAAGCCGCAGGGTTTCGGGTTGATCGGCGACGATCGGATTCCGATGTTGATGTTGCCCGGCAACCCGGTCAGCTCGTTCGTCTCGTTCGAGGCGTTCGCGCGCCCGGTGTTGCGCAAGCTGATGGGCGCGACCCCGTACGAGCGCACCGCGGTCCGTTGCCAGGCCACTCGGGCGATGACCTCGATCCCGGGGAAGCGACAGTTGGCGCGCGGCATCGTGACCACCTCGGACACCGGGACCCGGCAGGTCGAGTTGGCGGGTGGGCACGGCTCACACCTGCTGGCCGACTTGGCGCGCGCCAACGCCTTGGTGATCTTGCCGGAGGAGGTCGAGTTCGTGGCGGCCGGTGACGACGTCGAGGTCTGGCTGCTCGGCGAGCAGGTCTAGGTGATGAGCGCCTCGCCCTTCCCCCACCTGACGCCTGGTGGTGAGGCGCGGATGGTCGACGTGTCGGGCAAGAAGGTAACGGCGCGGACCGCCACCGCCGCGGCCGCCGTGCTTTTGAGCCCGGAGTGTGTGCAGGCCTTGCGGGACGGTTCCGTGCCGAAGGGCGACGCCTTGGCGGTGGCGCGGATCGCCGGAATCCAGGGTGCCAAGCGGACATCGGAGTTGATCCCTCTCTGTCATCCGATCGGACTCTCCGGCGTCGACGTGGCGGTGGACGTCGTCGACACCGGCGTCGAGATCACCGCCACCGTACGAACCAACGATCGGACCGGTGTCGAGATGGAAGCGCTCACCGCGGTCAGTGTGGCCGGGCTGGCGGTCGTGGACATGATCAAGGCCGTGGACCGTACGGCGGTGATCACCAACATCCGGGTGCTGAGCAAGTCGGGCGGTCGGAGCGGCGACTGGCGGCGCCCGGCATGAACGAGTGCGCGCCATGAGCGACTCAGCCCTGGTGATCACGGTGTCGACCCGCGCGGCGGCCGGGGTGTACGAGGATCTGTCCGGTCCCGTGGTGGCCGCAGCCCTGAGCGACCTGGGCTTCTCGGTCAGTGGTCCTGTGGTGGTCCCGGACGGTGACCGGGTCGGCGACACGCTGCGGGTAGCGGTGACCGACCGACACTCGGTGATCATCACGACCGGGGGCACGGGGTTGAGCCCGAACGACCACACGCCCGAACAGACCCGTCTCGTACTCGAGAGGGAGATCCCGCTGTTGGTCGCAGCCATCGCCCGTTACGGCGTTGATCACGGGGTGCCGACCGCAGCTCTCAGTCGGGCCACGGCCGGCGTGGCCGGAAAAAGTCTGATCATCAACCTGCCGGGCTCCCAGGGCGGCGCCCGGGACGGCATGGCGGTGCTGGCACCGCTACTGAGGCACGCCGTCGATCAGGTGCGCGGCGAGGACCACCGACCGCAATGAAGCCCGGGTCGGGTCGTTTCGCCCAACGGTGGCCGGTGACGCTGCGGCATGGTCGGGTCGAGCTCAGCCCGATGCGATATCGCCATCGCGGCGAGTGGGAGCGGGTGCGACGCGCGAATCTGGCGTGGCTGAAGCCGTGGGAGGCCACCCTCCCGCCGGGTTCGCCGCCCGGCCCGTCGAGCTTTTCGGGTCTGGTGCGGGGACTCAACCGTCAGGCTCGCCGCGGGCGCATGCTGCCCTGGCTGGTGTTCTACACCGAACCGGGCGGTCGACCCCGGTTGGCGGGTCAGCTGACGGTCAGCGGCATCGTCGGTGGTTCGGCCGGCTGGGGGCAGATCGGCTACTGGGTCGACCAGGAGCTGGCCGGGCGCGGCATCATCCCCACGGCCGTCGCGCTCGCCGTCGATCACTGCTTCGGTTCGGTAGGGCTGCACCGGATCGAGATCACGGTCCGTCCCGAGAACGAACGGAGCCTGCGCGTTGCGCACAAGCTGGGCTTCCGCTCGGAAGGGCTGCGTCCCCGCTACCTGCACATCGACCACGAATGGCGTGATCATCTGGTCTTTGCCTTGAACGCCGAAGAGGTTCCCGGTGGTCTGCTGCAACGCTATCTGCGCTCTCCGTCGGCGAGCGAGCAGCAACGGAACCCTCCTTTCTGACGACACACCGATCCGGTTGGAGAGCCGGAGGGTTTCGGCCGCATACGGTGCCGATGTGGGCACCACGGGATTGATCTTCACCGCTATCGCGGTGGCCTGGCTGGCTTATCTGGTGCCGCACTTCGTCCGACGGCGGGACGACGATCCGGTCGAGTCGACCGATCCGGCCGATCGCTTCTCCGATTCGATGCGCATCGTGGAGCACGGCACCGCACCTCTGCTTGATCAAGATCTGTCCGAGATCGCCAGCTACGAGGTCTCCACGCCGATGACGCGTCGGGCGGCCATCAATGATCTTCGTCGGCTGGAGCGGATGGCGGCCGTCCGGCGGCGTCGGGTGCTGCTCGGGTTGATGGCGGTGCTCAGCGCCCTGGTCGGCTTGGCGGCCGTGGAGCTCGTGCCCTGGTGGGCGGTCGCGGTATCGGGCGGTTTGGTGGTCGGGTTTTTTGTGATTTCCCGGATCAGCGTCATGGTCATGCGCCGGAGCCTCGACCGCCGTCACGCCGAGATCTCGCAGGGCGGGGGCGAGGTCACGCTGTTCCTCACCCGCCCCGGACAGTCGGCCAAGGCTGACCGCACCGTCGCCGACGGGAACGGCTCGTCGTCCACGAAGACCAGTTCCAACGTTCTGTGGGATCCGATCCCGGTCACCGTGCCGACCTACGTGTCGAAGCCGCTGGCCCCCCGCACCGTACGAACCATCGACCTGTCGGGACCGCCCCTCACCTCGACCGCGGTCGCCCAGCCGCCGGTCGTCGCCGACGCCCCGGAGACCACGCCCGAGCCCGAACAACAGCGCGGAGATGACGTCGACGGCAACGGTCTGCAGAAGAGCGCCACGGCCTGACGGTGGTAAAGTCTGCGTGCTGATCCGCCCGGACGAGATCAGTAACTGGTTCGACTGGGGCTATGGCGCAGTTGGTAGCGCGTCTCGTTCGCAACGAGAAGGTCAGGGGTTCGAATCCCCTTAGCTCCACCACCCGGATCTGGCTTTGACCAGCTCAAACGCTCGAAATCTCAACAGATTGCACCTGCGGGATTCTTCGGCGTGCACCTCCTCTGCACCCCCGAATTCGGTCGCGGTGCCTAGAGGTCCAGTGCGGCCGGCTGAACACCGGTGTCGGTCGTCGGCGGGGTGACGGAGCTGTTCAGCAGGCTGAGACCGGTCCGGTCGGCCGACGTGCCGAGGTGATGCAGGTACGGGTTGGTTGTCGCGATCGACGCGTGGCCCATCCAGGCCTGCACCGTGGCCGGGTTGACGCCGCGAGCCAGCCAGAGGCAGGCGGCCGTGTGGCGCAGGTCGTGGATCCGGCGACTCTCGGCGATCTGCGGCCACGCGAGCGTGCGCTTGAACGCGGTGGCGTGCAGCTTGTGGCCGGCGGAGGTGACGCAGAGCAGGTCGTCCGGTTGCCGGTTCGCGGCCAGCGCTCGGACGATCGAGAGGACACGGTCGGCGACCGGGACACGTCGGCTCTTGCCGGACTTCGTCACCTTCGTCGTCACCCCCTCGGGCTCAGCGCGTTGGACAACGAGCAACGGCATGGGCACCTCGACGAAGTCCCGCACCCGCCGGGCGGAGCTCGGACCACCGGAGACCGGTCCAGCCGGCCAGCAGGAGGATGTCGGCGAGGCGTGGATCGCGTTCCCTCCCGCGTTCCCACACCTGCTCCAGTTCATCTTCGCCGAGGGGGTACATCTCGACGCGAGGCTCGTTGGACCGGGGTACGCGGGTGAGGGTGACCGGGTTGACACTGATCAGCCGCTCCCGCACCGCCAGGCGAAGAATGCCGATAGGGAGTTGCGGGTGCGCTTCACCGACGTCTCGGCCAGTCCGGATCGGCGCCAACCGAGTAGGAGCTTCTGCACCGCCCTCAAAGGCGACTCCTACCGGCTCAGGAACCGAGAACTTGGCCGTGTCCCCACGGCCGTAACGACGAAAACTAGAACCAAGGGGCCAAAATTCAACCGTCGAGAAGGGGTCAGTTTTCAGCCGCCGTTGACACGTGGTCGACTCTCTGCGGTCCGGTAGCGCGGACGGTGTCGTGCCGAGCGTCACCGCCGTGAACTCTGGGGATGCCGGGTGCTGGGCGGGGCCGCTAGAAGCCGAAGAGCGAAGGGAGGAACGACAGGGCCGTCGCGATGAAGGTGAGCGAGATCGGGGTTCCGATCGGAATCACGATGAGCGAGATGAGGATCCTGGCGGTGGATCTCCTTCTAGGTGGAGGAGGACTCGATGCGATGACTGCCACTCTGCTCGACGAATCAGCCCCGGTCAGTCCTCTGACGACCCTCTACGCAGAGGACCAGCTGTCCCCCCATCGAGGGACACAGGGCGACCTCTCCCGTTCTGATCCGTTCTGACGAACACTCCCGAGATGACGATTCCGGACCCGCGGCGATCGACCTCGAAGAGCGCACGCCGCCGATTCGCCCGGTTCCGACGACGACCCTCTGTATGTCGTCACTTTGTCCCGGCACACCCACGCGGCAAGATCGAAGTATTCGGCCGCACCCCGGTGGTGCCGTCACGCTAGGCAGCGGGTCGACGGGCCTTCGGCTGAGAATCAGGATCAAGATCAGGATCAGGATCACGGCGATGATGAACGCCTAGAAGATGAAGGCGGCGCGCCAGCTGATGGCAGAGGTGGTGATGCGCCGATCAGCGGCCCAGCGGCTGGCTCCACGCTGATGTCCGGTGACCTGGTTGGGTGGCCGTTCTGCAGGTACCGATCTATTGGCGCGTCGGGTGCGGTGCCCGATTTCGGGTGAGTAGGGTGTTCGATCGGGGGGAGATCGGGGGGTCTTCGAATGACGTCAGATGTCCAGTCGGTGCCCGCTGTTCTGCGCGACCACTCAGTCGCTTGTCGCGGCTCCGGCTCTGACCGCCGGGCACGGGTGGTTGATCGTGACCGCAGAATTGGTGGCGCTGCATGGCCGGCCACCGCTGTCTTGCCTACCCCGCCGGATAATCAGGACAAGTACTCCTTCGTCCGGCGTCGCCTGTGGATACTCCTCCCGTTCTCAGTGCTGGGTTTCGGTTGCCTCGCCGCCTCTCAGTTCTGGCTCGCGATCTCGACGCCGTGGATCTGGCTGTTCCTGCCGTTGTTCTTGTTCACGGTCGTCTATTACGGCGTGTCGCTTGCCGTGAACCTTTTCAGCAGCGACTTCGATCTAGTGGCTCACAAGCGGATCGTCGCCTCCTGGCAGCCGACGGTGTATCCCAGTGTTGATGTCTTCCTGCCCGTGTGCGGGGAGTCGCTGGTCGTGGTCAAGAACACGTGGACGCATGTAGCTCTCATGGCACATGCGTATCGCGGAATGGTGACCCCCTACGTGTTGGACGACGGCGGTGATCATGCGGTTGCCGCTTTGGCGGCGGAACTCGGTTTCGGGTACCACAGTCGTTCGAACCGGGGCTGGTTCAAGAAGGCCGGAAACCTTCGCTTCGGGTTCCGACGCTCGTTCGCACCGTACATCCTCGTTCTGGACGCGGATTTCGCACCGCGTCCGGATCTGCTCGAGGAGTTGCTTCCTTACCTGGATGGTGATGCAGGCGTGGCCATCGTCCAGTCGCCGCAGTTCTTCCGGGTGCTCGACCAGCAGAATTGGATCGAGCGGGGCGCAGGTGCGGTACAGGAGTTCTTCTACCGCGCCATTCAGATGTCTCGGCAGGGAAAGGGCGGGGCGATCTGCGTGGGGACCTGCGCCGTTTATCGTCGTGCCGCGCTTGAGGAGAACGGCGGTGCGACACTGATCGAACACTCTGAGGATGTGCACACCGGCTTCGACCTGCGTCGCCGCGGCTGGACGCTGCAGTATGTGCCGCTGCTGCTCGCCACCGGCCTCTGTCCAAACACAACGGAAGCGTTTGTGGCGCAGCAGTACCGATGGTGCTCAGGCTCGCTGAGCCTGCTGGGCAGCAGGAAGTTCTGGACCACAAAGCTGAGGGTGGGGACCCGGCTGTGCTACCTGTCGGGCCTCTTCTACTACATCCACACCGCGCTCTTCACCTTTGTCGGCCCGCTGGTTCCCATCACGTTGCTGGTCTTCCTGCCGTGGACGCTGAGGCTGGAGAACATGACGCTAGTTCTGCCGAGCGTCATCTACGCGACACTGGTCTTCCCGCTGTGGCACCGGTCGCCGTACCGACTGGAGGCCTGGGCCGTACGAATGATGTATGGCTGGGCGCACATGTTCGCAATCTGGGATCGTCTCCGTGGCCGGCCGCTGGCGTGGAGAGCAACGGGCTCCTCCGCAACGAGAGAGAGCGACAGGACCCGGCGCTTCTGGATCGGCATCACCGTCTGGGGCGGCACGACCGCGCTGGTTTGGGTCGGCGCGGCTCTGTGGCGAATGTCGACGTCGGTGGCCTCGGATTACGCCCTAGTCCTGGCCGCCGGACTGTTCTACACATTGACCATCGGGCGTGTGCTGCTCCAGCCACCCACCGGCTGGCTCCGGTGAGAACCAGTGTCTGGCCGGTGCGGTGACGGCCACCCATTCGCGCCTCCGGGCGGGTGTTGGGTCGGCGTTGGTTCTGTGCCTTCTTGTCTGCTTCGTCGGATGCACCGCGGACCCGGCGGACCCGGTGGTGGAACGGGAGATTTCGAAGGCCCCACCGAAGGCTGCGCAGCCGACCCCCGAGCCATCCACGGAGCCGGCGGTGCCGTTCGATGTTCGGCCCCTGCTCAGCCCGTCGCGGAAGTACTTCGGCGTCGCCGTCGAGGGTGCCCCGACGTCGATGCGTCCGGTCGAAGCCTTCACGACGAAGGTGGGCAAGCAACCGAACATGCTGTTGTACTTCACGGCGTGGGGCGAACCGTTCAACGCCCGGGGGGTCCGGAACGCCCGGGGTATGGGTGCCTTGCCCGTCATGTCGTGGGAGCCGTTCGAACCCTCGATGGCCGCCATCGCTGACGGTGCGAGCGACGACTACATCAGACAGTTCGCCTCGGCCGTCCGTGCGCTGAACCTGCCGGTAGCGATAAGTCTGGCGCACGAGATGAACGGCTTCTGGTACCCGTGGGGAACCCGGAACTCCTCTCGGGACGACTTCGTGCGTGCCTGGCGGCGGGTGCACGGCATCTTCCTGGACGCCGGAGCGACCAATGTCATCTGGGTCTGGAGCCCCAATGTGATCAACTATCTGCCTCGGGTGCGGCTCAAGCCCTTCTATCCCGGCGACTCCTACGTCGACTGGATCGGCGTGGTCGGCTACTACGAGACCGGTGGGGAACGCACCTTCTCTGCCTTGTTCGGTCCGACGAGGACTGCCGTACGCAAATTCACCAGGAGGCCCATCCTCATCCTCGAGACCGGCGCCGAGAACGGTCCACGCAAAGACGACGACATCGCCGACCTCTTCCGCGGCATAGCTGAATCTCCCGACGTGATCGGGTTCAACTGGTTCAACCATGTCAAGAGAGCGGACTGGCGAGTCGATAGTGATCCGCGCGCGCTCAAGGAGTACCGCGCGAGTGCGGAGAACGAGCGTTTCGGCTTCGATGTCCGGCAGCCCTAGATGCCCGGCCCGATCTCGCCAGCATCCCGACGACACGCCGCATCCGTACCGTCGCGCCGGAGGAGCCGGCCGTTTCAGCGTCGCGCGTGGGTCAGCCGCGGTGTGCTGGTCGGACTCTTGATAATCCAGGCCGGGCTCAGTCTGCGACTGGAAAACACGGCCTTCGACGACGAGGCGCTCTACCTGTACGCGGGCCACATCCAGCTCGCGGCCATGATCGACGGCGATCCACCCGCAACCGAGTTCACGTCCTACTTCTCCGGCTCACCGCTGCTGTACCCGCCTCTCGCCGCCGCCCTCGACTCGGCGTTCGGCCTGTCCGGCGCACGTGCGCTCAGCCTCGCCTTCATGCTCGGCGCGACGATCCTCCTCTACGCACTGACCCGCGCGCTCTTCGGCGAGGTGGCAGGGCTTGCCGCGGCCGCACTGTTCAGCACGACCCAGTCGACCCTGTTCCTTGGACACCTAGCCACCTACGACGCCGCCGCAGTGTTCCTGCTGGCGCTGGCCGCCTGGGCGGTCGTGCGGAGCAGTCGTTGCTCGAACGCACCGAGCGGCACCCTTTTGATCCTGGTGGCCGCCGCCGGTGCTGCACTCGGCGTGGCGGTCAAATACGCGACGCTCATGTTCCTACCCACGCTCGTGATCTTGGCCGCGCTGACCGCCTTCGACCAAGGCCGCTGGAAGGCCGCCCTGCCACGAGCATGCCTGCTGACCGGCGTCACCACAGTCCTACTCGCCGCCTCTCTGGCGCTCGCTGGAAGATCCTACCTACAGGGCGTCCGGGTCACCACGACCGCCCGCGAGCACGGCAACGCCAACCCGGTGGATCTGCTCCTCAACTGCCTGCAATGGGGTGGTGGCATTGTGGCGCTCGCCATCTTCGGCACCGCATGCTACGTCTGGCCGGACAACGGCGATAACCGTCCGCGGAGGTGGCGGCTCGGCCTCGGTGTGCTGCTGTGTGGTACGGCCCTGCTGGCGCCGGCCTATCAGATGCACCTGCAGATGGGCGTTTCGCTGCACAAGCACATCGGCTACGGATTGCTATTCGCCGCGCCGATAGCCGGTTTCGGCCTCAGCAAGGTGATGGGAGCGTACTTTCGCTACCCGCAGTTGGCGATCGCCTGCTGGGTCACGTTGCTGACCTTCGGTATCACCCAGTCCCAGGATCTCTACCTTCGGTGGGCCGACAGTTCCCAGCTCGTCGCCGCCATTCGGCCGGAGCTCGAACCCGGACGGCGATACCTCGTCGAGGGCGATGCGGTTCCAAAGTACTACCTTCGGACCGAGACCAGACCTGAGCAGTGGACCTCCACCTACGCCATCGACTACACCGACCAAAACGGTGACCGACTGAGCGGTGAGCGCGGATACCGAGCCGCCCTCCACGACGGCTACTTCCACGTTGTCGTGTTCAGCTTCACCGTCACCCAGGAACTTGATCGCCTCCTCATCGCACAGCTACGCACAGATGGTCAATACCGCATGCTGGCAAAGCTGCCCGTCAGCACCAGCGGCGGCCGCGGCAGCTACGAGATTTGGGTCAAGATCTCGACGACGTAGTCCCGGCGAACGGGCGGCACGACACCTCATGACCTTTCAAGCTCGCACGCAACATCGACGAGCTAGCAGTCCCGCAGCAGCGGCTGTCAAGAGAGCAAGTCTTGACTCACTGCCAAGGCACAACAACCAGATGGGTCTGTAACAGCAAAGTGTTTCCGGCGTTGATCATCAGTAGGTTTCTGCTGCCGGCCAGCGGTCGGCGAAGGTGGTGGCGAACGCGTTGAGTGCGGGTTTCCACCTCATCGTCCATCGTGCTGCCCTTTCCCGGTCGGGTCTAGGGATCGGGTGACCAGATACAGGCACTTCATCGCGGCCTGTTCGGTGGGGAAGTGGCCGCGGGCCTTCACTGCCCTTCGGTAGCGTGCGTTCAGCGACTCGACGGCGTTCGTGCTGCAGATCACGGTTCTGATCTCGAGGTCGTAGAGCCTGTCGCAGAATCACGTGTCGTGTGACCCTTCGTCGCGGCCGTTCCAAGATCATGGACTGTGGCCAAGTCGTATCGTCCCGCGGTCCGCGACCAGCCGATGTTGTTGCCAGTGGATATGAGGGACTGGCTCCCGCCGGATCATCTGGTGTGGTTTGTTCTGGAGACGGTCGAGGCGCTCGACACCTCCGAGTTGGATCGGACCCGGCGTCGAGGTGGAGCGGGCGCCGCAAGTCGCTGACTTCGCCGGCCGTGGCGGCGGCGACCGCCGTATCGAGTTGCGGCATACCTGAGGCCGGGTCACCGGCACTGGTTGCGGCCCGTCCACTCAGGGCCATCCCGACAAACTGGAGATCGACATCGCCCTGCCGACGGCCGACCGCCTGTGCTCGGTCGCCGGCCGATCGCGCGGCATCGGCGTCCTGATCGATCTCGAGCGCCAGCTCTCCCTCGCGGACCGCCAGCCACCCGTGCTCGGCACGCTCAGGCATTGCCTCCAACAGGTCGCGGGCCTGTCCCCACCAGCCCCGCGCCACCGCCACACCGGCGCCGAACAGCAGCGCGTCACACGAAAGTGCGGTCGCGGCCCTGGCGGCGCCGACGGCGTCCTTCTCGGTGGTGCGGTAGAGCCGGTAGGCCGCCTCCTGTGCCCCCAGGCAGCCGGGACCGTCATCGAGCCACCACAGCGCCTGGCCAAGGCCCTCATATGCGTGGGCCCGCGGATGCTCGGCGATGAGGGCAGCGAAGGTGTCCCTGGCCTGACTCCAATCGCCCGACCGTAAGGCGACCTCGGCGGGTGACGTCGCGTCCGGCTGGCTCGTCATCTTCTGAGCGTGCACCGCTGACTCCGGATCTGGCAACGACACCGATCGTGTCACCGATCCGGGGAGTCGCGGAACGCTTAGGCGTTGACGCCTGCAGCTAGCGCGCGGACATCGGCGGTTGTCAACGGATTGCCGGCGATGCTCCAGTCGCCGCTGCGCACCTCCTCGACCACGCACCACGTGACAGGCCGCATGTTCTCGCCTTCGATACCCACCAGCGCGTCGGTGAGACTCCGCACGATCTGTTGCTTCTGCTCCGCGGTGAACACGTCCTCGATGACCTTGACCTGAATGAACGGCATGACTTCCTCCTCTGCGA
The DNA here is from genome assembly GCA_963780005.1 of uncultured Actinomycetota bacterium. Classification (GTDB taxonomy): domain Bacteria; phylum Actinomycetota; class Actinomycetes; order Propionibacteriales; family Propionibacteriaceae; genus Microlunatus. Next base: position 1,589,961 of record CAWAAK010000023.1, on the reverse strand, counting down.
CCACCCCCGACGATCGAAGGCGCTGAATCCACCATCCGCCTGGCCTACCTTGGCGTGCATCGGCCGAAACGGCCATCCATGACCCGCGACGCCATGGCCCGATCGGGCCATCGGCCGCAGGCTGCCGCACAGAACGCGAACAGGCCGAGATGAGTCGAGGTGGTCCACGAAGGCCAGGGAGTGCCTCACCAACCTGTCGGCACCCCCATGATCACGTTCGAGTCGAAGATCCGCAGGCCCCGTGGGGAGCGCCGCAAGGGGACCCGCTTGCGGACGCAGCGCCGGACATCGTGGAAGCGCCAACGGACGGGGTTTGCGACGTGTTTCGAATGGCTCGACAGCCGAAGAAGATCGGCACCTCACTGTAGAGAGGCTGTTGTTTCGTGAGGAGGTCGGAGGGTCTCGGCTCGTCGACGGCGTCGAGGAAGAAGGCGGCCCGAATGAGCCCGTTCAGATAATTGCTCAACGTCCGGTGATGGTTGCCAGCACGCCGTACCCCGTTGAGATTGCTCGAACGCCAGAACCGCTCCTCGAAGTAGCCGGTCACGCTCACTGCCGGGCGTTCGCCGACGTTGGTCGTGATGTCGGCATCGGGGACGAGGAAGCAGGGATGTCCAATGACGAAGACGAGCCAGCCATGCGGACGTAGCACTCGATGCATCGCCTTAGGTGCGGCGTGCAGTTCGGGAATGTTCATCAAGCCGAGTTGGCAGGTCAAGCCGTCGAAGGCGTTGTCGTCGAAGGCCTGCAGTTGTTGTGCATCATCGACGACGTAGCTGATGTCGGACGCGCCGGCTGGGTCGCGGTGACGTAGGGCGATGGCGATCATCGCGTCGGACAGATCCGTGCCGACCACTCGGTGGGCGCCTGCCGCGGCCAACACACGCGTGGCGAGCCCCTGGCCGCAGGCCACGTCGAGCACGGTCGCCCGTCGGACGTCGGGCAGCAGCCGTCGCAGGCATGACTGCGTGCCACGGACGCTTGAGGACCTGAGCTGGCCCCTGATGACCGCGAGGCTGCAGATCCGGCCGGCCGTGGCTGACGATCTCGACACGATGTACCGCTACCGCCGTCTGGAGTCGGTGACGATGTGGATGACCACCGCACCGGCGCACCTCCCCGAGCGATTTGCCAGGCCGGAGCAGATCCGTAACACGCTGATCATCGAGCGGGACGGCGCGGTCGTCGGCGACCTGATGTGCAACGTCGAGAACGGCTACGCCCAATCCGACCTGGAGGTCCACGCTGAAGGTGTGGAGGCCGAGATTGGCTGGTGCCTCGGCCAGGCGTACGCCGGGCATAGATACGCCACCGAGGCAGCCAGGGCACTCCTGCGGGTCTGTTTCGTCGACCTCGGACTGCGCCGGGTCACCGCCGGCTGCTTCGCCGGCAACGTCGCCTCTTGGCGCTTGATGGAGCGACCGGGCATGCGGCGGGAGGTGCACACCGTACGCCACTCGCGGCGCCGGTCCGGCCGTTGGCTCGACGGGCTCCGCTACGCACTGCTGGCCGACGAGTGGGCCGACGTCAAGCCCTGAGGCTCGGCAAGCCCGACAGCCGTACGACGGACTCTTCCCGACTTTGGCACCCACCCCACGCCGCCCATCGGCCGGCCGGCGCCGGCGTTCCGCATGCCCCTCTGCGACGCCGGGGGAGTGGTCACGTATCGACATCCCGCATTCCTGTGAATTGCAGCGCTATGTGACGGCGTATTCGCAGCGCTGCGTGTCGTGCCGGCCGCCGACACCAAAGTGGAAGCCGCCAGGGCCCACCATGAACGGTCGGGGCGGACTGCCTCAGCATCCGCTGCGTGGCCCGAGCTGCTGGACGATTGGCTAGGCTGCTGAGTGCGGCGCTGGATGAACCCGTAGATGATCAGGACGATCGATGCGCCGATGATGGCGGTGATCAGCCTGCTGAAGCTGAGGATCTGGTTGTAGCTCACCCCCGGAAGCAGGCCGCCCGGGGAAGCCGCCCAGCAGCGCACCCACGATTCCCAAGATGCACGATTCCCAAGGTGATGGTGGCGATTCAGCCTCCACCGTGTTGCATCCGGCACCGTGGCCCCGCGCCCGAGGGACGTGGCTCGCGCGCAAGCCGAGAAGGCACGGGTCACCGCACCAGGCCCACCCCTGGGCGTTGGCGTGGCCCATGTGCCGTGGCCCCTCACCCAGCTCGCAGAAATGCTTGACTAAACACGTGAGCGAGGCCCGACTGATTCTCACCTGCGGATTGCCCGGGGCGGGCAAGACCACACTCGCGAGGCAGTTAGCCGCGGACCGGCGCGCCGTACGCCTCACGAAGGATGACTGGCTTTGGGCTCTCGGCCCCACACCGTGGGCCACGACGACCCAGGCGAAGGTGAATCACGAACTCTGGCAGCTCGCCCAGGAGATTGTGCGCCTGGGCCTCAGCGTTGTCCTCGATTTCGGGTTCGCGGCGCGGATTGAACGTGACCAGGTGCGATCCGTAGCTCGTGGCCTTGGTGTCGGTGTCGAACTGCACTTCCTTGATGTGGCGGTGGACGAACTCTGGCGGCGCATCGAGGCCCGGAACTCGAAGCCACCTTGGGACAGCGCACCCATCCGCCGCGCCCACCTTGACGAATGGTCCGCCCTTTTCCAGGCGCCCGATGCTGCCGAGCTCGCGTTGTTCGACCCCCCACCAGACTCAGACTGAGCCACGATCCGGCGGCGATGCCGGTTGGGTACCAGTCGGTCACCGTCCGCCGCAACGTGCCAATGTGACGCGGTCCTGCTCCGAGGGCGAGCCGACAAAGAGCGCTGACAGAACGCCGCCACGAAGCGCCAAAGTTCCACCATCCCGGATCGCACGCCCCGATCGCCGCAAGCCGACCCCTCAGCGGGCACCAGCTGCTGGTCGTCCCGTGTGTCAGATGGTGCGCTCAACCACCCCTGGGTCAACTGAGACGTGCACCTGAAAAGCAGAAGGGGCCGATCGGCGTTGGCCGTCCGGACTCGATCCATTCTGCTTCCGGGCGCGGCGGGCAGGTGGATGATCATGAGCCGTTAGCGGCGGCTCAGGCAGAACTCGTTGCCGTCGGGATCGGCCAGCTCGACGGCATCGTTATCCCCGGTGCTGCCGAGCACGGTTGCCCCCAGCGCGACCAGTCGATCGACCTCGGCTGCCCGGTCGCCATCGGTCACAGCAAGGTCGAAGTGCTGCCGGTTCCTCGCAGACTTCGGCGCCACGGGCGGGCCGCCCCATGCCACCTTGGTGCCACCGTTCGGGGACTGGATCGCGGTCTCCTGATCCTCATCCCACACCAGGGGCCAGCCCAGCGCCTCGGCCCAGAAGAGCCCAACCTGTCGGGTGCCGTCGCAGGCGAGCTCGCCGAGAAAGCCGCAGCCAGCCAGAAACGAGCTGTTAGGCGGGATCACGCAGAACTCGTTGCCCTCAGGATCGGCGAGCACGGTATGGCCCTCCTCTGGGAGCTGACCGACGTCGAGGTGACGTCCGCCAAGTTCGAGCGCCGCCGCGACCGTGTCTTGCTGGTCGGTGAGGCTGGTGCTGGTCAGGTGGAGATGCACCCGGTTCGGACCGACCTTCTCGGATTCGTTTAGGACAAAGCGCAAGCCGACCTGAGTGTCGCTCCCGGGAAGCAGCGCGCCGAGGGCGTCATCGAGCACCACCCGTCCCAGAACCCCAGCCCAGAAGGCCGCCACGCGTGCCGGGTCGTGCGCGTCGAACGTCAGAGTCAGCAATGGAGGCAGCATTACGCCGCATGTTATGCGCGAAACGGTAGTCCGTACCCGCCTTCGGCATCCCGGTCGGCGCGACGTATGACGACCGTCGTGCCGGACGCACGTAGTAGCCGACTGCGCTATCGACGATCCGCGGTCACCAAAAACGAGTAGTTCACCACCCGAGTCCTACAGTGCTCGGGGTGAGTCTTTCGCATCTCGGTGCGCCGACCGGGCCGATGATCTGCGTCCACGGCGGGTTTGCCAACCGGATGTATCGACTCGACAACGACCAGGGGTCGTTCGCGGTGAAGGAGTTGCATCTCACGGACCACCGCTGGACCTACCCCGTCGAGGACGTGTTCAGGTTCGAGCGGGCCGCCTTCGCCGCCGGCATCCCGATGCCAGAGCCGATCTCAGCCGGCAACCTCACGCTCGTCCACCGGTGGGTCGAGGGAGAGAAGGTGCCCGAAGCACCGGTGTCGCCGGCGTACGCATTCGAGATCGGTGAGATCCTTGCGCGCGTTCACGCGCTCGACGTCGATTGGACCCACGTGTCGATCGAGGAACGGACGTCACGGGACTGGCCCGAGCTCGCCGAGCGGGCGGCAGCGACCGGCCAGCGTGGGCCGACGAACTCGCCTCCCACGTCGAGACGTTCCTCGCGATTGCTCATATCGTCGACACCTGCGAACGGCCAGGCCCACAATGCTGACCCACAGGGACATCCGACCGTGGACCTGCTCGCTCGAGAGGGTCGGCCGGTGGTGCTCGACTGGGAGCTTTCGGGGATGCTCGACCTGTCCGGTGAGCTCGGCTCGACGGCGCTGATCCTCGCCAAGGGACCTGGCTTCGACGACATCGAGCCCGCCATCTTCCGTTCGGTCGTCGATGGCTACGTCGCGGGGCGGGGGGACACTGCCGCCGTCGAGTCCTAGCTGGTTCGTGTTCACGATCGGCGGCTGGCTGGGGCACACGAGATCGAACATCCTCCGTTGCCTCGCCGGCGCCGAGGCGAGCACCGGCACTCACCTCGCGCTTTCGCACGAGGTCGTGCCAACGGCGTGCGCGGTCTGCCTGACATGCACAGCCGACTCCCAGAACTCGAGGCGCTGCTCGTGTCACAGTGACCCACCTCTGCGAGTCCGTCGTCAAGGATCGCCGCAACAGGACCGGTCTACGAACGCTTCGTTGAGCTGTGGGCATCTCTTGGTGGCTCAGCAGCCGAGTAACGGTCTCTTTGCAGGCGTTGACCCGGCGGGCCCGGACCCGAAGTCAACGCGTCCGCGGTCGAGGCCATGGCAGAACGAGGCATCGACATCTCGAAGGAATTCCCCAAACCCTGGACCGACGAAACCGTCCGCGGCGCCGACGTCGTCATCACCATGGGCTGCGGCGCCGCGTGCCCGATCTTCCCCGGCAAACGCTACGAATCCTGGGACGACCTCGCCGACCCCACCGGCCTCGACCTCGCCGACTTACGACCAATCCGTGACGACATCGAACGCCGCATCCGCACCCTCATCGACCAGCTTGGAATCTCCCAACCGGTCAGCGCCCGCTGAGCAGTCTCTTCCTGATCGGGCAGGCACCTGTGTCTTCGGTGAACGGTCCATTTGCGGCACAGATGCCGTTCCGGCAAACCGGACCCGACCAGTGGGACAGTCCCGTCCCGTGCTCTTTTGTTGGCCGTGGGGACCGCGAACTCGTGTGAACTGCAGCAGTTCCGGTCCCCGGCGAGTGCTCCCTGACCGGCTGCGGTCCCAACGACTGCCAGGAGGGTTCAGTCCAAGACGGCGCGTAAACGAGCGGCGAATGCGTCCGGCTCACCGTGTTGACCGAATTCGTCGCCGAGGAATCCTGTGTGGTGGCTAGGAAAGTCGGTGACCGGCAGCCCCAGTGTCTCGGCAACCGCCCGGCCACCCCGAGCGGCCATCGTGTCACCCGATTCCACACCAACGGCGACCACCACTCGATCGCCCAACCGGCCGAGCCGGTCCGGATCGACAGCGAACAAGTTACAGGCTGGACCGTTGCGGAACAGCGGGTTGGTGCGGGATCCGTCGTCAGCAGCGGACATCCCCAACGTGGCCGGGTCGGTGGCCGGCTGGTCGAGGTAGTCGGCGGGCAGCGGACCGTCATGCATCACCAACGCGATGAACTTGGCCATCGCCACACCCTCACCCGCTGCTTGGTAGGTGTCCGACAGGTCCTGGCAGGCGGCCAACACCACGTCCTGGTCGGGCAACCCGATCGCGGTAGGTGGTTCGTGGGCGACGACGCGGCGGACATCACCGGGAAAAGCAGTTGCGAGCGCCAACGCGTTCACGGCGCCGCCACTGGTTCCCATCAGATCCACGGGGCCCACCCCCAATGCCGTGATCACTCGATGCAAGTCCTCGGCGTGCTGTTCTGGGCTCAGCGGCGAGGTGCCGGTCGGGTTACGTCCTGCTCCCCGCGGGTCGAAGGTCACCACGGGTCGGTCGGTGAACCGGGCCGCGAGAGTACCGAATCCGTTGGCGTCCATCGGGGAGCCGAACATGAACCAGCTATCTGCTGGGGGTGTCAACGAGGCGGATGGAGAGCTGGTCGAGCAGCTCGCATCACCGGGTTGTCGAAGTCCCAGGTCTCGATCATGGCCAAGGACTTGGACGCCCAGGTGAGGCGTTCAGGACCCGGCCGTTGGACGCCGGCCCGTACACGTTCCTCGCCGCCGACGCGTTGACCATGAAGGTGCGGGAGGCCGGCCGGTGGTCAACGTCGCCTGCCTGGTCGCGACCGCGGTGAATGCCGACGCGCATCCGGAGATCCTCGGCGTCGAGGTGTGCTCGGTGGAGTCGCACGCCAGCTCTCTCACCTTCTTCCGCGTCCTCACCTCCCTCATCCTGTCCGCGGTGTCGTTGTTCACTTCTGATGCTCACCCCTCGCTGTCTCCGCCGTCTCCTCCACCCTCCCCATCGCAGCGTGTCAACATTGCCTCACCCACTACTCATCTAACCTGATGCAGTTCACCCCTAAGAGCTCTTGTTTCTTTATTCAACACCGGACGTTCAGGGGTGGCGTCCGCGAGTTCACCGCGGATGTCGTAGGTGATGAGATCAACGCCTTCGCCGACGGTTCGCGTCTGCAACCGAAGCTCGTTTCGGTCAGGGTCACTCTGGCTGGTTTCCATCATGCCGAACTGACCATCCTCATGGGCCAAACTCACCGGGTCCCGCCGACACCAACAACGCAGCCAAGGACTTAGCACGACTGAATCTCAAGCGGGTCACGTTGAACGCCTTGATGGCCGCCATCTCGTCCGACGTGGCGGAGTCGGTCTTGTCGTCGATCACGGAACCAGGTAGACCATCCCGGATCCTCTCCCTGCGGTTCGGCGCGCCCCTGGTGGGCGGCCTCTCACCCTGCTACGAACACCTCTGCCCCGACCCGACACCGCCTCCCGGATTACGCTCATCGACTTTCTGGCAAGCAGGTCTGCCCCGGAATGGCAACACCGCGGGGGTTGGGTTGGCTCGCCCTCGGACGAGCAACTCCGACGCGAGAAGCAACGCGTCCCTCGATCGGGGGACAGCAGGACCATCCGGCCAATGGCCCGGTCGACCGACCGTGCGACCGCACCATGGCGCGCACCCTTCTCTTATCGGGAATACGCCCCGAGATCATGAGAAGGGAAGATCCGATCAACACCGCCGCCACCGCCCCCGAAAGCACCACAACCAGCCACGATGCCGAGTTTGATGACGCCACCGTCAGCAGCCTCGTGCACATCCGAGAGCTTGGCCCCAGCGACGGCGACGTCGTCGACGTGGTTTTCGCCGGGCTGTCCCCGCGCAGCCGCTACCTGCGCTTCCAGTTCCTGGTTGCCGAGCTGTCGGCTGCCACCCGCCACAGCCTGACCGCGCTGGACGGCCGCACGCACGTTGCGCTTGGGGCCTTCGCCGAGGGCCATCCGATCGGCATCGTGCGGATCATTGATCTCGGCAACGGGCGCGGGGAGCTCGCCGTCGAAGTCGTCGACCGCTGGCAGGGCCGTGGTGTCGGCACCCGACTGCTGCAGGCCGCCCGGGACCGGGCCGCCGACATGGGCTACCGCGAGCTCATCGGTGAGGTCCTCGTGGTGAACGCGGGCGCTCATGCGGCCCTGCGCCGCGTCTTCCCCGTCACGCGGGTGCGTCGCGATGGTTCGGAGCTGACGATCATCATTCCCGTCGACGGCGAGCCGGCGCCGGCGAGCCTCGGGAAGGGACTCGTCGCTTAGGAAGACCCACCGTTCCGTCCGACCTACGCGAACCGAACGGCCGCGTACGCCCTTTGCGGCGGGTGGACAGGCCCAGCTCTGCAGACTCCCGAGACATGCCGGCGACGTCGGTTTACGGCGGATCTCACTGTTGAGCCGTCTCGGCTATCTGGGGGACAAGGCCCCGTAATCTGCTTCATCTGGAAGGTGCCGACGATGCGAGCCGCTTGAGTCAGTTGCTGCGCTTCGAGTGCGCCTATATCGAACTGCAGAACCTAGCCCGCCGACGAACTGCACCAGCTCTAGCCTGCGTTTCGCTAGAAGGCCAGGCCCTTTACACTGTAAACTAGCGGTCATCGGGGGAAGAGTGGCCGCTGGCGCGGCAGGTTGGGAACCTAGAGCGGCATCGGTTTGCGGCGGGCGTCGCACACCCAGCGGCCACCACTTACCGGCGGTTTAGCGCAGCATGTGACACGGCGACTGTCTCTCGCCCGGTGCCCGGTGCCCGGTGCCCGGTGCCCGGTATTCCGGTCGGCTACTGCGTGCGTCCCGCTCGACGGTTCCGTTGAGGGCACCTCGAGCGTTGATCAGCGGGCACCCACCGCGCTGTCCCCCGCGACCGCAAACGGGTCGACGACTGGGCGTGGTGGCCGCCACCTTCGCCTTCATGCCGGTCTTCTGCGATCATGTCGGACCAGACACAGCCTGGAGCGCAACCATGCAGATCCGATTCACGGGAGACGATCGGCGCGCGTGCGACTTTCACCGACCATGGATCCGTTCGAGGAGCTCCAGACTGCTTCCCACGACGTGTTCCGCCGTAATGACGGCATCCTGAGCGCCTGGGCCTGCAAAACGCAGGATCGTCTCGGTCCGTCCGGGCCTGAGATCGTGAAGAAGCTGAGGTCTCCGCTGGTCCAATTCACAGAGCTGGGTATCAGACCCGACGGAATGAAGCCTTTCGAGATCCAACTGGACCGAGCCCTCTCCCAGCCAACCCAGCAATGGCGGTCACACGCCGCCGAGGTCCACTGGTACGGGCTCCCGATCGAACCGGGTCTGGATGAGGGTCGGCACAACTCGGTGAATGCGCTCGGCCGGGCGATGTGGAGCTTCTACGGCTCAGCCATCGCGCCGCATGGGCGGCCACGTCGGATGCTGCTGCGACGGCCGTAAGGACGTGGTCGCAGATCATGAGCCGGTCGGGCGTCGAGGGTCTGTTCCAGCAGCTCCACGCCAACGCCAGTTGGGTGCCGCCGGTGCTGACTTTCCAACGGCCCAAGACGCCCTGTCCGCCGGGCTGTGCCCATCGGCTGGTCGAGGCAGAGGCTGATCGGACGTCCGGCCGCAACTTCGCCGTCAGCGAACGGGGCCTGACGATCGTGCCATCGATCGGCGGCGCTCGAAAACTGAACAGTTTCGGCGGTGAAAAGTGAACACTCAACGATTGGAGAGTGATCACTTTGGAGGACTGGGCGCTGATCAGGAGGCTGGCTGCGGAGGGGGTGCCGAAGGCGCGGATCGCGGAGCAGTTGGGGATCTCGCGGACGACGGTGATCAAGGCGGTGAACTCGGATGCGCCGCCGCAGGTATGAGCGGACGCCGGGCCGACGTCGTTCGCGGTGTTCGAGCCGCGGGTGCGGGCGTTGTTGGAGCGAGACCCCGGACATGCCGGCGACGGTGCTGGCCGAGCGGGTCGGGTGGGACGGGTCGATCCGGTGGTTCAGCGACAACGTGAAGCGGCTGCGTCCGGAGCACCGTCCGATCGATCCGGCCGACCGGCTGACCTGGGCGGCTGGTGATGCGGCGCAGTGCGATCTGTGGTTCCCGCCGCGGAAGATCCCGCTCGAGGACGGGACCGCGAAGCTGTTGCCGGTGCTGGTGATCACCGCCGCGCACTCGCGGTTCATGACCGGGCGGATGATCCCGACCCGGAAGACCGAGGACCTGCTGTTGGGGTCGTGGGAGCTGATCCAGCAGCTGGGGCGGGTCCCGCGGCGGCTGATCTGGGACAACGAGCCCGGCATCGGCCGCGGGCAACGCCGCGCCGAGGGCGGTCGCGGTCGTTCATGGGGCACCCTGGCCACCAAGCTGGTGCTGCTGCCACCGAACGACCCCGAGTCCAAGGGGCTGGTGGAGCGCCGCAACGGCTGGTTCGAGACCTCGTTCATGCCCGGCCGGTACGTTCAGCTCGCCGGCGGACTTCAACACCCAGTTCAGCGACTGGCTGGTCAAGGCGAACGGCCGGGTGGTCCGCACGATCAAGGCTGCACCGGTCGACCTGGTCGAGGCCGACCGGGCTGCGATGTTGCCGTTGCCGCCGATCCCGCTGCATCTGGGCTGGCGCAACAAGATCCGGTTGGGTCGCGACTACTACGTCCGGCTCGACACCAACGACTACTCCGTCGACCCGACCTGATCGGCCGGATGGTCGACGTGGCCGCAGACCTCGAACGGGTCCGGGTCCGCGCGGAGGGCCGCATCGTGGCCGAACACGTCCGGGTCTGGGCGCGAGGAACCACGGTCACCGACCCGGTCCATGTCGAGACGGCCGGCTGGCTGCGCAAGCAGTTCCAACAGCCCCGCGCCGCTCGCTGCCGCGGTTGACGAGCCTGGTCCGGGACCTGGCCGACTACGACCGCGCCTTCGGGCTCGACGATCCAGCAGATGCCGACGGAGCAGGTGAGGGCCACCGATGGCCGCCACCAAGACCACCAGCAAGGCGAGCAGCCGAGGCGGTCAAGCAGATCACCTACCTCGCCGCCGCGTTGAAGGCACCCCGGATCACCGAGGCCGCCGCCCGGCTCGCCGACCAAGCCCGGGACGCGGGCTGGTCGTTCGAGGACTACCTCGCCGCGGTCCTCGAACGCGAAGTCAGCGCCCGCAACGCCTCCGGTGCCCGACTGCGGATCCGCGCCGCCGGGTTCGGCGCGGCCAAGACGCTGGAGGACTTCGACTTCGACGCCCAACCCGCCATCCGCAACCAGATCGCCGCCCTGGCCTCGGGGGCGTTCCTGACCGAGGCCCGCAACGTCGTGCTGCTCGGCCCGCCCGGCACCGGGAAGACCCACCTCGCCACCGCGCTGGGATCGCCGCCGCCCGGCACGGACACCGGGTGCTGTTCGCGACCGCGACCGACTGGGTCACCCGCCTCACCGACGCCCACCGCGCCGGCCGGCTCCCCAAGAGCTCGCCCGGCTGCGCCGCTACGGGCTGATCATCGTCGACGAGGTCGGCTACCTCCCCTTCGAGCAAGACGCCGCGAACCTGTTCTTCCAACTCGTCTCCTCCCGCTACGAACACGCCTCGCTGATCCTCACCAGCAACCTGCCGTTCTCCGGCTGGGGCGGCGTCTTCGGAGACCAAGCCGTCGCCGCCGCGATGATCGACCGCATCGTCCACCACGCCGACGTCCTCACCCTCTTCCGGACGATGTGCGTCGCCTGGGTCACCATCGATCCCGTACGCGGACCCGCGGCGGAAATCCTCACGGTGCCGATCCCAGCTCGCCGAGACGCCCTGACCCATCGACAGCTCGACCACGGGTCGGATCCCCTGTGCCGTCTGCTCGGTTCGACGAGGTCCTGGGTGTTACGGACGTGCAGTACTGACGAGGTGAGAACGCCGCTCACGCCTCGCCCTGCTGCAGGGCGCCACCGGAGGGGTTCCTCTGGACATCGCACCACCAGCGGACTAGCCAACGATTAGTGCAGGTGCTTCCGCTCGAAGCGCCCGAGCTGCCTGAGGGACCGGGGCGATCGACCCGTCGTCCGCCAACGTGACAAAGGGGCTTGGGGACTTTCGGCGACAGCCGAAACACGTCGCAGTTCCGACCGTGGCCGAGCAACCTCAAGTCCATGCGACTCACCGGAAGCGGCCACGAGCACCGTCGCCCACGGGGTGGCGCTTCCCCGCCCCAACGTCCGTCCAGCCGACATCGCCACCGGACCCGACGGCGACCTGTGGTCCACCGAACTGGCCGGCTTCGAATTTTCGATACAGCCGCTCTGCAACCCCGACTACGGCCTCTGTTGATAGTCGCCTTCTGAAACGCGCCTGACACATCCATCTCGAAGGGGCACCCCATGCGCCGTTCATCCCAGCTCGCCGCGGCGGCCTGCGTTTTGGCCCTCGCCGTCTTTGCAGCACCGGCCAACGCGACACCAAACGACGACCTCCGCCGACCCGCCTCGCGCGCGGGCAGCGGCGCCGTCGTGTTCGTCAGCGACCGGGACAGTCCCTCGAAGAACGAGATCATCGACGATGTCTAGCAGGACGTCCGACAAGTGGGGCTAGGTCGGGCCGTCATTGTCGACATTCGGTGCCCGTCGCCGCCCGCGTCGCGAGCGGTCAGTAGGGGACGGTCTACTGACGTGGCCAGTCATGGACTCGCGAGCCGTTTACCCGGACCGATGCGCCCCGCCGGGCGGGCACGGGATGGAAGAGGTCATGGCTCCATCTTGGGCGCGCGGCACCCTACGAACTTCGTCGATGGACTGCCCGACCACTGCGGCTGGACACTCCAGCGGAGGCCTGCGAGGGTCGCAATCATGACCGAGGCTCGTACGTATGTACCGCCCGCCTGGGATGAGCGCTCCACGTTGATCGCGATGCTGAGGTACGTCCGTGCGACCGCGGTTTTCAAATGCGAGGATCTCGCCGACGACCTCGCCCATGCTGCACCGCTGTCCACCTCACCGCTGTCGAGTATCGGCGGTTTCATCAATCACCTGCGGTGGGTTGAGCACGGGTGGTTCGAGCACTCGTTTCGCGGGGGACCAGATCGAGCACCATGGACCGAGGACGAACCGGACCGCGAGCTGTCGCTTGGTACCGAGATTCCGCTGAGCGAGGCGCTGGCCGGCTACGCCGAGCAGGCCGCCATCACGGACGCCATCGTCGCCGAACACGACCTTGACGACCGTTCGGTGCGGCCAATTCATAACGGTGGGCACCACCCAACCCTGCGGTTTGTCGTCCTGCACATGATCGAGGAGACGGCCCGGCACAACGGCCACCTCGACATCCTCCGAGAGATGCTCGACGGTCGAATCGGCGAATGAGCGCGGATCGAGCCGTGCTCCATCACAGACGCAGGCTCCAGGACACGCCCCGAAGCTACTACTACCGATTGACGATAGTATCGCATGCTGGTAGTGTAGTGGTGTGATCCAGTCCTTCGCGGACGAGCGGACCAGAAGGGTTTGGGATCGCCAGCACGTCCGACAATTCGGGACCGACCTCCAGCGCGCGGCCCAGCGCAAACTCCGCATCCTCAACGCAGCCGACACCATCAACGACTTACGCATACCACCGGGAAACCGACTCGAGAAGCTGGCCGGAGACCGGAACGGCCAGCACTCCATCCGTATCAACGATCAATACCGCATCTGCTTCGTCTGGACCCCCACTGGCCCGAACGAGGTTGAGATCACCGACTACCACTGAGGGGAAGGATGATGATGACTACCAAGGCGCACGATCCAATCACTCCCGGCGAGATCCTCCTGACCGAGTTCCTTGAGCCGCTCGGCATCACCCCGTACCGCCTAGCGCAGGCAACCGGCCTCACCCAGACCCGCGTAAGCGAGGTGATCCACGGCAAGCGCAGGATTACCACCGACACCGCCCTGCGGCTGTCGAAGGCACTCGGGCTATCCGAACGGTTCTGGCTGAACGTTCAGAACGACTACGACATCGAGACTGAGCACGACCGACACCAAGCCGACCTCGACAACGTTGAACTTCTCGTGACCATCTGACGACCCGCTTGCGGTCACCATCGGCTGCGGCCCGCTGCCCGCTAACCAACGCTCGAAGTGTTCTCAACGGGACCGTTCGAGGGGCACGTCGTTACATTGGCGACCGTGCAACGGGTCCTCGTCTACGGCGTGCCGGGATCCGGCACGGCAGGCTGGAGAACGCGATGGCCCCTGTAGGCGTCGTCGGTTCAGGACCGTTCTGCGGGACAAGGAAGCGGTGCCTCTAGCCGACCGACCTGCGAGAATGATTCTCCTGCAGGGAACGCCTCGGGATTGCCGATGTGCAGGTCCGCGACCGCGAGGTCGGCTCCGATCCGAAGGCTTTTCGGTGAGCAGGCGGCCGGTCGACAGCCTGCGAAACCTCGCACCACAGCCGGTCCGAAACCCGTTCCGGCGTAGAGCAACGGATCCACCTACTACGACAGGCTCGGCTCGTGCTGGTCTTGGTCGGCCAATCGGCCACGCATGAGGTGAAGCGGATCAGCCCCGCCTTGGCGGCATTGTGCTCGGGCGACCCGTACGGCTTCGAGAGCCCAGCCCGCCACTGGCGGCAACGTTGACGATGCTGTCGCCCGAGGTGCTCATCAACGGCCGGGCGAGTCGGGCGGCCAGCATCGGCGCGACCAGGTCGAGGTCAATGCTGGGTCGCCACAGTGCAGCTGCCGGGTACTGCGGGCCCGGAAGCCATTCGTCGGCGTTGTTGATGAGCACCCGCAACCTTCCGAGCCCGGCCACCTGACCCATCAGGCGTTCGGCCTTGGGGAACATTGGTACAGCGGTAACTGTGGAACGGCGGTCGAATGACACTGCTGGATGGAGGCGCGTGGGGATGGGCTCCCGGCGTTTGGCCTTGCGTACCGCACGGGCGGCATGGTCGAACCCGGCTGGCGGCGCTTGCCACTTTGCCTCCCACTCCTCGGACGAGACGATCGGCTGGAGCGTCATGGGTTCCTCGTGACCCCACAGCGCGGCCGATGAGTTCGTGGCTCCCGGCCGGTCCAAGCTCGTGACACCCGAGGAAAGGACACCGCCATGTCAGAGCTTCTCGTCGACTTCATCACCTCCCTCGACGGCTACGCTTCGGGAGAGGGCTGGCCCGGGTTCTGGGGCCTCGAGGGCCCGGAGTACCTCGCGTGGCTCGGCGAGCAGCCCGAGGTCACCTACCTGATGGGAGCGAACACCTACCGCCTGATGTCGGGCTTCGCCGCCGGTGAGGTGCCGAACGGCCAAGACGAGTTCAGGGCCGAAGAAGAGGCGTCCGTCGACGAGCTCACGCAAGCGTCCAAGGTGGTGTTCTCCTCCTCGCTCGAGGAGCCACTGGCGTGGGCCAACTCCACGCTCGTCCGCGACGACGCCGTCGAGACGGTCCGCGCCATGAAGGCGAACGGCTCGGGGCTCCTCAGCACGATCGGCAGCCTCAGCCTGTGCCGGTCCCTGCTAAAAGCCGGACTCGTCGACCGCTTCCGGGTCGGGATGTTCCCGGTGATCACCGGGGCCACGGGCGAAGAACGCATCTACGACGGCTACCCGGACGTCGCCCTCGAGATGATCGAGCACCGGACCTTCGACGGCCGCATCCAGCTGGTCGAGTACAAGCCACGCGTGCTCGAGCACCCGCCGCTCGGCGCCCCTGCGTGACGTCGCCCCCGTCCGCCGGTGTCGAACGCCACCACCGCCCGCCGCCTCTTCGACCGGTCGAGCCCATTGCGGTCGTCACCTACATGGCGCCTGAGCCGATCGAAGCGGTGATGGCGCTCGGCGCCGGGACGACGTGGGACGCCTAGTTCGCGGGACGGGCCGCCTCGCTGGATCGTGACGTGCCGCCCGAGGTGGTCCACGCGACTGCGAATCAGGGACCCGGAGATGGCGATGCTCGCGGCCGGGAGGCGTCGGTTGCTGTTCAACGTGTTGGCGATGGTGGCGGAGTTCGAGGCTGACCTGATCCGGTTGCGCACCCGGAGGGTATGCCGGTGGCGCTGGCGAAGGGCCGGCTTCGGGGTAAGCAGCCGAAGTTGAAGGCCGGTCAGGCCAAGCATGTGGGGGAGTTGTTCGCCAACGGGAACTACAGCACGCTCGAGTTGGCTGAGGGTTCAACGTGAGCCGATCGACCATCTACCGGACGATCCGACGGGTGCGCGTCATGCCCGCAGATCCTCATCGACTATTCGCAGGCGGATCCGCCTCTGACCTTGGATCCGTCAGGTTTACATCGTAAACGTATTGGGATAGCTTGCGTTGCCAGCCGGGTGGCTGCGGACCGCGGCACGCGGGGACTGATTCGGGGGACGGTCTACGACCAGCGTCGCACAGCCCGTGGCCACCCAGCCCGAGCTCCAGCAACCAATCGCTTCGGGAGCTGCTGTGCTTGTGGTCAAGGCACCTGCGCCAAGCTGCTCCGCGATGGCCCAGCGGCTCCATAGGAGGAGCGACAGGCGGTCACTCACGGGACTCGCGTCAGCGTCACGATTGCGGCCAAGATCGCCGCCACCACGCCGTCGACGGCGAGGGGCACCATGCCGATCCAGTACGCGGGGATCGGATCGAGCCGATAGAAAATTAGGTAGCAGGCCAGCCCGACCAGCGTCGCGATCGCCGTCGCGACGATCCAGGCGGACGCCGCCGGCGCCTCCAGCACCCCGGCCGTCAGCAACGTGATGCCGGCAGCGAGTTGCACGGTGGCCCAGACAACGATCAGCGGGAGCTCGGTGGTGACGGGCCGGTGGGCGACGCTAGAGGTGACGTAAAGCAGCAGCGCACCGACCAACACTCCGCCGACGATCGTCGCCCCCAGCACCGGCGATGACGCCTTCGGGAGAAGGGCCGCGATGCCGACGGCCAGCAGAACCAGGCCGCCGAGGCCGCCGAGCACCGCTCCCGCGAGGAAGAGCCCGCCGCCGGGTGGGGTCCGCACCGACGGTCTGAACGTGATCGTCCACCAGATGAGGTAGCTCAGGCTGCAGACGACGAGCAGCACCTCACCGATCACGATCATCAGCGGGCCGCCCCCCAGCGCCTGCCATCTATCCACCGTTTCACCCTAAGTCGAGAGGTAGGGGCGGCGTGAGTCGCCGACGGGACTCTGTGCGCCGGGTGACGTCCCGCGAGCGGACCCGGGCCGAACCGCTGATTGTCGACCTTTTCCCGCTGTGCTTTGTAGTTGATAGCTCGCAAGGGAGTGTCAGATCCGGAACGACCGGATCCGTTCTCGATGAGCATCGCCTACGGAGCCGGATTATTTTGCCGCCCGGCAGCCTGCGCGATTGCCCCAGCCAGGTTCGGGTAGTCGATGTTCCCTCCGGACAGTCGGGTCACCGTGGACAGCTGCATCGACTTCCATCCCGTCGCCGCCACCTCGGCCCGCGACATCACATAGAAGTCCCACTGACTCGTGTCGAGGGCGCGATAGTCCTGGCGGGTCGTAGCGGTGTGGTGGCAGAACACGTAGACGTCGGCGTTGTATGACGCTTCAGCTGAGTAGCCGTCGGTCGGCGTCCAGGTGCATGCGCGCAGACCGGACCAGCTCGGCTGCGTCGGATGAGCCGGTTCCCAGGCTTGGATACCGCCAGTCGTCTTCACCTCAACCCTGGTCCCGTCCGGCGCAGTGACGTCATGGGAATCCCACTCGTTCCGGATGCCGGTAGACCCACAGCCTTCGCGACGAGGAACTCCGCGAGGTAACCACGCACGTTGTTCACCCGGAGGTCTGACATCGCCCAGCGCCAGAAGTCGAGCACGGTGGCGTCAAGCCCGTCGAAAGGCTCTTCACCGGTTAGCGGCGACGGTCCTGGATCGAGGTCACTCACCGGGCCCAGGCTAGAGCGGAGCCCGCTCTCGGGCGAAAGAACCGCTGTGACGCAAGCATCGACCGGCTCGCGGACACATATGGGCAGGGCTACGCGTCAGGTTCTCGGCGGGAACGGTCATGACGGCGCCCCAACCGCGTCGCACGCGACCGTCCGGTCGTTTCGCTAGGCGGGCCCGAATCTCGCCGAACAATCGTTCGCGCTTCTCGGGCATCATCGCGATGTGGCCGGAGAAGGTGTTGAGGAGCCGGATGTAGCTCTCAGCGTCGTAGTCCCTCGTCCAAGCGAATTGTTCGGTGGCGACGACATCGAACGGCCCAGAGCCCTCGATCTCAGCCCGCTCGTCTGGTAACCGCCCTGGCTGCGGACGCGGAGCGCCGTCCGGCAGCCCTTCACCGATGGCGTCATAAACCTCCTGGAGCTCGTCGAAGAAGGGATCACCGTCCGGCGGAAACACATGCGTGGCGCTCCAAACGGCCACATGCCCGCTCGGTCGCAGCGCGCGGGCGGCGGCGGACCAACGAACCTGGGGATCGACCCAGTGCCAGGAGGTGGCCGCGACCACCGCGGCGTAGGTGCCGGGTTCGCCGTCCCACTCTTCGAAGGGAGCCTGGACGATCTCGACCAGATGGCCTGCGAGGTTCCTCCGGGCCTGAGCGGCCAGGGCCGGCCCGGGCTCCAACGCGGTCACCAGCAGCCCCCGGCGAGCCAGCGGGAGGGTCGCCTTACCCGGTCTGGCGCCGACCTCGAGCACACGGTCACCTGACCGCAAATCAGTGATGGCGATCAGCCGGTCGAACAGTTCCTCCGGTAGTCCGGCCGAGCCTGCTGATACAGGTCAGCGTCAGAATCAAAGGTCGCGCTCCCTCCCTCGCTTAGTCGGAGAAAGCTGTCGGCACATTCACCCGCTGCACGGCGTGCCGTGATCCCGACATGCCGAGTTGGCTCAGGCCCAGCCGTTTGACGATCATCCCGCGGCTCTGTCTTAGGTGATGAGATGACTTCATGCGTCTCGCCGCCGTCGTTGCGGCCGCTGCTGCGGTCGTGGACTTGCTCGTGCTCGGGCTGCTCCATGTCATGTCGCCGGAGGTGGATCCAGTAGCGCGTCCCGTAAGTGAGTACGCCCTGGGAGATTTCGGGTGGTTAGCCACGATTCGAACGCTCGCTCAAGGCATTGGGCCGATCGCGCTCGCGGTGGCCCTGCGTCGCGAGCGGGTGGGAGCCTTGCTCCTGCTGGTGGTGGGAGTCCTGAAATTGGCCATGCCGCTGTTTCCGGTCGATGCGCTGGGGACTCCTGCGACGAGCGCAGGTCAAATGCATGACCTGCTCGGCAATCTGACCTTCTTCCTCTTCCCGGTGGCGGCTCTCGTGTTGTTCCAAGCGTTGAGACGGAGGGGTAGCCGACTTGCGCCCCCGGTTGCTGTGGCGCTGGCGATTGCGACGGTCGGTGTACTAGTCGCGAATGCCATCGGGGGGTTCGGCTTGGCTCAACGCGCCTACTTGGCTCTGTGCGCGGTCTGGCTACTCCTCGCCGCACTGGCAGTACTCCGCAACCCCCGCGCTGAAACATAGACTTTCTGGTCCTCCGCGAATCCGCGCCGAGCTGGTGGTGTGACAGGACCACACACGGCGGGTGGGTCACACTTGGACGGCATCCAACCGCTGCTCGACCTTCGATGGACAAACCAGAGCAACCGCTTCCACTGAGTACAACCGGTAACCGCGATTGCTGCAAAATGACGGTCGGAGATCAAGTCCCGATGGAGGTCGGTTCAGCGGTCCGGTCGGTCGGTTCGGTCGAAGACGTGCACGAGTCCGGATTGGTAGGCGTACGGAACGATGGCGCAGTGGGTGCTGAACATGGCCTCGTGGGTGAGCCGTAGGCCACGGTAGCTGCGAGCTGCGAGTCGATCGGCGAGCGTGCGGGAGCCTGCATGGTCAGCGTCTGATTGACTCTCATAGGCTAGGTGCAGGCGAAGCTGAAGAGTGTCGTGCTCGCGGGCGAATCGTTCCTCGTGCTCCAGAGCTGCGTCGCAGCTGGCCAGCACCGCCCGGTGGAAGAATTCAGGTTGGTGAAACAGAGCGTCAAGGGCGAAATTGGCACCCATCGAGTGACCGAGCACAATCCGATCGTCCGGATCTCCGCGATACTCTTCCTCGACCATCGGCGCGACCTCGTGTCGTAGGAAGTCCATGAATGCCAGACCGTTACCGGACGGGATCGGTTCGGGGATGGGGAAGTGTGCCTGCATGAAGTCCTCACCGCTGACTTCGCGTTCGAGCACGAAGTCCCGCATGCGAAGGTGCATCACCTGGTGGAGTTGCTGCAGCATGGTCCCGGTCACCGGGTAGCCGATGCCGACGATGATCGCATCCGGTAGTTCATCGCAGATGCCGATCCGGATGTTCATGAAACGCACCATGTCGACGACCAGACCGAAGTGCCAGTTGCCGTCAAGTACGAAGATCACCGGCCAGCGGCGACTCCCCGCTTGGTCGTGTCCGTAGGGCAATGCCACCGACACCAGATAGTCATTGTTCGCCGTAGCCGAGTGCAGAACACGGGATTCGGTGAAGGGGATCGAGGCCGCCGCAAGATTCGTCACAAAGATCTCCGTCCTGATGCGCCGCTGACGCCGATGATGGCATGTCTAAGGAATGCACCACCCTCCGGCCGCGCCGTGTGCATGTCAGAAAGCCATCGGCGCTAGCCGTCCGTGCTGCGGCACAGGGTGGTACTGGAGCGGACGGGGTTACGGTGCTGGGGTGGTCGAGGAATTAATCGATACCGCTGCGGCGTGGGCAGCTCAGCGCCGCCGCCCGTTGGACGCCGAGCTGCTGGCCACGATCTTGGAGCTTCGCGAGGAGCACGACGACTACCCGCCGTCCTATTGGCCGCCGCGCAGCGCCGAGAGACTCCTGCTGGTGACCATTCCGGCGTACGGTCGGGAACTCCCCGACACCGACCGCCTGGCCGCCGCCCTGGACACGTTCTGGGGATTCCTGCGAGCGACCGGTCGGATGCGGAGCAATTCCGCCACGCCCGCGGAGCTACGGAAGGAGGCACGGCGTGCGGCGCCCAAGATGGCCGCCGCATTCGCCGACCCAGCGAATCACTCCCAGTCTCGGGTGCTGGCTGGCTATGGCCGATCGATCGGGGTCGACCTGAATGCTCCAGCCGAGTCCATCGAGGAGGTCCAAGCCCGCCTGAATCTGATCATGGAGTCGTGGAACAGCCTTCCGGACATCGAGCGGCACAGGCTGATGCCCGACCCCTCGGCGAAGAGTCTGCGGGCAGCCGAACTCACCATGACGGTCAACGACAGCCTGCCGAAACCGCCGCAGGAGATGATTCCGCGCGGAGCTGTCGAGGTATCGGGACACGACGCTCGGACCTCCGGTTTCGTTTTGGCGTGCATCGCGCTGGCGGACTGGGTCGGCGACGGCAAGCAGGTGACGAACGCGGGCCTGCTACGGCCGGCCATCGCCCGCGAGGCGTACCAGCATTTGGATCTGTGGACCTGGGAGCGGGTCTACGACAACCTGGCATACGCCCGCTCCGCACTCGCCGACCTGCCGGCCGAGTCGGAGAGCCTGCGGGCCGAGGCGGCGCTACACTCCTGGCGAAGCGCCGGCGATTGCCTGCCTCTGGATCGGCTGTGGTGGGCGTGCACCGCGGCGGGTCTGATTGACGTCGGTAGCACCAAGGCGTTTCGGTCAGACCGGACCATGGTGACGGCCGAGGAGTGGCGGGACCTGGCGCTGGTCCTTGCGGCCGGCCTGTGTCAACGGCTCGGTCAGTGGGCTTGCGAGCCGCTGGTTGGCATTCTCGGTCCGGCGGTGCTGGCCGACGGTGTTGCTTCGATGGGCGACATCCGTGAGTGGTGGCAAGGGCGGTGCCCGCCCGCCGTGGCCGATGTGCTGGCCGATTCCTGGCGGACCCGCCTCGACCTGGCGCTGTTCCACTTCGACGACTGCCGGATTTGGCGTCGTACCGAGCAATCGGTCAGGCTGACTGACCTCGGCCGGGACTTCACCATCGTCTACTTCGGCCTACTGGACAGCGGTTTCGGCGACGACTGAGGTGCTGTTTCTCCCGCGCTTGCCTGAGGTAGGTCCCCGGGCGTGGGCAGACCGCCTGAAGGGCGGTCCGTCAACCGAGTGCTCATCGTGCACTTGGTGGCCGCCATGGCGAGCAGCTTGTCGATCTTCGCAAGCGGACCCCTACCGGAACAGATCGGCCGCGGCTGAGTGTGTCGAT
This sequence comes from uncultured Actinomycetota bacterium, assembly GCA_963780005.1. Lineage (GTDB taxonomy): Bacteria > Actinomycetota > Actinomycetes > Propionibacteriales > Propionibacteriaceae > Microlunatus. The sequence goes on along the minus strand of CAWAAK010000023.1, from coordinate 1,568,191 downwards.
GCACGTCGTGGTCCCGGGGCGGCAGGAGACGCTCAGCTAGCGAAGCGTGACAACCGTGTCATGTCTGGTCGTCGGCTCGCCCACGGCTGTATGAACCTGTCGTGGTTTGAGCACGGGCAGGTGGTCAAGGAGTACGACGGGGCCGACGGGGTCGCAGAGGTTGCGGGTAGACGGGGGCGGCGTTGGATCGGGTGGCAGGCGTCGTACCGGTTCCCGAGGTCATTTCGGTCGATCTCATCCGCCGAGCGATGCTGACCGTGATGCCTGGTCGGCACGGATAGGAGCTCATCGATGAGGGCTGCGCCTCGCACGTGCTGGCGGCAGCGGGCAGGACCCTCCGCCTGCTTCATGATTCGGTGCCCGGGCTCGTGCACGGGGACTACGGTCCGCAGAACCTCCTATTCGACGTGGCCGCGTGACAGGTCTCCGCGGTGCTGGATTGGGAATTCGCCCACGATGGTGACCCAGGCGAGGACTTGGCGTGGACCGAGCTGTGAACGAGACGCTCACCCGAAAGGGTCTCCCCAAGCGACGTCGTGCGGCCTATCGTGGCAGTCCCACCTGACCCACGGGAAGAACGGTTAGGTCCGTACGAAGGAGATGCGCGTGACCAGATCGATCCGTTCACTAGTGGCTCTCGGGGCCGCGGTACTGCTCGCCCTTGGAGGCTTGAGCACAGCCGCGACGGATACCGCCACAGCCAGTCCGGCACCTGCCTCAACCCATCGCCACCTCGTTGCGAGCCCTGCCCAGGCAGCCCTGGCACGGGCTGTGACGCCCAGCGAGTGCGAAGGCACTCTGCTCGACACCTACATCGATCAGCTCTTCGACGACATGACCGACGAGCAGTTCGCCTTCCTGGTCGCCCACCAGGACACCTTGTTCAACGTGCCGACGTATGACGCGCTGTTCTTTGGCACTCCCAACGACCCCGACTACGCCCTCGAGTCCCACGCTCAGCAGATCAGGAACACCTTCCGCGACCTGCGCCGGTTCTGGAACATCGAGTCCGCCGACATCCAGTTGATGGCCATGCACGGTGACGTGCTGCTCGACGCCGATCGCATCGCGAAGACCCTCACCGCCATGGTCGCGACCGGTGAGCTCGACCCGATGACCCCGGCCGAGATCCAGGCGGAAGCCGCCACCGTGGCCGACTTCATGCAGACGCAGGGCGACTTCTACGACAACCCGCTCTGGACGCTCAACGCGTTCGCCTTCACCGGCGACGGGGAAACCGACCCCTTCATCGCGGCGCTCCCGGACAAGCTCATCATGGGCGACGGCATCATCGACGCCTACGACGCCATTGGCCTCGGTGACGTGGGGATCCGCGTGATCATGGCCCACGAGTTCGGGCACCACGTCCAGTTCGAGCTCGGCGTCTTCGACACCGGACCGACGGACCCCGCCGAGGCCACACGCCGTACCGAGCTCATGGCCGACGCCATGGCCGCCTACTACGGCACCCACAAGAAGGGCCTGGCGCTCAACAAGAAGCGGGTCGCCGACGCGCTGCTGAGCTTCTACACCGTCGGCGACTGCCAGTTCGACAGCCCCGGCCACCACGGAACGCCGCTGCAGCGCGAGCGTGCCGCCGACTGGGGCGCCGACCTGGCCGCCGCTGCCAAGCCGCGGAGCTACATCATCCCCCCGGCGACCTTCGTCGAGCTGTTCGACGAAGCTCTGCCGCAGATCATCTCCGGGAGCTGAGCCAGTACGGTCGGGCCGACTCCAGCACCGCTTCGACGGAATTAGCGACTGCTGGCGCCAAACCGACCTCTTCGAACGGCCACGGATCCGTTTGCGCTGGAACGCCTTACGCAATCACACCTGACGGCCGCGACCCTACGGATCTGCCGCAGATTGCGTGCGCTGCGGCACCGGATCTGCCGTAGGTCCGCGTCAACCTTTGAGCAGGAGCGTCCTCGGTGACCGGCTGCGACCTTCTTCACTGGCTCAAGCACGCCTTCGGCGCGACGGGGCGCGCGGCAAGGCGGCGCTGGTAACGCCGTCCTCGCGCATCCCAAAAACAAGTAGCGGCGCCCGTATCGCGAAGACATGAACGCCCGTCCGGCGAGCGGTTCTCAGCGGCTCAGGGTCCATGCCAACACCGCAGTGCGGGACGGACGCAGTAGCCGACCCGCCTAAGCATCGAGGACGCGGTAGTCCGTCGTCTGCTCCCCGGCTTCGTAGCTGCTCCCCTTCTCGAGGACTGCCGCCATCTCGGGGTGCTGCCCAAGGAAGCGCTTGAACTCCTCCGAGTCGTGTTCCTCGGTAGGAAAGTACCGGTTGCGAGCCCCTTCGCTCTCGATCTCGAACAGCACGGCGAATTTGCCCTCCCGAACTCCCCGATCGCCGCGCAGTACATGGACATTCCACCCTTCCATCGTGGGCATCGTCGCGAACTCCTCGACGAGGTAGCGCGCAGATTCCTCCGGATCCACGTCTGGGCGCAGCTCGATCTTATGCAGCCCGAAGATCTTCGCCGTCGGTCATCCTTTCCCCGCGTACCTCTCCACTACGGTCATTCGTAGCGGCCCAAAGGACGACCACTCAACAGGGCGAAGTGTGGGCGGCCAGCTGCACTGCCTGCCGGCGGTCAGTTGAAACTGCCCAGGACATGGCTATCTCGTCACGCAGCGTGCGGGTGCTGAGTAGCTCGACACCCCGCCCGCTCCTTTATCTACCGGCACCTTGGCGATGCAGGTTGCGCCGTTCTGTCGCTGGGACGGTCCGAACTCTCCTCATCAGGCGCGAGTACCGTCGTTTCCGCGGTGGGGCAGCGGCCAACGTGCCCGGACAAATCGCGTCAAGCTGCTACTCGCGTGGGCCGGTATCGCATGGCGACCGCCCCCGACCCGAACTCATGGCGATCCGCGAGCTCGAGCTGGATGCGCTCGCGCAGACCGGCGAGCAACGTCGGCCCGTGTCCGGCAAGGACCGGCTGCACAACAAACACGTACTCGTCGATCAGTCCCAGATCTGCCAACGCCAGGGGGAGCGTCACGCCACCCACGAACAGGCCCTCGCCTGGCTCCTGTTTGAGCCGCTGAACCGCTTGCCCCAAGTTGCCTCGCACCAGCTCGGCATTCCAATCGACCGCGCTCAGCGTGCTCGACACGACGTACTTTTTCGTCCGGTCGATGGTCTCGGCGAACGGGATCTCCCACTGATCCATCCAGTCAGGCCACGTGCCCGTGGCCGGCTGCCGCCACGCTGACTCCATCATCTCGTAGGTCGTCCGGCCAAAGAGCAGGGCATCGGCTCGTTCCATCTCAGCGGTCCAGTAGCGCATCGACTCCTCGTCGGGGGGAAGCCCTGCCTCGTGATGGCAGCAGCCGTCGATTGTGACGTTGATCGAGTATCGAAGTGATCTCATATTGTTGCTCTCCCTTCATGCCCGTAGCGCCTTTCACCGGACCGTACTGAGACTCGCCACTCGGGTGGTGTTCTTGCCATCCCATGAGAAACGTGTCGTCGGCGCTGACCCCCAAAGCTGTCACCCTGAACCCCCTCGAAGACGTGTGTCGCAAGGCGTCCCTGCCACGGGACCGAGGAGCGGGGTCGCAAGGGGACCGCTGAAGGGGCGCTTCAGCGGGAAAGGGAGCCACGCGACCGCTGTATGTGCGGCCGGCTTGTGCGGACGTGAACGCGAGCTGACCCAACAGCTCGTGGTCACGTCGGCCAGCGCGTCGGCGAACGTACGCGCCCAGTCGCCCGCGACGACGGAACTCATAGTCGCGGATGTCGAGAGGATCGGTACCCGAAACGATCGGCATGCGCAATTGTTGCCGTCCTGGGTGTCGTGATTGGCGGACCGGTCGCGAGGTCAGCCGATCGGCTCCTCCACCCGCGACGCGATCCGTGAATCGTTCCAGAAACGGCACCGGAACAAACTGCGGTAATAGGGTCTGCTGCCTGACGCCGACGGGCGGGTGCACTCAATCCGTGCCCTCCTCGGGTCCGCACTCAGCCGAACCCACTCGACCTCAAAGATCACGCGGCGCCTCAAGCGTCAATCGCCCCCGCTGCACTTGTCAACCCCGTGACGGCGGGGGGATTAATCCGTATCATCGGACCGTGTTGAACCAGCGGCGGCACCAGCCGCCGTCCGCCACCCGGCCGGGCGGGAGTGACCCAGCCCCACTGCGACGCGTGATCAGCTACGCGTGATTCCGGGTGATCACGCGCGACTAGGGAGACCTTCAGCATGAACCGAACCCTCCTGCGGGCGAGCTGCCGCGGCGCCGCCGCGCTCGCCGGCACGGGCCTGCTCATGGCCCTCACCGCCGCCCCGGCCTCCGCTACACCGGACCTGTGCGTGTCCATCAACGGCACGGTGCGGGTACAGAAGGGCTCCGCCACCTGCTCGTCGGTGGCCGGGCGCGGCAACGTGGCGATCGCCCGCGGCAAGGGCAGTACCGCCACCGCGGGCGTCTCCAACGGTGATCAGCACAACCGGGCCGTGGCGAGCGGGGACAACAGCGTCGCCTTCACCGCCAATGGTAGTGGTAACACCGCCACCGCGTCTGGCGACGGCAGCGTCGCCAGCGCCGCCCTGGGCAACGGCAACACTGCCAAAGCCAGCGGCACCGAGGGCGGCGCCACCGCCGAGGGCACCAACCAGACCGCCATCGCCAGCGGCGACAACGGCAGCGCCGTCGCCAGGTTTGGCGAGAACAGCACCGCCACCGCCAGCGGCGACGAAAGCTTCGCCAACGCCAACGGCGGTGACCACAACACCGCCACCGCCCGCGGCGATAACAGCTCCGCCCTCGCCGTCACCGGCAACGACAACACCGCCATCGCGCGCGCCAAGAAGAGCTCCGCCACCGCCAGCAACGGCAACGACAACACCGCCATCGCGCGCGCCAAGAAAAGCTCCGCCACCGCCAGCAACGGCGACAACAACACCGCCATCGCCAGTTCGCGCAACTGCACCGCGGTCGCCACGGGCGGCGGGGCGAGGGACAGGTGCTAGGTCAGATCTCGGCGAGTCGGGCCAGTCCGCAGGAGGCGACCCGGCGCTGCCGGTGGCAAGCAGGCCTGCAAAATCGATCGGCGTTCAACTCGGCGAGAGGCGGGAGGACGGCGAGTTGCACTAGGTCTGGATCGCCGACCACACCCGGTAGCGTCGGCGCGCCGCCACGTTCGATTCACTCGGGGGCAGAGCTGGCCTAGTTGGCCCGGTTTACCGGCACAACCTGTCGTCCGGGCAACCGCGCCACGTCGAGATCTGGCGCGAGAGCGACTCGGCCTGCGGGTCCTGTGGCCCGTCGCCCCTGATCTCGGGATGAACCTGCTCGCGGCTCGAGGGCAGTCGCCCAAGAAAGTTCATCTGGGGCCCAGCCACGCTGTTCCGCCGGATCGGCAAGCCGGTCACCGTGCGCTACATCGGCGACTGGGCGGTCTCGGGGCCGATGGTGATCTTGAATGCGGGCCGGGTGCGGGAATCCGAAGCCGATACTGGACTCACGGACGCAGGACCGCGAGCACTGCTGCATTCGCGGCTACTAGGCGATATCGTCCGGACCGTTCAGCGAAACCGTGACGGGAACGAATCGACGTTCGGGTACCTAGACTGGGTTTCAGACTCGCAGAAGCGATCGTTGGGCCTCGTCCGGGAGTCGATCAGCGAAGCAGCACGACGGCAAGCCTCCGCCAAACTCCTCATCCCAGGCTGCCGAGGAAGTTCCGAGAGGCCGTGCCAAATGCCTCCGTGCAACGGCACACCTTGGCGAGGCAGTTGCGCATAGTGGACCGAGCAGTTGACGTGGTGGGTTCGGGTCTGTCAGGCCGGGATGATGAATCACCTCCTGGTGGGCTAAGCGCGGGTGTCCACCGAACACCAAGATCTCACCGCGCAGCGCAACAGCCTCGCCGCGCTCGGCGTCGGCGATGACCGCATCTACGTCGACCACGGCCTGACCGGCACGAACCGGGACCGGCCTGGGCTCAGGCTCGCTCTGGCGGCTTGTCACGGCGGCGACACGTTGGTGGTGACCAAGCTCGACCGGTTGGCCCGATCGCTGCCTGACGCCCGCGACATCCTCGACGAGCTGACCCATCGCCATGTCCGGTTGAGCTTGGGTGGCTCCCTTCATGATCCGACCGACCCGATCGGTCGATTGTTGTTCAACGTGTTGGCGATGGTCGCGGAGTTCGAAGCGGATCTGATCAGCATGCGCACCCGCGAGGGCATGAAGGTGGCGAAAGCAAAAGGGCACCTGCGCGGCAAGCAGCCGAAACTCTCGGCGGCCCAGGCCAGGCACCTGCTGGAACTGACCGACAGCGGGAACTACAGCACAGCCGAGATCGCCGAACTGTTCAGAGTCAGCAGATCGACGATCTATCGCACCATTCATCGGGTACGGCCGGCGCCGCCGGACCCCGAACGGCCCTTCGCGCATATCGGGTCGAAGCAAGGTTGACCCACCTTCCGCGAGCCGTGCTCGATGCGCGGCATTCCTTCCGCAGCTTGCCGCGCGTCATAAGCCGACCGTCCAGCGAGAACGCCGGCCAACGTTGTATGAATGGCCATCGTGGACGAGCTGCAGTCACTGGCGAGGGACATCGATACCGTCTGCCGCTTGACCGGATCGTTCACCCTGCGGTCGGGCCAGATTGCCACGGAGTACTTCGACAAGTACCTCTTCCAGGCCCAGCCTGGTTTGCTTCTCCGCGTAGCCCAAGCGATGGTGCCCCTGCTACCTGTCGAGGCGGATCTCCTCGGCGGCCTCGAGCTCGGCGGTGTGCCGATCGCGACCATGGTCAGCCAGCTGACCGGCATGCCGACTCTCTTCGTCAGGAAGCAGGCCAAGACCTACGGGACTTGTCGACTAGCGGAAGGCGCTGACGTTGACGCACGCGCTGTCGTCCTCGTGGAAGATGTCATCACCACGGGCGGCGCCGTCCGGGACGCGGCGCGGGAACTTAGGAAGGTTGGCGCTCGGATCGATGTCGTCGTCTGCGCCATCGACCGAAGCCCACCAAATCAGCATCCGCTCCGAGACGCCGGCATCGAGGTGCGGTCGGTGCTCACGCGTGCGGACCTGGACCGCGCGCGGCCGGCGGTGCCTGAACCGTAGCCGGACTGTCTATCGACGATCCGAACAGATTGGCGGAGCAAGACGGTCTTGGCGCTGCTACGGTTCTTTCTGTGAACAACTCTCCCGGAGTGGGGGGCACGCGCTGACCGTCGTCAGTTGGCGTGCCTAAGTTTGTCAAACTCTGACACTAGCCGAATCGGCTGGATGGCGGTCCCCCGTGTGGTCCTGCCCCTTCGTCGGAGAGCCCTCTCAGCGTGTCCCTCGTTCTCTTGGCCTATTTGGCCTTCCTCAGCATCGCTCTGCCCGATTCCATGTTGGGTGTCGCCTGGCCGTCGATGCGTGTGTCGTTCGATCAGAGCCTTGGCGCAGCCGGGCTGATCCCTCCGTTCGGTGTGGCGGCGACCATCGCTTCGACGCTCACCACTCGGCATGTCGTTGCACGCATCGGAATAGGCCGTTTGCTTGCGGTCAGCACCGGCCTGTCTGCAGCAGGTCTCGTGATCTCGGCTGCCAGCCCTCGGCTCGAGATCTTCCTGGTTGGCGTGGTCGTACTCGGACTGTCGGGCGGCGCCATTGACGTGGCGCTGAACGCCTACGCCGCCCGCCACTTTGGCCCTCGCCGCATCAATTTCATGCACGCCTCGTACGTCGTCGGCGCCGCCGCCTCACCAGCATTGGTGACCTTCGCTCTTCAAGTCGGTGCAAGTTGGCGCTGGCCCTACGCTCTCGTCGCCATCATCCAGCTACTACTCACCGGCGTTTTCGCTTTGACGGCGAGCCGTTGGAAGACCGATGGGATCAACCTGTCAGCGACTGGATCGAGGTCATCCCACCCGCGTCCGCGCCGGTTCACGGTCCCCTCGAGCATCGGCATTGCTGCCGTGGTGGTGCAAACCGGAATCGAGTCGAGCGCGGCGCTTTGGGCGTACAGCTTCCTGACGTTGAGCGCCGGCGTATCCGCAGGTGTCGCTGGGATCACGATCTCGGGCTTCTGGCTGATGATGTTCGTCAGCCGGGTTCTGCTTGGGTCATTGGCCGAAAAGATCGGCAGCTGGGCCACGATGGGTGTGGCCGCCCTTGGTCTCCTCGTCGCGGGAGGCATGACTCTGCTCGGAACGACGTCAGCGACGGCGGCACTGGTCGGCGTGCTGCTGTTCGGTATCGCAGCAGGCCCGATGTATCCACTACTCATACTCACCGCAGCGGATCGGACCACACCGTCCGGGATCGACCGGCTCGTCGCGGCACAAGCCGCTGCCTCGGCCGTCGGAGCGGCCACCCTTCCACTGTTGTTCGGACTCGCCATGAACACCTCGCCGAGCGCGTTCGCGCCGATCATGGCGGCGGCAGCTGCGGTCGCCGCACTGCTGCAGCTCGCACTGCGCATGTGGCGATCGACCACCAATGCGTCGAGGGTCCCAGAAACGAAGCCAACGCAGCCGCAGCGAGAAGTACTCGGCCGAGACCGTGATCGTCCAGCGTGCCAACCTCAGCCTCTCGTCGGGCAAGCAGGTGTCATCTGGACGTTCATGGACAACACCCCGAAACGCCGTCTCGATTAACGACCGCTCTACGGCGATGCGGACGTTGAAACTGAACGCGGCCGCCGATGTGACCGACGGAACCAGAGCTCCATGTGCTACTGCTCGGGCAGCGCGTCCGGGTTCTGCTGCTCCCTGGCCCGGCGTGCCTGCTCTCGAATCTGGGTGCCAACCACCCGGGTGAAGATGACGCTGATGAGGAGGCCGCCAATCACGACACCCCCGGCGGTGAGTCCCATCATCATCGGCTCCTCGGGACTCTTCAGGACGACTCCGCTTAGGTAGAGGACCAGCCCCAGGGTCAAGAGCAGGAAGCCGATCCGTTTCTCTGCCAGCAGCTGGGCGTGGGTGGAGAGAGCGTCAGGCTCCCCTACTGCGGCCCCCTCTTCGCCGATGTCCTCGCGCAACTCGACGATGGACTCGGCGTTGTGGGCGTGCGAAAGGACACCCGCGCCTACCAGGTCCAACGCCACCCCGCTCACTAGGAGCATCTCGGTAACCAGAGCCACAACGCATCATCTCCCTAGCCGGTGCGAACGAACTAGGGTCGCAGTTTCTCAACTCGAACAGACCCCGGCTCGGCGTTCACTCCGATGGAACGAAGTCGTGACCCGCCGTAGACCGTAACAGCGCCCCCCGCATGGCCAGCCACAGGTTTGGGGGCCGCGCTCACTCCTCGGCCTAGCGGCACCCGCATCGGGCACAGGCCGTCGGTGATCAGCTGACCGATGAGCGAGGCTCAGGGTGCCCTCAACGGGACCCCTATGCGCACACCAGTTGACGGGCAGTTGACGTGTCACACGCTGCGCCCAACCACCGTCATGCGGAATCCGGTTGCGTTCAGATGGTGGTCGGCTCGTAGCGGGTCAGCGCGAGCTGACCGGCCGTCAGATCGCGCAGTTCATTCGCCCCCTCGGGGGTTGCCCGCCACGCGCGATAGGCATTGTCCGCCTCCAACGACTCCCAGACCTCGATGACGACGAGGTGCCGTGGGTCGTCGAGATCACGCACGACGTCGGCAGAAACAAGCCCGGGGCGGGCGCGGGTATCGGACAGGATCGAGGTGATGCGCGTCTCGACATCGGCCGGGGGATCGGGTCGGAGTTGGATGTCGAGCAGGGAAGTGATGGCCATGGCGTGACGGTAGCGGGCCTCATGGGAGGGCTTGAATGCCCGCACCTCAGTAGGCCGGCCGTCCGAGCAGCTGGCGCCGAAGCTCGAGGGAGCGGTTCTCGACCGCGCCTTTTCGCGGTCAGCGCAATCCGTCACGCTTGCGAGGACCGTCATCACCGTATGCGGACCCTCCTGCGGTGAACCTCATGCTGGGCCTTGATGGCTGGAATCAGCGCGGCGACCACGTCCGGGGTGTCGGCGCAGTAGGCGGTGGCCGCCGGATAGCGCTGGTAGAGCTGGTTCCAGCCTCGCCGAGCGTCGTAGCTCGCGTCGCCCGGCTGCACGAGCTCGCCCGTAGAACCCGCCGGCGTGTCGACGGCGGCGACGCCGCTCACGCGATCATCTGGACGTTGCCGGGTTCGGTCTCCAGGACCTCGCGTCGGAAGTACCACAGGTACCCGAAGTAGACCGCCCCGATCACGATCAGCCCGCCGACGATGATCACCGGCACGAAGGATGCCGCGGGGGCGATCAGGACGAAGAGCACGAGCCCCATCCAGATCAGTGCGGTGACCGCCACGGGCAGCTCCGCCCGGCCGAGGTCGAATGCGCCCTCCCGCCGCACGAAGCGCTTGCGCACCGCCAGGTAGAGCACCACCGTCATGGTGTAGAGCAGGGCGGGGGTGATGCTGCCGGCCACGAGCAGCTCCAGCAGCGCCGCACCCGGCATGGCCACCATTAAGGCGACGCCGACGACCAGGATCAGCACGGTGGCCGGGATCGGGGTCCGCGTCCTCGGGTTGACCCGTCGCATCAGCCGCGACGCCGGGAAACGATCGTCGCGGGCCATGGCGAAGATGATCCGCGAGCAGGCGACCATCATCACCAGCCCGCCACCGAAGAAGGCGAAGACGATCGCCACCAGCAGGCAGCGCTGCACCACGGGCCCGAGCTGATCAAGCATGATCACCGCCACCGGTGACTGGGCCGCGGTGACCCGCGGGATGTCGTCGATGGCGATGGTGAGGGCGATCAGGAAGAGCATGCCGAGGGCCCCCGCGGCCACGATCGAACCGACCATCGCCCTCGGCACGTCACGGAAGGGGTTCTTGGCCTCCTCCGCCATGTTGGCGGCGGCGTCGAAGCCCTGCAGGGTGGCCAGTCCCATGATCATGGCGAGCATCAGGCCGCCGCCGACACCGAAGTAGTTGGGAGCGTTCTCCGCGACGCCTTGCGAGGTCAGGTTGGCCACGGAGCCGCGGCCGCTCACCGCCGCTACGATCACCAGCGCGACCCCGAGCACGAGGACGATGACCAGCTCCAACCCCACCGCGGCCGAGTTGATCATCGCCACCAGCCGGACGGAGAGGATCGCGATCACGGCCTGGACGGGCATCACCGCGACAGTGATCCATCGGGCCGTGTTCTCGTCACTCGGCAGCTGACGGGCGGGGGAGTGGTTCCCCAAACGACCGTCCAGCGAGAACGGCAACTCAGGAGGAGGTCAGCCGGAATCGGTGGGCTCATCTGCAGTAGGGCTGTGAGTATGGGGCTGTGAAGCTTGTATCTAGGCACGCTTTGGCGGCCACCGTGCACGATCGTGCTGGTGCGTTCCTTCCCGGGCTTCATCAGTGGGGATCGATCGTTCGGGACATCTTCGGCGGCGTGGGAGTTCTGGCGACGGAGTCGACGGCATCAGAGGTCGTGACCTTCCTCGAGTCGGATCTTGGCGCGATTGTGTCTCGGGCGCCGGCCGATGGTCGCGTCGGTAGGCATCGCCGCGACTCCGTTCGATTGGCGCTGCAGACGGACCCGTCAACCGTGGTCTACTCCGACCTCGATCACCTGCTGCGGTGGATCTCAGCCGATCGTGCCGAACTCCGTCGAATTGTCGAGCAGCGCTCCGCCGACTTCGACGTGATCGGTCGCTCGGCCCGGGCCATGCTGTCCTGCCCGGCGCGGCTCCGGGCGACCGAGCAGCCGATCAACCGCATCTACCGCCTACTGACGGGACGCGACTGGGACCTGATGTTCGCCGTGCGCGCCATCTCAGCCCCAGCCGCACAGGCGGTTGTTGACATGTGCGGCGAGGACAGCATCGCCAGCGATGTGGAGTGGCCGATCGCGATCGAGCGCGCTGGCTTCACGCTGGGATACCGAGAGGCTGACGCCCTGAGCTACCGAATCGCGCAAGACTTCGGCGCCTCAGTCGACGACCACGATGACGATCCCCGAGCCTGGATCGAGCGCATAGAGATCGCCAACCTTCACGCCAAGGCGCTTCGGCGGCTCTTGGGCGGAGATCACCGATTCTCGTCGATCATGCTGTCGGCACGCGTCGGGAGTCTCCGTTCGCCGACCGTCAACTGAAATCACTCGCGAGGCTTTCCGGTCAGAGAGTGGCCTCAGCGCCGGGCTGCTTCCCATGCTGTGGCGAAGGCTTCGACCGACTCGAAGCGCCTGTCGGGGTCAAGTTCCAGGGCGTGCTCCAGCACCACTCGCAGAGCATGAGGACCGCAAACTGGTCGGCCCGCTCGGTCAGTCGGGTGCCGAAGTGCCAGGCAATCCTGGCCACGGTGTACACCGTGGTGCGCTGGTCTATGGCTGCGCCGAGTCTGAACTCCTCAGGTGCCATGAACCGGGTCGAGCCGAACATGCGTCCCATCGTGTTTGTGCTCGGCCCGCGGTAATAGGTGTCCAGGTCGATCACGGTCAGTCGCATGGTGGCGAACTCGACGATCAGGCAGCTGTCGTACAGATCGCTGGCAACCCAGCCGGCCGAAGCAAGTGCCTGATGGAGGTCGATCAGGTCGCTGAGCACGGCGAGAAGGTTCTCTGCCGGGAGGTGCGCGAGTCGCTGGTAGGCAGTGTCGGGGTCGGCGCGGCGTGAGCTCGTGGTTCCGATGAGCTCTCCGGGCGCACGGTCGTAGACGAGCACGGGTCCCAGCGGTGACTCGATGACCTGGCGCAGCCGTGCCAAGCAGCGATGGTCACAGGATCTGGCGAGAGCCACGGCATTACGCAACAGGCGGATCCGATCGCTGTGCCTGAGATAGGGCACCGATGCACCTGGAGGCAAAGGCCCTGGCGTGCCGGCAGTCTTCACGAAGAGATCGCCCGGGTCCGTCTTGACCACCCAGGACACGTTGCCGGAGTCCTGCGAGCGGTGGTCGAAGGTGGCGAGCACGCTCCCGCAGCGACTGACCAGGTCTACCGGCGCCTGCACCGTTGCTTCGAGGTCGAGCAGATCGTTCACGATCAGCACGCTACGGCTGCGGGCGTTGCCGAGAGCGGGCATTCCGCACTTCTCCGCTGACCGACCGTCGTGCGGGACGCCCGCAGTAGCCGACCGCTGACCGGCATGGCTGCAGATCTCGCCGCCATGATCTCTGGACGGGCCGACTCGGACTTGGCCGGTGCCCGAATCGGGAGAGGATCGCTCCGTCTGCGACTCACCAGTCACCGAACGGACCTGCAGCGCCTGGGCGAGACAGGTCACGGCAGCTCTGGCCACGAGATGGACCGCGATCAGTGCACCGAGCTAGGCCTTCTCTCGATGGGACCGGTTCATAGACGGGCTAGCACGGTGATCGAAGAGGATCGTCAATCGCGGTGAGTACCAGCAGCATGACGCGGCACACCACCTGGATTAGCAGGAACGCCGGTCAGTACTCGGCCGAAGGGTAGACAGCTCAGGAAGCTTGTCGGTCACCGGCGTGCACCTTCACTTTGCGTCCGCGTGAACCCGGGATCGTCGTGCCCGTCTCGACGAAACTGGATCAGTTCACCTGGCTGGCAGTCGAGGGCGATGCAGATCGCCTCGAGCGTGGAGAAGCGGATCGCTCTTGCCTTGCCGGTTTTCAGGATCGACAGGTTGGCGACGGTGATGTCGACACGCGCGGCCAGTTCGGTCAGCGTCATGCGGCGATCGTGCAGCTTCTCGCCGAGGCGGATCAGGATCGCCACGTCATACCGTGCCTTCGAGGTCGGCACGCATCCGTGCACCGTGCGCGAAAACGCCGGCGAGCACGAACAGCAGCACGACCGCCAACCACGGCGCAACGGAGAAAGCGTCGACCCGCCCCGGCTCCCACACCAACCCGACGATCGCCGCGACGATCAGGCGCAGTCCCTCGACTGCCAGGACGCACCACGCGATCACGTTCAGGCGCCGGGCGTTGTCGAGGATGAAGGGGTCACCGACCCGTACGGTGTCGACGATGGCCAGCAGCCGCCGCAGGATCGTATGAACGATCAGTGCGCCGATCACGCTGATGGCGACAATCGCGCGGAGCCCATGCCCCACCAGCGGGTATGCGTTCACCATCTCGGAACCGAGCGGGCGCTCCGGCCAGTCTCGGATGAAGTAGCTGTAGACCAGCAATCCGGCGGTCACGACGGCGTAGAGGATGTTGACGATGATCAGGACCTGGATGATCGGCCGGGCGACCGAGAGGGCGTGGGTGCTCAGGCGGTTCATGACGCAGCTCCTCGATATCGTTAAACAATAATATGCACATTGACAATCAATATGCAATCCGGCTGAAGCCTCACGGGCCGCAGATCCGGCTATGACAAGCTCGTCATCTCGCGGGCGGGGGAGCTGCCGACGGGGCTCCGCCGACGAGTCGAGCCCTGACTTGCAAGCCGCGATGGCGAACCCGGGGACCGACGACGACTACCGGGCCACCCAGCTGGCCCTGTCTGACGATACGGCCGGGCCCCCACGATGGTCGTGACAATCCGGCCGCGGGTCCGATTCACCCAACGAGTGCCACCAGCACAACCTGCGGTCACTCCGGCCACAACCGACAGGATCCGCGGTCATTCCGGCGCGGTCAACGTCTCAAGAAGCCGTCACCCCTGCGGCACGGCACCCTGCGCGCAGAACGACCCTATTGCGGGCACTCATAGCTGAGCCGCCCTGCCTTAGACGTTGCGCTCCACCGGCTCTCAATTGATACTGCTAGTATTGTCATACTCATGGTATGCAAATACCATCTGTATGCGGAGGGATGGGCGTATGGCGATGAGGTTGTCCAGGGCTGAGCGGCGACAGCAGACCCACATGGAGCTGGTCAGGGCGGCCGAGTCATGCTTCGTCGCCCGCGGGTTTCATGCCACCTCGGTGGACGAGGTCGCCGAGCGGGCGGGCTACACGAAGGGTGCGGTCTACTCCAACTTCGCCTCCAAGGAAGATCTGTTTTTCGCTGTCTACCAGCGGCGCGTCGAGCAGGTGTTGACGGACGTGGTTCCAGGCCTGCGCGAAGCCGGCCCGGAGCGGGCACTCGACTGGTTGGCCACGGTCACGATCCAGCGCCGCGACAGCGACGATGGATGGCTGGCGGTCTTCTTCGAGTTCTGGGCGCACGTGCTGCGCCATCCCGAGCTTCGGGAACGCTTCGCGGCGATCCATGCCAGCTTCCTCGAGCCGCTGACGGACGCGGTGCGACAGCTCGCCGATGACCGCGGGCTCGCCCTGCCCAGCGATGTGACGGCCACTCAGGTGGCCTTGGCCTGGAACGCGATGGAGGTCGGGCTGGGCCTTGAGCGACTGACCCAGCCGCAGACCGTGGACATCGTGTTCGCCCGGCGCATGGGGCGGCTGCTGCTGGACGCGGCCTTTGGCGCGACCCAACTCTCCGCCGGCAGCGACGGAAGCCAGCAGGACCGGAGGATCCAATGAACAGCACCCAGGTTCGATATCACCGGCGGCGCCTGACCGACGTGGCCCAGGCAATGCGGCTGGCGCGGACGCAGGTCAGGCGGGAGCAGCAGCCACGCGACCAGCTTGCTCAACACCAACAGCGGCGCTTGGAGACCCTCATCCGCCACGCCGCCGCGCACTCGCCGTTCTACCGGAAGTGGCTCACCGAAACCAGCGCGTTCGGCAAGCAGCCCCTCGACCTGGCGCACCTGCCGATACTCACCAGGCCCCTGCTGATGGAGCACTTCGACGAGCTGGTTTGCGACCCTCGCCTGCACCGCGACGAGCTGCTGGACTGGATCGGCCAGATGACCCGGGACCAGCTCTACCTAGACCGCTACCGGGTGCTGCTGACCAGCGGATCCTCGGGCCGGCTAGGCCTATTCGTCTACGACGCCGGCGGCTGGCGGTCGATCGCGGCCGGATTCGTGCGCACCGCTGACTGGTGCCAGCTGCGGCCCACCGTGCCCCGCCAACGGATGGCCTGGATCGCCGGCGCTCGGCCGTCTCACATCACCCGGCAGGGAGCCGCCACCATGGCGACCGGCCTGCACCGGATCCTGTCCCTGCCGGTCACCCTGCCACTTCCGAAGCTGGTCGAGGCACTCAACCAGTTCCAACCCACCTACCTGAACGTCTACCCATCGATCGCTGTGTGGCTGGCCGACGAGCAGCAGGCCGGCCGCCTGCACATCTCGCCAAGGATCCTGGCCACCGCCGCGGAGCTCCGCACCCCAGAGATGACCGAGCAACTGGTCAACGCGTTCGAGGTGCGGCCCTTCGACCTCTACGGCTGCACCGAGGGGCTCTTCGGCTCCGAATGCGAGTACCACCAAGGCATCCACCTCTTCGAGGACACCACTCTCGTCGAGAACGTCGACGCCGACAGCCGACCAGTACCGGCCGGACAGCCGGGCGCCCGAATGCTGGTCACCAACCTGCACAACCTAGTCCAGCCGCTGATCCGGGTAGAGGTAACCGACATGGTCACCGTCGACCCAGACCCGTGCCCCTGCGGGCGCACACTGATCCGCGCTAAAGCCATCCATGGTCGAACCGATGACGTGCTCTACCTTCCCGCCCGCGGCGGCGGTCAGGTGGCCGTCCACCCGTTGCACTTCGCCCTGCTCACCGGCGACCCGGGCGTTCGTGAATTCCAAGTGCACCAGGACGGCGCCGTCATCCGCATTCTCATCGTCCCCAGATACTCAGCCGGCCCGACGGCAGCCGCCGACGACGACCTGGAGACCCGGCTCGGCCAAGCCGTTGCGCGACAACTCGCACAACTCGGCGCACGAGACCCGCAGGTCACCGTCGAGCGCCGTCACGAGCTGGCCCGATCGGCCGGCGGCAAACTCAAGCTGGTGATCGCCGACCCCGCCACAAATTCGGTCCACACCGACAGGCCATAAGCCGGCCCACCTGGGTCGACTCGCTACCGTGATGGGCGTCGGCTCCGCGGTCGTTGACCCCGTTGGAGCCCGCCCGCCGACTCGTCAACGTCCCTCTCGCTCTAGCCCGCGAAGTCCCCGATTCCGATCCCTGGACGGGCTAGACCTGCTGTGGTGGCGCGGAGCGGCAGGTCGTTGACGGCGCGCCGCAAGACGTCGGTCTTGCGAGTCGGATCGCCCGCCGTAGGAGGACCGTCGTGCGAAGCACGCAGTAGCCGACCGTCGTGCGAAGCGCGCAGTAGCTGACCGTCGTGCGGAGCACGCCATAGCCGACCGTCTTGCGGCGACGATTGACCACTGCTCAGCGCGACGGTGGCTCGAGCAACTCGACCGCGTTGCCCGAAGGGTCCTCGATCACAGCCTGACGTCCCCCTCCACCCTCGACGAGCCCGGTTCGAACACGTACCCCGGCATGAGTGAGCGTGGTCAGCGCGGCCTCCAGGTCCGAAACGACGATCTGGAAGCGGTTCCATCCGCCCGCTGCAGGGATTCGTCCCGCGTCGTCCGGTTGGCCGGCCGCACCGGCGCCGGGTCGGTTGAGCAGCAGCCGAAGGTCGTTGCGGTCGAGCATGGCGAAGCCGGCGGGCGACTGCATGACGCTCTCGAATCCAAGATGCTCGTGGTAGAACGCGACGGCCTTATCAATGTCATCGACGATGTAACGCACGGTAGTCATGGCACCCCTCCAGACCTTGAGAACGGTTACGTATTGCTATCGAACGGTACCGTACGATAGTGGTCGTGAACCAGATCTCCGCCCGGGTGGATCCGCGCATCATCGAGTCGAAGACTCGGGTGCTCGAGGCCGCGCTCGAAGAGCTGGCCGATGTCGGCTACGGCCAGTTCGCTATCGAGTCGGTCAGCCGGCGCAGCGGAGTCGCCAAGAGCACGATCTACCGGCACTGGCCCGGCAAGTTGCCGCTGGTCGCCGATGCGCTGCGCGCCCTCAACGTGCAGCCCGGCTCGGCCGCCGCCGGAGGTCCCCCCGCCGACCAGGAGCCGTGGGAGCGGGTGGTCGAGATCGTCCGACACTTGGCCGTAGCCTTTGCCGGTTCGATGGTCGCAGCATGCACCCCGGCTCTGGTGGAGGCCGCCAAGCGGGATACCGAGCTTCGCGACCTGTTCTATCAGTACAACGCCGAACGACGTCAGACACTCGCGGACGCGGTTGCCGACGGCGTCGCGCGCGGAGAATTCCCCAGTCACCTCGACCCTGATCTGACGGCGGTCGCTTTGGCTGGCGCAGTGATGTACCGACGGCTGATGACCCCAACCCCCCTCAGCCCCGCCGACGCCGAAGCGCTAGCCGCGACGATTCTCAACCAACCGCCGCACCGATAGGCGACCCCTCTAGCGAGAGCAGTCCCGCCTGCGAAATCTATGTCCTCACCACCCTCGGCGTAGCGGCGATTAGGTCCACGGGCTCCGGTCTGGATGCCGACTAGTCCAAAATCCTGCGTCTGCTCGGCGGGCCAGCCCGGACACAAACATGGAGGCGAGGAACCCCGTCTGGACTCCAACTCTGATGTTCTCGTCATGAACCTGACCTGACCAGGCGGGCAGGCGTGCACGTCTCCAGGAACCGCGACTGCGGGCATACCTGGCCGCTGGGCTGGGCCGGATCGCCACCGCCCGGGCCACGGCCCGCCGGGAGTGATCCCGTCCAGGGTCCGCCACACCGTGGCGGGTGAGGCGACCGGACCCCACACCGGCTCGTGGCGCAGCGTGTCGATGTCGCCGATCGCTTCCCCGCCCGCGGCCAGCACCGTCGCAACATCGACCAGCACCCGACCCCGGTCGTGGACCGGCACGAAACCGCGCTGGGACAGCGCCGTCGACAGGTGCTCGGTCAGCCCGACCCGATCGGCCAGCAACCGCACCGCCGCCGACCCCGCCAAGGCCACCACACCAGCCCCACCACACCAGCCCCATCAGCGGTGACAAATCATCAAAATGGCACCGGTGCCGACAGCGGAGCAGCTACCGCTGTTCTCATGGAATCGCCACCAGTACCTCGCAGTTCACGGCATTGTCCTTGCCCGAACCGCCGTCGCAGTCATCGGTGCCGGGGCCGCCGTCCATGTCATCTGGGCCTTGCCGGCCAGAGATTCGGTCGTTACCGCCGCCACCGTCGCCGGTATTGTCCCCAATCATCGGTGCATCGCCTCGGCTGGTGCCGGTGATGCTGTCATCGCCTCCAACACCCGCGGTGGTGATGCCGTTGTTGTCCCCGACGGAGCCTTCGGCCCCAATGATCGTGTCGGCGCCGCCGTCACCCGAGGCCAGCCCGTTCAGTGCGAAGTTGTCTCCGGTTGAGCGGTCGCAGCCCAGGAGTACGTCGTCGCCGCCATCGCCTGACGCGGTTCCGTTCAGGGCGAAGTTGTCGCCGTTGGCCCGGTCGTCGCCGCCATCGCCGCAGATGAGCGTGTCGTTTCCGCCGTCGCCGCTCGCGTCGCCACTGGCGGCGAAGACGTCGCCACGCAGCTGGTCAATGCCCAGCCCGCCGTCGAGCAGATCACTGCCCGGTCCGCCGACCAGGACATCACGGCCACCTTCGCCGCATACAACATCGTCGCCGCCTAGCCCGTCGAAGAAGTCCGCTCCGTCGCCAAGCACCACCACGTCGTGTCCACTCGTGCCACTGAGCACGTCGGCGCCCTCGGTGCCGAGGATGGTAGCTGCTTGTCCATGACACCTCAGTGACTCGGCAGCACTGGCTGTTACCGGACCGATCACGGCCGATACCGTCATTGCGATACCAACGACGATCACAAACGCCCGTGCCCGCTTCACGGTCCACCCCTTGTCCGACCGGCCCCAGCCCTGCCAGGCAGCGTACTGCCGAGGGTCTGTAACGGAAAGGGTGTTTCCGGCGGTCTTCTTCTCAACGCGACCCCGGGTTGTCGCAGTGATCGCAACATCCCTGGCTGGCAGGTGTGTTTGCGGTTCACTGACCGGATGGTTCCTGAGGTCTTCCAAACGTTCTGGGCGGCGATGGCTCTGGTTCGGCGCCGACGCCGCCGACGCGTTTGAGTTCATCCTCGGCGGCAACGGCTGGATGCTCGACGGCCTCGACGACGCCGGCCGGCCGTCGCCCTCGACGCCCTGCGGGCAACCACCGCCGTCAATCGCACCGCCGACGGCGTCACCTTCGCCTCAGCCACCTGGATCACCACCGCCCGCCTCCGCTGAGCCGGCGCGACTGGACCGCAGCTCGTGGCCCCATCCTTCACGAGCAGTACGACACTTCCAGGTAGACGACGGCTCGGCCCACCTGCCGCGTATTGGCTCACATCTTCCGGCGCCAGAGTGGGGGATCTGTCGTCGGCCTCTCTGACACGCGGCGCGCCGACAGCACGCGGCCGACTGGCACACATCCGCGCGCGTAATGCCCGATCTGCAGCGCGCCCGGGTCCTCACACCAGGGGACGGGGCGTCCCGGCTGGATGCGCCGGTTATTGCCTGACAGACGTCAGCTGACCATCACCCGCCAGGAAACTCGCTTGTCTCTTCGGTCGAGTCGTCCAACGGAGAGGACGAACCTCCGTCCACTGGCACCAGGCCTTCCTGTCCCTGCAGCAGGGTCGTCCCGAGCGGGCGGTCAGCACAGCAGCGGCCAGCCTGGCGACGTCCCGGCCGCTCCGACGACACCGAGCAAGAGGCTGGCGGCGGTGCACACCAGTAGGCCTCAGCCGGCGGCTTCCATGTTCTTCGTGACCACGTCGAGGGTCTGCTGCAGCTGCTCGGTCGGGCTGAACTCGACGACTTCGGTGCCGGCGTAGAGCATCGGGGTGTGACCCGGGGGGACGTAGTAGGCGTCGCCGGTCTCGAATGTCTCCTCACCGGAGGAGGTCTTGAACGTCACCTTGCCGGCAAGAACGTACCCCCAATGGGGCGCCTGGCACTGGTCGTCCGGTAGGCCCTTGAAGAACTCTGAGAGGTCGGCGTCGGCGGTGTACGTCTCGAAGGCCACCGTGTGGCCGCCTTCGAAGTTCTGCAGGTGACCCTCATACCCCTCCACCTCAACGGTTTCTGAGGCGCTTGTCTTCGATGCCTTGGGCATGGTTCCTTTCCTTTCAGTAGTGGATTTTGTGAATGTGCGTTTCCCGGGACCGTTCATCTCTCTCACGCTTGCATCGCCATAGCAACCCGTGAGGACCGGTTCGTGACGCGAGGGCGCCGCGTGGTGGGCGACTGCAGATTCGGCGCGCAGTTGTTCGGGTCCTGGGTCGCGGCGTAGGACGCGAGTTCGCCGAATGACCAGTACCCGTAGTCCTGAAAGACCTCGCGATGCCTGGCCAGGTAGCCGGGGAGCTCCTGGCTCCAGGCGGACCCGTGGATCTGGTGCTTGGCGAGTGTCGACTGCGCAGACGCGGCTGCTCGTCGCGGTCGCGGCAGAGACCCCGCCGAGCCCGCTGACCACCAGGGCAGCGCCAGCAGGCAGGCCGAGACATCACGCACCTTCCTGTCAGGCGGGCGCTGCGGTGGGCAGCGCGCCGATCTGGGACATGATCGTGAACAGGTCGCAGTACTGGGTGATCTCGACGATCTTGTCGTCACGGACCCGGAACAGGTCCCACTCGGCGAACTTCACCCGCCGGCCGCTGGCTGGGACACCTGCGAAGTCGGCCTCGTGGGTGGCCGTATAGCTGACCCAGGAGCTGGTCAGGTCGTCCTCCTGCACCAGGTACCGGACATCGGCAGTCAGGCCGGGGAACGGCGCCAGGAAGCTGCCGATGGCGGCCTTCAGCTCGGCCAGGTTGGACCCGGCGCCAGCGTGGCCGACGAGGTCGGGTGAGCAAACCTCGTCGAGGTCCTCCGGTCGGCCGCTGCCGACGATCTCATAGAAGCGTCGGACGACGCCCTTCTCGGTGGTTTCCATGAGTCCTCCTTGCGACTTCAGGTGTGCTGAGTTCAGGATGCTCTTCCGAGTGGTGGGTCAGCATGGGCCATGTTGCCCATTTGTGCTCCCGTTTTCCGGACGGCCCGCGCGTTCCTCACCGTTACGCCGGGGTTTGGGCGGCGGGCAGGTTGAGCAGCGCAAACGCAGCTGCCTCGGTGCGGCTGCGAACCCCGAGCTTGGTCAAGATGTTGCTCACGTGGTGGCCCGCGGTCCGGTTGCTGATGAACAGCCGCTCGGCGATCTCCGTGTTTGAGAGGCCTTCGCACACGAGGCCGAGCACCTCCTGTTCGCGGCGGCTGAGCAGATTACCGTCACGTGGGCCGGTCCGGCCCTTGACGCCGAGTCCGCGCAGGAACGCCGCCGCCCGGTCAGCCTCCGTGGTGGCGCCCATCCGGTCGAAGGCCTGCAGGGCGCTGCGCGCCTCGGTGGCGGCCAGGCCGCGGTCCTTCTCGACAAGCGACCGGGCAAGGTCCATCCGGGCCCGGCACGCTGCCAGTGGCCCACCGGACTGGGCGAACCCCAGAGCCGCCGAGCGGAGCAGCCGGGTGGCTTCGCCGCCGCCTCGAGCGAGCGCGACCTTGCCGGCGGCGTGGTCGCGGTGCGCGCGGTGAAGCGCCGTATCTGTCGCGGCGGCGAGGTCCGCGATACGCCGCGCGGCGTCCTGTGCGAGCTCGGCGTCGCCGGCCTCCAGGGCAGCATCGACCAGCTGCGCGCGCGCCGGCAGCGTGAGAACGGGCGTCTCCGCGAGGGCGTCGAGGGCGGCCACAAGCCGGTCCACGGCGCGGGCCGGTCGGCCGAGGGCCAGGTCGAGGGCCGCGGCGGACGGGGCGCAGTCGAGGTCGTTCTCGAAGCCGGTGATCAGTGCCTCTGCCTCCCCCAGGCGGCCCTGGAGGACGCGCAGCGCAACCAGGTCGGCCACCGGGTGCAGGCACCGCGGCCGCAGGCCCGTCCTCGACATTTGTGACACCGCGCGGACGAGCTGTTTCTCGGCCGCGTCGAGCCTCCCGGTGACGAGAAACACACCTCCGCAGCAACCGGTGCAGAACGCGGAGATGAGATCGGTCGCCGACTGGGTCTCGAAGGGCAGCAGCGGCCCGAACGCATACGACGAGCGGAAGCCGACCAAGAACGTCGCCCAGGGCTCGACCACGCCCGGATCACCGATGAGTCCTGCGACCTCCATCAGCGTGCACAGCGCTTCGCCGACGTATTGCACGTCATGGCCCTCGCCTGAGGTCGCGGCGGTCATCGCCTCGTGCAGGTCCGACAGCCCCTCGGCGATGACGCCGCCGCTGACTATGCAGGCGCCTCGGCGGGTCAGCGCCATGATTTCCAAATCCCGGTCACCGTGCTCGCGCCCGATCCGCAGCGCTTGGTCGGCCGCGTCGGCGGCGCCTGCGTGCGGGAGCCCGATCTCCGACTCGGCCAGGATCAGCCATCCGCGCAGGCTGCCCTCGTCAGGAAGGCTGGTCAGCAGAGATCGTGCCCGAGACAGCCATCCGTTCGCCATCTCCGCACGCCGAAACAGGCCGCGATGCTGACGCGCCAGCCAGATCGCGACAGCCGCCGCCTCTGTGTCGCGGCCATCGTGACGCAGTCGCGCGAACGCCCGTGCCCGCAACTCGAGAGCAACATCCGGATCGTTGAGCCACCAAACCGCCAGCGCCAACCCGTCAAGCGCGTCGGCTGACTCCTCCAGCGACAACGCCAACTCGAAGCAGTCACGGGCCGCAGCCCACCGGCCCCCTGCCAAGGCAGATGAGCCGGCCACGAACTGATCGTGGGCGTCCATGTCCTCGATGATGGCACCGATCTGCGTCGACGCGGGGCCACCGCTGTCGAAGCCACAGCCGTCCCCCGAGCTACCCCGACGGCGGTGCTGTGCTCGCCGACCCACGCAGCGAGCGCCACCGCGGGGCCACATCGGCGACCCCTCGATTCAGAAACCGTCGGTGATGACACCGACTTGCACAACCTCTCCTGGCTACGGCGAGCCGACGTCGCCGATAGGGGTCGGCTCTGCGGGACAGCGTCTCCTAGGAGGACCCGTCAGCGAGACAGTTCGGTTAGTGAATCCGACATCAGATGTGTCTCGACATCTTGAACTTCCGAAGCAGTCCCCGGTCGGTGCTTGACTGGGTCGATGTCGACGAGGCCGCGTGAGCCAAGCGGTGAGACGGCGCTCGGCAGGGCGCGGGGGCGGCGTTGGTTGCTGACTGGGCGGCGGGTCCGGTCGATCACCCGTGCAGCGGCGTTCGTCGACGACGTGGGCTTCGCTCTGCTCTTCCCCTCCGAGCGTGTGCTCGTCCCGTCATTGTGGGAGGCAGTGGCCGGTGAGGACGCCGAGCCCTTCGTCACGGGAATGGGCGCAGACGAGCAGCGAGTGTGGGCGTGGAAGGATGAGTTACCGCGCCGCGGCCTTGCCTGGTACGGCAACTTCGTCGCCGGCCGCGGCTCGTTTCTGTCGCCGTCACTCCTGCGGTGCCTCTACCCGGGGTACGGCGGGACGGATGACCACGCGGACTTTGACCTGTCGCCGACGGCCCACGAGATCGCCACCGCTCTCGCCGAAGGACCGCTGCCGAGTGCGACGCTTCGCGCTCTGATCGGCGACCGCAGCCGGTATCAGCGTGCCGCGGTCGAGCTGCAGCGCCAATTGCTGGTCACCACCGCCGGGGTCCAGGAACAGGTCTCCGGATGGCCTTCTACTGTCCTTGATCTGACGTGTCGAAGGTTCGACGTGGGCGGAGGACGAGACCACCTGACCGCTGCGGACCGATTCATCGGCGTGATTCTCGACGCCTCTGCCCGCGACCTGGCGCGGACCTTCCGATGGCCGGCCGTGGAGGCACGCGAACATCTCGACACGCTTGTCGCTTCTGATCGGGCCGTGCCGTCCGGCAACCGCTATCTCGCTCCCTCGGTCGCTGGTCAGTTCCGCTAGCCAGCTTGAGTTATGTCTCTCTTCCGAGGGGAGTCAAGGTTAGGTCTGGTCAAGCCGGGGGATCGCGGCTCAGCAGGGTGAGGCCGGCAGGGCTCAGCCGGTCGCCCGAGCTGTTGGCCTGGGGTCGCCTCTGGGCACACCGTCGCCGTAGGAGGTTCAGCGGGTACCTGGCGACTGGTTCGCAGCCCGTCATCCCGTCCGCGCGAGCAGCCGCATTCGACGGCGAACCTGCTCGCGCTGGCCGCGGCCGGCGACCCGGTATGGACCTAGCGCATCGAGGAATTCAGGTTCGCGGAGCCTCAGCCCGTCTTCGCGTCGGTGGACTCACCAGAGGGCGCGGTGATCCTCCATCACCCCATACCCTTCAGCCAGTTGCAGCCCGCCGGGCAGCGTGCCCGTGAAGGTGCCGAACGGCTGCCGGTACGCAGAGCGGACGACGAAGAAGTCGATCATCGTCGCGCGCTCCGCCTCCTGGTGGAAGCTCAAGGCGCTTCCGTCATCGAAGGCGACAGTTGACAGGTTCTTGGCGATCGTCACGAGACCAATCGGCTGGGGGCTGCCGTCCACCCAGACGGTGTTCTCGACGTACGGCAGCGTGTCGTTCAGGCCGACGACAGCGTTCCACATCGCCGTCCGGCCATCAGTGAGCTTCCCGGCGCCGGCTGCCCACCACCAGTGGGTCAGCCGAGGGTGATAGCCGTCGTTGTCCTCCAGCAGGGCGATCCCGTCGATCGGCAGCTGCTGACCCTCAACGGTGGCCGTGCCGCGCGCTGCGGCCACCTGCTTGCGCGTCCAGGTCCAGGCGCGGCCGACCGGAGTCACCACCTCGAAGGCGCTGGCGGGCTTCGGCTCCAGCGTCAGGTCGATTGTGGTCCCCCGGTCGCGGACCTCGAGCCGGTCCGGCCGCACGTGCACCCGGCCCGGGCACAGTCGCGAGTGCTCGGCCAGCTGCCCCGGCTCCCGCTGCCAAAGTCCCCAGAACTCCTGCCTCAGTGGCCCGACCCGGACGCGCGCGGCGCAGATCGACACCGATGGACTCCAGACGCCGACGTAGCGCCAGTGCTTGCGCATCCGAAACAAGCGAAACGTCGGCGCCTGCGCCGGCGGCAGCGGGATGGTCGCTGGACGATCCGAGCCGTCTCCCCTGTAGGCGATGGACATGCCTGGCATCCTTCCAGTGTCACGGCCACGGCGGTGCTGGCCGACGCATACCGTGGTCCGCCACATGACGAATCAACGCCTCCTGTCCTGGCTCGACGAACGTTCTCAGCGGCGCCAGAACAGAGCAACGTTGGCGCCGAGACAGAGCCGCGCAACGCTTCCACAGCCTCGGGCATGCGGTGACAGCATCCTCGTAAGCGGACGGACTGTGAGGAGTCAGACCGTGATCAGCCAGGAATCCTGTCCACGCTGACAAATCGGGGAGGGGAGGTTGGAGGCCGGCGACGGCCAGCGAACGGAGCTTGTGGTGAACGACTCACGGGTACAGGAGCTACTTCGGCGCGCAGTCGAGCGCAGCGATGCGGAAGCAATGCGCGAAGCGCTGGAGATGCTGTTCGCGTACGTCGGTCCGCAGAGCCTCTCGCCGGAGGCTGAGTATCGCGTGCGTGCCGAGGACTACTTGATGGAGATGCCACAGTCCGCCGAGCGGATTCGCGGCCGTGAGGCCATGCGCGCCATGCAGGGGCGTTTTCCACGCCCGGACGATCCGATTGCGGCGCGTGATCGGCTCGAAGGGTGGGTGGTCGAGGGCGTCAACGACTTCGACGGTGAAGTCTGGCACGTCGTCTTGGTCTGCGAGCTCACCGACGACGGCCGCATCCGCCGCGACACGCGCTGCTACGTCCAACCGACGAACCCGCCCAGTTATCGGAGCAATGGGTGGAACGCATGGAGACGTGAGCTCATCAGCCGTCGACCCCAACAAAGCGTGAAGTATGCAGCGAACGTGCGCCGGCGGCGCCGATCGAGATCAGGACGGCTAGAACGCCACCGACTGGATGCCGTACGTCGGCATCCAGATTCCACTCCTGATCGTGTCATCTCCGCTCAGGCCTCACGAGACCCCAGCCAGTTCAGGACCCATGGTGAGGCCGGTGAACGCGGCGCCGCAGCTAATCGTCGTCGAGCGGCCGCCCTGGCGGCCTCTCGCAAGACCTCCATTCTGCGGGGCAGGGGAGCGTGCCGGAAGCGGACTGTCCTGCGAGTGATCGCACGGCGCCTAGGTGAGTGAAACCGGTGTCGGCGGAGTCGTCGCCGTTGCCGGTCCCGGTCCGGAGGCATGAGAATCGGACAAGGCGCAGGAGAGGAGCATCGTGAGTTCACAGATCAGCCGTGCGGGGGTTCGCGTTCGAGGGTTTGACGAACCGGAGCTGGACTTCCAATTCCTTCGCCTGCTTGGTTCGGTGGCCAGCGGCGGTGCTCCGGTGGGGGACATTTTGGCTGCCGGCGACGTGATCCGTATCAAGGGACAAGGCAGCTGGACCTCGGTGTTCGAACGGATGGCAGAGCGGCAGTAGGCTGATGCTGACCAGCGTGAGAAGTCCGGTCACAGGGTCAGCGCCCGAGGCCAGTACCTGAAGGCCTGCAACAGCTTCCGGTCGGCGGAGTACTTCTCTGCGCCAGGGGCGGAGTCGACTCGGGCTCTGGGTCAAGCCACCCGTGCGGCGTTTCTTCAGGCGATGGCGCTCGGAGGGCAGCGGTGCTCGGAGCTGACCTGCACCGTTGATGGCGCCGACCTCCCTGGTTTGTACCTGCCGGCGCCCGACGCCTCTGCGACGGGTCGTCTGCTCCTCATTGTGAGCGGCTTCGACGGCACGATGGAGGAGAGTTATCTGCAGGCGGGGCTGTACGGCCTGGAGCGGGGCTGGAGCGTGTTGCTTGCCGCGGGTCCTGGGCAGGCCGACACTCGTCGTTTCTACCCGGATTCCGCCTTCGTTCCTGATACCGAACGTTGGATCAGTCCTTGGCTTGACTTGGCAGGTGAGCTGCCTGGTGTCGATCAGGCGCGCATTGGGTTGTTGGGGATCAGTCACGGTGGCTACATCGTGTTGCGCGCAGCGGCTGCTGATCACCGGTTCGCCGCGGTGGTGGCGAACAGTCCGATCGTCGATCTGCGCGCCTACAACCAGGCCTTCGTGGGCTTTGACCCTGAGCAGGTGCTGGGCGAGGCGAATGATTTCGGCGTCGAGCAGCTGTCCGGGATTCCCGACGCGCAGGTGGCCCCGGCGATGAAGGATCTGACCCGAGCGCTGATGGCTCGATTTGGCCAGAAGACGTTCGTCGGGGTGTTTCGCTTCTTGCGTAAGTTCGTGGTGGATCCGGCCACAGTCACTAGTCCAACCCTTGGCATGGTCGGAGCGGGAGAAGGTCCCGAGCCGATGCGGCAGTACGAGGCTTTCTTGACCCAGGCTGGCGGCCCCGTCACCGGGCACATTTTCACTCGGGAAGAGGGCGGGTCGAGCCACTGCCAACTCGACAACATCGCCTACTCCAATGCGGTGCTGTACGACTGGCTCGACGAAACCGTTTCCGCCTAACTGGGTCTCGAGGGCGTCGACCCCGAAGAGGTCAGCGTCCGCGGCGGCCTGGACAGCAGTCCGTCGCCGTAGGAGGTCCGTTGAGCGCATCACACCGGGTGACATCGGCCAATCGGCGGACGGGGTGGACGGTGGGGTCAGAGTCACACAAGGGGGTCAGCGCTGAGGTGGCCGCATCTGAATCCGTTCCACCATCAGCGGCTAGATCCAGCCGTCGGGAAGGCGGTCGCGATCGTCGCGCTCTACAGGATGCGGTTCACGTACCGCAGACGAGTGAGTTGTCGAGCGGCGAGGTAGCTGAGTGGTACTCCGATGATGATCAGCACCACGAACTTCGCCTCTGGAGGCCAGGGCCAGGAGCGCAGCGAGACGGCCAGCATCGTGAGAAGGAGCTGATGCATCAGATAGGCGGCGTAGGACCAGCGCGCCAAACCCGCGCTGAGGTTCGACAAAGGTGCGTCCCAACGCCGTTGGTAGGCGCTGACGACCCAAACGGACAGCGTGACGGCAAGAAGTCCCACCAGGATGGCAAACGCTCCCGTCAGCCAATGCCATCCGCCGGTCAATTCTCGGTAGTCAAGGCCGCTGGCGGTCGCGGCGGCGGCGACGGCGACGAGGGCCAAGAAACCCCCACCCATCACCCGCGAGCAGGCGCCGCTGAGGTTGCTTGCGATCGGGTGGAGCCAGCCGCGTTCCGGTGCAAGGGTGCCGAGCAGGAAAAGGCCGGCCGCCTGCGGCCAATGCGCCCAGGTCGCGTTCCAGAGGCTGGGCTCGGCATAACCCCAATGCAGCCAAACGAGGAAGTTCGCGGTTCCGATCGCAAGAGCCCATGCGATCAGCACCGACATGCGTAGCGGCCGCGGCGTCAACTGGTGAGGTGGGCGCAGCCACCGGAACACCCCGTACAGGAGAGAGAACGTCAGTAGCGCCACGAGGAACCAAACGGGCCCGACATCCGGCTCGCGCATCGACTCGTGGAAGAACTGCGTCCAGGATCCAGCCGTGCCAGTTGCTCGGGCTCCGAGGTAGTCCGCGCTCGGCCCGAGGACAAGCACGTAGATGGCGATCGGAGCACCCAGCCGGATTAGTCGGCCTCGTAGATATCTGCTGGCACCGTGATTTCGAATCGACGTGGCCGACAACCAGCCGGCCAGCAAGAAGAGCGGTCCAAGCCCGAACAGCAGCGCGGTGACCATCGGCACAGTGATCAGGGCGATCGTCACCGTGTTGGTCGTTCGTTCCTCGTAGGAGGCGCCGACGGGCACCACATAGGTGGTCGAAGCGTGCACGATGATCACTCCGGTGATCACCGTGATCCGCAGCCGATCCATCCACGCTTGCCGGAGCGCGGGTGCGTCATCTCGAGCCGCCACGACCCCCGGTGGCGGCACATCCGGCGATGACGTGGTCACGGCAAAGAAGTCGATTCTCGCCGCCCAATGTTTCGTCGGTCATCGCGAGCGGCATCGGAGCTGGAATGCGGCCACAGCCGTCGCACGCTGAAGCCTGACGCCGGGGCCGAGCTGGTATCCGTCGTCGCCGACCCTTCTTCGTGTCCAGCCCGCGACTTCACGCGAACGTGCTCGGAGCGTTCCCAACTCGGTAGCGCCACCCCGGAGCGACCCAGGGGCAGGCCGCAACCCACCTCCTGCGGATCACCGTTCATGCGACCACCTGCCGAGACCGATGCGTTGCGTGCCAGGAACGATTCTGGGTCACCGCCTCGGCTCCACACGGTTGTCAGCGGAAAGTCGCGCCGTGAATTTGGTTCCTCCCTCCCATGCACATTCAGCCAATGAAGTTGCGCCATCGTTGGATGTCGACCGTGACCGTGCGCGCTCGCCTCGAGTCGACCCCGGCGAACGCCGCAGCCCTACCTATCAGAACTCGAAGCAGCCGCCCTTCTCGACCTTGAAGCGGGTGTCACCATCCAACGCGTCGAGCGTGCTGGCGTCGGTGAAGCCGAGTGCCATGTCGACCCAGGTTTGACTGCCGGCGATGAGGCCGAAGAGCTGCTGGACATCGGGCCCGGCGGCACTCGCGACCGGTGGAACAGCCGAGAGACCTGCGCTCGGGGTGTCGGGCCAGCAATCGCAGGCTTGGATACCGGCTAGCCGCGAACTCGGTAGCGAAACCTGAGAGTCGAAGGCACCGACAAGAGGGCCCCCGGTGTACTCAGCGGTGGCGGAAGAACCTCTCTCTGCGCAAGGTGTCGCAGGGTGCGGACCCCAGGTACGAGACAGTGCCATGAGTACGAGATTCACAACGTTCCAGGACGCCGCGACTGAGGCATCAGGGACTTGGTTGGCGACGATGAACCGCCCGACCATCGGCGGTCCATCGATCTGGACAATCAGTGACGCCCACACACGTTACTCATCGACCGGCCAAATTGACCGCTGACCGTGCTCGCGGCATCTTCTAGCGCACCCTGACGGCGGTCTGCCTGCGCACAAGCCGACCCGCTTGCGGGCACCGGGCGATGGGCAGGGGCTGTGTCACAGGCTGCGCTCCACCACCGTTTAGCGGTAACACGCTTGACCTCCATGATTGGTGCCGTCGCGAGTGTGGATCCCTTGTTTGCCCAGCGCGCCACCATCACCGGTGACGGCTCAAGTAGGAAGGCTGACGGTGCCCATGGAAGAGCGTCGATGGGAGGTGCTGCTCATTGGTGGTGGCTCCGGCACCGGAAAGACCAGCATCGGCTACCGCTTGGCCAACCATTACGGCGTCGGTATCACCGAGTTCGACGATGTCGTTGAGGCGGTCAAGGCGATGACCACGCCGGACCAGCAGCCGACGCTGCACTACTGGGATACCCATCCAGAGGCCATGTCGTGGACGCCGCAGCAGATCGTCGACCTCACGCAGGCAGTTCGCAAACAGCTGCATCCGGCGGCCGAAGCGGTCGTGGCGAACCACCTCGACACCGCCCTGCCGATTGTTCTTGAGGGCGACTATCTGCTGCCGCGATTGGTGACTCAGGACCGGTTCGGCATCATCCCGGCCGCTGGCCGGGTGCGTGGGGTCTTCCTTTTCGAGCCCGAGGAGGAGCAGATCTCCGCCAACCTCAGCCTGCGCGAGCAAACCGGCGGCGACATGACCGTCAGAGCGCACGTCAGCTGGTTGCTCGGTGAGGCGCTACGGCTGGAGTGCGAACGAGTCGGTGTACCTACCTTGACCGCGCGACCCTGGCCGACACTGCTGCATCGGGTACGTGCTGCTCTCTTGTGAGCCAGGCACCGCTCCGATTGAGGACCTCCTGCGTGACGATTGTCGCTGCGCCGGCGTTCTTGCTGGAAGCGATCAGGACTCGAAGCGTCGGTTGAGTTCGGCCATGACCGGCCATGCGGCACCATCAGTGTTGGACAGCACGACGGCATCGATGTCAGCCTGGCCGTACCGGGTGAGGAGGGCACTGACGCCGGCGTTGCTGCCTTCCTTGTAGAGCGTTGATCGGCGGAACTCCAGGCCGAAGCCGTACCGGATCTGAGCGTCCCGCGCGACCTGGGGGGTCAGGAAGGCCTGCGTGAGCTCGGCCGTCAGGAGCTGCCCGGCACGGACCGCGTCGAGGAAATGGAGGAGATCGCCGGCCGTGGCGTGGGCCCCGCCGTCGGGCGATCCGATCGGCGGGTAGCTGAAGATGTTCGAGCGCCACCCGCCGTCGACCGGGTCCCAGCCTTCGGCCACATCGGGCACGGCGTCTCGGCGGTCGAAGAAGCCGGCTGTGGTCATGCCTGCCCGCTGGAGGACCTGCTTGGTGACGTAGGACCGGTAGGACTCGTCGACGACCCGTTCCAGCGCGAGCCCGGCCAGGACGTAGCTGGCGTTGCAGTACCGGGCTTGCGAGCCGGGCTCGGCCAGCGCCGGTTTGTGCGCGAACTGGGGGAGGAAGTCAGCGGTCTCCATCAGCGCGTAGCACGGCTGGTCCACGAACAGGTCGGCGTAGACCTCACCGGCTTCTTCGTCGGCGTCGTCGGCGATCCCGCTGGTGTGGGTGAGCAGCTGTCGCAGCGTGACTGCCTCGGAGATGGTCGTCCCCGACAGGTCGACGTAGGAGTGGATCGAGGCGTCCAGGTCGAGGCGGCCGGCACCGACCTGCTGCAGCACAGCCACGCTGGTGAACAATTTGGTGATCGATGCCGTGTCGAAGCGCGTGTCGACGGTGTTCGGGATCTGCCAGCGAGGAGTGGCGTATCCGTACGCCTCACCGAAGACGGTCGCGCCGGCGTGACGGACGACCACGACACCGGTGAAACCCGACGCCCGGACAGCCAGGTCGAGCCCATCGGTGTCCATCAGCGCCGCCCCGAGGCAAAGTCGTAGACCGTGACCGTGATCATGAGTTGTCGCCGCGATGATGCGTCGGTCGGGTCGTCTCGATGTTCCTCGCTCATGCTGCGCTCGCCTTGTGGGCGATCCCGGCGGTCATCGGTCCGGCGAGCGGCAGGATGTCGACCCGCTCGAACCCGATCGTGGTGCACCAGTCGGTGAGGTCGGCGGCGGTGAAGCCGAACGCGTCGCCGAACTCGATCAACATGTTCAAAGACATCGACAAGGCGAAGGCGTCGAAGCGGCGGGCGTCGTCGATCAGCGGCTCGATGCAGATGAACACCCCTCCGGGTGGAAGGGCGTCGTAGGCGGCCTGGATTAGGTGCAGCTTCTGTTCGAGGTTCCAGTCGTGCAGGATCATGCCCATCGTGATCACCTCCGCCGCGGGCAGCGGATCGGTGAAGAAGTTCCCGGAGGTGGCGGTCACCCGGTCGGTCAGTTCGGCAGCCTCGATGGTGTCCCGGGCCAGCGGTTCGACCACCGGCAGGTCGAAAGTCGTGCAGCGAAGGTGCCGATGCCGGCGGGCAAGGATCACCGCCAGCTGACCCGTTGCGCCGCCCACATCGCACAGAGTCTGATGCTTGGAGAAGTCGAACGCCTCGGCCAGGGCGTAGAAACCGCTCATCGATGCACCGGTCATGGCGTTCATGAACTGCTGCAGACGAGCGGGGTCGCTGTACAGCTGGTCGAACATCGGCCGACCGGTGTGCTTGACCTCGTTCTGCGGCTGACCTGTCTTCAACGCCTCAGTGAGGTCCCCCCAGAACCGGTACAGCCGGGCGTTGCACATCTCCAGCACACCGCCGATATAGGTCGGGCTGGCCTTGTCGAGGAATGCTGCCGTCTCCGGGGTGTTCGCGTAGCGAGCCTCCGGGCCGTCGCCGTCGCGGGTCAGCATCCCCCGCGCAAGCAAGGCATCGGGGAAGTCGGGAACAGCCCGGGGGTGCAGGCCCAACCGGTCTCTGATCTGGCTCGCCGTCAACGCGGTTGAGGCCAGGTGGGTGAACAGCTCCAGCTCGATCGCCGACAGCAGCGTCTTGGAGGCCATGAAACCCTCACCCAGCTGCATGATCTGGGACGGGTCAAGATGATCGGACGACACAGCGGTTCAGCCGGTCTGGACGTCGATGACGGCGAGTGGATGTTCGTCGGGCGGCGAAGGCTCGGCGATCCCTATCCGCTGAAGCACTCGAGCCACTGCCGGCCGGATGACGTCGTCGCGGTACTGCTCCCAGTCGGTGCTGCGTTCCCAGACACCGTAGTGCCGCAGCCCACCGCTCACGTGCACGACCAGATGGCTGATCAGCCCGACCGGCCGCTGGTCGCCGATCTCGGCAGTGACGGCGCGGTACATCTCCGGTGTGGAGGGCACGTCGTAGTAATAGGCGTAGGGCATCGCTAGTTCCTCTCGCTTCAGATACAGTTAGATTGTATCGAATACAAGTAGTATGGAGTGGAATGATGCGTCCCGTCAACCCTCGCCGCCGGTACAACGCCACCAGCCGCCGCGATCAAGCGCTTCGCAACCGCGAAGCCATCCTTCGCCATGCCCACCAGCTGTTCGTGCAGCACGGCTACGTCGGCACCACCATGGCCGCCATCGCCGCCGACGCCGGCGTCTCGGTCGAAACGATCTACAAGTCCATCGGCAACAAGCCGGCAGTGCTGAAAGCGGTTCTCGATGTCGCAATCGTCGGAGACCACGCCGCCGTCCCGATGCTTGCACGCCCTCTGGTCGCCCAGCTCCGCGCCGAGCCCGACCCCCGCAAGGTCTTCGAGCGCTACGGACAACATGTGGCTGACTCATGGCCACGCCAAGTTCCCCTGCAACTCCTGCTACGGACCGCTGCCACCGTGGATGCCGAAGCACGAGCACTCTGGCAGACCGTCCAGGACGAACGGTTGGTCGGCATGTCGGCATTCGCGGGCGATCTGGCTCAACGTGGGACCCTCCGAGCCGGCCTGAGCGTCGATGAGGCACGCGACATCCTCTGGGCACTCACCGCCCCAGAGCAGTACGAAGTCTTGGTCGTCCAACGCGGCTGGCCCATACACCGAGTCGCGGCATTCATCACCGACGCCATGATCGGCACGCTGCTGCCAGCCTCGGGTTGACGGCGACCCACGGCGCTCTCCGTGAGCGT
Organism: uncultured Actinomycetota bacterium; assembly: GCA_963780005.1. Lineage (GTDB taxonomy): Bacteria > Actinomycetota > Actinomycetes > Propionibacteriales > Propionibacteriaceae > Microlunatus. The sequence goes on along the minus strand of CAWAAK010000023.1, from coordinate 1,533,465 downwards.
CGACCAGCCGAGATCGCCCCTGAGTTCCCAAGCTGGCGCACCCCGACCGCTCAACTAGGCACAGAAAGGTCACCGGTCCTGCAGGCACTCGCGGCTTCTGCCGCTGAAAAGTTCGGCTCTTACGACACCGATGCGGTCGCCGTAGGCGGTCCCTTCCTTGAGAACGGCTAGTGCCAATCGCGAGCGGACTGGCTGCCGCTACCACGCGGATCGATAAGTCCGGACGCAACATCAGGCGCGGGGGTTCCCAAGCCACCCCGACAGACTGAGCGGTCGGTTAGAGGCGGCTCAGGGAGAGTTCGTGAGTTCCTCGCGGATGACCTTGATACACGCGTCGACGTCGTCCACGGTGGTGTCCCAGGCGGTCATCCAGCGGGCCTCGGCACGGGTGCGGTCCCAGTCGTAGAAGCGGACCGTCTATAGGACAACTCCACGACAGCGGCGACTGACTAACTGGGAACGCTCTGGACCTTGATCACCGTCACTGGGACGTGGAATCGGCGCTGGATCTGGTGCGGGACGTCCAGACCCAGCCAGCGCGAGATGCCCTTTGGCAGCGTGGACAGGACGACCTCGTCGAAGGTCTTGAGCTTCAGGATCTCGGTAATGGCTTTGGCTGGGTTGGCGTCGCCCACCTCGCCGTCCACGGTCGCGCCAAGCGTGCGCAGAATACTAAGCCCGTACTCCAGGCGACTGCGCGCGTATTCCCAATCGTCCATACCCTCGGTCGCGTCCGATACCCGTGCGCCGGAGCCCGCGTTGGCGATCTCGTTAGCCATCCGGGACCCCGGCTGGCCTCCGTGCGGGGTGGCGGGTACGAGCAGCGTGAACTGGCAGTTGTCGTCCTTGGCCATCCGCTCCCGGACGAAGCTAGACACTTCTCCGCTGGCCAGCGTCTTGTTGGCGACCAGCAACAAACGCACCATGACTGACCCCCTTGTCCAGGCCAATCCTCGCAGACGCCAGACCGGAAGGCACCGACGAAATCGTCATCCTCGGCGAGGGTGCGCAGCGAAGCCGCGCGACGCACACCACCCGGCCGCTGGCCCGCTCCGCCACCTTTCCCATCACGCAATAACGGGAGCGGTCATCGACCGTCGTGCGGAGCACGCAGTAGCCGACCGTTCACTGAGAACAGGCTGTGCCGCTGCAGAAGGGTCCGCGGGACGACGTGGCGAGCCCGTCGTGACCCGTCGCATGGTGCTTCTGTGCTGGCGAGCAGGCTGTCGGCATGGGTCGATTCAGTCTGACAGCGATGAGGCATCCCATCATTGAGGCGCCGATGGCCGGTGGTCCGTCGACGCCCGCATTGGCAGCCGCGGTCTCGACCGCTGGCGGCCTGGGCTTCCTGGCCGCCGGCTACAAGTCGGTGGAGGCGGTGCAGCGCGAGCTGCAGGAGATCCGCTCGCTGCTGGATGGGCCGGCACCATACGGGGTCAATCTGTTCTCGCCACCCGGGCACGGCGCCGGTGCAGCAGACGTCGGAGCCTATGCCGATCGGCTGCGCGAGGAGGCTGACCGGCGCGGTGTCACCCTTGGGCGTCCTCTGGGACGACGACTCCTACGAGGCCAAGTTGGAGCTGCTGTGCGCCGAGCAGGTGCCGGTCGTCTCCACCACCTTCGGTTGTCCTTCCTCGGCTGAGGTGGTCCAGCTGCACGACGCCGGATCGGCGGTCTGGGTCACCGTGACGAGGGTCGAGGAGGCCCAAGCCGCCCAACTCGCCGGCGTGGACGGTCTCATCGTTCAGGGAGTGGAGGCGGGCGGGCACCGGGGCAGCTTCGACGACGCCCAGCCCGGGGACCTCGGTCTCCTCGCCCTGCTGCAACTGATCTACGCCGAGGTTGGCGAGGTGCTACCGCTGATCGGCACCGGTGGATTGAGCACTGGTCGAGCGATCGCGGCCGTGCTGGCCGCCGGCGCCGCCGCGGCCCAAGTGGGAACCGCGTTCCTCGTGTGCCCAGAAGCGGGCACCAGCCAAGCTCACCGTGGCATCGTTCGCCGCGGCGACATGCCAACCGTGCTGACCCGGGCCTTCACCGGCCGTACCGCCCGAGGGATCAGTAACCGCTTTCTCCGTGAGCACACACCGCACGCGCCCAGCGCCTACCCCGAGATCCACCACCTGACCGCCCCGCTCAGGGCCGCCGCCCGAGCCGCCAACGACCCCGACGGGTTCCACCTCTGGGCGGGACAGGCCTATCCACTCGCTCAACCGAGCCCAGCAGCAGACGTCGTCCTACAACTCGCTGCGGAAGCCCGGGAGGCGCTGCGAACCGCCACAGACCGAATCGGAGAGGAGACCAACCGTCCCGGTAGTCGACCCACCACCGGCACTCTCCTCCGGTGCCGACCGCGCGCCTCGCGGCTCGCGGCGCTTCTGGCCAGGGGCGCTCCGGCACGGCATGCTCAGCGCACCACTTCGCGTCGACGAGGGCCGGCATGCCGTTCTCGACGGTGACGACGATCTGGTCCGATCACTCCGCCGAGGAATGCTTCGGTGTCATCTGTCGTTCGGAACGCGAGCAGCACCGGGGTGCCGCCAAGGTCGACGATGCGGCGGCTGTAGAGCCGAGAGCCGGGGAGGCTGATTGCCTCCTCGAGGACAGATAGCGACCATCGGCTGCCACTCCACCGGCAGCGGCAGAGCGCCCATTGCGTTGAGGTCGTCGACGAGGGCGCGGCATTGCTGTCCAACCGGGGAGCGGGTCTCGGGCCCATAGCGACCCTGGCTGCCGGTGTGGCACCAGACAACTTGCTTCGATAGTTGCTTCGACGGGCGGTCGGTCATGCTCTCTTGCCTTCTTTCTGGCCGTAGATGTTCTGGTAGCGGGCGTACAGCGAATCAATGTCGGACTGGTCGATGGGTGGCGGGTCGCCCAGCTGGCGGGCGATGTGCACAGTCCGGGCAACCTCCTCGCACATCACAGCGGCTTTAACCGCCGCCTTGGGTGTCGGACCTATGGTGAACGGCCCGTGGCTGCGCATCAGAACCGCCGAGGAACGGTGCCCGCGCAACGTGTCGACGATGCCTCGGCCGATGGAATCGTCCCCGATCAAAGCGAAGGGACCGACGGGGATTTCTCCGCCGAACTCATCCGCCATCATCGTGAGGACGCACGGGATCGGCTCGCCCCGCGCGGCCCAGGCGGTGGCGTAGGTCGAGTGGGTGTGCACTACGCCGCCCACGCCCGGCATGTGCTTGTACACGTAGGCGTGGGCAGCGGTGTCGGATGAGGGTGACCGGTCACCGTCGACGAGATTACCGTCGAGGTCGCAGATCACCATGGAGTCAGGGGTCAGTTCGTGGTAGCCGACCCCGGACGGTTTGACTACGAAAAGGTCAGCGTCCGGGATTCGGGCCGAAACATTTCCAGCTGTCCACACAACCAGGCCCCAGCGCGGCAGTTCAGCATGCAGGCGAGCGACCTCGCCGCGGATCGCAGCTACGAGCTCAGCAGCGTTTGTGGATGTCGTTCCGTCTGCGACGTTTCTGTCAACATCGTGGCGCATTAGACACACTCCTTCGGGACCGAATCGAATTGAATGGGAATATGAGATAGCGAGTCGTGGACGCCGGCGTGTGACTTCGTCTCCCAACTCGAGTTGTGCACGAATGTGGATCCGCTCGCCGCGGGTTGGTCAGGCCGGAAACACCTTCGCAGGACACTCCCTCGGTTGGGCGGTCAGCGTGATATGCCCCCGGCCGGCGCACCAGCCTCCTGACCTCTTGGGCAGGAGGCTGGCGGGTTGCCGACGGGTTGAGGTCGCCGAACTTAACTGGGAAGGTCCTGTCGGCGAGCTCCGCTGTCTGTCAGTGTGCGCTGCCCGATGAAGGGGCGACGCTGGGTCGCGGACTAGAAGACGCTGTTCGGGTCGTAGTACTCCTCGATGTTGTCGCAGCCGATGCCGACCGCCTTGGTGAACGACTCCTTCGGGTAGTCGGCGGGCTTCTTCTTGCCGGTCGCCACGTCGATCGAGATCTTCAACGCCTCCTCCGCGGCGAGCGAGGGTGAGTTGAGGCCGGTGGAGATGTAGCGCCCGTCGCAACCACCCTCCTTGATCAGCGCCAGCGCCTCCTTCTGACCGTCGGCGGAGGCGGCGACGTAGACGTCCTTGTACTGCGCCTTAGCGCTGACGACGTTGTAGGCACCCAGGGCCATCGAGTCGTTGAGACCGAGGATCAGGTTGATGTCGGGGTTGCCGGCCAGCATGTTCTCCGCCGCCACCTGACCCTTGTCCTGCTGGTAGTCCCCGGACTGCTCGGCCTTGATCTCGTAGGGCAGTCCGCCTTCCTTGAGTCCGTCGAGGAACCCTTGTCGCCGGTTGGGGCCGACGAACTCGTCGGTCGCTGGTCCGGTCAGGATGACCATTTTGATGCTCTTCTTGCCGGCGTCGAGGAACCGTTTGGCCGTGATCTTGCCCGATTCGCGGCCGATGGTCAGGTTGTCGGACTGGACGCTGGTCATCCCGGTGCCGGGCACGGAGGTGTCAATGTAGGTGACCGGGATCTTGGAGGCGATCTGGGTCATCATCGGCTTCTGGCCCTTGACGCTGGTGGCGTTGACGATCAGCACGTCGGCACGCTGGGAGATCATCGCCTGCATCTGGTTCATCTGGATGACCGGATCCTTGTTCGCGGCCTGGAACAGCAGGGTGAAGCCCTGCTCCTGCGCGATCTGTTCCGCCCGCACCTGCATGGCCGCGAAGTACGGGGCCTGCAGCTGCTGCTGCGCGAAGCCCACGACGACCTGGTCGGTGGCGGCCTTGACTCCGTTGGCGGGGCCCTGGGCTGGTTCGGTGGAGGGATAGATCTGCCCGCAGGCAGTCAGCATCAGCAGAGCTGCTGCGGCGGCGCTGAGCGACGTCCGTCGTCGATTGAGTGTTGTCATGAGGATCTCCGTTGAGTCATGCGCTGGTTACTGGGCGACCGGGGGCGTGGTCGGCGTCTTCCGCTTGCGGGTGAAGTGCACGGTGGCGACCGTGACGGCGACCAGGATCAGGGCGCCGCGGAAGGCGTCTTGGAGGAATGTGGAGACGTTCAGCAGAGACAGCAGGTTGGCGATGACGGCGAAGATGATGGTGCCGACGACGGCCCCGAACACCTTGCCTTTGCCACCGGACAGGGCGGCGCCGCCGATCACGACGGCGGCGATGGCTTCCAGCTCGAGCAGGTTGCCGGCGGTGGACGTACCCGAGGCGAACCGGGCCAGGAACATCCAGCCGCCCAGCCCGACGAGCAACCCGGCCAGGATGTAGACCGACCACAAGGTGGTCTTGACCGGGATGCCCGAGGCGCGGGCGGCTTCGATGTTGGAGCCGATGGCGTAGACGCGGCGGCCCCACACGGTGCGGTAGAGCAGGAACGCGATCAGGGCGACCATCGCCAGCCAGATCAGGGCGAGCACCGGGATCCCGAGAAACGTGGTCTGACCGAACTCGGCGAACGCCGGGGCCGCGGCCGGGGTGATCGGGATGCCGTTGCCGTAGGCGTACACCAGACCACGGGCCAGGGCGAGCATGCCCAGGGTGACGATGAAAGGCTCCAGCCCCCGGAAGGCGACCAGCCAGCCGTTGATGGCCCCGACGGCACCGCCGATGACCACGGCCACGATCAGGGCCAGGAACACCGACGGACCGCCGAACAGGCCGGCCGCCACGACGGCAGCCAGGCCGAGCGCGGAGCCGACGGAGATGTCGATGCCGCCGGTGAGCACGATGATCAGCTCAGCGAGCACGACGACGCCGATGATCGACATCTGCAGCAGCAGGTTGGTCAGGTTGGTGCTACCCCAGAAGACCGTGCCGCGGGTGATGGTGGCCACGATCAGCAGGGCGACGAGGATGTAGAGGGCGTACTGGCTCTTCAGCCAGCCGATGAACTGGCCACCACGGGAGGTGTCCTCCTCGTAGTGGTGGACCGCCGGGGGTGGTGCAGTGGTGCTTGTCGACATGGTGGAGCTCCTTCGCTCAGAAAACGGGATGGGGGTGGGGTGCGGTGGGCCCGGCCGGGATGGCCCGGGCCGGGATGGGCTGGCGGGTGTTCATGAGGTCGCTCAGTCTTGGTGGGTGAGGGCGGTGCGGATGAGGTCGTCGGTGTCAGCGTGGTCGGGGTCGAACTCGGCGACGATCTGGCCGTTGCGCATGACCAGGATGCGGTGGCAGAGCGACAGCAGCTCTTCGGCTTCGCTGGAGACGACGAGCACGCCTTTGCCGCGGGCGGCGACAGCGTGGATGATCTCGTAGATGTTGGCGCGGGCGCCGACGTCGATGCCTTTCGTCGGTTCGTCCAGGACCACAAAGTCGGGATCGGTCTCCAGCCACTTGGCGACCACCACCTTCTGCTGGTTGCCGCCGCTCAACGTGCTGGTGTAGGTCTTGGTGCCACCCTTGACCTGGTACTCCCCGATCAGCTCACGAACGCGCTTCTTCTCCGCCCCCGCGTCGACCACACCGGCCTTGGCCATCTTCGGCAGCACGACCAGGCTCATGTTCTGGCCGTTGTCGAAGTCCTTGACGAAGCCCTCCAGGCGGCGGTCCTCGGTCAGATACGCGATCTTCTTCGCCACCCCCGCCGTCGGGGTGGGCAGGTTCACCTCCTGTCCGTGGAGCTTGATCGACCCGGACACGGCCGGACGCTGCCCGGTGATGGTCCGGGCCACCGACGACCGGCCGCTGCCCACCAGCCCGTAGAGTCCGACGATCTCGCCGGGGTTGACGTCCAACGACACACCGTGCGCGCCACCGCCGTGGATGTCGGTGACCGACAGGACCGGCACCCGCCCCGGTTCGGACTGGACCGGTGCCGGCCGGGCCAGCGCCTTGAGCGCCTGACCGATCATCAACGAGGTGATCTCGTCGGCGTTGGTGTCGGCGGCATTCAACGTCTTGATCAGCTTGCCGCCGCGGAGCACCGCTATCCGGTCGCACATGGCGAAGACCTCGTTCAACCGGTGGGAGACGAAGATGATCGAGGTGCCGGCGTTCTTCTCTCGCTCGACCAGGTGGAGGATGTCGTTGAAGTGCTCCTCGCTGGTGGAGGCGGTCGTCTCGTCCAAGATCATGATCTTGTGGGTGGTCACTGCGGCGCGGCTGAGCGAGAGCATCTGGCGTTGACCCGGTCCCAGGTCACGGGCCAGCTGCCGGGTGGACAAGTGACCCAGCCCGACTCCTTGGAGGACCTTGCGGGTCTCGGCGTTGTTGGTGTCGATCTTCTGCGCCCAGGGACGGATGTCCTTGCCTTCGCGTAGCTTGTAGAGCCACACGTTCTCCCCGACGGTGAAGTCGTCGATGATCAACGGCTCCTGGTGCATCATCAACACACCGGCCTGCTCGGCCTCGGCGGCGTTGCGGACCGGATGCGGATGTCCGGTGATGGTGATCTCGCCGTCGGTCAGGGTGTCGACGCCGGCCAGCAGCTTCGCGAAGGTGGATTTCCCGGCGCCGTTGGCGCCGCACACGCCGAGGACGCTGCCGGCGTAGCCGTCGAGATCGACGCCGTCGAGGGCCTTGACCCCCGGGTAGTGCTTCTTGACGCCTCGGGCTGAGAACGCCAGCTCGCCGGTCGGAAGCGGTCGGGCCTCTTCTTGCGCTGCCTGCTCGGCGCTCATCGTGTCTCCCCTGTGCTGCTCGTGGCTGGCCGGCGGCGGCTGTTGTCGGTCTGTGTGGGGGCGGTGCGGGTTTTAGAAGGTGTGGGGTCGTGGACGTTCATGGGATAGACCTGTCCTCTCTGACGGTTGGCGGATCCATGGGCGTTGGGTTGGGGGACGGTGGATGGTCTCGAGCCGGTGATCGCGGGACCTGGTGGACGACGGCTGCATGAGTCTCAGGGATGCGACCTCCCTTCTTCGGAACCAGTCGATACGGCGGGATCTAGGCCGCGGCCGGAACCTGTCGATGTGCCCGGGTGAGGGCTGCCGCGGGCGTGGTTGATGGCGGCATCCAGGGCGCGGAGGCTGCGGTCTCTGGCGGCCCCCTGGCGGGTTGCGTCTGTTGCGTTCCGGCTGGTGCGTCGCTGCCTGCGCTGGAGGGCTCGTCGTTCGTCTTCGGCGAGGCCTCCCCAGATGCCGAAGTCGGCGCCGGTCTGCATCGCCCACTCCAGGCAGGCGCTGCGGACAGGACAGCCGCGACAGATGTGCTGGGCCTCTGCGGTCTGGGCGAGTGCAGGTCCGGTGGTGCCGACGGGGAAGAAGAGCTCTGGGTCTGTCGTTGTGCAGGCCGCCTGGTCGCGCCAATCACTGTCCGCCTCCCTCATGGTGTGGGCTGGCGCTTCGGCGGACGGGGGGGCTGCTCGGTCCGGGGCAGTGGTCACGGCGGTTGCTCCTAGAGGTTGCTGATCGGGGCGGCGAAGCGCGCTGGCTGATCGGTCGCCACGCTGAGTACGGCATGCTAAGTACGGCATGCTGAGGCCTTCCGTCGACGGGCCAGGGGCTCGTCCGCAGCGAGCTCCCGGTGAGTGCCATGGGGTCCGCCGCTGCGAGCGTCAGTGGGCATCGTGCAGGGCGTGGTCGACGGTGGCGACGAGTTCTTCCCAGGAGGCGATGAACTTGCCCACGCCCTCGCGTTCGAGGGTGGAGATGACGTCGTCGTAGGAGACACCCAGGCGGGCGAGGTCGTCGATCACCTGCTGGTCGTCGGCGGTGCTTCCGCTGACCTGATCGCCGTGGCAGGTGCCGTGGTCGGCGAAGGCGAGCAGTGTCTTCTCCGGCATGGTGTTGACGGTGTCGGCGGCGACGAGGTCAGTGACGTAGCGCGTGTCGGGATAGCTGGTGTCCTTGACGCCGGTCGACGCCCACAGGGGGCGTTGGCGGTTGGCGCCCCTCATGGCGAGTGCGGTGAACCGGTCGGCTCCGAAGACGTCGGTGAAGGTGTTATAGGCCAGGCGGGCGTTGGCGATGGCGGCGTGTCCGCGGAGGGCGAGGGCCTCGGAGGTGCCGACGGCGGTGAGTCGGGCGTCGAACTCGGTGTCGACGCGGGAGATGAAGAACGAGGCCACGGAGTGGATGGCGCTGAGGTCATGGCCGTTCGCGGCGGCCTGCTCGAGACCGGACAGGTAGGCGTCGATCACCGCGCGGTATCGGTGGAGCCCGAAGATCAAGGTGACGTTGACGCTGATGCCTTGAGCGAGTACCGCGGTGATGGCAGGCAACCCTGCCTCGGTGGCGGGAATCTTGATCATCGCGTTGGGCCGTTCGACGGTCTTCCACAGATCGATGGCGTTGGCGACGGTGGCGTCGGTGTCGAAGGCCAGACGCGGGTCGACTTCGATGGACACCCGGCCGTCACGTCCGGCGGTGGCGGTGTAAACCTCGGCCAGCACGTCGCAGGCGGCGCGGACGTCATCGGTGGTCATGGTGCGGATGGCCTGGTCGGCGTCGACGCCGGCGGCGGCCAGATCGCTCAGCTGGGCGGTGTAGTGGTCTCGTGAGTCGAGGGCGGCCGCGAAGATGGTCGGGTTGGTGGTCACGCCGGTGACGTTGTAGTCGGCGACAAGGGCGGCAAGATTGCCGGTGGCGAGCCGCTGCCTGGACAGGTCGTCAAGCCAAATGGAGACGCCGGCGTCGCTGAGTGCTCGCAGGGAGGTGTTCACGTTGGTTCTCCTGGTGGGGTATCTGCTGTGGACTGGGGTCTGCTGTGGACTGGGGATCAGGTGAGGACCGGCGGTTGATTGAGGACTAGGCGTGCTGAATGGCGGCGAGCTGGACGGGTAGGGCGGTGATGTAGCGCCGCATGAAGGTGTTGAAGCCGGCGACGTCGCTGGGGTCGGGTTCGATGGTGTGGAGATCGGCGTCGGCGAAGACCTCGGTGGCCAGATAGTGGGCCAGCGTGTGGCCGCGGTTGGCGGCGGTGAAGGCGGCGAGAACTGCGATGCCCCAGGCGCCGCCTTCGGCAGCGACGGCACCGACGGTGACGGGGGTGTCGATGGCGGCGGCCAGGAGACGTTGCGCGACGCCGGGGGTCTTGAAGAGTCCTCCGTGGGCGAACATCTCGTCCAGCGGCACCCGCTCGTGCTTCTGCAGGATGTCCATGCCGATCCGCAGGGTGGCCAGCGACGCGAAGAGGTGTGTCCGCATGAACGTGGCCAGGTTGAATCCGCTCTCGGGGGAGCGTAGGAACAGCGGCCGGCCTTCTTCCAGGTCGGTAATCGGCTCGCCGGCCAGGTAGTTGTAGGCCAGCATGCCGCCGCAGTCCGGTGTGCCGTCCAGGGCGACAGTGAACAGGGTCTTGAAGATCGTCGCGCTGCTCGCGTCGCTGCCCAGAAGCTGAGCGAACTCGGCGAAGAGACCCACCCACGCATTGAGCTCGCTGGCGCCGTTGTTGCAGTGCACCATCGCCACAAGGTCACCGGCCGGGGTCGTCACCAGATCAAGTTCGCGGTGTCGACGACTCAGCTCGTGCTCGAGCACGACCATGGCGAAGATGCTGGTTCCAGCGCTGACGTTGCCGGTGCGGGGTGCGACGGAGTTGGTGGCGACCATGCCGGTACCGGCGTCACCTTCGGGTGGGCACATGGGCACACCGCTCTGCAGCTGGCCGGCGGGGTCGAGAAGCCGGGCACCGGCGGCGGTAAGTTCGCCGGCCTTGCTACCGGCTCTCTTTACGGTGGGCAGCACCGTGGCCAGGTCCAGCGGGACACCCGCCTCGGCAGCCATCCGATTGAATGTGGTGATCAGGGAGGCGTCGTAGTCGCCGGCGGTGATGTCGATGGGGAACATGCCGCTGGCGTCGCCGATGCCGAGGATCTTCTGGCCCGTCAGCTGCCAGTGGATGTAGCCGGCCAGGGTGGTCAGGTAGTCGACCTGGCCGACGTGGTCCTCGCCGCTCAGGATCGCCTGGTACAGGTGAGCGACGCTCCACCGGTGAGGGATGTTGTAGTCGAAGTCCTTACTCAGCTGCTCGGCGGCCGCGCCGGTGTTGGTGTTGCGCCAGGTGCGGAAAGGGACTAGCAGGTCCCCGCTGGCATCGAAGGCCAGGTAGCCGTGCATCATCCCCGAGATCCCGATGGCACCGACCGTGCTGAGCTGCACACCGTGCGAGCGCAAGACGTCGGCGGCGAGGTCGCGGTAGCAGGCCTGAAGGCCCTGCCACGCCGCTTCCAACGAGTAGGTCCACAGCCGATCGACGAGTTGGTTCTCCCATTCGAACCCGCCGGTGGCGAGCGGCTTGTGGTCGGGACCGATCAGTACCGCCTTGATCCGCGAGGACCCAAGCTCGATTCCCAGCGTCGTGCGGCCCTCGACGATGGCCTGTGGATCGGCGGCTCTCACTGGTCTGTCCAGATGGTTACTGTCCGGGCTGGCGGGCGTGCCTTCGATGGGCATCTCTACATCGCTTCCTTGCGTTGTCGTGACGGCGGCTGACCGGTACAGGCGTGTCTGCTACTGCTGCGGGTGGATGACGGCCTTGACGGAGTCGGCGACCGTGCTGCCCAGCAGCAGCGCATCCTCGGTCTGTTCGAGGGTGAAGTGGTGGGTGATCAGGGGAGACACGTCGACTCGGCCGGAGGAGATCAAGGCGATGCCCAGCGGCCAGGTGTTCTGGTACCGGTTGACCAGACTCAGCGTGATCTCGTTGACGTTCAGCTGAGACAGCGGCAGCGCGATGCTGGCTTCCTTCGACATGCCGATCATGGCGGCCCGGCCGGCCGGCTTGAGCCGGGCCAGGCCGGCGCTGAGCACTCCCGGGGCGCCGGAGCACTCCAGCAGCACATCGAACGTCTTCCCGGTCGGCTCGGCGGAGTGCTCCATCTCGAACCCCATCTGGGTAGCCAGGTCGAGCCGGAAGGTCGACACATCGGTCACGGTCACCGAGAGGGCTCCTATGGCGCGGGCGACAGCGGCCGCGAGCAGACCGACCGGTCCGGCTCCGGTGACCAGCACATCGTCGCCGGCTTGCAGCCCGGCTCGCTTGCAGCCCCAGATTCCCACCGACAGCGGCTCCACCAGGGCGCCCTGCTCGTAGGACATGTTGTCGGGTAGCAGATACAGGTTTCGGGCGTCGATGGCCATCTTCTCGACCAGAGCGCCGTCGTAGGGAGGGGTGGCCAAGAAGACCAGGTCGGGGCACAGGTGGTACCGCCCGGCGAAGCACTCGTGACAGTCCCTGCACGGTGTGCCGGGCTCGATCGCGACCCGATCACCGACCGCGACGTTAGTGACGTCAGCGCCGACCTCGACAACCTGCCCGGCCACCTCGTGACCAAGGATGATCGGTCCGCTGACGACGAAATCACCGATGCTGCCCACCTTGAAGTAGGCGGTGTCGGAGCCGCACACGCCGACGGCCTCGATCCGGACGACGGCTTGGTGGGGCAGCGGCGCCGGGTCAGGCACCTCCCGGATCTCGATGCTGTTCAGCTCAGGCATCACGGCAGCACGGTTGGACATGGGGCGCTCCTTTGCGAGCGGTCGAGCCAGTGCGCAGCACACCGGGCTCGACCAGTGAGGGGTGGGTGGGGGTAGTGGTGTCGATCGGGCGCGGGCCGTGACTAGCGCGGCTGCGGCCGACCAGGGAGTCGATGCCGACGGCGAAGGCCAGCACGATGCCGGTCACAGACCGCCTGGAGCCAGTCCATGTCTTCGACAGCACCTGTCATGGAGTCTCCTGGCCTATTTGTAATTGACTCGTGTCAATCGCGTTAGGAGCAATTTACGTGCATAATTGGCTCGTGTCAATACCTGGTCTTCAATCATCTAGGGGCCCGCGCCGGGTCAGCCGCGGCGATGTCGCCGCCCACGCCGGGGTTTCGCACGGCACGGTCTCTCATGTGCTGAACCATCCTGAGCGGGTACGCCCCGTCACTCGGGCCCGCGTCGAAGCCTCCATCGCAGAGCTGGGGTTTGTCCGAGATGAGGCGGCCCGTCACCTACGCGCCGGCTACTCCACGACGATCGGACTGATGCTGCTCGACGCCTGGAACCCCAGCTTCATGGAGATCGCCCGCGGGGTGGAGGAACGAACCGCGGACGGAGCCTGGACCGTCCTAATGTCCAACAGCGCACGCGACACACAACGCGAACAGCGCTACCTCCGGGAGTACGCCGAACGCCGGGTCGCGGGCCTGATCGTGATCCCGAACGACGACCAGATGAGCGAGGAGGCCCACCCGCTTCCGCACGGCCAAACTCCCATGGTGCTGGTCGACCGCGCCGAACAAGGAGCCGACACCTTGTCGGTCGCCGTCGACGACTTCGCCGGCGGCGCCCTTATAGCCGACCACCTGGCAAGCCTGGGCCACCGCCGCATCACCTTCGTGGGCAATCCCGAAGCGGCGCGGCCGGTCAGGGCGCGATTCACCGGATTTGAGCAGGCCCTGGCCGCTGTGGAGGGGGTGGATCTGGAAGTCATCCCGGCGCCGCTGACCATCGACGCCGGTCTCGAGGTCGGCCGAGAGCTGGCCAGTCGTCGACCATCGCAGCGCCCGACCGCGGTGGCCACCGCAGTTGATCTAATCGCAATCGGTGTTCTACAGAGCCTGCTGGCCAGCGGCATCCGGGTGCCCGAGGACCTGTCTCTCGCCGGCTACGACGACATTCCCTTCACTTCACAGCTGTCGGTTCCGCTCACCGCAGTCGCCCGGCCCCACAAGAGAATGGGAGCCGCCGCAGCCGACCTGCTGCTCAGCGTTCTCAACGGTGGGGCTCCTGAACAACGCCACCTGCTGCTGCAACCCGAACTCATAGTGCGAGCGTCAACAGCGGCCCGCCACGAGGTCTGAGACCCTAAATGAGCTTGTCGCACCCCCCGCCTGCCGTTGCCGAGCCAAGGTCATGGTGCGGCAAGGCGCGTGCTCACCGTAGGCCGGTGGGCGTCTCGGCGTCGATGCGCGGCGTTGTGCCTGTCGGCGGCCCGCCTGGAGGGCTGCGTCGGCGGCCACCTTCAGGCACAAGAATCAGTGTCTGAAGTCGTCCGGCATACGGTGTCGCCATGGCGCAGAAGCCAACTGTTGCGGTGCTCGACGGCACACCGGGCGCCCGCGCTGTGGCGGCGGCGGACGCGCTCGGCGACAACGTATTGACGGCATGGTGCGCCGACCTCCTCGCGCGTCGCTCGGGCTGGGGCGCCCCCGACCTGCCCGACATCGGCTGGCTCGGCGGCCGAGCTGCGAGCACATGGGGCGCCCCCGACCACCTCACCGACGAAACCGACTACTGGTTCCAGGTGTGGGCGGCTCGCACCCTGCTCTACGTGTGGAGCGACGCGTGCGCAGTGGATATCGTGGCGGCACTGGAGAATCCGGCTTGGCGCGTGCGCGAGATGTGCGCCAAGGTTGCGGCGCGCTGGGAAGTCGCTGCAGCCGCAGACGCGTGCCTGGTGCTCGTCGACGACGACACCCCGCGCGTCCGGGTTGCTGCGGTGCGGGTGCTCGGCGTCGCCGGCGAGATCGAGCACGCCGACGGGATCCGGCAGGCCCTCGACGACCCAGAGCCGGCGGTCCGAGAAATGGCCGAACGCGCGCTGCGCCAGCTGGAGGATCGGCACGATCGCTCCCTCTGACCTGCGCTCTCACCGAGTCACCGGTCGGTTCGCGACGCACCGCAAGACGTCCGCTATATGAAGCCGTCCTAGGCCGTCATTGTCGTCATTCGTTTGAGGCGCAGGTGAGCACGGCGTCGGATATGCGCGCGACGGATCGACCGTCACCGAGGGTGCCGATTCAGGCCTGCTGGTCGTGAATACTGTTTCTGCTGGGGCGGCAGGTCTGCGATTGCCGAGCGCCGGACCGTGAAGGGGAGGTTGTGGCTGCGACATACTCGGGAAGCCCCGATCATGAGTCGCCCAACGTGACGGCTGCGCTGGCCCTGCCGCGCGCACTGGAGCGCGGTTCCATGGAGACGCTCTTCGCAGTTTGTACGCCGCGAACATCGTTTCGGTGGTACACCCGAACCCCGTTAGCCCCCGAGGTTCGGCATCTGATCTCGACCAGATCGTGGCAGCTTCCACGGCTGGTGCCGCGCTGCTGTCCAGCCAGCGCTACGCGATCCGCGACGTGCGCGAGGATGGCGATCTGGTGATCTTTCGCTATACCTGGACCGGTGTTGGCGCCGCGGACCGTGGTCCGTTCCGAGCCGGTCAAGAGTTGACCGCACACGTAGCAGCGTTCGCCACGATTACCAGCGGACGAATCTCCCACTTCGAAACCTACGACTGCTACGAGCCCCTTGGCAGCCGAGAACCGTAGGCCGACCGTCTTTCGGCATCTCAGCCTGGCTGCACGATCTGCTGGATGCCGGGGGCCTTGACACGCGCAGCTTCTGGGAGCAGAACTGTTCGCGGGGTGGGCCGATGAGGGATGTGCGCTGTCTTGTGGGTCGTCATCAGTGGGAGTTCGTTACCGACAAGGATGGCCGGCCGTTTCAGAAGTGCAGTCGACCGGAGTGCTTTCGCCGGGTGTATCCAGACGATGGCAGTCGTTGGTATACCCAGGACACCGGTGGGTCCGGTCCTGGAGTTGGAGGGTTCTCGGGCGGGATGGGTTGAGTCCGGTCTCTCCTATGTCAAGCGGCGGCTCGTGGTTGATCTTGGTCCGTGGTCTGGCTGTCGGCGAGCATGGTGCGGTAGATGCTGTTTCAGCGTTGTGCGTATGACGTCCGGTCTGCGGCACGTTCCCGCGGGAACATCTCTGCCTGGTTGTGTCCGCAGGAGGACCCCTCTGCGGCGAAGCCCGTACATGGTCTCGCCTGCCGACCGGCTCAGTGCAGCTGATCGGTCCCTTCAGTACTCCTTACCGATGCATGACGCGGCCATCTCCGACCAACATGGGGCCATGTCACAGGATCTCACCGTCATCGAGCACCAGCTCGCGCGCTACTTCAGCTACGTTGGTGCCGACGTCGAGCTGGCCACGGACTTTACACCTAGGACGCCGTCTTGGAGTTCCCGCAGACCGGGGGAGCGCTTCGAGGGCCGACACGCTTTTACCCAATGGCGGGCGCAGACTCTAGCCACAGCAGACGACGTGCGCTTCCAGGTCCGGCGCACGACCGTGCGGTCTGCATTCTCGGTCGTGGAGCTCGATGGGAGCTACGACCGAGGCGCTTCCTGGAAGCTCGGGGTGCAGTTGGCGGACTGGGACGGCGACCGGATCGTCCGCGAACGCATCTACGTCATGGACGGATTCGAGGCGCCCGAATGGCCGAAAATCGTGGCGCGCGCGCCGGACCGGGCGGATCCTCCAGCAAATTGCTGAACCGGGATCGCCGATGCCTTTGCGGCTCTGGCGTCGTCGGCCGAACCAGGTGTGATTCATCGCCGGAAGCGGACCGTCGTGCGGAGCACGCAGTAGCCGACCGTCGTGCGGAGCACGCAGTAGCCGACCGTCGTGCGGAGCACGCAGTAGCCGACCGTCGTGCGGAGCACGCAGTAGCCGACCGTCGTGCGGAGCACGCAGTAGCCGACCGTCGTGCGGAGCACGCAGTAGCCGACCGTCGTGCGGAGCACGCAGTAGCCGACCGTCGTGCGGAGCACGCAGTAGCCGACCGTCGTGCGGAGCACGCAGTAGCCGACGGTCTACCGGGAATGCGTTGGGCATGACGAAGGCATCGGGCGGCCGGTCGGTCTTGGCCGCTTCGTCGCCACCCAGCGGCCCAGCAGCGCCTCACCGACCCCGATCTCCTTGGCCACATCAGCGATCGGCCGACCGGTGTCGATCACCAGATGGGCCGCATCACGACGTTAGGCCGGCGTGTAGTTCTTCCTCTTCCTCGATCCCGATATGCAAACATCCTCTCCGCCGAACCCAGAAGGTCCAGCGATCAAGGTGTCCGTCAAACGGGGTGAACCCCCGTGCCGCGTGCTTTCTGCCAGGAGGGGGATTAAATTATGCTGCGGTCAACTTTCCCTGCAGGTCACCTCCTTGGAGCACAGCGGATGAGCATCAGAACGCATGGTCGCCTCCTGATGCGTCTATCACTGGCCGTAGTAGGCGTGGCCGCTCTCGCGGCTTCCACCTTGTCTGGTGGACCTGTCCGGGCCGAAGTCAACCCACCGTCTGCGACGGCGAACTGGCGGCTGCTCCATTCCGAGCGCTTCACCACCTCGGTCAGTGACAGCACCGTGCCGTGGTCTCGCGACTACGGCGGCTCGACGAGCCAATACCACGTCGATGCCTATGACGAGGACGGGGCGTACTTCGACGCAGTCGGCGGGGCTGCCTTCCGCAAACAGCTGAGAACCTTCTGGCAGTACCGCAAGGCTGTTCCCATGGGAACCAACGGCTGGCTCACCGCCGAGCTTGCCGCTCGGGACAATAATCGCGACGGGAAACCCGACGGTGCTCCGTCCATGCGCACAAGCCTTATCAATGGTGAGTCCGCATTGGCGCTAAGCGAGCCCGATCATCGCGGCGGAGCGATTCTTCGGTCGAGCCAACCGCTTCCCGCGCAATACCGCGTGGAAGTGACTCTCCGTACCGTGGAGTTCGGCGGCATGCGAGGCGGTGCTTGGGACTATTCCGACGGTCGGATCAACGGCTACGGCCCGAGCGGATGCAAGACGAACTTCCCCTGGGCACCTAGCGGGGACTTCAGCCGCAGTCGGTGCCACTGGACCGATGCTCGGACTGACAGCAACGGCTTCTATTACCTCGCGGTTATGGACTACGCCCGGCCTGCGCCGCACAACAATGTCTTCATGCACACGCACCGCAAAGTCGCGATCGACGGATACAACCGTTACAAATACACCGGCAGCGGTTCGGTGTACTGCAACCCGGCAACCAAGGCGTACCAGCCCTATAGCAGCGGCTCGGGCAACGGAGTTAACGCAATTTTCATGACCGCGAGCCGTCGGTACCCCAAGCAGCCCGGCAACCAGTACCTGATGCCGTCGGAGTGCGGCCTCCGCACCAGCGGGGCCCTCGTCTCTCAGGTGGACCTCAACCCGGAACTGCTCCCAGCGCAGCCCTATCGGTTTGCCATTGAGCGGATCAACGGTGGCTACACGTTGGAGATGAGCGGAAACTTCCGTTACATCGGCCAGGCGACGCTGCGATATCACCGGAAGTTCATCGAGGCCGGGCTTCCCATCTGGCACTACAACCAGCAGGCGGCCGAGTACGACGGCAGGTTCAACTCGACTTGGACCTACAGCGGCGCTGGTGGCACGCACACGCACCGCAACACCTGGCCTGCTGGATCTGCCTATTCCGATTATCTCCTCATCGGGGACCCGCATCTGAACTACTACGAGGGCCGGGCACATATCGATGACGTGAAGCTGTACGTGCCACATTAGTCGCAGCTGGCTGCTGGTTCGGGTCGTGACGTTGCTGCCAGCCGTTGCGCCCTTGTGGCAAGCGCAACGTGTGTTCGGACCTCTTCACGTTCCACGTCCTGGGTGCTGGTCAGCCCAACCGCCGGGCGAGCAGCGTCCCGTCTCGATCCCCTGACCTTGATGGCCTACGCAGCAGAACCCGGGTCAGCGGCTAAGAACTCCCTCCAGCTCCTCGCCAGCTGGACCCTGCCCAGCCACCCCCGTGCCGACCAACCCGACCAGTGCTGCTGGGTCTCAGCCAGTGCAATCCGCAGGGACGTCTCGAGCTGTCCTGGATCCGATCATCGGTGTGTCATAGGCGGACCCGGTTGCGGGACGCCCGGCATCTTCCGGAAACTCGCCACTATGGGGATGACAGCTTGAGCAGCTTGGGTGCGGCGACGACAGCTATCGCTCTCCGCCGGTGAAGCAACCACCCAATCGTGAGACTGTTCAGGAGCGCCCCGTGACGATCACGCGGACTCACGAGGTAGACCCGATCGCATTCACTCGACTGACCGACGTGATTGCCCATCCCCCGTATCCCTCGCGCCGACGGCAGACCCGTGAAGCGACCGTTGATCACACGCCGCGGTCGCCGTCGAGAATCTCATCGGCTAGCAGATTCAGGGTTTCGACGTTCTCGCACCCGCCACGAATGGTGAGCTGGTCGGGACTCGTAGTCCGCGCCGCCCCCTGTGCGCGGGGTCCGGCGCATGGGTCCGAACGAGAGCGAACGTGACCTGGGCCGCAAGATCGGTGTAGGTTCCCGCCCATGACAGCTCGGAGCCGCTTCGTGGCGCGTCTGTTGACCATGCTCATCGCTCTCGGCGGATTCATGACGGTCGGCGCGCTACCAGCTGCCGCCGGCAATCCGGGCACCGTCCAATACGTTGCGCTGGGCGATTCCTATGCCGCCGGTCAGGGCGGGGGCGATTACCTCAATGATTGCCTGGAGAGTCCGAACGGCTACCCATATCTGCTCGACCACAAGATGCGGATCGATCTGCGCGCCAACGCCGCGTGCACTGGCGCGTCAATCTCTGAGGTGCTCAGCACACAGCTGTCGTCATTGAACGAAGACACCAGATTGGTGACTCTGACCGTTGGAGCGGCTGATCTGGATCTCTCCGGAGTGCTGACTGCGTGTGCCGCCGTACCCCCAGTGGACTGCGAGGATGCCATCGCCGCCGCTGCTGGTGGCTTGGCTGGGCTCGGGGGAAGTCTCCGCAACCTCTACGTCTTGGTGGCAGATGCTGCGCCCAACGCGCTCATCGTGGTCACTGGCTATCCCTACCTGTTTGAGATTGTCCCAGGAGATCCGACCGCGGCCCTCAAGGCCCAGATCAACGACGCAATCGAACTCCTCAACACCACCATCCAGCGAAGTGTCGCCACAGCCCCGGCTACGGGTGCAAACATCGTGTACGTCGACGTGACGGGAGTATTCTCGGGTCACGCCATCGGTAGCAAGAAGCCTTTCATCAACGCCGAGGGAGATGGCGCCTACCACCCGAACGCCGCCGGCTACCGTGCCTATGCCAAGGCCATCTTCGCCGCAATACGGAGCGCCTGGCTGGACGACAACAAGCAGGTGGCCTAACTCGCTTGGCCTGGGCCGCACGAGGTTTCACTGTCCTCCTAGCCCTGCGAGGCGTGTTCGTGAACGCTGGACTAATTTGGGTCCACAACGCCCGGGGCGGCCACTTTGCAAGCTCTCACCATTCAGTTTCGGTGGTCCCAACGGCGAGTGCGGCCAGGCGCGGGCCGAACTCGCTCTTGTGGTTCAGCAGCACGCAGCGCGTCCTGCACTACAGCGCTCGTGCCGCAAGAGGACCGTCGTGCGGAGCACGCAGTAGCCGACCCGTCAGCGAGATCGGTGGAGGTTTGACAGGAACTACGGCTTTGATGAGATGACTGCCAAGCCGCATAGTCGTTACGGCGGCTCATAGGGGTCGTCGACGAAGCCATAGTCCTGGCTGAGGTCTTCGACGAGGTGCGCCGCACCCGACTTGATCATTCGTGCTGGGTCTGCCGCCAGCGCAACGACGGCTCTCCCAGTGAACTCCGGGGACTGCGATGCAGTCATGTCGAAGTACTCAGCGTTGAGCAGCACGCTCTCTGTCCGCACGAGGCCCGGATACAGCCCGACTGCAGCGATGCCGTGTGGCTCGAGCGCCGCGGCAAACTCGGCCGTCAGGCGGTCGGTGGCAGCCTTCGACGCGCCATAGGGCGGGTCGCCGAGGCCGGGGTTGAACGAAACATTGACGATCAGGCCGCTGCCTCGAGTGATCATCTCTGGCACGGCCAGACGGGTCGTGACGTAAGCCCAGCGCACTCCGTCCATGTTGTCGTCCCAGTACTGCACTGGTTTCTCCCAGAACGGGTGGGTCGGCGGGAAGTGGTCGCCCGTGCTGTAGCCCTCGTACCCGCGCCAGGCGTTGTTGACGAGGATGTCGATGCACCCGTGGCCGGCTATGACGCGGTCGAGTGCGGCTTGGACCTGCGCATCGTTGCGGTGATCGCAGGCGACAGCGACGCCAGCGCCGCCGGCAGCGCTCACCTCCGCGGCCGTCGCGTGGATGGTGCCACTCAACGGAACTGCGGCACGTGCCTCGTCCTCGGTCCGGCCTGTCACGTAGACGACGGCGCCCGCACGGCCGAGCGCGACCGCGATCCCCCGACCGATCCCTCGACTCGCCCCGGTGACCAGCGCAACCTGCCCTCGTAGTGATGTCGTCATCAGACTCCTCCAGGTCCCCACAGGCTTGGTAGGACCACCACCTTCGCGGAGCGAAGTAGACCTCGCAAGACCCTCGGCGTGCGGGACACACGCAGTAGCCGACCCTTCAGCGGGACGCCTCGCTTCAGGCCTTGCAGCGGCCCGTGAGTGGGCCCGAGCCCTCGTCGAGGCCGGAGACCTAGTCACCCCCGACAGACAGCGGTCACGCCTCTGTCAGAACTGGATGACCATCAGGTTCGGCTCCGCCCGGGACGTTATGTGGTTTTCTGAGTTTGGCGATGTCTTCGTCGGTGCGGTTGCCGTGGATTTCGATGTTCGCCAGTTCGGCTTCGATCTGGGTGAACTCGTCGTCGGTGAGGTCGACGTCGGCGGCGCCCAGGTTCTCCTGGATGCGTTCGAGCTTGCGTGAGCCGGGGATGGGCACGATGAAGTCGTGTTTGTGCAGCATCCACGTCAACGAGATCTGTGCGGTGGTGACTTCTTTCTTGTTGGCGAAGTCGGTGATCAGGTCCAGCAGGGGCTGGTTGGCGCGGATGTTGTCTTGGTCGAATCGGGTGATGACGCGTCGGACGTCGTCTCCGGTGTAGGCGTCGTCGGCGGTGATCTTGCCGGAAAGGAACCCGCTGGCCAGCGGGCTGAACGGAACGAAGCCGATGCCGAGCTCGGCGCAGGCCGGGATGACGTCGGCCTCGAACATCCGCTCCATGATCGAGTACTCGCTTTGGATCGCGGTAAGCGGTGTCACCTTGTGCGCTCGGCGGATCTGGTCCTCAGTGACCTGTGATAGTCCCCAGCCGCCGATCTTGCCCTCTGCGATGAGTTCGCTCATCACCGCGGCGACATCTTCGACCGGGACCGTCGGCGGTACCCGGTGGAGGTAGAACAGCTCGACGTGTTCGGTCCCCAGCCGGGTCAGCGACTCCTCCAGCCGGGTCCGGATGTTTCGGCCGGCCTCGGCTCCGGCGGCCGAGTCGTCGACGCGGAACTTCGTCGCGATCACGACCTGGTCACGGATCGGCGCCAGGGCCCGGCCGACGAGTCGCTCGTTCTCGCCGGCGGCGTAGCTCTGCGCCGTGTCGTAGAGGGTGCAGCCCAGCTCGAACGCCGACCGCATTAGCTCGATGGCCTCGTCCTCGCCGACTCCCGGCCCGTAGCCGTGACTGAACCCCATGCATCCCAGTCCGACCGCGGACACCTCTAGCGTTCCGATCGTCCTTGTCCTCATGTCGATTCCTTTCGTCGGGTCGGTCCAGACCATCGCCGGACGGCTGCCTTCCGGCCGAGGGAGCTGAGCGTGGGCTTCTGCATGGTGATCTCCTGGTGCTGGACGGTGGGTGTTGGGGTGGTTGGTGTGGGCGGGGCCGTCACAAAGACGGCTCGTGGTGTGGGCGGATCCGCAGGCTGATGAGGGCGGTGACCAGGAGCAGGGAGGCGGCGATGAGGAGGCTGGTCTGCATTCCGGTCACGAAGCTGGCCGCGTTGGCCAGGATGGAGCCGAAGACGGCGATTGCGACGGCGCCGCCGACCTGACGGAAGGTGTTGAAGACCGCGCTGGCCGTGCCGGCCCGCTCGGCTGGCACGCTGTCCAGGACGACGCCGGTGACGGCCGGCATGGCGATGGATCCGCCGGGGCCGATGAACAGCAGCAGGATCGCGGTGAGCACCGGCGAGCCGAGCGGGGCTGTGATCAGCAGGGCGGTCAGTCCGACGACCATGGACAGTTGACCGGCCACTACCGGCACCCGGGGCCCGAACCGGTTCCTGATCACCCCGCTGAGCAGGTTGCCCGTCATGCTGAACACGGCGGCCGGCAGAAACGCGAGCCCGGCGAGCAGGGGTGACAGTCCGAGGTGTTGCTGCAGGTAGAGGCTGACAAAGAAGACGGTGCCGAACCAGCCGGCCATGAACGCGAATCCCACCGAGAGGGCGATGCGCATCCCGGTCGGCCGGAACAGCACCAGCGGCATCATCGGGTGACGGACCCGAGCTTCGACGACCAGGAAGCCGCCGATGCCGACGGCAGCCACCAGCAACGGAATGATCACCGAGGCCGAGCCGAAGCCGATGGCGCCGCCGTGGATCAGCCCGTACACCAACGCGGCCAATGAGACGATCGCCAACCCCTGACCGGCCCAGTCGTACGGTGTCGGCCGCCGCGGCGACATCGCGACCAACCGCAGCAGCAGCAGCATCCCGGCACAGACCGGAAGGTTGATCGCGAACACCCACCGCCAGTCGACGGTGGTCAACAACCCGCCCAGCAGCGGGCCGACCGCACCGGCGACGGCACCGCCGACCGCCCACACCCCGAGTGCCTTCGCCCGCCGGCGGGGATCGGGGAACGCCTCCCGGATCAGCGACATCGACGCCGGCAGCATCAAAGCCGCCGCGACCCCCTGAGCGAACCGGGCCGCGATCAACGCCCCGATCGTGGGGGCCAAGGCGCAGGCCAGCGACGTCACCAAGAACAACGCGATTCCCCAACCGAAGGCTCGTTTCGCGCCGATCCGGTCCGAGAGGTTGCCGGTGAACAGCAGCAGCGACGCGAACATCAGCGTGTACCCGTCGATCACCCACTGCTGAGCGGTGGTGCCGCCACCGAGGTCGCGGGCAACGCTGGTCAACGCCACGTTGACGATCAAAATGTCAAGGGTGATCAAGAAGAAACCGAGCGACCCGAGCAGCAAGGCGATCCGGGCATGGGGCGGCGCGGACGTCGTGGAGACGTCCGCCGCCACCGGGGTCGGGCTAGAACGAGACACGAGTTCCTCGGTGTGTGTCCGCGATCTCGTGCACGGTGTGACCGTCCGCGTCGTACATCGCCAGGGTCGGACATCTCACAGGGATGCGGGCGCGGGGCGAATCTGACATGAGCGGTTCGAGGGATCTGCGGTCTGCAGCATGAATTCGGCCATCACATCCTGGGCGGCTTCGACCATGTGTCCGCCGTTGGCCGTCTGGCACCCGGCGGCCTCCGCCGCGTCGAGAAACGGGGTCACGCCGTGACCCGCGATCACATCGCCGACGAACATGGACGACGTCAGCAGCGCAGGGTCGACGGGGAGCTGATCACCCTCCCCCATGCCCATCGGTGTCGCGTTGCACCCCAGGTTGCTGCCGGTGGGATCCGGCGGCCCGGCGCTCACCCGCCCGCGGCCGAGGGGGGTGAGCAGGTTGAGCAATGCGGCGACCCGCGACTCATCGGCGTCGTGGATGATCAGTTCCCCGACCCCCGCCTCGAGCAGGGCGATGGCGATCGCGCTGCCCGCGCCGCCCGCGCCGACCGGGAGGACCCGCGCCCCCTCCGGCTGGGCGCCATGGTCTTTCTGCGCCTTCACGAAAGCGAGCCCGTCGAGCATGTCAGCATGCCAGGTCCGGTCAGGGTTGCGGCGCATGACACTCACGACCCCGAGCAGCTCGGCGCGCGCGGAGCCGGTGGCGCAGTAGCCAAAGACTCTGAACTTGTGCGGCATGGTGACCAGGATCCCGTCCACGTTCCGCGAAGCCGTGAGACCGGCCATGACGGTGTCCAGGTCATCGGCCGGCACCTGCATCGGCACACAGACCCCGTTGTAGTCCCGAGCCGCGAAGGTGCCGGTGAGGCGCCTCGGGGACTCAACGTACTTGACAGGGTCACCGATGATCGGGAACAGCCGGGTTGCGCCGCTGAGCTGATCCACCATGGTGTCTGGTACCTCTTCTCTGAGAGTTCGCCGTGTCGGACAGTTCAACCGCAGCGCCGGCTGGACACCTAGAACGACCGGACTCTCACAAGTTCGTCTGGGATTCGAGGAAGTCGGGGTAGCGGCCGCCGTGGATCTCAATTTCAGTGGACGCCTGGGCTAGCTGGACGAGCTGGTCGTCGGTGAGGCTGACATCGGTGGCGCTCAGGTTCTCCTCCAGCCGGTGCAGTTTGGTGGTGCCGGGGATCGGCACGATCCACGGCTTCTGGGCCAGCAGCCAGGCGAGGGCGATCTGGGCCGGGGTGACGCCCTGGTCGGCGGCGATGCCCTTGACCAGATCGACCATCGCCATGTTGTGCTGCAGCGCCTCGGCGGAGAACCGGGGAATGCTGGCGCGCAGGTCGTTGCCCTGCTCGAAGGTGGTGGAGGTGTCGACCGTGCCGGTGAGGAAACCCTTGCCGAGCGGGCTGAACGGCACGAACCCGATGCCCAACTCCTCGCACGCGACCAGCACCTCTTCTTCGGGGCGGCGCCACCACAGCGAGTACTCACTTTGGATGGCGGTCACCGGCTGAACAGTGTGGGCGCGGCGGATCGTGTCGGCGGCTGCCTCGGAAATGCCGTAATGCTTCACCTTGCCGGCGGCGATCAGCTCCTTGACCGCTCCGGCGAACTCCTCGATCGGCACGTCGGGATTGACCCGGTGCTGGTAGTACAGGTCGATCACCTCGACGCCGAGCCGCTGCAGCGACCCCTCGACGACGCGGGGCAACTCTTCCGGGGTCAGCATCCGGCCCCGGTTTGTCCGCTCGGCCGGGTCGATGTCCTGGGCAAACTTGGTGGCGATCACGACCCGGTCCCGGAACGGGGCCAAGGCCTCACCGACCAGCTCCTCGTTGGCGTGCGGCCCGTAGATCTCGGCGGTGTCGAAGAAGGTGACGCCACGCTCGACAGCAGCGTGGAGCAGCTCGATCATCGCCGCCTGGTCCGGCCGGCCGCTGTAGCCGCCGGTCATGCTCATGCAGCCCAGCCCGATGGTGGAAACCTCCAGGCCGCTGGGGCCGAGGGTGCGAGTGTTCATGGTGATCTCTCCTTGCGTCTGGTCTGTGATCCATCGAAGCGCGTTTCCTGATGGGTCGGGAGTCTCTGCTGGAAGGGGTACTGGCAGAAGCCCCCACCAACCAGGAACGGCTCGTAAGGTCGCTGACATGGCCAGCCGGAACCGCGACGACGTGCGCGAGTTCCTCACCTCACGCCGAGCGAAGGTCCGCCCCGATCAGGTCCAGCTGGCCCCCGGCCCGAACCGCCGCGTCCCCGGCCTGCGCCGCACCGAGGTCGCCCTGCTCGCCGGCGTCAGCGTCGAGTACTACACCAAACTGGAACGCGGCGACCTCAGCCGGCGCCTCCGACACCGTCCTGCACGCCATCGCCAATGCCCTGCTGCTCGACGAAGCCGAACGCGACCATCTGTTCCACCTCGCCCGCGCCGCCGGCAAGCCCCCACACCGCCGGGTCCGCCGTTCCCTGAGGCAACCGGTCGTGCGGCCCAGCCTGCAATATGCCCTCGACGCCATCACCGGAGGACCCGCCCTAGTCCGCAACGGACGGATGGACATCATCGCCGCCAACCTGCTCGGCCGCGCCCTCTACGTCGACGCCTACGCCACCCAAACCCCCCCGGTCAACATCGCCCGCTATGCCTTCCTCACCCGGCAAAACTCCGAGCTTTCTACCCTGACTGGGACCTCGCCGCCGATCAGATCGTCGGCGATCCTGCGCGCCGAAGCCGGCCGCGACCCCCACGACCAGGACCTCCAAGACCTCATCGGCAGTTGTCCACGCTGAGCGAAGAGTTCCGCACCCGCTGGGGCGCCCACGACGTCCGCCGCCACGACACCGGTGTGAAGCACTTCCACCACTCCATCGTCGGCGACCTCCACCTCTGTTCGAAAGCACCGACCTGGCCGCCGACCCCGGCTGGAAACTGCAGATCTACACTGCGGAACCCGGTTCCACCACCGCCGACGCCCTCAACCTCCTCGCCAGCTGGGCCGCCACTCCGCAACATCACACCCCAGCAGACGACCCCCCACCAAGGAAAACACCGCCGACCAGCCACCCGCCCTCGACCGCCTCGTAAGGGGTCCCTGCTGCGGCACACACCCCGGGCTGCTGCGCACGGCGGAGAAATGTAGTTGACGCCGACGTCTCGAATCTGTCAGGCCGGAAGGATGAATCACCTTCTGGTGGGATACGCGCGGGTGTCCCGAACATCAGGATCTGACCGCGCAGCGCAACAACTTGGTCGCGCTCGGCGTCGGCGATGACCGGATTTACGCTGACCACGGTTTGACTGGCGCCAATCGAGACCGGTGTGGATGAAGGTGGCGAGAGCGAAAGGGCACCTGCGAGGCAAGCAGCCGAAACTCTCGGCAGCCCAGTCCAGGCACCAGCTGGAACTGACTGACATCGGGAGCTACAGCACGGCCGAGATCGCCGAACTGTTCAGAGTCATCCGATCGACGATCTACCGGACCATCGACCGGGTGCGGCCGGCACCGCCGGAGCCCGAACGGCCTTTCGCACACATGGCATCGAAATGAGGTTGACCCCAACCTCCGGCGAGCAGTCTGCGACGCGCGGCAGGCGTGCTGAACTGCCGCGCTTCCTAAGAGGACCGCTTAGCGAGAACGCAATGCCCTGACGAAAGCAACCTGGGTGCTGCTTCGGGGAACGACCACGGCATCAAACGGCGTTTCAACAAGCGTTAGACGATCTGCGCACGTCGACGCCGCCACGGCCACAGGCGTCGCCGCGCCGCTGCCGCAGCTGCGGCAGCGAGAGCCTCAAGCCTCTCCCGCTCCCTGCGCCGCCTCTCGCGCACGACGAGCGCCACGACGAGGCCAACGGCAGCGACAGCTCCGCCCACAACAAGCCCTAGTGGGTCGCGTCTTGGCTTCTTGCCCAAGTCAGTGCCTGCGTCAGTCATTCGTCCAGTGTCCTGCACCGCACTGCAGCCCGCTATTGCAGGTCAGGCTGAGCGTTGCTACTGGCCGGAGACGGCGAGGTTCGACCTGTTCCGCAACCCGACCCGTCAGCGGCACTGCTGTCGCTGCAAGGGGGGCCTTGCACGAGGCACTTAAGCGGCGTACGGTCGTTTACAACGTAAACCTGGGCTGGTTCGAGTGCAGCCCATCTTCAGCCGACTCTCGAGGGGGACGCGATGACGACGAAGGTCGAGAAGTCCATTCTGGTGAACGTGCCGGTGTCGACGGCGTACAACCAGTGGACTCAGTTCGAGGACTTCCCGCAGTTCATGGGTGGCATCAAGAAGGTGACTCAACTCAGCGACGACCGGTTGGAATGGGTCGCTGAGATCGCCGGCGTCCGGCGCCGGTGGACGGCCGAGATCATCGAACAGGTGCCCGACCAGAAGGTGGCGTGGGCCGCGACCGAAGGGGCGACCAACGCCGGGGCGGTGACGTTCGAAGACGTCGGCGGCGGCCAGACCTCGGTGCACCTGTCACTGGAGTACGAGCCGGAAGGCGTGCTCGAGAAGGTTGGCGACAAGCTGAACGTGGTGGAGAACCAGGCCGAGGGTGATCTTGACCGGTTCAAGGCCTTCATCGAATCCGAGGGTTACGCCTCCGGTGCCTGGCGTGGATCGGTCAACGAGGGTGCCCAACACGGCGCTCCGGGCGTGGAGGACGCGGTAGCGTCACGTGGCGATAAGGGCAAGGCGGGAGTGTCGGGCAGGGCCGTAGCGGCCGGTGTGGGAGCGGCAGCCGCCGCGGTCGCAGCGGGCGTCGCCGCCGCCGGGGCGGCGAAGAAGTCCTCAGACGAGCGACTCGACACCAACACCGACAAGAAGACATCGTTGCTGAGGCAGGCACGCCGAGGATGGATGTGGGTGCGCCGCTCGCGGCCACGCCGGCCGATGCCGGGACACTGCCGGCTTCCTCGGCTGAGCCGCGCGTGTCCAAAGTGGATCCAGCAGCCACTGCACCCGGATCCGATGAGCACCTGGATGATCCGCGCCACAGGTGAACCGACGATGTGGGAGCCGACCGCCTGCCCCAGCAGCCGACCCCAGCGCCACTGGATGGCCCTGATCGGTGCACTCAGAACCTGACGAGGTGAAGGGGCGCTCCGAGCAGTCTCACCACTTCCCGGACGCGGCGAACGCTGAGTCGCGGACAGTGAGCGGATTCTGACCGTCAATCGACAGCGGTTCCGGGTGCGCCCCCAACGCTTCGAGGTTGCCGCCTCGAGTACCTCTACTAATGGTTGACCGGCCCAAACGCTGGCTACGGGGTTGGGCACCTCAGGCCCATTCAGACAGGACGATCGTGACCGCCGAGTCCAGATCCGCGCAGTTCTTTCGTCGTAGGCGGTGCGGTGTTTGAGGCAGCCGTGGAGGATGCCGACAAGCGGTTGCTGAGGGCTCGGAGTGCTTTGTAGTGGGCTAGCGCGGCGGGATAGAACTCACGCAGAGTGGAGCGCAGCTGGTTGACCGTCCGCTGCCGGGTCCAGATGATGCCCGCGAGTACGAGTCAGCATTGATGGGGGTATCGGTCACCTTGAGGGCGCGATCGAGCAGTGGTTTGATTTCTCGCGGCGAGGGGTTGTCCTCGAAGGCAATCTCCATCTGCTTCAACGGGTCGCTTGGAAGCGCCGGACTAGATTGGCTGGTTGAGGGGGGCGACGCCGGAGCCACCCGGCGCGCCGGCTCCACAGGCGATCAGAGTTCCCAACATGGGGCAGCCGGCTGCCGCGCCCAATCTCGTCATCGTCCCCATGGTGCGCTCAGCGTATCGAGGCCTCCGGCCGCAGCTGCTGATTCGCTGAAGTGCATGCACCGCTCCACCGCCGACGAGACGAGCAGTCGCGACTCCTCGCGACTTGAGCTGTGCCGGAAACGGACCGGTCAGCGGGAACGGTCGACGCAGCTGAGCAGTGGGATCGTCAAACGCTCGAGGTGCGTGACCACATCAGCCCCCGTCACCCTCCATGGCGTCCAGCCGACGGTGGAGGTCCTCAAGGGCGTACAGCGTCGAGAGATCGCCAGTTCGGCAGTGTTTGAGGGTGTATCGGACGAGCGAGGGATCTGAGGTTGGGAACCCACCAGCACGCACGACCTCGTAGCCAAGTCAATTCGCTCGTCCTGAGGTCATGGCCGTGTTCGCCGCTGAGTCCACCGGCCGGTCCGCGGTCGAGGTGCCCGATGGTTGAGTTTCTTCCGCCTGCTTGCTACGCGCACATTTAGACCTGCACGGTGGTTCGTCCGGCGGCGGCCGCCCGGCGGGTCGCCCGGCGCCGGCGCCACCGTTGCACTCGGCGCAGGTAGAAGGGCAGCAGCTCGTGGCCGCGCGGGATCCGGGCGGCCCGGACCGACCACGGCGTCACGCCGTTCTGGACGGCGAACCCGTTCGGCAGGATCCAGTACCGGTCGGCCGCGAGCACGTCCGGTGCCGGTGCCCGCATGCACCCGCTTCTGCAGGTGGATCAGCAGCGCGGTCCGACGCACCGGGCGGCCCCGCTCCAGCCGGTACTCGCAGACCTCGCCATCCTCCCAGGCGTACCGGCGGGGTCCGCGGCCTCGCGGCGCCTCCGCGCGAGTGCGGTACCGGCGGAACGAGATGTCGAAGATCACGTCCTCGTGCCAGGCGGGCGCGCCGAGGTCCTCGACGATGTAGTAGATCCCGGCCCACTCGTCGAAGTGCATGGCGGCCGGATTGGTCATGGCGTCCCGGTAGCTGACCTTGCCGACCTCGTGCCGGTACCAGCCGGCCGTCTCCGCGGTGTTCCGGTACAGGCTGAAGTTGCCGTTGAACAGGATCTTGTCGGCCTCGAACGCCGCGGCCGGCAGGTGGTCGCGGATCCGGCCGAAGATCACGTCGAGGTCGCTGTGTCCCCAGAAGTCGTAGCCGGCCAGCTCGTCGGCGAAGATCTCACCGAAGGCCGGCCGGAAGTCGCACAGCTTGTACGGATCTCTCCAGCGAGATCTTGAAGGGGAAGTGTCTCTGGATGCGTCGCGGCGAGATCGTCGAACGTGCACAGCTGCACCGCGACGTTGCGGCGGCGCGTCCGGCACCGGCTGATCGGTCAGCAGCAGCCAGGACACGTCCGGGTTGGCCGCCATGCTCCGCACCACCAACGGAAAGTACGCCGGGCGCTCACCGAAATACGGAACGACCAACCGCATGGACGGGCCGGTCATCGGCGTCTTCTTGACCAGCCGCAGGTGCTTTCGCTTCTCATTACGGTGCCGGTGGCGGGTGGCCGGCGGCGCCTTTGCCGTCGATGATTGCGGTTGGCTCGGGCCTCCCGCGGGATGCAGGCGAGTCCGTCGGTTTGCGAATCGTTGGATCCGGCGCCGCTGGGGTCCACCCACTTGGCACTGGCAAACATCTCCTGACCAGCTTGGCGATCACCGTTGCGCGGTCTGCCGGGCCTCGCGCTTGCATGGCGACTCTCATGACGGCATCAAGCAGTCCGCCGCGGACTCCCGGTTGCGACTGTTGTGGAGAAGATGAGTCGTGTCGTCATGATTCCCGCGGCACCGGGCTCTATGAGGTGCTGAGTCCCTGGGTCGGATGGTGTCAAGCGAAACTCCGTTTCGGACAGTGGGTGGCCGTCGTGGATGCGGGCGTCTTCTGTCGACCTGCAAAGACATCCCCGCGTCCTCTCCGCGGGGACGCGGTCAGGAACGGTCCAACAAGTACCCTCTCATGGGTAGAGACTGCTGTGGCGGTGCAGGATGACGCATAGGTACTCCACCAGTAGTGGTCGGGCGTGACCTGCGCAGGACCACGCCCAGCCCGGACGGGCAAGTTGAACGACC
Organism: uncultured Actinomycetota bacterium; assembly: GCA_963780005.1. Taxonomy (GTDB): domain Bacteria; phylum Actinomycetota; class Actinomycetes; order Propionibacteriales; family Propionibacteriaceae; genus Microlunatus. The sequence continues at coordinate 1,501,945 of CAWAAK010000023.1, read as the reverse complement.
GGACCGTATGGCCGTGACGCAAGGTGAGCCGCACGAGTCGAAATCCGTGGGCTTCCTAGGGCCCGCGTGAAGGTCTCGATCAGCAGCGCGGCCGGTGGAGCCGCCTGCATTGTCGACGGCACCTGAAAACGGAACAGGGCGCGGCTCTGATCAGTTTTCGCGTGCCGTTGACATGCATCGTCGAGGCGCCCGCGAGCTGCCCCTCAACGGCACCTCGCCATAGACGGTCCCGCAGGCGGAGGCACCGAATCCGCGCCGAAATCTCGCTCACCCCGTTTGATACGAGCTGACTGCACCAAGCAAGGAGACCTATCCTCCTGAACAGCAGAGGCCGAGCCCGCAACAGTCCCCGGGGTGTTCGCTAGCGGTCCCTTCTGTGACGCCGTTGCTCGGTCCCGTGTCGACAGGTAGCCGCCACCATCGCGAGGTGCTGATCACCGCAAGGTGACCGTGGGTGACGAGTTCGACCAGACAGAATGCGAGGTGTTCGGGGTTCGGCCTGCGACACTGCGGACGTCGGCATCTTCGTCCGCTCGGACGGGATCAGCGAGAGGACCGACCATGACCAACATGTGCCCGCCCACGGAGCTGAACGATCAACCGGTCCTGCTCCCGGAGTCACTCATGCACCATCTCGACCTCTACGACGAGGCCTTGGCCGAAGCCTGCGGAGAGTACGGCGCCCAGGCGTTCTCCTTCCTCCAAAAGCAGCTGATCACGCATCCGCGCTTCGCTGTCCTGTCGCAGACTCTGTTCAAGAACACGGTGTTGACACGGATCGTGTGGCCACGCGCCCTCGGGCATCCATCCGGTGCAACAATGTCCGGCGGCTTCGACGTCCAGCTGAAGTACCTAGAGATCAACGGTGAGATACGCCCAGACGGCCTCCCGCGCAACACCTCTAAGTGGCGCGACTCCCAGTTCATCAGGATGTGGGACGGTCCCCACGACGACGAGGTCTTCCGGGTCGGCATCATGGCCCGCGGCCAGTCCCCCTGGCTGAACTGGATGGGCGTCGCCTTGCGGAGTGGTGTCCGATGGGAGGGTGTCGACTCTCCGCTTTGGCTGCGCCCCATCCGGAGAGTCGTCTACCCGACCGAACTTACCGACGACGCCGGGACGTTCACGCTGGACGACGACGGGATCACCATCCTGGGCGACTTCAGGGTCACCCGCTGGTGACCGAACCGGTGCGCGCCCCATTGACAGCCGGGATCAGCGTGGATTCACTTCCGCGGTAGGGGCACGGATCGCAGACCCCTGATCGCTATCGACACCAGACCCGCGAACCGCAGGAGAGGGCTCGTCACCAGCGGCGACAGGCTGTGCCCACGCTCGCCGGCCTCGGCCCACCCCCGGCGATTCGGCAAGATCACTCCGAAGATCGGGTGAGCGACGGTGATCGGCCGAGGGCCCGCGTTCGTCGCAGGCGCGCGACATGACCGCGGCACATCTCGGGCTGTCACAACGCCTCCGCAAGCGGGCTTGTGCCGCAGGACGGCCTGTGCCGCAAGTCGTCGGTCCTACGGGACGGGGGAGCGGTGCGCCGGAAGCGGACCGCTCAGGGGAGGCGTCGGCGAGATGCGCCATCTTCGAGCCGCCCGCGTCCCGCCTTCGGCTCGCTCTCGCCGCCTGCCACTGCGGTGACACCTTGGTCGTAGCCAAGCTCGACCGACTGGCCCGCTCGTTGCAACGTACGACTCACCTTGGCGGATCGATCCATGATCCAACCGATCCGGTCGGACGGTTGTTGTTCAACGTCTTGGCGATGGGGCGCCTTCGCCGTCTCGACAGTGACTTCGACAGTCTCCGCAGCGATACCGTGACAGGCATCAGCGACCTTTGGGCCCAGAAGCCGGAGATGCCGCTCATTCACGCTCTCTTCGCCAGGGATCGTGGGGCCGGCAGCTCCAGCCCATATCGACGCAGGTAACCGGCGAATGGAGGTCCGCACCGAGGCCGTCACACACGATCCCAAAGAGAGGCACCTCATGAGACACGCGCACCACTCAATTGACTACGTCGAGATTTACGTCGACGACATCCCCGCGGCCAAAAAGTTTTACGGCGGGGTCTACGGCTGGCAGTTCAACGACTACGGCGAGGCGTACGCGGGCATCCAGGCGCCCGGCGGCGACGGTGAGGTCGGCGGCATCACCGTCGGCGACGCGCGCGGCCGCAGCCCGCTGGTGCTCGTCATCTCCAACACGCTCGACACTTCGCTCGAGGCGGTCAAGAGTGCCGGCGGCGAGGTGGTTGAGGGGCCGTTCGACTACCCCGGTGGCCGGCGATTTCACTTCCGCGACCCGAGCGGCAACGTGCTCGGCGTCTTCGAGCCCTCGGGCGCCCGAAGGTGACCGCCTCCTGCCCAAGCTCAAAAGGCCTGACGACAATCAGCTCCAGTTCACATCCTGCTTCGATGTAATTCCTCGAACGGCTCAGACGACTAGCCGTGGTCCCCTCATGCGCGATCAGTCCCAGGAACATTTGGCGGGTGTGGCCGTGATCGTCAGGCCGGCGAGGCGAAGGCCGGTTCCTTCAGATCGATGAAGTTGATCTCCACGGTGTTCGCCTGGCTCTGCTCCATCATCTCCCGCATCTCCGCCGGCATCGGCTTCTGCTCGCCATCGCGGGCTTCCGCCTCTGAGGTGAAGTACATCGCCTGGACGAACGTCCCGTCCTCCCCGAAGGCCGCCACTCCGCCGATGATGTCGGGGCGGAAATCGTCCATCGGCGCCGAGGCGAACTCGGCCGTCATCGCCCGCTCGCGCTGGACGTCCTTCACCCGCCCCTGCATGACTTGGACGAATCCGGCGTCGTCGGAGCCGCCTGGTCCCAGCACGACGACGTCGTCGTAGTCGGCGAAGGTGGCTTCCCCATCGAGGGAGGAGGCCGCGCTGGACCACCACTGGCCCTGCGCGGGACGATCACTGTTCCGCTTGGCCGCGTCAGCGGACTCGAACCGGACCAGGGCGATGAAGCGAGTTGTCATCGAACACCCCCCAGGTCGTGCCGAGCCAGCCGTCGGCACCCGGACCCAGGTCCGCGACCCAGCGGTCGAGGCTCTCCTTCAGGCCGGCCAGATCGCCGACCTTCCCCTGAATGACCTGCAGAAACATCGGCCCCCCTTGAGACGTCTCGGCCAGGCGGCCGACCCGATCATCATGCTCCGGGCGGGAAGGCTCGGCAAGGTAGTCGGCGGGAACCGGCATGCCGGAGCCATCGGGCGTCAGCACAGCGGCACATCGACACTTGTCGTTGTCGCGAGACACTGAGCCTGTGAGCGCTCGTCAGCGAACTGAACGTCGCTTGTCGTTGATGGACAAGGTCGACGCCGCCCTCTTCGTCTTCGCCGGCGTGTCCGCCGTTTGGCTTGGCTACCTGCTCCTACGCGAAACCGTCCGATTCGGCTGGCAGACGCCCCTCGTGGTGGTGTTCTGGCTGCTATTCACCTACCTGGTGCTTCCCAGGCTGCATGCGATCCTGACTCGGATGTATGTGCCCGGCTACTTCATCGGCCGGGCCCGAACCAGTGACGGGTTGCTGGGGGACCCGGTCAATTTGGCTCTTCTCGCGCACGAGAACCAGATCCACCAGACCATGACTGAGGCCGGCTGGATCCGGGCCGACGATCTCACTTTCTTCAGTGCACGCCGGATCGTCAGCTGCACGCTACGCCGCATCAGCTATCCGCAGGCGCCGGTCAGCCCGCTGTTGCTCTTCGACCGCCAGCAGGACTTCGCCTATCAGCAGGAGGTCGCCGGCAGTCCGTCCAAGCGTCACCACGTACGGTTCTGGCGATGTCCGCCCGGCTGGCTGCTGCCCGGCGGGTTCGAGGTCGACTGGTTGGCGGCCGGCACTTACGACCGCAGCGTCGGACTCTCCTTGTTCACCCTCCAGATCACTCACAAGATCGAGGAGAACACCGACATCGAGCGGGACTTCATCGTCGAGACGGTGACGATGGTGTGCCCTTCCGTAGAGGTCGAGACCATCCGACGCTTTTCCACCGGCTACCACTCCCGAAACGGCGGCGGCGATGTGATTCAAACCGACGGCGACCTCCCGATCGTCAACCTTCGAGCGATTCAGGCACCGAAGCTTCCTCCAGATGACATCGCCGACAGCCGCAACAAACGTCCGATGCAGACCACCCTCGGAGCCGGCGTCGCCCTCATCCAGGCGTTGGGTTACCTCCTGATCGCTGGTGTCTTGTTCTTCCTGCCGGAACTGCTCACCGCGGTCGAAGCCACCGGCGGCGATGTGGATGTGGACAACATGTCGGGTCAAGAGATCAGGCTGCTCGGCGTCGTCCTCGGACTCACGATTCTCATCGTGGCCATCATCGACATCGGGCTCTGTCTAGCGGTACTGGCCGGCCACAACTGGGCCCGGCTGCTGCTCATGCTCTCCTCGGTCCTCGCTACCATCACGGCCTTCGGTTCGAACGCCAGCGGTGGTGAGTTGATCACCGTGAGTCACTTGCCGACCATCGCCACAAGCATCCTGGTGCTGCTAGCCCTATCCAGCCATCGAGCCCGCGACTACGCCCAGCGACGCCGGCACCTCAAACTGATTGCCGCCAACACACGCCCTCAAGGGGCCATCCCGTCCCGAACCGGTTCAACGTGAGAGGTTCCCCTGCGTCGCCCCGGTCAACGTTTTCCGGACGCCGCCCCAGCCGACTTCGGCAGCGACCGACCTTCTGCAGGTACCTCGCGTGCCGGTCACGCCGCGGGCGTCGAGCGGTTGCTGGCAAGCTACCGGAGGATTCCGGTGACGGCTTCGGTGCGATTGGCCAGCGTCGACTACCTGGACGGCGTGCTGTTCAGCCCCGACGAGACCCGCCGTTTCGATTGTCAAACCGTCGCGACTTCGTTGACACTTGCTAGCGCGGGCCTTCGAGGCACGCGTCCCGGAGTATCCGATCGACCTCGCTTCGGCTGATCGTCCCGGTCGGGCTGCGCTTGTCCAGGGCGGTCAGCACGTCACCGGTCAAGAGGGACGAGTTGGTCGTCGGAAGGCCGGGGGGTCGGCTGCGGGGTGGCCGGTGTGGCGCTCGATGATGGTGGTGGCGACGTCGCGAAGCTTGATGTTGCGGTTCTGGGATGCGCGGCGGAGGATGCCGAACGCGACGTCCGGGGTGCACTTGTTCTGGGTCATCAAGACGCCGATGGCCTGGTCGATCGCCGATCGACTGGCCAGGGCCTGCTCCAGCTGTGATGCCCGCTCGTCGGCCTCGTAGAGCCGGACGGCAGCCGGAACTGTCCGGGCCACCTCTTCGGCGAACAGGGTCGCCCGATGCAGGGTCTCGTCGTCGAACGCCTGCGGTGCGGCGGCGTACAGGTTGAGGACGATCCGCACACCCGGACTGACCTCCCCGGCAACTCCGGCCGCTGAGGAGAAGCCGAGCAGGGTCGCTACCGCGGTCCACGCCGGCCAGCGTCGTTCCGTCGTGAGGTCGATGGGTCCAGAGACCGCACCGGTCCGCAACGCCTCCACGCAGGGCCCGTCCTCGGTGTCGAACTCGACCTGGTCGGCGTCCCAGCCCGCCCGGTCGCTGCTGCCGACGGTGACCGGCTTCCCGTACAGGCTGATGCTGAGACTGTAGGAGCCCACGACCTCGATCACGTCCGCAGTCATGTCGGCCGCCGCAAGCAAGTAGCTGTCGATCGTCGTGCTCTCACGGAGGCTCGGCTCAAGGCGGGTCCACGCCCGGTGGCGAAACGCGTCGTCACGCATCAGATTCCCTCTCCGCACGCACGCGGGAAGCGGTGACAACAGCGGTATGTGCCCCGACGGCCCGGCGTTAGCGCAGTCTAGGCCTCCCCGAGATGCGAGGCATAGCTCACGACTCCTCCGGAGCCAGGGTCAGCGGGGTGAACGGGATGCCAGGTGCAGCTGTCCCCGACCCGGTAGGCCACGCCTAGCCAGTAGACCGCCCAACGTTCCCACCGTCTCGTACCAGCCGATATGGGTACCTCTCAAACCACGAGGTCGAAAGGCGCGCGCGTTTCGGCTTTCCAGGCCCCGGCAGTCAAGACAATGGCTGCCGGGGCCGACTTACCCCGAAGCAGCCAACCGAGCAGCCTCAAGACTTAGGTCCGATAGTGGGCTAGTCGGTTGTGGATCTCCAGAGTCATTTCAAGCGCATCGAGGGCGCTGGCAGGCTCGATGAGGTTCTCGGCTTCGTCAGCAAGACATGCCAACACGTGATCGAGGAAGCATTCGGCGTCAATGACCGTGGCCACTTCTATGATCCGGTGGGCGCTGTACGCGACGTGGCGAGTCGGGGGACAGTCCCGCGCTCGCGCTCGTCGGCGGCGTAGAGGCGAGTCAGCCGGACACTCCCGAAACCGTTAAGCCGGTCGATGATTGCTGGCAGTGAGGTTAATCGCTGACGAGTGCACGGACTGTGTTACGACCTCCCCGTCAAATTGGCTGGTAACGGTTGAAGCCGTGCTGGACTGCTGGGCGTGATCTCACTCAATCAGTGTGAGGGGATGGTTTTGGCAGCTGTGGTGGGTGATCGCCGTTGACCGAATATGACCGGGTCGAGATCTTTAGGCCGCGCCAGTTGCGGGCGGTCGCGCTGCTGGCCGCCACCGGTGACCCCAAGACGGTGGCCGAGACCGTTGGAGTGGCGGAGGTGACGCTTCGCCGGTGGCGTCGCGGTCGGGGGTTTGCCCAGGCCTTCAGGGCCGCTGGACGCCGGTCGGCCGCCGAAGCGACCAGCATGCTGCTAGCGGCGCAGGTTGCGGCCGTACGAACTCTGCACGATGCGCTGGAGACGGGCACACCAGCGGCGAAGCTGCGAGCCGCCATCGCCCTGCTGGAGCTCGGGCACAGGGCCGCCGATGACGACATCGAGGAGCGGCTTCGGGCGCTCGAGGAAAGGACGACCGATGGACCAGCACCGGAGCCGGCTTGAGGCCCTGCAGCAGCGGCTGAGGAACAAGCCCGGTGGGGAAGCGGCCCGGATCTGTGCGGGGCCGATCCAGCTCTGTTCGTCGCCGAGAGGCTCGGCTTTCCCGAGATCCCCGCGTTTCACCACGAGTGGTTCAAGCTGGCGTTGACCGAGCCGCGGCTGTGCGTCGTGGCGCCTCGCGATCATGGCAAGTCGTTCGTCCTCACCGTGGTGCTGACCGCGTGGTCGTCGATCTATTCGCCGGGGACTTGGACGTACGTGTTTGCCCAGACCGGTGACCAGGCGGAGAAGCTTCGCCAGCGGATTGACGAGGCGGTGGCGGCCGGTGCTCCGTGGATGTTCGAGAGGGCGCGGGTGCTCCGGGCCAAGGAGTCGGTGTACGCCAACGGCAGCATAGTCACCGTCGCCGGCGCGGGGAAGGCGGTCCGCGGCGCCCACCCCGATGTGATCGTCGGCGATGACGTGCTGTCGGAGGACACCACGATGACCGCGCACATGCGGCGGAAGACCGAACGGTGGTGGCACGGCACGGTGGGCGGCATGGCCCATCCCGGCATCGTTCGGACCCTGCCCCACCGGTGACCGGGTGAGAATTGCGGCGACCCGGATCTGGCTGGTGGGGACCCGTTCCACACCGATGACCTCCTGATGTCGATGCGCCGCAACCCGGTGTGGGCCTTCTACCGCTACGCCGCCGAGTTTGACCCGGACCGGCTGCCCAGACACGGGGAGTCGCTCGCGGTCGAGATCAAATGACGCCGTCAACTCGCGAGCCGCGACTAGGTCTCCGACGCCGGACCAGCAAAAACTTGGACCGCTGCCAACCCACGCACTACCGAACGGAGAAGAAATGAATCAAGAACGCGACATCCTCAAGGAAATCACGGACATGTTCCATGCCAGCGGCGAGACCATGATCAGCGCCGACACGTTACAAAGCTCGATCGACGACGGCGACCTCGAGATCAACGGCTTCGCTCGTGATCGCGAGGAGGCCCGGAAATTGGCCAGGCGCTGGTCGAGGCGGGCCTGGTGCACGACCGTAACCGGAATGAGCCCCTCTAGCCATCCGTAGAGTGCGGCGGACACGCAGAACCTGTTCGCCGGCCTGCTCGATGTGATCGTCGGTGCCTCCTTATCGGTGCCGGACCACCAGAGAAGCGAGGTGACCCAAGTGAGCGGTGGCAACCGTCGGTGCTTGTCGATGTTCCACAGCGTTGTGAGGACGTGCACGACGTCGTTCGCCATCTCCTCTTCCGGCGATCGCCCCATGGCATCTGCGCCCGATCGCCCGGTGATCGCCTCCGCTTCCTCGGCGATCGCGAACGGTTGCACCGATCGAATCGCCCGAACACCGACCTCTCCGAAGATGTCTGAACGGCTCAGTCCAGTGCGCTTGTTCCGGCCGATTACCCAGTCGTCGAACTTCTCCCCCGAGATCCTAATCGGGAACTCGGTCATCCGCTCGGCGTCCTCACTGAGCGGTCCCGTGTGGCCGTACCTTTGGGGGACCCTGGTGAGAACGCGCGGCGCCCTAATGACGAGGCTCGATGGCCTTCCCCCCGATTGAGCCGTTCGCGATCCCAGCGACGTGCACGGTCCCGGTCTTCGCGGCAGAGCTCACAGGCTCCCGAGTAGCGAGGTATGCGCCGTGCACGCGGGCTCGAACCATGATCGACACCCTGCGTCAACAGATCACGACAGCGAGCCCGGACACGCCGCCCGTCTGTGGAGAGGGCTCACCAGTCCCAGGTTCTGATCAGGCGTCCATGCCGCGGGACCGCTGTCGTTCAGGACTCATTAGGTTCTGATCATTGCTCCGTGTTTGTCTTCTCCTAACGCTCACCGGATTTGCTCTCGCTGTGCGTTGGTCGCGGGCTAGATCGATCCTCGACAAGCCAGATGCCGAGCTTCGTATCGCGAATCGGCGGTCCAGCACCGCGGTGTCTGCGGGTGCGACGATCACCTGGTGATGGGTGACGAGAAGCGTGTGGTTGATGCGTTCTGTATCTGGCTCTGGACCAACGCTGGACGGTTCTGCGTGAACAAGACATTTGTCGATGTCGTCGGCGTACGGAATGGCCTGTACGTCTACGCCGAAGCGAAGGGGCAGACGAAAGCTACTGGGCTCGATGTCGACACTCTGTACGGCCAGCTGCTTCGGCGGATGCCAGCCGAAGCAGTTGGGGAAGCCGTCTTTGCTGTGGTCGTAGCGGACACCGCGGTGACGGCTGCCGAACGGATCCCAAAACGGATTCGGTCGCATCTCGGGATCGAGATCTATGCCGCGAGCGTGGACGACGAGGTTCGTCACGTCGGCTCAGCTCCCGATCCTATCGATTAGTCAACGTAGTCGACGAGGCGAGTCGGGAGCGCTGGCAGTGTTCGACTAGGCGGTATACACCTTCTCGGCGTGCACCCCCTGTGCACCCCCAGCTTGAAACGCTGGTCGAGATTCGCATGAACTGCGCGCTCCACAAGCGGTGCAACGCGCTCCGTTAGCCCGCCGAGACGCCTTCGCAAAGAGAAGGTCACGGGATCAAATCCCCTAAGCTCCACCAGTTCGAACGCACGCCGCCCGCCCGGACCCGGCTGACGACCAGTTCCGCCAACGGGCACGGGTTCCGTCCCCGATTGCGCAAGCCCAAGCAGCCCTCAGACGCGCAGACCGAGGCGGGCCAGCCAGGGCTGGGGGTTGACCGCCCGGTACACGTCGCCTGGAGTCACCCCGGCCGGGTAGATCTCGAAGTGCAAGTGCGGCGCGAATGCCCGGCCGGTCTGTCCCACTCGACCGATGGCGGCACAGGCCGACACCCGCTGTCCGTACGAGACCGAGGAGCCGGACAGATGGGCGTACAGGGAGCTGGTGCCATCGGAATGCCGGATCGCCACGTACCTGCCGGCCCAGCCGCCCGCCCTGCCCCCCGTCCCGGCGTAGGTGACCACGCCGGCGCGTGGCGTGCGGACCGTCGTACCGCTGCGCGCTGAGAAGTCGATGCCCGTGTGATACCGAGCCCAGGAACCGGTGGCGCCGAATCGGGCCGCGATCCGCGTTGCGTTCACAGGAGGGCATGCCTGGCTGGGACCGCTCAAGGGGGAGCTTCCTCTAACCTTTTTGGCCGCTTGGATCAAGACAGGCCAGGTCAGCGGGCCCACGTTGCCCGTCGAGCGGATGCCGTTCTTGCGTTGGAAGGATTTGATATTCGAGACGTCGCGGGCCGAGAGGCTGCCGTCGACCCGGACTCGGTAGCCAACCTTGCGCAGCAGGCATTGGACGGCCTTCGCGGCCGGCCCATTAGATCCCGCTCGAACGAGGGTGGAGCGGTAGGTCTTGCTCTTGCAGGACGCGGCGTCCGCTGGCAGCTGTAAGCCGACCAGAACCCCCAATGCGAGTGCAAGAACAGCGAGCAGCGATACCGCCCGCCTCAGGAGCTTCCTCATCTGGTTTCTCCTTCGTGCATGGCCGGTCTAGGGAAGGTGGGTGTCGCTGCTACCGGCCCGCGCACGTTATCAAACTGAGATCTTCTTGCCAAGACTTCAGATCCAAGCGATCACGGCGAGCGCATCGTGATCTGGTCGATACTTTTGAGGCCATTGCCGAGGTCGATCGAGATCCACCTCGACGAACTCACGAACTCAGGTCGCTGTCGTCGCGGACCATTCGGACGCCCCGCCAGGACGATCCGCCTGCGGGTGAACAGCACGCAGAGCAGCAGTCGGGGTGTCAAAGATCCAACCTCGAGTACTGGCAAGAGAGTTCTCGGTGCCGGACGATCTTGATGACCGTCACGCAGAAATTCAGGAACGGCACAACTGACAGGGCTACGGCAGCGAAGATCAAGTTCGAACGGGAGATGTATTCACCTACGAAGGAGCCCCAAGAAACATCGCACCTTTCGCTCCGGAGGGAGCGTCCAAGAGAACCAGGTGAACAGGTCTTGCACGTGGCTCCGCGCATCGATGAGCAATAGTCTGCTGGGGGCAACGATTTCTGGGAGTCGTTATGGGTCGGGGCCGGTGCCGAAATCCCGTTCGGGCGACACTCAGCGTTGTAGTGGCCGCGGCCTGTTGCCTCACCGTCGCCTGCACAGCCGGCGTCGGAGCCCCAGAGCCGTCAACGTCTGCGACGGGTCGCCCGTCGCCCAGCATGTCGGTGCCCGAGCGGTCAGTCGATTTCGTGGCGATGAAGGGGGAGTTGACTCGCCGGATGGGTGATGGTGATCCGGCCCTGAAGGCGGTCCGGTCGGTTCTGGTCAGCGTGGACGGTGAGACCGTCATGTCGCACTACCAGGCCCGGAAACCGACCGAGCAGGCCCACGTGTGGTCGGTGACTAAGAGCGTCATGAGCATCCTGGTTGGCGTCGCCATCGATGAGGGCCGACTGCGGCTGGATCAAACTCTCTCCGAATTGCTCACGACGCACCAAGCACAGATGAGCCCTCAGGTGGCTTCGATTACGCTGCGGCAGCTGCTCACCATGACCGCCGGGTTACCTGACTCCGGCATGAGCCTGGATTCGGCTGATCCAGTCGGAGACATTCTCAGTTACGGGCTGGTCAGCGAACCGGGAGCCCAGTTCGGATACACCGACACCGGCGCACACCTGGTTGCGGCGGTGTTGGCGGAGGCGATCGACCGACCGATCCTGGACTACGCCCGTGAGAAGCTGTTCGACCCACTCGGAGTTGACACCCGGCCGGCGTGGCAGGGCTGGGACACCGGATCGACCGGAAACGGATTCGACAAGTCTGGGTTTGCCTGGGCGACCGACCGATCCGGTATCAACCTCGGCGGCTTCGGCCTGAAACTGACCGCTCCCGACTTGATCAAGCTCGGCGAGTTGTACGTCAACGGTGGCACTTGGAACGCCCGCCAAATCGTGTCCCAGGACTGGGTACGCGAGTCGACCGCGCCCCAGGTAACCGAGGACCAGCAGCCGGATGGGCCGTACGGCTTCTTCTGGTGGCTCGGTGAAACCAACCAGCATCCCCTTTTCGCAGCCGCCGGTGCGTTCGGTCAGACGCTCCTGTGCGTCCCCGACCTCGACCTGGTGGTTGTGGTCACGTCCGCCGTGGACGGCGAGGGTTCCCGTGACCTCGACAACACGTACCTTCCAATCGTCGAGCAGGTCATCATCAACCCGCTCACCTCCTGACACGTGCTTGCCCGGCTCGCTCGCAGACAAAGGGATGGGACCGCCAGCCGAACTGCCCGTAACAAGTCAGCTCTGATCCGACCGAACCTGGAAAGTGCGAACAGTAAGTCTCCGTCGGCGGATCCCCGGCGGTGCAGGCTGGCCGCTGGTCCGTTCTGGCGGTTGGTTACCGTGCCTCAGTGGAGGGAGCACCTGCCAGCGCGGTAGTCCAGTCGCGGGGTCGGCGGGTCGTTCGGGCGATCGTCGCCGTCATACTGTTCGGCTTCCCGGTCTTCCTGCTCGCGTTCGCCGTACGTCAGGGTTTCGAGCCCATGCTTGCGATCGACGAGTCCGCGATCGCGACGGCGACCGGTGTGACCCGGCACTTGGGCCTGTCCTCCGCGTTGATCCTCCTGCAGGCGATCAGCCATCCGTTCGTCGTCTACACCGCGGCGACCATGGTGGTCGTCTGGGCCTGGGTCGCCAAAGGGTTGCGGGGCCGAGCGATTTGGGCGTTCAGCACCATGATGGTCGGATGGGTGGTGGGTGAGGTCATGAAGCTGATCGTCCAGCGGGTACGACCGGAGCTGGATGCGCCGATGTCCTACCCAGGCGGGTACTCGTTCCCATCGGGCCACGCGCTCAACATCACCGTGGCTGCCAGCGTCATGCTGTTGTTGCTGTGGCCGTTGCTCTCGGCCACCCGGCGCGTGGTGGCCGTGGTGCTGGCCGCTCTCGTCGTCCTGGCCGTCGGATTGGACCGGATCTTCCTGGGGGTTCACTACCCTTCCGACGTCGTGGCGGGTTACGTGTTGGGGTGCTGCATTACGTTCTCGTCATGGATCGGGTTCGTTGGGCGGACGGGCGCGACCTCCTCGTCCGAGCCGTCGGCCCCGCGCTAGCGCTCTGTGCCCTGATCCTGGGCCTCGGCTTGGCCGTGGCCGGGCCGTTGTCGGGTCCACTGGACGCCGAGGACGCCCTGAACGCGCGTCTCGCCGCCAGCCGAACCGGCCCCTGGGACACGATCACCTCGGTTTGGTCGTACCTGGGCAGCACCGAGGTCGTCGTCGGGGTGTGCCTTCTCGTAGGTGGCCTCATTCTTTGGCGAACACACGATTGGCGGTTGGCGGCCGTGCCCGCGATCGCGATCCTGCTTCAGCTCGGCATCTACCTGACGATCACCGCGTTGATCAGCCGGGCGCGGCCCTCGGTCGACAAGCTGGACATCCTGCCCCCGATGACCAGTTTCCCGAGCGGACACGTCGGTGCCGCGACGGCCCTGTACGTCAGCTTCGTTCTGCTCGCGCTCCGAATCGAACGCGTCGGACTGCGCTGGGCGGTGATCCTCGTCTGCGTGGCTGTTCCACTGCTGGTCGGCTTCGCACGCCTCTATCGCGGGATGCACCATCTGAGCGACGTTGCCGCCGGTCTCGTCATCGGTGTCACCTGCGCGATCATCGCCTATGGCTGGTACCGCCACAGAGCTCGTGCGACGGAGGCCGGTCCTCACCGGCGAAATCCGGCCCAAGCCGGGACCGTATGAACAGCGTGGGCCGCATGGACAGCGCCGGCCGCGAGGACCGGGTCGCGACGCCCGCGAAAGCGGTGCACACCTGGTCGCTCTTCCGTACGCTCGGCCGTTACGTCGCGCCCGGGTCGATGCCGTCCGGCGATCTTCCCGAGAATGAAGGCAACGGGCTCACCCTGCCGGACCTGGCGTCGGAGTTGGCCCGACACGGATACCGCAGCGCGCAGCTGTGCCACTTCTACCTCCAGCGTCGAGACACCGGCTACCTGATGGAGGTGCGTACGGCCTTCGCCGAAGCCGGCGTGGAGATCGAATGCCTGCTGATCGACGACGGCGACCTCACGCATCCGACGGCGGCGGACACCCACCAGGAGTGGATCTCGGGTTGGCTCGAGGTCGCCGAGCAGCTCGGCGCCCCGCGCGCACGAGTCATCGCCGGCAAGCAGTCTCCGACCCCGGCGACCCTGGGCGCCAGCGCGACCCGACTGCATACCTTGGCCGACCGCCACCCGGGCGTCCGCGTGGTGACCGAGAACTGGCACGCCCTCCTACCGGATTCAGCCTCAGTGCTGGCGTTGCTCGACCGAGCCGATGGTCGGGTCGGCTTCCTCGTCGACCTCGGCAACTGGACCGGTCCGGGCAAGTACGCCGAACTCGCCGCCATCGCCGACCGGGCCGAAACGTGCCAAGCCAAGGTCAGCACCGACGCGACGGGCAATGTGGACGCCGACGACTATCGAGCATCGCTGCGGGTCCTGCGTGACGCCGGGTACACCGAGCCGCTGGCGTTGGTCTACGACGGCCCGGATCCCGACGAATGGCGAAAGCTCGACGAGGCCTACGCCGTCGTCCGAGAGGTGTTCACAACGCCGCAAGACCTCTGAGTGAACCGGCCAATGGTCGCGATCAACCGCGACTGCCGTCTGAGGTTCTTCCGCTCGCGGGCCCGAGAAGACCAGAGGCCACCTCCGCGTGTATTCGAGTCAGAATGGCGGTCTGGGATTCGGCGCGCAGTCTGAGCTCGTCGACCTCGGCTGGGTCGATCCGTTGCTGCTGTACAAGGTCCGGCTCGGCCGCTAGCAGGGCATGCCAGCCGGCCCACTTGGCCCGCACGGCGTCGAGCAGTCCTTCGATCTCGATCAGGTCACTCAACGGTGCGCGGGACAAGATGCGACCGTTCGGCTTGAGTCGGGCGAATCGTTCGCCGGCCCGCATCGCCACCCCGAGAAGCAGATCGATGCCGATGCCGGCCCGTGACATCAGAGACCGGAGCCGTCTGAGGTCTTCGTCCACGTCGGAGGCGAGTTTCGCCAATTCCGTGGCGTAGGGCCGGGAACGTTGGTTCTCCGCCACACGCCGGGACAGGTCGCGACCGGCCTGCGCCGCCGCCTCGTGGTTGCGCAGATAGACCTCCAGAGCGGACCCCATGCGCTGACGGTACCGTCGCAGCCATCCGGGCCCTACGCGCGACGTCCTGCGCGGCTCCGGAAAGGTCTTGGCTACCGGGTGCGCCAGCTGTAGCTGGGAGTCCAACCGAACAGGGCCTTCATCTTGGCGCAGTCGAAGGCCGAGCTCGGATCCTCGTAGTCGCTCGCGAAGCGGTCGTAACCGTCGTAGAACTCAGCCATCAGCTCGCGCAACCCCCGCTTCGCCCGGGTATCGGCCGCAGCGACCAGACACACCTCGTGACCGCTACTTGTCCCTTCCAGCGCCGCAAGGTAGGCAGTGCCGACGTCGCGGGCGTCGATGTAGCTCCAGAAGTTTCCCTTGCTGCGCCCCGGGTCGTCCCACTCGTCGGAGAACCGTGCGTAATCGTCGGGCGGGATGACGTTGTTGATGCGCAGCCCAACCCAGGCCGTGTGCGGGTAGCGGAGCGCGAGCGAGTCCGCGATCACCTCGCTGATGTACTTGCTCAAGGCGTACGCGTTCGGGGACGGGTGCCGCTCGGTTTCGTCGAACGGGATCTGGGCCGGAACCGTGCCGTCGGTGAGCAGGCCCGTCGCCATCTCACTCGATGCGTAAACGACCCGAAGGACCCCGAGGTCACCAGCGGCTTGCATGAGGTTGTGGGCGCTCAGCACGTTGTTGTCGAACACGTCGATCTGCGCTTGTCCGCTCGGAGCAGGGTTCGCCGCGAGGTGACAGATGCCGTCGGGCCGGAACTGGAACAACGCGTCGTAGACCTTGCCTGCGTCGGCGAGCTCGACCCGGCAGAACTCTCCAGGGAGGTCCAGCTCCGGTCTCTGGACGACGTCGAAGGTCACGACCTCGTGGCCGGCCTCCGCCAAGAGGCGAGCGACCCACCGCCCTGCACGACCAGTTCCTCCGGTCACGACTACACGCATCGAAAAGAACTCCTCGGTCGCTCCATGGTCGTAGTTGGCTCTGGGTATAGCCGCACCTCTTCCTACTCAAACGGGTTGGCGATTTCAGGAGACCATCCGGCCAACTGCTGATGACTCGGTTGTTGATCAGCCAGTGGCCGATTTGCCCAGCGATCCGCCTTGCGCTCTCGCGTACGATGAAGGCAACTGTTGCTGCCCGTGGGAGGGCGGCACGTATTTGGCGTCGGCGATGGCCACCTCTTGGGTGAAGAAAGCTCACGCAGTGCTCGGTCGACGACTCCGTCGGCGGGGCAAGTCGCTTGACCGAGGTCTTGTTGGGGGCTGATCCCGATGAGTTCGGACAGGTACCGCTGCCAGGGGGCCAATCCAGTGGACGAGCCAGTATCGGGCACCGCTAGCGGAAGCACGGCCGATCCGCCGCCGGCCAAGGCCCGGCCGCACCAGATCGAGCCCCGAGCGGAGTCTCTCGAGGCGACGCTGCAACGGATCGCCGAATTGACCAAACACGCCCTTCCGGGTGTCGATGAGGTCTCCATGACGGTGATCGAGGGCGACCTGCCGCGCACCGTCGTGTTCACCGGTCCGGTGGCGATGGCATTGGACGAGCGGCAGTACGCCGACGAGACCGGACCATGTCTCGACGCGGCACTGTCCGGGCGCACGATCACCATCAACCATCGCGACCTGGCCACCACCCCATACCCCCGGTTCTCCGCCGCCGCCCGGCAAGCCGGGATCGCCCACACGGTCTCGGTCGCGCTGCCCGACGCCGACCAGGTCACCGGCGGACTCAACCTCTACGGCTCCGCCGCCTTGCCCTTCGAGGGGCAGGTGGTTGCCCTGGCCGAATCCTTCGCCGCCCAAGCCGCCGCGGTGATCACCAACGCTGCCCAATTCCGCGTGTCGGTGGAACGGATCGCCCAGCTTCGGGCGGCGTTGGACACCAGGCCCGTGATCGAGCAGGCCAAAGGGATCATCATGGGCCGCGACGGCTGCAGCGGCGACGAAGCATTTGCGCTGCTCGTCCGCATGTCGCAGAACCAGAACATCAAGTTGCGCGACGTTGCGGCGACCCTCATTGGAGCTGTAGACAGATGAGGACAGGGGTGTGCTGCCGCGCCTGACCGGCAGGATTGTCCGCGAACAGCCGTGCGAAGAAGTCGTCGTCGCGATCGCTGTCTTGGCCCAAAATGTTGCGACCGAGGTCGTTGGCGTCGATGATCGTGACTCCGCCTAATTGTTGGCCGACTTCGCCGGATACTGCCGCGATCAGAGCCTGGCGGATTCTTGCGGAGGCCTTGTCCGGATCCTTGGGGGGCAGCTTCGCCGACGCGTTCCCGGGGTAAACCGTGTGGCCCCCCGGTCCGTCGATGGCGTTCACACCGTGGCCGGCGACCTGGTAGAACCAGCCACGCTTGCCGATCACCTTGCCGACTGCGCTGACCACGGCCGCCAAAAGAATCCGGGGTAGGCCGGCCTCCTGGATGGCCAGTTGCATGGTCCACGGGCTGCTCAGCCCGACTCCGGTCGGCAGCTTGAGCACGAAGCGGCTGAGCGTCCGGGCCCACCAGCCCGGCTCGACGTCCCACCAGAAGAAGAATCGGCCTTGGGCGATGGCGATGACCTTCTCGCACACGACGACATACCAGTGCCGGGACAGTCCCGGAGCCAGCTCGGGCTCGGCCTGGATGGGCGCGATCGCCGCGGCCACGTATTCGGCGATCAGTGCCGCGAAGTCTTCCCCGCCTGTGAAAGCTCGGGTCTGCAGCGGGATCCGCACCCAACGTTCGCCGGCTACGTCGAGCACGAGACGTTTGCCCTCGTTGGGCGCCAACAAGTCTTTCGGTAAGGGGGGTTCGTGCTGGCCGAAGCCAGGCTCGGGAAAGTCGGCCGGAACAACGGCAGCCAACCTGTATGGTTTCGGCACCTCCCTGAATTACCCGCCGGCTCTCGCCCTATGCACAGCCGTATGCACAATGGCGCTACGGCGAGGATGAGAGCGGAGAAGGGGCTGTGTGTCAACAGCTTCCGCCATGCGCCGGAGGGCGTCGCGCAGAATGGTCGAGCTGGTGGCGTAGTTGATTCGTACGAATCCTGCCCCGCCGCTGCCGAACACGTGTCCGGAGGTCAACGCGACGCGGGCCCGGTCGAGAAACATGCGTGCCGGCCCGGCCAAGTCGGTGGTGGCACCCAACCGACCGGCCGTGTCCTCGCCGTGGAGCTCGAGGCTCCGGCAGTCAAGCCAGGCGAGGTAGGTGGCCTCGGGCCGAACCACGGGCAAATCGGGAAGCAGTTCGGCGGCGAGCGCAGTGAGCAGGGTCCGGTTGGCGTCCAGGCCGTGGAGCAGGGCGTCCAGCCACGGCCGCCCCTCCTCGAACGCAGCGACGTGGCTGAGGACGCCGACGTGGCTCGGCAGATGGCTCACCTCTTCCGGGAACCGAGCCAAGTCAGCGGCAGCCTCGGGGCCGGCCACCACCAGCGCGGCCTTGAAGGCGGCCAGATGCCAGGCCTTGGAGGCGGAGTAGAGCGCGAAGGCGTCCTCGGCACCAGGAACGCTGAGATAGGGAACGAACGTGGCCCCCGTCAACACCAGTGGTGCGTGGATCTCGTCGGCGATGACCCGTACGCCGTAGCTGCGGGCCAGCGCGGCGAGCGCAGTCAGCTCGGCTCGGGTGTGCACCACTCCGGTGGGGTTGTGCGGATTGCACAGCAAGAGAACGGGTCGGTCGGAGAACGCTCGGGCGGTGCCGAAGGCCGCAGCCAGAGCGTCCAGGTCGATACGCCAATCAGCGCCCAGCGGTGCCTCGACAATGCGGCGGTCGGCGTGGGTGACGAAGGCGTAGAACGGCGGGTAGACCGGTGAACAAACGATCACCGCGTCACCGGGGTCGGTGAGCAACCGCAGGACCTCGACGATCCCCATCATCACGTCCGGGACGAGAGCGGTCGCCCCGACGTCGAGCTCGCCCCAACCCCACCGGTCGGCGGCGAAAGCGCGCACCGCATGCGCATATGCCTGCCCGCCCGGATAGCCGGTGTCGCCGGCAGCGATCGCCTCCTGCACCCGATCGGCGACCGGTGGGGCCAAAAGCACATCCATCTCGGCCACCCATAGCGGAAGCACATCGGCGGGATGGGTCGTCCATTTGACACTCGTCCGCGTGCGCAACTGCTCGAGGGTGAGCTGCTCGAGTGGGTTGGTCACCGACCGGCCGAAGCCGTGTATCAACGCAGATGCGCCTGGGTGGTGGCCGCCGCCGACTCGGCCTGCTGTCTCGAGACTTCTCGCATCCGGCCACAGACCGTGCACATGTCGACGAATCGAGTTCCGGCGGGAATGAGCGGAATGAAGAACAGCGACACCTTTCTGACCAGCTTGGACAGTCGGTGCGGTGCCCGGTTCCCGCAGACCTCGCAGTCGAGCAGCAGGGTGGCCAGAGGCACCTCCCGCTCACCCACGCCGAAGATGAACAGCACCCGCCTCGCCTCTCAGGCCGCCTGCTTGAACGGATTCAGTCGTTGCCAAACCCCGGGCGTGACTGCGCTGGGCCGCTGCTGCTCCCCGGCGTAAGCGGTCACCACGACCAACGCCCCTGTGACGGCGGGCACGGCCCACTGCAAGACCTTCAACTGCTGCTGCGCCTGGGCTACCTCGGGCGGGGTCGCCTCGGTTGGCTCGGTGCCCGAAGCGACGGGGACATCGAGCCTCTCCGACACCTTGCGGCCCAGCAGCCGGCTGTACCCGGAGATCGCCAACGCAGAAACGGTGAGCGCGGTCTTGACGATGCTCATCGCCGCGACGCCTTCCTGACCGGCCACTCGGCCGGCGTTGCCCCTCAGCTGGCCGACCGCACCGATGAGGTGCGCGCCGATGGCGGCTACGTTGACGGGTGCCCAGGCGTTCCAGCCGGCGTTGGTGACGCGACCGGCTTCGCTGTATCGATCGGTCTCGCCGGCGGCGCGATTGAGACTCACCGCGTTCGCGAGGGTGCCGCCGAACCAGGCCGCCAAACCGACGTCGTGGAGGGCGCGAGAGGGGAAATTGAGAACCATGAGTTTCCTTTTCGGGGTTGTGTACTACTACGGCCTACATACCCAGGTCTGGTCAGTGGAACCCCCGCTGACGCGGTGGCCACCGCCGTCGGGCACGACTTGGTGGCAGAAGCGGATCGATACGGTTCCTCGTTTCGGGGTACTCCTTCGGAGTTGGGCTGTTGCGACGGAGGTGACCGTGCTCGATCGAGAACTGCCGGTGCGCCCGCTATGAGGGGGAGCGCGGGTCGGCGTGATCGGGACCAGACATCCGATCGCCGCCGCGGCGGTGGGCTCGGATCGTTCGGGCATGGCTCCATCGGTCGGTTGGTGGTGCTGTTCATGCTTGCGGGTTTGGGTGCCTTCGTCCTGTGTGGGGTCGGCCTGACGTTGTCGCAACGGCACGCCGCCCTCCGGGAGGCGGTGCGCGACGCCGAGGTGACCACGGCACTCTTGGCCAACCGGGTGGTCCAGCCCGCATTGCCCCGCGACCTGCGCCTCGACCCCGATCCGGCGTTCGACCGCGTCGTCCGCGAGCGGGTGCTCGTCCCTCCGATCACCCAGGTCCTTATCACCGACGAGGGCGGGCTGGTGGTCTACGCCACCGAGGCCGGGTTGGTCGGACAGCGGATGGAGCTGTCGGCCGAGCAGCTGAGCGCTCTGCGTACCGGTGTCGCCGTGGCTCGCCGTGAGGATGGCACCAATCCCACCCGCTTGGGCAGCGGGCGCGCCGGCCAGTTCGTGGACGTCAACGTTGGCCTACGGGCGCCATCAGGCCAGCCGTTACTGCTGCAGACGCGCCAGCCGTACGAAGTCGTCTGGCTGACCAGCCGGGCGGTGTGGCTGACCACGTTGCCCAGCTTGATGTTGGCCCTGGCTCTGCTGTACGTGGTGAAGGCCGGCTTCGCCTTCCGCCTCGCCCGCGACCTGCACGTTGAGCAAGAAGAACGTGAGCAACTGCTCGTCACGGCGCTTGCCGCGGCGGACCGGGAACGCACCCTGATCGCCTCCGACCTTCACGACGGCGTGGTCCAGGGCCTCGCCGGTGCCAGCTACACCCTGACCGACGCCGCCAACCGCGCCCAGGCGGCCGGGCAGCCGGAGGTCGCGAACACCCTCACCGACACCGCGGGCAGCCTGCGGCAGTGGGTGCGCGAGCTGCGCAGCCTCATCGTCACTGTGACCCCGCCCGCTCTACACAGCGAAGGGCTGCAAGCCACGTTGACCGACCTGGTCGCGACACTGGAGGCGCGTGGGATCGGCGTCGAGCTCGACGTGCGGGTGAGTGATGAGTTGTCCGAGACCGCAGAGTCGTTGGTCTACCGCGTCGCGCAGGAATCGGTCCGCAACGTCGTCCGGCACGCCCACGCCACGAAGGTGCACCTGATCGTGGCCGAGGAGAACGGCTGGCTTCAGCTGCAGGTCAAGGACGACGGGCAAGGTTTCAACCCGTCGAGGTCGGCCCGGCGGCAGGGCAGCGTCGGGCTCAACCTGCTCGCCGCACTGGTGCACCAACGGGGCGGGAACCTGCGGGTGGAATCCGCCGCCGGCCGCGGCACGAGCGTGACGCTGAGCATCCCGGCGCACTCCGCACGCCTCATCGACACCGCGACAACCGAGGCCCTGCGGTGATCGAGTGGCGCGGTGATCGAGGTGGCGCGGTGATCGAGGTGGCGCGGTGATCCGGGTGCTGGTCGTCGATGATCACCCGTTGGTCCGGCAAGGCCTGACCGGGTTGCTCGGCGGCGTACCCGATATCGAAGTCGTCGATGCGGTCGCGGACGGGGCCTTGGCCGCCGAAGCGGCGGCCGCCGGACGGGCCGATGTCGTGCTGATGGACCTGTCGATGCCCGGCATGGACGGTGTCGAGGCCACCGGCGAGGTCCTGGTCCGATGCCCCGACACTCGCGTTGTCATGCTCACCTCCTTCGCCGAGCACGCCCGCGTCAGGGCAGCGCTGGACGCCGGCGCCGTCGGCTACCTGCTCAAAGACACCGAGCCCGACGACCTCGTGCACGCGGTTCGCGAGGCCGCCGCCGGCCACGCCCCCATCTCCCCCCGGGCCGCGCTGGCCCTGCTTCCCGCGCGCGGGCCGACCCGATCCCCACCCGGCGCGAATCTGAGCCCCCGGGAACGCGAGGTGCTGGCGCTGGTCGCGGTCGGGCTGCCGAACAAGAGCATCGCTCGACGGCTACAGATCAGCGAGAAGACCGTCAAAGCCCACCTCACGCGAATCTTCGCAGTCCTTGGACTCTACGACCGGACTTCCGCCGCCCTCTGGGCACAGCGCAACGGTCTGCTTGCAGACACCACCTAGCCCAGGGCGATCCGCGGGCCGGTACTCCTAGTCTTAGGACCATCGGGGGTCGTGAGGCCAAATTGGATCGAAACCCCTGGTCAGCGCACCTTCGCGCCACTCCAGCCGGGCGACGTGCATTGGACAACGCGACCTCCGTCTGTCACCTTCGATATAGCTGCTTACAACGTAAACCGATATGTGAGCACCGGGCGAAGAAGCCGGGAACCGGCTGCCGCCACCGCCGCGACATCACGCGGATGACTACAAGGAGAAACCATGAGTACGCCCACCCCAGCGCGCCACGAGCTCGACCTCGGGATCGACCAGCCGCGCCGGCTGACCACCGAAACCAAGGCCTCGTTCAAGACGACCGAGTTCATCTTCTACATCGTGTCGGTCGTCGGTGTGCTGATTGCCTCCGCGCTGGTCGACGCCACCAGCGCCGGGAACGCCAATGCCGACGGCTTCGGCGCCGAGCAGGCGTGGTTCTTCGTCACGCTGCTGACCATCGGCTACATGATCAGCCGTGGCCTGGCCAAGTCGGGCAGCCGCGAGCACTACGACGCCTGACCCCATCCCACCCGTCTTCGGCTTAGATCCACCGGAAACGGCGTACACCACGTCGGACTCACCGGCGTTCAGGGAATGTGGCCACCGTGGTCACATCCACTATCCAGAGGAGCTTCCTATGACCAGCTCAACATCCCATCAGGACACCTACGACACGGGGATCGCCCGTCGTAGCTCGGAGACGAAGGCGTCGTTCAAGACCACCGAGTTCATCTTCTACATCGTGTCGGTGGTCGGCGTGCTGATCGCTTCCGCAGTGGTCGACGGCACCAACGCCGGCAACGCCAACGCCGACGGCTTCGGCGCTCAGCAGGCGTGGTTCTTCATCGCGCTGCTGACCATCGGCTACATGATCAGCCGTGGCCTGGCCAAGTCCGGCAGCCGCGACAACGCGTAATCATCCACAAGTTGGGTAACGCGTACCTGAGCCCCGTCAGCATCACTGACGGGGCTCAGGACCTATCTGGGCACGACTGCATTTCGAGCATGACTGAGCGGCTCCCGCCGTTCATCGTTGGTACCACCGAGGAGAGACATGACTGACCCAAACGTCGAAACCGGAACGTCCGTCCAGACCGAGCCGCAACCCAGCCCGTCTGATATCACGTCGACCGAAGGCACCTCGCTTGACAGCACGCCGTTGGATGCCCTTCCGATGGACGCGAGCGAAGGGGAAGCGGTAGCGTCCGCGGCCCCGGCGACGGCAACCGCAGCGGCTCCGGTCCCATCGGTCGCGCAGTCGCAGTCTGGCCGCCCCCCGCGGGCTCAGCTACGCGGTCGACATCGTCTTCTGTATCGACGTCACCGGCAGCATGAACCCGATCATCGACGCGGTGAAGGCCAATGCGCTCGGTTTCTACGACGATGTGCAGGCCAACCTGATCGAGAAGGGCAAGAACGTCGAGCAGCTGCGCGTCCGGGTCATCGCGTACCGGGACTTCGTCGCCGACGGTGACGCCGCGCTCGAGGAGTCCGCGTTCTTCCCCTTGCCGGCCGAGCGGGCCGGTTTCTCGGAGTTCGTCAACGGTCTGATCGCCCAGGGTGGTGGCGACGCCCCCGAGTCCGGGCTGGAAGCGGTGGCCTTGGCGATCAACTCGCCGTGGACCTCCACCGGTGACCGGCGGCGTCAGGTCATCGTCGTGTGGACCGACCAGCCGGCGCAACCGCTCGACCCGTCGGTGCTGCCCGCCGACCTGTCGTCCCGGGTGCCGGCCGACTTCAGCGCTCTCACCGATCTGTGGGAGGACGAGCAGGGTCTGATGGGTTCGAGCTCGAAGCGGCTCATCCTGTTCGCACCCGACGGGCCCGGCTGGAGCGACATCTCCGCGGTGTGGGAGAACGTGGTGCATCACCCCTCACAGGCCGGCGGTGGCCTCTCCGAGGTCGACTACGGAACGATCATCGACTCCATCGGCAACTCGGTGTGACCGACGCCCGATCGGTGACTGACATCTCTGACGGCCAGGCCGGGACCGTTGCATCCGGTCCCGGTACGGCTACCTCGACGGCCGGTCCGACCGTCTCGTTCGGCTTCAATCTGGGCAAGATCCCGGACGCCGGCGAGGATGCCGATCCGATCCTGCGGGATGGTCCGGACCTCGCTCTGCTGGCGGTCTTCGATGGCATGGGTGGGGCGGGCGGGACGGTCTATGAGACGCCGGACGGCCCGCGCAGTGGCGCTTATCTGGCGTCGCGGATCGCGCGGGACGTGGTCGAGGAGCGGATGCTGAACCTGCTCGTCCCGGACTGGAACCTCAACGGTGCCGCCGCCGCCGAGGACCTCCGTCGGTCGGTGCAGGAAGCCCTGCAAGATCGCCTGGCCGAGCTCCATGCTCCCAAGAGCGGACTACGTTCTCGCCTGCTGCGCGCGTTGCCGACGACGATGGCCGTGCTGGCCCTGCAGCGGACCCAGCGCGGCGGGTCGACGTGGCTGTGCCACGTCTTCTGGGCCGGCGATTCGCGCGCCTACGTTTTCGAGCCCGACGGGGCGCGCCAGCTCAGTTCCGATGACCTGCGCGACCCGAGCGACGCCATGGCCAATCTCCGCCGGGATTCTGTGGTGAGCAATGCCTTGTCCGCCGACACCGAGTTCCAGGTCAACTACCGCCGGGTCGAACTCTCAGCCCCGTTCGTGCTCGTCTGTGCGACGGACGGCTGCTTCGGGTACGTGCCTTCGCCGATGCACTTCGAGCGCCTCGTGCTGAGCGGACTTCAGGGAGCCCGCACCATGGAGGGCTGGTCTCGGGCTGTTCAGGGCGAGGTAAGCTGCCGTCACCGGCGACGACGCCGCCATGGCGTTGATGGGTGTGGGTGCCGACCTGAACGAACTGAAGGCGCTGTACGGCCCCACGGATGGCCGAGCTGGAAGATCAATTCACCGTACCCATCGACGAGCTGGGTCGTTCGGTGCAGCGAGCCGAACAGGAGTTGGCGTCGCTGCGTTCGCGGCAGCTCCAGGAGACCGAGCGCCTTTGGATCCGTTACCAGTCGGGCTACGAGCGCTACCTACACGGGCGGCCGCACGATGATTCGCCCGAACCGGAGCAGCACCGTGAAGCAATAGATCAGCCGGTGCGACCGATATCAGAGGGAAACGGACCTGAGCCGGCCGCCGAGGGCGGCGCCGAGAATCGTACGGAGGTGTCTTCGTGAAGGCTGGCGACGTGATCAACGGCTACCTGATTCTCAAGGACTTCACGGTGGTGGGTGCCGGGCTCAGCAAGTGGACCTTCGCCGAGCGGGGCAAACGGCAGTTCTTCATCAAGGAGTTCCTGAGCCCCACCTATCCCGACGACGCAGCCCCCGGAAGTGAGAAGACGAAGGCCAAGAAACGCGCCCGTTGCGCCGTCTTCGAGGCTCATCACCGGGGCATGCAGAAGGCGCTGGCGCCGCTGTCGGCCTACGGCGGCAATCTCGATCGTGACCCTCGACTTCTTCCGGTTCGGCGCCAAGTACTACAAGGTCACCGAGAAGGTGGACGCCGAGGATCTCGGCCCGGGCGGTGTGGCCGGTCTAGGGCTGAAACAGCAGCTGGTGCTGATGAAGTCGGTGGCGCACAGCCTGAAGATCCTGCACGACCTCCGCATCGTGCACGGCGATCTCAAGCCCAGCAACATCCTCGTCAAACGCACCGAGTTGGGCTACACCAGCAAGTTGATCGACTTCGACAGCTCCTACATCGCCGGCAGCCCGCCAGCGGCCACCGAGATCGTCGGCACCATCAACTACTACTCGCCCGAGTTGCTCGGCTACATCCAAGAGGCAGGCGTGCAGCCCGGGGAGCTCGGCGTCGCCTCCGATGTCTTCGCACTCGGTCTCATCTACACCGAATTCTTGACCGGCGCCGTACCGCCGTTCGACGTGGCCCGCCACCACGAGCCGGCCGTCGCCGTCCGCCACGGGGAGACGCTGCGGATCCCGCGGGACAGGGTGCCGCTCGGCCTGGCCAACCTGGTCGACGCAATGTTGATCGCTGATCCAGCCAAGCGACCAAGCATCGGGCAGATCCACGCGACCTTGATGGGCATCCGGCTGACGACTGAGCCGACAGAACGGTCCCCTACCGGGCATCGCCCCGCACCGGCCAGCAGCGCTAAGTCTGGCCCGAGCACCAACCCGGCCAGCGCGTTGCGCGGCAAAGGGCTCCGAACCCCTTCGAATACACCACCACGACCAGAGGCCCCAGCCGGGTCTTCACCGAGTCGGTTGGTCGGAAGGTTGCTCGGCAAGATCACGAGGCGAGCCCCCCGATGAGCGCCGTCTGGCGGTGCCGAATGTGTGAAGGCGTGAACCGCGGCGGCCGTGTCTGCGCCACCTGCGGCGCCGAGGTGCCCCGCGGTGAACCGCTGCGCGCCGCCATCCGCACCGTGACCCCCAGCAGCATTCAGCCCGCAAAGGCCGCCGCCGCCGACACCACCGTCGACGCGATGGCCGGCCCCTCCGTGGGTGGTCCCCCCGCCGGTCCCGCCCAGCTTGAGCCGTCGCGAGCTCCGCACCATGCCCGCCCCCGAGGAGATCCACCCCGTCGACTCAGACGACTCTCTTGACTTCGACAATGCGTTCGACATCCGGCCCCTACCTGGGGGCTGCCTCATGACTTTCGGTCCCCGGCAGTCCCGTTCCTTCTAACGCAGATCGAACACCCCGTGGTGGGTGTCACGGCCGGCCGCGCATCAGCGGGGCCGCACGGCGCGGAACTAGTCACTATGGACGTTGTCACGCTGTCGCGCTTTCAGTTCGCGTCGACCAGCATCTTCCACTTCTTTCTTCGTAGCCCTCTGGTTGCCGGCTCGAACCGCTCCGTCCTGCTGGTCACGCACCGCGCCGACGACCTCGACGCCCGCTGGCGGACGGTCCACGTCGGCCAGGCTGACTAGTCAACGGCTAGCCCACGTCCGTTTCGCCGCCGATACTCACGTCCGCAGAACTTTCTCCATCGGCTTTCCCTTGGCCAGCTCGTCGACCAGCTTGTCCAGGTAACGGATCTTCTGCATGAGGGGATCGTCGATGGCTTCCACGCGCACGCCACACACCACCCCGGTTATCGATGAGGCATTCGGGTTGAGGCGTGATTCGGCGAAGAAGTCTTCGAATGTCGTACCGGCCGCAAGGTGGCGACTCAACTCGGACCCGTCGAAGCCGGTGAGCCAGGTGATGACCTGATCGAGGTCAGCCTTGGTGCGCCCCTTCTTCTCCACCTTGGTCACGTAGTGGGGATAGACCGAGGCGAAGCTGGTGGAGAAGATCCTGCTCACGTTCGCAAGCGTAATCGCGCCAGGGCGACCTCGGTGGTCGGCAACATTCAATGGAAGGTGGGCAGGTACGAGATGCCGACGAGCAGCCCTTCGGGACTGAGCAGTCTCGCCGTCGTCTGCCCCCAGGGATCTTGATGAGCCTCTTGGAGCAGTTCCTGCCCGGCCGCCCGCAGTTGAGCGGCGGCATCCGCGACCGCATCGGGTGAAGTCACTTCGAACTCGATCCAGGCCTGCGGCACGGGCCGATCGGCCGGCCAGTCCGGCGTCCCGAACGTAGCCTGCGCCGCCTGGGTGAGGGGCCAGAGTGCGAATGCCTTCGTGCCGTCCAAGTCGAAGGTGTGGAAGTACCCCGGCTCGGCTTCTTCCAGCGGGATGCCCAGGGTCTTCGCCCAGAAGCTGTGAGTGGCCTCGGGGTCGGCGCCGATGGGGCCGAAGCCTGCTACGAACTCGAAGTCCATGTCGGCAACGCTAGTGGTCGCAGAGCTCAGATCTGGACCGGCACTCGGCCTCGGGTGGTGGTGGCGACCCACTCGGTGAAACCAAGGAGGGCAGGGTTCAGAGATCTGGCGAGGGCGACATCGCGCCGACTGCCGTAGCCGTTGTTCTCGGCCACGAATTGGAACATGTTCGCGGCGAGGTCGGCGCCGGGGAACGGAAGCCCTCGGAAGACCTCGGCCGGCACGTGCCGGTAGCGCACCGGTTCGCCGAACACGGTGGACAGCCCGGCAGCCAGCTCGTCACCGGTCGTGTGCTCGCCGGCGATGCCGACCGTCTCGCCGACGAACCGGACCGGGTCCTGAAAGATCGCGTACGCGCAGCAGCCGATGTCTTCGGCCGTGATGCCGGGCAGCCGTGCGTCGCCCAGCGGCATGGCGATCGTGAGCACGCCGTCGGGACCCGGTTGAGGCGCGCCGAGCCCGAAGACGAACGCCTCCCAATGGAACGGTGCCAACAGATAGGTGGTGGGGACGCCGGCGGCAGCGAAGGACCGGTCCCCCTCACCTTTGGCGTCCCAATTCGGCACCTTGTAGCCACCCTGCAGCGTCGGCATGCGGTGGTCGTCGAGCGCGTACCACGCGCGGGTGTCCTCGGCTGTCGACCAGATGGCGTGGCGCACCCCGGCAGCGGCCGCCGCACGCGCCTGATTCGCCGCCTGCTCGGCTTCCTGCTCGGCGGAGAAGTGCTCGAAGAAGTTCGTCATGCAGAACGCGCCGTACGCGCCGTCGAAGGCACGTACGAGGCTGTCGTAGTCGTCGAGATCGGCCCTCAGCACCGTCGCGCCGTGGTCGGCCAGCGTGCGGGCCGCCGCCGACTCCGGCTCGCGAGTGATGGCCCGGCAGGCGTAGCCGCTGTCAGGGTCGGACATGATCGCCCGGGCGAGCCCGCCCGCGGTGGCTCCGGTCGCACCGACAACGGCGATGATCTTGGTGACGGACATCTCGCGACCCCTTTTTGATAGAGCGCTACTCTAATCGATAGAGTGATACTCTACCGACATGCCGGGAAAGTCAACTGCGAACTCCACCGCGACCCGGACCTACGTTTCTCGCAAGCGTGAGGAACAGGCCAAGGCGACTCGTCGGACGATCCTGGAGGCGGCGGAGCGGCTCTTCCTCGAGAACGGCTACGGCGCCACCAGCATCCGCGTGATTGCCGAGGAAGCCGGTGTCGCCGTGCAAACCGTCTACGCGGTGTTCGGGAACAAGCGCCAACTCGTCATCGAGCTGCTGGAGAATGCCGTCAAGGGTGACGACGAGCCGGCATCGGTGACCCAGCGCGCTGAGTCCCGGGCGATTCAGGCCGTGCCAAGCGCACGCCGTCGTGCCGAGTTGGACGCAGCGCTCAGTCGAAGGATCGTCGAGCGTGTCCTTCCCGTCTTCAAGATCACCTCCGACGCCGCCGCGGTCGACCCGGGCTTCGCCGAGCTGAATCGGGCGATGATCTCGCGGCGTCGTGCGGAGATGGTCGAATCGGCCGTCCTGGTCGCCGGGGATGGCGGGCTCCGCGTCAGTATCGACGAGGCCGCCGCCAGCCTCTTCGTGCTGTACAGCCCTCAGGTCGCCCAGATCCTCACCGAGCTCGTCGGGTGGTCGTTCGACCGCTACGAGAAGTGGCTCGCGGACGCCATCGAGCGACTCGTGCTCAACGACTGAGCGCGATCACAACCGAAGACCTGTCCCGTCGCTTGCCCTTCCGAGGGTCTCTTCCCGGGTCCACACTGGTGGGAGGACCAGCGAAGGGAGTAGTCATGCACGCGGTCGCCGGTGATCGTCTTCATTTTCCGGGCAAGCAGGTGGGAGTCCCCGACCACACCGCGATCATCATCGAGACTCGCGGTGAGGATGGCGCGCCACCGTACTTCGTCCGCCGTGACAACGGTCACGAGGCGCTGGTCTTCCCCGGGGCCGATGTCTGGGTGGAACACGTTGGTCAAGGGAACGCCGCCGACGACTGAGCCCGGTCGGAGCGCGCACGACGCCCGCAACGGTCGAAGGCCGCCGACGTGTACTCCGGCAGATATCGTGCGCTCGTGGCGATCTACGTCCTCATTCATGGCGCAGGCGACGGTGGCTGGTACTGGCATCGAGTAGAGGCGGAGCTGCGATCGCGCGGACACGAGACGTTCGCGCCCGACCTCCCCGCCGCGAACGACGAGTTGTCGTTGACGGATTACCGAGATGCCGTGGTGGTGGCGGTCGGAGCTCTCAACGGGCGGGCGACGAAGCTGGCCGTCGTCGGACAGTCGTTCGGAGCGTTCACCGCTCCGCTGGTCGCCGAGCGGCTGCGGGCCGACGTACTCGTCTTCGTGGCCGGCATGGTTCCTGAGCCGGGTGAAAGGCCGGACGACTGGTGGGACCAAGCGGGATTCGCGGCGGCGGTATCGGAGCAGGCGACTCGCGACGGTGGCCAAACCGGCAGCGCAGATCCGTTCGTTGCCTTCTATCACGACGTCCCTCGTGCGCTGGCCGAGGAGGCGCTGCGCCGGGAGCGATCTCATCCGTCGCCAGCCGCCGGGTCGGCTCCGTGGCCCCTGGCGTCCTGGCCCACCGCGGCCCGGAGGTCGGTCGTGTGCGCACAGGATCGATTCCTGCCGGCCGACCTGCAGCGGCGCCTCGCTCGCGAACGGCTGGGGATCCAACCGGACGAGCTCGACAGCGGGCACTGCGTCGCCCTCAGCCGCCCGGCTGAGCTCGCCCTCCTGCTCCAGAGCTACACGGAGTAGGAGGCCAGATCCCGCGACGCCGTCATGCTTCAGCCCGGAAGTGATTCAGTCTCGACGTCGGGTTCAGCGCGCGTTCAGGACCACGGGCAGCGCGGAGAATCCACGGATCGTGGAACCGGACCAGCGGCGCGCTCCCTCCGCGAGTCGTAGTCGGGGGAAGCGTTCGGCGAGCGTTCGGAACACGATCTCGCCCTCGAGCCGCGCCAGGGGCGCCCCGAGACAGTAGTGGATGCCGGACGAGAAGGCCAGGTGTTCAGGCTCGTGGGTGCGGCGCAGATCAAAGACGGTGGGCCGGGCGTAGGCCGCCGGATCGCGGTTGGCCGCCGCGGTCATGATCATGATCACTGAATCCTTGGGCAGGTGTACGCCGGCCACCTCGACGTCGCAGTGGGTGATCCGGCCCGTGCCCTGCACGGGCGAATCCCAACGGAGGGTCTCCTCGACGACCGAGGGAGCGAGGCCGGGATTCTCGACCAGCTCCTGCCACCGGTCCCGTTTCCGCAGCAGTGCCGAGACGCCGTTGCCGATGAGGTTGGTGGTCGTCTCGAAACCGGTGATCAGAAGCAGTTCGGCCGTGTAGACGGCGTCCTCGGCCGACGCGACGCCCTCCTGGCGAGCCGTGGCGATCAGGGACAGCACATCGTCACGGGGGTCGGTCTGGCGTTCGTCCAGGAGACGGGTCAGCAGGACGGTGAGCTCGTCCTCGGCGGCCTGCAGAGCCCTGCCCTGCCCGACGGTGCGCACGCCGTCCAAGGCCCGGCCGACCAGGGCGCCAATCGTCGCGAACCGGGCGGTGTCGGCGTCCGGGATGCCGAGGACGGCACTGATCACTTCGATCGGAAAGGGTGAGGCGACCTGACTCATCAGGTCGACCGGACCGGTCTCACCTGCGCGGATGGCCCGTTGGAGGACGTCGTCGAGCAGAGTCTCCAGTCGCGTTATCCGGGCCCGGCTGATCATCGGTCGGAGGGCGGGGGCCACGACTCGCCTCAACCGCGTGTGGTCAGGCGGATCCAGCTCGAGAAAGGAGCCCCCGAGGGCCGAGGACTCCTGGCGGCCACCGATCGACCCAGGAAACCCCGTCCGGCCATCGGCGCGGCGTACCCCGAGACGACGATCCCGCAGGAGCTCATCGCACCACCACCGAGATGTCACGGCGTAGAAACCCGTGCGGCTGTGCAGGACGGGTCCCCGGGCCCGCATCCGTTCGTAGCATCGGTACACGTCGGTCCGCGGTGAGCCGCGCAACCAATCGGCCACCGGATCGCCCGTCGCAGCGAGCGCACCGAGACCCAGCCACTGGGCCGCCAGCCGTATCCGCTCCGCGGCGGGGAAGGCGCTCATCTGGGGGCCAGTCCACCCAGGATGGTCCCGCAGACGACGCCGGGAGCGTCCCGCGGGGCCAGCCGCCCATCAGCGATCGCGTCCCACGCGCCGAAGACCATGGATGCGAGCGATGACACGATCCACCAGTCGGGGAGATCGCCGCGGAGTGTTCTGTCCTGCTGCCCCCGCCGGACGAGCTCCAGCAGCGGCCGGTCCAGTTCGTCGTGGCGACGGACGACCTCTGTTTCTGCGTCCAGCGACCGCTCGCGGAGCAGGAACTCCACCCGCGGGCCCAGCGGGATCATTCGCTCGACCGCGCGGCGGATGGCGTCCTCCACCGGCCCCTCGTTGAGCGTGGCGTCCTCGTAGGCGGTCTCGATCAGACCCATTGCCTCCATCGCGAGCGCGACCAGCAGCGCCTGGCGCGTGGGGAAGCGCGAGTGCAGTGTCGTACGACTGATCCCGGCGGCCGCGGCGACATCACCCAGAGACGCCGCGGGCGAGGAAATCAGCACCTTCGTCGCGACGGCGAGAAGGTCCGGGGGGCGAACAATCATGTATCAGACCGTACATACATGTTCAGAAGCGGACAAGGTCGCTCGGCAACCGCGGCAGGTCCAGGTAGCCTGGAGGCAGCGACGCGCCTGTTGGAGACGCCGCAACTCACCTGCTGAGGTGGTCGCAACAGTGGACAAGAAGGAAGTAAGGCTCACGATTCTCGCTTCGGCCATTTTGGTTGGAGTGCCGCTGATCGCCAACGCGGTCCTGGACCTCCTTTCTGGCCGTTGGGATGAGCAGCTCGGCCGGCGACGTCCCGCAGAGCCTGCCGACGGCCCGGAGCCTGCGCCCCACCTGAGGGGCAGGCCGATCGAACAGCTGGCCGCTGATCTCCGCCGGCTGCGGATGGCGGTGGCGAACGACCAGCAGCGTTCCGCGACTCATCAGCTGGCGAATCGGGTCGCGTACGACCAGCTGTTGATGCAGGCCTGCGAGATGTTGAACGTCCCGCATCGCCTTGGGGAAAGGACAGCCGGCCCGGAGCGCGACATCGAACGGATCAGGGTTGAGGCCGAGCTGGAGCGAGCGGGCATCGTGCTCTCCAGCGCCGGTCGATCAAACTGAAATCACCGAGGCTGAGATCCTCAGGACGCTTGCAGAACCTCACTCAACGAAACGTACTTGAGGTTTGAGGTGCGGCCGCCAGTGTTGGACTCGTCGTGAACGACGAGGAGACCTTCGGTGAATCCCGGCCCGGCGTTCTGGGCCGTGACATCGAGACCGTCGGTGCCGGTGACG
Source organism: uncultured Actinomycetota bacterium (assembly GCA_963780005.1). GTDB lineage: Bacteria > Actinomycetota > Actinomycetes > Propionibacteriales > Propionibacteriaceae > Microlunatus. The sequence continues at coordinate 1,468,510 of CAWAAK010000023.1, read as the reverse complement.
GCGTCGATAGCGTCCTTGCCGGTGATTCTCACCCGCTTGACGAATCGATTGCCGTCGCCCCGGCCATAGATGGCGATCGTCGAGTCGCCTTGGCTGGACACGATCAAATAGCCTGAGCCCTCGGCCCCGTAGGCGATGGACATACCCTCGACGTCCGCGTCGAGGTGGCCGCGCCCCACCTTGTCAACGGCGACGCGGGTGGAAGGGCTGCTCGGTTCCGCCGCGTACTTCCAGATGGCTGCCTCTTCCTCGCCCACATAGAGTTTGCCCTTTTCGTCATCCGCGACGCAGCCCTCTGCCGTACCGCTGATCGGGAGCTTTCTGACCAGCTTCCCATCGATCAAGCCGGCAGCTCGGGGGAGCAGCTCGAACTGCTGAATGAACCCTTCGTCCTCCGGAGTGACGAAGGCGTAGAACTTGCCGCTGGCCTGGCTGTGATACAGGCAGAATCCGTAGTTGGATGCCGTGATCTTGATGCTTGGAGCATGCACGACGGAAAGCCGTCTGGTCTTTGTGTCAAGCGACCACAGGCTCAGAGTGTTCGTCGACCGGTTGTTGGCACCGACCAGAACGACGGACCCTTTCCGGCCCGGAAATCCCGTGCGAAGGTCGACGTTGCCGATCCTCCCATCCGGTCTGAACTGGATGAGCTTCCCGTTCATGCCGAAGACACCGATGCCACCGCCGTCGTCGGCCTTGTTGTCGGCGATCACCACGCTTCTCCGTGGATCGGCCGGGTCGACCCAGATGGCCGCATCGTCCGAGATGTCGCCGGAACCGGAGAAGCCGGCATTCTCCAGCCGGGGACGGATGCCCAGCACGCCTGATGCCACGGCGGTCGCCTTCAAGTTGGGAAGAGGGGGCGTCGTGGATTCGGTCGACGGTGCGCTGGAGATGCTCGCCTTGGCTGGTGGAGGCGTCGTGGAATCGGTCGACGGTCCGCCGGATTCTGTGGTCACGGTAGGTGTGGGCGTCGTGGGACCCGTCGGCAATGCGCCGGATACGGGATCCTGTGTTCGGACGGCCACCAGGACCAGGATTGTCAACAGTGCGGAACTCACGACGACGGCCGCGGACTTGCTGATCTTCACTGGGAACGTCTCCTGCCGTCCGTGAGGTGGACGCCTCTCGAGCCATTTCCACGGACACCAATGCTAGAGGCGGAAACCTGCGCCGGCCGGGAATTGCCTGAACGCACGGAAGGCGTTCGTGTTGCCCCGGCGGGGGCAGCCGTACGTCGCTGCAGCTCTGTGCGGGCAAGTTCCATAACGCAAGGAGACCCGCCACCCTCGCGTGATACGAGGGGCCGCTGAGACGTCCGGGAGGCGTACTGCTGCTTCGGCGTAGATTCGGCCGCGATCTGCCGTCCGGAGCGTCCGGTCGCCAGGATCATGCCCCGGCCACAGAAAGGACTCCCCGTGACGACCTACAAGGTGGGCTATTTCGTCGGCAGCCTCTCGTCGACGTCGATCAATCGAATCCTGTCCAAGGCGGTCATCCGCCTTGCCCCCGAGAACCTCGAATTCAGCGAGATTCGTATCGACAACCTGCCGCTCTACAGCCCCGACTACGACGCCGATTACCCGCCGGAGGCGCGAGCCCTGAAGGAGGCGATCGACCGCGCCGACGCCATCCTGTTCGTCACCCCGGAATACAACCGCTCGATTCCGGGAGCGTTGAAAAACGCCATCGACTGGGCCTCCCGACCCTGGGGCCAGAATGCGTTCGACCACATTCCCGCGGCCGTGATCGGCGCCTCCGTCGGTCAGATCGGCACCGCGCTCGCCCAGCAGAGCCTGCGGGCCGTCTTGAGCTTCTGCAACGCCCGGCAAATGACCGCGCCCGAGGCCTATGTCCAGTACTCGGCCGAAGTCTTTGCTGTCGACGGTGAGGTCACCGACGAGTCCACCGCGGGATTCCTGCGCGGCTTCATGAGCGAGTTCGGCGATCACATCGCCCGCGTCCTGACGGTGCTTCCCCGTCAGTAGACCGGTTACATCAGCGGACCGAGATGAAGATCGACGGGGCCGATCCCAGCTGCAGGGTTCAGATGGCTACGAAACGGCAGTGTGCGCGTTCAACCAGCCAACGACATAGGCCGTGATCTCGTCGCGGTTGGTGTCGTTGAAGATCTCGTGTCGGGCCCCGGGGAAGGGCTGCACGGTCACGTCGGTGACGCCGGCGTCCCGGTACCGCTGCCCGAGGACATCGACCAGCCGGCCGTACCGCAGCGAGTGCTCGGCTGCCCCGTGAGCGGTTTGACCCGCTTCAGAGGCGGAGGTTGGTCATCCCGCCGTCCACCCGGAGCACGGCGCCGGTGGTCGAGGCAGCGGCGGGGGAGGCCAGCGAGGCGATGGCGAACGCGACCTCGGCGGCGGTGACCAGCCGGCCGATCGGCTGACGAGCACGCAGATTCTCGGCGGCGGCCTCCGGCGACTCGGCCTGCTGCAGGAGCCGATCGACCCACGGGGTGGCGGCGGTGCCCGGTGCGACCGCGTTGACCCGGATGCCGTCCTGTACGTGGTCGGCGGCCATGGCCAGCGTCAGCGCCGCGACCGCTCCTTTGCTCGCGCTGTAGAGGGCCCGCGAGCGTACGCCGAGGAAGCTCACGGCGGAGCAGACGTTGACGATGGCGGCGTGGCCGGAGCGCTGCAGGTGGGGGAGCGCGGCTCGGGTCACCCGGGCGATCCCGACGACGTTGACGTCGAGGACGCGGAGCCACTCCTCGTCGGAGTTGTCGGCGACGGTGCCGGTGGCGCCGATGCCTGCGTTGTTGACGAGGATGTCGAGGCCGCCCAGACGCTCCGCGGCTTCGCGAACCGCGGCCTCGACCGCCACCTTGTCGGCCACGTCACCGGGCAGGGCGAGGATCCCGGCCGGCGCGCCCCCGGTTTCGCGGTCCACCACGGCGACCCGGGCGCCGCGGTCGCGGAGCAGCTCGGCCGTCGCGGCGCCGATGCCGCTGGCGCCGCCGGTGATCAAGGCAACCAGGCCGTCGAAGTCGCTCATGGCGCTCCCTTCCTCATGGTCACGTCCTCTGGTCGAGTTCTGACTGGTCAGCGGCGCATTAGTGGGACTCGCGAGCGACCCGGTCTCCGCTGGCGCCCACGAGGAAATCGAGGTCGGCGCCGGTGTCGGCCTGCTGGACGTGGTCGACGTAGAGCCGCTCCCAACCGCGGCGCGGTCGGGCGAAGCTGTCGACGGTGGCGCGGCTGGGCCGGCGTCGGGCCAACTCCTCCGCGGCCACCTCGAGGGTGAGGGTCCGGGCAGGAACGTCGAGCGCGATGAGATCGCCGGTCTGCACCAGCCCGAGCGGGCCGCCGGCGGCCGCCTCCGGAGCGACGTGCAACACCACGGTGCCGTATGCGGTGCCGCTCATCCGGCCGTCGCAGATCCGGACCATGTCGCGCACGCCTTGGGCGAGCAGCTTCTTCGGCAACGGCATGTTGGCCACCTCTGGCATGCCGGGATACCCCTTGGGACCACAGCCCCGCAGCACCAGCACCGAGCCGGCCTCGATCTCGAGGTCCGGGTCGTCGATGCGCGCGTGGAAGTCCTCGACGCTGTCGAACACGACGGCAGGACCCCGGTGCCGGATCAGGTGCGCCGACGCCGCGGCGGGTTTGATGATCGCCCCATCCGGAGCCAGGTTGCCGCGTAGCACCGCGATGCCACCCTCGGTCAGCAGCGGCTGGCGGCGTGGCCGGATCACCTCGGGGTCCCAGATCGAGGCATCGTCGAGGTAGCCGACCAGAGGCCGACCGGTCACCGTGATCGCGGTGGGGTCGAGAAGGTCCCGGACCTCGCGCAGAACCGCCAGCAGCCCTCCCGCACGGAAGAAGTCATCCATGAGGAACCGGCCCGCCGGCTGCAGGTCCACCAACAGCGGCACTCGGGAGCCGATCCGGTCGACGTCGTCGAGGGTCAGCTCCACGCCCAGCCGACCGGCGATCGCCAGCAGGTGCACGACGGCGTTGGTGGAACCACCGATGGCGGCCATGGCGACGATCGCGTTGTGGAACGAGGCCCGGTCGACGATCGCGCTCGGCCGGCGTTCCGTCCTGACCAGCTCGACCACCAGCCGGCCGGTGCGGTGGGCGCCCTCGAGCAGCCGGCTGTCGGGGGCCGGAGTGCCGGCCAGGCCCGGGACGACGGTGCCGAGCGCCTCGGCGACCAACGCCATCGTGGATGCGGTCCCCATGGTGTTGCAGTGCCCGCGACTCCTGATCATCGAGGACTCGGAGCGGACGAAGTCGGCCGGGCTGAGGGTGCCGCCGCGCACTTCCTCACTGAGCCGCCAGACGTCCGTACCGCACCCCAGCGGCAGCCCGCGGAAGGTTCCGGTGAGCATCGGCCCGCCCGGCACGACGACGGCCGGCAGGTCCACCGAGGCGGCAGCCATGAGCAGCGAGGGGATGGTCTTGTCGCAGCCGCCGAGCAGCACCACCCCGTCGATGGGGTTGGCCCGGAGCATCTCCTCGGTGGCCATGGCCGCCATGTTGCGCCACAGCATGGCGGTCGGCCGTACCTGCGTCTCCCCGAGCGAGATCACCGGCAGCAACAACGGGATGCCTCCGGCCTCGAGCACGCCGTCGCGAACCGAGGCGGCCACCTCGTCGAGATGGCTGTTGCAGGGCGTCAGGTCCGAAGCGGTGTTGGCGATGGCGATCTGGGGCCGGCCGGCGAAAGCGTTCGTAGGGACCCCGCGCCGCATCCAGGCTCGGTGGATATAGGCGTTGCGGTCCTCACCGGCGTACCACTGGGCACTCCGCAGAGGCATCGCTCACCGCCTACTGATTCGCAACATCCGAGATCCTAATGCGCCCCGGTTTCGCGCACCCTGATCGGGGCGGCGGGTCACGAACCGGCTCGGTTCCACCGCACGGGATGACGCCTTTAGTACCGTTCGGCTGTGTCTGATCCCGGTTCGCCCCCGCGTCGCCGTCCCGTGTGGCAACTGGTCATCGGCGGCGTCGCCCTGGCCATCGGGATCTTCTCGTTCATCCGCGCCGCATCGGATCCGAATATCGACGGACTGCGGTGGTTCACCACCTGGCTCTGGCTGTTGGTGGGCGCGTTCTGGATCGTGCAATGGCGTAAGGCCGTCGCCCGATTCGATCGGGAGTCCTGACGGCGATCTCGTCTACCTGAGCCTGACCTGGCTAATTCAGGTGCCGGCCCAGCAGACTCAGATCGGCCGGGCTCAGCCGATCGGCGGAGGTGTTGGCCTGATGCCAGTACGGATAGCGCAGCGGTTGGGCGCTCGCCTCGTCCAGCCTTGACATCTCATCGGCCGACAGGGTGAGCTCGGCCGCCGCCAGGTTGTCGGCCAGCTGCTCTTCGGTCCGGGCCCCGACGATCAACGACGTCACCGCGGGCTTGGCCAACGTGTAGGCCAGGGCCACCTGCGCCGCGGACACGCCGTGGTCCGAGCCGATCTCGACCAGCAGCTCGATCGTGTCGTACAGCTGATCTTCGTCGTGCACCGGCGGCTCGCTCCACTCGGTGAGGTGTCGGCTGCCGGCCGGAGCCTCGACGCCGCGGCGGTACTTGCCGGACAGCAGTCCGCCGGCGATCGGGCTCCACACCAGAATGCCGAGACCCTGATCAAGTGACACCGGCACCAGCTCGTTCTCGGCGTCCCGGGCCTGCAGGGAGTAGTAGATCTGCTGACTGACGAACCGGGCGAGATTGCGCCGGTCGGAGATCCACAGGGCTTTCATCAGGTGCCAGGCCGCGTAGTTGGAGGCACCGAGGTAGCGCACCTTGCCGGATTGCACGAGCGAATCGAGCGCGCTCAACGTTTCCTCCAGCGGCGTGTGACCGTCCCATTCGTGCACCTGGTAGAGGTCGATGTAGTCGGTGTTCAGCCGGCGCAGGCTCGCCTCGGCGGCTCGGACGATGTGGTGCCGGGACAAGCCCGCGTCGTTCGGGCCGTCGCCCATCGGCATCCGGACCTTGGTGGCGACCAGTACCTCGTCACGGTCGTCGCCCAGAGCCTGGCCCAGGATCTCTTCCGACGTTCCGCTGGAGTACACGTCGGCGGTATCGATGAGGTTCACCCCGGCGTCGCGGGCCATCCCGATCTGGCGCCGAGCCCCCGCCACGTCGATCTGGCCGACGGGCTGCGCCCATCCGGTCCCCCCGAAGCCCATGGTGCCGAGGGTGATGGTCGAGACCCGCAGGCCCGAATGTCCGAGTTGGCGATACTCCATGGCGCGGAGTTTAGAGCAGCGACATCGACGAGATCCGGGGCCGGCAGCACAAGGATCCGACATGCTGGATCCGACATGCAGGATCCGACATGCGGTGGGTAGCGGGGCTCGCGGAATTCGGCCGAACCGACGTGGCGAGCGCTGGTGGGAAGGCGGCCAACCTCGGTGAGCTGGTCCGGGCCGGGTTTCCGGTGCCGGACGGCTTCGTCGTCAGCACGGAGGCTTACCGGCGCTTCGTCGACCAGAACGATGTCGCTGCTCGGATCCTCACCGCAGCTCGTGAGGCGACCGGGGACGAACGGGCCCGGCTGGCGGCGGCGCAGCGGATCTCCGAGCTGTTCCACTCCCAGGAAGTGGATGCCGAGCTGCGAGCCGAGATCGTCCGTGCCTACGAACGGCTCGGCGAGCCGGTCGTTGCCGTCCGTTCATCCGCGACGGCCGAGGATCTAGCGGAAGCAAGCTTCGCCGGACAACAGGACAGCTTTCTCAACGTGCAGGGGTCGGCAGCGTTGCTCGCGGCGGTCGTCGACTGCTGGGCCTCGCTGTGGACGTCGCGGGCCCTGGCGTACCGCGAGCGCCAAGGCATCGCCCCGGAGGACGTGAGTTTGGCCGTGGTCGTGCAGACGCTGGTCGCGGCCGACGCAGCGGGCGTGCTGTTCACCGCGAATCCGGCCAACGGCCGCCGCGGCGAAGCAGTGATCAGCGGGGCATGGGGGCTCGGGGAAGCCATCGTCGGCGGTCTGGTGGATACCGATGAGATCGTGGTCGACAAGGTGTCCGGGCGTTTGCTGACCCGGCGGACGGCGGAGAAGTCGATCATGACGGTCCGGGCCGCGACCGGCACCGAGGAACGTCCGGTGCCGATGACGTGGCGCTCGCAGCCCGTGCTGGACGATCCGACCGTGCAGAACTTGGTCTCGCTCGGGTCGCGGATCGAGAAGCTGTTCGGCGTGCCGCAGGACATCGAGTGGGCTCGGACGGGTTCGTCCGTGTTCGTCCTGCAATCCCGCGCCATCACCGCCCTGCCGCCGGCGGAGGCGGCTCCGCCCACCACGTGGGTGTTGCCGGATCCGCAGTCGCTCTACTTCCGAGCCAGCATCGTCGAGCAGCTGCCGGATCCGCTGTCGCCGCTGTTCGCCGAGTTGATCGACGGATCGGTGACCCGGTCGGTCGACGCCGTGATCGCCGAACTGCTCGGCGACAGCGTGCTGCGGGACGGTGACATCAAGATGCCGACGATCAACGGCTATGCCTACTACGCCTACACCCGCCGGGGTCTGCTGCGGTTGACGATGAACAGCCCCCGGGCCCTGCGACTGCTGTGGGGCGGCGGCCGGCTCAACGCGCAGGCGCGCTGGCGCACCTACGCGCATCCGCGGTACGCCCAGACCGTACGCGACTGGCAGCAACGCGATGGGGGAGTCCTGTCCACCGAAGAACTGCTGACGGGCGTCCGTGCGTTGCTCGACGCCGGCACGGAGTACTACACCGCGGTGCAGACCATCATCCCCATCGCCGCCACCAACGAGGTGGTCTTCACCAGGTTCTACGACCTCGCGATTCGGCGGCCCGGGGATCCGGCCGCGACGATCCTGCTGCTCGGCTACGACAGTCTGCCGATCCTGGCCGAGAAATCGTTGTTCGATCTTGCTCGGTGGGCGCAGCAACACCCGAACGTCCGGGAATGGCTGCAGGACACGGCGGTCGACCAGATCGTGGCCCGACTCGACCAACCCAGCGGCGACGAGGCGTCCGAGTTCGATGAGTTGGCCCGGAAGCTCGCCGAGCACCTCGAGCGTTACGGTCACACCGTCTACAACCTCGACTTCCTGAACGCCGTGCCGGCCGACGACCCCGCCCCCCTCGTCGACACCCTGAAGCTCTACCTGCGGGGCGAGGGGTCCGACCCGTACGAGCGGCAGCAACGCAGCGTCCAGCGTCGCGAGGAGGCCACCGCGAAGATCAGCCGCCGGCTCGACCCCGTACGCAGGGCAGCGTTCGGCCGGTTGTTGCAGCGGGCGCAAAGCGTCGCACCGCTCCGGGAGGATGCGCTGGCCGACGTCGGGCTGGGCTGGCCGGCGCTGCGGCGGCTACTGCGCGAACTCGGGCGTCGGTTGCAGACCGCGGGCAGCCTGCAGCGGCCCAACGATGTCTTCTGGTGCACCACGGCCGAGATCGCCGCGCACCTGTTTGAACCGATGGGCCCCGAGTCGGGGTCACTGGCCGACGCCGTGGAGCGCCGGAAAGAGATCTGGCGGGGCCAGCGGCGCGTCACCCCGCCCCAGATGCTGCCCGAGCGCACCTGGCTGCACCTGCTCGACTCGATGATGCCCGCGACCGCGACCGAACAGACCGGAGACGTCCTCCAGGGCATCGGAGCGAGTGGCGGCCGAGTCAGTGCGGTCGCTCGGGTCCTCCGCGGACCGGAGGACTTCGCCGGCTTCGGCGTCGGTGAGGTGCTGGTGGCCAGCATCACGACCCCGGCCTGGACCCCGCTGTTCGCCCGCGCCGCCGCCGTCGTGACCGACATCGGTGGGCCGTTGAGTCACAGCTCCATCGTGGCTCGGGAGTACGGCATCCCGGCCGTGCTCGGCACGGGCGTCGCGACCCGCCGGATCGAGCCCGGGCAGCGGATCAGCGTGGACGGCGACCGGGGCCGGGTCCGGCTCGGGCCTGACTCCCCCGGCGAGGACGAGCAGGCCCTGTCGACCGGTGACGATGGCCGGCGTCGAGTCGCGGTCGCGCTCGCTTTGGCGGTCGGGGGATCCTTGATCGTGCTCTCCTTGTTCCGCCGGCACCTCCGACACCTACGCCGCTCCGCTGCGCCGACCCGTCACTCCCGCGGCAGCACGCCGCCGAAAGCGCCGAAGAAGTGACGGGTCGCGCGTTCGGGGGGCGACGTAGCCCGGTCCTGCTCGAGCTCGACCTCACCGAGCGGCCCGCCTCGGCGGAGGGCGACGACCCCGTCTCGCGGCTTCAGCTTCGGGGCCGCCGCCCGTTACGGCCGATCCTGCGGGCCCTGCACGAGGCGGGTGCGGACCGCAACGTTGCCGGCCTGGTCGCCAAGATCGGCGGTCTGCCGTGGACCTTGGCGCAGGAACTGCGACTTGGGGTGCAGGTTTTCGCAAAGAGCGGGAAACCCACGGTCGCGTGGGCGGAAACGCTCGGGGAGAGTTCCCAGGACCTGGCCGGCTACGTCCTGGCCACCGCGTTCGGCGAGATCTGGCTCCAGCCCACCGGCTCGCTGGGCGCCCTCGGCGTCGGGATCGAGACGACGTTCCTGCGCGGGATGCTGGACAAGCTCGGGATCGAACCGCAGCTGGAGCAGCGCCACGAATACAAGAACGCGGCGGATCGCCTGACCCGAACCGAGTTCACACCTGCGCACCGGGCGTCCCTGGAACAGCTCGCCGCCTCGGTCTTCGACGATGCCGTCACGGCCATCGCGGGCGGTCGCGGGCTCGAACCCGACCGGGTTCGGATGATCATCGACACCGGACCGCACCAGCCCGAGGAGGCCCGCGAGCTCGGCCTGCTCGACCAGCTGGGCTACCGCGACGAGGTGTACCAGGCCCTCCGGGACCAGACCTCGACTGAGGCGGGGCTGCTGTTCGCCGACCGTTGGCAGCCACGATTTCGGCTCCGCCCGCCGGCGCGTCGCCGGAGGCACGTGGCGCTGGTGAGCGTACGGGGGCCGATCGTCTCGGGTCGCACCCGGCTGGGCGCGGCCGGGCGGCAGTCCGGCAGCGATTCGGTCTGCGCCGAGTTGCGGGCCGCGGCGAGCAGCGACCGGGCCAGGGCCGTGGTGCTGCAGGTCGACTCACCGGGCGGCTCGGCGGTGGCCTCCGACGCGATCTGGCGCGAGGTGTGCCGCGTGCGGGACACGGGCAAGCCGGTCGTGGTGTCGATGGGGGAGGCGGCCGCTTCGGGTGGCTACTACATCGCCTGCCCGGCGGACGTGATCGTGGCCCTGCCGGCCACCCTGACCGGATCCATCGGTGTGTTCGGCGGAAAGCTGGTCCTCGAAGGACTGTTGGAGAAGCTGGGTGTGCACACCGGCACCGTGCAGCAGGGGGCCAACGCCTTGATGTACTCGCCCCGCCGGCCGTTCTCCGACGCGGAGCGGGAACGGTTCGCCGCCACCATCGACGCGATCTACGCCGATTTCGTGGCCAAAGTCGCGACCGGACGCAGTCGCTCGATCAGCCAGATCGAAGAGGTTGCTCGGGGTCGGGTGTGGACCGGACGCGACGCCGTCCGGGCCGGCCTGGTGGACGAGCTGGGCGGTCTGCGGGACGCGGTCCGGATCGCCAGCGCCCGCGCCGGACTGACCGACGACGCACCGGTGGTGCGCCCGCTGCGGGTGCCCCCGCTGGCCCGGCTCGGCTCACCGAAGAACAGCGAGGATCCGCGGGCCCGGGCCGGTGGCTGGCCGAGCCTGGCCGATGCGGCCGGCGCTCTTGGCCTGCCCGCCGATGCGTGGCTGCGGATGCCGCCGATCCGCCTGAACTGAGCACCATCCCGGATCATTGGAGGTCCGGGATGCGCCTTCCCTCGTGCGCTCTGACTGTCTCGCCACGAGCACCGCTCGGGCGGGGTGCTTGACCTCTCGACGGACGCGGCCTACGTTGACTAAACCGGTATAGGGGGCAGGGTGGCTCAGGAGCGGTCGGCGCTGCCGACGATCGTCGACGTCGCCCGGGCGGCCGGGGTGAGCAAGGGCCTGGTCTCCTTCGCCTTCAACAACCGGCCCGGGGTTGCGGACGAGACGCGGGATCGGATCCTCCGTATCGCCGATGAGCTGGGCTGGCGCCCCAGCCTTCCGGCCCGCACCCTGTCCACCCGGACGTCGTTTGCCATGGGCCTGGTGATCCGGCGCGACCCGACCGTGCTCACCTCGGATTCGTTCTTTCCGGCCTTCGTGGCCGGGGTCCAGTCGGTGTTGAGCACCCAGAGTCGGGCCCTGGTTCTCGCTGTGGTGGACGACGCAGCGGCGGAGGAAGCGGCCTACCGCAGCTTGGCGCAGGAGCGTCGGGTGGACGGGATCTTCCTGACCGACCTGCGTCGCGGCGACGCGCGGCTTGCGTTGTTGGACCAGCTCCACATGCCGGCGGTCACCTTGGGCCGCCCTGACGAGGAGTCCCCCTTCCCGGCGGTGAACATGGACGACACGACCGGCATCGAGCAGGCTGTGCACCACCTGGCGGAGCTCGGACACACCCGCATCGCCCACGTCGCCGGTGATCCGGAGTTGCTGCACGGGCGGCGCCGCCGGGAGGCTTTCGAGGACGCGATGACAGCTCACGGACTCGCCTACCGCTCGCTCGTGGATACCGACTTCTCCCCGGCAGCGGGTGCGGCCGCGACCCGGACGTTGCTCCGTCGGCGGCCCCGACCGACCGCGATCCTCTACGCCTGCGACCCCATGGCGATGGCTGGTCTCAAGGTGTTGCGCGAGCACGCCGTCGACGTGCCCAGCCAGATGTCGATCATCGGTTACGACGGCAGTGAGATCGCCCGCTACCTCCACCCGGCGCTGACCACGGTCGAGGCCGATCCGGCCCACTGGGGACGGGCCGCGGCCCAGACGCTGCTTACGGCCATCGCCGATGGGTATGCAGCAGACGTCGAGCTTGCGGCCGCCCATTTCGTCCCCGGCGACTCGACAGCGCCGGTCCCCGCTCGCTGAAACGCTCGAACGCCAACGCTCGATTCACGCTAAGGAGCTTCTCCATGCAACGCCGCACCCTACGAATCCTGGCCGCTTCCGCGGCCCTCGCCCTGACGGCCACCGCCTGTGGAGGCGGTGGCGGGAGCGGCGGCGGAGCGCAAGAGGCGAATGCCGCTCGGGGACCGATCACCATCTGGTACTCCAACAACGAGCAGGAACTGAAGTGGGGCAAGGCCATGGTCGCGGCCTGGAACGCCGACCACCCGAACGAGCAGGTCACCGGGCAGGAGGTCCCGGCCGGCAAGAGCAGCGAGGAGGTGATCGGTGCGGCCATCACGGCCGGCACCGCGCCCTGCCTGGTGCTGAATACCGCGCCGTCAGCGGTGGGTCAGTTCCAACGCCAGGGCGGTTTGGTCAACCTGGCCGACTTCGAGGGTGGTCAGGCCTATATCGAGGAGCGCAGCGGAGACGTCGCGGCGCAGTACAAGGCTCCCGATGGTGGCTACTACCAGCTGCCGTGGAAATCCAACCCGGTGATGATCTTCTACAACAAGGATGCCTTCACCAAGGCCGGCCTCGACCCGGAGAAGCCGAAACTCTCCACGTACGCGGAGTTCCTGGCCGCGGCGAAGACGATCAAGGACAAGAAGGCCGCCGACTACGCGATCTACCCGGCACCCAGCAGCCAGTTCTTCCAGGCCCAGTTCGACTTCCTGCCCTCGTACGCGGCCCAGACCGGCGGGAAGGGACTCGTCGAGGACAACAAGGCCACCTTCGGTGACCAGAACGGCATCGACGTCTTCGAGTTCTGGAAGTCCCTGTACGACCAGGGTCTCGCCGGCAAGGAAACCGTCCAGGGCGACTCCTTCGCCGACGGGACCGCGGCCATGGCCATCGTCGGCCCGTGGGCCATCGCGGTCTACAAGGGAAAGATCGACTGGGGCTCGGTGCCGGTGCCGACCAAGAACGGGACGCCCGCGGCCGAGACCTACACCTTCAGCGACGCCAAGAACATCGGCCTGTTCACCGCCTGCACGAACCGCGCCACCGCCTTCGACCTGTTGAAGTTCGCCACCAGCGAGGAGCAGGACGGTCAACTGCTGCAGGTCACCGGTCAGATGCCGCTGCGTCAAGATCTCGCGACCGTCTACGCCGAGTACTTCACCAAGAACCCGGCGTACAAGCAGTTCGGTGACCAGGCCTCCCGCACCGTCGAGGTGCCCAGCGGTCCGCGCACGGTGGAGATGTTGCAGACCATTCGTGACGCCTGGACCAAGTCGGTGATCGCGGGCGAGGGCGACGTGCCGGCCGCCGTCACCGGTGCGGCGGACAAGGTGACCGAACTCGCCGGCGAGAAGTAGGCCAGGATCATGGCCGGGTCAACCGTCGAGGTGGCTGACCGCAAGGCACAGCGGTCCGGGAGCGGCGGAACCCACCGCCCCGGCCGGCGTCGGGCCTGGTTGGGCCAGAGCCCGATCGGGCTGTTGTTCAGTGCGCCCGTACCTGATCTTCATTTTGGCGATCTTCGCCTACCCGCTGATCTTCGCCGGCTACATGTCCTTCCACGACTACTTCTTCGCCGCCCCGGGAGCGGTGGTCGAGCGGCCCTTCATCGGCATCGACAACTACACCGAGGCGCTGACCGATCCGGCGGTGCGCCGGTCCTTCTTCAACGTCGGGATCTTCCTGATCATCAACGTGCCGCTGACCGTGGTCTTGTCGATGGTGCTGGCGACCCTGCTCAACCGGGCGGTCCGGCTGCGGACCTTTCTACGCGTCAGCTACTTACGTGCCGTACGTGACGGCCAGCGTGGCCGTGGTCGGGGTGTGGTTGTTCCTGTTCAGCGGTGACGGTCTGGTCAACCAGATCCTCGGACCACTCGCCCCGAACCCGCCGTGGTTGATCAACGAGTTCTGGGCGATGCCGACCATCGCGTTGTTCGTGACCTGGAAGCAGTTGGGTTTCAACATCCTGCTCTACCTCGCCGCGCTCCAGAACGTCCCCGACGAGCTCTACGAGTCGGCGGCGGTCGACGGCGCCGGGGCCTGGCAGAGCTTCCGGAACGTCACCGTCCCCGGTGTTCGCCCGGCCACGGTGCTGGTGCTGCTGGTGGCGACGATCACCGGGGCGAACCTGTTCACCGAGCCCTACCTGCTGACCGGCGGCGGCGGGCCCAACGGCGCCTCGGCCTCGCCGGTGCTGATCATGTACCAGGAGGGGATCCAACAGGGCAAGCCCGGCTACGCCGCGGCCATCGGGATCATCCTGGTCATCGGCGTGTTGATCATCGCCTGGCTGCAGAACCGGTTCGCCGGGGGGCGGGACCGATGACCCGCACCCAGGTCGTCCTCCGCACCGATCGTCCTGCTGGTCGGCGCCGCGGTGTTCCTCTTCCCGTTCTACTACATGATCATCGGCTCGCTGCAGGCCGAACCGGATTCCAGCCTGGCCGGCGCCTTTCCGCAGCCCGGCAACCTCACCACGGCCAACTACATCGAGATCAACGAGCGGGTCAACCTGCGTCCGCACCCTGGCGAACTCGGGCATCTTCACCGGCGGCGTGCTGTTGTGCACCGTGGTCTTCGGGGTGCTGGCCGGCTATGCGCTGTCGGTGCTGGAGTGGCGTGGTCGCGACGCCACGTTCGCCTTGGCCCTGCTGGTGCAGGTGGTCCCGTTCCAGTTGCTGCTGGTGCCGCTCTATGTGCTGATCGCCCGGGACTACGGCCTGGCCGACAGCTATCTCGGGATGATCTTGCCGTTCGCCATCAACTCGACGGCGGTGACTGATCTTCCGGCAGTACTTCCTGCAGATTCCCAAGGAGATGTTCGAGGCCGCGCGGATCGACGGCGCGGGGGAGATCGCGCTGCTCCGGCGGGTGGCCCTGCCGCTGGTCCGGCCGGCGCTGGTCACGGTGGTGCTGGTGACGTTCATCGGTCCGTGGAACGAATTCCTCTGGCCGTTCCTGATCACCAAACAGGCCGAGAAACAGACGCTGGCGGTCTCGTTGGCCAACTACATCAGCAACGTGGCCGGCACCGCCACGAATCCGTTCGGGGCCATCCTCGCCGGCGCCGTCGTGCTGGCCGCCCCGGTGGTCGTGCTGTTCATCTTCTTGCAGCGGTACTTCACCGCTTCTGACATCGGTTCCGGAGTGAAGGGCTAATCACATGACCCCAGCGGACGATCCGTTCCCCTACGCGCTGGTCCGCGAGGGCGTGATCATGTCGCCGGAGCCGGGGACCGCGCTCGAGACCGAGGGGGTGCTCAATCCGGCGAGCGGACGCGGTCCCGACGGGGAGCTGTATCTCCTGCCCCGCCTGGTAGCCGCCGGCAACGTGTCGCGGGTAGGCCTGGCCCGGATCCGGGTGGTCGACGGAGTTCCGCGCTCGGTCGAGCGCCTCGGCGTGGTGCTCGAACCGGACCGGACCTGGGAGCAGGGTCCCGCCAATGCGGGCGTTGAGGATCCTCGGGTCACCTGGATCGCGGTGCTGGAGCGTTACGTGATGACATACGTGGCCTTCGGGCCGCTGGGACCGCGGACGGCGGTCGCCATCTCGACCGATCTGCGCCACTGGGAGCGACTCGGGCCGGTGTTGTACGGCTACGACGACGACCTGGGCATCGACCTGAACCTCTTCCACAACAAGGACACCGCCTTCTTTCCCGAGCCGGTGACCGCTCCGGACGGCCGGATCAGCCTGGCCGTTCTGCACCGTCCGATGTGGTACCTGGGTGGTCTGGATTCCCAGCAGGCCAGCGTCGCCTCTTCGCACGCGGCCCACGATGAGCGGCCGGGGATCTGGATCTGTTTCGTGCCCCTCGACTCGGTGCAAGCGGATCTGCGGGGCCTGACCTCGTGGTCCGGTCACCGGTTCCTGGCCGGACCGGAGTACCCGTACGAAGCGCTGAAGATCGGCGGTGGACCTCCGCCGGTACGCGTGTCGGAGGGGTGGCTGCTGCTGCATCACGGCGTCACCGGTCGACTCGATGCGGCGGTCGCCCAACAACAGCACGTGCACTACGCCGCCGGCGGGATGATCCTGGATCTGGAGAAGCCCTGGCAGGTGATCAGTCGATCGGCCGAACCGCTGTTGGAGCCGGAGGAGCTCGGGGAGCGGGTGGGCACCGTTCCCAACGTGGTGTTCCCGACCGCGATCGAGGAGGTCGACGGGCAGCATTTCGTCTTCTACGGCATGGCGGACTCCCAGATCGGCGTCGCCCGACTCGTCCGGTCGGAATCATGATCATGACTCGTTTCTCCCGGTTGGCGAGTGTGATCCTGGCTGCGTTGCTGAGCATCGTCGGCCTCGTCGCGGTCAGCCCTCCCGCCCGTGCCCAGAACGGCACGGTCACGAATCTGGCGCACCTGGACTTCCTTCTCGACAAGACCACGCCGACGGCCGTGCCCGGGCACACCACGTACCGGCTCGACCAAGAGCCGGAGCTGATCATGCCGTGGACGTACGCCGATGCACGGCCTGGAGGCACCTTCGAGCGGGTCGGCGGCGGAGTACTCGATCCGGCGACCGGTGACTACAGCCAGGGTGCATTCAACACCGACGACATCGCCCGAACTGCGGTGGTCTACCTGCGGCACTGGCGGCAGACCGGGAACGCCGACAGTCGGCGCAAGGCCTACGAGTCGTTGCGCTCGGTGGCCTACATGCAAACGCTGACCGGACGCAACCAGGGCAACGCGGTGCTCTGGATGCAGGCGGACGGCGAGCTCAATCCGAGCGCGGAGCCGGTCGAGCTTCCCGACCCCTCCGATTCGGGGCCCAGCTACTGGCAGGCCCGCGTGGTCTGGGCGTTCGGGGAAGGCTACGCCGCCTTCCGCGACAGCGATCCGGCGTTCGCGCGGTTCCTGCGGGACCGGTTGCGGCTGACGGTGGACGCGCTCGACCGCCAGGTCCTGAATCGCTACGGACGCTATGTCGTCGCGGACGGAGTCCGACTGCCGGCGTGGCTGATCGTGAACGGCGCCGACGCCACCGCCGAGGCCGTGCTGGGTCTGAGTGCTTACGTCGCCGCCAACCCGGGTGATCGACGGGCTCGGACGGCGCTGCAGCGGTTCGCTTCCGGCATCGCGGCCATGTCGGCCGGCGACCGCGATTCGTGGCCCTACGAGGCCGTACTTCCGTGGGCGGAGTCACGGTCGATCTGGCACGCGTGGGGATCGCAGATGTCGGCTGCCCTGGCTCGGAGCGCGGACACCTTGGACCGGCCACGGCTGCTGCGCCCGGCGGTCCGGGAGATGGTCAGTTTCGATACGACGTTGTTGACGGCGCGCGGGCCGGACAGTGGATGGCTGCCGACGCCCTCGAAGGAGGCCCAGATCGCGTACGGTGCCGACTCCCGGGTCCAGTCGCTGCTGGCGGTGGCCGAGGTCGGGCGGCTCCGCGCCGGTCGTGATCTTGCGGGTCTGGCGGCCGCCTGGTTCTTCGGCGCGAACCGCGCGGGCGAGGCGGTTTACGATCCCGCGACCGGGGTCACCTTCGACGGCGTGGAGGACGACGGTCGGATCAACCGCAACAGCGGCGCCGAGAGCACCATTCACGGATTGCTGACGATGATCGCCCTCGATGATCATCCGGCCGTACGAGCGCGGGCCACAAGGGTGGCGTCGGTGCAGAGCCGCACGGGGCTGTCGACCGTCGAGGCCGAGACCGCCTCGGCGACCACCGGAGCGGTGATCACACCCACCGACGGTTGGACCGGGGAGTCCCGATACGGGGGTGGGAAGTACCTGGCGCTGGACGCCGGGGAGACCGCGTCGATCGCCCTGCCCGCCGGGATAGGGCCGCGGCGGGTTGAACCGGTCGCCTGGCTGGAGGAGCGCGGTGGCGACCGATCGACCTGGCGGCAGGGCGAGCGGCTGCTCGGCACACTGCGGCATCGAGTCGGTGCCCAAGGTGTGACGGCGAAGCCCGGGGCCCTGCTGCCGCAGGATCTCGACCGGCGGGCGACGGGTCGAGCCGGCCCGATCGAGGTCCGGGCCATCGCCGGCACCGTCGATCTGGACACCCTGATCATCCGCCCCATGGTGTCCTCGATGGTGTTGACCGGCTCGGGTGGGCGGACCGAGCTGGTGCATTCCATCGCGCCGTCGGCCGAGCGGGTCTCCGTCGGGCTAGCGGGTCAAGTTGCCACTCTCCGGGGCTACGACGCCGATGGCGAGTTGATCGCCCAGCGCCGCATCAACGGGCGCGCAGAGGTCAACCTGCGTCCCGGCGGTTTCCTCATCGCCGAGCAGTGATCCAGCTCGCGCCCTGAGCCTGCCGAAGGGCCCACCCTCTTCGGCGCGCCCCGAGAAGTAGCTTGTCCCGCTCGGCAACCGGTCGCCGAGCGGGAGACCCTACTTATCGGCGTTCAGGGAGGGCCAGCGCACGTTGGCCCACGCGGCCCAGGACGGTGATCCCTGCGGGGGCGGGTCCAGCCGGGTGCCGGCCAGCTCGGCTTGATCAGGAACCTGGAACAGACCGCGATACTGATCAAGATCATCGCCACTGAGCGCAAAGGTCTCCTCCGGTGTCGACCCGAAGCGTTCCTCGACCCGCTGCCGCTGCACCGCTTCCCCAACGGGCAGATATATGATCACGCACGCGGCCCCTTGCGCGTCGGCGAGCCACCTCAGCGCCGACCGCTCGTCGCGTCCCCAGAAGCCGAAGTCCAAGATCACCGACGCTCCTAGCTCCATTACCCGCAGAGCGGTGGCGATGAGCCGCCCCTCCAGCACGTCCCGCATCCCGTCGGAATCGGAGTCGCCGTAGAGCGGGATCATCCACTCGTCCGGACTGAAGCGCAGCGCCCGCTGCTCGACCTCCAGCACCCGCGACCGAGTGGTCTTACCCGCACCCGGCAGCCCCACGAGCAGATACAGCGTCGGTCGCGCGTCGAGCATCCCCTGATCAGCCGTCCTCAGGTGCTGGCACTCAAGATCACCAGCAGCGGGACGATCCGCTCCGGCGGCACGGTATGCCGGCCCTTGCTGTGGGTCTGGAGCCATCCGGCGGAAACCAGCTGCCGCAGATGGTGATAGATCTGACCGGTCGAGCCCAGACTGGGATTTCGGGCCAGTTCCGCCGCGCTGCTGGCTTCCCCCCGCGCCACGAGTTGCAGGATCTGCAGCCGGACCGGATGTCCGAGCGCCGCCAAGGCCGGTGCGAGATCGGTCCACTCCCGGTCCATCAGGTCGGAGGACTGCGCACCCATCTGCCACTCGACGGGTTGTTGATGCGGCAGGTCCACCCGCCCCGCGTAGATCACCACAGGTTCGGGTAGCGACCGCAGACCGTCGAGAACCCAGAACGTTTCCGCGGTCGACCCGGTTCTCGATTCGGCACCGGCCGTCGCGAGCCGCTGTTCGACCTGCTCCATCCGTCGCTGTAGATCCGCCAACCGGTCCTCGATCCGATCATGCGCCGCAGTCATTCTCCAAGATTACGGATTTCCAGCGAGGGGCGAACATCTGTCAGATCCAGGATCTGAACCACATCCGGGCCCGCCAGTCCGGATAGGGCAGTACCTGATCGGCCAGGATCGGATAGAGATAGGCGAAGTTTGCCCCCACCAGAGCCACGAACGATCCGGCCACGATGGTGCCGATCATCCGTCGATCTCCGGCTCGGGCGTCTCCGATGAGCTTGCCCAGACAGAGCGCGATGGCCATCACCGTGAAGGGCACGATCGCGATGGCGTAGAAGTAGAAGATCGGCCGGTCGGAGTAGGAGAACCAGGGCAGCCAGACCGACAGCACGCCGACCACCGGAATGCCGAAGCGCCAATCACGGGCCCCGATCCACAAGATCGCGGCCGCGATCAGGGCGATCACCCCACCCCACCACAGGGCCGGCGTTCCGATGGCCAGAACGACCGAGATGCAGTTGTCCGGACCCGTGCAGCCGGCCGTCCCGGGCTTGATGTCGTTGGCGACGTACATGCTCAGCGGCCGCGCCATGATCAACCAGCCCACCGGTTTCGCGTCGTAGGAGTGGGTGGCGTTGTTGATGAAGTCACCGGTGTGGAAGTCCAGGATCGCCTGGTGGTACCGCAGCAGCGAAGCCAAGCCCTCGCCGAGCAGACGCACCGACCAGGCGTCGGGATTGTTCCGGCCCCAGTCGCGGTGGTATCCGCCCGACGAGGCCAACCAGCCGGCCCAGGTCGACACGTAGACCACCGCCGACAAGATCACCAGCGACACGAATGCCGGGATGCCGTCCCGAACCAGCCGTCCGATTCGGAAACCGCCGGAACCGGCCAGGCGACGAGCCCCGACGTCCCAGGCCAACGAGAGCAAGGCGAAGGCCGCGATCACGTAGACGGCATTCCACTTGCTGCCCAGGGCCAGTCCGAAGCACACCCCGGCGGCGATCCGCCACGGCCGCACCAGCAGAGCCGGCCCGAACCGCCCCCCCAGATCGGGTTGCCCGCTGCGTACCAGATGGTCCGCGAGTCGGTTCCGGAACCAGTCGCGGTCGGCGGCCAGGCAGGCCACCGCGGAGATCAGGAAGAACGCCAGGAAGATGTCCAGCAGGGCCGTCCGCGACAAGACGAACGCGAGTCCGTCCAGGGCCAGCAACAGACCCGCGAGCCCTCCGATCATGGTGGACCGGGAGACCCGGCGCACCAGCCGGATGACCACCAGCACCAACAGGGTGCCGAAGATCAACGGTCCGACCCGCCAGCCGACGGAGTTCATGCCGAAGGCGTACTCACCGGCCGCGATCAGCCACTTGCCCAGCTGCGGGTGGACGATGAACGACGCGGAATCCTGCAGCACATCGGGATTGCCGGCGAGGATCGAGGCGTCCGCGTTCTTGGGCCAGGTTCGCTCGTATCCGAACTTGAGCAGCGAATACGCGTCCTTGGCGTAGTACGTCTCGTCGAAGATCAACGCGTTCGGCTGGCCGATCCGGTACGCCCGGATGGCGAACGCGATCGCCGTGATCACCAGCGTGACCAGCCAGCCGACGAGCCGGTCGGTCATCGGCGGCACCCGGAGGCGCTCGACCGTGGTCGGTACGGGCGCAGCGCGACGATCCTCGATCGCTTCGGCCGGCAGTGGCGCCGGCGGGTCCGCCGCCAGGGCCGGCTGGGTCACCGAGCCATGATAGGTGAGCAACCCGGTGGGACCGGTCTGACAGGCTGGGTCCCATGGTCGAGGCCGAGCCGGCTGGCGTGGTGGTGTTGGCGGCGACGCCGATCGGCGATGTGGACGACGCGACGCCTGCCCTGCGGCGGGAGTTGGCCCGGGCCGACCTCATCGCCGCCGAGGACACCCGCCGACTGCGGCGGCTGCTGGAGCGTCTCGAGCTCAGCCCGGCGGGCCGGATCACCTCCTACTTCGAGGGCAACGAAGTCGCCCGCACGGCGGACCTGCTGGCCGAACTGCAGCGGGGCGCGCGGGTCGTCGTGGTCACCGACGCCGGGATGCCGTCGGTGTCCGATCCGGGTTTCCGGCTGGTCTCCGCGGCCGTCGAGCACGGCATCCGCGTGACCGCGGTACCTGGTCCGTCGGCGGTCCTGACGGCGCTGGCGGTGTCCGGGTTGCCGGTGGACCGCTTCTGTTTCGAGGGTTTCCTGCCGCGCAAGGCCGGTGAGCGGCGTCGACGGCTGCAGGACTTGGCCGCCGAGGAGCGGACCATGGTGTTCTTCGAGGCACCCCACCGGACGGCCGAGACGCTCGCCGCCATGGTTGACGTGTTCGGGGACTCCCGCCGGGCGGTGGTCTGTCGGGAACTGACCAAGACCTACGAGGAGATCCGGCGGGACGATCTGGTCGATTTGGCGGCGTGGGCGGCCGACGGTCTCCGTGGCGAGGTGACGCTGGTCGTCGCCGGCGCCGGTGTCACCGAGCCGGACCTCGCCGCGGCCATCGCCGAAGTGCAGCGGCGGATGGCTGACGGTGGCCGGCTGCGCCCGACCGTCGCGGCGGTGGCCGCCGAAAGCGGGCTGCGCAAGAACGCCCTGTACGAGGCGGTGGTTCGGGGCGGTCTGCCAGGCTTGCGACCGTGACTTTCCCCGATCCACCCGAGCCGTTGCCGGGTCCGGTCGTCGATTCGCACTGCCATCTGGACATCGCCGCGCAGATCACCGGACTGAGCCCCGAAGACGCGTTGGCTCGCGCGGCGGAGGTCGGGGTCCGGCGCGTCGTGCAGATCGGCTGTGATCTGGAGAGCTCACGCTGGGCCGTGGCCGCGGCCCAGCGGTGGCCAACGGTCGTCGCCGGGGTGGCTCTGCACCCCAACGACGCGGCGCGGATGCCGACCGAGGAGTTGGCCGCCGCTCTCGCCGAAATCGAGCGGTTGGCGGGCCATCCCGGTGTCCGGGCGGTGGGGGAGACCGGCCTTGACTTCTACCGCACCAGGAGCCCGGAGGGGCACGAGCGCCAACGGATCTCGTTCGCCGCCCACATCGGAATGGCCAAGCGTCACGACCACACCCTGGTCATTCACGATCGCGATGCGCACGCCGAGATCCTGACCGTGTTGGACCGGGAGGGTCCACCGGCCCGCATCGTCATGCACTGCTTCTCCGGCGACGCGGCCTTCGCTCGGGAATGCCTCGACCGCGGCGCCTTCCTGTCCTTCGCGGGCACGGTCACGTTCAAGAACAATCCGCAGCTGCGGGAGGCGCTCGCGGCGGCCCCGATGGACCGGATCCTGACCGAGACCGACGCGCCCTTCCTCACCCCCGAGCCGTACCGGGGGCGACCCAACGCGTCCTATCTGATCCCGTACACCGCCCGACGGATGGCCGACGTTCTCGGGGTCGAGCTGTCCCGCTTGTGCCGGGCTCTGGACGACAATGCCGTGGCCGCGTTCGGCGGGTCCTGGGGGGCGGACTGACCGTGGAGTTGGACGAGGTCCTGCGAGGGCGCCGGATGGTCCGCCAGTACGACTCCCGCCGGCCCGTCCCGCCCGCGGATCTGGACGCAGTCCTGGAAGCGGCCGTACGGGCGCCGTCGGCCGGCTTCACGCAGGCCGTGAGCTACCTGGTGCTGACCGGTGACCAGGTCGCGGACTACTGGTCGGCCACCACCGACCCGGCGCCGGACGACCGCTGGCTGTCGGGGTTGCGCACCGCGCCGGTACTGATCTTGGTCTGGACCGACAAGCAGGCCTATCTCGATCGCTACGCCGAGCCGGACAAGGGCTGGACCGACCGCGATCCGGCCCGCTGGTCGGCGCCCTACTGGTTCGTCGACGCCGGCATGGGGGTGATGGCGGCCCTGCTCGCTGCGGTCGACCGAGGCCTCGGTGCCTGCTTCTTCGGTGTGCCGCCGGACCGAGCCGCTGCGGTGCGTCGTCGCTTCCGGGTTCCCGCGGCTCAAGCGTCGATCGGCGTGATCAGCCTCGGTTACGCCGCTTCGGGTCCCCCCGCCCGGCGTCGTCGGCGGCGGGATCGCGTGGAGCTCGTGCACCGGGGCGAGTGGACCGTTCCGGCGGCGAATCGCGGGCCGACCTGAACCAAGCGTTCCGGCTGCATTTGGTTGCGTGTCGGGCACGTCGTTATGCTTTCGTGACCAAAGAGCCCTGGCCGGACCGGCCGGGGCCATGAGGACGACACAGAGATCCGCCCATTCGCGGCGGCAGGAGCAAATCGGTGCGCAAGATCATCCCAGCCGTGGTGGCCAGCGCGGCCGCGTTGGCCGTAGCCGGCGCGACGTTCGGCTACATCACCCTCGACAAGGACGTCCAGCTCTCGGTCGACGGCGCGTCCACCGACGTCAGCACGATGGCGAGCACGGTCGGGGAGGTCCTGCAGAGCAAGGGCATCGAGCTCGGCGAGCACGATGTGGTGGCCCCGGCGCCGGAGACGAAGCTGGTGGACGGCACCCGGATCGCGGTCCAGTACGGCCGGCAGATCAAGGTCACCGTCGACGGCAAGCCGCAGACGTACTGGACGACGGCCACCAACGTCGATCAGGCGCTGGCGTCGCTGGACATCAAGTCCTCCGGCGCCCAGCTGTCCACGAGCCGCAGCGCCGCGATCGGCAGGAATGGGCTGTCGTTCAATCTGGCCACCCTGAAGACGATCACCGTCGACCACGCCGGTACGAAGCGCCGGATCAAGACGACGGCGCAGACCGTTGGTGCGGCCTTGGCCGCGGCCAAGATCAAGGTGGACGCGGACGACAAGGTGAGCGTCAACGAGGCCACCAGCCTCACCGACGGCGCGAGCTTCTCCGTCACCCGGGTCGATGTGACCACGGTGACGAAGAAGAAGAAGGTGGACCACACCACCCGCTACGAGGACTCCGACGAGCTCGACCGGGGTGACACCAAGGTCGAGACCGAAGGCAAGGCCGGCGTCCGGACCATCACCTACACCGAGGTCCGCCACAACGGGAAGCTGCAGAGCCGCGAGAAGACCAAGTCCAAGATCAGCAAGGCCCCGCGCACCGAGGTGGTGCTGCGCGGGACGAAAGAATCCGAACCGGAGCCCGAGCCACAGAACGACTCGAGCGACGACTCGTCCAACGGCAACAGCGGCAACGACAGCGACAACAGCAACACAGCAACGACAGCAACAACAGCAACGAGGGCAACTCCTCGACCCCGGCGAGCGGCACGGTCTGGGACCGACTCGCCCAGTGCGAGAGTGGCGGCAACTGGCAGATCAACACCGGCAACGGCTACTACGGTGGCCTGCAATTCGCCGGCCAGACGTGGCGCGCGTACGGCGGGAGCGGGATGGCCCACAACGCCAGCCGCGGGGAACAGATCCGGATCGCCAAGAAGGTGCTCGCCGACGTTGGCTGGCAGGCCTGGCCGGCGTGCAGCAGCAAGCTCGGACTGCGCTGAACGCTCAACGGGACGGGTTGCTGGATCCTTCCACGGTTCGGCGGTTGGCGGCGCGCCTCGGCCTGCGACCCACCAAACAGCGCGGTCAGAACTTCGTCATCGACGCCAACACGGTGAGGCGCATCGTCGCGCTGGCCGGCGTCTCCGCCGCCGACGTGGTGCTCGAGATCGGGCCGGGCCTCGGCTCGTTGACGCTGGGGTTGCTCGCGGCCGCCGATCGCGTGCTCGCGGTCGAGATCGATCCGCTGCTGGCCTCGGCCCTGCCCGGGACCGTCGCCGAGAGAGCACCCGACCGATCGACCGCCCTGACCGTCCTCGAGGCCGACGCCCTCCGCCTCGATGACCTGCCCGCTCCGCCCACCGTGGTGGTCGCCAACCTTCCGTACAACGTCTCGGTGCCGGTGCTGCTGCACCTCCTCGAACGGTTCCCCTCCTGGTCCCGCGGGCTGGTGATGGTCCAGTCGGAGGTGGCCGATCGTCTCGTCGCCGGCCCCGGGTCGAAGATCTATGGCGTGCCGTCGGTGAAGATGGCCTGGTACGCGGCGGCCAGCCGGGTCGGCACCGTGGCGCCATCGGTGTTCTGGCCGGTGCCCAACGTCGACTCGGGGCTGGTGGCCATCAACCGCCGCCCGCCGCCTGAGACCTCGGCCAGCCGAGAGTCGGTGTTCACGGTCGTCGACGCGGCGTTCGGCCAGCGTCGCAAGATGCTGCGCTCCGCGCTCGCCGGCCTGCTGGGCTCCAGCGCGCGGGCCGGCGAAATCCTGACCGCGGCCGAAGTCGACCCACGGGCCCGCGGCGAGGTCCTCGACGTCGCCGCCTTCGCGCGGATCGCGGTCGCCTGGCAGGCCGCATCCGGGGGTCGAGCACACCCGGCCGGCTGACCGCATAGCCTCGACGTGTGGCCTCACCCCAACCGCCGACCACGGTCGGCGTCCGAGTCCGGGTGCCGGCCAAGATCAATCTCGCCCTCAAGGTGGGCCGGCCGCGCCGTGACGGCTTCCACCCGTTGGCCACGGTCTACCAGGCTGTTTCGCTCTACGACGAGGTGCACGCCGCGTGGGCCGAGCCGGACGAGTTCGCCGTCCGGGTCAGCGGCGAAGGTGCGGAGATGGTGCCGCCCGACGACAACAATCTGGCGGTCCGCGCGGCCCGGCTGCTGGCCGAGACCCACGGGCCGCACGACTCGCTCGGCGCCCAGCTCACGATCAGGAAGGAGATCCCGGTGGCCGGGGGGCTGGCCGGCGGGTCCTCGAATGCCGCCGCCGCTCTGCTCGCCTGCTCGGTGCTGTGGGATCTCGATGTCCCCCCCGAAGCCATGCGACGACTGGCGGCCCAACTCGGCAGCGACGTACCGTTCGCCCTGCTCGGGGGGACGGCCGTGGGCCGCGGACGCGGCGAGGAGGTGATGCCGGCCCTGGCCCGGGGGAGTTACCACTGGGTCCTCGCGTTTGCCCACCACGGGCTCTCCACGCCGGCGGTCTACCGGCATTTCGACCAACTCAATCCGCGGGCGCCCCAGCCGGTCGTGCCGGACGACCTGATGAACGCCCTACGTTCAGGCGATCCTGCGCTCCTGGGTCCCGCCTTGAGCAACGACCTCGAATCCGCGGCCCTGGATCTGCAGCCCCAGTTGCGCCGGACGCTGGAGACCGGCCGCGACTACGGCGCTCTCGGCGCGCTGGTGTCGGGGTCGGGCCCGACCTGCGCCTTCCTGGTCGGCTCGGAATCGGCGGCCGTCGATCTGAGCGTGACCCTGAGCGCCGAGGGTGTCTGCCGGGCCGTCCGTCGCGCCACCGGCCCGGTGAGTGGCGCCCGACTCATCCCCTAGATCCGCCGGCCCGGCTCACCGACGCGGCGGCCGCATCGTCGTAGGGAATGAGCAACTGGCGCAGGGCGGCGGCCAGAAGCGCGTAGCGTTCTTGCGGCAGACCGGCCAAGATCCGCCGCTCCGCCTCCATCAGGTCGGCCAGAGCGGCGTCGACGGCCTCGCGTCCGGTATCGGTCAGCCGGACCAGGACCACGCGGCGGTCGTCGGGATGACCCTCACGAAGCACCAGACCGCGGGCGGCCAATCGGTCGACGCGGTTCGTCATGGTGCCCGAGGTGACCATGGTTTCCTTGATCAACTGTCCGGGAGACATCCGGGCCGAGCGGCCCGCGCGGCGGAGGGCCGCCAAGACGTCGAACTCCCAGATCTCCAGTCCGTGGGCCGCGAAGGCCGCACTGCGCGCGCGCTCGAGATGCCGGGCGAGGCGGGTGACCCGGGACAGGACTTCCATCGGGGCGACGTCGAGTTCGGGCCGCTCCCGCCGCCAGGCTTGGACGAGGCGGTCGACCTCGTCCCGTACGGCTTCGCTCCGGCCGTCTTCGATCACACGCCGAAGTCTAGGGACCGGCGAGGCCATCGCTCAGACCTCCCGGGCGGACTCGAGATCGGCATCGGTCTTCGGCATGGTCAAGGCCAGCGCCACGATGCCGGCACAGAGCAGCGCGGGCACGATCATGGCGTGCTGGATGCCCAGCTGGCTGACCAGCGTGCCGACGATCGCCGGACCCATCAGGAAGGCGGCGTATCCGAAGGTCACCACCACCGCCAGGACCCGGCCGCCTCCGAGGTGCCCGGCGACCGCGTAAACCTGCGGTGCGATCATCCCGACTCCGAAGCCCACCAGGGCCCAACCCGCCACCAGCAGCGGCAGGCTGTCGACGAAGGCCACTGTCGTGTAGCCCAGAGCAGCGACCACACCGCCGAACCGGACGACGTTGCGCCGCCCGAAGCGGGTGACCAACCGGTCACCGATCAGCCGGATCAACACCATGAAGCCACTGACCGCGATCAGGCCGAGGGAGCCCACGGTCGAGTCGACCTGCGCGACGTCGGTCACGTGCAAGGCCGACCAGTCCACCGCCGTGCCTTCGGACAGCCCGAACGCGAGGGCCATGGCCCCGAGCAGCCAGGCCATCCGCGGGATCTTCGTCCGGACGCCGTCCACCGAGTGGGAGACGATCTCCGCCTCCGGGGTGATGCGCAGCAGCACGACGAGGACGGCCGCGGCCACCACGGCCAGGGTGATCATCAAGGGCAAGACGATCCCGGCGCCGGAGATGCCGGCCAACGTGGCGATCACCAGGACCGCGCCCGCCCCGATGAAGCTGCCGACGGAGAAGAAGGCGTGGAAGAAACTCATGATCGGCTTGCGGCGGGCCTGCTCCACCTGGACGCCCAGGGCGTTCATGGCGACGTCCATGGCGCCGTTGCCGAAACCCATCAACATGGCCCCCGCGATGGCGACGCCGTACGTGGGGGCGAACGCCAGCACGACGGCCGCCGCGATCAGGACCGGCAATCCGCTCAGCGCTATGCGCCGGGCGCCCAGGGCGTCGGCGAGCCGGCCGCCGATCTGCATCGAGGTGATGGCCGCCAGGCCACCCGCGAAGAGCATGATCGCGATCTGGGCCGCACTCAGGTCGAGCCGTTCGCGCAGCGAGGGCAGCGATCCCCCGAAACCGCCGAGCAGCATGCCGTTCACGGCAAACATGACGGTGACCGCCACGGCGGCGCGGCGGGTGCCGAGAGCGGAGGTCGGACGGGTGGCGACAGGGACAGTCATCAGAGGTTTCTGCATCGATTTACTAGAACGATACAGATCGTATCGAGCATCGCCGGGTGGGCACAAATCGGGCCCGCCACCAGCTCCCCCTCTATCTGCTCGAGTTCCTCGCTCCTGCTCGAGTTGCAACCCGAGCAGGAACGTGGAACTCGAGCAGCTGGCGAGGGGGCGGGAGAAACCAAGTCCAGTACCACCCAGCTCAGCGGCCGCTGGTGATCAGGGTCGGCTTGGGGTCGAGGTGACTCAGCCCGTTCCAGGCCAGATTGACCAGGTGAGCCGCGACCTCCGGCTTCTTGGGCTTCCTGGCGTCCAACCACCACTGGCCCGTCAGCGCCACCATCCCGACCAACATCTGGGCGTACATCGGGGCCGTCTTCGGATCGAGCCCCTGCCGCTTGAAGGCGGCGGCCAGGATGCCCTCGACCCGGGACGCGACGTCGCTCAGGATGCTGGCGAACGAGCCGGTGCTGCTGCCCACCGACGAGTCCCGAGCCAGGATCCGGAAGCCGTCGGTGTGGGAATCGACGTAGTCGAGCAGCGCCAAGGTGGCCTGTTCGATCAGTTCGCGCGGTCGGCCCTCGGTGAGCGAGCCCTGAATGCCTTCCAGGAGGGTCCGTACCTCCCGGTCCACCACCACGGCGTACAGGCCCTCCTTGCCGCCGAAGTGCTCGTAGACGACGGGCTTGCTGACCTGGGCCTTCGCGGCGATCTCCTCGACCGAGGTGCCCTCGAAGCCGCGATCGGCGAACAACGACCGGGCCACGCCGATGAGTTGCTCGCGGCGCGCCGCGCTGGTCATCCGGATCCGGCCGGCCCGACGGGCGCGGGACGATTCGCGATCATCGGGGCGAGCGGCCATGATCTCCAGTGTGACGTACCTAGGGCAGCCGGCCGTGCGTCGCGACCGGAGGGGCGGGAGTGAAGCGACCTCGGGCCACACCGGCGAGGTGCGTACATTAGTCACCGCAATCCCCGGTTGGTCTGCCGGCAGGGCCCGCCTGACTTTGAATCAGGACTAGCGACGTAGGTTCGACTCCTACCCGGGGAGCGTTACCCCTGATATGTAGTCGTCTGCTGTCAAGAGGGCATGGGTGGGCCGGCCGCGTCCGCCTCGCATGTAGGCCAACGCCTCGTCCAACTGCGCCCCATGGCCGAGCCTCGCGAGTTGGTCCATGGCGTGCTTTGGCCTGTCTCAACAGGAGGTCGCCGTACCCCGCGCTGTGAAGTAACGTCAAGTCCTACTGCGCCATGACAAGGAGACGGCAGATGCCTGTCCACGAAGCACC
The DNA here is from genome assembly GCA_963780005.1 of uncultured Actinomycetota bacterium. GTDB lineage: Bacteria > Actinomycetota > Actinomycetes > Propionibacteriales > Propionibacteriaceae > Microlunatus. The sequence goes on along the minus strand of CAWAAK010000023.1, from coordinate 1,438,919 downwards.
TCTCGACCTCTACATCGTTTCCTACGATGATCCGGCAGCGGCCCAGCAAGATTGGGAGGACATCAAGCACCTGGCGAAGGACAAGGTCGTCTCGGTCGAAGCTCTGGTTCTGGTCAACCGCGCGGACGACGGCAAGATCCACATCAAGGACAACGCTCACAGCGTGGGCGCCGGGGCAGCGATCGGAGCAGTCAGCGGTGCCCTGCTCGGCCTCATCTTTCCCCCATCGTTGCTGGCTGCTGCCGTGGTCGGCGGCGGGATCGGGGCCGGAGCAGGAGCCGCCGTCAAACAGCTTGAGAAACACCAGGTCATGGCCGATGTCGAGCAAACCCTGCCGCCCGGAAGTTCGGGAATCGTGGTCTTGCTCGAGGAGCGTTGGGGTAGTGCAGTGGAGAAAGCGCTGGCAAAGGCGTCGAAGTCGGAGCACCACCACGCGCACGAGGCCAGTTAGGCCGGTGATGGCAGCAGACCACTGGCGACCGCTTGACCTCGACGCCGAGTCGACGGCAGCGGGCGGCCAGGGCGAGTGTGAGGAGCAACACCCGCACGGTCTCGCTGCGGACCGCGACCAGCACGAACGCCGAGACCGCCAGGAGGGCGGCGATCGCGGCGACCACCCGGATCGGGCCCGCCGGGACACGATGTACCAGGCGGCCACGACGATCAACGCGAGCATCAGCAGGCTCGCGATTGGCACCTGTCAACGCTGGAGGGCGGACAGCGTGACGTAGAGGACGGCCGCGGCCAGGCTCGCCAGCGAAACCGTCGCAGCGAACCTGCGCTCCACCGCCTTCGGCTCGCCAGGAGGTCCGCTCATCGCTCGCCCGGCGGAAGCTGCCAAGTCTCGCCCGTCTGCCGGATGTACGCCTCAATCGCCTCGTCGAGCGTTGGGTAGAAGTGCGCCGGATCAATCGTCGCGGTGAGGTCGTACCGCTCGATCTTCTCCCGGACCGGGTCCTTCAGCTCGGCGAAGATCAGCGAGACACCCCGATCGTTCAGCCAAACGTCGAGATCCTCCAGCATGTCGGCGGCGGTCGTGTCGACATCCGTCACCGGCTCGGCCGCAATGGCGATCCAGCGCAGATCGTCGTGGCGCACCGCGATGGCTCGGACGGCCTCGGAGAATACTCGCGCGTTGGCAAAGATCAGCGGCGCGTCGAAGCGGTACACCACCAAACCCGGCAGCCGTTCAGCATCGGGATACCGCTCCGTGTCGTGCAGACCGGCCACGCCCGGAGCCCGCCCGAGCTCGGCCTGGTGTGGCCACCAGGTCCGGCGGAAGACGTTCAGGATCGACAAGCCGACAGCGACCACGATGCCGGGGAGTACGCCGAGCAAGGCCACGCCCAGCAGGGCGACAATTGACAGCCAGAACTCGGCCCGGCGTTGTTGCCACAGGCGCTGCGTGCCCTTCACATCGGCCAACGAGAGTGCCGCAGCGACAACGATGGCACCCAGGGTGGGCTGGGGAACGTACTGCATCAACCCTGTCGCGAACACCAGGACGGCGGTGATCACTACCGCGCCGACCAGACCGGTGACCTGGGTCTTCGAGCCGGCCTGCTCGGCGACGGCGGTGCGGGAGCCGCTTGTGCTGACCGGGAAGCCCTGGAACAAGCCGGCGGCGATGTTCGCTGCACCGATGCCGATCATCTCCTGGTTGCCGTGTACCTGCTCGCCGCGGCGAGCGGCGAACGCCGACGCCGTCGACATGGTGTCCGCCAGGGCGACGACGGCAATACCCAGTGCGCCGAGCAGCAGCACGGGGATATCCGACCACCTCACAAGCGGCAACGTGAACGGCGGAAAGCCCTGGGGAAGCACACCGATCGTGTCCAGACCGCGATCCTGCAAGTCGAACGCGTTCACCGCGATCGACGCGAGCACGACGATGATGAGCACGCTCGGCAGCTTCGGGAGCCGGCGGTTCAGCAGCAGGATCCCGGCCAGACAGACGAATCCGACGACGGCGGCGGCCGGAACGACCAGACCCTGCGCGATCCCGGAGACGACCGCTGCCACCTCCCGCAACAACCCGTCCGCGTCAATGGAGAACCCGAACAGCTTCGGCAACTGACTGACGATGATGGTCAGAGCAAGGCCGTTCATATAGCCGATCTGCGTCGGTTTGGAGAGCAGGTCGGCCACGAACCCGAATTTCGCCAACCCGGCGACGACCATGATCACGCCGACGAGTACGGCAAGCAGCGAGGCCAGTGCGATGGCTCGGGCCGGATCGCCGTCGGCGAGGATCAGCGGCGCGATCGTGGCGGCGATCATCGACCCCAGAGCCGAGTCCGGACCGAGGACCAGGACGCGGGACGGGCCAAAGATCGCGTAGCCGATCAGACACAGGATCGAGGTGTACAACCCAGTGACCGGCGGCAGCCCGGCGAGCTCGGCGTACGCCATCCCCTGGGGGACGAGCAGCGCGGAGAGCACCAGTCCAGCGACGACATCCTTGGCGAGCCAGGCGCGCTGGTATCGGGTGACGAGGGCGATTCCGGGCACCAGCGACTGCCAGGTGGGTGTCTCGACGACTTCGGAGTCCCTCACGCCCACCGTGGCAGGCTAGTGCCCTCGCCATGGTCGCGAATAGCCCTTAGCGAGTGAGGCGGGGCGCCCTGTGCTCCGGTGGTTGCTCGCCGCGACGGTAGTCGGCGCTGCCATCGTCGTTGGGCTGGGGCTGACGCCGACCGGCACGGACAGTCCATCAAGCTCGGCGCGGCCTGGCCGACCGGGTGCTGCACGACACCGTGACGTTGCTACCGCCGAGCCCCAAAGTTCAGCTGCAGGTCGTCGCCCGCCGCGATCTCCTCGCGTTCAACGCCATCGCCGATGGCAGGGCGGGCGCGCCTCTGGGCGGTCGTGCGCGCCGGTCGGCCGTGGCCGGAGACGTCGACGAAGCCGCCGCCACCGAAGGGTCCGCCACCGAGGAAGGCGCCCAGGCCGCGCCGAACATGAGCACAATGCGCGAGGGTTGCGCCAGGGTGGCTCTGACAAGCCGTGGGAACTGGTGAGGGGCACTGGTAATCTGTGCCCGGTTTCCCGCCTGAATGAGAACCCACGACAAGCTCTGAGAACCCACGAGAGCGAACCTGTCCGACTTGAATCAGGACTAGCGACGTAGGTTCGACTCCTACCCGGGGAGCGGAGCCGTCCAGAACTCAGGAGCACACCGTTGTCCGAGACTCCGTCCGCCGATGTCTCTTCGGCGGCGTCTCCACCTCCCGCCGCGGTGATCATCCTCGCCGCCGGTGAGGGCACCCGGATGAAGTCGGCCCGCTCCAAGCTGCTGCACGAAGTGGCCGGCCAGTCGCTGCTGAGCTACGCGGTCACCGCCGCCACCCAGATCCAGCCAGAGCGGATCCTGGTCGTCATCGGCCGTGGCGCCGAGCAGGTTCAGGGCCACCTGGACGAGATCGCTCCGCACGCGCAGACCGTGCTGCAGGGGGCGGAGGCCTACGGGACCGGGTACGCCGTGCAGTGCGCTCTGGCCGGTTCGGACGACCTGCGCGGAGACATCCTGGTCACCATGGGTGACGTCCCGATGCTCGGGGCGGAGACGCTGAACGGCCTGCTCGCCGCCCATCGGGCCCGCTCTGCGGCCGTCACGCTGTTGACCGCGGAGCTTCCCGATCCGGGTGGTTACGGACGCATCGTCCGCGGGACCGACGATCTGGTCGAGGCGATCGTCGAGCACAAGGACGCCACCGCGGAGCAGCTGTCCATCACCGAGATCAACTCCGGAATCTACGTCTTCGACGCGGATACGTTGCGCGCCGGTCTGGGTGAGATCACCGCGGACAACGCAGCGGGCGAACTGCTGCTGACCGACGTGATTGCGGTGGCACGCCGCCGCGGTCGTACGGTCGGGGCGTACCTGACCGACGATCTGTGGCAGACCGAAGGCATCAACGACCGGGTGCAACTGGCCCGGATGAACGCCGAGATGAATCGCCGGATCGTCGAGGGCTGGATGCGGGCCGGAGTCACCGTGTTCGACCCGGCCAGCACCTGGATCCACTCCTCGGTCGACCTGGCGCGCGACGTCACCCTGCTTCCGGGAACCTCGCTCGAGGGGGCGACCTCGGTCGGTGCGGGTGCGACGATCGGTCCGGAGACCACCCTCGTCGACGTCGAGGTGGGGGAGCGGGCGACCGTCACCCGGGCCCACGGCTCGCTCAGCATCATCGGAGCCGGCGCCACCGTCGGGCCGTACGCGTACCTGCGCCCGGGGACTCAGCTGGGCCGCGAGGGCAAGATCGGTACGTTCGTGGAGACCAAGAACGCCCAGATCGGTGCGGGAGCCAAGGTTCCGCACCAGAGCTACGTCGGGGATGCGGAGATCGGCGCCGACGCAAATGTTGCCGCCGGGGTGATCGTCGCCAACTACGACGGAGTCACCAAGTCGAGGACCGTGATCGGGACCGCGAGCTTCATCGGGAGCAACTCGGTGCTGGCCGCCCCGGTCGCGATCGCCGACGGCGCCTACGTCGCGGCGGGCTCGACGATCACCGGTGACGTCGGTCCGGGCGAACTCGGTGTGGCCCGCGGACGGCAACGCAACATCCCCGGTTGGGTGGCGCGCAAGCGCGCGGGGACGAAGCTGGCCCGAGCGGCCGAGGCCGCACAGCAGCGCGAACAGGCGCGAGCACGAATGTCCGGCGACCCGGTGGGGGAAGAGGATCACGCGTGAGCAGTGCGACCGGAGTCAAGAAGCCGAACGACAAGCATCTGATGCTCTTCTCGGGCCGGGCCTACCCGGCGCTGGCCGACGAGATCGCGGAGCTGATCGGGGTCGGGCTGGTGCCGACTCGGGCGTTGAACTACGCCAACTCCGAGATCTACGTTCGCTTCGAGGAGTCCGTACGCGGCTCGGACGCGTTCGTCATCCAGAGTCATGCCGCCCCGGTGAACGAGTGGGTGATGGAACAGTTGATCATGGTCGACGCGTTGAAACGGGCGTCGGCGAAGCGGATCACCGTGGTCGCACCCTTCTACCCGTACGCGAGGCAGGACAAGAAGCACCGGGGCCGCGAACCGATCTCGGCCCGGTTGATCGCCGATCTGTTCCGAACCGCAGGCGCGAACCGGTTGATGTCGGTGGACCTGCACGCTGCGCAGATCCAGGGCTTCTTCGACGGTCCGGTTGACCACCTGTGGGCGCTGCCGGTGCTCGCCGACTATGTGGTGGCCCGGTACGAGACCTCGGAGATGACCGTGGTCTCTCCCGACGCCGGCCGGGTGCGGTTGGCCGACATGTGGACGGACCGGCTCAACTGCCGGTTGGCCATCATCCACAAGCGCCGCGATCCCGACGTGCTCAATCAGGTCGCCGTGCACGAAGTGGTGGGCGAGGTCGAGGGCCGGGTCTGCCTGTTGGTGGACGACATGATCGACACGGCCGGCACCATCTGTCAGGCCGCCGAGGCTCTGATGGATCGGGGGGCGAAGTCGGTCATCGCCGCGGCGACCCACCCGGTCCTGTCGGGCCCGGCCGTGGACCGGCTGCAGCAGTCCGCGTTCGAAGAGGTGATCGTCACCAACACCCTGCCCATCCCGGTCGAACGCCGGTTCGACAATCTGACGGTGCTGTCCATCGGCCCCTTGATCGCCCGAGCGATCAAGGAAGTCTTCGAAGACGGCTCGGTGACGAAGCTCTTCGGCGGCAACTCGTGAGAGAGCTTGGCTCGCTGTGACAAGCCTTGCCCCGTTGGGCTAGGGTTAGGCGGTTGCCTGGGCGAGGGTCGTTGCCGACCGTTATCGACAAGGTCGGAGCTTCTCGACGCCCTCTGGTGCAGCCGACACAGATTCCAAACCATGACCAAGATCGAGGAGTTCGTTCGTGCCCGAGGTAAAGCTGACCGCTGAACTGCGAACAGAGTTCGGCAAGGGTGCAGCCCGCCGGATCCGCCGCGCCGACAAGGTTCCCGCCGTGCTGTACGGGCATGGCACGGATCCGATCCACATCTCGCTGCCCGGCCACGAGACGCTCTTGGCGCTGCGTGCGGCCAACGCCCTGCTCTCGATCGACGTGAACGGCGACTCCCAGCTGGCGCTCCCCAAGCAGGTGCAGCGCGACCCGCTGAGACACACCATCGAGCACGTGGACCTGGTCATCGTCCGGCGTGGTGAGAAGGTGACCGTCGACATCCCGCTGCTGGTCGAAGGCGAAGCGGCGAGCGAGACCCTCGTCGTGGTCGACCAGAACTCCATCTCCGTCGAAGCCGAAGCGACCCACATCCCGCAGCAGATCACCGTCTCGATCGAGGGACTCCCGGCCGGTACCCAGATCCTGGCCAGCGAGCTCAGCCTGCCGGACGGCGTCACGCTGGCGATCGACCCGGAGGCCCTCGTCGTGAACGTGACGGCGGCCCAGACCGAGGAGCAGGCCGAGGCGGAGCTGGCCGAGGCGGAGGCCGAAGCCGGGATCGAGCCGACCGTGGCCGAGGACTCCGAGGGTGAAGGCGCCGGCGGCGATGCCGCTGAGTCGAGCGAGGACGCCGAGCAGTCCTGAGCCTGCGGGCCACCGTTCACGAAATGTCCACCTGGCTCGTCGTCGGACTCGGCAACCCCGGTCCCTCCTACGCCCGGCACCGGCACAACCTCGGCTTCTTGGTCGTCGAGGAGTTGTCGGTCCGGATGGGCGTGCGGTTCTCCCCAGCCAAAGGCATGCGGGCCGAGATCGCCGAGGGCCGGCTCGGGCCGCCCGGAGCGCTCGATGTGCCGCGGATGACCCTGGTGAAGCCGCGCACCTACATGAACGACAGCGGTACGGCCGTGGCCCGGCTGCTCGGGTACTACAAGATCGGCCTGGACCACCTCGTTGCCGTGCACGACGAGTTGGACATCGACCCCGGGCAGATCCGGGTCAAGTTCGGCGGGGGCGACAACGGCCACAACGGGCTGCGTTCGCTGCGGTCGTCGTTGGACAGCGGCGAGTTCTACCGGGTCCGCGTCGGTATCGGCCGCCCGCCGGGTCGGCAGGATCCCGCGGACTTCCTGCTGAGCGACTTCTCCACGCCGGAGCGTACGGCGCTGGGAACCGAAGTGGTGCGCGCCGCTGACGCCGTGGAATCGCTGCTGACCGAGGGCCTCGAACGCACCCAGACCCGCTTCAACTCCTGAACCGCTGCCCCCTTCCGTCCTGCTGCTCGAGTTCCATTGATCTGCTCCAGTTGCATCTCGAGCAGGAACGACGAACCCGAGCAGCTGAACGGAGGCGGCGAAGGGGAAATCCTGTCGTGGCTGGGTTGTAGGTTGTCTCGGTGACCCTCGCGGGACTCGTTGACCTTTTCACCACTGACCCCACCATCGCCGAAGCCGTCGGTGATGCGCGCTCGCGCGCGCTCTCGGCGCTCGACCTGACCTCGCCGCCCTCGATGCGGCCGATGATCGCCGCCGCGGTGGCCGCCGGTCGGGATCGGGGCGGAGCCGGACGGCCGGTGCTGGTCGTCACGTCGACGTTCCGCGAAGCCGAAGCCGTGACCGCCGCCCTCAACTCGCTGGTCGGCGAGGACCAGGTCGCCTACTACCCGGCCTGGGAGACGCTGCCGCACGAGCGGTTGAGTCCCCGCTCCGACACGGTGGGCCGCCGGCTAGCCGTGTTGCGCCGGTTGGCCGCCAAGACCGATCAGCCGCCGCCGCGGATCATCGTCGCTCCGGTCCGCAGCGTGCTGCAGCCACAGGTCAAGGGCCTGGCCGACCTCACCCCGGTACGGCTGGCCGTCGGGGCCGAGTACGACCTGGACCAACTCGCCCGCGACCTGGTCAACGCGGCCTACATCCGGGTCGACCTGGTCGAGCGCCGCGGCGAGTTCGCGGTCCGGGGCGGCATCGTCGACGTGTTCCCGCCGACCGAGGAGCACCCGGTCCGGGTGGACTTCTTCGGCGATGAGATCGACGAGATCCGCTACTTCACCGTCGCCGACCAGCGCTCGACCGACGTCACCCGCACCGACGTGGTGGCCTCGCCGTGCCGGGAGCTGCTGCTCACCGACGCCGTCCGCCGACGGGCGTTCGACCTGTCCCAGGAGCACCCCGAACTGATCGAGATGCTGGACAAGATCGCCCAGGGTCACGCCGTGGACGGCATGGAGGCGCTCTCGCCCGCGCTGGTCGACGGGATGGAGCTCCTGATCGATCTGCTGCCCCCCGACACCCACGTGTTGATCTGCGATCCGGAACTCGTCCGTGGCCGGGCCATTGATCTGGTCAAGGTCAGCGAGGAGTTCCTGCAGGCCTCATGGGCCGCGGCCGCCGGTGGGGGGAAGGCTCCGATCGACCTGGGCGCCTCCTCCTACCGGCCGCTGGCCGACGTACGGCAACGCGCCCTTGATCGCGGCCTGGCCTGGTGGACCCTGTCACCCTTCAGTGCCGGCCCCGACTCACGCCCTTCGACACCCAACGAGCCCGTACGGACCGAGGACGGCGAGCTGGTCGACTTCTCCACAGCGGTCAGCACCGTTGGCGTCGAATCGCGCACGGTGTCCGGTCGGACCGGGGAGCGCTATCGGGGCGACACCGAGGCAGCGGCGGTCGACATCGGCGGCCGGCTCAAGGCCGGCTGGCGGGTCGTGCTCACCGCCGAGGGGCGCGGGATGAGCGACCGGATGGCGGAGGTGCTCACCGAGCACGAGTACGCCGTCCGCGTGGTCGACCGTCTCGACGAGGTCCCGCCGCAGGGGCTGGCCACCATCGTCTGCGCCGAGCTGGAGCACGGCTTCCTGGCCGAGGGCATCGAGCTGGCTGTGTTCACCACCGGCGACCTCTCGGGTCAGCGGACGGCCGACAAGGCGAGCCGCAAGATGCCGGTGCGGCGCAAGAACCAGATCGACCCGCTCGAGCTGGAGCCCGGCGACGCCGTGGTGCACAGCCAGCACGGGGTGGGTCGCTACGTCGAGATGACCCAGCGCACCGTGGCCGGGGCCACCCGGGAATACCTGGTGATCGAGTACGCCCCGTCGAAACGCCATCAACCCGGCGATCGGCTCTACGTCCCGATGGACGCACTCGACCAGGTCACCCGCTACGTCGGTGGGGAGAGCCCGACCCTGGACAAGATGGGCGGCGGCGACTGGGCCAAGCGCAAGGGCCGGGCTCGCAAGGCGGTGCGGGAGATCGCCGCCGAGTTGATCAAGCTCTACGCTGCCCGGCAGGCCACCCGGGGCCACGCGTTCTCGCCCGACACCACCTGGCAGCGCGAGCTCGAGGACGCCTTCAGCTTCGTGGAGACCCCGGACCAGCTGGCCGCGGTCGATGAAGTCAAGCGGGACATGGAACAGATCGTGCCGATGGACCGGCTGATCTGCGGCGACGTCGGCTACGGCAAGACCGAGATCGCGGTGCGGGCGGCGTTCAAGGCGGTCCAGGACGGCAAGCAGGTGGCGATCCTCGTTCCCACCACGTTGCTGGTCCAACAGCACCACGCGACCTTCGCCGACCGGTACGCCGGCTTCCCCGTCAACGTCGCCCCCCTCAGCCGCTTCCAGACCGACGCGGAGACCCGCGCGACGCTGGAAGGCCTCAAGGACGGCAAGGTCGACGTGGTGGTCGGCACCCACCGGCTGCTCGGCAAGGAGGTGGAGTTCGCCGATCTCGGCTTGGTGGTCATCGACGAGGAGCAGCGGTTCGGGGTCGAGCACAAGGAGCAGCTCAAACGGCTGCGGACGGCGGTGGACGTGCTGGCCATGTCGGCCACTCCGATCCCGCGGACCCTGGAGATGGCCATCACCGGGATCCGGGAGATGAGCACCATCGCCACCCCGCCGGAGGAGCGGCATCCGGTGCTGACCTTCGCCGGTCCCTACGACGAGGCGCAACTGACCGCCGCCATCCGCCGCGAACTGCTGCGCGAGGGTCAGGTCTTCTACATCCACAATCGGGTGCAGAGCATAGACAAGACGGCGCGCCGGATCGCCGACCTGGTGCCTGAGGCCCGGGTGGTCACCGCCCACGGCCAGATGGGGGAGCAGCGGCTCGAGCAGGTCATGGTCGACTTCTGGGAGCGCCGGGCCGACGTGCTCGTCTGCACCACCATCGTCGAGGCGGGCCTGGACATCTCGACCGCCAACACGTTGCTGATCGAACGGTCGGACCTGATGGGGCTCTCCCAGTTGCACCAGCTGCGCGGCCGCGTGGGCCGATCGCGGGAGCGCGGCTACGCGTACTTCTTCTATCCGCCGGACAAGCCGCTCACCGAGACCGCGTACGACCGGCTGGCCACTATCGCCGCCCACGCCGACCTGGGCGCTGGGATGGCGGTGGCCATGAAGGACCTCGAGATCCGTGGGGCCGGCAACATGTTGGGCGGCGAGCAGTCCGGCCACATCGCCGACGTCGGCTTCGACCTCTACATCCGGCTGGTCGGTGAGGCGGTCGCGGACTTCCGCGGTGAGAGCACCGAGCCGGAACCGGAGATGCGGATCGAACTGTCGGTCGACGCGCACCTGCCGAGGGACTACGTGGAGTCGGAGCGGCTGCGGCTGGAGATGTACAAGCGGCTGGCCGAGGTCCGCAGCCCCGCCGACATCGACGCAGTGGTCGAGGAGCTGACCGACCGGTACGGCGAGCCGCCGGCGGAGGTGCGCAGTCTGCTGGCGGTCGCGGCCTTCCGGCTGCAGGCGCGAGCATGCCGGTCTGACCGAGATCGTCACCTCCGGAAACTTCATCCGGTTCGCGCCGGCCGAGCTGCCCGAGTCGCGGGTGCTGCGGCTGCAGCGGCTCTACCCGGGCAGCGTGGTCAAGGCGGCGGCCAAGATGATCCTGGTGCCGCGCCCGCGCAACGCCACCATCGGCGGCGAACTGCCCCGGGACGCCGAGCTCCTCACCTGGTGCGGGCAGGTCGTGTTGGACGTCTTCGGCGAGTAGCGGCCGGAAACACTGCGTCGGCCCTCGACCGGCGAGGCGTATGTTAGCTCCATGTATCGAGATACTTGTTCTATCGAGCTAAAAGCGATGGCCGCGGGGAGGTATGTGAGCGTTCGCACCTTCCGGCGGGACGGATCGTCGACGGCCTGTCCGGTATGGGTGGCAGTCGGCGATGGGGGCGTCCTTTTCCGGACTTTCACCGACACCGCGAAGGCACGTCGGCTACGAGGCGACGCCTCGGTCGAGATCGCCGCGTGCGATCGCAAGGGGCGGCCGGCCGGAGACTTCCGTCCAGGCGTCGCCCGCCGGCTCCGCGGACACGCGGCCGCACAAGCTTGGTGGCGGTTGCTGCGCCGCCAGGGTGTCGTGTTGATCCTCGCTGATCTTGTCCACCGGCGGCGGCTCGGGCCGGTCGTCTACTACGCCGTCGAACCGGTGTACCCGTCCGGCCGCGCGCGATGACGGTCCCGGTCTCCAACCGGCACGGTCCGAGGGTTGAGAGGATCGCGAGGTGACCTTGCCCCCTTCCTCGCCGCCACCCTCGCGAGACTCCGACGTGAGGGCTCTGCTGCACACCCTCGTCCAGCGGGCCGCGGCGACCGGCTGGCAGGCAGGTCACGCACTAGGACTGGGATCGACCGATCTGCGGGCCCTCCAGGTGCTCGACGCGCTGGCCGGGGCGCCAGTCCGGGTCAAGGATCTGTCGGCGGCCCTTGGGCTGTCCTCGGCGGCGACCACCGCCCTCGTCGATCGGCTCGAGACCGCCGGACTTGTTCGGCGCCGGCCCGACGCAAAGGATCGGCGTTCGGTCACCTTGTCCCTCCAGCCGCGGGCCCGGGTGCTCGGCCAACAACTGCTGGAGCCGTGGTCGGCGAGGATCGACACCTCGTTGCTTGGTCTCGACCAAGCGCGGGCCGCTGTGGTCGCGGATTTCCTGGTGGCACTGCTGGACGGGCCGGACGCACCGGAGGACGCGCCGCCCCCGAGCTGAGCGGCGAGCGTTGGGCGGCCGGGACGTGCCACAATCGCGCGCTATGAGGAAACCAACACGGGGCGTGTGGTGCGGCACCCGGAACGTCAACTCCGTTCGGACCCTGGCCGCTGCCGGGTTCGACTGGCTCGTGCTGGACGCTCAGCACGGCGACATCGACCGGGCCGCCCTGGTCGAGCTCGGCCGCGCGTTGACCGACGCCGGCCACGAGTTCGGGGTTCGGGTGGCGGGCGCCGAGTTCACGTTGATCGGGGCCGCCCTGGACGCCGGGGCGACGACCATCATCGTGCCCCAGGTCGACACGGCGGATGAGGCGCGTCAGGTGGTGGAGGCGACTTTCTATCCGCCGCGGGGGTCCCGCAGTCACGGTCAGTTCAGCGCCCTGTGGGCCGGGCGCTACCGACCGCCGGCAGAGGCGAACGAGGCCGTCACCTGTGCGGTCATGATCGAATCGGCCGAGGCGCTGAGCAACGTCGACGAGATCGCCACCGTGCCGGGCCTGAGCATGTTGTTCGTCGGACCGTTCGATCTCTCCCTCAGCCTGGGCGTCGAGCTCGCGCGGCTCACGGAGCAGGACGGGCCGATGGCCACGATCCGGGCCGCGGCCGCCCGCCACGACCTGGCGTTCGGAGCGTTCGCCGGGAAGGTCGAGCTGGCCAACACGTTCCGCGCCGCAGGGGTCGAGTTCCTGGCCGTGGCGAGCGAGGCAAGTGTGCTGAACGCCGGTGCGGCGGCGGTGCTGGCCGCCACACTCTGATTGGAGCCGCTCGTGCACGCTCCGCGCCCTCTGACTCGGTCTTCCTCCCTCGCTCGCAGACGGCTACTCCGGCTCGCGCACGCTCCGCGCCTCCAGACTCGGTCTTCCTCCCTCGCTCGCAGACGAAAAGCGTGTCTGCTCGCTCGGTCGTGCAGACCGAGCCGGCGCTGCGCTAACGACGCTCGCAGCTGAACAAGGTTCTGAGTGTCACGTAAGATCGCCGGGGCACGTGCGGAGCGAGAGGCGGAGATGACGAAGCGAACGGCGACGCTCAGGCGGGCGTTGGGGCTGGCCGTGGCCACCGCGGTCGTGGTGGTCGCGGCCGCGGGCTGCAGCGGATTCCGCGGCGGCACCGTGGCCTACGTCGGTGACGGCACCATTTCCCAGGATCAGCTCGACTCTGCGGTCAGCGGGGTGTCGGAGACGCTCGAAGAGGGTCAGCAGGTCGCCACCGACGCGGTCGTCAATGTCTTGATCCACGGCGACATCGCCGAGCAGATCGCGGCCACGCGCCGGATCACGATCACCGATGCCGAGCGGGACAAGGTCTTGTCGACGTCCAATCTCGCCAACCTGCTCGAAGTGCCGGCGGCCAAGGTAGTGGCCTACGACGTGGCCACGCAGCAGATCGTGGCGACCAAGGTCGGAGCCCGCGGCTACCTCGACGAGATGGCCAAGATCCAGGTCACGCTCAATCCTCGTTTCGGCGTCCTCAACACGACCGAGAAGACCATCATCGAGGGGTTGTCGTCGTCGCTGTCCCGGCCCGCTTGAGCGACCCGGCGACCGGGCCCAGCCGGCATCCGGAGGTCGACCGGCTGATCGCGGTGATGGACACTTTGCGGGCGGAGTGCCCGTGGGACCGGGTGCAGACTCACCGGTCACTCGTGCCGTACCTCGTCGAGGAGACGTGCGAAACCGTCGAGGCGATCGAAAGCGGCGACCCGGAGCATCTGCGGGAGGAGCTGGGCGACCTGTTGTTGCAGGCGGTCTTTCACGCGAAGCTCGCCAGTGAGGCCGCCGACGGCTTCGACATCGACGACGTCGCGGCTGGAATCGCCGACAAGTTGATTGCCCGGCATCCGCACGTTTTCGCCGCGGACGAGGCGCCGGAGGACCTGCACGGTGTCTGGGAGCAGCGCAAGGCGGTCGAGAAGCGGCGCACGTCGGCCCTCGAAGGCATCCCCGAGCAGTTGTCCGCGCTCTCGCGCGCGAGCAAGACCATCGGGCGGGCCCGGTCGCACCGCGTGCCGCTCGCCTTCCCGGTCGAGGAGATCACCTCTTCGGACGTAGGGGCCCAGATTCTCACCCTGGTCGCTCGCGCCCAGGCGCACGGAATCGACGCCGAGCAGGCCGTCCGCGCGGCAGTGCGCGAGATGGAAGGCGATATTCGGGCGGCTGAGCAGCCGTCCTGAGCCGCCGAAGCGGTTACCGGGTAGACAGAGGACTCGACTACGAATCCTCTGTCTACCCGATCGTGGCCGTCAGCGGCAGGCCGCCACGATGGTGCGGGCCACGGCGCGGTCGACCACGTCGAGCACCTGCTCCCGGGTACGGCCGGGGGCGTCGTTCCAGGCGGTCAGACCCTGCAGCCTCGCCCTGCGCTCGGCGCTCGGGTACGCCCGCCCGGGCGGGAAGGAGTGGTGACCGAGCTGCTCGTGCATGGCCTCGTACAATTCGTCGACGCAGCCCCAGACGTCGGCGATGGTGGGTACCTGATCGGGGTCATCGGCCATCCGCAGCAGGGTTCCGACCAGGCAGGCGTTGGCCACCGAGGCCTGGGGCCCGACCAAGCCGAAGGCCTCGTGCGCGGTAGCTCTGCGGAACGAGCCGGGGGACTCCTCGACGGTGAACCAGGCGCCCCCGGTCCACCCGTCACGGACGAGCGCCGTACGGGCGTTCTCGAGCGCATAGCGGATTCGACCCAGTTGCCGCAGCCACGACTCGCGTACGTCCGTTGGCTCATCGACTGAGTAATCCGGGACCGGTGGGATGCGCAGCAACGCCCAGGCTCGGGCAAGCATCCGGCTGAGCGGGCTCTGCGTGCCCGGAGACGGAGCGGTCTCGGCCAATGGGGACCCCTTCCCGGCGACCGGCCCGGTGCGGCGGAGCGCCGGCCCGGTGTGTCTGGGACGAGCATGCATCGGCCGAGCGGCCCGCACAAGATCGATCGGGTCGGTGTTGACCGCGGGAGAATGGGTATCGAAACCACAGGGATCGGTAAGCGCTACTGATGTCGGCCCCAGCGTCACCGGGCATGGTCGAGATCAGCAGCAGAACTGATCAGCGAAAGGCCCGCGCCATGACTGCACTTCACCTGACCAGCACGGTCCGCGTCCAGCGGCCCATCACCGACGTCTTCGCCTATGCAGCGGACTTCGGTCGTGCCAAGGAGTGGCGGGAGGAGGTCATCGAGTCCAGCATGAGTCCGGCCGGGCCGATGCGGGCCGGATCGGTTCTGCATGAGGTGGCCCAGGTGGCGGGACGAACCGTCGTGACCGATTCGCTGGTCGCGGACTACGACGCACCGCACCGGTACACGTTCACGCATCTGCGTGGGCCGCTTTCGGTCAGCGGTGAATACCAGGTGACCGGCAGCGGAGAGACCGCGGAATTGCACTACCTGCTGAACGTCGAGCTCCGTGGCGGCTGGGCTCTTCTGGCGCCGATTCTGCGCCTCAGCGGACCGCGGGTGATGGCCCGCTCGCTCGACGAATTCCGGTTCCGGTTGGAGGCCGCCGCGCGGCCGCGGACGGCGGTGTCGACGAAGCACTGACCGACAGCTGTTCAAACCCGCTCTGCCGATCCAGAAACAATCCGCAGGTTTCTGGGTCGGTGTCTGCATGCCCACGACACACCGGGGTATATCCCGTTTGCCTTACGTTGTAAACGTGCCTTACGTTGTAAACGTCCCAGCCCGTCCGGGCTGCGACACAGGAAAGATCGGAGACTGTTGTGACCAATCCATCCGGAGGATCTGATCCGTACCGGAAGACCCCGGTCCCCGGGGACCCGGCAACCGGTGACTACGCCAGCGAAGGTTCGCCCTCGGCGGACTACGTCGCTGGTGACTACCCGGCCGGCGCCGGCATCGGCGTGACGTCGACTGAGACCGCCGCCACCTGGCCGCCGACTGACGGCAGCGCCACCGGCACCGAGAGTTCGTCCACTAAAGACGTGGCCAAGGGCGAGGCGGCGAACGTCAAGGACACCGCCGTCGACGCGGGCAAGAATGTCGCCGCCACCGCCAAGGGTGAAGCGGCCAACGTGGTCCAGGAGACCAAGCAGCAGGCCCAGAGCCTGCTCAGCACCGTCAGCTCGGAGGTGCGCGACCAGGGCCGGAACCAGCAGCAGCGGATCGCCGGCGCGGTGCACTCGCTGTCCAAGGAGCTCGGCGGCATGGCCTCCTCGAGCGATGAGTCCGGGCCGCTGACCGATCTGGCTCAGCAGGCTTCCCGCAGGGGTGGGGAAATCGCCCACTGGCTGGAGGACAGTGAGCCGAGCGACGTCCTCGAAGAGGTCAAGCGGTTCGCCCGTCGTCGTCCGGTGCTGTTCCTCGGCATCTGCGCAGCGGCCGGGGTGGTCGTCGGCCGACTGGCCCGCGGCGCCGTCGCCGCCAACACCAGTCTGGATACGCCGGACTCGGGCACCTCCGGGACGCCCGCGCTGACCGGCCAGACGTACCGGTCGAATTATGATTCGACCTACACCTCGACCTACCCCACCAGCTACCCCGCGACCGGGGCGCCGTTGGGCACCGAGGCGCCGCCGATGTCGATCGATGAGTTGCCCGCGACCTACTCGGATACGCCGTCGACCTACCCGGCCTCACAGCCCGTCTACGACGATCCGGCTCGCCCGGACCTCACCCGATGAGCGGGTCTTCCACCCTTCCTCCGACGGATCCCCAGGGAGGGGGTTCGCTGGTCGATGCCGCGAAGGAGGGGTACGCGGCCCGCCGGTCGGCCCTGGAGGCCGAAGACGGACGCAGCCTCGGCGAAATGCTGTCCGCCGTCACCACCAATGTCTCGACCCTCATGCAGCAAGAGATGGCGTTGGCCAAGGCCGAGCTGAAGCAGTCCGGAATGCGAGCGGGCAAGGGCATCGGCCTGTTCGCCGGAGCGGCCGTTGGCGGTGTGTTGTTCCTGGTCTTCCTCTCGGTCAGCGCGTGGTGGGGCCTGGGTCAGTTCATCGAGAATCAGTGGTCGGCGCTGGTCGTGGCCGCTATCTGGGCCATCGTGGCCGGCGTGCTGGCGATGGTGGGCAAGAAGGAGTTCGACCGGATCCGCGGCATCCCGCAGACCACCGAGACTCTGAGCAAGGTACCGAATGCATTGAAGGGCCACGAAGAGGAGAACCGATGACCACGAGCGATTACCCGGCCAGCAGCCAGCCGGCCAGCGACGATCCGGACGCCATCCGGGCCGACATCGAGCGGACCCGCGCCGAATTGAGCTACAACGTCGACGCGCTGGCCGACACGGCCAACCCCAAGAAGATGGCCGAGCGGCAGGTCGACAAGGTCAAGGGTGCCGCCATCAGCGTGAAGGAGCGAATCATGGGTTCGGACGACCCGTACGACGACGGCAAGGTCGGTGACGCCAAGGCTGCGGTCTCGGATCGCGTTTCGGCCGTCCAGGGCGGAGTGCAACAAGGGGTGGCGACCGTGCAGGACAAGGCGTCCTCCGTCGGCGACGCCGTCGCCTCGGCTCCTCGGCGGGCCAAGCAGGGGACGCAGGGCAACCCGTTGGCGGCAGGTCTGATCGCTTTCGGCGTCGGACTGCTGATCTCCGGGGCGATCCCCTCCTCGCAGAAGGAGCAGCGGGCGGTCTCCGACCTGCAGGACAAGCACCTCGAGCCGCTCAAGGAGAAGGCGACCGAGGCGGCCAAGGAGATGGCCGGCAATCTCAAGGAGCCGGCCCAGCAGGCCGCGGAGTCGGTCAAGGCCACCGCGACCGATGCGGTTCAGAACGTCAAGGACGAAGGCGTCACGGCCAAGGACCAGGTCCAGGGCCAGGTGCAGGACTCCAAGGACACCGTCAAGGACCAAGCCTCCAGCTGAGTACTCGGGTATTCGGTCGGAAACTGAAGGGACGCGCCCACCGGCGCAGCAGCAGAAGGAGCTGAACCGATGGTCGCAACCGACCGTCCCACCGGCAGTACGAACAAGGACAGCAAGCAGGACAGCCCGAACGGGAACCGGAACACCGGTGGGGTGCCCGGCGGCGACGCCGAGCGCCCCACCGACATCCCCGCCCAGGGCTGGTTCCAGATCCTCAAACGGGGGATGGCCGAGGCAAAGGCCGACCAGGTGCCGTTGCTGGCGGCCGGGGTCGCGTTCTTCGGCTTCCTGGCCATCTTCCCGGCGCTGATCGCCCTCGTCTCGCTGTACGGGTTCTTCGCCGACCCGGCGCAGATCGCCAACCAGGTCAACAGCCTGGCCGGCGCCCTGCCGGACGACGTCCGCACGCTGCTCACCGAGCAGATCACCACGTTGACCAGTCAGAAGTCGACCCTCGGGATCGGCGCCATCGTGGCGATTCTGGTGGCCCTGTTCAGCGCCTCCGGCGGGATGCAGAACCTGATGACCGCGGTCAACTTCGCCTACGACGAGGAGGAGAAGCGGTCGGCGATCAAGAAGCGGCTGATCGCTCTGGCCCTGACGTTGGCCGCCATTGTGTTCATGATCATCGTGCTGGGTATCGTGGCGGTTCTGCCGCCGTTGCTCGAGCGGCTCCTCGGTGGTGGTGGTTTCGCCTACTGGCTCTTGCTGATCGGCCGGTTCGTGCTCCTGGCTCTCCTGGTCGCGGTGGCTCTCGCCGTGTTGTACCGGGTGGCTCCGGACCGGGACGCCCCCAAGATCCGCTGGGTCCAGATCGGGGCCGTCATGGCCACGGTGCTCTGGCTAGTCGCCTCGGTCGGGTTCTCGCTGTACGTCAACGTGCTGGGCAACTACGCCAAGACCTACGGCGCTCTGGCCGGCATCGTCGTACTGCTGTTCTGGTTGTGGATCACCGCGTACGCCGTCCTGCTCGGCGCCGAGATCAACGCCGAGACCGAGCAGCAGACCGTCAAGGACACGACCAAGGGTCCCGAACAGCCGATCGGCCAGCGTGACGCGGTGAAGGCCGACTCGACTCCGGAACAGGAAGCCGAGACGTCGCGGAGCAAGTGATCCCGACCAACCGAATTCCCCGATCGAAGGAGAACCGAATCATGCAGATCGACAAGCAGCAGATCCTCGACCTGTTGAAGCAGCAGGGCAATCACGACCAGGCCGCCCAAGCCGACAGCGAGCTACCCGACCAGGTCGACACCGACCGCGATCAAGGGCTGCTGAGCAAGTTCGGCATCGACCTGGGCAGCTTGCTGCCCGGCGGTCTGGGCGACATCGGCAAGAAGTTCGGCATCTGAATC
Organism: uncultured Actinomycetota bacterium; assembly: GCA_963780005.1. Classification (GTDB taxonomy): domain Bacteria; phylum Actinomycetota; class Actinomycetes; order Propionibacteriales; family Propionibacteriaceae; genus Microlunatus. Next base: position 1,419,882 of record CAWAAK010000023.1, on the reverse strand, counting down.
GCAGAATCCTCAGCGCGGCCCGGCTCGCCGGGCCGCGCTGCTGCGTCCCAGGAACACCGGGAGCAGTCCGATCCCGATGATCAACACCAGCATGCCCGCCGCGGCCCACCCGGCGGGCCGGAGTCCGACCGCCACGTCGAAGACCAGCAGAACCGTGCCGATCAGGACAAGCCCCACACCGACCAGGGTGCAGCGGAGGATCACGTGCGCCGTCTGCACCAGCAACTTCTTGCGGTGTTGCCGGAACAGGCCGCGGTGCATGGTCACCGGAGCGAGGGCCAGTGCCGTGGTGACGGCGGCCAGCACCACCAAGATCAGATAGACGGTGCGCTGGAAGTCGGTCAGATCGACGAACCTCGGCTGGAACGCGATCGCCAGCAGGAATCCGCTGAGAATCTGGGTCCCGGTCTGGGTGACCCGCAACTCCTGCAAGATCTCGTCCCAGTTGCGATCCATCCGCTCGGTTTCGCTCTCGTCACGGCCATCGTGCGGATCGGCATCGACCGCCCTGCGCCGGTCGCGTGGTTCGCTCATCAGGTGACCTCTCTCGCACTCGCGCGAGGATCATACGGCGACGATCGTCGCGAAGCCGCGCGCCATGCCAGACTCTTTGACCGTGAGAGTCGTCTCCGTCAACCGGAGCCCCGGACACCGATTCAGCAAAGAGCCGGTGCCGGCGGCCCGCCTGCTCGAAGGCCTCGGAGTGGAGGGCGATGCGCACGCGGGAGTCACTGTGCAGCACCGGTCCCGGGTCGCCCGGGATCCGTCGCAGCCCAATCTCCGGCAGGTGCATCTCCTGCACGCCGAGTTGTTGGACGACTTGGCCGAGCGTGGTCATCTGGTCCGGGCAGGCGAACTCGGCGAAAACATCACCACCCTCGGCATCGACCTGCTGGCGCTGCCGGTCGACACCCAACTGAGGCTCGGCGATCGCGCCGTCGTCACGGTCACCGGATTGCGCAATCCCTGCGCACAGATCGAGTCCTTCCGCTCCGGGCTGCTGGGCGAGGTCGTGCGCCGGGCCGAGGACGGCTCGATCGTCCGGCTGGCCGGCATCATGGGGGTGGTGACCGCCGGCGGGATCGTACGAGCCGGCGATCCCGTCACCGTTCGCTATCCTCCCTTGCCGCACCGGCCGCTGGATCGCGTCTGAGCGGTCCGGCGAGGATATCGCCCATGCCCGCCTCGAGCGCCGACCGCAGCGCCACGGTGCGGGCCCGGTTCCACACCGAGGGACCTCAGGTTCTGCGCATCCTGGTCGCGGCCGCGCTGAGCTGGCAGCTGTGCATCTGGCTCGGCGCCGATCAGCCGCCGATCTTCGCCGTCATCGTGCCCATCGTGGCGCTGCGGGACCACCCGTACTCGGCCTTCAACCTGTCCTTCGACCGGTTGATCGGTGTCGTCGGCGGGGTCGGGCTCGCGGTGGCGGTGGTGCAGTGGCTCGGTCCGTCGGTGGTCTCGGTCACCCTCGTCCTGGCCATCGGCTTGGTCGTCGGCATCGTGCTGCGCGTAGGCCCGACGCTGAACGTGCAGATCGCCGTCTCGGGGCTCCTGGTCTTCGCCAACCCCGATCCCGATGCGTACGCCGTGGCCCGGCTGTGGGAGACCGCGATCGGGGCCGCGGTCAGTGTGCTGCTCTCTCCGCTGTTGTTGCCGCCCAACGCACGGAAGGCCTTCGAGGCCGAGCTGCGCACCGTCACGGGCGAACTGGTCGCGCAGTTGGATGATCTGGCGTCGATCCTCGCCGGTCGCACCGAGCAGGCCGCGCTGGATCGGCTGCGAGACCGGGCGGCCGAGACCGACGAGAAGGCTCGCCGGCTGCCCCAGTCCCTGGCGGCGGCGCAACGGGCCGTCCGGCAGAATCCGCTGCGGCGACGCGACCGGTCGCCGCTGAACGCCCTGACTCCCGTCGTCCATCTCAGTCTCGAGCTGGCCCGCGTCGAGCGGCTACTGGTCGAAGAGGTGGCTGACCTGTCGACCCGCCCGGATCTGGCGTCCCACTGGGCCCCACTGGGATCGGCGGCCCTGCCGGTGTTACGGCCGGTCACGGCCGCCGTCCGCTCCGCGCTCGGTCCAGGGCTCGATCCCGCCGAAAGCGAAGCTGGGGTCGAGTTGACCGAAACCTCGCTGGAGCGCGGCCACGCCGAACTCAAGAACTGGGCGATGTCCGACGCCCGTCCGATCAGCGCCGTGCTGAGGCGCCCACTGCGCAGGCTGCTGGACATCGTGGCGGCCTCCTGCGGATCCTGACCTCGAGGCGGTTGGCGTTTACGCTGGCGACATGACCCAGTCGTACGATCCAGCCGCCCGGCAGCGGGCCGCCGAAGCGGCCTCGTACGAGACCCGGCGGGAGACCGAGGCGGCGCTGGCGGCGCGGATGGAGCTGGGTCCGGAGTACTCCGAACACATTGCCGCCGGGCTGGCCGAACGCGTCGAGCAGCTGGCCGCGCTGCGCACGGCGGAACTGCGTCAGCAAAGTGAACAGACCACGTCGCAGGAACTCGCTGGAGCGGACCGGCGCAGCACCAGCGGTTCGTCCTGGGCATCATCTCGCTGGGCGCGGGGGTGCCGATCACCGCCATCAGCGCGAGCACCGGGGGCCTGCTGGGCCTGGCGGTCGCCTGGGCCGGCATCGTCGGCGTCAACGTGGCCAACGCCCTCGCCGGCCGCCCTCGCCGCTGATCACCCCAGCGCGGGCCTGCTGATCCCGAAACCGGCCCACTTTCCTTGCGGGCCTGGCCCGTGCCTCGGCGGCGAGCTCAGATGGCGCCGATAGTGTGGTCCGCAGTGAGATCGAGACATGACCGCAGCGGCTCCCGGAGGTCTCTCTGGGACGGGCAACGAAAGGCAGCGTCCAAACGTGGCAAGTATTGAGTTCATCGGCGCGCGGGAGATTCTCGACTCCCGCGGGAACCCGACCGTCGAGGTCGAAGTGATCTTGGACGACGGGTCCGAAGGCCGCGCGGCGGTGCCGTCGGGCGCCTCCACCGGAGCGTTCGAGGCGGTCGAGCTGAGGGACGGGGATTCCCGGTACGGGGGCAAGGGTGTGACCAAGGCCGTGCTCGGGGTGATCGACCAACTCGGGCCCGAGCTGGTCGGCTTCGACGCCAGCGAGCAGCGGCTGGTGGATCAGGCGATGCTGGACCTGGACGCGACCGAGAACAAGGCGCAAGTTGGGCGCCAACGCCATCCTCGGGGTGTCGCTGGCGGTGGCGCACGCCGCGGCCACCTCGGCGGAGCTGCCGCTCTACCGCTACGTCGGGGGCCCCAACGCCCACGTCCTGCCGGTACCGATGATGAACATCGTCAACGGCGGCGCCCACGCCGACTCCGACGTCGACATCCAGGAGTTCATGATCGCTCCGATCGGGGCGTCGACCTTCCGGGACGCTCTGGAGCAGGGGGCGGCGGTCTACCACTCGCTCAAGTCCGTCCTCAAGAAGCAGGGGCTGTCGACCGGGCTCGGCGACGAGGGCGGGTTCGCCCCCAACCTGCCGGAGAACCGGGCCGCCCTGGAGCTGATCTCCACCGCGGTCGAGCGGGCCGGGTTGAAGTTGGGCACCGACATCGCCCTGGCCTGCCGACGTGGCCGCATCGGAGTTCCACGAGAACGGGGTCTACACCTGGCAGGGTGCGCCCAAGTCGTCGGAGGAGATGATCGCGATCTACGAGGGGTGGGTGAACGATTTCCCGGTCGTGTCGATCGAGGACCCCCTGGACGAGGAGGACTGGGCCGGTTGGAGCGCCCTGGTGGCCAAGCTCGGCGACCGGGTGCAGGTGGTCGGCGACGACCTCTTCGTCACCAACGTCAGCCGGCTCAAGCGGGGTATCGACGAGAAGGCCGCCAACGCGCTGCTGGTCAAGGTCAACCAGATCGGCTCCCTCAGCGAGACCCTCGACGCGGTCGATCTCGCCCACCGCTCCGGCTTCCGCTGCATGATGAGCCACCGGTCGGGCGAGACCGAGGACACCACCATCGCCGACCTGGCGGTGGCCACCAACTGCGGGCAGATCAAGTCCGGCGCCCCGGCCCGAACGGATCGGGTGGCCAAGTACAACCAGCTGCTGCGGATCGAGGAGGATCTCGACGACGCGGCCCGCTACGCCGGCGCCTCCGCTTTCCCGAGGTTCGGTGATTCGGGACAGAGGGACTGATGCCGTCCGGTTCGCGGCCCCCTTCTCGTCCCGGCCCCGGGCCAGGACGAGGCCGGAGCCGCGCCCGGAGCCGCCCCCGTCCGGCCGGCTCCGACCCGGAGATCGGTGCCCGGACGGCGCTGGAGGGACAGCAGGTCCGCGCCGGGTCCGGCGACGTCACGACCGACCGGGCGAGCCCGCCCGATCGCGGCCGACGGGCCAGTCTGACCACCCGAGCGATCGCCCTCGCCGTGGTGTTGTTGATCTTGACGATTTCGTACGCGAGCTCGCTGCGGATCTACTTCGCGCAGGCGGAGAAGATCTCGGCCACCCGCGCCGAGATCGTCGAACGACAGGGAACGATCGGCGCACTGAGGGCCAAGCTCGACCTGTGGAACGATCCGGCCTTCGTCCGGTTGCAGGCCCGGGACCGGCTGGGCTGGGTGGTCCCCGGCGAGATCGGCTTCCGGGTCATCGGTCCGGACGGAAAGCCGCTCGGCGGGGGAGCCCAGATCAGCCCGGCCAACGCCCCGACCGACGAGACGCCGGACGCCTGGTGGCTGAGGTTGCGCGACTCCGTGTCCGCTGCCGATCGTCCCGTGGTGACGGCGCCGACCAAGGCGCCCTCGCGGAAGCCGATCACCGAAAACACCACCCCGAGTCCCCGGCCCAGTCCGAGTGCGTCCTCCTCAGGGCGCTGACCTGCCGGTCTTGCGATCGAGCAACGCGAAGATCACGATTGCCGGCGTGATGATCAGACCGGCGGTGACCAGGGCCACCGACGGGGACGTCCGGGTGGCGAGCCAACCCAACGGTGGTCCGCCGACCACCTGACCGATCGCGTTGGCCTGACTGTCGATCGACAACGCCGTGGCCCGGATGGCTGAGGGCAGCTGACGGTTCAACCAGACCCCGAGCACCGGAGCGGCGACCGCGGCGGCGGCTCCTTTGACCCAGACGGCGATCAGCGCGGCCCACAGCGAGCCGAAGAGCGCTAGTCCGAGAATGCCCAGTACGTCGATGGCGGCCAGCACGGCCAACACTCGGCCGGGCCGGGAATCGTGGAGGCGGCGGAGACCCAGCCGCCCGACCAGCACCGAGGCGAGCAGACCGACCAGGCTGCCGATCAGGGCGAAGAGGGCGAACCAGGTGCCGGGATTGTCCCGACCGAACAAGGTCGGCAAGCCGAAGTCGCCGAGCAGCCGCACCTGCCACAACCGGTCGAAGGCTTCGCTGGCCAATCCGGTGATGAGGCTGATCAACAGCAGTCCGCGCACCACGGTGTTGCGGCGGGCGAGCGCCAGGCCGGCCCGCGCGGTCCGCAGCATGTGGCCGAACGTCTCCCGCCGTTCGATCGGCGTCGGGCGAAAGCCCTGCTCGGGCATCCGCCAGGCCAAGAAAGCCACCAGCAACAGGAAACCAACCCCCGCGAGCAGGATGGGTAGCCGGATGTCGAGCAGGCTCAGCGCGCCGGCGCTGACCGTGCCGAGCAGACCGGCCACCAACTGGATCCGGACCTCGAGGGTGAACACCACCGCGATGGCGTCCTCGCCGACCTCGTCGGTGATCCAGGCCTGGGTCGCCCCGGAGGTGAAGGTGGAGCCCAGTCCCCAGAGCACCTGCGCGCCGAGCACGGCCACGAACGTCGGGCTGAAACCCTGCAACAGGAAGCCCAGACCGATCAGCGCGAAACCGATCATGATCGACAGCCGGCGACTGCGCAGGTCCGCGACGATGCCGGTCGGCACCTCACAGACGAAACAGGTGATCTCCAGCACGGTCCCGACCAGGACCAGTTGCAGCGGGATTCAGCCCGACGACCGTGGCCATGTAGATCACGCTGACCGTGAAGCAGAGGGCGTAGCAGAAGGCCGCGACGCCCTGCATCGCGTAGTAGATGCGCGCCGGATCCGCGTCGCGGGGCGGCCGGGGCGCTGACCCGGACGTCATGCCGGCGATTCTCTCGCGTCCGTCGCTGCCAGACTGGGCCCGTGCTGAACCCGCTGACGGAGAGCGACGAGCGGGCGGTCACCGCTCAGTTGGGCCGCCCACCCCGGGACGCGGCGGGCGTCGCGTGCCGCTGCCCGTGCGGTCTACCCGCCGTGGTGGCCACCCGACCACGCCTGTCCGACGGCACACCCTTCCCGACCACCTACTATCTGACCTGCCCGAATGCGGTGATGGCAGTGTTCCCGGCTGGAGGCGAACGGAGTGATGACCGAGATGAACCGGCGGCTCGACGACGACGACGATCTGGCTCAGCAGTACGCGGCTGCGCACCGGGCCTATCTGGCGGATCGGGCGGCTCTCGGTGAGGTACCCGAGATCGCGGGCGTCAGTGCGGGCGGGATGCCCGACCGGGTCAAGTGCCTGCACGCGCTGGTCGGTCACGCCCTCGCGGCCGGTCCCGGCGTCAACCCCCTGGGCGACACGGCGCTGGCCGACATCGGGGCGTTCTGGGCCAAACCCTGCCGGGCGGGTGCGCGATGAGTCCGGCGGTGGCGGCGATCGACTGCGGTACCAACTCCATCCGGCTGCTGATCGCCGAAGCCGGCCCCCAGGGCGGCGTCCGGGAGCTGGACCGGCGGATGGAGATCGTTCGACTCGGTCAAGGCGTGGACGCCACCGGTGAGTTCCATCCCGACGCGCTGACCCGGACCTTCGCCGCAACCGACCAGTACGCCGAAGCGATCAGGGCCGCGGGCGTGCCGGCGGAGCGCACTCGGTTCGTCGCCACGTCGGCCTCCCGGGACGCGCGGAACCGGGACGCGTTCTTCGACGGGGTTCAGCAGCGGCTGGGGGTCACTCCCGACATCGTCAGCGGAGAGGTCGAGGCTCGGCTCTCCTTCGCCGGAGCCCTCAGCGGCGTGCCCGGTCACGAGGGATCCTCTCTGGTGATGGACATCGGTGGTGGCTCTACCGAGCTCATCCTCGGGCACGGCGATGACCTCATCGATCAGGCCATCTCTCTCGACGTCGGCTCGGTCCGGATCACCGAGCGTTTCCTGAAGACCAATCCCACCCCACCCGAAGCGCGGGCGGCGGCGGAGGCGTACGTCGACCAGCTCTTGGACGACTCCGGAGTCGACCTCGCCCGCGCGACCACCTGGATCGGCGTGGCCGGGACGATGACCACCCTGGCGGGAGTCTTCCTGGGTCTGGACAGCTACGACCGGACCAAGGTGCACGGGGCGGTCCTCTCCGTAGCCGGTCTGACCGGCCTGCTCGATCAACTGGCGGCGATGACCGTGGCCGAGATCAAGTCCATCCCGTCCATGCATCCCGGTCGGGCCGATGTGATCACCGGTGGAGCGCTGGTCGCCAGTCGGGTGGCTCGGCGCGTCTCGGTCGAGCACCTGACGATCAGCGAGTCCGACATCCTGGACGGAATCGCCCTGGAGCTGTTGCGGTGACCGTGCTGGCCATCACGGTGCTGGGTCACGATCGGCCCGGCATCATCGCCCGGACGGCGAAGGCGCTGGCCGGCTGCGGCATGAACCTCGAGGACTCCTCGATGACCCTGCTCCGGGGCCACTTCGCCATGACCTTGATCTGCGCGGGCGACGCGGGCGTGACCGCGGTCGAGCGGGCCCTGCAACCTCTCGCCGACGGATCGCTCATCGTCGACGTCCGCGAGCTGCCGCCGGAGCCGGAGCTCCCCTCGCTCGGATCCGAGTACTTGATCACCGTGCACGGGGCGGACCGGCTGGGCATCGTCGCCCGGCTGGCCGGAGTGATCGCGGACGCGGGTGGCAACATCACCGATCTCACCACCCGGCTGTCCGGCGACCTCTACGTGCTGGCGGCCGAAGTCGAACTGCCGCCGACCGGCGACGCGAATGCGCTGTCCGGGGCGCTGGCGGTCGCCGCCGGTGAACTTGGCGTCGATGTCACCCTGCGACCCATCGAGCGCGACGAACTGTGACCGAAGCGACCGCCGGGCCGGTGCTGCCGGTCCTGCCTCCCGGGCATGTCCGGCCGGTGGTCAGGGCTCCGGCGGCGGTGCTTGAGTCGCGCGGGCGCGCGACTGGAACCCACCGAGGCCGAGACGATCCAGTTGTGTGCAGATCTGGTGGCCACCATGCGGGTATCGCCCGGATGTGTCGGTCTCGCGGCTCCCGCAGATCGGACTCGCCGTCCAGGCGTTCTGCGTCGACGTGACGGGCCACGCCAAGGCCCACACCCAGCACGGACTGCTCGTCCTCCTGAACGCGGAAGTGGTCGAGGCCAGCCGGAACGAACGCTCCCGGGAAGGCTGCATGTCCGTCCCGGATCTGACCGGAGACGTGAAGCGAGCCGGCCGGATCGTGGTCCGCGGGCGTGCTGCCGGTCACCGGAGAGCCGGTCGCGGTCACGACCGACGCCTTCGAGGCCCGCGCTCTGCAGCACGAGATCGACCACTGCGCCGGGCTCCTGTTCCTCGACCGGGTCGCCGGCGCCCACGCCATCCACCCGCGCAAGGTCTATCTCGACCCTCCGACCCCGAGTGCGGATGATGGATAGGGTGCAGGAGTTACGCGGCCCCACGACCCGCCGCAGGGCCCCGTAGCGCCCCCGTAGCGCCCCCGTAGCGCCCCCGTAGCCCAATGGCAGAGGCAGGCGGCTTAAACCCGCTCCAGTATGGGTTCGACTCCCATCGGGGGCACGCTCACACTTCCTTAGCTCATTCCAAGCTTCGGAAGATCAGGCGGTTGTCCGTTGTTGGATATCATGGGTTCGCACCAGTGTGGTGCGGAACGTCAGGAGGACATTCATGTTGCGTAGTTCGAACCCGATCCTGTCCAAGCAGGATGCGTTCACACCCGCAGCGCCCCAATACGGTCAGCAGCAGCAATACAACCAATACAACCCCCACGGTCAGCCGTCAGCCGTCCAGGACCCGTACGCCCAGCCCGGTCAGTACGGCCAGCCGCCGCAGGGCTACGGCCAGCCGCCGACTCCGACCCAGGCGCCCGAAGGGCGGATGACGCTGGACGACGTCGTCACCAAGACGGCGGTCACCATCGGCACCTTGATCATCTTCGCCGCCCTGGCCTGGATGCTGGTGCCGCCGGCGCTCTACTTCCCCGGTCTGATCCTGTCGGGCATCGTCGGCTTCGTCGCGGTGCTGCTCGTCTCGTTCCGCCGGAAGGTCTCACCGCCGCTGGTGTTGGCGTACGCGGCCATCGAGGGCGTGTTCATCGGCCTGATCAGCAGCCTGTACAACGCCCGGTTCGACGGGATCGTCGTGCAGGCGGTGATCGGCACCTTCGTCGCGGCTGGGGTGACCCTGGCGGCGTACAAGTTCTTCAACATCAAGGTCACACCGAAGTTCCAGAAGATCGTGGTCTTGGCCACCATCGCCTTCGCGGCCCTGATGCTCGGCAACCTCGTCTTCAGCCTCTTCACCGGCGGCGGCCTCGGCCTCCGCGGCGGTCTGCTCGGCATCGGCGTCTCGGCGATCGCGATCGTGCTCGCCGTGCTGAACCTGGTGCTCGACTTCGACTACATCGAGCGGGGCGTGCAGATGGGCGCCCCGGCCAGTGAGTCCTGGCGCGGCGCGTTCGGTCTGACCGTCACCATGGTGTGGCTTTACATCGAGCTGCTGCACCTGCTGTCCCTGCTCCGGGGCCAGTAACTCCACAACGAGCCCGACCTGATCAGGGCGCGGGCCGTCCCCACTCCGGTGGGGGCGGCCCTCGCCGTTTCCGCCGACGGCCGCATCGCGCTGGTGAGTGATCGAGCACAATATGCACGTGGAATACGTGGACTCGCTCATCGACCTGGTCGGCAACACACCGCTGATGCGGCTGTCCCGGGTCACCGGGGGGCGCCAACCGCTGATCCTGGCCAAGATCGAATACCTGAATCCGGGTGGCTCCGTCAAGGACCGGATCGCGGTGAAGATGGTCGACGCGGCCGAGCGCGAAGGGCTGCTCAAACCGGGCGGCACCATCGTCGAACCGACCAGCGGCAACACCGGCGTCGGGCTGGCCATCGTGGCCCAGGCCCGGGGGTACCACTGCGTGTTCGTCTGCCCCGACAAGGTCAGCGAGGACAAGCGGAACGTCCTGGCCGCCTACGGGGCCGACGTCGTCGTCTGCCCCACCGCGGTCGAACCGGACCACCCTGACTCCTACTACTCCACGTCGGACCGTCTGGTGCGGGAGATCGAGGGGGCCTGGAAGCCCGACCAATACTCCAATCCGAACAATCCGGCCAGCCACTACGAGACCACCGGACCCGAGATCTGGCGGCAGACCGACGGGCGGGTCACGCACTTCGTGGCCGGTATCGGCACCGGCGGAACCATCAGCGGGGCCGGCCGCTACCTCAAGGAGGTCTCGGAGGGGCGCGTGCAGGTGGTCGGGGCCGACCCGAGCGGCTCGGTCTATTCCGGCGGCAGCGGCCGGCCCTATCTGGTGGAAGGGGTCGGCGAGGACTTCTGGCCGGCCAACTACGACCCGACCATCTGCGACCGGATCATCGAAGTCTCCGACGCCGATTCGTTCGAGATGACCCGGCGGCTCGCCCGGGAGGAGGCGCTCCTGGTCGGGCGGCTCGTGCGGGATGGCGACCGCGGCCGCGCTGCGGCTGGCCGACGATCTCGGCCCCGACGACGTCGTGGTGGTCCTGCTCCCGGATTCGGGTCGCGGCTATCTCACCAAGGTGTTCAGCGACGCCTGGCTGACCCGGTACGGCTTCGCCTCCCGTTCCGATGCCTCGGTCCGGGTCATCGGTGACGTGCTCCGGGAGAAGTCCGGCGAGCTGCCGTCGCTGGTCCACACCCACCCGAACGAGACGATCGCCGAAGCCGTGTCGATTCTGCGCGAGTACGGCGTGTCCCAGATGCCGGTGGTCCGGGCCGAGCCGCCGGTGATGGCCGCCGAGGTGGTCGGCTCGGTCAGCGAACGAGGCCTGCTCGGAGCCCTGTTCGGCCGCCGGGCCGGTCCGGCCGATGCCGTCGAGCGCGTGATGGAGTCCCCGCTGCCGGTGCTCGGGGCCAGCGAGCCGGTGTCCGGTGCGGTCGGGCTGCTGGTCGACGCCGATGCGCTGCTGGTGTTGGACGACGGCAAGCCGGTCGGGGTGTTGACCCGTCAGGACCTGCTGAGCGACATCGGCTAGGAGGCCGGCGCCGTACCGCTGCGACCAGGACCGCTCGCCAGACCCGGTGTCCAGTCAGGCTGGCCCAGTCGGCCAATCGGCACCCACCGGGCGTCCGCTGTCGTACCGTCGGCGTCCAGGACCTGCGGATCGGACGGCTCCGGGCACGCGGCGGCGTAGACCAGTCGGACCGCATGGAAGTCCTCCAGTTCTCCGAGTGGGTTGCGGCCGACCCAGTGCGAGGTCTGCACCGTTTCCAGGTCGGCCAGCACGACGCTCTGTGCCGTTTCTTCGTACACCTCCCGAAGGACGGCGGCCACCGGTTCCTCGTGCTCGTCGATTCCGCCGCCGGGCATGCCCCAACGCCCGTCGACGGCCGTCCGCGCCGAGTACTGCGTCGCCAGCAATCCCCGTCCGGAGGACACCACGGCGTACGCGGCCACCCGCTGCCGCGGACGTGGCCGCTCGCCCGGATCGACGGCAAGATCACGATCACGCCCGGGCCCTCCCCGCGCGGGTGGGCGTTCACCGTCACGGGGCCGGACCCGCACGGTCAGTTCCAGCGTCCCGTCGGAGCCCAGCCCCGCCGCGACCGGTTCGAGCATGACGAATCCGGCGGCGAAGGCCACCGCCTCGGGCGTTCCTCCGTGCGGCAACGGCGGCGGAGAAGACCGTTGCGATCCTCGGCGTCCCTCCCGACGATCCGCATCGCCCGCCCTACGCCGCCCGCACGGCAGTGACAACCCAGATCCCGCTGGCCAGCGGTACGCCCGCGCCGTCGTGCCGCTCCCGGGCCATGATCGACAACGCCCCGCGTACGTCGTCGACCACGTCGGCCGGCTGACCCTCCAACACGTACTCCACCGCATGGCTGCGCAGGGCCGCTTCGACCACATGCTCGGGCTCGCCCGGTCCGCCCAGATACAGCGGGCGGTCGTCCGGAATGCAGGTGACGTCGGACCAGCCCGCCGCGGCCACCAACGACCGTACGGCGGATTCGTCACTGAGACTGAACGCCCCCGCGTCCTCGGGCGGGGGTGGCCGGTGGGTCACGCGCCGCTCGGCGAGGGTCGACAGCACTACTTCCAGAGGAACCGTGAAGCAGCTCACCGCGGAGCGGCGCTGCCAGACCGTGACCGCCAGCCGACCTCCGGGCCGGCAGGCTCGGGCGAGGTTCGCGAAGGCTGCTTCCGGATCGGCGAAGAACATCACGCCGAACCGCGAGATGACCGCGTCATAGGATGCGGCACCGAAGTCGTGGGTCTGCGCGTCGGCGACCAGCCAGTCGATGGACTGGCGGGGATACCGTTCCCGGGCAGCGGCGATCATGGCCGGCGAGATGTCGGTCCCCAATACCTGACCGGTTTCCTCCAACCCAGCCGGGTGCCCGCCGACCTCGGGTGCAACCGAACCGGCAGCTCGGGCCGTGGTGGCCCCCGAGCCACAACCGACGTCGAGCACGCGTTCTCCGGCGACGAGCTGGGCATGGTCGAAGAGGGCGTCGGCGATGGTCTCGAGTTGTCGTTCCCGGGCCTCGATGTTCTCCAGCCAGAGTCGGGAGCGGGATTCGTCCCAGCCGGCGCTCGAACCGTCACGTTCCGCCATGAGCCTCATCATCCTCCGGGCGTCGATTCGTGTAGCGGCTAGGTTGGCAGCTGTGATCTTCGGCCTCGCGGTGGTCGTCATGGTGCTCGCCGGGGCGGCCATGCTGTGGGGTCTGCTCACGGCCGTGCTGAACCGACCCCCCGGAAAGGCTCAGTTGATCTTCGCCGCCGGGGTGGAACTGGTAACACTCGTCCAGAGCATCGTGGCGTTCGTGGCTCTGGGCCAGGGCTTTCGGCCCGCCGAGTTCGGCACCACCATCGGCTACCTGATCGTGGTGGTGTTGATCATTCCGTTGGCCTGGCTGTGGGCCAACAGCGAACGGACCCGCTATTCGGGTGTCGTGCTGGCCGTCGCGGCGGCGGGCGTGCTGGTGATGACGTCGCGGTTGCTCAGCCTCTGGGTCCCGGCGGCGTGACGGCGGATCAGCCGCGGCGGACCAACACCGGACCGGGCAAGGTCCTGGTCGCGGTCTACGCCGTCTTCGCCATCGCCGCCACGGCGCGGGCCGGGCTCCAACTGGCCACCCGCTACGCCGAGGCACCCACGGCGTATCTCCTGTCGGCGTTCGCGGCGTTGATCTATCTCGTCGCGACCGTGACGCTCGCTCTCGGAACCCGGGCCGCACGCCCGGTCGCGTGGGCTGCCATCGGGATCGAGCTGATCGGCGTTCTCGGTGTCGGCACGCTGAGCCTGCTCGACCCGGCTGCCTTCCCGCGGGCAACCGTCTGGTCCTCGTTCGGCATGGGGTACGGGTTCGTGCCGCTGGTGCTGCCGATCCTCGGGCTGATCTGGCTCTGGCGTACGCGTCCCACGCGTCCCGTGCGATGACTCAACGCGTCCCCCAGCTCCAGATCGGGCCCCCCAGAGCGCCCTGACCGGCAATCCGGGTCTCGCCCCATTCCTTGATCAACTCGACCGTGGTCACCGTCGAGGACTCGCGGAGAGCGTCGACGAGGGCTGATGCGTGAGTGATGATCAGCACCTGACTCCGCTCGGCGGCGGTGACCATGAGCCGGGCCAGCGGGGCCAGCAACTCCGGATGCAGACTGGTCTCCGGCTCGTTGAGCACCATCAGCCCGGGCGGTCGGGGGCTCAGCAGGGCGGCGATCAGCAGCAGGTACCGCAGGGTGCCGTCGGACAGTTCGGCGGTCGAGAGCGGCCGGAGCAGTCCGCTGCCGTGGAACCGGAGATCGAAGCGGCCCGCATGGACGTCGATCGACAGCCGTGACCCGGGAAATGCGTCGTCGACCAGGGCGGCCAGCGTCGTCTCGTCGCCGATCTCACGAATGGTCGCCCACGTCGCGGCCAGGTCCCGCCCGTCATTGTCGAGAACGGGGCTGCGGGTTCCGATCTGGACCTGCCGCGCCGGAGCGAGGGCGTCGGTCCGGAAATGGTCGTAGAAGCGCCACGATCGGATGAGATCCCGCACGGCGAGAAGTTCCGGGGCCCGCCGGAGATCGCTGACCTCGGTGAGCACGCTCTCGTACCTGAGGAGATCTGCCGTCAATGGTCTCCAGCCACCACCCGGGTCGTCCGAGCGGATCTGCACGAGCGGCCCGTCCCGCTTCACCAGGATGGTGGCCGGCCGCCTGGTCTCGCCCGCCCAGACCAGCTCCCGCTTGATCTCCGGATCCAGATCGAATGCGGACCCCGTGCTCGGGGGCACGCCCAGGTCGATCAGATAGGAGAAGTCGTCCGAGGCGAAGCCGAGCTGGAGATTCACCGGACGAGCGCGCGTCGTGCCCAGGACCGGGTGCTCGCCCCGTCGCACGGCGCCGCTCAGCACCTCAGGCCCGGCCCAGAGCGCCGACGGGAGGCCCCCCTCTCGGGCCAGCGAGGCGATCACCTGCCGCTCCGCGCAGGCCGACAGCAGCCGTAGTGCGCGGTACACGTTGGACTTGCCGCTGCCGTTGGCGCCGGTGACCACGGTCAATCGCCCGAGCGGGACCCGGAGGTCGTGCAGGGACCGGTAGTTCTGTACCGCGACAGTGCTCAGCAACGGCGGTCTCCTTCCTCGCTCATCCGAAGAGGTGAGCCCGCGCCAACGGCTCCGCCAGTTCCCGCTCCTCGTACGCCAGATGGGAGAGCAGCGCGTCGGTCAACTGGTCGACCACCCGCTGCAGCCCGTCGTCGCCACCCGCGCGTCCGGCGACGTAGTCGACCAAGGCCGCGTCGACGGCTTCCAGCACGTCGTGGATGATCAGATGCTCTTCAGCGAGCCGGTCCAGCACCGGAGCGAGCGACGGATCGTGCCGTTGCAGACCGGGGAACATCGCCTGGTCCTCGAGCGTGTGGTGGGCGGTGAGCAGATAGCAGTAGCCGGCGCAGTGCGCACCGACAGTCCAGCGGTTCGACCGGAGCGCCATGGTGTTGAGCTGCTGCCGAGCCGTAGCCACCGAGAGCCGCTCCTCGCTCACCTGGGCAACAAGCCCGCGGATCTGGTCGAGCTCCCTACGGAGGTGATCATGGATATCGATCAGGTGCTGGGCCGAGGCCAACTCGGTCGTGGTGTAGGAACGTTCCGGGTCGGGATCCGGACCGGACGGACGCGTGTTCTCGTCCAGCAGGTCCGCGCCGAGTCGGCGACCGTCGTCCGGGGTCGGGTGCACGGTGAAGGAGGCGGAGGTCGCGGCCATTAGTCAGCGCCCCTCGGTCTGGCCGCGGAGCGCTCGGCGGCTACCGCCTCCCGGACTCCCGGAGCCACGTCGGCGAACCGGGCAAGATCATCGGCATCGTCCGAGCCGAGGATGAAGGTGCTCATGCCGTGGGTCAGGACCAGTCCGCTCAGCTGCTCGATCCATTGGGCCGCCGGCCCGCGGAGGAAGCCTTCGGAACGATCCGAGAAGGTCCCGTTGATGTTGTACAACCGCCGGATGGACCGCGGGTCGCGCCCGGCGCCGCGAGCTGCCTCGTCGATGGCTCCGAGCGCCGGGGTCAACTGCTCCGGTGGCAGGTAGCCCATCGACGGCAGCCAGCCGTCGGCTTCCCGACCGATCAGCCGGAGCATCCGCGGTTTGTACCCGCCGAGCCAGATCTCGATCGGATGCGCCGTGGGCGGCCCGCGTTTCGCCCCGGTGACCGGGTAGAAGGCACCGTCGAGCCGGACGCCACCTCGGGTCTCGGTGTCCCAGATGGTCCGGATCACGCTGATCGCCTCGGTCAGCGCGGTGATGCTCTCGCCTGGGGTGCGGCGCAGAGCGCCCATCGCCACCATGGCGTCCCAGAACGCGCCGGCGCCTAGGGCCAGGTCGACGCGACCACCGCTGAGCAGATCCAGCCCCGCGGCCGCCCGGGCCACCACCGCGGGCGGACGCAGCGGGAGATTCAGCACGTTGGGCGCAAGCCGGATGCGCTCGGTCCGTGCCGCGACGTACGACAGCAGGGTCCAGGCGTCCAGCAGCGCGGGCTGGTAGGGATGATCTTGGAACGTGACCAGATCCAGGCCCACCTGCTCGGACCGCTCCGCCAACGCCACCACCCGGTGAGGATCGGCGCTGGTCGGGGTCAGGAACGATCCGAACCGCAGCTGCTGTCCGTAATCGCTCACCCGACGCGAGCCCCGTCAGCCCCGGTACCCGTCGTCGACCAGGTCCGCGTAGCCGGGATGGCCCTTGATCCAGGAGCGCATGAACGTGCAGCGGGGATGGACCCGCAACCCGCGGGCCCGGGCGTCGTCGAGGGCGAATCGGGCCAGCTCGCCGCCGATCCCCTGACCTCCGTACTCGGGGTCGACTTCGGTGTGGGTGAAGGTCACCACGTCCCCGGTCAGGCGGTATGCAGCCAGGCCCGCCACCGCACCCTTCAGCCTGGCCTCGTAACGGCTCTCATCCGGGTTGTCGGCGACCTCTACGGCATCGGTCATCCTCGGTCTCCTAGTCCGGCCAGCAGTTGCTCGAAGTCAACCACCTCGTCGCTCGAGTCGGGGCGCGCGGGGCGGTCACGCGGCAGGATCAGCGCGGCCAGCTCGCCGACCGCTCGGGCGACGCGGGCGCTGAGTTGCGTATCGCTGCCCCAGTCCTCCGGCGCGGCATACACCCCGGTCGGTACGACGACGGCCTGCAGATAGCGTGAAGAGTGGCCGCAGCGCGTGGTCCAGCACGAGCGAATGCCGAGCGGTGCCACCCGTGGCGGCGATCAGCACCGGCTTGCCCGCCAGGGTGCCGGGCTCGAGCACGTCGAAGAAGGTCTTGAACAATCCGCTGTACGAACCGCTGAAGATCGGCGAGACCGCGATCAGCGCGTCAGCGCCGGCCACGTCGTCGAGCAACCTCGACAGATGTCCACTGGGGAACCCGGTCAGCAGGTGGTTGGTGAGATCCCGGGCGTACTCGCGCAACTCGACGATCTCGATCTCGGCGTCGGCGAGCTGCTCACCGGCCATCGCGGCCAGCCGATCAGCCAGCAGCCGGCTCGAGGACGGCTGACGCAACCCGGCGGTGATCACCACGATCCTGGGGCCCTGAGCCTGCCGAAGGGTCACGACGCGCTCCCCACGAGCTCGTGCTCGGACCGGTTGGCCGCGAGCAGGCTGGCGTGGGTCGGTGCCTCCGGCACGTCGGCCGGACGGAGGGAGTCGAGCTCGCGGCGCAACACCGGGACGACCTGCTCGCCGAGCAGATCCAACTGCTCCAGCACCGTCTTCAGCGGCAACCCGGCGTGATCGACCAGGAACAGCTGGCGCTGATAGTCACCGAAGTGCTCCCGGAAGGTGAGTGTCTTCTCGATCACCTCTTGCGGGCTGCCAACGGTCAGCGGGGTCTGCTCGGTGAACTCCTCCAGCGACGGCCCGTGACCGTAGACCGGGGCGTTGTCGAAGTACGGCCGGAACTCGCGCCAGGCGTCCTGGCTGTTGGGCCGGAGAAAGGCCTGACCGCCGAGTCCGACGATCGCCTGATCGGCGCGGCCGTGACCGTAGTGCTCGAACCGGCGGCGGTACAGGTTGATCAAGCGCTGGAAGTGGTAGGTCGGCCAGAAGATGTGGTTGGCGAAGAAGCCGTCGCCGTAGTAGGCCGCCTGTTCGGCGATCTCGGGACTGCGGATCGAGCCGTGCCAGACGAATGGCGGCACCCCATCCAGTGGACGCGGGGTGGACGTGAAGCCCTGCAGCGGCGTCCGGAACTTCCCGTCCCAGTCGACGACGTCCTCGCTCCACAAGCGGTGCAGGAGGTGGTAGTTCTCGATGGCCAGCTCGATCCCGTTGCGGATGTCCTGGCCGAACCACGGGTAGACCGGTCCGGTGTTGCCGCGGCCCATCATCAGGTCGACCCGGCCGTCGGCCAGGTGCTGCAGCATCGCGTAGTCCTCGGCGATCTTCACCGGGTCGTTGGTCGTGATCAACGTGGTGGCGGTCGACAGCAGCAGCCGCTCGGTCCGGGCGGCGATGTAGCCGAGCATGGTCGTCGGCGAGGAAGGCACGAACGGCGGGTTGTGGTGCTCCCCGGTGGCGAAGACGTCGAGCCCGACCTCTTCGGCCTTGAGCGCGATGGCGACCATCGCCTTGATCCGCTCCGCCTCGCTGGGCGCACGCCCCGTGGTCGGATCGGTGGTGACGTCGCCGACGGTGAAGATTCCGAACTGCATGTCCCACTCCAAGAAAGTTGAGCTTTCAACTAATGTGTCTTCAGCGCCATCCGGGCGGAATCTATTCCCGGCAGGTTGGGTGGATAACCCGACGTCGTTGGCGAAGTGCGTGGGGCGAAGCGCTACTCCGCCCTGCTCTCACTCTGAGCGTCTTCGCGGTCAACGACCTGATCGGCTCGTCCGCCCGTTCACCCCCGCTGACTCTGGTTGACTCAGCTAGGCTCGCGGCAGATCCGACGTCCGGTTGGTGTGCCGAGGGGGGCGCTGAGGTGAAGTACCGCGATTCGGCTCAGCTCGACCCGTCCCAGATGGGCGGCGGCCGAAGTGGTGGCAGCGGCGGCAAGATCGCCCTCGGAGGCGGCGCCGGGTTGGTGGTCCTGGTCCTCGCCCTGTTGCTGGGCTTGAACCCGAACGACATTCTCGGGTCCCCCAGCACCCAGACCGGTTCGGGATCGTCGAGCGGCTCCACCCCGTTCGCCCAGTGCCGGCAGGGTTCCGACATCAGCAAGGATCGCGACTGCCGGTTCGTGGCCTATACCAACTCGATCCAGGCCTACTGGTCCACGGAGCTTCAGGGTTATCAGGAGATCGAGGTCAAACCGTTCACCGGTCGAGTGAGCACGGCCTGCGGTACGGCCACCTCCGCGGTCGGACCCTTCTACTGCCCGGGAGATACCACGGTGTATCTCGATCTCGGTTTCTTCGACCAACTGGAGAGCGAGCTCGGAGCCAAGGGCGGTGACGCCGCCGAGGCGTACGTGTTCGCGCACGAATTCGGCCACCACATCCAGAATCTGACCGGCACCATGCGGCAGGTGCAGTCCCAGGGCCAGACCGCCGGTCCGAAGTCGCCGGCCGTACGACTGGAACTGCAGGCCGACTGCTACGCCGGGGTCTGGTTCTCCCAGGCCACCAAGGACCCGGAGTCTCCCATCGCCGAGGTCACCCGGGCCGATCTCGAAAACGCCCTGGACGCGGCCGCAGCGGTCGGTGACGACCGGATCCAGGAGCGGGCCCGCGGCCAGGTGTCGCCGGAGAGCTGGACCCACGGTTCCTCCGCCCTGCGGCAGAAGTGGGTGGACCAGGGTTTCCGGAGCGGTGACCCGAACACCTGCAACACCTTCGCCCGCAACGCCCTCTGACGTAGATCGGTGGCGCCAGCACGCCGGCCCACTGCGTCAGCTGCTCGGGTTCCACCCACCTGCTCGAGTTTCTCGTGCTGGAATGTCGAGCAGCTGATACGAACCCGAGCAGCTGGAAGCGCGAGCGGTCAGGCACCCCGGTACGTGTCGATCCGCGACCGGGACCGGAAGGTGAACACCAGAGCCAAGATCCCTGCGGCCAGCAACGGTACCCAACCGGCGAAGATCTGTACGTCCACCTCGACGGCTCGGAGCAGCAGCCAGCCGACGATCAGGGCGACCGTGCCCAGGCCGAGGATCCATCCCGCGAGATGCAGCGGCCACCACAAGAACTTGTTGATCTCGTCCATGAACAGGCCCCACGCGGTCAGTACGGCAATCACCAGACCGACCTGGTGGGCGTGCGCACCGAGATTCATCAGGTCGACGCCGCGCTGCAACTGGTCGGGGTCATCCGCGGCCGAGGGCAGATAGACGATGTTGAGCAGGCCCAGCAGGCGGGCCGCCGGCCACAGGGAGTGGGTCTCGCGGACCACCTCCGAGGCGTAGTTCTCGTAGACCAGGAACAGGTACGGGAGGAGTGCGCCGACGATCCCGACGGCGACGATGGACCCGACCTGGGCGATGCGTGCTCGGGTGAAGGTGAAGGGTCCGCGCCGAACAGCCCACCCACGGCCCTCAGGCATCGGCGACGAAGAGGTCGAAGACGTGGCCCACCGGGTCGAGTCATGACGCGTACGCCGTCTTGGGGTTGATACTCGGCCTGCCGCGCGCCCAGTGACTCGGCGCGCGCGACCGCGGCGCCCAGGTCCTCGACGAGTATGTCCAGGTGGACCTGCATCTGCTGCCGGTCCGTACGGCTGGGCCAGGTCGGCGTCTCGAACTTCGGCTCCCGCTGGAACGACAGGCCGGGCCGACCGCCGTCGGTCGGCCCGATCCGCGCCCAGTTCTCGTCGGACTCCATGGTGGTCCAGCCGAGCAATCGAAGCGTAGAAGCCGGCCAGTTCGCCGGCGTGGGGTGCATCGAGCACGGTGGCAGCCAGCCGGGCGGAAGCTTCCGTGCCCGGCCCGCCGGCCGCCTCAGTTACAGGTGACTCCGGTGGCATGCACCGGACAGTAACCGAACGGGTTCTTGTCCAGGTACTGCTGGTGGTAGTCCTCGGCGTAGAAGAAGTCCGGAGTTGGCTTGATCTCGGTGGTGATGTCGCCGAAGCCGGACCGATGGAACGCGGTCTGGTACTCCTCGCGGACCCGCGCCGCCGTCTCGGCCTGCTCCGGCGTGGTGGTGTAGATCGCCGACCGGTACTGGGTACCGACGTCGTTGCCCTGCCGCATGCCCTGCGTCGGGTCGTGGTTCTCGAAGAAGATCTTCAGCAGCTTCTCGTAACTGGTCTTGTTCGGGTCGTAGCTCACCTTGACGATTTCGGTGTGCCCGGTTTTGGCGCTGCACACCTCTTCGTAGGTGGGGTTCGGGGTGAAACCACCGGCGTAGCCCACCGCGGTGTTGGTCACCCCGGGCGCTTGCCAGTACAACTTCTCGGCTCCCCAGAAGCAGCCCAGCGCTAGGTAGGCGACCTCGGATCCGGTGGGTACGGCCTGGACCGGGATGCCGAAGATCTCGTGGAAGGTCGGCTCCGGCAACACCGAGCGATCCCGGCCGCGCAGGGCTCGGTCCGGCTCGACCATGGTGACTTTCTGGCGCGAGAACAACATCTTCTGAGTGTGCTCCTTCTGGTGCGATGTTCTGTCGCGTTCAACACGACCCGGATTCACTCTGTTCCCGGTGGATAACCTCGACAGATGAGCGATACACCGGGTTTCTCCACCCGAGCCATCCACGCCGGCCAGGCGCCGGACCCGACCACGGGCTCCGTGGTGCCGCCGATCTACGCGACCTCGACCTTCGCCCAGGACGGAGTCGGTGGCCTGCGGAGCGGATACGAGTACTCGCGCTCGGCCAATCCCACCCGGACGGCGTTGGAGGAGTGCTTGGCGGCGCTGGAGGGTGGGAGTCGGGGTTTCGCCTTCGCCAGCGGACTGGCCGCCGAGGACACCTTGCTCCGGACGATCGGGCGACCAGGCGCGCATTTGGTGCTACCGAACGATGCCTACGGCGGATCGTTCCGGCTGTTCGCCCGCGCGTACGAGAAGTGGGGCCTCGAAGTCGACTCGGTCTCGCTGGTCGACCTGGCCGCGGTCGAGGCGGCCATCGTGCCGGGAGAGACCATCGCCGTTTGGGTGGAGACACCGACCAATCCGCTGCTCAACATCGCCGACATCGCCGCCATCGTCGAACTGGCCCACGCCCGGGGCGCATTGGTGGTAGTCGACAACACGTTCGCCTCGCCCTATCTACAGCAGCCGTTGGAATGGGGCGCCGACGTGGTGGTCCACTCGACCACCAAGTACTGCGGTGGCCACTCCGACGTGATCGGCGGCGCGCTCGTGGTTGCGGATGCGGCGCTCGGTGAAGAGATCGCGTTCCATCACAATGCGCTGGGCGCGGTGGCCAGCCCGTTCGACTCCTGGCTGGTGCTGCGGGGTCTGAAGACGCTGGCCGTTCGGATGGAACGGCACAGCGACAACGCGGAGCAGGTTGCGGCCTATCTGAGCGAGCACGAAGCGGTGACCGAGGTCTATTACCCGGGTCTGGTCAGCCATCCCGGCCACGATCTGGCCAAACGCCAGATGCGCCGCCCGGGCGGCATCGTGAGCTTCCAGGTGCGCGGCGGCGAAACGGCCGCCCTGGACGTGTGCGCGAAGACGAAAATGATCATCCTCGGGGAGTCCCTGGGTGGGGTCGAGTCGCTCATCGAACATCCCGGCCGGATGACCCATGCCTCTGTCACCGGTACCGAACTCGAGGTCCCCCCGGACCTGATCCGGCTCAGCGTCGGCATCGAGGACGCCGCCGACCTCATCGCCGACCTCGACCAAGCCCTCGCTGTGACCCGCTCGCGCTCGCTTCGCGCCTCACCGGCTCTGTCTTCCTCCTCACCCGACGAGGAAAGAACGCCTCGTCGTGTTCGTCGTCCAGACTGAGCCCGGCGCTCCGCTGACACGCTCGCAGGAGTCGGTAGTCCCGCTCGGCTCGCTTCGCGCCTCACCGTTCTCCTCACCCGACGAGGAAAAACGCCTCGTCGTGTTCGTCGTCCAGACTGAGCCCGGCGCTCCGCTGACCGACGCTCGCAGGAGTCGGTAGTCCCGCTCGCGCTCGCTTCGCGCCTCACGGCTCTGTCTTCCTCCTCACCCGACGAGGAAAGAACGCCTCGTCGTGTTCGTCGTCCAGACTGAGCCCGGCGCTCCGCTGACCGACGCTCGCAGGAGTCGGTAGTCCCGCTCGCGCTCGCTTCGCGCCTCACCGGCTCTGTCTTCCTCCTCACCCGACGAGGAAAGAACGCCTCGTCGTGTTCGTCGTCCAGACTGAGCCCGGCGCTCCGCTGACCGACGCTCGCAGGAGTCGGTAGTCCCGCTCGCGCTCGCTTCGCGCCTCACGGCTCTGTCTTCCTCCTCACCCGACGAGGAAAGAACGCCTCGTCGTGTTCGTCGTCCAGACAGAGCCCGGCGCTCCGCTGACCGACGCTCGCAGGAGTCCGGCTCTGCAGCCGTTACGACTGTCCCAACCGGCGCCCTCCCTACCCGACGCTCGCCCGCGGTGGTTAACGCGCGAGTTGCCAGTTGATGGGGGTGGCACCGGCCCGTACGAGGTGGTCGTTGGCCCGGCTGAAGGGGCGGGAGCCGAAGAAGCCGCTGCGGGCCGACAGCGGCGAGGGGTGCGCGCTGGCGAGGTAGGGCACATCGCCGAGCAGCGGGACGAGGTTCTGGGCATCGCGACCCCACAAGATCGCGACCAGGGGTCCGCCACGGGCCGCTAGCACCTCGATCGCCCGCTGCGTGACCTGCTCCCAACCCCGTCCGCGGTGCGAGCCGGATCTCCCGGGTTGGACGGTCAGCACCCGGTTCAACAGCAGCACGCCTTGCTCGAACCATCCGCTCAGATCGCCGTGCGGACACGGCTCGATGCCGAGATCGTCCTGCAGTTCGCGATAGATGTTGGCGAGGCTTCGCGGGATCGGTCGTACCTCGGGCGCAACTGAGAAAGACAGGCCAACCGGATGTCCCGGCGTCGGGTACGGGTCCTGACCGACGATCAGCACCCGCACCTCAGCGAGCGGCCGGCTGAACGCGCGCAGGACCTGAGGTCCAGCCGGCAGGTAGCCCCGGCCGGCCGCCAGTTCGGCGCGGAGGAACCGGCCCGCTTCGGCCACCGCCGGCTGGACCGGAGCCAGGGCCTCGGCCCAGTCCGGGGCGACCAGTTCAGTCAACGGCCGTGCGGTCATCGTCGGTCACCTCCGTCCGGGCGACGATGCCCGACGGCATCCGCAGCGCGTACAGGGCCGCCAGCAGCACCAAACCCGCGGACACACCGAACGCCACTCCGTACGAGAACTGGTCGGCCAGCAGTCCCGCCACGATCGGGCCGACGATCGCCCCCAGGTCGGAGCACATCGAGAACACCGCGACCGCCGTTCCTCCGCGACCGCCGGCGGCGTCGCCGACCGCGGCGGCGGGCGCCGTGCCGAGGAACGCCGCCGCCACCCCGAAGACACTGAGTGCGATGGTCAACACCACCACGTTCGGGGCGAACGGCACCACCAGGATCGAGGTCCCGGCGAGGAAGCCGCCGCCCACCATGGCCGGCCGCCGTCCGACCGAATCGACGAACGCTCCGGCCGGTCCGATTGCGATGGTCTGGGCCACCGCTGCGCAGGCGAACGCGATCCCGGT
This sequence comes from uncultured Actinomycetota bacterium, assembly GCA_963780005.1. Lineage (GTDB taxonomy): Bacteria > Actinomycetota > Actinomycetes > Propionibacteriales > Propionibacteriaceae > Microlunatus. The sequence continues at coordinate 1,395,550 of CAWAAK010000023.1, read as the reverse complement.
CCACGACGGCGGCCGGTTCAACACCTCGACGACCAGCACCGGTACGAGCGCGGAGCGGACCCCGTGGCCGGTCCAGCCCGACGCCAGATTGGTCAGGCAGGCGGCCTGGAAACGGGTATCCCGAACCACCTCGCGGAAGGGCCGGACCGCCGGCTGGCCGTCGGCCGGAGCGGCCGAGTGGCCACGACTCAGCAGCAGCAGCCCCACCGCTCCGGCCACCACCAGGGTGCCAGCGTAGAAGAAGAACGGGGCGGTCAATGAGATCAAGGCCAGGAGACCTCCGACCGCCGGGCCCGTCATCCCGCCCAACAGGAAGCCGCCCTGGAACACCCCCATCGCTCGGCCGCGTCGGCCCGGATCCACCGAACCGAGCAGCAGGGTCATCGCCGACACGGTGAACATCGCCGAGCCGACGCCGCCGACCCCGCGCAGCACCAGCAGCTGGGCGTAGCTCTGGGCGATCCCGGCCAGTCCGCTGGAAGCGGCCACGATGAAGATGCCGGTGGCCAGGATCGTGCGCTCTCCGGCCCAGGCGATCAGCCGGCCGCAGAGCGGGCTGGCCACCAGCCGCATCAGGGCGAACATCGAGATCACCGCGCCGACGGCGACGTTCCCGACCCCGAAGGTCCGGGCGAAGACCGGCAACACCGGCACCAGGACCCCGAATCCGACCGCCACGCAGAACGCGATCACGCCGAGGACCAGGACGTCGCGGGGGAGAGTGGTCCGACTGCGGAGCCATTGCCGCGCCCGCGCCGATCTCGCCACCGGCCTAGTGTGCCGTTGCAGCCAAACAGAGCCCGAACCACCCGTTACGGTTGAGACGTCTGCTCGGCGTTGAAGGAGGTTCGGGTGGCGATCGGGAAGAAGATCACGGATCGATCCGTTGTCGATGGGCCCGGGGCTGTCGCTGACTCCACGGATCCGCCGATCGACCCGACACTGAAACATCCCGAGGTCAGGGCCGCTGCGCCCGTCCAAGTGACCCAGACCAACTCCCGGGCCTTCGACCGCGACGTTCCGCGTGGGCTGCAGATCGCGGCCAGCTGGTCGTGGCGGGTACTGCTGATCGTGGCGCTGGCCCTGGCCGTCGGCTGGCTGTTGCGTTACCTGTCCGAGGTCGTCATCCCGGTTGCGGTGGCCACCCTGCTCGCGGCGATGCTGTTCCCGGTCGCCAAGCGTCTCACCGCTTGGGGACTTCCTCGGGCGGCGGCCGCCGCCGTCTCGGTCCTGGGCGGGCTGACCTTGATCCTCGGGGCGCTTGCCCTGATCGGCACCCAGATCGCCCTCCAGGCCCCGGCGTTGTCGTCGAACGTGGTGGCCGGTTTCAACACGTTGCTGACCTGGTTGCGCGACGGTCCGCTACCGATCGACGAGAGTTGGATGAGCCTCGACGAGTGGGTGCCCCGGATCCAGGAGTTCCTGGCCAGCAGTCAGAGCAGCATCGCCAGGTGGGTTCAGGCCATCGGCAGCCAGGTGGGTCATTTCCTGGCCGGGGTGGCGATCACCTTGTTCGCCGTCTTCTACTTCCTGTACGACGGGCGGGGCATCTGGACGTTCCTGCTCCGGTTCTTCCCGACCCACACGCGCCCGCGGGTCGACAAGGCTGCGCTGGGCGGCTGGCAGGCACTGTCCGCCTTCGTCCGGGCCACCATCCTGGTCGCCCTGGTCGACGCCATCGGCGTGTTGATCGTGGCGCTCATCCTTGGGGTGCCGCTGGCTCCGGCCCTGGCCGCTCTGGTGTTCATCGGCGCGTTCATCCCGCTGGTCGGTGCCTTCGTTTCCGGCTTCGTGGCCGTGGTGGTGGCCCTGGTCGCCCTCGGCTGGGTCCAGGCGCTGATCATGCTGGCCGGGATCATCGTCGTGATGCAGTTGGAGGGCCACATCCTGCAGCCCTTGCTGCTGGGCCGGGCGGTCAAGCTGCACCCGCTGGCGGTGCTCCTCGGCATCGCGGTCGGCATCATCGTGGGCGGCATCGTCGGCGCGTTGGTGTCGATCCCGATCCTGGCGTTCACCAAGGCGTTCATCCAGGAACTGCGGCAGCTGCCGGCCGACCAGCCGGTCGTGCTCCCCCCGTCGGAGGCCCGTACGGGTTAGAGCGCCGAACCCTTCTTGAACTGGGCGTAGGAGATGTCCCAGTCGGCGTAGCCGTTGCCCTGCTCCATTCCCTTGCTGCTGCCGGTGGTGATCACCGGGTCGCCGCTGCGGACCTTGCCGTACAGCCAGATCGCGTTGGACGTGCTCATCCCGACGCAGCCGTGGCTGCCGTTGGAGTTGCCGAACCGACTCGAGTTCCACGGCGCGGCGTGCATGTACTCCCCGCTGGCGGTGATCCGCATCGCGTACCGGACGTTGAGGTCGAAGTCTTCCGACGAGCCTTCCTTGATCCCGATCGAGACCCCGGTCATCCGCACCAGCGGCCGCTTGTCCATGACCAGCTTCACGCCACTCCGGGTGGCGAAGCCGGGTTTGCCGGCGCTGATCGGGATGGTGCGTGTCTTACGACCGTTGATGTAGACCTTCGCCTTGTGCGTCTTCAGGTTGATCCGGGTCAGCAGCGTCCGCTTGGACACGGTGAAGTCGGTCGCGACCGCGCGCTGCCCGTAGATGCCGTTCCCGGCGGCGACCCCGTTGATATCGGCCGAGACCTTGACCTTGGTGCCCGGCTTCCACCAATTCTTGGGGCGGTACCGCACCTCGGTGTCGGACAGCCAGCTCCAGGTACCCTCCTGGACCGGCGTGGACTGGACCCGCAACTGCTTCTCGAACGCCGCCCGGTTCTCGACCGGCAGGTCGAAGGTGAGGATGACCGGCATGCCCATGCCGACCTGGCCGCCGTCCGGCGACGGGGAGATCGTGGCGTAGGTCTCTTCGTCGGCCGTCAGTTGGGCGGTCCGGAAGGACGACTTGTCGGTCTCGGAGTCGCCGTCCGCGTTCTTGCCGGTGGTCGTCAGCGTGTACGTGGACGAGGGCTCCAAGCGCTCGGTCGCGGTCCAGCTGGCCTTGTCCTTGGCCAGGGCCCCGTCGACGGTGCCGCTGATCTGCTTCCCGGCCCGGGTCACGCCTCGGTAGCTCAAAACCACCTTCTGCAGAGTGCCGTTCTCGGCTTTCACACTGACCAGGGTGCTGACCTTGACCTTGCCCTTGCCGTCTTCGACGTTGGTGGTGAAGGCGACGGGCTCGGGAGCCGGCGGCTCGGACGGGCTCGGGGTCGCCTTCTGGGTCGGTTCCGCTGACCCGCTCTCGCTGGAGTCCGGGACCGGCGCGCTCGCTGCCGGCCGCTCACCGCCGGCCGCTGGGGTCGGGATGGCTCCGCAGCCGACCAGCGCCGAACTGAGCGTAAGGGTCAGAAGCACCGCGGCAGCCCCCGCTGCGGTTGATCTGGTGGCCCACCTGGTCATCGCGTCCTCAGTCTCGTGAATGCTTGGCCTGGAATCGGCAAATAGCAAATACTCGTCCGATAGTAATCGGCGACAGCGCCGGACTCCGAATTCCGCGCCGTAGGAGTTATCAGACCTTGACGGCATCGACCGGTTCGGCCACGTCGGTCTCGGCCGCGGGCGGATCGGCTGGTTGCCGGGCGGCCAGCGGCTTCTCGCGCATGGTCAATGCGATCAGGAAACCGACGGCCATGAACGGCACCGCAACCAGGAACACGTCGTCCATCGCCGCGGTGAACGCGGTCAGGACCCAGGTCTTGACGGGCTCGGTCAGGGACTGGATGGCGGTGACGTCATTGGCCGAAGCGGCTACGCCGCCCAACTGGCTGGCCGCCGCCGGCGGCACGATCTGCTCCAGGTGATACCCGAGCCGGATGTTCAAGATCGCTCCGAACAGGGCCGTGCCGATGGCACCGCCCATGGTCCGGAAGAAGGCCACTGCCGCGGTCGCTGCGCCCATGTTGCGACGGTCCACGCTGTTCTGCACCGCGGTCACCACAACCTGCATGGTCAGACCGAGTCCGGCTCCGAAGACGAACATGATCACCGCCAGCATCGCGTACGAGGTGTCGAGCTCGAGCTGGGAGAGGGCGACCAGGGCGCCGCCGACCACCAGGGAACCGGTGATCGGCATCCACTTGTACCGACCGGTGCGGGCCATGATCTGCCCGCTGCCGATCGAGGTGGCGAAGATGCCCACCACCAGCGGCAACATGGCCAGGCCGGACTCCGTCGCCGACATGCCCTTCACCGCCTGCAGATAGATCGGCAGGTAGATCAACCCGCCGAACATGCCGACGCCCATGATCATGGCGAACAGGATGTTGGAGACGAAGGTCCAGTGCCGGAACAGCTCCGGCGGCAGAATCGGTTCCTTGGCCCGGGTCTCGATGAAGGCGAAGAGCAGGGCGCACGTCACCGTGGCCACCAGCAGTCCGATCCCGAGCGCGGATGTCCAGCCCAGATCGGGTCCGGCCCAGCTCAGGTACAGGATGAGGCTGGTCACCGACGCGACGATCGTCGCGGCCCCGAGGTAGTCCACCGAGGCCTCCCGTTTGACGTGGTGCAACTTCAACGCCACGGAGGTGACCACCAGGGCGGCGATCCCGATCGGGATGTTGATCAAGAAAATCCATTGCCAGCCGAGCGTGTCGGTGAACAGGCCACCCAGCAGCGGTCCGGCCACCGAGGACACCCCGAACACGGCCCCGAACAGACCTTGGTACTTCCCGCGCTCCCGCGGCGGGATGATGTCGCCGATCACGGCGAGGGCCAGCGACATCAACCCGCCGCCGCCAAGACCCTGGACGGCACGCCCGAGGATCATCACCTCGATGCTGCCGGCGAAGGCGCAGATCAACGACCCGATCAGGAAGACCACGATGGCGGCCTGGTAGATCGGCCGGCGTCCTCGAAGATCGGAGATCTTGCCCCAGAGTGGGGTGGCCGCCGTGGAGGTCAACAGGTACGCGGTCACGACCCACGACAGTTTGTCCAGGCCACCCAGTTCGGAGGTGATCTTGGGCAAAGCGACGCCGACGATGCTCTGGTCCAGGGCAGCCAGGAACATTCCGGCCATCAGGCCGCCCATCACCACCAGGATCTGGCGGTGACTCAGGTAGTCGCCGGTTGGGGCCCCGGCTGGTAGCCGTAGGCGGCGTCGGCCTGCTCATGGTTGAACTTCTTCTTCCTTCGTGGTGCTGGATTCGATGGATCGCGCGAACTTGTCCAGCAGGCGCTCGAACTCGGCCAGGTCTTCGGCGTTCCAGTCGGCCAGACTGCTGGCCAGCAGTTCCCGGCGACGGGCGAACGCGGCTTCGAGCTGTTGTCGACCCTGCGCGCTGACGGCGACGAGTTGGGCCCGACCGTCGTCGGGATCCGGGCTGCGATCGATCAGGCCGGAACGCTCCATCTGCGAGAGGTGCCGGGACACGGTCGACGGGTCGAGGTTGACCGAGCTGGCGACCTCGGTCACCCGGAGCGGACCAGCCGAGGCGATCGTCTTCAGCAGCCAGAAGGTGCCGGGGTCGGGTAGGTTCTGCGCACCACCCTGCCGGAACAGCCGTCCGACGCTGAGCAGTCCATGCAACACCGTCTCGACCGAGGCGGGATCGGGTGTTTGCATAACACAAACATATGACTATCTGTATGGTGCATGCAAGTGCCAAAGTGCCGAAGTGCCCGGTCGGGTTGGGTTCGCCCTCCAGGGCAACATGGCAAACCTGTCGAGAAACCTGCGGATCGTACGGTTTCACCCTGACTCGGCCCCGAAAAGAGAAAGCAAGACTTATCAATAGTGAAAGGCGCTACTAGGGTTCGAGGCATGAGTCCTCAACCTGATCTCACCGCGATCCTGGAGGAATTGGCCTCCGGAAGAATTGACGCCGCCGAGGCCGCCCGGCGAATCGACGCCCTGAAGGCGGACGCCGCCCAGTCCACTCCCGCTGCTGAGCCGGCTGCGGGCGAGCCCAGCAACGAACAGCTGGCCCGCGAGGCGGCCAGCGGCGCCACGGAGGACGCATGGGCCTCGGCCACCGACCGGCCGCAGTACACCAGCTTCACCAAGGAGAGCTTCCACAGTGAGCCCACCCCGGCGGAGGCCCCGCCCGAGCCGTCCCGCCGCAAGGTGAACACGGGCGGCGTGGAGCGGATCACCGTCCGGGCCGTTGGCCGCCGGGTCCGGATCGTCGGCGAGACCTCGGTCGCAACGCTGTCCGCCGACGGGCCCCACGTCCTCCGCCGCAACGGCGCCGTCCTCGAGGTCTCCAGCGACGGCGAGGTCGGTTCGTCCGTCGACGGCTTCAGCATCCTGCGCGCCCCCCGCAGCCTGGAGGACTTCCGTTCGCTGGGTCTCGGCAAGGAGCTGTTCCTGCGGGTCAACCCGAACATCATCGTCGACGTCGAGGTGACGGCCGGCAGCCTCAACACCGAGCGGCTGCCGCACCTCGGCAAGGTTCGTGTGACCGCCGGCGGAGCGAAGTTGCTCGACGTCCAGGAGATCAACGACGTGTTGGTCCAGGCCGGTCAGGCCACCATCAAGGGCGCGATCAAGACCGGGCGCTCCCGGATCCGGGCCGAGTCCGGCTCGCTCAATCTCGAGCTGGCCGACGATTCCAACGTCACGGTCAAGGGCGATGCGCAACTGGGCAAGATCAGTTGGAGCGGCGGCCACAACGGCCTCGGGGACGAGGTCGTGATGGGCAACGGCAGTGCCCGGCTCGACGTCGAAGTCGTCATGGGCTACGCCCAGGTGCGGGTCGGCTCGGACCGCGTGCCCGCCGACGAGTCCGCGTGACCGAACGGCCCCGTCGCCCGGTGGATCCCGAGCGGCACGGACACCGCGCACCCAATGACTGCCCGGTGTGCGGTGATCACCTGGCCGTCACCCGGTTGGGATGCGGCTCTTGCGGCACCGAGTTGGCCGGTGTGTTCACGGCGTGCCCGTTCTGCGCCCTCGACGACGCCGACGCCACGATGCTCCGGGTGTTCCTGCGCTCGCGCGGCAACATGCGGGAGGTCGAGAAGCACCTCGGCGTCTCCTACCCGACGGCTCGGCTGCGGGTCGGCCAACTGCTCGACAAGCTGGGTCTGTCCGGCGAACCCGAGCCCACGCCGCTGAACCGGGAGCAGATCTTGTCCGAGGTGGCCGCCGGTGCATTGGCACCGGCGGAGGCGCAGCGGCTGCTGGCCGATCTCGCCTGACTCGTCCGGCTAGGGTCGGAAAGGCCGCACGTCGACGATGGTGACGTTGATCGACGTGCCGTTCGGCGCCGCGTAGGAGGCTTCGTCGCCCTTTCGCTTGCCCAGGATGGCCGCGCCCAGCGGGGACTGCGGACTGTAGACGTTGGTTTCGTCGACCGCGTCGTCCAGGCCGAGCAGTTCCCGGCTACCCAGCACGAAGGTGTCGGTGTCGGACAAGTCGCCATCGAAGGCGATCGTGATCTGCGTTCCGGGTGCGACCTGGTCCGGGTCGGCCGGGGCCTCACCCACCTCGGCGCGTCGGAGCATGTCCTGCAGCTGGCGGATCCGGGCCTCCTGCTGGCCCTGCTCTTCCCGGGCCGCGTGGTACCCGCCGTTCTCCCGCAGGTCACCCTCGTCGCGCGCCTGCGCGATCTTGGCCGTCACCTCGGCTCGCCTCGGACCGGACAGCTGGTCCAGTTCGGACTTCAGCTTGTCGTAGGCCTCCTGGGTCAACCAGACCGCCTGGCGCACGTTCTCAGACATCCGACCAGCTTAGCAATTTCGGTCCGAGCCGTCAGATCAACGAACAGTCCTTGACCACGGCGGTAGTGGCCCGGCGCAGGGTCGTCAGGTCGACCTGGACGTCGACGACCCGGTAGGGCGACGCCGGGATCCGTACCAGCTCCTCGGCCACCGGCTGATAGTCGACGGCCTGGGACAGCACCCGACAGGCGACCGGCCGGCTCGGGTCGGGTCGATCCACGGTCAAGGTGGCGGTGATCCGCGTGTCCGACACGACGGTGTACGCCGTGATCTTGGCCGCGACCGGGGGTGAGGAACGCACGCTGGCCACCCAGATCAGCCAGCCGCCGGCAACCAGCACCCCAACCGCGACGAGCGCCACCAGAAGCGGTCGGGGCAGTCGCGGTCGCGGATACCGAAGGCGCAGGCGCTCGGCGTCGGCCGCCGACGGTCCAGCGTCTGCTCCGGTCTGCACCACTCGTCCATTGTGATGGCAAAATCGGCGGCTATGAACCCGCGCGCACCCCGGACCGACGCCTCGGGCGAACGGTTGCGGCTGCTGCACGTCCACGCGCACCCCGACGACGAGTCCAGCAAGGGTGCCGCCACGACCGCCAAGTATGTGGCCGAGGGGGTCGAGGTGGTCGTGGCCACCTGCACCGGCGGCGAGCGGGGTTCGATCCTCAACCCGGCCATGGACCGGCCCGACGTGTTGGCCAACATCGCCGAGATCCGGCGGGCCGAGATGGAGCGCGCGCGGCAGATCCTCGGCATCCAACAGGTCTGGCTCGACTTCGTCGACTCCGGCCTGCCTGAGGGCGATCCGCTCCCGCCCCTCCCCCCAGGATCGTTCGCGACCTTGGACGTGTCCGAGGCCAGTCTCCCGCTGATCAAGCTGGTCCGATCCTTCCGGCCGCACGTGATGACCACGTACGACGAGAACGGCGGCTACCCGCACCCCGACCACATCATGTGCCACCAGGTCAGTGTCGCGGCCTACGACGCGGCGGCCGATCCGGATGCGCATCCCGAGCTGGGCTCGCCGTGGGCCGTGCCGAAGCTCTACTACCAGTTCGGCTTCCACTACGACCGCACGGTTGCGCTGAACGAGGCCATGGTCGCCGCCGGGTTCGACGGGCCGTACGCCGAACGGCTGGCCAACTGGAAGATCGACCCCCAGCACGCTGCGCGGATGACCACGCGGGTGGAGTGCGCGGAGTACTTCCCCATCCGGGACCAGGCCCTGCTGGCCCACGCGACCCAGGTCGATCCGGAGGGTTCCTGGTTCTCAGTCCCGCTGCACATCCATCGTCGCGCCTGGTCCACCGAGGACTGGGAACTGGCCCGGGCCCGGGTGCCGGTCAGCCTGCCGGAGGACGACCTGTTCGCCGGAATCGCGGTGCCGGCCGGAGCGGATCGCGCGAGTACAGTGCAGGTATGACCGCTCCGAGCACCTTCCTGGGGGTTCTGCTCGAGGTCGAGCCCAACATCGATCCCAACATCGTCAAGCCCGGCTGGACCCCACTGTTGATCACCGTTCTGCTCCTCGTGGCGTTGGTGTTCCTGTTCTTGAGCATGCAGCGGCAGATGCGGAAGATCCGCACCCCGGACGACATCGAAGCCGAGCGTGCGGCGGAAGCCGAGGAGTCCAGCCCCGAGGCGGGCCGCGCCGACTCCCGCTGAGGTGAGCTCGGCCAATCGGCTGGCGGATTCGACCAGCCCGTACCTCTTGCAGCACGCCGACAATCCCGTCGCCTGGCAGCCGTGGTCGGACGACGCCTTCGCGGAGGCCGACCGTCGCGGGGTGCCGGTGTTCCTGAGTGTGGGCTACGCGGCGTGCCACTGGTGTCACGTGATGGCGCACGAATCCTTCGAGGACCCCGCGACGGCCGAGCTGATCAACGCTCGGTTCGTGGCCGTCAAGGTCGACCGGGAGGAGCGGCCCGACGTCGACGCGGTCTACATGACCGCGACCCAGGCGCTGACCGGTCAGGGCGGGTGGCCCATGAGCGTTTTCCTGACCCCGGATCGGCGGCCGTTCTACGCCGGCACCTACTTCCCGCCCACTCCGCGGCACGGACTGCCGTCTTTCGGCCAGGTTCTCGACGCCGTCAGCTCAGCCTGGACCGAGCGTCGGTCCGAGGTCCTGACCAGCGCCGACGCGATCGAGAACGAGTTGGCCGGCCGGCGGTTGGCCCTGCCCGCGCACACCGTCAGTGACGCGGATTGTGCGGCAGCGGTCGCCCTGCTCCGCCGAGATTTCGACCAGAGCCACGCCGGTTTCGGTGCCGCCCCCAAGTTTCCGCCGTCGATGCTCCTCGAGGCGTTGCTGCGGATCGGCGGCGATGACGCAGAGGTCGGCGAAGATCCGGCAGCGCTGACGATGGCGACGCGCACCCTGACGGCGATGGCCCGAGGCGGCATCTACGACCAGCTGGCTGGCGGCTTCGCTCGTTACAGCGTCGATTCGGCCTGGGTGGTGCCGCACTTCGAGAAGATGCTGTACGACAACGCGCTCCTGCTCGGCGCCTACACGCACTGGTGGCGGCTCACCGGGGACCCGCTGGGCGCTCGGGTGGTCGAGGAGACCGTGGCGTGGCTCCAGACCGAGATGCGGTCGGCCGAGGGCGGGTTCGCGGCCAGCCTGGACGCGGATTCCGTCGACGAGGACGGCCGGCTCACCGAAGGGGCGTTCTACGCCTGGTCACCGGCACAGCTGGTCGAGGTGCTCGGCGAAACGGACGGCCGCTGGGTCGCCGACGTCACGGCGGTGACCCAGGCCGGAACCTTCGAACACGGTCTGTCCACCCTGCAGTACCGCAGCGCTGCCGATCCTGCGCGCTGGACCGCGGTTCGGAACCAACTCCGGGTCGCCCGGGAGCAGCGCGCCCGACCGGGCCGGGACGACAAGATCGTCGCCGCCTGGAACGGCTGGCTGATCGACTCTCTCGTGCAGGCGGGCACGGTGTTCGACCGGCCGAGCTGGGTGGCGATGGCGGGTGCGGCCGCGGCGCTGTTGTGGCGAGTCCACTGGGTGGGAGACCGGTTGCGGCGAACGTCTCGCGACGGCGTCGTCGGCTCGGCGGCCGGCACGCTGGAGGACTACGCCGCGCTGGCCCTGGCGTTCACCCGGCTGGCTGCGGCGACCGCCGACCCGGCCTGGATCGAGCGGGCGGAGCAGCTGCTCGCGGTGGTCGCGGCAGAGTTCACCGACGGCGCCGGCGGCTTCTACGACACCGCCGCCGACGCGGAAGCGCTGTACACCCGGCCCAAGGATCCGACCGACAACGCCACTCCCTCCGGATTGAGTACCGCCGTGCACGCGCTGTCGCTGCTGGCCGAGCTGACCGGGCTCGGCGACTACGCCGACCGGGCGCAGGCCGCCGAACGCAGCGCCGGGACCCTGGTCCGGCAGGCGCCGCGCTTCGCCGGCTGGCTGTTGGCCCACGCCGTGAGCCGGATCCGACGGCCCTCGGTCCAGGTGGCCGTCGTCGGCCCGGTCGACGACCCGAGCCGGGCGGCGCTGGCTCTGGCGGCTCATCGGGCGGTGCCGGCCGGCTCGGTGGTCGTCGTCGGGGAGCCGGATCAGACCGGGCTGCCGCTGCTGGCCGGACGACCCCTGCTCGGCGGGCTCCCGACTGCGTACGTCTGCCGCAGTTTCGTCTGCCGACTTCCCGTCACCGACGTCGACGCGCTGCTCACTCAACTCGCCTGATCTGCTCGAGTTCCTCGTACCTGCTCGAGTTGCAACTCGAGCACGAACGAGGAACTCGAGCAGCTGAAAGGCGACGCTTCCTAGCCGGCGTAGGTGAGGATCGAGATCGCGATGTAGTGGGCGACGAAGGCCAGGATCGTGCAGCTGTGGAAGATCTCGTGGAACCCGAACCACGCGGGCCAGGGATTGGGGCGTTTGCGTCCGTAGACGATGGCGCCGGCCGTGTAGAGCACCCCGCCGGCGATGATCAGGTAGAACACCGCCGGCCCGCCGTTGACGTAGATCTGGGGCAGCCAACCGACGGCCGCCCAACCCATCAGCAGGTACAGCGCCGTGTAGAGCCAGCGCGGAGCGTCCAACCAGATCAGCCGGAAGCCCAGTCCGACCAGCGCGGCGGTCCAGATCAGGACCAGCAGCACGTTGCGTGAAGCGGGCGGCAGGGCCAGCAACGCCAGCGGGGTGTAGGTCGCGGCGATGAAGACGTAGATGTTGGCGTGGTCCATGCGGCGGAGCAGGGCCTCGCCGCGCGGGCCCCAGGCGAACCGGTGGTACAGGCCGCTGGTGCCGAACAGCAGCAGCGAGGCGGCCAGGAAGACCGCGCCACCGATCTTGCCGGCGCTGGTCGGCGCGAGGACCACGAGCACGATGCCGGCAGCGGCGGCCAGCGGCGCCGTGACCGCGTGCAGCCAGCCGCGCAGTCGAGGCTTGACCTGGGCGATGACGACATCCAGGCCCTCGTCATTCGCGTCGCTCTCGGCCGCCAACGGCGGATCGACTGGTCGCTTCATGGCCAGGCGTTCCATACCCATCCTCGTCCTCGGCTAACTTGACTCACCGTAACCTACGGTTGCGTAACCAGCGTAAGGCCCGCCCTGCTGTTCGCCAACCACGGGACTACGCTGCCGATCATGGCCCGACTGGAGCGGTTTCGGGAGTTCGTGGACCGGCTGCACCCGTCGGGTCTGTTGTACGCCACCTACGAGCACCGTCTCATCGCGGAACTCGATCGTTCCCGGCTGCCGCGTCACGTCGCCGTCCTGGCCGACGGGAACCGACGCTGGGCACGGGCGAATGCGCCCGGCCAACCGCTGGTCGCGGGCTACCAGGCCGGGGCGGACAAACTGAAGGACTTCGTCGAGTGGTGTGACGAGATCGGCATTCCGGTCGTGACGCTCTGGGTCCTCTCCACCGACAATTTTTCCCGGATCCATGCTGGCGAACTGGGCCCGCTGCTGGGAGTGATCGAGCAGATGGTCTCCGATCTGGCTGCCACCCGGCGCTGGCGGGTGCATCCGGTCGGCGCCCTCGACCTGCTGCCCGGCGATTCGGCCAAGGTCTTGAAGCAGGCCGACCGGGACACCGCCGACCTGCCGGGGATGGTGGTCAACGTCGCGGTGTCCTACGGCGGCCGGCACGAACTGCGCGACGCCGTCCGGTCCCTGTTGGCCGAGGAGGCGCGCAACGGGACACCGATCGAGGAACTGGCCCAGTCGCTGGACATCGAGCACATCGCCGAGCACCTCTACACCAAGGGCCAACCCGATCCGGATCTGATCATCCGCACCTCCGGCGAACAGCGGCTCTCCGGCTTCTTGATGTGGCAGTCCGCGCACAGCGAATTCTACTTCTGCGAGGCCCTGTGGCCCGACTTCCGCAAGGTCGACTTCATCCGGGCCCTGCGTTCCTACGGTCAGCGCGAGCGCCGCTTCGGACGCTGAGCGCCGACCTCCGCAACCGACCGGCGCTGGACCGCGTTTCGCGCAGATGTCGATCTGGCGAAGATCCGGCGTGGCACGAGGTGCGGCCGCTACCCAGGACGTACGTTTCCCGTACGGGTCGTAAGCCGCGGCTCGTACGGGAGGCTATCGATGCACCGTCGTTCGACGGGCAGAACCGGGCCCTCACGGGACCGGGCATCCCGGCCAGCCACTTAGCCGTGGGGCCGGGCGCGGGCGGTCCATGACGCCTCGCAGCGGTCTCGCAGAAGGATAGACGCGTGTCTACTGCTTCCCCGAGTCCCGCTTTCCCCAGTCCTGCTCCCTCGAGTCGAGCCGGCCGCCGGACCTACGTCATCGACACCTCGGTGCTGCTCAGCGATCCGCACGCCCTGCGCCGGTTCGCCGAGCATGACGTGATCCTGCCGGTGGTGGTGATCTCCGAGTTGGAGGCCAAGCGGCATCACGCCGAGCTCGGCTACTTCGCCCGCGCGGCCCTGCGCCACCTGGACGATCTGCGGCTCGCCCACGGACGACTCGACGCCGCGATCCCGGTGAACGACAGCGGCGGCACGGTTCACGTCGAGCTGAACCACACCGATCCGTCGGCCCTGCCCGACGGATTCCGGCTCGGTGACAACGACTCCCGCATCCTCGCGGTGGCGTTGAACTTCGCCGCCGAGGGCCACGACGTCACCTTGGTGTCGAAGGATCTGCCGATGCGGGTGAAGGCCTCGGCGGTCGGTCTGGCCGCCGAGGAGTACCTGGCCGAACTGGCTCCAGAGTCGGGCTGGACCGGGATGGCCGAGCTCGAGGTGCCCAGCGCCTCGATCGACGAGCTCTACGAGATCGGCACACTGGACCTGCCCGCCGCAGCCGACCTGCCGTGCCACACCGGGGTCGTGCTGCTGGGCGGCAGCAACACCGCCTTGGCCCGCGTCACCCCGGCCAAGGAACTGCGGCTGATCAAGGCCGAGCGGGACGCCTTCGGCTTGCACGGCCGGTCCGCCGAACAGCGGGTGGCCCTGGACCTGCTGCTCGATCCGGGGATCGGCATCGTCTCGCTGGGTGGTCGGGCCGGGACCGGGAAGTCGGCCCTGGCACTGTGTGCCGGGCTCGAGGCGGTCCTGGAGCGTCGGCAGCACGCCAAGGTGGTGGTCTTCCGGCCCCTGTACGCGGTCGGCGGGCAGGAGCTGGGCTATCTGCCCGGCACCGAAGGCGAGAAGATGGCGCCCTGGGCCCAGGCGGTCTTCGACACCCTGGGTGCGGTGACCTCCCGGGTGGTGATCGAGGAGGTGCTGGAGCGCGGCCTGCTCGAGGTCCTCCCGCTCACGCACATCCGGGGCCGGTCGTTGCACGACGCGTTCGTGATCGTCGACGAGGCGCAGTCACTCGAACGCAACGTGCTGCTCACCGTGCTGAGCCGGATCGGTCAGGACTCGCGGGTGGTGCTGACCCATGACGTCGCCCAGCGAGACAACCTACGGGTCGGCCGGCACGACGGCGTGGTGGCCGTGGTGGAGAAGCTCAAGGGTCACCCGCTCTTCGCCCACGTGACCCTGCACCGCTCCGAGCGCTCCCCGATCGCCGCCCTGGTCACCGAGATGCTCGAAGACGTCGCCCTGATCTAGCTCTCTTAGGTGGGCCGGCGGGTCATCGCCAGCACGTCGAGCGCGGCGTCCAGCTGGTCCTCGGTCAGCAGACCCTGCTCGACGTAGCCGGACTCGATCACGACCTGCCGGATGGTCTTGTTCTCCTTCAGCGCGGTCTTCGCCACGGCGGCGGCGTTCTCGTAGCCGAGGTAGCGGTTCAGGGGGGTGACGATGGACGGCGATGACTCGGCCAGTTGCCGGCAGTGTTCGACCTGGGCCACGATCCCCGCCACGCAGCGGTCGGCCAGCAGCCGGCTGACGTTGGCCAGCAGCCGGCTCGACTCGAGCACGTTGCGGGCGATCACGGGCAGCATGACGTTCAGCTCGAAGTTGCCGGACGCGCCGGCGATGGCCACCGCGGTGTCGTTGCCGATCACCTGGGCACAGACCATCATCGCCGCCTCGCACATCACCGGATTGACCTTGCCCGGCATGATCGAGGAACCCGGCTGCAGGTCGGGCATGAGGATCTCGCCCAGGCCGGCGGTCGGACCGGAACCCATCCAACGCAGGTCGTTGGCGATCTTGTTCAGGCTCACCGCGATGGTGCGGAGCACGCCGGAGGCCTCGACCAGACCGTCCCGGGCGCCCTGGGCCTCGAAGTGGTCTCGCGCCTCCGTGAACGGCAGCCGGGTTTCCTCCGCCAGCAGGTCGATGACGGCCGCGGCGAAGCCGGGCGGGGTGTTGATGCCCGTTCCGACGGCGGTGCCACCGAGCGGCAGTTCGGCCACCCGCGGCAGGGCGGCCTCGATCCGCTCGACGCCGTACCGCATCTGCGCCGCATAGCCCCCGAACTCCTGGCCCAGCGTCACCGGGGTGGCGTCCATCAGGTGCGTCCGGCCGCTCTTGACGACGGTGGCGAACTGCGCGGCCTTGGTGGCGAGGGTGAGTTCGAGATGCCGCAGACTCGGGACCAGGCTGTTGACGAGACTGTCGGTGGTGGCGATGTGGATGGCGCTGGGAAAAACGTCGTTGCTCGACTGTGAGGCGTTGACGTGGTCGTTCGGATGCACGGGCGACGCGTGGGTGTCCGCCGCCAGGGAGGCCAGCACCTCGTTGGCGTTCATGTTGCTCGAAGTCCCTGAACCGGTCTGGAAGACATCGAGCGGGAAGTGGTGGTCGTGGCGCCCGCCGGCCACCTCCTGAGCCGCGCTGTGGATGGCGTCCGCGATCTCGCGGTCGAGCACACCCAGATCGGCGTTGACCCGCGCCGCTGCGCCTTTGATCAGCCCCAGGGCCCGGATCAGAGCCGGATCGATCGGGACGCCGGAGATCGGGAAGTTGTCGATCGCCCGCTGCGTCTGGGCCTGGTAAAGGGCCTCGGCCGGGACCCGTACCTCGCCCATGGTGTCGCGTTCGATCCGGAAGTCACCCGATAACTCAACAGACATGGCGCTCATTGTTGCCTACCGAACGGGGGTCCGCCGCACGGTGTAGATCGCGTACGACCACTCGCGCTCCCCCCGCCGCACCGGATGCCGATACTGACCTGGGCTCGGCCCGAGCTCGCCGAGCGTGGCCAGCAGTGCGGGGCTCGGTCCTTGGCACCAGATGGCCAGCAGCCCGCTCGGCGTCAGCCGCTCGTACGCCGAACGCAGTCCTCTGGAGGAGTACAAGCCGGCGTTCTGCTCGTGGATGAGGAAGTCCGGACCGTTGTCGACGTCGAGCACGATCGCGTCCCAATCGGCGCTGTCCGCCCGGCCGAGCACCGCGGCGATGTCGGCGACCGTCAGGCGGACCCGAAGGTCGTCGGCGATCCGACCCAATCCCACGGTCACGTGCTGCCGGGCCCAGGCGACCAGGGCCGGCTCGATCTCCACCACGTCCAGGATCGCGAGGTCGGCGTCGAGCAGTTCGTTCGCCGTATAGCCGAGCCCGAGACCGCCGAGCAACACCCGCGCGCCGGAGAACGGAAACGGTATTCGGCCCAGGGCGCGCTCCGAGCCGGTCTCGGCGCTGTCCATGGCGAAGGCGCCGTTGACGATCAACTCGTCGACGAATTCGTCGGGCACGGGCTCCCCGCGGCCGTCGCTGCCGAAGCGGCGCCGCAGCACCACCTCCCCGTACGGTCCGTCGGCCCGGGCGAGGGTGACCAACTCGTCCATGGGGCGACCGGCTCAAACCTGGAGGCAGAGGGTCACCGGGGTCTGCTGCCGGCCTTGACCGGCCGGATTGTCGGCGAAGAGGGCGGCGAAGAACTCGTCGTCTCGATCGCTGTCCTGCCCGAGCACGTTGCGGCCGAGGTCGTTGGCGTCGATGATCGTGACCCCGCTCAGCCGGCCGCCGATGTCTTCGGGGACCACGGCGACGATCGCCCGGCGGATCTGGCCCGAGGCCCGGTCCGGGTCCTTGGGTGCCAGCTTGGCTGAGACGTTCGCGGGATAGACGTTGGTTTCGGCCGGTCCGTCGATGGCGTTCACGTTGTGCCCGGCGACCCGGTAGAACCAGCCCCGCTTCCCGAGCAGCTTGCCGACGGCGCTGGCCCCGGCCGCCACCAGGATGCGCGGGAGTCCCGCCTCCTGGATGGCCAGCTGCATGGTCCACGGCGTGCCGAGTCCGATCCCCGTGGGCAGCTTGACCACGAACCGGCTCAGCGTCCGCGCCCACCAACCCGGTTTGATGTCCCACAGGAAGTACGACCGCCCCTGGGCGATGGCGATGATCTTCTCGCTCGAGACCACGTACCAGGGGCGTGCCAGGCCCGGCGCCAACTCCGGATCGGCGAGGATCGGTTCCATGGCCGCCGATACGTAGTCCGCAATCAGCGCCGCGAAGTCCTCACCGGCGGCGAAGGCGTGGGTCTGCAACGGAATCCGGGCCCATTGTTGACCGCCGACGTCGATGACCCGCTGCTTGCCCTCATTCGGAGCGAGCAACTCCTTCGGCGGCGGTGGGCCGTGCTGACCAGAGCCCGGGGTCGGCGTCTGGTCGGGGAGTGGGGTGGAGTCGGGCATGGCAGATCACTGTAGCTGGGGGGTCGTGGGGGGAATCAGGAACGCGCTCGGACTTGGTTTAGACACACGCCTGGAACAATGGCCCGGTGGCCCCCAAGAGACAGCCGACCGCCGGTGACATGGTGCGGTCCCTGGTCGTCATCTTGATCCCGCTGGTGATCATCACCGTGCTGTTCACGCGCAATCTCTCCGACCACCCGGTCCAGGTGGTCAGCTACCAGGCAACGCTGACCAAGGCCCGAGCGGAGGCGCCGTACCCGGTGCTCGCCCCGAACAACCTGCCGCCCAGTTGGCGGGCCACCCAGGCCGAGTGGGTCCCGAAGGGTATTCCGTACCTCAACGACGAGCCGTCGGTCCGCAATCTGTGGCAGCTCGGTTTTCTCGCGCCGGACGACATCTTCATCGCCCTCAACCAGGGCGACGCCCTGCCCGAACAGTTCGTCGCGGACTACACCCGCGAGGCGCTGCCCGACGGCACCAGTCGGATCGCCGGACAACCGTGGGAGCGCCGGATCAGTCCGGACGAGCGCACCCGCTCCTTGGTCCGCACCAGTCCGGCGGTGACCACGGTCGTCGTCGGCGACACGACCTACGAGGCCCTCGAAGCCTTCGCGGGTACCCTCAGCGCCGACTGAGCCGCCGATCGAGCTGCGCGGCGTCGCGCAATTCGCGGTCGACCCGGAAGTCGTCGAGCTCGCTCGGCAGTCCGGTGCGGTGTGTGGGCCGGTCTTGGGCCCGCCGGTGGGCCGGAATCAGGGCCACGGCGAGGAGGATGACCAGCGCGGTGAAGATCAGTAAACCCGTCATGGCAGTTATCTTGCTCTCATAAGCTACCGGCCAATAGTGGCAAGCTTGCCTTGGTCCAAAAGAAAACTGCCAGTATGCTGTGCGCGTGGCCCTTTCTCAGGTGAGTGTCGTCGTTCTGGAACCGGTTGCGGTGTTCGAGTTCGGCGTGGCCGTGGAGGTGTTCGGCATCGACCGGCGTGAGGAGGGCGTGCCGAACTTCGACTTCCGGGTGTGCTCGCTCGAACCCGGGCGACCGTTGGCCACGAAGAACCTGGCCGGCTTCACCATCACGCCCGACCGCGGTCTGGACGCCGTTCAGGGCAGCGATCTGGTCATCGTCGCCCCGAGCGCGCCGCGTGAGGACGCCGAGTATCCGGCCGAGGTCCTCGAGTTGCTCCGCACGGTGCACGCCCAAGGGTCGACCCTGCTGAGTCTCTGCTCGGCGTCGTTCGCGCTGGGCGCCGCCGGACTGCTGGACGGGCGCAGGTGCACGACGCACTGGATGTACGCCGCCGAGATGCAGCGGCGCTTCCCGACCGCCAAGGTCAATCCGCGGGCCCTCTTCGTCGAAGAGGACAACATCGTCACCAGCGCAGGCACGGCCGCCGGCATCGACGCCAGCCTGCACCTCGTCCGCCGCGAACTGGGCACCGCGGTCGCGACCAAGATCGCGCGCCGGATGGTCGTCCCGCCCCAGCGGGACGGGGATCAGCAGCAGTTCGTGGCCATGCCGATCCCGGAGTGCACGGCCGACAGCCTGGCTCCGCTGCTCGCCTGGGCGCTGGACCACCTCAGTGAGCCGCACACGGCGCCGTCGCTGGCGAAGCAGGCCATGATGAGCGAGCGGACCTTCGCCCGCCGGTTCGTCGCCGAGACGGGGATCACCCCGCACAAATGGCTGAATCAGCAGCGGATCCTGGCCGCTCGCAGCCTGTTGGAGGAGTCCGACCTCGGGGTGGAGCAGATCGCCAGCCGCGTCGGCTTCAACTCCGGGGTAGTGCTGCGCGAGCACTTCCGGCGCGAGATCGGAGTTTCGCCCCAGGCCTACCGCGGCCGCTTCGGCCGCGTAACCGATATGGCCGAGGACACCGCCCTCTCCGCCTGACGTCAGTCCGGTGCCGGCTCCGATCCGGTCTGCCGGGCCGCATCGATCTTGGCCTGGGCACCGTCCAGCCAGTCCTGGCACAGCGCGGCGAGGCGCTCGCCGCGTTCCCAGAGGGACAACGACTCGGCGAGCGGGGTTCCCCCGGACTCGAGCTGCTGCACCACCCGGATCAGTTCTTCGCGGGCCTGCTCGTACGTCAACTGCTCGTCGGGGGTCGGCTCGGTCATCAACGTGCTCCGGGGAGGCCGGCGGCGACGTCGGTCACGGTGAGGCGGAGCTGCCCGTCGGTGAGGTAGGCGGCCAGCTCCTCGCCGCGGGTCACCTCGGCGACCGAGATCACGCCCGTGCCGTCACCGCCCACCAAGATCGCGTAACCACGCTCCAGGGTGGCCTTCGGGGACATCGCCCGGACTCGAGCCAGCGTGTGTTCGACAGCGCTGGACTCGTGCGCGAGCCGCACGGTCACGGCGCGTTCGGCTCGAGTGGCCAACCCGGAGATCTCGCTGCGCCGGATGGTGAAGCTGGCGGTGGGGTCGGCCAGCACCGGCCGGGAACGCAGTGCCGCCAGCCATTCGCGCTGTCGACCGATGCCGGCCCGGGCGGCCAGCCGGAGGCGATCCGTCGCCTGCGCGAGCCGAGCGGTCTCGTCGGCGACATCGGGAACCACCCGCTTGGCCGCGTCGGTGGGCGTGGACGCCCGATGGTCGGCGACCAGATCGAGCAGGGGAGAGTCGGACTCGTGTCCGATCGCACTCACCACCGGCGTCTGGCAGGCGGACACGGCCCGGACCAGGCCCTCGTCGGAGAACGGCAGCAGATCCTCCAGCGAACCGCCGCCGCGCGCAATCACGATCACCTCCACCCGCGGATCGCGATCCAACTCGGCCACGGCCGCCATCACCTGTTCGGCGGCCTGCGGGCCCTGAACCAGCGCGTGCCGGACCCGGATCCGCACTGCCGCCCAGCGACGGCGCGCGTTCTCGACCACATCCCGCTCGGCGGCACTGTCGACGCCGGTGATCAGCCCGACCTCCGCGGGCAGGAAAGGCAGCCGCTTCTTGCGCACCGGATCGAACAACCCCTCGGCCTGCAGCAGTCGCTTGGTCTGTTCGAGGCGGGCCAGCAACTGGCCCTCGCCCACGAGGGAGATCGCATCGCAATAGAACGAGAAGCGGCCGGCGGTCTCGTAGTAGGACGGCTTGAGTCGGGCCACGACGGTGGCGCCCTCGGTCAGCGGACCCGCCTCCTCCAGCGTGCTGGTCGATGCGGCGATGCTGGCCGATACGTTGGCCAGCGGATCGCGCATGGTCATGAACACGGTCCGGCCGGTCGGTCGCCGGCTGATCTCGATCAACTGGCCCTCGACCCAGACCACTCCCAGCCGGTCGATCCAGCCGCGGACGGCGGCGGTGACCCGGCGCAGCGGCTGCGGATGCTCCCGGGATGACTCCATGCCCACGACCCCGACCCTAGCCAGCGGGGCCGACGGTCGGAGCTCCGGTGCGCCGGCCACCTAGACTTCACCGCGTGATGTCGGAGAAGCGAGCCGAGAAACGGGTGGTGGTGGCTGCCCCGCGTGGATACTGCGCGGGAGTGGATCGAGCCGTGATCACCGTGGAGAAGGCGCTGGACGCCTACGGAGCTCCGCTCTACGTCCGCAAGCAGATCGTGCACAACCGGCATGTGGTCGAGGACCTTGAGCGGCGGGGCGCGATCTTCGTCGACGAACTCGACGCCGTCCCGGAGGGATCGACCGTTGTCTTCTCCGCCCATGGCGTCTCGCCCGCGGTGCACGCCGAGGCCAAGGACCGGTCGCTCAAGACCATCGACGCCACCTGCCCCCTGGTGACCAAGGTGCATCAGGAGGCGAAGCGCTTCGCCCGCGAGGGGCTGGAGATCATGCTGATCGGCCACGCCGGTCACGAAGAGGTCGAGGGCACCACCGGGGAGGCGCCGGAGAACATCACGCTCGTCCAGTCGCCGGCCGACGTGGAGGCGGTCGCGGTCAGCGATCCGAGCAAGGTGGCGTGGCTCAGCCAGACCACCTTGAGTGTCGACGAGACCCTGGAGACGGTGGACCGGTTGCGGGAGAAGTTCCCGCTGTTGATCAGCCCGCCCAGCGACGACATCTGCTACGCCACATCGAACCGGCAAGCGGCCGTCAAGCAGATAGCGGCCCACAGCGACCTCGTGATCGTGGTCGGCTCGGCGAACTCCTCCAACTCCGTACGGCTGGTCGAGGTGGCCCTGGAGGCCGGGGCCCGGGCGGCGTACCGGGTCGACAACGCCGGCGAGATCGACGAAGCCTGGTTGACCGGAGTGGCGGCGGTGGGGGTGACGAGCGGAGCGTCGGTGCCCGACGACCTGGTCGCCGGAGTGCTGGACTTCCTGATCGACCGTGGTTTCCCACCCGCCGTCGAGGAGCGACTGGCCGAGGAATCCCTGGTGTTCGCCCTCCCGCCGGAGCTGCGCCGCGATCTGCGTACGAGCCCCTGAGAGTACAGCTGCTCGGGTTCCGCGTTCCTGCTCGAGTTGCTACTAGAGCAGCTGCGCGGAACTCGAGCAGCTGGAGGCTGGGGGCGGTACGGCCGGGCTCAGGCCGAGGCGCCGGTGTAGTGGCGGAGGGCGAACAGCCAGAACACCCGGGCGGCGACGAAGAACACCACCGCGACGCCGATCGCCAACAGCGCGGTGCCGAGATCCAGTTGGCCGGTGAGCGCCTGCGCCGGCACCGTGACTGCGAACGCGACGGGCACCGCGAACGTGAGGAGGGCGCGCAGCCAACCCGGAAAGATGGTGACCGGCCACCGGCCGGCGTTGCCGAACAGGGCCTGGAAGATGACCAGGATGTTGTCCAGCTTGACGAACCAGAACGCGCACGTGGACAGCAACAGCAAGAAGCTGTAGACGATCACCAGCCCGGCCAGCAGCATGATCAAGAACAACCCGAGATCGGCCAGGCTGAGGGTGACGCCCAGTTGGCTGACGCCGTAGCCGATCACGCCCAGGCCGACGACCACGTCGGTGACGGCCTGTGGGGCCATCACCTGGGCGCTGGCCAACAGCTGGGAGTCGGCGGGTTTGGTGAGTAGGAAGTCGAACGTGCCGAGCCGGATGCCCTCCATCAGCGCCTCCATCGAGGGCCTCATCACGATCCCGATCAAGCCCGTGAGGAAGAAGTGGATGCCGACCAGCACGAGGAGGTCGTTCGCCGTCCACCCCATCAGGTTCGAGGTCTGGTTGAAGATCACCGACAGCGCGAAGATCTGGGTGAGCAGGTTGATCGCGGCGTTCAGCAGCGAGACGAAGAAGTCGGCGCGGTACTGGACGAGATTCAGCAGGCCCAAACCGAAGAAGGCCCTCAGCACATCGATCCCGTGCCGCAGTCCACTCACCTTCCTGACTCCTGCGCGGGCTCCCGGCGCGCTCATTCAGGCTCCCACTGCGGAGTAGCGGCGGGTGGCTCGACGCCACAACACCCACAGAGCGAGTAGCGCGCCGGCGATCCAGGCCGCCTGGATCAGGTAGCCCAGCCAGATGTCGGCTCCCGTGCGACGACCGAGGAACACCTCGACCGGGAAGGCAAGGCTCCAGGGAAACGGGGTCCAGGCGGCGACGGTCTGCATCCAGCCGGGCAGCACCGACAGCGGCGCGAACTGACCGCCGAAAAAGGTGAACAAGGCGAAGAACATGGCGTTGATGGCAGTGACCTTGGTCAGCCAGAAGGCGGCCAGGGCCAGGCACCACTCGACCAGGAAGCGCAGCGCCATGGCCAGGACGAGGGCCGGCAGGAAGGCCGCGACGCTCGCCAGCGAGGTGCCGCCGAAGTCGGCGGTGAAGATCACGGCCAGCACCGCGGCGGCGGGCAACACCCCGACCAGTCCCACGATCTTGTAGCTGAGGTTCTCGCAGATGTCGTGGTGGATGGGGTGCACCGGGCGCAGCAGGAGCGGGGAGAATGCTCCGGTGCGGATCCGCCACTCGAACTCCCACATGTGCCAGATGAAGGTCAGGTGGTCGACCACCATCATCACCAGGAAGTACGCGACGAACTGGCTGGCGGTGTAACCGCCGGTGGAGCCGGAGCCCGCGACGGTCGTCCAGACCACGATGAAGACCAGCGGCTGGATGACGGTGGTGAAGATCCAGATCCCCACCGCACCGCGATAGGCCAGGTTGACGGCCAGCGAGGAGGCGAACTGGCGGCGGTAGTAGTCGGCGAGCGCTCGCGGCGAGAAGCGTCCGAACGTGGGACGCGACTCGGGGAGGTCGGTCCTGGTGCTGGTCACTGTGGGTCCCGGAGGTTCTCGACCAGCTCAGCCTCGGAGGGCCGCGCCTGCGACGGTCGCGCGAAGACGTCCTCGATCACCTGCTCGATCGGCGGCTCCTCGATGGTGAGATCGGCCACCGGCAGACCCGCGAGCAGCCGGCCGGCCAACGCTGGAGTGTGGGCGCGCGGGACGTAGACGGTGAAGCCGACCGCCGTCTGTTCGACGTGACCGGCGACCGAGGTCGCGCGGAGCATCGCGGTCACCTCCTCGCCCGTGACCGCGGCGTTCTCCTCGAGCTCGACGGTGATGATCTTGTGCGGGGCGAACCGCTCGACCAGCCCGGTCAGGTCACCGTCGTAGAGCAAGCGCCCCTGGTGGATGACGATCACCCGCCGGCAGAGCGCCTCGACGTCGGCCATGTAGTGGCTGGTCAGCATCACGCAGGCGCCGGTTCGCGCGTTGTACTCGGCCACGAAGGATCGGATGCGGCGCTGCATGGCGACGTCGAGGCCGATGGTCGGCTCGTCGAGGAAGAGCACGGCCGGGTAGTGCAGCAGCGAGCCGGCGATCTCGCACTTCATCCGCTCGCCGAGACTGAGGTTGCGGACGGGCTTGCGCAGCAGGTCGCCCAGCTCCAGGAGGTCGACGAGCTCGTCCAGCCGGGTGCGGAAATCGGAACCGGGTATCCGGAAGATGGCCTGGTTGAGGCGAAAGGAATCCAGCACCGGGATGTCCCACTGCAGCTGGTTGCGCTGACCCATGATCAGCGCCATTCGTCCCAGGTAGTCGGGACTGCGCTGCCACGGCGTGAAGCCCAGCACCTGCGCCGATCCGGCCGTCGGATGCAGGAGCCCGGCCAGCATCTTCAGGGTCGTGGTCTTGCCCGCGCCGTTGGGCCCGAGGAACCCGACGATCTCTCCCTGCTCGATGCTGAAGTCGACTTCGCTGACCGCGACGACGTCGCGGGTGCGCCGGCGGACGAGGGCGG
The DNA here is from genome assembly GCA_963780005.1 of uncultured Actinomycetota bacterium. Classification (GTDB taxonomy): domain Bacteria; phylum Actinomycetota; class Actinomycetes; order Propionibacteriales; family Propionibacteriaceae; genus Microlunatus. Next base: position 1,370,721 of record CAWAAK010000023.1, on the reverse strand, counting down.
ACAGTGCCGCCCGGACTCCGCCTTCGCGTTCGGGCACCACATACGTCTTGCCGAGCCCGCTGACCTGGATCGCGGTCATGTCCCGAGTCGCCTCTTCATATATGCGTGCCTCGCCGCCAGAACGACCATCCTGGCAAACACCGCCAAGACGGGGCTTGGACATTTTGGCGCTCGACGCCCAGCCCGTCTCCCTAGGTCGATGGTGTCGAGCGCGGCCTCACGATGAGCGGCGCTCGTCGTCGTCGACCGGCACGGCGTCGTCGGCGACCAGCTCGAGCAGATCCGGATCGGGGCGGATCAGTTCGTCGCGCTCCGGGATGGATGCCGCCCGGCGTCTCCGGTTGCGGCCAACGATCGTGTCGACCGCAACGGCATCCTCCACCAGCTCGGGTGCTTGGATCTGCCGTACGGGCTCCTCGACGGGGCTGGGGGAGGTGAGCTCCCGCTCGCTGACCTTCAGGTCGCGGAAGCGTCGGGCCCGGACCAGCACGGTGCCCTCCACCGTGGCGATGGACTCGTTGTAGGCGTTGACCGACGACCGCAGAGCCCGTCCGAGCTTGTCGAGCTTGTTGCCCATCAGACCCAGCTTGTCGTGCAGTTCCCGGCCCAGCCGGAACACCTCGCCCGCGCTCTCGGCCAACGCGGCCTGTTTCCACCCGTACGCCACCGCCCGGAGCATCCCGATCAACGTGGTGGGGGTGGCCAGCACCACATCCCGGGCCGCCGCGTAGTCGTAGAGATCGGGCACCTGATCGAGGGCGGCGGCGAAGAAGGCCTCGCTGGGCAGGAACAGCACCACGAACTCCGGCGTGTCCAGGGCCTTCCAGTACTGCTTGGACGACAGTTGATCGATGTGGGTCCGGACGTTCTTGGCGTACTTCTCCAGGTATTCGCCCCGCAGTCGCTCGTCCTCGGTCTCCATCGCCTCCAAGAAGGCGCTCAGCGGCACCTTGGAGTCGACGAAGATGTGCCGGCCTTCCGCCAGATTGACCCGCATGTCGGGCCGCAGCACCCGCTCCTCGTCCCGCGTCGTGCGCTGCAGCTCGAAGTCGCATCGCGCCAGCATGCCGGCCATCTCCGCGACGCGCTTGAGCTGTGTCTCACCCCACGAGCCGCGGATCTGGGGCTTGCGCAGGGCGGTGATCAGAGCGGCGGTCTCCCGACGCAAGGATTCACCGGTCTGCTGGACGGCGTGCACCTGGCCACGCAAATCGGTGCTCATCTGCACCCGTTCCTTCTCCACCTCGGTCAACCGGGCGTTGAACGCGTCCAGGCTCTGTCGCACGGGGACCATCAGCTGCTCGGTCGCCTTGAGCCGGGCCTCGGCCTGGGCGTCGACGGTGAGGCCCTGCTTCTCGATCGTCTCGCTGGACAGCACCTTGAACTGGTTCACCAGAGCGTCCCGATCGGCGGCCAGCTGCCTGGCTCGCTCGACCGCAGCGTCCCGCTCGGCGGTGGCCTTGGCCACCGCGGCCGACACCTCCGCGGCCTCGGCCTGAGCGGCCGCGGCCTCCGCGCGGGCGTCGGCCGTGGCCCCCCGGGCGACCGCGATCTCGGTCCTGGCCTGGGCCGCCTCCGAACGGGCATCGGCGGCCTCCGATCGAGCGTTCGCCGCCAGGACGTGCGCGTGCGACAGATCCGCTCGCGATCGGGCGTCGCCGGCTTCGGAGCGGGCGACGCCCGCGTCTCGTCGTGCGCGGGCGACCGCGAGGCTGACCGTCCAGCCGAGCAGCAACCCGATGGCCAAGCCGCCGAGCAGGGCGATGACCGATCCCGAATCCATGCCCCGCATCTTGCCCGCGCCGCCTGACAATCGGCGCAGGCGCACCGGAGACCCGAACCTAAGGACTCACGCCGAGGGCTGATCGACGCCGACCGCCGCGAGGTGTCGGGTCCGTGAACGGCGGAGCGCGACGCGAGTGAGCAGCGGGTCAAGGAACAACAACAGCATGGCCCAGATCCCGACCCCGGGGATCCAGCAAACCACGAGGGCCACCGCCGTCAGCACCGGATTCGACCACCAACCGGCCACCCAGACCTGCATCTGTTCATGGGTCACGCCGTCGCGCCACATCTCGGGCCGCCGGCTCAGGTGCCTGCCCTGCAGGGCCAAGCAGGTCACGTTGATCAGCAACGTGCTGATGTAAACGGCCGACACCGCCCGGGTGTTTCCCAGCTCACCGAGCAGTTCGGTGGGGAAGGGCAGGAAGACCACCGTCAGCAACCACACCAGGGTAGCGAGGAGGATCCACGGGTCGCCCCGAGCGAGCCGTTCGCCCATGTTGTGATGGGAGAGCCAGAGTCGGGCGATGATCACGAAGCTCAGCACGAACATCGCGAACTGGGCACCGTAGTTCTCCCAGATCTCCGCTACCGAGGTCGACGATGCCTCGCCCGGGATATCGACCAGCGGGAGCACCAGCAAGGTGATGGCGATGGCGACCACGGCATCGGCGAAGGCCATCAGCCGGGCTGTCCCCTCGGCACTCAGCACGGAAATCAGTGTGCCAGCTTGACCCCTCAGATTCGGCCGGGATGCGATTGAATAATGATCACCGAATAGTGATCACCGAAAGGAGGCCTCCGGTGAGCTACGTGGTGGGTTTCTTGCCATGGATCCTCTATTGGATTCTTGTCGGCAACGTCGACTTCCGGCTGGCGATGGTGATCGTGCTGGCCGTGGCGGTCGCCACCCAAGTGATCGGCCGGCTCCGCAAGCAACCGTGGCGGAGCTTGGAGATCGGCAGCATCGGGGTGTTCGTGCTGGTTGTGGGTCGGTGCCTTTGCGGGCATGACCGTGATCTCGGCCCTCCCGTCGTTGATCGAGGGTCCCGACTCGCTCAACGACCAGGGCAACCTGCTCTCGGTGTTGTGCTATTGGGTTCTGCCGTACACCCTGCTGGCGATGGCCGGCGTGGTCTCCGGTGTGTTCCCGCCCTGGTTCGAGAAACGCTCGGCGCTGGTCGACCAGCGCGAAGCCGACGAAGCGCCGACGGTCGCGGCGACGATCGAGGCGCCGGCCGACCTCTCCAGCGGACCCTTGTCCCTGCAGGTTCCCGCTGAGAGCAGCCACGACGAGCCGTTCACCGTGGTCGTCAACGGAGTGCCGGCTGGAGCGTCGATCGAGCTCTCCGCGTCAGGAGCCGATCTGTTCGGTCGAACCTGGCGCTCCAGCGCATCCTTCACGGCTACCGAAGCGGGCTCTCTCGACCTGTCGGCGACAGACCCGCGGTCCGGTGACTGGAGCCGACGAGACGCAGCCGCACCGCTCTGGTCGATGCGCTTCGCTGCCGCTGATCGCACGCCGGAACTGTTCGTCGCGCCGGTGGATGCGTGGCCGGTGACCGTGCACGCCATCGCCGCTGGGGTCGGTGAGGCACAACTCACGGTGCGTCGGCGGACCGCGCGATCCGAAGTGCGGACCGAGTCGGTCGATCTGGACGGTCTGCCCGGCCTGCTCGCCCTACCGGACGGGACGGCGCCGGCGTCCGGCTGGCCCGCAATCGCCTTTTTCGGAGGTTCGGAAGGCGGATTCGCGTCGCAGATCGGGCACGCGGTCCTGCTGGCCTCACACGGATACGCAGCGCTCGCCGCCAGTTGGGTGACCGAGGAGAATGCGGCCAAGGAACTGGCCTCGATTCCCCTCGAGCGGTTCCCGACCGCGCTGCGGTTCCTGGCCGATCATGGCCAGGTCGATCGGCATCGTCTCTCCGCCATGGCGGTCTCCCGGGGGGCCGAGGGCTTGCTGGCCGCACTCTCCCGGATTCCCGAGGCGCCATGCCACAACGTGATCCTGGTCAGCCCGAGCAGTGTCACTTGGCAGGCGATCGGGGCCGACGGCAGCATTCCGGACACCCCGTCGTGGACGGTGCAAGGTCAACCCGTGCCCTGGGTGCCGGTACCGACCGGAGCGCTGATGCCGCAGCTGATCCGCAACGCGTGGCGGATCGGGCGCGACACCGCCAGGCACCGTCCCACCCTGCTGCGGTTGCGACCGGCGTACGAGCAGGGACTGCAGGACAGCGCCACCGCCCGCTCCGACGCGCGGATCGCTGCTGACCGGGTCGACTGCCCGCTGCTGGTGCTCACCGGAAGTGAGGACGGCGTGTGGCCGTCCGACCGGATGGCTGAGGGGCTGCTTGGTCTTCGGGATCGCCGCGATGATCAACACCAGCACTACGACGGTGCCGGTCACTTGATCAGACTGGGCAACTTCCCGACCGACGCCCAATGGACCGGCGGCATCGTGCTCGGCGGCACCCGGGAGGGCCAGGCTGCCGCCCAACTCGACGCCACCGCACGAGTGCTGGGCTTCCTATCCACTTCGTCGCGGCTCCTCGGGCAGGCATGAAGTTCACCCCCGCCGAGGTCCGCGCGATCGTCGCCTTGGCGGTCGGTCTGTTCTGTGTGCAGGTCGACTTCTTCGCCCTGAGCCTGGCTCTGCCCCGGATGGCTGTCGAGCTGAACGAGTCCACGACCGACATGCAGTGGATCCTGAGCGCGTACATGATCGCGATCGGGGCCGCGATGATTCCGGCCGGTCGGCTCGGTGACCTGCGCGGCCATCGTCGGGTGGTCGTCGCCGCTCTCGTGATCTTCGGTGGAGCGTCACTGATCTGTGGTCTGTCGTCATCGTTCGCGGTCTTGATCATTTTTCGCTCCCTCCAGGGACTGGGCGCGGCGGCGCTGCTCACCGTCAGCGTGGCCGCGATCAGCAACGCCGTGGCCAGTGATCGTCGGGCGGCGGCCATCGGCGCCCTCTTCGGAGCCGCCAACGTGGGAACGGCCCTCGGACCCTTCCTCGGAGGACTGCTGACCGAGCAACTGAGCTGGCGTTGGGTGTTCCTCCTCAACGTCCCACTCGCCGCGATCGCAATTGTGTTCTGTCTCCGCTGGCTGCCGTCCACCCCGCCGGCCGGCGCGAAGACGCGGATCGACTGGCTCGGTCTCGTGCTGATCAGCTCCGGCATCGTCGCCTTGGCCTACGCCGCCGACCGCGGCGGGGAGTCGGGGTGGGCCTCACCGGCCATGATCGGGTTGTTGGTCCTGGCCGCGGCCCTGATCGTCGTCTTCACGGTGGTCGAGCGGCGGGTACGCGACCCGCTGATCAACCTGCAGCTCTTCAGAAACCGGCCGTTCGTGTTGATCACGGTCGGGGGCACGATCGCGAACGTCGTCTACGCGGTGACCGTGCTGAGCACCACGATCTACCTCCAGGAAGGCCGGGGACTCAGCCCGATCGTCGCCGGAGTCGTCTTCCTGGCGCCTTCCGTGGCGGTCGCGCTCTCGGGTCCGCTGGCCGGCAAGCTGGCGGCCTGGAGGCCGGTTCCGGTGCTCCTGCCGGTCATTCTCATGTTCGGCGGAGCGAGCCTGCTGGCGGTATCAGCCGTCGAGGCCTGGGGCTTGTACGTCCCCCTGCTCGGGTTGACCGGTTTCGCGCTGGGGCTGGGCTGGACGCTGCCCAACATCGGCACCCAGGCCGTCGTGGACCCCGTCCGGGCCGGAGAGGCCTCCGGGGTCAGTCTGACCGCGATGGTGACCATCGGCGGCGTCGCCGTCGCCGTCGCCGGCACCCTGATCGAGCTCGGTGGGGCCGGTTCGGCCGACATCGAGGCCGCAACCACGGGACTCCTGCGGATGGCCGCGGGCCTCTCGATCGCTGCCGGCGCGATACTCCTGATCACCACGCTGGCCGGCACACGGGAGGCTCGGCAGCCGCGTAGGGTCAACGTGTGAGCGATGCCCTGGAGAGACCGGCGGACCACGTCGCCGACCTGGCCGCCTTCGTCACCGCCTCTCCCTCCTCGTTTCACGCGGCCGCCGAGGTCGCTCGGCGGCTCCGGGCTGTGGGCTTCGTCGACCAGGTCGAACGAGACCGTCTGAACGTGTCCGCCGGCGGTCACGTGCTGGTCCGCGACGGAGCCGTCCTGGCCTGGCGGATCCCGGACGAGGCTGGGCCGACCACCGGCTTCCGGATCATCGGCGCACACACGGATTCTCCGGGGTTCGTGCTGAAGCCGAATCCGGATGTCGAAACGGCCGGCTGGCCACAACTGAACACCGAGATCTACGGTGGCCCGCTGTTGAACAGTTGGCTGGATCGGGAGTTGGGCCTGGCCGGGCGCTTGATCCTGGCCGACGGTGAGCAGCTGCGGGTGCGGACCGGTGCGATCATGCGGATCCCGCAACTGGCCATCCATCTCGATCGGAGCGTCAACGACGAGGGACTGAAGCTGGACAGGCAGTTCCAGACCACGCCGGTCTGGGGAACCTCACCGCGCTCCGGCGGCGTGCTGGACTACGTCGCCGAAGTCGCCGATCGCCCGCCCGGCGACGTCCTCGGCTTCGACCTGGTCACGTTCGATACCGCGCCGCCGACGATCTTCGGCCCGGAGGACGAGTTCTTCGCTTCCGGCCGACTCGACAACCTGAGTAGCGTGCACGCGGCGCTGACCGCCCTGATCGACCGGACCGACAGTTCACTGATCACGGTGCTGGCCGCCTTCGACCACGAGGAGGTCGGTAGCGCCTCGCGCTCGGGCGCCTCCGGGCCCGCCCTGGCCGACCTGCTGCAGCGGATCACGGCCGGATTGGGTGGCGACTTCGAGGCGCACAGCCGGGCGCGAGCGGCGTCGGTCTGCCTGTCCTCGGACACCGGGCACGCCGTCCATCCCAACTATGCCGCCCGGCACGATCCGACGAATCGCCCGCTGCTGAACGCCGGCCCGTTGCTCAAGATCAACGCCAACCAGCGCTACGCCACCGACGCGGTCGGGGCGGCCCTGTGGCGGCGGGCCTGCCGCGCGGCTGGGGTGGAGACTCAGGAGTTCGTCTCGCACAACAGCCTGCCCTGTGGGTCGACGATCGGACCGCTGACGGCCACTCGGCTCGGGATCGTCACCGTGGACGTCGGGCCGCCGTTGCTGTCGATGCATTCAGCACGGGAGTTGGCCGGCACGCAGGACCTGCCCGACCTGGCGGCGGCCATGACCGCTTTCCTGGCGGCTGAGCTTCAGCCGTCCCTCAAGTAGCCTGTCGCCCCCATCTCTTGAGCGTTTCGCGACGCCCCGGCACGCACCTCGCTGCGTTCTCCTCGGTCGCGGTACGACCCGGTAGCCCTTCCTCGTCGGCCTTGCGATGCACGCACCCGGACGCCGCCAAACCTCAAGGAATGGGGGCGACAGGCTACTAGGCTGCTCCTTCGTGGCTCTTTCCATCGGCATCGTCGGACTGCCCAATGCGGGCAAGTCCACCCTCTTCAATGCGCTCACCCGAAACGACGTCCTGGCCGCGAACTACCCGTTCGCGACCATCGAACCCAACGTCGGAGTGGTCGGGGTGCCCGATCCGCGCCTGGACGTCCTGGCTCGACTTCTCTCGTCCGAACGGACGGTTCCGGCCACCGTGAGCTTCGTCGACATCGCGGGCATCGTCCGGGGAGCCAGCACCGGTGAGGGGATGGGGAACGCGTTCCTGTCCCACATCCGTGAGGCGGATGCGATCGCCCAGGTGACGCGGGTGTTCTCCGACCCCGATGTCAGCCACGTGGACGGCGCGGTCAACCCGGCCGGCGACATCGAAACGATCAACACCGAATTGATCTTGGCTGATCTGCAGACGATCGATCGGGTGCTGCCCCGGCTGGAGAAGGAGGCCCGCCTGCACAAGGACCGCGCCGCCGCTCTCGACGCCGTACGCGAGGCCCAGGCCGTGCTGGACGGGGGCCGGACCGTCTTCGCCGCCGGACTGGACCGGGAGCCGCTGCGGGAGTTGTTCCTGCTCACCGCCAAGCCCTTCCTGTACGTGTTCAACTGCGACGCCGAAGAACTCGCCGACGCCGACCTGTTGGATCGGATGCGGGCCGCGGTGGCCCCGGCGGAGGCGATCTTCCTGGACGCCAAGATCGAATCCGAACTGACCGAGATGAGCACCGAGGAGGCGCACGAGTTCCTGGCCGACATGGGCCTGAGCGAGTCCGGGCTCGAGGTGCTGGCCCGGGTCGGCTTCGACACGCTCGGGCTCCAGACCTACCTGACCGCCGGACCGAAGGAGTCCCGGGCCTGGACGATCCCTCGCGGCGCCACCGCCCCGCAGGCGGCCGGCGTCATCCACACCGACTTCCAGAAGGGCTTCATCAAGGCCGAGGTGGTCTCCTTCGACGACCTGGTCGCCGCCGGCTCCATCGCGGCGGCCCGCGCCAAGGGCCAGGTCCGGTTGGAGGGCAAGGACTACGTGATGGCCGACGGCGACGTGGTCGAGTTCCGCTTCAACGTCTGAGGGTTCGCGTCGTGGCCACGAATGTCAGCATCGAATGATGCTATTATCCGCGTATCCCCACGTAGGAGGTCGGCTTGCGGACCACTCTCAACTTGGATGAAGACCTGATTCTCAAGGCGGCAGAGCTCACCGGCCGGACGGAGAAGTCGGCGCTGGTCCGCCTCGGTCTCGAAGCACTGATCGCCCGAGAGAGTTCCCGCCGGCTCGCGCGCCTCGGGGGCAGTGACCCGGAAGCGTCCGCCCCCACCCGTAGTCGGCAACCGGAGTGATCCTGGTCGACACCTCTGTCTGGATCGATCATCTGCGAAGCTTCGACGCCCAGTTGTTCGAGAAGCTGGATGAAGCCGTCGTCTGTACGCATCCGATGGTCATCGGCGAGCTGGCGCTCGGATCGCTCCGGGATCGCCGGTCGGTCCTCGATCTGCTGATGAACCTGCCCAGCACACTGGCCGCCACCCACGCCGAAGTTCTGGCGATGATCGAGGCTCTTTCCCTGTACGGCGCAGGCCTCGGCTTGGTCGACGCCCATCTCCTGGCAGCCGCACGCATCGACGCCGGCGTCCGACTGTGGACTCGGGATCGACGGCTGCTGGTCGCTGCGGAGCGCCTGGGTGTTGCTGCCGACGTCTGAGCAGCGAGGTCCGCGGTGCTGAACTCGCACCCGTTCGCGTCCCGCTGGAACCACAACTCGCACTACTACCCGAGGGTGGCCGCGGCCATCCCGGCCGACGCGCTGGTGGTCCTCGACGTGGGCTGCGGTGACGGCACGCTGGCCCGCTATCTGCGCAGGTCCACCCGGCGAGTGGTCGGTGTCGAGCTGGACCCGGCGGTTCTGCCCTCCGAACCGGACGGCGTTGACTACCTCCTGGCGTCGGCCGAAGCCCTGCCGTTCGCTTCGGCGTCGGTCGACGCCATCACCATGATCATGGTGTTGCACCACGTCGAGTCGGCGCGCGCCCTGGTCGAGGTCAGCCGGGTGCTCCGACCAGGCGGCACCTTCGCGCTGCTCGGCTATGGCTTCGACGCGTCCCCGTACGACTGGATCCGCAGCGGATTCGATGTCGTCCTGCACCGGACGTACGCCATCACCACCCGGGCCGGTGGACCGACGGTGCGCCTGGCCGACCCGAACATGAGCTGGAGTCACAACCGAACACTGCTGGAGTTCGAGCTCCCGGGCGGCCGCTACCGACGGCTTCCCCTGTGGCGCTTCGAATACCTCTGGATCGCACCCCGCTGACTGCCAGCCCTTCGACCGGCTCAGGGCACGACCGACAGGCTCGGAGCCCGGGGATTCAGAAGTAGTCCCGGATGTGGAACTGCCGGCCGGCGAACAGGGCATCCAGGAGCTCGTCGTCGGACCGCGTCCCACCCCTCAGCAATCCGGCGAAGCGGAGATTCGCCGTCGACTGCACCCCCGCGTAGAGCAGCGCCAGTCCGCGAGCCTCGAGCACCGGACCGCTCGACTCCCCGCGTTGGCACGTCGCGTGCCCGTCCTCGACCGCCAGCCGGTAGTCGCCATTGACGCGAGCCAGAAAATGACCCACGACCCGAAACCCGAGGTCCGCCCGCAGCCCCGCGGCGAACCGTCTCGCCTCGATCGCCTTCCCAAGGTCCAGCAGACTCAGCATGTACGGATCCGAGGCGGCCACCTCCCAGCGCAGAACGGGGAGGAACAGTCGGGCCACGTCGTCTCCCGACGTGTCGATCCTGGTGTGGCCGGTGACGCTACTGAAGCTGCCGAGGCCCCGCAGCAGCGCGCGGTAGCCGTCTGCACTGAGGGCCAGCAGATCCGACACCTCCAGATTCGCGTCCGACCGGTACCCCTGGCCGCGGTCCCAGGAGGCGAAGCCGACCACCTGCCCCGCGCCGTCGACCGCCAGGGTCACCGCATCGAAACTGGCGATGTACTCCTCCGCCGTTGCTGGGAAGGACACCCCCTGCCGGGTCAGCGGACCGTTCTGCGCGCGCCGCCCAGGTTGCATAGATCGCGTCGATCGCCCCGAAGTCGGCCGCGGTGGCCCGGCGCAGCCCGATCTCGGTCGTGGGTGAGGCAACCCCGGTCAGCAACTCGGTGGGGATCTGGATGGTGGCGTAGTCCCCGACCAGTTCGTAGGAGAAGCGCCGATAGATCCGCGGAGCGCTCGGGAACAGGGTGGAGATCGCCGCCCCGCGGTCCGACGCGGCGTCCAGCGCGGCGGCGAACAGCGGGGTGAGCGCGCCGCGACCTCGATGCTCCATCGCCACGGTCACCCCGGCGATCCCCGACGTGGCCACCTCCGCCCCGCCGAACCAGGACTGGTATTCGCGGTCGGCCAGCTTCGCGACCAGCCGATCGCCGTCGAACGCTCCCCAGAAGTTCCGACCTGGCGCGTCGAGCGTGGCGGTCTCGGTCGGCGGCGCCGTTGGCATGCCGAAGGCCTCGAAGCCGAGGCGGCGGGACGCCTCAGCATCGTCGGGGCCCAGCGGGCGAACAGTCAGCTCAGGGCGAGTGATCACCCGACCATCCTCTAGCCTCACCGATATGAATCGGCCACCAACGGGCGTGAGAGTTGGACTCGGTCACGACCTGCACCGGCTGGTGGCCGGCGGACGACTGGTGCTCGGCGGGGTCGTCATCTCGGCCGACGTCGGATTCGACACGCACTCCGACGGTGACGTGTTGAGCCACGCGGTGATCGACGCGATGGCCGGCGCGATCGCCGACGGTGACCTCGGCACGCACTTCCCCGAGGATGACCCCGACGCCGAAGACGCCCGCAGCCTCGACTTCGTGAGCACGTTCGCCGCCACCGTCGCCGGAGCCGGCTACCGGGTCAACAATCTGGACAGCTTCGTGGTCCTGGGAACCATCCGGCTCCGCCCGTACCTGGCCGCCATGCAAACCAACCTGGCCGACGCCCTGGGCGTCGAGCCGGAGCGGATCTCGGTCAAGGCCCGATCCAACGACGGCGTCGGACCGGAGGGCGAGGGCCTCGCGGTGAGCGCCAGCGCGGTGGTCCTGCTGGAGTCCCCCGACGGCGCCGAACGTTCCGGCTAGGGTTGCACGCCATGCCCGCGACCGACACCGAAGCTCCCAGCCTGCAGCGAAGCGAAGCCGAACGGCGCGGCCGGCAACTTCGCGTCGCACACACGACCATCGAGCTGGACCTGACGGATCCCGGACCGACGTTCGGCTCCCAGACGACGATCACGTTCGGCACGTCGGAGCCCGGCAGTGAAACCTTCCTGGAATTCGCCGGCGCCGAGCTGGAAGCGGTCGAACTCAACGGACACCCCTTGGATCCGGCGACGTGGGTCGCGGGGCGGATCCCGCTGCCCGACCTCCGGCCGGACAACTCGGTCACGGTCCGAGGTCGGATGGCCTATTCCGACGACGGTGAGGGCCTGCATCGGCACGTCGACCCGGTCGACGGCCGCAGCTACCTCTACGCCATGTCCTTCCTCAACGCCGGGCCGCGCTGGTTCGCCTGCTTCGACCAACCCGACCTCAAGTCCACTTACGAGCTGAAGGTGCAGGCGCCGCAGGACTGGACCGTGCTGGGGAACGGGCCGAGCACCCAGACCGGACCGGGTCGCTGGCGGATCGTCCCCGCTGCGCCGTTGTCGACCTACTTCGTCACCCTGGTCGCCGGCCCGTACGCCTCGAAGTACGACCGGCACTCGGTCAACGGGCTCGACATCCCGCTCGGCCTGCACGTGCGAGCCTCACTCGCCGAGCACCTGGACACGGAGGCGGCCGACCTGTTCGAGGTCACGAAGGCGAGCTTCGACTACTACCACCGCGTCTTCGGGATTCCCTACCCCTTCGGGGAGTATCACCAGGCCTTCGTGCCCGACTTCAACGCCGGCGCGATGGAGAACCCCGGTTGTGTCACGCTGCGGGATCAGTTCATCTACCGGTCGCGCGCCACCGCCGCCGACCGGGCCGCCCGGGCCGGCGTGGTCGCCCACGAGATGGCTCACATGTGGTTCGGAGACCTGGTCACCATGAGCTGGTGGGACGATCTGTGGCTGAACGAGTCGTTCGCCGAATACCTGGCCCACCGCTGTTGCGACGAAGCCACCCGCTATCCGTTGTGGACCGAATTCGGCATCCTGCGCAAGGACTGGGGTTCGGTCGCCGATCAGGCGCCCGTCCACCCACCCCGTGGCCGGCAACGGCGCCGTCGACGCGCTCGCGGCCCTCCAGGACTTCGACGGCATCTCCTACGCCAAGGGCGCCGCGGTGCTCAAACAGCTGGCGGCCTACGTCGGGGATGAGGTCTTCTTCGCCGGACTGCGCGACTACTTCGGCACCCACGCGTACGGCAACGCGTCCTTCGCCGACCTGATCGCGGCCTGGACCCGCGCGGGCGCGGTAAGAGCTCGACGCCTGGGCCGAGGTGTGGCTGCGCACCTCCGGGATGGACACCCTCACGGTGACCGGGTCGGAACTGCGTCGCGCCCCGCACGCCGGTCCGAACGTCCATGGTGTTCGCCCGCACACCCTGCAGGTCGGGAGCTTCGACGGCGACCGGGCAGGAGCTTGGACTGAGCAGCGTCACCATGACCGAGCCCGTGGCTGCGGTCGAGGTCCACCCGAGGGCCGCGCTCGTCGTACCGGACGCCGAGGACGAGACCTGGGCCAAGATCCGCTTCGGTGACCGGACCTGGCCGCAGGTGTTCGCCGTGGCGCGCGGCATCAATTCGCCGGCGACCCGGGTGGTGATCGCCAACGCGGCCCGGGATGCCGTCCGCGACGGCGACCTGGACCCTCGGCTGGCCCTGCCGGGACTGCTCGACCTGGTGCAGTCCGAGCCTTCCGAGGTCGTGGTCCGCTCCCTGCTGCGGTTCGCCGTCGACGAGCTCTGCGGCCCGTTCACGGCCCCGGACGAGCGGGCGCCGGCCCTGGCCCAGGTCCGGCTCGTCGCAGGCCGTCTGCTGGACGACGCCGAGGCCGGCTCGGACCGTCAACTGGCCGTCTTCCGGTTCGTCATCGCCGCCGCGGCGGATGTCGAGCGAGTTGTCGGCGTGGCTCGACCGGCGCGAGCTTCCGCCCGGCCTGGTGCTGGACACCGAACTCGGCCTGGGCCATCGTGCACCGGCTGGCGGTGCTGGGTGGCGGATCCCGGCACGATCGAGGATCAGCTTCGCCGGGATCCCACGGCTGCGGGACGGACCCACGCCGCCGAGGCTCGCGCCGCCCGACCCGAGCCGCAGGCCAAGGACGACGCCTGGCGGTCTGCTGATGAACCCGTCGGAGCTGAGCGCGTACGAGTTGTACGCCACCGCGCGAGGCTTCTTCCAGCCCTCCCAGTCCGAACTGTGCGCCGCCTACGCCGAACGCTACTTCGACGAGATCCCCGCCACCGCGAGCTTTCCGCTCCGGCTGGGCGTTGGGTCAGGTTGCCCTCTTCGCCTACCCGCTGCCGCACTCTGAACCGGAGATCCTGGCTCGGGCCGAGGCCTGTCTGACGGCCGCCGAGCTGGCCGCTCCGCTCCGCCGATCGATCGTCGACGGCACCGACAAGCTGCGTCGGGCGACCGAGAGCCGGGCTCGATTTTCCGGGAGCGGCATCGCCGGATCTTGACTCCAGACGCAACGGATGCCACGCCAACCCGGTTCAGGTCACAATCATGTTGCGTGTTAGCCGGGCTGGCCACCAAGAGTTGCGGTTGTAAGTTCGATGACCTAGAACTGTGTAACTGCCTTACTTGTGGGCGGACGCTTGCGCTTGCTCACAGTCAACGCGCTCGGCCGTTTCGGGCGCAACCCCTTGGAGGAGGACTTTTATGCGAGGAAGAACTCGCGCAACCCTCGCCGCCGGACTGACGACGATCGCTCTGGTGGCGACCGCGTGCGGCGGCGGCGGAACCCCAACGCCGGCCACGAGCGAAGGTGGCCAGACCGGCGGTGAGATCACCGTCGCCGGCTGCACGCCGAAGAACGCGTTGATTCCGGGCAACACCAGCGAGACCTGTGGCGGCGACATCATCGACGCCATGACCGCGAAGCTGGTGGAGTACAACACCGAGAACGCCGCACCCGAGAACGACATCGCCGAGTCGATCGAGACCACCGACAACAAGACCTTCACCGTCAAGCTGAAGCCGTACAAGTTCCACGACGGCACCGACGTCAAGGCGAAGAACTTCGTCGACGCCTGGAACTACACCGCCTACGGACCCAACGGCCAAGAGGGCAGCTACTTCTACCAGCCGTTCGCCGGCTACGCCGACGTGCAGTGCCCCGACGAGGACTGCAAGCAGAAGCCCAAGGCCGAGACCATGTCCGGGCTGAAGGTCGTCGACGACACAGACCTTCACCATCCAGACCTCGGAGCCGGTGTCCAACCTGCCGGTCCGGCTCGGCTACTCGGCGTTCGCGCCGATGCCCGATTCCTTCTTCACGGACCCGAAGGCCTTCGAGAAGAAGCCGATCGGCGCCGGGCCGTTCAAGATCGACTCGGTCAGCACCACCGAGTTCGTGCTCTCGAAGTTCGCCGACTACTCCGGTGCTGACCACGGCGAACGTCGACAAGCTGACCTTCCGGATCTACCAGGACCCGGCGGCCGCCTACGCCGACGCCGTGGCCGGCAGTCTGGACTACATCGACGAGAGCAACATCCCGCAGGACCAATTCGTCGGCGACGCCTTCCAGAGCGACTTCCCGGACCGCTGGTCCCAACGCGAGTCCGGCCGGATCAGCTGGATCTGGTTCTCCTCCGCCGATCCGCAGCTGCAAGGACAACGTCGAGCTGCGCAAGGCCATCTCCCGGGCCATCGACCGCGATCTGATCACCAAGCAGATCTGGTCCAACACGGTCACCCCGGCCACCGGCTGGGTCTCACCGGTGGTGGACGGCTACAAGGCCGACGCAGTGTGGCGACTCCTGCAAGTTCGACGCGGCTGCGGCCAAGGCGGCCTTCGAGGCGGCCGGCGGGTACGAGGGCACGTTGACCATGACCTACAACGCCGACTCGCCGAACAAGGCCTGGTCGGAAGCGGTCTGCAACTCCATCAAGAACACCCTGGGCATCGAGTGCGTCGCGGTGCCGACCGTCGACTTCGCCACCTTCCAGAAGAAGATCGACGCCAACGAGCTGAAGGGCATCTTCCGGGCCAGCTGGCAGATGGACTACCCGTCGATCGAGAACTTCCTGGTGCCGCTCTACGCCAAGGGTGCCTGGCCTCCGGGTTCGAACTGGGGCCGGTACGAGAACCCCAAGTTCGACGAGCTGAACGGGAAGGCCGCGGCGGCGACCGAACCCGGACGAGGCCAATAGCCTGTACCAGCAGGCGGAGGCGCTGCTGGCCGAGGACTTCCCGTCGGCTCCGCTGTGGTACCCGAAGACGACCGCGGTGTGGTCGGACAAGGTCACCGACGTCAAGGTGAACGCCTTCGGCGTGCTGGACTTCTCGGCAATCAAGGTGAAGTGAGCGACGAGCGCGTGAAACAACGCTGAAAGTGTCGGCCCGCCGGAGCATTTCCGGCGGGCCGACGCTATGTTTCGTCCAGGAAGCTCTTCCGCAACCTTGACGAGAGGAGTTCGGGGTGGGCAAGTACATCATCCGGCGGCTGCTGCAGATGATCCCGGTCATCATCGGCGTCACGTTCATCATCTACGCCGCGGTCTTCGCGCTCGGCGACCCGACCGTCGGTCGCTGCGGGGAGCGGGCCTGCCCGCCGGCCTACGTCGCCGCGTTCCGCAAGGAGTACAACCTCGACCAGCCGCTCGTTGTCCAGTACCTGCTCTACATGGGCGGCTTGATCCAAGGTGACCTCGGAACGAACTTCTTCGGGAACAAGGTCTCCGACGAACTACTGGCGAGGTTCCCCACCACCCTCAAGCTCGGCTTCATGGCCCTCATCATCGAGAGCGTGATCGGCATCACCGCCGGGGTGCTGGCCGGCATCCGCCGAGGGAAGTTCATCGACAACCTGGTCACCGTCAGCACGCTGTTCCTGATCTCCATCCCGATCTTCGTGATCGGCAGCGTGGCCCAGCTCATCTTCGGGGTTCGGCTGGGCTGGTTCCCGGTCACCGCCACGCAGGGCACCTGGTACCAGTTGATCATGCCGGCCTTCGTGCTGGCTTCGGCCTCGCTGGCCTACATCGCCCGGCTGATGCGGGCGAACCTGTCCGACAACCTGCGGACCGACTACGTGCGGACGGCGAAGGCGAAGGGCCTGACCAACCGGCGGACCGTCGGCGTGCACACCCTGCGCAACTCGCTGATCCCGGTCGTCACCTACATCGGCATCGACGTCGGGGCCCTGATGGGCGGCGCGATCGTCACCGAGCGCATCTTCAACATCAACGGCATCGGCAACTTCCTGTACCGCAGCATCGGCCAGAAGGACGGCACCTCCGTGGTCGCCACCATCACGGTGCTGGTGTTGATCTACCTGCTCGTCAACCTGCTGGTCGATGTCTTGTACGGCTTCCTGGATCCGAGGATCTCTCATGACTGATACCACCCGGGAACCAGCGCATGAGCACCGATTCCGTTGTGCCGATCACGACGACCCGACCGGCGGACCGGAGGGCGCGCTCGCGCCGCCGGAGAAGGGCGAGAGGGCGCGATCCCTCGGCAGCGACGCCTGGAACGAACTGCGACGGCGGCCGATGTTCTGGATCTCGGCGGCGCTCATCGCCCTGTTCGTCGCTGATGGCGGCGGTTCCGCAACTCTTCACCTCGACCGATCCCTACTTCGCCGACCTGGCGAAGGCGCGCGAGGCGCCGTCGGCGGACGCCTGGTTCGGTCGGGACAGCCAGGGTTACGACGTCTACGCCCGCACCATCTACGGGGCCCGGGCCTCGATCATGGTCGGGCTCTTCGCCACCCTCTTCACCCTGATCCTCGGATCCTTCGTCGGCATCATCGCCGGCTATCGCGGCGGCTGGGTCGACTCCGTCTTCAGCCGGGTCGGCGAGATCTTCCTGGGTATTCCCCTACTGCTCGGCGGGATCTTGTTCCTGTACGTGTTCCCGAGTGATCTCGAGACCCCCTTCATCATCGTGGTCGGCAAGGTGGCCCTCGTGCTGGGCCTGCTCGGCTGGCCGTCGATCATGCGCCTGATGCGCTCCAGCGTGCTCCAGGTGAAGCCGAACGACTACGTGCAGGCGGCCCGGGCGCTCGGCGCGCCTCCGGGCCGCATCATCACCTCGCACATCCTGCCCGAACTCCCTCGCGTCCGTGATCGTGGTCTCCACCATCAATCTCGGGGCCTACATCTCGGTCGAGGCCACCTTGTCGTTCCTCGGGATCGGGCTCCAGCCGCCGGCCATCTCGTGGGGCATCCAGATCTCGGAGGCCTCCGGCATCGGGTTGATCCGGGCCGCGCCGCACATGCTGATCTTCCCGAGCATCTTCTTGTCGGCCACCGTGCTGGCGTTCATCATGCTCGGCGACGTGATTCGCGACGCTCTCGATCCCAAACTGCGATGAGGAGGACCCGCCGATGAGCACCACCTCGCGCGTGGAGACCATGACGTCGAGCAGCACCTGGCAGGCCCAGGACGGCATGCTGCTGGAGGTCGACGAGCTGTTCGTCGAGTTCCGCACCCGCTACGGCGTGGCCAAAGCCATCAACGGAGTCAACCTCACTCTCCGGGAGGGCGAGACGGTCGCCGTCCTGGGGGAGTCCGGTTCCGGCAAGTCGGTCACGGCCCAGGCGATCATGGGCATCCTCGACACCCCGCCCGGCTACATCACCGGCGGGGAGATCCGTTACTGCGGCACCGACATCCTGAAGATTCCCGAGGAGAGGCGCCGCGAGATCCGCGGCCCGGAGATCTCGATGATCTTCCAGGATGCGCTCAGTTCACTGAATCCGGTGTTCCCGGTCGGCTGGCAGATCGCCGAGATGTTCCGCCAGCACCGCGGCATGAACAAGTCCGATTCGCTCGAGCGAGCGGTGCGGCTGATGGAGCGGGTCCAGATCCCCGCCGCCAAGCAGCGGGTGAAGGCCTTCCCGCACCAGTTCTCCGGCGGCATGCGGCAGCGGATCATGATCGCCATGGCCATCGCGCTGGACCCGGCGGTGCTGATCGCCGACGAGCCCACCACGGCGCTGGACGTCACGGTGCAGGCGCAGGTGATGAAGCTGCTCAAGGAGCTCCAGGACGAGCGACAGATGGGCCTGATCCTGATCACCCACGATCTCGGCGTCGTCGCCGACGTCGCTGACCGGATCGCCGTGATGTACGCCGGCCGGATCGTCGAACAGGGCGACATCTTCCCGCTGTACGCCAAGCCGGCCCACCCGTACACCAAAGGGCTGCTGGAGTCCATCCCTCGGCTGGACCAGAAGGGACAACAGCTGTCGGCCATCGGCGGACTGCCACCCAACCTGACGAAGATCCCGCCCGGCTGTCCGTTCAACCCACGCTGCAAGTACTCCCAGGAGGTCTGCGAGCACGACCCGCCGCCACCCCTGCGGGAGGTGGCACATCATCGGATGTCGGCCTGCCACTTCTCCGAGCAGGTGATGGCGGGCGAGGCGGCCGTTACCCACGAGATCGATCCGCTGACGGCGGAGGATGACTTGTACCGGCCGGCGCAGGCCGGCCCGCGTCGGGGACGACTTCGGGGCGATGCGGACTGAGGGCCACATGACTGGAGGAGGCGGCGATGGGGGTGGTGGCGAATGAGCGGTGAGGTGATCCTGCAGGCCGAGAACCTGGTCAAGTACTACCCGATCAAGGCCGGCGTCCTGCGGCGCACCGTCGGCCATGTCAAAGCCCTGGACGGGGTGTCCTTCGACCTGCACAAGGGCGAGACGCTCGGCATTGTCGGCGAGTCGGGCTGTGGCAAGTCGACGCTGGGCCGGATGCTGATGCGGCTCGAGGAGCCGACGGCCGGCAAGCTGACCTTCGACGGCGTCGACGTCTACGCCCAGAAGGGTGCCTCGATGCGCAAGTTGCGCCGGGACATCCAGATCGTCTTCCAAGACCCGTACACGTCGCTGAACCCGCGCATGACGGTGGGCGACATCATCGGCGAGCCGTACGAGATCCACACCGACGTGCTGCCCAAGGGCGGCCGCCGCCGGCGGGTGGAGGAGCTGCTCGAGCTGGTCGGGCTCAGCCCGGAGCACATCAACCGCTATCCACACCAGTTCTCCGGCGGTCAGCGCCAGCGGATCGGGATCGCCCGCGGGTTGGCCCTGAACCCGAAGGTGATCGTCTGCGACGAACCGGTGTCGGCGTTGGACGTCTCGGTGCAGGCCCAGGTCGTGAACCTCCTCGGGGATCTCCAGCAGGAATTCGGGCTGGCGTACGTCTTCATCGCCCACGACCTGTCCGTCGTCCGACACATCTCCGATCGGGTCGGGGTGATGTATCTCGGGAAGATGGTCGAGCTGGGCGACGAGGACCAGATCTACGGCAGGCCCACCCACCCGTACACCCAGGCCCTGCTGTCGGCGGTGCCGGTACCCGATCCGACGCTGCGCGACGCGCGAGAGCAGATCGTGCTCACCGGGGACGTGCCGAGCCCGGCCAACCCGCCGAGCGGCTGCCGTTTCCACACCCGCTGCTGGAAGGCCGAGCAGATCTGCACCGACGAGGAGCCCCTGCTCGTCCTGCGTGATGACGGACGCGGTGATCATCCTTCGGCCTGCCACTTCGCCGAGCCGCGGGTCGTGGTGTGACAGGGAAGTAAGCTCGCCGCTGTGAATCCGAACGACGCTGTTGGCGGCCGCCGTCTGCTGCTGGTGCACGCGCATCCCGACGACGAATCCATCGGCAATGGCGCGACCATGGCGCGCTACGTCGCCGAGGGCGCAGCGGTCACGCTGGTGACCTGCACCCTCGGGGAGGAGGGGGAGGTGCTCGTCGACGACCTCACTCATCTCGCCGCCGAAGCATCGGACGAGCTCGGACAGCACCGGCTCGGTGAGTTGAAGCTGGCCATGGAGCACCTCGGCGTCACCGACTTTCTCCGGTTGGGTGGGGACGGGCACTTCCGTGACTCGGGGATGGCGTGGAGCGAGAGCCGCCGGGCGATCCCCAGGGACGTGCTGCGCGCCGGCATCTTCTGGACCGCGGATCTGTTGGAGGCCGCCAACGAACTGGTGCCGGTGATACGTTCCCGCCGCCCGCAGGTGCTGACCACCTACGACCAGTTCGGGGGATACGGGCATCCCGACCACATCCAGGCGCACCGGGTGGCCATGTACGGCTATCTGCTGGCCGGCGTCGCCAGCTATCGGCCCGATCTGGGTGAGCCCTGGACCGTCTCACGAGTGCTGTGGAACACCAGCAGTGCGTCCCGGATGCGAGAGGGAATCCGGGCGCTTCGCGCGGCGGGGGACACCAAGACCTTCGAAGGCTTCGATCCGGACGGCGAGATGCCGCCGATGGTGTCGGAGGATTCGGTTATCGACGTGGCGATCGACGGCACCGGTTGGGTGCAGCAGAAGTTGAACGCGATGCGGGCTCACGCCACCCAGATCACCCCCGACGGGTTCTTCTTCGCCGCAGAGCCGATCCTGGGAAATCGGATGTGGTCGCACGAGTACTACCGTCTCGCCGCTGGGGAGCCGTTCCCCGCTGCGGACGGCTGGGCCGATGACCTCTTCGCCGGCCTGTCGGGACCGTGACGGACGAGCCGGTCGCCGACGGAGTACCTGGAACCGCGGAGGCCCTGCGGCACGCTATGGGCCATTTCTCCAGCAGCGTCACCGTGGTGACGGCGATCAGCGGGGGGCAGGCGCACGCCATGACCGCCACCGCGGTGTCCTCGGTCTCGCTGGAGCCGCCCCTGATCCTGGTCTGTGTCGGTCACGCCAGCCGGTTCCACGACGCCGTGTTGGCGGCGGGCAGCTGGGCGGTCTCGATTCTCGCCGCGGACCAGGCGCCGCTTGCTCGGCACTTCTCCCGGCGCGGGCGCTCCCTGGCGACGCAGTTCGACGGCGTCGATCATGTTCCGGCGCCGAAATCCGGGGCTCCGGTGTTGACCGGTTGCCTGGTCTGGATGGACTGCCGGACCTTCGCGGCCTACGACGGCGGTGATCACACCATCTTGGTCGGCGAGCTGGTAGCTACCAGTCGTGAAGCTGCGCCGAAGCCGCCGC
Source organism: uncultured Actinomycetota bacterium (assembly GCA_963780005.1). Classification (GTDB taxonomy): domain Bacteria; phylum Actinomycetota; class Actinomycetes; order Propionibacteriales; family Propionibacteriaceae; genus Microlunatus. The sequence continues at coordinate 1,349,375 of CAWAAK010000023.1, read as the reverse complement.
TGTCGTACTATCAGGGCTCCTACAACGTGGGCCGCACACCACGTGACGCACTCGATCCAGGAATGTTCTCGTGAGTGAGACCGAACCCACCAGCTCGAACTGGCAGCCCGGCTTCCTCGAACTCGCGGCGATCTTCGTGTCGGGTTTCGTGCTGGTCGCCGGAGTCGCGGCGTACCTCATCGGGTACTTCATGGCCGGTGACCGGTTGCCCAAGGACGCGGTGGTCGCCGGCATCGCGGTGGGCGGCCTTCCCGCCGCCGAAGCTGAGCGCAAGCTCGATTCCGTCCTCGGCCCGCGCGCCGAGGCGCCGGTCGTGATCACGGTCAACGGCAAGAGGGCGGAGATCGATCCGGTCGACGCCGGACTGGGCGTCGACGTCCAGGCCAGTGTCGCCAATGCCGGTGGCGGCAGGAGCTTCGACCCGCGGCACATCTGGCTTGTCCTGACCGGCGGGGCCGCAGTGGATGCGGTGATCACGGTCGACCGACCCCGACTCGAGGCGGCGATCGCGGCATTGGCCGACAAGGTCAACGAGCGGCCTGAGGACGCGACGCTGAGCTACCGCGGGGAGAAGGTGGTGCAGACCAAGGCCGCGGACGGGGTTCAGCTGGACCAACCCGAGACCGTGGACCGGGTCCGGGCCGGCTTCCTGCGCACGACCGGGCCGATCGATGCGGCGGCGTCGATCACCGAGCCGGAGATCACGACGGCCGAGGTCGACAAGGTGGCGAAGGACTTCGCGGAGCCCGCCGTCTCGGGTCCGGTCACCCTGCAGGCGTCGGAGTCCGAGTCGTTCGAGCTGACCCCGGCCATGATCGCGGGGGCGCTCACCTTTATCTCGCGGGACGGGACCCTGGCACCGCAACTTGACGCCGCCAAGCTGCACGAGGCGGCCGAGCCGGTGCTGGACGACGCCAACCTGACCGTGCCGAAGGACGCCAAGATCACCATCGTGGACAATCAGCCGAAGATCAAGCCCGGGGTCAACGGGGTGACCGTCACCGAGGCGAATCTCGCCGCCGCCGTCGAGCCGGTGCTGTCCGAGCGGGGAGCAGATCGGAAGGCGACGGTCGACGCCACCGCCGAGAAGCCCGAGTTCACCACCGCCGAGGCCAGGGCGCTGGGGGTGGAGGAGGTGACCGGCAAGTTCAGCACCCGCTTCCCGTACGCGGCCTACCGCAACCACAACATCGGCCGCGCGGCCGAACTGATCAACAACACCTTGGTCCTGCCGGGTAAGACGTTCTCGCTGAACAAGGTCCTGGGCGAGCGGACGCGCAAGAACGGCTACGTCAAGGGCTACATCATCCGCGACGGTCGCTTCCGGATGGAGCTGGGTGGCGGGGTGTCCCAGAGTGCCACCACGACGTTCAACGCCGCGTTCTTCGCGGGCCTGGAGGACGTCGAGCATCGCCCTCACGGCCTCTACATCAACCGCTACCCGGCGGGTCGGGAGGCCACGCTGTTCTGGCCCGATCTGGATCTGCGGTTCAAGAACGACACGGAACACGGAGTGCTGGTGCAGGCCCGGATGGTCGAGGCCACCTCGGCTCGGCAGGGCAGGATCACTGTCCGGATCTGGTCGACCAAGACCTACGACAAGGTCGAGTCCTCCAAGCTGCGACGGTCGAACTTCACTTCCGGACCCGTGATTCGGGACAGCAAGGCCGACTGCGAACCGCAGGAAGCCGTCGAGGGCTTCGATGTCAACTACGAGCGGCTGTTCTATCGCGACGACGAGGTCGTCAAGACCGAAAAGTTCTTCTGGCGTTACAAGCCCACCAGCCAGGTCGTCTGCGTCTGATTCCGGGGCCGCTCCTTGGACCCTGTCGGCTTGTTCGGACCCAAGGCAGAGGGTCCAAACGCTTGCCGAGGGTCCAAACAGCGCTGATCTCTCAGGGCATCGATTCAGGCGCCGCGAGATAGCCGTAGCGATGGTGCGGGCGGAAGCCCATCGCCTCGTACGCGCGAAGCGCCTCGGTGTTGGCGCTCGCCACCTGGAGGTAGACGTTGCGGGCGCCCCGGCGGGCGGCCCAGTGGCCCGCTGCGATCATGAGCTTGCGGGACCAGCCGCGTCGGCGGTGATCGGCACGGGTCCAGATCGAGGCGAGACCGAGCCAGTCCCGATGAAGGTGCCCACGCGCGATGGCGAACACCTCAGCGCCGTCCCTAGTGCTGGCGAAGGCGCGCGGTGGGTGACCGTCCAAGATCATCCTGAGCAGCTGCGGGTCGGCCTCGTTCGGCCGGCTCTCGTCGTACGCCCGCTGCCAGGGCGTGTCCAGCTGCTCGCTGACCAGCACCTCCGGATCGGGCAGGTTCGGGCCCAGGTAGTCGCCGAGCCGGGCCACCAGCACTTCGGTCGGGACATAGGTCGGTCGCCAGCCGAGATCGAGCAGTCCCTGCTCCTCCTCCGACCCGGTCACGACCTGGGCCCACGCCGGGATGCCGTGCTCCGCGGCGTATCCGCGGATCCGCCCCGCGGCCTTGCCGTACGGCATCCCGGGGTCGCCGACGGCGAGGCAGGAGTTGGCTCGGCCGGTGAAGCCGCCGGCTGCCCGCAGCGTCCATTCGCCGAGGGGCTCGGAGAGGGCCAGCCAGCCTGGAAGCGCAATCTGCTCCAGATCGGCCGGCGAGGTGCGCAGTGGATCGCTCCCGCCGGCGGCAGCCGGCGCTCGCCGAACCACCACGATGTCAGCGAGCGGGATCCGCTCGAGACCCGAGCCGGTCCTGCGGATCGCGATCTCGTGATCGCTGACCGTCTCGATCCAGCCGATCACGTCTGTCGCCGATCCGTCCGGCAAGCCGATGCCGGATCACCCAGCGCTCACCGACGCGCGCCAGGTCCCGGATGCGTCGGGCGGGGGAGCGGTCCATGGCTGAGGGGCCTTCGCAGGGTGAGGGGTGCAGGCGCGATACTAGAAGAACGTCGAAAGAGCACCGAAATAGAGAACTGAAAGATAGAGGAGCAACCGCTGTGACGTACGTCATCGCTCAGCCGTGTGTGGATCTGAAGGACCTCGCCTGCGTCGAGGAGTGCCCGGTCGACTGCATCTACGAGGGCAAGCGGATGCTCTACATCCATCCCGACGAGTGCGTCGACTGCGGCGCCTGCGAACCCGTCTGCCCCGTCGAGGCCATCTTCTATGAAGACGACACGCCGGAGGAGTGGAAGGAGTACTACAACGCCAACGTCGACTTCTTCGACGACCTGGGCTCCCCCGGCGGCGCCGCCAAGCTCGGCGCGATCGACAAGGACCACCCGCTGATCGCGGCCCTGCCTCCCCAAGAGCACGACGAGTGAGCAACGAAGACACGAGCGCGTTCTGAGCTTGTCGAAGGGCGAGCGGTGAGCAGCCTGGCCCGCTCCCTTCCCGACTTCCCCTGGGACACGTTGCGGGCGGCCCGCCAGCGCGCCGAGGCCCATCCGGACGGATTGGTCGACCTTTCCATCGGAACCCCGGTCGACCCAACACCCGCGATCGCCCTCGACGAACTCGCGGCGGCGGCGAACAGTCCCGGCTATCCCCAGACCGCCGGCACCCCAGAGCTCCGCGCCGCGATCGCGGCCTATCTCCGCAACCGCTGGGAGGTCGACGGTCGACCCCGACGCCACGCTCCCGGTCATCGGGACCAAGGAGCTGGTCGCCTGGCTGCCCACGCTGCTCGGGCTCGGCTCGTCCGACACCGTGGTGTACCCGGCAGCCGCCTATCCGACCTACGCCGTCGGGGCACGAGTGGCCGGCTGCCCGACGGTCAGCTGCCTCCGATCCCGATCAACTCGACGACCTGCGTCCCGCGCTGATCTGGATCAATTCCCCGTCCAATCCAACCGGCCAGATCCTGTCCGGCCGAAGCCCTGCGGCGCTGGGTCGACTGGGCCCGCGATCGCGGTGCCGTGCTGGCCTCCGATGAGTGCTACGGCGAGTTCGGCTGGGAGGCCGAGCCCGCGTCGGTGTTGCACCCTTCGGTGTGCGGTGGTGACCACACTGGACTGCTCGCCGTGCTGTCGCTGTCCAAACGGTCGAATCTGGCCGGCTACCGGGCCGGCTTCGTGTCCGGAGATCCGGACCTGGTCGCCGGTCTGCTCGGCGTCCGCAAGCATCTGGGCATGATCGTCCCGCGACCGGTCCAGGAGGCGATGCGGGTCCTGCTCGCCGACTCGGCGCACGTGACCGAGCAGCGGGGTCGCTACCTGTCCCGGCGGACGTTGCTGCGGCCCGCTCTGGAGGCGGTCGGCTTCCGGATCGAGCACTCCGAGGGCGGACTCTATCTGTGGGCCACCCGCGACGAACCGGGACGCGACTCGGTCGCCTCGCTCGCCGAGCGCGGGATCCTGGTCGCGCCCGGCGACTTCTACGGGGAGGCCGCGGCGAACTACGTGAGGGTGGCTCTGACCGCGACCGACGAGCGGATCGGCGCCGCGGCCGAGCGTCTGCTCAGACGAACGGTGATCTTGACCTGGTCCTTGGCGACGGCGGCGTCGGCCGACGCCCCACTCCGACAAGCTCGCGCCGTCGATCCGCAGCACCCGGTCGCCGACCGACACCTCGACGGTGCCGTAGCGGGATGAGTTGGCCACCGCGAACTGGGCGTACGCCCACGCCTGCTTGGCCGACTCGGCGGTGACCAGCAAGGTCTTTCCGGAGACGTCGATGTCCACCCGACCCAGGGTCTTGCGCAGGGCAGAGCGCAGGCCGGCGGGATCGCCCGCGGCGCCGGCTCGCTCCAAGCAGGTCAGCCCGGCCGGGGAGTTGCCGGTGAACACGCTGGCCAGGACCCGGGCGTCGGCCTCGTGGTCGTTGTAGGCATCCGGGAAGCCGCTGCGCTGGACCTTCTGGGCCACGTCGTTGATGTCACCCCGCCGCCAGCCGTCGATCTTCGACCAAGGCGTCGTAGAACTTTCCGGTCGAGTAGTACGGGTCCATGATCTGCTCGGCTGTGCCCCAGTTCTGAGACGGACGCTGCTGGAAGAGCCCGACCGAGTCCCGGTCGCCGTAGTCGAGGTTGCGGATCCCGGTCTCCTGGTACACCGTGGCCATGGCGATCGAGGCGGCGCGGGCCGGCAGGCCGCGCCGGACCGACAGCCCGGTGATGATCGAGGTGTAGTGCGCCTGGTCCAGATCCAGCACGACGGAGCGCCCGCCGGCCGTGGCCACGCACCGCTGCTGACCGGGGAGGGGAGCCGCCGCCCCCTGCTGGCGCAGCCAGACGAAGCCGCCGACGACCAGGGTGACCAGCAGGACCGTGGCAACGAGCAGCCCGCCGACCGCGCGGGTGGTGGCCGACATCCTCGCCTGTCCCGTCAGTTCGTGTGCAGGGCGGCGTTGAGCTCGACCGACTTGCCCTGCCGGCGCCGGACCTCGATGGCCCCGGTGACCGAGTTGCGGATGAACAGCAGACCGTTCTGGCCCGACAGTTCGAGGGCCTTGACCACCTGGCCGCCCGGCAGGCTGACCTTGGTGGAGGACGTGACGTAGAGGCCCGCCTCCACCACGCAGTCGTCGCCGAGGGAGATGCCGATGCCGGCGTTGGCACCGAGCAGGCAGCGTTCGCCGATGCTGATCACCTGGTTGCCGCCCCCCGACAGCGTGCCCATGATCGAGGCCCCGCCGCCGATGTCGGAGTCCGCACCGACGACGACGCCCGCGGAGATGCGTCCCTCGACCATGGACGTGCCGAGGGTGCCGGCGTTGTAGTTCACGAATCCTTCGTGCATCACGGTGGTGCCCTCGGCCAGGTGGGCTCCGAGCCGCACCCGGTCGGCGTCGGCGATCCGAACTCCGCTGGGCAGCACGTAGTCCACCATCCGCGGGAACTTGTCCACGCCGAACACGGTCAGGTGCGCGCGGGCGCGTAGACCGATCCGCACCTGCTCGAAGTTCGGCCACCGCACAAGGCCCGGCCGACGTCCACACGACATTGGGCAGGACGCCGAAGATCCCCTCCAGATTGATCGTCCGGGGGGCGGCCAGTCGGGAGCTCAGCAGATGGAGCCGGAGGTAGGCGTCGGCGGTGTCGGCGGGCGGCGCATCCAGGTCGATGATTGATCCGCACCAATCTGGTCCGGACGGCCCGTACCGGGTCCTCGGCCTCGGCGGCCGCCAACTCCGGCGGGGCGTCCTGGCCGCCGAATCCTCCCAGCCGGGGAGCTGGGAAGTAGGTGTCCAGGGCTCCGGTGGCATGGGTGGTCGCGAGCCCCCAGCCCCAAGCGGCACGGGCCTCAGTCATGCCGGAAGCCTAGTCGGTAGGGTGCCGGGCATGCCTGAGCCGCTGCGCCCGGACGGCGATGTCGTCGACCTCCTCCGCCGCCTGATCGACATCGAATCGGTCAGTGGTCAGGAGCAGGAGATCGCCGATCTGGTCGAGAGCTCCCTCGAACCGTACGGGCATCTGGAGCTGATCCGCGACGGCAACGTGATCGTCGCCCGGACCACACTGGGCCGGCCGGAGCGGGTGGTGATCGCCGGGCACCTCGACACCGTCCCGATCGCGGATAACGTGCCGAGCCGGGTCACGGGGGACGGCGACGGGCTGCTGGTCTGGGGTCGCGGGGCCTGTGACATGAAGGCCGGGGTCGCGGTCCAGCTCTCGGTGGCGGCGGCGGTCGCCGAGCCCACCCGGGACGTCAGCTGGATCTTCTACGACAACGAGGAGGTCGCGGCCGACCTGAACGGGCTGGGCCGGATCGCCCGGGAACGCCCGGAACTCCTGGCCGGGAACTTCGCGGTCCTCTGCGAACCGTCCAACGCCCGGATCGAGGGTGGCTGCCAGGGCACCATGCGGGTGGAGATCGACCTCATGGGCCGGGCCGCCCACTCGGCCCGTTCGTGGATGGGGCAGAACGCCATCCACGACGCCGGGCCGCTGCTGCAGATCCTGCACGACTACGCCGCCCGGGAGGTGGAGGTCGATGGGCTGGTCTACCGGGAAGGGCTGAACGTCGTCCAGATCGCCGGCGGCATTGCCGGCAACATCATCCCCGACCGCTGCCACCTCGAGATCAACTACCGGTTCGCGCCCGACAAGGACGCGGCCGCCGCCGAGGCCTATGTCCGCGAGGTGCTCGAAGGCTACGAGCTGCGGGTGACCGACGTCGCCGCCGGCGCCCGTCCGGGGCTGGACCAGCCGGCTGCGGCCGAGTTCCTGGCGGCCGTCGGCGGTGAGGCGAGTGCCAAGTTCGGCTGGACCGACGTCGCCCGGTTCTCGTCGATGGGGATCCCGGCGGTCAACTTCGGACCCGGAAATCCCAGCAAGGCCCACGCCGACGACGAGTTCTGCCCGGCCGCTGAGGTCTACGCCTGCCGCGACGCCCTGCTCCGCTGGCTCCAGTTCGCGAGCGTCGGGTAGGTCGAGCGAACGATAACTGTCCGGCACGTAGGGTCGAGCAGTGACGACGAGCAATCGGAGGCACCGGACCATCCAGGGACCGGTGGTCCGCAGCGAGGACCACACGCCGGACAGCACCACCGATCAGCGGTTGCTGGACAGCCGCGGGCCGACCGACTGGGTCCACACCGATCCCTGGCGGGTGCTGCGGATCCAGACGGAGTTCGTCGAAGGCTTCGGCACCCTGGCCGAACTCGGGCCGGCGGTCAGTGTCTTCGGCTCCGCGCGGACCACACCCGATCATCCGCACTACGCGGCCGCGGTCCGTCTCGGCGGCGAGTTGGCGCGGGCCGGTCTGACCGTGATCACCGGCGGCGGTCCGGGCATCATGGAAGCGGCCAACAAGGGCGCGATGGAAGCCGGCGGCGAGTCCGTGGGACTGGGCATCGAGCTGCCGTTCGAGCAGGGCATCAACCCCTACGTGACGTTGGGCATCAACTTCCGCTACTTCTTCGCCCGCAAGACCATGTTCGTGAAGTACGCGCAGGGCTTCGTCGTCCTGCCCGGCGGCTTCGGCACCTTCGACGAGCTCTTCGAGGCGCTGGTCCTGGTCCAGACCAAGAAGGTCACCTCGTTCCCGGTCGTGCTCTTCGGCCGCGCCTACTGGCAGGGTTTGATCGACTGGTTGTCCGACGCGGTGCTGATGGAGGGCTACATCTCCGCCTCCGATCTGACCCTGCTCAAGATCACCGACGACGTCGATGAGGCCGTCCAGGTCATGGTCGAGGGCCGTGCCCGCCGGGCCGCGGCGAAGCGCCCGGAGTGAGCGCCCCGGCGGCCGTGGCACGATTCGGTGCGTGGAGTGGTTCATTGCCGTGGTCGTGGTGGCCGCTCTGGGGGTCGCGGCCGTGGCCGCCGCCGGCCGGCTGGGGCAGATGAACGCCGAACCGATCCGGGACGTCTACCGCCAAGATCTTCCCGAGGACCGACCACTGACGGCGGCAGACCTGGAGGCCGTGCAGTTCGCCGTCACGTTTCGCGGTTACGCGATGGCGCAGGTCGACGATCTGCTGGAACGGTTGGGTCGCGAGATCGCCGAGCGGGACCGGATCATCGCCGAGCTGCGCCGCCCTCCCGACGTCGGTGACGCAGTGAGCGTCCGGCTGGAAGTGACCGGGCACGCCCCCGCGCCGCCGAGCAAGGTCTGGGCGGAACTGATCGACTGGGAGGGCCAGCGTCGCTGGATCCCCTTCACCACCGTCCGGGTCATGACGCCCTCGCGCGTCGGCCTGGGCGTCCGGGCCGAGGCGCTCTCGGGCTTCCGGGCGGGCCCGCTGCCGATCGGCCTGCTGGACCGGTTCGTGGTCACCGGCTGGACCCCACCGATCCCCGGATCGCCGGCGGCCGCGGAGTTGGAGATCCTGCACCTCGGCCCGTACTTCACCGGCCCGGGAGTCTTCCGGCTCGAGCCGGAAGCCGATGGGGGAACGCTGATCTCCTGCACCGAGCTGTTCGACCTGCCCGGGGGCACGGTCACCGAGACCCTGGCTCGACTCGCCCTGCCCGTGATGCGCGCCGGATTCCGGCACAGCCTGGCCCAGCTGGCGGCCGTCGCCGCCGATGCTGCTCGTGACTGACGCCCAGGCTCGGCCCCGACGGCCGGTTCCGCTGCCCGTGGGCGCTGTCCACCCCGGAGTACATCGCCTACCACGACGACGAGTGGGGTCGGCCGGTCCGTACCGTCGTGGGCCTCTACGAGCGCCTCACCTTGGAGGCGTTCCAGTCCGGGCTCAGCTGGTTGACCGTGCTGCGCAAGCGGGAGAACTTCCGGCGCGCCTTCGACGGCTTCGATCCGGGCCGCGTCGCGGCGTACGGGCCCGCGGACGTGGAGCGGCTGCTCAACGACCCCGGGATCATCCGCAACCGCAGCAAGATCGACGCGGCGATCCACAATGCGGCCGTGGTGGCCGGGCTGGGGGACGACTTCGCGGCGATCTTCCTCCGCTTCGCCCAACCGGACCGGCCGCGGCCCGCCACCCTGGCCGAAGTGCCGGCGACGACACCGGAATCGGTCGCCTTGGCCCGTGAGCTCAAGGTTCGCGGCCTCCGCTTCGTCGGCCCCACCACGGCGTACGCGTTGATGCAGGCGGTCGGACTGGTCGATGATCATCTTCAGGATTGCCAGACCGCCCCGCGCTAGCTGTGATCAGGTCGCCCCGGTGAAGGTCGGTCGGCGCTTGGCCAGGAACGCCTCGACGGACGAGCGATGATCAGCTGAGGAACCGGTCTGGCTGCATCAGCTGCGCTTCGAGGGCCAACGCGTCCGTCAGCGGCCGGCCGGCGGAATAGGCCACGGCGCGCCGGATGGCGGCATAAGCCAGGGTCGGTCCCGCCGCCAGCTCCCGGGCCACCGCGGTGACCCGGGCGTCGAACTCCTCCCGCGGAACCACTTCGGTCGCCAGCCCGAGCTCGAGGGCTTCTGCCGCTGACACCGTGCGCGGGCGGAACAGCAGATCGATCGCCTTGGTGGTCCCGATCAGCCGCGGCAGAGTCCAGGAACTGCCGGTGTCGCAGGACAGACCCACCCCCGTGAAGGCCAGGTTGAAGCCCGCGTCCTCACTCACCAGCCGCAGGTCGGCCAGGAACGCGATCGAGGCGCCCGCGCCGGCGGCCACCCCGTTGACGGCGGCGATCACCGGCTTGGGCAGTTGCTGCAGCGTTTCGGCGATCGGGTTGTAGTGCTCGGGCACCGTGGACCAGACCCGCTCGGGACCCTCTCCGGCCAGCCGGTCGGCATGCTCGCGAAGGTCCTGACCGACACAGAACGCGCGACCGGCTCCGGTGAGCACCACGCAGCGGGCCCGCCGGTCGCTGCCGACCTGTCGCAGGGCCGCGAGCAGCGCCACCTTGGTGGACTCGTCCAACGCGTTCATCGCCTCCGGACGGTTCAAGGTGAGTGTCGCCACCCCGTCCTCGACCACCGTGATCACGTTCTCCTCGGCCATGGCCGGACTTTAGCCTCGACTCACTGGTGGGTCCCACCCGCATGGCTCCCCGCGAATGCGGAATACTTTCCCCTGCACGACTTACGCGAACAAGAGATGAGGACGCACGATGGCTGCAATGAAGCCGCGGACGGGTGACGGGCCGATGGAGGTCACCAAGGAAGGCCGCGGGATCGTCATGCGAGTGCCGCTGGAGGGCGGCGGTCGACTCGTGGTCGAACTCAATGCGGACGAGGCAGCCGAGCTGGCGGGTGCTCTGCGAGAGGTCGTCGGCTGACCGCCAACCGTACTGCCGCCCGGCCCCACCGCTGATGCGCGTGGGGCCTTGTGCTGTCCGCCGGAGGCACGAGCCATGACCGCTGACCACCCGGCCTGCCGGGCGGTGGACGCGATCCTGGCCGACGCCGGGGTGCCCGGCCGGGTTCGCATCCTGCCGGAGCCGGCTCCGACGGCCCAGGCGGCGGCCGCTCAACTCGGCTGCCCGGTCGGGGCGATCGCGAACTCGCTGATCTTCACCACCGGCGACGCTGCTCCCCTGCTGGTGCATGACCAGTGGCGCCCATCGGGTCGACACCGACCGACTCGGGACCCTCCTCGGCAGCAGTATCACCCGGGCCACCGCCGCCTTCGTCCGCGAGCACACCTCGCAACCCATCGGCGGGGTCGCGCCCGTCGGCCATCCGCGCCCGATCCGCACCGTCGTCGACGTCGACCTTGCCCAGTACGGCGAGTTGTGGGCCGCGGGCGGCATTCCGCACGCGGTCTTCCCGCTGAGCTACGCAGATCTGGTCCGGCTCACCGGCGGCACCGAACTGGCGGTCGCCCATCGCTGACTAGCGCGTTCGGAGCAACCGTCGCACCTCGTCGTCGCTGACCTGCTCGAAGTCGTCGTACGCCTGGCCGACCGCGATGAACGGCTCCGGCGTCCGAGGGCAGACGACGCGGGCGTCGCGCGACACCAGCGCCACGGCCTGGCGGGCCGCCACCGGCACGGCCACGGTGATGGTGGCCGGCGAGAGTCCGTTGAGCAGCCGGACGGCGGCGACCATGGTTGCTCCGGTGGCCAACCCGTCGTCGACCACGATCAGGTGACGGTCGGTGAGTTCTGGCGGCTGCCCGAAGCGGGACACTCGCTCGGCCAACTCCTTGACCTCGCGATCCCGTACGGCGGCGAAGGCCTCGTCGTTCACCCCGAGCTGTCGCACCAGCGAATCGTTGCGGAACAGTTCCACCCGATCACCGACCGAGGCGACGGCACCCATGGCCAGCTCCGGTCGATCCGGAGCGCCAAGTTTCCGTACGGTGAGGACCGCCAGCGGAAGCTCCCATCGCTCGGCGATCGGGGCCGCCACGGGCACGCCGCCCCGCGGGAGCGCCAGCACCACGGCCGGCCGACCCGGCGGCTCCAACTGCTGGGCCAGCAGCCGCCCAGCGTGCTCGCGATCGCGGTAGCGCTCCCGTTCCGCGTCACGCCACCTCATGACTGACCGCCGCTGCGGTTCAGCTCCCGTGGACGGCGATCGCCTGACGATAGACGTCGACGGTCTCCGCGGCGATCTTGGACCAACTGAACTCGTCGATGCAGCGTTGCCGTCCGGCCTGACCGAAAGCGGCCGCCTGGCCGGGGTCGCGGGTGAGTTCGTTGATCTTGTCGGCCAGCCCGCGCTCGAACTCCGCGACGGCCACCGGATCCTCGGCCTGCGCCGGGTCGTAGGGCACGAGGTAGCCGGTCTGCCCGTCCACCACCACCTCGGGGATCCCGCCGACGGCCGAGGCGACGACGGCCGTCTCGCAGGCCATGGCCTCCAGGTTGACGATGCCGAGCGGCTCGTACACCGACGGGCAGGCGAAGACCGTGGCGTGCGACAGAACCTGGCGGACCTGGGCGCGGGGCAACATCTGCTCGATCCAGATGACGTTCCCGCGGGTCTCGCGGACCCGGGCGAAAGCATCGCCGATCTGCTGGGCGATCTCCGGCGTGTCCGGGGCCCCGGCGAGCAGCACGAGCTGGGTCTCCGGGTCCAGGTGCTCGGCGGCCCGGACCAGGTGGATCAGGCCCTTCTGTCGGGTGATCCGGCCGACGAAGACCACCGAGGGACGGTCGAGATCCATCCCGAGCTGGGTGACCACATCCGTGCCGTGATCGGGGGAGAACTCGTCGGGGTCGATGCCGTTCTTGACGACGTGTGTCTTCGCCGGGTCCAGATCGGGATAGGACGCCAGGATGTCCGTGCGCATCCCGGCGCTCACCGCGATCACCGCGTCGGCGGCCTCGAACGACATCTGCTCGGTCCAGGACGACAACCGGTAGCCACCGCCGAGCTGCTCGGCCTTCCAGGGACGGTGGGGTTCCAGCGAGTGGGCGGTGACGACGTGGGGCACGTCCTGCAGCAGCCCGGTGAGATGACCGGCCAGATTCGCGTACCAGGTGTGGGAGTGCACCAGATCCACCGCCGGCGCGGCCGCCGTCATGGCAAGATCGGCCCCGAACACCCGCAGCGCGGCGTTCGCCCCGTCCGGATAGTTCTCGGGATGGGCGGTGGCCCCTTCGCGCGGCTCGCCCATGCACTGCACGTCGACGTCGATCAAGGCGCGGAGCTGCGGGACGAGCTGAGCCACGTGGACGCCGGCGCCCCCGTAGATCGAGGGCGGGTACTCACGAGTGAAGAGCGAGATTCGGAGCCGGTCACCGTTGGCGGGCATGACAGGCATCGTTGCACGGCTGAGACAGGGTTGTCGCGCCCGGCTACCACACCTTAGGTTGATCGGCGTGAGCGCAGCGAACGCAGGCCACTGCGGCGAGCAGAGATAGGTTTCGACCATGGAGCGTCCCAGAGTCCTGTCCATCGTGCTGGCCGGCGGCGAAGGGAAGCGGTTGATGCCGCTGACCATGGATCGCGCCAAGCCTGCCGTTCCGTTCGGCGGCACGTACCGGTTGATCGACTACGTGCTGTCGAATCTCGCGAACGCCGGCATGCGCCAGATCGCCGTGCTCACCCAGTACAAGTCCCACTCCCTGGACCGGCACATCTCGCTGACCTGGCGGATGTCGACGCTGCTCGGCAACTACGTCACCCCGGTGCCGGCGCAACAGCGGCTCGGGCCCCGCTGGTACCAGGGCAGCGCCGACGCCATCTACCAGTCGATGAACTTGATCATCGACGAGGATCCCGACTACGTCGTGGTGTTCGGTGCGGACAACATCTACCGGATGGACGTGTCGCAGATGTTGGAGGCCCACATCGAGGGCGGGCGGGCTTGCACGGTGGCCGGCATCCGGGTTCCGCGCAGCCAGGCCACGGCCTTCGGGGTGATCGACGCCGCGGCGGACAACAAGATCAAGGACTTCTTGGAGAAGCCGGCCGAACCGCCGGGACTGCCCGATGATCCGGAGGCCTCGTTCGCCTCGATGGGCAACTACATCTTCACCTGCGGGGACCTGAAGGCGGCGCTGAAAGCCGACGCCGACAACATGGACTCCCGGCACGACATGGGCGGCGACATCATCCCCGACTTCGTCCGCCGCGGCGACGCGCAGGTCTACGACTTCACGCTGAATTCTGTGCCCGGGTACCCAGGAGCGGGACAAGGCCTATTGGCGAGACGTCGGCACCATCGACGCGTACCACGAGGCCCACATGGATCTCGTCTCCGTCGACCCGGTGTTCAACCTCTACAACCTCGACTGGCCGATCTGGACCTATCCGGTGCAGGCCCCCGGGGCCAAGTTCACCCTCGACGGAACGGCCACCGACTCCGTGGTCAGCCCGGGGTGCATCATCTCCGGCGGGATCATCGACGATTCGGTGCTCGCACCGAATGTGCGGGTCCGGGAGAAGGCCCGCGTCAACCAGTCGGTTCTGCTGAGCAGCGTCCGCGTCGGCCGCGATGCCCGGATCGAGCGGGCGATCTTGGACAAGAACGTCGAGGTGCCCGACGGCGCGCACGTCGGCGTTGATCATGAAGCCGACCTGGCGCGCGGCTACACCGTCTCCGAGGGAGGCATCACCGTGGTCGGCAAGGGTGTGGTCGTCACCCCGACCTGAGGGGATCCCTGCGGTCAGCCCTTGATCGCGGCCAGCAGCCCGTCGCCCACCGGCAGGAGCACGGAAACGAGATCCTCGTTCTCCGTGACCAGGGCCAGGGCCTCCCGGATGGCGACGGTCTCGTCGTCGGTGTTGGCGGGGTCGGCCACCCGGTCGTGCCAGAGCGAGTTGTCCATCACCAGCACCCCGCCGTGCCGGAGCAGCCGCACCGCCTGCTCAACGTACGCCGGATACTCGAGCTTGTCGGCGTCGATGAAGACCAGGTCGTAGGCGCCGTCGCTGAGCCTGGGCAGCACGTTCAGCGCCGAACCGGCGATCAACCGGAACCGCTGGGTGGGAATGCCTTCGGCCAGAAAGGACGATCGGGCCGCCCGCTGATGATCAGTTTCGATGTCGACGCTGGTCAACACGCCGTCCGGTTGCATGCCGGCGAACAGGGCCAGCCCGGACACCCCGGATCCGGTGCCGATCTCGACCACCGCCCTGGCCCCGACCGCTTTGGCCAGGAAGGTCAAGGTGGCGGCGCCGCCCCGACCCAGCGGGCCCACGCCCAGTGGTTGGGCGTTGGCCCGCGCCGCGGCGGCGTTGTCGGTTTCGGGAACGAAGTTCTCTGCGTACGCCCACGACAAGGCTTTGGGTGCGGCTTTGGCTGAGGTCCTGGCGGGCGCTGTCACAGGGTCAGCCTAGCGAAACGGGTCGGAATAGCATGTCGCCATGAGCCATACCGTCGTCGCCGAGTTGGTCGCGGCCGTCCTCAAGGTCGAGGTCGATGTCGGTGACCGGGTGGCCGCGGACGATCCGGTGGTGATCTTGGAGTCGATGAAGATGGAGATTCCCGTCCTCGCCGAGGTCGCGGGTCACGTCAGCGAGGTGATCGTCTCGGACGGGGACGTCGTCAACGACGGGGACCCCTTGGTCGTGATCACGACCCGCGAACGCTGAGTCGGGCTGTGGCCGACCATGCGACCGCTCGGGGAGAGGCCGAGGTAGCTGCGCCAGATCTGGTCCGTGTCCAGCGCCACCCCGAGAGCGTCTGGAGCGTCGGTCCCGGATCGGGTGTTCGGGTCTCGACCGAGCGGGTCGGCTGCGGACTCCGGGTCGACGTCGCTGCTGACTCGCGGGAGCGGGGCTCGCTGAGCCGGCTCCACCTCCGTTGGTACCGAACCGTAGCGCCGGGAACGCTGATCTTGGGCGACGCCTGGGAGCGTTCGTACGGCGACCTGCAGTGGCGGGGCCTGCACCCCGAACGGGTGCTGCCCTGGATGGTGCTGGGGCACGATCGCTCCGGCGGGTCGACCTGGGGCGCGGGGGTGGCAGTCCGGGGTTCCGCCTTCGCGGGCTGGACCGTCGACCCGGAGGGGATCTCCCTCTGGCTCGATCTGCGCACCGGCGGCGGTCCGGTCGATCTGGGGGACCGAACCCTGATCGCCGCAGTGGTCCGCTGGGTCCAGGACGACGCCGGTCCGCTCGTGGTCCAGAGGTTGCTGGCCGACGTGTTGTGCGCCGACGCGTTGCCCACCGGCCCGCTAGTCGGCGGGAACAACTGGTACTACGCGTACGGTCGCGACTTCGACGCTGCGGCGGTGCTGCGGGACGCCCGGCGCATCGCTGAACTGGTCGGCGACCACCCGGTGCGACCGTTCGGCGTGACCTACCAATGGTTCGGCGAGGCCGGGGCCGACCCGCTGGACCTGACCGATGCCCCGGCGTCCTGAGCCCGTCGAAGAGGGGTCCTCAGTCCTTCAGCAGCCCGGCTTCTCGCAGCACGGCGGCCAGGGCGGCGACCTGATCGTCGGTGGCCTGGACGTAGGGCAGCCGGACGGTACGGTGTCCCATCACGCCGAGTGCCTGCAGGGCTGCCTTGGACATGATCGCGCCCTGGGACTGCGGAGTCATGATGGCCTCGACCACCGGGATCAACTCGACGTTCAGCCGGCGCGCTTCGGCGAGATCGCCGGCTGTCCACGGCCGCGACCATGTCCGCGTATCGCGAAGCGGCGACGTGAGCCACCACCGACACGACACCCGCGGCACCCACCGCCAGCCAGGGCAGATTGACGCTGTCGTCACCGGAGTAGAGAGCCAGGCCGGTCCGGTTCAGCAGCCAGGCTCCTGCGGCGAGATCGCCCGTGGCGTCCTTGACCGCCACGATGTTCTCGTGCCCGGCCAGGGTCAGATAGCTCTCAGCGGCGATCCGTACGCCGGCGCGGCCCGGGATGTCGTACAGCATCACGGGCAGTCCCCCGGCCTCAGCCACGGTGACGAAGTGCTGAATGCAGGCCGGCCTGGGGCGGCTTGTTGTAGTACGGGGAGACGATCAGCGTGCCGTGCGCGCCGGCGGCCGCCGCCTGACGGGCCAGCCGCACCGAGGCCTGGGTGTCGTTGTTGCCCACCCCGGCAACCACACAGGCGCGGTCGCCCACCGCCTCCAGGACTGCTGCGAGCAGTCGCCCGTCTTCGTCGGGGTTGGTAGTGGGCGATTCCCCGGTCGTGCCGCTGACCACCAGCCCGTCGCTGCCGGAGTCGACCAGGAAACTGGCCACCTTCTGTGCGGTGTCGAGATCGAGCGCTCCATCGGCGTCGAACGGGGTCACCATGGCGGTCAGCACCCGGCCGAACGGCGCCGCCGTCGTGGCGAGTGGGGAGGTCATACCGAGAGGCTAACGCTTCCGAGCGGCGCTCCGGGAACGCGAGGGAACGACAATCCAGTCCGCGGCGTTGCTCCAGGTAGCGGACCCCCGCCCACAGCTTCCTGCCAGGTTCTGTTCAGGGGTTTGCCAGGAACGTCCGACACAATGATCTCGACACGACTGGCGGTTTGATGCTGCGATTCAAGCGCGTGAGGAGGGACGAGATGACAGCCTGGGCTGCTCCCGACCCGTCCGCGTGGAACCCGCCCGCCGAAGCTGCCTGGGTGCCGCCGACCTGGGAGGAGATCGTGCGCGACCACAGCGCACGTGTCTTCCGGCTGGCCTATCGCCTCACCGGCAACCCGCACGACGCCGAGGACCTGACCCAGGACGTCTTCGTCCGGGTGTTCCGGTCCCTGCACCGCTTCCAGCCCGGCACGTTCGAGGGCTGGTTGCACCGGATCACGACGAATCTGTTCCTCGACTCGGCCCGGCGGAAGCAGAAGATCCGCTTCGACGGCCTCGCCGAGGGCTCGGCCGACCGGCTGCCCAGCCGCCTGCCGTCACCGTCGGAGCAGTTGGCCGACGCGGGTCTCGACCACGACGTGGCCGCGGCCCTCGCGTCGCTGCCCCCGGAGTTCCGTGCTGCCGTCGTGCTCTGCGACATCGAGGGGCTGAGCTACGAGGAGATCGCTGCCGTCCTCGAGGTCAAGATCGGCACCATTCGCAGCCGGATCCACCGCGGCCGAGCCCAGCTGCGGACCGCGCTGGCCCATCGACGCCCAACGGCTGATCGTGAGCGCTACCTCGGTGTGGAGGTCGAGGGAGCCCTCACCGGAGTCGGAAGCCCGGAGCCCGCGGGTCGTCGTGATCCGGCGGGCTGGCTGCGCCGAGTTGGCGGAACTCCGCTCCGCCTACGTCGACGGCGCCTTGGCCGATCGGGACCGCGAGCGCCTGCTCGCTCACCTGGTGGCTGTGCCGACTGCCGCGCCGACGTCGACGACCTCCGCCGGGTCCGCCGCCTGCTGGCCGCACCGCAGGCACCGCTCGGCGCACCCCGAGACCTGTCCGCTCGCCTCATGTCGATCGCCCAGGACGGGAGCCACCTCTCGCCGGCGCCGGCTTCCGCGCCGGACTCTGACCGCTGCTGGGGGGCACCGCGACCGCGCCTGGCCACCATGGGCCTGATCGGTTTCCTGGCGGCCCCGTCGGTGAACGCCCGTACGGTCAGCGATCCGAGCGCTGAGGCCGTCAGCGAGTACGGCGGCATGCTGGCTTCGCTGCCGCTGACCAATCAGTCCGTCGATGCGGTCGCGGCCATCCAGCCGACCAGGATGATCGCCACGCCCTCGCGTCGGCCGGTGACCACCAGCGGGGTCGCCCGTCAGCTCTCCGCCGAGCAGGCTCGCGCCCGGCTCGACCTCGCCGCGGCGAGTGCGAGCCGGGTCAGCTTCTCCGGAACGCAGAGCTACCAGGCCGTACGGGGCGACCAGCAGGTATCGGCGACCGTGCACCTGGTCAACGTGGCCCGCCAGGGGATGCAGCTGCGTGGTCCACGATCAGCGCGGGCGTGAGGTGAGCTCGCGCTTCGTCCGGTCCACCTCGGCCTCCAGATTGTCCGAACGCACTTTGGTCTCCCAGCTGGCCGAGCATTACACCTTGGTCGGGTGGCTCGGTTCGGAGGTGGCGGGACGCCGGGCCACGATCATCGAAGCCCGACCGGCCGGCGCGGCGGCCGGCTCCGTAGCGGTGGCGCGCTGGTGGGTGGACGACAGCACCGGTCTGCTGCTGTGGCACGAGACCTACGACGAGGGCGGCTCCGCTGCAGAGCGCCGCCGGCTTCCGCGAGCCTGCGGATCGGCAGGCGCCGTTCATGAGCCACCTGCCCCAGACCTCTGTGCCGCGCACCACCACGTCGCTGACGCTGGCCAAGACCAGCGATCTCGCCGCCCAGGGCTGGTCGCCGCCCCGGAACCTCGCCGGTCTCCCGCTGGTGCAGGCTGCGAAGTGATCGGGCCAACGATCCGCGAAGCACTTCACCTGGTGTACAGCGACGGGCTGTCGGTGGTGTCCGTGTTCGAACAGCGGGGCGGTCTGGACGGCGCCCCGCCGGGCAGCGCCTGGGACGACGGCATGGGTGCTTACGTCCGGTGGGGCAGCGCCAGTACGGCGAGCTGGGAGTCCGGGGCAGACCGTCCTCACCGTGGTCAGCAACGGCTCACCAGAGCTGCTGGCCGAGGCGGTTCGGTCTTTGCCTCATGAGGAGATCCCGCAGCGAACTACCATGGATCGCGTCCTGGCGGGGTGGGACCGGATTCTCGGTTCTCGCTAGCTCCTCCCCGGCGAAGACAGGACCCAGACGACCGATGGCAGACGAGGACCGTCCCGGCGGACCGGCCGACCGGCCAGGAGACCAGCCGGGAGAACAGCCAGCTGAGTTCGGTGACGCCCGATACTTCGGCCCCTTCTTCACCGGTCCCAGCTACCCCGACTACCCGGCGCCCGCCGGCGTCCAACCACTCCAGCCGTTGCCTCCCGATCAGCCGCCGTCGCCTGCTGCCCGATCGCGAGCCAGGACCGGCGCCGCGCTGTTGATCACCGCGGCCCTGCTGGCGCTCGTCGTCGGCGGAGCCGCCGGATTCGGGGGAGCCCGGTTGGCAGCCCGGACGGCGACGCCGGGCCCGGTCGGTCCCAGTAGTGCGAACGCCCCGCCGAGTGAACCTCCCTCCGCCACGGAGCCCACCCCGGTCGAGCCGACCCCCGACCCCACCGCACTGCCACCGGACCCCAATCGGCCGCGGCAGATCGACACCGTCACGGTCGCACGCAAGGTCCTGCCCGGCACGGTGATGATCCGGGCCGGGGGCAGCGGTTCGGGCGCGACCGGCTCCGGTTTCGTGCTCGACGACGCGGGTCGGATCATGACCAACAACCACGTCGTAGCGAGGGCCGCCGACGGCGGCCGGATCACCGTCACCTTCGCCGACGGCCGCCGCGCGGTGGCCAGCCTGGTCGGGCGCAGTCCGAGCTACGACGTGGCGGTGATCAAGGTTGCCCCGGGTCGGCCGGCTCAAGCCCATCCCCATCGGCGACTCCGAGGCCAGTCAAGTCGGCGAGCCGGTCGTCGCGGTTGGCTCGCCCCTCGGACTGCCCGGCACCGTCACCCAAGGCATCATCAGCGCCAAGAATCGCCCGGTCGTGGTCAGCGCCGGCGAACGAGGCCGATGCCGCCGACCGCCTACATCAACGGGATCCAGACCGATGCACCGATCAATCCGGGCAACTCCGGCGGCCCGTTGATCGACGCCGGGGGACGGGTGATCGGAGTCAACTCCGCGATCCTGACCCTGAGCGGGAGTGAAGCGCAGTCCGGCAACATCGGCCTCGGCTTCGCGATCCCGATCAAACAGGCGGTACAGATCGGTCGGCTGTTGATCCGCGACGGCAAGGCGACCTACCCGATCATCGGCGCCACCCCCGGCAAGGAGACCAGTGACGGCGTAGAGCTCAGTTCCGTGGACTCCGACGGTCCGGCCGATCGCGCGGGTCTGCGGGTCGGGGATCTCGTGACGAGTGTCGACCGGCTGCCGGTGTCGAGCTCGGACGAGCTGATCGTAGCCATCCGGACCCATCGCCCCGGGGAGTCGGTCACCTTGGCCTACGAGCGTGGTACGGACCGAGGTCGCGCCGTGGTGACGCTCGGGAGCAGGGAGGATTAGCGTGAAGCCATGTTCGACGTAGGAGCTCCGGAACTCCTGGTGCTGATCGTGATCGCGGTGATCCTGTTCGGCCCGGAGAAGCTGCCGGAGTTCGCCCGCAAGGCGGCTCGGTTGATCAAGTATCTCCGCACCATGGCGGGGAACGCGCAATCTCAGCTGAGCAAGGAACTCGGACCGGGGTTCGAAGACGTCGACGTCCGCGATCTGAACCCTAAAGCCTTCATCCAGAAGCACCTGCTCGATGACGTCGAACCGGTCATCGCCGATGTGAAGAAGGAGATCACCGCCGCCACCACCATCGGGGGCGCGGCGGCCGCCGACGTGACGGCGGCCGTCAACGGGACTGCGGATCCCGGCAGTAGTGGAGCCGGCACCAACGGGGCCGGCACGAACGGATCGAGCACGAACGGATCGAGCACGAACGGACAGGTGCAGGAGACGCGGGTGCTGACCCCGTTCGACCCGGACGCGACCTAGCGGCCGGCCGGCGCCAGCCCCAGGGGTCGGCCCAGGAGCCCGCGGCCTCGTTTGGCCAACACCTCCGCCACCGAGGCCAGCGCCTGAGCGGCGGGACTGTCGGGGCTCGACACGATGAGCGGGACGCCGGTGTCGCCGCCGACCCGCAACTCGGGGTCCAGCGGCACCTGACCGAGCAGCTTCACCGGATAGCCGAGCCGAGCTGCCAGTTTGTCGGCCACGTCCTGCCCGCCACCCGAACCGAACACCTCGTACCGGTGCTCCTGTCCGCAGTGGGAGCAGCGGGCGGCGAGATAGGACATGTTCTCGACGACGCCGAGCACCCGCTGATTCATCATCGACGCCATGGTTCCGGCCCGCTCGGCCACCTCGGCCGCGGCGCTCTGGGGCGTAGTGACGACCAGCACCTCGGCGTTGGGGAGCTTCTGCCCCAGGGAGATCGCGACGTCGCCGGTGCCCGGCGGCAGATCCAGCAGCAGAAAGTCGAGATCGCCCCAGTACACGTCGGCGAGCATCTGGGTCAGCGCCCGGTCCAGGATCGGCCCGCGCCAGGCCACCACCTGATCGCGCTTGGGTTTCAGCATGCCGATCGAGATCACCTTGAGGCCGTTGGTCGGCACCGGCATGATCATGTCTTCGACCGACGTCGGCCGGGCGTCGGCCACCCCGAGCATGGCCGGAATCGAGTGGCCGTAGATGTCGGCGTCCAGCACCCCGACGGTCCGGCCGGCGCCCGCCAGGGCCATGGCCAGGTTCGCGGTCACCGAGGACTTGCCGACGCCGCCCTTGCCCGAGGCGATGGCGATCACCTGGGTCAGGGAGTCGGGCCGGCTGAACGGGATCTCCCGCTCGACCTGGCCGCCGCGCAGCTGGTCTCGCAGCGCCACCCGCTGCTGATCAGACATGACACCCAGGTCGACCCGAACCGAGGTCACCCCGGGCACGGCGATCGCCGCCGCTGTCACGTCGCGTTCCAAGGTGGACTTGAGCGGGCAGCCGGCGATGGTCAACAACACCTCGACCCTGATCTGACCGCGGCCGAGTTCCTCGACGGCCGCCACCATGCCCAGTTCGGTGATCGGGCGCTTGATCTCGGGATCGTCGACGCCGGCCAAGGCGGTGCGGACCTGGTCGAGCAGGGTTGCAGGCACCGGCCAAGCCTAGTGACGCGCCGAAACGCCGGCGGGCGGCGAATCGTCGCCGTCCAGCTCGGCCAGGATGGCGCGGAGTTCGTTGCGGAGTTCGGAACGGACGTAGTCCCGGGTGGCCAGCTCACCGACCGACATCCGCAGGCCCGCGATCTCCCGGGCCACGTAGTCCATGTCGGCGCGGCTCTGCCCCGCCTGTTCCCGGTCCCGCTCGGTGGCGACCCGTTCGCGGGCCTCCTGACGGTTCTGGGCCAGCAGGATGAGCGGTGCGGCGTAACTCGCCTGGGTCGAGAAGAACAGGTTCAACAGGATGAACGGGTACGGATCCCAGCGGAAACCGAAGATCCCGACCACGTTGAAGGTGATCCACAAGATCACGAATATCGTCATGTAGGCCAGGAACCGGGCAGTGCCCATGAATCGGGCGAAACCCTCCGCGAAGTCGCCGAAGGCGTCCCGGTTCAGCTTGAACCGGGGCATGATCGACCGACTTCGTCCCGGAGTGTTCAGACGCTCCGGTTCGCGATCCTTGGCCCTAGCCATCGGTGCTCGCCACGCTCAGGTTGTCCAGCTGGGTGCCGCGCCAGTCCTCGGGCAGAACGTGATCGAGCACGTCGTCCACCGTCACGGCGCCGATCAGCCGGTGCTCGCCGTCGACGACCGGCGCATTGACCAGGTTGTACGTCGCGAAGTACCGGCTGACGGCGTTCAGCCCGGCACCGTCGGTCGAGCGGCTCCAGGTCGGTGTCCACCAACGCCGACACCAGCGTCGACGGCGGTTCCCGCAGCAGCCGCTGAAAGTGCACCGCGCCGACGAACCGGCCCGTGGGTGTATCCAGGGGCGACCGGCAGATGTAGACCATGCAGGCCAGCGCGGGGGTCAGCTCCGAGTCCCGGATCGCGGCCAACGCCTCGGCCACCGTCGAGTCGGGCGGCAGGATGACCGGCTCGGTGGTCATCATGCCGCCTGCGGTGAACTCCGCGTAGGTGAGCAGCCGGCGCAGATCCTTGGCCTCGTCCGGCTCCATCCGCTCCAGCAGTCGCTCGGCGATGTCCGGCGCCAGGTCGGAGATCAGGTCGGCCGCATCGTCGGGATCCATCTCCTCCAGCACGTCCGCGGCGCGCTCGGGGTCCAGACCCTGGATCAGCTGCACCTGCTCGTCCTCGGGCAGTTCCTCGATCGCTTCGGCCAGCTTCTGGTCGTCCAGCGCCGAGACCACCTCGGCGCGCCGTCGCGGGGACAGCTCGTGCAGCTCGCGGGCCACGTCGGCCGCTTTCATGTCCGCCATCTGGGCGACCAGCTGGTCGATGCCCTGCGTCGACTCGTCGACCCGCAGGAAGTTGATCTCCGACCAGTCGACGATCGTGGTGTGCCCCCGGCGACCGAACGCCCTGGCCCGCCCTTCCCGGAGGGCGACCTCGGACAGCTCCCATTCGTGCAGGCGCGCTGGTCGCATGGCGACGTCGAAGATCACCACTGACCCGGGATGCCCGGCCCGTTCCACCGTACGGTCGAAGAGGTCGTCGATCCCCAACAGCTCTGAGTCGCGGCGTTCGAACCGCCGCGTGTTGACCACTCCGGAGATGACCACCTGGACGGCGTCGATGCTGCGTACCCGGGCCATCGGCACGAAGATGCGGTGCCGGGCGAACAATTCGACCAGCAGACCCTTCACCCGGGGCGCCCGACCGTCGGCTCGGCGCTGGATGACGACGTCGCGGACCTTGCCCACCTGGTCCCCGGACACGTCGAGCACCGGAAGGTTCCGGATGCGCGAGATGAAGACCGAGGTCGTCGACGAGGCCACGACGAGAGGGTATGCCGTCTGCTCCGGCTCGCGCACGCTCCGCGCCGGTGCCTCCCTGCCCTCGTGGTCGAGCCGCCGATCCAGCGGCTCCCGGGTTTGAGGTCACCCGTAGGGTGAACGTATGAGCGAATTTACCTCCGAAACCTCCCAGGCGGCCCAGGAAGAGGTCGAGCAGATCGGTGCCACCCCCGAGGCCGGCGATCCGTTGATCAAGGATCCGTCGGCGTGGGTCAGCGGCGACGATCCGATCACCGAGTCGCAGCGTTCCTACCTCGACACATTGGCCCGGCAGGCCGGCGAGACCTTCCCGGCCGACATGTCCAAGGCCGACGCCTCGCAGCATATCGATCGACTGAAGGGCCAGCTCAACCTCGACAAGTGAGCCGAAGCCCGCTTCTGGGCGTCGGCGATCGTGCCCGAGATGGTGGTGCACTGGGACGTCTGGGGCAGCACGGCGGAGTTGCTGGACGCCGGCGCCCGGCTGCTCGCCTCCCGCACGCCAGACACTCCGTGGGACGTACTCGCCGACCCGGAGGGCAACGAGTTCTGCGTGTTCACCCGGGATCGAGGTCGGGCTCACCGACATCGGTCCGGCCTGGCCCGGGCGCGGTAGATTGGGTCCAGTTCTCTCCCTGGAAGGCTTCTTCATGTCCATGCCACGCCCGCAGACCGGCTCGTTGTTCGAGCTGGAATTCCCGCAGTCGGTGGGCATCTACAACAGCTACGCCGAGGCGCAGAAGGCCGTCGACTTCCTGTCCGACCAGAAGTTCGCGGTGCAGAACCTGGCCATCGTCGGCACCGATCTGAAATCCGTCGAGCGGGTTCTCGGCCGGCGCAACTGGGGCACCGTGGTCGCGCAGGGTGTGCAGACCGGCATCTCCACCGGGCTGCTGGTGGGCTTGGTTGTGCTGATCTTCGCCCCACCGGGCAACATCCTGCTCCTGCTGCTCACCGCCCTGCTGATCGGCATCGTCCTCGGCATCGTGGTCAACGCGATCGGTTACGCGATGTCGCAGGGTCGGCGCGACTTCATGTCCGTCACCCAGACGGTCGCCACCAAGTACGAGGTGCTCTGCGAGCACAAGGTCGCCGCCCAGGCGCGGGAACTGCTGCTCCAACTCCCCGGAGCCCGGGCCGCCGCCTTCGAGTAGCGGTGCAGCGCCCAGCCGTTCTGGCCCACCGCCGCAGCTGCTCGAGCTTCACGCCTTTGGACCCCTAGGAACTCGAGCAGATCCGCGGAACTCGAGCAGCTGGCCCAATCCGGCCGGTTACAACCACTTGTTGCGTTTGAACCCGATGTACAAGCCGATCATCACGGCCGCGATCACCGCGAGCACCGCGTAGTAGCCGTACTCCCAGCGCAGTTCAGGCATGTTGTCGAAGTTCATGCCGTAGATGCCGGCGATCATGGTCGGCACGGCCACGATCGCCACCCAGGCCGAGATCTTGCGCAGGTCGACGTTGTCGGCCACCGACGCCCGGGTCAGCGACGCCTGCAGGATCGACGACAGCACCTCGTCGAAGGAGGCGACCGCCTCCCTCGCCTCGATGTGGTGGTCGGCCAGTTCGCGGAAGTAGGCCCGGGCCGAGGCCGGGATGACCGGCAGATCCCGAGTGGCCAGCCGCAGCAGGGGAGCGCCCAGCGGCATCACCGAGCGCTTGAACTCGATCAGTTCCCGTTTGAGCTGGTAGACCCGGTCCACCTCGTACTGGCCGTGCCGGGAGAAGACCCGGGTCTCGACCTCGTCCAGGTCCTGTTCGAACTCCGCCACCACCGCGAGGTAGTCGTCGATGATCTTGTCGGCCACCGCGTAGAGCACCTCCGACGGTCCGCGGGCCAGCCGTTCCGGGGCGTCCTCCAGCTGCCGGCGCAGTCCGCTCAGCTGCGCGTGCTCGCCACGCCGGACCGTGATCACGAAGTGGTTGCCGAGGAAGACCATCATCTGCCCGGTGGCGACGATCTCGGAGGTCTCGGTCAGCTCCTCGTGTTCGACGTAGGCCACCGTGGAGATGACCATGAAGAGGTCGTCACCGAACATCTCCAGTTTCGACCGGGTGTGGCCGTGCACGGCGTCCTCGATGGCCAGCGGATGCAGGTCGAACTGCGGCGCCAGCGCCTCCAGGTCAGCATCGGTGGGGTCCTTGAGCCCCAGCCACACGAAGCCGTGACCGGCCCTTGCGTGCCGGGCGGCGCTGGCCAGGTCCTCGCACGGGTGGCGAACACCATCGACGTACCAGGCCCAGGCAACGACCGAACTCGGCGTCGGCGTCGGCACGGCCCGCGGAGCCGCCGGTCGCCGGCCGAGGTTCTTGAGCCCGGGTAGGTACCGGCGATGCGGCGAGGTGCTCATGGCTTCAGCCGCTCGGCCATCCAGGTCTCGACGTCGGCGCTGGTTCGCGGCAGTCCGACCGACAGGATCTCGTTGCCGTCCTCGGTGATCAAGATGTCGTCCTCGATCCGCACCCCGATGCCGCGGAACCGCTCCGGCACCAACTCGTCGTCGGACTTGAAGTAGAGCCCGGGCTCGACGGTGATGATCATGCCCGGCTGCAGGGTTCCCTCGCGGTAGTTCTCCACCCGGGCCTGCGCGCAGTCGTGGACGTCGATGCCCAGGTGGTGGGAGGTGCCGTGCACCATCCACCGCCGGTGCAGACCACCCTCCTCGGCGAGCGACTCCTCCGCGGAGATGGGCAACATGCCCCCAGTCGGCCAGGTGCCGCGCGATCACCGCGATGGCGGCCTTGTGCACGTCGGCAAACTTCTCCCCGGCCCGGGCGGCGTCGATGCCGGCCTGCTGGGCTTCCAGCACCGCCTCGTACACCTCGCGCTGGTCGTCGCTGAACCGACCGTCGACCGGCAGGGTGCGGGTCACGTCGGCGGTGTACAACGTGTCCAGTTCGATGCCGGCGTCCAACAGCAAGAGGTCACCTTCGGCCAGTTCACCGTCGTTGCGGATCCAGTGCAGGGTGCAGGCATGATCACCGGAGGCCACGATCGAGTCGTAGCCGACGGCGTTGCCGACGTGGCGGGCATGCAAACCGAAAACACCCTCGATCCAGCGCTCGCCGCGTCCCCGGCGTACCGCCTCGGGCAGACTCGCCGCGACCTCGCCGAACGCCTCGACGGTACGCGCGCAGGCCTCGCGCATCTGCTCGATCTCGAACTCGTCCTTGGTGAGCCGGAGTTCGCTGAGCTCCGTCGCGAACTCGGCGTCGGCGGTCCGGTCCTGCTCGGCCTGCTCGGCGTCGCGCAACTCGTCCACCTGGGCGGTGAGCGCGGCGTCGGTGTCCCGCACGATCCGGATCGCTGTCTCGGCGGCGTTCTTGGCCAGTTCGCTCGGCAGGTCCTCGATGGAGGAGCAGCGCAGCCCGCACAACGCGCTCATCTCGTCCAGCGACGGCCGCCGGCCCA
This sequence comes from uncultured Actinomycetota bacterium, assembly GCA_963780005.1. Taxonomy (GTDB): domain Bacteria; phylum Actinomycetota; class Actinomycetes; order Propionibacteriales; family Propionibacteriaceae; genus Microlunatus. The sequence continues at coordinate 1,321,804 of CAWAAK010000023.1, read as the reverse complement.
CCCACATCTCCCCGTAGCGCGCGTCGGAGTAGAACTCGGCGGAATCGCGCGGTGCCCGCGGCTTGAAGAAAAGGGTCGCGTCGTGGCCGTCGTCACTCGGCTCCATGATCAACACCGCATCGGGTTCCCGGTCGGTGCCGAGACCGGTCAGGTGCGCGAACGCCGAATGGGGCCGGAACCGATAGTCGGTGTCGTTGGAGCGGACCTTGAGGCCGCCGGCGGGAACGACGAGCCGAACACCCGGGTACAACTCACTCATGCGTTGTCGCCGCTGCACCGCCGCCTCCGACGCGGGCAATCGGTCGGGCAGATCGGTGGGGTAGGGGGCCCAGCCTTCGGTGATGAAGGACCGGAACGCCTCCGAGAACGGCGTTTGCCGGTTGGGCAGTTCGGACTGGCGCTCGCTCATACCCGCATTGTTGCACTCGGCGCCCGCCCAGCCAGGTCATCGTAAGGTGGCCATTGTGCTGGACGTGGAGCGACGGTTGACCGCGCCCGACCTGCCCGCCCAGTTGGCCCGGCTGGGTCTACGTTCGGAGGATCGGACGGACGCGCTGGCCGCGGCGCATGCGGTAGTCGCCGCCGGTGACGAGGACCGGGTGGCCATCCTCAGTGAGCGACTCCGCCCGGGCATCGGGGATCTGGAGGACCGCTACGACACCGATCCGTGGGCCTGCGCGGCCGCGGATCCCGAACCGTACGGGCGCGGGGTGCTGCCCCTACTCGCTCTGGTTGCCACTGCCGAAGAGGTCGTCGCCTGGCAGGGCCGCCGCGGCATCCCGGCGGAGACCAGTTGGGCCTCCTTGGCGGACCTAGGCCAGCAGGCCTGGGTGCACCGGATGACGTACGGAGAGTTCGGGCTGCACACCCACGACTGGTTGCGGCTGGTCTGGTCCGGCGCGTTCGCGTGGCTCGGTCGGCTGCAGTTCAACCTGCAGCGCGACGGTACGGAGTGGGTGCTCTCCACCCACATCCCGCAATCCGGGCCGCTCGATCCCGCGGCCGTCGACGCATCGTTCTTCGCGGCCCAGCGGTTCTTCGCCCGGCATTTCCCGGAGTTCCCGACCACCGAACTGCACTGTGGCAGTTGGCTGCTCGACCCCCACCTCGCGGAGGCGCTGCCCGAGGCTTCCAACATCGCCGGTTTCGCGCGGCGGTGGCGCCTCTACGGAGAGCCGATGGCCGGCGACGAGGACGCGCTGTTCTTCACCTTTCACCGCCGAGGAAATGTCGATTTGAGCCAGCTGCCCCGCGACACGACCCTGCAACGGGTGATCATCGATCGGCTCCGGGCCGGTCGGCACTGGCAGCTGTGGCACGGCCGATGCCCCCAACCACAACCCGAGAGGCTCCCCTCATGACCGTGTCGATCTGTCGCGCTCCGCGCTCCGCGGTCCTGAGCTCCGCCGCATCTTGCTCGTTCACTCCCGAGAGGCTTCGCTCATGACCGAGGTCTACCTGATCCGTCACGGAGAGACCGACTGGAGCAGGTCCGGACAGCACACCTCAGTCACCGACCTGCCGCTGACCGACAACGGGATCCGGCAGGCCGAGTCGTTACGCGGCCAGCTGCAGCCCGAGCAGTTCGGACTGGTGCTCAGCAGCCCACGGGTCCGGGCGGTCCGGACCGCCGAACTCGCCGGCTTCACCGGGAAGTTCGAACCGCAACTCGACGCCGACCTCGTCGAATGGGACTACGGCGACTACGAGGGGCTCACCAGCGCCCAGATCCACGAGACGGCACCGGGGTGGGACATCTTCACCGGCCTGACCCCGGGTGGAGAGACCCACGACCAGGTGACGGCCCGGCTGGACCGGGTGGTCGCGAGATTGCAGGACTCGGGTGTCGATCGCGCCATCTGCTTCGGACACGGGCATGCGCTACGCGCGCTGACGTTGCGCTGGCTGCGGTTCGATGTCTCGCTGGGGGTGCACTTTCCGCTGGACACCGGAACCGTTTCCATCCTGGGTGCGGAGAAGGGTCAGCCGGCCCTGGAGCGGTGGAACTCCCGCCCCTGACGAGGGCTGGTAGAAAGGATTCGGTTCGGCAGTCGCCGGATCGGTGGAGGGAGACGATCATTCAGGCAGACCCCGCGGTGCAACTCCGTCTGCTCGCTCTGCAAGAAGTCGACTCGGCAATCGCGCAGTTGTCCCATCGGCGGCGCACCCTGCCCGTGCACGCCGAACTGGAACGCTTGCGGGTCGACGCGGCCCGGCTGGGTGCCGCGCAGGTGGCCGCCGAGACCGCGGTGAGCGACCTGGAGGCCGATCAGGCCCGGGCCGAGACGGATCTGGAGCCGGTCCGTGAGCGGCTCGCGCGGAATCAACGCCGGATCGCCGACGGTACGGTGCCCGATCCCAAGGCCTTGAATTCCATGGTCGAGGAGATCGAGCACCTGAAGAAGCGGATCGGCGCCCTGGAGGACGCCGAGCTCGAGGTGATGGAGCAGCTGGAGTCCGCGATGACTGATCGGGACGATCTGCGCACGCAGGCCGGATCCATGCAGGGCACCATCGACGAGGTCACCGCCCGGCGCGACACCGAAGTGGCGCTGCTGGACGCCAAGGTGGCCGACGCCCGCCACGAGCGCGCCGGGTTGGCCCCGGACATCCCCGCGAACCTGATGGCGTTGTACGACAAGCTGGCCGCGTCCCACGGCGGGGTCGGCGCGGCGGAGCTGCGCCAGGGTCGTTGTACCGGCTGCCAGTTGATGGTCAACGCCGCTGATCTTCGCGACATCGCGGCGGCGCCGCCCGACGAGGTCATGCGTTGCGAGGAATGCGGCCGGATTCTCATTCGCACACCGTCGTAGGCTGGCGATCATGCCTGCTCGTAAGGTCGGGTTGCCCACTGATGTGCCTGACGACCTGGCCCGAGGCCTGGCCGCCATCCGCGAGCGCTTGTCCATTCCCACGGAGTTCCCGGCGGATGTGCTTGCGGCGGCCGAAGGCGCCGCGGCCCGGCCGCGACTCGTTGATCATGATCGGACCGACCTGGAGTTGATCACGATCGATCCCCCCGACGCGCGTGATCTCGATCAGGCGCTCCACATCGGGCGGACCGCCGACGGCTACGTCATTTCCTACGCCATCGCCGATGTGGCCGCCTTCGTCTCAGGCGGGGATCTGCTTGATCACGAAGCGCACCGGCGGGGGATGACGATGTACGCCCCGGACCGACGGATCCCGCTCTACCCGCCGGTGCTCAGCGAGGGGGCGGCGAGTCTGCTGCCGGATCAGATCCGGCCCGCCCTGCTGTGGACGATCCGGCTGGATGCGCACGGGCAGATGGTCGACGCCGATGTGGTCCGGGCCCGGGTCCGCAGTCGGGAGCAGCTCAGCTACGAGCAGGCGCAGGCCGAGCTCGACGGGGGAGAGCCACGGGAGGTGTTGCGGCTGCTGGCCGAGGTCGGCACCTGGCGGGAATCCCGCGAGCGGGACCGCGGCGGTGTCAGCCTGCAGATTCCGGACCAGGAGGTTCGCCAGTCCGCCGAGGGTTGGACGCTGGGCTATCGCGCCAATCTGGCGGTGGAGGGTTGGAACGCCCAGATCTCGTTGCTCACCGGGATGGCGGCGGCCCACCTCATGTTGTACGGGCAGGTGGGGATCCTGCGGACGCTGCCGCCCGCCGATCACTTCGCGCTTCGCCGCTTGCACTCCACCGCGAAGGCGCTCCGGGTGCCGTGGCCGGCTGAATTGGACTACCCCGAGTTCGTCCGCAGCCTTGACCCGTCGCGCCCCGATCACGCCGCGGTGCTCAACGCCTGCGCCTCGCTGTTCCGTGGCGCGGCGTACAAGGCCTTCAGCGGCGGCATCCCGGAGGAGGCTGAGCACGCCGCCCTGGCCATCGACTACGCCCACGTCACCGCTCCGCTGCGGCGACTGGTGGATCGCTACGCCGGTGAGGTCTGCGTGTCCCTGTGCGCCGATCAGCCCGCGCCGGTCTGGGTTCTTCAGGCCCTGGATCAGCTCCCGGACGAGATGGCGCGCGCCGAAAGGTTGGCGAAGTCGTACGAGCGGTCCGTGATCGACCTGGTCGAGGTGCTGCTGTTGCGCGATCGGGTGGGGGAGACGCTGGTCGGCACGGTGGTCGAAGTCGAGGAGAAGGGCAGGCGCGGCGAGGTGATGATCAAGGAGCCCGCCATCGCCGCGCGGGTTCGCGGTGATCATCTGCCGCTCGGTCACGAGGTGGTGGTGAAGTTGATCTCGGCAGACCCCGAAAAGGGCGCGGTGGAGTTCGCGCTGGCCTAGCGACCGGCCCATGCGGAGATCTCGCTCGGCGTTCAAGCACGCCAGCGTTTGACCTCGACGACGACGGCGTCGTAGTAGGACTTGCGGGACCAGTCCGTATTCAGCACGCCGAACATCTGCTCGCCGTCGTTGGTGTTGGTGCCGCGGTCGCGGAGTTGGTAGAGGGCTGCACAGAACGGCTCAGCGGACATGACGGCTCGGATCTGATCGACGACGGCCTGGCCGACCTGGGTGGGGGTGCCGTAGCCGGAGACGTTGGGCAACCCGAACTCGAGGACGGCGACCGGCTTTCCGTACCGTTGCTTGAGCTGCCGAACGTAGGTCGGCACGAGCCCGATCACCGTCGCGGACCGTTCGGGGTAGGCGTGGATGGCGATCACGTCGAGTGCCGACCCGATGCCATCGAAGAAGGTGCGCCACTTGTCGTACCGGGCCTGGTTGACGGGGTAGCCGAACGCCGTGGTGGTGAGCGGAGCCGTCGAGTACCTGCGCAAGCTGGTCCGGGCCTGCACCAACGCCAGCCGAAGCCGCTCCATGTACGCCGAGGTGAGGGTGACGGGCGCATAGCTGCGGAAGTCACGGCCGTCGTGCTCGTTGTACACCTGCCACAGATCAACTTGTGAGCCGACCCGCGAACTGACGTGTTCCACGTACTGGCCCAGATAGGTGCGATGTTGTTCGTCCGTCCAAGCGTTGTTGTTCAGGGCATTCGCCAGCACCAGCACGATCCGGAGCCCGGCTTGGTCCGCCTTGTCCACGGTTGATTCGAAGTAGTTCATGTTGGCGGTGTTCGGCGTCCACCGGTCGCCGGTGACGGAGCCTGCCTGGCCCTCGGGGATGCCCATCCGGATCCATCTCGATCCTGTCTCAACCAAGGCCGCAAGATCGCGGTCGAAAGCGGCCGGCTCAGCTGGGTTCAGGAAGACCATCATTCCGAGGTTGCCGGCGACCGGCGCAACTGTGGGGCTGGTGGTCGGAGTGGGTCTGGGCGTCGGGGTGGGCGTCTGGGTCGGCGTCGCGCTGGCTGTCGGGGTAGATCCAAGAGACCTCAACCGGTCGTCGAGTTCTGAGTACAGGCAGCGGGTCAGGGCATCGCCCGTGAGTCCGCTGCACAGCCCGTCTCGCGGTGGAGCGGCGTAGACCGGCACCAGCAGGCCCACGATGGCCGCACTGACGACGGCAACGACCAGCATTCGCACCCACGACGAACGGCCCGAAGAGCTGGGGACTTTGGTAACCCGGTGTCTCGGCACGGTGGACCCTTCCGCGTGTCCCCGACCAGCCCCGAGTTTCGGCAATGCTATCCAGGTATCCGCGAGGGCGCTAGGGGGCCGTGTTGGGCTAGTGGACAGCGATTCTGCGTCTCGACGAGACGGCCCCGAGGTCGACCCGCTTCCGGCGGAGTTCTCTTCGGGGCGGGGGACGAGTCGGTCTGTAAGCCGGATTCTGTGACCCACCGCCGAAGCGGTGGGCGGCGATCATCCATCTGCGACCGCTGTTGCCAGCGGCCTGGTGCGATCTACCCGGAAGCTCGGGCGAGCAGCCCTCAGGCACTTCCGCCGGTGCGCGGACGCACCGTTCTTGATCTTGCTCCGGGTGGGGTTTACCTAGCCACCCCAGTCGCCTGGGGTGCTGGTGGTCTCTTACACCACCGTTTCACCCTTACCTCCGGTTCCTTGCGGAACCGGCGGCGGTCTGCTTTCTGTGGCACTGTCCCGCGGGTCGCCCCGGGTGGGTGTTACCCACCACCCTGCTCTTCGGAGTCCGGACTTTCCTCGGTGCGGCCCCATATACCCTCGGTGGCGCACCGCGATCGCCCGACCGACTCGTCCTCCGACCAGGCTAGCGGGTCCGGTGCGGTCTAGCATGCGGCCTATGTCGGTGAGCCTCGAGGTCTGCTCGTGCAGTTGATCACGGGTACGGTCCAGCCTTACCCGTGGGGATCGACGACCGCCATCCCCGAGTTCTTGGGCCGGGCCGCCGACGGTCAACCCCAAGCCGAGTACTGGTTGGGCGCGCACCCGGCGGCCCCGTCCCGGGTGGGTGCGGAACCCTTGACGGCGCTGATCTCTGCCGATCCGGTCGGCGTACTGGGATCGGGGATCGTCGACCAGTTCGGCCCGAAGCTGCCGTACCTGCTCAAGGTGCTGGCCGCGGACCAGCCGCTGTCGCTGCAGGCTCATCCGACCCGGGTCGAGGCCGATACCGGCTACGCCGCGGAGAACCGGGCCGGGATCGCCCTGGACGATCCGCGCCGGGTGTTCCGCGACGACTGGCCGAAACCGGAGATGATGGTGGCGTTGACCCCGGTCGACGCGCTGTGCGGATTTCGGGATCCGGCCGAGACATACGCCCTGTTCGCCCAGTTGGCCGTCGACGATGCGCTCCGGTTGGTCGCACCGTTGCAGGACGGGGATTCGGTCGGGCTCCGCGAGGTCTTCGGCCGGTTACTGCGATTGACCGAGTCCGAGCGCTCGCTGGTCGCCCAGGTGATCTCTGCGGCGGCCGAGCTGACCCCGGTGGATCCGGCCCTGGCCTCCTTCGTGGCGACGGCGCTGGAGCTGGACGGTTTCTATCCGGGCGATCCCGGCGTGCTGGCCGCCCTGTTGTTGAACCGGCTGCGGCTGGCTCCGGGTGACGCACTCTTCCTCCCGGCGGGCAACCTGCACGCGTATCTGCGGGGCTTCGGCGTGGAGATCATGGCGAATTCGGACAACACGATCCGTGGCGGTCTGACGAGCAAACAGGTCGCACTCGACGTACTGCTGGATATCTTGGACTTCTCGGCCGAGGTGCCGCCCCGGGTGGAGGCGGCCGTCGAGGCACCGGGACTACTGAGGTATCTGACCCCGGCCCCGGAGTTCACTCTCTGGCGGCTCCAACCCGACGGCCCCTGCACCGTTCCGGCCGCGGGGTCGCCGCGGGTGCTGCTGGTAACCGAGGGCGAGTTGGTGCTGGACAGCGAGGACGACGCGTTGACCTTGGCTCGTGGTCAGGCCGCCTTCGCCTTCCCCGGCGACGACCTGCGGGTGAGCGGCGCCGGGGTGGCCTTCCTGGCCGGACCGGGCTCCGGCTAGTCGGCGAAGAGCTCGGCGAACCAGTCGAGTTGCGCCTCGATCTGGTACGGGCCGCCGCCCTCGTGGCCGTTGTGCGGGTAGACGTTGATCTGCTTGCCCGGCTCCGCCGACGAATCGTGATCGCCGAGCCCGTACGCGTTGAAGGCGGCGAACACCGTCGACGGCGGGCAGATCGCGTCCATCAAGGCGACGGAGAACAATGCCGGCGTGGCGGCATAGCGGCCGAGGATGGCGGTATCGAAGTAGGACAAGGTCCGGTACGCCGTCTCGGTATGGTCGCGCCACCCGGCCAGATACTCGGTGATCTCCACGTACGGGTGCGTGTCGGTGATCTCGACGGCGCGGCGGAAGTGACAGAGGAACGGTACGTCGGGCGCCGCCCCGAGCAGCGGCACACCGAACAGCCCGGCGAGACCGGCCACGGCGAGGGTGAGGCCGCCGCCCTGACTGACCCCGGTCACGATCACCCGGTCAGGATCGGTGACGTCCAGGCCCGCGACCACGTCCAGCATGCGCATCGCGTCGCCGTAGACACGCCGGTAGTAGAAGGTCTCCGGATCGGTGATGCCGATGGTGAGGAAACCGGGCGGATGGTTGAGCCCGGCCTCGGCGGCCCAGTCGGGGGTCATGCTCGGCCCACCCATGCGCCAACCCTGCCCGCGCGTGTCCATGATCAGTTGCGCCCAGCCGGCCTGGGCCCACACCGTGTCCTCGTGCGGGAACCCGCGGCCGCCGGAGTAGCCGTAGTAGGAGACGACGGTGGGCAGTGGTCCCGTCCTTCCCGCCGGCACGTGCAGCCAGGCCCGGACCGGAGTTCCGGCCCAGCCGGCGAACGTCACGTCGAAGGTGTCGATGACGGCCAGCTTGTTCGCCACCGGCCGCACCGAGAGTTGGAGGTCGTGCGCCCGGGTTTCGGTCAGGCTCCGCCGCCAGAACTCTTCGAGATCTTCGGGCTCGTCGAGCTCGGGACGGTAGTCCTCGAGTTCCGCCAGCGGCAGGTCGAACATCGGCACGGGACAGGAGTCTAGGGCTCAGGCGAACGCGGCCTCCGCCCAGAGGGAGAACACGGCATAGCTTCGCCAGGGCCGCCACCTCTCCGCCATCCGCGTCACCTCCACCGCCGGAATGCCTCCGAGTGCCCGACGCAACACCAGGTCGCCCGCCGGAAGCGCGTCCCGATCGCCGAGCAGGCGCAACTGAAGGTAGGCCACGGTCCATGGCCCGACGCCGGGGAGCGCCGCCAGATCCGCGGCGCAGTGGTCACGCCGGGCGGCCGACAGTGGGCCGGGTTCGGCCAGCCGGGGATTCTCGGCGAAGGCCCGGGCGGTCGCCAGCAGCGAGCGGGCTCGGGCGCCGGTCACCCCGACCACCGACTGCAGTTCCGCGGCCGAGGTGCTGGCCAGCCGGTCGGCGCTCGGGAACCGCTGCAGCCCGGCGGGACCTGGTTCGCCGTAGCGAGCGGTCAGCCGGCCGGCGAAGGTGCGGCCGGCGGCCAGGGAGACCTGTTGGCCCAGGATGGTCAACAGCACCGCTTCGAACGCGGCCGGGTAGCCGACCCGCCGAATGCCCGGTCGGCGAGCGAGCAGCGGCCCCAGCACGGGATCGGCTCCCAACGGGCTCAGCGTCGCCGGGTCATGATCGAGATCCAGCCAGTGTCGCAACCCGGCCACGACCTCCTCCGCCACGGCTGCATCCGGGTGGCGGACAAGCACTCGTGGCCGGGTGTCCGTGTGCAGTTCGATCGCGACCGGCCCGGCCGCGGTGGGCACCAACCGGGCGTACGTTCCCGCAGCGAGGTCGAGGCGTTCGGTGCCGGGGACGGTGTGCGCACCGATCATCCGCAGGGTGAGGGGCCAGTCGTACGGCTCGACGGTGTGCAGCAGTCGCACGATCGTCAACGCGAGACCTCACGTTCGCCTCGCAGCCGGCGTCTACAAGATGTGAGCATGAAGCCGTTCGAGCAGGTGGTGACCGAGCACGGCGCCACGGTACTGCGCGTCTGTCGAGCGGTCGTCGGCCCCGTCGACGCGGAGGACGCCTGGTCGGAGACGTTCCTGTCGGCGTTGGGCGCCTATCCGCGGTTGGGGCCGGCGGCGAATGTCCGGGCCTGGCTGATCACCATCGCCCATCGCAAGGCGATCGACGTCATCCGGCGGCGGGGCCGCCTGCCCGTACCCGTCGCTGAGGTGCCCGAGCTCCCCATGCGGGATGAGGACGTCGCCGACCCGGATCTCGTCACGGCGGTGCAAGCGCTACCCGACCGACAGCGGCAGGCCGTCGCCTATCACTACGTCGGGGGGATTCCGTACGCGGAGTTGGCCCGGATCATCGGCGGCACGCCGGAGGCGGCTCGGCGGGCGGCCGCCGACGGAATCAAGAAGCTCCGCCTGACCTACCCGAACCTCGAAAGGAACGCACCATGACCACCTCACCGACGATCTCGGCAATCGAGCGGGAGACCCTCGATCGGCTCCGGCTGCGGCTGGCGGCCGACGCCGAACGGGACGGCCTGCTCGACCTCGTCTACCGCACGGTCGACAGCCCGCTCGGCACCCTGCTGGTGGCGGCCAGCCCGGCCGGGCTGCTGCGCGTAGCGTTCGACTCCGAGGGCCATCAGCAGGTCCTCGAAGCCCTGAGCGACCGCGTCAGCCCGCGGATCCTGCGGGCGCCGAATCGTCTGGACGAGGTGGCGCGTCAACTCGACGACTACTTCGGGGGCCGGCGGCGGCGCTTCGCGCTGCCGCTCGATCTCCGACTGTCCACCGGGTTCCGTCAGGAGGTGCTGCGCCACCTGACCCACATCGGCTACGGCCACACCGAGAGCTATACCCAGGTCGCGGCGGCCACCGGACGCCCGTCGGCCGTCCGAGCGGTCGGCTCGGCCTGCGCGACGAATCCCGTACCGGTGGTGGTGCCCTGTCACCGTGTCCTCCGCTCCGACGGGTCGCTGGGGGGCTATCGCGGCGGTCTGCCGGCCAAGCGGACCCTGCTGGATCTCGAGTCGGCCGGGTGAATGACGGTCAGCAGACCTATCGCCTGATGGGCCGGGACCGCCGGTCGTACGAGAGCAGCACGCCGGGCCAGGTCGGCGGCAACCGATCGACCAGAATCTACGGCCGGCTCGACTGCCCGGGGGCCCGGCGGGTGATCGAGCGGGGCGGGTACGTGGCCAACCGCGTGTTCTTCGCCGACGAGGAAACCGCGATCGCCGCAGGCTTCCGCCCGTGCGCGGTCTGCCTGCCGGAGGACTACCGGAGCTGGAAACTCACGGCAGGGTCAGGATCTCGGCGCCCTGATCGGTGACGACCAGCGAATGCTCGAACTGGGCACAGCGACTGCCGTCGGCGGTGAGCACCGTCCACTCGTCGTCCCACAGCACCGACTCCGGTCCGCCGAGCGTGATCATCGGCTCGATGGTGAACGTCATGCCCGCTTCGATCACTGTGTCGTGGCGCGGGTCATCGACGTGCGGGATCACCAATCCGGAATGGAAAGTCGAGTGCACGCCGTGCCCGGTGTAGTCGCCGACCACCCCATAGCCGAAACGGCGGGCGTAGCTCTCGATGACCCGGCCGACGATGTTGACTCGGCGCCCGGGCCGCACGGCACGGATGGCCCGTTCGAGCGCTTCCTGGGTGCGCTCGGTCAGCCGCCGAGACTCTTCCGGCACGTCGCCGCAGAAGAAGGTGGCGCAGTTGTCTCCGTGCACTCCGTCGAAAAAGGCCGTGACATCGATCTTGACCAGGTCCCCGTCCTGCAACGGCCGCGCGTCGGGGATGCCGTGACAGATCACTTCGTTGACCGACGTGCAGCACGATTTCGGGAATCCCCGATAGCCGAGCGTCGACGGGTACGCCCCGTGGGCGAGCAGATACTCGTGCACGATCCGATCGAGGTCGTCGGTGGTGACGCCGGGCGCGACGGCCGCGCCGGCGGCCTGCATGGCCCGGGCGGCGAGTTGGCCGGCCACCCGCATCCGGGTGATGGTCTCGGCGCTTTGGACATGGTTGCCTCGGTAGGGCATCGGCGCGGGCTGCCCGACGTACTCCGGCCGGGGAATGGAGTTCGGCACCGGTCGAGGTGGCGACAGGGTCGCCGGACGGATGCTGGTCATTCGCCGATCGTAGGGGAGTAGCGTCGGTTGAGACCTCAGGCAGTCAACAGGAAGGAAGACCAGATGGCCGACCAGGACTGGTGGTACGACCTGAAGACCCACGAGGCGGTCCAGGACAGCAAGAACTCCGCCAAGGCGGTCGACCGGCTCGGCCCGTACGCGACCCGCGAGGAAGCGGAGCGCGCGCTCGAGAAGGTCGAGGAGCGCAACGAGGCGTGGGACAACGATCCGAAGTGGAAAGACGACTGAGGCGTTTCAGGACACGGTCAGCGCGTCCCGAGTGCGAGTGGCGACAGCGTTCAGCCTGCCGTCGCCGATCGGCACCGCACTGAAGAAGAAGCCCCAGTCGTTGCCGTCGGGTACGACGATCATGAACACGTGATCGCCCTCGAACGGCAGGCCGTCGACCGCGACCCGGATGTCGGTTTCGATCAGCCAGCCGCGGCGGCCGTCGACGCCGATGGCGCTGGAGCGCCGGTCCGCGCGGACCGGGACGTACGGCTCGTACATGTTGCTGGTGATGGTGCAGCGGATGGCCTGTTCGGCGACCCGTTGCGCGTTGCTGCCGAATCCGTCGGCCGCGCGGAGCTGCCCGACCGCTAATTGCGCGAGCCAGCCGGGCCCGGTGTGCACGACTTTGATCTGCTGGGTGACGTCCCAGGCGAAGCTGAATCTGACCTCCGGGGCGGCAGGGTCGAGTTCGGGCGCGGCTGGGAACGACAGGTTGCCGCCGTGGACCCGCCCGTCCTGCGGATGGGATGTGCGGGTGTTGGGTTGGCCCGACGCGCACGGGCCGACGCTTTCGGATGGTCGGGAGGGCGAGGAGTCGTCGCCTCCGCTCACGGTGGGGACCGGCAGCGGATCGTCGGTGTAGGGGCGTCCCCCGCTCGGGCGGCCGAGAAACCAGCCGGCGAACACGATGGCGATGACCGCGGCGGCGACCACGGCGAGGAGCAGCGCACGCCGACCGCGGGCAGGTCCGGACGGAGGCGGGGGGCCGGGCTCGGGAGAAGTCTGGTCGGACCAGGCACTGCCGTCCCAGTAGCGGTAACGGTCGGGCTCACCGCCCGGGTCGGGATACCAACCGGACAACGCTCAGACCTAGAGCTGCGGTCCGATGTCTCGGGTCAGCATGGGAGACGGCTCCTTCGTCAGCTCCGATCGCCCTTCGCGCCAGCCGTTGGTGATCGGCAGCCGGCGATCCCGCCCGAAGGCCTTGAAGCTGATCTTGGTGCCCGGTGGATACTGCCGGCGCTTGTATTCAGCGAGATCCACCAGTCGCATCACCTTGTCGACCGTGGCGGCGTCGAAGCCCATGGCCAAGATCTCGTCGCGACCCTTGTCGCCTTCGACGTAGTCGTCGAGGATGTCGTCGAGCACGTCGTACGGGGGAAGCGAATCGGAATCCCTCTGTCCCGGCCGGAGCTCCGCGCTCGGTTCTTTGGTGATCGTGTTCTCCGGGATCGGCGGGGTTTCGCCTTGCGCCACGGCGTAGTCGTTCCGCCAGCGAGCAAGCTGCCACACCCAGGTCTTGGAGACGTCCTTGATCGGCGCGAACCCGCCGACGGCGTCGCCGTAGATGGTGCTGTAGCCCACCGCCAACTCACTCTTGTTGCCGCAGGCCAGCACGATGGAGGGGCCGTGCTGGTTGGATTCGGCCATCCACAGAACTCCACGGATGCGCGCCTGCAGGTTCTCGGCGGCGATGCCGTCGATGTCGACGCCGGCATGGAAAGCGTCGACGATGGGTGCGATGGGGATGGTCTGGAAGTTGAGTCCCGTCCGTTCCGCGAGGTCGGCCGCATCGGTCTGCGAGTGAACTGAGGAGTACGAGCTCGGGTTGGAGATGCCGTAGACGTTCTCCGGACCGATGGCGTCGCAGGCCAGCGTCGCGACGACGGTCGAGTCGATCCCCCCGGACAGACCGAGGAAGACCTTCTCGATCTTGTTCTTGTGGCAATAGTCCCGGAGCCCCATCACCAGCGCGGACCATACCTCTTGGAGTGCGGGCATCCGCTCGGTGATCACCGGACTGATCATCTCCGAGGGGGATTCGCCGGCTTCGTTGATCATGGTTCGATGGATCGTCATCCCGCTCAGACCCAGCGGGGCGGCGCTCTCGAGTCCTTCGGTGGCCTCGCCCAACTCGAGGTCGGCGAAGATCAACTCCTCGGCGAACTGCGGACCGCGCAGCAGGATCGTCCCGGTGCCGTCACTGATCATGGAGTCGCCGTCGAACACGAGCTCGTCCTGGCCCCCGACGAGGTTGACGTAGGCGAGTGGGCACCCTGCCTCGCCGGCCCGGCGGGATACCAGGTCGCCGCGTGTGTCGTCCTTGTCCCGCTCGTACGGGCTCGCGTTCGGCACCACGAGCAGGCCGGCACCGGCTTCGGCGGTAGCGGCCACCGGTCCGCCGTCCTGCCACAGGTCCTCACAGATCGCGATGGCGACGTCCACTCCGCGGACCCGGACGATTTCGAGTTGATCACCAGGCTTGAAGTAGCGGAACTCGTCGAAGACCCCGTAGTTGGGCAGGTGGTGTTTGGCATAGGTGGTGACCACCTGACCCTGGTGCAGGACGGCCGCGACGTTCTGCGGGTGACCGCCCTTGGGATGGGTCGGGTCGTCGGTCCGGCTCAGGTAGCCCACGATCGCCACCAGATCGCCCGCACCTCGCTCGACGAGGCGGGCGGCGAGGCGTTGGATCGACGTGCGCGAGGCCTCCACGAAGCTCTGCCGGAGAGCGAGGTCTTCGACGGGGTAGCCGGTCAGCACCATCTCGGGGAACAGCGCCAGGTGCGCACCACCCTCGTGTGCCTTGACGGCCCACTCCGTCACCAGGTCGGCGTTGGCCGAGATGTCACCGACGGTCGCGTTCAGCTGGGCCAGAGCGATGCGCAGGTGTGGCATATCGCGAGCCTAGTCCCGGCTGCGCTCGGGCCTTGAGCCGATCGTTGGGCTCGCGGCGGGGTGCCAGCCAGGCGGATCGGCGGTCGCGACCACCACATCCGGCCATGCGCGCAGCGTGAACGTTTTGACCGGGTAGTCCAGGTCAAAACGTTCACGTTGTCGCCGACTGAGCAGCCCGGGGAATCGTTCACCGGCCGCCTAAATCAATCTGTCCACAGATTCGGATTCGAGGGGTGACAGGCGATTCCGTCGTGTGTCAGGGTCGTGCCTTCGAGTCGGAGAGACGGGGGTTCACGTGCGGCGGAGAGTGCTGGCTTCGCTCGGTGCGCTCGCTGCTGTCAGTCTTCTCGTCACCGGGTGCATCCCGTCGGCCTCGCCCACGCCGAGCCCATCTCAACCCACCCTGTCGCCACCCAGCCCGTCTCCTGTGCCAACGCCCACTGAGAACGCGCAGGAACGCGAGGAGCGGATCGCCTACGGGCAGGCGGAGGCGGCCTACCGCGCGTTCGGCGCTGAGTACGACCGTCTCGCCAGCCGCTGGAGGCACCTTGAAGCCGACAGCGACGCATGAAGCGATACGCCGGTGGGCCCTTCTTGAAGGCCTACGCGCAGGTCTTCGGCAGCAGAAGGAGATTGGAGCAGCGTTCGAGGTCGAGTGCGGATCGCCTATGTCAAGCCGCGGGGTACTCGCCACCAGTCTCCTGCTGCTCTCACTGCGAGGACGGCTCCGGCTTCGCATCATTGGAGCGAATGGCAAGCTGCTGGGTGCTGGCGCCATCGGTCAAGCTCGCGTCACAGCGAGGAAGCAGGCGGCACCTGGTTGATGTGGAGACCTCAAGGAGAAGAAGGTCAAATCGTGCTGAAGCGGATCGCCCGTCATTGCGTGCGTGCCTGCTGCGTCGCTCATTTGTCTCGTCGCCGAGGCTGATGCCGATCGACGACCCAGACGAAGAGCAGCGAACTCTCATCCGAGGTAACTCGGTCTGTCGGGAAATGCTTGGCGGAGCCAGCGATCGACGCAGCGTTCGAACCGCTCACAGAGCAATGCCGGATGCCAGCATGGGAACAGCTCAAGTGGTGGGAGCGAGTCGTCGTCAAGTTCTGGGAACAGCGGCCCAAGTGCTGCGGAGGTGCGTAGGCAAGCCGAGCAGGCGGAGCGGATGGTGAGGGCGTATGAGGCGGCCTTCAAGCGCTTCGAAGCATGTCTGGCTGCCCAGCAGACGTCGTGTCGAGCGCCAGCACCGATGAATACCCAAGCCACGTTCGCGGCTGCCCAACCCGCTGCCGGGGCGGCACCTGGCGCGCCGGTGGTGACCGTTACTCCGCAGGCGGCGGCGCACATGGCGATGGCCAAGCTCACACTCACGCCGCCGACGCCGGGAATCGGACCACCGCCCAAGATCAACGAATGGAAGATGGCGGCGGTGGGATATCCGCTGTGGCTCTGGGGCGAGGGGGATCTGGATCCGGGACCGGTCAGCGATGCGGTCGCGGGTCTTTCGGTGCGACTGGATCCACGGCTCAACAAGATCGTCTTCTCGATGGGTGACGGCGAGTCCGTCACCTGCCGGAACGCGGGGACCGCATGGACTCGGGCGGTCGAACCCGGGGCCGAGTCACCCACCTGCGGCTATCGGTACCAGAAGCCGTCGCTACCCAAAGGCAACTACACCGTGACGGCCCACACTCACTGGGCGGTGAACTGGTCGATCAACGGGGTGACGGGCTCGATCCCGATGGTCCAGGAAGCTGCCACCGAGCTCCCGGTCGGGGAGTTGCAGGCCCTGGTCCGCTGACCTGAACCGCTGGTCATCACCAGCCCGGCTTGTAACGCAGTCGTTACAACCGGACGGGCAGACTAGCCCGGTGGACAAGCAAACCGACTTCGTGTTGCGGGCCATCGAAGAGCGCGATGTCCGCTTCGTTCGGATGTGGTTCACCGACGTCCTCGGCTTTCTCAAGTCGGTGGCCATCGCCCCGGCCGAACTCGAAGGCGCATTCGCCGAAGGCATCGGGTTCGACGGATCAGCCGTGGAGGGCTTCGCCCGGGTCTACGAATCGGACATGGTGGCCCGGCCCGACCCGTCCACGTTCCAGGTGCTGCCGTGGCGGGACACCAGCCCGGCGACGGCCCGGATGTTCTGCGACATCGCGATGCCGGACGGCTCACCGTCCTACGCCGACCCCCGGTACGTGCTCAAGCGCGCCCTCAAGAAGGCCGCCGATCTCGGCTTCACCTTCTACACCCATCCCGAGGTCGAGTTCTTCCTCTTCAAGGATCCGATGGTCCCGGGTGAACCGCCCGTCCCGGTCGACCAGTCCGGCTACTTCGACCACACCCCGCAGAGCACCAGCAACGACTTCCGCCGCCGCGCGATCACGATGCTCGAACAGATGGGCATCTCGGTCGAGTTCTCCCACCACGAAGGTGCCCCCGGCCAACAGGAGATCGATCTCCGATACGCGGACGCGCTCTCCACCGCCGACAACCTGATGACCTTCAAAGTCGTGGTCAAAGAGGTGGCCCTCTCCCAAGGCATCAACGCCTCGTTCATGCCCAAGCCGTTCACGGAGTTCGCCGGCTCGGGCATGCACACCCACATGTCGCTGTTCGAGGGCGACAACAACGCCTTCTACGACGCCAGCGCCGAGCATCACCTCTCCAAGGTCGCGCGCTACTTCATCGCCGGGCTGCTCAAGCACGCCGCCGAGATCACCGCCGTCACCAACCAGTGGGTCAACTCCTACAAGCGGCTGGCCGGCGGCGGCGAGGCCCCCAGTTACATCTGCTGGGGCCGCAACAACCGCTCGGCGCTGGTCCGGGTCCCGATGTACAAGCCCAACAAGGGATCCTCCGCCCGGGTGGAGCTCCGCTCGATCGACTCCGGCGCCAACCCGTACCTCTCGTTCGCGTTGATCCTGGCCGCAGGTCTGGCGGGCATCGAGGGACAGTACGAGCTGCCCGAGGGCGCCGAGGACGACGTCTGGTCCCTCACCGAACGGGAACGCCAGGCCCTCGGTATCTCTCCGCTGCCCCGCAACCTCGACGAGGCCATCCGGATCATGGAGCATTCCGACCTGGCCGCCGAGACCCTCGGTGAGCACGTCTTCGACTTCTTCCTGCGCAACAAGCGGGCCGAGTTCGACGAGTACCGGCGCCAGGTCACGCCCTTCGAACTGACCAGGCTGCTCCCCGTCCTCTGATCGCCGCCGGTCTCAGGGCCACCACGGCAGGGCTGGAGACAGATCGGCGCGCAATCCTGAGGCGTGGACCAGTCCCGCCGCGGCCGTCTCGGCCCAGCTGATCCGGCCGGTCGCCAGCCGGAAGAACGTCACCGGCGAACACTCGACCACATTCGGCGGGGTACCCCGGGTGTGGGTGGGTCCCGGATCGCCGATCGCCACACTGCACGGCTGCGTACGGTGGGACGCGTACCTCGACCGAACGACCGGGATACCGCTCCGCCAACCGCGCCGCCAGTGCGCGGCTGCACTCGGCCAGCGCCGCCCGTACCAACGGGATCGGCTCCCGCTCCGGTAGGGATCGGGAGAGATCGTCGGCGACAACGATCACGTCGACGATTCCCACCGTCCCGGACCGATCAAGTCGATCGCCGCCACGTGCCCGCACGCTCGCCCCCGGCAACACCGACGGCCGGTCGAGCTCGTCCCCGGTCAACCCGTCAACCCACGCGCGAACGGCCGCGGACTGCTCGGCGAGCGCCTCAGCCGGGGTGGCGCGACGGCGAACCATCGCCCCATCCTGCCCGGTGCTGCGTAGCATTCCTCGATGTGACCAGGATCGAGACCACTCAAGGTGCGCTCGCGCGTCGCGGCTTCACCGACACGGCCCGGGCGATGGGCACCATCGGCGACTGGGACGCTCGGCGCGACCACGTGGTCGACCAGCTCAGCGCGGCGGCTGATCCTGATCTTGCCCTCGCCACCCTCGATCGCCTGGCCGGCGTGGTCCCGAGCCTGTACGCCCGGCTCGAGGCGTCGTCGGACTTCGCCCGCCACCTCATTCTGGTTCTCGGTTCCAGCGCCGCTCTCGGACAGCACCTCATCGCCTACCCCGCCCACCTCGACGTGCTCGACGACGGCTTGGCCCAGCGGACCGCCACCGAACTGAGGACTCGGCTGCTGGAGGCGGTGGGAGCCGATCCGCAGGCCCCGCTGCCGGTGGCCACCGACCTCACCGGGGACAGCCTGCGGCTGGCCTACCGAGCGATGATCTTGCGGATCGCTGCGCGTGACCTCAGTGCACCGGAGCCGATCGAGGCGATGCCGCAGGTCGCGGACGAATTGTCCGATCTGGCCGACGCGACCCTCGAGGCAGCCCTGGCCATCGGCCGGGCCAAGGTCGGCGACAACGCCCTCAGCACCCGCCTCGCCGTGGTCGCGCTGGGCAAGAGCGGGGCCCAGGAACTCAACTACGTCTCGGACGTCGACGTGTTGTACGTGGCCGAACCGGCGCTGGACGACGAGGGCCAGCCGATGCTCTCCACCGACGCCGCCATCACCGCGGCCACCCGGATGGCTGCCGAGCTGACCAGGATCTGTTCGGCTCACACCAAGGCCGGGACGATTTGGGAGGTCGACGCCGCCCTGCGCCCCGAGGGCAAATCCGGACAACTCGTCCGGACCCTGGCCAGCCACCAGATCTACTACCAGAAGTGGGCCAAGACCTGGGAGTTCCAGGCCATGCTGAAGGCCCGGCCCAGCGCCGGTGACCTCGAGTTGGGGCAGGCGTTCGTCGACATGGTCGCGCCGATGGTGTGGACGTGCGCCGAGCGCGAGAACTTCGTCTCCGACATGCAGGAGATGCGCAAACGGGTCGTCGCGCACATCCCGGCGCGCGACGCCGGGCGGGAACTCAAACTGGGGCAGGGCGGCCTCCGCGACGTCGAGTTCTCGGTGCAATTGCTGCAGCTGGTTCACGGTCGCGTCGACGAGCGGCTGCGACGGCGGGCGACGTTGGATGCGCTCAAGCAACTGATCGACGGCGGCTATGTCGGTCGCGAGGATGGCAAGGGGTTCGGGCTCGCGTACCAGTTTCTCCGTACGCTCGAGCACCGCATCCAGTTGTTCCGGCTCCGGCGGACCCACGTGCTCCCGACCGGCGAGGAGGATCTCCGGCGGCTCGGCCGTTCGCTCGGCTACGCCGACCCGGCCAAGCAGTTGCTGGACATCTGGCGATCCTGCTCGGCCCAGGTTCGGCAGGCTGCACGAACGGCTGTTCTACTCCCCGCTGCTCGACGCCGTCGCACGGATCTCGACCCAAGAGCTGCGGCTCACCACCGGCTCCGCGCAGGACCGGCTGAAGGCCCTCGGGTACGCCGATCCGCAGGCCTCGTTGCGCCACATCGGAGCTCTTAGTCAAGGAGTGACCCGACAGGCCGAGATCCAACGCCAGTTGCTTCCCGCCATGCTGGGCTGGTTCGCCCGCGCCCCCAACCCGGACGCGGGACTGCTGGCCTTCCGACAGGTGTCGGATGCGCTGGGGGCGACGCCGTGGTATCTACGGGCCCTGCGCGACGAGGGCACCATGGCGGAGCGGCTCGCCCGCATCCTGGCTTCCAGCCGGTACGCGGTGGAACTGCTCAAGCGCGCGCCGCAGACCGTACAGATGCTGGCCGACGACGCCGATCTGGTGCCTCGGCCGCTCGCCGAACTGGACAGCGAGATGCAGGCGGCGGCGGGCCGGCAGGAGAACGCCATCACCGGGGTGGAAGCGATCCGGGCCATCCGCAGGCGCGAGCTCTTCCGAGTCGCCGCCGGCGACATCCTCGGATTGAACGACGTCTTCGGTGTGGGTGAGGCCCTGTCCGATCTCGCCTCGGCGACGATCGACGCCACCTTGTCGGTGGTCCGGCAGGCTTCGGACGCCGAGGTGGTGCCGGAGATCGCGGTCATCGCGATGGGGCGGTGGGGCGGTCGCGAACTGTCCTACGCCTCGGACGCCGACGCCATGTTCGTGATGGACGACGAGGGCGAGGGTGACCGCACCAAGATCGCCGGCGCAGTCATCACCGAGATGCGCCGCCTCCTGACCCGCCCGAGCGCCGACCCACCCCTCAGCGTCGATGCCGACCTGCGCCCGGAGGGCAAGGGGGGCGCGCTGATCCGATCCCTGTCCGCCTACCGCAACTACTACCGCCGCTGGTCCTCCACCTGGGAACTGCAGGCTCTGGTCCGCGCCGACGCGCTGGCCGGCGACCCCGAGCTGGGGGCCGCCTTGATGGCCGAGATCGACGCCCGGCGCTGGCCCGAGAACGGACTGTCCGACAGTCAGCTGAGCGAGATCCGCAAGCTCAAGGCGCGGGTCGAGGCCGAGCGGCTGCCCCGCGGGGCCAACCCGGCCAAGCACACCAAACTCGGCCCGGGCGGGCTCGCCGACGTGGAGTGGACCGTCCAGATGCTGCAGCTGCAGCACGCCCATGCCGTACCGGAACTCCGCTCGACCCGGACCATCGCCGCGTTGCGCGCGGCCCGGGACGCTGGGATCCTCGACCCGCAGGACGCGGGACACCTTGAGGCCGCCTGGGTCTTCGCCAGCCGGATCCGTAACCAGATCATGCTCGTCCGCGGACGGGGCTCCGACTCGTTCCCCACCGACAACCGGGAACTGGCGGCGGTCGCGGAATTGCTCGGCTACGGCGCCGGCGAATCATCCCATCTCCTGGCCGACTACCGCCGTGTCACGCGGCGTGCCCGCGGGGTGGTGGACCGGGTGTTCTGGGGATCGGACCGCTGAGCCGGGAGGGTAACGTCACGACAATGGCGACGTCGGAGCTCCGGACCATCACCACCGACCTTCCGGCCCGGCTGGACCGATTGCCCTGGGGCCGGTTCCACTGGCTCGTCGTCAACCGTGCTGACCGCGTTCTCGATGAATCCGACCTGGTACCTGGTCTGCCGCTTCTTCACCGGGGCCGGCATCGGCGGTGAGTATGCGGCCATCAACTCCGCGATCGACGAACTGATCCCCGCCCAGTACCGCGGCAGGATCGACGTGGTGATCAACGGTTCGTTCTGGATCGGTGCTGCCGGTGGCGCCCTACTCACGCTGCCGCTGCTCGATCCGACCCGGGTCGATCCGGCGATCGGGTGGCGGCTGGCCTTCGGCCTCGGTGCGGTGCTGGCCGTGGGCGTCCTCCTCGTCCGGCGCAATGTGCCGGAGAGCCCGCGGTGGCTGTTCATCCACGGCCGCGAGAACGAGGGCGAACGGGTCGTGGAGGACATCGAGGACGCGATCCGGCGCGACGGCGGAGAACTCAGCGAGGTCTCCGAGACCATCACCATCAAGCAACGACACACCATCGGTCTCCCGACCATCGCGAGGACCGTGTTCACGGTCTACCCGAAACGGACGGTCCTCTGTTTCTCCCTGTTCGTGGGGCAAGCCTTCCTGTACAACGCCTTCTTCTTCACCTACGGCGACACCCTGACCACGTTCCTCGGGGTCGAGCAGACCGGCGGCTTCATCGCCATCTTCGCGGCCAGCAACTTCCTGGGAGCGCTGCTGCTCAGCCGGCTGTTCGACACGGTGGGCCCGGTGAAGATGATCGCCGCCACCTACCTGATCTCCGGGGTGCTGCTGGCCGTGGCCGGCCTCTTGCTCGGCTCGGTCACCGCCGTAACCCTCACCGCGATGGGGGCCGTCATCTTCTTCTTCGCCTCCGCCGGGGCCAGTTCGGCGTACCTCACGGCGAGCGAGATCTTCCCCATGGAGACCCGGGCCCTCTGCATCACGTTCTTCTACGCCATCGGGACGGCCGCCGGGGGGATCTCCGGACCGCTGTTGTTCGGCAAGCTGATCGAGGACTCCGCGGCGTCGGGAGACATCACCGGCATCGCGCTGGGCTACTACGTCGGCGCGGCACTGATGGTGATCGGCGGCGTGGTCGAACTGATCTTCGGTGTCCAGGCCGAGAACCAGGCGCTGGAGGACATCGCTACCCCGCTCACCGCCGTGGAGGCCCAGGACGTACGCGAGTAGCCTCGGTCACATGACCCGTGCCACGCCGACTCCGGCTTCAACGGTCATCCGGGTGACCCTTGCCGTGCTCGGTGGGGTCGGTCTGCTCACCGGCACGATCGCGGTGTTCGGCACGGCCAACCAGGCCGGCGCCGCGGTGCTGCTGATCGCTGGCGTGCTGTTCGTGCTCGCCGCCATCGCCTACCCGTCGACGTCGACGACCTGGTTCGCCGGGTGGGGGCGCCGGGCGGGTACGAGCACGGTGGCGACACTGCTCCGATCACCGTCTCCTCAGGTCCGGCTGGCCGCCGCCGAGGCAGTCCTCGGACCGGAGGCGCATACCGTCCGGCGATACACCTCGGTCGACTTGCGGGAACTGGCGCTGGATGTGCTGCTGAACCGGGATCTGGTCCGAAGGCTGGCGGATCTGCTGCGACGTGGCGGATACACCGTCACCGCAGCCGACTCGGTCGACGCCGCGCTCGGCGATCCCGCCGCCAACGTCGTGGTCCGGGTCGACCGGCCTGCGGGACAACTCGCCGTGCCGATCACGGTCAGCAACGACGCCCAGCCCGATGTGCCGCGGGTGGTGTCCATGCTCGCGATCGCCGCCGGACGGTTCGACACCCGCAGCGCGGTGGCGATCTTCACCGGCCAGCACGACGCCGCGGTCCCGCTGAGCAGCATCACGCCGGTCGGTGAGATCCGCATCTTCACCGTCTTCTCACCGCGACTCGGTGATGAGCAATCAGTTCTGGCGGCGGTGGCCCAGGCCCTCGAGGTCGCCGGCGCGCTTCCGTCGAACAGCGCCGCCGCGCCGAGCGTCGAAGCAGCCCCGGCAGCCAGTACCAACGGTTCGACGGTGCACGAGGTGCTCGAGCGACCGGTCGAGCCGGCGGAGGAGCACCGCTCCGGCTAGCGCCAGGCCGCCTGGTACGCCCGCAGGGTGGCGGCCGCAGTGTTGTCCCAGCTGAAGCGGGACGCGTGTACTGCGCCGTTGGCCCCGAGCCAGGTCGCCACGTCCTCGTCGTCGAGCACGGCGGAGAGCGCCCGCGCCCAGTCCTCGGCGTCGTGGTCACGGACCAGGATTCCGGTGTGGCCGTCCTCGACGGTGTGCCGGAGCCCGCCCACGTCGGTCGCCACCACCGGGCGACCGCAGGCCTGAGCCTCGAGGGCCACCAATCCGAAGGACTCGGTGTGGGACGGGACCCCGACAACGTCGGATGCGCAATACCAGCGGAACAACTCCGCGCGCGGGGAGTGCGGCCGGAACTCGACCACGTCATCGATCTCGAGAGACCGCACCAGACCGGGCAGCGTGGTGGACCACCGGGCCTCGGGTCCGCTCGGACTGCCGATGATGATCAACCGGAGCTGGTCGCGCCGCTCCGGGCGCGCGGTGACAAGTCGGGCGACGGCTTCGATCAAGACGTCCGGCGCCTTGAGCGGTTGGATCCGACCGACGAACAAGATCACCTGGGCGTCCTGCGCGATCCCCAGCTGGGCGCGCGACTTCGGCTGGTCACACGGGTGGAAGGTGTGCAGGTCGACACCAGGTGGGACCACTACCAGCTGCTCCGGGCGGGCCGAGTAGTGGTGCTGCAACTCCGCGGCCTCGTCGATGGTGTTGGCGGTGAGGATGGAGGCGTCGGCGACGATGCGGGCTTCGCCCTCCTCGCGAACGTCCGGTTCGGACTGCTGATCGGTGCCCAGGGCCTGGTTCTTGACCCTGGCCATGGTGTGCATGGTGTGGACCAGCGGAGTTCCGTGGCGGCGGGCTAGTTCGCTACCGACCAGGCCGGACAGCCAGTAGTGGGAGTGCACGACCTGGTAGTCGCCGATGACGGGGTCCAGCGCGGCGGCGAACTCCGACACCAGCGCGGGCACGTCCTCTTTGGCCACGGGCTCCGGCGGACCGGCGGGGATGTGGATCACCCGGGCGTGCTCGTTCAGCTCGACGGTTCCCGTCGCTTCGGTCGAATCCTGGCGGGTGAAGACGTCGACCTTGAGACCGCGTTCGCCCAACCGGCGCGCCACCTCGTACACGTAGACGTTGAGCCCGCCCGCGTCTCCGACGCCCGGAATGGCCAGGGGAGAGGTGTGCATGCTGACCATCGCCACGCTGTGCGGGTAGCGGATTCGCGTCGGGGGCACCTCCTGACGATAGTCCAGCGGTGGTTAGCTAGCCCCATGACGGAACGACGCAGCTCAGACCGTTCGGCGCCGACCCCTTCGGTCGCGGACGCGGTACCGGCGAACATCCTCCCGCGGCCCACGGTGAAAGACATGCCGCCGGCCCCGACGGCGTACCGCAAGCTCATCGGACCCGGCATCATCGCGGCCGGTGTGGGGCTGGCGTCCGGGGAGTTCATCCTCTACCCGTACATCGCCTCCCAGGTCGGTCTGGTCTTCGTCTGGGCGGCGCTGGTCGGGCTGGGCACACAGTTCTTCATCAATCTGGAGATCGAGCGCTACACCCTGGCCACCGGTGAGACCGCCCTGACCGGCTTCAGCCGGTACTGGAGGCACTGGGGACTCTTCTTCGCGATCTTGACCTACTTCGCCAACCTGTGGCCGGGCTGGGCGACCAGCAGTGCGACGCTGGCCTCGTACATGTTCGGCGGGACGCCTCGTTTCATCGCCATCGGGATGCTCATCATCATCGGATTGATCTTGACCCTGGCTCCGGTGGTGTACGTCGCGCTGGAGCGGGCCCAGATGCTCAAGGTCGCGGCCGTGCTGCTGCTGTTCCTTGTCTCGGCGATCTTCGCCATCGGCGCCGAGAACTGGGCGGCGCTGCCGCAGGTGATCACCGGAGCGCGGATCCCGTACGAGGAACTGGGCTTCGCGGTGCTGCTGGGTGCCCTGGCCTTCGCCGGCGGTGGCGGTGGGCAGAATCTCGTGCAGGCCAACTGGATCCGGGACAAGGGCTTCGGGATGGGCAGCTACGTACCGCGATTGGTGAGTCCGGTGACGGGACAGCCGGAGGCCGCACCGAGCACCGGCTACATCTTCGAGCCGACCGACGAGAACATGAAGCGGTGGCGGGGCTGGTGGAAGTTCGCCAACATCGAGCAGCTGTCCACCTTCGTGGCGATCACCTTCGTCACGATCCTGTTCACCTCCCTGCTGGCCTATTCCACCGTCTTCGGCCGAGAGGGTCTGGTCAACGGCATCGGGTTCATCAAGACCGAGGGCGAGGTTCTCGGCGAACGGGTCGGACCCTGGTTCCAGTACTTCTTCTGGTTCATCGGCGCGTTCTCGCTGTTCGCGGCGGCGCTGGGCATCGTGGACTACACCAGCCGGCTGGCCGCCGATGTGATCAAGACCTCGTACGCCCGAAACATCAACGAGTCCAAGATGTACGCCGGTCTGGTCTGGGGCCTGATCGCGATCGGCATCATCGTGCTGCTGGCCGGCTTCGATCAGCCGATCGTGCTGCTGGTGATCGCCGCGGTGGTGGGCGGCTTCATGATGTTCATCTACTCCGGTCTACTGATCTTGATCAACCGGCGGACCCTGCCCGAGGCGATCCGGGTCCGTGGCGTCCGGCTCGGTGCCCTGATCTGGGCCATCCTGCTCTTCGGCACCCTGTCGGTGCTGACCTTTGCGGACCAACTGCCGAAGATCCTCAAGCTCTTCGGGGGCTGACCATCGGCGGCTGAGAGCCCCCGGGCTCACCGTTTCTTGTCACAGGCGGCGAAGTGGCACGCGAATCGGCCGAAAACGTGCCGTTCCCTGTCACGGGCGGCGAAACGGCGTGTGGTCGATCGGGCGTCCGACCCGGAACGGCGAAGTTGCGGTCAAAGACGTGCCCGCCGGGAACGCGAGAACCCCTCCCCGGCCGAGGCCAGGGAGGGGTCCAGATGATCGCGTTGCCGAGCTGACTACACGTCGTAGTAGAGCTCGAATTCGTGCGGGTGCGGGCGCAGCCGTACGGCGTCGATGTCGGCCCGCTTGAGCTCGACCCAGGTCTCGATCAGGTCGGGGGTGAACACGTCGCCCTGGAGCAGGAACTCGTGGTCGGCCTCCAGGGTGTCGAGGACGCCGCCGAGGCTGTCGGGCACGGTCGGGACGTCGGCGTGCTCCTCGGGCGGCAGCTCGTAGAGGTCCTTGTCCACCGGCGCCTTGGGCTCGGTCTTGTTCTGGATCCCGTCCAGCCCGGCCAGCAGGATCGACGCAAAGGCCAGGTACGGGTTCGACGACGGGTCGGGGCAGCGGAACTCGACCCGCTTCGCCTTCGGGTTCGTCCCGGTGATCGGGATCCGCATGGCCGCCGACCGGTTGCGGGAGCTGTAGACCAGATTCACCGGCGCCTCGAACCCCGGCACCAGCCGGTGGAAGGAGTTCACGCTCGGGTTCGTGAAGGCCAGGATGGCGGGCGCATGCTCCAGCACCCCCCCGATGTACCAACGGGCGATGTCCGACAGACCGCCATAGCCGGCCTCGTCGTAGAACAGCGGGTCTCCGTCCTTCCACAACGAGGAGTGCACGTGCATGCCGGAGCCGTTGTCACCGAAGATCGGCTTGGGCATGAAGGTGGCGGTCTTGCCGGCCGCCCAGGCGGTGTTCTTGATGATGTACTTGAACTTCTGCAGGTCGTCGCCCGCGCTCAGCATGGTGCTGAACTTGTAGTTGATCTCGGCCTGGCCGGCGGTACCGACCTCGTGGTGGGCCCGCTCGACGGTCAGGCCCGAGGATTCCAGGTTGCGCACCATGTCGTCGCGCAGATCGGAGAAGTGGTCGACCGGCGGCACCGGGAAGTAGCCGCCCTTGTAGCGGACCTTGTAGCCACGGTTGCCGCCCTCTTCGACCCGCCCGGTGTTCCAGGCGCCCGCCACGGAGTCGATGGCGTAGTAGCCGGTGTTCTGCTTGGTCTCGAAGCGAACATCGTCGAAGACATAGAACTCGGCCTCCGGCGCGAAGAAGGCGGTGTCGCCGATGCCGGTCGAGGCGAGGTAGGTCTCGGCCTTGCGGGCGATGTTGCGTGGATCCCGACTGTACGGCTCCTTGGTCAGCGGGTCATGCACGAAAAAGTTCAGGCAGAGCGTCTTGGCCTTGCGGAACGGATCCAGATAGGCGGTGGTCGCATCCGGGATCAGCGCCATGTCCGATTCGTGGATCTTCTGGAAGCCACGGATCGAGGAGCCGTCGAAGGCGAGGCCGTCTTCGAAGACCGACTCGTCGAACGAGCCGGCCGGTACGGTGAAGTGCTGCATGATGCCGGGCAGGTCGCAGAAGCGGATGTCGACGACCTCGACATCCTCGTTCTTGACGTAGGCCAACAGATCGTCGGCGCCTTGGAACATCTGTCCTCCGGTGAGGTCGGTGGGGCACGGTGGCGGTGGGCTGGATTGAGCGCGACACTATCGCTCGCGGTTCCCCGCGAACATACGGAGATCCCGTTTCCGTCCCGTTGCGCGAATGTTTCGCCCGTGTGACACGAACCGTGCGACGAAGGAGCACTTGGTTCGTGTCAAGACAGATCGCGGGCGAAGCCCACCATGTTCTTGGTTGCCCGCGCAGCGGTGCCCGCGCAGTGGTGCCGCGCAGTGGTGCCGCGCAGCGATGACGGAGCGAAGCTCAGAGGATGTTCAGCATCTCCTGGTACGTCGGCAGCGGCCACAAATCGTCGGCCACCAAGCCCTCCAGGGCGTCGGCCGCGGTGCGAACTCGGGCCATCGGCGGGATCAGCCCGTCCCGGGCGTACGTGGCGTGGTCCAACGAACTGCCGTCGTCGCTGTGGTGCGCCAGTGCGTTATCGAGATCCGCGATCCCCGCCAGCAGCTCGGTGACCAGAGCGGAGATCGACTGCAGCGTGCCGGCGTCGTACGGGAGGTCGACGGCCTTGAGGTTGGCGGCCACGCCCGCGAGCTCTCCCAGGTAGCGCTGAGCGGCCGGCAGGATCGTGGTCCTGGCCACCTCGGCGGTCTCGCGGGCCTCCACCCAGACACTGAGGATGTACTGCTCGAGGTAGACCTCGTACCGACTGGCCAGCTCCCGATTGCTCAACACGTTGTACTTGGCCAGCACGTCCACGTTCACCGGCTCGGCCAGCTGCGGGAGGGCGTCGACGGTGTTGCGGAGGTTGAGCAGCCCGCGGGCCGCCGCCTCCTCCTGCCACTCGTCGCTGTAGCCGTTGCCGTTGAAGATCACCGCGCCGTGATCGGTGATGACCTGGGCCAGCACCTTCTGAACGGCGTCGTTGAACGGCATGCCGGCGGCCGTCGAGGTCTCCAATTCGGTCGCGAGGTAGTCCAGGGAGTCGGCCATGATCGTGTTGATGGCCACCATCGGACCCGAGATCGACTGGCTGGAGCCGGGCGCCCGGAACTCGAACCGGTTGCCGGTGAAGGCGAACGGGCTGGTCCGGTTGCGGTCGCCGGGATCGGCCTTCATCGGGGGCAGGGTGTCGACGCCCACGTGGAGGATCCCGGACTCCTTGCTCCCGGTGGCGCCGCCCTTGGCGATCTGGTCGTACACGTCCATCAACTGGTCGCCCAAGAAGATCGAGATGATGGCCGGCGGAGCCTCGTTGGCCCCGAGCCGGAAGTCGTTGCTGGCGTAGGCGACCACGGCGCGGAGCAGTCCGCCGTACAGGTGCACGGCCCGGATGATCGCTGCGCAGAAGACCAGGAATTGGGCGTTCTCGTGCGGGGTGTCGCCGGGATTGAGGAAATTGCCCTGGTTGGTGTTGCCGATGGAGAAGTTGACGTGCTTGCCCGAGCCGTTGACGCCGGCGAACGGCTTCTCGTGCAGCAGGCACGTCATGCCGTAGCGCTCCGCGACCTTCTTCAGCGTGGTCATCATCAACTGCTGGTGATCATGAGCCAGATTCGCCTTCTCGAACAGCGGGGCGATCTCGAACTGGCCGGGCGCGACCTCGTTGTGCCGGGTCTTGGCCAGGATGCCCTGCTTGAACAGCTCGCGGTCGACTTCGATCATGTAGGCCAGCACCCGCTCGGGGATGTGGCCGAAGTAGTGGTCGTCGAACTCCTGCCCCTTGGACGGCTTGGCCCCGAACAACGTACGACCGGCGCTCATCAGGTCCGGGCGGGCGTAGTAGAAGTGCTCGTCGATCAGGAAGTACTCCTGCTCGGCCCCGGCGTATGACACCACCGTGTCGATGTCGGTGTGCCCGAAGAGCTTGAGCACCCGGGCGGCGTGGACGCTCATCGCCTGCTGGGACCGCAGCAGGGGCGTCTTCTTGTCCAGCGCCTCGCCGGTCCAGGAGATGAAGATCGTCGGGATGCAGAGGGTGTTGCCGTTCGGATTCTCCAGGATGTACGCAGGGCTGGTGACATCCCAACCGGTATAGCCGCGGGCCTCGAAGGTGCTGCGGAGACCCCCGCTGGGGAAGCTCGAGCCGTCCGGCTCGCCCTGCAGCAGGGTCTTGCCGGTGAACTGGGCCATCGAGGTGCTGTCGCCGTCCGGCTCCAGGAACGAGTCGTGCTTCTCCGCAGTCAGGCCGGTGAGCGGGTAGAACACGTGGGCGTAGTGCGAAGCCCCGTTCTCCAGGGCCCAGTCGCGCATCGCCGAGGCGACCGAGTCGGCCATACCCGGCTCCAACGGCGCCCCCTTCTCGATCGTCGCGAGCACCGACTTCAAGACGTGCTTCGGCAGTCGGGCCTTCATGGCCATCGGACCGAAGACGTTCTTGGCGAACAGATTCCCGAGCGGCTCGGAGAAGTCCTTGTCCGGGATGGAGTAATCATTGACGGCCTTGATGGCCTCGCGACGCGCAGCGCTTCCACTCATGAGCGTTGACCCTAGTTACGCCCGGTCACCGGCACATTGCGGCTCCGTGACGGACGCATGACGGGTAGCCTCGGCGGGTGACCGCCTCGGCAACGCCCGTCCCGGAGGAGATGTACCCGGGTCAGCGGCTCGGGCTGCCGGAGACCGGCCGCGGCTCACTCGCCCCGTGGCGATCCCGGGTGGCCGCCATTCTGCTGGACTGGGTCTCCTGCATGGCGCTCGCGGTCGGTCTCTTCGGGACCGCGGTGTTGACGGAGCGGGGCTGGCAGTCCTGGATGATCTTGGCGCTCTTCTTCGTCGAGACCACCGTGCTGGTCACCGTGGCCAGTGGCAGTTTCGGTCAGCTGCTCTGCCGGATCGCCGTGGTGCGTCTGGACCGCCAGCCGCCCGGGATCGGGCGGGCCGTCCTACGCGCCGGCCTGGTCAGCCTGGCGCTGCCCGCGTTGATCATCGGGCCGCATCGGCGCGGGCTGCAGGATCTGGCGGCGAACACGGTGGTGGTGAACCGGAGGTGAGGAGGCGTCGTGGTTGAGTACGAGCAGGTCGAGTTCACCTCGGCCCCCCAGCTGCGAGCGTGGCTGGCCGAGCACCACGACAGCGTGCGCGGCATCTGGGCCGTGACGTACAAGAGGTCGGCGGGGGAGCGGCACCTGACGTACGAGGCGTTGGTGCGGGAAGCCCTCTGCTACGGCTGGATCGACGGTCAGGCTCGCGGTGTGGACGAGTCCCGGACCTCGCTGCTGCTGACGCCCCGCCGACCGGGCAGCGGCTGGTCGCGGCCGAACAAGATCAGGATCGCCGAGCTGGAGGCGGCCGGTCTGCTCGAGCCCGCCGGCATCGCCGCCATCGAGGCGGCCAAGGCCTCGGGGAGTTGGACCCTCCTCGACTCCGTCGAGGCCGGGATCGAGCCGCCCGAACTCGCGTCCGCCCTGGATGCCGACCCAGCCGCCCGGCGGCACTGGGATGCCTTTCCCAAGTCGGCGCGCCGGGCCGCACTGGAGTGGGTCGCCACCGCCAAGCGGGACGAGACCCGCGCCAAACGGGTCGCCGAGATCGTCCGACTGTCCGCGCAGAATGAGCGACCCCGTTGATCATGAACAAGCTCATGAACCAGCTGCGAGCGTCGGTATCGCGCGCGGCTGGCCCCTGACGACGAGGAGCAGACACGCTTTTCGTCTGCGACCGAGGAGGAAGGGGACAGTCCAGATGCGCGCGATGCGCGAGCAGCTCTGAATTAGAGGGGATCGAGGATCGCGCCGGGGTTGAGGATTCCGTCGGGGTCGAACACCTGCTTGATCTGGTGGTGGAGGCCCATCACCCGATCCCCGAGCTGGGTGGGCAGCAGTTCCTTCTTCAACCGGCCGATGCCGTGTTCGCCGGTGATGGTTCCGCCGAGGGAGATGGCCAGCGCCATGATCTCGGTGAACGCCAGCGCCGCCCTCTCTCGGGCCGCCGCGTCGGCCGGGTCGAAGACGATGGTCGGGTGGGTGTTGCCGTCGCCCGCGTGGGCCACGACGGGGATGTCGACTTGCCGACGGGCGGCGATCGACGCGATCCCGGTCAACAGGTCGGGCAGGGCCGGCACCGGTGCGCCGACGTCCTCGAGGAGCAGGGCGCCGCGTCCCTCGACGGCCGGGAAGAAGATCCGCCGGGCCTCGGCGAACATCTCGCCCTCGTCCTCGTCGTCGGTCGCAAAGACCTCGAGCGCCCCGGCCGTGGTGCACGACAACTCAGCCTGCTCGATCTCCAGTTCCCGGGCGGCCCCTGGAGCGTCCGACTGGATGAGCAGGAGAGCGCCGGCCGACCGGTTCAAACCCATGCTGCGGTAGTCCTCGACGATGTTGATCGCCGCGTTGTCCATCAACTCGACCAGGGACGGCCGGGCGGTCCGGCCCAGATCCACCACCGCTCGCGCGGCCGCGCCGGGATCGGCGAAGGTGGCGACCAGCGTGGCTCTGGCGGGTTGCTCGGGCAACAGCCGCAGGATGGCCCGGGTGATCACGCCGAGGGTCCCCTCGCTGCCGACCATCAGCTTGAGCAACGGCAGACCGGCCACGTCCTTGATCCGTTTCCCGCCGAGAGTGATCAAGCTCGCGTCGGCCAGCACCACATCCAGTCCGAGCACGTAATCGGTGGTCACGCCGTACTTCACGCAACACAGACCGCCCGCGTTGGTGGCGATGTTGCCCCCGATCGAGCAGATCTCGTACGAGGACGGGTCCGGCGGATACCACAGGCCGTGGAGCGCCGCCGCCGCCTTGACTTCTGAGTTGAAGGCACCCGGCTCCACCACCGCCACCCGGGTCACGGGATCGATCTCGATGGCCCGCATCCGCTCCAGCGAGAGCACGAGTCCGCCGTCGACCGCCGAGGATCCGCCGGACAGGCTGGTGCCGGCCCCCCGCGGGGTGATCGGCACGCGATGCTCGGCCGCCCAGCGGACGGTCGCCTGCACCTGGTCGGCGTCGAACGGGCGGACCACCGCCAGCGGCATGCCCGCCCCCGGGTCCCGGGACCAGTCGTACCGGTAGTTCTCCAGCGTCGCCGGGTCTGTCGTCACCACACCGTCGGGCAGCGCGGCGATCAAGGACTCCGCAGTCAGCACAGCCATGTACGACAACCTAGCTTCGCCCCGGGCTGGCCTGACAGGCCGTCACACGTGCTCGGCCGCGGCCAGCCAGGAGTCCTCCAGCTCGGCCTGTCGCGCCGTGGCCGTCTCGACCGCGGCGTGCAGTTCCTGCAGCTGGACGTGGTCGTGCCCGGCGGCCGCCATCTGGTCGTGCAGCCGGCCGATCTCGGTCTCCAGCCGACTGAGCTGGGCTTCGATCCGGCTGAGGTCCTTGCGGGCCTGGCGGCTGACACCGGGAGGGGCCGACGATCCAGCAGAGCGGCCCGCGGCTCCGGTCAACCCGGCGGCCCGGTCGGCGCGGTCGGTCCGCCGGCGCGCCAGATACTCCTCCACGCCGCCGGGCAGCAGCACGCAGCGCCCGTCACCCAGCAGCGCGTACGTCACGTCGCAGACCCGCTCGAGGAAATAGCGGTCGTGACTCACCACGATCAACGTGCCGGGCCAGCGGTCCAGATAGTCCTCGACCACAGTCAGGGTGTCGATGTCGAGGTCGTTGGTCGGCTCGTCGAGCAAGAGGACATTCGGTTCGGCCAGCAGGATCTGCAGCACCTGCAGGCGCCGGCGTTCGCCGCCCGAGAGTTCGCCGATCCGCGTGGTCAGTCGGCCTCCGGTGAATCCGAAGTCTTCGAGCAGTGAGGTGGCCGTCACCTCCTGGCCGCTGGCCAGCTGGGTGACCCTGCGCACCCGAAGGACGAACTCGAGGACGCGTTGGTCGGCCGGCAGTTCATCCCCGGCCTGGGTGAGATGGCCGACGGCGAGGGTCCGGCCCCGCTTCACCCGACCACCGGCCGGGGCCAGGTCACCGGTGAGGATGCGGAGCAGGCTCGTCTTGCCGGCACCGTTGACCCCGACCAAGCCGATCCGGTCGCCCGGTCCGATCGACCAGCTCAGATCCGCAAGCAGTTCCCGGTCACCGATCCTCACCGTGACATCGGTCAGGTCGTAGACGTCCTTGCCCAGCCGGGTGGTGGCGAAGGTCCGCAGGGCCATCGAGTCCCGCGGCGGTGGCTCGTCCGCGATCAGGGCGGCCGCGGCGTCCAGCCGGAACTTCGGCTTGCTGGTGCGGGCCGGGGCACCCCGCTGCAGCCAGGCCAACTCCTTGCGCAGCAGATTGCGCCGCCGGACGGCGGTTCCGGCCGCCTGGCGGGCGCGCTCCGCGCGAGCCAACACGTACGCCGCGTATCCGCCGTCGTAGGCGTCGACCGCGCTGTCGTGGACCTCCCAGACCCGGGTGCAGACGGCGTCGAGGAACCACCGGTCGTGGCTCACCACCAGCATGGCGGTGCCTCGAACGGTGAGCGCACGCAGATGCTCGGCGAGCCAGGTCACCGCCTCCACGTCGAGGTGATTGGTCGGCTCGTCCAGCACCAGCAGGTCGTGCCGGGCCAACATCATGGCCACCAAAGCGGTCCGCCGGCGCTCGCCGCCACTGAGTCGGCGGACCGGGGCATCCAGGTCGATCTCCGCCAGCAGGTGTTCGACCACCCCGCGGGTCCAGGCGTCGGCCGCCCACACGTGGTCAGCCTCGCCCCCGACGATGACGTCGCGGACGGTCGCGTCGGTCGCGAAGTCGTCGGCCTGGTGCAGATAGCCGATCGAGACGTTCCCGGTGCGGGTGATCCGGCCGGCGTCGGGTTGCTCGGCGCCGGTCAGCAGCCGCAGCAGCGTGCTCTTACCGCTGCCGTTCCGGCCGACCACGCCGATGACGTCGCCGGCACCGACCCCGAGGCTGACCGCGTCGAGGACCACTGTGGTGCCGAAAGCGATGTGGATCTGCTCGGCGTTGACGAGGTTGGCCATCCGGCCGTCCAGCTTACGGCCGGATGAGGCGTTTCTGCAGTTCCTCCCGCAGCAGGGCCTTGTCGGAGGTCTTGGCCTTGCGCTGCCGAGCCGAAAGGGTCGGCTCGGGCTGCGGCGGTGGCGAGCAGCGTACGTCGGCCCGGTTGCCCGGCTTCCGGGCCGGCAGGGCTCCGGTGAGCAGGTAGTCGGCGATCCGGTTGTCCACGCAGGGGTTTCCGCCCAGCGATCCGGAGTGGGTGGTGCCACCGGGCAACCCGATCAGCCGGGCGTTCTCGAAACGGCGCCGCACCGCGAGGCTGCCGCCGTACGGAGTGGCCGCGTCCAGCGTCTCGTTGATCATCAGGATGCTGTCGACGCCCTTGTCCTTGATCGTCACCGGGGTCCGGGCGGGGGCCGGCCAGTGCCGGCACGGCTCGTTGTACCAGGCGTTGCCCCAGGTGAGGTACGGCGCCTTGCGGTAGATCCGGTTGTTGTCGCGCTTCCACTTCGCCCAGCTCTGTGGCCAGCGGGTGTCGGTGCACTGCACACCGAGATAGACGGCGTAGCCGTTGTCGTCTCCGTAACCGCTGAAGTCGAGATAGGCGGACTCGAACGGGCCGGCGTCGCCGCCGCGCACGTACGCGCTGAACACGGCGCCCAGGTCGGTCCACGAGCCCTGCGTGTAGCCCGCCGAGAGGAAGGCGTCGTTCCACTCGCTGCCGCCGAGAAGACCGAATTGACCCTGGGCGGGGTTGCGGTAGAGCCGGGACTGGGTGGCGTAGAACAGTCGGCGCACCGCGGCCTCGGTGCTGCCGAGACGATAGACGCTGTTGTAGCGCGCCAGCCAGCCGAACCAGATGTTCATGTTGCGGTCGAAGGCGAGATCCTGGTTGAGGTTCGCCTTGTACCAGACGTCGCGGAAGTCCACCGTGCCGTCGAAGATCACCCGCCGCAGCCGCTTCGGGAACAGCGAGGCGTAGACCGAACCCAGATAGGTGCCGTAGGAGAAGCCGTAGTAGTTGATCGCCGGTTCGTCGAGCGCCCGGCGCAGACTCTCCATGTCGCGGGCGCTGTCCTCGGTGGTCAGGTGCTCGAGGATCCGGCCGTTCTCCCGGTCGCAGTCCCGGGTGTATGCGCGGGTCCGCTTGAACCACGCCCGCTCCACCTTCTTCGAGGTCGGGACGTACTTCGGCCGGTTGTAACCTGCGTACTCGGGGTCGCAGGAAACGGCCGGTTCGCTGGCGCCCACTCCGCGCGGGTCGAACCCGATCCAGTCGTACGCCAAGCCGGCTTCCTTGGGCACGAAGAAGCTGAGGAAGGAGAAGATCAGACCGGACCCGCCGGGTCCGCCGGGGTTCACCAACATGACGCCCTGGTACTCGTCGTCGGGCACGGTGTGCTTGACGCGGGAGACGGCCAGACGGATCTTGGTGCCCTCGGGCTTGGTGTAGTCCAGCGGCACGGTCACCGAGCCGCACTCCGCCCCGAACTCGAAGAGGATCGGGTCCTCGCATTCGCCCCAGCTGATCGGCCCGGGATCGTACGACTCGGGCTCCGGCTTGGGCTTCGGCGCGCTGTAACCGCCCGCGGTTGCCGGGACGGCCGTGGTGGCGATCAGGGTCGGGACGCAGAGCGCGACCGCCGCGCCCAACAGAAGTTTGCGCGGTAGTAGGCGCATTGGTTCCTCCGAGTTGAGGTGGGGAAGGACCTCGTGCAGAAACGTTCGCACGCCGACTCGCCCGAACCGGTGTGGCGCGCTGAATGCGGCCGAAATCCGTTCACATTACGCTCGGCACCGTGGACCCTCCTCGCTCGGCGGTGCCGCCGCTGCCCGAAGGCGCTCGGTTGTTGCACATCGGCATTCCGAAGACGGGGACGACGGCGGTGCAGAGCGCCGCGGCAGCGGCTCGGCCTGCGCTCGCCGAGCATGGGGTCTGCTACCCGGGACGCGGACTCAACCATCTCGAGCCGGTCTGCGCGCTGATGGGTCGACCCTTCGGCTGGACCAGTGGCGGCGCCGGGGTGCCGCCGCGGGCGCGCTGGATCGAGCTGATGACCGAGATCGGCCGGACCGCGGCGTCCCGGGTGTTGATCAGCCATGAGTTCGCCGCGGAGAGCACCGACGAGCAGGCCCGGCGATTCCTGACCGAGCTCGGCGACCAGACCTACGTGGTGATCACCCTGCGCAGTTTCTCGACGCTGCTCGGGTCGAGCTGGCAGCAGTACGTCAAGGCTGGGCGGCGCAAGCCGTACGACCGGTGGCTCGGCGAGGTGCTGGCTGACGAGCCGTCGACCAACGCCGCCCGATTGTTCTATCGACGCAACGACCAGCCCGCGATTCTCGAGCGCTGGGCCCGGGCCGCCGGGCCCGACCGGGTGATGGTCGTGGTGCCGGACAAGCGCGATCCCGATCTCCTGCTCGACACCTTCTCCGGTCTCTTGGGTTTGCCGTCCGAGCTCCTGCGCAGCGCAGCCGCGGCCGGCAGCGGCGAGAACCGTTCGATGTCGTGGCCGGAGGTCGAATACCTGCGAGGGCTCAACGTCGCGGTCCGCAGTCGATTGGACTGGCGCCAGTATGAGGTCTGGATCCGCAACGGCGCCGTGGCCC
This sequence comes from uncultured Actinomycetota bacterium, assembly GCA_963780005.1. Lineage (GTDB taxonomy): Bacteria > Actinomycetota > Actinomycetes > Propionibacteriales > Propionibacteriaceae > Microlunatus. The sequence continues at coordinate 1,284,697 of CAWAAK010000023.1, read as the reverse complement.
GGTTGTTGACCAGCCGCCAACCCGGCCCCGACGAGGACCGCGTCACGCTGCCCGAGTGGGCCGCGGAGCGGGCCGACGCGATCGCCGCAACGTATGCGCAGTCGATCTCACGAAGCGGTTGTCGGGTGCTCGGCGACGTGACGGCCCTGGCCACGCCCGGACCGACCGGCGACTTGGCTCCGGCTGAGGTGATGCCGACCGAGGCGGCCGTGGCGGCCACGGCCGGGCTGGTGTCGGCGACTCTCGGTCAAGGACCCGACTTCGAGGTGACGGGTCGACCCCTGCCGCCGATGGCCCGTCCTCTGTTGCGCCTGCGCCGCGGCCACCGGTGGTTGGAACTCAATCAGGCGGTGCCGACCGCAACGGCGGGCGACCTGTTCGCCGTCAGCCTCCTACGCGCGGCACGCCAGATCCGCCACCGATTGGCCCGTTGACGCAGCTGCTCGAGTTCCTCGCTCCTGCTCGAGTTTGAAATAGAGCAGGTACGACGAACCCGAGCAGCTGCGTCAACGGGCGGGGGAAACGTTCGTCACCTACCCCGCATGGCCTGCTTGGCGCCCTTGACCTGCCGGGGATTGGTGGGCATGGGTCCCTTGGGCATCGGAATGGGGGGACGGACCGCGTCGAGGGCACGCAGCCGGAGCTTGACGTCGGTGACCTGATTGGGCTGCAGCGTTTTCGGCAACTTGCGGATGTGATCGGCCAGCTTGTCGAGCGGGACCTGGCCGGGCTTGTCGCCCATGACCAGCGTGGTGACCTTCACGCCGTAGGCGACCCGCTCGTGCTTCCTGACCTCCGAGACCAACAGCGGCTTCAGCCGTCCCGGCTCACCCTCGCCGATCAGCACCAGGCCGCCCGGACCGAGCGTGCGGTGGATGGCGTCTCGCTGCCGGGTGGCGGCGATGACCGGCGTGGACACCCACTGCTTGGGGAGGAACGACAAGGCGACTTCGGCGGAACCCGCCTGGCCCATGTGCCGCTTGTAGGTGGCCTTCTTGCTGCGCTGGACCAAGATGATCATCGCGACAAGCATCCCGGTCATCACGCCCAGGATGGCCAGGAAGATCGGCTGCCGAATCGCGAAGCCGATGCCGACGAAGACGGCGATGGTCAGCGCCCAGCTGCCCCAGATGTAGAGGGGGAGCATCTTGTCGTACTCGTGGGTGAGCTGGTACGCGCGGCGGATCTGCTTGATCCGGCCCATGTCGGCCGGGTTGGTGCTGTTCTTCTTCCGCAGCTTCTCGGCCTTCTTCGCCGCGCGGGCGGAGGCCTTCGCGTCTCGTGCAGCTTGCTTGGCGGACTGATCAGCCATCGTTCACCCCCGTGTAGACCAGTGCGGCACTCCCGAACTCTTCTCTGGATTCGCTGGCCTGACGGTACAGCCGGCCCGCCCGGTACGAGGAGCGGACCAGCGGGCCGCTCATCACGCCGGCAAAGCCCATCTCGGTCGCCTCCGCGGCCAGTTCGACGAACTCCTCCGGCTTGACCCAGCGCTCGACGGGATGGTGGCGGGGCGAGGGGCGCAGATACTGGGTGATCGTGATGATCTCGGTGCCGGCCGCATACAGGTCGGCCAGTGCCTCCGAGACCTCAGCTCGGGTCTCGCCCATGCCGAGGATGAGATTGGACTTGGTGACCAGGCCGGCGGCCCGGGACGCCCGCAGCACGTCGAGCGAACGCTCGTATCGGAAGCCGGGGCGGATCCGCTTGAAGATCCGCGGCACGGTCTCCACGTTGTGCGCAAAGACCTCCGGTGCGGCCCCGAACAGTTGCCCGAGATATTCCAGGTTCCCGGAGAAGTCGGGTGCCAGCATCTCCACGCCGGTGTCGGGGTTGAGCGTGTGGATCTGGCGGATGGTCTCCGCGTACAGCCAGGCGCCCTCGTCGGGCAGATCGTCGCGGCAGACTCCGGTCACCGTGGCGTAGCGGAGGCCCATCTTCTGAACCGACTCGGCCACCCGGAGAGGTTCCGAGGCGTCGAAGTCGGCCGGCTTGCCGGTGTCGATCTGACAGAAGTCGCAGCGCCGGGTGCACTGATCCCCGCCGATCAGGAAGGTCGCCTCGCGGTCCTCCCAGCACTCGAAGATGTTGGGGCAGCCCGCCTCCTGGCACACCGTGTGCAGATCTTCGCTCCGGACCAGCTCCCGCAGCTCGCGGTACTCCGGACCCATCCGGGCCGTGGTCTTGATCCAGGACGGCTTCTTCTCGATCGGAACACTGGCGTTTCGAACTTCCAGACGCAACATCTTGCGACCTTCGGGGGCGATCGTCACCCGCTCAGCCTACCTGGGACCCAGCTGACGCTGCGGCGGCGAAACCACGCGTGAGCCGGCGGGACCGCGGATCAGGAAATGCCGACGGTCAGGCTGGAAACGACCGGCGAGAGCTCCGCCAGGGGCGGCGACTGCTCGTACGGAGCGAAGGCGAGATAGCGCAGGAGTTCGGGCTCCAACTGATCGGCCACCTCGGTCAGCGTGCGCAGGGCGCCGGTCTCGGCGGTCAGCGACGTGACGCCGGCGTCGACGATGCCGCAGGGGACGATCTTCTCGAACCAGCCGAGATCGGGGTCGACGTTGATGGCGAAGCCGTGCATCGTCACGCCGGCAGCGACGCGGATGCCGATGGCGGCGATCTTGCGTTCCGGCCGCTTGCGCCCTGACCCTCCGACAGGCTCAGGAGAAGGGTCGGCGGGCAGCCACACGCCGGATCGGCCAGCCACTCGACCGGTGCGAAGTCCGTACGAGGTGAACAGCGAAATGATCGCCTCCTCGAGGCGACGCACGTAGTCGACCACGTACACCGACTCCGGGAGCCGGACGATGGGGTAGCCGACCAACTGGCCGGGGCCGTGCCAGGTGATCTTGCCGCCGCGGTCCACGTCGATCACCGGCGTGCCGTCGGTGGGCCGCTCGGAGTCCTCGGTGCGTTTTCCGGCGGTATACACCGGGGTGTGCTCGAGCATGATCACGGTGTCCGGTCGCTGGCCGGCCGCCACCTCCGCGTGGATGCGGCGTTGCAGATCCCACCCGGCCCGATAGTCGATCTGCTCGTGGCCGAGTCCGTGGCGCAGGAACTCGACGGTCATGCCGCCCAGCCTACGGCGCCCAGCAGGCCCAGACGGCCGACAGCGTCCCAGACGAGCAGCACGCCGATGATGCCGACGATCCAGGAGATGCTGCTCCCGGTGTGCCGGGCCAGCCAATCGCCCAGCCGATCCAGCCCTCGGTTCGCCCGTTGCCCGGCAGTGCGCCGCGCGATCATGAGCACCAGCGCCGGCAGCGCCATGAGAAGCGTGTATCCCGCCAGAGTGACGGCGCTGCCCAGAGCCGAGAGTCCGAACGACGCGATGATCGCGATAGCAGCGAGGTACGGGAGCATCGTGGCCACCTCGAGCAGACCAGCGCTGAGGGCCAACGTCATCATTCCGGTTGGCGTCGCGGCGGCTCGGTCGAGGCGCTGCTGCCAGCGCGGGGTGCTCTCAGCCGCCCGGCCGGCCTTGGCCGCCCGCCGGGCGGCGGCCTTCGGATCGATCCAGAAGCTGAGCGCAAAGAGGCCGACGCCCAGGACGAATTGAGTCCAGTGGGCGGCCGGGTGCTCGAGCGCTGCGATCAAGGCGGGAAGTGCCGTCAGCACACCTGCCATCAGGAGCAGCCCCACGAGGAGATAGAAGACGGTGATGGTGGCCAGGTAGACCAGGATCAGTCCAGAACGCCAGCGGGGCCGGAGCAGCAGCCACAACGGGATGATCAAGGTCCCGATGCTGGTGCTGTCAGCCAGGGCAAGAGCCGCCAATCCGAGCAGGGCCGGCAGCGTCACGATGCTCCTCCTCTGAGTTATGACGATCGTGCTAAATCGTAACAGAACGATTGTGTCATAATCGATCTGTGCCCAAGGTCGTGGATCATGAGGAACGTCGTCGGGAGATCGCAGGCGCCGTCTGGCGAGTGTTGATGCGGGACGGCCTGCGCGGAGCCACGGTGCGGGCGGTGGTGGCGGAGTCGGGCCTGTCGTCCGGCGCCATCCGGCACTACTTCTCCACTCACGACGACTTGCTCCGCTTCGCCGGGCACGTCGTCAGCGAATCGGTGCCCGAGCGACTGCTGGCGGTATTGCGTAACCCACGGACGGGTCCGCATCGAAAGGGGGTGAAGCTGCTGGAGGAACTGGTGCCGCTCGATGCCCAGCGGCAGACCGAAGTGCGCGTCTTCGCGGCATTGGCCGACCTCGATCGGGCTCGACCGGCGGACCGGAAGTTCAGGAGGGATGCGTACGACGGCTGCCGCGAGATCGCTCGTACGGCGGTGCTGCTGCTGGCCGGTCGAGAGATCAGCGAAAGGCAGGACGTACCGTTGCCGGCTCGGCTGGAGCGACTGGCCGAGAGGTTGCAGGTGGTGACCGACGGGCTGGCCGGCCAGTACCTGTTCTATCCCGGTCTCCACACCCCCGATGAGATGAGCAAGATCCTCCGCCGAGCTGTCGATGACGTCGCCGCCGAGCTGCCGGCGCCCGTCGTCGTGCCCTGAGCCTGTCGAAGGCGATATCAGTGCCGGGTGCCTTGAGCTTGTCGAAGGGCGCATTTCACCCGGCATCGATGTCAGTGGAGCCTTCTAGAGTGAATGTGTGTTCGAAAACGATGTGGCCGGCCTCGATGAGGACGCCACCCTCACGGCGGTGGAGGGCAACGAACACACCGCGGTCCAGGTTGAGGTGACCCGGTTGCTGCTGGCCGCGCATTGGGCGGATCTCCACCCTGGTGACGCGGTCGATCCGCACGGGTTGCCGGGGGCGGACGCGCCATGCAGCCGGGTGGGGAGGGCACCCCGGAGATCGCCGACTTCGCCGCCGCCGAACTGGGCTGTTCCCTGAAAACCTCGGCCGGGTCGGCGAAGCGGCTGATCGCCGACGCGTTGGATTTGCGGTATCGGCTGCCCATGACGTGGGCGGCGGCCCGGGCCGGGCAGGCACCGGTGTATCAGGCCCGGCACATCGCCACGACCACCCGGCACCTGACGTTGGGACAGGCCCGGCAGGTCGACGCCCGGATCGCGCCCACTCTGGGGTCCCTGTCGTGGGGCCGGCTGCAGGATGTGGTGGACGGTCTGATCTACGAGGCCGACCCCGAGGGTGCGGACGCGGCGGCGGAGTTGGCGGCGCGGGAACGGTTCGTCCGGTTGGGCCGCGTCACCGAGCATGGGATGCGGCTCATCATCGCCAAGATCGCCGCCGGCGACGGGGCGTGGGGTGAGGCGATGATCGCCCGGCTGGCCGAGATCTTGAAACGTGACGGCGATTTCGACGGTCTCGACATTCGCCGTTCCAAGGCGCTCGGCATCTTGATCACCCAACCCGCCGAGGCCCTCCGCCTCCTCAACAGCCACCAGAACGACCACGACGACGATGACCGTGACGATCGGTGCCCGGAGCCTGTCGAAGAGCCCCAGCCCGACGACCATCCCGATGTGGGGTCTCGGTCGTTGCGGATTGGGCCGCCGCCGTTCGATCCGGCCAAGGCGCGGCCGCGGGCCATCGTCTATGTCCACGTGTCGGAGGAGGCGCTGCGGGCCGGGACCGGGGTGACCCGGATCGACGACATGGGGCCCGTCTTGTTGACCCGGCTCCGGCAGGTGCTCGGCACCAGGTGCCAGATTCAGCTGAAACCGGTCATCAACCTGAACGACGAACCCGGCCCCGGTCGACAGCTATGAGATCCCGGCGAGGATCGCCGAACACCTGCGGCTCCGCCAACCCATGGACGTGTTCCCCTACGCCGCCGGTGGTAGCCGCCGCACCGACCTCGACCACACCACCCCATATCTTCACCCACAACGTGGCGGCCCGCCGGGTCAGACCGCGGTCGGGAACCTCGGACCCCTGGTCCGCTACCACCACCGACTCAAGACCCACGGGCAGTGGAATGTCCGACAACCCGAACCGGGCACCTGGGTCTGGCGGACGCCTCACGGACGCATCTACCTGGTCAACACCAGCGGCACCCACCCGCTCGGCAAATCCGGCTACGCCCAACAGATCTGGCGCGCCGCGAACTCACCACCAGAGCCGACCGAGCGAAGTTCAGTCGAGAAAGGGTTGCGCGCGATCATCGACGAGTACACCCTCGTTGGCTGACCCCTGCCTGAAGCGGCGTTCAGGGCTCAGCTCGAGGAGGTCGGATTTGATCATGTTCGGCACGCTTCTGCACGCCCGAAGGGCACGGCCGGGAACGAAACGGTCGCACTCCGAGCCGGACGTGAGAGAGTTTGATCACTTCGAACTGCGGCTGGGAAGGAGGGGCATGAATCTCGAGAAGGTCATCTTCGGCTTCTTCGTGCTGCTCGCGGCAACGCTCAACTTCGGGTTCTTCATCGGCGACATCGGCAACCCGGATCTGCACAACATCTACGAGCTGTTTGCGGCGCTCGCCGTCAGCCTGGTCGCCACCGTGTTGAAGTTCGGCGATCGGACGCAGATCGGCGCGGTGCACCTGGCCACCAGTCTGGTCGCCGATCTGCAGCTCGTTGCAGCCGCCATCGTCTGGGTCTGGGCCGTGGAGATCTCGGCAGAAGGCATGACCGCGGTCCACACCGCCAGCATGGTGTCCCTGTCGGGTGGCGCGTTACTGGCCAACGTGGTCTCAGTCGTGCTGTTGGTGACGGAGACCGTCACCTTCCATCGCGGATAGAGGTCGGTGCCGACATGAGTAATCCACTCCTGGTCTTCTGGGCTCAGCTGTTCAGCCGTCGCGAAGCGGTGAGCCGGGTGTCACGCGCCCACATCGAGTCGTCGAGCCAGGCGTCCTCGACCATCTTCTTGGTCATGCGGCGGATGCGGACGCCGCTGATCACCCTGATCGTGATTTTCTTCGTCAGCGTCGTCGGCCTGACCTTGATCCCCGGAGTCGATCCGGAGGGTCAGCTGGCGTACATCAGTCTCTTCGAGTCGTTCTACTTCATGAGCTACACCGCGACCACCATCGGCTTCGGCGAGCTGCCGTGGCCGTTCACCCCCGGGCAGCGGCTCTGGGTCACCTTCTCGATCTACCTCTCGGTGGTGGGCTGGGCGTACGCGATCGGCTCGCTGCTGACGCTGCTGCAGGACCGATCGTTCCGGCAGGCGCTGGCGCTGCGGCGGTTCACCGCCAAGGTGGCCCGGATGCGGGAGCCGTTCCTGCTTGTGGTCGGCTACGGACGCGCGGGCGAACTGCTCGCCAAGGCCTTCGACGCGCTGGGGCAACAGCTTGTCGTCATCGACGAGTCGTCCGACCGGGTCGACGCGCTCGAGCTGGGGTCCTACCACGCGGACATCCCTGGCCTGGCGGCCGACGCCGCCAATCCGCAGCATCTGACTGCGGCCGGGCTCGACCATCCCTTCTGCGCCGGCGTGCTGGCGCTCACCAACGACGACGAGACGAATCTGGCCGTCACGATGACGGCGGCGCTGTTGCGTCCCGACCTGCCCGTCGTCGCGCGCACCATCTCGGCTCCGATCGCGGAGCGGATGCGTGCCTTCGGGACGCCGACGGTGGTCAACCCGTTCGACCGGTTCGGGGAGCATCTGCGGCTCGCCCTGAACGCGCCGGCGTCCTACCAGTTGCTCACCTGGCTCGAGGCGGGTCCGGGCGCCGAACTCCCGGACCGCGGCCGGCCGCCCACGGACGGGCGCTGGGTGATGTGTGGATACGGACGCTTCGGTCGCGAGGTCACCGCCGACCTGCGAGAAGCGGGCCTCGAGGTGACCATCATCGAACCAGCGAAAGGCGAGCCCGTGCCGGGAGTGATCGTCGGGGACGCCTCCGACCCCGGGGTGTTGGCCCAAGCCGGCGTCGCGGGCGCGGTCGGGTTCGTGGCAGGTACCGACAACGACACGACCAACCTCTCCATGATGGCCACCGCGCGCCGGCTGAACCCTCGATTGTTTCTCGCCGCGCGACAGAACCGGCCGACCAGCGCCGCCCTGTTCGAGGCCATGCGGGTGGACGCCCTGCTGGTGCCGACCGAGGTGGTGGCGCACGAGGTCTACGCTCAGATCAGCACCCCTTTGCTGTGGCGCTTCATCCAGGGCATGCCGGCGCGAGGAAACGAGTGGGCCGCCGACCTCATTCAACAGCTGCGACACAACTGCGGTCGCGAGCTCCCAGCCCTCTGGAAGATCAAGCTCGACCGGGAGCAAGCACCGGCCCTCGGTCGCTGGCTGGCCGAAGGCCGGGTCGTCCTCGGTGACCTGCTGCGAAGCCCCGAGAATCGGGAGCGGCGGCTCCGGGTCGTCCCGCTACTCCTGCTCCGTAACGGCGAAGCCGTCCTCAGCCCCGACGGCGAGACCGTGCTGGCTCGCGACGACGAACTCCTGTTCGCCGGGGAGGGATCCGAGCGGCGCGAACTCGAAAGCACGCAGGTGGTCGACTCCACCGCCGCCTACGTGCTGTTCGATCAGCACATCCCCTCGAGTTGGCTCTGGCGCAAGCTGTCTGGCAAGACCCTCACGTCGACCACGTCTGACATGACCCACGACCGGAGCTAGGCCGGAGCTGTCTTCATTGCCCGCGGAGGGCGGCCCGTACGGTCGCTCGGACGTCCGGCGCGGCGTAGCGGAAACCCTGTTCGAGGGACCGGCGCGGCACCACGTTCACGTCCCCGACGAGCTGCTCGGCGAGTTCGCCGAGCGGGAGTCGCAACAACCCCGCCGGCGCCCGGAGCAGCCGCGGCCGGTGCAACTGTTCAGCCAGCACGTCGGAGAACTCCGCGTTGGTGGTCGGTTCCGGGATGGTGAGGTTGTGCGGCCCGGTGGCGGCGGGCGTCGCGGCGGCCCAGAGCACGAACCGCAGATAGTCGTCCAGGCTGATCATCGGCATCCGCTGCTGACCGTCTCCCAGCACTGCCCCGCCGCCCAGCGACCAGCACACCTTCATCAACCGGAAGGCCCCGCCGGAGCGGTCCAGCACCGGAGAAGTCCGCATGATCACGACCCGGACACCAGCCTCGATGGCCGGATCCGTCGCCTGCTCCCAGTCCACCACCAGCCCGGCCAGGAAGTCCGACGCGGCGGGCGACTCCTCGGTGTGCGGCTTTGCGCTGTGCTGGGTCCCATACACCGCGATCCCGCTGGCCTGGATCAGCACCGGAGCGTCGCCGGCAGCCGCTCGATCGGCCAGGGCCGCCGCCAGGGTGCCGGTCGGGTTGACCCGCGAGCTGTGCAGCACCTGCCGCCGGGACGGGGTCCAGAGCCAGTCGGCGACCCCGACCCCGCACAGATTCACCACCGCGTCCACCCCCTCGAGGGCGGCTCGGTCGATCTCGAAGGAGTCCGGATCCCAGCGGTACTCGGCGGCGGTGGCCGGCTCGCGCCGGACCAGCCGGACCACTTCGTGGCCCAGACCGGCCAGCCGGACCCGCAGCGCCGTACCCAGGAAGCCGGACGCGCCGGCCAGCAACCACTTCATGGCAGAGCGTTCTGGTCAGCCGCCCAGTTCGGACGCGAAGTCTCCCTCTTCGAGTCGAGCCTTGACCATGCTCAAGAAGCGCGCGGCGTCGGCACCGTCCACCAGCCGGTGATCGTAGGACATGGAGAGGTACATCATGTCGCGCACCGCGATCACCTCACCGAGGCTCGAGTCCTTGATCACCACCGGACGCTTGACCAGCGCACCGGTGCCCAGAATGGCCACCTGTGGCTGGTTGATGATCGGAGTGTCCATCAGCGTGCCGGCCGAGCCGTAGTTGGTGATGGTGAAGGTGCCGCCACTCAGCTCGTCCGGCGTGACCTTGTTCTGCCGGGTCCGGGCGGCCAGATCACCGATCTTCTTGGCCAGACCGGCGATGTTGAGATCGCCGGCGTCCTTGATCACCGGAACCAGCAGCCCCTTCTCGGTGTCGACGGCGATGCCGATGTGTTCCGCGTCGGGGTAGGTGATCTCGCCCGCCTCGGTATCGATCGTCGCGTTCACCTTCGGATAGACCTTGAGCGCCTCGACCGCCGCCTTGGTGATGAAGGGCAGATAGGACAGGCTGGCGCCCTCGCGCTGCTTGAAGTCGTCCTTGAAGCGGGCCCGGATCCGCGAGATGACGGTCAGGTCGACCTCGACCGTCGCCGTGAGCTGGGCCGAGACCTGGACCGACTCCACCATCCGCTTGGCGATGGTCTTGCGGAGCCGGGACATCTTCTCGGTGGTGCCACGCAGCGAACTGGTTTCGACCGGTCGAGCGGCCGTGGCAGGTGCGGCACTCGCTGCCGCGGGTGCGGCGGCGGGTGGAGCCGCGGGTGCCTCGGCGGCCTTCTTGGCCTCCTCGGCTGCGGCCAGTACGTCCTGCTTCCGGATACGTCCGCCGACCCCGGTGCCAGTCACCGAACCGAGATCCACGTCGTGCTCACGGGCCAGTTTGCGCACCAGCGGTGTGACGTAGGAAGCGTCGGCCTCCTGCTTGGGCGCCGGCTTCGAGTCCGGCTTGGTCTCCGCCTTGGGTGGCGCCGTGTCTGCTTTGGGCTCCGGCTCAGGTGCTTGCTCGGGGGCGGGGATCGGCGCCTGGCCGCCCTCGTCACCGGCCGCGACCTGATCCTCGGGCTCCTCACCGCCGGTCTCGGTGGCGGTCTCCTGCTCGGGCGCTGCCGGCGCCTCGGGCTCGGGAGCGGTGGCGGGAGCGGCGCCCTCCTCGCCGACCACGGCGAGGACGGCACCGACTTCGACGGTCTCGTCCTCCTGCACCCTGATCTCCAGCAGCACTCCGGCCGCCGGTGAAGGGATCTCGGTGTCGACCTTGTCTGTGGAGATCTCCAGCAGCGGCTCGTCGGCGGCCACCGATTCCCCGACCTGCTTCAACCAGCGGCTGACGGTGCCTTCGGTGACACTTTCGCCCAAGGCCGGCAGCACGACCTCGGTGCCTTCACCACCACCACCCCCGGCGGCTGCCGGGGCCGCTTGCTCGGGCTTGCCCTCGTCGGCCTCCGAAGTCGGTTCGGCCGCCACGGCGGCGTCGGATTCTTGTGCCTGCGTCTGGTCAGGGGCCGCATCGGCCGGCTCCTCGGCAGCTTCCTCCTGCGACCCGTCGCCCGACCCACCGGCCGAGTCGCCGGCCGGCGCCTCCTCCTGGTCGCCGACGACGGCCAACACGGCACCGACCTCGACGGTCTCGTCCTCCTGCGCCTTGATCTCCAGCAGGACCCCGGCCGCCGGCGAGGGGATCTCGGTGTCGACCTTGTCGGTCGAGATCTCCAATAACGGCTCGTCGGCTTCGACGGTGTCGCCGACCTGCTTCAACCACCGGCTGACCGTACCTTCGGTGACGCTTTCGCCGAGTGCGGGAAGAGTGACTTCGGTCGACATGTCGGTGGTGTCTCCGTTCTCGTGGCGGCTGGCTGCCCCGGTTCGGAGCTCAGCCTAACGTTGGCGATCATGTCGACCTACGAGTGCGCATGCAAGGGCTTGCCGGCTAGAGCGAGATGGGCCTCGCCCAGTGCCTCGCTCTGGGTCGGATGGGCGTGCACGAGACTCGCCACTTCGTCCGGATACGCGTCCCAGCCGGTGATCAGTTGCGCCTCCCCGACGAGCTCGCTCACCCGGGATCCGAGCAGGTGCACTCCGACGACTGGGCCACCGGCCCGACGGATGAGCTTCACGAAGCCGGCGGTCTTGAGGATCTGGGACTTCCCGTTCCCGGCCAGGTCGTAGCGCAGCGTCTCCACCTCGCCGTACTCCTCCCGGGCGGCCGCCTCGCCCAACCCGACCGAGGCGATCTCCGGATCGCAGTAGGTGACCCGTGGAACCTCCCGATCGGCCACCGGGGCGGGCAGCGACTCGTAGCGGCCCATCCCGTGCGCGACCTGCTCCGCGACGAAGATCCCGTGTGCGAAGCCACGGTGCGCCAGCTGCAGCCCCCGAACCAGATCGCCCACCGCGTAGACCCCGGGCGCCGTGGTCTGAAGCCGTTCGTCGACCGACACGAACCCGCGGTCCAACGTGACGCCGGCCTCGCTGTATCCGAGTCCCTCGGTGGCGGGCCCGCGCCCGACCGCAACCAGCAGGACGTCGGCCTCCAGCACTGCCTTGTCCGCCAGGGTCACCGACACCCCGTCCTCGCTGACCTCGGCGTGCTCGAACGCGGTGCCGGTGGCCGCCGTGATGCCCCGCTTGCGAAAGGCCCGTTCCAGGCCCGCGGAGACCTCTGGCTCCTCGGCCGCCACGAGTCGGGGGAGCGCCTCCACCACCGTGACCTCGACTCCGAAGGAGCGCCAAGCCGAGGCGAACTCGACCCCGATCACCCCGCCGCCGAGGACGACGGCCCGCCGCGGGAGGGTCGTCAGCTGCAGCGCGTGCTCGCTGGTCAGCACCCGGTGCCCGTCGATCTCCAATCCGGGCAGTGTCTTGGCGTACGACCCGGTGGCGAGCACCACGTGGGCCCCTGGCACGAGATCCTCGCCGACCCGGACGACGGGGATTCCGTCCCCCGCCTCGAGTCGCCCCTCGCCGGCGATGACCGTGATCTGCTGCGCCGCGATCAGGCTGTTCAGACCTCGGTGCAGGCGTCCCACGACCTGTTGCGCATACTCGTTCACGGCGGGAAGGTCGACCCCCTCGAGGGTGGCGCGCACTCCGAATCGGCCCGCATCCCGGGTAGCGTCGGCCACCTCGGCGGCGTGTAACAGGGCCTTGGTCGGGATGCAGCCGCGGTGCAGGCAGGTGCCGCCGACGAGATCTCGTTCGATCAGGGCCACCGACAGTCCGAGTTCGCCGGCTCGCAATGCCGCGGCGTAGCCACCGCTGCCGCCGCCCAACACCACGAGGTCATAGTTCGTCACGGCCGCCATCCTCACATCCCCGACGAGGTTGCTCAGATCACCCTCAGACCCGCGCTAACCGCGCTCGACCAACCGGGACAGCACGATGATCGACTCGGTGTGATCGATCGTCTCGGCGCCCCGGATCCTCTCCAGGGCCTGCTCCAGGTGCCGGACGTCGCGGGCCCGAACCTTCAGCACGGCGTCGGGTTGGCCGGTCACCGTGCTGGCGCTGATCACTTCCGGGATGGGTTCCCAGATGGCCCGTAGCGCATCGGGGGAGATGGTGCCCTTGCAGTAGACCTGCACGTACGCCTCGGTGCCCCACCCCAGCGCCGCGGGGTCGACGATGGTGGTGAAACCGGTGATGGTGGAGTCGGCCAGCAGCCGATCGACGCGACGTTTGACAGCGGGGGCTGAGAGCTTCACCTCGGCCCCGATCTCGGCGAAGGTGGCGCGCGCATTGCGAACGAGATGGAGCAGTATCCGCTCGTCGAGGCTGTCCATGACCTAAACCTAGCGTTAGCGCACAACAGATCGCTATCTGGGCCCCAAAGAGGAAACAGAATGCCCCAACAACACGCAATGAATGTTGATTGATTGCAAGCCTGCCGGCCCCTAGGCTTCGCCCATGACCGATCTCGCGACCGCGCCCTCAGCGCTGGACCACCGCCGGCCGCGTCCGCGCCGTTACCTGATGACCCCACCAGACCACTTCGCGGTCTCCTACGCCATCAACCCCTGGATGAATCCCGCCGTGGCGACCGACACGGCCCTCGCCGTTCGGCAGTGGCATGAACTCCGGCGAACGTATCTGAGCCTCGGTCACCAGGTCGAAATCGTCGAACCGGTGCCGGGTCTGCCCGACATGGTCTACGCCGCCAACGGCGCCCTGATCACCGCCAAGCACACCATCGGGGCGCGTTTCTCCTTTCCGCAGCGCGCCGCCGAGGCAGAGGCGTACGCCCGCTGGCTGGAGGGCCACGGACTAGGCCCCGTGCACCGACCGCGACACGTCAACGAGGGCGAGGGCGATTTCCTGGTCGTCGGCAACCAGATCCTGGCCGGCACGGGTTTTCGCACCTCACCGGCAGCGCACCGCGAGGTGGCTGTGATCACCGGAATGCCGGTCGTTTCGCTCGAGTTGGTCGACCCCCGCTTCTACCACCTGGACACCGCCCTGGCGGTGCTGGATGACGAAACGGTGGCCTACTACCCGGGTGCCTTCTCGGTTACCGGTCAGGCCATCCTGGCCGCCCTCTTTCCCGACGCCGTGATCGCAAGTGAGTCCGACGCCGCCGTGCTGGGCCTGAACGCGGTGTCGGACGGGCGGAACGTGGTGCTGACCGCGGCCGCCGTCGACTTGGCGCAGTCCCTGGCCGCCCGTGGTTTCCTGCCGGTCCCGGTCGACCTCTCCGAACTGCTCAAGGGCGGCGGCGGCGTCAAATGCTGCACGCTCGAGATCCGAAGATTGGAGCCGTCCGCGTGACCGTCGTACTCCCGAACTTGTCTCCGGTGAAGTCACAGGAGCAGATCGCGCTCACCGAGCACCACACCGCCCACAACTACGCTCCCCTGCCCGTCGTGATCGCCGACGGCGAGGGTGCGTGGTTGACCGACGTGGAGGGCAAGCGTTATCTCGATTGCCTGGCCGCCTACTCCGCGGTCAACTTCGGACACCGGAACCCGGAGATCATGGCCGCCGCCCGCCGGCAGCTGGATCGGGTGACCTTGATCAGTCGCGCGTTCTACTCCGACCAGTTGGGTACCTTCACCGCCGAGCTCTCCCGGCTGTGCGGCAAGGAGATGGTGCTGCCGATGAACACCGGGGCGGAGGCGGTGGAGAGCGGCATCAAGGTGGCCCGCAAGTGGGCCCACGACGTGAAGGGGACAACCAACCCGAACATCATTGTCGCCGCCGGGAACTTCCACGGGCGGACGACGACGATCATCAGCTTCTCCGACGATCCGGACGCCCGGGACGGCTTCGGTCCATACACGCCCGGTTTCCGCACCGTGCCCTACGGGGACACCGAGGCGGTCGCCGCCGCCATCGACACCGATACGGCAGCGGTGTTGATCGAGCCGATCCAGGGCGAAGCCGGCATTCTCGTGCCGCCCGCCGACTACCTGCCCCGATTGCGCGAGCTCTGCACCGCGAACAACGTGCTGCTGATCTGCGACGAGATCCAGTCCGGCCTCGGTCGGACGGGTCGGACGTTCGCGAGCGACCATGTCGGGGTGGTGCCGGATCTGTACCTGCTGGGCAAGGCACTTGGGGGCGGTGTGGTGCCGGTGTCGGCGGTGGTGGGCGACACCGACGTGCTCGGCGTGCTGCACCCCGGTCAGCACGGCTCCACCTTCGGGGGGAATCCGCTCGCGGCGGCCGTCGGGACCTGTGTGGTCCGGATGCTCGAGACCGGCGAATACCAGAAGCGCTCGACCGAGCTGGGGCAGCGCCTGCACTCTCAGCTGCGCGGGCTGCTCGGGCACGGGGTCACCGCCGTGCGCGGCCTCGGTCTCTGGGCAGGGATCGACATCGATCCAACTCTGGGTACCGGGCGGCAGATCAGCGAACGGTTGCTGGAGCGCGGCGTCCTCGTCAAGGACACCCACGGCACCACCATCAGACTCGCTCCGCCGCTGGTGGTGGAGGCGCCCGAGATCGACTGGGCAGTGGACCAGCTCCGCGTCGTTCTGGGCGCGCCGCTCCACTCCTGATAAGGGGTCGGCATTAGGGCCAGCGGACCATAATGGCTTCCATGGGCTGGCTGAAAAGGAGTGCGGCGCGACTCAAGCGCGGCACCCGGGGCGGTGGATCGGGTCAGATCGATGACCGCATCACCATGCACCTGACCGAATTCGCCCGCACCCGACGCGGCGTCGAGGCCTTCGTCGAACCCAAGACTGCCGTGACCCAGACCACCTTGTTGCTCGTGGCTTTCGACGGGGAGTGGACCCGTCGGGTCGTGCCGTCTCCGCAGTGGGGGCACGCGTTCGCCGATTCGCTGCAGATCCCGGGTTACGACGCCGCCGTCGTCGGATATCCACAGCGGATGCGCGACTACAACACCCGCAACAAGAAGCACCCCGACCTACGCTGAATTTTCTCCTGCGCGACCAATCCGCCCTGCGATCGGCCTCGAATGACCCACGGATGGCGCGCCGGCGTGACCACACCTGACACTTGGTCGCACGGGGACGGCGCACCATTCCACAGCCGCGACACTTGGGCGACACCCTCCAAACGCCCGCGTTGCGGCCGCCGGAAGGCACCGGCGCAGAGGGTGCGCGGTCACTCTGAGAGTGAGGCCGCCAGGGCGATCAGCGTTCGGACCCCTGCGCCGGTGCCCCCGCCGTTGACGTACCCGTAGGGCGAACCCTCCCGGAAGGCCGGTCCGGCGATGTCCAGGTGAGCCCAGGCGATGCCCTCGCCCACGAACTCGCGCAGGAACGCGGCCGCAACCAGGGCCCCGCCGGGCCGGTCGCCGGCGGTGGAGCGCAGATCCGCCACCTTCGAATCCAGTCGCCCCCGGGTCTCGGCCGGGATCGGCAGCTGCCAGACGGCTTCGCCCGCCGCCTCGGCCGCGTCCAGGACCTTGTCGGCGGTCTCGTCGTCCGTCGCCATCAACGCGCAGGTGCGGTCACCGAGCGCCACCACGGCGGCTCCAGTGAGCGTGGCCACGTCGACCAGCAGGTCCGGGGAATCCTCGCTGGCCCGCACGAGTGCGTCGGCCATCACCAGCCGGCCCTCAGCGTCGGTGTTGCCGTTCTCCACCGTCTTGCCGCCGTACATGGTCAACACGTCGGAAGGGCGGTAGGCCGTGTCGGAGGGCAGGTTCTCGGCCAACGAGCCGTACGCGGTCACCCGCACCTTGAGCCGGAGACCGGCGATGGCCTGGACGGCCGCGAACACCGCAGCCGCGCCGGCCATGTCGCATTTCATGGTGTACATCCCGTCGCTGGGTTTGAGATTGAGGCCGCCGGAGTCGAAGGTGATGCCCTTGCCGACCAGAGCGAGATGCTGCCGGGCGCCGCGGGGGGCGTAACTGAGCCGCACCAGACGGGGCGGCCGGGACGACCCCGAGCCGACCGCGAGGATGCCGCCGTAGCCGCCGCGGCTCAACGCCTTCTCGTCCAGGACTTCGACAGAGACTCCTGCGTCCTTGACGGCGTCCTGCACCGCGTCCGCGAACGACTGCGGGTAGAGCAGGTTGGGGGGCAGATTCACCCACTCCCGGGCCGCGTATACCGCCTGGACGACCACCCGGGCCCGCTGGACGAGCTCAGCCCCTTCCTTGCCGGGCAGGTCGCCGGCGAGGACCGCAACGGTGTCCACGGTGCCGGCAGCCGAGGAACTCGTGCTCACCGGCGCGAACCGGTAGCAGCCCAGCAGCGCCCCCTCGGTCACCGCGGTCAGGGTCTCCGGCTCCTCGGCGCCCAGCGACACGGCCACCGAGATGGATCCCGATTCCAGGTGTCCGGCGGCGTGCCGGAGGCCGGCCCCGGCGGCCCGGCGCAGATCCTCGGGGGTCGGGTCGTCCTCGCCCAATCCGACCACGAGCAATCCGGGGCCGTCACCGAGTGAGGGCAGGGTGCGGGTGTGGTCGACCGCGGCTTTGGCACCCACCCCGGCCGCGAGTTCGCTCACCGACCGTCCCAGCCGATCTCGGTACTCCTGGTCGATCTCGGGCGGCACCCCGACGGCGCCGTCGGACCGATAGCCGACGATCAGGACATCGGTGTTCCGCGGCACTGAGGATTCGATGGTGATCTTCGGGAGGGCTGGGATAGGCACCCGCTCAGGCTAACCTCTAGCCTGAGCGGGTGTCGGAGACTCAGGACCTGTTGCACACACCGCTCTACGAGCGCCAACGCGAGCTCGGGGCGAAGTTCGCCCCCTTCAGCGGTTGGTCGATGCCACTGGAGTACGCCGGGGCCGGGGTGCTGGCCGAACACGCCGCGGTGCGCAATGCCGTCGGGATCTTCGACGTGAGCCACCTCGGCAAGATCGCGGTCAGCGGTGCGGGGGCCGCAGACTTCGTGAACCGCTGCCTGACCGCGGATCTGAACAAGATCGGCGCCGGTCAGGCCCAGTACACCCTGATCTGCAACGACAGTGGCGGGGTCGTCGACGACCTGATCGCCTACCGACGCTCCGACGACCAGATCTTCCTCATCCCCAACGCGGCCAACGCGGCGACCGTGGCGCAGTTGCTGCGGGGGGCCGCCCCGGCGGCGGTCGAGGTCTCCGACCAGCACGACGAACACGTGGTGCTGGCCGTCCAGGGTGGTCTCTCGGACGAGGTGCTGGCCGCCGCCGGGTTGCCGGCCGGACATCCCTACATGTCGTTCGCCGAGGTGGCGGTCAGCGGGGTGCCCATCACGGTGTGCCGGACCGGCTACACCGGCGAACGGGGGTACGAGTTGGTAGCACCGACCGCGGCCGCCCAGGAGCTCTGGGACCGGGTGCTGGCGGCCGGCGAGCCGTACGGACTGCAGCCGGCCGGGTTGGGCGCGCGGGACACCCTGCGCACCGAGATGGGCTATCCCCTGCACGGCCAGGACATCTCGACCGAGATCAGCCCCGTCCAGGCCCGGCTGGGCTGGGCGGTGGGCTGGAAGAAGGACGCCTTCTTCGGTGACTCGGCCCTCAGGGCGGAGAAGGAGGCCGGCGCCAGTCGAGTCCTGTGGGGGCTGAAGGCCACCGGCCGGGGCATTCCGCGGCCCGGCATGCTCGTCCGCGACCCCGACGGTCACGAGATCGGCTCGGTGACCTCCGGCACGTTCTCTCCGACCCTGAAGACGGGCATCGCGCTGGCCCTGGTGGACGCGCGGTTCCAGGTCGACGAAGGGGTGTTGGTCGACATCCGCAGCCGGCGCGAGCCGTTCGTGATCACCAAGCCGCCATTCGTCACGCCGGGAGTTCGCGAGCCCTGACCCTGGTCAGGTCGGCGGGTGCTCGGGATGGAACTCGAACCGGCACGGCCCCTCGATCGGCAGGGAGCTGGTGATCCGGCGCCGCGCGTGGTCGCTCAGGTCGGGTGGTAGCGCGTCGACGGCGAACCAGGCCACCTCGGTGGACTCCTCGTCTCCTACCGTGGCCTCGCCGGATTCGTACCCGCAGCGGAACGTCATGGCGATGAACTGGCAGCGGTCCCCGTTGGGATAGCTGATCTCCGGATCGGTCCGCAGCAGGGCGAGTCGTTCGGGCCGGACCCGGACCCGGGTCTCCTCCCACAACTCCCGGGTGATGCAGTCCGCCGGTTGTTCGCCAGGCTCCACGATCCCGGCCGGGACACTCCAGCGTCCGGTGTCGGCCCGGCGAACCAGCAGCACCTGCTCGCGGCCCGGTTCTCCGTCCACCACCACGCCGGAGACGCCGGGCAGCAACAGCGGCCGGTGCCCCCAGACCGCCCGGAGGTCGGTGATGTAGGCCGGTGTGGGCATCAGTCTCCCGTCAGAGGGGGGCGATCCGCAGCATGGACTGCTCGAACCAGGCGTCGTAGTCGTCGACCGCGTTGTGCAGGTGGCCGAAGAGCTCGAGGGTGAGGCTACCGATCACCGCGCTCCAGGCGACCAGGGCGCGATAGGTCAGCTCGTCGGTGAACGCCGGGCCGGCGAACGCGCGAGCGGAGGCGACGGCCCGCCGGGCGGCGCGGGGAATCGACGGCTGAGGCCCTTCGGCGGGGGCAGCGTCGGTCATCAGGTCGAGCAGCACCCTGAGCACCCTGGTGGCCGGGACGATGGTGTCGGCCGGGGCCGCATATCCGGGGACCGGCGAGCCGTACAGCAGGGCGTAGTCGAACCGATGTTCGCGCGCCCAGTTTCGGATCGCCCGAGTGATCGCCAGCCAGCGAGCGGCGAAGTCGCGGCGCCGCCGGACCGCCGCATCCGCCGCCCGGGCCACCTCACCGAGCTCGTCGTAACTGATCACCAGCAGAGCGGTGATCAACTCGTCCCGGGTGGCGAAGTAGCGGTAGACGGCGGACGACGCCATCCCGAGTTCGCGGGCGACAGCGCGTACCGACAGGGCTGCCGGCCCGACCTCGGTCAACTGGCGGCGAGCCTCCTCGACGATCGCCTGGGTCAGCTCGCGCCGGGCCACGGCGCGGGCCGTGGCCGGCGCGGATCGAGAGGTCGTGGTCACGTCGGCCATCCTGCCCTAATTCGTGATCACTGGCAACAACTGCGAGCACTGCTCTTGACAGCTCGTGGTTGGCCGGACATTCTTGATGACGAGAGCAGTGCTCGCAATTGATATCGGGAGACACGATGAGCGAGAAGTATCTGGTTGTCGGCGCCGGCCCCGTCGGCACCGAGCTGAGTCAGCTCTTGGCCGGGCGCGGTGCCGAGGTCACCGTGGTGACGCGGTCGGGCGGCCGGAGCAGTGGCTCGGTCACCCGGGTGGCTGCCGACGCCAGCGATCCCGATCGGCTGAGCGAGCTGGCCGTCGGAGCGCGGGCACTCTTCAACTGCGCCAATCCTCCGGACTACACCCAGTGGGCCACGGTCTGGCCGCCGCTGGCCGAGAGTCTGCTGGTCACCGCGGAGCGCTCGGATGCGCCACTGGTCATGACCGGCAACCTCTATCCGTACGGACCGGTCGACGAGCCCATGGTCGAAGGCCAGCCGGACCGAGCGACCGACGAGAAGGGCCGGCTCCGGGCCGGCATCTGGGCCGAGGCGCTGCGCCGCCACGAGGCGGGCCGGATCCGAGCGGTCGAGGTGCGGGGTTCGGACTACGTCGGACCGGGGGTGGGCGGCAACGGGCATCTGTCGCGACACGTCCCGACCGCCCGCCGCGGCAAGGGCGCCTGGGCGGTCGGGCGACCCGACCTGCCGCACACCTGGACCGACGTCGGCGACATGGCGCGGACGCTGGCCGCCGTCGCCGGGCGGGAGGACACCTGGGGCCAGGTCTGGCATGCACCCAGCAACGAGCCGCGGACGCAACAGCAAGGCCTGACCGACGTCCTCGCCGCCGACGGGCTGCCGCCGGTCCGGTGCGGGGCATCCCCGATCCCGTGCTGGCCGCGATGGGCGTCTTCTCGCCGCTGATCCGCCAGCTCCGCGAGATGTCCTACATGTTCCGCAGGCCGTACGTGATGTCCTCCACCCACACCCAGGCGGTGCTCGGGCTCGCCCCCACCCCGTGGGCGGAGGTCTGCCACCGGACCGTCACCGGCAACTAGTGCGGTTCCGGGTCGAGCCGGGGGGCGAGCGGCATCGGACCGTAAACCAGGCGGTCCTCTTCGTACAGGCTCACGGCCCGGCAACCGGAGTCCAGCAGATCGGGGTAGAACTCGCCCAGCCACGTCTCGGCGTCGCCCTGGGAGGGGAAGCTGCGTTCGAGCTCGGCAGCGGACCCGCCGGTGCCGACCCAGTGCCAGCTCATCGGGGCCAGCTCATCGGGGCCAACTCATCGGGGCCAACTCATCAGGTCAGCCGGCGGGCCGGGGACGACTTGCCGACCAGGGACCCGTCCCGCTTGACCGAGTCGCCGAGCGCCTCGTCGATCCCGGTCATGGTCTCCGCAGACAACGTCTTCCCGGCCGCGGCCGCGTTGGCGGTGATCTGCTCCGGGCGCGAGCCGCCGGTGATGGCGGTCGCGACGTTGTCGTTCTGCAGCACCCAGGCGACGGCCAGCTGGGCCATGGTCAGACCCTCCGCGTCGGCCAGCGGGGCCAGCCGCTGCACCCGGGTCAGCGTCTGGTCGTTCAGCAGATTCCTGATGAAGGCCGAGCCGCTCGGATCGGTGGCCCGGGAGCCTTCGGGCATCGGGTGGCCCGGTTGGTACTTCCCGGTCAGCACGCCTTGCGCAATGGGGGAGAAGACAACCTGGCTGATACCCAGCTCCTTCGAGGTCGGCACCACCTCGGCTTCGATGATCCGGTAGAGCGCGCTGTACTGCGGCTGGTTGGACACGAACCCGAACTTCAGTTCGCGGGCCAGCGCGTGACCGGCTCGCAGCTGGTCCGGAGTCCACTCGCTCACCCCGATGTAGAGCGCCTTGCCGGCGCGCACCACATCGGCGAACGCCTGCATCGTCTCCTCGAGCGGCGTCTCGTGGTCGTAGCGATGGGCCTGGTACACATCGACGTAGTCGGTCTGCAGCCGCTGCAACGAGCCGTCGATCGACTCGAGGATGTGCTTACGGGACAGGCCGGTGTCGTTGTGGGCCTTCGGTCCGGTGGGAAAGTAGACCTTGGTGAAGATCTCCAGGCTTTCCCGACGCTCACCAGCCAAGGCGTCGCCCAGGATGACTTCGGCCTTCGTGTTGGCATAGACGTCGGCGGTGTCGAAAGTCGTGATGCCTACGTCCAGGGCGGCCCGCACGCATCGGGTGGCTTGATCGGCCTCGACCTGCGAGCCGTGCGTCACCCAGTTGCCGTAGCTGATCTCCGAGACTTTCAGCCCGCTGTTACCCAGGTATCGAAACTCCATCATTTCCTCTAGAACTTGTCGCCGCGCTTGAGCCGTGGCGGCGGCATCCGGAATCGGCGAATCTGGATGCAGCGATTCATGCCGTACATCAGCAGGCCCTTGGTCGAGGCGTTCGGCATCCGCTCCGCCAACACCTTCTTGAAACCGCGCCACATCAGGTATCCGTCGAAGATCACCGCCAGGATGAACACGTACATGGCCAGGGTGGCGAGGAGACTGACGTTGGCCCACACCATGCTGAGGAAGCTGGCCGCCAAGATCACCACCAGACTGGGCAGCAGATACTCCCCGAGGCTGAAGCGCGCATCAACATAGTCGCGGATGAGCTGCTTCTCCGGGGCCGATTCGCGGGCGTTCAGAGCCCGCATCCGATCGGCGCGGCTGCGCTGAGACGCTTCCCGGCGCGCCTGTTTCGGGGTGAGCGTACGGGTGACGCGTTGCCGCCGCGCCGCCTCGGCCTCCCTGCGGGAGGGGGTGGGTCGGTCTTTCTTGGCCGGGCCCGGGCCGGTGGGCTCGGGCGCAGGCTCCGGTGCAGGCGCGGCGGCTGCTGACGAGTTACGACGGAAGAGTGCCACGGTGAACGAACCTACTCCAGACCGGCCGGTAATCCGAGGCGAGAATCCCAGGTGAGAGTGCGGGCTTACCGACCCGGGGCTACGGTAGAGGTCCGTGACAACCGCCGTCGAAGACCTCGGCACGTAACCTCGGAATACAGCCTCGGATTACAGAAGGACAGCGAGCACCCATGGCCGGCATATTTTCGCGCATCTCCATGATCTTCCGGGCCAAGACCGACAAGGCCTTGGACAAACTGGAAGACCCCCGCCAGACGCTGGACTACTCCTACCAACGGCAGTTGGAGTTGTTGCAGAAGGTGCGGCGCGGCGTCGCCGACGTGGCCACCAGCCGGAAGCGGGTCGAACTCCAGGCCACCCAGCTCAACACCCAGGCCGACAAGTTGACCCAGCAGGCGCAAAAGGCGTTGGAGGTGGGCCGCGAGGACCTGGCCCGGGAGGCCCTGACCCGGCGCTCCGGCCTGCACCAGCAGATCACCGATCTGCAGGGGCAGCACGCTCAGCTCCAAGGCGAGGAGGAGAAACTCACCCGGGCCAGTCAGCGGCTGCAGGCCAAGGTCGACGCGTTCCGGACCAAGAAGGAGACCATCAAAGCCACCTACTCCGCCGCCGAAGCCCAGACCCGGATCAACGAGGCGTTCTCCGGCATCAGCGAGGAGATGGGCGACGTCGGCATGGCCATCCAGCGGGCGGAGGACAAGACCGCCCAGATGCAGGCCCGGGCCGGAGCGATCGACGAACTGCTGGCCAGCGGCGCGCTGGACGACCCGACCGGCACGGCCAAAGACGACATCACCTTGGAGTTGGAGCAGCTCGCGTCCACGTCTGAGGTGGAGAACGAACTGGCGCAGATGAAGGCGACCCTCGGAGCCGGCCCAGCCACGCCGCAAGCCCTCGAGGGCCAGCCGAGCCCGGCTCAGCCGAGCACGGCCCAGCCCGCCGCACCGCCGCCCGCCATCACCCAGCCGGCGCCGCAGGCGCAGCCGAACCCGAACCCCGGCGATCTTCGATGATCGTCCGGATCCTCGGTGAGGGTCAGTGGGAGGTCGGGGATGCGGAGGTGGCCGACCTCAACGCCCTCGACGACGCAGTCGAGCAGGCGGTCGCCGCCGGCGACGCGGAGCGCCTGTCCCGGGCTCTGACCTCATTGCTCGAGGAGGTCCGTTCTCTGGGCACCCCAGTACCGGACGGGGAACTGGCCGACTCCGACCTGATCCTGCCGGCCGCCGACGCGACGATCGAGGACGTCCGGGAACTACTCAGCGGCTCCGACGAGGGCCTCGTTCCCAACTGAGCCGAGAGCATCGACCAGTAGGTTCTCCCGCTTTTGGGGGCTCCAAAACCGGGAAAGCCTACTTCTCGACCGCCCGGGCAGCCGCGGCCAAGGCGCCATGCACGCGCTCACGAGCGCGTTGCCGAGGTGCGTTGTAGACGCGTTGGCTGGGGTGCGGCGCATCGAGAACTGCGACGCCGCGCCGGGACAGCTCGGGCTCGAAGGCGATCGCCGCCCGTTGGGCGGCACGACCGAGGGCGATCAGCACCGCGAGGTGGGGTAGCCGGTCGAGGACCTGCCTGAGATAGGGCGTTCCCCGGGCGATCTCGCTGGCCCGCGCCGGGCGGATCCGCGCCTCGTCCCCGACGTACCAGGGCACAGCGTTCCACACCAGCGCGACCTCGCGGGGCAGACCGGTCGCCCGGTGAGCGCGCCACAGGTTCGCGGCCGCGGTGTCGTCGTTGTCGATCGAGATCAGCCCCGATCCGAATGTGCCGGCTCGGGACGGCGTCTCGAGCAGCAGCAGCACCGAAGCGCCGGTGCCTCCCGACGCCGGATCGAACCGCGGCACCGGCCTACCGACGACTCTCTCGATCTCGATCGCCACCGCGTCGAGCGGTGCCACGTGCGGTTCGCCGGCCCGTCCTCGCTTGTGTTCGAGCACGGAGGGGATCGCGTGGCTGCGGGGGGCCACCTCGCAAGCCGCCATGGTGGCCTGCGCCGGAGCGGTCACCAGGCCTTAGTCGCGGGCCGTGGGACCCGGCAGGTCAAGCATGCGCTGCAAGGCGTCGCGCGCGTACCCCGCCGTCTCGGGATCGACGACGATCTGATTCACCACGTGCCCCGCGGCCAGATTCTCCAGCGCCCACACCAGGTGCGGAAGATCGATCCGGTTCATCGTCGCGCAGTAGCAGACGTGCTCCTCCAAGAAGGTGATCTCCTGCTCGGGGTGGGCGCTCGCCAGCCGCTTGACCAGGTTCAGTTCGGTCCCGATCGCCCACTTCGTGCCGGCCGGAGCCTGCTCGACCTGCTGGATGATGAACTCGGTCGAGCCGATGAGATCCGCCTTGAGCACGACCTCGTGCACGCACTCCGGGTGGACCAGGACCTGAACGCCAGGGACCCTCCTCCGTACGTCGTCGACGGCCTCCGGGGTGAACCGGCCGTGCACCGAGCAGTGCCCACGCCACAAGATCATCTTCGCGGCCCGGAGCTGGTCGGAGGTCAGCCCGCCGTCCGGCTGCCGCGGGTCGTAGACCACGCAGTCGTCGAGGCTGATGCCCATCTGCAGCACCGCGGTGTTGCGCCCCAGGTGCTGATCGGGGAAGAACAGGACCTTCTCACCCCGCTCGAAGGACCACTCCAGCACCGTCTTGGCGTTGGAGGACGTACAGACCACGCCGCCGTGCTTGCCGCAGAAGGCTTTGATGTCGGCGGAGGAGTTCATGTAGGTGACGGGCACGGTCACGTCGGCCACGCCGGCGTCGGCCAGCACGTCCCAGGCATCCTCGACCTGGGCCAGCCGTGCCATGTCGGCCATCGAGCAGCCGGCCGCCAGGTCGGGCAGGATGACCTGCTGACTGTCGGCAGTCAGGATGTCGGCCGACTCGGCCATGAAGTGGACGCCGCAGAAGACGATGTACTCCGCCTCCGGGCGCGCTGCCGCCTCGCGTGCCAGCTTGAAGGAGTCGCCGGTCACGTCCGCGAACTGGATCACCTCGTCGCGCTGGTAGTGGTGACCGAGAACGAAGAGACGGTCCCCGAGTGCGGCTTTGGCCCGGCGGGCACGCTCGACCAGCGCGGGGTCCGAGGCCGCAGGCAGCTCGCCAGGGCACTCGACGCCCCTCTCGCTGAGCGGATCGGACTGCTGGCCCAGCACGAACAGCGACAGCGGTCCGCGGGTCGCCGGGGCAGGGGTCGTGGTCATCCCGCCAGCCTACTTGGCAGGATGCCCGGCATGCGGGTCGTCGTCTGCCCGGACTCGATCGGTCCGCTGAACTCTCCCGTGGTTGCGGATGCGCTCGCGGGGGGCTGGCGCCAGGAGGACGTGCTGCTCCGGCCGTCGGGGGAGGCGGGCGGCGGGTTCGTGGTCGCGATGGCCGCGCGGCTCGGCGTCGAGGTCATCACCGATGTGCTCGACGGACGGTTGGTGACGGCGGCCGAGGCTCACGGTCAGCTGGCCGTCGCCGTTCCCGGTCGACCCGGAACCGGTCCGATCCCGGTCGACAGCAGCTCCGGAGCGCTCGGCTCGGTGGTCCGAACGCTGGTGGCGCGATACCGGCCCGAGCGGGTCTGGGTCGATCTGGTGAGCGACGACGTGCACGACGGCGGGGCCGGCTTCCGGGCCGTCGTGGGCGCCGATCTGGACGGTGTCGATCTGGTGGGGGTGGTACCCGATGCCGAGCGCCACCAGTTGCTTCTCGGGCTGCGCGGGATCACGTCGCTGCGGGGACGGGCGAACGGGGATGATCCTGCTCGGATGCTGGCGGTGGACGCGACTCTGGCCGAGCTCGCCGGGTCGTGGGGCGCAGTCGACGAGCCGGGGGCGGGCGCCTGCGGCGGCGTAGGGCTGGCGGTGTTGGCCCTGGGCGGGCGGCTGGCGACGGGCCCGGAAGTGACTCTGGCCGGCGTCACCGGTCCCGTCGACCTCGATGGTCACCGGATGCAGCTCGTACGACTTCGCCAGCCGCGGTGGTGGCGTGGTCAACTCGGCCGCGCGGCTGGCCACCGAGCTGCTGTGCCCCTGTGTGGTGATCGCCGGTGAGGTGCTGATCGGCGGACGCGAGATGCGCACCATGGGCGTCGAGGCGGCGTACGGGCTGGAGAGCGGTCTCGGCGACGTTACCAAGGCCGGTCTGCGGGCGCTCGCCGAGCGGGTGGGTCGGAGTTGGCGCTGGTGACCCGCCGACCGGGTGAGTCCGGGTGCGTCAGCTTGGTCGCCCTTCCGCCTCGCCGTAGACTGATCCGAGAAACTTCACGCATCGAAGTACTGGAGACGATATGACGGCCACCGACCACACCACCGCAACGGCGACTGATGACACCCTCTTGGCGGACGGCATCGTCTTGACCGACGGCGCTGCCGGCAAGGTCAAGTCGCTGCTCGAGGGCGAAGGGCGCGACGATCTCGCTCTCCGGGTCGCCGTGCAACCGGGTGGCTGCTCGGGTCTCCGCTATCAGTTGTTCTTCGACGAGCGCCAGTTGGACGGCGACATCGTCAAGGAGTTCGGCAGCGTCAACGTGGTGACCGACCGGATGAGCGCCCCATACCTGATGGGCGCCACCATCGACTTCGTCGACACCATCGAGCGGCAGGGTTTCACCATCGACAACCCGAATGCGACCGGTTCCTGCGCCTGCGGCGATAGTTTTCACTAGGTCTTCCTGCTCGCGCTCGCTGCGCGCCTTGTCGACTCGGTCTTCCCTCCTCGCAGGGTGTCTGCTCGCGCCCGCTCCGCGCCCAGTCGAAGGGCTCGTCTCGCTCGGGCGTCAGTGTCAGTCCATTCCTCTACGGTGAAGTCATCACCAACCGAGAGGACGAGCAGATGGAGCAGATGGACTGGAAGATCGAGCTGATCGCGATTCCGGTGACCGACATCGATCGGGCCCGGGACTTCTACGCCAACTTGGGCTGGAACGTCGATCATGATCAGACGGTGAGCGAGGAGATCCGTTTCGTCCAGATCACGCCTCCTGGTTCTGCCTGCTCGATCGCCTTCGGCAAGGGGGTCAGCGACATGGAGCCGGGCAGTATGAACGCCGTCCAGCTAGTCGTCCCCGACGCCGATGGTGCCCTGGCGCTGCTCACCGAGCGCGGCGTCCCTGCCCAGGGAGTCCAGGATCTGGGGTGGGGCCGGTTCGTGTTCTTCAAAGACCCGGACGGCAACTCGTACGCTCTGCAGGAAATGCCGGATTGGTCGAAGCAGAGTAGTCAGGCGTGATGCACTGACTCGTGGTCCCGGTGTCCGACCGGCTCGAGTTGGAACGTGCAGTGCTCGACGTCGAAATGTCCGTGCAGGCACTCGCCCAGCCGGTCCAGCACCTGTCCGGTCTGCCCCTGCTCGATGCACGCGTCGTCGACGACGACGTGCGCTGAGAGCACCGGGACGCCGCTGGTGATGGTCCAGGCGTGCAGATCATGGACGTCGACCACACCGGGGACTTCGGCGATGTGGCGCCGGACGTCGTCCAGATCGACTCCCCGGGGCGTGGCCTCGAGCAGGACGTCGACCACGTCCCGCAGCAGCGACCATGCCCGGGGCACGATGAGCAGGAAGATCACCAGTGAGGCGAGTGCATCGAACCGGATCCAGCCGGTGACCATGATCAGAATCGCGGCCACGATCACCGCGACCGAGCCGGCGAGGTCGCCCAGCACCTCCAGGTATGCTCCGCGGACGTTGAGACTCTCAGATTGACCTCGGCGCAAGATCAACAAGCCGGCGAGGTTGGCGACCGAACCCAGGACGGCCACAACGAGCATCAGGGTCGTGTCGATGGTCTCCGGTTCGCGGAAGCGCTCGACCGCCTGGATGACCACCCACACCGAGACCCCGACCAGCAACAGGGCATTGGCCAGCGCCGCAAGCACCTCGGCGCGTTGCAGACCGAAGGTCCGGCGGGCGTTGGCCGCCCGAGTGGCCAGCGATGCACCCAGCAGAGCGATGACCAGCCCGGTCGAGTCGGTGAGCATGTGGGCCGCATCCGCAAGGAGGGCCAGCGATCCGGACAGCAGACCGCCGATGATCTCGACCACGAAGACCGCAGCGGTGATGGCCAGCACGATCGCCAGCCGGCGCCGGTGTCGTCCGGTGCCGGTCACACCGTGAGTGTGGTCGGCTCCCATCGCACCACCGTAATCTAGGCTCGAGCGGGTGACGGCAGATCTTGCGGCGGTGACGGTCGGCATCATCGGTGGCGGCCAGCTGGCCCGGATGAGTTACGCCCCCGCTATCGCGTTGGGTCTGCGGCTCCGGCTGCTGGCTGAGGGTCCCGACGTCTCGGCGGCCACGGTCTACGGTGACGTGACGGTGGGGGACTACACCGACCCCGACACCGTCCGCCGGTTCGCCGCCCACTGCGGTGTCGTCACGTTCGATCACGAACACGTGCCCACGGGATTGCTCCGCCAGTTGGAGGCTGACGGCGTGCTGGTGCGCCCGGGCCCGGCCGCGCTCGTGCACGCCCAGGACAAGGCCATCATGCGGGATCGGCTGACCGCCCTCGGCGCACCCTGTCCGACGTATCGGCTGGTGACCGACGCCCCCGCCCTGGTCGCGTTCGGAGACGAGCACGGCTGGCCCGTGATCGCCAAGACGTCCCGCGGCGGCTACGACGGCAAGGGGGTCTGGACCGTCGGCTCGTCCGCCGAGGCGGGCCGACCGTTCGCCGAGCGGCCGGCCGGCGTCGAGATCATCGCCGAGGAGTTCGTCGACTTCGAGCGCGAACTCAGTGCCCTGGTGGTGCGATCGCCGTCGGGTCAGGCGGTGGCCTACCCGATCTCGGAGTCGGTGCAGCAACGCGGAATCTGCGTCGAGACAACCACCCCGGCGCCCGGGCTGGCCGACGACACCGCCATGGCGGCCGAACACCTGGCCCTCACCATCGCCGCCGAACTCGGCGTCGTCGGGGTGCTGGCGGTGGAGTTGATGCAGCGGCGCGACGGCTCGATCGTGGTGAACGAGCTGGCCATGCGGCCCCACAACACCGGGCACTGGAGCATCGACGGCGCGTACACGTCGCAGTTCGAGAACCACCTGAGAGCCGTGGTCGACCTTCCGCTGGGTGATCCGGCGGCGCGCGAGTCGTGGACGGTGATGACCAACGTGCTCGGTGGCTCGGTCGACGATCTGCCCTCGGCGCTGCTGCACTGCTTCGCTCGCGACCGCCGGCTCCGGGTCCAGTTGTACGGCAAGCAGGTGCGACCCGGGCGTAAAGTCGGCCACGTCACGACCTTCGGTCACGACCTCGACGACGTACGGAAACGGGCCCGGCATGCGGCCGGATACCTGATGGGAGAGCCCGGATGACGGCACGGGTGGGGATCGTGATGGGTTCTGACTCGGACTGGCCGGTGCTGGCCGAGGCCGGGCTGGCCCTGCGGGAGTTCGACGTCAGCTACGAGGCCGACGTCGTGTCGGCCCACCGGATGCCCGAAGCGATGGTGGCGTACGGGCGGGAGGCCCACCGACGCGGGCTCGAGGTGATCATCGCCGGTGCCGGCGGCGCGGCCCACCTGCCCGGGATGCTGGCGGCGCTGACCCCTCTGCCGGTGATCGGCGTCCCGGTTCCCCTGCGGCATCTGGACGGACTCGACTCGCTGCTCTCCATCGTGCAGATGCCCACCGGAGTCCCGGTGGCCACGGTGGCGATCGGCAACGCGCGCAACGCCGGCCTGCTGGCGGTCCGCATTCTCGCCGTCGGGGACGCCGACCTCACGGCGGCCCTCGTGGCGTTCGCCGACGATCTACGGCGGTCCGCCGAAGCCAAGGGTGAACGGGTCCGCAACGCATGATCAGCGAGTTCTTCGCGGGAGTCCGGCTGTTGGGCCGTGGCTTTCATTTGGTCCTTCGGCGGCGGCGCCTGTTCTGGTTCGGTGCGGTGCCGCCGCTGATCATGTCGGTGATCTTCACCGCCGTCCTGGTCGTATTGATCACCAGACTGCCCGCCCTGGCCGACTGGCTGACCCCGTTCGCCGACAACTGGGACCCGGGCGCGGAGCAGGCCGTCGAGGTGCTGGCCGGCGGGGCCGTGCTCGGCGGCTCACTGCTGCTGATGGTGATCTCCTTCACCACCCTCACGTTGGCTCTCGGCTCGCCGGTCTACGACAAGATCTCCGAGTTCGTCGATCTCGAGTTCGAGCCCCAGCTGAAGCTTCCCGAGGACCATTGGCTGCGATCGATCGGCCGGAGCGTTCGGCAGTCGCTGACGTTGATCGCGATCTCCGCGCTGGTCGCGCCGTTCGTATTCGCCGCCGGCTTCGTGCCGGTCGTGGGTCAGACCGTGGTGCCCGTGATCTCGGCCACCTTCGGCGGCTGGATGTTGTGCCTGGAGCTGATCGGATCGACCTTCGAGCGACGCGGGATGTTCCGGCTGGCCGAACGACGCCGCGCCATGCAGCACAACCGGGCGCGGGTGCTGGGGTTGTCGATCCCGACGTTCCTGCTGATGAGCATCCCGTTGGCCGGCACCTTGGTCTTCCCCATCGCCACCGCAGCCGGAACCTTGTTGGCGCGAGATCTGCTCGGTCGGCAGACGTCGGAACTACCGGGAGCGGCGCCGCGCATCGGCGCTGCGGAACGGCGCCGTCCCGTGCACGACCCGACCGCCGCGGGGGAGTGAGGCCAAGCAGCTGGCCGGCGGCCTCTCGCAGTTTGACATTGGCGTCGTTGGAGCGGCGCCGAAGCTGGAAGAAGGCCTCCTCCGGGCCCGACTGCGCGCGTTCCATCAACACCCCGACGGCGAGGTCGATCTGCCGTCGTTGGTCCATGGCCGCCGTCCGGTCGTCGAGTTCCTCGGCCTGGGTCGCCAGGACGTGAGCGAGCCCCATCCCGGCCGTGAGCTGCAGCGCGATGGTCTGACCCAGGTCGCGCTGTTCGACGCTCAGCCCGTCGACCCGGCTGGAGTAGACCTTGAACACGCCGACGGGAAGCCCCTCGTTCTGGATGGCCAGCGACAGGCAGGAGGCGGCGCCGAGCGCGGCCGCCTCGGGTCCGTAGGCGCCCCACCGCTGGTCCGCTGCCAGGTCGGGTACGTACAAGCCATCGCCCGTGGTCAGGGCATGGAGGCAGGGCCCGATGCCGATGCCGTACTGGAGATTGTCCACGTCTCGGGCCAGCTGGGTGCTCGCGCCGATGGTCAGGGGCTTGCCGCCGAGCGCCACCGTGACGGCCACACCGGCGACGTCGCCCAGCTGCTCATGACTGCGGAGAGCCTGACCGTCCAAGTAGGTAGCCAGATACGGTTCCGTCGTCTCTCTGGCCGTCGGCTTGGGCATGACTCGACCTTAGGTCACGACCGAGAGGGGCGCGGCCGTGCTGCCGCGGACGACCAGGTGCGGAGTCGAGTCCAGGTACGCGGCCGGCTCGGCGCCGTCCAGGACGCCGAACAACCGCCGCCCGACGTGAGCTCCGAAACTCATCACCTCGTGACTCATCGCGGACAACTGCGGATGGGTGATCAGGCACAGTGCTGAGTCGTCCCAGGCCAGCAGACTGACCTGGTCGGGGACCGCGACGCCGAGTTCGCTCAGCGCGGAGAGTGCGGCCACCGCCATCAGGTCGTTGTCGAACAAGATCACGGTCGGGGCAGGGTCGGACTGCATGAGGTCCCGGGCCGCAATCCGACCGGCATGCTCCGAGAAGTCGGCGTGCACCACGCTGCCGCTGAGACCGTGCCGCTGCAGAGCCCGGGAGAATGCGCCGTCGCGGATCTGGACGTGACTGAGCTCCGGCATCCCGGCCACCCTGGCCAGCCGGGTGTGGCCCAGCCCGACCAGATGCCGGATCGCCGTGTCCATCGCGGCCGTGTCGTCGGTCCACACAGTGGTGAAGCCGCCGGTCATGGACGGATCACCGACGAAGACGGTCGGGGTCTCCAAGGCGCGCAGGGCCTCGATCCGCGGATCGTCCACGCGTACGTCGACCACCACGACCCCGTCCACCCGGCGCTCCGAGTGCCACTTGGTGTAAAGCAGAAGCTCCTCTTCGAGAGAGGCGGTGACCTGCATCAGCAGTCCGTACGAGCGGGTGGACAACACGCTCTCCAACCCCGCGACGAACTCCATGTAGAACGGCTCACTGCCGAGGGTGCGCGCGTCGCGAGCCAGGATCAGCCCGAACGTATCGGTCCGCGAGCCGGAGAGCATTCGGGCGGTGCGATTGGGGGCCCAGCCGAGTTCCTTGGCGACGACGAGGATCCGGGAACGGGTTTCGGCGGAAACCCCGGGGCGACCGTTGAGTGCGTAGGAGACCGCACCTTTAGACACCCCTGATCGACGAGCGATCTCGTTGA
Source organism: uncultured Actinomycetota bacterium (assembly GCA_963780005.1). Taxonomy (GTDB): domain Bacteria; phylum Actinomycetota; class Actinomycetes; order Propionibacteriales; family Propionibacteriaceae; genus Microlunatus. The sequence goes on along the minus strand of CAWAAK010000023.1, from coordinate 1,251,628 downwards.
TCGTGACCCGGTTCATCCCACCGCCTTTGGCTATCTGGACTGACGGTAGCTTATGAACTGAACCGGTTCGGCTACACGTGAAGGAGACGCATGTCCGAGGTTGCCCAACTATCCGTACAGCTCTACACCGTCCGTGACGCGCTGGCGAACGACTTCGACGGCACACTCGGCAGGATCGCCGAGATCGGTTACACCCAGGTCGAGCCGTTCGCCTTCACGAACTTCACCGAGCAACTGAAGGAAGGACTCGGCAAGCACGGTTTGGCGGCCCCGACCACGCATGTCGGCCTGCTGAGCGGCGACCAGGCGGAGATTTTCGCGGCGGCCCGTGAGCTCGGCATCGGCACCGTGATCGAACCGGCCGTCCGGGAGCCGCACTGGCAGACCGAGGAGGACATCGCGGCCACCGCTCAGCAGCTGAACTCCGCGGCCGAGCAGGCGGCCGAGCACGGCCTTCGGGTCGGCTACCACAATCACTGGTGGGAGATCGAGCGCGATTTCGGCGGCCGGCACGGGCTCGAAGTGCTGGCCGAGCACCTGACCCCCGAGGTCGTGCTCGAGGTCGACACCTACTGGGCGGCGGTCGGCGGTGCCGACGTCCCCGCCCTGCTGGGCCGACTCGGCGACCGGGTGGTGGCCCTGCACATCAAGGACGGCGACGGCACGCGCGACACCAAGAAGCAAGTCCCGCTCGGCAGCGGCTCCATCCCGATCTGGGACTTCGTCGCCGCCAAACCGGACGCGCTGCGGGTGGTCGAGCTCGACGACAGCGAGGTCGACATGCTCGACGCCGTCGAGCAGAGCTACATCTACATCACCAAGGGCGCCTGATCATGGCGAGCGGACCGGTGGGCGTCGGAATCATCGGCGCCGGAGTGATCAGCAACACCTATATCGAGAACCTCAACAGCTTCGCCGACATCGAGCTGTTGGCCGTCGGTGACCTCTTCCCCGAGGTGGCCCGAACCAAAGCCGCCGAGCACAGCATCCCCACGGGCGGCGACGTGGATACGGTCCTGCAGCACCCCGGAGTCGAGATCGTGGTCAACCTGACCATCCCGGCCGCCCACGCCGAGGTTGCCCAGCAGGCGATCGCGGCCGGCAAGCATGTCTGGAACGAGAAGCCGCTGACGCTCGACCTGACCAGCGCGAAGGGTCTGCTCGACGCGGCGGAGGCTTCCGGCCGGCGGGTCGGGTGCGCCCCGGACACCTTTCTCGGCGCCGGCCTCCAGACCACCTTCCGGCAGCTGCAGTCCGGTGTGATCGGGACGCCGCTGACGGCGTTGTTCTTGATGCAGCAGCCGGGGCCGGATCGCTGGCATCCCAATCCGGCGTTCCTGTTCCAGGAGGGCGCGGGACCGGTCTTCGACATCGGGCCCTACTACCTGACAGCGCTGGTCCAGATGTTCGGCCCGGTCGACACCGTGGCCGCGGTGGACTCCAAGTCCCGGGAAACCCGGGTGATCATGGAGGGCCCGAAGGCGGGCGAGGAGTTCGCGGTGACGGTCCCTTCGCAGACCGCGACCCTGGTGAAGTTCGCCAGCGGTCAATCCCTCACCATGTTGTTGAGCTTCGACTCCGCGGTGCCCCGGATCCTGCTGGAGGTCTCCGGGAGCGAGGGAACGCTGCTGCTTCCGGATCCCAACATGTTCGACGGGGACATCCAGGTCCGGGGCATGGGGTCGGAGGAGTGGGAGACGGCGGAGAAGACGACGGCCCTCTCGTCCCGCGGTACCGGCGTGCTGGACATGGCCCGTGCCCTTCGCGCCGATCGACCGCACCGAGCCCAGGGCGCGCTGGCCTACCACGTGCTCGACGTCATGGTGGCCATCGCAGAATCCGGCCGGCGGGGGGAGTTCGTTCGGGTGGACAGCACCGTCGAGCCGGCGCCGCTGCTGCCCGAGGACTGGGATCCCAAGGCGGCGACCGTCTAGTCACCGACGCTGGATCCAATGCGCTGGAGGTTTCGTGCCCAAGATCCTGATCGTCGGCGGCGGTTATGCCGGTTTTTACACGGCCTGGCAGCTGGAGAAGAAGCTCCGACCCGGCGAGGCCGAGGTGACGGTCGTCGATCCGCGGCCCTACATGACATACCAGCCGTTCCTTCCCGAGGTGGCGGCCGGATCGATCGAGGCACGGCACAGTGCGGTGGCCCTGCGGCGCCATCTGCGCCGCACCCGGGTCATCGCCGGCCGGGTGACCAGCATCGACCACGCGCGACGGACGGCTGCCCTTCGACCTGCCGCCGGCTCGGAGCGCGACTTCGAGTACGACATCATCGTGGTCACGGCCGGCGCCGTCACCCGCCAGTTCCCGATCCCCGGGGTGGCTGAACGAGCCATCGGTCTGAAACATGTCGAGGAAGCGGTTGCGATTCGAGACCTGCTGCTGGTGGCATTCGACCGCGCCGCGACGTTGCCGCCGGGGCCGGAGCGCAAACGGCTGCTCACCGTCACCTTCGTCGGTGGTGGTTTCACCGGCGTGGAGGGATTCGGTGAACTCTTGTCCCTGGCCACCTCGCTGCTCGGTCGTTACCCCGAACTGCGCTTCGCCGACCTCGACTTCCGGCTCGTCGAGGCGCAGGGCCGGATCCTGCCCGAGGTCACCGACGAGCCAGGAGCGTGGGTGGTGTCAGCGCTCGAGAAGCGCGGTGCCCACATCCACCTGAATACCCAGGTCGTCTCGGCCGAGGACGGCCATGTCGTGTTGTCCTCCGGGGAGGAGTTCGACTCCGAACTGATCGTCTGGACGGCCGGCAACGCGGCCAACCCGGTGGTGGCGCACCACACCGACCTTCCGGTTGACGCTCGAGGCCTGGTCATGGTGGGTGCGGACCTCCGCGTGGGAGAAGCGCATGCGCCGGTGGCAGATGCCTGGGCGGCTGGCGACAACGCCGCCGTCCCTGACCTGACCGTGAAACAACCGGGCGCCCGTACGACACCCAACGCGCAGCACGCCGTTCGACAGGCCAAACGGCTGGCGGCGAATCTGGCCGCGAGTTTGCGGGGCGCTCCGCTCCGGGACTACGTCCATCACAACCTCGGGGTGGTCGCCACCCTCGGGCTCGGCCGCGGGATCTTCCAGTCCGGGCCGATCGTGATCAAGGGCTTTCCGGCCTGGCTGATCCACCGGGGCTATCACGTGCTCGCCGTCCCGTCTTGGGAGCGGAAGATCCGGGTTCTCGTCGGCTGGGTGCCGGCCGCCCTGTTCGGCCGTGACATCGTCTCGTTGCTCGCCGTTCAACACCCGCGGGACGCCTTCGCCGAAGGTGCCGTTTCGTCCTAGAAGGCTGCGCGCGGGAACATGGCGACCTGGAGGCTTGGGCGGCAAGCCGCGCAACCCCGGCGCCAACGCTCATCGCACGGCAGCGTACGGCTGGCCGGCGCGACGAAAGACAGCCGCTGGCTGCCGCACAACGAGCTGCCTCTTCTTGGGCTGTTTGCCGGGCGTCAGATGCGACGCTCTCCGGAGAACAATGCGCTCGAGCGGGCCCGCCGCCCAAGCCAACTGCGGTAACGTTCGACGTGGGAGGTTTGCCATGGATCCCGTCATTATCGTGATCATTATTGTGGTGGTCCTGTTGATCATCGTCGCGTTGATCGCCATCCCGCGCATGCGAGGCCGGGCGAACGAACGCAAGCAGGAACAAGCCCGTGATCATCGTCAGGAAGCCCAGCGGCTCTCGGCACAGGCCGAATCCGACCAGGCCGCAGCGGACGAGAGAGCTGCGACAGCGCGTCGCGAGCAGGCCGAGGCGGATCTTCGCGCAACGGAGGCCCAGCAGGAAGTCCGAGCCACGACGACGGAGGCCGAACGTCAGCGTTCCGAGGCCCAGGAGCTCGAGCAGAAGGCGGCGAAGCTGGATCCGAATCCCAGCGATCATGGTGACGTCCCAGCTGCCCGTCGCGCTGACGACCGCGCTGAATTAGCGGACAACGACCGCCACGACGATTCGAGCGCGGACCGCAAGGAACGCACTTCTTTCGAGAGCCGCGACGAGGCCGCCACAACGACTCCCCACGACGGAGCCACCACGACGACCCCCCGCGAAGACGTCGCCACGACGACGTCCCGCGACCCGGACGACGGGTCGACTTCCCGCGACGATGAGCCTGTGCGGGACGATTCACGGCCGACGGACAACCGGGATCAGACCGGCACCACGCGCTGACCCGCTGCCGCTGAACGGTCTCGCTCGCTGCTACAGCACGTATTCCAGGGTGAGGACGCACAGCTGGGATTCCCTGGCCTCGCCTCGGATGTCGGCGAGGTCCTCAGTACAGGAAGGCCATACTCGAGCCATGAGTGACAAGCGACCGGAATTCCTGGTTCCTTCGGTGCCAGTCGACGGGCCGGTGAGACTCGCCGAAGCCGACCCGGAATGGACCGACTGGTATCTCCGCGAAGAGGCTCGGATCCGGCGCGCGCTCGGCGGGCGTGCCCTCCAGGTCGAACACGTCGGGTCGACGTCGGTGCCAAGCCTCGCGGCCAAACCGGTGATCGACATCATTTTGGCGGTCGCCGACTCGGCCGACGAGATCAGCTATGTCCCCGACTTGGAGGCGGCCGGATATCAGCTTCGGTTTCGTGAGCCGGACTGGCATGAGCACCGATTCGTCGTTGATCCGCCGGCGGTCCAGATTCACGTCTTCAGCGTCGGATCCACCGAGGTGGAGCGGATGCTGCTGTTTCGGGACCGGCTACGGAGCTGCCCGGAGGATCGGGAGCTGTACGAGCGCACGAAGCGGGAACTCGCGGCCCGCCACTGGTCGTACGTCCAGGACTACGCCGACGCCAAGTCCGCGGTGGTGGAGGAAATCATCGCTCACGCCCAGGACTCGATCAGAACGGATGCGTCGACCGAGCCATCCTGACAATGCTCTGGCCACCTGTCAGGCACAGTCCGCGTTGGATCTCGATCATGGAGACCGACTGCTGATGACCGGTTCGACTGCTGTCTCCACGGGCTTCAGCAGAGCCGCTCCGACCAGCCCCCAGAGCAGACCGAGCAGAAGTCCCTCCGCCCCGGCGAAGACGCCGTTGGCGACGTCGCCGAGCGGGAACGCGACGATGAGCAGCACGCCGCACCACCAGGGCAACAGTCGAGCCCGAAGTAGCGCTATCCCCAGCAGCACCGAGCCGATCAGCAGGACCACGGCGGCGCCGATCCGCACCTCGTTGAGGACTCGACTCCCCATGACGATGCCGATGCCGACGATCAGCGCCACGGCCCCGTAACCGATCAGCGTCATGACGGTGCCGACGCCACCCAACCGCCCGTACCGCGGCTGTCCGCGGTGCCGGGCGTGCAGGCCGAGCACCGCCACCAAGATCGCCGCATACGCCAGCAGCAGCAGGACCTGATGGAGATAGGCCGAAGGCGATCTGTATATCGTGCCGATCGGCGCGATCTGACTGACGACCGTGCTGAGGACCAACAAGACCGCGGCCACCAGGCCGGCCCATCCACCACGCCTCACGATCGCCGTGTTCACCAGGGCAGCGTAGACGAGCCGACCGGCATTTGGCGCCAGTAGAACTACCGGTTCTCGCCACCGGATCGTCGTGCACCCCGTGACGCCGCTCGCTACGGTGGGAGCGTTGGCGCGGGTGCACGGACCGGTTGACGGCAGCGGTAGGAGCAACTCGATGTGAAGAAGGCAGCCCGTCCGTCCCCCTTCGAGGCCGCTGCGGGCCAGCTCTTCGCGCTGCCCTTCACGGCCACCGAAGATCGGTGGCGGACCAATGTGCCGGCCCAGTTCAGTAGTTTCGTAGGCCGGCATCGCGATCTGACGGAGATTGCGCGGCTGCTCCGTGAGCACCGGATGGTGACGGTGGTCGGTTCCGGCGGTGCGGGCAAGACGCGGCTGGCGATCGCCGCGGCGACCGAACTGGTCGAAGTCTTCGACGACGGCGTGTGGTTCGTCCAGCTCGCACCCGTTGCGGATCCGACGCTGGTCGCGCATACCGTCGCGATGATCTTGGACGTCCAAGCCCAGCCAGGGCGCCCGCTCACCGACGCGCTCAGCGAATACCTGCGAACCCGGAACCTCCTGCTCGTTCTCGACAACTGCGAGCACCTCGTCGACGCGTGTGCCGATCTGGTGGACGTGCTGCTCCGCAGCTGTGCACAGCTGCACATCCTCAGCACGAGCCGGGAGGCGCTCAATCTCACCGGCGAGGTCGCCTGGCCGGTCGCGGGGCTCGCGGCTCCTGACCCGACGGCAACCCTCCGGCCGGCAGACCTGCCGGCGTACGAATCGGTCCGTCTCTTCCTCGACCGGGTGACCGCCGTCGACCCGGGGTTCGAACTCACCGGCGACAAGGCGCACGACGTGACGGAGATCTGTTCCTTACTGGAGGGCATGCCGTTGGCGATCGAGCTGGCCGCGGCGCGTTCTCGCATGCTGACCGTTCACGAGATCGCCGCCGGACTCGACGACTGTTTCAGCCTGCTGGTCAAGGGACCACGGACGGCCGACTCGCGGCACCGCACCCTGCACGGTGCGATCAGTTGGAGTCATGATCTGCTGCCGGAGCAGGAGCAGGACTCTGTTCCGCCGGCTCGGGGTGTTTGCCGGCGGCTTCTCGGCCCTGGCCGTTGAGGAGGTATGCGCCACAGACGGGCTCGAGCGATCCGTGGTGTTCTCGAAACTGTCGCACCTGGTGGACAGGTCGCTGGTGGCAGCCCACACCGACGGGGACCGTACGCGCTACCACCTGCTCGAGGTCGTGCGTCAGTACGCTCATCAGGCGTTGGTCCGCTCCGGCGAAGAATCGATCGTGCAGGCCCGGCACGCATCCTTCTTCGTCACATTCGCCGAGGAGGCCGAGCGGGGACTCGACGGGCCGGACCAGATCTCCTGGTTGGCGCGGGTCGCCCGGGACCACGACAATCTTCGGGCGGCTCTCGCCTGGTCCCTCGCGCAGGACAGCCGCTCCGAGATCGGGCTCCGGCTCGCCGGCAGTCTCATCGCCTTCTGGTTCATCCGCGGTCACCTCGACGAGGGGGAGCGGTGGCTCGAACAGCTGGTCGCCCGCGCCGCGACGGGTCCTTCCGAGCCGAAGGCGAAGGCCCTCATCGGGGCCGCGCTCCTGGCGGCGTTCCAGGAGCGATACCAGACCGCGGAGCAGTTGGCCACCGAAGGTCTCGAGCTGTTCCGCGAACTCGACAACACCGAAGGGGTTGCCGTCGCGATCAACGCGCTCGGCACGATCGCGTTCGCCGGACAGCACACGGCCGTCTCGCTGCCCGATCTGTTGAAGGAGGGTCGGGCGCTGCGGCCACGGTTGACGAATCGCCGGCTCATCGCGCAGACGCTCGATCTCGAGGCGGCGTCGCGTTGGGCTCCGGGGACGCGGATCGGGCCGCGATCCTGTGGCAACAGAGTCTCGACCTTTCCCGGCAGACCGGCAACGCATTGGGGGAGGCGTTCACCGTGTCCAACCTCGGACTGCTGGCCGCCGCACGAGGTGATCAGGAGCGCGCGACCGATCTGCTGCGGCAGGGTCTACAACTCGGCACGAAACTCGACTACAAGCTGATCATCCAGTACTGCCTGATGGGTCTGGCCAAGGTCGACGCGACGGCCGGTCGTCTGCTCCGGGCCAGCCGCCTGTGGGGGGCGGCGGATCGCATGGGAGTGAGGCTTTCGGCACCCAGCTGACCCGCGCTGCTCGGCTCCTGATCGACTACGAGGCCGAGCTGGCCGGTGCTCGCGCGCAACTGGGTGAGTCCGCTTGGTCGGCGGCGTGGTCCGACGGGCGTTCGTTGACCTCGCAGCAGGTGACCGTTCTCGCCCTCGAACCCGACGCTGTCGAGCCGGCCACGCCTCGACCGACACCAGGCGGCTTGAGCGATCGGGAGGTCGAGGTCTTGGCGCTGGTGGCCGGGGGAGCGACCAACGCCGAAGTCGCGAAGTCGCTCTTCCTCAGCCCCCGCACGGTCGACTGGCACCTCAGTTCGATCTACACGAAGCTGGGGGTGCGGTCACCTACCGAGGCCGCCCGCTTCGCCGTCGAGCACCATGTCGTCTGATCGTCGCCCGAACGCGGGTCAACGGAGGTCGTTGACGCTGCGCAGCACCGGCCGGGCGGTCAGGGCTGCCTCGTCCAGTTCACCGCCGCGCACCGAAAAGGTTTGGGACCGGCCGGCCGGCAAGGTGATCAGGGCGGTGTCCACGCGAGCCTGCGGATCGAGCCGGTCCGGGGAACAGCGCCGAATCCTTGATCAGCGCCTGCGCCTCCACGGTCACCCCGTAGCCGTCAGACGTCGCCAGCACCGTGACGGTGCACGCATCGTCGACCGGGGTCAGGACGAGTCCGGTGTCGTCGACGAAGTAACCGTACGCGCTCTCGGCGCCGTCCGCCTCGGCCACCAGCAGCTCGCGTTCGGCCTGGTCCGGCGCGATGAGATCGCCGTCGAGGATCACGGTCAACCCCGACCGGGCGGCGATGTAGAACGGCAGTTGCTGTTCGGCCAGCACTGGCGTACCCGCGCCACCGGCCCAGTCTCACGCTCGAAACGCTACTTGACCGGTTAAGCTCCAGGAAACCCGGGCGATGCCGAAGCTAGGCTACGGACGTGACCGCAACGCCAGGGAGCGCCCCTCCGCTCTACGCCCCGACTGAGGAACACGAGGCTTTCCGGGCGGCGGTGCGTGAGGTGTGCGACGCCAAGGTGGCCCCCAACGCGGCCGAGGCGGACGAACTCGGGGAGTTCCCGAAGGCGTCCTACGAGGCGCTGCGAGCCGCCGACTTCCACGCCCCGCACATCCCCGAGGCGTACGGCGGGGTGGGCGCCGACGCGCTGGCCACGGTCATCGTGATCGAGGAGATCGCCCGCGCCTGCGCGTCGTCCTCGCTCATTCCGGCGGTCAACAAGCTTGCCTCGATGCCCTGGTTGCTGTCCGGGAGCGACCAGCTGAAGCAGACCTACCTGCCGCCACTGGCCCGCGGCGACGCAATGGCTTCGTACTGCCTCTCGGAGCCGGACGCCGGCTCGGACGCGGTGAGCATGAAGACCCGAGCGGTCCGCGATGGGGATGGCTGGGTGTTGAACGGGGTCAAACGCTGGATCACCAACGCCGGGATCTCGGACTACTACACGGTCTTCGCGGTCACCGATCCGGACGCTCGCTCGAAGGGGATCAGCGCCTTCGTGGTCGAGAAGTCCGACGACGGAGTCAGCTTCGGGGCCCCGGAGAAGAAGCTCGGCATCAAGGGCTCGCCGACCCGCGAGGTGTACCTCGATTCGGTACGGATCCCCGGCGACCGGCTGATCGGCGGCGAGGGAACCGGGTTCGGCACCGCGATGCGCACCCTCGACCACACCCGGGTGACGATCGCCGCTCAGGCGGTGGGTATCGCTCAAGGAGCCCTGGACTACGCCCTCGGCTATGTGCGCGAACGCAAGCAGTTCGGCCAAGCCCTGGCCGAGTTCCAGGGTCTGCAGTTCATGCTCGCCGACATGGGCATGAAGCTGGAGGCGGCCCGGCAGCTGACGTACGCGGCGGCCGCCAAATCGGAGCGGGGCGACGCTGACCTCACCTACTTCGGGGCCACGGCCAAGTGCTTCGCCTCCGACGTGGCGATGGAGATCACCACCGACGCCGTGCAGCTGCTGGGCGGCTACGGCTACACCCGCGATTATCCGGTGGAACGGATGATGCGAGACGCCAAGATCACCCAGATCTACGAGGGCACCAACCAGGTGCAGCGGATCGTGATGGCCCGCCGACTGCTCGAGCGCTAGGGCGCCGGCGGGCCGGAGCCGGCGCGTCGCTGGTGGCGCGAGCGGGCGCGGTCGTGGGCGCTCCGCAACAGCTCCCGGACCACGGACTCCGTACGCGGGCCCGGGTTGACGACGGCCAGCCAATGCAGGTTCCCGTAGACCGGGTGGGCGAAGACGATGTCGGGTTCGCTGGGATCGACCTCGTGGCCCGTCATGTCGACGAACACGTCCGTGCCGGCGGCGACGTTCAGCCGGAAGGTGTCGGCTCGGTCCAATCGCGAGGTCTGATCGTCGGGGTAGTCCTTCGTCACCATGGTCGCGAACGGCTGGGTCCTGCCGACGACGCCGTCGGGCGCGTAGTAGAAGAACAGATCGCCCCAACTGATCTCCGGCGATCCGTCGCCCGGCGCCGGGCGAAGCGTCAGGACGTCGCCGAGGGACTCGACGTACGCGGTGATCTCGTCGATCGTCATCTGTGGCGTCATCTGTGGCGTCATCTGTGAGGTCATCTGATCCTGTGCACTACCCCGGCCGATCCGCCGCCGCGTCGCGTCCGCTCCGCCACGGCCTGGACCCGACCGCCGCGGTAGAACTCCAGGGCCGCGACGGCGCCGATCTCCGGGTTGGCGGTGAAGGCGTCCCCACCGGACTGGAACGTGTAGCCGCGAGCCTCCAGCGCTGCTCGGTATCCCTCGAGGAATGCCGGCTCCGCGGTCACGGTGAATGTGTTGCCGGCGGGGGCCCGGGTGACGGTGTTGCGGTTCGACGCCCGCGGGGCCTCCACGGCTTCGGGCAGGGTCAGGCCCAGGTCTATCCGATTGACCAGGGTCTGCAGGACCGTCGTGATGATGGTCGAGCCGCCGGGAGAGCCGACCGCCAGGAACGGCCGGCCGTTGCGCAACACGATCGTCGGCGCCATCGAGGACCGCGGCCGCTTGCCCGGCGCGATCGTGTTCGGGCCCGTGGCGGGGGCGTAGTTGAAGTCGGTCAGCTCGTTGTTGAGCAGGAAGCCGCGGCCGGGCACGACGATGCCGGAGCCGCCGGTCTGCTCGATGGTCAGGGTGTAGGACACCACGTTGCCCCAGCGGTCCGACGTCGACAGGTGAGTCGTCGACCCGCCCGTGTTACCGAACGCGGCTGGGGTCACTCGGCGACAACCCGGCGCGGACGGGTCGCCGGCCGCCGCCGGGGTGGGCAGGGCCCGGTATTCGTCGATCTGTCGGGCTCGGCAGTTGGCGAACCGCTGCGACAGCAACTGCCGGGTCGGCACCCGCACGTACCTGGGATCGCCCACGTAGGCGTTCCGGTCGGCGAAGGCCAGCGCCGAGGCGTCGAGGTAGTAGTGCAGGGCCTGTACGTCGTCGGCTGACCGGAGGTTGTAGTTCTCCAGGATGTTGAGGGCCTCGCCCACGGTGGTGCCGCCGCTGGACGACGGCGCCATCCCGTACACGTCGAGGCCGCGATAACGGACGCGGGTCGGCCGCTGGTCGAGCACGCGGTAGTTCCGAAGGTCGTCCCGGGTGAGGGAGCCCGCTGGGACCGGCAGTTCGGCGTTCGCAGCCTTGGGTGGCCGGCGGACGGTCCTCACGATGTCGGCCGCGATGGGACCGGAGTACATCACCTTGGCTCCGCCACGAGCGATCCGGCGGTAGGTATCGGCGAGATCCCGGTTGCGGAACGTCGAACCAGCGGCCGGCGGGACACCGCCCGGCAGGAAGAGCTCCGCGGTGGGAGTGATCTGGGCGAACCGCGCCTGGTTGGTCTCGGTCTGGCCCTCGAACGTCTCGTCGACCACGAAGCCACGCTCGGCGAGCCGGATGGCGGGGCGCAGGTTCTCGCGGAGCGACTTGCGGCCCCAGCGCTGCAGGGCCCGTTCCCAGGTGGCGGGCGTGCCGGGGACGCCGACTGAGAGACCGCTGGTCACGAGCTGGGCAAAGGGGCGCGGCGCGCCGGTCGCCGGGTCGATGAACGCGTCCGGCTTGATCCCCGCCGGAGCGGTCTCCCTGCCGTCGATCGTGTGCACCCGCCGGCTGCGGGCGTCGTAGTAGACGAAATAGCCGCCACCCCCGATGCCGGCGGAGTAGGGCTCGGTCACCCCGAGGGCGGCGGCGGTGGCGACCGCCGCGTCGGCGGCGTTCCCGCCCTCGCGCAGCACCCGGAGCCCGGCAGCCGTTGCGTACGGATCGACGCTGGACACCGCTCCGCCATAGCCGAGCGCCGTCGGCACCTTGGGCGGGTTGGGGACAGCGGCGGGTCGGGCCTGGGCCGGAGCGGCCGCGGGCACCAGCAGGGCAGCGGTGAGGCCGAGGGCGGACAGGGCGGCGATAGTTCGACGGCTGGCTCTGGTGTTGCGGCGAGAGCTGCGGGACGTCCGGGACGTGCGGGGCATATGGGGCTCCTTAGGCGGATCCCCTCATTATTCGCACGCCTCAGTTGACGAACTTATCCAGGTCGCTGGTGTCGCCGCGCGCGATGTCGGCGAACATCTCCTCCGCCTTCTCGTCGTCCCACAGCACCGCCGAGCCGACCGGGGTCGAGGCGTCGGCATCGGCGATCGGGACGGTGAGGGTCAGCCCGGTGCCGCCGGAGACCTGACGCATGGCGTTGGCCATGCCGACCATCTCGCCGAAGTTGGTGTCCTGGCCGATGGCCACGGCCTGAGCACTCGAGGTCAACAGGCTCCAGTAACGCACGGGATTGATCACGGTCAGCGGCGAGGCCGCCTCTTTGGCCACGGCGGCCAGCATCTGCCGCTGCCGTTCCACCCGACCAAGATCACCGCGCGGGTCCGCCTTCCGCATCCGGACGTAACCCAAGGCGTTGGTGCCGTCGAGCACCTGGCAGCCCTTCGGCAGATCGAGATGGCTGTCGCGGTCCTTGATCGCCCTCGGCAGACACATCTCGATCCCGCCCAACGCGTCGATCACGTTGACAAAGCCACCGAAGCCGATCTCGGTGTAGGCGTCGATCTGCAGCCCGGTGTTCTGTTCGACCGTCTCGACCAGCAATTCCGGACCGCCGAAGGCGTACGCCGCGTTGATCTTGTTCTCGCCGCGGCCGGGAATCGCCACGTACGAATCGCGCGGGACCGAGATCAGCGCCGGCCGGCCACCGGGCGGGATGGACAAGATCATGATCGTGTCGGTGCGTTGGCCGCCCGAATTGCCGGTGCCGAGCCGTTTGCGGTCCTCGGCGGTCAGGCCCTCGCGAGAGTCCGAGCCGACGAGCAGGAAGGTCGTGCCCGGCTGGTCGGCCGGTCGTTCGCCCGCCGGTTCCGCGTCCACCCGGGTGATCTGGCTCCAGGCGATGACCGGCACCGCGATCAACCACAACAAGATCACCGCCAGCACGATGCCGATCACCAGCAAGACGGTCCGCGCTGTCGAACGCTGCTTCCGCGGTGGCTTCGGCGGACCGGGAGTCGGTCCTCCGCCCGCGCCGCCCGGCGGGGAGGGTGGTGGCCCCCAGCCCGGCTGGGGCGGCGGCAACGGAGAAGAAGCTGGAGAAGAAGCTGGAGAAGAAGCTGGAGACGAAGGGGGCCCGGGATAGGGCGGTGGAGCGGAAGCCGGACCAGGGGAGGCCGACCAGGCGGGGTCGACGGCTGGTTGGGGTGCGGTCGGCGGACCACTCGGCGAAGGCGAGGTCGCCGGCATGACCCTGGTCGGTTCCGGGTCGGCGGCGGAGCGGTCTCGTCCGTATAACCAGTTCAGGTCGTCATCGCGGCTGGACGCCATGAAAGAAAAGGGTACCCGCCAGAAAGCCATCCGGGCCCGGCGTGGCTTGGCGTGCCGAGCCCCCGGCCGGGGACATACTGGCGACGATCTCGACTGAATCTCGACTGCCAGACCCTTCCCCCGTACGAAAGGCTCGCCCGTGCCGGACTGCGTCACGCGAAGTGAGCGAATCAAGCTGCGTAGGGCCCTGAGCTATCTCGGCATGACGCTGATCCTTCCTGGATCCACCCAGCTGACGGCCGGCAACCGCCGCGTCGGTCGCGTTGCGCTCCGGATCTGGGCCGTTCTTTGGGGAACCGCTCTCGCCGCGGGGATCTTCGCCCTGATCTGGCGGGGCGCGGCCGTTTCACTGTTCACCAACGATGTGGTGCTGCGGGTTCTCCAGGTGCTGCTGATCCTCGTCGCCCTCGGCTGGGGCGCGCTGCTGGTGGACTCGTTTCGGCTGGCTCGCCCGCCCGAACTGGCCCGACGCCACCGCCTCGGCTTCGCCACCTTGAATCTCGTGCTGGTGTTGGCCGTGGTCGGTGGCCTGATGGCCTCGGCTTCGATCGTCTCGACCCAGCGGGACTTCGTCTCCGCGGTGTTCGCCGGCGGCGGCGATACCGAGGCCAAGCACGGCCGGTTCAACGTGTTGCTGATGGGCGGCGACGCGGACACGGGGCGACCCGGGTTGCGGCCGGACAGCATGACGGTGGCCAGCATCGACGCCGAGACGGGGCGGACCGTGCTGGTCAGTCTGCCGCGCAACATGGAAGAGGTGCCGTTCGCGGCCGGATCGCCGATGCGCAAGAAGTTCCCGAAGGGCTTCGGTTGTCGCGACGGATCCTGCATGCTGAACGCGGTCTACTCCTACGCCACCGAACACAAGGAGCTGTACCCCGGGGTGAAGGATCCGGGGGCGCAGGCCACCAAGGAGGCCATCGAGGGGGCCACCGGACTCAAGATCAACTACTACGTGCTGATTGATCTCAAGGGTTTTCGGAGCTTGATCGATGCGGTCGGTGGGATCACGCTGGACATCAATCTGCGGGTGCCGATCGGAGGTGGTGGCAGCAAGGTCTCCGGATACATCGAGGCGGGCCGCAACGTCCACCTCGACGGTTACCACGCACTGTGGTTCGCTCGCTCCCGGCACGACTCCTCCGACTACGCCCGGATCGCCCGTCAGAAGTGCGTGATGAACGCCATGCTCAACCAGCTCGATCCGGTGACGGTGTTGACAAACTTCAACAAGATCGCCGGTGCCGGGAAGCAGATCGTGGCTACCAACATCCCGACGTCGGTGATCAACCAGCTGATGGAGTTGGCGCAGGCGGCCCGCAAGAAGCCCATCGCTTCGGTGGCGCTGGTGCCGCCGTTGATCTATCCCGGCAGCCCGAATGTCACCAAGATGCATTCCCTGGTGCAGAAGAAGATCGCCGGATCCGAGGCCATCGACCGGCCGCCGGTCGCCAGTCCCGAACCGAGCGCCAGCCCCGAGCCCGGAGCCAGCCCGGCCACGAAGAAGAAGGCCAAGAAGCCCAAGGCGGCGACGCCCAAGCCGGGCCAGGACACCGCCGATCTCGGATCCATCTGCGCCGCTCGATGATCCTGGGATGACCGCTCGATGACCCGTCGATGAATGGAGCCGGCTGGCCCGGCGTCAGCGTGATCATGCCGGTCCGTAACGAGGAACGGCACCTGGCCGCCGCGGTGGCCGGGGTGCTGGCCCAGAATTACCCCGGCGAGATCGAGGTGATCATGGCCGTGGGCCCGAGTGCGGACGCCACGAGCAAGATCGCGGCTGAACTGGTCGAACGGGACGCGCGGGTACGGGTGGTGGACAACCCGGACGGCCGAACGCCGACGGCCCTCAATCTCGCCGTCTCCGCCGCCCGCTTCGACATCGTGGTCCGCGTCGACGGGCACGGCGAGCTCGGCGACGGCTATATCGCTCGGGCCGTCGAGCTGTTGGATGAGACCGGAGCCGACAACGTCGGCGGCGTGATGGACGCCCAGGGCACGACACCGTTCGAGCAGGCCGTGGCTCACGTCTACACCAGCCGCCTCGGTCTGGGCGGGGCGGCCTTTCACCTGGGCAACGTGCCCGCCGGGCCGGTCGAGACGGTGTTCCTTGGCGTTTTCCGCAAGGACGCCCTGCTGGCCGTCGGGGGGTTCGACGAGTCGATGCGGCGCGCGCAGGATTGGGAGCTGAACTATCGGCTCCGGCGCTCGGGTCGCATCGTGTGGTTCTCGCCGGAGCTGCGGGTCACCTATCGACCCCGATCCCGGGTCCGCGATCTGGCCAGGCAGATGTTCGAGACCGGCCGCTGGCGGCGCGAGGTGGTGCGCCGACACCCCGAAACGGCCAGCGTGCGCTATCTCGCTCCACCGGTCGCGGTGGCCGCGATCGGTGCCGGCTCGCTGCTGGCCCTGCTCGGTCCCGCCCTCGGCGCTCGGTGGCTACGGGTCGGACTCCTCGCCCCAGCCGGCTACGCGGGCGTAGTCGTGCTCGGAGCGGTGACGGCTCCGAGCTCGATGCCGAGGGCCGCTCGCGTCCGGTTGCCGCTCGTCCTGGCCGTCACCCACCTTTGTTGGGGGGCCGGCTTTCTCATCGGCCTGCGCGAACCCGGATTTGACACTATGTCTTAACAAATCTAGGTTATCGGAGTGCCGCTGCTCCAGGTCGACGTCCGAGAGGGGCAGACGCCTGCGGAGCTCCGTTACCTTGCCGATACCGTGCAACACGTGACGCTCGACGTGTTGACCTTCGGCCGCAGCGGAGTGGACATCTACCCCCAGCAGATCGGGGTCGGGCTCGAGGACGTCGAGACCTTCGGCAAGTATCTGGGCGGCACCACCGCGAATGTCGCGGTCGCTGCCGCCCGGCTCGGCGAACGGGCCGCGATCATCACCGGGGTCGGCAACGACCCGTTCGGCCGCTTCGTGCGTCGCGCTCTGGTCGAGCTGGGGGTCGACGATGCCCACGTGGTCACGAACTCCCAGTACGCCACGCCGGTCACGTTCTGCGAGATCTTCCCGCCTGACGACTTTCCGCTCTGGTTCTATCGCAAACCCAGTGCCCCCGATATGCAGATCACGCCCGAGGACATCGACTTCGACGCCGTCCGCGGCACCCGGTTGATGTGGCTGTCGGTCACCGGACTGAGCGAAGAGCCGAGTAGGACCTCCCATTTCGCGGTGCTCGAGGCTCGGGAACGGCGGTCTTTCACCGTCCTCGATCTCGACTACCGCCCGATGTTCTGGGAGAGCCAGGCACAGGCCCGGGAACAGGTGCAGCGGGCCCTGTCTTTCGTGACCGTCGCCGTCGGGAACCGGGAGGAGTGCGAGGTGGCGGTCGGTGAGACCGAGCCAGACCGGGCCGCCGACGCGATGTTGGCCGCCGGGGTCGAGTTGGCCGTCGTCAAGCAGGGACCCAAGGGAGTGCTGGCCAAGACCCGCTCCGAGCGGGTCGAAGCGCCCCCGATACCGATCCAGCCGCTGAACGGCCTCGGAGCCGGCGACGCCTTCGGTGGATCGTTGTGCCACGGTCTGCTGTCGGGCTGGCCCCTGGAGAAGACGCTGAGATGGGCGAACGCCGCCGGGGCCATCGTCGCCTCCCGGTTGGAGTGCTCGACGGCGATGCCGACCGAGACCGAAATCGGCGATCTGCTCGAGGGAGCCGTGGTGCGCCGATGACCTTCGTCGACTCGATCGCCGACCTGAACGAGGTCCGGGTCCGCCACCCAGAACGCATCGGGCAGCTGCTCCGGTCGCGCACCCGGCGTCCGCTGCTCGGTGACGACGGCAAATTGATGATCGTGGCCTGCGACCATCCCGCCCGCGGTGCGCTCGCGGCCAGCGGCCGGCCGACAGCCATGGCGGACCGGAACGAGATGCTCGGCCGGCTGGTCGCCGCGCTCGAACGCCCGGGAGTCGACGGGCTGCTGGCCACCGCCGACATCGCGGAGGACTTGTTGCTGCTCGGTGCCCTCGAGGGCAAGGTCGTGTTCGCCTCGGTCAACCGGGGTGGACTCGCCGGCTCAGTGTTCGAGATCGACGACCGCCTGACCAGCTACGACGTCCAAGGTGTGATCGACGCCAACTTCGAGGGAGCCAAGATGCTCACCCGGATCGACCTCGACGACCCGGCGACCGCAGCCACCCTGCAGAGCTGCGCTGAAGCGGTGACCGCCCTCAACCGGGCCGAGCTGATCGCCATGGTCGAGCCGTTCATGTCTCGTCGGCTCGGGGGAAAGCTGGGGGGCAAGATCGTCAACGACCTCAGTCCCGACGCGGTGATCAAATCGATGCACATCGCCCAGGGTCTGGGGTCGTCCAGTGCGTACACCTGGCTGAAGCTGCCGGTGGTCGAAGAGATGGAACGGGTCATGAACGCCACCACACTGCCCACGCTGCTGCTGGGCGGCGACCCCGAGGGTGGCCCGGACGAGACCTACGCGGCCTGGCAGGCTGCCCTCAAGCTGCCGTCGGTGCGCGGCCTGGTGGTCGGGCGCACGATGCTGTATCCGGCCGATGACGACGTCGCGGGGGCTGTCGACACGGCCGTCTCCCTGGTTCGATAAGTTGGGATAGGTAGCGAGCATGGATACTTCGACGTCGGAGTTGCACCTCCCGTCCGGCAGCGCCGCCTCCGGTGACTTCACGTTGCAGGTGACGCCGGACTCGGCCGGTTGGGCCTACTCGAGTCTGCGCGTGCTGGCCCTGCCGAAGGGGGGTCGAATCGCGTTCAGCACCGACCACGACGAGGTCATCGTCCTGCCGTTGAGCGGGGCCGCCGAGGTCGGAGTCGGCGGTGAGAGCTGGCCGCTGTCCGGACGGGTCGACGTCTTCGCCGGTCCGAGCGATTCGCTGTACCTGCCGCCCGGGACCGAGGCCGTCCTCGAGTCCGCGCCCGGGGGACGCTTCGCCCTGTGCGGCGCGCGTACCGAACAGTCCCGACCCGCGAGGTATCTGGCCGCCGCCGACGTGCCGGTGGAGCAGCGCGGCGCCGGGCAGTGCGCGCGGCAGGTGCGCAACTTCGGCACCCCGGACGCTCTGGACGCGGCGGCGATCATCGCCTGCGAGGTCATCACCCCGGGCGGGAACTGGTCCTCCTATCCCGCGCACAAACACGACCAGCAGAGCGAGCGGGAGAGCGTGCTGGAGGAGATCTACTACTTCGAGATCGCCGCCGGACCGGCCGGGCAGCCGGGTCTGGGCTACTTCCGTACGTCGTCCTCGCCCGGGCACGAGATCGACATCCTGGCCGAGGTTCGCGATCGCGACGCGGTTCTGGTCCCGTACGGCTGGCACGGCCCGGCCATGGCGGCTCCCGGATACGACATGTACTACCTGAACGTGATGGCCGGGCCGGGGGTGGAGCGGGTTTGGAAGATCACCGACCATCCCGAGCAGGCCTGGATCCGCGACACCTGGAAGGACCGCTGAGAGTGAGCGACACCCTGAACCTGACCGTAGCGCAGGCGACGGTGAGATTCCTCAGCGCCCAGTACAGCGAATGCGATGGGGTCGAGCAGAAGCTCTTCGCCGGCTGCTTCGGCATCTTCGGCCACGGCAACGTGGCGGGCCTCGGCCAGGCGCTGTTGCAGGCCGAACTGGAGGAGCCGGGCGCGCTGCCCTACATCCTGGGCCGCAACGAACAGGCCATGGTGCACACCGCGGTCGCCTACGCCCGGATGAAGGATCGAAAGCAGACCTACGCGATCAGCACCTCGGTGGGGCCCGGCGCCACCAACCTGGTCACCGGGGCTGCGCTGGCCACCATCAACCGACTGCCGGTGCTGCTGTTGCCGGCCGACACGTTCGCCGACCGCAGCGCATCGCCGCTGCTACAGGAGCTCGAACTACCCGACTCCGGTGATGTCACCGTCAACGACGTGTTCCGTCCGGTGTCGCGGTACTTCGACCGGATCTGGCGGCCCGAGCAGCTGCCGGCCGCCCTCCTCGCGGCGATGCGGGTGCTGACCGATCCGGCCGAGACCGGTGCGGTCACCCTGTGCTTTCCGCAGGACGTGCAGGCGCAAGGCTATGAATGGCCGGTGGCGCTGTTCGACAAGCGGGTCTGGCACATCGCCCGGCCCGTCCCCGAGCGAGGCGTACTCCAGGCTGCCGCGGACCTGATCCGATCGGCCGAGCGGCCGTTGGTCGTGGCCGGGGGCGGGGTGCACTACTCGGGTGCCGGGCAGACGCTCGCGGCGTTCTGCGCGGCCACCGGGATCCCGGTGGGTCAGAGCCAGGCGGGCAAGGGCACGCTGGTCTACGACGATCCTCGATGCCTGGGAGCGATCGGCTCGACCGGGACCACCGCCGCCAACGCCATCGCCCGCGAGGCAGACGTGGTGATCGGCATCGGCACCCGGTACAGCGACTTCACCACCGCGAGCCGGACGGCCTTCCAGCACCCGGACGTACGGTTCGTCAACATCAACGTGGCCGGGCTGGATGCGGTCAAGCACGCCGGACTGAGTGTGCAGGCCGACGCCCGGGAGACTCTGGACGCGCTGCTGCCGTTGTTGGCCGGGTATCAGGTCGACTCGTCCTACGCACAGCGCTACACCGAGCTGAACGCCGCCTGGGAAGACACCGTCCAGCAGGTCTACGCACCGGCCACGCCCACTGGCTCATCGGTTGAGGGCGCCGGGGGACTGCTGACCCAGAGCGAGGTGATCGGCTTGGTCAACGAGCTCTCGGATCCCCGTGACGTCGTGGTCTGCGCGGCGGGCTCGATGCCGGGGGACCTACACAAGCTGTGGCGAACCCGGGATCCCAAGGGCTACCACGTGGAGTACGGCTACTCGTGCATGGGTTACGAGGTGGCCGGCGGTCTCGGCGTCCGGCTGGCCTGTCCGGATCGGGACGTTTTCGTCATGGTGGGCGACGGGTCCTACCTGATGATGGCCACTGAGCTGGCCACGGCCGTGCAGGAGGGCATCAAGATCATCACCGTGCTGGTGCAGAACCACGGCTATGCCTCGATCGGCTCGCTGTCGGAGTCGCTCGGTTCGCAACGCTTCGGCACCCGATACCGCTACCGCAACCCCTCGAGCGGGCGTCTCGACGGCGACGTCTTGCCGTTGGACCTGGCCGCCAACGCCGCCAGCTTCGGCCTGCAAGTGATCAAGACCTCGACGGCGGCCGAGTTCGCCGACGCGATCCAGGCGGCGAAGGCGGCGGCGGAGTCGGTCGTGATCTACGTCGAGACCGATCCCCTCATCGGCGCCCCGGATTCCGAATCCTGGTGGGACGTGCCGGTCAGCGAGACGTCGACCCTGGACTCCACCCGATCGGCTCGCCGTACCTACGACGAGCACAAAGCGACCCAGAAGCTGTTTCTGTAGAAAGGGGACTCGTGTCCAAGATCACTCTCGGCACCGCGCCGGATTCGTGGGGCGTTTGGTTCCCGAGCGACCCGGCCCAGGTCGATCCCGACCGCTTCCTGGACGAGGTCGCGGAGGCGGGGTATGAGTGGATCGAGCTCGGACCGTACGGCTACCTGCCGTCCGATCCGGCGCAGCTGCAAGATCAACTCGACGCACGGGGATTGAAAGTGCTGGCCGGCACGGTGTTCGAGCACTTGCACCGGCCGGACTCCTGGGATGCGGTCTGGACTCAGGTGACCGATGTCGCCGCCCTGACCCAGGCGGTCGGTGGGAAGCACATCGTGGTGATCCCCGACGTCTGGCGCCACCACAAGACCGGCGACCCGGTGGAGAGCCGGGACCTCAGTGACGAGCAGTGGGCCCAACTGACCAGCGGTCTCGACGAGCTGGGCCGGCGGATCCTCGAGGAGTACGGGCTCCGGCGTGCAGTTCCACTCCCACGCCGACAGCCATGTCGGCTACCAGCCCGACATCGAACGGTTGCTGGCGTCGACCGATCCCGACTACGTGAATCTCTGTTTCGACACCGGGCACATCGCCTACTACGGCGGGGACTGCCTGGAGCTGATCCAGAAGTACCCCGATCGGATCGGCTACCTGCACCTGAAGCAGGTGAATCCGGAGATCATCTCCTTCGTCCTGGACCGGGACCTGTCCTTCCCGGAGGCCGTCCGGATGGGCGCCATGATCGAACCGCCGCACGGAGTGCCGGAGATGCCACCCTTGTTGGAGGCGGTGGCCGGGCTCGGCCGCGACCTGGAGGGGATCATCGAGCACGACCTCTACCCGTGTGCGGCCGACCTGCCGTTGCCGATCGCCAAGCGGACGCGTACGTACCTCAGCTCCTGCAGCGGGGCCGTGATCGAGTTCGGACACCACCGTTGAGTGATCTCCAGGGTGGCGGTGCTCGGCGTGGGCATGATGGGGGCCTTTCACGCCGAGGCGTTGAGCGCCCGGATCAAGGGCGCGACCGTCACCGTGGTCAACGACTACTTCGCCGACAAGGCCAAGCAGATCGCGGCCGAGATGGGTGCCCGGACGGTCATCGATCCGCTCGAGGCGATCGCCGACGAGGAGGTCGACGCGGTGCTGATCGCCAGCCCCGGGCCGGCCCACGATGAGCAGGTGAACGCGTGTCTCGACCGCGGCATCCCGTTGCTGTGCGAGAAGCCGCTGACCACCGACGTGGAGTCGTCGTACCGGATCGTCGCGAAAGAGGCCGCAATGGGGCGGGCGCTGGTCCAGGTCGGCTTCATGCGCCGCTTCGACCACGAGTACGTCGCGCTGAAGAAGTTGATCACCGAGGGCGAACTCGGCAATCCGCTGCTGGTGCACTGCACGCACCGGAACCCGGCCGCAGGTGATCATTTCAATTCCGAGTTCATGATCCGGGACTCGGTGGTCCACGAGGTCGACGTGATCCGCTTCCTGCTGGACGAGGAGATCACCAGCGTCCAGGTGATCAAGGGGCTGGCCAGCTCCCGAGCTCCGGCCGGCGTCCACGATCCGATGCTGGTGATCTTCGAGACCACCTCGGGTCGGGTGGTGACCGACGAGGTGTTCGTCCGTACGGGCGTGGCCTACGAGGTCAGGACCGAAGTGGTGGGGGAGAAGGGCAGTGCCCTGATCGGCCTCGACCAGAACCTGCAGGCGAAGACGACCGACGGCCGCTGGGGCGGACGCCTCACTCCGAGCTTCGTCGAGCGATTCGGGCAGGCCTACGACACCGAACTGCAGCGCTGGGTCGACGCCGCCCGCCGGGGAACGATCGACGGGCCGGGCGCCTGGGACGGGTACGCGGCGGTCGCGGTCTGCGAGGCCGGTGTCCAAGCCGTGCGCAGCGGCGAAAGGGTCCCCGTCAGGATGCTGGACAGGCCCGGTATCGAGCCGAAGGCTGGCATCCGCACCCCCGATCTCGAGGCGGCCAGGCCGTGAGACCCGATCGAGCAAGATCCATCATCAAGGAAGGCTGAGGAACAGACCATGGCTACGACACTGCATCATTGGCGGAACGGCGAGATCTTCGAGGGCACCTCGACCCGGTTCTCCGACGTGACCAACCCCGCGACCGGCGAGGTGTCGGCCCAATTGGCACTGGCCTCGGAAACCGACGTCGACGCTGTCGTGGAGGCCGCCAGCAGGGCGTTCCCCCGCTGGCGGGACACCTCCCTGGCCCGACGAACCCAGATCCTGTTCGCCTTCCGGGAGTTGTTGAACGCGCGCAAGGAGGAACTGGCGGCGATCATCACCGCCGAGCACGGCAAGGTGCTCTCCGACGCGCTGGGGGAGGTGAGCCGTGGCCAGGAGGTGGTCGAGTTCGCGTGCGGCATGCCGCACCTGATGAAGGGTGGGTTCACCGAGAACGCCTCCACCAAGGTCGACGTGCACTCGGTGCGGCAGCCGCTCGGGGTGGTCGGGATCATCTCGCCGTTCAACTTCCCGGCGATGGTGCCGATGTGGTTCTTCCCGATCGCGATCGCGGCGGGCAACACGGTCGTGTTGAAGCCGAGTGAGAAGGTGCCGACGGCATCGCTGTGGATGGCGGAGCTGTGGAAGGAGGCCGGGCTCCCTGACGGGGTGTTCAACGTGCTCAACGGCGACAAGGTCGCGGTGGACGGTCTGTTGACGCACCCGGATGTGCAATCGGTGTCCTTCGTCGGATCCACGCCGATCGCCCGCTACGTCTACGAGACGGGCACCTCGCACGGCAAGCGGGTGCAGGCACTGGGTGGGGCGAAGAACCACATGCTGGTGCTGCCGGATGCCGATCTGGACCTGGCCGCCGACCAGGCGGTTAACGCCGGTTATGGGTCGGCAGGCGAGCGCTGCATGGCGATCTCGGCGGTACTGGCCGTCGGGGACATCGCCGACGAATTGGTGGAGAAGATCAAGGAACGCACGGTCGGGCTGCGGACCGGCGACGGGACCCGCGGCTGCGACATGGGACCGCTGGTCACCGCGCAGGCCCGGGACCGGGTGTCGGGTTACATCGACGCGGGGGAGGAGGCGGGGGCCACGGTGGTGGTGGACGGCCGGAAGGTCGACGCCGATTCCGAGGGGGACGGCTTCTTCGTCGGTCCCACGTTGTTCGATCATGTCGACACCGACATGAGCATCTACACCGACGAGATCTTCGGGCCGGTGCTGTCGGTGGTGCGGGTGGAGAGCTACGCCGAAGGGGTGGAGTTGATCAACGCCAACCCGTACGGTAACGGGACGGCGATCTTCACCAACGACGGCGGGGCGGCGCGGCAGTTCTCCAACGAGGTGCGGGTCGGCATGATCGGGGTCAACGTCCCGGTCCCGGTGCCGATGGCGTACTACTCCTTCGGGGGCTGGAAGTCGTCGCTGTTCGGCGACACCCACGCGCATGGGGTGGAGGGCGTCAACTTCTTCACCCGCGGCAAGGTGGTGACGTCACGCTGGCTCGACCCGAGCCACGGCGGCATCAACCTGGGCTTCCCACAGAACGCCTGACTTTCCACCCGGCGTCTTCTTGACTCTGACCCTGGGGCAACGCCCAGGCTGAGTCTCAGCTGGGCGAGGCGCCCGGCGCCTGATGATCAGGT
The DNA here is from genome assembly GCA_963780005.1 of uncultured Actinomycetota bacterium. Taxonomy (GTDB): domain Bacteria; phylum Actinomycetota; class Actinomycetes; order Propionibacteriales; family Propionibacteriaceae; genus Microlunatus. Next base: position 1,227,210 of record CAWAAK010000023.1, on the reverse strand, counting down.
CAGGGACGGAGGGGCGCGTGAGTAGTCCGGTCGAGGCCACGCTCAGCATCGGCACCTTCGCGCGTCGGTCGCGGCTGTCGACGAAGGCGCTGCGACTCTACGACCGGCTCGGAGTGTTGACCCCCGCGGTGGTGGACGGTCACAACGGCTACCGGCGCTACCGGGAGTCGCAGCTGGACGCCGCGCGCCTGGTGGTGGCGCTGCGGCGGCTCGACATGCCGCTGGCCCGGGTCGCGGAGGTGGTGGCGGCGCCGGACGAGCGGCGGGCGTCGTTGATCGAGGCCTTCTGGGCCGAGGTCGAGCACCGGGTCGCCGGTCAGCGGTCGCTCAAGGACCACCTGATCATCAGGCTCTCCGGAAACGAAGGGAGCTACGGCATGTACGAGATCAAGGAACGCGACGTTGCCGAACAGCAGGTGCTGACCGAGCAGCGGCACCTGACGGTGGAGGGGTTGCCGGACTTCATCAGCGGTGCCTTCGGGCGGCTGTACGGGAAAGCCGACGAGCTCGGACTGAAGGCGGGTTCGTCGATGGTGATCTACCACGGCGAGGTCAACGAGGACAGCGATGGGCCGGTCGAGGTCTGTGTGCCGGTCAGCGGGGACGGGGATCTGTCCGGACAGGCTCATCGGGTCGAGCCGGCGCATCGAGAGGCCTACACCGAGATCACGGTGGCTCAGGTGGCCTTCCCGCAGATCCTGTCGGCGTACGAGGCGGTGGAGCGTTGGATCGGCGCCAACGGTCGCCAGATCACGGGGTCGCCGCGGGAGGTCTACGTGGACGACTTCATGCACCTCGGGCCGAACGATCACGGCTGCGACATCGCCTTCCCGATCGGCTGACCGGCCGGCCGATCTCTACCGCGGGATCGAGCCGGCAGGGCAGCGTGGAGCGGCGGAGTGTCTGAGTCTTGTCGCTGGGCCGGCGCACGCCGAATGTGTGACGCCTTGTGCTCGGTTTCGTGGTCAGACCTGCCGTCGCCTCAGACGGGCAGCGGCTCGTCGATACATCGGTAGCGTTCGGCGTCGGGCATGGTCCAGTCGACGCCGTTCTCGTCTCGTCGGGCGGCTTGCCAGGCGAAGGTGTTGCCGCGGTGGTGTCGTCGGCATTGTGGGTCGAGGTTGGTTCCGGCGGTGGGCCCGTGGGGGTGGGGGTGGTGGTGGTCGATGTCGCATGGGTCGGCGGGCACGGTGCAGGTGGGGTGGCAGCAGGTGCCGGTGCGTAACCGGATGGCTTCGGCGAGGCGGCGGGAGGGGAACCGGCCGAGTTCGGTGCTGTCGAGGAGCCTTCCGCCGTTGTCGGTGAGCAGCCGGGTGAACAGGACCTGGTCTCGGGGATCCGCACTTTCGCCTGTCGAAGCGAGGGTGTCGGCGATCAGCTGACGGATCTGGTCGGCGGGCATCATGGCGGACCGGTCGGCGAGTTCGCCGGGGCTGTGGCTGAGGCCCAGCAGGCTCGAGAGGGGTACCACGATCCCGATCCGGACGGTCTGCGGCCGCCGCTGGAGCACCGGCTGGAACGGCGGCGCGAATGGTGCGTCGGGCAGCGGCTCGCCGGTGGGTTCGCCGGTGGCGTCGACGGGTTGGCGGTGGGTGCCGAGCAGTTCGCCGGTGTCGGGGTCGATGTCCTCGACCTCCAACCAGCCGGCCGGTCCCGCGTGATCGTCGTGGCCGGCCGCGGCGTCTTCGGCGGGCGCGTCGGCTCGGCCCTCCTTCTCACCCGCGTCGTCGCCAGCGTCGTCGTCAGCGTCGTCGTCAGCGTCGTCGTCGGTCTCGTCCTGCATCTCGTCGACCAACTGGAGTTGGCCCAGCAGTAGGTCGGTGAACAGGTCGGCGCGGCGTTGTTGGTAGCTGCGGGGGTCGTCGGCGCCGAGGCTTCGTGCGGTGGCGGCGAGGAGGGTGTCGATCTGGGCGGCGTCGGCGGCGGAGATCTCTCCGGTGACGTAGCCCATGCCGTCGACGCCTTGGCTGATGGTGACCCGCCGGTCGGCCAGCGCCTGCCGGTGCCGTTCGGCGAAGGCGAGTGGTTCGAGCCGGACCACCAGCCGCACCAGCCAGGCGCCGAGTTGTTTCGGGCTGCGGGTCTGCGCCGCGGCGGTGACTTGGTCGTCGATGGCGGCCAGGGTGTGGGGTTCGGTGACCCGGCGGGCGATCCGGTCGATCACCCGGACCTGGTCGGCGTCCAGGTCCCCGGCCTGGTGGGCGTCCCAGACGGCCGGCAGCCCGGTGTGGAGCCGCCGGGTCCGGGCCAGCAGCCTTCGCACCCCGAACGGCTGCTCGCGCAGCAACAACGCCAACTGGTCGGGCACGAACTCTCCCGGCTTCCCTCGGCCGGGGCCGGTCAGGTCCGCGGACCGGTCCCGGCGGGCCGCGTCCACACCCGCGTCGGCGTAGTCGACCGCGGCCGCCGCCAACCGGGCTGAGGCCCGGGCCGCGTCCCGGCGGGCCGCGTGCACCTCGGCCGTCGCCGCCCCGTAGCCGTCACCGTCGAACTCCTGCATGACTCCAGCCTGGCAGGACCCACTGACAGTCCTCGAACACACAAGCGAATATTCCGGAACGGGGTCGCCCCCGACCTTGGCGTCGGTTCATGCGCGCGAACCGGCATCCGCTCGCGAACCTTCGTACGCAAACGCCGGAATCGCGCGACGGACCTTTCGTCCGGTCCGGTCCGATGAGGTGCCACTGTCGAGCTCGGGGGTCCGGACCCATCGCCTTCGGTAAGGTCCTCTAACCCCGGCGAGGCCCGTCAACACCGGCGAAGTCCTCATACACCGTCGATCCGCTCGTCGCTGATGACTCTGGCCAGCCGAGCAGGATCATCGCCGACCACCACGACCACAGATCCCTCAGACACGAGCGCCGTGAGCAGTCCGTCTCGGCAGGTGGCCCACGGCTCGCCGGGCCGCACCAGCCGCCGGGCGGCCGGGCCCGGAAGATCGATCAGGTCGGCCAGGGTCAGCTGTCGGTGAGGGTCGGCCCAGGCCAGCGCCAGCCCGGACTGGGGAGTGGGCGCGAAGGAGTCCGGCTGACCCCGCACCTCCAACGCGTAGTCGGCGACGCCCGACGGCGGCGGTGAAGCGAAACCGAGTCCCAACGGATGCAGCGAGCACGCCACGATGTCGACGCCGCCACCGACGTAGCCACTCCAGTCGGGTCCCGTCACGACCAGCGACGGCGGTATCCCGCTGTCCACCGAGACCGTCAAGCCCAGCTGCCAGCAGGCGATTTCCCAGCAGGCGGTCACCCAATGGCCGGGACTCTCGGCGGCCACCGCCAGCTCGACCACCTCACCTGGATCCAGCAGGTGCTCGTCGGCGATGAGATTGCACGTCTTGTCGACCCAATTGGCGAAGGTCACGGCCGACAACTCGGTCCGCACCCCGGACGCAAGGTCGTAGTAGGTGATCAACGGCTCGGCACCGGCCGCTCGGACACGCTGCCGGAGCCGTTCCGCTATCAGTGCGCTCACGTCGGCGATCCTAGGCAACCGGGGGCCGAAGATACGCTGACAGGCATGCGCTACGTGTTGATCATGGCCGGCGGATCGGGGAAGCGGCTCTGGCCGTTGTCCCGCCAGGGCATGCCGAAGCAACTGCTCAAGATCGTCGGCGGGAGCAGTCTGTTGCGCATCGCGTACGAGCGCATCGAGGGCCTCGTGCCGCCGGAGAACGTCCTCGTCTGTACGGGCGCCGACTACGCCGAAGTCGTGGCCGCCGAACTGCCGGAGATCGACCCGGCCAACATCCTCGGAGAACCCGAGGGCCGGGACTCCCTCAACGCCATCGCCTGGCCGGCGGCAATACTGGCCGCGCGCGATCCCGACGCGGTCATGGCCGTCGTGGCTTCGGACCACGTGATGAGCCCGGTCGACAACTTCCGGAGCGCCCTGGTCGAGGGTTTCACCGTGGCCGAGACCGATCCCCAGGCGCTGGTCACCTTCGGGGTGATGCCGTCCTCCGCGCACACCGGCTACGGCTATCTGCAGCGCGGAGCCGCGGTGCCCGGTCACCCGGGAGTGCACGCAGTGCTGGCGTTCAAGGAGAAGCCGGATCCCAGCTGACCGCGCAGCATTACCTGACCTCCGGCGACTACTGGTGGAACTCCGGCATGTTCGTCTGGCAGGCCCGAACATTCCTCGAACAGGTCCACCACCTGCTGCCGGACACCCACCTCGCGGTGAATGCGTTAGCCGCGGCACCTGAGCGGCTGGCCGAGATCTATCCGACCTTGATCAAGATCAGTGTCGACTACGCAGTGATGGAGCCGACCTCGCTGGGGCACACCGCCGCGCACGTGGTGGCGGTGCCGCTGCCGATCACCTGGCACGACGTCGGCGGCTTCGGATCCCTACGCAGCCAGTACCTGCTCGACGAGCACGGCAACGCAGCCTCCGGCACCAATGTGCTGGTCGATTCGCGCGACAATCTGGTGATCAACTCCGCCGGCGACGGCCGGCTGCTGGCCGCGGTCGGACTCCGCGACATGGTGGTCGTACAGACCGACCAGATCACCGTGGTCTGCCCGATGAGCGAGGCCGAACGGATCAAGGAGTTGGTCGGCGAGGTCGCCGAACGGCTGGGTCCCAGCTACACCTGAGCCGCGACCGGTACCCGAGTTCCACTCAGGCGCCGTTCGGCTCGGGGGAGTTGGTCGACGGGTACCGGGCCATGAAGTCCGCGATGGCCTGCCCGCTGACGGCCCCGCAGGCCTGCTCGACGCCACGTTGGCCGGTGACATCGGCCGGATTGTCCGGGTTCGCGGTCCAGCGCGCCAGCACCACGTTCTTGCCCTCCGGGAAGCCCGTGCCGTCGGCCTCACTCCAGGGCGCAGCGATGAACTTCTGGTTCGGGTCGTATTGCGAAGCGCCGAAAGTCTTGGAGGCGTTCTCCAGGGCGGTGATCTGGTCGGCCGGCGCAGTGTCGCGGTACCAGACGACCGTGTACCCGTGCTCGAGGTTGTGGACCAGGGTTTCGACAGCCGGGCGGTCGTCCATGGTGTAGAAGCGCTTCGTGAACGGCGCCGGGGTGTCGTAGTGCGGACCGGAAGCGGGCGGTAGCTCGGTGTAGGGCACCTTGGTGCCGACCGCCACGTGGTCCTGGTTCCCGGAGGCCGCCTTCTCGGCCGGGGCGTCGCAGGCGGCCTGCGCCGCCGGCACGCCGATGTTGGCCAGGGCGGCGCCGCGGGCTCGGGAGTCCTGCACGAACAGGTAGACCGGATAGGCCAGCAGCCCCATGGCCAACACCAGGCAGATCACCAACAGTCCGATCGTCCGGCGCCGCTGCTCGTTCTTGCGCGCGGTCTCGAAGGAGGCCAGTTTGGCCCGACGGCTGCCGCCCGGCCGGTCGGTGGACGCGGCCGTCGCCTTGATCGGCTTCGTCTTGGGCAACCTTCACTCCTCTTGATCTGCGCACGGTTCACCTGCGCACGGTTCAGGTGCGCACCCGAAGGGCAAACGCACGAGCCCGCGGATTCTATCCCGAACCGCTCCATCCCAACTCTTCACCGGGCTGGGTACGCCGAAGCCGCCAATACCGCTCGGAGCAACGCGGCTTCGCCCCCGGTGCGCCCCGAGCCGGCCACCACCGCGTCCACCAGCTCCTGCCCCTCCAGGGCGCAGAACTGCTCGTACGCGTCCGACTGTCCGGTGGCGGCGCAGACGGCCGCGAGCACCGCCTCCCGGGTCCCGCGGGCGAACATGTCCTCGGCCAACGGGCGGACGAGATCGGCGGCGGACCCGGCGTCCTCCCCCAGCAACGAGCCCAATCCCCGGACGACGGCGACCGGTCGCCCGGCCAGTTTCTCCTTGACCAGGTCGGCCGCCGACGCCAGCTCGTCGGCCAGTGCCGGGGTCGTGACCAGCGAGTTCGTTGCCATAGGCGTCGCGACGTCCCGACGTAGTCGGCCAGCACCCGAACGCCGGCCGCGCCGATGGCCTGGTCGGTCTGACCCGAGCCGCCACGGCCGACCGGCGGTGTCGGAGATGATCACCCCGACCGGGCCGCCGATCCGCTCGCTCAACTCCGCCCGCAGCCGCTCGGCACTCGCGTCGGGGTCGACCGGCAACAGCAGCACCTCGGTCGTGGCGACGTTGGAGTTGTCGATCCCCGCCGCCGCGAGACTGAGACCCGACGCGGTGCGGACGATCACGGTGGCGCCCCGGCGCGCCACCGTAGCCGCCGTCTCGGCTCGGATGGCCGCATCGCGTTCGGAGGCCGGTCGGTGCCGGTCCTCGGCCTTGCTGACGATCTTGGACGTGATGACGACGATGTCGCCGGCCGTCAGCGGCCCCAGCGGATCGCGCTCCACCGCGGCGACGACGAGACCAGTCAGATCGGTGCCGGCCCGGACCTCCTCGATCCCGTCCGGCGCGAAGATCGCAATCACGAACCGACGGCCTTGATCGCGAGCCGGATGAACTCAGCGGTCGCCTCCGGGTCGCTCATGATCAGTCCGGTCACGGCGCTGGGCACGCCGGCCTGTTCGAGGGCCGCCACCGAAGCGGCGTCTCCGGAGTCCAGCACCCAGAGATCCAGGAGCCCTCCGGCAGTTCGGCCGCCGTAGTGTCGCCCGACGGCGCCGGCATCGACCTCGACCCCGATCGCGGGGAGCAGTCGATGCGCCATCCCCAGCACCGGCGCGCCACTCAGAATGCCCGCGAATCCGATGATCCGGGCGCGGCTGTCGAGCAGGGCCTGCCGTACCCCGGGGACGGCGAGGATCGGGCCGATCGACACCACCGGATTGCTCGGGGCGATCAAGATGAGATCCGCCGCAGCTGATCCGTTCGAGCAGGCCAGGCGTCGGCCGGGCCTGTTCGACCCCGACCGCGAGCACCGCCAGGGCCTCCGGCTCGGCGTGCAGTCGCACCCAGTACTCCTGGAAGTGCACGGTGCGCCGCCCGAGCTCGGGGTCGGAGATGACGATGTGGCTCTCGACCCGGTCGTTGGTCATCGGCATCAACCGCAGCCGGGGATCGTCCAACCAGCGGGCGCACAGCCGGTCGGTCACCTCGGCCAGGGTGCGGCCGTCGGCCAACAGCTGGGTGCGGTACAGGTGCGTGCCGAGATCTTGATCGCCCAGCCCGAACCAGGGATCGGCGCCGGCGTACTCGGCCAGCTCCGCCCCGCACCCGCCAACTCTCCAAGGCTCGGCCCCAGCCGCGCTCGGGATCGATGCCGCCCCCGAGCGCGTACATCATGGTGTCCAGATCGGGACAGACCCGCAGTCCGTACAAGGTGATGTCGTCGGCGGTGTTGACCACGACCGTGATGTCGGCGTCGGGGAAGGCCCGCCGGGCACCCGCCACGAATCGAGAGCCGCCGACCCCGCCGGCCAAGATCACGACCTGCATCTCGACAGTGTTCCAGATGGCCGGGGCGGACCGCCGGATTACGCTGGCCGCATGGAAAACCTGCGCCGCTGGCGTGAGCCGGTGGCCGTCGCGTTGCTCGTCGCCTCCGGCGTTCGGTTGCTGGCCGGGATCGTCGCGGTCCCGGTCCTCGCCTCCACGCAGGCGTACGGTTCGTTCGCGGTCTCGGCCCTGTTCGGTGCAGCAGGTGTAGCCGATACCGTCCTGCTGCTCGCCGCAGCGGCGTCGGCGGCAGCGTGCCTGTTCGCTCCACCGACGCCCCACGGCCGGACGATCGCTGCCGTTGCGGTGATCGAGACCGTCGCCGCCATTCTCGTCTCGCTGGTCTTCGGGCTGATGGGTCTGACCGCGGATGCGGTCGGTCGAGGCGTCGAGGTGGTCCAGCTGTTGGCCGCGCTCGTGCTTCCGAGCGTGGCAGTCGTGCTCCTCCTCGGCCTCCTTCGAGGAGCTCCGGTCGCGGTCTCCGCACCGATTCCGGGAGCGGACCCGGCCGCCGTTCCACCTCCATCGACACTGCCGTCGACGCCGGAACCTGCGCAACCGCCTCCGCCGTCCCTGCCGCCCGGCTGGCAGCCCGAGCAGGCCACCGGTATGGTCTGGACGACCGCGGGGGAAGCCGCCGCCGGTGCCCCGGCGAGCGACTGGCCGGCGGCTTCTGGAACGGTCGGCTGGCAGCCCATTCCGGGCTCCCCGGACGTTCCGCCCCCGAATCGGTCCTCATAGCAGACGCAGGCTTGACTTCCGGGTATTGACGGGCATGTAATTACGTCATTGTTATTATCGCTTCGGGGTGGGGTCGAGGGAGCGTGACTATGTACGAACTGGCGGAGCCCGATGAGGGCGGAACCCTGAGCTGGCAGGAGCGTGCCCTGTGCGCGCAGACGGATCCGGAGGCGTTCTTTCCCGAGAAGGGCGGATCCACCCGGGAGGCCAAGAAGGTCTGCCTGTCGTGCGACGTGCGGGGTCAGTGCCTGGAGTACGCACTGGCGCACGACGAGCGCTTCGGCATCTGGGGCGGGCTGAGTGAGCGGGAGCGGCGCAAGCTCAAGAAACGCGCCGTCTGATTTCTGGCATACAGTAGGGGCGCTCAACCGGCGGCAGGTGGCGTCGGTGCCGTCGAGTCGCAGAGGTTTCCCGTACGCCCATGGACGAACAGCTGACCGAGTCCACGGGCTGGGCGGACTTCCGCAGCAGATCGACCACCGACGACGTCGATCCCTGGGCCTGGACCGAGCAGCGGAGCGCGGAGCCGCCCGAGGTCGACCTCAGCCACGAACGGGTGACCGCCGTGCTGGTCACCCTGGACGCCGAGGAGTGGCTGCCCGACACCCTGGCCGGACTGGCCCGGCTCGAACCGCCGCCCACCCGGCTGATCGCCATCGACAACGCCAGTACCGACTCGACCCGAGCCCTGCTGCAGCGCGCACAGGATCAGGGCCTGCTCGACGCCGTCTACGACGGCGAGCGCGGGTTCGGCTTCGGTGCCGCCGTGTCCGCTGCGCTGGCCGCAGACCGCAAGCGCGCGCCCGCGGAGCGCGGTTCCGATCGAGGAACCCGCTGGCTCTGGCTCCTGCACGACGATGCGGTGCCGGCCCCCGACGCGTTGCGGGCCCTGCTGAGCCACGCGGTCACCGACCCGAGTCTCGATGTCACCGGGCCCAAGCTGCTGCGCCCGCGTCGTCGTCGCACCGCGCCCCGGCTGAGCGAGATCGGCACCAGCATCTCGGGCACGGGACGGCGAGAACTGATGCTCGAGGCCGGCGAGATCGACCAGGGACAACGGGATCAGCCTCAGGAGCGACTCGGCGTCTCGACCTGCGGGATGCTGCTCAAGGCCGAGGTGTTCAAGGACCTGAAGGGCTTCGACCCGGCCGTGCCGATCTTCCGCGACGGCCTCGAGTTCGGTTGGCGGGCGCACCTGCGCGGCTACCGGGTCGTCACCACGCCGAGCGCCCGGATGAGTCACCGACAGGTCGGTCATGCCGGACTCCGACCGGCCGGCGCTGCCGGTCCCGCGACCCGGCAAGGTGGATCGGGAACTCGGCATGGTCGTGGTCGCCGGTCACGCGTCGCCGGCCCGGCTGCCGTTGGTCTGGCTGCGGTTGGTGTGGAGCTCTCTGCTGCACGCCATCGGGTACCTGCTGGGCAAGGCACCCGGCCGGGCCCGGGACGAGATGGCGGCCCTGGGCTCCTTCCTGGCCCATCCCGGTCGGGTGCGCGCCTACCGGCAGCGGCTCCGCGCCCTCGAGGTGGCCCCTGGTGCGCCGGAGGTGGTCAAGGCGCTGCGACCGCCCTGGTGGTCGAGCCTGCGGGTCGCCGCGGAGGCCTTCTCCGGTGCGCTGTCGGATCGGTACCGCTCCGTCGCCGGCGAGGTCGAGGTCGCCTCGCTGGACGAACTGACCGGCGACGAGTTCGCCAGTGTGCCCGAGGAGCGGCCGAGGAACCCCTGGCTGAGCCCGATCGTGGTGGTGGGCGTCCTGCTGGTCGTCGGCAGTCTGGTCGCCGCCCGAGGCCTGTTCGGGCTCGGCTCCTTGTCGGCACCCGCGCTGCTGCCGGCGCCGGACTCCCTCGGGGCGGCGTGGGGCCGAGCCTGGGATCCGATTCCGGGTGCTCCCGGCCAGATCCCGCCGCCGTGGCTCGCCCTGGTGGCCCTCGGGTCGACGATCCTGCTCGGCCAGCCGGAATGGCTGGTCACCCTGCTGCTCTGCGGCGTGGTGCCGCTGACGCTGCTGTCGGTCTATCCCGTCGTCCGGGTCGTCATCGGCGACCGCCGGGTGCGGCTCTGGGTCGCGGTCAGCTACGCCCTGCTGCCGGTCTGGCTGGGCGGCACGAACCAGGGCCGGCTCTCGCTCAGCGTGTTCGCGATCCTGCTGCCGATGTTGGTGCTGGCGGCCCGGGCGCTCGTACTGCGCCGTCCGCGGGTACCCGAGGCTTGGCGCGGCGGCTGGGGCGCCGGTGTCGTGCTGGTCGTGTTGGCCGCCTTCGAACCGTCGATCTTGATCTTCGCGGTGCTGATCGGGGCGATCGCCGCCGTTCGGCTGCGGCGAACCCCGCGCAAGATCGGCCGGATCGGGCTGGCGCTCGGCCTGCCGCTGCTGGTGTTGCTGCCGTGGTGGCCCAGTGTCATCGCCGCACCCGGGCGGCTGCTGGTCGGACCCGATGCCGCGGCCGGCGGTGACCGGGCCGCCGCCGCCGGTCTGGGCCCTGCTGCTGGGGCGGGAGACCGGGCCGGGTCTGCCGCCGCTCTGGGTGGGCATCGTGCTCTTCGGGGTGATCTGGGCGGCTGCCCTGGTCGGACTGCTCCGCCGGCCGCGCCGGCCGCTGGTGCTGGCGGCCTGGGTGACCGCGGTGGTGGCCTTCGGCGCGGCCGTCGTGCTGTCCCGGCTGGTGGTCAGCGTGCCGCCGATCGGCACCGAGGCCCGCCCCTGGACCGGGGTCTATCTGCTCATCGGCTTCGGGGCGTTGCTGGTCGCGGCCGGGGCCGGGCTGGACGGGATCGCCACCGGCATCCGGGGCCGCAGCTTCACCTGGCTGCAGCCGACCGCGGTGCTGGGTGCGGTGCTGGCCGGGCTGATCACCGTGCTGGGTGCGGCGTGGTGGGTCTGGGCCGGGGCGGACGGCCCGATCGACCGGGTGCGCCTCGACGCCCTGCCGCCCTACGTCCGCAGCGCGATGACCGCGCCCGAGCGGGTCCGGGTCCTGGCCCTGGACCTCGACGGTGACCAGGCCCGGTACTCGGTGCTGACCGACGACCTGACCCGGCTGGGCGACGCGGATCGCGGGTTCGCCTTCGGCGGCTCCACGATCGCCCCACTGGAGACCGAGGACGTGGTGCTCCGGCTCGCCACCGGTACCGCGGACTCCGACATCGCGCCCGATCTGCGCAACCTCGGCATCGGCTTCCTCTGGGTCAGCGGGGCCACCGAGGAACAGCAGTCACGGATCGACAACACGCCCGGACTGGGGGCGGCGAGCGGCAATCTCGAGGCCACCGTCTGGCAGCTGCAACCTCCCGCCACCCGGGAGACGAGCGCCGATCAGGTGCTGCGCCTGGGCGAGGCCGCCGATCCCCGCTGGCGGGCCGAGCAGGCCGGCGAAGAACTGACTCCGGTGGCCGCGGGTTGGCAGCAGGGCTTCCGGTTGCCGGGCGACGATCCGAGCGGGGTCGAGGCGACGCCTCCCGAGTGCCGTGCGCTGGTTCCTGCTGGTCCAGGCGCTGGTCCTCGTCGTGGCCGCGGTGCTGGCGGCGCCGGGCATCCGGCGGGCCGAGGTCCGCGATCCGACCAAGTCGGCGCGGCGAGCCGCCGCGGTCGGGGGTGGCGGACTGTGAGCACCGTGAGCCGCAGCGGTCGGGCTGGTCGTCGGTGGCTGACCGTCGCCATCGCCGTGCTGGCCGTGCTGCTCGTCGGGTCTCGGCGGCACCCTCCTGCCGATCGCAGTCCGCCGCGTTCCGGCCGTCGCCGCAGCCGCTGGCCGGTCGTACCAGTTCGACCTGTACGACGTCGCCGGAGCCCGCCGCCACGGCGACGCTGGCCGCCGTTGCGGTCCGCCAGGCCCCCGGCCGGCGAGGGCACCCTGACCGGAATCCCGGTCGGGACCGAGGCCGCCAGCATCACCTTGACCGAGCAGGGCAAGGCTCGGTCGCTGTGCGGCGCCCGAAGGGACCGGTGATCCTGGAGGGTGAAGGGATCATGGCCACGGCGGCCACCGCGATGATGTTCAGCCAGGCCCGATCGGGCAGCCTCAGCGGTCTGATGGCCGCTCCCTGCACTCCGCCCAACACCGAGCACTGGTTCGTCGGCGTGGGCGCCTCGGCGGACTACCGTACGGAACTGGTACTCACCAACCCCGACGACGGCCAGGCCGAGGTCGACCTGCGCTTCTACGGACGCAACGGCATCGTGGTGGTTCCCGGCAGCCCGGGGTTGATCATCGACGGGCGTACCTCCCGTACGGTCTCGCTGCAGTCGCTGGTCGAAGTGGAAGGTCCGCTGACCGTCTCGGTGCGGGCCAGCGAGGGCCGGGTGTCGGCCATGGCCCTGGACCGCCGCAGCGCCGGCACCCAGCCGCAGGGCGCCGACTGGCAGTCGAGCTCGGTGTCCCCGACGGCGACCATGATCATTCCTGGGGTGCCGGAGGGGGCCGGGGCGCGGGAGCTCGTCGTCGCCAACCCGGGTCCGGACCGAGCCGAGGTCGGTGTCGAGGTGCTCGGGATCGAAGGTGCCTTCGCTCCGATCGGCGCCGAAACCCTGGTCGTGCCGCCGGAGAGCACGGCGTCGGTCGGTCTGACCGGCGGCCTGGCGGGGCAGTCCGGCAGCATCCGCTTGACCAGCACCCAGCCGGTGACCGCCGCCGTGCACGCGGTCAGTTCGGTCCAGGGCGCCCGGCCGGACCTGTCCGTCCAACCGGCGGTGGCGCCGTTGTCGCGTACCGGAGTGGTGGCGTTGGCCAGCATCGAAGGCGTCGACGCCGAATTCGTGTTGAGCAACGGCGGCGCCGAGGAGGCCCAGCTCTCGTTCGAGGTGCTGAGCTACGAGGGAGTCCGGTTGCGGACCGACGACGTGACGTTGATCGGCGGGGGCACCTCCAGCCGGCGGATCACCTCACCGGCGCCCGCCTATCTCGTCGTCCGGGCCCCGCCCGACGCGGCGATCTTCGGCTCCGTCGAGCTACCGCTGGTCCACCGGGAACGTGGCGGGTCTGGCCAGTGTGCCGGTCACCTCACCGGATCTGGCCGGTCGCGCGCCCCAGGTGGCGTTCGACCCGGCGCTCGGACAGTAGCCGACGGCTCCACCCTGGAGCCGACTTCGCACCGGGCCGCCAGGCTGAGTTCAGCGTTCGGCTGCGGGATACGCATCTCGTCTGTTGGTACCGAATCTCGAGCAGGAGTACGCCGCCGCCTTCCAGGAGTGGGCGTCTTCCCGGTGAGGAGGCGGCGTGGCAAGCAGCGACCGGCGACGGACTGGTCGATGCTCCGCGGTGAGATTCGGCTGATCGACCTCGAGCCCGCACGCGGCAACGAGGCGAACAAGCGTCGGCCGGCGGTGATCGTCAGCAACGATCGCGCCAACGTCGCGGCTGACCGGTTGGGTCGAGGCGTGATTACCGTGGTGCCGGTGACCAGCAACGTGGCTCGGGTCTTCCCGTTCCAGACGCTGCTGAGCAGCAGGTCCACCGGCCTGCGCATCGACTCACAGAGCATGCTCGGTCGACTACGTCCGGATCGGGGCAGTGCTGGGACGGGCGCCGTCCGAGGTGATGGCTGAACTGGACGAAGCGCTGCGGCTCCATCTGGCGCTGTAGTCCGATTGCTCGACGCGCTTCAGTCGTCGTCCAGTGTTCCCTCGGGATCGATCTCGTCGATGGTCCGGCCGGTGAGGGCGGAGAGCTGCTCGACGATGGTCCGGTAGACCAGGATGCGTAGCCCTCGACGACTCGCCGCCCGGTGTTCGAGCGGCCGCCGGTAAACCACCACCTGACCGAGCCGCTCCTCGTCGCCCTCGACGGCGGCCGCCAGCGGGACGTGGTCGCCCGACCAGGCCGTCTGCAGGTACGGGACGTCCTCGATGCCGAAGGTCACTCCGACGAGCGCGTCCGGGCACTGCCGGGCGATGCGCTCGACGGCGCCGTGCACCGAGTCGGCGAAGTAGTCCGATCGGTTCGAAGGACGGGGCGGTCGGGCCGGCTTGCGGGACAGGGGATTGGCCAGGGCCATCGGCCCCCGCAGGCCCCGAGCATGCCGGTCCCGGCGGCGGATGGACACAGCGGAACTCTAGTCGTCGACAGTCGTCAGTCGGCCCCGGCCAGCGCGGTCTCGGGTCGCCGACTGACCACGGTGCCTCGCACGGCCAAGGCGAGCACCGCGGCGGCGAAGGTGACGGCCAGCCACACCCCGGACGGGAACGGCACCAGGCCGCCGGCCAGGAGCAGCGGGATGGCGGCCACCGGCCACGGCCACACCGATCGCCAGGTGCGGGTCGTGCCGCCGATGATCATGGCGACCCCGACCAGGAATACGGCCAGGCCCGCGGCCAGCACCCAGCCGGCCGTCGAGGGGGCACGGTCGAAGGGGTGGACGGCGAGTTCCTCCAGGCCGACGCCCGCGAGCACGATGCCGAGCGCCAGCGGCAGATGACCGTAGACGAAGAGGTCGTGCCGCTCGTCGGTCGCCACGCTCTCGGTTTCCGCCTCACCGGCTTGCTCGGCCTGGTCGGACTCCTCTTCGGCCTCCTGCTCGGCCTCTTCGAGTTCGCGCTCACCGCTGGTCGCCGTGATGTCGAAGTAGATCCACCACATGTCCGGCGGCGACGGCGAAAGCCGAGCAGGCCGACGCCGATCGAGGTCGGGGCCCAGGACGCGTCGTGTACCCCTCGGGCCGCGCCGCCGACCGCCTCGCCGAGGACCAGGATGACCAGCAGGGCGAACCGCTCCGGCAGGTGTTCGATGTGCAGCGGCAGCCGGTCGTCGCGGAGGGTGGCGACGACCGGACCCACGGCATCGATGAGTACCGCAACCGCCCACAGCACGTACTTGGCGTTGCCGGGCACGGCCAGCGACACAGCCCACAGCGTGGCGCTCACGCTGATGAAGAGCAGATAGACCCGGATGGTGGGCCGGCCCTCCTCGACGTGGCGCCAGGCCCGTGCGTACATCAGCAGCAGGATCAGCCGGCTGGCCAGATAGCAGGCGGCGAACGGGACGGCCAGCTTGCCGATCGCGTCGGACGCGCTGGCAGCGCAGCCCGCGATCGCGGCGGTCGCGGCCAGCTTGCCGATCCGGAACACGACGTCGTCGGTGTCGAAGCGGTTGGCGTACAGCGTGAAGCCGACCCAGGAGAACCAGATCGCCACGAACAATCCGACCAGGACACCGGCGCCGTGCCAACTGAGGTCGCCGTAGAAGGTCTTGGCGAGCTCCATCACCACCAGCACGTAGGCGAGGTCGAAGAAGAGTTCGAGCCGGCTGGCATTCCCCTCGCGGCCGAGATGCAGGCGAGGAGGCCGGACGAGCGGTTCCGGACCCGAACGTTGCC
The DNA here is from genome assembly GCA_963780005.1 of uncultured Actinomycetota bacterium. Lineage (GTDB taxonomy): Bacteria > Actinomycetota > Actinomycetes > Propionibacteriales > Propionibacteriaceae > Microlunatus. The sequence goes on along the minus strand of CAWAAK010000023.1, from coordinate 1,211,807 downwards.
GGGTCTCGGTCATCGCGATCTCTGTTGCGGCTGCATCAGGGGAACGTACCCGGGGGACCGTCCGGGCAAACCGCGATCGTCCGCGGCCGGATCGCCGACACGATCGCTCCTCCCACTCGATCTCGCCTCGCGCCGGTAGCGTCACCGGGGTGAGGTCACGACGGTGTTCGCGGGCCGGCTGTTCGCATCCGGCCGCCTCCACCCTCACCTACGTCTACACCGACTCCACCGCCGTGCTGGGCCCGTTGGCGATCCGGGCCGAACCGCACGGGTACGACCTGTGTGGTGCGCACGCCGAGAGCCTGTCGGCCCCGCGGGGCTGGGAGGTCATCCGCTTGGCCAACGACGCCGACGCCAAGCCGTCGAGCGACGATCTGCTGGCCCTGGCCGATGCCGTACGGGAGGTCGGCTTCTCCTACGACCAGCCGGCGCCGGCCGCTGCCGGTACCGAGGCGGCGGGCCGCCCCTCCATCGTGGAGATCGGCCGTCGGGCCCACCTGACGGTGCTGGCCGACCCCGACGCCTGAGGCTGAGCAACCTGGCCCCGTAGGATCATCGGGCGATGATCAGCCCAGAAATCTTCAAGGCCAACGACATCCGCGGCGTGGTCGCGGGTGAAGACCCGCAGTGGGACGCTGACGGCGCCTACGCCGTCGGGGCGGCGCTGGCCGACACGTTCGCGCTGGTCGAGACCGGCCAGGCTCTGGTGGTCGGGCGGGACATGCGGCTGACCGGGCCGGCGATGAGCCGGGCCTTCACCGCCGGAGTGCTCGATCAAGGCGCGGACGTGATCGACATCGGCCTGGCCAGCACCGACCAGCTGTGGTTCGCCTCGGGGCATCTCGGCCTGCCGGGGGCGATGTTCACCGCCAGTCACAATCCGGGGGACTACAACGGGATCAAGTTCTGCCTGCGCAACGCGGCGCCGATCGAGCCGGAACAGCTCGTCGAGATCGCCCGGCGCGCCCTGGCCGGGACGCCCGCGCCCGCCGAGCGGCGGGGCCGACTCACCGAGCAGGACCTGCTGCTCGACTATGCCGCCCACCTGCGTGCGCTGGTCGATCTCTCGGGCATCCGCCGGTTGACGGTGGTGGTGGACGCCGGCAACGGGATGGCCGGCCACACCCTGCCGGCGGTGCTCGGTGGCCAGGATCTCGAGGTGATCGGCCTGTTCACCGATCTCGACGGCAGCTTCCCCAACCACCCGCCCAACCCGCTCGAGCCGGAGAACCTGGTCGACGCCCAGGCCGCGGTGACCGAGCACCACGCCGATCTGGCGCTGGTCTTCGACGGCGACGCGGATCGATGCTTCGTGATCGACGAGCGCGGCGAGGTCGTCAACCCCTCCACCATTACCGCCATGATCGCCAGTCAGGAACTCGATCGCGAGCCCGGCGGCACCATCGTGATCAACGCCATCACCTCGGCCGCGGTGGCCGAGATCGTCGCCGAGCGCGGCGGCCGGATCGTGATCACCAAGGTGGGCCACACCTTCGTCAAGGCGGCGATGGCCGAGCACGGCGCCATCTTCGGCGGCGAGCACTCCGCCCACTACTACTTCCGAGAGTTCTGGGGCGCCGACACCGGCATGCTGGCCGCTCTGCACGTGCTCGCCGCACTCGGTCGCAGTGATCAACCGCTGTCGTCGCTCACCGCCGAGTTCACCCGCTTCGTGAGCTCCGGGGAGATCAACTCGACGGTCGCCGACGTACGCGCCGTCACCGATCGGTTGGCCGAGCACTTCGCGGACAGTTCGGCAGAGGGGGCCGAGCTGGTACGCCTCGACGGCCTCACGGTCCGGGGTGAGGACTGGTGGCTGAACGTGCGCCCCAGCAACACCGAGCCGCTCCTGCGGCTGAACGTCGAGGCGCGGACGTCGGCAAGGGTGGCGGCGCTGCGGGACGAGGCGCTGGCCATCATCCGGGCCTGAGCGCCGAGGGGACTGATAGAACAGTTCATGCACGCACCTGTTGATTGGAGGACGGCGATGGTCATCGACCTGGCCCCGGAACTGCTGGAGATCCTGGCCTGTCCGAACTGCCACGGCGCACTGGCCGTGGACCATGATCGCGACGAGCTCGTCTGCCTCGCGGCCGACTGCGGCTTGGCCTATCCGGTCCGCTCGGGGATCCCCGTACTACTGATCGACGAAGCGCGACGGCCGGCCCTCGCCGAACCAGACGACGTCGGCTGAGTGTTCGACGACGCGTGGCTGGAGGACCGCCAAGCCCTGGCCGGGGCGGATCACGTCCTGCGGCGGCTGGCCGAATCCGGCGCCCGGCTTCGCCGCGAAACCGGTGAGGCCGGCGAACCGATCGCGCAGCTGGAGGAGTCGCAGCGACCGCGAGCCGTGATCGCGGCCGGGAACGAAGCACGGTTCATCCGGGCCATGCTGGAGCCGGTCTGCCCGGTTCCGTTCGTGGCCTGGCCCTCGCACGGCCTGCCCGGCTGGGTCGGGCCCCTGGACCTGGTCGTCGTGCTGGCCAGCGACAACGCATCCCCCGGCCTGGTCGCGACGGTGCACGAGGCGGTCCGACGCGGCTGCCAGTTGTTGATCTCCTGCCCGCCGGTCTCCATGATCGCCGAGCACGCCGCGGGCCGGTCCACCATCTTGTTGCCGACTCGTACGGCCGATGCGCTCGCCGCCGCCATCGTGGCCCTGTCGGCGTTGCACCGGATGCAGCTCGGGCCCGAAGTCCAACCGGAACTCGTGGCCGACGCGATGGACGCGGTGGCGGAGGAATGCTCGCCGTTCGTCGACGTGACGGGCAACCCGGCGAAAGACCTGGCCATGGGGCTGGCCGAGGCCCAGCCGCTGGTCTGGGGCGGATCAGTGCTGGCCGCCCGGGCCAGCCGCCGGATCGCCGAGGCGCTCCGCGCCGCCACCGGACGGACCGCCCTGGCCGCCGACGCCGACGCCCTGCTGCCGGTCCTGGATCTGGCCGCCCCGCGCGACCCCTTCGCCGATCCGTTCGAGGACTCGCTCAGCGCCGACCGGCGACCGGGCCTGGTGATGCTGGACGACGGCAACGCCGACGAACCGATCCGGGTGGCCCAGAACCGGCTGCGGGCCGCGGCCGAACGCAACGACATCCGGATCTGCCCGATCGCCCACCCGTCCGGCTCGGACGTGGAGCGCTACGCCGCCCTGCTGCAGACCGGGATGTTCGCCGCGGTCTATCTGGCGGTCGGGCTCGGGCGTTATCTCGACCTGTGAGTGCCAGCCGTTCGGCGAGGTGACAGAATCCGCCTGTGAGCGCTGAAGGTGGTACCAAGGCGGTCGTAGCGGCCCTGCTGGCCAACACGTTCATCGCCTTGACGAAGTTCGTCGCCTGGGCGTTGACCGGGGCGTCCTCGATGCTCGCCGAGGCCGTGCACTCGGTGGCCGATGCGGGCAATCAGGCCCTGCTGCTGCTCGGGGGTCGGCGGGCCAAACGCGAGGCCACCCCGGAGCATCCGTTCGGCTTCGGGCGGGAGCGCTACATCTTCGCCTTCATCGTCGCCATCGTGCTGTTCTCCGTCGGCGGCCTGTTCGCGCTGTACGAGGCTAATCACAAGTACGAAGAGGTGCACGAGGGCCTACCCAACGAACTGCTGGAGAGCGGCTTCTGGTGGGTGCCGATCGTGGTCCTGGTTGCCGCTATCACCGCCGAGTCACTCTCGTTCCGGACCGCGATCCGGGAATCCAACAAGACCAAGGGTCGTCAGAGCTGGAAGCGGTTCATCACTTCGGCCAAGGCCCCCGAGCTTCCGGTGATCCTGCTGGAGGATTTCGCGGCCCTGGTCGGCCTGGTGTTCGCGCTGTTCGGGGTCGGCCTGACCCTGATCACCGGCAACGGCTACTTCGACGTCATCGGCACCGCCATGATCGGTCTGCTGCTGATCGCGGTCGCAGTCACGTTGGCCATCGAGACCAAGAGCCTGCTGCTGGGCGAGTCGGCCAGCCCGGAATCCATCGAGGCGATCACCGCGGCGCTCACGGCCGTGGACGGGGTCGACCGGGTGATCCACATGAAGACCCTGCACCTGGGACCGGAGGAGGTGCTGGTCGCGGCCAAGATCGCGGTGAACGCAAGCGACACCGCCCAGTCGGTGGCCGAGACCATCGATCGCGCCGAGGTGGCGATCCGGGAAGCCGATCCGATGGTGACCGCGCTCTATCTCGAGCCCGACATCTACAACGAGGCCTACCAGCCGGCCCCGCGCCGCGCCCGCCCCGAGGCGCCGAGTCACTAGGTACGTGAGGACGAAGAGTCGACACCCCGGCGAGCGTCGTTAGCGGAGCGCCGGCTCGGTCTGGACGAGCGAGCGAGCAGACCCTTCGACGAGCTCAGGGCACCGCACCCTCGTCTGCGAGCGAGGGAGGAAGACCGAGTCTTGAGGCGCGGAGCGTGCGCGAGCCGGACAAACACCGCGGCTGAGACACTCGACACCCTCAGCTCGGAGGATTCGGGTTCTTGCGGTGCGTCCCCGTAGGCTTCCGTCCATGGATTATCGCGTTGCTGATCTTTCGTTAGCCGAGTTCGGTCGCAAGGAAATCACTCTGGCCGAGCACGAGATGCCCGGACTCATGGCCATGCGGGCTCAGCACGGCGAGAGCAAGCCGCTGGCCGGGGCCCGGGTGGCGGGCTCGCTGCACATGACCGTACAGACGGCGGTGCTGATCGAGACCCTGGTGGCCCTCGGGGCGGACGTGCGCTGGGCCAGCTGCAACATCTTCTCCACCCAGGACCACGCGGCGGCGGCGGTGGTCGTCGGGCCGGAGGGATCGGTCGAGGAGCCCGCCGGGGTGCCGGTTTTCGCCTGGAAGGGTGAGAGCCTCGAGGAGTACTGGTGGTGCACCGAGCAGATCCTCAGCTGGCCCGAGGGTGAAGAAGAGCCCGAGCGCAGCGAGGACCAGCCCGTGCGGCGAGCACTGTTGGCGAACATGATCTTGGACGACGGCGGTGACGCGACCCTGCTGGTGCACAAGGGCGTCGAATTCACCAAGGCCGGCGAGGTCCCCGAGCCGACCGAGGAGGACTCCGAGGAGTTCCAGGTCGTCCTCAAGCTGCTGAAGAAGTCGATCGCCGAGGGGCGGGACTGGACCGACGTCGCCAACGCCATCGTCGGAGTGACCGAGGAGACCACCACCGGTGTGCACCGGTTGTACGAGATGCACCGCAGCAGCGCCCTGCTGTTCCCCGCCATCAACGTCAACGATTCCGTGACCAAGTCGAAGTTCGACAACAAGTACGGTTGCCGCCATTCCTTGATCGACGGCTTGAACCGGGCCACCGACGTGCTGATCGGCGGCAAGGTGGCCGTGGTCTGCGGGTACGGCGACGTCGGCAAGGGCTGTGCGGATTCACTCCGCGGCCAGGGTGCCAGAGTGATCATCACCGAGGTGGACCCGATCTGCGCGCTGCAGGCGGCCATGGACGGCTACCAGGTCACCACGCTGGAGGAGGTGCTGCCCATCGCCGACATCTACGTGACAGCGACCGGCTGCTTCAACGTGATCACCGCCGACCAGATGAGTCGGATGAAGCACCAGGCGATCGTGTCCAACATCGGCCACTTCGACAACGAGATCGACATGGCCGGGCTGATGAAGACCCCGGGAATCCTGCGCAACAACATCAAGCCGCAGGTCGACGAGTGGATCTTCAATGGCGCGGACGGGGCGGAAGGCGATTCCCGGCGCAGCATCATCGTGCTCAGCGAGGGCCGGTTGATGAACCTCGGCAACGCGACCGGTCACCCGAGCTTCGTGATGAGCAACTCCTTCACGAACCAGGTGATGGCGCAGATCGAGCTGTACACCAAGACCGACGAGTACCCGGTCGGGGTGTACGTGCTGCCCAAGCACCTGGACGAAGAGGTGGCCCGGCTGCACCTGGATGCCCTCGGGGTCAAGCTCACCGAGTTGACCCCGGTCCAGGCCGGCTACCTCGGCATCCCGGTCGAGGGACCGTACAAGACCGACCAGTACCGCTACTGAGTTCCGCCGCTGAGAATCCTCGTTCCACCCGGCGTGGCGTACGTTTCCCATCTCGAGAGGGTGGACACGCCGCGATCAAGGTCATCTCGGCGTGTCACCCAACTCGGGCGGGATAACGTACGCGGGCGGCATGGAAGCGGTCGGTCCGGAGGCGATTCGTGAGCATCTCGGTCTCGTTGGACCACCGGACGAGCTACCGTTTCGACCGCCCCACCGAGCTCGGACCGCATCTCATCCGGCTCCGCCCCGCCCCGCACTGCCGGACGCCGATCTCCGCCTACACGTTGACCATCAGCCCGGCTGATCACTTTCTCAGCTGGCAGCAGGATCCGCACGGGAACTTCGTGGCCCGGGTGGTCTTCCCGAACCCGGCGACCGCGCTGGAGGTCACCGTCGGTCTGGTGGCCGAGATGGCGACGATCAATCCCTTCGACTTCTTCGTCGAGGACTACGCGGCGACGTTCCCGTTTCGCTATCGAGACCCGCTGGCGAGTGACTTGGCCCCGTATCTTGGCCCGGCCGGGACTGCGCACCTCGACCCGGTGGTCTCCGGTTGGCTGGCCGGACTCGAGTTCGAGCCACGGCCCACCGTCGATTTCCTGGTCGCGCTGAACTCGGCCGCCTACCAGGCGGTCGGGTACACCACGCGGATGGAACCCGGCGTCCAAGCTCCGGAGCAGACACTCAGTACCGGGATCGGCTCGTGCCGGGACTCGGCGTGGCTGCTGGTCATCGCGCTGCGGCACTTCGGTCTCGCGGCCCGGTTCGTCTCGGGCTACCTGGTGCAACTCAGTGATGATGCGAGTGAAGAGGCGAGTGAAGCTGCGGATCAAGAGGCGAGTGAAGACGGCAGTAAGGGCGACTCGACCGATCTGCACGCCTGGGCGGAGGCGTACGTGCCGGGAGCCGGCTGGATCGGTCTCGATCCGACCTCGGCCCTGCTGGCCGGCGAGGGGCACATCCCGCTGGCCGCAACGCCCAGCCCGCTGCAGGCGGCGCCGATCACCGGGTCCACCGGGCCCGGCGAGGTCCACTTCGATTTCAGCAACACCGTGCACCGGTTCACCGACGACGGTCGCACCGATCAGCCCTACTCGGCGGATCAGCGCTCCGCTCTGCACCGGCTGGGGGCCGAGGTGGACCGGCGGCTGAGCGCGGCCGGCCTGGAACTGACCATGGGTGGCGAACCGACCTTCGTCGCCGGTGACGAACCGCTGGCTCTGGAGTGGACGGTGGCGGCCGACGGCGGCCGGAAGCGGGAGCTCGCCGGTCAGCTGGCGGCGCGGTTCGCTGCATCGTTCGGCGCGGGTGGCCTCATTCAGCACAGCCAGGGCCGGTGGTACCCCGACGAACCGCTGCCGCGTTGGCAGGTCGGGCTGGTCTGGCGACGAGACGGCGAGTCGCTGTGGCGGCATCCGGAACTCCTCGCCGACCCGCTCGCTGCGGTTGCCGACGACGCGGGCCGAACGGCCGACCGAGCGGCAGCGTACGCCCGGGCTGTGACGGCCGCCTTCGGTCTGCCCACCGATCAGCTGCATCCCTGCTTCGACGGCGAGACGGAGCCGGTGGCCTGGGCGTTGCCGCTCACCCCGGCCTGGTGGGGGCCCGGCTGGGCGAGCCCGCGGTGGCGCCCACCCGGCGGTCGGCTGGTTCTGGTGCCCGGCACGTTGGCGGCCGGCCAACGACTGCCCCTCGATGCGGTCGCCGGCCAGGACTATGCGGGTGAAGGCAGCTTCTTGCGCCCCGGGACGGACCTACCCGCTCCCCCGCCGTCCCCCTCGATGACCCCCCCGACAATCAGGGCCACGGTGGTCGATCCCCAGCAGACGCCCTCGCGGACCACCCTGGTGGTCGAGCCGCGCGACGGCCACGTACGCGTCTACCTGCCGCCACTGGAGCAGGCCGAGAAGTTCGTCGAACTGGTCGCCGTGTTGGAGGGGGTGGCCGCCGAGACGGGGACAGCCCTGGTGTTCGAGGGCTACGAGCCGCCGCCCGATCCACGGCTGCAGAGCCTGCTCATCACCCCGGACCCCGGAGTGCTCGAGGTCAATCTGCACCCGGCCGACAACTGGGCCGAGCTGGCCGAGACGACCGTGACCACCCACCGGCTGGCCGCCGAACTCGGCTTGCGGGCCGAGACGTTCGGGCTGGACGGCCGGCACCAGGGCACCGGCGGCGGCAACCACTGGACGCTCGGCGGTCCGGAGCCGGCCCGATCCCCGCTGCTCCGCCGACCCGATCTACTGGTCAGCCTGCTCACCTACTGGCAGCACCATCCGGCGTTGTCGTACGCGTTCGCGGGACGGTTCGTCGGCCCGACCAGCCAGGCCCCGCGGGTCGACGAGGGCCGCCCGGAGACCCTGTACGAGTTGGAGATCGCCTTCGCCGAGATCGAGCGGCTGACGCACAGCGAAGCCGAGCACCCCGACCCCTCCGACCCCTCTGGTCACCAGCCCTGGTTGGTCGACCGGGCGTTGCGGCACCTGCTCACCGACGGGACCGGGAACACCCACCGGTCGGAATTCTGCGTCGACAAGCTCTACAGTCCGGACTCGCTGCGGGGGCGGCTGGGGCTGTTGGAACTGCGCGGTTTCGAGATGCCGCCGAACGCGGAGATGGCGTTGGTGCAGGCGCTGCTGATCCGGACGGTGCTGGCCCGGTGCGCCGAGCAGCCCTACCGCGCCCCCCTGATCCGGTGGGGCGCCGGGCTGCACGAGCAGTATCTGCTGCCGCATCACGTGGCGGCCGACCTGGCCGACGTCGCGGCGGATCTCCGCCGCCACGGCTTCGACGTCGACCTGACCTGGTTCGAGCCGTTCCTCGCGTTCCGGTTTCCGGTCATCGGCCGGCGCACCATCGACGCGGGCTCCGCAGGAGTAGTCGATCTCGAACTGCGGACGGCGATCGAGCCGTGGCACGTGTTGGGACAGGAATCCAGCTCCACCGGCCCCGCCCGTTACGTCGACTCCTCCGTCGAGCGGCTCCAGGTCAAGGTGACCGGCTTCGACCCGGACCGGCTGCTGCTGACCTGCAACGGATCGTCGGTCCCGCTGTCGCCGACCGCCACCGTCGGGGAGTACGTCGCCGGAGTCCGGTTCAAGGCCTGGAACCCGTGGTCGTCGCTGCATCCCTCCCTCGGGGTGGACTCGCCGCTCGTGTTCGACGTGGTCGACCGGGCCCATCGACTGTCCCGCGGAGGAGTGACCTATCACGTGGTGGACCCCGGGGGGCAGGTGTACACCTCGCCGCCGGTGAACGCCAAGGAGGCGGAGGCGCGGCGGGCCGGCCGGTTCGAGGCGATGGGTCACACGACGGGAGTGATCGACGTCGAGGCCCTGGACGCCCAAATGGCCTGGCGGCGGTCCGGCAGTGATGACGCGCCGCGGACGCTCGATCTGCGGCGTCGGGTGCCGCGTCGGTGGGGCCGTACGGAATGACGGTGCTGGGTCGCTATCTGGCGGCCGCCGGACAACCGGACATGTTCGAGACCGCGCCGGTGTTCGACGAGTTCGCCGCACCCGACGGCACGGCCCGGCTGGGCTGGGGCGGACTGTTGGACGGCCTGGACGGTTTCGCCGAAACCGATCTGCTCCGGGCCCAGCGCCAGGTCGCACGGCTGTTGGAGGACGACGGGGTGACCTACACCCCGGGTCCGGCGTCGAGCCTTTCGGTGGCCGACGCCCCGGCCGGTACGGCCAACGGACCTGCGGGTGCTGCTCCGTTGGCGGAGGCGCGGGCATGGCAGCTCGATCCGCTGCCGCTGATCTTGGAAGAGCGCGAGTGGTCCTCGCTCGAAGCCGGGATGGTGCAGCGGGCCGAACTCATGGACGCCATCCTGACCGACCTGTACGGTCCGCAGGAGTTGCTGGCCCAGGGACAGCTGCCGGTGGCCGCCGTCCTGGACCACTCGGAGTTCCTGCGGGCCCTGGTCGGCACCGAGGGGCTGACCAGTCAGGGGCTGTTCATGATCGCGGTCGATCTGGGCCGCGGCGTCGACGGGGCCTGGCGGGTGATCTCCGATCGGACCCAGGCACCCTCGGGCGCCGGCTACGCGATGCAGAACCGCCGCGTGGTCTCCCGGGTGTTGCCGGAGGTCTATCACGCCGCCCATCTGCACCGGCTGACGCCTTTCTTCCAGGCCATGCGTACCGCCCTGCTGGACGCCGCTCCCCAGCAGGTGGAAGATCCACGGGTTGTCGTGCTGAGTCCCGGCACCCACTCCGAGACCGCCTTCGACCAGGCGTTCCTGGCTTCCCTGCTCGGATTCCCGCTCCTCGAAGGCTCTGATCTGACGGTCCGGGATGGCCGCGTCTGGATGCGGGTGCTGGGGAAGCTCGAGCAGGTCGACGTAATCCTGCGCCGAGTCGACTCGGTCTGGATGGACGCCCTCGAACTGCGGGCCGGCTCGCGGCTCGGGGTGACTGGGCTGGTGGAATGCGTCCGGCAGGGGACCGTCAGCGTGGTCAACGACATCGGCTCGGGGATCCTCGAGAATCCGGCCCTGCTGCCCTTCCTGCCCCGACTGTGCGAGCGACTCCTCGGTCAGCCGTTGCGGCTGCCCTCGGTCGACACGTGGTGGTGCGGTGACCCGGCGGGGCTCGACCACGTGCTCAGCCACTTCGACGACCTGGTGATCCGTCCGATCAGCCGGGAGCAGGGTCGCAGTGTGCGCGGCTCCGCGCTGGACGCCGGCCGGCGGGACCGGCTCCGGGCCCTGATCGCCGCCACGCCGCATCGCTTCGTCGGTCAGGCGGTGCTCAACTTGTCCGTCGCTCCCACCACCGATCAGGAGCGACTGGTGCGGCGCAACGTCGTGCTCCGGTCGTTCGCCGTGCGGCAGGGCAGTTCCTACACCTCCATGCTCGGCGGGTTGGCCCGCGTCAACGACGATCGCGACGAGAGCCGCGGTGCGCTGGTCACCGCCCCCGGCGCCGGCCTGGCCAAGGATGTCTGGGTGGTGAGCCGTACCCCGGTGGCGCCTGCGCGGCCCGCGCCGGCCCGCGCCGGGAAACCCTCCGACGACCGGCTCGTCTCGCTGCTGGACAGCACCACGGCCGCGATGGTGCCGCGGGTGCTGAGCGACCTGTTCTGGCTTGGCCGCTACGGCGAGCGGGCCGAGGACCTGCTGCGGTTGATCCTGGCGACCCGTACGGTCGCCATCGAGACCGATCGGGACACCACGTCCGGGCGTGCGCTGCCGGTGCTGCTGCAGGCCGTCACGCACGTCAGCACGACCTATCCCGGATTCCTCGCCCCGGGTCGGGCCGAGTCCGGTTCGATGATGCCGGAGTTCCGGTCGCTGCTGCTCGACCGCCACCGGGAGGGCAGCGTCGCGCAGTCGATCGCGGCGGTCTCCTCGGCCGCCCAGGGGGTCCGCGATCAGTTGTCGGACGACGTCTGGATGGTGCTGGCCGACGTCGAGCGGGCCCTCGCCGCATTGACCGCCAATCCCTACGACCAGGGACTCCAACTGACCGACGCCAGCGAACGGGTGCTGTCCGGGATGCTCGCCCTGGCCGGGATCAGTGGCGAGAACATGGTCCGCGACGCCGGTTGGTACATGCTGGACATCGGTCGGGGGCTGGAGCGCGCCCTGCAGGTGGTGGCGCTGCTCAAGGCCACCCTGGGGCAGGTTCGGGAGTCGGAGACCGACCGGATGATCATCGAAGCCGTGCTGGCCGCCGCCGAGTCCATCGTCACCTTCCGGCGCCGGAACCGCGGTCGCCACGCCGCCGAGGCGATGATCGACCTGCTGGTGATCGACGCCCAGAATCCGCGTTCACTGGCCTACCAGCTGGACCGGATCGGCACCGATCTGCGGGCCATCCCCAACACCTCGCCGACCGCCCGCCCCATCCGTCTCGTCGACGCCGCGGCGGAGCAGGTCCGGTTGCTGGATGCCGCCAGCCTGGCGGTCGCCGCGGCGGACCGGCGCAGCGCACTGACCGACTTCCTCAGCGATCTGCATGGCCAGTTGCGTACCCTCTCGGACGCCGTCCGCGACCAGTTCCACCCGCTGCCCCCGCCGCAGCGGATGTGGCGCTCGTCCTGGAACGAGGTCTCGTGACCGAATTCCGCATCCAGCACAGCACGACCTACGCCTACGACGCCGAGGTGACCGGCAGCTACGGCCAGTTCCACCTGCGTCCTCGGGACCTGGCCTGGCAACGGTGTCTGGCCCACGAGATCAGGATCGACCCGGAGCCGACCGACCTGTTCCGGCACACCGATCTGTACGGCAACACCAAGTCCTACTTCCACGTGGTCCGGCCGCACACCCGGCTGGAGGTGACGGCGATCAGCGTGCTCGAACTGGAGCCGCCCCGCTACGACGAGCCGGCGATGGCGGTGCCCTGGGAGCAGGCCCGACCGCTGGACCGCGGCGACGTGGCCGATGCGTGGCAGGCAGCCGACTACGTGTTCGCCTCGCCGATGGTCGACATCCCGCCGGGGGTGCGTGAGTACGCAGAGCCTTCGTTCCCCGCCGGGCGGCCGATCGCGGAGGCCGCCACCGAGCTCATGCACCGGATCTACGCCGACTTCAAGTACCAGTCGGGGTCGACCACGGTGTCCACCCGGGTGGGTGAGCTGCTGGAACGTCGTACGGGCGTGTGTCAGGACTACACCCACTTCATGGTCTCCTGCCTGCGCAGTCTCGGGCTGGCCGGCCGGTACGTGAGCGGCTACCTGGCCACCCGTCCACCGCCGGGCAAACCGCGGCTGGTCGGTGCTGACGCCAGTCATGCCTGGGTCGGCTGCTGGATCCCCGGCACCGGCTGGTTGTACCTGGATCCGACCAACAACCGCCTGACCGACGCGTCCCACGCCACCGTCGCCTGGGGTCGGGATTACGCCGACGTCACCCCGGTCAAGGGCGTGATCTTCACCGAGGCCAAGTCGTCCACGATGGACGTCAGCGTCGACATGGCCCCGACCGGCTGAGTTGTGGGAGGCGGTATCAGCTACGCAGGTAGAGCAGGACCGCCAGCACCCGGCGGGATTCGGTGCCGGTCGATGGGAGCCCCAGCTTGTCGAAGACGCTGGAGACGTACTTCTCCACCGCACGCTGGGTGATCACCAGCCGGCCGGCGATCCCGGCGTTGGAGGTGCCCGCCGCCATCAGCTCGAGGACCTCGTGCTCGCGCGGCGTCAGCCGTTCCAGCGGATCGTCACTGCGGCGGCGCCGCAACAACGTTGAGACGATCTGGGGGTCGATCGCGGAGCCGCCCTCGGCCACCCGGCGGATGGCGTCGAGGAACTCGGCGACGTCGCCGATCCGGTCCTTGAGCAGGTACCCCACGCCCTCGGCCGACTCCGACAGCAACTGCATGGCCAACCCGAGCTCGACGTACTGGGACAGCACCAGAACCGCGACTCCGTGATGTTGCTCCCGGATCTGCAGTGCGGCCCGCATGCCTTCGTCGGTGAAGCTCGGTGGCAGGCGGATGTCCACGATGGCGATGTCGGGTGGCTCGACCCGGATCCGGTTGAGCAGATCGGTCGCGTTGTCGTAGGCGCCGACGACTTCGAGCGCGGCACCGGTGAGGATCCGGGTCAGCCCCTCGCGCAAGAGCACGCTGTCTTCGGCGATGACAACCCTCAGCGGCCTCCCCTGCTGCGTACCGGCCGGTCTCGTCATGGGCACGGTATCTCCGCGTGGACCACGGTTCCCCGACCGTTGGGCGTCCCCACGGTGAACCGCCCGCCCAACGCTTCCACCCGGTCGGCGAGCCCGCGTAGACCTGACCCGTCGCGGGCCTTCCCTCCGCCCACCCCGTCGTCCCATACGTCGATGACCAGGCAGGTTCCCAGGCGCCGCACCCGGATGGCCGCGGAGTCGGCGGCGGCGTGTTTACCGACGTTGGCCAGCGACTCACTGGCCACGTAGTAGGCGGCGACCTCGACCGCTTCGGGTGGCCGCCGGCCCAGGTCGACGTCGAGGGACACCGGCACGGCGGCCCGCACCACCAGTGACTCCAGGGCAACGGCCAATCCGTGATGGCTGAGGACCGCCGGATAGATCCCGTGGGCCAGGTCGCGCAGCTCCTCCAATGAAGCGGCCACCGCCTCCTTGGCGCGCTGCAGCCGCAGGGTGAGCGCCGGATCGGTGGCCGGGTCCTCCTGCAGCAGTCCCAGTTCCATCGACAGCGCCACCAGCCGCACCTGGGCGCCGTCGTGCAGGTCGCGTTCGAGCCGCTGGCGTTCCTGCCGCCCGGCCTCGAGGACCCGGACCCGGGAACCCTGCAGTTCCTGCAGCCGGGCCCGCAGTTCGGCCTGCAGCCGGCCGTTCTCCAGCGCGATACCCGCGGTGGCGAGCACGCGTGTCGAGCAGCTCGGGCTCGTCCTCCAGGGAACGGTCGAAGCGCAACGCGGCCATCGGTTCGTTCTCCCGCGACAGGATGCGGACGGCGTGTCGGTCGTCCGGGGTCGGCTCGGGGATTCCTCGGCCCTCGTGGTCGGCCCAGCTGCCGAACTCGGGCAGCCAGTAGCACAGTCGCAGCGACGGGTCGCGTAGAGCTCGGGCCAGCGGAGCCTGCAGATCCGCGGTGGGATCGGCGTGGAGTTCGACCAACAACTCGGCCACGTTGCCGCGGGCCAGCCGGACGTCCAGCAACGCGAACAGGAAGGCGATCGGCGCCAGACCCAGCGCCGCGAAGGTGGTCAGGCGAATCAGCTCGACGAACGGCCACGCAAAGAGGCCGGCCACGTACAGCAGGGCCAGCATGATCAAGGCGAACCCGAACGCGTCGACCACCAGCGCCGCCGGCCGCCGGCGGCTGAGCCCCGCGCCACGACGCCGGCGATAGAGCACCACGGCCCCGGCGAGCAGACAGATCGCCACCAGGCTCAACTGGACGCCCTCCACCACATTGCCGGCCGAGGTCTGGTCCACGAGCACGAAGACGCTCTCCGGGTTGGCACCCAACATGATCTTGACCAGCTGCAGGCCGAGGGTGACGGCATAACACGAGCCGACCAGCAGCCGCTCCGCCCGGGTGGTCAGCCGACCGGACGGGAAAGCCAGGAACACGTGCAGGAACACGGCCGCCGGCACCATGTCGAAGAGGTGGCCGATGCTGTGCAGCCACGGCTGGCTGGACCACTGCAGCGGGGTGAGCGCCATGCTGAAACCCAGCAGCAGCATCAGCGGTCCTAGCCGGCTCGCGGGCCGTCGCCACCACGCCACTAGACCACTGACCGTGTAGGGCAGCACGATCCAGCCGATCAAGAACACCCGCAACTCCGGCTGATCCAACCGGGCACTGGCCAGGGCGAGGATGAGGACGCCGGTGAGCACGGCGAGGACCGCGACCGCGATCGCCCAGAGCATCCAGGACCTGGGAGCGGGAGCGGAGTCTGGCATCCGCCTGCTCCTCTCCGCCGACGCCCGACCTGATTCGGCTCGCTCGAAAATCACCCTAGCCGCGGATGACCGGCAGTGGACATAGGAGTAAACCGGTCTGTTCGACTTGGTCGATTCGTTGATGATCTGCCTCACACACGGCGTGGCGCGGCCCGAATCGATGACTTTTCGTGTTCAGAATCTTGCGTTAGCTGAAATTACCGACCGCTAACAGGAGGCAAGCGGTTCGCGCCCATCGACCCGTCCGAACGCACGCAGTGACAAGGACTCTCGGCGATGACTTCCCTGACGCGCCTCAGCTTGGCCAACCGACTGCTGGTCGGTCTGGTCACGCTGGCCATCGTGGTGGCAGGTGTGCTCAGTACGCGCGCCCTCAAACAGGAACTGCTGCCGTCGGCGCAGGTGCCGACCGCGGTGATCACCGGTGCCTACCCGGGGGCGTCGCCGCAGATCGTCGCCGATGAGGTCTCCGGGCCGATCGAGGACGTGGTCAAGGGCATCTCAGGGGTCACGCGGGTGGAGTCCGATTCTTCCGCCGGCTACGCGCAGATCACCGTGCAGTGGGATTACGGACTCGACACCGACGAGATGGTGGCCGATATCCGCAGCGCCATCGACGGGGTGCCGACCCTGCCCGAGGGGCTCGAGACCGAGGTGCTCACGGGCGGCACCGACGACATTCCCGTGCTGCAACTGGCGGTCGCCTCCGACGGCACCATAGCCGAGACCACCAAGGCGGTCGAGGAGATCGCGGTCTCTTCTCTCAGCGCGATCGAAGGGGTGCGGCAGGTCGTCATCGGCGGCCAGAACGTCACCGAGCTGGTCGTCACGTTGCGCCCGGGAGACGTACGCCGTTTCGATCTGCAGACGGAGGCGGTGATCGAGGCGATTCGGGCCCGGGCCACCGTGACCCCGGCGGGTACCGCGTACGCCGGGAATACCGAACTTGCCGTCGAGGTGGGCACGTCGGTTACGGCGGCGTCAACTCTGGCCAAGCTGCCGATCACCACGCCGGACGGCCCGGTCCCACTCGAACGGATGGCCGCTGTCGCCGTCCAGTCGATCCAGTCCAGCTCGATCGCCCGGGCCGACGGCCGGCCGGCCCTCAGCCTGACGGTGATGAAGAAGGCCGAGGCGGACGCCGTCGAAATCTCGCACGCCGTCAACGCCGCCTTGCCCGAGTTGGAGCGCCAGATGGGCGCCAACACCACCTTCACCACCGCCTTCGACCAGGCACCCTTCATCGAGCAGTCAATCGAAGACCTGGCCATCGAGGGCGCCCTTGGGCTCGCCTTCGCCGTCATCGTGATCATGATCTTCCTGCTTTCGGTGCGCTCCACCCTGATCACGGCGATCTCCATGCCCTTGTCGCTGCTGATCACCATGATCGGCCTCCGGGTGGGCGACTACTCGCTCAACATCTTCACCCTCGCCGCAATGACGGTCGCGATCGGCCGTGTGGTGGACGACTCCATCGTGGTCACGGAGAACATCAAGCGACGCAACGCGGGCCACGTGACCCTGACCCCTGCCGACATCATCGCCTCGGTTCGGGAGGTGGCCGGAGCGGTCACCGCCTCCACCCTCACCACGATGGCGGTGTTCTTGCCGGTGGCCTTCGTCTCCGGTGTGGTCGGCGAACTGTTCCGACCCTTCGCGATCACCGTGGCGCTGGCCCTGGCCGCCTCGCTACTGGTGTCTCTCACCATCGTCCCGGTCCTGGCGTACTGGTTCCTGCGGCCCAGCAAGCGCCAGATCCGCAAGGCCCAGGAGGTCGGGGTTCTGGACAACCAGGTGACCCGGCTGCAGCGCGGCTACCT
Source organism: uncultured Actinomycetota bacterium (assembly GCA_963780005.1). Lineage (GTDB taxonomy): Bacteria > Actinomycetota > Actinomycetes > Propionibacteriales > Propionibacteriaceae > Microlunatus. The sequence continues at coordinate 1,194,640 of CAWAAK010000023.1, read as the reverse complement.
GCCGGTGCTGCGCTTCGGCCTCCGGCACCCGATCGTGACCCTGCTCGCCGCCGTGCTGATCTTCGCGGGCACGCTCGCCTCGGCCACCTTGTTGAAGACCGACTTCATCGGCGAGTCGGCTGATGACAGTACGCTGCGGATCGACCAGGTGCTGCCGGCCGGAACCCGGCTCGCGGCCACCAGCGAGGCAGCGACGAAGATCGAACAGGTGCTCGCCGGCAAGCCGGAGATCACGACGTACCTGACGCTGGTGGGCAACACCGGCATGGCGGCGTTCGGGGCGGGCGGCGGCGCCAACGCGGCCGTGCTGACGCTCACCCTCGCGGACGGGGTGGCCGCGGGACCGTTCAGCGACCAACTCCAAACGGAGCTGAACCAACTTCAGGATGCCGGCGAGATCACGGTCGTTCGAGGCCCGGGCGGCGGGCCGACCAGCACCGACATCAGTGTGACGGTGTCCGCCGAAGACCCGGCCGTGCTGCGGGAAAGTGCGACCGAGGTGGAGCAGCTGATGGTGCGGACCGCCGGCCTCAGCGACGTTCGCAGCAACCTCTCCGAGCAGCGCATGCTGCTCAAGGTCGACCTCAACCAGCAGAAGGCGGCGAGCCTCGGCTTCACTCAGACGACTGTCGGTCAGGCGGTTGCCACCGCCCTGACCGGCACCGACGTCGGGCGGATCACGTCGGCGGGGGAGACCAGCGACATCGTCGTCCGCACCGCTCAGCCCGGCGCCAGTCCGGCCACCGTCGCCGATCTCGAGCTTCCGATCAGCCCGACCCAGCAACAGCTGGCCCAGGACAAGGCCGCCGCTGAGCTCGAGGCGAAGCAGGACCGCAGCAGCGCCGAGGCCAAGCAGGACGCGAAGGAGGCTGCCGACAAGCAGCAGGCCGAGTTGCAGGAGCAACGCACCACCGCCGAGAACTCCCTCGCCGACGCCCGTCGGGAGCTGACCGAGGTGAGCAACAGCACTCCACCGACGCCGCCGGTCCCGCCACCGGCACCGACCGTCCCGGCCCCGCTGCCGTCGGGGCCTGGCAACCCGGTCGTCACCCAACAGCAGCTCGAGCAGGCACAGGCGCAGGAACGAGCCCAACAGAACTATGTCCTGGCTCAGCAGCAGTACGAGCAGCAGGTGACGCAGCGGGCCCAACAGATCGCCCAACTGGAGTCCGCCATCGAGCAGGCCGAAGCGGCCGTGGAGCAGCTGAACGATCAACTCGACGCCAGTCAGGAGCAGGTGACCCAGCAGAACGAGCAGACCGCGGAGCAGGAGCAGCTGGCCGAGGAGCAGCGGAAACTCGCCGATGTCCGGGCGGCTCCCATCCGGGTGCGCGATATCGCCACGGTCACCGAGGTGCTCGCCCCCACGACGGTGACCCAGATCGACGGCACCCCGACGGTGACGGTGACCGCGACCCCGACGACCAGCGACCTGGGCGCGCTCACCGGGGTCATCGAGCAAGAACTGGCCGAACAGCGCCAGCCCGCCGGGGTGACCGTGACCGTGGGTGGTGCCTCCGCCGAACAGCAGGAGGCGTTCAGCCAACTAGGCCTGGCCATGTTGTTGGCCATCGGGCTGGTGTTCTTGATCATGGTGGCGGCATTCCGGAGCCTGGTGCAGCCGTTGATCCTGCTGGTCTCGATCCCGTTCGCGGCCACCGGCGCCGTGGGCGCCCTCTTGCTGACCGACACCCCGCTGGGGGTGCCGGCGATGGTCGGAGCCTTGATGTTGATCGGCATCGTGGTCACCAACGCCATCGTGCTCATCGACCTGATCAATCAGTATCGGCAGCGCGGCGAGGAGCTGCGGCCGGCCATCGTCGACGGAGCGCGACTCCGACTGAGGCCGATCGTCATGACCGCCTGCGCGACGATCTTCGCTCTGCTGCCGATGGCGATCGGTCTGACCGGAGGTGGGGCCTTCATCTCCCGGCCCCTCGCCGTCGTGGTCATCGGTGGCCTGGTGTCCTCGACGATCTTGACTCTGCTGCTGGTGCCCGTGCTCTACAGCCTGGTCGAGCGTCGCGGCGAGAAGAAGCGGCTGCGCACCGCGGCCCTGTCACCGCAAGCGGGCCAACCGGCCGAGGCCTGACGGCTCAGCCGCGGGGGGTCTCGAAGGCGACCAGTTCGCCGGCGTCGACGCCGGCCCAGGAGGCGTCGAAATGGAGCATGGCGAGTCCGCTGGTCGGGTACTTCTCATCCATCCGCCGCCAGACTTCGCGCGGCTCGGGCCGGCTGCCCAGCCGGTCGGCCAAGCCGGGAACCCCGGGCCCGTGACCGACCAGCAGCAGGCTGCCCACCTCCTGGTCGACGGTCCGGACCACGTCCAGCAGGGTCGCCGCGGAGGCATCGTAGATCCGCGGCTCGATCCGGACCTCGCCGGCCGTGCCCCCGGCCGCCGCGGCGTGTTCCCACGTCTGCCGGGTCCGCACCGACGAGGAGCACAACACCAGATCGGGGCGCCAGCCACGCTCGACGAGCAGCCGGCCGGTCGCGGTCGCATCGCGGACACCGCGCTCGTTCAGCGGGCGCTCGTGGTCTGGTAGCCCAGTGCCCTGATCGGATTTGGCGTGCCGTAGCAACCACAGGGTGCGTCCGGATTGGCTGCCGGTGCTCACGCGCCCCTCACCGGCGCAGCCACCAGGCCCCCCGGAACGCGGTCCAGACCCGGGTCAACTTCTCGGTGATTATCGGATACCCGAACATGACGATCAACGCGCCCGCGATGCTGGCCGCCTGCTGCCGGAGATCGAGGAGCACCGCGTCGCCGGTGACGATCTGGGTCACGCTCTGAGATTAGCGGGTGTGGCAGACTGTCGGCGTTGACCTGTACCCACGGGTCGCTACGCATCCGTCGGTGGTCCGCAGCTGTTGGAGTTGACGATCGTCTTCGTCGCCGGCGGCGCGGTCTTCGACTGGGCTGGATTGGCCGGGTGGTTGGGGACGTCGCCGACGAGGAACCGGAAGCCTCGCTGCCGACTCGGGCCGCCTAGGGAGATCGGGCGTGTTCTAAGCTCAGCGCATGCCGACATCAGCGTTGCTGCCTGCGGCGCTTCGCCGGGGAGCGACGAAGCTGATCTTGCCCGGCATCTTGATCACCGGCCTGGCCGTGTCCGGTTGCACCGTGCTGTCGGGCGGCGGCAACCAGCCCACGCCGACCGCTACCGACAGTGGTACCGCCAGTCCAAACAACCCGAGCGGGTCGCCCAGCGGAAGCCCCGCCTCGCCCTCCGTGCCGCCGTCGGTATCGGGGAGCCCGACCGGATCGGTCAGCCCGGGAGGTTCGGGAACTCCCCTCGGTAGTGCCGCTCCGGTGAGTTGCACGTCCGTCACGCCCATCAGGGTGGAGAAGGTGACGTCGGAACCGCGGCGCACCATCGAGACTGTGACCCTGGTGTCCGACGGCCGGGCGCTCAAGCCCGGCACCCGCGAGGAGACCGATTTCCTGACCCCGAGCCTGAGCGCACCGGACGGGAGCACCAACACCGATGAGGCCACGCTGACCAAGATCGGGTCGCTGATCGCGAGTTCCTCCCGCAATCGGGTATTGCTCACCCGGCCGGAACCACCCGACACGCGGGCCAATCCGTCCCGGCCGCCCTACAACACCCCCGGCACCTACGTGGCCTACAGCGCCTCCGCCACCCTCAACGCCGACGTGATCGTCGACTGCTCAGGTACCGAGCAGCGGTGGCTCTTCCGCGCCGAAGCCGATCTAACTCTGGGGGTCGTCAACTGCGCCGTGGAGCCGCCGAACAGCAATGCCGTGGCGCGATCGGTCTACGCGAACAACTGCTAAAGGCGACACTGCGGTCGAAGATGACCTGTACGAGGGCCCAGGCAGGGTCATTTGCGGCGTTGCGGTCGGAGACGACCCGCGGACGGGAGGGACGGCCTTGGTCGGGGGGTGGGGCTGGGTGGCGTGCCGCCGGACCCGCCTTCGGAGTGGATTCGGCGCAGCGTGGCACCGATGCGGTAGCTCACCGCGTTGTTCGGCAGCCAGTGGCTGTCTTTCGGCGCGCGGACCAGCCATACGCTGCCAGGCAACTGCCTTCGGGTCGACCGAGTCCTGACCCAGGAACGACCGACCGTGACACACGACTGGTTGGACCGGGGCGAAGGCCTCGCTAGCCCTCTGAGCGACCAGGCCTGGCCGAGTGTCGGCGAGGGCGGACTACTCGTCGTCTCCCGGCTGCATGCCATCCCAGATCTCCTTGCACTCCGGGCAGACCGGGAATCGCTCGGGATCACGGCTCGGAACCCAGACCTTCCCGCACAAGGCGACGACCGGGGTGCCCATCACCATCGCCTCGGTCAGTTTCTCCTTCGGCACGTAGTGCGAAAACCGCTCGTGATCGCCCTCGTCGAGGCGATACTCGGTCCGCTCATCGACGCGCTCATCAACGATGGTCTGAGCGCCGGGACTCCGTTGCTGGCTCACTCGGTCAGGGTACACACGAGGACCGACGATTGAGCCCGCCAATTTGACCTCCCCTCGACGCCCGGTGGTGGTCGGAGCCGTGGTGGTCGGAGCCGTGGTGGTCGGAGCCGTGGTGGTCGGAGCCGTGGTGGACCGAGCCATGGTGGACTAGGCACCGATGTCCACCGACCCCGCCGCACCCGTCTCCCGGCGGGCCCTGACCATCGGCCTCTGCATGACCGTGGTCGCCATCGCCTTCGAGGCCATCGCGGTGGCGACTGCCATGCCGGTCGCGGCGCGCGACCTGAACGGGCTCAGCTACTACGCCTGGGCCTTCTCGCTCTTTCTGATCGGGATGCTGTTCTCGACGGTGGTCACGGGGCGGCTCAGCGACCGGATCGGGCCGGCCCGGCCGCTGCTCGTCGGTCTGCTCGTGTTCGCGGCCGGCCTGATCGTCGCCGGCACGGCCCAGCACATGGCCGTTCTGGTCGGCGGCCGGCTCATCCAGGGCCTGGGGAGCGGGGCCATGAACACGGCGGCCTTCGTGATCATCGCGCAGGAGTTCGACGCCCGGCAGCGACCTCGGATGTTCACCTACATCTCGACCGCCTGGGTGTTGCCTGCCTTCGTCGGCCCGCCGGTCTCCGCCTGGTTGACCGAGGCGTTCAGCTGGCACTGGGTCTTCCTGGCCGTGCTTCCGCTGGTGGCCCTCGGCGGGGTGATGGTGCTGCCCACCCTGCTCCGGCTGATGCGCGCCCCCCGGACCAGCCGAGGTGATTCGTCGGCCCCCGCGCCGCTGTGGGCGGCGACCGTCGTGGCATTGGCGGCGGCCGCCCTGCAATTGGCCGGTCAGCGGCTCGATGTCTGGTCGGTGCCGCTGGTAGCGGCTGCCGCGACCGGCTTGGGGTTGGGTCTGCCCCGGCTCATGCCGAACGGCTTCTTCCGGATCGGCCGGGGCCTGTCCTCGGTCGTCTGGGTTCGGGCCCTGCTGCCCGGAGCGTTCTTCGGCGCGGAGTCGTTCATTCCGCTGATGCTGGTGGAGCAACGCTCGCTGGAGCTGGTGTTGGCCGGGGTGATGCTGACCGTCGGGGCGGTGGGCTGGACGGCGGCGTCCTGGTTGCAATCGCAGTCCTGGCTCCGGGTGCGCCGCGACCGGTTGATCACATTCGGGGCGCTGTCGGTGGGCTTCGGCATCGCCGTCTGCGGCGTCGTGGCGTTCGTCCCGCTCGTGTGGTTCGGGGTGGTCGGCGTCGGTTGGCTCTGCGCCGGGTTCGGCATGGGGCTGGCCACCGCGAGCACCGCACTGGCCGTCATGACGTTGTCCCCGGTGGACCACCAGGGGCGCAACGCCGCCTCGCTGAACCTGGGTGACGCGCTTGGGTCCAGCGTCTTCATTGGCGTCAGCGGTTCGATCTTCGCGGCCCTGCAGGTCAACGGGAATCTGAGCCTGACCTTCGGCGCGGTGATGGCCAGCATGACGGTCGTGGCCGTGCTCGCCCTGCTCGCGTCCCTGCGCATCGGGTCGGTCGGCAACGAACTGAACCGGTCCTGACGAATCCGGTCAACGGCGATGCCCGAGCAGGGGAGCCGTGCGGAAGGGGACGGACTCGGCCAACGCGATCAAGGTGGAGGCCCGGATCACACTGTCGTCGACGACCATCTGGTCGATCACCCGCTGCAGATCGGCGTTGGAGTGGGCCACGATCCGGCACCACAGATCTCCGGTACCGGTCACGGTCCAGCTCTCCAGGAGCTCCGGGATGGCGGAGAGTCGGCGGACGAGCTGGTCGCGTCCGGCGTGCTGGGTGATCTGCAGGGTGACGAAGGCCGTGACGCCGTACCCGAGCGCAGCCGGCGAGATGCTGGGCGCCCAACCGGTCACCACGCCATCGCGCTCGAGCCGGTCCAGGCGCGACTGAACGGTGCCGCGCGCCACCCGGAGGCGTCGGCTGGCCTCGAGCACGCCGAGTCGCGGTTCGGCGGTGAACAGGCTGAGCAGATCCCGGTCCAACCGGTCCAGCGGGCGAGCATCGGTGGGCATTGTGACCTCCTAGTCGCCCACCTTACCTCTCCCAGTTGAGCAATTTGTCCAATATTCCGCGCTTCACTTGCACAGATTGTTCAGGCGAATCACCATGAGACATGACCCTTGAGGCGCTGAACAACGAAGAGCGACTGGCCGAACTGACTCTCGCGCAGTTGCGTGAGCTGATCGGGCTGGTCGACTACGACGCGGACCGCGATGTCTTCCCGGTCACCGGCTGGGACGCCGTCGTCTGGGTGGTCGGCAACGCTGTCCAGACGGCCCGGCACTACCAGTCGGCGTACGGCATGGAGCTGGTCGCCTACACCGGACCGGAGACCGGAAACCGGGACCACCAGGGGTTCGTGCTGACCAGCGGCGCCTGCCGGTTCGTGATCCTCGGTGGGGTCCACCCTGACAGCGAACTCCACGACCACCATCGCCGGCACGGGGACGGCGTGCTGGACATCAGCCTGCAGGTGCCCGACGTCGACCGGTGCGTGCGGCACGCCCGCCGGATGGGTGCGACGATCCTGGTCGAGCCGCACGACGAGTCCGATGCCTCCGGCACGCTCCGTTCGGCCACGCTCGCCGCCTACGGCGACACCCGGCACACGCTGGTGGATCGGTCGCGGTATCACGGGGTGTACCGACCCTCCTACGTCGCACGATCTTCCACGCACACCCCTCGGCCCGGCCGGCCGAGGCGGCTCTTCCAGGCGCTCGATCACGTGGTCGGCAACGTCGAGCTGGGTCAGATGGACGCCTGGGTCGGGTTCTACAACCGGGTGATGGGCTTCACCAACATGGCCGAGTTCATCGGTGACGACATCGCCACGGACTACTCCGCCTTGATGAGCAAGGTGGTCGCCAGCGGCAATCACCGGGTCAAGTTCCCCCTGAACGAGCCGGCGGTCGGCAAGCGAAAAAGCCAGATCGATGAGTTCCTGGACTTCTACCGGGGTCCGGGGGCGCAACACCTGGCCCTGGCCACCAACGACATCCTCACCGCCGTCGACGTGCTGCGGTCCGAAGGCGTGGAGTTCCTGGTCACCCCGGACAGCTACTACACCGATCCCGAGCTGCGCGCCCGGATCGGCCAGGTGCGGGTGCCCATCGAGGAGCTCGCCCGCCGCGGCATCCTCGTCGACCGGGACGAGGACGGCTACCTGCTGCAGATCTTCACCCGTCCGGTCGGCGACCGACCGACGGTGTTCTTCGAACTGATCGAACGGCACGGCTCCCTCGGCTTCGGCAAGGGCAACTTCAAGGCCCTGTTCGAGGCCATCGAGCGCGAGCAGGAGCGCCGCGGCAATCTGTAGCTGCTCGGCCACGGAGCCGCCCGTACATAGACTCACCCCGTGTCCGACATTCCCATCGGGAGTCCGCCCGCACCGCCGGGCCGCCACGCCGCGCCCGGCGGTTGGTACCCGGACCCGGTGAACCCCACCCAGGAGCGCTACTGGGACGGGTGGCAGTGGTCGCGGAACACCCGGCCGAGTGAACGGACCACGGCGCCGGCACCCGCTCCGCAGCAGCCTCCCCACGGGCAGCAGCCTCCGTACGGGCAGCAGCCTCCGTACGGGCAAGCGCCGTATGGCCAGCAGCCGTACGGTCAGCCGGTCCATCCCGGCTATCGAGCGCCCGGGGGACAACCCGTCCTGCTGACCGCGGACGGCGTTCCGGTGTCGGGTTGGTGGTGGCGGGTGCTGGCCATGATCATCGACAATCTGATCGTCGGCGTCGTCGCGGCCGTGCTGGGCTCGCCCATCTACGCCCGGTTGTTCGGACGGCTCTCGGAGTACCTCACCGAGGTGTACCAAGCCACGCAGGCCGGTCAGCCGCCCCCACCGCAGCCGTTGCTGACCGATCTGCTCTCGACGACTGATCAACTGCTCTTGTTCGTGATCGCGCTGCTGGTCGAGGGAATCTACATCGTCGCGTTTCTTCGCTGGAAGTCCGCGACCCCCGGAAAGCTGGTCTGTGGGCTGCGAGTGGTCCCGGTCGATCACGGTCGCTTCCCCGGGCCGCTGGCGTGGAACATGATCATCATTCGGATGGCGGTCTGGGTCCTGCCGGGTCTGTCGGTCTACCTGGTGATCTTCCGCGTGCTCGATGCGCTCTTCCCGCTGTGGCAACCCAAGCGGCAGGCGCTGCACGACCTGGCGGCCAAGACCCAGGTCGTCAAGATCAAGTAGTCCTCGCTCGATGGCTCAGGGGATGATCCGGCCGCGGACCTCGCCCAGCCGGACCGGCCCGACCGCGGATCGGGCGGAGCCGCGCATCACGACCTCGTCCCCATCGAGCAGGAAGGTGCGGGATCCGTTGGCCAGCTCGACCGGCTGAGTGCCGTTCCGAGAGAGTTCGATCAGCGATCCCCACTGCCCCTCGGCCGGCCCGGAGATCGTGCCCGATCCGAGGAGGTCCCCGGTACGCAACGAGGCACCGTTGACCGTCAAGTGGGCCAGCAGCTGGGCGGGGGAGTAATACATGGTGGCGTACGGACAGCTGCTCAGCGGTTCGCCGTTCAGGTATACGTCGATGTCGATGTCGAAGCCATCCCCCGCGGGCTGCAGGTACTCCATCACCGGCGGCACCTGTCCGGGCAGCGGGCAGCGGCTGCCGTCCAGGGCGGCCAGCGGCAGCACCCACGCGGAGATCGAGGTGGCGAAACTCTTGCCCAGCAGCGGACCCAGCGGAACGTACTCCCAGGCCTGGAGATCGCGGGCCGACCAGTCGTTGACGATCACCACGCCGAAGACGTGCTCGGCGAAACCCTCCGTCGGCACTCCGACGCCCCGCTCGGACCCGACCCCCACCACGAACCCGAGCTCGGCTTCGAAGTCGAGCTTGGCGGTCGGGCCGAACACGGGCGCGGATGCGGATGGAGCCTTGCGCTGGCCGGACGGACGGACCACCTCGGCGCCACTGACGACAACGGTCCCGGCCCGGCCGTGGTAGCCGATGGGTAGGTGTCGCCAGTTCGGGGTCAGCGGCTCGGAGTCCGGCCGGAACATCCGGCCGAGGTTGGTGGCGTGCTGCTCGCTGGCGTAGAAGTCCACGTAGTCGGCCACAGCGAAGGGCAGCTGGAGGGTGACCTCGGCCAGAGGACGCAGGTGCGGTTCCAGCAGCGGGCGGCCGGCGTGGCCGGCGAGCAGCGCGCGGAGCCGTTCCCGGTGCGCGGCCCAGGTCGCGGGCCCCGCGGCCAGGAAGTCGTTCAGATCGGGCCGGGCGAACAGCCGGTGGTCCCGCCCCGCCGATCGCTCCAGCGCGGCGACGTCGATCACCTGGTCCCCGAGCGCCACGCCGACCGTCGGCGGAGCGTCCGCCGTCCGATAGATGCCGTACGGCAGCTCGTGGACGCCGAACGGAGCGTTAGCGGCCGGCTCGAACCAGCTCATGTCGGGCTCTCCAGCAGGTCCAGCGCGACCAGGTCCTGGACCGGGTCCGTGACACCGCAGCAGCCGAAGCTCCGCAACCGCCGCCGGACGCGTTGCTGCCTGGCATCGTCCCAGGAGGAGATCGCCTCGGCGATCCGGGACCTTTCCGTCCAGCCCAGGAACTCGACCGCCGAGGTCGGCCCGGCGCCGTCGATCACGGCGTCCAGGGCCAGCATCAGGTTCAGGAAACCGTGTTGGGAGAGCGGTTGGCCGCTCTCGTTGCGGGCCACGTTGGGCCAGGCGTGATGCAGACCGGCCGTAGCCTTGAACCCCAGGTCGGCCTCCACCAGCACCGAGAGCTGCTCGGCCAGCTGGGTCGGGGAGGGGTACTGCTCCGGCTCGACCCCGCCGGTCCGGATCTTGCCGTACAGACCGGCCGCTTCGACCGCCTCGACCGCCGAGACCCAGGCCGGCGAGTAGGGCAACTCGACGAACACCGCCACCGACGGGTCCAGAGCCGTCGCGGCCGCCGCCACCCGCTCCGCGTTGCCGGCCAGATCGTCCAGATCGCGGAGCGCCGACTCGACCGCCACCACCGCGAGACCGGGTACGGAGCGGCGCGCCAGCGCGAGCAGACCGCCCGCGCCGCCGGTGTTGACCACACTGACCGCCAGTGTCTCGCCCTCCGGCACCTGACGCCCGACCACGGCCAGTGCGGTGTCCGGCACCACAAGGGGTCCGATCAAGGAGTGGTACCACGATCCGCGGTGCTCGAGGTGCTCGGCGACCGCCCGTTCCGCGGCCGCGTTGCCGGGTGGAAACATCGCCGCGTCGTCGACGAGAGAATCGAAAAGGGAATGGAGCAGGGAGGGGAACTGACTCACGCTGGCACGATATGCGGCGGCCGTTCGGGTCCAGAATGGACCCATGGCGGCCTACTCTCGCGCGGACGTCGCAAGGGCTCTCGGCATGGTCCGGTCGGCCAGTCTGGCGCTGCCGGAAACCTCCGAACGACTCAGCCACGGAGGCCCGGCCTTCTTCATCCGGGACAAGAAGTGCTTCGTGATGTTCCTCGATGATCACCACGACGACGGCCGACTGGCCATCTGGTGCGCAGCCCCCGACGGCGTCCAGGCTGAGATGGTCGATACCGAGCCGGACCGCTTCTTCCGCCCGCCGTACGTCGGGCACCGGGGCTGGCTGGGCGTTCAGCTGCTCGAGTTCGGGCAGGACGAACTCGCCGCCATCGTGTTGGACGCCTACCGGACGGTCGCCCCGCCGACCCTGGTGCATCGGCTCCCGTCTGCCGAGCGGGCTCAGGACGTACGGTGAAGCCATGGCGTCCTACCGCAGCGTTGGGGAGATTCCGCCGAAGCGGCACACGGCCTTTCGGCAACCGGACGGCTCGCTGTACTCCGAGGAGTTGATGGGCGAAGAGGGCTTCTCGTCGGACTCCTCGCTGCTCTACCACCGTGGCATCCCGTCGGCCATGAGCGGCGCCCGGAACTGGCCGTTGCCCGACCTGTCGACGACGCCGAACCATCCACTCCGGCCGGTGCACCTGAGACTGCCGGACCTCTTCGGCGGAGATCCCGCCGAGGTCGATCACGTCACCGGACGCCGACTGGTCCTCGGCAACGCGGACGTTCGGATCTCCTACGCGGTCGGCGCCTCGCCGTCACCGCTGTACCGGAACGCGACCGGGGACGAGTGCGTCTACATCGAGTCCGGCCGTGGCTTCGTCGAAACCGTGTTCGGGACCCTCGCCTTCCGGGACCGGGACTACGTGATCATCCCGCGAGCCACGGTGCACCGGTGGCGACCCTACGGTGAGGTCAAGGCCTACTGCATCGAGGCCAACTCCCATCTCGCTCCCCCGAAGCGCTATCTGTCCAAGTACGGGCAGTTCCTGGAGCACAGCCCGTACTGCGAGCGGGATCTCCACCCGCCGGCCGAGCCGCTGCTGGGCGACGGTGAAGACGTGGAGATCTACACCAAGCACCGTGGGCACGGGCCGCACGGCATCGTCGGGTCTGTCGTGGTGGCCAGCACCCATCCGTTCGACGTGGTGGGGTGGGACGGCTGCCTCTATCCATACACCTTCAACGTCGACGACTTCGAGCCGATCACCGGGCGGGTGCATCAGCCCCCGCCGGTTCACCAGGTGTTCGAGGGCGGCAACTTCGTGGTCTGCAACTTCGTCCCGCGCAAGGTCGACTACCACCCGCTGGCGATCCCGGTGCCGTACTACCACTCCAACGTCGACTCGGACGAGGTGATGTTCTACTGCGGCGGCGACTACGAGGCGCGGAAGGGATCCGGGATCGGTCAAGGCTCGATCACATTGCACCCCGGCGGTCACAGCCACGGCCCGCAGCCCGGCACCGCCGAGGCGGCGATCGGCAAGCACTACTTCGACGAGCTGGCGGTGATGGTGGACACCTTCCGGCCCTTGGAGTTCGGGGAGGGCGGACGGGCCTGCGACGATCAGGCCTATGCCCTCAGCTGGGACCGGGCCCTCCGTTCGTAGTCGGGTAGCTGACGCCCGTGAGCCGCTCGGAGGCCAGCCACAGCGCCTTGGCCAGCTCGCGGTCACTGGCCTGCGGCGAGCGGCCCACCAGGACCGGGTAACCGGTCTGTTCGCCGCGACCGTTCGGGCCCACGTAGCTCGCGCCCGGGATGTTCTCGGTCGCGGCGTACAGCTGAGGCAGCGCGCCCATCGCCTGCGATTGCCCGAACGTGTTGATGAGGACGTCGCCGACGCGTTTCGCCCAGGCGAACCTCGGACGGAACAGGTTGGTCCCGGCCAGCCCCGGGTGCGCGGCGACGGCACGGCGCGGAGAGTGCTCGCTGTCCAGGCGACGCTGCAGCTCGAGGGTGAACAGGAGATTGGCCAGTTTGGTCTGCCCGTACGCCCGCCACTTGGTGTAGCGCCGGCGCTCCCAGTTGAGGTCGTCGAGATCGAGGCCTCCCATCCGGTGCCCGCCCGACGACACGGTGACCACGCGGTCGGTGATCTGTGGCAACAGCAGATTGGTCAGCGCGAAGGGACCCAGGTGGTTGGTGGCGAACTGCAGTTCGAAGCCGTCGCGGGTCTGCTCCCGGGTCGGCACCGCCATCACCCCGGCGTTGTTGATCAAGATCGCGATCGGATCCGACCACCTGGTCACGAACTCCCGGACCGAAGCGAGGTCGCTGAGGTCGAGCTCGCGGACCTCAGCCGTCGATCCGACTTCGGCGGCCGCCCGCCGGCCCCGCTCGGTGTCGCGGACCGCCATGACGACCCGGGCCCCGGCGGCGGCCAGGGCCTTGCTGGTCTCCAGTCCGAGTCCGCTGTTCGCGCCGGTGACGATCACCGTCCGCCCGGCCTGGGTGGGGATGCTGTCGGCAGTCCAGTTGATCACCCTTCGAATGTACTGACCGGTTTGCTGCCGCTGTACGGGTTGGACAGCTGACCGGACTCGTCGACGTAGTGAGTGTCGATCACCGGGTCACCGGGTGACATCTTCATGGCGTCCATCGGCAGTTCCGACCGGGAACGCGCATGCCTCTCCCGGGCAGCGATCAGCGTCTCCTCTCCGATGATCCTGCCTTCTCGCACCAAGGGGACCAACAGGTCGCGGTGATGATGATCGCTCTCGGAGGGACGGCCGACTCCGATCAGCTCTGCCTCGGCGACGCCGCCGTCGGAGAGTCGGCGCCGGGCGTACTTGCGACCGCCGACGCTGACCTTGTCGGTGCTCTTCTTGGCCACCGCGACCAGTGGCGCGTCGACGGCTTCGTCGTCGGCCCGGGCCACCAGCTTGTAGACGAAGCCCGACGTCGGATGGCCGCTTCCCGTGACCAGGGCGGTGCCCACGCCGTAGCTGTCGACCGGCGCCGAGGACAGGGCGGCGATCGCGAACTCGTCCAGGTCGCTGGTGACCACGATCTTGGTCTCTTCCGCCCCGAGCGCATCCAGCAGTTGCCGTACCTGGCTGGCCAACAGGCCGAGGTCACCGGAGTCCAGCCGGACAGCGCCCAGGCGGCCAGAGGTCAATTCCACCCCGGTGTGGATCGCGGCCATCACGTCGTAGGTGTCCACCAGCAACGTGGTGCCCTCACCCAGAGCGGCGATCTGGGCCGCGAACGCCTCCGATTCGCTGGCGTGCAGCAGGGTGAAGGAGTGGGCCGAGGTGCCGCGCGTCGGAACTCCGTACCGGCGGCCCGCCTCCAGATTGCTGGTAGCCGCGAACCCGACGATGTAGGCGGCCCGAGCCGCCGCCACCGCGGCCAGCTCCTGGGCCCGCCGGGACCCCATCTCGATGCAGGGTCGATCGCCGGCGGCGGTGATCATCCGGGACGCCGCGGCCGCAATCGCCGAATCGTGGTTGTAGATGCTGAGCAGCAGCGTTTCCAACACCACGCCCTCGGCGAAACTGGCATCGACCACAAGCAACGGCGATCCCGGGAAGTAGACCTCGCCCTCGGGGTAGCCCCAGATGTCGCCGTGGAACCGATAGTCGGCCAGCCAGTCCGCCGTACGGGAATCGACGACATCGGTATCGGTGAGGAACCGGAGGGCCTCGTCGTCGAAGCGGAAGGCCCCGAGGGCCCGGAGGGCACGGCCCACCCCGCAGACGACACCGTATCGACGACCTGGCGGCAGTCGCCGAGTGAACAGTTCGAAGACGCTGCGACGCGTCGCCGTTCCGGCCGTCAACGCCGCCCGCAGCATCGTCAGCTCGTAGTGATCGGTCAGCAGGGCCGTTGTCGGGACCTCACTCGGACCCCACGCCGCTCCCGCCACGTTCCTCAACCTAGCGTTCGCCTCGCCTTCGGTCCGCGGCCAACCGGCGGCGGTCGTTTGCGAGAATGACCCCATGACGGCGACGGACGGCGGGACGGTCGATCCCGCGGGGGGCACCGCGGTCGTCGAGCGTCCGCAGGAAGAAAGTGTCGAGCAACCGACGGCGCAAACCCCCTGGGTCACCATCGTGTGGGACGACCCGGTGAATCTGATGTCGTACGTGACGCACGTCTTCGTCACGTACTTCCACTACTCGAAGTCGAAGGCGCAGCGGCTCATGCTGTCCGTGCACAACGAGGGCAAGGCCATCGTCTCCAACGGCTCGCGCGAGGAGATGGAGCGGGACGTGACGGCCATGCACGAATTCGGTCTCTGGGCCACACTCGACAAGTCGGACCGATGACAGGGGACCGCACTCGATGAAGAAGTTCCGCCGCAAGGCGGGCGCCGTGGCCACCCAGCTGAACGCGTACGAGGTCGAACTCTTGACCTCCCTGGTCGGCCAACTCGTCGAAATGGTCTCCGAGGGCGATCCGGACGGGTTCGCCGAGCCGGAGGCCGCCAGCGATCCCTTCGAGGAGTGGTCGCGCGACCTGACCAGCGATCCCGACCAACCCGAAGCCGCAGAGGACCCGGTCCTGCGACGGTTGTTCCCGGACGCCTATCCGCACGACGCGGCGGCCTCGTCGGACTTCCGGCGTTTCACCGAACGAGATCTGAAGGTCAAGAAGATCACCGACGCGACCGTGGTCCTGGACCGCCTGCAGGCCACCGACGAGGGCCGACACGAGATCCGGATCCCGATGAGCGAAGTCGACGTCTGGTTGCGGACCCTCACCAGCTTGCGGCTGGCCGTCGGCACCCGGCTCGGCATCACCGATGCCGAATCGGCCGATGAACTGGCGATGCTGCCCGATGAGGACCCACGGGCCTTCATGGTCAGCGTCTACGACTGGCTCGGCTTCGCCCAGGAGACGTTGATCTCAGCGGTCTGACTCCTCGCCGCCTTTGGCAGGATCGTGTTGCCTTCGGGCTCGACTACGGCGCGTCTCGCTACACGATGCCGGCGGCGGCGACTTCTCAGACTCCGAGAGGGCGGTGATCCCTGCGAGCACGCACCTACCCTGGCCGACGTGTTGAGAATCGCCCGAGCTCAGGTCGACGAGATGATCGCCCACGCCCGGGAGGACTACCCCGACGAGGCGTGTGGTGTGGTCGTCGGGCCGGAGGGTTCCGACCGGCCGACCCGGCTGGTGCGCATGATCAACGCCGACCGCTCGCCGACCTTCTTCCGCTTCGATCCCCAGGAGCAGTTTGCCCTGCACAAGGAGCTGATCAGCCGGGACGAGGAGATCATCGTCGTCTACCACTCCCACACCGCGACCGAGGCCTACCCTTCGCGCACCGACATCTCGCTGGCGGCCGAGCCGCAGGCCCACTACCTGCTGGTCTCCGTGGCCGAGTCCGGTCCAGCCGCCGGGCCGACGGAGGTGCGCTCGTTCAGGATTCTGGACGGGATCGTGACCGAGGAGGAGATCCAGCTCACGGAAGAGACAGCGTGAGCGAAGCGAACTCGGGCCCCTGCGGCGAGCAGTGTCGGAATGTATGGCGTGAGCGAAGCGAACTCGGGCCCCTGCGGCGAGCAGTGTCGGAATGTATGGCGTGAGCGAAGCGAACTCGGGCCCCTGCGGCGAGCAGTGTCGGAATGTATGGCGTGAGCGAAGCGAACTCGGGCCCCTGCGGCGAGCAGTGTCGGAATGAACCGATCGGCCTTGGCGTTGTGCCGGAGAATGTCACTTGACGAGGAGAGATACACCGATGGCCGTAGAACTGCGGATCCCGACGATTCTGCGCAGCTACACCGGCGGGGAGAAGACCGTCGAAGGTGATGGCACGACCCTGCTCCAAGTCATCGACGACGTCGAGGCCCGGCATCCTGGCCTCAAGGAACGAATCGTCGATCAGGCCGCCCTGCGCCGCTTCGTCAACGTTTACGTGAATGACGAGGACGTGCGGTTCTCCGGCGGGCTCGAGGCGCCGACCGCCGACGGGGACGTCGTCGTGGTTCTTCCGGCCGTCGCCGGCGGCTGAGGTCCAGCCGTCGCGTGACCCGCTACGCCTCGCTGGCTGATTCGGTCGGCCACACCCCACTGGTCGGCCTGCCCGCGTTGTCGCCGAGCGACGGTGTCCGGCTCTGGGCCAAACTCGAGGACCGCAACCCCACCGGCTCGATCAAGGACCGGGCCGCCCTCGCCATGATCCGCGCGGCCGAGGCCGATGGCCGGCTGCGGCCCGGGGCCACGATCTTGGAACCGACCAGCGGTAACACCGGGATCTCGTTGGCGATGGCGGCGAAGCTGGCCGGGTACCGGCTGATCTGCGTGATGCCGGAGAACACCTCCGTAGAGCGCAAACAGGTCCTGGCCATGTGGGGTGCCGAGATCGTTTCCTCACCGGCCGCCGGCGGATCGAACGCCGCTGTTGCCCTCGCCAAGGAGTTGGGCGAGGCCCATCCGGACTGGGTGATGCTGTACCAGTACGGGAATCCCGCCAACGCCGAGGCGCACTACCTGACCACCGGGCCCGAGATCCTCGAGGATCTGCCCGCGATCACCCACATCGTGGCCGGACTGGGCACCACGGGCACGCTGATGGGCATCGGCCGCTTCTTCCGCGAGCAGAAGCCCGAAGTCAAGATCATTGCCGCCGAGCCCCGCTACGGCGAACTGGTCTATGGGCTGCGCAACATCGACGAAGGTTTCGTTCCGGAGCTCTACGACGCCACGTTGGTCACCTCGCGCTTCTCGGTGGGCTCCCGCGACGCCGTCCGCCGGGTCCGGGAACTGCTCGACCGCGAAGGCATCTGGGCCGGCCTCTCCACCGGTGCGATCCTGCACGCCGCCCTGGCCCAGGCCACCCGGGCCGAGCGTGCCGGCGAGTCCGCCGACATCGTGTTGATCATCTGCGACGGAGGCTGGAAGTACCTCTCCACCGGCGCGTACACCGCCGACCTCGACGCCAGCGAAGACTTCTTCGACACCCAAGTTTGGGCGTGACGGGCTTTACGTGGGCCGCTTCGTCGTCCTTCGCGGACGGAAAAGCGTTGTCCGCTCACTCCTCCTCAGCGGACCACGGCGCGTCACGCGTGTTTGATTGTCCTCGCTTCGCTTCGGACGCTCGCTTCGCTCGACCTCCCGTAGGGTGACCGTCATGATCGCCGGAACCGAAGCGCCGATCGGCATCTTCGACTCCGGGTTCGGGGGTCTCACCGTGGCGCGGGCGGTGATGGAGCAGCTGCCATACGAGGACATCGTCTATCTGGGTGACACGGCCCGGGCACCGTACGGGGAGCAGCCCATCGCCAGCGTGCGGGAGTACGCCCTGGAGTGTCTGGACCGGCTGGTCGACGAGGGCGTCAAGCTGCTGGTCATCGCCTGCAACTCCGGCAGCGCCGCGGTGCTCCGAGACGCCCGCGAGCGCTACTCGGTGCCGGTGGTCGAGGTGATCCTGCCGGCGGCCCGCCGGGCGGTGGCCGCCACCCGGCGAGGCCGGGTCGGGGTGATCTGCACCCAGGCCACCGCCACCTCGCTGGCCTACGACGACGCGTTCGCCGCCGCACCCCACCTCGAGTTGATCACGGCGGCCTGCCCGCGATTCGTACCGTTCGTCGAGGCGGGCGTGACCGGTGGGCCCGAATTGCTGGCTTGCGCCGAGCAGTATCTGGCTCCGCTCCGGGACGCCGAGATCGACACTCTGATCCTCGGCTGTACGCACTACCCACTGCTCTCCGGCGTCATCTCGTACGTTCTCGGCGACCAGGTGACGCTCGTGTCCAGTGCCGACGCCTGCGCCCAGGAGGCGTACGCCGTGCTGACCCGCCGCCGGCTCACCCATGACGACCCCCGGACCGCGCGTCACCGCTACCTGACCACCGGCAGCCCGGCCGCCTTCGAGGGCATCGCCGGGCGCCTGGTCAGCGGCCTGGTGGTATCCGCCGAGCAGTTCGCCTGAACTCGACTCAATCCATGTTGCTCACCGTCGTCGGCTGCAGCGGCTCGGTGTCGGGACCGACGTCGCCTGCCTCCTGCTATCTCGTCCAGGCGGAGGAGGCGGGGGCGACGTTCTCCCTGGTTCTCGATATCGGGCCCGGCGCCTTCGGCGCGTTGTACAACTACCTGCACCCCTCCGCCATCGGCGCGGTGGGCCTCAGCCATCTGCATCCCGATCACTGCCTCGATCTGTGCGCCCTCTACGTCGCCGCGGCCTATTCGCCGACCGCCCCGTACCCCCGCCTGCCGGTGTACGGGCCGCCGGGCACCGCCGAGAGGATCGCCCGGGCCTACGCCGCGCCGCCCCCCAGCCAACGCGAAGTCACGCCGGAGGAGCCTCAGCTGGAGCGGCACTTCGACTACCGGGACTGGTCGTCCGAACAACAGATCGGCCCGTTCACCGTCCGTACGGCGGAGGTTCGGCACCCGACGCCCGCTTACGCCACCCGCGTCACCGAGACGGCCACCGGCGCGGTCCTGGTCTACTCCGGCGACACCGGGCCCAACCCGGCGCTGGTCGAGTTGGCCCGTGGCGCCGATCTGCTGTTGATCGAGTCGGCCTTCCGTGATCACCCGGACAACGCGCCGGACCTGCACCTGTCCGGTCGCCAGGCCGGCGAGATCGCCGCGGAGGCCGGCGTCGATTCGGTGCTGATCACCCACATTCCTCCCTGGCACGACAGTGCGGACGTGCTGGCGGAAGCCGAGCCGCACTTCGCCGGTCCGTTGACCATTGCGGTGTCCGGCGCGCGGTGGAGGATCGAGCCCGGTGCGGTTCGGCCGTTAGCCTGACCCGGTGACCAGCAGACCTGACGGACGCCGGCCCGACGAACTGCGCGAGATCAGGTTCACCCGTAACTGGCTGGAGCAGGCGGAGGGCTCCGTCCTCGTCGAGTACGGCTCGACGCGCGTGCTGGTGGCGGCCTCGGTCACCGAGGGCGTACCGCGCTGGCGGAAGGGATCCGGACTCGGCTGGGTGACCAGCGAGTACGCCATGCTGCCCCGGGCGACCAACACCCGCTCGGACCGGGAGTCGGTCAAGGGACGGATCGGCGGCCGGACCCACGAGATCAGCCGGCTGATCGGCCGAAGTCTGCGGGCGGTGTTGGATTACGCCGCCCTGGGGGAGAACACGATCGTGCTGGACTGCGACGTGCTGCAGGCCGATGGCGGCACCCGTACCGCCTCGATCACCGGCGCGTACGTCGCGCTGCACGACGCGGTCTCCTGGCTCCGTGAGCGCAACCTGCTCAGTGGCGAGCCGCTGTCGGACTCGGTCGCGGCGGTTTCGGTCGGGGTCGTGGGGGACGAGCCGATGCTGGACCTCTGCTACACCGAGGACTCCGGCGCCGATGTGGACATGAATGTGGTGATGAGCGGTCGCGGCACCTTCATCGAACTCCAGGGGACCGCCGAGCAGACCCCGTTCGACCGGGACGTGTTGAACCAGCTGCTCGACCTGGGAGCCTCCGGCTGCGCCCGGCTGACCGAGCTGCAGCAGCAGGTACTCGGGGAGTGAAAGTCGTTTTGGCGACCCACAACGCCAAGAAGCTGGCCGAGCTGCAGCGGATCGTGACCGCCGCACTCCCGGAGGTGGAGGTGCTCGGTCTGGCGGACGTGACGCCCTATCCAGAACCGGCCGAGACCGAGTCGACCTTCGAGGGAAACGCCTTGATCAAGGCGCGGGCCTGCTTCCGGGCCACCGGACAGACGGCATTGGCCGACGACTCCGGGCTGACCGTCGACATGTTGAACGGCATGCCGGGCGTCCGCTCGGCGCGCTGGGCCGGCCCGACCGCCAGCGACCAGGACAACCTCGACCTGTTGCTGCGGCAGTTGGCTGACGTCGAGGCCGAGCGTCGGACGGCGGCCTTCGTCTGCGCCATGGCGCTGGTCTGGTCCGACGGCGAAGCCACCCGGCGTGGCGAGGTGTCCGGTCGGCTGACCGACGTTCCGCGGGGCCAGAATGGATTCGGCTACGACCCGCTGTTCGTCCCGGACGGCAACACCTTGACCACGGCGGAGCTGGACTCGTCCGCAAAGGACGAGATCAGCCACCGGGGGCGGGCGGTACGGGCCATCGTGGAGGTGCTGGCCGATCTGTTGCCGGCGGCCGAACGCGAAGCAGGAACGAGTGCGAGGAGGGGAGAGCGGTGAAGACCTACCTCGACCTGCTGCGCCGGGTGCGTACCGAAGGGGTGGCCAAACACGACCGCACCGGGACCGGCACCCTGAGCGTGTTCGGTCATCAGATGCGATTCGACCTGAGTCGAGGCTTTCCCCTGCTCACCACCAAGCGAGTACACGTCCGTTCCGTCGTCGCCGAACTGCTCTGGTTTCTGCGCGGCTCGACCAACGTCTCCTGGCTGCACGAGCACGGAGTCACCATCTGGGACGAGTGGGCGGACGCGACCGGTGAGTTGGGGCCCATCTACGGCTACCAGTGGCGGTCGTGGCCCACGCCGGACGGCCGGCACGTCGACCAGATCGCCGCGGTGATCGCCTCCATCCAGGCCACTCCCGACTCCCGTCGCCATCTGGTCAGCGCCTGGAACGTCGGCGACCTGGATCAGATGGCGCTCCCGCCCTGCCACACGCTGTTCCAGTTCTACGTCGCCGACGGCCGGCTGTCCTGCCAGCTCTACCAGCGCTCCGCCGACGTCTTCCTGGGCGTTCCCTTCAATATCGCCTCCTACGCTCTCCTCACCCACCTGGTGGCCCAGGTCTGCGGCTTGGAGGCCGGCGATTTCGTCCACACGCTCGGCGACGCCCATCTCTACCTGAATCATGTCGAGCAGGCTGATATTCAGTTGGACCGCGACCCGCGGCCGCTGCCCACCCTTCGCCTCAACCCGTCGGTTCGCCACATCGACGGGTTCGAGCTGGCCGACATCTCCGTGGAGGCGTACGACCCGTACCCCTCGATCAAGGCCCCGATCGCCGTCTAGCGGCGAATTCGACCGATGGTGACTCCGGAACTCGTGGCCATCGCCGCGGTTGCGCGTAACGGCGTGATCGGCGCCGGCGGCGACATCCCGTGGCGGATCAGCGAGGACTGGCAACGATTCAAGCGGCTGACGATGGGCCAGGTGCTGGTCATGGGTCGCAAGACCTTCGACTCCATCGGCCGACCCCTACCCGGGCGAACCACCCTCGTGGTCACCCGGAATCCGGCCTGGCGCAACGACGGCGTGCAGGTCGTGTCTTCGGTGGAGGCGGCGCTGCGATCGGCCGCCGCCATGGCTCCGAAGACGGTCTTCGTCGCCGGGGGCGGAGACATCTACCGGGCCGCCTGGGACGCCCTCACCCGGTTGGAGATCACCGAGGTCGACGCGATACCGGAGGGCGAGGTGAGGTTCCCGCACATCGACGCCGGGGACTGGGCCGAGACGGCGCGAGAGGACCGATCGGGTTACGCCTTCGTCACGTATCGGCGAAGATCAGAACTCGCCGTCTGACTTGCGGCGCGCTCTGTTCCTTCCAGCCCGGACCAGCAATTAGAGTGCGGCAAATTAGCTCGCGGAGGGCGAGCGGATACTTCAGGGAGAGCCATGCAGGATCCACCACTCTCGGCCAAGCTGGGCGCCGAATTCCTAGGCACGTTCTGGCTGGTGTTCGGTGGCTGTGGCAGTGCCGTCCTGGCGGCGAAGTTCCTGAGTCCGGCTCCGGATCCGGTTCAGTTGGGGATCGGCTTCGTCGGGGTGTCGTTGGCGTTCGGGCTCACGGTGTTGACGGGCGCGTTTGCGTTCGGGCACGTGTCCGGGGGCCATTTCAACCCGGCGGTGTCGCTGGGGTTGGCCATCGCGAAACGGTTCGCCTGGAAGGATCTGCCGGCGTACGTGATCACCCAGGTGGTGGCGGGGACGGCGGCGGGGGCGATCTTGCTGCTGGTGGCGTCGGGCCAGAGCGGCTTCAACGCGGTGGAGAGTGGTTTCGCCACCAACGGCTACGGCGACCGTTCACCCGGCGGCTACGGCTTGTTGGCGTGTCTGGTGATCGAGGTGTTGCTGACCGCGATCTTCCTGTACATCATCCTGGGGGCCACCGACGACCGGGCGCCGAAGGGCTTCGCCCCCATCTCCATCGGCTTGGGCTTGACCCTGATCCACCTGGTCAGCATCCCGGTCACCAACACCTCGGTGAACCCGGCCCGCTCGCTCGGGGTGGCCTGGTTCGCCGGCGGGGCGGCTCTGGCGCAGGTCTGGCTGTTCATCGTCGCACCACTGATCGGGGCCGCGATCGCCGGCGCCACGTACGCCGCGATCACCGCCGCCGGTCGCGGTGCCGAGGGTGACGCCACAGCCGACGAGGGCGTCGCCCAGAACCCCTAAGTAGAGCGACCTCTTGGGCGCGGAGCGTGCGCGAGTAGGACAACGCTCTGCGAGCGTCGTTAGCGCAGCGTCGTCTGCGAGCGTCGTTAGCCTGCGCGGCGTCGCCTGCACGACGAGGAGCAGACACGCTTTTCGTCTGCGATCGAGGAGGAAGGCGACGTCTTGAGCGCAGGCGTGCGCGAGCAGACCTGAGTTAGCGCAGTACCGGAGAAGGGACTCGAACCCTCACGCCAAAGGCACAGGAACCTAAATCCTGCGTGTCTACCAGTTCCACCACTCCGGCTCTATCTGATTGGCTCGCTTTGCTCGGCCGCAGATCGGTCCGGAGACCCGATCTGGCGTGACTACTCTGTCACGGCACTAGAAGGACCCCTTCAGACACTCAGCTCGCGGCGCAGCTTGTCCACGTGACCGGCGGCCTTCACGTTGTACTGAGCGATGGCGATTGTCCCGGCTCCGTCGGCGTCGACGTCGACGACGAAGGTCGACCGGATCACGCCTTCGACGCGCTTGCCGTAGAGCAGTTTCTCGCCGTACGCGCCGTAGGCGTTCAGCGTCTTCTTGTCCTCATCGGCCAGCAACGGGAAGGTCACCGACTCCTTCTGCTCGAACTTCGCCAGCTTGCCGGGCGAATCCGGCGAGATGCCCAGAACGCGGATTCCCGCCCCGCTGAACTCGGTCAGAGCGGCTGTGAAGTCGACGGCCTGCGTGGTGCATCCAGGCGTCATGGCCGCCGGGTAGAAGTAGACGATGACGCGCTGACCGGCGTAGTCGCTGAGCGCGTGCGACTCGCCGTGCCCGTCGGGCAGGGTGAAGGGCGGCGCGGGATCCCCGGTTGAGAGACGAGTGACCATGAACCTCACCCTAACCAGCCACTCACGTCCGACTGGACTCGCCACCGACTCTGCTGCCGAGCGTCGAAACGCCTGCAATACGCTTGCCGCCGAGGATCCTCCTCCAGAGGATGAAGGAGAGACGTGGCAGCCAACGACCCGGCCCCCAAGGATCAAGCTCCGAAGACGACGTCGCCGACCCGCAACCCGTCCCAGATCGAAGCCGACGTCACCGCCACTCGGCACCGCCTGGCGGCTTCGATGGAGACACTGATCGACGAGGTCCACCCCAACCGGATCAAGCAGCGCTCGATCGACCAGCTCAAGGCGTTCGTCAACACTCAAGTCGAGACGGCGAAATCGCTGGTGTTCAACGCGCGCGGCGATCTCCGCACCGACCGGGTGGTGGTCATCGCAGTGGCCGCGGTCGGCGGGATCGCCTTCATGGTGATCGTCCGCTCGCTGGCCCGGCGCGGGAGGGGCGGCTGAGCCGGTGCCCAAGCAGGAGGCTCTGCCGATCCGGATGCTGCACGATCGGGTGCTCGTCTCCACCGAGGGTGAGACCGGTGAGCGCCGAAGCGGCGGGGGCATCGTCATTCCCGCGACCGTGGCCATGGGCCGCCGGCTTGCCTGGGCCCGGGTGGTGGCGGTCGGCCCGGGAGTGCGCACCGTGCAGATGGCCGACCGCGTGTTGTTCGACCCTGATGAACGAGCAGAAGTGGAGGTACGAGGCAAGGACTACGTGCTGCTCCGCGAGCGTGATCTGCACGCCGTGGCCGCCGAACGACTCGAAGATGGAAAAACCGGACTGTACCTGTAGTGGCTCTTCTACTGAACCCGTTCAGTGTGTTAGCCATCTATAACGAATCTGAACGTTCTGTGAGAAGAGTTGCCGATCTGTGGCAGCAGACATCTAGTGTGACGAGGTGGCACCACGGAAGGGTGCCTCTACAACGAAGTGAGGCTTGTATGACATTCGTTCGATCAACGCGTCGCGTCGCCATCGTCGGCGCGTCGCTCACCGCCCTTCTCGTGGCGGCCGCCTGTGGCGGCGGTGGTGGCGGAGGCGCAGCCCCCGCAGCCTCAGGTGCTGCCGTCGATCTCACCAAGACAGGGTGCCTATCGAGCATCTGGCAGGGCAAAGACACCAGTCGGGGACCACGAAGAACTTGGCCACGAGTTCAACGCCGCAGAACCCCGAGGGAGACGGTCACCCTGCAAGAGCTGCCGGACAACGCCGACCAGCAGCGCCAGCAGATGATCCAGAACACCCAGATCAAGAACGCCAAGATGGCGGTCGATCAGCGTGGACGTGGTCTGGACCGTCGGAGTTCGCGCGCCAACGGGTACGTGGTGCCGCTGCCGGCCGACCAGTTCCCGACCGACAGGTTTCTCAAGCCCACGGTCGACAGCGCCACCTACTTCAACAAGCTGTACGCGTACCCGACGACCTCCGACGGCGGCATGCTGTACTACCGCAAGGACCTGCTGGACAAGTACCAGCTCGAGCCGCCCACCACCTGGGACGAGATGAAGGCCGCCTGCGAGAAGATCAAGGCCGGCGAGAACGACGACAAGCTGGACTGCTACGCCGGTCAGTACCAGAAGTACGAGGGCCTGACGGTGAACTTCGCCGAGGCCGTCGACTCCGCCGGTGGCGTCGATCACCGGACGCCGACGGCAAGCCGACGTCAACACGCCGGAGGCCACCGAGGGCCTGAACTTCCTGGTCGAACGGCTTCAAGGACGGCACATCCCGAAGGGCGCCATCACCTGGCAAGAGGAGCAGGGCCGGCAGGCGTTCCAGAACGGCACGCTGATCTTCCACCGGAACTGGCCGGCATACGTTACGCGCTGGCGCAACAAGGACGACGGTTCGTCCAAGATCGCGGGCAAGTTCGACGTCGCCCCGCTGCCGGGTCAAGACGGCCCGGGCGTCTCCAGCCTGGGCGGTCACAGCTACGGCATCGCCACCAACGCCGAGAACAAGGGCACGGCGGCCAAGTGGCTCAAGTTCATGCCAGCGTCGAGGAGCATGAAGGCCAACCTGCTTGGCCAGTCCGGCGCGCGCCGACGCGGAGTCGCTGTACTCCGATCCGGAGCTGATCAAGAAGTTCCCGTACATGCCGATCCTGAAGAAGTCGATCGAGACCGCCAAGCCGCGGCCGATCGCCGTCAAGTACGGTGACGTCACGTTGGCCATCCAGGACGCTGCCTACAGCGCCCTGCAGGGCCAGACGGCACCCGATGCGGCCCTCAACGGCTGCAGACCAAGTTGGAGTCCTTGACCCAGTAAGGCTGAGCACACCAGAGTGGGATTCCAGCGCAACCGGTTGGGCTGCGCTGGAATCTCCAGGTGTGAGATAGGGGTAGGCAATGGCCACAGCCACTGTGGAGAAGAGACCCGGGTCCGGAGTTGCCGGCGACGGGCACAAGCACAAGAAGAACGCGCTCAGCGACGGTCAGGGCCGGCTCGCCTGGATCCTGATGGCACCCACCCTGCTCATCATCATCGTCGTCGCCGGCATCCCGGTGCTGCTGTCGATCCGTGAGTCGTTCTTCCAGGCCAACTCCGGCGTCGACCCGAACACGGGCCTCATCGCCCAGGGCGAGACCTTCGTCGGGCTGAAGAACTACACCGACATCTTCGCCGGTCAGAACACCGTCATCGGCTCCTACGGCTCGATGGACCGGTTCTGGAACGCCTTCATCAACACCACCTTGTTCACCATCGTCTGCGTCGCTCTTCGAGACCGTCCTCGGCGTGGCGATGGCCCTGATCATGTCGAAGGCCTTCCGGGGCCGCGGCATCGTCCGGGCCGGCATCTTGGTGCCGTGGGCGATCCCGACCATCGTGTCCGCGCTGATGTGGAAGCTCATCTTCGACGAGGCCGGCGTGATGAACCGTGATCCTCGGGCGGCAGATCCTCTGGTTGGCCGACTCGGGCGCGTCCTTCTGGGCGGTCGTCATCGCCGACGTCTGGAAGACGGCACCGTTCATCGGCCTGCTGACCCTGGCCGGTCTGCAGACCATCCCGGCCGAGGTCTACGAGGCGGCGAAGGTGGACGGGGCGAACGCCTGGAAGCAGTTCACCCAGATCACGCTGCCGATGGTCAAGCCGACGCTGGTGGTCGCGGTGCTGTTCCGCACCCTCGACACCATGCGGATGTTCGACCTGCCCTACGGCATGATCGGCCCGGGCAAGTACCGGGTGGAGACGCTGTCCATCTTCTCCGTATCTGGAGGCGAACCAGAACCGGTACGGGCCGGCGGCGGCGTACGCGATCATCCTGTTCATCTACGTGCTGCTGGTGGCGTTCCTCTTCGTCAAGCTCCTCGGGGCCGACGTGATCGGTGACTCCGGGATGCCGAAGAAGAAAAAGAAGAAGGACAAAGATGACGCCACGGCCATTCCCGCGCAGGGCGTGGAGCTGATGGGAGGGGCGCACTGATGTCGACCTCAACCACCGCCACCACCGAAGAGCACACTCCCGACGACGAGATCTACAAGCTCGCCCATCCCAAGCAGAGCCCGAAGGCTCGGATCGGGATGATCGCCTCCTACGTGGGCATGGCGGTGATCGTGCTCTACTGCATCATCCCGTTCTACTGGATGGTGGTCTCCTCGCTGCGGCTGCCCACCGAGGGCCGCAGCACCGAGTTCGTCCCCAACCCGGTCTCGTTCGCCAACTACGCAGGGCGTCTTCGCCGCCGGCAACAACTTCGGCCGGTCGCTGGTCAACTCGATCATCGTCTCCGGGGTGACCACGGTGCTCGACGCTGCTGTTCGGCATCGTCGCGGCCTACGCGTTGGCTCGGCTGAACTTCCGGGGCAAGGGCGTGGTGCTGTGGGTGATCATGGCCTGCTCGATGTTCCCGTTGGTCGTGCTGCTGCCGTCGCTGCTGAAGATGTTCTCCTCGACGGATCCGTTCACCTGGTTCCCGTACTGGATCAACACCTACCAATCGGTGATCCTGCCGGGTCTGAGCTTCGGCTTGCCGTTGGCGGTCTGGAATCTGACGGCCTTCTTCAAGCAGCTCCCGGTGGAGTTGGAGCAGGCGGCCATGGTCGACGGCTGCACCCCGGGCGTCGCGTTCCGGAAGGTCATCCTGCCGCTGGCGGCTCCGGGTGTGTTCACCACGGCGATCATCGTGTTCATCGGCGCGTGGAACGAGTTCCTCATCGCGCTGACGTTCCTGCAGGACGCCCAGATGCAGACGGCGACGGTGGCGATCAGCAAGTTCACCGGCACCACCGGCTTCGACACTCCGTACGGCACCATCATGGCCGCCGGTGTGATCGTGACCGTTCCGCTGCTGATCGCGGTGCTGATCTTCCAGCGCCGGATCGTGGCGGGCCTCACCGCGGGTGGCGTGAAGTAGGCACCCGCAAGTCGAACAGACGAGACCGGCGTAGCTGCTCAGCAGCTGCGCCGGTCTCGTCGGTCTGAGCGGTTCGCGCCCATGCACGGGATCCGCGCGACCGCGCGCGTTCGACGGGCACCGGTGGCGGCCCGATGGAGCGCTCGTCCTGATCGAGCGCGGCCGCATCGTCGGGGTCGAGTCAGGCCACGCTCCGGCGCCCGCCGAGGCGGAGGTCGACGACGTGCCCGGCACGCTGCTGCCCGGCCTGGTGGATGCGCACGTGCATCTCTGCGGGGACGGGCGGGAGGGGGCGCTGGACCGACTCGAGACCTACGACGACGCCGAGCTGTCGGTCGTCATCGAGGAGGGGTTGCGGAGCTCGCTGGCGGCCGGAGTCACCACCGTGCGCGACCTCGGTGACCGCCGCTTCGCCGTCGTCGCTTGGCGCGACGCCGGGAAGCCCGGGTGGTGGCCGACCGTGCTTGCCGCCGGACCGCCGCTGACCAGTATCGGGGGCCACTGCTGGAACATGGGCGGCGAGGTGAGCGGGGAGGTCGAGCTGCGGGCGGCGGTGGCCGAGCGGGCCGAGCGGGGAGTCGACGTCGTGAAGATCATGGCGAGCGGCGGCTTCACCACCGTGGGCAGCAATGTGGTCGACGGCCAGTTCACCGATCACGAACTCGAGGTGGTCGTCGCCGAGGCCCATCGGCTCGGCCTTCCGATCACCGCCCACGCGCATCCGTTGGTCGCCGTCGAGCAGTCCATCCGGGCCGGGGTCGACGGGATCGAGCACGGAACCGGGATGACCGAGCACGGCCTGGGCCTGCCGGAGCCGACGGTCGGCCGGCTGCGCCGAGAGGCGATCACGGTGTGCCCGACGTTGGGGCAGACGACCGTGCTCACCCCGCCGCCGGCCATCCGGGACCTGCTGCACCGACGCGGGCTGACTCCGGAGTTGGTCATGAGCACCGCCGCCGAGCAGGCGGCGCGACTGCTGGCCGCCGGCGTCCGGATCATCTCCGGCAGCGACGCGGGCGTCGGCTCGGCCAAGCCGCACGGCATGATGGCCATCTCGCTCGAGGCCTTGGTGCGCGGTGGGGCCGACCCCGTGGCCGCCCTGACCTCGGCGACTGCGCTGGCCGCGGAGTCCATCGGGCTGGGCGCGCGCAAAGGCCGGATCGCCGCTGGTTACGATGCCGACTTCGTCATCGTCGACGGAGATCCCCACCGGGACATCGCTGACCTGCGATCGGTTCGGCGGGTCTATCTCGCCGGAGAGCAGGTTTCTGGCGTGACATCTACAGGGTCGTGAGAAAGCAGGGCGGTATGGCAGCGGGCGTACGGGTGCGGGCGTGGATCATCGCCCTGGCGCTGGCCGCCTGCTGGGGCATCGTCCAGCCGCCCGCGGCCTCGGCGGCCGGGCGCTGCAGTGGGCCGGGCAACTATTTCGACGGCTACTACCAGAACGGCCGGCCGGAATGGCGGTTCACCGGAGCGTCGGCCTACATCGTGGTGCGGGACGGTGCCCGCTGTACGGGAGACAACAGTCTGGCCAACTTCAGCAACGCCTGGGTGATGATCGCCGGCTCCGGAATACAGGACTGGGGTCAGGTCGGTTTCGAACGAAGCGCCACCAGCAGCGCGGCGGGCAGCAATCTTCGTTGGTTCTCCCAGTTCAGTTCCGCCGACGGCCTGGCCACCCGATACAGCACGTCCTCGGTCTCCAGCCAGGTCGGGATCAGACATACTTTCCGGGTCCTCTACAACCCATCGTGTCGCTGCCTTCAGGCCAATATCGACGGCAGCACGGGGTGGTACACCTCACCCTTTGATCCCAAGGCTGACTGGGGAGGTCAGCCCTGGAGTCCGCAGTTCATGGCGGAGACGGGCTATCTGCAGGCCGATGTCCCGGGACGTTCGACGACCCGGACGTCGTTCAACGCACCTCGGAGCGCAGCGCCTGGACAACGGCGCTGTGGTCGCCATGCCCTGTATTCTCAGCGGAGCCAACGACAACCCGAGTCGCTGGGGACGGTCTGCCTCGAGTTGTACCGCCTTCGACGTATGGACGAAGTAGGACCTGACGTGCGTGTTACTCCCGGTCTGGCTCTGGCCGCACTCGCGCTCAGCTACCCCTTGATGGCGGGATGCGGCTCGGGCTCCCCGAACGTCAGCGCTACGCCCGCCGCCGAGCCGAGCGGACCGCCGACCTCCACCTCCCCCCGAGAGCACGCCCCAAGACCCCCGAGCCCGAACCGCTCGCCCCGCCCGACAGCCCCCGCCGCATCGTCTACGATCGCGAACTGGTGTCCGACCCGATGCCCAAGTCAGCGGCCAAAGTGTCGATGACGGCGTCCGACGCCATCAAGATCGCCGCCGAGCAGACCACCATTTCGGCCGAACAACAGCCCGGAACCCCGGATGCCGACCTCCGCGTCGTCTATCCGGGCGTGCCCAGCGCCACGCGGAAGTTGGCCGGTCGGCCCAGTTGGGTGCTCACCTGGCGGAACTCTGCGCCAGCGGTCCGTGGACCGGTCACGTTGACGAAGAAGGAACGCCAGAAGATCGCCGCCGGCCTCGAGTGTGTGTTCGTCGTGACGGTGGACACCGGGAGTCGGAAGAGCACCAACGCGCTACAGCTCTGCGTCCGGAAGTGAGAACTCAACTGGCCGCCGGGTAGCGACCGCCCGCGCCGATCCTGCGGCCGGCCGGGACCCGTCTCCGGTGACCGACCAGCGCGATGCCGCCGCGTGCGGCGCCGATCTGCGCGTTGCGGCCGATCGTGGTCTCGGTGTCGACGACGGCTCGGCGGACCACGGCGCCCGAACGGATCACTGATCCCGGCAGGATCACCGACCGTTCGACCACGGCCCCCTTCTCCACCACGGCGCCCCGGCCGATCACGCTGGCGCTCACCTGCCCGGCCAACTCGGCCCCGCCGCCGATCAACACGTCGGTCAGCTCCGCGCCTCGGCCGATCGAGACCACCGCCGGGGTCAGCCGAGAGCTGATCATCGGCCACTCCAGGTCGGCGAACGCGAACTTCGGTCGCGGCGGCAGGAAGTCCATGTGGGCCTGCCAATAGGCGTCGACCGTACCCAGATCACGCCAGAACCCGTCGAACCGGTACTCCCGCGCGGAACCCTGCTCGACCAGGCCGGGCAGCAAACCGGTGCCGAGATCCTCCAACCCTTCGTCGCTCGCCTTGGCCAGGCGCTCCAACTCGGACACCAGGACTCGCGGATCGAAGGCGAACACCTCGTTGCAGATCAGGTTGCCCGACGCTTGCTCGGGCTTGTACCGGTAGTCGCGGACGACCCGGTCCGGGCCGACCTGAACGACCCCGTACCGCTCCGGTTCGTCGTCGACCCGGGTGGTCACCATCGTCACGGCGGCGCCGGCCGCCAGATGGTCGTCGACCAACGCGGCGTAGTCCAGCCGGTAGACCGCATCGGCGCTGAGCACCACCACCGCATCGGCCTCGAACTCCTTGATCAACGGCGCGATCTTCCACAGCGCATCGGCCGTACCGTGATGCCAGCCGGCGCGATCGGAGCCCTGACCGGGTGGGAGCACGAGCAGGCCACCGTGGCTGCGGTCCAGATCCCACGGCCGTCCGTTGGCCAGCGCATCGGCCAACGTGGCCGGGTGCTGTTGCTGGACCACCCAGACGTCGCCGATCTTGGCGTGCAGGCAGTTGCTGAGCGGGATGTCGATCAGCCGGTGGGTGCCTCCGACCGGCAGCACCGGCTTGGCCCGGTGGTCGGTCAGCAGCTCGAGTCGGGTTCCGGCCCCTCCGGCCAGGACGACGGCCAGGGTGCGCGGCGGGGCCATGACGTCATCCTCACACGGGGTCCAAAGGGATCTCGTCGGGACGGCGAGGCGAGAGCATCGTGACCACGGTCGAGTCGTCGTCGGCGCCCAGCCCGGCCGCCTCGGCCATCAGATACAGCTGCTGGGCCGCGGCGGCGAGTGGCAACGGCACGTGGGAATCCCGGCCGACGCTGGTCACGATGCCCATGTCCTTCACGAAGATGTCGACCCGGGATTTCACTTCGGCTTTGCCCGTGTAGGCCTGCAGCATCCGCGGCCCACGATCCGCGAACATGAACGAGCCGGCCGCCCCCTGGGAGAGGGCGTCGATGACCACCGCCGGGTCTAGTCCGAGCCCCCGGGCCAAGGCGATGGCCTCGGCGGCGGCGGCGATGTGCACCCCGGCCAGCAACTGGTTGATCGCCTTGAGGGCCTGGCCGTCGCCCGGGCGCGGTCCGACGACGGTCAAGGTGGAGGCGAGGTGGTCCAGGACCGGTCGGGCGGCCGCGAGAGCCTCGGACGTGGCGCCGACCACGATGAGCAGGTCCCCGTTCCCGGCGCGCACCGGGCCGCCGCTGATGGGAGCGTCGACGAGGGGATAGCCGGTCTCGGACAGTCGGTCGGCCAACGACCGGGCCGCTTCGGGCCCCACGGTGCTGGTCAAGATCACCGGTGAACCGGCCGGCAGCGACTCGACCACGCCGTCCGGCCCGAAGAGCGCCGCTTCGGCCTGGGCCTGATCACGAACGGCGAGCAGGGCGATCCCGGCCTCGCGGCTCGCACCGCCCGGGGTGGCCTCGGCGACGAGGCCACTCGCAACGGCTAGTTCTCGCCGCGGAGCGAACGGATCGAAGCCGGTGACCGGGAACTCCGTCGCCAACCGGGTGGCCATGGGCAGCCCCATGGCGCCGAGGCCGATGACCGCCACGTGGATGTCAGACCGCATGTCAAACCTTCCTGAGGGTGTCGACCACCGCCGCGAGGGCGTGGTCGTCGCCGACGTTTCCGGGGAACACGATGTACGGGATGCCCTGCGCGAGTCCGCTGACCGGCTCCCACAAGGAGACGATGCCCGGCAGCATGGTGCCGCGAGACCAGGCGCGGCGGATGCCCAGTCCCTCCGTCGCGGTGTCGGAGGAGGTGATGCCGCCCTTGGCCAGCACGAAGGCCGGCCGGATCTGAGCGACGATCTCGCGCACCGTGCGGACCAGGGCCGAGCTCACCGTCCGGGCGATGTGCAGGCTGTGTCCGGCGTCGGTGCCGGTGACCAGGGTCCGGCTGGTGCGGATGACGACATCGCTGTCCGACCGGTCCTCGCGGAGGAGGGCCGCCACCCGATCGGCGATGTCGCGGACGTGGTCGTCGCGGGCCGTGTCGTCGAGCAGGGTGGGTACGTCCAGCTCGACCTCGATGATCCGTCCCTGGCCGCGGAGCTGGTCGAGTTGACGGGTGGTCAGCCCGACGTGTGAACCGATGGCGATCAGTCCGCGCTGAGTCGTCGGTCGAGCGTCGTCGGCCGCAACGGGCAGACCTCTTTTCAGGTCGGAGAAGATCTCCCGCAGCCGCCCGGGATCCACTCCGGGCGTGGCGGTCTGGCCTGTGCGAGCTCGGACGAAGGAGGGTCCGATCCGGTAGACGAAGTTCTTCCCGGCGGCCTCCGCGCCCAGTAGGGCGAGCACCACCACCTGTTGGTCGGCGTCGGTCGCGGTGTCGACGACCACGGGGCGACCGTGCTCCAGGCCCGTCAGGATCTCCCGCACGCGGTCGGGACCGCCGGTCCGGATGTCGCTCAGGGTGATCCGGGCGACCTCCGAGCTGGGGATCCGCCCTCCGGTCTTCTCCTCGACCCAATCCCGTAGGTCGGAATGGAGGTAGCCGAAGCTGGCGTCGCGGGCGAACTCACTGTGGGAGACCGGGATCATGCCCTCGTCGGTGCGGGTCCAATGCACGGAATCGACGGTGAGCCGTCCGGGTTCGACGTACGCCGGGCAGATGAGAACGCCGTCGATGGTGGTGCCGCGCGCGGCGAGTTCTGTGGCCAACACATCGGTCTCCAGCGGAAAGTACCCCCGCAAGGTGGAGTCGCTCCGGCTCGCCACCACGTAGGACACCTGCTCGGCGCGGGCCGCCTGATCGAGAGCGTCGACGATCTGGCGGTTGCGCTCCGTGGCGCCGGCGACGGACAGGCTGCGGGTGTTGGTCAGGATGAAGAAGCCGGTGGTGGGTTGCTGCAGCGCCCAGCGCAGGTCGGCGACCGACCAGCTGGTCAACACCGGCAGGTCCGCGGTGCTCTGGGTTCCGGTGGGGTCATCGTCGAGCACGACGAGTCGTCGGCCTGCCCGGATCTGCTCGAGGTTCGTGCCGACCTCCAGCGCCGAGGGTTGGCCGGCCATCAACTGCTCCACCGGAATCGCACCGGAGAATGCGGGGGACGGTGCGGCGGGACCGGCTCTGGTCACGGGAGCTCCTTCGCTTGGGGACGACTGTCGGCGATCGATCGTGAGCGTACGGCCTGAAGATGCTTCCGCAGCGCGGCCTGCACGCGATCGTCGGGGGCACCGCTCTCCAGTGCAGCCAAGATCAGGCCATGCTCGGAGGAGGCTTCGTGGGAGTCGGTCAGTCCCACTCCGACGGTCTGGCGCAACCGGTGCACGTGGGCCCCGAGCGAGACTGCCAACTGGACGATGAACGGGTTGTCGGCGTGTTCCATGATCGCGAGGTGGAAGCCCCAGTCGGCGTCGAAGTAGCGCCGGTAGTCGGCGATCCGCTCGCGCTCGTCGATCGGTTCGTGTTTACGGTCGTCGATCTCGGCTATGACGCGTTGGTGACGCTCGTGCGCGAGGCGCAGGATCGGGATCAGGGAGTCTCGGTGTTTGAGAGCCTGCTCGAGCGCGCCCAACTCGACGATCGTTCGGGCCTCGACCAGCTGACCGACCTGCTCAGCGGTGAACGGCGGCGCCACGCGATAGCCCCGCAACGCGGTTCGGGTGACCAGACCGGTGTGCTCCAGGTGGACCAGCGCCTCTCGGATGGGCGTGGGAGACACCCCGAGATCGCGGGCGAGCCCGTCGATGCTCAGATTCACGTCGGGCGGCAAGGAGCCGTCCAGCAGCATGTTCAACAGCAGGTCGTAGGCACTGTCTCGCAGTGCTCGGCGCGTCAGCGGCGCCTGAAAAGGGGGGTGAGGGATGGTGCTCACGGACGGACTATACCTTGATCCTGTGTCATAGATCCTATAGCATCCTCGCCAGCGTAGTCCCTGGAGGGTGATGATCAACATCGGAGTGACGACCTGGGTCGGCACGAGCTGGAAGATGAACAAGCTGCTGGCCGAGGCCACAGCATTCGCCTCTCGAGTCGGCCAGACCGCTGCACCGCCTGGAGTGCAGCGTTTCCTGATCCCCCCGTTCACGGCCATCCATGCCGTGGCCGACATCTTGGGACCGGACTCCGACGTGCTGGTGGGCGCCCAGAATGTGCACTGGGACGATGAGGGGGCCTGGACCGGGGAGGTGTCGGTCCGGCAGGTCAAGGACGCCGGGGCCCGGCTCGTGGAGGTCGGACACTCCGAACGGCGTACCCATTTCAACGAGACCGACGCCACCGTCAATCGGAAGGTGCACGCGATCCTGCGGCACGATCTGATTCCTCTGGTCTGCGTGGGTGAGCCGGAGGAGGTTTTCCGCGCCGGCGGATCGGACCGCTTCGTCGTCGCTCAGACTCGTGCGGCCCTGGACCGGGTGACCGATCTCAGTCGGGTGGTGATCGCCTACGAACCCATCTGGGCCATCGGTGACGCCGGTCGGCCCGCGCGGCCCGAGGACATCGAACCCACGATCGCCGCGCTGATCGCAGCGTTCGACGGGCGAGTCCAGGCCGTCCTCTACGGCGGCTCGGTGAACCGCAGCAACGTGGCGGACATCCTGACCGTGCCCGGCGTTGACGGCCTCTTCGTCGGCCGGGCGGCCTGGGATGTGGAGAATTACCTGGCACTCGTAGACGCGGCCGCCCAGTCCCGGATTCCAGCAGGGTCGGCCCCGAGATGACGGCACCGCTCGAGCACCGGCCGATCAACACGATCGCGGTCGTGGGCGCCGGGTACATGGGCGGCGGGATCGCCCAGGTCTTCGCCATGGCCGGCTTGGACGTCGTGATCGTGGACGCCGACCCGGCCCTGACCGCCCGGCAACTCGACCGCCTCCGCCGCGAGGCACACGACTTCGAGCAGCAGGGACTCATCGTCGCCGGATCGGCCGACCTCGTGAACCAGCACCTCCGGGCGGCCGACACCGTCGCCGAGGCCGTGGCCGACGCCGACCTGATCGAGGAGGCGGTGCTGGAGCGACCCGAGATCAAGGGCCCCGTGCTGCGCAGCATCGAGGACGCGGCCCGGCCGAACGCCGTGATCGGCACCAACACCTCGACCCTGCCGATCGGTGAGCTGGCGGCTGACTTGCGGCACCCCGAGCGCTTCCTGGGTGTCCACTTCTCCAACCCCGCCCCTTTCATCCCCGGGGTCGAACTGATCGCACACGCGGACACCGACGAGGCCGTCGTCGCCGCGGTCGAGGCTTTGATACCGCGGACCGGAAAACTGACGGCCCGGGTCCAGGACAAGGCCGGCTTCGTGCTCAACCGCTTGCAGTACGTGCTGCTCAAGGAGGCCATCACCCTCGTCGAGGAGGGGGTGGCCACGCCGGAAGACGTCGACATCATCGTCCGAACCACCTTCGGCTACCGACTGCCCTTCTTCGGCCCGTTCGCGATCGCCGACATGGCCGGACTGGACGTCTACCTCGACGGGTTCCAGACCCTCGAGAAGCACTACGGAAAGCGCCTCGCAGCCCCGAAGATGCTAAACGAGCTCGTCGAGGCCGGGCGGCACGGCGTCAAACAGGGCGGTGGTTTCGTCACCCCCGCCGGCGACCAGGCCCCGCTGATCGCCTACCGCAACACGGTCTATGCCCGACTGGCCCAACTGCTGGCCGACGTCGGCCCGGCCCCGGCGTCTCCCAGCCCACCCGAGAAAGGTCGACGATGACCGACTCCGCCCCTGACACCGCCCCCTTCACTTGGCAGAACTGGCCGATCGCGGCGGCGATGTTGCCCTTCGGCGGGACCGACTCCCACGGCGGCCCCATCCACGACGCCGAACCGGAGGAATGGGCCAAGCACCTCCGGGTGGTGAGCCGGCTCGGCTTCACCGAGATCGACCCCACCGACACCTGGGTCCGGGTCGGCGATCTGAGCCCGGAGCGGCTCGCCGACTTCTCCGGCGTGCTGAAGGAGTTCGGGCTGACCATCCCGGCCATCTCCACCTCGCGACGCAGCGTGATGGATCCCGAGCACGGCGCTGACTACCTCGCCTACAGCCATCGGTTGCTCGACGTGGCGGCCGAGTTGGGCGTACCGATGGTCAGCTTCGGCTTCTTCCAAGCCTTGACTCCCGAGCAGGAGCACGCTTTGTGGTTCTGGCTCGAGGAGGGTTGGCAGGACGACGACGCCCCGGAGGTCCGCAGCCGCGCGGCGGGGTTGATCCGCGAATTGGCTGAGCACGCCTCGAGCAACGGTCAGCAGATCACCCTCGAGATGTACGAGGACACCTATGTCGGCACCTGCGACAGCGCCGTCCGGTTCCTGGAGGAGGTCGGCCACGACGCCTGCGGCCTGAATCCCGACCTCGGCAACTTCGTCCGGCTGCACCGACCGCTCGAGCCGGTCCAGGACATGCTCGACAAGGTCCTCCCGTACGCCAATTACTGGCACGTGAAGAACTATTTGCGCGACGAGGACCCGGCCACCGGTCAGGTGATGACCTTCCCGGTGCCGATGGACTTCGGCTTCATCAACTACCGGTCGGCGATCCGGCAGGCGCTCCAACTCGGCTTCTCGGGGGCGTTCCTGTGCGAGCACTACGGGAGTGACGCGATCACCGTGATCGGCAAGAACCGCGCTTACGTCCGCGAGATCCTCGCCACCCTGCTCGATTGACCGACCGCCCCCCACTGATCCAGGAGCAACAATGACGTCTCCCACACTCGCCGGCTCGGCCGTCCCGCACCTGCCGGAACAGCGCACCGCCGTGGTCACCGGCGCCGGCGGTCCGGCCGGCATCGGCCGGGTCACCGCCCGGATGCTCGCCGAGAACGGCTGGCACGTGGCCCTGATCGACATCAACGCCGACGGCCTGGCCGCCGTGGAAGCCGAACTCCGCGAGGCCGGGCACCACAATCTGTTGTCCGTGCCGACCAACATCGCCTCGGCGGCCTCGGTGACCGAAGCGTTCGCCCGCATCGATGCCGAGCTGCCCCCCGTCGTCGGCCTGGTCAATCTGGCCGGCATCCCCTGCACGACGACCCTGCACGAGTGTGGCGTCGAGGAATTCGAGCGGGTGATGGCGGTCAACGTCACCGGCTCGTACCTGATGCTCCAGGCGGCGGCTCAGCGGATGATCCCCCAAGGCGTGGGCCGCATCGTCAATACATCGTCGATCACCGCCTTCGACGGCGGCGGCACCTTCTCCAAGGGGGTTTACGCCACCGCGAAGGCGGCCGTGATCGGGATGTGCAAGGGCGGTGCGCGCGAGCTCGGTCCGTACGGCATCAGCGTCAACGTGATCGCGCCCGGGCCGATCGACACCGAGATCATGGGCGGTCGCCTCACCGACGAACGCAAGGAATCGATGTCGGCCGGGATCCCGCTCGGCCGCGTCGGACAACCGGAGGAGATCGCTGCCACGGTCGCGTTCCTGCTCTCCGAGGGCGGCGGTTATGTCAACGGAGCGACCCTGCAGATCGACGGGGGAAAACACATGCACTGACGAGCACTGATCAGCGAGAACCCCCTCACCCCCAACCCCCCGGCAAGGAGACATCGATGTCCGAGACCGTGTTGACCGGCGTTGCCAAGCGCCGGCACGACCTGAGCGAACTGGCGACCAAGAAGGTCTTCCGCCGGCTCGTCCCGTTCCTGCTCCTGATGTACGTGATCGCGTTCCTGGATCGGAGCAACGTCTCCTTCGCGCAGCAGGAGTTCGAGATCAGCTTCGGCATCAGCGCCGCCTCGTACGCGTTCGGCGCCGGGCTGTTCTTCGTCGGCTACGCCGTCTTCGAAGTGCCCAGCAACATCTTGTTGCACAAGGTCGGCGCCCGATGGTGGCTGGCCCGGATCATGGTGAGCTGGGGGATCGTCGCCACCTGCTTCATGTTCGTGCAGGGCCCGACGAGCTTCTACATCCTGCGCTTCCTGCTGGGGGTCACCGAGGCCGGCTTCTTCCCCGGCGTGATCTTGTTCCTCACCTACTGGATCCCGGCCCGGCACCTGAGCCGCGCGCGCGGCTATTTCTACATGGGCATCGCGCTGGCCGGCATCCTGGGCAACCCGCTGTCGGGGAGTCTGCTCGAGCTGGACGGGGTCGCCGGACTGATGGGCATCCAATGGATGTTCATGATCGAAGGCCTGCTGGCCGTCGGCGTCGGCATCTGGGCGTACTTCTACCTTACCGACAAGCCGAAGGACGCCACCTGGCTGCCGGACGACCAACGGCAGGCCCTGGTGGAGACGGTCGAGGCCGAGGACACCGCCAAGGCGGAGGGTCACGGACCGCAGAAGGTGTGGGCGGCGCTCGGCAACTGGCGGGTCTGGTATTTCGCGTTGATCTACTTCTGCATCC
The DNA here is from genome assembly GCA_963780005.1 of uncultured Actinomycetota bacterium. Classification (GTDB taxonomy): domain Bacteria; phylum Actinomycetota; class Actinomycetes; order Propionibacteriales; family Propionibacteriaceae; genus Microlunatus. The sequence continues at coordinate 1,154,964 of CAWAAK010000023.1, read as the reverse complement.
AGATCGCGGTGTACGGCGTGACCTTCTTCCTGCCCGCCCAGGTCACGGCCATCACCGGACAGAAGCTGGGGTTCCAAGCCTCCCTGGTCACCGCGATCCCCTGGATCTTCGGCCTGTTGGCGGTGGCCTTCTTCCCTGGCCTGGCCGACCGCACCCGCAAGCACCGCCCGATCGGCTGCACGCTGTTGCTGGTCACCGCATTGGGGATCGTCATCTCCGGCGCGCTCAGTGAAACCCCGGTGCTGGCCATCGCCGGATTGTGCCTGGCCTGCATAGGGTTCGTGTCCATGCAGCCGATCTTCTGGACGCTGCCGACCGAGTACATGACCGGTTACGCCGCGGCGGCCGGGATCGGTTTGATCAACTCGCTGGGCAACCTGGGCGGTTTCCTCGCGCCCAACATGCGTAGCTACTTCAATTCGACCCTTGGGGGCAACGCGGGCCTGTACTCTCTCGCGTTCGGGGCGATCCTGGGCGCAATCCTGTTCGCCATCACCGGGTTGTTCAAGAAGGCGAACGAGGTGGAGGCCGGTCACCTCGACGAGGTGGACGCCCACTACATCCCGCACGCCGAGGAGGTCGCTGAGACCCGCGGACGAACCTGAGGAAGCGCCCACGATATGAAAAGCATGAGGGCGCTGGTGCTGCGCGGCGACTACGACATCGGTGTCGAGGAGCGACCCGAGCCGAAGCCGGAGCCCGGGCAGGCGGTGGTCGAGGTGATCGCCACCGGCATCTGCGGCTCGGACTTCCACGGCTACTCCGGCGAGAACGGTCGGCGTCATCCTGGTCAGGTGATGGGTCACGAGACAGTCGGCCGCATCGCCGAACTGGGAGCGGGTGTGACGGGGCTGCAGATCGGTCAATTGGTCACGGTCAATCCGGTGATGTCCTGCGGTTCCTGTCCGGCGTGCGGGTCCGGGCACGACCAGTGGTGCGCGCAGAAGGTCGTGCTGGGGGTGGCGCCGGAGATCTCGGCGGCGTTCGCAGACCGGATGGCCGTGCCGGCGGGGAACATCGTCGTCTTGCCCGAGGAGATGCCGGCCGAGTTGGGGGCGTTGGTGGAGCCGCTGGCGGTCGGCTATCACGCCGTGCGCCGGGGTGAGCCGTCTCCCGAGGACCGGGTGCTGGTCATCGGGGGCGGACCCATCGGGCAGGCATGCCTGCTGGCCGTCCGGCGCCTGGTTGTGGGTGCGTTCGCCGTGACCGATCTCAGCCCTCGTCGCCGGGAGCTCTGTGCTCGGCTGGGTGCGGCGGTGATCGATCCGGCCGCGGGTGATCTCGCGGCGCAGGTCTCCTCGGCGTTGGGCGGGCCGGCGACGTTGGTGATCGACGCCGTCGGGGTGAGTCGTACGGTGGCGGACGCGCTGGCCGTCTCCGCGTTGGGCGCCCGGATCGTGCTCGTCGGCATGGGTTCACCGCAGCTGGAGCTGGCGGCCTATGCCGTCAGCACCCAGGAGCGGACCCTGATCGGCTCCTTCACCTACAGCGCCCGCGAGTTCCGGGAGACCGCCGAGTGGGTCGGCACCGTCCCCGACGGGATCGAGGCTCTCATCGACGGCCGAGTCGGCTGGGATCAGGCCCCGCAGAGCTTCGACGACCTGGCCCGCGGGCGGAGCACGGCGAGCAAGATTCTGGTCTTCCCCGGTGGCGTGCCGGAAAGCGAGCGGCCGTGAGTGTGCCGCGGATCGCCGCCGTCCGGGCGTTCACGGTGGCCGCGAGCGGGGGAGCGGACTACCACGACCAGCAGGGCTACCACTGGATCGACGACCACATCGCGACCCCGATGTCGCGCTATCCCGGTTACGACCAGAGCCGCCGCAGCTTCGGGCTGAATGTGCTCGGCACTCTGGTGGTGCAGGTCGAGGCCGACGACGGCACGGTCGGCTTCGGGGTCACCACGGCCGGGGAGCCCGGCGCCTGGATCGTGGAGCGACACTTGGCCCGCTTCCTCGAAGGCGCGCCGGTGACCGACCTCGAGCGGATCTGGGACCAGATGTACCGGTCGACCCTCTTCTACGGTCGCAAGGGGTTGGTGCTGAACGTCATCAGCGCCGTCGATCTCGCCCTGTACGACCTGCTGGGGCGCATCCGACAAGAACCCGTCTACCAGCTGCTCGGCGGACCGGTGCGCGACGAGCTCACGTTCTACGCGACCGGGGCCCGACCCGACCTGGCTCAGGAAATGGGGTTCGTCGGCGGCAAGCTGCCGTTGCACCACGGCCCGCACGAAGGGGTCGAGGGACTTCGCGCCAACCTGGAGGAGCTGGCCGCCATGCGGGCCGCAGTGGGGGACGACTTCTGGCTGATGTGGGACTGCTGGATGTCGCTGGATCTGGACTACGCGGTGCGGCTGGCCGACGGGGCTCGCGAGTACGGGCTGAAGTGGCTGGAGGAGGCGCTGATCCCGGACGACTACTGGGGCTACCGGGACCTGCGTCAGCGAGTGCCGCGGGGGATGTTGATCTCCACGGGTGAGCACGAGTCGACCCGGTACGGCTTCCGGATGCTGCTGGAAATGGGCTGCGCCGACATCCTGCAGCCTGACGTGGGTTGGTGCGGTGGCATCACGGAGTTGATCAAGATCTCGGCTTTGGCCGACGCGTACGGCGCGCTGGTCATCCCGCACGGCTCGAGCGTGTACTCCTACCACTTCGTGGTGACCCGGACCAACAGCCCGTTCGCGGAGTTCCTCATGATGGCCCCGGAGGCCGACGAGGTGGTACCGATGTTCTCCCCGCTGCTGGTCGGCGAGCCGGTCCCCGTCAACGGTCGGATGAAGGTGCCGGACACTCCGGGGTTCGGCGTGGAACTGAACCCCGAGGTGGAACTCGTGCGGCCCTTTGCGCCCGTGCCCTGAGCTTCGAAAGGGGCAAGAAGCTAAGAAGCAAGTCCTCAGCGGGCCGGCACCACCGTTTGACGCTGGCTTCCCAAGCCCTCGATGCCCAGTTCCATCACGTCACCGGCCTGCAGCCAGATTGGCGGGTCGAAGCCCATCCCGACGCCGGGCGGGGTGCCGGTGTCGATCAGATCCCCCGGCTCCAGCACGAGGAACTGGCTGAGGTAATGGACGATGACGTACGGATCGAAGACCATCGTGGCGGTCGATCCGTCCTGGCGGCGGGTTCCGTTCACATCCAGCCACATGGCCAGGTCGAGCACGTCGTCGATCTCGTCGGGCGTGACGAGCCACGGCCCGGCCGGGTTGAAGGTCTCGGCGGACTTGCCCTTGGACCACTGCCCGCCACGTTCCATCTGGAACGCCCGTTCGCTGACGTCGTTCACGACCACGAAGCCGGCGATGGAGGCTCTGGCCTCCTCCACGGTCTCCAGGTAGCTCGTCCGCCGGCCGATCACAATGCCCAGCTCGACCTCCCAATCCAGCTTGGTCGCGCCGCGGGGTACGCGGACATCGTCGTACGGTCCGATCAAGGTGTTCGGCGGCTTGGTGAACAGGATCGGCTCGGACGGAACCGGCATCCCGGTTTCTGCGGCGTGATCGCTGTAGTTGAGACCGATGCAGAGGATCTGATGCGGTCGGGCGATCGGCGCTCCGATGCGTTCCCCGGTGAACGCTGTCTGCTGGTTGGCCGCGATTCGTTCCTGGACCAGGTCGTCGAGCCCGTCCACCCCGCCACGTCGGAAGAACGCCTCGTCGAAGTCACCGACGGCGTCGGACACGTCCACGTAGGAGGTGTCGTCGACGCGGACCACAGCTTTCTCCGAGCCGGCCGGGCCGATGCGCATGAGATAGATGGCGATCTCCTTCTGCGTTGTTCGGTGGCACGACTACCGATCCGCTGGTCATGCGACCCGTGCGCATCTCAGAACGGTCCTCGACAACGTTCGGGGCGACGAAGAACGGACTAGTCGGCTTCGGCTGCCAGTTCAGCCTCGAGTTCGGCTTCGGCAACCGCGATCACGAAGCCGAGTGCCTTGGTGATGTTCCCAGCAGCGGACATGACCCGGGCCGTGCCCACAACCGGGGCCACGGCGATCAACACTCCTTGTACGTCATCCGTCGTCACACCCACGTCAGCGGCCGAGCCGAAGTTCAACAGGTACGACGCCGCCGGCGCATCAACCGCAACGAGCGCGGCCAGGCGGCTCAGCACGTGCTCACGCGCCTCCAGGGTGCCGCGAGCAACCGACACGGCGGTGATGTCGGCGAGCGTGTCGAGGACTGGAGTGTCCGGCATCGTGATACCTGCTCTCTCCGTAGGGACTTGTGAGGACGAGCTGACCATTGTCGGACCTGCCCTGCCTGTCAGCCTCAGTCTGGCAGCGAAACACCTCGGAGCGCATCCACCGTGACCCCGGCGATGGGGCCACTCCTGGGTGACGCGGTCGGAACTGGGTCGTGTGAGCGCGCCTGGGTTCCTGCTCACCCCTGGCGGGTGGTGCGCGCCTGCCTCGACCTTCCTAGTTTTAGGCAGATCGCGCCTCGATGCCCCGGCGGTCGTGCGCTCGGCACCCGGACAGGAGACTCGCCATGGGACCAGCCACACACCCCCACTCGCGGCCACGCCGCCAGCGGCGCCCGCGACGTATCGCCGTGGCGGTGATCGGTGTCGTGCTGCTGACCCTCACCGGCTGCAGCGGCGACGGCGGCGGCTCCCTCGAGGCGGCTCAACTCGCCGTGACGTCCAAGGAGAAGGCGTTGACGGAGGCGCAGGACGCGGCGACGAAGGCCTCGGCCGAGTTTTGCGAGGCCAGCGCGACCTACGTGACCGCCGTCGACCGCTACGGCGACGTCCTCAACGAGACGGCGCCCACGGTGGGAGACGTCCGGATGGCCGGGAGCGAGCTCGCGAAGCCGGCAGAGGACGCCACGAGTGCGGCGCAGGCAGTGGCCGACAGCAGGGCCGCCGTCGCCACGGCAGAGCAGGAGCTCGCACAGGCGCAGGCCACGCTCGTGACGGCGCAGGCCTCGGCCGCCGGAACGACGCCGCCCAGCCCGTCGCCGAGCAAGACTCCCAGTCCGACGCCCACCCCGGCGAGTGTGACGAGGGTGCAGGAGGCCGAGTCCGAGTTCTCGGCCGCCCAGGCAGGCATCACGGACCAGACGACACTGGCGCAGGCGGCCGAGCAGTTCAACGCGGCTGCGGTGGCTCTCGAGATGGCGTGGCTGCAGCTCCTTGCGGATAGCGGGTGCCTCAGCGACGCCCAGCAGGAGAAGGCAGCCAAGGCCGTGGAGACGTACACGACGACCCTCCAGAAGGCGCTCGACGACGCCGGCTACTACGAGGCGGAGGTCGACGGCGTCTACGGGCCGAAAACGGTCGCCGCCGTCGAGGCCCTGCAGAAGGCACACGGGCTGCCGCAGACGGGGACGGTCGACAAGGCGACCGAAAAGGCGCTGCGGACGGAGCTCGCGGCCAAGGGGGGAGCCGCCGCCCAGGAGGAGACGGCGTCGACGGCAGCCGTGCAGCAGACCCTCAAGCTGGCCGGCTACTGGGACGGACCCGTTGACGGCGTGTGGACCGACGCCCTGACCTCCGCCCTGAAGACCCTCCAGAAGGACTTGGGAGTCAAGGTCACGGGGACCGTCGACGCGGCGACCGTCACAGCCCTGGAGAAGGCCATCGCGGATGCCGATCAGTCGGCGAGTCCCAGCCCGCCGCCGTCGGCGAGTCCCAGCCGGTCGCCGTCTCCGCCGCCGATCGCCGGCACTCCGGCGCCCACGGCGTCGAGCTGACGCACGGGCACAATGTGTGGACCTTCAGCGCTCCGGACGGCTACGCCTCGCCGACCGCTCCTGCAACCGCGAACCGTGCGAGTTGGTCTGTGCGAGTTGGTCTGGGCGAGCTGGTCTGGGCGAGTTGGTCCGGCCCCCGCGGGCCCCTTGCCCGCGGGGTCTGACTCCCGATACGGCGGCCGCTGAAAGGGCGGGTTGACTAGGAATAACGCTGGTGCGCCGCGAGGGAATCGAACCCCCAACCCGCTGATTAAGAGTCAGCTGCTCTGCCAATTGAGCTAGCGGCGCGCGAGAGAAGAGATTAGCACCCCTCCAGCACGGCCATCGCCGCGTTGTGGCCGCCCAGACCACTCACCGCACCGCCGCGGCGGGCTCCGGAGCCACACATCAGCAGGCCGGGATGGTCGGTCGAGACCCCCCAACGTTCGGCAGCGGTGTCGGCCGGTTCCCCATCCGCCAGCCAGGGCCAGGCGAGATCGCCGTGGAAGATGTGACCGCCGGGAAGCCGCAGCTCGGCCTCGAGATCCAGTGGAGTCAGCGTTTCGATACAGGGTCGACCGGTCGCGTCGGCGGCGAGGCAATCCTCCAGCGGCTCGGCCAGTACCGCCTGCAGGGAGCGGAGCGCGGCTTCCTGGGCGGCAAGCCGAGTGCATTCCGGGTCCGCCCGGAACAAGTCCGCCGGGGAGTGCAGGCCGAACACGGTCAGGGTGTGGAAGCCGGCCGCGGACAGCGGCGGATCCAGGATCGAAGGGTCGGTCAGTGTGTGGCAGTAAACCTCGCACGGCATCGGGTCCGGCAGCGCCCCGGACGCAGCCTGGTCGTACGCCTCGGCCAGCCGGGCGTATCCCTGGCCGAGGTGCAGGGTTCCGGCGAAGGCGGTCTCAGGATCGAGACCCGAACGCAGCCGGGGTAGCCGGCGGAGCACCAGATTGATCTTGGTCTGACTGCCGGCCGGCGACTCCGACGGCGAGCCCCGCAATCGGGCCAGACTGCTGGGCGCGCAGTTGGCCAACACCAAGGGCGCGGTGAGCGAACGCCCGTCCGCCAAGGTGACCGTGGTCCCGCCGGCTGGTTCGGGGCGCACCGAGACCACCTCGGTGTCGGCCAGCAACGTCGCCCCAGCCGTCCGGGCGGCCCGCTCGAGCGCCGCCGCCACCTGCCCCATACCGCCCACGGGGACCTGCCACTCCCCGGTCCCGCGACCGATCACGTGGTAGACGAAACACCGGTTCTGCCGGAGCTCCGGATCGTGGGCCGCAGCGAACGTGCCGATCAGGGCGTCGGTCAGCAGCAGTCCGCGTACGGTGTCGTCGGCGAACACACGTTCCAGCACCTCGCCGAGCGGCCGATCCACCAGGTCCCGCCACAGGGCCGGATCCAGCCGCCGGCGCAGCTCTGAGGCCGACCGAAGAGGCTGGGTCAGCGTCGGCTCGATCACCTCGGCGAAGTCCCGGAGCCGGTCTTCGAAGGCACCCCACGCGGCGAACTCCGAGTCCCCGCCGAACGAGGCGAACGAGGCCCGGGTCGTTGCGCCCGGAACCCGCTCGATCAGGAGTCCGCCGTCGTCGAGCGGCGTATAGGACGCGACCCGGCGCGAACGGAGCTCGAGATCCAACTCAAGGTCGGCCACCACCTGGACCGGCAGCAGCGAGACCAGATAGGAGTACCGCGACAACGAAGCCGCGACCCCGGCGAACGGCTGACCGCTCGCCACCGCGCCGCCGAACCGGGATCCGGCCTCCAGCACCGTGACGGTGAGCCCCGCCCGGGCCAGATAGGCCGCGGCGACCAGCCCGTTGTGGCCGCCGCCGACGATGACCACATCGTCGGAGTCGGAAGGGCTCGACCGTTCGCTCACCGGGTTGCGGAGCACCGGGCCAGTTCGTCGTCACTGAGCTTGAGGTCGGCGGCCGCCGCGGAGTCGGTGATCGTCTCCGGCCGGCGAGCTCCGGGGATCGGGATGACGTGCTCGCCCAGCGACAGTTCCCAGGCGAGGACCACCTGCTGCGGACTCACCCCGTGCTCACGGCCGATCTCGGAGAAGACGGCGAACCGTTCCCCCACGTCCCGCGCCGCCCCGCCGGTCCCGCCGAGCGGGCTCCACGGCAGGAAGGCGATCCCGTGGTCGCCGCAATGCTTCAGTTCGTCCTCACTGTTGCGGAACCGGGGTGAGAACTCGTTCTGCACACTCGCCAGCCCGCCGGCTCCCAGCACCTCCCGGGCGATATCGATCTCCTCCACGTTGGCGTTGGAGATGCCGACGGCCTTGATCTTGCCCTCGTCGCGCAACGTCTGGAAGTGCCCGATCACCTCTCCGTAGACCTGCCAGCGATCCGGCCGGTGCCACTGGTAGAGGTCGATCACGTCAGTCTGCAGGGCCCGCAGGGAGCGCTCGACCGCGGACCGGAGGTACTTCTCGGAGCCGTCGCGGCCCCACTCGTCGCCTTCGCGTCGGGTGATTCCACCCTTGGTGCCCACGACGACGCCATCGGTGCTGCCGCCGTAGCTGCGCAGGGCAAGGCCCACGATGGTTTCGTTGTGCCCCATGGTGTCCCAGGTGGGCGCGTAGATGTCGGCGGTGTCGACGAAGGTGATCCCGGCATCGAGAGCGGCGTGCACGGTGGCCACCGCGTCGGCCTCACTCGGGTAACGCTGATCGTTGTTCATCGAGAACGGCATCGCGCCGAGGCCGATCGCGGAAACGGTGAAGGGTCCAAGTGTTCGGGTCTGCATTGTGGTCAGGTTAGCGCCCGCTCGTGCGCCAGCACGCCGAGGACCAGCAGCGCCTGTCCCGGCAGATAGAGCAGCATGTTGACAAACAGTGCGTACGGCAGCGAGCCGGTGCTGACGAAGAACTCCAGGCCGAGCACCACATCGGAGATCAGGAACAGGGTCGCTCCGATGCCGCAGAGGCGCGAGACCCCGGTCGCGGTCACCGTCATCAGCGCCAGGCCGGCACCGTATCCGATCACGGCGGGGGCGGGGGCCCCGGCTTGGAGTCCGACCCAGACGATCAGTACAGCGAGGGCCACGAGGAAACCGGCCAGTAGGATCGGCCGCGCCCAGAGTCCGTTACGCCGGAACGGCCAGAACGCCGTCAAGTAACAGATCTGAGCGACGAGGAAGAAGCCGATCTTGATCAACAGCGTGATGCCGAGCGCGTCGCCGAACCAGGAGAAGACGAGCGCCAGCACCACCCAGCGGACCAGGCGGGTACTCCGTGGCGCCGCCAGCAACAAGAAGATGATCAAGAGCGGCATCAGCAGCGAGAGTGCGGCCCAGCTCAGCAACGCCAGGTCCAACCATTGCGCCACCAATTCCAGCAGCGACACCACGACGTACGCGATGAGGGCCGCCCGCGCCCCGGCGCGAGCGGAGGCCGACACGACGTCCATTCTCGACGCCCGATTCGAACACGAAGAGGTTGGGGTGAGTGACGGGACTCGAACCCGCGACCACCTGGACCACAACCAGGTGCTCTACCAACTGAGCTACACCCACCATGCTGCCTGACCGTGCTGCTCGCAGCAGTGAATGATAGCGGGCGCCTTGTCCCAACCAGAAACCGTCAGGCTGGCGGCAGGGTTGCCGCTTCGGTGACCTCGGGGGACAACGCTCCCTGGTGGCGGGCCGCGACCTCGCGCAGCTGAATGGTGTCCAGGCCGGGTGGGGCGACGAAGATGGCCTCCCGGTAGTAGCGGAGCTCTTCGATCGACTCGCGGATATCGGCCAGGGCGCGGTGGTTGCCGGACTTGGCGGGTGCGGTGTAGTAGCTGCGCGGGAACCAGCGGCGGGCCAGTTCCTTCACGCTGGAGACGTCGACATTGCGGTAGTGCACGTACGTCTCCAGCTCGGGCATGTCGCGGGCCAGAAAGGCCCGGTCGGTGCCGATGGTGTTACCGGCCAGCGGAGCCCGCCGCGACTCGGGCACCTGACTGCGCAGATACGCGAGCACCTGTTGCTCCGCGTCCGCGAGGGTCAGACCCGCAGCCAACTCGTCCAGCAGACCCGACGACGCGTGCATCGTCCGGACGAAATCACCCATCTGGTCCAGCACGGCCTCGGACGGCTTGATCACCAGGTCGATGCCCTCACCGAGCACATTCAGCTCGCCGTCGGTGACCAGCGCGGCCACCTCGATCAGGGCGTCGCTGGTCAGATCGAGACCGGTCATCTCGCAGTCGACCCAGATCAGCTCGCCGCTCACCGTCGCTACTTTACGGTTCCCCGTCGCGGCCCGGCCGAGTCGGCGTACGCGGGCACCCATCTGGCCAGCCAGCCCGAGCCGAGCCAGGTGATCGCTCCCAGCGCCACCGAGGCCGCGGCCAGGGTGGCGACGACACTGACCGCGCTGATCAGGAACGGTCCGAGGGTGTTGCCCAGGTCGGCGAAGAGCCGCCAGCCGCCGAGGAACTGGGCGCGGCCGTCGGCGGGGGCGGCGTCGGCACCCAGGGTGAGGACGATGCCGGCCGAGATGCCGTTGCCCAGGCCCATCAGGGCGGCCACCAGACCGACGGACAGCGCGGTGCTGGTGAGCGGCAACAGCACGAAACCGAGCCCGAGCACGATCATGGAGGGCACCGCCACCCACACCCGCCCGAATCGGTCCATGATCATGCCGCCGGGATAGAACAGCAGCATGTCGACCCCGGCGGCGATGCCGAAGATGACGCTGGTGGTGGCCGCGTCGATGCCTTGGGCGTCGGCCCAGAGCGGAACGATGGACTGCCGGGTCGCCCGGGCCGCGGAGATGACGAGCACGCCGACGCCGAGGGTGAGCAGGACACGGCGGTGCTCGGCCAGCACCGACCACACGCTGCGATGCCGTACGGGTTCGGCGGGCCGATGCGACTCCAGATCGGGCAGCAGGGCAGCGAGCACGGCCGCGGCCAGACACATCACTGCGGCGAACGCGTACGCCGTCGCGATGCCGGCGAAGGTGACGATCGCCGCTCCGACGAACGGGCCGACGAAGGTGCCGATCCGGAAGGTGCCGCCCAAGGTCGACATGGCCCGGGCTCGGGTGGCGATCGGCACCGCACCGGTCAGGTAGGCCTGCCGGGCCAGACTGAACACGGCCCCGGCGAGCCCGGTGACGAATACCGCCACGGCCAGCGCCCAGACCGTTCCGGCGAAGTAGGCGCCGAGCAGGGCGGCCGCATCGACCAGGCAGGCTCCGACCAGTGCCCACTTCTCGCCGATCCGCGCCGCCAGCGCCCCGGCGGGGAGGTCGCCCACCAGCTGGCCGAGACCGATCAGACCCACCACGAGAGCCGCCACGGCGACGCTGGCGCCGAGCGCCCGGGCCGAGAGCGCCACCAGCGGAAGGATCGCCCCGTACCCGGTGGCGACCAGCGCGGTCGGGCCGTAGATCGGTACGACGAGTCTCCGCCAGTCAATGAAGTCGGGGGCCGGAGGCACGGGCCCGACGCTATCTCCGCGCCCTTCGACGATGGCGGCGCCATGACAGCCGACGACCCCGGCCGCCGAGACTGCTCTCCGCCGGACGCCCTCGGCGGCTGTGGAGACGGCGGTCCGGTGTCCACCGAGCTGAGAACCGGACCCTGGATTTCAAGATCCGCCCCCGCCACACCGGGGATAAAGAAGCAGACGGGATCTGGGGTTCAGTTTTCAGCTGGTCGGCGCGCTCGGCCTCCAGCTCACGGATCGGGTCGTGGAAGACATGGGGCCTGGCGCAAACGCCGTATGGTCGAGCCGCGCGGCACTGATTGCGCTGGGCAACGGGTGTGAGCTGGATCAACTGATTCATGTTGCCAATTGGTTGGAGGGCGCATGAAGCGCTCGAGCTGTGCGATCAGTTTGCGCCCCCGGCAGGACTCGAACCTGCGACCGACAGATTAGAAGGCTGCTGCTCTATCCGCTGAGCTACGGGGGCCTGGCCCCGGCAGTTTAGCGCCGGACTGCACGGCCGATCGGGTTATGGCTAGGGTCTGCGTTGTGACCGTGTTGGATTGTCGCGCTCCGCGCTCCGCGGTCCTGAGCTTCGCCCGATCTCGATCGTTCCTCGCGCTTCGAGGCGACGGAAGAGCGTGTCGCTTCGAACCACTCCTCACTCCCGAGAGGCTCCGCTTATGACCGTGTTGGATTGTCGCGCTCCGCGCTCCGCGGTCCTGAGCTTCGCCCCATCTCGGTCGTTCCTCGCGCTTCGAGGCGACGGAAGAGCGGGTCGCTTCGAACCACTCCTCACTCCCGAGAGGCTCCGCTCATGACCGAACAACTCGCGAGTCCCTCGGGTCTGACGATCAGTTACCGCGAGTGGGGACGGGCCGACGGCCCAGTGGCGATCCTGCTGCACGGCCTCACCTCCGACGGCAGCAGCTGGGACCTGGTCGGCCCGCGGATCGGGGAGCGGTTTCGAGTCGTCGCGCCCGACGCCCGGGGCCACGGGGACAGCGACTGGGCCGAGGACTATTCGTTCGCCGCCCAGAGTGACGATGTGCTGGCCCTCATGGACGGGCTGGGGGTGTTGGCGGCCGCGGTGATCGGGCACTCCATGGGCGCGCTCACCGCCTACCTGCTGGCCGCCACCCACCCGGACCGGGTCCGAGCGCTGGTGCTGGAGGACCCGCCGCCGCCCGTGCCGGCCGACCCGCCCCGGGAGCTGCCGTCGGGACCCGAGCCCGGCGAACGGACCGACTGGCGGGCCGAGTTCCAGGTCCTGAGCTGGCGGAACGACCCGGATCCGACGTGGGCGGACTACGAGGAGCGCATCGTCTGCCAGACGCTGGTGGTCGGCGGCCTGCGGAGCCATCTACCGCAAATTCGGATGCGGAAACTCGCGGACCGGTTGGCGCGCGGGCGTTACGTACGGCTGGACACCGGCCACGAGGTGCACGGCGAGCGACCCGGCGAGTTCTCCGCGGTCGTGCAGCCGTTCCTGGACGAGGCGATCCGCTGATCCGGGCCGATGGGGGTTACCCCGAGCGTGGGTAGCCTGTTTCCGTGTCAGTGGAGGCGTCGGCGGAGGTGCCGGAGACCAAGGCGGACCGGCGGCGCCGCGTCCGCTCCGGGATCCCCGCCGATCCCGACCTTCGACAGCCCTGGCCCAAACGGCTGATCACCAATCGGCTCTTCTGGCTGACCGCCCTGCTGCTCATCGTGTACGCGGTGCTGCTGGTGATGCTCTACCAACGGGTGGTGCCCGACCAGGAGGTGCCCGGCGGGATCCTGCCCGGCATCGGCACCGAGGCCATCCCGATCGCCGCGAAGTACGCCGCCATCACCGCCATCCCGCTGTCGTTGATCTTCCTCTGGGCCGATCGGTTCCGCCCGCAACGCTTCTGGGTCTGGGTGATGACCTTCGGCTGGGGAGCATGCGTCGCCACCTTCGTCTCGGCCGAGGTCAACACCTGGGCCGCCGGGCAGTTGAGCATCATCGGCGACGGCGACCCGGCGACCGGGCCTCGGGCGGCGATCTACGTCGCCCCCTGGGTGGAGGAGGCGTCGAAGGCCACGGTGCTGTTCTGGCTGGCGATCTTGATGCGCTACCAGTGGGTCAGCCGGCTGAGCGGGATCGTGCTGGCGGGCCTCTCCGGGGCGGCCTTCGCCTTCGTCGAGAACATCCTCTACTACGGCCGCGTCTACCGGTATGCCGCGCGGACCTTCGGCGAGGTGCCGCCGCTGGAGGCGTTGCAGCAGCTCTTCGTCCTCCGGGGCGTGATGACCTTCTTCGGTCACCCGCTGTTCACGGCGATGACCGGGATCGGTCTTGCGGTCGCCCTGCGCTCCAAGAGCAAGATCGTCCGCATCGTCGCGCCGCTGGCCGGCTTCTGTGCCGCCGCGTTCCTGCACATGCTGTTCAACGCCACCGCTTCGCTGGTCTCGGGCCCGAACCTGCTGTTGATGTATCTGTTCGTCGCCCTGCCGCTCGTCATCGGATTGATCGTCTTCGTGGTCCGGCAGCTCTTCCGCGAGGGTCGCCTGATCCGGGAGCGACTGATCGACTACGTACGGGTCGGCTGGCTGCCCGCAGGCGACCCGGAGGCCCTGTCCCGGCTTCGGACCAGGCTCCGGGCCCTCTGGCACGCGTTGTTCACCGGGCCCGACACCTTCGTCGACACGATCCGGATGCAACGGGCGGCCACCGAACTGGCGTACCTGCGCGACTCCGTCGCCCGCGGTCTCGTCGACGACGCGGGCCTGGCGCGAGAGAAGCTGCTGCTCGGCAAGATCCGGGCCCTGCGTGGCCGGGCGGTCGTGCAACCGGAGGGCCGGGCTCCCTACCCGGCGCTTCGACGCCGGAGGGAACCGGCCGCGGTCGCCTACCCGCCTCCGAGCTATCCCGGGCCCTCAGGTCTGGGCGGCAACTACCCCGCACCGCCGCCAACCGCCGGTGTCCCGTTGGGGCAGACTGCTACCCAATATTCCGAAGTCGATCCCCAGTGGAAGCCGCCGGGCGAGTGACCTGAGATGAGCGCAGGAGGGCCGATGGCTTCGACCGCGCGGCGGATCTCGCCCCTCGAAGCGGCTCTCGTTCGCCTCCGGGAGGCGCTGGCCCCGGCCGAGTTGCGGTTGGACCTGCCCGAAGCGGCCGAGCAGCGGGCCGCCGTGACCGAGATGTCGCGGCAGTTGGACGACTACATCCTGCCCCGGTTGGCCGAGGTGGATGCCCCGCTGCTGGCCGTGGTCGGCGGCTCGACCGGTGCGGGCAAATCCACCTTGGTCAACTCGTTGCTCGGTCGGGTCGTCTCGCCGCCCGGCGTGATCCGGCCGACCACCCGGGCGCCGGTCCTGGTGCACCACACCTCCGACGCCCCCTGGTTCACCGACGCCCGCATCCTGCCCGGTCTGGCGCGCTCCTCCGGGCGCGGCGGCCAGCGACGCCCGGTCGCTGCGGCTGGTGCCGGACGAGAACCTGCCGGCCGGACTGGCGGTGCTGGACGCGCCGGACATCGACTCGGTGGTGACCGAGAATCGCCAGTTGGCGGCCCAACTGTTGGCCGCCGCGGACCTGTGGCTGTTCGTCACCTCGGCCGCCCGCTACGCCGACGCGGTGCCGTGGGATTTCCTGGTCTCCGCCGCCCGGCGCAGTGCCGCCGTCGCGGTGGTGTTGGACCGGGTTCCGCCGCGGGCGATGCAGGAGGTGCCGCCGCACCTGGGCCGGTTGATGAGCGAGCGGGGACTGGGATCCTCCCCGTTGTTCGCCGTGCCCGAAACTTCCGTGACCGCCGACGGGCTGCTGCCCGACGCCGCCGTGCAGCCCATCCGTACCTGGTTGGCGACCCTGGCCGCCGACCAGGCCAGCCGGGCGGCGGTGGTCCGCCAGACCCTCGACGGCGCCATCGCCTCGCTCGAGCGCCGGGCCCCGGCCGTCGGCGACGCCCTCGACCGGGAGTCGGCGGTGCTCGATCAGCTCCGCGACGAGGTCGATCATTCCTACGCCGAGGCCGTAAGGACCGTGCAGGTGCAGACCGAGGACGGCACCCTGCTCCGCGGCGAGGTGTTGGCCCGCTGGCATGAGTTCGTGGGGACCGGTGAGTTCTTCCGGGCCCTCGAGCAGCGGGTCGGTTGGCTGCGCGACAAGATCGTCTCCGTCTTCAAGGGCGAGCCGCCCGGCGCAGGGAACCTCAAGGTGGCCGTGGAGTCCGGGTTGGAGGCGCTGCTGCGCGCCGAAGCCGACGCGGCCGCGGAGCGGGCCGAAGCGTCCTGGCAGGCCCACGTCGCCGGTCGGCAGCTCCTGCGTTCCAGCGGCGACGACCTCAGCCGATCCTCGCCGGCCTTCGCGGCCGCCGCCTCGCGAGCCGTACGCGATTGGCAGGGTGCGGTCCTGGACCTGGTGGCCGACGAGGGCATGAACAAGCGTTCCAAGGCCCGCTTCCTGGCCCTGGGGGTGAACGGGGTCGGCGTCGCGTTGATGATCGTGGTCTTCGCGCACACCGGTGGTCTGGTTGGGGCCGAGATCGGGGTGGCCGGCGGCACCGCGGTGCTGGCCCAGCGCGTGCTGGAGGCGGTGTTCGGTGATCAGGCCGTCCGCCGGCTGGCCGAGACCGCGAAAGACGAACTCGACGCCCGGGTCCAGGCGCTGATGGCCACCGAACTGCTGCGCTACCACGCCACCCTCGACGCGCTGGGACCCCCGGCCGACCAGGCACGGGCGATTCGTGCGGCCGCGGCGGAGGTCGGCCGAGCCCGGACCGAGGAGCAGCACCAGGCGTCGGCGCTGGCGGCAGCCCCGGCGACGCCGGCGCTGCCTGCCGCCGAGGTGCGCCAGTTGCCGGCCGGCGCGCTGTCCAGCACCGACGTCCTGGAGAGCGATGTGGTCGAGGCCGAGCTCGTGGAACCCGTACCGGTCGACGAGCGCGCGCCGAAAGACCGGCGTTGAGCCCGCGCCGGTCGGCGCCCCCCGCCAATCCCGATAGCGGACTCCCGGACCGCGTACGGGCGCTGACCCGCGCCGCCGAGCTGAGTGCGGGTCGGGTCGACGCCGAAGCGGTGGCCGAGGCGGAGCGGGTCGTGGCCCAGGTCGACCGCCGGCTCGCGCTGTCGGGAGAGGCGACCGTGGTCGCCCTGGCGGGGGCGACCGGATCGGGCAAGTCCAGCCTGTTCAACGTCCTGTCCGGTACCGAACTCGCCACCGTGGGGGTCCGTCGCCCGACCACGGCCACGCCGCTGGCCGCGCGGTGGGGCGACCTGGCGGCTGGTGAACTGCTGGACTGGCTCGAGATCCACCGCCGGCACGGGGTGGATCCGCCGGCCGGGACGGCCGAGGGCCTGCGAGGGTCTGGTCCTGCTGGATCTGCCCGACCACGACTCGACCGAGCTCGATCATCGTCTGGAGGTCGATCGACTCGTGCAGTTGGTCGACGTGCTGGTCTGGGTGGTCGACCCGCAGAAGTACGCCGATGCGGCCCTGCACGACCGTTATCTGAAGCCCCTGGCCTCCCACGCCGAGGTGATGATGGTGGTGCTGAATCAAGCGGATCGGCTTGGCGACGCCGACCGGGAGCGCTGCCTGGCCGATCTGCGCCGGCTGCTGGCGTCCGAAGGGCTGCCGGGCGTACCGGTGCTCGCCGCCTCCGCCGAGAGCGGCTACGGCGTCGACAGAGCTCCGGGCCCGACTGATCGGCCAGGTCGCGGACAAGAAGGCGGCGGCGCGGCGGCTGGCCGCGGACGTGGGCCGGGCGGCGGAACGGCTCTCGGAATCCTCGGGAGCCGCCACGGCGGGGGATCTGTCGCGGTCTGGCATCGAGCGCCTCAATGTCGCGCTGGCCGAAGCGGCGGGCGTACCGGCCGTGGTCGACGCGGTCGGGCAGGCGTGGCGACGGCGCGGGGGGCTCGGCCACGGGCTGGCCCGTGCTCTCCTGGCTGGTCAAGCTGCGCCCGGACCCGCTGCGTCGGCTGCACCTGGACCGGGGCGGGGCGGCGGAAGGAGATCGATCCGACTCCGGTCGGTCGCAGCTCCCTGCCGCAGACCACCGGGGTGCAGCAGGCTCGGGTCGAGACGGCTCTGCGTTCGGTGGCCGACGACGCCGGCCGCCGGTTGAGCCGCGGCTGGTCCGACGCCGTGAAGGTCGCTGCCCGCTCACACGAGGACTCCTTGCCGGACGCGTTGGATCGAGCGATGGCCGGCGACCGATCTGGATCTGGATCGGCACCGGGGCTGGTGGCAGGTGATCCGCGTGCTCCAGTGGCTGCTGGTGGCGGCGGTGGTCGCCGGATCTGGCTTGGTTCGGGGTCGCCTTCGCTGCTGGTGTACCTGCGGCTCCCGCCCGCTGCCCGAGGTCACCTGGTGGGGCTTCCCGCCCCCGTTGGTGCTGATCGTCGGCGGCGTGCTGGCCGGACTCCTGGTCGCCGCGCTCAGCCGGATCGGCGTCGAGGTCGGCGCCCGCCGCCGGACCCGGGCGGCCCGCCGATCGCTGCTCCGCGCCATCGACCAGGTGACAGCGACCCACGTCGTCGAACCCGTCCAGGCCGAGCTTGCTCGCTACCACGCCGCTCAGGCGGCGCTGGCCCTGGCCCGGGGCTGATTCTGCCGGTTTCCCACAGCCGGGAGCCCCTTCGGTTCCATTGTCCACAGCCCGCGTCGCTCGCTGAACGAATCCGCCGGCCGTACGCAGACTCAGGGCAGGACGAGACCCAGGAAAGGGGCGAACGATGGATGCGCATGTTCATCTGACGGGCAACGTGGGCGGCGACGTCGAATACCGCAACAACACCGTGGCGGTGGCGAGCTTTCGGCTGGCCTGCACGCCGAGGGTACGAAAAGCCGGGGAGTGGGTGGATGGGGCCACCACCTGGTTGACCGTCACCTGCTTCCGGGGGTCTGGCGGAGAACGTGGCGGGCAGCCTCCGCCGCGGTGATCCGGTGCTGGTCGGCGGCCGGTTGCGGACCAACGTCTGGACCAAGGACGGCATCGAGCACGAGCGCCTGGTGCTCGAGGCGACGTCGGTCGGTCACGACCTGACCTGGGGAACCTCGGCCTTCCGACGGGTCTCCCGGACGACGGTGCCGATCGATCGCCAGGCGGACGTGGGCGAGGTGATCAGCACGGTCGAGAGCCAACCCGATGATGCCGCCGAGGAGACGCCCGAGGACGCGGAGGGCGACACCAACGCGGCCTGAGCAGCCGCCGTGGGCGGGTCTTGTTCCGGACGCGGTCAGTTGGGAGGACAGCGCAGGCTCGATAGGTTGTACCGGTGCCGGTGCTGCAACCCGGTGCTTCCGCGCTCCTGACCACGACGAAGGTTTGCCCATTCATGGCCGAGTTCATCTATTCCATGCACAACGTCCGCAAGGCGCTGGGCGACAAGGTGGTGTTGGACAACATCACTTTGTCGTTCTATCCCGGGGCCAAGATCGGCGTGGTCGGCCCCAACGGCACCGGTAAGTCGACTCTGCTCAAGCTGATGGCCGGGCTGGAGAAGCCGAACAACGGCGATGCCATGCTCGCGCGTGACGCGACCGTCGGGATTCTGCTCCAGGAGCCGCCGCTGACCGAGGACAAGACGGTGCTCGAGAACGTCGAGGAAGCGGTCGCCGACATCAAGGCGCTGCAGGCTCGGATGGACGAGCTCGGCATGGCCATGGGTGATCCGGACGCCGACATGGACGCGCTGATGGCCGAGATGGGCGAGGTGCAGACCGAGCTGGACCACCGCAACGCCTGGGACATCGATTCCCAGCTCGAGCAGGCCATGGACGCGCTCCGCTGCCCGCCGCCGGACTCCCCGGTCGACGTGCTGTCGGGCGGGGAGCGACGCCGGGTCGCGCTGTGCAAACTGCTGCTCCAGCAACCCGATCTGCTGCTGTTGGACGAGCCGACCAACCACCTCGACGCCGAATCGGTGAACTGGCTGGAGGGCCATCTCAAGGCTTACCCCGGTGCGGTGCTGGCCGTGACCCACGACCGGTACTTCCTCGACAACGTGGCCGAGTGGATCCTCGAGCTCGACCGGGGGCGGAGTCATCCGTACGAGGGGAACTACTCGACCTATCTGGAGACCAAGAAGGCCCGGCTCCTGGTCGAGGGCCGCAAGGACGCCAAGCGGGCCAAGATCCTGGAGCGCGAACTGGACTGGGTCCGCTCCAATCCGAAGGCGCGGCAGGCCAAGAGCCAGGCCCGGCTGTCTCGCTACGAAGAGCTGGCGGCCGAGGCCGAGCGGAACCGCAAGCTCGACTTCGAGGAGATCAACATCCCGCCGGGTCCGCGGTTGGGCAGCACCGTGCTGGAGGCCGCGCGACCTGGTGAAGGGCTTCGGCGACCGGCTGCTGTTCGACGGACTGGGTTTCAGCCTGCCGCGAGCCGGCATCGTGGGTGTCGATCGGACCCAACGGGGTCGGCAAGTCCACTCTGTTCCGGATGATCATTGGCGAGGAGTCCCCGGACCAGGGAACGCTTCGACTGGGTGAGACCGTCAAGATCTCGTACGTCGACCAGGGCCGCTCCGGTCTGGACCCCAAGAAGAACGTCTGGGAGCTGGTCTCCGACGGGCTCGACCACATCAAAGTGGCCAGCTTCGAGATGCCGTCTCGGGCCTATGTGGCCTCGTTCGGATTCAAGGGGCCCGACCAGCAGAAGCCGGCGGGCGTGTTGTCCGGGGGCGAGCGGAACCGGCTGAACCTGGCTCTGACCCTCAAGATGGGCGGCAACCTGCTGCTCCTCGACGAGCCGACCAACGACCTCGACGTGGAGACGCTGCAGTCGCTGGAGGACGCGCTGCTCGACTTCCCGGGCTGCGCCGTGGTCATCTCCCACGACCGGTGGTTCCTGGACCGGATCGCCACCCACATCCTGGCCTGGGAGGGCGACGACGACGACCAGGCCCGCTGGTTCTGGTTCGAGGGCAACTTCGCCGACTACGAGGTCAACAAGATCAGCCGGCTCGGGGCGGAGGCCGCCCGTCCGCACCGGGCCACCCATCGCCGGCTGACCCGCTCCTGAGATGCCGGACGTTCCCACCGACGACCTGCCCGACCCCGATCACCGGACTCCGGACGGCGTCAGTGACGCAACGGTCGCGGCGCTGGGCAAGCTGTCGGAGGCGTTGGAGACCTGTGAGCGGGCGCGCGGCCACCTAATCGAGTTCCACCAGTTGACGGGATCGGCCGACATCGGTCTCGGCGAGGCCATCGACGCGCTGCGCGAGGCCGGGCATACCGATGTCGCCGAACGGCTCGAGCACGATCTGCTCGGTCGCAACGTGCTGAACGGCCGCTGGACGTTCCAGGTGATCGAGGACTACGACGACACCTACTGGTCGCTGTTCCGCACGTTGGAGAAGTCCGCCCGCGATCAGCTCGCCGACGGCCGTCGGCATCTGTACGAGGCCCGACTCAAGCAGCAGGAGCGGACGGCGAGCCAACCAGGTCACGAAGCTGCGCCGGCTGAGCACTGACGGCAACCCGCGGTGCCTGCGTAAGCTGAGACCGCGCCTCGTCGGCTGACTACCCCCGGGCCAGCCCGGCACCCGGCGCGGAAGGACACGCGCATGCAGGGGAGTCAGAGCCTGCGGGTCGGCGCCGGTGCCACTACCGACGACGCCGTCCGTTCGCCTCGCGGTGAGCCGCTGCCCACAGCACCAGCGGCTGCCGCTCAGTCGGTGTCCGACCCGGTCTCCGACCCTGCAGACGACCCGGCAGCCGAGCCCGCCGAGGAGGCGCTTCTGACGCCCGAGCAGGAGGCGGCACAGGCGTCGGAGCGCGACGTGAAGGCGCTCATCGTCGGCTACCAGCGGACGCTGGAGAAAGTGGACAACATGCCGGCGGTGGTGTGGATCTCGTGGGCGCGCACCGGGCCCGGAAAGTATGCGAAGATTCCCTACCTGCGCTGGTTCCTGCGCTTCTTCGTCGCCCATCACGTGAACCGGAACCTGATCGCCCTGAGCCGTAGGCTGCACTCCAACGCAGCCCTGGCCGCGGACTCGGACGCCAACCGGTCCAGTCGCGAGATGATCAAGCTCTATCAGCAGTCGCTGCCGGCTCCGCCGTACCGGAACCTGATCTTCGCCGTGATCGCCGCCGCGCTGGTGATCGCGCTTCCGCTGCAGGCGATCGGCAACGTGTTCTACGTCCTCGATCTCGTCGGAGCCATCCTGCGCGTCGACGTCAGTTACCTCGGCCGGGCCTTCGCCAGCAAGGAAGTCGTCCCCACCGTCCGATCTCTGCTGGTTCTGCTGATCGGACTGATCGTCGTCGCGGGTCTGTTGACCTCACCGTTCGGACTCAAGCGGGCGCTGCTCAATCTCTACCCGTGGACCGACGAGGACTTCGACGGCACCGCGGCCCGAAGTCACGGGCACCGCGTCGAGGGGATCTACGCCCTGGAGGCCAAGGTGTTCGACCACGTCGGCGCCAAGCAGCCGATCGAGGGCCGCTGGGATCTCGGTTTCCAGACCGCGCTGCTCGTCTGCCTGGTCTTCGTGGAGCTGCTGCTGATCCTGGTGACCGCCGCCCTTGCATTCCGCCTGCCGATCTTCATCGACATCGACATCGGTGGCGATGGACCGGTCTATGAGTTCTCGCTGCCGAACCTCCCGTGGTGGAACTACGGACTCGTGACCGGCCTGGTGTTCGTCGCCTGCGTGCTCCTGATCTGGCGACTGGTCGGCGCCTGGAAGGTTCGGCGCCGGCCCAAGGCGCGGCGGCTCAGCGACCCGCCAGCAACTCCGCCAACGTGACTGCCGGCCGGTCGGCGAGTTCGGCCAACTGAGTCCGGCAGGAAAAGCCGTCGGCCAACACGATCGCGTCGGGATGGGCCCGCGCCGCCGGCAACAGGTCGTGCTCGGCGATCCGGACCGAAACGTCGTAATGGCCCTTCTCGACTCCGAAGTTGCCGGCCAATCCGCAACAGCCGCCGACCGTGATCACCGACGCTCCAGTGGCCGCGAGCAGGGCGGCGTCGGCCTGCCAGCCCAGCACCGAGGCGTGGTGGCAGTGCGGCTGGGCGACGATCTCGACGCCGGTCAGGTCGGGCGGCTGCCAGTCGCTGTCCCGACCGAGCAGCTCCGCCAAGGTGAAGATCCCGGCCGCCACCTCGGCCAGCCGCGGATCGGAGACCAACTCGCCGGCGTCGCTGCGCCACACGGCGACGCAGGACGGCTCCATCCCGACGATCGGCGTTCCGGCGGCTACATGGGGGTGCAGGACGTCGAGGCTCGACTCCAGCTGCCGGCGGGCTCCCGCCCGCTGTCCGGTGCTGATCCAGGTCAGCCCGCAACAGGCGTCCTGCTCGAGCAGTCTCGGTGCGTAGCCGGCGGCGGTCAGCACCGCGAGCATGGCCTCGACCCCGCCGCCGGTGAAGCAGTCGGAGAACGAATCGACCCACACGACGACCGGCCTACCCGACCGGTCCTGCTCGGTCAGGGCCGCGACCCGCTGCCGCGCTCGTGCGTTGGCGAAACGCGGCAGCCGCCGCCGTTGATCCACCCCGGCGCTCCACCGCACCAGCCGCCGGAGCCCGGGGGTCGCCGTAACCAGATTGACCAGCGCGGCCAGCGGTGAATATCCGCTGATCAGCCGCCCCCAGCGCGGCAGCCAGCCCAGGGCGTAGTGGCTGCGCGGCCGCACCGTGCCCCGGTAGGTGTGGTCCAGCACCTCGGACTTGTACGCGGCCATGTCGACCCCGGTCGGGCAGTCCCGGGCACAGCCCTTGCAGGACAGACACAGATCCAGGGCCTGGTGCACGGCCGGGGACTTCCAACCCAGCTGGATCAGGTCGCCGTTGATCATCTCCTGCAGCACCCGGGCCCGGCCACGGGTCGAGTCCTTCTCCTCGCGGGTGGCCAGGTACGAGGGGCACATCACCCCGAGACTGTCGGTGTTGTCGGCCAGGCACTTGCCGACCCCGGTGCAGCGGTGAACCTCGGTCGCGAAGCGGGACTCCCGACCGACCAGCGCGCTGGCCCGCAGGTCGGTGTCCACCGCGGCGGGCTGGACCAGGACGCCGGGATTCAGTTGATCATCGGGGTCGAAGGCGGCCTTGACCTGAGCGAACAAATCCAGGGCGGCCGGGGAATACATGGCCGGCAGCAGGGCCGAGCGCGCCCGTCCGTCGCCGTGTTCTCCCGACATGGAGCCGCCGTAACCGGCGACCAGGTGGGCCGCCTGCTCGACGAAGTCCCGGTAGACGGCGCCGCCACCGGGGGACGTCAGGGGGAAGTCGATCCTGATGTGCACACAGCCGTCACCGAAGTGCCCGTACGGCAGGCCGTGCAGGCCGGAATCGGTGAGGAGCCGATCGAGGTCCCGCAGGTAGTTGCCGAGCTGAGCCGGTGGGACCGCGGCATCCTCCCAGCCCGAGTAGGCGGGCCCTGGCAGGCTGACGCTGGCCAGCCCGGCGCCGTCCTCGCGGATCTTCCACAGGGCCAGAGCCTGGGCCGGGCGGTCGACGACGAAGCCGTCCAGACATCCGGAGGCGGCCAGCATCGCCGCGGCTCGCGAGGCCACCTCGGCGCGGTCCTCGCCCACCAGCTCGACGAAGACCCAACCGTCGCCGCGAGGCAGCGGCGGCACGGCGGCCTCGCCGCGACTCCGCCGCACCACCTCCACGATCGGCCGCCCCAGACCCTCGATCGCCGTCGGGCGGAACTCCAGCAGACCAGGTGTCGCGTCGGCGGCGTCCGGCATCGACGGATAGCCCAGCGCGACCATGATCTTGTGCGGCGCGTCCGCGACGAGGCGGACCTCGGCGTTGAGGATGACCGCCAGGGTGCCTTCGGTACCGGCCAGGAACCGGGGCAGGTCGAATCGGCGTTCGGGCAACAGGTGCTCCAGGCTGTAGCCGGAGATCTGCCGGCCGAAGGTGCCGAACTCCGTCCGGATGGTGCCCAGGTTGTCCGCGACGATCTTGCGCAGGGCGTGCACGCCGGCAGAACGGTCGCCGAGATCGCTGCCGTCCAGCACGAGGCGCTCACCCGACCCGGTGACCACCTCGAGTCCGGTCACATTGCTCGCCGTCGTCCCGTACCCCAGGGCGCGGGGACCGCAGGCGTTGTTGCCGATCATGCCGCCGATGGTGCAGCGGGTGTGGGTCGACGGGTCCGGACCGAAGCGCAGCCCGTACGGAGCGGCCGCCTGCTGCAGCGAGGCCTGGACCACCCCCGGTTCGACGACGGCCGTCCGCTGCTCGGGATCGATCGAGATGATCTTGGTCAGATACCGCGAGGTGTCGAGCACCAGACCCGGGCCGACGGCGTTGCCGGCGCACGAGGTGCCGGCCCCGCGGGAGGTGACCGGCATGCCCACTGCCCGGGCGGCCTCGAGAACCGCCTCCGCTTCGTCCTGCGTACGGGGGCGGGCCACTGCCTGGGGGACGACGCGATAGAGCGATGCGTCGGTGGAATACAGCGCCCGGGTCAGCTTGCTGGCGTCCAGCGTGTGGCCGACTGCTCGGCGCCGCAGTTGCAGCCTCAACTCGGCGACGGGGGCAGCAAGTTCGACGGCGGTCAGCATGATCAGGCCCGATGCTAGTGGGCAGGGTGAATTCAGTGGTGAGAATCCGTTCGGCCCAGTGTTCCGGTGGCCGACCGGTTACTCCGGTTCGACCGCCAGCACGGCCGCGAACGCGCGGCCCAACGCTTCATAGTCCGCGGCGTCCATGGCTTCGACGAAATTCCGCCGGACCGCGGTCACGTGGCTGGGGGCTGCGGACTCCAGTGTCTTCATGCCGGCGGCGGTGAGTTCCGCCCAGACGCCCCGCCGGTCGCTGGGGCAGGTGGTGCGGATCACCAGACTGAGCTTCTCCATCCGCGCGATGGTGTGGGTGAGCCGAGACCGGGATGAATGGACCGCTGCGGCCAGCTCGGACATCCGGAGCCGGCGGTCGGGAGCCTCTTCGAGACTGACCAAGATCTCGTACTCGGGCAGATCGAGTCCGGACTTCCGCAGGTCGGCGTCCAGTCGCTCCGAGAGGCGGGCGCTGCCCAGCAGATACGTGCGCCAGACCCGCTGTTGCTCGGCACTGAGCCAGCGTGGTGCGACCGACTGCGATGACCACTCGCTGATCCTATCCCAAGTTGACTCTTCAATACCATGCCGTACTATGGAACTAATTTATATTTCAATTATTTGAGGAGCCCCCAATGACCATCACCCCTCCGTCCGCAGCATTCGAGCTCGACCTCGGTGTCGGCCGCTGGACCATCGACCCGGTGCACTCCGAGGTCGGCTTCAGCGTCCGGCACCTGATGAGCAAGGTTCGTGGCCAATTCACCGCGTTCTCCGGAGTCGTCACCACGTCAGGCCGGCCCGAATGGTCGGCCGTCGAGGTGAGCATCGAGAGCGGGTCGATCACCACCCACAACGAGCAGCGCGACGGGCACCTGCGCTCCGCCGACTTCTTCGACCCGAACTCCGGCGGCGAGCTCCGCTTCGTCAGCACCGGCATCACCGCCTCCGCCGAGGGCTACCTCATTCACGGCGATCTGACCATCAACGGGATCACCCGCCCGGTCGACCTGGCCGCTGATTTCCTCGGCGTGGACGTCGACGCCTACGGCCAGACCCGGCTGGGTGCCGAAGCAAGCACGTCCATCGACCGGCGCGACTTCAACGTCACCTTCAACATCCCGCTGGACGGGGGCAAGCTGCTGATCGGCGACAAGATCGACATCACGCTCAACGTCGAGGCCGTCCGGGCCTGAGTCACCCCGGTCGAATCTGCGGCCGGATCGTCACCTTCGTGGACCGCTGACGGCGGTATTCTGGCGGGACAAGCTACTCGCGAGTAACAACCGTCGTCAGAGGGGCTAGCGGATGAAGCGTGCCATCTTCGGAGCCGATCACGAGGCATTCCGGGAGACCTGTCGGACCTTCGTCGACCGTCAGCTCCGTCCGCACCAGGAGAAGCACATCGCGAACCACGAGTTCGGTCGGGAGATGTGGGTCGAGCTGGGCAAACAGGGTCTGCTGGGCCTGAATGTGCCGGAGGCGTACGGCGGATCCGGGGTGGGGGATGCGCGCTTCACGGTCGTGCTCGCCGAGGAGTTGTCCAAGCTCGCTGTGGCGTACTCCTCGTGTGTCGGAATTTCCGCCGACTGCGTCGCGGCCTACCTGGTCGATCTCGGCACCGAGGAGCAGAAGCAGCGCTGGCTCCCCGGTTTCTGCCGCGGCGAGTTGATCACCGCACTCGCTATGACGGAGCCTTCCGGCGGCTCGGATCTGGCCGCGCTCAGGACCCGCGCCGTTCGCGAGGTCGGAGGATGGCGACTGAACGGATCGAAGACGTTCATCACCAACGGGTACTCGGCCGACCTGATCGTGGTGGCCGCCCGGACGTCCCCGGAACGCGGCGCGCGGGGCATCACGTTGTTCGTCGTCGAGGCCGGCATGCCGGGGTTCGAGCGCGGCCGGAAGCTGGACAAGGTCGGTCAGGCGGAATCCGACACCGCCGAGTTGTTCTTCGCCGATGTCCTCGTCCCCGACCGAAACGTGCTGGGCGAGATCGACGCGGGCTTCGGCTACATGATGGAGCGCCTGGTGGCCGAGCGCATCGGGGCGGCGGCCAGCAACATCGCCCACGCCCGCCAGATCCTGGACGAAACGCTCACGTACGCACGCGAACGGCTGGCCTTCGGGCAACCGATCGGCTCCTTGCAGGCCAACAAGCACCTGCTGGCCGATCTGGTCACCCGGTGCGAGGTCAGCCAGGCCTTCGTCGACGCCTGCGTCCTCGAGGAGGTGTCGCACACCTTGTCCGCCGTCGACGCGGCGAAGGCGAAGTGGTGGACGGCCATGGTCCAGAACGACGTTCTGGACGCCTGCGTCCAGATCTGGGGCGGATACGGCTACATGAACGAGTACCGGGTCGCCCGGGCGTGGGCCGACGCCCGGGTCACCCGCATCTGGGCCGGCTCGAACGAGATCATGAAGGAGCTCATCGGCCGCGACCTCGGCTTGGAGCCGCCCCGGGCCCGGGCCGAGCCGGGGGCTGCTCGATGACCGAAGCCGTCATCGTCGCGGCGGCGCGGACACCGATCGGACGCGCGGTCAAGGGTTCGCTGGCCACCGTTCGACCAGACGATCTGGCCGCCGGGGTGATCGGTTCCGTCCTGGAGCGTCTCGACGGCTTCGGCCCTGAAACGCTCGACGACATCTACGTCGGCTGTGCGGAGCCGCGGGACGAACACGGCGGCAACATGGCCCGACGGATCGCGGTGCAGCTGGGGCTGGACGGCACGCCGGCCGCCACCGTGAACCGGTTCTGCGCCTCCAGCGTGCAGACGGCCCGGATGGCGTACCACGCGATCAAGGCCGGCGAGGGTCACGCGTTCGTGTCCGCCGGCGTCGAGTGCGTGTCCCGCTACACCGGTTTCCGCTCGGCGGGAGTGGACGCGACCCAGACCCAGAATCCGCTGTTCGAGCGGGCCCGCCGCCGTACCGAACGGACCGCCGAGACGAACGAG
This sequence comes from uncultured Actinomycetota bacterium, assembly GCA_963780005.1. Taxonomy (GTDB): domain Bacteria; phylum Actinomycetota; class Actinomycetes; order Propionibacteriales; family Propionibacteriaceae; genus Microlunatus. The sequence goes on along the minus strand of CAWAAK010000023.1, from coordinate 1,127,405 downwards.
ATCTGGCGCGACCCCCGGATCGACGGCGAGCTGCCCGACATCTACATCGCGATGGGTCAGACGGCCGAGAACGTCGCCACCGCGTACGGGGTGACCAGGGCGGAGCAGGACGCCTTCGGGGTGCGGTCCCAGAATCTCGCCGAGAAGGCGATCGCCAACGGGGTCTTCGAGCGTGAGATCGTCCCGGTCGTGCTGCCCGACGGCACCGTGGTGTCCTTGGACGACGGACCTCGCCCCGGCACCACGCTCGAGGCCGTGTCCGCGCTCAAACCGGTCTTCCGGCCGAACGGGAGCGTGACGGCCGGCAACTGCTGCCCACTGAACGACGGCGCTGCCGCCGTCGTCATCATGAGCGACGTCCGGGCCGCCGAACTGGGTCTGCAGCCGTTGGCTCGGATCGTGGCTACGGGGGTCAGTGCGCTCAGTCCGGAGATCATGGGTCTCGGCCCGGTAGAGGCCTCTCGACGGGCGCTGCAGCGGGCCGGGATGAGCATTTCGGACATGGGCCTGGTCGAGATCAACGAGGCGTTCGCGGTTCAGGTCATCGAGTCCGCCCGGCAGCTCGCGATCGATCCCGAGCGGCTCAACGTCCACGGCGGGGCCATCGCGCTCGGTCACCCGTTCGGGTCGACCGGGGCCCGGATCATGACCACGTTGCTGAACGCGATGGAGCTGCACGACGTCGAGTTCGGGCTGGAGACCATGTGCGTCGGAGGTGGGCAGGGGATGGCCGTGATCCTGCAGCGCTGGTCTTGATGTTTGGTTAGTCTTCGGCACATGACCTCCACCGCGCAGGATGCGACCCAGACCCGACTCGCGGAGCGACCGACGAGCGTGGGTCGCATGCTCTTGGCGCAGGTCCAGGCGTCGGGTCCGAAGGAGGCATTCCGGTACCTGGACGGCGAGCGCTGGGTGTCGCTCACCTGGGATCAGCTGCAGTCGACGAGTTTCGAGCTCGCTGCCGGTCTGCTCTCGCTGGGGATCGAGACCGAGGACCGGGTGGCGATCGCGTCCGCGACCCGGATGGAGTGGGTGCTCGCCGATCTGGCCGTGATGTGCGCCGGGGGCGCCACCACCACCGTCTACCCGACCACCCAGCACGAGGACGTCAGCTTCATCTTGTCCGACTCGGGGTCCAAGGTCGTTTTCGCCGAGGACGAACTGCAGGTCGCCAAGGTGCTCGACCACGTCGAGGACCTGCCCGACCTGCTGCGGATCGTCCAGATCAGTGGTGCGGTCGAGCATCCGCTGGTGATCGGCTGGGACGCTTTCCACCAGCTCGGACGCGAGCATCTGGCGGCGCATCCGGAGGCCGTGGAGGCTGCCATCGAGGCCACCGGGCCGGAGAAGCTGGCTACGGTGATCTACACCTCGGGAACCACCGGCCGGCCCAAGGGCGTCCGGCTCGTACACGACAACTGGACGTACGAGGGCATGGCGGTCGAGATCTTCGACATCATCGCCCCGGACGACCTGCATTACCTGTGGCTTCCGTTGAGTCACGTGTTCGGCAAGGCGCTGGTCACCATCCAGCTGCAGATCGGCTTCACCACCGCCATCGACGGCCGGATCGACAAGATCGTTGACAACCTCGGCGCCGTCCAGCCCACCTTCATGGCCGGTGCGCCACGCATCTTCGAGAAGGTCCGGGCTCGGGTGATGATGGGGGCCTCGCACGGGCTGAAGGGCAAGATCTTCGATTGGGCTTTCTCGGTCGGTCAGAAGACGGTGCCGATGCGGCTGGCGGGACGTCAACCCAGCGGACTGCTCGGTGCGCAGTACGCGCTGGCCGATCGGCTGGTGTTCAGCAAGATCAAAGCCCGGATGGGTGGCAAGATCCGGTTCTTCGTCTCGGGATCGGCGGCGCTGAGCCGGGAGGTGCAAGAGTGGTTCTACGCCGCGGGACTGTTGATCTTGGAAGGCTACGGGCTGACCGAGACCGGCGTTCCCACGTGTGTCAACGACCCGCGAGTCACCCGATTCGGCACGGTCGGCCCACCGGTGCCCGGCACGGAGATCTCGATCGCCGCCGACGGCGAGATCCTGGTCAAGGGCCCCGGCGTGATGCGCGGCTACCACAATCTGGACCAGGCGACCGCCGAGTCTTTCAGCGACGGCTGGTTCGCCACCGGTGACATCGGTGAGATGGACGACGGCTATCTGCGGATCACCGACCGGAAGAAGGATCTGATCAAGACCTCCGGCGGCAAGTACGTCGCTCCGCAGAAGGTGGAGAGCTGCGCTGAAGACGGCGTGCCCGTACATCAGTCAGATCGTGGTGCACGGCGAGGGCCGCAAGTTCGTCAGTGCGCTGCTGACCCTCGACCCGGAGGCGATCAGCGGCTGGGCCGACGAGCACGGCCACGACAGTTCTGATTACGAGGCGCTGGTCCGGTCCCCGGCCGTGCACGAGTTGTTGGAGGGCTACGTCGCCCAGGCCAACACCAAGCTGGAGCGCTGGGAGACCATCAAGCGCTTCGAGGTCCTGACCCGCGAGCTCACCGTGGAGGAGGGCGAAGTGACCCCCAGTCTCAAGATCCGCCGCCGGGCCGTGGAGAGGAAGTACGAGGAAGTCCTGAACTCCCTCTACGACTCCGATTGATGCAATCAGATCGCGGGTCACCGCTTCTGCGAGCGTCGGCGAATCACGCGCCGCTGGCGTCTGGACGACGAGGGAGTGGACACGCTTTTCCGTCCACGAGCGAGGAGGAAGACGGCAGCAAGAGGCGCGTGATTGCGCGAGCAGAACGCTAAGAACGGGGCCCGCCGGCGACGTAGATGACCTGGCCGGAGACGTAGCCGGCCTCCTCGGAGCACAGGAAGCTGGCCACGGCGGCGACGTCCTCGGGCTGGCCGATCCGGCCGACAGGGATCTCCCGGCTGGCGGCGGCCTTCCAGTCCTCGAAGTCGACGCCGAGCCGCTCGGCGGTGGCCTGGGTCATCTCGGTGTCGATGAAGCCGGGGGCGATGGCGTTCGCCGTCACCCCGAACTTGCCGAGTTCCAGCGCCAGCGTCTTCGTGAAGCCCTGCAGCCCCGCCTTGGCGGCGGCGTAGTTGACCTGGCCGCGGTTGCCGAGCGCTGAGGTCGAGGAGAGGTTCACGATCCGGCCCCACTTGGCCTGGGTCATGCTGGCCTGGGCGGCCCGCGTCATCAAGAAGGCGCCCCGGAGATGGACGCCGAGGACGGCCTCCCAATCATCGGTACTCATCTTGAAGATCAAGTTGTCGCGGATGATGCCGGCGTTGTTGATCAACACCGTGACCGGGCCGAGCTCACTGCCGGCTCGGTCGAGGGCGGCCGTGGCGGCGGCTTCGTCGGTGACGTCCGCGCCGACCGCGATGGCCTGCCCGCCGGCTTCCCGAATGGCGTTGGCCGTCCGCGCGATCCCGCTCTCGTCGAGGTCGACGGCGGCCACCGCCATCCCGTCGACCGCCAGCCGGCGGGCGATCGCTGCGCCGATCCCACGGGCGGCTCCAGTGACCACCGCCACCCGCCGCGGCCGCCTCGACTCTGAAGTCATGGCCAGACCTTATTAGATCGCGACTGGCGAGGTGGGAGAGAATCCGGCCGTGAGTCATCGCTACACCTGCCCGCTGCGTTGGGGCGACATGGACGCCCAGGCTCATCTGAACAACTCGACCTTCTTGGATTACCTGCAGGAGGCTCGGGTGCACTACCTGCTCAGCGGGCCGCCGGTGATGCGTGCCCTGCTCGAGAACGGGGTGCTGGTCGTGTCGCACCAGGTGGAGTACCTGTTGCCGGTGGTCTTCAGCGACCGAGGTCTGGACATCGACCTGTGGGTCACCTCGGTCGGCGGGAGCCGATTCGGGCTCGGCTACGACGTCTTCGACGGCGATCGGCTGGCGGTCCGGGCCCGGACCAGTGCCGTTCCGTTCGACCTGGCCACCAACTCGTTGCGTCGGCTCTTCCCCGAGGAGCGCGAGGTGCTGCTGGCGGCGCAAGGTCCGGCCGAAGCACTCCCGGAGCTGCCGGTTGTTCCGGCCGGTGACGGCGGCTTCAGCAGCCCACTCCCGGTCCGCTGGTCCGATCTTGACTCCTACGGGCACGTCAACAACGTCAAGTTCTTCGACTACCTCCAGGAGGCCCGGATCGCGCTCCTCACTCACGCGCTGGGGTGGGCGGGGACCGCGGGCAGCGAGATCTGGCTGCTCGTCCGCCAGGACCTCGACTACCGGCGCCCGCTGGACTTCCGACCCGCCCCGTACGAGGTGCGGACGGTGATCATCGCGATCGGGAACCGTTCGGTCACCGTCGGGGCCGAGATCCTCGATCCCGACGACGGGTCGGTCTTCGCCACCGCCCGTTCGGTGATAGTGAGCGGAACACCGCTCGACGAGCAGCAGCGGGCGGCCCTGGGGCGCTACCCGGCGGCATCGAATCACCGGGGGTCAGCACCGGGCGTCTAGGGTGAGCGCGTGAGCACTCAGCAGCGGTCGCGGCTGGTCGAGCCGCATGCGATCGAGATCGAGGAGGTCGCGGTTCCCGAGCCGGGCCCGAACCAGGTCCTGATCGAGGTGGCCGCGGTCGGCATCTGCGGTTCCGACGTGCACTACTACGAGCACGGCCGGATCGCCGACTTCGTCGTCACCGAGCCGCTGGTGCTGGGCCACGAGGCGTCCGGCACGATCCGGGCCGTCGGCGTCGGGGTTGCCGAGGACCGGGTCGGGCAGCGGGTGGCGCTGGAGCCGCAGGAGACCTGCGGGCGCTGCAAACAGTGTCTGGCCGGGCGCTACAACCTCTGCCCGCTCGTCGAGTTCTTCGCCACCCCGCCGATCCACGGCGCATTCGCCCAGTACGTGGTGTTGTCGGCCCATCGGGCGCACCCCGTCCCGGACGAGGTGTCCGATGACGCCGCCGCCTTGATCGAGCCGCTCTCGGTGGCGGTGTGGGCCGCCCGAAAGGCCGACGTCCAGCCGGGGGACCGGGTGCTGGTGACCGGCGCCGGACCGGTCGGTCTGCTGTGCGCCGATGTCGCGCGCGCCCGCGGCGCCCGGGTCACGGTGAGCGACACGAATCCGAACCGGCTGGCGGTCGCCACCGCTGCGCGGGGCGGACGCCGTCGTCGACGTGTCGGCCGCTCCGCTGGCCGAGCAGGTCGAGCCGGTCGACGTGATCATCGAGTGCAGCGGAGCCGCTCCGGCGGTCCTGGCGGCGTTCACCGTGGCCGCCCCGGCCGCCCGGATCGTGCTGGTCGGGATGGGCGCGGCCACGCATGGAACTTCCGGTCGGCCACATCCAGATCAAGGAATTGCAGGTCACCGGCACGTTCCGCTACGCCAACTGCTACCCGGCGGCCATCTCGCTGGCCGCCTCCGGGGCGGTCGACCTGGACGGGCTGGTCACGGCCCGCTTCGGGCTGGCTGAGGTCGCCGACGCACTGCAGGCGGCCCGGCGCGACCCGGCCACGCTTGAAGCCGATGGTCTATCCCGGGCCGCTGACCGGACTGACCGGCCGCACGGTCGAGCACCCGCAGGCTGAACCCCGGACGGGCTGCGGCTCGTCGTCGAAGGTGTTCACCATCGAGTACGCGGCCCGCTCCAGATAGCTCCACAGTTCGTGGCTGTATTCGGGACTCAGGTCGAGGGAGTCGACGGCGTCGCGCATGTGGGTCAGCCAGCGGTCCCGCTGCTCCGGGGTGACCGCGAACGGCGCATGCCGCATCCGCAGCCGAGGGTGTCCCCGCTGCTCGCTGTAGGTGGTCGGCCCGCCCCAGTACTGCTCGAGGAACATCCGCAACCGCACCTCGGCCGGCCCCAGATCCGCTTCCGGGTACAGGGAACGTAGGTCTGGATCGGTGGCGACGCCTTCGTAGAAGCGCTTGACCAGCGCCACGAAGAAGTCGCGGCCGCCGACGGCGTCGTAGAAGGTGGGTGGGGGAGCAGGACTGGTCACGAGCGTAGCTCTCGGGAGTGAGGAGCTGCGGAGCTCGGGACCATGCAGCGCGGAGCGGAGGAGTTGAACACAGTCATCGGGGCCCATTCTCGCAGTCGAAGGCAAAATGGCAGGATTGCCCACTGACCGCCCAGCGAACGAACAACCGAACGAAGGAGTACACGCTATGGCCACCGTCCGCACCGCCAACGCGCACTGGGAGGGGTCCCTGTTCAAGGGGTCCGGCACCGTCGAGCTCGCCTCGTCCGGGATCGGCACCTTCGAGACCAGTTGGCCCGCCCGCGCCGAGCAGGCGAACGGCAAGACCAGCCCCGAGGAGCTCATCGCTGCCGCGCACTCCACCTGCTTCTCGATGGCGCTATCGCTCGGGCTGGACAAAGCCGGCACCCCGCCGACCACCTTGGACACGACCGCCGACGTCACCTTCCAGCCGGGTGAGGGCATCACCGGGATCAAGTTGACCGTCAAGGCGGTCGTGCCGGGTATCAGTGCCGAGGACTTCGAGGCGGCCGCGCAGGACGCCAAGGCCAACTGCCCGGTTTCGCAGGCCCTGACCGGCACCACCATCACCCTCGAGGCCACCCTGGTCGAGTGAACGTGGGCAGCGCCGGTAGGTCGGCCGTCCGGCCCAGAAGGTGGCCACCACCGGATCGGGCAGATCGCGCCCATGCCACGGATTGTTCCGCGACAGTGAGAAGGAGTGGTCGCGGTTCACCTCGACGCGAGCCCCCGGGTCGACCAGGGTCAGATTCGCGGGTTCGCCCGCCGCCAGCCGGCCGCCCTGCTCCGAGAGCCGGGCGATCCGGGCCGGCGCACTGGACATGACGCGCGCGACATCGGCCCACTCGATCCGTCCCGGGAGCAGCAGGGTCTCCAGGACGACCCCGAGGGCAGTTTCCAGGCCGAGCATGCCGAACGCGGCCTCGGCGAACGCGTGTTCCTTGTCGTGCCGGGCGTGCGGTGCGTGGTCGGTGGCGACGGCGTCGATCGTCCTGTCGACCAGCCCGGCCCGCAGCGCCTCGACATGCTCGTGGGGTCGGAGCGGCGGATTGACCTTGTACGCCGGGTCGTAGCCCAACACCTCATCGGTGGTCAGCAGCAGGTGGTGCGGCGCGACCTCGGCCGTGACGTCGATGCCTCGGGCCTTGGCCCAGCGGATGACCTCGACGGTTTCGGCCGTGGACACGTGGCAGACGTGCAGCCGGGACCGGGTCAGCTCCGCGAGTTGGACATCGCGAGCCACGACGGTGGACTCGGCCGCCGCCGGCCAACCGGCCAATCCGAGCCGACCCGAGATCTCTCCCTCGTGACAACAGGCTTCGCGTCCGGCCAGCCGGGGATCCTGGGCGTGCTGGGCGATCGACGCCGTCGAAGGCGCGTACGTACTCCAACGCCCGGCGCATCAGTCGGGCGTCGCTCACACAGTGCCCGTCGTCGGAGAACACCCGGACCCGGGCGGACGATCGGGCCATCAACCCCAGCTCGGCCAGTTCCTCACCGGCCAGGCCCTTGCTCACCGCGCCCACGGGTACGACCTGGGCGTGCCCGTCCCGTCGACCCAGTCCGCTCACGTGGGTGGCGGCCTCCGCGGTGTCGGTGACCGGATCCGTGTTGGCCATGGCCAGCACGGCGGTGAACCCGCCGCGGGCCGCCGCCGCGGTTCCCGTGGCCACGGTCTCGGCATCCTCCCGGCCGGGTTCGCGTAGGTGTGTGTGCAGGTCGACCAGGCCGGGTACGGCGATCAACCCGTCGGCGTCGAACCGGGTCACCGACCCGCCGGCCTCGCTCGGATCGGCGAACCGGCCACCGGTGATGAACAGATCTGCCCGTCCGGCACCCACCAGATCGGCGCCCGTGATCAGGATGTCGTTCACCGGACGGCCTCCCCCAACGCCGAAAGCGGGAAGTTCGTCGGCACCGCCCAGCAGCTCGTACAGCACGCTCATCCGTACCGCGACCCCGGCCGCGACCTGGTCCAGGATCAACGAATTGGCGGCGTCGGCGGCATCGGCGGAGATCTCCAGACCGCGGTTCATCGGCCCGGGATGGCAGATCGCGGTGTGCGGTTTCAGGCTGCACAGCCGTAGGCGGGTGAGACCGTAGCCGACGGTGTATTCGCGTGCGGTGGGGAAGTACCCGCCCGACATCCGCTCTCGCTGCACCCGGAGCATCATCACCGCATCGGCCGTCGGCAGCACCTCGTCCAGGTCGCTGCTCACCGTCACCGGCCAGGTGTCGACGCCGGCCGGCAGCAGAGTCGGCGGTGCCACCAACACCACCTCGGCCCCCAGGGTGCGGAGGAGGAGCACGTTGCTGCGCGCGACCCGCGAGTGGGTGATGTCCCCGACGATCGCGATCGTGAGCCCGCTGAAGTCCGTCCGTTCCGGCTCGGTCAGCCGGAAATGCCGGCGCAGGGTGAACGCGTCCAGCAGCGCCTGGGTCGGGTGCTCGTGGGTGCCGTCGCCCGCGTTGAGGATGTGCGCGTCGACCCAGGCCGCCGCCTGCCAGGGGGCGCCCGAGGCGTGATGGCGGATGACCAGCGCGTCGACCCCCATGGCGGCGACGGTGAGGACCGTGTCGCGCAGCGACTCTCCCTTGGAGACCGACGAACCCTTGGCGCTGATGTTGATCACGTCCGCCGACAGCCATTTGCCGGCGATCTCGAACGAGGACCGGGTCCGGGTCGAGTCCTCGAAGAAGAGGTTCACCACGGTACGGCCGCGCAGCGCCGGCAGCTTCTTGACCGGCCGGCCCGCCACCTCGGCCATCTCCTCGGACAGGTCCAGGATCCTCGCCACCTCGGCCGCGCTGAGGTCCGCCGCCGACAGCAGGTGGCGCATCAGGCGGCTCCGCCGAGGGCGCCGTCTTCGTGCGGGCTGTCGTCCCGCAAGATGGTCACCTCGTTCACGCCGTCCACCTCGGCCAACCGGACCCGCACCCGCTCGCCGGCCGCGGTGGGCAGGTTCTTGCCCACGTGATCAGCTCGGATGGGCAGCTGCCGGTGCCCACGGTCGACCAGCACGGCCAGCCGGACGGCCCGCGGTCGACCGAGATCCCCGAGGGCGTCCAGCGCGGCCCGGACGGTGCGGCCGGAGAACAAGACGTCGTCCACGAGCACCACGACCGCGTCGTCCACCGAGATCGGTACCTCCGTGTGCCCGACGGCGCGGGTGGGATGGCGGCGGAGGTCGTCGCGGTACATCGTGATGTCCAGCGAGCCGGTGGGAATCGTCGCCCCCTCGACCGCCTCCATCGCTTCGGCCAGCCGGGTCGCCAGGACCACGCCGCGGGTGGGGATCCCGAGCAGCACCAGGCCACTGGCGCCGCGATTGGCCTCGAGGATCTGGTGGGCCATCCGGGCGCAGGCGCGGGAGATCTGGTCGGCGTCGAGCACCACCCGCGAATCGAACGAGGACTCCTCCGACATCCTCGCCTCCTCCCGCGAACAACTTGGGTCAGGTCGGCTACGGTTGGGCACGTGAGCCGACTGCTGAGCATAGTGCCCCTGGAAACGCTTCAGGGCTGGCCCGCTGCGCCCGATCCGTCGCCGTTGGCCTCGCTGGCGCTGCTGGTCGGGGCCCCGGCGCTCGCCGCGGCGGTGATCATCGCCCTGGTGCAGATCCGCGCCACGATCACCAAGCAGTACGGCAGCGAGACCAACGAGTCGGCCTGGGCCGGTGCCCGACCCGAGGCGGTCGCGACGGCGGGCGTGCCGCCGACGGCCATCGACACCAGTAAGGCCGAGGGCCCACCCGAGTCCGGTGGCGCCAGTGCCCGATGGTGACGGGCTGTCGCCCTCCGATCGAGCGCGACTCGACCGGGCCGTGCGCAACGCCGAGCGTGTCTCCGGCCTGATTTTCTCGGTCTACCTCGGGGTGGCCGAGGAGAACTCGCGAGCGTACGCGGAGAGGCTGCACGGCGCCCTGCCCGATCCGTCCCGATCAGTGCTGGTGATGTGCGATCCCGCCTTCCGGGCGCTCGAGGTCGTCACGGGGGAGCGGACCCGGCGGCAGTTGGACGACGTCGCCTGCGGATTGGCCATCGCGTCGATGAAGAGCTCGTTCCTCGGCGGCGACATCGTCGGCGGATTGACCCACGGAGTCCAACAACTCGGCGAAGCGGCCATGCAGCCGCTCACCCTCACGGTCACTACCGCACCAGCCATTCCTCGCGCGAGCGGGTTGACTCGGATAGCTCGCGGTCCAGGGATCGGGGTGCAGAGGGGCGGAGAGACGCGGGATCGTGGGCACGGAGCGAGCACCCGGAGCGCCTCGTCGAGCAGCCGCTGAACCACGGGCAGCCAGGTCCACTCGGCGGCCCAGTGGGAGATGTCGATCAAGGCCGGGGGCGTCGGGCCAGGCCAGGGCCTCCGCCGCCGGGTGGTGCCGGAGGTCCGAGGTGATGTAGACCTCCGCTCCGGCGGCCCGCGCGTCGTCGAGCAGATCGTCACCCGCTCCCGCCTGGACCGCCACCCGTGTGACCGGCCGGCTCGGGATCTCCGGCGAAGCTGACGCCGCGTGCCGTGGTCGGGAGGGCGGCCGCGAGGTGTCGGGCCAGGCCGGCCACCGTGGTCGGCCGGGTCAGCTCGCCGACCCGGCCCAGACCAGCCCCGTCGCCGCGTTGGTCGCTCGGAAGTTCGACGAGTTCGAGCAGGTCGTAGGCCGGCTCCTCGTAGGGTGGGCGGCCAGCAGCGCGTCCCGGACCGCCCGACGGCGTGATCGGTCCAGCACCATCTCCACGCGGATCTCGGCCACGTGCTCGGTCCGGCCGATGTCGCCAACGGACGGAGTGGCGCCCTCCGCGGGCGGAACGTTCCCTCGCCGGTGCTCGTGAACGCGCACCGCTCGTAGCGGCCGATCCGACCGGCTCCGGCCGCCGCCAGGGCGTCGATCACCGCCGGCGCGTGCTCGGCCGGTACGAACGTGACGATCTTGTCCCTCGTGCCCGTCGCGTCGGTCGCCGACGCGGATCGTGGCCGGAGCGGTCGGCGCTCGCCGAGCCCGACCACATCGGCCAGCGCGTCGACCACACCTCCGCGCGGCACATCGGCGTTGGTGTGCGCGACGAGCACGCTGACTCCCGAGGCGAGCGCGTCGGCGACCAGCCGTCCCTTCGGGTGCTCGAGATCGACCGCGGTCAGGCCGCGCAGCAGCGGCGGATGATGGGTGATCAGCAGGTCGGCGCCCGCCTGCTCGCGCCTCGGCGATCACCGTCGACGGTGCAGTCGACCGCGTAGGCGATCCGGGTGACCGGCTGGACCCGGGATCCGATGGCCAGCCCGACGACGTCCCAGTCTTCGGCTGGCCCGGGGCGGATAGAGCGCGTCGAGCAGCTCGAGGACGTCGCCGACCAGGAGCGCGTCCGGTCACGACGCCGCGGCCTGGCAGCGCAGCGCGCGGACCACGTTGTCCCGACCCTCCTCGATCGGCCGGCGCACCGATTCGGCCAGCTCTCTGTCCGGCGCGCCAGGTGTCGAGCCGGTCCAGGAACGGGGCCAGGTCGCGCGGCACCGGGAAGAGGAAGCGGAGCACGTTGGTGCGGAGCGAGATGCCGCGGGTGGCCCATCCGTCCCGGTTCGCCGAGATCGCCTCCGCCGTCTGCAGATAGCGCTCGACGTAGGGCGCCAACACGTCGTCCTGACCGCGCTGCCAGAAGGCCAGACAGACGGCGCGCTGGGTTCCGTTGGCCACCGAGTCGGTCTCGGCCGCCAACCGCCAGGCCTCTTCCTTGGCCTCGGCGGTCGGTCGCGCCGCCCGGGCCGCTGCCGCCTGCTCGGCCCCGGTGATGGTCTGGTCCCGCGCCCGCTCGGCGTCGATCTCGGCCGCCTCCAGGCGCCCCAACCGGGCGAGGTTCCGCACGATGCTCCAGCGCAGCTCGGGGTCGATGCCGAGCCCGTCCGGCACGCCCGACTCCGGCCAGCCAGCCCGCCAACCGGTTCGCGGCCGCGTCGTCGGTGGCTGCCGCCGGATAGGCCTTGGCCAGCGCCAGCTGGTGGTCCGATCCCGGCACGGCCGCCGCCAGCAGATCGGCGATCCCGCTCTGCCAGCGGCGCTGCAGGCGCTCGCGTACGGACAGGGGACTGTACTGCCGGATGGCGCTCGCGCTCTGGCCGAGAACCGACTCCACGGCGGTGTGGTCGGACTCGATCGCGACCCCGCGGAGCGCCAGCTCGACGTAGTCGGCGGCGGGCAGCTCCGCGTCCCGGCACATGTCCCAGGTCGACGCCCAGCAGACCGCCCGGGCCAGCGGACTCTCCAGCTGGGGCAGGCCGCCCACGACGGTGGCGAGCGACCGCGGGTCGAGGCGCACCTTGGCGTAGCTCAGGTCGTCGTCGTTGAGCAGCACCAGATCCGGCTGCCGGAGACCGACGAGTTCGGCAACGTCCGTGCTGGCCCCGCCGATGTCGGTCTCCACCCGGCCGATCCTGCGCAGGACCGGTCCGCCGGGTTGTTCCAGACCGGCGTACAGCCCGATCGCGATCCGGTGGTCCCGGAGCGTCGGATGCTCCGGGTCGGCCGACTGCTGGACGGCGAAGCGGGTGAAGGTGCCGTCGGCGTCGAGCGCGAAGTCGGCCCGGAGGGTGTTGACCCCGGTGGTCTCCAGCCACTGCGCCGACCAGCCGGACAGATCCCGGCCCGACGCCCGCTCCAACGCGCGCAGCAGATCGGCGAGTTCGGTGTTTCCGTACGCGTGCTCGGCGAAGTAGCCGCGCACACCGGACAGGAACGCCTCCCGCCCGACGAAGGCCACCAACTGGACCAGCACCGAGGCCCCCTTGGAGTAGGTGATGCCGTCGAAGTTCTGCTCCACCGCCTCGAGGTCGACCATGTCGGCCGCGATCGGATGGGTCGACGGCAGTTGATCTTGGCGGTACGCCCAGCTCTTGAAGCCGTTGGTGAACGAGGCCCAGGCGGTGGCCGGGTCGTCGGCGAGCTCGCTGGAGGCGAAGTTGGAGGCCCAGGTGGCGAACGACTCCTTCAGCCAGAGGTCGTCCCACCACCGCATGGTGACCAGGTCACCGAACCACATGTGGGACAGCTCGTGCAGCAAGGTGTCGTCCCGGGCCAGGTAGGTCGCCGGGGTGGCGCGGCTGCGGAACACGTACTCGTCCCGTACGGTCACGCAGCCGACGTTCTCCATCGCGCCGCCGTTGTACTGCGGGACGAAGACCTGGTCGTACTTCCCGAACGGGTAGGGAAAGTCGAATTGCCGTTCGAAGACCCCGAAGCCGTCGGTGGTGATCCGGAAGACCCGGTCCGCGTCGAGATGCTCGGCGAGCGACTGGCGGCAGAGCAGACCCATCGGCAGCTCACCGGCCATGGCCCGGTAGCTCTGGTCGACCCGGAAGTAGTCGCCGGCGACCAGGGCGGTCAGGTAGGTGGAGATCGGTGCCGTCGTCGGCGAACTCCCAGCTGGCGTTGCCGTCGCCCGTCATCGGTGCGGCCGACCTCCGGGCCGTTGGAGATCACCGTCCAGTGTCTCCGGTGCGTGCACGGTGAAGGCGAAGGTCGCCTTCAGGTCGGGCTGCTCGAAGCAGGCGAACATCCGGCGGGCGTCGGCGGTTTCGAACTGGGTGTAGGTGTAGATCCGGTCGTCGGCCGGATCCACGAAGCGGTGCAACCCTTCGCCGGTGCGGCTGAAGCGGCAGACGGCGTCGACGCTCAGCTCGTGCTCGCCGGCGTCGACCTGCAGAGGCAGCCTCGACGAGGCGAACGAGGCCTGATCGAGGTCGGTCCCGTCGAGCCGGGCACCGACCACGGACTCGGCGATCAGATCGATGTGGAGGGCTCCCGCCGCCCGGGCCCGGAAGTTGACCGTCGAGACCGAGCGGAAGTGCGTCGTGCCGTCCTCGACCCCCCGGCCCGTCAGATCGATGTCGATCCGGTAGGCCGAGGTCTCGATCAGTTCGGCGCGGGCACGCGTCTCGTCGCGGGTGAGGTTGTCGGGATACATGGCTCCCGATCCTGTCACGGCGAGCTGATCGACGCCGAACAGAACCTGCTCCAGGCGCCCTCGTCGGTGAGATCCGCGTCCGGACCGATCTCGGCCAAGATGGCTCGAGTCGCATCCCTGGTGGGCCGCATCCCAGCGTCCGGTGATGTCGGTGGGACGGCCCCAGACGTAGGTGGCGATGGCCTGGATCGCCTGGACCTGGGTGATCGAGCCCGGGTCGAACTCCGACCGGCCGGTGCCGGATCGGCCGTTGTCGACGTGGATGTGGTTGTGATGCTCGGTGTCGTACAGGTAGGTGACCACGTAGGCGAAGTGCCCGTGCAGGCTGGCGGCCAGGGCCCAGTAGTCCCGCAGTGCCCGCCTCAGCTCCGCCCCCGTTGTGGTCCGCCACTGGTCGTAGCGGCAGGACACGAAACCGTCGGGCACCCGGACCCGGGCCACATCGAAGGCGCGACCGGAGTTGTGCCAGGACCGGCACTGATCACTCCCATCGGTCCAGGCGCCGTACGTCCACAGCTCGTCTGCCTCCAGGCCGGCTTCGCGCACATCGGTCAGCCACGTCCCCAGTTGTGCGGCAAACCCCGGGTCGAACCAGAACGCATTGCGCCGGCGGCTGACCTCGTAGACCAGTGGGAGGCCGGCCAGGGCGGTGTGCCGTTCCAGCCGATCCCGGGGGACACAGACCGCCTGTTCCCGCCCCGGGATCGGGATCCCACCGCTGCACGCGGTGAGGAGCGCCGAGCGTCGCACCGGAGAGGGCCAGGCCCAGCAGCCTCCGCCGGGTCAGCTGCACCGGGTCGGGGGAGGCTTGCGGCACGCTCGCCAGGGTATGCGGCGGGAGGTAGTGCGTCGGCCGATTGCGCACCTGCCATAGTTCAGCCATGCGCGTACACATCGGCACCGATCATGCCGGGTTCGAACTGAAGAACTACCTCGTTGCCGAGTTGACCAAGGACGGCCACGAGGTCATCGATCATGGTCCCCAGGCCTACGACGCCGAAGACGACTACCCGGCGTTCTGCATCGCCACCGGGGAAGCCGTGGTCGCCGATCCCGGCTCGCTGGCCGTCGTGATCGGCGGATCCGGCAACGGTGAGCAGATCGCCGCGAACAAGGTCACCGGGACCCGGGCCGCGCTCGCGTACGACGTCGATACCGCTCGACTGGCCCGGGAGCACAACGACGCCAACGTGATCTCGCTCGGCGCCCGGATGCACACCGAGGAGGAAGCGCTCAGCCTGGTCAAGCTGTTCCTGGACACCCCGTTCAGCGGGGAGGAGCGGCACGTGCGCCGGATCGGGCAACTCGCCGCCTACGAGGCCCGCCGCCAGTAGATCGGCCAGTAGATCGGCCAGTAGCTCAGGAGGAGCGTCGACCGTCCACCCGGGCCAGTAGTCCGGCCAAGACCTCGGCCGCGAACTCTTCGTCCTCCGCGTCGGGTCGGGAAACGTCACGAGCGCGCAGTGCCCGCTCGGTGGTCACGAGCCCGGACACCCCGTCACGGCCGAAGTCGCGCGGCCAGTTGTCCCGCAGTTCGTGGTGGTGACCCCCGGTGGATCCACCCGCTGATGTCCCCCCTGATGTCCCTCCTAATGTCATAGTGATCAGCCTATGTCCAGGGCTTCGCGGCTCCCGATGATCGAGACCGAGTTGAAATCCTTCGCCGTTCGAGACTTCGTGGTCGACTTCGACGAGCGATCCGAGTTGGTCGCGGTCCGTCATCGGTCCGCACCGGTTGGGCCCTACCTCGGCGGACTCCGCGTCCTCGAGCTGAGTGTGGACGGCCGGCCGACCCCGTGGAGCACCGGGGAGACGGTGGTCGACAGCGATGAGGTGGAGCGCACCGCGACCGCCGACGGACTTGCCTCGGTGGTCCTCCGGCACAGCTTCGGGGCCGCATGGCGCACCCGACTGGTCCTGCGCAACATCTCGAGCACAACCTGGACGGGTCGGGTCGCCCTCGCCCTGCAGCCGGGTTCGGGATACCGGGCCTGGTCGCTCAGCGTCGGCCGGGACAGCACGTACGCACTGCTGCCTGCGGCCCTCGAGTCGCCGATCCTGGTCGCGCAGAGCAGCAGCGGCTCCGCCGTGACGGTCACCGAGGACGGCTTCGAGGTCGGGCCGATCCCGCTGGATCCCGGATTCAGCTTCGTGGCCGCCTGGGACTGGCATGCGGCCGCTTCCCCGCGAGTGCTCGCCGACCGCCTGCCCGGCGAGTTGCCCTGGGTCTTGACCGCCCCGGTGGGGGAGGAGATCTGGCTGCCGGCCGATCGGGACACGGCGGTGCTGATTCCCGATGATCTCGAGCTGCTCGACGATCACGGTCACCGGACCGTGTTCGCGGACCGGCCGGGCCGACGTCGGGTGGAGCTGCGGTCGGCGCGGGGCTCGACGGTGCTCGAGCTGGCCTGGGTGCCCGCGGTGTCGGACTTCCTCGCTGCGGCCGCCGAGCAGATTCTCACCGGGCCGCGGGGGCCCAGCGGGGTGGTCGGGCTCGCGGACCTGCCCGCAGCCCTGGTGCTGCAGTGGGCGACGCGGCAGACCGGGTTCGCCGCGGCCGTCGAAGCAGACGACGCTCTCGATCTGTTCACCGCGCGGTTGGACCATTCTCCGTCGGAGACCGGGCGATCGTCGGCTCTGGAGATCAGCTACCTCGCCGGCGAGTACGACCGGCTCGGGGACCCGGATCTGCTCGAGGCGTGTGACCGACGGATGTCCGCGATGACGGCGGTCAGCCCCGGACTCGGCCTGGCCATGATGCGATCACGACTCGCCTCGATCCTGGCCGGCCGCCGTCCGCCACGGCCGACGGTGGGGCGTACGGCCGGGCCGCTGGGACTGGATCCAGACTCGTCCGCCTCCGCCGCGGCGGCCGCGCTCGAGTACGCGCTCGCCACCGAGACGCCGGACCGCGTCACCAGCGAAGAAACGCTGGCCTGGGTGTACCGGGTCGGTATCGAACTGAGGGCGGGGTTGCCCGGCCGGGTTCCCGCCTCGCTCCCCACGGAGCAGCTGAGTCACTGCCTGGCGGTGCTCCGGTTGTTGCCGGACACGGTGTACCCCTATTGGACGGAAACGTTCGGTCTCTCGATCAGCACGGTGACCGACGCTCGCGCCCTCGAACTGGTCGACCGGCTCCGCGGTGCCCCAGTGACGGCGGCGCACGCCTGGCTGGCCCTGTCGTCCTGAGGCGGGTCAGCTGCGATGCTTCGGATGATCAAGATTCGAATTCTGTAGACGCAGCCTCTGGTCTGACATTCTTGGGCCCATGACGACCACGACCGAGGTCCCGAACGGCGCCTCGGTGGTGCCGCCGACGGTCCGTCCACCGCACAGATCGGCGCACCGGCTGCCCAAGCTGCCGTCCTTCGTCGCCCGGCTGTGCTTCCTGGCGGCCGGGCTGCTCCTGCTGCACGTGATCTTTCCCGGAGTGTTCTGGCTGTCGGTCCTGGTCGATGTCTTCTCCACCGTCTTCCTGCCGATCGATGGCGGCTCGCTCGGTCTGGTGGTGGCGCTGTTGATCGTCGGGGCGGCCCTGTCGCGTCGCAAGCGGATCGGTTGGACCATTGCGATCGTGGTCGGCAGTCTGGTGCTGCTCGGCGACCTGCTCGTCATCGGGGTGATCGTCGCCGCCTCGCTCACGGCCTCGGTGGAGTTCGCCGATCTGGCGGCCCTGGCGCGGGCGGCCTTCAACCTCGCCGCCGTCGGTGCCCTGCTGGCGTTCATGATCGTTTACCGGGACGAGTTCTCGGCCCGACGCACCCCCGGCAACGTGACCAAGGCATTGCTGACCCTCGTCGTCGGACTGTTGATCACCTTCGGCGTCGGTTTCCTGCTCACCTCACTCTCCCCGAACGACCTCGCCGGACCCCAGGGCCGGCTCGGATGGATCGCCGATCGGATCCTGAGCGCCATCTTCGGCGACGGTTCAGTCGCCACCCCCGTCGAGGCGGGGCCGCCTGGCTGGATCAACACCGTGGTCGGGATCCTGATCGCGATCACCTTGATCGCTGCGCTGCTGGTCCTGCTGCGCTCGCAGCGCCGGGCGGCCTGGATGGATCCGACGGACGAACCTCGTGTCCGGGCGCTGGTCGCCCAGTCCCCCGAGGATTCGCTGGCCTACTTCAACACCCGGCGCGACAAGTCCGTGGTCTTCTCCGAGACCGGTCGCGCCGCCGTCAGCTACCGGGTGGACCTCGGTGTCTGTCTGGCCAGCAGTGATCCGATCGGCCCTCCGGACAACTGGCCGGGCGCGATCGCGGCCTGGTTCGGTCAGATCGACACGTACGGCTGGACACCGGCCGTGATCGGGGCCAGCGAGGAGGGCGCCACCGCGTACGCCGAAGCGGGGCTCCGCGTCATCCGCCTCGGAGACGAGGCGGTCCTGCACACCCGGGAGTTCCATCTGGACAGCCACGACATGCGGCCCGTCCGGCAAGCCGTGCTCCGGTTGGAGAAGTTGGGCTACCACACCCGGGTGCGCCGGCACCGGGACATCCCGGCCGACGAACTGCAACTGCTGATCGGCAAGACCGACGCGTGGCGCGACACCGAAGTCCGAACGCGGGTTCTCGATGGCCCTGGGCCGGTTGGGCGATCCGGCCGACGGCGACTGCCTGATGGTCGAGGCGCTCTTGCCCGCCGACCAGGCCGAGCCGGGCCCCGCAGGGGACGTGGCCGGCATCTTGTCGTTCGTGCCGTGGGGCTCCGACGGGTTCTCCCTGGACGTGATGCGCCGCAGCCCGCGAGCCGACAACGGGGTGACCGAGCTGATGGTGACGGCGATCATGGCCGCCGGACGCGACCTCGGCATCCGCCGGGTCTCGCTCAACTTCGCCGTCTTCCGCTCCGCGTTCGAGGAAGGCGCCCGGATCGGGGCCGGTCCGTTCGTCCGGCTGTTCCGCCGGCTGCTGCTGGTGGCGTCTCGCTGGTGGCAGATCGAATCCCTGTTCCGCTCCAACGTGAAGTACCGGCCGCAGTGGCAGCCTCGTTTCCTCTGTTTCCTGGAGACTCGGGACATCGCCATGGTCGGTCTGGCCTCCGGGGTAGCCGAAGGATTCATCGACCTCCCCGGGTTTCTGCGCCAGCACCAGACCCCACCACCACGGCCACCCGGTGCCGTACTCCCGGCGGAGCTCACCACCGCGATTGGCCGCGCCCGACGCCGGTCCGCGCTTGCCCGAGCAGACCCGACTGCGGATGGCGATGCGGGAGCAGATCCTGGCCGAGGGGGGCGAGGCCTATCCCGTGACCTTCAAGCCGACGGTGCCCTGCGCCCAGTTGCGCGTTCGGTCAGCAGGTGAGGACCGCCGGTCGGGTGATGGCGGTCCGTGACTTCGGCGGCGTGATCTTCGTCCGGCTGCGGGACTGGTCCGGCGACGCTCAGCTGATGCTCACGGCCGAGGTCACCGGGCGGCGAGCCCTCGACGAGTTCCGGCGGGTGATCAACATCGGGGACCACGTCGGCGCCGAAGGTCCGATGGTGTTGTCCCGCACCGGCGAGCTCTCCGTTCAGGTGCGCAGCTGGATGCTGACCGCGAAGTCGCTGCGGCCCCTGCCGGACAAGCATCGGGGGATGACCGACCCCGAGGCGCGGGTTCGGCAGCGCTACCTCGATCTGACCATGAACATGGGCGCGCGGCGGCAGCTCGCGGCCCGTTCGGCGGCCATCCGAGCAGTTCGGGAAACCCTGCAGGACCACGGATTCCTGGAGGTGGAGACGCCGATCCTGCAGACCATTCACGGGGGCGCCAACGCCCGGCCCTTCCGGACGCACATCAATGCCTACGACTTGGAGCTCTATCTGCGGATCGCCCCGGAGCTGTACCTGAAACGGCTGATGGTCGGCGGGGTGGACCGGATCTTCGAGATCGGGCGCAACTTCCGCAACGAGGGCGCTGACGCCACCCACAACCCCGAGTTCACCATGCTGGAGGCGTACGAGGCGTACGGCGACTACACCACGATGCGGGTGGTCGTGCAGAACATCATCCGCAACGCGGCGCTGGCCGCCAACGGCAGCACGGTCGTCCACGGTCGGGACGCCCACGGGGTGGAGCACGAGGTCGACCTGAGCGAGCCGTTCCGGGTGACGACGGTGAACGAGGCGATCTCGGAGGCCGCCGGGGTCGAGATCACCGCCGACACCGAGAAACCCGAACTGATCCGGCTGGCCGACGCGCTGAAGATCAACATCGACGACAACTGGACCCGGGGCAACATCCTGCTCGAGTTGTACGAGCACCTGTGCGAGCACCCGACCGTCGCCCCGACGTTCTACTGCGACTTCCCCGCCGAAGTGTCTCCGCTCACCCGTCAGCATCGGGTCGACCCGCGGCTGGCCGAGCGCTGGGACCTGGTCTGTTTCGGGGCCGAGATCGGCACCGCGTACTCCGAGTTGATCGACCCGGTGGAACAACGGGCCCGGCTGACCGCGCAGTCCCTGCAGGCGGCCGGCGGGGACCCCGAGGCGATGGAGCTGGACGAGGACTTCCTGACCGCGTTGGAATACGCCATGCCGCCGTCGGGGGGCCTGGGGATGGGTGTCGACCGGTTGATCATGATGCTCACCGACAGCAGCATCCGAGAGACCATCGCCTTCCCGCTGGTGCGCCCCCGGGATCGCTGATGATCGACCGGGGTGTGCTGCTTGATCCGCTACGGAACAAGGGAACCGCCTACACCGACGCCGAACGCAGCGCGCTGAGCCTGCACGGCGTGCTTCCGCTGGCCGTGGAAACGCTCGAGCAGCAGGTGGCGCGTACGTACGCGGCGCTGCAGGACGTCGAGACTCCGTTGGAGCGGCACATCTTCCTGCGCGACCTGCAGGACTCGAACGAGGTGCTGTTCTACCGTTTCGTGATCGAGCACGTGTCGGAGGTCCTGCCCCTCATCTACACACCGACGGTGGCGCAGGCGTGCCGGGTGTTCAGCCGGATCTACCGGCGTCCGCGAGGACTCTTCTTGTCCTACCCACAGCGGGACCGGATGCTCGAGGCGTTGCGCAACCGGCCGAACAGCGCCGTCGACGTCATCGTCGTCACCGACGGCGAGCGGATCCTCGGCATCGGTGACCAGGGCATCGGCGGGATGGGGATCCCGATCGGCAAGCTGTCCCTCTACACCGCGATCGGCGGGATCGATCCGGCCCGGACCTTGCCCGTGACCTTGGACGTCGGAACCAACGATCCCGAGCGGCTCGCCAACCCGGGGTATCTCGGGTGGCGGCACGAGCGGATCACCGGTCCCGCGTACGACGCGTTCGTCGACGAGTTCGTCCAAGCGGTTCAGGTGGAGCTGCCCGACGTCCTGCTGCAGTGGGAGGATTTCGCCATCGACCACGCCCGGCCGATTCTCGAGCGGTACCGCGACCGGCTGCTGACCTTCAACGACGACATCCAGGGCACGGCCGCGGTGACCCTGGCGACCGTGCTCGCGGCCGCCGAGGCGAGCCGGACCACCCTGCCGGACCACCGGATCCTGCTGCTGGGTGCCGGCTCGGCCGCGACGGGCGTCGCCGAATATCTGACGACCGCCATGACCACCGCCGGGTTGACGCCGCTGCAGGCGCGCAGCCGGTTGGCGCTGGTTGACGTGGCCGGGCTCATCCACGACGGACGGACCGACCTCGACTCGACTCAGCGGCGCTACGCCGTGCCGTCCGTCCTGGCCCGGAACTGGTCCCGCGACGCGAACCCCGACTTCGCCTCCGTCATGGCCGGCTTCGAGCCCACTGTCCTCATCGGGTTGTCCACCGCGGCGGGTGCCTTCACCGAGGCCATCGTGCGCGGCATGGCCGCCCGGGTCGCCCGTCCCGTGATCTTGCCGCTGTCGAATCCGTCGAGTCGGGCCGAGGCCATGCCCGCGGACCTGATGGCCTGGACCGAGGGCCGGGCCCTGATCGCGACCGGCTCACCCTTCCCGCCGGTGCCGACGCCCGAGGGGGACAGCGTCGTCTCCCAGTGCAACAACGCGTTCATCTTCCCGGCCATGGGCCTGGCCGCGGTAGCCGCCAACGCGAACCGCGTCAGCGACGACATGTTCATGGCCGCCGCGGCGGCCGTCGCCGAGGCCAGTCCGGCTCGGGAATCCGTCCGCGACGGGCTCCTCCCGGGGGTGCATGCCCTGCGCCACCTCACCCCGCGGATCGCCCTGGCGGCGGCGCGTCAAGCGGTGGCCGAGGGCCTCGCCCCGCAGCGGTCGGACGCGGAGTTGTCGGACCGGATCGAGCAGCTGCGCTGGCAGCCGACCTACGGCTGAGCTACGTCTAAGCCGAAAGCCGCTCGTCCGGAAGCTCGGGCCAGCTGACCGAGCCGACACCGATCGGCACGCCCCGATTGGCGATCCGCGGCGCGACGGCCCGGTTGAGGACGTACTTGAGGATCGGCCGCATGCTCGAGCCGTCCAGAGAGTGCACCTTGGCGAGTTCGGCCTTGGCGTCGCCGAAGTCGGTCAACCTGATGCGCTCGATGTCGCTGTGCTGCACCACCCGCAAGAACCGCCGGTCGCGGAGGATCACCGGACGCATGAACTTGCGAACCGCCCGGATCACCAGGTCGGAGTCTTCGCCCGACCACCCCTTGAACCTGTCGCTCTCGTCGTAGCCGCCGAGCATCTCGAACCTGTCCTTGGCCAGCGCGACCCGCCCCATGCAGCCCTTGTAGATGCCAACGTTGAGTCGGCGATCCACCCGGTTCGAGCTGACGATGGCGTTCGGCCGCCGCGTGAAGATCGCCCGGAGGTACTCGGTGAAGCCGAAGCCCACGAAATTGTCGGCGTCGACGTTGCAGACGAAATCGCCTGTGGCCAGGGCGTGGGCCATGTTCTTGGCGTGGGAATGCCGGAAGTGGGTCTGGCCCTCGCTGCGGGCGAACTTGAGGATGCCGGCCTCGAGATAGGGCAGCAGCCGAGGATCGGTGGTGATCCATTCGGCCAGGTCGTCGGGGCTGCTGTAGTCCAACACCACGAACTCCACCGCATCGGGGCGCGCCCAGTCGACGCTGTCCGCGAGATTCCGCGGCAGGGTCTGTTTCAGGTGGTGCGCCCTGCCCATACAGGTCGTGCAAAGAGAGAGCTTCATGGCTGTTTCTTTGGGCCGTTCTGTGGGGGCCTTCTGGTGTCTCCGCTACCCGGGCAGTCCGGACTCTCCGGCGCCTCTTGGCCACATCGTACTCAGATCCGCCTGCCCGAACGGAAATCCGACACGACGCATCCCCGGCCGCTCAGTCCTCGGTCGTGCGCAGCACCCGATGCGTCGAGGACAGCTCGATTTCGGGCCGGCCCGCCACCCGGCGCTCGATCGCGTCCAGCACCTCGACCAGGTGCGCCCGGTCACCGCCCACCACCGCGACGCCCACGTGAGCCCGCCGGTGCAGGTCCTGATGTCCGACCTCGGCGACGCTCACCGCGTAGCGCTTGGCCAGATCGGCGATGATCGGCCGCACCACCGAGCGCTTCTCCTTGAGGGAATGCACATCACCCAGCACGAGGTCGAACTCGAGCGCCCCCACCCACATGACCATCCCCGCACCCTAAGACCCAGCGACCCGCCGACAAAAGGTATGAGGCCGGACCATTGACAATCGGCCGGGAGCCTCAGCAGACTTTCCAGAACCAAGCCATATCCGGGGGTGACTGTCATGACTGCGGACCAAAATCTCGACGCCGACGCCCAGACCCTGGCGGACATGGGCTACAAACAGGAGCTCCATCGGGGGATGTCCGGCTTCTCCAACTTCGCCGTGTCCTTCTCGATCATCTCGATCCTGGCCGGCTGCATCACCTCGTACAAGATCGCCCTGGTCTCCGGTGGGCCGTCGACCATCGTGCTGGGCTGGCTCATCGTCGGCATCATGGTCTTGACGGTGGCGCTGTCGATGGCGGAGGTCTGCTCCCGCTACCCGACGGCGGGCGGCCTGTACTTCTGGGCCGGTCGGTTGGCCAAGAAGAACAAGCGCCAGTGGGCCTGGTACGTCGGCTGGTTCAACTTCCTCGGCGAGATCGCCGTGACCGCGGCCATCGACTTCGGCTGTGCCACGACCTGGATGGCGTTCGCCAACCTGGTGTGGGGCGTGGAGGTCACTCCGCAGACGGTGTTTCTCGTCTTCGTGGTGATCATCCTCAGCCATGCCGCGCTCAACACCTTCGGGGTCAACCTGGTCAGCCTGCTGTCCTCGATCTCGGCCTGGTGGCACGTGGTCGGCGTGCTGATCATCGTCGGCGCCCTGTGGATCCTGCCGACCAAGCACCAGAGCGTTGCCTGGACGCTGACCGGCTTCCACAACGAGACCGGCTGGAGCTTCCTGCCGTACGTGTTCTCTGATGGGCCTGCTGATGGCCCAGTACACCTACACCGGGTACGACGCCTCCGCCCACGTCGCGGAGGAGACGAAGAACGCGTCCGTCGCGGCCCCCAAGGGCATCGTGCTGAGTGTGCTGGTCTCGGTGATCGCCGGGTTCGTCCTGCTCTACTCGATCACCGCGTCCATCCAGGACAACTCCGAGGAGGGGCTGACGGCCCTGGCCGCCAGCGAGACCGGACTGCCGCCGGCGCAGATCTTCCTGGACTCGTTGGGCAACCCCGACGTGGCCAAGTTCCTGCTGTTCATCGTCTGCGTCGCCCAGTACTTCTGCGGCATGGCCTCGGTCACCGCCAACTCGCGGATGTCGTTCGCCTTCTCCCGCGACCACGCGCTGCCGGGCTCGCGGATCTGGGCCAAGGTCAATCCGCGGACGGGCACCCCGACCAACTCGATCTGGTTCTGCGTGACGCTGTCGATCGTCTTGGCGCTGCCGGCTCTGATCAGCGCACGGCATACCTGGCCGTCACCTCGATCGCCGTCATCGGGCTCTACATCGCGTACGTCGTGCCGGTGTTCCTCCGTCGGCTGACCCCGGACTTCGTCCCCGGGCCGTGGAACCTGGGCCGGTGGAGCCCGCTGATCGGCTGGCTCGCGGTCGGCTGGGTGGTCCTCATCTGCATCCTGTTCGTGCTGCCGCCCGCGTACCCGATCACGATCAGCACCTTCAACTACGCTCCGATCGCCGTGCTCGTGGTGTTGATCATCGCCACGGTGTCCTGGCAGGTCGGCGGCAAGCGCACCTTCATGGAGGGCAGGGACGTCGAACACACCACGAAGTCCCTCGGTGCCGTGCTCGACGAATGAGTGAGACGAGTTGGCCCGACCTCGGCGAGGCGGTCCTCGGCGCGGGTCGCAGCCGGCACGCGTTCGAGAGCTGCGTGGAACGGCTCGCCACGGCGATCCGACTGGGGATCTATCCACCCGGCCGGGTGCTGCCGCCGGAGCGCGACCTGGCCGAGACCATGGGTGTCTCCCGGGCCACCCTGCGGGAGGCCATTGCCGCCCTCCGCAGCGCCGGCATGGTGACCACCACCCGGGGTCGCGGCGGCGGCACGGTGGTCGACTACCGACCGGTGGTCCCGGGTGGGCCCGGCGCCGCGTCGCTGACCGGTCGCCGCGCCGAACTGCTGGATTCGCTGCGTTTCCGCCGGATCGTCGAACCCGGCGCCTGCCAACTGGCCGCCGGTCAGGACCTGAGCTGGGCGGAACGGACCCAGCTCGCCGACGCCCTGCGCGCCGTCAGCGGCGGCCGCGGGGACCGCCGAACACCGGCAGGCCGACTCCCGGTTCCACCTGGCGATCGCCTCGGTCACCAGGTCGCCGCGGTTGATCGCGGCGGTCACGGGCGTCCAGGCCGACCTGCACGACATGCTGATGGCCATTCCCGTGCTGCCGATCAACATCGACCACTCCAACGCCCAGCACGCGGCGATCCTGGACGCCATCCTGGCCGGCGAGGAGCACAAGGCGCGCCGGGTGATGGAAGATCACTGCGACGACACCGCGGCCCTGCTGCGCGGACTGATGCGGTGAGCCGGGCGCGCTGGATCGTGGGGAGGAGAGGACGAGATGACCACACTGCGTAACGACCGCTACCTCAGCGTGCACGACCTCAAACGCCGGATCGCCGAGAACAGCATCGACACCGTGGTGGTGGCCTTCACCGACATGCAGGGCCGGCTGCAGGGCAAACGCCTGCACGCGGCGTACTTCGTCGATCACGTCCTCGAGCACGGCACGGAGGGCTGCGCCTACCTGCTTGCCGTCGACATCGACATGAACACCGTCGACGGCTACGCGCTGACCTCCTGGGATCAGGGCTACGGAGACCTGGAGTTCGCGCTCGATCTGGAGACCATCCGCCTGCTTCCCCACCTGCCGGGCACGGCGTTGATCCAGTGCGACCTGGTCGGACTGGATCACGCCCCCGTGCCGGTCTCGCCGCGGACGATCCTGAAGCAGCAGCTGGCGGCGCTGGCCGAGGACTGCTACGTTGCGCTGGCCGGCACCGAATTGGAGTTCTTGATCTTCGCCGACAGCTACGAGGACGCCTGGAACGTCCGACTATCGCGGCCTCACCCCGGCCAACCAGTACAACATCGACTACTCGGTTCTGGGCACCAGCCGCGTCGAGCCGCTGCTGCGGGAACTCCGGAACACCCTGTACGCAGCGGGAATGGACGTCGAATCGGCCAAGGGCGAATGCAACCTCGGCCAGCAGGAGATCGGCTTCCTCTACGCCGACGCGCTTGACCACCGCCGACAACCACGCCGTCTACAAGACCGTGGCCAAGGAGATCGCCGCGGCCCGCGGGCAGTCGATCAGTTTCATGGCCAAGTACGACGAGCGCGAAGGAAACTCCTGCCACATCCACCTGTCGCTGCGTGGGAGTGATGGCTCGGTCGTCTTCTGGGACCCTTCGAAGGGCTCAGGCGAACGGGACGCGGAGCGGACGCTGCTGTACGACCATTTCCTGGCCGGAATCCTGGCCACCATGGCCGACTTCACCCTGCTGTACGCGCCGAACATCAACTCCTACAAGCGCTTCGCCGCCGGCTCGTTCGCTCCGACCACCATCGGCTGGGGGGAGGACAACCGGACCTGCGCCGTACGTCTGGTCGGCCGTGGCCGCAGCGCCCGACTCGAGAACCGGGTACCGGGCGGGGACGTCAACCCTATCTGGCCCTGGCCGCCATGATCGCCGGCGGCCGGCACGGCATCGAGCAGAAGCTGGAGCTCCCGCCGCCGCTCACCGGCAACGCCTACACCTCCGACCTGCCGCGGGTCCCACGCTCGCTCTGGCAGGCCCGGGACGCGTTCTCGGGCTCCCGCGTCGCCCGCGTCCGCCTTCGGCGCGGACGTCGTCGACCACTACACCAACATGGCCGACGTCGAACTGGAGGCCTACGCGAGCGCGGTGACCGACTGGGAGCGTCGTCGCGGCTTCGAGAGGATGTGACCCGTGTGTCCGGCTCGACGGTGCACGACCGTGCTGAACCCGGCCACCGCGGAGGCCGTCACCGAAGTCGAGCCGACCGACGCCGCATGGCACCGACGAGCTCATCGAGCGGGCCCACCAGGCGTTCGGGTCATGGCGGGCGGTCGCGCCGGGGGAGCGGGCCCGCCTGCTGCGTCGCTTCGCCTCCGTCGTCGAGGACCATCGGGAGGAACTCGCGTCGCTCGAGGTGGCCAACTCCGGTCACCCCATCGCCAGTGCCCGCTGGGAGGCCGACAACGTCCGGGACGTACTGCAACTACTACGCTGCGGCGCCCGAGCGGCTGTTCGGCCGGCAGATCCCGGTCGCCGGTGGGATCGATGTGACCTTCCGCGAGCCGCTCGGGGTGGTCGGGGTGATCGTGCCCTGGAATTTCCCCATGCCCATCGCCGCGCTGGGGTTTCGCCCCGGCCCTGGCCGCCGGGAACACGGTGGTGCTGAAACCCGCGGAACTCACGCCGCTGACGGCCATCCGGCTGGGCGAGCTCGCCGCGGAGGCGGGTCTTCCGCCCGGGGTCTTCACCGTCATCCCGGGCCGCGGCTCCGTCGTGGGCCAGCGCTTCGTGGAGCATCCCCTGGTCCGCAAGATCTGCTTCACCGGATCGACCGAGGTGGGCAAGGCGATCATGGCGGGATGTGCGGCGCAGCTGAAGCGGTGCACCTTGGAGCTGGGCGGGAAGAGCGCCAACGTGATCTTCGCCGACGCCGATCTGGACCAGCGCGGCGGCCAGCGCCCCGTACGCGGTGTTCGACAACGCGGGCCAGGACTGCTGCGCGCGGTCCCGGATCCTGATCGAGGCATCCGCGTACGAGCGATTCCTGGAGCTGCTGGAGCCGGCGGTCACCGCCCTGCGGGTGGTGGCCCCCACCCGGGAGGACGCCGAGATGGGGCCGTTGATCTCGGCCGGTCAGCGGGACCGGGTGCAGGACTACCTGGCCGACGCGGACGTGGCGATCACCGGCTCGCGCTCCGGACGGTCCCGGATTCTGGCTGCCGCCGACGGTGGTGGTGCCCCGCTCCACCAGGGACCGCGTCTGGCGCGAAGAGGTGTTCGGACCGGTGGTCTCGGTGCTGCCGTTCGCTGACGAGGCGGAGGCGATCGCGCTGGCCAACGACACCGAGTTCGGGCTGTCCGGTTCGATCTTCACTCGTGATCTTGGTCGGGCGCTGCGGGTGTCGCGGGCGATCGAGGCCGGCAATCTGAGTGTCAACTCCCATTCGTCCGTGCGGTACTGGACTCCCTTCGGCGGCTACAAGCAGTCCGGCGTGGGTCGCGAGCTCGGACCCGACGCCGTGCACGCGTTCACCGAGGAGAAGAACGTCTTCTTCTCCTCGGGCTGATCTTCACGACTGATCTTGACCAGCAAGGGATAGGGGCAGGCATGAGTGGACGACTCGCGGACCGGGTCGTGGTGATCACGGGCGGCTGTTCGGGGATCGGGCTGGCCAGCGCACGTCGGCTCGCCGCGGAGGGCGGCACCGTGGTGATCGGCGATCTCGACGAGACCCGCGGTCCGGATCTGGCCGCGGAACTGGGTGGTGTGTTCCTGCGGGTCGACGTCACCGACGCCGAGCAGGTCGCCGCCCTGTTCGCCCTTGCGCACGACCGCTTCGGCTCCGTCGACGTCGCGTTCAACAACGCGGGGATCTCACCGCCGGAGGACGATTCGATCCTGGACACCGATCTGCAGACGCTGGCGCCGGGTGCAGGAGGTGAACCTGACCAGCGTCTACCTGTGCTGCCGGGCCGCCCTGCCCTACATGTTGCAGCAGCATCGCGGCTCGATCATCAACACCGCGTCGTTTGTCGCGGTGATGGGGGCCGCGACGTCGCAGATCTCCTATTCGGCGTCGAAGGGCGGCGTGTTGTCGCTGAGTCGCGAGCTCGGGGTGCAGTTCGCCCGGTCCGGCGTCCGCGTGAACGCGTTGTGTCCCGGCCCGGTCAACACGCCGATGCTGCGGGAGCTGTTCGCCAGCGATCCCGAGCGTGCCGCCCGCCGGCTCGTGCACGTACCGATGGGGCGGTTCGCCGAACCCGAGGAGATCGCCAACGCGGTGCTGTTCTTGGCCTCGGACGAATCCAGCTTCGTCAACGCGAGCACCTTCCTGGTCGACGGCGGAATCTCGGCGGCCTACGTGACGCCACTGTGAGACGGGGCCGCGGCGGCCCGGCAGAATGTGATCATGCCTGACCGACCCCTGATCGGACTGTCCACCTATCGCGAAGAGGCGCGGTGGGGAGTGTGGGACACCGCGACGGATCTGCTGCCCGCCACGTACGCCCGCTCGGTCGAGGCCGCGGGCGCGGTGGCCGTGCTGCTGCCGCCGCACGTCCACGGTGCGCCGGCCG
Source organism: uncultured Actinomycetota bacterium (assembly GCA_963780005.1). Lineage (GTDB taxonomy): Bacteria > Actinomycetota > Actinomycetes > Propionibacteriales > Propionibacteriaceae > Microlunatus. The sequence goes on along the minus strand of CAWAAK010000023.1, from coordinate 1,097,828 downwards.
TCGTCAGCCGGTTGGACGGGTTGATCATCTCCGGCGGACCGGATGTCGAACCCGAGCGGTACGGAGCCGAACCGCATCCGCGGACCCAGACCTCCCGCCCGGAGCGGGACGCCTGGGAGTTCGCGCTGCTCGACGCCGCCGAGGCGGCCGGCACACCGGTCCTCGGCATCTGCCGCGGCATGCAGCTCATGGCCGTACGCGGGGGCGGACTGCTCGAGCAGCACGTTCCGGATGTGGTGGGGCACGACGAACACTCCCCGGGCGGGGACTCCTTCGGCTGGGTCTCGGTGGTCACCCAGCCGGGCTCGCGGGTGCGCGAGATGGTGGGCGACCGGCTGCAGGTCAACTGCCACCACCATCAGGCCGTGATCAAGCATCCGGGCTATCGGGCGACGGCCCGGGCCGCCGACGGCACAGTCGAGGCGATCGAGAACGCCGAACACCGTTTCTGGCTGGCCGTGCAGTGGCACCCCGAGTACGGCGACGACCACGGCCTCTTCCGCGGGCTCGTTCGGGCGGCGGGCGTAGCCCGCTGAGGAACCTGCGACCCCGATCTGCCACGGCCCGCCCGGCCCCACCAGCTGCTCGGGTTCGACGTCCCTGCTCGCGTTGCAACTCGAGCACGAACGTCAAGCCCGAGCAGCTGCGTTCGGAGACACCGCTCAGAGTGGCCGCAACGCGGGGTCGGATTCAGCGAAGGTGCGTACGGGTCCGGGCGGGGTGTCCCGGGTTTCGAAGCGTACGGTGACCCGGCCGAGTCCGGATCCCCAGACCCAACCGGCTCCGTACTCGGAGTGCACGACGTCGGCGCCCGGAAGCCAGCGCCGGTCGGAGCGTCCCGCGGGGACCTCCGACGGTTCAGAGTCGGTATCGGCACCTGCGTCATCCGAGGAATCCGGGGACGGATCGGGCGAGAGGTCTGTGTCGAACAGTCGATCTTGGAGGACGTCGGTCAGCCCGGCCACCCCAACACCGAGCAGGCGAACACCACCGGTGGTGTCGACGGTGTGCAACAGCGAGCAGGCCAGGTCGTTGATCAGCTCGGGCCGATCCGTCGGGGCGGCGATGGTGCGGGAGCGGGTGTGGGTGCTGAAGTCGTGCAGCCTGATCTTGAGCGTGATCGTGCGGGCGAACAACCGGGCCGCACCCAACCGGGAGCTCACCTGCCGGGCATCCCGTTCGATGATCTTCCGCAGGGCCGTCTGATCGACGACGTCGACCTCGAAGGTGTCCTCGACCGAGATCGACTTGGCCTCCCGTTCGGGTTCGACGGGCCGGTCGTCGCGGGCGTGGGCCAGCTCGACCAGGGCGTCGGCGTGTGTCCGGCCGATGCTCTGGACGAGCTCGTGGCGCTCGACCCGATGCAGGTCGGAGATCGTCCGGACACCGATTCGGTGGAGCTTCTCCGCCGTGACCGGGCCGACGCCCGGGATCGTCGTGACCGGCATCGGAGCGAGGAGTGCGACCTCTCGGCCCGGCTCCACGACGTACAGGCCGTCCGGCTTGGCCAGCTCGGTGGCCACCTTGGCGATGAACTTGGAACTGCCCACCCCCACGGAGGCCCGAAGCCCGCCGGTTGCCGCGGCGACATCGGACTTGAGGCCGGCCACGAAGGAGCCGAGTGCGGCCACGGTGAGCGGGACCGGCCGACGCGCCGCCGCGAGATCCACGAAGGCCTCGTCGAGGGACAGCGGCTCCACCAGCGGCGATAGGTCGCGCAAGATCGCCATCACCTGCTGACTGGCCTCCCGGTAGGCTCCGAATCGGCCGGCCAGGAAGGCTGCGTGCGGGCAGCGGCGGCGCGCCTCGTGGGCCGGCATCGCCGAACGCACCCCGTAGACCCGAGCTTCGTACGACGCGGTGGCCACCACGCCCCGCTGGCCCACTCCGCCCACCACGACCGGCTTGCCCCGGAGCGATGGTTTGTCCCGTTGCTCCACGGCAGCGAAGAACGCGTCCAGGTCCAGATGCAGGATGGACGGCTGCGATCGCACCGAGCCATTCTCCCCGGGCGACCGATGCCTGTGTCGGCTCGAACGCGGCGAAGGGGTAAGAATACTCGTTGTGTCACCCACGATCGAAGGTAAGAAGATGGACGTCTGGCCCGGAAAGCCCTACCCACTGGGCGCTACTTTCGACGGCAGCGGGGTCAACTTCGCGATCTTCTCCGAAGCCGCGAACCGGGTGGAACTCTGCCTGATCGACGATGACCTCCACGAGATCCGCGTCGAGCTCACCGAGGTGGACGGATCGGTCTGGCACGCGTACCTGCCCACCGTGCAACCCGGCCAGCGGTACGGCTACCGCGTGCACGGCCCCTACGAGCCGAGTCGGGGCCAGCGGTGCAACCCGGCGAAGCTGCTGCTGGATCCGTACGCCAAGGCCATCGACGGCATGATCGACGGCGACGAGTCGCTGTTCTCGTACCGCTTCGACGACCCGAGCGCGTTCAACGACCTCGACTCGCTCGAGCACACCATGTACTCGGTGGTGGTCAATCCGTTCTTCGACTGGGGCCACGACCGCCCGCCGCAGCACGACTACCACAACTCGATCATCTACGAGATGCACGTCAAGGGCCTGACCATGACGCATCCGGCCATCCCGACCGGACATCCGCGGCTCGTACGCCGCCGTCGGACACCCGGCGATCATCGACCATCTGAAGGGTCTCGGGGTCACCGCGGTCGAACTGCTGCCCGTGCACCAGTTCGTCAACGACAGCCACCTGGTGAGCAAGGGGTTGTCGAACTACTGGGGCTACAACACGATCGGGTTCCTGGCGCCGCACAACGCCTACTCGAGCACGGGCAGCCGGGGTCAGCAGGCCACCGAGTTCAAGGGCATGGTGCGCGCCCTGCACGAGGCGAACATCGAAGTGATCTTGGACGTGGTCTACAACCACACGGCGGAGGGCAACGAGCGGGGTCCCACGATCGCGTTCCGCGGCATCGACAACGCCTCGTACTACCGCCTGGTCGACAACGACAAGGCCCACTACTACGACACGACGGGCACCGGGAACAGCCTGCTGATGCGCAGCCCGCACGTGCTGCAGTTGATCATGGACTCGCTGCGCTACTGGGTGCTGGAGATGCACGTCGACGGATTCCGCTTCGATCTGGCCTCCGCGCTGGCCCGGCAGTTCCACGAGGTCGACAAGCTGTCGGCGTTCTTCGACATCATCCAGCAGGATCCCGTGATCTCCCAGGTGAAGTTGATCGCCGAACCCTGGGATCTCGGCGACGGCGGCTACCAGGTCGGCAACTTCCCGCCGCTGTGGACGGAATGGAACGGCAAGTACCGCGACACCGTGCGCGACTTCTGGCGCGGGGAGCAGGCGGCATTGGCTGAGTTCGCCTCCCGGCTCACCGGCTCCAGCGACCTCTACAACCACTCCGACCGGCGCCCAACGGCGTCGATCAACTTCGTCGTCGCCCACGACGGTTTCACCTTGCGCGATCTCGTGTCCTACAACGAGAAGCACAACGCGGCCAACGGGGAGGGCGGCAACGACGGCGAGAGTCACAACCGCTCCTGGAACTGCGGGGTGGAGGGCCCCACCGACAACGATGAGGTCAACCGGCTCCGGCTGCGGCAGCAGCGCAACTTCTTGAGCACCCTGATGATCAGTCAGGGGGTGCCCATGATCGCTCACGGCGACGAGCTCGGGCGCACCCAGCGGGGGAACAACAACGTCTACTGCCAGGACAACGAGATTTCCTGGGTCGACTGGGACCTCGACCCCGATCAGAAGAGCCTGCTCGAGTTCACGTCGGCCCTGATCGATCTGCGCAAGCGACACCCGGTGTTCCGTCGGCGGCGGTTCCTGCTCGGCGACGCCGCGCACGGCGGGGGTAGCGACCTCGGGGACATCGAGTGGTTCAAGCCGGACGGCACCCCGATGGACGACGGCGACTGGAACTCCGGCATCGCCCGCACCCTGATGGTGTTCCTGAACGGCGATGCGATCCCGGAGCTCGACCACATGGGCCGGCCGATCTTCGACGATCACTTCCTGCTGTTGTTCAACGGCTACTGGGATCCGATCAACTTCACCCTGCCCCCGAAGGCCTTCGGCAGCAACTGGCAGATCCGGATGGACAGCGCCACCGGTGCCGTCGATCCACCCAACGCGAAGCGCTGGCGCGCTCGATCCCGGCACGCGGTGGACGGTCGCTCTCTGATGGTGCTTTCCACCACCGTCGTGCCGACCGACGAGCGCGAGGCGTCCCACGTCCGCGCCCAACGGGCCGCGCCGGTGATGGCCAGGCGGTCGTCCGCCCGCTGACGAGGTCTGGTTCAAGCCGATGCGCGGATGCGAGCTGTCAGTTGACCGATGTCGAGGGCCCGTTCGGTGTCCACCTCGATCAGCGGTCCCACTCCCAGGGCCGCCACCGGCGCTCCCCAGAGTTCTTCCGCGCTGCGCTGGTCGTCCAGGTGCCCGGCCGAGCGTTGTCGCGCCCGATAGCGCCGACGGACGACGACTGGGCTCGCCTGACAGCGGACTTCCACGATCCGGCCGGGCAACGCGGCAACGAGTGGGCGGGTGTAGTCGTACCAGGTGCTGTCCAGGACCGCGCCCGGGCAGTCCCGGGCCAGCCGGAGCAGGATCCGCACCGCCGCCTCCCCGAGCCGGCGCGAGGCCGGCAGGTCGCCCGGCAGGCCGAACACCTCCATCAGCGACTCCTTGAGCTCGTCCTTGCCGAGATAGGCGAGACCGAGGGCGGGCGCGAGGGCCCGCGCCGTCGTGGTCTTCCCGGATCCTGGCCAGCCGCCGACCAGCACGTAGAGATGCTCATCTGGTGCCATAGGGCAATATGCTCTCGTGTCCTATTCCGCAGCTGACCAGCGCTACGACGTCCAGCCCTACCGCCGGTGCGGCCGCAGCGGCCTGAAACTCCCCGCCGTCTCCCTCGGGTTCTGGCACAACTTCGGCGACGACAAGCCCTTGGATACCCAACGGGCCGTGATGCGCCGAGCCTTCGATCTCGGGGTCACCCACTTCGACCTGGCCAACAACTACGGCCCGCCGTACGGATCCGCCGAGATCAACGCCGGACGCGTCCTCGCCGAGGACTTCCGCCCGTACCGGGATGAGCTCGTGATCTCGACCAAGGCGGGCTGGGACATGTGGCCCGGCCCGTACGGCGACCACGGCTCGCGCAAGTACCTGACGGCCAGCCTCGACCAGTCCCTGACCCGGCTGGGCCTGGACTACGTCGACATCTTCTACCATCACCGCCCGGATCCGGAGACCCCGCTCGAGGAGACCATGTCGGCCCTCGACGCGGCGGTCCGCGCGGGCAAGGCGCTGTACGTCGGGGTCTCCTCCTACTCTCCGGAGCACACGGCCAAGGCCGCGGCGCTGTTGCGGGAGCTGGGGACGCCGCTGGTGATCCACCAGCCGTCGTACTCGATGTTCAACCGCTGGATCGAGGAACGGCTCCTCGACGTCTTGGAGGCCGAGGGCGTGGGCTGTATCGCGTTCACGGCCCTGGCTCAGGGACTGCTCACCGACCGCTACCTGGACGGGGTGCCGCAGGACTCCCGCGCGGCCCAGGGGAAGTCGCTGTCCCAGGACATGATCAGCCGGGAGAACCTGGAACGGGTGCGCGGGCTCAACGAGATCGCCAGCAGCGGGGGCAGACCTTGGCCCAGCTGGCGCTGGCCTGGGTGCTGCGTGATCAGCGGGTCACCTCGACGCTGATCGGCGCCAGCTCGGTGCAGCAGCTGGAGGACAACGTGGCGACCACCCAGCGGCTGCCGCTCTCCGACGACGAACTGGCCGCCATCGATGAGTTCGCCGTCGAGTCCGGGATCGATCTGTGGGCCGACGCACGCGACGCGACCTCCGTGTCCTGAGCCTGTCGAAGGACCTGAGCCTGTCGAAGGACTGAGCCTGCGGGGGACCTCAGCCCGACACGGCGGGGGCCAGCCGGATCCCCGCCGCGTCGAAGGCGACCTTGAGCCGGTAGCGGAGTTCGCGTTCGATGGCGACATCACCGTCGGGCTTCGCGGTGCCGTGGATCCGCAGCGTGATTCCGCTGCCGGTGACCTGCTCGATCCCGACCAGGGTAGGCGGTTGCAGGAGTTGATCGGCGAACGCTGGATCGTGGGCGACACTGTGCACCACCGAGGACACCAGATCCTGGGCCTCGGCCAGATCGGCGTCGGCGTCGATCTGCAGGTCGAGCAAGATCTCGGAGAAGCCCTTGCTCTTGTTGCCGACTCGGAGCACCTCGCCGTTCCGGACGTACCAGATCACACCGGCCGGGTCGCGCAGCCGCGTCACCCGGAGGCCGATGGCCTCGACGGTGCCGCTGGCTTTGTCCATGTCGATCACGTCGCCGACCCCGAATTGGTCTTCCAACAACATCCCCACGCCGGAGATCAGGTCCTTGACGAGGTTCTGGGCGCCGAAGCCGAGCACCACCCCGAGCACCCCGGCGCTGGCCAGCACCGGCGTGAGGTTCGAAACCGAGGACGCTGAAGATCCCGAGAATGCCGAAGACCGTCACCACCACCGAGGTGATGCTGATGACCAGCGAGCCGAGGGCGGCCGACCGCTGGGCCTCCCGCTCCCCGCCCCAGGCCACGACCCCGATTGCGCTGCGCCGGAATCGACTCCGCTCGTGGGGCGGTTTGCGGGCCTCCCGAACGAGCCGCTTGACGATCTTGACGACCACGAGACGGATCAAGATCGCGCCCAGGACGATGATCGCGATCTCCAAGCCGCTGGCCAGCGCCGGAGTCAGATCCATCTCGGCCTTCCACGCCAGGTCACGAGATCGGGACGGGGGGGCATGCGCTACTCCTGAGGTTGACAACGCGGAGGTCGACAACATTCAATCAGCCGAGCGGGCTCGGTCGCCGATCTTGTCCTGGCTGGAGTCTTGACGCTCGGGGTCGTTCAGCCCCAGGCTTGGCAAAAATCTGCTCTGCGCACTAACCCTGGAGGCCCGATGCCCCGTTCACTTCTCCGCTTCGAGCGGTCGATCAAGCACCGCTTGTTGTTCGGGTCGTTGAGTCTCGCGCTGGTCGCCCTGAGTCTGGCCGGCGCGGCATCGACGTCGAGTGCGGGCTCGGCGCCGACGGCCGCCCCGAGCGCGGTCGTGCCGTGCCCTCCGGACAACGCCCGAGTACGGGCCGGCGGAGACGGATCTGATCCGAACACGCTGACCCGTCCGGAGTCGGCCGACGCCGGAGAGCGTGCTCGCCGCCAAAATAAACGCGAAGCGGCTATCGTCGAGATCGCAATCGAATTTTCCTGGGGTCACTGTCGACGTGCGCGTGCACGTGATCACCCGGAACAACGGGAGCGGCGGGGTGAGTCTGCGGGCAGATCCAACGGCAGATCCGCGTGCTCAACCGGGCGTTCGCGGGCCGGACGGCCGGAGCCAGCGCCTCGACCATATTCAGATTCCAGGTCAAGTCGATCGACTACACCCGCAACAGCGACTGGTACAACTGGGCCGATCCCGACGTAGATCCGGCCGACAACCGTGAGGCCAAGCGAGCGCTGCACCGCGGCGGCTGGGACGACCTGAACATCTACATCGCCGGGCTCGAGGATGGCCTGCTGGGCTACGCCACCTTCCCGTCCGACACTACGCCTGCGGCGGGACGGCGTGGTGCTGCTGAACGAGAGCCTGCCCGGCGGGACGGCCGCGCCATACAACGAGGGCGACACCGCCACGCATGAGGTCGGGCACTGGCTCGGGCTCTATCCACACCTTCCAGGATGGCTGCGGTCCCCCGGCGACTGGGTGCTCGACACGCCCTACCAGGACGACGGCGACAACATCTTCAGCTGCGACGAGTCTCTGAACACCTGTCCGCGCAGCCCGGGCGGGATCCCGTGCACAACTTCATGAGCTACGGCGACGACCCCTGCCTGGACCGGTTCTCCGCCGGACAGTCGCGGCGGATGGCCTTGGCCTGGTTCGCCTTCCGCGGCAATCAGTCGCTGCTGCCGTGACGAGTCCGTTGCAGAGCGGGCACAACTGAGAGGGGCCGGCCGGGAGCGAGGCGGGCTTGGAATCGCCCGAACCGACCGGACGGCAGATGACAGCCAACTTCGACGATGGATCCCCCGAGATCCCGGGAGAGATCGTCGGGCGGGTCGAGCGGGTGCTGGTGGTCGGGGCCGGTATCGCCGGGCTCACGGTGGCCAATGCCTTGGCCCACGCGGCGGTGGACTACGTGGTGCTCGAGGCGCGGCGCCGGATCGGTGGGCGGCTGTACACCGCGGACCTGGGCGGATCCGCGGTGGACCTCGGCGGCTCCTGGATACACCACCCCGACGGCAACCCGGTGCGCCGCTTCGCCCGGCAGGTCGGCATCGCGTGTCGGGCCGGCAACCCGCTGCCGTCCCTGGCGGCCTTCGACTGCGTGACCGGGCGCTGGCTGTCGCCTGCGGACATCGAGGAAAGCCTGATCGGCGTGCGGAACGGCTACGACGGGTCCGTCGCCGGGTTGCGTACGCGGCTTGGACCGGCGGCCTCGGCCGCGGCGGGGATCGAGGCGTTTCTCGTCACGACCGGGCTCACGGGCGACGCCCTCCGACGTGCCCGGCAGACACTGCGGGCAGAGGTCGAAGCGGATGCTTCCGGCGCCGCAGAGGATCAGTCGCTGACCTGGCTGGGAACGCAGCAGGAATACGACGGCGACTACTTCGGGGACTTGCCCGATGGTGGTTATGCGTCTGTGGTGAGCGCGATGGCTGCGGGAATCGACGTGCGTCACGAGTGGCCGGTCGTACGCGTGGAGTCGGCCGGTGGCGGGGTCACGGTCACCTCGGCGTCCGGGGCGACCGAGTCCGGTTCGCACGCTGTTCTCACGGTCCCGTTGGGTGTGCTCAAGAGCGACCTGCCCGCCTTCGAGCCACCCCTGCCGCCCGAACGGGTTGAGGTCGTACGCCGTCTCGGCTTCGGCCGTTACGAGAAAGTTGCCCTGCGGTTCAACGAACCGTTCTGGCGTGCGGCCGGGTGGTCACACCTGGTGTTGTTCCCCTCCGAGAGATCGGAGCCAGCACTCTGGGTGTTCGACCTCGATGCGTTCTCGGGCGTGCCCATCCTGGTGTGCCACACCTTTCACTCCGCGACCGGCCACCTGGTCGACGGCGCCACCGCCGCGGCCCGCTGGGTGACCGGCATGATCGCCGAGGCCCTGGGTTCGCCGTGTCCTGATCCCGTCGCGATCACGGTGACAGGGTGGGCAGATGACCCCTATGCCGGGGGCTCCTACACCCATGTGCCCCCGGGCGCCTCCAATGCCGACGTGGACCTGCTCGGCACACCGGTGGCGGGCCGGTTGCTCTTCGCCGGCGAGCACACACAGAGCCTGCGACTGGGCTACGCCGACGGCGCCATGACGAGCGGAATCCGCGAGGCCAAGCGGCTGCTCGGCACACCCACGGCGACTTTAGGCCGAATCAGTGATGAGCTCTGAACGGTATGGGTGTTGACTAGGTTCGATGCCGTGGAGCGGGTGACGAGAATCGAACTCGCATGACCAGCTTGGAAGGCTGGGGCTCTACCATTGAGCTACACCCGCATGAGGTTCGTCGGGGCGACAGGACTCGAACCTGCGGTCTCTTGCTCCCAAAGCAAGCGCGCTAGCCACTACGCTACGCCCCGTACCTCGCGCCGCGGCCTCGACGACCGACGGTGCCCGAGAAGTGTAGGGCACAGCCTGGGCGAAAGCGCGATTTGGCCGCCTCAGGCGGCGACCGTACGATGGCCAACGGCTCTGCCCGCGAGCCGCGCGAGCGGCCGGGCTTCGCCATTCCTCCCCGCAGCCTCAGGAGTTTCTAGCGTGCCCAGCACTGTCGAGCAGTTGAGCCCCACCCGGGTCAAGATCACCGTCGAGGTCCCGTTCGCGGACCTCAAGCCCAGCGTGGACAAGGCCTACCGCGACATCGCGCAGTCGATCAACATCCCCGGTTTCCGCAAGGGCAAGGTTCCGCCGCTGGTCATCGACCAGCGTTTCGGCCGGGGCGCGATCCTCCAGGAGGCCCTGAACGAGGCGTTGCCGCGTTTCTACGGCGCTGCCGTGGCCGAGAACAAGCTCAGCCCGTTGGCGCAGCCCGAGGTCGAGGTGACCAAGCTCGAAGACGGTGACCTCGTCGAGTTCGTGGCTGAGGTCGACGTGCGGCCCGATTTCGATCTGCCCCCGTTGGACAGTCTGCGGGTCGAGGTGGAACCGGTCGAGGTGACCGACGCGCAGGTCGACGAGGAGCTCGAGACGCTGCGGAATCGATTCGGCGCCCGCGAGACCGTCGACCGGCCGGCGCAGACCGGAGACCTGGTGACGCTGGATCTGGTCGCCAGCAAGGACGGGGAGGCCCTCGACGACGCGACAGCCGAAGGGCTCGAGTACGAGGTCGGATCCGGTTCCATGTTGGAGGGTCTGGACGACGCCGTGGTCGGCTTGGCCGCCGGCGAGTCGGCCACGTTCACCTCCACCCTGGTCGGCGGCCCCCGCAAGGGGGAGGAGACCGATATCGAGGTGCGGGTGACCAAGGTCGCTCAGCAGGAGTTGCCTGAGCCGGATGACGAGTTCGCCCAGCTGGCATCGGAGTTCGACACCGTGGCCGAGCTGCGGGCCGACCTGGCGGGGCGCCTGGCCAACCTGGCGCGGCTCGAACAGGCTTCGGCCGCTCGCGACGCCGTGCTCGAGCAGGTGCTCACGCAGGTGCAGGTCGAGTTGCCCGAGAACATGGTCCAAGCAGAGTTCGAGACCCGCAAGAAAGACCTCGAGTCGTCGCTGGAGAACGCCCAGCTGAGCCTGGAGGAGTATCTCGCCGACGGGGAGCAGACGCCGGAGGGGTTCTGGGGTGAACTCGAGCAGCGGACGGCCACGGCTCTGCAGGCTCAGATGGTGCTGGACAAGCTGGCGGAGGAGCGAGAAGTCAGCGTCGACCAGAACGATCTGACCCAATACATCATCCGGCGGGCCCAGCAGGAGAACACGGCCCCGCAGCAGATCGCCGACCATCTGCAGGAGCATCCCCACCACATCGACGAGTACATGACCGAGATTCGGCGGGGCAAGGCGCTGGCCCTGCTCGTCGAGGCGGCCGAGGTCACGGACACGTCGGGCCAGCCGGTCGACCTGGAGGGGCTGCAGCCCGACGGGTCGCTACGGAATGACGCGAACTCGGTGGATGACGAGAATGTCTCCGGTGAATCCGAAGCGGAAGGCGAAAATGCGGCGGAAGAGGACCCCTCAGACCGATCTTGAGCAAGTCCCCGAAAGTCTTGACAGATCTTGAGCCGATACTAGATGAAACCCCGAGGGGTCCGCGAGGTTGATCGTTCAAGATCTCCGTATCGCCAAGAGCGCACCATGCCGAGCCAGATCAGGGGAGGCCCCGGCAAGCTCGAGGTGATGGGCTCTTCGGGAAACGCAGTTCGGGGGAACGTCAACTCGGGGACAGAGCCACGTGTGATGGTCAGGACTGGAAATCACCGTTCCAGCCCTGACCATCATGCATTTCCGGCGTTCTACTGCTGACGGATGCAACGACGGTTCGTCACTGTGCGCCCAGAGCGAACACGCGCGGCGAGACCTCTGCTCCGAGTGGGCAGGAGGGTAGTTTCGTCCCCGTGAACGCATACCTGAACGAATTCGCGGGACCGACCCCGTCGGTGAACGCACCGGTCAACTCGCTCCCGCGGATGGCGGGTCGCGGTGGCAACAACATCGGGTTGGACGACAACGTCTATCAGGCGTTGCTGCAGAACCGGATCATCTTCCTCGGCTCCGAGGTCAAGGACGAGAACGCAAATGCGATCTGCGCGCAGATGCTGCTGCTGAACGCGGAGGATCCGCACCGCGACATCTACCTCTACATCAACTCCCCGGGTGGTTCGGTCGACTCCGGCATGGCGATCTACGACACCATGAAGTGGATCTCCAACGACGTGGCCACGGTCGCCATGGGCCTGGCCGCCTCGATGGGTCAGTTCCTGCTCTGCGCCGGCACCAATGGCAAGCGCTATCGCCCTCCCGCACAGCCGGATCATGATGCATCAGCCGTCCGGCGGTCTGGGCGGCACCGCGAGCGACATCCGGATCCAGGCCGAGCAGTCGCTGCACATCAAGACCACGATGCAGCGGTTGATCGCCGAGCACACCGGCCAGACGCTGGACCAGATCGAGGCCGACTCCGACCGGGATCGCTGGTTCACCGCGGAGCAGGCCAAGATGTACGGCTTCATCGACCACGTCTACGCCGCGGCCGCGCAGATCCCGTCCGACGAAGCCCCGAATCAGTGAGAGAGCAGTCCGATGACGTCCGACCCCAGCTCCCTCGCACCCCGATGCTGAAGTCGCAGCAGTTCGCGCCGACGATGGATTACTACATCCCGCAGTGGGAAGAGCGCACGTCGTACGGCATGCGCCGGATCGACCCGTACACCAAGCTGTTCGAGGACCGCATCATCTTCCTCGGCACCCCGATCAGCGACGAGATCGCCAACGCCGTGATGGCCCAGCTGCTGTGCCTGCAGCAGATGGACGCCGAGCGGCAGATCGACATCTACATCAACTCCCCCGGCGGCTCGTTCACCGCCCTGACCGCGATCTACGACACGATGCGCTACATCAAGCCAGACGTCAGCACGGTGTGCCTGGGTCAGGCGGCCTCGGCCGCGGCGGTCATCCTGGCGGCCGGCACCAAGGGCAAGCGGTTGGCCCTGCCGAACAGCCGGATCCTGATCCACCAGCCGGCGACCGAGGGCGGCTACGGCCAGTCCTCCGACATCGAGATCCAGGCGCGGGAGATCTTGCGGATCCGTTCGCTGATGGAGGACATGCTCGCGACCGACACCGGCCGCACGCACCGAGGAAGTCAGCAAGGACATCGAGCGGGACAAGTACCTGACCGCCGAGCAGGCGCTCGAGTACGGCATCATCGACGAGGTCTTGAGTCCGCTGAAGGCACTGGCCGTCTGAGGCCCCGCCACGGCTCGCCGACGGGGTGGGAATGTCCTCCACATCGTCTGCGGCCCGCGTTAGGGTGGTCGGACAGCCGGACTGAGCAGGTCACATCGGAGTCTGAAATAGTGTTCCGAGGGAGGAGGCGGCGTGGCACGAATCGGGGAGAGCGGTGATCTGCTCAAGTGCTCGTTCTGCGGAAAGAGCCAGAAGCAGGTCAAGAAGCTCATCGCCGGGCCCGGCGTCTACATCTGCGACGAATGCATCGACCTCTGCAACGAGATCATCGAGGAGGAGTTCTCCGACGGCCATGAGGTCGGTCTGCTCGAAGAGCTGCCCAAGCCGCAACAGATCCGCCAGTTCCTCGACGGGTACGTGATCGGTCAGACCGGCGCCAAGAAGGCGCTCGCGGTCGCCGTGTACAACCACTACAAGCGGGTGCAGGCGCAGGCCGCCAACCCGCCGCGGCGCGCCGAGGACGACGGGGTCGAGCTCGGCAAGTCCAACATCTTGCTGATCGGACCGACCGGCTGCGGCAAGACCTACCTGGCCCAGACCCTGGCGAAGATGCTGAACGTACCGTTCGCCATCGCCGACGCCACGGCGCTGACCGAGGCGGGCTATGTCGGCGAGGACGTCGAGAACATCCTGCTCAAGCTGATCCAGGCCGCCGACTTCGACGTCAAGAAGGCCGAGACGGGGATCATCTACATCGACGAGGTCGACAAGATCGCCCGGAAGAGCGAGAACCCCTCGATCACCCGCGACGTCTCCGGGGAGGGGGTGCAGCAGGCGCTGCTCAAGATCCTGGAGGGCACGTCCGCCTCGGTGCCGCCGCAGGGTGGCCGCAAGCACCCGCACCAGGACTTCATCCAGATCGACACCACCAACGTGCTGTTCATCGTCGGCGGGGCGTTCGCCGGGCTGGACCACATCATCGCGTCCCGGGTCGGCAAGCGGCCGCTCGGCTTCAACAACAATCTCGAGTCCCGCCGCGAGAGCTCCGAGGATCCGTTCGCCGACGTCCGGCCGGAGGACCTGGTCAAGTTCGGGCTGATCCCCGAGTTCATCGGTCGGCTGCCGATGATCTCCTCGGTCAGTCCGCTGGACCGGGACGCCTTGATCCGCATCCTGATCGAGCCGCGCAACGCGCTGGTCAAGCAGTTCAAGAAGCTGTTCGACCTCGACGGGGTCGAGTTGGAGTTCACCGACGACGCCATCGAGGCGATCGCTGATCTGGCCCTGCTGCGCGGCACCGGGGCCCGGGGCCTGCGGGCCATCCTCGAAGAGGTTCTGCTCAACGTCATGTACGACGTGCCCAGTCGGGACGACGTCGCCCAGGTGATCATCACCGCCGAGGTCGTCAAGGACTCGGTGCTCCCCACTCTGGTGCCGCGGGAGAAGCTGGCCAAGCGGGAGCGGCGCGAAAAGTCGGCCTGATCCTGGCTCACCGATCGGTATAGTCGGCGTCCGGGAACTTGTCGTACATGAGGTCGCCCTCCACTCCGTGCTCGAGCCACAGCTTGAGCGAGGCGAGTACGAGTGTGAACCCGGACATCGACTCGACCGCGTCCGCGGCGGGTGTGGCACCCGGGAAGTCGGTGACCAGGATGCCGACAAGCGTGGAGCTGCCGCGGTCCTCGAAGGAGATGCGTAGCGGCTGACCGTCGTCCCACGCTAGATCGAGCAGTTCGCCGGGCACGGCTTCGAGGACGTCGACCTCGGTGCGGGCACCAGCCACTTTGAAGGCCCAAGCGACGTGCCCTCCGCGCTCCAGCCGGCTGCTGGATTCGGCCAGCCAGAACTTGGTGATCTGCACCGGATCAGCGAACGCCTCGTACACCTCCGCTACCGGCCGGCCACGGCCCACCGCCCGGCTTCAGGCCGCCGCCGCACTACCGGCCGGTGCGCGCCGGGCCCACCCGACCGCCGACATCGTGGATGGCCGTGGTCGGCCGTGTCATCGGCTTCCTCGGGATCGCTGCCGCGCTGTCGCCGGCACGATCTGGATCGTCGTCGGGATTCTCGCGTTTGCGGCCGCTCCGCTCTGTACCGATGCATGCAGGCCTGGCTGCCGCCGGTGGCCCTGGGCGCTTTGGGTGCGCTCGGGCCGCTCATGCTCTGGTCCACCACGCTGATCGTCGCGTGGTGGCACTGGACTCTGCTGCTCTGGAGTCTGCTCGGCTGGCCGATCCTCGGATCGACAAACGTGCGCGCCCTCGAGTGGTTCGCGACCTTGTTCAACAACTGAGCGTTCAACAACTGCGCCCATAGCCGGCCGTGCCTCCTCGGCTTCGTGCCACGGGCCCGACGTGTGGTTTACGATGTAAATATCTGCCGCAACGGCCCCGCTGTCCGAGGTGTCGCCTGTCGGGAAGAATGAGGAGGCATCGTGGAAACGAAGCAGCTGCGGTCCGTGGCGGTCCTGGCGACGGCGGCGGTGATCGCCTTGTCGGCGTGTAACCCGGCAGCCCAACGAGGCCCGGAGCCGGCCAGCAGCCAGGCGGCCGGGTTCAGCAAGCAGGTCAGCGGCACCCTGAAGACCAGTGGGTTCAATCCGGACGACGAGGTCGGCAAGGCCCGGTCCGACTACGCCGCGAAGCAGCTGTCCGGGGTCACCATTCAGCAGGACACCACGGGCTTCGATGCCCAGAAGTTCGCGGCCCAAGCCGCAGCCGGGAGGGTTCCGGATCTGCAGCAGGTCGACCGCAGCGTGGTCGCGACGTTGGCCGACAAGGATCTCATCATCCCGATCGACGAGTGCTACACCCTCTACGGGGTGACGCCGGACCAGCAGTACTACCCCTCGACCATCGCCGACGTCACCTACGACGGCAAGGTCTACGCCGTCCCGCAGTTCTTCCAGCCGTCGGCGTTGATCGCCAACAAGCGGGTGCTCGACAGCGCGGGGGTGACACCCGAGCAGCTCGACACCTCCAAGCCGGCCGACATCGTCGCGCTGGCCAAGAAGATGTACGCCGAGAAGGGCGGCAAGCCGACCGTGATCGGCTTCGACGCCGACCTGCCGGGGTCCGCGTTCCTTTGGTTCACCGCCTTCGGTGGCCGCACCAACGACGAGACCGGCCGCCCGACCCTCGACGACCCCAAGAACGTCGAGGCGCTGACCTGGATGAAACAGCTGATGGACGCCCAGGGCGGCTACGCCCCGATCAAGAGCTTCAAGGACTCGATGGACGCGTTCGGGGACAAGAACCAGTACGTGCAGAACCAGGTCGGCGTCCAGACGTGGGCGCAGTGGTACGTGAACGTGCTTGCCGGCACTAAGGACGAGGTGTCGCTCGTGGGGGTGCCGATCAAGACCCTCGAGGGCAAACCGCTCGCCATGGCGTCCGGGACCGCCTTCGTGATCCCCACCGCCGGCAAGAACCGCAACGCCGCCTGCGCCTGGATGATCAACGCCACCTCCGAGCCGGCCTGGCTCGCGGCCGGTGCCGCGCGGGCGAAGACGGTCGAGGCCGACAAGAGCATCAACACCGGATTGTTCACCGGTTCACCGGTCGCTGATGCGGCCGTCCGGGCCCAGTTCGTCAAGCCGAGTGGGAACGCCGACTTCGACCAGTTGATCACGACCTACTACGAGATCCTGCCCGACAACGTGACGCGCGGCGCCTCGGCGGTCGGCCAATCGATCGATCAGAACATCAGCAACGCCGTCTCCGTCGCGCTCACCGGCGAGAAGGCGCCGCAGCAAGCCTTGGCCGACGCTCAGGCGTCGTCGCTGCGGGCCTGGGATCAATCGAAGGCCGGGAAACGATAGGTGGCGCGGCAGAAGTACAACCGCGGCGAGGCCATCGCCGGCCTACTCTTCATCTCGCCGTGGATCGTCGGCTTCTTGGTCTTCACCATCATCTCGATGGCTTGGAGCATGCAACTGTCGTTCTCCAGTTACGATCTCGCCACCAATGTCGGTGCTCCGGTCGGACTCGAGAACTACCGGCTGCTGATCGAGGATCCGAAGGTCCTGACCGCGCTGGGCAACACGTTCTTCTACGCGCTGCTGGCCGTGCCGGCGGAGATGATCCTGGCCCTCGCCCTGGCCTCGCTGCTCAACTCGGTGCGGCGCGGATCCGGCGTCTTCCGGACTTTGTTCTACCTCCCGAAGCTGACCCCGGTGGTCGCCACGGCGTCGGTGTTCCTGCTGTTGCTGAACGGCAACACCGGCGCGATCAACCAGTTCCTCGGGCTGTTCGGGATCCCGGGTCCGCAGTGGCTCACCGATCCCACCTGGGTGAAACCCGCCATCGTGATCATGAGTCTGTGGACGGTGGCGGGCTCCATGCTGATCTTGATGGCAGCCCTGCAGAACGTGCCGCGGGAGCTGTACGAGGCGGCGTCGGTGGACGGAGCCAGCCGGGTCCGGCAGTTCTTCTCGGTCACCGTGCCGCTGATCTCGCCGACGCTGTTCTTCCTCACCATCGTCAACACGATCGCGGCGCTGCAGGTGTTCGACCAGGCGTACCTGCTCTTCTACCGCGACGGGACCAGCAGCGCTCCGGACGCCGCCTTGTTCTACGGTGTCTACCTGTTCCAGCAGGCGTTCCGGCAGTTCAACTTCGGGCTGGCCGCGGCCATGGCCTGGTTGCTCTTCCTGATCATCTTGGGCATCACCGCCATCCAGCTCAAGGTCGGAAACCGGCTGGTGCACTACGAGGGAGGTGCCCGGTGACCATCGCCGCCGCTCCGTCGGAGGCCACGCGCCCCGTCTCGATGCCACCGAGCGAGACCCATATCGTCGGCTCCCGTCGCAGCGCGGTCTGGCAACGCGTCGGGCAGATCGTCCGCTGGGCCCTGTTGATCCTCGTCTCGCTCGCCTTCATGTACCCCTTCGCCTGGCTGCTGGCCGCCAGCCTGAAGCCGCGGGGCGAGGTGTTCGACAACCGGCTGATCCCGCAGACGTTCACACCCCAGAACTACGTCGAGGTGTGGGAGAAGCTGCCGCTGCTGGCCTGGGTGGGCAATTCGCTGCTGATCGCCATCCTGTCGGCCACCTTGATGACCCTGTCGAGTTCGCTGGTGGCGTTCGGCTTCGCCTACTTCCGGTTCCCGCTGCGGCGGCTGCTGTTCGGTCTGGTGCTGGCCTCGATGATGCTGCCCGGGGCTGTGACCCTGGTGCCGAACTACCTCATCTGGGACTGGCTGGGCTGGCTCGGCACCAACGTGCCGCTGTGGGGAGCGGCGCTGTTCGGCTCCGGCTTCTACATCTTCTTGATGCGGCAGTTCTACATGTCGCTGCCCAGAGACCTGTTCGAGGCGGCACGGGTGGACGGCTGCTCCTACTTCGGGCTCTGGCGGCGGATCGCGTTCCCGCTGGCGCTGCCGTCGGCCATCATCGTCTTCATCTTCGAATTCCAGGCCTCCTGGCAGAACTTCCAGGCCCCGCTGATCTACCTCAACTTCGGCGACCCGACGCAGTACACCGTGCCGCTGGGCATCGCCCAGGCGATGACTCAGTTCAGCCCGACCGCCGGCGGTCAGGGGGACTACCAGTACGTGATGGTCGCCTCCCTGCTGGTCACGTTGCCGATGATGATCATCTTCGTCTTCGGGCAGCGCTACTTCATCGAAGGGGTCGCCACCGCCGGCCTGAAGGGCTGATTCGTCAGCATGCGGTAAGCGGCGATCGGTCCGTGGCGACATGGATCTGGGTGATGATGGCGGGGTGAGTCGCCGGATCGCCGTGGTCGCCGTTCTCGCCGTTCTTGTCAGTGTCGTCGGGGCCGGGGGTTGCGGCTCAGCGGGCATCGCGGGGTCGGCTTCCGCGCCGTCACCAGCAGGCGCCTCGTCGGCATCGGTCACGCCTGCCGCCTCGGCGACGGCATCGAGCGCCAAGTCAAGCACCGCGAAGCCCAAGCCCAGCCCGGCGCCGACCTCGACCCGTCCGGCTGAGGTGCCCGAAACGCTGCGCTTCACCGCGACCACGGTGGACGGCAAGCCTTTCGACGGCGCCAGTCTCGCCGGGCACCCCACGCTCCTCTGGTTCTGGGCGCCGTGGTGTCCGACGTGCCGGGGACAGATCCCGCAAGTGACCGGCCTCGCCCGGGAGTACGCCGACCAGGTCCAGGTGATCGGTGTCGGTGCCCAGGACTCCGCATCCGCGATCCGCGAATTCGCCGACGAAGCACCCGGGCCCATCCACCTGACCGACGCGGACGGCAAGGTCTGGAAGCACTTCAGCGTGGCCGAACAGAGCTCGTTCGTGCTGCTGGACGCGACGGGCAACAAAGTGTTCTCGACCGGCTATGGCGGCAGCGACAAATTGTCCGACCGGGTCGCCGAAGTCGCCCGCTGAGATGACCCCCTGAACATGTTGACCGATCTCCTGCTGGCCCTGACCGCGGGCATGCTGGCGGCGGTCAACCCCTGCGGGTTTGCCCTCCTGCCGGCCTATCTGTCCCTTCTGGTGCTCGGCGGCAATCAGCCCGGGCGAGGGACCGCGGTCCGGCGAGCACTGGTCAGCACCGGCTGTCTCACCCTCGGCTTCGTCGTCGTCTTCGGGATCTTCGGACTCGTGATCTCACCGATCGCGTCCGGTGCGCAGCGCTACCTACCGTGGGTCACGCTGGTCCTCGGCCTACTGTTGATCTTGGCCGGTGGCTGGCTGCTGGCGGGTCGATCGCTACCTGTCCTGGGCTGGAGCCCGCAGGGCACCGGACTGAACCGCCGATTCGGCTCCATGGTCGCATTCGGGGCCACCTACGCCCTGGCCTCTCTGACCTGCACGATCGCCCCGTTTCTTGCGGTCGTGGTGACCAGCTTCCGCTCCGGGTCTGCCCTGGCTGGAGCCGCCTTGTTCGTCGCGTACGGGTTGGGCATGGGGCTCCTCGTCGGAGCCGCCTCACTCGCCGTCGCCTTGGCCCAGGATTCGCTCATCACCCGGCTGCGTCAGTTCGGCGGGTTGGCGGCCCGGGTGGCGGGGCTGCTGTTGGTGATCGTCGGTGCCTACGTCGCCTACTACGGCTGGTGGGAACTGCGGGTGTTCGCAGGCGGCGCAGGCGAAGACCCCGTGATCAAGACCGCGGCCGGCCTCCAGGGCAGGCTGGCCGCCGCAGTCGCCGCTCTTGGCGTGCCCGGCCTCTCCGCCGTCGTGCTGATCATGTTGGTGCTTGCCGCCCTGGTCGCTGCCCGCCTACGTTCCCGGCATCGGTCGGATCTAACCCGAACCGGCGGCTAGCCGAGTCCACATCCACCGGGCCGCCAAGCATCATCCGGCGGGCGGCGCCATCCTTGAGCCGGTCGGGCATCAGCCGGGTCAGCGCCATCAGCACCTTCGCCGAAGTCGGGGCCGCGTATCTGATCTTGGGCCGGCGGGCGGTGGCGGCCCGGTGGATGACGTCGGCGATCACCGCCGGCTCGACCGCGAAGTCGTAGGCCGATGCGTACATCCGGTCCATGGCCGCCACGTGTGCGGCGTAGGCGGTCTCGGCCGAATACGTCCGGGCGCTCTGCAGGGCCCCGTCGCCCCACTCGGTCCTGATGGCGCCGGGTTCGACGATCACCACGTGGATGTCGAAGTCGTGCAGTTCGAGTCGCAGCGAATCCGAGAAGCCTTCGACGGCGAACTTGCTGGCGTGATACCACGCGCCGAGCGGCTCGCCCATCCGGCCGCCGATCGAGGAAATGTTGATGATCCGGCCGCGACGGGCCTGTCGCATGGTCGGCAGTACGAGCTGGGTCAGGCGAGCAAGTCCGAAGAGGTTC
Organism: uncultured Actinomycetota bacterium; assembly: GCA_963780005.1. Lineage (GTDB taxonomy): Bacteria > Actinomycetota > Actinomycetes > Propionibacteriales > Propionibacteriaceae > Microlunatus. Next base: position 1,077,164 of record CAWAAK010000023.1, on the reverse strand, counting down.
ACGTCGAGTTGCCGACGGGCCTCCGCCAGGGGAACGTCCTCGACCGCGCCGTATGAGCCGTAGCCCGCGTTGTTGACCAGGACATCGATCCGACCCTGCTCCGCCAGGATCGTGTCCACCAGGGCACCCATCGACGCATCGTCGGTCACGTCCAGCTCGACGGCGTGAATGCCGCGCTCGACCAGTCCGGTCATCCGGTCCAGCCGCCGTGCGCCCGCGTAGACGACGTAGCCCGCGTCCTGCAATCGCTTGGCTGTGGCCTCGCCGATGCCGGACGAGGCCCCGGTGATGATCGCGACCGGCTGTGCCATCTCATGCTCCTAACTAACTGGATGGTTATATTGACACCATCGAAGCACGTGCGTGTCGGGTTGTCAACCAACTCGTTAGTTGGAAAGATACAGGTCGTGGCCCGGGATGCGGAACAGACCAAGCAGCGCCTGCTCGAGGCGGCGATCGCCGAGTTCAGCGCGCACGGAATCGCCGGCGCCCGGGTGGACCGGATCGCGGCCACCGCCCGCGCCAACAAGTCGCTGATCTACTCCTACTTCGGCAGTAAGGAGAAACTCTTCGAGGCGGTGACCGCCGCCCTGCTGCTGAACACTGTCGGCGAGGCGCCGATCACCCCGCACGACCTCCCCGGATACGCGGTGGCTCTGTACGACAGCTATCTGCGCCGACCGGAGGTGCTGCGGCTGTCCATGTGGTTCCGCCTCGAGGCGGGGGCCGACACCCCTGAGCCGGAGGCCTTGCGTCGGGCGAACGCCGCCAAGGTGGCCGCCATCAAGACGGCGCAGCAGGCGGGCACCGTGCGGACCGACATCGGAGCCGCCGAGTTGTTGGCGGTGATCATCTCCCTGTCCCTGGTCGGAGCCTATTCGGCCCCCGGTCTCGACGTCGCTGCGCAACCAGCCGCGGCGCGCAAACGGCAGCGGGAAGCGGTCCGGGCGGCGGTCGCTTCGGCGATCAGCCCGAGTTGAACGGATCGCGGAGTCGAGCGCCGAACCGTTACGGTGCGGACAAGGTGCTGAACGAACCGGGAGCCGACCATGCTGGAAGATCAGGCGCTGTACATCACCCAACTGATCACCCTGTTTGCCGTGCTCGATCCTCCAGGTCACCTTCCCCTCTTCCTGTCCGCCACCGCCGATCTGTCCCGGCCGGGACGCCGCCGAGCCGCGCTGCTGAGCATTTTGATCTCGTTCGCGATCTTGCTCGCGTTCGCGTTCGGCGGCCAGTTCGTCCTGCACGCGATGGGAGTCTCCCTGCTGGCGTTCCAGATCTCGGGCGGCATCATCATCTTCGTCTTTGCGCTGACCATGGTGCTCGGCGAGGCCCCAACCGAGGCGCAACCGAGTATTTCCGACAACAGCAGCAGCCTTTCGGTTGCGGTCTACCCACTCGCCGTTCCCATCATCGCCGGACCGGGGTCGATCCTGACCATGATGGTGCTGATGGACAACAACCGCTTCTCCTTCGAGGACCACCTTGTCACCATCGCCGCCTTGATCACCGTGCTCACGATCTTGATGACGGCGTTCCTGTTCGGCGACCTCATCTCGCGCTTTCTGGGCCGGGGCGGTGCCAACCTGATCCAGCGCATCATGGGGCTGATCCTGGCCGCCCTCTCGGTCAACCTGATCCTCAGCGCGATCGCCACCTGGCTCAAGCTGCCGGCGATCTGATCCGCAACCGGCCGCGACCCGGCCGCGAGGTGCTTCTGGGGGGCTTACGCTGCGATCAGGGTCACCTCGACCGTCAGCGGAGAGTCGGTGAGGGTCCAGGTGACGTCCCCGACCAGCCGACCGACGGCCCGCAGGTCGGCCTCGATGTCGCGCAGGCGCTCGATCGAACCGGCCGGTCCGGCGAACGCCGCGGCGCTGACCTCGGTCTTCATCGACACCTTGGCCTGTGACTTGGCACCGCGAATAGCGATCAGGGCCGCGGCCAGATCATCGAGCAGCGCCGGGTCGCCGGTGATCGCCAGCTCGGCCGGATCCGGCCAGGACGTGGTGTGGATGGAGCCGTCGCGCCACCACGACCACACCTCTTCCGTGACGAAGGGCATGATCGGCGCCAGCAGCCGCAGCAGCACATCCAGCGCCAGACCGAGCGCGGCGCGGGCCGACGCGGCGCCCTCGGCACCCTGCGCCCCGTAGGCGCGTTCCTTGACCAATTCGAGGTAGTCGTCACAGAACTGCCAGAAGAACCGTTCGGTCACCTCCAGGGCGGCGGAGTAGTCGTAAGCGTCGAAGGCGACCGTGGCCTCGCTGACCACCGACCCCAAGGCGACCAGCAGCGCCCGGTCCGCTGGTTGGGTCACCGCCGACACGTCACCGCTGGCTCCGAGGCCGAGCACGAACTTGCTGGCGTTGAGGACCTTCAACGCCAGCCGCCGGCCGACCTTCATCTCGCGCTCGTCGAAGGGGGAATCCAGACCTGGTCGAGCCTTCGCCGCCCGCCAGCGCACGGCGTCGGAGCCGTACTGGTCCAAGATGTCGGTCGGCACGACGACGTTGCCCTTCGACTTGCTCATCTTCTTGCGATCCCGGTCCGTCACGTAGCCACTGATCATGGACCGGGACCAGGGCAGCGAGTCGTTCTCGTAGTGGGCGCGGACGATCCGGGAGAACAGCCAGGTCCGGATGATCTCGTGGGCCTGGGTGTTGAGGTCCATCGGGAAGGTCAGTGAGAACAACTCCGGGTCGCGCTCCCAGCCGCAGACGATGTGCGGGCTGAGCGAGGAGGTGGCCCAGGTGTCCATGATGTCGGGATCGGCCGTGAACCCGCCCGGCACGCCCCGCTGGGCCGGCTCGAACCCCGGCGCCAGCTCGGAACTCGGGTCGATCGGGAGCTGATCTTCGGCCGGCAGGATGGGTTGGTCGTAGCGCGGATCGCCGTCCTCGTCCAGCGGATACCACACCGGGAAGGGCACGCCGAAGAACCGTTGCCGGGAGATCAGCCAGTCACCGTTGAGGCCTCCGACCCAGTTGTCGTACCGGTACCTCATGTTCGGCGGAGTCCAGGCCAGCTCTTGACCGCGGGCGAGGAACACCTGCTTGAGATCGGCGTCGCGGCCGCCGTTGCGGATGTACCACTGCCGGGTGGAGACGATCTCCAGCGGCTTGTCGCCCTTCTCGTAGAAGTTCGCTTTGCGCTGCGTCGGTGTCGGTTCGCCGTCAGGAGGTCACCGGATTCCCGGAGCAACCCCACCATGGCCTCGCGGGCGCCGAAGGTGGTCTTCCCCGCGAGCTCGTCCCACCCGTCGGGGGTGGGGATCCAGTCCGGCCGCTCGGACATGATCCGGCCGTCGCGGCCGATGATCACCCGGGTCGGCAGCTGCAGCTCGCGCCACCAGGTCACGTCGGTCAGGTCCCCGAAGGTGCAGCACATCACCAGCCGGAACCCAGCTCGCGCTCGACGAGCTCGTGCGTGAACACCGGCAACTCCACCCCGAACACCGGGCTGGTCACCGTCTGGCCGACCAGATCGGCGTAGCGCTCGTCGTCCGGGTGCGCGATGAGCGCCACGCAGGCGGCGATGAGTTCGGGACGGGTGGTTTCGATGTGGACCGGGCCCGCCGGCGCGTGGAACGCCACCCGGTGGAAGTAGCCCGGGTAGTCCCGCGCCTCCAACTCGGCCTGAGCCACTGCCGTCTGGAACGTCACGTCCCACATGGTGGGGGCCTCGGACAGGTACGCCTCGCCCCGCCGGAGGTTGCGGAGGAAGCCCAGCTGGGCGACCTTGACCGAGTCGTCGCTGATCGTCGTGTACAGGTCATCCCAGTTCACGCTCAGCCCGACCCGCCGCCACAGGTCCTCGAAGGCCTGCTCGTCGATGTGGGTCAGCTCGTGGCAGAGCTCGACGAAGTTGCGCCGGCTGATCGGCACCTGGCGCTTGGGGTCGGGCCGACTCGGCGGGGTGAAGTCCGGCTCGTACGGCACGGATGGATCGCAGCGGACGCCGTAGAAGTTCTGCACCCGGCGCTCGGTCGGCAGGCCGTTGTCGTCCCAGCCGATCGGATAGAACACCTGCTTGCCGCGCATTCGCTGATAGCGGGCGATGAGATCGGTGTGGGTATAGGAGAACACGTGCCCGACGTGCAGCGAGCCCGACACCGTCGGCGGGGGAGTGTCGATGCTGAACACCTGCCCACGCGTCTCGGGCCGGACGAACGCGTAGGTGCCGTCCGCCTGCCAACGCTCCTGCCACTTGTCCTCGAGCCCCTCCAGCGCCGGCCGCTCCGGTACGACCATGCGCGCCGGCTGGGGACGCGTTCGGTCGGAGGTCGGTCGCTGCGCTGGTCATTCTCCAAATCCTAGGCAGCCTCAGGACCGAGCGCACATCGATTCAAGTATGGTAAGCCTCACCTAAGCACGATTGAGGGAGTCTTCATGGACACGTCGCGGCGACAACTGCTGCTCGGATTGGCCGGCCTCGCCGTCGCGGCAACGGGCGTCAGCGGCTGCAGTAGCTCGGCCCGGTCGGAGGCGGCTCCGAGCAGCGCCGGCGGAGCCGAAGCCGGCGCCTTCCCGGTCACCGTCGAACATCGCTTCGGTCAGACCACCGTCGAGCAGGCGCCGGTCCGGGTCGTCGCGGTCGGCCTCAAGGAGCAGGACGACCTCCTCGCGCTGGGCGTCGTGCCGGTGGCGGCCACGAAGTGGCTCGACTTCCCCGATGGCGGCGTTTACGGGGAATGGGCCGCCGCCGCGCTGGGCAGCTCGCCGAAACCGACGGTCCTGAGCGACACCGCCATCGAGTTCGAGAAGATCGCCGCGCTGCGACCCGACCTGATCATCGCCGTGTACTCGGCCTTGACCAAAGCCGACTACGACAAGCTGTCCAAGGTGGCGCCGACCGTCGCGCAGTCCAAGGAACACCAGGACTGGGGCGTGCCCTGGGACGTCCAGGCCCTGATCGTGGGGAAGTCCGTGGGCCAGCCGGCGAAAATGCAGGTTCTGGTGGATTCCGCCCGGGCCAAGGTCACCGAGACGGCCAAGGCGCACCCCGATTTCATGGGGAAGACCGGACTGGTGGCCAGCCCGTACGAGGGCATCTTCGTCTACGGCCGCCAAGATCCCCGACCGCGGCTGCTCACCGAGTTGGGCTTCAAGCTCCCGGCCGACTTGGACGAGGTGACCAAGAGCGCCTGGGGTGGGCAGCTGAGCACCGAACGGGTGGACTTCGTCGACACCGACGCGCTGATCTGGTTCGTCGAAGCCGGTCAGCGCGCCACGCTGGAGAAGACCGAGAGTTACGCCCGGCTCCGGGTGCACCGCGAGGGCCGCGCCATTTACAGCGAAGTCGATGACAAGATCAACAACGCCTTCTCGCTGCTTACCGTCCTGAGCCTGCCGTACCTGCTGGACCACCTGGCTCCCCGCCTGGCCGCCGCCCTCGACGGTGACCCAGCGACCACCACCGACGAACCGGCGTAGCGGCCGCTGGCGCCATTTGTTCTGCAGGCTGCGGCTGCGAACAGGCCCCGTGGAAAGCCACATCCTGCAGCACAATCTCGGTCCACAGATTGCGCCGACGATCTGGTCCTCGACGACGGCTCGCAGTCAGGGTGGAAGGCATGGCATCGGCGTTCGAGCGTGGGCGCATAGGCGCTCACCGGCCGCGCTCGTCTAGGGAGCTCGCGAGCTCTGGCGTGACCCGTGCCATGACCAGTGGGCCGTCGTGGCGCCGGACCAGCCGCGGCTTCTTCGCGCCGGCGACGGAAGTCGAACTGACCAGCACTCAGCGGATCCTCGACGTCGTTCCACTGGTTCCCTCCGGTGGCGCGCTCGCCGGGTGGACGGCCGCCTACCTGCACGGCGTCGATGCCTTGGACGGGTTGGACCCTTTCTCCATGCAGCCGCTGCCGGTGGACATCTGCCTGGGCAGCGGCTCTGGTCGGCGCAACCTGGACCATGCGCGCTACTCCCGGGATCGGCTGCCGGAGGATCACCGAGTTGTTCGGCACGGCCTTCCGGTCACCAGCGGTCTGCGGACGGCGTTCGACGGCGGTCGCTGGGCCAGGAGTCTCACCGAGGCTGTCGTCTTCGTCGACCAGGTGGCGCACGCCCTTCAGCTCGAGCCGTCCGCGTTGGGGAACTGGTGCGCGGCCCAGCCCGGATGGTGGCACGGCATCCGCCAGCTCGAGGCGGTCCTGAGCTTGGTCGCTGCGGCGAACGCCAGTCCCTGAAAGAGCCGACAACCTGCTGGTGTGTCGGGTGGACAGCCTCGATATGCGTTCTCCGCTCGCCCTGAGGACACGGCTGCGCAGCCGGCACGCGCAGGCGATGGGCCGGGATCGCCGCCGCGGTGCCTGGACTCTCGAACAGCCCGACTGGTGGCGCCGTCGACGGGCGTCCTGCATTGTGCTGCAGGATGCGGCTGCCAGTCGGCTCCCGAAACAGCCGCACCCTGCAGAGCAGCGCGAGGCAAGACCCGAGGGCGCCCCTAGACTGCACCCGTCATGTCCCAAGAAACCCACGCCGAGATCGTCGCCGCGCTGACCAGCCGATGGCCCGAGCACCGGGTGGCGCCCAGTCTGGGCCGGATCGCCGCGTTGACCGGGCTGCTGGGCGATCCCCAACGGTCCTATCCGGTCATCCACCTCACCGGAACCAACGGCAAGGGCAGCACTGCGGCCATGATCGAGTCGTTGTTGCGTGCCGACGGGTTACGGACGGGCCGGTTCACCAGTCCGCACGTGACGGGGGTGACCGAGCGGATCACCATTGACGGGCGGGCGATCTCGGAGGAGCGCTTCGACGAGACCTGGCGGGAGCTGGCGCCGTACGTGGCGATGGTGGACGAGCAGCAGATCGACGGCGTGTCGATGACCTTTTTCGAGATCATCACCGCGATGGCGTACGCGGCCTTCGCCGACGCCCCCGTCGATGTGGCGGTCGTCGAGGTCGGACTAGGGGGCACCTGGGACGCCACCAACGTGGCCGACGCCGACGTCGCCGTGATCACCCCGATCGACATAGACCACACCCATCTGCTCGGCAACACGATCACCGAGATCGCCGGCGAGAAGGCGGGGATCATCAAGCCCGGCGCCCAGGCCATCCTCGCCGGCCAGCCGGCGGAGGCTGCGCAGGTGTTGTTGCAACGGTGCGCCGACGTGGGAGCCCTGGTCCACCGGGAAGGCATCGAGTTCGGCGTGCTGGACCGGCAACTCGCCGTGGGTGGTCAGATGCTGCGGCTCGACGGCGCCGAGGGTCCCGTAGACCAGGTCTTCCTGCCGCTGCACGGAGCCCATCAAGCCGCCAACGCAGCGCAGGCCGTGGCCGCCGTCGAGGCCTTCCTCGGCATGAAGGCGCTGAACCCGGACGTCGTGCGAGAGGGTCTCGCCCAAGTGCAGTTCCCGGGTCGGCTGGAGTTGGTTCGGCGATCCCCGTCCGTCGTACTGGACGCGGCCCACAATCCGCACGGGGCCCGGGCGGCCGCCGCCGCCGTCACGGAGGCGTTCAACTTCAGTCCGCTGGTCGGCGTCGTGGCGGTGATGGGGGACAAGGACGCGGAAGGACTGCTCCGCGTCTTCGAGGAGACCATGCAGCAAGTGGTGATCACCCAAGTGGCCTCGACGACGCGACGGATGCCGGCCGAGGAACTCGCCGAACTGGCGGCGTCGATCTTCGGGGCGGACCGCGTGCACGTCGCCCCGCGGTTGGACGATGCCCTGGAGCGGGCCATCACCTTGGCGGAGGCCGACGGAATGGGCACACCGGGAGTGTTGGTGACCGGGTCGGTCGTGCTTGTCGGCGAGGCACGGCAGCTGCTGGTCAGTGAGCAGTCTCCCGAAGGGCAAGCCGGCGAGGACCCCGACGACGACTGGGACGCCGACTACGACGCCGACTACGCCGACGCCTCCGACTTCACCGACGACACCGATAGAGGGGACGAATCGGAGGACGGCCACCGGTGACCACCCTCAATCCCGACAATCCCATGCGGAACGTCCTGCTGGCGGTGCTGATCTTCGAGGTCGTGGTCTTCGGGCTCTCGATCCCGGTGATGATCTTGGTTTCCAACGTGCCTGCGCTCGTGGCCGCCTTGGCCGGTGGCGTTTCCGCCCTCCTGGCCCTGGTAGCCGCGGGACTGCTGCGTCGGCCGGTCGGCTACTACGTCGGTTGGGTCGCTCAGGTCGCCGGTATCGCTCTTGGTTTCCTGACCCCGGGCATGTTCGTGCTCGGGATCATTTTCGCAGCCCTGTGGGTGATGACCTTCGTACTCGGCAAGCGGCTCGAGGCGCAGCAGCGACCGACCTGACTCAGCCGACCCGAATCAGCCGGGCGTGGCCGCGGCCAGCAGTTTCGCCGCCGGATCGGCGTCGAGCCCTTCGGTCAGGTCGAAGGCGGTGCCGCGCTCCTCGCCCGCCTGCAGCACCGGGTTCTCGATCAGCTCACGCACATCGTCGGCGGACACGCCGGCGGCGACCAGGGCCTGCCCGAACCTCCAGTCGGTCAGCCCGCGATCCGTCCCGAAGAAGCGCTGGAGCTCGCCCAGACCCTCCAGCGGACCGGCCGACATGTGCACGCCGTTGAAGTTGTAGCTGACCGTCGCCAGGCCGAAAGCCGCCGGGTCGGCGAACAGGCGACCGCGGATCGACGCCGCGTCGGCCCGGGCCGGATCGGTCGCGCCGATCAGGTCCTCGCGCAGCCGCGCCCAGTCGGTCGGGCTGCTGCAGTGCAAGAAGGCGCAGACCGTGTCCTCGGCCGTGAAGAAGCCCAGCTGGCGCGGATGGAATCCGTTGAGGATGATCACCGGATCGCCGTCCAGTTTGACCGGGGCCGCGTACGTCCCCGGACCCAGCCGGGTGACCTCGGCGTTGGCGAACAGCACCCCCAACGCGTACGGGCTGAACTCCGGGTGCGCCGCCAGGAACTGGTGGCCGCCCAGCACCCGCGTTGAATCCAGGGGGGCGCTGTCCAGCGTTTCGCCGAAGTGCTTCCGCAGGGCCTGCTCCGCGGGATCGGTGAGGGCGGGTCGTCCGAGTCGGGAGATCTCGTTGATCACCCCGTAGTGCTCCGCCATGGCACCGCTCGCCTCGAGCTCGGGCCCGGTCTGGATCCGGGTCTGGTGCACCGTCACGGCGTACTCGCCCAGAGCACCGGCGAGCAGGTCCCAGACGGCGGCCAGGTCGTCCTCGCCCAGCAGCCCCAGCTCCGGCTTGCTGAAGACGACGAATTCGTTTCCGGACGGATCGGGACCGCCCCCGGCCGGGAAGCGGGCGGCGACGGCGGCGCGGACTCGGTCGGCAGACATGGGGGTCAGCCTGCCGCGCCGGGCGTTCGACAGGCAAACCGGCCGGGCGCCACAATTGGTTGATGAGCAGCGTTCTCCCCGGCATCGACCCGAAGCTGGCTGGCTGGCTGAGCCGTCAACCGGTCTTCTTCGTCGGTACCGCGCCACTCGCCGGTGACGGGCACATCAACGTGTCGCCCAAGGGCATGGCCGGCACCTTCGCCGTCCTGGGTCAGCACCAGGTCGCCTATCTGGACTACACGGGCTCCGGCACCGAGACCGTGGCCCACCTGCGTGAGAACGGTCGCGTGGTGATCATGTTCTGCGCTTTCGAGGGCAAGCCGAAGATCATCCGCCTGCACGGCCGCGGCCGAGCGGTGTTCGCCGGCGAACCGGAGTTCGACGAACTGCGCACGGCCTTCGCCAAGGAGCGCACCGCCGGCCAGCGTTCGATCATCGTGGTCGACGTGGACCGGGTCTCGGATTCCTGCGGTTACGCCGTCCCGCTGATGGACTTCCGCTCGGATCGTGACGTGCTCGACCGTCATCAGGAGCAGCGCGACGAGGACTACTACGACCTCTACTGGCGCAACCGCAATGCCGAGAGCATCGACGGTCTGCCCGGAGTCGTCCGTCGCACTACCCTGAGCGGATGAGTGCGCCTGACTCCGTCTTTCCCCGGCTGGAGCCGCTGCTGGCCTCGGTGGCCAAGCCGATCCAGTACGTGGGTGGCGAGCTCAACTCGGTGGTCAAGGACTGGGACTCTGTCGACGTCCGCTGGGCGCTGATGTACCCGGATGCGTACGAGGTGGGACTGCCGAACCAGGGCATCGCCATCCTGTACGAGATCCTGAACGAGCGGGACTGGATCCTGGCCGAGCGGACCTATGCGGTCTGGCCGGATCTGGAGGAACGGATGCGTACGTCCGGTCTGCCGCAGTTCACCCTGGATTCGCATCGCCCGGTGGCCGCCTTCGACGTGCTCGGGGTCAGCTTCGCCACCGAACTCGGCTACACCAACCTGCTCAACGCCCTCGACCTGGCCGGGCTGCCGATGCGAGCGGCCGACCGGCGAGCCGACGAACCGATCGTGCTGGCCGGCGGACACGCGGCCTTCAACCCGGAGCCGGTTGCCGACTTCCTCGACGCGGCGGTGCTCGGGGACGGTGAGGAGGCCGCGCTCGGAATCTCGGAGTTGATCCGCGGCTGGAAAGTCGCCGGTCGACCGGGGGGCCGGGAGGGTCTGCTGCTGCGGTTGGCCGCGACCGGCGCGGTCTACGTGCCGCAGTTCTACGACGTCTCCTACACCCCCGACGGGGCGATCGCGGCGGTCGTTCCCGAACCGGGCCGGCGTCCCGGACCGGGTGCGCAAACACACCCTGATGGATCTCGACGCCTGGCCGTACCCGAAGCAGCCGCTGGTTCCCCTGGCCGAAACGGTGCACGAGCGGTACTCGGTGGAGATCTTCCGGGGTTGTACCCGCGGCTGCCGGTTCTGCCAGGCCGGAATGATCACCCGGCCCGTCCGGGAACGCAGCATCGAGACCATCGGCGCCATGGTGCAGGCGGGCATCGACGCCACCGGGCTGGACGAGGTCGGCCTGCTCAGCCTGTCCAGCGCCGATCACTCCGAGATCGGTCCGGTGACCAAGCAGCTCGCGGACCGTTACGAGGGCACGAACGTCTCGCTGTCGCTGCCGAGCACCCGGGTCGACGCCTTCAACATCGACCTGGCCAACGAGCTGTCCCGCAACGGGCGGCGGTCCGGTCTCACCTTCGCGCCGGAGGGCGGATCCGAGCGGCTGCGGCGGGTGATCAACAAGATGGTCAGTGAGGACGACCTGATCGCCACCGTGGCGGCCGCGTACTCCCACGGTTGGCGGCAGGTCAAGCTCTACTTCATGTGCGGCCTGCCGACCGAGACCGACGAGGACGTACTGGCCATCGCCGATCTGGCCCAGAAGGTGATCGAGACCGGGCGTGCGGTCAGCGGGCGGCGCGACATCCGCTGCACGGTGAGCATCGGCGCCTTCGTGCCGAAGCCGCACACGCCGTTCCAGTGGGCCGGCCAGACCGACGCGGACACGGTGGACGCACGGCTGCGGCTGCTGCGGGAGGCCATCCGGTCCGATCGGCGTTACGCGAAGGCGATCGGGGTTCGCTACCACGACGGCAAACCCGGGACGATCGAGGGGTTGCTCAGCCGGGGCGATCGTCGGGTGGGCAAGATCATCGAAGCGGTGTGGGCCGACGGCGGTCGCTTCGACGGGTGGAGCGAGCACTTCTCGTACGCCCGCTGGCTGCGGGCCTGCGAGCAGGTGTTGGCCGGGAGCGGCGTGGACCTCGACTGGTACACCGTCCGCGAGCGGGCCCAGGACGAGGTACTGCCCTGGGATCATCTCGACGCCGGTCTGGACAAGGACTGGTTGTGGCAGGACTGGGAGGACGCCCTGGACGAGACCGAGGTCGAGGACTGTCGCTGGACGCCATGCTTCGATTGCGGCGTCTGCCCCGATCTCGGCACCGAGATCCAGGTCGGACCCACGGGGCGGCAGTTGCTCCCGCTCAGTCCGGTCTGAGCCAGGGCACGACGATGCGGGTTCTGGTCCTCGGCGCGGGTTTTGGCGGCCTCGAGCTCACGACCCGGCTGTCGACGGTTCTGGGCGCCGATGTCGAGGTGGTGCTGCTCGACCAGGCCGACGGATTCGTCTTCGGGTTCTCCAAACTCGACGTGATGTTCGGCCGGACGACAGCGGATTCCGTCCAGCATCGGTACGCCGACCTGGTGCAGCCCGGGGTCCGCTTCGTGCAGACCACGGTCAACCAGATCGACCCGGTCGCCCGCCGGGTCGAGACCGACGCCGGTCGGTTCGAGTCCGACGTCATGGTCATCGCCCTGGGTGCCGACCTGCACCCGGCCGCCACGCCCGGTCTGCTCGCGGCCGGGCAGGAGTTCTACAGTGTGGCCGGAGCGTTCGCGGCGCGGGACGTCCTGGCGCGGTTCGACGGTGGGCGCGTCCTGGTCGGGGTCACCTCGACGCCCTTCAAATGTCCGCCAGCTCCGAGCGAGACGGCCCTCCTCGTGCACGACCTGCTGACGCGCCGCGGGATCCGGGAGGTCAGCGAGATCGCTCTGGTCATGCCCCTCGGCGCGCCGATTCCGCCGTCGCCGGCCGCCTCCGCGGCGCTGCTGGAGGCGTTCGCCGAGCGCGGCATCGAGTGGTTCCCGAACCGGATCGTGCGTTCCCTCGATGCCGACCGCCGGGTCGCGGTGCTCGCCGACGGCGCCGAGCTGCCGTTCGAGGTGTTCCTCGGGGTTCCGGTCCATCGGGCGCCGGAGGTCGTACGGCAGTCGGGCCTGTGCGTCGACGGCTGGATCCCGGTGGATCCGGACACCCTGACCACCGCGTGGCCGGACGTGTACGCGGTCGGGGATGTGACCAGCGTCGGCACTCCCAAGGCGGGCGTCTTCGCCGAACGCCAGGCTGGGGTCGTTGCCGATCAGATCGTTGCCCGGGTCCGCCGGCAGAGAACCACCTCGACCTACGACGGTCGGGGGATCTGCTATCTCGAGTTCGGCCGGGACCAGGTCGCCCGCGTCGATGTGACGTTCCGCGCCGGCAGCGCACCGTCGGGTTTGTTCGAAGCCCCGTCCCAGCTGTTGACGGCGGACAAGGCCGAATTCGGGTCGACGCGGATCCTCCGGTGGTTCGGCCGGCGATGGTCGGCGCATGCCTAGCCGTCAGCCCGAGCAACACCCCCCGCCGATGCAGCGGTTGCGGATCAAGTACGCCAAGCGGGGACGCGCCCGATTCGCCAGCCACCGAGACTTCGGGCGGGCTTTCGAACGGGCTCTGCGGCGGTCCCGCATTCCGATGGCCTCAACCTCCGGGTTCTCGCCACACCCGCGTATCTCCTACGCCAACGCCGCCCCGACCGGTGCGGCGAGCGAGGCGGAGTACCTGGAAATCGGACTGACGGAGACCGTCGACCCGGAATGGGTGTGCGCCGCCCTGAATGCGGCGCTGCCGGACGGGCTCGACGTCGTCGCGGTGGCGGTGGCGCCGCCCGGCGCACTGGCGGACCTGCTGACCGGATCCAGCTGGCGTATCGATCTGGACGGCATCTCCACCGCGGCGCTCGACGCAGCCGTACAGCGCTTCCTGGCCGCGGAGACGGCCCCGGTCGAGCGGATGACGAAGAACGGACTCCGGAGTTTCGACGCGCGCGGCGCGGTGCTGTCCCTGACCGCGTCCAACACGTCCGGACCGATCGTGCTACACCTCGTCCTGGCCCACACCGCCCCTCTGGTCAGACCGGACGACGTCTTGACGGCGCTGGCTCGTTCGGACCCGAACTGGTCGCCACCGCAGCCGCCCAGGATCACGCGGCTGCGGCAAGGCACCCTGATCGACGGCGGGCCGGAGATCGCCGAGCCGCTCTGAAGCCGGCGCAAGTCGTGGGTCCGACCTCAGCTGTGAGATAATCGGACGCGAGGAGCGCGCCGCGCTCCCGTTGACGGATCCGCATGGCCAGGTGACAGCTGGCGATTCCGGGAGATCAGCCTCCACCGCGACGAGCAGGACCTGAGGACTACGGGTTCGCTTGACCGCGGGAGCTGCGGTCTCGAGCCGTCAATTACCGAAGGCTTTGCCGCCCCGGCCCCAGCCGGTTCGGCGTACGAGAAGGGTGCTGATCTGGCACCCAAGAGGAGTCCGGATGCTCGAGAACGAGCCCGAGAACACATCAGAGACCAGCGACAACACCCCCCGAACCAGTTCCGAAACGAGTTCCGACGCCTGGCCCGAGGCCGGGGTCGAGCAGGCACCGACTGCCCCCGCGCCGCGCCGCCGCCGAGCGGCCACGCGGCCGGCCGGACCGCCCGAACCGACCAAATCTGAGGCGACCGAGCCAGTGAAGGCGGCCAAGAAGTCGACCCGCCGCGCAGCCACCAAGACCGCCGACGCCGAAGGCCAACCCCCGGCTCGGCGCAGCCGCAAGCGGGCCGAGGCCCCTCCGGTTGAGCCAGAACAGCCGGCTGAGCCAGAACTGCCGGCTGAGCCAGAACTGCCGGCTGAGCCAGAACTGCCGGCTGAGCCGGTGGCGGCTGAGCTGCCGGTCGAGTCAGCAGATCCGGTCGAGGCGGTTGAGCCGGTCGAGGCGGTTGAGGCAGCCGAGCCGATCGAGGCAGTTGTGGCAGCCGAGCCGGTCGAGGCCGTTGAAGTAGCCGAGGCGACCGAGTCCGACGACGAGACCGAGACAGAGGCGGAGCCTGACGCCGAGACGGAGTCTGATTCCGAGGCGGACACCGATGACAACGAGGATGGCGAATCAGGCACCCGCCGTCGGCGCCGTCGTCGAGGTGGCCGCCGCCGCCGCCGGGGCGGGGACAGCAACGACGAATCCGGCGCAACCGACGGGACCGCGCCATCCGAGCAGCGAGACGAGGACTCTGACTCACCGGCCGCCGAGGCCGACGGCTCCGAGGCCGGTGAGGCCGGCGAGAGTGAAAGCGGCCGACGTCGCCGTCGGCGTCGCCGCCGTCGCGGCGAAGAGGCCAGCACTGCCCCTGACGACCCCACCGAGGTGGTCGTCCGGGTCCGCGAGCCACGGTCCTCGCGGCGCTCCGAAGGGGTGGTCGGGATCGACGGCTCCACCCGGATGGAGGCCAAGCGTCAGCGCCGCCGTGAAGGTCGGGAGGCCGGACGACGCCGCGCACCGATCCTGAGTGAGGCGGAGTTCCTGGCTCGTCGCGAGTCGGTCGCCCGGAAAATGATCATCCGGCAGCGCGAGGACCCTTCGACAGGATCAGGAGGCGCCCTGACCCAGATCGCCGTGATCGAGGACGAGATCCTGGTTGAGCACTACGTCGACCGCGACTCCGCCGCATCCCTGATCGGCAACGTCTACCTGGGTCGGGTGCAGAACGTGCTGCCGTCGATGGAGGCCGCCTTCATCGACATCGGACGGGGCCGCAACGCCGTGCTGTACGCCGGCGAGCTCGATTGGAACGCGTTCGGGTCCGAGGGCCAGCACCGCAAGATCGAGAGCGTCTTGAAGTCCGGCAGCACCGTCCTGGTCCAGGTGACCAAGGATCCCGTCGGCGCGAAGGGGGCCCGACTCACCAACCACGTGTCGATTCCCGGTCGCTACATCGTCTACGCACCCGGCGGCCACCTCTCCGGCATCTCCCGCAAGCTCCCCGATATCGAACGCAAGCGGCTGAAGGACATCCTGTCCGATCTGGTCCCCGAGTCGGCCAGCGTCATCGTCCGGACGGCGGCGGAAGGAGCCAGCGAAGACGAGCTGGTGCGTGACGTCAACCGACTCAAGGCGCAGTGGGAGGACATCGAGCGCAAGGTCAAGGCCGGCAGCGCTCCCCAGTTGCTCTACGGCGAACCGGATCTGACCCTGCGCATCGTCCGAGATCTCTTCACCGAGGACTTCTCGGAGTTGATCATCGACGGCAGCAGGGCGATGAACGATGCGTACGACGCGGTCGAGGCCTACGTCGGACACGTCGCGCCCCATCTCCGGGACCGGCTCCGCCGTTGGGACCCGGAGCAGAAAGGCGACCTCTTCGCCGCCTTCCGGCTCGACGAGCAGATTGCCAAGGGCCTGGAGCGGAAGGTCTTCCTGCCCTCGGGCGGATCGCTGGTCATCGACCGGACCGAGGCCATGACGGTGATCGACGTCAATACGGGGAAGTTCACCGGCTCGGGCGGCAACCTCGAGGCCACCGTGACCAGCAACAACCTCGAGGCGGCCGAGGAGATCGTTCGTCAGCTGCGGCTGCGGGACATCGGCGGGATCATCGTGGTCGACTTCATCGACATGGTGCTGCCCACCAACCGGGAACTGCTGTTGCGCCGGCTGGTGGAGTGCCTCGGGCGGGACCGCACCCGCCATCAGGTCGCCGAGGTGACCAGCCTCGGTCTGGTCCAGATGACCCGGAAGAAGATCGGCACCGGTCTGCTGGAAGCCTTCAGCACCGAGTGCCCGCACTGCGGCGGCCGGGGCTACCAGGTGCACGAGATGCCGGTCGAATCCCAGAAGCAACCTGACGGTGGGGCGCGGGACTCCCGTTCCCGCGACAAGGCCAGCGACAAGGGCGGCGACAAGGGCGGCGACAAGGGCGGCGAAGGGAAGAGCGGCGACAAGAGCGGTGACCGACGGTCGAGGGGTTCACGTTCGAAGACGGAGCCGGCTGTGCCGAACGGGCAGACCGAGCCCATCGCCGAGCCAACCGCCGAGCCCACCGCTGCGCCGGCCGAAGCGCCGGCCGAAGCGGCGGCCGAGGATCCGGTACCAGCAGGCTGAGGCAGGATGGGCGGGTGTCTGATCGTGCGCGGCCCATCCTGGTCGCGATCATCGGTGCCGGCCCGTCCGGAATCTATGCCGCCGAGGCGCTGACGCAGCAGGCCGACACCGACGTCCAGGTTGTGGTGCTCGACCGGCTGCCGGTGCCGTTCGGTCTGGTGCGTTACGGCGTCGCCCCCGACCATGAGTCGATCCGGTCCATTCGCAACACCTTGGAGCGCACGCTGGAGAAGTCGGGGGTGCGCTTCTTCGGCAATGTGAGCATCGGCGTCGACCTCAGTGTGGAGGAACTGCGCGAGCGGACCGACGCCGTGATCTACGCCTTCGGCGCCGGCACCGACAAGCGGCTCGGGATCGACGGTGAGGACCTGGCCGGGAGTATCGCCGCCGCCGACTTCGTGGCCTGGTACTGCGGTCATCCCGACGTCCACCCCGACACCGACCGGACCCAGACCGCGGTGTCCCATGATCGACTTGATGATCATCGCGGGCACCAGGAGTTCGCGGATCTGATTGCGCGAGCCGACGCCGCCGTCGTCGTGGGCGTGGGCAATGTGGCCCTCGACGTGACCCGGATCCTGATCAAGAACGTGGACGAGCTGGCCGACACGGACATGGCCGAGGAGGTCCTGGCGGCCCTGTCGGCGAAGAGGATCACCGAGGTCCACGTGCTGGGCCGCCGCGGGCCCGCCTACACCGCCTTCACCACCAAGGAACTCCGCGAACTCGGACAGATCGCCGGGGTCGACGTGATCATCGATCCCAAGGATCTCGAGCTGGACGAATCCAGCGCCGCGGTGGTGGGACGCGACAAGGTGGCCGCCCGCAACCTGGCGGCGCTGAACGATTTCGCCGCCCGCGGTGCGGGCGGGGCCGACCGGCGCATCTTCCTGCATTTCTGGACCCGACCGGTACGGGTCGTCGGCGTCGACCAGGTGCAGGCCGTCGAGATCGAAGGTACCCGTCTCGACGCCGACGGCGCCGTCGAGGGGACCGGGCTGACCACGACGATCGCCGCGCAGCTGATCATCCGGTCGGTCGGCTATCGCGGGATGAGGCTGGACGGTGTCCCCTTCGACGACTCGACCGGCCGCGTCCCGCATGCGGAGGGACGGGTCATCCGCGATCATGGTTTCTCCCACGACGAGTACGCCACCGGATGGATCAAGCGCGGCCCGACCGGCGTGATCGGCACGAACAAATCCGACGCGGTGGAGACCGTCCATTCCCTGCTGGCCGATATCGCCGACGGGGCAATCACCGGGCAGCATTCACTCGTCGAGCTGGAGCGACTCCTGGCCGAACGCGGCGTCACGCCGCTGCAGATGCCCGATTGGCATCGCATCGATGCGGCCGAGATCGAGCTGGGGCACAGCCACGGTCGGCCCCGCACCACCCTCGCGCACCGCAGTGAACTGCTCGCCGCCGCCGATGACGACGGCACTGTTTAGGTTTCGCTCTCGACACGACCCCGAGGTGCGGCGTTAGCCTGATCACTGACCCCAGACGACCCGGTGGCGGCCGAGCGTCTGCCGGCGGAGGGCGCTCCAGATGGGATCCTCATGAAGACGGCCCCGAGACCGAAGGAGCTGGTGGCGCGCCACGAGGAACTCGAGCGCGCCTTGCGCAGCTTGCGGTTCAGCGGCGGTGTGATGATCACCGGGCAGGCCGGAGTCGGTAAGACCGCTCTCGCCGCCGCCGTCGCGGACAAGCTGAGTACGCCACCCGTCGGGTGGGTCGTGGCCACGGCCGCCAGTCGCACCATTCCGCTGGGGGCGCTGGGCAGCTTGCTGCCGGCCGATCTGGCCTCGGTCCATCCCGCCCTCATCGCTCAGCACGTCGACACCCGGTTACGCGAACTGGGTCGGGCCGATCATCGCAGCACGGCCGCTCCCGTTCTGGTCCTGGACGACGCGCAACTGCTGGACGCCCAGTCGGCGGCGGTACTGCTCTCACTGGTGGCCGCGAGATCCCTTCGGCTGCTCGTGACGATGCGCAGCGGCAGTGCCCCCTCCGATGCCGTTGAGGCGCTGTGGAAGGAGCAGCTGGTCGACCGGTTGGACCTGTCTCCGTTGGATCACCAAGCGACTCGGGACCTGCTCGAGGGTTTGCTGGGTGGACCGGTGGCGTCGGGAACGGTGGAGATGCTCTGGTCGAGCAGCCGCGGAAACCCGTTCTATCTGACTGAACTGGCGCGGTTCGGGGCCGAGCACGGTCACCTGGAACCCAGGGCCGGGGTGTGGTGGTGGCTCGGCGGCACGGAGATGCCCCCGCGGCTCGGGGAACTGTTGGAACGACGGCTGGCCGCGGTTTCCGGAGCCGGCCAGGAAGCGATCGACTTCTTGGCCCTGGGCGAGCCGCTGCCGTACGAGACCCTCAGCGCGTTGGTGAGCGAGGACGCCATCCTGGAGCTCGATCAGGGCCAGATCGTGACCAGTGACGAGCGCGAGGGCGTGTTGCTGTTCCGCTTCGCCCACCCGCTGTTGCACGCCGTGGCCGAGGGACGCCTCAGCGCCGCCCGCCGGCGGAGTCTCGCAGCCCGGCTGCGCGACGCGCCGGCTGATCATGTGGACGTGGTCCGGCGGGCGACGTGGGAGGACGCCGCGGGCGGGGCACCCAACGTGGAGCTGCTGCTCGCCGCCGCCGACGCGGTCTTGATCAACGACGCGGCGGCCGCCGTGCGGTTGGCCACCCGGGCCAGCCAAGCCGGTGGCGGGATCAACGCCGTGACGATGCTCATCCGGGCCCAGTCGGAGTTGGGTCGACCGGATCTGGCCCGGACGACTCTCGACGCTGCCGCTGCAATGGTGCAGACCGACGACGAATACTTCTCGTTCCACTGCGAGGAGCTCGGCGTGGCCTTGTGGGGCGAGCGGTCGCCGGCCGAGGCGCGCGCCGTCCTGGAACGGATGCGGAGCGCGCTGCCCGAATCCTTCACCTCCGACCTCGACGGGCTGGAGGCCCTGGTCAGTCTGTTCGCCTCAGGCTGCTTGGAGGTCGTGCCGTTGGCGACCCGGGTGCTCGAGTCGGATCCGGCCCCCGGTTCCCGGATCCGCGCCCTGACGGCACTCACCGGGGCTCTCGCCTTCGCCGACCGTGGCGCCGAGGCCCTACAGGCCGGGACCGACCTGTTGGACGCCCTCACCCTCACCCGGGTATCCGCCACCCGGGCCGGTCTGGCGTACGCGTTCATCGCCGTCACCGGCCTGTTCTACGGGGCCGAGTACCACCTCCCACGATCCGTCGGCCCGCTGGGGCGGTGGCCGGGGCTGCCGGACCGCCTGGAGGACGTGCCGGGGGTCAAGGTCGAGGTGGCGGCCGGCGACCGAGACGAAGCCGGTCATCTCGGCTGGCCGCTCCTGGTCGGCGTGCGCCGGCATCTCCAGGGCGATCTGGAGGGGGCCGTCGCGCCGCTGCGTGAGGCGTTCGTCCAGCAACAGGCCGGCGAGGGGCTGTTCCGCTCCGAGACGACCGCCGAACTGATCGTGGTGTTGGCGGAGCTGGGCCACTTCGAGGAGGCGCAGGCCATCCTGACCGAGCACCCGCCGGACGAGATCGCCATCATTCCCGGTCTGCGAGCCTGGGCCGAGGCGGCGGTGGCGGCGGCCGGCGGCCACCACGGGCGAGCCACCGACCTGGCCATCGAGGCCGCCCGCGCCGCTGCCGCCAACGGGGCCGCGGCCATGGCGATGAACTTCCTCACCGACGCCGGGCGGTACGGGGATGCCAAGCGCGCGGCCGCGGCGCTGCCGAGCCTCGGCCTGCCCTTGGACAGCGACGTGCAGCGCGTCCGGGCGGCGGACATCCAGGCCCGGGCCACCACGGCGCCGGAAACCTTGTTGAACGCCGCTGAGGCCCAGTTGCTGGCCGGGTTCTCCCGGCACTGTGTCGAGCTGGCCGAGTTGGCTCGACAGTCCGATCGCTCCGGCACTCACGACCGGCGGGCGGCGAGGCTGTTGCGGCAGGCCCGCGAGCGGCTCGGGGAGCACAAGAGTTCGGCCGCCGCTCTCAGTGCCAGCCCCCTCACCTCGCGGGAGACCGAGGTGGCTCGGCTGGCCAGCCGTGGCCTGAGCGATCGGGAGATCGCCGACGAGTTGGTGCTCTCCATCCGTACGGTCCAGAGCCACCTGGCCTCGGCGTACCGCAAGCTCGGGATCGGTTCGCGCACCGAACTCGCGCAGCTGTACGGGTGAACCTCAGGACCGCGGCGGCCCTACCAGCCGCCCCATCAGGTCGGCGAGGGCGCGTTCGGGGTGATGGGTCATGCCAGCGTGAATGGGGGAGGGCTGCAACATCGTGCTGCGGGGGGCGGTGAGCATGCCGAACCGGGTGGCCAGTCCGTCGTTCTCCCGGGCCGATCCGACGTCTTCGCGGCAGGCCGCCACGATCGCTTCGGCCGCCGTCTGGATGGCCTCGACGTCGGCGTCGGGGGCCAAGGCCCGGAGCCGGACCTGGTCGATGGCCACGGATGCGCGGAGGAACTGCACCTGCTGGCAGTAGATGATCACCCCGACGTTGACGAACTCGCCGCGGTCGACCCGCGGCACGGCCCGTAGCACGGCGTATTGGAAGGCGAAGCGCGGCCGGGTCACGGCAGCCACTTTTCCGCCGCGGCGAGCCGCTCCAGTAGATAGTCCACATAGGCCGAGCGCGCCGCGGCCGCGTCCGGGGGAGCCGCCGGATCCGGTCGGGTCGGATCGGGAGCGAGCCAGGCGTCGGGGACGCTGGTCAAGATCTCCGCGAGCAGCTCCGGGGTCACCCCTGCCGCCATCTCCGCGTGCACCGATCGCGGCCGTCCGCGGCCGGACAGGATGTGATCGCCGTAGTGATAGGGACTCTCCGCGAACGCGGTCGGCCGACCCCAGGCGTGGTGGAAGCGCAGGCAGGCGCCGTGATCGATGGCCCACAGGGTCTTGTGCCAGATGAGCAGGTTGGTGTTCCGGGCGCTGCGGTCGACGTTGGCCACGAACGCATCCAGCCAGACGATCCTCGCGGCGTCGGTCGTCCGCACGTCGAAGCGCCGGTCGTAGCCGACCGACCCCGGCAGGAAGTCGACTCCGAGATTCACTCCGGCACTGCGGACGATCAGGTCCTGCACCTCGACGTCGGGTTCTCGGCGGCCGATCTCGGCGTCGACGTCGATCAGCACCAGGCTCGGGATGCGGACGCCGAGCCGGCGCCCGAGTTCCCCGACCACGACCTCGGCGACCAGCGCCTTGGTCCCCTGACCGGCGCCGGTGAACTTCACCACGTAGGTGCCGAGATCGTCGGCCTCGACCAGCCCGGGCAGCGAGCCGCCCTCGCGCAACGGCGTGAGGTAGGCCGTCGCGGAGACTTGGGGCAGCACGGAAGTCAGGCTAGAGGACGCTGAGCTTGGAGGAAGGCGGGCGGGCCGTCCGATGCGTTTGACCCTCTCCACCGCGGCCGAGTAACCTAGATCCTCGGTGTGCGTACGCGCGCGCCGTCCGCGAATTCAATGTGCGACTCCGAAAGGTACGACCCGACCGATCCGGTCGGCGGCGCTACATCGCGGGCCACCCGACATGACCCATCCGACATAACAGAGAGCAGGTCAGGCGTGTACGCGATCGTGCGCAGTGGCGGCCGCCAACACAAGGTCGCCGTCGGCGATGTCCTCGAGATCGACCGCACGTCTGACGAGGTGGGCGCCAGCGTGAGCCTTCAGCCGCTGCTGCTGGTGGACGGCGACAGCGTGACCTCCGACGCCGCCGCCCTCGGCGCGGCTTCGGTCACCGCCGAGGTCATCGAGGAGACCAAGGGTCCGAAGATCCGGATCCTGAAGTTCAAGAACAAGACCGGATACCGGAGGCGGCAAGGGCATCGCCAGCGCTACACCCGGGTCAAGGTCACCGACATCCAGAGCTGATATTCAGAGCTGAGAAGCTGAGGTAGCGAGATGGCACACAAGAAGGGCGCGTCCTCGACCCGCAACGGGCGGGATTCCAACGCGCAACGCCTCGGCGTCAAGCGGTTCGGCGGACAGCTGGTGAACGCCGGCGAGATCATCGTCCGCCAGCGGGGCACCCACTTCCACCCTGGTGACGGGGTCGGACGTGGTGGTGACGACACCTTGTTCGCCCTGGTGGAGGGGCACGTCACCTTCGGCACCCGTCGTGGTCGCCGGGTCGTCCAGGTGTTGCCGGCAGACGTTCCGACCGAAGCAGCTGCCCCGGTCGCCTAGCACCGCAGCAGATCACACACGACATCAACAAGGGTGGCTCAGCACTTGGGTGCTGGGCCACCCTCACCCGTTTCCCCACCATTTTTCGCAGCCCGCGCCGAGTTGGACCGACGGATCGGAGGTAGGCATGGCCATCCCGAGCTTCGTCGACCGCGTCACCTTGTACGTCACGGCGGGCAACGGCGGAAACGGCTGTGCCTCGGTGCATCGGGAGAAGTTCAAGCCTCTGGGGGGTCCGGACGGCGGCAACGGCGGTAACGGCGGCTCCGTGATCTTCCGGGTCGACCCGGATCTGACCACCCTGGTGGACTATCACCGCCAGTCCCATCGCCGGGCCGGCCACGGTGTGCCCGGCCGCGGCGATCACGCCAACGGGGCCGCCGGCACCGACGTCGTGCTGGCCGTGCCCGACGGCACGGTGATCAGCGACGCCGCAACCGGCGAGCAGCTCGCCGACCTCACCGGGCCCGGGGCCGAGCTGGTCGTCGCGCAGGGCGGCCGCGGTGGCCTCGGCAACGCGGCACTGGCCTCGTCGGCTCGGAAGGCCCCCGGTTTCGCGCTGCTGGGGGAGGACGGCGAAACCCGTACGGTGATCTTGGAGCTCAAGGTCGTCGCCGACGTCGGCCTGGTCGGGTTCCCCAGTGCCGGCAAGTCTTCGTTGGTCGCGGCCGTGTCCCGAGCCCGGCCCAAGATCGCGGACTACCCGTTCACCACGCTGATCCCGAACCTCGGCGTCGTGGTGGCCGGGGAGGTCACCTACACGGTGGCCGACGTGCCCGGATTGATCGAGGGGGCCAGCGAGGGGAGGGGGCTGGGCCACGAGTTCCTCCGCCACGTCGAACGCTGTGCGGCCCTCGTACACGTCATCGACTGCGCCACCTTCGAACCGGGCCGGGATCCGCTCTCCGATCTGGACGTCATCGAAGGCGAGCTCGCCGCCTACGGAGGGCTCGCGGACCGGCCCCGCCTGGTGGCGTTGAACAAGATCGACATTCCGGACGCGCGCGACCTGGCCGACCTCGTGCTGCCCGAGCTGCAGCAACGTGGCCTGCCGGTCTTCTTGATCTCGACCAAGAGCGGCGAGGGCCTCCAGGCGCTGCGGTTCGCCATGGCCGAGCTGGTGGCGGCCCGGCGCGCGACCCTACCCCCGCCGGCTCCGGAGCGGATCGTCCTGCGCCCGGCCCCGGTGGCCGCGGAAGAGTTCTCGATCAAGCGCGAAGGGGAGTTCTGGCGGGTCCGTGGCGTCAAACCCGAGCGGTGGGTCCGTCAGACCGACTTCGGCAATCCGGAGGCGGTCGGCTACCTGGCCGACCGGTTGAACCGGATCGGCATCGAAGACCGGTTGCTCGATCTCGGGGCCCGCGCCGGCGACGGCGTGGCCATCGGCGGCGCGGATGCCGTCGTCTTCGATTTCGCACCGCAGGTCGACGTGGGCGCGGAGATCCTCAGCCGCCGCGGGGAGGATTCACGGCTGGCGCAGGATCGGCCGGCCGTGCTGCGCCGAAAGGAGAAGGACCGGGCCTACCACGCCGCCGACGCGGCACCGGACTCCGGGCTCGAGGATGACTGACCGCGCCGCGGTCGCCAACGCGCACCGCGTCGTGGTCAAGGTCGGCTCCTCGTCGTTGACGACGGCGGACGGCGGGATCGATCCGGAGCGCATCCGCGCTCTGGTGGACGCCCTCGCCGACATGCGGCTGGCCGGCCGGGAGCTCGTGCTCGTCTCCTCCGGGGCCATCGCCGCGGGCCTGGCTCCACTGACGCTGCGGACGCGTCCTCGAGATCTGGCCACCCAGCAGGCCGCCGCCTCCGTGGGACAAGGGCTGCTGGTGGGCCGCTACACCGAGCTGTTCGGCGCGTACGGGTTGGCCGTCGGGCAGGTCCTGCTGACCGTCGACGACGTGACCCGGCGCGGGCACTATCGCAATGCCTTCCGGACCTTCGGCCGTCTCCTCGACCTCGGGGTCGTGCCCATCGTGAACGAGAACGACACGGTGGCCACGCACGAGATCCGGTTCGGCGACAACGACCGGCTGGCCGCGTTGGTGGCCCATCTCGTTCACGCCGATGCGTTGGTGCTGCTCAGCGACGTCGACGCCCTGTACACCACTCATCCCCGGCGGCCGGGAGCCCGACGACTGACCGATGTCCACGGGGAGGACGAGCTGGCCACGGTCGACGTGGCGACCCGGGGTACGGCGGTGGGCACCGGGGGCATGATCACCAAGGTCGACGCGGCCCGCATCGCCACGTCGGCAGGCATCCCGACCGTCCTGGCGGCCGCGGAGCAGGCGGCTGCCGCGCTCGCCGGCGAGTCGATCGGGACGCTGTTCCACCCGACGGGCCCGCGTCGGCCCACCCGCCAGCTCTGGTTGCGGCACGCCAGCGACGCCCGCGGCGAGTTGGTGCTCGACGCCGGCGCTGTTCGGGCGATCGTCACCCGCAATGCCTCGTTGCTGCCGGCCGGGGTGACGGCCGTGCGTGGGCAGTTCTCCGCCGGTGAGGCCGTGAACCTGGTCGACCCCGACGGCACGGTCGTGGCCCGCGGGCTGGTCAACTACGACGCCGACGAGCTGCCCGCTCTGCTCGGCAAGACCACCGGTCAGATCGCCGCGGAGCTGGGCAGCGGGTTCGATCGCACCCTCGTGCACCGCGACGCCCTGGTCTTGATCGGCGTACCGGCCCGATAGGGGGTCGCGTTTCACTCTCGTCACAAACTTCGTGCCGTCCATGCGTCGGCAACCTCCCTGGGATATGGTCGGCCGGTCAGGCGGCTCCGGCTGGGCGGGAGGCCGTCGGTGAAAACTTGCGTCCCGAGTGAATCTGGACATCAGATCGCGCGGCGGATCGGTACAGCGCACCAGAAAGCGCTGAGCGAGGGGGACAGCGGTGACGGTGCCCTTCGAGGTCGGTGCCGAAGACGCGTCGGCTGCTCCTGAGGCCGTCCTCGTCGGGGCGGGGAAGATTGAGGGACGCTCGCTCGGCCAGATCGCCTGGATGCGGCTCAAGCGGGACAAGGTGGCGCTCGCCGGTTTCGCGGTGCTGGTGTTCCTCACTCTGGTCGCGATCTTCGCCCCGCTCATCGTGCGCGCGTTCGGCCAGGATCCGAATCAGTTCAACCAGGATCTCATCGACACCGCCGGCGGCACCCTGACCCCGATCGGCCCGTACGGCGGGATGAGCTGGGACCACCTGATGGGCATCGAGCCGGTCAACGGCCGGGACATCTTCAGCCGGGTCGTCTACGGTGCCCGAATCTCCCTGCTGATTGCGATCCTCGCCACCTTGGTCTCGGTCGTGATCGGCTCGACCTTGGGCATCATCGCCGGCTTCTTCGGGGGCCGGGTCGACGCGTTCATCAGCCGGCTGATGGACATCTTCCTGGCGTTCCCGCTGCTGGTCTTCGCGATCGCGCTGGCCGGCGTGGTGCCGGACCAGGCCTTCGGCCTCGAGGGCAACCAGCTCCGCGTCGCGCTGCTGGTCTTCATCATCGGCTTCTTCAACTGGCCCTACATCGGTCGGATCATCCGCGGCCAGACGCTGTCCTTGCGCGAGCGGGAGTACGTCGAAGCGGCGCGCAACCTGGGCGCCCGCCGGCCCTACATCCTGGTCCGGGAGATCCTGCCCAACCTGATCGCACCGATCCTGGTGTACTCCACGCTGCTCATCCCGACCAACATCTTGTTCGAGGCGGCGCTGTCCTTCCTCGGGGTCGGCATCCGCCCACCGACGCCCTCGTGGGGCGGGATGCTCTCCGAGGCGGTGACCTTCTACACCCAACCGCACTTCATGCTCTGGCCCGGACTCGCGATTTTTAGCACCGTCTTGGCCTTCAACCTGTTCGGGGACGGCCTGCGTGACGCTCTCGATCCGAGGGCCAACCGCTAGGCACCCGCCAAACACAAGAGAAGGTGAGAACCAGATGAAACGAACGCGATTGCGTCGGCTGACCGGCTTCGCCGCCGTGGCTACCGCGACGGCGCTGCTCGCCACGGCCTGCGGGGGAGGCAGCACCAGCGGCGAGGGGACCGGCCCAAGCTCGGCGGCGGCCGAGTTCAACGCTGGACTGACCGCGCCTGTCAACCCGTCGGAGACCAAGGGGGGCACCCTCAAGGTCGCCAACTCGGGCGACTGGGACACCCTCGATCCAGGTGAGACCTATTACGCCTACTCCTGGAACTTCGCCCGCCTCTACGGCCGCTCGTTGCTGATGTTCGCGGTCGCTCCGGGCAAGGCGGCCAATGAACTGGTTCCCGACCTGGCCGAGGGTCCCGGTGAGGCCAGCCCGGACGGCAAGACCTGGACGTACAAGATCAAGCAAGGTATCAAGTACGAGGACGGTACCGAGATCACGACCGCCGACATCAAGCACGCGGTGCTCCGTTCCACCGACAAGGCGACCTTCCCCAACGGCCCGGCCTACTTCGAGGGCATCCTCAACCTGCCGGAGGGGTACAAGGGACCGTACAAATCGCCGAACGTCAACACCGATTCGGCGATTCAGACTCCGGACAAGTACACGATCGTCTTCAAGACCAAGAAGCCCTTCGCCAGCTTCGACTACCTCGCTCAGATGCCGCAGACCTTCCCCGTGCCCAAGGCGAAGGACACCGGGGCGAAGTACCGCAACACCATCGTCTCCAGTGGCCCGTACAAGTTCGACAGCCTGCAGCCCGGCAAGAGCTTCAATCTGGTTCGCAACGACCAGTGGGATCAAGCCACGGACGAGAACCGGAAGGCCCTCCCGGACAAATACGAGGTGAGCCTGAACGTCAACGCCGACGACATCGACAACCGGATCATCAGCGGTGATCTCGACGTCGACGTGGCCGGAACCGGCGCTCAGCCGGCCTCGCTCGCGCGCGTGCTCCAGGACCCGGCGCTGAAGGCGAATGCGGACAACCCACTCTCGCCGCGGCTCTGGTACACCTCGATCAACCCGACGGTGGCCCCGTTGGACAACATCGACTGCCGCAAGGCCATTCTGCTGGGCATGGACCAGACGAGCTACCAGACGGCGTTCGGCGGCCAGTTCGCCGGTGGCGATCTCGCGACGACGATCATGCCGCCCCAGATCCCGGGCTACACCGCCTACGACCTCTATCCCAACGGTGAGGACAACAAGGGTGACGTCGAGGCGGCCAAGCAAGCGTTGACCAAGTGCGGTCAGCCGAACGGCTTCGCGACCAACATCGCCTACCGAGCCGAACGGCCGAAGGAGAAGGCCACCGCCGAGGCCTTCCAGCAGGCGTTGTCCAGAGTCGGGATCAAACTGACCCTCAAGCCGTATCCGCAGGGTGACTACTTCGCCCAGTACGCGGGAAACCCGCCGTACGTGGTGAAGAACAATCTGGGTATGGCCCTCAACGGTTGGCAGTCCGACTGGAACGACGGCTTCGGGTTCCTGTCCCAGATCACCGACTCCCGGGTCATCCGGGAGACCGGCGGCTCCTCGAACACGAGTGTCCGCATTCCCGAGGTTGACACCATGTTGGACAGCGCGCTTCAAGAGCTCGACGAGGACAAGCGCAATCAGATGTGGGGAGCCATCGACAAGCGAGTGATGGAGGAGGCCGTTATCTATCCGGGCGTCTACGCCAAGGCGCTACTCCTCCGGTCCAAGAATGCGACCAATGTGTTCGCCACGGACGCCTACGGCATGTACGACTACCTCGCGATGGGGGCGCAGAAGTAGTTATCGATTCCTGAGCCTGTCGAAGGACCATTGCGGCCCTTCGACAGGCTCAGAGCCCTTCGACAAGCTCAGGAACCAGGAGAGGACGAGGGACGTGTTCGCCTACATCGTGCGGCGACTGCTCGGCGCCGCCGGCCTGTTGATCCTCCTGAGCATGATCACGTTCTCGATCTTCTACCTTGTGCCCCGGTGGGCGGGTGCGACTCCGGAAACCCTGGCCACCCGCTACGTCGGGCGCGCGGCCACCGCGGAGACCGTCACTCTGACCGCTCAGGCTCTCGGCTTCTACGACCCGCTGCCAGTCCAGTATTGGAACTGGCTCAAGGGGGTCTTCGTCGGCGCCGAGTACGACTACGGCGCGGGGGTCGAGACGTGTCCGGCCCCGTGCCTCGGCTACTCCTTCATCACCAAGCAGGCGGTCTGGCCCGAGATGCTGGACCGAATACCGGTGACGGCGTCGCTGGCCATCGGTGCGTCGATCCTCTGGCTGGTCTTCGGCGTCACGGTCGGGGTGATCTCCGCGCTACGCCGCGGTACGGTCTTCGACCGGGCCGCCATGACGGTCGCACTGGCCGGGGTCTCGCTGCCCATCTTCTTCACGGGCCTCGTGTCGTTGGCCTTCTTCAGCTACCAACTGCGCTGGACCGCGCCCGGCGGCAGCTACGTGCCGATCACGGAGAACCCGATCGGCTGGGCGTACGCGTTGCTGCTGCCCTGGATCACGCTTTCGTTCTTGTTCTCCGCCCAGTACGCCCGGCTGACCCGGGCTGGGATGCTCGAGGCGATGAACGAGGACTTCATCCGCACCGCCCGGGCCAAGGGCCTGCCGGAGCAGACCGTCGTCGTCAAGCACGGGCTGCGGTCGGCGCTGACTCCGGTCCTCACCATCTTCGGGCTCGACGTGGGCCTACTGCTGGGCGGTGCGATCCTGACCGAGAAGACCTTCTCGCTGAACGGATTGGGAAAGTACGGTTACGACGCCATCGTCGCCGGTGATCTGCCCAAGATCTTGGGTTTCACGCTGTTGGCGGGATTCTTCGTGATCTTGGCCAATCTGATCGTCGACCTGATGTACGCGATCGTCGACCCGCGAGTCAGGTTGGGGTGAGATTGGGATGAGAGGGCGATGACCGAGACGGTGCTGCGGGACGGACCGCTGGAACCGGTCGGGGACCAGCCGTTCCTGGAGGTCCGGGACCTGCGGGTGCAGTTCGCCACCGACGATGGACTGGTCAAGTCGGTGGACGGACTCAGCTTCGGGGTGGATCGGGGGCAGACGCTCGGAATCGTTGGGGAGTCCGGGTCGGGGAAGAGCGTCACCAGTCTGGCCGTGATGGGCCTGCACAAGCAGTCCGGGCAGTACCAAGCCTCTCGCCCGCAAGGACAAGGATCAGCCCCGCAGCACCATCACCGGCGAGATCTACCTCGATGGTGTCGACCTCGTCCGCAAGGACGCCGAGTACGTCCGTTCGCTTCGCGGCAAGCGGATGGCCATGATCTTCCAGGATCCGCTGTCGGCCATGCACCCCTTCTACACCGTCGGTGACCAGATCATCGAGGCCTACCGGATCCACAACTCCGTGAGCCGTCAGGTGGCCAAGCGGCACGCCATCGACATGCTGGGCCGGGTCGGGATTCCCGAGCCGAGCCGACGGGTCGACGCGTACCCCCACCAGTTCTCCGGCGGGATGCGGCAGCGGGCCATGATCGCCATGGCGCTGTCCTGCGATCCGGACCTGTTGATCGCCGACGAGCCGACCACGGCGCTCGACGTCACCGTGCAGGCGCAGATCCTCGACCTGATCCGCGATCTGCAGGCCGAATTCGACTCCGCCGTCATCTTGATCACCCACGACCTCGGGGTGGTGGCGGAGCTGGCCGACGACATCCTGGTGATGTACGCGGGGCGGGCGGTGGAGTACAGCAGCGCCGACGCCCTCTTCAACGCGCCGCTGCACCCCTACACCTGGGGCCTGCTCGGCTTCGGTGCCCCGCTTCGACGCCGTGGTACAGGAACGGCTGTTGTCGATCCAGGGCTCACCGCCGAGTTTGATCAACGTCCCGCCGGGGTGCGCCTTCCATCCGCGCTGCGCGTACGCGGGACTGAACGAGGGCCGGAGCGAGTCGGACCGACCCGAGCTGGCGCGAGCCGGACCAGGCCACCTGGTGGCCTGCCACCTGTCGCCCGGGGAGCGGGAACGGATATGGACCGAAGAGATCAGGCCACGGCTGTGACCGCGGAGCAGCCGGAGGAACTTGCTCACGGTCACGGACCTGGTCAAGCACTTCCCGATCCGCAAGGGTCTGCTTCAGCGGCAGGTCGGTGCGGTGCAGGCCGTCGACGGGCTGAACTTCGGGATCCGGCAGCAGGAGACCTTCTCGATCGTGGGGGAGTCCGGCTGCGGCAAGAGCACCACGGGCCGGCTGCTCACCCGGCTGCTGGAACCGACCGGCGGCAAGATCGTCCTCGAGGGTCGCGACATCACCCACCTGTCCGACGGCGCCATGCGGCCGCTCCGCCGACGACATCCAGATGATCTTCCAGGACCCGTACTCGTCGCTGAACCCCCGGCACACCGTCGGCACGATCGTCAGCGCTCCGTTCAAGCTGCAGAAGGTCTATCCGCCCGGCGGGGTCAAGAAGGCGACCCAGGACACTGCTCGAGGCGGTCGGGCTCAACCCGGAGCACTACAACCGGTATCCGCACGAGTTCTCCGGCGGGCAACGGCAGCGGATCGGCATCGCCCGGACCCTGGCGCTGCGCCCGCGACTGATCGTGGCCGACGAGCCGGTGTCGGCGCTCGACGTATCGATCCAGGCTCAGATCATCAACCTGCTGGAGGATCTGCAGGAGGAGTTCCAGCTGACCTACGTGATCATCGCCCACGACCTGTCGGTGGTCCGCTACGTCTCGGACCGGGTGGCCGTGATGTACCTGGGCAAGATCGTCGAGCTCGCCGACCGGGAGGCGCTCTACAGCCGGCCGATGCACCCCTACACCGTGGCGCTCATGTCGGCCGTGCCCGTGGCCAACACCCGCGAACGAGGACGGGAACGGATCCGGCTCTCCGGCGACGTGCCGAGCCCGATCAACCCGCCCGCGGCCTGCCGCTTCCACACCCGGTGCTGGAAGGCCCAGGACATCTGCCGGACCGAGGAGCCGCCGCTGATCGAGCTGGCACCGGCCCACCGGGTCGCCTGCCATTTCCCGGAGAACGTGTCGGAGACCGGGGTTAATGTGACGGTATGACCGCGGATCTGTTCTTCGACCAGTACGACACCCAGGTGGGCGTGGTCGGAGTCCTCGCTGGTCCGCGCGGCGTCCGGGCCACCGGCTGGAACCTGGATTCTCGCGGCGCTTCGATCGAGCCCGACGAGACGGTGCAGCAGGCGATCGGACAGCTGCGGGAGTACTTCGCCGGGCAGCGCCAGGAGTTCGACCTGCGCCTGGACCTGCCCGAGCTCGAGCCGTCCACCGAGGCGGTGCTGATGGCCCTGCGTCGGATCCCGTACGGGCAGACGATCACGTACGGCCAGCTGGCCGAGCTGAGCGGAACGGGACTGCCGGCGCGAGCGATCGGATCGGTGATGGCGGCCAATCCGCTGCCGATCATCATTCCGTGTCACCGGGTGGTGGCCAGCGACGGGCTGGGCGGCTACTCCGGTGGCGAGCCGGGCATGGAGTTGGTGACGAAGCGGTGGTTGCTGGAGAACGAAGGCGCGCTGCCGCCGACCCTGATCTGAGGCGCAGACTTCCGATGACCCTGCCCGAGGCGTACTTCCGCGCCACAGTGATCCGGACGGAACGGCTCACGTCCGTCATGCTCCGCGTGGTGCTCGGCGGTGACGGCCTGACGGAGTTCGTCTCGTCGGGAGCCGCCGACGAGTGGCTGCGGATCATGGTGCCGCCGGAGCGCCAGCCGAAGGTTCAGCTGCCGCGCCGTTCCGGCTCCCACTGGGAGTTCCCGAATCCCCAACCGGCCCCGCGCTGGTACAGCGTGCGGCGCTGGGACGACCAGCGTCGGGAGCTGTGGATCGAGCTGGTCCGGCACGACGGCGGACTGGCCATCCGGTGGGCCGAGCAGTCCGAGGCCGGTGATCAGGTGATCATCTCCCAGCCACATGGTCGCCTCGCGGGCATCGAAGCCGACTGGATGTTGATCATCGCCGACCAGACCGGGATCCCGGCGGCGACCGGAATCCTGGAGGAGCTGCCATCGGGTCAGGCTGTCCAGGCCGTCTTCGAGGCCCCCGAGCGAAAGCGCCACCAACGCCATGAAGTCCGCGGCTGCGCTCAAGATCAGCTGGGTCTTCAACCCGCGTCCCGACGCGATGGACAGCCCGCTCGCTGAGGTGGCGCGCAGCATCGAACTGCCGCCGGGGGAGGGTTTCGTCTGGATGGCCGGGGAGGCGTCGTGTGCTCGGGACATCCGCCGCTATTTCCGGCACGAGCTGAAGTGGCGTTCGTCGCGCTACGACATCGTGGGGTACTGGCGACCCCAGCAGGAGGCGTATGCCCGGCGGTACCGCCAGATCGAGGACCAGGTCGGCCGGGTCTACGACCGCGGACAGGCAGCCGGCAAGGACCAGGAGTCCATTCTGGACGACGTCTTCTCGGTGATGGAGCGACACGGACTGTGACGGGCTTCGCCTACACCGCCAGTTTGCCTTGACATGAAGATATCTCTACTATGGAAGTGCCGCTGATCGGACCTTTTCGGGGATCGGCCGGCCTCCTCGGCAGAGTCGCCAGCTGTCATCTGTACACCAGCATCGAGGCGACGGCTCGCCTGAGAAAGATCCATCTCCGTGATTGTCCCCATCCTGGGTTGGGCTGCTGCCCTGCTCGCCTCCTGCGTCGCCATCCCCCAGGTGCTCCGGTTGTTCCGTACGCGCAGCACCGCGGGAGTCTCGCTGATCGCCTGGCGACTCCAACTGGCGGCCAACCTGGCCTGGGCGATGCACGGGGTCCTGACCGGGCACATCAACATCTGGCTGCCGAATCTGATCTTCGGCACCTGCAGCGTGCTGATCCTGATCCAGCTGGGCCGGGACCGCTCGGTGTCCTGGGTCCCGCTGCTCGGCCCGAGTGTGCTGCTGGCCTTGATCACCTTCGGTCTCGACTTCTCCCTCGGCCCGATCGCGTTCGCCATCGCCGCCGGGCTTCCTTCCGTCGCCTCGCAGTTGATGCAGCTGCACGAGTTGCTCATCGCGCCCAAGATCACCGGGGTATCGGTGCCCTTCCTGGCCCTGAACGTCGCCAATCAGGTGCTGTGGCTCAGTTGGGGGCTCCTCGCCGGCGAGCAGTCGATCACCCTGGTGGCCGGTACCTTGGGCACCCTGATGGCGCTGAACCTGCTCTGGGCCTACCTTCGCCGCTCCGGTCGGGTCCGGGCTCGACTGGCCGAACTCTGGGCCTGAGGCCACTGGCAGCGTTCGGTAGTCGAGCAAGAACTAGGGTTGTCCATGTGACCGTACGCGAACTGACCGACCGGGCTCGAGCCGCCGCCGTGATCCTGGCTCAGGCCAGTCGCGGTGCCAAGGACGCTGGCGCTGGAGGCGATGGCCGACGCGTTGGCCAAGGCCGAGCCCGCAGGTGCTGGACGCCAACGAGAGTGACGTCGAACGAGCAGTCGGCCAGGGCACCAGTGATGCCTTGGTCGACCGACTCCGTCTCGATCCCGATCGGGTGGACGGCATGGTCGACGGACTGCGCGATCTCGCTCGGCTCCCGGACCCGGTCGGTGACGTCGTCCGTGGCTGGACCAACCCCAACGGCGTCCAGGTCCGCCAGGTGCGGGTGCCCTTCGGCGTGGTCGGCATCATCTACGAGGCGCGGCCGAACGTCACCGCCGACGCCGGCGGCATCTGTCTGAAGTCGGGGAACGCCGCCGTGTTGCGCGGCTCGTCCTCGGCCGCCGACTCCAACGCGGCGATCGTCGAGGCGATGCGCGTCGGCCTGGAGCTCGCCGGACTGCCGGCCGACGCGATCCAGCTCCTGCGCGGGCCCCGCGAGGTGACCGCCGAACTCATGCGGGCGCGCGGGTCCGTCGATGTCCTGATCCCGCGGGGTGGGGCCGGCTTGATCGACTTCGTGGTCGCAGAACAGTCGGGTTCCGGTGATCGAAACCGGAGTCGGGAACTGCCACGTCTACGTCGACGCTCAGGCTGACCAGGAGATGGCGCTCCGGATCCTGCTCAACGCCAAGACGCAGCGCCCGTCGGTCTGCAACGCCGCAGAGACCCTGCTGGTCCATGCCGATGCGGCGGCGGAATTCCTGCCTCGAGCGCTCGCCGCTCTCGCGGCCGCCGGGGTCACGGTCCACGGGGACGCCCGAGTGGCCGCGTACGGAACGGTCGTCCCGGTGACCGAGACCGACTTCACCGACGAGTTCCTGTCGCTCGACCTGGCGGCCGCGGTGGTCGACAGTCTCGACGACGCGCTGGACCACATTCGCCGCTACTCCACCGGGCACAGCGAAACGATCATCACTGACTCGCAGCGAGCGGCCGGCCGGTTCGTCGCGGAGGTCGACGCCGCCGCCGTGCTGGTCAACGCGTCCAGTCGCTTCGTCGACGGCGGCGAGTTCGGCTTCGGAGCCGAGATCGGGATCTCCACCCAGAAACTGCACGCCCGCGGACCGATGGGGCTGCCGGAGATGACCTCGACCAAGTACGTGCTGACCGGCGCCGGACAGACCCGCTGAGGAGGTGACCCGGTAGGGTGTCCGCATGGGATTTGGACTCACATTGCTCGAGGCCGAGGCAGAGGCGCTCAACGAACTGCCCGTGCCGGCCTGGGCGTTCGGAGTCATCGCCTTCGGTTTGCTGCTCGCCATGTTGATGATCACCTTGGCGATCGGCAAGGGCCGCCCGCACAGCTAGGTGGTTGATCAGATCCTGGCTACTCCCGCGTACGGCCTGGCGCGGGCTCCCGGTTCGTCGCCGAACGCGCGCTACCGCCTCGGCGTGATGGGCGGGACGTTCGATCCCATCCATCACGGCCACCTGGTGGCCGCCAGCGAGGTCGCCAGTCACTTCCGCCTCGACGAGGTGGTCTTCGTGCCCACGGGCCAGCCCTGGCAGAAGACCCAGCGTGACGTGTCGGCGGCCGAAGATCGCTATCTGATGACGGTGATCGCGACGGCGTCCAACCCTCGTTTCACCGTGAGCCGGGTCGACATCGATCGGCCTGGCCTGACCTACACGGTGGACACGCTGCGGGAGTTGCGGGCCGAACGGGGTGACGACGTCGATCTGTTCTTCATCACCGGGGCGGACGCGCTGGCCCAGATCCTCAGCTGGCGCGACGTCACCGAGCTGTTCGAGTTGGCCCACTTCGTCGGCTGTACCCGACCCGGGGTCGAACTGGATTCGCCGGCCATCGCCTCGTTGCCCGCCGAGCGGATCACGCTTGATGGAGGTGCCGGCGTTGGCCATCTCGTCGACGGACTGCCGGGAACGGGTACTGGGTGGCCATCCGATCTGGTACCTGGTGCCGGACGGAATCGTGCAGTACATCACCAAGCGCGGTCTCTATGCGCGCCGACCATGACCGAAGACAGAGCTATCGACAAAGCTATGGAGACTCGCTTGACTGCCACCGAACACGCCCTAGGCCTGACCCGGATCGCGGCCGACGCGGCCGCCGACAAGTTGGGCACCGACCTGGTGGCGTACGACGTCTCCGATCAGTTGGCCATCACCGACGTGTTCCTGGTCGTGACGGCGGCCAACGAACGCCAGGTCGGCGCGGTCGTCGACGGCATCGAGGAGGCCCTCCGCGGCCAGGACGCCCGACCGGTCCGACGGGAAGGGGATCGCGAGCAGCGGTGGGTGCTGCTCGACTACCTGGATGTGGTGGTGCACGTCCAGCACACTGACGAGCGCCAGTTCTACGCCCTCGAACGGCTCTGGCACGACTGTCCCCGGATCTCGCTGGGCGTCGACGAGCGGCGATGACGGCCGGGCAGCTGATCGTCCTGCGCCACGGCCGGACGGAATGGAACGCGACGGGCAGATTCCAGGGCCAGGCCGATATCGCGCTGGACGACCGGGGCCGGCGGCAGGCCGACCAGGCGGCGCGGGTGCTGGCCGAACTCGCACCGGCCGCCATCGTGTCCAGCGATCTGATCCGAGCCACTCAGACCGCCGCCGCCCTGGCCGACCTGACGGGGCTGGGGGTCTCGACCGATCCGCGTCTGCGGGAGATCCACGTCGGCTCTTGGGAAGGCCTCACTTTCGAGGACGTGCTGCGGGTCGATCCGGAGCTGGGGGAGCGCTATCTGCGCGGTGAGGACGTCCGCCGGTCGGCGACCGGTGAGACGGTGTCCGAGGTCGGCGTGCGCGTGGCCCGTGCGCTCACGACGATCGCCGAGACGGCTGTCGACGGCTCGACCGTCGTCGTGGTCATGCACGGGTTGGCCGCCCGCGTCGGAGTGTGCCAATTGGTGGGCCTGCCGACCGAGACTTGGAAGCGACTCGGCAGCCTGCACAACTGTGGCTGGATCACCCTGGAGCGCCACCGCGTAGGTGGCTACTGGCGGATCGCGGACTACAACATCACCGCCCCTCGAGAGTGATGGATACCGGGGCAATGAGCTAGTATCACCTGGGCGTTCGGCCGGGAGTCGATCGGACGCTGCGGGGCTATGGCGCAGTTGGTAGCGCGCTTCCATGGCATGGAAGAGGTCAGGGGTTCGAATCCCCTTAGCTCCACCGATGAAAGGCCTAATGGGACTGCAACAGTCCCTTCTCCTGTGATGGATGCTGTTGTCCGAGCCGGTCGCCGGTGAGCACTGCAAAACGCCTGGCCCTGTGAGGTCTATGACTAGATCGTGCCCCGGCGGTTGGTGAGGAGGCCGGGAGTGCTGGTGGGATGTCGTGCCGGTGAGCACTGATCCATTAGGTCGTAGCAGGTCTTCTCCGGGCTCGCGTCGCGTCGTTGTTCTGTCGAGGGAGGCTGTGGATGCTGTTCATCGGAGACGACTGGGCCGAGGCCCATCATGACATCGAGATCGAGGACGACACGGGCCGGCTACTGGTCCGCAGACGGCTGCTGGAGGGTCTGGCCGGGATCAGCATGCTGCACGAGCTGGTGGCCGAACATCTCGACCCGGCCGGCGAGCCGGACCAGGTGATGGTGGGGATCGAGACTGAGCGTGGGTCGTGGGTGCAGGCGCTGCTGGGCGCCGGTTACGTCGTGTATCCGATCAACCCGATGCAGGTAGCTCGGTATCGGGAACGGCACTCGACGTCGGGGGCAAAGTCCGATCCTGGGGATGCGCATCTGCTGGCCGAGATCGTCCGGCTGGATCGGGCCCATCACCGACCGATCGCCGGCGACTCCGAGATCGCTGAGCACGTTAAAGTCGCCGCCCGTGCGCATCAGACCATGATCTGGTCGCGGGTGCGGCAGGTGAACGCGTTGCGGTCGTTGCTGCGGGAGTACTACCCGGCCGCGCTGGTGGCGTTCGGCACCGACCTGGCCAGCTCCGATGCGTTGGCGGTGCTGGACGCCGCGCCAACCCCGGATCAGGGCCGGCGGCTATCCCGGGCCCGGATCGAATCCCTGCTGCGCAAGGCCGGGCGGCAACGCAACCTCGCCGCCACCGCGGCGAAGATCAAGACCGCATTGGGGAGCGACCAGCTCACCGCCCGGCCGGGGGTGGTGGCCGCCTATGCGGCGTCGGCGTCGGCGCTGATCGTGGTGGTGAGAGCGATGGTGACCCAGACCGAGGTGTTGGCTGGGCAGGTGGAGCAGGGTTTTGGCCGGCACCCGGACGTTGAGATCTACCGGAGCCAACCCGGCCTCGGCACGATCCTCGGCGCCCGGGTGCTGGCCGAGTTCGGCGACGACCCGCACCGCTACGCCGACGCGAAGAGCCGGAAGAACTACTCCGGCATGTCCCCGATCACCAAGGCCTCCGGCACGAAACGGATCGTGCTCGCCCGCTACGCCCGAAACCGACGACTCGGCGACGCGCTATTCCTGCAGGCCTACGCCGCGCTGCGGGTCTCGCCCGGAGCGAGGACCTACTACGACGAGCGCCGCGCCCGCGGCGCCACTCACTACCAAGCCCTCCGTGCCGTCGCCAACCGGCTCGTCGGGATCCTGCACGGCTGCCTGCGCCACCACACCCTCTACGACGAACACCGCGCCTGGCACAGCGACCACGAACAGCCTGTGGCCGCCTGAACCGGGGGCTCCCACCGCGGGATTCCTCCTGACCAGCCAATCCCGCCGAAGCACAGCCGCGGTCAACCGCGCGGTCACCTGAGCATGCGCACACAAGGCTTGACCGCGGCGAGCACCGGCGCACCATCAACCTCTGAGGAATCCCGCCCTTGACTCATCCAGACGTGGGATGTCTAGTCAGAGCCCGTTCTATCCTTGAGGTTGCGGGCTCTGTCGGTTCCGGCGGAACTTCGGCGGAACATCACGTTCTGCTGATTCAGTTGCTTGGACCTAAAGGCAGGCGCTCGACCGTTCTCCCGACCGCGGCACGCGAGCCCATCACCGTCGCCGCCACGGCGATCTCATCCGCGACGCGGAGTAGGACAGTCGCCTGCTGCTTCCACGACACTCGCAGAGTCTCAACGTCGGTACCCCCCGTGACCGCCTGGTCACGATCGAACTCGACCGCCCAGAGCGTTTGGGCACCGATCCATGTTTCACCTCGGATCGAGTAGGCGCGGGCCTCCTGGCACTCGAGAAGGTCAACCGACGCGCCGGGCGCCGTGACGAGCGTCATGCTGTTTGCGTTGGCCGCGGTCACGGCGTCGACCCAGACGGCTACAAATTCCTCCTCCACCGCCTTTCTTACGGTCTCACGGCTGAGGAGATCATTTACATCGAGAATGAGCTCAGTGTGCTGCGCGAACAGGTCGATGACGCTCGCGACGTCAGGACAGAGTCGGATGTTCGCACCCTTCTCGGTGGCCTCCTTGGCGAGCACCGGATGAAGCGTCTTCCGCCCGAAAGCGCTCGAGTCCGCGGAAACCAGATTGACCACCTTGCCCGATGCACGAGAAGTCTCGACTGCCGTGAGCCAGATCGCTACGTCACGTGCTCCCGAGCCTTTCGCGTGATCTGTCTTGGCGGGGAGTTCGCGGTAAGCCTCCCGCCGGAGAGCCTCTACAGCATGGTCGGCCGCAAGCGGAAGGACCTGAAGCGACTTCTCCACCGCCTCTAGGTCAGGTCGAATCACGGTCTCCGGGGTCGGATACCGCGGCTCGGGCATATCCCAACCGAGTTTCCGCAGGGACTCGAGCGCTGACCGTACACTCCCAATCCGGCTAATCGCGTCGCGAAGACGTCTGGACCTGTACTCGTCCAGTGTGGGCGCCGTGATGCGTGCATCTTCCGCCACGGCTCGAAGCACTATCCCGACGACGCCAGTGATGGGTGTGGCGAGCAGCTGGTTGGTGTCCAGGATGATCATGTGCCGAGCTGGTAGAACATCTGGGACCTGCATCTGGGGAGCTATACCTCGCGTGCCACCGAGCTGACACCCGTCAGAGTCGGTCCCGGGGTTGTTCGGGTCCTCCATGGTGGTGGCGGGCTGGTGGGCGACCACAGCACTGATCAAGGCGCTGATTTTTCGCCGCTGGCGCGGCTGGAGAAGGCGACCCCTCGGTTGGATCCGCCAGAGCCGCCTTCCCGAGTTGGGGACCAAGCGATCTTTCGACAGGTGCTGCGCCGTGACTCAGCGCACACGGTGACTTTGCGGTGCTGACTCAGTGGACTGTCTTGAAGTCATTGCCTATTTCTAGTTGTTCGGCTCGTTTCCGCCGAAATCGTCCACCCGGTGGTTCATCCCACGGAATCGAAACTGTCTCTCCGGCCGCAGAGAGACGGGGGTTGGTGGATCATGACCGAGGCATTTATGGGTACGCGCGTGCTCGAAATTCAGCCCGAGTCTGAGTATCAAGTTCAGCCTTAGTCAAGATGGCAAGCGCTGGGCACGGTCACAGTGTCGGCAGAGGGGTCGGATACCGCTGATCGGCCACCGGGTGCGCTGTACGCCGTTCTGAGCGCCGAGCGGGCAGTATGGCCCAAACCCACTGGGCCCGCGTCAACTCAGCTCAGAAACGGGGGGCCGAACTAATTGATAATGGAGGTCATGACTCAGCCCTACCGGCAAGCGGTGGCTGGCCGGCCAGCCACCGGGCAAGAGATCCAAGCTCGGCTACATCGAACCGCCGCCACCGAAGCGCAAAAGGGCGAAGGCTAACGAGCCCAAGCCGGCGTCAACCCCGGCGAAGGGAACGAGAGCCGGATCGCGGAGCGATTAGCCAGCTCGGGCTCACTGAATCGGCCTGGATTTTGGCCGTGGCGTTCTCCCGCGTCTACACCGGCGTGCACGACCCTGGCGATGTCGTCATCGGCGCGGCGGTCGGTGCCGTCATCGGGCACCGTCGCCGGACGCGTGGCGCCGAGAACCATGCGCAGCCGGATCCCCACTGCAGAACGCGCTCTAGGGGGCCGCCCCGCCGGGGCCTGTACGCGGTCTTCGGCACCTGCCCCAGATCTCGATGAGTTACAGCTGGGTCGATCAGCCGCAGCCTGGTGTGCGGAATGACGCTCGATCCCTGGTGGGGATCGGTGATGGAAGGCATCACCGGCAGGCAGGTCATGATAGATGCCTCGCTGAGAGCTCGTTGTGCGTCCTTCTGGCGCTACGTCCCAACGGTCTCTCCAGTGCGCTCGCGGAGAACTCACCAACCACACGTGCGAACTGCGCCGTC
This sequence comes from uncultured Actinomycetota bacterium, assembly GCA_963780005.1. Classification (GTDB taxonomy): domain Bacteria; phylum Actinomycetota; class Actinomycetes; order Propionibacteriales; family Propionibacteriaceae; genus Microlunatus. Next base: position 1,035,953 of record CAWAAK010000023.1, on the reverse strand, counting down.
GGAGCCATCACCGACCGCAGAATCACTCCGAGGCAAGTGCTGATGGTTCGTTTGGCGGCATGGACTCCTGGCCAACCACCTTGGGCACTGGTCTCGCCCCAAAGGCCGAGCCAGGCTGCTGACCCTCGATCAGGCGAGTGCCTTGGCCTCCTCGGCGAAGGCGCTGCTCGACAGCGGGTCGATCATGCCGACCGAGTTCGACCAGGGCCAATACCTGCGCGCAGCGGTGGTGTCTCAAGAGTGATCTCCAGGCCTCAATTGGCTCCACCTCTGAAGCCCTCGCACGCGCGCGCGTAGCGAGGCATCGGATTCCGGTGACCTGCCGGCCGAGACGTCTGGCCGCGGTCGTTGCCGTGTGGAAGGATCTTGGCGTGTCCAGCGGTGGGGTGACCGGCGGGACTGGTGTTCGCCCGGAACGCCCGCCGTACGCGTGCTCTGTCGCGGAGGTTGTGCAGGCCGGGGGCTCCGACGCCGAGCGCGGCTTGTCACAATCGGAGGCGGCCGCACGGCTGTCTACGTACGGGAAGAACGAGATCGTGGGCGAGAAGCCCCCATCGGTCGTGTCGGTCGCGTTTGCTCAGCTACGGGATCCGATGAATCTGATGTTGGTGGCGGTGACCGTCGTCAGCCTGTTGATCGGCGAAATCTCGACCGGTGTCATCGTCGGGTTGTTGATCTTGCTGAATATCGTGCTCGGAACCCGCCAGGAGCTCAAGGCCCGGGCCAGTGTGGACGCCCTGGCCAAGCTTCAGGTGCCTCAGGCCCGGGTCGTACGCGACGGAGCGGTTGAACTCCGTCCCGCCACCGAGATCGTTCCCGGTGACGTCGTTGCCGTCGAGGCCGGCGACCTCGTGCCCGCCGACGGCCGGATCCTGCGATCCGCGACGCTGGAGACCCAAGAAGCTGCGCTGACGGGAGAAAGCGCTCCGATCCCCAAGGATGCGAATCCACTCGACTCGACAGACATCGGGCTCGGCGACCAGTCGAACATGCTCTTCCAGAACACCTCGGTCACCAGGGGCACGGGTTACATGGTCGTGACCACGACGGGGATGAAGACCCAGATGGGTCAGATCGCCACCATGTTGACCTCGGTCAAGCGCACTCGTTCTCCGCTGCAAAAGGAGCTGGACTCGTTGACCAAGGTGCTCGGGCTGATCGCCTGGGGTGCCGTCGCGGTGATCATCCTGGTCGGCTTGCTCCGAGGCACTCCTGTCCAGGAGTTGTTGCTGCTGGGCACGGCGATGGCGATCTCGGCCATTCCGACCGGAATGCCGGCCTTCGTTTCGGGGCTGCTGTCGATGGGCTCCAACCAGCTGGCCGAAGCGAAGGCCGTGGTCAAGAACCTCACTGATGTTGAGACGCTCGGGGCGACGAGTGCTATCAACACCGACAAGACCGGCACGCTCACGATGAACGAGATGATGGTCTCCATGTTGTACGTCGGTGGGACCTGGTTCCATGTGGACGGTGAGGGTTATCGCAAGTCGGGCGCCATCACGTCGGTGGCAGGGTCGCCCACCCCGGATTTCAGTCGGTTGGCGCTGGGGCTGGCTTTGGACACCGACGCGGTGGTCGGTGACGACGGCTCGGTCATCGGTGATCCGACCGAAGCTGCGCTGGTCGTCCTGGCGGCCAAGCTGGGCGTGGACGCGGTCGAGACTCGTCGCGCCTTCCCCCGACTGGCCGAGGTGCCGTTCGACTCCGACTACAAGTTCATGGCCACGTTCCACCGTATTCCGGTGGACGGAGTCGAATACCTGGTGGAGCTGGTCAAAGGGGCCCCGGACGTGGTCCTTGCTCGGTGCAGTCAATCCGGCGGACCGCTGAGCGGGTCGCAGATTCCCATCAGCGAGGCCGGCGCCGGGATCGCGGCAGCCAACCAACGGATGGGGGAAGACGGCCTTCGGGTGCTCGCCTTCGCCATCCGGCTGATCGAGGGCGATGACGCGCTCGCGTCGATGCGGTCGGATCCGATGTCTCTGACCCGCGACCTGGCCTTCATCGGCATGGCCGGAATCATCGATCCCCTACGAGCCGAGGCCCACGGAGCCGTGCGGGCCGCCCTGGCCGCCGGCATCGACGTGCGGATGATCACCGGCGATCATGCCGTGACGGCGCAGGCGATCGGGAGGTCGCTCGGCCTCGGGCCCGGCGCGATCAGCGGTGCTGAGCTTCGCAAGCTGTCCGACGACGAGTTGCGACAGCGGTTACCGGAGCTCCATGTCTTCGGCCGGGTCTCCCCAGAGGACAAGCTCCGACTGGCCAGGACCATGCAAGCACAGGGTTTGATCGTCGCCATGACCGGAGACGCCGTCAACGACGCAGCCGCGTTGAAGCAGGCAGACATCGGTGTGGCCATGGGCAGCGGCAGCGAGGTGACCAAGCAGGCGGCTCGGATGATCCTCACCGACGACAACTTCGGGACTCTCGTTCATGCCGTCGACATCGGTCGCCGGGTCTACGACAAGATCGTGTCCTACGTCCGCTACCAGATGACGCAGCTGCTGACTCTCATCATGCTGTTCCTCGCCGCCACGGTGTTCAACATCAACGACGGTGTGGCGTTGACGCCACCCATGGTGCTCTACCTACTTTTCTTCGCTACCGCGCTGGGTGTGGTGATCATTGCGGTGGATCCCGGCGATCCCGACGTCATGCACCGGCCTCCGCGCGACCCGTCGGAGCCCATCACCAACCGGGGCGCGGTCCTGCTGTGGATCCTGTACGCGGTCGCCTTCTTCGTCGGCGCGCTGATCCCGCTTCTCGCCGGCCCGGACCAGCCGAGCACCGAGCAGCCCAGCGTGTCCCTGACGATGACGTTCGTCGTGATGGGCCTGGGCACCGTGTTCAACGCCATCGTCAACCGGAGGGACCCCGCCAGCGGGCTCACGCCGCCGATCCTGAAGTCCGTGGCGATCGGAGTCGTGCCACTCGGCATGGTATTCCTCGGCACCCAGCTGCCGACCCTTCAACAGGGCCTGCTCACCACCAGCCTGACGCCCACCCAATGGCTGGTCTGCCTCGGCCTCGCCGCGCTGCTCCCGCTGACGGTCGAGATCAGCAAGGCCGTCCGGCGACGCAACGGACCGACACCCTCGGGCGGGGACGTGCAGCGAGCAGTCAGTCCGGAACGTGCAGTCGAACCCCGACCGACGGCCCGGGCCCTGGCCAGCCATGATCCGCTCTGATGCATCTGGGTCTGATGCATAGAGGTCTGGTCGGTGCCGCCGGCACGATCAACCTCGCGCGGGAGGATGGCTGCCGCCTGAGCCGAAGCGGTCGATGAGCAGGCCGTGCCGGAGGCCATGATCGCTGACCGTGACCGAGTCGCGTCCGAGCTTGTCCATGATCGTCCGGACGATGCAGGCGCCGGCGAGAATGACCTCGGCACGCGCCGTCTGCAAGCCGATGATCGAGCGGCGTCCGGCGGTGTCGCTGCTGCGATAACGGTCGATCTGTCGATCGATCTCGGCCCGATCGAGGATCGTCCCTTGGACGACGTCGGGATCGTACGTCGCTAACCCGTGCTTGACTGCGGCGAGGTTGGTCACGGCGCCACCCATGGCCACGATCCGGTCGGGCGTCGGTCGGCCGTCGAGCGGTGACAGCTCGGCTGCGATCGCGGCCATGGCCTCGGCGACGACTCCGGGCGGAACCGCCTCGGCCAGCCCGAACCGCTCGGTGAACCCGACGGCGCCGACGGGCACGCTGAACCGCTCATCGACACTCGACCCGTGGCCGAAGGTGAACTGGGAGCTGCCACCGCCAGTGTCGAAGGCGACGACGGCCCCATCGCCGATCCCCACGCCCGCCGCGACGGCCAGATACGCCAGCCGGCCCTCCTCCTCACCCGAGATCACCTGGAGTGCCAGGCCGGATCGGGCTCGAACCGTCGCCACGAGGTCGGCACGGTTACGCGCCATCCGGGCGCACGCCGTACCGACCGATGCGACGGCCTGGACATCGAGGAGGCGAGCCTCGTCCGCCATGTCGCTGATCACTCGCGCGGTCCGCTCGAGCGGCTTGGCGCCGATCTCACCGGTCGCCTCGAAACCCTCGCCGAGGCGGGTCACGACCGCCCGATCGACGACCGAGCGCCAGGGGCCGCGCCCGATCGCGTCGAGCTCCGCGACGTGGAACTTGATCGAGTTCGTGCCGGCATCGATGACGGCGTAGCGCTCGGGCACCTGATCGATGAGCAACCGTAGCCCAGTCGGAACGTCGACGTTGACATAGTCGCCCAAGCCGAGTTCGGCCACTGCGGCCGCGACCGCCGTGGGATCGGTCGACTCGACCGCGATCGACGTCTTCTGATGCCCTCCGGACTCGAGGGTGGAGCGCTCAGCCTGGCAGCCGCCGACGGTGTAGCGAGCGCGCCGCTTGCGCATCGAAACGGCCCGCGGACCATCGGTCGCGCCGACCTGGGTCGCAGTCATGAGCGCATCGAGGCTCAGTCCGTCGGGCGGGATTTCTGGAAGCGGCCGCCGCAGCCCCGCGAAGACAATCTGCGCAGCCTCGACGTCGAGCGGGAACGGCACCTTCAGAATCGGTTCCCAGCACTGGAGCCCAGCGGAATCGACCTCGCGCAGGACCTTGATGTCCATCAACTGGTCCCGGATCTTCACGTTGTCACCGTCGAGCGTCAGCAGGTAGAGATCGTCACTGTCCTCGACGGAGACCGGCGTCATGGCATCGAAGATCGTATCCGCCTGCGAGACGGTGTGGGCGAACGTGCGCCACTCCCAACGCGGGACGACGTCGGCCATGTTCCCTCCTGACCCGTCCTCGCGGCTTCGCCGGGGCGGCGTGACTCGAGCGAATGCTACCCCCGAGTGCATTGAACGATGGGCTTCGGCAAGGACTGCACGATCTCGAAGAGGAGACCACTCACCGATCAGCGACCGTTCTGCTCGGCGGGACCGGTGCCCGAATCGGGAGGGCGAGGCGCGGGTCTCTCGGCCAGATGGGCGTTGACGGCTTGGTCGATGTTGCCGTACAGCCTGTCGACGCCCATCCGATCGAGAACTCCCTCTCGTTCCAGGGTGTCCTGGATCGAAGGTTTCACGCGGGCGAGTCGCAGGACGAGGCCGGCTTCCTCAGCGAGTATGACGATCTCGGATATCTTCGCCGCGCCCTGAGAGTCGATGAAGTCGATCCCCTCGCATCAAGCACCAAACCGGTGCGGGTCGGGTCGGACTCCACGAGAGTTCGAATCCGATCTTCCAGGGCGTCGGCGGTGGCGAAGAACAGGCCGCCGTCGAGTCCGATGACGAGCACGCCCAAGACTAGTTCGTCGTCGGGATGAGCGGACAGGTCACGGTAGACCGGGGTGCCGGGCTGTCGCCCGAGCCGGGGGATGTTGAGATGGGTGCTCACGGCGATCAGCCAAGTCGTTCCAGGAATCGAGCACGGGTCAGTGAGAACGCGATGCCGATGATCACTCCGGCCAGCACTCCGACCAGCAAGGTGGCCGCGAGTGCGGCTAGGGCGATCCAGAGGTCGAAGCGCTGAACGCGGGCCAGCCGGCGCATCTCCGCCTCGTTCATCATGCCCATGACCAAGGCTTCGATGATCAGGGCACCCAGGACCGCCTTCGGCAAGTTGGATAACAACGGAGCGAGGAACAACAACGTGAGCAGCACCGTCGCCCCGGAGACGATGGAGGACAGCTGCGTCTTCGCCCCGGCGTGATCGTTGAGAGAGCTGGCCGACAGACTGGTGGAGAAATCTAACCTCTCAGCGGAGGGCCAAGCCCCTTGCCCTGAGAGGTTCTGTATGTCCTGGACCGCTGAGAGAGCGCGAGTCGCCTCCCTCACTCGTTCGCGCCCCGCCGACGACCCCTGACCTGATCGCAGCCCGACGCAACCTACGCGCTGAACGCCTCGCCACGCACGTTGCCCGCGTCCTCGCCGAGGCCCCACCGCTGACCAGAGAACAGCGCACTCGGATCGAGGACCGCCAGTGACCAGATCCAGCCGGCGAGTTCGCGGGCGATCGCGACGTTGGCGACGACGGGTCGTTCGCGGCGGGCGGTGAAGGCTTGCCAGCGTTGATAGCTGCCGGCGGTTCCCTGCGAGACGGCGGGCCCGAGCCGCGGGCGGCGACTGTTCCCACTATTCCGCATGATCAGACCGGGGTTGCGGTAGGCCTTGCGGGGATGCCGCGCGGCCTCGATCAGCAATCGCCGGGCATAGCCGTTTGCCGGTCTTGGTGATTGATCCCTGCGAGCGGGATTGGCCGGAGGAATATTCGGTGGGCACCAAACCGAGGAAGGCGCCGATGCTGCACAGCCGGCGCACCAGGTCGGTGTACTCACTGTTCTCCGCCATCGGTGATCGCCGCATCAGTCGCAGAGATTGCCTAACTCGTGTCAACCCCTGTGGGCGCTGGATTCTGGTCTGCGTCCGGGCATGGCGCGGGCCACGCCACCTACCAGCGTGTTAGTCGCAGATCGGGGCTGTCATGCGTAGAGGATCTTGCCCTTCTGGGCCTCGAACTCGGCGTCGCTGAGGACCCCGGCGTCGCGTAGCTCGCCGAGCTGTTTGAGTTGGGTCAGCTTGTCGTCCATGCCGCCGGGGGGAGGCTCAGCCTGCGCCGGCTCGGCGTAGGCGGGTGCCGGCTCGGCGTAGCCGGGCGGGGGCTGCTGGGCGGCGGCCTCTTGTTCCTGCTGCGCCCACCGCCCCTGTTGGCGACGCTGCACGCGTCCGTGGACGGCGCTGGCGGTTCCGGCGACGACGGCGGTGCGGGCGATCCCGCGAAGAAGACCAGGCATGGGACTAAACCTTTCGATGGTTGGGAAGGGGGCTGGGCTCAGACCGCCGCAGCGGCTTCGACGTCGTCGAGTTTCGCGAGGATCGCCTGGACCGGGATGCGGCCGCTGGCCACCAGCTGCGCCCCGCCGCGGCGCAGGGCCCGGGCGAAGGGTGCGGCCCACACGTTTTCGTAGACCAGGATTCCGGCGGAGCTGCCCGGTTCGATCACCGAGGTCGCCTCGTCGACGTCGTCTGGTCCCAGCAGACCGGAGGCGGCGCCCTCGAACACGGCCAGATCCAGCTGCCCGTCATCGTCGAAGTCGGCGATCTCCACCGCCTTGATCGAGCCGTCGAGTTCGCGCCTGACGAAGACCAGGTCGAGGATCCGGATGATGCCGGCGTCCACCAGGTCGACCAGCAGCGGCAACCCCTCGCCGGTCATCTTGTTGCCCGGAAACTCGACCACCAGATAGTCGATCGGACCGGTTTCATCGAACTCAGTGCTCACGTGAGCCCCCCTCTTGTCGGTAAGCGAATCGCTGGAGATCAGCCTCGCGAAGCGAGGTCGGCGAGAACGCCCTGCGCGCGGCTTCGTCCCACCCAATCGACGCCGCTGCCGGTGGGCTCCAGCCGCCGGCCCGGCGCGCCTGTGCACCCATCATATTGCCAGGGTGCTGAGTATCGGCCTGCCGGTGTGTCACCACAACGTGGCGAAGACGGCCACCGTGGTGAGTCTTCAGAAGACCGGTCAAGATCAACTGCAAGGGAGAAACCACGATGACCGGTGACTGGCTGCTCGATCGCCGAAACGGGCACCCCCCGACGGCAGAAGCCGCCTGACCGCGTGTCCGCCAAATGGGGTGAGCCCAACACGCGACAGCTGGGGCGGCGTGTTGACGGGTAGCGGCGTGGAAGTGGGCCGGGAGCCGGCCGTGGGGGACCACCGTCCGCGTAGGAGCGGTCTTTACCCTCGGGCCCGGCTCACGAGAGCGGCTCGGCCGGCTGACTGACCTTGGCCGTCGGTGGAGCCAGCCGGCGAGCTGTCGAAACCATCCCGGATCAGTTGCGAAGACTGCTGGGGGAGGCGGTCGCTGCCAAAAACGCTGCCGAGCGCCTGTCAACGTGGCACGGGTCGTGGCCGCGCTAAAGGTCAGTCTTCGCCGAATACCTCGCGCAGTCTGGCCTCTTGCTCCGCGGTGAGATTGCTGGCGATCAGCTCGGCCTTGGTGCCGCTCAACTCGGCCTTGGCGCGGTCCTCGACCACGTCGGAGGTGAGCAGGAAGAGGGCCGACGTGCCGGGGGTTACCTGCCGCTTGACTCCGTCGATGAACTTGTCGTCGATGCCGACGTCGGCCATCGACCCGGACAGAGCGCCGATGCCGGCGCCGATCGCCGCTCCCAGCAACGGGACGAAGAACAGCAACCCGAACAGCATCCCCCAGAATGCGCCGCCGAGCGCCAAAGGCCCAGCTAGATTGTTCAGCTGCCGGGTCTTCGGCTTCTTCTTGCCGACCTCCCAACTGACCACGGCCGCATCGTGGATGGTGATGAGCTGCTGTGACTGCAGCGCCTTGAGCTTGTCGACCATGGCGTCGGCATCACCGACACCCGGGAACGCCCATGCGGTCAGGGTCGCCATTGGTTGATCCTTCCGTTGACTTGACAGGAAAACGGACGCCGCACACGGCGCCCATTGCTCCGGATGATAGGGCCTCTCCGACCGAGTCTGCCAGGCAGGTTCTGCCAGGCAGGTTCGGAAGACGCCGGAGTCTCCGGGGTAGGAGGCGCCCAACCTGGACCCGCCTTCGGTACAGGGGTCGTCACTCGGCCTGACCGGACACACGCCTAAATGGTGACCAGACGACACGGCGGACGAACGCGGCCCCGACCACGTACCTCTAGCGATCCTTGGTCGCTAGAGGTTGAAACTTGAGCTGACTCTTTAGGCGGCGATTCGGGCGTTGTCGATGTAGTCGGTGACGGCGTGGTCGAGCACGTTCAGTGCTCGCCGGACTTCGATCGGTGCGGGTGGTTGGTCGGCGGCCATCAGCGGTCGAAGTAGCCGGTTGTGGATCTTGGTGTAGAAGACCGCAAACCGTTGCCCGTCGTCGGTGAGGACGTAGGTGTTGGAGTGCGGCAGCCGGACGATCAGGCCTTTCAGCTGGAGCCGGCGCAGGTCGTAGCAGCATCGGGCCCTGGGAGTAGGGCTGGCCGAGCAGATCGGCCACCCGGGGGTCGGAGGGAACGGTTGGTGAAGCCGCCGATCAGGTGGGCGGTGATGGCGAGGGCGCCGGCCAGGGCTTGGACCCGAGGGTCGCCGAACCTCAAGGCTGGGCCCTGTGCCCGTCCACCAGGGTTGGTCGCGCGATCCGCTCAAAGGCTGGACTCGCAAGGACGCAGCCCTGACCGACCTGTTCATGATCCAACAGTCGGCGGTTGACGTCACGGGCCTTGCGCTGAAGTTCGGGCAGATGGACCAGACGACGCAGCACGCCGAGATCGGTCGGGTCGTTGGACACCGTCTCGATCCGCAGCGCCCGACCTTCTTTGAAGTAGTCCCGGTCCGGGAGTGTTTGTAGCCGACGTGGATGGTGACATCGGCGCCGCGGGTGACGACCCGGGTGGCGAAGACGCCGGGCGCCGTCGGCAGGATCCTCCTGCCGAAGATCAACTCGATCTGTTCGGGCCGGCCGAGGTGGAGGTTGTCGGCGACCAGCGCCTCGAAGAACGCCCGACCGTTGCGGGGCTGGTCGAACACCAGGGTGCGGGCCACCTCAATCTGCCGCATCGACAACGCCCACCAGTAGCCCAAGGCCCGGTCCGCCGGGCTGAGCGGGACCGGCACCCTGATATCCAGCGTGGCACTGACATTCTTCGCCTATCTCGGTGTTGCTGTGATCAGCTTCACCGGTGGTGACTTGCCGGATCCGCAGCGGAACCTGCCACGCGCGACGTACCTGGCTTTGGGGATCACCACAGCCCTGTACGTGCTGATCGCCATTGGAGTGTTCGGGACGCTCACCGTTGAGGAGGTGATCGCCAATGGCGACACGGCGTTGGCCCAGGCAGCTAAGCCAGCGCTCGGTGAGGCCGGCTTCGTGATGATGGCGGTTGCCGCGCTGCTGGCGACGTCCTCGTCGGTAAACGCCAACATCTACGCCGCGACAGGATCCACGGCGAAGCTTGCGGAATCGGAGATGTTTCCCCCGGTCTTCGGCCAGCTCGCCCGGGTCGGCGGAACCCGCGGCTTGCTGATATCCGTCGTCGCCGTGCTGCTCCTGGCCAACTTCGTCGACCTCACCGCTATCGCCTCCCTCGGTAGCGCGGTCGCGCTCGCGATCTTCTTGATCACCACGATCGCGGCGTACCGACTCAGGGCGGAGACGGGGTCGCGCAGCTCACTGCTGGTGGCTGGCATCGTGCTGACAGTCGTCGTCTTGCTCGTGTTCGGGGTGCAGACCCTACGAACCGAGCCAGCGACGTTCGTGGCGATCATCGGCATCCTTGCCTTGGCGATCGTCCTGGACCTCATCTGGAGCCGAATTCGAGCGCGGCGAAGTGCAGCCGCTGGCTGACACGTTGATCCATGAACCCTGTGCCAGGTGGCGGGAGACTCAGAAGTGGTCACCGAGTGACGGTCCACTCGACCCATCGGCCGTCAGCGGACAAGCTGGGCGTCGCCTGGTCGTTTCAGTGCCCGCCGGATCAAAACCACAATCGCGCCTGCGGGCCCGATCTGCGGTCAGACGATCGGCCCCAAGTCGGTGGTGCCGACGCGGCTCGATGGGCGGTGATCGCACCGTGTGAACGGTCGCGAGCTAGGCCTCCTTGTCGGCCAGTTCGGCCGCCAGTTCGGCTTCGGCTATCTCGACCACGAGACCGAGCGCCGTCGTGATCCTGCCGGCCGCCGACACGACCCGGGGCGTACCGACGATGGGGGCCACAGCGACCAGCACTCCCTGCACGTCTTCCAAGGTCATCCCCATCTCAACCGCTGTCCCGAGGTTCAACAGGTACGACGCCGCCGGCGCATCAACAGCAACCAGCGCGGCCAAGCGGGCAAGCATGTGCTCGCGCGCCTCCAGGCTGCCGCGATTCACTGATACGGCGGTGATGTCGGCGAGCGTGTCGAGCACGGGAGTATCCGGCATAGTGGGACCTGTCTTCCTGGTAGAGACTTGTGGGTGTCAGCCCGGATGCTCCAGTCGCAACTCCGGCCTCGCAGCATCAGTCTGCACTGACCTCCCTCCGAGCGCAGCACGTGGGCCCGTGACGGGTACCCTCCCGGCCACCCCTCGTCCGCGAGGTGGAGCCCGCTGCAGAGCCCCTTCCACAGATCGTCAGGTCGGGAGCTAGCCCGCCAAGGTGTACGGCTGGGCCGAAAAACAGATTCCCGTCCGACACGTCATCCATGGCAGATCGATAGATCCCGGGTCGTGGGAAGGTTTCCGGCATGACCACAAGTGATCACATGTCGCCCTCGCGGGCAGCCAATATCAGTTTCGTCGCCGGTGTGCTGTTGATCGTTGGCGGCGGCTTCCAAGCCATTGAGGCACTCGCGGCCATCGTCAAGGACGAGTACTTGGTCGTGACACCGAACTACATCTATACCTTCGACTTGACGGCGTGGGGTTGGATCCACCTGCTGATCGGGCTGGCGTTGGTGGCTATCGGCATCTGCCTGCTGCTCGGTCAAGGGTGGGCGCAGGTCGCTGGAATCGTCGCCGCCGCGATATCGGCTCTGCTCAACTTCACCTGGCTGCCCTACTCACCGCTCTGGGCCATCCTGGTGATCGCTGTCGACCTTCTCATCATCTGGGCCCTGGCCTCAGCCCGGGCCCAGGCCAAGGCTGCCAACGCACCCCAGCGGGCGGGTTCCCCAACGGTCAGCTGACTCATCGGCACCCTAAGCCGCACCGACCCGCCGCGTGTTGTCCCGAACCTGGTCTGGTGCCCGGTCTGGTTCGGCGTCCGGTGAACTCATGCGCCTGGTCGCAGCCGGCGTCGACGACGTAGCCCGTCGGTCAGAAGATGCCGGTGGTGTCTTCCCCCACTGCTTCGAGCCGATCCGCTACGCGGCCGGCGGCGGCGTAGAGATACGGCCCGCGGTAGATGTGCGCTCGGGCACTGGGCGAACCTGGTCCGTGCCGGGCCAACACGTCAGCGATGCGCTGCCCGACCGTCATGGGGGTGCCGCCGGGTCCTGCGATCTGATCGGCCGCCGTCAAGGCATCCGAGATCCGGTCTTCAACGAAAGTGAACTCGGCCAGCTCCCCGGCGAGGCCGCGGATCTCGGCGACGAAACGGGCGCCAGAGTGATGCGCGACCAGATCACATACCAGCATCGGCCACCCGGTAGACCGGAGGTAACGGGCACCGTCCAAGGGGTGGAACCCGGAATCACGAAGCTGATCGGCATACCCAACGTCGTGCAACCAGGCCGCCGCCACCAAAAGCGCAGCCTCATCCACCTCAACCGCCGGTGCCAGCGTCTGGGCCCGCCGAGCCGCCGCCTCGGTGTGCGCAAGCCGCTCACCGGCAAGGTGGTAGCGAGCGACATCGGCGGCCAACTCAACGAACTGCCCGGTCTGCAGCCGAGTATCCGAACCGTAGTTGGTATCGGCGTGATCCTTCATCTTTACCCTTCGCATTCGACCGGAGCCCCCAAGTACACCGCGTCCAGGTGAACGGAAGGTGGCATGCCGATTGACGCCTGCCTCGTGGCAGGAGGCAGCACTTCCTGCGCTCGGAACCAATCCTGACCATGGCGTGAACGGTTGCAAGAGCAACTTGACACTCACAGACGAGCAGCATGCGGTCGGCCGAACGGCTGAATTCGCGCAGCGTGGCGAGCTGCTCGGGCAAACGCGGCGGACAAGACCTGGGCGCCGCCTACGACTTCATCGGCCGGTTCGTCGCCTACCCTTCGGAGGCCGCGAGGGTCGCCCACACGCTGTGGATTGCGCACACCTGGTTCATGGACGCGTGGGACTCGACGCCCCGCGCGTTCCCTCGCCCGAGCCAGGCTCGGGCAGGAGTCGTGCCCTACAGGTCACCGAACCCCTGGTGCCTCGTCCGGTGCACGCCGTCAACACCACCCCGTCCTACCCGTTCCGGAAAGTTTCCGACGAAGCCGGGTCGCCCACGATCCTCTACGACGAGATCGATACCGTTTTCGGCCCAAGGGGGCAAAGGACAACGAAGACGTTCGCGGCATGCTAGCCGCTGGACACCGCAAAGGGCGCGGTTGCTGGCCGGTGCGTGGTTAGGAGGCAAGGTTGTCGAGACTCATGAGCTTCCGGGCTACTGTGCGGTGGCCCTGACGCGGTCGGTCAAGCCGAACCGATTTGCAGGCAGCTGGCCTGCTGAGCGTCACGGCAGACAGGGCCCGTTCCATTGCCGGAGGAGGAGGGGATGCCGAACGGCATGGAGGATCGGAACGCAGACATCTGGGAGGCGCCGGTCACCGTTGCCGATTTGGCGGGTGGAGAGTGGCCAGAGCGGGCCCGTGTAGCTGCTGTAACGCTTGTAACGGAATCCATGGCAGGCCAACCCAGCCTCGGTGTCCAGCTGCTCCGCGACCTCCGGGCCATCTTCGCCGGCCACGACAGGCTAACCACCGACTACGCCCTCACCGGTCGCGACCCTGCTGGTAGTTGCTCTGGGCACCCATGCGGGGGTGCCGAGGGTGTCTTCTTTATTCACACAACGCTTGCGGGATTGGGGAAGATAGGGCTTGGTACATGGCTGAGGAAGGTGGGGGACGGGCTCGTTCAGGATGATCCGAATCGGAGCGCAGCAACTTGGACCGAATGGACGGACGGCGCCCTGCCGGCAAGGGCACTGAGAGCCCAGACGTCGAGCCTGCCATGCAAGCACGGGCATGACCTGCGCTCGCGACCTGGCCATGGCCGAACGGGGAATTCACCCGCACTAGGCGATCGATCGAAGTCTCTTCATGGCCGATCTACTTCACTGCGCTCGGGCGCGCACGAGTCCAGATGTCGATCACGAGGGCGCGAGTCCTAGGCCTCGGCGGAGGGCATTTGGTCAGCTCCCCGGGCAGCGTTCGGCCAGCGCCGCGGAGAGTGCCTCCCTCGCGGCGCCGAGCTGCCTGATGGCCGCGGCGATGGCTGGCACCTTCTGGATAAGGTTCTCGGCGGTCAATCCGCTTGCTGCCGTCTGCAACGCGGCGAATGCCGTTTTCACCTGCTCCACGCTGGGCTGAAGGCTCGAAGCCGACGCTGAGGCCGAGGCCTGCGCCTTGTCCAGATCGGTCTTCACGTTGGCGATCGCGGTCGTCAGGGCGGACACACCGTCCTGCGTAGGTCTCACCTTCGTGAGGGCATCGATCGACGACCTGAGGGCGGCGACGTCTGCACAAGCTGCCGGCGACGCGGCGGTTTCTGCCGCGGTCGTGGGCGCGGCGGACGTTGCGGGTGGACTGGTCTCAGTCGATGTTGAGCTCGTGCTGCAACTCGCCACGAGACAGAAGAGGGCCACGGCGGCAATAGCGGCGGGTACGAATCGATGCATACGGCGGAGTCGCGGTGTGCTACCGCGAGGCACAGCAGAGGCTGCGTCCGGGGATTCCAGGCGAGAACGGCCAATGCCAGAACGGAACGGTTGGAACATCACTTCTCCTCTGATGTTGCCGGTCCATCATTGCCAAACACAAGACGGAAACCGCACAGGGCGACCAAACAACTCCGGTGACCAAATGCCCAAACTAGCGGTTCCATCAGGACCCCGCCTCACCCGGTTCGAGTGAGAACCGCCGATTTGGATCGGGGCTCCACGGGACATCACCTCCAGCGCTGGACTGACCGCTGACATAACCCCGTTCCACCACCGACACGACGGGACTCAGGCCGGCCTGGACTTGAGGGCGCGTCTCCTGGATCTCATCGGCGGTATTGCTGGATCTCGGCCAGCAGGACCCCGCCGATGAACACGAGGGCGTATTTGTCGTAGCGGGTGGCGATACCGCGCCACTGCTTCAGCCGGCCGAATCCGCGTTCGATGGTGTTCCGCTGGGCGCCGCATGCTGGGTCGAAGCTGGGTGGGTGTCCGCGGTTTGCCCACACGCCGATGAGATCAACCTGTCCCAGCTCGTCACCGACGCCCTACACCGACTCCGCCCTCGCCGTCCCCGGCTGACAGCTGAAACCTCTTCCCAAAACAAGACCAAACCACCCCGGCCCGTGGAGCCGCGCGCCACCGAGGCGACACCTCGGGGGAAACTGTCGCACCCCGTACAGACAACCGATTCGGTGAATAGGCGACTAGATCTCTTGATCTTAAGAGAATATTTGGGAGACGGCTTCTGAGGTCCGAAACGGAGGGCGGTCACTAAGCCTGGATCCACCGATCAGCAGATGTAGTTGATCTTCAGTGCTTCGGCCTGCGCTGGTTCGGCTGCCGGGCAGGTTGGGCGGCCGGCCTCGCCGCCGGGGTGTTCCAGGTGTGATGCTCGCGCCCATGTCGGGGCTGGGTGGTCAGGTCGTGGTGACTGCTGGTGGTCCGCAGGCCTGCTCGAAGAGGCGGGTCCAGGCCTGCTCCCACGGCCACGCGACCGGGAGGTGGATCCGGAGGCGTCGCGCCGAGGTCGCGATTCGGGCCGGGACGCCGATCAGGATCCGGCGGACTGTGCCGGTCGTCGCCCGAGCCAACCGCGGACCAGTGAGGGCAGCGGTCGCCCGGGTGAGGTTGAAGGCGATCACGGCGAGCACGAGCCAGGCGCTGTTCGCGCCGAATGCTCCGCTGGGCAGATGGGCAAGGGCCGAATTCTTTAGGTCGGCGTGGACCTGTTCGATGATGGCGTGGCCGCGATGGAGCTTGTCGGCGGTCACGGCGTCGACGGCAGCAGGGTGAGTGGTGGTGAAGAAGGCATGGAACCGCCACACGTCGAACAGCCCGTCCTGGCCCCGCGGATTCAGCTCGGGGATGCGCCGCACCACCAGCCGTCCCGGCACCTGCTCGGCCGGCTTCGGAGTGGCGAAGGCGGTGAACGGAATCTCGGCGACCTCGGCGCGGGAGATCCAGCGACCCGACGGTTCATCGAAGACCGCATCCGGGTACTCGATTGGGATCCAAGCCTGCTCGGGGATCTGCGCGATCGCCGCCTTGTATTTGCAGGCGACATCGGAGTCGAAGGCCAAGATGACCCGCCGGTCGTTGAGGGCGATGTCGTGCCAGTCCGGGAGCGCCACACAGGCCAGCCCGTGGTCGACGGCCGCGTCGGCCTTCTTGCATCCTCGGTCACCCACAGAAGCCAGGCTCGCACGGCTTCGGCGGATGATTCGGGCCCCAGTCAGCCTTGGAGCGGTTCGATGTCGCCGGGGACCCAGGTCTTGTCGAACCAGGCCTCGAGGGGCCCGTAGAGCCGCAGCAGGGTGAACCAGTTCTTGCCGGCGACAGTCTGAATCCAATTGCCGGCGTCGTCCACGGGTGCAGTCGGCCCGAAAGTCAGGGTGATCGAGCCGTCGGCGTCAGTGGCGAGCGGGTCGCGTGTGCTGTTGCGGCTCGGGTAGGCCTGGCCGGTCTGCAGCTCGGATCGTGTCTGCGGATCATAGACGACGACCGACCAAAAGTCTTTGGCCGGCACGTTCCCGGGGATAGTGAGCTGGTAGTTCTTGGCTCCGTCGAGGTACTCGCCACGGCTGTCGTGCTCGGTGATGGCGTACTGGGAGCCGACCCCCGGCATGCGGAGTGCCATGGCTGGGGTGTTGACGGTTGCGATGTAGAAGAACATCGTGCGGGCGTCGAGGTTGCGCCCGCCGACACCGCCGTCTCTGAGCCACTGGTAGTCGTTGCCGATGAACCCGGTCTTCCACCGACGGTTCGGGTACAGATACGCCTCGGGATCGCGGGTCTTGAACGAAATGGCCCGGGCGGTGCCGTTGGCGACCGCGGCGGCCTCGGTCAGCAGTGCGCGCATGCGGTCGTCGGGTGCGAACGGGGAGCCCTTGCTGATCCCGATCGAAGCGAGTAGCCCACGGATTTCCGGGTCGATCAGCTCCAGCGGCTCGCGCTGGATCACGGCGTCGAGTTCATCGAAGAAGGAGACGTCGTTGGCATGGACGGTGTTGAACTCCTTCTCCGACAGCGAGATGAACTCCATCGCCGGCGGAGCATCCGCCTGAGAGAGGGGGTAAACACGCAGACCCTCGTGGAAGTTCCGGGTCGGTGCCTCGGGCTTACCGTCGACAAGCAGGCCGCGCAGGATCAGCCAGTTCATTCGCGACGGCGACTCCGACACGTAGTACCCGTCTGGAACACGCCCGTCATATCCCGCGGGCACGATCAGATACCTGCCGCCCTGGCCACGATCCGGGCCTGGGCGACCCATGTCGGTGATGAACCGGAACCACGCATCGTTGACGGTGGTCGGGCCACAGCCCGGTGGGATCTCGACCACGGTGGGGCCATCCCGCTCGAGGTCCAGGATGCCCGACACATACACGGTGTCTGTGTTTCCCGTCAGGAAGAGGGGCGTCGAATCCAGCAGCCGGTCCAAGATGCCCACCTGGTGGCAGGCAGAGACACCGACCTCCTCCATCCCGATGCGCATCGCCTCCAGCGACGCCGCTGGAACGCAGCTGAGGAACACCTCGACACCCCGCAGGAAGTCCAAGTGATCATAGAGAAGGTCGGCCGTCGACTGGGTAGGGAAACCGTCAGTGAACTCCAGTGTGCCGATTCGGGTCTCCACCCGATCCGGTGTCAAGATCTTGGCCGGAATGGGTGTCTGATAGCCCTCAGGGGTCGAAATCTCGCTCACCTGCGTGCTCCCTCGCGGTCGTCGAGCTCAGCCCAAGACTCCTGCCGGGGACCATACAAGCGCCGGTCGCCGCGCCACCTCATCCGATCCGGGTGATTGCAGCGCACCCTCTGGCAGAGAAATGGCCGATGCGCCTCGGGGCCGGCTGGGTCGATTCTGCGGATGAGGAAATCGGGGCATCCGTCACTTGCTGCGCTTCGGACCAGCTCGGTTCATCGGCGTCTCCATGAGCGTGCACCCTGTGCTCGCTGCGCTGGCCGGGCTGGTCATCCTTGGCCAGTTGCAGGACCTGCACGAGTGGCTGGGCATCGCCATCATCGTCGCCGCCAACATCAGCGCCACCTCCGCACCCGCTGACGCCCGCCGAGCATCGGAGGACGGAGCCGGCGGTGAACCAATGTTGATCATCGTCAGGCGGCCCGCGTGGCTCGCGAGTCGGTAGTGCGCGGCCCGGCAACCGCCTGCTCGACAGCTGCCAAGGGCAGGGCTACGGGGGGAGCAGGTGCTGCGCCCGTGCCGGCGGATCCGAGAAGCCAAGTGCGGTCTCCTCGACCTCTCGGTCCGCCGCAGTCAACCGTCCGCCGTGCTGGCGCAGGTGTTCCTCCCAGGAGGGGACGCTGAAGGTCTCGACGAAACGGTCCGGTCGGTCGCCGTCTCGATACAGTTCCCAGCGGGTCGCGCCTGTTCGACGTCGAGACTGGCGGAGGTGATTCATCGCCGCCAGAAACGCCACCTCCCGCTCCGGTGTGACGATGAACTCGACGGTCACGAGGACGGGTCCGGTGTCGAGTTCTGGGTCGAAGGCCAGCCGCGCCTCAGGCCAATAGATGGCCGGCTCATGGTCCAGGTGGCCGGTCTCTGAAAGTCGGACGAATACTCCAGCGACGGCGCCGCCGAGCAGCAGAACCGCTGACAGCAGGAATGTCGACCGCAGTCCGACAGCCTCTGCGACCAGTCCCCAGACGAGCGCTCCGAGGGTCATCGAGCCGGTGAAGGTGACCATGTAGATCGCGAAGCCACGGGCGCGGACCCAGGCGGGCAGGAATAGTTGCAGCTCGGCGGCGAACGTCGAGGCGACCGCCATCCAGGCTAGGCCGGCGAGCACCAAGATGATCAGAGCGGCGGCAAGGCTGGGGATCAGTACGATCAACGCCGAAGCCGCCGCATAGACCACCCCGGCCGCCGTCAGGAGCCCGTTGGTCGACAGGCGGTCTCGCACACGTCCGAGCAAGGCGGCACCCATGATGGCGCCGACCCCGAAGGCGCCGAACAGCGCCCCGTACGCGGCCGCCCCGAGACCTAGGCGCTGACTGGCGATCAGGGGTAGGAGCGTCCACAACGCCATCGCGGGCGCGACGAACAAGATCACCCGGAGCAGGATGCGCCGCACGACAGGTTCGTGCCAGACGTAACGGCCACCAGAGCGCAGGGCGGGCACGAAACGCTCCCTGCGGCTCTCGGAGTCAACCTCCGGTCCTCGCCAGAAGAACAGGGCGACCGCGAACACGACGGCACATACCGCGTAGAGAGCGAAGACGACCGGGACGCCGCCGAGGTAGGCGATCACGAGCCCAGCGACGGCTGGCCCGATCGAGCGGGCACCGTTCACGCTGACCAGATCCAGCCGCGTCGCTGCACGTAGCTGCGACCTCGGCACGAGCGCGGGCAACATGGCCTGCCAGGTTGGGAGTTGAACCGCCGCGCCCACGCCGAGGGCGAAGGTGAAGGCCAACAGCAGGGCGGGCGGCATCAGCCCGGCGGCGGTGAGCACGGTCAGCAGAATGCCGAGGACAAAGAGGTAGGCCTGCACGATGATCAACAGCCGACGCCGGTCGAAGGAGTCGGCCAGCACGCCACCGGGGAGTGCCAAGAGCATCAGTGGAAGTGTGGTGGCCACTTGGACCAGGGAGACCAGGACCGCCGCGTTGGGGGCATCCACCAGGAGCCATTGAGCGCCGACGGTCTGCATCCAGGTTCCGATCCAGCTGAACAACATGCCCAACCAGAGCCAGCGGTATGCGCGCTGGCCGAACGGCGCCCAAGGTGAGGAGCCGCCGCTGGCTGGTGTGGAAGCGGACCTGCCGGAG
Organism: uncultured Actinomycetota bacterium; assembly: GCA_963780005.1. Classification (GTDB taxonomy): domain Bacteria; phylum Actinomycetota; class Actinomycetes; order Propionibacteriales; family Propionibacteriaceae; genus Microlunatus. The sequence continues at coordinate 1,016,328 of CAWAAK010000023.1, read as the reverse complement.
ACAACCGAGTCGCCCGCCTCCCCGCGCCGTGTCATGTCACCTCCATGATGTCTCTCACTCGCGTCGAGTTGCCCAGCGTGGACACGGACCGCTCGAGCTGGCTAGTCGCCGCCGGACGCCACGGTTGGCGGCCGCCGCACCGCAACAGAAGGAAAGCTTCGGGGCCGAGGCCCCTGAACGAGCCATGGCCTTTTGACCGTATCGCCCACGATCTCGTCGTGGCCGGCTAGGGTCTCGCTCGAGAGCGACTTGCCGGCTGCGGCGATGTTGTCCGTAACCTGCTGTCGCGTTGCGCCTTGTCAGGATGTGACTCAGTGCCGTGATTGATTAACACCATTCTGACCTGGCGGCACCACAATCGCGCTTGTCGGCCAGGACGTCGGGTCTGCCTAGTCCCGCGAGTGGGTTACGCGGCGGTGTCGAGTCCGGTGGGGAGCGGGTCGTCGATGCAGCGGTAGCGGCTGGCGTCGGGCAGGGTCCAGTTGACACCGTCGCCTTCGCGCGTGGTCGCCAGCCAGGCGAAGGTCTTTCCACGGTGGTGCCGTCGGCAGCCGGGGTCGAGGTTGCTGCCGGCGGTCGGTCCGCGGGGCTGCGGTTCGTGGTGGTCGAGGTCGCAGCGGTCGGCGGGCACAGTGCAGGTCGGGTGCCGGCAGGTGCCGGCGCGGATCCGGATCGCCTCGGCCAGCCGTTTCGACGGGTACCGGCCGAGTTCGGTGGTGTCGAGCAGCCGGCCGCCGTCGTCGGTGAGCAGCCGGGTGAACAACACCTCAGTCCAGCGGGCACCGTCGCTGCCCTCGGTCAGGCTGTCGGTCAGGCTGTCGGCGATGAGGTGGCGTAGTTGGTCGGCGGGGACGCATCCGGAGCGGTCGGTGAGTTCCCCGGCGGTCTCGTCCAGTCCGAGCAGGCTGCTGAGCGGAACGACGACGCCGACCCGGACGGTCCGCGGCCGCCGCACCAACCCCACCGGGCGGATGGGTGCCGGTTCGCCGACGGCGGTCCCCTCGGCGTCGAGGGCCTGCCGGGAGGTGCCGAGCAGCTCGCCGGTGTCGGGATCGACTGCTTCAACCTCCACCCAGTCCCCCGTTCCGCCCGCCGCGGACTCGCCCGTCTTGTCGTCCGCGTGCTGGTCGTTCTCGGCCTCGTTGGATTCGTCGTCGAAGCCGAGCCGTCCCAGCAGGAGGTCGGCGACCAGGTCGGCCCGGCGTTGTTGTTCGGTGCGCGGATCATCGCAGCCGAGGCTGCGCGCGGCGGCGGTCAACAACGCGTCGACGGCGGCCGCGTCGGCGGCGGTCATCTCCCCGGTGACATAACCCATCCCGTCGGGTCCTTGGACCACGGTGACCCGGCGGTCGGCCAACGCCCGGCGATGCCGCTGCGCGAACGCCAGCGGCTCGAGCCGGACCATCAGCCGCAACAGCCAGGAGCTCAGTTGTTTCGGGGTGCGGGTTTGCGCCGCCTCCACCACCTGATCATCCACGACCGTCAGGGTCGATACTTCGGTGACGCGGCGGGCGGCCCGGTCGATCACCCGCACCTGTTCGGCGTCCAGATCCCCGTCGCAGAACGCCTGCCAGACCGTCGGCAGGTCGGTATGGAGCCGGCGGGTCCGCGCCAGCAGACACCGCACGTGCCACGGCTGCTCCCGCAGCAGCGGGGCCAACTCGTCGGCCACGAACTCTCCCGGGCGCGGCCGTCCTACGCTTGTGGGCGACACCCCCAGCGCAAGGGCACGATCGGCGGCAGTGCGCAGATCGGCGTAGCGAACCCCGGCCGCCGCCAACCGGGCCTGCGCGCTCGCCACCGCCCGCCGGGCTTCCGCCACCGCGTCCCGCGCCGCCCGCAACCCAGCCGCGCGATCCCCGGGGCTGGCGGTGACCGGATCGTCCATGACCTCATCCTCGCACCCGCCACTGACAGTCAATCGAACACAAAAACTAATCTCTTGAGCTCCGGTCGAGACTCGGCGTCGGTCCTCAGTGGTGTCACCGCTGTGACCGGCGAAGTGGCACCGATTCGCTACCGTGACCGCACCTTCCAACGCCAGGTGGCCCGCGTGAAGAGACGATCAGCCCCAATGATCGCGATTTCCAGCGCCGTGGTCGCGCTTCTCGTGTGCGTCGGACCTGCTTGTCCGAGTCCGGGAAGGGCCAGGACGCCAGCCAGATCTGGACCGACCTGGATACCGTCTACTCCTCGGCGCCGACGCTCGCCGCCCTGGCGTACCTGTCGAAGAAGGCGGTGGCCCCGGACAACGCAAACGCCACCCCGCCCACGCGGCCTGTACGAAGGTCGGTGGCACGTTTGCCTTCGGCAACCAGAGTGCCAACGGCGGCGGTCTGGCCGACGGGAGCAACGTGATCGTGCCGTGCACGTTCTCCGACGGGTCGTTCGTTGAGGTCTTCGGGCTCTCGTACTACGCGAACAACCAGATCTCCGGCAAGGACCTCGAGACGTCGTCCGGTTCGACACCAACAAGATCCTGCCGGTCTACACCTGACCTCTCCGATCCTTAGTTGCGTTGATCGGCCATCCACTGCCAGATACGGGTGCCCCTGATACGCGGGTCGTTGCGCGCGACGTAGATCCACGACCAGTGGCCGGGGAACTGGTGGCCGTTCCAGGTGACGTTGTCGTACAGGCTGGCCAGCGCGCCGGGGATGAGCCTGCTGGCGAGGACCGTGTTCGGCTCCGGCGGCACAGTCGTGTCGTCCAGCGAGGTGACGAGCCAGGTCGGTGTGTCGATGTCTCTCAATTGGTCGTCGGTGATCAGCCGCGGTCCGCCTTCCTCGAAGGGCTGCACCACTGGACAGATCGGCACCAAGGCCGCGGACAGGTTGGGATAGACGGTGTCCATCTTGAGGGTCATGTAGCCGCCGTTGCTGCAGCCGGCGAGGTAGATGCGGTCGCGGTCGATCGGGTACCGGCGGACGAGGTCGCGGATGATCTCGCGAATGAGCGGGGCGTAGCGGTCGCCGTCCTCGATCCAATACGAGAAACTCTGTGGTGCAACGACGTAGGCGTCCGAGAAGATCCGTTGCGCCCGTGGGGTGGCGAAGCCGAGCGCGCCGCGATTGGCTCGCAGCGTGGTCTCGTTGTCGTAGTAGCCGGCGGGTAGGGAGGCGCCCTCGCCCCCGCCGTGCAGCCAGACGACCAGGGGCCGCCCACGCCGTGCCCTGGAGCGGAAGCCGCCCTGGTCGGGCCGGTACAGCCGGTACTTCATGCCCGAGCTGGAGGCCCGATAGGCGAACGCGTCCACCTCGGGATTGGACAGCCGGCCCTGTGCGAAGTCGGCGATGGTGGTCGAGCGGCCGCCGCGCGACCTGATCGGGGCGTTCTGGGTGATGGTGTAGTCGAGATCAAGTCGCACGTTGCGGCCCCTGCTCACGATGTAGCCGAGGGTGCCGCCACCCAGCTGGCCCTCGCCGTAGCTCAACTCGAGCACGATGTCCCCACGGCGATTGAGCCGTGCCTCCGTCACCGGGCGATCGAGGTCGTACACGCTGAAGATCTGGTCGCCGGCAGCGATGGGAATCGGACTGGTGGCCTTGGCATGCACGCTGAAGGTGTTCCTCGTCAGACTGGCTGGGTCGATCGGACCGAGCCGGGAGGTGTCGAGAGTGAGCGAAATGACCTGCTCTCCGCCGTCGAGCGTTCGTGCGTTGAGCCGGAATCGGACACCCTGGTTGGAGCGGCCGGCGGCGAAGCCGGTGACACCGGGCAGCGAAGCTCCTGCTGCGCCTGCCGCGGCGGCCGCCCAGAACGTGCGCCGGCTGATCGGATAGGCCATCTCGACTCCTCTGTCTCGATCTTCGTTCGAACCGGTATCCAGGACGTCTCGGTTCGAAACACGGGCCCACCGCCGACGAAGCGACGCGGCCGCGCTCGACTATCGTGCGCTTGGCTTCAACCGCAAGCTGCGATTTCGGGACGCCACGGCGCACGAACTGTCAACCGTCCATGTCCCACTGGTAAATTTCAGCCGCTATGCCATTGGACACCTTGCCCTATCCCGCCACTCTGACCTCCGATTTCGCGACCACCGCAACGACGAACGGTTCTTCGCCCGGAACGAGCCCCCAGGCGGTGGCCCTCCTGTCCCGCGCCCTCGGCGACCGGTATGCCCTCCTGCAGATCCCGAACCACACCGTACGTTTGACCCACCTCGACACCGCGGACTGGCGGCTGCGCCGGGCGGGCATCGATCTGCTGTGGTCGAGCGATCCGCAAGAGCTCGTCGCCTCGAGCTCCGGCAGCGAGCCGCTTCGCCAGCCGGTCGGCCCGATCCGCTGGCCCGCGCTGCCGACCGACCTTCCCGACGGTCCCGTACGGGAGCTGGTCGCCGGACCCATTGGGATCCGGGCCCTCATCGGTTTCGCGACGAGCCGCACCGTCAGCGCCGGCTTCGATGTGCTGAACGAGGACCACAAGACTGTGACCAGGGTCCGCTGGTGGGACGTCCGGGTCGAAGCGCCGGTCGAGTCCTCGTTGCGGCCCCGGATCGGCGTGGAGCGGCTGCGGGGCTACGCTGCGCAGGCCGCCGACCTCGAGCGGCGGCTGCTCAGCGCCGACTCCGTGTCGGCCCCTGCGCAGAACTGGCTCGACGACTTCTGGGCCGTCGCCGGCATCGGGCCGACCCAGACGCAGCGGTTCGGAATGCTTCGGGACCAAGCGGCCGACCTCGCGGTGGCCGACGCGCTGCTCGGCTACCTCGCCACCATGGAAGGGACCGTCGACGGCATCGTCGCCGACGTCGACACCGAATTCCTGCACGACTTCCGGGTTGCGGTCCGCCGCACCCGGTCCGTGCTGAAGCTGCTCGGTGACGTCCTGCCGGAGGGGACCGCCGAGCGGATTGGTTCCGAGTTCCGCTGGCTCGGCGACGTGACGACCCCGACCCGTGATCTCGACGTCTACCTCCTGGATTTCGACGACCTGGCGGCGACGGTCAGCCGACCGCACGATCTGCAGCCCCTCGCCGATCACCTCGCCAAGCAGCGGGCGGCTGCCCATCGCGCCCTCAAGCGGTCCCTGCTTTCCAAGCGATTCTCCGATCTCTGCCGCAGCTGGCGCACGGAACTGGGGGCGATCATCTCCGCTCCCACTCATCACGCCCTGACGGCCGCCAAACTGGCCGACCACAGGCTGCATCGCACCTACCGCAAGGTCACCAAACGTGCCCGGGCCATCAACGCCGCCTCGCCGTCGGAGGAGATTCACGCTCTCCGCAAGACCTGCAAGGAGATGCGCTACCTGCTCGACGTGTTCAAGCCGCTCTGCGATCCGCAGGCCTACCGGAAGGTGATCGCGGACTTCAAGCAACTGCAGGACATCCTCGGTGACTTCCAGGACGGGGAGGTGCAGGCCAACGCCCTGCACGCCTTCGCCGCGGCAATGCTCGCCGACCAGTCGGCCGATGCCAACGCCATTCTGGCCATGGGCGAGCTCTCCGGCAGGTTCGACGCGCGGCAGCGAGCGGCCCGGGAGACCCTGACGGCCCACCACGATGAGTACCTCGGTGAGCGCGCCGCGGCTCATGTGGACCGGCTCGTATCCGCGGGGAGCAGAGTATGAAGATCAACGGTGTGAAGATCAACGCATGAAGATCAACGCATGAAGATCAGCGCATGAAAGATCAACGCATGAAGACTATTGCCAGCTACAACCTCAAGGGCGGAGTCGGGAAGACCACGGCGGCGGTGAACCTCGCCTACCTGTCGGCGCGGGAGGGCTACCGGACCTTGCTCTGGGACCTCGACCCGCAGGGCGCAGCCACCTATCTGTTCCGGATCCGGCCCCGGGTCAAGGGCGGCAGTCCGAAGCTCGTCCGTGGTTCCCGGCCGATGCTCGATGCGGTCAAGGCCACCGATTTCGCCGACCTGGACCTGTTGCCCGCCGACTTCACGTACCGGCACATGGACATCGACCTCAACGACCGGCCGAAGCCTCAGCGGACCCTCCGACGGCTGCTCGAGCCGCTCAGCGATGAGTACGACCGGGTGGTGCTCGACACCCCGCCCAGCCTGTCGCTGGTCTCGGAGAATGTGATCAGAGCCGCCGATCTTGTCCTCGTCCCACTGATCCCGACGGTGTTGTCGGTGCGCACCTTCGACCAGCTCGCGAGCTTCGTGAACGAGCTCAAGGGTTCCCGGCCGGCGCTCCGCGGCTTCTTCTCGATGCTGGACCGGCGCCGCAGTCTGCACCGCGACATCCTCACGAACCTGCCGGCCGACCGGGACAACGTCAGTACGGTCGCGATCCCGTCCGCCAGCGCCGTCGAGCAGATGGCTGTCCGCCGGGCCCCGCTGATGGCGTTCGCGCCCCGCAGTCCGGCTGCCCTGGCGTTCCAGCAGTTGTGGACCGAGGTCGACGACCAACTCAGGGCGGGTGGGCGTCAGCCGGGCTGAACCCCGGGTCCGGTCGCCGGTCGCAGCTCCACGGGCGAGTGGCGCAGCACCTCGAGGATCTGGATCTCGCGGCGCAGCGGCTGGCGGGCGAAGAACAGCAGGTCGAGCGGGTACCACAGGCCCACCCACCCGATCACCAAGAACACTCCGTTGCCCAGCAGGTTCTGCCAGAAGACGTCGATGTCGGGTTCGAGAAAGCCGGCGGAGAGCAGCAGGCCGACGACGAACAGGATGGATCCGCTGCGCAGCGAACGCAGCCCTTGCCGCCACAGCACTTGGGTGTCGCGCTGGACCGTCGCGATCCGCCCGCGGCAGTAGCGCTCGATGGCCGCCTGCAGCTGGGTCGCCGTCTCGGCGCGGATCTCGGCGGGCGGAAGCGTGACGACGATCTGAGCGCGCCGCCCGACCCGGGAGCGGCCGAGCAGTCCGTCCACCAGCTCGACCACTCCGGGTACGGTGCGCGTCTCGCCGTGCAGGAGGGCGGACTGATCGACGGTGAACAGTTCCTCGGGACGACTCAGCGCGATGACCACGTCCTCGTCGGCCGCGCTCATCGCGCCCACTTCCGGTCGGTGGTGAACGTGATCACGACCGAGCGCTCGTAGCCGAGGTCGGCCAATCGATCATGGAGGTCCTGGCGGGCCTGATCGCACTCGGCCACGGTCTGGGCTCGGGAGTTCTCGTCCAGGACGAAGTCGACTTCGATGTCCATCCGGCTCCCCACCTTCGATGCGCGCAGGAACGACTCGGCAAAACCGTAGCGGGTCTCGACTTCGCGCACGCGGGATGTGAGTTGATCGAGTACGTCGGCCGGGGGCGACATGGACAGTACCTCGCGCATGCCGCCGATGATCAGCTTGACCGGTACCCGCAGGAACAGCAACGACACCAGGACCACCATTCCCGGGTCGACGTAGGCGGCCAGATCGGCCCGCCCGGCCGCGACGAGCCCGAGCGCGCCCAGGAAGCCGACCAGCACCCCGGCGGAGAGCAGGGTGTCGCCCAGCCACTCGGCCGCTTCGGCCCGGACCAGATCGGAGACCTGGCCACCGTCGCGGTCGGCCCGAGCGGCCCGCCGCAACACGCAGCCCGACGGCCAGTCCGCCCGCCGTGGCCACCACGGCGTACACCACCGCCGAGACGGCCGAGACCTCTCGCCCGCCGTCCACCAGATCCTGGACTCCGCCTACCGCGGCGTAGATGCAGAGCCCGCCGAGCGTGGCGGCCTTGATCACCACGACGAGCGGCTCGGCGACCTCCCGACCCCAGGGGAAGCGTTCGTCGGCGCCCCGGCTGGTGAAGCGCAGGGCGAGTACGGCCAGGACGGAGAGACCGATGCTCACGAAGGAGTACAGCCCGTCGAAGATGATCATGCTCGAGCCGATGGCGATGCCCCAGACCGAGGAGAGCACCGCGAACCCGGCCGACGCCCAGATCGAGAGCAGGATCAGCCGCTGGTCGCGGACCGACTCGGTCGCCGTCACCGATCGCCCAGTTCGACGACCAGGGCGCGGTGGTCCGACACGGGAAGCCGGATCGCCTCGACGTGCCGAACCGGGCCCAGCTCGCCCCGGAGCAGCAGATGGTCCAGTTGCACCAGCGGTCGTGACGCCGGGAAGGTGGGCCGGGTCGCCAACGGCCGGTAGCCGGCCATCCGGGTGACCACCACGGCCGGCAGATTCATGTCCCCCATGATGAGGGCCGGCCCGGCCACGCGATTCAGCCGCCGGACGATCCGACGAAGTTGGGTGACATTCCAACCCGGCAGGAACGACAGGTGGGTGTTGGCCACGAGTAGCGGCCCGGCGGGGGTGTCCACCTCGGCGATCACGGCCGAGCGCGGCTCCTCGCCGACCAGCACCGATCGCCGCGCGCCCGGCACCGGAAACGGGAAGTGCGGCCCGATGCTCGGCAACCGGAGCACCTCCCAGCTGCGCACCGGGAAGCGCGAGAGCAGGGCGATCCCGTACAGCGGGTGGCCGGCGAGAGATTCGCCGTACCCGGACGGATCAGCGGCCACCTCGTCCGGAACCGGGATCCAGCGGGCGCCGGGAGTGCCGTCCAGGGCCGCCACGAAGCGATGATCGGCGGCGGCCATGGCGTCGGCTGCGACCTCGGTCAGATCCGCGCCGTGCGAGCGCGACTGGTTGGCGTCGACCTCCTGCAGACCGAGCACGTCGGGGTCGAGCACGCGGATCGCCGCCGCGAACCGTTCCAGGTCGACTCGCCCATCGGCTGGTGAGCGCCCGTTCAAGATGTTGAACGTGGCCAGTCTCACCCTCTGCACACCTCCTGCACGGTAGCGAGCCCTACATCAACGAGGACGTGAGCCGCATCAGATTGTCGAAGACCCGCTCCCGGCGCGGGCGTTGGAGCCACTCGTCCAGCAGAAGCTGCCGGCTCTGGGCTCGATAGTCGTCCTCGACCTTGCGGAGGTCGTCGACGAACTCCGCTCCCTGCACCAACACCATCAACTCCATGTGCAGACTCAACGAGCGGATGTCCATGTTGCTGGAGCCGATGATCGCGACGTCGTCGTCGATGCTCAGATGCTTCGCGTGCAGCACCGTCGGGGCCCGATAGAGGTAGATCTTCACCCCGGCGCGCAGCAGCTGCTCGTAGTAGGAGCGCTGCGCGTGGAAGACCATGAACTGATCGCTGATCTCGGACACGAACAGCTCGACGTCCAGGCCGCGGGACCCGGCCGTCACCATCGCCATCTGGATGGTCTCGTCCGGCACGTAGTAGGGGCTGGTGACGCTGACCCGGCGCCGCGCGTTCTGGATCACGGCCGCGAACAGCTTGAGATTGTTGTCGTTCTCGAAGCTGGGTCCGCTGGGCACGACCTGACCGTCCAGCCGGCCCGGCTCCTCGCTGAGCACCACCGGCGTGTTGTCCAGCGACAGCAGGTGCTGGGTCTCGCTGTACCAGTCGGTGACGAAGACGGCATCGAGTTCACGGACCACCGGACCCCGGAAACGCGCCATCAACTCGTGCCAGTGCAGGCCTCGTTGCACGTTGGCCTTCTTGTGGTAGTTGTCGACGATCATGTTCTGCGAGCCAGCGTGGCCGATGACGCCGTCGATCACCACGAGCTTGCGGTGGTTGCGCAGGTCGGGCCGCCGCCAATGACCGCGGAAGGGTTGCAGGGGGAGCATCGGGCGGTACTCCGCCCCCATCTCCTCGAGGACCTTGAGGGTCTTCTTGCGGTTCGGGTAGGAGTACTGGGCGACGTGGTCGGAGAGCACCCGGACGGTCACCCCGCGCCGCCGGGCCCGGGCCAGGGCGTCGAAGAATCCCGCGGTGGTGTCGTCGTAGACCAGGATGAAGAACTCGACGTGCACGTAGCGCTGGGCGGCGTCGATGTCGGCGATCATGGCGTCGATGGATCCGACGTAGTCGTCGAGCAACTCGGCCGTGTTCCCACCGATCATCGGCAGGGCGCCCAGGTTGCGGTTGAGCACGGCGATGGACGGCAGCCAGTCCGGCCATTCGTCCGCCCGGCTGAACCGGGCCAGGCCGCCCTCGGTACCCGCCATGATCGTCTCGGTGACGAAGCGCTGCTTGTCCCGTCGGTGCTTGGGCAGTCGGCCGACCCCGACCAGGAGGAAGAACAAGATGCCGAGGACCGGGATGAAGATCACCGCCATGATCCAGGCGATGGCGGCGGAGGGCTGACGGTTGGCCGAGAGGAAGCTGGCCGCAGCCACGATGATCAGAAAATGAGCCGCGAGCAGGATCAGCCCCAGCCAGTCCAGCTCGATCATCCCGCCAGTGTGGCAGCGCAGGACCGCATCGGGCTAGATTCGAGTCTTCGGCGGGAGGCAGTCATGAGCATGTCAGGTGAGCCGACCGAGCCTGCGGCGGCAGGTTCACGGCCGGGATTGCCGCGCGCACTGTCGCTGCTGCTGGGTGGTGCGGCGGCCGTGATCATCGTGGCGGGCATCAAGGCCGTGGCGTGGCTGGTCGCGCCGGCGTTCCTGGCCCTGGTCATCGTGCTCCTGGTGCACCCGTTGCACGCCTGGATGCGTCGCCGCGGCGTCCCCCGGGGGCTGGCCCTGATCGGACTCCTCTTCGCCATCTACGGCGTCATCTTGGCCATGGCCGCCATCATCGGGCTGGCGGTGGTCCGGCTGGCCGGTGCGTTGCCGGCGTACGCGGGCAGCGCCACGGGTCTGGTCAACGCGGTGGCGGCGTGGCTGCAGGGGCTGGGTATCGACCAACAACAGATCCAACAGTTCGTGAGCAACATCGACGTCGAGCGAGTCGCGGGTTGGCTTACCGCACTGTCCAACTCGGTGATCAATTTCGGCGCCAACGTCGTCTTCCTGCTGACGTTGTTGCTGTTCTTGGGCATCGACTCGACCGGTGCGTCCTCCCGGATGGCGAAGTTGACCGCATCCCGTCCGGCCACCGGAGAGGCGCTCCGCGCCTTCACGACCAGGACCCGCCGGTTCCTCGGGGTGACCACCCTCTTCGCGTTGATCATCGGGGTGGTGGACACGGTGGTCCTCATGTTGCTGAACATCCCCTTCGCCCCGCTGTGGGGGCTGCTGGCGGTGGTCTGCACCTACATCCCGTACGTTGGCTTCGCGCTGGCCCTGATCCCACCGGGCCTGTTGGCCTTGCTGGGCGGCGACTGGCAGCTGATGGTGGTCGTGATCATCGTCTACGTGGTCGTCAACTCGTTGTTCCCGTCGTTGGTGCCGCCCTACTTCGTCGGAGACGCGGTTGGGTTGTCGGTGCCCATCACGCTGCTGGCCGTCGTCTTCTGGTCCTGGGTGCTGGGGCCCCTCGGCTCGGTTCTCGGGCTGCCGCTCACCCTGCTGGTCAAGGCGCTGCTGGTCGACGCCGACCCGCGGGCGGCGTGGGCCAACGCCTTCCTCGAGTCGAGCAACGCGAGCCGCAAGCCGCCGACCTGAGTCAGCGGGTCGAAGCGGGCCGATAGGCGAAGCTCACCCGGACCACGCCATGGTCGCCGGTTCCGTCCCGGCGATGGTCGTCGGCGTTCAGATGGTCGTTGTTGATCACCAGCCCGTCGAACAGCCATAGTCTCCGGCGGCTGTTGTCGTAGAACTGCTCGCTGACCAGGACGTGGTCCAGCGATTCGCGGAGATCGTCGTGCACGTGGGTGTAGTAGACGTCCCGGGTGTCGCGGTACTCCTGCAGGGTCTGGGCGGTGTACAGGCCGATGTCGGCGCCGCCGCGGGAATCGCCCACCAGATAGCGCGGCTGCTCCGACAAGATGTTCACCGTGTTGCTGTGCTGGCCGTCGTTGATGTCCCCCAGCACGATCACCGGCGTGGTCGTCCCCTTCATCACCCCGGTGAGCAGCACCCGCAGGGCAGTGGCCTCCGCGGTCCGCCGGATCGTCGAGAGTGCTGCGCCCAGGGCGGTGGCGTGCGGTCGGTAGAGGTCCGGCGTTTCGGTGAACCAGTCCTCCCGGTCGACCCGGGTCGGCAGCTTGGACTTCAGGTGCGTGACGAAGATCTCGGTCAGTGGGGGCTCGTCGCGGAGCGCGACGGAGAATCTCAACACCGGTCGGGAGAAACCGGGGATCGCCACGGCGATCGCCGGGGCCTGCGGGTCGGCCAGGTCGCTCGACTCGAGCCGGACCGCGTCGGGAAACCGGTCGATCCAGTTGGCGACGCCGCGGAGGAGTCCTTTGCGCACCAGCGCCGCGCAGACGATGCGTCCGCCGTCCGCCGGCTCGGCGAGCAGATCGTAGGTGTCGGCGAGCTCGCGCCGGGTCAGCACTTCGCCGATGGCGTCGCGGTGCCACAGTTCCTGCAGGCCGACGATGTCGGGTTCGAGCGTGGTGAGCTGCCGCGCGGTCCACGAGACCTTCTTGTCGAACTCGTCTCTCGTCCACGGCTTTTGACCCGGGTTCATGGCGAGGCCGGGCAGCTGGAGGTTGAACAGATTGAACGTGGCCACGCTGAATCGATCGAGGCTCACCGCATCGCCTCCGCCCGGAGATTCTTCTCGCTTCGAACGATACCCCGCAGATCGCGCGACGCGGTGGGCTAGATCCGCCGCTCTCGGGGATTTCCTTGGAAGAATGAGGCATGGCCATCAGCGAGCGGGCCGCGCTCGCCGAGCGCTGGGAGCGGATCACCGAGGGACCGCTCATCGTGGCCGCACTGATCTTCCTGGCCGTCTATGCGATTCCGATCATCGATCCGACGCTGCCCCGCCCGGTGGGCGTCGTCTGCTACTGGCTGGGCTGGTTGACCTGGCTCGTCTTCGTGATGGACTACCTGATCCGGTTGTTCCTGGCCGAAGATCGTCGTCACTACCTGGTTCGGCACTGGATCGACCTGCTCATCGTCGCCCTGCCGCTGCTGCGACCGCTTCGTCTGCTGCGGCTGATCCCGTTGATCAGCGTCTTGAACAGGCGGGCGTCCTCGCTACTGCGCGGCCGGGTAGCGATCTATGTCGCTGTCGGTTCGTCGCTGGTCGGGTTCGTCGCCTCCCTGGCGGTGCTCAGCGCCGAACGCGGCCGGCCGAACTCCAACATCGAGAACATCGGTGACGCCGTCTGGTGGGCGGCCGAGACCATGACGACGGTCGGCTATGGAGACAAGTACCCGGTCACGGCGCTGGGGCGAACCATCGCCGTCGGTCTGATGGTCTGCGGAATCGCCCTCCTCGGCACCGTGACCGCCACGCTGGCGTCGTGGCTGGTCGAGCACGTGTCGCAGGCCGAGGTGTCCGAGAACGCTCGGCTGATGGCGAGGATCGACCGGCTCGAGGCCAAGCTGGACGCCGTTCTTCGGCCGGATCCGCCCGGCCCGGGCGGGTCGGGCGGGCCCTGAGGCCGACCAAGTAAGCCCGGGATCGAGAAACTTCGGCCGTGGGCCTTGCCCATTCCGGACTTTCGTGTTTACGTTGTATCCGTGGTCGAGCAGCGTGCCACATCACCCCCTTCGCGGAACAGGTGTGCTGCTCATGCTCTCAATCTCGCCCACGCATTCATTCAATCCCCTTTCCACCGTCGAGAATGTCGTCGACGAACAACCGGAGCTGTCTGCTGTTTCCGCCCGGCTCGGGCTGGCCGAGCGGACCGCTGCATCCTTCGCCTCCGCTGCGCACCTCAGCCCGCCGGACCGGGTCGAGCAGCTGGAGCAGGTGATCACGGACCATCTCTGGTTGGCCGACTCCATCGCCCGTCGCTTCCTGGGTAGGGGGCAGGAAGCCGACGACCTCGTTCAGGTGGCCCGTTCCGGCCTGGTGGAGGCGGTTCGACGCTTCGATCCTGAGCAAGGTCCCTTCATCGCCTTCGCGGTACCCACCATCACCGGGGTCATCAAGCGGCACTTCCGGGACCACGGCTGGTTCGTCCGACCCCCGCGGCGGACCCAGGAGCTGGCCGCGCGAATCCGCTCGGAGTGGCCCGACCTGGTCCAGCAGCTGAAATCCGAGCCCTCCGGAACCGACCTCGCGGAACGCCTGACCGAGTCCCGGTCCGCCGTCCAGGAAGCTCAGCGCGCCGGACAGTGGTACGGATCGAGTTCGCTGGACGCGGCGGAAGCGAGCGGATTCTCGATCGCCTGCGCCGCCGGCGCGGTCGAGCAGGACCGGTGCGAGACGCACCTTCTGCTGGGACGGGCCTGGCCTCACCTGACCCGGAGCGAACAGCGGCTGTTGTCGATGCGTTTCTACGAGGAGAAGTCACAGTCGGAGATCGCGAGCCGGATCGGCACGAGCCAGATGCAGGTCTCCCGGCTGCTGGCCCGGACGCTGCGACGGTTGCGAGCCCTGATCGGGACCGTCGATGCGACTCCTCTTGCGTCCTAGCGCATCTCGTCTCGATGACCGCCGGCGAACAACAGCCTCATCCAGGTCTCACGGGCCGGATGCGCGAGAAACCCGACCACGGCGAAGCCTCGTATCGCGGTAGCGGCCGGCTGAGCGGGAAGCGTGCGGTCATCACCGGCGGCGACTCGGGCATCGGACGCGCCGTGGCCCTGGCCTTCGCCCGGGAAGGGGCCGACGTCTGCATCAGCTACCTGGCGAGCGAAGAGACTGATGCCGATGAGACCGTACGGCTGATCGAGGCGGCCGGTCAGAAGGCGGTGCGCTGCCCGGGTGACATCCGCGACGAGGGGACCTGTCATGAGGTCATCCGGACCGCCGTCGACGAGCTGGGCGGATTGGACATCCTGGTGAACAACGCGGCCTACCAGATGGCTCAGGCCGGAGGGCTGGCCGATGTCACCAGCGAGCAGTTCGACCGCGTGCTGAAGACCAATCTGTACGCCATGTTCTGGCTGTGCAAGGCGGCTCTACCGCACCTGGGGGAGGGCTCGAGCATCATCAACACCTCCTCGGTTCAGGCTGTGAACCCGGCACCGCATCTCCTCGACTACGCCCTCACCAAGGCCGCCATCCACAACTTCACCAAGGGTCTGGCCACGCAGTTGGCGGACCAGGGCATCCGGGTCAACGCCGTCGCGCCCGGCCCGATCTGGACGCCGCTGATTCCGGCCACCATGACCGAGGAGATGATCGAGACCCACGGCGACGGCACGCCACTCGGCCGGGTCGGTCAGCCCGCCGAGGTGGCCCCGGCGTATGTGTTCTTCGCCTCGGCGGACTCAAGCTACGTCACCGCCGAGATGCTGGGCGTCACGGGCGGGAAGCCGATCGCCTGAATCAGGACTTCTTCGGGTCGTTGCCCCAGTTCATCAAGGAGTAGCGCCAGTTCGTGTCGGTGACGTCTCCGCCGGGTCGTTGGGCGGAGTGCCGCTTGACATAGCCGACGACTTTGCGCATGTGGGCGTAGTCGTCCTCGCTCAGCTCGGCCTTCTTCTTCTCCAAGATCGCCACGATGCGCCGACCGCTCTGGTGGCCGGTGGACTCCCCGCCGCCCTTCTTCTGTCCCACGTCCTTGGCCTCGTCGGTGTCGAGCCAGTGCTTCAGCTCCGCCGCCGTCATGTTGACGGCGCGCCGGAACTCGCGCCACGTCTCCTCGTGATCATCGCTCATGACGTTCCTTCGCTCGCCATGATCGTTTTGGACGCGATCGAGCGGCTAGCATCGCAACGAGCCATGGAGAGGGCCTGACCATGCCGTACGACGGGGCAGTCTCGCTGTTCTGGATCGCGGTCGTTGCCGCGCTGTCGCCGTTGCTCGCCGGGCTGATCCCACGCCGTCTGGTCCCCGAAGTGGTCTTCCTGCTGGTGTTCGGGATCCTGATCGGCCCGTACGTGTTGGGCTGGGCCGGCAGCAACGATGCGATCGAGCTCATTCGGGAGCTCGGTCTCGGCATGCTGTTCCTGCTGGCCGGCTACGAGATCGAGATCCGAGAGGTCACCGGTCGCGGTGGTCGTCGTGCCGCGGCCACCTGGCTGATCTGTTTTGTTTCGGCGCTGGTCGCGGTCGTGGTGATCGGGCTGGTCAGCACGGTCGAGGCCGAGATCGCGGTGGCCATCGCGTTGACCTCGACCGCTCTCGGCACCCTGCTGCCGATCTTGCGCGACAATGGTCTGCTCAGGACGCCCTTGGGCGCAAATGTGCTCAACCACGGCGCCTACGGTGAGGTCGGGCCGGTCGTTGCGATGGCGGTCCTGCTGGGTGCGCACGGCGCCGCGGGCTCGATCATTCTGCTCCTCGTCCTCTTCGCCGTGGCGGTGCTGCTGACCTTGCCCGCCGCCCGGCTGCGCGACGGATCGTCGCCGTTGATGAAGATCATCCGCACCGGCTCGGACACGACCGCGCAGACAGGAGTCCGGCTGACCCTGCTGTTGTTGATCTCACTCGGTGTGCTGGCCCTGGTCTTCGACCTCGACCTGGTGCTGGGCGCGTTCGCCGCTGGGTTCGTCCTCCGCCAGGCCGTGCCACAGGGCGACGACGAGGCTCGAGCACAAGCTGAACGGGTTGGCCTTCGGTTTCCTCATTCCGGTGTTCTTCGTCACTTCGGGCATGTCGATCGATCCGCAAGCGGTGTTCAGCGCACCGCTTGTGCTGATCACCTTCGTGATCTTGATGTTGCTGCTGCGCGGACTGCCGGTCTTCCTCGTCAGTGCGTTGACCCGGGAACCCGGAACCGCCCAGCGCACGTTCAGCACTCGCGAAAGCGTCCAGATCGGCCTGTTCGGCGCCACTGGGCTGCCGGTCATCGTGGCGGTGACCTCGGTGGCGGAGCGGAACGGTCAGCTGAGCGCGCAGTCCGCCTCGCTCCTGGTGGCCGCCGGCGCCATCACCGTCCTCCTGCTTCCGATGACGGCAATCCTGCTGGGGTCCGGTCGCTCTCAGGATCGTCCCGCGCCCGCGCTCAACTGAGTCCGTTCAGCGCCCGGATCTCCGTCACGGCGTAGTCGACCGCCGACGTCGCCTGGGCAGCGCGGCAGGTCAGCCGGGCGCTCGGTCGCGCGCGGGTCCGTACCGTCAGTCGCGCCCCCGGCTGCCCCGGGACACGCAGATCGATATCCCACCGGTCGGCGGCGCGTTGCGCGATTCCGGTCACCACGACCTCGTCGACGCCGAAGGGTCCCCAGCGGGCGTGCGCGGTCCCCACCGCCGCCTGGGCCACCGGGGGGTGCCGAGCGATGCCCCGCAGGTACTCCACGACCAGTCGACCCGCCAGATGAGTCTCGACCGTCTGCAGCGCCGCGGCCGGATCGAGATTGCCGTAGTAGACCCCGTCGGGCAGGACCAGCACGTTGGGCGCGAACCGATCGCCGCCGACGTGGCTGCACTCCCAGGTCGCCTCCGGCCAGCGGCGCTCGAGGGTGGCGGCGACGGGCCGGCCCCGGACGGCGCAGCAGGTGTCATGGACCCCGTGCGTACAGACCAGGATGATGGGCTCGGGTTCGAGCGCCGGACCGGGACGATTCCGATGGTGGCGGAGGGCCACGGCCGCGGCGCGAAGATCATCCGGTTGCTGCCACCGGCCCCAGACACTTCCTCGCCCTCCCACCACCACAGCCCACGACCGCCCGGCCTCACGGCCCGACGGACGGCCGGGTCGTCGGATCAAGAGGATCCGGCCGCCGGCCGCGGAGGCGGCTGACCACAGTTCGTCCAGCAACGTCTCCGGGAACCCGGCCCCGGGAAGTGCCTCCGGCCGCCACGGGCCGGGGTGCTCGATCAGCAGCCAGCGATGGGTCATCGGTGCGGTGCCCAGCAGCGGATCCTTCCGCTCCCGAGCGGTGTCGGCGCAACGCGGCAGGATCACTCGACGACGGCCAACCCCGCAAGTGATCATCCGTCGGGCCAGAGCCAACCCGAGGTCTGCCACCTCGGCCCGGCCGTGCGCAAGGAACCGCTGGACGGCGGCCAACTCATCGGCGGCCACGACGAAGTCACCGGCCCGACTGTGCACAACGGTGCCGCTGGGGTCGAGGGTGGCCAGCAGATGCTCACGCCGGCGCACCGAACTGTCCGTGTCGAGGTTCGAGGCGCTGCGCAGTTGGGCCAGCGGTCCGATGGGCGCCGCGCGCTGGCTCGTACGCGCTGATGCGAGCAGGTCCGGGCGCAGCGCATCGGGGGTGATCTCCTCGAGGGCGCCGAACAGATGTTTCTTGACGAGTTCGAGGTCAGCGCCCCAACCGGACGGGTCCGCGAAGGACAGGCCCATCGGCAAGGAGGCGCGCATCTCAGGGTCGTCGGCGGTCGCGCGGAGGGCCTGCCGCAACAGTTGGTCGGCCAACGTCTGGCGGGTCCAGCTGTGGATGCCGAGGGTCAGGTGGGTGCTGACACCACCGCGGGCGCAGGCGGCGTGCAGAAAGCCCCGGGGCAGATAGAGACAGTCGCCGGGTCGCAGCACGGTCTGGATGAGCGGGGTATCGCGGGCCTGGCGCTCCACGGCGGCGCGCCGGTCGGTCCACGGCTGATCGCGGAGCGGCGCTGGATGCACCGGGGCATGGATCGTCCATTCCTTCTCGCCGGCCAGCTGCAACACGAAGACGTCATGGACGTCGTAGTGGTTGCTGAAACCCTGGTTCTGTGGCGGGGTGATGTAGGCGTTGGCTTGGACTGGATGTCCGAGTTCGGCGGCCAGCTGCAGGCAGAAATCGATGATGGGCGGCCACACGCGGTGCAGGGCCTGCAGCACCATGGTCGAGCCGTCGGCGAACAAGCGGACCAGCTTGTCGTCGCTGACCTGGTCGTCGATCGTGGCCCCGACCCCGCCCGGAGCGGTGAAGGCCCGATTGCCCAAGGTCGAGCCGCCCTTGGCCACCCGGAGGAACGGGGTCCGCAAACCACGGCGGGCGACCAGATCGTCCACGGCTTGTTCGTCGAGCAGGTCGGAGAAGTCCGCCGGCAGGGTCTCCGCGGTTGACAACAGCGCCTGCCGAGCCCAGTACTCAGTAGCAAACATCGTCGGGCTCGATGCCGAGCACCCGACGAAGAGCGGAGGAGCCGGCCACCGGGCCGACCCCTCCGCTTTCGAAATTGTCCAGCGCGATCAACGCCGAGAAGTGCTCAGGCTCCGGAGTCGGCGCCACCATCGGCACCGCCGTCGGCGCCACCGTCCGCGCCACCGTCCTGGACTCCGGGTGTGCCGCTGGCACCGCCGTCGGCCGGCCCGTGGGCGCCACCGTCTGCGCCGCCGTCGGCACCACCGTCCGCGCCGCCGTCCTGGACTCCCGGCGTGCCGCTGGCCCCGCCGTCGGCCGGGCCCTCGGCACCGGAGTCGGCGCCACCGTCCGCGCCACCGTCCTGGATTCCGGGTACGCCACTCGCGCCGCCGTCCGCCGGACCCTCGAGGTCGTCTACGCCTTCACTGGGGCCCTGGGTCGATTCGCTCATCGATCCTCCTGTGGATTGTCGGGTGAGCCGCTGGAGGCCGCGCCCTGACTGCTGTTGCTCGTACCTACTTTGTCACGGCTGACGCCGGCGACTCGCTGGGGGTCGAAGGCCTCCGCGCCGGCCGATCGGGATCCACGCTACGGTTCGATCATGGGGAAAGAGTTCCTCCGCGGAGTCACCGACGACGTCCAGATGCCGAGCTACGACCGGGCTCGGGTCACCCCCGGGATCGTGCATTTCGGAGTGGGCGGCTTTCATCGCGCCCACCAGGCCTTGGTCGTCGACCGGATCCTCGAACAGGGACTGGCCGACGACTGGGGAATCTGCGGTGTCGGGGTGTTGCCCGGCGACCGGGCTCATGCAACGGGTGCTCGAAGATCAGGACTGTCTCTACACGCTGGTGGAGAAGGATGCCGACGGCATCGCGGACCGCTCGCGTGATCGGCGCGATCGTGGAGTACTTGTTCGCGCCGGACGACCCGGAGGCCGTGATCGAGCGGATGGCCGATCCAGGGACCCGGATCGTTTCGCTGACCGTTACCGAAGGCGGCTACCAGATCTCCCCGGTCACCGGTGAGTTCGAGCTGGCGGCGCCGGCGGTGGCCGACGATCTACGGCCGGGTGCAGTACCGGCGACGGTGTTCGGCCTCGTGACGGAGGCGCTGCGGCGGCGCCGGGAGCGGGGAACTCCGCCGTTCACCATCATGTCCTGCGACAACATCTTGGGCAACGGATCCGTGGCCCGGCAGGCGTTCAGCGCCTTCGCCGACGCCAAAGACCCCGACCTGGGGGCGTGGATTCGGGTGCAGGTGGCGTTCCCGAACTCGATGGTGGACCGGATCACGCCGGTCACGACCGACGTCGATCGGGCCGAGATCCTCGATCAGTTCGGGGTGGCCGACGGCTGGCCGGTGGTGGCGGAGCCGTTCTTCCAGTGGGTCCTCGAGGACGACTTCAGCTCCGGTCGACCGCCGTTCGACGCGGGTGGGGTCCAACTCGTGGAGGACGTCACGCCGTACGAGCTGATGAAGCTGCGGCTCTTGAACGCAAGCCACCAGGGCATCGCCTACTTCGGCCATCTGATGGGCTACCGCTACGTGCACGACGCGGTCGACGACGAGACCATGGCCCGCTTCCTGTTGGCCTACATGCGGACCGAGGCGATCCCGACCCTGCTGCCGGTACCGGGCATCGATCTGCAGGACTACACCGAGACGTTGATCAAGCGCTTCCGCAACGCCGGGGTGAAGGACACCATCGCTCGGCTGTGCGCCGATTCGTCGGATCGGATCCCGACCTGGCTGGTCCCGGTGATCAAGGAGAATCTGGCCGCCGGCCGGCCGGTTCGATTGTCGGCGGCCATCGTGGCGAGCTGGGCGCGATACGCCGAGGGATTTGACGAGACGGGTGAGCCGATCAAGATCGTCGATCGCTTGGCCGAGTCCTTGACCGAAACGGCCCGAACCCAAGGCGACGATCCGGTGGCCTTCGTCCGCAACCGCGAGTTGTTCGGTGACCTGATCGACGATCAGCGTTTCGTCGACGAGTATCGCGCGACGCTGGCGTCGTTGCGCGAACGAGGCGCGGCCAGTACTCTCGCGGACCTTTCCGGCTGATTCCTCGCGACCGGCTCCCGTCGGAGGAGCCGATTACGATCGCTGCATCATGTGGCGTTCCCTGCTCGGCAACGAGGCGGTCATCTCGATGGTCGGCCACGAGGCCTTCGCCCGGGGCATGGTGTACGCGCGAAACGGCCAGGTCAGCGAGGTGCATATCGATGCGGACAACTTGCTCCTGACCGGGCGGGTGCAGGGCAGCTACCGGGACGGCTACCAGACGACGGTTCAACTGGTCGGCGGCGAGAACGGCTGGACCGGCCATCGCGGGCGCTGCACGTGCCCGGTGGTCCAGGACTGCAAGCACGCGGCCGCCCTGCTCATCGTGGCCCGCACCCAGCTGCCGGACGACACCGTGGAGCGAACGTCCCGCTTGGGAGGTCGCGCTGGACCGCTTGGTGGGCACTCCGGAGCGGGCCGCCGAGCCGGACCCGACGCCGTTGGGGGTGGAGTTCTCGGTGGAGCGGATGCCCGCCTATCGAGGCCACCGGGCCAAGACCACCCTGCGGATGCGCCCGGTGCGTCGTGGCCACCGCGGCTCGTGGGTGCGGAGCGGGGTCTCCTGGGAGGACCTCGACTATCCGTCCCGGAGCCATCCCGCCCAACACCGGGATCTGCTGCTTCACCTGCGGACCGCGGTTGGCGCGGCCGCGCGCTTCAGTCTGCCCCGCAGCCCGTGGCTCTCGTTGGCCGAGGTCGGCAGCTGGCTTCTGGTCCCTGTTGGCCGATGCCGAGCAGGTCGGGCTGCAGCTCTTGGTCGAGGGTGGGCGCGTACCACCGGTGATCGCCGGTCCTGCTGCGGCTCTGGTGGTGGACGCCCGGCGCAAGGACGGCGAGCTGGTTCTCGAACCGACCATGCTCTTGAACGGTGCACCACTGGCGCCTGCTCGCTACGGGTTGTTGGGCGACCCGGTACATGGGCTTTACCTCTGGGGATCCGGCGCGGGAGGTTCGGCCGAACTGACGCTTGGCCGAGTTGGTCGAGCCGCTGACTCGGGAGCAGCGCCGTCTGCTGGCCGAGCCGACTCCGCTGGTGATACCGGTCGCCGACGAGGAGCGGTTCCTGGCCGACTACCTACCCGCCGTGCGACGACGGGCCACCGTGCTGAGCACGGACGGTTCGATGGAGCTCCCCGACCAGGCCATCCCCAACCTGGGCCTGACGGTCGGCTTCCGTCCTGAACATCGCGTCCGGTTGGACTGGTCGGTGCGCTATGTCGTCGGCAACGTCGAGCACAGTGTCGATCTCGACGATCGCGCAGCCCTGTCGAGCGTTCGAGACCTGGCGGCCGAGAACCAGCTGCTCAGCCGCCTGCCGCTGCCGTACGAGCAGCTGCCGATGCTGGCCGACCGGCGATCGACCCGGTCCGGCCGCGCACGTGCTGCTGGCCGCCGGGGCGGCGGCGGTGTTCGTCGACCAGGTGCTGCCCGAGCTTGGCGGCCGCCGGCGTTGCGGTCACCGTCAGCGGTGAGGTGGTGGACTACCGGCGCCACCGCTCCGAGCCGGTGTTGGAGGTGTCCGCGGCCGAGAGCGGGCGGGCCGACTGGTTCGACCTGCAGATCCGGGTCCGACTCGAGGACGAGGTCGTCCCGTTCGAAGAGTTGTTCGTCGCCTTGAGCCAGCAGGACGATTTCCTGATCACCGAGACCGGCGTCTACCTGCCCTTGGACCGGCCGGAGTTCCACCGGTTGCGAGTGCTCATCGACGAGGCCCGCATGCTGCAAGATCACGATGAGCCGGGCCTGCGGATCAATCGGGTGCAAGTAGGACTGTGGGACGAACTGCTGTCCCTCGGGGTGGTGCTGGGCCAGTCGGATCGTTGGGTCCGGGCTGCTCGCGGACTGCTCGAGCAGGGTCACGATCCCGGGACGGTGTCGCCGCCGCCGACCCTGCAGGCGCGGTTACGGCCGTACCAGCACGACGGATTCGTCTGGCTGAGCCGGTTGTGGGCGCATGACCTGGGCGGAGTGCTCGCGGACGACATGGGGTTGGGCAAGACGCTGCAGACCTTGGCGTTGATCTGTCGGGCTCGGATCGAACGCCCCGGCGATCCACCGTTCCTGGTGGTGTCTCCCGACCAGCGTGGTGTCCAACTGGGCGAGCGAGATCGCCCGCTTCGCTCCGGGGCTGTCGGTGGTCGACGGTCGCGGGCGCCCGGGTTCGACGACGAGAGTCGCTGGCCGAGGCGACGGCTGGAGCCGATGTGGTCGTGACCTCGTACGCCTTGCTGCGGTTGGACGTCGACTCGTACCTGCAACAGCCGTGGGCGGGAATGATCTTGGACGAGGCCCAGTTCGTGAAGAACCACCGGGGTCGGACCTACGCCGCTGCCCGGCGGATCCCGACCGGCTTCAAACTGGCCATCACCGGGACCCCGGTGGAGAACAACCTGATGGATCTGTGGGCCCTGTTCTCACTCACCGCCCCCGGCCTCTTCCCGCATCCGGACCGGTTCGCCGAGTACTACCGGCGACCGATCGAGCGCGACCACGATCGAGCCCGGCTGGCTCAACTGCGTCGCCGCATCGCGCCCTTTCATGTTGCGGCGGACCAAGGAGGCTGTGGCCGCGGACCTGCCGCCCAAGCAGGAGCAGGTGGTGGAAGTCGTGCTGCAGCCCCGGCACCAGCGGATCTACCAGATGCATCTGCAGCGAGAGCGGCAGAAGGTGCTGGGTTTGATCGAGGACCTCGACGGCAACCGGTTCACGATCTTGCGGTCCCTGACCCTGCTCCGGCAGCTGAGTCTTGATCCGTCTCTCGTCGACGAGCAGCACTCCGGCGCTCCGGCCAGCAAGATCGAAGTCTTGCTCACGATGCTGGACGAGTTGGTGGGCGAAGGACATCAGGCCCTGGTCTTCAGCCAGTTCACTGGATTCCTCGATCGGGTGGCGGCCCGGCTGAGTGCGGCACGGGATCGCGCACACCCGACTGGACGGTCGGACCCGGGACCGCGCCGGCGTGATCGAGCGGTTCCGGGCCGGCGAGGCCCCGGTGTTCTTGATCAGTCTCAAGGCGGGCGGGTTCGGGCTGAACCTCACGGAGGCGGACTACTGCTTTGTGCTGGATCCCTGGTGGAACCCGGCCGCCGAGGCCCAAGCGGTGGACCGCGCGCACCGCATCGGCCAGTCAGCGGACGGTCATGGTCTACCGGTTGGTCGCCCGCGACACCATCGAGGAAAAGGTGATGGACCTCAAGGCCCGCAAGGAGAAACTGGTGCAAGCGGTCCTCAGCGACGACGCCCTCGGCGGCCAGCACCTCGCCGCCGACGACATCCGCGAAATCCTGGATTTGTAGCGACGCGGCGGCCTGCAGTCTCGAGGCGGCGCGAATACTTCCGAGCGCGAGCGGAGCGAGCCATTAGACCGAGAGCGCATCCGAGCGCGAGCGGAGCGAGCCATTGAACACTGTCCTGTTTAGGACATGGCCACTTGCTGACAAATCTCGGCATTGCGTCGACAGCGAACCGGCGCGCTGGTTGTCTGCTGCCCATACCGGGGCTCGAGCAGGAAGAGCCTTGGGGTACGGACAGGTCGCACTACCTGCTCTGCATCGAGTTCTCTGAAGGGGGAGAGAATTCGATGGCGGCCTCATGGGTGCCGCATCAGTGTTGGTGAGGATGGCTCACGCTCCTCGCGATCACTGGCGCCGTCACCGTTCGGCCGAGCCCGGACCTCTGGGTCCCGGGAGGGGGTCGGGCCTCTCGCCAGGGGCGGGAGGCCCCACCCTGGACTACCCGGCGCTGAGCCGGCGATGCTCGGCCGCGAGTTGGCGGTAGGTTTGCGCGTTGGCCACCACCCGGTCGAATTCGGCGTCGGTGAGCTCGCGACGAACCCGTCCCGGAACACCGGCGACCAGCGATCGAGGGGGAATGACCGCGCCTTCCAAGATCACCGTTCCGGCGGCGATCAGCGAGCCGGTTCCGATCCCGGCGCCGTTGAGCACGGTGGCATGCATGCCGATCAGGCAGTTGTCCTCGACGGTGCAGCCGTGCACGACGGCGCCGTGCCCGACGCTCACTCCGGAGCCGATCACCGTGGGGAATCCGTAATCGGTATGCACGACCACGTTGTCCTGAAGATTGCTTCCGACCCCGAGGGAGACCAGATCCATGTCAGCGCGCACCACGGCACCGTAGAAGACGCTGGCCTGGGGACCGAGTGTGGCGCGGCCGATGACAGTGGCGTTGGGTGCTATCCAGGCGTCCTCGGCCACCGTGGGTGCGACACCGTCGAAGGGCAGCAGCAGCATGGCCTCAGCGTACGGAAGCGACTTCCCCTCGTCGGGTGCGGCGCGCTTTGATACAACCTATGGCGGATCACGGAGCGCGTCCGCCCGGCACCGTCTTGGTGGTGGGCTCGGCGAATGTGGACCTGACGGCTTCGGTCTCGGCCTTGCCGCGACCCGGCGAGACAGTGCTGGCGCAGAGTTTCGTCCGCCGGTGCGGTGGCAAGGGTGCGAATCAGGCTGCAGCGGCGGGGCGGTTGGGTGCGCGAGTCGGACTGGTCGCCGCCACCGGCGACGACGACGTCGGCGAGGCGGTGCGGGAGGCGGCGCGGAACGCGGGCGTCCGGCTTGATCATCTGCATCGGTTGCCGGCGTCGCCGACCGGGATGGCGTTGATCACGGTGGATGATGCCGGCGAGAATGTGATCGTGGTCTCTCCGGGCGCCAACACCCAGCTCAGCCCGGAGCACGCCGCGAAGGCCATCGCCGGACTGGGCCCGACCGACGTGATCCTGGTTTCGCTGGAGATCACCACGGCGACGGCGGCCGCCGCCCTGCTGGCGGCGCGGTCCCAAGGAGCGACGTCCGTCCTCAATCCGTCGCCCTATACCGACGATGTCGAACAGCTATTGTCGTCGGTCGACGTGTTGATCATGAACGACGGAGAGGCCGAACGATTGGGGAATCGCCGGTTGGACGGGCTCGACCTGTCCGTGGTGATCACTCTCGGCGGCGAGGGCGCTCGCGTCCGGGCGCGGCCGTCCGTCGACAACTCCTGGGTCGCGGTGCGCGCTCCTGCGGTCGAGGTGGTCGATACGACCGGATGCGGTGACGCGTTCGCCGGCGCGGTGGCCGCTGAGCTGGCGATGGGTGCAGACCTGGTCAGCGCGACGAGGTTCGCGGTCCGGTATGCGGCGGTGGCGGCGACCATGCCGGGTGCTCAGAGTTCGTACGTCGATCGCGCGGCGGTAGAGGACACGTTGCAGGACAGCATGAAGGAGCAGACATGACCGCTGAGCCCACTGCCGAACCCAAGAGCGAACCCACGGCCGAACCAACGGTCGAAGCATTCGCCGACAAGGTCTTCGCCTCCGTCCTGGGCGCGATGGAGTGTCTCGGCTTCTACGCCGGTGAACGCCTCGGCTGGTTCGCCGCACTGGCCCGCGAGGGTCCCGCCACGGCGGTCGAGCTGGCCGAGCGCACCGGCACCGACGGTCGGTACGCACGCGAGTGGCTGGAGATGCAGGCCACCTTCGGACATCTCCGCGTCGATTCGGACGGCGGGTCCGCCGACCAACGGCGCTTCTCGATCCCGGCTGGTGTGGCGGAGGTGATGACCGATCCGCACAGCCTGTTCTACCTGGGCGAGCTCCCCCGGATGCTGGCTTCGATCGGGCCCCACCTGGACCAACTGCTGGAGGCGTATCGCCGCGGCGGCGGCGTCAGCTGGGCCGAGTTGGGCGACCACGCGCGGCACGCGCAGGCGGCTGTCAACCGGCCCTGGTTCGAGTCGCGGCTCGCCGAGGCGCTGGCCGGTGTGCCCGAACTGCACGAGATCCTGTCCCGTCCCGGGGCAAGGATCGTGGACGTGGGCTGCGGGGCGGGCTGGTCCAGCATCGCGCTGGCCGTCGCCTACCCGGACGCCACGGTGATCGGGGTCGACCCGGACGAGCCCTCGATCGGGCTGGCCGAGGCCAACGCCACGGCCGCAGGAGTGGCGGATCGAGTGAGGTTCGAGGTGGCCGTGGGTGCTCAGCTGGCCGAGCGAGGGCCCTTCGACGCCGCGTTCGCGTTCGAGTGCCTCCACGACATGCCGCAGCCCGTGCCCGTTCTGGAAGCCGTGCGCGCGGCGGTGAAGCCCGATGGTGCGGTGGTGGTCATGGACGAAGCGGTCGCCGACCACCTGATGACCCCGGGTGACGCGGTCGAGCAGGTCATGTACGGCTACAGCATGTTCATCTGCCTCCCCGACGGCCTGTCCTCGGAACCATCGGTCGGCACCGGAACCGTTATCCGGCAGCCGATCCTGACCGGCTACGCCCAGCAGGCCGGGTTCCGGCAGGTCGAAGTGTTGCCGATCGAGGATTTCGCTTCCTTCCGCTTCTATCGGCTGCACCACTGAGGAAACTTGAGCGAATCTTGAGCGGCAATTAGCTGGCTCAGGACAGGGACCTGAGCCGGCTGCGAAAGAATCTCTCTTACCGGAGGACTTTGGGGGAAGTACTTCGGTTCGGGGTTGGGGGATCCCGGAAGACAAAAAAGGGGGCCGACCATCAGTGCCAGGCATCGAACGCGAACCGTCGGTTCGTCGGCCCGGAGCCGCAGCTGTTGGTCATGCCGCGCACACACCCGAGGGGGAGGGTGAGGGGCGTCCGGTCGTCGGGCGGGTCGGGTTCATCGGGGAAGAACTCGACCCGGCCCAGACGTTCGGAGAGCCGGTCGTCGCGCAGGAGGGCAACCGCACGGATCAACCCGCTATGGGGAGCGGGTCAAGGGGAGGATCGGTCCCGGTTCCGCCAAGAACACCGGGACCGATCAACCTCCGTTCGTCGTCGGGGGCTACGCCCGGGGAGCCCGAGGCGATCATGCGGGATCAGTTCCGGTCCGACTACCTGAAGCTGCTGGACGGGCGACTGGCTGCCATCCGCACCCACGTGGCCACCAAACACTTCGAAGAGGCGCGCATCGCGATGCTCAGCCTCGAGGCGGCTAGCGGAATGCTGGGGGCCAGCCGCCTGGTCGAGCGGCTGCGCGAGCTTCGCGGCATCGTCGACGTCTGTCCGTCACCGCAGCGGCTCGCGTTGCTGTCCTTGATCGAGGCCGAATCCGACACCGTTAGGCGGCGTCTCGAACGGGGCGATGATCCGGACTCGTCTGCCTCGGTCCTGTAGAAGGTCAGGATTGCGGCTCGGCCAAGCGGTAGCCCACGCCACGCACCGTCTCGATGTACCGCGGGGAACTCACCGGATCGTTCAGCTTGCGTCGCAGGTTCGCCATGTGCACCTCGACCGCTCGGCGGTCGGAGTCGCCGACGTACCCGGTCGAGGAGTGCTCGCCGCGCAACTCCAACGCCAGCGTGTCCTTGGTGATCACTCTGCGGGCACCCTGCATGAGGGCCAGCAACAGGTCGAACTCGCTGCGGGTGAGCTCCACGGGTGCGCCGTCGATGTCGCACAGCCACATGTCGGCGTTGATCCGCAGGCCGTTGTGAGAGAGCCAACCGGCCTCGTCGTCAGACTCCGGCTCGGCGGGAGCCGGAGTCGTCGGTCGACCGGGAACCGCGGCGGGCGGGGTGGGGGGTGACGATGGTGACGCTTGGCGACGGTAGCGGCGCAGCATCGCCTCGATCCGGGCTCGGAGTTCGCGAGGCCTGAACGGCTTGGTCAGGTAGTCGTCGGCCCCCGAGTCCAGCCCCATCAAGGTGTCGATCTCCTCGTTCCGCGCCGACAGCATGATGATGTAGGTGTCGCTGAACGAGCGAATCCGGCGCGCGACCTCGAAGCCGTCGATGCCTGGCAACGAGACGTCAAGGGTGGTCAGAATCGGCGCGTGGTCACGAATGGCCTGGATTCCGTCCGCGCCCGTCTCGGCGGTGAAGCAGTGGAAGCCGGCTTGGTCCAGAATGGCCTCGAGCAGGTGCCGAATGTCGGCGTCGTCCTCGATGACGACGGCGATCCTCTCCTGACCAGGCGGCATTGCCCTACCGTACCTATCCTTGCTCGGCACTTTTGTCGGCTGTCGATCATCTACCCACTAGCCGAAGCGGACGTAATAGTAGGTCTGATTGTCGATGGGCACGACGTCCAGATCCCCCAGCCGGTGCAGCAGTCGCTGGATCCGATCGGAGAACCCCAACTGCTCGTTGTACGCGCAGAGGTCGTAGGCACAGATGGCGCGATCGGCGACCAGCCGCTTCATCGCCAACCGGAACGTCTGCTCCAGTACGCGGGGATACCGGTTCTCCGGATGAACCAGGCTGAAGCCCAGGTAGTAGATCGCATCCCTCGCGGCGTATTCGGGGTATCGGGCCCGGAAGTACTCCGGACTGATCCAAGGCACCGTCTCCAGCGACTTGGTGATGGTGGTGAGAGCGATCGGGGTGTCGTCGTCGGCCCAGGCGACGTACTTCCACACCCGCGCATCGGTCATCTCGGCGAAGAACTCGCCGTGGTGCAGTACCTGCCGGGCGGCGGCCCGCGTCCGCAACGGGCCGAAGGCCGCAAGGTAGAGCTCGTAGAAGGTCTCGGCGTGCTCGTTGTCGATGGCGGTTTCCACGGTGATCGTCACCGGCGAGTGCGCGTCGGGATACACGCCGTGTTCGAGATCAGCTCGGTCACCCACGGCCTCGCTGTAGGACGAGGTCACGAAGGCCCACACCTCTCCGTTGGACGGGGACCAGCAGAAGTACTGGCCAGAGGGAGAAGGCTACCTGGCGTGGTGGGCCTCGACGCCGGTATCGGATCTCGAGTCGAGTTCAGCACGCAGGCTCGCGTCATCGAGTATCGGGTCGGACCCGATCTGCGTTCGATGCTCGATCGAGCGCGGCAACACGAAGCTGAAACGCGCACCGCCGGAAGGCTGGTTCTCGGCCCAGATCCGGCCACCCAGCCGCTCGACCAGGCTGCGGCTGATGGCCAGACCCAATCCGGTTCCACCCTTCTCCCGGGCGTCGGAGGAGTCGACCTGTTCGAAGCGGGTGAAGATCGTCTCGAGCTTCTCCTCCGGGATGCCTCGGCCTTGATCTTGGATCCGGAACTCGACGATGTCGGAGTGCACGATCGAGCACACGATGACTTCCCCGTTGGGCGGCGAGAACTTGACGGCGTTACCGAGAAGGTTGAGCAGGGTCTGCACGACGCGGTCGGGATCGGTGATCACCACGCCGGGCAGGTCGGTAGCGGTGATCGTCACCCTGGTTGCTTCGGCGATGATCCGGATCTGATCGATCGCCGCGTGCACCAGATCCGAGGCCGCGTAGTTGCCGATCTCCAGCGGCAAGGTGCCGGACTCGATCCGTTCCAGATCGAGGATCTGGTCGATCAGGCGGGTCAGCCGCCGACTGCTGTCCATCGCGATTTCGACCATCCTGGTGGCCGGAGGTGCCAGTTCGCCAAGCGCACCTCCGGCCAACAGACCGAGTGATCCGCGGATGGCCGTCAGGGGCGTCCGGAGTTCGTGGCTGACCATCGAGACGAACTCGTTCTTGAGCCGGTCCACTTCCCGGCGTTGGGTGACGTCGCGGAAGACGACCACGGCCCCCCGCACTCGCGCATCCGGCGCCAGCGGGCTGGCGGTGACCTCGACCGGAATCAGTCGTCCCTCGGCGTCCCGGTAGACGTCCTCGACGCCACTGATGGCGATGCCGTTGGTGATCACCGCGGTCAGGTAGCACGCATCCTCGTCTGATCGGTTGCGCGGGTCGGACTCGGAGTGATCCGCATTGTGATCATGAAAAAGAGCGTGGGCCTGGTGGCCCAGGATGTCGCGTCGGCGGAAACCGAGGGCAGTCATCGCAGCCGGATTGACGAAGGTCACCATGCCCTGGTCGTTCACCCCGTAAACACCGTCGGCGACTGAGTCCACCAACAGGTCCGTGCGCTGCGTCACCTCTCGCAGCTCCTCGCTGCGTTCGATGACCCGTTGCTCCAGTCCGCGTCTGAGGACCTCGTTGTCCAAGGTGAGCAGCGTCTGGCGGGCAGAAACCGCGAGGAGAATGAGGACGAGCAGGGCATCTGACGTTGGGCTCGTGGCGTCTCCGGTGAGGTGCAGAAAGGCAGCGATCACCAGCATGCCGAACATCACCATGGTTCCGGCCACAGCGGAGTGTTCCAACGAAGGCTCAGTGCCCTCCGGCAGCGGACGGACCGACCACGAGACTCCGACCGCGAGCAGGGCGTAGCCGGCGATCCAGCCCAGATCCAAGACGGTGCCGAACGAGAAGGGCCCCTGGGCCCGTTGCACAGCGGAGATACCATCGGAAACTGCGAACAGAGCGAAGGCGCTCGCCGCCATGGCCAGGGTCGGCCGATCGGCACGACTGCTGCGGATGAACAACAACCAGCCGACGGTGGCCAGGATGAGGTCGATGACCGGGATGACCAGCGGCGTGACCCACTCGGCGACATTCGGCCCGGACTGGTCGAGGATCTGCGGGAACAAGGTGTCGGCGGCGATCAGCAGGACCGAACCGCCGAGCACGACGCCGTCCAGCACCATCCGGGTCAGATCAGTTCCGCGCCGCGGGGTCGAGGGGTAGATGACCAGCCCGACGACGAGGAGCAGCAGAGCGACAATCAACAAGATGTCGCCCGCCGGCACCCGCGCTCCCGGATTGGTCAGACCTTCGGCCGCGACCCAGAAGTTGGCCACGGCGCCGGCGAGGGCAGCCAGAGTGAACAGCAACCAGGCGC
The DNA here is from genome assembly GCA_963780005.1 of uncultured Actinomycetota bacterium. Taxonomy (GTDB): domain Bacteria; phylum Actinomycetota; class Actinomycetes; order Propionibacteriales; family Propionibacteriaceae; genus Microlunatus. Next base: position 984,913 of record CAWAAK010000023.1, on the reverse strand, counting down.
GGCGACGACGGCCCGTGCTCTGTCGGTACCGGCGCCGGCAGCTCGCCGCCAGGGCCAGCACGGCCGCGACAAGGGCCAGCCCGCTCGCGATCTGTCGGACCATCAGCGGCAGACCGCTGGTCAGCAGCAGCCCGAGCACCAGTACACCGGCGGTGGCGACGAGGGCCAGGATCCAGGAGTGCCGGTGCGCCGTGGCGGGGAAGGCGGCCTGGGGACCGGCATGTCCCTGCATGAGGCCGACGCTACCATCGCCGACCGCTACGATACGGCTGCGCAGAAGCTCAGCCATCCCGGCTCGGCCGTCGCGGACGAGGTGAGGCTATTGCGGGCTCGCAAGGTGCTCGTCGTCGACGACGACGATGTCATTCGAGAGGTCGCCAAGGTGGCCCTCGAGGTGGTGGGCGGCTGGCACGTCATGACCGCGGTCAACGGCCCAGACGCGCAACGAGTCGCTCGCGACGAACCTCCCGACGTGGTGCTGCTCGACGTGATGATGCCGGGCATGGACGGCCCCCGTACGGCCGCCTCGTTCCAGGAGGATCCGGTCACCCGCGCCATCCCGATTGTGTTTCTGACCGCCAAGGTCCCCGATCGGGATAGCATGAGCGGCTCAGAGCCGAACCTGGTTGGGGTCATCGCCAAACCGTTCGATCCGATGACGCTGGCCGACGAGATCTCCGAACTTCTGGGGTGGCGCGATTGACCGAGCGGCCTAGGTCCGACGTCGACAGCGACGGGCGGGTGCGTGCGGCACTGTCCTCCATCGGCGCTCATGCCCGGCGCGCGAATCTGGTCCGGGCCGAACAGCTGTCGGACGCGTTGGGCTGCCTCGAGGCGGACGCGTTGAGCCTGAGCCAGCGAGAGGCGGCCGTACGTTCAGCCCACCAACTCGCCGGTTCTGCCGGCACGTTCGGGCAGGAGCCGGCGTCGACCTTGGCGAGCTGGTTCGAGCGCTTCTTCTCCGGCCACACACCCCAGGATCGAGAGAACGTCGCTCACGCCCGTCGTCAGCTGGCGGAGTTGAGGCGCAGCCTGGACGATCCGCCCGATCTCGACTGAGGGGCCGCTCACCAGCGCTTCGGGGCGTACTGAACAGTCCCTGGTCGCGGCCGCGCGACGGACCGCCGATGAAGCAGCCAGGCAGCCAACACGCCGCCGACGGCCCCGCCGAGATGGGCCTGCCACGACACTCCGGCTGCTCCGGGCAACACCCCCCAGATCAGCCCGCCGTAGAAGAGCAGGACCAGAACCCCGATGACGACCTGGGACATCTGGCGGGACCAGATCCCCCGCGCGACGAGGTAGGTCAACCAGCCGAAGATGAGCCCGCTGGCGCCGAGCACGAGCGTGTTGACCGGGGTCAGGAACCACGCAGCCAAACCGGAACAGACGATGCTGATCAAGGAGGCGAGCAGCCAGCGCGCCGTCCCGCCGAGCAGGACCAGGAAGCCCAACAGTGCGAACGGGATCGAATTGCTGACGAGATGCTCCCAGCCGCCGTGCAGGAACGGGGCAGTGAAGATCTGGGGCAGGCCATCCAGATCCCGGGTCTCGATGCCGTAGAGGTCGAGCTGGTTCCCGCTGGCCTGGTCGAAGAACTCCAGCACCCACAGGGCCGCCAGCAGGATCAGCATGATCGCGGCCGCACCCCCGACCGTCGGGCTGCGGCGACCGGTGACTGAGCTGCTCAGCGGACTCGACACCCCTCCAGCCTGCCTGATCGGTTCAACTCTCCGCTCGGATCTGGAGCTCCTGGTGGTATCTCCACGCGAGTCGTCGGCTCCGAATACATGTCACACGGCGCCGAGGAACCAGCCCAGGCGCCGAAGGGAACATCCTGCGGGAAGGGAGCGTCGTGCGGATGAGCGACCACACCGTCGACGAAGACGCCGCCCTGGTCGCCGAGGCGCACGCGGTGGGGGTGGTCAGTTCCCGCGAGCGGCGCGAGGGTCAGGTGAGGATCCGGCGCGCGTCCCGACCTCGCTCGAGTGGCGGTCGGGGGGTGCAGGCAGTGCTGGTCGGTGGTCAGGCGGTGGCCTACGTCAAGGAGACCGACCGGCAGGTCGCAACCTCCGGTTCGCTGGCCGAGCGCGGCGTTCTGGCCCAGCTCGCCGGCCTGGAGCTGGCCCCGCGGGTGCTTGCCGACGCGGCGATGCTGTGGACCTCGGCCCTCCCGGGATCGGCGTTGCATCGCCTGCGCGGGACGACGGCCGATCTCGCAGAGGTCGCCCAGTCCTGGGGCCTGGCGCTAGCCGGTCTGCACACCGAACGTGGCGCGCGACCTCCGGCCGCAGCGCCGCGGCCATGGGTGCTCGCCGCCGGCCCGCGTTGGCCGCAGCGAACGGTCGCCCCTGAGGCCGCGGCCGTGGTGTTGCGGGTGGCGGCGTCGGATCCGGCGCTCCGCCGGGCGGCTCGCCAGGCCGAGGACCGTTGGACCGAGTCGGGCTGGATCCACGGCGACATCGCCCCGCGGCACGTGATCGCCACGTGCGAAGGTTTGCGGGTGCGATTCGTCGACTTCGGCGCGGCGGGGGCCGGCGATCCCCGCTGGGACGTGGCCTGCGCGTTGGAGAGCATCGCCCAGCTGGCCCCGGTCTGGCGGGTCTCGGAGAACGTCCTGAGCGAGTACTTCCTGCTCGGTTACCGGCGTGGGGGCGGGCCAGGACGCGTCGATCCGGAGCTTCGGGGTCTGCGGGCCCTCGACATCGCCTGGCAGATCGCGGTGGGCGACCAGGATGCGGGCGGAGCGGGGTCCGTCCAGGCCGAGGTGGACGACTGGCTGACCCGCGCTCGCGCGTTCGTGGGTCGCTCCGGTCAGCTCAGCTGGGCGGCCTGACACCGGCGTTCACGCCGGACGCGATACCCGCACGCTGAAATGGGACGTGCGGGCAGCCCCCGGATAGATCCGCAGGGTGCTGGCGGACACCCGCCGCGCTTCGTGGACGCCGAGCGCCGGCCAGCTGCTGCTCGGAGTCAGAGACAGGAAATAGGCGGCCCCGAACCACGGATAGCCCCGGCGGCCGCCGGTCTCCAGCTGGTACCACAGGTGCGGCCAGACGGCGCCGTCCCAGCTGAGGTCGACCCGGAGGCCAACTCGGGGATTGGTCACCCTGACCGCGGGGGTACTGAAATCCGAGAGGTACGCCGATCGCGTGCTCTGCTGGTCCGACGGGGGCACAGAACGAAGGTTGATCATCCCGCCCGGCCCGTAGGACCGGGGCCAGGGGAGGATGTCGTCGTAGCCGGCGTCCGGGGTCTGACGTGCGTCGGGATGCACGAGCGTAGCCGAGGCATCGATGGTCGTGTCGGGGCCCACCAACGGGGCGCCGAGAATCAGCTGGGACCCCCACATGACGTCGAGATGGTCGTCTCCGACGTTCTTGACCGTTTCGCCAACGGTGATCTCGTCGTCCTGTACGGAAATGATCTTGGTCAGCTGGAAGGGGGAGCGGGTGAGCCGACTGGTCAAGATCAACGACGAACCGGCCTGCTGCCAGTCGCACCAGGCCACCCGGGCCTCTCCGTCGAAACCCCACTCGGCGCCGTTGACCGTTGCCGAATCGCCTCCGTTGGGGAAGATGGTCTGCCAGCCGCCCGGGAAGCTGTCGAGCATGGTGTTCTCGGCGGTCCCGGGCAGCCGATACGCGTCGGGGTGGCGCAGCCCCCAGGGAGAAGGCCAGAGCAGCTCGGTCTCGTCCTCCAGCCGCACCAGTGATACGGCCGTACCGCCCAGACCGGGCACGATGTCGAGGCGCAGCTGATCGGAGCTGATCCGGACGACCTCCCGGCCGGCCACGATCAGCTGTTCCACTTCCGCCACGGTCGGAAGCCTAGAGGTGTCTGCCCGAGGTCAGTCCGGGATCTTGAGCGCAGTGACGGCCTGGGAGGCGTCGTCGCTCATCAACAGGGTGACCTCCCCGCGCGGCAGATCGAACGCGATGGTGCCCCGCACCGACTCGCCCTCACTGAGGATCCCGTAGCCGAGCGGCGTGCCCCAGCGACCGGCGTCGGTGACCTCGAACAGCTCGCCGCCGGCATCGAAGGCAGAAAAGTTTTCGGGTCCGTAGGCGAAGCGCCCGGTCCGGCAGATCAGCTCGACCTCGACGTGCAGGTAGCTGCCGGAGGCCGGTCGCCGCACCCCCGTGGAGGCCCAGACCCGGTCGGCCACGATCAACACCCCGTCGGCCGTCCCCGTGACGAACTCCATCCGATCGGTCGGCACCGCAGCCGGGGAGCGGGGACTCACGATCCGGCTGGCCACCGGGCGACGGTCCTCGCGCAGGGCGACGACGGTCGAGACGGCCACCACGACCCCGACGATGAGCACTGCCAGCACCGTCATCACGGCCGGCCAGCGATTCCTCGGCGGTCGGAAGGCCGCCGACGACTGGTCGAGGGCGGATCGGGCGGTTTCGGTCCCCGAATCGGTCGGAGGGGGAGAGACGTACCACGGCAGGAAGGCCGGCCCGCTGGAATGGGAACCCATCCCCGGCGTCTCCTCGGGCTCCGTCATCTGGTCACGGTACTCCCGGATCGGCCAAGTCGCAGGGTCGGCATCCACAGGCCTCGGCTGCCGGCGGAGCACCGTCCACAGGTCCGCAACGGCGCTGAACGAATCGCTGCCCTCGTCCTCAGAATCTGGTCATGAGACGAACGCCGAAGCGCCTGTCGATCCGGACTCCGGAGGACTTCATCGCCGTCGTTCCGTACCTGCTGGGCTTTCATCCTTCTGACTCGCTCGTCGCCCTCTTCTTCGACGGGGGACGGGTCGGTCTGACGGCCCGGGTCGATCTGCCGAGTCCGGAGGCGATCGACGATCTGGTCCAGGACATATCGGCTCTGGGCCGGCAGAGCCGGGCCGGGTCGGTCGTGTTGCTGGCCTACGGTGCCGACCACGCCGGGCGCGCCGTTCTCGAGCGATTCATGACCGACAGCCCCCTGCAGTTGCTCGACGTGCTCGTGGTCGGCCCGGAGCGCTGGTGGTCCCTCGCCTGCCCGGGCGCGTGCTGCCCTCCAGAGGGCACGCCATACGACATATCGGCCCATCCGCTGTGCGCCGAGGCCGTCTTGGCCGGGATGAGCGCCGCCGCGGACCGGAGCGCGTTGCAGGCGATGGTGACCGGCCCGCCCCCGCCGGAGCTCGACTCACTGGCCGACCTCGCGGCCGAGGCGGTGGCGGAACTGGTCGGTGTCGACCGCCGGCTGCGCAAGCGCCGGATGGCTACGTTGCTGCGGACAGCCCTTCCCTGCCCCGACGTCTTGACCGATCGTGACTGCGCGGAGCTGGCGGCCCTGTGCCTCGACCTGCCTGTCCGGGACGCCGCCTGGGCCTCGATGAGCAGGCGGGAGGCGGACCAGCACCTGGCCCTGTGGCGACGGGTGTTGTCACGGACCATCGACGAACTCAGTCCGGGACCCCTCGGCCTGGTGGCGATGGCCGGCTGGCTCTCGGGCAACGGGGCCCTCCTCAACTGCTGCATCGACCGGCTCGAGCGGCTCGCGCCGGAGTACACGCTGCTCCAGGTCTGCCGCGACATCAGTTGGCGTGCCGTTCCGCCAGTCGCGCTGGGACGAGCTGTCGGCTCGGATCCCCGTCGACCCGGAGCTCCTGTTCGGCTCCCGTGGCCGTTAGGTTAGGCGCCATGACTTCTGGTTCGGTCCGCTTCGTGGTGTGCGGGGAAACGCTGATCGATCTGGTGCCCGCAGGGGACGAGACCGGTGCCGGGGACGGGGACACGTTCAGCTCGACCTGGCTGGCTCTGTCCGCTGGAGGCCCGATGAACAGCGCCGTGGCCCTCGGTCGGTTGGGGGCGGACACTCATTTCCTCGGCCGACTGTCGTCGGACTCGTTCGGGGCGCAGCTGCGGGGGCACATCGAAGGGGCCGGGGTGTCGCTGGACCTGGCCACCGAATCCTCCCAGGCGACCTCGATCGCGGTGGTCAGCCTCGACGCCGAGGGTGCCGCGAGCTACACCTTTCATTTCGCGGAGACGGCAAACTTCGGCTGGCAGCAAGACGATCTGCCGGCGTTGAACTCCTCGGACTGGCTGCACATCGCCTCACTGGCCTGCGTGATCGATCCCGGGGGAGAGGTGCTGCTCGACTGGGCTCGCGAAGTCAGCCCCGGGATGTCCTACGACATCAACGTCCGGCCTTCGGTGATCGATGACCCAGCGCTGTACTGGGACAAGGTGAAGCCGTGGCTGCGGGTCGTCGGCCAGCACCGCGGCATCCTCAAGGCCAGCGATGTCGACGTCGAATTCCTGGCCGAGACCGCCGGGGTGTCTGCGGACCCGGTGGAGGCGATGGCGGACTGGGTGGAGCAGTACGGCTACCCGGTCGGGGTGGTCACCCTCGGCGCCGAAGGCGCCGCCACGGTCGAGGCAAACGGCAATCGGACCATGGTCAAGAGTTTCCCCACCCAGGTGGTGGACACGGTCGGCGCCGGCGACACGTTCATGGCCGGGTTCTTGGACGCCTACGTCGGTCGGCGAGCCGACGTCGAGACCGCCTTGACCAGGGGCGCCGCCGCGGCATCGATCGTGTGTTCGCGCCGGGGGGCTCAGCCGCCAACGGCTGCCGAGGTGGACGACCTCGTGGCGACCCGGAGCTGACCAGGACCACCGATCAGGCGCCGGCCGCCGCGGTTAGGGCATCCAGGGTTCGGTTGACGCGTTCGTCGGACGGTCGGCTGCCGTCCACTTCAGTCAGATAGAAGGTGTCGATGGCCTGCCCGGCCAAGGTGGAGATGTGGGCGGAACGGACGGAGAGTCGTTCCGCCGTCAGCGACTGCCCCAACGCATAGAGCAGTCCGCTGCGGTCGCCCGCCCGAAGCTCGACCACCGCGGCCGTCTCGCTCGCATCCGGAATCACGGCGACGAACGGCGTTCCCGGGTGACGTGCCTGCGCGCGGGCCTCGCGTCGGCGGACCGCCCGCAAGACGTCGGCATCGCCCGCCTCGAGCCGCTCCATCTGCTTGACGAGGAAGGCCGCATCCGGGAGGTCCGCCGCCACCTGCTTGTCGACCCGCCAGGTGTTGACGGCGACTCCCTCGACGGTGTTCAGCACCGCCGAGCGAACCGAGACCGCGTGTGAGGCCAGCAGACCGGCGACCTCGCTGAACAAGCCGAGTCGGTCTCGCGCGGCGATCACGATCTGCATCCCACCGGGCTTGGACTCGAACCGGACACGGGGTCGGCCGTCCAGCCGCACCGAACGGGCCAGGCCCAGGTCGACCAGTTCGGTGGTCTGGCTTTCGCGCTCCTCACCGATCAGCTGGCCCTCGGCGCGGTCGGCCAGGGCGTTGATCAGCTGCGCCCGCCACGGCGACCAGGCAGCGGGTCCGGCGGCGCGGGAGTCGGCCTCGGTGAGCAGGCGCAGCATGTTCAGCATCTCCAACCGGCCGTCGACCGCGTCCACCAGGGTCGCCAGGGTGGCGGGATCAGCGTGGTCTCGATGGGTGGCGAGCTCGGCCAGGGTCAGGTGGTGTCGAACCAGGCGCTCGATCACCGCCACATCGGGCTCGACCAGACCCATGGTTTCGGCCACCCGCCGGGCGATGGGGGCGCCGACCGCGGCGTGGTCGGCGCCCGCGCCCCGCACCTTGCCGATGTCGTGCAGCAGGCAGGCCAGCAACAGCAGGTCCGGTCGTTCCACCTGGGTCAGGTCCTTGTGCACCTCGGCGGCGCACTGGACCGAATGCCGGTCCACGGTGTGGCGGTGGATGGGGTTGTGTTGCGGCTGCGCGCTGATCCGGGCCCAATCGGGGATCCAGCGGACGATGCATCCGGCCAGATCCAGCGACTCCCAGACCGGGCAGCAGGGCGTGGCCGGCGGACAGCATCCCGTACAACGCTTCCCGGGCCTCCTCCGGCCAGGGCGCCGCGATGGGCGGAGCGTGCGCCCCCAGGTTGTTGGCCGTGACGGGGGAGAGCACCAGCCCCCGTTGGGCGGCGAGCGCCCCCGCCCGCAGGCCGAGCAGCGGCTGGTCCGGTGTGGTCAGCCGGTCCAACCCGACCTCGCCCTGGTGAACGATCAACCCGTATGGCGCCTGCTCGTAGACCGGTTTGCGTTCCCGTCGGACGAAGGACAGCACCCGCCGCTCCGGCACGATCGCCTGCCGGGCCGCCCGGGAGGTGATGTCGACCGCGTGCCCGATGCGGCGGGCCGCCAGGCTGATCTCGCGGCGGAGTTCGTCGGTTTCGGAGAAGCCGAGAAGTCGGGCCACGTCGTCGACTTCGGCGGCCAGCAGGCGATCGAGGGTACGACCGGACGTGATGTGCAGGGCGTCGCGCACGTCCAGCAGCCGCTCGTACGGATCGTGGATGCCCTCGTGCGGCCGGTCGGTCAGCCAGGTCGCCGCCAGGGCTCGGAGCATGATCATGTCCCGCAGTCCGCCGCGAGCCTCCTTCAGGTCCGGTTCGAGCAGGTAGGCCGCGTCACCGAAGCTGGCCAGTCTCTCATCCAGTGCGCCCAGCAGCTCCGGCAGCCGCTTCCGGGCGTTGTTTCGCCAGGTGTTGAACAGGGCGGTGCGGGCGCCGGAGACCAGGTCGGCGTCCCCGCTGATCAGCCGGAGATCGAGCAGGCCGACCCCGGCGCTCAGTTCCCTCCCGGCCACGTCAGCACACTCCGCCGGCGTACGGACGGAGTGATCGAGTCGGACCCGGGCGTCCCAGAGGGGATACCAGAGCTTCTCGGCCAAAGCGTTGATCTGTGGGCGATTGCGGCCGTTGTGCAGCAGGACCAGGTCGATGTCGGACCGCGGGCCGAGTTCGCGGCGGGCCAGGCTGCCTACCGCTGCCAGCGCCGCTCCGCCGGAGGGACCGTCGGCCGCGGTCCACAGGTCCTTCAGCGCCTGCTCGACGCAGTCGCTCATATAACGCCGACGATCCGGCCCGTACGTGGTTTCCCACGGGGACCGGATCGCGACGTTGAGACGCTCGCTGGTTAGGTCAAGTTTCAGAGCGCGTCCAGCCCGCGCTCACCCGTTCGAACGCGGACGATGTCGTCCACGGGAACGGACCAGACCTTGCCGTCACCGATTCGGCCGGTCCGGGCGCTCTTGACCAAGACGTCGATGATGTCTTTGACATCCTCGTCGTCTACGAGCACCTCAAGTCTCACCTTCGGTACGAGATCAACGGTGTATTCGGCGCCGCGGTAGACCTCGGTGTGACCACGTTGGCGACCGAAGCCCTGGGCTTCGCTGACCGTCATCCCTTCGACGCCGAACGACTCCAGCGCGGTTTTCACTTCGTCCAACATGTGGGGCTTGATGATCGCGGTTACGAGCTTCATGCCTTGACCTCCTGATCAGAGTTGGCGGGCTCTTCCGTGCGAGAGCTGCCGCCGAAGGCAACACCGCGTCCGATGGCCCCCAGGGTGCCGAGATCGTAGCCGGTCTCCGCATGCTGGGTATTGTCCACGCCTTCCAACTCGTCGTCCTCGTTGAGCCGGAAGCCGATGGTCTTCTGCAGCAGGAAGCCGATCCCCAGGGTGAGCACGAAGCTGAAGATCAGCACCGCGAACGCGCCGACGGCCTGCCGCCAGAGCTGGTCGACCCCGCCGCCGTAGAAGAGGCCGTTGACCCCGGCCGGAGCCGCCTCGGTCGCCAGAAAGCCGATGGCCAGGGTGCCCCAGAGGCCACCGACCAGGTGGACGCCGACGACGTCGAGCGAGTCGTCGTAGTTGAGCTTGTACTTCAGGCCCACCGCCAGGGCGCAGAGCGCACCGGCGATGAGGCCGAGGACGATCGCGCCGATCGGGCTCACTGAGTTGGCGGCCGGCGTGATCGCCACCAGACCGGCCACCACGCCGGAGGCGGCGCCGAGCGAGGTCGGGTGGCCGTCGCGGATGCGTTCGGTGATGAGCCAACCGAGGGTGGCGGCGCCGGCGGCGACCAGAGTGTTGACGAAGGCCACCGCGGCGGTGTTGCCCGCCGAGACCGCGGACCCGGCGTTGAAGCCGAACCAGCCGAACCACAGCAGACCGGCCCCGAGCATGACCAGGGTCAGGTTGTGCGGTCGCATCGGGTCGCGTTTCCAGCCGACCCGCCGCCCCAGCACGATGGCCAGCGCGAGACCGGCCGCACCGGCGTTGATGTGCACAGCAGTGCCGCCGGCGAAGTCGAGCGCCTTGAGGTTGTTGGCGATCCAGCCGCCGACGTGTGTGACCACGTCGTTGTCGTCGGTCAACGTGAAGTCGAAGACCCAGTGGGCGACCGGGAAGTAGACCAGGGAGGCCCAGATGCCGGAGAAGATCAGCCAGGTGCCGAATTTCGCGCGGTCGGCGATGGCGCCCGAGATCAGGGCAACGGTGATGATGGCGAACACGGCCTGGAACGCGACGAAGGCCATCGCCGGGTATGTGGCTTCAGGATCATCGGTCATCAGGCCGGCGAGACCGAGGAACTCGCCCGGATCTCCGAGCAGGCCGTAGCCGATGTCGTTGCCGAACGCGAACGAGTAGCCGTAGAGGACCCAGAGGACGGAGATGAGAGCCAGGGCCCCGAAGCTCATCATCATCATGTTGAGAACGCTCTTGGCGCGGACCATGCCGCCGTAGAAGAGCGCCAGGCCCGGTGTCATGAGCAACACCAGCGCCGCCGAGGTCAGCATCCAGGCGGTATCGCCTGAATTGAGTTCGAGTGGTGTCATGCTTCTTCTTTCGGTGAAGGAGACTGGACGGTGTGAGTGGCCTCACTGCGCTGGATCCGGTGGACGCGCGAGGTTACGCAGAACTCTGCAAGACCTGTGTTGCACGGAAGGTGCGGTCGGTTACGGGCTCATGACAATCCGCGCCCCGAATGTGACGACCGTGTTTCTTGACCTTTCCTGACCCGAAGTAATCCACGACGTCGGCGTGAGGGCTAGGTGGTCGCTGCCTCCTGGCGGGCCACCCAGGCTGAGGCGACCATCTGGTCCACGGTGTGCCGCATGTCCCAGGCCAGATCACGCCGGGCCAGCTCGCCGGTGGCGACGATCTGCGCCGGGTCTCCCGGTCGGCGCGGGTGCACCTCCGGAGTGAAGTCGATCTTGGTCACTCGGGCGACGGCATCCATGATCTCCCGCACGGACAGGCCGGTGCCACTGCCCAGGTTGTACACCGCCTCCAACGCCCGGCCCTCGTCGAGCGCCTGGGCGGCGGCGACATGGGAGACCGCCAGATCAGAGACGTGGATGTAGTCGCGGACGCAGGTTCCGTCGGGTGTCGGATAGTCGTCGCCGTTGATGTACGGCGTCTTGCCGGCCACCAGTTGATCGAAGACCAACGGGAACAGATTGTGGGGACTGGTGTCGCGAAGATCCGGATATCCGGAGCCGACCACGTTGAAGTACCGCAGCGACGTATGGGCCAGGTCGGCGGCGCGAGCCTGATCGCGCAACAGCCACTCGCCGATGAGTTTCGACTCACCGTACGGGGATTCCGGCCGCGTCGCGCTGTCCTCGGTGACCAATTCGTCGGTGGGCGTCCCGAACACCGCGGCGCTGGACGAGAACACGATCTTGTCGACCTGGCGCTCGGCCATGGCGTCGAGGAGAGCGATCATGCCGGTCACATTCTCGGTGTAGGTGTGCAGCGGACGGCTGACCGAGACTCCGGCGTACTTGAAGCCGGCCAGATGGACCACACCACGGATCTGGTGAGCGGCCAGGATGTGCCGCAACAGGTCGGTGTTGCCCACGCTGCCGCGATAGAACGGCACGTCGGGCCGGACGAACTCGCGGTGCCCACTGGACAGATCGTCGATCACCACCGGGGCGATGCCCTCAGCGGCGAAGGCCCGGACCACGTGCGATCCGATGTAGCCCGCTCCGCCGGTCACCAGCCAGGTCATCGCCGCCCGCTCTCGCCCATGCCGAGTGTCACGTTGTTGACCCTACGGCCTGCTGTGAGCCGGAGAAACCGACTCTTGACTTAAGTCTTGCATTATATTAGTCTAATCTTAATTTCACATCGAGAGGTGGATCGTGGATCTTTCTGTTCAGGCAGCTGCCGTCGGACGTTCCGTGAAGGCGGGAGAACGGGACGGCCGGCCGACGCGTGCGGTGGTGGCCAGCCAGGAGTATCCGGCGGACATCGACGATGTCTGGGACGCCCTCACGAATCCGGAGCGGTTGCCGCGCTGGTTCCTGCCGGTGACCGGTGAGTTGTCGGTGGGTGGTCGGTATCAGTTCGCGGGCAACGCCGGCGGCCAGGTGCTGGCCTGCCAGAAACCGGAGCGCGCGTCCTTGACCTGGGAGTTCGGTGGCGACGTGAGCTGGTTGGAACTGCGGCTCACCGACCTGGGTGACCGCACCCGGATCGAGCTCGAGCACGTCGCCTATCTCGACCCGGAACGCTGGGGAGAGTACGGTCCGGGCGCGGTCGGGGTGGGCTGGGACCTCTCTTTCCTGGGCTTGGCCAACCACCTGACCGGTGGGCCCGATCTGCGTCCGGAGCAGGGGACAGAGCTCGTCAGCTCACCCGAGGGACGGGCGTTCGTGGCCGCCAGCAGCGACGCCTGGGCGGCGGCCGACATCGAGGCGGGCGGAGATCCCGAGGCGGCCCGGGCCGCAGCGGAGCGGACCGCGGCCTTCTACACCGCAACGGAGTGACCTGTGCACCCGTTCGAGGTGCTGGCCGACCCGGTACGCCGCCGGATCCTGGAGATCCTGGGTGCGGGCGAGGTCACTGCGGGCGGGATCGGCGAGTTGGTCGGCGCCCAGTTCAGGATCAGCCAACCGGCGATCTCCCAGCACCTGAAGGTGCTGCGAGATTCCGGTCTGGCAGTCGTCCGGCCCGAGGGGGCGAAGAGGTTCTACCGCGTCGACCAGGAGTCCCTGGCGGCCGCGGCAACCTGGTTCGAGCAGTTCGCGGACCCGTTCCGGCAGCCGCTGGACGCGCTGGCCACGGAACTGGCCCGCGGTCGTCGCAGCGCAGGAGCTCCGCTCGCTCGCCCTAGCGAAGAGCGAGGCGTCGGATAGCGGTGGCCGCGGCCGGCATGGGGGTGCCGTGCCCCCGCGTTCTGGAGGATCGACCGTCAGATCATGGGCGTGAGGACGGCGATCTGGTAGCCGGAAAGTCCCTCCACCAGCTGGTAGCAGAAGCGTTCGCGCGGGCTGCCGTCGTACGTCCAGGTGACGACGGCCCAGACGGTCCCGGGCGCCTCGCCCATGATCTCGATCGCTCGATCGACCGCTGTGACTCCGTCGTATTGACCCCAGGCCATCGCAAAGAACCGCTCGGTCTGCTCCGGCGCGGTCACGACGAGGGACTGGCCCGGAAACAAGATCAACGACGGGATGGCGTACATCTCCGCGATGGCCTTCTCGTCGCGGGCCAGCAAAGCGCTCTGGTAGCGCTCGAAGAACGCATCGGTTCGGTGCTGCGTCTCGGTCATGGTCGCCACCCTACGAATGACCGACGACAACCGCTGGAAGCTGAGGCAGCAGGCTTCGAGAGCAGACCCGGTGTCTGGTCGAACGGGTGTTCCTCCGGCTCGGCCTGTTGTGGGAGCGAGGCTACCGCTCGACATCGTGCACGCGGTGCGCAAGGTGGACCCCGAACTCGTGCCGTTGGCGGCCGAGTCCGTCCGCGATCAGACCGGCGGGCTTCGAGCCGATCAGCGAGCGCCCCGGGTGTGGCGGGACCATTGGGTGGCCCTCGACGCCGACATTCCTCGACAACGCCGTCCTCTGGATGCGATGCAACTGACCTACCTGCTCGAGGTCCTCGCCCGAACGCTCGAGTGGTTACCGGCGCTTCCGAGCTCGGACCTGCCGCCCTCGGCTTGGGGACGGACGATCCGCCGGACTCCGCGGTCGGAGATGCCCGTCGAACGCGAGAAGGTGCTGAACCGCGTTCGCGCTCTCTTGGCCAAGGCGGAAGCGACCCAGTTCGGCGGCGAGGCAGAACTCCTCACGGCGAAGGCACAGGATCTGATGACCCGGCACGCGATCGATGAAGCGATGCTGCATCAGGTGGTCGATGACGTCACGGTGATCACTCGGCGGATCCGCCTGCACAGCCCCTACATCTCGACCAAGGTCAGCCTGCTCAACGCTGTCGGACAGGCGAACCGGACCCGGGTGGTGCATCTGGAGTCGGTGGATATGGCGTTCCTCACCGCCTACGCCGTGCGCATCGGCGAGCGGCTCGCTGACGCCAGTGCCGGGGCGACCGCCTCATACGGATCGGAACTGGTCACGGTGCTGCGTGCTCAGGAGCAAGCCGTTCAAGCCGAATTCGACCGGCTGTTCCCGAACACCAGTTCGCGTGGCCCTCGCTCCTTCGACGCCTACGGATGGGAGGCCGGTCGCCAGGCAGCGGACCGGGCGAGGTTCGTCACCGGACGGATCACGGCCTGACCCGCACCGCGCGGACCGCAAACGCGCAGGCCGGCGGCCACTCGTTGCGGTAGCCTGAGGGCCATGCACTGTGATGCCGCCCTCCTTAGGTAGCCGCGCAGAGTTCTGCGCGGCAGCCCCTCGTGCCACGGGCACCCAGAGGGGCTTTTTCATGCCCGTGACCGGCGGCCGAAACGTGTTCTGAGGAAGAAGACAGTGATTGCACAATGAGCTTGAGACAACGGAATTGAGACAATGACCGAGCAGGCAGAGCGAACTGAGGCGCAGGCGATCGAGCCACGCGCCGGCAGCCGTTCGACGTACGACGCCGCGGCGGCGCAGGAGCGCTGGCAGGCCTTCTGGGACGAGGACCAGACGTTCGCGCCCGCCGACGATGGTCAGACCGAGCGTCGCTACGTGCTGGACATGTTTCCGTACCCGTCCGGCGACCTGCACATGGGACACGCGGAAGCCTTCGTGATGGGCGATGTGGTGGCCCGCTACTGGCGGCTGCGCGGCTTCGACGTCATGCATCCCATCGGCTGGGACTCGTTCGGACTGCCGGCGGAGAACGCCGCCATCGCCCGCGGCACCCATCCCGCTGAGTGGACGTACGCCAACATCGAGACCCAGGCGACGTCGTTCAAGCGCTACGGACTGAGCCTGGATTGGTCGCGGCGGCTGCACACCTCCGACCCCGACTACTACCGATGGACCCAGTGGCTGTTCCTGCGCTTTCGCGAACGCGGATTGGCCTATCGCAAGGCGAGTTTCGTCAACTGGTGTCCCCAGGATCAGACCGTGCTGGCCAACGAGCAGGTCGTCGCCGGGCTCTGCGAACGCTGTGGTTCTCCGGTCACCAAGCGCCGGCTGACCCAGTGGTACTTCAAGATCACCGAGTATGCCGAACGCCTGCTGGACGACATGGGTTCGCTGGAGGGCGGTTGGCCCGACCGGGTCCTGGCCATGCAGCGCAACTGGATCGGGCGATCGGAGGGCGCGTACGTCGACTTCGCCATCGACAGCCCTTCGACAGGCTCCGGGAGCGAGCGCCGTACGGTCAGCGTGTTCACCACCCGGCCGGACACCTTGTTCGGGGCCACGTTCTTCGTGGTCGCCCCCGAGGCACCACTGGCCACAGAGATCGTCACTTCGGAGCGGCGGGCGGAGTTCGAGGCGTACCTGGAGAAGACGAAGCAGACGAGCGAGATCGAACGGCAATCGACCGAGCGGGAGAAGACGGGCGTCTTCCTGGGGGTGCACGCGACAAATCCGGTCAACGGCGAGCAGATCCCGATCTACGCCGCCGACTACGTGCTGGCCGAGTACGGTACCGGCGCGATCATGGCCGTGCCGGCTCATGATCAACGCGACCTGGACTTCGCCCGGGCGTTCGGGCTGCCGGTGCGCGAAGTGGTGGCCACCGGTGACGAGGATCCGGCGAGCTCGGGGATCGCCACGCCGGGCGACGGCCGCTACGTGAACTCCGGACCGCTGGACGGATTGACCGACAAGGGCGCCGGTGTGGCCAAGATCATCGGCCGGCTGGAGGCGGACGGAAAGGGGCGGGCCGCCGTCACCTACCGGCTGCGCGACTGGCTGCTGAGCCGACAACGCTACTGGGGTTGCCCGATCCCGATCATCCACTGCGAGCGATGTGGGGAGGTGCCGGTGCCCGATGATCAACTGCCCGTGGAGTTGCCCTACCTGAAGGGCACCGATCTCGCCCCGAAGGGAACTTCGCCGCTGGCGGCCGCGGATGAGTGGGTCAACGTGTCCTGTCCGGAGTGCGCCGGTCCGGCGCGCAGGGACACCGACACCATGGACACCTTCGTCGATTCGTCCTGGTATTTCTTCCGCTACTGCTCGCCCGGCTACCGAGGCGGGCCCTTCAATCCGGCTGACGTCGAGCGCTGGATGCCGGTCGATCAATACGTCGGCGGGGTCGAGCACGCGATCTTGCACCTGCTGTACATGCGATTCTTCACCAAGGTGCTGTACGACATGGGCATCATCAGCTTCGTCGAACCCATGCGGCGGCTACTGAACCAGGGTCAGGTGATCAACCAGGGCCGGTCCATGAGCAAGTCGCTGGGCAACGGGGTGGATCTCGGGGCCCAGATCGACCAGTTCGGGGTCGATGCCATCCGGCTGACCGTCGTGTTCGCCGGGCCGCCGGAGGAAGACATCGACTGGGCCGACCTGTCGCCCGCCGGGTCCCTGCGGTTCCTGCAGCGGGCCTACCGCTTGGCGTCGGAGGTGGTCGCACCGGTGGGCGCCGATCCATCCCGGGGCGACGGCACGCTGCGTCGAGAGACGCACCGGCTGCTGGCCGAGATCCGCCAGTGCCTGGACGGCCAGCGGTTCAACGTGGCCGTGGCCCGGATCATGGAGCTGGTCAACGCCGCCCGGCGGGCCATCGACACCGGAGCCGGGGCTGGCGATCCGGCGGTGCGGGAGGCGGCCGAGGTGGTCGCCGTGACCTTGAGCCTGGTGTCGCCGTACGTCGCGGAGGAGATGTGGGTCCAGCTAGGCCACAGCCCGTCGGTGGCGAACGCGAGCTGGCCGGTCGTGCAGGAGTCCCTGTTGGTCACCGACGCGGTCACCTGCGTGGTACAGGTGCAGGGCAAGGTCCGGGCCCGGCTGCAGGTGCCGCCGCAGATCTCCGACGAGGAGCTGCGCGCGCTGGCCCTGACCGACCAATCGGTCGTCCGGGCGCTGAACGGCCGGGACGTGTCCAAGGTCATCGTCCGGGCCCCCAAGCTGGTCAGCATCGTCCCGGCCTGACTACGGCTCAGCCTGGAATTCAACCGGTGCCGGCCAGCGTCACCTGCAAGCCGAGATGATCGGTCCCGCCGACCCGGAAGGTGCCGGCCGCCGTCGCGGTCAGCCGAGAGTTGATCATGACGTGGTCGATCGGGATCAACGGCGGTACGGGCTTGTTGGCGGGGTAGGTCGGCAGCCAGCCGGCGCCGGCGACGTCGGTCGCGCTCCGCAGCCCGTCGCGGCGCAGCGCCTGGAGCGGGCCGTGGTCGTCGATCGCGTTGAAGTCGCCGGCCAGGATCAGCGGCCGGTCCGCGCGCTGGGCCGCGGCCACCGCCCGGAGTTGGGCGTGCTCCCTGGCCCAGTCGTTGTTACCGCAGTACGGGTTGCACGGATGGACGGCCAGAATCCGCACCGGTCCGATCTCGGGCACGTCGGCCGTGGCCGCCCACTGTTGGAACGACGAGCGGGGCAGTGGCTCGCTGTCGCTGAGCGGGAAGCGGGAATAGATCACCGACCCCGTCGAACCGTCCTCGGTGGCGCCGGCGACGTAGCGGAAGCGCTCGCTCCACTCGTAGCGCTCGAGACGGGCCACCCCGGCCGGGGTGGCCTCGACCAGCACCACGACATCGGCTCGCTGGGCCTGGCGAGCCAGGCCGGCCGGATCGGCCATGCCGTTGAGCATGTTCAGGCTGATCAAGGTGAAGGGTGGCGTGGTCGCAGGCCGCCGTCCGGCACGAACATGCTGACCGCGCTGGAGGCCTGGTAGGTCAGTCCGGCCAGGCAACCGACGGTGATCACCGCCAGAGCCGCCCGGCCGCCGCGGGCCCGGAAGAACGCGATGAGCAGCAGCGGTGCGGCGAGCAGGTATCCGAACAGGCCGTACGGGACGAACGACGCCAGCAGGGCTGGGCCGTCCTCGGTCGGCGGGAAGAGCCGCAGGGCGCTGGCCAGCAGCGCCGGGATCAGCGCCAGGATCCCGAGGGTGACCAGCAGAGGCTGGAACCGACGCGCCGGGGCCACACTGTCCCAGGTCCGCGATCGGGTCGTCGTCGTGGTCACGCCCTCAAGGGTGCCGGATGGCTCAAGGACGCGCAGCCGAACCGGTGAGTCATGAGCGTCGGCGGGGGGCAGTCGGGTTCGGCCGGACCATCATCAGTTCGGCCGGGTGCGGCGGATATTCGGCTTCCCCGCGCTGCCCGGTCTCCGTCCAACCCCGACGGCGGTAGAAGGCGCGGGCGGCGGTGTTGTCGACCAGGACCCAGAGCTGGGCCTCGGACGCGCCGCTGTCGAAGATCTCCTCCGTCGCGTACTCGAGCAGCAGCGAGCCGTAGCCGCGGCGGAACTGCTCGCGGCACGATCGCCAGGTGTCTGATGGTTCCGGCGGTCTCGAAGGCGACGAGGCCCACCGGGGTCTCGATTCTTTCGATTTCCCAGTGCTCGAGGATCCGGATCTGGATCATCCGGTCACGGAGCAGCCGCCGCCACCGCCGGCGAACCGCGACCGTCGGATACGGATACTCCGCTGCGGGGAAGACGTGGCCGAGGGCCGCCTTGCTGGCTGAACGTTCGATCCGGGTCAGCAATCCGTACTCGTGCCAGCGCGCCCGCCGGATCCGGATCCCGGTTTCGTCGTCCTCCAGCGGGGGGTCGTACTGGTCCTGGAGCTCGCACAGCTCGTCGACGATCCGGTCGGCTCGGGTCCGGCGTCCCCGTCGGGCGGCCCAGCGGGACTTCTGGATGCACCACGCCTCCGCCCGATCCGATTCGGATCCGACGACCAGACCGTTCCCGCCGGGGGCGAGCACGGTGATCTCCGACCAGCCGAAACGAACCCGTCGACCGGGGTTGTTCACGACCACGCCGTGCTCGTCGGCCCGCAGACTGGGGTGGAGGCCGAATCGCCAGCCGTAGCCGAGGGCGAAGACGGCCAGGACCACGAGGAAGATCGGGACGGCGGGGCTCTGCTCACGGAGCAGGACCAGGTAGGCGAGAACCGGGATGCACACTCCGGCGGCGACACAGAACAGGCCGACCACCGCCAGGGTCGCGGGGGCCGCCCGCCAGACCCGACGCGAAGGCATGGCCATTGGTCTCCTCGCTCGGCGCCCCGACGCCAACACACGTGCCCGCCTCGTGCTCGGATCGTCGACCGGTGGTGTCCTACTCTGACGCCATGGGAGGCGTCGTAGTGGTCACAGACTCTACGGCGTCCCTGGCTCCCGGCCAGGCCCGCGAGGCCGGGATCGAGATCATCGCGCTACAGGTCGTCCTCGACGGTGTCAGCACGCCCGAAGGCGCTCCGGGAGCGACCGGCGCCGACGTGGCGGCGGCCCTGCGCGCCGGTCGCCGGGTCACCACCTCCCGACCGTCGCCGGACGTCTTCGCGACGTGCTACCGCGAGGCCGCCGAACAAGGTGCCGAAGCTGTGGTGTCGGTGCATCTCAGCGGCGGCATCTCGGGCACCTGTGACGCGGCGTTGCTGGCCTCCCGCTCCGCGCCGCTCCCGGTCACCGTGGTGGACAGCCGTACCGCTGGCCATGGCCCTCGGCTACGCCGCCTTGTCCGGAGCCGAGGCCGCGGCCGCTGGGGCGACGCCGCACCTGGTGGCGGAACGGATCCGGGAGCGGGCCGGCCGGTCTCTTGCCTACTTCTACGTGCCAACGCTCGAGCATCTTCGTCGTGGCGGGCGGATCGGCGCGGCTCAGGCCCTGCTCGGGTCGGCGCTGGCGGTCAAACCCTTGCTCACCGTCGCCGACGGCGTCATCCGGCCGTACGAGCGGGTCAGGACGGCGGCCAAGGCCCTCAGCCGGCTGGAGGACCTGGCGGTGACCGGGGGTGCGGAGGCGGCCCGGGACGGCGAAGTGGAGTTCGCCGTCCACCACCTCGACGATGCGGAGGCCGCGACCGCGTTGGGGCAGCGCCTGATCGCCCGGATGGCCAATGCTGGACAGCCGAGACCGCATCTCGTCGTGGCAGAGATGAGTGCGGTCCTCGGCGTCCACGTGGGCCCCGGCACCCTCGGCGTCGTCGTGTCTTCGCGAATCTGAGTTTTCCCCAGCCGCGGTGCGTGCGGCGAATCGGTCATCAACAGGCGATCAGTCGGCCGCTCCGGCGCCGGGCTCCGTCCTTAGCGTCCTGGTGTGGGAGGACGACGCGACCGGGTCGACCCGGAGCTCGCTCGGTTGGTCGAGCAGCGGTTGGAGCGACTCCTGGCCGAGCGGGCTCCGCGTCGAGCCGATCGCCCGTCCGAACCTGAACCCGACCTCGATGAACCAGTGGCCGACCCGCAGCCCGCGGACGCGAGGCGGGGGCTGCGGTGGCCGCCGTTCACCGCCATCCACCTGGCGGTGATCGGCACGATCGGCGTGCTGGCGATCGCGCTCGCCGGCTGGGCCGTCCTGCGGGCCAAACCGGTGGCGCTGCCGGCCGCGGCCGTTTCCACCCAGCGGAGTCCGTCGACCGGGGCGTCGGAGGAGACGTCGGGTCCGACGTCCGCGACCTCCCGCGCGAGCCCGGCCGCCACCCTGGTCGTCCATGTGCTCGGTGCGGTGAAGCGTCCGGGGCTGGTCCGCCTGCCGGAGCGCTCCCGGGTGCAGGACGCCATCGAGGCGGCCGGCGGACTGCGTGCCGGCGCCGAGCTGGGCGACCTCAATCTGGCACAGCCTCTCACCGACGGTCAGCAGCTGGTCGTCGGCGGCCCGTCCGGGGGGCGGAGTGAGGTGCGCGCCGGCGGCCCAGCAGGAGGGGAGGGGCGGGGGACGACCGACGGCGCAACCGCGTCGGTCGATCTCAACACCGCCACGTCGACCCAGCTGGAGACCCTGCCAGGGGTGGGCCCGGTCACGGCCGCCAAGATCATCGCCTGGCGTGAGGAGCACGGCCGGTTCAGCCGCGTCGAGGAGCTGCAGGAGGTGGCGGGCATCGGACCCAAGACGTACGCCGAGCTCGCCCCGCACTGCCGAGTGTGATCACGTCGGTCGAGAACGGAACTGAGGGGCCCACCATCGATGTCCGGCTGGTACCCATCGCGCTCGCCGCCTGGGCCGGAGCCTGGCTGGGCACCAGCGGGCTGCCGCCCGGTTGGGTGGCGGCGCTCGTGCTGGTGGTGGCCGGGACGGGAGCGGCTCTGCGGCTCCGCTCGGCCTGGATCGGCGCGGTGGCCGCGCTCCTGGCGCTCTCCTTCGGGCTCGGCTGGATAGGGCAGCGCCAGCTCAGCACCGGTCCGGTGAGCGACCTGGCGGCCGCCCGGGCGGTGGTCAGCGTCCGGGCCGAGATCACGGCCGATCCGCAACTGCGTGATCCGGGGTCACGAACCGGCTACCTCAGTGTTCGGGCCCGCCTGTTGTTGGTGGAAGGACGTGGAACGCACTGGCGGACGAGTGTTCCGGTCGTGTTCGTGGTCACCGGGGACGAGGCGATCACGGCGTGGCTGCGGCACCCGGTCGGAGAGCGGGTGACGACGACGGTGCGGCTATCGGCACCGGAGCCCGGCGCTGACGTGGCCGCGGTGGCCCGAGCCCGGGCGCCTGCGACCGTCAGCGCAGAACCGAGCTCGCTGCAGCGTGGGGTGGAGCGGGTTCGCGCCGGGCTCCGACAGGCGGTGGCGGATCGGCCTGCCGAGCCACGGGCCCTGGTTCCGGCGCTCGTCCTCGGCGACACGTCGACCCTGACCGAGGACCTCGCCGCCGACTTCCGAACGACCGGTTTGACCCACCTCACCGCGGTGTCCGGAGCCAATCTCACGCTGCTGCTCGCGTTCGTGCTCGGCGTGGCGCGCTGGGCCGGTGTGCGTGGCTGGTGGCTCCGCGGGCTCGGGCTAGTCGGCGTGGTCGTCTTCGTAGCTCTGTGCCGGACCGAGCCCAGCGTGCTGCGGGCCGCGGCCATGGGCTTGGTGGCACTGGCCGCTCTCGGTTCCGGTGGTGGTCGCCGCGGCATCCGCCAGCTGTCGGCGGCCATGCTCGGGCTGTTGCTGCTCGATCCGTTCCTGAGTCGCTCCTGGGGCTTCACCCTGTCGGTGCTGGCCAGCGCGGGAATCATCTGGTGGGCCGGGCGGTGGGCGGCCCTGATGTGCTGGCTGCCCCGTCCGCTGGCCGAGGCTGTGGCCGTGCCGTTGGCCGCCCAACTGGCGACCTTGCCCGCGGTGGCGGCGATCTCCGGTGCGGTGAGTGTGGCCGGCGTGCTGACCAACGCCCTGGCTGGACCGTTCGTCGGCCCGGCCACGGTGCTCGGCTTCGCCGCGGCCGGTTTGTCCCTCGTCAGTCCCGTGCCGGCTGCCGTCGCCGGTTGGGGTGCGGCGTGGTGCGCCCAGGTCATCATCTGGGTGGCCCACGCCGGCGCCGCCTTTCCGGGCTCCTCGTGGCGCTGGCCCGCCGCGCCCGCGGCGCTGCTGGTCCTGATCGCGGCCGCGCTGCTCACGGCGCTGCTGATTCCTCTTGTCCTGAATCGCTGGTGGCTGGTCTCGATCGTGACCGCGGTCATGGTGCTCGGAATGCTGAGCGGTCCGGCGCAACCAGGATGGCCTCCTCGAGATTGGCGCCTGCTGGCCTGCGACGTCGGCCAGGGCGACGGTCTGCTCGTCTACGCGGGACCAGGCCAGGCCATGCTGGTGGACGCCGGGCCGGACCCGGCTGCGATCGATCGTTGCCTTGATCAGGCGGCGGATCACAGCTCTCCCGATCGTCGTCCTCAGCCACTTCCACGCCGACCACGTCAATGGCCTGCCCGGTGCGCTCGACGCTCGCAGGGTGGGTGAGATCTGGGTCAGCCCGTTGGCTTCCCCACCGGCGGAGGCGGCCGCCGTCCGGGCAATGGCCGATGTCCTCGGCGCGAACGTCCGGAGTCCGCCCGTCGGAGAACGGGGAGTGCTGGGCGGGCTGAGTTGGGAGGTCTTGGGGCCCGTCATGACCGGGCGCGCCGGCGCTCTGGAGGCCACCGATCCCGAATCGGCCGTCGAGAACGACGCGAGTCTGGTTCTGCGGGTCCACATCGACGGGGTACGGCTGCTGCTGACCGGTGATGCCGAGCCCGAGGCTCAGAGCCGGCTCCTGCGCACCGGCGTCGACCTGAGTAGCGACGTCCTGAAGATCCCGCACCACGGTTCGGCCCGGCAGGACCCGGCGTTCCTCGCCGCGACTCGGGCCCGGGTCGCGGTGGCCAGCGCCGGCGTGGACAACGACTACGGCCATCCCGCTCCGCGGACCATCCAACTGGTCCATTCTTTGGGCATGGCGCTGCTGCGGACCGATCTGCAGGGAGCGGTGGCGATCACCGCGCGGGAGGGCCGACTCGGGGCCGCCACCCAGCGCGGTTGAATCAGTTCGACGTGTCGTTGGTCTTGTCGGGCAGGTACGGCTCCAGGGCGGCGGCCAACTTGGCAGCGGTCATCGACTGCAACCAGATGTGTCCGGGACCGGAGATCTGGGCCATGAACATGGAATCGCCGAACAGCTTGTTCTTGATGCCTCGCACCGTGGCGAACTGCAGATCCATGCCGTCCCGGAACAGCGCCAGGTGACCGGGGTGCACGATCATGGATTGGCCGGCTTGCAACTCGTACTCCACGATCTCGCCGCTGAGCTCGACCCAGGCGGTGCCGTGTCCGGCCAGCCGCTGGAAGATCAATCCGGCACCGCCGAAGATGCCGGCGCCCAGCTTCTGCTGCAGCCCGACCGAGACTTCGACGTCCTGAGTGCTGACCAGATAACTGCCTTGCTGCACCATGTAGTGATCGTTCGGATCGATGGGGAGCTCTCGGATGACCCCGGGCATCCGGGTGGCGAAGGCCACGAAGCCGCCGTTGGACGGTGCGGTGTACTCGGTGAGGAAGAGCGCGCCGCCGCCCAGCGCACGTTTCAGACCGCTCATGAAGCCGCCCTTGCCGCCCGAGCCGAAGCGGGTCGAGGTCTCCAGGTCCATGCCCGGGGTGTACCACGAGACGTTGTCGCCCTCGGCGGTCAACTTCTCCCCGCCGACCAGGCTGATCTCCAAGATCGGCATCGTGGTGCCGACTGTGCGCGTCTGCATGGAGTCAACCTAAACCGGTGCCGGGTGCGACGGATAGCAATCAGCCGGAGCGGAGAGCAATCAGCCGGAAACGCGGAGCGCCTGACTGAGGCTCTTGGTGATCGTCCTCTTCCCGATCAGCGGGATCAGGGCGCCGATCAAGGTGCCCTTCACGCCCTTGCCCTTGCGGACCAACGTCACCTGGACCTGGGTCCCTGAGCCGCTCGGTGTCAGCCGATAGTCCCAACGACTGCCCGCGGCCCACAGATTGGAATCGAGGGTCACCGCCGACACGGTGCCGGCGGCAGCGTCCCAGCTGTAGCGCTCCCGTTCCCAGCCGATCCGGTTGCCTTCGGTCACCTCCGCCCAACCATCACCCTGGTCGTGGACGGTGAGATGTTCGTCGTCGACACCGGGCCAGGCCTCGGCGCGCGCCGGCCCGAAGTCGGTGAGTACGGCCAGCGCCTGATCGGGAGGAAGGCTTGATAGGACCTGTGTGCTGATCGTCGGCATGGCCCACCCTCCTCTCCGCGGTGGCTCTCAGCGTACGGGGAGCCCCGTCGCCGGGTCGAGCTGAACGGGCTGGTTGGTGCACTCGACCACCACCGACGGCTTCTCGGCCGGGCCGGTCACATGACCCGCGCTGGGCTGGTCCCCGCCGTCCGCTCCGGCGAACCGCAGCGTCATCGATCCGTCGTCGTCGCAGCGGAAACTCCACAGCGGCCGACCGGTCGTGAACTCCACCGCCACCAACTCCTCCGGTAGGAAGTCCAACCGGGTGGAACTCGCGAGGACGACCACCGCGCCGTAGTGGGCGGAGACGACTTTGCCGGTGATCGCGCGGCCGTCCGGCATGGTGGCCCGGACCGGGGTCAGGGGTGTCGTCAGCTCGGCGCCGCCGACCTGGTCGTACCCTCGGTACGCCGTGAGTTCGCGACACTGGGGACCCCGGGCGATCAAGCTCCGCACCGGCTGACCCGCCGGGGACTGAAACCAGGACGCGCAGATCTGCAGGTCGGCGGCCGGACTCCCGGAGCGCACCTGCTCGGCCCGCTGCCTGCCTGCCTCCGACGCCTGGTACCCGCTGACGACCAGTCCCGAGACACACATCAACAGGATGATCAAGCGGGCCAGCAGCGCGTCCATGCGCGGGCCGTTGCGTCGTACCCAGGGAAAGCGGGGCGCCTGCAGTGGGGGGACCAGCATGTACACGGCCCAGACGGTGAGAGCCACGAACAGGCCGCTCAGATAGACCGGCACGGTGGAGCCGTGGTTGAGCGCAGCAATCCGCAGGGTCGGATCGGTGTCGAGCAGGCTGGCGGCGGCACCGGTCAATTCGGGGGTGAACAGCCACCGACCCATCGCCAGCGGCACCGGGTAGAGCAACGCGTAGAGCCCGACGATCCACAGGACGCGGGTCGGCCGGGGCGGAAGCTCCTCGACGGGAGCCCACAGCGACCTCCAGACCGTGACGCCCGCCGTGACCACCCATGCGGTCAGCAGCACCATCCCGACCCAGGACTGCGCGACGGCGCCGCGAGCCACGAGACCGAGCAGCGTCACCACCCAGGTCACGACGCCCACGTACACCGTCGCCATCGGCAAGGCGACGCGTACCGCCCAGCGGGGGTTTCGGACCAGCAGCGGAAGCGCGAGGCTGGTGATCAACAACAGGGCCGGGAGCACTCCGGTCCGGCCGACCTGAGCCGCGATCACCGGACCGCCGGCACTCGTCAGTTCGGCGGTCGCCAACGGCCACAGCTGGGTCAGCGCAGCCTCGCGACCCGGGAAGCGGCTGAACTCGGGCAGCCAGCCGGCCACGAGGAAGATGGCGTTCACCGAAACCGAGATGATCGCTGGCGCCCAACTCCATTGCAGAGCCCGATTGGCGTCCCGCCGGGGCTGGTGCTCGGGCGTTGAGCCCGGAGAGCCGATCTCGAGTGGAGCGACTTCGTCCCGGTCGAAGCTGACGACTGCCGTCATCGCTCGGCCAAGGAATGGAACTCGATCTGTCGGTGGGGCAGCAGGCGACGCAACGCCTCCACCTCCGAGCCGGTCGTGCTCGGCCGGCCGCGTCCCGGTTTCGGTGAATCGGTGAGCGCGGTGTTGAGGTGGATCCGCAGCGTGTCGGTGGCCCGCACCACGTCGACGCCGAGCAGGGTGACGCGGCGGTGATCGACCTGTTCGAGCCAACCGCGGACGATGTCGGCGTAATCGCGGGTTCCGGCCACCGCGAGCACGACCGTGGGGTCGTCGTACAGCTCGGCGAACGCCTCCCGTAGCTGCTCGACCTCGTACGCACTGGGCGGCCGCTCGCACGCCGCCACGACCGTCGCCGCACCGTCGACTTCCGCGCCGGCGATTCCGGCCAGCGGCACCGGGCACGAGCGACCCCAGATCCGGCGCAACCGGGCGTCAACGGACAACTCGAACTGGTTGACCGTCGGCTCCGGCGCGGACGGGCGCGCCGACGCCAGCTGGGCGGTGTCGCTCGCCGACGGCCAGCTCACCTCGGCGACGGACAGGCCGCAGCGGACGAGTGCACCGCCGGCGAAGCTCGGTGGCAGCCAGCGCTCCTGCAGGATGCCGCTCAGGCGCCGGCGGAGCACCGACAGATTGTTCAGGCGGAAAGCCCCACGGACCGAGGACTCGATCTTGGTCTGCAGCTGCTCCATCAGGTACGAACCGAAGCCTGGTCCATGCTCCTCGATCAGATCCAGCACGACCGCGAAGCCGCCCGCGTCGGCGAGCTGGACCCATACCCGCAGGGTGACGTCGTCCACCGGATACTCGTCGAAGGTGGTCAGTGAGTTGACCACCGCGCGCAAGGGGATCCTCGCTGTGCTCACCGGGAGCACCTGGACCGAGGGCCGGAAGGGGCGCCAACCTGGGACGAGGGTGTCTCCCGGATACCGGAGCTCCGGTGTCTTGGCGCCCGCAAAGAGGACGACGACCGTGTCGGACTGGACGGTGCCGACCCGATTGAGCGGGCGCAGCTGGCCGGTGAAGGGCTGATCGGACGCCCGCTCGACCTGCAGCATCGCGGGCCCGGCCGAGGTTCCTCCCGCCAAGGCCCCGCCCGAGACGTCTCGCGATGGCGCGTACGACTTGCTTGACACCGCCGCTCCTTCGAAGATCCCCTGGATCAGGACTAGATATACCAACCGAGAACGCCGCACCCATGGATGTCGGCGGGGAACGCCGGGGTGTCGGCCGGCGCTGGCATGCTGAGGCCGTGGCCACGACAGAAAGATGGACAACAAGATCGACAGAAAGATCGACCAGGAGTTCGGTTTTCGGCCGGACGCTGCTCGTGGTCGGCCCCGAAGCCCTGTTGGCCGAGCGGGCCGTCGCCGACACGATCCGCCGGGTGCGCAGCGAGGACTCCGACGTCGAGGTGAGCCCGATCGAGGCCGCCCGCCTGGACGCCGGGAAACTGACGGAGATCACCAGCCCGTCGCTGTTCTCCAGCCGGCGGGCGGCGGTGATCACCGAACTGGGTGAGCTGCCGGCGGAGCTTCATGGTGCGGTCGCGGTCCTGATCGAGGAACCTCTCGACGATCTGGCCGTGGTTCTGGTCCACCGGGGTGGTGCTCGAGGCAAGGCGCTGCTGGACCGGGTGCGCCGTTCGGCGACCGAGACGATCGAGTGCGCTGCCCTGAAGCCGTGGGAGCTGCCGCAGTTCGTGAGCGCGGAAGCCAAGCGGGCGGGCGGGGCGATCGACGCCGACGCGGCCCGCTTTCTCGTCGAGGCGGTCGGCCACGATCTGCGGTCGCTGGCCGCCGGTGTGGCTCAGCTGCTGGCCGACGCCGAGGGCGCAGTCGTTGATGTCGCCGAGGTCCGCCGCTATTTCGGCGGCCGGGCCGAGGTGACGAGCTTCGCCGTGGCCGATGCTGTCCTGGGCGGCCGGACCGGTGCCGCCATGGAGCAGTTGCGGTGGGCGATGTCGACGGGGGTGGCGCCCGTCCTGGTCACGAGCGCGCTGGCCACCGGGGTCCGTGGACTGAGTCGCCTGGTCAGCGCTCCGGGCGGCCTACGTGACGCCGACCTCGCCCGTCAGGTGGGCGTTCCGCCCTGGAAGCTGAAGTCGATGAGGAGTCAGGCCCGGGGGTGGGATCAGGCGGGTCTGGCGACTGCCGTGCAGTCCATCGCGGTCGCGGACGCGGAGGTGAAAGGCGCCGCCGACGATGCGGAGTTTGCGCTGGAGCAGGTGGTTCTGGCGGTCGCCCGGGCCCGGAGGAACTGACGGGACCGGGCCGAAGAGGGAGAGCTGAAGAGAGCTAGGCGAGCTTGGCCGCTTGGGCGGCGATGGCCGACTTGCGGTTGGCGGCCTGGTTCTTGTGAATGACGCCTTTGGAAGCGGCCTTGTCGAGGGCCCGGGTGGCGACCTGGGCCAGCTCGGTGGCCTGGGCGGTGTCGCCGGCGCTGGCGGCCGCGCGGAAGTGACGCACGTGCGTCTTCAACTCCGACTTGGCCGCCTTGTTGCGCTGCCGAGCCTTCTCGTTGGTCTTGATCCGCTTGAGCTGGGACTTGATGTTCGCCACGGGGAGCTTTCCTCGACCTGCTTGTGTTGGGACTGACTCTGGAAATGAGACGTGAAACGGAACGGTGAACTACGTGGGTGCTGTCGGCCCGGGCTTCCGGGCACAGCCGCTCAGGCTACCAGCGGATCGGCCGACGGCTCAAATCCTCGATTCCGCGTGAAATGATGGCCGTTCGACCTCAGACGTGATCGGATCTTTGTGACTTCGCCTTCGCCCGTTCCGGGGACCAGCGACCCCCCGGCGCCCGGACGTACCGATCCGTCGATCATCCGGAACTTTTCGATCATCGCCCACATCGACCACGGCAAATCGACCCTCGCAGACCGGATGCTGCAGTTGACCGGGGTGGTGGACGCCCGCTCGATGCGCGCGCAGTACCTGGACCGGATGGACATCGAGCGCGAGCGCGGGATCACCATCAAATCCCAGGCGGTCCGGATGCCGTGGGACCACCAACGCGACGACCACCAACGCGACGAAGGAGCCTGTTGGTGGGGGATCAGTCGTGCGAGCGGAGCGAGCTCCAAGTCCACGGGGGTCGTCGGGGGCGGAGCCCCCGACTGTGTATGTGCTGAACATGATCGACACTCCGGGCCACGTCGACTTCACCTACGAGGTGTCGCGCTCCCTGGCCGCGTGTGAGGGCGCCGTGCTGCTCGTCGACGCCGCCCAGGGCATCGAAGCGCAGACTCTGGCCAACCTCTATCTGGCGCTGGATGCGGACCTGGCGATCATCCCGGTGCTGAACAAGATCGATCTGCCCAGTGCCCAGCCGGAGAAGTACGCGGCCGAGCTGGCGTCGATCATCGGCTGTGACCCGGACGAGGTGCTGCGGGTGTCGGCCAAGACCGGGGAGGGGGTCGCGGAGCTGCTGGACGAGATCGTCCGCCTGGTTCCGGCGCCGATCGGTCGCCCCGACGCCCCGGCCCGGGCGTTGATCTTCGACTCGGTCTACGACACCTACCGTGGCGTGATCACCTACGTGCGGGTCATCGACGGGGAACTGTCGCACCGGGAACGGGTGCTGATGATGTCCACCAAGGCGGTCCACGAGACCCTCGAAGTCGGGGTGATCGCTCCCGGAACCGACCAAGGCCAACAGTCTCCGCGTCGGCGAGGTGGGCTATCTGATCACCGGGGTCAAGGAGGTCCGCCAGTCGCGGGTCGGGGACACGGTGACGTCGGCGGCCCTGCCGGCGACCGAATCCCTCGGCGGCTACCGGCACCCCAACCCGATGGTCTTCGCCGGGCTCTACCCGATCGACGGCGCGGACTACCCGGAGCTGCGCGAGGCGCTGGACAAGCTGCAGTTGAACGACGCCGCGCTCAGCTACGAGCCGGAAACCTCCGGCGCGTTGGGTTTCGGCTTCCGCATCGGCTTCCTCGGCCTGCTGCACATGGAGATCGTCCGGGAGCGGCTGGAGCGCGAGTTCGATCTGGATCTGATCTCCACCGCACCGAATGTGGTCTATCGGGTGGTGCTGGAGAGCGGCGCCGAGCACATCGTGACCAACCCCTCGGAGTACCCGGTCGACGCCAAGATCGCCGAGGTGTACGAGCCGGTCGTCAAGGCGACCATCCTCAGCCCGGCGGAGTACATCGGAACGATCATGGAACTCTGCCAGTCCCGGCGCGGGGTCCAGCAGGGGATGGACTACCTCTCCGCCGACCGGGTGGAGATCCGCTACACCCTGCCGCTCGCCGAGATCGTGTTCGACTTCTTCGACGCCCTCAAGTCTCGGACCAAGGGGTACGCCAGCCTGGACTACGAGCCGACCGGGGAGCAACGCAGCGAGCTGGTCAAGGTCGACATCCTGCTGCACGGCGAGCCGGTGGACGCCTTCTCCGCCGTGGTGCACAAGGACAAGGCGTACGCGTACGGGGTGCTGATGGCCAACAAGCTCAAGGAACTGATCCCCCGACAGCAGTTCGAGGTCCCCATCCAGGCGGCCATCGGGGCCCGGATCATCGCCCGGGAGACGATCCGGGCGATCCGCAAGGACGTGTTGGCCAAGTGCTACGGCGGGGACATCACCCGCAAGCGCAAGCTGCTGGAGAAGCAGAAAGAAGGCAAGAAGCGGATGAAGATGGTGGGCCGCGTCGAAGTTCCGCAGGAAGCGTTCGTCGCGGCCCTTTCCACCGCCGAGCCGATCAGATCCGAGAAGAAGTAGCCGGAGTCGAAGCAGCGCGGCGGCGCAGCGGGATGATCATCGCCTCGGACAACCAGGCTTGGTACGCCGCGACCGACCAGCCGCGCTGAACGACGAAGGCCTCGTACCACGCCAGCGACATGAGGGCCCACAAACAGTCCCGGAGTTCGGCGAGTTGCTGCTCGTCTGTTCGCTCCTCGGGTTCGAGGCGCGTCAGGACCGCCTGGGCCATGGCCTTCGCCCCGGTGAGCCGCTGATCATCCAGCAGGTCGGCGAGGGTAGCGATCTCGGGATAGCCGTCGCGATTGTTGTAGATCACCGAGTAGATCGGGTAGATCTCACCGGACCGGGCAGCCACCAGCGCCGCGAATCTTCGCAGCACGTCTTCAGCGGTCTTCCCGTCCCGGACGTGTTGCATCTCGGCTCGCTCGGCCATGGGGATCGGTCGGGCGTCGCCCACGATCGTGGTTTCGGCCGCTTCCTTCAGCAGGTTCACCTTCGACCCGAACGCGCTGAACACCGTGGGCGAGGAGACCTGGGCCGCCGCGGCCACCGCCGCGATCGAGGTCGCCGCGAAGCCGTTCGCGATGAACAGGCGGCGCGCCTCGTCGAGGATCCGTTCCCTGGTGCGCAGGGCCTGCGCTCGACGGTTCGACGAGTCGTACGTCCGGGCTTGCCTGGCTCCGACCATTGGCTTAGTCTAACGCATATTGAATATAGCTAGAATTAATTGAAAGGAGAGACACCGTGGCGATCCACTATCGCGTGGCCGGGGACGGACCGCCGTTGCTGCTCCTGCACGGAGCGGCCGAGGACGCCGAGCTGCTGGCGCCCCAAGCCGACGCCTTCGCCGCTGAGGGCTATCGGGTGATCACCTACGACCGGCGCGGCACCGGGCGCAGCACCCGCGCCGGCTGGCCGGACGGGGGCGTCGCGCTGCACATCGCCGACGCCGCCGCCCTGATCGCCGACGTAGCGGGCGCGCCGGCCACCGTGCTCGGATTCAGCTCCGGCGGGGTCCTGGCCCTCGCCGTGACCGAGGCGCATCCGGAGCTGGTCTCGGAGGTCATCGCCTGGGAGGCCCCGGCTCTGGCGATGCTGCCCGGCGGGCTCGCCCTGCACGCCCAACTGGTGGCCCCGATGGAGGAGTTCCTGAGCACTCATCCAGCGGATTGGGCTGGGGCCTTCGACATCATGACGATGACCATGTCCGGTGGTGCCGCCGATCTCCAGGCGCCCGCCGTGCAACGCATGCGGCGCAACGCCGAGGCGGCCCTGCGCGACGACGGACCGATCATCACCGCGCATCCACTGCATCCGCGGCCAGGGGAGGCCGCGGTGGTCATCGCCACCGGGGCCCGACCCGATCCGCTGCTCGGCCAGATCGCGGCGGCACTGGCCACCGCCTTCGGGACGAGCGTGTGGTCGGTGCCCGACGCCGACGACCACGAGATCTACCTCTCGGCCCCCCACGTGCTGGCCGCCGCGCTGGGGGCGCGCGCGCCGGCGTAGACCAGCCAGGCCAGGCCCAGGCCGATCACCCAGGCCAGACCGTGGCCGAGGCCACTGAACAGCGAGCGGAACACGAACAGCGCGACGACGACCGCCAGGCTGAGCAGTCCGTAGGCCAGCCGATAGCGGCGAGGCACTCGCACCAGCAGCAGCCCCAAGGCGGCCGCCAGGCCGTAACTGACACCCACGTCGTGC
The DNA here is from genome assembly GCA_963780005.1 of uncultured Actinomycetota bacterium. GTDB lineage: Bacteria > Actinomycetota > Actinomycetes > Propionibacteriales > Propionibacteriaceae > Microlunatus. The sequence continues at coordinate 952,417 of CAWAAK010000023.1, read as the reverse complement.
CGGTTAGCGATGCTGGCCGGCGCCGAGCGCTCGGCCAGCGCGGCCCCCTGGGCGACCGTCACGCACAGCGTGGCACCGACGTGACCGAAGACCGCGGTCACCACCACGGCGATCCGGCCGAGCCAGCGCTGGACGGCGCCGTAGGCGATCACCACGGGGATCAGCAGCACCAGCAGCCAGGCCGGCGAGATCACGAAAGCGCTCAGCACCAGGACCGTCAGCGGCCGCTCGCGCATGTTGACCAGATTCGTGCTGCTCGAAGCGATGAGGTCGCGAGCGACGGCCGGGGGCTGCACGGCCAGCACGATGGTCGCCACCGCTACGATCAACGCGTAGACGATGGCCACATCCCGGCCGCGCCAGAGCCGGGCCAGCGCTGAACTCATGGCCGCATTCTTCCGTGCTGGTGCCCCGATCGCCCGGAATAGGCGGGGTCGAAGGCGAGTTGGCGTCAGCAGGTCCAACCATCCTCGAAGGAGAGCCAGTGAAAGCGGTCCAGTTTTCCGATTACGGGGGCCCTGAGGTCCTTCGCGTCGACGACGTGCCCGAGCCGCACGCAGGATCCGGCCAGGTTCGGATCAAGGTCGCAGCAGCCAGTGTCAACCCGATCGACTGGAAGCTCCGGGCCGGCTACATGTCGGGCGGGGAGCCGCTCGAGGCCCCGAAGCGACTCGGGAACGACGCTTCCGGCGTGGTGGACGAGGTGGGCGAAGGCGTCACCGAGGTGGCGGTCGGTGACGACGTCTTCGGCCTGGGCGCGGACACTCAGGCGGAGTACGCCGTCCTCCGATCCTTCGTGCGCAAGCCGGCGTCGCTGGACTGGGCGGTGGCCGGCGCGGCCGGTATCGCGGTGGAGACCGCGGCCCGGGTGCTCGGCCTGCTCGGCGTCGGCGCCGGATCGACCGTGCTCGTCGACGGTGGGGCGGGCGGCGTGGGCAGTGCCGCGGTGCAGATCGCCATCGCCCGCGGGGCCAAGGTGATCGCGACCGCCGGACAGGACAATCAGGACTATCTGCGGGAGATCGGGGCCACGCCGGTGCTCTACGGCGAAGGGATGCCCGCCCGAGTCCGGCTGTTGGGGGAGAAGATCGATGCGGTCTTCGACGTGGTGGGGAAGACGTCGATCCACACCTTGGTCGAGTTGGCCCCCGAGCCCTCGCAGGTGGTGACCATCGCCAATTTCGCCGTCGAAGACACCGGCGCCCGGCTCACCGTGGGCGGTGAGGGTGACCCGCAGGCCGCTCTCACCGAGGCGGCGCACCTGCTGGAACAGAGCCAGCTGGTGATCAAGGTCCAGACCTTTCCGCTGGACCGGGTGGCCGAGGCACACCGGATCAGCGAGGCCGGCCACGTGCGAGGCAAGATCGTGCTGCTGCCCTGACCGTGGGATCGGCCCTGCCCGCCGGTGACCCGGCCCCGTCGGACGGCCGGCTCCCGGAGTCGGCCCGCGCCGCGCTGGCGGATCGACCCCTCGGGATCTATCTGCACGTGCCGTTCTGCAGCACCCGCTGCGGCTATTGCGACTTCAACACCTACACAGCCTCCGAGCTCGGGGATTCGAGAGGGTCCAGCCGCGCCGGCTACGTCGAGGCGGCGATCGCCGAACTCGACCTCGCCGTCCGGGTGCTCGGTCCGGATGCCCCACCGGTGTCGACGATCTTCGTCGGGGGCGGCACCCCCACGCTGCTCCCGGCCTCGGATCTGGTCCGATTCGTCGGTGCCGTGGGGGATCGGTTCGGACTGCGACCCGACGCCGAGATCAGTACCGAGGCCAACCCCGAGTCGGTGACGGCCGCCGGTCTGCGCGCCTTGTCCGCGGGCGGTTTCAATCGCGTCTCGTTCGGCATGCAGTCGGCGGTGCCGCACGTCCTCGCCACCTTGGACCGGGTGCACTCGGCTGGACGCCCGGCGCAGGTGGTGGTCGAGGCCAAGGCGGCCGGCTTTGCCGGAGTGAGTCTCGATCTGATCTACGGGACCCCCGGCGAAACGGCGGCCGACTGGCAGGTCAGTCTGGCTGCCGCCCTGGCCGCCGAGCCGGACCACCTCAGCGCGTACGCGTTGATCATCGAAGAGGGCACCCGGCTGGCCGCCCGGATTCGCCGGGGCGCCGTGGCCGCACCGGACGACGACGATTTGGCCGACAAGTACCTGGCGGCCGAGAGCGCGTTGACGGCTGCGGGCTTCGAGGCGTACGAGGTGAGCAACTGGGCCCGGAACGAGGCGCAGCGCTGCCGGCACAATCTCGGCTACTGGCGTGGGCACCACTGGTGGGGCATCGGTCCGGGAGCGCATTCCCACGTCGGGGGAGTGCGTTGGTGGAACGTGAAACATCCGGCCCGGTACGCGGCCCGGCTGGCCGCCGGGGAGTCCCCGGCCCAGGCCCGGGAGATCCTCGCCCCGCGCGATCGACACCTGGAACGCGTCCTGCTCGAGGTGCGGCTGAGCGCGGGCCTCGAGCTCGAGTTGTTGTCGGCGACGGCGCGCCGCCGCCTGCCGGGGCTGGTACAGCGGGATCTGATCCGCGTCGGGCCGGAGCGACTGCACCTCACGCTGCCCGGCCGGCTGCTGGCCGACGCCGTGGTGCGCGAGCTCGTCGATTGAGCGGTACCCGCGTCGCCGGAGGAGTTTGCCACGCTGTGCTTGGCTGGACGCGTGCCCACCCTGGCCATGTTTCCGCTCGGCTCGGTCCTGCTGCCCTACATGCCGCTTCGGCTCCGGGTGTTCGAGCAGCGTTACCTGACCATGCTGAGCGAGCTGCTGGAGAAAGGGGCGCCGGAGTTCGGCGTGGTGTTGATCGAACGTGGCCAGGAGGTCGGGGGCGGCGAACACCGCTTCGCCTGCGGCACGGTCGCCGAGATCATCTCGATGGGGACGTCGGAGGGCTTCTTGGGTCTGGTGGCGGAGGGCCGCGAACGGTTCGAGGTGCTGGAGTGGCTGCCCGAGGAGCCGCACCCTCGGGCCGAGGTCAGCTTGTTGCCCGCGCTGGGCTGGGATCCGGGCCTGGCGGACGACCTGGCGGAGGCGGAGGAACGCGTACGGCGCACGCTGGCGTTGGCCAGCGAGTTCCGCGAACACGTCTGGCCCGCTGACATCGAACTCTCCGACGACCCGCTGCGCGCCTGTTGGCAGCTGGCCGGTATCGCACCGCTCGGGCCGCTCGACCAGCTCGAGCTGCTGCGCTCCACGTCGATCTCGGATCTGCTGACCGCGCTGATCCGGTGTGTGGACGACGAAGCCGCGACGCTGCGCGCACCCTGGCCGGACGAGCGGTAGCTAGCCCCGGGCCGGGCCCGTGGTCCGGCGAGTGACCAGTTCGATGGGCAACAGGATCTGGCGGAGCGCCGGATCCGGATCGAGGAGCAACTGGCCGACGCGTCGGCCCTTCTCCCGGATGGGTTGGCGCACCGTGGTCAGTCCCGCCTCGGCCGCGTCCGGCACGTCGTCGAACCCCACCACCGAGACGTCGTCGGGAGCGGTCAGGCCGGCCGCGGCCAGGCTCTGCAGGACGCCCAGGGCCAAGACGTCGCTGAGGCCAACGATCGCGGTCGGTCGAGCCGAGGGATCGGGGGTGTCGCTCAGTACGGCGGTCGCCGCTGCGGCACCCGAGTGGACCGCGTTGTGCCCCCCGGACGCGATGGTGACGCCGTCGCCGAGGACAGCGGTCAATCCCCGCAGTCGGGCGGAGCAGTCGATGCAGGCGATCTGGCCCAGGGCGAGCCCGGTGGCCACGGTGCCGGCCGGCTCGGAGGTGTCGGCGATGACGACGACGCGCCGGTGTCCGAGAGCCGCGAGGTGCCGGCCCACCAGGACACCGGCCTCGACGTCGTCGATGGCCACCCAGACTGAATCGGGGTCGGGGTCGGCGTCGGTACCCACCAGGCGGATACCGCGGGAGCGCGCCAGCTGGGCGGCCGGATGAGTGTTGGCGATGCAGAGCAGGGTCATGGCGTCGATGTTCGCCTGCCGAACGGCGGTCACGTCCGGTTCCCCGTCGTCGAGTCCCAACGGCATCAACACCACGCTGATGCGTTGCTGCTCGACCACCTCCGAGAGGCCGGCCAGGAATCCGATCGCGTACGGATCGGAGAACGCGTACGAGAGACGCTCGGTGAGCAGCACGCCGACCGCGCCCGCCCGGCCGCTGCGCAACGACCGGGCCACCGCATCGGGACCGGCGTAGCCCAGGTCCGCCGCCGTGGCCAGGATGCGGGCCCGCAGATCGGGTGACAGCTGGTCGGGCCGGTTGTAGGCGTTGGACACCGTCGAGGGAGACACCCCGATCGCGTCGGCCAGGGTCTTGACCGTCACCCGCGCCATGGGCATGCCTCCCCTCTGGGAACCTACTAGAACGATTCAGTCCAGGGTAGCGGTATCGGTGGCCAGGGTTGCGCTGGCGATCTCGACGGCCAGGGTGCTGTCGGGATGGTCGACGAGGTGGTCGCGAGCCAGAGCGTCGACCCGGTCGAGCTCGCCGGTCAGCCACGCCGTAGCCAGGGCCACCAACTGGCGGTCCCGGGTGTTGTCGGCGAGCCCGGCCGCTCGTTCGAGCAGGGGCCACGGCTCGGGAGCGAGCAGGGCCGCTCGGATCAGAGTCTCGATCTGGCTCGCGGTCATGGATCCAGATTTGCCGGCCCAGCTGTCGCTGCCCTGACGCTCCGCTGGCTCGGTGCGGCGGGCCCGATCGGTCCTATGCTCAGAAGGTGCTCTCCGTGGCCGTCCTCGGTCCGGTTCGGCTGGGGCGTGACGGCGCACGGTTGGCGGTCCCGGCCGGCAAGACGACCGAACTCCTGATCCGGCTCGCGCTGGAGGCGGGTCACGCCGTCCGGTCCGAGCGCCTGATCGACGACCTCTGGTCGGAATCCGGCTCGCGAGTGGCCCCTAACACCCTGCAGTCGAAGGTGTCCAAACTCCGCCGGGTCATCGGCGAGCCCACGCTCGTCACATCCACCGGTTCGGGGTACGGCCTGGTCGTCGATCCGGGCGACGTCGACGCCTTGGAGGTGCTCCGGCTGGCCGGCCGGAGCACCGAACTGCGGGCGTCCGGCCGGCTCGAGGAGGCGGCGCAGAACTGCGCGACGGCCCTGGCCATGTTCGGCGACGAGATCCTGCCCGACGCCGGCGACGGCGCCTGGTTGTCTCCGCACCGGGCCCGGTTGGAGGAGGCCCGGCTGCAGCTGACCGAGGATCATCTGGCGGCCAGGTTGGAACTCGGTGACGGCGGCCTGCCGGTGGCGGAGCTGGCAGCCCTGGTGTCTGAGCACCCGTTACGGGAGGGACTCTGGGAACTCCTGATCACGGCGCTGTACCGCTCCGGCCGCCAGGCGGACGCGCTGGCTGCGTACCGGCGTCTCCACCAGCAGCTCGATGATCAGCTCGGTCTCGAGCCGGGCGTCCGGCTGCAGGCGCTCCAGCAGCAGATCCTTCAGCATGACCCGGCGTTGGCACCGCCGCGCAGGTCGGGCGGGTTGGTCGGCCGCGACCACGATCTGGCGAGCGTCAGCCGACTGGTCGGACAGCACTCGCTGGTCACCGTGGTCGGACCCGCCGGAGTCGGGAAGACCCGACTGGTCACCGAGTTGGCTCAGACCGATCCCTCGGCCGGGCGCTGGGTCGTGGTGCGGCTGGACAGCGTCGCGGCCGCGTCGGACGTCTGGCCGACCATCGGTGCGGCCATCGGTGCCGAGTCGGCCACCGAGGCCGTGGTGTTGGACGGGTTGCGTGGCCGAGACGTGCGCATGATCCTGGACAACTGCGAGCAGCTGAGCGATGGCCTGCCCGAGGTCGTGGGGCGGATCCTGCAGGCCGGCACGGTGCGCATTCTCGCCACCAGCCAGCGTCCGCTGCGGGTCGACGGCGAGGTGGTCCATCTCCTCGAGCCACTGACGGTGGCCGACGCTGCCGAGTTGTTCGTCCGTCGCGCCGTCGAAGTGCGGCCGTCCTTCACGGTCGAGGGCGGCTCGGATTCGACGGTCGAGGACCTGTGCCGAGCGCTCGACGGTCTGCCGTTGGCCATCGAGCTCGCCGCCGCTCGGGCCAAGGTGTTGTCTCCTCAGGAGATGGCGCGCCGCCTCGACGACCGATTCACCCTGCTGCGGGACCCCAACAGCTCCCGTCCGCCGCGACAGCAAGCTCTGGCGGCGGCCCTGGCCTGGAGTTACGACCTGTTGTTCCCCGACGATCAGCGTGGTCTGTGGGCGCTCGGATGCTTCTCCGGCGGGGCTCCGCTCGAGGCGTACGAGGCCGTCCTGGTGGCGATCGGAGTTCCTCGTGCAGCCGCCGTCGACGTGATCGATCGCCTCGTCGATCGCAGCCTGGTCAGCACCGACGTCGACCCGGCGGGCGCGGTCCGCTATCGCCTGCTCGACAGCGTCCGGGCCTTCAGCCGCGACCGGCTCCAGGAATCGGACGCGGCGGACGATGCGCCCCGGGCCCACGCTCGGTGGTACGCGGAGGCGGCTGCCCGCGCTGACCGGGGTGTCCGCGGTGTCGAGCAGACCCGCCACCTGGCGTTCGTCCGGGCCGAACGGGCCAATATCGACGAGGCCCTGACCTGGACCCGGTGGCACGATCCGGTGGTGGGACTGCAGCTCGCCCGGGGCCTTGGCTGGGCCTGGATCATGCTGGGGGCCGGAGTCGACGCCGCTCACCGGTTACGGGCTGCCGAAGCCGCCGCGGCGGACCTCGGATCGCCCGTCGATCGGGCGGCCGCCCTGCTGCGGGCGGGCTGGCTCGAGGCCTCGGGTGGCGACCTGGATCGAGCCGGGGCCGACATCGAGCGTGCTGACTCGTTGGCTGGTTCCGTGGGTGGTGGGTCGGTGGATGACGGCGGGTTCGAGGCAGAAGCCGAGCTCTATCGCGCGTTCATCGAGACCGTTCGCGGCCGACCGCGCGAGGCCCTGGCGTTGCTCGCCGCCTGTCGCCCGACCTTCGCACGCGGGGGCCAGCGTTGGGAGCAGGGCGCGAGTTGGGTGATGACCGCCTGGGCTGCGGTTGCGCTGGGTGATGCGGCCGGCGGGCGGGAGGCCTGCGACCGGGCGCTCGAGCTGATCCGTCCCCTCGGCGACCAGTGGGGCCTGGGTCACGCCGAGGCGATCCTGGGTGCGCTGGCTCTCGCCGAACACCGATCCGCGGACGCGGTGAGGCATCTGCGATCCGCCGCCGACGCGGCGGCCGGTCTCGGTTTCGGGGCGACCGCCGCGCATCACCGGGCCGAGCTCGGCCGAGCGCTCCAGCAGTCGGGGGACTTGACCGCCGCCTCGACCGCACTCCGCCGGGCCGTCGACGAGGCGGAGGCGGTCGGCGATCTCCGCACCGCCGCACTGGCCAGGGTTCGGCTCGCTCGGGTGCTGCGGGCCTCGGGAGAGCTGGAGACCGCTCGAGCCTGTGTGCGTTCGGCACTCGGTTGGTATCAGGCGGCCGGCGGCGGCGATGACGCCGCCCTTGCCGAATTCGTCCTGGCGGCCCTGGACGCCGACGAGGAGCGGGCGGAGGCGGCGGCCGAGCTCGAGGCCGTGCTGGACCGCGCCCGAACCGACTCCCACCCGGAGATCGAGATCTTGACGCTTGATCGGTTGGCCCTGCTGCACGCGGCGGCCGGGCGCCTCGATGAGGCCCGATCGGCGCTCGAGCAAGCCCGCCAACTGCTGCCGGCGGTGCAGCACCGGTTGGGTGGCGACGACCGAAGCGACGGTGGCCAGGCTCGCCGCCTGATCACCGCCGCTTCAGCCCGGGGAGGCTGAGGGATCCACCACTAGCGCCGCTTGGTCCTGGCCGGTGTCCACTGGTCGCTGCCCGGTGTCCAGTTGAGGACACTGGCCCGCTCCATGAACTCCTCGGCGGAGATTTCGCCCTGGGCGAAACGGTCGGCCAGGATCTTCTTGGCCTCGGTTTCCGGGGCCGGGCGTGGTGCCAGCCAGGGTGGCGGGCTGCCGAACGTGCCGCGTCGAGCCAACAGGAACAGGCCGACGAGCAATAGCAGGAACAGCAGGAACATGAATCCTCCTAGAAACGGCAGGAAGGGTGGTGGACCGCCATCCCACGGGCCTGGACGCATTCGTGAAACCCCCTCGGGAAGCACACGATCTGTTGTGATCGATCTGTTGTGGTCGACCTGTTCAATTGATCATGCCCGCCCCCGAGCCGCCCGTCGTCGGCTCTGCGACGACACTCGGCCTACGTCCGGCGACGTAGTCCGGCTGCGTCGCGCGACCGGCGCCAGATCGCGGCTCGTGCGTCTAGTCTTCCGCTCAACTACAGCGAAAGGGAAGCTGATGCCGGCGGCTGGATCGAGACTGCTGCTCGACGTGCCGCTCGCTCTCGTCATCGGAGCGGCGACCTGGTTCAGCGCCCAGGCGTCACGATGGTTCGACGGAGCCGGGGGCCAGTGGCGCGGCGGTCCCCCGACCGGTCGGGGTTGGCCGGACGCCGGCCCTGTTGATCTTCCCCCGATCTGGTGGCTACCGCTGCCCTTCGTTCTGATCATGGTGGGCGGCCTGGTGGTCCGCCGGCTGTATCCCCGGGTCGCGTTCGGGCTGGTCGTGATCGGGGCGACCGCCTTTCTGGCCGTCGGCGGACCGTACGGCCCGATCCTGGCCGCACCTGCCGTGGCCGTGTACTCGCTGGCTTCCGCGCTGCCGCCGGAACGCTGGGCGCGACTGACCGCGCTGCTGATTCCGATGTTGACGGCCGGGTTCTGGTCCGAGCCCTACCTCGGCCTGCTCAACCCCCAGGCGTACGCCACGGTGATCTTCGGCCTCACCGTGATCATGCTCTCCGCCCTGGTCGGACTGCTCCGCCGCAACCGTCGTGAGGTCGACCGGGCGGCGCGGGCGGAGGAGCTCCGCGCGTACGCCTTCGAGGAGCGGTTGCGCGTGGCCCGCGAGGTGCACGACGTGGTCGGACACAGCCTGTCGGTGATCAACCTGCAGGCCGGGGTCGCACTGCACGTCCTGGATCGCCGGCCGGAGCAGGTTTCCGATGCGTTGACCGCGATCAAGAAGACGAGCAAGGAGGCGCTCGACGAGCTGCGCAGCACTCTGGAGGTCTTCCGCGATCCTGATCTCCGGCTGGCGCCGGGTGCCGGACTCGAGCGGCTCCCCGATCTCGTCGGATCGCTCCGCGCCGCGGGCCGCGAGGTGTCGCTGCGCGACGAGCGCTCACAAGCCGTCCCGGCCGCCGTCGACACGGCGGCGTTCCGCATCGTGCAGGAGTCGCTCACCAACGTCGTCCGGCATACCGACACCGCAACTGCCGTGGTGACCCTGCAGAACCCGGACGACACGCTGCTGGTCACGGTGGCCGACGACGGGTCGCCGGTCGGGGCGCTCACCGAGGGCAACGGCATCATCGGCATGCGGGAACGGGCCCGCTCGGTCGGTGGCCGACTCTCCGTCGACGCCGGCGGTCCCGGGGTCACCGTACGGGCGGAGTTGCCGACCAACGGCCGAGCAGAACCGGCGTGACCATCCGGGTGGCGATCGCCGATGATCAAGCTCTGGTCCGGATGGGGCTCCGAGTGTTGATCGAGTCCGAGCCGGACCTGGAGCTGGCCGGCGAGGCGGGGGACGGCCGGGCGGCCGTCGAGCTGGTCCGCAGTACCCGGCCCGACGTGATCTTGATGGACATCCGGATGCCGAGGATGGACGGCATCGCCGCGCTCGGCCAGATCAGCGCGGATCCGAGCTTGGCCGGAACCCGGGTGGTGGTGCTGACGACGTTCGAGCTGGACGAATACGTCTACGACGCGTTGCGCGCCGGAGCGGCCGGGTTCCTGATCAAGGACAGCGAGCCGGCCGATCTGCTGCGGGCCGTCCGGCTGGCGGCGGCCGGGGAATCCCTGCTCTCGCCGTCGATCACCCGGCGGGTGATCGACTCCTACCTGGCCGGAGCGCCCACCGGACGTCCGGGCCATCCACGACTCGGTGAGCTGACCGACCGGGAGCGGGAGGTCCTGGGGTTGGTCGGGGAGGGACTCAACAACGACGAGATCGCCGGTCGGCTGGTAGTCAGCAAGGCCACCGCGCGGACCCACGTGAGCCGGGCCATGATCAAGCTCGGGGCCCGTGACCGGGCTCAGCTGGTCGTCATCGCCTACCAGTCGGGGCTGGTCTCCTAGCGTCGGCGATCCCGGAACGGGTATGTCCCGGTCAGGGGCGAAAGAGATGCAATCCTGTGCATCCAGAGCCACAGCACGAAGGACGATGATGACTGACAGTGAGATCCTGCCCTCGAGCGCCGAACCGTCCCTGGCCCCGAAGGCCGAGGCCCGACCCGTTCCACCGCTGTGGGGCATCGTCGTGCTGGCCGCCCTCGTGGTCACCGGGATAGGGCTCCGGTCGACGTCGAGCATCGTGGCGCCGGTGTTCCTGGTCATCACGCTGGTGATCACCGTCGCGCCCTTCCGGCGGATGCTGGTCAAGCGCGGGCTGCCGTCCTGGTTGGCCAGCACTGTGGCCCTCATCACCATCTACCTGATCCTGGTGCTGATTCTGGGCGCCGTGGTGTGGTCACTGGCGCGGATGGTCACGACGCTGCCCGACTACGCCGCGCAGTTCAACAACCTGCTGAACTCTGTGTTGGGCCAGCTGGCCCAGTTCGGCATCAGCGAGGAGCAGATCCGGAACACGGCCAGCAGTCTGGACCTGTCGTCCTTCACCGGGATCGCCCGTACGCTGCTCAGCGGCATCACCGGTGGCGCATCACTGCTGGCCCTGATGCTGGCCATCGCGATCTTCCTGGCCTTCGACGCGGGCACGATCGGGGCGCGGCTGGCCCTGATCCGCGAAAGCCGGCCGCAGACGGCCGCCGGGTTCTCCGACTTCGCGTTCCGGGTCCGCAAGTACTGGGTCGTGACCACCATCTTCGGCCTGATCGTCGCGGTGATCGACGTGATCGGATTGTTGATCATCGGCGTACCGCTGGCCCTCACCTGGGGGGTCCTGGCCTTCGTCACCAACTACATCCCCAACATCGGCTTCATCATCGGTCTGATCCCGCCCGCCCTGATCGCCCTGCTGGACGGCGGGGTCGGTCCCGCCCTGGCGGTGCTGATCGTCTACGTGGCGGTGAACATCGTCGTGCAGACGATCATCCAGCCGCGGTTCACCGGCGATGCGGTCGGAATCAGCAGTACGGTCGCCTTCCTCTCGCTCATCGTCTGGGCCTACCTGCTCGGCGCGATGGGCGCGCTGTTGGCCGTGCCGGCCACCCTGCTGGTCAAGTCGCTGATGGTCGACCACTCCTCCAGCGGTCGGTGGTTCGGTGCGCTGATCGACGCTGATCCCACCGAGGGCGGCCAGCCCGCTCGTCGACCCGGCGCCAGCATCTGGAAACCCGGCAAGTAGAGCTCAACGGCCCGCGTCGGGACAGCTGCTCGAGTCCGACGCAGCTGCTCGAGTTGTAGCTCGAGCAGATGCGTGCAACTCGAGCAGCTGCGGTCAACTCAGTCAGCGGTCCTCAGACGAGCGGCAGGTTCGTGCTGCCCGGAGGTGGGCTTGCCGGCGCATCGGGCTGCCCGTGCATGGCGGCCTGCCCGCGGGCCTCGAACACGAACTCGCGGTCCACCGGTCGACCGTGGCCCGGGACGGCCCGGGTCGAGGCCGTCATCAGCCCGACGAGTCCGTCCAGGGTGCTCGCCCACTCCGTCGGGTGGCTGTCGTTCCCGTACGAGGGGGCGCCCGAGGACTCGATCAGGTCACCGGCGAAGACCAGGTCGGCGTCCGGGACGACGACGACCAGGTCCCCGTCGGTGTGACCACGGCCCAGATGCGCGATCTCGACTCGTCGGCCGCCCAGGTCGACCGCGGCGGCCACCGCCAGGCTGCGACGGGGCGACCTCAAGGTCTTCGGATCCAGCCCGAGCCGGGCCGCGATCTCCGCCGCCTCCGCGCTCGCCAGCCGACTCGGCACGGACTCATGTCCGATCGTCTCGACGTCAGCGAAGGCAGCGAGTCCGAACGCGTGGTCGTAGTGCCAGTGCGTGACGACGACGGTCGTCAGCGGAACCGCCGTGACCGAGGAGATCGCGTTCCGGATCGACGCTCCCTGCTCGGGTGAGGAGCCGCAATCGATCAGCAGGCACGCGTCCCGGCCGACCACCAGACCGATATTGACCGATTCGGGCTCAGCCACCGCCGTCCAGACTCCGGCTGTCACCTCCGTCCATGGCCCCGGCGCGGAAAACGGGTGCGGGAGAGGCATGCGGCTAGACTGGCACTCGCTACGCAGGAGTGCCAAGCCGCCCCGCGAACGCTGCATCCGGCCGGGTCGACCGCGTACCGTCGTCGGCACAGCGCTGACCTCGACCCGAGGAGGGAGACCATGGACGACCGCAAGTTGCAGGTGCTGCGCGCGATCGTCACCGACTACGTCTCCAGCCAGGAACCGGTCGGGTCGAAGGCGTTGGTGGATCGACACGATCTCGGGGTGTCGCCGGCCACCGTCCGCAACGACATGGCCGCCCTCGAGGAAGAGGGTTACATCACCCAGCCCCACACGAGCGCGGGCCGGATTCCGACCGACAAGGGCTACCGGTTGTTCGTGGACCGGCTCGGCTCGGTCAAGCCGCTGTCGCCGGCCGAGCAGCGGGCGATCCAGAGCTTCCTGTCCGGAGCGATCGACCTGGACGACGTCCTGCTCCGGACCGTCCGGCTGCTCGCCCAGGTCACCCAGCAGGTGGCCATCGTCCAGTACCCGACGATCAGTCACTCCACCGTCCGGCACGTCGAGGCGGTGGCGCTGTCCACCACCCGGGTGCTGCTGATCTTGATCACCTCCACCGGACGGATCGAGCAGCGAGCCCTGGACCTGCCCGGCCACGACGAGAGCGTGCTGGCCGAGTTGCGCGCTCACCTGAACGCCGCGACGGTCGGCCATGCCTCCTCCCAGGCCGCGATCAGGCTGAGCCGGCTGGCCGGCGAGCTCCCGCCGGCCCTGGATCGGGTCGGCCACGCGTGCATCGCAACCCTGCTGGAGATGCTCAGCAGCGAGACCTCGAGTCGGGTCGTCGTGGGCGGGATGCCGAACCTCACCCGGTTCGGCGACGAGTTCGAATCCACCGTACGGCCCGTGCTGGAGGCGCTGGAGGAACAGGTGGTGTTGCTGACCCTGCTCGGCGAGGCCACCACGAGCGACCCGGTGATGGTCCGCATCGGACAGGAGAACCCGTACAAGGAACTGCAGTCGACGTCAGTCGTGGCCAGCGGCTACGGGACCCCGATTGACACCTGGGCGACTATGGGAGTCGTCGGCCCGACCAGAATGGACTACCCATCGACCATGGCCTCGGTCCGCGCCGTCGCGCGTTACGTCGGCCGATTCCTCTCCGAAGGATGACAAGAACAGATATGAGCTGTGCTGGATGAGTACGGACTACTACGAGACCCTCGGTGTACCGCGGGATGCCTCGGCGGAGCAGATCAAGAAGGCCTATCGCCGGCTGGCCATGAAGTTGCACCCCGATGTGGCTCAGGAGTCGGACGCGTCCGACCGCTTCAAGCAGGTCGCGGAGGCGTACGAGGTGCTGGCCGATCCCAAGAAACGGGACATCTACGACCGCGGCGGTGACCCGCTCGGCGGCGGGCTCGGCGGCGGCTTCAACGGCGGCTTCGGGACCGCCGGCGGGTTCGACTTCACCAACCTGGTCGACGCCATGTTCGGCCAGCAGGGCGCCCGTGGGCCGCGGTCCCGCGTGCGGCGGGGCCAGGACGCCCTGGTCCGGCTGGACCTCGAACTGGCCGAGGCAGCCTTCGGCACCACCAAACCACTGCGGGTCGACACCGCGGTGCTCTGTCCCCGCTGCAACGGCTCCGGCGCGACGGAAGGCTCGCAGCCGGTGCGCTGCGCAACCTGTCACGGCCAGGGCGACGTCACCCACGTGCAGCGTTCCTTCATCGGAGACATTCGCACCACCCAGCCGTGCCCGACCTGTCGCGGTTACGGCACCGTGATCCCCAATCCGTGCGTGGAGTGTTCAGGTGACGGCCGGATCCGCTCGGCCCGTACCATCAACGTCAAGATCCCGGCCGGGGTCAACAGCGGCAACCGCATCCACCTGGCTTCGCACGGCGAGGTCGGACCCGGCGGTGGACCGGCCGGTGACCTCTACGTCGAGCTGCACGTGGCCAATCACGAGGTGTTCCGGCGGGAGGGCGACGACCTTGAGGTCGTGGTCAAGATCCCGATGACGGCCGCCGCTCTGGGTACCGAGGTCACCGTGGTCACTCTGGAGGCCGACCTGCCCGACGCCGAGCGAGACTCGACGACGGTGCGGGTTCCGGTGCCGGCCGGCACCCAGTCCGGCACCCGGGTGGCGCTCGACGGCCGCGGAGTGCCGCGGCTGCGCGCCAGCGGACGCGGACAGCTCGGGGTGACCCTGCTGGTCCAGACCCCGACCCGGATCGACGGCGAACAGGCCGATCTGCTGCGCCAATTGGCTGAGCTGCGGGAAGAGACCCGGGCCGAGGTGACCGTGCAGAAGCATGGACGCGGGGTGTTCGGCCGGCTGCGGGACGCCTTCGCCGGTCAGTGACCGACCCGTTCTTCCTCGCGGAGGACCTGGCCGACCCGCTGCCTCCGATCGGAACGTCGGTCGTGCTCGGCGGGCCGGAGGGTCGACACGCCGCCGTGGTCCGGCGGCTCCGGGTGGACGAGATCGTGGTGGTCACCGACGGGCGGGGTCGCGCCATACGCGGTCCGGTCAGGGCGGTCGCCAAGGACGGCATCACCGTCGAAGTGGTCGATCAGATCCTGGTGGCCGAACCGGACCTGCGCTTCGTCGTCGTCCAGGCCCTGGCGAAGGGCGACCGCTCGGAGTTGGCGGTGGAGATGCTGACCGAGATCGGGGTGGCGGAGATCGTGCCGTGGCAGGCGTCCCGTTCGATCGCCCGCTGGTCGGGCGAACGCGGAGACAAGGGCCGGAGCCGATGGCAGGCGACGGCTCGCGAGGCGGCGAAACAGTCTCGCCGGCTGCGCGTCCCGGCCGTCGCCTCGCTGGTCAGTACCGAACAGTTGCTCGCGCGGATCTCCTGTGCCGAGCTGGCGCTCGTCCTGGACGAGCAGGCTTCACATGCCCTCCGGGAGGTGGCGGTCCCCGAATCCGGCACGGTGCTGATCATCGTCGGACCCGAGGGCGGGATCGCCGAGGCGGAACTCGCCCGGCTCCGCGATGCCGGGGCCCAGGCCGTGCTGATCAGCGACGGGGTGTTGCGAACCTCCACCGCCGGAGTGATCGCGTGTGCCGGTCTGATGCTCCGATGACCGAGGCGGAGTTCGGATTCGAGCCAGGTACCCAGCTCCCCGGGCGGCTGGGACGCACGGGTCTGCTCCGCACCCCACACGGCACCATCAAGACCCCGGCTTTCATCGCGGTGGGCACCAAGGCCACCGTCAAATCGGTGCTGCCGGAGAGCATGGCCGAGCTCGGCGCCCAGGCGTTGCTCGCGAACGCCTACCACCTCTATCTCCAGCCCGGGGCCGACATCGTCGAGGCCGCGGGCGGGTTGGGCGCGTTCATGAACTGGCCCGGCCCGACCTTCACCGACAGCGGCGGATTCCAGGTGATGAGCCTCGGAGTGGGCTTCAAGAAGGTGCTGGCGATGAACCTGACCGACCTGCGCGACGACGAGGTGATCGCCGCCGGCAAGACCCGGATGGCGCACGTCGACGACGATGGCGTCACGTTCACGTCCCACCTGGACGGCAGCCGGCACCGTTTCACTCCCGAGGTGTCGATGCAGATCCAGCACCGGCTGGGGGCGGACGTGATCTTTGCCTTCGACGAGCTGACCACGCTGATGAACACCCGCGGGTACCAGGAGGAGTCGGTGCGGCGCACCCACGCCTGGGCGGAGCGGTGCCTCGCCGAGCACCAGCGGCTCGGCGCCGAGCACCCGGACCGGCCTTACCAGGCGCTGTTCGGGGTGGTGCAGGGTGCTCAGTACGAGGATCTGCGCCGTCAGGCCACCCGAGGCCTGGAGGCGATCAGGGTCGACGGCCGGTCCTTCGACGGCTACGGGATCGGCGGAGCGCTGGAGAAGGAAAATCTGGGCACCATCACCGGCTGGGTTTGTGCCGAGCTGCCCGAGACGAAGCCTCGGCACCTGTTGGGCATCTCGGAGCCGGACGACATCTTCACCGCCATCGAGAACGGTGCGGACACTTTCGACTGCGTCTCCCCGTCCCGGGTGGCCCGCAACGCGGCGGTCTACAGTCGCGACGGTCGCTTCAACGTCAACACCGCAGCGTCGCGGCGAGCTTTCGAGCCGGTGGACCCCGAGTGCGACTGTTACACCTGCGCGCACTACACCCGCGCATACCTGCACCACCTGTTCAAGGCCAAAGAAATGCTGGCCTCGACGTTGTGCACGATCCACAACGAACGCTTCATCGTGGGGCTGGTCGACGACATCAGGTCGGCCATCGAGCAGGGTGGCCTCGACGCGTTCCGGGACGACTTCCTCGGCCGCTACTACGCGTAGCCGCCTCCGGATCCGCCGACCGACCCCCCGGGGTCGGCGGATCCGAAGACGGCAGATCCGCGGTCAGACCCGGCGGGCCCTGCCACTGCGACCGGTGACCGTCGAGGCGATGATGACCAGGACGGCCGCCACGGCGATGGCCACGAGCCAGCGGATCCAGTCGATGCCCCGGGTCTCGCCGCCGCCGAACGCGGTGTAGATGTACCAGCCGATCAGCACGCCGCCGATGCCGCACAGGATTGTCAGCCAGATCGGGATGTTGTCCTTGTCGCCCGGCGCGACGAACTTCCCGAGTAGGCCGATGACGACGCCGGCGATGAGTACTCCGATGATTTCCATGCGCTTACCTCTCGAAAGAGAAGCCGGTCGCCGTTTGCGGCCGGGTCGAGCCAAACTGTTTACAGTGTAAACCCTGCTGCTTTACGCTGTAAACACCGGCCTACCGTGCCGATGGACCGAGTTCGGTGAAGATGGTGAGTTGGACCCCCGCCGGAGCGTCGAGTCGGGCGTTCAAGGAGTGCCAGGGCGTTGCGGTGGGGGCCGCGATCAGGGTGCCGCCGGCCGCCGTCAGATCTGCGGTGACTGCCGCCGCGTCGTCCACCTCGAAGCAGACCCGCATCGGTGGCGCCACGCCGGGTCGACCGACCTCCACGGTGTCGATCAGGTCGCGTTGGGCGGCGTTCGACAGCTCGAGGGTGGCTCGCCCGGCGCCGAGAATCATGACCCGCGCCGCCTCCTGGGTGTAGAACTCCTCCTCGACCAGACCCAGCCGATCTCGGTAGAAGTCCACGGCCTGGTCGAACTCGTCCGCGGCCACGACCAGCCTGAGCTGTCGGACCGCCGGTTGCGAGCCTGATCGGTCCCGATATTCCGGCTCACGCTTCTTCACCGCCCGGATGACCGCGTAGGTGAGCGGCAGCAGCAGGACCTCGATCGCCACCTTGTAGAGGTAGCCGGTGATGATGTAGTTGATCAACACCGGCCCGGACACCACGCCGCCGAAAGCCACCACGCAGAAGACGGCGGTGTCGGCCAGCTCGCCGATCACCGTGGAGCCGATCAGCCTGGCCCACAGGGACTTCTCGCGGGTCGCCTGCTTGATCTTCACCAGCACGTACGCGTTGAGGAACTGTCCGGCCAGGAAACCCAGCAGGCTGGCCAGGACGATCCGGGGCACGAACCCGAGTACCGCCTGCCAGGCCTCCTGATTCCCCCAGTCGGGAGCGGGCGGCGTCACACTGACCAACCAGAAGGTCAGCGAAGCGATCCCCGCCAGGACGAAGCCGGCGATGATGGCCCGGCGCGCTTTCCGGAGTCCGTACACCTCGGCCAGCACGTCACCGAGGATGTAGGTGAGCGGGAACAAGAAGGCGCCGCCGTCGGTGATGATGACCGGCAGCGCATCCCAACCGGTGGGGAAGCTGATGAGCTTGGTGGCCCCGATGTTGGAGATCAACAGCAGCCCGCAGAAGGCGGCCACCACCAGGTCGTAGTTGCCCTGCAGGCCGGCCGCGAAGCGCGCCATCGTTGGGCTCGTTGCGGTGGGCTGGGTCGTGGGGGTCTCGCTCACCGCCTGATCCTAAGCGCGGGCCGCATGGCAGGCTGGACCCATGAGCGAGCTTCCCGAACAGGTGCCCGACCAACTGGACCAGATGGACCAGGACATGCTGCAGCCGAACGAGAACCTGGTGGACCGCGGCGTCGACGACTTCCTCGACGAGGGCTACTCCCCGCCCGAGAAGCCTTCCTATCTGTCCCGGCACGGGGATGTCGACGAGACCCTCGACGAGCGGTTGGCGCAGGAGGAGCCGGAGGTCTGGGACGCGGCTCCGGCGGGTGAGACGATCAACGACGGCGAGGTGGGCGACCAGCGGGCCGGTCGGCTCGTCGATCCCAACGGGGGCATCGGCGAAGACACCGAGAAGGACATGGTCGCCGACGACATCGGTATCGACGGCGCGGCCGCCAGCGCCGAAGAGGCCGCGGTGCACATCGTCCCCGACAGCGAGTTCTACTGAGTCCCGAGCTGATCGGTGTATCCCGAGATCGAGCCGTACGCCCGCGGGATGCTCGCCGTGGGCGACGGCCAGCAGATCTACTGGGAGGAGTGCGGCAACCCCGACGGCAAGCCGGTGGTGTTCCTGCACGGCGGTCCGGGAGGCGGTTGCTCACCGGGCGTTCGGCGGCTCTTCGATCCCGCCCGATACCGGATCGTGCTGACTGACCAGCGGGGCTGCGGTCGCAGCCGCCCGCACGTCAGCCAGACGATCGATCTTTCCACGAACACGACCTGGCACCTGGTGGCGGACTTGGAACGCCTGCGGGAGGCCCGCCGGATCGAGCGCTGGCAGGTGTTCGGCGGCTCCTGGGGCAGCGCGCTCGCGCTCGCCTACACCGAGACCCACCCGGAGCGGGTGAGCGAGCTGATCGTGCGCGGGATCTTCACCCTGCGCCGCAGCGAGCTGGACTTCTACTACAACGGGCCGGCCGGGATGCTGTTCCCCGACCGCTACGAGGACTACCTGGCGCCGCTCGGCGGGCGTGGTTTCCGCGGCGACACCATCGCCGCGTACGCACGAACTGTTGTTCGACCCCGACCCTGAAGTGCACGGCCCGGCGGCGCTCGCCTGGTCCACCTGGGAAGCCGCCACCATCACCCTGGAGCCGAACCTCGATCTGTTCGCTCGCCTCCAGGAGCCGGCCTACGCCGTGGCGTTCGCCCGGATCGAGAACCACTACTTCACCCACCGGGGCTGGTTCGGCGAGGGCCAGCTCATCGCTGACGCGGGCCGGCTGGCGCGGATCCCCGGCGTCATCGTGCAGGGCCGCTACGACGTCGCCACCCCCGCCGCCACCGCCTGGGATCTGCACCGAGCGTGGCCGTCGGCCGACCTGCGCCTGGTCACCGTCGCCGGACACGCGGATTCCGAGCCGGGCATCGCCGCCGAGTTGGTGGCCGCGACCGACCGCTTCGCCGGCTGAGCGCGCGGGCTGACCGCTGGGTCTCACGCGCCGGGTTGCATAGGATGTCAGTTCAGAAGGACACCTCGAGTCTCGACCAGGAGCGAACCAGCTGACCAGATCAGACAGATCGGCCACGGCCACCGGCCCCATACGGGACGCAGCGGCCCCTCAGGCAGTGCCTGACGATCAGGCTGGAGTGGAGCAGAGCCGGCGGATCAGCGTGCCGGCTTCGATCGACATGGTCAACGTGCTCGGCCCGCGCGACGAATTCCTCCGCATCCTCGAGCGCGAACTCGAGGCGGATCTGCACGTCCGTGGCAACGACTTCACCCTCACCGGCTCCGCGGCCGCGGTGGCGCTGGCCGCCGAGGTCATCACCGAACTGGTGACCGTCCTGCGGACCGGCCAGGGACTCAGCGCCGACGCGGTGGAACGCATCGTCTCGATGCTGACCGCTCGGGAGGAAGCCCGGCCGGCCGACGTCCTCACTCACAACATCTTGTCCAGCCGCGGCCGGACGATCCGGCCGAAGACGTTGAACCAGAAGCGCTACGTCGACGCGATCGACAAGCACACCGTCGTTTTCGGCATCGGCCCGGCCGGCACCGGCAAGACCTATCTGGCGGTGGCCAAGGCGGTCCAGGCGCTGCAGAACAAGCAGGTCAACCGGATCATCCTGACCCGGCCGGCGGTGGAGGCGGGGGAGCGGTTGGGCTTCCTGCCCGGCACCCTGAACGACAAGATCGACCCGTATCTGCGGCCGCTTTACGACGCCCTGCACGACATGGTGGATCCCGACTCGATCCCCCGGCTGCTGACCGCCGGGACCATCGAGGTCGCGCCCCTGGCGTATATGCGCGGCCGCGCCCAACCAGTCGATACTCCGGTTCTCACGCCGGACGGTTATCGACCGATCGGCGGGTTACGCGTCGGAGATCTGGTCGTCGGCGCCGACGGGACACCGACACCGGTGCTCGGCGTGTATCCGCAGGGCCGGAAGGCGGTCTATCGGGTCAGCACGCAGGATGCCGCCTCGACGCTCGCCTGTGCGGAGCACCTCTGGTTCGTGACGACCCGCGAAGATCGGCGCCACGGCAAGCCCGGCCGAGTCGTCCAGACCAGCGACATGGTCGGTGATCTCCGTCGTGCGCATTACCGCCGTTTCGAACTCCCGTTGGTGAGCCCGGTCGAGATGCCCGAGCAAGATGTCCCGCTCGACCCCTACGCCCTGGGGCTGCTGCTCGGCGACGGGTGCTTGACGACCTCGACCACCCCGAGTTTCACGACTGCGGACGCCGAGTTGGCCGCTTCTTTGCAGGCGGCCATACCTGGCATCGAGCTGAAGCGGAAATCCGAGTACGACTATGTGCTTCGCCGCGTCGGCGGCGGCTGGGGCGGCGTGATGGTGGCCAATCCCGTGACCGCGGTGCTGCGCGTGCTGGGTCTTGCTGGTACCCGTTCGGGAACGAAGTTCATACCGACTGAGTACCTGCTCAACAGCTCCGCGGTCCGCCATGCGGTGCTCCAGGGTCTGCTCGACACAGACGGGGGACCGGTCCGCCAACTCGGTCGCACCTGCCGGGTTCAATACAGCACCAGCTCCGTGCAGTTGCGAGACGATGTGATCTTCCTGGTCCGATCGCTCGGCGGCGTGGCGTATACGCGCACTCGCCTAGCCGCCGGTCGCCCTCCCGGTCTGGCCAAGGGTCGTCCAGTGCCGTTTCGCTCCGATGCCTACGTGCTCGACATCCGCTTGCCCGCGGGCATCGCACCGTTCCGGTTGTCCCGCAAGGCCGAGGCGTACGACGCCACCGGGGGCGGCCGCCCGATGAGATTCATCGACGCCATCGAGCCCGCCGGTGAGGCGGAGTGCGTCTGCATCTCCGTGGGGGCAGCCGATTCGTTGTACGTGACTGAGGATTTCCTGGTCACGCATAACACGCTCAATTCGGCGTTCATCATCCTCGACGAGGCGCAGAACACCTCGATGGAGCAGATGAAGATGTTCCTGACCCGGTTGGGGTTCGGCTCCAAGATCGTGGTGACCGGCGACATCACCCAGGTCGACCTGCCCGGCGGCACCCGGAGCGGTCTGCGGGCCGTGCAGGGCGTACTGGACGACGTCGAGGACATCTCCTTCAACTACCTGACCAACCTCGACGTGGTCCGGCACAAGCTGGTCGGTCGCATCGTCGCCGCGTACGACCGGTACGAGGCGACGCTGCCGTCACCGCGAGGTCATTGATGGGGCGGCACTGATGGCCGTCGACATCGCCAACGAGTCCGGGCAGGACGCCGACACGGCCGGACTGGTGCGGCTCGCCTCGTTCGCGCTGGAGCAGCTGCGCATCCATCCCCAGGCCGAGCTGTCCATCCTGCTGGTGGACGAGGAGACGATGAGCTCCTACCACGAGAAGTATCTGGGCGAGCCCGGTCCGACCGACGTGCTGTCGTTCCCGATGGACGAACTGCGCCCGCCGGCGGACAGCGACGAGCCGCCGGAGGGGCTGCTCGGCGACGTCGTGCTGTGTCCGGCCGTCACCTCGCGCCAGGCCGCCGAACACGGGCGGACGGCGACCGCCGAGGCGGAGTATCTGCTGGTGCACGGGTTGTTGCACCTGCTGGGCTTCGATCACGACGGTCCGGAGCAACAGGCCGAGATGTTCGGTCTGAAGGACAAGATCCTGGCCGGCTGGGAGACGGCCCGACCGGATCGCGCCGCGGTAGGGGGCCGGTGAGGTGAACGCGACGGACTGGTTCCAACTCGGCGTCGCTCTGCTGCTGGTGATCTTGGCGGGCGTGATGGCCGCCGGGGAGGCCGCGCTGTCGTCGTTCTCGCGCGCCCGGGCCGACCGGCTGGTCGAGGACGGAGCGCCCGGAGCCGCCCGCGTGCGGCGGATCGTGGAGGATCCCCCGCGGTACCTGAACACGGCGCTGTTCGTCCGCACCGTCTGCGAGATCTCCGCCATCGTCTTGGTGGCGCTGGTGGTGTTCGGCATCTTCGCCGCCACCTGGCAGCGGGTGTTGATCACGGCCGGCTCCATGATCGTCGTGTCGTACGTGTTCTGGGGTGTGGCGCCGCGGACCCTGGGTCAGCAGCACCACGACAAGATCGCCTGTGCCCTCGCCGGTCCGCTGGTCCTGCTCACCACCGTGCTCGGCCCCTTCCCCCGGTTGTTGATCTTGGTCGGCAACGCCCTGACCCCGGGCAAGGGATTCGAGGAGGGTCCCGTTCGCGACCGAGGCCGAACTCCGGGAACTGGTCGACCTGGCCGAGAAGAGCGAGGTGATCCAGTCCGGCGAGCGGCAGATGATCCACTCCGTCTTCGACCTGGGCGACACCATCGTCCGCGAGGTCATGGTGCCGCGGACCGACATGGTCTTCATCGAGGAGTACAAGACGCTGCGCCAGGCCGTCTCGCTGGCGCTGCGCTCGGGCTTCAGCCGGATTCCGGTGACCCGGGACGGACTCGACGACGTCGTCGGCGTGCTGTACCTCAAGGACGTGATCAAGCGGGTCTACGACTCCCCGGACGCCCAGACCAGCGAGCGGGTCGGATCGATGATGCGGCTCCCGGTCTGGTGCCCGGACTCCAAACCCATCGACGAACTGCTGCGGGAGATGCAGCTCAAGCGGGTGCACCTGGTGATCGTCATCGACGAATTCGGCGGCACGGCCGGGATGGCCAGCATCGAGGACATCCTCGAGGAGATCGTCGGCGAGATCACCGACGAGTACGACGAGGAGAACACCGATGTGACCCGGCTCGGCGAGCACCGCTACCGGGTGTCCTCGCGGTTGCCGCTGGACGAGCTAGGCGACCTGTTCGGTCTGCACCTGGAGGACGAGGACGTGGAGACCGTCGGGGGGCTGATGGCCAAGCAGCTGAACAAGGTGCCGATCGCCGGCTCGGTGGTCGACTACGGCGGGTTGGAGCTCGTTGCCGAGCGCGGCACCGGGCGCCGCAACAAGATCGGCACCGTGATCGCCACCATCACCGGTGACCGCCAGGAGGGTGACGCCCAGCACGGCCCAACCGCGGGACGATCCCCGGGTGGACGCCGCCACCCGAATCGCCGAGGACGCGCCCGTCGAAGCTCCGACCAGGCCCGGGCCTCCTAGGTCATCCGTGACCGAACCCACCCCGCCGACCGATCCCGAAGACGTCAAGATCATCACGCTGGCCCGGGCGGCCCGGGCGCGTACCGCCGCTGACCAGGGTGCATGTGTACGTGATCTCGACGGCCGGACCTATTCGGCGACCTCGGTGGCGCTGCCGCATCTGCAGCTGTCGGCGGTGGCCGTCGCCCTCGCCATGGCCGTGTCGTCCGGAGCCGAGGGACTCGAGGCGGTGGCGGTCAGCAGCGACCGCCCGCCGGGACCCGGCTGATCGAGAGCTCATCGGTGACCTGCCCGGCTCGGCCGTCAAGCTGTGGCACGTCGACGCGGCGGGGAGCGTGGTGTCGTTGACCGTCCTGAGCGGATCAGCACAGAGTGGGTCGGGGCCGTGACCGTTCCGGTCGCGGCACCCGGTTTCCGCTCCGGCTTCGCCTGCTTCGTCGGTCGCCCGAACGCCGGCAAATCCACCCTGACGAACGCCCTGGTCGGCAGCAAGATCGCCATCGCGTCCTCCAAGCCGCAGACCACCCGGCACGCGATCCGCGGCATCGTGCACCGCGCCGACGCCCAACTGGTGTTGATCGACACGCCGGGTCTGCACCGGCCGCGGACCCTGCTGGGGGAGCGGCTCAACGACCTCGTGCGGGGCACCTGGACCGAGGTCGACGTGATCGGGGTCTGCCTGCCGGCCGACCAGCGGATCGGCCCGGGGGACACCTATCTGGTGACCGAGATCGCGGCGCTGGAGCGCCCGCCGGCGCTCGTCGCGGTAGCCACCAAGTCCGATCTCGTGTCCCCGGACCGGATGGCTCAGCACCTGGTGGGTATCGCCTCGCTGGAGGGCACCTGCGGCGTGACCTGGGCGCACATCGTGCCGGTGTCCGCCACCGCCGGCCATCAGATCGACGTGCTGGCCGACACGCTGGTGAGCCTGCTCCCCGAGGGTCCGCCGCTGTACCCCGACGGCGAGATCACCGACGAGCCGGAGGAGACCCTGGTCGCCGAGCTGATCCGCGAGGTCGCCCTGGAGGGGGTGCGCGACGAGCTGCCGCATTCGATCACCGTCACGATCGAGGAGATGGGACTTCGGACGGGGCGCAAGGCCGACCAGCCGCTGCTGGACATCTACGCCTCCTTGATCGTCGAACGGGACTCCCAGAAGGGCATCATCATCGGCCACCGCGGGTCCCGGCTGCGCGAGCTGGGGACGGCTGCCCGCCGCCAGATCGAGAACCTGCTGGCCACCCCGGTCTATCTCGACCTCCGGGTCAAGGTGCTCAAGGAGTGGCAGCGCGACCCCAAGCACCTCAACCGGCTCGGCTTCTGAGCCGGCACCCCTCAGCTGAGGGTCAGCTCGTAGGTGTCGAAGATCCGGTTCAGCCGGTAGCCGATCGCCTCGTTCACGCTGATCATGTACGTCGTTGTCGGCCTGGTTCCAGGTCTCGATGACCTCCAGCTGCGGCTCGGCCTCGGCCAGCCAGTGCAGCATGTCGATCTTAAGCAGCAGCCCCAGCCGGTGGCCCCGGTGCGCACGGGCGACGGCGGTGTCGCCCTGCATGCCGAACTCGGGTCGATCCGGGTTGACCAGCACCAGGGTGTGGCCGCCGATCTCGCCCGTTCCGGCGTGCCGGGCGACAATCCGGTAGATCCGGTCGCCGCGCCCGGCCCGCGCAGTCTCGAAATCCTTCAGCCGGGCGAGATCGAAGTGCTCGTCCTCGAATGTGAGGTCGCCCATCGGGGCGTCGTTGATGGCCGCGGTGACGTCGACCAGGTCGCTGAGCAGATCGTCGGAGTACGGCGGGCTGAGCCGTTCGAGTCGATAGTCGGCTGACTTGGCGACCGCACCGTTGAACAACCGCTCCACGGCCTCGGAATCCACCTCGCTCAGCACCTGGCGGCGACGAGCGTCGGGGTTGGCGTAACGGAAGCCGAACCGCTCGACGAAGGCCTTGCCACCCGGATCGTCGGAGGCGAGGCCGACCCAGAGGATCGACCGGCCCGCTTCGGTGGCCCGGCGGAACAACTCCTTCATCATCACCGAGCCGTGCCCGCGGCGACGATGATCGGGCCGGACGGTGATCGACGCCCAGATCAGGGTCCGGTTGTCGCGCTGCGGAAGCTGCATCGACAAGACGCCGATCGGGGACTCCTCGCTGTCGGCGTAGTAGAAGTAGCTCTCGTCCGGCTCCAGATCCCACCCGTAGGCAAGCTCGCCGGCGACCAGGCTGGGCACGGCCACCGGCGCGGTCGGATCGTCGACGGGACGGCGCCGCGTTGTAGAACTCGGTGAGCGCGGCCACGGCGGCGTGGTCGTGCGCGTCGATCCGTACGAAAGGCATCTCACCAGGGTGCCGCACGGCCACTACCCGCACCACCGATTTTCGACTCCTCAGCCGCCCAGGCCCGCCTCGCGGGCGCGCAGGATCGCCGCGGCCCGATCGGCGACCTGGAGCTTGGTGAAGATCGAGGACAGATGGTTGGCCACGGTCTTCGGCGACAGCCCGAGGCGGGTCGCGATCGCGGCGTTGGGCAGTGCGGCCGCCAGCAGATCCAGGATCTCCCGCTCGCGCGCGGTCAGCTGGGGAAACGGATCGGCGACCGGCTGGGGGGTGGCGAAGTAGCGCAGCACCCGTTGCGCCACGCCGGGGGAGAAGATCGCCTCGCCGGCGGCCACGGCG
The DNA here is from genome assembly GCA_963780005.1 of uncultured Actinomycetota bacterium. Lineage (GTDB taxonomy): Bacteria > Actinomycetota > Actinomycetes > Propionibacteriales > Propionibacteriaceae > Microlunatus. The sequence continues at coordinate 926,180 of CAWAAK010000023.1, read as the reverse complement.
CGGATGGCCCGGCCGATCTCCTCCTGCTCGGCGCCCTTGACCACGTAGCCGCGGGCTCCCGCTCGCATGGCCGCGAAGACGGAATCCTCGTCGTCGAACATGGTGAGGACCAGGACCGCGACGTCCGGGGCCAGCCGGGCGATCTCCCGGGTCGCCGCGAATCCGTCGAGCTCCGGCATCTGCAGATCCAGCATCGCCACGTCCGGCCGCTGCAGCACGACCTCCTTCACCGCGCTCCGGCCGTCCGCGGCGACCCCGACCACCTCGATGTCGGGCAGCGAGCCCAGCAGGGCCGCCAGTCCGGCCCGGACCACGGGGTGGTCGTCGGCCAGCACCACGCGTACAGGCGTCATCGACGCTCACCGGGTATCGCAGGTCGGGTCAGCGGGAACCAGGCATGGACCTGCCCGCCCGTGGGCGACGGACCGGCGGAGAATGCGCCGCCCAGTTCGGCCGTCCGCTCGTGCATCGCCTGCAGACCCACCCCGGGTGACCAGGGTTCCGAGCGCGGGACCGTCGTCGCTGACCGACACCTCCAGCCGGTCGGAGTAGCGCAGCCGGACCACCGCGCCGTCCGCCCGCGCGTGCCGGGCGACGTTGGTCAGGGCCTCGGTCGCCACCCGGTACGCGGCGACCTCGACCGCGGCGGGCAGCGCCGGCACCTCGGCCGGCACGTCCAGCCGCACCCGTACCGCGGCGCCGTCCGCCCGCCACGCTGAGCTGCTCGGCCCGCTGCCGCAGGGCGCCGACCAGTCCGAGCTCGTCCAGCGCGGGCGGCCGGAGGTCGTCGACCACCCGGCGGACGTCGGCCAGGGCGGCCCGGGTGTCGCGCCGCAGGGTGGTCAGGAGTTCCGTCGGCCCGGTCGGGATCGCCGACCAGGTTGGCGGCCGCATCGGCGGTGAACGCGATGCCGGTCAGGGTCGGCCCGAGGCCGTCGTGCAGTTCGCGGCGGAGCCGCCGGCGTTCCTCCTCCTGAGCTCCGACCAGTCGCTCGCGCGAGGCCTGCAGCTCCTCGGAGACCACGGTGGCGTGCACCGCGACGGCCAGCGGCGCGGCGAGCGAGTTCGAGCACCCGCCGGTCGGGCTCGGCTCAGTCGCCGTTCGCCGTCGCGCAGGCCGACGGTGAGCCGACCCACGACCTCCCCGCCGTAGCGTGAGCGGCATCCGGACCACGTCGTCCGGCCGCTGGCCGTCGGCGGCGAGCACGGTGCTCGTCGCGTCTCCAGCGCGACGTACGGCAGTCGCAGGGCCTGTCGGATCGAGCCGGCGCACACCGGCCAGTCCGGCCTCGGTCGTCGCCAGGTGCCGCGCCGAGCTGCGGAGACGACCCGCGCCGGGTTGGCCCGGTCGCCGTACATCGCCCGGTCGACCAGCCGCTGCAGCCGCGGCAGGGCGGGCGCCGCGACAGCACCAAGATCACCGTGGCCACGGCCGACCGGCCCAGCGAGGAGGAGATGAGGCGGTCGAGCACGGCGACCAGCACCGCGTAGGCCGACGATCACCGCCAGCGAGAGCAGCAACCAGGCCACCGCCCGGGAGACCACCAGCCGGATGTCCAGCAGCCGGTAGCGGACGATCGCCACGGTCACCGCCACGGGAATCAGCGGGACGGTGAACAGCACCGCGACGGGCGTGCCGGCGACCAGCCCCCAGGCAGCAGCGCGACGATCACCAGCGAGCAGGGCCAGCAGCAGCCAGAGCAGCTGGCGGCGGACGGCCTCGCGGCCCCGTCGGTACCGGACGAGCAGGGCGACCAGGGCCAGCAGGTAGGCGGCCATGGTGCGGAGCTCGGCGAAGAACCACAGCGGCTGCGAGCTGGTCGTAGAAGGCCAAGGTGAGGTAGCCGACCGGACCGCCGTCCTCGACCGGCATCGGAGCGGCGCCCATCTCCAGCACGAACAGCGGCGCGGTGACGACCACCAGCGACGATCACCGGCCGCCAGCGCCGGGACACCGGCCGGCCGTCGGGGAACAGCAGCAGCGCCAGCGGGATGCACAGACCGATCGCCCAGGGCCAGCTGTAGACGAAGATCGGTGATCAGCAGGCGCAGCGACCGGCGTCGACGCTCCCGGCATCCCGCAGCAGCTCCGCCGACGGGTGGCACGGCCGCCGCCACCGCCTGCAGCAGGCCGCCCGCCGACGAACAGCCAGCCGATGGGGTTGCCCGGTCGGTGCCAGGCCAGCATCGCCCCGCAGCCACCGAAGGCCAGCGCCCATCACCGCGTTGGTGAGCACGAAGGCGTCGAGGGCGTCGGCCCAGGACCAGCCCAGCCGCACACCGGCGATCGCCGCGACGAGACCACGGACGGCGCGGTCAGCACGCCGAGCGTGCACGGCCAGTGCACCGCATGGCCGGGCCGCGACGGTGCCAGGCGGCGCTGGACGTCATGAGATCAGTGTGCGCTGAACCGACTCCCGGCGTCACGGGAAAGTCTTCCCGGGTCGGTCGGGCAGTTTCCCGGTCCTGCCCGACCGCGTGACCCATGCCGGTCGGGATCGCCGATGCCGCAGCCTGGAGATCGTCCGGTCAGATCGGCCGGCGCGAACGAATCTCCGGAGGTCTCTATGTCGTCACTGTCTCCACGCTATCCGTGCGGGCCTGGTCGTGCTCGGCGCTCATCTCGCTGGGCGACCTGGCCGCACCCCTGCTCACCGACGGCCAGACCCCGCCGATGTTCATCGCCTTGATCGGCTGCGGCCTGGGCGTCGTCAGCCTGGTGCTGGTCGTGCTGGCCTGGCGCGGGCGGGTCGGGGCGGCGATCGGTCTGGTGGTCGTCCGGTTGCTGTCCGCGTTGACCGCGGTACCGGCGTTCCTGGTGCCGGGAGTTCCGGCCGTGCCGATGATCTTGGCCGGAATCGCGATCACCGTCACCCTGGTCGGGGTCGTGCTGGTCTTCGCCGGCCTGCGGCGGCCCGCACTGGTCGGTGCGCGATGACCGCCGCTGCTCAGGTCGCGGCCCGGCCCGCGCCGACCGCGTCGCGGACGAGCGGCACCCGCCGGATGGGCTGGCCCTGGCCATGATCATCGCGCCCGTGGGGCTTCGTGGTGACGAACACCGCGTACGCGCTGGCGATCCGCGACGGCGGCAACGAGGCGACCAGCCTCGATGCCCTCGCGCTGTACGCCGCGCATCCCGATCTCGTGCGGATCGCGGTGGTGGCCGGCATGCTCGGGTGTCTGCTGCTGGTTCCGGCCGTCCTGGGGGTGTTCCGGCTGGCGCCGACCAGCCGGCTGGTGCTGGCCGGCGGGTCGCTGATGATCGCCGGCTACATCGGCTACTTCGCGGTCCTGAACGGCAGTCTCACCACCTTGGCCATGGCCGAACACGGCGAGCCGGTCGAGACGTTCGCCGCGGTGCTGGACGCCAGCCAGGCCGAGCCGTGGGGCACTGTGGTGTTCCTGCTGTTCGTCGTCGGCAACCTGATCGGCACGGCGCTGCTCGCGGTCGGGCCTGCTGGTCAGCCGGGCCGTGCCGGTGTGGGCGGCCCTGGGCATCCTGGCCTGGCCGCCGCTGCACGTCGTCGGTCTGGTCTTCTTCGGCAACGAGGTGCCGCAGGTGATCGGCGCGGTGCTGCAGGCGATCGGGTTCGCCGGTTGTGCGGCGATGCTGCTGCGACAGCGGGCATCGGCCAGCTAGCCGATTTGGCGGGCGTTTGGACCCCTTCCGCTTGTTCGGACCCTGTGCCTTGGGTCCCGAATAGTGGAACGGGTCCAAACGCGATCGCAGTGGAGCGCCCAGGTGGTGGTCAGCTACAGTGAGGCCCATGGTTCGCGTCGAGCGCCGATTTCGGCTGCTCCTCCTTCGAAGCCGCAGCGAGGCCCGCTAAGGGCCGGCCATCCTCGCTGCGGCGTTCGTGCGTTCCCGGCCAACCCCGAACAAGCAGCCAGCGAGGACTCATGACCAGCTCAGACCAGACTCGGTACGTCGTTCGGCACTCGGCCGCAGCGCGTACCCACCCAGCAACCCAGCGCGCATGCCGTACGGACGTTACCGCGCCTTCTCCCCGATTCAGCTGCCGGACCGGACCTGGCCCGATCGACAGATCACGGCGGCGCCGCGGTGGCTCAGCACCGATCTGCGGGACGGCAACCAGGCCCTGATCGATCCGATGACCCCGGCCCGGAAGCTGAAGATGTTCCAGCTGCTGGTGGAACTGGGTTACAAGGAGATCGAGATCGGATTCCCGTCGGCGAGTCAAACCGACTTCGACTTCGTCCGGCAGCTCATCGAAGAGGACCGCATCCCCGACGACGTGACCGTATCGGTGCTGACCCAGGCCCGCGAGGACCTGATCGAGCGCACCGCCGAGTCGCTGGTCGGAGCCAAGACGGCCACCATCCACATGTACAACGCGACCGCGCGCGCTCTTCCGTCGGGTCGTGTTCAAGATCGACAAGGCCGAGTGCATGGCGCTGGCCACCCGCGGTACCGAACTGGTGATGAAGTACGCCGAGGAGCACCTCGGTGATGTCGAATTCGGCTATCAGTACTCCCCGGAGATCTTCACCGGCACCGAGCTGGACTTCTCGGTGGAGGTCTGCAACGCCGTGATGGACGTGTGGCAGCCATCGGCCGGCCGGGAGATCATCCTCAATCTGCCGGCGACGGTCGAGATGTGCACCCCGAACGTCTACGCCGACCAGATCGAATGGTTCGGCCGGCACGTCCGCAACCGCGAACACGTCGCGATCTCGCTGCATCCGCACAATGATCGGGGCGCGGCGATCGCCGCCACCGAGCTGGCCCTGATGGCCGGCGCCGACCGGGTCGAGGGCTGCCTCTTCGGCCACGGGGAGCGGACCGGCAACGTCGACCTGGTGACCCTGGGCATGAACCTGTTCTCCCAGGGCGTCGACCCCAAGATCGACTTCTCCGACATCGACGAGATCCGTCGCACGGTGGAGTACTGCACCAACCTGCCGGTTCACCCGCGCCATCCGTACGCGGGAGATCTGGTCTACACCGCCTTCTCCGGCTCCCACCAGGACGCCATCAAGAAGGGTCTGGAGGATCTGCACCAGCGCGCGAGCGCCCAGGGGATCCAGGTGGCCGAGATGGCGTGGGAGGCGCCCTACCTGCCCATCGATCCGCACGACGTCGGTCGCACCTACGAGGCCGTCATCCGGGTGAATTCCCAATCCGGCAAGGGCGGCGTCGCGTACGTGATGAAGGCCGAGCACAATCTCGAGCTGCCCCGCCGGTTGCAGATCGAATTCTCCCGGGTGGTGCAGGCCCACACCGATCAAAGCGGCGGGGAGGTCAGCGCCAGCCGCTTGTGGGAGATCTTCCAGGCGGCGTATCTGGAACCGGACACCCCCCTCGCCCTCAAGACGGTCAACAGTGTCTCCGGCTCCGGGCGGACCGACAGCGTCACCGCCTCGGTGATCAGCGAAGGTCGCCCGATCACCCTCACCGGTGAGGGCAACGGCCCGGTGTCGGCTTTCGTCGACGCCCTCTCCGCCCTCGAGCACCGGGTCCGGGTGCTGGACTACCACGAGCACGCCCTCTCGGCCGGCGGGGACGCGCTGGCGGCCGCGTACGTGGAGTGCGAGGTCGGCCCGATCAACCAGACAAGTGGTGAGGACAGTCAGGTCCTGTGGGGAGTCGGCATGGATCCCAACATCGTCACCGCCTCGCTCAAGGCCGTGGTCAGTGCGGTCAACCGGGCCGCACGCGGCTGAGCGGAGTCAGGGGCGGAAGCCGTTCTCGGCCGTCCGGGCCGGGACCTCGGGCGAGAAGATCCAGGCCTGGAAGAAGGGCGCCAGATCGACCTTCGTCTTCGCCTGGGCCTGGATCATCCAGTCCTCGACGCTCCGGGGTCGCGGGACCGCCGACCATTCGCGGGCCAGGGCGAGAAAGGCGTCGTTCCCGATGATGTTGCGGAGCGCCTGCAACACCATTGGTCCGCGCGTGTACACGGTGGAGAAGAGCTGGTCGGGGCCCGGGTCGATCATGGTCACCCGCCAGAACTTGTCCTGGTCGGCCAGCCGATCGTAGAACTCGTTGAGCCGTTGGTTGCCCGATCGGCGACCGGGCATGCCTTCCGCGTACCCCCACTGGGCCCACGCGGCATAGCCCTCGTTGATGAAGATGTCGTTCCACTGCTTCAGGGTGACCTGGTCGCCGAACCACATATGGGCCAGTTCGTGCACCAGCAGATCCTGGGCGAATCCGGGATTGCGAATGGATGCCGGGTCGTAGATCGGTCGGGTCTGGGTCTCGAGTCCGGCGAAGTCGAACGCGTGCGCCGGGACGACTCCGCCGATCTCGGTGAACGGGTACGGGCCGAACAACCGCTCCAGGCCCCGGACAACCTCCCCGGACCCGCGCAGGACCGTGAACACTGCCCGGCGGTCGTCTTCGTCGAGCTGCTCGGTCACGGCGTAGACGTAGGGCCGGCCGTCAATCACCCCCTCCTCCAGCTCGTACTGGCCGATGCTCACGAAGTTGAGGTAGCTGGCCATCGGCTGCTGCGCCACCCAGTGCCAGGTGTCGAAGTCGGCTTCGCCGGCGCGGTCCCGGGACTCCAGGCGGCCGACGCTGATCGCCTCCAGTCCGGCGGGCACCCGGACCGAGACGTCCATCAGCGCAGGATCGGACGGATGATCATTGGCCGGGAACCACCACGCTGAACTCGCCGGCTCCCCGGCCGCGGTCCACTCGTCGTCGGTGGTCAACCACGGCGTCTTGCCGTCCCGGAGCAGTTGGCCGGGCCGACCGGCGTAGTCGATGATCACCTCGAACTCGGCCCCGGTCTCGATCGGTTCGGTCGGGGTGATCTTGAGATCCTGGAAGCCCTCCTTGGTCGATGTCGCCGGTGATCCGTTCACCTGCGCCGAATTCGCGTCGAGGGCGAGATCGACGTAGAACGACCGGAGCGGTTGGCTCGCCCGGGCGGTGATCTTGGTGCGGCCGGTCAAGCTGGCCGCTTCGGGGTCCCAGTCCACGGCGATCTCGTAACTGATCGCGTCGTATCCGCTGCTGCCGTAGTCAGGGAAGTACGGATCGCCCACGCCTGCTCCGCCTTCGTCGGCCGCAGCCGCCCCCGACCCGCGGGCACCGGTGCCTGCCGCCGACTCGCGCAGCCGGGCGAGGCCCCAGACCGCGACCGGCACGGCCATGATCGCCACCAGGACCACCGGCAGCAGGACGGCGAGCACGTAGCTGATCGGGTGCGGTCGGTGTTCGGGTGGCGGCGGCCAGCTGGGAGCCCCCCTCGAATCAGCGCTCCACATGGGACAGCGATCGAAGACTCCGGTCCAGGTGCCAGGTGACGTAAGCAGCGGTGAGCCCACTGGCCTCCCGCATGGCGGGCGACGGAGCGTCCCGGGTTGCCTCCCAGCGCCCCTCGAGCAGCGCCCCGAGTAGGGCCAGGGTCTCCGGCGCCGGACGGGCCGAGCCCGCGGGCCGGCAGCGGTCACAGACCACTCCGCCGGCGGCCGCGGAGAAGCCGGCGTGTGGTCCGACGAGACCGCACCGGGCGCAGTCGCGGAACGAGGGGGCATAACCGGCGACAGCCAGGGCCCGCAACAGGTAGGAATCCAAGATCATCGAGGCCGGGCGGGGTCCGTCGCTGGTGCCGCGGTTGAGCACCCGCAGCGCGCCGACCAGCAGCTGATACTGCTGGACGGCCGGCTCGCCCTCTTCGGTGACCAGTCGATCGGCGGTCTCCAACATGACCTGGCCCGCCGTGTAGGCCGGGTAGTCGTGTCCGAGTCGGTCTCCGAACGCGTCCATCGCCTCCACCTGAAGCACGATGTCCAGCGTCCGTCCCTCGGCAAACTGCAGGTCGACATGCGAGAAGGGCTCCAGCCGGGCCCCGAACTTGGAAGAGGTCCGGCGCACGCCCTTCGCCACCGCGCGGATCTTGCCGCGACCACGGCTGAGCATGGTGATGATCCGGTCGGCCTCGCCGAGCTTATGGGTACGCAGCACGACGGCTTCGTCGCGATACGTGGGCACGGTCCTATTCTGCGCGCTGCTCGTGCGTCTCAGGCGCATCGGACCAGCTTCTTCCTCCTTATCGTCGACGCCAGCCCGGTAGACCGTGTCGACTACGTGAGCGGAGGCGTCGACTCTTCGTCGTGCAGATGCTGGCCGCGCCTGAGACACTCGACACTCGCAGCGGACCTGCCTGCTGCGCGTGCGTCTCAGGCGCTATCGCCTGTTAGCTGCCTCCTCGATCGTCGACGCGGCCACTAGAGTCCCCTTGTGCCGAGGAGGACGCCGATCCCACCTACGCCGCACCCGAGCGGAGCCCGACCGCCGCGGCTGCCGGCCGCCAAGCTGCCGCGCCACGTGGCAATCGTGATGGACGGGAACGGCCGGTGGGCCAAAGCCCGCAACCTGCCGCGGACCGAGGGTCATGCGCGCGGCGAGGCTTCCCTGTTCGACGTGATCGAGGGTGCCGTCGAGATCGGCATCAAGTACCTGTCGGCGTACGCCTTCTCCACCGAGAACTGGAGTCGATCGCCGGATGAGGTCCGCTGGCTGATGGGCTTCAATCGCGACGTCATCCGTCGCCGCCGCGATCAGATGGACGCTATGGGGGTGCGGGTGCGCTGGGCCGGCCGACGGCCCCGGCTCTGGCGCAGCGTGATCAGCGAATTGGAGGAAGCCGAACGGCGCACGGTCGGCAACGACGTCCTGACCCTGCAGTTCTGCGTCAACTACGGCGGCCGGGCCGAGATCGTCGACGCGGCCCGCCGGATCGCCGAGTTGGCGGCCGCCGGCCGGCTGAATCCCGGCAAGCTGACCGAAGCCAGATTCCGCCAATTCCTCGACGAGCCGGAGATCCCCGATGTCGACCTGTTCGTCCGGTCCTCCGGTGAGCAGCGCACGTCCAACTTCCTGCTCTGGCAATCGGCGTACGCCGAGATGATCTTCCTCGATCGGCTGTGGCCCGACTTCGACCGCCGGGATCTGTGGCGGGCCGTCGAGCTCTACGCCGGACGGGACCGCCGGTACGGCGGGGCCGTCCCCAACGCGATTAATCGGGAGCAATGACCACGCCGCTCGGGGAAGAAGGGCGTGATCCACTGGCCGCCTGGCGTCGACGTGCCTTGAGGTTTGTCTGGCCGGAGCGGCCGGCGCGGTGGCGCGATGTTCCCGGGGCGGTACAACCCGCGCTGCTGCTGGTGGCCCGGCTCACCGTGGCGGCCGTGGTCGCCTACCTGTTCACTCTGGTCCTCACCGACGGGGCCGTCGATCTCACCGGCGCCCTCACGGCGCTCCTGGTGGTGCAGGCGTCGGCGGTGTCCACGCTCAAAATGGGTGTGGTCCGGGTCGGCGCCGTGCTGTCCGGCGTTCTCGTGGCCATCCTGCTCTCGACCTGGATCGGGCTGACCTGGTGGAGTCTGGGGTTGGCCGTGGCGTCGACCCTGCTGCTGGCCAACATCCTGCGGCTCGGCGACCAGGCGCTCGAGGCGCCGATCAGCGCCATGCTCATCCTGGGCGTGACCAACCCCGACGTTGCGGCCGAGACCCGGGTCCTGACCACGCTGATCGGGGCCGGGGTCGGTGTCGCCTTTGCGTTGATCTTCCCGCCGGCCCTGCCGACCCGCTCGGCCGGACAGTCGATCCTGGTGGTCACCGAGGCCGCGGCGGCGCCGCTCGAGGCCGCCGGAGAGGCGCTCGCCAAAGGTCCCGTCACCCGGGCTCAGGTCGAGTCGTGGCTGGACCGCGTCCACCAGGCGGAACGTCGCGTCGTCGAATCGCGCGCGTCCCTGGTCTCGCTGAAGGACAGTCGACGGCTCAATCCGCGAGCGTTGGGTACGGCCGACGTCGAGCCGGTGCTGGGTACCGGCCTGGACGCTCTCGAACACTGCGTGCGCGCCACCCGGGCCTTGTTCGTGGTCGTGCGCGCCGAACTGCCGGAAGAGGAGGGGCCGGACGATCCGTACGGGGAGGAACTGCGAGCCGCCTTCGCCGTGGTGCTGGCCGACGTCGGCGACTGCATCCGGGCCTTCGGCGAACTCGTGGTCGCCGAAGCGGAGGGTCGCACGGGGGACGCCGAGCGGGCCCTGGCGGGAAGCCTGGAGATCCTGCTCGAGACCAAGGCGATCCTCACCGAGTTGATCATGGTGAACGCGAGGGAGAATCCGTCCTCTTGGTTGCTGCGCGGGTCGATCCTGGCGGCCGTCGAGCAGGTGCTGGATCAACTCGACCTGCAGGACCGGGCCCGGCTGCACGAGCGATGGCGGGAGGAGCAGACGGCTCGCCCGCTCGCCCAACTCCCGCCGCTCATCCAAGGCGTGCTGCTGCACCCAGAACATCCCATCCCGCGGGGTTTCACCACCAGCCAGCGGCACGGCTCCGACAACGGTTGACTCCGCGATGTCGATCGGTGTCGAGTCGGTGTCGGCGGTCGTTCAGCAGTCGGCGCAGGTACCGAAGATCTCGAGGTCGTGACTGACGTCACGGAAGCCGTTCTCCGCCGCGACCAACGAGGCCCAGGTTTCCACCGCCGGTCCCGACACCTCGACCGTACGGCCGCAGTTGCGGCAGACGAGGTGGTGGTGATGGCCGTTGGAGCAGCGCCGATACGCCGTCTCGCCGACTGCCGTGCGGATGGCGTCGACCTCGCCGGCCTCCACCATCGACTGCAGCGTGCGGTAGACCGTTGTCAACCCGATCGCATCGCCCTTGTGTCGCAGGTCGTCGTGGATCTCCTGGGCACTCTTGAACTCGCTGACCTCGCTGAGGATCGCTCCCACGGCGGTCCGCTGGCGGGTTCTGCGTTGCGGCGCTCGGATCGCCGGTCGCTCGCTCACCACGGCCGGTCCATCAGTGCTCGTCGTAGTGATCGGCGTGCGCCGCGTGCCGATGACCCTCGTGCAGGTAGTCGGTGTGGTCGCCGTGCCGGATCACCGGGTGGCCACACTCGGGACCGTGTTGATGGGCGTGCTCGTCGGCGACCACGTGCGGGAGGGGCAGTTCGTCGACGTCGAGCTCCGGTAGCACAGGCGTCACTTTACGTCGGCGGGAAAGTACGAGGGTGCCGATCGGCCAACTCAACGCGAAGACTGCGATGGCCAGGACGACGATCAGCGCCCCGGGGGCCGTGTCGGCGTAGTACGACCCGGCCGCGCCGCCGACGGAGACCGTGACGCCGATGGCCATGGCGCCGGCCAGCGCGGGAAAGAAGCCGCGGACGCAGGTTGTGGGCCGCCGCGACGGGCACGACCATCAAGGCGCTGACCAGCAGCAGTCCGACCGTACGCATGGCCAAGGTGACCGTGACGGCGGCCAGGACGACCAACAGGATGTTGTAGAACCGGGTCGGGAGCCCCTGGGTCCTGGCCAACTCCTCGTCGGAGCAGACCGCGAACAGTTGCGGTGCCAGCCCGATCGTCGGGACGAGTACGACCACCGCCAGCCCGGCCACAACGAGGACGTCCGCCGTCGTGACGGTGGTCAGGGAGCCGAAGAGGTACTGCGAGAGGGCCCCGGCCCCGGCCCCGGCGATCCCGGACATCAAGACTCCGGCGGCCAGGCCACCGTAGAACAGGATCGCGAGTCCGACGTCCCCGGTGGCCTTGCCCCGTTGCCGCAACACCTCGACGACGACGGCACCGGTCACACAGATGGCGATCGCCCACGGCAGCGGGGCCTGACCGGTGAGGAGGGCCAGACCGACACCGGCGATGGCCACGTGTCCCAGGCCGTCGCCCAGCAGGCTGAGACGGCGCTGGACCAGGTAGATACCGATCGCCGGCGCCATCAGACCGGTGAGGAGCGCAGCGAGCAGGGCTCGCTGCATGAACGGAAAGCTCAAGACCTCGATCATCGGACCTCGATCACCGCGACACCGGTCCGTCCTCGACTGCGCCGTCCAGCCATCCGGCGTCTCGCGGCTCCACCAGTTCGTGGTGATCATGAATCCTGGAGGCGGCGAGCACCTGGGGGTCGCCGTCGTACACCACGCGTCCGTCCCGAAGCACCACCGCTCGATCGATCAGCGGTCCCAGCGCCCCGACCTCGTGCAGCACCGCCACCACTGCCATGCCCCGGCTCATCCGTTGCTCGATCACTGCCGCCAGCAGCCGCTGGTGTTCGACATCCACCCCAGCCGTCGGCTCGTCGAGCATCAGGAGTTCGGGCGCCCCCGCCAGAGCCCGCGCGATCAGGGTGCGCTGCTGCTGACCTCCGGAGATCCGCCGGATGTCTGATCGCCGGTGGTCAAGCAGATCGACGACGGTCAGCGCCTCGACAACGGCCCGCCGGTCCTGTCGCCGAGCCGGGACGAAGGGCGGGCGCAACGCCAGCCGGCCGGTGGCCACGATCTCCTCGACGGTCGCCTCCGCCTGGATGGCCGTCGTCTGCTGGGGCACGTATCCGATCCGGGACCAGGATCGAAACGTCCGTAGCGGCTGGTCGAACAGCTGGATCTGGCCCCGTTGAGCCGCGATCACCCCGAGCAGAGCCCGAACCAGGGTGGACTTGCCGGAACCGTTGCCGCCCAACAGCGCGACCGACTCGCCGGCCCGGACCGTGAGTGAGACGCCGCGGAGGATCGGCAGCCCGCCGAGTTCGACGCTGAGATCCGTCGCGGTCAGCACCGCGGCGGGCGGAGCGCCCCGGCTCAGCTCTCGGGCAACCGTTGGCCTTCTCCAGGGCGGCCAGATTGGCGCGCATCACCGCAAGATAGTGCTCACCTCGGGAGTCCGGGGTCAGGCCTTCGATCGGGTCGAGAACGTCCGTACGCAGGCCGAGATCTCCCGCGATGGCCTCGGCGACGGCGGGGGAGGCCAGCGTCTCGGTGAAGATCGTGGTCACCCCGTATTCGCCCGCTTCTCGTTGGATGGCCGCGATCCGGGCCGGCGACGGCTCGGCGTCCGGACTCAGCCCGGTGATGCCGATCTGGGTCAGCCGGTACCGGTTCGCGAGGTAGCCGAACGCGGTGTGGCTGGTGATGAATTCGGTCCGCTGGCAGCCGGTGAGTCCTGAGCGGAAGTCCTGGTCGAGCAAGCCCAGCTCCGCGCGGAGCCGATCGGCGTTGGCCCGGTACTCGCCGGCGCCCGCAGGGTCGGCCGCCGCGAGCCGGTCGGCCACCGCGGTCGCGATCACCGCGAGCTTGGTCGGGTCGAGCCAGACGTGGGGGTCCGGTTCGGTCTCCTGGTGATGGGCGCCGTCGGCGGTGGCCTCGAGGGGAACCACGGTCGTGACGTCCAACGCGTTGTTGTTCCCGCTCTGCTCGACGGCCTGGTCGACCGCCGGTTGGAAACCCTTCAGATAGATGATCAGGTCGGCGGCGGAGACGGATCCGACCTGCTTGGGGGTGAGCTCCAAGTCGTGCGGTTCGGCACCGGGCTGGGTGAGATTCAGCACTGTGGTCCGGGCACCGCCGATCCGCTCGGCCACGAACTGGAACGGATAGACCGAGGTCACGATGTTCAGCCCGCTCGCCCCCGCTGATGCGCTGCCCGGCGCCACGCAACCCGCCAACAGCAGCGCGCCGGCGATCAACATCGCCGCGAAGACCCGGGCCATATACGTCATGATAACCATTTTCATTTAACCGCGAGCGTGCGTCAAGGCAGAATGGGGTGATGTCTGCGAACGAGGCGACTCGCCGCTCGCCGGTCCGGTCCCGGATCGAACGGGCCAGCCGGCCCTGGTTGCTGCGGTTGAGTGCTTCGCCGCGACCAGCCATCGTGATCGGGACGGTGCTGCTGATCGTGCTCGGCCTGCTGGCTCCACCGGTGGTGGCGTGGCCGGCGCTCGTCATCGTGTTCGCCTTCGTCGCCTGGATCGCCTACCTGTCCTGGCCGGTGGTCAGCACGGGCGGCAAGCTCGCTCGACTGGTCATGCTGGCCCTGATCGTGATCATGGCCGGCACCCGACTCCAGACTTAGAGGGCGCTCATCTCGTCGGCCACCTCACTCGTCAGCTGATCCATCAGCCGGTCGAACACCGCCATCCGGTCGAACTGCAACGCGTACGTCCGCGCCCGTACGGCCAGGGAGGCCTGCTCGGCGGGTGACATGGACAAAGCCTCGGACAACGCCCGGGCGATCGCCGGCGGATCGTCCACCGGGACGATCATCGCCGTGTCACCGACCGCCTCCCCGATTCCGCCGGTGTCGGTGGTGATGACCGGGCCGCCACCGGAGAGCATCTTCTCCACCAGGGCGATGCCGAAGGTCTCGGTGAACTCCGGCCGGGGTTTGCTGGGCAGTACGAAGGCAGCACTGCCCGCCATCAGCGCCTGGCGCTCGTCGTCGTCGACGTCGTCGAAGAAGACGATGCGCTGCGCGGCTGACGAGCCGGCGGCGACCTGACGGAGAAACTCGGCCTGTGGTCCGTTGCCCGCGATCACCAGGCGGTGCTCGGCCGCCTCGGCGCAGGCCGCGAAGCCGGCGATCAGATCGTCGACGCCCTTCGCGTGCGCCAGCCGGGAGAGGAAGAGCACATAGCTGCTCTCGCTCAAGCCCCGGCGGCCCAACACCTGTGCTACCCGGCGGGGATCCGGATCGAGGAACTCCGCCGTGTCGATGGCGGGATAGGAGATCGCCACCCGCTCGCGGCACTGCGGCGCGTAGCGCGTTCCGTGCCGGGCGTCGGTCTCCTCGGCGGCACTCAGGATCAGCTGTCGGGTGTAGTCCGACACGGCGACCGGGCAGTCGTTGCTGAGGTATGCCGTGAGGACCTGAGCGGCCGCTCCGAACCGGTTCTCCTCGACGCAGGAGCGCACCACGTTGGTCACGTCCGAGCCGACCGCCTCGGCGATGGTCTGCACCCGGACGGGGAGACCGGTGCCCTCCGCGGCACGGACCGCGTCGACCACGGCCAGGGTGTGGGGACTGAGGTACAGCGAGATGCAGACCGTCGGCACACCGTCGGTGAAAAGCTCGACCAGGCGCCCGGTCAGACCGGCCAGGTACCGGCCGTCGGGCACCTTGTAGTCCCCGATCGGCTCCGGTCGCTCCACCTCGATCCCGGGACTGTACGACGCGACGCCGTCGAGGGGCTTGAGCGGGAGGCCCGACTCGATCAACCGGGAGATCGGCCAGGTGACGATCCGCACTTCGGTGAATCCGCGCTTCAGGGCGGCCTCGGCCAGATTGCGCGCCTCCCCGGAGTGGCCGCAGATCACGGGATCCGCGCGGGCCACGATGACCAGACGACGATGTGGCAGGCCGATCATCACAGTCCTCGCCGGACGGGCTGGAGCTCGCTTCGCTCGCGCAGTCTTTTCAGCACTGCTCGCCGCAGGGGCTGGAGCTCGCTGCGCTCGCGCAGTCTTTCCAACACTGCTCGCCGCAGGGGCCGGAGCTCGCTTCGCTCGCGCAGTTTTTTCATCCCGTCACCTCCGCCGGTAGCGGTGCACTCGAGGCGTGTGGCGGACCCTCACCGGGTTGCGACACCGACGGTGGCCGGTTGCCGAGGCCCCAGCTGCTCGGTTCCGGTCCGAGACTGATCTGCAGCCGACCGCCCGCATGCAGTTCCCGGGCGGTCAGCCAGGACCGCTCCAGCGGACTGCCGTTGTGCGTCACGGACTGGACGTACTGCGCCGGCCCGTCCGGCTCAGGCTCGACGAAACCCTCGGTGTCGATCTCCAGTTGCCGTCCCGGCCAGGTCGACCCGGGAGTGGGCGAACGAGGGAGCATTGATCAGGTACAGGCTCTGCCCCGCCACGGGGAACAGGCCGAGCGAGGCCCAGACATACCAGGCACTGAGACCGCCGGAGTCGTCGTTGCCCGGCAGGCCGCCCCGACCGAGCCCGAACTGGTTATTGATCGCGGCGTGTACGACTTCGGCCGTTCGGTCGGGTCGACCCAGATAGTGGTAGGCCCACGGGACTTCCATGTCGGGCTCGTTGTTGAGGCCCTCGAAGCGGTTCAAGGCGTACCCGGCAGCCAGTTCCTCCACGCTGGGTCGTTCCCCGACCTGCTTGACCGGGTCGGCGCCGTAGCCGAAGAACTCGTCCAGCAGGGTCAGGAACCGTTCCTCGCCGCCGGCCAATTCGATCCTGCCGGCCATGTCGTGCAGGATCCGGAACGAGTAGTTCCACCGGCCGCCCTCGTAGAACGTGGAGTCGACCAGCAACCCCGTCTCGGGATCGAAGGCGTTGACCCACCGGGTGGCCAGCCCTTCGAATTGCGCGGCCAGCTGGTTGTCGCCGAGATACCGGGCGACCTGCGCCGTGCACTGGTAGCCGAAGGCGACGTCCAAGGTGTGGGTGACCGGGTGGGTGATCCCGCGGAGGAGGAACTCCTCGCCGTACGTGCGGCGCAGATCGGTGTCCATGTGGCAGAGCGCCCAGTCCCAATCGACGCCGGGCAGGCCGAGTTGGCAGAGGTCGGCCAGGAAGGTCTGGGCCAGCGCACTTCCCTGCCGGGAGAACCGGTCGGCCCCCTTGGCCATTCGGTATCCGATCGGCAAGTTTCCTTCCTCCTCGCAGATGTAGAGCAGCGCATTGGCCAACTCGACCGCCCGGTCCGGGAACAGCGCGGTGATCAACGGGAGTTGGGTCCGGTAGATGTCCCACATGGTGCAGATGTCGAAGACGAACGGGCCGTTCATCGGCCAGAACGGGCTCTCCGACGGCGCGAAGCAGGGCTTGATCATCGAGTGGTAGAGCGCGGTCTCGAAGACCGTCCTGCGCCGGCTGGACAACGTGTCCACCGTGATCTTGCCGAGGTGCTCGCGCCAGGCGCTGGCGGTGCCGGCGCGGCGGTCCTCGAAGCGCGCCGGACCCGGGCCGCAGTCGGCAACGAGGTTCTCCCGGGCCTGCTCCACGCCGCGCAGGGAGAAGCCGAATCTGAGCTCCACGACCTGACCCGCCTCGGTTGGCCCGCGCCACATCAAACCGAACGGGCGCAGGGTCGTGGGCCGGATCCGGTCGAAGTCGAGGCGGGTGCCGCCGGGCATGAGTCGCCGGTCGTACCACAGCAGCTGACGCCAGTCGGTCGCGTCGCACTCGAGGTGTACGGCCAGAGGAGCACCCTCCAGGACCACCTCGGCCTGGGCGACGCCCGGTCCGGCGCTGTGCAGGTGGGCGCGCAGCGGGACCGTCGCTCCGTGCGGGATCGTGAGCCCGCCTAGGGACAGGTCGATGACGATGCGGGCGTCCCGGTGGGCCGGGAACGTGTAGCGGTGTACGGCGCTCTTGGGACCCACCGTCAGTTCGCAGCGGATGCCCGAGGACAAGGTGGTGGCGTAGTAGCCCGGTTCGGCCTCCTCCTCCAGCAGGTCCCAGGTGCGGCCCAACGCGTCGAGCGGGTCCAGCATGGGGCTGACCCGGAAGTAGTTGTAGTACTTGCGGATGGCCCCGGTACCGGACTGCTGGAAGTGGCTGAAACCGGACGCCACCTGACTCTCGTGCAACCGGGGCGGCACACCCTCGGTGTTCAGCTCGTACAGCCCGTAGCCGGTGGGGTAAGCGCCGGAGTACGAGCAGGCCGACACCATGCCGAACGGGTACGAGGCGCCCGGGTGGGTATTTCCGACCTGGGGCTTCGGCCACCACCAGGTCGCCGCAAGTCCGTGGGGTGCCGGCAGATCAGTCGCTCCGGTCCCGATGAAGGGGTCGACGTGCTCGATCATGGTCAGCCTCCCGCCGGGCAACCGGGAACGGTCTGCTCCGAAACTAGGGTGGCCAGGTTTCAACGAGGTTTCACCCCGATGACGAAATCTGGCGCGGTCGGTGAGCGTGAATCCTGAGCGGACGCTGTGACCGGCAGGCGAGGTTATGCCGCTCTCGCATACGGTTGACCGCGCTTGTTCCGGCGGGACAGAAAGTGGACGAAGAAGATGACATCGCTGACCCGACTCAGCCTGGCCAACCGACTGATCGTCGGCCTGGCCGCGCTGGCCGTTGTGGTGTTCGGGATCGTGGCCACGACCTCGTTGCGCCAGGAGTTGCTGCCCTCCACCGACGTGCCGACCGCGGCGGTGACCGCCACCTATCCGGGCGCGTCGCCAGAAATCGTGGCCGACGAGGTGGCCGGGCCGCTCGAGCAGGCCATCGGCGGAGTCGACGGCGTCACCACGGTGCGAGCGACGTCCACCAACGGGGTGGCCAGCCTGGTCGTGGAGTGGGAATTCGGCCTGGACTCCGACGAGGTGACCAGTGAGATTCGGTCGGCGGTCGATGGTGTCCCCGACCTACCGGCTCAAGTGGAGACCGAGGTGCTGGCCATCAGCACCGACGACATCCCCGTGCAAGTGGTGGCGGTGGCCTCGGACACGCCGGTCACCGAGCTCGGCCGGCTGGTCGACGAGATCGCGATTCCGCAGCTGACCGAGGTGGACGGGGTCCGCCAGGTGCAGGTGGCGGGCCAGAACGTCACCGAGCTCGCGGTGACCTTGCGCCCGGCACAGTTACGCAAGTACGACATCACTGCGGCCGCGGTCACCCAGGCGATCAGGACGCAGGCCCTGGTCGTGCCGGCCGGCACCAGCTATGACAAGAATCTCGAGTTGGCGATCGAGGTCGGAGACACTCCGACCAGCGCCAAAGAGGTCGGCGAGTGGCCGATTCCGGCGCCGGACGGGCCGGTGAAGCTGAGCACGCTGGCCGAGGTCAAGGTCCAGTCCGTCGACGCGACGTCCATCGCTCGATCCGATGGCCGGCCGGCCCTGAGTCTGAGCATCCTCAAGGATGCCGGGGCCGACGCGGTGTCCATGTCCAAGGCCATCGACGCCCTGCTGCCCGCGTTGTCGGAGACCGTGGGGGAGAACACGTCCTTCATCACCGTGTTCAGCCAGGCCCCGGGGATCGAGGAGTCGATCAACGACCTGGCCACCGAGGGTCTGCTCGGCTTGGCCTTCGCCGTCCTGATCATCCTGGTCTTCCTGCTCTCCCTGCGCTCCACCGTCATCACCGCCATCTCGATCCCGCTCTCGCTGTTGGTGGCCATGATCGGCTTGTGGGTCGGCGACTTCTCGCTGAACATCTTCACCCTGGCCGCCCTGACGGTGGCCGTGGGTCGGGTGGTCGACGACTCGATCGTGGTGATCGAGAACATCAAACGCCGCGACACCGGGGCGGAGCTGACTCCGGACGCGATCGTCGCATCGGTGAAGGAGGTGGCCGGTGCGGTCACGGCCTCGACGCTGACCACCGTCGCCGTGTTCGTCCCCCTTGCCCTGGTCGGCGGGATCAGCGGTGAGCTGCTGCGACCGTTCGCTGTCACGGTGGGGATCGCCCTCGGTGCGTCGCTGCTGGTCTCCTTGACCATCGTGCCGGTCCTGGCGTACTGGTTCCTCCGATCCGCCAAGCGCAGCAAGGTCGCCACCGATCCGGACGCCCACGCCGAGGATCAGGTGACCCGGCTGCAGCGGGGCTATCTGCCGGTGTTGGGTTTCGCCATCCGCCGACCTCTGATCATCGTGCTCAGCGCGGTGGTGATCTTCGTCGGCACCATGGCATCGGCGACCCTGCTCAAGACCGACTTCATCGGATCCTTCGCCGACCGTACGAGTCTGCAGGTCGACATCGAAGCTGCCCGTCGGGCACGAAACTGGCCGCGACCAGCGCCGCCACCGCAGAAGATCGAGAAGCCGTGCTGATCTCTCGCCCCGAGTCCGTAGCTATCTGGCCACGGTCGGCGGTGGGGGCATCACCTCGACTCGGCGGCGGCCAGCTCGAACCTGGCCTCGGTATTCGTGAGCGTGTCCGACGAGGAGCGCTACGACGTCCTGGTCGCAGAGCTGCAGAGCACCTTCGACGAGGATCCGACCCTGGGTGAGGTCACCGTCGGTCAGGGTGGCGGTCAGCCTGGCACCACGAACGACATCATCGTCACGGTCACCGCCCCCGACGACCGGGCGCTCCGCTCGGCCACCACGCAGGTGCAGTCGACCTTGGAGGCCGTCGACGGACTGACCGACGTCCGTAGCGACTTGACCGACCAGCGCCCGGTGCTCAAGGTCGAGGTCAATCGGACCAAGGCCGCCGCGCTGGGCTTCACCGCCTCGGAAGTCGGTCAGGCCATCTCGGAAGCCTCCCGGGGCACCGGGGTGGGAACGGTCGTCCTGTCCGGCGAGAGTCGCGAGATCACGGTCCGGCCACAGAGCACCGGCGATGACAGCCCCGCCGAGATCGCGGCGCTCGAGCTGCCGGTCAGCCAGCTGCAGCAGCAGCAGGCGGTCGACAAGGCCACCGACGCCCTGGAGAAGGAGCAGGACGACCTGGAGGCCCGGCAGGACGATCTCGCCGATCGTCAGACGTCGCTGGGGGACCAGCAGGAGGCGGTCGCGGACCGGCAGGAGTCGCTCGGTGACCGGCAACAGGCGGCCGGCGAGGAGCAGGCCGACGAGGCCGAGGAAGCTCAGGCCGAGCAGCTGGCCGAGCTCCGCGACTCCCGCCAGGAGGCCCGGGAGGGCCTGGCGGATGCTCGCGAGGCTTTGAGGAACTTCAACCGACAACCGGCACCGCCTCCCGTACCTCCCCAGTGCCAGGCCCAGGCACCCGCCGGCTCAGGCTCCCGCTCCGGCCCAGCCATCCGCTGCGGGCCCGGTAGAGCCCCTCGCGCAGTGCCTGGCGGCGGCCGAGCAGGCGCAGCAGCGAGCTCAGCAGGAAGCGCAGCTCGAAGCGGCGGTCGATCAGTCGGACGCGGCCCTCGACCAGCTCGACGAGCAGATCGAAGGAGCGGTGGAGCAGCGCGACACGCACCGCCGACCAGCGCGCGGAGTCCGACGAGCTCACCGACGAGCAGGAGCAGATCGCCGACGACCAGAGCCAACTGACCGACGAGCAGAAGGAGATCCAGGACGAGCAGGCGGACCTGGGTGATGAGCAGCGGGAGCTGGCCGACCAGCAGGCCGACATCGCCGACCTCCGGGCCGGGCCGGTGCAGGTGCGCAACGTGGCGACGGTGCGCTCCGTGCTCGCCCCCAGCACGGTCACCGAGATCGACGGCAACCGGGCGGTGACGGTGACCGCGACACCGGACACCGATGACCTCGGGGCCTTGACCGCGGCGGTCCAGCAGTCGCTGGGGGCACTGGATCTGGCGCCCGGAACCTCGGCCGAGGTGGGCGGCGCCAGCGACGACCAGGCGGAATCGTTCCGCCAGCTGGGCTTGGCCATGCTGGTGGCGATCGTGTTCGTGTTCTTGATCATGGTGGCTACGTTCCGCAGTCTGGTCCAACCGCTGATCCTGCTGACCTCCATCCCGTTCGCCGCCACCGGCGCCATCGCGGGCCTGTTGATCACCGACATCCCGCTCGGCGTGCCGGCCATGGTGGGACTGTTGCTGCTGATCGGCATCGTGGTCACCAACGCCATCGTGCTGATCGATCTGATCAACAAGATCCGGGCGCGGGGTGAGGGGCTGGAATCGGCCGTGATGCACGGTGCGCGGCTCCGGCTGCGCCCGATCATCATGACGGCGACCGCGACCATCTGCGCCTTGATCCCGTTGGCTCTCGCCCTCACCGGCGGCGGCGCGTTCATCTCCCAGCCGTTGGCCGTGGTGGTGATCGGTGGCCTGGTGTCCTCGACCCTGCTGACCCTGGTGCTGGTGCCGGCGCTGTACGTTCTGACCGAGCGGCGCGGGGAGCGCAAGCGCCTTCGCCGGCAGGAGGCGAACTCGGCAACCGCCGAGGCGCCTGCGGTCGGGTCGGCCTGAGGAGTGATCGTGATCTGCCGCTTCCGGTTGACCGAGGCGGAGACGCAATCTTTCGTCGGCCGGGCCCGGAACGCCGTCCAGGTCCTGTCGACGAAGGCGGGATTCACCTCTGCCGATCTCGGCCAGAACCTGGACGAGCCGGACCTGTGGACCCTCACGACACGGTGGCAGAACGTCGGCTCGTACCGGCGGGCCCTGCAGGGCTTCGAGGCCAAGATGGCGGTAGTCCCTTTGCTGTCGGCGTGCCTCGACGAGCCCACCGCCTACGAGGATCCTGAGGCCTGACTCGACATAGCGTGAACGATTCGACCTGGACTACGACGTCAAGGTGTTCACGTTGTTGTCGACTCGGCTGTCGCGCCGGTGACCGCTAGGCTTGTTTGTCGCCCATCCCAGCCGGGGATCGGGAGTACTCGAGGTTTGGAGATCTGTTCGTGGCCCCCACCAGTCGACTCGACAACGTCATCAGTCTCTGCAAGCGGCGGGGGTTCGTCTTCCCGTCCGGCGAGATCTACGGCGGCACCCGCTCCGCCTGGGACTACGGGCCGTTCGGGGTGGAGCTCAAGGAGAACATCAAGCGCCAGTGGTGGCAGTCGGTGGTCACCAGCCGCGACGACGTGGTCGGAATCGACTCCTCAGTGATCCTGCCCCGGCAGGTGTGGGTTGCTTCTGGTCACGTCGGAGTGTTCAGCGATCCGCTGACCGAGTGCCGGAACTGCCATCAGCGCTTCCGCGCCGATCATCTGCAGGAGGCCTACGCCGCCAAGCACGACATCGTCGACCCGGACGGGGTGCTGCTGACGTCGGTCGCCTGCCCGAACTGCGGCACCCGCGGGCAGTGGACCGAGCCGCGGGACTTCAACATGATGCTGAAGACCTATCTGGGTGCGGTCGAGGACGAATCCGGCCTGCACTATCTGCGGCCGGAGACCGCTCAGGGCATCTTCGTCAACTTCGCCAACGTGGTGAACACCACCCGGAAGAAGCCGCCGTTCGGCATCGGCCAGGTCGGCAAGTCCTTCCGCAACGAGATCACCCCCGGGAACTTCATCTTCCGCACCCGCGAATTCGAGCAGATGGAGATGGAGTTCTTCGTCGAACCGGGCACCGACGAGGAGTGGCACCAGTACTGGATCGACGAGCGGACCCGCTGGTACGTCGATCTCGGGGTTTCGCGCGAGAACCTCCGGCACTTCGAGCACCCGAAGGACAAGCTGTCGCACTACTCCAAGCGAACGGTGGACATCGAGTACCGCTTCGGCTTCACGGGCAACGAGTGGGGCGAATTGGAAGGCATCGCCAACCGGACCGACTTCGACCTGTCCACGCACAGCGAGCACTCCGGCACTGACCTGTCCTACTTCGATCAGGCTCGAGCCGAGCGCTACGTCCCGTACGTGATCGAGCCGGCGGCCGGACTGACCCGTTCGCTGATGACCTTCATGGTCGACGCGTACACCGAGGACGAGGCACCCAACACCAAAGGCGGGGTCGACAAGCGCACCGTGCTCCGGCTCGATCCCCGGCTAGCTCCGGTCAAGGTTGCCGTACTGCCGCTGTCCCGCAACGTTGCCCTGTCGCCGAAAGCCCGCGACCTCGCCGCCGAGCTCCGGCGGTACTGGAACGTCGACTTCGACGATGCCCAGGCGATTGGCCGCCGCTACCGCCGCCAGG
Source organism: uncultured Actinomycetota bacterium (assembly GCA_963780005.1). Lineage (GTDB taxonomy): Bacteria > Actinomycetota > Actinomycetes > Propionibacteriales > Propionibacteriaceae > Microlunatus. Next base: position 902,921 of record CAWAAK010000023.1, on the reverse strand, counting down.
ACGAGATCGGCACGCCCTACTGCGTGACCGTCGACTTCGACACCCTCGAAGACGGCGCGGTGACCATCCGGGAGCGCGACACGATGGCGCAGGAGCGGATCAGCATCGACAAAGTCACCGACTACCTGGCGACGCGCCTCATCGGATGCTGAACCCGTGATGCATCTCCGGGCCGAGGAACGCGCGGGGCCAGGGAGTACGGGTCGCGACCTACCATCCGCCCTCCCAAGCTCGGGCTCAGTGGGATCTGCCTTGCGCCGCGCGCTCTCTGACCATTCGGTGCCGGAGCTACCACCCGCCCTCGCAAGCTCGGGCTCCTGCCAGACCCACCACGCTCCGGGACCGAACGGTCAGGAAGCGCGCTCCGTTGCTCCCCTTCGGATTGGCGTCATTGAAGTCAGAACCCCGGTCGTGCTGGCGCCGATGGCGGGGATCACCAATGCGGCGTTCCGGCAGTTGTGTCGGGAGCAGGGGGCGGGGCTCTATGTGTGCGAGATGATCACGTCACGGGGGATTGTGGAGGGGGACCGGAAGACTCTTTCGATGCTGCGGTTCGATCCGGGGGAGCGGATCCGGTCGGTGCAGCTGTACGGGGTCGATCCGATGATCATGGGTCGGGCCACGGAGATCTTGATCACCGAGCACGGCGTCGATCATGTCGACCTCAACTTCGGCTGCCCGGTGCCGAAGGTCACCCGAAAAGGTGGCGGTGCGGCCCTGCCGTACAAGCGGGACCGGCTGGAGTCGATCTTGCGCGCCACGGTCGCGGCGGCCGGAAAGCACGACGTCCCGGTGACGATCAAGACCCGGATCGGCATCGACGAAAACCATCAGACCTATCTCGACGCCGGTCGGATCGCCGAGCGCACCGGTTGCGCCGCGATCGCACTGCACGGCCGCACCGCCCGCCAGTACTACTCCGGAGTCGCGGACTGGGACGCCATCGCCCGCCTGAAGAACGCCGTGTCCATCCCGGTCTTGGGCAATGGCGACGTCTGGGAGGCCGCCGACGCGCTGGCCATGATCGACCAGACCGGTGCAGACGGCGTGGTCATCGGGCGCGGCTGCCTCGGGCGGCCCTGGCTGTTCCGGGATCTGGCCGACGCCTTCGCCGGGCGACCGACGCGAACGCTGCCGAACCTGGGCGAGGTGGCTCAGATGGTCCGGCGGCACGCCGAGCTGCTGGCCGGGCTGAGCGACGAGCGCAGCGGTCTCACCGATCTACGCAAGCACATGGCCTGGTACTTCAAGGGATTCCCGGTCGGCGGAGAGCTCCGCCGGGCTCTCGCCCAAGTCTCCTCGTTCGGCGAACTCGATCATCACCTGGCCCAACTCCCGAGCGAGGTTCCCTATCCCCGCGGTGAACTTGGGCTGCCGCGCGGCCGCCAGGGTTCGCCGCGCGACCGGGTGGCCCTGCCGGAGGGGTGGCTCGCCGACACGTCGGGCGTCGATCTGGATCTGGCCGGGGCGGAGTTGGGGGTCTCGGGTGGCTGAGCAGGCCTCGTTGCGGGCCCGGCAGTGGGCCGAGACGATGGCTGGCCACGCCAAGAACGGACTGGTTCGGGCCCACGCCGGCTCGCGAGCGACCCTTGGCGCGGCGCCGGTGGTCGGGCGCCAACGGCGCGAAGAACAGGAGCGGCTGTGGCTGCGGCCCGGATCGTCGTTCGCGGTCGGCGCCGGTCGACGAGCCGTCCCCGAAGAACCGGACGCGGAACGTACGTGCTTCGAGCGGGATCGGGACCGGATCGTCCATTCCACCGCCTTCCGCCGACTCGCCGGCAAGACCCAGGTGGTGGTGTTCCCGAGTGATCATCAGCGCACTCGGCTCACCCACGCTCTGGAGGTCGCCCAGATCGCCACCTCGATCGCCCGGGGAGCCGGGGTCAACGTCGCCCTCGCCGACGCGATCGCTCTCGGACACGACTGCGGTCACGGTCCCGGCGGGCACGCCAGCGAAGACGCCTTCGACCAGTTCATTCCGGAGGGCTACGAGCATGGCCCGTGGGGGGCGGACGTGGTGCTGGCCCCGATCAATCTGTGCGCGGAGACCCTCGACGGGATCCGCAACCACTCGTGGTCCCGGCCCGCTCCGGAGACCGTCGAGGGGGAGATTGTGAGCTGGGCAGACAGGATCGCCTACTGCGCCCACGACCTCGAGGACGCGATCCACGCCGGCATCGTGCGGCCTGATGAAGTGCCGGCCGACGTGGTCGAGATCTGTGGCCGGACGCGGCGCGAGCAACTGGGCACCTTCGTCCGCGCGGCGGTCGACGCCATCACTACCCACGGGGCGGTCGGGATGGCGGAAGCCCCGGCGTCCGCCCTGGCCGCCATCCGCGCCTTCAACTACGAGAGGATCTACGTCCGCCCGGCCTCGCTCGTCCAGTCCCGGGCCGTGGTCGAGGTGCTGCGGGCGTTGGTCGAGTACTTCGCCGCCCGGCCGAGCAAGGCTTCCGCTCCGAGAGACGTACGGCCGGGCAGTGACGAAGCCGTCCGGGCGGCGGTGGCCTATGTCGCGGGGATGACCGACCGGTACGCCTTCAACACCGCCGTCGGCGAGCTCGGCTGGGACTCGGCCCGACTCCCGCAGGCGGTGTCCTGATCTTTCGAACTGATCTTTCGGAAACGCAGAAGTACGGTCGTCCATGACCTCGATGCGGTCCGGGGCCGCACCCGACGAATCGCAACCGCTCGCGCCTTGCCTCGTCCTGGTCACCGGCCACGCAGCCGCCGGTAAGTCCACTCTGGCTCCGCGACTCGCGGAGGCACTCGGGGCAATCTGGATCAGCCGCGACATCATCCACTCGACGGTGTATTCCGGCTGGCGGCCCCAGCACCCTGCACTGACGTCACCGGGTCGCTACGACCCCGAGGTCGATGGGAACGTCTATTTCGAGGGCGGAGTCGTTTGGGAGCTCTTCCTGTGGATGCTCACGACCGTCGCTCCGCACCATCCCGTCGTCGCCGACACCCCGTTCAACCACCTATGGAACCGCGAGATGTTCGACCGGGCGAGACCCAAGATCCCGGTCCCCCTGGTCGAGGTGGCACTTCACGGTGACTCCGAAGCGCTCCTACTCCGGGCCCGACGTCGCGCCGAGCAGCCAGGGGTGCATGAGATCAAGGCCCGCTTCAGCGTGCGTCCGGAGCTGTACCGAGCCGACTATCAGCCCGTTCTGCCTGCTGATCAGGTGGTCCGGGTTGACAGCACGAATCTCGACCTCGTCGACCTCGAGGGCGTCGCGACCGAAGTGCGGAGGAAGCTACCGCGCCAGCCTCGGGCCGCTCGTTGATCCAGACGGTCAGCCGCGTACCGCCCGCACGACGAAGACGCTCGGCATGAAGTGTCGGATCGGGTTGCCGTCGGCCTCGGAGCGCCGGTCCTCGTAGAATCCGGTGATCACGAAGCCGGCGGAAAGCAGGCCGCCGAGTTGGGCCTCCATGGTGTGGCTGAAGTGGAACATCTCGTTCCTACGGACGCGTTCGGCGATCTCGGTCTCGTCGAGGGTTTGGTGTTCGACATACGGCAGCGGATACCGCACCACGAACTCATTCCGCTCGTCGAGCGCGTCAGCGTCAAAGATGAATTCATCCGGATTCATGAACCCTGTCATCAGCACGCCTCCGGACACGAGGACCCGTTGGCACCCCCGCCAGACCGGCGTCAGATCCGGCACGAACAACGTCGACACCGGATTGACGATGAGGTCGAAGCTTGCGTCGCTCAACGCCGAGAGGTCGGCCATGTCGCCTTCGAGAATGGTCATTTCCAGGCCGTCCCGATCGGCGACGTACGCGTCCTGAGCCAGCTGCCCCGGCGACGCGTCCAGCAGAGTGACCTGCGCGCCGGCCGCGGCCAGGATCGAGGCCTGCTGCCCACCACCCGCGGCGAGCGCGAGGACCCGCCGGCCGTGGATCGGCGGGAACCAGTCGGCCGGGACCATGCGTGACTCGCTCAGTCCGATGGACCAGCGACCGGCTCGGGCCTCGGCAATCCTCTCCGGCGTCACGGCATGGGTGTGAGGGTTGTCACCCTGCTCGACGGCGTGATCCCACGCGTCCCGGTTGAGTTGCGTGATGTCCACGGCATCTATTTCACTCTCGTTGCGGCGGTGCCGCCAGGTCCCGCGAGGGACCGTGAGCCGCTCCCAGTGAGTCGGGGCATTCACCCCGTTGAGCGGTATGCCAGGATCTGGGAATGAGCGACGGGCTGTCCGATCCCCCGTGGGAGCCACCGCTGGCCGGAGGGGAGACCGCGCACCTTCTCGGGGCGCTGGAGCGCCAGCGGTGGACCTTCCGTTGGAAGGCCGATGGTCTGGACGTGGCCGGCCTGGACCTCCGGGTCGGCTCATCCGTGTTGACCCTTGGCGGCTTGCTGAAGCATCTGGCGGCCGTCGAGGAGCTCGCCAGCGCCTGGCAGTTGGCCGGTGAAGAGCCGGTCTGGCCCACCGATCCAGGCCGGTGGAGGACCCAACAGGGTTGGGATGAGACCTTTGACGCGAGCGGCATGAGTCCGACCGAGCTGTACGCACTGTATGACGGCGCGGTCGAGCGTGCCCGGGTGCGATTCGCCGCAGCCCTCGCGGACCACGGCCTCGGGCAACCCGTGCACTCGTCGTCACCGGATGGACGCCACGCGAATCTCCGCCGATTGCTGTTCGATAAGCTGGAGGAGTATGCCCGGCATACCGGACACGCCGATCTCCTGCGCGAGGCCTTTGATGGTCGGGTCGGTGAGGACCCGCCGGAGGACTGGCGGCCGACCTGAAACCCCCCGCAGCAGACCGCCCTCGAGTGGTGGTCTCCGTGACTGCCTCGGCCGACGGTCGAGTGACCCTGAGCCGCTCGAGCACGTTGATGGAGCCGGAGGCGAACGCGGTCTGGCAGTCGTTGCATCCGCCTGGAGCCAACAACCTCCTTGAGGAGCGGCGCCGCTGGATCGAGAGCCGGTACGGTCCTCGCGTGATCTTGGAGGGCAGCGGGACTTTCGTCACCGAAGCCGCAGGGTCGCCGTCGGCTCTGCCCGCGGCCGACGTGCACGCCTCCCGCTTGTTGAGGTCCTTTCTGCCTGTCGTCGCGCAGAGCCGATGGTTCGTCGTCGTCGACGGCCGTGGTCGGGTCCGGTGGACCTACCACGGCGATGACGACACGCGACTGCTCGTGCTGGTCTGTAGCTCGACGCCGCCGGCTTACCTGGCCTACTTGCGGCGCGAAGAGATCCCGTACCTGATCGCCGGTACCAGCCATGTCGATCTAGGTCTTGCCCTTTCCCTGCTCAAGACGCGCCTGGGCGCAAGCTGCGTCGTTTCTGAGGCAGGCGGTGGACTCAACGGTGCGCTCCTGCGTGCTGGGCTGGTCGACGAGCTCCACCTCGTTCTGCTCCCCGCACTCATCGGTGGCCGTGATACCCCCACAATCTTCGACGGTCCGCCGCTCCGCCCCGGTGAGCAGGCTCAGTCCCTTCGGCTGCTGAAGGTCCGGAACAGCGACGACGGAGCGGTCTGGCTTCACTACGTCGCCCGGTAACCACCTACAGTGCCCGGGTGCCTCCGTTGATCAGCGTCGACCGGGCCCGGACAACCGTCGCCGATGTGGTCGGAGGCGCAGTCACGAGCGCCTACCGCCTGCAAGGCTCGGTCGCGAACCAGGAGTTCGTAGCCAGGCTTGCCGATGGGACGATGTTGATACTCAAGGCCGGTCCATCGACGGAGATCGCGGCTGAGGCGTGGGCCTGCCAGCGGATGATGGCACTCGAAGTACCGGTTCCAGATGTCGTCGCCGTCGACGTCGACGCCACGAAGCTGGGATTGCCGTTCCTGATCCTCTCTTTCGTGGAGGGCACGCCGAGCGGGCACCCCGACGTCGTTCGAGACGCCGGGAAGTGGTTCCGACGGGTGCACGCCGAGAAGCTGTCCGGGTGGGGACCTCTCGTCGTCGCGGCCAGTCCAACCGGCATGTCCGACGGCCACGGGCGACATCAATCGTGGCGGGAAGCGATCCTGGCTGAGCTGTCCGGACTCACTCCTGCGGCCGAGCTGGCTCGACTGTCGATTTCCGGCCCAACGGTGACCACCGCCTTCATCGAGGGTTACAACGTCCGGATCACGAAGCGATCTCTTGGACCGCCTCGCGCGGTACCGCCTCCTGTGGAACATCGGCGCTCTGAGTTACGAGTATCGAGCCGGGGGAGACTGGTTCGACGCCTATCGGGACCGCATCCGCGACGGCGCGGCACAGCTTGCCCCTTGAGTTGTTGGTCTCGGGCGCGGGTGAGCACCCCTCGAGGAAGGACTCCTCGTTCAGCGCTCGAAAAAGGTCTGGCGACCGGACTCAAGATCATGTGAGACTGTCGCCCGCAAGGCGATCTTGAGACCGGAAGCCATCCCCCGAAGGACAAGGTATGAGCGACTACTTCCCCCGAAGTATGGTGACAACAGCGGTGACGCCTACCTGATCGGCTCGGCCGGTCTTGAGGAGACTCCGAGTCATCACCTGTCCGCGGACGCCGATCTGGAGGCCGCACTCGGTCACGAGGTCGACACCAGCATCGATGCCGACGTCGAGGCCGGGCACGGAGAGAACTCCTACGCTGCGGACCGGGAATCGGGGCACTAACCCGCAGCCGGGACGGCCTCCGCGAAATAGAGGATGCTGTGCTCCGGATCGATCGGAGCTGAGGCCAGGCCGACCCGGCTGAGGGCGGCGCCCGACAGCTCCACACCGAAGGTTTCGGTCGCGCTCAACCGTTGCGCTTGCTTGCCCGGGTCCGCCTCGTACGAAGTCCTTTCCGGCTGGGCGACTCCCCACCATCGGGGGGGTCGCAACCCGGTGGGGGGAAAATCGATCATCATCGGCGTGACCCGGTAGCGACGATCGGGGTCCAGGCCCGGCAGCCGGACGCGGCCGATCAGGCTGACCTCGGAGCTCGCCAGCCGGGTCACCGAGTAGATGGCGGTGCTGCCGTCCCCATTGACCACCCCGTTCACGGTCAGCGTCTCGTCCGGAAAATCTCCCCGTACGACGGCACCGGTCAGCAGCAACTTCCGATGCTGCTTGAACAGCCCGATCCAAGCACCGAGCTCTTCCAATTGATCCGCCCCCGCCGCGGTCAGATCCCATTCGACGCCTAGATGGCCGAAGATGGCGGTGGCGGCGCGGAAGTTGAGGTCGTGCGACCTCCCGGTCGTATGAGACCGTCCGGAGGCGATGTGTGCGCCCATCAACTCCGGCGGGATCAGCTGAAGGGTCCATCGATGTATCTGCTGGCGCTCCAACGGATCCATGCAGTCCGAGGCCCAGACCCGATCCGTGCGTTCCAGCACTCCGAGGTCGACCCGCGCACCGCCGGAGGAGCAGGATTCGATCTCCAGCTGCGGAAAGGCGCTCCTGATCTCGTCGAGCAAGCGGTAGAAGGCCAGCGTCTGTTCGTGCACACCGGGCCGGCCCGTGGGATGGGTCCCGGCGTCGATGAGATCGCGGTTGTGATCCCACTTGATGTAGTCGATGGTGTACTCGGTCAAGATCGCGAAGATGGCATCGCGAATGTAGGCATAGCACTCCGGCATACCGAGATTGATCACCTGCTGGAATCGGGACTCGACCGGCAGCCGGTCGCCGGTCGCCATGATCCACTCGGGATGGGCGCGGGCCGCCTCCGAGTCACTGTTGATCATCTCGGGCTCGAACCAGAGGCCGAACTGCATGCCGAGGTCCTTCACCCCGGTCACGAGCGGATGCAGACCCTCCGGCCATACGGCGGAGGAAACCGTCCAGTCCCCGAGCCCGGCGCGGTCGCTGCGACGATCTCCGAACCAGCCGTCGTCCAGCACGAACCGCTCGATGCCCACGTCGGCCGCTACCTGAGCGAGGTCGAGAAGTCGATCCAGGTCGTGGTTGAAGTAGACGGCCTCCCAGACGTTCAGGGTCACCGGTCGATCCCCGGACGGGTGACCCGGTCGCGAACGGAGGTAGCGGTGGAAGCGATGGGCAACCTCATCCAGGCCGACTCCGTACGAGCCGTAGAGCCAGGGAGAGGTGTAGGTCTCGCCTGGCCCGAGCACGATTTCGCCGGGGAGCAGCAGCTCACCGCCGCCCAGCACCTGCTCGCCGGTGGAGAGACGCTCGGCGTAGTGGGTGTGGTTGCCGCTCCAGCCGACGTGGACAGCCCAGATCTCACCGTCGGCGAAGGAGAATCCCGGGGTCCCGGCGTGCAGCAACGTCGCCGCATCGGCACCGGTGCGCCCTTTGCGCCCCTCTCGCAGATGAACACCGATGGGCCACGGCTGGCGTTGCGGTATCCGCTCCTTGCCCCAGCGTCCGGCCATGTCCAGCAGCTCCCGGGCCACGCCCGGGACCGGAAGGGCCAGTACACAATCGTTCAGGGTGTAGTCATCGCCGTCGTTGGTGACCTCGACCTGGGTGCGGAGCAGTCCGCCGGGGAGCGTCTCGAGCCGGATGACCAGGCTGAGTTCGGCCTCCTCATCGCGCGCTTGGATCTCGACCACGGTCGGGCCCTCGCAGCTCACCACCGGGCCGGTGGAGGCCAGGTCGTGTGCCTGGCCGTTGGTCGACAAGGCCCTGGTGCTGAATTTGGGCGACCAGGCCCGACCGCCACGCGAGCCGCTGATCCCCGGCCGGCCCAACCAACCCGTCCAGTGTTCGGGAAGGATCGCCAGCCCCACGGGCTCGTCGACGAGGTTCACCGCGACGGGCGCGATGCCAGAACTCAGCAACCCCGCGGCATCGTCATCGTCGATCGGGCCGAGATCTGCGCCCCAATGGAGGACGGAGGGTAGTCGTCCACCCGTGAGGTTGAGCAGGATCGAGACATCATCCGTCCGAAGTGCGACGCAGGTGTCTACCGTGACTGGCACAGGGTTCCTTTCTGGTTGACGGAGAAGCAAGCCATCCTTCGACAGCTATGCGTCGCTGGGACAGCCGCACGACTGACGAATGATCAGCTTCATGGGGTAGCTCTGGTGAGCGGTCTGGTGTGCCTCGGCCGACAAGACGGCGGCGACGGCACGAGTCGCCATGTCGTGCACGGGTTGACGCGCCACCGTCAAGGGCGGCCAGCAGAACTCAGCTTCCTGGGTGCCGTCGAAGGACACCACCGCCACATCCTCGGGCACTCGCAGACCCCGCTCGCGGACGGCGCGGAGGACCCCGATGGCTTGCAGGTCGGAGCTGGCAAAAATCGCGGACGGGGGGTTCAGCGTGTCCAGCAGTAGCTGACCGCCGCGGTAGCCGCCCTCTCGGGTGAACGGCATCCGGACCAGAGGTCCGTCGAGCAGGGCCGCCGCTCGAGTCGCTTCTTGCCAGCTGCGTTCCCGGGGGTCCCCACCGTTGCCCTCGGCGCCGACGACCATGGCGATCAAGCGGTGGCGGTGCACCTGGATCAGGTGGTCGACAACGAGCCGAGCCCCGGCGCGAGAATCGGGGCCGAGACTGAAGTGTCCGTTCACCGGCCACGGGCAATCCACGAGAACGGTGGGGATGCCGACTTTCACGGCCCGGTCGATCATTTCGGGTCGGGCGTCCACGCTGCCCAGCACCAGACCGGCAACCTGGCGACTCATCAAGTCGTCGATCAGGCGGCGCTCGGTGAAGGCGTTGCCGTGCGAGTTGCCGATCAGGACAGCATGACCGCGGGCGGCCGCCGTGTTTTCGACCTCGACGGCGAACTCGGCGAAGAACGGGTTGCTGATGTCGGACAAGATCATGCCCAAGATCTGTGTCGACCCGCGCTTCAGGGCGCGGGCCGTGAGATTGGGGCGGTAGCCCAAGATGTCGATCGCCGCCCGGACCCGGTCGGCCGTTTCGGCCGCGACGGGCCGCGGTCCGTTGTTGATGACGTAGCTGACCACCGCTCCACTGACGCCCGCGTAGCGAGCGACGTCGGCCCTGGTGGGGGGCCGGCGGACCGGGTGAGTGGTCATGGCACGATCTCCTGGCCGACGGACCTGATGGACCGAGATCCAACTGAGGAATCAGCGGAACCGGTTTCCATGATCGGCGAATCTACACGAATAGATGCATCTGGCGAAACGCGATTTCTCCTGATCGAACCGGTTGTAACGGTTGAAAATCGAGCAGCTTGTATCGCCTAGTCCACTCGCGTAGAGTCCCGGGCAGCGCAGACCGATCGCACGCTTGCTGTCATGCGACGGCGCGGCTCTGCCGTTCCTGCGTACAGGCGTATTCACTCGAGGAGGATTGAATGACGGACTCTCAAGACGCGTTCGTACGGGGGTTGTCGCGTCGTAAGTTCCTGAGCATCGCGGCGGCCGCCGGGGCTGGCGTCGTGGGCGGCGGTGCGGTTCTGGCCGGCTGCGCCGGCGGTAGCAGCGGCGGACCGGGCGGCGGCACCGGAGGTGGTGGCGGCGCCGTCACGTGGGCCAACTGGGCCAACCCCGGCGAGGTGACGCGCTTCAAGGAGTTCTCGGCCGACTACCAGAAGCGGACCGGCACCAAGGTCACCTACCAGACGATCGTCGGCGACCTACACCCCCAAGCTCCTCACTCAACTCCAGGGCGGCGCGGCGGCGGACGCCTTCTACATCGAGGACACCGGGATGTCCAAACTCATCGAGTCCAACAACCTCGTCGACCTCACGGAGTTCCTCGGCACCCCCGACGGCAAGAAGGCCAGCGAGACGTTCCCCGGTCTGGTCGACTGGACGAAGAGCAAGGACGGCGGCATCTACGGCGTGTGCGTCGACTGCAACCCGATGGTCTTCTGGTTCAACAAGGCGCTCCTCGCAGAGGCCGGCGTCACGACCGACCCGGCGGCCGCCTTCGAGGCCGGCACCTGGACCCGGGACGCGCTGGACGACCTGCTGGTCAAGGTCAAGGGAACCGGCAAGCGCGGCTACGTCCACATGTCGTCCTACGGCGACCTGTTCGGCCTCGTCACCGCGCTCGGCGGCACCATGATCGAGGACAACAAGGCCGTTTTCGACGAAGACCCCAAAGCCCAGGAGATCATCGGCTGGCTGTTCGACAGCATCGCCAACGGCAACATCAGCTACGGCGGCAACCTGCCGAAGGGCCAGAGCTCGGACGCGTTGTTCCTCGCGGGTCAGCTGGCCACCACCCACCAGGGCCGCTGGATCCTGCCCAACCTCAAGAAGATCAAGAACATCGAGTACGACATCGCCCCCTACCCGTCGGAGGACGGCAAGACCATCGGCCCGATCGTCGTCTTCGTCGCGGCCATGGGCGTGAACGCGAAGGCGAAGGACCAGGCGGCGGCGCTCAAGTTCCTGGCCGACTTCGTCAGCGTGGAGGGGCAGAAGTTCCGGCTCTCGGGCGGCGGCAACGCGGTACCGTCGGTGGCGGGTCTGAACGAGGTCGTCACCGAGGGCAACCTGCCGGCGCACGGCCAGTGGTTCATCGATATCGCCAAGAACGGTTACTCCATCCCCACGTTGCTCGCCCGCAACGCGGCCCTCGCCATCGAACTGGGAAACCGATGCCGACAAGCTGATGAAGACCCCCGGCATGGACGCGAAGACGTTCAGCCAGACTATGGCGAAGAAGCTCAACGACGGGGCTACGTGACGTGGCCACCACTGTCAAGGACAAGGTTTCGGGCGTTCAGGTGCCCGTCGCGCACAAGCAGGCGCTCAACAAGAGGCACCGGCAGGACGCCCTCTACGGCTACGGGTTCCTCGCTCCGCAGCTGATCGGGCTGGTTGTGTTCATGATCGGCCCGCTGATCATGGCCGTGGTGTACGCGTTCGCGAACTACGACGGCTTCAGCCCGATGAGCTTCGCGGGCGCTGGCCAACTTCGTCTGGGTGTTCACGGATCCGCAGATCATCACCTCGATGGGTAACACCCTCTGGTTCACGGTGCTGCAGGTGCCGGGGCTGATGATCTCGGCCTTCCTGGCGGCGTACTTCCTGCAGAAGGCCGGCCGGATGAAGAGCGTCTACCGGGTGTTCTTCTTCGCCCCGGTCGTAACCTCCAGCGTGGCGGTGGCGGCGATCTGGCTGTTCCTGTTCAACCCGGAGTTGTCGCCGGTGAACAATGCGCTTGCCGCCATCGGCATCACCGCTCCGGACTGGCTGCAGAATCCCGCCACGGTGATCCCGGCCATCGCGCTCGTGAGCATCTGGCAGGGTCTGGGCTACCAGATGGTGATGTTCATGGCCGGTCTGGAGAACGTACCGAAGTCCCTGATGGAGGCGGCCGACATCGACGGCGCCTCGGAGTGGCAGAAGATGCGAAAGATCACGATCCCGCTGCTGTCGCCGACGATCCTGTTCCTGTCGATCACCGGCATCATCGGATCGTTCCAGGTCTTCGACTTCATCTACGTGTTCTTCGAGGCCACGGCCCCGTCGTCGGCTCGGACCATCGTCTACGAGATTGTTCAAGCCGCGTTCCGTGAGTTCAACTTCGGGCACGGCGCGGCTCTGGCCCTCGTCCTGTTCGTGATCCTCCTGGCGGTCACTGCCCTGCAGCTGATGGCCCAGAAGAGATGGGTGCACTACACAGAATGACTATCGCCAGCGATCTCGGGGTGAAGGCGGTCGAAGCCACCGAGCATGAGAAAGACGTAACGACCGAACGCAAGCCCTTCAAGTGGACGCAGATCCCGCTCCACGTCGTGCTGATCATCGGCGCCCTGCTGATGGCCATGCCCTTCGTGTTCATGATCTCGTCCTCGTTCAAGCCGTTGGACGAGATCTTCATGCGGCCGCCCCGGCTATTCCCGATGGCGCCGACCCTCACGAACTACGAGACGGCGTTCGGGACGGGAACCTTCTTCCAGTCCTTCTTCAACAGCTTCTACATCGCCACGGTGGTCACGGTGGTCTCCTTGCTTACCTGCGCCATGGCGGCGTACGCGTTTGCGCGGATGAGGTTCCCGGGGAACAACCTCCTGTTCGGCCTGTTCCTGGCTACGATGATGGTGCCGATCCAGCTGACGATCATCCCGCTCTACTCGATCATGGGGTGGTTCAACCTGGTCGACACGCACGCGGCGATCATCCTGCCGGCGGCGTTGTTCAACGCCTTCGGTGTGTTCCTCCTCCGGCAGTACGTCCGGGGCATCCCGCTCGAGCTGGAAGAAGCGGCGGCCATCGACGGAGCGTCCAGGATCAAGATCTTCACCACGATGATCTTGCCCCTGCTCCGCACCCCGATGGTGGCCCTGGGCATTTTCATCTTCCTGGGCCAGTGGAACAACTTCTTCTACCCGTTGATCTTCCTCAACACCGACACCCTCTTCACCCTGCCGTTGTGGGTGAACCAGTTCAAGGGCGCGTACTCGGCCGACTGGGGTGGCCTGATGGCCGCCACCACGCTCGCCGCCGTGCCGTTCCTGATCATCTTCATCGTCGCTCAGCGGCAGATCGTGGAGGGCATCGCGCTCTCCGGCTCGAAGACCTAGGAAGTCGGCAGGCTGCTTCCTCGGCCCCGTGTACGGCGCCGGCGGCGGATTGTCCGCCCCGGCGCCAACACACGTTCAACACGGAGGAGACGCGATGGGCCCGAGCCCGCCGGAGACACCTCCGCAGCGATTTCAGCTCCCGGTCCGGCAGCCCCTGCGCGAGCTCCTGATCGCTTCCCTCTGTGCCACGATCGGGTCGTTCGAAATCGTCGCCTGGGCGGTATTCGGCGTTGGAGCACTGCTGGTCGCCGGTACCGTCCTTGTTCTGGTCGGCCTCGGCTATGGCGTGTGGTGCTTGATCCGATTCTGGCGTACCCGCTGGGCGGTCCGGCTGACCTCTGACGAGCTGACCGTCACCAGCGGCTCTCGGCAACGCCGCCTGGTGTGGTCAGAGCTGGGCGAGGTGAGGGTCGTAAAGAACCAGGTGCAGATCTTCGACCGTCATGGAAAAAGGCAGTTCACCTTGGGAGTCGACCGTACGCGGCGAGCGCACGAGGCCTTGCAGATCATGCTCGACGCCATCGAGGCCCGACGCCGACAGATGGGCGATCCGCTCTGACCGAAGGCGGTGGGACGGCGTCGTCACTGGCACCGCCTAGAATCACGCTCGTGGCGGGCCGGATTCACGACGAGGACATCGCCACCGTCCGGGAACGAGCCCGGATCGACGAGATCGTGGGTTCGTACCTGTCGCTGCGCAACGCAGGCGGCGGATCGATGAAGGGCCTGTGCCCCTTCCACGACGAAAAGACACCGAGCTTCCAGGTCACGCCTTCCCGCGGCTTCTTCTACTGCTTCGGCTGCGGCGAGGGTGGCGACGTCATCACCTTCCTGCAGAAGATCGACAACCTGTCCTTCGCCGAGGCGGTGGAGCGGCTGGCCGACCGGGTGGGAGTGCAGCTGCGGTACACCAATGACGGGGGGGCCGACGGGGGAGCGCGACCCGAACCGGGCGTCCGGGTGCGGTTGATGGAGGCGCATCAGGCGGCGGCGGAGTTCTACAACGAGCAGTTGGGGAGCGCGGAGGCCCTCACCGGTCGCCAATTCCTCGACGCCCGCGGCTTCGACCGGAGTGCCGCCGAACGGTTCGCGGTGGGATACGCCCCGTTGGACGGCAAGGCCCTCCGGCGGCACCTGAACGGACGCGGCTTTCGCGACGCGGAGCTGGTGGCGGGTGGTCTGATCAGGGAGGCGGGTTGGGACTTCTTCCAGGGCCGCCTGTTGTGGCCGATCCGGGATTCGGGGCGGCAGGTGGTCGGCTTCGGGGCCCGTCGGCTGTACGACGACGACCGGATGCCCGCGAAGTATCTGAACACCCCGGAAACCACGCTGTACAAGAAATCTCAGGTGCTCTACGGGCTGGATCTGGCCCGGCAGCAGATCGGCCGTAAGTCCCAGGCCGTGGTGGTCGAGGGATACACCGACGTGATGGCGGCCCATCTCGCGGGGGTGGACACTGCGGTGGCCTCCTGCGGTACCGCCTTCGGCGACGATCACGCCCGGCTGCTGCGGCGGCTGATGGGCAACCATGATGCGTTCCGCGGCGAGGTCATCTTCACCTTCGACGGGGACGCCGCCGGCCAGGCCGCCGCCCTCAAGGTCTTCTCTGGTGACCAGAACTTCATCGCCCAGACGTATGTGGCCATCGAACCCACCGGCTTGGACCCCTGCGACCTACGCCTGCAGCACGGCGACGCCGCGGTCCGGGAACTCGTAGCCCGCCGCGTCCCGCTCTATCGCTTCGTGATGGCGAACGTGCTGCAACGCCACGACCTGGACCGCGCCGACGGCCGCCTGGCGGCGCTCCGCGAAGCCTCGCCACTGGTCGCGAGCATCCGTGACTCAGCGCTGGTCGGCGGCTACGTCCGCGAACTGTCCGGCATGCTCGGCATGGACATCGAAGAGGTCCGGAGCGAGATGGCCCGGGCCGTGTCCCGGTCGCGTCACCGAACCGCCGCTCATGCTGCCGGCTCAGCGGACGCACCCCCGGCCGAGTCCGTAGCCGAGCCGGGTCGCTCGCCGCTGCCGGATCCGTACGACCGGATGCTCGCCACCGAGCGCGAGACCGGCAAGCTGCTCATCCAGGCCCCGCAGCTGTTCGAGCCGCCGTGGGACGGACTGACGGTCCAAGACTTCACCCATCCGGCCTATGCGGCGGTGTTCTCCAGCGTCGACAAGGCCAACACCGAGCACAACCTCGAGGAGTCCAGCGGGAGCTGGGTCCATCGGGTGACGGCCGCCGCGGAGAACGACCAAGTTCGCTCGCTCGTAGCGGCCCTGGCGGTGGAGCCGCTGGCGTGGACGGGCACGGTGCCGGCGCGGTATGTGGTGGCCAACTCGGCCAAACTCCAGCTGCTCACCGCGACAAGGGCCGTGCAGCAGTTGAAGTCGAAGCTGCAGCGCACCAACCCCGTCGAACACCCCACCAAATACAACCAGATGTTCTCCGAGTTGGTCGTGCTCGAGGCTCGGGTTCGTCAGCTGCAGGAGCGTTACATCGGCGCCGAGGACTGAGCTGGTCCAGCGCGTCGTCCACAGATCGGCGCCGACCCGTTCCCTCAGCGCACCGCGTCCAGTCATCGTGAGTCATGCACAACGCCGTTGGGGACGAGTCAGGCCCGTCGCTGCTGTCCGCGGAGGAGGAACGGCGACTCGCCGCCGAGATCGAGGCTGGACTGTTCGCCGGCGAGGCGCTCCGCATCGGTGTACTGCCAAGCGGCGCCACCGTCGCTGAACTACAGCAGCTGGTGACGGAGGGCCAGGCGGCTCAATGCCATTTCGCCGAGGCCAATCTGCGGCTGGTGCGGATGGTCTCCCACCAGTTCGCGGCCCGCAGCGGCGCGAACGAAGCCGACGTCTTCCAGGAGGGATGCCTCGGCTTGCTGACGGCGGTGATGCGCTTCGATCACCGGCGCGGCCTCCGGTTCGCGACCTACGCCCTGTTCTGGATTCGCGCGTACGCCAGTTCCGCGACCGCCCGGATGCTCGGCGATCTCAACCTGCCCACGAGTCGGGCCGCTCAGCTCCGCGCGGTTCGTGGGGTCGAAGCGGCGCTGACCCAGACGTTGGGACGAGCCGCCACCACCCGGGACATCGCGCTCGCTGTGGGGCGGTCCGAGTTGTGGACGGCCGATCTGCTCGCCCACCTACCACCCACCTCGTTGAGCGCGGTGGAGACCGATGCCCAGGCGTGGGCGGTCACCGACGATCCGGGGCAGAGCTCGGAGCCATCCGCCCTGTTGCGCCGGCTGCGCACGCTGGATCGCCAGGTACTCGAGCTCAGACTCGGATTCGTTACCGGTGAGCCGCTCAGCTACGCCGATGTTGCCGGCCGGCTCCAGATCGCGGTCAGCCGCGTCCGTCGGGTCGAGCAGGCTGCCCTCGAGGAATTGCGTCTGTTGTGTCCGTACGACGCGGCCTGGTCCTAGGTTGCTCCCCCGGCTGGACTCGAACCAGCAACCCTTCGGTTAACAGCCGAATGCTCTGCCAATTGAGCTACAGGGGATCGCAGTTGGTGCGGATAGAGACCTTATCAAGGAACCTGGCCGGGATCCCATTCCGTTCGAAGCTCCACCATGGCCAGGTCGACGGTCTCCTGCAGTCCTGGCGTGCGCCACGTCAAGCCTCGGCCGAGGCTGGCGTGCCAGCTGATCACCGCGTGGGCGGCGCCGAGGTCTCGGCGGCCGTTGAGCACGACACCCCGGTCACCCGAGATTGGCACGAACCGCTCCACCACGATGCTGGCGGCGATGCGCTCCCGGAACAGCTCCGGGAGTCGCCCGGGTCCGGTCAGTTCGACCGAGCCCCGCCGCCCGCCGTACTCGGACCAGCTGAGCTTGCGGGTCTCGGCGTTCCAGCCACCCCGTTCCATCTCGTGCCAGCCGGTGTGCCGCCATTCGCTCTCTGAATCCGATCGGACCGACAGCACGGCGGTGCTACCGATCACGTAGCCACCCATCGTTTGGGCCCAGGCCAACACCCGCGTCGGCCGCGTCGGCACCGTTCGGAGGGACCCCAACCAGGAGTCGTACGTTTCGCGGGGCACCCCCCGGGTCTTGCTCCACCAACCGCTCACGTCCCCGTCATTCAGTTGGCAGCGCGCAGACGCAGAATTCGTTGCCCTCCGGGTCGTTGAGCACTACGTAGTTGTCGTCGGGGTCGTCGTGATGGCGGACGAACGTTGCGCCCAGCGCCAACAGTCGCGAGACTTCCCCGGATTGTTCGCGGGTGTACAGGTCCAGGTGCATCTGGTCCCGCGCGGTCACGGGGGTCCGGGCCACCTGGAGCGACAACTGGACGATGTCGCCGGCGAGGGTCCGGAACTCGCCGTCGGGGGAGGCCGGCCCCACCCGAAGGTCGAGCGCGGCGGCCCAGAAGGCGGTCATCACCTCCAGATTGGCACAGTTGATCACTACGCTGCCCAGCCGGAGTGTCACGAGTCGTCGATCCCGTCGCCGACGAGGTCGCGGAGGAAATCCGACGCCCAACGGTCGATGTCGTGCTCGAGGACGTGCCGGCGCATGATCCGCATCCGGCGTGCCTTGTTTCGGTCGGAATCGTTCATGGCCAACAGCAGGGCTTCCTTGAGCCCGTTGATGTCGTGCGGGTTCACGAGGTAAGCCTGCCGCAACTCCTTGGCCGCGCCGGCGAACTCGCTGAGCACCAGTGCGCCGGTGTCGCCGTCCCGGCTGGCGATGAACTCTTTGGCGACCAGGTTCATCCCGTCGCGGAGCGGGGTGACGACCATGACGTCGGCCTCGCGGAAGAGCGCGGCCATCTCCTCCCGGGGATAGGAGGTGTGCAGATAGGTGATGGGAGGCCGGCCCAGCCGGCCGATGTCGCCGTTGATCCGCCCGACCATGCGGTCAAGGTCATCACGCAGCCTGCGGTACTGGTCGACCCGCTCCCGCGAAGGGGTGGCGACCTGGACGAAGACCGCGTCCTCGGGGTCGATCGAGCCTTCGGCCACCAATTCGCCGTAGGCGCGGATCCGCTCGGGCATTCCCTTGGTGTAGTCCAGCCGGTCCACCCCGAGGAACAGCACTTTCGGATCGCCGAGGTCACGCCGGATCTGCTTTCCGCGCGCCTTGATCTCCTCCGTCATGGCCAGTTCGTGCAGCTGCTGCCCGTCGATCGAGATCGGGTACGCGCGGGCCAGCACGTTGCGGCCGTCCGGGGTGCGGATCCGGTCCCGCCGGGTCTCGAAGTTGAGCCGCTGCCGGACCAGCCGGACGAAGTTCTGCGCGCCACCGGGCAGCTGGAACCCGACCAGATCGGCGCCCAACAGGCCTTCGAGGATCTGATTGCGCCACGGCAACTGTTGGAAGAGTTCGGTTGGCGGAAAGGGGATGTGCAGGAAGTAGCCGATCCGCAGGTCCGCTCGGAGATTTCGGAGCATCTGCGGCACCAACTGCAGCTGGTAGTCCTGCACCCAGACCACGCCGCCGTGATCAGCGACCTTGGCGGCCGCCTCGGCGAACCGTCGGTTCACGGCGACGTAGGAGTCCCACCACTCCCGGTGGTACACCGGCGTGGCGATCACGTCGTGATACAGGGGCCACAAGGTCGCGTTGGAGAACCCCTCGTAGTACTCCTGGATCTCGAGCGCCGACACGGGTACCGGTACGAGCTCGAGACCGTTGTGCCGGAAGGGTTCCAGCTCCTCGTCGGCTGCGCCGTGCCAGCCGACCCACGCCCCTTGGCGCATGCGCATCACCGGCTCGAAGGCGGTGACCAGGCCGCCGGGAGAGGTGCGCCAGTCCACTGATCCGTCCGGATTCTCGACGCGATCGACCGGCAGCCGGTTGGCCACGACCACGAACGAGGCGGTGGTCTTTTCCCGCGGGTTCGCTCGTGGGTTCGACCGCTTCTTCGGCGTGTCCGGACTCATGACGTCGTGCCTCCCAACGGGGTACGTAGCACCCTATCCGTTGACCCCTCTGCCGACACGCCCGCGGTGCGGATACCCGATGTTTTCGGTCGGATGCGATCTGCAAGGCTCGGACTCATGACCCCTACGGGACCGGTCTCCGACGCAGGTATCTCGGCCATGCAAGCGATCATGTCCCGGCCCCGCGAGACCATGATCGGAATGGACTTCGACGGCACCCTGGCGCCGATCATCGAGGACCCTGAGCATGCGTACGCCGACTCGGCGGCCGTTGCCGCGCTGGCCGAACTCGGCCCGTTGGTCGGCTCGATCGTGGTGATCACGGGGCGGCCCGCGCGGACGGCGGTTCGGCTGGGACGGTTCGCCGGCCGGCCCGGTCTGGAGACGATGGTGGTGCTGGGTCAGTACGGGGTCGAACGCTGGGATGCGGCCAGCGGGGAGTTCTCCGTGCCGCCGGATCCCGAGGAGATCACCCGGGTGGCGGAGGAGTTGCCGTCGGTGCTGGCCAGGCTGGGCCTGGAACGGGTACGCATCGAACACAAGGGCCGGGCGATCGGGATCCACACCCGCCAACTCGACGACCCAGCTGGGGCGTTCGACCGGTTGCTGTCGCCGTTGACCGAGCTCGCGCAGCGGCATTCACTGCAGATCGAACCCGGGAAGAATGTGTTGGAGATTCGCGGGCACGGCATCGACAAAGGGGACGCGCTCCGGCAGATCGTGAGCGAGAAAGCGGTTCGCCAGGTGATCTTCGCCGGCGACGACCTCGGGGATCTGCCGGCCTTTCGCGCGGTCGAGCAGCTGCGGGCAGAAGGGGTCGAGGGTCTGTTGGTCTGCTCGGCTTCCCACGAGGAGGACGCCCTCACCGCCATGTCGGACCTGATCCTGGACGGACCGCCGGGCGTGGCCGAGTGGCTGACCCGGCTCGCCCAGACCCTGTCCCGGGTGGCGCCCGAGCGATCCGCCTGAGCCCTGACGGCAGCCGAGAACTCTGGCTAGACGCCGAGTTCTTCGCTGGCCATCGCAGCGCCCCGTACCCGGTTGGCGATCTTCTGCATCGCGATGTCCCGGGCGAAGTCCGGGGAGCCGTGCTGCGGCTTCTCGTCGCGGCTGAACGGTGAGAAGCCGCAGTCGTCGGTGGCACCCAGACGGTCGGCCGGGATGTGCTTGGCTGCGGCGAGCAGGGCGTCCCGGATCTGTTCGGGTGTCTCCACCTCGGGCGACAGCGGATTGACCACGCCGATGAAGCACACCTGCTGGACGCCGTTGGCGTCAGCCCGGCTGTTCTGACCGCACAGCCGATAGACCTTCTCCTTGTCGTCCTCGCTGGCGCACTGGATCAGGAAATAACCTGCATTGAGGTCGAACATGTGGTCGAGCAGCTTCTCGTAGGGGACCTCTCGACTGTGCACCGAGTCCATGTCTCCACCTGGACAGGTGTGGATGCCGATGTTTACCCGTTCCTCGGCGGAGAACCGATCGAGGACCCGATTGTTGAGCGCGATGAACTCGCCCAGCATGTCCTTGCCCGTCCAGGGGTTGCGCGCATCGTTCTTGTTGGCCAGCCGGCCTTCGGTGAAGTCGATCGACACTCGGACGGCACCGGCGGCGAAGCTCTGGCGGATGTCTTGCTCGCACTGGTCGACAACGTCGTCGAGGAACTGCTCTCGCGAGTAGCCCTCGATCTCGCCCTCCAGCGGATAGAGCAACATCATCATCGACGGCGAGATGACCGCCTGCTTGACCGGCTTCGTGGCGATCCGGGTGTTCTTCTCGACGAATTCCGAGGCGAATGTCTTGTAGCGGAACGGGCCCCGCACGAGTCGGGGAAGCTGGCGGTGATGGCCGTCGTCGAAGATCGCGAAGAACTGGCCGTCTCCGGCCAGGTTGTCGGCCAGGCCGGTACCCGCGAGCGTGTCGGTGATGGGATAGGTGGCGAAGCTGGACTCGCGCTGTTCACCGTCGGTCACGTACGTCTCGCCGGTCTTCTCCAGGCGCCGGATCGAGTCCTCGGCCGCAATGTCCTGCTCGCCCTGCAGGTCCTCCCAGCTCAGCGAGCCTTGATCGTGGGCCTCGTACGCCTCTTGCAGCTTCATGGGGCGAGGTAGCGAACCGACAAGTTCGGTGGGCAGGGGCATGAGACGTCTCCTCTTCGTCGAGGCTCGATCGCTCGCACGATCGCCGTTGTCGCGACCATATCCGACGGTGCGCCGGCTGGCACCCGGTCAGTGAGCGCCCTTCAGAGAGCACCCCGGTCGACGTTCCCGACCGGTAGCGGCGTCAGCCGAGTGACCTGGACCGGTTCGGCCAGGAGAGAAGGGAGAACGGCGTTGAGCGAGCGAACCGCTTCGCCCGACCCGTGCTCGTCGAGATCGGCCGCCGAGGCCCACTTCTCGATCATCACAATGCTCCCGTCGGGCGCATCGTGGATGGCGTAGAGCAAGCAGCCAGGCTCTGAGTGGACGGCCTCGATCGCAGGCTGCAAGGCGGCCAGAACCTGTGCCCGGGTGTCCGGTCGGGGTCGGAAGTAGGCAGTCACGACGACGGCGTCAGACATGGGGCTCCTCGTGGTCAAGGTCGGGTCGGCTACCGGAGTGGCCTTGCCACGGTACTGGTATCCACGCGTCGAATCCCTGGGGAGCCAGCGACACCGAACTTCCGACCATGCGATACTCCGGCCATTCGAACGTGAGATGAGCACATTGGGGCGGTAGCTCAGCCGGTCAGAGCAAGGGACTCATAATCCCTGGGTCGTGGGTTCGAGCCCCACCCGCCCCACTTAGGCGTAAGTACAGGCGTTTGATCCTGCACAGTGCTCCAACAGTGAAGTATTCTGGCTCCACCTGGCGATCGGAGCCGCGATGGACGGGCCGCCAGATGCGCCCTACGGCGCGGTCCACGTCCTGTTCGGGTCGGCACGCGGGCTGACCTCGGTCGGTGACCAACGCCTGCACCAGGGTCAACGGGGCGTTCCCGGCGTCCGTGAGGACCTCGACTTCTTCGGCGGCGCAATTGCTGCGGCCGACTTCGGTCGCACCGAATCCGGACGGCGCTACGCCGACCTCGCCGTCGCCTCGCCCGGAGAATCATTAGACGGCATCGACGGCGCGGGCAGAGTCCACGTGTTCTTCGGCTCCCCAGCCGGACTCACGACTCGCGGAGTCCAGCTATGGACCGAGCAGAACCTGAGCGGTCGCATCCGCAATCACAGCTCGCATGAAGACGGGCTGGGCACGTTGCTGGTCGCCGGCGGCGGCTAGGTGAGCCGACGCCCCCGACGGCAACCAGCTCCTGCCCGAGGTCGCCCCGTGACAGCACCTTCGCCGCCGACAACCCGAGCCCAACCGGCAGCCTGCGAAACGCGTGGCGAAGCCATGAAAGAAGCTACCGATGGGCGATGGCGTCGAGTAAGGCTCAAACTTCCTTGGGGGCTGAGTTTGGCGGACGGACGCAGGTCATTACCGCCGCTCGCGAAGGATCTGCCGCGGCCATCGCCATCAACGCCGACCTCGTCGACGAGGACGTCCTTAGTGCCGTCCATGACTTCACCCGGACCTTCCGGCCCTGACCCAAACCGAGTCCTCGCCGACGCCGGAACCAACCAATTGAGTGGTGTGTCCTGAGTCCTACGGCGTCTCGATTTCTGGAGTCTTGGTGTCTGACACCAGGAGGAACAGATGGCACGACAGGGCTACTCGGCGGAGTTTCGGCGCAAGGTCCTCGACCGGCTCGCTGATGGCCACAGCGTCGCCAGTGTCGCGCACGACCTCGATCTCAGCGACCAGACGATCTACAACTGGCGCCGACAAGACCGGATCGACCGCGGCCTCGAGCCGGGCCGCACGACGAAAGAGAACGCCGAGCTGGCGGCGGCGAAGAAGCGGATCGCCGAGCTGGAGACCGAGCTCGCGGTCAGCCGCCGCTCGATGGAGCTGTTGAAGGAGCAGACCAGCCCAAAAGGCGGTACGCGGCCGTCGAGATGATGGCCGCGGAGAGGATGCCCGTCCAGGTCGCCTGCCGGGTCCTGGGCGTCTCGGAGTCCGGCTACTACGAGCACCGCAAGAGGACTCCGTCGGAACGGTCGATCCGGCACGCGATGCTGACTGAGTTGATCAACCAGGTCCACGCCGAGTCCCACGGGATCTACGGCGGCCGGCGGATCCATGCCGAGCTCACCCTCGGCCGCGGGGTGCTGGTTGGCCACAACCAGGTGGAGTTGTTGATGCGTCGCGCGGGCTTGCAGGGCGTCACCGGGCGGCGGAAGTGGAAACGGATTCGTGCCGACCACATTGCCACCGACCTCGTCGAGCGGACCTTCGCCCGAAGTGGTCCTGACCAGCTGTGGGTCACCGACATCACCGAGCACCCGACCAGGGAGGGCAAGGTGTACTGCTGCGTCGTCCTCGACACCTACTCCCGCCGGGTGGTGGGCTGGTCGATCGACTCCTCGCCCACCGGCGCTCTGGTCACCAACGCCCTCGGCATGGCCATTGACAGCCGGCTCACCAGGCGCCTAGAGCGGGACACGATTATTCATTCCGATCAGGGTGTGCAGTTCGGCTCGTGGGCCTTCACCCGACGCGCCAAGGACTCTGGTCTGCTCGCCTCGATGGGCAGCATCGGTGATTGCTACGACAACTCCATGATCGAATCGTTCTGGTCACGCATGCAGGTCGAGCTCTTGGACCGCACGAAGTGGAACACTCGCCTCGAGCTGGCCAACGCGATCTTCGAGTATCTCGAGATCTGGCACAACCGCAAGCGCCGCCACAGCCAGCTCGGATGGCTCACCCCATAGAGTTCGAACGCAACCGCATCACCACCGTGGCATGAGATTCCAAGAATCCCGGCTCCGCCAGACCCAGGGCAGACCAGAGCCTCCATCAAACCCGGGGCGATTCACCGTGTCAGGTGGAGCGTAGAGGTGCGGTGAGCGGCGTCGCTAGATCACTCGACCAGCCCCCAAGGTTGCCTGGTAGAACTTCGCTGTTTCACACATCCGGGGGTTGCAGGCTGAGCTTGCACAGCCTTGGCAGGACTACCATGTCCGGAGAGGGGAAAGCGTCGCCACTGGCGATCCGTGGTGCTACGCGACACTCCACGAGGAGGATGCAGGATGTCAGTGTTCAGGTTTGAACCCTTCCGTGATCCGGCCCGGGAGTTCGACCGGCTCATGTCCATGGCAGCGAGCGGGACGCGCGCCCCTCTCGGGATGCCAATGGACGTCTACCGCGGCGATGACGGCAGCTACCACATCCAGGCCGATCTCCCCGGCGTCGGCCCTGAAAGCATCGAGGTAACTGTCGACTCCGGCACCTTGACGATCCAGGCCGAGCGCACGCCTGCCTACCGCGAGAGCGAGCAGGTCATTCTCGCCGAACGATCCCAGGGGTCCTTCGCCCGGCAACTCTCCCTCGGTGAGGGCGTCGACACCGAGAGCCTCAGCGCCGATTTCACAGACGGTGTCCTGCACGTGACCATTCCTGCATCACCGCGTAGCCAGCCCCGCAAGATCGAGATCACCCATGCGGCCGCCAGTGGCCGCACCATCGCGGGAAGCACTGTCGAGCAGGTTGGTGACGCGCCGGCCCCTCGCTAGGCGGCTTCGACGGCGCGCGTTTCTGCGACGACCTGCGAGGCGTGGGCCTCTCCCGGCGGAGCTACTTCGATCTGTGGAACTCGGTTGGTCGGATTTGACCGGCTTGGGCGGATCTGGCCGATCCCGAGTCGGGCGCCGGGGGTTCCCCCGACGGCCGGGTCAGGCGGTCAGTGCATGGGTCGTGGCGGGAGGGTCTCGCTGGTTTACCTTTGCCGTCGGGAGAGGACCTTGGCAGGGTGACCTCTAAGCTTCAGCGGCAGACCTATCCCTAGCGGCGGGGTGGTCTCGCTTGCTGCGTGCGACGTGGTCGAGTCGCACGTCAGGACAGCTTGGCCACCGTCAGGAGGAGGCGGAATCCTCCAGCGCGTCGAGGCTGTGGCGGTTAGCGGGCACGATCAGGAGGTCCCCCCCGCAGCCTCCCAAGACAGACGGGTGGCGGAGAGTCGGACCGGCCCGTGCAAGGTCAGCACCGTCGCCTCGCCGGGATTCGCGTGCTCGGCAAGGCGAGCGCCCGCCGACCATGCCGATCACCGTCTGCCGCAGCACCTTCTCGTGACCGCCGTAGACGGTGTCCGCGCTATGCCCACCACCCGCGGCGGCCGCCAACTTCAACTGCTGGCGTCCGAGGGCGCCGAGCGAACTCTTCTGCATGCCCACAGTCTTCCTGCTCGAAGCGCACCTCGCCGCGAGCAACCGAGGAACAACAGTTCCAGGAGGGTCCCCATCTGTCGGGCCCTCATGGCTTCGGCCCTTGTCGAGCCAGCGCGGCCCTCAGGCGCGTGCACGGCGGAGGACGTCAGTGAAGAGCGATCCGGCAGGGGAGAGATGGGATCCGGCGGGCGCTTTTGAGGTGCCATCATGGACCATGACCGAGATCACGCCTACGGTACGGGTGCTGGGAGAGTCTGAGTGGTCGCTGTACCGCGAGGCTCGGTTGCGCGCGTTGGCAGAGTCTCCCGCTTCGTTCACCGCGACCTTGGCCGATGAAGCCGACCGTGACGAGCAGTTCTGGCGCGACCGCATGACCCGATCGTTCCGGTTGCTGGCCGAACGAGGCGCTGTATCGCAAGGAATTGTCAGCCTCGGAGCCTACGAGCAGGATCCCTCGGCGGCGGAGGTGTTCGGCTTGTACGTCGACCCGGACGCACGCGGCACCGGGGTCTCCTGGCGACTCCTCCAGACGGCGGCTGCACTGGCAATCCAGAACGGCTACACGCAGCTGTATTACTGGGTGGGAACCGACAACGGCCGTGCGGTCGGCTTCGCCAAGAACTTCGGGTTCCGCACCACCGACAACCGACGCCCATCGCGCAGCTCCGACCTGCAGTTTGGTGAGGAGGAGATGGCGATGGTGCTCTCGTTGGAGCCTGACGCCACGTCAGCCCCGAACCCGACAAGCGGGAGGGCAGCCACCCGCGAAGGACCCGTCAGCTGAGACCACGCCGCAGAGCGGGCCGGCGGGCCGGCCATGAACTCGATGGCACAGTCCCGTCGCGGCGCCACTACAAACGTGAGTGTTCTGTATCCGTGCCATTGGTAGCGGCCGAGTGTCGTGTCCGAATCCAGAACTCGTAGAGAGCCAGCTGCTGGCGCCCTGCCGAATCGTCGAGGCGCCGCCATCTGCGGTCTCGCTTACCGGTCCTTCACTCCATTCAAGTGGGCATCCAAGATAGTGGAGGCCGGGTAGGGGAGTGTGTGAGCCGAAGATTCTTGCGCTACGGCATCGCTATTCTGCAAATATCCGGCTCTGGCCGGCCCAAATCCCTGCCGGCAGCGACGTATCCTCCGCCCCTAGGTTGGGTCGACCTCACATCTGCCGCCCAAGTGCGGCGCGAACGGGGTCGCCATGCCGCCATCTCGACCTTTCCGTCATCCTGGGACCATGAGTGAGGATCGTGTGCTCGGCGACGGGGACGACGCCGTCGTCGGGGCTGAGCCGGACACGAGCATTGTCGTCGGTGATGACCGATCAGAGGGGCTGACGTCGCCTTGGCGGTGACGTTGCAGGTCGCCTTGGAGCTCAAGGCGCCGGTCACCATCGTCAGGGCGTGGTCGATGGTGACCGCTCCGCGTCCGGCCGACTGGTCCTTCGGTTATGTCTCGTCAGTAGACGAGCTGGCGGAGGCGGTGGCAGGTCGAGCTTGTTCAGGACACCCAGAGTCTTGTGGCCCGCTTCCCCGATGTCGCCGTGACTTACCGGGCGTACCACGCGGGTCCAGCGAGAAGTTTTGATCGAGGCGTCGCGGGACGCGTAGAGCTGGTCGTCGGGTCTCGCGGGCTTGGCGGGTTCAGCGAGATGGTGCTGGGCTCGGTCAGCGACCAGTGTGTCCGCTACGCCCACTGCCCGGTACTCGTCGCCAGGCGGCCCACGAGCTGACCCCTGCCCGGTGACTGCCGCTGTGGCGGCTGCCGGTGGGCTCCGCGGACGAGGGTTTTGGGCCGGTCAGCGGTCGGGGCTGGCTCAGGTCAGGCAGTTGGAGCCGCTCACCGGATGATCATGACAAACACGGGTTTGGGTGTCCGCCAGCACGTCGGCTCGCCATGGTGGTGACTACACCGCGCTCGGTAACTTACGGCGGCGTTGGGTACACCACATCCCGTCTCGCAGGGACAGAAGTTCGCTTCCGCAAGCGTCAACAGCCTCTGCTCAGATGCGCACTGTGGACAGCGCAGCAGGAGGCTGAGTAGTGATGGTGCTTGTGAGGGAATCCTGTTCTGATGGGGCGGGGCGGAGTTCCTGTCAGAGCTCCAGAAGGGTGCGGACCACGGTGGGGTCGCGGAAGTCGAACGGTGCCGGCATGTACTCCTCGGGCCGGTCGGTGACCGACATACCCGGGAGGTCGGGGAGGCCGTTGCTGAAGTCGGTGAGGGTGCCGGTGATCCGCTCGGTGCTGCTTACGGTGATCGTCACCCTGGAGCCCGGCCGAACCCGGGTTGTAGACGGCGATCGGCAGCCGGCGCACCGCCGGGGTCTTCTCAAACCAAGTTCGATTCTCGTCATCGCTCCACGTCATGGCGACTGGTGAAGCGATTGTGACGGCAGGCGTCAAATGACTTCGTCAACCACGACGGCATCTTCGAGCACCTTGAGAGCCGCGGGCGCATACTTGTGGAGTGCGGCTTCGACGGGGTCGCGCAGCTGGGTTCCAGAGGGTTTGCCGCCGAGCTCGTACCGGCACGCGCAATGTGGTCGAACAGCAGCTCGCAAAGACTTGCCGTGGGCCTGGTCGCCGCTTTGAGTCAAGGACCGACCAACCGCCCGGTCACCGTCTCCATACTGATACTGACAAAGAGCTTTCGGGTCCCACCCGCCCAAGGCTCCGGGTCGGCTTCCCCCCACAACGTGATCAGGTCGTCGGGCCGAGTGCGGGGATGCGAGCGCCCCGACACAAGCACACTCCAACCCGTTCGGTCGATCAGGTCGTATTCGTCGACCTCGAAGGCCGCCAGGCGCGGGTGAGCCAACTCCGCAAGCACACCGTCGACGGACGTGCGGAAAACGATCGACCGGTGGTGTACGCGGTACGTGACCGGCAGTACACACGGCCCGTCAGCAGTGTTCCACGCCACCCGCCCTATCACCGCGCGCTCGAGCCGCGCGAGACATTCCGGCTCCGTCAAGGTATGCACCCGTTGCGCCGTGGTCACGATCGTCGTTGATGGGCCGGCTCGGTCGGAGCCGAACCGTCGTCGTGCGGCTGAGAGAGACAGGGCAAAATGTCCTCCTGGCCGACCTCGAGCGTGCCGCGCGATCCGAACGGCACGGGTGCCAGTCTAATGTCTCGGCTGCTGCTGCACGAGGGCCGAAAGTCCCGAATCGAGGGGGCCGACGGGAATTACCAGCTCTCGGCCCGGACCAGAGGGCCCGACGCCCGGATCGTGGCCACGACTTCAACGCCGCCCCCGACGAAGTCCCGGTGATGGCCATCCGCGGCGACTCGAGCACCGGCAACGCGAACCCGGTCGGCCGAATGGTGCCCATCGAGCACACCATTCCCGCCCCCGCCCGCTACACCCCTGTTCCACCAAGGGCACGGAGAAATGCTCGACCACATGCTCATCACCCGGAACCTGCTCGCCCACTACCGCGGCTCAGAGATCCACAACGAAGTCCTCCACGACGAATCCGCCGCCGACCCTAGGTACCCGAACCCGACCACGCCCCCGTCGTCGCCACCTTCGACTTCTGAACCCGTGAAGTTCGCGACCGAGACAGCTCCGCCCGGGGGTGGCGTCGTTCTTCCGTTCTGGTACGCGACCATCTCGCCGTTCCTGACCCGAGTCATGCCGCACGAGGGTTGGTCTCGCCACACTGCCTTAGCGTGAGTTGAACCGTACGGTGATCGGAGTCTGTGACCTGATCATCTGGCGGCTGACACGATCCAAGTGGGGTTGTCAAGGTGCTGACGTTGATGATCGGCGTGCTCTCGGCTTCGCCGGAGCTGGGGGGTGGATGATGATGCCGCGAAGCCTCGAGGGCCTGTCTACAGCGGCGCGCACTTCGGGCACGGGTCCTGGAACTCTCGCCGCTGTGCGGTGTGGACAGCAGCTCGACCCGATCACGGTGGCCACGCCTCCATGGCCATCATCCAACTCCGGGCAAGCACTTCTCTGTTGCTCAAAGCGCGTGGCTGCGGCTTCCACGGAGTGCTGCACACTTCGACGACTACTCTTGCCGGTGCACGGTGTGCTACCGGACGATGAGGCCATGACGGACCATGAGCTCAGCGAGCTGAGTACCGGCGAGTGCCATGATCTGCTCGTCCGCCACCACTTCGGCCGGCTGGCGTTTCTCGACCGAGTGGGGGTCATGCCGATGATCATCCCGGTCAACTATCTCTTCCACAATGGGATGGTTGTTTTTCGCACCGACCCGGGCAGCAAGCTGACCGCGGCACTGCATGGCGCCCCGGTCGCCTTCGAGGTGGACGGCACCGATGAGCAGCAGCAAGTCGGCTGGAGCGTCGTCGTGCGGGGTCACATCGAGGAAGTGACGGAGCCGGACGAGCGCGATGTGCTGAGCGCAACTCCCTTGGTCGCGTGGGCACCAGGCGCTAAAGCGCACTACCTCCGGGTCAATCCTCGGGTGCTGACGGGACGGCGCATCCGGATACCGAATCTGCCGTCGCACTGGTGGGGCTAGCGCCGACACAAGCCGACCACAGGGAAGTGGTCCCAGGGTCCTCCCCGCCACTGCCGCCGTGCGACTGCTCAGGTGCGGTGTACCCCCCCGGTCCCGTGATCGACTCCGGTGTCAGCCTCAGGAACAGGTCGCGGCTACCGGCGGCCATCGGCCGCGGTCGGGTGCCGGCCGGCAGCTCGGTCCGCAGGATCCATCACCGCGTCGACCCGTCCTCGAACCTCGGAAATATGTCAGATTGTTGGTTTTGACGACGCAAACCGCCTCGAGCGAGCCGACTGCAGCAAGCGTCCGGCGATCAGCGGGTCTGGCGAAGGGATTATCCGCAGTGGATTCATGGGGGACAGGCGGAGCAGGCGGCACCGCAAGATGAGCCCGACAAGCGTGACGGTGGCTGCCATCGCGGGGGGGCAGCAGCGGTACCCAAGCGGTGAGTTTCGGTAGCGAGTATCGGGACTCCACCCGCCACCCCCGACCGTGTGGGAGGCTCGGTCAACGCGTTCCGGGCTGCACGCGTGCAGGCGGAGACCGCCCACCGTCGACCCGTCACGCGGGAGAGGATCGGTGCTATGCCGCGGCAACAGAGAGTGACCTGGACCGTAGTGCTTCAGCTCGCAGTGGTCGTCGCCGGCGCGTCGAGCCTTGTCGTTTTGGGTGGCGGCACGGCGTTGTGGCTGGTCGAGGGTGAGCGGCCCGACAGTACTTTGCGCTCCTGGGGTGACGCGCTGTGGTGGTCACTCACCACCCTGACGACGGTCGGCTACGGCGACCACGTTCCCGTCACAACGACGGGCCGCCTGATTGCCGCCGGTGTAATGGTGGTCGGAGTGGCAGTCATCGGTGCCGTGGCGGCGATCGTCGCTCTTGCAGTGGCCCTTCGAGTCGCTCTGCAGGAGGAGCTGGCATTCGAAGCAGAGGCGGAAACCCTGGAGCAGCGCCTCGAGGTCCGCCTCGCTCGGATCGAGGCGCAGCTGGCTGGATTAGATGCGCGCCTGCAAGCGTGGTCGCCGCCGGCCTCGGTCGATGACGCCGTCCGCGGCGAACCAGACGAGCAGCAAACGGCTGGATGAGGTCCTCCACCGGGTGACCTCGCCAAACTGGGTGCCGGTCGGCCTGGCGAGCCACCTCCTGGCAGTCCCGGGTGAATAGGTGAGCTGCGGGTGGGGCGCAATCGCTGGACGTGTGGGATTTCCGGCCGGACTCCTGGCGGTGTTCGACGACTGCCGCACTCGCGTGACCGGTGAATCGCCGACATCGTCCGACCTCAGACGCCAAGACCACCACGCCACAGCCCCTCACCAAGAGAGCGTCCCAACCATTCGACATCGATGCGATCCGGGGTGGTTCATGCCCGCGCCCTGAGGCCGGATCCTTCCGGCCTCAGCCGTGGCTCGGGCGGTGTCTGCCTGGGCTTTGCGGATAGCTCGTTGATTGGTTCCGGTGCCGGGTCTGGATCATCCGGCATCGCAAGCCCCGCCCACACGATCTCGGTTGGATCACACAGCCTGCTACGCCCAATGCCGCTACGGCGGGGGCGTTCTCCTCGACATCGTCGTCGTGGAGGTGATTACGGGAGATCCTCTCCGTGCGCGTCAGCGCCTATTCGACCTCGCTCAGCCACTGCTCGTCGAAGACCACCACGACACCTGACCCACCGGCGGGCACGGCTCACTCGAGATTGATCAACGCGGTGCTGACCTTGCCTGACAGGCTGCCCTCTGAAGCGAACGGCATCACCATCGCCGCCACCGTGCCCAGTCCGACAAGCCAGCCATAGAACACCCGCCGACGAGGTGTCGTTACCGACAGCAAGGGGGCCGCCCCAGCTGCTACCAGCGCCAACACGAACGCGGTCACCGCGTACTTCAACGCAAGTGAGTCGGTGATCGACAGCACGAGCGCGGGAACGAGGCTCACATCCAGCACAGAACTACACAGCAGCACGCTCACCGCCGCCACCAGGGCTGCGATGCAGCCGGTGCCCCCCGCCCACAGCCGGCCAGCCAGCACCACGACGCCGCGACCCGGGGCCGAGTCGGACGATTGAGGGATGGACATGAGTACTCCTTATCGAGCGTCGCGAAGATTGTCTAGACCCGGTGTATGCACTGAATCGTCCACGGCATGGTCCCTCTCGCTACCGTCCTAACGGTCTCTGCAGTGCACTGGCGGAGAACTCACCACCCAACGACACGTGCGAACTGCGCCGTCGGAGCCATCACCGACCGCAGAATCACTCCGAGGCAAGTTGCTGATGGTTTGTTTGCCGGCATGGACTCCTGGCCAACCACCTCTGGGCACTGGTCTCGCCCGAGGCGGAGCCAGGCTGCTGACCCTCGATCAGGCGAGTGCCTTGGCCTTCAGCTGGTCGAACTCGGTCGGCGTGATCGACCCGCTGTCGAGCAGCGCCTTCGCCGAGGAGATCTGATCTGCCGGACTCGACGAGCTGGCCACCGACTTGATGTACTGATCCGTCTCGGCCTGAGCCTGCCGGATCGAACCTGCCTGACGCTCGGCCATCCCGCGGCCCCGCACGATCAGATAGATCAACATGAGCAGGAAGGGCACGAGGATCAACCCGATCGCCCACAAGGCTTTCGCGCCCCCGCCGAGTTCGCGGTCGCGGAACAGATCCCCGAAGATGTGGAACAGCACCATCAGGTACATCACGAAGAGGAAGCTCCAGATCAGGAGCGCAAAGAAATCCCAGAAACCCATCGAAGTGCCTTTCAGCCGAGAGAAACATTCACCGCCGGGCCACATCGACCGTCGGACGACCCGCAACGCTAGCCGAACTCGCCGGCTCCCTGGCTGATGCTCGGCGCAAATGGGACGCAGTGGCCACTGAGTCGTTGTGCATCCACAGCAACCGGCCAAAGCGAAATGGGTGACAGTTGCTGCGCTCGACCGGAGTTCCGCTGGCGGCCCGCACATGCGCGAACAGCAGCGTAGTGCTGATTTGCGTGGCGATCTCCCGGGTTCTCGTCATGCCAAGCTGGAAGGAGAGCTGCCGTCCAGGCCACCCGACAGGGTCAGCCGGCAGGGTCAGCCGGCAGGGTCAGCCGGCAGGGTCAGCCGGCAGGGTCAGCCGGCAGGGTCAGCCGACAGCGACCGGCTGAATCCTCATCGGGGCTCGCCGCGGGTCGCCTGGTGTGGTCGCTGTGGTGAACCTGGCGGCCCGCGACGACTGAACGCTCACCCCGCAGCGCCGTGCTCGCCTTGGTCAGCATCGGTGCCCGCTGGGCGTCGCGGCGCTCACCACGTCCTCATTGATCGCCATGCGGTGTTGCTCACCACCCGACACGCTCACGCACCAGAGGCCACCCAGGCCCAACACTTCACCATCAGCGCCAGGCTCACGACCACCGCCATCGCCGGAGCCGTCCTCGGGGCCATCGCGTTCCCCCGCCGTCGGTCCCCGCGGCCCGCCGGTGAGTGCCGCAAGTGAGACGCCTGCCCCACGAGAGCATGCCCTATGCCCACGAGCCCTCGAGCGCGACCAGCAGCCACCGAGCAGTCCACCCCCGAGCACCGCAACAATCCCCCACGCCGCACCCACTCGTGTGTACCCCACCGGCCCGGTCACAAGCACGACGACACCAAGACCATCAACGACGAGCCCAGCGCCTCCCAGGACCCTGATGGGAGGTCCTTGGATCTGACCCGCCGTCCCGCCAAGATCAACTAGCGCGGACAGAGCGGCGACCCCCACGAAACCTTGCCCCCGGACGGACGCCATCGCCCAGAAGCTCCCCGATCGCCGGTTCGGACACCGTGCGATAGTTTCGCGATTGGAAATGCACGCAGCGACCGGAGGGACCCGATGAGCAAGAAGAGTAAGACGATCGAGAAGATCACCACGGCTAACCTCGAACTCAAGAAGACCCTCGCCGGCGTTCGCAGCCAGCTGACCAAGACCGAAACCAAACTCACCAAGGCGAACGAGAAGGCCGATCGTTGGAAAAAGGAAGCAGCCGCGCACCGCACGGCCGCTGCGCGCTCGGACGCCCGGGCGGAGAAGTTTCAGAACAAGCTCGACCGCGCCACAGCCGCCCTGAAGCCCGTCCAGGCCACGGGACCGCGGGACGCCGCAGCCTCAGGAGCCTCGACCACCGAACCCAGCACGGCCTACGGGCTCACCGCCCCAGACGAGACCTGGACCGTGGTCCAACTCCGAGCCGAGGCCCACGCCCGAGGACTCACGGGAATGTCGGACAAAACGAAAGAGCAACTGCTCGCCGCCCTGACCTGACCTCACCCATCAGCACCCCAGCCGCACCACCAACGACGTACAGGACCCTGAACCGCCCTGGATTCCCCGGAGGGTTGTTGTTTACGCGACCTACGGTATTGGGTCGCGCTCAGCCCGTCGCTGAGTGGTTTCGAACTCAAGAGATAGCAGGTGCCTCGCTAAAGCCTTCTGCTGCATTTCCCACCAAGGAGTATCCCCGCGCCGAACTGACCGTCGAGCACGTCCTGCATCCCGGCTACGACGGTGACGAATACGAGTTCGGGCTCGACCTCCTCTTAGACGGCTTGGAGAGGGCCTGGCTCTCAGCCAACCCGGACAGGGCGGCCCAGAGGCAGACTTCCAGAGCGCATGACCGGTTCCGCTGAGCCGTCCGCTTACGGCGGCAAGGGCGACGCGACCAGTGGACGCCGAAGGATTCGGCGCGCGCTTGGCAGCGGGCGTTGCTGGAGCGTGACCGGTTACCGGACGGGGTGCGTGACTGCTACCTGGTAGCCGAGGACGGCCATGGCACGATGATCGCGGTGGCCTGCGGCTCGGTCAACCGGTCCGATCCGTCAGGGGTATTCGGTGAGGTCCATGCCCTTTACGTCGACCCCAACCGGCACGGGAGCGGCATCGGAAGGTCGCTGCTCCAGCAGCTGTCGGGATGCCTGGCCGATCGCGGCGCCACCTCAATGAAGATCGGCGTGCTCACGGCCAATCAGGATGCGCGTGGCTTCTATGAGGCACTCGGTGGTCAACTTGCCGGCGGCAGGCTTTTCGATGAAGACGGCGATCTCCTGCCGGAAAGCATCTACGTCTGGCCCGACATCACTAGTCTGCTGCCCCCTGACCGAGCGTGATCTGCCCGATCGGCTGAACCGCCCCCGCCGCAGGCGTACGGCCACCGGGACGTCTCATGGGGCCACGTCTGGCTCTCGCGGGATCCTGCGGGCGTGGGCGGTCCGGAGTTCGACCGACCGTCCACCCTGGACGGCGACCCGGCACCGCTGGCCGGGCCCGATCTGATGGATCCCGGTAACGGCACCCGTGGCGAAGACCATGCCCGCTCGGACCGGTTGGCCCCGGCTGGCGAGGATATTCAGGGCCGTTGCCAATGCATGATGAATTCCGCCTGGCACGCTCTCGGCGGATCCTTCTCCCGTGAGTTGATCGTCGACGTAGCAGGCCAGCCGGACCGGAGCTCCACCCGGCGAGTCGGCGACGAGCGGGCCCAGCACCAGGCCGTTGTTGTTGCCGAAGTCGGCGGCGATCACGGTCGGCCCGAGTGCGTTGATGTCAGGAATCGGACTGCTGGCCACCTCGATGCCGACCAGCAGCCGGTGCTGAAGCTCAGCCGCATCGTCGGCCGTCCAGGCGGTGTCGCGAGCGGGCAAATTTTGCTCGAGCCGAATGACTAGCTCCGCTTCCACGGCAGCGAAACCGGATGCGAAGATGCCGACCTCGACGGGAAAGGGCTGATCCTGGCTGTAGTGACACTGTTTACGCCAGATGGGACCGACAAGGCGGTCCGGGTCCCCGGCGGTGCGCCGGTCCGCGGAGATGTAGCCGATCTTCCAACCGACCAGCGAGTCCGGCCATCGCGACATCGCCAGCTCCTGGATCTGATAGGCCTCGGCCATACCGGCCGGATCCGCCCCCGGAAACCGGGTCAGGCTCCGCCCCTCACTTCGGGCAGCCACCAGCTCGGCGGCAACGGCGTCCGCAGCTGACCGTGTGCTCATCTCGACCTTCCAGGTCCACCCTCACCTCGGTGAAGCGCGCACCAAACGCTAGCGATCCGCTCAGAGCGACCCGATCGCCAGGACTGACGACACAGCTCCGTGCCATGAGGAACCCATGCGGTCAGGTGGCACCCGCTCAACGTGACCCCGCTGTTCGAAACAAGCGGAATAGACGCGTGCTGGGCGACCGCTACTCGATCGGGACCTCCACCAAGACGAGCGTACCGACGGCGACGTCATCGCAGCCTATTCAGCTCGTCACCGACCACGACCCGGCCTGGTGCGGCAACGGTAGCGCCGATAGCCAGGCAGCTGTCGCGCTCGCGGTGGATAGTGCGCAGCACATCCAGGTCCTTCTTGATCGACCCGCTGATGTTTGCGGGCTGCGGCCGGGTGACCATGACGCAGCGTTTGATCCGCTCCCGAATGTCCAACTCGGCCTCGCCGAGGCACACCCGGGAGCCGACGAGCGCGTCCTCGCCGCCACCGTCCAAGATGACGTTGGCCCGGAAGCGCCGCCGGGGCCAGCCTGCGATGGTCGCCAGCGAGAGCAGCGAGACATTGGCCTGCCCGCTGTCGTGGAACGCCCCGGTGGCTCCGTTGAAGGGCTCCCAACGCGTGTCGTGCTCGAAGTCCGCCGGGTTTTCGTACACCCGCTCTCCAGGCTCGGCCGCCGCCCGCAGGGTCACCGGCCGACCCAGCCAGTCCGACAGCGCTCGGTCGTCGTCGGCCGTCGTCCCGTCCGGCACGGTGATGGTCACACTGCCGTCGTCGCGGTATGCCGCCACCGCGAACAGCAGCTGCGGTACCCGCCGGCCGGTCAGCCCGAGGCCGGTTTGGGTGTCGAAGAGGGCGAACGCCCGGTCGCCGCGCAGCCCCTGCGGCTCGACCTCGGCCGCGTCCAGCCGCTCGCCCTGCATGGACTTGACCGGGAAGCGCCAGATCTCCTGGACCCTCACCGCTTCACAATAAGGGACCCTCGTGCGGATTCTGGCGGATCGGTGGACGGACCCGGATCGATGGTTGTGGGTGGCTGCTGTATCCCGGATGCGGATGATCAGGGACCTTCGGACCGGTGAGTGCGCCGCACAGCTACAGCCCCTGCCAAGGTTCGGTTAGCGTTCGTGCGGTGTGGGTGACGGGCGGCCACGCAAGGACGGGTGAAACGATGAACAGTGATCAACCGGAATTGTCGGTCCGGCGCGCGAACGAGGGCGACGCTGCCCACGTGGAGGACGTGCGGCGTGCAGCGTTCGCCCCGGTGTTTGGGTCATTCCGTGCGATTCTTGGCGAGGAGATCTCGCAGGTGACGCAGGCCCGTGACGACCAGGCGCAGGCTGAATACTTGACCTCACTACTCGAACCCGATTCAGGCTGGGAGCTGTACGTCGCTGAGCAGGCTGGCGTCGTGGTGGGATTCGTCTCGGTCCAGCTCAACGAGCAGACGTCGATCGGTGAGATCGGTCTGAATGCTGTCCATCCGGATCGCGCGAGCGCCGGCATCGGCACCGCGATGTACAACGTCGTACTCGAGCGGTTGCGGCGCGCGGGCATGCGTGTGGCGACGGTGTCGACGGGTGGAGATGCCAGCCACGCACCGGCCCGCCGCGCGTACGAGAAGGCCGGCTTCACGGTCGGCATCCCAAGCGTCTGGTTGTGCCAGGCGTTGTAGGGCTGTCCCGGCGATTCCCAGGCAAGCCCTTGTGCGATGAAGCCCTGTAGCCCCCGCCCGCCTGCTGAATCGCCTCGGCTTCCAGAGACGATTGGCGAGAACCCGGGGGTCAGCGGCCGTGGGAGCGGCGCATCGAATTTCTAGGTAAGTGGGCAGGAGCTGATCACCAGCCTCGGCGGCGCCCGAGCCAGTCGGCAACGACGTCGCCGTACCAGGTCTGGTGCACGCGCAGGTACCGAGAGGTGTCGGGCGTCGGCTGTTGGCCAGCCCGGGCGAAGTATCCGAGCAGGGTGGCCAACAGAACGTCGACCAGGTCGTCGCCGTCGGCCACTGCGCCGGACTCGACCAGCAGGGCGTCGACGTCCAGGCCGTCGCCGTGCATGCTGATCGCGAGCGTGACCTCGTCCACCCACGCCGGCCCGACGGTGGGGAAGTTCCAATCGCAGAACCACACCCGGCCGTCTCGTCCCATGATCACGTTGTCGTCTCGCAGGTCGGTGTGCAGCAGGGTCGTCCCGGTCAGCCGCGGAAGCCCCTCAAGGCTCAAAGCTTCGGCCGCTGCACCGATCCGGTAGCGCCGGCGGGCGTAGCTCCAGTCAGGAACGGGGTCGATCTCCGCGGCGATCGGTGCCCACGTCCGGCCCGGCGGGGCCGGTGTGAGCGCCTTGGCTGTCCGCCCCGCGGCCTCCAGGACGCGGCGGGCCTCGTCGGAACGCCAAGGTCGGGTCGGCGGAGCGCCGTCCACATCGTCGAGAAGGAGGACGAACCAGCTGGGGCCGCCCGTCGGTACGGTCAACGTCGCGCGGACGCGCGGGGCAGGCACCGCCGCCGGCAGTACGGCCAACTTGGCCGCCTCGGTCCGGTAGGCCTCGGCGATCCACTGATCATCGTCGCTGACCGCCTTGGCGAAAACCGTCCGGCCATCGGTCAGCCACAGTCGCGATGCGAAGCCCGGTGTGAAACCGGAGTCTTGCGACACCGCCCGCTCCACGGTTCCCTCGATGACCGCCTCGACAGCCCGCTGTACCGCCGCCGGCAGCTCGGCCCACTGCGGCCGTTGCGCCGTGGCAGCGACAGGTACGAGCCCCGGGATCGGATCATGGTGGACCATGCGCTCACCCTCGCTCGCCGACTGCGAGACAGCAATCCTGTTTCCGCCACCGGTGCGCCAACGAGGGCTGCTTTCGAGGTGCCTGTGAAGCCGTTTGCTCACGGGCAACGATCCGTCGGGTGACATAGATTGGGGATTGTGCCCGGCCTCTCGTCACTCACGAACTGACCTGCGTGCGATTCGACCGGCTGGCGACTTCCCGCCTCCTCCTGCGGCGATGGCAACCAGCTGATCTTGATCCGTTCGCTGCTTTGAACGCCGACCCAGAGGTGATGCGCCACTTTCCGTCCACCTACGATCGAACGGCAACCGCGGCCATGATCGCCGCCTGGGAGGCCAAAATTGATCACCAAGGCTTCGGACTGTGGGCGGTGGAGCGTACCGAGGACGGCGCGCTGCTCGGAATGGCGGGTCTGAACCCCGTCCCGCCCGGCATCATCACCGGGGAGGGACTCGAGGTCGGGTGGCGTCTGGCCCGGCACGCTTGGGGATACGGCTACGCGACGGAGGCCGGCCGAGCGGCCATAGACGTCGCCCGTCAGGCCGAGGCCCAGTCAGTCTGGTCGTTCACTTCGATCGGCAACGAACGCTCGCGGGCCGTGATGCGACGGCTCGGGCTGCGTTTCGTGCGCTACTTCGACCATCCCAACATCCCCGACGGCGACGCAATTCGCCCGCACGTCCTCTATCAACTCGACCTCGCCGGGCGCGAGCCAAACGGGAACGGTTCGGCGTACCCCAACCGGACCCCGGACATTCACAAGAGCTGATCAGCTGAGGCTCGAAGTTCGGCCAATCCGTTTTCGACCCAGCCCTCGCCCAGCGTCTCGGTACCTCGCCAGCCTGCCTTGTCCGTCAGGTGAAACGCCAGGTGCCCGATCGACTCGACAACACGCAGCCACGGCAAGGCCTCCAGGTCGGCCGTCCCGACCGCACGAATCTCGCTGTAGCCAGTGAGAAACGCCTCAGCGAACGGTGTCGCGAGGCAGCTGCTCAGATCGGCCACCCGCCATCCAACATGAGCCAGATCGAAGTCGTGAATGACGAGACCAGCATCGGTGCGCCGGACGTTGTCCAGGGTGACGTCGCCGTGGCGAACGCCCCAGTCCATTTGGTCGGCCAGCTCGCTCAGCCGATGTCGTGCCGCGGCGCCCAATACCTCGGCCACGTGCTGGTCGTCGGGTCGATCGGTCAACGCCGCGAGCACGCGTGACAGCGGCTCCTCGAGGGTCACCTGCAGGCCGAAGGGACGCCGGTATCGATCAGTGCGGAAGGTCTCCCCAGCCCTGTGCAGGCGCGCCAGCAGGCGGCCGTAGGACCGGTAGAGGTCGTCATCGAATGGCTTCTGGGGCTTGTGACCCTCGACGTACTCCGACAGCAGGAAAGGGCGGACCCCTTCCGGTGCCGCAAGTTCACCGACCGCCCGCCCCGATGTCATGACCACGACCGGCGCCACGGGGATCCCGTTGGCGACAAGGTGATCGACCAGTTCGGCTTCCCAGCCGACCTCGTCCACGGTCCAACCTCCGTGGTGATAGAGCTTCAGAACAAAGCGCCGCCTCGGCGTGCGGACCTCGTAGACCTCGTTGACGAAGGACCGCACCAAGACGCACCCGGCAACATCCTGGTCGTAGCGGCGACGCACGAGATCGGCGACGCCGTCCGCAGTCGGAATTGAGCGCAGCGTCGGAGTCGTGTCAATGGTCGGCACCTGGCCGACAGTACGAGGCACACCACAGGGCCGCACCCGAGTTTCGCGGTCAAACCGAACCAACGCGGGAGGCGGCGGACGCCCAAACCGCCCAGGTCTCGGATGCCGGCCCGGACTATTTGGGCTTCCAAGTCGCCGATCACATCTCCTGGTCCAGATGGCCAGCGAAAACGGATGCCGGCCGGCGGGCGGGCTGAGTCGATCGTGGTGTCAGCTCACGATCAGGCGTCGACCGGGCCCGTGATCCGCAGTATCACCCGGTCCCCCGGCTTGCGTTGCAAGCGCCTGATCCAACGCTCGGCGGTGAGGAAGAGCGTGAACTGGGGCCCGTACTTCTTGCGGAGGGCCGCCACAGCGGTTGGATTCCCACTGTGTGGGCCGGCGATGAGACACCGTCCGGACACCGTTGGGCTGTCTGGTTGCACGGCACCAAAGCGGCCGCAGGGCCGCATCTCGACCCGACCGTCACGACGGAGACGTTTGATCTTGCCGGTGAGGATCTCGCTGGTGACTACCAGATCGCGCCCATCTGGGGCTAGCCAGATGGGAGAGGCCACCATTCACCGCTCTTGCGGAAAGTTCCGAACGAGACAAACTGCGAGTCCGCAACCAGGTTCCAGTCCGCTCGATCAGGCTCCCCATTCATGCAGGCATCCTCCCAGCACGCACCGGGTCGGCGACCATCACCCACGGCCCCGGCTCTCCGGTGCGTCCGCAGAGCCGACCCCGCGGCGGTACAGCACGAACACGTCTCGCGTGCCGCTGTCGGGTATCGGATCGGTCGTGCCACCGCACACAAATCCCGAAGGTGGTTAGCCCGCGATAATGGCCGACGTGGGGGAGGTCGAGGTCGTCGTGGCCCATGCCGAGCGCGCGACCCTGCGCGTCGGTGACGTGTTTCTGAAGATCGACTCTGATCAGACGCTCACCGACGTGGAGGTCGAGGCGATGGCGTTGGCGCCGATCCCGACTCCGGAGGTGCTGTGGCGGAAGCCGCCCGTGCTCGCGCTCGCCGCCCTTCCAGGGACGGCACTCGGCCGCCTCGGCGAGCCGTCGACCGGGTCGTCGGGGGCGTGGGCCGCGGCAGGTGCCGCCGCACGGATGCTGCACGACGCACCGCTGCCGCCATGGCGCGGTCGGCGCCTCGACGAGATTGCATCGCGACTCGACAGCGAATGCGAGTGGCTCGTCGCGAACGGCGTCCTTCCTACCGACCTGGTTACGCGTAACCGCCGCATCGCGGAGGCTGCCCTCCGGCCCTGGAAACCAGTGTTCACGCACGGCGACCTGCAGGTCAGCCACGTGTTCGTCGACGGTGACGAGATCACCGGCCTGGTCGATTGGTCCGAAGCGGGCCCAGGCGATGCCCTGTATGACCTCGCGACCTTGACCCTCGGACATGAGGAGCACCTTGGCGACGTCCTCGCAGGCTACGGCACCGACGCCGACCTGGACGTGATCCGCGGGTGGTGGTCGTGGCGCAGCCTGGTGGCGGCCCGCTGGCTGATCGAGCACGGGTTCGACCCGTCCTCGCCAGGAGCCGAGTTCGACGTACTGAAATCCCGGATGTGAAGGTGCAGGGCCCGAGGATCGCGATCAGCGGCCTCAGCAAAGAAGCGGTCTCGTCCTGCCCTGAGCGCATGGACAACCGGCGCTGGCCGTGGTGGGCGGCGGCAGCGTGCCTGCTGGGCACCGGGGTGACAGCCGGGGTGGCACTGTTCCGGCATTGGCAGCCGTGCGAGCAGAGCCTGTTGGTCGGTACGGTTCTCGAGTCTTTCGGTCCGCGAACCGACTTCTCCGACGCATGTCTGCGGCGGATGGACGGAGGGACGCTGTTCCCCGTACCGGACGTCACCGAGCGTGCGCCTGGGGTGGCCGAGCTCGGCGCTACCGCGATGGTGTTGGCGGCACTCGCCTGGCTGGCCCTCGTGCTCGCGATGCGCTGGTCAAGCAAGACCAAGGCGGTCGCGCTGCTGCCGGCGCTCGTGACGCTGGTGCTGGCCGTCGTCGCAGCCGCGGGCATCGGCGCCGCTCGGTCCTCCAGCGAGCCCGTCTCGCTCTGGCTGGGCCTGGCCGTCGAGCTCATGGCGGTGGCCGCATTCTCGGCCATCTGGGCGTGGGAGAAAGGCATCCGCGGACTCGGTTTGGCACGCATCCTGATTGTGCTGTGGGGCGCGACAAGCTTCGGCGCCTTCCACCTCGCCGGGGAATTCGTGATCATGATGAGTTGGAGTTCGGCGAACTGGGACGTCCCACCGAGCACGGGGTGGCTTACGGTGACCGGACTGACCGTGTCGGCGGTCCTCACGGCCGCTCTCTCTCTGAGACCAGGTCGGGGTCAGCCAGAGGCCTTGCCGGGTCCTCCGGAACTCGGCGTCTTGAAAGGCACGACCGAGCTGCGCTGAACCGAACAACGGCCGCCGACCAGTAGCCGCAATCCGCACTGGGATTGATGACTGCATCGAGGTGGGCTCTGGACCCTCTTTCCCTCGTAGCCTTGCGACGGTGAACCTTGATCTTGTGCAGGAAGCGGAGGCCGTGTTGCGACCGCACCACGTCGGCGACCGGCTCTTCGGCGACGTTGCCGCCGCGTTGGAGACCACCACTGGGCATCGGCACGTTGGTGTTTGCATCGACACGGCTTCTGGCACCGGTTTCTGCGCTGAGCACGCTGCTATCGCGGCGATGGTGACCGCCGGCGAGTACCGAATTGCCCGGATCGTGGCCGTCTGGCGGGACGAGAACGGTCGTCTGCTCGTGCTCCCGCCATGCGGGCGGTGTCGTGAGTTCATCCGGCAGATCGACCCGGGCAACTTGGACACCGAGATAATCCTTGGCGTGGAGCGCGGTGTACCGCTGCGCGACTTGTTGCCGGCTTGGGAGTGGCCCGAGCCTCAGTGAATCCCTTTGTCGGTCAGCCACGAAGCGAACTGTCCGGAAGTTCGGACGCCATCATTGACGACGGCGTTGTAGATCTCCAAGCCGCTGATCTGATCTGGGTAGCCCGGCAGCCGGTGCCAGACGTCCTTGATTCTGAGCACAGCCAAGCGTTGATCATCGGTGATCTTGTCGCGGAGCTCTTCATGCCACGCCGTGATGTTGGCGTGGGGGTCGTGCAGCCACACGGTGAGGTCGATTCGCCACGGTGCCGGCTCGCGTGCCAGCGTGATCGGCAGGTGGTAGCGCTCGTCCCGGACGGCGTCAGTGGGCCGGCGAGGGCCGCGTTCATCGGAGTATTGGAAGCCGATCACGCCTGGTACGGCGATCGCCCGCTGCAGTAGCTGGAGGGCGTCTTGTGGCGAGTACCGAGGGCCGCCGAGGACCATGAGGTCGAGCTCACGCCAACACATGAGACCAGACACGTAGCTGCCCGCCAGCAGCGGCGGGCCCACGTTGTCGAAAAGGCCTTCTCGGTCGAGGTCGGCCAACACCTCGCGGGCCTCGGCCTGCAGCGATGCCTGGCGGGCACGAAGTTCCTCATCGGAGGCCGGCAACGGCATCTTCTCGTTCTAGCACTCCTCTTCAGCATCTGAGTGAACACTCACGGCGAGCGTCACAGACCTGCGACGACAACCTGGCTGGCCACGCCGCCACCGCCGTTCCCATGTGACCGCAGGCGCTTCTGCGCTGTGCGCTGTCAATCGGCGGGAGCACCGCGGCGGATGGGGATGGCGGTGACCGGCGGCTCTGAGGCGAGGAAGTCGGCGACGAGGTGCGTGACGAGGTCGGACTTGTCGTGCAGAAGGTCGTGGGAGGTGCCGGGAACGATCGCCAGTTCTGCCTGGGGGAGCGAGCGATGGAGCGTCAGCGTGTGCTCGGCGTGAACGAGGTCATCGTCAGCGACCATGACCAGGCAACGCATGTTCAGTCGGGCGAGCCGGTCTTCACTGATGCCGAGATCCTCGTCGGCGATCGCGGCGAGCTTGCGGGCGATGACCGGGAAGTGGTCGATGCCGTCAGGTGACAGCTCGCCGTACCGTTCGACCATCTCGGCCGGGTAGTCGCCGGTGGAGTCGGGATCGGGCTTGATGATCCAACCCTCGGGGTGGAACACGCCGCTGATCAAGACCAGCCGCTCGACGAGATCGGGCCGGGCGAGCGCGACCAGCAGTGCTACGACGGCGCCGTCGCTGTAGCCGACGATGCGGACCGGTGCCGGCGGCAGCGACTCGATCAAGGCGATGGTGTCCTGCGCCATCTCGTGCTGGCTGAGTGGCCCGTCGTTGTCCGCCGTTCTGCCGTGACCGCGACGATCGGGCGCCAACACACGGTATTGATCGGCGAGTTCGGCGAGGTTGCCATCGAAGTCGTCTCCGGTCCCGAACCCGCCGTGCAGGAGTACCAGCGGTTGCTGCGGGGTTTGCGTGTCGCGCACCCAGACCTGGTGGGTGTTCACCTCGATGTACGTCACGGCGCATAGACCTCCTTGGATATCGAGGA
This sequence comes from uncultured Actinomycetota bacterium, assembly GCA_963780005.1. Classification (GTDB taxonomy): domain Bacteria; phylum Actinomycetota; class Actinomycetes; order Propionibacteriales; family Propionibacteriaceae; genus Microlunatus. The sequence goes on along the minus strand of CAWAAK010000023.1, from coordinate 857,977 downwards.
GGACTCCGCCAACTTCCCGGAATCATCGGCGCAGTGCCGTCGATCCGCGGAAGCCCCGATTGAGCTCGGGCTGCTGGCTGATCGATGGTGCGAAATTGGCCACGGGCGTCGAGCGATCGGTGAGCTTGATCGACTGGTTTTTCGACGATCACCGTGCCGGGTCGGTCGTAGCGACAGACCTTGGTGTGCTTCGTCGGACACAGTGCTCGCGATCGAAGATGGACACCGCCCCGGCGGACCACCTTGCGCAACCTCGGCTCCTCGGCGACGCTGAGGGGGTGCCTTTGCGACGGCCCCGGCTGGTTGCTGTCGGCCGGCGACCCGGCGTCGGGGTGCTGCTGGTGGTGGTGCTCGGGTTGGTGCTGGTCGCCTCGGCGTGCCGGATGCCGGCGCCGCCCTCGGACGCGGGCAGCCCGTCGGCCGGCCCGGCCGCGTCGGGGGATTTCGCGGGCCTGGTCGACGTCGGCGGTCGTCGGGTGTATCTGGAGTGTCGGGGCAGCGGCAGCCCGACGGTGATCTTGCAGTCGGGCTATCCGAACGCCGGGGACATCTGGACCGTCGCCGAGGCCCACCCGCCGCCGGTCGCGGAGGGCCTGGCGGGCTCGGCCCGGGTGTGCCTCTACGACCGTCCGGGCTCGCTGCGGTCGACCGACGACCGTGGGCAACCCGCTTCTCAGCCGTTGCCGGGTCGCAGTCAGACGGTGCCGGGGCTGCGGACCGGCGCCGAGGTGGTCGCCGAGTTGCATGACCTGTTGGCCACCGCCGGCGTGCCGGGTCCGTACGTGCTGGTCGGCCACTCGTTGGGCGGCTTGTTCAACCTGCTGTACGCCCGCACGCATCCCGATCAGGTGGTCGGCCTGGTGATGGTGGACGCGACCCCGCCGGCGTTGCCGGAGTTGATGACCGCTCGGGAGTGGGACCTGGTGTTGGGTAAGCAGACCCTGGAACCGCAGAGCCCGATCGAGGGGTACGCGTTGGAGTCCTACGACGTGCGGGCGATGATCACCGAGATCGACGCGGCGCCGGCGTTGCCCAGGATGCCGACCGTGCTGCTGGTTGCGGACAAGACCCCACCCGGGGCACCGAAGGAGTGGACCACGATCCTGGATCGCGTCACCGACCCGGCGCGCGCCCGCTTCGCCGCCAGCATCCCCGGATCGCGGCTCATCCGGGTGCCGGACACCACCCACTACATCCAGCTCCAGCGCCCCGACGTGGTGATCGAAACCACCACCTCGGTGATCGCCGAGGGCCGTTGATCGCGGTTCGACTCCGCCAGCCGCGGCGCCGAGGCTCGCCCCGCGAACTCCTCTAGTTGCCGTATCGGTGAAAGAGAGCGATGGTCTGAGATGTGGCGATGGTGACGGCGACGATGGCTGCCGATAGACGTCCTGGTTGGATCCTGGGTGCCCTCGTCCTTGCGGTTGCCGGGCTGATCGTGGCTCTGGCACCGACCGCCGCAGCCGCGGCGCCGATCGGGCCTCCAGCCACCCCGGCCTCACGTGCTGGCCTTACCGCCGATGCCTCCCGCGGCGACTTTGCGGGTTTGGTGGAGATCGAGCGTGGTCGTCGACTGTATCTGGAGTGTCGGGGCCGGGGCGCGCCCACGGTGGTGCTGGAGTCAGGAGGCGGGGACGGCGCGGACATCTGGAGCTTCCGCCCGCCAGATTTCCAGGAAACCCCGGTCCTGCCCGCGGTCGCCCGGTATACCCGGGTGTGCGCCTACGACCGACCCGGAACGACGCTGGCGTCGGGCCGGCCCAGCCGCAGCGACCCGGTCCCGTTGCCGCGTTCGGCAGCCCGGATCGTCGCCGACCTCCACGCCCTGTTGCGTGCTGCTCGCGTCCCGGGTCCCTACGTGCTGGTCGGCCATTCGATGGGCGGCCTGATGAGTCGGCTCTACGCCGGCACCTATCCCCGCCAGGTGGCCGGATTCGTCTCCATCGACGCCGCCCACGAGATCTTCTACGAAGAGTTCCAAGCGCGACTCAGGCCCGAGCAGTACGAGACGCCCGGCCTCGAGATCGACATCGTTGCCACCGCCGCCGCCATGCGCCAAGCCCGCGTCCAGCGGCCGCTGCGCCCGATGCCGATGGTCGTCCTGGAGCACTCCCGGAACCGGAAGCGCTTCCCGAACCCGTTCGGCTTTCCTTCGACGTACCCACTCGAGGCGCTGGAGCGTGCCTTCCAAGCGGCCCAGGACGACCTGACGACACTGGTACCGGGTGCTCGGCACATCATCGCCAAGCGGAGCGCGCACTACATTCACCTCGATCAGCCGGCACTGGTCGAGCGCGCGATCCGGCGGGTGGTCGCCGCCGCTCGCCGGGACGCGAACACGTGCGGCGCGGCGCGTACCGCAGCTCCGCACAAGTAACTCAACGCCGGCCTGGCCTCTGCGACTGGGACGTAGTCATCCGGTCTCGTGGACCGCGGACAATCGGCGCAATTCCACGTGCAGCGACGACGGTGGCCCAGACGGAGATCGAGGGTGACCAGCCTCCGCGGCTTTCCGCTGAGGGTCATGTATTCCAGCACCTGGCTCATCCGCGGAAACGTGTTGATCAGAACGACATCGGGCACGATCCGGTCGATCAGGCGACCCCACGCGGTGTCGATGTCGGGCACCGGCTGTCCGTCCCGTTGGGCGCGGAGAGCCCCGAGTTTCTGGTCGAGGCGCCGGAATGCCATCAGGGTCAAGGTCACCGAGACCAAGGTGATGGCCACGAGGATGGTGAGCACGACCTCGGCGGCGGGCCGGGCCCAGCTGTCGACCACGACGTCGTCGCGGCCTCGAGAACCGCGACCGGATCAGCGCCCGAGATAGCGGACGACGGCCAGGACCCGGCGGTGCTCGTCGCCGTCGACGGGGATGCCGAGCGCGTCGTAGATGCCGGAGGTGTGTACGACGACGGCCTTCTCCGAGATGCGGAGTCGGCGGGCGATGGCGGCATTGTTGAGCCCCTCGGCGATCAGGGCGAGGACTTCCCGGCGCCGGGGCGTCAACGAGTCGAGCGTCTCGTCGTCGCGCAGGCTACGGGTCATCATCAGCGCAACCACTTCGCGGTCCAGGGCTGTCCCGCCATCGGCCACCCGACGCAGGTCTCGGCAGAAGGCCGGCACATCGAGGATGCGCTGCTTGAGTAGGTACCCGACGCCGGCAGCTTGGTCGGCGAGCAGCTCCATGGCGTAGCGACGCTGGACGAACTGCGACAGCACCACCACCGCCGTGCCTGGTCGGAGGGCGCGGATGCGGAGCGCGGCACGCAGCCCGTCGTCGGTGCCCGTGGGTGGCATCCGGATGTCGGTGAGCACCAGGTCGGGTTCGGTGACGCGGGCCATGGCGACGAGCGCATCCGCGTCGGCGACCGCGCCGACCACATCCATTCCCTGCTGCGACAGGACCAGGCTCAGTCCCTCGCGGAGCAGTGTCTCGTCCTCACCGATCAGGATGCGCATGCCATCTCCACGAGCACCCGGGTGCCGGCGCCCGGCGGGCTGTCGATCACGAGTGTGCCTCCGAGGGCGTGCACCCGGTCAGTCATGCCCCGCAGCCCCGAGCCCCCCGCTGGTCCAGCCCCGCCGACACCATCGTCGACGACCTCAATCCTTAGCCGCCCGCGGTCGCGCCGAATGACGACCGTCAGCGTGGTCGCCGCGGCGTGCTTCACCGCGTTGGTCAGGGCTTCGGCGATGACCGAGTAGGCCGTCCCTTCGACCGAGGAGGACAGACGGCCGCGGTCGTGGCCATCCACGTCGTGCCCATCGACCTCATTCAACGTCTCCTCGTCGAAGTCGAGGACCGTGCGCAGGGGTAGCCGATCGGTCATGTCTTCGACCGCGGCCAGGAGCCCGCGTTCGACCAGCAGGGCGGGCATCACGCCCTGGACGAGCCACCGCAGCTCGGTGATCGACTCGTCGAGGCCGCGGCGGATCTCGGTCAGGTCGGCGCCCGGTGCCGCACTGCCGACCCGCAACGCGAGCAGAGTCAGGCGTCCCTGCAGCCGATCGTGGAGATCTTGGGCCAGCCGCCGGCGCTCCCGGTCACCAGCCTCGACCAAACGGGTGCGCGATTCGCGCAACTCTTCCTGGCTGGCCAGCAGCTGGGCGGTCAGGCGCTCGCGGTCCAGCGCGATCGCCGCAACGCGACCGGCTGCGCGGACCAGCTCGGGATCGGCGATCAAGGTCGCGTCGTAGATGATCGCCGCCACCGGACGGTCGTCCAGCTCGACCAGGACGGCTTGGCGATCCGTGCCGGCCTCGGGCAGCTCGACGGCGACACCGTCCGCATCGACCCATCCCTGGTCGACGCGGTAGGTCAACGTCAGCGTCGGGTCCCCTACGGTGCGGGACAACGCGTCGCGCAGGCTGGGTCTTTGTTCATCCGGTGCGCCGAGCCATTCGCCGAGCTGGTCGAGCTCGCTGGTGCGTTCGAAGCCTCCGATCAGGAGCCCGGTGACGAAGGCGACGGGCAGCACCATGTTGAGGAAGAGCTGGAACGTCCCGAGAGTGAGCGGATCGATCGTGAGGATCCGGGCGAGGGTGGCGCTGGACGTCATCCCCACCAGGACCACGGCGCCGCATCCGTACACCGGCAGCAGGACGCCCCGATGCCGCCGATCGCTGGTGACCAGCCGTCGGATCAGCAGCGCGCCGGTCGCGACCAGGATCACGAGGCCGGCGACGCCTTGGACTCGGCTCCCGAGGGCGACGAGGTCGGGGCGGTCGGCCACGAGCAGGACGGCCGGGTCCGACCATGCGGCGCCGAACAGGTACAGCGGCGCTTGCAGCACCAGGGTGGCCACGTAGGTCGCGGCCGTCAGCACGCGGGGCGCCGTGGTCCGCAAGCGCCCCGACGGGTAGGCCAGCAGCGCGTGCACCGCGAGCGCGGTAGGCAGCGTCTGGGTGATGGATCCGACGGCGATGAAGGCCGGTATGGCGATGTTGACCGCACTCGCGGCGAGCCAGACCAGTCCGCTGATGCACAGCAACGGTCCCATCCGGTTGGCCGGCCGACGGATCCACGCCAGGATTCCCGCAGCGGTGTAGACGCACCCCACGACGGTGACCAACACCAGCAACCCGAAGGGCGCCCCGGTCCCGTACGCGGCGAGCAGCGCGATCTCGCCCGCGGCAATGGCGGCGACCGCCACCGCGAGCAGAAGCAACGCCGTCGACAGCTGGCGCGAACCACCCGTCCGACCACCGCTGGTCGGCTGCATCCCTCCAGGGTTGCAGAACATCGGAACTCCGGGCATGGGCCCAGGTCTATGGCGTCGGCTTTCCGATGCTGCGAGTTTGGTGATCGTCTGGTCCGGCGCCGGTTGCCGGCAACCGCCTGCGGGTGTTTCGTTCGCGGTGATTTCCGTCCTCCACCGACATCACGAGGTGCTCATGGACACGATCTCGGTCGGTGACAATCGTCGTCGCCAATGGAGGCGGAAGGCGCTGCTGGTCCTCGTCCCGCTCCCCGTCGCCGTCGGATTGGGCCTCGCAGCTCTGCCCGCGGCACCAGTGCCGGCTGGTCCGGCTGAGCCCGCACCGGCCGCGCGCTTCGACCCGGAGCCGGCACTGAGCCCGCTCTCCGCGACCGTGCTCGATGCCCCGGCGCCGGTACGGGCGAGCGACCGCCGCTGGCATCTGGTGTACGAGATCTCCCTGCTGAACACGTCTTCGCAGGCTCGCCGGATCGATCGCATCGAGGTCCTGCGACCCAGCGGCCGGGTCGTCACGACGTACGCCGGCACCGCTGCGGTCCAGGCGGTGATGTCCCCGGCGGCCGCGCCCTTCGACGAGGTCGACGTGCTGCCCTCCAGCGGCGGCGGCCTGCTGTGGCTCGACGTGTCCTCCGCGCGACGCCCCGACGCGCCGAGCCGGCTCGTCCACCGGTTCACGACGACGCCCCTGGCCGGCGACGGTTCTGCCGCTGGGCCGGCGACCACGATGGTCGGCGCTCGCACCGCGGTGCGGCAGCGCCGCGCTGTCGTCGTGTCCCCGCCGCTCCGCGGAGCCCGCTACGCCAACGTCAAAGGCTGCTGCGAAGCGAGCGCGCACCGGCGCGCCCTGCTCACCATCGACGGGGAGCGTCACCTCGCCCAGCGCTACGCGATCGACTGGGTCCGGCTGGATGCGCAGGGCCGGTTCTGGTCGGGCGACCCGACGAACAACCACAGCTTCTACGTGTTCGGCGACGCCGTGTACGCGGCCGCTCCCGGTGTCGTCACCTCGACGCAGAACGACCTGCCCGAGAACACGCCGCCGCAGCCGCTGCCTGACCTGACCGTTCAAAATGCGCTCGGCAACCACGTCATCCACACCGTCGGCGACGACAGGTACGCAACGTACGGGCACCTGCAACCCGGCAGTGTGCGGGTTCGGGTGGGGGAGCGTGTGCGCCGTGGGCAGCTGATCGGGCGGGTCGGCAACACCGGCAACTCCTCCGGCCCACACCTCCACTTCCACGTGACCGACGGCTCCCGGGGGAACGGCATCGAATCGAGCGGCGTCCCGTACGTCCTCGACTCCTTGCGACTCACCGGGCGCATGCAAGCCCCTGGCGACGTCAACCCGGCAGCACCGCCTGAGTTTCGGCGCTTCGAGTACTTACTAGAGCGGGATGTGGCGACGTTCCGGTGACGCGTCGGTCAATTTCTCTCGTCCGGCGACCCGGCGGGGGGGTGCTGCTGGTGGTGGTGCTCGGGTTGGTGCTGGTCGCCTCGGCGTGCGGTGACGCGATCCAGGATCGTGGTCCACTCCTTCGACCCGGCGCGCGCCCGCTTCGCCGCCAGCATCCCCGGATCGCGGCTCATCCGGGTGCCGGACACCACCCACTACATCCAGCTCCAGCGCCCCGACGTGGTGATCGAAACCACGGTCTCGGTGATCGCCGAGGGCCGTTGAGCCCGGACAGCAGATCCTCCCGCACCAGGCCAGGCGACGTCGCTGGCGGCAACCTCTTCAGCCACCGATCAGTCGATCGAGCCGGCCAAAGCGATGTTGCGGGACGGGTCCGGGGTGTCGATGATCTCGAGGACCACCGTGCCGCGGTCGGCCTCCGGGATCAGGCAGGCGACGTCGTACTCGGTGGAGTCGCCCGCTTCGAGGATGAGCGCCTCCCGCGACTCGCCCTCGTACACCCGGGGGGCCTCCTGCCCGTTGGGGCCGACCCGCACCACCACGTACGGAGTGAGTTCGACAGTTGTCTTGGTGCGGTTGTCGTAGGTCAGGGTGAAGGCGACGTACGGATCGCCCTCTTTGGCCTCGGGGTCTTCGGTGTTCGGGAACGGTCCCAGCTTCCGTTTACTGATCTTCGACATCGTGAGCGTTACGCCGTCGGGGTAGCGATGGGTCTTGCCGAACGCCACTGGCGTCAGCGCCGGTGAGGCACTGGCGGCGGGCGTTTCGGTCGGCGTCTCGGGCTGCGGACTACCGCCCGCTCCGGGGTTGCTGCACGAGCCGAGCACCAGCAGCGCCAGCACAATGGCGACGGCGGCGGCTCCGCGAGTTCTGGTGGTGATCATGTGTCTCCCGGGCTTGAGGTCCGCTCCGGTGCGGACCGTCCTGGCAGCAGGATCATTCAGTCGACGAATCGCCGGCATCGGTAGAACTGCCTATCTCAGCGCCGCCGACCGATTACAGGCGTAGCCCGAGGCGTCCGGCCTCGTGCACCGCCGCCGTTCGGCTCGACACCTCGAGCTTGTGAAAGATCGACCGCAGGTGGGCGTCCACGGTGCGCGGGCTGAGCACGAGCCGGGCAGCGATGTCGGCGTTGCTGAGCCCCTCGGCCAGCAGGGTGACCACCTGAGCCTCACGACCGGTGAGACCGGCGGGCAGCGGGGCGCCGAGGTCCTCCCGAAGCTCGATGATCGTCTGCTCCGCTGCGGCCAGGGCCTGCTCGGGACGGAGCCGGGCGCCGGCCTCGTAGGCGATGACCCAGGCCTCCTCGCCCAGGCCGGCCCGTGCCGCAGCCCGTTCGGCGTCAGGTAGCGCGGAAATTGGTTCATCCCACCCGCCGTAGGTCTGGTCCCAGGTGTCGGCCGCACCGAACATCCGTGCCGCGGAGTCCGGCCGGCCGAGCATGGTGGCCGCCGCCGCGACACTGCGCAGGAGGTTGCGGACACCCGCGGTCGCGTTGGATCCACGCGCGAGGACGAGGCTACGAGCGTACGCGTCGAGCGCCTCGGGCAAACGCGTCTGCGTCCGCCGCAGGTTACCGAGGCTGACGAGCGAACCCGCCTCGCCGAAGCCGAGGCCGAGCCGGTGGAAGGCGGCGATGCAGTCGAGCAGGCGACGCTCCGTCTCGGCGTAGTCGTTCCGGACGTACGCGGCGTCGGCCAAGTGCACGATCGACCAGGCCGCCCCGATCTCGTCTCCGGTTCGGCGGCAGATGCTCAGGCTCTGCCGGGCCAGCCGCTCGGCGGCCGAGTGGTCTCCCGCCTCGATCGCGATCCGGTTCAGCGCCCGCAGACAGACCGCCTGCTGCTCGGTGTTGCCGATCTGCTGGTTCAGGGTCAGCGACTCGACGAAGTGCGACCGAGCCAGGTCGCTCGCCCCCCGTGCGAACTCCGACCACCCCGCCGTGTAGGTGACGATGGCCCGGGCCGCCGCCGCTGTCGCCGACGTCGGTTCCGACGCTTGACTGAGGGCGGCCGTGATGGCCCGGTGGTGCCGGACCAGCGAGCCGGCGTAAATCCACACGTCCTTCATCCCGGCCACCAGCCGGAGCGCCGCCTCGCTGGGTCCCCGGTCCAGGGCCCAGGTCAGGGCGGCTTCGACGTTGGCCTCCTCACGGTGCATCCGGGCCAGCCAGACGCGCTCGTCCGGGCCGTTCCGCGCCGCCTCGAACCTTTGGGTGCAGGTCACCAGGTGCTCGAGATGACGCGTGTGGACGAGGTCCTGCTCGGCGGGGGGCTGTTCGGTGAGCCGGTCGACGGCGTAATGCCGCACCATCTCGTGCATCGCGTACCGGGTGTCGTCGTCCTCCAGCGGCACGCGCCGGATGATGGACCGCTCGGTCAGGGTCGACAAGGCGGCCAGGCTCGCACCGGCAACGGTCTCAGCCGCCTCCAGGCTGAATCCACCGACGAAGATTCCCAGGTTGCGGACTGTCCGCTGCTCCTCGCTCGACAGCCACGACCAGGTGCCGTCCAGCACCCCGAGCAGGGCGCGGTGCCGCTCGGGCAACTGGTCGCCCGACGTGGCCAGCAGATCTAGACGGTGCCCGATCCGGCCCAGCAGGTCGGCGGCCGACAGCGTCCGCATCCAGGGTGCCGCCAGTTCGATGGCCAGCGGCAGGCCGCCGAGCCGAGCGCAGATCGCCGCCACCGCAGACTCGTCCGAGGCGGTCGCCCCGTAGCCGGGAAGCAGCAGCCCGGCCCGGTCGTAGAACAGTTCGGCGGCCTCGCTGCGCCGGGAACCGATGTCAGGCGACGTCGTGTCGAGCGGCGACAGTGCGATCTGGACGCCCTCGACTCCACCCTCGATGCTCACCTCGACACCCTGATGCAGCGGCGTCCGGCTGGTAGCCACGACCATCAGGTCGGGGCAGGCGGGTAGCAGGCTGGCCACCAGGGTCGTGCAGGCCATCCTCAGATGCTCGCAGTTGTCCAGCAGCAGCAACGCCCGCCGGTGCCGGAGCGCCCGAGTCAGGGCGGCGACCGGATCGCCGGTGGGTAGGTCGGGCACGCCGGCGGCGTCCGCGACCGCCAGCGGAACCCGTTCGGGATTCGTGACCGGGGCCAGATCCGCCCACCAGATCCCGTCCGCGAACCGCTCGGCAGCGGTCGACTCGTGGCGGAGCCCGGCGGCGAGCTCGACGGCCAGACGCGTTTTCCCCGCGCCGCCCAGTCCAACCAGTACGGTCAACCGTTGCTCCGGAGCCGACCCCACCTCGGCCAGCACGCGCCGGCGAAGGTCCGCCAGATCTGCGGTACGACCCACGAACCGGGTGAGATAGGACGGCAGAGCCGGCGTCCGGAAGTACTCCTCGGCCGGCACAGCGCCCATAACCGCAGACTAGAGAAGGTCGGCCGACCGACAGTGGTCGGCTCCTCCTCGGCCTGGACGGGCGACTCGCGCTGTGCAGCGCGCTCAGCACCCCCTGCGCTCTGCTGCGGGCAACGCCGCCCGCTCGAGTGCCGAGTTCTGTGCCAGCGGCCCTGCGGGCGGTGCTGGAGGCTCGTCGACCGCGTTGAACACGATGTCGCCCCGGTAGGTCGTCTTGACCACGCCGTCGACGAGCCGATCGATCATGTGGATGAGGCCGCGTGAGCCTTGGAACGCGCCGCGGCCGCCGGTGATCGGGTGCACGCATTCGCCCTTGATCAACGTGGTGCCGTCGGCCTTGAAGCTCGCCCAGTAGAGGAAGACCGTGCGCATCTGACCGCTGGGGTCGCGCGGGCCGCACTTGCCATCATGGTCGCGGTCGAGGCAACCACGGAAGATCTCGGTTCCGGCCTCGGCGTACAGGGTCGTCGCCGCATGCAGGGGCTCGTCCTGCGCGTTGTACTCCCAGGTTCCGACCAGGTCTCCCGCCATGGTGTAGTCGACCGTCCCGGGGATCGGGAACTGTTGCCCGCGCACGTGCACCGTCCGCGGCCTGCTTTCGCGATCCCCGCCGTCGTCTGCCGTGGCGACCACGCTCGGCGCCACCGCCGAGCCGGCGATCGTCACCGCGACGCCAGCGAGGACCGCCAGCCTTCGGGCTGTTTTCTTCATGGGGTGCTCCTTCTGTGCATCCGCGACCCCTGCGGCCGAGGGATGACCTCAGCGTGACGACCCGGCCGACATCGGAACATCGGCAAATTTGCCTAGTTGTGGTCTGGCGTCTCGGGCTCCATCGGCCTGTGGTTCCTACACTGAGGTGTCGATCGTGGCGCCGGACGGAGGCTGAGGTACGTGACAGCCGATCAGCAGATCCTGACGTCGCGCCCGCCTGCATTCGACACCCGCTTCATCGGCCGGCAAAGGGAGATCGCCTCGCTGAGACTGTTGGTCGGCGGTTCGGTCCGGTTGATCACCTTGGTCGGAGGTGGCGGGTCGGGCAAGACCCGGCTCGCTGCCGAGCTGGCCTCGGTCCTGACGGGCCCGGACGCTGACCCGAGGTTCGCTGACGGCGTGGTTTGGATTGACCTCTCACCCGTGACCGAGCCCGACGACGTGGCGCCGAGCGTGGCCGAAGCGTTCGGGCTCCACGTCTCCCCTGACCTCGACCCGGACCAGGCGCTGTCGCGCTCGCTGGTCGACCGGCAGCTGCTGCTGATCATGGACAACGCTGAGCACGTGTCCGCGACGTGTCGCGGTTTGATCGACGAACTGCTCGCCGGATGCCCTGGTCTGGCCGTCCTCACGTCCAGCCGCGTGCCGCTGCGATCGCCGCACGAACACCTGGTCCCCGTGCCGCCGATGGGCGTGGAGGCGGGCACCGGCGAGCGCAGCGAGGCGGCCGAACTGTTCTACGACCGCGCCCGTCGAGTCCTCCCCGGATATGCCCGGCTCGCCGATGACGTAGCGGCAGTCAACGCGGTCTGCGAACGCGTCGACGGCCTCCCCCTGGCCATCGAACTTGCGGCGCCGTGGATCCGGACCCTGTCCGCCCGCAACCTCCTCGTCGAGATCAACCGCAGCGCCGATCTCTTGGCCTCCGACGACCCGAGCTCGAGCGACCGGCATCGCAGCATGCACGCGGTTCTCGACAGCACCTGGCGATCGATGAGCGCGAGATGCCGGGCAGCACTGCCGAGGCTTTCCGTCTTCGTCGGTGGTTTCAGTGGCGAAGCGGCCGGAGCGGTTGCCGAGACCTCTTCGACCACGCTGGAGTCGCTGGCCGGCCTGTCGTTGATCCGCCGACTGCCCGACAACGAGCGGGGCGCACGCTACGGCATGCACGAGCTCGTACGAACGTACGCAGTCGAGATGCTCCATCTGCTCGGACCCGACGAGGTCGACCACGTTCACGCCCGACATCTCGAGTATTTCCTGGATCTCTACGAACGCGCCCACGCCGACGTGGACACCCCCGAGGAGCAGCGGTGGTTGCGGGAGACCCGCCGTGAGCTGGCCAACGCCGGCGCCGCCCTGCGCTGGGCCCATGACCACGGTCGAGCGGAGCAAGCGTTACGGATGACGGCGGCGGTGTCGGGGTTCTGGAGTGCATCCTCGGCGTCGGGACGTTACCGGGCCGAGTTCGACGCGGCTCTGGCCCTGCCCTGGGACTCGGCTTCGGTCACCCAGGCGAGCGCCCGAGCCGAAGTCCTGAGCGCCGCGGGGTGGGCGGCCATGTCGCACCGCGACTGGGAGTCCGCTCGACGCCACTTCGAAGAAGCGACCGCGCTTCACCGACAGCTCGGGAACGAAGTGCTCTACGCCCGGGGGCTGAGCGACGTCGGCTGGGCGATCGTCCACGGACCCGACCCGACCTTCGGCCCGGGCTACGTCCGCCAGGCGCTGACCATCTGCCAGCGCATCGCCGACCCGCTCGGCATCGCCTGGTCGACCTACGACCTGGGTAACGCCCTCTTTGCGGTCGGGGAGGACGCCGAGGCCGAGCGCCTCGTTGTCGACGGACTGCGGCAGCTGACCGAGCTCGGCGTGACGTACGGCGTCTACGTTGGCCAGGTCACCTTGGGCCATGCCTATCGTCGGCAGGCTCGATGGGCCGAGGCGATCGAGGCCTACCGGGGTGCGCTCGGCGAGCAGCAGCGCTTCCTGCACCGAACGCACGGCGCCGACGTCCTGGCTGGCCTCGGGACCGTTGCGCTGGCCCTGAACCGGCTCGACTGCGCCGCTCGACTGTTCGGCGCGTGCCGGGCCTGGGGTGAGACGCACGGCAACATGTCCGCGCTCAATCCAAGCCGGGATCTCGATCGGCCGCGGGCAGACGCCGAAAGCCGGCTGGGGGACGCCGACTGGGCCTGGCACTACGCCGTCGGACGTCGACTCACCACCGACGAGGCCATGACCATGGCCGAGGCCGACGCCCAGGAGCTGCTCCGACAATGCCGGGCACCACTCCCCCTCGGCCTGACCGAGCGGGAAATGCACGTGGTGCGCCTCGTGGCGGACGGGCTCAGTGACGCCGCGATCGCCGACAAGTTGGTGCTGAGTCCAAGGACCGTCCAGGGGCACTCTGCGTTCCGTGTTCGGCAAGTTCGGCGTGAAGTCCCGCACCGCGGCGGTGCACCGAGCGACCCAGCTCGGCCTGGTGAAGCAGCCGTAGCGGCCCGATGCGGCTGATGGTCGCAGTGCAACTGCTCGGGTGGCGGCGATCGGGACGGTGGTGGACAACTGCACGCTCAGAGCGGAACTCCTCCGGTACTGCTGCTGTGACACTGCTCTTTTGACCCGTCAGGCGAACGGGATGACGCCGGCTTCGCAGGCCGCTCCCGGTGGGGGGAGGATCCGTTTGATGAGGTACCGCTCGCGATAACTGGTGATGCACGGGCCGCTGTTATAGAGCGTCGTATGGCCGTAGCCCGCGGCGATGACGACGCGGCTTCCGACGATCAGGCGCGCGACCGTACGTGCGTTGCGCGGCGGAGTGATCGGGTCGTAACGGTTGCTCAGCACCAGTGCGGGATACGCCGTCCTCGTACGGAACGATCCGGTGAAGCGGTCGGCGTCGCGAGCGGTCCAGAACGTGCAGCCGAAGGTCCACCACGTGAGCCAGGTCCCGGCGTAGGGCGCGTTCCGGTCGGCCCGCTGGGCGATCCGCGGGTAACGGTGGGGCTCGCGAGGATTGCTCGTCTCACTGCACACGTTGGCCAGCTGACCGTCCTGCGTGTTGTCGTACGTCGCACCGGCCTCCGCCGGCGAGGACGACGACCGCAGCCGCTGCGCCGCTTCCGCGGGCGGAGCGGTGTAGAGGTCCTGCAGGAACTGAGCCCTGGCCGCCCACTCGTTCGCGACGTAGAGGCCGACGAGCGTCGTGAACACCAGCGACCCGTACTCGACCACGTCACCGTCAGGGAGCGTGATCGGCTGTCGGCGGACCCGCGCCACGAGCTCAGCGAACTTCCGCTCCGGGTCGCCGCCGGTGGCGAAGGCGCAACGAGCGGGGCCGGCGGCGGCGCACAGCCGGAAGAACTGCCGCAGCGTCGCCCACCCGCCTTCCGCTCCGTACTGACGAAGGAACGGTGTGCGCCCGCCGGCGCGGTAGGCAGGCGGGTCGAAGTTCCCGTCGAGCACCAACGCGCGGACGTTCCCCGGGAACATCGCCGCGTACGTGGCGCCCAGGTAGGTGCCGTAGGAGATGCCGTCGTAGGTCAGCCGCCGGTCGCCGACCGCTCGACGCAGCAGATCGAGGTCGCGCGCGACGTTCGCGGTCGACACGTGCCGGAGCAGGTCGCCGTTGCGCTGCGCGCAGCGGCGGGCGAAGTCCCGGGCCGCCGCCACCCGCTGCCGGAACTGACGCCGATCGCTGGGCGCAGACCGTAGGACTATGCCCGCTTGCACGGACTGCTCCGTGGTGTCGAAGCACCGGACCGGAGTGCTCTGGCCGATCCCACGCGGGTCCATCCCGATGATGTCGAAGCGCGCGCGCACCGCAGGGGAGTACAGGCTCTTGCCCAAGTTCCGCACGAACCCGAGGGCAGCCGCGCCAGGGCCGCCGGGGTTGACGAACAGCGACCCGATCCGGCGCGACGGTTTGGACGCCGGCAACCGGAGCAACGCCAGCCGGATCGTCCGGCCCCGTGGCCGGTCGTAGTCGAGCGGGACCCGCGCCGTAGTGCACTCGAAGCCGTTCTCGCAGTCGCGCCAGTGCAGCCGAGGCACGGGCGCAAGGTCGACGCCGCGCTGCGCAGGTGCGGCGGCAGGCGCGTCGGCTGCGGCAGGCGGAGCCGGGACAGGTGCCGCCGAGGTCGGGCGGGCAGCCACCGTCGCGCTGATCAGGACCGCAGCCAGTGCTCCTCCAACGAGCCGGATATACACGCGCCGGGTACGCAGGAGAGACATGTGAGCTCCCGTCTGGGGTTTCGGGCCGGCGACCCGATCGGCCGTTCCAGGGTTGCATGGCGCGACGGCGGCGGCCATGGACCTGAGTCCATGGGTCGGGCTTCCCGGATCTGCGTGCGGGCCAGTCACCGTGGCTCTCGGACCGGTCTCGCGTCGACCCTGGCGGGGAGAACTATTTAGCCACCCGGAAGCCCGCCGACAGCGCTCACGATCAGCAGAACGGCACAGACGCAGACCGGAATGATCAGCAAGCTCCATTCCCCGGCGACTTCGCTTCCGCCGGCCAGTTGGCTGTCGTCGTGGTCGTCAGCTGCCGGGCTTGCATCAGCCCACCGGCGAGGTTCGGCGGCACGCGGATCCGAAGGCTGACTCCTGGCGCCGGCGGGTTCGTGACGTTGTGGGCGACGGGGGAGATGATCAAGACGACGATCGACGAATCCTCCTGGATTATCGAGGATGGCCCCTCCGCGGCTCCGTAAGATCCCACCGATGGCAAAAGAGCCAAGAGCGACCACGAAGATCCAGAACACCACCATGGCCGCTCCTCCTGTTCAGGGGATACATCTCAGCGAGAAGAGCGGGAGCCGGAGGGCCTGATACAGACCGCTGACTCATGGACCGGTGATCGGACGCCACCGGAGTGATCTGTTCCAGAGGCGCCAACGTCCTCGACCTTCAGATGCTCACACGAGCACCTGGGGCTTGGTGATCACGTGCTGTCAGCTACGCGTCGGCGTGCGAGACGGTGACGACGACCTTTGCCTGGGCGTGTTCGGTCTCGAGGTACCGAATGGCTTCGGCACCGTCTTCGAAGGCGAAAGTCTTGTCGATGACCGGCTTGACGGTCCCGGCACGCACGAGCGTCGCAAGTTCTCCCAGGAGTTCCTGGCTGGGCTTCGCCTGGGGAATGACGATCCGCGGCCCGGGAAGGCGCGCCATCAGCTGCGCCCGGACCAGAAGCCCTACAGGTCCGACGAGGCGGCCTTTGCCGGACACGCCGCCGCCGGACAAAACCAGCGTGCCGGCTGGTTGTACAAGTCCGCGGAGCTCGCGCACGGAACGGTTCCCGACGAGGTCCAAGATCATGTCGTAGCGCTCTGACGTGGCGCAGAAGTCCTCCAGGTTGTAGTCGATGATCGCGTCGGCGCCCAGTGCATGGGCGAGTTCGGCGTTGCGCGCGCTGCACACTGCGGTCAGGTGAAGCCCCATGGTCTTGGCGATCTGCACCGCGAACGTGCCGACTCCACCGGAGGCTCCATTGATGAGGAGGCGAGCGCCAGGTCGGGGGTCGCCGGCGTGCAGGCACGTCAGGGCGGTGTTGCCGGCCAGGGGTAGTGCCGCTGCCTGTTCGAAGCTCGTGCCTGCGGGGATCTGAGTCACCACTTCCTGCGCTGCGACGACGTACTCCGCGAGCGCCGCGTCGGCTTCGCCGAACACCTCCTCGCCTGGCCGCCAGCTGGTCACGCCGTCACCGACGGCGTCGATGGTGCCGGCGAAGTCGGTACCCCGGATCCGGATCCGTGGTGCGGTGCGCCCGAAGGTTCCGCGGTCGAGGAGACGCGCCAACCGGGGCTCGCCCCGCATCACGTGCCAGTCGCGAGCGTTGACCGAGGCGGCCGCAGCCCGGATCCGCACCTGTCCCGCGGCCGGGGTCGGCAGTGGTACGTCCGCGACCTCGAGGACGTCCGGGGATCCGTACCGATGTTGGAGGAGTGCTCGCATCATTGCGTCACCGCCACCGGTCGCCGGGCCGGCGGCCGCCGGCGAGCGGGCGGACCTGATGGGTGGCCGGGGTGCAGCCCCCCACAACGACGCCGGAGTTCTGGTCGCTGAGTCCGCCGTAGCGGGCGCACGGATCAGTGACTTTTCTCCAGGCGCCATCTTCGAATTCGACTTGGTACTTGTACTGGCAGAGATCCGCTGGCAAAACGCCCTGGGTGCGGACCGACCAGGACACTCCCCGGGGATCGTTGCCGGATTGCACCGCGAGCGGCAATCCGCCGCTGAAGTCCCAGTTCCGGTGCCCGAGGAACTGCTGAAAATCACCGCTCACCCGGATGGCTGCCACCTGAGGGTCTGCCCCGGCCGGGAAGAAGATCCGGAACTCCAGCTCACCGCCCGACTCGTCGCCACCGAACTGCCAGGCTCCGCATCGCTCAACCATGAAGACCATCGACTACCCCCTTGGCGCGGAAGGATCAGAAGACACACTCCGTCGTGGCCCGTCACGGTCCAGCATCCTCGCCGCTCAGATCGCTGTACAGCCATTCGGCTGCCCATCGGAGTCGAGCGGTGACGCTCGGCGCTCGATCGGAGTGGGCGATTGGGGGACGGACCGAGAGAGCGACGACCAGACCGCGGCTCACGTTCGAACCCAGCTCGGCCACAGTGATCATGCGGCGGCGACCCATCGCGGGCGCAGTTTCACGATCAACGCGTTGACGAAGATGGATGCGCCGAGCTGACGCCGGTCAGCGCGCGATCGCTTCGAGGACGCTGAACTGAAGCCTTGTTGGAGTCGTGTGCACCAGCTGCAGGTCTGCCCTCTCGAGGAGTTCGACATACTCCGATTCCGATCGCTCGTGACCATGAAGGAAGACCAGCATGGTCAGATCGAATTGGCTGACGGCTGCGGTCTGCTTTCCGGGCGGGCGGATCAGTTCGACCAGCAGGACCGAGGCCCCGGCGGCCATTGCTTGTCGACAGTTCCTCAAGATCGTGACCGCCGCATTGTCGTCCCAGTCGTGCACGATGAGTTTCAGTACGTAGGCGTCGCCGCCGGTTGGCAGCGACTGAAAGAAGTCGCTGGCCATCTTGGTGGCGCGGTTCGCGGCAACCAGCTCGTCGAAGACGGGCTCAGTGTTGTCGATGACTTGCCGACTGTCTTGGAGCACGCCGAACACGTCCGGATGGCGGTGCAAGATCGACGCGAGGATGGCACCTCGGCCATCGCCCACGTCGACGATCTTGTGATACCTACCAAAATCGTGGCTGGAGACGATGGCGTCCACCTCATCTTGGTCGCTGGATGAGGTCATCACGTCGTTGAAGATCTGGGCGAGTCGAGGGTGGGTGTCCAGATAGCCGAAGAAGGGCTGTCCGTAGATTTGTTCGAACGCGGGTTGGCCGGTTCGGACGCTGTCGGCCAATCCCGACCGGGTGCGCAGATACTCATCGGTGGCGGTCCACGACTCCTGCCGTTTGAGGCTGTTCGGCGCCGGCCCCGGAAGTTCTTCGGGCCAACGCCGAGCTATGGGCCCAACAGTGGCGGGATCAGGACGACAAGCGCAACGGGCGAAAGTCTTCGGGCTACTCGGTCGCCAGGCGGGCGCCGAAGACGACGAGGACAGCTCCGGCGATTGCGTCGAGGAGCCTCTTGAACGGGCCGCGGAGAAGCAGTTCGCGGACCCGGTCGAGCACGAGGACGTAGCCGGAAAGCCACACGAAGGTCATCAAGCAGAAGGTGCAGCCCAGGAGCAACGACCCGGCCAGGCTGCCAGCACCGGCGGGAACGAACTGCGGCAGCAAGCTGAGAAAGAAGGCCGCCATCTTGGGATTGGCCAGATTGCTGAGGAGGCCCTGGCGAAACGCCCGGCGCGCAGAAAGCTCGGCCGGGACCTGCTGGCGCCCGTCGGTGGCTGAGCCGGCCCGGGGAGAACGACGGACTGCCGACCACAGCGACCGAAGCCCGAGGAAGATCAGGTATGCGGCGCCGACCCACCGAACGGCCTGGAAGGCGGGCGCCGACGCGAGGAGCAGGCCAGCGATGCCGAAACTGGCGGCGACGGTCCAGGCCAGCTGCCCGGTGGCGACGCCGGCCGCGGTCGCGATGCCGCCTCGTCGGAATCCGGCGAGTGTGTTGCGGACCGTCAGAGCGGTATCGGGCCCGGGAACGCAGATCACCACGGCCGCAATGCCGAGGAAGGCCACGAACTGTCCGGACATCGTTCAGGTGTAGCAGGTCCGAGTCTGGTTAGCTGCGCGCTGCATGGCGATCTGGTGGTCAGGTCGCGGTCAGCAAGTCGCCGATCAGGCGTTCGATGCGGCTGCGGATCTGATCGCGGATGCGCCGAACGGTGTCGAGGTCCTGGCCCGCCGGGTCGTCGAGAACCCAGTCCTCGTAGCGTTTTCCGGGGTAGTAGGGGCAGGTGTCGCCGCAGCCCATGGTGATGACGACGTCGGACGCCTCGACGGCCTCGGTGGTCAGGATCTTGGGTCGTTCGGCGGTGATGTCGATGCCAACTTCCGCCATGGCGTGGACGGCCATGGGATTGATCTGGTCGGCCGGTTCGGATCCGGCGGATCGGACCTCAACGCGATCGCCGGCGAAGTGGGTGAGCCAACCGGCGGCCATCTGGGATCGGCCGGCGTTGTGAACGCAGACGAACAGGACGGACGGCGAGGCGGCCATCAGGTCTCCGACACGGTTTCCTGGACGCGCGGACGAAGGCTGGGCTGGGGGTAGAAAACGCTGGCGAGTCCGTAGCCGGCGGCGGCACCGACGGCCTGGGCGGCCAGGAACAGCGGCACCGAGCTCGGTGCGATGCCAGCGAAAGTGTCGGAGAACATCCGGGCGACAGTGACGGCCGGGTTGGCGAAGCTGGTCGAGCTGGTGAACCAGTAGGCGGCAGTGATGTAGCCGCCGACCGCGTACGCCGTGAGATGGATGCGGCCGTTGCGGCTGAGCGCGGTGATGATCAGCACGAATCCGGCGGTGGCCACCACCTCGCCCAGTAACCGGCCAACACCGCCACGGTCGGTGCCGGCGATGCTGATGGCGGGCTCCCCGAACATCAGATTCGCGGTGATGGCGCCCAGAATGCCACCGATGATCTGCGCGGCCACGCTCGCAGCGGATTCTCGTGGGTCGATGGCCCCGGTGAAGCGCTCGACGGCGGTGATCACCGGGTTGAACGCCGCCGACACCGGCTGCAGCGCCAGGATGAGGACAACCAAGGTCGCGCCGGTCGCAAGGCTGTTCTCCAGCAGCTGCAAGCCGACGTCGTCGGGGGACAGCCGTTGCGCGGCAATACCAGAGCCGATCACGGCGATAACGAGGAAGCCGGTGCCGACCGCCTCCGCCGTAGCCCGACTGATCAGAGATGTCTTCACGCAGAGGCAGCCGCGGGTTTGGTGGCACGGACGATGGCCGCGTGCATTTGCGGTGCGGCTTCGTGGGTGAATCGTACGGACGGGTCGCTGAAGCCGGCCTCCGCAAGCCCGTCCAGGTACTCCTGCCTCGCCCACGCGCCGGCGATGCAACCGGAGAAGGAGCCCCGCTCGGCTCGATCGGCGGTGGTGAGCTGGTCCTCGGCGACGACATCGGAGAACCCGACGCGGCCGCCGGGCCTGAGGACCCGGAACGTCTCGGACAACACTCGCGTCTTGTCGCCGGACAGGTTGATCACACAATTCGAGATGACCACATCGACCGAGGCGTCCGGCAGCGGCAGGTCCTCGATCGTGCCCTTCAAGAATTCGACGTTGGTCGCGCCGGCCTTGGCGGCGTTGGTGCAGGCCAGCTCGAGCATCTGGTCGGTCATGTCGACCCCGTACGCGAACCCGTCGGAACCGACCCTTCGGGCGGACAACAACACGTCGATCCCACCGCCGGAACCGAGATCGAGCACGACCTCCCCGGAACGCAGGTCGGCGACCGCCACCGGGTTGCCGCACCCCAGGGAGGCCAGCAGCGCCTCCTCCGGAAGCTCTTCTTGCTCGTGGGAGGTGTACAACCCGGCACCGAACGCCTCGGTCTGGTTCAGCGCATCCGCGGTCGTGCAGCACGAGCCCGATTCGTCCGAGCAGCAGTCGCTGTCACCGCAGCCGCACCCTTGGTCTTGGAATACCGCGATCGCAGCCGCAGCGTAGCGGGACCGCACCCGCTCCTGCGCCTCGTCGGTCGTCATCGTCCACTCCTCGCATTGATGGATGTCAATGCGACTGAGTATTGCGTTACGTATCGACCATTGTCAATGTGTGGCATGCTGGTGCGATGGCGACCGGCACCGACGTACAGGTCATCGATGCCTGCTGTGTGCCGTCCGACCGTCCGGTGCTGACGGCCGCCCACGCCAATCGGCTGGCCGGGCTGTTGAAGGCCGTCGCGGACCCGGCCCGACTGCGGCTGCTGAGTCTGGTGGCCGGCGCTGACGGCGGGGAGATTTGCATCTGCGATCTGACCGCGCCGGTCGGGTTGTCCCAGCCGACCGTTTCGCACCACATGAGAGTCCTGGTCGAGGCGGGCCTTCTGACCCGCGACCAGCGCGGCAAATGGGCCTACTACCGGCTCGTCGACGGCGCCGTCGAGGCTCTGTCCGACGCGATGCTCGCCCCGCTGCGTGTGGGTGGCCTGCGGCCTACCTCGCCGCGAGGTTCCTTGCCGCTCGACTCGCTGCATCTCGGGAGCCAACGGTCCTGAGGCGGCCCCAAAAGATGAGTTTTTTTTCATCTGCGCGTCACGCCAATTCTCACAATCGCGTGGCTGAATGGTCGTATGACGACGCAGCTGTCACCGGTCTTCAGGTCACGATCCCTCCGATCTGTTGGTGCCGGAGCCTTTCACACCCCCGGCGAATTGGTCGCGCTGCACGCTCACCTGGCCCGGCGCTTGCGGTCAATGGTCACCGAACACCGCCCGGGATGCGCCTTTGTGGCGCCGTACCCGAGCAACCAAGATCTCTCGCCTAGCGAGATCCTCGTCATTCCCTTCCGCAGTGAAGCGGCCATGTTCAGCGTTGCGTTCCAGCCCTGCGAGCGCACCGTCATGATGATTCGCATCGGCGAGTACGGAGTCTGGGAATGCCTGGAGGGGGATCGACCGACTCCGTCGCTCGCCGCGACGGCCGAACACCTGTTCGAGGTCGCTCTGTCTGGGCGCTATCGCGAGAACGTCTGGACCCACACGGTTACGGGCCGATGCGAGGGCGGTCAGGGTTACTTCATGGACGACTCCCAGGACTGGCAGGACCTCAGTCCCCGCGGGAAGCCCGCTCCACCCCAGTCGTTCTGGCACTGGCTCTCCGTGCAGGACCGCCGGTTCGAGCCTTACTGATCCAACTCCCACCACATTGCTATCCACCCACCGACGAATCGAAGGAGTGAACCATGACCACGAAGGGACACCTGGCCGCCCTGTCCCTCGTGTCGTGCGCGCTGTTCCTCTTCGTCGGATGCGGCACCGACCCCCGCCCTGTTGTCCTCGGGCCGGGTGTGGTCACTCCGGGAGCCAGCCCGTCTGAATCTGCGACGCCGACCGAAGACCCCAGCCCCTCCGCCAGCAGTTCGCCCACGCCAGCTGACTCACCCAGCCCCCGCGTCGCGCCTCCGTCCCGGACACCGTCCCCGACCCCGTCCCCCGACGCTGTCTGCGGAGGCGGTAGCGCAGGTTCCAGTGCTGGCCCGCGGGCCACTCCTGGGCGGTTCCCAGATGACGATGCGGAGATCGATGGTGAGAACCAGAAGGGGAACGGCCGCTTCGTGGACGTCGAGGATGTACGGCTCGCCCGGGCGGATGGATTCGTCGCGGTGTGCTGGGCCCAACAAAGCCGGCTTCTCGGCTCGCTTCCGATCGCCCGATCCGAAGATGATCGCGATTACCGGATCGATCTCGCCGAGCGGATCACCGAGACGATCGGGATCGTGGTGCTCCTGTACGCCGACGATGGCGATGGACGGCTCGACGGGGCGACCGACCGAGTCGTATCCGACGACGACTACGAAGACACAGACGATTTGGAAGCGGACGAGTCTCACCTACCGATACACTGGCTGATGGCTTCTCCGCTTCCCGCTGGGCGGATCCCGCCGAGACCGCCGCGAATTCGCTCGGCGCGCGTACGGATCGTCGGATCTCTGGTTGTCTTCGTTGCAGTGGCTCTGGGCATCTCGATCACCGCCAGCTACTTCATCGCGGTAGACCGTCTCGACCGACGCATTGACGCCGGGCTGAGACAAGAGGTTGAGGAGGCCACGGCCTTCGCGGAGGCTGGTCGCAACCCGCTCACCGGTCAAGGCTTCACGGACGTGAGGCAATTACTCAACGCCTGCATTGCACGAAATGTCGTGGGCAAGAACGAGACCATGATCACTTTGGTCGACGGACAGCCCTTCCGCCACGACGATCATGAACCGCCTCTGCGACTCGATGAGCAACCAGATGTCGTAGCGCGCTTCGCCGCCTACCAGCGGTCCGAACTCGGCACGGTCGACACGGCTCGAGGCAGTGTGCGCTACGGCGTCGTGCCCATGCAGGTCGTGGGATCCCCGGAGGTCGGGGTATTCGTGATCGCGGTCTTCCGGGATCTGGAACTGGCCGAGATCAAGAGCGCGACGTGGACATTCGCGGCGGTGGCCTTCGGCACACTCGCCCTGGCGGCGATCGCCGCTTTCCTGGTGGCTGGACGCGTCCTACGACCGATCCGGCAGGTGCGGCAGACCGCTCAGCAGATCACGGCCACCGACCTCTCGCAACGGATTCCTGTCGAGGGCAACGACGACCTGGCCGAGCTGGCTCGCACCTTCAACGGCATGCTCGATCGGCTCCAGACCACCTTCGAAGCGCAGCGACAGTTCCTCAACGACGCCAGTCACGAGTTGCGGACGCCCATCACGATCGTGCAGGGCCATCTCGAGTTGCTTGAAACCGACCCCAACGGGCGGGCCGAATCGCTGGCCATCGCGATGGACGAGCTCGAACGGATGCGCCGGATGGTCGAGGACCTGCTCATGCTGGCCCGCTCGGACAACCCGAACTTCCTGCGTTTGAGCGAGGTCGACCTGGAACCCTTCATCGATGAGGTCCTCGACAAGGCGCGCACACTTGCGCCCCGGAAGTGGTACCTCGACCACCGAGCCGAAGGAGTCGCCATCCTGGATCGTCAGCGCATCACTCAGGCGATGTTGCAGCTGGCGCTGAATGCCACCCAGCACACCACGACGGATCAGGAGATTCATCTCGGCACCGAGATCCGTGGCGATCAGCTCTACCTATGGGTGCGCGACACCGGTTCAGGAATAGCGCCGGCAGACCGAGAGCGGGTGTTCGACAGGTTCGACCGCGGGGCTCGTTCCGACGGGAACGGCTCGGGCACTGGCCTCGGCTTGGCCATCGTCCGGGCCATCGCTCGCGGCCACGGCGGCAGGATAGTCTTGCTGCAACCACCCTCTGGAGGAGCACAGTTCCGCCTGGAACTGCCACTGCATTCACCGGTTGCAGATCTGGCGGCTGTTCCGCAGGAGACCATGCGGAGTTGATGCGGTGAGCCGAATCTTGATCGCCGAAGACGAGGTTCGGATCTCCTCCTTCATCGAGCGGGGACTGCGAGCCAGCGGTCTCACCACGACCGTCGTGGCGAGCGGCGTTCAAGCCCTCGCTCTCGCTCGGAGTGGCGAGTTCGACTTGATGATCTTGGACATCGGGCTTCCCGATCTCGACGGCTTCACCGTATTGCACGCCTTGCGCAGTGGGTCAGCCGACCTTCCCGTCCTGATCCTGACGGCCCGCGACGGGATCGACGACACCGTGGCGGGTCTGGTCGGTGGCGCCGACGATTACATGTCCAAGCCCTTTCACTTCGATGAGCTGTTGGCGCGCATTCAGCGCCGCCTGCGCACCCCGAGCCGATCCGTGGATGCCAGCACGCTGACCCACAACGGAGTCAGCTTGGACTTACACACCAGGCGGCTGCACTGCGATGGCACCTCCACGGACCTGACCGCCCGCGAGTTCGCGCTGGTTCAGATCTTCTTGACTCATCCGGGTCAGGTTCTTTCCAGAGAGCAACTTCTCAGCCGGGTCTGGGGCTATGATTACGAACCTGGCAGCAACATCGTGGAAACTTATGTTCGATATTTGCGTAGGAAACTCGGCCCGGACCGCATCGAGACTGTGCGCGGCATGGGCTACCGGCTTCGAGACTGAGCAAGATACAACAGTCTGGTAACAATTGAACAACGTTTGCGATACTTCGGTGGTGGAACCCCAGATCTGCGTGCTGAGGTATCTCGGGCCGGCGTCGCCGATCTGTCATCTAGTCGGATCAGCACGGATCGGGAAACCCCTTTCGCGCGACACCCGGCAGGCAGCATACTGAAAGTTCTCGGTCACAACGAGTGAAGGTCAGTGTGGCCCGAGCTGGGGGTCACGACGGAGCCGCGCGGAAGGAACTGCATCGTGGGAGGGCCAATTCGAGTCGGAATTGTGGGGGTCGGCAATTGCGCGTCCTCACTCGTTCAGGGTGTTCACTACTATCGCGACGCCGTGGCCGACGACCGCGTCCCGGGACTTATGCACGTGAAGTTCGGGGATTATCACGTGCGCGATATCGAGTTCGTGACCGCTTTTGATGTTGACGCCAAGAAGGTCGGACTCGACCTGTCTGACGCGATCGGTGCCAGCGAGAACAACACCATTAAGTTCGCCGACGTCCCGCCACTCGACGTTCCGGTCTTGCGCGGGCACACGCTTGATGGCTTGGGCGAGTATTACCGGGAAACCATCACCGAAGCGGATGACGAGCCGATCGACGTAGTCGCCGCGCTTCGTGAGCATCGCGTCGACGTGTTGGTTTCCTACCTACCCGTCGGTTCGGAACAGGCCGACAAGTTCTACGCCCAGTGCGCGATCGACGCCGGCGTGGGCTTCGTCAATGCCTTGCCCGTCTTCATCGCCTCCGACCCTGTCTGGGCCCAGAAGTTCACGGACGCGGGCGTGCCCATCGTCGGCGACGACATCAAGAGCCAGGTGGGGGCTACGATCACCCATCGAGTGCTCGCGAAGCTGTTCGAGGACCGTGGCGTGAAGCTCGAGCGCACCTACCAGTTGAACTTCGGCGGCAACATGGACTTCAAGAACATGCTGGAGCGTTCCCGGCTGAAGTCGAAAAAGATCTCGAAAACCCAAGCGGTGACGTCCCAGATTCCGCACGAGATGCGCGACGCCGACGTCCATATCGGTCCGAGTGACTTTGTCCCGTTCCTCGACGACCAAAAGCATGCGTTGGTCCGACTCGAGGGCCGTGGTTTCGGTGATATCCCGATCCGCCTGGAGTACAAGCTCGAGGTCTGGGATTCCCCGAACTCGGCCGGCATCATTATCGATGCCCTACGCGCCTGCAAGATTGCCATGGACCGCGGCTTGGGCGGACCGGTTCTGAGCGCGAGTTCTTACTTCATGAAGAGCCCACCCGAGCAGTACGACGACTCAACCGCGCGTGAGGAAGTCGAGCGCTTTCTTCGAGGCTGATCTGCCCCGACGCTCGTCGAGCTAGTTCACAAGTTTGTTCGACGTTAATATTTCGTTTACCCGCACGTCGCCCTGTGCTAGCGTCAGGCATCGCAGTAAACGCCGCGCGGCCAATGCGGGCTGTTCCTCGAGATCGAGGAGCATAGCGGGGCGATCTTTGTATCGGCGGATGGGGATCATGCCAGGGCTGGTGGGGGAGTCGACCGCGCGCGCGGGCATCGACATGTTCGTCGGAGATCAACGCGACCACCGCTTGGCCCACCGGGTCGGTGCGGCTAACGGTTGCGCGGACACAGTCCGGCTGGCAACCCTCAGTGACCGTGTGCTTTGTCGCGGTGCCCTCAATGCCGGTTTCCGCGGTGTTGTATCACGGGCCAACTCCTGGACATCTCCTCTTTACCGCTCCGCCACCGCAACGCGAAGGATCGTGGACTGATGAGTCGAGTTTTGGTCACTGGCGCAGCTGGCTTCATCGGAAGTCATCTGTGCGAGACGCTGCTTTCTCAGGGCTGGACCGTACGCGGTGTCGACAGCTTCAACGACTTCTACGACCCGAGCAGCAAGCGTCGCAACATCGCGTCCTCCCTTGATCATCCCGGCTTCGAGTTGATCACCGCTGATGTTTCTGATCTCCCGTTGGACGATGTCCTCGACGGCATCGATGCCGTTGCGCACTTGGCGGGTGAGCCGGGCGTCACCACATCCTGGGGCCCTGCGTTCGAGCGCTACATCGAGCGGAACGTGATGGCTACCCAGCGCATGCTCGAGGCCGTGGCCAAGACGGGTCCGCGGCCGTTCGTCTACGCGTCCAGCTCATCGGTCTACGGCAGCGGCACCGACGCGTTGCGGGCCAGCGGCGAGCCGCGACCGACCAGCCCGTACGGAGTCAGCAAGCTGGCCGCCGAAGCTCTGGTGGGAGCGTATTCCAGCTCATTCGGCATCCCGGCGGTGTCGCTGCGCTACTTCTCGGTGTACGGCCCTCGGCAACGACCCGATATGGCGGCTCACCGCTTCATCGAGTCGCTGCTCGACGGGCGACCCGTCACCGTCTTCGGAGACGGCAGCCAGGTCAGGGACTACTCCTACGTGGGGGATGTCGTCGATGCCACGATCCGCTCCTTGTCGGCTGATCTCCCCCTGGCGGCCGTCCTCGACATCGCCAGTGGCAACCCCGTGGACGTTCGAACGCTCATCGCCCACCTCCAGGAGCTGCTTCCGCTCGACGAGGTGACCGTCGAGCGTCACAGCGAGCGTCGTGGTGACGTGCAGCGCACGGCCGGACGCATCGACCTGGCACAGGAACGGCTGGGTTGGCACCCCACCACGGATCTGCCGTCGGGCCTGGCTCAGCAGGTCGCCTGGCATATAGGCCTGAGACAAGACCAACCCATCGGCGCCGCGTCGCTGGCCTCACTGTCGGGCAGCCGGGCATGAGCGGGTCGGGAGCGCCGCGCATGGTCGTCTACTCCCAGGACGGTCTGGGTCTGGGGCATCAGCGACGAACCACCCTCCTGGCGAGCGAGTTCCTGGCCGCCGAGGCTAGCGCCAGCGTGCTCACGATCTCGGACTCGCCGCTGGGCCAGTTCTTTCCGACCAGCGTCGGTCATGACTACATGAAGCTGCCGTCCATCCAGAAGGTCGGGCCTGGCGACTGGCGACCACTGTCGTTGTCCATGTCTTTCCCCGAGGTCCTGGAGGTGCGCCGCGAGATCATTCGATCGGCGGTGCTGAAGTTCGCTCCCGACGTCGTGCTGGTCGATCACATGCCGCACGGCGCCATGGGTGAGCTCATCCCGACGCTGGAGGCCTTGCAGGGCAGCCCGACTCGGATCGTTCTCGGCCTCCGCGACATCTTGGACGCGCCCGCGGTCGTTCGACGGCGGTGGCGTCTGGAAGGCGCGTACGACGCGGTGGAGCGGTACTTCTCGGATGTGCTGGTCTATGGATCCAGGGACGTCTTCGACGTGGCGGAGGAGTACGACTTCCCCGAAGGGGTCGCCCGGCAGTTGCGCTACTGCGGTTATGTCTGCTCGCCACCCGCCTCACCTTCGACGGCCGCTTCGGTCCGCCGGCGCTACCTGCGCAACGCGGGTGGCGACCGCGACCTCATCGTCGCCATGGCGGGCGGGGGTGCCGACGCGGATGCGCTCTTCAGCACTTTGCTGAGCGCTGCGCCGGAGATCAACGCCAAGCGTCCGTGCGTGGTCGTGATCGTGACCGGTCCGTTCCTCCCGCGCAGCGAGCATCGGCGGCTGTTGCGGGCGGCCCGCGGCCTTCCCGTCCATGTCATCCGGAGCGTGCACGACTCACTGACCTACCTCCATGCCGCGGACCTGGTGATCGCGATGGCCGGCTACAACACGACGGCCGAGATTTTGACGCTCGAGAAGCCGGCGTTGCTGATGCCGCGGCCGGGACCCAGTGCCGAGCAGCAAATGCGGGCGAGGTTGTTCGCCGAACGCGGCTGGGTCAGCTGGCTGCCGCCCGAGGAGGTGTCGCCCGAGGCGCTGGCCAAGGCGGCCCTCACGGCGTTGACCACCCACCGACACCGGCTCTACCAACCCGATCTCCGGGGTCGCTACGCCGCCGCGCAGCACCTATTGAGTCGGGTCGATCACGAGAGCTATCCGAGCATCGAGCCGGCCGAGGTGGCAACCATCCAGCTTCCCCGTGCCCACCTCCGCGGCTCGGGCTGACGCACCGGTGCAGAAACAACAACTTCGCCACGGTGATTCGGTTCCTCGCCGGACTGGCCGTCACCTCGCCGAAGTGCTGAACGCTGGGCTCGGGGCTGCTGGCGTGGGTCAGCTGGTGCACAACCCGATGCAGCACGGTCTGGCGAGCCTGCTCAGCCAGTGCGTTCCTGGTCGGGACCAGCTCGCGACGACGACGCTGCTGCGAACGAAGTACAAGCCGGGACGCAAGCTGACTGCCTACTACCGGCTGCACGTCGGCGCGGAGATCAGGCCCATCGCGCTCTTCTGGTTCGCGGAGCTGCCCGCCGACGGGACGGCCTCCGCCGAACTTCAAGATCGCGGAGCACCCCGTCAGCTGGTTGCACCGTTCGTGCGCCTGAGCGCGCGGACGGAGGGAGGTCGGGTCGCCCTGTTGATCGCCCCGATCGATCCGCAGATGTCCCAGCTCATGCGGCTGAGTGATCACGCCTACCTGACTGGTTTGCTCGCAGACGCGCACGCGGATCCGGCCCTGCTGTCGACAGCCCGCCGAACTCAGGCGGTCCGCTACCGGCCGGGCCAACGCCACGTGCTTCGGGTCAGTGCGGGGACTGAGCTTGATCATGAAGCTGCGTACCTCAAGATCGACCGCGACGATCACGGGGCTCGAGCCGTCCGATTCGCCCAGGCCGTGGGGCCGCTACTCGCGGAGCGTTCTCCCCGGGCCAGGCTGGTCGAGCCGCTGGGCTATGGTGCCGAGGACCGGGTAGCCATCTGGCGGGGGCTGGCCGGAAGGGCGATGTCGCAGGAGATCCGCAACCCTGCCCGGGCCTCCCCACTGCTGGCGGCGATCGGCGAGGCGGTCCGCGTCCTGCACGACCTGGGCGATCAGACCACGGTGAACGCCCTGACCGCGGAACAGCGGTCCGCCCCGCACTCGGCTCGGTCGGAGCTGGCCTCGGTGCTCGGCGCCGGCCAGTATCTGAGCGCCCTGCTGCCTGATCTCTCCGACCGGTATCGCCTCCTCGCGATGGAGGTCGTCGAGCGGCTCGCCGCTCTACCCTCGGAGGAGCCTCGGCTGGGGCATGGCGACCTCAAGTGCGACAACATCCTGGCCGCCGGGGATCGGGTGCACCTGCTCGATCTCGACCGAACCGGGCTGGCGGAGCCGGCCATGGACCTGGGCAAGTTCCTCGCCGATCTGGCGTGGTGGGGGCAGCACCACGGCGTTGACGTCTCCGGACTGATCCGGGACTTCCTCGGCGCGTACGGGCCGTGCGACCCGACTCGGCTTTCCCGAGCGCGCCTGATCGCCGTGTTGTATCGCCTGAAGCTTGCCGCCCGACGGACCCCTGTTCACGACCCGGACTGGGATTCTCAGGTGATCCGCCAGGTCGGTGAGGCGGCGGCGGACCTACGAGCGACGACGCCATGATTGCCGCGTTGGAGGGCTTGGACGTCGCCGCGACCACCTGGCTGGCGGCGCGCGATCCCGCCTTGGTGCATCTTCCCGAGGCGCTGGCCGCGATGGAGCCGAGTTCGACTCTGCACGATGTGCAGTGGACCCCGGGACAGAGTTGCCGGCTCGCCTTTCGGATGGACGTGGAGGGAGCCGAGGGGGCGACGTTCGTGGCCGTCGATCTCGATGCGACGAGCTGGTCACGACATGACTTCCGTGGCGATCGGTCGCTGCCCGGGCTGTCGGCGGCCTCCGACCCGGCCCAGGTGGTGCAGCGGTTGACCTCGCTTGTCGACGAACCGATCCAGGACTGTCGGGTGCGGCCGGTCCGGTACAGACCGGGTGCGCGGTGCGTTCTCCGGTACGACGTGCGAACACCCTCCGGTTCCGCCGGGTACTACGCGAAGGTGTTTCCGAAGTCTGTGTATCCGGATGCGGCCGGACGGGCGGCGCGCGTCGCGGCTGCGGCCCGGTCCGCACGGGTGCAGGTCATCAGCGTCGTTGCCCAATGGCCGGAGTTTTCGGCGACGGTGGCCAAGGCGGCCCAGGGGCGATCCGCGTCCGCAATGATGCGCGACGCTTCGGTTTCCGTTCAGAGTCGAATCGACCTGGCAGATCGTCTGGGTGGACTTCTGGCTGAGTTCCACACGCTGTCGGGCGTTTCGGTTCCGAGACGAACCGCGTCGGGCCACCTGCGGACCGTCACCGATCTGATCCCAGCGGTGGCAGCCATGGATGCGGAACTCGCCGACCGGCTGAGGAGACTCCTCGTCCGGCTCGGCCGACATCTTCCTCGCCCTGATGGCCCGCAGGTACTGATCCATGGGGCGTTCCGTCTCGGCCAGGTCGTCGTGGACGCGGGAGGTTCTGGGTACCTGCTCGACCTCGACGGAGTAAGTCACGGTGCTGCGGCCCAAGATCTCGGAAACGCGTTGAGTCACCTGGCATGGCAGGCGATCAGACAGCCGAGCCAAGAGGTCGAGTTGGAACTGATCGGTGATGCTCTGGTCGCGGGCTACGAATCATCCGGTACGGGGGTGGACTCGGAGTCACTGGCCTGGTGGCAGGCCGCAGCCGCAGCGCAGATCGTCGGGCGGCGCTTTCGTCGCCTGGAGATCGCTGACTGGGCGCTGGTTCCGGCCCTGATGGACGTCGCAGAGAGCCGTCTCGACGGCTCGGCCGCTCGAAGGATTGCGAGCCTCGATGACGCAGATTGATCAGCTCCCCCGCCTTAGGGCGACGGAGCTGCTGAGTCAGGCGCTGGCCGGGCGCAGCGCGGGGGCGCAGCTCAGCGTCGTCTCGAGTGAGGATCTGGGCTCGGCGGCCGGCCGCCGGAGCGTGGTCCGCTATACCGTCGACGGACTCGACCCATCGGGTCCCGTGCGGCTCATCGCCAAAACCTTCAGCGAGCCCCGTCGCGCTCAGCTGTTGTCCGCTCATCTGGCGGCCCTGTCCAATGGACCGTTCGCGGCCGGACGGTATCGCGTACCCCGGCTCCTCGCCTTCGTTCCGGAGGAGAACCTGGTCCTCTTCCAAGAGTGCACCGGAACCCCCTTGGACGAAGTCGTCGATCACCGGGGTGCTCTCGACGGCGCCCGGGATGCTGCGCGGTGGCTGGCCGAACTCCACCTCTCCTCGGTGCAGTTGCCGCGGACCTTCGACACGTTGCGGGAGGTCACCAGCACTCACGCCTGGGCGGCAGCGGTAGGGCGACACAGCCCACAACTTCTCAAGCCCGCTCAGCGGCTGGCCTCCCTGTGGGCGACGATCGGCCCTCCCTCGACATCGGGTGCGCAGGTGCCGATCCACAAGGATTTCCATGCCGGGCACCTGATGATCGACGACCACGTCTGGGTCATCGACCTCGATGAGGCCAGGCACGGAGATCGGGCCTTCGACCTGGCTCACTTCTGCGCCTAT
The DNA here is from genome assembly GCA_963780005.1 of uncultured Actinomycetota bacterium. Taxonomy (GTDB): domain Bacteria; phylum Actinomycetota; class Actinomycetes; order Propionibacteriales; family Propionibacteriaceae; genus Microlunatus. The sequence goes on along the minus strand of CAWAAK010000023.1, from coordinate 825,726 downwards.
CTGGAGTTCCGGGGGGACAGCGGTGGCACCCGTCGGGAGACCTTCCTGAACGAGTACGCCGACCGCACGGGTTGGTCTGACGACGGCTCGATGGCCCGGTACTCCGCCTACACCTGGCTGAAGATCGCCAAGCAGCTGGCGCTGCGCAGCGGTCCCGGCCGCATCCCGGTCGAGAACCGAGGCCGAGCGGTCGGCGACGCCGTGGCGAGGGGGACGGCATGCCTGGCCCGGTAATCTATCTGGTTCGCAGCTGGCCGCGGCTCTCCCAGACCTTCATCGTGAACGAAGTTCTGGCGCTGGAACGGCGCGGCATCGATCTTGTCCTGTTCAGCATGGTGCGATCGGGTGAGGCGGTCATCCAACCCCAGGTGAGCGAGGTCCGGACCACCGTGCGTTTCCTGGAAGATCGCCGGCCCATCCGGCAGCGGGTCGGCGAACATCTCTCCGTCTTGTTCGCCAACCCTCGGCGCTACGCGAAGACGACGTTGTTCGCCTGGCGCCGACGCGACCTCGCGAAGGGCTACGCGACGACCACCACCTGGGGTTGCTTCCAGAACGCCGTTCAGGTCGCGGCCACCATCATCCGGCTCCGGAAAGCGGGCGACGCGCCGGCGCATCTGCACGCCCACTTCGCACATGACCCGGCGCTCGTCGCCTTGCTGGTCCGACGGCTCACGAACCTGCCGTACAGCTTCACCGCACATGCGCGCGATCTTGTCCAGATCCCGCCGTCCAGTCTGGCCGCGCGCGCCGTGGAGGCAACGGCCTTGATCACCTGCTGCGAGGCGAACAACGATTACATCGCCTCGACGGTGCCGACCAGCCTGCCGGCGGTCAGAGTCATCCGACACGGCGTGGAGCTCGACAAGTTCAAGCCACCGCCGCGGCCGACCGCGGTCGCGGATGCTCGGGGCGTCGACGTACAGGTCGTCACCGTCGGACGCCTCGTGGCGAAGAAGGGCTTCCCCGATCTCCTGGAGGCGCTCAGCCGGCTCCGGGCCTCAGGACACCACGTCCAGTGCCAGGTGTACGGCGATGGACCGCTGTTGGCAGCCCTCACGGAGCTGCGTGACTCCCTCGGACTTGCCGACGCAGTCCACTTCGCCGGAGAGCGCAGCCGCGAGGCGATCATTTCCGCGCTCCACGGCGCCGACGTGTTCGTGCTCACTCCGACCGTCGGTGAGGACGGCGACCGGGACGGAATCCCGAACGTCCTCGTGGAGGCCATGGCCTGTGGGCTGCCGGTCGTCAGCACGTCGGTCGGTGGCATCCCCGAGCTGGTCACCCACGGCGAAAACGGGTTCCTCACCGCTCCCGGCGACGTGACCGGTATCGAGCATCACCTGGCCACGCTGCTCAATGCCCCGAAACTGCGCCAGCAGATGGGGGAGGCCGCCCGACGCACCGTCGAGTTGGGTTACGACGTCAACACGCGCGGCCGAGCAGCTGCACGAGATCTTCCTGTCCGAGCAGAGCGTCAGAGCAGCCTCGTGAACCGCCCGAGTGACGCCCAACGGTTCGACGCCGCCCTCGAGGCCCATCGGATGGGACCTCGACTCTCGGCGGCTCTGCGTACCAGCCCACGGCCCTGCCACGTCCTCGACGCCAAGTACGAACCGGGCATCCGAGCGAGCGTGCTGTACCAACACGGAGCCGACCTGGTCCGCGGTGACCTGCTGGCGCCGGACGCGTCGGCCGGACAACGGGTGGTGACCGGGTGGCCGGGGATGGCGCTCTCGGTGTACCCCGATGATCCTGACCTGCCGACCCTTCCGCTGGCTCTCACCGCCTCCGTGATCGGGCCGAAGATCGCCCAGCTCTCCCCGAATCTCCCTCCGATCCAAAGCCGGGCCTTCTCTCGCCGCTGCCGGGTCACCTTGTTGCGCTACCGGTTGGGCAAGCGGGCCACGGTGCGACTCGGCACGCCGGTCTCCGAGGCCAGCTACGTGGCGAAGGTCTACCACGATCCGGCCAAGGCGGCTGCCGTCGCGCGTGAGGCGCAAGACTTTGCTCGGATCGGCAATCAAGCCGACGGTCTCCGATTGGCGCCCGCCGTCGGGCACCTTCCCGACTTCTCCATCGTCGTGCAGCAGTCGATCTGCGGGCAACCACTCGATGCTGTGCTCCAGGCCACCGGTACGAATGCGACGGCCGCCGCCGGCGCGGTGCGCCTTGCGGCGTCGGCACTCGCTCAACTACATCGCGGACCCATGATCAGCAAGCGGCTTCGTCCGGTAGAGAAGGAACTGCACCGATTTCGCGAACGCGCGTTGCGCATATCTGCCGTCGACTCCCAGGTCGGCGACTCGTTGCTGAGCGTGGCCGAGCGCCTCCTGGAGACCTTCGCGTGGTTCTCGGTGAGTTCGCCGGGAGTCGTCCACGGCGACTGCAAGCCAGGTCAGTTCGTGCTGCCGGGCGACGGCACGGTCTATCTGCTCGACTTCGACCATTGCGGCATCTCCGACCAGGCCGGCGATGCGGGCACCTTCGTCGCATCGTTGCGCCAGCTCGCACTGAGGCGGACCATGGCCGGCGCACCCCCGATAACGATCGCGACGTTTCAGGCACTCGCCGAAGAATTCATCAGGACGTACACCACATCGGTGGAGGATGATGTAACCACACGGATCCGATGGCACGAGGTCGTCGCACTCCAACGTAAGGCGCTCAGGGCGTTCGCCCGGTCGCCGAAGTCACCGTTACCCATAGCACTTGCCCAGGAAAGTCACCGGTGTCTCGACCGCGTGACTCAGGAGTTGTCGTGAAAGCTTTGGATAAAACGCCCTTGAGTTGGCCGGACGGGTGGCGACCGCCAGGACGGCGTGGAGAGGTGACCATCGCGCCGCCCGAGAACACGCCGCCTGAGAACGTACCGTCGAAGGACGCGCCGGCGCCGCCCAAGGACGCGCCGCCCAAAAGGCCGAGCGACTTCCGGAAGACGGTCCGGCTGTTCCGCCGATTCGCCGGCAGCCCCAAGCCGTACGTGGCGGGCATCCTGCTGCTGATCTTCGAGGCGTTGACCTCCATCATCGAGCCGTACCCGATCGCGTACCTCGTCGACTTCCTGACCGCAAGGCGTCCGAATCTCAGCGAGCTGGGTTTCCCGGCGTTCGTTGAGTCGCCGCAGATCAACACGCTGATTCTGCTCACGATCGCGATCGTCGGCATTGCCGCGATCAACAGTGCCGCCGACTCCCTGACCGAGGTCGCCATGGCTCGGGGCGGACGAAGGCTCGGGTACAGCATCCGGGTGGCCATGTACTCCCACCTGCAGCGGCTGTCGTTGAGCTATCACGACAAGAAGCGGACCGGAGACGTGCTCACGCGGGTCACCGGAGACGTGCTCGTGGTCGAAGAGTTCGTGGTGCAGTCGGTCAGCAACGTCCTCGGCAGCCTGTTGGTGCTCGGCGGCAGTCTGGCCCTGCTCTTCTGGCAATCCTGGAATGTGGCCCTGGTCGCGGTGGTCGTCGTGCCGATGCTCGCCTTCGTCTCGAACTTCTACTCGAGCCGGATCAAGGCGGCGTCCAAGACCCAGCGCAGCAAAGAGGGTGAGCTGGCCTCCACCGCCCAGGAGATGCTCACCTCGATCCGGCTGGTGCAGAGCTATGGCCGTGGTCGGGTCGACCTCGAGCAGTTCTCCTCGCAGACCGAGAAGAGCATGCGGGCCTCCTTGGGGGCAGCGAACATCCAGGCCCAGTTCAGCTTCGTCGTAGCGCTGATGGAGGCGTTCGCCATCTGTGCCGTCGTCTGGTTGGGGTGGTGGCTCATCGGTGGCGGCGCCATCACGGTCGGCACGCTCGTGCTGTTCATCCTGCTGCTGCAGAACATGTTCAAGCCGGCCCGCAAGATCGTGAGCGAGTGGTACAAGATCGGCAAGGTCTTCGCCAGCGTGGAGCGGATCGACGACCTCCTCGACCGTGAGGTCGTGGTGCAGGACGAGCCGGACGCGGTGGCGGCTCCCACCCTCACCGGCGCGCTGAGGTTCGATCACGTCAGCTTCGCCTACCCGGCCGAGCACGAGGACGGGTCCGCGGCATCGCAGCGGCCGAAGGTGCTGCACGACATCGACTTCGAGGTCGCACCGGGCGAGGTGGTCTCACTGGTCGGATCCAGCGGTGCCGGTAAGAGCACCATCGCCCAACTGGTGCCCCGGCTCTACGACCCCGACGAAGGCGCCGTATTGGTCGACGGGATCAATCTCCGTGGACTGACGCTGAGCTCCCTGCGCAGTCAGGTGAGCCTGGTGCTGCAGGACACTGTGCTGCTGAGCGGAAGTGTCGCGGAGAACATCGGCTATGGGATCGCCGATGCGACGCCGGAGCGGATCGAGGCTGCGGCTCGGATGGCCAACGCGCACGCGTTCATCATGGACATGCCCGACGGCTACGACACTCAGCTCGGGGAGCGGGGCTCGATGCTCTCCGGCGGTCAACGGCAGCGCATTGCCATCGCCCGCGCCTTCATTCGCGAAACGCCCGATCCTGATCCTCGACGAGCCGACCACCGGCTTGGATCTGGAGTCGACTCAACTTGTCCTGACGGCCCTGCGCAAACTGATGCTGGGCAAGACCACGATCATCATTTCCCATGACCCCGGCCTGATCCGGTGCGCGGACCGGATCATGGTGATCGCCGCCGGGCGCATCGCCGAGAGCGGTCAGCATGCGGATCTGATCGGTGCGGGGGGGCTTTACTCGGAGCTGTACCTGAGGGAACTCGACCATGGGACGCCGGATGCCAGCGGCAACGGAAGCGACCTCGGCGCCGGTACGGAGGGCCCGAACGGCAACGAGTCTGAATTCGTGACCGTCGCCCGAACGGGGCCCGTTGGATGATGTTCTCTCGCCGAGACGGGCACGGACATTGCCTTCGACACACGCGTGGCAACGCGTGAGACCCGGATGACGGACGAGTATCGCGGTGCCGGAGATCTGCTGACACCACTGGCCACGAGGGTGCCTGGCCTGACGACCGCGCTGGACCCCGAACTCGCGGCCAGCCAGATCGAGCGCACGCTGCTTCAACCCGGCGGCAAGGTCCACCAAGTCACACCGGGCGCGCTGTGGTATCAGCCGGACGGTGCCTGCTCATTGCGCTATCGGGTCGCCGTCTCGGCGGGCACCGGCGAGGTCAGTGAGCACACCGTTGTCGCGCGGATGTATCCGAACGACGGTGCGGCCGGCCGCTCGCTGGATACCGAAGCACCTCGGTTGGCGCCCCCGGACAACCCCCCGATCCCCTGGGGGCAATGGACCGCCCCAACCACCGATACAGGTGTGGCGCTCTCGCTGTTCCCCGTCGACCCTGCCCTGCCGTCACTGGCGGCCGCCATGAACCTGGATGCCCTGCAGGACGTGGACTGGCCCAGCACGAACACCGTGCCCCTCTCGGTGGATCTGGTGAACCACCGCCGGAGCGGGGCGTCGGTGCTGCGCTACGGAGTGCGCCGAACCCACCCATCCACCGGGACCTGGGCGGATCATGTCTACGGGAAGGTCTACCCGGACGAGACGACCGGCGACCGGGTGCACGGTTTCTTGAGATCGTTGTCCGACCCTGGGATGCCGCAGGTTCCGGTCTCGCTCGGTTACGCACCCAGGTTGCGTCTTGGTCTGACCGAGGCGCTCGCCGGACGGCCCATCCTCCCGAGCATCGTGCGCGCCGCTGTGGTCAACGGTGCCGATCCACCGCCGACAGCCACCGATGCTGCCGCGGCTGAGGCACTGCGTTCGGCCGGCTGGACATTGGCCGCCCTCCACCAAACCCGGCAAGCGACGGCTCCGGTACGGACCGTCGATCACCTCTGGCGCGAACTGGGCGTCGAGCTCGAGGTGGTGCAGCAGGTCTGGCCGCGAACCGCTGACCAGGTTCGCTCTCTGCTGGGCCGTGCCGATATGGACGCTGGTGGACACGACAAGGTGTTGTGTCACGGGGATTTCACCCCGTCGCAGATCCTGCTCACCGGCCACACCGTCTCTGGAATCGTCGATTTCGACACGGTGTGCTGGAGCGACTCAGCCATGGACCTCGGCCGGTTCCTCGCCCACCTGGATCTGCTCGTCACCAAGGACGCCGGTCGGTCGGCTGAGCCCATCCGAAGGCGGCTGGGCGACACGTTCATGGCCGCCTACGGCGAGGCGATAGGCCCCGGCGTCTCGGACCGATCCTTTCTGAAGCGCGTCGCCCTGTTCCGGTCGTTCTCGCTCGCGTCGACCGCCCTGCACGCCTGCCGTCAGCTCAAGGAACGACGTCTGAGCCTTGCCCTGTCGCTCCTCAGTCCTGTCCCTCACAGTCCCGTCCAGCTCACTCCCGCCCACCTCTAGACCGCCCAACCCCAGGCCGCACACAACCGGATTGGAACAACTGCTCATGAAGACATGGTTTGACCGCGAGATGGTGATCGCGCCACTGGACACCTTTGCGACATTGCCGGACTGGCTAGCAGCTGGAATGGATGGCGAGCGCGTCAAGGAGTCCCTCCAGCGGCGGGTGCCGGAACTCAGCACGGGGCGTACCCGCCTGCTGTCGTGCACCCCGGAACGCCTGCGAGCCAAGGGTGAGGAATGGCTGGCCCGCTATCGACTGGCCGTCGAGGACGAGAACGCCGAGGCTCGAAGCGTTGTCGTGGTGGGTAACTTGTACGGCCCGCTGGTGGCCGTGCCGTCCGGTGATGATGTCGGTGCCGGCGACGGACTCGGTACCGGCGCGCCCTTCGGCGAGGCGGGGTGGAGCTGCTGGCTGGAAGATCTTCGACTCCAGCTCCAGGTCGAAACCGCGGATCCCGCCCTTCCTGCTCTCCAGGACATCATCGACCCGGTCGCGGCCCGCGACCTTCTCCAGCACGTCATCGTCGACGCCGGCTACGGTGACGCCGTCGTCAGCGCCTGCCGGCCGGAAGTTGTCCGGTACAAGCCAGGCAGTCGGTGCACAGTCGTGGTGGGCGTGGACTACGACCGCACAAACGGAAACCAGCCCGGCCCGGACCCGATCGTGATCAAGACCCATCAGGGCGACAAGGGACAAACCGCTTGGGCGGCCATGACAGCTCTATGGCAGTCGCCGTTGGCTCGGCAAGGAGTGGTCACGCTCGCCGAGCCGCTTGGGTACGATCCGGAACGCCGCATCCTCTTCCAAGGGCCGATCCCAGAAGACTGCACGCTCAAGGAACTGGCCCGGAACGCCATTGCCGACGGGGGTGAGAGCCAGCTCGATCGCCTGCGCGAGGAACTCGCCAAGACCGGGTACGCCTTGGCTGCCCTGCACCAGTCCTCGACGACCTACGGGGAGACCGCGACCTTGGACGGCGAGCTGGAGGAACTCCGCGAGGTGGTCGGTCGGCTGTCCTTCAGCGTCCCACCCCTGGAGGCCGCAGCCGAGCCGCTGCTGAAGCGGTTGGAGGAGCTGTCGGTCGAGTATCCGGCCGAGGGGAGCGTTCCGTCCCACCACGATTTCCGGCCGGCCCAGGTGCTGGTTCATGGCGGGAAGGTGGGCTTCATCGACTTCGACGGCGCCTCGATGGCGGAGCCCGCGCTGGACCTCGGCCGGTTCCGGGCGAAGCTGCGCGACATCGGGATCAGTGTGCTGTCCGCAAGCGGACAACCCCTGTCCGGCCCGCCACTGGAGCAGAATCTCGCCCTCATGGATGGGCTCTGCGACCATTTCCTGGACGCGTACGGCGAGAAGGCGAAAGTCTCCACGGAGCGCGTGCTGCTGTGGGAGACCTGCGACCTCCTCACCGCCATGTTGCACGCTTGGACGAAGGTCCGCTTGGCTCGGATCCATCCGCGGCTGACCGTTGTCAGGCACCACCTTCACGAACACTCCGTCGTGGCATAGAAGCGGGCGCCACCGCATCGCTCGTCGAGGCGCCCATTCAGATCTGCCACGATGGGCATCGTGGCCGAACGCGTGTGGTTTGTGAGTACGAGTGGACCTCGGCTGGCCGGCCTGATCGACCATCCGGCAGGGACCGTGAGGGGGTGGGGAGTCTTCGCGCACGGCTTCACCCTCGGGAAGGACTCTCCTGCGGCGAGTCGCATCTGCAAGCAGCTGGCCGGCGACGGCATCGGCATGCTCCGCTTCGACAACCTCGGCCTGGGCGACTCGGAGGGCGACTGGGGCGACGGCTCGTTCTCGCACAAGGTGAACGACACCGCGCAAGCGGTGCGCTTCATGGAGGGGTCCGGGCGTTCCATCCGGATCCTGGTCGGGCACTCCTTCGGCGGTGCCGCAGTCATCGCCGCTGCCCACCTGGCCGACACCGTACGGGCCGTGGCGAGTATCGGTGCGCCGTACGATCCGGCACACGTCGAACACAACTACGACGCCCTGGTCGAACGGATTCTCGGCGACGGAGAGGCACCGTTCCTGATCGGCGGCAAGGCGCTCACCCTCCGGCGGCACTTCATCGAGGATGTGCGCGCGGCAGATCTGCGGGAGCGGATCCGCACCCTGCGCAGGGCACTGCTCGTGATGCATTCACCCACCGACAACACGGTCGGCATCGCCAACGCCAGTCAGATCTTCCGGGCCGCCCGGCACCCGCGCAGCTTCGTGTCATTGGAGGGCGCCGATCACCTCCTCACCAAGGGGAAGCAGGCGAAACGGGCAGCCCGCATCATCAGCGCCTGGGCCGATCCCTACCTGAGGTAGGGCTTGACCCGATTCTCGCGAACGAATCAGGTCGGGGATGCGCCGGCCCCATCCGGCGGCGTCATCAGCGGGAGACCGAACGGGTCGGACTAATGTGCCGGCATGATCAAAACGACTGCTCCGGACAGACGCTCAGACCGTCGCGGGCCAGCCATGATCGGTCTGGCCGGAGCCGCCCTGACGGCAATCGGTGACGTACTCATCCTCGGCCGCAACTTTTCAGGTCCCGACTTCGATCATGCTTCGGTGTGCTCCCGAGCCACATCGTCGTGGAGCGCCGATGGCAATCGTTGTGGAACGGTGCCCTCCTCTCGCCGCGCCGCATCCGCCTCGGACAATCGCTGGGCTGGTCGGGATCGGAGTCCTGGAGGGCAGGCATGCTGGGATCACCCGTACGATGACCCTGGAAGGTTGCGGGGCCTCGCCGCGGTGTCAGCTGCGGCGTTCGCGGTGTCGGGTGTCCTCACCCACGCTGCGGAACGGTGGTCTGGCCGACCGGCATGCGGCGCTGAGCGAAGCCGCACCAATCGTCGGCCGGCCCTGCCGCCCGCCACGAGCCGACGTACGCGCTGGCCTCGGGCCTCGCTGACGGGCTTCAGTGTCGGCCGTCGGCCGCGGCCCGGCGAGGTCCCAGCCGCGGCATCTTCTCGCCGGTCTGCACGCCGTTGCCGTGTGTGCTGGAACTCTGCCGACTTCGGCGTCGGCGCCCGGGGCGGGTACGCCCGGCCGGCGTCCATCAGCATCGGCTTGATGGTGTTCTTCACGCTCGTCGGCGCGTCGCTGGAGCGACCGCATCCGCCGCAGCCAACCGTGACAGGCTGAGCGCATGCCCGATCGACCCGTGCTGGACCCGGTCGAGCAGCGCGTGCTGGGCGCCTTGATGGAGAAGCAGCGAACGGTCCCCGACACCTACCCGCTCTCTCTCAACGCTCTCCGAACCGCGTGCAACCAGTCCACCAGCCGTGACCCGATCGTCGCCTACGACGACGCAACCCTCGTCGAGTCGTTGGGGCGGCTCCGCAACCGCGAGCTCGTCCGGTTCGTGAAGCGCACGGGCATCAGGGTGGTGAAGTATCACCAGCGCCTCGAGGAGCAGCTGGAACTGGACGAGGAGCGGTCCGCACTGCTCACCGTCTTGCTGCTGCGCGGCCCACAGACCCCCGGCGAGTTACTGCCGCGCAGCGAGCGGTTGCTGGTCTTCGCCGATCGAGAGGGCGTCGAGGAGGTTCTCCGTGAAATGGCCGCGCTGGACCCGCCCCTCGTCCGGGAGCTCGAACGGCAACCCGGTCAGCGCGACCGGCGCTGGGTCCATCTGCTCGGCGCCGAACAGCCCGAGGCCGCCGACCCGTTGCCACCGGTGGACCGGGAGCAGGTGTTGGCGGACGGCGCACCGGCCCGGGATCGCAAGGTCGCGGCCGAGTACGACCGTCTGGCCGACGCCTATACCGCAGCCTTGGCCGATGAGCTCGACGGCAAGCCGTTCGACCGCTGGTTCCTGGACCGACTTGCGGCCGACACCGCCGGGGACCAGGGCCTCGACGTGGGGTGCGGGCCCGGCCAGGTCGCCGGATTCCTGGCTGATCGCGGCGTCGCCATGACCGGGCTCGATCTGTCTCCCGACATGGTCGACCGACGCCCGTGAGCAGCACCCCGACGTCCAGTTCGTTCAGGGCAGTTTCGTCGTGCCACCGATGCCGCGAGGCGGCGACCCGCGAGATCCCGGTTGGGGATTGGTCACCGCCTGGTACGCATTCGTCCACCTCGCTTCGTCCGAGCTGGTCCCCACGATGGCCGCCCTGATCCGAGTGCTGCGCCGTGATGGCGTGCTCGCCCTGGCCACCCATGTCGGTCACGAGGTGAATCATCCCGGGTTCCTTGTGGGGAGTCGCCACCGACCTCGATTTCGTGCTTCACGACCCGGACGCGATCGTCGCGGCGGTGGAGCAGGTCGGGCTTGTCGATATCGAGTGGTACCGAAGGAGCCCGCTGCCCCAAGAGGCGCCGACGCAACGGCTGTACCTGGTCGGCCGCCGCCCGGACGGCCCCCGAATGGGAGGCTAGACGGATGCGGGCCGTGCGCATCCACGCCAAGCAGGACATGCGGACCGACCAGGTTCCCAGCCCCGAACCTGGTGCCGGCGAAGTACGGCTCCGGGTGGGATATGTCGGGATCTGCGGATCCGACCTGCACTACTACGCGAACGGCGCGACGGGCATGTTCACCATCCGTGAGCCGCTGATCCCCGGCCACGAAGTCTCCGGCGTGGTTGAGCTCGATCCGTCGGGCAGCCTCGAGCGCGGCACCCCGGTGACGGTGCACCCGGCCACCTGGGGCGCAGCGCAGCCGGATCTGACCGACGAGCAGCGCCACCTCTGGCCCGGTGGCGGCTATCTGGGCAGTGCGTCGACCTGGCCCCACACGTCCGGCGGCCTCGCCGAGCAGCTGGTCGTTCGCAGCGACCAGATCCGCCGGCTGCCCCCCTCGCTGCCGGTCAAGCGTGCCGTCCTGGCTGAGCCGTTGGCCGTCGGCCTGCACGCCCTTGCGGTCGGCGGTGGCATCCGGGGCCAGCGCGTGCTCATCTCGGGATCGGGACCGATCGGGCTCTGACGGCTGCGGCCGCTGCCGCTGAGGGCGCCGCCGAGGTGGTCTGTGCTGACCTTCTGCCGGTCCGCTGCAGCGCGCTCGGTCCCTGGGCGAAGCCAGCCCGGTGCCGATCACAACCGTACAGATCGGCATCGAAAACCTCCCGGACTCGCACTTCGACGTGACGCTGGAATGCGCTGGGGTGCCGCAGGCACTGCACGCATTGCTGCTGGCGACCCGCCGGGCCGGCGTGCTGGTCCAGGTCGGCAACCTTCCCGATGAGACTCGACCGGTGAACCTGGCACCCCTGGTGTCCAAGGAGATCCAGCTGCGAGGAACCTTTCGCTTCAACACCGAGATCGACACCGCCATCACGCTGCTCGACCAGAATCCGCAGATCGAGCAGGTGATCACTCACGTACTGCCGATCGAGGACGTCGACGAAGCATTCGCGATCGCGGCAGACTCTGCGGTCTCCGGCAAGGTCTTGGTCGAGATCAACGCTCTCTGACTCACGGTAGGAGAATGCGGACAGTCCGGTGAGACGGAGATTGATCATGGATGAACCCAGCCCCGCCCGAACCGCGGTACGTGGTCAACGGCTTTTGATGGCGGCAGCCATCGTGGTCGCGATCGCCGCCGGAATCGTCGGGGCGATCATGCTGGTCGCCCCGACCTCGACCGGCACCTACTTCGCGTGGCCGCTGGGGCCGCCCGGTCTCGCGGCGCTCGTCGGAGGGTTCTACGTCGTCTCGGCCCCGGTCTTCGGATACGCCGGAACGCGACCGGCCGTGGAGGTGCGCGGTCTCGCCGCAGCCGTCCTCGCCTTCACGGTGCCGACCGTGGTGGCGACCTACCTCCACCGCGACATCTTCGACTTCAGCCGCCTGATGGCGATGGCCTGGGTCGTCCTGTTCATCGCCTCTCCGATCACCTTCGCGCTGCTGTTGTGGTCCGGCCGACATGCTGCCGCCCCGCCGAACGATCCCCGTCTCGCCCCCGCAGCGCGCATCGTCCTGGGCGTTCTGGCTCTCGCGTTCGCCGCCCTCGCCCTCTGGTTCTGGGTCACCACCGACGGCCCCGTGCCCTTCGGGGTGGCGCCGCTCGGTGCCCGCTTTCTGGCCGCCTGGCTCGCGTTCTTCGCCATCCTCGCCGCCTGGCCGGCCCTCCGGCCCACCCGCTCCGAGGCCAGAGTGCCGCTGGTGTCCCTCCTCGCGTACGGCTTGGGTGGACTGCTCGCGGCCGCTGTCCACCCTGGACAGCTCGAGGCTGGAGCCCCGGGCTATCTCGCTGCCCTCATCGGCGTCATCGCCATCGCCAGCCTTGCGCTGATCCGCGGTTTCGGACCCGTCTGATCGTGTCTGGGCACTCAGCGAGTGTCATCGCGTTGGAGCCGAAGTGAACTATCGCCCGCCGAGTAACGTGAGCATCCGCTCTGGGATGTCCGGATCGGCGCCGCGGCTCCGACGTCCCCATCGAACCGACGCTCGTCGAGCGTCCGACGAGACCAAGGAGTCAGCCGTGAAGTACATGATCTTGAGCTACGCCTCGCAGCGGGATTACGACGAGATGGCCGGGAAGCCGTCCGAGGCTCCCGTCTGGACGCCGGAGGACTTCGCGGCCATGGGTGCGTTCATGGAAGCGTTCAACACTGAACTGGCCGACTCCGGCGAACTGGTGGAGACCCGTGCCCTGACGGCGCCGGTGCACACCCGCCGGGTCTCCGCCGGCTCCGACGGGAATCCGGTCGTCACCGACGGTCCGTACGCCGAGGCCCAGGAAGTCCTGGCCGGCTACTGGATCGTGGACTGCGAGAGCTTCGACCGGGCCACCGAACTCGCGGCCAAGCTGGCGCGTGCCCGGCGCCGGAGTCGGTGGCGGCGACCGCGGTGGCCGACGTGCGGCCGATCATGGAATCGGCCGACGACATCTCGGTCTGAGACCAGGGATCCGAATGAGTTGATCATGACGGAGATCGGCGGCCGAGGACCTGCTGCGGGAGCTCTCGCCGCAGGTGCTCGGTGCCGTCGTCCGGCGCTACGGCCACTTCGACCTGGCCGAGGACGCGGTGCAGGAGGCCCTGCTCGCCGCGGCGCGCCAGTGGCCGCGCGACGGTCTCCCCGAGCAACCCAAGAACTGGTTGATCACCGTCGCGAGCCGCCGGCTCACCGACCTGCTCCGAGCCGAGCAGGCGCGGCAGCACCGCGAGAGAGCGGTGGCCCGCCACCTGCTGCCGGCCATTGGCCGGCCCCACCCGCCGACCGATCCCGGCGAGGCCGACGACGACGTTGATCTTGCTCTTCCTGTGCTGTCACCCGTCGCTGTCGGCGGCCTCCCAGATCGCCTTGACCCTGCGCGCGGTGGGAGGGCTCACGACAGCGGAGATCGCCCGGGCGTTCCTGGTCTCGGAACCGACGATGACCCGGCGGATCACCCGGGCGAAGCAGTCGATCCTCAACTCCGGACTGCCGTTCCGGCTGCCTCCGGACGCCGAACGCGGCGAGCGGCTGAAGATCGTCCTGCATGTGCTCTATCTGATCTTCAACGAGGGATACGTGGCGACCTCGGGCGAGCGTCTGTATCGGGCGGAGTTGTCCCGGGAGGCCATTCGGCTGGGCCGCCTCGTGCACCGGCTGTTGCCCGAGGACGGCGAGGTGGCAGGCCTGCTGGCCCTGATGCTGCTCACCGACGCCCGCCGGCCGGCCCGCACCACCGTCGCCGGCGAGCTCGTCCCGATGGCGGAACAAGATCGAAGTCTCTGGGACGCAGCGAACATCGCCGAGGGCGTCGCCTTGATCACGGCCGCCCTGCCGCGCGGCGTACCGGGCCCGTACCAGTTCCAGGCCGCCATCGCCGCTCTGCACGACGAGGCCGCGACCGCCGGCGAAACCGACTGGCCCCAGATCGCCGCGCTGTACGCGCGGCTGCTGGAGATCTCCGACAATCCCGTCGTGGCGTTGAACCGAGCGGTCGCGGTGGCGATGGTGCACGGGCCGCAGGCCGGACTGTTGTTGGTCGAGCGGGTGGCCGACGACGAGCGAATGGCGAACGATCACCGGGTGGACGCGGTGGCCGCCCACCTGCTCGAGCAGGCCGGCGACCACGCCGCGGCGCGGCGAGCGGTACCGGATCGCGGCTGAGCGCACCCTGAGCCTGCCCCAGCAGCGCTATCTGCACGATCGAGCGGCGCGGCTGGAGCTTCCGGCGGGCGTAGGGTCCAGACCATGAGCGAAGCCGACGCCGAACGCATCTCCGAGCGCGCCGACCTGTTGCCCGAGGAGTTGGCGGCCGGCAGCGACAATCCGGAGGCCCAGGCGGAGGCGATCCTGGCCGACTCCGACCGACGCACCGACCAGCCCGAACAGACCCAGGACGAGTCGCCCCAGACCCCCAGCTGATGAGGGATCTCATCCGGGCCGAGTTCCTGGTCCTCGACGACCGGTTCCGCGGCACCGGCGGCGACCGCTGGCTGGAGCGCGCGTTCACCGGTGGCCGCTGGCTGGAGGGTCCCGCCTACTCCGCGGCCGGCCGGTTCCTGCTGTTCAGCGACATCCCGAACGATCGGGTGCTCCGCTACGACGAGATCAGCGGCCGCACCGATGTCTTCACCGCACCGGCGGACTTCGCGAACGGCCGGACCACCGATCGGCAGGGCCGCTTCGTCAGCTGCGAGCACGGGGCGCGGCGGGTCACCCGGCGCGAGCACGACGGGTCGGTCCGGGTGCTGGCCGACCGCTACCAGGGCCGCGGTTCAACAGTCCCAACGACGTCGTCGTCGCCGCCGACGGCGCGATCTGGTTCACCGATCCCAGTTACGGGATTCGCAGCGACTACGAGGGTCACCAGGCCGACGAGGAGGCCGGCGGCCGCTTCGTCTACCGACTCGATCCCGACGGCGACGCTGAACGCGGTCATGCAGGACCTGAGCCAGCCGAACGGTCTGGCCTTCTCTGCCGACGAGACCGCGGTTGTTCGTGGTCGACAGCGAACAGCACCAGATCTGGGTCTACGACGTGGACGGAACGGCCTGACCGGTGGCCGGTTGTTCGCCGCCGACGATCTCGGCTACGACGGGATCCGCTTCGACGCCGGGGGCCGGTTGTGGGCGGCCGCACACGACGGGGTGCACTGCTACGAGTCCGACGGCACCCTCAGCGGGAAGCTGCTGGTACCCGAGATCACGGCCAATCTGACCTTCGGCGGTCGGCAGGGCAACCAGCTGTACCTCACCGCGACCACCTCGCTCTACACGATCCGGGTGAACTTCCGCGGCGCCCGGTATCCCGGCTGACTCAGGGCACGCCGAGCGAGGACCACGCTGCTGATCAGCAGCGCGACACCCAGCACGGCCGTCACCGAGGCCAGGCGTGTTGGCCCGGCGTCCACAACAGCTCCAGGTCGGCCCCGTTCGGCAGCATCCGGTACGGCGAGATGACCACCCAGCCGACGAACGATCCAGCCCAGCACCACGAACCAGACCGGTGCCGCCCGGAGCCGGCTCCGCGTCAGCTGCACCAGGCACAGCGCCAGCGGGCACCACCCAGACGAAGTGGTGCAGCCAGGACACCGGTGAGGCCAGCAGACTCGGCCACCCCGCACAGGGTGACCGCCATCCGGACCTCACCGAGCCGATGCCACAGCACCGCCGCCCACACGCCGAGCGCCGGCCACCAGCCGCCGACAGCACCAGTCCGATCGGGCGGCGTACGGGGCCAGCCGGAAGGCCCGGACCACGTCGGCGAACACCGACTGGTTCGTGTAGTAGATCAGGCTGTGGCCCAGGCCCGTCTCGCCGCCGGCCAGTCGGGTCCAGAAGTCCAGCGAGCGCCTGCGGCAGCACGACGCGCACTGGCCAGCGGTCAGCGCCGCCCCGGTGACGATGGCCACCGACCGCCGCCCGACGCTTGCCGACCGCGAGCAGGTAGACCACGAAGATCGCCGGGGTCAGCTTGATCGGCGGCGGCCACGGCGGTCAGCACCCCCTCGGGCAGCAGCCGCCGCCCGGGCAGCGCCCGCGGTCCCGGGCGCCAGATCCAGCACCACCAGAGCCACCAGCACGATGCCGAGCTGACCGAAGGCCAGGGTCTGGCTCACCGGCTCGCACCACGTACACCGCGGCGGCCGACGGCCAGACTCAGCGGCCAGCCGGAGAGCCCGAACCGGTGCATGATCGCGACGATCATCAAGATCCCGGCCACCGTCCAGCCGAGCTGTACGCACCGGCGGGGGCAGCGAGCGCCAACGGGACGGCCAGCAGCGCGGCGAACGGCGGATAGAGGAACTGCAGCGGCCCGTGCAGCCTGTAGAAGTCGCCGCCCGCCAACACGCACCCGACCGGCCTCGACGTAGACGTCGAGATCGACCATCATCGGCTGCCAGGGCAACAGCGTGCCCCCCGGGAAGGTCGTGGCCGCGACGTACAGCCCGACGATCACGCGGCAGCACGCAGATCGGCCGCGCCCGTACAGCAGCCTGCCGGACCGACGACCGCGTCACCCACACGTACCGTCAGGACAGCCAACGTCGCGATGGTGCGGCCGACCCCGGACTCGGTGTTGCTCGGGACGGTGGGAAAGCCGAGCGCATGCAGGTACGGGTGCGCGTTCGCCATGATGTGCGGTCGCCCCGCCCAGGTGAGCATGTCGACATCATTCGGCATGTCTCCGAACGCGGCAACGTCTCGGGCGTCCACCCCGAGCCGGCCGCAGACTCGGGCCAGCATGGCCCCCTTGTTGACGCCGGGAGCACTCACCTCGACCAGGCCGTAGTCCCGGGTTGCGGAGTGGGTGGCGGTCGCCGTCTCGCCCAGCGTGGCCCGTACCCGGCCCAGTAGTTCGTCGGCCAGCACGGTCTTGCTCTGAACCAGCAGCTTGACGAACTCCTCGCCGCGGGAGATCTCCTCGACCGAACCGGAGAAGATCGCCGGGTCTTCGCCGGCGTCCGGGGCCCAGGTGGTGTAGCTCGGCTCGTACCCGAAGCGGGTGCCGGACTCGAACGCGAAGCTGACGTCGGGAACGACCTTCCGGATCCGGTCCACCGCCTCCAGCGCCGACGCGGCCTCGAGGCAGATGCGATCCAGCACCTGCCCGGCGCCGAGGTCGTACAGCACGGCACCGTTGCTGGCGATCACCGTCGGGATGGGCGCCCGGCAGATCCTGGATGACGTCGAGCCAGCGCACCGGCCGTCCGGTGACGAAGACGACGTACGTCCCCGCCTCCTGGGCGGCCTGCACCGCCGCCCGATTGTGGTCGCTGACGCTGCCGTCGGGGGAAAGGAACGTGCCGTCCAGGTCGGTGGCCACCAACCGGGGTCGGCGGGTCACGGTTGTCTCGGTCGAGCTCACAGCCGGGATCCCGGCGAGCTGTTCCCCGGATCACCGCTCGCCGACGGCGTCGGTTGTCCACCACCGGACTCCGTACCGCTCGGCGACGCAGAGCCACCACCGGACGGCGACGGTGACCCCGACGGCGAGCCCGACTGCGAACCCGACGGAGACCCGGACGCCGACCCCGACGGAGAGCCAGACTGGGGCGACCCCGACTGAGGCGATCCGGACTGCGGCGAGGCCGACGCCGACGGCGGTGGGCTGCCCGATCCGCCCGTCGGTGTCGGTGGCGTCTGCGGCGGCTGGTTGCGGAAGATCAGGATCGCGATCAACACGGCCAGAGCGGCGATCAGCAGCATCAACAACCAGGACACCAAGATCGTGCGCCACCCCGCCCGGTCGTATCGACCCGGCCAGGGCAGCGGCCACAGGCGAGCCAGTCCAGGCCGCACCTTGTCGATCCAGTAATGGGTGTAGTCCGGTCCCGACGGCGCGCCCTGGGGGGATACGGCGGCCAGCTGAACCTCGTCGAGGATCCGCTTCGATTCGGCCGCCGCGCGCGGCGATCCGTCGTACGCCAGCGCGACCCAGGGCGCCAGCATCCGATCGTCCGGGGCGACGGGATCGTCCTCCTCGGCCTGATACTTGCGGCCCAGCCGGCCGAAATCCTGACCGTGGCCGCCGCGGGCCAACACCGTGTCGATGTGCAACCGATTGACCACGCCCGCCAGCCGATCGCGGGCCGCGGCATCCGCGGCGGCCCCTTGCGAAAGCAAGATCACCATCGCGGTCCGGCCCCGCTCGTCGTGGCCGGTGAACGCCACCCCGGACGGGGTCGCGCCGAGTCGGGCGTCCAGCCAGAAGTCGCCGACCTTGGGCGGGTCGTCGTCGAGCACCGGGCTGACCGGAACGTATTCCGGCATCTCCGGTGGCTCGGGCGGCGGGGTCGACATGGCTCTTCTCTCGCTCCGGGTTCTCTGTCGATGGGCGCACCCGGCGGTGAGCCAGGCGGAGGGAAGTCTATTCGCGCCCGGGACCGCCCGACCGCGCCTTGGGTTGGCCTCGCGACCGGGTACCTTCGGTGGGTGGCCGATTCCCCGGAGACGGTGGCCCGGAACAGCAATCAGCACAGGAGCAATGAGTGACCAGTTCGAGCTACGGGCAGTCGAGTACGGCGACGGCCGGTCAGCCGCCGGCGAGTTCGACCTCCGCCACCCAGGACGCGGCCCGACTGCTGGGTGAGGCCATCTCCCAGGTCCAGCGGGTCATCGTCGGCCAGGAGCACATGGTCGAACAGTTGATGGTGGCGTTGCTGGCCAAGGGTCATTGTCTGCTCGAGGGGGTGCCCGGGGTGGCCAAGACCCTGGCGGTGCGCAGCTTCGCCACCGTGGTCGGCGGCGACTTCGCGCGCATCCAATTCACCCCGGACCTGGTGCCCTCCGACATCGTCGGTACCCGTATCTACAAGGCCAGCCAGGAGGGTTTCGACGTCGAGTTGGGCCCGGTGTTCGTCAATTTCATTCTCGCTGACGAGATCAACCGGGCCCCCGCCAAGGTGCAGGCCGCGATGCTCGAACTGATGGCCGAGAAGCAGGTGTCCATCGGGGGCCAGACCTACCCGATGCCGCAGCCGTTCATCGTGATCGCAACGCAGAACCCGATCGAGTCCGAGGGTGTCTACCCGCTCCCGGAGGCGCAGCGGGACCGCTTCCTGCTGAAAGTCGACGTCCCGTATCCGCGTGGCAACGAGGAGTTCGAGATCCTGCGCCGGATGAGTGTTGATCCGCCGACGTCCCAGCCCGTGCTGGACCCGCAGCGGATCCTGCACCTGCAGCGGCTCGCTTCGGACGTGTTCGTCCACAACCTGGTCGCGGAGTACATCGTCCGGCTGGTGCTGGCCACCCGGACGCCGGCCGAGTTCAACCTGCCGGATCTGACGTCGGTGATCCAGATCGGCTGCAGCCCGCGCGCCACGCTCGGGCTGGTCGCGGCCGCACGGGCGCTGGCTTTGATCCATGGTCGTGACTATGTGCTGCCGACCGACGTGCAAGCCGTGGCGCGGGACGTCATGTCGCACCGCATGGTGCTCGGCTTCGACGCTGTGGCCGACAACATCTCGCCGGCACAGGTCATCGAACGCATCGTCGCCATGGTGCCGCCCCCGACGCCGGTCTGGAACGCCTCGGCGCAGCCGACCGGGAACTCCCATCCCGGTGTGCAGCGACCGGGTGCCCAGCCGGACTTCTCCTGAAGGCTCGGACCGTGTCGTCCTACCCGCCGCCCGTCGGGCCACCGGTGCAGTTCGCGGCGCCCGTGCCGGCGCCGGGAAGTGCGGCCGGTTCGGTGGTGGGCGCGGCACCCCGGATCACGATCCCGCTGAACAAGCTGGCCCCGGAGGCGGCGCTCCGCCGACTGGAGTTGACCATCGTCCGCCGGCTCGAGGGCTTCCTGCACGGTGATCACCTGGGCCTGCTCCCCGGACCCGGCTCGGAGATCAACGAGGCCCGCGTCTACCAGCCGGGCGAGGACGACGTGCGCCGGATCGACTGGGCCGTGACAGCCCGGACCTTGGTGCCGCACGTCCGCGACACCATGGCCGACCGCGAGCTCGAGGTATGGGCTCTGCTGGACGTCACCCCCTCGATGAACTGGGGCACCGAGGGCGTCACCAAGCGCGACCTCGGGATCGCCGCCATCGCGACCATCGGCTTCCTCAGCCAGAAGATGGGGGACCGGTTCGGCGGCTATGTGCTGCGCCCCGCCTCCCTGCGTCGGCTGCCGGCCCGCTCCGGGCGTTCGGCCCTGTACGCGCTGTTGCGCTCGATGCTGACCGAGCCGTTCGTCCCCGACCACGCGACCGGATCCGTGGATCTGGCGTCCGCGGTCGAGCAGCTGTCCCGGACCCAGCGCCGGCGAGGACTGCGGGTCGTGGTCTCGGACTTCCTCACTCCCGGTGATCACGAACTCGACCCGAACGTGGAACCGGAGTGGGAGCGTTCGATGCGCCGGCTCGGCGTCCGCAATCAGGTCCTGGCCATCGAGGTGGTGGATCGGCGGGAGATCGAGTTCCCCGATGTCGGCGACATGTTGATCCGGGACCCGGAGACCAACTTCGAACGTTACGTCAACACCGCCGATCCGGCTGCCCGGAGCCGGATGGACGCTGCCAGCGCCGCTCAGCGGGAACGAATCCGGATCGCACTTCGTCGTGCTGGTGTAGGCCACATCCAACTGCGTACCGACCGGGACTGGGTGCACGACATCGCCCGCTTCGTCCTCGCGTACCGGCGAGTAGCCAGCATGTTGCACGCACCACCCCAGGGAGTGACGAAGTGACCCCCCTCGTCCTGGTGACCCAATTGGCGTTCCTGTCACCGGAGCGGCTGCTGATCCTGCTCGTCATTCCGCTGTTGGTCGCGGCGTACATCTTCGCCACCCTGCGCAAGAACCGCCGGGGGATGCGGTTCACCAACACCTCGATGCTCGACGTGGTGGTGCCCAAGCAGTCCCAGTGGCGCCGGCATGTCGCGGTGGCCCTGTCGCTGCTGAGCCTGGTCACCCTGACGGCGGCGTTCGCCCGGCCGAAGACCGAGGTGGATGTGCCGCGGGAACGCGCCACCGTGGTCATCGTCATCGATGCGTCGCTGTCCATGCAGGCCACCGACGTCAAGCCCTCCCGGTTCGAGGCGGCGAAGACAGCTGCCATCGAGTTCGTCAAGGAACTGCCGGACAAGTACAACGTGTGCGGTGGTCTCGATGGCCGGCAGCGCCTCGATCCTGGTCCCCCCGACGCTGGCGCACAACACGGTCGAGAACGCGATCAACGGCATCCAACTGCAGGATTCCACGGCGATCGGTGAGGGCATCTTCACCGCCTTGCGGGCGCTCGGCCAGGCCCCGAGGGATCCCAACGACCCGGACTCGGTGGCCCCCGGCGCGATCGTGCTGCTCAGCGACGGGTCGAACACGGTAGGCCGGGCTCCGCAGCAGGGCGCCGCGCTGGCTCGTCAGGCCAAGGTGCCCGTCTACACCATTGCGTACGGGACCGAGAACGGCTTCGTCGACCTCGAAGGCAAGCGCGAACCGGTACCGGTGGACCACGCCGCGATGAAGCAGATCGCCCAGATCAGCAACGGACAGTACTTCGCCGCAGCCACCGCCGAGCAGCTCAAGACCGTCTACGAGAACATCGGCTCCGAGGTGGGCTATGAGAAGGCCGACCGCGAGGTGACGTCCCGCTTCGCCGGCTACGGTCTCGCGTTCGCCGTGCTCGCCGCGCTCGGAGCCATCTCCCTGGGGGCGAAATGGCCGTAATCTTGACCTCGATGTCGACCCTGGTGTCAGCACCGATGCTGACTCCCATGCTCACCCCGATGCTCCAGTTCCTCGCTCCGGAGCGGTTGTGGCTGCTGCGCTCATCCCCACGTTGGTGGGTGGCTACCTCCTGCTGGTGCGCAAGCGGCTCAACCGCAGCAAGTCGGTCGGACAGACGATGTTCGACCTGGTCATTCCGCGGGATCGCACCTGGGTCCGGCACCTGGCGGTCGGCTTGTCGATCCTGAGCCTGCTCACCTTGACCCTGGCCTTCGCCAAACCCAAGGACCAGGTTTCGGTCCCGCGGGAACGCGCCACCGTCGTCATCACCATCGACGTGTCGTTGTCCATGGAGGCCGAAGACGTCGAACCCAACCGGCTGGAGGCGGCCAAGACCGCCGCCGCCGCGTTCGCGAACTCGTTGCCGCCGAAGTTCAACGTCTCCCTCGTGACCTTCGCCGGTACCGCCACGACCGTCGTGCCGCCGACCCTGGACCGGGGTGCGGTGACGGCGGCCATCGCAGCGCTGCAGCCGCAGCCCTCGACGGCGATCGGTGAGGGCATCTACACCTCGCTGGCGGCACTGACCCAGGTGCCGCCGGACCCGGACGACCCCAAGGCGGTCGTCCCGGCCCGGATCGTGCTGCTCAGTGACGGCAAGACCCAGGTCGGACGGGCTTCGGACCAGGCCGCACGGTCGGCGCGCGACCAGAAGGTGCCCATCTACACCATCGCGTACGGCACCGCCGACGGTTACATCGAGGTGAGCGGGCGCCGCGAGCCGGTGCCCGTGGATCGGGCCGAACTCCAGCGCGTCTCCAAGATCTCCGGCGGCGAGGCGTACACCGCCACCTCCGCCGGTGAGCTCAAGGACGTCTACCGAGACATCGGCACCTCGGTCGGCACCGAGAAGGTCGACCGCGAAGTCACCTCCCGCTACGCCGGTTTCGGTCTCGCCTTCGCCATCCTCGCTGCGCTCGGGATGATCTCGCTCGGCGCC
Source organism: uncultured Actinomycetota bacterium (assembly GCA_963780005.1). Classification (GTDB taxonomy): domain Bacteria; phylum Actinomycetota; class Actinomycetes; order Propionibacteriales; family Propionibacteriaceae; genus Microlunatus. The sequence continues at coordinate 802,850 of CAWAAK010000023.1, read as the reverse complement.
AGATGGCCCTAGGCCCGTGCGAGATCTGGCTTTCGACCGGGCTGGCGGCCCCGCCCCGAGTCCCGCCCTCCTCGCTCCGCTAGCGCTCCGCTCGGAACGCCCGACCACGCCCTGACTCGGGTCGGTGCCGCCAACCCTCACCGGGCTGCTGAGCCGTTGGGCAGTGGGAGTCGACCCGAGGCGTGGCGGGTCTGGCGGGAGCCCGAGCTTGCGAGGGCGGATGGTAGCCGAGGGTCGACTCCCACTGCCCAATGGCGACCCACCTGCCGCCGGAGCAGCTCACCGGCCGAGCGGCTTAGGGTGGGCTGGTGGGGGTTGCGGAGAATCTGGCGGCGGTGCAGGGGCGGATCGAGAAGGCGTGCCGAGAGGCCGGGCGGGATCCGAGCGAGGTCCGGTTGATGCCGGTGAGCAAGACGCACGGGCCCGAGCGGATCCGCGAGGCGTACGACGCCGGTGTTCGGCTGTTCGGGGAGAACAAGGTGCAGGAGGCGGCCGAGAAGGCCGAGATCTTCGCCGACGTCGAGGATCTGCGCTGGGCGATCATCGGGCACCTGCAGACCAACAAGGCCAAGCTGGTCGCCGGCTTCGCCAGTGAGTTCCACGCCCTCGACTCGGTCAAGGTCGCGACGGCGCTTGATCGCCGACTGCACGACAGCGGCCGCGCACTCGACGTGTTCGTTCAGGTCAACTCCTCCGGCGAGGAATCCAAGTTCGGCCTGCCGCCCGAGGAGGTGGAGTCCTTCGTTGGGGAGCTCCGCGCCCACGGCAGTCTCCGGATCCGCGGACTGATGACCCTGGCCGTGTTCTCCGACGACCAGGAACAGGTCGAGGCCTGCTTTGTCCGGATGCAGGAGCTGCAGGACGGGCTCCGGAATCTCGGCACCGCTCCGGGAAGCTACGACGAGTTGTCCATGGGCATGTCGAACGACTACGAGCTGGCCATCGCCCACGGCGCCACCACGGTGCGGGTCGGCGAGGCGATCTTCGGAGCGCGGTTGAAGCCCCAGGACTACTGGCCCGGCGAGTGAGGCCTACTCGGGGGCGGTGCTCTCCTCGTCCGTTGGTGACTCCACGCTCCGTCGCACAGTGACGGATCGGTCGATCAACGTCCGCAACACGTCGAGGTCTATGTCGGCCAGGCGCTTGAGGTAGAGGCAGCCCTTGCCCGTCGTGTGCGGGCCGAGTTTCTTCATCTGGGCCGCGTGCCGATCGTCGAAGCCGACCAGGTAGACGACGAGCTGTTGCTTGCGGGGCGCGAAGCTGGCGAGCGCGGCGTCGCCCTCGTGGCCGCTGGCGTAGCGGTAGTGGTACCGGCCGAATCCGATCATGGTCGGGCCCCACATCACCGGCGGTTCTCCGGTCACGTCGGTCATGATCTCGCACAACTTCGTAGCGTCGGATCGCCGTTCGGGGTTCTCCAGGCCGGCGATGTAATCCTCGACGCTTTGGTCCTCGGGCGTGGTCGCCATGCCGTCCACGGTGTCAGCGCCCCGCCCCGCGGTCAACGTGTCGGCAGGTTCTCGATCTCGATGTCGGGCAGATCGTCAGCCGGCGTGAAGCCCAAAACGGCGGCGAGGAAGGACTGTTCCGCCTGGGTCGCCGCCTGGATCGTCTCCCGTCGCCGGAACCCGTGACCCTCGCCCTCGAACACGATCAAGGCGACCGGCAGTCCCTTCTGCCGCACCGCGTCGGCCATCAGCTCCGCCTGGGACATCGGCACCACCGCATCCTCGGACCCTTGGAGCAGCAGGATCGGCGCACTCAGCCGGTCGACGTGGTGGATCGGGGACCGATCTCGGTAGACATCGCGAGCTTCCGGATACGGTCCGACCAGGCCGTCGAGATACCGTGACTCGAACTTGTGCGTGTCCTGGGCCAGGGACTCGAGATCGGCGATGCCGTACGAACTCAGGCCCGCTGCGAACACCGTGCTCGTGGTGAGGGCGCGCAGGGTGGTGTAACCGCCGGCGCTGCCGCCGCTGATCACCAGGCGATCAGGGTCGGCCAGTCCCCGCTGCGCCATGGCCCGGGCCCCGCCGATGCAGTCGGCCGCGTCGACGACACCCCAGTTCGAGTTCAGCCGCTCCCGGTAGGCGCGGCCGTATCCGGCGCTGCCGCCGTAGTTGACGTCCAGCAGGGCGAAGCCGCGGGACGTCCAGTATTGGTATTCGGTCGAGAAGTTCCGACCCGCCAGCGCGGTCGGACCACCGTGGGAGAGCACGATCAGGGGCGGCCGCTCGTCGACCGGGGCGGTCACGCCGGGGTTCACCGGCGGGTAGTACCAGCCGTGCACCGGGCCCAGATCGCTGTCCCAGCTGACTCCCGTGGCGACCGAGATCCACGCTGGGTCGAGGCGGGCTCCGCCGGAACTCCGGATCGTCCGCCAGGTTCGGGTCGTCAGGTCACCAGCGGCCACCCGATTCGGCTCGATCGGTGAGCCCAGCACGGTAGCCAGCCGGCCCGTCGTCACCGACCTAGAGGCAACGATCGACTCGACGGCCACCGCATCCTCGCTCAGGGACGTGACGGCACCGGTCTCGAGATCCACCAACGCACCGGTCACGACGCCGTCGCAGATCCGGAGGCCGGCCAACCACCGATCGTCCATCCACGCGTAGGGGCGGGTGCGCAACCGCCACGGCGGTCCGCAGAAGTCGACCGACTCTGGGCACAGCGCCGTCGTCTCGGCCCCGTTCCAGGCGTAGAGATTCCACCAGCCGGTCCGCTCGGACAGGAACGATCAATCGCCCGTCGGGCGCCCAGCTGGGAAGTGCTGCCGCCTCCGAAGGGCCGCCGGCCACCTGCTGTACGTCCGCCACCGACCCGCCGTCCGGGCCCGGCGAGAGCCGCCCGACCATGATCGCGGTGGCCTCCCAGGGCATGTTGGGGTGGTTCCATTCGGTCCACGCGAGCCGGTCGTCGAGAGACAGCTCCGGGCTGGCGTAGAAGTCAGCCCCCGAACAGAGCACCCGGCCGCCCTCGGCGTTGTCACCGGCCAGCTCGAGCGCCACCAGGGTGGTCACCGGCTCGCCCGGGGCGCGGTGGTCCTCGCGTACGGCCAGCACCAGAGAGCGATCGACGTGCAGCCGGAGATCGGCGTACCTGAGCGCTGCTGTCGGGGTGATCGGCTGCGGCTCGCCGCCGGCGCGGATCACGTACAGCCGGCCATCGCTCAGTTCGGAGAAGACCACCACGCCGCCGGCCACGGCGTATTCCCCGCCGCCGTACTCGTTCACCCGGCTCCGCACGTTCCACGGCTCCGGCGTGACCTCCTCGGGGTCGCCGTCTGGCCCCTCGCGCCACAGACTGGTCCGTCCCGCCTGTTCGGGGCGCGCCTCCAGCCAGTACAGCCGGTCCCCGTCGAACGCCGGCGCCGACAGCCCGACCACCGAGGCCGTGAGCATCTCGACGCTCACCGGAGAGGGCCAACTGCCGTAGGAGATCTCGCTCACCTGGCCACCCTACGGCTCACGAATCGTGGTGCTGTTGTGACGAATGGTGCACAATGGAGTTGATCGCTCCACCTGGGTCCGGAGTCGAGGCTGTCGGGGAAGGCAGGCTCTCGCTGCCTGGTCACCAGGAGGATCGATGAGCACGAATCACGCTACAAGGGGCGTCTTGTACGTGCACTCCGCGCCGTCTGCGCTGTGTCCCCATATCGAGTGGGCGGTGGGCGGCGTGTTCGGCGCGCCTGTTCGCCTGGATTGGATTCCTCAGCCGGCGCAACGGGCGGCGTACCGCACCGAGTACACCTGGGTCGGTCCGCTCGGCTCGGCGGCCAAGTTGACCAGCGCGCTGAAAGGCTGGCAGAAGCTCCGCTTCGAGGCGACCGAGGAGGCCACCCCCTCGACCGAGTCGCACCGCTACGCCTACACCCCGACGCTGGGGGTGTTCCATGCCGTCACCGGGCTGCACGGCGACATCGTGGTCGGCGAGGAGCGGCTCAAGCACGCCATGAACGCCGCGGCGCTCGGCATCCGTGACTTGGCCGACGGCATCGACGACCTGCTCGGCCGCTCCTGGGACTCCGAGCTGGAACCGTTCCGCTACGCCGGCGAGGGTGCCCCCGTGCGCTGGCTCCACAAGGTCGTGTAGGGCTGGCAGCGGCGCGACTTCTCGCGAGCGTCGGTAAGCGTAGCGCCGATCCTGTCTGGACGACCGAGGAGCAAACACGCTTTTCGTTTGCGACCGAGGGAGGAAGACAGGATCTTAGGGCGCGAAGCGAGCGCGAGCGAGACAACACAGGCGCGCAGCGAGCGCGAGCAGGATCACAAGGGTATGTTCGTATGGGCGCCACGCTGCCCTGAGTCGGCTTCCCGGATGGCCCTCGCCAGTGCGGATCGGGTTGCCTGCGGGGTGACGATCTCGTCCACCACCCCGATCTCGACGGCCTTGGCGACTCCGCCTGCGATGCGTTCGTGTTCCGTCGCGAGTTCGGCTTCCAGCTGGGGACGGACATCGTCGGCCACCCCGGCGAGCTTGCGCCGGTGCAGGATCCGGACCGCGGCGACCGGCCCCATCACGGCCACCTCGGCACCCGGCCAGGCGAACACCTTGGTAGCGCCGAGGGATCGGGCGTTCATGGCGATGTAGGCGCCGCCGTACGCCTTGCGCGTGACCAGGGTGACCCGCGGCACGACCGCGTCGCCGAAGGCGTGCAGCAGCTTCGCCCCGCGGCGGACCACGCCGTCCCACTCCTGCCCGACGCCCGGGAGATAGCCGGGCACATCGACCAGGACGACGAGCGGAACACCGAAGGCGTCGCACATCCGGACGAACCGGGCGGCCTTCTCGGCGCTGAGCGAGTCGAGGCAACCGCCGAGTCGGAGCGGATTGTTGGCGATCACCCCGACGGTCCGACCACCCAGCCGGCCCAGCGCGATCGTGACGTTGGGGGCCCAGCGGGCGTGCAGCTCGACGACGGTGTCGTCGTCGAGCAGACCGTTGATCAGCGGATGTACGTCGTAGGCCCGTTTGGGCGATTCCGGCAGCAGCGAGGCGAGATCGAGATCCTCGACCCGATCGCTGGTCGAGCCCTGGTTGGCCAGCAGGACCGTGAGCTGCTGGCCCCGTCGGAGGGCGTCGGCCTCATCGTCGGCCACCACGTGCACCACGCCGGACCGGCGGCCGTGGGTGTCCGGACCGCCGAGGCGCAGCATGTCGACGTCCTCGCCGGTCACTGAGCGCACCACGTCGGGACCGGTCACGAAGATGCGGCCCTCGGGGGCCAGGATCACCAGGTCGGTCAGGGCGGGGCCGTACGCCGCACCGCCGGCCGCAAAACCCAGCACGATGGAGATCTGGGGGATCTTGCCCGAGGCCTGGGTCATCGCGTGGAAGATCCGTCCGACCGCGTGCAGGGACAGCACGCCCTCAGCCAGCCGAGCACCCCCGGAATGCCAGATCCCGAGAATCGGCACCCGATCGGCCATCGCCCGCTCGTACGCGCGGACCACGACATCGCAGCCCTGGACGCCCATCGCGCCGCCCATCACGGTGGCGTCGGAGCAGAAGGCCACCACGCGGCAGCCCCCGATCGTACCGACGGCGGCCAGCATGCCCGAGTCGTCGTCGGGGGTGATCAATTCGACCGAACCCTCGTCGAGCAGCGCACCGAGCCGGTAATTCGGGTTGCGCGGGTCCAGCTCGCGCGGGAGCTTCTCCTTGACCTGCGGCGCAGGAGACGGGGCCGCGGGGGCCGGCGCCGTGTGTTGGTCAGCCGGGATGGTTGCGGTCATATTCATGCTCCTGAGGTCGCGTACTGGTTGGTGAACGCGACGGCCACGTTGTGACCGCCGAAACCGAACGAGTTGTTGATGCCGGCCAGATCGCCGGCCGGCAGGTCTCGTACGGTGGTGGCGATGTCGATTCCCAGACCGGAATCGGGGTGCTCGAGGTTGATGGTGGGCGGCACCCGCCGGTGGTGGAGCGCCAGGAGGGTGGCCAGCGACTCGAGCGCTCCGGCGCCACCGAGCAGGTGGCCGGTCATCGACTTGGTTCCGGTCACGATCACATCGGTGTCTTGGCCCAGCGCCATCCGGATCGAAACCGCCTCGGTCTGGTCCCCCTGCGGAGTCGACGTGGCGTGGGCGTTCACGTGTTTGACATCGGCGGCGGCGAGTTCGGATTCCTGGAGCGCGCGGGACATCGCGCGGGCCTGGGTCTCCCCGGTCGGATTGGGCTGCACCATGTCGTGCGCGTCGGCGGTGATCCCGGCCCCGGCCAGCTCGCCGTAGATCCGGGCGCCACGCGCTCGTGCGTGTTCCAGGGTCTCGATCACCAGCATGGCCGCACCCTCGCCGAGGACGAAGCCGTCCCGGTCGACGTCCCAGGGTCGGGACGCGCGCTCGGGCTCGTCGTTGCGGCGGCTCATGGCCTGCATCTGGGCGAAGCTGGCGATGGGCAGCGGGTGGATGACCCCCTCCGTACCGCCGACCACCACGACGTCGGCCCGGCCGAGCCGGATCATGTCGATACCGAGGGAGATCGACTCGTTGCTGGACGCGCAGGCCGAAACCGGCGTATGCACGCCGGCCTGCGCGCCCAGCCGGAGGCTCACGTTGGCGGCGGTCGCGTTGGCCATCAGCATCGGGATGGCCAACGGGCTGACCCGTCGGGCGCCCTTCTCCTTCTGGATGTCCCAGTTGCCGAGCAGCGTCTGCAGACCGCCGATTCCGGTGGCGATGGCCACCCCGAGCCGTTCGCGGTCGACCGGGTTGTCCTCTTTCAGCCCGAATCCGGCGTCCGCCCAAGCTTGCATGGCGGCGACGACGCCCAACTGGGCCGAGCGGTCCAATCGGCGGGCTTCGACCCGCTCCAGGACCTCGGACGGATCGACCGCGGCATGGGCGGCGATCCGTACGGCCAGGTCGTCGGCCCACGTCTGTTCGATCTTGCTCACGCCGGAACGACCGGCGAGCAGGCCCTCCCAGGTGCTGGCCACGTCACCGCCCAGGGGAGTGGTGGCGCCGAGGCCGGTGACGACGATGGGGGTCTTACTCATTCCGGGAACCTCTCCTGGGTGAGGATGCGGCAGTCAGGAAGCGGCGCGCTCGATGTAGGCCACGGCGTCGCCGACGGTCTTGAGGTTCTTCGCCTCTTCGTCGGGGATGCTGACGCCGAACTTCTCCTCGGCGGCGTAGATGATCTCGACCATGGACAGCGAGTCGACGTCGAGGTCATCGGTGAACGACTTGTCCAACTGGACGTCGTCGGTCGGCACACCGGCGACCTCGTTGACGATCTCGGCCAGATCGGTGCGGACTTCTTCGGTGGTGGGCATGGGTGAGGTTTCTCCTGGTGGCAAGCGTTGGCAGAGGTTGGGCGTTGGCAGAGGTAGGCATTCTCGGACGGCGGATCGACTCAGGGCAGCAGAATCACCTGCCCGGCGTAGACGAGGCCGGCGCCGAAGCCGATGATCAAACAGGTCTGCCCGCTCCGAGCCTCACCGGATTCCAGCAGCGCCTCGATGGCGAGCGGGATTGATGCCGCCGAGGTGTTGCCCTGGGTGGCGATGTCGCGCCCGACGACCACCGACGAGGGCAGCTTCAGGGCGCGGAACATGGCGTCGGTGATGCGCATGTTGGCCTGATGCGGAACGAAGACTTCGAGGTCCTCGACTCGGACTCCGGCCCGGTCGAGGGCTTCGGCGGCGGTCTTGGCCATCGTGTAGGAGGCCCACTTGAAGACCGGGTTGCCCTCCATCCGCAGGACCGGCCACTGGCGCGACTCGTCCTCGGTCTGTTGGTCCCAGGCCCTGTTCCACGGCTCGCTCTGGCTGATCAGGTCCGCTTGGTCGCCGTCCGAGCCCCAGACCACCGGACCGATGCCCGGCGGTCTCGCTCGGGCCGATCACGGCGGCGCCGGCCCCGTCGGCGAAGAGGAACGCGGTCGAGCGATCGTGCCGGTTGGTCATGTCGCTCAACCGTTCGACGCCGATGATCAACACGTACCTCGACGTGCCCGTACGGACGAACGAGTCGGCCATCGCGGCGGCGTAGCAGAATCCGGCGCAGGCGGCGGAGATGTCGAACGCGGCCGCGCTCTTGGCCCCGAGCGCGCTGGCGATGGTCGCAGCGGCCGAGGGCGTCTGGTAGAGGTGGGTGACGGTGGAGACGATGACGGTGTCGATCTGGCCGACGTCGATGCCGGCTCGCTCGACGGCCTTGCGGGCCGCGGCCAGCGACATCATCTCGATGGTCTCGTCCTCGCCCGCCCAGCGGCGTTCCCGGATACCCGACCGGGTCTGGATCCACTCGTCGGAGGAGTCGATCATGGTGATGATCTCGGCGTTGTCGACGACCCGGCGGGGGCGGTAGCCGCCGATGCCGAGGATCGCGGAGCATTTCGCGCCGGAGGCAATCTGCAGGGTCATCGGGTCACCTCGGTCGCCTCGGCGCTCTCCACGGTCGGATGAAGGCGGAGGAGGGGCTGGCCCGGAGCCACGGGATCGCCGTTCTCGACCAGCCACTCCACCACGATCCCGCCGTGCGGTGCTCCGACGGGAATCTCGTCGCGCAGGTTCTTCACCACGCCGACGGTGCTGTTGGTAGGCAGAATCGAATCTGCCTCGATGTCCTCGGTACGGAGGAACTGTCCCTTGCCGGGGGAGACCACCAGCCGCCAGGTCGGGTTGCCCGCGATCGGGGTGGAGGAGGCTGCGCCGCCGTGTTTGCGGACGAAGTCCATCGCCTCCGGCAGCTGGTCCGGAGTGTTCAGCGCGAACAGCTCGACGCCCTTGAGATTGCGCTTGGCGATGCCGGTCAGGGTGCCGGCCGGCGGCATCTCGAGCAGGCCGGTGACCCCGAGATCGGCCATCGCGGCCAGGCACAGATCCCAGCGGACGGGCGAGGCCACCTGGGCCACCAACCGACGCAGCACGTCCTGGCCGTCGTGTACGACCTGCCCGTCGGCGTTGGAGAGGAGCCGGGTCCGCGGGTCGTGGGTGGAGATCGATCGGGCCAGCGCGGCCAGTTCGGCCACCGCGGAGGCCATGTGCACCGTGTGGAAGGCACCGGCCACACTGAGTTCGATCAGCCGCGCTCGCGCCGGGGGAGCGGCCGCGAAAGCGGCCAGCTGTTCCCGGGTGCCGGCCGCGACGATCTGCCCCGAGCCGTTGTTGTTCGCGGCGGTGAGCCCGTGGCCGGCGATGCTCTCCAGCACCTCCTCGCGTCTGCCCGCCGATCACGGCGGTCATCGACGTCGGAGTGACCGCGCTGGCGGCGGCCATGGCGCGACCGCGCTCGCGCACGAAGACCATGGCCTGCTCCGCCGACAGCACACCGACCCCCGCGGCGGCCGTGATCTCCCCCACGGAGTGTCCGGCGGCGACGCCGATGAAGGGAAAGGCGTCCGCCGGATGGGGGAACAGTTCCAGCGCGGCCAGCAGTCCGGAGGCGACGAGCAACGGCTGGGCGATGGCGGTGTCCCGGATCGTCTCGGCGTCGGCCTCGGTGCCGTAGTGCCTCAGGTCGAGCGCGGATACAGCGGACAACCAGGTCAGGCGATCGGCGAAGGTCTGCTCGGTCAACCACGGAGCCAGGAATCCGGGAGTCTGCGCCCCTTGACCGGGAGCGACGATGGCGAGCACGTCTTTACTATTTCGTGACCAGGGGGTGTACGTCGTGCGACGACACGACGAAACTAGGGCGTCCTATTTGTCAGTTCCCTACAGTTCTGTCCGGCTCGCGCACGCTCCGCGCCTGCTGACTCGGTCTTCCTCCCTCGTCGCAGACGAAAAGCGTGTCTGCTCCTCGGTCGTCCAGACCGAGCCGGCGCTGCGCTGACGACGCTCGCCGGGGGTGTGCAACCACGCCGCCTGTGACAGGAAACGGCTGTCCGAGGCGCTATTCGGGTGCAACTTCGCTGCCCGTGATGCGAAACGGTCGCGAGGTTCAGGCGGGCCCGTCGGCGCCGTCCTCCGCCGTCCGGGGTTTGAGCAGGCGGCCCAGGGTCAGGGCGAGCCGAAGGGCGTACGCGTCGCGCGCGTCGGTCGGGCTGTAATCAGTGACCTCCTGGATCCGGCGCAGTCGGTAGCGGACGGTGTTGGCGTGGACGAAGAGAGCCCGGGCGGTGGCCTCCACCGATGAGCCGGAGTCGAGGAACGTGACCAGCGTCTCCAGCAAGCCGCCGCCGGCGTTGCGCACCGGGTCGTACAACTCGCGCGCCAAGGCCCGACGGGCGTGCCCGTCGCCGGCCAGCGCCCGTTCGGGCAGCAGGTCGTGGGAGCTGACCGGCCGCGGCGCTTCGGGCCAGCCAACGGCGGCCCGATACCCGGACAGAGCTTCGCGAGTGCTGGCAGCTCCCTCCATGAGGTGCTCGACCGGGGGCCCGATCACGACCGGTCCGGGTGCGAAGGCCCGGACGAACCGGCCGACCAGAGCGGTCGTCAAAACGGGGGACTCGAGTTCCGCCCCGCCCAGGACCACGATCATCCGGTCGCCCTGCACCGCGCCGAGCATGTCGATGCCGGCGATGGCGGCCGTGTGCCGGATGGCTTCCAGCTCGGCGTTCGGGTCCTCCTGCGGGGCGCCACCCACCACGACCACGACCGTGGTCGCGGACGTCCAGCCCAGAGTGGACGCGCGGGAGAGGACGGTCTCGTCGGTTTCACCGCGGAGAACGGCATCGACCACCAACGCCTCCAGCCGGGCGTCCCAGGCGCCGCGGACCTCGGCGGCCCGGGCGTAGATCTCGGCGGCACCGAAGGCCACCTCCCGGCTGTACTGGACGATGGCCGCGTGCAGGATGGGCCGGTCCGGCCGCGGCATCACTTCGTCGATCTGGGTCTCCACCACGTCGATGGTGGTGCGGACCAGTTCCACGGTCTGGTGCAGGGAGATCTTGCGGGCCAGCTCGCGGGGGGCCGAACCGAAGACGTCGGAGGTCGTCGGCGGGACCGGCTCGGGATCGGCGAACCAGCTCACGAAGCCGTCGATGCCGGCCCGGGCCACCAGATTGATCCACGACCGGTGCTCGGCGTCCAGCCGCCGAAACCAGTGGTGGCGGGCTTCCATCTCGGCGATGGTCGCGGTGGTCATGTCGCCGGTCTTGGCCCCGAGCCGCTTGGCGATGCTCGCTCGAGTCTTGGCCGACGGCAGCAGAGACTTGCTGATCCCCCGTGCCGTCGCCGCCATAGGCTGAGCGTAGTGGTGGCGGTCGGTGGACGGAGTCGAGAGAGTGGTCGTTGGAGTGGTCGAGTGAATCCGGTATCGGCACTGCGAGAGATCGGCTTTCTGCTGGAGCGCGTACGGTCCGAGACGCACCGGGTCAAGGCGTACCGCAACGCCGCCGATGTCGTCGCGGCGATGTCGGCGACCGAGCGCGATGATCACCAGCGGCAACGCTCCTGGGCCAGCGTGACCGGCATCGGACCCAAGACGGCGCTGGTGATCAGTCAGGCGATGGCCGGCGACGTGCCGGACTACCTGCAGAAGCTCCGGGACGAGAAGGAGCCGCTGGTCGAGGGCGGCACGGCCATGCGGAAGATGATCAAGGGTGACCTGCACTGCCACTCCCTGTGGTCCGACGGCGGCAGTCCACTGGAAGAGATGATGATCACCGCGCAGGGCCTCGGCCACTCCTACTGCGCGATCACCGACCATTCCCCTCGGCTCAAGGTCGCCCGCGGCCTGACCGCGGAGCGGTTGCGCGAGCAGCAGGAAGTGATCACCGATCTGAACGAGGTGTTGGCGCCGTTCCGGGTGCTGCGCGGCATCGAGGTCGACATCCTCGAGGACGGATCGCTCGACCAGGAAGACGGCTTGCTCGGCGAACTCGATGTGGTCGTGGCCAGCGTGCATTCCAAGCTGCGTTCGGATTCCGAGACCATGACCCATCGGATGGTGGGAGCCATCGCCAACCCGCGGACCAACGTGCTCGGTCACTGCACCGGCCGGCTGATCGAGGGCGAGCGTGGTCTCCGTCCCCAGTCGACGTTCGACCCCGAGGTGGTCTTCGAAGCCTGCCGCAGTTTCGGAGTGGCGGTGGAGATCAACTCCCGCCCGGAGCGCCGGGATCCGCCGACCAGGCTGCTGCAGCTGGCCATGGATATGGGCTGTCTGTTCTCCATCGACACCGACGCCCACGCGCCCGGACAGCTCGAGTTCCAGATCTACGGCTGCGAGCGGGCCGAGTCGCTCGGCCTGGATCCGGAGCGGGTGATCAACACCTGGCCGGCCGAGCGCCTGTTGTCCTGGTGCGCCAAGGCTTGAGCGGCGCACCGGCCCGGCCGCGTTCAGGTTAGGGTCGAGTGTGGACGACGAGACCCTGGCCGCCAGCCTCGTCCGAGAGGCCGGGGCGCTGGCCGCCACCATGTTGGCCGACGGCTTGGAGACCGAATACAAGACATCCGTCTCCGATGTGGTGTCCGCGGCTGATCACGCGGCCGAGGAGCTCGTGGTCCGCCGATTGGACGACGAGCGTCCGGCCGACGGTCTGGTCGGCGAGGAGGGGTCGGCCCGACCGGGCGAGCGCACCTGGTACATCGATCCGGTCGACGGTACGTACAACTTCTTGTCCGGCATCCCCTACTGGTGCTCGGCGGTCGGGCTGGTGGACGCCGACGGCCCGGTGCTGGGGGCGGTGTTCTATCCGGCCCTGGACCAGCTCTGGATCGGCGGCCGCGATCGGCCGACCACCCTGAACGACCAGCCGGTCCCGGTCATCGCCGATGTCGCTCTCGCCGAGATCTCCGTGGCGACCTATTTCCATCCGCGTCGCCTCCGCGATTCCGATCAGGTCGCCGCCTGGCGGGCGGCGGTGTCGGCCGCGGCCACGGTACGGATGCTCGGCTCGGCCTCGATCGACCTCGCCGGCGTGGCCAGCGGACGACTCGGCGTCTTCCTGCAGGCCAACCTCCACCCGTGGGACTGGTACCCCGGAGCCGCGCTGGTGATCGGTGCGGGCGGCGTCGCCGAGGTCGTCCGCCACGAAGGCAACGACTGGCAGATCGCGGGCAACGCTCGAGCCGTCGCCGAGACCGCCGCCGCACTGCGCAGTGCGGCCAGCCGATGAAGCTGCGCAATCCCTCGGCGTGGGGTTCCGCCATCGGAGTGCCTCTGGCAGGCTTTCTTCCAGATGGCCCGGGGACGCACATCGGGCAGAGCAGGGGAGGCGTGGCGTGAGCGCGATGGCAGGGCCACCGGAGCAATCGACTGCGGTGGGCGACAAGCTCGGGATGAGCCGCGGCCTGGTGGTGCAGGAGCTGGGCTGGGACACCGACGTCGACGACGATCTGCGGATCGCCATCGAGGATTCCATCGACGCCGAGCTCGTCGAGGACGCCATGGAGGCCGTCGACATGGTGGTGCTCTGGTGGCGCGACGACGACGGCGACCTGGTCGACGGACTGGTGGAGGCGATGACCGACCTGACGGCGAACGGCCAGATCTGGCTGATGACCCCGAAGATCGGCCGCACCGGCTACGTCGACGCCGCCGACATCTCCGAGGCCGCGGTCACCGCGGGCCTCTCGCTGACCAACGGGGCCGCGATCTCGGCCGACTGGTCGGCCAACAAGCTGGTCCGGCCCCGAGGCTCGCGTCGGTGAGGCGCCGGTGACTTTACGGGTTGGTGATGTAGCCCCCGCCTTCGCGACCAGGAACCAACATGGTCAACCCGTCGACCTGGCGGACCTGCGCGGCCGCCCGGCCGTGTTGGTGTTCTATCCGTGGGCCTTCAGCGGCATCTGTACGGGGGAGTTGAGCGGTCTGCGCGATGCCGCTGAGCAGTTCGAGGACGCCGACGTTCGGATCGTGGCGATCTCCTGCGACGCCATGTTCTCCCTCCGGGTCTACGCCGAAACCGAAGAGTTGCCGTTCGACCTGCTCACCGACCACTGGCCGCACGGCGAGATCGCCCGGGCGTACGGGGTGTTCGACGAGCAGGCGGGGTGCGCCCTGCGCGGTTCGTTCGTGCTGGACCCCGCCGGCCGGATCACCTGGAGTGTGGTCAACCAGATCGGAGAGGCTCGCGACATCGCCGCCCATCTGGCGGCCGTGCAAGCGGCCTAGACGAATCCGCCGCGGGGAGTTCAGATGGGTGGGAGCAGAGGGACTCGAACCCCCGACCCCTTGCTTGTAAGGCAAGTGCTCTAACCAGCTGAGCTATGCTCCCGAGCCCGGCCGATCAGATTAGTGCCAATTCAGGCGGTGCTCCAAACACAAGCCCCAGCACGACACTGCCGCCGACTAACATGGCTCGATGCCAGACGACGAAGTGGCCGCCCTGACCGAGACGCTGGCGACGCATCGCGAGATGTTGACCGGCGCAATCCGGACCTACCCCGAGCTGGATCTGCAGCGCGCGCTGGAGGTGCACGCCGGGCTCGGCGACCTCATGACCCGTTGGACGCACTTCACCGCCGACCAGCAGCGCCAGATCGTGCGGACCATCGAGTACCTCATCAACGACGAGGATTCCGTTCCCGATCTCCGTAGCCCCGACGGCTTCCGCGACGACCTGGCTCAGTTCCATCAGCTGCAGGCGTTCCTGAGCTAGGTTGGGCCCACGCACAGGCGGTCGGCGGGAGTGATGATGGTGAACAAGAACGTAACCCTGGGTCTCGGTGTCCTGACCGGGATCGTCGGCTTGATCGCCATGGTCCGGTTGATCGCCGGCGCCGGTCTCAACTCCTTGTTCGCCTGGGTGTTCCTGCTGCTGGCCATGGTGCCCTGGATCGCCTATTGCGCGTGGCGGGCCCGGCACGGGCACCTGGGCCCGACCGCTGCCCTCGGCGTCGTCGCCCTATGCGCGGCGGGGCTGGTCAGCGTCTGGCTGTTCACCCTCGGTCCCGTGCTAGCGCTGGCCTGCTCGCTGGCCGCGTTCGTGATCATCTGGATCCACGACTGGCCGCCGCGGCGGGAGAAGGGTGAGGACCAGTACGTACGGGTCGAGGAGTTGACGGCTGAGGAACCCCGAACCGCGGCCTGATCGCTCGCCGGTCGGTGCTGCCCTGTCCGTACGCGGCCTGGGAAAGTCGTTCTCGGGTCGCACCGTCCTGCGGCAGCTGGACCTCGACGTCGCGACGGGGGAGATCGTGGCGGTCAGCGGCCCGTCCGGCATCGGCAAGACCACCCTGCTTCGCCTGATCAGCGGCGCCGAGTCCGCCGACACCGGGACGATCGAGATTGCCGGCCGGATCATGCTCGACGATCGGATCGACCTGGGAACCACCAAGCGACCGGTCGCGTCGGTGGCCCAAGGCGCTCCGCTCCTGGAGGACCGCAACGTCAGCACGAACATCGCTTTCGGCCTGCCCAGGCGAGAGCGCAACCGGCGCACCGGGGCGGCCCGAGTGGCCGAGATGTTCGATCTCCTCGAAATGCCGACCGCGTTGGCCGATCGTCGACCCGCGGAGCTCTCGGTCAGCGAGCGGCAGCGGGTCGCGGTGGCCTGCGCCCTTGTGGGAGGCCCGGCGCTGATGCTGCTCGACGAGCCCTTCTACGCCTTCGATCCGCAGACCCGTGCTCGCATCCGCGCCGAGTTGGGGCGCGTGCTGCGGGCGGCGGGGACCGCCACGGTCCTGGTCAGCCACCACGCCAGCGATCTCGCCGAACTCGCCGATCGGCGATTCCGGCTGCACGACGGTCGCCTCCAGACACCGGAGGCCTGACCCCGGGTCCTTCGCTACGTTGGGTTGATGCTGACCGACCACCCCGCTGCCGGCCTGGATGCCGCCGCTCCTCGCTGCCGAGACCGATCGCCTCCTCGACTTCGGCGTCAACTTTCCGCATCCCGACGGCGGCTCCGCCTGGTTGGGCGACGCCGGGCAGCCGGACCTCGGCCGCCCGGTCTTCACCTACATCACCGCCCGGATGGCCCACGTCTACGCTCTGGGCGTCGGCCTGGGCCGACCCGAGGCAGCCCGGTTGACCGACGCGGCGCTCAGGGGTCTGACCGGGCGGCTGCACGACACCGACCACGGTGGTTGGTTCAGCGCGATCAATCCGGACGGCAGCATCGACGACACCAAGCAGTGCTATGCCCACGCGTTCGTGGTGCTCGCCGCGGCATCGGCCTCCGCTGGCCGGTCGCCCAGGCGCGGACGAGCTCCTGGTCGAGGCGCTGGCCCTGTGGCAGGACCGCTTCTTCGACACCGACGCCGGTATGTTCGTCGACGCCTGGGACCGGACGTTCACCACCCTCGACCCCTATCGGGGGGCGAACGCCAACATGCACGCCGTCGAAGCACTGCTGGCCGCCGGCGACGCCACCGCCGACCCGGCCCTGCACGATCAGGCGCTGGTCATCGCCGAGCGGATCGTCGTCGAGTTCGCCGAGCCGCGTCAGTGGCGGATCCCCGAACACTTCACGTCCGCCTGGGAGCCGCTGCTCGAGCACCACCGGGACCAGCCGGACCATCCCTTCCAGCCATACGGGGCGACGGTCGGTCACGGGCTGGAATGGTCCCGGTTGCTTCTGCATCTCGAGGCGTCGCGAAGCGGATCGGCGCCGGCGTGGCTGCTGCCCGCCGCCGCGAGCCTCTTCGACCGGGCGGCCGCCGACGGCTGGTTCGCCGACGGCCGGCCTGGCTTCGTCTACACGACCGACTGGGACGGGGTGCCGGTCGTCGCCGACCGGATGCACTGGGTCACCGCCGAGGCCGTGTCAGCAGCCGCGGCGCTGTACCGGCGGACCGGCGAACCCCGGTTCGCCGAACACGCGCGGACCTGGTGGGAGTTCGCCGAGGACTACCACATCGACCGCGCACGGGGTTCCTGGATCCATCAACTCGACCCCGCCAACCGCCCGACGGACACGGTCTGGCCGGGCAAACCCGACCTCTACCACGCCGTCCAGGCGACACTGATCCCGCGCCACCCGCTCGCGCCCTGCCTGAGCGCAAGCCTCAACGCGGCACGGGTCAGATCGGGTGAGGGTTAGAGTGAACGATTGTGGCTGGTCCAGATTTTCCCGTTGCCTTGGCGGAGCTCGACAAGGCTCTGACCTCGATCACGGCCGTGCTCGATCCGGAGCGTACGCGGGCTGAGGTGGCCGAGCTGTCCGAGCAGGTGTCGGCACCGAACCTGTGGGACGACCCCGATCACGCTCAGCGGGTGACCTCGCGGCTGTCGGTGCTGCAATCAGAATTGGATCGGCTCGAGAGTCTGCGTTCGCGGCTGGACGATCTGGGCATCTTGGTCGAACTGGCGCAGGAGGAACGGGATCCGGCCAGCATCGCCGAAGCCGAGACCGAGCTCTTCGCGCTCCAGGAGGCGATCGAGGCTCTGGAGGTGCGGACGCTGCTCTCCGGCGAATACGACCCGCGCGAAGCGCTGGTGACGATTCGGTCGGAGGCCGGGGGAGTCGATGCGGCCGACTTCGCCGCCATGCTGTTGCGGATGTACCTCCGCTGGGCGGAACGGCATCGCTACCCGACGGAGGTCTACGACACCTCCTACGCGGAGGAGGCCGGCATCAAGTCGGCCACCTTCCAGGTGAAGGCGCCGTTCGCGTACGGGACGTTGTCGGTCGAGCAGGGCACCCACCGGCTCGTCCGGATCTCACCGTTCGACAACCAGGGCCGTCGGCAGACTTCGTTCGCCGGAGTCGAAGTACTGCCGGTCACCGAGGCGGCCGACCACATCGACATCCCCGAGTCCGATCTGCGGATCGACGTCTTCCGTTCCTCCGGCCCGGGTGGGCAGAGTGTCAACACCACCGACTCCGCCGTCCGGATCACCCATCTGCCGACCGGCATCGTGGTCTCCTGCCAGAACGAGAAGTCGCAGCTGCAGAACAAGGCCGCCGCGCTGCGCGTCCTGCAGTCGCGGCTGCTCGAGAAGGCCCGCCAGGACCGGGAGGCGGAGATGAGCGCCCTCAAGGGCGACGGCAGCAACAGCTGGGGATCGCAGATGCGTTCCTACGTGCTGCACCCGTACCAGATGGTCAAGGACCTGCGGACCGACTACGAAGAATCCAGCCCGGACGCGGTGTTCGACGGTGACCTGGACGGCTTCATCGACTCCGGTATCCGCTGGCGCAAGACCGGCGAATCCGTCCACGGCTGAGTCGGGCCGGCGGAGGAGTAGTGCACGACGCCGAACCGACCGACTTGGTCTCGATGTCCGCCCACGAGCTGTTGCGCGGGTACGCCGCCGCCCAGTTCACGCCGGCGGAGGTGCTGGAGGCGGTCCACCGGCGGATGGACGAGCAGGAACCGACGCTCAACGCGTTCTACGTCCGCGAGCAGGAGTTGGCGTCGATGCAGGCCAAGGCCAGTACGGAACGCTGGCGGACCGGACCGGCGTCGCCCGGGGGTGCGTTCGGGCGGGGTGTGATCGATGGCGTCCCGGTCACCTGCAAGGAGAACATCGCCACGCAGGGCACGCCCTGTCCGGCCGGCACTGCCGCGTACGCCGACGCCGGGCCGGCAGACACCGACGCACCGGTCGCAACCCTGGTGAGCGCAGCTGGCGGGGTCCGCCTCGGTAAGACCGTGATGCCCGATCTCGGGATGCTGTCCAGCGGCGTCTCGAGTCTGCACGGGGTGACCCGCAGTCCCTGGAACCCGGAGTGGACTCCGGGCGGTTCCAGCGCCGGCGCCGGAGCGGCCGCGGCCGCCCGCCTCGGCCCGTTGCACATCGGGAGTGACATCGGCGGTTCGGTCCGGCTGCCCGCCGGGTGGACGGGATTGGCTTCACTGAAGCCGAGCTTCGGTACCGTTCCGGTCGACCCGCCTTACCAGGGCCGGGCGATTGGACCGCTGGCCCGGTCCGTCGACGACGTCGCGCTACTCATGCAGGTGTTGGCCCGCGAGGATCCGCTGCACCGGGACTACACCTATCTGCACCGCCCCGAACAGCCGTGGGCCATCGTCTGGCAGCAGCCGCTCACCGACGCCGGAGTCAAGCAACTCCGGGTCGGTGTCCACACCGACGCCGGGAGCGGCATGGCAACGGACGCCGAGGTGGCCGCGGCCGTCGACCGGGTCGCCGAGTGCTTCGCCGAGGCCGGCGCCGCCGTCGAGCAGGTCGATCCCTTCTTCGCGCCGGACCTGCTGGAACAGTTGGACACGTTCTGGCGAGCGCGAGCGTGGCAAGCGTTGGAGGCGTTGCCGGAGGCTTCGCGGGCGGCCGTCCTGCCGTATCTGGTCGACTGGGCGGCCGCGGCTGCCGAACTGCCGGGTTCCGCCGTCATCGAGGCGTACCACGCCGTGCAGGAGATCCGGCGGGTGACGTTGGCCGCGACCCACGGCTTCGACGTCGTCCTCTCACCGGTGGCTCCGGTCGCGGCGTTTCCGGCCGAGTGGCACGGACCAACCAACGACCCGGGCACCGCGATGGCGCACATCGGTTACACCGCGCCGTACAACTTCTCCGAGCAACCGGCGGCGACGGTCAACGCGGGCAGCACCCGGGACGGCCGGCCGATCGGGCTGCAGCTCGCCGGCCGACGCTTCGGCGATGTGGCGTTGTTGCGGATCTCCCGTTGGTACGAATCGGCCCGGCCGGACGAAGCCCGCCCGACCTGGCCGGCCTGATCCCGCCACGCGCGGTCATTTCGTGACCCCAGAAATCACAAGTCGTTCACTTACACTCGGTGCTGGCCGTCCCTGGTGCCGTGAGCATGCGCGGAGTTGTCTATCCGGCCGAGGCTTGAGAAGTGATTCGATTCGAAGATGTGTCCAAGGTCTACGACGGGCAGCGCCGAGCCGCGTTGGCTGATGTCGACGTCGAGATCGAGAAGGGCGAATTCGTCTTCCTGGTCGGCGCATCGGGCTCCGGCAAGTCCACCTTCCTTCGGTTGATCCTGCGCGAGCAACGGCCGACCAAGGGCAAGGTGTTCGTTGCCGGGCGCGAGTTGAACAAGCTGCACAGCTGGAAGATCCCCAGCATGCGGCGACAGATCGGTACCGTCTTCCAGGATTTCCGGCTGTTGCCCAACAAGACGGTGACCGAGAACGTCGCCTTCGCGCTGCAGGTGATCGGCAAGCCGTCCGCCACCATCAAGCGGGTCGTCCCCGAGGTGTTGGATCTCGTCGGCCTGGACGGCAAGGGCGGCCGGCTCCCCGAAGAGCTCAGCGGCGGCGAACAGCAGCGGGTCGCCATCGCTCGAGCGTTCGTCAACCGGCCGATGATCCTGATCGCCGATGAGCCGACCGGCAACCTGGACCCCGCGACCAGCGTCGGCATCATGAAGTTGCTCGACCGGATCAACCGGGCAGACACCACCGTCTTGATGGCCACCCACGACTCGACGATCGTCGACCAGATGCGCAAGCGGGTGATCGAACTCGACGACGGCGAGGTGGTTCGGGATCAGAGCCGCGGCGTCTACGGATACCAGTGACCGGCGCCCGAGTGACCAACACCAAGGACTGCTAGAGCATGCGTTTCCGCCACATCTTCTCCGAGACCTTCAGCGGTCTGCGTCAGAACCTGACCATGACGCTGGCGGTGGTGATGACCATGTGGGTCTCGTTGTCGCTGTTCGGCGCGGGCCTCCTGGCCAACCAGCAGGTCGCCCTGATGAAGGGTCGGTGGTACGACAAGATCGAGATTTCCGTCTTCTTGTGCACCCCGGTGACTCGGGGCGAGCAGTGCGAACCGGGTCAGAGTGTGACTCAGGCGCAGACGAACGCCATCCAGACCACGCTGGAGGCGAATCCCGAGGTGGCACCCGGTGGGGTGTTCTTCGAGAGCAAGCAACAGGCGTACGAGGAGTTCCAGAAAGCCTACGAAGGCAATCCCATTCAGGATTCGCTCACCGTGGATGAGATGCAGGAATCGTTCCGCGTCAAACTCAAGAATCCCGAGGAATACGAGGGGGTGGTCAGCTCGGTGGTCGGGCTGAAAGGCGTGCAAACTGTGCAGGATCTGCGGCGGTATCTGGATCCGTTCTTCAGCTGGCTGAATTTGCTGCAGTGGGGGACGATCATCGCGTCCGCGCTGCTGCTCTTCGCGGCGGCCTTGCAGATCGGCAATACAATCCGGCTGGCCGCCTTCGCTCGTCGCCGAGAGATAGGCATCATGCGTCTGGTCGGAGCGAGCAATCTCTACATAACGTTGCCATTCCTTTTCGAGGCCGTCATCGCGGCACTCCTCGGAGCCCTACTCGCATGCGCCACACTGGCCTCTGGCGTCTACTTTGTCATCAAGCGTAAGGCTGAAGTCTCAATCCAGTCTTTACCCTGGATCGGGTGGAACCAGACCGTGTTGGCCATGGTGGGGGTTGCGGTCGTCGGACTCGTCCTGTCTATCATTCCCACGCTGATAACAACCAGGAAGTACTTAAGGGTGTGATGAGAAGAGTGTGAATCTCGGTCACATGTTGAGGTCCCAAACCTGGGTTTGAGGCTCAAATTGATTGGGGAAAGCTGTGGTTCCGGATCTTCCCTACGACCGCTTGGTCGTTCCGGATGACAGCGAAGGACCTGATACGACCGGTCGCTTCGCGCAGGTGAGCAGGAGTTCCGAACTCCGACGCTCACCGACGTCCGAAGGTAATACTGTGCGCCCTCTGCCGGCCAAAACCGCGGTCGGCGTCGGCGCTCGCCGCGCGCTGCGCACGCTGGCGGCGGTTGCCATCTGCACTGCGGTCAGTTTGTCGCTGTCTGCTCAATTGTCCGCTGCCGACGACCTGACCGACCGGCGTGAGGATCTCAAGGCGCAGATCGCCAGCACGCGCAGCAGCCTGAACGAGTCGTCCACGGCGCTGCGCCGCGCAGCGGTGGCCGTGGACCGCACCCAGTCCCAGCTGCAGGCGGCCAAGGCCGCGTTGGCCCAGACCCGTCGCGCGTTGGCGGCGGCCGCCGAGCGCGATCGGCGGATGGCCGCCAGGCTCACCAGAGCCCGGGCGGATCTGGTCCGCGCCAAGGCTGCGGTCGTCGTGGCTCAGCAGAAGCTCGATGCCCAGGACGCCCTGGCCGGCGAGATGGTCCGCGATCAGTACCAGCAGCAGACCAACCTGTTGCCGCTCGCGCTCCTCATCGAGAGTCGCTCCACCGCCGATCTGCAGACGCGACTGCAGTGGTCGACCACCTTGTTCGACACCGCGTCCCACGAGATCGATCGGTTGACCGAATTGCGACGCCAGCTGGAGGCGGCTCGGGTCAAGGCGGCGGGTCTCGAACGGCAGGTCGCAGCGGACCGCAAGGTAGCCGCCGACAACCTGTCGGCGACCAGGGTCTTGGAGCGCCGGGCCGCGACTCAGACCGCCACGGTCAGCCGGTTGCTCGATCGGCGACGTGCGCTTCGAGCCGCGGCTGCCGATGATGTCGCCACCGACCGCCGCCGATACGCCCAGCTGGACGCCGAGCGGGTTTCGGTCGAGCAGCGGATCGCCGCCCGGATCGCGGCCGCCAAAGCCGCCGCCGCCCGCCGGGTCGCGGCCGCCAAAGCCGCCGCCGCTCGCCGTGCTGCGGCCGTACGAGCGGAGGCCGCACGGGCACGGGCGGAGGCGGCACGGGCCCGCATCGCCGCGGAGCGAGCCGCGGAAAGGGCCAGGGACAAGGCCCGCGTGGTGCGTCGCGCCAAGGTCAAGGCGACGCGACTCCGGGCGGAGCGCGCACAGCGGGAGGCGGCTGCGGACGCACGTCGGGCCGAGGCGAAGGCCAGGCGGGCCCAGTCGAAGGCGGCCCGGGCCAACCGGTCGGAGTCCAACGCGTCCGATGATCGCGAGCCGACCAAGGCGAAGAAGAGCAGTACCAAGAAGAAGGCTGCCCAGGCCAAGAAGAAGCGCAAGAGCTCAGGCGGATCCAGCGGCTCGAGTGCCTCGCACGGCTTCTCCTACCCGGTCCGGGCCAACGTCACCTCTCCGTACGGGATGCGGTTCCATCCGATCCTGAAGTACTGGAAGCTGCACGACGGCACCGACTTCGGCGCCTCCTGCGGCACCCCGCTGCGGGCCCCGTACAAGGGCCGGGTGGCCGAGCGCTACTTCAACTCCGGCTACGGCAACCGGCTGATGATCGACCACGGAACGATCGACGGCCGCTTCGTCACCACCGGCTACAACCACGCCAGCCGGTACACGGTGAGTGTCGGTGAACGGGTGAGCAAGGGCGAGATCATCGGGTACGTCGGCAGCACCGGATACTCCACCGGCTGCCACCTGCATCTGATGGTGTGGCTGGACGGTGACCGTACCAACCCGATGTCCTGGTTCTGATTCCCCCGGTCGCACCGAAGACCCCCGGGCCGGGGGAAGATTGAGCCATGCGTGAGGAGAACAGTCGCAAGGTCGTGGCGCAGAATCGCAAGGCTCGCCACGACTTCCACATTCACGAAACGTTCGAGGCCGGCATCGCGCTCAGCGGGACGGAGGTGAAGTCCCTACGCGAGGGCCGCGCCACCCTGGCGGACGCCTTCGCCACGGTCGACGAAGGCGAAGTGTGGCTCCGCGCGGCGCATATTCCCGAGTACAGCCACGGCACCTGGACCAACCACACGGCCCGACGCACCCGCAAACTGCTGCTGCATCGTCGCGAGATCGACAAGATCGCCCGGGAACTGGACACCAAGGGCAGCACGCTCGTCCCGCTCGCCCTCTACTTCGTCGACGGGCGGGCCAAGGTGGAACTGGCCGTGGCCACCGGCAAACGGGAGTACGACAAACGGCAGTCACTGGCCCAGCGGGAAGCCAAACGGGAGGCGGAGCGGGCTCTGGCCAGCCGGAACCGGGGCGCCTGAGATGGCGCGCCCTTCAGGTGCGCGGGTGCTGCGCCTCCTGCTCGCGTTCTGCTTCGGACTCGCCTTCGTCGTCGGCGCCGAGGTGGCTGGGCCGGCCAAGGCCTGGGCGGCGTCCGGCGATCAGATCGATTCGTTCACGATCGACTACGAGATGACGCCCGAAGGGGTGCTGCGCGCAAGGGAAACGATCGTTTACCGCTTCGGTGACGATTCGGGCCGGCATGGCATCGAGCGCTACTTCATCACTCGGGAGCCGTACGACCAGACCCAGGACGCCGTCTACTCGATCACCAACATCACGGTGGAGGCCTCCGACGGCGTCGCCGACCAGTTCAGCTCCAACACGTCCGAGGCCAAAGGGGGTCGCGAGGAGCAACTACGGCTGCGGATCGGCGACCCGGACGAGACCATCTCGGCCGACACGGCGACGTACGTGATCGGTTACGAGGTCCGGGGAGCGATGCGCTCCTTCCCGGGCTACGACGAGTTCTACTGGGACGCCACCGGGTTCGACTGGAAAGCGACCATCGCTCGTCTCGAGATCAGCGCGCGGGTGCCCGGCGGCGCTCAGGAAGTGAGTTGCTTCGTCGGGGCGGCCCAAAGCAAACAGACCTGCACCGGCCGGATCAACGCCGACGAGATCGCCGAGTTCAGCGCCACCGACGTGCCGCCGGGCGAGGGGGTCACGATCGGGGTCAAGATCGCCTCGGGCCTGGTCTCCGACAACAAGCCCCACCTGGAACCGGACGGCTCTCAGCTGACCGCTGCCGAACGGGCCGGACTGATCGCCCTGGGCGTCGGCGGCGCGGCTCTCACCATCGGATCCCCGATCGTGGGGTTCCTGTGGTGGCGCAAGAACGGCCGCGATGAGCGGTACGCGGGACTGGCGCCCGGAACGACCCCGCTGGCGGGACAGCAGGCACACGTGGTGGCCCACGATCCGGACATCGAGATCCCGGTCGCCTTCTCCCCGCCTCACATCCCGGTCGCCGAAGCCGGGCTGGTCGTCGATGGCCAGGTCGACGTCCGGGAGACCGCCGCCACGATCATCGATCTGGCCGTCCGGGGAGCGTTGACGGTCCAGAGCACGGGGGACAAGGAATTCCGGGTCACTCTGGTCGACCCGAACCGGGCCGCCGCTCCGCACGAGATGGTGCTGCTGAACGCGTTGTTCTACGGCGAGCCGCCTGGTGCCGAGGCCGACCTGTCGGCGCAGGGAAGTCTGACCACCGCGCACAAGCTCCTGCAGACCTCGGTGCAGAACCAGGTCGCCAGTCGCGGCTGGTTCCGCAAAGTCCCGTCGGCGACCACCGCCGGCGGGATCGGGTTCGGGGCCATCGCCTTCGCGGCCTTCGGCATCTTCGCGGTCGGTGCCTGGGTGTTGTTGTTCCTGTTGCCGCTGCTGCCGGTGATCATCACCTGGCTGGTCATCCGGTTCAAACTGCGTCGCGGTCAGCGAACCGCCGACGGTCGCGCGGTGACCGATCAGGTGGAGGGGTTCCGGATCTACCTGGCTACCGCCGAGGCCGATCAGCTGCGCTTCGAAGAGGGCGAGGACATCTTTTCGAAGTACCTGCCGTGGGCGATCATCTTCGAGTTGGCCGACCGTTGGGCCAAGATCTGCGGCGATCTCGTGGCCATGGGCCGGCTGCCGGACGTGACACCCTACTGGTACGTCGGCAACTACCACCTGGGCGCGTTCAACACCTCGTTCCTCACCAGTAGCCTGACCTCGGCCGCCACACCGGCTCCGTCCGCGGGAAGCAGCGGCTCAGGGTTCGGCGGTGGCAGCTCGTTCGGCGGGGGAGGATTCTCCGGTGGTGGTGGTGGCGGCGGCGGAGGCGGCAGCTGGTAGATCGCCCGAGCCCACGACCCCGAGCGAGCCGGATCCGGAGCGAACGGACAACTAGCGCACGTCGACCAGATCGACCACGAAGATCAAGGTCTCGCCGGGCTTGATCACCCCGCCCGCGCCGCGGTCGCCGTACGCCAGATGCGGTGGTATGACGAGCTGGCGACGACCACCGACCTTCATCCCGGCCACCCCGGAGTCCCAGCCCGGGATGACCCGCCCGGCCCCCAGGGGGAAGTCCAACGGCGTCCCGCGATTGTATGAGGAGTCGAACTCTTCGCCCGTGCTGTGCGCCACCCCTACGTAGTGCACGCTCACCTGGGCACCCGGGGTCGCCTCGGCCCCATCCCCGACTGTCAGGTCACTCAGCTGGAGCTCGGTCGGCGGCGGGAAGTCGGGGAAGTCCACTTCTGGTTTCTCACTCATGGCGACCCAACCTAGCCTCGCCAACGCCCGGCCTGGAGGTCGGCTCCGGGTGACGCCGGGGGATCGCCCGATGGTGGCCGGCTCTCGAAGCGACGAAGCTGGTCGCCATGACCGCCACCTTTGAGCACCCGAGCCTGCGTCTTCCTGTTACGCCCGAGCAACGCGACCGGGCCGAAAACTGGCTGCAGGAGGCCTACGCCGACGGCCGCATCAGCGAAACAGAGTTCGACGCCCGGATCGGGCAGGTCATCTCGGCGAGCACCCGCAAGGAACTCAACGAAGCCTTCTTCGGCCTGGTACAGGTGGCTGCGCCGTCGCAGGCGCTCGGGGTCCATCCCGCTTATCAGCCGCTGCTCCGTCCGGAGACCCGGACCCAGGCCGGGCGTGGGGTGGCCGCGGTGGCCCACTTCTCCCCGTTCGTCTTGTGGTTGCTCGGCCCGCTCCTCGTCTTCGCCCTGACTTCTCCGGGAAGCTATCCCCGCCGAGAGGCCGCGAAGGCCTTCAACTTCCAACTCATCTCCACGGTGGCCGGCATCGGCACCATCATCGCCGCAGGCATCACCGACTTGACGATCTTCGAGTTGCTGGTGCCGCTGCTGTTCGTCGGCTGGCTGGTGTTGACGATCGTCGGCGGAGCCAAGGCGCTGCAGGGCGAGAACTGGAAGAACCCGGTCAAGCACGTGATCAAGGTCGAGGCCCTGTCCGAGCGCTGACACCGATCGGCCCGAACAGCGCGGGAGGCTCGGGTGGTCGTCACTCGGTCAACTTGGCGCCAGCAGGGAAGAATGCGCGCGCTGCCGGAGTTGGCACACGGTAGAGTGGCCAAGCTGTACAACTCAACAGGGGGTGATCGGTTTCGACTCGGGTCGGTAGACCCAGGAGAAGCGGGCCGAGAATCCAAGGTCAACTCGTTAATGTCCCTTGGGAACCAACAAGTGCCGACTCTAAAAAGTCCGCATTCGCTCTCGCTGCCTGAGCAGCCAGAGTGAAGGTCAGCCCGGGCGTGCCTCCGTCCCGGATCCTGGCCTCATCTAGGAGGCTTACCTGTTAGGAACCGTCTCAGGGCCTAACGGGAACATCAACTGAGACTGGGCCTGTCTGCGACGTGCTGGCGCGAGCGCAGGGGCCGAGAAAACGGCTAGTCAGCTGCGCCCGGAGAAGTCCTGGATCGTCGCTCGAGGACGCGGGTTCGATTCCCGCCACCTCCACCCATGACCACCTGCACCTCTGACCCTGCCCGACCGGGCAGGGTCGTGGTGTCCGTGGCCTCTGTCATGCTCGAATCCGTGAGCAGAGCAGCATGGTGAGTTCAGAAGCCGATTGCACTTTCGAGGTGGTCGGTCATTCCCCGGTGGATCTGGGCGAGACAGCGATCCGGACGGCGCTGACCACAAGTGTGGCGACGTTGGAGAAAACGTTCAGCGGCGACGTGTCCGGGCGGTCGGTCGCGATCTTCTCGTCGGCGTACGACACGGAAAGCGGCACCGGCACGTATCTCGCGCTGGAGTCCTTCGAGGGATCGATCAACGGGGCGACCGGGACCTTCAACTTCCTGCACGTGGCCTCGACCACCGGGTCCGACCGGTTCAACGAGACATTCCTGATTGTGCCCGACAGCGGGACGGGCGGGCTGGCCGGGATCAGCGGCTCGGGCCGTTTGACGATCGACGCCGATGGCACCCACCGGATGCGGTTCGACTACTCCCTTCTCCGGTCGCACTAGGAGCCGGAATAGGAGGCACCGTCGGCGAGGTTGCAGCTGCCGATGACCTTCTCGCGTCCACTCCGCCTGTCCGTTCTCGACCTGATCCCCGTCCGCGCCGGTCAGAGCACTGGTGACGCGCTGGCCGCGACCCTGGCTCTGGCGCGGCGGGCCGACGCTGCCGGCGTGCACCGATATTGGGTCGCCGAGCACCACAACATGGCGGCCATCGCCTCGACGAACCCCCCAGTACTGATCGCCATGATCGCCGCGGCCACCGAGCGGATGCGGATCGGCTCGGGTGGGGTGATGCTGCCCAACCACGCCCCGCTGGTTGTCGCGGAGCAATTCGCCCTGCTCGAGGCGGCTCATCCGGGCCGGATCGACCTCGGACTGGGGCGTGCGCCGGGCAGTGACCCGGTGACGAACTGGGCTCTTCGCCACGCCGGACCAGAGACCGCGGACGCATCCCGGTTCGACGCCCATGTGGCTGAGCTGCTGGCCATGCTCAGCCCGCAGGGTGTCGGTCTCCAGGTGCAGGGCGGCACCTATCTGCTCCGATCGACCCCGCAAGCGAGCAGCGTGCCGCAGGTCTGGCTGTTGGGCTCCTCCGACTACTCGGCCCGGGTGGCCGCGGAGCAGGGGCTCCCGTACGTGTTCGCCCACCACTTCTCCGGACGCGGCACGGCGGAGGCGCTCGAGCTGTACCGGACAACCTTCCGCGCCTCGGAGCAGCTGCTCGAACCGGAGACGTTCCTGACCGTGAACGTGGCCGCAGCCGAGTCCGATGCGGCCGCCCAACGCTCCGTCCGGCCCCAGCTGCTGGCCATGATCGCCCTCCGTACCGGCGGCGCCCTGGGACCTGGCCTCACCGTCGAGGAGGCCGCCGGGGTGGAGCTATCGCCGGCGCACCAAGGACTGGCGGACGAGATGCTGCGCAACTGGGTGGTCGGCACTGCGGAGTCGGTGGCGGCCCGCCTGACTCTCCTCGCCGACACCTACGCGGTGGACGAGGTCATGATCAACCCGATCGCCGGACCGTCGGCCGATGACCCCAGCGACCGGATGCCGGCGCGCGAGCGTACCGTCGAGCTACTCGCGCCCCTGCTCCGCCCGACCCGGCGCTGAACGGTCAGCAACTCAGCGGCGACGCACACTCGTGATGGTCAGGGTCATGCCTGCGACGAGTAACAGCAGCGCGCCCACGAGAACCATCAGGCCCGGACCGCCCGTGTCGGCCAGACCGGTCGACGGGGGCACACTCGAGACCGGGTCGTTCGGCGCGATCTGAGTCTCGGTGGCGCTCGGAGAACTGGTCGGACTCGGTGACGGTGTTGTTGTGCGGGTCGGAGTGGGCGTCGGTGTTGTGGTGCGGGTCGGCGTTGGGGTGGGGGTTGGGGTTGGGGTGGGGGTTGGGGTGGGGGTCGGGGTGGGCGTCGGGGTCGGCGTCGTGGTTGGGGTCGGGGACGCCGTGCTTGGGGTTGCGGTGGGCACGATCAGCGGCAGCACAAAATTCTGGCCGGCCACGTCGCGGTCGTCGATGTCGAACGTCAGTGGTGGAACTGCTTGATAACCGGCGGGCGGTGTTGCGGCGGCGGTCCATCCGGCGGCCGGAGTCAGCCTGGTGGCCGTCCAACGGCCCTTGTCGTCGCTGGTCGTTGCCCTCCCGACGTCCGTCGCTGGATTGGTGATGATCACCTTGACGCCGGCCAAGGGTGCACCCTTGCTGTCGGTCACCACACCCGAGGCACTGAAGGTTTGCCGACTTGGGAACCCGAGAACAAAGTTCACGTCGTACCGCGGGCCACCTCGGTCTGGGATCGTAAAGCTCTGGGATGAAGCCCCTTGCGCTCGGGCACCGTCCGGCACGGTCACCCGTGCGCGGTAGTCGCCGGAAGGCAGCCCGGTCAGCTTCCAATTTCCTCGGCGGTCGGTGCGAACCAGGGATGCGGCAGACTCGGGAGCGCTACGGCGGGTGACGGTGATAAGGGCGCCGGCCAGCGGCTGACCGCCCCGAGTCGATCTTGCCACCTGTCCGGACGCCGAGCCCGTGGCAGCGGCGGTGACGACGAAGTCGAGATCTTCGACAGGCGCCTCGACGACGTCGAAGCTCTTCGCCGGCGAGACCGTCGTACCCGGCGGGCCGGTGGCGCTCAGTTGATAGCCGCCGGCCGGCAAACCATCCAAGACGTAGCGGCCGACGGCGTCCGTGACCGTGGATCGCTCGCTGCCACCGGGTCCACTCAGAGTCAGGGTGATGCCCGGCATCGGTTTTCCGACGTCATCGAGCACCGTGCCGCGAGCGGCAGGCTGCTCGATCCCTCGGAGGGTGAAGTCGACTCGCTGGCTGGTGGTGCTCAAATCGACCGACCGGGTCAACGGGGCGTCCGAGGTGAGACCAGTAGGCAGCACCAGCGCGATGCGGTACCCGGCGTAGGTGGCCTGCCTCGGGAAGCTGTAATTGCCGTTCCGGTCGGTTCTGGCCTCACCGACCCTTTTTCCCTCGGGGTCGTAAAGCCTCAGCGTGACCCCGGCTTGGGTTGATTCCGGCGCATCGACCGTGCCGGTCAGGCCGCGGGCCAAAGCCGAGAACCACGTCTGATACGTCGGAAAGCCGGCCCGTCGCTCGAATGCGAAGGTCAGACTGGTCAGCGCAAGAGTCGGTTCGAACCAGGCGGATGCGCCCACCGTGTCATCGGCTTTCGGGTTACCACGAAGAACCCCGGTGGCTGAATTCCACGATGGACCGTCCCCGTTTCTACGGCTGTAATTGAATGCCGAGCGGAAACCGAAAGCACTCGGATCCACGGCCCGACGGTCACGGTCGGTACCGGTGATCGTCACCTGGTCGGCGTCGATGTCGCCCAGCACGAAGGTCCATCCGGTGGCCGGAGTCGGTCGCTCGAACGTGTAGGTGGTGGTGGAGATGCCCGGCACCCCCGAGCCGTTCTGGGTGTTGGGCCGGAGGTTGAGGTAGGGCCTGTTCCGGCTGCTGCCGTAGAGCTGACCTACGGCACTGGACGCCGGCACGAACGTGGACGCACCAGACTGCCGCCCGACACTGCCAGCCGCGGAGTCGCTGACGAAGTGGGCTCGGGGGAAGCCGGTGGGTTGCTGCGTCATGGTCCCGAAGTAGCGGTTGGGTTCGCCGGAGAATCGGAGGTCGGCCCACCCGTCTCGAGCGGCGTGAGCCGGCGCCACGGCAGACAGCATCACGCCGAGTCCGAGCACGGCCACGACGAGCGGAACGACCGAACGGCGGGGCATGGCGACCCCTTCCGAGACTGTGCCAGCGACCATCTCGAGATCGCCGGCTCGGGGAAGAACACGATCGGAGTCAATGTACGAAGGTTTTTCTCCGGCTGGCAAGGTTTTCGCGGTTCTTAAGTTGAGATGACGGCCCGTTCTGCACTCATTTCCGGTGAATCGGGCCGAAACGTCGTTGAAACTCGGGCGGAATGTGGACGTATTCGACGTGCGCGAAAGTGATCGCGAAGCCCTGGCGTGTAGGCCGACGGCTGGCCACAGGAGGAATCATGTCGAACGAGATCACCACTGAAGCGAGTCACGAACATCACGCTCTGGTGGGGAGCCAGGCGACGAAGGAGACGCTGGAGGACTACACCCTCAGGTTCGCACCGAGGCATTACCGCCGATGGTCTCCTGGCGTGGTGGCGATCTCGGCGCTCGGCGGGATTGCCTATCTGGCCGACTTCGCCATCGGCGCGAACATCGGCATCTCATACGGCACGACCAACGCGCTCTGGGGCATCGCCATCTTCACCGTGGTGATCTTCCTGACCGGGTTCCCGCTGGCGTACTACGCCGCCCGCTACAACCTGGATCTCGATCTGATCACCCGCGGTAGTGGGTTCGGCTACTACGGCTCCGTGGTGACCAACATCATCTTCGCAACGTTCACCTTCATCTTCTTCGCGCTCGAGGGGTCGATCATGGCCCAGGGCCTGCTACTCGGGCTGGGGGTGCCGTTGTGGGCCGGGTACGCGGTGTCGACGATCATCATCTTCCCGCTGGTCATCTACGGCATGAAGGTGCTCTCGAAGCTCCAACTGTGGACCACCCCGTTGTGGCTGTTGCTGATGGTCATCCCGTTCGCCTACCTGCTGTTCAGCCATCCGGAGTCGGTCGGCACCTTTTTCTCCTATCAGGGCGAGAACGGCAACGGTGCCACCAATCTCGGCTCGATCATGTTGGCCGCCGGTGTGTGTCTGTCCCTGATCGCGCAGATCGCCGAACAGATCGACTACCTGCGTTTCATGCCGCCCCGCACGCCGGAGAACAAGCGGCGCTGGTGGACGGCGATGATCTTGGCCGGTCCCGGCTGGGTTTTCTTCGGCGCGATCAAGCAGGTCATCGGTCTGTTCCTGGCCGTCTACATCATCTCGACCGTCACCGACGGGGCCGAGGTGGCGAACCAACCGGTCTACCAGTTCCTGGAGATCTACCAGGACATGATGCCGGTCTGGTTGGCGGTCACCCTGGCCGTGATCCTGGTGGTGATCAGCCAGATCAAGATCAACGTGACCAATGCCTACTCGGGGTCGTTGGCCTGGACCAATTCGTTCACTCGGATCACCAAGCGCTACCCGGGGCGGATCGTGTTCCTGGCGGTCAATCTGTTGATCGCTCTGGTGTTGATGGAAGCCAACATGTTCGACTTCCTCAACACCATCCTCGGCTTCTACGCCAATTGCGGCATGGCCTGGATCGTAGTGGTGGCCTCCGACATCACCCTCAACAAGTACCTGTTCAAACTGTCGCCGCTGAAGCCGGAATTCCGGCGCGGCATGCTGTACGCGATCAACCCGGTCGGTTTCGGCTCGATGTTGGTGGCGGCCGGGGTGTCGATCATGGCCTTCTTCGGCGCACTGGGACCCGCCATCCAGCCGTACTCGCCGCTGGTGGCCATCGGTCTCGCGCTGGTGCTTCCGCCCGTGCTCGCCTTCGCCACCCAGGGCAGGTTCTACCTGCGCCGGACCGACGACGGGATCGACCTGCCGATGTACGACGAGCACGGGAACCCGTCGGACTACGTGCTGACCTGCCACGTCTGCCGTCAGGAGTACGAGCGTCCGGACATGATGGCCTGCGAGACCCACGATTCGGTGGTCTGCTCGCTCTGCCTGAGCACGGACAAACTCAAGGACCACGTCCTGCCGGCGCAGACCCGCACTCCGGAGCCGGCCCCCGTCGGGTAGGTCAGACTGGGCGGCGTGATCGTCCTCCCGCCGCTCGCCAATCCAAGGCGTTCGATCGGCCGGCGCCGATTCGACTTCTCACGACAGATCGTCGTGATGGGTATCGTCAACCGGACCGCGGACTCGTTCTATGACGCCGGCCGCACTCTTGCCCTGGCGGCGGCGGTCGATGCGGCGCTGGCGGCGGCGGCGGCCGGTGCGGGTTGGGTCGACATCGGCGGGGTGCCGTTCTCCCCGGACGCCGTCCGGGTCAGCGAGGCGGAGGAGATCAGGCGGGTCGTTCCGGTGGTCGAGGCGGTCGCGGCCGCCAGTGACGTCGTGATCTCAGTCGACACGACCCGGGCCTCGGTGGCCGCGGCCGGTCTGGCCGCGGGAGCGTCGGTGATCAACGACACGAGCGGTCTGCACGATCGAGCGCTCGGCGAGGCGGTGGCTGCTGCCGGCGCGACACTGGTGATCACCCACAGCCTGGCCGAACCGCAGCAGCACCTGAGCCGACCGGCCTACGTCGACGTCGTCACCGAGGTGCGTGATCGGCTCGCCCAACGAGTCGAGCTGGCCCTGTCCTGCGGCATCGGCGAGGAGAGGATCGTGATCGACCCCGGCCACGACCTCAACAAGAACACCCGGCACTCCCTGGAGCTGACCCGCCGGCTCGACGAGATCGCCGCACTCGGGTTTCCGCTGCTGGCGGCGGTGTCCAACAAGGACTTCATCGGAGAGGCCGCCGGTCTCCGCAAGCCGGACCGCGGCTCGGCCTCGATCGCCGCCGCCACGGTGTGCGCACTGCAGGGCGCCCGGATCCTGCGCATGCACGACGTGACCAGCGCCGTCCGAGCCGCCACCATGGTCGAGGCCATCCTGGGTTTCCGCGAGCCGGCTCATCTATCCCACAATTTTCATGGTGCTGCTCGCAGCAATCTTGACTAGAGCTGCTCGCAGCAGGTGCTAACTCAATCGATACCGCGGCGGAGGAGCTTGCCGTGCGGGGTGGTGAAGTCCACCTCGGTCCCGCGGACGAAGGTGCGGCGGACCACGCCGGACACGACCTTGCCCTCGTAGGGGGTGATCGCGTTCTTGTGGTGCAGCTTCCCGGCGTTCACCACGTAGGCCTGATCCGGTGCGAACACCGCCAGGTCGGCGTCATAGCCGAGGGCGATCCTGCCCTTGGAGCGCAGCCGCAGCCGGTCGGCCGGACGAGCGGCCATCCAGTCGATCACCTGATCAAGCGCCAGGCCCCGCCGCCGCGCCTCCGTCCAGACCAGGGAGAGCCCCAGCTGTACCGAGGCGATCCCGCCCCAGGCGACGCTGAAGTCGCCGTTCTCCAGATCCTTCAGGTCGAGGGTGCAGGGTGAGTGGTCCGAGGCGATGTAGTCGATGGTGCCGTCGATCAGCCCCTCCCACAGCTGTTCGCGATTGCCGATCTCGCGGATGGGCGGACAGCATTTGTACGCAGTGGCGCCGTTAGGAATGGAGTCGGCGACGAGCGTCAGGTAGTGCGGGCAGGTCTCCACGGTGAGGTCGAGACCGTCGGCTTTCGCCGTTCGCAGCATCGGCAGGGCGTCCGACGACGACAGATGCAGGATGTGGGTGCGGGCGCCGGTCCAGCGGGTGCGCTCGATCACCTCGGCGATGGCCAGGTTCTCCGCGCCGCGCGGGCGGGAGGACAGGAACCGCCCGTAGACGTCGCCCTCCGGCTTGGGCGCCCGGTCGATGGCTCGGGAGTCTTCCGCGTGCACGATCATCAAGGCGTCGTAGGACGAGAGCACCTCGAGGTACGCCTCCAACTGGTCGCCGTCGAGGTGCGGGAACTCCTCGACGCCGGAGTGCAGCAGGAAGCACTTGAAGCCGAAGACCCCGTCGTCGTGCAGTTCTCGCAGGTACTGCTTGTTGCCTGGTACGGCGCCGCCCCAGAAACCGATGTCCACGAACGCCTGGGGTGCGGCGACCAACTGTTTGAGCTCCAGGGCGGGTCCGTTGACCGTCGACGGGACCGAGTTCAGCGGCATGTCCACGATCGTGGTGACGCCGCCGGCGGCGGCCGCCCTGGTGGCGGTAGCAAACCCCTCCCATTCGGTCCGGCCGGGTTCGTTGACGTGTACGTGGGCATCGACGAGACCGGGAATCAAGACCTCGTCGTCGGTGAGTTCGATGATCGTCGGAGCTTCTAGGCGGGCGCCGAGTGGCTCCATGCCCATGATCTTGCCGCCGGCGATGCCGAGCTCGCGTTCTGCCAGGCCGGCGGTGGTCATGATCTTGGCGCCGCGAACGACGAGGTCGAACCCGCCTGCACGTGCCGCAAGGGTGGCGCGGTTCCGCTCGGGCGTCTCGCCGCCCTGCTGCCTGCGTAGTTCGGAGATCTGGGCGAGGATAGCTTCCGGCTCGTTGACCGCCGCCAAGCGGTCGCCGGAATTCGCAGCGTTCATCGGGAGACTTCGGAGGTCGTGGAGGTCGCGTTCAGGTGGGTCCGGGCGATCT
The DNA here is from genome assembly GCA_963780005.1 of uncultured Actinomycetota bacterium. Lineage (GTDB taxonomy): Bacteria > Actinomycetota > Actinomycetes > Propionibacteriales > Propionibacteriaceae > Microlunatus. Next base: position 767,540 of record CAWAAK010000023.1, on the reverse strand, counting down.
CGACCCCGACCTGCTCCAGGAGCCGGCCGGCCTCGGCCATGCTGCGGGCGGGGTCCGGCTCGAGCTCGGACAGGGCGAAGACCCCGTCGAAGCCGGCCCCGACGACCTGATCGAGGCTGAGCAGTGTTCTCCCGCACACGGCGAGCACCGTCGGTACCTGGTGTGCCCGGGCCCGACGGGCGACACCGATCGGTGTCTTCCCGCCCAGGCTCTGGCCGTCCAGGCTGCCTTCGCCGGTGATCACCAGGTCGACGCCCGCCAACCGGTCGTCCAGACCGACCAGGTCCAGGACGACGTCGATCCCTGGCCGCTTCTCGGCGCCGAGCACCGCAAGGACGGCGTAGCCGACACCGCCGGCCGCCCCTGCGCCCTCGGCCTCGGTGTGCCGCTCCGGCTCCTCGCCCAACGCGGCCGCGAGCCGATCGGCGTAGCGGCTCAACGCGGCGTCCAGCACCTCGACCTGATCCGGGCTGGCGCCCTTCTGAGGACCGAAGACCGCGGCGGCACCGTTGTCGCCGAGCAGCGGGTTGGTGACGTCGGCCGCCAGGACGACCTGGGTGTCGGCGAGGCGCGGGTCGAGCCCGTCGAGGACCACGCGATCCAGCTGCTGCAGTCCGCCGCCGCCGGGTTCCACCGGGCCACCGTTCGCCGTGAGCAGTTCGGCGCCCAGGGCGGTGAGCAGACCCGCACCGCCGTCGGTGCCGGCGCTTCCGCCGACCCCGAGCACGATGGTGCGGCAACCGGTGTCCAGCGCGGCCCGGATCAGTTCTCCGGTGCCGATGCTCGTCGCCCGCATGGGCTCGATGCGCAGTCGACCGTCCTCACCGAGCGGGAGGACCCCCAGCCCGGAGGCGGCCGCCATCTCGATCACCGCTACGTCGTCCCGTACGGCCATGGTGGCGTGCACCTGCCCACCCAGTGGACCGGTGACGGCGACCGTCACCGGCCGGTAGCCGGCGTCCACGGCCGCGGCCACGGTGCCTTCACCGCCGTCGGCGACCGGCGCCCGGTCGACCACCAGATCCGGGCGGACCGAAAGCAAGCCGACGGCTAGATGGGCGGCCACGTCGGCGGCCTCGAGCGACCCCTTGAACTTGTCCGGCGCGATGAGCACCGTGCTGGCTCTGGCCGCCGACGACTGCGATCCCGGTGTGGTACTCATCGACGGCCAGTCTGTCAGTCCAGCATCGAGATGGCGGTCGGGGCGTCGGTGCCGCGCCCCGCCAGTTCCTCGAACTCGGTCACGTTGTCGAGCTCGGTGCCCATCGACACATTGGTCACCCGCTCCAAGATCACCTCGACGACCACCGGCACGCGGTACTCGCTCGCCAGTTTGCGGGCCTGGGCGAAGGCGTTGCCCAGCTCTTCGGGATCGAAGACCCGCAGCGCCTTGCAGCCCAGGCCTTCCGCGACCTGCACGTGGTCGACGCCGTACCCCTTCGCGCCCTGCACCAGATCTTCGCTGGCGTTGATGTTGTCGAAGGACAATTGAACGTGGTAGTCCATCTTGAATCCGCGCTGCGACTGGCGGATCAGCCCGAGGTAGGCGTTGTTGACCAGCACGTGCACGTACGGGATCTGGAACTGTGCACCGACGGCGAGCTCTTCGATCATGAACTGGAAGTCGTAGTCGCCGGACAGGGCGACGACCTCGGCCTCCGGGTCGGCCACGGCGACACCGAGGGCGGCCGGCAGCGTCCAGCCCAGGGGTCCCGCCTGGCCGGCGTTGATCCAGTGCCGCGGCTTATAGACGTGCAGGAACTGGCCGCCGGCAATCTGGGAGAGCCCGATGGTGGAGACGTAGCGGACGTCCCGTCCGAACGCTCGGTTCATCTCCTCGTACACCCGCTGCGGTTTGATCGGGGTGTCACCGAAGTGAGTACGCCGCTGCATGGTCTGCTTCCGTTGCTGGCAGTCCTTGACCCAGACGCCGTAGTCGGGCAGGTCGTGACCGGCGGCCCGCTCCTTCGCCGCGGCGACGAACAGTTCCAGCGCCGCGCGGGCGTCGGAGACGATGCCGTAGTCCGGGGCGAAGACCCGGCCGATCTGCGTGGGTTCCACGTCGACGTGGACGAAACGGCGCCCGCTCCGATAGACGTCCAGGCCGCCCGTGTGCCGGTTGGCCCAGCGGTTGCCGATGCCCAGCACGAAGTCGGACTCGAGCATCGTGGCGTTGCCGTAGCGGTGGGACGTCTGCAGGCCCACCATGCCGGCCATCAGCGGATGATCGTCCGGGATGGCGCCCCAGCCCATCAGCGTGGGGATGACCGGAATCTGCAGCGTCTCGGCCAGCTCGACCAGGAGATCGGCGGCGTCGGCGTTGATGATCCCGCCGCCGGCCACGATCAGCGGCCGTTCGGCGGAGACCAGCATGTCGAGCGCGCGGTCGATCTGGGCCCGGCTGGCGGCCGGCTTGTAGATCGGCAGCGGAGTGTAGGTGTCGGGGTCGAAGTCGATCTCGGCCATCTGCACGTCGAACGGCAGGTCGATCAGCACCGGGCCGGGTCGCCCCGACCGCATGAGATGGAACGCCTGCTGGAACACCCCGGGCACCTGGGCCGGCTCGAGGACGGTTCCGGCCCACTTGGTCAGCGGCTTGGCGATCGAGGCGATGTCGACGGCCTGGAAGTCCTCCTTGTGCAGCTTGGCCACCGGCGCCTGGCCGGTGATGCACAGGATCGGGATGGAGTCGGCCGCGGCGGAGTACAGCCCGGTGATCATGTCGGTGCCGGCCGGACCGGACGTGCCGATGCAGATCCCGATGTTGCCCACCTTGGCGCGGGTGTAGCCCTCCGCCATGTGGGAGGCACCCTCGACGTGCCGAGCCAGGATGTGGGAGATCCCGCCGTGCTTGCGCATCGCGTCGTAGAACGGGTTGATCGCCGCACCGGGCAGGCCGAACGTCTGGGTGGCGCCCTCCAGCTCCAGAATCTTCACGGCCGCATCGACCGCACGCATCTTGCTCATTCTCCGCTCACTTTCTGGCCCGAGAGCCGCTCCACCCCACGCAGCAGCGCCGAGTGGTCCAATCCACCGTCTCCCTGGGCGCGCAGCGCCGCAATCAGCTGGGCCGAGACGGCCCCGAGGGGGATCGTGACGCCCTTCGCGCGGGCCGCCTCGATGATGATGCCCATGTCCTTGTGGTGCAGATCTATCCGGAAACCAGGAGCGAAGTCACCGGCCAGCATGCTGGCCCCCTTGCGGTTCATAACGGTGCTGCCCGCGAGTCCACCGGCCAACACCTTCAGCGCCGCCTCGGTGTCCACTCCGTACGCCCGGAGAAAGACGATGGCTTCGGCCACAAGCTGGTAGTTGCCGGCCACGATCAGCTGGTTGGCCGCCTTGACCGTCTGCCCGGATCCGGCCGGACCGACGAGCACGATCGTCGAGCCGATGGCCTCCAGGATCGGGCGTACCTGCTCGAAGTCGGACTCTTCGCCGCCGACCATGATCGACAGCTTGGCCTCCCTGGCCCCGGCCTCTCCGCCGCTGACGGGAGCATCGAGCACCCGGATCCCGGCCTCCCGGCCTGCTTCGGCCAAGCGGGCCGAGACGTCGGGCCGGATGGTGGAGCAGTCGACCCACACCGTTCCGGGCTTGGCAGCCGCGAAGATTCCGTCCTCGCCCTGCGCGACCTCTTCGACGTCGGGGGAGTCCGGCACCATGGTGATGATCACGTCGGCGCCCTGCACCGCCTCGGCGATCGAATCCGCTCCGCGTCCACCGGCGTCCACGAGAGCGTCGACCTTGGGGCGGCTGCGGTTGTAGCCGATCACGTCGTAGCCGGCCTTGACGAGGTTCGCGGCCATGTGGCCGCCCATGATGCCGAGGCCGATCACGGCGACGGTGGGCTTTTCGTTGGTCATGAGGTGTGGTCTCTTTCTCTGCGTACGCTCAGATGTTCAGGAGTTCGCGCGCTGGTCGCGGGGGAGCCAGGAGAAGGGGTCCGCGTCGGTGGTCTTGTACTCCAGGCCGACCCAGCCGTCGTAGCCGCCACTCTCGGCGTCGCGGATCCACTGCTCGATGGGCAATTCTCCGCTGCCGGGCTGGCCGCGACCAGGAGCGTCGGCGATCTGTACGTGACCGAACTCCGGGGCGTGATCGCGGATGACGGCGTCTACGTCGTCACCGTTGACCGACAGGTGGTAGAAGTCGGCCAGCAGGGCGATGTTGTCGACGCCCGCGGCCTTGACGCGATCGATCACGGCGAGCACCTCCGCCGCGGTCTTCAGCGGATAGGCGTCGGCGCCGGAGACCGGCTCCAGCAGCACGGTGCCGCCGATATCCGACACCGCCTGGGCGGCGCGCACCAGGTTCTCCACGCCGAGGGCGTCGGCCTCATCGGCGGTGCACTCGTCGTTGCGCAGCCCGTACAGCGCGTTGAAGGCCCGGCAACCGAGACGCTCGCCGATACCGGCGACCACCTCCAGGTTGTCGACGAACTCGCTGGTCCGGCTCTTCCAGCTCACCAGACCGCGATCACCGCCCGCCATGTCGCCGGCGAAGAAGTTGAGACCGGTGAGCTGGACGCCCGCGTCCTGGACCGCGATAACGAACGCATCGACGTCGCGGTCGGCGGGAACGGCTTGCGGGAACGGCCACCAGAACTCCACGGCCGAGAAGCCCGCCTGTCGCACGGCGGCCGGTCGCTCGAGCAGGGGCAGGTCGGTGAGCAAGATGGAGGCGTTAACGGTGTAGCGGGTCATGTATCTTCACTTCCATGATGTGAAAATCAATTACTGTGATGTGGAAACTCTAGCGACGCCAAGCCTCCCGGTCAAGCTAGCGCATCGTCGACTTGAGGTCTCTCAGCGGAGATTGGCTTCTGTATGGTGGAAACTTCGCCTATTCTCGGGAAGGCGGACAGCCCGACGAGAGAGATTCGCCATGACCACTGAGGTAGCCAGCGAGCCCCGTTCTGGGACTGTCCAGTCGATTGAACGCGTGTTCGAGCTGCTGGAGGCGATCGCCGACGCCGGCGGCGAGATCTCGCTCAGCGATCTGGCCAGTGCGTCCGAGCTGCCCATGCCGACCATCCACCGGCTGCTGCGGACCTGCGTCACGTTGGGTTACGCGCGGCAGCTGCCGTCGCGCCGGTACGCCCTCGGTGCCCGCCTGATCCCGCTCGGAGAACTGGCCGGCCAACAACTGGGGCGCGTCGCCCAGCCGCAGTTGCAGTTGCTGGTGCGCCAGCTGGGGGAAACCGCGAACATGGCCTTGCTGGAAGGCGATCAGGTGGTTTACGTCGCGCAGCAGCCGTCGCCGCACGCCATGCGGATGTTCACCGAAGTCGGCCGGCGCGCCAACCTCCACGACACCGGGGTGGGTAAGGCGATCCTGGCGACGCTGTCGGACGCCGACATCCGCGGCATCGTCGGCCGGGTGGGGATGCCGACGCCGACGCCCAAGAGCCATGGAACCGTCGAGTCCCTGCTGGCTGACGTCGCCCAGATCCGAGCCCGGGGCTATTCGATCGACGACGAGGAGCAGGAGCTCGGGGTCCGCTGCTACGCCGTCACGGTGCCCGACGCCCCTTCGCCGATGGCCCTGTCGGTGTCCGGACCGCTGTCCCGGGTCGACGAGGCATTCGGCAAGCGCGCCGTTCCGGTGTTGCAGAGCGTCGCCGCGGCGATCGGCGCCGCCCTGCACACCTGAAGCGGCCGCTCAGGGGGTCAGGGGCCAGCCGGTGATCCGCTTCGGCCGGGGTGGCGCGTAGCTGCGCACCTTCGAGGTCGACAGTCCGAGCCGGACCAGCGACTCGGCCACGGTGACCGCGGCCGCGACACCGTCGACCACGGGAACCCCGGTCCGGTCCCGGATGCGCGCTTCGAGTTCCGCCATCCCGCCACACCCCAGACAGATCACCTCGGCGTGGTCGTCGCGGACCGCACGCTCGGCTTGCTCGACGATGGCCTCGACGGCGCGCTCCGGATCGGATTCCAATTCGAGTACGGGAATCCCGCTGGATCGCACCGATGCACAGCGCCGGTCGAGTCCGGCCAGCAGCAACCGGTTCTCGATCATCGGCACGGCGCGATCCAGGGTCGTGACCACCGAGTAGCGGTGTCCCAGATACAGCGCGAGGCCGGCGGCGGCCTCGGTGATGTCCACCACCGGTACGTCGAGCAACTCCTGAAGCCCCTCGCGGCCGTGCTCCCCGTAGCCGGCCTGGATGACCGCGTCGTACGGCTGGTCGTACGAGGTCACCCGGTCCATGACGGCGACCGCCGCCAGATAGCTCTCGAAGTTCCCCTCCACCGACTCCGGCCCGAAGCGGGGCGTCAGCGGGACGATCTCGGTGCCGGCCGCGGCCGCGCGGCGCGCCTGAGCGGCGATGGAGGCGGTCATGGACTCCGTGGTGTTGACGTTCACCATGAGTATCCGCACCGGCATCCTTCCGTATTATGGAAAACTGTGTCCGCTTGACGGAACTAGACGCCGACGATAACCTCGGAATGACGTCTACATCTCAAGGAGCGCAGATGGCCAGTCCCAGCCCGGGATATTCGATCACGCTACGGGTGGAGGTCAGCTCCTCCTACAGCGCCACCACCGAATTGGCCTCGGCCGTGGCCGCCACGGGGGCCGCGGTGACCGCGCTGGACATCGTCGAATCCCGGCACGACGGGATCGTGGTCGACGTCACCTGCAACACCACCGGCGAGAAGCACGCCCAAGAGATCGCCGACGCGCTCAACGCTCGCGACGGCGTCACCGTGCGCAAGGTCAGCGATCGCACCTTCTTGTTGCACCTGGGCGGGAAGCTCTCGGTCGAGCCCAAGGTCCAACTCCGCAATCGCGACGATCTTTCCCGCGCCTACACCCCGGGGGTCGCCCGGGTGTGCCTGGCCATCGCCGCCAACCCGGAGGACGCGCGGCGGCTGACGATCAAGCGCAACACGGTCGCGGTGGTCACCGACGGAACTGCGGTCCTGGGTCTCGGCGACATCGGGCCGGCCGCGGCCCTGCCGGTGATGGAGGGCAAGGCCGCGCTCTTCAAACAGTTCGGCGGTGTCGACGCCTGGCCGGTCTGCCTCGACACCAAGGACACCGAGGAGATCATTTCCATCGTCAAGGCGATGGCCCCGGTCTACGGCGGCATCAACCTGGAGGACATCGCCGCACCGCGCTGTTTCGAGATCGAGCGCCGGCTGCGCGACGAGTTGGACATCCCCGTCTTCCACGATGATCAGCACGGCACGGCGATCGTGGTGCTGGCGGCGTTGATCAACGCCCTGCGCGTGGTGGAGAAGAAGATCGCCGACGTACGGATCGTGATCTCCGGCGTCGGGGCCGCCGGCCACGCGATCATCCAGCTCCTGCAGGCCCAGGGGGCCGGCCACATCGTCGCCTGTTCTCGCTCGGGCGCCATCCATCGTGGTGGGAGCTACACCGACGAGCACCGGCAGTGGATCGCCGAGAACACCAACCAGGCGGGCTTCTCCGGCAGCCTGCCCGAAGCCCTGGTCGGGGCGGACGTGTTCATCGGCGTGTCCGCCCCCAACCTGATCACCGCCGACGACGTCGCCGAGATGGCCTCCGACGCGATCGTGTTGGCCCTGGCCAACCCCGATCCGGAAATCCACCCCGCCGAGGCCGCCAAACACGCAGCGGTCGTGGCGACCGGTCGCAGCGACTTTCCCAATCAGATCAACAACGTGCTGGCCTTCCCGGGGCTGTTCCGCGGCCTGCTGGACGCGGCGGCACGCGAGATCAACAACCCGATGCTGGTGGCTGCCGCGGAGGCGATCGCCAACTGCGTGTCCGCCGACGAACTGAACGCCAGCTACATCGTGCCCAGCGTCTTCGACGCCCGGGTCGCGCCCGCAGTGGCCGCGGCGGTCGAGGCGACGGCGGCCGCGGCGGTGAAAGCATGAGTGTCGAACTCACCGACCCTCGGCCCACCGGGCGCGCCGAGGAGATCCTCACCGACGACGCACTGGCCTTCGTGGCGGAGTTGCACCAACGCTTCGCCCCCCGACGTGAGGAGTTGTTGAGCGCCCGCGGCGCGCGTCGGGAGCAGGCGGCGTCCGACCGGGCCATGGATTTTCTCCCCGACACGAAGAACGCGCGCGAAGGGGATTGGACCGTCGCCCCCGCCCCGCCGGCCCTGACCGACCGACGGGTCGAGATGACCGGGCCGGCCACACCGGCCAAGATGGCGATCAACGCCCTCAACTCGGGCGCAAAGGTGTGGTTGGCCGACCTGGAGGACGCCAGCTGTCCCACCTGGGCCAATGTGATCGACGCGCTCCTCAATCTTCGGGACGCGGCCCGCGGGACGCTGTCCTTCACCCAGGACGACGGTCGCGAGTACCGGCTGCGGACCGATCAGCCGCTCGCGGTCGTGGTCATGCGGCCCCGGGGCTGGCACCTGTCCGAGGCGCACCTGCTGATCGACGGGCAGCGGGCCGTCGGGGGTCTGGTCGACTTCGGCCTGCACTTCTACCATCTCGCCCAGCAACTGCTCGACAACGGCCACGGGCCCTACTACTACCTGCCCAAGCTGGAGAGCCACCTCGAGGCCCGGCTGTGGAATGACGTCTTCAGCTACGCCGAGGAGCGGCTCGGCATCCCGTACGGGACGATCCGGGCCACCGTGCTGATCGAGACCATCCCGGCCGCGTTCGAGATGGAGGAGATCCTCTACGAACTGCGCGACCACGCGTCGGGGCTGAACGCCGGCCGCTGGGACTACCTGTTCAGCATCATCAAGTACTTCCGCGACGCCGGAGGGGACTTCGTGCTGGTCGACCGGGCCGACATCACCATGACTGCGCCCTTCATGCGCGCGTACACGGAGCTGTTGGTGCGCACCTGCCACAGGCGGGGCGCGTTCGCGATGGGCGGGATGGCGGCGTTCATCCCCTCCCGCAAAGACGAGGAGATCAACCGGGTGGCCTTCGCCAAGGTCACCGCGGACAAAACCCGGGAGGCCGAGGACGGCTTCGACGGCTCCTGGGTGGCCCACCCCGATCTGGTGCCGGTGTGTCGGGAGGTGTTCGATCACGTGTTGGGGGACAAGCCGAACCAGCTGGATCGTCGCCGGGACGAGGTCGAGGTCAGCGCGGCGGAGCTGCTGGACGTGAGCTCGGCCCAGGGCGACAACACCGAAGCGGGCCTGCGCAACAACCTGTATGTCGCGGTGGCCTACACCGCCGTCTGGCTGTCCGGCAACGGCGCCGTCGGCATTCACAACCTGATGGAGGACGCGGCCACCGCGGAGATCTCGCGATCCCAGGTCTGGCAGGAGATCCGGAACCAGGTCAGGTTGTCCGACACCGGCGAAACGGTCACTCGCGAGCTGGTCGCACGGCTGCTCGACGAGGAGGCCGATCGGCTGCGCGGTGAGGTTTCCCCGGAACAGTTCGAGCGCTTCTATGTCCCGGCGAAGGAACTGATCGCCGAGCTCTGCCTGAGCGAAGACTTCACCGACTTCCTCACCCTCCCCGCCTACGAACGGGTGATCTCCTCATGACCACCCAGGTCGATTCGCGGGGCCGACTCACCGGTGCGCTGCTCGACCGCGTGGACGAGAGCCTGGCCGAGACCGACGCGTTCCTGGCCTCCACCTATCCCGGCGAGGACGGCCGCCGGCAGCCGGTGCACACGGTCTACATCCCCGCCGACACCTACACCGCCGATCTGCCGGAACAGTGGGGACGCACGGCCACCGCCCTCGTCGTCGAGCACGGCGGGCTTGCGGCGCTGTGCCGTTCGTTGGGTCTGAGCGAGGAACTCGGTGCGGCGGTGGCTCCACGGGTCGAGGCCAAGCTGGCCACCGAACCGATCGAGGACCTCCGGCTCGACTTCGAGGACGGCTACGGGGATCGCGGTGACGCGAGCGAGGACGCCGAGGCGGTCCGGGCGGCGGGGGAACTCGCCCGGGCGATCTCCGCCGGGCGGGCTCCGGCCTTCGTGGGCCTGCGGTTCAAGTGCTTCGAGGCTCCCACCCGGCGACGAGGCTTGCGGACCCTGGATCTTTTCTTGTCCACCCTGCTCGACCACGGCGGTCTGCCGGACAACCTGGTCATCACCTTCCCGAAGGTCAGCACCGTCAGCCAGGTCGAGGCCATGGTGGCGGTCTGCGAGGCGTACGAAACCGCGGCCGGCCTGCCGGAGGGCCGGCTCGGCTTCGAGATCCAGGTGGAGACCCCACAGCTGGTCGTCGGTTCCGACGGCAGGCTGCCCGTTGCCGCCGCCATCGCGGCCGGGGCGGGCAGGGTCACCGCCCTGCACTACGGCACCTACGACTACAGCGCCTCGATCGGGGTGTCCGCGGAGTACCAGTCGTTGGCCCATCCGGCCGCCGACTTCGCCAAGGAGGTGATGCAGGTCGCCGTGGCCGGCACCGGTGTTCACCTCGCGGACGGGTCCACCAACGTGCTGCCCGTCGGATCGACCGCTGAGGTCCACGCGGCCTGGCGGCTGCACCACGATCTGGTCCGCCGCTGCCTGGAGCGGGCCTACTACCAGGGCTGGGACATGCATCCCGGTCATCTGCCGACCCGGTACATCGCCAACTTCGCCTTCTACCGCGAAGGCTTCACACGGGCGGCGGGGCGATTGTCGGCGTACGTACACCGGAACGCGACCGGCATCCTCGACGAACCCGCCACGGCGAGGGCCCTGGCCCGCTACCTGTACCGCGGATACGTCTGCGGCGCTGTGGACTCCGCTGAGCTGGAGGCCGGCACCGGGCTGGACGCGACACAGATCGAGCTGCTCGCCCGCCCGAAGTCCGACACCGAAAGCGTGGCTGCCCAGTCCGGCTGAGCAGCTCCGGGCGTCGTCATCCAGCGGCGGCGGCCATCATCGATTCACCGAAGTCACGAAGGAGTGACAAAGGAGCACGAAGTGACCACCAGCTATTACGCACCGCACGGCGGACTACCGCCGCAGAGCGACCTGCTGACCGACCGCGCCATGTTCACCGAGGCGTACGCGGTCATCCCCCGCGGCACCATGCGGGACATCGTGACCAGCTCGCTGCCCTTCTGGACCGAGACCCGGCTCTGGGTGATCGCCCGGCCGCTGTCCGGGTTCGCCGAGACGTTCTCGCAGTACATCGTCGAGGTCGGCCCGGACGGCGGCAGTGAACGACCCGAGCTCGACTCATCGGCCGAGGGCGTGATCTTCGTGGTCGAGGGCGATCTGCGGATCACCATCGACGACGAGGAGCACAAGCTGGAGCCGGGAGGCTACGCGTTCCTGCCGCCCGGCACCCGTTGGACGCTGCACAACCACGCCACCCTGCCGGCGCGGTTCCACTGGATCCGCAAGGCATACGAGGCGGTCGAGGGCCTCGACTCCCCGGAACCGTTCGTGGCCAACGAGGTCGACATCGTGCCGACGCCGATGCCCGGTACCGACGGTCGCTGGGTGACCACGCGGTTCGTCGATCCCGGCGACCTCCGGCACGACATGCACGTCAACATCGTCACCTTCCAACCCGGGGCAGTGATCCCCTTCGCCGAGACGCACGTCATGGAGCACGGGCTGTACGTACTGGAGGGCAAGGCCGTCTACCGGCTCAATCAGGACTGGGTCGAGGTGCAGGAGGGCGACTTCATGTGGCTCCGAGCCTTCTGCCCGCAGGCCTGCTACGCCGGTGGTCCCGACCGGTTCCGCTACCTGCTCTACAAGGACGTCAACCGGCACGCCAAGCTTCCTCGCCGGTTCCTCTGACCCGCCAGCGGTGCTCAGGGAACGGAGTTGAAGAAGGCGCGGAGATCGCCGACCAGGAGCTCGGGGACCTCCAGCGCGGCATAGTGGCCGCCGCGGTCGAACTCCGACCAGGCCACGATGTTGGTGTTGTCGCGCTCGGCCAACGGTCGGATGGTCTGGAAGTCGTCGGCGAAGACAGCAACCCCGGTCCGGCCGTGGCTGATCTGCGGTTCGGCCCCGGAGTGCCCCTCGGCGAAGTGGTACCGGACGGCGGTGGCCGACGTGTTGGTCAACCAGTACAGCGACACCTGGGTCAGCACCTGATCCCGCGATACCAGGCTGGTGCCGTTCCCGAAGTTCTCGAACAGTTCGTTGTAGGCCAACTGGCCGACGGGCGAGTCCGACAGGGCGGCGGCGATGGTCTGCGGCCGGGTGCCGTTCATCTGGTTGTAGCCGCCCACCGACTGGAACCAGCCGAGGAACTCCAACGCGGCGTAGTCCTTCGGGGTGAAGCGCTTGAACTCGCTCTCGTCCCCGGAGGGGAAGGAGAACAGCTGCAGCACGTGGGCACCGAGGAAGCCGGGTGGGTCCATGATCGCCAACTCCCGGGAGACCAGGGCCCCGCCGTCGCTGCCGTGGGTGCCGTACGACTCATAGCCCAGCCGGCGCATCAACGTGTCGTAGGTGCGGGCCACCCGGGCCATGGTCCAGTCGCCGTCGCTCATGGGAGTGCTGAAGCCGAAGCCCGGCATCGACGGTACGACCACGTCGAACGCGTCCTCGGCGAGCCCGCCGTGGGACACGGGGTCGGTGAGGGGACCGATCAGGTCCAGGAACTCGGCGAAGGATCCGGGGTAGGTGTGCAGCAGGAGCACCGGGGTCGCCTCGGACTCGGCCGAGCGGACGTGCGCGAAGTGGACCGTCTGACCGTCGATCTCGGTGACGAAATTCGGGACCGCATTCATCCGCGCCTCGGCCTCCCGCCAGTCGAAGTCCTGCCAGGCCACGACCATGGCCCGGAGATACGAGACGGGCGTGCCGTAGGTCCAGCTGTCGTCCGGCGCCGGCACTGGCAACCGGGTGGCCGCGAGTCGGCGGTGCAGGTCGTCGATCGCCGACTGCTCGATCCGAATCACGAAGGGGCGGACGGTGCTCTGGACCGGGGTGTGGGTTGATGTGTTCATGTCTCGTACGCTAGGACAGATTCAGGAACGTTCTGTTCCTGTATTTGGAGGATGGTTCGGGGAATGTTGGAGAGTTCGGCCCGTCTGCTCGCCCTGCTCGGTCTGCTGCAGTCCCGCGGGCACTGGAGCGGCCAGGAACTGGCGGCGCGGCTGGAGGTGACCGCGCGCACGGTGCGGAACGACATCGATCGGTTGCGTCAGCTCGGCTATCCCGTCGAGGCGGTCCGCGGTCCGGGCGGCCACTACCGGCTGGGAATCGGTGCCAAGTTGCCCCCGCTGCTGTTGGACGACGAGGAGGCGGTCGCGGTGGCGGTGGGTCTGGGCGCGGCTACCGGCATCACCGGGATCGAGGAGACCAGCACCCAAGCGTTGGCCAAGTTGGAGCAGGTGCTGCCGCATCGGTTGCGCCGCCAGGTGGACGCGGTCCGCCGGGCCACGATCACCGGCCCGGAGAACACGGGGTCGAACGTCGAGGATCCATTGGTCGACGCCGCGCTGCTGACGGCGGTGGCCGCGGCGATCCGTGATCATGAAGAGATCCGGTTCGACTACGGCGACGATGAGCGATGTCAAGAGGAGCCCTACCGGCTGATCAGTTGGCAGCGTCGCTGGTACCTCGTCACGCGGGAGCCCCGGACCGACACCTGGTGGCCTCGTCGGCTGGACTGGATGACGTTGCGGAGCCCGGGTGGGCGGCGTTTTCGCCCGGTCGACCTGCCGGGCGGTGACTACCCGGCGTTCGTGCTGCGGGAGGTTGCGAGCACCGGCTGGAACGTGCACGCCCGGATCCTCGTCGACGCACCGGCGGAGGAGGTGCTGGCCCGGATCAATCCGACGGTCGGGGTGGTGGAGACGATCGACGAGCACTCCTGCGTGCTGGTCACCGGCGCCGACAGTGTCGAGATCGTGGCGGTCTACATCGGCATGCTCGGCCTCGACTTCCACGTGGCGGAGCCACCCGAGCTGGTGGCGCACCTGGCGGTGCTGGCGGAGCGATACCGGCGGTCCGTCGCACCGTTGTCGGTGACTTGAGCCTGTCTAAGGACCGTTGCCGGCTACGCCTTCAGCTCCTGCAATATCGGGATCGTCTTCAACCCACTTCCTCGCAGAAAGCCCCTGGATCCAGACCGAAGGGGGTCGTCTTCGACCCACTTCCTCGCAGACGTCCTCGGGGAAGGGCCCGGGACCGAGCTGGCTGGGCCCTTCGACAGGCTCAGGGCAGCCGGGTACCAAGATCAGGTCTGATCGCTGCGGGACAACCGGATCCACCGGTAACCCCAGCCGTGGAGCGCCACCTGGGCCAGTTTCGGGCCAGGTGCGGAGTACGGGCCGTCGACGAGCAGGTCGTACGGTTCCCCGTCCATGCCCTTCAGGGGCCCGATGTCGAGCGTGACCTCGGTATCGGCGAGATTGTGCAGCAGCAGGATGGCCCCGGATCCAGCGTCGAACCGGTGGGCGAGCACGGACCGGGGGAGCGGGACGTCCACGATCGAACAGACTCCGGTGCCGATCTCAGGCGCGGTGCGCAGGGTATGGGTCAGATTCTCGAACCAGCGCAACAAAGAGTTGGGATCGCGCTGCTGGGCCCGTACGTTGACCTTCTTCGCTCCGTATGTGCCGCGGATCGCCACCGGCCGGACATACTGCTCGGGCGGGGCGGTCGAGAAGCCGCCGCCGGCGCCGTCGTCCCACTGCATCGGTGTCCGGACGGCCTCGCGTCCGTCGAGAGTGAGATTCTCACCCATGCCGATCTCCTCCCCGTAGCGGAGGGCCGGCGTGCCCGGCATGGCGAACTGCAGGGCGTAGGCGAGCTCGATCCGCCGTTGATCACCCTTCAGCATCGGGGCCAGCCGCCGGCGGATGCCGCGGCCGTAGAGCCTCATGTCCGCCCGCGGGGCGAAGGCCTTGAACGCATCCCCACGCTGCTCGTCGGTGAGCCGACTCAGATCCAGCTCGTCGTGGTTGCGCAGGAAGCTGACCCATTGTGCTCCGGGCGGCAATCGGACCGCACTGGTCAGACCCTCGACCAGCGGCTCCGCGTCCTGGCGGGCCAGCGCCAGCCACATCCGGGGGTTGAGCAGGAAGTCGAACATCATCTGGGCCCGATCGCTCGGCGCGTCCGGACGGCTGCCCGCGAAGGCGGTGACGTCGCTCGGCGGCACGTTCGCCTCGCACAGCAGGACCGAATCGCCGGCCTGCCATTGGGTCTCCGAACGCCAGGAGTCCAGGATCGTGAAATCCTTGGGCCCGGGATCCACGCCGGGCGCCACCTCCTCGATCACGAACGGCGCGGCGTCGATCCGGAAGCCGGATGCGCCGAGTTGCAGCCAGAAGCCCATGATCTTGGCGATCTCGGACCGGACGTCCGGGTTGCTCCAGTTGAGGTCGGGCTGGAAGTCGTAGAAGCGGTGGAAGTACCAGGCGCCGGCCATCGGGTCGTTGGTCCAGGTCTCGGTCTGCTCGCCCGGGAACACCGTGCCCTGATGCTTGTTGGGTGGCTCCTCGGCGCTCCAGACGTACCAGTCCCGGAAGGGCGACTCGGGACTGCGCCGAGCCGATTGGAACCACGGATGCTCGTCGGAGGTGTGGTTCACCACCAGGTCCAAGACGATCTTGATGCCTCGCTCGTGGGCCCGTCGGGTGAGCTCGGCGAAGTCGCCGAGACTGCCCAGCCGCGGATCGATCCCGTAGAAGTCGGAGACGTCGTAGCCGTTGTCCCGCAGCGGACTGGGATGGATCGGGTTCAACCACAGGCAGGTGATCCCGAGCCGGCCCAGGTAGTCGAGCCGGCTGATCAGGCCGCGGAGGTCACCGCACCCGTCCCCGTCGGAGTCCTGGAACGATGCGACCTCGACGCAGTAGATCACCGCTTCCTGATACCACCTGGCGCTCATCTGCCCGTCCTTTCCGTACTGGTCCTATCGAAGCACCTCGCCTCGAGACGCGGAGCGGGGGACGTCGACGCTTGCCGCCACGGCAGGCCGTGTGCTACCACTGGTGGCGGCCTTCGGCGCACGGAGGCACCTGGATCAGCAGACAGGATCACTGAGCTGGCACCCAACTGGGAGCCGCTCTCGCGCTCCCTCGCACCAGGATGGAGCTGAGCATGAACGATGGCCAGCATCGCCTCTGGCTGAAAGATCCCATGGCGGTCTTCTCGGCCAACGACCTCGACGCCGACGGCGGGGTGGTCGTCGAGGACGGCCGCATCGTCGAGCTGGTTCGCGGGGGAGGAGAGCCGGAGGCCGGCTGCGACGAGACCTTCGACGCGAGCCGCCACGTCGTCACACCCGGCTTGATCAACACTCATCATCACTTCTACCAAACCCTGACCCGGGCCTGGGCGCCGGTAGTCAGCACGCCGCTGTTTCCGTGGCTGAAGAACCTCTATCCGGTCTGGGCGCGGCTGCAGCCGCATGACCTGGAGCTCGCCACCGCGGTCGCGCTGGCAGAGCTCCTGCTGTCTGGTTGCACGACCGCCGCTGATCATCACTATCTCTTTCCCAGCGGGCTGGACGAAGCCATCGACGTCCAGGTCGACGTGGTGCGCCGGCTCGGTGTCCGCGCGCTACTCACTCGTGGGTCGATGACGTTGGGCGAGAGGGACGGCGGCCTGCCGCCGCAGACCACGGTCCAGGAGCCCGACGTGATCCTGGCCGACAGCGAGCGGCTCATCGCGACCTATCACGAACGCGGCGAGGGCGCGAAGATCCAGATCGGGCTGGCTCCGTGCTCGCCGTTCTCGGTGACCCAAACGATCATGCGGGACAGTGCTCAGCTCGCTGAGCAGCACGACGTCCGCCTGCACACCCACCTTGCCGAGACCATCGACGAGGAGGACTTCTGCCTGGAGATGTTCGGACTCCGGACCGTCGACTACCTCGAGAGTGTCGGATGGCTGTCCGGTCGGACGTGGCTGGGGCACGGCATCCACTTCAACGACGAGGAGATCGCCAGACTGGGCGCCGCCGGGACCGCAGTGGCCCACTGTCCGAGCTCGAACATGCGGCTCGCGTCCGGCATCGCTCGGGCGGTCGAGCTCGAGGACGCCGGAGTGCCGGTCGGCCTCGGAGTCGACGGCTCGGCCTCCAACGACGCCTCCAACTTGATCCTGGAAGCGCGCCAGGCGCTGTACCTGCAGCGGCTGCGGTACGGTGCGGAGCTGGTTACGCCTGAGCGCGCTCTCGGCTGGGCTACCAAGGGTTCGGCTCGAGCTCTCGGTCGCGATGACATCGGAGAGATTGCTCCCGGCAAGCAGGCCGACCTGGCGCTGTACCGCCTCGACGAGCTGCGCTTCTCGGGCTCTCATGATCCCTTGTCGGCCCTCCTGCTCTGCGGCGCCGATCGGGCCGATCGGGTCATGGTCGGCGGCGACTGGCGCGTCCTGGACGGCGAGATCGTCGGGCTCGACGTTCCTCGATTGATCGCCCAGCATTCCGAGGCTGCCCGCCGGTTGCTGCACCGCGATTGAGCGGTCCATGGTCGCCATCTTCATTCCATCGTCACGTCGACGTGACGTGGTTGACGTCACTTCCTTCAAGAGTTGACCTGATCGGCTTCACCCGCTAGATTCCATCAAACGAAACCGCTATTCCACTTGGCGGAACTCAGAGGGAGGCTCTCCATGGCGCAGACCAAGCAAGCGGCCACCAAACATCCCGTTGACGAAGTACTGCCCTTCGGACAGATGTTCGTCTACGGCCTACAGCACGTGATGAGCATGTACGCCGGCGTGGTGGCCGTGCCCCTGATCGTGGGGAACGCCTTCGGCCTGCCTCCAGGTGACATCACCTTCCTGATCTCCGCCGGCCTCCTGATGTCCGGCCTCGCGACGATCCTGCAGACGATCGGCTTCTGGAAGCTCGGCGCCCGGCAGCCCATCGTGCAGGGCACATCTTTCGCAGCGGTTTCGACGATCCTGGCGATCGGTGCCACCTCCGGCGGAGGTCCCGAGGCCCTGCGCGAGGTTTACGGCGCCGTCATCGTGGCCGGCATCGTCGCCTTCTTGATCGCGCCGTTCTTCACCATGCTGCTGCGGTTCTTCCCCGAGGTGGTGACCGGCGTGGTCATCACCGTGATCGGGATCTCGCTGCTCCCGGTGGCCATGCGGTGGGCGGGCGGCGGGAATCCCGCCGCGGAGAACTTCGCCTCGCCGCAGAACATCGCGCTGGCCTTCGCCACCGTGGCGATCATCGTCTTGATCTATCGCTTCCTCCCCGGTGGCTTCGGGCGGGTAGCGATCCTGCTCGGGCTGGTCCTCGGGACCGTGGTCGCGATCCCGTTCGGGATGACCAACTTCAGCCGGATCGGCGACGCCAGCATCTTCCAGCTGACGCTGCCGTTCCACTTCGGACTCCCGACCTTCGCGATCGGCGCCATCATCTCCATGTTCGTCGTGATGTTGGTGACCATGGTGGAGACCACGGCCGACATCTTGGCCATCGGCAAGATCATCGATCAGCCGGCCAGCCGTCAGCAGGTGACCAACGGCCTGCGCGCCGACATGTTGTCCTCCTCGGTGTCCGCGGTGTTCAATGGCTTCACCGTCAGCGCGTTCGCCCAGAACGTCGGATTGGTCGCCATCACGGGGATCAAGAGCCGCTTCGTGGTCGCCGTCGGCGGCGGCATCCTCGTCGTCCTCGGCCTCTTCCCGATCCTGGGCGCCCTGGTCGCCCTGGTTCCGTTCCCGGTCCTGGGTGGCGCCGGCCTGGCCCTGTTCGGCACGGTGGCGGCGAGCGGCATCCGTACCCTGTCGACAGTCAAGTTCGACGGCAACTCCAATCTCGTCATCGTCGCCTTGTCGATCGCGGTCGGCGTCATCCCGATCGCGGTACCGACGTTCTGGGACAAGTTCCCCGAGTGGTTCCAGGTCATCTTCGACAGCGGCATCACCTCGGCGGCCGTGATGGCTGTGACCCTGAACATCGTCTTCAACATCATCGGCCGCCCCGCGGAGGACGAGGGGCCGATCTTCGCCGAAGCCCCGACACAAGGTGCGATCACCGACCAGGACGAGGCTCGACTGACCGGGCACATCGAGCATCACGAAAAGGGTCAGTCGGTCGACCCCGCCGACCCAGTCGAGACGCGAGATTCCAACGCCAAGCACCGGCCCTGATCAAGCCCTGCCTTCGAACCCTGGCAGCCTCACTTATCGCCGAAAGGACCAGTCATGACCTCCCCGAGCACCGAAATCATCCTGACCAGCAACCAGTACGGCAAGGCCGAGAACCGCGTCGTCCGGGTCACCCGCGACAACGACCGCCACGAGGTCGCCGACCTCAACGTCACCAGCCAGCTCCGGGGTGACTTCGCGGCCGCACACCTCGACGGCGACAACTCCCACGTCGTCGCGACGGATACGCAGAAGAACACGATTTTCGCCTTCGCCAAGGACGGGATCTCCTCACCGGAGGAATTCCTGCTCCGGCTGGCAGCACATTTCACGGAGAGCTTCGAGTGGGTGAGCGGCGGCCGCTGGGCCGCCGATCAGTTCGGCTGGACGAGGATCAACGACCATGACCACGCCTTCTACCGCGGCTCGCCGGAGGTGCGGACCGCCGTGCTCGGCGCGGGACGGCGAGACCGACACGATGCTTTCGGGGTTCTACGGCCTCACCGTGATGAAAACCACCCAGTCCGGCTTCGTCGGCTACCCGAAGGACCGGTACACGACGCTCAAGGAGACGACCGACCGGATCCTGGCGACCGACATCTCCACCAAGTGGCGCTACAACGCCGATGCCGTCCGGGGCGGGCTGGACTACAACAAGACCTACGACAGCGTCAAGCAGACCATCATGACCAGCTTCTCGGAGGGCTACTCCAAGGCCCTGCAGCAGGATCTGTACAAGATGGCCGAGGCCGTCATCTCCGCCCACGACGTCATCGATGAGATCAAGTTCTCCTGCCCGAACAAGCACCACTTCCTGCACGACCTCTCGCCGTTCGGCCTGGAGAACCCGGGCGAGGTCTTCTACGCCGCCGATCGGCCGTACGGGCTGATCGAGGCGACCATCCAGCGCAAGGGGGCGCCGACCGCGGACGCAGGTTGGGTGGGTGTGGCCGGCTTCTGCTGATCCATCTTGGAGTTCGCTCGCACACGCTGGCGCTCAAGACCGACTCGTCGTCGCTCTTCGCGGACGAAAGCGTGTCCGCTCATCGCTCCTCCTCGCCGGCCGCGCCAGCTAACGATGCTCGCGACCCTTTGAGTTCGCTCGCACACGCTGGCGCTCAAGACCGACTCGTCGTCGCTCTTCGCGGACGAAAAGCGTGTCCGCTCATCGCTCCTCCTCGCCGGCCGCGCCAGCTAACGATGCTCGCGAACTGGCGGCATGTGCTGGCGAACTGGGCGCCGCTAGGCTCGGAGCTGCGGCGCGGTCATCCCCGGCGCTGCTGGACGAGCCACACAAGGAATGGAGGGCGTGTCCGCATGACCGACACCCTGAACAACGCCTCTACCGACTCCGCGGCCGATCCCGAGGAGACCAACGAGTGGATCGAGTCGTTCGACGCGCTGGTGGCCTCCCGGGGCCGGGACCGGGCGGCCGACATCCTGCGGACGCTGCAGGCGCGGGCCGGAGCAGCCGGCGTGGCCACGCCCGCCAAGCTGGTGACCGACTACGTCAACACCATTCCGACCGCGGAGGAGCCTGACTTCGCCGGTGACGAGGAGATCGAGCGCAGGTTCCGCCGGCTGGTCCGCTGGAACGCGGCCGTGCTGGTGCACCGGGCCCAGCGGTCCGATATCGGGGTGGGCGGGCACATCTCCACCTACGCCGGCGCGGCCACGCTGTACGAGGTCGGGCTGAACCACTTCTTCCGCGGCCCGGACCATCCCGGGGGCGGTGACCAGATCTTCTACCAGGGTCACGCGTCGCCCGGCATGTACGCCCGGGCGTACCTGGAAGGACGGCTGAGCGAGGAGGACCTGAACGGCTTCCGGCAAGAGAAGTCGAAGGCGCCGCACGGACTCTCGTCCTATCCGCATCCGCGGCTGATGCCGAACTTCTGGCAGTTCCCCACCGTGTCCATGGGCATCGGCCCGATGAACGCCATCTACCAGGCCCAGTTCAACCGCTACCTGCGCGACCGGGGGATCAAGGACACCACCGACCAGCACGTCTGGGCCTTCCTCGGCGACGGCGAGATGGACGAACCCGAGTCGCGCGGCCTGTTGCAACTGGCCGCGAACGAAGGCCTGGACAATCTCACCTTCGTGATCAACTGCAACCTGCAGCGGCTGGACGGCCCGGTTCGGGGCAACGGCAAGATCGTCCAGGAGCTGGAGGCGTTCTTCCGCGGCGCCGGCTGGAATGTGATCAAGGTGCTGTGGGGTCGGGAGTGGGACAAGCTGTTCGCCCGTGACGCCACGGGCGATCTGGTCAAGATCATGAACGAGACCCCGGACGGTGATTTCCAGACCTACAAGGGCGAATCGGGCAGCTACGTCCGGGACAACTTCTTCGGCAAGACCGCGGCCACCAAGCTGTTGGTCAAGGACATGACCGACGACCAGATCTGGAGCATGAAGCGCGGTGGGCACGACTACCGCAAGGTCTATGCGGCCTACCACGCCGCCAACCTGCGCGACGGCCAGCCGACGGTGGTATTGGCGAAGACGGTGAAGGGCTACGGCTTGGGAGCCAACTTCGAGGCCCGCAACGCCACCCACCAGATGAAGAAGTTGACCATCGAGGACCTCAAGCAGTTCCGGGACCAGATGGACATCCCGATCACCGACGATCAGCTGGACAAGAGCCTGTACGAGGTGCCGTATTACCACCCGGGGGCCGACTCCGCCGAAATCCAGTACATCCTGGAGCGGCGGCGCAAGCTGGGGGGCTTCACCCCTGAGCGGCGTAACACGCCCAGGCCGCTGGAGCTGCCGGGCGACGCGACGTACGCCGGGGCCAAGCGCGGGTCGGGCAAGCAGATGGCCGCCACCACGATGGCCTTCGTGCGCTTGCTGCGGGATCTGATCCGGGACAAGGGCATGGGCGAGCGGGTCGTGCCGATCATCCCCGACGAGGCCCGGACGTTCGGCATGGACTCGTTCTTCCCGACCGCCAAGATCTACAACCCGAAAGGGCAGCGCTACACCTCGGTCGACCGTGAGCTCTTCTTGGCGTACAAGGAGTCCGAGCACGGCCAGATCCTGCACGCAGGGATCAACGAGGCCGGTTCGATGGCGGCCTTCACCGCGGCCGGCACCAGTTACGCCACCCACGGCGAGCCGATGATCCCGGTCTACGTGTTCTACTCGATGTTCGGCTTCCAGCGGACCGGCGACTCGATGTGGGCCGCCATGGACCAGATGGCGCGCGGGTTCATCATCGGGGCCACCGCCGGACGGACCACGCTGACCGGGGAGGGTCTCCAGCACGCCGACGGCCACTCGCCGATCCTGGGTGCGATGAATCCCGCCATGAAGGTCTACGACCCGGCGTACGGGTACGAGATCGCCCACATCGTGCGTGCCGGCATCGAGCAGATGTACGGACCCGACTCGGCGAACCCGAACGTCATGTACTACCTGACGGTCTACAACGAGCCGATGCAGCAGCCGGCCGAGCCGGACGACAGCGACGTCGAGGGCATGGTCCGCGGTCTGCACCGGATCAGCACGGGCGGGGACTCCGGCCCGAAAGTCCAACTGCTCGCCTCGGGCGTGGCCGTGCCGTGGGCCCAGGAAGCGGCGATGATCCTGGGTTCGGAGTGGGGGGTCAGTGCCGACGTCTGGTCGGTCACCTCGTGGACCGAATTACGCCGCGATGGGTTGGCCGTGCTCGAGCACAACTTCCTTCATCCCGACGAAGAGGCGCGCACTCCGTACGTGACCAGCAAGCTGGCCGACGCCGTCGGCCCGATCGTCGCCTCGACCGACTACGTGTCCGATGTGCCGGATCAGATCCGGCAGTTCCTCCCGAACCCGTTCGCGACCCTGGGGGCCAACGACCACGGCTTCTCCGACACCAGGGCGGCGGCGCGGCGGTACTTCCACATCGACGTCCACTCGATCGTGGTCCGGGCCCTGCAGATGCTGGCCGAGCGCGGCGAGGTCGATGCCGGGGCACCGGGTCAGGCCGCCGAGAAGTATCAGCTGCTCGACGTCCGGGCCGGCACCACCGGCAACGCCGGCGGGGAGAGTTGAGCTAGCACGGGCGGCCGCCGCCGCGGCGAGAGCCGAGGTCAGGCTGCGAGTGTCGACGCACGAGCGGGCTCCAAGATTCAGCGGACACCGCTCATCAGCTTCTTGACCATCGGGGTGAGCAAGATCAGCACCACTCCGACGACGATCGCGATTCCGCCGAGGATGCCGAAGTACGGTACCTGGGTTTGATCGCTGTAGAACTCGGCCAGCACCCCGGCCATGGCGGTGCCCAGGGCGATGGACAGGAACAGCAGCGCCACCATCTGGGTCTTGAAGATCTCCGGCGCCAGCTTCGTGGACAGCGACAGGCTGATCGGGGAGATCAACAACTCCGCGATGGTGAACACGAAGATCACTCCGACCAAACCGAGTAGCGGAGCCGAGTTCGGAACCGTGCTGGCCATCGGGATGAAGAGCAGGAAGGCAACGCCCATCACGATGGTGCCGAGTGCGAACTTGATCGGGGTTGAGGGCTGCCGGTCACCGAGCTTGGTCCACAGCGCCGCGAAGACCAGCGACAAGATCATGATGAAGATGGGGTTGATCGACTGCACCCAGGCGACCGGCATCTCCCAGCCGAACAGGTTCCGGTTGAGTTGTTTGTCGGAGTAGACGGTGAGCACCGTGAACTGCTGCTGGTACAGCGACCAGAAGACCGCGCTGGTGATGAACATGGGGATGAAGGAGAGCACCCGTCGGCGTTCGACGGGCGTGATCCGCTTGCTGCCCAGAATGACCACGAAGTACGCGATCGAGGCCAGGACGGTGATCAGCACGACGGTCGTGGCCAAGGCGTCGGCCGTCAGCACCCCGCTGATGACCAGGACGACGATCAGCACCACGGCGGCCAGGGTGATCAAGATCATCAAGCGCCGGCGCTCGGCGGGCAGGGGGTTCGGGACCTCGTTCGCGATCTTGGGCAGGTTCTTGCGACCCAGGGTGTAGACCACCAGACCGAAGGCCATCCCGACCGCCGCCAGCGCGAAGCCCCACTTGAAGCCCAGCGTGGTTTGCATCAACCCGGTCAGGATCGGCCCGGCGAACGCACCCAGGTTGATGCCCAGGTAGTAGATCGAGAAGCCGGCATCCCGGCGCAGATCATCGGGGGCGTACAAGGTGCCGACGATGCAGGTGGCGTTGGCCTTCACCCCGCCACTGCCCAGGGCGATCAGCACCAGCCCGACGCCCACCCCGATCAGGCCCGGCAGAGCCGAGAGCGCGATGTGCCCCGCCATGACCATGATCGCGGAGATGAACAACGTGCGTTCGGCCCCGAGCAGCCGGTCCGAGATCCAGGCGAACAAGATCGTCGAGAGGTAGACCAGACCGCCGTACGCCCCCACGATGCTGGTGGCCGCCACCTCGTTGATGCCGAGGCCACCCTCGGCCGCGCTGTAGTAGAGGTAGATAAGCAGGATGCCCTGCATGCCGTAGAAGGAGAAGCGCTCCCACATCTCGACCGAGAAGATGGTGGCCAGTTCACGAGGTTGACCGAGGAAGGTCTTATGCGGCGGCCCAGAGGACGTGGCCGGCTTCGCTTCGGCAGTCGTCACGAGCCATAGCGTTGCACTTGGACCACCGTGCGTACAGACACCTTGATGACAGTCCTCGACAACGATCGGGCTCCGAACCGGCGGCGCGCCGTCCGTGGCGCCAATTACGCTTCACGTCGTGTCCGTTTCGTCCGTTGCGCCGCGCACCCGGGCCGAGCTCCGTCGCTCGAGGGTTGAGGACGGACTGGCAGAGCTGGACCGCTGGTTCGCCGATCAGATTCGGACTGGCCTCGCGCCGTTGCCCCGGTTGGGCTATCCCCATTTCGACGCCATCGCCGCCCGGATGATCGACGCTCAGGCCCCGGGGGTGGCGGGGCTCCTGCGCTCGCTTCCCGGCGAGCTGGATGAGCAGGATTGGCCCGAACGGATGCTGCACGAGTTGGCCGCCGTGCACCTGCTCAGTCGGGCGCATGGCCGGCTGGACGAGCTGCCCGGAGATCTCGCGGCCACCGTCCGCAGCCGAATCGGCTACCCGGTGGCGAAGGCCGACGTGCTGGCCGGACCGGCGATCACGGATTCCTGGTGGGCGGTAGGCGCCGTCGACGTGGTCGACTCGACACTGCGGCGGCGCCGGGTCTGGCTGCGTGGAGCGACGAGCGGGCGTTGGGCGGTGTGGCTCACTTTCGCCCCGCCGGGGCAGTCGTTCGATGATTCCGTGCTCCCGGGGACGGCGATCGCCGGGGACCTGCACTTCTATCCGGGCGCCGGCCAATACCGGGCGCTCGTCGGCCGGCGGGGCGAGGAGACCCCGTCCCGTCTGGACGTGGGAGGTGTTTCTCAGGCCGAGGCGCGGCGGCAGTTCGCCGATCTGGTCGCGGCCGATCCGTGGGCCAGCCGGATGCCGGTGGCCTTGTTGGCCCGGCCCATCCGCGGCGACGACGGCCTCTGGTGGCTGCGGGACGCCACCGGGACCGGCTGCCCGATGCTGGGGCTCGACGGCCAACCGTGGCCTCTGCTGGCGCAATCGGGTGGCGAGCCGGTGACCGTGTTCGGCGAGTGGACCGGGTCCGGGCTGCGGCCGCTCAGCGTACTGCCCGACGATCAGGGCCGAACCCTCGAACTGGAGATCTGCGGGTGATCGACGTCGAGCCGGGAGCCGACACCGCATGGTCCGAGCTCGTCACCACCGCCCTGCTCGGCACCGGCCGACGCCCTGTCCCCACGGCATTGCCGGCGGTATGGGCGCCGCCGGAGGACGGCCTCACCGACCCGGCCGTTCGGGTGCTGGACCTGGCCGCTCGCCACCGGGCCCTGGCGCGGTCCGCCACCCCGATGGCGTCGGTGAGCTTCCCGGCCGACGCTGATCACCCCGTCCCGGCCGACGATCGCCTTCCGCCGCCGGCGGAGGCGTCGGTGGTGCTGAGTCAGCTGCTGTCGCAGCCCTCGCCGGGACTGGTCAACTTCTGGCTGGCCTGTGCCGCCGACCAGGGCTGCGGCGTCCCGGCCCGACTCTGGACCCGGCTGGCGCGCTTGGCGGCCCACTCCACGGCGTACGATCGGACCGGTTTGGGCCGGGTGCTCGGCAAGCGGGGGCGATGGTTCCTGGCGCAGAATCCGGATTGGCGGCGGCTGGCCGCGGACTGTGTCGTTGGGGCCGAGGATGTCGCTGACCCTCCGGCCCTTCGACCGGCTCAGGGCACGTCGGTGGAGGCTGTCCGTAAGAGCCCGTCCGCGATCTTCGACCGACCCGATCCCTGGCCCGCGGAGCTGGTCGCGGTGGCTTATGCGGTGATCGGCTCCGGCGCCGCCGGACGCAAAGCCCGCGACTACGCGGCCCGCGTCGGAGCCCGGCTGCCGATCGAGTTGTACGCAACACTCGGACCGGCCGCCGAGTACTACCTGCAGGCGCCGGAAGCCACGCCGGCGCGGCGACGGCAGATCCGGGAGGGCTTCGTGATCATGGAATGGGCCGCGGCCCGCCGGGTGGAGGTCGCCCGGGCGTTCTCGGTGGACTCGGCGGCGTTGGTCGCGCTTCGACGGTTGGAGATCCCCGGTGTCTGAGCCGCCGGTACCCGAAACCTCGCTGCTGCGACCGCACGCCGAGGCGGCCGACGCCGCCGAGCTGGAGGCGCTGGGCCGGCTGGACGACAAGCCGCGGCCGCCGCAGTGGCGGCTCTCGCCCTGGGCGGTGGTCGACTACCTGATGGGCGGAACGCTGTCCGACGGCACCGTGGTCCAGCCGAAGTACATCGGTTCCCGGCGGTTGATGGAGGTAGCGGTGGCCACCCTGGCCACCGACCGGGCGCTGTTACTGCTCGGGGTGCCCGGCACCGCCAAGTCCTGGGTGTCCGAACACCTCGCGGCGGCGATCTCCGGCCGATCGACGCTGCTGGTCCAGGGCACCTCCGGGACCCCCGAGGAGGCCATCCGCTACGGCTGGAACTACGCCCGGCTGCTGGCCGAGGGGCCGAGCGCCAACGCCTTGGTGCCCTCGCCGGTGTTCACCGCGATGCGACAGGGCAGCATCGTTCGCGTCGAGGAACTCACCCGGATTCCCAGCGACGTGCAGGATGCGTTGATCACGGTCCTGTCGGAGAAGACGCTGCCCATCCCAGAGCTGGGTCAGGAGATCCAGGCCACCAAGGGCTTCAATCTGATCGCGACCGCGAACGACCGGGACAAGGGGGTCAACGAATTGTCCTCGGCACTCCGACGGCGCTTCAACACCGTGGTGCTGCCGCTGCCGGCGGATCCCGAGGACGAAGTCCGGATCGTCTCGGCCCGGGTGGCTCGAACTGGCCGGTTCGCTCGAACTGCCGCAGGTGCCGACGGCGGTCGAGGAGATCCAGCGCGTGGTCACCGTCTTCCGTGAGCTGCGCTCCGGGGTCACCGCCGACGGACGGACTTCGGTCAAGATCCCCTCCGGCACCTTGTCCGCCGCGGAGGCCATCTCGGTGATCACCAGCGGGATCGCGCTGTCCGCCCACTTCGGCGACGGGACGCTGCGGCCGGCCGATGTCGCCGCCGGGATCGAGGGCGCGGTGATCAAGGATCCGCTGGGCGACCGGATCGCCTGGACGGAGTATCTCGAAGTGGTGGTGCGCGACCGACCCGAGTGGGCGGAGTTCTACGAAGCGTGTCGAGACGCTGGCGTGACCGCCCCCTCGGTCGCCGAGGACACCGCGCTGGAGATCTTCGGCATCCGGCACCACGGTCCGGGATCGGCCCGTTCGCTGGTGGCGGCCCTCGGGGTCTTCGAGCCCGACGTGGTCCTGATCGAGGGTCCGGCCGATGCCGACCCGCTGATCCCCTGGGCGGCGTCGGCTCGGACGATCCCGCCGGTGGCCCTGCTGGCCTATGTCGCCGACCAGCCGAGCCGGGCGGCGTTCTGGCCGTTCGCGGTGTTCTCCCCGGAATGGCAGGCCCTGACCTGGGCGGCGCAGCACGACGTCGCGGTCGCGTTCTGCGATCTGCCCGCCGCCGCGACCCTGGCCGGCGGCGCGACGCCGACGAGGCCCCGCTGCCGACGAGCCGACGGAGCCGACGGCAGCCGACCGGCGAGCGTCGGGCCGTCCGGCAGGACCCGTTGGCGCGGCTGGCCGCGGCGGCCGGGTACGACGACCCCGAGCGCTGGTGGGACGACGTGATCGAGTCCCGCCGCGGCGGAGAGTCGCCGTTCCCCGATCTGCTCGACGCCATGGCCGAACTCCGCCGCGACCTGCCCGAAGTCGATCCCGCCGTGGCGCAGGCACGAGGCCCGGCGCGAGGCGTACATGCGGCAGACCATCCGATCGGCGCTCAAGTCCGGCCGGCGCCGGGTGGCCGTGGTCTGCGGCGCCTGGCACGCCCCGGTGCTGACCCGACCGCTGCCCCCGGCCACCGCCGACGCCAAGCTGCTGCGCGGGCTGCCCCGCCGCAAGGTCCGCACCACCTGGGTGCCGTGGACCCATTCCCGGCTCGCCTACGCGAGCGGATACGGCGCCGGTATCGCCTCCCCGGGGTGGTACAGCCATCTGTGGAGCGCGCCCGATCAGCCGATCACCCGCTGGCTGACGAGGGTGGCCGGAGCGCTGCGTACCAAGGACCTGCCGGTGTCCAGCGCCCACGTGATCGAGTCGGTCCGGCTGGCCGAATCGCTGGCCAGCCTGCGGGGTCGTCCACTCGCCGGGCTTGACCGAGGTCCAAGACGCCACCCGGGCCGTGCTCTGCGACGGGAACGAGCGGATGCTCGACTTCGTCACCGCCGAGCTGGTGGTCGGTCAGGCCCTCGGGACGGTCGACCCGGACGTCCCGATCGTGCCTCTGGAGGCCGACCTGATCCGGCAGTGCCGAACCCTGCGGATCAAGCGGGACGCCGCCCCTCGGCGGCACGACCTCGACCTCCGCAAGCCGACCGACCGAGCCCGTTCGGTGTTGTTCCATCGGCTGCGCCTGCTCGGACTGCCCTGGATCCGTCCGGCCGACAGCGAGATCCAGGGACGCGGCACCTTCCGGGAGACCTGGCAGTCCCAGTGGCGACCCGAGTACGCGGTGGCTCTGATCGAGGCCGCGACCTGGGGGACCACGGTGCCGGCGGCGGCCACGGCCAAGGTCCTCGACCTGAGCGCGAACGCCGGCTTGGTCGAGCAGACCGAGGCGGTCGAACGATGCCTGCTCGCCGAGCTGCCGGAGGCCATGGACCGGCTGCTGACGGCGCTGGCCCGACAGGCCGCGCTGGACGCCGACGTCGTCCACCTGATGGAGGCGCTGCCGGGGCTGGCCCGCGCCCAGCGGTACGGGGACGTGCGCGACACCGACACGTCTGCGCTCACCAAAGTCAGCGAGACCCTGGTGGTCCGGATCTGTGCGGCGCTGAAGCCGGCGGTCATCGGCCTGGACGACGACAGCGCCCGCGCGATGCGATATCGGCTCGATCGGGTCCATGCGGCCGTGAATCTGCTTGCCGTCGGATTCCGAGCGGTGGCTCGACAGCCTGTCCGGGCTGGTGAGCTCCGAGGGCGTACATCCAGAGCTCGCCGGTCGGGTCGCTGCGCATCCTGTCCGACGCCGAGCGGCTGAGCGACGTGCCGGATCGGCTGCACCGCGCGCTCTCCCACGGCGCGCCCGCCGCCGCCAAGGCAGCCTGGGTCGACGGCTTCTTCTCCGACGGTGCGCTGCTCCTCATCCACGACGCCGAGCTGCGCGGCCTCGTCGACGACTGGCTGACCGACCTGCACGACGACGATTTCGTCGACGTGCTGCCGCTTGGTCCGGCGGACGTTCGGGACGTTCACCGCGCCGGAGCGCCGTTTGATCGCCGAGCGGCTGGATCGGCAGCACAGCGCTGCCGGTCGGGTCGACCCGCCCGGACCCGCCGAGTCGTTCGACCTGGAGTTGGCTCGGCCGGCTCTGGCCACGGTCGAGGCGATCCTGGGTCCACGACCATGACGCGAGCGACGCGTCGGATCGACGCCGTCGCGCTGGCGGCTGGTGCTGGGGGAGGCGGCCCAAGAACCGCTCGACGTCACGCCTCGAACCGGCCGAGGAAGAGCATGGACGAGACCCTCGCCGCGCTCTACGACGCCCGACCGGGCGAGGGAACGAGCCAGCCCGGCCCACGGATCGGCGGTCTCGGTTCTTCGGCGCCGCAGGTCGCCCGCTGGCTCGGTGACATCCGCAGCTACTTCCCGACGAGCGTCGTCCAGGTCATGCAACGAGATGCGATCGAGCGCCTCGGCCTCGTCGTCGATGCTGCTCGAGCCCGAGCTGCTCAGCGCCGTCCAACCCGACGTCCACCTGGTCAGCACGCTGGTCGGTCTGAACAAGGTGATGCCGGAGACCACCCGGAGCACCGCCCGCGCGGTCGTGGCCGAAGTGGTCGGCGGAGATCGAACGACGCATCGCCCAGCAGACCCGGTCGGCGGTGACCGGGGCGGTGAATCGGGCCTCCCGGACCCGGCGGCCACGCCGCTCCGACATCGACTGGGCCGCGACCATCGGCCGCAACCTCGACCACTACCTGCCGGAGTACCGCACCGTGATCCCCGAGCGACTGGTCGGTCACCGCCGGCACGCCCGCAGCTTCGCGGCCGACGTGATCGTGGCCATCGACCAATCCGGCTCGATGGCCGAATCGGTGGTCTACGCGGCCGTCTTCGCGGCCGTGCTGGCCTCCATGAACTCGGTCCGCACCTCCCTGGTGGCGTTCGACACCGCCGTGATCGACCTCTCCGACCTGCTGGCCGACCCGGTCGACGTGTTGTTCGGCTGCCAACTGGGCGGCGGCACCGACATCAACCAGGCGGTGGCGTACTGCGCCGGGCTGGTCAGCCGCCCGACGGAGACCGTCTTCGTGTTGATCTCCGACCTGTACGAGGGCGGCATCGCCGAGGACCTGCTGCGGCGGATGGCGGAGCTGGTCCGGAGCGGCGTGACGGTCATCGTCCTGCTGGCGCTCTCGGACTCCGGTGCTCCGGCCTACGACCGCGAGCACGCCGCGGCCCTCGCCGCCCTCGGAGTCCCGGTCTTCGCCTGCACCCCCGATGCCTTCCCCGACCTGCTGGCCGTCGCGCTGACCCGCGGCGACGTCGCCGCGTGGGCCGCCGCCCAAGCGGCCACCGGCGGCGTCGGCACGGCCCAGCTGGCGGATCCGGCGGTGGCTCCGAGCACCGTGAGAGGATCACACCCGTGAGTGCTGTCCCGTCGGTTTCGTATTCGATCACTGTCCGGTTGGAGGTTCCGGCGGGCGGCGCGGCGGTCAGCCAGTTGACCACCGCCGTCGAGGATGCCGGCGGCGCCATCACCGCGTTGGACGTCACCGCGTCCGGCCACGAGCGACTGCGGATCGACGTCACCTGCGCGGCCCGCGACACCGATCACGCCGACCAGTTGGTCGAGAAGATGCGGTCGGTTCCGGGTGTGGTGATCGGCAAGGTCTCGGACCGCACGTTCTTGATGCACCTGGGCGGCAAGATCGAGATGCAGACCAAGCACCCGATCCGGAACCGCGACGATCTGTCGATGATCTACACGCCGGGGGTGGCCCGGGTCTGCATGGCCATCGCCAAGAACCCGGAGGATGCCCGGCGCTTGACGGTGAAGCGGAACAGCATCGCGGTGATCACCGACGGATCGGCCGTGCTGGGGCTGGGCAACATCGGTCCCAAGGCGGCCTTGCCGGTGATGGAGGGCAAGGCGGCGCTGTTCAAGCGGTTCGCCGGCATCGACGCCTGGCCGCTGTGCCTGGACACCCAGGACGTGGACGAGATCATCGCGGTGGTGCGGGCGGTGGCGCCCGGGTTCGCGGGGATCAACCTGGAGGACATCTCCGCGCCGCGCTGCTTCGAGGTGGAGGCGCGGTTGCGCGAGCAACTGGACATCCCGGTGTTCCACGATGATCAACACGGCACGGCGATCGTGGTCCTGGCCGCGCTGTACAACGCGCTGCGGGTGGTTCGCAAGGCGCTGCCCGAGGTGAAGATCGTGATGTCCGGGGCCGGGGCGGCCGGCACGGCCATCATCCAGCTGCTGCTGGCGGCCGGGGCCCGGCACGTGGTGGTGGCCGACATCGCGGGCGTGGTGCACCGGGGCCGGGTGGGCATCGAGGGCCAGTTGCTGTGGCTGGCCGAGCACACCAACGAACTCGGCGTCACCGGGAACGCTGAAGGAGGCGGTGGTCGGAGCGGACGTGTTCATCGGGGTATCGGCCCCGGGCGTACTGTCGACCGCGGATGTGGCCGCGATGGCCGATCAGGCGGTGGTCTTCGCGCTCGCCAATCCCGAGCCGGAGATCGACCCGGCCGACGCCCTCGAGCACGCGGCGGTGGTGGCCACGGGACGGTCCGACTTCCCGAACCAGATCAACAACGTGCTCGCCTTCCCAGGCGTCTTCCGCGGCCTGCTCGACGCCCAATCCGCCGAGATCACGCCGGCCATGCTGTTGGCCGCGGCCAAGGCGCTTGGCCTCCGTGGTGACCGACGACGAGTTGAACGCCGCCTACATCATGCCCAGCGTGTTCCACGCCGATGTGCACCATCGTGTTGCCGCCGCCGTCCGCACCGCCGCCGGTGGGCCGGCCGAACTCCCGACCGACACCGAAGTCCTGTCCTAGATCGATGTCGGCTTCGCCACCGACGACCACCGCGAGCCGGCTGAGCTGGGGTCCGGTCCTCGTCGCGGTCAGCGTGCTGACCACGCTGGTCCAGCTGTACGGGCTCTACCGACCGGCCGGCACCGCCCCAGCCGACCTGGTTCCCCCAGGCGGACAAGGTGGCACATCTGCTCGGATTCGCCCTTCCGGTCCTCTTCGCTGCTGCTGAGCCTGGCCTGGTTCGCGGCCCGCCGGCAGACCGAACTGTCGAATCGGCGGATCGCGGTGGTGCTCGCCGTGTTCGCCGGGCACGCGGTGATCAGCGAGATCATCCAGGACCGGTTCTATGCCAGCCGTACCGGCGATCCGGCCGACCTGCTCGCGGACTGCGTCGGCGTGGCGCTCGGCGCAGGAGCTTTCGCCGCGGTCCGGCCCGCCCTGACCCGGCGGGCCGGCCCGGGGCGGGCGGACCACCGGTGAGGGTCGAACGCGAGCCCGTACCCGGCGACCTGCTGGTGGCCAGCGTGCTGCTGGCCGACGGGGTCTTCAACCAGACCGTCGTGCTGGTGCTGGACGCCGACGAGGACGGCGCGCTCGGGGTGATCTTGAACGAGGTGTCCCAGACCCCGCTGGATGCGGTGCTGCCGGACTGGGTCGGTGCGGTCTCGGAGCCGCGGCTGCTGTTCCACGGCGGCCCGGTGTCTCCGAACGGGGCCATCTGCCTGGCCAGCGTGGTCACCCTCGGTGAGGAGCCACCCGGCTGGCGGCCGCTGTTCGACACCGTTGGGTTGCTGCACCTGGACACGCCGATCGAGATCGTCTCCGGTGCGTACCGGGATCTGCGCATCTTCGCCGGCTACGCCGGCTGGGCGGCCGGCCAGCTCCAAGGTGAGCTGGCCGAGGGGATGTGGCACGTCCTCCGTGCCGACTACGACGACGTGTTCGGCCGGCGGCCGACCCGCCTCTGGCGCACCGTCCTGCGTCGCCAGTCCACGGCCCTGGCCTGGTTCTCGACCTGGGTGGAGGACCCGGACCTCAACTAGCAAAGATCCGCTCGGTGCCGAGCACGGTGATCACCACGACCAGCAGATCGACCCGGTCGCCGGCCCGCCCGCGAGGACCGGGTTCCGGCCACGCCATGGCGAAAGTGTGCCATCCGATGGGCCAGGATCGGCTGCGACTCGGCGACCGGCCCACCCCGGAATCAGGGGTGGAGATTGCTCGTCCGCATAGGATGAACTCCCAGGATGGGGAGCGAGAAGGGATCGAGCGTGTCCGAGGCCTCAAGGAATTCGGCCGGACGAGGCAAGGTGTTGGTGGTCGACGACGACGCCGCCCTGGCTGAGATGTTGTCGCTCGTCCTGCGCAACGAAGGCTTCGAAGCGATCTGGTGCGGACACGGCGACAAGGCGATGGGCGCGTTTCGCGATTCTCGACCCGATCTGGTCCTGTTGGACGTGATGCTGCCAGGGCTCAACGGCGTGGACGTTTGCCGAGAGATCCGGTCCGAATCCATGGTGCCGATCGTGATGCTGACCGCCAAGTCGGACACCATCGACGTGGTGGCGGGGCTGGAGGCCGGAGCCGATGATTACGTCGCAAAGCCGTTCAAGGCCAAGGAACTGGTGGCCCGCATCCGGACTCGACTGCGGCGGACGCCGGAGGAGGCCGATCTGGAGACGCTGCGCATCGGTGATCTGACCATCAGCGTGGACGGGCACTCGGTCAAGCGCAACGGGATGCCGATCCAGTTGACACCGCTGGAGTTCGACCTCCTGCTGGCGCTGGCCCGGCGTCCGTGGCAGGTCTTCAGCCGGGAGGTGTTGCTGGAGGAGGTCTGGGGTTACCGGCATGCCGCCGACACCCGGTTGGTCAATGTGCACGTCCAGCGACTGCGGTCCAAGATCGAACGCGATCCGGAGCGTCCCGAGATCGTGGTCACCGTGCGGGGCATCGGGTACAAGGCCGGCGAGATCAGTCCATGATCAGTTTCGTCCCTCGGATGTGTGTGAGGCGATCCTGAATGTCCGGCCTGGCGGGAGCTGCGGCGCCTCGACGGCGGCCGTGGTGGCGGTACGGCATCGACTGGTGGTGGCGTTCGCTCCCGCTGCGCGTCATCGCGTCGGTGTTCGGTGCGTCGGTGCTGGTGTTGGTGCTGGGCGGCTTCCTGCTCATGCAGCAGGCGACCAACGGCGTGATGGCCGGCAAGGACGCCTCGGTCCGCAGCGAGGCTCGGCAGGCCCTCGACACCGCGCAGCAACAGCTCAACTCAGCCGACCTCACCGGGAATCCCAATCCCGACAAGACCCTCACTGAACTGGCCCTGCGCTTCGCCAACGGCGGCGGGGGGAGCGACCAGTACGACGTGATCATCGTCTCGGGTGGGCAGACCATCACCGCCGGAGACGTCAACGCCACCAGCATTCCTCCCGGGTTGCAAAGTCAGGTGGGTGGCAGCGACGACCTATGGGTGACGCCCACCTTGGTGTCCTTCAGGGACGACCGGCCGCCGGTGGCCGGACTGGCCGCCGGCTCCAAGCTCACCCTGCCAGGGAGCAACGGTCAGTACGAGATGTATTTCATCTTCCCGCTGACCCAACAGGTCACCACCCTGAGCGTGCTGCAGGCGGCGGTGATCACCACCGGCTCGATCCTGGTGATCTTGCTGACCTTCATCGCCGCCATGGTGGCCCGCCAGGTCGTGACCCCGGTCCGGGCCGCGCGGCGGGCCGCCGAGAGCCTGGCCTCGGGCAACCTGGATGACCGGATGCAGGTCCGCGGCCAGGACGACATCGCGCGGATGGCGGCCTCGATGAACTACATGGCGGCGGAACTGCAGAAGCAGATCAAGCAGCTCGAGGACCTGTCCGCCGTCCAGCAGCGCTTCGTCTCCGACGTCTCGCACGAGCTGCGTACGCCGCTGACCACCGTCCGGATGGCGGCGGAGGTGCTGCACGAGTCTCGCGGGGACTTCGACCCGGTGGCCGCTCGCTCCGCCGAGCTGCTGCAGAACGAGCTGGACCGCTTCGAGGCTCTGCTCACCGACCTGTTGGAGATATCCCGCTTCGACGCCGGTGCCGCGGTGCTGTCGCTGAGCGAGGTCGATCTGGTCGACGTGGTCAACCGCGTGGTCGAGGTGCACCAGCCCTTCGCGGACGCGACCGGAACCCAGGTGCGGGTCCACGCTTCCGGTCCTTGCGTGGCCGAGGTCGACTCTCGGCGGATCGAGCGGATCCTGCGCAATCTGCTGATCAACGCGATCGAGCACGGCGAGGGGCACCCCGTCGACGTCTACGTCGAAGCTGGGGAGAGCGCGGTCGCCGTCGCCGTCCGTGATCACGGCGTCGGCTTTCAGGCCGATCAGGCCCGGCGAGTTTTCCACCGATTCTGGCGGGCCGACCCGGCCCGGGCCCGCACCGTCGGCGGCACCGGCCTCGGCCTGGCCATTTCGATGGAGGACGCCAACCTGCACAACGGCTGGCTGACCGCCTGGGGCCGACCGGGCCTGGGAGCCCAGTTCCGGCTCACCGTGCCACGTCGCTCCGGCCAGATCCTCGAATCCTCACCGCTACCCATGGTGCCCCGCGACCTGGTCACTGCTCCGCTGCCGAGCGAGACCGCGGAAGGCACGCATCCGCTGGCGGTCCCGGCGATCCCCAGGCCCGAAACGGCCCCCGGCACCATCCCGACCGACGCCGCCCGGGCCGGCCGGTGAGGATTCGCCGCTGGCGGCCCGCCCTGGCCGTGGTCACCGTGCTGCTGGTGCTGGCCGGCTGTGTCGCGGTGCCCACCAGTGGACCCGTGGAGAGGATCGCGGGTGGGTTGCCGGAGTGCACCAACTGCGTCGACGTCGTTGTGGCTCCGCCGGCCTTCGCGGACACTCCGCAGCAGATCGTCGAGGGTTACCTGCGGGCCAACTCCAACTTCCAGCCCGCCTATTCGGTGGCCCGCCAGTTCCTCACCGAGGCCGCCGCCGGACGTTGGAGCCCCGAGGCCGGGGCGCGGATCTACCGCGGCAACACCCAGGCCGACGGAGATCGGGTCACGTTGAACGGCCGGCTGGTCGGTTTGCTCGGCTCCGACCGCACCTACACCCCCCAGGATCGGGCGTTGCGGGTGGATTTCGGTCTGGTGAAGGAGAACGGGCAGTGGCGGATCAGCAAACCTCCGAACGGATTGCTGGTGGCCGATTTCGCGTTCGACTCGTTTTACCTGCCGTTCAACCTGTACTTCGTCGGCAACGGTCGCAGCCTCGTCCCCGACCCGATCTACCTGCCCACCGTGCAGAGTCCGGCCGGTCTCGCCTCGGTGCTGATGCGCGCCCTGCTCGGCGGTGCGTCGGACTGGCTGAAGCCGGCCGTCACCACGGCGATCCCGGCCGACACCGCCCTCAGCGTCGACTCCGTCACGGTGTCCGGCGGGGTCGCCGACATACCGCTCAACGACGTCGTGTTGGGGCTGAACGACGCCCAACGCAGCCTGATGGCGGCGCAGGTCGCGTACACCCTGGAGTCGGCCGAGATCGGCATCCGCGCCGTCCGCTTCACCGTGAACGGGCAGCCCTATCCGATCCCGGGGGGTAATCCGGACACCTTCGAAGTGTCGAAGGACGCCAACTTCGGTGAGCTCAACCCGATCCCCGTGGTGGCCGGCGACCAGCTGTACGCCATGCGCAGACGCGGCGTCGAGCAGGTCAACCCGGCCTCCGATGTGCCGGACGCGAAGCCCATGCCGGGGGCCTTCGGCCGACCCGGCATCTCGGTCCAGAGCATGGGGGTCTCTCTCGGCGGGACGGACCTGGTGGCGGTCACCGACAACGGAACGGTGCTGCGTCGCGGTACGACCGCGGGCGGCACGGTCACCGACGTGCCGCTCGGCGCGAGCGGATTAATCCGGCCGCAGTTCAGCCGTTTCGGCGAGATCTGGGCCATCGGCGAGCAGGCGGGGCAGCAACGACTCTGGGTGATCGAGGGAGGCAAACAGACCGAGGTCGCCGCCGACGTGTTGAAGCAGGGTCGGGTCGTCGCCTTCAAGATCAGTCCGGACGGGTCGCGGATCGGGCTGGTCCGGGACGTCAACGGCAAGACCGAGTTGGGTCTGCTGCGCATCGTGCGCTCCGACCGGGTCACGGTCGACGGCTGGCGTCCGCTCCAGGTGAATCGGACCAGCGCTCCGAAGGAAAGCACGCCCAATCTGACGCGCGTGGTGGACGTGGCCTGGGCCAACGCAACCGATCTGATCGTGCTGGCCGGGCCGTCGGGCAATGTGCCGCTGGCTCCGTACCGGATCAGGCAGGACGCTCTCACCGTCATCGCCGAGGGTGAGGCCAACAACTGGGACGCGGTCGCCCTCACCGTCTCGTTGGCGACCCAGGCCTCGATCGTGGTCGGTCGGGACCAGCAGACCTGGCGGGACAGCGGCTCCCAGTGGGTGGCCTACCTCGACGGCGTCCGGGCGATCGCCTATCCGGGCTGAGGTCAGCCGTCGGCTATGACAGCTGTCCACAGATGGCTGCCGGTGTGTCGTCCCCGGTCCCGGAACCGGGAAGACTCGGTCGCATGCCCATCCGGTGGGTGGCTGCGGCCGCCGATCTCTTGCTGGGGGCCCGCTGCGCGGGGTGCGGCCGGCCGTGGTGGGGAGCCTGCCCGAGCTGCCGGGAGCTGATCCTCGGTCGGGTACCCGGACCGACCCGCCCGGACCCCATGCCGCCAGGGTTCCCGCCGACGGTGGCGGCCGGACCGTACGACGAGGTGCTGCGCGGACTGATCACGGCCCACAAGGAGGAGCAGGCACTCCAGCTCACCGGCGTGTTGGGCCGGCTGCTCGCGGGCTGCGTGCGGCTCCTGGCGGAGACGGCCGGTCTGGGCCCAGCCGATCGGCTCGTGCTGGTCGGCGTTCCGTCGGCCGCGGCCACCCTGCGCCGGCGCGGCTTCGACGCCAACTCCGCGGTGGGTCGACGAGCGGCGCGGGAGTTGCGCCCCGCGTACGAGCGGGTACAGGTGCTCGACCTGCTGACCCAACGCCGAGGAACCCAGGACCAGGCGGGATTGACCGCCACGGCCCGGTTGGCCAACCTCAGCCAGAGTGTGCGCCTCAAGCCTCTGCGGGGGTGTCCAGAGGATCCGGTGATCCTGTTCGACGACGTGGTCACCACCGGCGCCAGCCTCACCGAGGCGGCCCGGGTGCTGCGCGCGTCGGGGGCGCCGCTGATCGGGGCCTGCACGGTGGCGGCCACCCAACGGCGCGCCCCGGCGAATCACCACCGGCGGCACGACTGGAAACTGGACTGAGAACTGGACTGAGAACTGATTGAGGATCGACGGCCCGCGGTGGTAATGACGAATGCGGGGGACTAGCGTCTGTGTATGGCGCACCCGCCCGATCGTTTGGCCCGGTTCGATTTGGGTTAGATCAGGTGGGAGCGCCGTTGTCGTTTCCCCAACCACCGGAGGCAGACATGGATGTTGTCGTCAAGGCCCGGCACTGCTCGGTGTCGGATCAGTTCCGCTCGTACGTCGACGAGAAGATCATCCGACTCGAGAAGCTCGACGACCGGGCGATCCGGGTCGAGGTCGAGATCTCGGAGGAGCGGAACAAGCGACAACATGACCAGGCGAGTCGGGTCGAGATCACTCTGCACAGCAAGGGTCCCGTGGTCCGCGCCGAGGCAGCCGCGGAGGACAAGCCGGCGGCTTTCGACCTGGCCCTCGACAAGCTGATGGCGCAGCTCCGCAAGGCGGCCGACCGGAAACGCGTACACCGGGGCAACCGAACCCCGATGTCCCTGCAGGCTGCCGCAGCCGGGGTATCCGCCGATCAGCCGACTCTCGACGAGCCGGCGCCCGAGCTCAACGGGGCGGGCAAACACAAGGTCGCGGGCATCGAGGTCGACGGCGACGGACCCCTGGTGGTCCGGGAGAAGACCCACGCCGCCATCCCGATGACCCTCGACCAGGCCCTGCACGAGATGGAGTTGGTCGGCCACGACTTCTTCTTGTTCATCGACGCCGAGCATGACGCGCCGAGTGTGGTCTACCGGCGCCGGGCGTACGACTACGGGGTGATCCGGCTCGCCTCCTAGCTGCTGCGATAAGTAGCGTCTCCCGCTTCCGAGGGGCGCCCAAAACCGGGACGGGCTACTTCTCGGCGGCACGGACCCGGATCGCGTGCACTGTCGGTACCCGCCGTTACGGTGGCAGGATGCGGCGGGAACGGATCAGTCGGGCGGCGGCCCGTCGGATCGCCCTCGCCGCCCAGGGTTTCGGCGGTGACCGGGCGGGGCGGAGCCCGACCATGCGGGACGTGCAGTCGGTCGTCAACCGTCTCGGCCAGTTCCAGATCGACTCGATCAACGTCGTCACCCGGGCCCAGTTCATGCCCCTGTTCTCCCGCCTCGGTGCCTACGACGTCGACCTGCTCGCCCGAGCCGCCCACCGCCCGCCGCGCCGGCTCTTCGAGTACTGGGGGCACGCGGCGAGCCTGATCGATGTCAACCTCCAACCGGCGCTGCGTTTCCGGATGCAGGAAGGCTTCCGGGACGTCTGGGCCGGGGTCGAGCGGGTGGCCCAGCAGAACCCCGACTCTGGTCGATTTCGTGCGTGAGGAGGTTGCCGCCCGCGGCCCGATCAGTGCCCGCCAACTCGAGATCGACGAGGTGCGGGACCGCAGCAACTGGGGCTGGAACTGGTCGTCGGTGAAGACCGTACTGGAGTGGTTGTTCTACCTCGGTGAGGTGACCTCCGCGTACCGCAACACCCAGTTCGAGCGGGTCTACGACCTGCCCGAGCGGGTGCTGCCGCGGGCGGTCCTCGACCGGCCGACACCCAGTCCCGAGGAATCGGTACGGGAGCTGGTCCGGCGGGCCGCCGCTGCGCTCGGAGTGGCCGGCGAGTTCTGCCTGCGGGACTACTTCCGGACCCGTCCCGACATGACCAGGACGGCGATCGCCGAGTTGGTCGACGCCGGTGAGCTGCTGCCGGTCACGGTTCCAGGGCTGGGAGAGCAAGCCGACCTACCTGTGGCACGAGGCCCGCCACCCGCGGACGATTCGGGCTCGAGCCCTGCTGAGTCCGTTCGATTCGATGATCTTCGAGCGCGCCCGGCTGGAGAGGCTGTTCGATTTCTTCTACCGGATCGAGATCTACGTGCCGGAGCCGAAGCGGATCCACGGCTACTACGTCTATCCGTTCCTGCTCGGGGACCGCTTCGTCGCCCGCGTCGACCTCAAGGCTGACCGAGCTCGAGGCGTCTTGAGAGTCAACTCCGCCTGGCTCGAGTCCGGGGCGGATGCCGACGAGACCGCCGTCGAGCTCGGAGCCGAGCTGGCGGCGATGGCCAGCTGGCTCGGGTTGTCCGGAGTGGAGATCCTGCCGCGGGGCGATCTGGCGCCGGTGCTGTCCTCCGCCCTGCTCAGCGAGGCGGGCTGACCCATCAGCCGAACGTGTGGTGCACGGCCTCGACGTTGTTGCCGTCGGGGTCACGTACGAACGCTCCGTAGTAGCCGGAGTGGTACTCCGGCCAGACCCGCGGCTCGTGGAGGCTCTCCAGCCCCAGCTCGACCGCGATCGCGTGGAACGCATCGACCGCGGCGCTGTTCGGCGCCCGGAACGCGACGTGCACGGGGCGATTCGCAATCCGGTCGTCGGCCGCACCGACCCAGAAGCTCGGAAACTCCTCCCCGTACCCGACACGGTCGTCGAACACCAGTACTCGCCGGCAGCCGAGCGGCTTGAGCACCGCGTCGTAGAAGCCCAGCGACTGGTCCAGGTCCAGCACCTGCAGCGACAGGTGATCGAGCATGATCCCCTCGTCTTTCTCCGCCTACTTCTCTGCCCTAGTTCTCTGCCCCACTTCTCTGCCCTACTTCTCCGCCCTACTCTCCCGCACGGCTCTCGGCTGGCGCGTCCTGCGTTGTCCTCGGTCCGTTGCGCGGACCCGGACCTACCTTCCCATCTGGCCTACGATGGAGGACGCGCCCCATGGACGACGCGCAACTGACATCGCGCGCACGCGGGCCGTCGCGCGGAAGACGACTAGGTAAGGGAGCCAGTTCTCGTGGCTTTGATGGACAGGCTGCTGCGTTTCGGCGAGGGCAAGATCCTCAAGCAGCTCAAAGGCATCACCCAGCAGGTGAACTCGATCGAGGAGGACTTCGTCGCGATGAGCGACGACGAGCTCCGCGGTCAGACCGGCGACTTCCGCGCGCGGTTCGAGAAGGGGGAGACGCTCGAGACACTGCTGCCCGAGGCCTTCGCGACGGTGCGTGAGGCCACCAAGCGGGTCCTCGACAAGCGGCACTACGACGTCCAGATCATGGGCGGGGCAGCGCTGCACATGGGCAACATCGCCGAGATGAAGACCGGCGAGGGCAAGACCCAGGTCGCCCTGCTGCCGTGTTACCTGAACGCGCTCCCCGGCCGCGGAGTGCACGTGATCACGGTCAACGACTATCTGGCCAAGCGGGACTCCGAGTGGATGGGCCGGGTTCACCACTTCCTCGGCCTCGACGTGGGGGCCATCTTGACCCAGATGGATCCTGCCGAGCGGCGGAGGGCCTACCACGCCGACATCACCTACGGCACCAACAACGAGTTCGGCTTCGACTATCTGCGCGACAACATGGCCCTCAGCCTCGAGGACTGCGTGCAGCGTGACCACCACTTCGCCATCGTGGACGAGGTCGACTCGATCCTGATCGACGAGGCGCGGACGCCGTTGATCATCTCTGGTCCGGCCGAGGACTCCCACGCCTGGTATCCGACCTTCGCCAAGCTCGTCGACCGCCTCAAGCGGGACGAGCACTACGAGGTCGACGAGAAGAAGAAGACCGTCGCCATCCTCGAGAACGGCATCGACGTCGTCGAGGATCGGCTGGGCATCGACAACCTCTACGAGTCGGCCAACACGCCGCTGATCTCCTACTTGAACAACGCGATCAAGGCCAAGGAGCTGTTCAAGCTCGACCGGGATTACGTGAACCTGGACGGCGAGATCTTGATCGTCGACGAGCACACCGGCCGGACTCTGGTCGGCCGTCGTTACAACGAGGGTCTGCACCAGGCCATCGAGGCCAAGGAGAAGGTGCAGATCCGCGAGGAGTACCAGACGCTGGCCACCATCACCCTGCAGAACTACTTCCGGATGTACGAGAAGTTGTCCGGGATGACCGGCACGGCCATGACCGAGGCCAGCGAGTTCCAGAAGATCTACGGCCTGGGTGTGGTGCCGATCCCGACCAACAAGGACATGATCCGGGGCGACCAGCGGGATCTGATCTACCGCACGGAGGAGGCGAAGTTCACCGCGGTGGTGGACGATGTCGCCGAGCGGTACGAGAACGGGCAGCCGGTGCTGATCGGCACCGCGT
The DNA here is from genome assembly GCA_963780005.1 of uncultured Actinomycetota bacterium. Classification (GTDB taxonomy): domain Bacteria; phylum Actinomycetota; class Actinomycetes; order Propionibacteriales; family Propionibacteriaceae; genus Microlunatus. Next base: position 724,608 of record CAWAAK010000023.1, on the reverse strand, counting down.
CGGTGGCCAAGTCGGAGATCCTGTCGCGGATGCTCAAGCAGGCCGGGGTCCGGCACGAAGTGCTGAACGCCAAGCAGCACGAGCGCGAGGCGGCGATCATCGCCATGGCCGGCGCCAAGGGTTCGGTCACGGTGGCCACCAACATGGCCGGCCGCGGCACCGACATCATTCTGGGCGGCAACCCCGAGTTCCTGGCCGACAAGAAGCTCCACGACCAGGGGATCGACGCCCTCGAGAACTCCGAGGAGTACGAGGAGCTGTACCCCGAGGTGCTCCGAGAGTTCGAGGAGCTGGTCGCGACCGAGCACGAGGAGGTCGTCAAGCTCGGCGGGCTGTACGTGGTCGGCTCGGAGCGGCACGAGTCCCGCCGGATCGACAACCAGCTGCGGGGCCGTTCCGGCCGCCAGGGCGACCCGGGAGAGAGCCGGTTCTACCTGTCCCTCGGCGACGACCTGATGCGGCTGTTCAAGTCCGACATCGTGGAGTGGGTGCTACAGGCGCTCAAGGTGCCCGACGACCAGCCGATCGAGAACAAGCGGGTGTCGTCCTCCATCGCCAGCGCCCAGGGCCAGGTCGAAGCCCAGAACTTCGAGATCCGCAAGAACATCCTCAAGTACGACGACGTGATGAACCGGCAGCGGCACGCCGTCTACGGCGACCGCCGCAAGGTGCTCGAAGGTGCCGACGTGGAGGCGCGGCTCCGGCAGACGGTCGACACCGTGGTCCGGCAGTACGTGGCGGGTGCCACCGAGGGCTTCGCGGAGGACTGGGACCTGGAGCAGCTCTGGACCACCATGAACACGCTCTATCCGGTCGGGTTGAACCGGTCGGACTACGAGGAGCAGGAGAACCTCGACCGCGGCGAGCTGGCCGAGGCGTTCGTCGCCGACGCCGAGGCGGCGTACGACCGGCGCGAAGAGCAGCTCGGGGCCGAGGTGATGCGGGAGCTGGAGCGGCGGGTGTTGCTCACGGTGCTGGACCGCAAGTGGCGCGAGCACCTGTACGAGATGGACTATCTCCGCGAGGGCATCGGCCTGCGGGCCATGGCGCAGCGCGATCCGCTGGTCGAGTACCAGCGCGAGGGCGGCGACATGTTCAACCTCATGATGGAAGCCTTCATGGAAGAGGTGGTGGGCTTCGTGTTCCATCTCGACGTGCAGGTCGACGAGACGCCGGCGGTCGGCGTGGTCACCGACGGCGCGGGCCAGCCACTCACGATCGGTGCGGCAGCGCCAACGGCGAGGGTCCCGGCGATGGATCGTCCCAGCAGGACGGTAAGCAGAACGGCAAGCGCGACGGCCGACGAGCGTCGCGGCTGATCGAATCCGGCCCGGATCCTGACGGGCCGGGCGTGGAAACGCACGTGATCGAGGATCCGCGGGTCGAGCCCGATGAGGTCGAGGCCGAGCCGGAGGAGGTCGAGGAGCTGGACACCGCCTTCCACCGCCCGCAGGTCCGGGCCAAGGGTCTGAGTGGGTCGCCGCGTCGGGCCATGACGTACTCCGCACCGGGGGAGGACGGGGCCGCCACCGCGACCCGGTCCGCGACAGAGAAGGACGAGTTCGCCGGGGTGGGTCGGAATGCCCCGTGCCCGTGCGGCTCGGGCAAGAAGTTCAAGATGTGTCACGGCCGGGCCGGGGCGCATTAGCCGGTCCGATCCTCAGTCCAGCGGCGGACCCAGTTCCAAGGCGACGCACAACCAGCGGTCCCCGAGACTCTCCAGGCGTGCGGCCACGGCCAGGGAACGTCCGGCGACGCGGACATGAGCAGTTGCCTCGACGACGTTCGGGGTCGGGCACTGAGCGCGGACTGACGCGACCCTGATGGGTGGCGTTCGGGACGCCCGGCGGCCCGCGGCGTACCGGCGTTGGCGCAGGCGGATCAGCCTGCGGAGATCGACGAGCACCGGCTCGCTCAGCCACCGTTCGAGCTGACCGGCCGGTCGGAGTCCGTGCAGCGCCTGGGCCACGGCCAGCGCCAGCACGGCCGTCCACTCGGCCGGATCGGGGAGACCCGGCGCTGGTCGCAACGTCCCGGCTCCGTCGCTCCAAAAGCGCACCCCGGTCGGCCGTGGCGGCGGTGCGCTCAGGCCACTTTCCAGGAGATCGCTGTCCAGGAGATCGCCGTCCAGGAGGCTGGGCTGCGCCCATCCGACTCTGTCGATCAAGGCGCCTGGCTGCCAGCGATGCGCCCGTGGGCGGCTGTCGACTCCGGTCCGAATCCAGATCGCGACCGGAGCGCTCTCCTCGAGAACGGTCGTGGCTGTGTGCATGGCCCAACCCTGCGCTCACCGGATACGCGTACGGAACCGGTCCCGGCGAATCTGTGGATAGTGAGAAGGACCGGGTCGGTGGCTCCTAGACCACGAGATTGGACTGGATGCTGTAGTGATCGGCGCGGTAGATGTGCCGGCCGAACTCCACGAACTGGCCGGTGTCGTCGTAGGCGATCCGGTCTACCGCGAGGCACGCGGCCGGGACCTCCTCCTCCAGCCAGCCGGCTTCCTCGTCGGTCAGCAGCCGGGCAGAGATGCGTTGATGGGCGATCCTGAGATTCACCCCGAGGGCCTGCAGGCGTCCGTACAGACTCTGGTTCCGAGCGTCGTCCTCGGACACCGCGAACCGCGCCGGCAGATGATTGGTGAGGATGGCCAGCGGCACGTCGTCGGCCAACCGCAGCCGCCGGATTCTGATGAACTCCGATCGGACGACATCGGCGGCGTCGAGGGCCTCGGGCGACGTCGGCGTCCAGGGGCCCGATGCTGTACTCCAGGAGTCGGGTGCTCGGTCGCCGGCCGGCCCGGACCAGGTCCTCGTTCAGACTGGTCAGCCGTTCGTCGCGACTGAACTGCGAGCCCACCACCTGGGTGCCGACACCGCGTTTGCGGACCAGCAGACCCTTCTTCACGAGCTCCGAGATGGCTTGGCGGGCGGTCGGGCGGGACAATCCGAGGCGAGTCGTCAGAGAGATCTCGTTCTCCAACCGGTCACCCGGGGCGAGCTCCCCGGCGTTGATCGCGTTCTCGATGGACTGGGCCAGCTGATGGTAGAGCGGCACCGGCGAATTGCGTTCGAGCGCGATGTCGAGCTGACGGAAGGCGGCCGGCTCGCTCATGGCATTGATCCTAATGTGCAGACAAGGCCGGTGGGTGTTTCGATCCAGCCGGGTCCTAGGGTGAGGACCTATCAGCCACTGTGAGGGGAACCCGCTATGAATCACGTGTACGGCATCTCCGAGATCGTCGGAACGTCGACCGAGAGCCTCGACGCCGCCATCCGCAACGGAGTGGCGCGGGCCGCGGCCACCGTCCGGGATCTCGACTGGTTCGAGGTGACGGAGATCCGCGGTCATCTCGACGAGGGGGCCATCGGCCACTTCCAGGTCGGTCTCAAGATCGGCTTCCGGATGGAGGATCCGCCGGCTGTTTCTTAGAGGCTGCTCGTGCGTCTCAAGTGCTCAAGACTGTGTTGTCCGGCTCGCGCACGCTACGCGCCTCCTGACTCGGTCTTCCTCGCTCTCTCGCAGACGACTCGGTTTGATCGGCTCGCTCCGCTCGCGGGCGTGTCTGCTCCTTCGCTCGTCCAGACCGAGCCGGCGCTCCGCTAACGACGCTCGCCGGCGATCAGGGGGAGAAGAGCAGCACCAGGCCGGAGCAGGTGTAGAACACCATCACCACCAGCATCGGCCACTGACCCGCCAGCGCCCGATCGGGGGCGAGCAACGATACCGACTTCTCGTGGGCGCTGACGATGCCGAGAATGTGGCCGCCGATGATGGCCAGCAGTTGGATCGCCGCGATCAGGGTCGGTTGTTCGAAGATCCGGGCGTCGACGCCCCCTTCGGCCGTACCGAAGACATTCCAACCCAGGCCGAGCGGATCCGACAGCGCCAGGGCGGTCCGCTGCCCCTCCACGACCAGCAGCGTGAAGTAGTGAGCGATCGCGTAGCCGATCACGATCGGCACCAGCGAGCCCGCCATCATCCGGGGGAGTTCGACAGCGCGGACTCGCTGATCACTTTCCGGTCGGCCGCGGGTCAGATAGCGCCCCATCCAGGCGGCCGCCGCACAGAAGGTGGCGAAGACGATCACGATCATGATCAGCAGCCCGCCCGTCTCCCATATCACCGGGGAGACGTCGGAGTCCTGCACGGTCGAGATCCACCAGGTGGTGTTGGCGAAGCTGTCGAAGGCCGTGCTGCCCAGCAGGACGGCCACCACCGCCGGGGTGCCCGGAGGCGGCGTCCAGGCGTTCAGGCCGGCCAGCGGGTTCACCAATCGCAACTGGCCCGACACCCGGTGCCAGGGAGACAACTGCGCCACGGTGGAGGCATAGGTCTCGAACGGGTCGGCGGCCCCGATCCAGCGCCGGCCGAAGATCACCGCGCCGAGAACCAAGATCAACAACCAGGCGAGGACCCAGAGCCGCAACACCGACAGCGTGGTCCGGTCGGGCTGCACCAGCTCCAGCCAGGCGAACGCGAACAGGCCGGCCGCCGCCGGCCAGACCCCGAGTCGGCTCGGCAGGGATGCGAGTCCGTCGTCCGGGTCGACCCGGGCCAGGGACGTCAAGCCGGCGTGGATGGTCCGCAGCGGGTTGGTGGCGCGCCAGATCGGACCGAACAGCAACGACACCGGCACCACGCCGACCCAGACCCAGACGAACACGAAACCGAACGCCGGGTTCGTCAACCGGTCCTGGCCCGCGACCAGCGCCAGCCCGACCCAGAGGTAGAGCGCCAGGACCAGCAACGAGGCGCCGAGTCGTACGCCGCGATTGTCGACGATCCGCTGCAGCCCGGGCACCGGACGGCCACCCACTGCCGCGAAGCGGGGACGGCGCCAGGCGAACAGCAGCACGACGAAAGAGACGATCAGAGCGAGGGCGGCACCGGCCACGACGAACGAGAACGGCAGCGGCAGGTCACCGCGGGAGGCGATGCCGTGCATCGGCACAGGACCGGGTGTGAAATCGCCGGGCGAGAATCCGCCGGGGAAGAGCGGCACGATCTCCTCAGCGGACGTTCAAGATCACGATGATCTTCCCGAGTTCGTGCGACTCCACCTCGAAACGGCCCGGCTCCTCGACGACGAACTTGCCGCTCTTGGATTTCCCCGCGTCCACGAAGAGACTGAAGTCATCGTCGCCCAGGTGCGCGTGAATCTCGTCGTCGATGTCGCTGGTGACCTTCAGCACCACGGTGGTCCCGAGCGCGACGTCGAGCTTGCGACCGCTGGGATCGACCTTGCCGTTGGCAATGGTGACGTCCAATCGCAGCTGATCTTCGCTGGGCTCCTGAGTGCTCGGCGAGCTGGTCGGCACACTCGGCTTCGGCGTCGGGAGTAGCCGGGCGAGCGCTCGAGCTCGGACTCGGGTTGGCGCTGGCGGAGCCGGTACTAGGGCTGGGCGCCGGGGTTGAGGGTGCGGCGACCGGTGGGGCGGGGGCCGAACAACCCACCACCAGGGTGGCCGTCAGTCCCGTCAGGACGGTCACGACCATGGCAACCGACTTCGACACCCTCAACACGCCTCAACCTCTCTCGTCGTCGCTGCTTGGACACGAACGGGCTCGTCGCGACGTTCCCATGCGCTCGTTTCGCTCGTCGGAAGCCTAGTTACCGACCGGTAGTACGGTAGACGCGCCGTCGGACCGGAGTCAGGGAGAACACGATGCCACAGCGCCTGACCCCTCTGGAGGTGTCGCTCCTGGTGCTGGACACGGCCCACACCCCGGCCCAGATCGGCACCGTCGACATCTTCGATGCGGGTCCTGACGGGTGGGACTACGAGCGATTCCTCGGTCTCATCCGGGAACGGATCAGCTATGTGCCGCGCTACCGGCAGCGGGTGCGTGCGGTGCCGGCCCGACTCGCCGGCCCGGTCTGGGTGGACGACGAGAACTTCGATCTGACCTACCACGTCCGGCGCTCGGCGCTGCCGCGACCGGGCTCGATGGAGCAGCTGCGGGAGTTCGTCGGCCGGGTGCTGGCTCGCCGCCTCGACCGGTCCCGTCCGCTGTGGGAGATGTATGTCGTCGAAGGGCTGGAGGACGGCCGGTTCGCCGTCGTGGCCAAGTCCCACCTGAGCCTGGTCGACGGCATCGACACGGTCGACATCGGACAGGTGCTGTTCGACACCCAGCTCGACAGCCATCTCGACAGCCACCTCGAAACTCAGGACGCTGTCTCGGCTGCGGGGCCGGACACCTGGCATCCGCTGCCGGAGCCTACCGAGGCCGAACTGGTCCTCGGCGCACTGTGGGAGAGCGCCCAGGACCCGACCCAGGCGTTGGTGAACCTCCGCGGTCTGCTGACCGGTGCGCTCGGGGTGGCCGTCGCGGTGGGTGAGGCGGTCGGCGGGGTCGGCGGCACTCTCGGCGAACTGGCCGAGGACGCACTCCGCGGTGGTCGATCTCGATCCCGGACCCCGGTCAGCGGCGTCGTGTCGGAGCAGCGCCGGGTGGCGACCGTCGCCATTCCGCTGGACGAGCTGAAGGCGATTCGCGACGATCACCGGCACACCGTCAACGACGTCATCCTCGCGGTGATCACCGGTGCGCTGCGTTCCTGGCTGCTCACCCGGGGCGAGTCGGTCACCACCGGCAGCGGTCTGATCGCGCTGGTGCCGATGAGTGTGACCGAGGATGACGGAGTGCCCACGTCGCTGGGCAGTCAGGTGGCCCCGCATCTGCAGGCGCTCCCGATCGGGGAACCGAACGCCTTGATGCGATTGCATCAGGTCGGGTACGGGACGCAGGCCCACAAGGACACCGGCCGGTCGGTGGGTGCGCGGACCCTGTCCGACATCGCCGGCTTCGCCCCCACGACGTTGCACGCCCTGGGGGTGCGGGTGTCGACCGAGTTGATGCGCAAACAGCACGACATCTTGATCACCAACGTGCCGGGCCCGCAGGTGCCGCTGTACGCGGCGGGGGAGCGGCTGGTTGCGAGCTATCCGGTGCTGCCGTTGGAGCCGGGTCATCTGCTGGCCATCGGCGTGACGTCGTACAACGGCGAGGTGTTCGTCGGCCTGACCGGTGATCGGGATGCCCTCAGCGACCTCGACGTGCTGGCCGGGTGCCTCCGCGACGCCGTCGAAGAACTGCGGGACACGACCGCCCAGGCCGGCGGCTTCCGCCAACCGACCCGAAAGGCGTCCGCCGCCGCCAAGCGCGCCGCAGCCAAGAAGGCAGCGGCTCGCCGGGAGGCGACCCATCGAGCGGCCGGACAACGCCGAGCCGCGGTACGCAATCTCGCCAACCGGGCCGTCGAGTTGGGCACGGCCGCTCAGCAGGCCGCCAAGAAGACTTCTGCGGTGCAGGCTCCCGCCCCGGAGCAACCCGTGAAGGCCACCGCGAAGAAGGCCGCCGCGAAGAAGGCCACCGCGACGAAGCAGCGAAACTCCCGCGAAGCAGACCTCAGCGAAGAACGCTCCGACGAAAAAGGCTCCCGCGAAGAAAGCTCCCGCGCAGGAGAGCGCGGTGAGGAAGGTCGCCCGGCTCGACCCGCGCGGCTGAGGTCAGCCTCCGTCCCCACATTCCGGGGCAGGTTTCGGGCAGACTAGGGCCATGCCACGCTCAATCTGGAAGGGCGCCATCTCTTTCGGCCTGGTCACCATCCCGGTCAAGCTGTACTCCGCCACGGAGGAGAAGGACATCAGCTTCCGCCAGGTGCACCCGGAGGACGGCGGCCGGATCAAGTACAAGCGGGTGTGCGAGAAGTGCGGCAAGGAGATCCCGTACGCGGAGATCGCCAAGGGCTATGAACTGCCCGACGGTCGGATGGTGATCTTGGAGGCCGAGGACTTCGAGCAGCTGCCCTTGGCCACCACCAAGGCCGTTGAGGTCGTCCAGTTCGTGGCCGAGGACGACGTCGATCCGACCTACTTCGCGAAGACCTATTTCCTGCAGGCCGACGGGCCCGGGGTCAAGCCGTACGTGTTGCTGCGGGACGCGTTGCTGAAGAGCGGGCAGTCAGCCGTGGTGAAGGTCGCCCTGCGCTCGCGGGAGGCGCTGGCCCTGATTCGCCCGGTGGACGGCGTGCTGCGGATGCACACCATGTTGTGGCCGGACGAGCTGCGCGACGGCTCCTTCGCGGCACCCCCCGCCGACGTCAAGGTCTCCGACGCCGAGGTGACCATGGCGCAGTCCTTCATCGAGGCGCTGGCCGGCGATTTCCGTCCCGAGGACTTCACCGACTCCTACCGCGAGGCGCTGGAGACTCTGGTCCGGTCCAAGGCCGAGGGGATCCCGCTGGCCGAGGAGCCGGAGGCGCCAAAGGAAGCCGAGGTCGTCGACCTGGTCGCGGCCCTGCGGGCCTCCGTCGAGGCCGCGAAGAAGCGGCGCGCCGACGCCGAGGCCAAGGCGGTCTAGGCCCTCGGCGGGACTATCGCCGAACTGGTGGTGGCGCCAGAATGAGGGCATGCCGAGCGAGGACGCCTTCGTCGGGCGGTCCGGCGAACTAGCGGTCCTGGATCAAGAGCTGGCCCGCGTCCGAGCCGGCCAGCCGCGGCTGGTGTGGCTCACGGGCGAGGCCGGCATCGGGAAGACGTCGCTGCTGCATCGTTTCGTCGACCGCTTGTCGGGTGTTCGGTTGCTCTGGGGGAGCGGCGACGAGGACGAGGCGGAGCTTCCGTACGGAGTGCTGTCCCAGTTGGTGGCGGGCCTGCCCCGCCGGCGCCCGGCCGACCCGCCTGGTCGGACGACCTGCGTCCGGACGCGGATCCCCTGGCGGTGGGGGCAGCACTGCTGGCCGAGTTCGGTGCCCTGCAGTCGAGCGGGCCGATCGTCTTGGTGGTCGACGACGCGCACTGGGCCGACGACCGCTCGGTCCAGGCCCTGATCTTCGTGCTGCGTCGGTTGCGGAACGATCAGGTGCTGGTTCTGCTCAGCGCGCGCTCCGAGTCGCCGACGGCCGCGGAGAGCTGGGACCGGGCTCTGGCCCAGAGCCAGCTCACCCGACGGCTGCCCCTCGGCGGCCTGAGCGCCGAGGACCTGAGAAGGTTGTCTCCGGCGGTCGATGGCCTGCAGCTGTCACCCGCGGCCAGCCACCGGCTGCACGAACACACCAGCGGTCACCCGCTGTACGCTCGGGCGCTGCTGCAGGAGCTTCCCCCGGATGCGTTGCTGGAGACCACAGGGGTCTTGCCTGCGCCGCACTCGCTTGCCTCGCTGGTCCTCGTGCGCCTGGCCAAGGTGAGTGACGGCGCCCAGACGCTGGTCCTCGCCGTCGCTGTGCTCGGCTCCCGGTGTGGCCTCTCCGACGCGGTTCTGGTCGCCGAGGTCGGTGATCCGATGGCCGCCCTCGACGAGGCCGTCCGGGCCGGCCTCCTCGTCGAGGGTCCAGCGGGGCACCCACGCGATGTGGCCTTCCCCCACCTGCTGTACCGGGGCGCGGTCTATGCCGACCTCTCTCCAGCTCGCCGGCACGCCTTGCATCGGCGGGCCGCAGAGGTGCTCGGCGGCGCCGCTTCGCTGGCGCACCGGGTTGCGGCGGCGGTGGGCCCGGACGCCGCGCTGGCCGACGAGCTGGAGAGCTTGGGCCGGAGAGAATTCGACGAGCAGAGCTGGCGAGCCGCCGCGGACCATCTGTCGGCAGCCGCAGATCTGAGCCCGAGTGCCGGCCAGAAAGGCGTTCGGCTCGTCGCGGCGAGCGCCGCCATGCTCGCGGGCGGCGACATCGCCCGAGCCGTCCGGTTCGAGCCGCTGGTCCGTGCGGCCCCAAAGAGCACGGCCCGGAGCCGCGTGCTGGGCCAGATCGCGGTCTTGACCGGTCGCTTCGGGTCGGCCCGAACCGAACTGTCCGTGGCCGCGGAGTTGGCCAAGGGCGCGGCGGTCGACACCGCCGAGCAGGCAGGCATTCCGGCGTACCTGGGCGTGGTGTCCTTGATCGAGGGCGACGTCGAGCAGGCCGTCGAGCACGCCAGCGAGGCGCTGGGGGCCGATCCGCCCGCCGATGTCGCCCCCTTCGCGGGCTTCGTGCTGATTCTCGGTCTGGCCGCCCAGGGACGAGCGGAGGAGGCCCGCTCGCTGCTCGACTATCTGGCCGGGGTACGCACCGACAGTGCCTCGTCGGCTCAACGCGCCGGCCTCGGCGGGCTGCTTTCGTTGTGGTCCGACCAGGAGAGTGACGCCGGCGCCGTCCTGGCCGACGTGATCCGGCGCAGTCCGCCCAGCATGCCGATGCCCGCCCGAATCCTGATGCTGACCGGCCTGGCGGAAGCGCTGTACCGCCTCGGTGATTGGGATGGGGCGCTGACCCACGCCGAGCTCGCTCTGTCCCTGGCTTTGGACGCGGGCGTCCAGCTCGGCAACGGCGTCATTCACGCCGTCGCCAGCTTCGTGAGCGCCAGTCGCGGCTCGTGGGACGTGGCGAGTGCCCGGCTGGACGTTGCCACCAGGTCGGCCGAATCCCTGCCCTGGTGGGCGAGCCGGGCCTACGCCGCCACCGCCGCGGCGACTCTGGCGTTGGCCCGCGGTGATCATGCGGCGATCCGGGAGGCATTGCGCCCGTTCGACGATCCCCGGATCCGCCCGCTGGTCGACGGCTTGAGGTCACTGGCTTGGCGATCATTGCTGGTCGAGGCGCTGATCGGGTTGGGCGAGCTCGATGAAGCCGATGCGGCGCTGCGGGACCTGGAGGAGCGCACGGCGGGTCGGCCTCCGGGTTGGTCGGCGCTGGAGGCCGCCAGGCTGCGGGCCTGGCTGACCGAGGCCCGCGCAGACGCGTTCACCAACGGTGCGTCGGCACGCCTGGCCTACGAACGCGCCCTCGCGTTGTCCGAGCAGGTCCAGGCGGCGTTGAGCCGCGCCCGCCTGGAGACCGCCTACGGCCGGTTCCTGTTGAGTCAGGGCGAACGGCGTCCGGCGCTCGACGCCCTCCGGGCCGCCCGCGAAGGACTGATCCGGCTGCAGGCGAAGCCCTACCTCTCGATCTGCGACGAGTTGCTGCACACCGCGGGTCTTCGTCCCCCGGTACCGGGGGCACCGCTGGATCTGACCTCGCAGGAGCTGGCTGTCGCCCGGCTGGTGGCGGCCGGTCGGACGAACTCCGAAGCCGGCCTGGAGTTGTTCATCACCAGCCGTACCGTCGCGTTCCACCTGACCAACATCTACGCGAAGGCGGGCATCAACTCCCGCCGGGAACTCGCCGAGCGGCTCCCTCAGCTGCTTTCCTGACGCGAGCGAAGTCGACTCCGGAGAGCGAGCGAGCAATGAACACTGTCAACTCTGCTGGAAGGTCTGTCAGCGACACGGCGCTCTCGGATCCGCCACAGTGAGGTGATGCGGGTGATCGTCGACGTGTTCCGCGAGAGGGACGGACGCCTGGAAGGCACGCTGCAGACGCCGGACGGGGAACAGGACGTGTTCTCCAGCACCCTCGACCTGTTGCGCGTCTTGGAAGGTCTGGATCTCTCCCGTCCTCGGGCCGACTCCACCGCCGAGCATGGATGCGAATCTGACGAGGAGGAAACCCATGGCTGAACCCGTGGCCGACGCGCCCGCTGGCCGGAGGCGACGGCCCGTCATGTCCGACACCGTGAAGTACGCCCGCCTGTCCAGCATCACCGGCCTCATCTTCGCCGCCCTGCTCGTACTGGCCCTGGTGTTCGTCCACTCGGCGCCGAATCTGAAGGCGTCCGAGGCGGACTTCGCAGCCTTCTACGCCGGCAACAGCACGGTTTTGGTCACGGTCGGGCTCTACCTGGTGCCGTTCGCCGGCATCGCCTTTCTCTGGCACATGAACACGGTCCGGTTGCTGATCCGCACCCGCACGCCCGAGCCCTCGGCGATTCCGGACGGACTCCAGTTGATGGCCGGGATCTTGTTCATCGCCCTGCTGTTCGCCGGCACCGCCGCCTCCGGGGGTGTTGCCGTGCTGAAGGACCTGGGATCCGGTCCGCTGCCGTCCATGGATGTGGCCCGCGGGCTGCTCGCGGTGGGTTACAGCATGGTCTTCGTGTACTCCGTCCGCGGCGCCGGGATGTACGCGCTGACCACCACAACGCTGCTGGCCAACGCCGGAATCATGCCCAGGTGGCTCGCCGTGGTGGGCTACCTGTTGGCGGCGTTCCTGCTGCTGAGCACGACGACCAATCCCGTCGTCATGCTGCTGCTGCCCGCCTGGGCCGTCCTGGTCGGCCTCGTCATCCTCATCCGTACCCCCCCCCGACAAGAACCTCGGCCGAACCCGAACGCACCACAGGAGAAGACCCCATGACTACCACCACAGCTCCGACCGGACGCAGCATCGACGAGATCCCGAGCCCGAAAGGCGTACCGGTCCTCGGCAACATGTTCGACGTCCCGGCCGAACGCACAATCCAGACGGCGATGAAGCTCACCCGCGAGTTCGGCCCGATTATCAGGTTGCGGACGCCGATCGGCGACAGGTTCATCGCTTCCGGCCTGGACATGGTCGACGATCTGTGCGACGACGAGCGGTTCGACAAGCTGGTCGGCGACGGCCAGAAGGCGGTGCGGAGCTTCGGCCGGAGCGCCGGATTGTTCACCTCCGACACCGACGATCCGAACTGGTCCAAGGCGCACAACATCCTGCTGCCCAACTTCAGCCAGCAGGCGATGCGGGACTACCTGCCGATGATGAACGACATCGCCGCCCAGTTGATGCAGAAGTGGGAGCGGCTGAACCCGGGCGAAGCGGTCGACGTGACCGCCGACATGACCCGGCTCACCCTGGACACGATCGCGCTGTGCGGCTTCGACTACCGCTTCAACTCCTTCTACCGCGACACCCAGCACCCGTTCGTCGAGGCCATGATGCGGGTGCTGCTGGAGAGCTCAGACCCGGAGCCGTGAGCTGCCCATCCAGACGAAGCTGCGGCGCAGGGGCCGCGCAGAAGCTGGCCGAGGACTACCGGTACATGGAGAGCGAGGTCCGCAAGATCCTCGACGAGCGCCGCGCAGCGGGCACGCCGAGAGCACAAGGACCTGCTCAGCTGCATGCTCACCGGCGTGGACAAGCAGCACCGGCGAGCAGCTGGACGACGACAACATCATCGCCCAGTGCCAGACCTTCCTGATCGCCGGTCACGAGACCACCAGCGGCCTGCTCTCGTTCGCCATCAGCTACCTGCTCAAGCACCCCGAGGTGGTCGCCCGCGCCCAGGAGGAGGTCGACCGGGTCCTCGGCACCGACACCTCGATCCTGCCCAGCTACGAGCAGGTCCACCGGCTCACCTACATCACCCAGATCCTCAACGAAACGCTGCGGCTGTGGCCGACCGCCGCCGGCGTTCACCCGCTATCCGTACGAGGACGCCATCGGTCGGCGACGTACCTGATCCCCAAGGGATGCTTCGATCACCGCGCTGACGATCATGCTCCACCGCGACCCGAGCGATCTGGGGCGACGACGCCGAGGAGTTCAACCCCGACCACTTCAGCCCCGAGCTTCGGGCGCAGATCCCGCCGAACGCGTTCAAACCGTTCGGCACCGGCCAGCGGGCCTGCATCGGCCGGCAGTTCGCCATGCAGGAGGCCATGCTGGTGCTCGGCATGCTCCTGCAGCGCTTCGAGTTCGTCGACCCCTTCGGACTACCAGCTCAAGATCAAGGAGACCCTGACCATCAAGCCCGACGGCCTGAAGATCACAGGTCCGGCTGCGCCCGGGCCGCACGACCGGAACGAGCCCCGTCGCCGTCGCCGCCGCCGTCGAACGGCAACCGGCCGAGCCGAACCCGCGCGCCGCCGCCGGCACCGCGGCGAGGGACACAACACCCCGCTGATGGTGCTGTTCGGATCCAACCTCGGCACCGCCGAGGGCATCGCGACCAAGATCGCCCAGGACGGCGCGGACCGCGGCTACGCCGTCACGCTCGGCGCCCTCGACGACCACACCGGCGACCTGCCGCACGAGGGCGCGCTGGTCGTCGTCTCCGCCTCGTACAACGGCAAGCCGCCGGACAACGCCGAGCGGTTCTGCCGCTGGCTCACCGACCCGGCCACCCCGCCGATGCCGCGCCAGGCCTGCGCTACACGGTCTTCGGCTGCGGCAACATCGACTGGGCGGCGACCTACCAGGCCGTCCCGACGCTCGATCGACCCCAGCTGGAGGCCCACGGCGCGCAGCGCGTCCACGCCGCGCGGCGAGGGCGACGCCCGCGCCGACTTCGACGGCCAGTTCCGGACCTGGTACGCCGATCTGTGGACGACCTCGCCGGACAGCCTCGACCCTGTCCGACCGAGGCGCAGCACGGTCGACCAGCACCGAGCCGCGGCTGCAGTCTCAGCATGGTCAACCGGCAGACCACCAACCCGGTCGTCGTCTCGTACCGGGCGCCGCCCAGCACCTTGATGGTCAACCGCGAGCTGCAGATCGGCGGCGAGCGGCGGGCGCTCGACCCGCCACGTCGAGCTCCGGCTGCCCGCCGGCGTGGACCTACGCGACCGGCGACCACCTCGGCGTGCTGCCGCGCAACGACGTCGACCTGATCCGCCGGGTGCTGGCCCGCTTCAAGCTGGATGCCGGCACGTACGTGACGATCAACCCGACCGCCGGGGCAGCTACACCCACCTGCCGCTGGGCGAGCCGTCGCCGCTGCTCGGCATGCTCGCCAGCTGCGTCGAGCTGCAGGACGTGGCCACCCGCTCCGATCTGGCCGTGCTGGCCCGCTACGCCAGCGATCCGGACGAGCAGGCGGAACTGGACTGGCCATCGTCCGGCGACGACGACGAGGGCAAGGCGGCCTACCGCGAGCAGGTCGCTCGCCCCGCGCAAGTCCGTGCTCGATCTGCTCGATGAGTACCCGAGCTGCGACCTGCCGTTCGACGTCTACCTCGACCTGCTGCCGCCGCTGCGGCCGCGCTACTACTCGATCTCCTCCTCGCCGCCGGTCGCCGCCGACCTGCAGCCTCACCGTCGGCGTGCTGCGGGGCCCGGCGCGCAGCGGCCACGGCAGTTCTGCGGGGTCGCCTCCAATCACCTGGACGCCAGCATGGAGGGCAGCACGGTCTTCACCTTCGTCCGCAAGCCGACGATCCCGTTCCGGCCGCCGGAGAACCCGCACGTCCCGATGATCATGGTCGGCGCGGGCACGGGCATGGCGCCGTTCCGCGGCTTCCTGCAGGAGCGGGCCGACCTGAAGGAAAGGGCGCGCCGATCGGGGAGTCGATCCTGTTCTTCGGCTGCCGGGACTCCGCGACGCGGACTTCCTCTACGACGATGAGCTGCGAGGCGTTCGAGCCGAGCCGGGGTCACCGACCTGCAGGTCGCCTTCTCGCGCGAGCCGGTCAGCCGCGAACGCTACGTCCAGCATCTGATCGAGCGCGAACAAGACCACGTCTGGGACCTGCTGGCGGCCGGTGCCGTGATCTACGTCTGCGGCAACGCCAGCACCATGGCTCCCGGCGTCCGGGCGGCGTTGACGCAGATCCACCAGGCCAAGACCGGCGGATCCGACGGAGGCGGCGGAGAGTGGCTGGCCGGTCTCAAGGCCGATGACCGCTTCCTGGAGGACATCTGGGGCGAGATGGCGGTGGCTGTGACCGACGCGGGAAGACAGGAGGTTCCATGACCGACACCGAGACCATCGACGATCGCGGATCTTCCCGGGCCCAAGGGCGTGCCCGTGCTGGGCAACCTCTTCGACCTCGACCTGCAGAACCCTCTTCAAGCCTTGATCAAGTTGGCCGACGAATACGGGCCGATCTTCAAGCTGAGTACACCGGCCGCCACCCGAGTCATCGTCTCCGGACGCGAGCTGGTGAACGAGGTCTGTGACGATTCCCGCTTCGACAAGTACATCGCGGGCGGGCTGGTCGAGCTGGCCAAGGGTGTGGCCGGCCACGGACTCTTCACCTCCAAGACCGAGGATCCGCGGTGGCAGCGCGCCCACGCGATCTTGATGGCGCCGTTCAGCATGCAGGCCATGGAGCAGTACGTCCCGAAGATGCAGGACATCGCGGATCAGCTGATCAGCAAGTGGGACCGCCTCAACCCGGGCGACTCCGTCGACGTGCCCGCCGACATGACCAACCTCACCTTGGACACCATCGCCCTCTGCGGGTTCGGTTACCGGTTCAACTCGTTCTACCGGGAAACGCCGCACCCGTTCGTGTCGGCCATGATGCGGACGTTGCTCGAGTCCCAGGCCCGGGCCCGCCAGATGCCGATCAAGACTCGGTTGCGGGTGCGGGCCAAGCGCCAACTCGACGACGACCAGGCCTACATGGAGGGCCTGGTCGACGCGATCATCCGCGAACGCAGAGCAACAAGGCGACGCCGCGGACAACACCGACCTGCTGGGCCGGATGCTCGAAGGCCGCGATCCGCAGACCGGTGAGGGGCTGGACGACGAGAACATCCGCAACCAGTGCATCACCTTCCTCATCGCCGGCCACGAGACCACCAGTGGCCTGCTGTCCTTCGCCATCTACTTCCTGCTGAAGAACCCCGACGTGGTCCGGCGGGCCCGGGCCGAGGTCGACGAGGTGCTCGGGCGGGACGCTCGCGCCGACGTTCGAGCAGATCCACCGACTGACCTACGTCACGCAGGTCCTCAACGAGGCGCTGCGGCTGTGGCCGACCGCGCCCGGGTTCAACCGGTACGCCCGGAAGACACCGTGATCGGCGGCCGGTACCGGCTGCCGGCCGGGACCTCGCTGATCGTCATGTCGCGCGGCCCTGCACCGCGACCAGTCCGTCTGGGGACCCGACGCTGAGGAGTACAACCCCGATCACGTTGCCCCGGACAAGCTGGGCGCGCTGCCCCCCAACGCCTTCAAGCCGTTCGGCACCGGCCAACGCGCCTGCATCGGGCGAGCGTTCGCCATGCAGGAGGCGATCTTGGTGCTCGGCCTGCTCCTGCAGCGCTTCGACTTCGTCGACGCCTTCGACTACGAGCTGAAGATCAAGTCGACCCTGACCATCAAGCCCGACGAGATGCGGATCCAGGTCGTTCCCCGACCCGATCGGCACCTGGACGCCGCGACGAGGCGAGCGGCCGCCGAGCCGACGGCCGAGGAAGTGGCGCCGACCCTGGCCCCGGCGGACCGGCACAACACCCCGCTGCGGGTGCTCTACGGCTCCGACCTCGGCACGGCGGAGGGCATCGCGACCCGGCTGGCCCAGGAGGGCACCGAACGCGGCTACGCGGTGGTGGTGGGCGCCCTCGATGATCATGTCGGCGACCTGCCCACGGACGGCGCGAGCATCCTGGTCAGCTCGTCGTACAACGGCGCGCCGCCGGCGAACGCCAAGCGAGTTCTGCTCGCTGGCTGAGCGAGCCCCCGGCCGACCAACGCCCCATTGACGCGCCCTACACCGTCTTCGGCTGCGGCAACACCGAGTGGGCGGCCACGTATCAGGCCGTCCCGATCCTGATCGACGACACGCTCGCCGAACTCGGCGCCCGACGCATCCATCCGCGCGGCGAGGGTGACGTCCGGTCGGACTTCGACGCTGCCTACCGGACCTGGCACGACACCTTGTGGTCCGACCTGGCGAGCGCCTTCGACCTGCCCGCCGGCGCCGTCGACCCGGCGGCCACCGGTCCGCGGCTCAGCATCACCGTCGTCAACCGGCAGAAGACCAATCCGGTGATCATGTCGTACGAGGCCGCGCCGGGGCTGGTGCGCGAGCAACCGGGAGTTGGCCACGGCCCGCGACGGCCAGCCGCCGGAGCGGTCCACCCGGCACGTCGAGGTCGCCCTCCCGGACGGCATGACGTATCAGACCGGTGATCACCTCGGCGTGCTGCCGCGTAACAACGCCGAACTCGTGCGCCGGGCGATGTTCCGCTTCGGTCTCGACGCCGGGCAGTACCTGACGATCGTCGCCCGCTCCGGCTCCCACACCCACCTGCCGATCGACGAACCGACCCCGTTGCTGGGCGTGTTGGGCAGCTGTGTCGAGTTGCAGGACGTCGCCAAACGGTCCGACATCGAAACCATGGTGTCCTACACGGCTGATCCTGATCAGCGGGCCGCGTTGGAACAGCTCATCGGTGACGACCCGGAGGCCTCCGCGCGGTACCGCGAGCAGGTCTTCCTGCCCAACCGGTCGCTGCTCGACCTGCTGGAGCAGTACCCGGCGTGTGCCCTCCCGTTCGAGGTCTACCTGGACCTGCTGCCTCCGCTGCGACCGCGGTACTACTCGATTTCGTCCTCGCCCCTGGTCGATGAACGCGTCTGCAGCATCACCACCGGCGTACTGCGCGGACCAGCCCGCTCGGGCCAGGGAGAGTTCGCCGGGATCTGCTCCAATCACCTCGCGACCAGTCCAAGCAACAGCACGGCGTTCGTCTTCGTCCGCGACCCTGGTATCGGCTTCCGGCCACCAGAGAACCCGCAGGTCCCGATGATCATGGTCGGCGCCGGCACCGGGCTCGCCCCGTACCGGGGCTTCCTGCAGGAGCGAGCGGCCCTGAAGCAGCGCGGCGTCCCCGTCGCGGAGTCGCTGTTGTTCTTCGGCTGCCGCAATCCGGGCGCCGACTACCTCTACGCCGACGAGCTGGCGGACTTCCAGGCTCGAGGCATCGTCCGGGTCGAGACGGCCTTCTCGCGAGTCCCGGGGCAGCCGAGGCAGTACGTCCAGGACTCGATTCAAGATCACGGCGACGACGTCTGGTCCCTGCTCGAGCAAGGTGCGCACGTCTTCGTGTGCGGCAACGCCCGCACCATTGCGCCGGCGGTGCGCGCCGCCCTCACCGCCATCCACCACCAGCACGCCGGCGGCTCGATGGCCGACAGCGAGTCCTGGCTGGCCGGCCTGCGCTCCGACCACCGGTACGTGGAGGACATCTGGGGCGGCTAGCCCACGGTGTTTCACCGGCGATATCTCCACAGTTTCCGCTCTGGGGCCAGCCCGGAGTGCGTTCCCCGGACGAGCAGAATGAGGTCGTGGACGCCATCACCACCGTGCCGCCGCCGGTCAACGAACCGATCTGAGCTACGCGCCGGGAAGTGCCGAGCGGGCCAGCCTGGAGGCCCGGCTGAAGGAACTGGCCGAGGCCGACCGATCGAGCTGACCGCCGGGATCGGCGGAGAACGGCGGATGGCCGGGGCGGCGAGCCCTTCGACGTCACCATGCCCTCGGACCATCGCCACGTCCTCGGGCACGCGGTCCCAAGCGACCACCGACGACGCCGAGGCGGCCGTCGACGGCAGCCCTGGCGGCGCCCCGGAGTGGGCGCGGATGGCCTTCGACGACCGGGCCGCGATCTTCCTGCGGGCCGCGGACCTGCTCGCCGGACCGTGGCGGGACACCCTCAACGCCGCCACGATGCTCGGCCAGGGCAAGACGGTGCAGCAGGCCGAGATCGACGCCGCGTGCGAGTTGATCGACTTCTGGCGGTTCAACGTCGCCTTCGCCCGGGACATGCTGGAGAATCAGCCGATCTCCTCGCCGGGCGTCTGGAATCGCACCGACTATCGGCCGCTGGACGGCTTCGTCTACGCGGTGACCCCGTTCAACTTCACCGCTATCGCCGGCAATCTCCCCACCGCCCCGGCGCTGCTCGGGAACACGGTGATCTGGAAGCCCAGCCCGACCCAGCAGTTCGCGGCGCACTTCACCTACGACCTGTTGGTCGCGGCCGGGTTGCCGCCCGGCGTGATCAACCTGCTGCCCGGGGACGGGATCGCGGTCTCCGACGTCGTGCTGGCCCACTCCGGACCTGGCCGGCATCCACTTCACCGGCTCCACCGCCACCTTCCAGCACCTGTGGCAGGAGGTCGGACGCAACCTGACCAGCTACCGCGGCTATCCCCGCCTGGTCGGGGAGACGGGGGCAAGGACTTCGTGCTGGCCCATCCCGAGTGCCGATCCCGAGCTGGTGCGGACCGCCTTGATCCGCGGCTCCTTCGAGTACTCCGGGCAGAAGTGCTCGGCGTCCTCCCGGGCGTACGTGCCGCGCAGTCTGTGGAATCGGCTCGAGCGCCGAGCTCGTCGAGCAGACCGAGGCGCTGCGGGTCGGCGACGTACGCGATCTGTCCAACTTCACCTCGGCGGTGATCGACGCGCGCGCCTTCGCCAAGCATCGGGACGCGATCGCGCGGGCCGACAGCCTCGAACGAGACCACGATCGTGGCCGGCGGCGGCACCGACGACCCGACCGGCTGGTACGTCCGGCCGACGATCATCACCAGCGACAACCCTCGGAACGAGGTGCTCACCACCGAGTACTTCGGCCCCATCCTCGGCATCTTCGTCTACGACGACGGCGACTTCGACGACATCCTGGCGGAGGTCGATCAGGCGACCCCGTACGGCCTGACCGGCGCCGATCCTGGCCGAGGACCGGGCCGCCCTCGCCCAGGCGTCCGAGGCGTTGCGCTTCGCCGCCGGGAACTTCTACCTCAACGACAAGCCGACCGGAGCCGTGGTCGGGCAGCAGCCGTTCGGCGGCTCCCGGGCGTCCGGCACCAACGACAAGGCCGGCTCGCTGTGGAACCTGATCCGCTGGACCAGTCCCCGCTCGATCAAGGAGACCCTGGTTCCGCCCCGGACCCACGGCTACCCGCACATGGGGTGAGGGCGGCGCGGCTAGTCGCTCACCACCCCAGCTCCCGAGAAGTAGGCTCTCCCGGTTTTCGCCGACCAATGACCGGGAAAGCCTCCTGCTCACCGATGTCGGTCTGTGGATTGTGCTTCAGCGCTTGCCGTAAGTCTCATCGTTGTGCTGGTGAGAAGGTTCCGGAATGAGCTTCGGGCTGCCGTGCGACCGCAGCCGGCGGAGGACTTGATCCGCTTCGGTCTGACGAAACATGTGCTCGACGGTCCCGGCTGGCGGCGCACGAGTCATGGCTTCTATGTGCCGTCCGGCGTCGTGCCGTCAACACCCACTCAACGCATCATCGAGGCCGCTGCTGTGGCACCGGCGGAGGGCGTTCTCGGTGGATGGGCCGCGGCCTATGCGTCGGGCGCCGAGCTTCTCGACGGCTTCGACGACCACACCATGCGGCCCGTGCCGGTCACGGTGATCCTGCCGAACGGGCAACACCGCCGCTCGACGGCAGGGATCCGATTTCGCCAGCAGCAGCGCTGTTGCGACGACGCCCAGGTGTTGCCCACGCCCGCGCGACTCAGCTCAACTGGGAATCACGCCTGCGGATGCTCTGCGTGCTCGACCTTGGCTGGCCGTCACCGTCGGTCAACCAGCCGGTCTTCAGCCCGAGTGGTCAGTTCTTCGGCGTACCGGACCTGCTGGACGTCGACGCCGGGCTAGCGCTTGAGTACGACGGGGCGCGGTGGAAGGCCGCCGCTACGGCAGGACATCGCGATGTCGATCAGCACCGCGAGGACAACGTCAGCGAGGAGCTCTTCGAGCGCGCGGGCTTGGTCGTCGTCCGAGCCGACAAGGGGGACTTGACCCGATACCGCCGACGGCTCGGCGCCCGGATCACCGCGGCTCGCGCGGACGGCCTTCGTCGCGACCGTCGACACGACCGCTGGACGATTCAACCCCCCGACCGCTGGGTGGGTCTCCCTGGGTAGCGCACGAGCAGGAGGTACTTCCGCTTCCGCGCACGATGCCGCCGGGAAGCCTCCTGCTCGGCGTCAGTCGGCGCTGTGGATGGCCCAGTTGAAGGGTGGAGCGTCCCAGCCGCGGGCGGAGCCGACCCGAAGCCAGATCGCCATCATCATCTCGGTCGCGGCGGCCGCGTCGATGCCACCGAGGTCGAGCAGCTGCGGTTCCCGCCAGCCGAAGGCGCGCAGCAGCTCCCGGACGCTGATCCTTGGCGGCAGCGCTGTCGCCGGCCAAGAACACCACATGATCACCCGGGATGAGCTCCGGATGAATCATCACCGCGTTGTTCATGGTGTTCAGGGCCTTGACCACGTCGGCCTCGGGAAAAGCCTGCTGGATCCGCAGGCCCAAGCGAGTTCTCGGCGGAGGCCACCGAGACACGGGGCGCCGCTTCCGCTGCCGGTGCAACTCGTTGGCCAGGTCCAAGATCACCTTGCCCCGAAGATGGTCGGCGCCGGCGGCCCGCAGTGCGTCGAGGGAGACGTTGCCGTTGGTGGCGTTCACCACCAGCGGCGCCGACCGGGCCGCATCGGCGAACGTTCCGGTGCTGATCCCCTCCCGGCCCGCGAACGGTGCCAGACTCGCCGAGTCCGCGGTCCGGGCTCCGACCACGACCTGGTAGCCGACCTCGGCGGCCCGGCCGGCGATCGCCTGGCCGACCGCCCCGGTCCCGAGGACCCCGAGCTGCGCGGCATCGCATTAGATCCGGGCCAACCAGTCGTTGCCCACCTGCTGCTGAGTACGGAATCCGGCCAGCACCGCCGGGGCCGACGACTGCTCGAGTTTCCTGCCCAGCAGGGGAATCGCGACCTTGAGCTCCCCCGTCAGTTCGGCGACCGTGCCCGGGCCGCCGGCGTACAGCTTCATCTCGCCTCGCATGGTGACCGGCTGACCCGGGAATGGTCAGATCCACCTGACCGGTCCGGGTCCCGTCCCCGGCCGCCGAATCCCAGGTGATCTCCTCGACCACCGTCAACTCGGGACCCGTGAAGCGAGCCGCCGCTTCGGGGGACGGCAACCGCCGCGAGGTCCGGGTCGTCGTGCCCGCCACGGTGGCCTCGTAGTTGAGCGCGCGACTCGCCTTGCAGACCTCCTCCAGGTACGCCTGGTCGGTCATCATGGCGAATACCGTCTCGACCGGCGCCGCGAACTCGATCCGGGAAGAGATGTCCATGGCGGCCATCATGACATGGCGATGCTGGCGTGGCGACGGAGCCACCGCGACCGGATCCGGAGGGTTAAAGTCGGTCATATCGGGGCACGACGTGGTGCGCCGCCGCGGAGCAGATGGGCTGGATCGTGACGACATTCGAGGCCGAACTCGAGCAGGAGAAGTCGGAGAAGATCGCACAGGTCGCCGCTCGTGGCGCCGCCATCGCCGACGAGCTCGGCCAGGACCCGGAGAAGGTGCGGGCGTTCCTCCGGCACTACTTCCGGCACGTGGACGCCGCCGACGTCGACGAGCGCAGCATCGAGGATCTGCTCGGTCTCGTCGAGAGCCACTACCGGCTGGCGCTGCGGCGGCCGGCCGCGCGAGCGACCATCGACATCCGCGACGCCGGTGGCCGCCGACGACGGCTGGTCGGCCGGCGGGGCCACCGTCATCCAGATCGTCACCGACGATCGACCGTTCCTGGTCGATTCGGTCACCATGGAGATGCTCCGCCAGGGGTGGAGCATCCGCGAGATCTTCCATCCCCAGTTCCTGGTCCGTCGCGATCTCGACGGCGTCCTGGAATCCATCCTCACCACCGAAGAGGCGCAGACCGACCCGGCCAGTACGCCCGAGTCCTGGATGCACGTCGAGGTGCTGCCGCCCATCCGTCCCGAGGGTCCGAACGCGGAAGAACTCGGCGCCGATCTCGAGTCCGGACTGATCGAGGTGCTGCGGCTGGTCGAGGAGGCGGTGTCGGACTGGGCCAAGATGCGGACCCGGGCCCACGAGACCATCGGCTTGTTGAACGACCCGAGTCTGGTCGGCCGGGCGAACCGAGGAGGCGGCCCGGGCCCGGCTGTTGCTGGAGTGGCTGATCGACCACCACTTCACCTTCCTCGGCTACCGCGAGTACGAGCTTGTGGAGACCGACGGCATCGCCGTCCTATGTTCCGGTGCCCGGCACCGGACTGGGCATGCTGCGCGCCGACCAGGACGCCCCGGGCGCCTTCCACGCCTTGCCCAAGCCCGGGGCCGACGGGACCCGGCACGACCTGATGGTGATCACCAAGGACAACTACAAGTCCCGGATCCATCGGCCGGCGTACCTGGACTACCTCGGTTTCCGCCAGTTCGACGCCCACGGCCGGGTCGTCGGGGGAGCGCCGCTTCCTCGGCCTGTTCGCCTCCTCGGCCTACTCCGAGGCCGTGGGCCGGATCCCGCTGCTGCGGGACAAGGCCGCCGAGATCCTCCAACTCTCCGGCTACGAGGAGAGCAGCCACGGCGGCAAAGCGATCATGGACGTGCTGGACACCTATCCCCGGGACGAGCTGTTCCAGACCCGGGTGCACCAACTCGCCCCGACCGTGGAGAAGGTCGCCCACCTCAAGGAACGCCGGCAGGTCCGGCTGTTCGTCCGCCGGGAGCCGTACGGTCGCTACCTCTCCTGCCTGGTCTTTCTGCCTCGCGACCGCTACACCACCGCGGTCCGGAAGCGGATGGAGGAGATCTTGGTGCGCCAGCTCGGCGGCGCGTCGATCGACTACACCGCGCGGGTGAGCGAGTCGGTGCTGGCCCGGCTGCATTTCGTGGTCCGGATGCCGGTGGGGGAGTCGATGGGCACCATCGACGTGCGGGCCCTGGAGCGCGAGCTGACCCAGGCCACCCGATCCTGGAACGACGAGTTCGCCGAGATCCTCTCCAGCAGCGAGCATCCCGAGATACTCGGCACCCTGGTCGGCGGGCTCCCGGAGGGATACAAGGAGGACTACACGGCCCGGCAGGGCATGCTCGACCTGCAGGCGTTGCAGACCTTGCAGGACGAGTCGGACATGGCGATGGCCATGTACCGGCCGGACCGGGCCGACGACGAGGCTGACCTGCGGCTGAAGATCTTCCGCCGCAGCGAGCCGCTGTCGCTGTCCAAGATCATGCCGCACCTGTCGCTGCTCGGGGTGGACGTCGTCGACGAGCGTCCGTACGAGCTGCAGCTCGGCGCCGACCAGCGGGCCTTCATCTACGACTTCGGGGTGACCGTGCCGGGCGGCGGGCAGGCGGTCGAGAGCCGCTGGCCGACCGAGGCCCGGGAGCGGTTCATCGAGGCCTTCTCCGCTTCCTACCGCGGTCTGAGCGAGCCCGACGGCTTCAACGCGCTCGTGATGGCGGCCGAACTGCCGTGGCGCCAGGTCAGCATCCTGCGGGCCATCGGCCGCTACCTCCGTCAGGGCGGGGCCACCTATTCCCAGAGCTACATCGCCCACGCGCTGACCGCCAACGTGGACCTCGCCCGGCAGCTGGTGGTCTTGTTCGACACCAAGTTCAACCCGGTGCGCCGGGGCTCGCTCAAGGACCGCAAGGAGACCATCGAGGAGCTCCGGGACAAGATCAAAGTCGGACTGGACGACGTCGCCAGTCTCGATCACGACAAGATCATCAGGGCCTACCTGGCCGTGATGGACGCCACCGTCCGGACCAACGTCTACCAGTCCGGCCGGGAGGCCGCGGCCTTCAAGGTGTTACCGAAGAAGATCCCGGACCTGCCCGAGCCGAGGCCCGCGTACGAGATCTTCGTCTACTCCCCCCGGGTGGAAGGGGTGCACCTCCGGTTCGGCGCCGTCGCCCGCGGCGGGCTGCGCTGGTCGGATCGGGCCGAGGACTTCCGGACCGAGATCCTCGGCCTGGTGAAGGCTCAGATGGTCAAGAACACCGTCATCGTGCCGGTCGGCGCGAAGGGCGGGTTCTACGCCAAGCGGCTACCCGATCCGTCGAGCGACCGCGAGGCCTGGCTGGCCGAGGGGGTGGCGTGCTACCGGCTCTTCATCTCCAGCCTGCTCGACGTCACCGACAACATCATCGAGGGTCGCGTCGTTCCGCCGACCGATGTGATCCGCTACGACGGAGACGACCCCTACCTGGTCGTGGCCGCCGACAAAGGGACCGCGACCTTCTCCGATACCGCCAACGCCATCTCGGTCGGGGCGGGCTTCTGGCTCGGGGACGCCTTCGCCTCGGGTGGGTCGGCCGGCTACGACCACAAGGCGATGGGGATCACGGCCCGCGGCGCCTGGCAGTCGGTGATCCGACACTTCCGAGAGATGGGCCTGGACCCCCGGACCGACGACTTCACCTGTGTCGGCATCGGGGACATGAGCGGCGACGTGTTCGGCAACGGCATGCTGCTCAGCAAGCACACAAAATTGGTGGCGGCCTTCGATCACCGGCACATCTTCATCGACCCCGATCCCGATCCGAGCGCGAGTTGGGACGAGCGGCAACGCCTGTACGCCCTGCCCCGTTCGAGCTGGGCGAACTACGACGAGAGTCTGATCTCCGCCGGCGGGGGAATCTTCCCGCGAACCTTGAAATCCATTCCGGTCACCTCAGAGATGCACGCCGCCCTGGGCATCCCGTCGTCGGTGCAGGCCCTGTCCCCGGCGGAGTTGATCACTGCCTGCCTGTCGGCTCCGGTGGACCTGCTCTGGAACGGCGGCATCGGCACCTATGTCAAGGCGACCTCGGAAAGCAACGCCCAGGTGGGTGACAAGGCCAACGACGGCGTCCGGGTCAACGGGGCCCAGCTCCGGGCGAGGTGCGTCGGGGAGGGTGGCAACCTTGGCCTCACCCAGCGTGGACGGATCGAGTACGACACCTGCGGCGGCCGGATCGACACCGACTTCATCGACAACTCCGCCGGGGTGGACACGTCCGACTACGAGGTCAACATCAAGATCTTGCTGGCCGGGGAGGTGGCGGCCGGCCGACTGTCGACGACCGATCGCGACGAACTGCTCGCCTCGATGACCGACGAGGTGGCAGAGTTGGTGCTCGCCCACAACTACGACCAGAACCTGGCCCTGGCCAACGGGGTGTTCCAGGCCGCGTCGATGGCCGGCGTCCACGAGGACTGGATGGAGCGGCTGTCGGACCGCCGGCTGCTCGACCGGGAGATCGAATTCCTGCCCAGCACCGAGGAGATGGAGGTGCGCCGCAGCGAGAACCGTGGGCTGACCGCTCCGGAGCTGGCCGTGCTGATGGCCTACACCAAGATCGTTCTCAAGACCGAGATCCTCGCCTCGGACCTCCCGGACGACCCGTACCTGGCCAATCGCTTGATCAACTACTTCCCGACTGCGCTGCGGGAACGCTACGCCGAGGCGATCCGGGGCCACCGGCTGAGCCGGGAGATCATCACCACGGTGGTGGTCAACCGCTTCGTCAACGCCTCGGGAATCACCTGCTTCCACCGGCTCTCCTCCGAGACCGGTGCGAGTGCCGCCGACGTGATCCGGGCCCACATCGCGGCCCGGGAGATCTTCGGCGCCCACGAGCACGAAGCGAAGATCATCGCCCTGGACCACCAGGTCGACGCTCGGGTCCAGACCGCGCTGCGGGTCGAGGTCCGTACCCTGATCGAGCGGGCCACCCGCTGGCTGGTCAACAACCGACGCCGCCCCGTGGCGATAACGCCCGCCGTCGAGCAGTTCACCGCGGGCGTCCGCACCGTCCAGCAGGCGCTGCCGACGCTGCTGGCCAGCCGGGACAAGGAGACCTACGACAAGCGGATGCGCGGCTACGTGTCGGCCGGGGTGCCCGAGGACCTGGCCATCGCCACCGCTGCGCTCCCCGCGGCCTACGCGGCCCTGACCATCGTGCAGACCGCCCAGGCGGACGACATCGACGTCGAACGGGTCGCGGCCGTGCACTTCGCCTTCGGTCAGCGTCTCGGACTGGATCGCCTGTTGGCGCGCATCGTGGAACTTCCTCGCGACGATCGCTGGCAGACGATGGCCCGCGCGGCTCTCCGCGACGACCTGCACACCGTGCACTCCCAGCTGGTGGCCGAGGTGATGGCCGCGACCGGCGGTGAGGGGTCGGCGAAGGAGCAGGTGACCAGCTGGGAGAAGGCGACGCCGGCGGCCCCCGACGCCATCCGGACGCTCAAACTCATCTGCGAGGCCAAACCGGATCTGGCCCGGGTCTCGGTCGGCCTCCGTTTCGCGCGGGCCCTCCTGACCCGTAGCGGGTAGGGAAAGCGTGCCTGCTGCGAGTGTCGGGTGTCTCAGGCGCGGCCCGGGCTCTGACGACGAGGAGTCGATGCCCCGGCGAGCGTCGTTAGCGCAGCGCCGGCTCGGTCTGGACGACCGAGCGAGCAGACACGCTTTTCGTCTGCGAGCAAGGGAGGAAGACCGAGTCAGGAGGCGCGGAGCGTGCGCGAGCCGGACTACCGGCGTCGACGAGGAGGAGGAAGAAGCCGGTCCAGAGCGCCTGAGACGCACGAGCAGCTCAGATGACGGCGCGTGAAAGGCTGGCGGCATGCGGATCGATCTGCACACGCACTCCTCGGTGTCCGACGGCACCGACAGTCCGACGGAGCTGGTCGAAGCCGCGGCCCGGGCCGGACTCGACGTCGTGGCGCTGACTGATCATGACGCGTTCGACGGTCTGGACGAGGCCGATGCCGCCGGTGTCGAGCGGGGGGTGTCGGTCCTCCGGGGGATGGAACTGTCCTGCGCCCGCCAACACCAAAGTGTCCATCTGCTCGCCTACGGTGCCGACCCGGAACACCCGGGACTGACGGGGGAGCTGGCCCGGGTCCAGGGCGGCCGGCTCGGCCGGCTGCTACCGGTCCTGGACAAGCTGGCCGAGTTGGGGGTGCCGGTGTCGGAGGCGGCGGTGATGGCTCAGGTCGGGTCGAGTCCGTCGGTGGGTCGCCCGCACATCGCCGACGCGATGGTCGCGGCGGGCCACGTCCGAAATCGTACGGAGGCCTTCGACCGCTTCCTCGCCGATGGCGGGCCTGCTCACGTACCGCGGTACGCGATCGAGATCGGTCGCGGTGTCGACCTGGTGCACGCCGCGGGCGGGGTGGCCGTGATCGCCCACCCGTGGGGCCGCGGCCGGGAACGCCTGTTGCCGCCGGAGGCCCTCGAGCAGCTGGTCGCCGAGCACGCCTTGGACGGGATCGAGGTGGACCACCAAGATCACGACGCCGACACCCGGAGCCGGCTGCGGGCCCTGGCGGACCGGCTGGGCGTGCTGATCACCGGCTCGAGTGACTACCACGGCACGGGCAAGACCGATCATGATATTGGTTGCAACACCACCGACGAGCAGGTCTATCGCGAGCTGACCCGGCGGCTGAGTGTGCCCGCGTGACGGGTCGGGTGCCGGCTCGCCGGGCCTGGGTCATCGCAGTCGCCAACCAGAAGGGCGGGGTGGCCAAGACCACCACGGTCAGCTCGCTGGGCGCAGCGCTCGCCGAGCTCGGTCAGCGGGTGCTCCTGGTCGATCTCGATCCGCAGGCTTGTTTGACGTTCTCCCTGGGTCACGACCCGGAGACGATCGGAGAGTCGGTACATCAGGTTCTGCTCGGTACGGCGCAGGCCGCCGACCTGATCCGGTCCGCGGAGGAGGGTGTCGACGTGTTGCCGGCCACCATCGAGCTGGCCACCGCGGAACAAGTGCTGCTGACCCGCACCGGACGCGAGCACCTGCTGAAGAAGGGCCTCGCACCCGTCGTCAAGCGCTACGACGTCATCCTGCTCGACTGCCCGCCATCTCTTGGCATCCTGACGATCCTGGCTCTGACCGCCGCCCAGGGCGTGCTCATCCCGCTGCAGTGCGAAACCCTCAGCCATCGCGGTGTGGGTCAGTTGCTGGACACCATCTATGACGTGAAGCGGATGACCAATCGCCAGCTGAGGGTGGTGGGCGTGCTGCCCACCCTGTTCGACGCCCGCACCAGCCACGGTCGACTCGTGCTGGAGCGCATCGGTTCCGACTACGGGGTGCCGGTGCTCGACCCGCCGATCCCCAAGTCGATCCGCTTCGCCGAAGCCCCCGCCCTCGGACGGTCGGTACTCAGCACGGCGCACGGGTCCAAGGGGGCGACCGCCTACCGCGACGTCGGGGCGTCGTTGCTGGCCGCCCGTCCCTGAGCGATCCTTTGATCTCACCGGCTGACCAATCCATCCCGTCGACCGCTACGGATTGTGGATAGCGGCCACGCGGCTCGGTCTTCGGTGCGATATTGATGGCCAGAGTTCAGGACGAAGGTTTCACGTTCTTGGGGGTTCTCGTGTTGGGACGACGCACGCAACGTATCGCCGTTCTGTTGTCGGCATCTGCGCTGATGGCGGCCGGGTTGATGGCCGCACCCAGCCAGGCCGCCGACTCCGCCGACATCTATCTGGTGCAGGGTCTGACGACCGCCACCGTTGACGTCGAGGTGGATGGCAAGGAGGTGGAGAAGGGTTTGAAGGCCACGGCCGTAGCGGGCCCGTTCAAGGTCAAGGCCGGCGACCACTCCGTGTCGGTCAGTTCCAGCGGCAAGACGTTGGCCGAGGCCACCGTGAAGGTCGGCGCGGGCAGCAGTTGGGATGTGGTGGCCCACCTGCCGGCGCCGGAGGACACCGAGCCGACCATGACCGCCTACCGCAACGACCTGAAGTCGGTCCCCAAGGACAAGTCGTCGCTGACCGTGGCGCACACCGCCGCCGTGCCGCCGGCCGACATCCGGGTGAACGGCAAGGTGCTCTTCGAGGACGTGGCCAACGGACAGTCGCTCAACCTGGTGGTCCCCGTCGACACCTACGGAGTGGACATCGTGCCCACCGGGAAGTCCTCACCCGTGTACCTGGGTCCGCTCAAGTTGACGGTGCAGGGCGGGGCGTTGAACCGGGTGTACGCGGTGGGTGACCCGACCAAGAAGACGATGAACGTGGCCGTGCACGTGCTGAAGGTCAAGACGACCGGTACCGATCGACCGAAGAAGGTCGATACCGGAACCGGTGGCCAGGCAGTAGGTGCGGAGTCCGGCCTCCAGGTCGATCTGGTTCGGTGATTCCGGCCCGATCACGCATTGCCGCCGCGCTGGCTTGTCTGCTGGTGGCGACGGCCGTGGTCGGTTGCGCACCCGCGGACACGATTGCCGGACAGCCGGCGCCGGCCGCGCCGGCGGCATCCGGAGCCTCCACGGCCGGGACCGCCCCGAGCGACGAGGCGTCGCAGATCAGCCGGGCCCGAGAGGGTCGACCAGCCCCGAGTACCCGGATCCGATTCCGGCCCGAGCAACTGGTGCTGGCCGCGGGCGGCAGGGCTGCCGTAGAGCCGGCGGCAACCGTCGACGGCGAGCTGAAGGTGCCCGAGAACGTCCGGCACCTCGGCTGGTGGGACGGCAGTGCCTTCGCCGGTGACCCGTTCGGATCGACCGTGATCGCGGGCCATGTCGACTCGCGGACCCAGGGTCTGGGCTTCTTCGCTCGGTTGCTGCGGGCCGATGTCGGTGACCGGGTCACGCTGAACGGTGACGGTCATCGAGCGGTGTATCGGGTGACCGCGGTCCGGACGATCACCAAGGAGGCGCTCGCGTCTGAGAGCCGGGCCTTCGACCAGGCCGGCGAGCACCGATTGGTGTTGATCACCTGCACCGGCGACTACCGACCCGACCGGGGAGGTTACGACAGCAACCTGGTGATCTTCGCCAAGCCGGTGGGCCGCGCCCGCTGAGCGGCGTCGGCGGTCCCCGCGCGGCTCGAAACGGGACGCCTTCGCGATCACCAGGCCGGTCGGATGGCCGGCAGCTCACGTCGACCGTTCTCGGTGAGTGCGGCCGTCAACCCGTGACGCAGCCGCTCCAGCTCGTCGGCGCCGATCACGAGGGCCCAGCCTGCCTCGAGATCGACATAGATCTGCTCCACGACTCCGAGCAGATCCCTGCCTCGGTCGGTCAGCACGATAGGCCGTTCCCGGGCATCCGCGGCACCGATCGTCCGCGTCAGATAGCCGGCGTCGAGCATGCCGTTCACCAGCTTCGATGTCGCCTGCTTGGTGATGCCGAGCAGGTCGCTGAGCGCGCCCGAGGTCGTCGGCCCCGACTGCAGGGCCAAGAGGACGAACCCGTACGCCGGTCGTACGTCGCGCCAGCCTCGGGTCCGGAGCTCGGCGTGCAGGTCCATGATCAACGACCGGTAGGCCACGGCGAACAGGCGCGCCAGTGGCGTGCAGCCGATCTGGCTCGACGTCACTGCGACCAGGGCGGTGTGATCATCGTGCCGTCGGCGAGCCGGGCCTGCCCGCCGACCGGCATGCAGCACAGCAGTCGGAGCACCTGGTCGGATTCGTTGGCGAGCCCGAACGGCACGCCAGCGGGAACCACGATGGCGTCCCCCGTCGCGGCGGTGCCCGGCCGTCCGTCGAGTCGGACGCTGGCTGTCCCGGCCAGGACGACGAACACCTCTTCTCGCGTCAGGCTGTGCGGTACAGCGGGCTTGCCAGGGTCGATGGTGACGCTCCACACCGCAGTGTCGTGGCTGCCCCGGCTGGGCGTGGCCAGTGAGGTGAAGGTGGTGTCACCGAGATCATGGGTCGGCGTCGACGGCGCCGTGAGAACGGGCATGGGATCTCCTCGAGGCAATAGTCAACGGCGTTGACTACTTGTATCGTGGCCCGAAGCCCAGGAAACGGTCAACTTAATTGACCGTTCTCGAGCGTCGGACGCGGAGGTGGTTCAATCTGGTAGTAGCTCGATCCAGCCGCGGAGGTCGTCCGCCGTCTCGGTCTCGGCCAGGTCGGGGTGGTCGTCCGCTACGTGCATCAACACCTGGGAGATCACTTCATCATCGGTCTGGGCACGTGCGGTGAAACCGCACTCGCAGCGGATCTGTCGAGTCATCGCAGCTCCTTCCCGGCGTATGGTCCAGGTTTACCGCCGAGTGCGGAGGTGTGCAAAGTGGCCGACAGGATTGACGCCACGCGCGTGCAGCTGTGCGGCACGCTGATCGTCGAACTGTCCGGACGGGCCGTCGGGGCGGCGCTTCCGGGCCGTCAGGGTCGGATGTTGTTCGCCTTTCTGATCTTGCGCCGCCCCCATCCGGTGTCCCGTGACCAGCTGATCGACGCGTTGTGGGCGGATGCGCCGCCCGTCGACCCGAGTGCCGCGCTCAACGTCGTGGTCTCGAAGGTGCGAACTGCCCTCGGCCGGGACGTCGTCCGTGGTCGTACTGAGCTGTCGGTGAGCCTTCCGGAACCGGCGTACGTCGACGTCGAAGTCGCAACCACGGCGCTACATGCCGCCGAGTCGGCGATCTCCCTCGGCGAGTGGCGACGCGCTTGGTCGCCCGCATTGACCGCCCTCTTCGTGGCCCGGCGGACCTTCCTACCCGAGGCCGACGTCCCGTGGGCTGAGTCCTGGCGGCGACGACTGGCTGAGGTGCACGCGCGGGCGCTCGAGTGCTACGCCGCCGCCTGCTTGGGAATCGGTGGTCCAGAGCTCTTCGGTGCCGAGCGCGCGGCCCGGGAGCTGGTGGCGAGTGCGCCGCTGCGCGAGACCGGGCATCTCCTGCTGATGCGAGCCCACGCCGCGCGGGGGAACGTCGCCGAGGCCCTCATGGCGTACGAACGGCTGCGGCTGCTGCTCGCCGAAGAACTCGGCGTCGACCCGAGTCCGTCCGTCCAAGATATGTACGGCCGGCTTCTGACCTAGGACGGAACTGGGACTCACCGCGCGGCGCGCCAGTGTGCCAACCCAACGTCTCAGCCAACGTCTCAGCCAACTTCTCGGAAAGGTCTCGCCAAGGTTGACCCAATGATCGCAGCGGATGCTTCCGGAACAGGAAGCACATACCCCGAGATCCTTGAGGAGGATTCCATGACCACCACCACTGCCACTGACGACCTCGATGCCCTGCTCGGGCGGTTCGTCAACGATCTCGGGGCGACCATGTCCACCGGCAACGTCGTGATCGGCGACCGGCTCGGGCTCTACCGTGCGCTCGCCGAAGCGGGACCGATGACCTCCGGTCAGCTGGCGGCGTACACGAGCACTTCCGAGCGCTACGTGCGGGAGTGGCTGGCCGGCCAGGCCGCTGGTGGGAGTGTCTCCTACCAGGCGGACACCGGGCAGTACTCGTTGAGCGAGGCGCAGGCCCTGGCGTTCGCCGACCCGCACGGACTGGAGCTTCCCGGCGCGTTCCAGCTGGCGCTGGCCTGTCTGTTGGACCAGCCGCAGATCCTGGACGCTTTCCGAACCGGCCGCGGGGTGGCCTGGGGCGACCACGATCCCGACGTCTACACCGGCACCGAGCGGTTCTTCCGTCCCGGATACGCCATGAACCTGGTGAGCTCCTGGATCCCCGCCGTCACCGGCCTGGAGGAGCGGTTGCGGACGGGCATCCGGGTAGCCGACGTCGGCTGCGGCCTGGGAGCATCGACCCGCATTCTGGCCGGCACGTACCCGGCCTCGACGGCGATCGGGTTCGACTCGCACCGAGGATCGATCGAACTCGCCCGGAAGGCGGCCGCCGAGGAAGGTCTGGCCGACCGCTGCGGGTTCGATGTCGCTCGGGCTCAAGACTTCCCCGGTCGGGGCTACGGCTTGGTGGCGACGTTCGACGCTCTGCACGACATGGGCGACCCGGCCGGCGCGGCGCGCCACACGTTGTCGGCCTTGGCCGAGGACGGCGTCTGGCTGATCGTCGAACCGTACGCAAGGGAGTCGGTCGCGGAGAACCTGAACCCGGTCGGGCGGCTGTACTACTCGTTCTCCACCTTCTTGTGTGTGCCCCACGGCCTGTCCGAAGGCGCCGACAACCCGCTGGGCAACCAAGCCGGTGAGGCACCCATCCGTGCCCTGGTGGAGTCGGCGGGCTTCGGCAGCTTCGAGCGGGTGGCCGAGACGCCCTTCAACCTCGTCTACGCGGCTCGTCCCTGACCGGCGGCGGAACTCGGCGGGCGTCCGCGTCGAGCTTCACGTCACCGGTCTCGCCGCGCAGTGGGGCGAGCACGGCATACGGATGAACGGGCTCGCACCGGGGTTTCCCCACCGAGCTGACCGGGGGTGGCCGACCCGGGGCTTCGGACCCGGATCGAGCAGCGAACCCTGCTCGGTCGGATCCCGGATCTGGCCGAGATCGACGGCCCGCTGCTGTTTCTCGCCTCGGACGCGGCGAGCTACGTCACCGGTCAGCTCCTGACCGTGGACGGCGGCTGGAGGGCCGACTGAGGCGCTCAAAGGGAGGTGGCCATGGCGGGAATCCTGCTCGTCCACGGCGCCTGGCACGGCCCATGGTGCTGGGACGGCTTCGCCCAGCGGCTGGCCGGTGCCGGCCACGACGTCCGTACGGTGCGGCTGCGAGGACATGACGGCTCTCCGGGCCGGCTCTGGTACCGGGTAAGTGACTACGTCCGGGACGTGAGCGAGGCGGCGAACCGGTTCCCGGAGTCTCCGGTGGTGGTCGGGCACTCCCTCGGCGGACTGGTGGTGGCTAAGTACCTGGAGCGAGGCCGAGCCAAAGGAGCGGTCCTGCTTGCGCCGATCCCGCAAGCCGGCTCGCTCACCGCCATCATCCGCCTCGCCAGCAGGCATCCCCTGATCCTGGCCCGAGCGAACCTGACCCTGCGGCTGCGTCCGTTCGTCACCAGTCGGGCTTTGGTGCGCGAGCTGTTCTTCACCCCAGAAACCTCCCAGCCTCTGGTCGACGACGTCTGGGGACGGCTCCAGGACGAGTCCTATCTGGCCTTCCTGGACACCCTTGTGGTGCGGGCCCGGCCCGGCACGATCCGCGTGCCCGTGCTGGTCATGGGGGCCGAGCATGACCGGTTCTTCACCGCAGCTGAGGTGCGCCGCACCGCGGCCGCCTACGACACCCGCGCTGAGATGGTGGCCGGCATCGGCCACGACATGATGCTCGACCAGGGCTGGCGTCAGGTCGCCGACCGCATCGATACCTGGATCACGGACTTCAAGAGCACCCATCGGGCCACCGCAGTCGACGGAACGTGAAGGACGGTCCCGGTCATGATCTGGCCACCCGGCGAATCCTCAGCAGCTGAGGTGGGTGGATCAGGGCTGAGCGAGCCGGCGGGTCAGTCCTCGGTGCTGACCTTCTCCTCAGCACGGGATCGGGTGCGACGCCGCTTGCGACGCGGGCTCGACTCTTCCCCGCTGCGGGGCGCGTCGGCCGCGACCACTGCCGACGACGCGTCGACCTGCTCGCCCGAGCGCTCCACCGGCACCCCGTTGCGCAGCCGTTGCCGGCCGCGGGAACGCGGTGGTCGGCTGCCGGATCGATCGGTGGATCGCTCGCCCCGACCATGATCGCGCTGCGGACGAGAGGAGCGCTCGACAGGCTTGGCGTCGACGATCCGCCCTTTGGCGCTGGGGTCGATACCCAGGTCGTGGAACAGATTCGGCGACGTCGAGTAGGTTTCCTGCGGCTCCTCGAAGGGCAACCCCAGAACGTTGTTGATCACCTTCCAGCGGGTCCGGTCGGCCCAGTCCACGAAGGTGATGGCGATTCCGGACGCGCCGGCCCGGCCGGTCCGGCCGATCCGGTGCACATAGGTCTTGTCGTCGTCGGGGCACTCGTAGTTGATCACATGCGTGACCCCCTCGACGTCGATGCCGCGGGCGGCGACGTCGGTGGCGACCAGGACGTCGATGGTGCCGGACCGGAAGCGCTTCAGCGCCTTCTCCCTGGCGATCTGGTTCAGATCCCCGTGGATCGCGGTGGCGGCGAATCCCCTCTCGGCCAGATCGTCGGCCACTCGCTGCGCGGCCCTCTTGGTCCGGCAGAAGATCATCACGCGGTCGCGGTTCTCGGCCTGCAGGATGCGCGCCACGACTTCGGGCTTGTCCAGGTCGTGGGCCTGGTAGACGAACTGCGCGGTGGTCGGCACGGTGGTGGTCTCGTGACCGGACTCGGCACGGATGTTGACCGGGTGCCGAAGGTGCCGTCGGGCCAGGTTGACGATGGCGGACGGCATGGTGGCCGAGAACAGCATGGTCTGGCGCAGCTCGGGCGTTTTGGCCAGGATCCGCTCCACGTCCGGGAGGAACCCGAGGTCGAGCATCTCGTCGGCCTCGTCGAGCACCAACACCTTGATGTGGCTCAGATCGAGGATCCGGCGGTCGGCCAGGTCGAGCAGCCGGCCGGGGGTGCCGACGACCACCTCGACGCCGCTCTTGAGCTGGTCCAGCTGAGTTTCGTAGCCGACGCCGCCGTACACGGTGAGGACTCGCGCCTGGCGTCGTCGCGCGGCCGTGCTCAGATCGGCGCTCACCTGGCTGGCCAGTTCACGGGTGGGCGTGACCACCAGGCTCTGCGGGGCACCCGGCTTGGCCAAGGTTTCGTAGTCCCGCTCGTGCGGCGCCACGATCCGCTGCAGCAGCGTGATGCCGAAGGCCAGCGTCTTGCCGGTGCCGGTGCGGGCCTGACCGATCATGTCGGTGCCGGTCAGGGCGATCGGGATCGCCATGGACTGGATGGGGAAGGGGTGCACGATGCCCACATCGGACAGTGCGTCGACGATGTCGGGCAGCACTCCGAGATCGCGGAAGGTTTGGGCCGGCGCTGGATCTCCGTCGGGGTCGGGATCGCTAGCGGGGGCGTCGCCAGTCAGAGGGTGGTTCAGGGTGTCGGCCTCCGCTAGAGGAGGGGCCGTTTCGTTGCTCAGTAGTCTGCCTTTTCTTGGGTACCCAGGTGAGTCTAGCCGAGACCCGGCCGATCACCGATCGGCCGGCACGCCGCTGGCTAGGCTGAAGACCATGAGCGAGCCTGTCGTCGAGCCTGATCCCGGCTCTGCTGCCAACGCCGAGTACCGG
Source organism: uncultured Actinomycetota bacterium (assembly GCA_963780005.1). Taxonomy (GTDB): domain Bacteria; phylum Actinomycetota; class Actinomycetes; order Propionibacteriales; family Propionibacteriaceae; genus Microlunatus. The sequence continues at coordinate 687,364 of CAWAAK010000023.1, read as the reverse complement.
GCCGGGGCCGTCGATCTGCTCGGCATCTTGGCCTACGGGGCGCTGACCGCGTTCGAGCGGTTGGCCGAGGATGCCGGCGGTGCTCCGACGCTGGCGGACCGGGTGCAGATGTCCACACTGGCCGCCCGCCAGATGGATCACTTCGAGCGGGTACGCGACTTCCTCGCCACCTTCGACGCCGAGGTCCTGACGGCCATGGGGCCCTTCCACGCGCCGTTCGACGCCTTTCACGGGCACACCAAACCGAAGGACTGGCTCGAGGGACTGGTCAAGGCGTACGTCGGTGACGGCTTCGCGGCCGACTTCTATCGCGAAGTGGCCGCCTTCGTGGACGCCGACACCCGCAATCTGGTCCACGAAGTGCTCGCCGACGAAGGCCACGACGCGTACGTGATCGAGCGGGTGCGGGCCGCGACCGCCGTGGACGCGAAAGTGGCCGGCCGGCTGGCGCTGTGGGGCCGGCGACTGGTCGGCGAGGCGCTCAGCCAGGCGCAGCGGGTGGCGGCCGACCGGGATGCGCTGACCAGTCTGCTCACCGGTTCCGTCGATCGTCCTGGGATGGACCTCGCCGCCATCAGCCGGATGTTCAGCCGACTCGTCGCCAACCACACCCAGCGGATGGCCAAGCTCGGGTTGAGCGCTTGAGGTCCCCTTGTTGTCCTTCTCGCACTCGCCGCGCTTCTGGCCGACGTCGTCGTCGCGTTGCTACCCGATGCTAGAAGGACTAAACGGAGCCGAAACCCACGTGCCGAGCGTTCTCCTCGCCGACGTCGAGGTAGCCGATCGAGGTGGCCGGGATCAACACCTTGCGGCCCCGTTGGTCGATCAGGCTCAGCAGGCCACCGTCAGCCACCGCCTTGGCGAACGCCTTCTCGATGGCGCCGGCGGTCTCGGAGCTGTCCACGATGATCTCGCGGTTGACGTGCTGGATGCCGACCTTGATCTCCACAAGTTCCTCCTGGAACTGACGTACGAGCAGTACGGCCAACCGTGCCACACCGCCCACACAGGGTAGTCGAGCGGCTGCGGGCCGCTGGCTGCGTCTTCGCCGAGGAGGAGGCGACCCTGCTGCTGGCGGCAGCCGATCAGTCCGCCGAGCTCGAGGCGCTGCTGCAGCGCCGGCTGAGCGGTGTCCCGCTGGAGCTGGTGCTGGGGTGGGTCGAGTTCGCCGGTCTCCGGATCTCCCTCGACCCGGGGGTGTTCGTCCCCCGGCGCCGATCAGAGCTCCTGGTCATGGAGGCGGTGGCCCGGTCCCAGGCCGCCGCGGTGGTCGTCGACCTGTGCTGCGGTTCGGGGGCGCTCGGTGTCGCCGTGGCGAACCGGCGGAACGACCTGCGGGTGTACGCGGCCGATCTGGATCCGACCGCGGTCGCCTGCGCCCGACGGAATCTGGCTGCCGACCGGGTGTTCCAGGGCGACCTGTTCGACGCCCTGCCCGAACGGTTGAAGGGGCAGGTCGACGTGCTGGTCGTCAACGCCCCGTACGTGCCTTCCGAGGCCGTTGCCTTGATGCCTCGGGAAGCGCGGCTGCACGAGCCACGTCAAGCCCTCGACGGTGGACCCGACGGATTGGACCTGCACCGCCGGTTGGCGGCACAGGCCTCAGGGTGGGTCAGCCCCGCTGGCGCAGTGATCATGGAAATCAGCCGGGCCCAGGCGCCAGCGCTGCGTCGGATCTTCGAAACGCGCGGCTATTCGGTCGTGGTCATTCGGCACGACGAGCTGGACGCGACGGTCGCCGTCGCGACGCACGCGACGTCGATCACTGCCGAATCTGGCTAGCTCAGGGAGTCCTTTTCATCCTCGGTTGCCTCCCGGATGACCAACCGGGTCCAGGCGCCGACGTAGACCCGGTCGTCCGCGTCGAGCTCGTGTTTGCTGCCGACTGCGATCGGGTCGTCGGGCAGCGCCCCGCTGGCGGGTCCGATGAAGGTTCCGTTGGCCGAGTCGAGGTCTTCGACGAACCAGCGGCGGCCGTCGGTCGTCAGCTGCGCCTGGCGACGGCTGACGCCGGAGTCGGTGCCGCAGTCGATGTCAGGATTGATGTTGCGGCTGGCCGATTTGCGGCCCACGAGCACCGACGTGTTGCGCAGCGGTACGACGTCGGGCAGGCCGGGGGAGGGCAGTTGATCCGGGCTGTCCTGCGCTTCGTACCACGCCGGGTCGATCCACACCTCGGCAACCCAGTCCAACTCCGCGTTGGGAGTCACACTGGCCGAGTCGCCGGCGACCGGGCTCAGCGGAGAGGCAACCTCCGGTTGATCCTCCCCGGATCGGTCGGCCTCCGACCGGGCCCCTTCCGGCTGGGCCGCTTCTGGCTGGGCCGCTTCTGGCTGGGCGGCTGAGCGGGGCAAGCTGCCCGTGGTGAAGTCGTAACCGCACGCCTCGCAGAACAGGGCCTCGGCGGCGTTCTCCGTGCCGCAGTGCGGGCAGGGCTGGCCGACCCCGCTCGCGACGGGCGACTCGGCGGGCAGGTCCGTCGGCGGTGGGGGTGAGGCCGGTGCCGGCGCCGATGCGTCGATCGGCATCCCGCAGACGTCGCAGTAATCCTCGGCCTCCGAAGTGTGCCCGGCGGGACACACCGCGCTCACGGGCGGACCCGGGTCGTCTTGGTGGACGCCGTGTCGAGGGCCATCTCGTCCGCCTTGTCGATCGATCGCTTCAGCCGGACGGTGCCGGTCTCGACGTTGTCGATGTCGACAACCTTGCGGAGCCGGGTGGTGACCTCCTCGTTGCCGGTCTGCGCGGCCAACTGGACGGCTCGGCCGAGTTTGGTGGTGGCCCCGGCGTCGTCACCGGCGGCCTTGGCGGCCAGGCCCTCCTGGATCGCCTCGGCCAGTTCGGTCTGACCCGTGTAATGGGCCACCTCCGGGTTGATCCGGGTGGTCAAACCCTCGTCGCTGGACCATTTGGCCTTGACCAGACCCTGGGCCTGGACGGCGCCGGCGACCGCCAGCTGAACCCGGGCGGCCAGCTGCTCCTGGCCGATCCCCTTCGCCGACAGGCGGACACTGATGTGGTAGTCCCGCGACTCGTCCGCCCACGAACCGGTGGGGTATCCGCTCGTGAGCGGATTCACCTCGACCCGGCGTTGGGTCAGATCCTCAACGTTCGGTGAGACCTGGCGGACGAACATGACCTGCGACCCCTGCGGAGCCCAGACCCGCAACTCGGCGTCGGCCACCCCCCGGCTCATCGACTGCTGCATCAACGCGTCGAACACCTCGGCCATCTTGTCCGCCGAGGGGATGATGTCGACGGAGCCCAGCAGGGCCTGGGCGATCCGGCGCACCTCGGCGACCTGCCAGTCCACGCCGACGCCGCGGCAGTCGCATTGGAACTTTCCCGTGACCGCATGGATCGAACTGGTCAACTGTTCGGAGGACTCGTTGTGGTTCTCGCCGTCGGTCAGCAGGATCGCGTGGCGTTGCGCCAGCATCGGGACCGAGTCGAATAGCCGTCCAGCCAACACCAGCCAGGTCCCCATTGCCGTTCCGCCGTCCGAACGGAACATCTGTACGGCCTGCTGGGCCTCGAACCGGGTCTGGCGATCCATCTTGACCATGCCCGCGCCGGCCCGCGCCGGCGGGTAGGCCAGGTAGGCGGTATGGGTACCGGCCACGACCGCGAACCAGGTGCCATCCAGGATCTGGTCGAGGGCGGCCGACGCAGCCTGCTTGGCGGCTTCGATCTTGGTCCGGCCCATCGACCCCGAGGTGTCGACGATGATGATCTCCCCGGCATCGCCGGCCCCACTGCGCCCGGCCTCGCCGGCCCCCGTACAGGCGATGGTGACGATCGCGTTGACGTCGGTGCCACCCTCGGGCAGGAACTCGTTCTGGTAAACGGCGGCGGTGAACTCGGCCATGTCCTCGATCCTTTTCTTGATCTCAGTGCTGAATATCGGGGCGGCTGATCAACAACGGGCCAGGGCCACCGAAATATTGTCCTTGCCGCCCTGCTCATTCGACCAGCGGACCATCGCCTCGGCCAGGGGGAGCGGTCCGGTGCCGACCGTGCCGCTGAGTCGGGCAATCAGATCCTGCAGGTGTCCAGGCTCCGACGCGTAGTTCCAGAGCCCGTCGGAGCAGACCAGCAGCCAGCCCGGCCCCGCGAGGGTGACCGAACCGGTTCTCGGGGTGTGATCGGGGGCATCGCGGCCGAGCCACTTGGTGATGGCATGGGCCTGGGGGCCGCGCTCGGCCTCCTCTCGCGACACCCCGGAGTCGATCCGCAGCTGGGCCACCGAATCGTCGAGAGACAACAGCACCGGTTCGGCCCCGCCGGGATCGGGAATCCAATAAGCCCGGCTGTCGCCGAGGTTGGCGTAGACGCAGAGATTCCCGTCCAGCACCGCACCGGCGAAGGTCGCCGCGGCGGCGTTCTTGCTGTCGGGTCGAGTGTTCGTGATCACCGCATCGTTGGCGGCGTCGACGGCCCGCTCGAAAGCACCGGCGATGGCCGCCGCCCGGCTCTCGGGGAGTCCGAGTCCGTTGGGCTGGGATGCCACGAGCAGATCGCGGGCGGCGCGGGCAGCCGCCAGGCTGGCGACGTCGGAATCCTCGGAGGTCGACACGCCGTCACAGACGATGAGGACGGCCCGGGAACCCGCGGCCGCATCGGCGGCGATGGCGGTGGCGTCCTCGTTGCGGTGGTGGCGGATACCGCGGTCGCAGCAGGCCGCGACCCACGACGCGGGCTGCTCAACATAGTGATCGCGTTGACTGGGAGCCTTCGTGCCGCAGGTCTCGCAGTAGCCGTCGGCGCCGACCACCCCACCACAGCTCAGGCACGGTCGGCGCATCGACAAGGTCGGTTCATTATCGGTACTGCGGCCGGTATTGCGGCCGGCCGCGCGCACCGGGTGGGAAAGGGTGATGGGCAACTCGTTCGCGTCGGTTGGTTCGGGGCTGGCCGAGGGGGTCAGCGCCGCCCCACAGGCTTCGCAGAATTGCTCGCTCGGCGACACTTCTGCGCCGCATTGGGGGCACAGCACGGCAGCGGTGGGGGCGGCCGGAACCGGTGGGGGGAGACTGCTCATGTCAGGGTCCACCTTCGCACGCCGTTGGCTTTGTCCACCATCGCGTACCGTTCGACCTCGGTCGGGGCCGCTCCCGCCAAGGCCCGGTAGGTCTGCTCCAAACCGTCCCGCAACGAGGCGTCGTCGGCCGGGTAGTCGCCGATCTTGACCTGGGCATTGGGCCCGGCGGTTTGGACCAGATGAAGCGCCCGCTCGAGAATCTGCCCGGTCAGTTCAGCCTTCTCCACCTGATCAAGCCGTACGCCGTCGATGCTGCTCATCGCCTGGGACAAGACGGGCAGGGAATCCGCCGACTCGTACAGGTGCAGGGCCCGCAATCGTCGGGCCTCGGTGAAGCTGCGGCTGGTAGGGGGCACCAGATCCAGCGCCGCGACGGCGGCCCCGATGTCGCCCCGCGCGGCCCGGACCCGGGCCATGCCGAAGGCGGCGGGGGCCACATAGTTCGCGTCGGTGCTCGCGCAGGTCAGATAGAGCCGCTCGGCGAGGTCGGCCTCGCCGCCCAGTTCACACGCCAAACCGAGAGCCAGCTTGGGCGCCAGCTCGCCGGGTACCTGACCGTAGACGGCATTGAAGGCTTGTTGGGACGCGCGGTAGTTCTGAGTCTGCATCGCCGCCAAGCCACTCAGCCAGACCGCCCGCCACTCCCACGGATCGGCGGCCAGCATCTCCTTGACCACCAGCTCGACCTGGCCGCGGTCGCCGAGCTCCAGGGCGGCCAAGGCTCGGGCCAGCCCGACCTCCGGGGTCGCCTCCGGCGCCGAGGCCAGTGCCGTCAAGCGCTCGCGCGGGTCGTCGGCCGACACGTTGCTGAGCCAGGCGTACTGGGCGTCGCTGGTGTCCGGCCGCAGCGCCGGCAGTTCGTCCCAGGTGAGCGCGTCGCTACTGATCGCCGGGGCCTCGAAGAGCACCGAAGCCGCCGAGGTCAGCGCCGTGCCGCTCGTCTTGGCGGCCACCACCTCCCGCAGCACGCCGAGCAGTTGGACCCGCAGTTCGTCGACCGAGGCGAACCGGTCGGCCGGGTCCGGCGCGCACGCCTTCAAGATCAACCGGTACAGCGAGTCGTGCTCGGCGAACAATGGGGTTTCGTCGACACTGGGCAGGCTGGCGACGTAGCGGGTCTGGTAGCCGCGGAACTCCATCATGCAGACCAGCAGCGTGCGGCCGATCGTGTAGATGTCGGAGGCGACGCTGGTGCCCACCTGGGCCACTTCGGGGGCCTGGTAGCCGACGGTGCCGTAGATGGCGGACTCGTCGTCGTCGAGTCGCCGGACCCCGCCCAGGTCGATCAGCTTCACCCCGTCGCCGATCTGGATCAGATTGTCCGGCTTGAAGTCGCAGTACACCAGACCCAGATCATGCAGATAGGTGAAAGCCGGCAGCACCTCCAAGATGTAGGCCAGCGCCTGGTCCACGGGCAGGGGATCGTAGACGCCGCCCGACGCGCGCATCCGGTTCTTGAGGATCTGCTTCAACGAGGTGCCGCCCACGTACTCCATCACGATGTAGCCGGCTTCATCGTGGGTGACGAAGTTGTAGATTTCCACGATCAGCGGGTGTTCCACCTGAGCCAGGAACTGCCGCTCCACGATGGCCACCGCCAAGGCGTCGGCGTCGCCGGTGTTGAGCAGTCCCTTGAGCACCACCCAGCGGTCGGAGACGTTCTTGTCCCGGGCCAGGTAGATCCAGCCCAGGCCGCCGTGGGCCAGGCAACCGGCCACCTCGTACTGGCCCGCGACCAGGTCGCCGGGCTTGAGCTTCGGGGTGAAGGAGAACCGGTTGCCGCACTTGGGGCAGAAGCCCTCCGGGCGTCCGGGCCGGCCGTCGCGCGTCCGGCCAACGGGCGAGCCGCAGACCGGACAGTTGCGCTTGTTCTCCGGCACCTCGGGGTCGACCATGATCGCGTTCTCGGCGTCGACCACCGGGGCGGGGGGCACCCGGGTCAGACCCGCGCCCAGGCGCGCCGTACGGAGTCGCACGGAGCCGGAGTTCACCCGTTGGGTGATGGTGGACCCCCGGCCGAGGCGCTGCGACCCGAATGCGGTGGACCCGAGCCTGCTCGAGCCCCGGGTGACGGTGGACAACGGTGCGTCGGCACCGGCGGCCGTCTCCGGCCTGGCGCCCGCGCCGGCCGCGAAGGGAGCGGAGACGGCGGCGGCGGCCGCCCCGACGTCGGCGGGTGACCCGCAGACGTCGCAGTAGCCGTCGACGATGGTGCCCGAGCAGCCCGGCTGGGTGCAACGGAGTCCACCGGCCGGACTCGGGACAGCGCTGTGAGTGGGCGGCGCGGCGGTCGCGCCGGTCGCGGGCCCGGGACTGCCACAGACGTCGCAGTATCCGTCGACGATGGAGCCGGGGCACCCCGGTTGGCTACAGGCGGTCATGTTCAAGAAACCTCCGACGTCGGGGAGACGGTTCGCAGATAGGTCTGGTACAGCGTCACCAACTGGTCGGCGATGGCCATCTGGGTGGGTCGGCGCTGTAGGGCCTCGACGGCCAGCGCATAGGCGCGCGCGACGTCGGGCTGACTCGCCAGCCCGGTGGCCTCGGCCTTGGCCCGGTACGCCTCGATGCGGTGCACGAGTTCGGTGTGTCGATCCAAGGCGGCTGCGTAGGCCTGCTGGACCATCGACAGGGCCCGGTCGATGCGATTCAGCCGGATCAGGTAGTCCTCCAACGCGGCCAAGGTGTTGGGCACGGGCCCGATGGCGTCGACGTCGGGTACCGCGTAGTGGGGCGCCGGATCGACGGTGGTCAGGGCCCGGTCGACCAGGGAGCGCAGATCCTTCTCCCGCCGGTTCAGTTCGGTGCGCAGCCGCCGGGCCTCCGTGACCTTGGCGCCGGCCTCCCGGCGCCGAGCACCGTCGACGATGAGGTCCCGTTCGAAGGTGGTGGCCTCGATCTCCAGCGGTTCGAGCAGACCGCCGACGTCGCCTCCCCGCTCGGCCTTGTCGGTGAGATCGCGGAGCCGGCGGGCGAGTCCGGACTGCCGCTGGGCGGCCTGCTGGTATCGGGCGCCCGCCGGTTCGAGATTGATTTGCTCGCGGATCCGCTCCAGTTGGGCGCGCAACGATCGGAGCCGCGCGGTCGTCTCGGCCCCGGACAGCTCCAGACCCAGCCGCACCCGGAGCTGACCGGCCAGCGCATCCGACAGCCGGCAGGCTTCGGGCAGGGACATGTTGAGACCTGAGGCGTTCAGGTTCGCCGAGTCGAGCCGGCCCCAGATCAGCGTTGACAGTCGTTCTTGCTCCGCCGGACCCACCCGACCGGAATCCCACACCACCTTCAGCTGTTCGTAGCGGTCGGAGGCGGCCTTCCACAGGGTCATCGACAGCGCGATGTCACTGGTCACCTCCCTGGTCACATCACGGCCCCCTTGCTCGGCGGCTGAGTTGAGGGCCGTCTGGTCCAGCAGCTGCAGCTCGGCGGAGCGGGCGTGTCGCCACTCGCCCAGCGCGGCCAGGTACTTCAGAGTGGCGGCTGGATCGACCGGTTGCCCTAGTCGGCCGGGGGCGGCCGGCGCGCTGACCCACCCACTCGTGCCGCTCGTCACGGCGTCCGGCCGTACTCCGCTCGGGGCGGATCCGGCGCCGGACCGAGGGCCGAGCGCAGCCAGCGGTTGTAGATAGCGGTCCACTCCCCGTTCTCCCGCATCTGGGCCAGGCGGGCGTTCACGAAGCGGACCAGATCGACCTGTTTGGTGTTCATGCCCAGCCCGTACGGTTCGTCGGTGAAGGCGCGCTGCTCCGGGACCACCGCGTACGGGTCCTGGGCCGCCAATCCGGCCAGCACGGTGTCGTCCCCGGTGATCGCGTCGACGTCGCCGGCCTGGAAGAGCACCAGACACCCGGTGTGGTTGTCGGCGCCGACCGCAATGGCCTTGGGGGAGCGCTTCTTCAGGTTGTCCATGCTCGAGGTGGCGTTGGGCGCGCACACCCGCTGCCCGGCCAGGCCTTCGATCGTGGTGACCTTGGACCCGCGGCGGACCAGGATCTTCTGTCCGGAGCGGTAGTACTCGCTGGAGAAAGCGATCTGGCGCCACCGATCGCAGTTGATCGTCATATTGCGCGCCACCACGTCGATGGTTCCCTCCTGCAGCGACGGGATGCGCTGGGCAGCGGTGATCACCCGCAACTCGTACGCGTTCTCGTTGCCGAAGATCGCCTTCGCCATGGCCTTGACCAAGTCGATGTCGAACCCTTCGATCTGGCCGTTGAAGGGGTTCCGGGATCCGAGCAGATAGGTGTCGGCGGAGACACCGGCGATCAGTCGCCCACGCTGCTGGATCTTCGCCATGGTGGAGCCGGCCGGCATCTGTCCCTCGGCGGGCAGCGGTCCGTCCGGGGCGTAGGACCGCAGCGCCGTCGCGTTGTTGCACGCCGGCCCGGTGGGCGCAGGAGCCGTACTCGGCGTCGACGCGGGCGGCGGAGTCGGCAGCGGGGTCGCCGCGTACGGCAGCAGCGAGCATCCGGTCAACGCCAGCAGCAACACCACGACGACGGTCAGCCGCGATGCCGTCTTTCCCGGCCGGGCCACTAGCGGTACTCCCGCAGTCTGGCTTCGACACCGCGCCGGGCGAGCACGGCGGCGGCCAGGCCGGCCAGCAGACTCAAGACCGCGCCGATGATCAGGCCGACCCGAGAACCGTCGAGGCCCCGCTCGGTTTCCTGGGTGACCCCGTCGAGATAGACCGACGACTGCTCGTCGAACCCGCCGAAGGTCGCGTTGGCCGAACCGGCGCCCGTACCGGTGGCCAGGCGCACGGCCTGGTCCCACTTGCCGGCGTCGTCGAGGCTACGTATCTGTTTGTGCACGTCGGCGTAGGCGTTCCATTGCTCGCCGGCATCCGGGGCGCGACCACTGAGGCTGCCGGTCACCTGCGCCGCCGACTCCGTCCAGGCCTTTTCGAAGGCGCCGCCGGAACCACGGGCGATCAAGGTGAGGCTTTCGTTGGACTTGGCGTTGAAGCCCTGGATCCGGGCGGTGGCTACGGCGTTGACGTCGGCGAAGGATCCCCGCTCGATCCGGTCGACCGCGGCCGCGACGGTCCCAGTCGCCACCAGACCGATGACCCAGGTCAACAGCACGAGGGCGGTGGCGGCCACCACGCCGGGATTCAATCGTCGCCGGAATCGCCGGGCCAGCCAGAGCTGGGCCAGGACGAGTCCCGCCAACGCCAGCAATCCGGCCACGGCGAGGACAGCGATGGGCCAGCCGCTCATCTGGCTGGCCGCGCGCTGGGCGTTGGCCGAGACCAGGTTGTCCAGCAAGGGGAGCGCATCGGCCCGAAGGGTGGCGCTGGCCGTTCGCTGATACTGGGCGCCGACCGGGAAGCCCTGGCGGTTGTTGGTTCGCGCGTCCTCGATCAACGCGACGTAGCTGACGAGTTGCTGGTTCAAGGCCGACAGGGCCTGCTCGTCGGCCGGCTCCGCCTCCGCCGCGGCCGTGATGCCGGTCGTCGCCGCGGTGATGGCCGCGTCGTAGGCCTGCCGCTGCGCCGGCGGCTCCAGCCCACCCACCAGGAAAGAGTTCGTGGCGGTCGCGTCGGCCGCCAACAGGTTGGTCTGGATCTGCTGGACCCGGATCAGCTGGGCGGTGGACCCACTCGCCCGGCCGAGCGCGGCCGCCAGCAGCACGAAGGTGACGGCGGCCAACAAGCCGAAGGCGACGCCCAGCACGGTCAGGCCCGTGGCCAGCCGACGAAGGCGTCGGGGCGTCGTGATGGCGACGGACGATGTCGGCTGACCAGCCGGGCCGGGAGCCACCTGGCTGCCCGGGCCGGCGGGGCCGGGACCCGGAACGGTGGCCGAGCCGCCGACCGGTGATGTCTGCAGTTGGCTCACGTCGGCTCCTCCAGGTCGTCGGCGGTCAGCTCGCGCAGCTGCTGCAGGGTCGGCTCCTCGACGTCGCGGAGCCGCCACGCGTGTCGCCCGATCGCCGCCTCGAGCTGGTTCCGCGCGAACCGGCCGTTGCCGAAGGTCGGACCGCGCGGGGTGACGGCGAGCACGGTCTCGAAGCGGCGCCGGCAGTCCTCGGTCACGTCGTAGTCGGCGCTGGTGGCCAGGCCGAGGAAGATCTCGACCAGCTCGGTGTCGGAGTAGTCGGCGAACTCGATCGTGGTGCGGAACCGGCTGGCCAGTCCCGGATTCTGGGCGATGAAGATCGCCATCGGATCCGGATAGCCGGCCACGATCAGCACCAGGTCGTCGCGGCGGTCCTCCATCTCCTTGACCAAGGTGTCGACGGCCTCGGTCCCGTACTGGTCGCCGGCGAGACTGTAGGCCTCGTCGATGAACAGCACCCCGCCCGCGGCCGAGGAGACCACCTCGGCGGTCTTCATGGCGGTCTGACCGAGGTACCCGGCCACCAGTTCGGAACGGTCGACCTCGACCAGTTGGCCCTTGCTGAGCAGCCCGAGGGCCCGATAGATGCCGCCCACCAGCCGGGCCACCGTGGTCTTTCCGGTGCCGGGGTTTCCCACGAACACCAGGTGGCGGGTGATGGTGGGGGCGGCCAGGCCTGCCTTGATCCGCAGGGCCTCGATCCGCAGCACCGCCACCTGGCGATGGATCTCCGCCTTGACCTCGGTCAATCCGGTGAGGCCGTCCAGTTCGGCCAGCAGCTCCTCGAGGGACTTGGGTTCCGGCTCGGGCGGCTCGGGGGCCGCAGATTCCGCGTGATCTGGGGCTGGCGCAGAGGCAGTCGGCCCAGAATGTGAACGATCTGACGTGGTAGTCCCGGTCGAAACGTTCACACTGTGCCCGATGTCGGCTGTTGGAGGAGTGTCGGCGTTCCCGATGCCGGGGAATCGCCCGGGAGCGGTGGGATCCAGCTGTGAGAGGTCGAGCAGTTCGGCAGTGCGCGGGTCGGCATGGCTGATTCCGGGTGCCGCCTCGCGGTCGCGGGTCACCTTGGTGAGGGCGTCGTCCAAGGCCTTCAGCGCATTCCGGGCCCAGTCCGTACGCTCCGTCACGGCAGGTCCAGACTGCTGCGCGGTCCGGTGGGCGGTTGGTCGGCGGGATCCGGCCGTATGGGTGGGGCCGGGGCATGCCCGAACTTGTCCTGCAGGAACCGTCCGTGCGCGATCAGGGCGTCGGCGTCCACCCGTACGACGGCGTCGAAGATACGGTCCATCGTGGCGGACAACAGATCGAGCTGATCGATCAGCAGCATCAGTGAGGTCTTGCCGGCCTCGATGGGGCGGGAGTCCGCCCACTGCCGCGGCAGCCGGAGGTAGCCGCCGATGGCTTCCGGCAGGTAGTCGGTGGCCGTGGCCATCACCGAGTAGGCCTGCGGGCTGCCCAGGCCGAGATTGCGCAACCGGGGCATCGTCTCGCGTACGGTGCGGCTGACGCGCTTCACCCGGGACTGCACCGGAGCCGGCACCACACCGCCGGACACCATGGCCTCGGCCCGGTCCAGGGCGGCGAGGATGTCGGCCTCGGTGGGTGCCGGCGGCTGCACCTCGACGGGTGCCGCAACGGGGCCGGGTCGGCCGGTGATCTTGGCCACCCAATCCTTGAAACCCATGGACCTGCTCCGGATGACGTGGGCGCTCAGCGCAGACCGCCCGGGGTCCCGCCCTCGAGCGGACGGTCGATGTTGAGGTCCCCCGAAGCCAGGCGCTGGTCGGATCGGGACACCCGGTCGAGGTACTCGCGGGACTTCGACACCTCGGTCTCCAGTGTGCCGATGGTCGCGGCCATGGTGTCCAGGGCCTGGAGCTTGAAGTTGTCGATGGAGTCCATGGTCGCGTAGATGTTCTGGAACGCGGCCTGAAGTTGGGGCAGGCCGATGGTGGCCGAGGCCGCCTGCTGCTGGATGGCCGCGGAATTGTCGCGCATCATCTCGGAGGTGCGCTGGATCAGATCCGAGGTGGTCGTGTTGAGGGCGGTGATCTGATCCAGGACCAGTTTCTGGTTGCCCAGCGCCTGGGCGACGATCACGGCGGTTCGCAGCGCGGAGACCGTGGTGGTGGACGCCCGGTCCACGCCCTTGATCAGCTCGATGTTGTTCTTGATGATGATGTCGATGGCCAGGTAGCTCTGGATCGAGACCGCGAGCTGGGTGAGCAGATCCTGATGCTTCTGCCGGACGTAGAACAAGACGTCCTGGTTGAGTGCCTTCGCCCGGTCCGGATCGGAGAGCTCCAGTTCCGCGATGGTGGCCGAGAGCCGCGCGTCCAGCCGCTCGGCGACGTAGACGTACTGGTTGAGCCGGCCCATGGCGGCCCAAAGATTCTGCTTCTCCATGTTCAGCGCGACATTGTCCTTGCTGAGCTCGTCCTGGCCGTTCCGCAGACTGTGCAGGATGCCGTTGAGGTGGCTCTGAGCACTCTGGTACTTGCGGAAGTAGTCGGTGACCTTCTCGCCGAACGGGAGGAAACCCAGCAACTTGCGGGTTCCGGTGGCCTGACTGGGATCGAGATCCTCCACGGTGCGGCGGAGCTCGAGCAACGTGTTGCCCACCTTGGAGCCTTCGGCGATCCCGCCTTCCTTGAGGGCTCGGACCGGTGTCTGCAGCAGCCGGTTCGAGGTCTCGGCCGCCTTGCGGATGTCGCTGTCGCCCATCGTGCGCACGTTGTTGGCCTGGGCGGTGAACTCCGGCGAGCGGGTCTGGGTGGTGGTCAGGGCCTGGAGGAACCCGTCCACCCGCGCATCCAACGCCGGCACCGCCTCCGGGTCGATCTGAGGAGCGATCGACGGAGCCTGAGTGGCGGCCACCGGCTGCGGCGGGGGCGGCGCGGTCAAGGTGAGCGTGTCGCCGCCGGGGGGAGTCAGGGGGCTTGGTGCCGCCGCGGCTCCGGACGGGTTGGCCTCGGTCATCAGAGTCTCCTTCGTTCCACCGGACAGGCGTGAGCAAATCTACCCGGCAGCCCGGTCTCGCGTTCTCTCCAGGAGCCTCAGCCCACCCAGAACCACGTCGAGAAGTGGGCTCTCCCGCGAAACCGGGCCGCTATTGCGCGACTGCCTACTTCTCGTGACGATTCGGACGCCCGAGAGTCACTCCGGTGGGGAGATCTCCCCGGAGCCGCGGACCAGCAGGGTGGTGGGCACCACAATGGTCGCGGCGGGGGAGTTGTCGCCGTCCATCCGGGCGAACACCCGCTCGGCGGCGAGGGTGCCGATCCGGGAGGGATCCTGTGCCATCACCGTGATCCCCGGATCCAGCACGTCGCCCAACAAGACGTCGTCGAAGCCGACCATCGCGACCGCATGCTGGAGCCGGAGCTCGTGCAGGGCTCGGACGGCCCCGATCGTGATCATGTTCTGGCTGGTGAACAGTGCGGTGGGCGGCCGGGGCGACGCCATCAACTCCCGCACCGCTGCGTGGGCCGCCTGTTGGGTACGCAGGTCGTCGACGAACACGGCCCCCAGGCTCAGCCCCGCTCGGTCCATGGCGTCGGCGAATCCGTGGCGCCGTTCGCGGGCCGTCGAGATGGTCAGTTCGTCGCTCAGGTGCGCGATTCGTCGATGCCCGCGCCAGATCAGATGCCGGGTGGCGGCGGCGGCGGATTCGTGGTTGTCGCTCACCACGGTGTCGGCCAGCATGCCGTTCGGCAGCCGGTCCACGAAGACGATCGGAGTGCCCTGGTCCTTCTCGATCGTCAGGTAACTCTGATCCGGGCTGAACGGAGTCAGGATCAGTCCGTCCACCCGTCGCCGGGTGAAGGCCGCGATCAGGCGACGCTCCCGTTGCGGGTCGTCGTCGAAGCTGGCGGCGAACACGGCCGTATCGCGTCGCGAGGCCACGTTCTCCACGGCGCGGTTGATGGCGGCGGAGAAGGGGTTGTCGACCGCATCGAGCAACAACCCGATGGTGAGAGTCTTGCGGTCCCCGCGCCGCAACGCTCCCGCGCCGAGGTGAGGCTGGAAGTTCAGGGCAAGGATTGCTCGTTGGACACGTTCGCGGGTTTGTGCGGAGACATTCGCCTCGTCATTGATGACTCGCGATACCGTCTTGATGCCTACTCCGGCCAAGGCGGCGACATCGCGGATGGTGGCCCGTGGTCGGTGGGCCAGCGGGGCGGTTGCAGATGACAACGTTGTCTCCTCTAGATTTGAAGGGAGCATACCGCTTGAACAACGTTTTGGTGCCCCGCCTTGACGAATTTCTGAGAATGCCTTAGAACTCTCTTATGACACCGTTGTCACGATGACAGCGGACACTTTAGTCCGACTCTCGGAGGCTCCACATGCAACGACGCACCAAGCTTGCTCGCCGGGCGATCGTCTCGATCGCGATGACGAGCACAGCCGTCCTGGCCCTCTCAGCGTGCGGGGGTGGCGGTGCCGCACCCGCAGGCGAGGCGAGCGGAGGTGGCGGCGGTGACGCACCGATCGCGGTCACCCTGATCACCAAGACCAGCACCAACCCGTTCTTCATCGCCATGCAAGAGGGTGCCGACGAGGCGGGCAAGGCCAACAACGTCACCATCACCAAGGTGGCCGGCAAGGCGGACGGCGACGAGGCGACTCAGATCCAGGCGATCGAGGCTGCGGTCGCCCGCGGCGACGCCGGCATCTTGATCACCCCGGCCACCGACGGCGTCGTCCCCGCGATCGAGCAGGCCCGGTCCGCCGGGCTGTACGTGATCGCGCTGGACACCCCGCCGAATCCGCCGGATACGGTGGACATCACCTTCGCCACCGACAACTTCAAGGCCGGTGAGCTGATCGGCAAGTGGGCCGCCGGGACGATGGACGGCAAGAAGGCGACCATCGCCATGCTCGACCTGTTCAACGACAAGGTCGTCTCGGTCGACTACAACCGCGACCAGGGCTTCCTGACCGGCATGGGCATCGATGTCGCCGACAAGACCAAGAACGGGGACGAGGCCAAGACCGGCAAGTACACCGGCGGCAAGGGCGGCGACTACGAGATCGTCTGCAACGAGCCGACCCAGGGCTCCCAGGACCAGGGCCGGACCGCCATGGAGACCTGCCTGGCCAAGTCCAAGGACATCAACCTCGTCTACTCCATCAACGAGCCGGCCGGCGTCGGGGGTTCGGAGGCCCTCAAGGCCGCCGGGGTCACCGCCACCATCGTCTCGGTGGACGGCGGCTGCAACCCGGGCATCGCGGCGGTGAAGGACGGCACGATCGGTGCGACATCGCAGCAGTATCCGGTCAAGATGGCCGAGCTGGGCGTCGAGGCGATCGCCGAAGTTCAAGCGCACGGGGGAGAAGCCGGCGGTGACGCCTGGGCTGGACTTCTTCGACACCGGGGTCGCTCTGGTTACCGACAAGCCGGTCTCTGGGGTGGAGAGCATCGACACCGCCGCCGCCGAGAAGATCTGCTGGGGCAATGACAGTAACCAAGACCGTCAGACCGGCTCCGCGCCTCAGCGTGGAGCCGGTCGGGTCCCCGATCTCCGCACCCACCTACGGCAAGGAAGCCTCATGAGCGTAGAAACCCACGCGCCAGCCACCGCGGCCGAGCAGTTCGCGCTGCGCCAACAGTCCCCCTTGCAGCGGATTCAACATCTGTTGCACGCCCACCCGGCCCTCAGCCCGCTCATGGTGCTGATCGTGGCCTGCATCGTCTTCACCATCATCAACCCGAGGTTCGCCCAGCCGGGCACGATCTCCCTCATCCTGCAGCAGACGGCGGTGATCGCGGCCCTGGCGATCGGTCAGACGTTGATCGTGTTGACCGCCGGTATCGATCTTGCGGTCGGGGCGATCTCGATCTTGTCCATGTTGGTGATGGCCAAGTTGGCCGCCGAGAACGGGGTGCCGGGTTTCCTGGCCCTGCTGATCGGCATCGCCATCGGTACGGCCGCCGGGTTCCTCAACGGCATCTTGGTCACCCGGCTCAATCTGCCACCGTTCATCGTCACCCTGGGCACGCTGAGCATCTTCACCGCCATCGGGCTGCTGTATTCCGGTGGCGCCAGCGTGGCGCCGGGCGCAGATGCCCGGCATCTTGAACGTGATGGGTACCCGATTCTCGATCGGGCCGTTCAACTTCACCCTCGGCGTGATCGTGGTGATCCTGCTCGCCCTGGTCGTGGCCTTCGTGTTGAGTCAGACGGCCTGGGGTCGGCACGTGTACGCGGTGGGGGACGACCCGGAGGCGGCCCGGCTGGTCGGCATCCGGGTCGACCGGCTGCTGCTCAGCGTCTACACCGTGGCCGGTCTGATCTACGGCTTCACGGCATGGATCCTGATCGGCCGGGCCGGCACCGCCAGCCCGAACGCCATCGTGGGCGCCAACCTGGAAACCATCACCGCGGTGGTCATCGGCGGCACCAGTCTGTTCGGTGGCCGCGGCGGCATCATCGGCACGATCCTCGGGGCGTTGATCGTGTACGCCTTCAACATCGGTCTGGCGCTCGCGGGCGTCGACGATCAACTTGCGGATTCTCGCCATCGGCGTGTTGATCATCGTGGCCGTCTCCATCGACCAGTGGATCAGAAAGGTCAAGGCCTGATATGTCATCTACCGTGAGCAACGAGTCGTCCGGCGTGAGCAACGAGCCGGCCGGGCAAACCCTCGGGCTGGGCTCGCCGCCGCTGCTGGCCGACCCGAAGAACACCGTGCTGTCGGCGCGGAAGTTGATCAAGACCTTCGGCAAGGTGGTGGGTTTGGACGGGGTCGATGTCGATCTGTTCCCCGGCGAGGTGTTGGCGGTGATCGGCGACAACGGGGCCGGCAAGTCGACCCTGATCAAGGCGATGACCGGCGCGATCATCCCGGACTCCGGCCAGGTCTACCTGGACGGCAAGGAGATCCACTTTCGGTCCCCGCAGGACGCCCGGTCGGCCGGGATCGAGACGGTCTACCAGACCTTGGCGGTGGCCCCCGCGCTGGACATCGCGGCCAACATGTTCCTGGGTCGGGAACAGCTCCGAGCCGGTCCGCTCGGGTCGATCTTTCGGATGCTGGACAAGAAGGGCATGAAGGACGCCGCCGGCAAGTCGATGGCCAACCTCGGTATCGCCACCGTGCAGAACATGAGCCAGGCGGTGGAAACCCTCTCGGGTGGCCAGCGTCAGGCGGTGGCGGTGGCCCGAGCGGCCACCTTCGCCACCAAGTTCGTGGTGCTGGACGAGCCGACCGCGGCGCTGGGGGTGAAGGAGACCGGCCAGGTGCTGAACCTGATCCACCAGATCAGGGACAAGGGCCTGCCGGTGATCTTGATCAGCCACAACATGCCGAACGTCTTCGAGGTGGCCAACCGGATCCACATCGCCCGGCTGGGCGGCTGCGCCGGGGTCATCACCCCGAAGTCCCACACCCCCACCGAAGCCGTGGCGATCATGACCGGCGCGACCACCCTCGCTAAGGGGTAAGACCAGCGGGAGGCCGCACCACCGAGACCGAGGCAGTGGCGACTATGACCGGTCCCGTCGTCAGACGGGGCAGCAGGCGGTCGCCACTGCCTCTCTCGTTTCCGCCCACCCGTCACATCTTCGGCGGTTTCGGACGGCGCGTCGCTGCCGAAGTGACGGCTCGCCGGGTCGACGGGCGCCCCCTGCCGGAGCCCTGCCTCGGCGGCGGCGACGGCCGCGTCGGACAGCATCGCGTGCGGCGGCCGGTTCAGCCGAGTCGCGGCCGCGACGACCCAGTCGAACTCCGGGGTCGCCTGGACGATCACACCGTCCCGATGGGCGATCTTGACCATCACCGGGACGCCGTCGACCTCGACCTCAGCCCAGCCGCGGGACAGCATGTGCTTCCGTACGACATGCTCGCGGAGACCGAACGTCGACGTCTCGGCGAAGATCAGGTCGCGCATCGCCACCACCGCCGTGGGTGGGCACAGCACTGAGAGGACGTGCGCGGGCCGGCCCTTCTTCATCACGATCGGCACCAGCCAGGCGTCCGAGGCGCCCGCCGCCAGCAGCCCGCTCAGCACGCCGGGCCACAGCCGGGGGTCCAGGTCGTCGACGTTGGCCTCGAGGAGGACGGCCGGTTCCGAGGTCCGGGGCGGACAGGTCCGGTCGCTGATAGCCGATCACCACCCGGGTGACATTGGCCCGGTCGGGGAAGTCCCGGCTGCCCGCACCGCTACCGCTGACCGAGACCAGTAGCTCCGGCAGGTCCTCGCACGCGCCGGCCAGTTCGACGACCAGGGCCATCCCGGTCGGCGTCGCCAACTCTCCGCTGCCCCCGCTTCGAACCCGCCAGCCGCGGGCCAGCTCGACCACGGCCGGGACCGGCACACCCACCTCGCCGTGCGCCATGGTGACCCGGCCGGCACCCACTGCCACCGGGCCGGCGCTGACGCTGGCGATACCCAGATCGGCGAGGGCGGCGCAGACTCCCACGATGTCGGCGATCGAGTCCAGGGCGCCGACCTCGTGGAAGTGGACGTCCTCGGCGGCGATCCCGTGGACCGCGCCCTCGGCCTCGGCCAGCCGGGCGAAGACGGCAGTGGCGCGCGCCCGTACCGACGAGGTCAGCGTTGCGTCGGTCAGCAGACCGCGGACGTCCCGCCAGGACCGGTGCGGTTGGTCGGCCGCGGTCAAGGTCAGCTCCGCCTTGGTCGCCCGGAGACCGGCGCGGTTGACCTCCGCCACGCCCACCTGGACCGATCCCGGAATCACGGCGTCGACGGCTTCCTGTACGGCCGTCAGCGAGGCCCCGGCGTCCAGCAGGGCGCCCAGCAGCATGTCACCCGCCACGCCTGCGGAAGCATCGATCCAGGCGTGTCGGTCCTCTGTGGTCATCCCGGAGCGGCGATCTGGGCGGCGAGATGACCGGCGCCGTAGCCGTTGTCGATGTTGACCACGGCCACGCCGGGCGCGCAGGAGTTCAGCATGGCCAGCAGCGGGGCGAGACCGCCGAAGGCGGCGCCGTACCCGACCGACGTCGGCAGCGCGACGACCGGGCGCGGAGACCAGACCGGCGACCACGCTGGGCAGCGCACCGTCCATCCCGGCCGCCACGATGATCACCCGGGCCCGACGGAGCAGCGGCAGCCGCTCCAGCACCCGGTGCAGACCGGCCACGCCGACGTCCACCACGAGCTCGGTGGGCCGACCCAGGTACCGGGCGGTGAGCAGCGCCTCGCGGGCCATCGGCAGGTCGGACGTTCCGGCGGTCAGGACGACCACCAGCCCACCCGTCGGAGGCGGCGGCTCGGCCGGCCAGGCCAGCAGACCCGCCTCGAGGTCGACGAAGGCGTCCGGGAGCTCGGTCAGGATGGCCTTGGCCTGTTCCGCGCTGGCTCGGGTGAACAGGTTGACGGCCCCCGTCTGGTCCCGGAGCGCCGCGGCGATCGCGGCCAGCTGCTCCACGGACTTGTGGGTGCAGTAGACCGCCTCGGGGTAGCCACGGCGGGTCGACCGGTCCAGGTCCAGATCGGCGATCTGAGCGAGTTCGGGGGTGTCCGAGGCGGCGTCTTGCTCAGCCACGCCGCTCCTGGAGCACACTCAGGGTGAAGCGACCGGACTGCAGGCCGGCGAGGTCGATGGTGACCTGACCGAAGCCGGCCTCCAGCACCGCGGCTTCGACCTCCCCGCGAAGCGGTTCGGCCGTCGCCGCCGCGAGGTCCGCCGGCGCCAAGTTCGATCCGGGCCAGATCCCCGTGGTGGCGCACCCGGAACTCGCTCAGGCCGAGATCGGCGAGCGCCGCTTCGGCGCGGTCGATCTGCCGCAGCTTCTCCGCCGTCACCGGTTCGAAGTGGGGGATCCGCGACGCCAGGCACGGAGCGGCCGGCTTGTCGGCGCACGGCAGTCGCATGGCCCGGGCCAGAGCTCGCACGTCGGTCTTGGTCAGACCGAGCTCGGCCAGCGGGCGCAGCACCCGGTGCTCGACGGCGGCCCGCGCACCCGGCCGGTCGATGCGCGCCGCGTCGTCGGCGTTCTCGCCGTACGCGACCGCGGTCAGGCCCTGAGCGACGACCAGCTCGTCGTCGATCCGGCTGAACAACTCGTCCTTGCAGTGGAAGCAGCGGTCGACCCCGTTGGCCTGGTAGGCCGGGTCCTCGCCCTCCCGGGTGACCACCTCGATGACCGGCACCCCGATGAACCGGGCCACGGCGTGCGCATCCTCCCGCTCCCGGGCGGCGAGGCTGGCCGACACCCCGAGGACGGCGATCACCCGGGTCGGGCCCAGGGCCCGTACGGCCAACGCGAGCAGGACCGCCGAGTCGACTCCGCCCGAGAACGCGACCCCGAGCCGGTCCACGCCCCGCAGCAGGTCGGCGATCCTGCGGGTCGTGACCTCGAGAAGGTCGGTCGGGTCGAGCGGGCTCATCAGTCTCCTTCGGGTGGTGACGGAGCCATTCTGCCGGGCGCTTCTTATAGTCACACCCATGGGCGACCCGGAGCAGCCGTCGGCGGCGGCGGCGACGTCGGCGACGCGGTCCGCCGAGCGTCGGGACCTGCCGGCCTTGACCGAGATCTACAACCACTACGTCGAGCGCACCGTCACCACGTTCGATCTCGAGCCGTTCACCGTGGACGGCCGCTCGGCCTGGTTCGACCACTACGCCGCCACGGGACCCCACCGGTTGTTGGTGTCCGAACATGATCATGAGGTGATCGGCTACGCCACCAGCAGTACGTTCCGACGCAAGGCGGCCTACGACCAGTCGGTGGAGACCTCGGTGTATCTGCGGCCGGACCGTACGGGGCGCGGCCACGGGCAAGCGCTCTACCTGGCGTTGTTGGCCGCCCTGGCCGACGAGCCGGTGCACCGGGCGTACGCCGGGGTGGCGCTGCCCAACGACGCCTCGGTCCGGCTGCACGAGCGCCTCGGGTTCACCTCGGTCGGAACCTTCAGCCACGCGGGCTTCAAATTCGGCCGCTACGTCGATGTGCAGTGGTTCGAGCGGGCCCTCCCGTAGGTTCAGTGCTCGGTCAGCGGGAAACCCCGGATCCCGCGCCAGGCGAGCCGGCTGACCAGCTGCTTGGCCTCGGCCAGTTCGACGTGCCTGCGGCCGTTGGACACCCACCAACGGGCGCTGACCTGAGCCGTCCCGACCAGCGAGATGGCGAGGAGTTTCGCCTGATCCGCCGCCAGTCCGGTGTCGGAGACGATCACCTCGGCGATGGCGTCGGCGATCTCGTTGTTGACCCGCCACAGGCGCTGCTGCACCTGGCCGTCTCCGGTCAGGTCGGACTCGAAGACGAACCGGAACTCCCCGCTGGCCGAGGAGACGAACTCGTAGAAGGCGCCCATGGTCGCCACCACCCGGTCGGCGTTGTCCTCGGTGGAGTCCAGCGCCTCGCGGACGACCTCCACCAACCGGTCGCAACTGGTGTCCAGCAGCGCGAGATACAGATCGAGTTTGGACGGGAAGTGCTGATACAGGACCGGCTTCGAGACCCCGGCTGCATCCGCGATGTCGTCCATGGCGGCCGCGTGGTAGCCCTTCGAGGTGAACACGTCGTTGGCGGCGTCCAGCAGCTGCGCCCGACGCTGGTCCCGAGGTAGCCGGGTCACCCGAGGCGCTTCGGAGACTTCGGTTCCGCGGTTGGTCATCTGCTCACCCTAGGCGAAATGGCGATCGCGGGAGGGCCGGCCGGCTCAGGCCGCCGGGAGCGGTGGCCGGTCAAGACTCAGCAGGTCGGCGGCCAGGTCGCCCGACTCTGCGACCCGGTGCACGACCTGGTCGGGGCTGAAGCGGAGGTCGTCGGGACCCTGGACGGCACCGACCTCCTCCCAGGTCACCGGGGTCGCCACGGCGGGCCGCTCCCGCCCGCGCATCGAGTACGGCGCGATCGTGTTCCGGGCGGCCAGGTTCTGGTTGTAGTCGACATAGATCCGTCCCCTGCGTTGGGCGATGCTCATGGTGGCCACGAAGAAGTCCGGCTGCCTTCTGGCCAGGGTCGCGCCCAGCCGCTTGACGTAGGCCCAGACGTCCTTGCTCCGGCTGGGTTGCACCGCGGCGTAGACCTGGATCCCCTTGCTGCCCGAGGTCTGCGGCGTAGGCAGCAGACCGTCGGCCGCCAGCTGCTGAGCCACCAGCAGGGCCGCCCGGGCGGTGTCGAGAATGGTCATCCCCTCACCCGGATCGAGGTCGACCACGACCCGGTCGGCGAGCGGTTCCCCCGGCCTCGGCTCCGAGCCCGGCAGCAGGATCGTGCCGTCGGCCGCCGGGGTGGCCGAACCCAGGGTCCATTGCGGCACGTGCAGCTCCAGGGCGGCCAGGTTTGCCAGCCAGACCAGGGTTTCGGCGTCGTCGCACACCGCGTACGTGATCATGCCGTCGGAGGTGTCGACCAGCGCAGTGCGTACCCAGGACGGCGTGCCCATCGGTGCGTTCTTCTCATAGAAGCTGGACGAGCTGACGCCGTCGGGGAACCGCACCCGGGTCAGCGGCCGGTCGGCGACGTAGGGCAGCAGCGTGTCGGCGATCGCTGAGTAGTAGGCGATCACCTCGGCCTTGGTGAACCCGACACTGGGATAGAGCACCTTGTCCAGGTTGGTCAGAATGAGTTCCCTCGTGCCCGACCCGGGTTCGGACGGCCGGCTGATCTGCCACCCCGCGATTGTGCCGCAACTCTCGAAGACTCAGAGCTCACGGTAGCGGGTGCGCTCGGCGGGACTGAGCTTCTCGATGGCCAGCCGGAGCGCCGGGCGCGGCATGGTGGCCGCGTGCTCGCCGAGGAATCGGTGCACGGCCGCGGCGTCTCGGTCTCCGGCGTGTTTGAGGAAGATCCCGACCGCGTTGTGCACCACCGGGACCGGATCGGCGGCGAGCCGGGCGGCGATCACAAAGCCGCCGGTCAGATCCGCGTCGCTGCCGGACCGGGTGAAGAACAGCGGCGCGGTGATCGCCGTCCGGCGACGCAGCGGGTCACCCGCCCGCGCCAGCTGGTGCAGCGGCTCCAGGTCGCGCCCCGCGAGGTAGCCGCCGACGACCCGAGGGGCGGCGCGGTCGACCATGTCCCAGGCGGTGATCCGGTCGTGGCGCCGCAGGTAGATCCCGTACAGCTCGCGCCGCTGGTCCTCGGTCAGCCGGCGCTGCGCCTTGAAATCGAGGATGCAGAACGCCGTCATCCGGGGCTCGTACGCGACGTGGTCCAGCAGGATCTCCAGCTCGGCCAGTGGGAGATCGCGATGGGCCTTGGCGACGGCGAAGAGATCACCCATCCGCAGGCCGATGGCCACCTCGCTCTCGGGTAGCCGCTTTCGCAGCTTGGCGAGTTCGGTCTCGCTGGCGAGGCGGACGAGATCGCCGACGACCTGACTCGCGGTCACGGTGTGAGCGTAGGGGTCTCGCCGCACCGAGGATCAGTCTCGTGGCGTCAACCTTGGTTGACGACCCTTGATCTGTCAATCTAGATTGACAGCATGGCGGAGATTCCCAACGCTCGAAGACATCGTGACCTCGCTCGAGGATCCGGACCCGTTACAGGCCTTGCAGGCGGTTGCGGCCTTGAACGCCGAAGCGGACCGGATCGCGGCCGTTCTGGTGCGCCGTGCGCGCAACGCCGGCTGCACCTGGGCCCAGGTGGCCGAAGCGCTAGGGGTCAGCCGGCAGGCCGTGCACAAGAGGTACGGACGATGACGGACGGCGATACCCAGGAGCCGGACCCTTCGACTGGCTCAGAGCACCGAAAGGACCGCTCAGGGCGCGAGGAACCGGCGCCGGAAGGCAAACGGGCACCGCTGAGCGCCCTCTGGCCGTATCTGAGTCCGCACCGGCGGGTGCTGGGCTTCGTCGTGGTCGTCTCGCTGATCTCGGCCGCCCTGTTCCTCGCCCAGCCCGCTGTGGTCTCCATGATCATCACCGGCGTGAGCGAATCGCGTCCGTTGGGTGGTGCCGTCTTGCTGCTGATCGGCTTGGTGATGGGCGGAGCGCTGCTGTCCGGGCTGCAGCAGTATCTGTTGCAGCGGACCGCCGAGGCGGTGGTCCTGCAGACCCGGCAGACCATGACCCAGCGACTGCTGCGGCTGCCGATCCGCGAGTACGACACCCGCCGCACCGGCGACCTGGTGTCCCGGGTCGGCTCGGACACCACCTTGTTGCGTTCGGTCGTGACCTCCGGTCTGGTCGACGCCGTGGCCGGTGTGGTGGTCGTTGTCGGTTCGGTCGTGGCCATGGCCTTGCTGGACCCGCTGTTGCTGGGTATCACCCTGCTGGTGGTGGTTCTTGCAGCGGTGGTGGTGATCACCCTCGGCGGTCGGATCCAGAAGCTCACCGTGCAGGCCCAGACCCAGGTCGGAGCGCTGGCGGCGGGCGTGGCCCGGGCGATCCCGGGCATCCGGACGATCCGAGCGGCGGGGGCCACCGCTCGGGAGGGTCGAGCCCTGGACGAGCTGGCCGGCGATGCGTACGGCACCGGGATCCGGCTGGCCAAGGTGATGGCGTTGATCGCGCCGATCATGGGCATCGCGTTCCAGGCGGCCTTCATCGCCGTCCTCGGCCTCGGCGGCTACCGGGTGGCGAGCGGGCAGATGACGGTGGCCAATCTCGTGGCCTTTCTGCTCTACCTCTTCATGATGATCATGCCCCTGGGCGAGATCTTCAACGCCTACACCGCGGTGCAGAATGCCCTGGGGGCGATCATCCGGATCCGCGAGATCACCGAGCTGGCGGAGGAAGATGATCACTACGTTGATCATGACGGTGCGGCCGCGCCGGGCCCGCTCACAGCGGTGAACGTCCCGGACGGTCAGGCCCTGCTGGAGTTCGATCGGGTCAGCTTCAGCTACCGCGACACGCCGGTCCTGGACTTGGTCAGCTTCCGCGTCCCGGCGGGGAGCCGGACCGCGATAGTCGGACCCTCCGGGGCCGGCAAGTCGACGATCTTGGCGCTGATCGAGCGGTTCTACGACCCGATCGATGGCCGGATCCTATTCGGCGGGCTGGACACCCGGCTGCTGTCTCGGGCGGAAGTGCGCTCCTCGCTGGGCTACGTCGAACAGGACTCACCGGTGCTGGCCGGGACGATCCGGGACAACCTGCTGCTGGGGGCACCCGACGCCGACGATGCGGCCTGCCGGCGGGTGCTGGCCGACGTCAACCTCACCGGCATCCTGCTCCGCGATCCGTTGGGCCTCGACGCCCAAGTCGGTGAGGACGGCATCCTGCTGTCCGGCGGCGAACGGCAGCGACTCGCCATCGCTCGGGCACTGCTGGCGGCGCCGCGGCTGTTGCTGCTCGACGAACCGACCGCGAGTCTGGACAGCCGCAACGAACAGGCGCTGCGGGAGGCGATCAAGAATGTGGCCGAGGCGGCCGACCAACGCACCCTGGTGATCGTGGCGCACCGGCTGGCTACCGTTGCCGACGCCGACCAGATCCTGGTCCTCGAGGATGGCCACATCCAAGCGGTCGGCACCCACACCGAACTGCTCGACCGCAGCGCCCTCTACCGTGAGCTCGCGGAGCACCAACTGCTGGTGTGACTAGCCCGGCTCGCTTGCGAGCGTCGGGTAGCGGAGCGCCGGCTCTGTCTGGACTGACGAGGGCAGACATGCTTTTCGTCTGGGACCGAGGAGGGAAGACAGAGTCATGAGGCGCAGAGCGGGCGCGAGCAAGATTGAACAGGCGGTGGAGATCCCGGCGGCGTTCCGGGAGCGCGCGGCCAGCCAGGCCCACTGGGCGGACTGGTTCACCGATCTGCCGGCCCTGCTCGGCACTCTCCTGGACGAATGGGAGTTGCGGCCCGACGGCGCGACCCTGTCGGGATACTGCGCGGTCGTGGTTCCGGTCTCGACGGCCGACGGGCGGGCCGCCATGCTCAAGGTCGGCTGGCCGCATTGGGAGGCCGAATACGAGCACCTCGCGCTGCGGGCCTGGGACGGAAGCGGTGCGATCCGGCTGTTCCGGGCCGACCCTCGCCGCTTCGCGCTGGTGCTGGAACGGGCCGACGCCCGCCGTGACCTGAGTTCGCTTCCGGTACTCGACGCTTGCGAAAGGATCGCCGAGCTCTACTCGCGGCTGCATCGCTCGTCGCTGCCGCAGCTCAAACGCTTGTCCGACCTGTGCGTGGATTGGTCCGGCCGGCTGCCCCAGCTCGCCGCGTCGGGACTGATGCCGCGTCGGTTGGTCTCCCAGGCCCTCTCGCTGCTGCGCGATCTGGCCGGTGACCCGGAGATCGACGCGACCCTGATCCATACCGACTTGCACTTCTTCAATGTGCTGGCCGCCGAGCGCCCCGGGCAAGATCAAGAGTGGTTGGCCATCGACCCCAAACCGCTGGCCGGGGACCCGGCGTACGAGGTGGCACCCCTGCTCTGGAATCGCTGGGAGGAGGCGCACGCGACCGGTAACCTCCGGCAGGCCCTGCTGGACCGCATGCTCACCGTGGTCGACGCCGCAGGTTTCGATGAGGATCGGGTGCGCGGCTGGATCGTGGTCCGCGAAGTGCTCAACGCCTTGTGGGACTACGAGAGCTCGCTGCTGGGCGCCGCCCTCGACCGGGACTGGATCACCCGATCGACCACGATCGCCAAGGCGGTCCAGAAGTAACCGCAGCACCCGGGAGATCTACGCTGACGGCGTGGCGATCACGGCGAAGTACGCGGCGACCTGCGGGCTGTGCTCGGCCCCGATCGCCCCGGGGGAACGGATCGAATCCCTTCCGAGCGGGGGCGGCACGACAAGCAAGGCCCGCCGCTGGGCCCACGAACGCTGTGCGCCCGATGCTCTGCTGGACGTGCCGGATTCCGACGTGGCGCCGGCAACGGCGGCCACCGGGGGCGGCACCGAGGTGTGGACTGACGGCGCCTGCTCGGGCAACCCGGGCCCGGGCGGGTGGGCCTGGGCCACCAAGGACGGCCGGCAGGCCAGCGGTGGGGCCGCCCACACCACCAACCAGCGGATGGAGATCCAGGCGGCTCTCGAAGCGGTGACGGCGCTGGACGGCCCGCTGGTCGTGGTCAGCGACTCGACGTACGTGGTGAACTGCTTCCGCGACGACTGGTGGCGCGGCTGGCTGGCCCGCGGCTGGACCACGTCGGCCAAGAAGCCGGTGGCCAACCGCGACCTCTGGGAACCGCTCGTCGACGCCGTCCGGGAACGGGGATCGGTCACCTTCCGCTGGGTCAAGGGTCATTCCGGCGATGCGATGAACGACCTGGTCGACCAGCTGGCGGTAGAGGCAGCTCGTACGGTGGGTGAGACGCGCTGTCCGCACTCTGGAATAGCGAACTGGCGCCCCTGGTTGTAGGGAGGATCCAAGCAAGTGCAAAGGTCTGGAGGAGTTGTGGCTTTACCGCCGCTGGTGGAACCCGCCGAGGAGCTGACGGTCGAGGAGGTTCGCCGCTACAGCCGGCACCTGATCATCCCCGACGTCGGGATGGCCGGGCAGAAGCGTCTGAAGAACGCCCGCGTGCTGGTCATCGGCGCCGGCGGGTTGGGCAGCCCGGCCCTGCTCTACTTGGCGGCCGCCGGGGTCGGGACGCTCGGCATCGTCGAGTTCGACACGGTGGACGAGTCCAATCTGCAGCGCCAGATCATCCACGGTCAATCCGACATCGGCAAGTCCAAGGCGCTGTCGGCTGGTGAGTCGATCGCCGAGGTCAACCCGCTGGTCAAGGTGGTCGTTCACGATGTCCGGCTGGACAACGACAACGTGATGGACATCTTCGCCCAGTACGACCTCATTCTGGACGGCACCGACAACTTCGCCACCCGCTATCTGGTGAACGACGCAGCCGTGCTGTCGAACAAGCCGTACGTGTGGGGTTCGATCTTCCGGTTCGAGGGTCAGGTCAGCGTGTTCTGGGCGGAGCACGGTCCGCAATACCGCGACCTGTATCCGGAACCGCCGCCACCCGGGATGGTGCCCTCCTGCGCCGAGGGCGGCGTCCTCGGGGTGCTGTGTGCCTCCATCGGTTCGATCATGGTGACCGAGGCGATCAAGTTGATCACCGGTATCGGCGACCCGCTGATCGGTCGACTGATGGTCTACGACGCGTTGGAGATGAGCTACAAGACTCTCAACCTGCGCAGGGATCCGGCCGGTGAGCCCATCACCGAGCTGATCGACTACGACGACTTCTGCGGGGCGATCACCGACGAGGCGGCCGAGGCTGCGGCCGGGCACACCGTGGGCGTCAAGCAGTTGGAGGAGTGGCTGGCCGCCCGCGAGTCGGGGGACAAGGATTTCCTGCTGGTCGACGTCCGCGAGTCGGTCGAGCGGGAGATCAACGCGATCCCCGGCTCGGTGCTGATCCCCAAGGGCGACTTCCAGAGCGGGGCGGCGCTCGGCGATCTCCCGCAGGACAAGCAGGTGGTGCTCTACTGCAAGACCGGAGTGCGATCAGCCGAGGTGCTGGCCCTGGTGCATGGGGCAGGCCTGGCCGACGCCGTACATGTCGGCGGTGGGGTGTCGGCGTGGGTCAACCAGATCGATCCGTCCCAACCCGCGTACTGACGCTGCTCGTTTCCGGCTCGCTCCTTGACCTGGGCGTACGTTTCCCAGCTCGGGCTGGTTGACGCGCCGAGGGAGTCGCGAAGTCGGCGCGTCTGTCCGCTCAAGCTGGATAACGTCCGGCCAAGGCCTAGCTGACACCGGCTCCGACCCGCTCGGAGCTGACCCGGAGCGACCTCGGAAGTCGACCGGAAACGACAAAGCCCCCGCACCTTCGTGCGGGAGCTTTGACCTCGTGTCTCAGATCGCGTGGACCTGGTCGGCCTGCGGACCTTTCGGGCCCTGGGTGGTCTGGAACTCCACCCGCTGTCCCTCGTCGAGGGTTCGGAAACCCGTCGACTCGATCGCACTGTAATGGACGAAAACGTCCGGACCGCCGCCGTCCACGGCGATGAAGCCGTAGCCCTTCTCGGCGTTGAACCACTTGACGGTTCCCTGCGCCATGAAACTCTCCTACATCTGCGCTCGTCGTCGCCGCACCTCACGGCTCCGAATGCTGCCGAGCGCCAGGGAGCGGATCCGCGACGCCCACGCAAGAATCTGGGGGCGTAGCACGTACCACGACACAGACTTGCAACAGCAGGAACAGCTTTCCACACCTTCGCCGACGTTGGGAACCCAACCGATTATTGCGAGGGCCGGAGTTCCCTAATCGCAATCAAGTCAGCCATCAACCCCACCCTGAAGTCGGCCGCGGTTCGCTCCTGCGAACCTCCACCGTGCCTGTCGCAGGTCGACCCGATCGCCCCGGATGGCGGCGCCCTCGGACCGCAGGCGAGCGAGGGCCTCGGTCTCCAGTCCGGCTGCCGGTCGCCCGTCGGCCCGGACCACCCGCCACCAGGCGACGGCTCCGCCGTGCCGGGCCATGACGTGCCCGACCTGACGCGGCCCGCCGGCCCCCACGAACTCGGCGATGTCGCCGTAACTGGCGACCCGTCCGGGTGGCACCTGATCCACCGCCGCCAAGACGGCTTCCGCGTAGTCCGATAGTTCGCCGACCACCGGCTCACTCGGGCTCATGACCGGCCCTCCGAGCGGGGCGACGCACCGAAGCACCGATCGCACGCAAATCCATGGATATCCCCTGGTCAGCCCCTATCGTGAGGCGCAACGCACGGGCGAAAGCCGGTGCGCCTGGCATTGCCTTCCCCCGTAACTCCTGTCCCCCGAAGACGATCCGCTCGTACGACAAGGACACGCATGCCACGTCCGGTTGGTCCTGAAACAACGTATCTGCCAGGGCTCGATGGTATTCGCGCCATCGCCGTGGCGGCCGTCGTCGCCTACCACCTTGGTGCACCGTGGATGCCCGGCGGCCTCTTGGGGTCGGGGTCTTCTTCACCCTGAGCGGCTTCCTGATCACCACGATCCTGCTCTCCACCTGGGATCGGGCCGGAAACCTGGACCTGAAGCACTTCTGGCTCCGACGAGCCCGGCGGCTGCTGCCGGCCGTGGTCCTGGTGCTCCTGGTCGTCCTGGTCGCCACCGCGATCGTGGATCCCAGCCGCCCTCGCCACCCGAGCCAGCGAAGCGCTGGCTGCGTTGTTCTACGTCGCCAACTGGACCACCATCGCCGCCGGCGTTTCCTACTTCGATCGCTTCGCGGGCCCGGGCCCGCTGGATCACCTCTGGTCCCTGGCCGTGGAGGAGCAGTTCTATCTGCTCTGGCCCTTGCTGCTGCTGGGGCTCCTCAAGATCTTCCGGGGCAGGCTCGGCCGGGTCGCGGTGGTGACGCTGGTCCTGGCGGCGGTGTCCTTCGCGTTGATGTGGTGGCTGGCCGTGCCCGGCTTCGACAACACCCGCGCCTACGAGGGGACCGACACCCGCGCCGGCGGTCTGCTCATCGGCGCTGCCATGGCGATGCTCTGGCGCCCCGCTCAACTGGCCAAGAAGGTCCCGCCCAGCGGCCGGCTGATCATCGACGCGGTCGGCGTCGGGTCGCTCCTGGTGATCATCGGGATGTTCGTCTTCACGAGCCAGTACTCGATGTCGCTCTATCACGGCGGGATCTTGCTGTTGTCGGTCGCCACCGCCCTGCTGGTCGGGGTGGCGGTGCATCCGGCGGCGGTGTTCGGCAGCGCGCTCGGGTCCGCACCGTTGCGATGGATCGGCGAACGCTCGTACGGGATCTATCTCTGGCATCTGCCGGTCATCGCCTTCCTGCCGGAACAGCTGCTGGCCGAGCAACCCGCGCTGCGGGTCGCGCTGCAGATCGGGCTCGTGGTCGGGTTCGCGGCGTTGAGCTGGACCCTGGTCGAGGACCCGATCCGCCGGTACGGACTGCTCGGCGCGCTGGATCGCCGCCGGCGGGACACCGACGGCGGTCGAGTGGTGCCCTTGGCTCCCGTGAACAAGAAGAGCATGCCGGCCCTGCTCAGCGGCACCCTCGCCCTGGTCCTGATCGCCACGGCCAGCCTGAGTGCCGCGGCGATTCTGCAGCCGCCGGGCACCGCGAGCACCAGCGGCCGGGACGCGGAGGTGTCGCTGGAGAATCCGCCGGTACCTCCGCCGGAACCCTCAGGGGGCGAGGAATCCGAGTCCGAGGCCTCGACGCCTTCGGCGCCGACGCTGACCACCTCGTGCCAGGAGGTCGTGCACGTCGGTGATTCGACCTCCATCGGGTTGATGAGCAAGGACTATCTGCCCAAGAAGAAGGACCGGGTCGACGCGCAGTACCGCAAGGTGGGGGCGGAGGACGCGGACACCGACATCTCCGGCGCCCGCTCCATCGTCGAACGGTGGAAGGACCAGCCGAACGCCCAGGACGCCGTGAAGGCCAAGCTCGACAAGGGCTATGACGGCTGCTGGGTGCTCGCCATGGGCACCAACGAGGTGGCCAACCAGTCGGCGGGCGGCAACACCCCGTTGAGCAAGCGGATCGACCTGCTGATGGAGCCGATCGGCGACCATCCCGTGCTCTGGCTCACGATCAAGACCCTCCGCTCGAGCGGGCCGTACAGCAACAAGGAGAGCGAGAAGTGGACCAAGGCGCTCGGCGACGCCTGCACGCGGCACCCCAACATGCGGGTGTACGACTGGGCCAGTGAGGTCAAGGACTCCTGGTACGTCGACGACGGCATCCACTTCACCACCAAGGGCTACAAGGAGCGCGGCAAGCGGACCGCGCGGGCGCTGGCAACTGCGTTCCCCAAGGATGCGGCACCCCCGCCGGGTTGCCTGATGGTGCCGAGCTAACCGGACCCCACGGACAAAGATCACCAGTGATTGGTGCCTGGCTCGCCCTTGAACGGTCCGGTCAGTTCCTGGGTGATCCAGCCGCCGTAGAAGCCACCCGGCTGCGGCGTCACCGTTTCGTCGCCGACCGTGCAGCGATCCATCCGACCCGCGTAAAGGGCGACGTGGTCCACCAGCACCTCGAACCCAGGGCTGGGGGAGGGGTAGTACCACGCGGCCGCCGGCGCGGCGCGTCCGCCGACCACGTCGAGATAGCCGGCCGGCCCTTTCCACTCGCAGTACGAGCCGCCCGGCGCCGGTCGCAGCGAACCGTCGACGAAGGCCGAGCGCGGCAGGTAGTAGGTCGGCGGGTGGCTGGTCTCGAGCACCTGCCAGCTCTCCGGTGCGTCGCACACGACCACGCCGCCGAGGGTGACCCGCACCGGTTTGGTGGAGCGCCGCAGCGCGGGCGGCCGCGGATAGCTCCAGACCGACTCCTGACCGGGCTTGGTCGGTTCGGGTCTGGGGTGGGAGCGCACGACGCCCAGGGTAGGTGGGGCGAGACGGCGTACAAGACCGCCGTTTACTGTCACGGGCGGCGAGGTGGCACCCAGACGGCGTACGGGACCGCCGTTTCCTGTCACGGGCGGCAAGCCTGCACATCGAGGCGGCCGTGTGGCCGCTGCGAGTGTCAGGGGATGCGAGCTCGAGTTCCCCTACAAGCTCAGGGCGCCGGTTGGTTGAAGGTCTAGGTTGGCCGGGTGATCACCGAGGTCCGGCGCTCCGCCGATCGCTTCGTCAGCCAGGGTGTCGGACTCACCTCGACGCACAGCTTCTCGTTCGGCGAGCACTACGACCCGGCCAACGTCTCGTTCGGCCCGCTGCTGGTGAGCAACGAGGACGTGGTGGAGGTGGCCCGCGGTTACGACGACCATCCGCACCGAGACGCCGAGATCGTGACCTGGGTGCTGTCCGGCACCCTGCAGCATGCCGACTCGCGCGGTCACCGCGGACTGGTCTATCCCCGGTTGGCCCAGCGGATGAGCGCCGGCAGCGGGATCGTGCACGCCGAACGCAACGACGGCTTCCGACTGCACCCCGACCAGCCGTTCGAACCCGTCCACTTCGTCCAGATGTGGTTGCGGCCCGACGCCCCCGGCGGCCCGCCGGCTTACGCCCAGGCCGAGGTGTCCGAGACGGCGTTGCGGGCGGGCTGGGTTCCGGTCGTGTCTGGCTCCCACCCCGACCGGGCCGTCGGACTCGGCACTGCGGGGGCCACACTCTGGGTCACCTACGCGGGCCCGGGTGCGCGGCGGCGACTGCCGGAGGGTGGCCTGGTCCACGTGTTCGTGGCGCGGGGCGAGGTCGATGTCGACGTCGTCGGCGCGCTGGGACCGGGAGATGCGGTCCGGATCCACGGTCGCGCCGCTCTCGACGTCAGGACGCGGTCCGAGAGCGAGTTGCTGGTCTGGACGCTGGCGTAGGCTGAGATGACCTGCGCGCACAACAATCGCCCCAGCGATTGACCGGGAGACTCAGGGAGTTCGCATGCGCATCGCGGTGGCCCAGATCGTCAGCGGCGCCGATCCTCACGCCAATCTGGATCAGGTGGCCGAGCTCACGGCTAGCGCTGCCGCTGACGGTGCCGAACTGGTGGTCTTTCCGGAGGCGACCATGCGCTGCTTCGGCCGGTCGCTGGTTGAGGTGGCTGAACCACTGGACGGGCCCTGGTCGAAGGGCCTGATCGAGATCGCCGACCGGCACGGAGTCGTCGTGGTCGCGGGAATGTTCACCCCCGCCGATGGCGGGCGGGTCGCCAACACGTTGCGGGTCGTCGGGCGCGGGATCGACGAGCACTACGACAAGATGCACCTGTACGACGCCTTCGGCTTCACCGAATCCGAGACGGTGGCTCCGGGTGCTGAGTTGCTGGTCGTTCGAGTCGGCGAGTTCGGCGTCGGCTTCGCCACCTGCTATGACCTCCGCTTCCCGGGCCTGTTCACCGCTCTCGCCGAACGCGGCGCGCAGCTGATCTGCGTACCGGCCTCCTGGGGTGCGGGACCGGGCAAGCTCGAGCAGTGGCAGCTGCTCCTCCGCGCCCGCGCGCTGGACTGCACCAGCTATCTGGCCGCGGCGGCCCAGGCCGACCCGACCACCGTGGGCGCGCCGGGGACCGGTTCCGCTCCGACCGGCGTCGGTCACAGTGGGGTCGTCGGCCCCGACGGAACCCTGCTGGCCGGGTTGGGCGCCGAGCCGGGCCTCCTGGTGGTCGACATCGAGCCCGACGTGGTATCCGCCACCCGGCGGCAGATCCCGGTGCTGGCGAACCGCCGGATCTGACCGCGGGCGCTCCCGCCTTTTGACAGGATGTCCCCATGTCGACCTGGGGCCGTGCCGACGTGCCCCCGGCCGGCGCCGAGCGCCCCTGGTCGCCCTATCCCGTACAGGATTGGCAGGCGCTGCCCGAGTCGTATTCACCGGTGTCGCCGGATTGGCGCCCCCCGCAGGACACCCGCCCCAGCTGGCTGCCGTTCCTGGTCATCGGTCTGGTGGCGTGCCTGATCGCCGGCGGCTTCTACGTGGCGGACCGGTTCGGCGAGCGCCCTTTCTCCCATGCCGCCCAGGCCTTCGTCCCCGCGGACGGCGCGGTCCGGTACTCGCGTCGGGAGTCCGGGTCGAACGCACCGGAGGGCGTGGCGCAACTCGTGACCGAATCCGCGCGCTTCACCGGTGCCGCCCAGCTCACCGCCCTCGACTTCACGTTCGGGTCGAAGGTGCTCGGCAGCCTCGAGTACGACGACCTGCCCGGCACCCCGTTCTGGCGCACCACCACGACCGAACTCGGTCATCCCACCTCCAGTCAGCAGCTCGTCCGGGTCTATCGGGCCGACGCGGCCGTCGAACTCGTCGGCGAGTCCGGGCCGGAGGTGGCCTATGTCTACCGCCCCGCCCTGGTCGAACTGCCGGCCGATGCGGCTCCGGGACGCACCTGGACGGGCGCGGGGTCGGCCGGGGACACCCTCGGCTACCGGAGCGAGTTCCGGGCCGCGGCCGGTGATCGCGGCTGCCTTCGGGTCACCGGGACCATCACGTACACCGCTTTGAGTGGCCAGCCGGGAACCACCACGTCGGTGGACAAGACCTGGTGTCCCGCAGAAGGCATCACCGCGTCGACCACGGTGACGGATGACGCGACGACCACGGTGACCGGCGAAGCCGCCCCGGCGTCCGAACCGGAATTGCGATCCATCAGCGAACCGGTCGCCTGGGCAGCGCCGCAGTCCTGGCGGCAGCAGACCTTCTCGTCGGTATCGATCGACCAGAATTTCGGTCAACAGATCATGACCGGCGCGCCGGCCTCGGTACCGCCGGTCCTCACCGCCTCCGGGTTGATCATCCGGGGCTCGTCGAGCCAGGACCTGGTGGCCTTCACGCCGAAGACGCCGACGCAGTGGACTTCGCCTGTGGCGGATGCACCCGGGCGGCACCGTGCTGAGCTTGGCAGCCTTCGGCGACGTGGTGGTCGCGACGACCAGCGAGCGGCAGGTTGTCGCGTACTCCGACGCCGGCGTCCGGTTGTGGCACTCCGATCTCGACGAGCTCGCCTTCCGCGGCCCGGTCCGGGTGAACGACGACACGATCGCGGTGGTCGACAGCGGCGGCACGGTGCGGCTGCTCGACATCCGCAGCGGCGCCCAGCGTTGGCAGCGTGACGTCGGGGCGGAGGTCACCACGGCACCGGTCGCGGATCCGCGCGCAGTGATCGTTTTCGACGGCAGCGACACGGCGACTGCGTACGATCCCGCGACCGGAACCGAACTCTGGCAGCGGGAGCTCGACGTCGACCGCGCCACCGTGGTCGGCGACACCGTGGTCACCCACACCGCCGCGACCCTGACGGCCGTGGCGCTGGCCACCGGAAGGTCGCGCTGGCTGCAGCCTGTCACCGGGACGGTGGATGCCCTGCAGGCGTTCGACGGCCGGGTCGTGCTGGCCACCCAACTGGACACCACGATCCTGGACGAGAACGGCACCGTACGGGCGCGGCGGCCCCCGTACGAGGTGGTGACCGCGACCTCGCAGCACCTGGTGGGGTGGGGGATCAACGACGCCGAGGTGATCGACCGGGACCTCACGACGGTGAAGACCCTGGACACGCCGGACCGCACGCTGAGCAGCAGCGGGCTGTATCCGCTGTCCGACCGGTTCGGCGTCCTGCTGTTCGCCGGCGACTGGTCCTTCGAAACCTGGAGCGACCAACCGTGACGGATCAGGCGACGGATCAGCGGAAGGCTCCACGAGACGAGGTCGTCACGGCCGGCCGGGCGGTGTGGCGGGCCGCGGTCGCGGACAAGATCGCCCGCGGTCGGCTACGGGACATCGACTGGCCGTACGGACTCAACGCGGTCGTGGGGCTGGCCCTGGTGATGTGTGGGGTGGCGGCCGTCCTGGCCCTGCTCTCGGGCCCGCTGCGGGCCGGGTCGGATCTGCTGGTGCCCAACAGCCTGGTCTCCTCCACGCCGGTCGGCCTGACCTGGTTGGTCACGTTCTTGGTAGTCGTCGCGCTCTCGGTCTTCTCGTTGGCGGCGCTGCACGGACCGTGGTGGCTCAAGATCCTCGGGTTCGCGGTCGGCGCCGGCCTGCTGGCGGTCTGGGGCGTTTCGGGTGGGGCCGGAACGGGACGGTTGGCCCCGATCGTGCCGCCGGTGGTGGCGGGGTTGCTCGTCTTGGTCCTGCTCGTGTTCTGGATCGTGCGCGGCCGGCGCTCCTTCGCCTGGTGGGAGTTCCCGGTGCTGTTGGGGGTGTTCGGGACGGGAATCGCCGTCACAATCGGAACACTGAGTCTGAATGCCCGCAACCTGGGCTTCGAGTTCACGCCCCTGCTCTTGGAACAGACCGCGAGTCTGCTGGCCTTCCTCGTCCTCCCGGCCGCGTTGGTCGCCGGGGCCGCGGTGGCCGAGATCACGGTGGCCGCCACCGTCGGAGCGACCCGGCAGGCCCAGCACTTTGCGCAGCACCGCTGGCCGTACGTGCTGCTCGGTCTGCTGGTGTTGCTCCGGCTGATCCAGACCGGCGGGCAGCTGGCCGACCTGGATCCGGTCGAGGAGGGATGGCTGGCCATCGTCCCGGCCCTGGGCATCGCGGCGGCGTTCGGCGGCCTGAGCTGGCTGCTGACCAAGATCAGCCGGGATGCCGGCCAGCTGCGCATCGACGCCTTGCCCGACGACCTGGCCCGGGTGGGCATTCCGGTCGGGGTGGCCATGGTCTGCGTCCTGCTGCCCGTGCTCGCCTTTCTCTTCGGGTACCAGATCCTGTTCGGGCTGAACCGGGAAGCGGCCCTCGCGATCGGCTTCGATCCCAGCCCGGTGGTGGACCGGATCACCGACGTGGTGCGGACGCTGCTCGGGCTGATCTTGATCGGGATCAGCCTGGTGCTGGCCCGCCGGCAGCGCCTGGGGATGGCCGTGGTCCTGGGCAGCGTCGGGGTGATGCTACTGGCGCTGGGCATGCGGCTGCTGACGGGTTACCGGTGGGCGGTGTGGATCGATCCCGACTCCCTGAACCTGGTGGCCACCGCGGTCGTGCTGATCGCCGTCGTCGTGCATCTGGTGCGGCGGAGCCTGACCCGGGCCCGGGCCGTGGCCCTGAGCAGCCTGTTGATCTTGTCGGCGCTCTTCTCCTACCGCGATTTCGTCTCCGACCCGGTCGGGGCGCTGCTGGGCTACTCCGGGGTGGCGCTGGTGCTGTTCGGTCTCACCTGGGATTTCCTCACCGGATCGAACTGGGCCAACGGGGAGAGCCGGCGATTCCCCCGTCCGGTCCGGGTGCTGCTGGCCGTCACGTACACGTTGCTCACCGTCACCGTCCTCGCCTACTCCTCGCTGGTCCGGGCGGCCAACGAGTACGCCGACCTGGACGACTTCGCCGAGTTGGGCGACCTGGTGCTCGGGACGGCCCTGCTGGCCGCCGCGTTCACCGCGGTGCTGCGTACGGTTCGTACGGAGCAGGCGGTGGAGTGAGCGGTCGGTCCGGCGTTGAACGTTATCCATCTCCAGTTGGACAACGCGACGCCGGAGTGCGGATGTGTGCGTGTTTCCCAGCCCGAGTTGGGAAACGTCCGCGTACGGCAACGGAGGCGATTCGGACCACCGACCGCGCGGGAATGCGAGCGCTGTCAGGTCGATCTGGTGCAATGACGATCTCGTGCAATGACAGGATCGAACCGAGCGGCAGAGAGATGCATGTACACACTGAATCGCACGGCGCCCGACCGGGTCGTCGCGCCGGAGCTGGATGAATCTCAGCAGGCGGTCGTCGACCACCCGGGCGGACCGCTGCTGGTGCTGGCGGGCCCGGGCACCGGCAAGACGACCACGCTCGTCGAATCGGTGGTCGACCGGGTGGAGCGTCGCGGACTGACCCCCGACCAGATCCTGGTGCTGACCTTCTCCCGCAAGGCCGCGGCTGATCTGCGGCAGCGCATCGCCGGCCGGCTCGGCCGCTCGGTCGTGACGCCGATGGTGCTGACCTTCCACGCCTTCTGCTACGCCCTGGTGCGCCGGTTCAGCGAGTTCGGCACCGGCGGAGCGCCGATGCGCCTGCTCACCGCGCCCGAGCAGGAGTTCCGGCTGCGGGAGATGCTGGCCGGCAGCCGCGACACCGGTCGGGCCGGCTGGCCGGACAGCGTCGCGGCCGCCTTCGGCACCCGGGCCTTCGCCGGTGAGGTGCGCGCCGTGCTCGCCAAGGCGCGGCAACTGGGGATGGATCCCGACGACGTGGTGGCGGCCGGCGAGGCGGCCGAGCGACCGGAGTGGCAGGCCATCGGGGAGTTCTTCGACGAGTACCTCGACGTGCTCGACGCCGAGCAGGTGCTCGACTACGCCGAGCTGGTCCACCGGAGCCGGATCCTGCTGGCCGATGCCGCGATCGCCGCCCAGCTGCGCAGCGAGATCGCGGCCGTCTTCGTCGACGAGTATCAAGACACCGATCCGGCCCAGGTCCGGCTTGCTGCAGACCATCGCCGGCCAGGGCCGCGACGTGGTGGTCGTCGGCGATCCCGATCAGTCGGTCTACGGGTTCCGCGGCGCGGAGGCGCGTGGCCTGCTCGACTTTCCCGAGCTCTTTCCGACCGCATCCGGGTCGCCCGCGCCGATCGTCGCCCTGGCCACGACGCGACGCTTCGGATCCGCCCTGCTGGCGGCGAGCCGCAACATCGCCAACCGGCTGAGTCTGCCGCGGGCCCTGCCGGCGCCGGTCATGGCGTCGTTCCGCCAACCCCGCGCAGCCCCGGGCCTCGGCCGGGGCCGGGTGGAGGCGCTGACCTGTACCACGGCGGGGGCCGAGGCCGAGCAGATCGCCGAACTACTTCGGGAGGCGCACCTGCGCGACGGGCTGGACTGGTCCGAGATGGCCGTGTTGGTGCGGTCCGGCAAACGGATGATCCCTGGGCTGAGCCGGGCGCTGACCGCCGCCGAGATCCCGGTCGAGGTGGCCGGCGACGAGATTCCCCTCGCCGGGGAACCCGCCGTCCGCCCGCTCCTGCTCGGCCTGCAGATCGCCCTCCGCGGCTGCCGACCGGATCCCGACGAGGCGCGGGTGCTGCTGACCTCGGCCCTGTGCGGCTTGGACAGCATGGCTCTGCGGCGTCTCGGGCGCGGCCTGCGCCAGGCCGACCGGACCGAACTGGCGGGGGCGGGTCTGCCGCGTCTCTCCGGTGATCTGGTGGCGGCCGCCGTCCGGCATCCCGATCTGCTCGAGGACCTCGAGCCCGGACCGGAGGTCGACGCGGCGGCCCGGCTGGCCGACCTGCTCGCCCGCTGTGCGACGGCGATTTCGCAGGGCGCGACGGCGGAGGAAGCGCTGTGGGTGTTGTGGTCCGGTACGAGCTGGCCGGAGCGCCTGCGCCGGCAGACCGCGCTCGGCGGGGAGTCCGGTCGACGGGCGCAACCGGGACCTGGACGCCGCCTGCGCACTGTTCGACATCGCGGCCCGCTCCGACCAGCTGGCCGGGCGGCGGGGGGTCTCCGGTTTCCTGGCCGAGGTCGAGGGGCAGCAGATCCCGGCCGACACCATGCGCGAGTCCGACCTGCGCGGATCATCCGTACGGCTGCTCACCGCCCACCGCGCCAAGGGTCTGGAATGGGACCT
Organism: uncultured Actinomycetota bacterium; assembly: GCA_963780005.1. Lineage (GTDB taxonomy): Bacteria > Actinomycetota > Actinomycetes > Propionibacteriales > Propionibacteriaceae > Microlunatus. Next base: position 646,716 of record CAWAAK010000023.1, on the reverse strand, counting down.
CGTGGTGGTGGCCGGCGTGCAGGAAGGCGCTTGGCCGGACGTACGCCGGCGCGGGTCGCTGCTGGAACCGGACCGGCTGAGTCCGGCCGGCCTGTCGGAACTGCCGCCGACCGCCACCCGGATCGCCGAGGAGCGTCGGCTCTTCTACGTGGCCTGCACCCGTGCGCGGCGTCGGCTGGTGGTCACGGCGGTCGCCGGCACGGAGGGGGAGGGCGATCGAGCCGTCCCGGTTCCTCACCGAGCTCGGGGTGCCGGTCCGCTCGGTCCCGGGCCGGCCGCGGCGGCCCCTGACCTTTCCGGCTCTGGTCGCCGAGCTGCGCCGGACGGCGACCGACCCGGAGACGCCTCCGGCGCTGGTGGAGGCGGCGACGGCCCGGCTGGCCCGGCTGGCGGAGCTGAGCGATGACCGGGGCGGGGCGCTGGTGCCCAGTGCCGATCCGCAGCGGTGGTGGGGGATGGCGGAACTGAGCGAAACCTCGCGCCCGGTGGTGGCGGCCGAGTCCGGAGTACAGCTGTCGGGGAGCCAGCTCGGCGGCGTGCTGGCCTGTCCGCGGCAGTGGTTCCTGGCCCGGCAGGCGCGCGGGGAGTCGGTCCGCAACGCCGCGGCCACCTTCGGCTCGGTGGTCCACGTGCTGGCCGAGCACGGAGCGAGCCGGCGTCCCGACGGCGACCGGCTGTCGGACCAGCTCGACACGGTCTGGGACCAGCTCAGTTTCGACGCGAAATGGTTGTCGGCGGTGGAACGGGCCGAGGCTGAATCGGCGGTCGAACGGTTCCTCGCCTGGCAGGAGGCCCGGACCCAGCAGGAGCTGCTGGGGACCGAAGTCAGTTTCCGCTGCGACATCGACCTGGGCGTCGAGCAGGTCCACCTGACCGGCACGGCGGACCGGGTGGAGCGCGACCCCGACGGCCGGATCCGGATCGTCGACTTCAAGACCTCCAAGACCGAGCCCCGGGCCGCCGACGTGGCGGTGCAGGACCAACTCGGCGTCTACCAGCTCGCGGTCCAGGCCGGGGCGTTCGCGGAGGTGACCGGACCCGACGCCCGGCCCGGCGGCGCCGAACTGGTCTATCTGCGTTTGCCCGACGCCGGCGGACTGCTGCCGAAGGTCTTCGGTCAGGCCTCCCTCGAGGACGTCGCGTTCCCGGCCTCCGAGATCGCCGATACCGGCGACCCAGCCGATCCGGCCTCAGCCGGTGCCTCCCCCTGAGTCCCGATCTGGCCCGGCAGCCCACCTGGGTGCACCGTCGGTTGCTCGCCGCCGCCCAACTCATCCGGGCCGAGCGTTTCGACGCCCGGCTGGGGCCGGCCTGCCGCTACTGCCCGTTCCGCGGCAGCTGCCCGGCCCAATCGGCCGGCCGGCAGGTCGTGGCATGAGGGGTGGCATGAGGGGCCCGCACAAGGGCCGCATGAGGATCGCGTCGTGACTCTGCACCTGCTGCCCGCGCGGATCCGGGAGCTGCGTCAAGTCGGGGACCTGACGGCGGCGTTGGGCATCGACTTCTCCGATTCTCAGCTCGAGGCGATCACGGCGCCGCTGGAGCCGGGGGTGATCATCGCCGGGGCCGGCTCGGGCAAGACCACGGTGATGGCGGCCCGAGTGGTCTGGCTGGTCGGCACCGGCGCCGTGCGGCCGGAGGAGGTCCTCGGCCTGACGTTCACCCGCAAGGCGGCGGCCGAACTGTCGGCCCGGGTGCGGGACGCGCTCCTGCGGGCCGGGGTCATCCCGGCCGCCGGGGTGGACGAGTCGGGCGAACAGTTGATCATGACGTACGACGCCTTCGCGGCCCGGTTGGTGGCCGAGCACGGTCTCCGGATCGGGGTGGAGACGGACCCGAACTTGATCAGTGGGGCCACCCGGTACCGGTTGGCGTCCCGGGTGGTGGCTGCGGCGGCCGGACCGTTCGAATACATCTCGCGGCTCCGGCCGGCGACCATCACCGAGCGGGTCCTCCGGTTGGACGCCGACCTGCAGACCCACCTGGTCTCCGCCGAGGCGTTGGACGCGCACGCGCGGCAGCACCTGTTGGGGCTGCAGTCGGCACCGACCAACAGTCGGGGCAACGTGTACGCCGACATCAAGCGGGCGATCGTGACGGCGCAGGAACGGTTGGAGCTGGCCAGCCTGGTGCAGGACTACCAGGCGCTCAAGGCCCGCCTGGGCGTGGTCGAGTTCGCCGATCAGATGGCCATCGCGGCCCGGCTCGCCGACGCGGTGCCCGCGGTGTCGGTGGCGCTCCGCAACGCGTACCGGGTGGTGCTGCTCGACGAGTACCAGGACACCTCGGCCGCACAGGCGATCATGCTGCGTGGGCTGTTCGGTGGTTTCACGCCGAGCGAAGGCATGGGACACCCCGTCACCGCAGTGGGTGATCCGTTCCAGGCGATCTACGGCTGGCGCGGGGCGGCGTCCAGCAACATCTTGCTGTTCGCCCAGGACTTCCACGACCGCGCAGGGGCGACCGGCAGCGCGCTACGCCCTCACCATCAATCGGCGGAGCGGCGGCACGATCCTCGACGTGGCCAACCGGCTCAGTGCGCCGCTGCGGAGCCGGACCCGGTCTGGGGTGGAAACCGACGAGGAAGGACTGGGTCTGCTGGCGCCACCAGCCGGCACCCCTGCAGGCACGGTCCGGGCCGCCACCTTCGCGACCTGGCCCGAGGAGGTCGGCTGGATCGCCGACCAGGTGGTGGCGGCCCGGGACCGCGGTGCGGCCGACCGCTGGGCCGACATCGCCGTGCTCACCCGGCGCAACGCCGACATCGCCCCGCTGTACGGCGAACTCACCTCCCGGGATGTGCCGGTGGAGATCGTCGGCCTGGGCGGTCTGCTGCAGCTGCCGGAGGTCATGGACGTCACGGCGACGCTGCGGGTGCTCGACGACGTCACCGCCAACCCCGACCTCCTCCGACTCCTGACCGGTCCCCGGTGGCGGATCGGGCCGCGAGACCTGGCCCTGCTGGGACGCCGGGCGCGCGAACTGTCCACGTCCGAACTGTCCACATCGCGACCTGAGCAGCTCCGGTCCGCCCAGGGCGCCGAGTTGCTGGCGGATCTGGAGCAGGCGGTGGCCGAGGTCGACCCGACCGAGGTGGTCAGTCTGCTGGACGCATTGGAGAACCCCGGCGAGCTGCCGTACTCCGCGGCGGCCCTCGAGCGCTTCCAGATGTTCGCCGACGAACTGCGAGAGCTGCGCCGGCACACCGAGGAGCCGGTGCTCGAGCTGACCCGTCGGGTGATCAGTACGACCGGCCTCGACGTCGAGCTGATGGCGACGCCCGAGTTCGCCCGGGCCAACCGGCGTGATCAGCTCGGAGCGTTCGTGGACGCGGTCGCGGAGTATGTGGACGTGGATGGCGACGCGTCCCTGTCCGGAGTGTTGGCCTACCTGCAGGCCGAGATCGATCAGGGGGCCGGACTCGAGCAGGCCGTGCCGTCGAATCGTGAGGCGGTCAAGCTGCTGACCGTGCACAAGGCGAAGGGTCTGGAATGGGAGGTCGTCTTCCTTCCGGCGCTGATGACCGGCGTCTTTCCCAGTGACCGGGTGACCGACAACTGGGTGACCAATCCGGCCGTCCTACCGGCCGATCTGCGGGGGGACGCGGCCGCCATTCCCCAGCTGCAGGATCATGACAATTCGGCCCTGGCCACCTACAAGCGGGCGCTGACCGAGCAACAGTCGTTGGCCGAGGACCGGCTCGCCTACGTCGCCGCGACCCGGGCCCGGCGGCTGCTGGTCGGCAGTGGGCACCAGTGGCGAGCCGAGCTGATCAATCCTCGGACACCCTCGACGTATCTGCGGGTGATCACTGAGGAGGCCGAGCGGCAGGGCGAGGTGGGCGCGATCGCCCCGACACCCGGCCCGGCGAATCCGCTGACGGCCTCGGCCGAGCCGATCCCCTGGCCGGCTCCCCTGGATCCGGCGGCCGCTGAGCGGCGCGCGGCGGCCGCCGCCGAAGTCCGGCGGTTCCGGGCCGGGCATGGGGCCGCGGTCCCGGCGGAGGAGACGGTTGAGCCCCTGCTGTTGGACGCCGAGGAGATCGTCGCCGGCTGGGACGCCGACATCGACCGGCTTCTCGCCGCCGCCCGCCGGGATCGCGCTGAGCGCTCCGCGGTCGACCTGCCGGCCAGTCTGTCGGCCTCGGCCGTGCTGCGGCTGGGTGCAGACCCTCAGCGTTACGCCGCGGAACTGGCTCGCCCCATGCCGCGCCCGCCTTCGCGTGCCGCCCGCTTCGGCACCCGATTCCATTCCTGGGCCGAGCGCTACCTGATCGGGCTGGCGAAGGGCCAGCTCTCCCAGCCTCCGCTGATCGACACCGAGGAACTGGACGAGCTCGCCGAGTTGGCGGAGCGCAGCGAGGCGGAGTTGGCCACCGAAGCCGACCTGCGCGAGCTCTGCGAGGCCTTCGCCGCCGGCCGGTTCGCCACGGCCATTCCGTGTGCCGTTGAGGCTCCCTTCACCCTGCTCATCGGTGGCCGGCTGATCCGGGGCCGGATCGATGCGGTCTACGACGTACGAGCCGCGCCGGGGGATCACTACGCGTTTCGGGTGGTGGACTGGAAGACAGGCCGGGTGGAACATTGCGATCCGCTCCAGCTCGCCCTCTATCGGCAAGCCTGGGCCGATCTGTCCGGGGTCGCGACCGAGGACGTGGATGCGGTCTTCTACGACGTGCGCGGCGATGAGGTGATCCGGCCTTCGTTGCCCGACCGCCCCGAGATCGAGCGCCTGGTGTCCTGATCGGACTCGCTCGCTCGTCCGGACGCATCGACCCCTCCCTACCCGACGCACTTGATCTACGCTGATCGGGTGGTCAATTGGGAGGTCAACTGGGCGGGGTCGAGCGACCTCGATCGCGTGGACCATCATCGGCGGTCGTGGGACTGGGTGGCCAACCTCTGGCGGGCCGACGACGCCAAACTGCTGAAGCTCGACGACCAGTCGCGTTTCACCACCAACAACGGCGGCACGAAACTGCGGCTGACGAAGCCGTTCGTAGATTTCGACAGCCAGCGGCACCGCCTGCTCGGGCTGCTGCACGGCGCACCGATCTTCGCGGTCGAGACGCTCACCGAGGGCGAGGTGCACGACCTGCGCGAGGTCGGCTACCACCTGACCGACAGTGAACGCGACATCGCGGCTGCGGCTGCCGCGATCACACACTGGCATCGCAACGAACCGCACTGTCCGAGGTGTGGCGGGAAGTCGACGGTGATCAACGGTGGATTCGGGCGGCGATGCGTCGACTGCGACACCGAGACGTTCCCACGCACCGATCCGGCCGTCATCGTCGCGGTGATCGACAGCGACGATCGGATCCTGCTCGGCGGGCAGTCCAGCTGGGGCAACCGGGTGTCGGTGCTGGCCGGCTTCGTCGAGGTGGGGGAGTCGCTCGAGCACGCCATCCACCGTGAGATCACCGAGGAATCCGACATCAGTCTCGGTGAGACGCACTACTTCGGCAGCCAGCCCTGGCCGTTCCCGCGATCGCTGATGGTCGCATTCTTTGCCCGGGCCGCGACCACCAACATCTGCGTCGACGCCGACGAGCTCGCGCACGCCGACTGGTTCACCCGGGACGACCTGCGCCGGAGGCTCGAGGCCGGCGAGATCGGCCTGCCGAACGAGAGCTCGATCGCCTACCGGCTGATCCACGCCTGGCTGGACGGCAAAGCGCCGCTCTAGCGGCCCCGACGCTTTCCAACCGTTCAGAGCAGCCGGCGGCGCAGCCCGCTGGCCCGGTTGGCCGGACGCGTAATCGCCCGGCGGACGGCCTCCTCGCTGCCGAAGAGTTGGACGGTGTCGGTCGCCCGAGACACGGCCGTGTACAGCAGCTCGCGGGTGAGCAGTGGCGAGTCGGCCGGGGGCAGCAGGAACGACACACAGCCGAACTGACTGCCCTGAGACCGATGCACGGTCATGGCGTGTACAGTCTGCACCGCCGACAGCCGAACCGGTGCCCACAACTGCGGCTCGGCCGGAGCGCCGAAGGCCGCGCGTGGGCCGTCATCGCCGGCGACGACCACGCCGAGGTCGCCGTTGTAGAGACCCAGGTCGTAGTCGTTGGCCGTGATCAGCAGCGGCCGGCCCGCGTACCACTCGCCCTCTTCGCCGTATCCGGGCAGCTCGGCCGCCAGCCAACGCTCGAGCTCGAGACTCCACCGGGCCACCCCGTACGGCCCGCGCCGGTGAGCGCACAACAGCCGGTGTCGTTCCAGGCCGCCGAGGGCGACGTCGGCCTGACCGGCCCGGGCGGAGTTCCAGGTCAACCGCCCGGCCCTGAGCACCTGATCCAGCAGCGGTTCCAGTCCCTTCGGCTGGGCGGCCTCCAGATCGGTCTCGGTGAACTGCACGCTGGGATCACCCGACTTCAGGACCGCGATCGCCGCCTCGGCGTCCGCGGCCCGTACCGCGCGGGCCAACTCGCCGATCGCCCCGCCGTACCGCCAGGTGTGACTCAGCCGGACCACGCCGCGGGCCGCCTCCTGCTCGGTCGTCGAGCCGGGGACCAACGCGTCGCCGACGCCGGGCAGCTCGGCCAGCCGTTGTCGGAGGCGAAGATCGGGAGCGGTCGGTGCTCCGGCGATGTCGGCCAGGACCGCGCCGGCCTCGACCGAGGACAGCTGGTCCGCGTCACCCACCAGGATCAACCGAGCCTCGGGCCGGACAGCCTCGACCAGCCGAGCCATCAGCGTGAGGGAAACCATCGACATCTCGTCGACCACCACGATGTCGTGCGGCAGCCGGTTGCCGGCGTGGTGGCGGAAGCGGCTCCGGCTGTCCGGACGCCAGCCCAGCAGACGGTGCAGGGTGGAGGTGCTGAGGTCGTCCAGGCGGGCGGCATCGACCTCGGGCAGCCGGGTCGCGGCTTCCCGGATCGCGGCGCCGAGTCGAGCGGCCGCCTTGCCCGTCGGAGCGGCCAAGGCGATCCGAACGGGCTGATCGGCCTGGTCCCGGAGCAGGGACAGCACCCGGGCCACCGTGGTGGTCTTGCCGGTGCCGGGCCCGCCGGCCAGCACGCTCACCCGTCGCAACGCGCAGACCGCGGCCGCGAGCCTCTGCAGATCAGGCTCGTCGGGCCCGAGACCCTCACCGGGGAACAGGCGTCCCAGGGCCGCGGCGAGCCCGCCCTGGTCGACCGTGGGCGGCTCGGCCTGGCCGCGTTCCTGCAGCTGGCGACGGAGCAGTTCCTCCTGCTGCCAGTAGCGCTCCAGATACAGCAGGCCGTCAACCCACCGCAGCGGCCGGCCGCCGGCGGCCTCGGCTCCGACCGCAATCATCCGACTCCGGGTGCACGCGGCGATCCAGGTGTCGAGATCCGGCCAGGTCAGATCCGAGGCGTCGACCGCTTCTTCGCCCGTGTCGAAGACGTCGTCGCGTTGTCGTTCGAGTTCGAGGCAGACCGAGCCCAAGCGCAGCGCGCGGACCGTGAGGGCCGCGGCCAACAGCACCGTCTCGTCGGTCTCGCCGACGATCCGGCCGAGGCCGCGGGCCGTGTGGACGTCGCCCAGGCCGAGCACTCCGGCGGCGTGGAAATCGGCGAGTACGCCGGGCGGGAGGGTGGCCAGCAGACTCTCGCCCAGGTTGCGGGTCGGGCTCACTGCGGCCCCCGCTCCAGCAGATCGGAGCACTCGACCACCAGCTCCGGGGACGGACGCCAGCTGAACACCCCGCACGGAACGCCGTCGATCCGAGGGGTGTCCGCTCCGGCCATGCCGCGAACGAAGAGGTACAGCACGCCGCCCAGCTGACGATCGGGACGGTAGTCGGGCTGCCGCCAGCGCAGCATCCGGTGCACGGCCACGGCGTACAGCAGGGCCTGCAGTGGGTAGTGGGCGCCCATCATGGCGCGAGCCATCCGGTCGGGGGTGTAGTCGGCCAGCCGCAGCTCGGGTCCGTCGACGACGCCGAGCCAGTTGGTCTTGTAGTCCACCACGAGGTAGCGCGGTTCGCCGGAGGCGTCCCGGACCCGGAGGACGGCGTCGATGCTGCCGGTCAGATATCCCCGCAGACTCTGATCGGCCAGCGCGGGATGAGCCAGCAGCTCCGGATAGCCGGCCAGAGCGTCGTCGGGGGCCAGATGGCGGCGCAGCAGGGGGACGAGATCGCCCAGTCGCATCTCGGCCGTCGTGGTTTCACCACCGGTCAGGGGCAGCTCGAAGCTCAGCTCGGCCAGCCGGTCGCGGACACCGATGTCGACGAGTCGGCGGTCTCCGGCGAGCCCGCCGAGCGGCGTGTGCAGCGCGCGCAGCAGGGCGCCGGCCAGCGTGGCTGGGTCGATCTCGCCGAGCTGAGTCCGGGCGAGGGCGGTGGCACAGATCCGACGCAGTTGGTCGGGGAGATCCTCGGCTTGCGGATCGATCTCCTCCAACACGGCGTGCACGACGGTGCCGAACAGTACGCCGCCCGGCAGAGCCTGCATCGGCGACGGCTGGTCGAGACCAGGCGCGGAAGCAGCATCGGCCACGGCCGCGTCGAACGTTGCCGCGGCCAGCGGCGGCGGCTGAGCCTCGTCCTCCTCCCAGGCGACGTCGACCTCACTTCCCACCTCACTCCCGACCTCACTCCCGACCGACTGGCCGAGGGGGCTGGTCGCGCTGGCCAGGCCGTGTGCGGCGGCGGTCAGCGCGGAGTAGGAGGTCCGTCGCCATTCCAGGTCCAGTGACCGGTCGAAGGTCCGCGCGCTCAGGTCGGCGGAGGCGGGGACCAGGTTGGCCGTCGCCCGCGGCGCCCGGTCCTCGACGACCTCGACCGTGGCGCCCGGCCGGCCGCGCAGAGCTTCGAGAGGCTCCGCGGGTATCGGGTAGGAGGGCGCGGGCTCAACCTCCTGAGCACCCCGGAACAGCAGCCGATGCAACGGGGATCCGGTCGTGTTGCGAGCGGAGTCGGCCCACCACGTGACCACCGAGCATTGGGCCCGGGTCAGGCCGACGTACAGCAGTCGTAGGTCCTCTCCCGCGTCCTCGCGCCGCTGCGCCTGCAGCCGCTCGGCCCGGCCCGGTCCGTAGACTCCGCCGACGTCGAGCACGTTGGCAGTGTCCTCATGCAGTCGTAGGACGCGGCCCTCGTCGACGTCGGCGGTGAAGGAGTCCCATGCCTCGGGCAGGTAGACGATCGGGAACTCCAACCCCTTGCTCCGGTGCAACGTCAGGATCTGTACGGCCTCGGCGTCGGTCTCCAGGCGCCGGGTGCTGTCGGTGCGTGCCTCGACCCGGGCCTGGACGATCTGATCACGAAGCCACTCGACCAGCGCAGTGATCCCAAGCCGGTTCGATGTCATCGCCGCATGCAGCGCCTGACCGATGTGGCGCAGATCGGTCAAGGTCCGTTCGCCGTTCAGTTGCCCGAGCAGCCTCTCGGTCAACCGGGTCTCGGTCGTCGCCACCTCCAGGAGTGCGGCCACCCCCCGGGCCGCGAGCACCCGGCTCCAGTCCCGGATCTGTCCAGCCAGCCCGGTCAGGGCGCGTTCGTCCGCCTCGGCCAGCTCGGCAAAGGTCCAGCCCAGGAAGCAGGTCAGCGCGGCACTCCGGGCCGACAGCTGGCGCGGCTGTTCGAGCGCGCTCAGCAACGTCAACCACTCGGCGGCGACCGGCGAGCAGAAGACCGACGTCGAGCCGAGCATCACCGCCGGCACCCCGGACTCGATCAGGGCGTCGCGGATCGACTCGCCTCGCGCGTTCGTTCGGACCAGGACCGCGATGTCCGACGGGCACACCGGCCGAACGCCTGGAGCCCGGCCAGCGTTCGGATGCTGAGCCGGTCGAAGGGGCGATCGCCTCCCCGGCCGGGGCGGGACTCCGATCCTGGGCGGTGCGGCCAGCAGTGCGGTCACGTCGGCGACCAGATCGTGCTGGATCACCTGACGCAGTTCCGCCACCCGGGCCGGAGGCTGGTCGGCCGCGCGCGGCGGAACGACCCGGAGCCGGAAAGGATCGAGCATGGTCGGCACGTCGCCGGCTGCGGGCGCGGCAGGCGTGGTCGGGGATCCGATCCGGCGTTCGACGTGAAAGCTGCGGACGGGACGTACGACGATGTCCTCGTGACCCAGTGAGGCGCTCCCGGCCAGCTGTTCCAACGCTTCGGTCAGGGCGCGGTCGCTGCGCCAGTTCTGCTCCAGGGTCTTCACCTGATCGGCCTGCTCGACGGCGTCGAGGTAGCTGTACACGTCGGCGCCCCGGAAGGCGTAGATGGCTTGCTTCGGGTCCCCGATCAAGATCAGGTCACTGTGACCGTGAAACGCCCGGCGGAGGATCTCCCACTGGATCACGTCGGTGTCCTGGAACTCGTCCACCAGCACGATGCGGTAGCGCTGCCGAAGTCGCCGGGCCGCCGCCTCACCGGTGTGGGGGTCGGCGAGGGCGTCGCGTAGCCGGGTCAGCATGTCGTCGTAGCTGAACACCCGGGACCGCTGCTTGCGCCGCTGCACCTCGGCCCGGACCTCCTCGGCGAAGTCGACCTGGCGGACCCACGCCGGCTCCTCGGACTCGGCCCCGTCCGGGGCCGAAGGCGGCGGGGAGGGCACCAGCCGGGTGTGCGGAGAGTCCACGACGGTGCTGGCCAGCCGGGACGCATCCTCGAAGGAGAACGGCGCGTCCCCGGCGGCAGCGTAACGCCGCAGATAGACGTCCCGGGACACCTCGGACGTCAGATCGCCGAGCCATTCGCTGAAGACGGCGTCCGGTTCCCGGTTGCCGAGCACACCGAGTCCGTCCAGCATCCGTTGGCAGAACTCGTGGGTGGTGGCGATGGTCGCCGCGTCGAAGTCGGACAGGGCGCGGCGGATCCGGTCCCGTCGCAGGACGAGTTCGGTGACCTCGCCGGTGGCCAGCAACTTGTTCACCGGATCCGCCTCGGCCGGCGCCTGGCGACCCTCGAGCGCCCCGGTCAAGGCGTGTTCCAGCGACACCAGCCGTTCGCGGACCCGCACCCGGAGCTCGTCCGTCGCCATCCGGCCGAAGGTGACGATCATCAATTCGCCGAGCTCGGCGTGCCCTTCGGCCAGATACCGGGCCACCAGGGCAGCGATCGTGTACGTCTTCCCGGTGCCCGCGCTGGCCTCCAGCACCGTCGTCCGACGTGGCAGTTCACCGCCCACGTCGAAGGCCGACGGCGCCGTCACGTCAGCTCCTCCGCGCGGAGCAACGGAGAGAAGACCCGTCGAGCCAGGGTGCCGAACCGGGTCGGCTCGACCAACGTCCCCCGCTCCTCCGAGGCTCGTGACGGCTGCTCCATCAGTACGCGCAATCCGGCCCCCGGCCCGAGGAAGCGTTCCCAGACGGGGTCGCGCTCCTGATCCCAGACCGCCGCGATCTTCTTCTCGTACAGCGCCAGCGAGCGATCCCGCGACCGCACCAGCGCGTACTCGGCCGAGGTTCGCGGGGCGAACGGCAACGGCTCGGCCAGCCCGGTCCGGTAGAGCTCGACCAGATCGGCCAGGACCCGTCCGGCCCAGTCCGGGTCGACGGGTCCCAGCACCGACCGGCCGCCGCGGCCGACGGTCACGGCCCGCCACGGCCGGTCGGGATGGGCGGCGCTCAGGGCCAGCAGCTGGAGCCAGGAGGCGAGCCGTTGGCGCGCCGACAACCGGGCGTAGCCCACCCGCACCAAGGCCTGCCCGTACAGCGGCTGCACGGTGCCCGCTACCAGCCCGCCGCCGATATCGACCCGGGCATCCAGGCTGCCGGGTTCGCCGGCGAGGTAGCCCCGGGCCTGATCGGCGACCTCCCGTACGGTCGTCAGCACCTGATCGAGGGCGAGCTGCCCGAAGGCCCGCGGAGGCAGGCTGCCCCGACGCCACTCCGCCGCGGCGATCCGGTCCAGGTCGGCTCCCCGCAGGTGGCGCTCCAGCAGTCGTTCGCCGATGTCCCAGCGCTCGAGGCCGTCCAGTTCGACCGGCAGCTGATCACTGCCCGGGTCGCCGTCGCCGCTCTCGACCACGAGTCTCGCCCGCAGCCGGAGCAGGGCTCGGGCCGGGTGGGAGAAGAAGCGAACCAGGTCGGTCAACGCGATCACATCGTCGAGGGACACCGGACTGATCGGTCCCGGGCCGAAGGCGCCACGGGCGGGTTGCCGCACCCGCGCAGCCGCCCGAGCCCCGCGGAGGGCGGCCCGGTCGAAACTGAACGGTCGGCCCCGCTCAGCGACGAAGTTGTCCGGATCGAACGGCTGGAGCGGGTGACGGCGGACCAGATGGTCGCGAACGCGCTGTTGGTCGGGGGAGACCACGGTCGCGTCCAACGCGTCGAGCAGCTCGCCGATCGGCACCGCGGGGGGCCGTTCCGTTCCCGTGCGCGGGTCCGCGCCGCCGTAGATGATCACCAGATGATCTTGAGCGGCCATGATCGCATCGAGCAGGAGCTGGCGGTCCTCGCTGCGCGGATCACGGTCGCCGATCCATTCCTCGGCGGCCAGGATGTCGTCTCCGACCGGGCGCGTTCGTCGCGGAAACACCCCGTCGTCGACGCCCAGCAGGCACACCACCCGGTGCGGAATGGAACGCATCGGGTGCATGGTGCACATGGTCAGGGTGCCGGTCCGGAAGTTGGCCCGGCTGGGCCGACCCCGGAAGGCGTCACTCAGCAGCGCCTGCAGCTCGGCTCGGGACAGCAGGGTCTGGTCGGCTACGCCGGCGGCATCGCTGAGCCGGGCCAGCTCGGCGTACGCCTGAGCTACCTGCCAGCCGTCCGTGGGTCCGGTCGACGTCAGACCCTCGATCACGGATCGGCCCAGCTGCGCCCAGTCCGGCACCGTTCGGCGGGTGCCGGCGGCATCGACGAACGATTCGATCCTGGACACCAGCTCGACCAGTCGGCCGACCAGGTCCACGTCGGAGGAGTCGATGTCGTCCAACGGCAGCGCGGTTCCGATGAAATGGTCTCCGTCCTCGTCCATCGCGACGCCCAGGATGAGACGGTCCAGCCCGGCCGCCCAGGTTCCCTGGCCGAACGAGTCCATCCCGTACGGCTGGCGGTGAGACGCGTCCAAGCCCCAGCGCACACCGGCCGAGGCGACCAGTGGCTGCAGGCGGGCGGTGTCCTCCTCGGTGAACCCGAACTTTCGCGCCACCGGGGGAAAGGCGGCCAGGTCGAGCACACTGGACGCGGTCACCCGGGAGTCGGCCAGGTCGAGAACCCGGCTCAGCACCGAGAGCAGCGGGTTCAGCTGGCGCAACGAGCGATCGGCGAGTCGGACCCGCAACGCGTGACCGGGATGTTCGGCCCGGTCGGCGTCAGAGTCCAGGCCGAAGGCGGCCGAGATCAAGGGTGCGAACCGCTCGATGTCCGGGCACATCACCACGATGTCGCGGGGCTCCAGGGTTTCGTCGTCGGCCAGCAGGCCGACGAGTACCTCACGCAGCACTTCGACCTGCCGATCAGGGCCGTAGCTCGCGTGGACGGCCACGCTGTCGTCGGTCGGACGGAGCATCGGGCGGTCTTCGGCCTCCTCCGGGTCCCGGTTGGCGGTCAGGTCCGCCTGCAGCCGGCCCAACACGGTTGTGGAGGAGGTGACGGGCACGACGTCCGGCGACCCGACGGGCGCGGAATGGTGCAGATCGAACGCGATCTCGGTCTGGGCCTGCAGAGTGACCTGGAGTTCGCGGAGGTCGCGTCCGAGATAGCTCAGCAGCGGATGCCCGACCAGCTTCGCCGTCCGGTCCGAGCTGCGCGGTCCCAGCGGCAACGGATCCGCGAGCTCCGCGACGACGACGCCCCACAGGGCCGGCGACGGGTGCGGCAACCAGAGGTGGACGTCGCGGTGCCTGGCGAGCGCCGCCAGGAGCTGAAGATGATCATGGTCGAGGCGGGTCGCGCCGAAGACCGACAGCCGGGCGGGCAGATCGGCCGTTTCGGGAGTGCGCTCGAGCCGGGCCACGGCCGTGGCGAGGTCCTCGAGCGGACTCGGGGCGTCGAGGCGTTGCCGCAGCCGCCGCCACAGTTCGGCCTGCCAGGCGAGATCGGCGGGCAACGGGCGCCCGCGACCGTCGAGATCGCGTCCGGCGGCCCAGTGTTCGATCATGGTCGGCCGGCTGGTGGCGTAGCGGGAGAACAGCTCGGCCAGTTGGCGGGCCGTACGCCAGCGGCGGCCCGTGGTCACAGCCATGGCGGGGGCGGGAACGCCCGACCCGTGCGCCGACGAGTGGCCACCAGCTCCGGGGTGACCGGCCAGATAGGACCACAGCAGGTCGGCCCACGGCTCGCTCCGGCAGTCGTCGATGGCGGCGAGCAACGGCCAGACCGCGTGATCGGGTGCCCACGGATCGATCGGCTGCCGGTGAGTTGGGTGCTGGTCGTGGTTGGTGGTGGCGCTGGTCATCAACCTGCGCAGGGACGGGAAGGTCACGCCGACGCAGATGCCGTCGCGCCCACCGGGAGAGGCGCCCAACCGGTGTGAGAGTCGTTGGGCCAGCCAGCGCTCGACGCCCCGGGTCGGAACGCAGACCACTTCGGTGGCGAACGGATCCTCGAGGGGCACGAGCAGCAGATCGGCCAACGTGTCGACGAGGCGATCGGCGCGCTCGGCACGGTGGATCTGCAGGGTCATGAGCGAAGCCTCTCGGGAGAGAGGAGCGATTCCGGGCGACACGCTTTTCGTCGTGGGGAATCGCGACCGAACGAGCGAGATGCCGCGGAGCTCAGGACCGCGGAGCGCGGAGCGCGACAGACAAGCAGGGTCATGAGACCACCCACCCTAGAGATGGGCGGTGACAGGCCCGGTCGGGCTAGCCGGCGAGAGGGGTGCCGATCTTGTCGGTGACCTGGGCGAGGCTCGGGTTGGTCATCGCCGAGCCGTCGGGGAAGACCAGGGTCGGGACGGTCTGGTTGCCGCCGTTGATGCGCTCGACCAGATCGGCCGAACCATGATGCTCTTCGATGTTGACCTCGTCGTAACTGACGCCCGCCCGGCTCAGTTGGTTCTTGAGGCGCCGGCAGTAGCCACACCAACTGGTGGTGTACATCGTCAGATCGCTCATACATAGAGTAACTAACTAGATCCGGTCGCCATTCCCGTGATCTCGGTTACATCGACGGCAGCCGCAGGACTGCAGGTGGACACCCTGGGAAGGGCGGCGCGGACGGGCGCCGACCGCGACTGCGGGTCGTTTCACGTCTGTCACACCCCCGACACAGCCCGGTGAAACGCTCGATCATGGCCGAACTCTCCGACCTGATGGTCTCCAGTCTGGGTGAGCCGCGCTTCGCGTCTCCGCTGGCCGACTTCGTGGCCGACCGGCGAACGAACGAACACTACGTCGACGAGGACGACCGGGTGATCTACCACGACACGGTCTACCAGCTGTCCGAGCTCCGGCAACACCCGGTGGACCTGCCGAGTTTCGAACCCGGTGGCCCCCGCCGTCAGCTCTTCTTCCCGCCGGGCGCGACCAAGGTCGGGGTGGTGACCTGCGGCGGCCTCTGCCCGGGGTTGAACGACGTCATCCGCGGTCTGGTGATGGAGTTGTGCAAGCACTACGGCATCGGGGAGGTGCTCGGATTCCGGCACGGCTTCGCGGGGCTGGTCAAGGGCAGCGGACTCGACCCGATCCAGCTGACCCCGGATGTGGTGCACGACATCAACACTCAGGGCGGCACCATCCTGGGCACCTCCCGGGGCGCCCAGGATCCGGACGAGATGGTCGACTGTCTCCTCAGCCACGGGATCGACCTCTTGTTCGTCATCGGGGGTGACGGCTCGATGCGCGGCGCCTCGCGCATCTCCGCGACGCTGCGACAGCGCCAGCTGCCGATCGGGGTGATCGGAATCCCCAAGACGATCGACAACGACATCCCGTTCATCGGGCAGAGCTTCGGGTTCGTCACCGCCTTCAGTGCGGCCGCCAAGGCCATCAACGCCGCCATGGTCGAGGCGCAGGCCGCGATCGGCGGTGTCGGCCTGGTCAAACTGATGGGACGGCACTCGGGTTTCATCGCCTGCTACGCGGCCCTGGCCAACCATGTGGCCGACTTCGTGCTGATCCCCGAGGTGCCGTTCCGCCTGGACGGTGCGCGCGGTTTCCTCGCTGCTCTGCACGATCGGGTGCAGGACCGGGGCAGTGCCGTCGTGGTGGTGGCCGAGGGGGCCGGACAGGATGTGCTGACGAGGAGTGAGGCCACCGACGCCTCCGGCAACTCTCGGCTGGCCGACATCGGCGTGCACCTGCGGGACGAGATCACCCGTCATTTCGCCGAGCAGGGATCGCCGTTGACGTTGAAGTACATCGATCCCGGCTACGTGATCCGCTCGGTGCCGGCGGATCCGCACGACGCGGTCTACTGCGTACGGCTGGCCCAGGCCGCCGTCCACGCTGGCATGGCCGGACGGACCGACATGGTCGTGGGTCGCCGGCACAACCGCTTCATCCACGTGCCGATCAAGCTGGTGGTCTCGGAGCGGAACCAGGTGGCCACCGATGGTGATCTGTGGCTGAGCGTGCTGGAGTCGACCGCCCAGCCGATGCGGATGCTCTGACCCGGGGAAAGCGAGTGGTGGAAACGCACTCGGTCGGGCCACCATGAGGTATGCGAGTTCGGCGAGCGGTCGACGGCGACTGGCGAGCGGTCCGCGAGCTCCGGCTGGAGGCTCTGCAGGAGGCGCCGCTGGCCTTCGCGTCCACCTACGAGCGCGAGGCGGCTTTCGCCGACGAGGTCTGGCGGGGCCGGATCGCCGACGCGGCTCAGTTCCTGGCCCTGGTGGGTGACGAGGTGGTCGGTACGGCCACCGGCTACGTCGACGATTCCGACCCGGATACCGTGCGGCTGGTGGCCATGTACGTACGACCGGAACACCGTGGGCAGGGCTACGCGGTCCAGTTGCTCGACGGGGTGGTCGCCGACGCCCGGGCACGAGGATTCGACCGGGTGCTGCTCGATGTGGTCGATACCAACACGCCGGCGCGCTGGTGCTACCTCCGGTACGGCTTCCGGCCGACCGGGGTCGTCGCGCCGCTGCCGCACGCACCGCAACACACCGAGACCGAGATGGTTCTGACCCTCCGGCGGTGATGGAGGGGGCGTTGCTGGACGGGGTTGATGGTGAGAGCTGATGATCAGAGTTGATGGTCGAGTTGATGGTCGAGTTGATGGTCAGAGTTGTCGGCCCCGCTGGCTAGGGTGTGCCCATGCAGCGAACGGACGGCTCGCCCATGTCCCCCGAGGCGCTGCTGGAGCGGCTGGACCCCGAGCAGCGTGCGGTCGCCACGTCGCTGAGCGGGCCGTTGGCCGTGATCGCCGGGGCCGGCACGGGCAAGACCCGCGCCATCACGCACCGCATCGCCTACGGTGTGGCGACCGGCCGCTATGCCCCGACCGCGGTGCTGGCCGTCACCTTCACCACCCGCGCCGCCGGTGAGCTCCGGGGGCGGCTGCAACAGTTGGGGGTGCGCGGCGTCCAGGCCCGCACCTTCCATTCCGCCGCACTGCGGCAGGCCCAGTACTTCTGGCCGCGGGCCCATGGCGGCGAACTGCCGGCCGTACTCGACAACCGGATGTCGCTGGTGGCCGAGTCGGCGCACCGGCTGCGGATCTCGGTCGACACCGCGCGGCTCCGCGATCTGGTCTCCGAGATCTCCTGGGCCAAGGTCAGCAACACCTCCGCGGAGGACTATCCCCGCATCGCCGCCGCCGGCCAGCGGCGCATCGCTTCGATCGATCCCGAGACGATCGCACGGGTGTTCGCCGGTTACGAGACGCTCAAGCGCGATCGCGGTCGGATCGACTTCGAGGACATCCTGCTCTGTGCGGCCGGTCTGCTCGTCGGACCACGCCGACATCCGGGCCGAGGTCCAGCGGACCTACCGCCATCTGGTCGTCGACGAGTACCAAGACGTCAGCCCGCTGCAACAGGCTCTGCTCGATCTGTGGGCCGGCGAGCGGAGCGATCTTTGTGTCGTGGGTGATCCGGCTCAGACCATCCACTCCTTCGCCGGCGCGCGCGCCGACTATCTGACCGGGTTCGCCCGCCGACACCCGAAGGCCACCGTCGTGCGGCTGGTCCGGGACTACCGATCGACCCCGCAGGTGGTGCGCAGTGCGAACGCGGTCATGCAGACGCACCCGGCGGCGGCCTGACGGCGGTCACCCTGCAGGCTCAGCGGCCGGCCGGCCCGGATCCGACGTTGGCCGAGGCGCCGGACGAGGCTAGCGAAGCGGCGAGCCGTGGCCGACTGGCTCGTCGGGCTCGCCGCCGACGGGGTGCCGTACCGCGAGATGGCCGTGCTCTTCCGGATCAACGCCCAATCGCCGTCGGTGGAGCAGGCGTTGGCGGACCGCAAGATCCCATACCTGGTGCGGGGCGGTGAGCGATTCTACGAGCGGGCCGAGGTCCGGCAGGCCCTGCACGCCCTCCGCGTCCAGGTGCGGGCCACAGATCAAGAAGGTGATCGGGAGAGCAGCGGAACCGGGGTCGAGGAGATGCAGGCGGTGCTGGCCGCCTTGGGCTGGACGCCGCAGCCACCGGACGGAGCCGGAGCGGTGCGGGAAAGATGGGAATCCCTGGCCGCCTTGCTGAGCGTGGCCGAGGATCTCGCCGGATCCAGTGGGGTCCGGGGCTCCGCCGATCTGGTCGACGTGGTGGCCGAGCTCGAGCGTCGGGCCGAGGCCCAGCACGTGCCGGTTGCGCAGGGCGTCACCGTGTCGACGTTGCACTCCGCGAAGGGGCTGGAGTGGGACGCGGTCGCGCTGCTCGGGTGTCACGAGGGCAGCCTCCCGTTCGTACTGGCCACCACGGCGGACCAGGTCGCCGAGGAGCGCCGCCTGCTGTACGTGGGCATCACCCGGGCCCGGGAGCAGCTGCGGATCTCGTGGTCGCGGACCCGGGGCGGCGGCTCGACGGTCCGGAAGCCCTCGCGGTTCCTGACGCCGCTGCTGCCCGAGTCGTTGCGATCCGGGGCGCCAGCGGCGAAATCGGCGCGCACCCGCGGATCTCAGCTGTCGCTGCGCTGCCGCTCCTGTGGTCATCCGCTGGGAGATGCGGCGGAGCGCAAGATCGGCCGGCACGCGGGCTGCCCGGCCACCTACGACGAGCAGACCATGATCATGTTGAAGGAGTGGCGCCGGCAACAGGCAGGCGAGGAGAACGTGCCCGCGTACTGCGTCTTCACCGACGCCACCTTGGTCGCCCTCGCCGAAGCGCGTCCCCGCAGCTCCGTTGAGTTGATCAAGGTCCAGGGTCTCGGACCCGTCAAAGCCTCCAAGTACGGCGACCAGGTCCTCGCCATCCTGGCCACCGCCGAGCCCACCACGTCAAAGAGTCGCTCCAAGAAGACGGCCACCGTGAGACTCGTCGGATAATTCCGCGAGCAGAAACTAAATCCAAAATGTATTTGCGCGGTCAGCCCCAGCTCTTCTAGGCTAACCAAGGACCAGTTCAGATCGGCGTGCCCACCATCGGTGGGGACAACGAGACCGAGGCAAGGAGGTGACGAGATGGAGAGCAACACGTTGAGCAGCGTGGACGAACGTACGACCAGCGCGACCTCCGTGATCGTTGCGTCCCTCGTCTCCCCGACGCAAGTCCGATTCCGGATGCCCCTGCGTAGCTCCATGCCCATTCGTAGCTCCATGCCCATTCGTAGCTCCATGCCCGCAGTGGGGGCATATCGCGTTCCGGCGTCTTGGTTCGCCGCCCAGGCGGTCGATCCCGATTGCGGAGACGTGATCGCCACCAAGCTCGACCCGCAGGACCCGCAGTTTTCGACCCACAAGTTTTCCACCCGTCAGGGACCACCTACCTGTAGTCCACCGGTGTAGCACCTAGCACCGACCTCCAGGGCCGTGATCTCCGACAACCGGGAATCACGGCCTTCGTGTTTCCCGGCCCAGTCCGAGCCCGCAGAGGTGGGCTCACGAAAGACAAGTTGGCTGAGATGAACGAACCGAGCAGAAAATCTGGTGGCCGCACCGGCGGCTCTGGATTCTGTGGCCGGGTGGGAGAAGCTGCCGTGCCGGTTGGGGGATCCGGATCTGTTCTTCGCCGAGTCGCCGGCTGACGTCGAGGCGGCGAAGGCGCTGTGCCGGGACTGCCCGTTGCTGCGACCAGTGCCTGGCCGGTGCTCTGGAGCGGCGCGAGCCGTGGGGCGTCTGGGGCGGCGAGCTGTTCGTCGGCGGCGTCGTCGTGGCGCGCAAGCGTCCGCGTGGACGTCCCCGGAAGCACCCGCTGCCGGAGCCGGTGGCGGCGTGACCGCACAGCGCGGCGCAGAACGGGTAGCAATCGGCGGCAGGGTGTTCCACGCTGTCCGGCTCTGGTTGGGCCGGGTGCTCGCCTGAGCGGCCAGCGTGGAACTCTCCGCTCATGTGCGCCAGACCCACGAACACCAACCGAGACTGCGCTTCGGCATCATTCGACGCGATCGAAGCATGCCCGAGCGCAGTCTCGATGGTGTGCCCCGACGAGAGGTGGCCAGCTGACCGCGGATCAGTTCAGGGCGTAACCGGGGAGGAACTCCTCCAGCACTGAGCCGAAGGCCGCCCGTACGTTCAGCTGGCACAGCACGGCGATGCCGCCGGACCAGACCCGGTGGATCAGCAGGTAGTTGGGTGGCAGGTTCAGCCGGCATCCGGCTCCGCCGGAGGTGCGCGGATCCTTGACCCGGACGAACTGCTCGCGCATCCATTCCCGGTTGAATTGGAACTCCGGCACGGCGGCCGGCTCGACGAACGGAGCCAGGTACTCGAGCAGATCCTCGGCGTCGATGTCGTCGCCGACGAATCCCTCCGCCCGCAGCCCGGCCAGGGTGGCCTCCGCGTCCCCGGTCTGGGCGATCCGGAGAATCCGACCCATGGCGGCCGGCAGGCCGTCCGGAAGGTGGGCGACCAGACCGAAGTCGACGACGCCGAGCCGCCCGTCCTCGAGCACCTTGAAGTTGCCCGGGTGCGGGTCCGCATGCAGCAGACCCACCAGGCTGGGACCGGCGAACAGAAAGCGGACGTACGCAAGCCCGATGCGGTTACGCTCCGCCTCGGTCGCGACCTCGGCGGTGGCCGACAACGGGGTGCCCTCGATCCACTCACTGACCAGGACCCGCGACGTGCTCGCCAGTACGGCCGGGATCGGCGAACTCCGGATGGCCGGCGAATCCTTCCGCTGCCCGCTGCTGGGATGCGGCCTCGAGGGTGTAGTCCAACTCTTCGCTCACCCGGGCGGTCAACTCGTCGACCAGCGGCTTGACGTCCATCCCGCCGGCGAGCGGAGCGAAGACCTTCGACATCCGCCCGATCTGCTTGAGGTCGCTGCGCAGCGCATCGTCGGCGCCCGGGTACTGGACCTTGACCGCCACGGTGCGGCCGTCCGCCCACACCGCTCGATGCACCTGGCCGATGGAGGCCGCGGCCGCGGGCAGCGGCTCGAACGAGGAGAACGAGGACCGCCAGTCGGCTCCGAGTTCCCGAGCCAGCACGGCGTGGACCCGCGAGGTGGGCATCGGGGGGGCCGAGTCCTGCAGTCGGGTCAGTTGCGCCCGGTACGGGCCGGCCAGGTCCTCGGGCAGGGCCGCCTCGAACAGGCTCAGGGCCTGACCGAACTTCATCGCGCCACCCTTGAGCTCCCCCAGCACCCGGAAGAGCTGCTCGGCGGCCCGCTGCTGCATCTCCTCGGTGACCGCGTCAGCGGAGGAGCCGCCCAGTCGCTTGCCGAGCCCGATGGTGGCCCGACCGGCGAAGCCGAGCGGCAGGGAGGCCAAGCGAGCCCCCCGGCGGAAAGCCGACCGGGCCAATGAGTCCCGGTCTTCGGCCATGCTCACCATTGTGCAGTGCGGTCCCAATGGCATCCGCAGCCGGCGTGCGGCGGCCATGATCGCCACCGCATCGCATAAGTCCGGGGCCGAGATCTCGACCGTGGAGCCGACAGTCTCCGGTGTGCCCCGGGCCAAGAAGCTCAGCACCTGAGTGACCGCGATCGCGGCCGCCCAGGCGGTGACCGCGGGGGCGACCGGGGCGATCCGCCGGGAAAGCTGGTCGAAGGAGAACCGGCCAGGCGGGATCCGCGTCCCGGCGGGCCAGGTCGGCACAGTTCAGGCACGAGGTCCGACCCGGTACGACCAGCGGCCCGACGACGGCGCCGACTGCGGACGGTCGGACGATCAGATGCGGCGCGTCGGCCCTCATGAGGTCCGCGCTGAGGCCACGATCGACTTCGAGCTCGGTCGCCGCGACCACCGTGACGGCGACTCCGCTCGTCTCCGGCTTCGTCCAGTGCGTACTCACCCGGAGTGGGTCGGCTCTGGTCTCTGGCGACAAGCCCAACTTTCGGCGACGCTCACGGAACGCCTCCGCCCGGGTGCCACCGTTGGCCGTTGCGCGACCGACCTCAGCGGGGCGACCGTCGACCACGTACAAACGCTCGATATCGCTGCTCAACAGCAGGTCGCCCACGGCGACGCCGAGGGTAGCGGCGCCGACCAGGCGAATGCGTCGGCGAAGCGGAGGGTCGGGCCGCGCCGGATCCCGGTCGAGTTCGGCCAGGCCAGCGGCGGCGAGGGTCAGCAGGACGCGGGTCAACTCGGTCGTGGAAATCTGGTCGGCGGACTGGTCGCAGATTGTGGACCAGCGCCGACTTCCGTCGAGTTCGCGGAGCACGGTGCGGAGCCGGCCCTGCCGGTCGGGGATGACGAGCGTGGAGGTGCCGTCCACCCCGACCTGGAACTCGTTCTCTCCTCTGCTCAGCACGATCGCCCCAGGACCGAGCCGGGGGCGAGCACCGTCGGAGATCTCGATCGTCGAGCCCAGTGGCAGATTCACCGGCTCAGTCTGCGGCGGCGTAGCGGCGGTGGATCGACTATCCACAGGCGGACGTCGACACCGCAGACATGATTCAGGGGTGCCAGCCGAGCTGGCACCCCTGTAGCCGGCTGAGGGTCAGGCTTTTCCGAGAATGCGATTCAGGTTGGTTCCACAGACGGGGCACTTGGCCTTGGCCATCCGGGTGCCCTTGTCGTTGACGTGCACCTCGCCGGAAGCCTCCCGCTTCTCCTTGCACTTGACGCAGTAGAACTCGCCACTGTAGGTCTCGGCCATGTGATCTCCTCAGCTGTCGGCCCGGACTTGCACGCCCGCACGCTTGGTCGCCGGTTACTCTACGGCAGATCCGAATCGCCGCAGTCCGACCCGCCGACGGCCGGCACAGCGTCCGGGGAAGGCGAAACCTCCAGGAACATCGGCGCCGCTTGCCTTCCCCTGCGAGCGGACCGACCATCTGGAGGTTTCGTGAGCCGAAGGTATTCCCTGGGCCGGTCCGCCGTCAACGCCGAGCCGGGCCCGAGATGTCCACCGGTGTGGAAAACCCTGGGGAAACGTTGTGCACCTCGCCCCGTCGGAGTTGTGGAGCAACGGCGTTCATACGGGGTTTTCCTATGGTCACGCGCCGTTCATCGTGTGGAAACCTGTCCGGGCACTGGTCTTATGGATCTGACTCGACAGGCGAGACGGCGCGGTGTCGGTCCGGTCGATTATCTTGACCCGGAAGATCTGAAGGGGAGATCCCGACGCTCGGTCGCGCCCGGGCGATCGAGAGCGGTCGAGAAGGGGAAGTGAGAGGGGAGTGACCGATTCCTGGTGAGAGCGATCGCGCCGACCCGGCGTCGGCACCCAAGGTCGAGGTCCGACGCAGCGCTCGGCGGAAGCGGACCGTCACCGCCCACCGCGAGCGAGACACGATCGTCGTGCTGATCCCCGGCCGGATGTCGCGGACCGAGGAGAAACGGTTCGTCGACGACATGGTGCGTCGTGTGCTGGACCGGGAATCACGAGCGGCGCCACCCGTCGGCGATGCCGACTTGCTCGGTCGGGCGGAAGCGCTGGCGGCGAGATTCCTCGACCCGGGCTCGGCCCGGCCGCGGCGCGTCTCCTGGGTTCGGAATCAGCACCAGCGCTGGGGATCGTGTACGCCGAGCACCGCGACCATCCGGCTCTCCCATCGACTTCAGGTCATGCCCGACTGGGTGGTCGATTACGTCCTGCTGCACGAACTCGCTCACCTGGTCGAGCCGACCCACTCATCGAGCTTCTGGGCGCTGGTCGATCGCTACCCGCAAGCCGAGCGGGCGCGCGGCTATCTCGAGGGCTACCTGGCGGGCCAAGCCGCCGGAGGAACCGAGGGCGGGGGATCGGATGCCAGGGGTTCGGGTGCCTGAGGTGCGGCGACTGGCCGTCGTGTTGTCACACCTTCGGGCCGTCCCGCCGCCCGGCGTCGAGGCCGACTCGTTCGCGGCGGCCTGCCGCTCCGACACCTACGAGGTGCTGGCCGGCCTGGAGGGCGTGACGTCCGGGATCGCCGGTTCGGTCGCGGAAGCGGACCTGCTCTGGCCGGACTCGGTGCTGGTGCCGGAGTCGTCCATCCGCGGGGTGGCCGAGTGGGCCACGGGACGCTTCGAGGCCTTGGCCCTGGTTCCGGCCGACGTCCCGGACCTGCCGCAACTCGTCATCGCCAAGGTGTTCAAGTCGCTGATCCGGGCTCAGCTGTGCTGGGCTCCCGAGCGCGACGGTCCTGGCGCGGTCGCCCTGGGCCTGCAGCTGCCCTGGCCTTCCTGGCTCCCGGCGAGCCTGACGCTCAACGATGACCATTACCCGGACCTGGCGGCCCGCGTGCCGGATCGGCGGTGGCTGACTCGCGGTCCGGACTGGCACCGGCTGCGCACGCCCGCGTCGACCGATCGGCTCGACCCGGGCCTGGAAGGTTGGGAGGAGACTCGTGCCCTGCTGTCCGGCCGCCCCCTCGACGGCGGCGTTCGCGGGTGACCACCATCAGCTACGACGCGGGGGTGACGCTGGCCGACCGATTCCGTCGGCACGCTGCCGACAGCACCCATTTGTACGGCTACGCGATGCGCGGCATGGCCGACGACTGGGAAGCCGGCGGACCCGTACGCCAGATCTGCCAGAGCTACGAGGACGCATCCAGTGGCGCCGTCATCCAGTTGCGACTGCTGGCCGGCGTCTTCCGGATCGTGCTGACCGGACGAGCCGATCAGCTGCTGCCGTATTACCCGAGTCTCGGGGGTACCGCCGCACCGGCCGAGGCCTGGCCGGTGCTGCGGGAGGTGATCGCCGCGAACGTCGACGAGTTGCACCGGGCGCTGGAGATCGCCCCGCAGACCAATGAGGTCGGCCGGTCGGCCGCACTCCTGGCGGGGCTGCTGGACGTGTTGCCCCGCGTCGAACGCGGCTCGGTGCGCCTCCTGGAGCTCGGTGCGAGTGCCGGCCTCAATCTGCTGATCGATCAATACGCGATCCACGGTGCGGGCTGGCGTTTCGGCCCGGCCGACTCGCCGGTGCAGCTCCTGGACGCCATCCACGGTGACGTCGCTCTGGTGCCGCTGCGGATCGTCGACCGGGCCGGTTGCGACCTGCATCCGGTCGATGCCCGATCAGCCTCGGGCCGCCTGCTGCTCACCTCGTTCGTCTGGCCGTTCGATGTCCACCGGCACCAGCGGCTGGCCGACGCCTTGGCCGTCGCCGAGCGCGCAGAACCCGTGCCGGTCGACCGGGCTTCGGCTTCGGACTGGCTGGCCGATCAGCTGCCGAAACATGATCGGCCGGATGTGTTGACGGTGATCTGGAACTCGATCACGCAGCAGTACTGGACGTCGGAGGAGATACGCCGGGTCAACGATCTGGTGGAGGACCACGGTCGGATGGCCCCGCTGGCCCGGGTGGCGATGGAGTTCCGGCCGGAGACACCGACGTACGAGCCGCCGGAGCTCTGGACGACTCTCTGGCCGGGAGACGGCTCACCCGGGATACGCCGGCTGATCGGCCGCACTCACGATCACGGCGTGCCGGTGGAGATTTTCACCCCTTCCTCGCCTGACTGATCCGCTACCCGATCAGCGGGAGCCGTTGGGCTGCGGCCGACACGAGGTCGTGCACCGACCCGTCGGTGGGCGGCAAGGCGTCGAAGGCGAACCAGCGCACATCGTGTGACTCGCGTCCGAAGGTGGGAGGTTGGACCGAGCCGACCCGGACGAGGTACTGCACGTCGAGGTGAAAGCACGGCGTCGACCGGACCGCAGGGCACCTCGTGCCGGGAAAGCAGGAGCGGGTCAGGGTCGAGGGCGAGCTCCTCCAGACCACTCTCCTCGGCCGCCTCCCGGAGGGCAGCGGCCTCGAGCGAATCGTCACCGGCTTCGAGGTGCCCACCGGTCTGCAGCCAGCGACCCAGCCGCGCGTGCAGAGTCAGCAGGACCTGACCGGCGTCGGGCGCACAGATCAAGGCGCTGGCGGTCAGATGGGCCCCGGGTGTCGCGCGGGACCAGCCCTCGACCCGGCTGTTCAGGTGATCGAGAAATTCCCCTTGCAGGCGCTTCTGCTCGGCCCCTGGAGGTGACCAGGCGTCCAAGGTCGCACGGCAGGAGGCAGTGAGGCGGTCCCTCACCCGGGCCGGGGGCCGCCGGACTCCCCGCCGGAATCCCCGCCGGACTCCCCGCCGGATTCCCCGCTGGACTCCCCGCTCTCTGGCCGCGCCTGATCGGCTTCGTCCAGCAGTTCGGCCAGGGCTGCGTCGAACGCGGCGTCGGACGTCGGCTTCTCCTTGCCGGCCGCTACGAATCCCAGCGGATCATCGAGGTCGGTCGAGGTCGGCAGCAGATCGGGATGGGACCAGACGGCGTCCCGGCCGTCGGTGCCGCGCGCCTCCCGCAGGGCGGCCCACAGGTTGGCCGCGTCCCGCAGGCGCCGGGGCCGAAGCTCCAACCCGACCAGGGTGGCGAAGGTCGCCTCGGCCGGTCCGCCGGTGGCCCGCTGGCGGCGTACGGTCTCGGCCAGGGCCGCGGCGGCCGGCATCCAGGACACGGTCGCCTGGGTCACCACATCGTCGACCCAGCCCTCGACCAGGGCCAGCATGGTTTCCAGCCGCTCCAGCGTTGCCTGCTGCTCGGGGGTCTTCTGCGGCTCGAAGAGGCCACCCTCCAAAGTGGCGCCCAGTTCCTCCAGGTTCTGCGGATCGATGCGACCGACCGCATCCTCGAGCGCGGAGGTGTCGATGGTGATGCCGCTGGCGTACTGCTCGACGAGGGCCAGCATCTGTTCGCGGAGCCAGCCCGCCGAGGCGAACAACCGCTGCCGGGCGCACTCCCGCAGGGCCAGATACAAGGTGACGTCGGTGTCGGACTGCTCGAGGCCGTCGCCGAAGGCCGTGACGTTGGTCGGCAGCAGCGCGACCCGGCCGGGCTCGCTCAACGGCAGCCCGATGTCGGTGGCCCCCACCACCTCGGTCGACAGCCTCCCCAGGCCCTGCCCGAGTTGCAGGCCGAACATGCTGGCCCCGGAGGTGCGCAGCATGGGCCGGAGCATCTGCTCCATCCCAGCCATCCCGGGCACGCCGGCATCATCGCCCTGACCGAAGCGAAGCGCACCTTCCATGGCGTCGGCGATGTGGCTCGCCACGGGTTCCACCAGCCGCCGCCACACCGGCAGCGTCTGCTCGATCCACTCCGCCCGACTCCACGCCGAGACGGTGCTGCTGACCCGGGGAAACGCCGTGGCCGGGTCCAACCAGACCTCCGCGATCGAAGCCGCTTCGGTCAGCGCCCGCTGCTGGGCAGCCGTCGGGGTGGGATCGGGACCCAGACTGGCCGCCGTTTTGCGGGCCGTGTCCTTGGTGACCTCCCAATTCACCCCCGAGCCGGTGTCGGCACCGGTTTGACCGAACAGTCCGCCGGAGCCGCCGAGCATCGCAAAAGCGTTCTGCAGTTGGGCCATCAGCGCGTTCAGGTCGCCGCCGCCGAGTTGGCTCATCATCGCCTCGAACGGGTTGCCGGGCGGGGTCGAGGGTCCTGACGGGGTCGAGGGTCCTGACGGGGTGGTCGGCGACGGCTGGTCGCCGGACCGCTCGGCGGGCTGATCGCCGGCGTCCGATCCCTGCCCGGGCGGGAACGGATCCGCCGGCATGGACTCGTCCTCCGGCGGGCCGGCGGAGTCCGGATGCCGATCGTCGGCCATGGCACTCACTCCTGTTGGCTTGTCGTCCTCCAACGGTACGCGTGGACACTGCCGGAGACCCCGCTGGAGCCCGACTGATCGCTGTGAGCGGAACGGCTGGGTAGGGTTTCGGTCATGTCCACGCAGCGACCGGAGCGGATCCGGCTGGCCCGGATCAGCGCCGACCCGCTGAGTGTGGACACCGTATTGGGACTGGTGCGTGACCGTTCGGTCGGAGGAGTCGGGTTGTTCGTCGGCGTGGTACGCGACGTCGACGAAGGCGCCGACGTGGTCGCCCTGGACTACACCGCCCACCCCAGCGCGGAGGCCGGTCTGCTGGCCTGCGCTGAGCGCGTAGCTGGGCGCCACGACGTGCTGGCCGTCGCGGTCGAGCACCGAATCGGCCACCTCGAGGTCGGCGACCTGGCCGTGGTGGTCGCCGCCGGCGCCGTACATCGTGGTGCCGCGCTGGCGGCGTGCACCGAGTTGATCAACGAGATCAAGGCGCAGGTGCCGATCTGGAAGGAACAGCAGTTCGCCTCCGGCGGTACCGGCTGGGTCGGCCTGCCGTGACGGGACGGGCATGACCCGGCAGACCTGGACCGCTTTCGTCTCCGCGGGCCTGTTCGTCACCTTCGCCGTCTTGCTGGCTGTGCTCCCGGTTCCCTTCGTGGCTTGGGGGCCCGGCGGCACCGAGAACACGCTGGGGACGGTCAACGATCAGCCGATCATCTCGGTGGCCGGCACGCCCACCCACCCCACGACCGGACGGCTGGATCTCACCATCGTCTCGGGGACGGCCGCCGACTCCCGGCTGACCCTGCCGGAAGCGTTGGCCGGGTACTGGCTGCCCAATCGGGACACCCTGCCGCGGGATTCGGTCTATCCGCCGGGCCAGTCGGCCGACGAGGTGGAGCGGGCCGAGACCCAGATGATGGATTCTTCGCAGAGCGACGCGGTCGTTTCGGCACTCCGCGCAGCCGGGCAGCCGGTGACCAAGATGCCTGCTGTGGCCTCCGTCACCGTCGGTGGGCCGGCCCACAACCGGCTGCTGCCCGGCGACCTGATCCAGTCGGTGGACGGGGTCGCGACCGTCTCGAACGAGTCGGTCGGCCGCCAGATCCGCACCCATCGTCCGCGCGAGGTGGTCGAGTTCAGCGTGCTGCGGGACAAGGTGCCGAAGCAGGTCTCGGTCACCTCGGTGGAATCCGGCACCCAGGAGGGCGCCGCTTTCGTCGGTATCACGGTCGGGGACGGCTACCGATATGCCCCCACCATCCGCTTCGACCTCGGCCAGCAGCTGGGCGGCCCGAGTGCGGGCCTGGTCTTCGCGATGGCCATCTACGACAAGATCACCCCCGGGGATCTGCTGCGCGATCTGCACGTCGCGGGCACCGGGCAGATCTCACCGGACGGTCAGGTGGGCGCCATCGGGGGGCTGCAGCAGAAGGTCGCCTCAGCGGCCGACGCCGGTGCGAGCGTCTTCCTGGTTCCGGCCGTCAACTGCGACGACCTCGCCGGTCTGGACACCGATCTCACTCTTGTCCGGGTGTCAACGCTCCAGGAGGCGATCGACGCGGTCGAGGATCTGGCTGAGGACCGCTCCGCCGACACCCCCAGCTGCCCGTGACGGCCGAATCAGTCAGTAGCGGGGCCAGCGGAGGGACCAACTCCGGGTCTTCCGCGCTGATCGCCGCCCTGCTCGAACTCGACCGGCACATCGCCGCCGACGGATGGGCTCAGCCGCCGCGGCTGTTCGCGCTGGTCCGGACCGCAGAGCTACTGGCCGCCGAACCGGAGCTGGCCGGCAGCCTGGGTGGGCCGCGATCGGGTTCCGGTGGGTGGCCCGACGCCCTCAGTGCCATCGAGCAGGATGACTTCGCTCCGACCGACGACCTCATCGCCGACCTGGCCCGGATCAGCTGGCCCCCCACCGTGTCCGGATGCGCCGTCAGCCTCGTCCGGTCGTTCCTGCCGAGCACCGTCGAAGCCGGCATCCCGGACGAGGACGAGTCGGCGATCGCGTACGTGGCCACCCATCCGGAACGCCAGGAGGTGCGCGTCGTTGTCGGGGTCGATCGTGACGGGCGTCGGCACGGACTGGGTCGGTTGGCGTCACAACCCGATGAACTTCTGGCCGCCGAAGACCTCGTTCCCGGGCTGGCTGTGGTGCTCGCGCATACGCTGATCTGACAACATCCCGGTTGGACTGCCGAGCGACACCGATGTCGGCGCGGTCGGGAGGGCCTCCGAGCAGGCCAGCGAACGACAGGAGTGACCGCGAGTGAGTACCCTTCGGATCCGCGGACGGCGTAGCGCGATCCTTCCGACCCTGGTGATCGTCGCCGTGCTGGTCGTCGCCTTCGCGATCTTCGTCAACTTCTGGACCGACCGGCTGTGGTTCAACTCTTTCGACTACGGGCCGGTGTTCAGCACGATGCTGCTGACCCGGATCGGCTTGTTCGCCGCCTTCGGCTTGATCATGGCCACGGTCGTGGTGGCGAACGCCGCCATCGCCTACCGGATCCGCCCGCGACTGCGTCCGGCCGGCGGCGGTAGCCAGCTGCTGGAGCGGTACCGCGAGCTGCTCGAGGCCCGGGCGATCTGGATCATGGTCGGGCTCGGGGTGCTGGTCGGGTTGTTCGCCGGCGGTGCGGCGGCCGGTCAGGTCGAGACCTATCTCGCCTGGCGGAACGCGACCCCGTTCGGGGTGACCGACCCGCAGTTCGGCCTCGACGTCGGCTTCTTCGTCTTCGACTACCCGTGGTGGCGCTTCGTCTTGTCGTTCGCCTTCGCCGTGCTCGGGTTCGCCGCCATCGTGTCCGCCATCGTGCACTACCTGACCGGGGCCCTGCGTTTCAGCGGGCCCGGGCGGGGCGGCAGTCCGGCCGCTCAGGCGCACCTGTCCATCCTCGTCGGCCTGGCGGTGCTGGTGAAGGGCGTGGACTACTGGTTCGACCAGTACGGCCTCGAAGTGGCCAGCGTGCCGATCTTCACCGGCATCAACTACACCGCCGCCAACGCCACCGTGGACGCCAAGGTGATCCTGGCGGTGATCGCCGTGATCTGCGCCTTGTTGTTCTTCGCCAACGCCGTGCTGCGGCGCTGGGTGGTGCCGACCATCGGCCTCACCCTGATGCTGCTGTCGGCCATCGTGCTCGGGGTCGTCTACCCCGGGGCCGTGCAGTACTTCAGTGTCCGCCCGAACGAGCCGGACAAGGAGCGGCCCTACATCGAGCGCAACATCGCCGCCACCCGCGCCGCGTACGGGGTGGACAAGGCGGTGATTCTCGACTACTCCGCCAAGACGACGGCGACCGCCGGCCAGCTGAAGGCCGACGCCGAAGCCCTTCCGGGAATCCGGCTCATCGACCCGGCCGTCGTCAGCCCGGCGTACGAGCAGCTGCAACAGGTCCGCGGCTACTACTCGTTCCCGAAGACCCTCGACGTCGATCGCTACACCATCGACGGCACCGAGACCGACGCGGTGGTCGCGGTCCGGGAGATGGACCTGGCCGGCGTCGAAGGCAAGAACTGGAACAACCTCCGCACCGTCTACACCCATGGATACGGTGCGGTGGCGGCCTACGGCAACCGCCGGCAGAGCGGTGGGGAGCCGGACTGGATCGCCAAGGACATCCCGCCCACCGGAAAAATCGGGGAGGCGGAGCCGCGGATCTACTTCGGTGAAGTGCACAACGACTACTCCATCGTCGGCGCGCCAGCAGACGCGCAACCGATCGAGCTCGACACACCCGGAGGCGGGGAGGGGGGCAACCCGAAGACCTTCACCTACACCGGCACGGGCGGGGTGCCGATCGGCAGGCCTGTTCAACCGGTTGCTCTACGCCGCCAAGTTCGCCGACGTGAACCTGCTCCTGTCGGACCGGGTGAACGAGGCGTCGAAGATCATCTACGACCGGACGCCGCGCGAGCGCGTGATGAAGGCGGCGCCCTGGCTGAGCGTGGACGGCGACGCCTATCCGGCCGTGGTCGAGGGCCGGATCGTGTGGATCGTCGACGGGTACACCACCTCGAACTCCTACCCGTACAGCCAGCGCGTCGACCTGAATCAGGTCACCTCGGACTCGTTGACCAGCACCCAGGGCAACAACGTGGTGGCGCAGCCGGACACCAGCGTCAACTACATGCGCAACTCGGTGAAGGCCGTGGTCGACGCCTACGACGGCACGGTCAAGCTGTACGCCTGGGACGATAAGGACCCGGTCCTGCAGACCTGGCGCAAGGCGTTCCCGGGAGTCGTGCTGAACAAGGACGCGATCTCCTCCGATCTGCTCAACCACCTGCGCTACCCGCAGGACATGTTCAAGGTGCAGCGGGAGATCCTGGCGCGCTACCACATGACCGATCCTTACAACTGGTACCTGCAGTCGGGCCTGTGGGAGGTGCCCAAGGACCCGGTCGCGGGAGCCAACAGCACGGCGAAGGAGACTCCCGTACTACCTGTCGGTCAAGTGGCCCAAGGATCAGCAGGCGATCTTTTCGCTGACCAGCGTCTACGTGCCCCGAGGTCGGCAGAACCTCGCCGCCTACATGGCGGTGAACGCGGACGCGGCCAGTCCGGACTACGGGCGGATGCGGATCTTGCGGATGTCGGATGCGACCCAGATCGACGGGCCGGGGCAGACGGCGAACGCCATGGTGACCAACGAGGTCGTCGCTGATCGGTTGCGACCGTTCCTGAACCAGGGTGCCGCCAGCGCGCAGTTCGGCAACCTGCTGACCTTGCCGGTCGGCGGCGGTCTGCTCTACGTGCAACCGGTCTACACGCAACGGCAGGGCAGCAGCGGCTCGTATCCGGCCCTGCGGTTCGTGATGGTGCGATTCGGTCAGTCCGTGGGCATCGGCGACACCCTGGCCCAGGCCCTCGACCAGGTCTTCGACGGTGATTCCGGCGCCGCGACGGGCGAGAACGAGGTGCCCGCCGAACCGACCGCGCCGACCACCCCGGACGGTAAGGCCAATCCGACGGCCGCCACCCAGGCCCTCAGTCAGGCCGAGAAGGCCTTCGGGGACGCCGACAAGGCGCTCGCCGCCAAGGATCTGGCCACCTACCAGGCCAAGATGAAGGAGGCCGAGGCCGCCGTTCAGCGGGCGCTGAAGGCGATGGGGAGGTAACCGAAGCGCACGACCACGCGTCTCAGGCTCCGGCGGATCGGTAGGGGCCGCGTCGGTTTGCGTAGCGGCTACGGATGGAACACCGGCCCGCCGTCGGGATCGTTGGAGGCATGCTGCACACCACCTCAATCCTGTTCACCTCGCACCGCTTCGCGGGCGGGCTCGAGAGCCGCCGCGACCCCGGACGACCGCAGCGCTGGCTGTTCTGCGGCCTGCCGGCGTACGGACATCTCTGGCCACTCCTGCCGCTGGCAGCGGCAGCCAGGACCGCCGGACACGAGGTCGTGTTCGCCACCGGATCGACGTACGTGCCGGTGCTGGAGGCTCAAGGGTTCCCGGCCCGGGCGGCCGGGGCCGGCCCCCTCGAGGTGGCGCGGGAGATCTTCGCCGGACCGGTGCCGCGGATGGCCGACGGCGGACCGAATCGGGCCGCTCAGGCTGAACTGTTCCTCGACGCCCTGCCGCGCCGGAACGCACCCGAGCTGCTGTCCGTCTTGTCCGCGTGGGCACCGGACCTGGTGATTTACGAACAGACCGCGGTCGGCGCGGCGCTGGCGGCGGCCGTGACCGGCATCCCCGCCGTGGCCCACGGCATCGTCGCAGGCGACGCCGTCGAGACGTTCGATCCCGACCGGTCGCCGACCGTGCCCGAGCTGCTGGCGGATTTCGGTCTGCGGTCCACCGAAGATCTCCGCCCGGCCCGATTCCTGGATCCCTTCCCTTCTCGCCTGCGCACCGGGCCGGGGCTTCCGGTCGCGAGCACCGCGATCCGACCGGTGCCGTGGCGTGACCCCCATGGCGCGACCCCGCGGTGGTTGACCGATTCCCCGCGGCCCGTCGTCTATCTGACCCTCGGCACGATCTTCGGTACGGGCGCGACGATGCGGCTGGTCATCGATGCTCTCGCCGGCTCCGACGTCGATGTGCTGCTGGCTCTCGGCCCGATCGACCCGGCAGACCTCGGCCCCACCCCGGAAAACATCCATCTCGAGGCCTTCGTCGACCAGGGCCGAATTCTTCCGCTGGTCGACCTCGTCCTTCACCACGGCGGCTCGGGCACCACCCTGGGCGCCGCCGCGTACGGCCTGCCGCAGTTGATCTTGCCGGTGGGCGCGGACCAGCAGGCCAACGGGCGGGCGGTCAGCGCAGCCGGGGTGGGAGGGATGATCACGCCCGATCAGCTGAGGTCGGACCGGGTCGGAGACGCCGTCGCAGCCCTGCTGGCCGATCCGCACTACGCGGCGGCCGCCGACCAGGTGCGGCGGCAGATCGCCGCCATGCCGTCGGCGAACCTGGTGGTCGAGGGTTTGACCTCGTCAACGCCTGTGGCCGCCTGACTGCTCAGCGCGGCGGCAGCAGGTCTGCGAGCACCTGGTCAGCCGAGGGCATGGCGTTGATCTCCTCGCGCAGCCGGCGAGCCGCGGCGGTGTAGCCCTCCTCGACGAACACGGTGTCGAGAGCGGCGTGCTGGTGAACAGAATCTTCGTCGCCACCCCATCCTGGCCGTCAGCTGGCTGCGTTGGCCAGCCGTCCGCTGAGGGCGTCGGCCCCCGGACCGGTGACCCGGGGCAGGGCGACCAGTCGTCCGGTCAGGATCAGCAACAGGGCGTCGATCGGGGCCCGGACCTCGAGGCCGTCGCCGACCGTCCAGTCCGTGTCGGTGGCCACCAGCCGGAAGCCCTGCAGTCTTTCCAAGGGCCGGAAGTATGTGGTGGACCAGCACCGGCTCCCGGCCTCGGCGGCAGCGTCGACCGGGAGGTCGAGACGGCGATCGAGTGGCACCGCGATGTCCTGGCTGTGCACCAGGATGTCGATCAGGGTCTCTCGACAGGTGACGACGGGAATGTGTCGCCGCGATCCCACCATGCCGCGGATCGAGGCGATGATCTTCGGAGTCGGCCAGGTACGCTGCCGAGCGCTCTCGAGGATCTTGTGGTCCCCGTCGCCGCGGATCTTGATCATCATCATCAGGATCTCCCCGATGCCGGCCTGGGCCATGGTCAGGTGCGCCGCCACATCGCGGACCGTCCAGCCGGGGCAGAGTGACGGGGTCTGCCACTCCTCGTCCGAGAGTTGGTCCAGCAGGTCGGTCAGCCGCAGCCGTTGATCATCGATCGCCGACCAGATCGCGTTCTCGTCCATCACGTTCTCCTGTCGTGACTGGGGGGATGAGGGTGTCGATCAACGTGCGGAGGCGGACGTACGGATCGAAGGCGGGGTCGGGATGGGACAGCTGATGCAACACCATCCCGTCGACCATCGCCATGATCATCTGTGCGTCGCGTTCGGGTGCCGCAGAGCCCACGGTGCGGAACCAGTTGGTGGCCCAGGTGTTGACCCGGTCGGCCCCCGGTGCGAGCAGCCGTTGCCAGGAGGGGTCCAGGGCGGCCTGGACGAGAAAGCCGTAGCGGGCCACCGTCACCGATCGGTGCACGCCGACGGCGCCGCGAACCCATTCGGCCATCACGCCGCTCAATTCAGCGGCACTGACGGGATGGGAAACGGCGGCGATGTCGTCCCAGTCGCCGCGTTCGAGCTGCGCGAAGCGCTCGATCACCGCCGTCAGCAGATCCTCGCGGGTGCGGAAGTAGTTGGACGTCGAGCCCAGCGGCAACCCGGCGGCGGCGTCGACGGCCCGATGGGTCATCCGGTGCAGGCCCTGCTCGCCCGCGATACCCAACGCAGAATCCAGGATCAGTTCGCGACGGCTCGCCACGAGATCATACTACATATGTAGTGACAAGAACTTCAACAGTAGTTTGGGATTCAGTCGAAGATGTCGTCGAGGAAGGACCGCTTCTTGCGCTTCTGCTGGTAGCGCGGGTCGTAGTCCTTCCGGTAGCCCTGTTGGTGGGGCTGGTCGTACTGCTGTTGATAGCCGGGGTTGTACGGCTGCTGCGGATACCCGACCGACTCGGTGCGCGGGTCGGGAGGCGGTCCGGAGGGGGCCGGCGACTCGGCCGCGGCCCGGTCGAGGATCTTGTCGAGTTCGCCGCGGTCGAGCCATACGCCTCGGCAGGTAGGGCAGTAGTCGATCTCGACTCCGCTGCGCTCCGACATCTGCAGGACAGTCTGGTCAACGGGACATTGCATGCTCCGACCCTAGCCGGGGCCGAGGGCGGGTCCGGCGGGACACCACCCCGCTCGCCCCACCACCCCGACCAAGACCGTCCCCCTCCGCGGGTCGTCTTCAACCGCAACGCCGCAAACGACCCTGCCAGGTCCCTCGCCCGGGGTCGTCTTCGACCGCAACGTCGCAATTGACCCCGCAGGCCCGTTGCCCGGGCCGCACGCCGCCAGTCGGCACGAGCTCAGGCCTGACGGATCTCCAGATCCGTGAACCCTGAGTCGCGGAGACCGTCGGCCAAGGTCTCGGCGTGACCGACCACCACCAGACTGACGTCCTCCAGATCCACCACCGAGCGGTACGCGCTGGTCGCGGATCCCGCCGTCACCGCCCGCAGCTCCGCCAGACTCTGATCGACGTACCCGTCCGGCAGATCGGCCAGGACCTGGGTGGCGGCCTGATCGGCGACCCCGTCCGCAGTGGCGTAACGCAGTGGCGACAGGCCAACGAAGAAAGAGACCGCCGCCTCCACCTCAGCCGCGGTGAAGGGCGCGTCGGCCACGTCGAGCAGGCGCCGGGCTTCTGCCACGGCGTCCACGAGGACCTCGGTCCGGAAGGATCCTTGGACCGCCCACGAGCCGCCGGTGCGCAGCGGTCCGAAATTGAGCCGGACTCCGTACGTGTAGCCCTTCTCCTCGCGCAGCACGGCGTTGAGGCGGGACAGGAAGGCGCCGCCCATCGCGTAGGAGGCCACGGTCAGGTCGGCCCACCGCGGATCTTTGCGGTCGGGAGCGAAGCCGCCCAGTCGGAGGTCGGCCTGGACCGCACCGGGCCGGTCGATCAGCACGGAGGTCTGGGGCGCCGGGCGGGCTGCCTCGTGGACGACTGCGACCTGTCCCTCGTTGGTCCAGCCGCCCAGGTGGCGCTCGGCCATGGCCAACGGGTCGGAGGCGAACTCGCCGGCCAGCACCAACGTGGCGCCCGACGGGCCGAAGTGATCGGCGTGGAAGGCGCGGACGGCCTCGGGCGTGACCGCGGCCACCGTCTCGGGTTCACCGCCGCTCATCCGCGCCGCCCGACGATCATCGGCGAACACGGCCCGGCGGAAGGCAATCGCCGCGGTCTGGGCCGAATTGGCCTGGGCCTGCTCGATCTCGGCCAGGCGCAGCTGGACGTGACGATTCACGTCCTCGGCCCGGAACGCCGGCTCCCGGATGGCTTCGGCGAAGAGCGCGAACGCCGCGTCCAGCCGGCCGGCCGGTACGTCGAGCACCGTCTGCAGGCCGGAGAGACTGACGTCGATGCCGAAGCCGGCCCCTTCGGTCTCGAGCAGCTCGGCGAACTCCTCGCCGCCGTGGGTCCGGGTGCCTTCGTCGAGGGTCCGCGCGCAGATCGTGGCCACGCCCTCGAGGGCCCGGTCCTCGGCGCTGAGCGGGCAGTCGAAGATCAGATGCGCCGCGATGACGTGCTGTCCGGGCAGATCGAAGACCAGCACGTCGATGCCGTTGCTCAACCGCGCCCGTTGCGGGGTCGGGAAGGCCCAGTCCGGGGGCGGCGCGATCTCCGGCTGCGGCCGCCCGGTCACGGGCGCAGCCTTTCGGAAGCGAGGGAGGACGACCGAGCCAGAGGGCGCGGAGCGTGCGCGAGCCGGACTGCGGGTGCGGTCATCGGTCGGTTCGCCGGTAGACCAGGGTGGCCCGACGGTCGCTGCCCAGCCAGGCGCCCACCGCCTCGGCGACCTGCTCCGCGGTGACCGACGCGACGTCGACCGTGCGCGTGTTGATCAGACGCGGGTCGCCGTGCAGGGTGGCGTACTCGCCCATGGCGTCGGCTCGAGAGTCGATCCGGGCCAGCTCGTGCAGCCAGTGCCGCTCGTACTGGGCCTTGGCCCGACGCAACTCGATCGGGGTGGGCCCGTCGTTCGCCAACCGGTCGATCTCGGTGATCAGGGCCGCCTCCAGTTGTTCGGGACTGACCTGATCACGAGCGCGGGCGTAGGCGAAGCCGAAGGAGTTGCCGCCGATCAGACCCATGGTGCTGGCCGAGGAGGACTCGGCCAGCTCCAGATTGCGGACCAGCGCCCGATGCAGGCGCGAGGTCTGGCCGCTGCCCAGCACGGTGAAGGCGAGGTCGAGCGCATCGAACGCCCTGTTGGTGGTGCCGGTGCCGGTCGCCGGCAGTCGCCAGGTGAAGTAGACGGCGTGAGCAGGGACGTCGGCGGACGTCTCCTGACGAGGGTGGCCGGCCAGCGGAGGTAGCGGCGTCTCGTCGGGATCGGCCGGTTCCGCGCCCCGGGGCAGGGACCCGAAGTAGGTGGCCGCCTTGGCGAACGCGGTCTCCGGATCGACGTCACCGGCCAGGGTGAGGACGGCGTTGTTCGGCAGGTAGTGGGTGGCGAAGAAGCTGCGGACATCTTCGAGAGTGGCAGCGTCCAGATCCTCCATCGATCCGATCGTGCTGTGCCCGTACGGGTGGTCGGCAGGGAACGTGAGCTCGATCAGCCGGATCATGACGTCGCCGTACGGGACGTTGTCGTAGCGCTGCCGCTTCTCCTCCTTGACCACTTCGCGCTGGTTGTCGAGGTTCGCCTGGGTGAGTGCGTCGAGCAGGGTGCCCATCCGGTCCGCCTCCAGCCACAGGGCCAGATCCAGCCCCCCGGTGGGCAGGGTCTCGAAGTAGTTGGTCCGGTCGAACCAGGTGGTGGCGTTGACGGACGCGCCGGCCGCCTGCATCAGGTTGATGTGCTGACCGGAGCCCACGGACGCCGAACCCTGGAACATGACGTGCTCGAAGAGGTGGGCGAAGCCGGTCCGTCCGCGCTCCTCGTGGCGGGAGCCGACGTCGTACCAGAGATTGACCGCCACCGATGGAGTGCTGTGATCCGGGCTGGAGATGACCCGTAGACCGTTGTCCAGCGTCTGTTCGACCACCGGGTACGAGAGTGTGAGGGGGGCGGGTTCCGACCCGGATGCCATGCCCTATCTCAACACACGCCCGAATCGGCCGGTACGGTCGGTCTGTGTTACTTGCCGAGGAGTTCTTGCTGCTGTGCCTGGACGACGAGTCGGGCAAGAAGACCCTGTCGAGCGAGAAGCTGCCACCGGCGCTGGGGGCGGCCCTTCTGGTCGAGCTGGCCCTGATGGAGACGAATCGGTGTCACTCCGCACGACGCGGGTTGGCGGCGGCGCGGCCGGATCACCATCACCGACACCAAGCCCACCGACGATGCCGAACTGGACGCGGCGTTGGCGGCGGTCGAGCAGCGCGAAGACGTCAAGGTCAAGGACCTGATCAGCGACATGTCGGGCAAGCGGATCACCAAGGGGCTGCTGGACCGGCTGGTCGCGCGGTTGGTGGCGGCGGGCGCGCTGGGGGAGGAGCGCAGCAAGGTGCTGGGGCTCCGGCGCTGGCCGACCGCGGATCCCGGGCCCGAGCAGGAGGTCCTGGCCCGACTCCAGTCCAGTCTGGTCGGTGACGCGACGCCCACGGAGCGCACGGTGGCGCTGATCGCGTTGCTGCAGATCACCGGGCAGCTCACCAAGGTGGTCTCGACCGGTGACAAGAGGGAGGACAAGAAGGCCCTCAAGGCGAAGGCCAAGACGCTCACTGAGGGGGACTGGGCGGCGGCTGCCGTCAAGCAGGCCATCGACGAGGTGTACGCGATGATGGCCTCGATGGTCGGCGGTCAGCGCCGGCGGGCGCCGGGGGCTGAGTCGGGACTGGATCAGTGCCGAGTTTCAGCCGCGCCGAGCTGGAGTCCTTCCGGAACGCCGGCGTGCCCGACTTGGTCGGCCCGGGATTGCGGCTGCTCTTCGTCGGGATCAATCCCGGCCTGTGGACCGCGGCCACCCAGACCCACTTCGCGCACCCCGGCAACCGTTTCTACCCGGCCCTGCGGCATGGCCGGCATCGTCGATCACGAGCTGGACCGGGCCGGTGGGATGACCGACGACGACCGCGACTACCTGGTGGGCCGGGGGATCGGGATCACCAATCTGGTCAACCGGGCCAGCGTCCGGGCCGACGAGTTGTCCCGCGCCGAGTTGCGCGCCGGGTCGGAGCGCTTGACCGCGTTCGTCGCCGAGCACCGGCCGCGGGTGATCGCGGTGGCCGGCGTGACCGCATACCGTACGGCGTTCGCCCGACCGAAGGCGAGCGCCGGTCGACAGCCGGAGCAGCTGGCGGGCGCCGAGCTGTGGGTGGTGCCCAACCCGAGTGGCCTCAATGCCCACGAGACCATCGGTTCCCTCGCCG
This sequence comes from uncultured Actinomycetota bacterium, assembly GCA_963780005.1. Classification (GTDB taxonomy): domain Bacteria; phylum Actinomycetota; class Actinomycetes; order Propionibacteriales; family Propionibacteriaceae; genus Microlunatus. Next base: position 606,348 of record CAWAAK010000023.1, on the reverse strand, counting down.
CCGCGTACGCCGAGCCGGCTCGGGCCGCCGGTGTGCTGGCCTGACCCTCGGCCCGGACCCGGGCAGCACCCCTATCGTCGCCCCGTCAGAATCTGCCGGGCGCGGTCGAGCGCGAAGACCCGAGCCCCGATGAGCGGAGCCTCTGCCCCGATCGCGGCCGGACGGATCTCGATCTCGACGGCGCTCAATTGTCGGAATTCGGCGCGGACCAAGGCCACGAACGCCGGTTCCCCGCCCCATGGGCCGCCCAGCACGATCCCACCAGGGTTGAGCAGGGCGACGATCGAGGCCAGCGCGATGGCGACACTGCGGCTGATCGCCGTCCGGAGGCGACGGTCGGCGGCGGTTCCACCGGCGAGTACGGATTGCACTCGCGGCACGTCGATGGCGTCGGTGTGGGGCTGAAAGAGTTCCCACCCCTCGAAGCACTCCACCAGCCGGAGCGTGCGACCACCTGGACCGCGCGTACGGACGTGCGCGATCTCGCCGGCGAACCCGCGATGCCCGCGGAGCAGCTCGCCTCCGACCGTGATCGCTCCGCCGAGGCCGGCGCCGAGATAGCAGAAGAAGTAGTCGCCCAGATCGCGAGCGTGACCTTGATCGTGTTCGGCCACGGCCGCCCAGTTGACGTCGTTGTCGATCTCGACCTGAATCCCGGTCGGCAGGTGGGCGAGGAGGAGTCGGCGGGCGTCGAGTTCGTCGGTGAGGAAGGGGGAGTTGGGCAGATGGATGAGGCGACCCGAGCGCTGGTCGACCGGCCCGGCCAGGCTGACGGCAGCCGCGATCAGGGGGCCGTGCGCAACGGTGACCGCCCGGTCGAGGTCCTCGATCAGGCGCGGCTCCAGCGCGGCAGCGGAGACGGGCACCGCCACCGGACGACGGCTCGAATGGACCGGCCGTCCCCGCACATCGACCACCTCGACCAGAACGCCGTCGGGCCCCACCGAAACGGCGAGGGCGGACCCGACATCATCGCGAATCCGGTAGAGGGCCCCGGCCGGCCCCCGACCACTCGTACGCTCGCCCGAGTCGGCAACCGCGCCGGCGTCGACGAGGCGTCGAACCGATTCCGAGATGGTGGGTTTGGAGATGCCGGTCTGTTGCGCCAGTTGGGCCCGCGTCAGCCCATCGGCGGTGAGGAGCTGTTCCAACACGTGCCGGTCGGTCAGCTCGCTCAACAGTCCGAGTGAGGGCAGTCGCCGCTCAGCCTTTTTCAACACGTCGATCTCCTAGTTGTTAGGACTCCTTGCAGTTTACGCCATCACGTCGTACGATGGCCGAAGGCGCAAGTAAAGATCCCTTACTAATCAATGGAGGACGAGGATGACCCCCGCCACGGACCAGACGACGGCAACCGGGACCAGCACGGACACCAGCACGGACACCAGCACGGTGCTCCCGCACTGGGAGACCATCCCCGACGACATCCCGGCGGCCATCACGGAGATCAAGCGGGCGCTTCGGGCGCAGATCGCGGCCTCGGGACGAACGGTGGACGAGGTCGTGGCCGAGATAGAGGACTTCCTCCGGGTCGAGATCGCCGACATCGTCGCCACCCGGGAGCGGGGTGAGGAGGTGTGGCCGGTGATCGACTACGCCGACATCGAGGCGGGCACCGTGACTCCGGACACGTTGGCGTTGCTCAAACGTCGCGGTTGCGCCGTCATCCGCGGACACTTCGACCGCGCGCAGGCCGAGCGCTGGGACGCCCAGATCGTCGACTACGTCGACACCAATGCCTTCTTCGAGCGCTACACCGGGCCGGCCGACGACTTCTTCGGCACCCTGGAGATGTCCAAGCCGGAGATCTACCCCGTGTACTGGTCCGGCGCGCAGATGGAGGCGCGTCAGCATCCGCGGATGGCGGCCGCCCAGGCGTTCCTCAACTCCCAGTGGATCTCCGAGACCGACGGTGTCCGCTGGTTCGAGCCGGACCACGACAGCCTGTATCCCGATCGCATCCGGCGCCGGCCGCCGGGTGCGGACTCCGGCGGCCTGGGTACCCATCTCGATCCCGGCACGCTGGACCTGTGGATGACGGAGGGCTATCAGCGACACTTCCGGCACCTGTTCGCCGGGGATTTCGCGGCCTACGACCCGTGGGACGCCTCGTACCGGACCAGTGCCGCGCAGTACCCGGGTTCGACCATGTGCTCGGCGTTCCGGACCTTCCAGGGCTGGACCGCGCTCAGCGAAATGCGCAACGACCAAGGAGTCCTGCACACGGTGCCGATTCCCAAGGTGATGGCGTACCTGATGTTGCGGCCGCTGCTCGACGACGTCGCCGACGACGACATGTGCGGCGTTCAGATCAACCGCACCTTCCCGGTCAACGAGCAGTTCCACCCGATCCTGACCGAGGCCCTGTCGGCGATCCCCAGCGTCCAGCCCGGCGACTCGGTCTGGTGGCACTGCGACATGATCCACGCCGTCGCACCGGTGCAGAACCAGCAAGGCTGGGGAAACGTGATGTACATCCCCGCTGCGCCGTGGTGTGAGAAGAACGAAACGTACGCCGCTTCGGTCCGCGAGGCCTTCTTGGCCGGGAACAGTCCGTCGGACTTCCCCGAGGAGAATTACGAAGCCGACTGGCCGAACCGGTTCGCCGAGAGCCAGCTGAACGAGATCGGCCGCCGCGGCCTGGGCCTGACCAGCTGAGGGCGGCCGCGTCTCGTACGTTTCCCAACTCGAGCGCGACGACATGCCGACTGAGCCACAAAGTCGGCGTGTCCGTCCGCTCGAGATGGATTGCGCACACCGCAGGTCGAGGCGGTGACCGAAACCCTGCAGGCGCACCCTAGGTTCGGGATCTCGCTAGGGTCGGTGGGTGCCCGCCGACACCCCAACCATTCTTGCGACATCCGGCGGATTCACCGACTCGGCCCGGCTTCACTGGGAGGTGGGGCCGTTGACCCGGTACGCGGTCGATTTGGCCCAGGTGAGCGGCCGGGCACCTCGGGTGTGCTTCCTGGCCACCGCCTGCGGCGATGACGGCCGACTCGTCGCTACCTTCTACGACAACGCTTGGCGGGAGGGCTGGACCGGTAGCCACGTGGCGCTGTTGCCGATGCCTAACCTGGCCGACGCTCACGCGCACCTGCTCGCCCAAGACGTGATCTGGGTGTGGGGCGGCAGTGTGGCCGGGCTGCTAGCTCTGTGGCGGCTGCATGGTCTGGATGTCGTTCTCCAGGAGGCGTGGCAGGCCGGGGTGGTGCTGACCGGCGTCTCCGCGGGGTCGCTGTGCTGGCACGTCGGCGGCACCACCGACTCTTACGGGCCCGAGCTGCGACCGGTGACGAACGGCCTGGCCCTGCTGCCCCACTCCAATGGGGTGCACTACGACAGTGACCCACAGCGGCGCCCGCTCTACCACTCCCTCGTCGCCGACGGGACGCTTCCGCCCGGCTACGCCACCGACGACGGAGCCGGCCTGCTCTACCGCGGCACCACGATGGCCCAAGCCTTGGCCGAGAATGACGACGCCGGCGCGTACCACGTGAGCCGGGACAGCACAGGGGCCGCGGTCGAGTCGAAGCTGGACGTTCAACGACTCTCTTAGCTGGCCCGAACTTGAGTAGCTGCTGTTGGATGAGACCTGCTCGACGAACCCTCCGTCGGGGTCGGCGCGGGTGCCGAAACTTGGCTACCGTCAACATATGTCGTTCGGCCGGGCAGCCCGGATCGTGGCGGTGATTCTCGGCGCCGCCGCAGTCATCCTGGCAGCGATCTGTGGCGTGATCGTCGTCCGTACCCAAGCCTTTCTCGCCGACAGCAGTGTCGCCTCGGGCCAGGTGATCGGTCTCGTCTCGCGCCAGAGCTGTGACGAGGACAACGACGGGTACCGGACCTGCACGACCGTGTACGCGCCGCGGGTGCGCTTCGCCACGGCCGACGGACGGCAGGTGATCTTCGTGTCCGGCACAGCCAGCAACCCGCCTGAACATGAGAAGGGGGACCGCATCGACGTTCGCTATCGCGCGAACGACCCGACGGACGCCGTGATCGACTCGGTCACGGGAGTCTGGCTCGGTGCGATCATCACCGGGGGTATCGCAGTATTCTTCGCCGCGTTCTGCGCAGTCTGGGTCGTGCTCGCCGTCCGGTTCCGAAACGCTTGAGATGCGTCGATCAGGACCCCTACTTGATCGCGGTGAGCATCAGCTCCCGCTGCCGTACGGGCGAGTGATGATCTCCAGCCAGTGTCCGTCCGGGCCTTGCCAGTACAGGCCACGGCCACCGTCTTCGTGGTTGATCGCTCCCGGCCGGCGTTTGTGCGGGTCGGCCCACCACTGGCGACCCTGCTCCTTGAGTCGGTCCCAGATGGCGTCGAAGTCGTCTTCGCCGACCAAGAAGGCATAGTGCTGGGCCTTGATCTCACCGACATCCTCGATGAAGTCGAGCGTGGCGCCGTTGTCGAATTGGAGCACCGCGAATGGGCCGTAGGACGAGGGCTCAGGGAGACCGAGTACGCCGCTCACCTCGCGCGCGGCTGACCAGATGTCCTTCACGTGGACAAGCGTGTGGTTGAAATCGATGCTCATCGTGACCTCCGCCGACTGGATCCGGTTTCACGCTACGTCCAGATCGGTCGTTCCGCGCGGCACGACGACGACCGAAATGAGGCCCAGGACAAGTACGAATACATACTTGTACAAGTAAGCGTTTGTATATAGTCTGTCGGCGGAGGTGCACAATGAGCGATGCTGCGAAGGCGCTGGACCGGACGTTCCACGCCCTGGCCGACCCGAACCGCCGCGCCATCCTGACCGTCGTGCGCAACAGGCGCTCCGCAGTCGGCGAGGTCGCGACCCAGCTAGGGCTGTCGCAACAGATCGTGTCCCACCATCTGAAAGTGCTTCGTACCGCCGGCCTCGTCACCGGATCGCGGTCAGGCACCCGTCATTTGTTTGCCGTCCGCGTGGAGGGGCTCGCGGTCGGCAAAGGGTTCTTCGACGGCTTCTGGCCTGAGCGGCTCAGCGCCTTGAAGCGTGCGGTGGAGTCCTCCGTGGCGGGCCGCGATGACTGAGCACCGGACGTCGATCGACATCGAGGCCGACCCGGAGAAGGTGTTCGAGTTCTTGGTGACCGACACCGGGATGACCTCGTGGATGGGCCAGTGGGCGTCGTTGGAGCCCGTGCCCGGCGGGCAGTTCGCGGTCGATATCGCGGGGTACGCCGCACGGGGCATGTTCCTCGAGGTCGACCCACCTCGACGAGTCATGGTGTCGTGGGGATTCGCCGGTAGCGAAAGTCTTCCTCCCGGTGCCTCGACCGTGTCCTTCGAGCTGACCGCGACCAGCGCCGGCACTCGGGTCGAGGTCGTCCATACCGACCTGCCCGATGACGACGTTCCCGGCCACATCGAGGGGTGGAGGCACTTCCTGCCCCGACTCGCCCGAGCTGTCGCCGGGGAGGAGCTCCGACCCGACACCTGGCAACCCGTACCCGCCACATCCAAGGAGAGTGTTTGATGCCAACCGCTGAAAACGTCGCGCTGTCGACCGTGGAGGCCTACCACCAAGCCTGGACCGGCGGCGATGTCGACCGAGCCCTCAGCTACGTCTCGGATGATGTCCGCTGCTTCGCCCCCGACGAGAACGTCGCCACGAAGAGCGACTGGCACGACTACCTCACCAGCTTCGTCCCGATGCTGACCGGAGCCCCCGAGCACGCCCGGATGACCGATGGGGACCGGGTGGCGCTGTGGTACTTCCCCCAGACCGCGACGACGACAGCAACGTTGGCCAGCGAGCTGTTCACCGTCCGCCGCGGGCAGATCGTCGAGATCCGTCTCGCGTTCGACCGGCTCGGCTACGTCCCGCAGCCGCAGGAAACCCCGTGACACTAGGTCGTGCCGGTGACGACCGGTCACGGGTGCTGGTCGACCGCGTACGGGCGTTGCTGCCCGGCCGGCAACTGCGGGAGGAGCGCATGTTCGGTGCGGTCGCAATCATGGTCGACGACGCGATGGCCGTAGCCGCGTACAAGGACGGCAGTCTGCTCGTCCGAGTCGACCCAGCTGAGGATCCGCGGCTGCTCCACGAGCCTGACGTCTCCCGGGCGGAGATGGGGGCAGGACGCTCGATGGGCGAAGGCTGGATCCGAGTCGGAGCGAGGGCGCTCAGCAGTGACCCGGCTCTCGACGACTGGCTGAGAACGGCCACGGACTACCTGGCCCGGCGGAATCCCGGCAAGTAAATCGGGTGGGCGTCAGCCGATGCGCTCAGCCAAAGACACGATGATCCCCTCCGGTCCGCGCACGTAGGCCATGCGCCAGATTTGCTCGTACTGCCCGATACCGCCGACCAGCCCATACCCGTCCGCGGCCACCTGGTCGACTGCGCTCTGGAGGTCGTCGACCTCGAAGGCCACGTTGCGCAGCCCCAGCTCGGTGGCCATCGCGGCCGGCGTCCCCGGCTCGTGGTCGGGCCGGACGAAGCAAGACAGCTCCAGCCGGGTGCCTCCGTCTGGCGGCCGCAGCATGACGATCTCGGTGCGGGAATCGGGGATGCCGATGACAGTGTCCAGAAAGTCGCCTTCCACGACCATCCGCGTGCCCTCCACCTCGAGACCAAGCCCAACGAAGAACGCCGTCACCGTGTCGAGGTCCGCGACGGTGATGCCGACGTGGTCAAAGCGTCGTACGTGCGACATGCGGTTCATCTCCGATGCTCGTCTTGTCGATCCACCCCCGGGACGTGGCCAACGGCAAGTTCTCGACATCGGTCACGAGGTGTTCGTGAGCACGTTCGGCTCCGCCACTACTCACCGCCACCTCCGAACACGGGGCAGCCACGTCGTTGTCGGCCACCGCTTGTGCGTACCGGGGAACACGACATTCCAGAAGGCGCCGGGATCTGGGTGTAGACCGGGGTGAATGCCGACCGCTGTCGCCAACCGGGTGCCGGCGCACAGCAGCGCAGCGCGATAGTCGAGCCGGCACTGATCAAGTGCGTAGTCGTCGACGCCATGCTCTCTCAGCGACGAACAATAGGTCGCGATGAGTCGATCCTCTTGCTCGCGGCGATCTCGGGTGTGCAGATTGCCGCCCAAGAAGAAGGCGTGCACAATGGCACGTTCCTGGGGCGCGGATGCTGAGAACTTCGCCACCAGCGAGGACGGGGCGCCGTGCTCTTGACGGTCGTAGCTGAGCCGGAGCCGGAGCAGGTGCCCGGTCATCCCGTGCTCACCGACACTCTCGAACTCGACCGACGAAATCCGGGCTCGGCCGACGGCGCCAGCGGCGGCATGACGGGCCGTCAACCAGTCGTTACTGAGTCCGTCGGCATTATCAGGCATGCTCATGGGAACCCCGCATGTTCATCGTTTGCCTGGCAACCGCAGCCGCGACCTGCTGCCGAGGTTGACTAGATCTGAGCAGTCGCCTCTCCGGCGGGCTTGATGTTTGCGTTGCGGCGAAAGACGTTCTCTGGGTCGTACTTCTGCTTCATTCTGCTCAACCGGTCGTATTTCGGGCCATAAGATGCGCGGATTCGTGCGTCGTCAGCCTCGACGAGGACGTTGACGTAGGTGCCGGTGCTGATCATGTGGGGTCGCAGGGCGTTGAACAGCGATTGCACCCACGCGCGTTCGGGAACCAGAAGTTCCTGAGTCGGGCACAACGCGACGAAGGTTCCGAAGTAGCGCGGTGAGCGACCGCCGCTGTATGCGGTGTCGTCTTCGCCGACCTCGCTGTAGGCCTCGTCAAGACGGTAGAAGATCAACAGTGACAGCGGCGAGTTCTTCTGTGGTCCGTGCTCGGTCAGCACGTCGATCACCTCGTCGGTGAGTTCTTCCAGGTAGGCACCCTTGTCGTATCCGTAGGACCCCCAGGCGTTCGGCTCATCGAGCATGGACTGCAGGGCGACGTAGGGCATCGGGGTGACGAAGTCGAAGAGCGGTGGCAGTTGCCGGCGTACGTGGTCCACGAGTCTTTGGTGCTCCCCGCCGTCGCCGAAATCGGTCAGCAAGAGGGCATAACCCAACTTCCCGTGGTGCTCAACCGGCACGAACGGGGCTGGGGCCGCCGTGAGCGCCGCGACCACAACCCCATTCAGAGAACGAGGGAGTTCGCGGATGACGTCCCGCATCAGCCGCAAGGCGGCCTGGCCGTCTTCCTGACCCCAGAAGAACAGCCCGAACTGCACGATCGGCCCGACTTCGTGCAACCGGAACTCGAACTCGGTGACCACGCCGAAGTTTCCGCCGCCGCCACGAATGGCCCAGAACAGATCGGCGTTCTCATCCGGACTTGCCCGCAGGATCCGACCGTCGGCGACGACGACCTCGGCGGACTGCAGATTGTCGATGGACAGCCCGGCCTGTCGGCTCAACCATCCCATTCCGCCACCGAGGGTTAGCCCGCCCACACCGGTATGACCGACAAGACCTGCCGGTACCGCAAGACCGTCGGACTGAGTTGCGGCATCGAGGTCGCGCAGGAGCGCCCCGCCCTGAACCCGTGCCGTCTTGCCCTCGGTGTCCACGACAACGCCGTTGAGCAGGCTCAAGTCGATGACCAGACCTTCATCGCAGGCGGAATGACCCGGAAAGCTGTGCGCACCGCCACGAACCGCGATCTGCAATCCCAGCTCTCGAGCCGTCCGGAGCGCCGTTACGACGTCTCCAGCCGAGGCGCAACGAACAATGATCGCCGGTCTCCGGTCAATGTCGGCATTCCACGTTCTACGTGCCTCGTCGTAGCCCGGATCCGTGACCGTGATGACTGAGCCGTCAACACTGCCCCGCAGCAATGCGATGCCCCGATCGACTGTCGCGACCATCCCGTACTCCCTCACACCGCCCGCAACGCGAATGCGCTGCCTCCGAGCCACAATGTCGGTGGCCCCAGCCGCGGTCAAGGACAATTTCGACGACCGGTGAATTCGGTCAGGCGGGTCACCGCGGCTCTCGCCCGCCCTCGGGTTCGGCGCCGAGGGACGGCATCGCCTCGATAAGAGTCCGATGGATGTACGCGAGGTTCGGGTCGGACCACTCCGTTGGGCCCGAGGCGGTCTCGCCTTCGGCGGAATCCCAGTCCAGGTCCGGGGCCTCGCCATGCTGGTACACCCACCACATGTTCCCCCAGGGGTCGAGCATCCGGGAGAAGACCGTCCCGAAGAAGTCGGTCGGTCGGGTGACGATCCGGGCACCGCGCTCCTCGGCGCGCGCGAGCACACTCTCCACGTCGCCGACGTAGATCTGGGTCAATTGCGGGAGGAAGGGCCAGTCCGGCTTGCGCTCCCCGAACATCAACGTGGTGCCACCGACCTCGAGCTCAGCGTGGAGCAGCAGGCCGTCGATGTCGACCGTGCGGGCATCGAGGTGCTCCTCGCCGCCGAACACCTCCCGGAGGAAGGCGATCAGCCCGTCGGCGTCGCGGGTGATGAAGAACGGATTCACCGTTGAGAATCCGGGCGGCGTGGCTGTGGTGATCATGGTCGTCCTCCTGTTGGCGGCTGTCTGATCTGGCATCTCCACCCTTGCCGACCGACCGTCCGGAGGTCTTGAAGAAAAGCGCCGAACTCACTCCCTCGCCGCCGCGAGGATGCGCGCCGGCGTCTCGCCTCGGATGCGTCGCAGCTCTCGGGTCAGGTGGGCCTGATCCGCGTAGCCCACGGCGACGGCGACCTCGGACGGCGGTATCCCCTCACTGAGAAGCCGGTAGGCCCGGCGGCAGCGATCGAGTCGCTCGATCTCCTTGCGTCGAAGGCCTGTGACGGAGGAGAACCGGCGCTGCCAGCTCCGTCGGGACAGCCCACGCTCATCCCCGCCGAGTGCCCGCCGGATGTCGGCATCGGCAACCAGCACCCCCTCGGCTACGAGCTGCGAGACGAAAGGCTCGAGCTCCTCCCAGCTCGGGATCGGATAGCGGCGTTCTCTGATGGTCACCCGTCCGTCGGCGACCGGCAGCTCCGCGATCGCACCGCGCAGTAATGTCTTGTCGACGCCCGGGATCACGACGTGTGCTGCGAGTTCAACACCCCAGTACGACTCCCCGACACCTGCGCGGATCGGCAGCGCCTCGATCCGCGGACCGGCAAGCTCCGCCGCGAGGGAGCTGTCGGCGCGCCGGATGAACGAGAGGCCCCAGTGCTCGCTCGCCTCGTCGGTGTAGTCGGCGGCCTCGTCGACGAAGGCGCGCCAGACCGTACGGATCTCGGCACTGCTCGAGGCCCGCTGCTCCCACACGCGCTCAGAGTAGGGTGCGCGATCATCCTCCGATCGCGGAGGCGCAGAGGTTCGACAGTGTGGTGCCGGACTGGCGATCAGCTTGAGGAGCAAACATGGACGGGACGCCTCGTACGGATCTGCAAGACGTGGTCGGCCATTGGGTGGCGGCCGAGCTGGCCGGCGACGCCATTGGCCTTGACGCCGTGCTTCATCAAGAGTTCGTATTCGCCGGCCCTTTCGGCTACCTGCGCACGCGCCAGGAGTGGCTCAGTCGTTTCACCCCCGGTGACCCTTACCAGACGGAGTTCACGTCGTTCGCCTTTGCTCCCGATGGGCCTGCCCGGGTTCTGGGCGACGCCGCACTGATCATCGGCACCCAGCAGTCGGCCGGCGTCCACCAGGGCGAACCGTTCGATGGTCGCTTCCGCGCCACCCTGGTCCTGATTCGTGACCAGGATTGGCGCATCGCTGGCATGCACCTCAGCCTCCGCGATCCGCCCGAACCGGAGTGAGCAAGGCCGTAGTGCATCGCGCCGGCGGGATGGCGTGGACGTCAGAGGTCAATGGCGCGATTGACCCAGGTCGAGGTGACCCGCATCCCCACCTTCTCGTACAGGCCGAGCGCACCAGTCCGCGTATCGGTCGAGAGGGCAGCGCCGGTGACGCCGTGTTCCCGAGCCGCGGCGAAGGAGTCGACGAGCAGCGCTTGGGCCAGCCCGCGACCGCGCTGATCGGCGCGGGTGGCAAGGCGCTCGACGAATGCTTCGCGCTGTCGCCATCCCCGCTGGTCACGATGACGGCGGCGGCGACGATCACCTGCTCGGCGTCGGTGACAACGCGCAGATTCCATGGCTCGAAGCCCGGACGTTGCGGCACCTCGGCCAGGAAGTCCTCATACGGCTCGCGGGTACGCACCGACCACTCCAGAAACGCGTCCTCCAGGACCTTCCAGCAGGCTTGGTAGTCCGCCTCGGTCGCCTCCCGTACGGCGTAGCCGTCAGGCAGTACCCGGCCGGGAATTCTCGCCCCCTCCGGCAGCCGCAGCACCCAACTCGTCCAGCGCACCCGATATCCGAGGGACTCCAGCAGTCTGTCTCCGGCCGAGCCTCGCGGTACGGGCATCCCGATCACTTCGGACCCGCGATCGTCAGCCTTGGCTTGCATCCATCGGGCCAGCCAGCCACCGATCCCGCGCCCCCGGAACTCCGGAAGGACTGCGGCGTCGCCGCGATCCGCCGAAGAAACCTCGGCGTAGGCAACCAACTGCTCGCCGGCGAACACTCCGACCGTGCACTCGCCGACATCGAACGAGGGCCGTTGCCAATCGGCCACAATATCGGCCTCGTCGGCCACAATCTCGCCGACGTCGGCCAGCTCCTGGCTCGCCACCACCGCGAAGACCGCCCGGGAATCGGCCCTGGCCAAGGGTCGGCTCGACAGTCCCTCCGGAAGCATCATCCCGCCATCCAACCGGCACCGACGATCAACGACAACCGCCCGGGCAGCTGACCCTCCGGCCCACCAGGTGGGCGCCTTCCTCGCAAAGACACCGGACGGAGCGTGACATCCTCGCCGTTAGCAGTGTGCGTCCGGCGTCAGCAGCGCAGTGCGCCGCGCGGCTTGGCTGGTGCCTTGCCGGGGTAGTTGCGGCAGACCTTGATTCCCCGCCGGGCCAGGCCGGTGCGCATCTCGCGCAGCGCCGATCCGCTGAAACCGCGCCACTGCATGTGCATCAAGACCGTGTGCCCGGGTCGGGTGTTCCGCACGACGTAGCGGACAACCTGGGCTCGGGACTTGCCTCGCCAGTCGCTCGTGTCGACGTTCCACAACCAGATCCGCATGCCCTTGGCCTTGTACGCGGACCTGACGCGCGCATTCACGGCTCCGTACGGGGGCCGGCCGTAGTTGGTCACCACGCCGGGGGAGGAGAGTTCCCGACGGATCCTCGCCGAGGACAGCCGGGTCAGGTCCGCGTGGGAGACGCTGTGGTTGAAGACGTAGTGACCGTGCCGCCGGGCATAGGCGCCGCTGAACCGACCGGCCCGCCGGCATTGGCCGGTGGGGAATAAGACGAGTCCGATGTTCAGCTTCTCCGCTCGACGGACTACCCGGCGGAAGGCGGCGGAGGAGCGGGGACAGTCGTCGAAGCTCAACACCGCGTAGGCAGAGGTGTTGGGTCCTCGCGAGGTGGAGTATCGGCCGGTCTTATACGGCGGCTGCCGCGGTCGGGGCAGCGACATCGGTGAGCGGTGCACCACCCATGGGCACCAGGACCAGCATCACGGCGAGCAGACAAGCGATGAGACACACGGCCATTCATTCGCTTGTTCAAAGGATCACCACGGCCGACTGAGGATTCGTCACCGATGATCATCTCCTGCTTGTCATTGTCGCCCGCCGCCGGGCTAGCAGCGAATGTATAGCAACCGGAGGACGCTCAAGCATGAAGCGCTCCAACGCATCGAAATCGGCTTCCTCCGACTACCCGATCATGCACGGTATCCGAACGATGCCGACATAGGTGTCATCGGCGGGACAGGCCGGCGAGTCGTCGGTGACTGGGATGACTGACTCCGCCGGGAAGCTCCTCCCAGCACCCTTTCGGCAATCCGCCAGGTCGACCACCCGACACCAAGATCATCATGGCCGAGCTGACCCAGCGCCCACGGGATTGCCGAAAGGCAAGTCCCGCCAATTCGGCGCCGTTCTACCGGTGAGCCCAGGCAAGTCTGTGCTCTACGAAGGGCTTTGCGCCGTCAGACAGGCAGGGTCCATGCGCCATGATCAGCTTGTCAAAGTCCCAGTCCAGGACTCGCTCGACGCTGGCTCGCAGAGCCCCTCGGTCCCAGAACGAAGCCTTGATGTCCCGTGAGGTACCGCCGGCCGGCGCGGCGATGCCACCAGCGCGCTTGATCGCGTTGCCGATGACCTCCCCGGCGTGCAGCTCATGCACCTGGATAAGGTCACCGACGATCAAGGTGCGCGAGGACTTGTGGAAGAAGCAGACCTCCTCGATGAGCCTGCTTCCCATGATCGGTACTTGCTCCAGATCTTCTGCCCATGACGCGACAGGCTGTTCGCTCAACGTTCCTGCCATCGGCAGATTCTGATGCTTGAGGGTCGTCCAGGTGGCGCGAGGCGCCCAAAGATCCGCGTCCGGAAAGAGCTGATGCCACGGCTCGAGGCGCCAGACATGCCGGGGAGTGCTCGACACCAGAGACCTCACGGGACCCAGGTCAGTCAACTTCGTCAACGTCTCATAGGTGACCGACACCGGCGACTCGACCCACACCGACCCGTCTGCCAGGAGGGCGACGGTCATCCGGGTCGGAAACGACATCCCGAAGTCCCGGACGATTGGCCCTTCGACAACAATCAGCCTGTCGCCGAACTCACACCAGGCGCTGATGCTCATCTTCGGATCCTTTGCAGTCGGCCGTTGTCCGCTGCACGCCCGATTGATCGCACCCGGCTCGGTTGCGGTCGAAGCGCATGTCCATCCAGGCAACCCATTGATCGTTCACCTCGCGCTCCCAAAGCGTGGTCATGTGGTCAGGGCCCGCCCCGGGACGAAACCAGCTACGGACACCGTCGCCCTCGAGGAGCCACAGGCCGTCGTCCTCGAAGGTGAGGCGCATGACCTCCGGGCTGTCAGCGGAACCGAAGGCATGCATCTGCCAACCGTCGGCCCCCCCGCGGCCGCCGATCAATTCCAGCAGTTGGGTGCGCTCCCCATCCATCGTCACGTCGACCTCATGCAGCACCCAGTGCCCCCCGGGCGCCCAACTGTAGGTGTCGGTGCCGGCGATCTGGCCCGTCGCGGCGCCGTCCTCGCCGAAGACCGTGCCGGAGCTCTGCCAATGACCGATAAGCGGTTGCAGCGGTTCCAGGTGCCCGCCTGGTGCTGCCGTCATGTCCACGTCCTCCGGTCTCGTTGATCTCCCAACTCACAGACTCCTGAGAGGTTCTTCATCGTTCAAGAATTCTTGAAGCTCGGCGGTGAACCGCTCAGGGGCCTCGACGCAACTGGCGTGACCCACGCCGGCCAGCACGGTGAGACGCGATCCGGGAATCGCGGCATGCAGCGCCTCGGCCACCTCCCGCGGTGCCCGGACATCGAGATCACCGTGCAGGATCACCGTCGGTACGTTGATCGTCGGCAGCACATCACGCAGGTCCGCCTCGGCCGCCGCCCGAGCCATCACCCGGAATCCGGGCGGGTGATAGCTCGTCGCGAGACTTGCGGCGAATTCGGCGGCGAGGTCCGCCGGGGCGCTGGCAGAGAACATGCTCGGCAGCATCGTCGACACAAACTCTGCCGGCGACAAGCGCGACGCATCGAGGCTGACTCGCAAGCGCGACTGCACAGCCTCCGGCGGCAGTGATCCGGCCCAGCCGGCATAGGCTCCGGCGAGAAACAGGCCGCGCACGCGGCTGCGGTGTCGGCGAAAAAGCTCCAGCGCAAGGGCGCCCCCAAAGGACAACCCGACCACGATCGAAGGGTCCAGCTTCAGCACGGATACGAAGCCGGCGAGGCAGTCGGCGTAGTCCGGCAGCCGGAAGGTTTCCGGCACCTCCGACGACTCGCCCGATCCAGGGAGGTCCCAGGCCACCACGGTGTGAGAGCCCGACAACGCCTCGATCTGATGGCGCCAGGTCGCTTCCGCCCCACCGACGAACCCGCCCAGGAGAACCACGGGCGAGCCTTGACCCACTCGCGTGAAGGCGATCCGGAGCCCATCGACTTCGACAGCGTCCACCATCCAACGATGGCATCCATTCGCCAATCGAGCGCCGTCGGCTGGCGAGAATCACCGTACGTTTCGACTGAAGGTCGTCTGATGAAGCGATGCCGCCTGACTCTCCGTGCTCATCCGGAGGCCTGGAAAGGTTGAGAGGAGATGTCGGGGCCGGAGGTGAGGATCGCCGGATGGTTGCTGAAGGTGTGCGTGAACGGGTCGCGGCGGCCCGGGGACCATCCGGCGCTGCCGATCAGCCCGCGTCAGGTGGCGGCTGAGGTGGCGGCAGCGGCACGTGCGGGTGCCGCGCACGTGCACGCCAAGAACGACGCCTCGGCCGACACCTTCGACTCATCGGCGGTGGCGGCGGTACTGACAAGGACCCGGATGGCCGTGCCGGGGTTTCCGATCGGGGTCACGACGGGCGCTTGGGCGCTGCCCGATCCGATAGAGCGGGTTGCGGCGATCCTCTCGTGGACGGTCCTGCCCGACTTCGCGTCGGTGAACTGGCACGAGGACGGCGCCGAGGCGGTCGCGGGGACGCTGCTGGACCGCGGTATCGGGGTAGAGGCAGGACTGTGGCATCGGGACGCGGTGGAGGCCTGGCTGCACTCTCGATACCGCGACTTCTGCCTGCGGATCCTGATCGAGCTGCCCGACAGGCTGGACGAGCAGCAAACTCAGTCGGAGGCCGAACGGCTACTCCGCCAGGTACACGAAAGTGTCCGCGGGACGGCGGCGGAGACGATCCCGGTGCTCCTGCACGGGGAGGGCAGCTCGTGCTGGCCCGCGCTGCGGCTGGCCGTTCGACTCGGGTTGGACATCAGGATCGGGCTCGAGGACACCCTGCAGATGCCTGACGGCACACCCGCCCAGGGCAATACCGCTCTGGTCGAAGCGGCCGCGGCCCTGGCCGCGACCCGGCTCGACCCGTGAGCCGAGCACGGAACAGGGTGCCAGTCACTGTCCCAGAGGACGGTAGCGGAGGAGTACGACGCCGTTGTCGAATCGGCGCTCGTCGAGGAGCTCGAAGTCGGCGCGCGCGTCGGTCGGCAGCGCCGGCTTGCCCCCGCTGACGACCAAGGGCCAGACGATCAGCTGGCACTCGTCAACCAGCCCGGCCTTCAGAGCCTGCGCCGCGAGGTTCGCACCACCCACGGTGAGATCACTGCTGGCCGCGGCTTTCAGCTCGTGTACCGCGGTGGGGTCGAAGTGGCGTTCGAGCCGAGTGTTCGCGGTTGACACCTCGGACAGGCTCGTGGAGTAGACCACCTTGCTCGCCGCTTGCCAGGCGGTCGCGAAGTCGGCCATGAGTTCGGACTGCGCGGCCAGGGCGGCGTCGGTCTCCCAGACGGCCATCATCTCGTATAAGCGACGCCCGTAGAGGAACGTGCCCACTGACCGCAGGAGGTCAGTGCAGTAGGCGAACACCTGGTCGTCAGGCGGGAACCAATCGAAGGCGCCGCTCTCGTCCTCGATGTAGCCGTCGAGAGACACGTTCGTCACGTAGATCAGCTTGGCCATGCCAGGGCACCTCCATGATCAGCCGCAACAGCCTAGGCATCTACCAGCGTGGCGTCCAGCTTGGTGAACGCCACGACCCAGCTCATCTCGCTGGGGGCCGCCAGCTTGCCGTCGACGACGTCGAGTTCGGTCGCAAATCTTCGGTCCACCGTTGATAGCCGCCGGGGCGGACGTCGAATTCGCGCGAGACAGTGAGTGGCGGAGTTTCGGTGCCCAGCAGAGCTCCTTGTCCGGGACCTTGCCATCAGGGACCCCGGGTTCGGCCACTCGGTCCGTGGCTCCCGCCCCACTTGCCCGACCGCGTCCGTGTGATGAGGGCGGCGTGCTCGGGCACCTTCAGGTGCCGCGAAACCGCTGGCACCGAGATGGGGAAGGGTGCCGTGAGCACGGTGACCGTCGCGTCACGTTCGGCCAACTCGGCGAGGATCGCCCGTCGAGTCGGATCTGCGAGCGCCGACAACACTGCGCTGAGCTGGTCGGTCGCGGCCACCTGATGTTTTTCTTCACTTAACCGATCCGCAAGGTTGACTTGAATCGCCTTCGCTCGGCAAGCCGACCCTGGACCACATTGCGGGCGGCCAGCTGATCTACCGGGTGGAGCTGCTGAGGACCGTCGACTTGTTGATCTTGAGCGATCCGTCGTCCTCTACCATCTGGTACACGGTCGGTTCGGTATCGACTCGACCATTCTTGTAGTAGTAGGTGACCGTGGCCCGCGCTTGACGAGGCGGCCTGGCGGTCACCTTCTCCAGAGTGACCCGCCGGATTTGACCCCAGAAGCGCTCGTAGGATCGCCGGCCTCCGGTGTGGTTGATCTGGTAGGAGTCAGTCATCCGGGGCCAGCCTTGGGCGGTGTTCTCAGGCATCAGCTCGTAGTAGCTGCTGATGGCCTCCGCAAGTTGGACCGTCGTGACGGAATCCGACCCCGGTGGCCCCGTAGACCCAGGGGTAGCCGACGGCAGTTGCGACGACGCGGAGGTCTTCTGGGTCGATCGCTGCGGCGTGCGAGACGGTACCGGGGCTGAAGGGCGGGATGACGCCGGGGCCGGTGCGGCAGCGCTGACGGAGGGAGTCGGCTGCCGGTTGGCAGATGTCGTTGGGGCTGAAGCTGGCGGGGTTTCGGGAGTCGCCCTGGTCGTCGCGGCGTCGGGCGGCTGAGCAACGCTCCCCGAGCCGGGCCCGCCGCCCAGTGTCGGGATCCCCAGCAGGGTGATCAGCGTTCCTACCACGACCAGTGCGGCGACGAGGACTGCCGTACGGGCGGCGCGCCGGCCCCGCGGCGGCTGCGCCGCTGCCTCCACACGCGAGGCATCCGCCGCGGTAGGTGCCTGGATCTCCGCACTGGTGGGTGCGGCGGCGGCTTCCGTCTTGTTTTGCGCCCCGGGGGTCGGCGCGGTCGAGGTGAGATCGGCGGACGCCCGTGGCGGTGACGAAGCGGGCGGGGTGGCCCAGAGAGCGCTCGTGCCCGAGGTCAGGACGGCCAAGGAGTGTGCCGTTGCTCTCATCGAGGGGCGGTCCGAGGGCTCAGGAGACAGCATCCTCAGCAGCAGAGGGGTGATGGGGCCGCTCTGCCGCGGCAGCTCGAAGTCTCCGGACGCGACGCGATGCAGCAGTGCCATGGGATTCTGGTCGCTACCGAACGGCGGAGCCCCCTCCAGTGCGGCGTACAACGTCGCACCCAGCGAGAACACGTCGGAGGCGAAATTCGCCGCCGCCCCCCGGGCGACCTCTGGTGACAGGTAGGCGAGCGTTCCGTGCACCAGGCCCGTCGCCGTCAGCGTGACATCGCCAAGCGCGTGGGAGATGCCGAAGTCACTGATCAACGCGCTGCCGTCGTCAGCGATGAGGATGTTGCTCGGTTTGACGTCGCGGTGCACGATGCCGAGTCCGTGCGCGGCGGACAGCGCCGACGCCACTTCCGCCCCGACCTGGGCCGCCTCGTGGAGTTGCAGTGGCCCTCCGTCCCGCAGAACCGCTGCAAGGGTGATCGACGACAGAAACTGCATGATCAGGGAGGGCGTCCCCTCGTCATCCACGACGTCGAACACGGCCACGGCGTTGCGGTGGTGCAGCCGCCCGGTAATCCGCGCCTCGCGCATGGCTCGCTGGTTGGCCAGCTCGGCCTCGACATCACTGAGGCCGGGGGGCAGCCGCAGTCGTTTGACCGCCACCCGCCGTTCCAGGCGCTCGTCCCACCCCTCCCAGACGACGCCCATTCCGCCGACTCCAACTTGCTGGACGAGGCGGTAGCGGCCGGCAACAAGCTTCTCGGGCGCGCTCATTACATCTCCGTTCCGCCCTCATTCCCGGACGAGTGGCGTCTGCCGAGCGTTCCGGCGACAACAAGCCGGCCCAGCGGGCCAGCTGAATCCAGACGATCAGGCAAGCTCGCGGTCCGACCGCTCTCATCAATCTGCCGGCCGGTCCGCTTGTTTACAGCGTAAACATACCTGGTCTCGGACACAATGAGCGCCGGGCAGTCCTCTGCCCAGTCATCGGTCACCCGTCGGCTCACCCGCACGTGGGGCCGTGAGCGACTCAACACCGATTGGCCACCGGGGTGTCGTCATCACGAGTCCCGAAGCAGCTCCTGCGATGTGAACGAGAACCAGCAAGGGCCACGTTGTGGGTGTCACAACATGGCCCTGACCAGGTCTTCACAGTAGCGGGGACAGGATTTGAATCAGGTCCCGGACCGCTACCGGAGTCAGATTTTCCACGCTCAAATGTCGAGCTGACTAGGGGTGTTGCGCTTCTGTGTCCGGTAGAGAGTATATGCAAGAATGGGCACCGATGGGCAAGTATGTTGTCCGTATGTTGTCCGGCTCAGCAGGGGAGCGCGTTGTCGACCACTCGTGAGCGCCGATCGTTCGGGCGCATTCGGCGGAAGCCTTCGGGCCGGTGGCAAGCCGGATACGTCGGTCCCGACAACCAATTGCACTACGCCACGACCACGTTCGAGCGCAAAGACGATGCCGTCTCGTGGCTCAACGCAGAGCGCCGTCTGTTCGAGGCCGACAACTGGCTCCCGCCGAAGGACCGCGCGGCCGCCAGGCTGGCCGGCCTGCCGCCGACCCTGGCCGAGTACGCCGCTGGGTGGCTTGCGTCGCGGACTCTCAAGCCGCGGACCCGTGCGCACTACGCGCGGTTGCTTTCCGACCTAATCGAGCCGCGTCTCGGCGAAGTGCGAATCAACATGATCACGCCGACCGCGGTCCGCGCTTGGTTCACGGAGCTGGGACCGAACACACCAACGCGTCGAGCCCACGCGTATCAGCTACTCCGAACGATCATGCGGACGGCCGTCGACGAGCAGATCATCACAAGCAACCCGTGCGTGATCCGCGCCGGCGGGAGCACCGCAACCCAGCACAAGACGAAACCGGCGACTATCGAGGAACTCGCGCTCATCGCCGAACACATGCCCGACCATCTGCGTCTTGCTGTCCTCGTCGCGGCGTGGTGTGGGCTCCGTCAGGGTGAGATTCTGGAGCTGCGCCGCCGAGACGTCGACCTGACCCAGCGGACGATTCGGGTCGAGCGGGCCGTCTCCCGCGTCCCAGGGCAGCCGCCGATCGTCGGGACGCCGAAGTCACGAGCTGGTGATCGCACAGTGGCCGTCCCGCCCCATCTGCTGCCCGAGTTCACCCGACACCTCCACGATCATGTGCTCGTCGGTAACAGTGCGCTCCTGTTCGTTGGCCGGGATTCAGGCGAGCAAGTCGCCCCATCGACGCTCTATCGCTGGTACTACCCAGCTCGAGCCGCCGCGGGCCGTCCTGACCTTCGCTGGCACGACCTACGGCACACCGGCGCGACGCTCGCCGCAGCCACCGGGCGCGACCCTCGCAGAGCTGATGAACCGCCTCGGTCACTCGACAGTCGGTGCGGCAATGCGCTACCAGCACGCCGCGTCAGATCGTGATCAAGCCATCGCGGAAGCGCTGTCAAGGATGGTTGAGCCGACGCCCGTGACGCGACTCAACCGAGGCACGGCGTGAGACCACCACATCTCCGAGCCGTCGTTCGCTGCGTTCGTTGCGGATCTGAGTTGGCGCACGGTAGCGCCCTTTCGACGAGCGGCGCCCAGGTCATGGGCGCATCCTGGCAACCGGAGCCTGTCGCCCCGAAGGGCCGAGGACTCGGACACCTCCTCTACTGGCTGTGCACCAGGTGCGGCGAGCAGCGGTCGATCACGGACGGTCCGGCGGGAGATTGGACCGGCGGCGAGCGTGATCCCCGGCGCGTCGGAGTCCATCGCATAGATGCACAGTGACGTAGGATTAGGGGCGAACTAGCAACTTACAGTCGCGTCACGCGGCCCCTCCGCCGAGACACCCACCGCGCAAGCGCCCGGGGCTCACCAGGCTGGAGAACAGCCCGCATGATCTGCCGCTGCTGATCAGTGACCCTCTGGGGTCACGGCAGGAGCGCATCATGCAAGGGGCACCCACCCGTATCACCATCGCCGACGCGGCTCGAATCCTCGGTCTGTCTACCGACACGGTCCGCCGTCGCATCTCTGACGGCGAACTCCGGGCCTATCGCGTCGGTCGCGGGCCAAAGGCACCGATCCGACTCGACCTCGACGAGGTCAGCGACTACGCCCGGCCGATTTCGACCGTCGCGGCCGCCGGACAGTGAAGCGCCGACCCCTGGAGAAGGTCGGCGCCGGACGCGAAGAGGATCGCACCCTCAGCGGACCGCCGGCGGGAGACCGCGGTGCAACATGACCGCGCCGGCGAATCCGATCATGCCCCTGGATTGGCTCCGAATTGTCGTGCGATCGAGGCCGAGAGTGTCGGTCACGGCGCTCGCCATCGCCGCCAAGATCACCGAGCTAGCCAAGGGAACGGGCCGCAATCGCGGAACGTGTTTCGCATCCGTCCGCACCCTCGCCCAGATCGGTATCAGCGAGAGTTCGGTCCGTCGAGCTACCGCTGAGTTACAAGATCATGGGCTCCTGATCATGCAGTCACGGGGAGGCCGATCTGGTAACGGCCAGGCCAGGGCAACGACTTGGGCACTGTCTCAACCGACCACGGATGAACGGTTGACGACTGACTCAACCGCTCATGGACGAACGGATCAGGTCCCTTCTCAAGCGCCCACTACCGAATGGATGAGCGAAGTCTCAACCGCTCAGGGAGACCGCCTCAACCGCTCACCGGTGACACCCCAAGAGAGTAGTTACCAAGAGAGTTCCTCATCATCTGAGTGCCCACCTCACGTACCGCGAGCCCCTTCGAATGATGATGATGCTGACCGAGGGCCCCGGCCACTTTGTGAGGTTCTCGGCGTCGGACTCGACCAGCTCCAAGGGGCGGCCGGTCCATGGTGATCACCGCTCTTACGGAGGATGAACTCGGCGCCTACGCATTCCTATTCGAGCAGCGGCGGAACCGCACCGCCGGCGCGACGGTCTGGGATCGACCCGGCATTGTCGCAGCCCTTCGGAAGCTGCGCGACGTCGATGAGCTGGTCGTCCATGCCGCAGGCCTGGCCGCCGCCGCGGATCCCAAAGCCGAGACGCCGACCGCGATCGGCTGGCCGCAATACCGGGGAGCCGCCCAGCACACCCCGACCTCGGCGCCGAGCCGTGAGCCGGTCTGCGACATCTGCAACGAACCCCGTGCGAGGTGCCAGCTCGCCCAGCGCAACCAAGGTCAACCCGACCACGACTTCCAACCCCCACGAGAAGGGAAACGATCATGACCGCAACCCCCGATGAACGCCGCGAGATCTTCTCGATAGCTACCCGCACGCAACAGCTCATCGACGAGCTGCCCGAGGATGACCCGTACGCCGACCTCCTCCGGGTCTGCGTCGACGAGCTCCAGGACCGCGCCGACGTTGAGTTGCTGTCCCGGATTCTCGACCGCAACGCCTTCCACGAACGCCGATACGCGGCCGCCGAGGACGAACGCGAGAACGAACGCCAGCGGCTCGACGAGGCCCGACAACGGACCGCAGAGGTCGCCGCGCTCGCGGCCAAGGTCGACTGCGCAACGTGCAACCAGAGCGCCGGCGAACCGTGCTTGACGATGACCGCCTACCCCCGACCGCGGGCCCCTCATGCGGGCCGGATCAGGGCCAGCGAGGACGCGTCATGATCATCTTCTCGACCTCGACGACCCTGCCGTGCTTCCAATGCGGCGCCGACGTGCCACCCCGTCAGCGCCGGATCGTCGACGACCCGCGCTCACGGCTCTGTGAGCAGTGCATCGACGCCGCCGGCCTCGCGTCCGTAGATGCCGTCCTCGCCCCGGCCGCGGCGATCGAGATCTCGCTCGACATGGCCCGCGAGCAGCCGACTGCGTTCGACGAGTTGGTTCGACTCATGGGGCCCGTCTGCCGGCGAGCGCACGACCTCGCCGAGCACACCTCGGCCATGGTCACCGATCTTGATTGCGTCGCCGAGGTCGTCAATTCGCTTGTGCGTCAGCGACAGCTCGGTCGGATCACGCACCTACCGGCCAGCTGGGAACTGGCCTTGATCGCACTCGAGCGCCGACTCCGGGACCCGGATTGGCAGCTTTCGGAGGATCGGTCAGTTCTGGTCGGGCCGTCGGTCGGCGGGTCAGCGGGTCAGTTTGGCTCGGTTGGTGGCCGCGCTGTGCGTTCGGGCCTTGGCCCGAACCGCGTCAGGCACGGTGCACCGGTCCTTAATCATCTTCTTCGCGTCGGGATGGCTGATCGGCCGGCCGTCAAGGTCGCGTAACCGGTAGGGCTGCCCGCGGGTCAGCACCGTCCAGGTCCGCTCGACCAGCTTCCGGGCCACGGCGACGGTGGCCTGGGTGTGGCAGTGACCCTGCTCGGTCATCAGCCGGTGGTAGAACGCCGCAAGATGGGGATCCGACACACCCAGAGCCCCCTCCCAGGCCACCGTAGCGACCCACGCCACCCGTCGCCGAGGGCGCACTGCAAGGGATACAAGCCATCAAAGTCGGCTCCGCCACTCTTCACTCGCTACCGCGACCGTCTGACCAAGATCACCGGTCGGCGCGTGCACCAAGCGTGATCTCGATTCAGGACCCGAGCACCCTCTGCAGCGTCTCGCGCACTCGGCTGGTGCGGAGATTTCGGAGTGTCGTCGAGTACGGATCGGCCAATGCTTCTTGTTCGCCGAGGTCTCCGAAGACGGGCCGAAACCTGAGGAACGCCATCGGATCATCGGTGTTGTTCGCGAGTTCGATCAGTGGTGCGGCGCGCTGATCGACCACCTGGATCGCTTGGCCGTCGTCGTCAACTCCTTGAAGGTACCGCGCCCATGAGGCGACGACCGCCGCTGCCAGGTGCGTGGGGCGTCCGGCAGCCAGATTCTCGCGCACCACCGGGAGCAAGAACGCCGGGATCCGGTCGGACGTGTCGGCGCACAGACGTGCGAGGGTGTCGGCGACTTGCGGGTTGACGAATCGCTGCAGAAGTGTGCCGCGGTACTCGGCCAGGTCGATGCCGGGTACAGGACGCAATGTCGGAGTCGCTTCTTCGGCCATATACCGGTCCAACAACCGGTTGATCAACGGATCGGCAGCGGCCTCGTGAGCGAACCGGTAACCGGCAAGTGCCCCGAAGTAGGCCATCACTTGGTGCCCGGCATTGAGGAGCCGAAGTTTCATCAATTCGTACGGCTCAACGTCGGCAACTATTTGCACACCGACATTGGAGAGGTCAGGGCGGCCAGCCGAGAAGGTGTCCTGGAGCACCCACTGCTCATAGGCCTCGCTGACCACCACACAATCGTCGGTGTAGCCGAAGCTGGATTGGAGGCTAGCCCGATCCGCGGCAGACGCGGCCGGCGTGATGCGGTCAACCATCGAGTTCGGGAACATGACCTGTCGACCGACCCACTCCCCGAGGTCAGGGTCGACGAGCGTGGCGAAGCTGCCGAAGCACTGTCGAGCAACGGCTCCGTTGGCTTCGATGTTGTCGCAGGACATGACGGTGAACGGGCTGATACCGGCGGACCGGCGCCGCTGCAGCGCCGCGACGACGAACCCGAAGACAGTCCGAGGTTGATCGAGGTGCTGGAGGTCGTGTCGTAGGTCGGGGGTGTCGACGATGAACTCGCCGGTGTAGGGATCGGTGCTGTAGCCGCCCTTGGAGATGGTCAGCGACACGATGCAGGTGGTGGGCCTGACCATCCGCTCGATGACCGCTTCCGGGTCGTCGGGTGCGTACAGGAAGTCGATGAGCGACCCGATCACCCGGGGCTCGACGGTGCCGTCAGCATGTTTGATCATCAGCGTGTACAGCATGTCTTGGGCCAGTAGCGCATCCCGTATGGCGGCGTCAGCCGGACGAACGCCGACGCCGCAGATGCCCCAGTCCAGATCCTGACCGCCGTTCATCGAGCGGTCGAGATACATCGCCTGGTGCGAGCGGTGGAAGTTGCCTACGCCGAAGTGAACGATGCCCGCCTGCAACCGTGAACGGTCATAGGTCGGGGTCGGGACTTTCAGCCGGGGCAATATGTCAGATCCCAGTCTCATCGGTGATCTGCCCTTCGATTCGTCAGCCGAGTTGCTATCACGGCGCTGCGACTGGGCGGGTCGCTCCTCCTAGGCGTCGCTGGCAACCATCTGGCGTCGCACCTGCTTGACTTGGGCTTGCTTCCCATCATCACGGCTGCCGTGGGTAAAGACAACGGGCTGGCCTTAGCTGGCTTGGCTGAGGGTCACAGCTTGGCGATCCACAGTTCTAGCCGGCCTCTGTCATCTCCATTATTAGCCTCGGTCTTTCGTGCGCCCAGCAGAACTGGAGGTGACCTTGGATAGGTGATCTTGGTTCCAGCTCGTCGTTGCTTGCCGGTGGGAGTCCGGTCCGGGTAGCTGCCAGGAGGCCCTGTAGCAGACTGCCGGCGCGGCTTGGAAACGGGTCGGGTCGAGCCCAGTGTCGAAAAGCCCCTGTGGGGGGAGCAACTGAGCGGTCCTTTAGCGCTCCAGGCTCTCCACCGCTTCCATGGCCTTCACCCTGGTTTCGGGGCTCGGCACTCCCTGCACCCACCCCGAAGGAGCAGCCGTGAGGGACTCCTCGGCGTATGGGGCGCGGAACGTTCAGATATGACGGCGGGAACTGGGGGCCCTGGTCACCGCCGTGCCACTGGCCGTTTCCTGCGCAACGTCGATCGACCTTCGTGACCGCGGACGTGCAGCGCGAACGCCCCCGATCAGCCTCCTGGAGGCCGGTGCACGTGTTCGTCGAAGTTGCTGACTGGGTCGACGCCGAACGTGTCGACCCACACCGACCCTCACATTGGACCTCTGCGGATCTATCGCTGCTGTCCTACTGATCACGGCGCTGCGACTGGGCGGGTCGCTCCTCCTAGGCGTCGCTGGCAACCATCTGGCGACGCACCTCAGCAGCATCGCGATCAGAGGCCCAGGAAGACGAGGGAACCAGCGGTGAACGGCAACAGAAGCAGCAGTATGCCGACACGAGCGCAAGCGTCGGCAGGTGGATCTGGTCGAGCTGCGTGGCAACTGAACGCAGCTCCTCGAAGGCGGAGTCGCCCTCCGCGTCGATCCCGGTGATCTTGCCGAGCTGGCTGATGATCATCAAGACAGCGATGCCGGCCAGGTTGCCGATCAGCCACCGGGCGGGACAGCGGCTGGCCAGGAACCCCAGCCGGGCGATCCACCCCAGGACGCACAGGACTCCGACGGCGATCGCGAGTGCCGCGGCGGTCTCGGCGTTGCGTTCGCTGTTGCCGGCCACCAGGGCGCTCACCGCCGCTGCCGTCATCAACGCGGTGGTGGACTCAGACCCGACCGAGAGCTGCTTCGACGAGCCGAGGACGGCGTAGACGGCCAGCGGCGCGACGACGACCCAGAGGCCGGTGATGGCCGGCAGGCCGGCAACCTCGGCATACGCCATCACCTGCGGGACGGGATAGGCGGCAACCGTCACTCCGGCGATCACGTCGCCGCCAGCCACGCGCGTGTGGCGGAGCTGCCACAGCCCGGGCAGCAGACGATCCACCCGGCGCGGAGTTCGGCGAGCGCCGCGGAGTGGGTCGACACACGATGAACGTACCGGTCCGGCGGGCCCAGGGCGTGCGGCCGTGGTCCGCAGAGCACTGGCAATGCCACGATAAGGGGCATGCATCCGGGCGAGCCTCACGCGCTGGGATCGGCTCAACGGCTCAACCGGCTCCGGGCCGGGGTCCTGGGAGCCAACGACGGGATCGTCTCGGTGGCCGCCCTGGTGGTGGGGGTGGCGGGTGCCACGACCGCCTCGGCGACGATCCTTACCGCCGGCGCGGCTGGCCTTGTCGGCGGGGCCATCTCCATGGCACTCGGTGAGTATGTGTCGGTCAGCAGTCAACGCGACAGCGAGCAGGCCATGATCGTGGAGGAACGTCGCGAGCTGCAGCAGCATCCCGACGACGAGCTCGACGAACTCGTCCAGCTCTACGTCGCGAAGGGGCTCAACCCGACGACTGCGCGGCAGGTGGCCGAGCAGCTCACGGCCAAAGACCCTGTCGAAGCGCATCTGGATGCCGAGCTGAACCTGGTCGCCGACGACATCGCCAACCCGGCCGCAGCCGCCTTGACGTCTGCCGGGTCCTTCGCCGTGGGTGGTGCGCTGCCCTTCCTGACCATGCTGCTCCTACCAGAGCCCGTGAGAGTCGGGGCCACGTTCGTCGTTGTTCTGCTGGCGCTGGCTCTAACTGGCAGCCTGGGCGCCCGGCTCGGGGGCAGCCCGCTGCTGAGAGCAACTATTCGCGTTGTGGTCGGAGGCGCAATCGCCCTGGTGGTCACCTTCGCACTGGGCGCAGCGCTCGGCAGCACCGGCATCATCTGAAGCGACCCGTCGTGTAGCGGCGCTCGAAGTGCGCGGATCGCGACCAGCGGCCTACGCGGTGTGGGTGGGTGCCACCCAGATCGGACGTGGCCGGGGACGCCCCCAAGTGTTGATCAAGAGCCCGGCCTCCGGCCGGCGGTCGCATCGACCAGCCGGTCACGCGAGTTTGATTCTTGCCACCCCTCCACCGATAGGCGAAGCCAACGCTCGACGCAGATCACGGCTGAGCTGCGTCAGCCACAGCCCAAGAAGGCCACCGCCAGGCCCAGCACCACCAGGACCCGTCCGGCCACCCGGTGCCAGCCGAGACCGCGGCGGCGCAGCGCGGCGGAGAACTGAAGGCGCCGAGGATGGCGGACGCGACCACGCTGACGATGTGCACGACCAAAGGCAGGGCGAGGCGATCAGGCGGGGATTCGCCGGCAGCAAGTGGAGGCCTCGGACAGTTCGACCAGACGCAGCGAGCCGGCTATGGCGGGGATCAAGACCAGGGCGAATCAGCGGTAACGACACCCACCCGGTCGACCGGGACGGCCGGGACAACCGCGTTTCTGGTCAACCGTCTCGAATGCGTTCGCAATCGCCCTGGGGACCAAGGTCCCTGCCGATCGCTGGCTTTGGGCCGTCGCCCGCATCCGCCTGCGGGGGCAACCTGGGTTCAGGCAACGGACTGGAGGAGGCCGCGATGGAGGGTCCACAGGCCAGGCAGCACGTGATTGTAGATTTAAGCTATCCGCCTGCTGATGGAGCGGCGCCGTGTTGGGCGGTTGATTGTCCGGGACCGACCGGTGGCGATTCGAGGCCTCTGCAAGTGGAGAACGAGGGGGAAGAGCTGAACCAGCGGCAGAATCAGTCGACGAGCGGGTCACCGTTTCGGATGCCATACCGGTCGTCGTTTGCAGTGGGAAGTCGTGCTCAGTCGCGGGATGGGGTGCTCGATGAACGTGGACCGGCAGCGGGTGTTCGTAGGCGTAGACGGGTCTCGGGCGGCTCGCCAGGCCGTCCTATGGGGCGCGGTCGAGGCACGCCTGCGACATGGACAGCTGCTGATTGGCCACGTCGAGTTGACCGTTGCTGACAGCTTGGGCGCGCAGGAGTCCCGGCCGTCGGGTGAGGTTCTCTTACAGACAAGCGCAAGGGCGGCGGCCGACATGGAGCCTGAGATCGACGTGCAAACCGTCTCGGCCATCGGGACCTCGGTCAGCACCGAGTTGCTACGCCTCACTGAGACGGCGCATGTCATTGCTCTGGGGATTGATCTGACGCGTACGCGAGCGGCCCACGGTATGCGGGGACCGCTGGAGGATCGCGTTGCGGTACACGCGAACTGTCCGGTGGTGACGGTTGCACCGGGCTCGTTTATCGTCCCGGGGGCCCGTAGCCAGGTGAGTGTGGGCTGGGCCGATAACCGTACGGCGCAGCTGGCTCTCCATGCCGCGGCTGAGGAGGCGCATCTTCGCGGTGTGGCGCTCACCGTTGTGACCGTGCCACCGGTGATGGACCCGCAAGTCGTGGGCATTGTCGAGCCTCCAGACCATGAGTCGCCGTTGATTGACGCGGTCGGCGATCTCGAGGATCGCTATCCCGGGCTTCCGATCAACATCAGCCACGAGACTGGCGACGTGACGGCGGCGCTGGGCGCCATGGCCGTGGATTCAGAGTTGTTGGTGCTGGGCTGCCACCACAGCACCCGGCCGTGGAGCATCCGAACCGGACCGGTCGCGGAGGCTTTGATGCGCCTGGGCCATTGCCCGGTCATGTTGGTAGGCCGTCGAGCCAAGCAACCGGCGGGTGCGGTCGCCGTACCGGCGGATCGGTAACGGTCGGAACGGCCAAGCTCCCTCTCAGGGAAGGGAGTAAGTTGGGATGGGCGACTATCAGCCGACTACCGTTGAGCATCACCCCAATTTCAGGGAGGAAACGCGGCGGTTGCGGCGGCAGCCGAACCGACCGGGAATCGGGCGGGCCGCGCGCTATACGGGCACTGGCCCAACCCGCGACCGCGACCCCGACCGCCACCAGCCAGCCGATCAGTGGACGTAAAACACCTCGGGCGACGCGGACTCTCCAACTCAGCAGCCGACCCCAGATTCCTCGTCGAACACCGCCGACGGAGGAAGGCCCAGCAGAAGCCCGGTAGCGGCCCCCTGTTGGGGGTGATCGGCGCAGCGTCGCTCGGCCCAATCTGGCGACCGGGCAGCGCTCGTGCCGGACGCCGTGGGGGAGACGCCGATGCGGTAGAACGGTCCGGGTGATCCCTACGGCATGGCGCGAGATCCAAGCGTTGCGTGCCGAGCCAGTCGGCTTGGCCGCCCGCGATGCAGACCGCAAGAGGACCTTCCGGGCAGCCCTTCGGCAGGCTGAGGAGTTCGCCCAAGCCGCCGAGGTCGTCAGCTACGCCGTCAAGCCGATTCAGCTGTTCTACGCCCTGAGCCAGGCCGGTCGGGCGCTTGCTGCCGCGCGCTCGCCGCACCCATGGGTGTTGCGGAGCCACGGCTTGGAGTGCCGATCGGCCGGCATGAACATTCTCGCCGCGACGGTGGATTCGCTCGACGGCGCACAGACCGCGTTCCAGACGATCGCCGCGGCCGCAAGGTCTCCCGCCCTGGCGGGAAAGGCGCAGATCGGCGCGCTCTGGGCGGCCAACCCGGATCTCGTCGGCATACCGATACGCCCGGAGCTCGGGCTCGGGGCGTGGCCAGCCGCGTTGAGCTACGGCCTCGGCACACGAGATGTCGGCAGGATCGGCCCGGCAGCGAGAGATCCGCGCCAGATGCAAACGACTACCGGCGGAAGAGTCCACACCACGTTGGACGTCCCTGGTGATACAGGTGAGCAGATCGCTCGGGCTCTCGGGGCCTATCCAAGCTTGGCCGGCGCTGCTGCCCTCACGCCCTCTGGCGATCGGTACGTCCCCCCGGCAGAACCCGTCGAGCGCATCCGCACTGCCGATGGCCAGCAGGGCGTACGGATCGGGAGAGACGCACCAGGAACAATTCCGATGGCGGAGTACTGGGAACTTGAGAATTCGCTGTACTCGGAAGTTGAGGTCGACCGCCGATTCCCGCAGCGGCCGCCGAGCTTCATCGGCTACGCAATCCCGGCCATCGCTGGCGGGCCATCGCCGCTGCCCGTGCTTCTCTGGTGGGCGCTACTGCTCGGCCTGTCCAGTCTCGCCCGGTACGAACCCGCTGCGTGGACTGCTGCAATCAACCTGGACGCGTCGCCGCTAGCGGTCGACTTGCAGGCAGTGCTCGACATCGCGGCCGAGCGGGCGCCGACCAGGATCCTCGACGGCTTGAAGGCCGCAAAGCAGAAAGGGTCCCACGTTGGCGAAAACCGCCCGGCCTGAGGAGCAGTGGGTTGCCGCGTGCATGCAGGCCGCGCTTCACGGCAGGCACATCACCGTCCACGACGACAACTCCGCGCCATCAATGCACGACCTCGACCTCTGGGAAGGCGAAACCCTCATCGGCGCCGCCGAAGTGACCGCGGCGGCCGACCCGGACTGCGTCGAGCTGTGGAACCTCGTCAACGGCACCAACGAGCGGTGGATAGTCCCCGAGCTGCGTGGCGGATGGATGATCATGCTCTCCCCGCGCGCTCGAGCGAACAGGCTGCGGCGTGAACTACCGCAGCTGCTCGCCGGATACGAGGCCGCCGGCGTCCACCAGGTCGATCCCGGCCTGTGGGAAGACAAGGCGCTCAGCGACGCGGCCACCCAGCTCGGGATAGTGGGCGCAGACCAGAGCGGAACGAGCTTTCCAGGGAGCATCTACCTGTCCATTGAGCAGCCGCCCGGCGGACCGGTGGCGCCGTACCTGAGACGGGCGACGCACTCGCCGACTGGCTGACGGAGTGGGTCGCGCAGCCAAGCGAAGCGGCGAACCTCGACAAGCTCCGCCGGTCCAACGCCGACCAGCGGCACCTCTTCGTCCTCCTACCCGGCTTCACGGCGGCGCCCTTCCCGGTCACTGACCTCCTGATGCGGCCCAACGCCCCCGCACCAACGATTGCGCCGCGGCTGCCGGACGGGCTCACGCACATCTGGGCAATGAGCACCTGGAGCACCGGAGACGGGTTCTCTTGGTCCGCGGGCAGCCAGTGGACGCGCTTCGCCAAGATCACCGGACAGTCCTGAGGCGGCCGCGGTCACCTCAAGGGCCTGGCGCAGCCTCGCCCGCACCTTGCACCGCTCGGAGCAGTACCGCCCCGACCTGCTGGCCCCCCTGAGCCCTCGCGCGTGCGCGCGCGCTGCACCGGTCCGTTTCTTCGAGCAGCCCTCCGACCCGGCGTGCCCGTTTCGTGCACTGGGCTGTCCACGAGTGCCGCTATGCCGCTTTGGCTCGTATCGGCCGGGGCTGGGGATGGGGATGTTTGTCCCTCGCAATAGGGTCGGAGCACTCACGAAATCTCTCACAGACGGCTCATCACCAGGTGGAACCGGACGGCATTCGGTCGACGGCCATAACGCACGGAGCGCGCTTGCGCAGGACGCACCAGAACCTTGCCTACGGATGGAATTCCGTCAGTTCATGACCGAGGACACAGCTCACCGGTTCCGGCAGTCCTATCGGCGGATGGGTATCACGTGTCGATTGGGCCGGCCGGGATCGGCGCAGGACAGCGCGGTGATCGATTCGTGGCACTCCACGCTGGAGTTCAAGCTGAGTTCCCTGGCCTGGACCGCTGTCGCGGCCGGATCGACGACTCCACCCGGGACCGACGTCACCCCGCGCTGGGGATGAATTCCCTCGATCACCTTTGAGCATGGACCGGAGGCGGCACGACCGGCATCCGGCTCGCCCAGGATGGTGCCGTCCTCGCTGGCATCGAGGCCACGCCCTGCCGCGTGGCCGCCAGGTGGCTGCCGAGGTGGCTCGACCGGCTCCTCCCGAACGTGCGCTTCGGGTACTGACGCGCCCGCGAGACCACGGACCGTAGAGTCCGTCCATGGATGCCCAGCTCCTGGTCGCGGTGTTGTTCGCGATCGGGTTCGCCGTCACGAACGGGCTGCATGATGCGTCCAACGCGATCGCGACGTTGGTCGCTACGCGGGCCGCGACGCCGCTGCAGGCGATCCTGCTCGCGTCGGTGTTCAATCTGCTCGGCCCGTTATTCCTCGGCGCCGCCGTCGCCGACACGATCGGCGGCATGGTCACCGTTCCGCCGGATGTAACGGTCGAGGTGATTGGCGCCGGCCTGGCCGCGGCGGTGACCTGGAACCTCGTCACCTGGCGGCTCGGCCTGCCGTCGAGTTCCGGGCATGCGCTCGTCGGCGGGCTGGTCGGCGCAGCGGTCATCGAGGGCGGCGTACGCGCTATCAATTGGGGCGGGATCGAACAGGGGCGGCCCGTCGGCGTGTTCGGGATCTTGATCGCACTCGCGCTTTCCCCGGTCTTCGGCGGAGTCGCGGCGCTGCTGCTCATCCGCGCAACGCGCGCCGTCGCGCACCGGGCCACCCGGCGCTGGCGCGCGCCGGTGCGGGCCGGGGAGTGGGGCATGTCGGCCGCGCTCGCGTTCAGCCATGGCGCCAACGACGCCCAGAAGTCGATCGGCGTGATCGCGGCACTGCTGCTCGCCGGGGGGCAGATCGAGGCGCTCGCGGCGCCGACGTGGGCGAAGGTCGTGTGCGCCGCGGCCCTGACCGCGGGCACGGCGCTGGGCGGATGGCGGATCATTGCCACCGTGGGCCGCCGCATCTACCGCATCCGTCCGGAGGAGGGCCTGTCCAGCCAGACCGCGTCGGCCGGCGTGATCTTCGGGTCCTCGCTGCTGGGGGCGCCCGTCTCTACGACGCAGGTGGTCGCGTCGTCGGTAGTGGGGATCGGCGTCGGCCGGCGTCGCTGGCACCACGTGCACTGGTCGGTCGTGCGCAACATGGGTCTGGCGTGGCTGATCACTCTGCCCGTGTCGGCGGCGCTCGGCGTCTTGGCGCTCGCGCTGTGGCGGCTGGTCACGTGACCCGCAAGCGCTGGTTCCTGCCCGAGACGCCGGACGTGCTCGGGATGCTGCGCCGCCAGATGGCGGTCACCATCGACTGCGTGGACGCTTTCGCGCGCTGGGCGGGCGGCGACACGGCGGCGGCCCAGGCCGTGCGCGATGCCGAGCGCCAGGGTGATGTCGCCAAGCGTGATCTGCTGAGCGCGCTCCGGGAGGCGTTCGTCACCCCCATCGAGCCCGAGGACCTGTTCGCGCTCTCGCGCGGGATCGACCGCATCCTCGACTACGTCGCCGACCTCGTGAAGGAATCCGAGGCGATGGCCTCCCCGCCCGACGAAGGGATCGCCAGGATGGCCGGCCTGCTCGGCGACGCGCTGCGCCACCTCGACGACGCGCTGTCAAAGCTCGGGACCGACGGCGACCACGCGACCGCGTCCGCCGACGCCGCCATCGCCGCCCAGCGCGAGCTCGAGACCGCCTACTACGCCGGGATGGTGGGGCTGCTCGGCGTCGGGGACCGCACGGAGCGGATCACGCGCCGCGAGCTGTACCGCCGATCCTCGCGGATCGGCGAGGCCGTGGTCGACGTCGCCGAGCGCGTCGTCTACGCCGTCGTCAAGCAGAGCTGAGCGAGGCGTCATCCCGATCCGGGGATGCGCCGCTCGGCTGTTGGGAGCCTCGACCGCGAAGCCTAGCGAGCGCCGCCACCGACCCCGTGAGCGCTGCGTTCGTCGGCCTTGCGTTCACGGCGGCGCTGAACCCAAGCTGCATCAGCCGCGGCAATTGCCTCTACGAAACCCTCAGCGGACGCGACTGAGGACACGATCGCTGCCGCAGCAGGCGGATGCGGCGCTAGCGGAAGATCTACCGGGAATGATCCTCCGTGACTCCAACAGTAGGCGCATGCCATCGCACACCCATTGGCTGACGATGGGGCGATGAAGTCCGCTGAGCGGCCGTTGGGGCGCGGGGCTACCCTTCTCATCGGCCTGCTCCACGAGCGCGGAGACGATGTTGCTCTCTCCTGCATCACCAGCCGGGATACCGTCTCCGCCGAGGGGTTCGTCGTCGTGGCCGTGGTCCCTCGGCGCCGCGGACTTGCGGCATTCCGCTCGAGCCTGATGGGGTCTTGGTGCAGCTGCTGGCGAGCCATCACGGACGCAGCAGTTGTTTCCCGCCGTCGGCGGCGACCGGTTGTGGGAGGACTACCAGGCCTTCCACGGCGAGGACCAGGTCGGCTCCCGGAAGCGACTCCAACACCTCACTGTTGCCGTCCGCGACGCCAACGGGGAATTGTGGATCTGGTGAATGAGATATATGCCCGCGGGCTGAACTGCTGGAGGGCGAGCAGCGCGACTTCGGCAGCCGCAGGCCACGGCTGAGCAGGGATCGCCCAGCCAACAAGCAGCGCCTCCTTCGCGGACGGCGTAGACGTGGGCCATCACCTCCGCCGCCGCCTCGTCGGGCAGCTTGGTGCGTAGCCGGCCCCGCTCACAGCCGTTCGGATTCCTTGCTGCCCACCGCCAGGTGCGCCGTCAGAGACTTATTCACCCCCAAGATCGGGTGATGAAGACCGACAAGATGAAGGACGAGCGCCTCGTTTCATCCGCACCCACTTGGGCGGCCGCGGCCGGTATGACCGCCGGTCGACACCGTCGGCGAGCAGCTGCTTGGCGCCGTGCCGGCGCAGCGACTCAAAGAGGCCTGCTGGACCGACTTCTTCCGCTCCTCCAAGTCCGCTGTCTCGGAGATCACCGAGACCGCGTCGACGAACAGGTACTCGACCTCGACGTCGGACAGGTCGCGGCTGATGACGCCCCCACCCTGGACGCGGCCCCGGGCAACGGGGGACCGGCTGATCACCGGCGCGTGGAGGTCGTCGGCGAAGCAGGCCGTTCTTCGACGAAGGAGCGCTCGGCCAGGTTGGTGGTGCGGACCCGGATGCGGTGCCGGACCGGCACCCGGTGGATCGCCGACAGCAATGCGGCCGGGAAGGTGCGCTGGTAGCCCGCCGGCGTACCAAGGTGATCGGCCGGTTTCCCCGACGAGAAGGCGGCGATGAAGCTGGTGTTCGCCACCATGATCCGCGCCGCCAACCGCTGGTGCCGAGTCTCCATCACCGACTTGGAGCGCCACCAACTCCGGCTGCTGAGAGCCGAGCTCGGACTCGACCCGCCACCAGCCGACACCGACAGCCGGAAGACCGACCGACGCAAACGAGTCGCCGCATGATTAGGCCGCCTCATGTGCAGAACGCTCAGGACTTGACCCAGCGCGGCATCAGGTCGGCGATCAAGCGTTGGGGGTTGCGGACTGGCTCTGTTTGGCTAGGTTCGTGCCCTTGGCTGCGGTGGATTTGCCCCACCACCACCATGCGACACCGTTGAGGATTGCGACGGCGACGGCGAAGTAGAGACCGACCACGGACTGGGTGCCGCTGGCCAGGATGGCGATGATCATCGCAACAGTGGCAGCGGCCAGAGCAACGGGGAATCCGACGGATCGACCGGCCGAGTGCCGCGCTCGCCAGCTCACCACGGCGGAGAGGATCAAGCTTGCCGCCAAGATCACCGTCGCGGCGTTCAACAGGTTGGTCATCAGCGTCAGCGCCAGCGGCTGTGCTGCCGGGATCAGCGCGACGGCGATGGACACCGTTGCCGCGGCGGCCAACGCCGCAGCGAGGACAGCGAGGACGACAGCGGCCGACCGCATCCGCGATCCCGGTGCGCCCATGTGTGCGGGTATCCGGCTTGCGGCAGCGGCGGAGAACGCGACGGCACCGGCGATCGACAGCCAGAACAGCGCGAAGAGGACAGGATTGGTGATCGTGTACGGGGCGGACTGTTCCTGCACCTTAGGGGCGGCGATCCAGATGACTGCTTGGAGGGCCCACAGGGGCGCGGCTAGGTACGCCGCGTTCAGACTGGGCCGGATCTTCGTTGCGGCCGGCGTTCGGTGATCATCGGTCGAGGCAGGCGAAGCGACGCCTTCAGACACGGCGGGTGTCCTTTCGTTGTGGTGTCTGCTCAGACTCGCCGCTGGCCCAGACCCACCGGAATAGGGCTCACCCGTCGTCACAGGGGCGGGTTTCTGGTGTGTCTGAACTCAGCGGCTGACGTCGCTCAGAACCGACTGCACGTGGTGCAGCTGCACTTCCTAGCTCAGCTAGCACGAAGCGGTGAACGTGCCCTGGCTGGCACTGGTGGCGGCTCTGATGGCCTTCGTGGTTGCACGGCTTCATACTCGGCATGAACAACGAAGCCTTGGTTGGAGCGGGACGCGAACTGATCGCGCCGAGGCTCTGGCAGAGTTCTATCAAAGCATGCTGGGTCTAGATCTGGTTCACACCCAACCGCACCTTTGGGTGTTCGAACTTCCCGATGGGCAGCACGTTGAGGTGTTCGATCCGCAGTACCCGGGCAAAGAACACTTTGAGACCGGCCCGGTTGTTGGCTTCGAGGTCACAGACTGGGCTCAGGTGGTTGCGGAGTCGCGGAAGGCCGGTATCGAGCTCTTGGGCGCCCGGCCCCAGCTGGCAGCGCTTCCGCGGACCCGATGAAAACGTCTACGAGCTCGTGGCGCTCGCCGGGCCATAGCGCATCGACCGCTGACTCAGCAACGAGCCCCCGTCTCCGCTCGAGCGTCGGAATGAGCTCGCTCAAAGAACACTCACACAGCAGAGTTGGAGCGCGCTCCCTCCCTCGCTTAGTCGGAGAAAGCTGTCGGCACATATCACCCGCTGCACGGCGTGCCGTGATCCCGACATGCCGAGTTGGCTCAGGCCCAGCCGTTTGACGATCATCCGGCGGCTCTGTCTGAGGTGATGAGATGACTTCATGCGTCTCGCCGCCGTCGTTGCGGCCGCTGCTGCGGTCGTGGACTTGCTCGTGCTCGGGCTGCTCCATGTCATGTCGCCGGAGGTGGATCCAGTAGCGCGTCCCGTAAGTGAGTACGCCCTGGGAGATTTCGGGTGGCTGGCCACGATTCGAACGCTCGCTCAAGGTATTGGGCCGATCGCGCTCGCGGTGGCCCTGCGTCGCGAGCGGGTGGGAGCCTTGCTCCTGCTGGTGGTGGGAGTCCTGAAATTGGCCATGCCGCTGTTTCCGGTCGATGCGCTGGGGACTCCTGCGACGAGCGCAGGTCAAATGCATGACCTGCTCGGCAATCTGACCTTCTTCCTCTTCCCGGTGGCGGCTCTCGTGTTGTTCCAAGCGTTGAGACGGAGGGGTAGCCGACTTGCGCCCCCGGTTGCTGTGGCGCTGGCGATTGCGACGGTCGGTGTACTAGTCGCGAATGCCATCGGGGGGTTCGGCTTGGCTCAACGCGCCTACTTGGCTCTGTGCGCGGTCTGGCTACTCCTCGCCGCACTGGCAGTACTCCGCAACCCCCGCGCTGAAACATAGACTTTCTGGTCCTCCGCGAATCCGCGCCGAGCTGGTGGTGTGACAGGACCACACACGGCGGGTGGGTCACACTTGGACGGCATCCAACCGCTGCTCGACCTTCGATGGACAAACCAGAGCAACCGCTTCCACTGAGTACAACCGGTAACCGCGATTGCTACAAAATGACAGTCGGAGATCAAGTCCCGATGGAGGTCCGTGCTGCGGGACAGGGAGTGGTGTGAAAAGCGGGCCCGTATAAAAGGCGTGAGCCGCCCTATGCCGCGTGGCTATTGATCGACGCTGGGGGTGCCACCGAGAAGTTGGCCCGGGCAACCGTGACGGCTGTTCGACTGTCCGCTGGTCTATGCCCGTGGTATGCCACGTTCGGGCCGCGCTCAGCGGTGATGACGAGACTCGTGTCGTCACCGACTCCGATCAGGTGCGTTCAGCTTCGGCCTTAGATTGGCCGCTATGGGAGCGCGGCCGGCAGATTCGGCAACGCCGGTGGGTCGACGCGACCGGCTCCTCCTGGCGGCCGGGATTGCTGGACCCGCGCTGTTCGTCGTCTCTTTCGTCGTCCAAGGCGCGCTCCGGCCCGGGTACGACGGGTTGCGTCATCCGATCAGTGCGCTCGCGCTCGGCGGGGGCGTGGCATGGATCCAAGCGGCTAGTTTCGTCGGCTGCGGACTGTTGATCACGGCGTACGCGTACGGTCTTGCGCGAGTCGGCTTGGGTCGCCTGATCTCGGTCTTGGTCGCGCTTGTCGGCGCCGGTCTGATGGGAGCCGGGATATTCGCCTGCGACCCGATCAGTGGCTATCCGCCGGGCTCTGGGGGGCCGGCGCTGCCGACGCTGCACGGGAGCCTGCATGACCTGTTCTCAACTCCGGTGTTCGTGGCGCTGCCGATCGCGTCCCTAGTGGTTGCGCGTCGAGCCGCCAGAGTGCGGGCGCGGGGATGGGCGCTGTACTCCATGGTCAGCGCGTCTGCGATGTGGAGTTGCTTCGTGCTGGCTGCGTTGGGGTTCAACCAGCTGGCCCCGTGGGTGTCGACCGCCGGCCTCTGGCAGCGGTTCAGCATCGTGGCGGGCTTCGGCTGGCTGATCGCGTTGGCGGGCGCGCTTCTCGGATCGCCGATCCGCAGCGGCGTCAGGACAGCACTCGCTGCGCCCAGCGAGACGTCGGTCGAGGCTCACCGTGTCCGCTGATCACTGAGTCGCAAGCGGACCGCTGACCGGGACTTCACCGGTGGTGGAGCCTCACCTGGCGGGCGGCTTGAGACACGTACGGGTTCGAGTGTCTGGTTGGCGAGAGACGAAGGTGCGTGCTCGGCCCGAGGAGGCATCGTGCGGTTGTTGTTGACGGCGCTGCGCTGTGAGAAGGGAGATCTGTCCGGCAACGGCCGCCGTCATCTGGAACTGCTCGCGGCGGGCATGGAGGCCGGCTGCGACCTTGTTCTGCTGCCGGAGATGTCCTTGACCGGCTACGAGGCGGAGGCCGCCGTGCCCATGACACATGAGGCCGTGACCGCCCTGGTGGCCGCGACGAACGGCGGCCCTCGGCTGTCCTTCGGACTGGCCGAAGCCGCGTCTGCGGAGGAGGACGATGCGCGTCCGACGATCACTCAGGTGCTGGCCGGCAACGGAGCGGTTCTCGGACTGCACCGGAAATCCGCGCTGCCACCGGACGAGCGGGCCGCCTTTCGGGCCGGTCCCGGCTTCGAGACGGTTTCGGTGGACCGGACAGCACTCGTCACGGCGGTGTGCGCCGAGATTGGGTCGAGGCAGCCGTACGGGCTGGGCGCTGACCTCGTCTTAGCGCCCTCGGCTCCCGGGCTGTACGGTCCGCGGCGAGTCACCGAGGACGACTGGCGCCGCGGCTTCGACTGGTGGCGTGGCAGTGTTCGCGCCGATGCCGAACGGCTGCTGCCCCACGGCAGCCACCTCGCCGTATCCACCCAGGCTGGAGCGACCGTCGACGAAGACTTCCCCGGCTGGGCGGGCTTGATCGGCCCCGGCGGCGTGATCCTCTCCGAATTGCCTGATTGGAGAGAGGGTTCTCTCGTGGTGGACATGCCCAATCTCGCCAGGTCCAGGCGGGCTCCTAGTTGAAGCGATCAGCGCTCAAGCTGTCAGGGCGGTGATCGCCGTATGCGGACCGTCCTACGGAGAAGGGTCTGCCCCCGATTCAGTGGACTCGTTCGGTAGCAGCGGTCATGCCGCGGGAGCGGCCTGTTGAAGTATCTGGAACTCGATCGGGGTGAGCCGGCCGAGCGTGCGCTCCCGACGTCGGCGGTGGTAGGTGGTTTCGATCCAGGTGATGATGGCCAACCGAAGTTCTGACGGGTTGGCCAGCGGCGTCGGTTGAGGACGATCTTCTGCACCAGCGCTAAGAACGATTCCATCGCGGCGTTGTCGGCGCAGGCGCCGACCCGGCCCATCGACCCCGTTAGTCGGTGCCGTCGGAGGGTTTGGACGAACGAAGGCGGGAGAGCGGAAGTGCAAGGGTCAGATGGCCCAGCCTCTCCGAGT
Source organism: uncultured Actinomycetota bacterium (assembly GCA_963780005.1). Lineage (GTDB taxonomy): Bacteria > Actinomycetota > Actinomycetes > Propionibacteriales > Propionibacteriaceae > Microlunatus. Next base: position 566,249 of record CAWAAK010000023.1, on the reverse strand, counting down.
GGTATCGCCACGGTGAAGACAAGTGTGCGGGACACGGATACCTTGGAGGTATCTGTTGCTGCTGCACGTAGGCAGGAAACCGGCGCATCCGCGTCAGCATGGGGTTGATCGCAGGCTCTCCGCAGTGCTCGTCCAGGCGTTCACTACGTCGATGAGGCCACGCGCACGTCGGCCGATGAGGCCGGTCGACGCACCACTCGTGAGGCAGACGCCAACATGAACCACAGCCACAGTCCGAACAACCACCCGCAAGCGGTTTCGACAGCTGACGAGGCGACCGCCTACGCCTCCCTCAGCAAGCTCGTCTACGCCGACCGGCCCCTTGCCGACACACTGGAGAAGGTGGCCGTTCTTGCGACCCATGCGCTCAGCGAGACACCGGAGGTGTCGTTGACCCTCATCGAGGACAAGCGAGCGTTGACAGCCGCGACCAGCGGACCTGTAGCCCTAGGACTCGACAGAACGCAGTACGACACCGACAGCGGACCCTGCCTCGACGCCGCCCGATACGGCGAGACGATCAAGGTGACCGTGGATGGTCCTGACCAGCCCTACCCCGATTTCCGCCAGGCGGCTCGGCGGGAGGGCGTCACCCACACGATGTCCATCGGTTTCTCGACCGGCGACCAGGTCATGGGCGCAATGAACATCTACAACTCCACCGGGCGACCCATCGGTGACGACAGCGACCGGATCGCCAGAGCTTTCGCCGTCTGCGTGGGGATCGTTTTTGCCAACGTCGAGCGGTATCGCCTGGCATCAACTCGCGCGAGCCACCTCGAGATCGCGCTACAGTCCCGCGCCTCCATCGAGCAGGCCAAGGGCATCCTCATGACCCGGCATGGCTGCACCAGCGAGGCAGCCTTCAAGATCCTCATCGGGCTCTCCCAGACGCAAAACGTCAAGCTCAGGGTCATCGCTCAAAATCTTGTGGACCAGGCCACCGGGTCGGAGTCGATTCCCCTCTGAGCCGAACAACGAGCGCCGACCAGTCAGCGTGAATCACACGACAGCCGGCGACCGCTTCCATGCCCGCCGGGCTTGACCGGCGCAGAGAGCTGATTTCGCGCGCTTAGCTGGTGGCCCAAGCGATGGGTCTGCGCGTTGACACCGCCGTGACCCGTGCCCTCCGACTGGTCGGGGTTCGAGAGCTGGCGGTCCATGTCCTCTACTTGTGGCGAGGATCGCCGCCCTGGTTGTGGGGGTTCGTCGCCCACGACACCATGGACCTGTCCGTCTTGTGGAGGGCGCTGACGAGCCGGCATGTGCACGACCGTCCGAAGCTCCGCCGTGTCTACGCCGCCTATCTTGGCTCGCCGTCATCGACATCCACCTCGCCGTTACCCAGAACAACACCCAACCGATCGCCCACAATGGCAGCCGGCGCCTTCCGTCCCGTTCCCCACTCAGAGCCAGCTGACGAAGATCGGCGGCGTCAACGAGATCGACGAAGCGGCAGAACGTGAGCAGTGGAGTAACGGAAGACGTCCCTCTTGGAGTGGGCTACGTCGCGCCTCTGGTGGCAGCAGGAGTGCTCGCACAACTCGCGGCTGGTCGGACACCATCCATAGACAACGACGTAAGAACCATGGCAACCACCTTCAGAACGAGGCGTTGCGTCGATCGATAGATCCTGGGGGGCACAAGCGGGACGCTGTGATTGCAGACAAGTCGACGCAGGTTGTGGTCCGGGTGCAGGGCGTACGTCGCTTTGGCTTAGGCGTGTCGACGAGCGGCAAGACGCGCTTTGTCGGCTTCGAACTCGTTGCTGGGCAGCCCAAAAGGCAATTTGGGCTTTAGGCGCGTGGACGAGCGGCAAGAGCTGTCGCCGTCTCTCTCTCTGGACTGGAAGGGGGCTTGAAATGTGGTCTGATCAGGTGGGGAGGCGGTTTCGGCGGCTTTGTTTGAGTTGCGGTTGTTGCGGGCGAATCAAACTGGTCGCGGCAGCACGCGGCTGGGTCGATCTGTACCCGTTGGTGCTCGCCGAAGATGGCAGCGCGCGTCAGGCCGCCCTTGGTGGTGGCTACCACCGATTCGACCGCTCGTGGTTCACGGTTGGAGAGCTGGGCGGCCGGCCGGTGCCGTGCGTGACCGCTGAGGCTCAGCGGCTGTTCCACGCAGGCTCTGAGCACAGGCCTGTCGACCGGCACGACCTCGATCTTCTAATGGAGCTCGAGCCGGGACGCGGGCGCTGACAGCCCGCGAGCGAACGCACGTCTCGCAAGCGGACCCTCTTGCGAGAACGGCGCACAACTGGCTCTATCAATCGGTAAGTGGTAAATTACACGTTCGTGACGGCTTACCGGTTTGACGCATGGGCATTGATCGGTGACGCCAGCCGCCGAGCGATCCTTGAACGGCTGTCCCGCAGCCCGTGCAGCGTTGCGCAGCTGGCCGCCGACATGCCCATCAGCCGACCAGCAGTGAGCCAGCACCTCAAGGTGCTGCGCGAGGCCGGGATCGTGCGGGATGAACCCCAAGGGCGGCAACGGGTCTACAGCATCGACGCGGCCCGCCTCGAGCGATACCGCAGGCAACTGGACCAGTTCTGGTCCGACGCGCTCGGAAACCTCACGGCGACAACCAACGACCAACGAAGGGAGATCGGGTGACTGTGCAGTCAGACGGAGCCATTCGACACGAAGTGGTGGTCGATCTACCTCCCGAGGAGGCGTTCTGGAAGTTTGCCGACTTCGACAAGATCAAACCCCGCGCGCACAACATGCTCGCCGTCCCCATCGCCGAGACCGTCCTCGAGCAGCACACCGGAGGTGACCTCTACGACCGCGGTGTCGACGGCAGCATCTGCCGCTGGGGACGAGTACTGAGGTTCGACCCGCCCCACACCATCGCCGTCAGCTGGGACATCGGACCCGACTGGCAAGTGACCTCGGACCTGAACCGTGCCAGCGAAGTCGAGATCACCTTCGTCGGCGAAGAGGACCACCGCACCCGCGTCACTCTGGTGCACCGCCACATCGACCGGCACGGGGAGGGCTGGGAATCCCTACGGGCCGGTCTCGCCGCGCCGGACGGCTGGCCCCTGTACCTCGGCCGGTATGAGGCCCTCACCCGCAACGAACTGGCCTCATGAGCAAGCCCGACCTGATGCCGCTCGCGGCAGAAGAGCGCGCGGATCTGCTGGAGCTGCTCCGCGAACTCACCCCTGCCCAGTGGAACGCCCAGTCCCTGTGTACCAACTGGCGAGTCCGCGACGTAGCCATACACATCGTCAGCTACGACGAACTGTCCACAGCCGCGACCGTGGCCACCTTCCTGCGCGGCGGTCTACGCACCGGCCCGGTCAACGAGGTCGCCCTCAGCCGCTACCGGGACCTCGACACGGACGGCATCATCGACCTCGTGGCCCGCAACCAGCACCCCAGCGGCCTCCCCTCAGGCTTCAACGGCGGGATCGCCCTGACCGACGGCACCATCCACCACCAAGACATCAGGAGAGCACTCCACCTGCCGCGCACCATCCCCGAGCACCGACTCGTCCCAGCCCTCACCTTCTCCCTCCGAGCCCCCACGCTGCCCTCCAAGGGCAACACCCGGAAGCTGAAACTCGTCGCCACCGACGTCGACTGGACCGTCGGCGACGGACCCGAGATCACCGGGCCCGGCGAGGCGCTCTTGATGGCTGCCACCGGCCGAGCTCCGGCGCTGAACGACCTCAGCGGCAACGGCCTACCGACCCTGCGAAAACGGGTGGAAAAGCTCTGACAGTGCTGTGCCGTAAGCCGTCCGTCGAGCGAAGCGGAATCGGGCCGGTCGGTCTCGGTCGGCGAACGACCCCTCGATCGTCATTAGCGGACCGGCTTACGGAACGTGTGATCGGGGTTCCGCGTCAGGTTGTCGGCGGGTGACGGTCAGGACAGCGCCCCAGCCGCGGCGCACCCTGCTCTGGGGTCGCTTGGCGAGGCGGGTCCGGATCTCGCCGAACAGTCGTTCGCGCTTCTCGGGCAGCATGGCGATGTGGCCGGAGAAGGTGTTGAGTAGGCGGATGTAGCCTTCGGCGTCGTAGTCCCGTGTCCAAGCGAACTGTTCGGTCGCGACGACGTTGAAAAGTCCTGAGCCTTCGATCTCCAACCCCTCGTCCGGCAACTGCCCTGGCTCGGGCCGGGGGGCGCCGTTCGGCAGTCCCTCGCCGATGGCGTCGTACACCTGCTGAATCTCGTCGAAGAACGGGTCACCGCCCGGCGGAAAGACATGCGTGGCACTCCAGACGGCCAGGTGTCCGTTCGGTCGCAGCGTGCGGGCCGCGGCGGACCACCGAACCTCGGGGTCGACCCAGTGCCAGGAGGTGGCGGCGATCACCGCGTCGTAGCTGCCAGGCTCACCGTCCCATTCTTCGAACCGAACCTCGATGATCTCGACCGGGTAGCCCCCGAGGTTCCTCCGCGCCTCGGCAGCTAGAGCTGGCCCGGGCTCCAGCGCGGTCACCATCAGACCACGGCGAGCCAGTGGCAGGGTTGCCTTGCCGGGACCGGCGCCGACCTCGAAGACACGGTCGCCTGGCCGCAGACCGGTGATCGCGACCAGCCGATCGAACAGGTCCTCGGGATAGTCCGGCCGCGCCTGCTGATACAGGTCAGCGGAACTATCAAATGTCGCCGCCAGGTCCACCCGGTCATCAGCCATAAGCTCAGCCTGCCTCGACAGCGAAGGCCCCTCAAGGACGACCCTAGAACAGGGCTGCATGGCCCAAGCCGGCTTCACAGATACCGATCGGGAGCGCATCAACAGCGCCCAGATACCGTCCCGAGCCGAGGCGCCGCGGGTAGCCGCAGCGGCCGAAAAGTCGATTTTCGACGACCGTTCCGGAAGCCGTCGGCCTTACGACGAAGGCGTAACCAAAGTGGATCGTCTGCCGGACGGTTGACTTTCGCTCTCGGATGAGAGGAATCTGGTTGACGCCCACGGCGGCCAGAAGGGCGCTCGTACTCCTCCCGTAGCCCAGCCTGCGTAGCGTCCTAGGTTGGCGGGCGCTCTCCGGGTCCGGTGACGCTCGGTCATGGCGCCCCGAACGATGGAGATCAGCATGAGTAGTAGCGACGCCAGCAGCGCTATGCCAACGGAGACGGCGGAACCGAGCACGATCGACATGGCCCTGGAGGTTGTCCAGCTGCCCGTCTCCGATGTGGATCGAGCGAAGAGCTTCTATCAAAGCCTCGGATGGCGGTTCGACATCGACCTGGTCGTCAGCGACGACCTCCGCACGGTGCAGTTCACCCCGCCGCACTCAGCCTGCTCGATCCAGTTCGGCCGAGGCCGCACCACCGCTGAGCCGGGCTCGGCCCAGGGAATGTTCCTCGTCGTGTCCGACATCGATGCGGCCCGGGACGATCTCGTCCGCCGCGGTGTCGAAGTCAGCGAGGTGGCGGTCCGGCGGCCACCGGGTCTCGACGCGCCAGGCCGCTCCTACTTCGCGCAGGCGACCTTCAGCGACCCGGATGGCAACGGCTGGATCCTCCAAGAGGTCACCTCCCGGCTACCAGGCCGGGCCTGGGACAACTGACGTGGACGTCGCCTCGCTGGCCGCCCAATTGCGGGAGACAGCCGAGCACCACGGCTCCTTCGAGGCGGTGGCCCCACCGCACGACTGGTGGGACTGGTACGCGGCATATCTGGTCGCTCGCCAGGGCGGGAGCACCCCGGACGAGGCCTCGCTGACCGCCGGGCGCTACATGGCCGATGTCAAGCACGTCGTGTCGCCCGCGGAGGAATAAGGCGGACGGTCAAGTGAATCCTCAGATCGGTGGAAACTTGTCAACCGCGGAGGAAGCCGACCAGCCGCCGGTGTGCCTCCGCTGCCGACTTGTCGTCCGCGGCGCCCAGAGCGGCCGTCAGGACGTAATCAGTGACCGGCCGCGGAATGCTGGCCCGGGATCCACACCGCGGGCAGCTCCGCGGCCGGGAAGACCGCCACGCGCCCTGTACGGGCCGCCCAGCCGTAGAACGACCGGAGAGCCGTACGGACCGACTTCCGGCTCTCTGGACGCAGCTCCCCGCCGGCCAGCCACTCCACGAGCCGAGCCGAGCCGTCGTCACGGTCCACGCGTCCAGCTCGAGGCGGGCCAGGGCCGCGAGATGGGTCCGGTAGACGGCGCGCTCCGATCCGGCCGCCGGCCGCGCGCTGGCGAGCGAGAAACGCGGCCACGGGCTCGATCCACAGCTCGGGGAACTCGACCCGGACCGCCTGACCCTCCTGGACCGGCCCTGGCCGCCGCGACGGCGCCGCCACCGCAGCCGCCGACGCGGCAAGATGACCGGCGCGCACCGCCCAGGCGTAGAAAAGCCGGAGCGATCCGGCGGCGCGGCGGCCGTACTGCACGGGGGAGCCTCGACAACCAAACAGGGCGAGATCCGGCGTCACCGCCCACGGCGACAACCAGGCATACTCACTCGCGAACCGCTACAGGTAAGACAGGTACGTCCTGAGCGTGCTCCGCGAACGGCCCGAGGCACGAAGGTGAGCGCCGAACCCTGAGAGGCATCCGGCAGCTCACCGCCGATTCGCTCACACCGTTCGCCTGTCGCCAACCTGTGCAGCTCGGCCTCATACGATCGACGTTGCCCGATAGTTGTCCGGCCCTGACCTAGAGAACCCTCCTGACTGGTGTATCCCCTAGTCAGGAGGGCTTTCCGAGAGTAGCGGGGACAGGATTTGAACCTGTGACCTCTGGGTTATGAGCCCAGCGAGCTACCGAGCTGCTCCACCCCGCGTTGGCAGTCTCCAACGGTACTGGACCACCGGCGTCGAGCCAAATCCTCCCGCAGCACCGGCGCCCTGAGCCTGTTGAAGGGCATGCGTGAAAGGAACCAACACAACCAGCCTGCGGACCGTTTCGCGCCTTGCGGTGGGAGACGGCCCCTGAATCGGCCGATCTTGGGTCTGTTTCGCAGGTTGCGGTGGCAGACGACCCCGGCGCCGCGTCAGGCACCATCTGCCCGCTTGTGCTGGGAAACGGCCGCCGGCGGCCGGTCCAGGGCACCGTTTCGCCACTTGTGCTGGGAAACGGTTGAACGCGGGGGTCCAGGGCACCGACGTCACCGGCCGTACGGTCCTCCTGGCGTTTCAATCCATATCGGGCATCTGCTCCCGCGCCTCGGCGTTGTCGAGTCCGGTCAGCTCCATCAGGTCGACCAGGATGGACCGGCACTGAGCCAGGATCACCACCGCTGAGATCGACTCGTGGATCGGCAGGTGCGAACTGGCGTGCGCGATGTCGATGAGCCGTCGCCGAGACGACTCCGGTAGTCGGCCGTCGTAGAGCTCGCTGGCCATGTTCTGCATCACCTCGGCCAGCTGGGCCGTCAACAGCAGGTAGCCGCTCGGCACCGTCTCCCCGCGCCACAGCACGGCCACACAGCGCCGGGTCAGAACCCGGAGATTGCGTTGTGCCCGGCCGATCGGTCCGGTCAGCTCCGCGTACGCCTCGACACCGTGCCGATCGCGTCGACGGAACGGACTCAACCGCACCACGGCTAGGCCCTCGTCGGCCGCATCCTGCAGCGTTCGCAGCCCCGATTCACCCCGCCGAGCCCGCTCCAGGACGGCATCCGCGGCTGCGCTGTCGGCTGCCCGCAGCGCGCTGATCGCCGCATCCAGGGTGCCCGCCATCTCCTGCAACACCTGGGCGGCAAGGATCCGCGGCCGGCGCAGCGGCGCGCTGGGAGCCACCGTGGCGACCAACAAGGCGAGCAGGCACCCGACCATGGCGTCCAGCCAGCGCGTGAAGCTCTCACCGGGATCCGGCAGCAGGGTGATGACGAAGATCGACTGCACTCCGGCCTGCATGATCATCAACTGCCCGGCCCCCAGCAGGGTCGCCAGCGACATCGCCAGCAGGACCACCACGGCGATCTGCCAGACCCCGGTGCCGAACAGCAACACGAACAGATCTCCGACCGCCACCCCGACGGCGACGCCGACCGCGACCTCGAGGCCGCGCCGCAGCCGGTGCCCGAAGGTGACCCCCAGGCACAACAGGGCCGCCACCGGCGCGAAGAACGGCAACTCATGACCGAGCACGACCAGCGCGAGCCACCAGGACGCGGCCGCGGTGACCGCGCACTGAGCGATCATGAACCAGCGGTCGCGCCACCGATCCAGCGGACGCGGGCTGACGCACGACTGCGCTCGGTGGTGCGCTCACTGAGGTCGAATGCGCGCAGCTTGACGCGGTGAAGCATCGACCCCTCGTCCTGCACGCCGTCGCTCATCCGCCCATGATCCCCAACCCGGCTGCGGCTCGTTTGCCGGGTTTCGGCAGACTGGGTCACCGTGCCTGCACCTATCAACGTCACCGTCTGGGGCGAGAACTACCACGAGAACGCCGACCGCGACCGAGCCGCGATGGCCGAGCGCTATCCCGAGGGGATGCACGGTGCCATCGCCGCCGGGCTTCAGGCCTCGTTGGGCAGCCAGGTCGAAGTCCGTACGGCCACCCAGGAGCAGCCCGAGCACGGACTGACCGCCGACGTCCTCGACCACACCGACGTGCTCACCTGGTGGGGGCACGCGACGCACGCGGACGTCTCCGACGAGGTCGTGGACCGGGTCCACCAGCGCGTGCTGGGCGGGATGGGGCTGCTGGTTCTCCACTCGGCGCACTTCTCCAAGATCTTCAAGCGGCTGATGGGCACCACCTGCTCGCTGGCCTGGCGCGACTCCGCCGACACCGAGTTGGTCTGGACCGTCAACCCGGCCCACCCGATCGCGGCCGGGGTGCCGCAGCCGATCGTGATCGAGGAGCAGGAGATGTACGGGGAGTTCTTCGACATCCCAGCCCCGGACGAGCTGATCTTCCTCTCCACCTTCACGGGCGGGGAGGTGTTCCGCTCCGGCTGCACCTGGCGGCGCGGCCGCGGCAAGATCTTCTACTTCTCACCCGGCGATCAGGGCTACCCGGTCTACCACCATCCCGACATCCAGCGCGTCCTGGCCAACGCCGTCCGCTGGGCGGCGGCGCCGACCGGGACCACGTTCGCGCCGCCCCAGGTGGTCAACCAGCCGGCCCCGTTCACCAAGGGCCAGCTCAGCGGCGAGGGGGTCGCGCTGTGACCCTCGCAGATACGTCCGCCCAGGAAGCGGTTCAGCCCCTGCGCGCGGGCGTGATCGGTCTGGGCTGGGCCGGCCGGCAACACATGGCGGCCTACGACCGCGAACCGGGCGTCGACCTGGTCGCATTGGCCGGCATGGAGACCGAGCCGATGCGGCGGCTCGGCGACGAGTACGGCGTCGCCGCCGAGCAGCGGTACGCGGACTGGCAGGACCTGGTCGACCACGGTGACCTCGACGTGGTCAGCATCGCCACCCCGACGACGCTGCACGCGCCGATCGCCGTCGCGGCGCTGGACGCCGGGCTGCACGTCCTGTCGGAGAAGCCGATGGCGGAGAACGCCGTCATCGCCCGCTCCATGGTGGAGGCGGCTCGGCGGAACGACCGCGTACTGGACGTCTCGTTCAACCACCGCCGCCGCGGTGACGTGCAGGCGCTGAAGAAGATCATCGACGCCGGGCTTGCTGGGCCACATCTACTACGCCAAGGCCGGCTGGTTGCGACGCGAGGGGATCCCGGGGCTGGGCAGCTGGTTCACCCGCGTGGCCACCTCGGGTGGGGGACCGCTGATGGACATCGGCGTCCACATGCTCGACATGGCGCTGCACCTGCTCGGCGAGCCGACGGTCACCGCGGCCACCGCGGCGACCTACGCGGAGTTCGGTCCGCGGGGCAAGGGTGGATCTCCGTACGCGTCCACGGGCAAGACCGGAGTGATGGAGTCCGAGTTCGACGTCGAAGACCTGTCGACGGCGTTCCTCCGCCTGGCGGACGGCGGAACGCTGCTGCTCGAATCCAGTTGGGCGCAGTGGATCCCGCACGACCAGTGCTACGTGACGGTCTACGGCTCGGAGGGCGGCGCCAACATCGAATGGGGCGGCGAACCCGTCCAGCCCTACCGGCGGATGAGCATCTGGACCGAGAAGGACGGGGTGCCGGCGATCTTGCAGCCGAACCTCCCGCCGGACGGCGGACACGCCGAGGCCGTCACCGACTTCGTCAGCCAGGTCCGGTCGGGAGAGTTCAAGGGTCGCGACGGTGCCGAGGCCCTGACCCGGGCCGTCGTGGTCGACGCCTGCTACGCCTCGGCCCGGGCCGGCCAGGAGATCGGCCGTCGACTGAGTTGTCCACTCGCTTCGGATCCACTCCAGACGCCGGCCGTCGTCCTCCTCGGCGACGGAAAGGCGTTGTCGCCTCGATCGTCCTCCGACCGGCGCCGCGGATCCTTCGCTCGCTCGAGGCTCCTCGCAGGCTGGGGCATCATGATCAGCGGCTTCGAGATCGGCCACCACACCGCGGACGGTGAGGGCTGGCTCACCGGAACGACGGTGATCTCGGCTCCGTACGGGGCCGTGGGCGGGGTCGACGTGCGGGGTGGCGGTCCGGGCACCCGCGAGACGGACCTGTTGACGCCGTACACGCTTGGTGGAGCAGGTCGACGCGGTGGTGCTGACCGGGGGCAGCGCGTACGGACTCGCCGCCGCCGACGGGGTGGTCGCCGGTCTGGAGGCGCTCGGTCGAGGCTTCCCGATCGGCCCGGACCCGGACCAGGTGGTACCGATCGTGCCCGCCGCCGTGCTGTTCGACCTGGGCCGCGGGGGCAACTTGGGCGCACCGGCCCACGGCCGATTTCGGAGCCCGGGCCCTGGCCGCGGCGAGCAGCGCCGATCCGGAGACCGGCTGCGTCGGTGCCGGCACGGGCGCGAACTGTGGCGGGGTCAAGGGCGGCTTCGGCTACGCGGAACTCAGCGTCGGTCCAGCGACGGTGGCGGCCGCCGTCGCCGTCAACGCCGCCGGATCGGCCGTGGATCCCGGCGACCGGCCGGCTCTGGGCGGATCGGCTGGCCGCGCTTGTCGGTGCCCAGCGACGGCGAGCGGCACGCACTCAACGCGGCCTACGCCCGCGCGGTGCCGCCGCCGATGAACACCACCCTCGGGCGTGCTGCTCACCGATCTGCGCCTGACCAAGGCCCAGGCCGGCAAGGTGGCCGCCGTCGCTCACGACGGACTGGCCCGGGCCATCCGGCCGGTCCACTCGATGATGGACGGGGACACCGTCTTCTGCCTGTCCTCGGCTCGCATCGAACCCGCCCCGGACCCGTTGGCTCGCCCTGAGCAGACTTCAACGATCTGCTGACCGCGGCGGCCGACGTCTTCGTGGACGCCTGTTTCGTGGCGCTGGTGGCGGCCCGGGGACGCGGCGACTGGCCTCCTACACCGACCTCGCCCCCAGCCTGCGGCGCTGAGATTCAGCCTGCCGAGCCGAGTCGGCTTCCTACACTGGCGCACGTGAAGGCCTTGCTGCTGGAGAACATCCATCCCGAAGCCGAACGGCTGCTCACGAGCGGGGGATCGAGGTGTCGACCGCCAAGGGGGCCCTGGAGGAGGCCGAGCTCGCCGAGGCGCTGACCGGGATCGACCTGCTCGGCATCCGCTCGAAGACCAACGTCACCGCCCAGGTGTTGGAGGCGGCCCCCGATCTGCTGGCGGTCGGCGCCTTCTGTATCGGGACCAACCAGATCGATCTCGCCACGGCGGCCGCGCGGGGTACGGCGGTGTTCAACGCCCCGTTCTCCAACACCCGCAGCGTGGTGGAGCTCGTGATCGCCGAGATCATCTCGCTCGCTCGGCACCTGACCGACAAGAACGCCGCTGATGCACGCCGGGGTGTGGGACAAGTCCTCCAAAGGGGCGCACGAGGTCCGCGGCCGCACGTTGGGCATCGTCGGCTACGGCAACATCGGCAGCCAACTGTCGGTGGTGGCCGAGTCGATCGGCATGCGGGTGCTGTTCTACGACGTGGCCGACAAGCTGGCCCTGGGCAACGCCCGCCGCTGCGACACCCTGGACGAACTCCTGGCCGAGGCCGAGACGGTCTCGCTGCACGTCGACGGCCGGCACAGCAACGCCGGTCTGTTCGGCGAGGCCGAGTTCGCGAAGATGCGCCCGCGCAGCCTCTTTCTCAACCTGTGCCGGGGGATCGTCGTCGATCACGACGCGCTGCGGGAGCACCTGAGCAGCGGTCATATCGCCGGTGCCGCGCTGGACGTCTTCGCCGACGAGCCGAACACCGTGGGCGATCCGTTCGCCTCGAGCCTCCGCGGCCTGCCGAACGTGATCTTGACCCCGCACATCGGCGGCTCCACCGAGGAGGCTCAGGTCGACATCGGACGCTTCGTGGCCGGGCAAGCTGCGCGACTTCGCCTCCAGCGGCACCAGCACGCATGTCGGTCAACCTCCCGCAGGTGCAGACCGAAACCGGCGACCGCACCCGCATCCTGCACATCCACCACAACGTGCCCGGGGTCCTGGCCCGGGTCAACGGCGTGCTGGGCGACGCGCGGCGTGAACATCGAGGGCCAGGTCCTGTCGACCCGCGGCGAACTGGGCTACGTGATCACCGACGTCGGCGGCCGCCTGTCCCGGCGAGGTGTCCGACCGGCTCCGTCAGTTGCCCGAAACGGTTCGGCTGCGCGTCATCGGTTGAGCAGCTCGGTGGGTCTCATCTGTCTCAACGCCCCGGGCGCCCGGCCAGCAAGGCGGCGGCATCAGCGCACAGGCGCAGGGTCCACGGCGGGCAGCGCGGGTCGGCCTCGAGTTCGGGCATCGTCCACCAACCCACGTCGCTGAGTTCCTCGGGAGCGGTCACCCTGGGCTCGGCTCCGGCCGGCACCTCGGCGACGAAGGTCACCGCGAGGACCGGGTGTCCGCCGTCGCTGCGGAAGAGTTCGCTGTCCAGGTAGGCCAGGTCGACCCCGGTCAGCTCGATCCCGGTCTCCTCGAGCGACCTCCCGGCGCGCGTTGTTCTCCAGGATGTGCGCTTCCAGCAGCGCGGGCTCCCCACCGAGTTGATCAAGGTCGGGGACTCGAGGTGTCCGCCGACCAGGCCGATGCTGTTCGGGGCGTGGTCGGCCTGCTGTCCGCGTACGGTGAGCAGCCAGCGACCCTCGCGGTGCAGCGCCACACAGACGGTGACGACGACTCCGACCCGCGGCGCGCTCACCGTTCCGCGACGGCTCCGGATGATCTTGCTGCGCGATCAGCACCCCTAGCGCGCCACCGACCAGCACCGGCCAGTACCGTTTGATGATCACCGGCAGCAGCGCGCCGAGCACCTGCACGTGCGGCTGGGTCTGGTCGGCGGTGGCGGCGAGTACACGTACGGGGCGGTCCGCGGTCCGGGCAGGGGAGCCGCGGTCGGCGCCGGCGCGGGTTCCGGTGCTGATCCCGGTGCTGATCCCGCGGGCTCGGCGCCGGCCTCGGGGGCCAGCTCGGGCGGGTCCTCCAGCCCGACCACCGGTATCTCGATGGTCGGCTCGCCGTCGAGCCGGGAGAGGTCGGTGGCGAACTCGCCGTCGGTGAACCGGGCCGAGACGCAATTGACGAACAGGTCCAGCAACTTGTCGCTGACGTCGGAGATCACCCCGCCGCCGAACTGGGCCGGCCGGCCGGTGATCGACAGATCGGTGAGCACCTGGATGTCGGTGATGTTGCCCGTCTCGGTGAAGGAGGCTGTGACGTCGGCGGGGCCGTTCCGTTGCCTCGCCGATCTTTTCCCCGGGCCCGGATCACGATCCGCCGCGCCGCGCGATTGTGCTCGGTGATCTGTCGCGGTTCCGTTGTAGACCAGCGGAATCGGCCCGAACTTGATCTTGACGAACCCGGCGTAGTCGCGCCCGTCGACGTCGGTGATCGTGGCCCCGGGGAAGCACGGCGCGATCAGGTCCAGCTGACTGAAGGCGGCCCAGGCCGCGTCCAGATGGGCCGGCACGGAGAAGCGGTGGGTCAAGTTCATGCGCTTATTCTGATCCGCGGCCCGAGCGCCGGGCTACCGGGGACTCGACCGGAAGCGTCTCGGCTCCCGAGAGCCGCGCCAGCACCTCGGCGTGTAGCCGTCCGTTGGTGGCGTAGGCGCCCGTCCCGAGCGGTCCCGGTCGACCGTCCAGATCGGTGAACTGCCCACCGGCCTCGCTGACGACGACGGCACAGGCGGCCATGTCGTACAACTCCAGCTCCGGTTCGCAGGCGATGTCCACGCCGCCCTCGGCCAGCAGCATGTAGGACCAGAAGTCGCCGTACGCCCGGGTCCGCCAGACCTCCCGCAGCAGATCCACGAACTCCTGCCCCTGCCCGGCTTCGACCCAGCCGTCCAACGAGGCGTAGCTGAGGAACGCGTCCTCGATCGCGGCCACGTCGGAGACGTGGCACTGGGTCGCATTCATCAAGCGACTTGCCGGCGTAGGCGCCGCCGCCTCTGCTGGCCCACCAGCGGCGGCCCAGCGCGGGGGCGCTGACCACCCCGACCACGACCTCGTCGTTGATCATCAAGGCGATCAGGGTCGCCCAGACCGGAACCCCGCGGACGAAGTTCTTCGTTCCGTCGATCGGATCGAGCACCCAGCGCCGCGGACCCCAGCCGGTGTCCTCCATCTCCTCGCCGTGCACCGCGTCCCGCGGCCGGGCCCGGCCCAGGGTCCGGCGGAGTGCCTCCTCGACCGCGGTGTCGGCGTCGCTGACGGGGGACAGGTCCGGCTTGCTCGTCACGTGCAGGTCGAGGGCCTTGAAGCGGCTCATGGTGATCGAGTCGGCGTCGTCGGCCAGCAGATGGGCCAGGCGCAGGTCATCGGTGAGGCCTCGATAGGCGGCTTCCGTGGTGTCAGATCTGTCACTCGAGACGGCCCATCTACCTTCTGCCATGACCCGTACGCTACTGGCCGGATCGCAGCATCCGCCGGAACGACTCCAGCCGGGGCGGGGCCAGTTCGCCGCGGGCCACCGCCTCGTCGAGGGCGCACTCCGGCTCCGACGCGGCGTGGGTGCAGCCCCGGGGGCAGTCCCGGACGAGTTGCTGCAGGTCGTCGAAGGCGCCGAGGATCCGCTCCTCGCGGACGTGACTCAGCCCGAAGGACCGCACCCCCGGCGTGTCGATCACCCACCCCGTGCTGTCGGGCAGTCGGAGCGCGATCGCCGACGTCGAGGTCTGACGGCCGCGCCCGGTCACCGCGTTCACCACCCCGATCGCCCGCTTCGCCCCCGGGATCAAGGCGTTGACCAGCGTCGACTTGCCGACGCCGGAATGACCGACGAAAACGCTGTGCCGGCCATCCAGAAGCTGCCGCAGCTCGGTCAGGTCGGAGTCCGGTCGGGTCACCACGGTTCGTACGCCGAGCGGGGCGTACTGCGCGACCAGGACGTCAGGAGCGGCCAGGTCGGCTTTGGTGAGGCAGAGCAGCGGAACCAGACCCGCGTCGTAACCCGCCACCAGGATCCGGTCGATCATCCCGGTACGGGGCGGCGGGTCGGCCAGGGCCGTGACGATCACCAACTGGTCGGCGTTGGCCACGATCGGCCGCTCGTACGGATCGTCGTCGTCGGCGGTGCGGCGCAGCACCGTCCGACGCTCCTCCACGTCGACGATGCGGGCGAGCGTGCCCGCTTCACCGGTGGTGTCGCCGACGACCCGCACCCGATCACCGACGATCACCGACGCACGACCGAGCTGGCGGGCCTTGGCCGCGCTGACCTCACGGTCGTTGATCAACGTGCGGTACCGGCCGCGGTCGACCGTGACCACGGTGGCGATCTCCGCACCGCTGTAATCGGGACGATCCTTCGTTCGGGGCCGGGTGCGGCGCCGCGGGCGCTCGAACGCATCGTGCTCGTCGGTTCGCTGCCCCCGCGACGTCACATCAGGAACCCGAGGCGGCGTCGGAGTCCGCCAGCATCTGGGTCCAGAGCTGGACGAACTCCGGCATGGTCTTGGCGACGCAGCCGATGTCGTCGATCTCCACGTCGTCGACGACCAGACCGAGCAGCGCCCCGGCGTGGGCCAGCCGATGATCGGCGTAGGTGTGCCACGTCGCTCCGCCCAGAATCCTCGGCCGGATGGTCAAGCCGTCCCGGGTTTCGTGCACGTGGGCCCCGAGGCCCTCCAGCTCGCGGGCCAGGGCGGCGAGCCGATCCGTCTCGTGGCCCCGGATGTGCTCGACGCCGTGGATGTGGGTGGTGCCGTCCGCGACAGCCGCCAGGGCGGCCACCACCGGCACCAGTTCGCTGGCCTGACTGAGGTCCAGCTTGACGCCGTGGATCTCGTCGGTGCCGGCGGCGGTGAGCGAGTCATGCACCAGGGCAACATTCGCGCCGAACTCGGCCAGCACGCCGCGGATGGCGTCGCCGGCCTGATGGGTCGACCTGGGCCAGTGGGGCACGGTCACGCTGCCGCCGGTGATGGCCGCCGCGGCGAGGAACGGTGCGGCGTTGGCCAGGTCGGGGGCGATGGTGACGTCCAGCGGGGCGATCGGACCGGGCGAGACCCGCCACCGGCCGGGCCGGCTGTCGTCGACGTCGACGCCGCGCTCCCGCAGCATCGCCACCGTCATGTCCAGGTACGGCTCGGACGGCACCATCCCACCGACGTGGCGGATCTCCAGGCCGTCGGCGTAGCGCGCGCCGACCAGCAGCAGGGCGGAGACGAACTGACTCGAGCCGCTGGCGTCCAGCTCGACCGAGCCGCCGGCCAGGTCCGGACGGCCGTGCACAGTGAACGGCAGGCCGGTTCCGAGTCGCCCACCTGGTCGACCCGCACACCCAGGGCACTCAAGGCGTCGAGGAGCGGCGCCAGGGGCCGGGCGTACGCCTGCTCGTCCCCGTCGAAGAAGACGGAGCCGGCGGCCAGGGCGGCGATCGGCGGCACGAACCGCATCACGGTGCCGGCCAGCCCGCAGTCGACCCTCCCACCGCCGCTGAACTCTGTCGGCGGGGTGATCAAGCCAGTCGCCGCTCGTCCTCGGCGATGTCGACACCGAGGGCCCGCAAGGCGTCGCGCATCAATTGGGTGTCGCGAGCCACCAGAGGGTTGGCGATCGTCGAGGGACCGCTGGCCAAGGCGGCCAGCACCAGGGCGCGGTTGGTCTCCGACTTGGAGCCGGGCACGTGCACCGTCGCCCGGACCGGATCGTTGGCGATCGGTGCCCGCCAGCGTCCCGACGGTGGCGGGTCCTGCGCAGGGGTGCTCGACACGAGCGGGAGTCTACGGGAGCTCGCGAGGTCGGGTCAGGGCACGAAGGGGGCCTGAGGGCCGACTAGTTCTCGCCGCGCTTGATGTTCTTGTCGGCCTTCTTCTCGGCTTTCTTCGCGGCCTTGGTGGCCACGACCAGATCCTTCTGAGCCTGCTTCTGGCGCTCTTTCTCGGCCTGCTGGGCATCCTTCTGCGCCTGCTTGGCGGCGATGGCGGCCGCCTTCTTGCCCTCGGCCAGTTGCTTGGCGGCATGTTTCTTGGCCTTCCGGCTGGTGGCAGCCACGGTCGCCGCGATCGCGGCACCGCCGGCCAGCGCCCCCTCGACCAGTTCGGAACTCTGGTCGGCGATCTTCTGGCTCGCCTTCTTCGTGTCCCGGGCCAATGACTGGCCACCCTTCTGGGCGCGGTAGGCGATCGAGGGCCGACCCTCGGTGTCCCGGGAGGCGAGCAGGACGCCACCGAGCAGGCTGACGTTCTTGAGGAAGTGCGACCGATCCGCGTCGCGCTCCTCGTCGGTCTCACGGGTCCAGAACGGATGCTTCGCGATGGTGGCCGGAATGATGGTGGCGGCCAGGACCAGGGCGCCCAACCGGCGGCCCTTGCCGGTGGCCAGCGCCAGTCCGCCGACGAGTTGCAGGATGCCGTTGATCCGGACCAGCGTGACCGGATCCTCCGGGATGGAGTCTCTGACCTGGTCCGGTGCGTACTGCTTCAGCATCGGTACGACGCGGTCGATCAGCGGCTCGGCGACCGGGGCCAGAGCGGCCGGATCGCGCAGCGCCTTGACGCCGCTGGAGACGAAGTACGAGGCGAGCATGGTCCGGGCGGCGAAGCGCAACAGGGTCATAGGGATATTCCTACCGCATGCTGCAGGCGGCTGACAGCGGACCCGTTCAACTCCAGCTGGGTGCGGATCGGAACCACGCCGGATCCACATTGAAGGTCGGTGGGCTGGGATACGGTCGAATCATGTGCGGGCGGTATGCGGCCTCGGCTTCGGCGGACGACCTGATGGAGGAGTTCGAGATCGACGAGATCCTCGGTGCGCTGCCGGGACCGGATTACAACGTCGCCCCCACGGTGCAGGTGCCCGCCGTGCTGGAACGGGTCTCCAAGTCCGACCAGGCCGTGCACCGGCGGCTCAGTCCGCTCACCTGGGGGCTGGTGCCGTCATGGGCCAAAGACACCAAGATCGGCGCGAAGATGATCAACGCCCGGGTCGAGTCGGTCGCCGAGAAGCCGGCGTTCCGCAAGGCGTTCAGCGCTCGACGATGCCTGCTGCCGGCCGACGGCTTCTACGAGTGGTACAGCCCGGACGCCGCCGGCGCACCGGCGACCCGAGCCGGCAAACCCAAGAAGCAGCCGTTCTTCATCCACCGGCGACGACGGACGGCTGCTTGTGATGGCCGGGCTGTACGAGATCTGGCGGGACCCCAGCAAGGATCGGGAGGACGACAGCGCCTGGCTCCGGACCTGCACCGTGATCACCACCCAGGCCACCGACGCCGCCGGTCACATCCACGACCGGATGCCGATGGTGATCGCGGCCGATTCCTACGACGCCTGGCTCGATCCGATGCTCACCGATCCTGATCGAGCGATGCGGTTGCTGGCGGTCACCGACGCCGCGGCCCTGGAGGCCTACGCCGTCTCCACCGCGGTCAACAAGGTGGAGAACAACGATCCGTCGCTGCTCGAACCGCTCGCCGACGACGCATCGGCACCATCCGCCGCCGACGATGCCTCGGCTCGATCCACCGGCGACGACCGGCTTTTCTGAGGACGCCCGATCGAGACCCGCATCGTCGAGGTAGCCACTCCGGAGGGCATCGGTCGGCTGTTCGTCGACGCGGCGGATCCACCGACGGCGACGCTGATGCTGGGGCACGGGGCGGGGGGTGGCGTGACGTGCACTCGATCTGGAACTGCTGGCGCGTCGGCTGCCGGCCACCGGAACCACCGTGGTCCGCTTCGAACAGCCCTGGCGGACGTCCGGTCGCCGGGTCGCCGTCCCGCCGCCGCGCCTCGACGTCGGGTGGCGGGCAGCCGTCCCCGTCGTCCTTGACCAGGCGCGGAGCCCGGGACCGTTGCTGTTCGGAGGTCGCAGTGCTGGGGCCAGGGTCGCCTGCCGGACCGCGCCGGATTTCGACGTGGCCGGAATCGTGTGCCTGGCGTTTCCGCTGCACCTGCCCGGCCGGCCCGAGAAGTCGCGGGCGCCGGAACTGCTCATCCCGGCGGTGCCGCGGCTGGTCCTGCAGGGGACCAAGGACACGTTCGGCAGCCCGGACGAGATCCGCGCCAGCCTCCCGCCGGGGGAGACGGGGGTGGTCCTGGTCGAGCTGCCGGGGGCCGACCACGGGTTTCGGTTGCCCAAAGGCGTCCGCGTTCTCACCGACGCAATTGCGCGAACGCATCCTCGTGTCGGTGGGTCAGCTGATCGCGGCGCTCAGTGGGGAATACCCCCGCGGACCCCGCGTTGTAGACGATATGCGATCCGCCGTCGCTGCTGCCGCGCCGGGCCGCTGCGTCCGAGCACGATCTTCCGCCGGTACTCTCGTATGTGATGAGCCTCCCGACGACCCCGGCCGAACGTGACGCTGAGCACGAGATCGCGGCCCCTGAGGGCCCTGCCGCCCCCGACCTGCCCGTCGTGGATCTGGCGACCGAGACCGTTGCCGAGCGGGACGAGCGCTTCACCTCCGAAGCCCTGCAGTACCTCGATCAGCTCTACGCGGCCGCCTTGCGGATGACCCGGAACCCGGCCGACGCCGAGGACGTGGTGCAGGAGACCTACGCGAAGGCGTACGCGTCCTTCCACCAGTTCACGCCCGGGCACGAACCTCAAGGCGTGGCTGTATCGGATTCTCACGAACACCTACATCAACTCGTACCGGAAGAAGCAGCGCCAGCCGCAGCTCTCCGACGGGGAGAACATCGAGGACTGGCAGCTGGCCCGGGCCGAGTCGCACACCTCGGCGGGACTCGAAGTCCGCCGAGACCGTGGCGCTGGAGCACCTGCCCGACAGCGACGTGAAGGACGCCTTGCAGCAGTTGGCGCCGGACTTCCGGCTCGCCGTGTTCCTGGCCGACGTGGAGGGTTTCTCCTACAAAGAGATCGCCGAGATCATGGGCACCCCGATCGGCACGGTGATGTCGCGGCTGAACCGGGGCCGGACGCAGATGCGTAATCTGCTCTCCGACTACGCCCGGGAGCGCGGACTGGTGCGCCGAGAGGAGAGTCGAGCATGATCAACGCGCAGCCCCCGGCCGGCGACGGCCGGCCGAGCAAAGAGGAGTGCGCTCACACGCTCGAGCGGGTGTACGAGTTCTTGGACCACGAGCTGGACACGGCCAGCGCCGAGACGATCCGGCACCATCTGGCCGCCTGCGAGGGGTGCCTGGACACCTACGACATGGAGCACATGGTCAAGTCGCTGATCCGCCGCAGCTGCGGCGGCGACGTCGCGCCGGCTCAGCTGCGGACCCGCGTGATGATCTCCATGACCACCCTGCGCCGCGAACCCCCTAGCTGAATCCGCGACCCGTCACATCTTCGCCACTTTCGGACGGCGTGTCGCTGCAGTTGTGACGGGTCGGCGGACCAGCAGATCGCGTCGGCCCCTCGGGCCGTCGGCAGACCCAACGTCAGGCGTTCGGGCGTTTGCCGTGATTGGCGCTCTTCTTGCGGCGCGCGCGGCGCTTGCGGCCGGTCTTGGCCATGGTCCCTCCTCCTGGATGTCGTCCTCGTGCCCGGCTGCCGCCGAAGGCACAATCGTCCATTGTGCCAGTCCGCGCCGGCCGTTCCAGTCTTCCCATCAGAACTGCGGCGACACACCGCCCCAAACCGCCGACGAGGTGACGGGTCGCCGGTGGCTGGGGCCTGCGGGTTCGCGAATAGGGTGGGCGCATGCCCTCGATGTCGGATCTCATCGTCGAGCACACCGCCCTCGATGAGTCCGAACACCAATGGCTGCGGTTGGTGGTCTCGGAGTGGCAGCTGTTGGCGGACCTGTCGTTCTCCGATCTGGTGTTGTGGGTGCCCGACACCGACGAGAACGTCTTCTGGGCCGCCGCTCAGATCCGTCCGACGACCGGACCGACCGCGTTGCTGGACGACGTGATCGGCGACCTGATCGCCTATGCCCCCGAGCACCTGGTGTCCGAGGCCTACCTGTCCGAGAAGATCACCCAGACCAGCGCGGGCCGGCTGGGTGCCGGACTCCCGGTCGACACCCACGCCATCCCGGTACTGCTCGGCGGCCGGGCCATTGCCGTGGTCGAGCAGCACACGAGTCTGCTCGGCATCCGGGAGCCCAGCTCCCTGGAACGCGCCTACCTGGATTCTGCCGGCGATCTGGCCGAGATGGTCTCGGTGGCCGCGTTCCCGATCGCCGGGGACCTGTTCGATCCGAGCATCAATCCCCGGGTCGGGGACGGCTTCATCCGGCTGGACGCCGCCGGGAACGTGTTGTACGCCAGCCCGAACGCCCTCAGCGCCTACCGCCGGCTGGGACTGATCGGGGATCTGGTCGATGAACACCTGGCCAGCCTGACCGCCAACCTGCTGCCCCCGCCGAGCGGACCGGTGGACGACTCGGTGCAGTCGGTGTTGTCGGGACGCATCGCCCGACGGGCCGAGGCGGTGGCCGGAAGTGCCCATCTGTTGCTGCGATCGGTGCCACTGCTCAGCGGCCGGGCGCGACACGGAGCGATCGTGTTGTGCCGTGACGTCTCCGACCTGCGCAGCAAGGAACGCGAACTGGTCACCAAGGACGCGACCATCCGCGAGATCCATCACCGGGTGAAGAACAACCTGCAGACGGTGGCCGCGCTGCTCCGGATGCAGGCGCGGCGGATCGAGTCGGCCGAGGCGAAGATCGCCCTGAATGACGCGATGTCCCGAGTCGCGTCGATCGCCATCGTGCACGAGACGCTGTCCCAGGCCTTCGACGAGGTGGTGGACTTCGACCGGGTGGCCGACGGGCTGCTGCGGATGGTGGCCGACGTGGCCGCGACCGGGGTCGGTGTGACCGCGATCCGGGCCGGCAGTTTCGGAGAGGTGTCGGCCGAGATCGCGACCAGCCTGTCGATGGTGGTCACCGAGCTGTGCCAGAACGCGGTCGAGCATGGACTGGCCGACCGCAGCGGCGAAGTGCGCGTTATTCCGACCGTGGTCCACGGCTGGCTGCGGGTCGAGATCACCGACGACGGCGTTGGCCTGCCCGAAGACTTCGACTGGCGCCTGTCGCGGAGTCTGGGACTATCCATCGTGAGCACGCTCGTCGCCGAACTCGAGGGCGACTTCGCTCTGGACGCCAATCCCGAGGGCTCGGGGACCCGGGCCACCGTGGAGATCCCGCTCGACGGTGACCGCCGCCACCGCTAGGCACCCCGGGAGACCAGCAACGCCGGGCCCTGGGGCCCGGCGTCGAGATCAAACCTTGTTCGTGTTGTCAGTGGATCAAGCCGTACGGATCCTTGCTCGGGCCGCTCGGCGCTTGAGCGCCCGCCGCTCGTCCTCGCTCAGACCGCCCCAGACGCCGTGGTCCTGACCGGCCTCCAGCGCCCACTGCAGGCAGGAATCGCGGACGTCGCAGCGCCGGCAAACCTGCTTGGCCTCCTCGATCTGGAGCAGAGCCGGACCCGTATTCCCGATGGGGAAGAACAGCTCCGGATCCTCGTCCAGACAGGCGGCCTTATGGCGCCAATCCATGGCGTCATCACTCCTTACTGAGTTACCGGTGTCCCGGGGGGACCCCGAAGAGAGCTCGGGTTTCGGGTCCTCTACACTGCAGCCCCGAGCTGAGAGTCAAGACTTTCAAGTATTGACGGTCAACACAAGACTCTTCTCACGTTGGTTCCCTCACATTCCTGCTCCGTCATTCCTTCGCGAGGGAACCCGTACGAGCCCCCGCTTACCCCGATCTCGGCAGCGCAAACGCCTAAGCTGAAACTTGTGCCAACGCCCCCCTCCCGACCCGCCGCGCCGGCGTTAGCCCTAGCGGCAGTCGTGTTGGCCGTCGTCGGCGCGGTGGCGCTGGTCTTTGCGGCTCTGCAGATCGCCGCGACCAACCCGATCCGGCCGGTGGTCGGCATCGGCACCGCACTGCTGCTGCTCGGGTACGCCGTGCTCCTGTTCGCCGTGGCCCGCGGCGTCTACCTCGGTCGGCGGTGGAGCCGGGGACCGGCCGTGGCCACGTCCCTCCTCCAGCTGCTCGTCGCGTGGAGCTTCGCCGGCGGCGAAACGTGGTGGGTGGCGTTCGGGCTGGCCGGCCTGTCGCTCGCCGTACTGGTCTGCCTGCTGCTGCCGTCGTCGACCGCGGTCTTCGCCCCGGCGGCCACCGACGAGTCGCCCCCCGGTTGACCCCCGGATCCGACGATCGCCGGCTTCACACCTCGAGGGCCCGGGCGACCTCCTCGTCGCGTTCGGCTTCGGTCTGCGCCTCGTGCTTCACCCGGGACAGGAAGCTCTTGGTCCGCTCCTCCTGCGGGTGTACCAGCACTTGACTGGGCGGGCCCTCCTCGACCACCACGCCGGCGTCCATGAACACCACCCGGTCGCAGACCTCTCGGGCGAAACCCATCTCGTGGGTGACCACGATCATGGTGGTGCCCTCGGAGGCCAGTTGGCTCATGACCTTCAGCACCTCGCCGACCAGCTCGGGGTCGAGGGCCGAGGTGGGCTCGTCGAACAACATCAGTTCCGGCTTCATGGCCAGGGCGCGAGCGATCGCGACCCGCTGCTGCTGACCCCCGGAAAGCTGCGAAGGGTAGAACGAGGCGCGATCCGACAAGCCGACGAGGCCGAGCAGATCCTGGGCTTCCTTGGTGGCCGTCGCCTTGGCCATCCCCTTCACCTTGATCGGTGCCTCGATGACGTTCTCCAGCGCCGTCATGTGCGGGAAGAGGTTGAACCGCTGGAAGACCATCCCGATCCGGGCCCGTTGCCGAGCGATGTCCTTGTCGGTCCGGACGTGCAGCTTCCCCTTCCGTTCCACCACCCCGATCAGCTCACCGCCGACCCAGATCCGGCCGCCGGTGAGCGACTCCATCTGGTTGATCAAGCGCAGGAAGGTGGTCTTCCCCGAACCGCTGGGTCCGAGCAGGCAGACCACCTCGCCGGGGCGGACCTGCAGGTCAACCCCCTGCAGCACCTGGTGCCGACCGAACGACTTGATCACGTTCACGGCGTTGACGAGAGGTTCGCCGTTCGCCGTCGCTTCCGCTCCCGCTACCGCGCTCAATGGGCACCCCCTGCGGCCAGGCCCTTGGCCACCTCCGTCTTGGCGGTGTCCGAGCGAGCCCCGAATCCTCGTCCGAACCGGCGTTCGAGATAGGACTGGCCGACCATCAAGACACTCGAGGCGATCAGGTAGTACAGCGTGGCGGCGATAAGCACCGGGAAGGTCTGGTAGGTCCGGGTGCCGATGGCCTGCAGCTGGAAGAACAGCTCGGTACCGACCGGGATGGCCAGCAGCAGCGAGGTGTCCTTCAGCATGGCGATGGTCTCGTTGCCGGTCGGCGGCACGATCACCCGCATGGCCTGGGGGAGCACGATCCGCCGCATCGCCTTGCCGCGGCTCATCCCCAAAGCCTGGGCCGCCTCCATCTGGCCTTGGTCAACACTGAGGATGCCCGCCCGGGCGATCTCGGCCATGTACGCCGCCTCGGACGCCGCCAGACCGATGACCCCGCCGATCAGTCCGACGAAGATCTGGTTGGCGTCCAGGGTGAGGAAGCGCCAGTCGCCGGAGAGTCCGAGCCAGTCGATGATGAGCCAGTCGAACGGAACCCCCAGCGACAGTCCGTCTTGGAACAAGATCCCCAGCGCGCCCATGATGGTCAGCAGCACGTAGCGGGGAATGGCCCGGAAGAACCAGGTGTAGACCCAGGAGACGCCGCGTAGAACGGGGTTGTCCGACAGCCGCATGACCGCCAGCAGCACTCCCAGGCTCACCCCGAAGATCATCGCGAGCACGGTGACCAGCAGGGTGCCCACGATGAAGCCCTCGATCACCGGGCTCTGGTTCATCGCCTCGAGGACGAACGGCCAGTTGAACGCCGGGTTGAAGATGAGCAGGTGCAGGAACATCGCCACGAGGACCGCGATGATCGCGATGGCCACCCAACGGCCGGGGTGCCGGACCGGCACGGCGTGGATCACGCCGGGCCGGTCGGCGTCGCTCAACCCCTCCGGAGCTCGGGTGGTGGTGGTCACGACGGGTTGACTGCGAAGTCGTCGATCGCGCCCTGCTCGACGCCCCACTTGGCCAGCGCGGCCTCGTACGCGCCGTCGGCCTCGATCTCTTCGAGGGCCTGGACGATGGCTTCGGCGAACTCGGTCTCCGCCTTCGGCACCACGTACCCGTACGGGGCGGCCTCGTAGATGTCGCCCAGAGCCTCCAGCTTGCCGCCGGACTGCTTGATCGCGTAGGCCACGACCGGTGAATCGGCGAGCATGGCGTCCGCGCGTCCGGTGACCACGGCGTTGGTGGCTTGGCTCTGATCCTTGAACGACAAGATCTTGATCTCGTTGCTGGCGCACTTCTTCTGCCGCACCGGCAGATCCTCGGTCTCTTGGACCGTCGCGGTCTGGACCGCGATCGTCTTGCCGCAGGCGTTGTCCGGATCCACGCCCTTCGGGTTGCCGGCGGCCGTGCCCCACTGGGTTCCGGCCTCGAAATAACTCACCATGTTGACCTGCTTCTTGCGCGCGTCGTTGATGGTGAACGAGGAGATGCCCATGTCGTACTTCTGACCCTGCACACCCGTGATGATCGAGTCGAACGATGCCGGCTGCCACTGTGTCTTGACCCCGAACTTGGCGGCCACGGCGTTGAACACGTCGACATCCATGCCCTGGACCGTTTTGCCGTCCGAGGCGAGGAACTCATTCGGGGCGTACGTCGCGTCGGTGCCTATCTTGATCACGCCCGAGCTCTGGATGCTCTCCGGCAACATTGATTTCAGATCCGTGTTGGCACTCACCGACACTGACGGAACCTGGCTGGTGCCCGATCCCGGGTCGCCGCTGAGAGAGCTCGAACCACAGGCGCTCAACGCCAAGGTGCCCAGCGCGGCGATGGTCATCGCGGTCTTCGTCTGCATTTTCACGACTGCCCTCCAACAGTTGAGATCCCGGATCGACTCGGCGTCGGCCGGGCTAGGTGGATAGTGCCACGTAACCACGAAAAGGGCCGCCGTACGTCGAGGCATCGGAATCCGATTGCAACGTGCCTCCGGCTAGCGCAAACGCTGGGCCCCGCCGGATGGAACGGCAACGAAATGTTTCGGCGTCCGGTATTTGGCGTCGGCGAACCGCCGGTAGATCTCCGCGGCCACCCGTTCGGCCTCGCCGGCCGGCACCAAGGCGATGATGCAGCCCCCGAAACCGCCGCCGGTCATCCGAGCTCCCAGCGCCCCGGCGTCCCGGGCCGCCTCGACGGCCAGATCGACCGTCGGCACCGTGATGGCGAAGTCGTCCCGCATCGAGGCGTGGGACGCGTCCAACAGCGGTGCCAACTCGGCCAACCGACCGGCGACGAGGAGCTCGGCGGCCTCCCGCACCCGGGCATCCTCGGTCACCACGTGCCGGACCCGCCGCTGCATCTCCTCGTCCGGCAGGGCCGCGAGGGCGGCGTCCAGGTCGGTGATGTCGCGCAACGCCGGTACGCCCAGCAGCCGGGCCGCCTCTTCGCAGCTGGCTCGCCGGGCGGCGTACTCGCTGTCGACCAGCGCGTGCGGGGTGTTCGTGTCCAGGACGAGGAGTTCGAGTCCCGCTTCGGCCAGTCCGACCGGCACCTGCCGGAACTCGAAGCTGCGGCAGTCGAAGAAGAGCGCATGGCCCTCGACGCAAAGCGTGGACGCGGCCTGATCCATCAGCCCGGTCGGCGCCCCGACGAACTCGTTCTCGCAACGGCGGGCCAGCTTGGCCCGATCCAGCGGTTCGATCAGCAGATCGTTGAGGTCGGCCAGGGTCGCCAAGGTCGCGCATTCCAGCGCCGCCGACGACGACAGACCGGCTCCGATCGGCACGTCGGAGCTGAGCACCAGGTCGGCTCCCGCGATCTCGTGGCCCTCTGCCCGCAGCACCCACACCACACCGGCGACGTAGGCCTGCCAGCCCTCCATGCCGGGCTCGAGGTCCGCGGCCGTGAAGGTCTCGGTGCTCGACTCGTTGACCGACCGCACCCGCCAGACGCCGTCTGTCGCGAGGGGCCGCCGCGACCAGCACCCGCTGTTCGAGGGCGAACGGCATCACGAACCCGTCGTTGTAGTCGGTGTGTTCGCCGATGAGGTTGACCCGTCCCGGGCTGGCCCAGACTCCGGTCGGTGCTCGGCCCGTCTCCTCGGTGAAGGCCCGGACCAGGTCGTCGACGTCGTCGGAGCTCACGTGGAGAGGGTAGAGGGTACTGTCCGTCTCGTGTTCGCCGCCTTCGCTGCCCGGACCGACGCTGAGGCACCGCTGGACGCACTCGAGATCGGGGAGGTGGAGCCTGGCGCGACACCAGCGGATTGGGTGGAGGTCGAGGTGCGGGCTGCCGCCCTGAATCACCACGATGTCTGGTCGCTGCGGGGCGTCGGCCTCCCCTCGGATCGGCTGCCGATGATCTTGGGCTGCGACGCCGCCGGCGTGACGGCCGAGGGCCGGCAGGTGATCGTCTATCCGGTGATCAGCGATCCGGGCTTCACGGGGCTGGATCCGACGCTCGATCCGAAGCGCTCGCTGCTGTCGGAGCGCTACCCGGGGACGCTGGCCACCACGGTACGGGTGCCGGCCGGCAACCTGATCGAGAAGCCGGCGGAGCTGTCCTTCGCCGAGGCGGCCTGTCTGCCGACGGCGTGGTTGACGGCTTACCGGATGCTGTTCGGCGCTTCGGGGCTCACGCCGGGTCAGACCGTGCTGATCCAGGGCGCGGGCGGGGGAGTGGCCACCGCCTTGGCGATCTTGGGTCGGCACGCCGGACTGCGGGTCTGGGTGACGTCGCGGGACCCGGGTCGGGCCGAGCGGGCGGTCGAGGTGGGTGCCCATGCCGGTTTCGCGAGCGGCGCGCGGCTGCCGGAGCGAGTCGACGCGGTGATGGAAACCGTCGGCGCGGCGACCTGGTCGCATTCCATCAATGCCCTCCGGCCGGGCGGCACCCTGGTGATCAGCGGTACCACCTCGGGCGCCGAGCCGGCGCGGGCCGAGTTGACCAAGATCTTCTTCAAGCCGCTGCGGATCATCGGTTCGACCATGGGGAGCCGCGAAGACTTGGCCGCGCTGGCCGCCATGTTGGTCGCCACCGGGGCTCGCCCGGTGATCGACCGGAGGCTTCCGCTTGCCGAGGCCCGGGGCGGGCTCGCAGCCCTGATCGAGGGGACCGTCTTCGGCAAGATCGTCCTGGAACCTTGATCCCGGCCCTGCCGGGCGACTGATTGCTACGGCAGGCACCGTTCGGGATGCGTCAACGGTGCCTGAGGAAGCAGTCGCACCGACATCAGAGTGAGGGATCCGGGTCAGTGCGGTTCGGCCAGGCTCCAGAGTGACCACAGAGCCGTACGCAGGCGCCGAGGTTGCCGCAGGACGGTGACGATCGCGTCGGCGACGTCGGCCGGCGCCAGGAAGTCGCCCTCCTCGGGCGGCCGGTCACCGAACCGGCCGGTGGCGGCGGCGAAATGGGTGTTCACCGCGGCCGGGGCGATGACAGCGACCCGGATCCCATCGGTTCGAACCTCGCGCGCCATCGAGGTGGCGAACTGGATCTGCGCCGCCTTGGTCGCGGCGTAGACCGCCTCGTCGGCGCCGCCGACACCCAGGCCGGCGACGGAGGCCACGATGATCACGTCACCCGGCACCCCGGCGGCGCGGAAGTGCCGGACCGCTGCCCTCGCCAGCCACACGGTGCCCAGGAAGTTGGTGTTCGTCATGCGCCGGATCTGGTCCGGCGAGGTCTCCCCGAGCCCGCCGAAATAGCCGACACCGGCGTTGGCCACGACGGCGTCGACGTGCCCCCAGGCGTGGACCGCGGCGGCGATGAGCACTTCCGCGGTCTCTGGATCACCTACGTCACCGGCGCACCGGACGACCTGGTCACCCCACTCCCCGGCCAGCTCACCCATCGACTCCGCCCGAAGATCAGCGGCGACCACTCGCGCGCCCAACCCCAGCAGCGCCGCGGCGGTGGCCGCCCCGATCCCGGAGGCGGCTCCGGTCACGACCACCACCCGGTCGGTCAGATCCTTTGCCCCGCTCATGGGCCCACTCATGATCGCGATGGTATGGGGTGATGCCAGGGCCGACCGTAGGGTGAAGCCATGGTGTCCATGCGGGCCGTCGTGTACGAGCGGCCCGGGGCGTTCGAGGTTCGCGAGCTGCCGGTGCCGCAACCGGCGCCCGGCGAGGTGCTGCTGAAGGTCCTGGCCGCGGGGGTCTGCGGCACCGACTGGCACCTGCACCTCGGTGAGTTCGCACCGACATATCCGCTGACGCCCGGACACGAGTTCGTCGGCGAGGTCGTCGCCGCCGGCTCGCGCAGTGACGAAGGCATGGTTGGACATCGGGTAGCGGTCGACAACACCGCCTCCTGCGGTCGCTGCGCCGAATGCCGGCGAGCCCGCCCCGCGTTCTGCGAGCACCTGGTGCAGCAAGGCGTGACGACACCCGGGGGGTTCGCCGAGTACGTCGTGACCTCGGTCGACCGCTGCTTCGGCGTCGATGATCTCGACCCGGAGGTCGCCGTGCTGGCCGAGCCGGTGGCCTGCGTGCTCCGCGGCCTTGACGTCCTCCAGCTCCAGCCCGGGGCGAGCGTGCTGCTGTTCGGGGCCGGGCCGACGGGCCTGATCCTCACCTCCCTGCTCGGCCACTTCGGCGCCGGGGAGCTCACGGTCGCGGCCCGGACCCCGTCCAAGCTGGACCTCGTCCGGGCTCGCGGAGCCGATTGCACCGTCCTGCTCGATCGGACCGATCCGGAGGCCGGGTACCGGTCGCTCTCCGAACGTGCACCTTCGGGGTACGACGTGGTCATCGACGCCACCGGAGCCGTCGAGGTACTGCAGCGATCGCTCGGCCTGACCCGTACGGGTGGCACCGTGCTGGTGTACGGCATGACCTCCGAGGCGGCGGTGTGGCCGGTGTCCCCGTACGAGATCTTCCGTCGGGAACTGACGATCAAGGGCTCCTTCGCGCAGCAGTTCAGCTTCGACCGGGCACTGCACGCCCTCCGGTCAGGCCGGGTGGCCACCGATGGAATCATGACGTCACGTCTCGGACTCGACGAGTACGGGGCCGCCCTGGCCGGCATCACCGACAGCTCGGTGATCAAGTCGGTGATCTTGCCCTGGCGCTGAATGGTCCACCCAACCGAGCGGAGCTGATCACGTGTCCCTGTACCGGCTGAACCG
Source organism: uncultured Actinomycetota bacterium (assembly GCA_963780005.1). Lineage (GTDB taxonomy): Bacteria > Actinomycetota > Actinomycetes > Propionibacteriales > Propionibacteriaceae > Microlunatus. Next base: position 535,781 of record CAWAAK010000023.1, on the reverse strand, counting down.
GCTGTTCAACCCACACTCGGGTCGGGCCCTGGACGTGGCCGTCGACCACGGGTTCTTCGGCGAGCGGTCCTTCCTGACCGGCATCGAGGACATGGCCGCGGTGGTGGACACCCTGGTGGCGGCCAACCCGGACGCCGTGCAACTGACGGTGGGTCAGGCCCGACTGCTCCAGTCGGTCCCCGGGAAGCAGAAGCCGGCCCTGGTGCTGCGGAGCGATGTGGCGAACGTCTACGGCAACCCGCTCGACACCCACATCTTCAGCCACCACGTGCCGAACGCGATCGAGGAGGCGGTCCGCCTCGATGCCGTGGCGGTCTGCGCGAATCTGATGCAGCTGCCCGGGCGTCCGGAGATCCGCGAGGCCAACATCCGTTCGATCATGGCGCTGCGAGCCGACGCCACCCGGTGGGGCATGCCGCTGATGATCGAGCCGCTGGTGATGCAGGACAACGCCGCGGCGGGCGGCGGATACATGGTGGACGGCGACACCGACAAGATCATCACCCTGGTCCGGCAGGCCCGCGAACTCGGCGCCGATCTGATCAAGGCCGATCCGACCGACGACGTCGGCGACTACCACCGGATCGTCGAGGTCGCCGGGGACACCCCGGTCCTGGTCCGCGGCGGGGGCCGCGTCGACGACCGCACCCTGCTCGAACGTACGGGCGCCGTGCTGGCCCAGGGCGCCCGCGGCATCGTCTACGGCCGCAACGTGATCCAGCACGAGAACCCGTCGGGCATCACCCGGGCGTTGATGGCCGTGCTGCACGACGGCACGAGTGTCGACGACGCGCTCGAGCTGGTTGGGGCGAGCGCGTGAGCAAGGGCGGGAGAGAACTCGTCAATGTGGCTATCGTCGGTGGCGGCCTGATGGGCCGGGAGATGGCGGCCGCTCTGCAACGCTGGCCGGCGCTGATCGATCACCCCGTCCGCCCACAACTGACGGCGGTCTGCGACATCAACCCGGCGGTGCTGGGCTGGTTCGGCCAGATCCCCACGGTCAGCCGTACGGTGACCGACTACGCCGAGCTGTTGGACGACGACACGATCGACGTGGTGTACGTCGCCGTCCGGCACGACCTGCACGAGCGGCTCTACGTCGACACGATCGCGGCGGGCAAGAGTCTGCTGGCCGAGAAGCCGTTCGGCATCGACGCGAGCGCCGCCCGGGCCGTCCTGTCGGTCGCGGCCGAGCATCCCGAGTCGTTCGTCCGCTGCTCCAGCGAGATGCCGTTCTTCCCCGGCGCACAGCTCGCGATCAACTACGTCCGATCCGGGGCCCTCGGACGCGTGATCGAAGCCCGGTGCGCGTTCCGGCACGCCAGCGACCTGGACGTCAACAAGCCGATCAACTGGAAACGCCAGGCCCGCTATTGCGGCGAAGCCGGGGTGATGAACGACCTGGGCCTGCACGCCTGGCACGTGCCGCTGCGACTGGGCTGGCTCCCGGACCGCGTTTTCGGGGTCCTGGCCGACATCGTGACCGAGCGCCCCACGGCCGACGGTGGCCGGGAGGTCTGCGACACCTGGGACAACGCGACCGTGCACGGCTGGGTGCCCTACGACGACTACGAGTTTCCGTTGAGCATCGAGACGAAGCGCATCGATCCCGGCCAGAAGAACACGTGGGAGTTCGAGGCCACCGGACTTGGCGGCGGCGTCCGCTTCTCCACCAAGAACCCCAAGCAGGTCGAGCTGTTCTCGGTGGTCGACGTGCCGGGCGGAGCGCGTGAACAGACCTGGGCGGGAGTCGACGTCGGCAGCCAATCGGTGTGGCCGACCGTGACGGGGCCCAACTTCGAATCGGGCTTCTCCGACGCCATCCTGCAGATGTGGGCCGCCTTCCTGGCGGAGCGGGAGGGCGCACTCGGTGACCGGTTCGGCTGCGCCACCGGCGAGGAGGCCGCCCTCACCCATGACCTGTATCGAGCCGCCATCCGGTCCCACCAGGCCGGTGAGGTTGTCCGGCTGGCCCGATGAGCGGTCCGCGTGTCGTCGCGGTCGCCGGACACCTCTGCGTCGATGTCACCCCGGAGCTGGGCGAGGCTCCCGGACTGGAACCGGGCCGGCTCTACGAGGTCGGCGCGGCCCGGCTGACCCTGGGCGGGTGCGTGGCCAACACGGCGCTCGCGCTGCACGCCACCGGGGTGCCGACCCGGGTCAGTGCGACCGTGGGCGACGATCCGCTGGGCGAGATAGCCCGCCGCTTGCTGGACGAGCAGGGGATCGGCACCGAGGGTGTGGCCACCGCCGCAGGAGCGGCGACGTCGTACAGCCTGGTCTTCCAACCCCGGGGGCAGGACCGGACGTTCTGGCACCACCCCGGAGCCAACGCCGCCTTTACGGGACGGGAGGTGAACCTGGACGGTGTCGACGTGCTGCACGTTGGCTATCCGCCACTGCTGCCGGCGCTGCTGACCGACGACGCCGAACCCTTGCTCCAGCTGCTCCAGGAGGCTCGGCGGCGGGGTATCACAACATCGCTCGACATGGTGGTGGTCGATCCGTCCGCTGCGGTCGCGCAGCTGGACTGGCGGCGCATTCTCGGGCGGATCCTGCCGTACGTCGACATCGCCACCCCCAGCATCGATGACCTGACCTCGGCGCTCGGTCTGCGCTCAAACGCTCGGACGCCCTGGTCGAGGAGGGTGCACGGCAGCTGATCGAGGACGGTTGCGCCGTCGCCACCGTCTCGGCCGGTGCTCGAGGCGCATTCGTGCTCAGCGCCGAACGCGAACGCCTGGCCGCGGGCGGCGCCACCCTGGCGTCCGTGGCTTCGACCTGGGCGTCGGTGGCGGACTGGGTGCCGGCCGAGGTGCCGCGGACGATGATGAGCACCAACGGCGCGGGGGACGCGGCCACGGCCGGACTGCTCTACGGATTGGCCCAGGGCGCGGCCCTCCGTCCGTCGGCGCGGATGGCGGCGCGGTTCGCGGCCGCGAGCATCGCCGGTGAGCGACCCTCCGCCGAGACCGCACGGGCGTGGGCGTCCGAGTTGTCCCGCCCGCTCCTCTGACCGGCTGCTCGAGTTCCTCGTTCCTGCTCTACTTGCAACTCGAGCAGGACCGAGGAACTCGAGCAGCCGTGGGGCGGGATGCCGATGAGCCCCACATGGAGCGGTTCAGTCCTCTTCGTCGCCCAATCGGGCCAGCCAGGTGGCCAGCCGCTCGATGGGCACTTCGAAGTCGGGGTGCTCGTCCACGAAGGTCCGCAGCTGCTCGGCGAGCCACGCCAGCGTGACCTCGTCGTCTCCCCGTCGGGTCTCTAGCTCCTCGATGCCCCGGTCGGTGAAGTACACCGGGGCGCTATTCGCGGAACGCGTCTTCCAGCAGCTCGCGCTGCTGGGATTCGTGCACCTTGGCCGAACCCACCGACGGTGCCGCCGAAGCGGCCCGGGTGACGGGGTTGATCGTCCAGTGTTGTCCGGGATCGGCCTCGTGCAGGTCGCCGGGCAGGTTGAGCGCCATGAAGGGCCAGGCGCCCTGGTTGGCGGGTTCGTCCTGCACCCAACGGATCTCGGGGTCGGCCTGGGGGAAGCGGCCGAGCTCGTGGGCCAACTCTTGGGCGGGCAGTGGATACAGCCGCTCCATCGGCAGGATGGCGACCGACGACTGCAGTCCGAGTTGGGCGCGCTTGTTGACGAGATCCCAACGAACCTTGCCCGAGCACAAGATGACTCGCTTGACCGCGCCCGGTTCCTCGATCACGGGATCGCGGAGCACCGGCCGCCAGGTGCGCTCGGTGAAGTCGGCAGGCTCGGAGACGGCGAGCTTGTTCCGCAGCATCGACTTCGGGGTCATCACGATCAGCGGGCGGTGCATCTCGCCGAGGGCCTGCTGGCGCAGCATGTGGAAATGGCTGGCCGGGGTCGACGGCTGGCCCACCGTGATCGAGTCCTCCGCCGCGAGTTGCAGCCAGCGCTCGATCCGGGCCGAGCTGTGGTCGGGACCTTGGCCCTCGTAGCCGTGCGGCAGCAGCAGCACCACCCCGGACTTCTGCGTCCACTTGGCCTGACCGGACGTGATGAACTCGTCGATGATGGTCTGGGCGCCGTTGGCGAAATCGCCGAACTGGGCTTCCCACAACACCAACGCCTCCGGCCGGGCGACCGAGTAGCCGTACTCGAAGCCCATCGCGGCGTACTCGCTCAGCAACGAGTCGAAGATGTGGAACTTGCCCTGCTCGTCGTCAAGGTGCTTCAACGGCACCCACGACTCGCCCGTGACTCGATCGACCACGGACGCAAACCGCTGTACGAAGGTGCCGCGCCGGCTGTCCTGACCGGTGAGCCGCACGGTCCGGCCCTCCAGCAGCAGCGATCCGAAGGCCAGGATCTCGGCAGTGGCCCAATCGATGGGACCCTGGGTGATGGCGGCCGCCCGACGCTGGAGTTGCGGCATCACCTTGGGATGCACCGTGAAGCCCGATGGGAAGGTCGTATGCGCGTCGGCCACCGTCTTCAGCGTCTCCACCGTGATCGCCGTGCCGTGCTTGGCGCCCGCCTTGCTCGGATAGACCGGCACCATCTGCAACTTGGCGTCGACGGGGGCCGAATTCGCGTCCCGCACCTCACGGAACACACTCTCCAACCGCTGCTGGAACCGGGTCATGACCTCCTCGGCATCTTCGACGGTGATGTCGCCGCGGCCGATCAGCGCTTCGGTGTAGAGCTTTCGGGTCGAGCGCTTCTTCTCGATCAGGTCATACATCAACGGCTGGGTGAAGCTGGGGTCGTCGCCCTCGTTGTGTCCGCGCCGGCGGTAACAGACGATGTCGATCACGACGTCCTTGTTGAACTCCTGGCGGAAGGCGAAGGCCAGCCGGGCGACCCGGATGCAGGCCTCCGGATCGTCGCCGTTCACGTGGAAGATCGGCGCCTGGATCATCCGGGCCACGTCCGTGCAGTACATCGAGGACCGGGACTCGGTCGGCGAGGTGGTGAAGCCGACCTGGTTGTTCACGATGATGTGGACGGTGCCGCCGGTCCGATAGCCCCGCAGCTGCGACAGGTTCAGGGTCTCCGCCACGACGCCCTGCCCGGCGAAGGCCGCGTCGCCGTGCATCAGCACGGGCAACACCGGGAATTCCTCGCCCCAGGTCCAGGATGTCCTGCTTGGCCCGGGCGATGCCCTCCAACACCGGGTTGACCGCCTCGAGGTGGCTGGGATTGGCGGCCACCGAGGTCTTGATGGTGTTGCCCGCTCAGGGCGGTGAACTGGCCCTCCGAGCCCAGGTGGTACTTCACGTCGCCCGAGCCCTGCACGGTGCGCGGATCGATGTTGCCCTCGAACTCGCGGAAGATCTGCGCATAGGACTTGCCGACCACGTTGGCCAGCACGTTGAGACGGCCACGGTGCGGCATCCCGATGCAGACCTCCTGCAACCCGTGGTCGGCCGCCTGCTCGCAGACCTCGTCCAGCAAGGCGATGGCGGACTCGCCGCCCTCCATGCTGAACCGCTTCTGGCCGACGAACTTGGTCTGCAGGAAGGTCTCGAAGATCTCGGCCTCGTTGAGCTTGTCCAGGATGCGCAGATGCTCCTCCCGGGGCAGCGACTCGTGCGGCCGCTCGACCCGGTCCTGGATCCACTTGCGCTGAGTGGGCTCCTGGATGTGCATGTACTCCAGGCCGATGGTCCGGCAGTAGGAGTCGCGCAGAATGCCGAGGATCTTGCGCATCTTCATCAGGCCCTGGCCGCCGCCGAAGGAGCCGGTGGCGAACTCGCGATCCAGATCCCACAGCGTCAGACCGTGCGACTGGACGTCGAGGTCATGGTGGCGGCGCTGCCGGTACTCCAGCGGATCGGTGTCGGCCATCAGGTGCCCGCGGACCCGGTAGGCGTTGATCATCTCCATGATCCGGGCCTGCTTGGGGACCTGGTCCTCGTGGTCGGTGCTGACGTCCTGGGCCCAGCGAATCGGCTCGTACGGGATCCGCAGCGCCCCGAAGACGTCGTCGTAGAAGCCGTCCTCGCCGATCAGCAGCGCGTGCAGCCGGGCCAGATACTGACCGGACTGGGCGCCCTGGATGACGCGGTGGTCGTACGTGGAGGTCAGCGTCATCACCTTGGAGACGCACATGTCGGACAGCTTGTCCGGATCCGAGCCCTGGAACTCCGGCGGATACTCCATCGAACCCACGCCGATGATGGCGCCCTGGCCCTGCATCAGCCTCGGCACCGAGTGGTTGGTGCCGATGGTGCCGGGGTTGGTCAGCGTGATGGTGGTGCCGGCGAAGTCCTCGACGGTCAGGCTGCCGGAGCGGGCCTTCTTCACCATGTCCTCGTACGCCGCCCAGAACTGGGCGAAGTCCAACGTCTCGCAGTTCTTGATGCTCGGCACGAGCAGCTGACGGGTGCCGTCGGGGCGGGGCAGGTCGATGGCCAGGCCGAGGTTGATGTGCCGCGGAACGACCATCGTCGGCTTGCCGTTGGCGGACTCGTAGCCGTTGTTCATCTCGGGGTGGGTCTTCAACGCCTGCACCATGGCGAAGCCGATCAGGTGGGTGTAGGAGACCTTGCCGCCGCGCGCCCGGCGCAGGTGATTGTTGATCACGACGCGCTGATCGATCAGTAGCTTGACCGGCAGCGAACGGACACTGGTCGCGGTCGGGACCGCCAGCGAGATGTCCATGTTCTTGGCGGTCCGGGCCGGTGCGCCGCGGAGCACCGTCCTCACCGGTTCCTCGATGTCGACGTTGGGCCGGCTGGCTGGGTTGGGCGGGTCGGCCGGGACGCCGCCCCGCTTGCCGGGAGCGCTGGGCCGGGCGTCCTTGGTCTGGATCGGTCGCTCGACCGTCGCGGTCCGTCCGCTGGCCGTTTCGGCTGGGGCCGACTCCTCTTTACTCGTCTCCCTCCTCGTCTCCTTGGTCGTCGCCTTCGTCTGCGTCGCGGGTCCGGCGGCCGCGGCCTCAGGCTCGCGGCGCGAGCCGTTCCCGCCCCGGGCGCCTTCCCCGTTCGGAGGGGCCTCGGCCTTCGCGGGCGCGCGTGCGGGTTGAGGGGCGGTGGACTGGGAGGTCTTGGCTACCGTGGACTCCTGGGCGGCCAGGTCGTGGGTCTTGAAGTAATCGGCCCACCGGGGATCGACCGAATCCGGATCGGCGACGTACTGCTCGTACATCTCCTCGAACAGCCAGTCGTTGGCGCCGAACTGACTGGCCAGGTCCTCACTTTGGGTCTCGGTCGGGTTGGTCGATGGGTCGGGCACGGTGGCCACTCATCCCTTTCCTCAGCTCACGTCTCGGCGGAACGACCCCGCCGCGTCGTCTTCCTAGGCTAGCGAAGATTTCGTACCAGTTGGGGACTGGTACCTCGGCGCCGCGCCGGCTGCGAAGATCCAGGCCAGCCGACAGACTTCGACCGTGAAGAGCGCCAAGGCCAGGTTACGCAGCGCCGTCACGGCGGTCGCGAGGACCACCGGACCAGAGCCCCGGAAGCCGAGCAGCCCGTCGTAGAGCAAGGGGTAGACCAGCTGGGTCAGCAGAGCCAACAGCAACAGATGCACGGTCAGGCGGCGGACGGCGACCCGTTCAGGATCGGATGGCCGAGTGCCGGAGCAGGAGCAGAGCGGCCATCGGTCCCCCCAGCCAGAGCAGGTACTGCGGACTGAGCGTCTTGTTGGTCACGGTCATGATCGCCACCGTCGCCAGCACGATCAGTCCCACGGCCACCGGTGAGGGGTCGCGAGCGCGATAGGCCCGGACCCAGAGCGCGATCAACACCACCAGGCCGGCCACGGTCGCCACGTTGCTGATCAGCAACCAGGTCGAGACGCCGGGCCCGAAGATCTCGTACGCCTGAAAGCGGGAGTAGTCCACCCGCCAATCGCTGGGCGACCACGCCCGGGCCACCATCAGCGGGGTCGCCCAGATGGACTCGATCTGCAGGCCACGGCCCGACTGCCAGGTCAACGGGGACAACAGCCGGGTCCACCCCCCGAGGAGCAGGCTGATCCCGGCCAGGCCGAATCCGACGATGACGAAGGCCCAGCCGGCGACCTTGCGGTCTGGTCGATGCGCGCAGAAGGCCGCGATCAGGAGCGCGGGCCACAGTTTGACCGCCGCCCCCAGACCGGTCAGCGCTCCGGTGACCCAGGGTCGTCGGCGGGCGGCCAGCAGCGCACCACCGGCCAGCACGGCGGGCAGCATGTCGAACCGCAGATAGCACAGTGGCCCGATCAGCAGGACGAAAAGCAACCAGAAGTCGATGGCGACGTCGTGTCGACGCCCGCCGCTGCGCCCCCCGTTCGGTAGAGGGCGTACGTGAACCCGGCGTCCAGCAGCGCCATGAAGACCATGAAGGCGACCAGGTAGCCGGTCGCCGAGCCGCCGGTGACGGCGTACGGCAGCCAGAGGATCCACACCACCGGCGTCGGGTACTCGTTGAGGGTGCCGGCCAGGCCCGACGTCGAACAGCTGGGCGATCTTGCCGTGGTAGTAGAAGACGTCCCCGACCACGAAGCGCTCGAACAAGACGAGCACGCCGAGCATCACCAACCGGGTGACCAGCCAGCCGGCGACCACCATGCCCGGGCCACGATGCCGGTCGTACCACGCGATCGCCCGGCGCCAGGGCGTCGGGCGTCGCTTGCCGGTATGCACGCGAAGAACCTACCGGCGAGGTGCGCGCGGTACCCCACCAGACGGCGGCGGTTGACCAGACACGCCGGCTTTTTCCGTCGGCGGGAATAGCCAAAGTAGACCAGGAACGGCCGACGGGGGGTAGCGTGCCACCCGAGACGGCTTCGCCTCACATACCACAGGCGGCGACATGACCGGTTCGTTCGGCATCGACGTATTGCTTCACCTCGAGGATTTATCGGCTGGGCTGCGGCAGCTGGCCAGACCACCCGGCTGGCTGGTCGCGATTGAGGACACCGGCCGGGTGCGCAAGGAATTCGAGCAGGTGGTGCCCGAGCTGGGTGCCGGCGCGCCGGCGCTGGTCAAGGTCAAGTTCAAGCGGGCCCACCTGGAGGATGGCCATTGGGTCACTTTGCATCGGCTGACCGTGCTCGACGAGGGTGCAGACTCCCCGCGCGAGATCGACATCCGCGGGGTCTTGCTGGCACCGGGTGTCAAGGCGCCGGCCCAGACCGTCGGTAGCAAGACCTTCGCGTCCGCCGAGTGGCGGGCCTACCTGCCCGACCTTCGTCTGGTGGTCGACCGGCAGCCCGCCGATGTCGGGTTGCCCGCCATGCCGTGCCTGGTCGATCCCGAGGCCGCGCGGGACACGCTGGAGAGCGCGTTGCGAAGCGGTGCACCCGCCCGGGCCGAGTTGACCCTGGCCGCCGTGACGCCGGAGGTGGTGCGCTACCGCGAGGGCCTGCGCTGCACGATCGCCTACGAGCTCGAGTACGCGGCCTCGGCGCCGACCGTCGGGCCCTCGGGCGTGGTGGCCAAGGTGTATGAGGGTGACGAGGGTCGGCACACGTACGCGGCGATGGCCGCCATGTGGGACTCACCGCTGCGGTTCAGCAGCACCGTGCGTATCGCCGAACCACTGGCTTTCCTGCCCGAGCTCAACATGGTGCTGCAGGAGCGGGTGCCCGGCGACATCACGCTCAAGGACTACCTGAAGCAGGCCTGCGCGGACGGCGTGGCGTCTGGAGTGGCCGCGCTCACCGAGTTCGTCCGCAAGTCCGGACGTGGCCTCGCCGAGCTGCACAACTGCGGGGCGACGGTCGGGCCCGACGTCACCTGGGACGACCAGGTCGCGGCCCTGCGGACGGCGGTGACCGAGCTGACCACCGCCATGGCAGGTTCCCGTGCCGCAGTCGAACCGCTGGTCCGCGGACTCGAGCGGGCCGCGTCGGAGATGCCGGCGGTACCGCTGGTACCCACGCACCGCAGCTTCCGGCCGGCCCAGATCCTGCTCGACGGAACCGACATCGCCTTTCTCGACTTCGACGGCTACTGCCTGGCCGAGCCTGGCCTGGATCTGTCGCTGTTCCGCACCACTCTGGTCGACCTCTGCCTGCGCGCGCTGGAGGACGACGACGAGGTCTCGAGTCCGGAGTTGCAGCGCGAGCGGCAGGCGCAGCTGGACAGTCTGTGCGCGAGCTTCCTGGCCGGCTACGAGGAGGTCGCGCCGGTGAACCGCGAGCGGCTCGCCCTCTGGGACGCCCTGACCAGCGCCAAGGACATCGTGGACTGTTGGCGCAAGGTCAAGTTCGAGCATCTCGACCGGCGGATGGAATTCCTGCGCCAGCGGTTGCGGCCGGAGTCGGACGTGGAACTGGAACCCTTGTCGCTCTGATCGCTTAAGGCGTGCTGGTCGAGTTTGACCGCCGGGGCTGGCGCATCAACAATCCGCCGACCTATTACAAGGTGCAGTGTCCCTGCGGCCTGCATTATCGATGGATTCACCGGACCCCGAGTGACCCGAGATACGTTAGGAACGCTCTTGCATGGCTAGACAGACAGCCCTGCACGCCGAATGAGGGGGCCCGATGATCCCGGTGGAATCAGACTTCACCCTGCGGAATGCCCGCGACGGGAAGCTGGCCACCCCAGAAGCGGTCGAGCGGGTCTGCGACCAGTTGATGGTGGCCCTGCTGGACATCGAAGCAGTCACTAATGGCCACGTGCACAGCGCGGCGGTGTCGGCGGTGGCCGATCACTCCCAGATCCAGATCGAGTTCAGCGTCGACGTGCCCACCGTAGAGGAAGCCAGCCTCGTGGCCCGCACGACCGTGCAGTCGGCCATCGCGGACACCGGGCTCCTGCTAGAGGTCGACGCGATCAACACCAGGCTATTGATCACCGCCTGATCGCTGACCCTTTGCCGATGCGCGGCTGTGCCGCAGCTGAGGACGACCTGGCCCGGCGATCGGCCAGCCGGGCTAGAAAGTCACTGATCACGGGCGGACCGGCTGGTATCCCGGCTCCCGGCAGATCGCTTGGGTCCAGCGTGCCGCGCACGGAAGAGATGGCCGCTTATCGCGGCGCGACACAGGCTAGGTGTCACACTGGCGCCCCCGGCAGGATTCGAACCTGTCTGCTTGCGATGTGCTCCCTCTCGGCTCCGACTAGGGTTTATGCCGGATGACTAGGTAAAATGCTCTAGAAGTGGCCTTGTCATGACCGGACTCAACTCGACATCAGTGTATACTCATATTGCACATTGTTGTCACGCGAAACCCGACAGGGTTCCGACAGGAAGCCAAATTGAATGCCCGAGAAGGCTCGGAAGCGGAAGCAGCGCGAGCCATTCGGACGCATCCGCAAACTACCGTCCGGCCGCTATCAGGCCGGGTATGTCGGCCCCGATCTCGCACTTCACAGACCCGTGGCCACGTTCGAGACCCTGCTCGACGCCCGAGCGTGGCTGACCGACGAACGACGCCGAATCGATGGCGTGGAGTGGACAGCCCCGGCCGCGCGATCAAGGACCAAACCGGCGACATTGGCCGCTTACGTCGAACCCTGGTTGGCGGAGCGCCAGCTCAAGCCACGCACCCGTGACCTGTACCGGAGGCTTCTCGACCAGAAGATCCTTCCCTCGCTGGGCGACTTGCCGCTCAGAAGCATCACTGCGCTGACCGTGCGTGAGTGGTACGCCGATCTGGACCCGGAGCGCCCGACTCGGAGAGCGCATGCCTACGCCCTATTGAGGACCATCCTGGGGTCGGCGGTCAGCGACGAGCTGATCCCGACGAACCCGTGCCACATCCGCGGCGCCGGCAGCTCGAAGCGGATCCACCGGATCAAGCCAGCCAGCATCGCCGAACTCGAGGCCCTTCTCGCCGCGCTTCCCGAGCGTTACCGGGTCATGATCCTTCTTGCGTCCTGGTGTGCGTTGCGCTGGGGCGAACTGATCGAGTTGCGCCGGAAGGATCTCGACCTGAAGGCCGGGAAGGTGAAAGTGCGCCGGGCTGCGTCCGTTGTCGACGGGCGGACCATCGTCGGATCGCCGAAGTCGGATGCTGGCGTACGCGATGTGGCGATCCCGCCGCATCTGCTGCAGGCGATTCAGGATCACGTCGCCGAGTACGCCGGATCCGGGCGTGACGGGCTCGTATTCCCCGCCGCACGGACCGGGGAGCAGATCGCGCACGGCACGTTCTTCAAGATCTGGGACAGCGCCCGAAAAGCGGCTGGCAGGCCTGATCTGCGATTCCACGACCTCAGGCACACAGGCGCCGTACTGGCTGCGCAGACCGGCGCCACGCTGGCCGAGCTGATGTCTCGGCTCGGCCACTCGACGCCGGCCATGGCGATCAGGTACCAGCACGTTGCCGAGGACCGCGACGCCGAGATCGCTCGCAGGCTGTCGGCGATGGTGAGCGGCAAGGAGGGTTAGATGACATTCAACACGATCCGGCTTGTCTGCACGGGCGGGCGAGATCGCCGCCATCCCATCCGGGAGCTGTTCATTCTGCACCGGCGTTGGAGCCGGCTAACTCCCGAGGAGTACCTCGCGACGTTGCGTCCAGTCGCTAGCGACTGGACGGATTTGGACAGCGAGGAGGCCGTGGTGGTGATGGAGGTGCCAGCCGTGGCCGAGAAGGTCGAACCAGCTTGGGACGTGGGAACTTCTATGTACGAGTCTTCCGGGAGCTGGCGCCGGTCCCACGAGAAGACGCCCGTGGTGATGACGGCGACAGACGACGGCGACCAGCTATTCACGGTGCCCACCTGCCCAACATGCAATCGCGGCGGCAACGGTCTGAAACTCCCGGCCCGGCGCCTGGAGGCGGCCGCCATGGCGCTCAACCATCCCGACGTCGATCTCTCGAAGTTCGTCACCTAGTGGCGAGCCGCCCCGAGTTGACAGGAACGGTAGCCGGCGGACAGATCGGCTAGACTGGTTGTCAGCACTTCGGTGCTCCTGGCGCGGGCGGGTGCCCGTGGAATTTGCCGGACGCTCCTGACGAGCGGACCGGCCAACCACGCATGCCAGGAGCAGCAACCGTGAGCACCAAAACCCGCGCGCCGGAACCGCCGGTGGCCACCCGCCTATTCAACATCGAGGGTGCAGCCGAGTACCTGTGCCTCGATGAGCGCACCATCCGTTGGTACATCGCCGACGGCCGCGTGCCGGCCTACCGGGTAGGCCCCCGCCAAGTCCGCATCCGGCAGGCCGACCTCGAGCGGCTTCTCGTGCCGATCCCGGCGGCTGGTGCCGCGTGAGTCCCGGAGACAGAAACCGGCCGGGACTGGCATCCCAGCCGGCCTCGCACAGATTCAGCAGCGACCTCAGTTTAGCCGCGATCGGCACCTCGCCGCTTGACGAGCTGGCCGCCCACGTCGAGGCGCATTCGTCGTCGTGGTCGAGGCGACCGGCGGCCGGTATCGGCGTCGATGCTTTCTCACCGCGGCATCTGCTGAACGGTCAGCCACTATGGCGCTAACGGCCGGCCACAACGTCCGTGTCTATCTCGCTGAGCTGAAGCCTTTGTGGCGGCTGGCTGGCGGTGAGTCCCGTGGCTGAGCCGATCAACCTCCGCTGGCGGCAGCATGAAACCCAGCTGGACGGTGAGCGCGTGCTGGTGATCGACCCTGAGATCCCCGACAACGCGCCCAACGACGTCAAAGAAGGCCTAGCGCGCAGGGCAGCGGTCAACGCCGGCGATTGTTGCCCGTGTGGGGCTCGGATGATCTTGCCGAACCGTGCCGCCCGCCGAACCGCCGCCCGCCAGGGCCGGCCCATCGCCGTCACCGTTGAGCACGACGACGGCTGCCCAGCGTTGCATCCGGTTATCGCACGCTCGATCTTGGGCGGTGGTCTCGGTGACCTTCCCCACCTACGACTGGAACAGCCCGCCCGGCAGATCCAAACGGAAACTGACGCCCGCCCCAGCCCCCGCCGCGCCGCTCATCACCCCCGGCGGCACCCACCCATACGCCAACCGAGCCTTCCAAAACGAACTGAACGACCTACTCGAAGCCCCCGAAGGTAGACGGAACGATCAGCTCAACGAATCCGTCTTCAACGTCGCCACCTACCTCCCCAACGGCTACCTCGACGAACAGGTAGTCATCGACACCTTCACCGACGCAGCACACCAGATCGGCCTCGAGCCTCGCGAAACCTACGGCACCATCCGATCAGCAATCGACGGGGGCAAGCGCAACGCCCGATACATTCCACCGCTGCAAACCGTCGACCACGTCGACCCCGCGTCACTGGTTGCGCCCGCGGAACCAGCAGCTGCAGACGAATCGTCCTTCGACCGCCTCGTACACGGGCTTTTGCAGCGCAAGCGGGCAGACGCCGCCGCCAGCGAGCTCTGGATAGCTGAACAGCAGGCGAGGAGCCCCGGAGAGCCGTTCGACGCCGGCACCCTCGCCGAGATCCTCGCAAGACCTCCAACACCGCCCCACCGTGTCGAACACCTCATTCCGTGGGAGGCGTCGACACTCCTGGTCGCCCAGCGCAAAACCGGCAAGACCACGACGGTTCTCAATCTCTGTCGAGCGCTCCTGCTCGCTGAACCGTTCCTAGGCCAGCTTCAAACCCGGCCACTCGGCGGCGATATCGCGCTCCTCAACTTCGAAGTCAGCGCCGCCCAGCTCGCACGGTGGGCCGCCGACGTCGGGGTGCCAGCGGACCGGCTCTATCTCGTCAACCTCCGAGGTCGCCGCAACCCACTCACCTCGGGCCAAGACCGCGAGCAGCTGGCACAGCAACTGCGCGCCCGCGGAGTCGAGACCGTCGTGGTTGATCCCTTCGGTCGGGCGTACACCGGCGCAAGCCAAAACGATGCGGGCGAAGTGGGCGCCTGGCTGATCCAACTCGATCAGTTCACTCGAAGCGAAGTCGGTGCCCAAGATCTCATCCTGACCGCGCACGCCGGGTGGAATGGGGAGCGCACCCGCGGATCCACCGCGCTCGAGGATTGGGCGGACAGCATCATCACCTTGACCCGCGACGACGGCGAGGACGGCGAGGGTCAGCGGTACATGCGAGCCATCGGGCGCGACGTCGACCTCGAAGAAGACCAGCTCACCTACGACCCCGAAACTCGGCTACTGAGCCTCGCTGGTGCTGGATCGAGGAAGGCTGCTCGGGCAACTCGGCGTATCGATGACCTTGGCCAAGCGGTGATGTCTGTCGTCCAGGCGGAGCCTGGCGTCAACGGCAATGGGATCGGCAATGCTCTCCGCGCCACCGGGGTCAGCTATCAGAAGGGCGACGAGCGCAAGGCAACACAGCGTCTGGTTGAAGCCGGGAGCCTACGAGTCGAGCCAGGCCAACGCGGGGCGAAGAGGTACTTCATCGCGACCTACCCCGACATACCCCGACCTACCCCAGCGGGGCAGGTGCTGACCTACCCCGACCCCACCTTTAGAGGTGGGGTAGGTCAGGAGGGTACGTCAGAGCCCGACGTACCCCAGACAATCTGTGGTGTCTGCCAGCACCCGATGACCCTCGTGGAACCTGGACAGACCACCCATCCCAGTTGTGTCGGTGCCGAGCAGGTGGACAGTCGATGACCACGCCACAGACCGCAGCGACCGAGGCCTTGACCACGCCACAGACAACAGCGTTGACGATGGCGTTGATCGCACTTGCCGACGAAGGTCAGCGGCCACGATGCGGTGATGCAAGCGATCGCGACATGTGGATTTCCGACGACGCCAAGGATCGTGAGCAGGCCGCGGCCTGGTGCGTCGGCTGCCCAGTCCTCGCCCAGTGCGGCGCCGCAGCCGAAGCCGAGAACGAACGGCACGGTGTCTGGGCCGGCGTCGATCGCACGCCGAAGCCGAAGCGGTCAGTTGGAGCAGCGCGAGCGGAGGCCGCAGCGTGACCGCCGTCGGACAGGGTGGGGAGGGACCCCGCCCCCGTGCCAGACGGTGGCGAGGTCGCCTCCGATATATCCCCCCCGAGCGTTTTTTTCCACAGAGCGCGGTACGCGCGTCATTTTGGGTCCGACGTGGCGGGCCTAGCCGTGGTCAGACATCACCCGCAGACCCGACGAGCCGTGCACCATCTGCGGCAAACCCTAATCGACCCGCTCCGCTAGGCCGGGATCGAACCGGTGCTGATGACCACCCGTGAAGTTGCGATTGCCTGCGGGGGCCTGCAGGACGCAGTGGCTGGCGGCCAGGTGTGGCACCGCGAACAGCCCGCCGTCGATATGGCCCTCGAGGGTGCCGTCCGCCGAGACCTCGGGGACGGCGGCTGGGCGGTAGGCCGGAAAAGTCGGCTGCCGCCTCGGTCGACATCACCCCCGCCATAGTGCTCACCAACGCCCGATGGGCGCTCACCGAGGCCGACGAGCCCGCCATTGAGGTCTGGGGATTCCACGCATGAGCCCGACCACAGGATCTGTGCAGTCATTTCTCGGTTCGGGATAGTGGGCCGGTGCGAATCGGCGGCGGCCGAACTATCCACAGGCTTGTGCCTTGTCTGTGGAAATGATCCAGCGGTCTCCCGATTCAAACTGACCCACTACCCGGTTCGGCGATCACCTGACACGTGGGTGATCGGTCGGTGTCTCGCCGAGTTGTGAACGCGGCGCCTAAAGACGGCGACTGTGGCGACAATCCGGGGGGGGACTGGCGGTCATGACTGCGGGCACCTGGGTCCTGGCGAGCGTCATCACGAGCGCGCCGGATGAGCCTCAGCCGCACGCCATTCGCCGTCCCGGTCACATTTCGTTGGAGGCTGAGCCGGTCGCCGGGCCGCCCGTCGGTGTCAAGAGACGGCCGGGCGCCGAACACAGCCGAAGAGTGTTGATCTGACGCACCGGAAACCAGGCCCCGCGCCGCTTGGTGAGCTTAGAGCTGAACCAGGTCGACAGCTGCCAGCGGTCCGCGATAAAGGTGAGGCGCAATCCGCGAGTTCCCCGCATCTCTGCCGCCGGCGCGATGCGGCCGTCGGTGAGCTTGATCGCGTGTGTTGCTCTGGCCGCCGCATAACCGGCCGATGGAGGGTCCGCTCTGGGGTGACCTCGTTCCCACAGCACCGCCCGCTGATGGGATCTGATAACACCCGATACTGGCTGGGATGTTGCAGTCGCTGCGCCGAGCACTGCTCGGGTTTCGGCCGAGGCTGACTAGCGGGCTGTCGGGTGGCTTGGAGGGGGTTATGGGCCGGTGCGGTGACTGTTTCTTCGGGTTTGCTCAGCGTCGCAGGCTCTATCTCGTGTTCGGGATGGTTGGGCTGTTGTGGGTACTGATGGGTTGCGGGTTGAGTATTCCGGCGGACCCGGATCACACCCTCGATCGGGTCCGCGGCGGTGTGCTCCGAGTAGGTGTTTCGCCGAACGATCCGTGGATCGTGTGGTCCGCCGAGGCGCAGCCGGCCGGTCGGGAAGCTGACCTGATCCGACGCTTCGCCGCCAGCGTGGGGGCTCGGGTCGAGTGGTCCCGGGGTGCGGAGGAGGCATTGATCGGACGATTGGAACGCGGTGAACTAGATATGGTCGCCGCAGGTATGACGGCGAAGACGCCGTGGATGGAAAAGGCAGCCATCACCAAGCCGTACACCACGGTGCCGGGCCCCGACGGATCGGCCGAGGAGCACGTGCTGGCTGTTCGGCTGGGCGAGAACGCGTTTTTGGTGACCCTGGAACAGTTCCTCCTGCGAGGCGGAGGCGGCGGCTGATGGCCGTCACCTTCGGCCGGAGCGCGTTGCCGGCGAAACAGCAACAGATACTGGGCCGGGCCGTCCGGCTGGAGTGGATCACAATCGCGTTCTTGGCCGTCGCGATACCCATGGTGGGGCTGGTGTTGGGTAATTCGCAGGCCATGAAGGCAGCTTGGATCGAGGACCTGCTGTCGCTAGCGCCGCCGATCGCCTTTCTGGTCGCCGTCCGTATTATCCGCCGTCCACCTGGGCCGGCATGGCCGTATGGCTTTCACCGATCCATCGGCGTCGCCCACCTGGTCGCGGCGGTAGCGCTGCTGACCATGGGCACGTTCTTGATCATCGATTCGGCTATCGGCCTACTCACCGCCGAACATCCCACCATCGGCACCGTCGAACTGTTCGGACAGGTGTTTTGGCTGGGCTGGCTGATGATCGCCGCCATGGTGGTCACCGGAATCCCGCCGGTCATTCTCGGCCACCTCAAGTTGGGCTTGGCCCGTGACCTGCACGACAAAGTGCTCTACGCCGACGCCGACATGAACAAGGCAGATTGGATGACCGCCCTCGGATCGATTATTGGCGTCACCGGGATCGGCCTTGGCCTGTGGTGGCTCGACGCCGTCGCGGCCCTGTTCATCGCGTCCACCATCTTGGCCGACGGTGTGCGCAACCTCAAAGCCTCGGTCACTGACCTGATGGACAGCCGAGCGGTGACATTCGACGACAAGCAGCCCCATCCGGTCATCGAGCAGATCAACACCTATTTGCACGGTCTGGACTGGGTGCAATCCGCCGGCTCACGCATCCGCGACGAAGGTCACGTGTTCCACGTCGAAGCGTTCGTCGTACCCCGCACCTCAACGATCGACGTCGAAGCGGTCCAGGCCACCCAAGCGGCCTGCACCGATCTCGATTGGCGACTCAGCGACGTCGTCATCGTCCTCGTGCCCGAACTTCCCGACTTCGTCACCACCCGCTGAACCCGGCTGTTAACAACGAGCAGTCGCGACAATTCCAAGACGACGATCGAGCTGTCGAGCACTCGGCCGACCATTGGTGTAGAGCCCACGCCCAGCCACTTGAGCCGCGCTGCACCAGCCCCACGGTGGCGAAGACGCACAGGAAGAACTGCAGGAACTTCGACTCCCAGTTGGAGGTGTTTAGAGGATCGGTTTGCCGCCGGTGACGGCGATCCGGGCCCCCGAGATGTAGCTGCCCGCGTCGGAGGCCAGCAGCACGTAGACCGGCGCCAGCTCGGCCGGCTGCCCGGGACGGCCGAGTGGGACATTGCCGCCGAAGGATTCCACCTTCTCCTCCGGCATCGTGGCCGGGATCAGCGGCGTCCAGATCGGGCCGGGCGCGACACTGTTCACCCGTATCCCCTTCTCTCCGTACATCTGGGCCAGGCTGGCGCAGAAGTTCGCGATCGCGGCCTTCGTGGCCGCGTAGGGCGCCAGGGTTGGATTAGGCATGTCGGAGTTCACCGATGAGCTGCCGATGATCGACGAACCGGGTTTCATGTGCCGCACTGCGGCCTTCACCAGGTGGAAGAAGGCGCTGATGTTGGTCGCGAGGGTGTAGTCCCATTCCTGGTCGGGAACTTCCTCCAGCGTCTCGTGGGTCATCTGAAACGCGGCGTTGTTGACCAGGATGTCGACTCCACCCAGATCCGAGACGGCTCGGGCGATGATGTCGCGGCAGTGCTGCGGCTGGGAGACGTCGCCGGAAACGAGGACGGCTTTGCGGCCGGCGTCTTCGACGAGCCGGCGGACCTCTTCGGCGTCGGAGTCTTCGTTGAGGTAGGAGATGAGGACGTCAGCGCCCTCCCGGGCGTAGGCGATCGCGACAGCGCGGCCGATGCCGGAGTCGCCGCCGGTGATGACTGCGACCTTTCCTTCGAGTTGCCCGCTGCCGCGGTAACTCTCCTCACCACAGTCGGGCTGGGGGATCATCTCCGACTGCACGCCGGGAACGTCTTGCTGCTGAGGGGGTTGACTCATCAAAACTCCTGATCGACGGGTTGTCAGCTTGTTTACCCGTTACCCGCTGCGCCGAGGGCAAACCTCCTACGCCACGCCGGATGCGACGAGATCGAGGCACAGAGGCAGCGCCCGCCTGACCTTGCGGCGCTCGTGGGTGATAGCAGTCGGGTTGTGTAGATCTGTGGATCTGTACCGACGGCAGCGGCTTGGTATCAATAATGCCCACGGCCTGGTTGATCGTCGACACACCGGGCCCCTCCGGTTGGGTCGACCCCCGTTTAGCTGTCGCCCGTGGCGGGTAGGGCTTGTAGGTGGCCACTCGCAGTGGGCGCGCCGCAACGATGCGGAGGGGAGCTTTCCATGGCGACCGGTGAAACAGGGCTCGACGACGTCACGTTCGACCTGATTTCGGTGCAGTACCACTCGTTGAAGGCCGGACACGATTACGGTCAGTACGTCCGTGACGCCAAGAACGCCGGCAAGGACGACATCGCCTCGTTCTTCGAGCAGGTGATGGCCGAGGATGCGTCGCGGGCGCAGAAGTGCCACGACTTCTTGGCCCAACTGGGTGGCATCGACAACACCAGTCCACAAAGTTAGAAACCGGCTAGCGAGAGCCGATCGAGCGGGCACTCTGTCCGCCTCGGTCCGCTGAGACCCCAGGCGTGGGTCGTGACGGGTCTGGTTGAGGTGTGGTGGAGACGCCCCGGGGCAGCCGGAATGTTTTTGAGGTCGACGATGCGGGCTAGTCCGCGTCGACCGGCAACTGCCAGGTTCGTTCGCTCATCCCGCCCCACCACGGCTACATCGCCGGCGCCGTTAGCACCGATGGTGAGCCGTTGGATGCGCTAGTGCTGATGTTCGATCAGGCTTACCCGGGTGCGGGTGCAGGCTCGGCTGGTTGGGGTCTCCTGGATTATGACGGGCATGGCCGAAGAGCCAACCTGGTGCGCGTACCCGATGGTGACGCTCGGTCCATGCCAGCGTGTCGACGTTGTCCCAGCGTGCCGCCGCATCAGCTGCAGGAGATTGCTCACTTCTTTGACATCTACCGCGATCTTGATCCCGGGACTCTACGTGCGTTGCGACAGCCGACATGAAGCCGACACCGCCGACAGTCAGTCTCGTCAGTAGGCTGATCGTCGGCGAGCCATGAGTCTCATCGTGAGCTGAAAGAGTGCGGTGACGTTCGTGCGGCCCCCAACGATCCGGCTGGGCGGGCAGTGATCGACGGCGTCACACGTCGACCGTGGGAGGGCCGTCGACATCAAAATTCGACCACTTGCCTCGCGTCCGCAAGCTGTTCCTGCTCAGCCTGGAGGAAGCAGCGCTCGCAGAGCCGGTCGATGCCGTCGAGGTCGACGATCTCGTGTGCAAATCCGGCTACCGTCCGCCCACAGATCGCACAGTGCTCGAAGAAGTCGGATCTTGCATCGATGTACCCAGGGCCCGACAAGTCTGACTCAGTGGACCCGGCCTGGTCCGGCCAGCAGTCGCAGACTCCACCTCGAGTGCGAAGGGCACAGGCGAAGGTGTGATTGGCGATGAAGCTTCGGTCAATAGTGGCAGCAGTCATGATGCTCCTATGAGGAGATCGGTGGGACTCGCTGCTGAATCCAGACGACTAAGTATAGCCGACGCATGCAAGCGGCCCCCGTTCCTCCAACTGACCCCTAACGTGCTGGTCGCCCTGTGATCGGCGCTCAACAGACTTCAGAGGGACTACGCAGGGATGCCGGCTTGGCGCTCAAGCCTGAAGAGCCGGTATGGGCGCGACTCCGCAGGGTGTGGGCGGACGCGGCCTCTGATCGGAGCCGGTCGGGGTTGTCGCCGATGGTCACTAGGAGTGCGGACACGGTGTCGGGTCCGGTCGAACACCGCACTCGTCACCGGGCCAACTCGGGGTCACCGCGTCGAGCTGGCGCTTCAGCGCACAGGCTTCCTGATCGAGGGCGCGGGTCCGGGCGGCGATGAAGCGCAGCGCGGCTTTCGCCGCCTGGACCGGATCGGCAGGGTGCTCCAGGTCGATCTGAGGTCGATCGCGCTACAGGTTGGGGATGCTAGCTGGCGCCGTCCAGTGCCCCGGTGCGGACGAGTTCGTCCGCGACGTCTCTGAGCTTCACGTTTCGGTGTTGGGAGGCATGGGTGAGCAGGGTGAAGGCTTGGTCCTCGGTGATCTTGTACCGCTCGATCAAGATTCCCTTGGCTTGCTCGATGACTGCTCGCGACTTCATGGCCGCCGCCATGTGCGCGAGATCCTCGCCGGTGCGGGCCGCCGCTTCAGCGTTCCCGACCGCGAGCGCCACCCAGCCGGCGATGTCCAGGGCCAGGGCCACATCGTCCTGGGCGAACGCCTCCGGGCGCCCGGAGTAGGTGTTCAGTGCACCGATCGTTGCGCCCTGGAAGGGTAGCGGCACCGACAGCGAGCTGCGCACTCCTCGCGCGGCGGCGTGCTTGGCGTAATCGGGCCAGCGTTGCTCGGTGCGCATATCGTCGACCTGGAAGATCTGGCCGGCCCTCCCGGCGTCCATACACGGTCCGTATCCGCGCTCATATTGAAGCTCGTCGGCGTCCAGAGCCATCCGCCCGTCGTACGCGGCAGTGAAAGCCCTGTCGCCCCGGATCAACGTGATCGATGCGGCTTCTGGGCCGGGCATCGCGCGCCGGGCTATGCCCGTGATTTCGGTCAACACCTCGTTGAGGTTCCGACCGACCAGAGTGACTCTGGCGAGGTCTTCGTGCAACTTCGTCATCTCGGGCATGCAGCCGCTCCTCTAATACCCAAGCGAACACTCGGCGATCGACTCGCTCGAGCAACGAAGTGCTCGGCGGACCCAGGGTACGCGTGACCTACGCAGCCAGGCACCGCCTGACCTCGTTCCGCAGCTCAGGCGGCGCGCCATCAGTGGATATGCGGACGTTGCCGCGGGACTTCCTGGGCGGAGTCAACCAACCACCTTCCCGGCCGTAACTGGCGACACGTCACGTTTCGGTGAACCTGGATCTGGCTATGGCTTTCTCAGAGTCGGTAGTGAGTCTCGCCCGTCTCTTTCTAGAGAGGGAGATGATGACTCGCCATCGTCTGGTCCGCTGCCAGTCCGCCGCGCTGTTCAACCAGGTATCGCGTCGGCACACCGGCTGCCGACACGGTGAGCCGGAAGTCCTCGCGGCGGAACAGCTTGGATCCGACCTCGACGCCTCCGCGGTGGAGGGCGCTCTGCCACGCCGACTCGGGCACGGTGTGGATGGCGTCGTGGACCGCGACGCCTTTGTGCACAGGAAACCCGATGGAGTACTCCACGGACCGGCCCCGCACTCGGCCTTGCTCGTGCAGCCAGTCCAGCAGCTCATGGGTGGCGCCGGCGGTGTCGGCTCGGACCAGCAACCGGCGCCGAAACGGAGCCGGGACCTGGCCGATAGCGTCAGTGAGCACGCTGATCTGGTCCCCGGCATGGTTGGCGTTGCTGTTGCCGGGACGCAGGTGGACGGCGAGCATCTCCCCGCTGTTGTCACACCATGCACCCAACGGGTGAAAGCCGAACCCGCCCTTGAAGTTCGCCGCCGCCTGCTCCTTCTCCGAGTGCGCGGTAACCAATGTGGCGTCGACATCGATCACCACCGTCGACCCCAGATCCGAGCCGGCGACCGCAGAGGCGGGCAGCCCGCGGGGCAGGTGGGCCCACACGTGCCGACGGGCCTTCGCCCTGGCCTTTCCGACCCGGCCGAGCGCGGCCGGGCTGATCGCCTCCAGGGTCCGCCACACCGTCGCCGGGGACGCCACCGGACCCCACACCGGTTCGTGCCGCAGAGTGTCGATGTCAGCGATCGCCTCACCTCCGGCGGCCAGCACCGTCGCCAGGTCGACCAGCACCCGGCCCCGGCCATGGATCGGCACGAAGTTCCGCCGCTCCAGCGCCGACGACAACAGCTTGGTCAGCCCGACCCGGTCGGCCAGCAACCGCACCGCGCCTGACCCGGCCAACGCCACAACCCCGGTCGCGTCAGCAGTGACCGACAGTCCCTGAGACCACCCGATACGCTTCACCTGAAAAGTGCTCCTCGATCATGGCAGAACGTGTTCCTAGACAGCTCACATTCTCCCTGGCCAGGGGCACTTTTCTCATGATCAACTCGCAGCCCAGACCAGGAACTCGTGCATGATCTGGGCTAGGTCGCGTCTGGAGGGCCGCCGTCGCAAAAGGTCGAGGCGAGTGTCGCCGGGGCAGCCCACAATCGAGAACCTATGCTCCCGCGGGACGTGGAGCGGCGAGCCATTCCAGCAGTGCCGTGTCGAAGAGATCGCGTTCTTCGTAGAAGGGATGGTGACCGCTCCGCTCGAGGGCGACGTTGGTGCAGTCGTGGAAGGTTGGCAGAGCGCCGGCCACCGCGTCGGCGGGCAGTTGAAGTCCCAGACGCCTTGCGTCAGGAAGGTGGGCGGCTTCACGCCCGCGATCGCCGCCGAGTCTGGGTGAGGCGGCGCCAGTTGCGCCCCGAGCCAGTCCCATCGAGCCATATCCCATTCGTCGTCTGCGTAGCGCGGCGCGCAATCGAAGGTGGGGTCGTACCGGTAGCGAGGGCCGTAGGCGGCATACCGCAGCGGCTGTGCCCGGCGGCGGACAAGTTAGTCAGGTTCTGGCGCGCCGGGTGGCAGGGGCTCCACGCCGCTCCGTTCGACTCGGGCAGATTCTCGGCGAGGCGTGCCTTCCGCTCCGGGGAGGCGACCGTGTCCCAGTCACCGTCATCGGCGCTGCCCAAGCTCGGCAGGGCGCCGATCAGAATGAGCCTCGACACGCTGTCCGGATAGGCCAGCGCGAAGTCCAGCCCGACCAGGCTGAAGATGGACCAGCCGAGGAAGCCGATCCGCTCGTGCGATCTCGCCACGCGGCGGTCGGCCGCTCTCCGCCAGGGAGCCACCCGAACGGCCGCAGCCGCGAACGTCGAAGATGATCAGCTGTGTCGCGACCCGGATCTTCTGCCTGACTTACGACGCAGCTGCCTTGACATGTATTGCAGACGGGTGTCGTTGTCTCTGGATAGTGATTGAGGAGGTCGACATGCATGAGCGCAATGCGTTGACGGTGATCGCGGGCCGCGGCAACGAGAGCGTCGAAGTTATCGAGGCCCAGCGATATCTCACTCGCTACGGGTATGTCTCTGATGAGGAGCGCGCCTCGATCGACGAGGGCCAGCTATCAACTTCGACAAGCGCCGCCCTACGGCGATTCCAGCGTTTTGCGCGTCTTCACGTCACCGGGACACTGACCCTCGAGACGCTGAAGCTCATGCGCCAGCCCCGGTGCCCGATGCCCGATCTGGAGGCCGAGGAGGTCGGCGGGCCCGGAGTCGAGGATAGCGATCCATTCGTCTTCACAGGAGACACCTGGGACGATCGCAATTTGCGGTGGTTCATCCAAACGGGAACACCGGACCTGACCGATGAGGGGGCAGCCATCCAGCGCGCCTTCGACACCTGGGCCGCGAGCGTGCCGCTGACATTCACCCAAGTATCAGCCGCCACAAATGCTGACTTCACCGTGTCGTGGGCGACCGGTGACCACGGCGACCCATTCCCGTTCGACGGCTCTGGATCAGGCGGGTTCAACATCTTCGCCCACGCGTTCTTTCCCGAGGACGGGCGGATTCACTTCGATGAGGCTGAGACATGGGCGCATTCTCACGGCAGCGGGAAGGTGGATCTGGAATCGGTGGCCCTGCACGAGATCGGCCATGCGATCGGGCTTCGCCATAGCGGCCTATCCGACGCGGTGATGTTCTTCGCGATCAACACCCAGCGCCGACAGTTGCACGAAGCAGACATCCGCGGGATCAAGAGCCTGTACCCCCCGATCGTTTCCGCACCGGGGCTGAGAGCCGTCACTGTGCCGGTGTGGGCGCTCAAGAACGCTGGCGGGTCGGGAACGGTGCAGGTTGATCTTGGCACGACACGGCGGGTACTCGCGTGGGGCCAGATGACGATGGTCGACTCCCTCGCCGACGCTGACCAGGACAACGCGTGGTCGATCGAGGTGTTCGAGGTCGACGGCGATCGTCCTGCCGGATTCATCTTCGGGGGCGAGCACTGGGGTTCCAGCGAGGCGCCCAGCAACGTCTACACCGGCGCGTTTGCTGGTCGTGCCCGCCGAATTACCTTCCGTGCCAGCGCCATCCACACCGCTGACCTTGACGCCTTTGGCGTCGGCACCGTACTCGTTCTTGACAACATCGGAGGAATCGAATGAAACGCACCCTCTTCTATGACCGCGAAACCGGGGAGCTCCTGCACTCGCACTACGAGGTTGGTGTCATCGAACGCGAGGCTGAGGGAGAGGCCCGGCTCTCGGCTCCAGCGGAGGCCGAACTCGACACCGAGCTGGCTGAGCTCGTGTCCCGCGGGCTGGATCTCAATCGCATCGCAAGCCTGACCACGAGCGCTGCGCCACAGTCAAGCCGTAGCTTGGCGAGATCGGTCGACATTAAAACGGGCAGACTTCGCACCCAGCGAATCGAGATTGCTGACCACATCGCTTCGGAAGAGGAGGCCTGACATGGACGCCTTCAAAGTCGACCTATTCGCGCTCAAGAACGAAGGTGGCTCGGCGAGTGCAACCATCGATCTCGGCCGCCGGCGCCCGTTTCTCGCATGGGGTTCGGTGTCGATGGTCGACCCGCTGACCGATTTCGACCGGGACAACGCGTACGCGTTCGACATCTTCACCGTCGATGGCAACCTCACCTCGAGTCGAGTCACCGGCGGAGCACACTGGGGCCCCCAAGGTTCGGGCAGCAACGTGTTCGATGGTGCAGTGCGCGGGTTCGGGCAGCGGGTCAACTTCTGGCTACGGACCATCCACTCGGCGGATCTCGATACCTTCGGGGTCGGTGTGCTCTTGACGCTCGATTAGCACGAAAGCGGCCCCAGCCGTCTCGTGCCCCAACTGCGTCGCCGGACCGGCGATCCTGGTCGGGGTGGATGTGGCGCGCGTCTACAGCGAAGACTGGATTCACCACCAATAGATTTGCGACGCCCTCGAACCGCCAGGCACCTGTAGCGGAGAAGGGACTTGCCTGTGCGGCTGGCCGGCGTCGGCGTCACTCCGGTGACCCGGCCGCACCCGCGAATTCCCGCTCTCGACTCGGGCTGTTGACCTGGTTGGTTCGGGTGCTGAAGGATCGTCTCATGGCCGGACCGCTGCGCGTCGAGATCGAGCCGTGGGGCCCCGCTCCCGAAACGCTGGACACCGCGGCCCGAGAG
Source organism: uncultured Actinomycetota bacterium (assembly GCA_963780005.1). Lineage (GTDB taxonomy): Bacteria > Actinomycetota > Actinomycetes > Propionibacteriales > Propionibacteriaceae > Microlunatus. The sequence goes on along the minus strand of CAWAAK010000023.1, from coordinate 509,012 downwards.
GCAGTGAGGCAGACCTCGGCCCGGGCAGGGCTCGACGGCGACCACGCCCGGATCGTCGCCGTACGATCCGTTGATCCTGATGCCGAGCCGGAGCCGCCACGTCGCGTCCGTACCACCGTCTACGACTACCGCGCCGAGCACGCCTTGCTGGTGGACTCATCGTTGGACGAGGATGCCGCGCCCACCGTCCGCTCGAGCACCCGTCAACCGCAACCGAGTGCGGAGGAGCGTGAGGCCGCGCTCGCCGTGTTGCGCGAGGACCCGGAGTTGGGACCCAAGCTGGACGCCGGGGACCTGCTGCCGTACCGCCCGATGCCCCCCCTCGCCGGCGCCGAGCGGCCCGACGGCACGGTGGAACGCACGATCACCGTCGGTTTGCGGCCAACCGGGGGCAAGGCTGGTCACGAAATCGTCGGTGTTCACCTGGGTCGCCGAGAGGTGGTGCGCTTCGAGGGCGGCGCGCCCGCGACGGCGCTGGCCCGGGACAGCCTGTGTGGTGTGCCGAACGCGAACCAGGAGACGGTGACCAGCCGGGCCGGCGCCGCCCGCATCACCATCACGCGGGACGGTGAAACCTTGTGGCGCCTGGTCGCCGTCCGTCCGGCCGCCTCCTCCGGTGCTGCCGGCTCCGGTGTGGAACTGCGCGGGGTCACCTATCGAGGCACCCGGGTGCTCCGGCGCGCTCACGTGCCCATCCTCAACGTCCGCTACGACGGCAACGCCTGCGGCCCCTACCGCGACTGGCAGAACGAGGAGAGCCGATTCCAGGCCCCGGGTTCCACGGTCGCGCCCGGATTCCGACTCTGCCCGCAACCGGCCACCACGGTGCTCGACACCGGCAGCGACGTCGGGAACTTCGCCGGCGTCGCCGTCTATGTCGACGGCGAAGAAGTCGTGCTGCTCAGCGAGCTCGAGGCCGGCTGGTACCGCTACGTGAGCAGTTGGCGGCTGCACGCCAACGGGACGATCCGACCCCGGTTCGGATTCGGGGCGGTCGAGGACTCCTGCGTCTGCACCACCCATCATCACCACGCCTACTGGCGGATGGACTTCGACATTGCCGGGGCGGGCGACGACGTGGTCGCCGAACACAACGATCCCCCGGTGGCCGGACGCGACTCGACCTGGCACCGGCTCACCCACGAGATCCGACGCGGCCGGAACGCCAACCGCCAGCGACGCTGGCGCGTCCGCAACCTGACCACCGGGCAGGGCTACCTCGTGGTGCCCGGCGCCGAGGACGGCACCGCCGACTCCTACGGGGTCGGCGACTTCTGGGCGCTGCGCTACCGCAGCGGCCAACTCGACGACAGCGCGGTGACGACCGGCACGAAGGCCCGCATCGACAGCTTCATCAACGGCGAGTCCATCGTCAGAACCAACGTCGTGGTCTGGTACGCGGCCCACTTCACCCACGACACGACACACGAGCACGCCGGCGACGGAAGCCATGTTGTCGGCCCCACCCTTCGCCCGGACCGCTGGTAACCAGCAGCAACCACCCGCCGCAATGCCGAGCCGCAAACGAAAGCCCGACCGGGACCAACCGCGCGATCACGACCTCTGCCCCGCCGTCCCTCGGCCGCGGAGCGCGCGGATCGGCGGCCACCATGGTCACCGAGCAATCTCGCTCAATGCTTTGACAGTGTTGTCACACCGGGCTGCTCGGAGAAGCCGCTGAGGGATCTCTGTACGCGCTGAACCGGGCAGCCTACGGGGCTTGTATCCCTTGTAGGGCGTCCTTGGTGAGGGTGGCGTGGTCGCTACGGTGGCCCGGGAGGGGTCTCCGGGTGTGTCGGTTTTCGGGTGAGCGTTCGGGCTCGTGAAAGAGATCGACAGCTTGGGGACCTGCCTCCCGGCCCTGTGGTCCCGGTTGAAGGGAATTGGTGGGCTCGGGCTGGTCCGCGACGCGGCTGCCGGCTCGGCATGGCGCCGAATCACCCACAAGCGCGGGAGTGGGCGACTGCTCTTGCCGGTACTTGGGCGGGACGCTGCTGGGCGGGAGGCTTCGTTGGGCGTGGCTCGAGGGTCCTCCCTATTGGTGAGCAGGTCCCGTTGTTCACTGGCCGGTGATGGGGGCGTGCTCTTCGTCGACGCGAAGGGAGAACCCTCGTGCTTATTCACAGTAGTGACCTCAGTGTGAGCTGAGTAGTGACCCGCCGCGGCTGGTGCGGGTCGGGATCGATGCGGCGATCGTTGCGCAGCACGAAGTGTGCATCCGGACGACGGGGGCGGATGGTCGGGTTCGGTCGGACCGATTCCACGTCCAGCCCACCTTGGCGGGTCTGCGGATCTTGACCGCGCGGCTGGCCGAGACGCCGGGAGTCATGGCGGTCGCAGAGCCGACCTCAATGACCTGGCTCGGCTTATCGGTGGCGGCGCGACAGGCGGGTTGTGAGTTGTCGCTGCTCGGGGCCCGGCACGCGGCCAGGCTGCGCGGCGCGATTAGCGGCAAATCCAAGAGCGACGTGATCGACGCCGATGTGTTGGCCCGAGCCGGGGAGGTGTTCGACCTGCACCCGTTGCGGCCGGTCGAGCCGACTCGGCTGGCGTTACGGCGGGCCTGCACCCGCCGCGGGACGGCGGTGATCGACAGCAACCGGCACCTGCGTCGGCTGATCTCGCTGGCCCGGTGGGCGTTCCCAGACGTGTGGAACGGATTCTGTGGCTCGTTGCCGACGGCGGTCGCGGTGTTGACCCGGTGGCCGCACCTGGCGCAGCTTGCTGCGGCTCGCCGGTCCACCTTGACCGGGGTGGTCGCTTTGCATACCCGCGGCGTGCCGGACGTGCCCGCCCGGGTGGAGGCGATCCGATCCGCCGCCGCAGCCTGGGCCCAGTTCTGGGACGGACATCTCGACCTGGACGGACTGGCGTTCGACGTCACCGAGCATCTGGCCGACCTGGCCGACGCCAACGCCCGCACCGACCGGGCCACCGGCCAGGCGCAGCAGTACTGGCGGCGCCTCTACGGCGACGACGAGTTGTTGTTGTCCGTGCCCGGCACGGGGCCGATCACTGCCTGCGTGATCCGTGGCTTCCTCGGCGACGGCGACACCTTCACCTCGGCGAAGGCGGCGGCCAGCTATGTCGGGTTGAACCCCTCGACCTGGTCCTCGGGCACGGTGACCCAGCCGAGCCGGGCGATCACCAAGGAAGGGCCGGCAGTGCTGCGGCTGGCGTTCTTCCAGGCCGCCAACGGCGCTCGGCGCAATGATCCGCAGCTCGCCGGGTTCTACCACCGGCTGATGACCGAACACGGCCACTGCCACACCCAAGCCACCGTGGCGGTGGCCCGGAAACTGGTCGAGCGGACGTGGACGGTCCTCACCCGCGGCCGGCCCTACCAGCTGCGGGACCTCGACGGCCAGCCGATCAGCCACCTCGACGCCAAGGAGCTGATCAAGCAGCGGTGCACCGTGCCCACCACTGTTCGGATCAGGGCCCGGGCGCACAGCGCCGCCACCAACCGAGCCAAACTGACCCGCTGACGCCGACCACACCCGCCCGATCCTGCGATAGCTGCCGATCCCGTCGGCGCTGAGGAGAGCTCAACGTGGAGCGCCCGCCCGACGGGGCATCGAAGATGACCGTCGCAGAACGAACGACGTTGACCTCGACGAACGACGACACACCATGACGGCAGCGGAGGACGGGCCCTGTCGCCATGCCCACGTCCACCAAGATCAACAGGCTTGACAAACGTTAGGGAATCTCTACGAACTTGAGCGGGGTGTGACCCGTTCATGCTGCTGATCTCTGCGGTCGGGTGACCGCAATATGGCTGAGGATACGACGCTGGTAGTTGATCATGTTCCGGTAGCCGCAGCCGACCCGTTTCACCTGTTTGATGATGCGGTTGAATCCTTCGGTGCGGGCATTGGACAGGCCGTGGGTCAGCGCCACCAGGACGGCCGGCCACCAGGTCTCGATCGTCCGGGCAAGCCGGGTCGCCTCAGGGAGCTGGGCGTCGATCGCGGCGTCGTAGAAGTCGGCCAGCCGCCACCGGATCTTCGACGGCTCTGATTCGGCGAGCAGCATCCGCAGCCGTTCCTTGACGCCCCAGGCGGCGCCGATCTCCCCGGTCGGGTCGCAGCGCTGCAGCGTCGCGTTCAGTCGTCGCCACTGCTTCACCGACAGGTGGTCCGCCCCGGTGAGCAGCAGCCGCCGGTTGACCCACACCGGGTCCGCGACGGTGCCGCGGCGGCCCAGCAGCTCTCGGGTGACCCGTTGCCGGACCTCGGTGACCATCTGGTTGGCGAGGGCGACCAAATGCCATTTGTCGACCGCAATGCGCACGCTGGGCAGCGCCGCCCGGATCCCCGACGCATACGGCGCGGACGGGTCGATCACCACGATCTCGATGGCGTCCCGGAACGCGTCAGTCTGCTCGCCGAGCCAGTCGCGGACGCAGCCGCCGGTGCGGCCAGGAGCCAACCCCAGCAACGATCCCGACCCATCAGCGGAGCAATCAACGAAGGATGTGAGCCACGGGTCGGACCGGCGCCAGGTGATCCCGTCGAGCACCCAGCGGACCGACCGGAACCGGGTCTCGTCGATCCCCAACCTGCTCGTCGGCTCCGGTTCTGGCAGCCACCGCGCCGCCGCCGCGACCAGCGCCTTGTGCGCGGTCGGCCACGACACGCCGTACTCCCGCGCCACCTCGGCGACCGCTCGGTTGCTGCCGGCGGCTTGATTCCGAGGCGCGTGCGCAACCCGCTCCCGGAGCCGCTCGGTCACCCGAGCCACGCGGCCGGATCGCCTCGCTGGTCTGCGTGAACGACCGCCGCCGGCACAACACCTCGACGCAGACCAGCCGGCGTTTCCGCCACCACAGCTCCACCCGCTGCCCCGACGCCGTCAGATCCTTGACCCGACACAACGGCCGGTCCCGAACCCGGCCCGACAACACCCCGCACGCCGGGCACGCCGCCTCCCGCGACCGCATCTCGATGACGATTTCAACCTGCCCAGAACCGGTCCGGTCGACGCTAGTCACGTCGAACTCGTCCTCGATCCCGAACAGCACTGCCGTAGCCTCAGGCATGCTCGTGGCCTCGCTGCTGGAAGTTGTAGGAGACCAACAGCATGTCGGGGCCACGAGCCCACCTCAGTCAGGCGCCCCGCTCAAGATCGAAGAGCCGCCTACGGCTTCGGACGCTGCCCGATGGGGTCTGCTTGCGGCACGGCTTGCGGTAGCCCTGTTTTGCTCGACGATTCGTGCCCACGAAGGAGCAAGCGGTGGGTATCTCACCGCCGGAGGAACCCACGGGTGCCGGTCCAATCTGGAGAGGCCAGCCTGCCGCTCTGGCGTGTCATCAGCGCGTCGGCCGAGTGGCCGACCCCGTCACAGCCTGGTGGTGGGGGCAGGAGCAAGGCGTGTACGGCACTCGAGCTCGTTCTCATCTTCGAAGGTGACGCTCCGTTCCCGTTGACGAAAACGTCGAGCGTGAGGTCGGCTGTCCCAGCCGATCGAGGTTGGCTGCCATGGCTCTTGAATTGAGGGTAGGCGTTGACACTCTCGTCCAAGCACGCGCGGGCGCGTGGCGGACGATGATCCCGAGCTGATGGAGATTCTGTGCCGGTCAATCTCCGGGGTCGTCTATCGAAACCGGTGTGTCGACGATCACCGACAAGACTCGACGCGCGATGGTGTCGTGGCGGGATCTTGACCGAGTCGGCGCTGGCGCGCTATGCCGAAATACACGGGAACCTTCGTCGCTCTGGCGACTCCTTGCCGACGGCCATGCCGCGAGTGGAGAATTAGCAGTCCACTGGGGTCAATCGCGGGAGGTGCGTCATGGCGCAAGTAAAGGGATTCGATCCGGCGACCAGCGGCCAACAGCCCGAAGATCTCAACGGGAATTCGGTCCCGGTCGGTGTCTGGGGTGATTCCAGCACGGGCGGGGGTGTGTTCGGCACCAGCGGAGTGTTGCCTCAAGGGTCGAGTATTCCGATCGATCCGCCGGCCGGTGTTGAGGGACACGGGGTGGCCGGCCCGGGCGTCGTCGGCCGCAGTATCAACGACAGTGGCGTGGTCGGCGAAAGCCCCGATTCGTTGGGCATGCTCGCCCGCAGCGTCAGCGCGTCCGGCCTGCTCGGAGTGACCTTCAGCCCCGACGACGGCGCGAATGGCGTCTTCGGTTCCTCTACCGCCGGCGGCAATGGAGTTACCGGTTTCGTCGGCAGTGCAACCGGCACCGTCGGCAGCAGCATTCGCGGTATCGGCGTGCGCGGCACGACCGGCACCGGAGCCGCCGGTGTCTTCGGCCAAACCTTTGGTGACGGCAGCGGCGGCGGTGCGGGCCCGGCGGTCCACGGGAGCAGCGAAGACGGGGTCGGCGTTCGGGGCGTCAGCGGATCAACCGACGCCACCGAAGGTCTCACCTTCGGTGAGGGCTACGGCCACTACTCGCTGCATTTCTCCGCCCAACCGGGCGGCGGGGTGCTGGGTGTCAGTGTGCTGGGCAACGGCGTCGAAGGGTTCACCTTCAGCTCGATTCGGGACCATCCCGACGTGGCCGCCGTGCGCGGCCAGAGCTCCAACGGGTTCGCGGGACTCTTTGTGGGCCGGGTCCGTGTTACCGGTGCGTTGCAGAAGGCTGGCGGCGGGTTCACCGTGGACCACCCGACGGATCCGAAGAACAAATACCTGTCGCACTCGTTCGTTGAATCCCCGGAGATGCTGAATGTGTATAGCGGCACCGTAACCACCAACCGCGACGGCGTCGCCACGGTGCGGCTGCCGGCGTACTGCGAGGCACTCAACCGTGATTTCCGCTATCAGCTCACCGTGATCGGCGAGTTCGCCCGCGCGATGGTGTCCAAGGAGATCAAGGACAACGAGTTCGCCATCCGCACCGACCCCGGTAAAGTCAAGGTCTGCTGGCAGGTCACTGGGGTCCGCAAGGATGCCTGGGCCGAAGCAAACCGCATCCCCGTCGAGGAGACCAAGCCAGCGGCGGAGCGCGGCCGATACCTGCACCCCGAGCTGTTCGGGAGCAAGGCCGGCGCCATCCACCCGGTACCGGCCACCCGGCTGCCCGAGGCGCTGCCAGAGAAGCTGCGCGGCCGGGCCGAGAAAATCCTGTCCGGCCTGGCCGGAGGGCGTGCGGCCGGCAAGGAACTGCGCGTGCTCCTCGACCAAGCCAAGCGGTCGTTCGGTGAGCAGGCCGCAGCCGGGCGAACACGCCTGCACGAGGAGTGGCGCGCCCTGCAGGAAAGCCTTGAGGCCATGCCGGCGGTGCGCCCACCGTCGCCAAAACGGAGGCGCTAGACCGACCCGCACGTACACATCGGCTCCATCAGCCCGACGAGCACCCCACCGACGGACCGCCGAGACGACCGTCTACCGTGAGCGCCACCAATCCCGCTGGTCGGCCTCGATAGGACGGGTCAGCCACACCGAACACCGCCGCGTGCTGTCCCGCAGCACCGACGCCGGTGCGAACCGTGAGGGTAGGGTTCGTGCGCAGGGGGCACCTCCTCGGGTCAGGCGCCCGTGGCTTCGGACCTTGTGCCAATGGTCAGGGGACAGGCCACGAGTGCGCGTGCGCTCCGATCATCTAATTCCGGTGAGGCGCCTCACGGTCAGGTGACGGGTTGACCGCCGGTGACCGCCAGCATCTCCGCGGTGATGTAGCTGGACTCCTGGGAGGCGAAGAAGACGTAGGCCGGGGCCACCTCCGCGGGTTGTCCCGCCCGGCCCAGGGGCGTGCTCTCACCATGGCTCTCCGTCCCCGTCACAGACGCGTTGCCCGAGTGTCGTCATGGTCGTCGAGATCATGAGGCGAACCGGTCACCATGTTGGTCTGGTGATCGTGGGGCTATTGCACTGTGTCGTCAATTCCTTCTATCGTCAAGGTGGGGTTGGCGCGGTGAGAATCTTCAGGATCTGGGCCGCACGGCAGAAGCGGAAGGATGGTTACGGTGCAAACAAGTTTCGATGAGATCCGCTTGAAGATCGATGACGTGGTCCAGCGGCTGCAGTCCGATACGGCATTCCAGGAGCAGATGCAGGAAAGCCCTGAGAATGCGCTTATCTCGGCTGGCCTTGGCGACGAGGCTGCAGTAATTCTTGCCGATGATTGGCGTGGTGCGATGGGTGACAATCCGATGGAGGCGCCGTGTCAAGTCAGGAACTCATGCCGCTTCTCCGACAGCAAGGGCGGCGACAACTGTGGCCCGACTGCTACCACGTTGCGTTGCCCCTCGGTGCGTTGCAGTCAGTAGGTCCTCGACAGCGTGGCCGCTGACAATTCCTCGCCTTGGCATGGTGGCGGCGACCGCGACGCATTGCCCGACGTGGCCACTGCGGTGGAGGCTGTTTATGGCCTTGCCGCGCGGACTGATTCGCTATGGATCGAGCTACCTGGTCGTTGCCTGATCGAACAAGGGTGGAAGCTTCACATCTCAGCGGTTCTTCCAGACGCGATGACGCTGCTAGATCGGGTACTTCCAGTGCTGAGACGGGAGGGCCTGGCGGCCAAGGTGGCCAGTTCGCTAGACGTTCTCGGGGGGTTGAACGAGGGTTGGTACGGGCCCACCCAGATCGGCAAGTTCATCACCGTATATCCCGAGTCTGGCGAGCAGGCGGTCGCCATGGCCGTCATGCTCGACGGGGTCACTGCGGGCTTGCGAGGGCCGTCCGTACCTTCGGACCGGTGCCTGCGCAGCGGCAGCGTTGTGTACTACCGCTATGGCGCCTTCGTCGACCGACCTCTGCGATTGCGCCTTGGGGAGATCGTCTCGGCGATCGCGACACCCGACGGTTCTCTGGAGCAAGACCGCCGCGACACCGTCTATCGGGCGCCTGCCTGGGTCACTGATCCCTTCCGCACTGCTGGCGTAACCGCTGACCTTCCGCCCCGACCGCTCGTCGTGGCGGGCAGGTATGTCACGGCGGCGACCCTGCACCGCTCGGCGCGTGGTGCTGTCTATGTGGCGGTCGATCTGCACCAGAATCGTCGTTGCGTTCTCAAGCGGGCCTCCGCTCACGCTTCGGCCCGGATGGACGGCCGGGACGCCCATGATCTGTTGCGCCACGAGTTTGCCATGCTGGAACGGCTGCGCGACTGCAAGGCAGTTCCGGAGCCGATCGAGCTGGTCGAGCACGGCGCGGACTTGTACCTGGCCATGGAGGACGTTGCCGTGCCGTCGCTGGACGCAGTCGCTGCCGGATTGCCGGCAGCGGAGCGCGCCGAGCACATCGCCCGCTGGGGTTGCTACCTCGCAGAGGCCCTGGACCAAGTTCACCAGTGCCACATCGTCCATGGGGACCTGAAACCGGCCAACATCAGCGTCACCAGCGCCGATGAGGTTCGACTGCTTGATTTCGATCTATCCTTCGACCTGGACGGGAGCCGTTCGGCCAACGGCACCGGGTCCTTGGGGTACCAGTCGCCGCAGCGGACGGTGCGCGATCCACCCACTCCGGCTGACGACATCTGGTCGCTCGGAGCCACGCTGCTGGCCGCGCTCACCGGCATCCAGGTGACGCTGGTGCCTGATCCCTTAAGGCTCGCCGATCTACCCGACGCCATGTTCCCCTCCAACACCCCGCGTGCGCTTCGGACTGCAATCACCGGATGCCTCGAGATGTCACCCTCGCGCCGTTGGCCGTCCATGGCCGCCGTCGCCGCCGCCTTCCACCGGGTCAGTAGCACCGTATCTGGCATGCCGCCGCCCGTCGCAAAGGTCCGGGCGGGGTCCAAGCCAAAGCTGGGCGACCGGGAAGCCCGGGCAGCGAGTCTGGATTTGGCCCGGCGGAGTACGGACGGACTACTAGCCCTCGCAGTGCGGCCGAGCGACCCGGACGTCCCGCCGGGGCTGGTGCCCGACGGCGCCGTGACGTGGCGCTCCATGCTGGTGGAGTCGCAGCAGGGCGTCTCCGCGGATCTCAATATCGGCATTGCCGGTCCCGTTCTTGCGCTGTCTGAGATCGTGGTCACGACGGCCGAACCGAGGTACGCCGACGCACTCGCGGCTGCGTGTGCCTCGCTCCGCATCGCTCCCAGACCCCCGGGGTACGTCGCGCCCGGGCTGTGGGTCGGTGAGGCGGGAAGAGGCGCAGCACTGCTGCGGGCAGGTCAGGTGCTTGGCGACCGGGACCTCGTCGCGGCCGCGGCCGAAGTCGGACGGGAGCTGGCGACCCTGCCGCACGAGTCGCCGGACTTCTACAACGGTAGTGCCGGACGCCTCCTATTCCATCTGCTTCTGCTGGACGAGACCAGAGACGTTGCTCATTTAGCGGCGGCCGTCGATGCCGGACGATCCATAACAGGCGCCGCTCGCTTCGATGACGACTTCGCCTGGTGGGTGTTCCCCGATGGGTTCGATCTGCTGAGCGGCGACTCACGCACGCTGGGATACGCCCACGGCGTAGCCGGAATCGCCGACAGTCTCCTCGACCTGGCCGACGTCGACGGTGACCAAGTCTGGCTGGATCTTGCTCATGGGGCGGTGCGTACTTTGAGGTCCCAGGCAATGCCGATGCCGGTGGGTGACCGCGCGGCGTGCCGAGTAGCTCCACTGGGGTGGCCCAGGGTCGAAGGCGGTGCGCTGACTCGACCAGCGTGGTGCCATGGAGCGGCAGGGATCGGACGGTTCCTTCTCCGCGCGGCCAAGGTCGGGATACCCGACGCCGAAAGACTCGCCTTGGGGGCGGCGTCCGCCACGGCCACCGCCGCCTACGGCGGTATGGCCGGTCAGTGTCACGGCCTAGCCGGCGCAGTTGAATTCCTGCTGGACGTCTACCAGGCCACCGCGGACCGCGCTCACCTTGAAGCCGCTCGCCGCCTCGAGTCCGTCATGGCCGTCTATTCCTTCGCCGCTGACGGGGACCTCCGCTGGATCGGAGAGACGCCCGACCGAGGATCCCATGAGTACGCCGTTGGCACATCCGGGGTCATCCCATGCTTGCTCCGGCTCGCCGAACCGGAGAGCCGTCCCAGCCAGCTGAGCCGAGCCGGCTTCCGCTTCGGTTTCTGCTAGCCCGAGCGTCGCTGCGTAGCAGCCGCGATCGTCCGATGACCGCGTCGGTAATCTTGGGAAGGCGATCTTCAGAGCTCATGAGGCCCGCTACACCCCGCGATTTACATCACCGTAACCGGCCTCCACGTCGGCCGCCTGGGACGTGTCGCGGTCGGGATCGACGGTCGTCTCATCGACCGCCGAGTCTTCAGGAGGGTTGGCCACAACTGCGTCTTCACCGGTCACGGTTCCGGCGGCACTGCTCACTGGCTCGTCGAACACCGCCTCCCGGTCGGCCGTCGCGGAGTCGACGGTCTCGCCGCCGCCCTCAACAGTCGACCCCGCGGTCAGGTCGGAGTCTCCCCCAAAGCTCGACTCGCTCATGCACCCTCCTCGTCATCGGAGATCGGTATGGAGCGGTCTCGCACGGGATCGAATCCACTGGCCCTCAGTCGGCACTGCGGGCCGCCGGCTAGGCCCACGCCGCTGGGCGATCAGGTGTTTACACCATAAACGAGCGGCGGTAGCGTCGGGCGAAAAGCGGTTCCACACTCAGCAGGAGGGCTCGATGACTACGGCACGCGACATTATGACGGGCAACGCTGACTGCGTCTCGGTCAACGACACGCTGGCCGACGCCGCCAAAAAGCTACGAGATCTAGACGTCGGTGCGATGCCGATCTGCGGCGACGACAACCGGCTCAAGGGAATGCTGACCGATCGAGACATCGTCATCAAAGGTGTCGCCGAGGGACGGGACCCTTCGTCCACGAAGGTCTCCGACTTCGCCGAAGGCAAGCCGGTCACCATCGGAGCCGATGACACCGTGGAGGAGACACTGCGGACGATGAAGGAACACGGCGTCCGTCGACTGCCGGTGATCGACGGCCACGATCTCATCGGAATCGTGAGCCAAGCCGATGTCGCCCGGAATCTCCCTGACGACAAGATCGGCGACCTGGTGGAGGCCATCTCGTCCGCGCCGTCCAACAGCTGAACCCATTCCCGTGTCGTCCGATACGACATACGCGCAAGCCGCGCCCCCCGACGATCGGTGACGCAAAGTTTGATCCGGCCCTCGACTCGTCCGAATGCCCGCGTCGAAGTCGGCGGTTAGGACGGGATTCGGGCCGAGCCTCATGGTGGCCGTCCATCTCTGGCGCCGAGTCACGTTCGGCCACCACCCGGCATGTGGCTCAATCGGGTTTGCTCCGAGGCGTCAACCCCTGCCGCCACTCGTCGGATATGAGGTGGGACCCGGCCTGCGGGCCCATCTGCAGCATCCCGCCGTCCACCGGCCACGAGGCGCCCGTGACGTAGCTAGCTTGCGGCGAGGCGAGGAAGGCGATCACGTGGGCGATTTCCCACGCGTTCCCGGGCCGGCCGAGGGGGACGCCCGGACGCTTCTCCTGCCTGGGATCGGTGTCGATCTGCCCGGTCATCGGCGTGGCGATCTCGCCGGGGGCGACGGCGTTACAGGTGATGCCGTGGCCGGCCAGCTCCAAAGCGGCGGTCTTGATCAGTCCACCAAGACCGTGTTTGGCGGCGTCGTACGCGCTGGACCCGACACGGGGCTGGTGTTCGTGCACGCTGGTCACCGCGATGATCCGGCCGCCGCGACCGGCGGCGATCATCCGCCGGGCGGCTCGCTGAATACAGACGAAGGCGCCGTCCAGGTCTGCCGAGACCGTGTGCCGCCATTGGGTGAGAGTCATCTCCACCAGCGGAGCGTTGTCACCTGTTCCGGAGTTGTTGACAAACACTTCACACCCATTGAGGTCGTCGATCATGCCGTCGATGACGTCCCCGCAAGCGGGCAGGTCGGTGGTGTCCAATTGGGCCACCACGCAGGCGCGACCGAGGCCGCGGACCTCCTCGGCGGTCTGCTGAGCGCCGGGCTCGTCGCTGTGCCAGGTCACGCCCACGTCCATACCGGCACGTGCCAAGGCGACGGCTGTCGCGCGGCCGATTCCGGAGTCGGAGCCGGTGACGATTGCTGCTCGTGGACTGAACTCGTCAGTAGTCATGGCTGCTAGATATCTCTCCATCTGGGGCCCAAACCTGTCTTCCTTCTGCGTCGACATGTCGCAGCCGAGAGAACGGATGGGTGCATCCGGGGCGGTGGAGGGCAGACCGGCGTCGTTGCCGCCAACGTTGTCTAGCGCCGGTCCTGTGCCCAGAGTGTGCTGCCTGCAGCCTGGCACCCTGTGGCTCTTCTCGAGCGGGTGCAAGCGGGCACTGAAGTCGCCGCGCTGCCCGGTCAGCGGTCGGGCCAGCAAGCTCAACTCCTAACCAGGCGACGTCAGACCTGCACGCGGCACACCTCGACCTTGAGCTTGGCGTAGGTTCACGGCGAACCGGTGATTGTCGCGGCGACCGGAGACGATGATCGTTTAACTCGCCGAGCCGCCGATCGCAAGGAGCCGCATTAGTGCTGCCGTCGGCGCAAATCGACTCAAGACGGCTTGAGCCGAGGCGCATGATCGTTGGACCCCGGCGCTGGCGAACGGATCTGCTGCGGAACGATGAATTCATGGCACGCTGCCCGCCGAGTGCACCGGCCAGCGGCTCGCGGAACCCGTAGGCGGCGTCCCAGTGGCCATGAGAAGTGATTCCACGTGGTTCGGCATGGGCTTCCGGGAAGCGGGGTCTCGCCTTTCTTCCTCGCCGACGAACACCTGTCCGCGCGGGATGCAGATGACCGAGAGTTAGTGGGCGTCGCCCACTGACACCAGCCAGTGATTGTGTGCAAAATAAGAACCCTTCTCATCGCCCGAGCGTTCCTCTCGGCGTGCGGGTGAAGGACCGTTTACGATGTAAACGGCGGGTGGCCGTCGGCGCGGCTGAGATGATGCGGCGAGCCGCGTCCCGGGGGCAGCTGCAGGGCTGGCGGTCACCTAGCCCGCAAGGGGAACCGGTGGGGTCCTCCTACTCCACACTGCTGGGGTGTCGAGGGCATTCTAAAGCGGCTGCGGTCACCGACGGCGGGGCTTTAGTCCACGTTCGGAGCCGCGACAAGACTGGAGTGAGTGGTAGGTCGATGTCTGGACCGTCGCGCGTAAGCATCCTGGACCCTGCGCTCCCTGGATCGTCGAACCGGATGCGGCGGAGGGTGCCCGACGAGCTCCGTGCGGTGATCCTCGGGCTCAAGGAAGCTCGCGCCGTCGGTTGAATCCCCGACATCGCCTCCATCGACATCTACCCGCGGTAGTCGATGGCGGTGTGCGCAGCGCTGATGACCTGCGATCATGGATCGGCCCTCGTTACCAACCCACCTGAGCCACTGGCAGCCAGGAGGTCAGTGAGCGGTGCCCGGGCGGACAAGAGCCGAGCGGGCCTCCTTGGCGCGCGCGACGGATTTGCTGTGGTGACTCAAATCAACGGCACACTGTCCAAGGATTGCGCTGGCCAAGTAGCTAGCGGAACCCCAGCGTTGCCCTAGTGGTCGTGAGGGGTGATTGGCGCCACCCGGTCCGGGTATGAGCTTTCGGAAGTGGGGCGGACGACCTCCCCGGTGATGGCTCGATCTCGATGAGGAGACACGGTGACGACCAAGGTTGAGAAGTCAGTGCTGGTGAACGTGCCGGTGAGCACGGCGTACAACCAGTGGACGCAGTTCGAGGATTTCCCGCAGTTCATGGGTGGGGTCAAGAAGGTGACCCAGCTCGGCGACGATCGTCTGGAATGGGTGGCGGAGATTGCTGGTGTCCGCCGGCAGTGGACGGCCAGGATCGTGGAGCAGGTGCCCGACCGGAAGGTGGCGTGGGCCGCGACCGAGGGCGCGACCAACGCCGGTGCGGTGACCTTCGAGGATGTCGGCGGAGGCCAGACCTCGGTGCATCTGTCCCTGGAGTACGAGCCGGAGGGGCTGCTGGAGACAGGTCGGCGACAAGCTGAACGTGGTGGAGAACCAGGCCGAGAAGGATCTCGAGCGGTTCAAGGCATTCATCGAAGCGGAGGGCTACGCCTCCGGTGCGTGGCGGGGCTCGGTCAACGAGGGTTCCCGCGCCGGAACGCCTGACGCGGATGACGCGGACGCGTCGCGCGGGGACAAAGGCAAAGCCGGGATATCTGGTGCGGCCGTCGCAGCCGGTGTCGGCGTGGCGGCAGCAGCGGCCGGCGCGGTAGCCGCCGCGGCGGCGAAGAAGCCATCAGGCGGCAACCAAGCCACCAACCAGCAGGAGGGGAAGATGGCTACTGCACGAGACATCATGACCGGCGCCGCAGAATGCGTCTCGGTCAACGACACGCTCACCGACGCCGCTCGCAAACTTCGCGACCTCGACGTCGGAGCTCTGCCGATCTGCGGTGAGGACAACCGCCTCAAGGGCATGCTGACCGACCGAGACATCGTCATCAAGTGCATCGCGGAAGGACGAGACCCGGCGGCCACCGCGGTGTCGGCGCTGGCCGAAGGGAAGCCCGTGACCATCGGCGCGGACGACTCAGTGGAAGAGGCCCTGCGGACCATGAAGGACCACGGCGTCCGCCGCCTCCCGGTGATCGACGGACATGACCTGATCGGCATCGTCAGCCAAGCCGACATCGCCCGCAACCTGCCCGACGACAAGATCGGTGACCTGGTGGAGGCCATCTCCTCCGCACCCTCCAATAGCTGACGAATCAAGCGCACGGGTAGCGCGGGTTTAGCGACGTTCCTGAGAGGGGACCACGATGATGACTAAATCGACAGTTCGACCAGCGCTTGATGTCAACCGCAAGGTGCTGGGCTCAGGCATGGTACTGCTGTGTGTCGGTGGCGTCTTATGGCTGACCGGGGCTGTGCTATCCGCTGCCGCGCTGGCTCAAGCTACCAAGAAGTGGATCGATCTATTGGAGGAGTCTCCAACCGAGATGGCCCACCGGCGAGTGCAGCAGTTGAAGGTTGCCGCCGCAGCGGGCTCGAAAGCATGGCGGGAGCAGGCCCGCTAGCCTCCGGATCCCTCCGGGTGACGGTGTGAAACGCCCCGAAGCCGACCCGCACGGCGAAGAGCGGTGCCAGTCGGTGCGGGCGACCCGGCCGGCTGTTGGCTTAACCGACCGAGTCTGGAACACGCCGCGGGTACCACTACGTGCCGCCGGCCGGACCCGAGCACGGTGAGCGGAGGGCTCGTCTCTTGGACGAGCTGTAGGCGACACGGTCACGGATGATCTTTAGGGTTGAGGCTCCAGCCACCGGCGAAGAGCTCAGCCCGGTCGCGCTCCACACTCGCCAAGCCCTTAGCGGCCCGCAGCCGCACGTTCGGGTCGGCGTCCTCCAGCAGGTCGCCGTACGTCTCGGCCAGCACGTCGAGCCGAACGAGCGTGGTACGCCGCCAGTCTTCGACCGTCATGTCAGGGAGCTGGCTCAGCGCTTGGGAGAGTAGGCGTTGGGTCCGGCTGAGCGGCATACCTAGTCGGTCAGCGATCCGGTAGGGCGCTAGTCCTCGGGCGTGGTGGTCGAAAACATCGGATAGGGCTGCGCCGTGCGCTGCCCGTTCACCCGGCTTTGTCATATTAGCGAGTCTACATCACTAGTTGAGGGTTGGGCGGGGACGCGGCGGGGGTGGTCCCCGAGCATGTCAGCCCTTGTGTAACAGAATGTCGGCCTGATGGCGGAGCACCACGGGGGTCAGCGGGGCATTCGTGACGTCGTCGCGTCCGTCAGGACCTCTCGACCGCCTCTTGTGTAACAGAATGTCGGCCTCGTCGGATGCGGTTCTTTCGCCTTGCCATTGCGTGGTCAACCGGGTGATGGTGGCCGCCGACAATCCGGCACTCGAGCCGAGGAACTGCTCCAACGCCGGCCCGAAATCTGAACTGGACAGGCGTGCAGATACAGCAACGACAACGCCTCCGCCACCCGCGGGCTCTTCCGCGACCACGCCGGCACAATCGATGAGGAGAACCGGCGCTCGCGACACCGAGTAGCCCAGATCGGCGTAGCGTGAGGCGGAACGTGCGCACAAAGGAGTCCCCATGTTGTCGAGCTACACACCTGTCGCAACGCTGCCCGTCTCCGAGATGACGAAGGCGCGCGACTTCTACGAGAACACCCTTGGGCTTAGCGTCGATCGCGACGAGCCGGGCGGGGTGACCTATACCTGCGGGAGTGGCAGCTTGTTCGTCTATGAGTCGGCGTACGCCGGGACCAACAAGGGCACGGCAGTGTCCTTCGACGTGCCGCTGTCGGACTTCGACAGCGAGGTGGCCGAGCTCCGAGCCAAAGGCGTCGAGTTCATGACCTTCGAGAGTGAAGGGTTCGAGTGGAGTAACGGAGTCGCCACGATGGGCGAGGTGAAGGCAGTCTGGTTCAGCGACCCGGACGGCAACATCCTCAACATCTCCGCCGGCGAGATGTAGTTGCTTGAGAGAGCTGTTCAGAGGCGAGGATCTGACAGCGGCAGCCGCGCCCGTCGAGGCGTTCAACTTGTGCTACCACCAGGCCTGCGACGATCTCGGCAACATCGATAGGCACGCGCTCGAGGTGAACAGCGACCTGATCGCGTTCGCGGCGCTGACGTTCGCGTACTCGACCGAGTCGGTCAACGGCGTGCCGGGGAAGAAGGTGCCGGGTCCGCGCTTCACCCTGCTGGCACCGGCGGGTCCGGAGGGCACGTTCGCTGGCCAACCGCTGGACCGAGCGCATCAACGGGTTGGGGTCAAGGATCGGCCGGAGGCCGACCGCGGAGCGGCCGAAGGTCCTTGACGGCCAACCTGGTGCGGCGCATGCTGGCCCCCGCGGAGAAGACGCGGATCCCCTCTGTGGGTTGGCCCCTCTCTGGATTTGTGGTGGCTTGCTCCATCGCCGGTGGCCCCGGCTGTGGACTGCCCTACTGGGTGTCAGTCATTCCTTCGCCGCGACCGGGCGGCATGGAGTGCGGTGCGACAACACGATCGGCGGGGTCAATCAGCAAGGGGCGACCACGCCAGTCCGGGCGTCATGACAGGTACGACCCGCGCCGACCGTGAACCTCGGTGACCCGACCGGCAGGTGTAGCGTCAAGACGGGAGAAGAGGTGCGCCCATGGGGCTAGGCGAGCTGCAAAACGGCAGGCTGAACATGGTGATGATCGCCCAGCATCAGCTTTCCCCAGCGGAGTGGGCGCAGTGGCAGCGGGCGGTTGCGAAGGGCAGCGAACTCCTTTTCGACGCCAGCCAGGGCCAGCTGCAGATCGGCGACGTGTACTTCGCTGACGACGGCAACGGCGAAGATACCGCCGACGTGGTCCTTTATCCCTCCGGCGACCCGTCCTTCAGTCGCGGTCGGTTCGGCAACCCCGGCGCCGCAGTGCATCTTATGCCCTACGTCAGGCGGCAGGTGCTCACTCTGCTACATGAGCTCGGGCACCACCTCTGGAACCTAGGCGAGGAGTATTCCCAGGCGACGACGAGTCACATCATCGACTCGTCGGCCCCCGCCCCGAACGCCCGCACCGTCCCGATCCAGCCGTCGGGCTTGAGCACCGACCAGCTCGTCGACGAGGACGCCGACGCCCTGCTGACCATCAACGCCCAACTGGAGCGCCGGCCGGTCGTGGCCAACACCGCCACCTCGATCACGGTCGGCACCGACTTCAGCGCTCTGCCCACCGACGCAGACACCCCTACGGTGCGGATTCAGCGCCCCGCGGAGTGCGCCGACTCCGCCACAGCGAACTTTTGCATTATGGAGAACAGCCGCGGCGCCGCTGGCGAGCTCGCCCCCGACGGCACCTGGACGCCGGCCACCGACCCGATCACCGAGTTCTGCACCGACACCAACCACGACCCGGACGCCGACACCGATCAGGAGGCACGCAACGCCGACTCGTGCTGGGAGACCATCGTCGCGACGCCCGGCTACACCGGGCTGACCCTCCCCAACCCGGCCGCTCCCGGCCCCGGCGCCGGCTCGGCACCAGTCACCTTCTACGTGCTCGACCCCGACCCGCGCTTCGCCGTCGTCCTCGACCGCAGCCTCTCGATGGCGGACGGCAACAAGCTGCCCGACGCCCAGCACGGCGCAACCTACTGGGTCGAGTTCTGCGCGGTTGCCGGCGATCAGCTGTGCGTGGTCTGGTACAACCACAACAGAGACGTGCTGCTTCCGCTGACGGACGTCGGCACGTTGACCTCCGCGGAGCGCCAGCAGCTGGACACCGACATAGACGCGATCACACCCGATGGCGCGACCAATATCCGCGACGCGCTGCTCGCCTCGCTCACCGAAATTTCCAGCGTGCCCACGCGCGCGGCGACCCAGGTCGCGGTGCTGCTCACCGACGGCATGCACAACAGTCCCTTCTTCAGCAGCGCCCAGCAGGCGGTGCCGAAGCTGCGGGAGAACGGCCTGCGGGTCTACGCACTCGGCGTCGGTGACGCGACCGAGGTCGACATCCCCACCCTCGACGACATCTCAACGGGGACGGGCGGCCGCAGCTACGCGGTGGGCACCGCCCAGCCCAACGAGATCGAGGCCGCATTGGTCGAGATCAACGCCGAGGTGCGCGGCGGCCTCATCGACAGCCTTCCGGTCGACCTGCCCGATAGCGGAACCGGTCTGGCGTGCAAGAAGCTCAAGGGTCATCTGAAACCCGGCGGCGAGCGGCCGCAGTGGAAGGCAGTCGCGGAGCTGCTCGGCCTTGAGCCGGGCGATGACAGCTGGCAGGTCGACCTGCACGACCCGTGCGTGTGGACGCTGCGGATCCCCGTTGAGAAGGGTGCCGGCCGCGCCTCGTTCACTCTTTTGCATCCGGAGAGCTCCGAGGTCTGGCTCTACCTGCTCAACCCCGATGGCGTCCCGCTGGACATCGGGGATCCCGGCCACGACCACGTCCGCAGCGCTGCGCCGCACGAGTTCTCGCTCGTCGCCGACCCCGCACCCGGGTGGTGGACCCTGATCCTGGTACGCCCCGCCGCCGGGCCAGCTATCCGCTGCCGCGTGGTGGTCGGGGTCGAGAACAAACGGTTGCGTACCTACGCCACGGCCCGCGCGAGCGCGCTGCTGGGCGAGACCGTCCCGGTGGAGGCTGGCGCCTCCTACCGCCTGCCGCTCACCGGCCTGCACGTCACTGCCCGGCTCACCACCCCCGGCGGCGCCCAGGTCGCGTTCACGCTCACCGACGTCGACGGCGCCGGCGAGGACACCGGCGGCTACCGCGGCGCTTTCACAGCGACCGAGATCGGTCGATATCACGGGGTCATCACGATCGAGGGAGCGGCCGGCGCACAGACGGCGCTCGGCCTCACCCGCCTTTTACACCTCGAGGACGACGGCCCGGTCGACCTCACGTCGGACGCGCCGCCGTTCCGCCGCACGATCCCCCTCCAGGTTCTCGTCCGCAGGCGGGGGACTGAGGTCGAGGAGGACGAGCGCGAGAAGAAGTACGCACAGCCGGACCGCGCCATCTGGGAACGCCCGAGGCGCCTGTCCTCACATGTCCCATACACGGCCTAGCGTCCGGCGCGCGCGACACCTGGCATCGGCCCCGCATCCGACATCCGGCCTCGTGCGCGCCACGAGTGAAGCGTCACTGACTGGTTGAGGGCCATCCACAGGTTTTGAGCATTGCTCCCCCGCCGGCCTCGTATCCGCTGTCCGCCTTCGTGCGCGCGAGGGAAGCACCCCAACTGGTCCGCTAGACGTCTGCTCCGGTAGCTCGGATGGTCCCAACTTGGCATGACGCTCAGGTTGCAATCTGCCCGACCGGCAACGTTTGCCCTATTCAGGGCAACAAGACCCCTCACGGAGCTGTTTCGTGCGCCATGCGTACAACGTCGACCCAGCGAGGTAGCGGGGTCGTGGTCGGCCTGACCCGCCACACCCTGCCTGATTCGTGTCTGCTGTCTTGTCATACGTTGACGATCCTGAGGAGATTCCGAGACTCGGGACTTCGAATCGGGAAGAGGGGATCATGGCTCATCATCGGCTAGCGTCGCGTAAGGGCGCGCTGCGCCTAGCGGCCCTTGGTGCCGCAGCAGCACTTACGACGGCGCTGCTTCCCGGGCAGGCGGCATCGGCCGCGCCCGGCGGCCTCGCGTGCGACAACCGCGCGAACAACACCTACCAGAAGCTGCTCGACTGCGTGACGGTGGGAGGCGTCCGGGATCACCTGGACGCCTTCCAGAAGATTGCGGACAACAGCACCGATCCGGTCTACCCCGGGACACGAGCAGCAGGGACCGACGGGTACGCGGACAGCGTCGAGTACGTCGCTGGCCTGCTCCGGGAGGCCGGCTACCAGGTGACACTCGACCCGGTCGAGATCACCTTCAACTTCCCGGCCGTCCTACGACAACTGACGCCGACGGCTGCGGACTACGAGACGGGCGTCTTCACTGGCAGCGGCTCGGGAGAGGTCGAGGGCAATGTCATCCCGATCGACATCGACCTGACACCGACCGGCGGATCCACAAGTGGTTGCGAGGCTGCCGACTTCGCCGGCATTGACTGGAGCGGTGACAGCGACATCGCACTCGTCCAGCGCGGCACGTGCTTCTTCGGGACCAAGGCGTTCTACGCCGAGCAGGCCGGCGCCGAAGCCGTCATCATCTTCAACGAGGGCAATACGCCGGAACGCTCGGGCCTGATCGTCGCGGACGCGACGAGCGTGGACCCGCCGATCCCCGGGGCCCCCGGACCGGTCACGCACGACATCCCCGTGGTGGGCGCTAGCTTCGCCGACGGGGTCGCGCTGGCTGCCGAGGGTTCCACCGCGTTCATCGAGGTGCTGCCGGCTGAGACCCGCACCGACTACAACGTCATCGCGGAGCTGCCGGGCAAGAACGAGGACAACGTCGTGATGGCCGGCGCCCACCTCGACAGCGTCATCGAGGGACCAGGCATCAACGACAATGGCTCCGGCTCCGCGGCACTCCTGGAGACGGCGCTGCTGATGGCCAACCTCAATCCTCAGAACACGCTGCGGTTCGCCTGGTGGGCCGGTGAGGAGCAGGGTCTCCTCGGCTCCACCGACTACGTCGAGGGGCTATCGGAGGCCGAGCGGGACCGCATCGCGCTCTACATGAACTACGACATGGTGGGCTCGCCGAACTACATCTTCATGGTCTACGACGCCGACGAGTCCACGTTCCCGGCACCGGAGGGCGTGCCGATCCCGGCGGGGTCGGAGGCGATCGAGGACCTCTACGAGTCGTACTACACCGCGATCGGTGAGCCGTACGACGACACGGAGTTCTCCGGTCGCAGCGACTACGAGGCATTCATTCTGGCCGGTATCCCGTCGAGCGGCCTGTTCACCGGAGCCGAGGACATCAAGACCGAGGAGCAGGAGGCGATCTGGGGCGGAACCGCCGGTGAGCAGTTCGACCCCTGCTACCACGAGGCCTGCGACACTATCGAAAACATCGATGGGCACGCGCTCGATGTGAACAGCGACCTGATCGCGTTCGCCGCGCTGACCTTCGCGTACTCGACCGAGTCGGTCAACGGCGTACCGGGCAAGAAGGTGCCCGGTCCGCGCTTCACCCTGCCGGCGCCGGCGGGTCCGGAGGGCACGTTTGCTGAGGGGAGTAGCGCCGGGCTCGCCCACGGCGCAACGGAGTAGCGCTAAAGCGGCGGGGGTTTTCCCTTTGGGATCGCCCCCGCCGGTCCGTCCAGATCTTTAGCGACAATCGCGGCGTTTGCGAGGGATGCCACCGACGGGAACGATCATGACTCCCGTCCAACCCGGCCCCGGAGGTGTGGCACGCAGTGGGCAACTGTGAGGATCACGTGGGGTAACCGGGGTCGACCAGGGCCAATACTTGCGCGCAGCGGTGGTGTCTCAACAGTGATCTGAAGCCCTCGCACGCGCGCGCGTAGCGAGGCATCGTATTCGCCAAGGCGCCGTCCACGGCCGCACCCCGAACGCCTTCCAGGCCTTGGTGATGGTGACGTGGTTGACCCTCAACCGGGCCGCTAGCAGCTGGCCGGCGTCAACCTCGCGCTGACGAACCCACTTCCGGACCGTCTCCGGCGTCCCGATCCCGAGCAGCCGGGCAACCTCACCCATCGCCGCCCACTCCGAACCATGATCGCCGGCGATCTCGCCAACCATCCGGACCGCCCGCTCACGCAGCTCCGGCGGATACCTCTTCGACGTGCTTCCTGACATGACTCCAACCTTCCCAAGAAGTGGAGTCTCCGGACATGCCGGTGCGGTTCAGTTCCGGTGTGAGCGGTGATTGGGTTTGAGATTCAAGCAACCGGCTAAGAGTTCAGCCCGGTCGCGCTCCACACTCGCCATGCCTTTAGCGGCCGCAGCCGCACGTTCGGGTCGGCGTCCTCCAGCAGGTCGCCGTACGTCTCGGCCAGCACGTCGAGCCGAACGAGCGTGGTACGCCGCCAGTCTTCGACCGTCATGTCGGGAAGCTGGCTCAGCGCTTGGGAGAGAGGCGTTGGGTCCGGCTGAGCGGCATACCCAGTCGGTCAGCGATCCGGTAGGGCGCTAGTCCTCGGGCGTGGTGGTCGAAGACATCGGATAGGGCTGCGCCGTGCGCTGCCCGTTCACCCGGCTTTGTCACATTAGCGAGTCTACATTACTGGTTGAGGGTTGAGCGGGGACGCGGCGGGGGTGGTCCCCGAGCATGTCAGCCCTTGTGTAACAGAATGTCGGCCTGATGGCGGAGCACCACGGGGGTCAGCGGGGCATTCGCGACGTCGTCGCGTCCGTCAGCCCGCGCCGAGTTCGCTCGCAGCCCGTGGAACGGGTACACCTTCGAGCAGGCTCAAGCCGACTTGTTGGGCCGAGCGCCACGCGATGCAGGGTTCCTTGGGTCGTCGCCTGCTCCTGATTCTTGGTTGAGCTAACGCTTGCTTCGGCTCGGGCTGCAGGTGATGGCCCAGGTGCCGTCGGCCAGCGGCTTGTCGGGGTGCTGGATGTTCACGTAGAGGGTGTGGGGGTCTTTGCCGAAGTAGATACCGCTGGCTTCCGCGCCGGGGTCGACCAGGGAAGCGAACAGCTTCACGTCGGTCGCCACGCCGTCTTGGGTGCTCTTACTGGCGACCCAGATGTCGCTGGGGGTGTTGTCCTCCACGATCCACAGCTGTCCGGTCGGGCCAGCCGCCAAGTTGTCGGGGCTGTTGAAGCCGGTGACTCCGGCGGCCTCGTTTTCAACCGGTAGGTTCACACCCGATTCGACGTAGCCGCTGAGTTGCTGGCTGCGGAGGTCAATGGCGACGACGCGGTCCTCGCTGGTGTTGGCGACATACAGAACGTTTTTGATGATCTGTACATCTTCGGGGCGGCCGAACTCTGTCGCCTGCACCGCATTCGAAGCCGCGTCAGCGTCTTGAACGACCAGGGCCATGTCCAGCGGCACCCATTCAAAGGCGCCGACCTTGTCGGTGTAGGTGGCGGGGTTCCACACCTGCTCGGCGTCGGTCAACCCGGTGAGCTTGAGGGCATACAGCTGACCATCGGAGAGATCGCCGCGGACGGTGGGCACGAATCGGTAGATGGAGCCGCCGTTGAGTTCGTCGATGACATAGACCGACCCATCCTGGTCGGCGCCGATTCCCTCATGCCGCATGATCCCCAGTTCTGGCCGTGCCTCGACGCGGGACACCACGGAGGGGTCTTTCGGGTCGAGGAAGGCCTCGAAGAGCCGGCCGCCGGCGGTTTCCTCGGCGAACAGCAGGGTGCCCCATGGGTCCAGGTCAAACCATCAAGGCGTCGGTACCCCGCGTCCTGCACCAAAACTTTGGTCTCGCCCGTCTGCAGATCGACAACCGACACGGAGCCATTGCTGCCGACCTCGTGTGTGCGGTATAGGTAGCGGCCGGCCTGCTAGCCGGTTTCGTTGGTGACGTTCATGTCGGTCAGGTCGTCAACACCGGGATAGATGTCGAGGACGGTTTCGTCGCTGACCAGTCGCTGAGTGCAGCCGTTGGGGACGATGAACGGCTGGGTCCACGCGGCGGTCTGTTGGCCATACGCCGAACCCGCGATCGGCTCGAACGACATGGGGCCACCGACGGCGGCGGCCTGCGGGGCGAAACCAAACGCCAGCACACCGGCCGCGGAAGCCGACTTGTTGGGCGCCAGCGTCTCGGCCCGCCGAGCCGCCGCCTCGGTGTGCGCAAGCCGCTCACCGGCAAGGAGGTAGCGAGCCACATCGGCGGCCAACGCAACGAACTGCCCGGTCTGCAGCCGAGTATCCGAACCGTAGTTGGTATCGGCGTGATCCTTCATTTGTGCCCTTCGCATTCGACCGGAGCCCCCAAGTACACCGCGTCCAGGTGAACGGAAGGTGGCATTCCGATTGACGCCTGCCTCGTGGCGGCACTTCGTGCGCTCGGAACCAATCCTGACCATGGCGTGAACGGTTGCAACAGCAACTCGACACTCACAGACGAGCAGCATGCGGTCGGCCAAACGGCTGCATTCGCGCAGCGTGGCGAACTGCTCGGGCAAAACGCGGCGGCACCTGGGGGGGTCGCGCCTGTGCTGGCCATGTCATCGGCTCGCCGAGCACGTGGGCCCTCACCCCCGGGCTCGGACTCGGGCTTGGCCTGATGCTGACCCCGTCGGTGAACGTCGTCCAGTCCAGCTTCCCCGAGAAGCTTCAGGGCGATTTCCGGGCTGTCCCGGAGCGTGTCCAATCTGGGGTCCTCGCTCGGCGCCGCGAACCTGCACCCTACGGGGAAAGCCTGGTCCGGAACCGGACCGGTAACCCGCGTCGACATCAGTTTCACCGGGGCCGGCGACTGGCACCCGGCGCACCTCGAACCCCCCAAGGGCCCCTACCAATGGCAGGACTGGTCCTTCGACTGGGCCGCGGCCGACATCGGAAGACACACCATCCGCGCCCGGGCGACCGACGCTGCCGGCAACGTGCAACCCGAGGTCCCACCCTGGAACCGGCTCGGCTACGGAAACAACGCGATCGAAGTCCCCTACGTCGACGTGACGCCAGAATGATTACGAGCGCGACGCCTCGGCCCGCCCGGCACCGGTGCGTACGCGAGCGCCCACCTTTGGGGCACCGAGACGAACGCGCCCGCCCTCAGGCCAACTGAAAGCGGATTCGACCTCGTGCCATCCGCTCCATAATTGAACCCGTCGCCAAGCCACAGGCGTGCGCCGCTGACAACAACGGCAGGCTGCTCAGCGCGGGTCGGAGCAAACGACCACGACCCCCGCCGGAGTAGTTTCACCCATGTGCCGCCCACCGACTCCGACCAGCAGCCTGACGGCATCCCGGCTGAGACGATCAACCGCAACTGGACCGAGCTGGTTCAAGAACTGCGGTCCACCCAAACCGGGGTGCTGGTACTGACCGCTTTCCTCCTGACGCTGCCCTACAGCGACAAGTTCGACACAATCGACAGCGTCCAGCGAATCGCGTATCTCCTGGTCCTGACCGGAGCCATTGCCACCACTGCGGTGGTCATGTCTCCGATCGCCTACCACCGGATCCTGTTCCGACGCGGCCGACGGCCATGGCTGGTTGCGACGGCCAACCGGCTAGCCCGGACCGCGCTAGCGCTGGTTGCGCTAACCACCTCCGGCGTCGTGTTCCTGACCGTCGACCTGACCGTCGGAAGGATCAGCGCAGCCGTAGCATCACTTGTCGCGCTCATCGGCTACCTCGTGCTGTGGGTAGGCGTGCCGCTTCGAGCCCGACCCTGAATCTCGTTTGCGGCCGGGTGACCGCGATGTGGCTCAGAATACGGCGCTTATAATTGATCATGTTGCGATAGCCGCAGCCGACCCGCTGCACCTGCTTGATGATCCGGTTGAACCCCTCGGTGCGGGCGTTGGACACGCCGTGGGTCAGCGCGACCAGGACGGCCGGCCAAAAGGTTTCGATCGTCCGGGCGAGCCGGGCCGCTTCGGGTAGCTGAGCGTCGAGCGCGGCGTCGTAGAAGTCGGCCAGCCGCCACCGAATCTTGGCCGGCTGTCGCTCGTTGAGCAGCATCCGGAGCCGTTCCTTCACGGCCCACACGGCGCCGATCTCGTGGGTCGGGTCGCAGCGGTCCAGCATCGCGTTCAGCCGGGTCCACTGCTTGGCGCTGAGATGGTCGGCGCCGGTGAGCAGCAGCCGACGGTTGACCCAGACCGGGTCGGCGGCAGTGCCGCGCCGACCGAGCAGGTCCCGGGTGACCCGTTGCCGGACCAGTCCGAATCTTCGGTGACCATCTGGTTCGTCAACGCGACGAGGGCCACTTGTCGACGGCGATCACCGCTTCCGGCAGCGCGACCCGGATGCCCGACGCGTGGGGTGCCGCGGGGTCGATGACCACGATCTCGATGGCGGCCCGAAACGCTGGCGTCTGCTCGGCCATCCACTCCCGCACACAGCCGCCGGTGCGGCCAGGAGCCAACCCCAGCAGCGATCCCGACCTGTCCCGGGAGCAGTCCACGAAGGAGGTCAGCCACGGATCGGAGCGTCGCCAGGTCACGCCGTCGAGGACCCAGCGACCGACCGGAACCGGGTCTCATCGATGCCCAGCCGGCTCGTCGGCTTCGGCTCCGGCAGTCAGCGGGCCGCCGCAGCCACCAGCGACTTGTGTGCGGTCGGCCAGGACACGCCGTACTCGGCGGGGACCTCCGAGACCGCCCGGTTGCTGCCGGCGATCGCGTTCGCAACCCGGTCCCGGAGCCATTTGGTCACCCGGGCTCGCGGCCGGATCGCGTCGCTGGTCTGGGTGAACGATCGACGCGGGCACAACACCTCGACGCAGACCGGACGCCGTTTTCCCATCACAGCTCGGCAACTGTCCCGACGCCGGCAGATCCTTCACCCAACACAGCGGCCGGTCCCGAACCCGGTCAGACAGCACCCCGCACGCCGGGCACGGCGTCTGCGTCCACGCCGCGCGGCTGAAGGGGCGGCATTGGTGGCGAAATTGCCGGTACTGGTGCCAGGTCGATTTAAGACGAGCCTGGCGCAATTAGCAGGGACGTGCCCTGATACGCCTCCAACGTGATCGGAAAGCTTCGAGCCTGGTCAACCACTGTCACCACTCGATCAGTGAACATGTCGACTACCGACGCCGCGGTCGGCAGATGTTCCGACGTCACTGTTTCAGCCTGACGACTACTGGAGAAGTTCAAGACGGTGAGCTGAGTGAGTCCACTGCCAAGCAGATGAACCATGACCAGCAATGCCTTATTGGGCACGACTGGCACATCAACCTGGTTGCCGGTGTCGAGGCCATAGCGCGCCCGGAGGGTGAGGATGCGACGAACACCGGAGACGAAGGAGTTCACATCCTTGAGCTGCTCCGGCAGCGATCCGTAGAGACTGACGCTGCGCGGCAGCGTCGAGGACGGCTCCGCCGCCCCAGCGGGCCGGTTATCAAGCAGGTCGTAGGCAGGCCGGTGAATCCAGCGCGTGTCACCAGTCGCGATAAGCCCGGGGACCTCAGACCGGTCCAGCGGAAGCATCCCGCACAAATCCCAGCCCGATACGGCAAAAACGCCAGGTTGTAGTGCGTTGAACATGGTGATCAGCAGGTGCGCTCGTCGGACCTGGTCGACCTCCTCCCGATCCAACTCGGACACGTCGGAGAAGCCGAGAGAGGCGGTGATCATGCTCGCTGTCGTGCAGGCGATTCCATTGGTTGTAAAGAGGGCGTTGTAGGGACCCGCGCTCCCAGTCAGCCGCTCGATCAGTTCCGCACGAATCGTGGCCGCCAGCTCCGCACCGGTTAAGTCGGCGCCGCGGAAGCGAAAGAGCTGGTCCGCGTAAGCGCCGGCGAAATGCACGAGCTCATAGGTCAGCTCATCGTGGTTTTGCAGGGCATGCACAAGGGAGATCGGTTGCAGACCCTGCCGCAAGGCGATCGTCATCGTTAGCCGCAGGAACTCGGTGTCGCCCGTGGCCAGGGCGTGGTGGTACGCCGGTCTGGTAACGAAGTCGTATGACAGGTCGGCCCCCCGCTCGGAGGTGTTCTTGATGTCGTCGATTGCCAGGTTCAGTTCCTGGAAGGTGAAGCCGCCAGTCTTCCGGACCATGCTGGCGACCATCTGATTCGCGGCCTCCGACAGAGGATGCCCCTCCGACCACGCGGGAGCACCACCCTCGGCGCTCTTCTCCAAACCGAGGAACCCGTTGGCGTCCAGTCTCAACGCACTCGCACCAAGGTCCAGCAGCGAGTGCATCGCGTCGCCCATCACCAAACGCATCCCGGCGCTCGTTGGGTCGAGCCAGTTGATCGATGGCTGGCCATCCTTGAAGTAGTGCAGATATACCCAGCGTCGCTGCACCCCGTCCACACCGGTAACCGCTGCAGTTGCACTCCAGTTGGTTTCCTTGATGCCAGGTTCGTGGAAGATCACCCGCTGCATCCGGCCGACGATGTATCCGGCCTCCTCTAGCCGTGCCTCGGCGCCGGCGTCAAGGTTCACCGAGTCCTTCCCGGGTGGCACGGACGGCAGGAGACTCCAATCTTTGGGAGGGATTTCCGTCATCTGATAGATGCCCGGGTAATCAGCCACCTTCATTTCGGCCAATCGAAAGTCAGCGCCTTTGCCGGTATGACCAGGCACGATGTCATCGATAACGATCCCTCCATGGGCAGCGGCGACCTCACACAGCGTTCGAAATTCTGTTTCCGAGCCAAAGGCCTCGTCGATCCGAGTGCTGATCCGGTCGAAATGTCCGTCGACACTGGGAGTGACATCCCAGCCGGTGATCCCTCCCGCCAGCTTGACCGGGCCAGTGTGGACCGCCTTGATGCCCACGACCTCAAAGACTCTCCACAGGTCCTCATCAGCGAGCGAACCCAGGAAGGACTCTCCGTCCTTGGTGATCATCGAACTCGGGTACGCCGTGAACCAGACAGACGCCTTCTTGATCGCCGCCGCCGGATCGGAGTAGGCGAACGAGTTCTGTGACATGCCGGCCGACCCAGCGAACTGCGCTGCCACTTCGCTGGCGCGCGCCAACATCGACTCGCGGTACAACCAGCCGACATAGCTGTCGTTCACCGGCCCCCCCGATGCTGCGGGTGGCACACCGAGCAGCCCTCCCGCGCTAGTTCAACCGTACAAAGCGGGGCGCCGAAGACGTGGGCTCTAGGCGGCGCCGAGCGCCGCTGCCACCTCGAAACCAGGTGCATGCTTCGCACCAGGGCCTCGCTTGCGGCAGGTTGCGCGGACCGACCTCGCCGGCGACCAGTCCAGCCGGCCAGGACAATCGAACCTGACACAGAGTGAGCAACACCGACGAAAGGCACGAACGCGCTGCCGTGGCCAGTGATTGCAGGGCAGCTCCCGCTCGGGTCCAGAACTCGAATCCGGTTGACAGCTTGAGCCGGCGAGGCCAGCGTCCAGCCCTGAGCGGCTCGACGGACGCGGATGGCGTGACTCATCGTGCGTCGAAGCCGTTGCACCATGTAGCTGAATCGTTGCGGGCATCATCTGTGGTGTTCTCTGGCTGCTGCAACGAAAGAAGGTCGCCGAAATCGACAGAGTCTGCGGGACTGACACCGGCCGGTCCGCCCCCGAAGGCCACAATCGCCCCCGCCTCATCAGGTCTGCCGGCGGCGGCTAGCTCAATCACCACGGCACCTCATCTTGATCTCTCACTTCGTTCCCCCCCAATTCGATGTGTACCGTGCGCGGCTGCTCTGAATCGCGACCTCCGGGCTGACCTTGACCGAGTCACAGGGGGAGGACCTGGGTGGCCCTCCGTTTCCTGCTTGACAGACTCCACCTGTGAAGAGTCCTCGAGGTACCTGACATGACGCGCTCACCAGGACCGACTTCAACGGCGCGATCGTGTAGAGCCGGCGGCTCGGCTCCGAAGGTCGTGGCAGCGTTCTTGCCATCGCGTCAACACCTCGGCCTCGCCTGCACGAGCGGGAACCTCCAGCCGCGTGCGGCTATGTCGTTGGATCGGGTTCTTCGCTTGGCTCGGGTTCTTCGCTTGGCTCGGGTTCTTCGCTTGGGTCGGGTTCCTCGCTTGGCTCGGGTTCTTCGCTCGGCTCGGGTTCCTCGCTTGGCTCGGGTTCTTCGCTTGGCTCGGGTTCTTCGCTCGGCTCGGGTTCCTCGCTTGGCTCGGGTTGCTCACTTGGTTCCGCGGGAGGACTCGGTTCTGGGGGCTGGCTTGGTTCGGCGGGCTGGCCGTGTCGAGGTTTGCTGGCCTGGGGCGGTTTGGTGCCGGTGTTGCCGGTGCCTTTCGTTGAGGATCTGTTGGGCTGGTTGCGCTTCGGTGCCTTTGTTGCCGGCTTGGAGTCGGCTCGGGATGGCGCCCGTCGCGACGACGCAGGCTTCGTTGGACGCGCTGCCCCAGCTGACGGGACGCGGTCATTCCCCACCGGCAATACCTGTCTTGATGGGGCAGGCCTAGAGCGGGCTGCGAGGCGAGTGCGATCCGCAGCCCCACCGTTGGCCGAGGGCTCGCTGCCATCCTCACGGTTTCTCCCGGCTGGCCGAGTCGATGGGCGGTCACTTGGATCCGCCAGGGCGCCGTCCCTGGACAGCGAGTCGATCGCGCCGGATCCTGCGTTCGCCGAGTCCCCCGCCGCCGATGCGACGGGAGGGGTGCCTGAGTGTTCCACGCTCAGTGCGGCTAGCGGCACCAGCAGGCCAACGAGTCCGGCGGCGACGAGGAGAATGCGACGGTCGCGGGTGGGTCGGCGGGGCCGGTGGTACTCCATTGGGGGAGTGGTGACAGCTTGTGCGGTTGGTCGTGCCCGGGCGGTTTCGGCGAGCAGACGGCGCAACTCGGTCTGCATGGCCGCCGCGGTTGGGTAGCGTTCGTCGGGATGTTTGGCCAGGCCGCGGACCAGGACGCCGTCGAAGGCGGTGCCGAGGCGGGGGCGCAGCTGGCTGGGGGGCGGCGAGAGGCTGGCCAGGTGCTGGTAGGCGAGTTCGGCGTAGTCGTCGCCGGCGAACGGTGGCTGGCCGACCAGCAGTTCGTACAGTAGGCAGCCGGTGGAGTAGACGTCGCTACGCACATCCAGGGGATCTCTGCGGATCTGTTCGGGGGAGAGGTATTTGGCGGTGCCGAAGCCGTCGGCCTCGAGTGCGGCGCCGGACTCGGTGGGGAGGAGGGTCCGGGCCAGACCGAAGTCCATCAGCTTGATCTGGCCGGTGCGGATGACCATCACGTTGTCCGGTTTGATGTCGGCGTGGACGATGCCGGCGTCGTGGCAGCAGGTCACCGCCTCCAAGACCGCGATGGTAAGTTCCAGGGCTCGGGCCGGCTGCAGCGGGCCCTCACGCCGCAGCAGCCTCCCCAGAGTTTCGCCGGCGACGTATTCGGTGACGATGTAGGGCGTGGGCACACCGGTGCCGGCGTCGAGGTCCTCTCCGCTGTCGAAGACGCGCACGATGGCGGGATGGTTCAGCTTCGCCGCCCACCGGGCCTCCGTGTCGAACAGTCGCCGGGCGGCCGGGTCATCGAGGTATTCCGCGGCCAGTTGCTTGATCGCCACGGGCCGGCCCAGCCGGATGTCGAGGCCAAGGCTCACGGTGGCCATGCCGCCACGACCCAACGGCGGCCCCAGACGATAGCGGCCAGAAAGAACGGTCGGGTCGCTCACCAATCCCCCTCACCGCCGGCGACAATCCCGGCGCTTTCGCCGACGCCCGCCCAACCGTTCGAACGGTCACATGGACCTGGCCAAATGGTAGGCCCCCCACGCTCCGCCGATATACCAGCAGGCCGAGTTACTTCATAGAGCTGGACGCTGCTTGGGTGATCGTGTCACCGACGGCCCGACCGGCGAGGGCCGGTCTGGTCACAAGGTCGGCGTCGACGTGGCTCGTGCCCACGACACAATCGACAGCGTCCAGCGAATCGCGTATCTCCTGGTCCTGACCGGAGCCATTGCCACCACTGCGGTGGTCATGTCTCCGATCGCCTACCACCGGATCCTGTTCCGACGCGGCCGACGGCCATGACAACGACAGGCGAAACCGTCCGCCCGGACGCCACCCGGGCTGACGGACGCGACGACGTCACGAATGCCCCGGCTGACCCCGTAGTGCTCCGCCATCAGGCCGACATTCTGTTACACAAAAGCTGACATGTTCGCGGACCACCCCCGCCGCGTCCCCGCGCCCAAACCCTCATCTAGTAATCTAGACTCGCTAGTATGACAAAGCCGGGTGAACGGGCAGCGCACCGCGCTGCGATAGCCGATGTTTTCGACCACCACGCCCGAGGGCTAGCGGCCTACCGCATCGCTGACCGACTGGGTTTGCCGCTCAGCCGGACCCAACGCCTTCTCTCCCAAGCGCTGAGCCAGCTTCCCGACATGGCGGTCGAGGATTGGCGGCGTACCACGCTCGTTCGGCTCGACGTGCTGGCCGAGACGTACGGCGACCTGCTGGATGACGCCGACCCGAACGTGCGGCTGCGTGCCGCTAAAGGCATGGCGAGTGTGGAGTGCGACCGGGCTGAGCTATTTGCGCATGTCAAGAGCCTCAACCCCAATGACCGCTCACACCCGTGACAGTGTCGCCTACAGCTCGTGCAAGAGAACGAGCCCTCCGCTCACCGTGCTCGAGTCCGGCCTGGCGGCTTCGGTGCACAGGTTGGACGGTGCGGTTGCACGATGACCCGTTCAATGTTGCCCACCTCGGCGCAGCACGTGCTGGCTGGGAGCGCCAGGATCATCCGCAGCGTCCGAGATCCTCAAAACCGTGGTCGGTGACGCCGAACGTGAGTCCCATCGGCACCGACTGGGTCAGCATGGGGAAGGACAGATCCGTAGTGGTACCCGCGGCTTGTTCCAGACTCGGTCGGCTGGGCCAACAGCCGGCCGGGTCGCCCCGACTGGCATCGCTCATTCGCCGTGCGGCATCGGAAGTCGATCCTGCACGCGCTGGCGGGTGATCTTTCAAGTATCGCGCGCGAAACGGCTCGTGATACGAATCGCTACTCTGACGAGGGCAAACGTCACCCGTAGGGCCGAGTTCGCTTTCGTTGAAGACCGGGTCTCGGATGCCTTGACTGCAGCCGATCAGATCGCAGGACCCGGCGGCACCCCCATGACGGTCGGGCAGCGCATCGCTGACATGTTAGCCCGGCACGGACCAGGTTCGCCCAGTGCCCGAGCGCACATCTACCGCGGGCCGTATCTTTACGCCGCCGCCGGCCGCGTAGTGGATCGGCTCGAAGCAGTGGGGGAAGACACCACCGGCATCTTCTGACCGACAGGCTACGTCGACGCCGGCTGCGCTCGGGCGCATGAGTTCACCGGACGCCGAACGAGATCGCGCACCAGGCTAGGTCAAGTCTGTCGGCTGCGACACAGCCAACGGCGGGCACATGGTCGAATCAGCACGAGACGTCATGGCCAACTTCCTGCTGAACGAGACTGGCTCCGCTCAATAGCACCTGACCCAGGAGAGTCCGCTTGGGTGTGCATCGCTTTGATCTCGGGACCATGCACGCGGTTCGAGTAGGGCGGTCCACCAATAGACGAGCGGATCGTGCAGGAGTGGATGCCAGCTGAAGACCTGGCGCCGGTGCGGCCCATCCCGCCGAACTTTATCGAGTTCCAATGGGCTCACATCGGGCGCGGACGCAAACGCGATCCCGTTCCCCGGGGCCCGCCGCTGGCAGCTCTAAGCTAAGTAGCTCGCTGGGAACAGTGGCATGGCCGCCGAGTGTGCGCGGCAGGCCTGAGGAAGGTCGGGAATCACGAGGCCGCGCACATGTCACCGATCGGCAATGTCCGAAACAGGACAACGGCGTTGCTAAGCCGGGCTATGGGTAGTAGGGCTGTTCTAGTGGGTTCGAGGATCGGAAGATCGGGGGATCTGAGGTCGAACCCATGCTGCCTGAGCCGAGCCGACCGGTCTGAGATGTCGGACGCGGCTCAACGCAGCGATCTGCGAAGAACACGGAAGAGTCTGCCAGGCACCTGACAAGTCGGGAGCCTGGCGGACTCGACCGGACGGCGAGTGCCGACGCTCTCGTTCCGTTCGGACGGGTGTTCGCCTGCCTCCCGTTCGCGGAGAGGGGCCTCCTGTGGTCACCCTCGCCGCGAACCCTTTGCGTTAGCTGGGACGTCCCGCGCCACGCTGAAGGAGGGAGTGTCGGAGGAGATGCTCGGGGGATCATCAACTCCGACACTGTGATCAACGGTAAGGGCACGCCCGGGGTACCGGCAACGCGAAATGCTGGCAACTTGAGGACATGTCATAAAGCGGACGCGCTCCTCTGGGTGACGCGGCGACGATAACCGAAGACACTGCTGGGGCCAACGGGCTGCGGGTCGTCAAGGCCCAGCGTGTCGCGAACAGCCTTTTGAGGGCTCCCGCGCGCTCTACTCCGTGGGGGGAGCAGAGCGCACGCGGGTCGAACCTCTAGGCCGAGGGTGTAACGGCGTGGAGATGGCGTATATCACCAGTGGCTCAAGGTGTTGATGGCGTGAATCCGAGCTCGGCGAGGAGGTCTTGGGTTGTCAATACCTCCACCCCCGATTCCTTAGCCTGGTTGGTCAGCCGACGGTCGTGCGTTACAAGAGCCCATCCGCTGCCACGCGCTGTGGCCGCCGCGAGCGCGTCCCTGCCGTGCTTGCTGAGGTTGTCGCTTCCGAACTTGGCCAGGCTGTCGTCATCGCTACCGAACGCAGCCACATCGAACCGTGACTGGTTGAAGATGAACCCGTCCGACGGAATTAGCCTTCCGAGGTGGACGAGGACTATGAGCAACTGGACTCGGCGATCTAGATCGCCGGTCGCCGCTGCTTCATCAAGAGTGGTGTGGACGTACCAGATTTCCAGGTCGCCACGCTCGATTGCTGCCAGGGCTGCTTCATGGGCCCCCGGCGTGTCCACGAAGGGATCGAGGGCGCAGTTGTCGATGATGATTTTTCTCACACGCGGAATATTACAAAGCATTTGATCATGAGCGGTAACAGCTAGCGCGGGTGTTTGCGGACTATCGACCTAGTGATCGCATCGACCTGCCGTCATCGGTCTCCGACTCGTGCCGCGTGGCTGACAGGTATACGGCCGGTTGTCCGGGGACTAGCGTCACGTCGTAGGGGGTGAGGCCCCATGAAGCCTTTTAAATGCCTTGTTGGCAGACACCAGTGGCACAACGGCTGGAACGACTACCTACATCAGGTTGTTTGGACCTGCATGCGCTGTGGTAAGACCAGGCGCTCCGACGAGAAGGGGGACCCCACCACGATGGACCCCGGCATGGGCGATGCCGGGGTATGAAGGAACCCTCAACGGAGGGGGTTCGTTGATCCCCAGCGCAGCAGTCTCGTGCACTAGCTGAGTGGGGACGTTGGACGTGCCAAGACGGTCATAGCCCGATCTTTGATCTGGCGATCGTGGCCGCAGTGCTCGGCGGCCACGGCCGTCGTCGGCGAGGGAGAGCGGGAAGCGGTGCCCATCGCACACACATCGTCCACACATCGTCATCACCAAATGACGACCCTCGACGGTCCGCTTGGTAGGGCCGACGCATTAACCAGCCCTGGCGCATGCGGCTGCGCCGTTGACTACAGCTGGGCCGAGCGGCCGCTGTCCCAGCTGTAGTCAACGTTCACGAGGTCGCCTACTTCTGGTGGGCCTGCGAGTTCCAT
Source organism: uncultured Actinomycetota bacterium (assembly GCA_963780005.1). Taxonomy (GTDB): domain Bacteria; phylum Actinomycetota; class Actinomycetes; order Propionibacteriales; family Propionibacteriaceae; genus Microlunatus. The sequence continues at coordinate 472,570 of CAWAAK010000023.1, read as the reverse complement.
TCCGCTGGCGCCAAGGATCGGGCCAAGTTGCGTCATGAAGGCGTCGAAGTCTTTCTGTGACTCCCACACGTCAAGGACGTGGAACACGTCGCCGACCATCCACGCGGTATGGCTGCGTCGGCCCGGCGGATGCCTTAACTCCATCTGGTCCAGCTGAGCCCACGCAGCGTCGTATGCCTGACGAGCTTCACTTTTCGGTGTGTTCACGACGTGAACTGCGATTGCCACTATCTCTCCCCTTTGCGTTGGCCCGGCTTAGATCGTCCCGTGCTGCACCTCGCAGGGGCAAGAACTGATCCCCGTTTCGCGACCAAGTCGAAGGTGTGCCGTCAGGGTTTGGGTCGCTCCTGGCGCTGAGCCAGCCCGACCCGACGTTCGCAGACGGGCGGCGTACCGCACCCGTTCGGCTGGACCGCGCGTCCGCTGCGCGGCGGCCTGCGGCCGTCCTTGACACCCTGTCCGGTGCACGAAGATCGGCGGCCATCACGGGGACGGGGAGAGTGTGGGGGCGCCCCCTTCGACCCTACGAGGACTCGCGACGGGCCAGGGCGGGATGGTCGGGAGGAAAGAGCGGGAGTATCCGGAGAACCGCCTCCATGGGATCTTCGCTTCCTGCTCCGGGAGCCTGACCTCGCGGCCCATGCACGGTCTGATCTTCGATACGCCCGCATTTGCTGAACTCGATCTCGCCTTCCAAGTTCCAATAGACCTCGTAGTACTTGCCCTCCAACTTGTCGAAGGTGCGCTCCACGATCTCCAACTGCTGGCGCTCGTTCGAGTACTCGTACTTGATGGTTGTGCGCACACCGCGCTTGGGAGGCACCTGGACGGAGAAGGTGAGGGAGCGGGCCGGTGCCGAGACCGTAGAGCCGGTTGAGGTGGTGATCGAAATCCTGATGTTGTTCGAGCGACAGGACGGACACTTCAGGGTCTTGAGCTTGCACGGTTCGTCGCAGGCGCCGCAGTGGATCCTCAATCTGCTCGACTCCGCCACCGAACGACCTCCTGCTATTGCGCGTATGTTGCGCGCTAGCTGGTCAACTCAAGATCAAACTAGCTCTGACTCGGTGTCATACCTGCGCCCCCGGCAGGATTCGAACCTGCGCTCCCGCCTCCGGAGGGCGGTGCTCTATCCCCTGAGCTACGGGGGCCGGGCTTGGGCCGAAGAAGAATGTACCAGTGCGCGCGGACCTATCCTGCTTGCGTGACGCGGCGACCACACCTCGGCCGGCCGGGCGCGAGCGTGCGGACCGGCCGGATCGTCGCCATGGTGCTTCTGCTGACCGTGGGGATCGTCGGCTGTGTTCGACCGGCGCCCCCCGGGCCGGCGACGATGCGCGGCACCCCGCCGCCCTGGCCGGCGCCCTCCGACGCCGTGTCCTATATCGAGGCTGCGGGGGTCGAGCCGGAACCGTACGCGACTCCTGAGGATTCGCGCCCCGTCCGGCTGGATCTGCAGGTCGAAAGCGCCCCGGTCACCGTGCCGGCCTGGGTGGGGATCGACCGTGCCCGCGCCCTCCAGGCCCCGGTGCACACCCACGACGACAGCGGCACGATCCACGTCGGACGGCCTGCAGCCGCCACCTTCACCCTCGGCCAGTTCTTCACCCTGTGGGGCGTCCGGTTGTCCCCCTCCTGCGTCGGTGGCGTTTGCGGGCGGCTCCTGATTCGGGTCGATGGTGCTGCCGTGGCGGGCGACCCCCGTGAGCTGCGGCTTTCGACGGCCAAGACGATCGACCTGACGGTGTCCAGCTCATGATCACCAACGCCTCGCTGAGGTTGATCTGGCAGAGTGCCCGGATGAGTACGGCAGGTAGCGGATCCAGGTCATGACGAGCGAGCGGCCATGAGCCACGCCCATGTGGCCGGATCCATCCACGCCGACGCCGAAACCCGGGCGCCCGGCTGGCTGGCCCGACCCGACGACGTGAACGCTCTGCTGACGCGGTTGTGGAGCACCAACACGAGCAAGAACGCCGACGGGATGCTCACCGTTGCCGGGCTCGGGGTCGACGAGATCGCGGCCGCGGTCGGCACGCCCGTGTACGTGATGGACGAGCTCGACCTCCGCGATCGGGCCCGTGCCTTTCGAACCGCCTTCGCCGACTGGGATGTCTACTACGCGGCGAAGTCGTTCGTCTGCACCGCCGTCGCCCGGTGGGTGTCGGAGGAAGGCCTCGGTGTCGACGTCTGTACGGGTGGCGAGCTGGCCGTGGCCCTCCGCGCCGGCGTCCAACCCGCCCGGATCGGTCTGCACGGCAACAACAAGAGCACCGAGGAGATCCGGGCCGCCCTGGAAGCCGGGATCGGCCGGATCATCGTCGACTCCTTCGACGAGATCGGCCGGCTATCGGGGCTCGCCCGGGAGCTCGGCGTCCGGCCGCGGGTCATGGTGCGGGTGACCACGGGCGTCGAGGCCCACACCCATGCCTACATCGCTACCGCCCACGAGGACCAGAAGTTCGGGTTCTCCATCGCGGCCGGGGAGGCTTTCCGGGCGCTGCAGGCCTGCTTCGACGATCCGGCCATCGAGCTGATCGGCATCCACTCCCACATCGGCTCGCAGATCTTCGACACCGAGGGTTTTCAGGTGGCGGCCCGGCGAACGTTGCGTCTGCAAGCGCAGTTCGCTTGAGCGCACCGGGGTGGAACTGGGCGAACTGGACCTCGGCGGCGGCTTTGGCATCGCGTACACCAGCACCGACACCCCCGCCACGCCGCACGGGCTGGCCAGTGCCCTCGGGGAGCTCATCTCGGCCGAGTGCTCGGCCCTTTGCCTGCGCGTTCCGCATCTGTCCATCGAGCCGGGACGGGCGATCAGCGGTCCCAGTGCTTTCGCCCTCTACGAGGTGGGCACCGTCAAGCCGGTGGCGGTGGACGAGGGCGCATCCCGGCTGTACGTCTCGGTGGACGGCGGGATGAGCGACAACATCCGGCCCGCTCTCTACGCCGCCGAGTACTCAGCCACCCTCGCCTCCCGGGCCAGCCAGGCGCCCGCCGTGCTCGCCCGCGTCGTCGGCAAACACTGCGAGGGGGGCGACATTTTGGTGCACGACGAGTTCCTGCCCGCCGACATCCGGCCCGGCGATCTGCTCGCCATCCCGGCCGCCGGCGCATACAGCCGTTCGATGGCCAGCAACTACAACCACGTGCCGCGCCCACCCGTGGTGTCGGTCCGGGACGGGGTGATCACGACGCTGGTCCGGCGCGAGACGCTGGACGATCTGCTGGCGCTCGACGTCGGCTGAGGTGGTTGCGGATTCTTGCGCAACCGATCACATGGTGAACAATGATCCCGCGCCGTTGGTGATCCGCGAAAGCATTGACACTTGCGCGCAGGCCGGGTCGAGGGGCCCGGCGATGAGATGGGGTCAGCAGTGACGACGACGACGGTACGACCGCGCCGGGAGCGTGAGGTCACAGCCGACCCAAGAGCTGCAGCCGACGGAACGCCACTGCGGATCGCATTGCTGGGCTGCGGCACCGTCGGCAGCGCCGTAGCCCGGTTGATCACCGGGCAGGCGAACGATCTGCGGGCCCGCATCGGCCGGCCACTGGAGTTGGTCGGCATCGCCGTCCGGCGCGCCGGACGAGACCGGCTCGACATCGACCCGAGTTTGATCACCACCGACGCCGAAGAACTCGTCGATCGCGGCGACGTCGACGTGGTGATCGAGTTGATCGGCGGCCTCGAACCGGCTCGCTCCCTCATCCTCCGGGCGCTGAGCAATGGATCCTCGGTGGTCACGGCCAACAAAGCGCTGCTCGCCGAAGATGGCGCGACGCTGTTCGCCGCCGCTGAGGCCGCCGGGGTCGATCTCTACTTCGAGGCCGCGGTGGCCGGGGCCATCCCGATCATCCGGCCGCTCCGGGAGTCGCTGGTCGGCGACGAGATCACCTCGGTGATCGGCATCGTCAACGGCACCACCAACTACATCCTGGACAAGATGGATTCCGAGGGCGCCGGGTTCGCCGACATCCTGGCCGAAGCCCAGGACCTCGGCTACGCCGAGGCTGATCCGACCGCCGACGTGGAGGGGTTCGACTCCGCCGCCAAGGCAGCCATCTTGTCCAGCCTGGCCTTCCACAGTCGGGTGACGGCGGCCGATGTGTACCGCGAAGGGATCACCGAGGTCACCGCCTCCGACATCGCCGCGGCCCGCGAGATCGGCTGCCTGATCAAGCTGTTGGCCATCTGTCAGCTGGTGCCGGCCGAGGCAGCCGGGGAACCGGCGTCGGTCTCGGTCCGCGTCCATCCCGCGATGATTCCGCGCAGCCATCCGCTGGCGTCGGTGGGCGGCGCGTACAACGCGGTCTTCATCGAGTCCCGTTCCGCCGGTCGGTTGATGTTCTACGGCCCGGGCGCGGGCGGTGCGCCCAGCGCCAGCGCCGTGATGGGCGACCTGGTCACGGTGGCCCGGAATCGGCTGCGCGGCACGGCCGGGCCGGGCGAGTCCAGTTACGCGGCGCGGCCGGCCTCGGCCATCGGTGGCGTGCTGACGAGCTATCACATCTCGCTCGAGGTGGACGACGTCGCCGGGGTCCTGGCGACCGTGGCCCAGTGCTTCGCCGAGCACGATGTCTCCATCCAGACCGTACGCCAGCAGGGCCGCGGCGCCGAGGCCCAATTGGTCATCGTCACCCACCGAGGGCGGGACGCGGATCTGCACGCGACGGTGGCCGACCTCGAGCGGTTGGCCGCGGTCCGCGCCGTGAGCAGCGTGATGAGAGTAGAAGGGGAATGAGGTGACCGTGGACGTCGACCGTTCCCTGGCCCGGCCCACCGAGCCGACCCGTGGTGTGATCGCGCGGTACCGGGACTGGCTGCCGATCCGGGAGACCGACCCGGTGGTCACGCTCGGCGAAGGCGGCACCCCGTTGATCCCGGCCGTCGCACTGTCCGAACTGCTGGCTTGCGAGGTCTGGCTGAAGGTCGAAGGCGCCAACCCGACCGGCTCCTTCAAGGATCGCGGCATGACCGTTGCCGTCAGTATTTCGGCCGGCGATGGCGCGCAGGCGGTGGTCTGCGCCTCCACCGGCAACACCTCGGCTTCGGCCGCCGCCTACGCTGCCCGAGCGGGCCTCCGCCCCGTCGTGTTGCTGCCGGCGGGCAAGATAGCGGCCGGCAAGCTCGCCCAGGCGATCGTCCACGGTGCCCAGGTGGTGCAGATCCAGGGAAACTTCGACGACTGTCTGCGGTTGGCCCGGCGGCTGGCGGAGCACTATCCGGTCTCGCTGGTCAATTCGGTCAACCCGGTACGGATCGAAGGCCAGAAAACGGCGGCTTTCGAGATCGTCGACGCCCTCGGCGACGCGCCGGACCTCCATGTGTTGCCGGTGGGCAACGGTGGGAACATCTCGGCCTACTGGCGCGGTTACACCCAGTACGCGGAGGCGAACCTCAGTTCCCGACGGCCGCGGATGTGGGCCTTTCAGGCCACCGGTGCCGCTCCGCTCGTACTGGGCCGGCCGGTGACGAACCCCGAAACGGTGGCTACGGCGATCAGGATCGGCAATCCTGCGTCGACCGAGTTGGCGGTCGCCGCACAGCAGGAGTCCGGCGGACTCTTCGAAGCCGTCACCGACGACGAGATCCTCGCGGCACAAGGCTTCCTGGCTGCACGGGAGGGTGTCTTTGTCGAGCCGGCCTCAGCCGCGGGGGTGGCCGGACTGCTCGCGCGCCGACGGCGAGGCCAGGTCGATCGTGATCAACAGATCGTGGTCACGGTCACCGGCCACGGTCTCAAGGACACCGACACCGCGCTGTCCTCCCGGGGACCGATCCAGGCCGAGATCGTGCCGGCGGAGCTCGAGCGCGTGGCCGACGCCTGTGGTTTCCGGGGCGACTGAGGAGCCGGGCATCGTCCACGAACTCGATCCCGGTCAGGCGACCGCGGTCTCTGTCCCGGCGTCCAGTGCCAACGTCGGTCCGGGCTTCGACTGCTTCGGGCTTGCTCTGGATTGGCGTGAATACATCGAGCTCGAGGTGACTGAGACCGGTTATGCCGTTGAGGTCAGCGGTGAAGGCGCCGACCTCATACCGCGGGACGAGTCCCATCTCGTCTTGTCGTCAGTCCTCCTCGGATTGGCGGACCTCGGCGTGCAGGCGCCTGGCCTTCGGCTGCGAGCGCACAACACGTTGCCGCACGGCCGCGGCCTCGGTTCGTCGTCGGCCGCCATCGTGGCGGGCCTGTTGGCCGCGCGAGGACTGGCCGGGGCGGAGCCCGACCCGAGGTGGATGCTGCGGCACGCGAACGCCATCGAAGGCCACCCCGACAATGTGGCCGCAGCGATCTACGGAGGCTTCGTGCTGGCGTACGACGGCGGTGCCGGGGTCGCCGTGGCGCGCGCCCGGGTGCTGCCGGAGATCACCGGCTGGCTGTTCGTGGCCGCGGCGTCGGTGGAGACCACGGCCGCTCGTCGGTTGCTGCCGGATTCCGTACCGCACGTCGACGCGGCGGCCAACAGCTCCCGGGCCGCGCTGCTGGTGCACGCGCTGTCGGAGGAGCCCGAACTCTTGGTCGAGGCGACCCGGGACTGGCTGCACCAAGGCTACCGAGGGTCGGCGATGCCGCGCTCGTACGACCTCCTCCTCGAACTTCGCGGGCGTGGGCTGGCGGCGGTGATCAGCGGAGCTGGTCCCTCCGTCCTGGTGCTCGGGGTCGGCGATGAGCTGACCGCGCTGGCGGACCTCGACGTGCGGGGCTTCACTGGTCGCCCGGTGCGCGTCGGCGGCGCGGGACGGATCGAACCGGAATCAACTCCAATCGTGTCGGCCCCGACCGATGTGACACGGGCCTCGGATTGAGTGCTAGCCTGGTAGTGCCGAGACGGTGAGTGGGAATCTTGACCATCTGTCCTGACTCGGCAGCGCCGTCCAGGTCCGGCGCCCAAGGAATGAAGCCTCTTGATCCATTCCGGCCTCACACCACACGAAAAAGAGCCCGAACAAGCAGTGCACGCGGATATGCGATGCGGATGAAGCCCTGCAGCGTGGTTTCACGCCGTAGCGGGCCGCGTGGCTGTCTGACGAAGATCGGCATGAGTGAGACCTGTGAGATTAGTGCTTGACCCGTCCGTCCGACCCGCTGTCGGTGGACGGAGATTTATCAGGATGGGCCACGAAGGCCCTAGAGAAGGAAACACGTGACCGATATCGCCGAAGTGAACACCACCTCCCCCGACGAATCCGCCGGGGGACGACGGCGCAAGGGTTCAGGACTGGACTCGATGGTGCTGCCCGAGCTGAAGCAACTCGCTTCGTCGCTCGGACTGCGCGGCACCGGCGCCATGCGCAAAGGACAACTCATCGACGCCATCCGGAGCGCCCAGAACGGATCCGGCAGCGGATCGAGCAACGGGAACAACGCGTCGGCTGGGCGGTCCAGCAGCGGGGGGCAGAGCGTGCTGGTCGACGAGCGTCCCCAGGACGCCTCGCAACGCACCGCGCCGGTCGTCGAGGCGTCGACCTCGACCGAGAGCTCCGCACCGGCGGAAACGCCTCAGCGCTCGAGCGCCCCCGTCACCGACACCCCGGACAACGGCCAGCGGTCGGAGAGTGACGCTCGGGAGGACGGCAACGGTGAGCGCCGGAATCGGCGCAACCGGGACAACCAGCGCGACAACCAGAGCCGCGACAATCAGAGCCGCGACAACCAGCGCGACACTCAAAACCGGGATCAGGGCCAGCAGAGCCGCGACAACCAGCGCGACAACCAGCGCGACAACCAGAGCCGCGACAACCAGAACCGGGACCAGGGCAACCAGAACCGGGACTACGACGACGACGGGGGCGGCCGCCGCGGTCGTCGGCGTCGCAGCCGGGACCGCCAGAACCGGCGTGGCCGCAGCGGCGGCGGGGCGCCCATGGATCGGTTCGAAGCCGAACCGACGGTGTCCGAGGATGACGTCTTGGTGCCGGCGATCGGGATTCTCGATGTCCTCGACAACTACGCCTTCGTACGGACCAGCGGCTACCTGCCGGGATCGAACGACGCCTACGTCTCGCTGTCGATGGTCAAGAAGTTCGGGCTCCGCAAGGGCGACGCCGTCACCGGCGCGATTCGCGCGCCGCGGGACGGTGAACGCAAGGAGAAGTTCAACCCGCTGGTGCGGATCGACACCATCAACGGGTTCGACGCCGAGCAGAACCGACCGCGTCCCGATTTCGGGAAGCTCACCCCGCTCTACCCGCAGGAGCGGCTGAAGTTGGAGACCACCCCGACCCAGCTGGCGGGCCGGATCATCGACCTGATCGCCCCCATCGGCAAGGGTCAACGGGCCCTGATCGTCTCGCCGTCCAAGGCCGGCAAGACGATGGTCATGCAGTCCATCGCCAACGCCATCTCGACCAACAACCCCGAGGTCAAACTCATGGTGGTCCTGGTCGACGAGCGACCCGAGGAGGTCACCGACTTCGAGCGGGCCGTCAAGGGTGAGGTCATCTCCTCCACCTTCGACCGGCCGGCCGAAGACCACACCACCGTGGCCGAACTCGCGATCGAACGGGCCAAGCGGCTCGTCGAGCTCGGGCACGACGTGGTGGTGCTGCTCGACGGCATCACCCGACTGAGCCGCGCGTACAACCTGGCGGCTCCCGCTTCGGGGCGGATCCTGTCCGGTGGTGTCGACTCGGCGGCGCTCTACCCACCGAAGAAGTTCCTCGGTGCCGCCCGGAACATCGAGGGCGGCGGCTCGCTGACCATCTTGGCCACTGCGCTGGTGGAGACCGGTTCCAAGATGGACGAGGTGATCTTCGAAGAGTTCAAGGGCACCGGGAACTCCGAGATCCGGCTGCGCCGCGAGTTCGCCGAGAAGCGGATCTTCCCGGCCATCGACGTGGACGCCTCCAGCACCCGTCGCGAAGAGCTGCTGATGAGCCGAGAAGAGCTCAACATCGTCTGGAAGCTGCGGCGGGTGCTCTCGGGTCTGGAGAGCCTTCAGGGTCTGGAGATGCTGCTGGATCGGTTGCGCAAGACGTCGAGCAACGCCGAGTTCCTGATGGCTATCACCAAGACCATTCCGGGTAACCCGAGCCGCGGCGACGACCTCTAATCCAGCGCGGCGGAGTGCGCAGTAGCGGCCCAGGAGTTCGACTCGAGGGGGCCGTAACTGCGCACTGGACAACGGGAGCTCGTGGAATATTCCGGAGCCTCCCGGGCGTTGCTGGGATTGGCGCCGCAGGACCACGTTGCGGCACACTTACCCTCCGGCCCCGGTTCACGCCGTACGAGTACGACGACCCGGAGCGACAGAGAATGAGGAGAACCATGAAGCCCGACATCCACCCCGCCTACGGGGAGACCCAGGTCACCTGTACCTGCGGCAACACCTTCACGACCAAGAGCACCGCGCCGAACGGTGTGCTGCACGCCGACGTCTGCTCGGCCTGCCACCCCTTCTACACCGGCAAGCAGAAGATCCTCGACACCGGTGGTCGGGTGGCCCGCTTCGAGAAGCGGTACGCCAAGAAGTCTTAGCTCAAACCTTGCGCCGGGCCGGAAACCATTGCGGTTTCCGACCCGGCGCCTTTGTTTCGCGAACCGGGCGACCGCTGCTGCGAGCGTCGGGTAGCGGAGCGCCCGATGCGGTCTGGACGATCGAGCGAACAAGGCGGTTGGGCAGTGAGTGCAAGCCGACCGGAGTCGACGCCTCGTGAGCGAGTGAGGAAGACCGTATCGACAAGGCGCGCAGCGAGCGCGAACAGCAAGATAGGAGGGAGACAGCATGTTCGAGGCGGCTGATCACCTGCGGGCGGAGTTCGCGGAGCTCGAGGCGACGCTGGCCGATCCCGCGGTGCACACCGACCTGGCCCGGGCGCGCCGGGTCGGGCGCCGCTACGCCGAGCTGACCCCGATCGTCACGGCGCTGGACGAGTACGACCGGCTGACCGCCGACCTGTCGGCCGCCCGTGAGCTCGCCGCCGAAGACGAATCCTTCGCCCTGGAGGCGGCCGACCTCGAGCGCCAGCTCGAACCGATCAACGAACGACTGACCAGGTTGCTGGCTCCGCGTGACCCCAATGACTCCTCCGACGCCCTGATCGAGATCAAGTCCGGCGAGGGCGGCGAGGAGTCGGCGTTGTTCGCCGGCGACCTGCTCAAGATGTACACCCGCTACGCCGAAGGCCGCGGCTGGAAGACCGAACTCCTGGACGCCCAGGAGACCGACCTGGGCGGCTACAAGTCGGTGACGATTGCGGTCAAGGCCCCGGCCGCCGGCGGCCCGGACGAGATGCCGTACGGGGTGTTGAAGTTCGAGGGCGGGGTGCACCGCGTGCAGCGCGTACCGGTGACCGAATCCCAGGGTCGCGTGCACACCTCGGCCGCCGGCGTGCTGGTGATGCCGGAAGTGACCGAGTCGGAGGTGGAGATCGACGACAACGACCTCCGCATCGACGTCTACCGCTCTTCCGGACCCGGTGGGCAGGGCGTCAACACCACCGACTCGGCGGTCCGCATCACCCACCTGCCCAGCGGCATCGTCGTTTCCTGCCAGAACGAGCGCTCGCAACTGCAGAACCGGGAACAGGCGATGCGGATGCTCCGGGCCCGGCTGATCGCTGCCGCCGAGGAGGAGGCGGCGTCGGCGGCGTCGGCGGCTCGGCGGAGTCAGGTGCGCACCGTGGACCGCTCCGAGCGCATCCGGACGTACAACTTCGCCGAGAACCGGATCGCCGACCACCGCATCGGGTTCAAGGCCTACAACCTCGACCAAGTCCTCAACGGCGATCTACAGGCGGTGATCACGGCTCTGCTCGAGGCCGACACCGCCGACCGGCTGGCGGCCTCGGCCGGGTCGGTTTGACGAGCGCCGGTTCGGTAGCGGCTCTTCTCGCCACGGCGACCGAACGGCTCCGGGCGGTCGGTGTGGACAGCCCCGCCGCCGACGCGCGGGTGCTGCTGTCGTACTGCTTCGGCTGCGAACCTCGCGACCTCGACGGCAAGAAGCCGGTGGACGACGATCTCCGCACCGAGTTCGAGGGTCTCGTCGCCCGCCGGGCGGAGCGGGTCCCGCTGCAGCATCTGACGGGCCGTGCCTACTTCAGGTACCTGGAGTTGGTGGTGGGGCCGGGAGTCTTCGTGCCGCGGCCCGAGACCGAGGTGATGACCGGCTGGGCCGTCGATCGCCTGCGAGAGATGGTGCGAGCGCGGGCTCCAGCCGCTGGCGGTGGATCTGGGGACGGGATCCGGGGCCGTCGCCAAGGCCCTGGCCACCGAGGTGCCGCAGGCGCAGGTGCACGCCGTCGAGATCTCCGAGGACGCCCTCGCTCTGGGCCGGTCGCAACCTCGAGAACACCGGCGTGACCCTGCACGCCGCGGACTTGAGCTACGCACTGCCCGAACTGAACGGCGACGGTCGATCTGGTGATCGCCAACCCGCCCTACATCCCGCTCGAGGCCTTCGCCTCGGTGGCACCCGAGGCTCGCGATCATGATCCCACCGTGGCCTTGTTCTCCGGGGTCGACGGACTCAACGCCATCCGCGAGGTGGTGGTCACCGCCGCTCGGCTGCTGCGTCCGGGCGGCCTGCTGGCGGTGGAGCACGCCGAGGTCCAGGCCCTGAGCGCGCCGGAGGTGCTGGTCCGGAACGGATCCTTCGAGACGGTCCGTGATCACCGCGATCTCGCCGGACGGCCTCGGTTCAGCACCGCACGACGATCTCGCGCTGGTTCGCGAACGGCGCCTCCGGAACGGTCGCGATAGGCAAGCGGGGACCGGCGGTTCTGGCAGGATGGGTCGAATGAACCCGACCGGCGACGACGCTTTCGGCGCGTCGCAGGCAGACCCGGTCTCGGCCGAGCGTCGAGACGGGATATCGCCGTTTCGACTGCACCACCGACGATCCGGTCGCGCTGGCCGAAGCGACCGAGGCCGCGCGCCGGGCGGTCGAACGGGGGGACTGCATCGTGCTGCCCACCGACACCGTCTACGGCATCGGTGCGGACGCGTTCGACCCGGATGCCGTGCAACGGTTGCTGTTCGCCAAGATGCGCGGGCGGGACATGCCACCGCCGGTCCTGATCGCCGAGCGCGTCTCTGCTGCGCGCGCTGGCCACCGAGGTGCCGCTGCCGGCGATGGAGCTCATCGAGCGGCACTGGCCGGGGCCGCTTGACGATCATCTGCAAACGCCAGCCGAGTCTGCGGATGGATCTCGGGGACTCCGAGGGCACGGTGGCCCTGCGGGTGCCCGACCATGAGCTGGCCCAGGAGATCCTGCGCGGCACGGGCCCGATGGCGGTCAGCAGCGCCAATCTGAGCGGGCAGCCGGCCGCCGTGACCTGCGACGAGGCCATCGAACAGCTCGGTGACCAGGTGTCGGTCTACCTCGACGGAGGACCGCTGGGTGGGAGCGATCGGGCCCCCTCGACCATCGTCGACTTCACCCGCCGAGCCACCGGTCAGGTGTTGCGGCACGGGGCATTGAGTGTCGCGGAGCTACGAGAGAGCTGCCCCGATCTGGAGGACCTGGTCGAGGAGGAGTCCGAGGTGTTGCCCGACCCCGACCCGTCGGACAGGCCTCACGGAGCACGAGGTGGAGGGCCCTTCGACAGGCTCAGGGCAGCGTGGGGGGCTGAGTGCGCGAATACCTCCTGGTGATGCTGGTCGCGGCCGCCATCACTTTCCTGGCCAGCGGACTGTGTCGCCGGCTGGCGTTGCGTACGAACGCGCTGGCGGAGGTCCGCGACCGGGACGTGCACACCATCGCGATGCCGTACTTCGGTGGCGTCGCGATGTTGGCCGGGGTGGTTGGGGCGATCGTCCTGGCCTGGCAGCTGCCGTTCCTGGGCCGCCAGTTGGTGGTACAGCAGGACTCGCGGGCCGTGTTGATCGCCGCCGGGGTGATCTGCCTGGTCGGGGTGCTCGACGACCTGTTCGATCTGCCGGCGCTGACCAAGTTCGCCGGCCAGGTGCTGGCGGCCGGCATCGTGGTCGCCCTCGGGGTGCGGATGCTGTGGATCCCGTTGCCGGGGCAGACCATCTCCCTGGACGGCACCGCCTCGGTGGCGATCACCGTGTTCTTCATCGTGCTCTGCTCCAACGCGGTGAACTTCGTCGACGGCTTGGACGGCCTGGCCACCGGCGTGGTCGGGATCGGCGCCTTGGCCTTCTTCGCCTACTCCTACCTGCTGACGGTGAACCAGGATCTCACCCGGGCCACGACGTCGAGTCTGATCACCGTGGCCATCGCCGGCGCCTGCCTCGGTTTCCTGCCGCACAACTTCTTTCCCGGCCCGGATGTTCATGGGCGATTCCGGGGCCATGCTGCTCGGGCTGCTGCTGGCCACGTCCACGATCAGCCTGACCGGACAGATCGACACCTCTCAGCTGACCGACGGGCGCGGGGGACTGGTGCCGACCGTGCTGCCGTTGGTGCTGCCGATAGCGATCCTGGCGTTGCCCTTTCTGGATCTCGTGCTGGCGTTCGTCCGCCGCACCTACGCCGGGCGCTGGTGGTTCGTCGCCGACAAGCAGCACCTCCATCACCGCCTGCTCGAACGGGGTCACAGCCAACGCCGCGCGGTCCTGCTGATGTACATCTGGTCGGCTCTGGTCTCGTTCGGCGTGATCGTGCTCGGGCTGGTCAACAACGAGCGCCAGTGGCAGGTGGTGGCGGTGGTGGCGGTCCTCGCCGTGGTGTTGATGCTGATCACCGTCGGCCGCCCGGTGCGAGACCGGAAGGTCGTGCCACGCGAGGAGTCGATCGTCGACTAGGCGCGCGCAGACTCACGCTGCGAGCGTCGGGTAGCGAAGCGCCCGATGGTGTCTGGACGAGCGAGGGAGCGAGGCGCTGGGCAGGAATCCATGCAGCTTCAGCGGGTCGATGCCTCGCTCCCGAGCGAGGAAGACGCCATCGTTCAGGCGCGCAGCGAGCGCGAGCAGGACAACACAGATCCATGCTAGGTTTCGCGGACGACACCACCCGTAGGGCCGGTTCTGCCGCGCCGCGGATGACAAGGATGTTGCTCGCTGATGACGCTCGAGAACCTGCACGCCCGCGCTCGGGTCCGCTCACGGACCGAGCATCCACGTCGTGCGCGCGCGCAAGCTCCTCATCGGCGGTGTGGTCGGCGGCGTGGCCGCCGCGCTGGTCTGCCTGGTCGTCTTCACCATCGTGTACGGGACCACGGGTCTCATCTCCGCCGGCCTCGCCGCGGCCATGGTGCTCTTCTTCTACGTCGTCGGCCAGCTGGTGATGGTGATGTTCGCCGACGCCGGAGCCCGGACGCTGCTGGTCGGTCTCGATGACCAGCTACACCGGCCGGGTGGTGGTCCTCGGCCTGGTCCTGCTGCTCTACAGTCGCTACGCCGACAGCTGGCCGAACCTGGCCCCGATGGCCATCTTCTTCACCACGATCGCGGTCGTGATCGGCTGGTTGGCGGTCGAGATCTTCGTCTTCTCGCGACTGCGAATCGGCATCTACGACACGGAATACCAGACCCCGCCGAACACCGCGGACCAATCGTGAGCACCCCGGTGACGACTGCTAGCGTGTGTTCCGCCATGAAGCAGGGGAGACAGGTGTTGCCGGACGAGCAGCCGACGCAGAGCAGCGGATTCCTGGTCGGGATGGACCGCGGCATCGACCGCGGCATGCGAGTTCTGTCGTACTTGATCTCGGGCGTGATCGTCTACGGCTTCTCGGGCTGGCTCGCCGATCGCCTGCTCGGCACCGGCTTTCTGCTTCCACTCGGGATCGTGCTCGGCGCCGCGGGCGGGGTCTACATGATCATCCGCAGATTCGGGCAGGTCCCCGATGAGGTTCCGGTCCGTCGGCCACGTCGACGGCCCAGCGAGGAGTACGCCATTAGGAGGATGTCTCGGTGAGCGGTCTCTGGGGCCTGGTCCCGATGGAGGCCGAGCCGGAGCCGGCGCGGCGGGGGCGAGAGCGAGACCTTCGAAGCCCCCGGGGTCAGCAGCTTCGACCTGCCGCCGATCTTCGAGAGCGTCCCGTGGTTCGACAAGTACGTGCTGCAGGCGATCGTCGCGGTGATCTTGGTTCTGATCTTCTGGCTGGTGATGGCCAACAAGAACAAGATGGTGCCCAGCAAGGGTCAGTTCATCGGCGAGACCGCATACTTCTTCGTCCGCAACAGCATCGCCCGCGACACGCTGGGTCATGACTTCAAGCGCTTCCTGCCCTTCCTGATCGCGTTGTTCTCCTTCATCCTGATCAACAACCTCTGGGGCATCTTCCCGTTCACGTTGTTGCCCACCGCCTCG
This sequence comes from uncultured Actinomycetota bacterium, assembly GCA_963780005.1. GTDB lineage: Bacteria > Actinomycetota > Actinomycetes > Propionibacteriales > Propionibacteriaceae > Microlunatus. The sequence goes on along the minus strand of CAWAAK010000023.1, from coordinate 457,344 downwards.
CACGCCGGCTGGGCGTACGGCCTGGCCATCATGGTCTGGTTGCTCTACAACGGGGTCGGTATCGCCAAGCACGGCTTCTTCGGCTATCTGAAGAACACCACGCTTCCGTCCGGGGTGCCGGTGTTCATGTGGCCCTTGATCATTCCGCTCGAGTTCTTCTCCAACATCGTCGTGCGGCCCGTCACGCTGGCCCTCCGACTCTTCGCGAACATGTTCGCCGGCCACCTGTTGGTGCTCGTGTTCGTGCTCGGCGGGGAGTTCTTGATCTTCCACGGCGGGTCGATCGTCAACGTCACCGCCGGTGTCGTGGCCTGGATCTTCAGCATGGCCATCTTCGCCCTGGAGATCTTCGTCCAGGCCCTGCAGGCCTTCATCTTCACCGTGCTCACTGCGGTGTATCTTTCCTCGGCCCTGGCCGAGGAGCACTGATTCGACCGACCGACCCGACCGCCGCACCCTCGCGGAAACTGTGAAAGGAAACACTGCAATGCTTCCACTGGAGCTCACCGGCTCGCTCGGCATCGTCGGCTACGGCTTGGGCGCCATCGGCCCCGGCATCGGCGTCGGCCTGATCTTCGCCTCCGTCATCCAGGGCACGGCCCGGCAGCCCGAGGCTCGCGGCGCCATGATGGGCACGGCCTGGATCGGCTTTGCCGTCACCGAGGCGCTGGCGATCATCGGCATCGCCCTTGCCTTCGTCTTCGGCGGTCTCTGAGCCGGCGATGATGACTCCGAAGTTGATTCTCTACGCGACGGAGAACCCGCTCCTCCCAGCTCCCATCGAGATCATCCTTTCGATCGTCTTCGTCATCTTGTTGACCATCGTCATCGCGAAGATGGTGGTGCCGCGCTTCGAAGCCACCTACGCGGAACGTACGGCGGCCATCCAGGGCGGGATGGAGAAGGCCGAGAAGGCGCAGGAAGAGGCCGAGGCGGCGCTGAAGCAGTACCAGGATCAGTTGGCCGAGGCGCGCGGCGAGGCCGCGCGGATCCGCGAGGACGCCAAGACCCAGGGTTCGCAGATCCTGGCCGAGATGCGGGAGCAGGCGCAGGCCGAGGTGGCCCGGATCAAGGCCGCTGCCGACTCCCAACTGGAGGCGGAGCGGAATCAGGTGATGAACCAGCTGCGCAGCGAGATCGGCGGTCTGGCCACGACGCTGGCCGGCCGCATCGTCGGGGAGTCGCTCGAAGACGACGAGCGGGCTCGGCGGACCGTCGACCGATTCCTGGCGGACCTGGAATCCGACGAGTCGTCGCAGGCGGCTGGGCGGTCATGAGCGAGGAAGCCGACGATCGGCTCAGCGTCCTTGATCCGGTCCTCGACGCGGCCCTGGCCTCGCGGTCGACCCGCAGCGGGGTGTTGGGCGCGATCGTCGACGCCGTCACGGGCACGCCCGGCCCGGCGGACCTGGCCGCGCTGGCCGGTGACTTGTTCGCCGTAGCGGACGCCTTGGAGGCCAACCCGGCGTTGCGTCGGGCGTTGACCGACCCGAGTACGCCCGAGGACGGACGTCGTCAGCTGGCCCACGGAGTGCTCGACGGCCGAGTCGGCGAGTTGGCGGTAGACATCGTCGCCGAGGCGGCCGCCATGCGCTGGGCCGGCGGGCGCACCCTGGCCGCCGCCCTGGATCGGCAGGGGGTCCGGGCCGAGTTGCTGCGGGCCGACGAAGAGTGGTGAGCTGGAGGAGACCGAGGACGAGTTGTTCCGGTTCGCGCGCACGGTGGAATCCAATCCCGAGTTGCGCAACGCCCTGGCCGATCGTTCGATCGACCGGGCGGGGCGCCAGCAACTGGTGGCCCAACTGCTGACGGGCAAGGCCACCGACTCCACGGTGCGATTGGCGCAGCGAGCCGTAGCGGCGCGCGAGCGGACCTTCGCCCACACCATCGAGGGATACGTCACCCAGGCGGCCGCGCAGAAGAATCGGGTGGTGGCCACCGTCCGCGTAGCCAAGCCGTTGACCCCGGAGCAGTCCGAGCGACTCAAGGCGGCGTTGACCCGCCAGATCGGTCGCGATGTGGCCATCCAGGAGATCGTCGACGAGCACGTGCTGGGTGGCGTCCGGGTGGAACTCGGCCACGAGGTGATCGAAGGCACCGTGGCTGGACGCCTGGAGGACGCACGACGGCTCTTCACCTGACCAACTCTTCAAGACCAGTAGCGAGACAACGAGAGCAGGCACATCGTGGCGGAACTGACTATTCAAGCGGAAGACATTCGGCAAGCCCTGGACAAGTTCGTCGCGGACTACCGGCCCGACACCTCGAATCGGGAGGAAGTCGGCACGGTGGTCACCTCCGGCGACGGCATCGCCCGGGTCGAGGGTCTCCCGTCGGCCATGGCCAATGAGCTGCTGGAGTTCGAGAACGGCACCCTTGGCATCGCCTTGAACCTCGACGTGCGCGAGATCGGCGTCGTGGTGATGGGCGACTCCGAGGGCATCGAGGAGGGCCAGGTCGTCAAGCGGACCGGCGACATCTTGTCGGTGCCGGTGGGCGACGGGTATCTGGGCCGGGTCGTGGACGCTCTCGGCCGGCCGATCGACGGTCTGGGTGACATCACCGACATCGACGAGCGCCGGCCCCTGGAACTGCAGGCCGCCGGCGTGATGGACCGGCAGGAGGTCCGCCAGCCGATGCAGACCGGCATCAAGGCCATCGACGCGATGATCCCGATCGGCCGCGGCCAGCGGCAGTTGATCATCGGCGACCGCAAGACCGGCAAGTCGGCCATCGCGGTGGATACGATCATCAACCAGCGGCAGTTCTGGGAGAGCGGCGACCCCGAGCAGCAGGTCCGTTGCATCTACGTCGCCATCGGCCAGAAGGGCTCGACGGTCGCCGCGCTCCGCGGGCAGCTGGAAGAGGCCGGCGCCATGCCCTACACCACGATCGTGCACGCACCCGCGTCCGACCCGGCCGGCTACAAGTACGTCGCCCCGTACACCGGATCGGCCATCGGCCAGCACTGGATGTACGCCGGCAAGCACGTGCTGATCATCTTCGACGACCTCACCAAGCAGGCCGAGGCGTACCGCGCCATGTCGCTGCTGTTGCGCCGTCCTCCGGGTCGCGAGGCTTATCCGGGCGACGTGTTCTATCTGCACAGCCGGCTGCTCGAGCGCTGTGCGAAGCTCTCCGACGAGTTGGGGGCCGGGTCGATGACCGGGCTGCCGATCATCGAGACCAAGGCCAACGACGTCTCGGCCTACATCCCGACCAACGTCATCTCGATCACCGACGGTCAGATCTTCCTGCAGTCCGACCTCTTCAACGCCAACCAGCGGCCGGCCATCGACGTCGGCGTCTCGGTGTCCCGGGTCGGCGGCGCCGCCCAGATCAAGGCGATGAAGAACGTCTCCGGGTCGCTCAAGATCAACCTGGCCCAGTACCGGGACATGCAGGCCTTCGCCATGTTCGCCTCCGATCTCGACGCCACCTCCCGGCGGCAGCTGGATCGCGGCGCTCGCCTGGTCGAGCTGCTCCGTCAGCCGCAGTACACCCCGTACCCGGTCGAAGAGCAGGTCGTGTCGGTGTGGGCCGGCATCAACGGCGAGCTGGACGAGGTGCCGGTCGACGACGTTTTGCGCTTCGAGCAGGAGCTGCTGGACCACCTGCGCCACAACAGCGACGTGCTGACCAACATCCGTGAGACCAAGACCTTCGACGACGACAGCGCCGAAGAGGTCAAGAAGCAGATCGCCGAGTTCAAGAAGGGCTTCCAGACCGGCTCCGGCAAGCTGCTCGCCGGCCGCGAGGAGCACGAGGCCCTGCCTGAGGAAGACGTCGCGCAGGAGCAGATCGTCAAGCAGAAGGGGGTTAGGGCTAGCATGCCGGCGAGCCTCAGGGAGCTCCGACAGCGTCGCACGACGGTGTCGACGACCAAGAAGATCACTCGCGCGATGGAGTTGATCGCGGCGTCGCGGATCATCAAGGCCCAGCAGCGGGCGCAGTCGGCCGCACCGTTCTCGCGGGAGCTGACGCGGGCCGTGTCGGCCGTGGCGACGTTCTCCAACGTGGAGCATCCGCTGACCACCGAGAAGGAGAATCCGAGCCGGGCGGCGATGGTGGTCATCACCTCCGACCGCGGGTTGGCCGGTGCCTACTCCTCGTCGGTGATCAAGGAGGCGCAGTCGCTGCGCGAACTGCTGCAGGGCGGCGGGCTCGAGGTGCAGCGCTACCTGGTCGGCCGCAAAGCCATCGCGTACGCGACCTTCCGCAAGCTGGAGATCGCCGGCCAGTGGGACGGATTCTCCGATGCCCCGACCTACGCGCACGCCCGGGAGATCTCCGACGCGGTGATCGACGCCTTCCTCCGGCCCGACCGAGGAGGGTGGGGTGGACGAGATCCATATCGTCTACACCCGGTTCGTCTCGATGCTCACCCAGCGTCCGGAAGTCATCCGGATGCTGCCGCTGGAGGTCGTGGAGGGCACCGAACCACCCGGGGACCACGAACTGCTTCCGCTGTACGAGTTCGAGCCGGACGCCGAGGTGGTCCTGGACGAGCTGCTTCCCCTGTACGTGGCCAGCCGGATCCAGTACTGCCTGCTGCAGTCGGCGGCCTCCGAGCTGGCCAGCCGGCAGCGGGCCATGAAGTCCGCCACCGACAACGCCCAGGATCTCATCGAGCGGTTGACCCGCGAGGCCAACCAGGCCCGGCAGGCCGAGATCACCCAGGAGATCAGCGAGATCGTCGGAGGGGCGAGCGCCCTCGCTGAAGCAACCGCCGCGGCGGAGTAGGCGAATGATCAGCATCTACCAAACGAGTGAGGACCGATGACCGCAACGATTGAAGAAGAGACCACCGAAGCGCCGTCGGGCGGGGTCGGGCGGGTCGCCCGCGTCATCGGCCCGGTGGTGGACGTGGAGTTCCCGGTCGATCAGATGCCGGACATCTACCACGCGCTCCTGGTGGACACCACGGTTGGTGGTGTGACCCGACCGATGACCATGGAGGTGGCCCTGCATATCGGCGACAACATGGTCCGGGCGATCGCGTTGAAGCCGACCGACGGAATGCAGCGGGGGGCGGAGGTGCGTGACACCGGGGCGCCGATCTCGGTGCCGGTGGGCGATATCACCAAGGGTCACGTGTGGAACGCCACCGGTGATGTGCTCGATGTGGATCCCTCCACGATCGAGATCACCGAGCGGTGGCCGATCCACCGGGCGGCGCCGAAATTCGACGCGTTGGAGTCGAAGACGGAGATGCTGGAGACCGGCATCAAGGTGCTGGATCTGCTGACCCCGTACGTGACCGGCGGCAAGATCGGCCTGTTCGGCGGCGCCGGGGTGGGCAAGACGGTGTTGATCCAGGAAATGATCTACCGGATCGCCCACAACTTCGGCGGCACCTCGGTGTTCGCCGGCGTGGGGGAGCGGACCCGCGAGGGCAACGACCTGATCCACGAGATGGAAGAGGCCGGGGTCTTCGCCGACACGGCCCTGGTGTTCGGGCAGATGGATGAGCCGCCCGGCACCCGGCTGCGGGTCGCCCTGAGCGCACTCACCATGGCGGAGTACTTCCGCGACGTGCAGAACCAGGATGTGTTGTTGTTCATCGACAACATCTTCCGGTTCACCCAGGCCGGCTCCGAGGTGTCCACGCTGTTGGGCCGGATGCCGTCGGCGGTGGGGTATCAGCCGAACCTGGCCGATGAGATGGGGCAGTTGCAGGAGCGGATCACCTCCACCCGGGGGCACTCGATCACGTCGATGCAGGCCATCTATGTGCCGGCCGACGACTACACCGACCCGGCGCCGGCCACGACGTTCGCGCACCTGGACGCCACCACCGAGTTGTCGCGGGACATCGCCTCCCGTGGTCTGTATCCGGCGGTGGACCCGTTGACGTCGACGAGTCGCATCCTCGATCCGCAGTACATCGGGCAGCAGCACTACGACACGGCGGTGCGGGTCAAGCAGATCCTGCAGCGGAACAAGGAGCTGCAGGACATCATCGCCATCCTGGGCGTTGACGAGTTGTCGGAGGAGGACAAGATCGCGGTGAACCGGGCCCGCCGGCTCCAGCAGTTCCTGTCCCAGAACACCTACATGGCGACCAAGTTCACCAACATCCCCGGATCTTCCGTGCCGCTGAGCGAGACCATCGAGTCGTTCAAGATGATCTGCGACGGCGACACCGACCACATCGCCGAGCAGGCCTTCTTCAATGTCGGCGGCATGGAAGACGTCGAGCGGCGCTGGGACGAGCTCCAGAAAGAAGGGTCATGATGGGCGGCCAACATGGCTGAGCCCATGCAGGTGGAGGTGGTCTCCGCCGACCGGGTCGTCTGGTCGGGCAAGGTCACCAACATCATCGCCAAGACCGTCGACGGGGACATCGGCATCCTGCCGAACCACGCCCCCGTCCTGGCCATGCTGGTGCCCGGCGCGGTGGAGATCTTCTGCGAGGACAACTCGCGGGAGATCGTCGCCGTCGACGGCGGCTTCCTCTCCGTGGCCCAGGAACGGGTGTCGATCCTCAGTGAGTACGCCACCATGGCCAACGAAGTGAGCCTGCGCGACGCCGAGAAGGAGCTGGCCGACGCACAGGCCCGGTTGGACGCCGGTGACGAAGACGAAGACACGCGCAAGACCTACTCTCGGGCCAGCGCTCAGGTGCGGGCCGCAGAGAAACTGGCCTGACCCGGCCGAACTCCTCAATCCTGGACGGCGGCGATGGACGCTTGGTTGTTCGTCGTTTCCGCGATCGTGATCGCGGTGGCCCTGTGCGCAGCGATGCTCGGGTTGTTGGCCGGCCGACGGCGCTGGCTGGCGCGCGAGGGCGGCACCTTCGAGTGCAGTCTGCGGCTGCGGACCACGACCCCGAGCGCCGGTTGGGTGCTGGGCGTCGCACGGTACAGCCAGGACCGGCTCGAGTGGTTTCGTTTCTTCTCGTACTCCGCCCGGCCGCGGCGCAGATTCCGCCGAGGTCAGGTCCGGGTGGTCGAGACCCGGGACCCCGACCCGGTGGAGGCCGTGGCCTTGTACTCCGGGCAACGCGTAGTCACGTTGGAGGAGCGCCGGGGTGATCGCGTCGTATCCTCCGACCTCGCCATGGGCGGGGAGTCCGTGACCGGCCTGTTGAGTTGGCTGGAGGCGGCCCCCCCGGGCCGACCCACGAGCTGAGCGCCACCGGCCGTGCGCATGAGCTTCAGTCCCGCAGCTCGAGAACGGAACGGGTCTGACTGAGCAGGGCATCCATCAGTCGCTGCGCCGACAGCGGGGAGTATTCACCGGTCGTGCTCTCGTAGCGGAACTGCCAGGTCACGGTGTTCTCGAACTGCAGCAGGTGGACAGCGAACCGGGCGTCCGCGTTCGAGTCGTAGACGTAACCCAGCTGCGCCCGGGCACCGTTGTCGAAGTCGACGGCTGTCCGCACCGGGCGCACGGTGGTCACCCGTCGCTCGGAGACCACCACGTCGGTGTCCGCGCAAGCGTCCAACGCCTCGTTCACTCTCCTGTACGCCCGCGCCCCCGCGGCCGCGTCGACGAACCGCATGGTGAACAACGACATGTTCTGTCGATCGCCCACCCAGTACGTTCCCACGCCGTCCAGCGCCTCGGCGGGAAACTGATTGAACGCCGTGCTCTCGAACAGGGGTCCGCAGGCGATCGGCATGACCGACACCGGCCGAGGCGTTGCCTTCCGCCGCTCGAGGACCGAAGCGTCGTTGGTGCCGTCCCCCCGCACCATCCCGGCGTAGACGCCCTGGAGCTCCGCCAAAGTGACCGGCGCTACAGGGCGGGGCCACAACCGCCAGGCCAGCAGACCCACCAGGAGGGCCACGACCAGGCCGAGCCCGACAACGATCAGCAGCGGGTGTCGCCGGCGGACGCCCGGGCCGAGGTCGAGAACCTCCGCTTCGATCTTCGGCTGGACGTCCGGGCTGACCGGCGGTCCGGTCGGGGCGTCCATGCCAGTGAGCTTAGTGCGGCGCCCACCCCGCGACCGCCGGCGTCGCGACCCGGTCGGATCGGTAGATACTGATCTCGTGCGCGAGCAACTGCGGGGGGTCAATCTCGGGGGTTGGTTGGTGCTGGAGCCCTGGATGACACCGTCGTTGTTCGCGGGCACCGGGGCCAAGGACGAATACACCTTTATGACGACGCCGGATGCCGCGCCGAGACTTCGGCGTCACCACGAGACGTTCATCACCGACGACGACTTCGCCTGGATCGGTGATCAAGGACTCGACCTGGTCCGGCTGCCCGTCGGGCACTGGGTGCTGCACTCGGATCCGCCGTACGTCGCCGCCGCCGACATTCTCGACGCCGCCATGGATTCGGCCGAGCGTTACGGGCTCAAGGTGCTGTTGGACCTGCACGCGGTCTCGGGTTCACAGAACGGGCGGGACCACAGCGGCAAGGTCGGTCCCCGGCAGTGGTACACCGAACGCGAACACCGCAATCACACCTATCGCGCCCTGGCGGAGTTGGCCCGACGGTACCGGGACCACCCGGCGCTCTGGGGCATAGAGCTGGTGAACGAGCCCACCGACTGGCGGGTCTGGCATTTGTGGCACTTCCATCGGACCGCCTACCGGCGGATGGCCGAGATCGTGCGCCCGGGGACGCATCTGGTGTTCTCCGACGGCTATCTGCCGTGGCTGTTCCGGGGGACCATCCGGGGGCACGAGGACATTCCGGTGGTCATGGACACCCACCTCTACCAGTGCTTCTTCCCCTGGGATCTTCGGCTCACCTACGAGCAGCAGCTCGTCCGGGCCCGCCGGCGCAGCCGACTCATCCGCTGGCTGACCAGAGCGCACCCCGTACTGGTCGGTGAGTGGAGCGCGGCGCTCTACTCGACCGCCTACGCGGGCCGGGGCGACGAGGCCCGACGCGCCTACCTCGAGGCGCAGCTGGAGGGGTACGCCGGTGCGTACGGCTGGTGCTACTGGAGCTACCGCACCGAGCAGCCCGACGAGTGGAACTTCCGCCACCTCGTCGACACCGGCATCCTGCAGCTGCCGGACCGGGTCAGAAGCTAGGAATGTTCGCGGTCGCCGCCGGGCTTCCAGAGGATGTCGCCGCTCGGAGTGTTGACGACCCGGGTGAGGATGAAGAGCAGGTCGGAAAGCCGGTTGAGGTAGGTGAGGGCCAACGGGTTCACCCCACCCGGTCCACCGTCCGCACCCGTTTCGGTCCCGTACCGTTCGACGGCCTGCCAGCCGGCGCGCTCCGCTCGCCGGACCACGGTCCGGGCCACGTGCAGGTGCGCTGCGGCGAGTGAGCCCCCCGGCAGAATGAACGATCTCAGGTCGGGCAGGGGGTCACCGAACCGGTCGCAGGACCCCTCGAGCCGCTCCACGTATTCCGGGGTGATCCGCAGCGGCGGGTGCCGGGGGTTGGCGACCACCGGCGTGGCCAGATCGGCCCCCAGGTCGAACAGCTCGTTCTGGATCAGGCGCAGCAGGGCGGTGATGTCGACCGGCATCTCGGCGGTGGCCAGGGCCACGCCGATCAGGGAGTTGGCTTCGTCGACGTCGCCGTACGCCTCGACCCGAGGATCGGTCTTGGACGTCTCCGACATGTCGGCCAGCCGGGTCTGCCCGCCGTCACCGGTCTTGGTGTAGATGCGGGTGAGATGGACCACGCCCCAAACCCTACGCATCAGTGCAGCTACGGCGCGTCGGGGGCGGGCCCGTTGGGTCGGCGATGGCAGGGTTGAGCGCGTGACCGTACTGCGCCGAACGACCACCTGCGCGGTCCTGCTGGTGGTGCTGGCGGGCTGCGGGCGGATTCCCCAGTCCGCCGCGCCACTGGAATCGGCCTCGGCCTCCCCGTCGCGCACCGCATCAGCCAGCGGTACGCCGACCTCTTCTCCCCCGTCCACGCCGGCGTCCACACCAGCAACGACCCCCGTACCCTCAGCGCCTGGCTCGGTGGCGGCGAGCACCGTCGAGCCGGCCCCGGAGGACTCCCAAGCTCCGGCGGGCACGGACTGCGAGTACGTCGCCACGGGAACGGCATCCCGCCCGGTCAGGGCTCCCGCCGGCACCAACGTGCCGTTGAGTGGCGAGCTGACGGCCGTGGTGACCATGACCGGAGGCGCGGTGCGCATCGCCTTGGACCGGGTGGGCGCGCCGTGCACCGTGAACTCCTTCGTCTCCCTGGTCGAGCAGGGCTTCTACGCAAAGACCCGCTGTCATCGGCTGGTAGATTCCGGCATCTTCGTGCTCCAGTGCGGAGACCCGACCGGCAGCGGTACCGGTGGTCCGGGGTACACGTTCCCCGACGAGCTCGACGGAACCGAGAAGTACTCCGGCGGCGTCGTGGCGATGGCCAACGGAGGGCCCAACACGAACGGGTCCCAATTCTTCTTCGTCTACCAGGACTCCGCAACATTGGAGCCGAAGTACACCGTTTTCGGCAAGGTCGATGCGGCCTCCCAGCGGGTGGTTGCGACGATGGCCGAGGAGGGCCAGGACGGCAAGAACCCTCAGGGCGGCGGGCGACCCAACAACCCGTCCGAGATCATCTCCATCACTTTGCGGTAAGTCGGATCACCCCGAGTGGTGCGACGAGGAGCGCGAGCAGGACCGGGAACTCCAGGTACGCGTGATAGCTGGCCAGCGCCGCATACAGGGCCCGACCCTGGAAGTAGTCCGACCAGAACAAGACGGCAACTCCAGCGCCGGCCGCCAGACCGAAGAGCCAGGCGCGACGCCCCCGGAGCCAGGGCACCCGGGCGTCGAAGGCGGCGATCGCCTCCGGCGCGAAACGGGGGAGGAAGGCGACCCACACCACGTAGTGCATGGTCTGCATGAAGGCGAACATGACCAGGAACCGTAGGCCCCACTGCGCCATCGCCTCGGGCGGGGCGGCGGCCGCGATCACCCGACCGCCGTCCCCCACGAAGCGTTCGACCACCCCCGGGGCGGGACCGATCCACCCGTCGACCGCTCCGGCCAGGATCAGCAGCGGAAGCACCACGATCCACAAGAGCTGGGTGGCCCGGAAGGCCCAGCGCTCGCGCAGAACAGGCAGCCGACCGGCCCACTCCCACAGGAAAACCAGCGGCACCAGGTTGTGCAGATGGGTCAAGATCACGAAGTAGTAGGCGGGCATGGTCACCGCCGCCGCGCCGGCCACCGCCAACACGGACCAGGCCAGGACGAGCCAGCGACCCCGGAGGCCGATTCGGCAGCCCGCGGCCAGGATCGCGAAGCCCAACACCACCTCGCTGACCCGCGCCGGACCGGGCCAGACGCTCGCGGCGACCCGACACAGCACGATCCCGGTGATCAGCGCCAACAGCAGAGCGAGGAAGCGGCCCGTCAGCAGCCGCCCGAACCGCCCGGCGACATAGCGGATCTCGAGTACGTTGTGCAGCACACCGAAGGCGATCAAGCCCAGTACGGTCGTCGCCAGCGGGGCGCGGGTCGCCAGCGCCAGCGCGCCGGTCGCCGCGGCGAGCATCGCCGCAACCAGCAGAGCGGTCGGCGGCAGTCGAGCCGGGTCGAGGTGAGCAGGGGTGGGAACCGTAGGGGAGGCGCTTCGCTTCGGCGGGGGATACCTGCCGGCCTTCGTCTTGACCTGGGTCATCGAGACGATTGTCTACCTGGCGGCGTTCAAAAAGCTGGGTTTCCTCGCGGACGGGGCGGAACGTCGCCTGACCCTGCTTCGCGCCGTCCTGCTCGTGCTAGCGGTCAATTTGATCACGCATCCGCTGCTGTGGTGGTTCGCGTCCTCGACCGGAGGCATTGGAGCGGTCCTGGTCGGCGAGGTCGCCGTGGTCTGCGTGGAAGGCACCATCGTCGCCCTGGCTGTTCGCGGCGAGTGGCTCTCGGCCTACCTGGCGGCGGCGTTGGCCAACGCGGTGTCGTTCCTGGCCGGCCTGCTCCTGTTGGAACCGATCCTCAGCGGCGTCGGTTCCGCGGTTTGCTGCTGATGAAGATCATCACCAGGACCAACAGGCCCAGGCCCACCAGGGCACCGAGAATCGCCGCGGCGAAACCGTTGCCTCGGCTCGGATAGACGGGTTCCCGCGCCACAAAGACGTCAAGAGGCACCGAGCCCATGAAGAGGACCAGCACATCGAGCAAGGACGTTGCGATCAGGGCGGGCACGATCACTGGTTCCGCTTTCTCGAACGGGCCGCGAAGATGAAGAGCGCGGCCACCAGCGCGATGATGACGACGAGCACGATGAGCATCAGTGGCAAGAAGGAGAATTCGTTCGGCGCGGGCGCGACATCGAGTGGGGTGGGGATCAAGGTGGGTAGTCCTCTCGAGGGTGCGGGCCCGGATGAGCCGTACGTAATTCCGACCCGAGCCCTAGTGGGGATGCACGAAGCGCCGGATCGCCGCGACGAAGATCTCGGGTTGTTCCGTGTGAAGCCAGTGGCCGCTGTTCTTCACCGTGACCAGCTGGACCCGCGGAAAGAGGCGCCTCATCGCCGGAGCGTAGGTCGCCGTGATGTAGTCGGAGTCCGCTCCGGCCAGCCACAGAACGGGGCCCGGATACGGCAGTACGTCGAGCTCCGGCCAGCCGCCGACCTCCGCCAGCTCGTCTCCCAGCAAGTCCAGATTCAGCTGCCAGCGCCAACCGGGCGGGTCGGCCTGACGCCGCAGGTTCTGCAGCAGGAAGCTGCGTACGGTCGGGTCGGGAACGGCGGCGGCGAGGCCGGCGTCCGCGGTGGCGCGGTCGGGGATCGCGGCCAGGTCCAGTCCGCGCATGCCCGCCACGTAGCGACCGAAACTGCCCATCCGCTGATAATCCACCGGCGCCACGTCGACCACCACGAGACTGGCGACCAGCCCGGGGTGCCGCAAGGCCACCGTCATGGCCACCTTGCCCCCCATCGAGTGCCCGACCAGGTGTACCGGATCGCTCGGCGCCGCACCGGGGGTGGGACCGGCCAGCAGGTCGGCGAGTGCGTCCGCGATGGTGACGTACGAGAAGTGCTCGGTCCACGCTGAACGGCCATGATCGGGCAGGTCGACCAGGGTGATCCGGTAGTCCGTGCTCAAGGCTTTGGCCACGCCGGTCCAGTTCCTGCCCTGCCCGAACAGGCCGTGCAGGAGGACGATCCGTGGACCGGACCGTCCGAGTTCGCTGGTGAAGATCTCGGGCACACCGGCCACGGCCGGGGGTAGTCGCGTGGCGGTCACGGCCGCCGCTGCCAGCAGGCGGCATGCCAGTGTCGACGCTCCTCGACGCCGCTGGCGGCGTGCAGGGGAGGGTCGGCGGGCCAGGTGACAAGGTGTGGAGTGCGCGGGGCGATCAACTGAGAGCAACCCGGACAGCGATAGGCCTTGCTCGCCGATGCCCCGCTGACGCTCCGAACGATCCATCGCCCGTCGCCCTTGTCGGCCGACGTCGCGTGACCGGACCCGAGCGGCCTCGGTTGGCGCAGGTGCTTGCTCGGTCGGCGGGCCATGGCTCGAGTTTGCCAGCAGGACAGCCGACTGCAGACGGTAGGTTGACCCGGTGCGATTGGTGATTGCGCGCTGTCAGGTCGATTACGCCGGGCGTCTGACGGCCCACCTGCCGATGGCCACCCGGTTGATCTTGATCAAGGCTGACGGATCGGTGTCGGTCCATGCCGACGATCGGGCCTACAAACCGCTGAACTGGATGAGTCCGCCGTGCACGCTGGTCGAGCACGAGCCGCCAGAACCGGACGCCGACGCCGTGCCGGGGAACGAACCGCTGGTCGCGTTGTGGGAGGTGCGGGGCCGCGACGGGGATGCGCTACAGATCAGGGTGGCGGAGATCCTGCTGGACTCCCGTCACGATCTGGGCGTGGACCCCGGCCTGCAGAAGGACGGGGTGGAGGCTCACCTCCAGGCTCTTCTGGCCGAGCATCCCGAGACGCTGGGTCGGGGCTGGTCCCTGGTCCAGCGCGAGTACCCCACCGCCATCGGACCGGTCGACCTGCTGTGTCGCGACGGGGGTGGGAACTATGTCGTGGTCGAGGTGAAACGCCGCGGCGAGATCGACGGCGTGGAGCAACTGACGCGCTACCTGGAGCTGATCCGTCGGGATTCCCGGCTGGGTCCCGTGCATGGGGTCTTCGCCGCTCAGCTCATCAAACCCCAGGCCCGGGTCCTGGCCCAGGATCGCGGCATCGCCTGCATCACCGTCGACTACGACCGGCTGCGCGGCTTGGACGACGATGCCGATCGGCTGTTCTGAGTGGCTGAACCGGTCGTCGAAGTCAGCTGTCACCCTGGGACAGGCTCAACGCCCTCGAAGCGTCAGGAGAGGCAAGGTCGAAGGCGAACTCCACCTCGGGTACCTCGGGCAGGTTCTCGGCGGTCTGGGTGGCCATCGCGCTCAGGAACACCAACTGCTCCAGCATCACCTGCTTGCGGCGGTTGACCTGATCCTGTTCCTTGCGCATCTGCCGGCGCCGCCAGGCGAACTCCTGCCGGGCGCGCTCGTCGACGGTGGCCGCCTGTTGTTGGGCCTGCCGAATCAACGCCTCGGCCTCGGCCAGACTTTGCCGCTTGAGTCGGCCCGCTTCTTCGACGGCATCTTCGCGCACCCGTACGGCGTCCGCCGTCCGGCGTTCCAGGTGCTCGACGGCCGACCGCTGCAGGTCGGCCGCCTCGGCCAGCCGTTCCGCGATGCTGGTCTCGGCCGCCTGCTGACTGCGGCGTAGCTCGCTCAGTTCCTGTTGGCGCTGCTCCGCCAGGGCCTGCATCGCGGCGGCTGCTTCCTGCTGGGCCGTTGTGCGTTGGAGTTCGAGCTCCAACCGGGCCGCTTCCCGCAGCGCACGCACCTCCTGCTCGGCTACCGAGCGGCTGGTGTCTGCTTCGATGCGGGCCGCCGCCAGCAGCTGGTCGCATTCGATCCGAGCCTGGTCGTAGCGCGCCGCGAGCTGGTCGGCTCCGTTTCGGAGGAGTTCCTGCAGCTGGGCCTGCCGATCATCGAGCAGCGCGGAGCGCTCAGCGCTGGTCGCGGACCGGATCTGCTCGGCTTCGTCCAGAGCGGTCTCCCGCAGCTGATCGGACTCCTGTCGCGCCTGTGTGGTGAGTTGGCGGGCTTCCTCGGCGGCGGTGCGGATCACCGTCGTGGCCCGGTCACTCAAGTGCACCGAGGTGGCAGCAGGCGAGGCGGCGGCCGATGCGTCGGATCGGAGCTGGCTGTTCTCCGTTCGCAGCGATTGCACCTCCGTTTGGAGTTCGGCGACTCGTTGAGCGGTTTCGGCGATGAAGGCGTCCACGACCGCGCAGTCGTAGCCGCGACGGACGGTCGGGAACTGTCTCGGAGGAACTGAACGTAACGGGCGGCTCAGGTTGGGGGTAGCCACGGTAGATCCTGACGGGTCGAGGCTGGCATGGGGTGGGCGGGCGTGGGCGGGCCGGAAGCTCAGTCCTGCTTGTCGGCCTCCGCCTTGAGGTGCGCGGTACCCGAGGGGAGGCTGCCGGATGGGATCACGATGGTGGCGTCGCCGTCGACATCCACGTCGAACCGCTCGGTGGGACGGTCGTCGTCGACCTCGGCGGTATCCGGCTTCTTCTCGCTGGCGTGTCCGTTGGTCTGCTCGCGCGGGTCGTCGGACTCCGGCAGAGCCGGTCCAACGCCCGCGGGGCGAAGGATGGTCCGATCCCCGTCCTCACCCTGGAATTCGCCCAGATCGTCGATCTCGGGGAACGACTGCGCCGTCTGCTGTGCCAAGGCCGACAGACTGGCCAACTGGTTGAGAACCGCCTGCTTGCGCTGACCGAGCAGCTCGGTCTCCCGGCGGAGCTCCTGCTTGCGCCAGGCGAACTCAGATTGGGTCCGCTCCGTGATCGCCGCAGCTTGGGCCTTGGCCGCCTCGACGCGTTCTTCGGACTCCTTGATGGCGGTGAGTTTCGCTCGCTCGGCCTCGTTCAGAGCTTCGGTGCGGATGCGGGCCGCCTCGGCGATATCTGCTTCCAGCCGGTCGGCGGAGGCCTGGTTGTGCTCGGTCGCCTCCTTCAGCAGCTCCGCAGTGCGCGCGGCCGCTTCCTCCTGAACCCGGCGCAACTCGGCCACGGCCTGTTCGCGCTCGACCGCCACCTGCTGACGGGTGTCGGCAGCCTCGCGCTCGACGCTGCGACGGAGTTCCTCGGTGTCCAGGTAGGCCTGTTGGCGCAGGGTCTGCGCCTCGTTGTCGGCCTCGCGCTGGAGCGATTCGGCCTGCCGACGGGCCGCAGCCACGAGTGCGTCGGCCTCGGCCTGGGTCCGCTCGGCGTGCACCCGGCCGTCCTGCTCCATCCGGGTCCGAACTTCCTCGATCTCGGCGAGTCCGCCCGACTTGAGATCGTCCCCTTCGCGAGCCGCGTTCTGCCGCGTCAGGTCGGCTTCCCGACGAGCCTCCTCGCGGACCCGTTCGGCCTCGACGTTCGCCCGATCGAGGGTCTCCCGCGCTTGTTCCTCCGCCAGTCTCAAGATGTCGGACGCCCGTCCACCGAGGTTGGTGTAGTCGACTTCCGAGGCGGCCTGGCGCGCCTCGTCGAGCTGGCCCGAGAGGGCGGCCAGCTGCTGTTCGAGCTCCGTCGTGCGTCGGCGGGTGCCGACGAGAGCGCCCTCCAGACTGCGTACGTAATCGTCAACGGCGTTTCGGTCGTATCCCCGCAAGGCCGACGGAAAGTTACCGACGGCGCTAGCTGCGTCGTCGAACAGTCCGAGGCCGGTGTTGTCCCCTGAGGTCATCCTTTGCTCCCTAATGGTTCTGGGTCAGTCTTTCTGAGTCACCGCCGGTGGAACCGGCGAGGCCCCCTGATCGCTGTCGCGCGGCTTTGGGTCGACCGCCGCGGGCTCGACCAGTTCGATCAGTACACCGCCGGCATCCTTGGGGTGGACGAAGTTGATCCGGGAGCCGCGGGTACCAGTCCTGGCTGAATCATAGAGCAGCCGAACCCCCTTTCCTTGCAGAACTCCCGTTGCGTGGCCGATGTCGCGCACCGTGTAGGCGAGGTGCTGGATTCCCGGTCCGGACCGATCCAGGAAGCGCCGCAGGACACTGTCGGAGGACAACGGAGCGAGCAGCTGGATCTCGGTCCGCCGGGTGTCGCCGGCCAGCGGGACGGCGCTCGCCGTGAGCATCACCTCGACCACGTCCTGGCCAGAATTCTCTTCGCGGTGAACGGCTCGCAGGCCCAGCACGTCGCGATAGAAGGCCACGGCTTGGTCGAGGTCGGCGACGGCGACGCCGACGTGGTCGACCCCCAGGATCTGCAGGTCCGACTCGTCCTCGGCGTCCATGCCCTCAGGGTGCCAGACTGGCCACGAAACATCAGGCAGAACCGCATGCCCGACCAGCAGCTTCTTCCACTGTCGGCCAGAAGCGCGGCGAGCGCGTGAAGAAGCAGAAAGAGAGAACACCGTGGGATCGCTGATCGTGGGGGGTGCGCGTACCCCCATCGCCAAGCTGCTCGGCGGCTTCAAAGACCTGTCGGCGACCGACCTGGGTGGCCACGCCATCTCGGCCGCGCTGGCTCGAGCCGGAGTCACCGGCGACCAGATCGACTACGTGATCATGGGCCAGGTGCTGCAGGCCGGAGTGGGTCAGATCCCCGCCCGCCAGGCCGCGGTCAAGGGTGGTGTCCCGATGTCGGTTCCGGCCCTCACGGTGAACAAGGTGTGCCTCTCCGGCCTCAACGCGATTGCCCTCGCCGATCAGCTGATCCGGGCCGGCGAGTGCGAACTGGTGGTGGCCGGCGGGATGGAGTCGATGACCCAGGCGCCGCATCTGCTGCCGGGGGCCCGCGCCGGAATCAAGTACGGCGACGCCGCCCTGGTGGACTCGATGGCCTTCGACGGTCTCTGGGACGTCTTCACCGATCAGGCGATGGGCGCCCTGACCGAGGATGCCAACCTCGGGGCGCAATCGGTGAGCCGGGAGGATCAGGACGCGTTCGCGGTGCGTTCGCACGTACGGGCACAGGCCGCCACGAAGGCGGGGCTGCTGGCGGAGGAGATCGCGCCGGTAACGATCCCGCAGCGCCGCGGCGAGGACCTGGAGATCTCGGTCGACGAGGGCATCCGACCCGATGCCGATCTCGCCGCTCTGGGGCGATTGCGGCCGGCCTTCTCCGAGACGGGCACCATCACGGCGGGGTCCGCCAGCCAGATCTCGGACGGGGCGGCGGCGGTAGTCGTCGCCAGCCCGGCCGCGGTCGAGCGGCTGGGGCTCGCGCCCGTGGCGGAGATCGGCGCCCACGCCCAGGTCGCCGGGCCGGACTCGTCCTTGCAGCTCCAACCGGCGGCCGCCATCGAACTCGCGGTCAAGAAGGCCGGGCTGGCCGTATCCGATCTCGAGCTGATCGAGATCAACGAAGCATTCGCCGCGGTGGGCGTGGCCAGCGCTCGTGCGCTCGGTCTGACCGAGGCCGAGATCGACCAGCGAGTCAACATCCATGGTGGGGCGATCGCTCTCGGGCATCCGATCGGAGCCTCCGGTGCCCGCCTCGTCCTGCACCTGGCCCTCGAACTGCAACGGCGGGGGAGCGGGGTGGCCGCCGCGGCCCTGTGTGGCGGCGGCGGGCAGGGCGACGCCCTGTTGCTGTCGGCTGCTGCGTCCCGCCCGTAGGACGCCGGTGCCCCCGGACGGTGGTTCGAGCCACGGCGGCAGCATTGACCCTGGTACGGCGGCGCTGATCGAGGCGGCGCGTGCCGGCCGCCCCCGAGCTCTGGGCCGGCTCATCAGCCTGGTCGAGAACGACGCACCGCAGCTGCGTACGGTGCTGACCGCGCTGCTCCCGGAGCGCGGTCGAGCACGAGTCGTCGGCGTGACGGGCGCTCCCGGAGTCGGGAAGTCGACGACCGTGACCGGACTCATCGCGCTGCTGCGCGCAGCGGGCGAGCGGGTGGCGGTCCTGGCGGTGGACCCCAGCTCGCCCTTCTCCGGCGGTGCCCTGCTGGGCGACCGGGTCCGGATGCAGTCGCACGCCACCGACTCGC
The DNA here is from genome assembly GCA_963780005.1 of uncultured Actinomycetota bacterium. Classification (GTDB taxonomy): domain Bacteria; phylum Actinomycetota; class Actinomycetes; order Propionibacteriales; family Propionibacteriaceae; genus Microlunatus. Next base: position 438,453 of record CAWAAK010000023.1, on the reverse strand, counting down.
GCGTCTTCATTCGCTCCATGGCCACCCGCGGCCACCTCGGTGGTCTCGCCGTTGCGGCACCGCAGGCTCTTCGGGTCCTGGACGGCGGGGGCTTCGACACGGTGATCGTGGAGACGGTAGGGGTCGGCCAGTCGGAGGTCGAGGTCGCCGGCCAGGCCGACATCACCCTCGTCCTGCTGGCTCCGGGCATGGGAGACGGGATTCAAGCAGCCAAAGCCGGGATCTTGGAGGTCGGCGACATCTTCGTGGTCAACAAAGCCGATCGGGACGGCGCCCAGTCCGTGGTCCGGGAACTGCGCGGGATGCTCGCCCTGACTCCGCGCGCCGCCGGGGACAAGCCGCCAGCGATCATCACCACCGTCGCCGTCGACGGTGAGGGCCTCGATGATCTGCTCGAAGCCATCAACCGCTTTGCGGAGCGGGCCCAGGCGTCCGGGTCCTGGCAACGTCGGCGTTGGGAGCGGGCTCGAGCCGAGGTCGCCGCCCTGGCCCTGACCCGCCTGCGCGCCGAGCTCACGCTGGACAACCGCGCCGAACTCGACGACCTGGCTCGTGCCGTCCGGGACGGCGAACTGGACCCCTTCTCCGCCGCAGACCGCCTGCTCGCCGCCCGCTGAGCGTCGGCGTGCCGCAGGAGTAACGCCCGGCCACTGGGGTAAGAATGTAGCTGCGAGCGTCGGCAATCCCGCGTGCAGCTCTGAAAAGGAAGGCGAGATGGGCAAGTGGATCAGGCGGATCATCGGTCTGCTGGTGATCGGGTTCGTTCTCTTCTACCTCGTCAACCAGCCTGAGGGGGCTGCGGATTCGGTCCGTGGGATCCTGGCCGCGCTCGGCGGAGCGCTGCAATCCCTGGTCACCTTCTTCACCGCGCTGACCGGCTGATCCGTGGCCGGTGCGCTGGATTGGCTCGACCCGCACGTCGAGAAGTACATCCTGGCCGAGGACGGCGAGGAGATCCGCGATCAGGTCCGGCGGCACTGGATGGCGAGCGCCTTTCCGGCGCTGCGCCTGGCGCTTGGCCTGTGGCTGTTCTCCACCGCATGGCTGTACACCTCACTGCTGTTCTGGATCCTGCTGGCCGGCGCCCTGATCCTGATCGCCAATGCCCTGTGGCGGATCGCCGATCAGTTCCGCGATCGCTTCGTGGTGACGAACCAGAAGGTGTACCGGGTGCACGGCAACGTCAACCAGGTCCGCGCCAGCATGCCGCTGACCCGGATCCTGGACATCACGGTCGACCGACCGCTGGCCGGTCGGATCTTCGGCTACGGGCACTTCGTGTTCGAGTCCGCCGCCCAGGACCAGGGCCTTCGGGACATTCGTTGGGTGCCGGACATCGACGATCGCGAGCGACTGATCCAGCGGGTCATCCACGAGGCCGGTCTGGGCACCCACGCCCGGGCCCGGGCCTCGAGTGAAGACGACGGCACGTGAGCGGACGCCATCGCCTCCCGTTCGATCCGATCGAGGAGGCCGCTCGGCAGTGGTCGCACCGCTGGGAGGAGACCCCGAGAATGCGGGCCGTCACCTCGTTGATGCGGGTGCACCAACTGGTGCTCACCGAGCTGGACGAACTCCTCCGACCCCTCGGGTTGACCTTCGCCCGGTACGAGGTCCTGGTGCTGTTGTCGTTTTCCCGGCACGGGGCGCTGCCGCTCGGCAAGATCGGGGAGCGGCTGCAGGTGCACGCCACATCGGTGACGCCGCTGGTCAAGCGGCTCGAGAAGGCCCAATTGATCCTCCGCTCGAAGCACCCCGAGGACGGTAGGGCCGTGCTGGCGGCGATCACGCCCCGAGGCCGCGAGGTCTTGCAGCAGGCGACCGACGCGATCGTGGCCGCGCAATTCGCCCTTTCGTCGATGTCCGAGGGCGAATGCGACGATCTGACCGGCCTGCTCCGGTCGCCGCGTGCGGCCGCGGGGGACTTCTGATCAACCCGGCCGATCCCCTGGATCGACCACGACCACGGCCTTACCCCTGACCGCGTTGGCTTCGAGGTCGCGATGCGCCTGCACGATGTCGTCGAGTCGGTAGGTGCGCCCGAGCGGGACCACGGCGTCCCCGTTGGCGACGGCGTCGAGGAACTCCTGCAGCACCTGGGCGGGGAGATCGGCCGCCTCCCCCGAGTAGGCGGTGAGCCGCACGCCGTTGGGCAGCCAGTCCATCGGGTAGAAGTCGGGGATCGTCCACTGGTCCGACAGCATCCCGGTGAAGCAGACCGTGCCGCCGGCGCGCACGGCTCGCAGGGTGTCGTGCATGACGTTGACGCCGACGAGTTCTACCGCTCCGTCGACACCGGCAGGTGCGACCCGTCGGACACCGGGGGCGATCGTCCCGTCGTCGATGATGACGTGGTCGACGCCCAGCCGCTCCAGCGAAGCGGCGTTCTCCGGCTTACGCGTCGTGGCGAGAACCGTCATGTCGCGCAATTTGGCAAGGACGGCGATCGCCATCCCGATCGACGAGGTGCCGCCCCGGATCAGCAGCGACTGGCCATCGAGTGCCTGCAGGCCGACCTCGAGCGACCCGTACGCGGTCTGCAGCATCTCGGGCACGGCGCCGAGGGTGCTCCAGGGCAGCTCACTTCGGAACGGGATCACCTGACTGGCCGGTACGGTGACGAACTCCGCGTATCCACCGTCGAAGAGGCGTCCCATCCCGCCCATCATCGTGACGACCTGGGCTCCCGACTCGAACTCACCGCCCGGAGCGGCCGCGACGACTCCGGTCGCCTCGATGCCGGGGATCCGGGGGAAGGAACCGGTCGAGGCGACGCCCTGCCGAAAGTGCAACTCCGACCGATTCAGCCCGAAGGCCAGCACCCGGACGAGGACCCAGCCCGGTTTTGGACTGGGCACGGGCACGGTCCGCAGCTGCAGCACCTCCGGCTCGCCGGGATGATCAATCACCACCGCCCGCATCATGGCGGGAAGGTATCACTGGCCTGAGGGGTCGAGCGGACCAGCCGAAACGGATCGAAACGCAGACGGCGGATCGGCGTCCGGCACTAAAGTGCAGCACATGGCTGGTCCGGTGCTGCTCGCCGTCGAGGACGATGTGGAGACGTTGCGCGAGATCGAGCGGGAGCTGCTCGACCGGTACGCGCGGCACTACCGAGTTCGGTGCCTGCAGTCCCCGACCGAGGCGCAGGCCTGGCTGGCCGAGCTCGCGTCGGCCGGCGAGAGCGTCGCCTTGATCCTGGCCGGGCAGCAGCTGTCCGGCATAGCCGGAAGTGAACTGCTGGATCAGGCTCGGCACCTCCATCCGCACGCCAAACGAGCTCTGGTGATCGAGTGGGGCACCTTCGGACTTCCCGAGATCGGGCGCGACATCTTCGATTCCATCGCGCACGGGCGAATCGACCACTACGTGCTCAGGCCGTCACCCGCACCCGACGAGTTGTTCCACAACACGATCTCCGGTCTGTTGCTGGAGTGGGCGGAGGCGGGGCGCTCCTTCCCCTTCACGGTTCATGTGGTCGGTGAGTCCTGGTCGGGAAGGGCCTACGAGCTGCGGAATGTGCTCGTGCGCTGCGCCATTCCGCACTCGTTCACGTTGGCCGACTCGACCGACGGCCGGGCGCTGGTGGCCGCCGCGGGCAGTTCGGCCCGACTTCCCCTGATCGTGCTGCCGGGCGGCAAGGTCCTCGAAAACCCCAGCAACGCCGAGATCGCGATCGCCGCCGGCTCCTCGGTCACCCCGGAGCGCAAGGATTTCGATCTGGTCATCGTCGGCGCCGGGCCCACCGGACTGTCGGCCGCGGTCTACGGCGCCTCCGAGGGTTTCAGCACCTTGGTCGTCGACGACGGGGGCATCGGGGGGCAGGCCACGTCCAGTTCGCTGATCCGCAACTACCTTGGCTTCCCGCGGGGCATCAGCGGCCGGCGTCTGGCGCAGCGGGCCTACGAGCAGGCCTGGGTGTTCGGGGCCAACTTCGCGTTCATGCAGCAGGCCACCGATCTCCGTCGCTCCGACGACTGGCTCACGGTCAACCTCTCCGACTTCGGCCGCGTGCGGGGGCGCGCGATCGTCCTGGCGACGGGCGCCAGCTATCGCCGGATCGGCCTCCCGGCACTAGAAGCCCTGAACGGCATGGGTGTCTCATACGGCGGCCCCAGCTCCGAAGCTCCCGCCATGGCGGGGCGGGACGTCTACGTGCTCGGCGGCGCCAACTCCGCCGGACAGGCCGCGCTCTATTTGGCCCGGTACGCCCGGCACGTCACGCTGGTGGTGCGCGCCGCCTCCCTCGATGCCGGGATGTCGCACTACCTCATCCGGGAGATCGCGTCGACGGCCAACGTCGCCGTACGTTTCCGCAGCGAGATCGTTGACGGCGGCGGCGATGCCTGGCTCGATCACCTGGTGCTGCGCGACCAGGTGACGGGGGAGACAGAGACCGTCCCAGCCGGAGGGCTCTTCGTCATGATCGGAGCCCGGCCACGGACCGAGTGGCTACCGCCCGGGATCGATCGAGACGCCCAGGGGTTCGTTCTCACCGGGACCGATCTGACCGGCCACCACGACTGGCGGCTCCGTCGCCCACCGCTGCTGCTGGAGACGAGCATGCCTGGCGTGCTGGCCGCCGGCGACGTTCGGCACGGCGCCGGCAAGCGGGTGGCTGCCTCGGTGGGAGAGGGGGCCGTCGCCATCCAGTTGCTGCACCAGTTGTTCGCCTCCGAACGACGCCACCCAGGAGGTCGCCCGCAGGACCGGCTCGCCGTTCTCGGAGGTTGAGGCGCTTGCTGAAGCGACCAGAGACTTGGACCGAGTACTAGGGCGTCCTAGTATTCAGTCCGGAGGTGGCCATGACCGAGGAGTCGCATGGCGGGGGTCCCGGATACCGGCGCTGGGCGGCGGCCTACGCAGCCGCCGAATCGTCGGGTCGAGTACGAGACGCGGATTTCAGCACGCTGTCCGGGGTAGAGGTCGAGCCGCTCTACGGACCGCCGGACGAGACTGCCGACCCAAGGCTGGCCCGGATCGGCTGGCCGGGGGAATTCCCGTTCACCCGCGGGCTGTACCCCACCGGATACCGCGGACGACCCTGGACGATCCGGCAGTTCGCCGGGTTCGGCACCGCGCAGCAGACCAACGAGCGGTACAAAATGATCTTGGCCGCCGGGGGCGGCGGGCTCAGCGTGGCCTTCGACATGCCGACCTTGATGGGTCGGGACTCCGACGACGAGCGCAGTCTGGGCGAGGTCGGACACTGCGGGGTGGCCATCGACTCGGCCGCCGACCTGGACACGTTGTTCGCCGGCATCGATCTCGGTTCCGTCAGCACCTCGATGACGATCTCCGGCCCAGCCGTCCCGATCTTCTGCATGTACGTGGTGGCGGCCGAACGCCAAGGCGTCGATCCCACCCGGCTGAACGGGACGCTGCAGACCGACATCTTCAAGGAGTACATCGCCCAGAAGGAGTGGCTGTTCGCGCCGGGTCCGCACCTGCGGCTGATCGGTGACCTGATGGAGTACTGCACGGCAAACATCCCGGCCTACAAGCCCCTGAGCGTGTCGGGCTACCACATCCGCGAAGCGGGCGCCACGGCCGCCCAGGAGCTGGCTTTCACCCTGGCCGACGGCTTCGGCTACGTGGAACTCGGGCTCTCCCGCGGGCTGGACATCGAGCAGTTCGCGCCCGGGCTCAGCTTCTTCTTCGACGCCCACATCGACTTCTTCGAGGAGATCGCGAAGTTCCGGGCGGCCCGACGGATCTGGGCCCGCTGGCTGCAGGACCGCTACGGCGCCCGATCGGCGAAGGCGCAGTCGCTGCGTTTCCACACCCAAACGGCCGGGGTCTCACTCACCGCCCAGCAGCCTCACAACAATGTGGTCCGGACCGCGGTGGAAGCGCTGGCCGCGGTGCTCGGCGGGACCAACTCCCTGCACACCAACGCGCTCGACGAAACCTTGGCGCTGCCGACCGAGGAGTCCGCGGAGATCGCGCTGCGCACCCAGCAGGTGCTGGCGGAGGAAACCGGGGTGGCCAACGTCGCCGACCCGCTCGGCGGTTCGTGGTACGTCGAGGCGCTGACCGATCGGATCGAGGCCGAGGCCGAAGAGATCTTCGCCCAGATCATCGAGATGGGCGGCGGCGAAGCGGCCCGGCATGACGTGGGGGCGATGACCTCGGGTCTGCTGCGGGGGATCGAGGACGGCTGGTTCACCGGTCAGATCGCCGATTCCGCCTTCACCTACCAGACCCAGCTGGAGAAGGGCGACAAGCGTGTGGTCGGGGTCAACTGCCACACCGCCACGGTGACCGGCGAGTTGGAGATCCTCCGCGTCGGTCACGAGGTCGAGGCCGAGCAGCGCGACGTCCTGGCCGAGCGCCGGGCCGGCCGGGATCAGGCCTTGGTCGACCGCACCCTTGGCCAGCTGGTGGCGGCCAGCCGGACCGACACGAACCTGATCGAGCCGATGCTGGCCGCGGCCCGCGCGGAAGCAACGCTGGGTGAGATCTGCGACGTCCTGCGCGCCGAGTGGGGCGTCTACGTGGAGCCGGCCTCGTTCTAGCTGTCCTTGTCCTAGAGCACCTCGATCACCCGGGAGGCGCGGAACCGGGTGTTCATGATCAATTCGGCATTGCGTTGGTCACTCCCGTACGACCGTTCGGCGGCCTCGGTCAGATCGCGTCCGTACCGCTGGTGCCGCGCGATCAGCCACGCCAGCCGCTTCTCTTCGCCCGGGTCGAGATACCAGCACTCGTCGAGCAGGCCGGCGACGTCGTTCCAGCCGGGCTCGTCGTACAACAGGTAGTTGCCCTCCACGATCAGCAACGGCACCGCAGCCGGCACCGGCACGGCCGAGCCGATGGACTCCTCGAGCGAACGGTCGAACCGCGGCGCGTACACCACCGCCTCGTCGTCGTTGTGCAGCCGGCGCAGGATATGGACGAAGCCCCCGGCGTCGAAGGTCTCCGGTGCCCCCTTGCGGTCCAGCAGGCCGAGCCGGACGAGTTCGTCGTTGGCCAGGTGGAACCCGTCCATGGACAGCAGGACAGCCTGCGATCCCAACGCCCCGGCGATCGCCTGGGCGACGGTGGACTTGCCCGACCCCGGCGCACCGGTCACGCCCAGGAAGGTTCTGGCCGCCCGGGCGGAGAGCCGGCGGGCCGATTCGATGAGATCGCCGACCGTGGCTCGCTCGGCGGGGCGCGATTCGCGCTCGGGACTGTGGTCTTCTGGCACAGGCTGCATTCTGCTGCTCGCTGCTGGGAGTCTGCCACCGGCCCGCACCTCTTACTGGGGAAGTGCCGACTCGGCCTCGAACCAGGTGTCGGTATCGGCGAGGTCCGGCGCGAAGCGAAGCTGCCGCGCGAGGCCGAGCAGGATGGGTTCGGCGCCGACCGGCTGCGGGGCCGGCTCCGGCCATTCCCCTCCGGGCCAGAACGTGATCAGACACAGTGACCGCGCGTCCCGGAACAGGCACAGGCGGGGATCGCCCCCACCGATGAGACGGCCGGGAACCCCGTCGACCGTGACTCGGGTACCGCGGGAGGGAACGTCCTCCCCGCCCAGCGGCGCGATGAGGACGATGTTTACGTCACCGCGCTGCAGCACCTCGCGGCCCAGGGTCACCTCGGCCGTCTCGCTCCGCACGTTTTCGGTGAGCCCGGCGACCTGATAGCCGGCCGGCACCTGGTCCAGGGCGAAGGGGAGCCGGGCCGAGGACCGGCCGAAGCTCACCCACGAGGCGATGGATCGCAGTTCGGCCCGGTCCAGATCCGTCGAGCTGCAGAGAACGGTGCTCCAGGCGTCGGCCCCGTACTCCCAAGCCACGAAGGGCGAGCCCGCTTCATCGAGAGCGAAGAAGGCGTTTCGGCCCCGCAGCGTCGTGGTCTCCAGCGGCTGGGTCCTGCGGCGGTCGTATCCGCCGGCAACGTGGACGGTGACGACGCACTTCTTCGGGTCTCCACTCGCTCCGGGCGGATCCAGTTCGGTGAGCTCCACCCGAGGCGTGAGTCCGCGGGCCACGATCTGCCAGCCGTCCCCGGGCCGCACCTCGTGATTGAAGTGCCACTTACCCGGCGCCCGCGGCGTGACGGGTAGGCCTGGCAGCACCACGGTCGGCACCACGATCGCCGCCGCGGCGATCAGCGCCAGGCCGGACAGGAGCGCCACCACCCGGACGCGACGAGAGGCGGCGCGCCGTCGGGCGGAGCCCCACCGGCTGAGGAGGTCCTCCGTCGGCGGGGCGATCATGCCGAGCGCGTCGATCTCGCCACCCAGAGCGTCCGGGGCGGCCTCGAGATCGTCCTGGATCTGCTGCGGCGGGCGGTCCATGAGAGCGGCGATCTCCAGGGGCGTGAGTCGCAGTCCGTCGCGCAGCACGACCGCGGCGCGCTGACGAGGGCTCGACAAGACGTCCAGTCCCGGAGTCAGATCTGACCGTCGGTGCGGGGTTCGTCGCCGGTACGCGCTCAGGTACTGCGCCAGCACCAGACTGCGCAGCGGACCCTCAGGGAACTCGAGCCGACTGAACGTCTCGAGGCGTCGCGCATCCCGGGCCAGCGTGTCGGCCACCAACTCCGAAGCCGCTGCTGGGGACCCGGTGAGCGCCGTAGCCAGCCGGAGCAGCATCGGCAACTGCTCGCGCAGCCAGCCCTCGACCACCGGGCTCGCGGACGCCGTCACCGGCTCAGCCTAGGTCGGCTCGGCTCGGTTGGGAGAGCGGTCAGTGCTCAGAGGTCGCGGTCAAGCCAGGGCGGCCGATACCACGTCCCGGGCGGCGGCCTGTACCTCGGCCAAGTGGTCGGCACCTCGAAACGACTCGGCGTAGATCTTGTAGACGTCCTCGGTGCCGGAGGGTCGGGCCGCGAACCAGGCCGACTCGGTGGTCACCTTCAGGCCGCCGATGGCCGCCCCGTTGCCGGGTGCGGTGGTGAGCTTGCCGGTGATCGGCTCGCCGGCCAGCTCCGTGGCGGTCACCGCCGACGGATCCAGCTTGGCCAACTTAGCCTTCTGTTCACGGTCGGCCGGGGCGTCGACCCGCGCGTACGCCGGGGCGCCGTGCTCGGCGGTCAGCTCCGCGTACAACTCGCTGGGGGACTTGCCGGTCACGGCCTGGATCTCGCTGGCCAGCAGGGCGAGCAAGATCCCGTCCTTGTCGGTCGTCCAGGTGCTGCCGTCCAGGGCCAAGAAGGAGGCTCCCGCCGACTCCTCGCCGCCGAATCCGATGTCGCCGCTGCGGAGGCCCGGCACGAACCACTTGAACCCGACCGGTACCTCGATCAGGGTGCGGCCCAAGGACGCGGCCACCCGGTCGATCATCGAAGACGAGACCAGTGTCTTGCCGATCCCGGCGTCGGGCTTCCAGCCGGTGCGATGGGCGTAGAGGTACTGGATGGCCACCGCCAGATAGGCATTGGGATTCATCAACCCGAAGTCGGGAGTGACGATTCCGTGCCGATCCGCGTCGGCGTCGTTGCCGGTGGAGATCTCGTACGCGCTGCGATTCTGGATCAGGCTGGCCATGGCGTTCGGCGAGGAGCAGTCCATCCTGATCTTGCCGTCGGTGTCGAGGGTCATGAACGACCAGCGCGGGTCGACCTCCGGGTTGATCACGGTCAGATCGATGCCCAGGTGCTCGGAGATGTAGCCCCAGTACTGCACGCTGGCCCCGCCCAGCGGATCGGCGCCGATGTGCACCCCGGCATCCCGTACGGCGTGCAGGTTCAAGGCGTTGACGAGATCCTCGCAGTAGGCGCCGAGGTAGTCGAAGCGGTGCAGTTCGCTGCTGACCTGGTCGAACGGCTTGCGCGCGATCGATCCCGGATCGGCGAGCAACTCGTTGGCCCGGGCGGCGATCACGCTGGTCGCGTCGGAGTCGGCCGGACCGCCGTGGGGCGGGTTGTACTTGAAGCCGCCGTCGCGCGGTGGATTGTGCGAGGGCGTGACGACGATGCCGTCCGCCTGGGCCGAAGGGCCGGAGGCGTTGTGGACCACGATCGCCCGGGACACGGCCGGCGTGGGCGTGTAGTCCTCGTCGCCCTCGCTGCAGACGGTGACGCCCTGAGTGATGAGCACCTCGATGGCCGTACGCCAGGCCGGACCGGACAGCGCATGGGTGTCCTTGCCGATGTACAGCGGACCGGTGATGCCCTGAGCGGCGCGGTACTCCACGATGGCCTGGGTCGTGGCCGCGATGTGGGCGTCGTTGAACGCGGTGTCCAAACTCGAACCACGGTGACCCGACGTGCCGAAGACGACCTGCTGATCCGGGTTGTGCGGGTCCGGGACGAGGTCGTAGTAGGCGCCGACGACGGCGTCGACATCGATGAGGTCTTCGGACTGGGCCGGCTGTCCGGCGCGGGGGTGGGCCATAGACGTCATTCTGCCCACACGTCGCCACACCGCGGGAGGGGCGGGGTGCGCGAGCCATGTCAAGTCCGCCCGAGGAGCGGAGCGACTTCCGGCCCCTGCGGCGAGCAGTGTCAAATGTGTTCGAGGAGCGGAGCGACTTCCGGCCCCTGCGGCGAGCAGTGTCAAATGTGTTCGAGGAGCGGAGCGACTTCCGGCCCCTGCGGCGAGCAGTGTCAGGATTGGCTCCATGAGCACCTCCAGCTTCAACCGCCCGGGTGCGGTCGACCTCTCCCAGCTCGCTGCACGCGCCAAGGCCCAGCAGGGCGGGGCGGCGCCCGGGGGAGCGGCCGGCGGCTCGTACGTCATCGAGGTGACGGAGCAGACCTTCGAGTCGGAAACCATCCGGCGCTCCATGAAGCATCCGGTCGTGGTGGAGCTGTACTCGCCGCGGGTCGCCACCGGGCAGCAGCTTTCCGACGCCCTGAGCGGAGCTCGCCGCCGAGAACGACGGCAAGTTCTTGTTGGCCCGGTTGAACGTGGACACCGCCCCGGGCATCGTGCAAGCGCTGCAACTGCAGGCCGTACCGACGGTGGTCGCGCTCATCGGCGGGCAGGTGGCGCCGTTGTTCCAGGGCGTGCTGCCCAAGGATCAGGTGGCGACGGCGATCGATCAGCTGCTCAAGGCTGCGCTGGCCAACGGCATCGTCGGCCGGGCCGACCCGGTCGGCACCGCGCCCACCGATGATTTGGAGGAGGCCGCGGAGCCGGTCGCCGACCCGCGCTTCGCCGCCGCCGACGAGGCCCTCGAACGAGGCGATTTCGCCGCCGCCGAGGCGGAGTTCGACAAGCTGCTGGCGGCGAATCCGCAGGACGCCGAAGCTCAGGCCGGCAAGGCCCAGGCGGGCCTCCTCGCCCGCGCCACGGCGCTGGACCCGCAGGCGGTGTTCGCCAAGGCGGCGGCGCCCGACGCGTCCGTCGACGACCAGCTGTCCGCCGCCGATGTCGAACTGGCCACCGGTGACGCCGACGCGGCATTTGCGCGCCTGATCGATCAGGTAAAGCAGCGCACCGGCGACGAGCGCGATCGTGTACGCGTTCGGCTCTTGGAGCTCTTCGAGACACTCGGGAACGCCGACGAGCGGGTGCTGAAGGCGCGGCGGGCGCTCATGACGGCTTTGTTCTGATTCTGAGGCGCCGCTTGGTCTCACCTGGTTCGGGGCTCGGCTACCATCCGCCCTCGCAAGCTCGGGCTCCCGCCAGGCCCGCCACGCCTCGCCCCGAACCAGGTAAGACCAAGCTCAATCGTGGTTCTCGGCTTTCGCAGGCTCGGGCTCCCGCCAGACCCGCCACGCCTCACCCCGAGCCCATCAACCCGACAAGCTCCGTCGGTTCTCGGCTGAGGCTCGGGCTCCCGCCAGGCCCGCCACGCCTCGACCCGAAAGCGCGCCTGCGCACGGTTGGAGAGGCGCCAAGGGTGCGGGAGCGCGGTTTCGGCTTGGTCCACAGGGGGACTAGCGAACTGGGCGGCTGGTAACGCAGAGTTTCGAGGTGCCTGCGAACCGCACGAAGCTGCCGCCGGAACTGTTGAGTGGGCCCTTCACTACGGCCGAGGCCGCGCTCGCCGGAATTGGTCGCGGGGTCCTTCGAGGACCGACGGTACGGTCGCTGGCCCGGGGAATCCATGTCGCGGACGGCGGCGGTCCGGTCACCGTTGATCAGCGGGTCGCGGCGGCCCGCCGCCTCCTGCCGGCGGATTCTTTGGCGATGGGCGTTACGGCCCTGTGGTGCTCTGGGGTGGAGGTGGGCGTCGAAGTCGGCGCCCCGACGACGTTGTGGTTCTGCACCGCGACCCACTTCCACGGTGACCGGCGCGGCGTCAGGGTGTCCAACGTCCGGCAGCTGCCGCCGAGCCGAGGCGTCACGGTCGCGCCCGAACACGCATTCCTCTCCGCCGCCCAGGAACTCGATCTGGTTCAGCTCGTGACCGCGGGCGACTGGCTGGTGAGGCGCAGACTGACGACCCCGAAGCGCTTGGCGAGTTACGTCGCCCGAGCCACCGGGCGCTCGACGCGAGCTGCGCGACGGGCCGCCTCCTTCGTTCGGGCGCGGGTCGACTCGCCCCGGGAGTCGCGACTCAGGATGATGTTGGTGCTCGCCGGATTACCCACCCCGGAGTGCAATCGGGGCATCGGCACCGACGAGTGGTTCTTGGGTCACGGCGATCTGGTCTACGAGGCGCACCGCGTCGTGCTCGAGTACGAAGGTGATCAGCACCGTACGGACCCCAAACAGTGGAATCTGGACATCGGGCGCTACGAGGAGTTCATCGGGGAGGGTTGGACCGTCATTCGGGTCACGTCCGCGCGCATGCGCACACCGCGTTCGATGGTCCAGCGGGTCTATGCGGCCCTGGTGAAGGGCGGCTACGGCGGCCCTTCGCCGGTCTTTTCCGATGAATGGCGACAATTCTTCGGTTGAGTACGCGTTTGCGCACCCTTCGTCACCCCGGAACGGTGCGGCAGCGCGGTCTCACCCGGCCGGTCAGGGCCGGTTGCCGTCCTCCAGGTAGGCGGAGTCTGTGTCGGCCAGGGAGCAGGCGACGACCAGGCGGCGCCAAGACAGGGGAGTGACCAGGTCAGCGGCCTGCTGCAGGGTCACGAGGCGAACCTGGCGGATCTCGGCCGGTTGCAGGACGAGCGAGGCCAGGTCCGTCTCGTCGATCAGGCCGCCGTCGTAGATCAATTCGAGCGCGTCCTCCCAGCCGAGATAGGGCGGCATCCAGTCGATGATCATCAGGCGGCCCAGCCCGAGCTCGATCCCGAGCTCTTCCTGTACCTCGCGAAGGGCACCGAGCCGCGGCGGTTCGCCCGCCTCGACGATGCCGCCCGGTAGCTCCCAGTCCGGCTTGAACTGGGTCTCGCACAGCAGAATCCGGCCCTCGACATCCCTGATCAGCACGTGGGCGATCAGCCGTTTCCGCGGCAGTGCCGAGTTCATCACCGCCGAGAAGCCGTTGGGTCCGCCGACTTCATCGGTCGCCAGCCGGGCGTAGAGCACCAGATCTCCGAAGGTTCCGCCTCCCTGCGCGGCCACCGATCGACGGCGGCCCTCCACCCGGAAGCCGGATCTCAGCACAGCGCGTCGACCGCCGAAGTCGTCGACCGGTCGTTCGATCTCGATGCGACGGATTCCGGATCCCAGCAGTTGATCAGCGAGGGCGGTGAGTTCGGCCTGTCGAGCTCCCGGATCCGGGCTGTCGGACCAGTCCAGCCGGGCTATGCCGGCCGCGACGTCGACCCGGATCCGAGAATCCGTCACTTCGAGTCGGAGGAGCCTTTGCCCTTGGACTTGCCGGACTCCTTCCGCTTCTCACTGGCCTTCTGACCCGATGTCGCCGCCTTCTTGACCGCCCGGTCCTTGGCGACCTCGGCCTCGTCGGCCGCCCGTTTCGCGGCCTGCTCGACCGTGCTCTCGACCTTCTTCGCAGCCTTCACGACGGTCTCGGTGACTGACTCAGCCACCTTGTCCAGCACGGATTCCTTACGCGCACCCGACGGTGCGTCCGGCGTCGACGTGGTGGGAGCGGCCGCCGGGCCGGCTGGTGGCCTCGGCGTCGCCCGACCGACTCTTGGAGCGGGCCCGCGATGCCTGCTTCGCGGCGGCCTTGACGCCCGCCTCGACCTTCTCCGGCTCCTCGCTCTCCTCGGTGGCCACCGGCTCGAAGATCAGCCACACCGCTCCCAACGGCGGCAGCGTCACGCTGGCCGAGGCTCCGTACCCGTGCGAGGGGACGGCCTGCGCCACGACCTGGCCGAGATTGCCGATCTTCCCGGTGCCGTCGTAGTACTCGGCGTCGGTGTTGAGGAGCTCTTTCCAGACCCCCTCCTTCGGCAGCCCGATCCGGTAGTCCGAGCGCGGTTCGGAGGAGAAGTTGGTCAGGCACGCGATCATCTGACCCTCGCCGTCGTAGCGCAGGAACGAGAAGACGTTGCCGCCCCGGTCGTCGGCATCGATCCAGGAGAAGCCCGCCGGATCGCTGTCCAGCTTGTACAGGGCGGGGTGCTCCCGGTAGACCGCGTTCAGGTCCTTGATCAACTTCTGCACGCCGCGGTGGCCCCAGTGGGCGCTCTGCTCCCAGTCGACGCTGCGCTGTTCGGAGAACTCTCGCCGCTGCCCGAACTCCGTACCCATGAACAGCAGCTGCTTGCCCGGGATGGGACCACATGAAGGCGTAGAACGCCCGCAGGGTGCCGAACTTGCGCCACTCGTCCTGCGGCACCCGCTCGAACATCGATCCCTTGCCGTGCACCACTTCGTCGTGGCTGATCGGCAGGATGAAGTTCTCCGAGTACGCGTACGCCATGGCGAAGGTCATCTCGTGGTGGTGGTACTGCCGGTAGATCGGTTCGCGGCCGAGATAGCGCAGCGAGTCGTTCATCCAGCCCATGTTCCACTTGAAGCCGAAGCCCAGGCCGCCGTTCTCCACGCCCCGGGTCACACCCGGCCAGGACGTGGATTCCTCCGCGATCATCATGATCCCGGGCTTGCGCCGATAGGAGTGCGCATTCACCGCCTGAATGAGGTCGACGGCCTCGAGGTTCTCGTTGCCGCCGAACTTGTTCGGGATCCACTGCCCCTCGTTGCGGGAGTAGTCGAGATAGAGCATCGAGGCCACGCCGTCCACCCGCAGCCCGTCGATGTGGAACTCGTCGAGCCAGTAGTAGGCGTTGGCGACCAGGAAGCTCTTCACCTCGTTGCGGCCGAAGTTGAAGATGTAGGAGCCCCAGTCCGGATGCCAGCCCAGGCGCGGATCTTCGTGCTCGTACAGCGCGGTGCCGTCGAACCGCTGCAGCGCCCACGGGTCGGTGGCGAAGTGCCCGGGGACCCAGTCGACGATCACGCCGATACCGGCTTCGTGCAGGGCGTTGACCAGGTGCCGGAACTCGTCCGGAGATCCGAAGCGGGAGATGGGCGCGAAGTAGCCGGTGACGTGGTAGCCCCAGGAACCCTCGTACGGATGCTCGGCGGCGGGCATCAGCTCCACGTGGGTGTAGCCCTGCCAGCTGACGTACTCCACCAGCTGGTCGGCCAGTTCGAGGTAGGTGAGACCACGACGCCACGAACCCAGGTGCACCTCGTAGATGCTGACCGGCTCCTCGTACTGCTTCTTCAGGCCCGCGGTAGTACAGCCACTGTTCGTCGTTCCAGGCGAACTGGCTCTTGTAGACGATCGAGGCGGTGTGCGGCGCAGCCTCGCAGAACTGGGCGAACGGGTCAGCCTTGAGGCGCCACACGCCGTCGGCCCCGAGCACCTCGTACTTGTACAGCGCGCCGGTGCCCACTCCCTCCAGGAACACCGCCCAGACGCCGGATCCGGGAACCAGGTGCATGTAGGTCTGATCGCCGTTCCAGTAGTTGAAGTCACCGACGAGCCGGACCGTCTGCGCGTTCGGAGCCCAGACCGAGAACCGGGTGCCGAAGACCTCGCCCCGCTCGTCGTCGGTGAGGCTCATCTCGTGCGCGCCGAGCCGCCGGAAGCATTCGGTGTCGTGGCCCTCGTGGAACCCGGTCATATCCCAGCCGGTCAAGCCGCCCGTGACATCGATTGCCATCCTCACTCCTTTGTCGAGTTGGTCGCGTGCGTTTCGGCTGGGTCGGCTTCGTCTCGGGCGAGGCCGGCCACGGCGGCCAGTGGTATAGCTACCCAGTCCGGTCGGTTCCGCACCTCGTAGACCACTTCGTAGATCGCCTTGTCGGCCACGTACGAGGCCAGCACGGCCGCGTCCGTCGGGGTCAACGGTCCGCCGGCGTAGCCTTCCAGGAATGCTTCCTGGCTGTTCCGGGCCCAACCGCCGCTGGTCGGGCCGGGCCGACTGGCCGCAGCGTAGTCGAAGGATCGCAGCATGCCGGCCACGTCCCGCCACACAGCGTCCGGCGCCGCCCGTTCGGCGAGAGTCTTCACCGGTTCGCCCTCGAAGTCGATGATCTTCCAGCCCGACGGGGTCCGGAGTGTCTGGCCGAGGTGGAAGTCCCCGTGCACCCGCTGAACGGCCAGGTCCGCCTCGCCCAGCTGGTCGAACCGCTCTGACAGTCCGTCGACATAAGCTCTCCAGGGGCGGGGCGACCTGGACGGCAGCGGTAAGCCGGGATTTCATGATCGCCGCCACCGCCGAACCGGCCTGGGTCGCCGTCGGGAAAGCTGTCCGCAGCGCCGCGTGGATCTCGGCCAGAGCCACTCCCAGGCGATGAGCCTCCGCAGCAAATGATCTCCCGGCCTGCAGCGCCTCGAGAGCCAGACCCCAGCCGTCCTCGGCCTGAGCCAATTTCTCGACCGCCATGGCCAGGTCGGCGCGCACCGGTTCTCCGGCGTGGTTCCAGCCGGCGTCGACCCAGCCGTACAGATCGGCCACGTCGTGCACACCGGCCCGGCGGAGGGCGTCGTGCACCTCGATGTCGAGGTTGTGGCCCAGTTCCAGCCGCCGGAAGATCTTGATCATGGCCACGTCGCCGAACATCACCGACGTGTTGGACTGCTGGCCGCGGAAGACACTCGGCTCCAGATCCTCGCGCAGCACGTCGGGAACGGCGAGGTGGAAGTCCATCTCGGTTTCGTCTTGATGATCATGGGCCCGGAACGGCCGGCCGGCCACCAGCGCCCGCAGCAGGATCCGCCCGGCGGCTGGATCCTGAGCGGCGTCGTAGCCGACGACCGGACCAAGATCACGGATCTCGAACCGGCCGATCTCGGCGTGCGCCAGACCGGGCACCGGCGCATTGTGATACGAGATGATCAACTGGTAGAGCTCGTGCGGCCAGACCACATCGGGATCCGCGTCCGGGTCCGGGTCCTCGTCGGTGCGGTAGATGATCTCCGCGATCTCGGACCGCACCGCGGGCCACTGATTGACCTCGGTCAGCCAGGGAAGCGGAACCACCGACGCCAGTTCG
Source organism: uncultured Actinomycetota bacterium (assembly GCA_963780005.1). GTDB lineage: Bacteria > Actinomycetota > Actinomycetes > Propionibacteriales > Propionibacteriaceae > Microlunatus. The sequence continues at coordinate 421,199 of CAWAAK010000023.1, read as the reverse complement.
GCCGTCCGCCCCTTGCCGGCGAACCAGCGGGCGCTGGTCAGGTAGCCGAGCAGTGCGTCCGCCCGCTCGACGTCGAGGCCCGGGACCGCGATCATGGCCGCCGGACTGGGGGATCCGTACGCCACCGCTAGACCTGGACCTGTCCCAGGCCCGCGCGATTCTGCCCGTACTTGATCACCGTCAGCACGTGGCACGGATCATCGTGGGTCAACCGTACGAAGGCGTGCTGCCCCCAACGCCAGGTCTGGCCGGTGATCTCGTCGTGCACCAGGAACACGTCTCGCGACGTCAGGCCCAGGGCCTCCATGTCCAAGAAGATCTCGGTCTCCACCACGTTGAGAGGATCGACACTCGAGACCACGATGACCACATCGTCGCCCTCCCGCTTGGAATAGACCACGGCGTGGGAGTGGGGCGCTCGGTGGAAGGTCAGATTACGGAGCTGCTGCAAGGCCGGGTGCTCACGCCGGATCTGGTTCAACCGACCGAGGAGCATGTTGAGGTTCTCGCCGCTGGCCTCGGCGCCGGCCCAGTCCCGCGGCCGGTACTGGAACTTCTCCGAGTCCAGGTACTCCTCCCGGCCCTGACCCAGCGGCCTGCGTTCTCGAACAGCTCGAAGCCGGCGTAGACCCCCCAGGTCGGGGACAGGGTCGCCGCCAGGACCGCGCGGATCGTGAAGGCAGTCTTGCCACCCCACTGCAGGAACATGGGCAGGATGTCGGGGGTGTTCACGAAGAAGTTCGGCCGGTAGAAGCTGTCCATCTCGGTGGTCAGCTCCTCCATGTACTCCTCGATCTCCCACTTCTCGTTGCGCCAGGTGAAGTAGGTGTAGGACTGCTGGAAGCCGACCTTGCCGAGCATGTGCATCATCGCCGGCTTGGTGAACGCCTCGGCCAGGAAGATCACGTCCGGATCGGTCTTGCGCACCTCGGCGAGCAGCCAGGCCCAGAAGCTCACCGGCTTGGTGTGCGGGTTGTCGACCCGGAAGATCCGCACCCCGTGGTCCATCCACAGCCGGACGACGGCCAGCCACGCGGCGTAGATGCCGTCCCGATCGAGGTCGAAGTTGAAGTTGTAGATGTCCTGGTACTTCTTCGGCGGGTTCTCCGCGTACGCGATCGAGCCGTCGGCCCGCTTGGAGAACCACTCCGGGTGCTCGGTGACCCACGGATGGTCCGGCGAGGCGTTGAGCGCGAGGTCCAGTGCGACCTCCATCCCAGCGATCGGACCTTGGCCACGAACCGGTCGAAGGAGTCGAAGTCGCCGAGTTCGGGGTGGATGGCGTCGTGGCCGCCCTCGACGCTGCCGATCGCCCACGGCGAACCGGGATCGGCCGGACCGGGATTCAGGGTGTTGTTCGCGCCCTTGCGGAAGGAGGTCCCGATCGGGTGGATCGGGGGCAGGTAGATGACGTCGAAGCCCATCGCCGCGGCCGCCTCGACCCGGGAGTACGAGGAGTCGAAGGTGCCGGAGATCCAGCGCTGTTCTGTTTCGTCGAACCGTGCCCCCTCAGAGCGGGGAAAGAACTCGTACCAGGACGAGAACAGCGCGCGCTGGCGATCGACGTAGACCGGGTATTCCGGGGTGGGCGAGACAAGCTCGCGCGGCCCGAATCGGGCCATGGCCTCCCGGACCTCGTCGGCCAGCACCACCTCGAGCCGGTCCTCGACCTGTTGCGCCGAGGACAGGGTCTGTCCGGCCGCGCGTAGCAGCGCGGCGTCGCTGCCGGCTCCAGCCTGTTCTGCCCGCCGGGCGGCCGCGGTGAAGAGGGTGTTGCCCTCGGTGCAGACCAGATTGACGTCGATGCCGGCGGGGATCTTGATCTCCGCGTTGTGTATCCAGGTCTCCCAGGGGTCGCTCCAGCCCTCGACCCGGAACGTCCACAGCCCCTCACTGGTCGCCTTCACCGACGCCGTCCACCAGTCGAAGCCGAGGGGCGTCGTCGGGGCCATCGGCACTGTCGTCTCGTTGCCGTGCGGGTCGGTCAGGACCACTGAGGCGTTCACGGCGTCGTGGCCCTCGCGGAACACGGTGGCCCGCACGGGGAAGGACTCGCCGACGGCGGCTTTGGCCGGGTAAGCCCCGCCCTCGATCACCGGAGAGACGTTGCTGACCGGGATCCGGCGGATCGGCGCCCCGAGGTCTGGCTCGAGGAGGGTGACCGTCGCCGACGACGGCGGCTCCACCTCGGGGGCCGGGTCGACCGCGGCGCTGGAGGTCGGAGCGGACAGGTCTGCTGACAGATCTTGCGAGTCACCGGTCACGATGACCAACCTATCGACACGCTTTTGTCCGCTCGCTGCGGATCCGCTCGAGACGCCGGTCGTCGTCCTCCTCGGCGACGGAAGAGCGTTGTCGCCTCGATCGTCCTCCGTCCAGCGCCGCGGATCCTCCGACTCGCTCGGGATGTGTCCGCTCGCTGCGGATCCGCTCGAGACGCCGGTCGTCGTCCTCCTCGGCGACGGAAGAGCGTTGTCGCCTCGATCGTCCTCCGTCCAGCGCCGCGGATCCTCCGACTCGCTCGGGATGTGTCCGCTCGCTGCGGATCCGCCTCGAATATGCCTTGCAAAGCATATGCCTTTCGCCGTACATTGTCGGAGTGGACGGATTCACAGTGTTGGCTGAGCCGACACGTCGCCGCATCCTTGATCAGCTCCGCCTCAGCGGAATCGAGGATCACGGCTCTGGTGCCCCAGAAGGTGTGGACGTCGGGAGTCTGGTGTCCGCCCTGGCTTTGCCGCAACCGACCATCTCCAAGCACCTGCGTGTCTTGCGTGACGCCGGTGCCGTCACGGTCCGGGTGCTGGGCCCTCGTCGGGTCTACCGGATCGCGTCTCGACCGTTCGGCGACGTTACGAGCTGGCTCGAGCCGTACCAGCGCATGTGGACCGACAGTCTCGACGCGCTCGAGCGACACCTTGACCGAACGGACAACCGAAGCGACGACCGAAACCGCCGACCCGGAGGCTGATCATCGTGCCTGACCAATTGCCCGCCCATCCGATCGATGCTGTCGTGGTCCGCGAGAGCGGTCGCTGGGTGTTACGGATGGAGCGCCAGTTTCGCCATTCCCCGGATCGGATCTGGGCTGCCCTCACCCACGCTGACCAGATCCGACGTTGGGCACCGTACGTCCCCGACCGCGACCTCGATCGCCTCGGGGAGGTTGCTCTGCCGCAATCTCAGGGCGGTGAGCCCGCCGAAGGTCCGGCTGAGCCGGGCCGGGTCGTCGAAATCGTGCCGAGTCGGTTACTCGTGATGCTGTGGGGCGACCATCAACTCCGGTTCGAGCTCACCCCGACCACGGACGGCGTGCGCCTGGTTCTTCTCCACATCTTCGACGAAGCGGCAGAGGCCCCCGACTACGCATCGGGTTGGCACCTCTGCCTGAACGTCGTGATGGCCCAACTCGACGGCAAGGATGTCCCCTCGGCCGCGGGCGAAGGCGCCCGTGCGCACGGCTGGGAACGAATCCGCGAGCAGTACGCACGACAATTCGAAACTCAAGCGCTGGCTTGATCGCCGACACTTCGCGAGCGCTAGGGTTGGGCGAGTGCGTGCAATCCGTCGATTCAGTGTCCGGCCCGTTCTTCCCGAGAAGCTGAAGCCCCTGGGCGAACTGGCCCTCAACTTGCGTTGGTGCTGGCACACCGACACCCAAGCCCTTTTCCGCTCGGTCGATCCCCAGCTCTGGGAGGCCTCGGGGCAGGATCCGACCAAGATGCTGGCCGGAGTCGCCTCGGAGCGACTCGACGCGCTGTCGTCGGACAAGAAGTTCGTCAAGAACCTCGAACTCATCCGTGCGGACCTCAGCGACTATCTGACCGGCGATCACTGGTACCAGTCCTACGCCGCCGAGACCGCCGACGCACCGCGGGCGATCGGCTACTTCTCGCCGGAATTCGGTATCACCGAGGTGCTGCCGCAGTATTCCGGCGGTCTGGGGATCCTGGCCGGTGACCACCTCAAGGCCGCCAGCGACCTGGGCGTGCCGATCATCGGCGTCGGGCTGCTGTACCGGATGGGCTACTTCCGGCAGTCGCTCAACGGTGCCGGCTGGCAGCAGGAGCGCTACCCGCTGCTCGATCCCGCCTCGCTGCCGCTGACCCTGCTGCACGACGAGGAGGGCCCGGTGCGGATCGAGGTCCCGCTGGCCGGCCGCACCCTGTACGCGCAGATCTGGCTGGCCCAGGTCGGACGGGTGCCGCTGCTGCTGCTGGATTCCGATGTGGAGCAGAACAGCGGCCCGGAGCGCGAGACGACCGACCGGCTCTACGGTGGCGGCTCGGACCACCGGCTCGCCCAGGAGGTTCTACTCGGCGTCGGTGGCGTCCGAGCCATCCGGGCCTACTGCGCGCTGACCGACACCCCCGCCCCGGAGGTCTTCCACACCAACGAGGGACACGCCGGATTCCTCGGACTGGAGCGGATCCGGGAGTCGATCGCCCAAGGCTTGAGCTTCGACGAGGCGCTCGAGCTGAATCGGGCCGGCACGGTGTTCACCACCCACACTCCGGTACCGGCCGGCATCGACCGTTTCCCGCGCCACCTGATCGCCGACCAGTTCGGCGACTTCGACGCCTTGCCGTTGGAGCGGATCCTGGCTCTCGGTGCGGAGAACTACCCGGGCGGTGACCCGCACATGTTCAACATGGCCGTGATGGGCTTCCGGCTCGGGCAGCGGGCAAACGGGGTGTCGCTGCTGCACGGCGAGGTGTCCCGAGAGATGTTCCAGGGCCTGTGGAGTTCCTTCGACACCTCCGAGGTGCCCATCGGCTCGATCACCAACGGCGTCCACCACCCGACGTGGGTGCATCCGGAACTCCTCGAGCTGCTGGAGAGCTCCAGCAGCGGCGAGACCGTCATCGACGGCTACGACTGGGCCGGGCTGTACGAGGTCGAGGCCGGCACGATCTGGTCCCTGAAGCAGCGGATGCGGCTGGATCTGATCAGCATGGCTCGGGCTCGGCTCACCGAGAGCTGCGCCAGCCGCGGGTTGCCCTCGGACTGGGTCAACTCGGTGCTGGATCCCAATGTGATCACGTTCGGCTTCGCCCGCCGGGTGCCCTCGTACAAGCGGTTGACCCTGATGCTGCGCGATCCCGACCGGCTCAAGGCGCTGCTGAACCATCCGACCCGACCCGTCCAGATCGTCATCGCCGGCAAGTCACATCCGGCGGACGAGGGCGGCAAGATGCTGATCCAGCAGATGGTGCAGTTCGCCGATCAGCACGACGTCCGGGAGCGGATCGTCTTCCTGCCGGACTACGACATCTCGATGGCCAAGCCGCTGTATCCCGGCTGCGACGTGTGGATGAACAATCCGCTGCGCCCGTACGAGGCCTGTGGCACCTCCGGCATGAAGGCCGCCCTCAACGGGGCCGCGAACCTGTCGATCCGGGACGGCTGGTGGGACGAGTGGTTCGACCGCGCGTACGGGTGGGAGATCCCGTCCGCGGTGGCGGTGTCCGACCCCGATCATCGCGACGACCTCGAAGCCAAGGCGCTGTACGACATCATCGAGAACGAGATCGTGCCGCGCTTCTACGACGTCGACGGCGACGGCCTCCCGCAGCGCTGGATCCAGATGATCCGCGACACGGTGGCCGGCCTCGGGCCCGAAGGTGCTGGCGTCGCGGATGGTGCGCGACTACGTCACCCTGCTCTACACGCCGGCCACGGCCTCGGCCCGCGGGGTGCAGTCGGAACCGGGCGGCGTCGGTGCCCTGGCGGAATGGAAGGAGCGCGTCCGGGAGTCGTGGAGCGGGGTCGCGGTCGATCACGTCGAGAGTCTCGGCGGTGACCAGGTCGAACTGGGCAGCAAGATCCACGTCAGCGCCCTGGTCCGATTGGGTGAACTGAGCGCCGGACGACATCGAGGTGCAGTTGATCACGGGCCGGGTCGATCCCGATGATCAACTCTTCGAGCCGCGGGTCACGCCGTTCCCGACGCGGGGTGGACGTGGACGGTGGCCTCCGGCGCTACGAAGGCATGGTCCAGACCCGGCGGGCCGGCGAGCTCGGCTACACCGTTCGGGTGGTGCCGCATCACCCGCGGCTCGCCAACGACGCCGAGATGGGCCTGGCTACGCTCCCCGCCGATCAGCTGACCCCCCCGTCGGTCTGAGGCGGGAGCTGACGTGCGCCGTCAGCTGGCGGTCGCGGGGGCGGTCGACCCGGCCGTGGCCTGGGACCGGTACGAGCGGTTCGAGAAATGGTCGAGTTGGGCGCCGTTCATCTCCTCGGTGCAGGCCTCGGGCGAGCGGATCGCGGTCGGGCTCACCGGAGTGGTCCGCGGACCGCAGGGCTGCGATCGCGTTCGCGATCGACGCCGTCGACCCGGAAGCCCGCACCTGGCACTGGTCGGTCCGCAGCGGTCCGGTGGCCCTCGCCCTCGGCCACGAGGTCCTGGCGCGCAGCCGTGGCGGGACCGTGGCCACTCTGGAACTGGTCGGTTCCGCGCCCGGCCGTGCTGGGCTACGCGGTGCCGGCCACCCTCGCCTTGACCCGTCTGGTCGCTCCCTGAGCGCCCTGAGACAATGGGTCAGTCGACCTGGAGCACCGCAACGGTCCGGCCGGGCAGCCGCAAACTCGTGCCCGAGAGCAGCTTCTCGTTCGGCAGTTCGCCCTCCAGCCCCGAGTGGGCCACCACCGTGTAGGTGTCCGCCCACGGCCCGTCGGGCAGCTGGACCTCGATGGCGTCGGCACCGCCGTGGATCCAGATCAGATAGGCATCGTCGTGGTCGCGGGTCGGTGCGTCGTACGCGATGTACATGCCCAGGGTGCGCCGGCTGCCCTCGGCCCAATCCTCGGCCGTCATCTCCCCCGACCGGCCGCTGAACCAGGCCAGATTCTTCCGGCCGCTCGGGTTCCCCTGCAGGGGCACCGGCTCGCCGTGCCGAAACGCGGTGCGCCGGAACACGGGATGCTCGGCGCGGAGCTCCAGCAGCTTCTGGGTCAGCTCGGTCAGCCCGGACCAGTGGGATGCGGTGTCCCAGTGAACCCAGGTGATGGGGGAGTCCTGGCAGTAGGCGTTGTTGTTGCCGTCCTGGGTCCGTCCCAGTTCGTCGCCGGCGGTGATCATGGGCAACCCCGTGGCGATGATCATGGTGGCCATCAGGTTCTGCGCTTGACGCAGCCGCAGGGCGATGACCGTGTCATCGTCGACCTCGCCCTCCGCGCCGCAGTTCCAGGATCGGTTGTCGTCGGTGCCGTCGCGGTTGGACTCCCCGTTGGCCCGCGTTGTGCTTGACGTTGTAGGTGACCAGATCCCGCAGGGTGAAGCCGTCGTGCGCGGTGACGAAGTTGACGCTCGACGTACTGCCGCGGCCATCGCGGTCGAAGATGTCGGGTGAGCCCGAGAGCCGCACGGCCAACTCCGAGACGCCGTGGGTGGTGCCCCGCCAGAAATCGCGGACGTAGTTTCGGAACCGGTCGTTCCACTCGGTCCAGTCGGGACCGAAGGCGCCCAGTTGGTAGCCATCCGGCCCGAGGTCCCAGGGCTCGGCGATCAGCTTGGTCCGACTGAGCACCGGGTCGTTGCGCACCGCCTCGCCGAACGTGTGCCGAAGCATGTCGACGTGATGCTTGCCGTCCCGGAACAAGGTGGTGGCCAGGTCGAAACGGAAACCGTCGACCCCCATCTCGATCACCCAGTAGCGCAGCGAGTCCAGCACCATCCGCAGCACCCCGGCCTCGGCGGTGTCTACGGAGTTGCCGCACCCGGTGACGTCGTAGTCGTTGCGCAGGTTGTCGCCGAGCCGGTAGTAGCCGGCGTGGTCGATCCCGCGGAAAGCCAGGGTCGGACCCTCGTGGCCGCCCTCGCCGGTGTGGTTGTAGACGACATCGAGGATCACCTCGAGACCGGCGTCGTGGAAGGCGCTGACCATCTCCTTGAACTCGCGGACCTGCTGACCCATCGAGCCGAGCGAGGAGTAGGCCGCATGCGGGGCGAAGAAACCCAGGGTGTTGTAGCCCCAGAAATTGCTCAACCCCCGCCCGATCAGGAACGGCTCGGACACGAAGTGCTGGACGGGCAGCAGCTCCACCGAGGTGATCCCGAGGTCGAGCAGGTGCTCGATCACCGCCGGGTACGCCAGACCGGCGTAGCTGCCGCGCAGATGCTCCGGCACGGCCGGATGCAGCTGGGTGTAGCCCTTGACGTGCAGCTCGTAGAGCACCGTGTCGGCGAGCGGGACCTTCTTGCGCAGGGGTCGGGCGGGGGCGAATCGGCGACGACGACGCTCAGCGGAACCGAGCCGAGGAGTCGCGTCGGTCAGCGACGAAGTCCGACTCGGCGATGTGGTCGCGGATCGGGCCGGCGTAGTCCACCCCACTGGTGATCGCCCGGGCGTACGGGTCGAGGAGCAGCTTGGCCGGGTTGAACCGGACTCCCTGCTGTGGCGCCCACGCACCGTGGACGCGGTAGCCGTAACGCTGCTCCGCCCCGACTCCGGGAAGATGGACCTGCCAGCAGCCGTCGTCCTCCCGGCGCATGTCGTGGTTCTGCTGCCGACGGTCCTCTCCGACCAGGGCGAGTTCCACCCGACTGGCTCGCGGGGCCCAGATACCGAAGGTCGTGCCGCCACTGTTGACCCGCGCGCCGAGGCGGGTGCCGGCCGCAGGAGTCGGCAGCACCGTCGACGAACCGGCCATGCTTCTGCTCATACCCAGGTCTTTCGGTCGAACCCTCGCTGCCGGTTGCAGACCCACAACCGGTTGAGCGCCCGACCATTGTGCCCTGTTTTCTCGCTTGGCGTGTCCGATTGTCCTCCGTTGTCCTCAATTCGGCGACGCTGACGCCCGTAAGGTGCCGGTCATGAGCGGAGCTGAGATGAGCACCGAGTCGGTCAAACTCGAGGTCTCCGACGGCGTCGGAGTCCTGCGGATCGACCGCCCGAAGCTGAACGCCCTGGATGCTGCGATGCAACGCCGGCTGGGGCAGTTGGCCCGTGAGGCCGGGTCGCGGAGCGATGTGGCCGCGCTGGTTCTCACCGGCGGGGATCAGGTCTTCGCCGCCGGCGCCGACATCAAGGAGATGGCGGCTATGGGCTACGGCGACATGGTGACTCACGCGGCGGTGCTCCAGGACGCCTTCCGGGCCTTGGCGTCGATCCCGAAACCGGTGGTGGCGGCGGTCAACGGGTACGCCCTGGGCGGGGGTTGCGAGCTGGCCCTGTGTGCCGATATCCGGATCGCCGCCGACGACGCGACCTTCGGCCAGCCGGAGATCAAGCTGGGCGTCATTCCCGGCGCGGGCGGGACGCAGCGACTCGCCCGGTTGGTGGGCCCGGCTCGGGCGAAGGAGTTGATCTTCACGGGGCGGATGGTGAGCGCCCCCGAGGCGCTGCGCATCGGACTGGTCGACCAGGTGGTACCGGCGGCGGAGGTCTTCGCCACCGCGGTGGCCTGGGCGGGGCAGTTCGTCGGCGGACCGGCCCTGGCCCTGCGGGCGGCCAAGCTGTGCGTCGACCGGGGCGGCGAGGTCGATCTCGACACCGCCCTGCAGCTGGAGAGTGCGGAGTTCGCGGGCCTGTTCGCCACCGAGGACCGAAATATCGGGATGCAGGCTTTCGTCGAGCGGAGTAAGCCCGAGTTCCTCGGCCGCTGAGACCGGACCGGGTAGTGCGAGGCCCAGACTCAACACGCCGACTACGACGCTTCTGGCTACACGCTGTTCGCTGGCGCCGACGCGGCCTTGGCCCGGACCTTGTTCTGCCGGGAGTCGTGGGTCAGCTCGACCAGGCCGAGATGCTCGAGCAGGGGCGGAACATACATGCCGAAGCGGCCGCGATATCCCTTGCGCAGGCCGTACCAGCCGCCGACGGGGTTGTCTGCGGACCGCCCCCACGCCTCGACCGTGCCTTCCGCGGCGGGCTTCTTCTCGTCGGCAGCGCCCAGTTCGATCCAGTCGCCCTGCTCGCGCAGCCAGCCGTGCAGGTCCTCGATGCAGCGCAACTGGTAGGTCAGCCGGGTCGACCCGACCTGGCAGACCAGGATCGGCGGATCAGCCTCGCGGTCGGCATACATGGTGTACGACGACGTTCCCGGGGCCGTGCTCAGCGTCCAGGGTTCGTCCTTGGTTCCCTCGGTCATCTGCTTGGTTCCTCCTCGATTGCGGTTTGGTCGATGGCGGCTCGGAAGTGGGGAACCAAGGACTCCCAACCACCTTGGTTGCGGTTCCGCCACTCCGGACCGGCGGCGCCCAGACGTTCCCAGCCGGTGTGTTCGATCTCGACACGGGTGCCGGCGCCGAGCGCGACGAAGCGGATCTCGACATCGGTGGCATCGGCGCGGCTGCGTCGCAGGTGCCACGAATAGCCGAGGCGGTCCGGCGGGCTCCAGACGGTGACCTGACCCCAGTCGGTCTCCTGGCCGTCAAGCGCCCGCTCGTAGATCCGGCCACCCAGCCACGGTTCCAAGATCACCGTGGCGTCGGCGCGTCCGGAGGCCGTGTGGTCGGCGGGCCACCATCGATCGATGCCGCTGGTCCAGGTCGCGAATGCATGCTCGACGGAACACGCGACGTCGAAGCCCAAGCGCAGCGGTTCGATCATCGGCCGTCGCCGTCAGCTCGCGACGTGTTCTCCGCCAGGAAGCGGAACCGGACGGCCGCGTCGCCCCAGACTTGGTTGAGGTAGTCGCGGACGGCGTCCATCCCCTCGGCTCGGAGCCCGTAGATCCGCTGAGTCCCCCGCGGCTCCTCGCGTACGAGTCCCGCCGATTTGAGCACGCGGAGATGCCGCGACACAGCCGGACGGCTGATCGGTAGCCGCTCGGCCAGCCCGCGCACGGAGGAGTCGGACCGGCTCAGCAGCTGGAGGATCTCCCGGCGCTGTGGATCGCCGAGGGCGTCGAAGACCGACTCGGCGCCGGCTCGTTTGGTCACGGCTACCCCCTCTCCGTAACTCAGAGGTTACCGTAGCCGCGACTTGTGGAGGTTGGCCCCGGCAAGTTACTGACGAGTAATATAGGCTCGAAGAGCGGCCGAAGAAGTCCCGACTCCCGCGCTGGAAGGTGACAGATGAAGATCGTCGTCCTGATCAAATACGTGCCCGATGCCACCGGCGAACGCCGATTCGCCGAAGACGGCACGGTCGACAGGGAGAGTACTGACGGATTGCTCTCGGAGCTGGACGAATACGCCGTGGAACAGGCCCTCCGCATCGCCGACGACGGTGACGACGTCGACGTGGTCGCACTGACCCTCGGCCCCGACGACGCCGCGGATGCGATCAAGCGGGCGCTGCAGATGGGGGCCACCGCGGGGATCCACATCAACGACGAGGCCGTTCACGGGTCCGACGCGTTGGGGACCAGCACCATCCTGGCCGCCGCCATCCAGAAGGCGGAGCCGGATCTGGTGATCTGCGGCATGTCGTCAACCGACGGGTCGATGGGCGTGGTGCCGAGCATGATCGCCGAGCGGCTGGGCTGGCCGGCCGCCACCTTGGGGGCGACCCTCGAACTGAGCGGCGACCACGTCCGCATCCGTCGGGATTCCGACCTGGCCAGTCTCACCGTCGAAGCGGCCCTGCCGGCGATCGTGAGTGTTACCGACCAGTCCGGCGAGGCGCGCTACCCGTCGATGAAGGGGATTCTCGCGGCCAAGAAGAAGCCCGTCGACACCTGGGACCTGTCCGATCTCGGGGTCGATCCCTCCTCGGTCGGACTGGACGCGGCCTGGACGCGCGTCCAGGAGACCGTGCCTCGTCCGCCGAAGGAGGCCGGTCGGGTGGTGCCCGACGAGGACGGGGGCGGCGCCGACGCCCTGGTCGACTTCTTGTCCGCCGGCAAGTACATCTGAAGGAGCTGGAGATGAGTGAAGTTCTGGTCCTCGTCGAGCACGGCGAGGGTGCGGTGACCAAGCCGACCCTCGAGTTGCTGACGCTCGCCCGGCGGATGGGGGATCCGGTCGCGGTGCTGTTCGGCGACCTGGATCTGACCGAGATCCTCGGCACCTACGGGGCGAGCGCGGTGCTGGTGGTCGACGATCCGGCCATCGAGCAGTATCTGGTGGCTCCGAAGGCGGAAGCCCTCGATCAGCTCGCCGTCGATCGGCAGCCCGCCGCCATCTTGATCAGCTCGACTCCGGAAGGCAAGGAGATCGCCGGTCGGCTGGCCGTCCGGCTCAATTCGGCCCTGATCACCGACGCGACCGACGTGGCTGCGGACGGATCGACTGTCCAGTCGGTGTTCGCGGGCAACTACACGGTCAAGGCCGTCCCGACGCAAGCAGCCTCCGGGCCGCCCGTGATCACCGTCAAGCCGAACTCCGTCGCGCCGGAGCAGGCATCCGCGTCGCCTCAGCTCGAGCGGGTGACGGTCACGATCTCCGACCGGGCCAAGAGTGCGCGGATCGTCAGCAGTGAGCCCAAGGCGGCCAGCGGCCGTCCGGGACTCACCGAAGCGGCGATTGTCGTATCCGGCGGTCGAGGCACCGGCGGAGACTTCGCTCCCGTCGAGGAGCTGGCCGACGCCTTGGGGGCGGCGGTGGGTGCCTCCCGCGCCGCCGTGGACTCCGGCTGGTATCCCCACTCCTATCAGGTCGGGCAGACCGGCAAGACCGTGTCGCCGCAGCTCTATATCGCGGTGGGCATCTCCGGGGCGATCCAGCATCGCGCCGGGATGCAGACGTCCAAGGCCATCGTGGCCGTCAACAAGGACGTCGAGGCACCGATCTTCGCGCTGGCGGATCTTGGTGTGGTCGGGGACCTCAAGTCGGTGCTTCCCGCGGTCACCGAGGCGATCCGGCAGCGCAAGGGCTAGCCCGCTCGACCAGTCACGACGGGGGACCGGGCGAGGCAGACTAGGGGCACACTTGAAGCCATGTCCCGGGTCTACCTCGACCACGCTGCCAGCACCCCGATGGTGCCCGCGGCAGTCGCTGCCCTGACCGCCGAGCTGACCCGCTCCGGGCAACGCATCGTCGCTGCACGGATCCGGTCGGGCGGCCCGGCGGGTGGTGGAGGAGTCGCGGGAGCTGATCGCCGCCTGTGTGGGGGCCCGACCAGCCGAGGTGATCTTCACCTCCGGAGCAACCGAGGCCGACAATCTGGCGCTCAAGGGGGCCTTCTGGGCCACCGCCCGGTCGGGGCGCCGTGCGGTGGTGAGCTCGGCGGTCGAGCATCATGCCGTGCTCGAGTCGCTCGATTTCCTGGCCTGCCGTCGAGGGTGCGCAGTGCACGCTGGTCGCGGTCGACGCCGAGGCCCGCGTCGACCTGGCCGGGCTGGAGGCCGCGGTCGACACGTCGACGTCGGTGGTCTCGGTGATCTGGGCGCTGAACGAGGTCGGTACGGTCCAGCCGGTCGCCGAGGCGGCCGCCATCGCCCACCGGTCTGGAGCACTGGCCCACAGTGACGCCGTCCAGGCCGTCGGACACCTGCCCGTGGACTTCGCCGCCAGCGACCTGGACCTGCTGTCCTTCACCGCCCACAAGCTCGGCGGCCCGTACGGGATCGGGGCGCTGCTGGCCCGCCGTGACGTGTCCTTGATCCCCGTGCTGCACGGTGGTGGCCAGGAGCGGGACCTCCGGTCCGGCACCGTCAGCGTGGCCGCGGTGGCCGGTTTCGCGGCGGCGGTCGCGGCGGCGGTGGCCAGCCGGGACAGCGAGTTCACCCGCCTCGCTGCCCTGCGCGAGAGGTTGCTGACCGTCGTGCGGGCAGCGCACGCGGACGCCGTCGTGTACGGGCCATCGGGCCCGGCGGGTCGGCTACCGGGACTGGCGACGATCGGTTTCCCGGGGTGCTCGGCCGACGCGTTGTTGCTGCTTCTCGATGCCGCCGGGATCGACGTCTCCACCGGCTCTGCCTGTTCGGCCGGGGTCACCCAGCCCAGTCACGTGTTGTTGGCCGCCGGGGTCACGGAGACCGATGCGCGGTCGGCGCTCCGGTTCTCCCTCGGTCACAGCTCGACCGCGGCGGACATCGACCGGTTGGCCGGCGCGCTGCCGGACGCCGTCCGGCGGGCTCAGGCCGCAGGCGCCCTGGCGGTCTGAGGCGGCGTTCGGCTCAGCGCGGCCGCTCGTGACAGACTGTCTGGTCGAGCAGAACGGGTGAGGAAACATGAGGATTCTGGCCGCGATGTCGGGCGGGGTGGACTCCGCCGTCGCTGCCGCACGCGCGGTCGAGGCCGGGCACGACGTCACCGGTGTCCATCTCGCCCTGTCCAAGAATCCCGAGTCCTACCGCAGTGGAGCCCGCGGCTGCTGCTCCAAGGAGGACGCCCACGACGCCCGGCGCGCGGCCGATGTTCTCGGCATTCCCTTTTATGTCTGGGATCTCTCCGACCGCTTCGCCGCCGACGTGGTGGACGACTTCGTCGCGGCGTACGCCCTCGGCGAGACCCCAAATCCCTGTCTGCGCTGCAACGAGAAGATCAAGTTCGCCGCCGTGCTCGACCGGGCGGTTGCCCTCGGCTTCGACGCTGTCTGCACGGGCCACTACGCCCGGCTCGAGCGTAGCGATCATGGTGTCGAGTTGCATCGGGCCGTCGACCTGGCCAAGGACCAGTCGTACGTCCTCGGCGTGCTGACCGCGGCCCAGGTGGAGCGATCCTTCTTCCCGTTGGGCGGCTCGACGAAGACCGAGGTCCGCGCCGAGGCCGGGCGCCGGGGTCTTGCGGTGGCCGAGAAGCCGGACAGTCACGACATCTGCTTCATCCCCGACGGGGACACAGCCGGCTTCCTCGAGCGGCGGCTGGGGGCGCGGCCGGGCCCCATCGTCACCGAAGACGGCTCGGAGGTCGGTGAGCACCGCGGTACCCACGCGTTCACGGTGGGGCAGCGTCGCGGTCTGCGCCTGGGTGTCCCGGCCGACGACGGTCAACCCCGTTTCGTGCTCGACATCGCGCCGATCACCAACACCGTGACCGTTGGCCCCCGCTCCTCGCTCGCGGTGCAACGGATCACCGGTCGACGTCCGATCTGGGCCGGTCCGCGACCCGGTGGCCCGCGCCGTTGCCTGGCTCAGGTGCGCGCCCACGGGGAGCCGATGCCCGCCGAACTCATCCCGTCCGCGGAGAACACCGAGGACCCGACGCTGCAGGTGATCTTGGATTCTCCCGCCGCCGGCGTGGCCGCCGGGCAAGCGGTGGTGATCTACGACGGCAGCCGGGTGCTGGGCAGTGCGACGATTGCCGGGACCGCTCGGTGAGCGACCAGCCGTCGGAGCAGACGTCGGTGCGCTCCACCGGGATCGGCTCCTGGCCGGGAACCGAGATGCTGGACGCGCTCAAGATCGCGTTCGCCGAGTGCCCCGAGCTGCCGTACCTGCCCGAGTTGCCGGAGCGCGGACCGTATGCCGGACTGATCGGACGCGGGACGGCCCTCCTGAGCGGTCTGAGTGTCGACCTGCACCCAGCCGGATGGCGGTTGACCGACGCCTCCGGTCGCGATCATCGTCGGGCGCAGGCCACGCTGCGAGCTGATCTTGATCTGCTCGAGGAGGCGGCTCAGGGTTACCAGGGCCCGATCAAGATCGCCGCCGCCGGTCCCTGGACTCTGGCCGGGTCGTTGGAGCATCCTCGAGGCGACAAGGTGCTGGCCGATCCGGGCGCCCGTCGCGATCTTGGTCAGTCGCTGGGGCAAGGACTGGTCGAATTGGTCGGCGAGCTGGACCGGCGACTGCCCGACGTACACCTGATCATCCAGCTGGACGAACCGTCGCTGCCCGCCGTGCTTGCAGGAGCGATCCCGACGGCCAGTGGATTCTCTCGCCACCGCAGCGTCGACATCCCCGAGGTCAGCGGATCGATCTCCGCGATCGCGGAGGGGCTCGGCGGCGCCGGGGTTGAAACCTGGGTGCACTGCTGCGCCGCCAAACCACCGGTCGAACTCTTGCACCGGGCGGGCGCGGCGGCGGTACTGGTCGATCTGGACCGGCTGCGGCCGGCGGACTGGGACGTGATCGGAACGGCGATCGAGGCCGGGCTGGTGATCGGATTGGGGGTGGTGCCGAGCGGTCGGGTTCCAACGGCCGACGTGATCGCCGATCGGGTCGTCAGCGCGCTCCGGCCGCTCGATCTGGCCCCGGAGATCACCACCCGTACGGTGATCACGCCGGCGTGTGGACTGGCCGGCAGCAGTGTCGACGCCGCGGTGCAGGTTCTGCGCACTCTACGCACCGCGGCCGATATCGTGACCGACCAGTTGGCCGAATGATGTCCGGGACGGGGCGGGGTTGATCATGGATCAGGAAAGCCTGTTGTCCCGTGCCGTGGCGTTGGCGGCCGCCGCCCGCGAAGAAGGCAATCATCCGTTCGGCGCACTGCTGACCGACAAAGCGGGGACGGTGTTGCTGACGGCGACCAACACCGTTGTCACCGAATCCGACGTCACCGGGCACGCGGAGACGAATCTGGTCCGGTCCGCGTCCCGGACCTTCGGACGTTCCGAGCTGGCGACCATGGTCCTCTACAGCAGCACCGAGCCGTGCGCGATGTGTGCAGGGGCGATCTACTGGTCCGGCATCGGCCGGGTGGTCTACGCGCTGGCCGGAGACGAGCTTCTGGGCTTCACCGGTGACGATCCCGAGAACCCGACCATGAGCCTGCCCTGCCGCGAGGTCTTCGCCGCCGGTCAGCGCGAGATCGAGGTGGTCGGGCCGGTGGATCTGGCCGCCGCCCGCCAGGTCCACGACGGCTTCTGGCGCGGGTGACGTGCAGGTCTATCTCGAGACACCGCGGATGATCTTGCGCCGTTTCACCGCTGAGGACGTCGACCTGCTCACCCAGCTCGACGGGGATCCCGAGGTGATGTTCTGGATCACGGGCGGCCGGACCACCCCGCGTGAGGAGATCGAGCGTGAGGTGCTGCCGGCCTTCTTGTCCTGGTACGAGAAGAGCCCGCACTACGGCCTCTGGGCCGCGATCGAGAAGGTAACCGGGGATTTTCTCGGCTGGTTCCATCTCCGGCCGGGCGAGGACGACGGACCCACCGAGCCGGAACTGGGCTACCGCCTGCGCAAGGCGGTGTGGGGGCACGGCTTCGGCACCGAAGGCTCACAAGCGCTGGTGGACAAGGGATTCCGCGCCGGGGCGACCCGGATCCGGGCCGAGACGATGGCCGTCAACGTCGCCTCCCGGCGGGTGATGGAGAAGGCCGGGCTTCGCTACGTACGGACCTTCTTCGCCGACTGGCCATACCGCATCCCCGGCGACGAGCACGGCGACGTCGAGTATGCGATCACGCGCGAGGAGTGGCAGGCGGCCCAGTGAGTACGGGTTCGGAGGTCCCGAGCGCCTGGCCGACACCGCGGGCCTCGGCTCCGATCCGGTGCAGCACCCCGGACAGCTCGACGATCACACCGACGAAGTGCAGCCGAGGAGCCGTCCCCACGGTCTCTCCGCCGCTGACCAGCGGGCGGCCTCGATTGTCGAGCACGCCCAGATGGCCAACCATGGAGGCCAGCCCGGGGGTGAATCCGGTGCCGCAGATCACCACGTCCGGGCTCAGCTCAGCGCCGTCGACGAGCCGGACCGTGTCCTCGGTCAGCGATTCGACCGCCGCGACGATCGAGATCCGTCCGGCCGTGACCTCGTCCACGAAGCCGTGGTCGAGGATCGGAATCCGTTGGGTGCGCAGGAAGTGGCTGTACCCCTCTTTCGGGGCCGGCAAGCCGTGCCCGGCGAGGTCGGGCACACTCACTCGGCGCAACAGCCCCGACAGCGGGTTGAGGATCGGCTCCGGCAGTTGCTTCATGGCCAGGCCGACGATCTGGGTCGGCACCCCGAAGGCCGATCGGCGCACGATGTTCGGCGGCGTCCGAACCGACATCTGGACGATGGCGCCCACTTCGAGGAGCTCGGTCGCGATGTCGGCTGCCGAATTGCCGGCCCCGACCACCAACACCCGCTGGCCGGCGTACGGACGGGGGTTGCGGTAATCGGCGGAGTGAACGATCGGCCGGCTGTACAGGCTCCGTCCCGGCCAGTCCGGGATGTGAGCGACGCGGCTGTATCCGGTCGCGACGACGACGGCGTCCGTTGGTCGGGTCGTGCCGATCGAGTTCCCTGCCGACTCCACGTCCGAGTGAACGGCCGTGGTGTGGACCAGCCAGCCGTCGGCGTCGGGGTCCCGGTCGATGCGCTCCACTCGAACGCCGAACTCCGGCTTGATCTCGAAGTGGTCGGCGTAGTCGCGCAGATATTGCACGTAGTCGTCCCGCGAGACCCAGCGTCCGTACTTCCAGGGGATCGGCGCGTCGGGCAGGCCGGAGAACGCCCGCATGGTGTGCAGCCGCAGGCTGTCCCAGCGCCCCTGCCAGGAGGTGCCGATCTCCCGGGCCTGTTCCAGCACGGTCGGTTGGTGGCCCTGCTGGCGCAGCACCGCGGCCGCCGCCAGACCAGCCGGGCCGGCGCCCACGATGATCACGGGGAAACGATAGCCCGGGACGCTGGGGCGCCGAACCGACCAGACGGCAGAATGCGACGATTCTGCGGTGAGCGGAGCGGAGTGGGTGCCCGATCAGGCCGAGGTCCCCGCCCTGAAGGCGGCAGCCGTACATTGTCGCGGCTGCGAGCTGTGGGAGCCCGCCACCCAGGTCGTCTTTTCGGCCGGGAACCCGGCCGCCCCGCTGATGCTGGTCGGCGAACAACCCGGCGACGTCGAGGACCGGGAGGGTATCCCCTTCGTGGGACCGGCGGGCCGGTTGCTGCAGCAGGCCCTGAACGAGGCCGGGGTGGGTCGCGCGGACGTCTACGTGACCAATGCGGTCAAGCATTTCCGCTTCGAGACCCGCGGGAAACGGCGCATCCACCAGACCCCGCAGATCCGCCACATCAAGGCCTGCCGACCCTGGCTGGACGCCGAACTCGCCGCGGTCGAGCCGCAACTGGTCGTCTGCCTCGGTGCGGTGGCCGCGAAAGCGTTGCTCGGTAACGACTTCCGCATCACCAAGGATCGCGGCCGGGTGATCGAGGCCGTCCTGAGCGGCGGAGTGACCCGGGTGTTCGCCACGATTCATCCCTCGGCCGTGCTGCGGACGACCGAGGGCGAAGAGCGGGACCAGGCGTACGCGGGGCTGGTCGCGGACCTGAAGGCCGCCGCGGCGGCGGTCTGAGCACGGCTGTCGAATGCCGGCTGGTTGTCGGACCGCGGCGCTAATGTGCTCGTTGTGTCCGAGGAGCTCGAGGTCCCGCGCGTCGCCGAGCAGGATCGGCCCGACGAGGGGGCCCGGGAGCGGCACGCCGAGCTGACCGAGCTGCTGAACGAGGCTCGGTGGCGCTATCACGTGCTGGACGCACCGACGATCTCCGACGGCGAGTTCGACACCATGATGCGCGAACTGAACGGCATCGAGGACCGCTTTCCCGGTCTCCGCACGCCGGACTCGCCGACCCAGCAGGTCGGCGGGCCGCCGTTGTCCGCCACGTTCACCCCCGTGGAGCACCGGTTGCGGCTGCTCAGCCTGGACAACGTGTTCAGCCGCGAGGAGCTCGAACGGTGGGCCGCCCGGGCCGTCCGCGAACTGGGTCAGCCCCGGATCGACCGCTCCGGTTACGTTTGCGAGCTCAAGGTGGACGGTTTGGCCCTGGACCTGGTGTACGAGCGGGGCCGGTTCGTGCAGGCCGCCACCCGGGGCGACGGGCGGGTGGGCGAGGACGTGACCGCCAACGTGCGGACGATCTCGTCGATCCCGGCCGAACTCACCGGGTCCGAGGTGCCGGACGTCCTGGAGGTGCGCGGGGAGGTGTTCTTCGCCGTCGAGGAGTTCCGCACCCTCAACGAGGCGTTGGTGGCCGACGGGAAGGCTCCGTTCGCCAATCCGCGGAACGCCGCGGCCGGATCGTTGCGCCAGAAGGATCCCCGGATCACCGCATCGCGCAATCTCGGCTTCGTCACCCACGGAATCGGGGTGCTCGAAGGAGTCCGGCTGGACCGGCTCTCTGAGGCGTACGAGGCCCTGGACCGGTGGGGCCTGCCGGTGAGCGCGCACCGCAAGCTCGTGGCCGGCCTGGACGACGTGTGGTCCTACATCGAGCAGTTCGGCGAGCACCGGCACTCCGTCGAGCACGAGATCGACGGCGTGGTCGTCAAGCTGGACGAGCGCACCGTGCAAGATCAACTCGGTTCGACCTCGCGGGCGCCGCGGTGGGCCATCGCGTTCAAGTACCCGCCCGAGGAGGTCACCACCAAGCTGTTGGACATCCGGGTGAACGTCGGCCGCACCGGACGGGTCACGCCGTACGGCGTGATGGAGCCGGTGCTGGTCTCCGGATCCACGGTGGGCATGGCCACGTTGCACAACGCCAGCGAAGTGAAACGCAAGGGCGTGCTGATCGGCGACACGGTCGTGCTACGCAAGGCGGGCGACGTCATCCCCGAGATCGTCGGTCCGGTGGTTGACCTCCGTGACATGGACGCGGTGCGCGAGTTCGTCATGCCGACCCACTGCCCCGAGTGCGGAACCGAGCTGCGCCCCGAGAAGGAAGGGGATGCCGACCTCCGCTGCCCGAACACCCGCTCGTGTCCGGCGCAGCTGCGGGAGCGGTTGTTCCACCTGGCCAGTCGGCAGGCCCTCGACATCGAGGTGCTGGGCTACCAGGCGGCGATGGCCCTGCTGGATTCCGGCTTGATGACCGACGAGAGCGACCTGTTCTCCTTGACCGAGGACAAGCTCAAGCGCAACGACTTCTTCGTCACCAAGAACGGCGCTCTGTCCGCCAACGGCGCCAAGCTGCTGGCCAACCTGGAGCAGGCCAAGATCCGGCCACTGGACAAGTTCCTGGTCGCGTTGTCGATCCGCCACATCGGCAAGGGCGTGGCGCCGGATGTGGCAGCGGCCTTCGGGAGCATCGACGCCCTGGCCTCGGCCACCCCGGAGCAGCTGGCGGACGTCGAGGGTCTGGGGCCGGCCCTGGCGACCTCCATCCTTGACTGGTTCGCGGTGGACTGGCACCGCGAGATCGTCCGCAAGTGGCAGGCGGCGGGTGCGGTGATGCAGGACGAACCCAAGGAACAGCTCGACCAGACGCTGGCCGGGTTGTCGGTGGTGGTCACCGGTTCGCTGGAAGGATTCACCCGCGACACCGCCGCCGAGGCGATCACCAGCCGGGGCGGCAAGGTCGCCGGCTCGGTGTCGAAGAAGACTTCGTTCGTGGTGGTGGGAGAGTCGCCGGGCTCCAAGTACGACAAGGCGGTCGAACTGAAGGTGCCGATCCTGGCCGGCCCCGACGCCTTTCGGGTGTTGTTGGATTCCGGGCCCGACGCTGCCGCGAAGGCCGCGTCCTGAGCCTGACGAAGGGCCGCCTCCTGAGCCTGTCGAAGGGCCGGGTCGTGACTCGGTGACCGCCCGAGACCGAGGAGCACGACCCGGGCGCCCGACTACAGTGGCTGCGTGCCGAAGGTGTTCAGCAATCTCAACCTCAATGCGCACACGCCACCGCGAGTGCAGCCGAACATCGGCGTCTGGGGACCGGGCAAGCTTCCGAGCACCAAGGCGAAGAAGCGGATGCGCATCTGGGTCGGCCTGGCGCTGCTGGGCACGATGCT
This sequence comes from uncultured Actinomycetota bacterium, assembly GCA_963780005.1. Taxonomy (GTDB): domain Bacteria; phylum Actinomycetota; class Actinomycetes; order Propionibacteriales; family Propionibacteriaceae; genus Microlunatus. The sequence goes on along the minus strand of CAWAAK010000023.1, from coordinate 399,708 downwards.
GGCGTGCTTCCTGCTCGGCTGGTACGTGTACTTCCTGATGACGGGCAGCTGGGGCTTCGGGATCGGCGAGAACACCGGATTCCTCGGCTGAACGCGCACGCCCGGCGTTCGAGTGAGCGGTTGATCAAGCCCAGAGTCGGACGGCCCAGTCGATCCCGAGGGCGATGAAGACGAAGCGGAGCAGTCGGCCCACGAACACCATGGCGGTGAACCAGCCGCCGTTCATCTTGGTCGCGCCCGCGATGAGCGCCACCGCGTACAGCGGCGGGAGGCCGACGAACGCCGCGAGCAAGGTGGTGGGGAGGCCCCACTTGGGGTCGCCGATCAGTTGCAGCAGTCGGTCGACGAAGGCCCGCCACCGCAATCGGTTCGGGCTGGCGGGTCGGGCTCGGCGCTCCGCGCGTCGCGCCTTCACCGATGGGATCTGCCGGCCCTCGCGCACGGCGTAGAACATGGCCACCTTGCCCGCGGTCTGACCCAGCGCGATCCCCACCGCTACCGGTACTGCGCCCGCTACAGCGGTGACCTGAGAGGCCACCACGTACGCCTCGGCGTTGATGATGGGCACGATTGCCGAGACGAGCCCGTAGCCGACGGAGGTGAGCAGGGCGAGCACCTCGGGCCAGCCCATGTCCACCGCTCTATTGTGTTCGCTCGCGCGACGCGCCTGATCGATGCAGGCGATGAGCGGTTGTTCTCGGTTTCGTGGTCAGACCTTCCGTCGCCTCAGACGGGCAGCGGCTCGTCGATACATCGGTAGCGTTCGGCGTCGGGCATGGTCCAGTCGACGCCGTTCTCGTCTCGTCGGGCGGCTTGCCAGGCGAAGGTGTTGCCGCGGTGGTGTCGTCGGCATTGTGGGTCGAGGTTGGTTCCGGCGGTGGGCCCGTGGGGGTGGGGGTGGTGGTGGTCGATGTCGCATGGGTCGGCGGGCACGGTGCAGGTGGGGTGGCAGCAGGTGCCGGTGCGTAACCGGATGGCTTCGGCGAGGCGGCGGGAGGGGAACCGGCCGAGTTCGGTGGTGTCGAGGAGCCTTCCGCCGTTGTCGGTGAGCAGCCGGGTGAACAGGACCTGGTCTCGGGGATCCGCACTTTCGCCTGTCGAAGCGAGGGTGTCGGCGATCAGCTGACGGATCTGGTCGGCGGGCATCATGGCGGACCGGTCGGCGAGTTCGCCGGGGCTGTGGCTGAGGCCCAGCAGGCTCGAGAGGGGCACCACGATCCCGATCCGGACGGTCTGCGGCCGCCGCTGGAGCGCCGGCTGGAACGGCGGCGCAATGGTGCGTCGGGCAGCGGCTCGCCGGTGGGTTCGCCGGTGGCGTCGACGGGTTGGCGGTGGGTGCCGAGCAGTTCGCCGGTGTCGGGGTCGATGTCCTCGACCTCCAACCAGCCGGCCGGTCCCGCGTGATCGTCGTGGCCGGCCGCGGCGTCTTCGGCGGGCGCGTCGGCTCGGCCCTCCTTCTCACCCGCGTCGTCGCCAGCGTCGTCGTCAGCGTCGTCGTCAGCGTCGTCGTCGGTCTCGTCCTGCATCTCGTCGACCAACTGGAGTTGGCCCAGCAGTAGGTCGGTGAACAGGTCGGCGCGGCGTTGCTGGTAGCTGCGGGGGTCGTCGGCGCCGAGGCTTCGTGCGGTGGCGGCGAGGAGGGTGTCGATCTGGGCGGCGTCGGCGGCGGAGATCTCTCCGGTGACGTAGCCCATGCCGTCGACGCCTTGGCTGATGGTGACCCGCCGGTCGGCCAGCGCCTGCCGGTGCCGTTCGGCGAAGGCGAGTGGTTCGAGCCGGACCACCAGCCGCACCAGCCAGGCGCCGAGTTGTTTCGGGCTGCGGGTCTGCGCCGCGGCGGTGACTTGGTCGTCGATGGCGGCCAGGGTGTGGGGTTCGGTGACCCGGCGGGCGATCCGGTCGATCACCCGGACCTGGTCGGCGTCCAGGTCCCCGGCCTGGTGGGCGTCCCAGACGGCCGGCAGCCCGGTGTGGAGCCGCCGGGTCCGGGCCAGCAGCCGGCGGACCCCGAACGGCTGCTCGCGCAGCAACAACGCCAACTGGTCGGGCACGAACTCCCCCGGGGCGCCCCGGCCGGGCCCGGTCAGGTCCGCGGACCGGTCCCGGCGGGCCGCGTCCACGCCCGCGTCGGCGTAGTCGACCGCGGCCGCCGCCAACCGGGCTGAGGCCCGGGCCGCGTCCCGGCGGGCCGCGTGCACCTCGGCCGTCGCCGCCCCGTAGCCGTCACCGTCGAACTCCTGCATGACCCCAGCCTGGCAGGGCCCACTGACAGTCCTCGAACACACAAGCGAATATTCCGGAACGGGGTCGCCCCCGACCTTGGCGTCGGTTCATGCGCGCGAACCGGCATCCGCTCGCGAACCTTCGTACGCAAACGCCGGAATCGCACGCAGCAACCTTTGGTGCGGTGAGGTCCAGTCCAGTGCAGTGAGGGCGGTCCCACCGTGAGTCTCGGGCCGGCGGAATCGGCTCATCGCTCACGGCTCGGTCGTTGGGAGCGAACTACCTCCCGAGCGCAGCCGCATCAAGACGCAGGCGAGCGGGTGGCTGCGCTACTTCACCAGCGCAGCGAGGTGGTGCAGCCGGGCGATCTCGGAGTCGAGGAAGGCGGGTCCGCCCAACCGGCCGATGGCGATCACCCGGTCCCGGGTCAGCGGCGTGACGACGGCCGTCGAGTCGCCCCACCCGGGCAGCCAGCCCGACTCGAGGTCCACCCGGTGCGTGTGATCGTACGGCGCCAAGTGGGCGACGACCGCGGCGTCGAGGTCGGGAGCCAGAGTAGTGGAGTAGGCGACCTGCGGATGTCCGGTCAGGTCGAGCAGGATGGCCCAGTGGGACCGGAACACGACCGGGCACAGGGAAACGAGAGTCTCCGCCGCGTTGGCCGGATCGGCGGTCATCCGCTCCAGGGCCTCGAGATCGGACTGGAGTCCACCGCCCTCGGGATACCGGGAGATCCACTCCACGCGGACGCCCTCGAGCCGGTGACAGGCAGTCACGATGACTTCGGGCAGCTGATTCGGAGGCAGGTCGACGATGAAGTCGTCGACCACGACCCCGTCGCCCTTCTCCACGATTTCCACGGCGTTGATGTCGCCCCCGACGCTGCCCATGGCGCTCGCGACGGCACCCAGCGAGCCGGGGCGGTCGGGCAGCGCGATACGCATCAGGAACACGGCATCATCTTGGCTCACCGCGGTTACCAATGTGTTTCGGGCCGCTGCGGTTCGCCTGATGGACACATGGAAGCCTGGGCGGCGTGCCGCGCTTCGAACCCTTTCCTGCCCTGCGCTATGCCGCCGCCGATCTGTCGCCGCTGGTGGCGCCGCCGTACGACGTGCTCTCCGATCGCCCAGGTCGACGAGTTGCAGACCCGCTCGCCCCACAACATCACCTACATCGACATCCCGCGCGGCGGGGAGGACCGCTACGATCAGGCGGCCAAGGTGCTCCGATCGTGGTGCGACGAGGGAATTTTGACCCGGGACGACCAACCCTCCTTCACGATCTACCGGCTGCGTTTCGTGGACGCTACCGGAACGCGCCGGGACATCTCCGGGGTGTTGGGCGGGCTCGAAGTCGTCGACGAGGGCGCCGGCGGAGTTCTCCCGCACGAGCGCACCACGCCGAAGGCCTCCACCGACCGGCTGGACCTGACCCGGGCCACCGCCACCAATCTCTCACCGGTGTGGGGACTGTCCCTGGCGTCCGGACTGACCGAGGCGCTCCGTCAGGAGGGCGAGGTGCTCGCTCGGGTGGTGGAGGACGGGGTCGAGCATGTGGTCGAGCGGGTAGTCGATCCTCGGCGGATAGCGGAGATCAGCGCAGTGGTCGGGCGCGACGACGTCCTCATCGCGGACGGACACCATCGTTACGGGATCAGCCGCACCTACCGCGACGAGATCCGCGCCGCGACCGGGTCGAGCGACACCCCGGCCGAGCTGACCTTGACCTTCGTCAACGAACTGATCGCCGACCAACTCAGCGTGGAGGCGATCAACCGACTGTACGGGCGGCTGCATCGGGAGTTCAGCGACACCTTCACCCTCGAGGAGACCTCGCGGCCGACGCCGGACACGCTGACCGCCATGCGCCGCGACGGCTTCCTGGTGCTGTACACCCGGGACCGGACCTGGCGGCTCGTCCCTCAACCCGGTGCGTTCGCCGGCGTGCGGGACCTCGACGGTGCCTGGCTGGAGTACACCCTCGGCGAGGCGGAGGTGACCTACCAGCACGGGCTGGCGGAGACCCTGGCCGCGGTCGACGACGGGGTAGCCGAGGCCGCCGTGCTGACCCGGCCGGTCAGCGTGGCTGAGATCGAGCGCACCGCCCGGGAGGGGCTGCTGATGCCGCCCAAGTCGACCTTCTTCACCCCCAAGTTGAAAACGGGGTTGGTCCTGCGGCCGCTCGAGACTCCCTAGAATTGACGCCCCTGACCGTTGATGCCTCTACCGAAGGAGCACCTCCGCGTGGCATTGAGCCCTGCTGACGTCGCCGAGCTGGCCCGGCTGGCCCGGATCGAACTGACCGACGACGAACTGGCCCACCTGGCCCCGCAGCTCGACGTGATCTTGGAATCTGTGGCCCACGTGTCGGACGTGGCCGCCGACGACATCCCGCCCACCTCGCATGCGCTGCCGCTGACCAACGTCTTCCGCCCCGACGTGGTCACACCGTCGCTGCCCCGCGAGGCGGTGCTGGACCAAGCGCCGGCGGCCGAACAGGACCGGTTCCGGGTGCCGCGGATCCTCGGGGAGGAGGCGTGAGCCCCTCGACAAGCTCAGGGCGCGAATTGATCCGGCGGACCGCCGCCGAACTCGCCGCGCAGATCGCGACTCGCGAGGTCACCTCGGTCCAGGTCACTCAGGCGCACCTCGACCGGATCGCTGACGTCGACGGTGCGGTGCACGCCTTCCTCTACGTCGACACCGATCGGGCCCTCGCCACGGCGCAGTCGGTCGACCGCAAGATCGCGGCCGGCGAGCCGGTTGGGCCTCTGGCCGGCGTCCCGTTGGCCCTCAAGGATGTCCTCACCTACGCCGGGGCGCCCACCACGTGCGGCTCGAGAATCCTCGAAGGCTGGATGCCGCCCTACTCGGCGACCGTGACCCAGCGGCTGCTCGACGCCGACCTGGTGATCTTGGGCAAGACCAACATGGATGAGTTCGCCATGGGGTCGTCCACCGAGAACTCCGCGTACGGCCCGACGCACAACCCGTGGGACCTCGACCGGATCCCCGGCGGTTCGGGCGGCGGGTCGGCGGCCGCGGTGGCCGCCTTCGAGGCGCCGTTGGCCATCGGCACCGACACCGGCGGCTCGATCCGTCAGCCGGCGGCCGTGACCGGCACCGTCGGAGTGAAGCCGACCTACGGCGGCACCTCCCGGTACGGGCTGGTGGCCCTGGCCTCGAGCCTCGATCAGCCGGGTCCGGTCACCCGTACGGTGCTGGACGCCGCCCTGCTGCACGACGTGATCGCCGGCCACGATCCGCGCGACTCCACCTCGATCGATGCCCCGGTCCCTCCCGTCGTCGAGGCGGCCCGCTCGGGTGACGTGGCGGGTGTGCGGATCGGCGTCGTCAAGGAGTTGGGCGGGGAGGGCTACGCGCACGGAGTCGAGCGACGCTTCACCGAGGCGGTCTCCCTACTGGCCTCCCTGGGGGCCGAGATCGTGGAGGTTTCCTGCCCGCACTTCGTGTACGCGTTGCCGGCCTACTACCTCATCCTGCCGGCCGAGTGCTCCTCGAACCTGGCCAAATTCGACGCGATGCGGTTCGGCCTCCGGGTCGGCGACGACGGGACACTCAGTGCCGAGGAGGTGATGGCGGTGACCCGGGAGGCCGGCTTCGGTGCCGAGGTGAAACGACGCATCATCCTGGGCACGTACGCGCTCTCCAGTGGCTACTACGACGCTTACTACGGACAGGCCCAGAAGGTGCGCACCCTGATCAGCCGCGATTTCGCCGCCGCGTTCGAGCAGGCCGACGTGCTGGTCTCCCCCTCCACGCCGGTCACCGCGTTTCCGCTCGGGGAGAAGGTCGACGATCCGCTGGCCATGTACATGAACGACCTCTGCACCATCCCTTCCAACCTGGCCGGCAACGCCAGTGCCTCGTTCCCGGTCGGGCTGGCGCCGGAGAACGGGCTGCCGGTCGGGCTGCAGGTGATGGCGCCCCCAATGGCCGACGACCGGCTCTATCGGGTGGGCGCCGCGCTCGAGCGCGCGCTCGAGACCCAGTGGGACGGGTCGTTGCTGGACCGGATTCCTGAGCTGGAGGTCGCTCGATGACCGCGCGCCCCTCGATGGAGCTGGTCCCGTACGAAGAGGCCCTGCAGCGCTACGACCCGGTCATGGGTCTGGAAGTGCACGTCGAGTTGAACACCGCTTCCAAGATGTTCTGCGGCTGCTCCACGGCGTTCGGGGCCGAGCCGAACACTCAGACCTGCCCCGTCTGCCTCGGGCTGCCCGGTTCGCTGCCGGTGGTCAACGCCGTCGCCGTCGAGTCCGCCATCCGGATCGGGCTCGCGCTCAACTGCTCGATCGCCGAATGGTGCCGGTTCGCACGGAAGAACTACTTCTATCCAGACATGCCGAAGAACTACCAGATCTCCCAATACGACGAGCCCATCGCCTACGAGGGCCAGGTGGAGATCGAGGTCGAGGGCCGGACGTACCCGATCGGGATCGAGCGCGCCCACATGGAGGAGGACACCGGCAAGTCTCTGCACGTGGGTGGAGCGACGGGCCGCATCCACGGCGCCGACCACTCGCTGCTCGACTACAACCGGTCGGGCGTGCCGCTGATCGAGATCGTCACCAAACCGATCGAGGGCGCCGGCGACAAGACCCCGATCGTGGCTCGCGCATACGTGGCCATGCTGCGGGATCTCCTGCGGGCGCTCGGCGTGTCAGACGTCCGGATGGAGCAGGGGTCACTCCGCTGCGACGTCAATCTGTCGTTGCGACCGAACGGCCAGACCGAACTCGGCACCCGGTCGGAGACCAAGAACGTCAACTCGCTGCGCAGTGTGGAGCGGGCCATGCGCTACGAGGTGACCCGGCAAGCGGCCCTGCTCGACGCCGGCGAACGCGTCGTACAGGAGACTCGGCACTGGCATGAGGACACCGGGGTGACCACCTCCGGGCGGAGCAAGGAGACCGCGGAGGACTACCGGTACTTCCCGGAGCCGGACCTGGTCCCGATCGCGCCGTCGCGGGAGTGGGTCGACGAGCTGCGCGGCACCCTGCCGGAACCGCCGGCGGAAAGGCTGCAACGGATCACCGCCGAATGGGGATTTTCGGACCTCGAGCTGAGGGACGTGATCAGCGCGGGCGCGCTGGACCTGATCGAAGAAACCGTGGCAGCCGGGGCCTCGCCGCAGGCTGCTCGGAAATGGTGGCTGACCGAACTGTCCCGGCACGCAGGAGATCGCGGGGTCGAGCTGGCCGAACTCGGCGTCAGTCCGGCCCAGGTCGCCGGGGTTCAGGCGCTGGTCGAGGCCGGCACGGTGAACGACAAGATGGCGCGCCAGGTGTTCGAGGGCGTCCTGGCGGGGGAGGGGACCCCCGCCGAGGTCGTCGCGGCCCGCGGGCTGGCCGTGGTGTCCGACGAGGGGGCCCTCGCGGAAGCCGTCGACGCGGCGATCGCCGCCCAGCCCGATGTCGCCGACAAGATCAGAGCCGGGAAGGTGCAGGCCGCCGGCGCGCTGATCGGCGCGGTGATGAAGGCGATGCGCGGCCAGGCCGACGCGGGCCGGGTGCGTGAGCTGATCCTGCAGCGCCTCACCTGAGGCCCGCAGCGCCCGATGAAGTTCCGATCTCGTGCCGGTCTACCCCGTAAGCATCGGATGGAAGGAATCGCTTCATGGCGAAGCTCATCTCGACTCTGTTCATCTCGGCCGACGGCGTGGCCGAGATCGACCCTGGCTGGCATTTCCCCTACTTCGACGAGAACATGGGCCGCGCCGTCGGTGAGGACTACGACACCTCCGACGTACTGCTCATCGGCCGCGAGACCTACGACAGCTTCGCCGGGGCGTGGCCGGACCGGGAGGCAGCCGGTGGCGAGGACGCCTCGTTCGCGAAGCAACTCGGGGACATTCGCAAGGTCGTGGTCTCGCGTCAGCCGCTCGAGTTCTCCTGGCGCAACTCCGAGGTGATCAACGGCGACCTCGTTGAGGCCGTGGCGGCGCTCAAAGCCGATCCGGGCATCACCGGCATCCTCGTCCCCGGCTCCATCTCGGTGGTGCAGCAGCTGCTCACTGCCGGGCTGGTCGACGAGCTCCGGCTGCTGGTCCACCCGGTCGCCGCCCGCAAGGGCCGCAGACTCTTCGACGACGGCGACCAGCCGTACCACCTGGCGGTGACCGCGACGGAGGTGTTCCCGACGGGGGTGATTCGGGTGATCTACTCACCGGGTCCGGCACCGGGCAAGGTCGGCTACGACGAAATTACGGCTCAGGTGCCCGAGGGACAGCAGCCGGCGGCCGACCACACCTGAGCCGACCTGGCCGCTGCGCGGTTAAGCCTCCGTCCGCGCAATCATCCAGCCCAGCGCCGCGAAGAGAGCCATCCACCCGATGAGGGCCAGCCGACCGGCCGCGTACGGGCCGAAGATCGCCGGCAGCATCGGGACGAACACCCAGACCCCCACGGTGAGCGGCAGCCACCGTCGCCAGCCCGTCAGCCCGCTCGAACGGGCGAGGCCGGCGCCACCCAGCACCAGGCCGGCTCCGGCCAGCAGGGTGGGGAGGCCGTACAAGGAGACGATCAGGACAGCTTCGGGATCGGTGAGGGAGGCGTTGGCCGCGCTCAGCGAGATGACTTCGACGACGGCCAGCAGCACGAGCGCGACGGTGGCGAGCCAGTAGCCCACCCGCGCCAGGTGAGATCGGGCCGCCCACGCCGAGCGGGCCAGCGCCACCAATCCGACCACGAGCATCAGATGCTGCGCGGCGAAGGTGAGTTCGGCGACCACGTACCCGGTCGGGGTCAATGGGTAGCTGAAGCGTTCGAACGGGACCGCCGGTTGGATCAGGAGCATGAAGGCGCCCTGGGCGATTCCGAGGAGGCCGCCGGCGAAGCAGACCCAACCGGCCCGGGAGAGATTCGAAGTGGTTGCGTTGCTGAGGATGGCGGTCTGGCTGGTCATGGCTTCGACGGTAGGGCGGCCCGGCCGACCGGGCATCCGTGGCAGCACGCACTCGACCACTCAGCTGCCCGCGGAGCCCCGGGCTCCGGAAGGAAGGTGCCCCTCCGCACACGCCGCTAACATGACGCCGTGTCCGCTGCGTCCGGCGCCGGGGGCCGACCCGAGGAAACGAGCCGAGGCGTTGCTCGGCGAGGCGCGCCGCCTGGATCGCGCCGGCGCGGTGCGCGAGGCGGTGGAGGTCTGCTGCGAGGTGGCCGCGTTGGCCCGGTCGGCTGGCGACCGCCTCCTGCTGGCCGCTGCGGCGACCACGATCCGCTCGGCCGACTCCTGGGAGGTGGCCGGGCCGGTGCACGAGCTCTGTATCGAGGCACTGGCGGCCTTGGGCCCCGGCGACGAGGTGGCTCGTCGTCGGGTGGAGGCGATGCAGCCCTACACCGAGAGTCGCTGGGCGCGCCCGTCGCCGGCCCCGGGCGCCGTGGACGACCCGGAGACCCGGTTCCGCGTCCTCCAGGCCGAGCACGCCCGCCGACTGGACGTCGACTCGGTGCACGACCGGCTCGACCTGGCCGAACAGGCGATCGCGATCGGCCGGAGCTCCGGGATCGCCGAGTACACCGCGTGGGGCCTGTTGTGGCGGACCGATGCCCTCTGCCAACTCGGTGATCGGATCGGGACCGAGGCCGAGGTCCGAGTGCTCGCACAGGTCGTGCGCCGGCTCGGGGAGCCGCGCTGGCGCGCCCGCCTGCTGCGGATCCGTGGGGCTCTGGCCTTTGCCGACGGGGACGTCGCGTCCTGCCGCGGGCTGCTCGCGGAGTCCATGGCCGCGGCGCCCGAGGACGACTGGACGGACCACCTTTACCTGGTCTGGCGCTCCTACCTCGCCGAACAGACCGGGGTCGATCTGGAGGAGGTGACCCAGGAGGTGAGCCGAGCGGTGGCCGAGGGGCCATACCTGGCCCGCGGCTGGCTAGCCGGGTTGTTGCTGGCCCAAGGACGCCTCGACGAGGCCGGGACGATCTGGCGCGCCCCGGCTCCACACGTGCACGAGGTGCCACGTGGGGTGTTGGAGTCTCTGCTCGCCCAGGCCGGGCACGCCCGGCTCTGCGTGGCCCTCGGTGACGTGGACTCTGCCGAGGCGTTGGTCGCCGAGCTCCTGCCGTACGCGGAGCTGTGGGTAACCGCCGGCGCGGAGGGACCCACCGACGGGCCGGTCAGTCTGCAGCTCGGCCGGCAGGCCACCTTGCGGGGCGAGTTCGCCGAGGCCGAGAAGTGGCTCCGGGCCGCGCTCGCCGCCGCGGAGGGTAGCCACGTGCTGCCGATCGTCGCCGCCTGTCACCTGGCCCTCGCCGAGCTCGCTCATGCGCGTCGGTCGGAGGGGGCGGCCGACCAGCAGGTGCCGGCGGCCCGGGAAGCGGCCACCGCGGTCCGGCTCGCCCGCCAGCACGGGCTGCGGTTGCTAGTCGAGCGGGCCGAGGCTCTGGTCGCCAGTCCCGCCCGCCGCGATGGTGGGCTCAGCGAGCGCGAATACGAGGTCGTGGGCCTGTTGGCCGCCGGTCTGAGCAACCGAGCCATCGCGGAACAACTGTTCCTGTCCGAGCGCACGGTCGAGAACCACGTGAGCCACGCTCTGCGGAAGACCGGTCACGTGTCCCGGGCCGGCCTGGCCGGCTGGTTCGCCTCCCTCTCGTGACCGGCCACGGGTGCGGGAGGCCGGGGAATCCTGGTGTGAACGGCTAGGGTCGAGGCGTCCCGCGTACGTACAGGAGAATTCGTGCAGATTGTCGCGATCGTCGTCTCTCTGGCGATCACGGCGGTGGCGGTGTTCCTCGCCGTGCTCGCCGTCCGCACAATGCTCGGAGTCATTCGCCTGGGCCGCCCGACCGTCGGCCGCTCGGACCACCCGGCTGCCCGCTGGCGCACCATGCTGGCGGAAACGTTCGGCCACACCCGGATGCTGCAGTGGAAGCGGATCGGGGTCATGCACTGGTTCGTGTTCGTGGGTTTCCTCACCTTGAGTTCGCTGGTGGCCACGGCCTACGGACAGCTGTTCTCCCCGACCTTCGCACTGCCGGTCATCGGTCACTGGATCGTCTTCGAATGGTGGGCCGACATCTTCTCCTGGCTGACCCTGATCGGGATCGGCTATCTGATCATCGTCCGGCAGCGACACCACCCACGCCGCGAGGGGCGTCAGAGCCGGTTCTTCGGCTCGACGTTCTGGCAGGCGTACTTCGTCGAAGCCGTCATCGCCGGCGTGGTCGTCTGCGGTTTGATCTTGCGCGGCCTGGAGTACGCGCTGGGGGAGGGCACCCGCTGGGACTTCCCCCTCACCTGGTTCCTCGGCGTTCCCTTCCTCGCCGTGGGCGCGCCCGCGATCGAGAATGTGATCTTCGCCGTCGCCATGGTCAAGATCATCATCTCGATGACCTGGCTGATCGTGATCGCCCGTAACGTGACCATGGGCGTGGCCTGGCACCGGTTCACCGCCTGGTCCAACATCTGGTTCAAGCGCAGCCCGACCCGGCAGGCCCTGGGTGAGTTGCAGCCGATCATGGTCGAGGGCCAGCCGCTCGACTTCGCCGAGCTCGAGGACCTGGACGAGGACACGGCGCTCGGTGTCGGCAAGGTCGAGGACTTCACCTGGAAGGGTCTGCTGGACTTCACCAGCTGTACGGAGTGCGGCCGCTGTCAGTCGCAGTGCCCGGCGTGGAACACCGAGAAGCCGCTGTCCCCGAAGTTGCTGATCTTGGAACTCCGGGACCACGCGTACGCCAAGGCGCCCTATCTGCAGGCGGCGGAGGAGGCCCGGGCCGCCCTGCCCGAGGCCGTGATCAAGGAGGCCGAACGCCCCCTGGTCGGCTCCCGGGGTGAGGATGGGGAATTGTTCGGCGTGATCGACCCGGATGTGTTGTGGTCGTGCACGTCGTGCGGAGCCTGCGTCCAGCAGTGCCCGGTCGACATCGAGCACGTCGACCACATCATGGACATGCGTCGACACCAGGTGATGGTCGAGTCGGAGTTCCCGGCCCAGCTCAACGGATTGTTCAAGGGCCTGGAGAAGAAGGGCAACCCCTGGAACATGTCGCCGAACGCGCGGATGGACTGGGCCAAGGAGCTGCCGTTCGAGGTCAAGCAGGTCGGCGTCGACGTCGAGGACCTCACCGAGGTCGAGTGGCTGTTCTGGGTCGGCTGCGCCGGCGCGTACGAAGACCGCGCCAAGAAGACCACCCAGGCCGTCGCCGAGCTGCTGCACACCGCCGGGGTGGACTTCGCCGTGCTCGGCAAGGGGGAGACCTGCACCGGCGACCCGGCCCGCCGGTCGGGCAACGAGTTCGTCTTCGCCGGGCTGGCGATGGAGAACGCCGAGACGCTGAAGGAGGCCAAGGCCACCAAAGTGGTCGCGACCTGCGCTCATTGCTTCAACACGCTGAAGAACGAGTACCGCCAGTTCGGGGTCGAGCTCGAGGTGGTGCACCACACGCAGCTGCTCAATCGGCTGGTCCGCGACGGCCGGCTCACCCCGGTGGCGCCCAGTCCCGCGGGACCGAACGGCGCGAATGGGTCCGGCAAGACGATCACCTATCACGACCCCTGCTTCATCGGGCGGCACAACCAGGTGTACGAGCCGCCGCGCGAACTGCTGGGCGCCATCCCCGATACCACGTTCGCCGAGATGCCCCGCAACGCGGAGCGGTCGTTCTGCTGCGGCGCCGGGGGCGCGCGGATGTGGATGGAGGAGGATCTCGGCACGCGGATCAACGTCAACCGGACCAAGGAGGCGGTGGCGACGGGTGCGGACCAGATCGCCGTGGCCTGTCCGTTCTGCCGGGTCATGCTCTCCGACGGCTTGACCGCCGAGCAGGACGCCGGTTCGGCCCGACGAGGAGGTCGAGGTCCTCGACGTAGCCCAGTTGCTGCTGAACTCGGTCAAGCGACCTCCGCCGCCGAGCTGAGGTCGCCCAGCCGGCGGCGGCTCAGGCGGCGGAGCGGCCCGCGCGGCGCTTCCACCACTGCCAAACCAGGGTGACCAGCAGGGCGCCGACCAGCGATCCGATGATGCCGCTGGGCCGCAGCTCGAGACCGTCGCCGGCGATGAGGCTGATCAAGAGCCCCCCGACGAACGATCCGAGCAGCCCGGCCGCGAACGCCATCCCCCAGTCGATGCCCTTGGCCGATCGGCCGAGAATGAGCTGGGCCACAGCGCCGACGATCATGCCGAACAAGATCAGGCCGAGAATGAGCACGGTCGCAGCATAGACAAGTTGACCGGCTGCGCGGGCCGCCCAGCGCCGGTGGCGGCGCGTCGTTTCAATTCGCTGGTTGGGACTCGGCGGCGCGGTGGAGCTGGTCAGCCCGCCGTCAAGAGCGAGGGCGCCGACGGATCCGCAGCGATATCACGTGCCAGTGGGCGGTGGCGTCGGGCTGCTGCGCCAGCGCGGACTGCAGTCTCCGGTAGAACTCGTCGACGACGGCGACCCGCTCCGCTGGAGGACGCTCGGAAGCCAACGAACGGAAGAAGGGATGCTCGGTGATGGCCCGGACGAACCGGACATAGGCGGCCGCCAAGCCGACGGCGTCGCCGTCCCGAGCGAACTGGGGATAGCTGGCGGCGTCGTCGGATCCGTCGAGCCGGTGTTCGAGGACCTCGAGGACGTCGCCGAGCGGTCCGACGAACGGGGCGAGCCACTCCTGCGGTGTTCGGTTCCACGTCGGGTAGAAGATCCGCCCAGCCTCCGCCGCGCTCAGCGTCGCATCGGCCACCATGCCGTCGAACACCTCGCCGATCAGGCGGAACAGGGCTTCGGCGCCGGAGGAGCCGTCGGGACGGGAGGCGCCCGCGACGAGCACCAACTGGCCGTCGTCCACCAACTCCCGGGCTCGCTCGATGAGAAACAGCTCCCAGTCCAGGGCCGAGCGGGTACGGAGCGCCTCCCGATCCGCGCCGGTCGTGAGGTTGGCGTACACCTGGTCCTGGACTGTGCCCGGCATGGCGCTCAGCCAGTGCAGGGTGATGCTCGACCAGCCGAGCGTCAACGTGCCCGCCGGGAACAGCGGCCCGTACAGGGTGCGGCCGATGACGGCCGGGTACACCTCGGAGCGGCCGGCGAGGTAGCTCCCGGGGCCTTGGAGAAGCTCGAACAGCGGTCCGAAGTCGTTCTGGGGAAGGTCCGTGTGCACCACCTGCACCGGCGTCCCGGGCAGGCGTGACCGCAGTCCATCGATCGCCAGTCCCATCGGTTCCATCTCGTTGGCCCCGCCGGCACAGCCGAAGTCGCCGATCACGGCGGCCACCGAAGATCGCGGACCGGGAATCTCGTTGGCCGCCCGGATCAGGTACGGGTAGGCGACCTCGGCCGCGACGTGCTGCGGCCGCGAGTTGGCGCTGTAGTAACCGGCACCGGCCATCACGCTCTCATGGCTGGCGGTATCGGTCGAGGTGTCGGTCGAGGTGTCGGTCGAGGCGTCGGTCATGAGCTCAGTGCGGCAGGGGGCGCCGGTCGTGGGCAACCGATGCCGATATTGGGAAGCCGCTCGCGCGTCTCAGGCGCCCCGGACCGAGCAGGTGCGCCGTCAGGAAGTGCAGCATCCGGGTGATCAGGAGGATCCGCGAGCTGGCCCGCCGGTACTCGTGGCCTTCCCCGTCCAGTTGCAGGTAGTCCACCGGCCGCTCGTACGCGCGCAGCGAGGCCACGATCTGGTGCGCCTCGCCGATCGGGACGTTCGTGTCGAGTTCGCCGTGCACCACCAGCAGCGGTACGGCGATGTTCTCGGCGGAGTGCAGCGGGGAAAGCGCGGCCAGCAGGGCCGCGTCGCGCTCCGGATCGCCATACTTGCTGATCGCCGCGGCCGCGATCCAGGGCTCGGTGTCGGTGTAGAAGGTGTGCAGGTCCGACATCCCGCAGATGTCCACGCCGGCGGCGAAGATCCCCGGATAGAAGGCCAGACCCACCAGCGTCAGATAGCCCCCGTACGAGCGGCCGGTGATCGCGATCCGCGCCGGGTCGGCGATCCCGGCCCGGACCAGATGCTCGGCGCACGAGACCACGTCGGCGAAGGCGTCCTTGCGACCGTGCACGTCGTCAGCGTGCACGAACGCCCGACCGAAGCCGGACGAGCCGCGAATGTTGGGCGCGAACACCGTGATCCCGGCGGCCACCATGGCCTGGTGCTGCGGCGAGAAGGTCGGACGTTCCTGGGCCTCGGGTCCGCCGTGCAGGCTCAACATGGCCGGTCCGGGACGACCGTCCTGTCCCGCCCGATAGAGCCACCCGGTCAGCTCCAGGCCGTCGTTGGCGGTCAGCGTGATCAGTTCCGGGGCCACCAACTCACGCTCCGGCAACCGGGGAACGCCGGTCACCCGAACCCACTGCAGCGTCCGGGTGCTGAGGCACCAGAGCTCCCGCGGCCGGTGCGGACCTTCGACGCTCATGATCACCCGTCGGCCGTCTCGGCTGAGCACGATGCCGGAGGCGACCTCTCCGGGCAATCCCGTCATGGGCCGGCGCTCGCCGGTGACGGTGTTCAGCAGCTCCAGTTCGCTGCGACCCGCCGCGTTCCAGACCAGCAACAGCAACCGGCCCGCGTCGTCGGCGTCGAGGCCTTCCAGCTCGGCGTCCTCCCGGGCCGCCAACACCCCGGAGGTGCCGCGCCAGCCCTTCGGACCCAGGGGGACCGCGACCAGTTGCCGGCGGGGTAGGGCCGCGTCGGTCGACACGTACGCGATCAGCGGTCGGGCGTCTCCCGGTGGAGCCGGCCGGATGATGGCCTTCTCGGTCGAGCCGGTGGCGGGAAAGGGCAGCAGTGGATGATCTTCGTCGGCGACCCGGTCCACCACGACGCAGAACTGCTTGCCGCGTTGACCGTCCCGCAAGATCACCAGGTGCTCGTCCACCGACATGTCGAGCACACTGAGCAGATCGCCCTCGGCCAACGGGTGCAGTTCGCCCGACGCCGGATTGGCCAGATAACACTGGGTGGGATGGTCGGGGCGCGAGTCGGGGATGATCACCGTGACCCGGTGACCGCTGCGGGTCCACGGACCGAGTTCGGCGTGCACGTCGGCCGACCCGGCGACCCGGCGGGCGTCGCTGCCGGTCGGGCGCACCACCCACACCTGGGTGCGAACCCCGCCGTCGGTGGCCACCGAGCAGGCCAGCCAGGCGCCGTCGGCCGACCAGTTCACCGACACCACCGGATCGTCGGAGAGCGTGATCATGGTCGGCTCGTCGTACGTGCCGTCGAGACGGAGGTCCTGCACCCAGACCTGGGGCACGCCGGTCCGGTCGCTGATGAAGGCCATCTGCTCGGCGTGCGGGCTCAGCGTCGGACCCCAGCTTCCCCAGGCGTTGACCAGCTCCTCGGCCAGTGTGACCGCGTCGTCGAGTGGGCGCTGCTGCCCGTTGAGTTCGGGCGCCGTCATCTGGTGCGTAGTCCGCGCCTGACCCCTGACAGCGTCACGAGCCGCAGCTTAGAGGGACGGAAGGGCGGGAGCGAAGCGACCTCGGGCCACACCGGCGAGGTGGGTCAGCGAAAGAGGGGCGGGAGCGAAGCGACCTCGGGCCACACCGGCGAGGTGGGTCAGCGAAAGAGGGGCGGGAGCGAAGCGACCTCGGGCCACACCGGCGAGGTGGGTCAGCGAATCTCATGGTGCTGCAGCCACATTTCCAGCAGGGCGAGTTGCCAGAGCGCGTTGGAGCCGAGCACCGTACGGTTCGTGTTGGGGTCGGCCAGCATCCGCTCGACGGGCTCGGGCCGGAACAGGCCGCGCTCTTTCGCCGCCGGATCGGTGAGGGCGTCCCGCACCCGCTCGAGGTACGGCCCCTCGAGCTGACGGATCGCCGGAACCGGGAAGTAGCCCTTGGTGCGGTCGATCACCTCGTCCGGAACGACCCCCCGGGCCGCCCGCTTGAGCACTCCCTTGCCGCCGTCGGACAGCTTGAGCTCCGGTGGGATCCGGCCGCACAGTTCCACCACCTCGTGGTCGAGGAACGGCACCCGGGCCTCGAGCCCGGCGGCCATCGTCATGTTGTCCACCCGCTTCACCGGGTCGTCGACGAGCATGATCGTGGTGTCGTTGCGCAGCGCGGCATCGACCGCGGTTTGGGCCCCGGGCCGGCCGAACCGCTCGGTGATGTAGGCCGTCGGCGCGTCGTGGTCGGTCAGCCACTCCGGCATCAACAACTCGCCGACCCCGCCCCAGCGCCGGTCGAAGAACACCGACGCGTACGCCTCGACGGCATCCTCGCGAGCGACCGAGGCCAGCGGCGGGTACCAGTCGTAGCCGCCGAGCACCTCGTCCGCCCCCTGGCCGGATTGCACGACCTTGACGCTCTTGGCGACCTCCTGGCTGAGCAGGTAGAACGCGACACAGTCGTGACTGACCATGGGTTCGCTCATCGCCCCGATCGCGGCGTCGATCCCGGGCAGCAGCCGGGAGCTGGGGATCGGAATCTTGTGGTGATCGGTGTCGAACCGCTCAGCCACCAGGGACGAATACTCGAACTCGTCGCCGGACTCGCCGCCGGCCGATTCGAAGCCGATGCTGAAGGTCTGCAGGCCGTGCTGGCCGGCCTCGGCCAACAGCGCAACGACCAGGCTGGAGTCGATGCCGCCCGACAGCAGCACACCCACCGGGACGTCGGCCACCATCCGCCGATCCACCGCGGTGCGCAGCGAGGCCAGCAGCGCCTCCTCCCAGTCCTGCTCGGTCCAGTCGGCTTGGGCCGGATCCCGGCTGAACTCCGGCTCCCAGTACAGCCAGTCGGAGCTCGTACCGTCGGGCTCGACGGTGCGGACCGTGGCCGGCGGGAGCTTGCGGATGCCGTTCAGGATGGTCCGCGGCGCCGGCACCACCGAGTGGAAGCTCATGTAGCAGGCGAGCGCGGTCGGGTCGATCGAGGTGTCGGTGCCGCCGCCGGCCAGCAGAGCCGGCAGCGTCGAGGCGAACCGGAGCCGATCCCGGGTCTGGTCCAGGTAGATCGGCTTGATCCCCAGCCGGTCCCGGGCCAGGACCAGCCGACCGGTGCGGTGCTCGTACAGGGCGAAGGCGAACATCCCGAAGAAGTGGCTGACGCAGTCGGCGCCCCACTGCGCATACGCCTTCGCGATCACCTCGGTGTCGGAGGTGGAGAAGAAGGTGTAGCCGGCGGTCTCCAACTCGGCGCGCAGCTGCTGGTAGTTGTAGATGCAGCCGTTGAACACCACGCTGTAGCCGAGCCCGGGGTCGATCATCGGCTGCGAGCCGGCCACGCTGAGGTCGATGATCGACAGCCGCCGGTGCCCGAACGCGACCGGGCCGTGAGCCCAGATCCCGGAACCGTCCGGGCCTCGCGGCGCCAGGCAGCCGCTCATCTTCTCGAGCGCGGCCACGTCGGCGGTCCGGCCGTCGAATCTCAGTTCACCAGCCAACCCGCACACTTTTATTTGGCTCCCCTCGCGCACGGCCGGACCCACCAGATACGGCCTTCCTCGTCGTTCGGACAGACGAAAAGCGTGTCTGCCCTCTCTCCTCGTCCAGGCCGCATCAGGGTCCGGCCTTGCCGACGTTCGGGGAGGTCAGGTGCTGCATCACTGCTCATTTCGACTCTCCGATGATCCAGGTGTCTTTGGCGCCGCCGCCACGGGACGAGTTGACCACCAGGCTGCCCTCCGGCGCGACGCGGGTCAGGGCCAGGTGGGCGAGTCGGGATTGCCCCTGCTCGGTGCCCCACAGGTAGACGAAGGCGCGGAGGTCGACGTGGCGAGGCTCGAGCAGTTCGCCGGCGAAGGTCGGATGGGAGGAGAGGGCGACGACCTCCTGGGCGACCCAGCGCTCCGGCTGGGCGGCGATCTCGGCCCGGCGCGCCGCCACCTGAGACGCCGATGCGTCCGGGCCGATGAGAACGCCCAGTCCACCGTGGCCGTCGACCGGCTTGGTCACCAACTCGCCGACCCGCTCGAGCACGATGCGGCACTCGGCGGCGTCGCTGGTCCGGTAGGTCGGCACCGATTCCAGCACCGGTCGCTCGTCCAGGTAGTAGGCGATGAGCTCGGGGACGTAGCAGTACATGCTCTTGTCGTCGGCCACCCCGTTGCCGGGCGCGTTGGCCAGCCGAACCCGACCGGCCACCGCGACCTCGAAGACGTCGGCCCCGATCGGCTGGCCGGCCGAGTTGGTGAGGTCGACCAGTTCGTCGTCCAGCCGCAGATAGAGCGCGTCGACCGGCGTCTCGCCGTGCGCGACGACCCGCCCGTCCCGGACCTGAAGGTCGTCGGCGGTGAGCAGCAGCAGTCGGGCCCGTTCCGCAAGCAACTGATGCTCGAACCAGGCTGAGCTTCCCGCCCCACTGGACAGCAGCGCGGCGTTACCGTCGGGCCCGAAGCCGTCCAGCAGGCAGTCGCGCAGCGCGGGCAGCGACTCGGCCGGGTCGAGCAGACCGGCCGGCCGGGGCAGATCGGGGAGGACCGCGTCCATCAGGTCCCGGATCGCCAGCGCGTACGCGGCCCCGCTCGGGTTGCGCAGGTTGTCCTCCAGCACCCGCCAGCCGCCGAACTCGTTGCGGACCAGGTCGAAACCCATGACCGATCCCCGCACCGTGCCGGGCGGCAGCCGGGTCGCCTCTTGGCGCCAGCCGGGGCAGTTCAGCACAAGGTCGCGATCGAGGATGCCGTCGGACAGCACTCGCTGATCGCTGTACACGTCCTGCAGGAAGTACTCCACCGCCCGGGCCCGTTGGAGCAACCCGTCCGAAAGGTTCTTCCACTCGTGCTCGTTGACCACCCGCGGCATCAGATCCACCGCGAACGGACGTTGCTCGGATTCGACGCCGAAAGTCATCCCGGCTTCGAGGCTCCACTTGTCCCGCTGAATTCCCCGTTGCTCGCGTTCGGCGGCGCCGGCCTGCCGGTAGAAGTCGACGATGTCGTGGTAGACCGGCCGCGGGCGTTGTCCGAGGCCCACGGCCTCATCGCCTGCGCGCAAACGATAGGTACGCATGGCGGGGGCGGCGGGCGCGAGGCCCTCGGCGGGACCCCTGGTCTCCTCGACGACCAGCTGCACCACGTCGTCGAGTTCGCCGCGCTCGGCCAGGGCGGCCCGCTGCCGATCGGCGGAGTTGCCCCGACCAAGCGAGGTGTCGGTCAGAAACTTGACCTGATCCCAGTCACCCAGTTCCTCCAGTTGTGGGCGCAGCCGGGCGACCATCGCGCGGACCGCCCGGTCCGCCGGGATCGGTTGGGGGTGAAGGGTGTGGTCGAGCACCTCACTGGCCAGACCACCACGGGCGGCCCGCCAGATCGCCGCTCGGTGGATGGGTACGGCGACCGGCTCGAACGGCCGAGCGTTCGCGATGTCCAGCTCAGCCCGGCGCACCGCGGCCCGGAAGAGCCCGGCGATCAACACCGCGTCGTCGACGATCGGGCAGGCGTCGCAGACCCGTAGCTCGAGCGTGGGGGCGTGCGCCGAGGGCCGGACGTCGAAATAGGCCATCTTCGCGTCGGCGATGACCCCGGTGTTGATCAGGTCGCGGATCAGCGAGTCGTACGCCTCGGCCGACGCCAGCGGCCCAGTCGCACCGGCGCTGGGCCAGCGCTGCCAGATGATGGTCCGGATGCTGGCGTACCCGGTGTCCAGGCCGTTCCAGTACGGCGAACTGGCCGAGAGCGCCAAGAGCACCGGAAGATCCCGGGCCACCCGCTGCATGATGGCCACCGCCAGATCCCGGTCGGATACCCCGACGTGGATCTGCAGACCGCAGATGAGCTGCTCATCGACCAGCAGCCGGTACTGCTCCTGCATCCGTCCGTACCGTCCAGTGCTGGTCAGTTCGAAGTCGGCGAAGCCGGAACGGGGAGCCGTGCCGACCGCGGCCGCACCCAGCCCTTCGACTGCCGCCACCTCGGTCAATCCCCGCCGCAGCCGCAGCAGTTCGGCGCGCAAGCCGTCAAGACTGTCCACCACATCGGTGTTGGTCTCCACCGTGGTGCGCTGGATCTCCGCCGAGTAATTGGCGCTCGGCAGCCGAGACAGCAGCTGGGGAGCTCTCGCCGACAGCTGCCAGCTCTCGAGATCGATCAGGTGCAGCTCTTCCTCGGCACCCAGCGTGAGCTCAGCAGACATCCGTCCTCAATGTAGTCCCGGCGTGTTACGAGGCCGTGACCGCTTGGTGGCCCAGCCGCATGGGTGTTCTTTGTGCCTCTGTGTGCAGTTGTGGCTGGTCCCCGCGCGCTGGGCCCCGCAACTTCTGCACACCTGGACGTCGCGGTCCCAGGGGCCGTCCACAGATTCAGTTCTCGCGGTGCGGGCGCCGGCTCGCCCGCCAGGCTGGTCGGCATGCCTGCGGAACTGCCGGACCAGTTGACCACGGGGCCCTTCACGGGTGCCCGCGCCGTCGATCTCGGGCTCACCCGGGCTGTGCTGCGCGGAAACGGTTCGGCCGGGTCCGCCGGGGCGTCTATGTCGCCGGCGGCTCGGCTCGTTCCTTCGTCGAACAGTTCCAGGCGGCCCGTCGGTGCTGCCGCCCGACATCATCGCGGTGAGCGTCACTGGACTGCGCCTGTACGGGGTGCACGTCGGCGACCAGTTCCCACTGCGGGTCGCCCCGCCAAACCGAACCGTCGATCGCGCCGGCCGCGTCGGTGCGCAGTTACGGTCCGCTTGGAGATCCCTGTCTCGGGCCGCCCTGCGCACTGAGTTCGAGGAGGCCGCGCTCCACTCGGAATGGAACAGCGGGAGCTGGCTCCGCGCTCACCACGTTGCCGAAGGGCGGCGAACACCTTGCCCACCACGTGGCGGGGCCGCCGCATGCGGGCGGCGGTGATGCGGATGACCGGATAGCCCTCGGCGGTGAACTCCTCGGCGGCGATCGATGTCGACATTCCACTGCTGTCGGCTCGGTGCGGTGCTGGTCAATGGCGAGGCGACGACGAGCCCGTGAGCAAGGCAGCGGAGTGCGCCCTCGCGTTGCGTCGCCCATTCTTCGGCGTGGCAACGGGCCGCAGGTGCGCACCAATGGATTCAATCAAGCCAGGCGCATCGCTCGGAAGATCCGGTCGTCGCCGTCGCGGACGTCGCCACGCCCGTCGGTGTTCGAGGTCACCACCAGCAGCGCGCCACCGCCGGGGGTCGGCGTGACCGTACGGATTCGCCCGTGTTCGCCGTCGAAGTGGGACCGCGGCTCACCGACATCCGTACCGGAGACCGGGATCTGCCAGAGCCGCTCGCCCCGCAGAGCCGCCATCCAGAGAGCGCCGTCGGCGTAGGCCAGCCCGGCGGGGGAGGCCTCATCAGTGCTCCAGACCACCTTGGGATTGGTCAGCCCTTCGCCGGAGCCGGAGCCTTCGACCTCCGGCCAGCCGTAGTTCGACCCTTTGGTGATCAGGTTCAGCTCGTCCCAGCTCTGCTCGCCGAACTCGCTGGCCCACAGCCGACCGTCGGGGTCGAAGGCGAGCCCTTCGACGTTGCGGTGCCCGTAGCTCCAGACCTCACTCCCGAACGGATTACCGGGTGCCGGCTGACCTTCCAGGGTGATCCGCAGGATCTTCCCGCCGAGCGAGGCCCGGTCCTGGGCCAACCGGGTGTCGCCCACCTCACCGGTGCCGACGTAGAGGAACCCGTCCGGACCGACTACGATCCGGCCGCCGTTGTGCCGACCGCCGTTGGGGATCCCATCGAGGATCACTCGCGGTTCGCCCAGCTCGGTCCCGTTCCAGGACATCGCGACGATCCGGTTGTCCTCGGCAGCGGTGAAGTAGGCGAACAGGGTGTCCCGATCCGGGCTGAGTGCGAGCCCCAGGAGCCCGCCCTCACCGCCCGGGTCGACCTCGGCGAGCCGGCGCACCTCGGTCACGCGGTCGCCGTCCACCCGGACGATCCTGCCGGTGTCCCGCTCGCTCACCAGGAGCGACTCGTCGTCCAGGGCCAACGCCTCCCACGGCGAGGTGAGACCGCGGACCACCTCGTCCAGCCGGCCGGCGTTCGCGGAGCCGGTGGGCGCCGCCGTACGGACATCAGCGGACGGGGTCGAGGGGGCTCCACCGGCACAGCCGCTCAGCACCAGTGCGGCCACCATGATCAAAGTCGCCATCCCGCTCGGACGGGCCCGGCCGATGCTGCGGCCTCTGCGCCTTCCCATGCGCCCCAGTCTGGCGGGTCGAAACAAGCAGGGATCGGCTCGACGGAGTCGGCCTCAGGTCGGCGACAACGCCTAGGACAACAGAGCGTTGAAAGTTTCCGGACCGGCACCACGTCCCAGCGGAAGAACCTGCTCGGCCCCTACCACCGGGAGCCCCGTCGGTTCCAGCAGGCCGACCTGGGCCAGCACGGAGGCCTGGTCCCAGTAGATGTGTTCGCTGTCGACCAGCCCCTGCGACATTCCGATGACGGTGACGATGCCGACCACCACCCGGCGTCCGGTCGGAGCCACGCCCGGCATGATCCAAGGAATCTCGACGTCATGCGTGAAGGAGATGATCATCTCGTCGACAACCCGATCCGCGGTGACCGTACGCGACGTCCGCTCCAGGGACATGTCGGCGGCCTGGTGGCCGATGAAGTACTCCGCGTAGAACCGCCGGACCGCCTCCCGGCCGCACGCGCCCACCGAGGTGGCCACGTGGAGGACGACCGGATTTTCGGACATGGTGGCCATGGTCGCGTCCAGATCGGTGGTGACGAACTCGGCGGCCGTGTGGGCGTCCCAGACCTGCTCGAGCGCTTCCAGGTCAGCGCGTGGGCCGGTGTCCAGCTCGGTCATCACGCCTCCAGAAAGTTCCTCAGGACCTGAGATCGGTGCCGTACAGCCGATCGATGGCGTCGGGCTCGCCGACGAGTTTCACCTCGGCGACGCCGGTCCGTCCCTGGGCGAACAGCAGCAACTCGCTCGGCTGGCCGACGATGGTGACGATCGGTGAACCGCTCACCGCCCGGATCGTGTCGGGTTCGTAGGCGTCGTTGGTGCCGAGCCGCTCCAGGACCAGCCCGACCGGAGCCCGCCGGAAGAAGGCGCGACCGAGGAGCTTCAGCCGCCGCCAGATGAAGTCCTCGATCTCCTGACCCAGATCACGCGAGGTCTGCGGATGGTCGCCGGCCCGGCGGACATCCTCGTGATGGACGAAGAACTCGGTGCTGTTGGCCGGTTCGTCGACACCGGGCAACGCGAACACCGAGAAGCGGGCCGGGCCGTTACGGACCCGGTCGACCAACTCGGAGAACTCCCAGCGCTGCTTGACCTCCGCCATCCGGCGTTCGAGAAGCCCGGCGAGGGGCTTGGCCACGATCGCGCTGGCTCCGATGGGATCGGTCTCCCGGATCCAGAGATGGGCGGCGAGGTCATGGGTCTGCCAGCCTTCGCACAGCGTCGGTGCATCCGGCCCGACCTCGTCGAGGAGGTCGCACAGGGCGGCACGCTCGGATTTGGCAAACGTCACAAGCGACCATGCTAGCCCCCGTTCACGGGGACGAGAGCCGCCGCCGAGCGCGGACGAAGGTCGGCGCCCGCGCCGCGAGCCGGTGAGAATGGACGCGTGCAGACCTCTGAACTCGATCCCGACATCGCCGCTCGGCTCAAGCGGGACAGCCGCGGCCTGATCACAGCGGTCATCCAGCAGGCGGGCAGCGGCGAGGTGTTGATGGTCGGCTGGATGAACGACCAGGCCCTGCACCAGACCTTGACGTCGGGACGGTCGACGTTTTTCTCCCGGAGCCGCGACACCCTGTGGGTGAAGGGGGAGACCAGCGGGCACCGCCAATGGGTCCGCGAAGTCCGGTTGGACTGCGACGGCGACACGGTCCTCGTCACCGTGGATCAGGAGGGTCCCGCCTGCCACACCGGAGCCCGGACCTGTTTCGACGACCGCGTGCTCCCGGCTGTCGTCGCCGACCGTCCGGTCGAGGCGGCGGGGCGGCCGGAGTGATGGAGCCCAGCCTGGCCGACTTCCGGGCCGCCGCTCGCGATCGGCGGGTCATCCCGGTCTATCGACGCTTTCTCGTCGACGGCGAATCAGCCATCGGCCTGTACCGGAAACTGGCCCGGAATCGGCCGGGCAGCTACCTGCTGGAGTCCGCCGAGCAGGGCGTGTGGTCGCGATACTCCTTCATCGGGGTGCGCGCGGCGGCGGTCCTGACCGAGGTGGACGGGGAGGCGTCATGGTCGGGGCGACGGCCCGCCGGACTCCCGGCGGGTGGTGATCCGCTGCAGGCGGTCCGGGAGACCGTACGGCTGCTGCACACCCCGCGCGACGAGACGTTGCCGCCCTTCACCTCGGGGCTGGTCGGCTACCTCAGCTACGACGCGGTCCGCCGGGTGGAGCGACTGCCGGACAATAATCCGAAGGATCTCGACATCCCCGAACTGGCCTTCGTGCTGGCCTCGGATCTGGTCGTGCTCGACCACCACCGAAGCGTTGTCTGGTTGGTCGCCAACGCCATCAACTACGACGATTCTGACGAGCGCGTCGATGAGGCGTACGCCGACGCGGCCGCCCGGGTCGAGGAGATGACCCGGCTGCTGGCTGAGCCGGTGGCCTCCTCGGCGGTCGCGGCTGAGCACGACCACGAACTCCCGGTCCGGCGCCAGCGCAGCTCGGCCGAGTACCAGGCGGCGGTGGCGGCTGCGGTGGAGGAGATCAAGGCCGGGGAGGCCTTCCAGATCGTGGTCAGCCAACGCTTCGAGGTCGACACCACCGCCGACGCCCTGGACATCTACCGGGTGCTGCGGCTCAGTAACCCCAGCCCCTACATGTATCTGCTGCGGCTCGAGGATTCCGCGGGTCATCGGTTCGACATCGTCGGGTCCTCGCCCGAGGCCCTGGTCACCGTGCAGGGCGAGGTCGCGGTCACCCATCCCATCGCCGGCTCCAAACCCCGAGGCGCCGACCCGGCCGAGGACGCCGCGCTGGAGGCCGAGCTGCTGAACGATCCGAAGGAGCGCGCCGAGCACGTGATGCTGGTCGACCTGGGCCGCAACGATCTCGGCCGGGTCTGTGTGCCGGGGACGGTCGAGGTCATCGAGTTCATGGATGTCCGCCGCTACAGCCACATCATGCATCTGGAGTCGACCGTACGGGGGCTGGTCAGCCCGGGCCGCAGTGCGTTGGACGTGATCCTGGCCGCCTTCCCGGCGGGCACGTTGTCTGGCGCCCCGAAGGTGCGGGCCATGGAGATCATCGACGAACTGGAGGTGTCGCGGCGCGGCCTGTACGGCGGGGTGGTCGGCTACCTCGATTTCGCCGGTGATGCCGACGCCGCGATCGCGATCCGGACGGCGCTGCTCGTCGACGGGGTGGCCTACGTGCAGTCCGGCGGCGGGATCGTCGCCGACTCCGATCCGCCGACCGAGGATCAGGAGTCCCAGAACAAGGCGGCGGCCGTGGTGCGGGCCATCGCCGTGGCCCAATCGTTCCGGCCGATCCAGGTGACGCCGGACAAGGCCACAGAGTCTGCGGCGCGATGACCCGGCGGACGACCGTCCTGGCGTGGCTGGCGGCAGCTGGACTGCTGGCGCTGGTCGCCTCCGCGCAGCCCTGGTGGCGTGCGGTGGGTGACGGCGCGGAGAGCGCCGGGGCGACGGTGGCCTTCTCGGGGTCCGACGTGACCGGCGGACTCAGCCAGGCGCTGGCGGTGGTGGTCCTGGCGGGAGTGCTCCTCACCCTCGTGCTGGCCGCAACCGGCCGCCGGGTGGTAGCGATCCTGCTCGGGCTGACGGGCGCCGCGGGCGCGGTGTTGGGCGCACTCGGACAGCAGCCCAGCGAGGCTGCGGTGCGCTCGCGCTTTCGGCAGGTGAGCCTGGTGGAGCAGTTCAGCCTCTCCGGCACCGCCTGGCCGTGGATCTACGCCGCCGCCGGCGTGCTCGTGGCCGCCGGCGCGGTCCTGCTCTGGCGTGGCGCGCCGCGGTGGCCGCAGCGGGGGCAACGCTTCCAGCGGCCCGGCGAACCGTCGATCCCGACCGCGGCCCCGACGGCGGGACCAGAGGCGCAGACCGCCATGGCCGATCCCAGCCTGGTGTGGCGAGCCCTCGACGCCGGACAGGATCCGACCGTCGAGCCGGAGGACGACACGCCGGCAGCACCGATCGACCCCCAGGTGCAGGTCGACCCCCATGCGCAGAGAGACACCGCAACAGCCACAATGGATGACACGCGGAGAGACTCGCCGGTCGAGGGGGGCAAGACTCTACGGGACGAGCAAGCCAAGCCACGGCCCGAAGCTGAACCGAGCTCGGGGCCGTCAACGCGACGGCGGAATGAGGAGAGATGACCGAGACTTCGCAGACCCGCAAGCCGGTGAAGCATGTCCACCACGGTCGAACCGGGGCCGCCTGGGCCGGAACCATCATCGGCATGGTGGCGTTCCTCTTAGGAGGGATCGCGCTGGTGATGGGCAACTGGGTGTTCTTCTGGGTCGCGGTGGGCCTTGTGGTGGTCGCCCTGATCGTCACGGTCGTGCTCCAGAAAATGGGCTACGGCGCAAACTGAGGTGACTTAGACGTGGGTGCGTTGGACGACATCATCGCCGGGGTCCGAGAAGACCTCGCCAGCCGCCAGGCTGACGTGGATCTCGACCGGCTGAAGGAGCGCGCCCGACACGTCGATCCCGCATTGGACCCGATGCCGATCTTCCGCGGAACCGGGGTATCGGTGATTGCCGAGGTCAAGCGGTCCAGTCCCAGCAAGGGCCAACTCGCCGAGATCGCCGACCCGGCTGGGCTGGCCGTCGAGTACGAGGCCGGCGGAGCCGCTGCCATCTCGGTGCTGACCGAGGGACGGCGCTTCAACGGCTCCCTCGACGATCTGATCCGGGTCCGGGTCGCGGTCGACATCCCCGTGCTGCGCAAGGACTTCATCGTCAGCGCCTACCAGTTGTTCGAGGCGCGGGCCGCGGGCGCCGACATGGCCCTGCTCATCGTGGCGGCGCTCAGCGATCACGAGCTGATCTGCCTGATCGAGCGGGCCACCTCGATCGGGCTCACCCCGCTGGTCGAGGTGCACGACGCCGAGGAGGTGCACCGCGCCGTCGACGCCGGTGCTCAGGTCATCGGGGTGAACGCCCGGAACCTGCAGACCCTCGAGGTCGACCTGACCACCTTCGCCAAGCTCGCCCCGCTGATTCCGGATCCGATCGTGCGGATCGCGGAATCCGGCGTACGCGGTCCGCACGACGTGATCGATCTCGCCCGCGAGGGCGCCGACGTGGTCCTGGTCGGCGAGGCGCTCGTGCGCAGCCGGGACGCCCGCAGCGGTGTCGCCGACCTGGTCGCCGCCGGCTCGCATCCGGCTATCCACAAGGGCTGATTCACCGCGCTCCGCAACCCCGGAAAGCACCGCTCGCGATTCAACGCGGCGATGCATGGCCAGGGCGCAACGCCGGGTAACGTCGGATGCTGGCGACCTGAGCCGTCTCGACCGAAGGAAACCAGATGACCTCGACCGTCCCGGCAACCCCGGAGTCTGCCGTGCTGCCCGACGGAAGCGGCCACTTCGAGCGGTTCGGCGGCAAGTTCGTACCCGAAGCCTTGTACGCCGCCCTGGACCAGCTGGAGCGCGAGTTCCGGTCCTCGCAGCACGACCCCGAGTTCCAGGCCGAACTGGCCGGCTTGCTGGCCGACTACACCGGGCGGCCGACCCCGATCACGGAGGCGAGGCGTTTCGCCGAGCACGCAGCCGCGGATCCCAAACCGCTCATCCTGCTCAAGCGGGAGGACCTCAATCACACGGGTTCGCACAAGATCAACAACGTGCTGGGTCAGGCCCTGTTGACCAAGAGGATGGGCAAGTCGCGGGTGATCGCGGAAACCGGCGCCGGCCAGCACGGCGTGGCCACCGCCACCGCCGCCGCGCTCTTCGGCCTGGAGTGCACGGTCTACATGGGCAAGGTGGACACCGAACGGCAGGCGCTGAACGTGGCCCGGATGCGACTGCTCGGCGCCGAGGTGGTCGCGGTCGAATCCGGCACTCAGACCCTCAAGGACGCGATGAACGAGGCGATGCGGGACTGGGTCGCTTCGGTCGACCACACCCATTACCTGATCGGTACCGTGGCCGGCCCGCATCCCTTTCCGCTGCTGGTGCGAGAGTTCCAGCGGGTGATCAGCACCGAGGCCCGGGCCCAGGTGCTGCAGCGCTACGGCCGGTTGCCGGACGCGGTCGCCGCCTGCGTCGGGGGCGGCTCCAACGCCTTGGGTATCTTCGCCGACTTCATCCCGGATCCGGACGTGCAGCTGTACGGCTTCGAGGCCGGTGGTGACGGGGTGGAGACCGGCCGGCACGCCGCCACCATCTCCGCGGGCGAGATCGGAGTGCTGCACGGCATGCGGACCTTCGTCCTGCAGGACGCCGACGGCCAGACCAGGGACTCCCACTCGATCTCCGCCGGCCTCGACTACCCCGGCGTGGGACCCGAGCACTCCTGGCTGGCCGACCGCGGGCGTGCGTCGTACGAGGCGATCACCGACGCCGAGGCGATGGACGCGTTCGCGCTGTTGTCCAAGACCGAGGGCATCGTGCCCGCCATCGAATCCGCGCACGCACTGGCCGGGGCGCTGAAGCTCGGCCAACGGCTCGCGGGCCACCAAGATCAGCGCAACGGTGCGCCGCCGTTGATCTTGGTGAGTCTGTCCGGCCGCGGCGACAAGGACGTCGACACCGCCATCGCCTGGTTCGGGCTGGACACCACGGGGACCGGTACGGAGTCGGGGACCCGGATCGGTCAGGTCGACCAACCGCCGCCGGGCGGCTCCGAGCGCGACGACCTGGAACTGGGCGGACACTCCACCGGCGCGGGACGAGAGGTCTAGGAGCGTGCCGATCGAACAGGGGCGGACCGGCCGACGGTTCGCCGAGATCGCCGAGCAGGGGCGGGGTGCCCTGGTTGGATTCCTGCACGTCGGCTACCCCTCGGTCGAGACATCGCTGGCCGCACTCCGGGCGCTGACCGGTGCGGGCACCTCCGACGGCGTCGACCTGGTGGAGGTGGGACTCCCATACAGCGATCCGATGATGGACGGCGTCACCATCCAACGTGCCGGCACCCGCGCGCTGCAGCGCGGCGTCCGGACCCGGGATGCCTTCGCCGCCGTCGAGGCGGTGGCCCAGACCGGCACGCCGGCCGTGGTCATGACGTACTGGAACCTGATCGAGCGCTACGGGCCCGACGCCTTCGCCCGGGACCTGGCCTCGGCCGGTGGCGCCGGGGCGATCACCCCGGATCTCACCCCCGATGAGGCGGAGGAGTGGCTCGCCGTCTCCGACGCCCACGACCTGGACCGGATCTTCCTGGTGTCGCCCTCCTCGAGCGACGAGCGCTTGGCCAGCACGGTGGCCGCCTGCCGTGGGTGGGTGTACGCGACGTCGGTGATGGGGGTCACCGGGGCCAGGACGCAGAGCTCGAGTGCGGCGCCCGAGCTGGTGCGCCGGGTGCGCGCTGCCGACCCGCGGGCTCGGGTCGGCGTCGGGCTGGGAGTGTCCAACGGGGTCCAGGCGGCCGAAGTGACCGCGTACGCCGACGCGGTGATCGTCGGATCGGCTCTGGTCGCAACCCTGCTCGAGGCCGAGGAACGCGGGGCACCCGACGACCTGTCGGGCCTGCGGGCGGTCGTCGCCGATCTGGCTGCCGGGGTCCGCAGCAACCAGGCCGGGCGATCAGCCGACCGGGGAACTTCCGGCGCCGCCGTCGGGTTGGTGGGTACGTGAGAAGACCCGTCCGACACCCGGCGCCGGTCGCCGCGTCGGCGGCCTTGGCGCTGCTCATGGTCCTCGTCGTCGCCGGCTGCGCACCCCCCGCTCAGAACGCGATCGTGCAGTCGACGGATCAGAACGGGTATCTGGCGGGAACCGCTTTGACCGATCCGTACGAGTTGCCCGACCAGCGTCTGACCGACGATTCGGGCAGTCCCTATAATTTGCGCACGTCGCCGTCCAAGCCGGTGATGTTGCTGTTCTTCGGCTACGTCAACTGTCCGGACGTGTGCCGGGCGGTCCTGGCGGAAGTCGCGACCGCCCTTCAGCGCAGCGACGCCGGAGTTCGGGACCAGGTCCAGGTCGTCTTCGTCAGCACCGACCCCGCCCGGGACACCCCGACCAAGATCGCGGCCTATCTCGATCGGTTCGACTCGAGCTTCGTCGGGTTGACCGGCGATCTGTCGACCATCAAGCAGGTGGCCCGCCGGGTGGGCGTGGACATCTCCGGCACCAAGAAACTGCCCAGCGGCGGCTACGACGTCGGCCATTCCGCGCAGGTGATCGGGTTCGACTCCGAGCATCGTGGGGTCGTGCTCTGGACCCCGCACAACCACACGATCGCCGACCTCAAGCACGACTACGGGCTGCTGGTGGAGCGTTCCCGGTGAGTACCCGTCTGCTCACCCGGAGCCGCCTGGAACCCGTGCTGCCCTGGATCTCCACGGCCGCCCGGCTGCTGGTCGCCGGTGTGTTGCTCACCGCCGGGGCCCTCAAGGTGGTCGATCCGGCCACGTCGGTGGCCGCGGTGCGGGCGTACGAGCTGCTCCCGGAAAGCCTGGTGAGCATCGTCGGCTGGGGATTGCCGTTCCTGGAGATCGCGCTCGGGCTGTTGCTCGTCGCCGGCTTGTTCACCCGACAGGTTGCCGTCGCGGCGGGGGTCCTGTTCCTTCTCTTCATCGTCGCCGTCGCGTCGGCGGCCGCCCGGGGCCTGAGCATCGACTGTGGCTGCTTCGGCGGGGGCGGCGAGGTGGCCCCGGGCGAGACCCGGTACACCGCCGAGATCATCCGCGATCTCGGCTTGCTGGCCCTGTGCGGCTGGCTGATCTGGCGCCCAGCCAGCAAACTGTCCCTGGACAGTCGTGGTCGGGAGGATCTCCAGTGAGCAAGGCCAGTGCCCGGGAGGCCGCCCGGCTCGCCCAGGTCCAGGCGGAACAGCGGAAGCGTAGTCGCCGGAACCTGG
Organism: uncultured Actinomycetota bacterium; assembly: GCA_963780005.1. GTDB lineage: Bacteria > Actinomycetota > Actinomycetes > Propionibacteriales > Propionibacteriaceae > Microlunatus. The sequence continues at coordinate 367,665 of CAWAAK010000023.1, read as the reverse complement.
CCATCGCGGCCGTGGTGATCGTCGTGGCGCTGATCGGCGGCGGCATCGGCTTTCAGGCCTGGCGGGTCAGCCAGCAACCGAGCGCGGGTCCCAGCGCCGGCGGCAGTGCCACCCCGGTGACCCTGGTGGACGGTCAGCCGGTGGTGTTCGGATCGGCCGAGGCGCCGGTCCAGATCGATCTCTACGCCGACTTCCACTGCCCGGGTTGCGCCCAGTTCGAGCAGAACTACGGCGCCGTGTTGAGCGAGGCCCAGCAGCGCGGGCAGGCGGCGGTCCGGTTCTACCCCCTGACCTTCCACGATCCCGGGTCGGTGTCGGCGGGCAACGGGTTCGCCTGCGCCGCCGAATCCGGCTTCGGCCAGGCTTTCTTCACCGGGTTGTTCGCCAACGCCAGCCTGGACTGGAACAACGATCAACTGTTCACCTTGGCGGAGCAGGTGAGTGGCGCGCCGCCGTCGGACGCCTTCCGGAGCTGCGTGACGGATCGTTCGCACCTGGCCTACCTGACCTCCATCACGGCCGCCGCCGATCGAGCCGGGGTGAAGCAGACGCCGACGGTGCTGCTCAACGGGGCGCCGCTGGACCTGGCCAACCTCACTCCGGATCAGCTCGGCCAGCAGATCGACACCGCGGCGGGTCAGAAGTGAGCCTCTCGTGACGTTGTGGTCCGGGACCGGGCTGCCGCTGTCCATCCCGAGTCCTCCGACGGGCGTGTGGTCGTTGTTCGGCTTCCCGCTGCGGGCGTACGCGCTGTGCATCATCGCCGGGATCGTGGTGGGCATGATCATCGCCAACCGGCGGTGGCGGGCGCGCGGCGGCAGCAGCGAGAGCCTGGAAATGGTCGTCGTGGTCGCGGTGCCGTTCGGCATCGTCGGGGCTCGGCTGTATCACGTGATCACCGACTGGCAGCTCTACTTCGGGCCCGGACGGGATCCGCTGGACGCGCTGAAGATCTGGAATGGCGGGCTCGGCATCTGGGGGGCGGTTGCTCTCGGCGCGTTGGGTGGCTACCTGGTGGCCCGACGGCGCAACATCCGCTTCCCTGCCCTGCTGGACGCCGTCGCCCCGGGGCTCGCCGTGGCTCAGGCCATCGGCCGGCTCGGCAACTGGTTCAACTCCGAACTGTTCGGTCGCCCGACCACCCTGCCGTGGGGTCTGGAGATCGCCGTCGAGTACCGACCGGCAGGCTTCGAGGAGTTCGTCACCTTCCACCCCACGTTCTTGTACGAACTGCTGTGGAATCTCGGCGTCGCCGCCGCGCTGATCTGGGCCGACCGGAAGTTCCGGCTCGGTCACGGCAAGGTGTTCGCCCTCTACGTGATGCTGTACACAGCTGGCCGGTTCTGGATCGAGGCGCTCCGGATCGACACCGTCAACGAGATCGGCGGCTTCCGGCTGAACAACTACACCTCCGTGATCGTCTTCGTGGCGGCTCTGATCTGGTTCGGTTGGTTGGTGAAGAACCGGCCCGGCCGTGAAACCGTGGTCGAGGGCGACCCCGATTCGGTTCCTGAGCCTGTCGAAGGGGAGCCTGCTAAGGGGAGCCTGGCGAATGGGAGCCTGGCGACGGGTCATCCCGTTCGCGCCCGGACCCTTCGACAAGCTCCGGAGAAGGGCAGGACGAGGACAGCACCGGGCCCTCCGACAAGCTCAGGGAACCAGACGAGAACAAGCTCGGGGAGCCCAAGTCTTGAGCCTGTCCGGGCGGCTAGCCCTGGTCACCGGCGGCGGGCAGGGTCTCGGTCTGGAGATCGCCCGCGGCCTCGGACGGGCCGGCGCCGACGTACTGCTCAACGGGCGCGACGCCGAGCGGCTGGCTGAGCCGGTGCGTCGTCTCCGGGCCGAAGGCATCACCGTCACCCCGCTGGCTTTCGACATCACGGACGAAACCGCGGCGGCGAGCGCACTCGGCTCGCAAGAGCCCGTCGACATCCTGATCAACAACGTCGGTCAGCGGGATCGCCGCGGCGTGCTGGAGATGGAGACGGCCGATTTCGCGGCGCTGGTGCAGGTCGATCTGACCGCCGCCTTCGGTCTGACCCGGCTGGTGGCCCGGCGGCTCGTGGCGTCCGCGCGGACGGGTTCGGTGATCAACATGTCCTCGATCGCCGGCGGCACCCTCGGCAATGCCGACGACGTCGCCTACCAGGCCGCGAAGGCCGGGCTCGAGGGGCTGACCCGGGCGTTGGCGGCGGACCTGGGTCCGCACCGCATCCGGGTGAACGCGGTCGCCCCTGGTGCGTTCAGCACCGAGGTGAACGCGACCGACTTCGCCCGCGCCGAGTACCGGGCCTGGATCGCCCGCCGCTCCGCTCTGGGCCGGTTCGGTCGTCCCGAGGAGATCGCCGGAATCGTCGTCTTCCTCGCCGGCGAGGGTGCGTCGTACCTGACCGGGCAGATCATCGCGGTCGACGGTGGACTTTCCACCCGCTATTGACCGGCCGCGGCTCGGGAACAGAGCGGCCGGCGGATGCCCGGGGGCGAGATCGCGGGTCAAGGTTTCGGGGCGCGTGGACTACGCTGTGCCTGCGCCCGAACGCATCTGCCGACGGTCGCGAGCCAGAAGCTGAATCGTGTGCTCGGTACACGGCCACATCCGCGACGTAACGATGCGTCGCAGCACGCCGACCACCCCGGCACCGGTGGCCGGAAACGAGCACCACCATGATCACGAATCAGCCAGGCTGAGAGGGGTCCGACTTCACCGAAGTCGGCCGGTCTCAGACGGCGTGAACAACGAAGCGCCGGCGGCGACCACCTGCGTTACCCTAAGCCAACCTCTGGGCCAAGGTCGTCCCACCGCTTCATGACGTCGGCGCTCCGATGCCGCTCAGCCACCACCCCGTGGCCGAGGACTCCGGTCCGAGGCCACTGGCTCCGACGACGGGAGTTCTTCCGTGACTTCAGCTCGGCTCACCCGGCAGTTCCCGACCGCCCAGGGCCTATACGATCCCGCGTTCGAGCACGACGCCTGCGGGGTCGCCTTCGTGGCCACCCTGACCGGCGTCCCGGACCACTCCATCGTGGCCAAAGGCATCGAAGCGCTCCGCAATCTCGATCACCGTGGGGCCACCGGCGCCGATCCGAAGACGGGGGACGGTGCGGGCATCCTGATGCAGGTCCCGGACGCGTTCCTGCGCGACGAGGTCGACTTCAGCCTGCCGCGGCAGGGGGCGTACGCGGTCGGCAACGCCTTCCTGCCTACGGATCCGGAGCTGGCCGGCAAGGCCAAGGCCACCATTGAGCAGATCGCCGCCGAAGAACACCTCACCGTCCTGGGCTGGCGAATCGTGCCCACGAACGACGCTTCGCTGAGCGACCTGACCCGTTCGAACATGCCGCACTTCGAGCAACTCTTCGTCACCCCGGCCGGCAGTCCGCTGATGGGTCTGGCGCTGGAGCGCTTGGCGTACTGCCTGCGGCGGCGGGCCCAGCACGAGACCGGCGTGTACTTCTCCTCACTGTCTTGTCGGACGCTGATCTACAAGGGCATGCTGACCCCCGAGCAGCTGTCGCTGGTCTTCCCGGAGCTCTTGGACGAGCGGATGGCGAGCGCCCTGGCGGTCGTGCACTCCCGCTTCTCCACCAACACCTTCCCGGCCTGGGAGCTGGCCCATCCCTTCCGGATGATCGCCCACAACGGCGAGATCAACACCGTGAAGGGCAACCGCAACTGGATGCGGGCCCGGGAGACCCTGCTCGAGAGCGACGTCATCCCCGGCGACCTGGAGCGGCTGTTCCCGATCTGCACCCCGGACGCCTCCGACTCGGCCTCGTTCGACGAGGTGGTCGAACTGCTGCACCTGGGCGGACGATCGCTCGCGCACGCGATGCTGATGATGATCCCGGAGGCGTGGGAGAACAACAACGAGATGGATCCGGCCAGGCGGGACTTCTACGCCTTCCACTCCTCGCTGATGGAGCCGTGGGACGGGCCTGCCGGTGTGGTGTTCACCGACGGTACCCAGATCGGGGCGGTCCTGGACCGCAACGGGCTGCGGCCCGGGCGGTTCTGGGTCACCGACGACGGGCTGGTCGTGCTCGCGTCCGAGGCCGGCGTGTTGGACATCGACCCGGCCAAGGTCGTGCAGAAGGGCAGGCTGCAACCCGGCAAGATGTTCCTGGCCGACATCGGGGAGCACCGGTTGATCTCCGACGAGGAGGTCAAGGGCACCCTGGCCGTTGCCGCTCCGTACGGCGAGTGGCTGGTTGCGGGCCGGATCCTCCTGTCGGATCTGCCCGACCGGGAGCACGTCGTGCACACCCACGCGTCCGTGACGCGCCGCCAGCAGGTCTTCGGCTACACCGAGGAGGAGCTGCGGCTCATTCTGGCCCCGATGGCCACCGGCGGCGCCGAGCCCATCGGCTCGATGGGCACCGACACCCCGGTGGCCACCCTGAGCGACAAGTCGCGGCCGCTGTTCGACTACTTCTCCCAACTCTTCGCCCAGGTGACGAATCCGCCGTTGGACGCCATCCGCGAAGAACTCGTCACCTCGCTCTACAACACCATCGGCTCGGAGTGGAACCTGCTCGATCCGGGGCCGGCCTCCTGCCGCCGGCTGGTGCTGCCCTTCCCGGTGCTGGACAACGACTCGCTGGCCAAGATCCTCAACGTGAATCGCGACGGTGACCTGCCCGGCTACGCCAGCTACGTTGCGCGCGGGCTCTATCCGGTCTCGGGTGGATCCGACGCCCTGGCCGCCAAGCTCGACGAGGTCTGTGCCGAGGTCTCGACGGCCATCGCCGGCGGAGCCCGGATCATCATCTTGTCCGACCGGCACTCCAACGCCGAGCTCGCACCCATTCCCTCGCTGCTGCTGACCTCGGCCGTGCACCATCACCTGGTCCGGGAGAAGACCCGAACCCAGGTGGGCCTGGTGGTGGAGGCGGGGGACGTCCGCGAGGTGCACCACGTCGCGTTGCTGATCGGCTACGGGGCGGCGGCGGTCAACCCGTACCTCGCCATCGAGACCGTCGAGGATCTGGCCCGGCACGGGGTCTACACCAGCGTCGACCCCGAGAAGGCCGCGACGAATCTGATCAAGGCCATGGGCAAGGGCGTGCTCAAGGTGATGAGCAAGATGGGCGTCTCCACCGTCGCCTCCTACACCGGAGCCCAGATTTTCGAGGCCCTCGGCCTGGCTCAGGACCTTGTGGATCGCTACTTCACCGGCACCACCTCCAAGTTGGGGGGCATCGGGCTGCCCGAGCTGGCCGAGGAGGTGCGCCGCCGGCACCTGGCCGCGTACCCGGCCGACGGGATCCCCTTGGCCCACCGCTCGCTGCCGGTGGGTGGGGAGTACCAGTGGCGCCGGGAGGGTGAGCCACACCTCTTCGACCCGGAGACCGTGTTCCGACTGCAGCACTCCACCCGGTCCGGCCGCTACGACATCTTCAAGAAGTACAGCGAGCACATCGACAACCAGGCCAAGCGACTGATGACGCTGCGGGGGCTCTTGCAGTTCTCCTCCGACCGGGCACCGGTGCCGCTGGAGGAGGTCGAGCCGGTCAGCGAGATCGTCAAGCGGTTCTCGACCGGGGCGATGTCGTACGGATCGATCAGCCTGGAGGCGCACCAGACCCTGGCCATCGCCATGAACCGGATCGGCGGCAAGTCCAACACCGGGGAGGGTGGCGAGGACGTCGACCGGCTGTACGACCCGGAGCGCCGCAGCGCCGTCAAGCAGGTCGCCTCCGGCCGGTTCGGCGTCACCTCCGATTACCTGACCAACGCCAGCGACATCCAGATCAAGATGGCCCAGGGCGCGAAGCCCGGCGAAGGTGGCCAGCTGCCGGGGCAGAAGGTGTATCCGTGGGTGGCCAAGACCCGGCACTCGACCCCGGGGGTCGGGCTGATCTCGCCACCCCCGCACCACGACATCTACTCGATCGAGGATCTCAAGCAGCTGATCCACGATCTGAAGTGCGCCAACCCGTCGGCCCGGGTCCACGTCAAACTGGTCGCCGAGGTCGGGGTCGGCACCGTGGCCGCGGGAGTCTCGAAGGCCAAGGCCGACGTGGTCTTGATCTCGGGCCACGACGGCGGCACCGGGGCCGCGCCGCTGACCTCCTTGAAGCACGCCGGCGGACCGTGGGAACTCGGCCTGGCCGAGACCCAGCAGACCCTGCTGGTGAACGGCCTACGGGACCGGATCGTGGTCCAGGTCGACGGCCAACTCAAGACCGGCCGGGACGTGATGATCGGGGCCCTGCTGGGCGCCGAAGAGTACGGCTTCGCCACCGCACCTTTGGTGGTCAGCGGCTGCATCATGATGCGGGTCTGCCACCTCGACACCTGCCCGGTGGGGGTGGCCACCCAGAACGAAGAGCTGCGGACGAAGTTCTCCGGCAAGCCGGAGTTCGTGATCAACTTCTTCGAGTTCGTGGCCGAGGAGGTCCGGGAATACCTGGCCCAGCTGGGTTTCCGCTCGTTGGCGGAGGCCATCGGGCACGTGGAGGCGCTGGACATCTCCAGCGCGGAGGAGCACTGGAAGGCGCACGGGCTCAGCTTGGCGCCGATTCTGCACCGGCCCGAGCTGCCGGAAGGCACCCCCCTGCACCGGGTCACCGACCAAGATCACGGGCTGGAGCTGTCGCTGGACCAGGAGTTGATCAAGATCTGCCAACCGGCGCTGGAGACGGGGGAGGCGATCCGGGCCTCGATCCCCATCCGCAACGTCCACCGAACCGTGGGCACCATCCTCGGGCACGAGGTCACCAAGGCCACCCGCGGCAAGGGATTCCCCGACGGCACCATCGACATCACCTTCATCGGCTCGGCCGGACAGAGCTTCGGTGCCTTCCTGCCGGCCGGGATCACCCTCCGCCTGGAGGGGGACAGCAACGACTACCTCGGCAAGGGTCTGTCCGGTGGTCGCCTGGTCATCCGTCCCGATCGGGCCGCCACCTTCGTGCCGGAGAACAACATCATCGCCGGCAACGTGATCGGCTACGGTGCGACCTCCGGCGAGATCTTCATCCGCGGTCAGGTGGGGGAGCGGTTCTGCGTGCGCAACTCCGGCGCCACCGCAGTGGTCGAGGGTCTCGGTGATCATGGTTGCGAGTACATGACCGGCGGCGTCGCGCTGATCCTCGGGCCGACGGGGCGCAACGTGGCCGCCGGCATGTCCGGCGGCATCGGGTACTTCCTCGATCTCGACCCCGCGAAGCTCAACACCGAGCTGGTGGACGCGCTCGAGCCGAGCGAGGCCGACCTCGAGATGATCAAGGCTCTGGTCACCCGCCATCAGGAGGAGACCGACTCCGGCGTCGCCGCCGGTCTGCTCGCGGACTGGGACAACGTGATCGGCCGCTTCACCAAGGTGCTGCCCCGCGACTACGCCCGCGTCCTCGCCGCCCGGGAACTGGCCGAGCGCGAAGGGCTCGACGAGGCGACGACGACCACGCGCATGATGGAAGCGGCCCACGGATGAGTGCAGGCTTCGCGGTCCGTCGGGCCCCAGTCCGCTTGGGCCAGCCATCCGCCCTCGCAAGCTCGGGCTCGGGCTCACAGGCGGCCCGCGGACGGGAGGGGTGGATCGTGACTCGGCTACCATCCGCCCTCGCAAGCTCGGGCTCCCGCCAGACCCACCACGCCTCGTCACCATCCACCCCTCCTGTCCGCTCCCACTCTTCTGGAAAGGGCTGAAAGAGCATGGCTGACCCACGGGGGTTCATGAAGTACGAGCGGCAGGTTGCGGAGCGGCGGCCGGTGGCGGAGCGGATCCACGACTGGAAAGAGGTGTATCCGGGGTCGCCGGGGCGGGCGTTGCTGCCGATCATCTCCGAGCAGGCCGGCCGCTGCATGGACTGCGGGATCCCGTTCTGTCACACCGGTTGTCCGTTGGGGAACCTCATTCCGGAATGGAACGACCTGGTCTGGCGGAGTGACTGGGACGAGGCGCTGGAGCGGCTGCACGCGACCAACAACTTCCCGGAGTTCACCGGCCGGCTCTGTCCCGCCCCCTGTGAGACCGCTTGCGTGGTGGGCATCAACCGCGACGCCGTGACCATCAAGAACGTCGAAGTCGCGATCATCGACAAGGCCTGGGACGAGCGCCGGGTCACCCCGCAGCCGCCCGAGTGGCACACCGGGAAGACGGTGGCCGTGATCGGGTCCGGGCCGGCCGGGCTGGCCGTGGCCCAGCAGCTCACCCGGGCCGGGCACACCGTCGCCGTTTTCGAGCGCGCCGACGAGCCCGGTGGTCTGATGCGGTACGGCATCCCCGAGTTCAAGATGGAGAAGGCGGTGCTGGATCGGCGGATCCAGCAGATGAAGAACGAGGGCACCAACTTCCGGTGCGGTGTCGAGGTCGGTGTGACGATCACCGGTGAGCAGATCAAGGCCCGGTACGAGGCGGTCGTGCTCGCCACCGGGTCCACCGTCGGTCGTGAGCTCCCGGTGCCCGGCCGCGAGCTGAACGGGATCCACCAGGCGATGGAGTTCCTGCCCCAGGCCAACCGGGTCGCCCTGGGTCATTCCGTGGAGAACCAGATCTCGGCGGCCGGCAAGGACGTGGTCATCATCGGTGGCGGCGACACCGGAGCCGACTGTCTCGGCACCGCCATTCGGCAGGGCGCCAGGTCGATCACCCAGCTGGAGATCATGCCGACCCCGCCGGAGGAGCGGCCGAGCCACCAGCCGTGGCCGACGTACCCGATGACGTACCGGGTGTCCTCGGCGCACGAGGAGGCGGGCGAGCGGGTCTATTCCGTCTCGACCAGCGAATTCGTCGGCGACGAAGCCGGGACCGTGAGCTCGCTCCGGCTCGTCGAAGTCGTGTTCGAGGCGGGCAAGGTGACTCCGATCGAGGGAACCGACCGTGAGGTGCCGGCCCAGCTCGTGCTGCTGGCGATGGGGTTCACCGGCCCGGAGCGCGAGACCGTGGTGTCGCAGCTCGGGGTCAGCCTGGACGAGCGCGGCAACGTGGCCCGGGACGAGGACTACGCCACCGACGTCGACGGCGTCTTCGCCTGTGGGGACGCCGGCCGCGGTCAGTCGCTGATCGTGTGGGCCATCGCCGAGGGTCGGGCCTGCGCGGCCGGGGTCGACGAGTACCTGTCCGGGTCGACGAAGCTGCCCCGGCCGATCCCACCGTCGGCCCGCCAGCTGATGGTCTGAGCCAACGGCGAGCCAGACCGACTTCTGAGCGCGCGGACGAGCCCACTCCGCGTCCCGTCCGAGCCCTCTGCGCGCCCGTCCAAGCCCCCTCCGAGTGGTGGCCCAGATCCACTATGCTGAGCGCCTCGGCAGTCAGGAGGGCTGTTCTCCATGGTCGTCGTCATCCATACCGCCATCGCCATCGTGCTGGTCGTGCTGTTGATCATCAGGTTCAAGGTCGACCCGGTGATCTCGTTGATCATCGCGTGCCTGTACCTCGGACTCGCCTCCGGCGTGGGCTTCGCCGACACCATCGGCGCGATCACCGGCGGCTTCGGTTCGATCATGGCCGAGGTCGGGTTGCTGATCGGGTTCGGCGTTCTGATCGGATCCCTGCTGCATTCTCTGGGTACCTTCCGCAAGCTGGTGGGCGGACTGCTGCGCATCGTCGGCCCCCGCCGGCTGCCCTATGCGATGACGGCCGCGCTCTCCACCGTCTTCCCCTCCATCTATGTCGATGTCCAGGTCGTTCTGGCGTCCCCGATCGCCCGTTCCTCGGCACCACACATCGGATCCCGGGGCCTGGCCCACATGGCCGGCGCCATCGGCATCGGCATCTTCGCGGGCTACGTCTTCGTCATCCCCGGCCTCGCCGCGGTCTCCATCGCCGGCTTGCTGAACATCCCGCTCGGCACCTGGCTCTTGTTCGGGATCATTCTCGGACCGTTGACCGCCGTCGTGACGACGATCGTGTTCGGCCTGATGGTGCGGACGCGCTACTGGAATCCCGACCGGGACGAAGACCCGGAAGAGGGTCTCGACGTCGCTGATGAGGGCGGTACAGATGTGGGCGGCGAAGACGAGAGAGCGTCCGAGGCCGGGGTGGTCGGAACCGGACCCGGTGAGCGGGACAGCAAATCCGACATCAACGTCCCCCTCGCCACGTCGATGCTCCCGATCATCGTGCCGCTGATCTTGATCGCCTTCGGTGCCTTCGCCGAGCTGCTCGGCTTCTCCAACGACGTCATCGCGTTCTTCGGCGACGCCAACGTTGCGCTCTTCATCGGCCTTCTCGGCGCGTACGTCATCGCTCGCACCGCCAGCGGTCAGGAACACACCCAGGAGGCGCTGGCGACAGGCTTCCATACGACCGGCGAGATCCTGCTGATCACCGGTATCGGCGGCTCTCTGGGCGCCGTCATCGAGGCCACCGGAATGGACAAGACCCTGGCGGGCCTGTTCTCGGCCGAGGGCGCCGCCGTGGTGACCAGCATCCTGCTGGCCTGGTTCATCGCGGCCGTACTGCACCTGGCCATCGGCTCGGTTTCGGTGGCGGCCATCACCGCGGCCGGCATCATCGCCCCGGTCGTGGCGTCGACGGGTGTCGCTCCCATCGCGATCGGCCTGGCGATCGCCTCGGGGGCGATGTTCGCCCTGCAGGTCAACAGCAACTTCTTCTGGATGTTCAGATCGCTGATGGGCCTGACCACGCAGGGCGCCTTGAAGTCGATGACCATGGTGACCAGCATCGGCTCCGTGGTCTCGCTGCCGGTGGTCCTGGTGATCGGCCTGGTGGCTTAGCGGGACCGTGGACCTGACTTGGTGAGGGCTGCGGACGCTCAGTCCTCCAGGTCCTCTTCGGAGAAGGTCGGGTGCAGCTCGTCGGCGTCGGAATCGTCGGCGCCGCCGGCCAGCTCGCCCGGGTCGACGGTGCCCTCAGGGTCGTCCTCGACGGTCAGGCTGCCGAGGTCCTCACCGTCGTCGGGTGCTTCGTCGCGGTCTGCGGTCGGCTCTGACATCGGCTCTGGCATTGATGCTCCTCGGGTGGGGGATGCCTCATTCTTACCATCGCCGGCGAGCTGGTTCGGACGCCGCGGACCGCGAAGCCTTGGCAGGACAAGGGCCGTGGACTTAGCGTGAGCGCTGTCCACTCGGGGACTTCCCCTCAACCGAAGGACTGACATGCCGCTTCCCCACGTCCGAGCCGGCCTCGGAACCGCCCTCACGCTCGCCCTATTGTGCCCGGCGGCTCTGGCCGTGAGCTCACCGAAACCCCAATCCTCCGACCGAGAGCGCGACCGAGTTTCGATGGGCTCGTCGCGGCACCCGGCTACGCGTGCGCCGATGCCAGTCCGCCCGGCGCGGACCTACGGTCCGCTCGGCATCGACGTGTCCAACTGGCAGAAGACCGTCGACTGGAGGGGTCTACGCAGCCAAGGCAAGCGCTTCGCCTACATCAAGGCCACCGAGGGCACCAGCTATCGCAGCCCCCGATTCAGCTCCCAGTACAACGACTCGTTCGCCGCGGGCTACATCCGTGGCGCGTACCACTACGCCAACCCGGCCGGGAAGTCGGGCCGGCGGCAGGCAAACTACTTCGTCGACCACGGTGGCGGCTGGTCCCGCGACAATCAGACGCTGCCCGGGATGCTCGACATCGAGTACGGGAAGACGAAGATCTGCTACGGCCGCAGCAAGGCTCGCATGGTCCGCTGGATCACGTCGTTCCTCAAGCAATACAAGAAGCGCACCGGGCGCCACGCCGTGATCTACACGACGCGCGGCTGGTGGGAGGCCTGCACCGGCAACACCACAAAGTTCGCCAAGACCAGTCCGCTCTTCATCGCGCGCTGGCAGAATTCGCCCGGCGTCCTCCCTGGTGGCTGGAAGACGTGGGCCTTCTGGCAGTACACCGACCGGCCCATCGACCAGGACATGTTCAACGGGAGCCTGACCAAGTTGCGGGCCCTGGCCAACGGCGCCTGACCCGCCGGCGAAGGTTGGGGACAGGTCGGGTCAGCGCAAGATCTGAGGGCCGACCTGGGAGGCGGGGGACTCACCCAGGTCGGCGTACTCGGCGTCGTTGAACAGCCGCGACCGGATCAGGAACCGGTGTCCGGTCGGCGCTTCCAACGAGAACCCGGCGCCGCGGCCCGGCACCAGGTCGATGGTCAGGTGGGTGTGTTTCCAGAGTTCGAACTGCTCCACGCTCATCCACACGTCCACCGGTTCGGGAGTGCCGGCCTCCAAGCGGCCCAACAGGACATCGGAGTCACCGGTCAGGAAGTCACCCTGCGCGAAACACATGGGGGAGGATCCGTCGCAGCAACCACCGGACTGGTGGAACATCAACGGCCCGTGCTGGTCGCGCAGGCGGCGGATCATTTCCGCCGCCTGTTCGGTCACCGCGACCCGTTCGGTCACCCGGACCGCACCATCAGAAGAAGCCCGCCCGGTTCGGATCGTAGGAGACCAGCATGTTTTTGGTGTTTTGGTAGTGCTCCAGCATCATCTGGTGGTTCTCCCGACCTATGCCGGACGACTTGTAACCGCCGAACGCCGCGTGGGCCGGATAGGTGTGGTAGGAGTTCGTCCAGACCCGGCCGGCCTGGATGTCCCGGCCCGCCCGGTAGCAGAGGTTGACGTCTCGCGACCAGACGCCGGCGCCCAACCCGTACAGGGTGTCGTTGGCGATGGAGATGGCGTCGTCGTAGTCCTCGAAACCGGTGACCGAGACGACCGGGCCGAAGATCTCCTCCTGGAACACCCGCATCTTGTTGGTGCCCTGGAAGATCGTCGGGCCACGTAGTAGCCGCCCGACAGGTCACCGCCGAGGTCGACCCGCTCGCCGCCGGTGATCACCCGGGCGCCCTCTTCGGATGCGATCTGGAAGTAGGACAAGATCTTCTCGAGCTGGTCGTTGCTGGCCTGGGCTCCGACCTGGGTCTCGGTGTCCAGCGGGTTGCCCTGGACCATGGCCTTGGTTCGCTCGGTCGCGGCCGGCAGGAACTGGTCGATGATCGAGTTCTGGATCAGCGCCCGGCTCGGGCAGGTGCAGACCTCGCCCTGGTTGAAGGCGAACATGGCGAAGCCCTCGAGCGCCTTGTCGTAGAAGGCGTCCTCGGTCTGTGCGACGTCGGCGAAGAACACGTTCGGGCTCTTCCCACCCAGCTCCAGGGTGACCGGGATGAGGTTCTGGCTGGCGTACTGCATGATCAACCGGCCGGTCGTGGTCTCGCCGGTGAAGGCGATCTTGCGGATCCGCCGCGAGGAAGCCAGCGGCTTTCCGGCCTCGGCCCCGAAGCCGTTGACCACGTTCAGCACCCCCGGCGGCAGCAGGTCGGCGATCAATTCCATCAGCATCAGGATCGACGACGGAGTCTGCTCGGCCGGCTTGAGCACGACGGCGTTACCCGCGGCCAACGCCGGAGCCAGTTTCCAGGTGGCCATCAACAACGGGAAGTTCCACGGGATGATCTGCCCGACGACGCCAAGCGGCTCGTGGAAGTGGTAAGCCACCGTGATGTCGTCGAGCTGGGAGATCCCGCCTTCCTGGGCCCGGATGGCTCCGGCGAAGTAGCGGTAGTGGTCGACGGCCAAGGGCAGGTCGGCCGCCAGGGTCTCCCGGACCGGCTTGCCGTTCTCCCAGGTCTCGCCGACGGCGAGCATCTCGAGGTTCTGTTCGATCCGATCGGCGATCTTGTTCAGGACGACCGCCCGCTCGGCCACCGAGGTCTTGCCCCAGGCCGGGCGGCCGCGTGCGCGGCGTCCACGCCAGTTCGATGTCCTCGGCCGTCGATTGCGCCACTTCGCAGAAGGTCTTGCCGTTGACCGGCGACGGGTTCTCGAAGTAGCGGCCGCCGACCGGTGCGACCCAATCGCCGCCGATCCAGTTCTCGTATCGGGATCGATAGCTGACGACGCTGCCTTCAGTGCCGGGTGGAGCGTAGACCGTCATACGCCGGGACCTCCTCGTCCGTGTGGTGTGACTGAATGGTGTGACTGAATGGTGTGACTGAGCGTGATTCAGGTGTCTGGACGCCATGTGGTTTGCACGGCGGAGCGGCCTCCTCGAGGCGTGGTTCGCACGCTGGCTCCGCGGACGTTGCGGGCCAGTTGATCAAACGTTGCGCAAAGGTTGCAAGATCGCGGGCGAGGGGCCCGCGAAGTCGGGCCGCTACACCCGGTAACTGAGCTCGGCGTCGAGCCGATCGACGAAGGCTGCGACCTCCGCCCGTCGCGGCGACGACGCCGGCAGGGACCGCAAGGCCGCGGCCCAGATCTCCAGGTCGTGGTGCCCGTACGCCGTGTCGGCGAAGGCCAGCAGGGCATCCGGGTCGCCTGCCTCGATCAGGCGGCTCCGGAGCTGGCGGTGCACGGCGTCGCGGATTTCGACTACACCTGGTGCGTCCGAGGCCGGCAGGAGCGGCCCTCGATATCGGCCCACCGCCTGGCGCAATCGCCCTGAGGTCAGGTCAAGCCGCAAGTCCCCGATGTCGGTACCGAGGCCGTCGAGCCGGTACGGGCGCGAGCGGAGCCGGACGGGTCCGAGCTGTCGGCGCAGCCGGGACAGCTCAGCGCGAATCGTGACGTCGGCTTGGTCCTCCTCACTCAGCGCCACGGCCAACTCGGCCGCGGCGAGGCCGTCCCCGGCTTCGGCCAGCAGCGTCGCGATCTTGCTGTGCCGCAGACTCAACACCGTGGTGGTCCGCCCATAGCTGAGCCGGGCGGCCCGACGACCCAACACCTCGAGCCGGGGCCGCTCCCAGTTGGCGGCCGTCCGGTGGGGGCCCTCGCCGGGGCTCAGCCTTGCGAGCCGGAGCTCGGCCTCAACGGCGGCGACGGTGGCCCGGATCAGGGCCAGGGTCTGCGGTTGGGCCACCTCCGCGCTGCCCGTCACGTCCAGCACTCCGAGGACGGCACCCGTGTCGGGTTCGCGGATCGGCGCGGCCGAACAGCTCCAGGGCGTCACCTGGCGGACCAGGTGCTCGGGACCGAAGATCTGAACGGGTTCGCCCAGGGCCAACGCCGTGCCCGGTGCGTTCGTCCCGGCGCTGGACTCACTCCAGTCCGCCCCGGGCAGGAAGCGCATCCCTTCGGCGCGAGCACGCAGGCTCGGGCAGCCCTCCACCCACAGCAGCCGGCCGGCCGCGTCGCTCACCGCGACCAGCAGTCCCGCGTCGGCTGCGTCGTCGATCAGCAGCCGTCGGATGACCGGCATGGCCGCTGCCAATGGTGTGCCGCGCGGTAGCTGGCCAGCTGGCTGTCGTCCAGGGCAATGGCGGCCATCGAGTATTCGGGGTCCAACCCGCTGCCGACCGATCGGCGCCAGGAATCCAGGACCACCTGCCGGACGGCCGGATCGGTACCGCCGTTGGTCACGAACTCATCGTAGGCACGTTCAGGTAGCGGCCGAGCTGAACGGGATCCGTCCCCGGCGGCATCGCCAAGCCGTTGCTGCGGCCCATGGCGACAGCCTAGGTGGTGCCACCACAGAGCGACCGGAATGGCTCCAGTTCTCTGGGCTCAGCCGGGGATCCGGGTCGCGTTCAGACGATAGCCACGCTTGACCACGGTCGAGATCAGACCCGGTACGTTCAGCGCCCGGCGCAACCGGCTCATCGCAACCTCCAGCGCATGGTCTTCGGCGTGTTCCGGCAGGCAGCGCAGGAGTTCGGACCGGGAGACCACCGTCGTGCTGGCGGCGAGGACCTTGAAGAGGGACAGCGCGTTCGGACCAAGCACCACCCTGCGGTCGTCGAGTGTCACCGCTCGTCCCCGGACCTCGATCTCGAGTTCGCCGCAGCGCAAGCGCTGGACGCGTTCGCTGCTCAGGGTGTCGCAGACCAGCCGGATCAGGGCACCGAGCCGGTACCGGTCCGGGGTCAAGGCCGGCACGCCGGCCTCGCGCAGCGGGGCCGCGGTGATCGGACCGACCGCGGCAGCGACCACGTCGGTCTGCAGTGCATCGACGAGCTTGTCGAGCCGGCCCAGCTCGGCCGCGGCCGCCAACGTAGCCTCGGCTCCAGGGGCGCTGGTGAAGGTGACAGCATCCAGGTGACGGGAACAGAGGGCCTCGATCAGTCGCGGCAGCCGGTCCGCGGTGGTTGGTCGGACCCAGCGGTACGGCGTCACGGTGAGCACCGTCGCGCTCACCCCCCGCAGCCGGTCCAGCTGCGCCTCGTCGGTGTAACCGTGCAGCTGGATCGCCACCCGTCGATCGACCAGGCCGCGCTCGATCAGGTCATCGACCATCGATGCGGTGGTCACGTGCTCGCTGGCCCGGGCGTCCTCCAGACCCGCCGCCCGGACCGCGCCCACCGCTTTGGGGCCGCGAGCCAGGATCGTCGCGTCGTCCAGTACGGCCGTGAGCTCCGCCCCGAGGCCGTTGGCGTCCGCGACCTCGAACCAGCGGCGCATGCCGTAGCCGGTCGTGATCATCACGACATCGGGCCGTGCGGCGATGAGCCGTCGGGTCTCGGCGACCAGCGACTGGTCCTGGTCGTGCGGCGCGATCCGGAGGGCCGGAGCGTGGAACACCTGCGCTCCGCGACGCTCCAGGGCCGAGATGAGATCGTCGGCGCGCCGGTCGGAGGTCACCCCGACGCGAAATCCCGCCAGTTGATCGACCCGCAGACCTCCGCTGATCAAGGAACTGCTCGAGGGGTTCGTCAAGGGGCTCGTCTTCAGTCGGTCGTGGTAGGAAACGTACTGGTCAATACGTCACGATGCTGACCGGAACGACTCCGGGTGACCTGGGCGCAGCTCCATCAGGGGCAGCGAGTCGGCCAACTGGTCACCGAGCCGGGCCACCTCGCCGATCACCACGACCGCAGGCGATGCGACGCCCAGCCGGCGGGCGTCGAAGGCGAGCCGATCGACGGTCGTCACTGTGGTGCGCTGGGAGTCGGAGAACCCCCGCTCGATCACTGCCGCCGGCATGCTGTCGCCGAGTCCCGCCTGCCGGAGTCCACTGACGATCAGGGTCAGATTGGCGACCCCCATCAAGATCACGATGGTGCCGCCCAGCTGAACCAGGGCCAACAGCTCTTCGGTCCGCGGGGGTACGTGTCCCGAGATGACGGTGAAGGCGTGGCTGATGCCGCGGTGGGTCACCGGGATGCCGGCGGCGGCCGGAACGGCGATCGCGCTCGAGACCCCCGGCACGACCCGAGTGGTCACACCGGCGGCCGCGCACGCCAGCAGTTCCTCGCCGCCCCGGCCGAAGACGAACGGATCGCCGCCCTTGAGGCGAACGACAGACTGACCACTGAGGGCGCGTTCGGTCATCAGGTCCTCGATCCGGCCCTGGCTGGTCTGGTGGTGATACGGGGTCTTGCCCACGTCGACCAGTTCGGCGCCGGGCGCCAACCGGGCGAGATCGTCGGTGGGCGCCAGACGGTCGTAGAAGACCACGTCCGCATCGCGCAGCGCGTCGCAGGCCGCCACGGTGAGCAGCGGGGTCAAGCCCGGGCCGCCGCCCACCAGGGTGACGGTGCCGCTCTCGGCGGCCGGGCGCTCGGTGGTGACCACGATCCGCAGCTGAGCCGCCATCCGGCGGGTCCGGGCGGACTGCGCAGAGTCCGACTCAACGATCACCACCAGCCACGCGGGACCGATCAGGCGGAGTAGGCCGGCCTGGTCATCCGGTTCGGGACACGGTACGAAACGTACGGTCTCGGGTCGCGGCCCGGTGAGCGGCAGCTCGCCGTCCATCACCGCCGTGACCCGCGCTCCGGCAGCAGCGAAGCGGCGAACAACTCGATGCGCGGCGGGGTAGCGGCCGAAGATCACGACCAAGTGGCCGGCCACGTCGAGGTCCAGCAGCATGATCACTCCCGGTGGTAGATCATCGGTCCCCGAATGTTCTTCGCATCTCCCGAGCAGACTAAGGAGTCAGCGTTACCCTGACGTTTCTCCCAGGTAACGCTGCTTTTCACCCCTCGAACACGACCGCAGTCATCTTCGTGAGTCGCCGGCAATGCCGTCGAAACATTCCGCCGAAGCTCGCCGGCGGTCGGTTCAGGCGCAGGTTCATCACGCTCGGCGGGCTCGGTTGCGCCCAACTCACTCCTACTCGACAGCGGCGTGAGCTATCGGTCAACAGCCCGTAACCGCGGGAACCGAATGCTGTAACAGCGATTGCAGACCATGGGGTGGTGAGCGCCGCCCCCACCCTCACGCACTGCCCCTATTGTTCGCTGCAGTGCGGCATCAGCATGGTGGCCGGCGACCGCCCGGCCACTCTGCAGCCGCAAGAGGACTTCCCGACCAACCTCGGCGGGCTCTGCTCCAAGGGCTGGAACGCGGCCACCATCCTCGACCACCCGCAACGGTTGCTGCACCCCCTTGTCCGGAGCATCCCGGGCGATCGGACCAGCGAGTTCCGCCGAGCCGGCTGGGGCGAGGTGCTCGAGTTGATCACCGAGCAGTTCCACCGGGCCCAGGCCTCCTACGGCTTGGACGGGGTCGGGTTGTTCGGCGGGGGCGGGTTGACCAACGAGAAGTCGTACGCGCTGGGCAAGTTCGCTCGGGTCGTGCTGCGGACCGCCATGATCGACTACAACGGCCGGTTCTGCATGTCGTCGGCGGCCACCGCGGGCAACAAGGCCTTCGGTATCGACCGGGGACTGCCGTTCCCGCTGCCCGACCTGGCCGGAGCCAAGGCGATCCTGCTGGTCGGGTCCAACCCGGCGGCCACGATGCCGCCGGCCATGCAGTTCTTCGACGCGGGTCGGGCCGCCGGCGCCACCCACATCGTGGTCGATCCGCGGCGGACGGCGACGGCCGCCGGCTCCACGGCTCACCTGCAGCCGCTGCCGGGCACTGATCTCGCCCTGGCCAACGGAATGCTGCAGATCGCGATCAAGGACGGCCTGATCGACTTCGACTACATCGCCCGGCGCACCCGCGGCTTCGCCGGCGTCAAGGCCGCGGTCGCCGGCTACTGGCCGGACCGGGTGGAGCGGATCACCGGGGTGTCGGTGACTCAGCTGCGGGACACCGTGCACACCCTGGCCACCGCCGAGTCAGCGATGATCTTGACTGCGCGCGGGCCGGAGCAACACAGCAATGGCACCGACACCGCCCAGGCCTTCATCAACCTCGCGCTGGCCCTCGGCCTGCCGGGTAAGCCCAACTCCGGCTACGGGACGATCACCGGCCAGGGCAACGGGCAGGGCGGCCGGGAACACGGCCAGAAGGCCGACCAGCTGCCCGGCTACCGCAAGTTGGCCGACGCCGCCGACCGGGCGCACGTGGCCGCGGTGTGGGGGGTCGACCCCGAGGAGCTTCCCAAACCGGGGCTGTCTGCGTTCGAGATGCTCGACCGGATGGGCGCGGCCGGCGGCGTCCGGGCCCTGTGGCTGATGGCGTCGAATCTGGTGGTCTCGGCGCCGGATGTGAACCGGGTGCGGTCCCGGATCGCCGACCTCGATTTCTTCGTCGTGTCCGACATCTTCGTCTCCGAGACGGCCGAGCTGGCCGACGTTGTGCTGCCGACCGCCCAGTGGGCCGAAGAGGAAGGCACCATGACCAACCTCGAGGGCCGGGTGATCCGCCGCCGCCAGGCGCTGCCACCGCCCGAGGGCGTCCTCGGCGATCTGACGGTGATGAAAGAGCTCGCCGACCGGTTGGGTCGGGGACACCTGTTCAGCGGCGACCCGCGGGAGAACTTCGAGGAGCTGCGGCGCGCCAGCGCCGGCGGTATCGCCGACTACGCCGGGATCAGCTGGGAGCGGATCGAGCGCGAGCGGGGGGTCTTCTGGCCCTGTCCAGATGTTGATCATCCGGGAACCCCGCGGCTGTTCGCCGAATCCTTCCCGACGCCGGACGGCAAGGCCACCTTCGTACGCGTCGAGCATCGAGACCCCGCCGAGGGACCCGACGCCGACTTCCCTTACGTGCTGACCACCGGTCGGCTGATGGCCCAGTACCAGAGCGGCACCCAGACCCGCCGGCACCGGGCCCTGGCCCAGACCGAGGTGCAGCCCGAGGTGCAGTTGCATCCCGACCTGGCCCGGCGGCTCGACATCGGGGCCGCCGACATCGTCGAACTCACCTCCCGGCGGGGTAGCGCGACCTTCCGGGCCAAGATCACCGACGAGATCCGGCCCGACACGGTGTTCCTGCCCTTCCACTGGGGCGGCACCTCGGCGGCCAACGCCCTCACCAATCCCGTCCTCGACCGGCACTCCAAGATGCCGGCCTTCAAGGCCTGCGCGGTCAAGCTGCAGCGGATCGGGTCGCCCGAGGACTCCCATCTGCTGGTCCGGCCGCCGGTCCACACCGTCCACTCCGCCCACACCCGTCCGACCCTCAACCAACTCCTCCAGCCCTCTCGACGTAAGGACCTCCCCATGCTTTCCAAGAACAAGTTCCTCCAAGGCGTCTATCCCTTCGAGGGCATCGGGCTCGACAAGCCGGCCCCGATCAGCTCCGAGCTGAGCTACGTCGTGCCCGACGGAGTGATCAACCAGACGCTCTACTTCCGCGGCGGCAACTTCACCGACGAGTTGATCACCGTCGTGCTCATGCGCGACGGCGTGCCGATGCGGTACTTCCCGATCGGCGCAAAGGGCGACACGCATGTGCCGCTGCGCGTCGTCGAGGACATCGAGGGCGGCTCGGTCGTCGAATTGCAGCTCATCGCCGACCGCGGCGTCGCCGGCTCCCTCGTGGTCGACCTCGGCATGGTGGAGCACTGATGAGGGGCGGAGCGAAGCGACTTCGGACCGCACCGGCGAGGTCGGTACTGAGCATGGTTGATCTTCTCGAGACCCACCGGGCCAGGCCCCATCGACGACGCTCGTCGCCAGCTCGTGGTGATCGGCAACGGCATGGCCGGTGCCCGAGCCGTGGAGGAGATCCTGGCGCGCGGCGGCGCTGAGCAGTTCGCCATCACGATGTTCGGTGACGAACCGTACGGCAACTACAACCGGATCATGCTGAGCCATGTGCTCTCCGGCGAGGAGACCGACGACGGCATCTTTCTCAACAGCCTGGAGTGGTACGAGGAGAACGAGATCACCCTCAACGCCGGCGTCCGGGTCGACCCGGATCGACCGCTTCGCCAAGTTGATTTTCGCCGATGACGGCTCCGTCACCCCGTACGACACCTGTGTCATCGCCACCGGCAGCCGCTCGTTCATGCCCAAGATGGAGGGCCTGTACCGTCGAGGACGGTTCGGTACTTCCGGGCTCTTCGGCTTCCGGTCGCCTCGACGACACCCGGGCCATGATCGAACACGCGGCGCACGAGCACCATCACAAGGCGGTCGTGATCGGCGGTGGCCTGCTCGGGCTGGAGGCGGCCCGTGGTCTGCAGCGGTTCGGGCTCGACGTCACCGTCGTGCATTCGCCGGCCGCACCTGATGAACGCTCAGCTCGGCGCCGCCGGCGGCGACATGCTGAAGCGGAGCGTGGAGGCCCTCGGGATCAGCGTGCTGACCGGGGCCCGGACGACCGGGGTGCTGGGTACCGACAAGGTGACCGGCGTCCGGCTCCGCGACATCGGCGACCTGCGGTGCGACCTCGTCGTGGTGGCCGCCGGCATCCGGCCGAACACCGAGGTGGCGCTGACGAGCGGTTTCACCGTCGAGCGGGCGATCGTGGTCGACGATCAGATGCGCACCGTCGAGGACGAGAGCGTCTACGCGGTGGGGGAGTGCGTCCAGCACCGCGGTGAGGTCTACGGCCTGGTGGCCCCGCTGTGGGAGCAGGCCGGGGTGTTGGCCGATCAGGTCACGGGCAGCAACCCGGGCGCGCAGTACCTGGGCTCGCGGACCGCGACCAAGCTCAAGGTGGCGGGCGTGGACGTGGCCTCGATGGGCATCACCGAACCCGAACGCGACACCGACGAGCACATCACCTTCTCCGAACCCAAACGCGGCGTCTACAAGTCGGTGGTCATCCGGGACGAGAAGATCGTCGGCGCCACCCTGCTCGGCGACAGCAAGAAGGTCGCGTTCCTGCAGCAGGCCTTCGACCGGGGGCTGCCGTTGCCGGAGGAGCGGGTCGAGCTGCTCTTCGACATCGGCGGACCGCCGGCCGAAGTCGGTGCGGCCGAGATGGCCGACGACGCCCAGGTCTGCAATTGCAACGGCGTCAACAAGGGCACGATCGTCCAAGCGGTCCAGGGCGGCTGCAAATCACTCGGCTCGGTGATGGACGCCACCCGGGCCGGCAAGGGCTGCGGGTCCTGCAAACTGCTGGTCGGCCAGATCGTGGAGGTGGCCGCGGGCGGGGACGTCGAGGAGGATGCGTCGGCGCACTACTACGTGCCCGGGATTCCGATGGACAAGCCGGCCCTGATGGCCGCCATCCGGGAGCAGGAGCTCAAGTCGGCGACGGCGGTGTTCGTGGCGCTGGCGCCCGCGGGGGCCGAGGACGCCAAGTCGAAGATGGGTTTGGCCTCGTTGCTCAAGATGATGTGGGGCGAGGACTACATCGACGAGAAGGACGCCCGCTTCATCAACGACCGGGTGCACGCCAACATCCAGAAGGACGGCACCTTCTCCGTGGTGCCGCAGATGCGCGGCGGGGTCACCACCCCCGAGCAGCTCCGCCGGATCGCCGACGTGGCCGACAAGTACGCGGTACCGATGGTCAAGCTCACCGGCGGCCAACGGATCGACCTGCTCGGCATCAAGAAGGAGGATCTCCCCGGTGTCTGGGGCGATCTCGGGATGCCGTCCGGCTACGCGTACGGAAAGTCGTTCCGAACCGTGAAGACCTGCGTCGGGCAGGAATTCTGCCGCTTCGGGACTGGGGACTCCACCAAGCTGGGGATCGAGATCGAGACCCGGATGCAGGGCATGGAGAGCCCGGCCAAGATGAAGCTCGCCGTCTCCGGCTGTCCCCGCAACTGCGCAGAGTCCCTGGTCAAGGACGTCGGCATCGTGGCCATCGAGGGCGGTCGTTGGGAGATCTACATCGGCGGCGCGGCCGGGGCGCACATCCGCAAGGGCGACCTGCTCTGCACCGTCGACGACCCCGAGGCGGCCAAACTGCTCACCGGGCGTTTCCTGCAGTACTACCGGGAGAACGCCAAGTGGCTGGAGCGCACGTACAGCTTTGTGCCGCGGGTGGGGCTCGACCACATCCGCGCGGTCGTGGTCGACGACTCCGAAGGGATCGCCGAACGGCTCGACGCCGCGGTCCAGGAGCACGCGGACCGCTACGTCGACCCGTGGACCCAGGGGGCCGATCCGGTGACCCCGGGTCAGTTCCGGACCTCGCTGCCCCTGGAGGTGCTGCCGAAGGTGCCGAACGGTCGGGCTGAAGAGCTGCTGGGAGGTTCCTGGTGACGCTCATCGAGAACGAAATCACCCTCGGCCCGCTGGATCAGATCCCACCGGGCGAGGGCCGGACCTTCACCGTCGACGACGAGCAGATCGTCGTCTTCCGGCTCAAGGACGGCACCGTACGGGCCCTCGGCGCGGTCTGCCCGCACCGCGGTGGGCCTTTGGCCGACGGCCAGATCGACGCCCGGGTCGTCATCTGCCCGCTCCATCAACACGCATTCGATCTCACAACCGGCAGTTGTGCGACCGGCGCTCCGGACGCCCGCAGCTATCCGGTGACGGTCGACGACGACCAGACCATCGTGCTGCTCGGTTCCTGACCGACTCATCGAATCCCTCCTTCCCGCTCCACCCGAACCAAGGACATCAGCCATGGCCACCACCACCACCCAAGTCAGACCTCCCTTCACTCCGCGGGTCGGTCCCGTCACCATCGACGACTGGCGCCCCGAAGACGGCCCGTTCTGGGAATCCCAGGGCAAGCGCATCGCCAAGCGCAATCTGATCTTCTCCGTCCTCAGCGAGCACATCGGCTTCTCGGTCTGGAGCCTGTGGTCGGTGCTGGTGCTCTTCCTCGGGCCGGACTACGGCTTCGACCCGGCGCAGAAGTTCCTGCTCACGGCCCTGCCGACGCTGGTCGGGGCCGTGCTGCGGCTCCCGTACACCTTCGCGGTGGCCAAGTTCGGCGGCCGCAACTGGACCGTGATCAGCGCGCTGCTGCTCCTCATCCCAACGACCCTGATCGCGATCTTCCTGGAGCCGGGCGTTTCGTTCAACACACTCCTGATCATCGCCATGTTCGCCGGGGTGGGTGGCGGAAACTTCGCCTCCTCGATGACCAACATCAACGCCTTCTTCCCGCGCCGGCTGAAGGGCTGGGCGCTAGGGATCAATGCGGGCGGCGGCAACATCGGCGTGCCCGTGGCGCAGCTGGTCGGGCTCATCGTGCTGGCCACCATCGGGGCGTCGCAGCCGAAGGTCATGGTGGCGATCTACATCCCGTTGATCATCGTCACCGCCGTGCTGGCGGCGGCGACCATGAACAACTTGAGTCAGGTGCGCAACGCGCAGGGCGCCATCCGCGAGGTGTTCCTCCACCGCGAGACCTGGATCATGTCGTTCCTCTACATCGGGACGTTCGGCTCCTTCATCGGCTTCAGCTTCGCCTTCGGTCAGGTGCTGCAGGTCCAGTTCCCGCAGCAGTTCGGCAACCCGGTGGCCGCCGCCGCCCTGACCTGGATCGGGCCCCTGCTCGGATCGTTGATCCGGCCCGTCGGCGGTGCGCTGGCCGACCGCTTCCGCGGCTCGGTGGTCACCTTCTACAACTTCATCGCGATGGCGGTCGGCGCCTCGATCGTCCTGGTGGCGGCCCAGCTGCGGTCCCTGCCGGTCTACATCATCGGCTTCGTCCTGCTCTTCATCTTCAGCGGCATCGGCAACGGCTCGACCTACAAGATGATCCCGTCGATCTTCCACGCCAAGGCCCAGCTGGACGTGGGGGCCGGAGAGGACGTGGTCGCGGCCGACCTTCGGGCCATCCGTCGTTCCGGAGCGTTGATCGGTCTGGCCGGAGCCATCGGCGCTCTCGGCGGCGTGGGCGTCAACCTGGCCTTCCGGCAGTCCTTCCTGACCCTAGGGAACGGCGACGGTGCCGTGCTCGCCTTCATCGTGTTCTACGCCATCTGCTTCGCGGTCACCTGGGCGGTGTTCATCCGGCCCCGAGCGGGCCGCCTCGAGGGGGTCTGAGCCTGGCGCCCTAGCCCTCGAGAGGTCAAGCGGTTCACCTTTGCCGTGAGTTCCCGGCAAAGGTGAACACCTTGCCGCAGTCCGGTGCGAGGATGACCAGGTGACCGGCTACGCCGCATTTCTCAGGGGCATCAACCTCGGTCCGACGAACAAGGTGGCGATGCCGAGACTCCGCGAGATCGCCGAGAGCCTCGGCTGGACCGATGTCGCCACCTACATCAACAGCGGGAATCTCATCTTCGATTCGCCGAAGAAGCCGCCGACCCTCGCCCAAGAGCTCCAAGGTGCGTTGCGGACCGAGCTGGGCAAGTCGATCGACGTCACCGTACGGAGCCGTACGCGGCTGGAGCAGATCATCTCGGACAACCCCTACCCGGACGGCGCAGCCAACCAGGTCAACGTTGTGTTCTTGATGAAGGCGCTGCCGGCTGCCGCAGAAGAGGCGATGGCTCGGTTGGCCACCGAGCGCGAGCCCTTCACCATTCGTGACACCGAGATCTACGTGCACTTCCAGGACGGGCTCGGTCGCAGCGAGTTGGCCGCCAAGCTCGCCGCGGTGATCAAGGTCAGTTGCACCACCCGCAACATCGGCACGGTGACCAAGGTCGTGGCCCTGTTCGACCGGACCTCCAAGTGATCGTCACCTCTTCCTAACACGAGCGAAACCCAGAGCGGTTCACCTCGTCGTAGCTTGCTCGAATCGGGGGACAACTGATTCCTGCCCTGGCGAGGAGAGACGTGACCGACATCAAGAACGAACACGCCATCGGCGCCCCGACCCAGCAGGCCGAGGTCGCGGCCGACAAGCACGGTGCCGGGGCCGGCGTCATCAAACCCTTCTACGACGACCGGCTCGCCAATGAGGACCTGGCGCCACTGAAGAAGCAGAGCTGGACGTCGTACAACCTCTTCGCCTTCTGGATGTCCGACGTGCACTCCGTCGGCGGGTACGTGACCGCGGGATCGCTGTTCGCGCTCGGCATCGCCTCGTGGCAGGTGCTGGTCGCCCTGATCGTGGGTATCGCCATCGTCAACGTGTTCTGCAATCTGGTGGCCAAGCCGAGCCAGGTGACGGGCGTGCCCTACCCGGTGATCAACCGCGCCATCTTCGGCGTCCGCGGGGCGAACATACCGGCCATCATCCGGGGCTTGATCGCCATCGCATGGTACGGGGTGCAGACCTACCTGGCCTCCCAGGCGTTGATCATCATCTTCCTCAAGTTCTGGCCGGGCACCGCGGCGCTGAACGATCCGGCGCTCAACTTCCTCGGCCTCTCCCCGCTCGGCTACATCTGCTACGCCATCCTGTGGATCGCCCAGGCGGCAGTGTTCTGGAACGGCATGGAGGCGATCCGGAAATTCATCGACTTCGCCGGGCCCGCGGTATACGTGGTCATGATCATCCTCTGCGGCTATCTCGTCGCCCGCGCCGGGATCGGCAACATCAGCCTCAATCTGTCCGAGCAGAACCTGAGCTTCGCCGCCTCGATCCCGGTGATGATCTCCGCGATCGCCCTGGTGGTGTCCTACTTCGCCGGCCCGATGCTGAACTTCGGTGACTTCTCCCGGTACGGCAAGAGCTTCAAGGCCGTCAAGAGGGGCAACTTCCTGGGGTTACCGGTCAACTTCTTGTTCTTCTCGTTGTTGACCGTGATCACGGCCTCCGCCACCGTGCCGGTGTTCGGGGAGTTGATCACCGACCCGATCCACACCGTGGAGCGGATCGACACGGTGTTCGCGATCCTGCTCGGCGGCTTGACGTTCGTGATCGCCACCGTCGGAATCAACATCGTCGCCAACTTCATCTCGCCGGCTTTCGACTTCTCCAACGTCAACCCGAAGAAGATCAGTTGGCGCACCGGAGGCATGATCGCCGCCGTCGGCTCGGTCGTGCTGACGCCGTGGAACTGGTACAGCAACGCCACCGCCATCCACTACACCCTCGGTCTGCTGGGCGCCCTGATCGGGCCGCTGTTCGGGATCCTGATCGCCGGCTACTACCTGATCAGCAAGCAGCGGGTGTGGGTGGACGACATGTTCATCATGAGCCCCGAGGGCCGCTACTGGTTCCGCAACGGCTACAACCCCAACGCGGTCTGGGCCACCATCATCGCCGGCGTGCCCGCCGTGGTTTCGGTGGTGCTGCCGAAATTGGTGTTGGACATCGGCGCGACGCAGCTGGACACCACGTGGATCGGCTCCTACAGCTGGTTCCTCGGTTGCGGTCTCGGCTTCGCCGTCTTTTACCTGCTCGAGAAGCGGCACCCGATGATCTCGGCCTTGGAGCGCGATCTCGATCAGGTGACCGACGGGACGAAGGTGGCATAAGCCGGCGGGGGCTCACTGCTATGGCTCGAGCAGCGCGGGGTCCACGAGTTTCCGGGCCGATAGCACCTCCACGCCGATCAGCCGGCCGTCGGCGTCGAAGTCCAGAATCACGTTGCCGACTCCGGTCGGGGTCGGAATGAAGTCGCTCTGGCTGACCGCGGCCCCGGGCCCGATCTCTCTCGGCTGCCTAGGGTGATGTAGGCAGAGTTCGCCTCTGGATCGAATCTCACGAGCACGTCCTCGACCCTTGCATCGCCCCGCAGGTGATGAGAGTCGGCCAACCGACACCGGACAACCAGCCGCGGCCGACCGTCTCCCAGCACAGGCGGGCAAACGGCAGCGGAAATCCGGCCGCGGCCGACCGTCTCCCAGCACAGGCGGGCAAACGGCAGCGGAAACCCGGCCGCGGCCGACCGTCTCCCAGCACGGCGGGCAAACGGCAGCCGAAACCCGCACGCGGCCGACCGCCTCCCAGCACAGGCGGGCAAACCGGGCCCAGGTTTGGTGAGGCTGGGTCGTCTCCCACCGCAATTCCCCAAGAAGGACCCTAGACCTGGCTGTCAGGGGGACGTCTTCCACCGCAACCCTGCAAGAAGGACCCTCGAGGCGGCGAAGCACAACGGTCGGAACATCAGGTCGACGCGCGGAAGCCCCGTACGAGCTCGGCGAAGCGTTCGGCGACCGGGCGCCAGGCCTGGACCATCGCCTGGTCGGCCGCCTCGATGTCGGCCAGCCACCGGTTGGCCACCTCGGCGGCCACCGTTCGTCGCTCGATCTCTTCCTGCGCCCACAGCCGTACGGTCTCGACGTCCACCTCCGGATGGCTCTGCAGGCCCCAGGCGCGGGGGCCCACGCGAAGCGCCTGAATGCCAGCCTCCGTGCGCGCCAGCACAACTGCCGCCGGGGGCAGTTCGGAGACGACATCGTGGTTCCACTGAACCGACGGGCTACCGGAGCGAAGCACCGCAAAGAGAGGATCGGCGGCCGCCTCCGCAGTGGACACGATCGTGCAGGAGCCACCCTGTTGGTCCCCGACAACCCGCTCCACCGCGCCGCCGGTGGCCACGGCAAGCAACTGGTGGCCCAGGCAGATGCCCAAGGTGGGCAACTCGATCCGGACGGCTTCGCGCAGCAACTCCTTGGTCGCACTGAGCCACGGATGCGTCGCGTCATCGTAGGCGCCCATGTCGCCGCCGAGCACCACAACTCCATCGATGCCGTCGAGGTTGGTCGGCACCGGTTCGCCGGCGAACCCCCGGACAACCTCCAGCACGCAGCCGGCCTCCCTCAGCCACGTCCCGACGCGACCGGGTGGATCATCCGTACTGTTCTGCACGACGAGGACCGTCGCCGCGATGTCATCGACCACCACTCAGCCAATCCGCAACTGGGTGTCGCTCCAGAGCGCCGCGCTCGCGTGACCGAGCAGCAGCTTGACGTAGAAGACCGGAGCGAACCAGGGCGCGGCCGGTGAAGGACTGATGGCGCGATCCAGGACGATCCCGCCGGCGGTCGCCAGCAGCCCAGCGAGCCGGCGATGTCGTTCAGCGAGCCGCCTGACTACCCACGTGGCCAGCAGCAGGTAGCCGTAATGGGTCAGCGCCCACCGGCGGCGCGATGCCGGCCGGGTCGGCCGGTCGATCCAAGCGACAAGAAACGGATGCAGGTGAGCGGCCGCGAACCCCAGATGCGGCGCGAGGCCCTGACCGGGACGTTCGTACCATCGCGCACAGGATCGGGTGTTGTTCGCGGCGGCGCCACCCCACAGGTCGAGGCTCATCAGGGCAATTGCGGCCTGCCGCCGCCCGTCGACGGCTCGGCCGCGCGCCACGTCGACACTGATCAGCGATCCCAGCGTGGCGCAGGCCAAGGTCACCGCGTTCTCACCCGCTGAGTTCTCCGGACCGACGAAGCTGTCCCACTGGTCGCGTGCCCAAGCTCCCAGACGCGACCTTCGGGACTCCGTGGACGTGTGCATGCCGACAGTCTCCCTGGGACCGTCCTAGCACGATCGGCCCTGTCTGTTGGTGGCGCGTCGGAGAATGAGAGCCGGGGCATCGGGACTAATCTTGACCCCCTGCTGGCTCCCCACAGCAGCCGTGCCCGCTCGCCGGGTACGGCGCACTCGGCTCGACCGCGATGGTTTCGGAGGTTCTTCAGGTTCATGGTGGGAAGTCCTTCGACAAGCTCAGGACACGGACATACAGGCTCCCGGAGCGACAGCTTCGTCCACCTGCACGTGCATTCGGAGTACTCCATGCTCGACGGGGCGGCGCGGGTCGGGGACCTGTTCGCCGGAGCCCAGGAGATGGAGATGCCCGCCATCGCCGTGACGGACCACGGCAACCTGTTCGGGGCGTACGAGTTCTACAAGCAGTCGAAGCAGACCTCCGTGAAGCCGATCATCGGCCTCGAGGCGTACGTCACCCCCAAGACCCACCGCAGCGAGCGGAAGCGGGTCCGGTGGGGCGAGGGGGCATCCGGCTCCGACGATGTGTCCGGCGGCGGCGCTTTCACCCACATGACGATGTGGGCGGAGAGCACGACCGGGATGCACAACCTGTTCCGGCTGGGGTCGCGGGCCTCGCTGGAGGGCTACTTCTACAAGCCGCGGGTCGACCGCGAACTGCTGGCCGAGTACGCCGAGGGCCTCATCGGCACCACCGGTTGCCCCTCCGGTGAAGTCCAGACCTATCTGCGACTCGGGCGCTACGACGAGGCGCGAGCCAGTGCGGCCGAGTTCCGCGACCTCTTCGGCGTCGGCAACTACTACGTCGAGCTGATGGAGCACGGGCTTTCGCTGGAGAACCGGGTACGGGCCGACCTGCTCCGGATCGCCAAGGAGCTGAAGCTCCCCCTCGTGGCGACCAACGACCTGCACTACGCATCGGCGTCCGACGCCGAGGCCCACGAGGTGCTCTTGTGCGTCCAGACTGGGGCGACCATGGCCGACGCCAACCGGTTCAAGCTGGAGGGCGGACAGTATTACCTGAAGTCACCGGCCGAGATGCGCGCCCTCTTCGCCGACCTGCCCGAGGCCTGCGACAACACCCTGGCCATCGCGGAGCGGTGCAACGTCTCCTTCCGTGAGGGCAACGGCACGTACATGCCGCGCTTCCCCTGCCCGCCGGGGGAGAGCGAGGAGTCATGGTTCGTCCACGAGGTCGAGCGTGGGCTGCAGCAGCGCTACCCGGCCGGGGTGTCGAGCGAGGCCCGCGACCGGGCCACGTTCGAGACCGAGGTCATTCTGTCGATGGGCTTCGCCGGGTACTTCCTGGTGGTCGCCGACTTCATCAACTGGGCCAAGGAGCACGGCATCCGGGTCGGGCCGGGTCGCGGCTCGGGCGCGGGCTCGATCGCCGCGTACGCGATGCGGATCACCGACCTGGACCCGCTGATGCACGGCCTGCTGTTCGAGCGGTTCCTCAACCCCGAACGCGTTTCGATGCCGGACTTCGACATCGACTTCGACGAGCGTCGGCGCGGCGAGGTGATTCGCTACGTCACCGATCGGTACGGCGAGGACCGGGTCTCCCAGATCGTCACCTACGGCACCATCAAGGCCAAGCAGGCGGTCAAGGACGCCTCCCGGGTGCTCGGTTATCCGTTCGCCGTGGGGGAGCGGATCACCAAGGCCATGCCGCAGCCCGTGATGGGCAAGGACGTGCCGCTGAGCAAGCTCTTCGACTCCACGCACGCGCGCTACAAGGAGGCCGGCGAGTTCCGCGCCCTCTACGACAGCGACGCCGAGGTGGCCAAGGTGGTCGACACGGCGGCGGGCCTGGAGGGCCTGAAACGGCAGTGGGGGGTGCACGCCGCCGGGGTGATCATGTCCTCGGAGCCGCTGATCGACATCATCCCGATCATGCGCCGCGAGCAGGACGGCGCCATCATCACCCAGTTCGACTACCCGACGTGTGAGTCGCTGGGCCTGATCAAGATGGACTTCCTCGGGCTGCGGAACCTCACCGTGCTCGACGACGCGCTGGCCAACATCAAACTCAACCGCGGCACCGAGTTGATCTTGGAGGATCTCACCCTCGACGACCCGGCCAGCTATGCCCTGCTGAGCCGGGGGGACACCCTGGGCGTCTTCCAGCTCGACGGCGGGCCGATGCGCCAGCTGCTGCGCAGCATGCGGCCCGACAGCTTCGCCGACATCTCGGCGGTGCTTGCGCTCTACCGCCCGGGCCCGATGGGCGCCGATTCCCACAACAAGTACGCGCGGCGCAAGACCGGGCGGGAGGAGGTCATCTCCATCCATCCGGAGCTGACCGAGCCGCTCAACGAGATCCTGGCCGAGACCTACGGGTTGATCGTGTACCAGGAACAGGTCCTGCAGATCGCCCAAAAAGTGGCCGGGTATTCCCTGGGCAAGGCCGATCTGCTGCGCAAGGCCATGGGCAAGAAGAAGAAGGAGGTGCTCGACGCCGAGTGGGTCGGCTTCGAAGCCGGCATGCAGGCGAACGGCTTCAGCGCCGGGGCGATCAAGACACTGTGGGATCTGCTGGTCCCGTTCTCCGACTACGCCTTCAACCGGGCGCACACGGCGGCGTACGGGATGGTGTCGTACTGGACCGCCTACCTCAAGGCCAACTATCCGTGCGAGTTCATGGCCGCCCTGCTGACCTCGGTCCAGGACGACAAGGACAAGATCGCGATCTATCTGGGGGAGTGCCGCCGGATGGGCATCTCGGTGCTGCCCCCCGACGTCAACGAGTCCGCGGTGAACTTCACCCCGGTCGGCGCCGACATCCGCTTCGGCCTCACCGCGGTCCGCAACGTCGGGCACAACGTGGTCGAGGGGATCGTCTCGGCGCGCGAGGAGACCGGCAAGGCGGCCGACTTCTACGCCTTCTTGGACGCCGTGCCGCTGGTCGTCTGCAACAAGCGGGTGATCGAGTCCTTGATCAAGGCCGGGGCGTTCGACTCGATGGGCCACAGCCGTCGCGCCCTGATGAGCGTCTACGAGTCCGCCGTCGACGGCGTCCTCGACCTCAAGCGCAACGAGGCGCACGGGCAGGACGACCTCTTCGGCGACCTCGGGAGTTCCGACCCGGTGCTGATGGGATCGGTGCCGGAGCTGCCGGACTGGGACAAACGCACCAAGCTGGCGTTCGAACGCGACATGCTCGGGCTGTACGTCAGCGACCATCCGCTGCAGGGTTTGGAGCATGTCCTGGTCGCCGAGCGGGACATCAGTATCGGCGCCCTGCTGGCCGACGACGGTCCCCGCGAGGGCAACGTCACCATCGCCGGCATGATCACCAGCGTGACCCGCAAGACCACCAAGCGTGGTGACATCTGGGCCGTCATCACCGTCGAGGACCTGGAGGCCTCGATCGAGGTACTGCTGTTCCCGAAGGCCTACGAAGCGGTCGCGGCCGTCCTGGCCAGCGATGTCGTGGTCCGGGTCAAGGGCCGGTTGAAGTCCGACGACGACTCGCTCAGTGTGAACGCCAGCGAATTGAGTCTGCCCGACGTCAGCGATGCGCCGAGCGGGCCCGTCGTGATCACCCTGCCGGCCGTCCGGTGCACCCCGCCGGTGGTCCAGCAACTGTCGGCCGTACTCCGGTCCTATCCCGGCCTGACCGAGGTACGCCTGCGGCTGCTCAAACCCGACAAGACCCTGCTGATGCGACTGGACGAGGGGCTGCGGGTGACCCCCTCGCCACCCCTGATGGCCGATCTCAAGGCTCTGCTGGGGCCGTCGTGTCTAGCGTCGTAGGGGCGCTGCGCACGAGGTCCCTCCGCCGCGTGTTGCCGTACGCACTGGCGTACGCCGCCCTGGCCGCCGGTCTCGGCGCGGGCGCCGGCGTGCTCTGGTGGTGGGTGGTCGACCTGCCCAGCTACTCGGTCGGCCCCAACGGCGGGGCGTCGACGTCGGAACGCGGGCTGACCGAGTTCTTCGCCGGCGACGCCTGGTTCTGCCTGATCGGTGCCGTGGTGGGGATCGTGCTGGGTATCCTCGGGTGGCGGTTGTTCGCCTCCGTCGGCTGGCCGGTGGCGGTCGGCGTGGCGCTGCTGGCGGTGGTCGCGGCCCTGCTGTGCTGGGCGGTCGGCTACGCGCTCGGGCCCGGACCCTTCGTGCCCCGATTGGCCGCCGCGCGGCCGGGCGACCTGGTGCCGATCGAGCTCACCATCCGAGCAGCAGCGTCGCTGGTGGTGTGGCCCTTCGCGGCGATCGTCTGCGTTCTGCTCGGCTCGTCACTGGGCCGCGACGACGAGGATCCCCGACCGCTCCTGCGGCGCAGAAGGTCCGCGTCACCGACGGCGCAGCGCCGGGCGAGAACGGCCCCGAGAAGCTGGCCTGAGCGCTCAACTGACCAATCGCAGCAGGGCGGTCACGGTGATGGCCACGACGAAGACGACCAGTACGCCGGCGCGGAGCAAGCAGAGCCACCACCGCCGCCGCCACCCCGGCCAGCGTGCGCCAGTCGGCGGTGTAGCGACCGCCGCCGTCGAACAACTCGACCGCCACCAAGGCCGCCAGCATGGCCACCGGGAGGAAGGCCGCGATGCGTTGCACCGTCGGCTGGTTGAGCACCGATTCCGGCAGCGACACCCCGGCCAATTTGAGGGCGTAGCTACCGACGCAGGCGACGAGCAGGGCGACCCACAGGGTGGTCTGGGTGGCGGTCACGACGCTCCGTCCGACACATGCTGCGACGGCCGCCGCCGAACGGGGCAGCAGACCGGCGACCACAGCCACCCCGGCGGCCGCGACCACCGGAACCCCCGGTGGCGCGATCGGCACCAGGGCCAGCGCGAGAGCCGCGCCGGCCAGCCCGACCCACCGGTTCGCAGAGAGTTTCAGCGCCGGCCAGAGCAGGGCCAGGAACACCGCGGGCGCAGCGGCGTCGAGCCCGAAGGCCGCCGGATCGACCGCCGTGCCGATCAGCGCGCCGCCCAGGCTGCCCGTTTGCCAGCAGCCGCAGAGGATGAGACCCGTGGCCCAGAACGCGTAGCGCTGGGCAGGTCGGCCGGACTGCCCGACCGCCATCGCGGTCGTTTCGTCGATCACGAAGTGCGCGGTCCACAGCCGCCGCCAGCCCCGGGGATTCAGGATCTCCGACAGCGTCACCCCGTAGAACGCGTTCCGGACGCCGAGCAGCAGGGCCGCCGGGATCGCGGCCAGCGGGGACCCCGCGGCCACGAC
The DNA here is from genome assembly GCA_963780005.1 of uncultured Actinomycetota bacterium. Lineage (GTDB taxonomy): Bacteria > Actinomycetota > Actinomycetes > Propionibacteriales > Propionibacteriaceae > Microlunatus. Next base: position 333,245 of record CAWAAK010000023.1, on the reverse strand, counting down.
CCCGACGAAGGCGAACTGGGACGCACCGGAGAACATCACCAGACTCAGCAGCATCGTCTGGGCTACGGACAGACCGGAGCCCACCGACACCGCGCCGAACGAGGCGCCGAAAGCGCCGGCGTACAGCCCCAGCCCGATCGCCGCCCGCAGGATGGCGGCCCGCTGCCGGCGGGGGATCGCGTCGGCGGGGGTTGCGAGCTCGGGCATGGCCGACAACGTACACAGAGCGACCGACGCCCGCCGAGGGATTCCCAGGGGTAGGGGAGCCGTCCGGGAGTCGCTCAGCGAAACGCGGCGACCACCGCGACGAGCACCGGCGCGACCAGCAGGGCCGGTAGCAGGTTGCCGACCGGGACCATCCGGATCCGCAGCAGTCGCAGACCGACGCCCAACAGCAAGAGTCCGCCGGTGGCGGTGATCGCGGCCAGGTGCGCCGCGGGCAGAAAGTCCCCGATCAGGAAGCCGACCACGGTCAGGGCACCCTGCACCACGGCCACGGTCACGGCCGACGCCATCACCCCGAGACCCAGGGAGGCGGCGAAGGCGATGGCTGCGAACCCGTCCAACGTCGACTTCAAGATCAGTTGACTGGCCCCGAGACCCAGTCCGTCGGACAGCGCACCGAGGATGGTCAACGGTCCGACGCAGAAGACCAGGGAGGCCGTGACGAACCCTTCGACGAAGCGCTCCCGGGCGGTGTGCAAAGCCTCGCGACCCGCGCCATCGAGCTCGCCTGCGCGGGTCCGGGTCAGCAGCCGGCGGAGTCGTACCCCGATTCCCTCCAGCCGCGCCTCGATATCGACCAGTGACCCGGCGATGCCGCCGATCAGCAGCGACCCCAGCACGATCAACACCGGCGCCGCGGTGCCGACGGCCGTCGCGAGGACCGTGCTCGTCACCTCGGCGGCGGCCAGTCCGCCGATCAGCAGGGTGACCAGACCGAGTCCGTCGGTGACCGTCTCCCGGGTCCGGGTGGGCAGTCGGTGCCCGAGTAGAAGTCCCAGCGCGGATCCGGCGATCACGGTGGCCACGTTCACGACGGTGCCGAAGCCGGGAAACATCGCTGGCCCTTTCGTTCCGGTCGTGCTGCTCGTGCCGGGCGGGTATCCGGGGGTACGGATTCTCGCATGCAGTCGGAGGTGGCTGAGATTTCGGCGGGCCGCTGCGGTCGGCTCCGTAGAATCTCCTCCGTGCTCCGCGTCATCGATCTTCGCGGCCGGCGGACGGCCGGCGAGCGGCTCGACTATGCCGCCGCGGTCCCGCGGGCCGAGTTCGACGTCACGGCCGCCGTCGAGGCGGTCCGAGGAGTCTGTGACGACCGTGGCGAGCGAGGGCCTCGTCGCTCTCCAGCGGTGGTCGGCTCAATTCGATCATGTTGTGCCGGAGCAGTTTCGGGTGCCGGGTGACGACCTGCACCGGGCCGCCGCCGAACTGACCGCCGACGTCCGGGCGGCGTTCGAGGAGTCCATCCGGCGTCGCCGGCTGGTCAGCCGCGCCGAGCTGGGCGACACCGAGACCGCTGTCGCCGTGGCGCCGGGGGCGACGGTGACGCAGCGGATGGTGCCCGTGGACCGGGTGGGTCTGTACGTCCCCGGCGGGCTCGCCCCGCTGGCCTCAAGTGTGATCATGAACGTCGTCCCCGCCCAGATCGCCGGCGTCGACTCGATCGCCGTCAGCTCGCCACCTCAGCCCGAGTTCGGCGGGCTCCCGCATCCCGGCATCCTCGGGTTGTGTGCCCTGCTCGGGGTCGAGGAGGTGTACGCGGTCGGCGGAGCCCAGGCGATCGCCATGTTCGCGTACGGGGTGCCAGGCCTGTGCGAGCGGGTGAATTTGATCACCGGCCCGGGCAACATCTACGTCACCGCAGCCAAGCGGCTGCTCAAGGGCCGGGTCAACATCGACTCCGAGGCGGGCCCGACCGAGATCGCCATCCTGGCCGACGACACCGCCGACCCGATCTTGCTGGCCGCCGACCTGATCTCCCAGGCCGAACACGGCTCCAGCTCGGCCGCAGTGTTGATCACGGCCGACGCCGATCTCGCCGAACGGACTCAGATCGAACTGAAGGCGCAGGTCCCTTCCGCACGGCACCGGGAACGGATCGAGCAGGCGCTGACCGGAGTGCAGTCGGCCGTGGTGCTGGTGGACGATCTGGAGCAGGGCGTCGACGTGGCCAACGCCTACGCCGCCGAGCACCTCGAGATTCACACCGCCGAGCCCGCGGTCGTCGCCGGCCGCATCCGCAACGCCGGCGCCATCTTCGTCGGACCGTACTCACCGGTGTCGCTCGGCGACTACAGCGCGGGCAGCACTCACGTGCTGCCGACCGCCGGCTGCGCCTGCCACTCCTCCGGGCTCAACGCCAAGAGCTTCCTCAAGGCGATGCACGTGGTCGACTACTCGGCCGCGGCGCTCGCCGAGGTGGCTCGCCACGTCGAGGTGTTCGCCGAGGCCGAGGACCTGCCGGCGCATGCGGCGGCGATCACCGTCCGCGGGGCGGCCCGCTCATGATCACTACGACCACGCCGCTGCCGGTTCGGCCGGAGCTCGTCGGCGAGATTCCGTACGGGGCCCCGCAACTCGATGTCGAGGTCTGTCTCAACGTCAACGAGAACCCGTACCCACCCAGTGACTCGGTGATTGCCGACATCGCGGCGGCGGTGAGCCACGCCGCGCGGCGGATGAACCGCTATCCCGATCGCGAGGCCTGGGACCTGCGCGCGGACCTGGCCCGCTACCTGGGCCATGGGCTGACCGCCGAGCAGGTCTGGGCGGCCAACGGCAGTAACGAGGTCATCACCCAGGTGCTGCAGGCGTTCGGCGGTCCGGGCCGGAGTCTGCTCACCTTCACCCCCACGTACTCGATGTATCCCGAGTACGCGCGCAACACCCACACCCGGTACGTCACCCAGCCGCGCCGCTCCGACTTCGGGATCGACGTCGACGAGGCGATGGCGACCATCGCCGAGCTGCAGCCGGAGGTCGTCGTCATCGCCAGCCCGAACAATCCGACCGGGACCGCCATCGATCTGGAGGCGATCCGCGGTCTCGCCGAGGTGGCCGAGGGGATCCTGGTCATCGACGAGGCCTACTACGAGTTCGCGCGCTCCGGGACGCCGACCGCCCTCGAACTCCTGCCGGAATTCCCGCGGCTCGCGGTGACCCGGACGATGTCCAAGGCCTTCGCGTTCGCGGGCGGCCGGCTCGGCTACCTGGCCGCGCGGTCCCAGCTGGTCGACGCCCTCCGGATCGTGCGGCTGCCCTACCACCTGTCGGCGGTGACCCAGGCCGTGGCCCGGGTCGCTCTGGCCCACGCCGACGAGATGCTCATCGCGGTCGACGCCCTCCGGGCCGAACGCGACGAACTGGCGGCCTGGCTGACCCGAGCCGGGTTGGAGGTCGCCGAATCCGACGCCAACTTCGTCCTCTTCGGCCGGTTCTCCGATCGGCACCGGATCTGGCAGGGTCTGCTGGACCGCGGGGTGCTCATCCGGGAAACCGGACCCGACGGCTGGCTGCGTGTGTCGGCCGGCACCCCGGCCGAGATGGCGGCGTTCCGTACGGCTCTGACCGACGTGCTCGGGTTGACCGAGAAGGAGACGAGATGACCCTGGAAGACAACCGTGCACGTACCGCTCAGCTGGAGCGGATCACCTCGGAATCGAAGGTGACCCTCCGCCTCGACCTGGACGGAACCGGTCGATCGACGGTCAGTACGGGCGTCGGCTTCTACGACCACATGCTGACGGCCCTGGCCAGGCACGCCCTGTTGGACCTGGAGGTGGACAGCGTCGGTGACGTGCACATCGACGGTCACCACGTGGTCGAGGACACCGCGATCGTGCTCGGTCAGGCGCTCCGTCAGGCCCTGGGTGACAAGCGAGGGATCCGTCGCTTCGGGGACGCGCTGGTGCCGCTGGACGAGGCTCTCGCCCAGGCCGTCGTGGACGTGTCCGGCCGGCCGTACTGCGTGCACACCGGGGAGCCGCCCGGGCAGGAGTACGTCCTCATCGGCGGCGCTTCGAGCTCTGGGCCCGGGGGTGTCCCGTACGCCGGGTCGCTGACCCGGCACGTGTTCGAGACCCTGGCCTTCCACGCCCACCTCTGCCTGCACGTCACCGTCTTGGGCGGACGCGACCCCCACCACATCGTGGAGGCCCAGTTCAAGGCGCTCGCGCGGGCTCTGCGGGATGCGGTCGCTTTCGATCCGCGGGTGGAAGGGGTGCCCAGCACCAAGGGTGCTTTGTGAGGTCTTCTCTCATGAGGTTCCGGTGATCACGAAGCGGGTCGTGGTCTTGGACTACGGCTCGGGCAACCTGCGCTCTGCGGAGCGGGCGGTGGCTCGGGCCGGCGTCACGGTGGTGGTCACCGCCGATGCCGACCTGGCCGTCGAGGCCGACGGCCTGGTGGTTCCCGGGGTGGGCGCGTTCGCCGCTTGCATGGCCGGGCTGACCGAAGTCGGCGGACCCAAGGTGATCTTCGAGCGGATCGCCCTCGACCGCCCGACGTTGGCCATCTGCGTCGGGCACCAGGTGCTCTTCGAGTCCGGTATCGAGCACGGTGCCGCGACGCCCGGTTGCGCGGTCTGGCCCGGAGTGGTGGAACGACTGGCGGCCCGTCGACTGCCCCACATGGGTTGGAACACCGTACAACCGCCGGCGGGCACCGGTCTGTTCGCCGGAGTCGAGACCGAGCAGTTCTACTTCGTGCACTCCTACGGGGTCCGCTCTCTGTCCGACGATGGGAGATTGATCACCTGGGCCGAGCATGGTGGCGATCGGTTCGTGGCCGCGGTCGAACAGGGCCCGGTGTGGTCCACCCAGTTCCATCCCGAAAAGTCCGGCGACGCCGGAGCGGAGTTGATCAAGAACTGGGTCGGGGTGCTGTGAGCCGCCCGTTCGACGCGGTGATCTTCGACCTCGGCGGCGTGGTGCTCGGCTGGGATCCGACCCGGGCCTTCGCGGAGGTGTTGCCGCCGGATCAGGTCGAGGCCTTCATGACCAAGATCGACTTCCCGACCTGGAACTCCACCCATGACGCCGGACAGTTGTTCGACGTGGGCGAGGCGGAACTGCTCAGGCGGTTCCCCGACGACGAGCGGGCCATCCGCGCGTACCGGACCAACTTCGCGCGCACCCTGACCGGAACGGTGCCCGGGACAGGTGCCGTGATCGCCGAGTTGCAGAGTGCGGGCGTCGGACTGGTGGCGTTGACCAACTGGTCGGCCGAAACCTACCCGCACGCAGAGCGGCGGTTCGGGATCTTGCGGCGGTTCTCCGGGATCGTGGTGTCGGGGACCGAAGGAGTGGCCAAGCCCGATCCCGCCATCTTCTTGTTGGCCTGCGGGCGGTTCGGTCTCGACCCGGGCCGCACGGTGTTCGTCGACGACTCCGCGGCCAACGTCGCCGCCGCCTCGGCAGCCGGACTGACAGCCGTCGCGTTCGTCGGCGCCGAGTCGCTGCGGGCAGACCTCGTACGTCTGGGTCTGCTCGAAACACCGCAACCGGTGACCGAGCCGGTCTTCCACCTCGCCGTCGCGGCCGATTGGTCGGCCGGGGCGGAGTATCCGTGGTCCACCCGCGGGGTCAGCTATGACGCCGAGGGTTACGTGCACTGCTCGTTCGCCGGCCAGGTCGCCGGAGTCCGGAAGCGCTACTACGCCGATCTCGCCGACGAGGAGTTGCAAGTGCTGGAGCTCGATCTCGATCGCGCTCGCGACCTGCTTGTCGTCGAGGACCTCGGGGCCGGTGAGCCGTATCCGCACTTGTACGCACCCCTGACGCCGGCGCTGGTCCGCGGCGTCGCCCCGTACGTTCGATGATCACCCGGCTCCGCCCCTTGCTGCGCGGGTCCGAGCCAATCTCGCGCAAGGTGCGCACCTCCGGCCCCTCCACGGCAAGGAGATGGGCCGCAACTGCGCACTGGGAGCCACGTTCGCCAACCTTGACCCGATACGGTCGCCCGCGATCCATGGCCCTAGCTGCGGGCCCGCCCGACCTCGCTACGATCACCAAGCATGGCGGGTGGGAAGAAGCCGACCGACTGGCTTGCGTACTGTCTCGGCAAACCCGGCGCGTGGCGGGACGAGCCGTGGGAGGGTGACCTGGTCGTCAAGGTGGGCAGCAAGATCTTCGCCTTTCTCGGGTCGGAGCGGCCCACGTCGATCGGGCTGAAGTGCGGGGACCGGGAGGCCGCCGATTTGTGGCTCGACCGGTATCCCGACCACGTGACCCGGAGCCCGTACATCGGCGCCCACGGCTGGAACGTGTTCCGGCTCGACGGCGATCTCCCCGAGGACGAGGTCGGTGAGCTGATCGACCTCTCGTACGAGCTGATCGTGGCCAAGCTGCCCCGCCGGGAGCGTCCCTGATCCCGCTTCGGGGGCCTTGGTCGAGCAGAGCCGGACGGTGAGGATCCGGGCCGCGCGACGATAAGGTCGTCGGGTGACGTCACACAGTCGAGGGCTGGTGTTGTTGCCGGCCGTGGACGTGTCCGGTGGCCAGGCCGTGCAACTGGTCCAAGGGATCGCCGGATCCGAGAAGGTCTTCGGCGACCCTCGGGTGGCCGCCGAACGGTGGCAGAGCGCCGGCGCGGAGTGGATCCACCTGGTGGATCTGGACGCGGCGTTCGGCCGCGGGCACAACGCCGAAATCATCGCCGAGGTCACCGGTGCGATGCGGCTCCAGGTCGAGTTGTCCGGCGGCATCCGGGATGACGACTCGCTGGAGCGGGCCTTGGCCACGGGTTGCGCCCGGGTCAACATCGGGACCGCGGCCCTGGAGCAGCCCGAGTGGTGCGCGGAGGCCGTGGCCGCCTACGGGGACAAGATCGCCATCGGGCTGGACGTCCGCGGGCACCGGCTGGCGGCTCGGGGCTGGACTCGGGACGGCGGCGATCTGTTTGCGACCCTGGAGCGCTTGGACGCGGCCGGCTGTGCCCGCTACGTGGTGACCGACGTCAACTCCGACGGAATGCTCAGCGGACCCAATCTCGCGCTGCTACGGGAGGTCTGCGAGCGGACGAACGCGCCGGTCGTGGCCAGCGGTGGGATATCCTCCCTCTCCGATCTCGCTGCTCTGACCGAGCTGGCGGGGATCGGTGTCGAAGGAGCGATCATCGGAACCGCGTTGTACCTGGGCAATTTCAGCCTGGTCGAAGCTCTGGCGGTGGCCCGCCGGACGGAAGTCGAGGAGCGTTGAACAGCTCGGCCACCGAGGTCGTCGCCGCTTCGGTCGACCCGTCACTTGTGCTGCAACACGCCGCCGAGCCCCCCGTTGACGTGACGGGTGAGCTGTTGGGGGGACGGCTGAGGGATCTGCTGGCCGGCAAGAAGATCCTGCTGACCGGGGTCACCGGCTTCATCGGGGAACAGCTGCTGTGGAAGATCCTCACCGACCTGCCCGACACGACGCCGGCGGTGCTGGTCCGGCGGAAGCGTTCGGCCGGTGCCCGGGACCGGATGATCTCCGTGCTGAAGAAGGAGATCTTCACCGACCTCCGGAACGCCGCCGGCGGGCCCGCGGAGCTGCTGGATCAGCGCGTCGACGTCATCGAAGGCGACCTGCCGAATGTGCCCGTGTTGCCGGCCGACCTCGACATCGTGGTGCACTGTGCCGGCGACGTCTCCTTCGATCCGCCCATCGACCAGGCCTTCACCACCAACGTCCTCGGTACCCAGGCGTTGATGGACCGGATGATCGAGGCCTGCACGTCCGACGACGGGACCCTGGTCAAGATCCCGCACTACGTGCACATCTCCACCGCCTACACGGCCGGGCGGCGCCGGGGAGCCATCCCCGAGGCACCGCACCAGCACTCCATCGACTACCAGGCCGAGACCAAGGCCGGGCTGGCGATGCGGGAGTTGATCGAAGCCGAGTCCCGGACCTCCGATCAGCTCACCCTGCTCCGCAAACAGGCCGAGCGCCACCATCGCGCCGCCGGCTTCCTGACCACGGCCGCCGATACCGAACGCCGTCGCCAGGAGTGGGTGCAGGCCGAACTGGTCAAGGCGGGAACCGAACGGGCCCGCTCGCTGGGCTGGACCGACGTCTACACCTTCACCAAGGCCCTCGGTGAGCGGGTGGTCGCCGACACCGGAGCCGGTATCCAGGTTTCGGTGGTGCGGCCCGCCATCGTCGAGTCGTCCTGGAAACATCCGTACCCCGGTTGGATCGAGGGCTTCAAGATGGCCGAGCCGTTGATCTTGGCGTACGGCCGCGGCGAACTGCCCGAGTTCCCGGCGTCGCCGGACTCGGTGGTGGACATCGTTCCCTGTGATCACGTGGTGAACGCCATCCTGGCGGTGTGCGCCACCGAGCCCGAGGTGGGGGAGCCTCGCTACTACCACGTGAACTCCGGCGCCCGGAACCCGGTGACCTTCCGTGATCTGTACGGACACATCCGCACCTACTTCACCAACCATCCGTTCGAGGGCGGAGTGCGGGGTGTCGCCCGGTTGCCGCAGTGGCAGTTCCCCGGGGCCGCCTCGGTGGAGCGGCTGCTCTCCACCTCCGAGCGGGCGCACGGGTTGGCCGAGCGCGTTCTGGCGGTCGTCCCCCGGGCCAAGTCCACCCGCAAGTTCGCCCGCGACCTGGATCGGGCCCGGACGCGGCTGGACTTCCTGCGGCGCTATCTCTCGCTGTACAACGAGTACGCCCAGTCCGAACTGGAGTTCGTCGACGACAACACGTTGGCTCTGACCAACGCCCTGCACGCCGACGACCAGCCGATCTTCGCGTTCGACACCGCGGTCTTCGACTGGACGACCTACATCGAAGAGGTGCACTGCCCGGCCGTCACGGCGCCGGTGCGCCGGATGGACGCCCTACGTCGCAAGCGCGGCGCGCGGCCGACCACCATGAAAGACCTCAGCAAGGACACCGCCGGGAAGCGCGCGCTGGCGATCTTCGACCTCGATGGCACCATCATGTCCACCAACGTCATCGAGCAGTACCTGTGGTCCCGGCTGCCCGAGCTGTCCCCGGCCCGTCAACTCGCCGAGGTCGGCCACGTGCTTCGGAAGCTGCCCTCCTACCTCCGCGCCGAACGGCGGGACCGGGGTACGTTCCTGCGCGCGGTCTACCGCCGCTACGCCGGCGCCGATCTGGCGGCGCTGGAGCAGTTCGTCGACACCACCTTGGCCGCTCAGATCCTCAGCCGGCTGTCGCCGGAAGCCGTACGGCGGATCCGGGAGCACAAGGAAGCCGGCCACATGACGATCTTGATCACCGGGGTGGTCCGTCCGCTGACCCGGCCGCTGGCCCCCCTGTTCGACGTGATCGTGGCCGCCGACCTGGCCACCGACGCCGACGGCCGCTGTACGGGCTTCCTCACCGGCCCGCCGCTGGTGGGGGAGTCCCGCGCCGCCTGGCTGCAGCACTTCGCTGCCGGTCACCGGATCGAGCTCGACCGCAGCTTCGCCTACGCCGACTCCCATTCCGATCTGCCCATGCTGTCCGCGGTCGGCCACGCGGTCGCGGTCAGCCCCGACATCGCTTTGATGCGCGCGGCCGCGGCCAACCAGTGGTCGACGGTGGAATGGAAGATCAAACCGATCACGCCACGCTGGGCGCTGCCCTCGTGACGAGCATGGTCGACCGGCACCTGTCGCGCCCGGAACCCCGGCAAGCCGACGTCACGCAAGCAGAGCAGCAGCAACCAGAGCGTACGCAAGCAGCCCCCACGCACAGAGAGGACCACTAGATGGCCCGGCCCGGATTCGTGCTCGAGGTCGACGAACGGACTCCGCCGCTGGTCGTGCCGGCGGGTGACGGATTCCGGCTCGAGCGCTTCCCGCTCGGCACCCAGGTGATCTATCCGGCGGATTCCGCCACGGCGCTGCCCGATCTGGAGGAGGCGATCAACGCCGCTCTGGACGCGCCGCTGGACTCCGCTGCGCTGACGGAACGACTACGGCCCGGTCTCACCCTGACCATCGTGTTCGACGACATCACCAGCCCGGTTCCGCAGATGCGGCGCCCCGATGCACGCGCCACCGTGGTGGAAGCGGTGTTGACCCGTGCCGCCCAGGCGGGCGTCGACGACGTGGCCCTGATCGCGGCGACCGGCCTGAACCGGCGGATGACACCGACGGAACTCCAGCGGCTGCTGGGAGAGCGGGTGTTCCGCTCCTTCTTCGCCGACGGTCTGCTGCGCAATCACGACGCCGAGGACGAAGCCGAGCTCACGGCCCTCGGGGACGGTGCTGCGGGCCTCACCATGAACGCCCGGGTGGCCGCTTCCGATCTGGTGATCTTCGTCCACGTGGTGACCGACCCGCGCCAGACCACCGGCCGCGAGCTGATCCTGGGAGTCGGCTCCACGGCCACCATCACGGCGCTGCGCGATCCCGGTCGCCCGGCCGATGCGCCGTCGATCGGCGCCGCGCTGCCGGTCTTCCAGATCGACGTCGTGCTGGACAACGACGTCTTCCCGGCCGGGTTGGCCTTTCTGAGCAAGCGGGAATGGGAATGGAACCTCCGGGAACAGCTGGCCTCGCGGGGGATCCGCCGTGGTCTCGGGCTGGCTCCGCCGCGGGCCCGGCGCCGGATGATCAACCGGACCCAGGCCGCCTTCTCGGCCACCGGGGTGTTCGCAGGTGAGCCGGCGGCGGTGACCGCGGCCAGCCGAGCCATGATCACCGAGCAGCTCCGGGTTCCGGTCGCCGACCAGGTCGACGTCGGCGTCCTCGGGGTCGGGCAGCACACCCCGTACAGTGTCGACTCGCCGGTCAACCCGATTCTCGCCGCCTGGCAGGGTCTGGTCGGCCTCTTCGGCGCGCACACCGGCCGGCCGTTCGTCCGCGACGCGGGCGCGGTGATCATCTACCATCCGATGCCCAAGGACTTCTCCCCGCTGCACCATCCGTCCTACGTCGACTTCTTCGCCGATGTGCTGTCCCACACTCGCGACCTGGATCAGCTGCGCGCCGACGTCGAGCCCAAGTTCGCCGGGGATCCCTGGTACGCGCATCTGTATCGGACCAGCGTCGCCTTCCACGGGGTGCATCCGCTGCAGCTGTGGTACGAGATCGCCGCGGCGGTAGCTCACTGTGGCGACGTGGTCTGGGTCGGTGCCGATCGCGCGGTCGTGGATCGGCTCGGCTTCCGCGCCGCCTCGACCCTCGCCGACGCCCTGGAGATCGTCTCGTCCACGGTCGGGCGAGCACCCCGGATCGGCTATCTGCACGCGCCGCCTCAGATCCTGGTGGACACTTCGTGAGGCTCAGCGACGTCGTGCTGCACAGCCGCCTCACGCTCGACCGGCACGGCGCCGACGCACTCGGTGAACCGGACGGACCGACGCTGATCGTCGCGAACTTGTCTTCTCCGGCTGATCCGGCCCTGATCCGCCTCGCTCTGCCCCGGCGCTGGCGGGGTCATACTGCCGTGGTGTTGCCGGCCCCAGCGCACGAGCGCTGGTGGCGTTCGTTCCGGCGGGCCGAGACGCTCGGGCCTGACGGGGGAGCGGTCGTCGCCGAACTGCTGAGCGACGGCTGGAACGTACTGGTGTTTCCCGAAGGCGAGCGGTCCCGCGACGGCTTTCTCGCCCCGTTCCGAGCCGACCTGGTCGCGGCGGCGGCCGGCGAGGCGCAACGCGTCCTTCCCGTCGGGATCCGCGGCAGCTACGCGGCCGTCCCCGAGGGGGCCCGTTGGCCGGTCCGGGGTCGACCGCGCGTCAGCGTACGGCTGGGTACTCCGCGGCCACCGCCGGCAGACGAAACGTCCGAGCAGTTGGCGCTTCGGCTGCAGGAGGAGGTGCAGCGACTCATCGAGGAGGACGCCTCCTCGTGGTGGGCAACTCAGCGCAATCTCGGTGGGCGAGCCCCCGCGCCACCGGGATCGGCCTGGAGGAGAATCTGGGAACAGACGAAGGCGCCGGCGGCGGGCGGCAAACCTCGACGAGCGAAGATCTGGCGAGCCTGATCCAGCAAGCCTGATCCAAAGTTGCTGTTCGGGGAGTCGAGGGCAGCATGTCGCACGGTGAAGGGGTCTGCACGTGTCGCACGGGCCGAGCGGTGGTCACGGGCTGGTCTGGCAACCGCTCGAGCGTTCTGACCTGGACGATCTCGACGTCCTGCTGACCGCCATCGAGCACCTCGACGAGCCGATCGAACAGCACAGCCTGGCGCGCCTGTACGAGCGATTCGACGAGATCGACTCCGATCCCGAGATCGACACCGTCCTGGGCCGCGATGCGGGTGGCGTCCCGGTGGCGTACGGATGGGCGCGACGGGTGGTCTTCGACGTCGACCCGCGGCGGGTGTACCTGTCCGGCGGCGTGCACCCCGGATGGCGTCGGCAGGGCATCGGCAGTGCTCTGTTGGGCTGGCAGATTGCGGCGGCCCGACGGTGGTTTCGGGACGAGTGGGTCGAGGGGCACGGACCGCTGCGGATGATCTGTCTGGTCGACGACAAGCTCGGCGAGCAACGCCGACTCTACGAACGGTTGGGCTTGCAGCCGGTGCGTTGGTTCGCCGATCTGACCCGCCGTCTCACCGACCCGCTCCCGGATCCGACCAATCCGCCCGGGATCCGCATCATCGCCATGCGCGAGGACCATGTTGAGGCCGTCCGGTTGGCCCACAACGAGGCCTTCGCCGACCACTGGGGCAACCAGGAGATCGACTCCGACCACTGGGTCGAAGAGCTGACCCGGTCGACCTGCCGGCTCACCTGGTCGTGGATCGCGGTCGACGAGAGCTCGTCGGAGGTGGTGGGTTACGTCACCAACGGCGCGTACGAACAGGATTGGCCGGCGCAGGGCTATCGGGATGGCTGGACCGACCGGCTGGGCGTCCGGCCGGCCTGGCGCGGACGGGGAATCGCCCGAGCCCTCTTGGCGGCGTCGATGCGGTCCTACGCCGAAGCAGGGCTGGAGGGGGCGGGGCTCGGGGTCGACACCGATCATCCGACCGGCGCCTACGGTCTGTATGCGGAGATGGGTTTCGCCGCCACCAACACGACGGTGCTGTACGCCCGGGACGAGAGTCTCGAGCAGGTGTCCGAGGCGCTCGACGTCGCCGGGCCGACCGCCCCGACGGTCTAGGATCGGCGCCATGTCGGGACACTCGAAATGGGCGACGACCAAGCACAAGAAGGCGGTGGTCGACGCTCGCCGGGGCAAGCTGTTCGCCAAGTTGGTCAAGAACGTGGAGGTCGCCGCGCGCATCGGCGGCGGCGATCTCGCCGGCAACCCCACCCTCTACGACGCCGTCCAGAAGGCCAAGAAGAACTCGGTGCCCAACGACAACATCGACCGCGCGGTCAAGCGCGGCTCCGGGGCCGAGGGCGGCGGCGCCGACTACGAGACGTTGATGTACGAGGCGTACGGCCCGGCCGGCATCGCCCTGCTGATCGAGTGCTTGACCGACAACCGGAACCGGTCCGCCTCCGACGTCCGGGTCGCGGTGACCCGCAACGGCGGGACCATGGCCGATGCGGGCTCCACCGCCCGGATGTTCAGCCGCAAAGGGATCGTGACGCTGGCCAAGGAGCAGGATGGCCGCGCCCTCACCGAGGACGACGTGCTCGAGGCCACTCTGGACGCCGACCCGGAGGAAGTCAACGATCTCGGCGACAGCTTCGAGATCGTCTCCGACCCGGCCGACCTCGTCCGGGTCCGCACCGCGGTCCAGGATGCCGGACTGGACTATGACTCCGCCGAGGTCGCCTTCGTCCCGGACTACACCCAGGAGGTCGACGCGCCCACCGCCGAGAAGCTGATCCGCATCATCGACGCGTTGGAGGACTCCGACGACGTGCAGAACGTGTACGCCAACTTCGACGCCTCCGACGAGGTGCTGGCCGTCGTCAGCTGACGTCGTCCACCGGCCTGCGCCCCGGGCCCCCTCTGGGAGCCTCTGTGGCGTGTCGGGCGGGTGCCGTCCGTGGCCTCGTCTAACGTGGCGAACGTCTGTTCGATCCGTACGAGACGAGGCGTCGCATGCGCGTGCTGGGAGTCGACCCGGGCCTGACCCGGTGCGGTCTCGGAGTCGTCGACGGGCGGCCGGGAGCGCAACCCCGACTGATCGCCGTCGGTGTCGTACGCACGCCGGCCGGCCTGGACACCGCACGCCGCCTGGTGCTGCTCGAGGCGGCCTTCGAGGAATGGGTGTGCACCCATCGCCCGGACTCGGTCGCGGTCGAGCGGGTGTTCGCCCAGCACAACGTGCAGACCGTGATGGGCACCGCGCAGGCGGCCGGCATCGCGATGCTGGTGGCGGCCCGGCACGGCCTACCGGTCGCCCTGCACACGCCGAGTGAGGTCAAGGCTGCGATCACCGGCTCGGGACGAGCCGCGAAGGGTCAGGTGGGCACCATGGTGACCCGGATCCTCCGGCTCGATGCCACCCCGACGCCCGCGGATGCCGCGGACGCGTTGGCGCTGGCCATCTGCCATGTCTGGCGGGGTGCCGCCACCTCCCGGCTGGAGGCCGCCGCGGCGGCGGCCCGGACCGTGCCGACCGGGGCGGCCCGATGATCGCCCAGCTGACCGGAACGGTGCTCCAGGTCGGGCCGACCTCGGCCGTGGTCGAGGTGGGCGGACTGGGGGTGCTCGCGCTCTGCAGTCCGGACACCACCGCCACCCTCCGGGTGGGGGAGCGGGTGACGCTGGCGACCTCGCTGGTGGTCCGGGAAGACTCGCTGACCCTGTACGGATTCGCCAGCCACGACGAGCGGGAATTCTTCGAATTGCTGCAGACCGCCACCGGCGTCGGGCCCAAGCTCGCGCAGGCGGCGCTGTCGGTGCTCACCCCCGACGAGCTGCGCAACGCGATCGCGACCGAGAACCTGGTGCAGCTCATGAAGGTGCCCGGGGTCGGCCGCAAGGGCGCGCAACGACTGGTGATCGAGCTCAAGGACAAGATCAACCTGACCCGGTTGAGCGACGACCCACTGCCCACTTCGAGCGACCCCGCTTGGCGGCAGCAGGTGTCGCAGGGTCTGCAGGGCCTCGGCTGGTCGGCCAAGGACGCCGAGTCGGCCTGTCTCGAGGTCGAGCCGATGGTTGCCGCCGACCCGGAGGTCTCGGTGGCGCTCGTGATGCGGGCCGCCCTGCAGACCCTGGCCCGCAAGTGACTGACTCCGAGTCGGTGGCCCTCGTCCGGCCCGACGCCGAACCCGAGGAGCGGGCGGCCGAGTCGGCGCTGCGGCCGACGTCGCTGGCGGCGTTCGAGGGTCAGCCGCGCGTCAGCGATCAGCTGGGATTGTTGCTCGAGGCCGCCCGGAATCGGCGCGGTGTGGCCGACCACGTGCTGCTGGCCGGCCCGCCAGGACTGGGCAAGACGACCCTGGCGATGATCATCGCGAACGAGATGTCGGCCCCGCTGCGGATCTCCAGCGGCCCGGCCATCCAACACGCCGGCGATCTGGCGGCGATCCTGTCCGGCCTCAGCGAGGGTGAGGTCTTCTTCCTGGACGAGATCCACCGGATGTCCCGGCCGGCGGAGGAGATGCTGTACCTGGCGATGGAGGACTTCCGGGTCGACGTGGTGGTCGGCAAGGGCCCGGGAGCCACCGCCATCCCGCTGGAGATCCCCCCCTTCACCCTGGTCGGCGCGACCACCCGCTCCGGCCTGCTGCCCGGTCCGTTGCGGGATCGGTTCGGGTTCACGGCTCAGCTCGACTTCTACGACCGCGAGGCGCTGGAGCGGATCGTCTTGCGGTCGGCGGGCGTCCTGGGTGCGGACCTGGACGGGGCCGGGGCCGCCGAAATCGCCCGTCGGGCCCGCGGCACGCCCCGGATCGCCAATCGGCTGCTACGCCGGGTGCGGGACTACGCCCAAGTTCGCGCCGACGGGCGGATCACCGTCCGGCTGGCCCAGGCGGCCCTGGATCTCTTCGAAGTCGACGAACTCGGACTGGACCGGCTGGACCGGGCGGTGCTGAACGCGATCTGCCGCCGGTTCGGGGGCGGCCCGGTCGGGTTGTCCACCTTGGCCATTTCGGTGGCCGAAGAGACCGAGACCGTCGAGGACGTCGCCGAACCGTTCTTGGTTCGGCAGGGATTCTTGATGCGTACGCCGCGTGGCCGAGTGGCCACGGCCGCCGCCTGGCGGCACCTCGGGTTGACCCCGCCACCGGCTCCGGGCGGCGGGCCCTGGGACGGACGGCCGGAGGATCCCTCGCTCTTCGGCTGAACGGTGAGTCTCAGAGCACCCAGACCACGCTCGGACCCCTTTCGCTGCTGTGGACCCGCAGCATTGGGTCCAAACCCGCCGAGAGGGTCCAAACCCGTTCACGGCGGGCGTGGCCCGAGCGCTCGTACACGAGTTTTGTTCGGTGATTGGGTAGAGTACGGCGGTCGGCTACGTGCCGGCGGACTGATGTGTCCGCGTCAGCGCGGGCGGAACTCAACCGGATGCTGGAGCCATGACCAACTCGCCGTTCACCACCATCGCCCTGATTCTGCTGATGGTGGTCGCGTTCTACTTCCTCATCATCCGGCCGCAGAAGAAGCGGCAGCAGGCCCAGCAGAAGACGATGAGCGAGCTGACTCCGGGCACCCGGGTGCTGCTCGGCAGCGGTCTGTTCGGCACCATCAGCTGGGTCGGCAGCAAGCAGGCCATCCTCGAAGTCGCACCCGGTGTCGAGATGACCGTCCTCAAGCAGGCCATTGCCCGGACCGTCACTCCAGGTGATGAGTACAGCGAGCCCCTGGATGCGGTCGACGAGCCGGACGAACCTACTCCGGTTGTCGACGGCACACCGGAGGCCCCGCTCAACGACCCGACCCTCCCAGACACGCCGGTGACCGACACCGCTGATGGACCCATCCGGAACGAGCCGGCCGTGAACGACCCGACTCGTCGCGAGTCCACCCGGAACGAGCCGACGTCGAACGGGCCTACCTCGAGCAGGGAATGACCTCAGTTGGCAACACAAAGCGGCCATCCTGGCCGCACCTTGATTGTGCTCGGCGTGATCGTGGCCGCGCTGTTCGGCCTGATGGCGCTGACCAACAACTGGACCCCGAAACTGGGGCTTGACCTGCAGGGCGGCACCACCATCACGCTGACCGCCCAGAACACCAGCGGCACCGGCCAGGTCGATCCGAACAGCTTGAAGCTGGCCCAGAGCATCATCCAGGCCAGGGTCGACTCGTTGGGGGTCGGCGAGAGCGAGGTCACCACCTCGGGCGACAACCAGCTCATCGTGAGCGTGCCGAACGTCCAGCAGGACGAACTGGTGGAGCTGGTCGGGCAGACCGCCGTGCTGCGGTTCCGCGCCCTCTACGCCGCGGAGCCGGTGACCCCGCCCGTGCAGCCGAGTTCCGACCCGAGCACAGCTCCGAGTACAGCTCCGAGTACGACCAACCCCAGCGCGGGCCCGGAGCCGAGTGCCAGCCCGACCGGGGACCGCCGACCGGCGCCGCAGCTGCCGACCGCGCCTCCGGCCCCCGCCACCCCGCGGCCGACCGCCGCGGGACAGGGCACGCCGCCCGACCAGGCCATTCAGTGGCAGCCGACCGAGCGCGATCAGGCCGACTTCGCCACCTACACCTGCGACTCCAACCGTTCCGAGTTCCCCGACGTCGCCGACCAACCCCTCTTCTCCTGCAACCTGGAGAAGACGGAGAAGTACCTGCTCGGCCCGACCCTCATCGAGGGCGATCAGCTCACCACGGCCTCCGCGGGCGTTCCGCAGAACCAGGTCCAATGGGTGGTCAACCTGGAGTTCAACGCTGAGGGAGCCGCGGCCTTCGAGAGCGCCACCGGCGCGATCGCGCAACGTTCGGAACCGCAGAACCGGTTCGCCATCGTCCTCGACGGCGAGGTCATCTCGTCCCCGTCGGTCAGCCAGGCCATTCCCGGCGGGCGGGCCGAGATCTCCGGCAACTTCACCCAGGAGTCGGCGACCCAGCTGGCCAACGTCTTGAAGTACGGCGCCCTGCCGCTGGCTTTCGAGGTCTCCGAGGTCTCCAACGTCTCCGCCACCCTGGGTGAGGATCAGCTCCGGGCGGGCATCATCGCCGGCATCATCGGTCTCGTCCTGGTGGTCGGCTACTGCTTCCTCTATTACCGGGGCCTCGGCATCGTGGTGGTCTCCTCGCTTCTGGTCGCGGGCGCGATCACGTACGCGGTGATGGTGCTGCTCGGCAGTTCGGTCGGCTTCGCGCTCAACCTGCCCGGCATCGCCGGCGCCATCGTGGCCATCGGAGTCACCGCCGACAGCTTCGTCATCTACTTCGAACGGATCCGCGACGAGGTCCGCGACGGGCGAAGTCTCCGCACGGCGGTGGAAACCGGCTGGCGCCGGGCCCGGCAGACGGTGCTGATCGCCGACGCGGTCTCGATGCTGTCGGCGATCATCTTGTTCGTCCTGGCCATCGGCTCGGTCAAGGGCTTCGCGTTCACCCTCGGCCTCACGACCGTCATCGACGTGATCGTCGTCTTCTGGTTCACCAAGCCGCTGATGACCATTCTGGCCCGTACGAAGTTCTTCGGGGGCGGACACCCGCTCTCCGGACTGGATCCCAACCACCTCGGCGTCAAGGCGCTGCCGGGTACGAGGTCGCGACGCGGCGCCGTCGGTCCGACCGCCGCCCCCGCGCGGGTCGCCGTGCCGGCCGAAGGAAAGGGGGTCTGATGTCGCGCTTCGCCCGGCTCGGCCACCAGCTCTACACCGGCGAGGTGTCCTACGACTTCGTCGCTCGCAGACGCCGGTGGTACATCATCTCCGCGATCCTCATCGCCATCTCGCTGATCGCCATATTCGGTCGCGGGTTCACCCTGGGCATCGAGTTCTCCGGCGGCGCGGAATTCAAGGCCAACACCACGGTGACCGCGACCACGGTGGACGACATGCGGACCGCACTCGAAGAATCCGGCGTGCCGGACCTCGCCGAGGCGACGGTCAACACCATCGGCGACAACCAGGTCCGGGTCCAGACGCGCTCCCTGAACCCGACCACCGAGGTGCCGAAGGTCCGGGCCGCGATCGCCAACGAGGTCGGCATCCCGCCCGAAGAAGTGGCCTACAGCCTGATCGGCGCCTCGTGGGGATCTCAAATCACCGAGCGGGCCCTGATCGCCCTCGGGGTGTTCCTGCTGCTGGTCACCTTGGTGATCTGGGCCTACTTCCGCAACTGGAAGATGTCGCTGGCGGCCCTGGTCGCCCTGCTCCACGACTTGATCTTGACCATCGGCATCTACGCCCTGGTCGGGTTCACCGTGACTCCGGCGACGGTGATCGGCGTCCTCACGATCCTCGGGTATTCGCTCTACGACACGGTGGTGGTGTTCGACAAGGTCCGGGAGAACGTACGTGATCTGACGTCGTCGGCGACCCGGACCTACAGTGAGGCAGCCAACCTCGCCCTGAACCAGGTGCTGGTGCGGTCGATCAACACCACGATCATCGGCGTCCTGCCGGTGGCGGCCCTGCTCTTCGCCGGTGCCGTCATCCTGGGTGAGGGACCTCTCAAGGACCTGGCGCTGGCCCTGTTCGTCGGCATGATGGCCGGTGCCTACTCCTCGATCTTCATCGCCACCCCATTGCTGGCCCAGTTGAAAGAGCGCGAGCCGGACATGAAGAGGTTGGCGAAGCGGGTCGCGGCGCGGCGGGCCAAGGAAGCCGGCCGCGGATCGAGTCGAGGCGGCGACCCGGCCCGACCATCAGCTGCGGTTCCCGTGGGCCCACGCCGAGCCGCCGGTTCCACCTCGGTGGCCGTACTCGAGGCCGAGTCCGACGAGGTCGAGCAGGGCGAGTCAACCGCGGCCGAACCCAGCAAGAGAAAACCGAACCCAGCAAGACCGAACCCAGCAATGAGGAGCTGGCCGCCGAGGCAGCGCGGACACGGGTCACCGTCTCCTCGGCCGCCCCGCTGGTGCCATTGCGTCCCCTCGGCGACGGTGCCGCCAAGCGTCCCCAGCCGCAACACAAGCCACGCAGTCAGCGGAAGAGGTCATGAGTCGCCTCGCCGAACTGATCAGGGATGTGCCGGACTTCCCGGAACCCGGCGTGGTGTTCCGCGACATCACCCCCCTGATCGGATCGGCGGGCGGATTGGCCGCCGCTGTCGACGCCCTGCTGGAGATCTCGCCGGCCGACGTCGACGCGGTCTTCGGGATCGAGGCGCGCGGCTTCATCTTCGCCGCGCCGGTGGCCCTGGCGCTCGGGGTCGGGCTGGTGCCCGTACGGAAGCCGGCCAAGCTTCCCCGGGAGACGGTGTCGGTGCGCTACGACCTCGAGTACGGCACCGAGACGCTGGCCATCCACGCTGACGCCATCCCCCGTGGGGCCCGGGTGCTGATCGTGGACGACGTGCTCGCCACCGGAGGAACCCTCTCCGCCGCCGCCGAACTGGTCGACCGCGTCGGCGCCGAACTGGTCGCGGTCAGCGTCTTGATCGAACTCGACTATCTCGGCGGGCGACAACGGCTGGCCGGAGCCGGCATTCGGCAGGTGCGCTCAGCGCTCACCCTGCAGGCGTCATGAGTGAACCCAACTCGATCCAGGTCCGCCAGGTCCGGGGTCGTAGCAGCTGGACCAGCCAGGCCCTGGTCAGCCTGCCGGCACGTACGTCGTCCCCGGCCCGCGAGCTCGGTAAACGGGCGTTGCTCGCGGTCGCGTTACTGGTGATCTGTGTGTCGTTGGTCTACTTCGACCGCGACGCCTACACCGACAACTGGGACGGTCAGGTCACCCTGATCGACGCCTTGTACTACGCAACAGTCACGATCACCACCACCGGCTACGGCGACATCACACCCATCGCGCCGCACTCCCGGGTGATCAACGCGCTGATCGTCACTCCGCTCCGCATCCTGTTCCTGGTCCTGCTGGTCGGCACCACTTTGGAGGTGCTGGCCAACGAGGGACGCCGCATCATCCGCGACACCCGTTGGAGGAAACGCATGCGCAATCACGTGGTGGTCGTGGGCTTCGGCACCAAGGGCCGCAGTGCGGTCGACACGCTGCAGAACAACGGGACCAACCCGGCCCAGATCGTGGTCATCGACTCCCGGCCGACCTCCATCGGGGAAGCCAACCTCCGCGGATACGCGGCGATCGAGGGGGACGCGACCCGGCGCGAGGTGCTGCGCCGGGCCGAGATCATCAAGGCTCGCGAAGTGATCATCACCCTGGACCGGGACGACTCGGCCATCCTCGTCACGCTCACCGTGCGACAGCTCAATCCCAGTGCTCACGTGGTGGTGGCCGTCCGCGAGGACGACAATGCCTCCCTGCTCCGCCAGTCGGGGGCCGACGCGGTGGTCACCTCGTCGGAGGCGGTCGGCCGACTGCTCGGTCTGTCGGCGATCAGCCCCAACCTCGGCACGGTGATCGAGGATCTGTTGTCCAGCAAGGAGGGCCTGGAGGTCGGCGAACGGCAGGTCAGCCGGGACGAAGTCGGCAAGTCCCCCGATGAGGTTCGGGGCGACCGGGTGATCGCCGTGGTGCGCAACAAGACCCTGCGCCGGTTCTACGACCCGACCGTGGCCAAGCTGGAAACCGGAGATCAGGTGGTTGTCGTCCGCCACGCCCACGAAGGGGAGTAGCGTCGGACCCCCGTACGGATGCGTGCGTTCGAATCCGGCGCCGATGACGCCGGCCGGGAGCGCAAGCGGTTGCGGCTAGACTGAGGACTCGCCGATCGAGGGGCGTCTGACCAGGGCGGAGTGGGGTGACCGAGCCGGACACAGCGACGAGAGCAACCCCCGGGTCGGGCCCAGTTCAGCCTGAGGCTCAGCCGGAGGAGTCGACGGCCGCGCCCCGGAGGGCCGCGGCGATCGCTCCGCCGGCCGGCCCGGCCCCTCTTGCGCCCGCTTCGTCGGGTCGCCGCGCCACCGCCGCCAGCCGGGCCGCCGATGTCGGGCGGCACACCCCGACTCCGCCGTCGGCGCCGGCGCACGTGTCCGAACCGCGGGTACGGATGCGGCAGCGGATCGCCCGCTTCGGCACGAGCCGACCGCAGACGCCGGTTCTCGACCCGTTGTTCACCGTCATCCGGGCCAACCATCCCAAGGCCGATCTGACCCAGATCGAGCGGGCGTACCGGACGGCCGAGAAGCACCATCGCGGTCAGACCCGCCGCAGCGGCGACGCCTACATCACCCACCCGCTGGCGGTCACGACGATCCTGGCCGAGCTCGGTATGACCGAAACCACGCTGTGCGCGTCGCTGCTGCACGACACGGTCGAGGACACCTCGTACACCCTGGCCCAGCTGACCCGCGATTTCGGCGAAGAGATCGCGCTGCTGGTCGACGGCTGCACGAAGCTGGACAAGGTCAAGTACGGCGAGTCGGCCAAGTCCGAGACGATCCGCAAGATGGTGATCGCGATGGCCCGGGACATCCGGGTGCTGGTGATCAAGTTGGCCGACCGGCTGCACAACATGCGGACCCTGCACTATCTCCGCCCCGACAAGCAGTCCCGGATCGCCCAGGAAACGCTGGAGATCTTCGCACCGCTCGCGCACCGGCTGGGCATGAACGCGGTCAAGTGGGAACTGGAGGACCTGTCCTTCGCCACCCTCCACCCCAAGGTCTACGACGAGATCGTCCGGATGGTGGCGGAGGCGGCGCCCGAACGCGACGAGTTCCTCTCCGCGGTCATCGACCACGTCCAGACCGACCTCAAGGCGGCCAAGATCAAGGCCACCGTCACCGGCCGGCCGAAGCACTATTACTCGATCTACCAGAAGATGGTGGTCCGCGGCCGCGACTTCGCCGAGATCTTCGATCTGGTGGGGCTCCGGATCCTCGTCGAGAGCCCCCGCGACTGTTACGCCGCGCTCGGCGTCATGCACGTTCGTTGGAATCCGCTGCCCGGGCGGTTCAAGGACTACATCGCGATGCCGAAGTTCAACATGTACCAGTCGCTGCACACCACGGTGCTGGGCCCGCAGGGCAATCCGGTCGAACTGCAGATCCGTACCGACGACATGCACCGGCGTGCCGAGTTCGGCGTTGCGGCCCACTGGAAGTACAAGGAAGGCAAGGGCTCTCCGGTCACCGCCAAGGGCAGCGACGCCGGCGACCTGGTCTGGGTCCGTCAACTCTGGGACTGGCAGCGGGAGACCGCCGATCCGAGCGAATTCCTGGACTCGCTGCGGTTCGAGATCAACTCGACCGAGGTGTACGCCTTCACCCCGCGCGGCGACATCCTCACCCTGCCGCAGGGGTCCACCTCCGTCGACTTCGCCTACGCCATTCACACCGAGGTCGGCAACTCCACGATCGGCGCCCGGGTCAACGGGCGGCTGGTCCCGCTGGAGTCGGAGCTGAGCAACGGTGACGTGGTGGAGATCTTCACTTCGAAGTCCGAGGGCGCGGGGCCGAGTCGGGACTGGTTGAGTTTCGTTCGCAGCCCGCGGGCCCGGAACAAGATCAGGCATTACTTCACCAAGGAACGGCGTGAGGAGTCGATCGAGAACGGAAAGGATTCGCTGGCCCGGCAGATGCGGAAGGGCGGCCTGCCGCTGCAACGGTTGCTGACGCTGGAACATTTGACCGCGGTGGCGGGATATTTCAAGCTGCCGGACGTTTCGGCCCTCTACGCGGCGGTCGGCGAGGGCAACGTCGGCGCCCAGGCGGTGATCAACCGGCTGATCAGCGTCGAAGGCGGCGACGAGGCGACCGCCGACGAGACCAGCGAGGATCAGGTTGTCACCGGTCGCCGGCGCCGCAAGAGCGCAGCGGGCGACTCCGGCATCGAGGTCGTCGGCGCCAGCGATCTCTGGGTCAAGCTGGCCAAGTGCTGCACACCGGTCCCCGGCGACCCGATCCTGGGTTTCGTCACCCGCGGGGCGGGGGTCTCGGTGCACCGGACCGACTGCGTCAACGCCGCCAACCTGCAGACCGAGCACGAACGGCTGGTCGATGTGAGCTGGGCGCCGACGGCGAAGAGTTCCTTCCTGGTCGCCATCCAGGTGGAAGCGCTGGACCGGAATCGGTTGCTGTCCGACATCACCCGCTCGCTGTCGGACCAGCACGTCAACATCTTGTCCGCCGCCCTGAACACGACCAAGGACCGGATCTGCAAGGTGCGGTTCACCTTCGAGACCGCCGACCCGACGCACCTCGATCACGTGCTCCGCGCCGTGGGCCAGGTGCCGGCCGTGTTCGATGTCTACCGAGTCACTCAGTGACGGGCCCCACCGTCCGCTGATCCACGACCCGCTGATCCACCGCCGGCTCAGCCACCACGAACGAATCAGACCGAATGACCGTGCGGTTCGAGGGACTTCAGTCGCCAGCCCTGCTGCCACAGGGTGCGGTACCGGTCCTCCACCTCGGAAACCGTGGCCGTCGGCAGTTGGATCTCCGGGCTCGGTGAGCGGACCCAGACCGCGGTGTAGCGGCGATGGCCGCGTTCGGCGTACGGGGCCAACAACTTCAGGCGCCAGCCCTGGACCCAGAGCCGCTCGTACTCGGCCTGGTAGACCACCTCGCTCATACCGCACCGGAGGATCTCGGGCACCACGCTGGGTTGCCAGATCGCCGTGTAGCGCGGCTCGCCGGTGGGGAGGTCGGTTCCGTTGTCGGTGTGAACCGTCAGCGAAGACAGCCGCCAGCCCTGGTTGACCAGGTCTCGCTGGCGCGTCTCGAACTCGTCGTGAGGGGCGCTGTAGAGCTGGTGCTCAGGGGTCCGGCTGGGCTCCCAGGCGGCGGTGTAGCCGATGCTTGGCCCCGATTCGAGTACGACCGGATGGGCGTTCAGGAGCTTGAGCCGCCAGCCGTGCGACCAGATCCGGCGATACCGCTCGGTCAGCTCGTCCAAGGACACGCCGTAGACAGTGATCTCGGAGCGCAGGGATCGCTTCCAGATCGCGGTGTAGCGGGCGCCGTCCGCCGACGCTGTGGCCGCGGAGATGGAGTAGT
This sequence comes from uncultured Actinomycetota bacterium, assembly GCA_963780005.1. GTDB lineage: Bacteria > Actinomycetota > Actinomycetes > Propionibacteriales > Propionibacteriaceae > Microlunatus. Next base: position 308,410 of record CAWAAK010000023.1, on the reverse strand, counting down.
CGCCAACCTGCGGGCCACAACGCTGCGTAGCGGGTCCGCAACTCCGCCTTCGTCGCACCGAGGGCGTATTGCTGATCCCCGGAGCTGCGCCGCAGGGTGGCGGCGTAGCGGGCTCCGGGAGCGACGAGGGTCGGTGTGGCCTCGTGCTGCTGATCCAGAATGGTCATGGTTCTCCTCGGCGGACGGCCTGCGCAGGGTGGCGCGGTGTCCTCAGTCGACCGCAGGTCGCGGCTTCAGAGATCCGTAGTGACTACTGAATCTGCAGCCGGGGCTACTGCCGGGTCCCGGTCGTCCCAGCTCACCTCGAGCGTGCCGCCACCCCGTCGAGCCGCAGCGTCGCTGATTCGTCGCGATGACTGCCCGTGGAGCCGACGTGCTTCTCCGGAGCAACCGGGCCGTTCTTCAGGACGCCGAAGAAGGCCATCGCGTGCCCGCGCCCCACGCCGTACTCCTGTTTGAGCCAGTCCACCACCTCGGTGGCTTTGGTCCTCGGGCCGTACCCCCGACGTTCCGCCTCGTCGAGCAGCTGTTGGGGGGTGAGGCCCGTTTTGGCCTCGATCGCGTCGAGGTACGCCTGGTACGACATGTCCTGACCTCCTGGGGATGATGACGAGATGAAGACCCGGCTCGACCGGCGAACTCATCGCTCAACCACTCACCCGCACCGTCCGCTGAGAACCGGACCTTGGATTCAGCTACCACGCGCGACACGCGAGGTTTCCGTCCTTCTCCGAGATCCAGCGTCCTGTTTTCAGCCGGCAGCGCCCGCTCAGCGGCCCGGATGCGTCATGCCGTTAGCCGGGACGCCACCGTGGTGGTGTCGGCGCTGAGTCCGGACGGTTGGGAGTTGCAGCGGACTCTCGGCTTCCGGTCGGTGCCGGTCGTTTCCGACACGTGCTTCGACCTTCCTGGTGGCGAGACCGTCCGAATTCGTCCGGCGATGATGTGAGGGTGAGCACGGCCGGCCGGGCCGCGCAGAGCTTGCGTACTCCGGAGGCCCCATCCGGTCGCGGCTCGATCGACCGCCTTGCGCTGCCCAGCAACGGGCGTGCTCCGCAGATCAGGTCTTCGCCTTGCCGCCCTTCTTGCCGCCCTTCTTCCCCTTGGACTTGGCGCCCTTCTTCCCCAGCTCGGACTGGGCGGCCGAGGACTTCCGGGGATTCGACTTGCCTTCCTTGGCCGCCTTCGCATTCGCTTTCTTGGCGGTAGCGCTGCCCTTGCCCTTCTTGTTCGCCATCTCCGGTCCTCTCGTGTTGGTCGGAAGCGCCCTTCGACACGCTCAGGGCGCGTGAACGGGCTCAGGGCACGCTACGTCAGCCGCCGAAATCGCTGGCGGCCCGCCGGGCCTGGGCCAACCATTCGCGATACGTGTCGGCCGACTGGGTGGCCTCGCCGGCGGCGGCGCTGTCGCCGCGGGCCGACGCCTTGGCGGCCTTCTCCTCCAGGGCGCTGATTTGGGCCTCCAGTTTGGCCGCGGTGTCCTCGGCGCGAGCACGGCCCTCGGGATTGTTGCGCCGCCAGCGATCCTCTTCGGCCTGCTTGATTGCCGACTCGACGCCCCGCAGCCGGGTGTCGAAGGGTTTGATCAGATCGCGCGGAACCTTACCGATCGCGGCCCAGCGATTCAACAGGTCGCGGAAGGCGCTCCGGGCGGCGACCGGGTCGCGGACGGGAAGTAGCCGCTCGGCCTCCACCAGCAGCTGCTCCTTGGCCTCCGCGTTGGCCCGGAATTCCGTGTCCTGTTCGCTCTGGGCGGCCTGCCGGGCCCCGAAGAAGGTGTCCTGAGCCGCGCGGAACCGCCGCCACAGGTCCTCGTCGACTGCTCGGGGGGCGGGGCCGGCAGCCTTCCACCGGGTCATCAGATCCCGGTAGGCGCCCGTTGTCGGCCCCCAGTCCGTCGATCCGGCCAGGGCTTCGGCCTCGACGACCAGCTTCTCCTTTTCGACCCGCGCGGTCTCACGTTCCTCCGCCTGCTTGGCGAACTGGGACTTCCGGCGCCGGGTGTAGGTCGTCCGGGCCGCGGAGAAGCGATGCCAGAGCTCGTCGTCGGTGGCCCGATCCAGCCGAGGCAGGCCCTTCCACTCGTCGAGCAGGGTTCGGAACCGGTTGACTCCGCCGCGCCAGTCGGTGCCACCGGCGAGCCGCTCGGCCTCCTCGACGAACCGGAGCTTGCTGGCCTTGGTCTCCTCCCCGAGTCGGGCCCGCTCCGCCTTGCGCGCCGCCCGCTGCTCCGCGACGACCGCCCCCAAGCCCTCCAGGCGAGCGTTCAGACCGTCCAGATCACCCACGGCGTGCGCGTCGGTCAGGGTTAGGCGTACGGTGCGGATCGAGGAGGTTGCGTCGTCGGGGGACAGGGCGCCGGATCGGATCCGGCGGTCCAGCAGGGACACCTCGAGCTCGAGCGCTTCGTAGCGGCGGGTGAAGAAGGCCAGGGCCTCCTCCGCCGGAACATCCGGCACCTGACCCACGCTCCGCTCCCCGCCCGCGGTGCGCACCCAGACCGTTCCGTCGGGATCGACCCGGCCGAACGAGGCGGGCCCCGCGGCGTCGTTCATAGCGCAATCCTGCCCGATAGTCTCGCGATCATGTTCCTGGCCTCGTTTCCCGCCGGCCCGTGGCAGACCAACTGCTACGTGATCTCGGGACAGGCCCGGGACGAGTGCGTGATCATCGACCCCGGGTACGAGGCGGCCTCCGGGGTCCGCGAGGTGATCGAGGACGCGCACCTCAAGCCGGTCGCGCTGATCCTGACCCACGGCCATCTGGACCACCTGTTCTCGGTCGCCCCGCTCTGCCGGTCCTACTCGGCCAGCTGCTGGATCCACCCCGACGACCGGATCCTGCTCAGGGATCCGTGGCGAGCCATGAGCCCTGAAACCCGGGGCATGGTCGAGCAGCTGACCGGCGGCACGGCGACCTTCGTCGAGCCCGACGACGTGCGCGAGCTCACCGACGGGAGCACTGTCGAGGTCGCAGGTCTCAGCTTGGACGTCCTGCACGCGCCGGGCCACACCCCGGGCTCGGTGATGTATCGCAGCGACTATCCGGATGCGGACATCGACGTGGTGGTTTTCTCCGGCGACGTACTGTTCGCGGGATCCATCGGTCGCACCGATTTGCCAGGGGGAAATCACGCCGACATGCTGAACAGTCTGCGTACGAAGGTGCTGCCGTTGCCCGACAATGCGGTGGTGCTACCCGGTCACGGTCCCCAGACCACTGTGGCCCGGGAGCGGGTCCACAACCCGTACCTGCGCCTGACGTCGTGAACCGAACTCCAGGAGCTTTGCGTGAGTCGCCCCAAGCCGCTGTCCGGCTTCCCCGAGTACGCCCCGGACGCCCGGATCATCGAGCAGTACGTGATCGACCGGCTCCGGGAGACGTTCGAGCTGCACGGCTTCGCCTCCATCGAGACCCGCGCGGTCGAGCCGCTGGACCGGCTGGCCAAGCAGGGGGAGATCGACAAGGAGGTGTACGCCGTCTCCCGGCTCCAGGCCGGCGACGTCGGCCGCGCCGAGCTCGGGTTGCACTTCGACCTGACGGTCCCTTTTGCGCGCTACGTCCTCGAGCATGCCCACCTGCTGTCGTTTCCGTTCCGGCGCTACCAGATCCAGAAGGTGTGGCGCGGCGAACGGCCGCAGGAGGGACGGTTCCGAGAGTTCACCCAGGCCGACATCGACATCGTCGACGCGAACGCTCTGGCCGCCCACCACGACATCGAGCTGCCGCTGGTCACCCTGGCCGCCCTCGAGCGGCTGCACGTCGATCTCGGGGTCCCGCCGGTGCTGATGCGGGTCAGCAACCGGATGCTCGCCCAGGGGTTCTACGCCGGGCTCGGCATCGGTGACCCGTTGCCGGTGCTCCGGCACGTCGACAAGCTCGACAAGATCGGTGCCGACCGGGTGTACGTCCTCCTCACCGAACAGGCAGGATTGACCGGCACCCAGGCGGACGCCTGCCTGGCCCTGGCGCACATCTCCACGCCGGACGAATCCTTCGTCGACCAGGTGACTGCGCTGGGCGTCCAGCACCCGCTCCTGGACGAGGGGCTGGCGCTGCTGGCCGAGCTGGTCCGGGTCGCGAACCGCAGTGTCCCCGGCCGGATCGTGGCCGATCTGCGGATCGCCCGCGGTCTCGACTACTACACCGGCACGGTGTACGAGACCGAGCTGGTGGGCTTCGAATCCTGGGGCGCGATCGCCTCGGGCGGCCGCTACGATTCGCTGGCCAGCGACGGACGTACCAGCTACCCGGGAGTGGGGCTCTCCATCGGCGTGACCCGGCTATTGGCCCCGCTGCTCGCCAGGAAGCTGCTGGTCGCATCCCGGTCGGTGCCGACCGTGGTCCTGGTCGCGGTGGAGAACGAGGAGCACCGCGGCGACGCGGTCGCGGTGGCCGAGCACCTGCGGGCCCGGGGGATCGCGACCGAGGTCGCTCCCAAGGCCGACCGGTACGGGCGCCAGATCCGCTATGCCGACCGGCGCGGCATTCCGTACGTCTGGTTCGGACGGGCACCCGACAGCGAGGTGAAGGACATCCGCACCGGCGAGCAGGTGCCGGCCCACGCCGACTCGTGGGCGCCGCCGGCCCACGATCTCCGGCCCCGGGTGCACGCTGCGCCCGGGTCGCTGCCGGATCCAGTGCCGCAAGCGCGAGAGGATGCCTGACGTGAGCCGATTGTTGGTCCGCGCCCACAAGTCCCCGTTCCGGGTGGCGTCGGCGAAGAAGGTCCTGAACAAGAACCTGTTCGGCAGCAATGTCGGCAATCTCGTGTTCGCGCAGGCCGCCATCCGCTTGCTGTCCACCGAATCCAGCATTGTGCGTACGTCGGGACTGATCGGCCAGTCCGCCCACTCGGTGAACTCCGATCACGACCACGTCGTCATCCCGCTGGCCAACGCCTTCCGGCCCAACTACGGCCGCTCCCTCGACGGACTGTCGGATCTGATCGAGAAACTCAAGATCCCCGTGACCGTGGTCGGGGTCGGCGCCCAGGCCACCATCGAGGGCGAGTACTCCAAGCGGGGCGAGGAGCTCGGTCCGACGGTGCAGCGGTTCGTCCGAGCCGTCCTGGAGCGGTCGCCGTCGATCGGCGTCCGCGGCGAGTTCACCCGCGACTACCTGGTCGGTCTGGGCTTCGGCGACAACGAGATCGACGTGATCGGCTGCCCGTCGATGTTCATGAACGGGCCGAATCTGGAGCCGACCCGGCGAGTGGCCGCTCTCGAGCCGGGCTCACCGATCGCCCTCAACATCTCGCCCTACCTGGCGCAGATGGGTCCGGTGTCGATCGACCTGGCCGAGCGCTACCCGAACCTGGTGTACCTGCCGCAGGATCTGCGGACCCTGAATCTGATGGTGCGCGGCCATTTCCCGATCGAGAACCAGCGAGCCACCGTGGAGAGCGGCGTACCGATCTACCTCGACCACCCGCTGATCAAGTCCGACCGGATCCGGTTCTGCCTCGACCCGAAGACCTGGTTCGATCACCTGGCGACCTACGACTTCTCGTTCGGCACCCGGATACACGGCAACATCGCCGCCGTGTTGGCCGGCACCCCGGCCCTGGTGCTGGCCCACGACTCACGGACGCTGGAGTTGGCGACGTACCACAGCATCCCCCACCGGTTGCTGCCGGACCTGGAGGGTCGCGTCGATCCCATCGAGCTCTACGCCGACGCCGAATGGGATTCGATGCACCGCGAGCATCCGGCCCTGTGGGACCGCTTCGCGGCTTTCCTCGGTCGGCATCGGCTGCGCCACGTCTTCACGCCCGGCGAGAACCCGCAGGCGTTCACCGATCAGCTGGCGGCCACCAAGTTCCCGCCGCCGGTCGGCACCCTGATGGGGCTGCCGCCGGCCGCGCTGTACGCCATGAAGAAGGAACTCGATTCGCTCCGCTCCCATTCGGTGCGGCCACAGGTCAGTGGACTGCGGGACCGGATCCGCGGCGTGGCGGCGAAGCTGCGCTGACGTGGCCCGGGATTCTGGGGGATCGCGGTCGGAGCTCTCGAGGTCGGAGGTGCTGCGCCGGCGGCTGGCCACGCAGCGCCTGACGACCCCGGGCCCGGCCACCGCGGCCGAGGTGGTCAACCTGCTGGGCTGCGTGCAGTCGCAGGAGTGGGCGCACGGCTTCTGGTCGTTGGGTCTGCGCACGGGGTCACCGGAGGGCGGCCTGAGCTACGCCGACGTGCTGCGGGAGTTCGACAGCGGCGACTTCCTGCGGACCCACATCCTGCGTCCCACCTGGCACTACGTCACCCCCGAAGACATCGGGTGGATCCTGACCGCGACCTCGGCTCGGGTGCACCAGCGCAACGAGGGCATGTACCGCCAGACTGGGTTGGATCCGGACACTCGGGACCGGGCCACGGCGGTGCTGTTGGAGGCGCTCGCGGGCGGCACCGCGCTGACCCGCCCGGAGCTGGGTGCGCTGCTGGCCGACCACGGCATCGAGGCGACCGGGATGCGGCTGGCCTACATCGTGATGGCGGCCGAGCTGGATGGCCTGGTCGCCAGCGGACCGCTGCGCGGCGCCCAACACACCTACCGGCGACTCGACGAGCTCCTGGCCGATCGCTCGATCCGCCGGCCCGAGGATCCGACGGCGGAGCTGTTGTTCCGGTTCCTGGCCGGTCACGGTCCGGCGACGGTGGCCGACTTCACCCGCTGGTCGTCGGCGACCTCCGCCGATGCCCAGGCGGCGGTCGAGCGGCTCGAGGGCCGGGTGCTGGCGGCCGAGGTGGACGGCCTCACCGTCTGGTGGACCGCCGACGTGCCCGAGCCGGCGGCGCCCGGCGAGCAGGCCTGGCTGATCCCGCTCTATGACGAGCTGACCCTGAGCTACCCGAAGATCAACTTCTCCCCGGCCGACGGTCACCCGCACCCACCCGGCGAAGATCTTTTCCGTGGCTCGGTGATCATCGACGACCGCAACGTCGGGTTGTGGAAGCGGACGGTAGCCGGCCGGCGGGTCGCGGTCGAGCTGGAGCTCGCGTCGACGTGCACCGCGGCCGATCAGCGGGCGGCTCGGGGCGCCGCCGAACGACTGGCCCACTTTCTCGGGCGGGATCTGGTCTGATACGACCATGACCACACCGCGCGCGCACGTCGTGCTGGCCAGCGCCGAGAGCGACGCGTTCGGCTCGCTGCGGCTCCGGCCCAGCTCGCGGTCGGAACGGTTCGCGCTGGGCAAGGCGCTGCGGCAACAGGTGCCGCGCAAGTCGCTGGGTCATTGGGAGGCCCCGGCCGACCGTCCCGATCCGGTCGCGCTCGTGCAGGAGTCGCACGAGGGACGACTGGACGAACTGGTCCCGATCCGAGTCGGTCGCATGATCAACTCGCCGTACGGGTTCCTGCGCGGCACCGCGATCGTGATGGCGTCCGACGTGGCCGGATTGCCGGCCACCGGGATCACCCCGGTGGTCTGTGGTGACGCCCACCTCGGCAATTTCGGCTTCTACGCCTCGCCCGAGGGTGAACTGGTGATCGACCTGAACGACTTCGACGAAGCTCATCCCGGCAGCTGGGAGTGGGATCTGCGCCGCCTCGTGGCCAGCATCTGGGTCGCGGGCCGGGAGAACTCCTCGAGCGAGGAGCAGTGCGCGGCGGCCGTCCGGTCCTGCGTGGCGGCGTACCGGGACGAAGTCGACTTCCTGGCCGACCGGCCGCTGCTGATGCGCTCGTACAACCGGCTGGACGTCGACCGGCTGCACGAGACGGCGACCGAGAAGTCGCTCCGGGCCGAGATCGCGCGGTCGGCCAAGCGGGCCCGGCACCGGACCAGTGACCGGGCGCTGCCCCGCTTCACCCGCGAGCACGAAGGCCGGCGGCAGATCGTCGACGAACCTCCTCTGATCACCCACATCCCCGAACGGGACGGCGATCTGATCGCGGCAGCGCTGGATGACTACCTGACCACGTTGGCGCCGCACTGGCGCCGGGTCCTCGGCGGGTACACGCTGGTCGACATCGCCCACAAGGTCGTGGGGGTGGGCAGCGTCGGGCTGCGCGCGTACGTCGCGCTGCTCGAGGGCAGCAGCCCCGACGACATGCTGTTCCTGCAACTCAAGCAGGCCCGCCGCTCGGTGCTGGCCCAGTACGTGCACGGCGACTCGGCCTGGCACGCGCACCAGGGCCAGCGGGTGGTGGAGTACCAGCAGGCGCTGCAGACCGTGAGCGATCCGCTGCTCGGCTGGACCACGGTCGAGGACCGGCAGTACTACGTCCGGCAGTTCCGCAACATGAAGGGAACCATTCCCCTCGACGCCATCGACGCCGCGGCCCTGGCCGACTACGCCGGCATCGTCGGACACCTGCTGGCCAAGGGACACGCCCGAACCAGCGGCGCCTCCATGATCGCGGGCTACGCCGGCCACTCCGACAAGTTGGACCGGGCTCTCGGCCGCTTTGCGCGGGCCTACGCCGACCAGACCGAAGCCGATCATGCCGAACTGGTCAAGGCCGTCCGGCGGGGCGCGTTGCCCGTCACCGAGGGCGCCCTGGACCGGATGGGCTCGGCTTTCCGGCCCTGATGGTCTGGCCGCCTCGATGCTCGCTCGTTAACATGCTGGTTGTCGTGGCGGCACCAGTCCGGTGCGCACGGCACTCATCGGGCGGGGTGAGAGGACAGACGTGGACCAGACGAAGTTCGAGTTGGGGGACAAGCTCACCCCGTTGATCATCACGCCGGTCGGCCCGGATCCCGTCCCTGTGCTGGGTACCGATCACCGCCGCCACCTGGCGTACGAGTTGACGATCTTCAATTCCGGGGCCCGTCCGGCCACCATCACCCGGCTCACGGTGCGGGCCGACGAGCCGTCCGGTCCGGCGCTCACCACCATGACCGCCGACGAGATCATCGCCAATTCCCTGCTGGTCGGCGAGTTCGCGGTGCCACCTCAGCCGGTGGCGACCATCGCCTCGGGCAGCACCACCGTCGTGATCATGGACATGGTGCTGGCCGACGACGCGGAGGCTCCGCGCCGGCTCGTGCACGAGGTCCGGGCCACGTTCGGCGAGGTACGCCCGCAGCAGGCGGAGTACGCCCAACAGTTCCCGCACGACATCGTTCAGCTGGGAGGCGTCGTCGTCGTCGATCCGGCGACGCCGATCACGATCGGCGCGCCGCTGACCGGTCCGCACTGGTTCGCCGCCAACGCCTGCGGCCCGATGAATGCGCACCGAGGCGCCGTCGTCCCGGTCGGGGGGCGGCTCAACCCGGCCGAGCGGTACGCGATCGACTGGGTCCGGATCGACCCCGAGGCCCGTCCCCTCGCCGACGAGGCCACCGGGTTGCTGGCGACGTTTCGTGGTGACCGGGATGCCAACCAGAGCTACTACGCCTGGGATCAGCCGGTGCTGGCCGTCGGGGCCGGTGAGATCGTCACCGTGTTCGACGAACTGCCTGACGCGACGCCCCAGGTCATGATGTCCGGCATCCCCTTCGACCAGCTCGGCGGCAACCACGTGGTCCTCCGGCTGGCCGACGAGGTGTACGCGTTCTACGCCCACCTGCGGCCCGGCACCATGCGGGTCCGCGTGGGCGATCAGGTTCGACCCGGTCAGGAACTGGCCCGAACGGGCAACAGCGGCAACACCAGTGAGGCGCATCTGCATTTCCATGTGATGGCGTCGCCGTTCCCCTTGGACGCAGACAATCTGCCCTTTGTGATCAACGAGTTCGGCTACGAGGGACAGTTCGCCCCGGACGGGGTCACCGGCGGGGCCGGCGAACGGCGCGGGCAACTCCCGCTGGTCAACAGCGTGATCGGTTTCCCGGGCAGGGGAGACTGACGCTTCACCGGTCCGCTGGGTGGGCTTCGAGCCACTGGTCCCGGCGCCGTCTCGAAACCCGCGACAGCCAGGCATCCTCGATCACCTCGGCCACCTCCGAGCGGGCCAGCTCACCGAGTCGGCTGGCCCGAACCAGCACTGAGGGATGGCCGTCGAAGTGGGGGGTGCTGAAGTACGGCGACTCGGGATCCTGGACGAGCGCCTCCTTGTCGCCCTCACTCGGCACCCAGAAGATGATCACGTCGTCGTACCGCTCGCCGGTGACCGGGTCGTGGGCGTCCGGCCGCGGGTTCCGGAAGAACACGAAGCTCTTCCCACCCACCTGATACACCTCGTTGCCGCGCGGGCCGCGCTGGATGGTGACGTACGGCATCGCGCGGGCGAGTTGATGAACGTCCTCGACCCGGGCGGGGCGGTCATCCGTCACGACGCCACCGGTTCAGGGCACCCGGTTCCGGCCGGGCCGCCAGAGGTAGCCGAGACCGATCCCGATCAGGGCCAGCAGGCCCAGGCCGCCGATGCCGGCGATGATCAAGCCCCGAGTCAAGGTGGCGTCGGTCCCGGTGGCGCGTTCCTCACGATCGGAGGCGCCGGGCTGCGGCTCGGAACCGGCTCCCAGAACCTGAGGTGGCGAAGACGTGGGCAGGTTGCCGCTGCACACGGTCGTCCGGAGTCGGTACACAGCGCTGGAGCCCGTGCCCTCGACCGCATCAACGGCGAAGATCACCCAGTTGCTGCCCGGTCGAGGAGTCAATCCGCAGGCCGCCGGGTCCGGGGCCGAGGCGACCACCTGCTCGGCGTACACCGTGCCCTTGAACACCCGCTCGACCGAGAACCGGATATCGGCCCGGCGGCCGTCGCGAGAACCCACCTCGTCGATCCGGAGCACCGTGCCGACGAAGGCCGCATCGGACTGCGCAAACGCCCGCCGGGTGCTGATCCCGGTGCAGTCGCAGGCCGCCGCTCGCTGCGGATCGATCGCGACCGACAGCACCACCAGCCCGAGGGCGAGCAGGGCCAGGCACAGCCGACGCATGTAGTCAGTTGTACCTGACGGGTGCAGGCTCTTCGCCTGAGCTTGTCGAAGGGTGAGGGCGCCGAGGCCTAACGCTGGTATGCCGCCGCCTGGATCCGGTAGAGCCCGGCGTAGGTGCCGCCCGCCCGGAGCAGGTCGTCATGGCTGCCCACCTCGACCAGCCGGGACCCGTCCAGCACCACGATCAGGTCGGCGGAGCGCACGGTGCTGAAGCGGTGCGAGACCAGGATCGTGATACCGCCGACCGTCGTGCTGTGCGCGGCCTCGGCATAGCGCTCGAACAGCTCGTGCTCGGTCTCGGCGTCCAGCGCCGCGGTCGGCTCGTCCAAGATCATCAGCAGCGGCTCGGTGCGCATGTAGCCGCGGGCGAGGGCGAGCTTCTGCCACTGCCCGAAGCTGAGCTCCTGCCCCCCGGGCCAGGTCGGGCCGAGCTGGGTGTCCAGCCCTTCGGGCAGCCGTTCGACGACGTCGCCGGCACCGGCCCGCCCGATGGCGTCGTGCACGGAGGCCCGGTCGTCGAGGTGGTCGAGGTCGCCCAGCCCGACGCTGCGTTGCAGGGCGAACTCGAAGCGGAAGAAGTCCTGGAACGCCCCGGTGAGCCGATCTCGCCAGTCGGCGGCGGGCATCCGCGCGAGCGGCGTCTCGTCGGCGTAGATCGCGCCGGCGCTCGGCTCGTACATCTTCGCCAGCAGCTTGACCAGGGTGGACTTGCCGGCGCCGTTCTCGCCGACGACGGCGACGACCGTCCCGGGCGGGATGGTGAGGGAGACGTCGGCAAGGGCGGGCCGGTCCGTGCCCGGGTAGGCGAACGACACGTGGTCGAGCCGGAGTCCGCGCGCCAGCCGGTCCGGTACAGCCACGTCGGCAGCGGCCTGCTGGGCAGCGGCGTAGGTCTCCAGCCACACGAGCCGGCGTGAGCCGTCCAGCCAGACGCCGCGCAGGAACCCGATCTCGCCCATGGTCGCGCCGACGTAGCTCGACAGCCGGGCGCCGGCGGCCAGGATCAACAGGACCGCGGCCGGACCCGCCGCCAGGCCGACGGCCACGTACACCACGGCCGCCACGTAGCCGAGTCCGAAGATCGCCCAGGCGACCACGTGCGTTGCCGCCGTCGCCCAGCGCGCGCGGGCCACCGGCACGAACCACCGCCGCCACTCCGCGCGCCGACGCTCCGGCAGCCCGGCCCCGATCCCGGTGACGCGGACCTCCTTGCCGGGCGGCGCGCTGGTGCCGAGCGTGAAGAGGTGTTCGGCCAGCCGGCTGTGCCGGGCGTACCGCTCCTCCACGGCCCGCTCGACCGCCGGCCGCCAGGTCGAACTCAGCACGGGCGGCAACGCGAACACGACCAGCAGGATCAGCAGCGGGGAGATGCTGGCCAGGAGCGCGACCGTGACCCCGACGCGGACGATCCAGCCGATCGTGCTGAGTAGCGACATGTACATGTGGTCCAGTACGAACACCTGCGTGCGCAGGACGGACAATCGGTCGAGGTAGTCGCTGCGTTCGTGGTGCTCCAGTCCGACCACACTCGCCTGCAGCCGCGCGACGTGGGTCTCCAACGCGATCGTCACCCGGTCGCGGAACCGCCGGGTGAGGCGGTCACTCAGGACCGTCAGCAACCAGGTCAGGGTCCCCGAGACGGCGATGGCGCCGACCATCGCCCAGACCAGCGTCGTGTCCCCGGCGATGAGGGCTCCGCCGAGCACGGCGAGCCAGAGCGCGAAGAAGGCATCCGGGAGGGCGGCGAGGAGCGTCAGCGCCACGACCCCGACGACCAGGCGCGGCTCGTGGGTGTAGCCGAGTCGGCAGAGCCGCCACATCGACGACCAGGCGGGCGGGAGCGGCTCAGTCTCGGTCTCAGTCGAGCCAGCTGCCTCAGGAGAGGACATCGAACATGGCTCCCTCTTCGTCCAGGCTGGCCGCGAAGCGCCGCGCCTGCAGGTCGAACATCGTGCGGTAGCGACCACCGAGGGCCATCAGCTCCTCGTGACTACCGAGCTCGATCACTCGGCCATGCTCGAGCACGCAGATCCTGTCCGCGTGGCGCACCGTCGAGAACCGGTGGGAGATCAAGATCGTGGTCACCTCGGCGGTCGCTTGCAGGAGCCGGTCGAAGACCTCGGCCTCGCCGCGGACGTCGAGCTGGGCCGTCGGCTCGTCGAGCAGCACGAGCTGGGCACCGCGCCGTACCGCACACAGCGCCCGGGCCAGCGCCACGCGCTGCCACTGGCCCCCGGACAGGTCGGTGCCGCCCGGATACCCCTTGGCCAGGATGGTGTCGAGATCGGCCACCACGCCCTTCTGCGCGGTCGCGCCGGCGTCGGCGAGGGCCGCCCGTACGTCGTCGTCGTTCGCCAGGTGGGCCGGGTCGACGTTGTCGCGCAGGCTGAGCTCGAACCGCACGAAATCCTGGAAGACGGCGGTGAGCTCCTGCCGCCAAACCGGCAGGTCGAGGTTGCGGAGGTCGACGCCGTTGACCTGGACCTCACCGGTGTCGGGGTCGTAGAGCCGGCACAGCAGCTTGGCCAGGGTGGTCTTGCCGGCGCCGTTCTGGCCGACGATCGCCAGCGAGGTGCCGGCGGGCACGGCCAGGTCGAGGCCGGTGAAGATGGGTCGGTCGCTGCCCGGATAGCGGAAGCCGACGTCGCGGAGCACCAGGTCGCGGCGGGGCCGCGGAGGCGGAAGAACGCCGCGCTGGAGCGCTCCGAGCGGGGCCATCGCCGGCTCCAGCCGCTCGACCGCGGCGACCGGGGCCGAGGCGCCGTCCAGCGCCCAGTTGAGGCCGCCGAACGCGACCTGACTCACTCCGAGGGCCACCTGAACGAATATCACCACGGCCTCCAGGGTGAGGCCGCCAGAAACCGCCGCCCAGCCGAGCGCCCCGAACACCGCCAGATTGGCGACCCCGACGATCAGCAGGCAGAGCCCGACGGAGCGTTCCCGGAGCCGGGTCGCGCGATACTGCAGCTCGAACAGTTCGCGCCGCCGTTCACGGAAGCGGTCGATCACCCAGCCCGCCAGGCCGAACATCCGCAACTCCTTGGCCGGTTGGGGATCCACGGCCAGCGCATACGCGTAGTCGGCGTGCCGCTGGGCCGCCCGGACCTCCGGGGTGTTGCGGTCCTTCCACACCCCGCTCTCGCGGAGCAGCCAGTGGGTGGACCCCCAGGCCAGGAGCAGGACGACCGGGGCCCACCACGCGAAACCGGCCAGCACCACCGCCGATGACGCCCCGATGACGAGCCCGAGCAGTCCGTTGGCGACGAAGTCGACGTTGTACGACATCGGCGGCCCCGTCTGCCCGCGGTCGAACTCCCGCGCGACCGTCAGGTCCTCGGCGAGGTCCGGGTCCTCGAGGTGCCCGACCCCGGGCGGGGTGACGCAGGCGAGGATGAGCCGCTCGTTGAGGTACGCCGAGACCTGGTTACCGAGGTTCATGCTCACCGCCGTGTGCAGCGGCGTGAGCACCTGCATCCCGACGAAGGTGAGGGCCGTCAGCAGCAGCGGTCCGACCAGGGAAGTCGACCGCTCGACGGCACCCACCGTGAGTCCGGTCGCCACGGCGAACACCGCGGGCAGCGCGCCGCCGGCTATGAGCAGGAGCCACCAGGCCACCGCCAGCGGGAGGTCGGCCTTGGGCAGGACAGCGAAGAACCTCCACTCCGGCCGGGCCCGCAGTCTCCGCCACATGCTGCTCACCCTGCCACGACCTGCCGACGCCGGGCTTGGAGAAAACGGTGCTCGGCGGGCGGCCGGGGGACCGTAGGATCGTCGGGTTCCGCAACCACTACCCGAGAGGCTCGATTCATGATCCGCACCCACGGCGCCGGCACCCTACGTGCAACCGACGCCGGAAACCCCGTGACCCTCGCCGGCTGGGTAGCCCGCCGGCGTGACCACGGCGGGGTGGCGTTTGTGGATCTGCGGGACGCGTCGGGTGTCGTTCAGGTGGTCGTCCGGGACGAGATCCTGGCCGCGTCCGGAGCGCACGACCTCCGCAACGAGTACTGCGTCACGGTCACCGGCTCGGTCGAGGCCCGACCGGCTGGCAACGCCAACCTCGACCTGCCCACCGGCGAGATCGAGGTGGTCGCGAGCGCGATCGAGGTGCTCAATCCGGCGGCGCCCCTGCCCTTCCAGATCGACGAGCGGGTGAGTGTCGGCGAGGAGGTGCGGCTCAAGTACCGCTACCTGGACCTGCGCCGACCTGGACCGGCGGCCGCGATCCGGCTCCGCAGCGAGGTCAGCCGGGTCGCCCGTGCGGTTCTCGGCGGGCGTGGCTTCGTCGAGGTGGAGACGCCGACCATGACCCGGTCGACCCCGGAGGGGGCCCGCGACTTCCTCGTACCCGCCCGGCTGCGGCCCGGGACCTGGTACGCCCTGCCGCAGAGCCCGCAGTTGTTCAAGCAGTTGCTGATGGTGGCCGGCTTGGAGCGGTACTACCAGATCGCCCGGTGCTACCGCGACGAGGACTTCCGGGCCGACCGGCAGCCAGAGTTCACCCAGCTGGACGTCGAGATGAGCTTCGCCGACCAGGACGACGTCATCGAACTCACCGAAGCGTTGATCACCGAGATCTGGGCGTTGATCGGCTATCCGGCCCGCACGCCGTTCCCGCGGATCACCTACGCCGAGGCGATGGAGCGCTACGGCAGCGACAAGCCCGATCTGCGGTTCGGTCTGGAGCTCACCGACCTGACCGACTACTTCGCCGAGACGCCGTTCCGGGTGTTCCAGGCCGCATACGTCGGGGCGGTCGCGATGGCGGGCGGGGCGTCGCAGCCTCGGAAGCAACTCGACGCCTGGCAGGAGTTCGCGAAGCAGCGCGGGCACCGGGGGCTGGCCTACGTCCTGGTTGGGGAGGACGGCGAACTCGGCGGTCCGGTGGCCAAGAACCTGTCCGAGACCGAACGGGCCGGACTGGCGGCCGCGGCCGGAGCCGAACCGGGCGACTGTGTGTTCTTCGCGGCCGGCGGGCGTCGGGCCGCTCAGTCGCTGCTCGGGGCGACCCGGCTGGAGATCGGTCGCCGCGGCGCGCTCATCGATGAGAGTGCCTGGTCGTTCCTCTGGGTCGTCGACGCACCGCTGTTCGAGTCCACGGTGGACGCCGAAGCGGCCGGCGACGTCGCCGTGGGGTCGGGCGCCTGGACCGCCGTCCATCACGCCTTCACGTCACCGAAACCGGAGTCGATGGAGACCTTCGACACCGATCCCGGTTCGGCCCTGGCCTATGCGTACGACCTGGTCTGTAACGGCAACGAGATCGGCGGCGGTTCGATCCGTATCCACCGCCGGGACATCCAGGAGCGCGTGTTCGGCGTGATGGGACTGTCGCCGGAGGAGGCGCAGGACAAGTTCGGCTTCCTGCTGGACGCATTCACCTTCGGTGCCCCGCCGCACGGCGGCATCGCGTTCGGCTGGGACCGGATCTGCGCCCTGCTGTCCGGCACCGACTCGATCCGGGACGTGATCGCCTTCCCCAAGTCCGGCGGCGGAGTCGACCCCCTCACCGATGCTCCCGCGCCGATCACGCCTGCTCAGCGCAAGGAGGCCGGGATCGACGCCCTGCCGGACTGAGGTGACCCCTCCACCCATACAGCTGCTCGAGTCCGACGTTCCTGCTCGAGTTGCAACCCGAGCAGGAACGAGCAACCCGAGCAGCTGGGTCGAGGGGTGAGGGCCGGCCGGGTCAGGCCTCCGGGTCGGACTCCTCGTCGAGGATGTCGTCCAGCGCCTCCCGTACGGCTTGCCGGGTGGCGAGCCGGGTCGACGCGGCCCGCTGCAGCTCGGCGTTGTCAGCGTCGCTGATCCGCTTCCGTTCGGTCCGTTCGGCCTCCAGCGCCTGGTCGCGGGCGTACCGGATGCGCTGCCAGATGTCCAGACTCTCTGAACTGTCCGAGGCGTCTGCAGCGCTCACTTCACCCTCCGAAGTACCCGCTTCGCGGTGTCCACCGCCTGAACCGCGGCATTGCCGGAGCTCTCCACGGGCCGAATGGCCGCATCCAGCAGACCGCCGGCACCGCGCTGCTGCTCACCTTGGGCGGCACCCAGCACGATCAGTACGCCGGTCAGAGCCGGGATGGACCACTGGACCACCTGCAGCTGCCTCTGAGCCGCGGCGAGCTCGTCACTTGCCGACGGCCCGGGTTCGGTGGTTCCCACCGTGCCTTCGTGCTGGCGCTCGTTGATCTTCGCGCCCAGGACGCCCGCGTACGCGGTCACCCCCGCAGCGGCGACGGTGAGCACGAGCTTCATCACGGTGTTCGAGGTGGCCCCCGGCTGCAACTGCAACCGCGTGCGGTTGCTCAGGATCAGCCCGAGGCCTCCGACCGCGTGCGCGCCGATGGCGGCGATCTGTACCGGCGTCCATTTCGCCCACCCGTAGCTGGAGAGGCGAAGGCGTTCCTCCGGTTTCTCCGCCTCGGCGGCGGCCCCGTTGAGGCCGATCGCGCCCATCAACGAACCGCCGAACCAGGCGGCGACGCCGAGATCGTGCAGCGAGCGCACCAACGTATTTCGTTCTGACATGTCTGTCCTTCTCATCCGAGGTCGGATTCGATGCATACCCAGCCGTGCCGGGCCGAATCGGTACCGCCGTCGCCCCGCCCTCGAGCCCGATCCCCGAGCCCGATCCCCGTACGCCCTCGGATGCCCCCTTGTGCTCGGGCCGTCGGGGACGAAAAGGTAAGGCATGGCCAACGGCGACCCGGATGCGCGTGCCGAACCAGCTTCGCCGGAGCAGATCCGCAACGTCGTGCTCGTCGGACCCGCGGGGGCCGGGAAGTCGGCCCTGTTCGAGCGGCTCGTCGCGGCCCGCATGCCGGCCCGTCACGTCCGCGGCGAGCCGGCCCCGTCGCAGTCACTGACGGCCGCCGTCGTCGCGAACGGATCGGGTGTGGTGAATCTCCTCGACACCCCGGGCAATCCCGATTTCGTCGGGGAGGTGCGGGCCGGCCTGCGCGCCGCCGACGCGGTGTTGTTCGTGGTTCCGGCCAACGACGAAATCGACGACGCCACCCGGCTGTTGTGGCGGGAGTGCGAGGCGATGCACAAGCCGCGCGCCGTCGCCGTCACCAAGCTGGAGCAGGCTCGAGCCGACTTCGCCGAGACCGTCGCCCGTTGCCAGCGCACTTTCGGCGACGCCCAGCCGCTCGAGGTGCCGGTGGTGGGCAGCGACGGAAGCCTCACCAGCTGTATCAGCCTGCTGCGGCGCAGTGTGCTGGACTTCACCGGCGCCGAACCGGCCTCACGGGCACCCGATGCCGACGAGGAGGTGCTGATCGAGGATCTTCGCGGACCCCTGATGGAGTCGATCATCGAGGAGTCCGAGGACGAGGACCTGCTGGAGCGGCACCTCAACGGCGAGGAGATCACCGCCGACAGCGTCACGGACGACGTTCGCGCCGCCATCGCCACGGCCCGGTTCTTCCCGATCATCGGCACCCACGCGCCGAGCGGGCTGGGGGTCGAGGGCCTTTACGACCTGTTCGAGCGGGGCTTTCCCTCACCGGCGGCCGCGTCCCTGCCGGCTGTCTACACCCTTGACGGCGAGCCGTTCGGCGACCTGTCCTGTGACCCGGACGGGCCACTGGTGGCCGAGGTGGTGCGGACCACCAGCACGCCGTTCGTCGGCCGACTCTGTCTGGTCCGGGTGTTCTCCGGCACCCTGCGAGCCGACACTCCGCTGCACGTCTCCGGGCACCTGACGCGCTTCGCCGGCCGCAACGTCGAGGGCCACCCCGACCACGACAGCGACGACGAGCGCGTCGGACCCCTGTCGGCACCGATCCTGGAGGACTCCCGACCCAAGCCGTACGCGATCGCCGGTGATCTGGTGTTGGTGTCCAAGCTCGCGGGAGCCGAAACCTCGGACACCTTGTCGAGCAAGACCAGGCCCGCGCTGGTCGAGCCCTGGCTGCTGCCCGAGCCGCTGTTGCCGGTCGCGATCCACGCCAGCTCGCGGGCCGACGAGGAGAAGCTCGCGTCCGCCCTGCAGCGCTTGGTCGCCGAGGACGTGACCATGCGGCTGGAGCACAACGCCGAAACCCACCAGGTCGTGTTGTGGGCGATGGGTCCGGCCCACGTGGACAAACTGCTCGGCGCCCTGCGGGACTCCTGGCATGTGGCCGTGGAGGTGGAGGAGCTGCGAACCTCGTTGCGCGAGACGTTCGTCGGCCCGATCACCGTGCAGGGCCGGCTGGTGAAGCAGTCGGGTGGACACGGCCAGTACGCGGTGTGCCGGATCGACATCGAGCCGTTGGACCGCGGCGCCGGGATCGAGTTCGCGGAGAAGGTGGTCGGCGGGGCCGTACCGCGGCAGTTCATCCCGTCGGTGGAGAAGGGAGCCCGCTTACAGCTGGCCAAGGGGGTGCTCAGCGGCTATCCGGTGGTCGACGTCAAGATCACCCTGGTGGACGGCAAGGCCCATTCGGTGGACTCCTCCGACATGGCCTTCCAGACCGCGGCCGCATCGGCCTTGCGGGAAGCGGCGAACGAGTCGACGGTGGCAATCTTGGAACCGATCGACGCCCTCGAGATCACTGTCGCCGACGACTCGGTCGGATCGGTGCTGGCGGATCTGCGCGGCCGACGCGGCCAGGTGCACGGCACCGAGACCAGCGAACTCGCCGGATACGCCGTCATCCACGCCGAGGTTCCGGCTCACGAGCTCTCCCGCTACCCGATCGAGCTGCGCTCGGTCTCCCACGGCACCGGCACCTTCACCCGGTCCTTCGTACGTTACGACTACATGCCGGCCGCCCTGGCCCGAGAAGTCGCCCGTAATACTTGAGCCTCCACGTGAGCTGGAGGTGTCGATGGTGTGGTTCTACAACCTGCCCGTCTGGCTCACGCTGCCCGTTTTCGTGCTGCTCTTCGTGGGGCTCAGCTGTGGCTTGTTGCTGGCGCTTCGACCGTGGGTGAAGCAGGTGGCCGTACGTACGGGGGAGTGGGACCGGGTGCTCGGTCACGCCATCAGCATGTACGGGGTCTTCTACGGCATCACGCTGGCCCTGGTGGCGGTCTCGGTGTTCCAGAACTTCATCCGGGTCGATCAGGTCGTGCAGGACGAGGTCGCCGAGCTGGCGGCGTTCTACCGCAACATTTCGGGCTTTCCCGATCCGCTGGCCGGCCAGCTCCAGGACCTGTTGCGGAGCTACACCCAGAACGTCATCACGGTGGATTGGCCGCTGCAGGCCAGTGGCCGACTCCCGATCGTCGGCACAGCGGAGGTCGATCAGATCCAGACGCTGCTCTTCACCTTCCAGCCGAGCACGGAGGCGCAGAGCAATCTGCAAGGTCAGGCCGTTGAACAGTTCAACGCCTTCGTCAACGCGCGCCGATACCGCATCAACGAGACTCAGCTCGCCCTGCCGAGCCTGCTCTGGGCGTTGCTGTGGGTCGGTGCGCTGATCAACCAGATCTTGATCAGCCTGATCGAGGTCAAGGAAGTCCTCGTGCACATCATCATCTCCAGTCTGATCTCGTTGTTCGTGGCGATGCTGATCTACGTGACGCTGCAGCTGGACCACCCCTTCTACGGAGCGGTGATCATCGAGCCGACCGACTACCAGACCGTCCTGCGCGACCTCATGAAGCCGCGATAGGGACCACCGAAAACCTGTGTTCTCCGGCTCGCGCACGCTGTGTTCTCCGGCTCGCGCACGCTGTGTTCTCCGGCTCGCGCACGCTGTGTTCTCCGGCTCGCGCACGCTCCGCGCCTGCTGACTCGGTCTTCCTCCTCACTCGCAGACGAAAAAGCGTGTCTGCTCGTTCGTCGTCCAGACCGAGCCGGCGCTCCGCTAACGACGCTCGCCGTGAAGTCGTCCAGACCGAGCCGGCGCTGCGCTAACGACGCTCGCCGTGAAGTCGTCCAGACCGAGCCGGCGCTGCGCTAACGACGCTCGCCGTGAAGTCGTCCAGACCGAGCCGGCGCTGCGCTAACGACGCTCGCCGGGTGCCTCGTGGTCGCCAGGATTTAGGTTGGTGCGTATGAGCGAAGACCTGTTCGGCGGCACGATCACCTCGACCGGAGCCTCGCCGGCGGCCGGCGGCAGCCTCGCCGACACGAACCGGCAGGGACTGCCGCTCGCGGTTCGGATGCGACCGCGCACGCTGGCCGAGATCGTCGGCCAGTCCCACCTGCTCGCGCCCGGGTCGCCGCTGCGGCGGCTGGCGGCCGGCGAACCCATGTCGGTCTTCCTCTGGGGTCCGCCCGGCACCGGCAAGACCACGATCGCCGCGGTGGTCTCCCGGCAGACCGACAGCCGGTTCGTCGAAATCTCCGCGGTCACCGCCGGAGTCAAAGAGGTGCGGGCCGTCCTGGACCAGGCCCGGCAGGAACTACGGAACGGCCGGGCGACGGTGCTGTTCGTCGACGAGGTGCACCGGTTCTCCAAGACCCAGCAGGACGTGCTGCTGCCGGCCGTCGAGAACCGGCTGGTCACCCTGATCGCTGCGACCACGGAGAACCCCAGCTTCTCCGTCATCGCGCCGCTGCTGTCCCGGTCGCTGCTGCTCACCCTCAAGCCGTTGACCGACGACGACATCTCCGGGCTCCTCGACCGGGGACTCGCTGACGAGCGCGGGCTGGCTGGGGCGTACACGCTGGCCGAGGACGCTCGGGCGACCCTGCTGCGGCTCAGTGGTGGTGACGCCCGACGAGCATTGACCTACCTGGAGGAATCCGCGGCCGGGGCTGCGGCCGTCGATCGGGCCGAGATCACCACCGAGATCGTCGAACAGGCCGTGGACAAGGCGGCCGTCCGCTACGACCGCGACGGTGATCAGCACTACGACGTGATCAGCGCCTTCATCAAGTCGATCCGCGGTTCCGATGTCCAGGCGTCCCTGCACTACCTGGCCCGGATGGTCGCGGCGGGGGAGGATCCGCGGTTCATCGCCCGCCGGCTGGTGATCTTGGCCTCGGAGGATATCGGACTGGCCGACCCGAGCGCGCTGCAGACCGCGATCGCGGCGGCGCACGCGGTGAACTTCATCGGCATGCCGGAGGGCCGGCTCAACCTCGCCCAGGCGGTGATCGCCCTGGCCCTGGCCCCGAAGTCCAACGCCGTCATCGTCGGGATCGACGCCGCCCTGGCCGATGTCGAAGCCGGTCGGATCGGACTGGTGCCGCCGCATCTCCGGGACGCGCACTACGCGGGAGCCAAGACCCACGGGCACGGGCAGAGCTACAGGTACGCACACGACGAGCCGCACGGCATCGCGGCCCAGCAGTATTTGCCCGACGAGCTGGTCGACGCCCGGTACTACCGGGCCGGCGACAACGGCGCCGAGGTCGCGCTGGGCGCCCGGATGCGGCGCATCGAGGAGCTGCTCGGGAGGGCTCAGAACGGCTGAGCGGCCCGGCACCCGACAGGGTAAGGTCGGTGCGGTCCGATCCGAGGGAGTGAGATGTCAGTAGGGGAGATCGCCGGTTTGATCGCCGCCGTCGCGTTGGTTGCGCTGGTGGCCTTCATCGCCGTGCCGCTGCTGAAACTCGGCCGGGTGCTGGAGGAGATGCGGCTCGCCGTACACGACATCGGTCAGGAGTCGGTGCCCATCCTGACCGAGCTCCAGGGCACCGTCCGGGCCACCAACGACGAGCTGTCCAAGCTTGCCGTGGTCACCGAGGACGCCGCCACCGTCAGCTCACACGCCACCTCGGTGACCAAGAACGCCGCCCAGATGTCATCGCTGTTGACCATCACCTTCGGCGGCCCGATGATCAAGACCGCCGCCTTCACCGCCGGAGTCCGCAAAGTGCTGCGCCGCAACACCGCGACCGAGCTCGAGATCGCCGACGCGCACCATGATCTGGCCCGGCCCCGCCGTTCGAAGCCGAGGAGTACCTGATGCGCCGGTTGTTCTGGATCGCGGTCGGAGCGGGCGCAGCGATCTACGTGATGTCCAAGGTCCGCAACTATCTGGAGCAGGCCAGCCCGGAGGCGGTCGGCAACCGCGTAGCCGAATCGGTGACCGCCGGGGTGCGCACGGCGCAGAACTTCGTCGAACGGGTGCGAGCTGCCACGGCCGAGAGCGAGGCGGAGATCCGCTCCTCTCTCGGCCTGCCCCAGGAGTAGCTCGCCCACCTGATCGTCCGGCTCACCCAGCCGCAATGCCGCTGCAATTAGATCGAGGACAGACGCATGAAAACCGCCGAGATCCGGCGCCGCTTCCTGGAGTTCTTCGCCAGTCGCGGCCACACCGTGGTGCCGTCGGCGCCACTGCTCTACAACGACCCCACCCTGCTGTTCGTCAACGCCGGCATGGTGCCGTTCAAGCCGTACTTCGTCGGTGACGAGCCGGCCCCGTACGACCGCGCGGCCAGCGTGCAGAAATGCGTGCGCACCCTCGACATCGAAGAGGTCGGCAAGACGACGCGGCACGGCACCTTCTTTCAGATGAACGGCAACTTCTCCTTCGGCGACTACTTCAAGGCCGAAGCCATTCGGTACGCGTGGGAACTGGTGACCAACTCGGCCGGGGGCGGCGGCTACGGATTCGACCCGGCCAAGGTGTGGGTGACCGTGCTGCACGACGACGACGAGGCGGCCTCGCTCTGGGCCAACATCGCCGACCTGCCGGAGGAACGGATCCAGCGCCGCGGGCTGCTGGACAACTACTGGCACATGGGCATTCCCGGTCCGGGCGGTCCGTGCAGCGAGATCTACATCGACCGCGGCCCGGCCTACGGTCCCGACGGCGGCCCGGTCGTCGACGAGGACCGCTTCCTGGAGATCTGGAATCTGGTCTTCATGCAGGAGGAGTTGTCGGTCGTCCGCGCCAAGGACGACTTCGACGTACGGCGACCGCTGCCCCGACCGAACATCGACACCGGCATGGGGTTGGAGCGGGTCGCGTACCTGCTGCAGGGCGTCGACAACCTGTACGAGATCGACGAGGTCTACCCCGTGATCGCGCGGGCGGCGGAGCTGGCCGGCAAGACTTACGGGGACGACCACGAGAGCGACGTCCGGCTGCGGGTGGTGGCCGACCACGTCCGCTCCAGTCTGATGTTGATCGCCGACGGGGTGAGCCCGGGCAACGAGGCACGCGGCTATGTGCTGCGCCGGTTGTTGCGCCGCGTGGTGCGCTCGATGCGCCTGCTCGGCGTCGATGCGCCCAGCTTCGGCGAGCTGTTCCCGATCAGTCGGGACGCCATGTCCGGGTCCTACCCGGAAGTGGCGGGTGACTTCGACCGGATCGCCGACATCGCGTACGGAGAGGAAGAGGCGTTCCGGCACACCCTGACCGCCGGCACACACCTGTTCGAGCGGGTCGTCTCCGACGTGCGCCGCGGGACCGAGACCGGCTCTCCGCTTGCGCTGCCCGGCGACCGGGCGTTCCAACTGCACGACACGTACGGCTTCCCGATCGAGTTGACCCTGGAGATGGCAGCCGAGCAGGATCTGGCCGTCGACGAGGCCGGCTTCCGGGCGCTGATGACCGAACAACGGGATCGGGCGAAGGCCGACGCCCGGGCCAAGAAGGGCAGCGGAGTCAACACCGACGTGTACGCCCGGGAGCGGGCCCGCGGTGAGACCCCGTTCACCGGCTTCGAGACCCTGACCGGCGAGGGCGCGGTGCGGGCCATCGTGATCGGCGGGGAGAACCGGGAGACCGCGGGACCTGGGGACGACGTCGAGCTGGTGTTGAGCGAGACCCCGTTCTACCCCGAGTCCGGCGGGCAGGCCGGCGATCGGGGCACGATCACCGCCGCGGACGGGACCCGGCTCGAGGTGTACGACGTCCAGCGACCGGTCAAAGGGCTGGTGGTGCACAAGGCGACAGTCGCCGAAGGTGAGC
This sequence comes from uncultured Actinomycetota bacterium, assembly GCA_963780005.1. GTDB lineage: Bacteria > Actinomycetota > Actinomycetes > Propionibacteriales > Propionibacteriaceae > Microlunatus. The sequence goes on along the minus strand of CAWAAK010000023.1, from coordinate 283,773 downwards.
TGCGCCCGGACCAGGTCGTCCGGGCGGAGGTCGACAAGGCGTGGCGGATGGGCGCCTGCCAGGCCCACTCGGCCACCCACCTGATCCACGAGGCCCTGCACCAGATCCTCGGACCGAGCGCCCTGCAGGCGGGCTCGTACAACCGCCCCGGTTACCTGCGGCTCGACTTCAGCTGGAATCACGCCGTCTCCGACGACCAGCGTGGTCAGATCGAACTGCTGTCCAACGAGGCGATCCGCTCCGACCTCGGGGTGAACGCCGAACTGATGCCGCTGGCCCAGGCGAAGGCGTCCGGTGCGACAGCCCTGTTCGGCGAGGTGTACGGCGACGTGGTCCGGGTGGTCGACATCGGCGCCGGCTGGTCGCGCGAACTGTGCGCCGGCACGCACGTCGCATCGTCGTCGCAGGTCGGGCTGATGGCGGTGAACGCCGAATCCTCGGTGGGTTCAGGGATCCGCCGGGTCGAGGCGTTCGTGGGGATGGAAGCGTTCTCCCAGCTGGCCAAGGAGCGCTCGCTGGTGTTGGGTCTGGCCGACACGCTCAAGGTGCAACCGGACCAGCTCACCACCCGGGTGTCCCGGCTGGTCGCCCAGTTGAAGGAGGCGGAGCGGGAGATCGCCGCGCTCAAGGCGAAGAACCTGCTCAGCACCCTCGGCGACGTTCTGGCCGGGGCGGCAGAGGTGGGCGGGGTAACGGTGATCAACCACCGCGCCGACGGCATCGGGGCCGGGGACCTCCGCAATCTCGCTCTCGAACTGCGCGGTCGACTGTCGGAGCGGCCGGCCGTCATCACGGTCCTCGGCGGCACCGCCGACAAGCCCGCCGTCGTCGTGGCGACCACCGAAGGGGCCCGCCGTCGCGGGCTCCGCGCGGGCGAGCTGGTCCGAACCGCAAGTGAGGCGCTCGGCGGACGCGGTGGCGGCAAGGACGACCTCGCCCAGGGCGGGGGCAGCGCGTTGGAGCCGGGGGGACGGCAGGCCCAGGCGGCGTTCGACGCGGTATCCGGAGCGGTGTCAGCGGCAACAGGGTGACTTCGGGGTTTCGTCCGGGAGTGCGGATCGGGCTGGACTGGGGCGACGCGCGGATCGGCGTCGCGGCCTGCGACCCGGCGGGCACGCTGGCGTTCCCGGTGGCGACGGTGGCGGCCGGGCCCGCGGCGTACAGAACCATCCGCAACCTGATCCGGGAGTACGAACCGCTCGAGTTGATTGTCGGACTGCCGCGCTCGCTGTCCGGGGGCGAAGGACCGGCGGCGGCCCGGGTTCGTGCTGCCGCGGCGGAGCTGGCGGCCCGACTTGTCGCTGACGGCGCCGCGCTGGCGGTGCGGTTGGTGGACGAGCGGCTGAGCACCGTCAGCGCCGCCAGGCAGCTGCGCGAGGCGGGTCGCCGGGCCAGACAGCAGCGACGGGTGATCGATTCCGCCGCCGCGGTCGGGATCTTGGAGCATGCCCTGGCCGTTGAACGTGCCGGGGGATCGCCACCAGGGGAGTTAGTATCGCCTCCGGACGCGCCACCGTTGTGAACTGACGACGAGCCGCGAGGAGACTCACGCGTGACATCGATGCTGGACCCTGAGGTCGAGCAGAGCCCGGCCAAGGAGATTGTCCACAAGGGCAAAGGCTGCCTGGCCGTACTGCTCGCTGCCTCCATCCTCGCCTTCGGTGGCTACTTCGTGTGGGATCGGGCGTCGACGTTCCTCAGCGGATTCGGGGCGATCCCCGACTACGAGGGTCCGGGCAAGACCGCGGTGACCATCACCGTCCCCGCCGGGGCCAGCCTGAACCAGATCGGCGACATCCTGGTCGAGACGAAGGTGGTCAAGTCCACCGCGGCCTGGAACCAGGCCGCCCGCTCGGAGGATCGGGCGACGTCGGTGCAGTCCGGGCGGTACAAGATGTTGACCGAGATGAAGGCGATCGACGCGCTTCGGCTGCTGATCAATCCGGGCGAGTCGCGGGTCCGGGCCCAGTTCCGGATCCGGGAGGGTCAGCGGCTGAGCGTGCAGGTGAATGAGCTGGTCAAGGGCACGAAGATCGCGAAGAAGTCCTACGAAGCCGCCCTCGACAAGCCGAAGAGTCTGGGCCTGCCGTCCTGGGCCGACAACAAGCCGGAGGGCTTCCTCTTCCCGGACACCTACGAGCTCACGGCCCAGGCGACCGCCACCTCGACCCTGCGGCAGATGACGTCGCGGTTCGAGAGCGTCAGCGGGGAGTTGGGGCTGGAGGCCGCGGCCAAGAGGCTCAAGTACTCCCCGTACGACGTGGTGACGGTGGCCAGCATCATCGAGCGCGAAGCCGGTCGGGCCGAGGACCGCCCCAAGATCGCCCGCGTCCTCTACAACCGGCTGGCCAAGGACCGCAAGCTCGAGTTGGACTCGACGGTGGCTTATGCCGAGAAGCTCGACACGGTGACGACCACGCCCGAGCAGCGCGAGTCCGACTCCCCGTACAACACCTACAAGTACGAGGGCCTGCCGCCCGGCCCGATCTCCGCCCCCGGTCGCGCCGCGCTCGAGGCCGCGCTGGAGCCCGCATCCGGCAAGTGGCTCTACTTCGTGGCGGTCAACCTGGACACCGGTGAGTCCAAGTTCGCCGAGACGTTCAGCGAGCACAGCAAGAACGTGCGGGCGTTCCAAGCCTGGTGTTCAGCGAATAAGGGCCGCTGTACGTGATCTTCCGTTCGCTACGGATCCGCTCAAGACGTCGTCCGTCGTCCTCCTCGGCCGACGAAAAGCGTGTCGACCTCGATCGTCCTCCGGGCGACGCCGCGGATCCTTCACTCACTCGAGGCTCCTCGCAAGCTCGGAGCGGCTCGGCGCAAGTCGTACCGCCGAGAGCGTCATGAGATGCGCGGTTTTGGGGCGGCCGATCGGGCACTCGTTGTCGCCGGCCTTGCACCGGGCGGCCTACGCCGCGCTGGGTCTGGCCGAGTGGCGCTATGACCGGATCGAGGTCGGAGCCGAAGAGCTGCCCGCCTTTGTCGAAGGCTGCGACGCGAGTTGGCGCGGCCTCAGCCTGACCATGCCGCTCAAGGAGGCGGCGCTCGGCCTCGGTGAGCCCGATCCGGTCGCCGTCGGGGTCCGGGCCGCCAACACGTTGATCTTCGCGCCCGAGGGCCGGCGGGTGTACAACACCGACGTCGAGGGACTGGTCACGGCGCTGCGGAGGTCGGGCCTCGAGGCGGCGCCACGGGTGATCATCCTCGGCGCCGGCGCGACGGCGCGGTCGGCGGTGGCGTCTGTACGGGCGCTGGGTGCGCAGGTGATCACGGTGGTGGGTCGCAATCCGGAGCGGACCCGTCCGGTGGCGGACCTGGCGCGGCACCTCGGGCTGGCGGCCTCGACCCGGTTGTGGGGCAGCGAGCTGCCGACCGCAGACCTGGTGATCTCCACCGTGACGGCCGGGGCGCTGACGGTGGACTCGACACCGACCGGACCGGCCGCCGTGGCCGACGCGGCTGCGGTGATCTTCGACGCCGTGTATGACCCGTGGCCGACCCCGCTGGCCCAGGCGGCGCTGGCCGCCGGCCGCGTGGTGGTCAGCGGGCTCGATCTGCTGATCGCCCAGGCGGAGCTCCAGATCCGGTTGATGACCGGGTCGGACGTCGATCCCGATGTGCTGTATCGCGCGGGGCGGGCGGCGTTGTCCGACCCGGCGCACAGGGACGGATCGTCGTTGTCTGCGTGACAGACTGACCCCCGTGCTTCGCTGGCTGACCGCAGGAGAGTCCCACGGCCCCGCCCTGGTGGCGATCCTGGAGGGGATGCCCGCCCACGTCCAGGTGACCAGCGGCGACATCGGGGAGGCGCTGGCCCGGCGCCGGCTCGGCTTCGGTCGGGGGGCGCGGATGAAGTTCGAAGCCGATGCGGTCAGGCTGGTCGGGGGTATCCGGCACGGGCAGACCCAAGGCGGCCCGGTGGCCATCGAGATCGGCAACACCGAGTGGCCCAAGTGGGAGACGGTGATGGCGGCTGACCCGGTCGACGCCGCCGAGCTGGAGGGCCAGGCGCGCAACGCCCCGCTGCTCCGACCCCGCCCGGGGCACGCTGACCTGGTCGGCATGCAGAAGTACGACTTCGACGAGGCGCGACCCGTTCTGGAGCGGGCCAGCGCCCGGGAGACGGCGGCCCGGGTCGCTCTGGGTCGAGTGGCCACGAACTTCCTGCGGCAGGCGTACGGCGTCACCCTGCTCAGCCACGTCGTCGAACTGGGCACAGTCGCCTCAGCGGCGGAGAACGTGCCCACGATCGACGACCTGGCGGCCATCGACGCCGATCCGGTCCGCTGCTTCGACGCCGAGACCAGCGCCGCCATGATCGCCGAGGTCGAGGCCGCTCAGGCCGAGGGCGACACCCTCGGCGGGGTCGTGGAGGTGGTGGTCCGTGGCCTGCCGCCGGGGCTCGGTTCGCACGTGCACTGGGACCGCAGACTCGACGCGCGGCTGGCCGCCGCCCTGATGGGAATCCAGGCGATCAAGGGGGTGGAGGTCGGGGACGGCTTCGCCTTGGCTCGCTCTCGCGGCAGCGCGGCCCACGACGAGATCGTGCCGGGCGCCGGTGGCATCGCCCGGGCGTCGCACCACGCGGGTGGCACCGAGGGCGGCATGAGCACCGGCGAGGTGTTGCGGGTCCGGGCCGCCATGAAGCCGATCGCGACCGTGCCACGCGCGCTGCGGACCGTCGACGTGTCGACCGGTGAGGCGACGCTGGCCCACCACCAGCGCTCCGACGTCTGTGCGGTGCCGGCCGCCGGCGTGGTCGCCGAGGCGATGGTGGCGCTGGTTCTGGCCGATGCCGCCGTGGAGAAGTTCGGCGGCGATTCGGTGGGCGAGACCCGCCGCAACTGCGAGACCTACCTGGCCGATGTCGCCGAACGCGGCCTGCGGGTGCACACGCCGTGAGCGATGTGGTCCTGGTCGGCGCGCCAGGATCCGGGAAGTCCACGGTGGGCGCACTCCTCGCCCGGCGGCTCGGGATGCCGTTCACCGACGTGGACGAGGTGATCTGCGAACGGGTGGGCAAGCCGGTGGCGGAGATCTTCGCCGACGACGGCGAGGCGGTGTTCCGGGCCTTCGAAGAGTCGACCACCGCCGAGTTGCTGGCCGCCCCGGGGGTGCTGGCGCTGGGTGGCGGCGCCGTGCTGTCGGAGCAGACGCGGCAGGCGCTGGCGGGTCATCGGGTGATCTGGCTGCAGGTCACCGTCCCCCACGCCGTACGCCGGATCGGGCTCAACGAGGCCCGGCCGCTGCTGCTGGGTAACGTCCGCGGCCGGCTGATCCAGCTGCTGGCCGAGCGCACCGCGCTGTACGCCGCCGTCGCCACCGAGACGGTCGACACCGACGGTGTGAGTCCCGAGCAGGTCGTGGAGTCGATTCTGACCCGTTCTCATGCCTGAACCCACCGTCATTCGCGTCGGCGGCGAGCACCCGTACGAGGTGCTGGTCGGCCACGGACTGACCGATCGCCTACCGGACGTCCTGGGGGACGGCGTCCAGCGGGTGGCAGTTCTGCACCCACCTCGGCTGATCGAGATCGCCGAGCGGCTGGCCGCCGAGTTGAGGCGATCGGGATTGGAGCCGCTCCGGATCGACGTTCCTGATGCCGAAGCGGCCAAGACCGCCGCCGTGGCCACCCGGTGCTGGTCGGTGCTCGGCACCGCCGGCTTCACCCGGTCCGATGCCGTGGTGGGTCTCGGCGGGGGAGCGACGACCGATCTTGCCGGCTTCGTCGCCGCGACCTGGTTGCGGGGGGTGAAGTTGGTGACCATCCCGACCACAGTGCTGGGGATGGTGGACGCCGCGATCGGCGGCAAAACCGGCATCAACATCCCCGAAGGCAAGAATCTGGTCGGCAGTTTTCACGAGCCGGCAGGGGTGCTCTGCGATCTGGACTGGTTGGCGACCCTCGCTCAGGCCGATATTCGGGCGGGTCTGGCGGAGGTGGTCAAGTGCGGTTTCATCGCCGACCCGGACATCCTGGATCTGGTCGAAGCCGATCCACGGGCCTGCCTCCGCCCGGACGGTCCGCAGTTGCGCGAGCTGATCGAGCGGTCCGTGGCGGTGAAGGCGGCGGTGGTGGCGGCGGACCTGCGGGAGGCCACCTCGACCGGGAGGCACGTGGGTCGGGAGGCACTCAACTACGGGCACACCCTGGGTCACGCCATCGAGCGCCGTGAACAGTTCCGCTGGCGCCACGGCGAGGCGGTCAGCGTCGGGCTGGTGTTCGCCGCCGAACTGGCCCGGCACGCAGGTGAGTTGGGCGGCGCGGTGGCCGACCGGCACCGGCGGGTGCTGACCGCACTGGGTCTCCCGGTCTCGTACCCACCGGAGGCCTTCGACGAGCTGCTCGCGACCATGGCGGTGGACAAGAAGACCCGCGGCTCGACGCTGCGTTTCGTGATTCTGGCGGGACTGGCCCAGCCGGCCATCCTGGCCGGGCCCTCGCTAGACCTGCTGCGCCAGGCCTATGGGGCCGTCTCCGGGGGCCCTGCCCGTACAGCGTGAACTCCTTGACCTGGTAGTCCAGGTCAAGGAGTTCACGCTGTCAGCAGATAGGCCTCGGGAACGCCGACACAACGTGCGCAGCGGCGGAACGTCTCGCCGTATCCGCGCTGCTCGAGCGCGAGGAAGACCTGGTACGCAACGGCGCAGGCCCGATTGGTGACATCGAAGTAGCCGTACCGCAGGGTCAACTCGGCGCGCAGCGCGTGCCGATTGTCCCGGTTCATGTCGCGGAACCGGCCCTCGCCCTGATGGCCGAGCCGGCCGTCGAGTTCGATGATCAAACCGAACCGCTTGTACTTGACGTCCCGTTCGTAGGGCAGGTCGGGATGAAAGGTCTGTCGATCTCCGCTGGGCAGACCGTGCGGGCGTTCCACGTCGCGGGCGTAGCTGAGCTCGAGGTATGACTCCACGCCGCTGGCGACCTCCGCGAGCAGACCGCCCAGCAGCCGGCGGTGCCGTTGCCGGGATCTGGAGTTCAGCAGGATCCGCAGCCGGTCGGGAGTTGTCAGACCCTTCTGGACGGCTTTGGTGATCAACCCGACCACGTTGCCCGCGGAGCCCAGGCCAACCAGATCCAACACCGTGCATTCCGGGGTCAGCCGCGGAGGCGACCCGGGTGATCGGGCCGGTCGGACCCCGTCCCGCTCCCGAATGAACCGCCACGGACCCGGCATCCGGCAGGGCGTCTCGAAGGGCACCAGCACGTCGATCGGTCGCGGCGCCTTCACCAGTCCGTAGAGGTGGCCGGAGGACTCGGGTCCGAGCCGTGCGTGCGGCCCGCCGAGCAGCGTGCCTCCCCACGCCAGCGCTTCCCAGGACGGTGGAACCGGAACCGTGGCGAACAATCCGGGGCTGATTCGAAGCCAGGTCCCGGAGTTCACCAGCCGCTCCAGCACCTGGCGGGACACGCCGTGCCCGAGGGCCTGCTCGCGCGTGACCAGATCGTCCTGGAGGGAAGCAAGGCGGAGAAGGGGGGCCGGGACTTCGCGACGCGGGTGCACGTCCGTACTCTGCGGACGCCCCACCATTTCGTCGGTCCGCCCTTGCCGGCTGTGGATATCTCGATTCGCCGGACTGTGGACTCCGTGACCTGGAGTACCAGGTCGCGGAGTTCACGGTAGACGCTTCAGACGGTGAGTGAATGACGAGGCGGCTCGCGGTAGAGCGGGTAGAGATCACCGACGATCCGGTCGGCGACGTCGTAGGAGTAGTACGCCGGGCCGCCGAGCCGCTGCTCGGCCGCCGCGGTGAGGGCCACCTGAGCGGTGTGCGTCTCGGTCGGTCGGTCCTGGATCCGTACGAGGTCGAGATCCTCGGCGAGCGAGGTGCGGGCCCCGAGTTCGCCGATCCGGCCGTACGACAAGATCTCCACCTCGAGGTTGGTGACCAGCACCTTGGCCGCCGTCACGCCGCCGACCGTCGTGGTCACGGCCAGGACGTCGTGGACCGGCTCGCACGCCGTCGAGCGCACCGAGGAGGTAGGCTCAGCAGAGCCTCCTGGCTGGATGGGTCGGGCACGGCCGGCACCTCGATGTCGCGATAGGCGACGGTGCGGTCCTGGCGCGGGGCGGTCAGCTCTTGGAGGCGCCGCGGGTCGAGCTCGGCCCAGGCCAGCAGCGCCTCCCGGGCCCGCAGCTCTCCGAGATGCCGGCGCGGGCGTCGATCGCCGACCAGTAGGCGGGCGGCCCCAGCCGCCGGACCCGGTCCTGCCGCCCGAAGAAGAACGCCTTGCGCGCCCGCGAGTTGGCGAACTCCAACAACGCCTTGGTGAGACTCACCTCGGCCGACGGGTGGGCAGCCTCGCCACAGCCGGTCAGGCGGATCGGGTCGGACACGTCGTCGTCGAGGCCCATCACGTACGTCGAGCAGACCCCGAACTCGGTGCCGGCGTGCTTGAACACCGGTTCGACGCCGACGGTCCGCATCCGGTCGGCCAGCCTCCCGTACCGACGCGGGTAGCCCGGCAGGCTCGATCACCGGCGAGAGTCGGTCGAGCGCCCGGAAGCGCAGCCCGTTGGTGTGCCGCTGCAGAATCTCGAGAATGCCGTGGCTGATCGCCCGCGGCTCGTCCAGACCGGCGCCGAGACCGTTCGTCACCGGGGTGATCAGCGGCTCCTCGGACGGCAGCTCGCCCGGCTCGCTGACCAAGAAGTCCGCCGGAGCGTAGACGGTCTCGCCGGTGCGTACGCGGGTGGTGGGCAGCCAGACCAGCGGCCGGTCGTCGGTGTAGGCCGACCCGGCCGGTAGACCGAGCGTCCGTGGATCGGCTACCAGGTCCTCGCCTCGGGCCGCCACGAGTTCACGCCGGGAACCCTGGATCCCTGCCCTCAGCAGCTCGGGCACGGCGTGGCCCATCAGCACCCCCTCGGCCAATTCGCCGAGGCCACCCAACCGGGCGATCTCGGGCCGGCGCGCCGTAGCCGTTGGCCTGAGCGGTGAACCGGTCGACGCCGCCGGAGGATTCGATCATCGAGCAGCTGGTCACCGGGACGTCGAGACGGTCGAGTGCGGAGATGTCGAAGTCGACCACCCGGCCGAATGTGCTCAGCACGTTCTCGTAGTCTTCGATGATCCGGTCCGCGTCCATGATCATCAACCTAGCCGGAACACTGCGATTCTTCGGAAGGAGGCCGATGACCAACCTCGAGCTGGTCCGCATTGTCGAGGAACAAGGCCGCAGTCCCGTGGGCATCCCGGTTCTGCTCTTCACCGACCAGACGCTGGCGGTCGCCGGACGGGCCGAGCAGGACACGGTGGTCGATCAGGCGGCCGATGACCTGGGGTACGACCTGGCGACGCTGGAGCTGTTCTCCACCGAGTCCTACCTGGTGCAGACGGTCGCGGGGCAGCTGACGGTCGGGCCGTGACGGCTGCGACCGACGGTGACCTCCGCTGGACGCCGGCCAGGCGGACCGCGCTGAGCAACCGGCCGCTGCTCGCTCTCAACTTCCACGAGGTCCCGCCGGACTGGCGCGGCGAGGCTCGTCGCCGACTGAGACAACTCGCGGCCATGGCTCCTCCGCTGGAGCTGGACCGGCTGGACGAGCCGGTCGACGGTCCCCGGATCGTGATCGGGTGGTACGACGGGTGGCGAGACACCGCCCTGTTCGGGGCGGAGGCGTGCGCCGACTTCGGCCTCCGGGCCTTCTTCTTCCCGATCACCCGACCGCAGGCGTCCGGCCGAGGCACCCTGACCCCGGATGATCTCGCCCAGATCGCTACCGTGCACGAGATCGGGTTCCACACGGCCACCCACCGCAGCGCGCCGGCCATCACCGTCTCCAATGTGGCCGCGGAGGTCGACCGGCCGCTCGCCGAACTGGAAGCGGCGACGGGACGGCGGCCCCGGATCGCAGCTTGGCTGCTCGGCTCCCGGTTCGATCCCGCGCTGGTGGCCAACCGCCGGCTGCGTGCTGCCGGGGTGGAGTTCGTGATGTCGAACTGGTCGGTGGAGCGGATCCCCTGAGCGACCACCCTGGCACAGCTGCTCGAGTTCCTCATTCCTGCTCTACTTGCATCTCGAGCAGGAACGTGGGACTCGAGCAGCTGAGGGAGGAGTGGCAGTGGAGGACGACAGCTACGACAACTTCGCGGAGGCGGCGCACGCGTACGCCGGTCTGGTGCGAAGGATTCCGGATGAGGCGTGGGATCGGCCCGGGCTGGGGGAGTGGACCGTACGAGACCTCGTCGGTCACACCAGCCGCTCCTTGAGCACCGTCGAGACCTACCTCGGCGGGCCGACGGCGAATGAGGACGTCACGAGCCCGGCGGAGTACTACCGGCTGGCCGGCTCGGTCGATCCGGCATCGGTCGCCGAACGGGGCCGGGAGGCGGGCCGCGCCCTCGGTTCCGAGCCCTCGCCCTTCGTCGACGACCTGGTTGCGCGGGTATTGCCACGCGTGGCGGACGCCGCGGATCCGGTGATCGGTACGGCGCTGGGGGGTATGCGGCTCAGCCAGTATCTGCCGACTCGAACCTTCGAGCTGGTGGTACACGGTCTGGACATCAGCTCCGCCACAGAACTCCCGCCGCCTGCGTACAGCGAAGCCGTGCTGAACGAGGTGGTCACGCTCGCAGCGACGGCGGCGGTCCGGCTGGGCCGCGGATCCGCAAGTCCTGCTCGCCCTGACCGGCCGCGGCTCCCTGCCGGCGGGGTTTTCCGTGGTCTGACGCTCCACCACCCTGCTCTAGACTGGGCGGCTGCTCATACAGGAGGGTGCACGCGCGTGGCGTCGACGAACGATCTGAAGAACGGCATGGTCCTCGACCTGGACGGTCAGCTCTGGTCGGTGGTGTGGTTCCAGCATCACAAGCCGGGCAAGGGCAACACGGTGGTCCGGACCAAGCTCAAGCACGTGCTGTCCGGCAAGGTCGTGGACCGGACGTTCAACTCCGACACCAAGGTCGACACCGCGAACGTCGACCGCCGCGAGATGCAGTACCTGTACCACGACGGCACCGGCTTCGTCTTCATGGACAACGGCACCTACGACCAGCTGTCCATCAGCGAAGAGGTGGTGGCGGAGGCCAAGAACTATCTGCTCGAGGGGCAGAACGCGACGGTGGCCCTGCACGAGGGCAATCCGCTCTATCTCGATCTGCCCGCCTCGGTCGAGCTCGAAGTCACCTACACCGAGCCGGGCCTGCAGGGTGACCGCAGCACCGGCGGGACGAAGCCCGCCACCGTCGAGACCGGACTGCAGATCCAGGTCCCGCTGTTCCTGACCACCGGCGAGAAGGTCAAGGTCGACACGCGAACCGGGCGACTACCTCGGCCGGGTCGCTGGCTGAGCGTGGTCATCAAGACGACGCCGACCCGCAGCAAGGCCCGGAAGCGAGCACTGGACATCTTGTTCGAGGCCGAGCTCCGCGACGCCGACCCGCTCGCCACCCTCGGCGAGCGGGCCGAGGACGCCACCCCGCCGGTGCGCGACTTCACCCGCGAGCTGGTCGAGGGCGTCACCGCGCACGCCGCCGAGATCGATCAGCGGATCATGGCGGCGCTGACTCCCGGCTGGACCCTTCCGCGGATGCCGCGGGTGGACCGCAACGCCATCCGGATCGCCGTCTACGAGATCGATCACACCCCCATCGCCGACGCCGTGGCCGTCTCAGAGGCGGTCCGGCTGGTCGCCGAACTCTCGACCGACGAGTCACCCGCCTTCGTCAACGGGGTCCTGGGGACGATCGTCGCCAGCAAGACCGCCGCCTGAATCGACGGGCCACCGCATCGCCGAGAGGTCCTCGCGGTCTTCGGCCGCGCAATCGCGGGAGAGCCTACTTCTGGCGTGAGGTGCAATGGAGTGATGCAGCCCCGGACCGGAATCGACACCACCACCGCGTTCGTCGACGGGCAGCCGATCGAGTACCGGCTCCGGCCGGGCTCGGGGCCAATGGTCGTCATCCTGCACGGCGCGCACATGTCGGCGCACTGCGCATTCGGCGAGTCGAGGTGGCTGCCGGCCGAAGCTCCGGTGCTGGTGCCGTCCCGCCCGGGCTACGGACGCACGCCGGTCGCCGCCGGGCCGTCGGTCCCGGAGTTCAGCATCCGGCTGGCGGCCTTGTGCCGGCGGCTCGAACTGCGCTCGATCACCGTGGTCGGCATCTCGATGGGCGCCCGCTCGGCGCTCACGTTCGCGGCCCAGCATCCGCAGCTGGTCTCTCGGGTGGTGCTGATCAGCCCCGTGAGCTTCAGTCCGTGGCCCGACCCCAAGACCCGCCGGATCGCCTGGGCCATGTTCAATCCCGTCATCGCAGGGTGCGGTCTGGGGACTGGTGCACGGCTTGCTGCGCAACCGACCGGACGTCATCCTGCCGACGGCGGTGCGCGGCTTGACCACGTTGCCGCCGCACGAGGCGCTGCGGCGGATGGGCGGGGACCTCGACGACCTGGTGCGGTTCCTGGCCAGTTGCCGGTCGGATCGGGGCTTCCTCACCGACCTGCGCCCGCCGGTCGACGTCATGGTCGACGTCGGTCAGCCGACGCTCGTGCTGGCGACTCGAAACGACGCCTCGGTCAGTTTCGACCATCCGGAGCGGCTGGCCGCGGGGTCGCGCCGGGGGCGGCTGGTCGAGATCGACAGTCCGAGCCATCTGCTCTGGCTCGGCGACGGCTGGCGGCGGGTCCGGATGGCGATGGCGGACTTCCTCGGCTGATACCCTCGGACGCGATTCACCACCCTTTAAGACCTGTCCCGTGAGGCAGGAAAGGACGGTCATGCTCGCTGCCCCCTCGGGCGCGCCCCTACGGCTGGCCCCACCAGCCGCCGCGATCCTTGTTCTGGAAGACGGCCGTACGTTCCGGGGCCGCGCCTTCGGAGCGGTGGGGGAGACCTTCGGCGAGGCGGTGTTCGCCACCGCCATGTCGGGCTACCAGGAGACGCTGACCGATCCGAGCTACCACCGGCAGGTGGTGGTGGCCACCGCGCCGCACATCGGCAACACCGGCTGGAACGACGAGGACGACGAATCCGGGCAGATCTGGGTGGCCGGCTACGTGATCCGCGACCCGGCCCGGGTGCCCTCCAACTGGCGGTCCCGGCGCAGTCTGGACGCCGAGCTGCGGGCGCAGGGCATCGTCGGGATGTGTGAGGTGGACACCCGCGCGCTGACCCGGCATCTGCGGGAACGCGGAGCCATGCGGGTCGGCGTCTCCAGTCTGGACACCGAGCGCCTCGGCGTTGCTGGACAAGGTCCGGGCCACGCCGGCGATGACCGGAGCCCACCTGGCGGACGAGGTCAGCACGACATCGAGCGTACGTCGTGCCCGCCCAGGGCGAGCCCCGATTCCGGGTGGTGGCCGTCGATCTGGGCATCAAGTCGATGACTCCGTACCGGATGGCCGAGCGCGGTATCGAGGTCCACGTCGTGCCGTCCACGTCGAGCTTCGAGGAGCTGACCGGCTTGGCGCCGGACGGGGTCTTCTTCTCCAACGGACCGGGAGATCCCGAAGCCGCCGACGGTCCGGTCCGGCTGCTGCGTCAGGTGCTCGAGGCCGGGATCCCGTTCTTCGGGATCTGCTTCGGCAACCAGCTCTTCGGGCGGGCCCTCGGCTTCGGCACCTACAAGCTCCCGTACGGGCACCGCGGCATCAACCAGCCCGTCATGGACCTGACCACCCGCCGGGTGGAGATCACCGCGCACAACCACGGATTCGCCGTCGACGCGGCACCCGGCGAGCAGATCTCCACCCCGTACGGGATCGCCACCGTCAGTCACGTCGGCCTCAACGATCAGGTGGTCGAGGGACTGGAGCTCCGCGACGCCGCCGGCGAGCTGCGGGCCTTCTCGGTGCAGTACCACCCCGAAGCCGCCGCCGGACCACACGACGCCCGCTATCTCTTCGACCGGTTCGTCGAGATCATGGCTGAGGTCACGGCCCTTCGACAAGCGCAGGGCACCGAGGGACAGGCGCAGGGAGCCTGATGCCGCGCCGCACCGACATCGAATCGATCCTGGTCATCGGGTCCGGCCCGATCGTCATCGGGCAGGCCTGCGAGTTCGACTATTCGGGCACCCAGGCGTGCCGCGTCCTCCGGGCCGAGGGCTTCCGGGTGATCTTGGTCAACTCCAACCCGGCGACGATCATGACCGATCCGGAGTTCGCCGACGCCACCTACATCGAGCCGATCACCCCGGACTTCGTGGAGCAGGTGATCGCCATCGAACGTCCCGACGCCCTGCTGGCCACCCTAGGCGGGCAGACCGCCCTCAACGTCGCCGTCGCTCTGCACGAGAACGGCGTCCTGGAACGCTACGGTGTCGAGCTGATCGGCGCCTCGATCGAGGCCATCCAACGCGGCGAGAACCGCCAGCAGTTCAAGGCCATCGTGGAGGGTCTCGAGATCGAGGAGAGCGAGCTCGCCGGGGAGATCGGCGTGGCCCGCAGCGTCATCTGCCATTCCCTGGACGACGTCCTGGCCGCTGCCGATGATCTTGGTTACCCGCTCGTGGTCCGGCCCAGCTTCACGATGGGGGGCGTGGGGTCCGGCTTCGCCCACGACGAGAACGACCTGCGCCGGATCGCCGGGGCCGGACTGACCGCAAGCCCGACCACCGAGGTGCTCATCGAGGAGTCGATCCTCGGTTGGAAGGAGTACGAGCTCGAGGTGATGCGGGACCGGGCCGACAACGTGGTCATCGTCTGCTCGATCGAGAACCTCGATCCGATGGGCGTGCACACGGGAGACTCGATCACGGTCGCCCCGGCCATGACGCTCACCGACCGCGAGTACCAGCGGATGCGCGACGTCGCCATCGGGATCATCCGGGCGGTCGGCGTCGACACCGGCGGCTGCAACATCCAGTTCGCCATCGAGCCGGACACCGGCCGGATGATCGTGATCGAGATGAATCCTCGGGTGTCACGGTCCAGCGCCCTGGCATCCAAGGCGACCGGTTTCCCGATCGCGAAGATCGCCGCCAAGGTGGCCATCGGCTACACCCTGGACGAGATTCCCAACGACATCACGGAACAGACGCCGGCCAGCTTCGAGCCGACGCTGGACTACGTGGTCGTCAAGGTGCCCCGGTTCGCGTTCGAGAAGTTCCCGGCCGCCGACTCCACCCTGACCACCCACATGAAGAGCGTCGGCGAGGCGATGGCCATCGGCCGCAACTTCACCGAAGCGCTCGGCAAGGCGCTGCGCAGCCTGGAGGATCCGCGCGCCCCCTTCGACTTCGCATCCCCCGTCGACTCAACCCGCGTGGGGCAGTTGCTCGCCGAGGCGTCCCGGCCGCACGACGGCCGGCTCGGCGTGGTCTTCCAAGCTCTGCGGGCGGGCGCCACGGTTGAGCAGGTCTTCGCCGCCACCAAGATCGACCCCTGGTTCCTTGATCAACTCGTGCTGCTGCGGGAAGTGGCCGCCGAGGTCAGGGACGCGCCGGAGTTGACGGCCGAGACCCTGCGGCTGGCCAAGCGCCACGGCTTCTCCGACGCACAGATCGCCAGCGTGCGGCATCTCTCTGAGGAAGTCGTCCGCGGCGTCCGCTGGGCCCTCGGTATTCGCCCCGTGTTCAAGACCGTGGACACGTGTGCGGCTGAGTTCGCCGCTCTGACCCCTTACCACTACAGCTCGTACGACGACGAGACCGAGGTCCAGCCGCGCGACAGGCCGGCGGTGTTGATCTTGGGCAGTGGCCCGAACCGGATCGGCCAGGGGATCGAGTTCGACTACTCCTGCGTGCACGCCGCGATGGCCCTCTCGGCCGACGGCTACGAAACGATCATGGTCAACTGCAACCCGGAAACGGTGTCCACCGACTACGACACCGCCGACCGCCTCTATTTCGAGCCGCTCACCTGCGAGGACGTCCTCGAGGTGGTGCACGCCGAACGGCGGGCCGGACCGATCGCGGGAGTGATCGTTCAGCTCGGCGGTCAGACGCCGCTGGGATTGGCCCAGGCCCTCAAGGACGCCGGCGTGCCGATCGTCGGTACCAGCCCGGAGGCCATCCACCTGGCCGAGGAACGGGGAGCGTTCGGGCAGGTCCTGGCCAAGGCGTCCCTGCCCGCTCCTCGGCACGGCATGGCGCGCTCCTTCGCCGAGGCGGCCCGGATCGCCGACGACATCGGGTATCCCGTACTGGTGCGGCCGAGCTACGTTCTCGGCGGCCGCGGGATGGAGATCGTCTACGACGTGAACACCCTCGCGGCCTACATCGATCGGGCCACCGAGGTCTCGCCGAACCACCCGGTGCTCGTGGACGAGTTCCTCGACGACGCCGTGGAGATCGACGTCGACGCGATCTACGACGGTACCGAGTTGTATCTCGGCGGCGTGATGGAACACATCGAGGAGGCGGGGATCCACTCGGGCGACTCCGCCTGCGCGCTGCCGCCGATCACGCTCGGAGCCGAGGTCGTGGACCGGATCCGCACCTCCACCGAGGCCATCGCCGCCGGCGTCGGGGTGCAGGGCTTGATCAACATCCAGTTCGCCCTGGCCGGTGATCAACTCTTCGTGTTGGAGGCGAACCCGCGGGCGTCCCGTACGGTGCCGTTCGTCTCCAAGGCCACCGCCACCCCGCTGGCCAAGGCCGCGGCCCGGGTCATGATGGGCACCTCGATCGCCGAGCTGCGCGCCGACGGCACGCTGCGGGCGGTCGGCGACGGCTCAGCCGAGAACGTGGCCGCCCCGATTGCGGTCAAGGAGGCGGTGATGCCGTTCAACCGCTTCCGTACCGTGGAAGGCATCTCGGTGGACATCATCTTGGGCCCGGAGATGAAGTCGACCGGGGAAGTGATGGGCCTGGACATCGGCTTCGGCACCGCGTTCGCCAAGTCCCAGGTGGCCGGCTTCGGGCCGTTGCCGACCAAGGGCACCGTGTTCGTGTCGGTGGCCAACCGGGACAAGCGGTTCGTGATCTTCCCGGTGAAGCGGCTGGCCGATCTGGGCTTCGAGATCCTGGCCACCGCCGGCACCGCCTCGATGCTGCGCCGGCACGGGGTCAAGGTCACCTCCGTGCGCAAGTTCAGTCAGGGCCCCGGACCGGAGGGGGAGAAGACCGTGGTCCAGGCGATCCTGGACGGCGAGGTGGATCTGATCTTCAACACCCCGCACGGTCTGAGTCCGGACGGTCGGCCCCGCTTCGACGGCTACGAGATCCGGACGGCGGCGGTACTGCGCAACATCCCCTGCGTGACCACGGTGCAGGGGCTGGCCGCCGCCGTGCAAGGCATCGAGGCCATCCGCGCCGGTCACATCGGGGTGCGTTCCCTGCAATCCTGGGCCGCCGAGTTGACCCTTCCCGACTCGCAGTGAGCTTCGGTTACGAGCGGCTGCTGCGGCCGCTGCTGTTCCGCGCCTACGGCGGCGACGCCGAACGGGTCCACGAACGAACCCTCGGCGCCATCGGCCGGCTCGGACGGACGCCGCTCGCCCTGCGGGCCGTGGCGGCACGGTTCGCCCGGCACCGCACCCCGACCACCGTCGCCGGGATCGACTTCCCGGGCCTGGTCGGCCTCGCGGCAGGGATGGACAAGAACGGGGTCGGCGTCCGGTCCTGGTCGGCGCTCGGGTTCGGCCACGCCGAGATCGGCACGGTCACCGCCCGGGCCCAGCCGGGCAACGACCGGCCGCGGCTTTTCCGGCTACCGGCGAGCCGCGCGATCGTCAACCGGATGGGCTTCAACAACCTGGGCGCCGAGGTTGTCGCCCAGACCCTGGAGGCCGCCGGTGTGCGCCGCGGCAACGCTCGCCTCGGCCTGCCCATCGGCGTCTCGATCGGCAAGACCAAGATCGTTCCGCTGGAGGAGGCCGCGGAGGACTACCTGACGTCCGTGCGGTTGTTGGCGCCGTACGCGGACTATCTCGCCGTCAACGTCTCCAGTCCCAACACCCCCGGACTGCGCGCGCTGCAGGACGCGGCCGCCCTGCGCGATCTGCTCACCGCGATGATCACCGCCACCGACGTCCCGATCTTCGTCAAGCTCGCCCCGGATCTTGCCGAGGACGCGTTGGAGGAGGCGCTGGCGGTCTGCGTCGAGGCCGGGGCCAGCGGCCTGATCGCCACCAACACCACGCTGGCGCGCGACCGGCTGGCCGCTGTCGATCAGCGGCTCGGGCAGGAGGCGGGCGGGCTCTCCGGGGCCCCGCTGACGGTGCGCACCCGTCAGGCGGTGAGGTTCCTGGCCGACCGGACCGAGCTGCCGATCATCGGGGTCGGGGGCGTGATGTCGGCCGACGACGGTACGCGGTTGCTCGACGCCGGGGCGAGCCTGCTGCAGCTCTACACCGGGTTCGTGTACGGCGGCCCGGCGTTGATCAACGCGCTGAACCGAGAAATCCAGGGTCGACAGATCCAGCGGAAGGCAGGGGTGACGTGAAGGAACCCTACGGTCAGCGGCTCCGGCGCGCCGTCGCCGCGCGCGGCGCGCTCTGCGCCGGGGTCGATCCACACCCAGGACTGCTCCAGGCCTGGGGGTTGTCGGTCGACGCCGCCGGACTCGAGCGCTGCGCCCGGACGATGGTGGAGGCTTTGGGCGATGTGGTCCCGGTGTTCAAGCCGCAGTCAGCGTTCTTCGAAGCGTATGGATCGGCGGGGATCGCCGTGTTGGAACGAACTCTGGCCGACATCGCGGGCACCGGCGCTTTGGCCCTGCTCGACGTGAAGCGCGGCGACATCGGCTCGACCATGGACGCCTACGCCGCGGCCTACCTGACCGATGGGTCGCCGCTCGCCGCCGACGCGATCACCCTCAGCCCGTACCTGGGGTTCGGGTCGCTGAGTGGGGCCATCGACCTGGCCCGGGGGCAGGGGCGCGGGGTGTACGTCCTCGCCCTGACCAGCAACCCCGAGGGGCCGGAGATCCAGTCGGCCCGGACCCCGGACGGGCGCATGGTCGCCGAGACGATCCTGGACGCTGCGGCGGCCGCGAACCGCGACTCCGGGGACTCCGATACCGGGCCCGTCGGTCTGGTGGTCGGGGCGACGATCGGCCGCACCGAGCTGGACTTCACCCGGCTGCGCGGCTCGATCCTGGCGCCCGGGTTCGGAGCTCAGGGTGGCACGGTGGCTGATCTCGATGTGGTCTTCGGAGCGGCTATCGGCTCGGTGCTGCCCACGACCAGTCGCGAACTGATGTCGGCCGGACCCGATCCGGTGCAGATCCGCGGACGCGCTGTCGCGGTCCTGGGGCAGGTGGGGACGCTGGGGTCGAGAGCTCGGGTGGGGTAACGTCGCGCGCATCGCCTGGATGCGGGTCCGGCGGCAAGACGGAGCAGATGGGTTGAAAGGGTGACCATTCCCCCGCTCAGCGATGAGCAGCGTTCGCAGGCTCGTCACGCGGCCACGGAGGCCCGGCGGCGCCGGGCGGACATGAAGCGGAGCCTGCGGTCCGGTGAACACACCCTGGCCGATGTGCTCGAGCAGGCCGACGGGGACGACGTGCTCGCCCACACCAAGGTCATCGACGTGCTGAAGGCGTTGCCCCGGGTCGGGGTGGTGCGGGCCAGCCGGGTGATGGAACGGCTGGACATCGCCGCCAACCGTCGGCTCCGCGGGCTGGGTCGGCACCAGGTCGCCGCCCTGGTGGCCGAGTTCGCTGGTACGCCCGAGCCTCCGGCCCGCCGGGACACGTGACCGGACCGGAACACGCACCAGTCCTTCGCGACCGGGCCCCCGGCCCAGGCCCACGCCTGACGGTCGTCTCCGGCCCGACCGCGGTCGGAAAGGGCACCGTCGTGACCCGGCTGCGGGCCGAGCACCCGGAGCTGTTCGTGTCCGTGTCGGCCACCACCCGCCCGGCGCGGCCCGGGGAGATCGACGGTGTTCACTACCACTTCGTCACCGACGCCGAGTTCGATGAACTGGTGGCGACAGATGCCCTGCTCGAGTGGGCCACCGTGCACGGCAGCCACCGATATGGCACGCCGCGGGCACCGGTCGAGGCCGCCCTCGCCGCGGGCCGGGATGCGATTCTGGAGATCGATCTGCAGGGAGCGCGGCAGGTCCGCGAGCGGATGCCCGAGGCTCGATTGGTGTTTCTGGCCCCGCCGTCGTGGGACGAACTGGTCCGGCGACTGTCGGGCCGCGGTACCGAGTCGGAGACTCAGCGGGCCCGCCGACTTCTCTCGGCCGAAGCCGAGCTGTCGGCGCAGGCGGAGTTCGACGAGGTGATCGTCAATGTCGAAGTGGGCCAAGCCGTGGCGGACTTGGTAAGCTTGCTGGGTCTGTAGCCACGCAGGCCGCTGCCGCCTGTCCGGGCGGCACCCCCAGCATCCGGGCCCCACCACACCAGCCCACAACACCAGCAAGAAGGTTCTCCTTGTCTGCAAACATCATCGCCGAAGGCATCACCAATCCTCCGATCGACGAGTTGCTCACCAAATCCGACTCCAAGTACAAGCTCGTGTTGTACGCCGCCAAGCGCGCCCGGCAGATCAACGCGTACTACTCGCAGCTGGGCGAGGGCCTGCTGGACCACGTCGGTCCGTTGGTCGAGACCAGCATCCAGGAGAAGCCGTTGTCGATCGCCCTGCGCGAGGTCAACGCGGGCGTACTCACCTGCACCGACACCGATCCCGAGGGCGAGACCGACGAGGGCGGCTCTCCCGACGGCGACGGTTCTCTGGGCCATCTGGCCTGACCGTCTCGGGTTGATCGGACTGATCTTGTCGAGCCGACGGCTGAGTCACACGTGAGCCGAGTTCTGCTCGGAGTCGCCGGCGGCATCGCCGCGTACAAGGTGTGCGAGCTGCTGCGGCGGCTTCGGGCGGACGAGCACGAGGTCACCGTCGTGCCCACCGAGTCCGCGCTGCAGTTCGTCGGCGCGACGACCTGGGCGGCCTTGTCGGGGAACCCGGTACGGAGGTCGGTGTTCGACGATGCGTACGAGGTGCCGCACGTGCGGCTGGGACAGGAAGCCGAGCTGGTGTTCGTGGCGCCGGCGACGGCCGATCTCCTGGCCCGGGCCGCCACCGGACGGGCCGACGACCTGCTGACCAATGTCCTGCTCACCGCGCGGTGCCCGATCGTGTACGCCCCCGCCATGCACACCGAGATGTGGCTGCACCCGGCGACCCAGGCCAACGTCGCCACGCTGCGCAGCCGTGGCGCCGTGGTCGTAGATCCGGATTCCGGGCGGTTGACCGGCTCCGACTCGGGGCCGGGGCGGCTGCCCGATCCGGCCGAGTTGGCCGCAGTGGCGGCCGCCGTGCTGGCCGATCCGGGTCTCAGCGCCCGCGCGGCGCAACGCGATCTGGCCGGGCTCACCGTCGCCGTCAGCGCCGGTGGCACCCGCGAGCACCTCGACCCCGTACGCTTCCTCGGCAATTCCTCTTCCGGCCGGATGGGCTGGGCCCTGGCGCGGGCCGCGGTACTCCGGGGAGCCGAGGTGCACCTCGTGGCGGCCAACGTCGCGCTGCCCGCGCCGCCGGGAGCCGAACTCGAACCGGTGGTTTCCACCGGCGACCTGGCCGAGGCGATGACGGCCGCGGCGAAGAGCGCCGACCTGGTGGTGATGGCGGCCGCGGCCGCCGACTTCACCCCGGCCAAGACCAGTCAGACCAAGATCAAGAAGTCAGGTCCGGAGTCGGGTTTGCACGTCGACCTGGTGCAGACCACCGACGTGCTCGCTTCCCTGGTGGCGGCCCGGACCGACCCCCGCCAGATCCTGGTCGGATTCGCGGCCGAGACGCCGACGCCCGGGAATTCCCTCCTCGAGCTGGGTCAGGCCAAGCTGCTTCGCAAGGGCTGCGACCTGCTGGTGCTCAACGACGTCGGCGAGGGCAAGGCCTTCGGTCGGGACGACAACGAGATCGTCCTGCTGACCCCACACGGGGCGACGGGTCCGATCGCCGGGCCGAAGGACACGCTGGCCCACGAAATCTGGGATGCAGCCCTTCTGCTGCGCTCTCAACGGTAGGTTTTCGACGCGAAAGTGTCGAAGCGAGGAAGAGGCAGATCAGCATGTCAGGAAGATTGTTCACGTCCGAGTCCGTGACCGAGGGTCACCCGGACAAGATCGCGGACCAGATCAGCGACTCGGTCCTCGACGCGATGCTGGCGCAGGATCCCAACAGCCGGGTCGCGGTCGAGACCCTGGTCACCACCGGCCTGGTCGTGGTGGCCGGTGAGGTGACCACCGAGGCGTACGTGGAGATCCCCAAGATCGTCCGGCAGCGCATTCTCGACATCGGGTACGACTCCTCGACCAAGGGCTTCGACGGCGCCTCCTGCGGGGTGCAGGTCGCCATCGGGCAGCAGTCACCCGACATCGCCCAGGGAGTTGACACCGCCGTCGAGAGCCGCACCGGGGAGTCCGAGGACTACCTGGACTCGCAGGGCGCCGGCGATCAGGGCTTGATGTTCGGCTACGCGTGCAACGAGACCAGCGCCTTGATGCCGCTGCCGATCGACCTGGCGCACCGGCTCGCGGAGCAACTCTCCGCCGCCCGCAAAGAGGGCTCGATTCCCTACCTCCGGCCCGACGGCAAGACCCAGGTCACCATCGAATACCAGGGCGACCAGCCGGTCCGGCTCGACACGGTGGTGCTCTCCAGTCAGCACGCGGCCGACATCGACCTGGATGCGCTGCTCACGCCCGACGTCCGCAAGCATGTGGTGGAACCGGTGCTGGAGCGCTTTGAGTTGGACGCATCCGACTATCGGCTGCTGGTGAACCCCACCGGCCGGTTCGAGATCGGCGGTCCGATGGGCGACGCCGGACTGACCGGGCGCAAGATCATCGTCGACACCTACGGTGGTATGGCCCGGCACGGCGGCGGCGCGTTCTCCGGCAAGGATCCCTCGAAGGTGGACCGTTCGGCGGCGTACGCCATGCGCTGGGTGGCCAAGAATGTGGTGGCCGCTGGTCTGGCCGGCCGCTGCGAGGTTCAGGTGGCGTACGCGATCGGGAAGGCGCACCCGGTCGGGTTCTACGTGGAGACGTTCGGGACCGAGAAGGTGCCGGTGACTCAGATCCAGGAAGCGGTGCTCAGCACCTTCGATCTTCGACCGGCGGCGATCATCCGCGATCTCGACCTCAAGCGGCCGATCTATGCCCAGGTGGCGGCGTACGGCCACTTCGGCCGCGAGATCGACGAGATCAGCTGGGAGAAGACCGACCGCGCCGACGCGCTCGCCGCTGCCGTCAAAGGGTAATGAGTACCACAAGCTGCGAGCGTCGGGTAGGTCGGGGGCGCGACCGGGCGCGAGCAGCTCTTATAAGAGCGCCCGGGCGCGACGCCAGGTGGCGCGGATCGACTGGGCTGCCGCGGCACCGAACAGCAGGCCCAGCGCGATCGCGATGACCAGCTGCGCGATCGTGAAGCCGGTCGCGGCCAATCCGTCGGCGTCGACCGCCAGTTGGGTCACCGAGAGCAACCCCAGACTGCCGGGCACCAGCAGATAGAACGCGGGCAGGAAGACGACCATCCGCGGCAGTTTCGGTCGGATCATCTCCACCAACGCCGCGCCGAGCGTTGCTGCGCCGGCGCCGAGGAAGCCACCCAGCGGGGCACCGCCGATCTGCTGACCCAGCGTCTGGGCCAGGAACGAGACGGCGACGTTGAGGGTGATCCATAGCATCAGCCGCTCCCGGGCGCCCTGCATGAAACTGACCCCTACCCCGATCAGCAGCAGTCCGATCGGCGCCGACCACCAGCCGAGGGTGTTGACGCGGACGTCGTTGAGATCCTGCGGCGGCACCTGGAACAGGGCCACCGCGGCGACGATCCCGGCCGCGAACAGCAGCAGCCGCACCACGCCGTAGCCGATCCGGGACACCCCAGCCACCATCGCTCCAGCCGCCAGCTCGCTGATGCCGGTGACGAGCGCCGAGCCGGGCAGCAGGATGGCCAGCGGGGCCAGGATCGTACGCAGCGGCGCATCGAGCAGCTGGTAGTGGTCGGCGAGGAAAACCAGGCACGCCACCGCGAAGGCGGCCAGGGTGGGTAGCACCTTCCGGACGAAGGCGACCCGCTGCGACACCCGGACCAGGATCCAGACGAGCACCGCACACACCGCGTTCACCGCGAGGCTGACCGGGTCGGGTTGCAGGATCAGTCCGATGCCCACCGAGAAGCCGACCCAGCCGAGTCCGACCAGCCAGGTGGGGTACCGGGGCGGACGGGCCGCCAGCTCGTCCAGCTCCCCCAGCGCCTCAGCGGGGGTGAGTTGCCGGGCGAGCAACCGGTGCAGCAGCACCCGGACCTCGTCGGCCTGGTCCAGCCCGAGCGTGGTCGCGACGTCCTGGAAGGTGGCCGGCTCCCCGGGTCGCAAGGAGACCGTCAGCCCGGTCGGCTGCGCACCGATCTGCGCCTCCGGCCAGTTCATCCGGACCGCGACCAGACGCAACTCCTCCTCGACCTCGTGTACGGGCTGGCCTGTGCCGACCATGGCCGCACCGAGCACGGCGAGCAGCCGGCGCGCCCGCCTCCGCGGCTCCGTCTCGATCATGCTTCAGTGTTGTCCGCTCACTCCGGATCCGCATTCGTCGCTGGCGTCGTCGATCTTCGCGAACGGAAAACGTGTTCGCTCATCCCTCCTCCTTCAGCGACGCGGATCCTCCGGTTCGCTCGGGGACTTCCGGAGGCTTGCTGACAAGACTGTCAGATGAGGCTGTCTATCATCCGCATGTGCCCGAGCCGTCGTCCGCCGAGCGATCGGTCGAGTTGCCCGTCGCTCGGGTGGCGGTGGACATCTCGCTGAGCCACCTGGACCGCCCCTTCGACTACGCGGTCAGCGCCGATCAGGACGCCGAGGCGGTTCCGGGCGCCCGGGTCCGGGTGCGCTTCGCCGGGAAGCTCCGGGACGGGTTCATCCTCGAGCGCTGTGCACGCAGCGACCACGGCGGCACCCTGGCGCCGTTGCACAAGGTGGTCTCGGCCGAACCGGTGCTGACCGCCGAGGTTGCGGCGTTGATCCGCCAGGTCGCCGACCACTACGCGAGCTGCTTCGCCGATGTGCTCCGGCTGGCCGTGCCACCTCGGCACGCGGCCACCGAACGGGCCGACCGGCGATCGTCCGGGACAGACCGTCCGGTCGAGCCGACCACCGAACCGGACCGGGGCGGCCCGTTCGCGCCCTACCCGTACGGTGCCGAACTGCTGCGGGCCCTCGCCGCCGGGCAGAGTCCGCGCGCGTACTGGCAGCTGATTCCGAGTCACGACCCGAGCGGGGACTGGGCCTGGGGTCTGGCCCTGGCGGCGCGCGCGACGGCGGACTCCGGCCGGGGGGCCGTGCTGGTCGTACCCGATCAACACGATCTCGACCGGCTCGAACGGGCCTGTCGGACGGTCCTCGGGCCGACCCGCTTCGTGATCTTGACCGCCGAAGCGGGACCGGCGGCCCGCTACCGCGCTTTCCTCCGGGCGTTGCGCGGCGACGTCCGGGTGGTGATCGGCAATCGGGCCAGCGCCTTCGCCCCGCTGCCGAATCTCGGACTGGTGGGTTTGTACGACGACGGCGACGATCTGCTCGCCGAGCCACGCGCGCCGTACCCGCACGCCCGCACGGTGCTCACCCTGCGGGCGGCCGCGGCGGGCGCCGCCGTGCTCTTCACCGGGTACGCCCGGACCGCGGAGATCGAACAGCTGATCGGCCGCCGGTGGTTGCGGGAGCTGGCAGCGGACCGGGCCGTTCTGCGCCACACGGCGGCGCACATCGCCGTGAGTGCCGACTCCGACATGGCCCTGGAGCGGGATCCGTACGCCCGGGCCGCCCGGTTGCCGCGCCAGGTGTTCGAGTTGATCCGGGCCCGGCTGGCGCAGGGCCCGGTACTGATCCAGGTCCCGCGGGCGGGTTACCTGCTCGCCCTGGTCTGCCAGGATTGCCGGGAACCGGTGCGCTGCCAGCACTGCGGCGGGCCCTTCCGGTCCGCGGCCGACACGGCGGCCGGGCGGGGAGTCGTGAGCTGTGGGTGGTGCGGCCGCCCCAACGCCGACTGGACCTGCCCCATCTGCGGTTCCCGCCGCCTCCGGGCCCCCCGGGTCGGTGCCGAGCGGACCGCGGAAGAACTCGGCAAGGCCTTCCCGCTGACCGCAGTCCGTCAGTCCAGCGGCGGTCACACCTTGGAGACGGTGCCGGACAGCCCGGCGCTCGTGATCGCCACGCCCGGCGCAGAACCCGCCGCCGAGGGCGGCTACGCGGGGGCGGTGCTGCTGGACACCGATGTGTTACTGCTGCGGGCCGATCTTCGCGCGGCCGAGGAGGCCTTGCGGCGCTGGCTCAATGTGGTCGCGCTGGTCCGGCCGGGGAGCGCCGGGGGATCGGTGATCGCTGCCGGGGAGAGTTCCGATCGAGCGCTTCAGGCCCTGGTCCGGGTGGACCCGGCCGGATTCGCCGCGCGGGAACTGGCCGAGCGGGCCGAGGCTCATTTCCCCCCGGCGGCGAAGTTGATCACGGTGGAGGGCGGGGCGGAAGCCGTCGCCGAGTTCGCTGCCCTGTGTCGACCACCGACCCTGACCGAGAGTCTCGGCCCGGTCGACCTGCCCCCGAGCCCGGCGGACGAGAGCGGCCGGCAGCGGCTCACGCTGCGTGCCCCCCTCGGGGCGGGTGCGCAACTGGTCCGGGCCGTCAAGGAGGCCCTGGGGGTGCGGAGTGCCCGGAAAAGTGAGGGCGCGCTGCGGATCAGGGTCGACCCGGAAGTGGTGAGCTGACCCGCCGAACACCCGCCGAACTCAGCGGGGCACTACACTCACGCGGTGCGTTTGTTGTTCGCCGGTACGCCCGAGGTTGCGTGTGCGTCTCTGGATGCTCTTGCGGCGTCGGCGCATGAGGTGATCGCCGTGCTGACCCGACCCGACGCCCCTGCGGGCCGGGGCCAGCGAGCACAGTCCAGCCCGGTTGCGGTCCGGGCCGCGGAGCTCGGTCTGGAGGTGTTGCAGCCGACTCGGCCGCGGGACCCCGTCTTCGTGGCCCGGTTGACCGAACTCGCGCCGGACTGCTGCCCGGTTGTTGCCTACGGTGCCATGCTGCCGGCCTCGGTCCTGGAGATTCCGCCGGCCGGTTGGGTGAATCTCCACTTCTCCCGGTTGCCGGCCTGGCGGGGGGCCGCGCCGGTCCAGCACGCCGTGCTGGCCGGGGACCCGGTCACGGGGGCCACCACCTTCCGGATCGTCGAGGAGCTCGATGCCGGTCCGACGTACGCCACGGTGGATGAACCGATCGGGCCGCACGACACCAGTGGTGACCTGTTGGCGCGGCTGGCCGTACGGGGGGCGGAGCTCCTCGTGCAGACCGTGAACGGGATCGCCGACGGCTCCCTGACCGCCATCCCGCAGCCGACCGAAGGGATCACGGTGGCGCCCAAGATCACCGTGGCCGACGCCCGGATCGACTGGCTCGCCCCGGCGAAGCAGATCGACCGGCTGATCCGCGGCTGTGCACCGCACCCAGGCGCCTGGACCACCTTCCGCGGTGAGCGATTCAAGATCAACTCGGCCGTCCCGGTCGACGCGGACCCACTGCCGCCGGGCCGACTCGCGGTGACCAAGCGTTCCGTGCGCGTGGGTACCGGAGCGGGCGGGTTCGAACTCGGCCAGGTCCAGGCCCAAGGCAAGAAGCCGATGCCGGCCGCCGACTGGGCCCGCGGTGTCACCTTCGCGGCCGACGAGTCCCTGGGCAGCTGATGCCCCGGCGGCGCCATCGATCCGGCGCGCCGGGTCGCCTTCGATGCGCTCCGGCTGGTTCACGCCGAAGGCGCGTACGCCAATCTCGTGTTGCCGAAGCTGCTGACCGAGCGGCGCATCTCGGGCCGAGACGCAGCCTTCGCCACGGAGCTGCTGGCCGGCACGTGCCGCCGCGAGGGCACCTACGACCTGATCATCGCGGCCGCGGCCGGACGCGTCATCAGCTCCCTGCAGCCCGCCGTGGTGGACGTGCTCCGACTGGGCACGCACTCGTTGGTCGGAATGGCCATTCCCACCCATGCGGCCGTGGCCGCCACCGTCGACCTCGGCGCCGCCACGGTGGGGGAGCGGGTCACCGGGCTGATCAACGCCGTCCTGCGCCGGGTGGCCGCCCGGTCCTGGGAGGAATGGGTCACCCGGCTCACCGCCGGCCTGGACGGGCACGACCGCCTGGTCGTGACCACCGCACATCCACGGTGGATCGTCGACGCCTTCGCCGAGGTCCTGCCTCGCCGACCAACTCGAGGCGGCGCTGTTGGCCGACAACGTGCCGGCCGCGGTGACCCTGGCTGTCCGGCCCGGTCTGGCCGAGGTGTCGGAACTGATCGCCGCCGGGGCCGGGCCCGGCCAACTCTCCCCGTTCGCCGCCACCTGGAGCGGGAACCCGGCCGACCTGTCTGCCGTCCGGTCGGGAGCAGGTCGGCGTCCAGGACGAAGGGTCGCAACTCGTGGCCTGGGGGCTGGCCCGGGCAACCGCCCCGACGGGATGGTGGCTGGACCTCTGCGCCGGCCCTGGCGGCAAGACCGCGCTGCTCACCGGACTCGCGGCTGAGGACAGGGGATCCGGTGCTGGCCGCCGACCTGACGCCGCATCGAGCCCGGCTGGTCGCGGCCGCGGTCCGCGCCTATCCGCGGCGGGCCTCGGTCGTGGTGGCCGACGGCACCCGGCCGCCCTGGCCGGACGGGTCGTTCAGCCGGGTGCTGGCCGACGTTCCCTGCACCGGTCTCGGGGCGCTCCGCCGGCGTCCCGAGGCGCGGTGGCGGCGGTCCGCCGAGTCGGTCGAGCAGTTGCACGATCTGCAGACGGGGCTGCTGCGCGGCGCGCTGACCGCGGTACGGCCGGGCGGCCTCGTCGCGTACGTCACCTGTTCGCCGCACCGCCGGGAAACCTCCGATGTGGTGGAGGAGGTGCTGAACGCTGCACCCGGGATCGAGATCGTCGAGGCCTCGAGCGTGTTGCCCGAACTGGACGACGCCGTGGCGGGGACCGTACCTGCAGCTGTGGCCGCACCGGCACGGAACCGACGCCATGTTCGCGGCCTATCTGCGTCGTACCGGCTGATCCCCAACGTTCACCGCATCACTAGAGTGCGGTCGTGGCCATGCGTGTGATGCCCAGTCTGCTTTCCGCCGACTTCGCCAACCTGCAGCAGTCCATCGAAGCAATCCCCAGTGCCGACGCTCTGCACGTCGACGTGATGGACTACCACTTCGTCCCCAATCTGACCCTCGGGCTGCCGGTGGTGCACGCGATCCGCAAGGTCACCCGGGCCTTTCTCGACGTCCATCTCATGATCGACAATCCGGACCGCTGGGCCCCCTCGTACGCCGAGGCCGGGGCCAACTCCGTGACGTTCCACGCCGAGGCCGCCCACGCCCCGATCCGGCTTGCCCGCGAGCTGCGCAAGCACGGCGCCCGCGCCGGCATGGCGCTCAAGCCCGCCACCCCGATCGAGCCGTACGCCGACCTGCTGCCCGAGCTCGACCTGGTGTTGATCATGACCGTCGAGCCCGGCTTCGGCGGGCAGAAGTTCCTGGACGTCTGCCTGCCCAAGATCGAACGCACCCGCAAGCTCCTGGACGGTCAAGAGTCCGACATCTGGCTCCAAGTCGACGGCGGCATCTCCGCCGAAACCATCGAACGCTGCGCCGCCGCCGGGGCCGACTCCTTCGTCGCCGGCTCCGCCGTCTTCCACGCCGACCACCCCGACGAGATGGTCAAGCACCTGCGCTCACGGTCGGCGCTTCCTGGGCTGGCTCGTCGGGCTTGGGGGATGGTGCGGCTACCATCCGCCCTCGCAAGCTCGGCTCCCGCCAGACCCTCCACGGCCTCGCACCATCCCCCAGCCCAACGAGCTGGACCGCGCCACCTCGCTCGAGCGACAGTCGTCAGGTCCCGCACGTCGGGCCACCACTTTGGCCTTCCCCTCCGACTGCGCTGAGCGACTCGGCGGAGATGCCACCTCTGGTACGTCCGAAAGATCGGGAGGGTCGGGGATGGTGCGAGGCCGTGGTGGGTCTGGCGGGAGCCGAGCTTGCGAGGCGGATGGTAGCCGAACACCACCCCCCACCCTCCGATCGAGTAACCTGATCAGTGCCCTTGGCGCCGCCGCAGATACCTTTCGAACTCAGCGGCAATCGCGTCTCCGCTCGCTTCGGGAGTTCCGTCGCGTCCTGTTGCTCTTCCAGCTGGGTGACGTACTCGGCGACTTCCGAGTCGTCCGAGGCCAGTTCGTCGACGCCGCGCTCCCAGGCTCGCGCCAGTTCCGGCAGCTCGCCGAGATCCAGCGGCAGATCGATCAACTTCTCGAGCGAGTTGAGCAGGGCGAGGGTGGCCTTGGGGCAGGGCGGGTGGGAGACGTAGTGGGGGATGGCGGCCCAGAGTGAGACGGTCGGCACCGCGCTGCGGGCCAGCTGATCGGCCAGTACGCCGACGATGCCGGTCGGTCCCTCGTAGCTGGAGTCGAGCAAGCCGTACCGCTCGGAGAGCTCGGGGTCGCGACTGGTGATCGACACCGGCACCGGCCGCGTGTGCGGCGTGTCGGCCAGCAGGGCGCCGAGGCAGAAGACCTGCCGGGCCTGAGCCGATCGGAGCGCGGAGGTGATCAGGGTGCCGAACTGCCGCCACCGCATGTTCGGCTCGAGCCCGTGGACCAGCACGAGGTCCCGGCCGCTCGGCAGCTGCGCGGTCTTGATCTCGGTGGTGGGCCAGGTGATGGTCCGTTCACCGTCCGGTCCGAACCCGACGTGGGGCCGGTTGACCTGGTTGTCGTAGAAGTCGTCCGGGTCGATGGCGTACGCGAGTTCGGCGTCGTACGCCTCGGCGAGATGGTCGATCGCCGCGCTGGCCGCGTTCCCCGCGTCGCTCCAGCCGGCGAAGGCCGTGATGACCAGCGGGTCGACCAGACCCCGCAGGCCGGGGTTGCTCGCGTCGTCCATGGCTTCACTCTAATCACCGTCGAGCCGCGAGAGGGTCGTCGAGCGCACACGCCGCCACATCGTGATTCAGCCCGGATCCGCGCCGGCTGAGGACTATTCTCGCGAGCGTGCCTGCCGACCTTCGCTCCACCCTCGCCCACCGCGTCGTCATCGCGGACGGGGCGATGGGAACGATGCTGCAGGGCTACGACCTGAGTCTGGAGGACTTCGACCAGCTCGAGGGCTGCAACGAGATCCTGAACGTGACCCGGCCCGACGTGGTGCGCGCCATCCACGACGCCTACTTCGACGCCGGGGTCGACGCGGTCGAGACCAACACCTTCGGCACCAATCTGTCCGCGCTCGGCGAGTACGACATCGCGGACCGGATCACCGAGCTGGCCACCGCCGCGGCCCGGATCGCGCGGGAGTCGGCCGACGCCCACAGCACGGCGGATCGGCGCCGGTTCGTCCTGGGCAGCGTCGGACCGGGCACCAAGCTGCCGACGCTGGGCCACCTGCGCTTCGACCAGTTGCGGGACGCCTACCAGGAGCAGGTCGAGGGCATGCTCGCCGGCGGCATCGACGCGGTCCTGATCGAGACCGCCCAGGACCTGCTGCAGGCCAAGGCGGCCACCCTCGCCGCCCGACGGGCATTCGCGGCCACCGGCGCCGACGTACCGCTGATCGTCAACGTCACGGTGGAGACCACCGGCACGATGTTGCTGGGCTCCGAGATCGGCGCGGCCCTGACCACTCTCGAGCCGCTGGGCATCGACCTGATCGGACTGAACTGCGCCACCGGACCCGCCGAGATGAGCGAGCATCTCCGGCACCTGTCGCGGCACGCCTCCATCGGGCTGGCCTGCATGCCGAACGCGGGCCTGCCGCAGTTGACCTCGGACGGCGCGCACTATCCGCTCAAGCCGGTCGAGCTGGCCGACGCCCTGGAGCAGTTCGTCGGGTGAGTTCGGGCTGGGGCTGGTCGGGGGTTGTTGCGGCACCTCGCCGGAGCACCTGCGTCAGGTGGTCGAGCGGCTGCACGGGACCGAGGTCAAACCGCGGACGCCCGTCACGACGGCGGCCTCGGCCTCGCTGTACGCCGAGGTGCCGTTCCGTCAGGACACCAGCTACCTGTCGATCGGCGAGCGTACGAACGCCAACGGCTCCAAGGCCTTCCGGGAGGCGCTGCTGGCGGAGCGCTGGGACGACTGTGTCGACATCGCCAAGGCCCAGATCCGCGACGGCGCGCACCTGCTGGACCTCAACATCGACTACGTCGGCCGCGACGGCCCCGCCGACATGCGCAACGTCGCCTTCCGTCTGGCCACCGCGTCCACCCTGCCGATCGTGATCGACTCCACCGAGCCGGACGTGCTGCGGGCCGGCCTGGAGTGCCTGGCCGGGCGCAGCGTGATCAACTCCGTCAACTACGAGGACGGCGACGGCCCGAACTCGCGGTTCGCGCGGATCATGCCGCTGGTCGTCGAGCACGGTGCGGCCGTGATCGCGCTGACCATCGACGAGGAGGGCCAGGCCCGTACGGCGGACTGGAAGGTGCGCGTCGCGACCCGGCTGATCGAGGACCTGACCGCCAACTGGGGGATGCGGACCCAAGACATCATCATCGACGCGCTCACCTTCCCGATCGCCACCGGGCAGGAGGAGACCCGCCGCGACGGCATCGAGACCATCGAGGCCATCCGGGAGGTCAAGCGGCTGTACCCCGAGGTGCAGACGACGCTGGGCTTGTCCAACATCTCGTTCGGACTCAACCCGGCCGCCCGGGTGGTGCTCAACTCGGTGTTCCTGAACGAGTGCATCGAGGCCGGCCTGGACTCCGCGATCGTGCATGCGGCCAAGATCGTGCCGATGGCGCGGATCCCCGACGACCAACGCGAGTGCGCGCTCGACATGGTCTACGACCGGCGACGGGAGGGGTACGACCCGCTGCAGGTCTTCCTCGAACTGTTCGAGGGCGTCACCACCGCCGACACCAAGGCGGAACGGGCGGCCGAGCTGCTCAAACTCCCGGTCGCCGAACGGCTGCAGCGCCGGATCGTCGACGGCGAGGGCAAGGGGCTGTCCGACGACCTGGAGCTGGCGCTGCAGCGACAAGCCGGCCCTGGAGATCATCAACACCGACCTGCTGGCCGGTATGAAGGTGGTCGGGGAACTCTTCGGGTCGGGCCAGATGCAGCTGCCGTTCGTGCTGCAGTCCGCCGAAGTCATGAAGTCCGCGGTCGCCTACCTCGAGCCGCACCTGGAGAAGACGGACTCCGCCGGCAAGGGGACCATCGTGCTGGCCACCGTCAAGGGCGATGTGCACGACATCGGCAAGAACCTGGTCGACATCATCTTGACCAACAACGGCTACACGGTGGTCAACCTCGGCATCAAGCAGCCGATCACGACCATCCTCGAGGCTGCCGAAGAGCACGCCGCCGACGCGATCGGGATGTCCGGCCTGCTGGTGAAGTCGACGGTGGTGATGAAGGAGAACCTCGCGGAGATGAACACCCGGGGGATCGCCGAGAAGTACCCGGTCTTCCTCGGAGGCGCCGCGCTGACCCGGGCCTACGTCGAGCAAGACCTCGGGGCCATGTTCGGCGGTGAGGTGCGGTACGCCCGGGACGCGTTCGAGGGACTCCGGCTGATGGACGCCCTGATGGCCATGAAGCGGGGAGAGGAGGGGGCGGCGCTGCCCGCTCCCGCGTGAACGCCGCGTGCAAGTCGCGCCCGGACCCTTCGACCAGCTCAGGAGGGCGTCGACGTGGCGATCCCGGCTCGCTCCGACGTTGCGATCGACATCGACGTACCCACGCCACCGTTCTGGGGCGACCGGATCGTCAAGGGCATCGCGCTGGCCGAGGTGGCGTCCTACCTTGATGAGCGCGCCACCTTCATGGGTCAGTGGGGGCTCAAGGGTGCGCGGACCGGACCTACCTACGAGGAGTTGGTGGAGACCGAAGGACGGCCTCGCCTGCGGGATTGGCTCGGCCGGATCCAGACCGAGGGGATCGCCGAGTTCGCCGTGGTCTACGGCTACTGGCCCTGCTACAGCGACGGCGATGACGTCGTGGTGCTTCGGCCCGGCGGGGAGGTGTCCGACCCGGACGCCGAGCAGTTCCGCTTCACCTTCCCCCGGCAGCGTCGAGGTCGCTACCTCTGCCTGGCCGATTTCTTCCGCGACCGCGAGCTGGCCCTGGCCAAGGGACCGGACGTGATCGCCTTCCACCTGGTGACCATGGGCGCGGCGGTGGCCAAGGCGACGGCCGTGCTGTTCGAGCAGAACGCCTACCGGGACTACCTCGAACTGCACGGGCTGAGTGTGCAGCTGACCGAGGCGCTGGCCGAGATGTGGCACTCCCGGATCCGCGCTGACCTGGGTTTCGCGGGCACCGACGGTGCGATGGACGAGATGATCCGCGATCAGGCCTACCGCGGTTCGCGCTATTCCTTCGGCTATCCCGCCTGCCCCGATCTGGAGGACCGGGCCAAGCTGGTCGCCCTGCTCCGCCCGGAGCGGATCGGCGTCGAGCTCTCCGAGGAGCTGCAGCTCCACCCCGAGCAGTCCACCGATGCGCTCGTCGTCCACCATCCCGAGGCGAAGTACTTCAACGCCCGCTGACGGACCCTGCTCACGGGACCAACCGGCTGAAAACTGAACCCTCGATCCCGCAGATCGCCCGGATTGCGGCGTGTCGGGGCGGTCCACGAGATCGAGCGTCCGGTTCTCAGCCTGTGGACATGCGACCTCGCTTTCCACAGTCGCCGACGGCAGCCGAACGAAAAGTCGCCGGGTCCACAGAATCCCGGCATGAGAGCCAGTTCGGTCGAGATCGACCTCCTGCT
Source organism: uncultured Actinomycetota bacterium (assembly GCA_963780005.1). Taxonomy (GTDB): domain Bacteria; phylum Actinomycetota; class Actinomycetes; order Propionibacteriales; family Propionibacteriaceae; genus Microlunatus. The sequence goes on along the minus strand of CAWAAK010000023.1, from coordinate 249,145 downwards.
GAGCAGCCAAGCCGTGCTCGCGCGCCGCAACCATCCAGAACTTGCGACCGCGCTGGACCGGTCGATCCGCGGGGGAAGGCTGCTGGCTCTGTTGCCGGGCGTCTATGCGCGCCCCATCGACTCGGACAACTTCGAGGTGCGGGCGCGGGCCTTGCAGCTCTGGGAGCCCAACGCCGTCTTCTGCGGACGCGCGGCGGCGAAGCTCACGTTCTGGCCCAAGATCGTCGCCGGTCAGGTGGAAGCGGCGGCCCCCAGCCGTCGCGCTCGACCTAGAGGCATGGTCATCACCAGACGCCGAGTGCCGCCGGAGCTGGTCACGACGGTCCAAGGGATCCGATGCACGTCCCCGGCCCTAACTGCTCTCGACCTGTGCGCCGCGCTGGGCGGCAATGCCATCGACACGGTGCTCCGGACCCGGGCGGCGACTCTTGCGCAGCTGCATGAAGCACTGGCCTTGACTCCCGGCCGGGCCGGCAACGTAGACCGGAGGGCCCTGCTGCTCGACTCCCGCGACGAGCCGTGGTCGGAGGCGGAGCGGGAAACCCACCGACTGCTCCGAGAGGCGGGCATCACGGGTTGGGAGGCCAACTATCCGCTGGAGATGCTGTCCGGCCTCTACTGGATCGACGTGGCGTTCCCCGATCTCAAGCTGGCAATCGAGATCGACGGCCGCGAGTTCCACAACACTCCCGAGGCGTTCGAGTCCGACCGCTGGCGCCAGAACGACGTCGTCCTGGCCGGCTGGCGGGTGTTGCGCTTCACGGCCAACATGGTCCACGACCAGCCCCAGATCGTGATGGCGACCATCGAACGTGCGCTCGCCGCCTGACGTTTCGGCCTCGGCATCGCTGGGTAGCCCAGTCAGCGCCGTACCCACAAGAACCCACCAGATCGGAGCACCCGTGAGCCCGAAGGATCCCTTCACCCCCCGGTACGCCATCGTCACCGCAGGTGAATCCGGGATCGGCAAGGCGACGGCGGTCGCGCTGGCCGCGGCCGGGATGGACGTCGCACTCACCTGGTACACCGATGCGCAGGGTGCCGAGGACACCGCCGAGGAGGTCCGATCCCACGGCCGCCGGGCGGTGCTGGCGCAGCTCGATGTCGGTGAACCGACTGAGATCGGCGACGTCGTCGACCAACTCATCGCCGAGCTCGGCGGAATCCACGTGTTCGTCAACAACGCCGGGATGGGCCTCGCGGCCCCCTTCCTGGAGGCGAAGTTCGACGACTGGCGGAGAACTCTCGCGGTGGATCTGGACGGGCCGTTCCTCTGCCTTCAGGGGGCGGCCGCCGCCATGGTCGAGCAGGGCCGCGGCGGTCGGTTGATCGCCGTCACCAGCGTCCACGAGCACCAACCAGGAGTCGGCTTCAGCGCGTACGTCGCCGCCAAGCACGGTCTGGGCGGGCTGATGAAGACCATCGCGGTGGAGCTGGGGCAGCACGGGATCACCGCTAACGCCGTCGCCCCCGGCGAGATCGCCACCCCCATGACGAAGCAGAAGGACGTGGATCCCCATTCGGTCCGTCGCCCGGGGGTACCACTGGGCCGTCCGGGCGACGCGCGCGAAGTGGCCGCCGTGATCACCTTTCTGGCTTCGCGGGAGGCGGGCTACGTCACCGGAGCTTCCTGGGTCGTCGACGGGGGCATGCTGGCGATGGGACCCCAGGCCGGCTCGGTGCTGACCAGTGACGAGTGGCGCGACGCCTGACCGGCTCGTGGTTCCGGCGGGAGAGCACACCACACGTTGATTTCGCCGCCGTTGCTCCCGCTGGAACAATGAGCGCGCAATGAACAATTCGACTGGTGTCCTCCAAGCGGCTCTTTGGGACTTCGACGGGACACTGGCCGACACAGAGCCCTTGTGGGTGGCCGCCGAGTTCGACCTGGTCAACTCGCTCGGAGCCACCTGGTCCCGGGCCCACGCCGAACAGCTGGTCGGCAACTCCCTGCTGGACTCCGGCGCCTACATCCTCAATGTCATCGGCCGGCACGATCTGAGTCCGGCGTGGGTGGTGGACCAGATGCTCGCCCGGGTGCTCGCGGGATTCCGCGATGGGAAGGTGTTGTGGCGTCCGGGCGCCCGCGAGCTGCTCGCCTCCTTCGGAGACGCGGGCATTCCGTGTGCTTTGGTTTCCGCTTCGTACCGGGTCCTGCTCGACGCGGTCCTGGACCGTCTGCCTGCCGGCTCCTTCCAGGTGTCCGTGGCCGGCGACGAAGTGGTCTGGGGCAAGCCGCACCCCGAACCGTACGAGAAGGCCTGCCGGGTCCTGGACGTCGACGCCCGGCACTGCGTGGTGTTCGAAGACTCGGCCACCGGCGCCCGGTCAGCCAACGCCGCGGGGGCGCTCGTCGTCGCGGTGCCCAACCTGGTCCCGATACCGGCCGCGCCGCGTCGAGTGCAGATCGAGTCCCTCGTCGAGCTGGACGTCGAGTCCGTCATCGCGTTGATGGGACGCGCCGATGAGTTCGGCTGACCGGGGCGCAGGATGGCTCGCCGCGGTCACGGTCCTGCTGTCGCTGATCATGGCGGGATGCCAGGTGCCGGGTCCACCACCGGCCCCTCGCCCGGAACCGACGCCGACCCCGACCGAGACCCGGCCGTTCACCGTGCTCAGCACCGACCGGATTCGGGTCGTGGACCCCGCGGCGGTGACCGAGTCCTCATCGATGGTGGTGTCCGTCAATGTCTTCCAGCGGCTGATGAGCGCCGACCCGGGAGAATCGATGCTCAGGCCGGACGCCGCGCGGGACTGCCTGTTCACCGCGACCACGGTCTACACCTGCACTCTCAATGACGAACTCTTCTTCCACAACGGGAACGAGCTCTCCTCAACGGATGTGAAGTTCAGCATCGAACGCGCCCGGCGGCTAGCCGTACCCGGTTCGTCGGCCACGCTGCTCTCGGCTATTCGGCGGATCGAAACCCCGGACCCCCGCACGGTACGGTTCATTCTCAGCCGCGTCGACACCCAGATCGGCTGGGCCCTGGCCTCACCGGCGGCATCGCTGGTCGACGCCGACTCCTACGAATCCGGCGCCGTCCGTGCCGTCGGCGAAGCCGTCATCGGGTCCGGCCCTTTCTCGGTGACCAGCTACACCCGGGACGTATTGCAGCTGGAGCGCTTCGAGAAGTACGTCGGCCGCAACCCCGCGCAGAACGAAGTCGTGACGTACCGGACCGTGGCGGATTCCGCCGCCATCGAGGAGGCGATGGCCAAGGGCACGGTCGACGTCGCTTGGCGAGGCCTGAGCGGCGCTGCCATCACCCGGTTCAGCCGGCAGACGGCCGCCAACCCCAGCGATCTGACCGACGACGGGTACACGTTGCAGGTGCTGACCGGCACTCGGATCCGGATGCTGCAGTGGTCCGAGGCGGCCATCGCTCGATTCGACCGTCCTGCGCGCCAGGCGGTCTCGGTCGCGGTGCAGGGGGAGCGCACGCTGGATTCGATCGTGCCGGGCGGCGTGACCGGCCACGTGAGTTCATTCCCGATGGGCGGCCGGGCCGAGCCGTTGGTCACCTGGGCCGAGCCGATCCCGATGACGCTCTCGTACGACCCCACGATTCCCGACGGTGGTGACCAGGCCAACCTGGTCCGCAGCCGGCTGGAGGACACCGGGGGGTTCCGCGTCCGCCTCCGACCCGGGGTGCCCGACGCCGACCTGACGCTGGTGGATCGGAAGGCCTTCACCGCCACCGGACTGTCGTGGTTGCAGCCGTACCTGGCCACTCCGTTGCCCGAGACGGCCGCCATCGTCAACATCTTGCAGCTGCGCTACCGGACGGTCACTCAGGAGACCGAGGCACAACGGGTGCTGGCGGCTCTGCAACGGCAGGCCGCGCTGGACCTGGTCTTGATCCCGCTCACCCAGTCCGACGAGCACATCATCGCCCGCGAGGGCGTCACGGCGCCCGTGAACTCGTTCGGGCCCGGCTGGCAGCTGGGGCTGTTCGGGATGCGGAGTGGCTGACCCCGTGACGTCCGGAGCGATTGATCCGGCGGCCTTCTCCGGGGTGCGGACGGGTCCCCTTTCGGCCGGAGATCGGATCACCCTCACCGACCCCAAGGGCCGCCAACACTCGGTGCTCCTCGCCGTACGGCGGCGAGTTCCACACCGCCAAGGGCGGGATCGCGCACGACCACCTGATCGGCGGGCCCGAGGGGGTGGTGGTGTCATCGACCGGAGGGGTGTCCTATCTGGCGTTGCGGCCGCTGCTTCGCGATGTGACGGTGAAGATGCCGCGTGGCGCGGCCGTGGTCTACCCCAAGGACGCGGCCCAGATCCTCCTCGGCGCCGACATCTTCCCCGGGGCCACCGTGCTGGAGGCCGGGGTCGGCTCCGGTGCCCTCACGCTGTCCCTGCTCCGCGCGATCGGACCGTCGGGTCGGCTGATCTCCTACGAGCGCAGAGACGATTTCGCCGAGATCGCCCGGCGCAACGTCGAGTCGTTCCTGGGTCGGGAACACCCGGCCTGGGATCTCCGCGTCGGGGATCTCGTGGCTTCCCTGCAGACCGATCCGCTCGCCGAGGCGTCGATCCATCGCGTCGTGCTGGACATGCTGGCGCCCTGGGACTGCGTTCCGGCGGTCGCCGACCTGCTGATGCCTGGCGGGGTGTTCTGCAGCTACGTCGCCACCACCACCCAACTGGCCCGTACGGTCGAGACGCTCCGTGTCCACACCGGCTTCACCGAACCCGACGCCGCCGAGACGATGCTGCGCAGTTGGCAGGCCGAAGGCCTCGCCGTCCGACCCCAACACGCCATGATCGGCCACACCGGCTTCCTGATCTTTGCCCGCCGGCTTGCTCCAGGCGTTTCCACACCGTTACGCAAACGTCGCCCAGCCCCCGGCGCGTACGGCGAGGATTATCTCGGGCCCCGCTGATCAGCCGGGTACTGTTTCGGCAAAGGAGGTGTGTGCCATGACGGGATCCAGTGCCGATCGGGCCGGAGACGGCCGAGAGTTCACCCTGAGTCAGCTGCGAGACGAACTCGACCGGATGCGGGAGCGGATTGCCTCCCACCCGCATGACATCGCCATGCTCGAGCGCAGGCTGGCCGACGCCCGCCAGGAGACGCGCAACACGGCCGCCAACAACGAGCGGCTCGCGTCGACGCTGCGCGAGGCCCGCGACCAGATCGTGTCCCTCAAGACCGAGGTGGACCGGCTGGCCCAGCCACCGGCGAGCTACGGGGTCTACATCGGCCCCGGCGACGACGGGACCGCGGACATCTGGACGTCGGGTCGCAAGATGCGAGTGAGCGTCAGCCCCGACGTCGATCTCGAAGGGCTGGAGCCGGGCCGGGAGGTGATGGTCAACGAGGCCCTCAATCTGGTCGGCGTCTTCGACTTCGACGAGGTCGGCGAAGTCGTGCTCCTCAAGGAAGTCCTCGACGACGGCGTCCGCGCTCTGGTCGTCGGGCACGGGGACGAGGAGACCGTGGTGCGGCTGGCCTATCGGCTCCGCCACCAGCCGATCCGCTCCGGCGACTCCTTGTTGATCGATCGCCGGATCCACTTCGCGTACGAGCGCGTGCCGAAACTGGACGTCGAGGAGCTGGTGCTCGAAGAGGTGCCGGACATCGACTACACCGTGATCGGCGGCCTGGGCTCACAGATCGAGGCGATCCGAGACGCGGTGGAGCTGCCGTTCCTGCACCGCGAGTTGTTCGCCGAGCACGAACTGAAGGCACCCAAGGGCATTCTGCTGTACGGGCCGCCCGGCTGTGGGAAGACCTTGATCGCCAAGGCCGTGGCGAACTCGCTGGCCAAGAAGGTGAGTGATCTCACCGGACAGGAAGGCCGCAGCTTCTTCCTCAACATCAAGGGCCCTGAGTTGCTCAACAAGTACGTGGGGGAGACCGAGCGGCACATCAGGCTGGTCTTCCAACGGGCTCGGGAGAAGGCGTCCGACGGGATGCCGGTGATCGTCTTCTTCGACGAGATGGATTCGTTGTTCCGCACCCGCGGCTCGGGGGTCTCCTCCGACGTGGAGAACACCATCGTGCCCCAGCTGCTGAGTGAGATCGACGGCGTCGAGGGTCTCGACAACGTGATCATCATCGGCGCCTCCAACCGCGAGGACATGATCGATCCGGCGATCCTGCGGCCCGGCCGGCTGGACGTCAAGATCAAGATCGAACGACCGGACTTCGAGGCGGCCCGGGAGATCTTCAGCAAGTACCTCACCCCGACTTTGCCGTTGCACAGCGAGGATCTGGCGGAGTTCGATCACCTACCGGAAGCCACCGTGCAGGGCATGATCGACCGGACCGTGGCCCGGATGTACGAGGAATCCGAGGAGAACCAGTTCCTCGAAGTCACCTACGCCGGCGGCGACAAGGAAGTCCTGTACTTCAAGGACTTCAACTCCGGCGCCATGATCCAGAACATCGTCGACCGGGCCAAGAAGATGGCGATCAAGGACTTGTTGGACACCGGCGTCCGCGGCATCCGGATCGGGCATCTGCTGCAGGCCTGCCTCGACGAGTTCGCCGAGAACGAGGATCTGCCCAACACCACCAACCCTGACGACTGGGCCAAGATCTCGGGCAAGAAGGGCGAACGCATCGTCTTCATCCGCACGCTGATCTCGTCGAAGAAGGGCACCACCCCGGGACGCTCCATCGACACCGTCTCCAACACCGGGCAATATCTCTAGCGCTATCCGGCCGCACCCCTTGGCCACGGCGTACGTTTGGCCGCCTGTGCCGGGAAACGACACGCACACCAGCCGATTCGGTGCGTTCTCGGCGCCTATGACAGGAAACGGCGTCCGGGGGGCTAGGCGCCGGCGGGCGCGCGTTCAGAACGGCGGGCGCGGGTGCTGAGGGCGTACAACCCGCGCCAGCCGAGCAGCAGTACGGCCAGAGTGATGGAGGCGACGACCACGAACGGCAGCTGAGCGGTGTCGCCGGTGAGCAACCGCAGCGCCACACCCCCCGACACGGTGCAGACCCAGAGCACCGCGCCGACCTGGAGCGCCTCCGGGCGGCGCCAGGCTCGACTGACCAGAACGCCGAGGGCCCAACCGGCCAGGAACGGCCAGGCGGTCTGGAGGACGCCGGCCGCGGTGAGGGGCTCCGTGTGGCTGGCCCGCCCGACGCCGGCGAAGATGCCGATGGCCACCAGGTCGGCGAGTGCCGCGACCCAGATCTTCATCCGGACAACACTACGCTGGGACACATGTCGTCCTCCGTCTCGAAAGCGCCGCCCCGGGTCATGGGCATTGAGACGGAGTACGGGATCAGCGCCCTCGGCGGCCCGGTCGAGGACGACCTGCATCCGATGCAGTTGTCGAATCATGTGGTCAAGGCGTACGGCTGGTCCACCCCGGGGCAACCGGCCGGCTGGGACTACGAGACCGAGACCCCGCTCCGCGACATCCGCGGCTACGAGATCTCCCGCGCGTCTGCGCACCCCGATCAGCTCACCGACACCGACCTCGGCATGGCCAACGTGATCTTGACCAACGGGGCCCGGCTGTACGTCGACCACGCGCATCCGGAGTACTCCGGACCGGAGGTCACCTCGGCGCTGGACGCCGTCCGCTACGACCAGGCAGGCGACGCCGTGATGGCCATCGCCGGGCAGCGGGCCAGCCAGAGTCTCGGCCGGTCGGTGCGGCTGTACAAGAACAACACCGACGGCAAGGGCGCGTCGTACGGGACTCACGAGAACTATCTGTTGGACCGGAGCACCCCGTTCGACCGGATCGTCAGCCAGTTCACCGGTTTCCTGGTATCACGACAGGTCATCACCGGCGCCGGCCGGGTCGGCATCGGGCAGTCCAGTCAGCAGCCGGGCTACCAGATCAGCCAGCGCGCAGACTACTTCGAGGCCGAGGTGGGGTTGGAGACCACGCTCAACCGGCCCATCATCAACACGCGGGACGAACCGCACGCCGACCCCAGCCGGCACCGACGGTTGCACATCATCACCGGCGACGCGAACCTGTCGGAGACCTCCACCTACCTCAAGGTGGGCAGCGCCGCCTGGGTCCTGCGGGTGATCGAAGCCGGTCTGTTGACGAGCTCGGTGCGGCTGGAAGCCCCGGTGGCGGCCATGCGGACGGTCAGCCACGACCCCTCCTGCCGATCCGTGGTCGGCCTCGCCGATGGTCGGACGGCGACCGCCGTCGATCTGCAGGAGCTGTATCTGGAGGCGAGTCGGAACTGCTACGAGCACATCGCGGGGGATCTCCCCGAGTCGGCGCGGATCGAAGCCAAGGACATCTTCGGCCGCTGGCAGGACTGCCTCGATGCGCTGCGCCGGGATCCGATGGAGCTGGCCGACCAGTTGGACTGGGTGGCCAAGCTGTCCTTGATGGAGTCCTACCGCAGTCGCGACGGACTCGCCTGGGACGCACCGAAGCTGGCGCTGATCGACCTGCAGTACTGCGACGTCGATCCTCGCCGCAGCCTGTACGCCGCGTTGGTGGCCAAGGGCAAGATGCGCCGGCTGCTGAACGACGACGAGGTGGAACGGGCCCGGACGCAGCCGCCGGAGGACACCCGGGCCTACTTCCGCGGTCGGGTCACCGAGAAGTTCGGGTCGGCGGTGGTGGCCGCCTCCTGGGATTCGGTGATCTTCGACGTCCCGGGGCGACCGGCGCTGCAGCGGATCCCGCTGCTCGACCCGCTGCGGGGCACCCGCCAGCAGGTAGGGGCGATGATCGACTCGTGCGCCGACGTGACGGAACTCTTCGCCGCCCTGGGCCGCTAGTCCGCGTCACGGAGAGGGATCCGGCGCGAAGTACGGCGTGAAATGAGCCGAGAGCCGTCGGCACCGCTCGCTAGGCTTGTCCCCTCAGAACCTGGCAGAGCCCAGTTCGATGGATGGAGCAGTCATGGCCGAATCAGAGCACAGCCGCAGTCGGACCCGGCGTACCGAGCAGGAGCCGGTCGAGGAGTTGGCGCCGGCCGACAGCGCCCACAAGGCCGAGCTCGACTCCGAGGTCGACTCGCTGCTGGACGAGATCGACGACGTGCTGGAGGTCAACGCCGAGGAGTTCGTCCGCTCGTTCGTCCAGAAGGGCGGCCAGTGAGCGAACGCGGGATCGGGCTGCCGCACGCCTTCTTGCACGCCGGCACCTCCTCCTTCAGTGAGTTCGTGGCTCAGGTCAGCCCGACCGAGCTGCCCACCTCGAGGACAGCGGCCCCCGGGCTGGGGGAGCTGGCGCCGCACGGGACGACGATCGTCGCGGCCGCCTTTCCGGATGGCGTGGTCGTCGCCGGTGATCGCCGGGCCACCATGGGCAACATGATCGCTCAGCGCGACATCGAGAAGGTCTTCCCGGCCGACGAATTCTCCATCATCGGCATCGCCGGGGCCGCCGGCATCGCGGTCGAGATGGTCGGCCTGTTCCAGGTGGAATTGGAGCACTACGAGAAGATCGAGGGCGCCCCGCTGTCCCTGGTCGGCAAGGCGAACCGGTTGGCGACCATGATCAGGCAGAACCTGGGTCTCGCCATGCAGGGGCTGGTGGTGGTGCCGCTCTTCGCCGGCTGGGACGTGGCCAGCGAAGAGGGTCGCATCTTCTCCTACGACGCGACCGGCGGCCGTTACGAGGAGCACGCCTTCTTCTCGGTCGGGTCCGGCTCGGTCTTCGCCCGGGGCTCACTGAAGAAGCTGTACCGGCAGGATCTGACCGCCGCCGAGGCGACCATGGCGGTCATCCAGGCGCTGTACGACGCCTCCGACGACGATTCGGCGACCGGTGGGCCCGATCTGACCCGCCGGATCTATCCGGTGGTGTTGGTGGCCACCCAGGACGGAGTCCAGCGGGTGGCCGACGAGCAGATAGCGTCGATGGTCGGCGAAATGGTGGAAGGCCGGATGAGTCGTCCCGATGGACCAGGAGCACCGCTGCTATGAGTCAGCCTGAGCGCCGAAAAGATTGCGGGAGCGCAGCGACCACAGGCCACGGCGGCGCGCCGGGTAGCGAAGACCGGCCATACCGGCGGGGTGGGTTGCTGTGAGCATGCCGTTCTACGTTGCGCCCGAGCAGCAGATGAAGGACCGGGCGGACTTCGCCCGCAAGGGCATCGCCCGCGGCCGGTCGGTGGTGGTGATGCATTACGCCGACGGCATCTTGTTCGTGGCGGAGAACCGTCAGCAGGCGCTGCACAAGGTCAGCGAGATCTACGACCGGATCGGCTTCGCCGCGGTGGGCCGCTACAACGAATTCGAGAACCTCCGCACGGCCGGCATCCGTTACGCCGATCTCCGCGGATACAGCTACGACCGGACGGACGTCACCGGGCGCGGGCTCGCCAACGCGTACGCCCAGTTGCTCGGCACGATCTTCTCGGCCGGCGGCGAGAAGCCGTACGAGGTGGAGATCATCGTCGCCGAGCTCGGCGCCGTCATCGAGCAGGACCAGATCTACCGGTTGACCTACGACGGATCGGTCGGCGCGGAGGACGACTATGCCGTGATGGGGGGCTCGGCGGAGGTCATCAGCGATGCCATCGGCCGCGGTTACCAGTCCGACCTCGATCTGGCGGCGGCCATCCGCCTCGCCGTGCAGGCGTTGAGCTCCGACGCCGGCCCGAACTCCACTCCACGCGAGGTGGGGGTGGACGCCCTCGAGGTGGCCATTCTGGACCGCACCCGGGCGCTGCCGCGGAAGTTCCGGCGGATCAACGGGAGCCGACTCGGCGCGTTGCTGGCCGACTCGGTCGTTCCCCCCGATCCCGGGGTGGTGGCTCCACCCGCCCTCGCGCCGGAGCCGGTGCCCGAAACCGATCTCTCCGCCGTCGACGGGTCGGACCCCTCGGCGCCGGACAACTCGGCGCCGGACAATACCGGGGCGTGACCACCGCCGCCGTGCCGCCCGACCCGGGCCACTCCGGACGCTCTCGGCCCGTCCTGATCACGGGCACCGGACTGATCGGGGCGTCGATCGGTTGTGCGTTGACCGCCGACGGCTGGTCAGTCCATCTGCGCGACCGACGATCGAGTCACGCTCAGGTGGCCGAGAGTCTCGGGGCCGGCAGCTGCACGGTTCCCGATCCCGCCGCCGTCGGACTGGTCGTGGTGGCCGTGCCGCCACGGGCCCTGCCCGAGGTGATCGGTCGGGCCCTCCGCGACTTCCCGACGGCCGCGGTCACCGACGTCGGATCGGTCAAGGCCGGCGTGCTGGATTCTCTCTGGGCCGATCCTGGCTTGGCGGCGGATCTGGAGCGGTACGTCGGCTCGCACCCGATGGCCGGTTCCCAGCACTCCGGGCCGATGACGGCACGGGCCGACCTGTTTCGCGATCGCACCTGGGTCATCACCCCCCATCGCCGTTCCGCCCCGTGGGCCGTCGATGCCGTGAGCGAGCTGGCGGCGGCCTGCGGAGCTCGGGCGGTGACCATGGATGTGGTCGACCACGATGCCGCCGTCGCCCGGGTGTCCCACCTGCCGCACCTGCTCTCGGTGCTGATGGCGGGCCATCTGAACAGCGTGCCCGACCGCGACCTGCGACTGGCCGGGCAGGGCTTGCGCGATGTCACTCGGGTGGCCGCCAGCGACCCCGAGCTCTGGGAACAGATCATGACCGCCAACTCCGCGGCTGTGCTCGCGGAGCTGCGCTCGGTCCGCCACCAGTTGGACACGGTGATCGCCGCCCTCGACCTCGGCTCCGAGGGGGGAACGGGCGACGGTCTGCGGGCCCAACTGGAGCGGGGTGTAGCGGGCAGTCGCCGCATCCCCGGGAAACACGGCGCGCCGGCCACTGCATACGGCGAGGTCGTGGTGGAGATTCCCGACGCGCCGGGCGCGCTGGGACGCCTGTTCGCCGACATCGGCGACGCGGGCGTGAACGTCGAGGACGTCTCGATCGAGCATGATCAGAATCGTCAGGTCGGCTACCTCTCGGTCGCCGTCGCCCCCGCCCAACTCGACCGGCTGGTGGCTCGGATGGTCGAACACGGCTGGGATGTTCAGCCCTGAGGCGGCGAGTCTCGTCCCACCCACCGGTTCGGGGCCCCGGTACGCTGACCCTCGTGCCTGAGCCCTCCGAGTCCCCCGACCGACTGGTCGTGGCCATCGACGGCCCAAGCGGTTCCGGCAAGTCCAGTACGGCCCGCGGGGTCGCTACCCGGCTGGGACTGGAGTTCCTCGACACCGGGGCCATGTACCGGGCCGCCACCTGGCTGGCCCTGACGGAAGGGCTGCCCACCGACGACCAGGCGGCGGTCGCCGACTTGGTCCGGGTGGCCGCCATCGACATCGACACCGATCCGGCTCAGCCGCGGATCAGCATCAACGGCCATGACGTCACCGCCGCGATCCGCGAGCCGGCCGTCTCCGCGGTTGTGAGCCAGATCGCCACCAATCTGCGGGTGCGGGCCGACCTGATCGCTCGCCAGCGAGCCCTGATCGCCGCATCGGAGCGTGGCATGGTGGCAGAGGGGCGGGACATCACCACGGTGGTGGCCCCGGATGCCGACGTACGGGTCCTGTTGGTCGCCGATCCACAAGCGCGGGTCCGGCGCCGGCACGCCGAGCTGGGTGAGGCGGTCGACGCCGATTCGGTCACCGACCAGGTGATCCGGCGCGACACCGACGACTCGACCGTCGCCTCCTTCCACGAGGCCGCGCCCGGTGTGGTGCTGGTCGACTCCACCCACCTCGACCTCGACCAAGTGATCGACGAGATCTGCGGGCTGGTGCCCGACGCGGCCTCGAACGCCGGCCGCGAGGTGAGTTGAGTCATGGCCAAACCGCCGGTGCTGCCGCCGGCCACCGACGAAGACCTGGCTGAGGAAGTGGGGGAGGACGTGGCGGCGCCCGTCGAGATTCCTCCGGTGGTCGCCGTGGTCGGTCGTCCCAACGTGGGCAAGTCCACCTTGGTCAACCGGATCATCGGCCGCCGCGAAGCCGTGGTCCAAGACGTTCCAGGTGTGACCCGGGATCGGGTGTCCTACGACGCGATCTGGAACGGTCGCCAGTTCGTGGTCGTCGACACCGGGGGCTGGGCGCCGGACGCAACGGGGATGGCGGCGCAGATCGTGGAGCAGGCGGAGCTGGCCATTTCGGCCGCCGACGCCGTGGTGCTCGTGGTCGACGCGACCGTCGGCACGCTGGACGCCGACGAGGCCGTCGTGCGGGTCCTGCGTCGCAGCCAGAAGCCGGTCGTGCTGGCGGCCAACAAGGTCGACGATCAGCGGACCGAGGCCGAGGCGGCGGCCATGTGGAATCTCGGCTTGGGCGAGCCGTACCCGGTCTCCGCGCTGCACGGGCGGGGGAGCGGTGATCTGCTCGACGCCATCCTGGATGCGCTGCCCGAGGCCCCGGTCGAGACCGATGGCACCGGAGGCGGACCGCGCCGGGTGGCCATCGTCGGCAAGCCGAACGTCGGCAAATCGAGCCTGCTGAACAAGCTTGCCCGGGCTCAGCGCGTGGTGGTCGACGATGTCGCGGGGACCACCGTCGATCCGGTGGACGAGCTGGTCGAGGTGGACGGCGAGATCTTCCGGTTCATCGACACCGCCGGGATCCGGCGTCGCGTCAAGGAAGCGATCGGCCACGAGTACTACGCCAGCCTGCGCACTCACGGAGCGATCGAGCGGGCCGAAGTCTGCGTCGTGGTCATCGACGCCAGCGAGCCGGTGACCGAACAGGACCTGCGCATCCTCACCTCGGTGGAGGAGGCCGGGCGAGCCCTGCTGATCGCGTTCAACAAGTGGGACCTGACCGACGACGAGCGGCGCCGCTATCTGACCCGTGAGATCGAACGGGACCTGGTCCAGTTCGCCTGGGCGGCCCGGGTGAACATTTCGGCCACCACCGGCCGGCACGTGGATCGACTCCGACCAGCGATCCAGGAGGCGCTGGACGGCTGGGAGACCCGGATCTCGACCGGGAAGCTGAACGCCTTCCTCGGCCGGATCGTCGCCGCCCACCCGCACCCGGTGCGCGGCGGGAAGCAGCCCAGGATCCTGTTCGGCACCCAGGCGCAGGTCGGTCCGCCGACCTTCGTCCTGTTCACCTCGGGTCAGATCGAGCCGGGATACCTGCGGTTCGTGGAACGCCGGCTCCGCGAGGAGTTCGGCTTCATCGGGACCCCGATCCACCTGCAGGTGAGGGCCCGCGAGAAACGTGGCAAGCGCTGATTCACTCGTCTGCCCACGGTCGGATCTTGAATTCGGTCACCCCGGCCATCTTCAGCACCTCCACGACCCGTTCCTTGGCCAGGAACGAGAACGTGGGGAGCGGATACTGGTTGCTGAGGTCGGTCTCCGGGTCGCTGGAGTTCACCCCGAGACCGACGAAAACCCGGGATGGGCACGCCCTTCCTGGTGCGGAGGTTCGCCTCGTACGTCTGGTAGCCGGTGGCGCCGATCGACTTCAGGATCTGGACGAACCGCACAGAGGCGAGCTTCGCGTACGACGTGGTCCAGATCAGATCGCCGGCTTGTCGGTAGGACTGGTAGGGCTCGAACCAGATGGGGAACCCGAGTTCGCCGACGTCGCCGGTGGCGATCAGGTCGAGAATCTCCCGACCGTCGGCCAGCACCCAAGGACCGAGCACACCCTTACCGTGCCACTGGGGAACCGCCCACAGTTCGCGAGCGGCCGACTTGGCCTCCAGCTCGTACCGGCCGGTGGTCGATCGGGCCACCCCACTCCTCCCCGCGGAACACGGCGGTTCCCAGATATCAACCGTAGTAGAGTTCCCCCTCGGTGCTCCGACAGCTGCGGAGCCCGGCGGGCTGTGGCGCAGTTTGGTAGCGCACGTGACTGGGGGTCACGGGGTCGCAGGTTCAAATCCTGTCAGCCCGACCAGTGTTCAACCTAGCCAGAGCCATTTGCTCCAGTCCTCGGCTGGTCCTGGCGGTGGGGAATCCGGCGGCCTGGTGGTTCGGGTCCTACCTGGCACACATACAGACTTCGTGCAGCGTGCCGCAGTACGATCAAGCCGACATGTGAGGTGGGCACGATCCCATGTGGCTGGCGTGAGGGCTTGCCGATGAGGGCTGCGACCTTGGGGAGGAATCGATGACCGCACCTTCGACAGGAACTCCGCGACCGGGGCTCAGCGCTGGCCCGACGAGTGAGTTCAGTCTGTTCTTCCGGGTGAAGCCGGGTGAGGGCGAGTCGCTGCGCGCGGCGCTACGCGCCCTGCAGGAAACTCCCGGGTATCGACCGGGGGACTACGGCATGGCCATTGCGACCATCCATGAGGCCCGGTTCGTCTTGTTCGACGACGACACCCGGCTCGCGTTCATCACCAGCTTCGACGGTCCGTGGGACGCCTACATGGACGACTTCTTCGCCTCCGGTCCGACCCTCGCCCTCTTCGACGCGATTTTCGGGCATGTGGAGGGCTACGAGGGTCTCCCTGACTTGGCCGCGGTGAAAGCGTTCGTCTACGGGGCGCAGCAGACGGCGGCTGCCTACGCACGGAACTACGGCGGCACGGTGAAGGAGATCCGGAAGGCCCAGCGTGTGAACGCTGCCTTCCAGCAGGTGTTGGACAGCCCCGAGGCGGCGGATGCGCTGCAGCACCCCGCACTGAAGCCGCTGCTGGACGAGGCCGCAGACTAACCGACCGAGGAGCACCGGCTAGCAGCGAGGAGCGCCCATGTCGGATCACATTTCGGGCCCGCGAGCCTTGGCCGACCCGATCGCGGACATCACCGACGTCTACGCGTTCCCCAGCCCCGAGCGGCCAGGACACCTGGTGCTCGTGGTGAACACCCTCCCTTTCGCGAAACCCACGGACGCGTTCTCGGACGGCCTCATCTACCGTTTCCGTTTGCGCCCGCTCACCGCGAGCGAGGGGAGTGATCCGGTGCCCTTCGTGGCTGGCCGGCCAGAAGTCGTCATCGACTGCGTCTTCTCGGCTCCGGTGCGTGCGGGCAATGATCAGCGGGTCGAGCAGGAGGGCACCTGCAGCACTCCAACCGGTGAATCGGTGTCGGTGCGAGTGAACGAGGAACGGGGTGGGTCGACCAGGGGGCTGCGGGCCTTCGCAGGCCCGCGTTGGGATCCCTTCATCATGGATGCGCCTGCGGCGTTGAAGACGATCGCGACCGGCCAGCTGGCGTTCACCGATCCAGGTTCCATCTATCTCGACGGCAAGAATGTCCTCAGTTTGGTCGTCGAGGTCGATTCCGCACTCTTGGACGGTGTCGAGCTGGTCGGTGTGGTCGCCGAAACGCTCACCCGCGGCACGTTCAACGTTCGGATCGAACGGGTCGGGCGGCCCGAGGTGAAGAACATGATGCTGGCCATGAAGCAGTTCGATCCGGTCAATCGGGATCTCGAGATCCGCGATCTCTACAACATGGAGGATGCGTTCCACCTGGGGGACGCGTATCGGGGCGCCTATCGGGCCCGGCTGAACGCCAACCTTGCCTTCTGGGACGGGCTGGACGGCAAGACCGACTGGTTCCCTGACGCGAAAGGCGACCACCCCTTGACGAGCCTGGTGCTCGCCGACTTCCTGGTTGTTGACCTCAGCAAGCCGTACGCCGAGCACGGCTCCTTCCTGGAGATCGAGCTTGCCAAGCGCAGCGGTCAGGCGCATGCAACCTGCGGCGGACGGGCGCTCAACGACGATGTGATGGACACGATCTTCACGCAGCTGATCAACGCCGGAACCGGGCCGATCATCCGTGACGGTGTCGACCAGGCGACCAGGCCTTCCTCGCGTTCCTTCCCCTACCTGGCGCCGGCGAATCCGGACCCGCCCGAACCCCCCGAGCACGTGTAGCGATGGGACCGGAAGGTGGGGCCGTGACCGGCGGGCGCGACGTGGGCCTGGACCTCGACGACATCCAGAGCGGGGCGCTGCACGAGCGGCCCTCGCCGTACGTCGGAAAGTACGTGCTCCTCCGCATCGATGACCGCGCAGCCGGGCGGGAGCTGGTGAGGCGGCTGCTCTCGGTTGTGGACCATGGGCGTCCCAGCTCAGAGCCGCGGCACGGCGCCTGGGTCACCGTGACCTTTACGTACCAGGGCTTGAAGGCGCTCGGTGTGCCGCAGGACTCGCTCGACAGCTTCGCGCCAGAGTTCCAGCAAGGGATGGCGGCGCGCTCGGTCGAGCTGGGCGACGTAGGGGAGAGCAGCCCCGACAACTGGGAGAAGCCACTCGGTACGCCCGACGTGCACGTCGCGCTGGCCGCGCTCTCACCCGATGCCGCACGGCTCCAAGCCACCGTCGAGAAAATGCGTCGCGCCCACCATGAGCTTTCCGGCGTGGAGTTGATCTGGGCTCAGGACTGCTATCAGCTCCCCACCGGGCGCACTTCCTTCGGCTTCAAGGACGGGATCGGCCAGCCGACGGTCGAAGGCAGCGGCATGCCCCCCTCGAACCCGAGCGAGAAGCCGCTCAAGGCCGGGGAAATCATCCTCGGCTACCCGGACGAGACTGGTGAGCTGCCGCCGATGCCTACTCCGGACGTGCTTGGGCGAAACGGCACCTACATCGTGTTCCGGAAGCTGCACACGAAGGTGGCCGCCTATCGCCGGTACCTTCGCGCGAACGCCGCCAGCCGCGCGGAGGAGGCCCTGCTCGGAGCCAAGATGGTCGGCCGCTGGCAGAGCGGCGCCCCACTCGCTTTGTCCCCCGACCGGGACGATCCCGAACTCGGCGCCGACTCGCGCCGTAACAACGACTTCCACTTCGCCGACGACCGGCGCGGCTTCAAATGTCCGGCCGGCGCGCACGCGCGACGAGCCAACCCGAGAGACGCCCTCGACGTCGAGGGCAGTGTCAACGTTCGCCTCCACCGGATGATCCGGCGCGGGACGAGCTACGGCCCGGCGCTGCCCGAGGAGGTTCTCGAAGACGACGGCGCCGATCGGGGCATCATCTTCGTCTTCGCCGGAGCGCACCTCAAGCGGCAGTTCGAGTTCGTCAAGACCCAATGGCTGAACGACGGCATCTTCATCGGCGCCCCGACCGAGAAGGATCCGCTCGTCGGGCCGAATGGCGGCTCCGGCAGCTTCACCATTCCCACCAAGCCGATCCGGCGGCGCTTGCGGCAGATGCCGCCCTTCGTCGTCACCCGCGGCGGCGAGTACTGCTTCGCCCCCGGCCTGCGAGCCATGAGCTGGCTGGCGGAACTCCAGACATGAGACGCAATCCTCTCGACCCCGAAGGGCAGGACGACGTGGCGACGACCTCGACAACGACCGACCGCTGGGAGTCACTTGATTTCGCTCCGCCGAAGTCCGACACCGCGGAACCCGACCTTCCCGTGCTCCTCGAGTACTTTTCCGAGGACCGGATTGCGCTCATCACCCTCAATCGGCCGCAGGCCGACAACGCAATCACCACCGACATGGGCACCCGACTGACCGAGATCATCGAGACCATCGCAGTCCGCCCCGCCGTGCGTGTCGTCATCCTCACCGGGGCTGGACCGAGAGCCTTCTCCGTCGGCAGCGACCTCCGTCAGCGGAAGAACATGACCAAGGAAGACTGGCTCCGGCAACGGCAGGACTTCGATCGCACCCTCTACTCGGTCCGGCAGCTGCGGAAGCCGATCTTCGCCGCCGTCAACGGAATCGCCTACGGCGGCGGCTCTGAACTGGCCCAGAGCACCGACTTCATCATCGCCTCCGATACCGCTACCTTCGGCCAGCCCGAGGCGATGATCGGCCTGGCTGCCGGCGGCGGCTCTCCAGCGCTGCTGCCGCGCCTCCTTCCCCCGGGAAGAGCCCTGCAGATGCTCATGACGGGGGACCCGATCAGCGCCGGCGAGGCGCACCGGCTGGGCATGGTCAACGAGATCCATCCCCAAGCCGAGCTGATGGACGCGGCGCATCGGATCGCGGACAAGATCGCCAGCAACTCACCGACAGCGGTGCAAGCGGTCAAACAAGCCGTTCGACAGGGCCAAGGGCAGCCAATCGAACAGGCCATCGCGATCATGATGGAGGCCCACTGGCGATCAGCCGTCCACCCCGACCGCGCTGAAGGCATCGGCGCCTTCAACGAGAACCGTGAACCGACCTTTCTGGATCCCGACTTCTAATCGTGGCAGCATCCGAACGACTCACCGGCGAGGAGACCGAAGATGGCAGTGGTAGACGACCTCGAACGAGCACGCACCGCGCTGCAAATGATCAACCCGGCGCCATTCAACGCTGAGGCACCACCCGAGGCCCTCGCCGCAGACGTCACCCCCAACAACCTCCACTACGTCCGCAGCAACTTCGCGGTGCCGGCCCACGACGGCACCCTCGAAGTCGGCGGCGCCGTGCAGAACCCGACCACCTTGACCCTCGAAGACCTCCGCGCGCTGCCGGCGATCGAGCGGGCCGTCACGCTGGAGTGCGCCGGAAACGGGCGTCTTGACATGAGACCCCTACCGACCGGGGAACCGTGGGGTGCGTACGCCGTCTCAACCGCCCAGTGGACCGGCGCTCGTCTGTCCGACGTACTCGAGCGCGCGCAGCCGGCAGCTGACGGCGTCGACGTTCGGTTCGAAGGCGCCGACCACGGCTCGTACCACCTGCAGCCAGTTCTCCCGGACACGAACAAGGAGGACTTGACCTTCATCCGCGCTCTGCCCCTCGCCCACGCGGCCGACCCGGCGGCCGAGATCCTCATCGCATACGAGATGAACGCGCCAACCGCTCGGTACCGACCACGGAGCCCCGTTCCGGCTCATCGCGCCTCATTGGTACGCGGTCGCGTCCGTGAAATGGCTGAAACGCATCGACGTGCTCACCGAGCCGCACAGCGGTGAGTTCCAAACCGGCCACTACATCTACGAGTGGGCCGACAGACCACACGAGCCGGTCACTCTCATGCGCGTCCGAGCGCGGATCACCGACCCCGCGCCCGGGTCCACCATCAAAGCCGGCGCCTGCACCCTACGTGGGAAGGCGTGGTCCGGAACCGGACCGGTAACCCGCGTCGAGATCAGTTTCACCGGGGCCGGCGACTGGCACCCGGCGCACCTCGAACCCCCCAAGGGCCCCTACCAATGGCAGGACTGGTCCTTCGACTGGGCCGCGACCGACATCGGAAGACACACCATCCGCGCCCGGGCCACCGACGCTGCCGGCAACGTCCAACCCGAGGTCCCACCCTGGAACCGGCTCGGCTACGGAAACAACGCGATCGAAGTCCCATACGTTGACGTGGTGCCATCGTGACGACTGACGCATCCGGCCCGAGTAACACCGCTACGCTCGCAACCGGCCACAGGGAGTCGTGACTAAGAAGGCGATTCAGCGACGACTCTCTCCAATTGCCGAATGGAGAGCCGTTCCGCGACGAACTGCGAGGCGACGGTGCCGATCGCCCCGGCGAGGGCCCAGCTGATCCACCAGACCCAGTGAGTTTTGCTGTCGGTCGGGCTTGGTGGCGCCTTGCCGGTGGCGAGCTTCCAGGTCACTTTCAACACCTTGTGAGCGACGAGGCTGGTGCCAGCCCCCACGGCGACGATGCAAACCCTGGACACCAACTTCTGCGCTGCCGTCATCTCGAACCCGCTCCCACTGGGATTACACGCGATCGACGCTCAGCGTAGCGTGCCAGCGCCGTGACCGTGGGGCCTGGCGGAACCACGCTCCTGGTCCGGCTCAGGTGCAGATGGCTCCAGTTCGGACAGTCAGGCCACGCGGTGGATTGCGAATCGAGGGTTGCTTGCCCGTGATCCGTGCCGCGCAGGAGTGGGCTCGGGACTTGGACAGGTTGCGGCCGTCGAGCCAGATGTCCAGCTTGTACCGGGTCCCGGCCGGGGTCTTGTGACAGGCACCGCAGATGTCCTCCACGATGAAGTACTTCTGCCGATCCGGGAGGTAGAAACGCGTTCCCGCCGGAATGTCCCAACCGGCCCTGGTGTAGCCGACCGCCATGGTGATCGGGTCGGCATAGGTTCCGACCCCGCCGGCGGTCCGGTGCAGTACGGGCCGAGCGATCGCGGCCGATCCCGGCGGGCTGTTGTCCCACCAGGTGTAGCCGGTCACGAAGCTGGTGACGGCTCCTGACGGCGTGGCGATCGGCGAGGCCGCGGGGGTCGGGGCCCTACCGGGCTGGACGAAGGTCATCGTGCAGCCGCGCCGTCGATCGTTGCCGTCGCCCACCTCCACGACGATGCGGGACCTCCCCGGGCTGGAGATCGGGTTCCGCGGATTGCGACTCAGGTAGACCGTGCCCCGGGCGAACGCGAAGCGCCGGTTCTGCCGGCCCAGGGTCTGCACCAGGCGTCCGTCGCCGTTGTACGTCTTCACGGTGTAGTCCACGGTCGTGGCGTCGCGGGCGGCGGAGGTGAAAGAGATGTTGTTGTTGCGTACGCGCTTGAGACCCGACCGAGCGGTGTAGACGGAACCCCAGACGGACCGGCCCTTCCATCGGTGACCGCCCCCGTCAGTGCACGATGCGGTCTGGGTCGTCGCCGCTTGCGCGGTCGAACCGGTCGCCACCAGCGAGCCCACGGCCAGGGCGAGGGCCGCAGAGGTGGCCACACCGGCCCGTCTCCACTGTCTGGAGGCCTCTCCGGCACGCCTGCCGGATCGTCGCGGCTGCGCCCACGAGTCCCGATCGGGGGAAACGGTGGACTGCTCGTTTCGATGTCCGCGCCTGATCATGTGGCGAGACTGTAGTCTCGATCGACTCTTGAGGCTACACAAACCTCAACAGTCTCTTGAGGCTCACTAGTCTCGACTTCGAATCGAGCGTTATGTCTCTACGCGCGAACGTCGATCACCGCGAGCGCCTCAGATAGTCCAGCGTCGAGACGGCTGCCTGTGACCACGAGGGAAGTCGCGTTCGCTGCCGAAGAGCCGCCTCTCGCCAGGTCCTCGCCACGCTCGGATCGGTCAACCAGGTACGCAGAATGTCCGCCAGACCCGTGGGATCACGAGGTGGGACAACCGCACCGGGCTGGAGTTCGGCAGCGGAACCGCGTCCGGCGCCGAGCGCCTCGACCGCCCCCGTCCCAGCAGCCACTACGGCGGGAATCCCATGGGCCAGCGCCTCGAGCACCACGATCCCGTACGTTTCGGACAACGACGGATGGACCAGCAGATCCGTGGCGGACCACTCGGCTGCCAGCTCCGCTCCCACCAGGGGCCCGGTCAGCGCCACCCGCTCGGTCAGGCCGTGATCTGCGATGGCGGTCCACGCCCTGACGGTGTAGTCGGGGTCGACGGTGTCGCCGCCGACCAGACGGGCGGACCACGCCAGATCCTTGATGCGCGACAGGGCCGAGACCAGACCGAGCTGGTCCTTGGTCGAGGTCACCGATCCGAGCATCAGGAACCGGGCCTGCCCGGCAGCGCGGCTGCCGGGGCTGGGCTCGGCCCGGACGACGCCGGGCGCGGCGACCCCGATGTCCACGAGTGCGTATCGGCGAGCAAGTTCGGCCGCGGCCCATTGACTCGTGCAGATCACTCCGGTGGCGGCCCGCAGCGCTCGGGCCTCCGCCACCGTGAAGCGGATGCGCTCTGCCGGACTGAGCTCGGGACGGTCCGCGCCGAAGTGGTGCACGACGATGGTCACCGACCGGCCGGCACCGACGGCCGCCTCGACCAGCTCGGGGGCGTCGCCGGCCAACATTCCGTCGACCAGGGTGAGCTGGTCGGCGTTCAGGGCGGCCCAGAGGTCGGCCCGAACCTGCTGGTCCGCGCCCGGCCAGTGGCCTCCGATGCGCCGCACCGCGACATCGACGCCGAGGGCCCGTAGATTCTCGATCAACTCCCGGTCGTACAGATTGCCGCCGCTCGGTGTGTCGCTGACCCAGGTGGCGAAGCCCAACCGCATCGGGCCATTGTTTCCGACTGCGCCCGATCGGTCCTGATCGCATCGCCTCCAGCTGTGCCGGGACGAGGTGGGCCGGGACGAGGTGGGCCGGTCGGTAGACTCGGCCGCTCCCAGATCCGAAGGTCGTGGCCATGAGCAGCGCTGTCCCCAGTACCCGGGGGCCCGACGCCGCGACGCTGCGGCGGTGGCGTCAGTACCTCGCGGACGAGAGGGCCGAAGCGGCCGTGTACCGCGAACTCGCCGCCCGCAAGTCGGGCGAGGAACGCGCCATCCTGACGGCCCTCGCCGATGCCGAACGCCGACACGAGCAACATTGGCTCGACCGGCTGGGTGATCAGGTGGGGCAGCCGCGGCCGACCAGTCTCCGGACCAGACTGTTGATCTTCGGTTCCCGGCGGTTCGGCAGCATCTTCGTCCTCGCGTTGATGCAACGAGCCGAAGGCCGGTCACCGTACGAGGACGACACCGATGCGACCACCACGATGGCTGCCGACGAGCGCATTCACGGCGAGGTGCTGCGCGGGCTCTCGGCCCGTGGGCGGGAGCGTCTCTCCGGAACCTTCCGGGCCGCCGTCTTCGGGGCCAACGACGGACTCGTCAGCAACCTCGCCCTGGTCCTCGGCATCGGGGCCACCGGGGTCGACGTGCGGACCATCCTCTTCGCCGGGATCGCCGGACTACTGGCCGGAGCCCTGTCGATGGGTGCCGGCGAGTACGTCTCGGTGCGCTCCCAGCGGGAGCTGCTGGAGTCGACTCGGCCCGACCCGGCCTCCCAGACCGCCTTATCGCATCTCGATGTAGACGAGAACGAGCTGGCGTTGGTCTATCGGGCCCGAGGGATGGAGCCGGCGGAGGCCGACGCTCACGCCCACGAGGTCTTGAGCACCCTGCACCTGGACGCCGACGCGCCCGAGGCCGCCGGGGCCGACCCGCACGACGCGGTGGGGTCGGCTTGGGGTGCCGCGATCTCGAGCTTCTGCTTCTTCGCCTCGGGGGCGTTGATCCCGGTGCTGCCGTATCTGTTGGGGGCCAGCGGCCCGCTGGCGGTGGCCATCGCCACCGTGCTCGTCGGGATCGCACTGCTGGGTACCGGTGCGGTGGTCGGTGTGCTGTCGGGCGCCTCGCCGCTGAAGCGGGCGCTGCGTCAGCTCGCCATCGGCTACGGCGCCGCGGCGGTCACCTACGCCCTCGGACTGCTGTTCGGCGCCGCCGGTCTCTGACCTCGATCAGGACGGCTCAGAGACGGCACTCACGGCGCTGACCGCCAGGCCGCCACCGAGACCGACCATCATGATTCCGCCGGCTCCACGCAGCTGCGTCAGTCGTCGGGGGGCCGTGACGAACGAGTCCCGGACCGCGCCGGCGAGCATGGCCCAGACCGAGTCACCGAGCAGGGCGATCAGGGCGAACAGGCCACCGAGGACCAGCATCTGCAGCCCGACCGCGCCTCCGTCGGGACTGACGAACTGGGGGAGGACGGCGACCAGGAACACCATGGTCTTCGGATTGCTGACGCCGACCAGGAAACCCTGCCCGAGGAGATGACGGCGGGTCGGTTCCGACTGGTCCAGCGGATCCGCTACGACGTTGCGGTGTCGCACTGCCTGGGTGCCGAGATAGATCAGATAGCCGGCGCCGGCGAGCTTGATCACCGTGAGTAACGGCGCGGAGGCGGCCACCACCGCGCCGACGCCGACCGCCACGGCGATCAGGTGGGGGACCAGGCCCAAGGTGTTGCCCAGCACGCTCATCAGACCGCCGCGCCGCCCGAGGGCCAGCGAGCGACCGACAACGAAGAACACACTGGGGCCGGGGATGGCGACCAAGATCACCGAGGCCAGGCAGAAGGCCACCGTGTTGGCCCAGGGCAGCACGCCCGCTCCTCTCGCGGCGTTCCCACCGACGCCCACCCATGGCGACGAGCCACCCTGACCCGCACCGACGCTCAAACCTAGACCTCGAGATGTCCCGAGTCAGGCGGTATTTTCCTGGGCGGCCCCGGACTCTTGACAAATCGGCTGCGGAGCACCGCGTTTCTGTTCCATCATGGCCGCAGGGGTTTGGATCGGACGACAAGAAGGGGAATCGGGAGAATGAAGAGCGTCTATCGGGTACTGGCCTACGTGATCGCCGCCCTCGTGGCCGTGCAGTCGGCGGTCGTCGTGTTCGCGATCTTCGGCCTGTTCGCGTGGGTCGACGCCGGCGGGGTGATGGATGCGTCTGCCCAGCAGACCGCCAGCTTCACCGGCGACATCGGCTTCATGTTGCACGGCATCGGCGGCCAGATCGTGGTGCCTTTCATCGGTCTGCTGCTGGTGATCTCCTCGTTCTTCGCCAAGATCCCGGGCGGGGTCAAGTGGGCCCTGATCGTCTTCGCCTCGATCGTGCTGCAGGTGGCCATGGGCCTGTTCGCCTTCGGTGCGCCCGCGCTGGGCCTGCTGCACGGCTTGAACGCCATGGTCCTGTTCGGACTTGCCGTCACCGCGGCCATGCGGGTGGGTCGCGCCACGGCGGGTGCGGTTTCGGATACCCGGACCGAGAGTGCCGCCGCGCCGGTTGTCTAGCGGTTCTCCGCCGCTGGACCCCGCGCCGGCTCGACCAGCGCCGCGGTCGCGCGGGGTGCGATGGTGGCTGCGGGTCGCGATCCCGCTGATCGCGACCGCGGCCATCGTGGCCCCGCTGGCCTGGTTCTGGCAGGCCAGCCGGGTACCGGCCGAGTTCTCCGTGATGGACATGGGATACCTCGACTACGGGGGCGGCCCGGTTCCTGATCACGGTGATCATGCCGGCGGCCACGGCTCCCACCCGCCGGCGGTGTCGGTCGCCGATCTGACGGCCGACCCGAAACGCCCGGCGGATGTCCGCCGGCAGCTGGTGACTCGCGCCGCGACGTTGAACATCGGCGGCCGGGCGATGGAGGGCTTCACCGTCAACGACACGTCTCCGGGCCCGACCATCATCGTCCGGCAGGGGCAGCTGATCGAGGTCGAGGTCCAGAACGAGTCGGTCACCGCCGGGGTCTCGATGCACTGGCACGGCGTGAACGTGCCGAACGCGATGGACGGCGTCGCCGGCGTCACCCAGAACGCGATCGGTGTGGGAGAGAGTTTCGTCTACCGCTTCGAGGTCGCAGACGCCGGCAGCTTCTGGTACCACTCGCACCAGGTGTCCAACACCCAAGTGCTGGGCGGCCTGTTCGGGGCGCTGGTGGTGCTGCCCAGTCGCGGCCCCCCGGCCGGCAACCTGGACGTGACGGCCGTCGCCCACACCTACACGGGGGTTCGCACGATCAACGGTGTGCCGGCCGACCTGCGGGTCGCCGCTCGACCCGGTCAACGGGTCCGCCTCCGGGTGGTCAACACCGACAACGCGCCGATGGAGATCTGGGCCGGCGGCCCGTACCGGGTGCTGGCGATCGACGGGACCGACATCCGCGGTCCCACGCCGGTGAGCGGCGAGGCCACCACTCTCACCGCCGGCGGGCGGGCCGACATCGAGGTCCGGATGCCGGCCGACGGCTCCCCCGTCCGGGTCCAGCTCTCCCGGGCCACGGCCGTGCTGCTGGGCGCGGCGGGCCGCGACGCGCCGGCACCGGTCCAGCCGACGAAACCCCTGGACCTCCTGCAGTACGGAACCAGCGCGGCGATCGGTCTCGATCCGGCCCGGGCGACACGACGGTTCGAATATGTGATCGGCCGGGTTCCCGGTTTCGTCAAGGGCCGGCCGGGCATGTGGTGGTCGGTCAACGGGCACCTGTATCCCGACGTGCCGATGTACGTCGTCCGGCGTGGCGAGGTAGCCACCATGCGGATCGAGAACCGCAGCGGCGAGGTCCACCCCATGCACCTGCACGGGCACCGCGCGCTTGTGCTGTCCCGCAACGGGATCCGCTCCACCGGGAGTCCGTGGTGGGTGGATTCGCTCAACGTATTGGACAAAGAGAGCTACGAGATCGCCTTCCGGGCCGACAATCCCGGCATCTGGATGGATCATTGTCACAACCTGCAGCACGCCGCCGAGGGGATGATCGCCCATCTGATGTACGAGGGCGTCGACACCCCCTACCGAGTCGGTGGCGACGGTGGATAACCAACCAGAATAAGCACATCTATTGTGCGATCTTGGGATTTCAAGTTAGTGTCGCTCGAAATTGTTGCCGGAGGGGGCGGCGGGTCCGACACTTCCCCAGGAGCCCTCATGAACGTTCGGCGGCGCAGCAACCTTCTTCTCACGCAACGGGCCAGCAGCAGATGCGCCCGTCTCACGGCTATGACGACCGCCGGAGTTCTCGCCGTCACCGGACTGTCGAGCATCCCGAGCGCGACCGCGATCAGTTCACCCGCCCCGATCTTGTCGGTGACCGCGGCCCCGGGAAAGAACCCCAGCGAAGTCGTCTTCACCTGGCAGTCGTCAGGAGCGAACACCGACCACTTCCTGCTGCAGACCGCACACACCTCGTTCAACGCGGGTAGTTCGTCGGCGCGCGGCTTCGCCTCCTTCCAGATCCCCGGCAACAAGTCGATCGTTCTCCATGAATGGAAACGATGCTCGCGTGGCCGGCGCCGCCGCCGGCACCGGACGGCATCTCTACTACCGGTTGGTCGCCGTGAACGTCGAGGGCGACACCACCCGATCCCGGTCCTATCCGTACCTGCAGGCCGTGCTGCCCCAGGGAGAGGCGGCGAAGCGCGGTGGCACGCGGATGCGGGTCGCGACGTTCAACGTCCGTACCGCCAAGGCCCGGAGCGACAAACGCCACTGGCAGGTGCGCAAGGACGAGGTGGCGCAAGAGATCGTCGACAGCGGAGCCAGCGTGGTCGCCATCCAGGAGATGTCGCCCGGACGGGCCGACGGCAAGAGCGGCTCGACGCTCAAGATCGGCCGGCAGACCACCACCCTGCTCACCGAGCTGGAGAAGATCGGGGCCGAGCCGCTTCAAGCTGGTGCGGACGACCTCATACCGCAAGTCAGGGGTCAAGCACGGCAGCCAAGGGGCGCGCATCCTGTACGACGCGAAGCGGTACGAGCTGGTGAGTGACTGCCCGGAGAAGACCGGCAAGAAGTACTGGAACGCCTCTTGCACGATCCAGATGCCGATTCTGTCCAGCGACAGCGAGAAGCGCCGCCGCAAGGCCGCATACGGGTTGCTCGAGGACCGTGAGAGCGGGCAGCAGTTCTATGTGGTGTCGGTCCATCTGGACCAGCGGCACAGCGGCAGCGCGTCCAGCGAGCGTCGCTACAACCAACTGCGCGGCAACCAGGTCAGGGCCGTCCTGGCGGGAATCGACAAGATCAACACCCGCGGCCGGCCGGTGATCTTCGGGGGCGACATCAACTCGTGGCAGAACAACAAGATCGGTCACGCGCCGCACGACGTGCTGATCGCCAACGGGTACTACGACACCGCTTCGGCGATCACCCGCGTCAACCTCGACTATCCGACCATCAACCACTACAAGACGGCGCTGCCGAAGAGCCCCCTGGGCATCGCCACCCGGATCGACGCGGTGCTGGTGAAGGGGAGTCGGGGCGGCTCCGATCTGTACTGGAACAAGACCAAGGTGCTCGACAGCACCCGGCCCTCGGACCACAACCTGGTCGCGGCCGACATCTCTCTCTGAACCGGCGCGCTGAGGGCACTCTGACACGCATCAACGCGGTGGCCGTCCAGTCAGCCGGCGAAGGGTCGTGTTCTGCCGGAGTCGCTTGACCAGCGGCTCGGGTAGGGTCCGACCGGCGACGCGGATGCCGCGCTGGACAAGGGTGCCGTTCGCGCGAGGCGGAGCCGGCTGGGTCACCTTCAGCGGCGTAGCCAGGTCCACCTGACCGAGACCAGCAAGCTTGAGGCGAACCTCGAACCGACCGTTCAAACCGGTCAGGGCCGATTCCTTCGAGCACCACCCGCCCTCACCCCCTTCCGCCGGCCGGAGATTCACTCGCTGCGAAGTGCCCGTCCTCGGATGGTTCAGGGTGGCTCGGATCGGCGCGGGCGGCTCGTGCCAGGCCAGGGGCAGAGTCACCTCGAGACGACCGCCGACTGCTCGTGCTCGAGCCTCCCGCGCGATCAGGTTGTGGGCCGCGGCCCGGGACAGACCGGCCTTGATGCTGAGGTTGCCGCTGCGATTCGCGTACAACATGTTGCGTCGCTCGCCCAGGATCACCAGGGATTCGACTCCGATCATGGGTGCCCGCCGGGCGCCGAGGCGCGCGGTGCGGTTGATCCCGAACGCGTCGACTCGGACCAGGAGATCGTGGACCCCACGTCGCAGGGCCGCGCCGCCTGCTGCGACGTCGGGATCGAGCACGGCGACTCCCCGCCAGCGGAGGCGACCGCCGGCGTCGGTTTCCTCGATGGCCGGCTCCAAGCGGCTGGGGAGAAACCATTCGTCCAACTGCTCGCGGTGCCGAACGACCACGTCGCCCACCGTGGCCGTCACCGGTTCCAGCATCCGCTCCACGTCGGTCACGGCCGGGCCGACCAGCGACCTGGGGAGGAGCCAGCAATCGCCGGAGCGTTCGAGGAGCAGCGGCTCGCCGTCGTAGCCGAACTCGGCCTCGACGCCCAGTTCCACACCGTCGGCGGCGGCAGGGCCGATCCCGGTGAGGGTTATCACGAGGCCTAGTTTCCCGGTTCGCCGGGCCTGGCTGAGGAGATCGTCGAGGGTGCCGTCGCGGACGAGGGCCGCTCTCGCCCGCAGTAGCGCGGGTAGCCCGTCAGCCACTTCCGGCTCGAAGCGCTCTTCCATCAGCCGGCGGATCTCAGCCAGCAGCATGGGTCGGTGATCAGCCGGGGCGTTGAAGAGCTTGCGGCCGCCGAGCCGGCTGAGCATCTCGGTCTTGAAGAACCGGCGGTAGAACCGGTCGCGCCGTTCACCGGGCTCAGTGTGCGCGGCGACCACGTCGAGCACCTCGCGGAGGTTTTCGTAGTAGTGGACCGGGTCGATCCGGTGCGAACCGGCGTTTCTGAAGTCGGCCCGGCGGAGGTACCGGTAGCAGACGTAGTCGGCCACGATGCTGACCGATGACGCCGCGAAGTAGGCCGAGGTGATGAAAAGCTGATCTTCGAGTCGACGTTGGCCCTCGGGGAAGCGCAGCTTGTGTTCGCGCAGGAACTCTCGACGCAGCATCTTGTGGGGTGTCTGCGAGTTCATCAGTCGGGCGTCGTCGACGGTGCAGCGCGCTCGATTCTCTCGGTACAGGTAGTGGTGGACTCCGCGGAAGTCGCTGATCACCTTGCCGAGCACCACGTCGGCATCGTTGGCGGACCCGAGGGCGTACATCCGCTGTAGCGCTTCGGGATCCAGCACGTCGTCCTGATCGACGAACATCACGTACTCCCCGGACGCGCCGTCGGCGCCGACGTTGCGCGGCCGGCCCGGCCAACCCGAATGGGGGATGGCGATCACCCGCAACGCCTCGTGTTCGCGTTCGAGCGCGTGCAGCCGCTCGAGACTGTCGTCCGAGGAGCCGTCGTCGACGAAGATCAACTCCACTGTCCCGGCCGGCATTTCCTGCTGCAGCAGGGAATCGAGGCAGCGCTGCAGGTATTCCCCGGCGTTGTAGACCGGAACCACCACACTGACAGCGATCGGGGTGCTGGGCGACAAACTGGGCGACATCGGGCGCGGCTCAGCCGTTTCCGATGGCGGCCGGGCCTTCAGCGCGACGGATGTCGATCACGTGGCCGGTCTGGCCGGACAGAAGCACGTCCAGGGACTGGCGGGCCACATCCTCCGACGACAGCAGGGTGGCTTCCGGCTCCTCCCCGAAGGCCTTGGTCCGCATCGGCGTCGCGGTCCGCTCCGGGTTGATGCAGTTCACTCGGACCCCCGATGCGGCCCATTCGTCCGCCAAGGCCTGCGTCAGGTTGACCACCGCTGCCTTGGCGGAGGAGTAGAGCGAGTATCCGGAGCGTCCCCGGGTGTAGGAGGACGAGGTGAACAGCAGCAGGGAGCCGCGGCTCGCCGTCAGGGGGGCGAAGAATTGCTGGGCCACGAAGATCGGGGCCAGGTAGTTGACGTCGGTGGCGGCGTAGATGGTCTCCTCGGTGGCGTCGGCGAGTTCCCCGCGGGGGAGTGTCCCCGCGGTGTTCACGACGAAGTCCACGCGACCGGTCGCGGCCAGGACCCGCTCGGCCGCTGCGGCGATGTCGCGGCGACGCTCGACGTGGGTGTCGGTGGCCGAGCGGGAGAACGTGTGCACTTCGGACCCGTAGGAGCGGGCCAGCTCGGCGATGTCACCACCGATCCCGTACGAGCCGCCGAAGATCACCATGGTGGTGCCGGCCAACCGCTGCCGGTAGTCCTCCGCCGAGAAGCGACTCCGGATGATCCGCTGACGTCAGCTGGAACAGCTTGTCGGCGATGTAGACGTCGATCGGCTCGGTGACCTTCATGTTTCGCTCGTGCCCCGGAACAACCGCGATCGGCACCCCGGGCAGGTAGCGCAGCACGACCGTGCAGTCGTCCGTCGCGGTGAAGTTGGGGTCTTCGGCGGCCTTGGCGTAAGCCGCCCGAATGGTGGACAGCCGGAAGGACTGCGGGGTCTGACCCCGGCGCAACAGATGGCGGGGGAGGACGTCGGTCATCACCGACGCCTCCGGGCTGACCTCGATCACCGTGTCGGCGGACGGGATCGCGGTGTCGACAGCCTCGAAGGTTTCCAACGCGGCGACGTTGGCGGCCAGGATGGTCTGGGAGACCAGCGGTCGGACCGCGTCGTGCAGCAAGACGTTGCACTCCTCGTCGCCGAGCGCGGCCAACGCCGCCGCCGTGGTGTCGTTCCGGGTGCCGGCGCCCTCCAAGATCTGGGTGACCTTGCCGTAGCTGCCGCTCCGGACGATGGCCCGGATCTCGTCGAGAAAACCCGGCGCCATCAAAACCAGGATCTCGTCCACCACGGGCGAGGCCTGCAGCGCCGCGATGGTGTGCTCGATGATCGGCTTGCCGGCGATCTTGATCAACTGCTTGGGGATGCTGAGGCCGACGCGGGTTCCGGTACCGCCCGCCAGGACGACCGCTACATTGCGCATTTTCGGCGGCCTCCTCCGGTCGTCTGTGCTGCGCTAGCCGAATTGGCTGGGGGCAGCTTACGGCGGATTGCCCGACGCCCTTCTCGGCGCGCCGAGGCGAACAGGAGGGTTGGCGCCGGGATCGGATCGCTCAGCACGGCTGAATTCGAGGCTCAGTTGGCACAAGCCGCGGGAGGTGGGACTGCGCTCCCCAGATCGCCTCGACCACCCGGCGCGCCACGGAGCCGTCGTCACGGGGGGCGTAGGTCTCGCGGAATCTCTCGTACCGCTCGGCGTAATCGGCGGTCAGCGCGTCGAGAGACTCCAGGTGGTCGATCAGGTCCGTGGTGTTCGTGCAGATCGGGCCGGGCAGCACCGAGTCGTAGTCGAGGTAGAGGCCACGGGCCCCCGAGCGGACAGCGTCCAGGTCCGGAACCAGAAACAGGATCGGCTTGCCGGTCAGACAGAAATCGATCATCACGGACGAGTAGTCGGTGACCAGTACGTCGGCGGCGAGCAGCAGATCCGCGAGCTGCGGATAGTCCGTGACGTCGCGCGCGCCCGCTTCGGGGTGCCGCACCACAGCTCGGCGGCTGCGGTACAAGACCGTGGCCTGATCGCCGAGGCGGGCCCGAATCTCACGGCTGTTCAGATGGCCGACCGCGGTCAGTCCGGTGGCCGACGCCGCGTTGTCGCGGAGAGCGGGAGCGTAGAGCACGGCGAGTTGGTCCTGGCCGAGGCCCAGGCCCCGCCGCACCTTCGACCGGCGCGCTCGTACGTCACCAGCCGACAGCGGATCGGTACGGGGAGATCCCTCGGTCAGCACCGTTCCCCGAAAGCCGAGCGCGCGGGAAAGAACATCGGCGGCATAGTCGCTCTGCGCGAGCAGCACATCCCAGTACGTCGCTTCGCGGTTCAACGTGTCCCGGACCAGCGGCGACAGCAGGGCGCCCGGCGCGTCCGCGCCGAGCCGACTGATCGGTGATCCGTGCCAGGTCTGGACGTAGATCTGTCCGGGTCGCTTCCGGAAGTAGTCGGGAAACAGGTCGTTGTTGACCACGTAGCGGGCCGAGCTCAGGACGTCGAGCCACGCGCGGGAGTGCCTCAGCACGGCCATGGCCCCCGTCGGCACCGGCCGCCGGAGGTCGTCGACGCTCCAGAACAGCTCCGTGACCACACGACGGGTCTGCAGTTCGGTGCACAGGGCCAGCGGATCGTCGTCGACCGCGCGCCCCCCGAAGGATTCGAAGAGCACGGCGTCTCGCAGCGCCGGGTGCCGATTCTGGTAGGCCAGGTGCAGCTCGCGCTGCCGGAGTCGGCCACGTTCGTCCGGAGCGAGAGCCGGCGCAAACCGCAGTCCCAGGTTGCCCGCCCCCCGCTGACGGACCACGGTTGTGAGCACCCGGCCGCCCGCCAGTTCGAGCGGGAGGGCGGCCAGCAGCGCCAGGGACACCCGGATCCGTCGTTCGGCTGGGTGCGACCCGGCCGAGATGCGGAAGCTGACTCCGTACCCGCCGGGGCCGTCCGCGGGCGTCCGGCGCAGGTCGAGCCGCGCCTGGAAGGTTCCGGCCCGCAGGTCGACCTCGACCGCGGTGAAGTCGATCGACATGCCCTCGGCGGCCAACACCACCGCAGCGTCCGCCGCCGCGGGTTCTCGCGGGCCCTCGTTCTCCGGCGTCGTCAGCCGCCCACCCAGAACGAGGGTGTCACCGTCCAGCGTCACCGTGTCCGCTACGACGTCCCAAGCTCGTTGAACGATGCTGAGGACGCCGTCCGTCCGCATGCGGAGTTGAACGGCCGCGTCATCGGGAGTGATCTTGGCGAGATCGGTGTCGTTGCCCGGGAAGACCAGTTTCCGGGTGGCCCCGGCCACGTCGGCGCGGAGTCGCCAGATTCGGTCCGGGCCGGTGTCCTCGTACTCGCGACTCGGGAGATCGAGATGGACCGCGGGTTGCTCGGTGGTCGCGATCAGCCGCTCCGGGTAATCGGCCGTGTGCGCGCTCACCGTGACCGGGGTGGCGGAGGATTCCGCGTCGAGCGCGAAGGAGATCCGTCTTCCGCGTCCCTGCAGGTCCCGAATGAGAAGCCCGGCGTGGGCCGCGTGCCGGAGCCGAATGCTCACGTCGGCGCCGGCCTCGACGACATCGATCGCCCAGCGACCCGTGTCGTCGGCGGCGCCGACGGGGATGGTTCCGGCCCGGCCTCGTTGGTCCCGGTGGCCCAGCGGGGCCGACCCCTCGTGCGGTCCCTGGCTGACGGTGACATGCAAGGTCCAGGTCTCAGCCGAATCGAGACCTCGTTTTGTCGATCCGGGCGAGCCGAGATCCACCACGGCCCTGAACGCGCCGGCCGCATGGGTGTTCCAGGCGTCCCTGGTCCGCTCGTCGACCTGCTCCCGCCGGAGCACCGTCGTCTCCACGGGTCGCCGGGCTCCGCTCGTCGAAACCGCCTCGAGACCGATCCGGGTGTCCGCAGTCGTCGGCAGATTGGTCAGGAAGGCGTAGCCCTCCAGCAGCAGGCCATCGGGGGTCCAGGACCAGTCGGTCAGTGCGGCCACCACCCCGAGATCCTGCGCGGCGAAGCCGAGCCGGTTCGGCGCCGGCCGGAAGCCCAGCCCTTCGAGATAGACCTCGTCCAGTCGGGCGCACTCCGCACCGGGCTCGAGCCGCCCCGGGAACGCCGGGCCGTACTGCTCCCGCCGCGCCAGCAGGGTGGTCAAATCCGATCGATCTCCATCCAGCACCGCCAACGTCGACAGACGGTCGAGCACGGCGATCTTGAGCCAAACCTCGTCGGTGACCCGTTCCGCAAGAGCGCGCACCCCGCGCCGGAGCTGCCTCCAGTACTCCTCGCCGGCGCTCGGAACCTGCTCGAGATACGGCCGGAGATCCACTCCGAGAGCCTTGGCCAGCCAGTGGGTGAAGATCTCGGCATCCGCTCCCGCTGCGATGATCGCGGCGGTGCGCTCGCTCACCAGCAGCCGATCGGCCAGGTCGGTCGGATCGGTCTTGCGCTGCGTCAGCGAAGTCCCGTCGTCCCTCTTGCGCCAGTCGTAGACGACCGCCTGGAGCACGTCGAAACGCCCGCCGACGTAGGCCCGGGCGGTCGCCTCCTGATCCTCGTACCGGACGCCCTCGGGAAATCCTCGGACCACCCGGTCGAAGAAGCTGCGCCGGAAAAGCTTGTTCCAGGCGAAGACGTTGCGGAGGATGCCGGGGTAGTCGCCGATCCGGATGCCCAACCGGTCGCGATCGTGCAGACTCGCCGCCCACGGCGGGATCCGGCGGGAGGTGCCCACCAATCGGTTCAGACTGCCGACGGCGAAGTCGGATCCGGTCCGCTGGAGGGATTCCACCAGGAGCGCGAGGGAGTTCGGCGGCAAGGTGTCGTCGGAGTCGACGAAGGTCAGATACTCGCCGTGCGCCGCGGCCGCCCCGGTGTTGCGCGCGGCACCGAGCCCGCGGTTCGGCTGCCGGATGATCTCCACCCGAGGATCGTGCCGAGCGTAGGACTCCGCGATGGTCAGTGACGAGTCCGGCGAGCCGTCGTCGACGAGGATGATCTGGAGCTGCCGGTGGGACTGGGTCAGGATGCTGGTCAGGCAGTCGGACAGATAATGCTCCACCGCGTAGAACGGGACCACGACGGAGATCAGCGGTGGTTCGCGGTCGGTTGCCTCGGGCGACCGCCGACGCCGCTGCCGCTGCTTGACGGCCGTGGGCACCAGGTTCCTGCCCCGGCCGGCGAGAGCCCGGTGCAGGCGGCCGAGAACGATGGGGCACTCCTGGTGATCGAGAAAGCGCCGAGAACGGGCGCCGTACGAACGTCCGGCCAAGCATAGCCAGCGATAGCCGGCCGACCGGGCTCACACGCCTGTCGGAGCGCCGATCCGGCAGCGCCGTTCCGTACACTTCGGCTCGAGCGCAGGCACGGACGTACCAGGAGAGGGCGGGGGAGCGAGCATGGCCCAGCCAGACGCCCCGACCGATGGCGGCGAGGACACGGTCGACGGCGAAGAGATCTCGGTATCTCGTCGGCTGGTCTCCTCACTGCTCAGAACCGCCGCCGTCGGGGCCGCCGTGCCCGCCGGACTGCTGCTCTCCAGCCTGGTCGGCAGTCATTGGCCGGCGGCGGTCCTCATGCTCGCGGCCCTGGCCCTGCTGTGGGTGGCCCACGGCAGCTCATCGCGGGGGCGTATTCCGGCTCCGGCCAGTGTTGCGGTCCAGTTCTGCGTGATCGTCGGGGTTGCCTACCAGTTCTTCGGACGTCCGGATTGGCCGGTCGCGGCCGTGGCCGTACTGGTCGCCGGGGCGGCCGTGGTCGCTGAACTTCCGCTCACCCGCCTGTCGTCGCTGCACATCCCGTTCGTCTCGAACATGCCGGGCCTGACGCCGGCTCCGCGAGGGATCGGCCGGGACCGGCTCGGACGGCGGGTGCGGCTCGCTGCTCTGGGCGCCGGCGTGGTCGGGTCCGTGGCCGGCCTCCCGGCCTGGGTCTGGTTGCTGACGACGGTGATCACCTTGATCTACCCGACCCTGGTCCTGGTGCGGGGCATCCACCGGGTGCGGGCGGGCCGCGCGATCCGGCGCTCCTTGCGCGGAGCCGTCGCGGCCTTCGCTCCGGAGTTCGCGGTCTACACCTCGCGACCCGACGCCGCGTCGTACCAGGTCCTGATGTGGCTCCCGTACCTCCGGCGGACCGGCCGGCGGTTCGTCATCGTCGCGCGCACCAACACCGCGGCCGCGGCCATCGCCGCGGGCACTGACGATCCGGTGATCACGTGCCGCGACGTCGCCACCCTGGACGACCTCATCGTCCCGTCCCTGCGCGCGGCCTTCTACGTCAATGCGTCCTCCGGGAACGGCGCGTTCGTCCGCTACAAGCAGCTGACCCACGTCTATCTGGGCCACGGGGACTCCGACAAGCCCCCGTCGTACAACCCGACCCACGCGATGTACGACCAGATCTTCGCCGCCGGACCGGCCGCCATCGAACGGTACGCCGACCACGGGGTGGCCATCACACGGGACAAGTTCCGGGTCGTGGGTCGACCTCAGGTCGAAAGCGTCCAGCTGGGCGAGGCCGGCACCCGACCGGAAACGGTGCTCTACGCCCCGACGTGGCGCGGGCATGTCTCCGAGACGATGTTGTACTCCTTGCCGGTCGGGGAGCGCATCGTCTCCGCGCTACTGGACCGCGGATTGACCGTGATCTTCCGCCCGCACCCGTTCAGCTACGGCTTCGCCGACGACGTCGCCGCCATCGAACGTATCGTGAAGCTGCTCGGCGACGACGCGGCTCGCACCGGTCGCCCCCATCGCTTCGGGGCGGCCGCCGAGCACGAGCTCGGCATCATCGACTGCATCAACCTGTCCGACACGATGGTGTCCGACGTGTCGAGCGTGGTCTCGGACTACCTGTTCTCGGAGAAGCCGTTCGCGATGGTGGCCGTGCCGTGTCCGCCGGAGCAGTTCGTGGCGGAGTACCCCATCGCGCGCGCCTCCTACGTCGTGGACGGACAACTCACGAACTTGTCGGCGGTGTTGGACCAACTCCTGGGTGCCGACCCGATGCGTACCGACCGGCTCAGGATGCGGGCCCGCTATCTCGGCGATGCGGCCGCCGAGGGGTACTCCGATCTGTTCGTCCGCACGTGCATCGAGACGATCGACCGGCCGGCGGATGTGACCGGCGAAGCGGTCGACGACACGATCGACGACGGCATCTCGGGTCCGCTGGTCGAGCGGCTCCGGGCGCAGTTCGCGGTCTACGGCCGCGACGCCGCCTTCGCCGGTGCGGCCCTGCTCACGGTGCTGGCGGCCGGCTCCGGGGCGTTTCGGGCGGCCTCGGTGCTCGCCCTGGGCATCATCGCGGTGATCGCGATCGGGGGCCGACGGGCCGTCCGCAGCCGGATCTCGTTCGACCGCCTGCTCGGCACGACGGTCGCGGCCCGCAGTGTCTTGGCGGTAGCGCTCGTGATCATCTGGTTCGTCGAGTCCGGCGCCGACTGGTCGGTGGGTGTCGGTGCCAGTGTCATGGTTCTCGCCACCGTCGCGGAGGTCACGATCAGCTCGACCGTGACCGCCTCGGGCACCGGTGTCGCCAACCTCGCCGAAGTCGCCGATCCCAAACGACCCCGGATGCCCACCGGAGTCTTGTTCGCCAGCAATGTCGCCGTGCTGATCATGGGTTGGCTGCTGGAGATCTTCAACGGTCCGGGAGTCGTCCTGCTCGCCGCTGCCGCGTTGACGCTGATCCCACTGGTGATCACCAGCCGCGACGGGCTGGTCCGCATCGCCGCGATCGAGACGGCCCGGGAACAGTTGCTGCATGCCCTCGCGGAGTACCGACCCCGGTTCGCGGTCTACTTCGGGTCGACGATCGGGGCCGACTACCAGGTGGGCATGTGGCTCCCGTACTTCCGCCGGATCGGCAGCCCGTTCGTGATCATCACCCGGACCATGGCGATGCTCCGGGTGATCGCCGACTTGGACAGCACGGTTCCGGTCCTCTTCCGGCCCACCCTGCGCAGCCTCGAGGATGCGGTGCTGCCGACGATGACGACGGCGTTCTACGTCAACAACGCTGTCCGCAACACCCATTTCATCGAGCGCCGGGAGCTGACCCACGTGTGGCTGAATCACGGCGACTCCGAGAAACCGGCGTGCTACAACCCGGTGCACGCGATCTACGACCGACTGTTCGTGGCCGGTCAGGCCGGCGTCGACCGGTACGCCCGCCATCAGGTGGAGATCCCGCCGGAGAAGTTCCAGATCGTCGGCCGTCCGCAGGTGGAGCGGATCCAGCTGGCCCGAGGACCGGTCGCCTCGTTGAGCGACGTCACCGTCCTGTACGCGCCGACCTGGAAGGGTCCGTACGCCGACACCCGGGTGTACTCGCTCCCGGTGGGGGAACGCATCGTCGGTGAGCTCCTCCGGCGGGGGATCCGGGTGATCTTCCGGGCTCATCCGTTCAACGAGCGCTATGCCGAGGACCGGACTGCGATGCGGGCCATCGCCAAGATGCTCGACGAAGACCGACGGCTGACCGGCCGGGCCCACCTGTGGGGTCGGGCCGCGGAGGAGGAGATGAGCATCGAGGACTGTTTCAACGCCTCCGACGCGATGGTCGCCGACGTCTCCGCCGTGGTCTCGGACTATCTGAAGTCCGAGAAGCCGTTCTCGATGGTTGCCGTGGGCCAGACCACCGAGCAGCTGCTCGCGACCGCGCCGGCCGCCCGAGCCGCCTACGTCCTGCGCGACGATCTGGCCAACCTCGCGGAGGTCTACGACGACCTGCTGGGGTCGGATCCGCTCGCCGACGCGCGCCGCGCCGCGCGCATCTACTACCTCGGTGATTTCCCCGAGACGCACTACGCCGACGGCTTCCTCGACGCCGCCCGCGACCTGATCGGCCGTCCGGCCCCCGCCCCCGCCTGATCCAGCAGACCCGTCACGCAATGTATCTGGAGAACCTGGTCTTCGACTCCAGCGACCCGCAGCGCCTGGGACGCTTCTGGCAGGCCGCGGTCGGCGGGAAAGTGTTGACCGACGAACCGGACGGGTACGAGACCAGACTGTCCGTCGACGGTGGGCCGGTGTTGGACCTGTGCTTTCAGCGTGTGCCGGAACGCCCATCGGAGCCGGTGCGCCTACACCTGGACCTGCTGGGGGGTCCCGGGCAGCGGGAGGTGGTGGAACACCTGCTCGGGCTGGGCGCCCGCCACGCCGACATCGGACAGGGCGACGTCCCGTGGGTGGTGCTGGCCGACCCGGAGGGCAACGCGTTCTGTGTGATGGAGCAGCGGGCGGAGTACGTCGGAACCGGGCCGATCGCGGCCGTTCCGATCGACGCGGCTGATCCGCCGGCGGACACCCGGTTCTGGTCCTGGCTGACCGGCTGGGTCCCCGTAGCGAATGTGAGGGTGCCGGGTGGCTCGTCGACGGTCCTGCGTCACCCGTCCGGTCGTGGGCTGTTGCTCGAGTTCTGCCCGGAGCTGCAGCCGAAGCCGGCGACGAAGAATCGCCTGCACTTCGACGTCCGCCTCGAGTCCGGCGACGATCCCGACCTGGTCACGGCGGGTATCGCCGAGCATGGCGGGCGTGAGCTGCACCCGGGCTGGGGAGTTCTGCCGTGGCGGACGTTCAGCGACCCATCGGGCAACGAGTTCTGCCTGCTTTCGGCCCGGGACGGGCCCACGAGATGACCGTGCCGGCACGAATCGCGACGATCGGCGTCTACGGCTTCACGGCCGGGACCTTTCGCGAGTTGCTCACCGGCGCGGGCGTGGGGCTGCTGCTCGACCTCCGCCAGCGCCGCGGCGTACGCGGCCCCGACTACTCCTGGGCGAACTCTGTCCAGCTCCAGCGCGCGCTCGCCGCGGCGGACATCGGCTACCGGCACGTCAAGGGCCTGGCGCCGACGACCGAGCTGCGCCAGCTCCAATACCGCGAGGACGACCGCCAGGGCGTGGGCAAGCGCAACCGCATCGCGCTCGCGCCCGAGTACGCCGAGCGCTACACCCGTGAGATCCTCGACCCGTTCGACCTCGGCGCGCTCGTGGCGGAGCTTCCGAGCGACTCGGTGACCGCCCTTTTCTGTGTCGAGCGCGATCCCGAAGCATGCCACCGCTCGCTCGTGGCCGCCCGCCTGCACATCGAGTGCGGCCTGCCGGTCGCTGACCTCCGCCCGGGTTGAGCCACGCCGCCAGCCGTCCGAGTGGAGCTAGCGCAGCGAGGGTTCGTTCAGCTCCGACACCGGTTGGCGGCGCTCGCGTCGCTTCTTGTGTATGTCCGCAATGAACCCGGTGATGAACCCGGCAAGCAACAACACCATCCCTCCCGTCAAGATCGAGGAGCCCAGGCGGTCGCGGATGGGATCCTCGACGCCGGTCACCGGGTCCGGGGCCGTGTAGAGGAGGCACAGGCCCAAACGGAACAGGGTGAGCGAGCCGGCGATGAAGACGATCTTGTACGTCTCCGCGGTACCCAGCCTCTGAGCGGTCTCGGGTCGGTTCTTGGCATGATCGGCGATCGGCCCGCTGATGATTTCGGCGATCAACAGCAGAGCCACCGCCATCACGAGGGGCGGGTAGAGACGGGAGCCGACCGGATCATCCTCCGGCCGAGTGAAGAAGAGGCACACGGTCAGCGTCAAGATGGCTGAAGCGCCCGCGCCGAAGGCAATACGGAACGTCGCTGCCGTACCCAAGGTCGTTTTCGACGAACTCAGAGCAGATGGTAGATCCGCTGGGGTCACGATGCCCAGGGCATGTTGCTCAGCTGATGTTGGGAGGGGAGTCGACATCCCGCAAGGCCATCGCGTACTGGGCGCGGGCAACAGAGCCCAGAACACGGCGATTGGCTATCCGGCCAGTCCGCTGAACCTCGTGCGCGATGGCTACCCGGTTCAGCCCGGCTCACGGCCCGCGGCTGGCGGACCAAGCACCTCGCGGGCGACCCGCTGCGGCACGACCATCCGCCACGCATCGAGTACCAGCTCGCGCATTTCGCCCGCGTCGAGCGCATCAAGCCACGCCTCGACCCAGTGGAAGCGCAGCTCCGACTCGCGGGGGAGGAAGAACACGCCGGGCCGCGCCGCCACCAGGGCGGCGCGTTCCTCCTTGGGGAAGGCGAACCCGATCTCAGTCTCGTCCTGGCTGAATGCGACGTACACGATCTGACCAACACGGAACTTCACCCGATCGCGAACCAGCACTTCGCTGCTCCGCGGCAAACCCGCGAGCACCTCCCGGACGTCGTCGACCGTGGCCACGCATCCATCCTGACCTCTGGTACCGACACCATTCGACCCGCCGCACCGCGGACCGGAATCGCGCCGGTTGGGCTACCGGCGGTTCGGGAACACGAAGTCGATGACTCTGGGCGCCTTCTCGCTGGTGACCCAGCACTCGGCGGACGGTTCGACCGCGTTCACCTCGTCTCGAGGACCCGTTACCCGGCATGTCCTGGGCACACTCGACCGCTATCCGGACTGCAGCGGTTCGACGGCGAACGCGCCATCGCGCATGCGGCGAACATGATCGGCGACGCGAGTGATAAGCCGTTCTGGAAAAGTGAAATCGAGGAGGTCGGCGACTTCGCGGGCGACGCGGCTGAACAGCGTGATCATGTCGAACAATGCGTCCCAGTTCGCTTCCGGGGTGGCATCGCCGAGCGTCTGCTCGAGCTCAGACCAGGTCTTGGCTGGGAGATGCGCCTTCAGACCTCTGCCGAGGTTTCCGGTCTGTAGCGACCAGCCATGATCGCACTGCACTCGCCATTGCAGGAGAGGCAGCAGGTAGTTGAAGCGCATGTCGAAGTCGAGCACCCATTTGGTCGGCAGCAGCTCATCACGCAGCAGGTACTTGGCGACATAGGGCACTCCGATAAGACGTCGGCGTAGTGCTGCAGCGACCACAGACTGAAGTCGATCTTGAGACCGTCGGTGTAATTGGTGATGCTGCCGACGTGCTCTGCCCCGGTCGCCGGGTCAGTCTCGAGCGGATCCCAATAGGAGATCAGCACTTCTCCGAATACGCCCAGCCAGCTGGTGTCGTCGATCATGCCCTGCACATCGCGAGCAACGACGGTCACGTCGTAGTCGGAGTAAGCGTCAAGCTTCGCACCAGGGATCGCCCTGGTGCTGGTGATAATCAGCCCTCGAACGTCTTCGCGGTCCTCCGCCCACGCAGCGAGAGCGTCGATGGTCCCATCTGTCGTCATCACCGGAAGTCAGGTCTCCTACCGTCGGACCCAACCGAGACTATCGATGGGACGCACCGCTAGGAATTCAGAGTTCCCGCAACAATCGAACGGCCCCGGGATCACCGCCGGACGGGGTCGTCTGCGACCGCAACGAGCGAAACAGCCCGGACTCCCGTCGTACGGTTCGTCTCCCAACAACGCCGATGGTCGCCGTCATGCGGACCCTGCTACGAGACACCGGCTCTGTCGAAAGCGGAACCCGCAGCGATGGATCCGCACGAGCCTGAGGCGAGCCTCAAGAGGCTTCCGCCGACGTCCGACCCGCCTGGGTGCGGTTCCCGGCCAGGTCTTCGAGCAGGGTCGCGGCGCCCTCGGCACGGCCCGATGCCGCAATCTCGCGCCGCACCCGGGCCGCCGCCTGGCCGTACCGACGATCGGCCAGCAGCCGCGGACGCCGGTACGCAGCTGCCTGGCGGAAGTTCGCTGGGTGCGCAGATCAATACATGCGCCCGTTGGGATGGGCCGGGTGAGGCCAGGCTGATGTCGCGCCTCACCGGGAGTCCGTGCTGCCGCGAACGTCGTTGATCCTGTCGGCCAACGGCCGGGTGATCATCCGGTCGATCAGTTTGGTCAACAGCCGGTTGCGCAGTCGCCGCCAGCCACCGGCGGCTGGCGGCAGGCCGAGTCCGAACGGCGACAGGTCCGGGCCGGGCACCGCCACGGTGCTGATCCCGAAGCTGGCGAACAGTGGGCCACCGAGCTCGTGCAGCAGCGGGCCAGCGGCCAGCGCAACGTCGCCGACCGCGACATCAGCCGGTCTCGTCCTCCAGCGCGGATCGGCGCAGAGGGTCCCGATGTGAGGGATCTTGGCCAGGCCGCGCTTGCGAGCGCGTTCAGGGGAAGTAGTCGTCCAGGCCGGTAGGGCTGTAGTCGTACGCGCTCATCGGCAGATATGCCGCACCGACGGCGGCCATCCGGTCGGCGAAGGCGGCCCCGGCGTACCAGCGGACGGGGTGTCCACGTTCGATCAGGGCGCGGGCGATCGGCAACGCGGGCAGGGTAGGTCCGGCGGCGGGAGTGGTGGCAAACAGGAACGCTGACATCAAGATCTCCTTCTTGTGTGAGGGTAGGGGTTTGAGCTGGAACCGATCAGCCGGCCCGGCGGACCAGTTCGGCGCGGATCTCTCTCGGCATCTGATCGGCCGATGCGTTCCAGGAATCGAGAACGGGTTGTAGCGCCGCCTCTTCGAATTCCAGATGCGCGAGCAGGTTCGTCTCGAGCTCGTCGAGCGCAGCGGCGAGCTCCAGCCGCGGCTGCCGATCGGTCAGATTGTTGGCGAGCCCGCCGATCCGGTCGAGCAGGGCAGCGACGATCAGGTGGTCGGCCTCCAGCCGCTCGACCGCCGCCGTCAGGTGCGGCGCGGCGCGCCGGACGGCCGGGAACAACACCAGTGTCCTCGTTGTGGTGGTGAGCCCCGAGGGTTTGGCAGTAGCTCAGCCAGTTGACCCGGAGCTGGAACAGCGGGCCACGGCTGCGCAGCGCCCGCAGGTCGGCCGACACCTCGGCCGGGGACGCCCCGTCGGTGACCCGGTCGGCGAGTTGCCGAACGGCGGCGAGGTCGCGGCGGAGTGTTTCGTGCACCCAGCGCAGCTGATCGGCCAAGGACTGTTCTCGCGGGTTCGTCATGACATCAGCG
This sequence comes from uncultured Actinomycetota bacterium, assembly GCA_963780005.1. Taxonomy (GTDB): domain Bacteria; phylum Actinomycetota; class Actinomycetes; order Propionibacteriales; family Propionibacteriaceae; genus Microlunatus. The sequence goes on along the minus strand of CAWAAK010000023.1, from coordinate 205,003 downwards.
TCAGGCGTCGCCGAGCGGCTGGCCAGGAGAACCTTAGTTGCTTACTCTGAGTAAGTGGCAAAGGTCCGTGAGGTCATGGCCCTGCACGACGACAGCGAGGTGTGTCGCACGTCTCAGGACGCTATCGAGTTGGTCGGGCGTCGCTGGGTCGGCGTCGTGCTGATCGCCGGCTACGTCGGGGCCCGGCGGTTCAGCGAGTATCGTCGGTTCTCCGCTGGCATCTCCGACCGAATGCTCACCCAACGGCTGCGCGAGCTGGAGCACCGCGGGCTGATCGAGCGCACCGTGGTCCCCACCATGCCGGTTCAGATCACCTACGCACCCACCCCGCACGGAGAAGGCCTGGTCCGAGCATTGCAGCCGCTCGTGGACTGGTGGGTGGAGTCCTCGCTCCACGACCGTGGACTATCAGGAAAGCCGACCGTCCCGCATGGGGAAACGACCTCGATCCGATAAGAACGCGGCGCGACACGAGGTAAACGGGTGGCGGGCCGAGCACCTCCGGGCGACTCGCCGCGGCACGAGCATCCCGTGGTTGTACGGGTTCATACTCAGGTATGGACGTACGGGGCCTCGGCTGGAGCGGGACGCGCACTGATCGCGCCGAGGCTTTGGCACTGTTCTATCAAGACGTGCTGGGTCTCGATCTGGTCCACACTGAGCCGCATTTCTGGGTCTTCGAACTCCCCGACGGGCAGCACGTCGAGGTGTTCGGCCGGCAATACCCTGGCAAAGGGCATTTCGAGACCGGCCCCGTGGTTGGCTTCGAGGTCTCCGACTTGGCCCAGGCGGTCGCGGAGTTGCGGGAGGCCGGCATCGAACTCGTGGGCGAACCCGGCCCCAGCTGGCAGCACTTCCGCGGACCCGACGGAAACGTGTACGAGCTTGTCGCGCCGCTGGCGAAGATGCGCCATCAGGCGATGTCGAACTCGCCTGAGTTGAGGTCTCGTCGCGGTCAGGATCTGGCGGCCAGGTGAAGGGGCTGGCGGTCGATGCCGAGTTGGTTGAGCTACGTCAGCGTCGACGGCGCAGATGGCACCGCTGCCGGGTGCGCCCACTCGGCGGACAGCAGCCAATCCCACCCGTCGCCATCGGCCACGGCAGCATCGCGATGGTCCGTGACCCGCAGGCCGCCTTGTTCACGATTTTTGCCGGCGAGACCGACCCGTGACCGCACACCAATGCTGGACGCCAGCGCCAGTCACGCCGCGAGCGGCGGCATAGGGACACCTCAGGGACCCTCTTCTGACCAGGCTGCGGTTGCTCGCTTGATGGGCCTGGGTCAGAGTGGCGGGATGCCGTCCACCACGTGCGGAGATAGCCCGGCTCCGCCAGGTCGCGCTGGCCGCGCTCGGCCGCTACCGGCTGCCGAGCGGACGACTTACGTTCGTCGCCCACGGAGAGAACACCACGTTCCGGTACGACAGCGCTGCTGGCCGGCACCTGGTCAGGGTGCACCGGCCGCACCGGCACGGCCGCGAGGTGGATTCCGCGGCCGCCATCCGCTCTGAGCTTGCGTGGCTGCGGGCCCTCCGGATGGACACCGATCTGGCCGTGCCGGAGCCGCTGGCGGCCCGGGACGGCGCCTGGGTTGTCGAGGCGTCCGCGGCCGGCGAGACGCGGATCTGCTCGGTGCTGCGCTGGATGGACGGGCGCATCCACGAGGCGTCCGCTCACCCGGTCCACCTCCGTCGCCTCGGTGACGCGATGGCGCGTCTGCACGACCAGGCCGACGCGTGGACGCCGCCACCCGACTTCGTGCGCATCCGGTGGGATCACGACACTTTCTTCGGCGACGAGATGGTGTATGGCGCGACATCGGCCCGCGGCTGCTGGACGCTCCTGCCGGCGGACGTCCGGACTCGCTTCGAGGCGGTCGAGGCTCGGATGGCCGAGATCATGCCCGAGGTCGGTGGGATCGGGCTCATCCACGCCGACCTGCACCTGGGCAATGCGCTGTTCCACCGCGGTGACGTCCGGCTGATCGACTTCGACGACTGCGGCACCGGCGCCCGCCTGTACGAACTCGCCGTGTCGCTGTGGGAGTTGCGGGACCGCCGCGACTACGCCGTGTTTCGGGAGGCGCTGCTGTCTGGTTACCGCGCATGGCGGGATATCGACGTCATCCATCTCGATGACTTCATCGCGCTGCGCCAGGTCGCGTTCGACCTCTGGTACACCGGCATGGCCCAGGTGAACCCGGCGTTCGCCACTAAACTCGACGGGGTCCACCACTGGTCGCTCTCGATGCTCGACCTCGTCGAATTGCGCTGAGCCGCAGCGGCCACCCCCAGCCCGTGGCCGGCTCGGCCAGGAGCCGGCCCTCGGTCACATGGGCAGCGCTTCGTAGACTTCGACGCTGCCGCCGGACCCCACGACTGGACATCCTGCCGCCTTCGCGGCAGCCTCTGCGAGCGACTCGGCGGTGACCACCGAGTAGCCCGCGAGTCCTGATGCGCCGCCATCGGCTGCACCGCCAGACGTGACCGTCGTTCCGGATCCCAGGGGGCTGCCGATATCGGCGACCATGTCACCCAGAGCGGTGAACCAGGCTCCCCAGACCCGCATGGCCTCCTCCTGGGCTTCGGCCGTTTCCGCCGACTGGCCACCGGTGTACACGTACAGGAACTTCGCCATCATGTCCTCCTCGTTGCGGTCGGCCAGCTGGTGCCGGCTGACGGTGAATGACGTCACCTCTATGACGTAGGTGCCGGGCAGGAATCGACAGCTGCAGCCATGGAGTCCCCGATTCTTTCGGGCGCGCGGGGCCTGGGTCAGGCGGCCCGGACGTGCGACGGCGGGATGCGTGTCTGCCGTCTGGTCTCACGCTCGTTGACGAGCGCCGCCATGTTGCGACGGAAGACGGCCGCCACGGCGTCGAGGTCCATGGCGCCGGGCGTCCAGGCTCGGTCGGCTCGCCGGTCCTGGTGGGTGGTGAGGGTGCTCATCGATCCTGCTCCTTGTCCTGTCCGGTGCGGTTCCCCGGTTCTCACCATCGTCTGGGACGGTCTGCTGCGGAGGGATCGGTCGATCGCGGGATCGGCCGGACGAGCGGCGTGTCCACCGATCGGCGGACAGCCGCCGAGACAGCGGTCGTACGCCTGATAGAGCAGGTCGAAGCCGTAGGACAGACCAATCGATCGGCAGGTGGCTGCCGAACATGCAGCGGTCGGTGCCGAACAACTCCAGCAGCACCGAGATCCACGGGATGACGCGGCGCTCGTCCCAGTCGAGCCCGAAGATGCAATCCACCGCCGAAATGCTGGCCACGGTGTTGTCGCACCGGTTGAGCGCGGTCATGGACGCCCGCCATTGGGCTTCGGTTTGGGGGTCGTGCGCAAGAGGCCAGCCCATGACGGCGACGGTGAAGCCGATGTCGGGATGCCGTCGCACCACCGCGATCAGCTCGGGCAATTGCGGTGAGAAGACCTCGAGGCCGCAGCGCAGATCCGTCCCGGCCAGGCGGTCAAGCCCGGACTCCCATCGTGGATCAGTGAGAAAGTCTGCCCGGGACGCCAACCGCCGCAAAGGGTTGGTGCGGTCCCAGCCGTCACCCTTCGGCTTGGCTGGAAGAGCGACTGGAGTTCTACCGGTCGCTGCCCTGCGTGACAGCCGTACGCCAGCATCTGCCGTCGAGACCGGCGGCTATGGTGAGGGCATGGGTTGCTTCGCTGTCATGGTCACACGGACCGCCGTTTAACGGCGGTACCAGGGTTTGCAGGTAACTGCGGCCTCATTGTCTGCCCTTTCTGAGGCAGTACGAGGGCCTGCCGCCGGATCGGTGTCTTCCGGCAGCCATTCGCTTTTTCGGCGCTGCCGGGTCCATCTGCCTGATCAGGAGAGTCATGTCTCAGTCGCAGCATTCCGATGCAGAGTACGAAGGAGCATTCCCACACCCAGACCCGTCCGCAGCCGGATCGGCTGCCGCGGACGGCCGGCCCGACGGGCCGCGGTCAAAGTCGGTCGAAATCGGGGCTCGGAGCGTCGCCACGCAGGGCCCGCGCGTCGCCACGCTGCTCTTGATGGTCGGGCTCCCCGGATCCGGAAAGACCACCCGAGCCAAACACCTCGCCGTGACGCACCAGGCGCTCCGGCTGACCCCGGATCACTGGATGATTCCGCTGTTCGGCGACTCTATGGCCGACGGCAAGCGCTTCGTGCTGGAAGGGCGGCTGATCTCGGTCGCCCTGCAGGCGCTGCGTTTGGGGACGAGCGTCGTGCTCGACTACGGGCTCTGGGGCCGCGATGAACGGTCGGCCTTGCGCTGGCTGGCACGAGCGAGCGGGGCGGCCTGCCGGGTGGTCTACCTGCCTGTAGACACGGACGTCCAGCTCGCCCGGATAGCGCGGCGCCAGGATACCGAACCGCATCAGACGTTCCCCATGGGTGAAGCCGAGGTAGATCATTGGCGGCAGCAGTTCGAGGTTCCTGACACCGCGGAACTCGATGGCGGCGACATCCCCCGGCCGCCGGCGGGCTGGGCGGGCTGGCCAGAGTGGGCGAAAGACCACTGGCCCTCATGCACCGACGGCTGATCACGCTGCAGCCCGCTTTGGACCGGTCAGCGGAACCTCAGGATCGGAGGGGTTGAACGTCGAAAGCAGACCGTCGGTGGGACCCCCATGCCGTTCGAGTTCAGTGTCCTGACAGGAGCCGCTCCAAGGTGCGCTGCATGACCGCAGCCAGTGGGTGCTGGCGCGGCGTGTAGTAGACGACACCGCCGATGGCCTGCTCCAAGGCAAAGCCGCGGGCCCGCAGCCAACTCGCCTCGTCGATGTCAAGGTCCCCGCGGAAGGCGTCGGCGCCGGCCCTGTCGAGCACCGACCAGGCAGGCCCGAGATCCTGTGCGGGGTCTCCGGCTCCGAGGCCGCCCCAGTCGAGGACCGCGGTGAGCCGGCCGCCGGCCACGAGGAGGTTGCCCGGGATCAGGTCACCGTGCACCAGCACAGGTTCCACCTCATCGTCGGTGCCTTCCCGGCACTCCTTCCACAGCCGAAGCCCAGCCCGCACATCTACGAGCCCATTCGAGCGGTCGAGCCACCACCGCACCCGGTCGTCGAGCGCGCCGAGCGGCCCACCCCGCTCACCGGGTTTACGGGCGGGTGCTTCCGCAATGGCGGTACGCCGGAGATGCCGGACCACTGCGGCCACGTCGTGCCCGAGGTCGGAACCAAACCAGCCGTGGCGGTGCCGAGCTTCCCAAGCGTCGATCCCGTCGAGCCACCGCAATACAGCCCACTTGAACGGATAGGACTCCTGCGAGGTGCCGGCGTGTACGAGCTCAGGTATGGCGACGGGAAGCCCGCGCAGGCGAGGAAGCCAATCGAGTTCGACGCCGAGCCTGCGCGCGGCGGCAGCGGAGCGCGGTAGGCGGATCACCAGTTCGGTCCCGAGCCGGTACAACGCATTGTCGGAGCCGGTGTTGCTCAGTGGGTCGAGCGGCAGCCCGGCCATCCCGGGCACCTGCTGCCGGAGAAGCGTCCGGACGATCTCGGGACTGACGTCCGGCTCATCGTCGTGGAGCCGCGTCGTCACCCGAGGAACCTACCGGCAGCAGCCCGCAGAACCTTCACGTACCACGAGCCGCTGGCCAGCCGCGAGAAGAGCCACACGTCATGTCGAATCCAGCCCTTCCCGTTCGACGCATCGGCAAGCCAGGGTTGAATCGGTCATGGGGCCGGTCCCGGCCAGAGCGAAGGAGTCAGCGATGAAGGTCATGGTTTTGGGCAAGGCGACGGAGCGGTCCGAGTCCGGCGAGTTCGGTACCGCCGAGGAGTTCGCGGCGATGGACCAGTTCAACAATGAGCTCGTCGAGGCGGGCGTGGTGCTGGCCGCCGACGGGCTCCAACCGACCAGCAAGGGCAAGCGGGTCGCCTTCGACGCCGACGGCAACACCACGGTGATCGACGGCCCGTTCGCCGAGACGAAGGAACTCGTAGCCGGCTACTCGATCTGGGAGGTGACATCCATGGAGGAGGCCGTCGAGTGGCTCAAGCGCTCGCCGGTGCGCAACGCCGAGGTCGAACTCCGAAAGATCCTGGACGCTGAGGACTTCGACGAGTCGTTCGCCACCGAGATCGTGACGGCCGAGGAGCGCGGGCGCGCAGACCTCACCGACAAGTCGTTGTGACCTCAGCGACCCAGCAGGCGATCGACGCGGTCTGGCGGATCGAATCCGCCAGACTGATCGCGGGCCTGGCTCGTGTCGTTCGCGATGTCGGGCTGGCCGAGGACCTTGCTCAGGACGCACTCGTCGCAGCGCTCGAACAGTGGCCCGAGTCAGGGGTTCCGGACATCCCGGGCGCCTGGCTCATGGCCGTGGCGCGCCGCCGCGGCGTCGACGCGATTCGTCGCGCCGTGACGCTGCAGGGCAAGCTCGAACTGCTCGGTCGCGGGCTGAGTGATCACGAGATGCCGATGGACGAAATCGAGTTCCACGCGGGAGTAGAAGACGACGTGCTGCGGCTGATGTTCACCGCGTGTCACCCGGTGCTGTCGGTCGACGCCCGCGTGGCCCTCACCCTGAAAATGGTCGCCGGACTGTCGACCGAGGAGATCGCACGCGCGTTCCTGGTGCAGACGTCCGCGATGGCAGCAAGGATCACCCGGGCGAAGAAGGCCCTCACCGCGGCCAACGTGCCCTTCGAGGTTCCCGTCGGCGAGGAACTCGCCGCCCGGCTGAGCTCCGTGCTCGAGGCCGTCTACTTGATCTTCAACGAGGGTTACACCGCGACCACCGGCGAGCAGTGGGCACGCGCCGAGTTGTGCCAGGAGGCGATGCGTCTCGGCCGCATGCTCGCCTCGTTGGCAGCCGGCGAGTCCGAGACCCATGCCCTGGTGGCGTTGATGGAGATCCAGGCGTCCCGCCTTCGCGCGCGCACCGGGCCCGACGGCGAAATCGTCACGCTCGACAAGCAGGACCGTGCTCGCTGGGACCGGTTGCTGATCACCCACGGTCTCGCCGCACTGGATCGGGCCGAGGAGATCGACGGCACCGGCTCCTATGCGATCCAGGCGCAGATCGCGGCCTGCCACGCCAGAGCACCGCGTGCTGAGGACACCGACTGGGTGCGCATCGCCTCCCTGTACGGCGACCTCGTCGCGTTGACCCGCTCGCCGATCGTCGAGCTGAACCGCGCGGTTGCCGTGTCGATGGCCGACGGACCGGCCGCCGGGCTCGCTGTGAGCGACGGATTGCTCGAGGTTGCCGCGCTGCGCAACTACCATCTGCTGCCAAGCGTGCGCGGCGACCTGCTGGCCAAGCTCGGCCGCTCTGGGGAGGCTCGAGCTGAGTTCAAGCGCGCCGCCGAACTCACCTCGAACAAGATCGAGCGCGCGCATCTGCTCGCGCGGGCCAGCAGCTCCTGATCAAGACTGTTTTGCCCCGTCCGTGAGAGCTTCACCGCCTCAACGGCGCGACCATGCCGCTGATGGCGCCCTGCCGATCCCGCAGCGCGCTGAGCGGGCAGATCAATGAGCCTTCGGGGCGCCGCCGGGAACTTTCGAGCGAGACCCGAGTCGTTGTCGCAAGATGCATCCTCACCGGATCCCTACGGCCGCCAGTCGTCCCAGCGCGACCACCACCGGTCGCCAGCCCGGAGGAGGCCGGCCACCTTCTCCGCGGCGGCGAGGACGGCGAGCACCTGACGTTCAGTCATCCGACCGCTACGCAGCATCTTGTTGAGGTCGTCGACATCCTTCCAATGGATGGAGCGATCAAGCGCCACGATGAGATCGAGCCCGTAGTCGTCGGTGTCGAAGCCGTGAGGGTGCCGGACGATCGGAGCCTCGAAGTTGATGTACCAGTTCTGTGGGAGACCGTTGGTGAAGAATCGCCACACCGAGTAGAGGTCGTGGTCACGATGGAGTTGCAGGACTGTCGGTCCCACCCAGCACTCGCGACCACTCCAGGGATGAGGGCCAAAGGGGTGCTCGTGAAAGCGGAAGCGCGACCCGGGTTCGAGGAGGACGGCCAACTCCTGCCCGTCGTCTTCCACGACCGAGACGGGAACCTCCAACCACAGCTGGCCGTGCAGAACCTCTCGTCTTGAGATCCGGTCGCCGGCAGCGTGGACATGCCCTCCACTCACCAACCCACTTTCGCACCTCAAGCCGGGAAGGTTTGAGTTAGCGGTTGGATCGTCCCGACCAGCCGGCCGGCCACCTAAGCGTCCAGCAGGGCATGGGCCAATGGGAGCAATCCGGCTTCGCCCAGGAAACCGTAGGGGTCAAGCGGCACGGCCAGAGCACGGAAGGCGCCTGGGGGGTTGTTGTACACCGAGGCGAAGCGCCGGGAGAAGTGGTAGGGATTGGCGAAGCCGCTGCGATGAGCGATCTCAGCCACGGTCGCGTTGCTGCGTTGAAGCAGGATCGCGGCCCGCGCCAGCCGGACGGCCTCGAGGGCGCGGGCCGGGGTGCACCCGTACTCGCGTCGGAAGATGCGGAACAGGTGACCGGTCGAGACGCCCGCACCCCCGGCCAACGCGGCTACCGGAATGGCTACCGGACCACCGCGCCATTGGGATCTCACGGTCTCGACCATCGCCGCCACGGCGGGCGTAAGCGCGGCTTCCGACGTCGGGAAAGGCCCGCTCACGAAGAGTTCCAGCAGGAGGCCGACCAGTTGGTCGCTGCGTCGACGAGCGAGCTCCCCCGGCTGTCCGGCCAACCCGAGCAGATAGGAACAGAGCCCGTCGAGGACCGGGATGGCCGGCAGCGGGCGGACCAGGGGCCAGGCCGCCTCGTCGGGAAGGGCACCGGGTTCGTCGATCGCGAAGTGCACGTACGCGTGAATGGTCTCGCCGTCGGGATCCCAGCGGTAGTAATCGATAGCGCCGGGGCGAGCGAGACCAAGAGTCCCAGGGTGCATCGGGACCAGCCTGTCGCCGCCGGTCCAAGGCTCGATCCCGGACAACCGCGTCTGCCAGAACGCCGATCCCCGCAGAATCCAGACGAATTCGTAGTCGCGGGAATGCCGGGGTCCGTAGCTGGCACCGGCGGGGTAGCTGGCCACCTGAATGGTCGACGACGGCACGACCACTGTGGCTGATGTCACTTTCAGATATTACCGAGGCGCTTGCCGGCATTTTGCGGGGTCCGAGCCGATGAGAGGCTGAAGACTCAACAGACCCGACCCGAGGGAGATTGCGTGACCGCCGTCCTGCCCGCCCGAACCACGACACCGGCCGGCCTGCCGCTGTTCGAGAGCGCGGATGCCGACTTCGCCCGGCATTACGCCGAGCAGGGGTTCGCCCTTTTGGCCGACGGCTTGAGCCCGAGCGAGGTCGCGGCGATCAACACCGACGCTGTGCGCTTGTGCCGCGGCGAATTCGGGGAGATTCGCTACGGCTATCGGGACGCCGAGCAGGCCGGTGACAACCCGGGTACTCGGCCATCGGTCTCGGATGAGGAACTGCTCCGGGAGTACCTCTGCATCCACTACCCGCACAAGGTGTCGGCGGCTGCGCGGGCCGCGCTGCACGCACCGCGGATCGTCGAGGGCCTGGTTCGGGTCATCGGGCCGAACGTCAAGGCCATGCAGTCCATGCTGTTCATCAAGTCGGAGGGCAAGCCGGGTCAGGCGTGGCACCAGGACGAGTTCTTCATCCCCACCCGCGACCGGTCGCTGACGGCGGTCTGGATCGCCCTGGACGATGCAACCGTGGAGAACGGCTGCTTGTGGGTGCTCCCGGGGTCGCAGCGGCGGGGCGTGATCTACCCGGCCCGGGAGCAGTCGGATCCCCGCTTCGACTGCACCACCGAGTCCTACGACTTTCCCTACTCCGACGACCAGGCCGTCCCCGTCGAGATCCCGGCCGGCACGGCGTTGGTCTTCAACGGCTACCTGCTGCACCGGTCGCTGGAGAACTCGGGTCGCCATGGCTACCGGCGAGCTCTCGCCAACCACTACATGAGCGCCGAATCGCTGCTCCCGTGGCGACCGCCGGCCGAGTCCGAGCACATGGCCATAGCGGACTTCCGGGACATCGTTCTCGTCGCCGGCGAGGATCCGTACGCCTACAAGGGGACCGAGGAGATCAGCCGGCCGTTCTCGCGGCCGGACAAAGACGGCGGCTGCGACCGCTGACCCAACTAACATCCCGGCTGAACCTGGTGTGCGGCCGCGACGGGAATTCGGTTGGTCCAGATCAACGCCTTGGTTACCGTCTTCCACTGTGACAGGCCCAGATTTCGACTCATACCTGATCTGCGCGACGCCGCGCTCGGGAAGTACTCTGCTGTGCGGTCTGCTGGAGTCGTCTGGGGTTGCTGGCCACCCAGCCTCCTATTTCAATCGTGACAGTCTGAATGCGTACGCCGACGACTGGCGTATAGCACGACCGCGTGATGGACGAATCGACGAAGCGTTCGTTCGAGCGGCGCTGACCGCCGGCAGGACTTCGAACGGAGTCTTCGGCGGGAGGATCATGGCGGAGACGCTGCCCGAACTGATCAATGGCCTTGCCGCCGCCGCATCCACACCAGCGGGACCGGATGTGGACCTGTTGAGTGCCCCGTTGGGTCGACTCGAATTTGTTCACCTGCGGCGATGCGATGTCGTGGCCCAGGCGGTGTCGTGGGCAAGGTCGCTGCAAACCCATTTTTGGCATCCGGGTGAGGCTGTCGCACCGGGAGCTCAGGACCCTCATTACGACGAAGTGCTGATTGGTCGGCTCGTCGCCACGATCGAGAGATTCGAGGCGAACTGGGCAGTCTGGTTCGCCGCCCACAGCATCGTGCCCTGCGAGGTGACGTATGAGGAGTTGGCGGCAGATCCGCCCCGCACAGCCCAAAGGGTGCTCGACTATCTCGGTCTTGATGTGCCACCCGATCGGCAACTGGTGGTTCGGCACCGTCGACAGGCCGATGAACTCAACGCAGACTGGATTGCGAGATTCAAGGCTCACTGAGCCGGGGTTCGGCGTCGTCAGAGCTCGGCCACCGCGTCGGCGCGGGCTCACAGCGAGTTGAGAAGGCCCCGCAGATCCTCGCCGTGCCGGTCGAACGCGAAGTCCCAGGCGGATTCGGCCGCGGCGACATTTTGGCCCCCGGCGTCCTGCGTCAGGTCGGCCGGGGACCAGTAGTAGTGGATCGTGCCGCCGATCAGCGAGGTGAAGAGATGCTCGTTGCGGTGGTAATAGGAATCCTGATTCAAAAAGATGGCCACCTCGAGGTTCTGGGCGAACATCAGGTTGAACAACCCGGATCCGCCGAAACCGGCGATCACCCGGGCGGCCGCGAAGATCGCTGCCTGCTGGGGGAGGGACCATTCCTCGGGATAAATGATCTCGAAACCTTGCTGGCGAAACACCGCTTCGACCTCGTCGGCGTTCCGGCAGATTCTTCGGCGGTAGTTCGGTCCACGGCTGATGAAGATCTTGTCGAATGTCGGTTGCTCTCGGTCGATCATCCCGGCCCCGATCCGGTCCCACACCTCGGGCAGATCCGGATGCACGTAGTGCGGCACGTTGTTGTGCCACATATCGGTGGCTCCCACCAACGAGTCCATCGTGACGAAGCGATTGGTCCACACGATGTCCTCGGCAGCGATGCCGTACGCCCGCAAGATCTGGTACTTGGGAGACTTCGTCACCGCCTTGACGTTCTGCACGCTGAAGATCGCCTTGAGTTCTGGCAGCTGCCGCTTCGCCTCCTCCCACCCCCAGAGTCGACCCACCATCTCGGTCATCACGTGACCGAAGCCGCCATGCTGCGGATCGGCCTGATAAAAGGGGCCCTCGAGGTGTTGAGTCGGGGCCCGGTCGTCCGGCACCCGAGCGAAATCGGCCGAAGAGTTCACCGTGGCCGGGTTGCTCGGATTCTTGATCAGGTGCCACCGGAAGCACTCGGGCAGGATCGATCGGTCGGTGTAGGCCAGCGTGTGGGTGCCGTAGCTGAGGGCACCGGCGTAGTGGCGCAGATGCATATCGGGGTAGGCCACGGTGGCATCCGGCCATTCGACACCGACATCCGCCACGTGGTGAACGACGGTGTCGCGAGCAAGGAAGGAGCCTCCCGCTCGCACCGCCAGCTTGGTGGCGGCCAGCGTCGGGTCCCTTCTCGGCAACAGCTCGTCACTCTCGGCGTCGCGCAGCTTGAGAAGATGATCATGACGTTTGACCAGCGCGCCGGCCTCCGGCCGGGCGAGCGTCAGGCTGACCGACGCGGGCAGATCCCGGGGAATCCTGGCGCGGCCCTCGAGGGCACCATGGCTCCCGGTGGCCACCGCCCCTAGCCAGCGGCGGACCTCCGGGCTCAGCTCGGCTTGGCCGTCAGGGCTGGCCACGACGTAGACCCCGCCACGACTGAGATGCCAGAACAGGAGACCGCAACGTCGCAGGCTGGCTCCGTCCGCGGCAGCGAGATCGACGATCACATCGATCGGCGGCAGTCGCTTCAGTTCCTGGTGAACGGCTTCGGCGTCCGGCGCGGTGTGGACGGCGATGTCGACCGGCACCCGGCTCCAGCCAGGCCGCGGACTGGCCGCGAACACGTGCGCCGTAACGGTCTGGAGATCGCCCAACCAGTCGGTGAGGGCCCGTAGGGTCAGCTCATCCGGCGCGAGCACGACGACCGTTCGGCCACGAGTCGGGAGCAGCAACTCCCGCAGCGAGGCGAACAGTGGAGCTACCGCAGCCGGCGACGTCTTGCGGTTGATCCGGGACTTGACCTGCCGGAGCTGACTCTTGGTCGCCCGGATCCCGGCCGCGGCCAGTGATCCGGCCCGCGGAAACCGGCGTGCGGTCGCCCGCACCGCTTGCCGAGTCGCTCTCCGGACGTCTGCTGCCACGCCTGCTGGCACGCTGCCTCCTCCTGGGTCTCCCTGTCGGCGCCGCTTCCTCGTGAGGCCCGAGGGTACCTGTCGGCGCGTCTGGGACGGAGCCAGCTGCGGTTAGGCTCTCGCCGTGACCGTTCCCACCTCTCCGCCGCGTCGGTACGCAGAGATCCGCGGTTGGTTCCCCTGGGTCGACCGGATGTTGTTCAGTCGATTGTTGGAGGCCCAGACCGACGTCCCGGGCGACCTGGTCGAGCTCGGTGCGTATCTCGGCAAGAGTGCGGTCATCATCGGATCGCACCGACGCGAAGGTGAACGGTTCGTGGTGGTGGATCTCTTCGGGGCCGAGGCCGTCCTGGGCGACAGCCGCGCTGACCGGGAGAACAGGCGGGAACTGAACGCCAGCTACGCGAGCCTGACCCGCGAGGCGTTCGAGGGCAACTACCGGGCGCTGCGCGGCGATCTACCCGAGATCGTCCAGGGCCTGAGCAGTGAGATCACCGAGCACGTGGAGCCCAATTCCGTCCGATTCCTGCACGTCGACGCCTCGCACCTGTTCGAGCCGGTCGTCGAGGACGCACGCAACGCGAAGTCGATCCTGGGCCCGGGTGGCATCGTGGTCTTCGACGACTTCCGCTCGCCCCACACCCCGGCGGTGGCCGCCGCCGTGTGGGGCGCGGTCCTCAACGAAGGCCTCATTCCTTTCGCCGTGACCCAGCAGAAGCTGTACGGGGTCTACGACGACCCGGAGCCCTACCTCGCAGCCGTACGGAATTTCGTCGCGGCCGATCAGCGCTTCGAGCTGAGGCAGTCCCGGGTGCTGGAGCACGTCATCCTCCGCGTCAAGGTCAAGCCCCAGCCGACCGCTCCCCAGCCGGTCACGGCGACGCCGACCACCGCGACGGCAGCGTTGGACAAACCGAAGCAACCCGAGGCCAAACGACCCGCGAAGAAGAAACCTCCGACCAAGTCCCGCGCCAAGTCCCTGACCAGTAAGGCGGAGGAGAGCGTCGCCGGGCAGCGTCGGGTCCGTCGGGTGCTGCGTGATCTCTGCCCGCCACTGATCGCCCGCTGGATCCGCAGGAACCGCCGCCGCCGGCGCTCGACCGGCAGGTGAAGCCCAGCAGCTGACGCACGACACGTGGCGTCAACGGTGGCGCCGACGTGGAACAACCGCGCCGTCCGACTATATTGCGGGGAATGCCGCTGGCCGCTGAGAAGGATGTGGAGACCAAGCCGTTGACTGAGTCGAGTTCTGAGCCGGACGCCGGAGTCGGTCGACTGGTTCGACGGGCTCGAAAAGAGGCCTCGGCAGGTCACCCGCCGAGCCCGGTCTCGGGCGATCCGGTTGTTGGGCGGACGAACCGGCGGCCTCGAAGCTGGGCGAAATCGGAGCATCCCTGCCTCCGGGCTGGTCGAGAGTCTCAACGGCAAGGAGATCCTGGGCTGGGTGCACGTCGCGATCCGCGGCGGTCCCGTCCGGGTCGGGCTGTACGTCAACGATCTCGAGGTCGACCATGTGGAACCCGCGCCGACCGACGACCGGACGGCGAAGGGTCAGATCCGGAGCTTCCGGTTCAAACTCAAGGACATGTGGAAGTACACGGGGCCGAAGGATCAGATCACGGTCCGCTTGGACGGGGTACCGCTACCCGATCAGCGGCCGGGGAATGTACTACAGGCGCACGCAACCCGGCGCAGCTCCCGTTGTCGGAGTTGCGGGCCAAGTTGGAGGCGGGTTTTGTGATCGCCTCCAACGGAGTGCTCAACGAGTCGAAGGCCACCGACGTGATCTGGCAGGACCGGGTCATCGGGCTCTACAACCGGGTCCGCGCCGCTCTGAAGGACATCTCCGGGTATGACGCGTTCTTCATGTACGGCTCCCTTCTAGGCGCTGTTCGGGACCATAACTTCATCGGACATGACTTCGACTTCGACGCTGGTTACGTCTCCCGGCATCGAGATCCGGCCAAGGTGGGAGCCGAAGTGGCCGAGATCGCTCTGGCCCTGCTCGAGCGCGGGTTCCGGGTCGAGAGCCGGGTCGTGTGCCTCTACGTCTTCGACGATCTCTCCGGCCCGGAACGCATCGACATCTTCCAGCTGTACTTCGACGAAGCGGGCGTACTCCAGTTCCCCTGGGGCATCGCCGGCACGACCCCGTTCCGGATCGAGCAATGGCAGGGCACCCGGGAGATCGAGTTCGCCCGGACCACCGGTCTCATTCCCCACCACGCCGAAGCCATGGTCGAGACCATGTACGGCCCCAACTGGCGGATCCCGAACCCGGGTTTCGCCTGGGCCCGTGACCGCAAGAAGAAATCCCGCGGTGGCCGCGTCCCGCCGAAGGCGCAGTCTTTGGTCAACTGGATGAGTTATTGGGCTCACCACAGCTTTGCGGAGCCGTCGACGTTCTTCACTGACGTGGTCGGGCGCGACGGACTGCCCCGGACGGTACTCGATCTCGGATGTGGCGACGGGCGGGACAGTCTGGGCTTCGCTCGGGCCGGATTCCAGGTCGTGGGACTCGATTGGAGCTCGACCGCGATCAGCGCGGCGACCAAGCGAGCCGAGGATCTCGGCAACGAACAGCGTCCGACCTTCAGCGCCTGTGACTTCGACGACGTCGACGCGCTGCGGTCCGCCGTCGGCGCCGCCCGGTTCGGCGACGAGCCGGTGCTGTTCTACGGCCGCTTCCTGCTGCATGCCCTCTTCGAGGACACCCAGCACACGCTGCTGCAGGTGATCGCCGAGCAGTCCCGGCCCGGCGACGTGCTCGCGCTTGAATTCCGCGGCCAGGCCGACGCGGAGCGACCCAAACTGAACCGGCTGCCGTACCGTCGCTTTCTCGACGCAGCCGCGGTCAGCGACGAGCTAGCGCACGCTGGGCTTTGTGGTGTCCGACAGCTCGGAAGGGATCGGCCTGTCCCCGCTGGAGAGCGAGGATCCGTACCTGCACCGGCTGCGGGCGACGCGCGCCGAGGACGAGCCCGACGGCGGTCGCCGTAGCTGGTCCAGTGCGGCGGCCGAAGTCGCTGCGCTGGCCAATGTCGTGCTCACGCCCGAGGACCTTGCCGATTCCGAGGAGCCGCCTGGCGACACCCGTGGGCCTGGTCTGCGCTTCGCCAGCACGGCGTCGAGCCCGCGGGACCGGAACGAGGAATTGAAGGCGGTCGCTTTCGCTCTCATCGATGCGGGACTGACCGTTGAACACCAGAACGGAGATCTGCTGGTGACCACGCCGAGTGGGCCGGTCACTCTGGGTCCCGCCGGTGACCGCGACTTGCAGATCACCCCGGAGACAGCCGAGGAGATCTATTGGGCGAACTTCTACGCCCACACCGAGTACACCAGTGGCTCGACGTTCTGTGCCAAGATCATCGAGACCGAGGGCATTCCGTCCCGGGTGATCGACATCGGTTGCGGGGACGGCCGAGATTCGTACGCGTTCGCGGCGACAGGCCGGAGCGTGCTCGGCATCGACCGATCACACATCGGGGTCGCCCACGCCAGTCGCAAGGCCCTCGAACTCGACCACCAGGAGGCGGCCCGCTTCGTCGCCTGCGACGTGGGCGACCTGGACCGACTACGGGCAACCCTCGAGGCCGAACTCGCCGCCTCTACGGGACAGCCTGAGCTCTTCTACGCCCGATTCTTCCTGCACTCCATTCCCGAAGACGTCCAGGACACCCTGATGGGTGTGATCACTGAGTTGGCTCGGCCGGGGGACTGGTTCGCGGCCGAGTTCCGAACCGACGAAGACGCCGCCGAGCAGAAGGTCCACCAAAAGCACTACCGGCGATTCCAGAACGGTCCGGCGTTCGGCCTAAAGGTCGAGGAACGCTACGGCTTCACCGTGGTCGACGTGCAGGAGGGCCGCGGGTTGTCGCCGTACAAGGGGGAGGATCCCCACCTCTACCGCATCGTGGCCCGCAAACACTGACCGGGTCGGACGCGAGGCGCTTCAGCCCAGGAGGCGTCCGACGGTTGTCGGCTCCTCGGCCAGCAGGCTTTCCGGGAAGTCAGCCGCAGCGTCGACTGGTGCGGCGCTCTCCTGGACGGCCACCGCCGGACGGTGCGTCTCCTTGTAGCCGGGTGGGCGGGTCAGCCCGAGAATGCTCCGGTAGGTCCGTTCACAACACCGACCGTCGTGGTGCGGGAAGGCCCGCCGCATCCGGCTCAGATACGGCTCGCCCGGACCGCCTCGGGTGACGGTCGCATCCACGGCGGCGATGGCCGTCGCCAGATCCAACGCGACCGGTCCGAACCCGTCGGTGTGGTAGTCCCAGGTGCCCTTGCGGTAGACGTGCGTGCCGCCGAAGAAGTCGGCCTGGTCGAACTGGTAGTAGACGACCGCTCCCTCGAGGTAGGCCGCCTCGAAGGCCTGCGACGAATAGTCGGTGATGGTCACCGCCGACCGGGCCAGCAACTCCTGCACGTCGGTGGTGTCGTAGGTGCAGATCTTGACCCACGCGGGTACGTCGGCGGCGCTGAAGTGGGTCTGCATGTTCGGGTGCGGCATGAAGATGATCTCCATCCCGGCGCGCTCGGCGATGGCCCGCAGATCCTCCGATCCGATGAAGTCGAACCACGAGCGCCAGAAGGCTGTCTCCATCAGGGGGCGCACGAGACTTCGGGCGTTGCCGCCCTCCGGCTCTCGCATCAGGGACCGGCGCCAGGTGGGCATGATCATGATCACGTCTGGGCGGTTCACCTGGCGGCGGAGGTCGAGGAGGCGGTCATGCCGCGGAAAGCCGGTCAGCCTCACCTCCTTCTCGGTGAAGGTGTAGGGAGTGTGATCTCCGGCAATGCTCTGGTGCTCGGCCGGTGAGGCCGTGACGAACCGACTGATCGGCTTGTTGTTGAGCCAGCGGGAGAGATCATCCTTGGTCACCCCGTGCTGCAGGAAGGTGAAGCGCCAAGCTTTCCGGCCGAAGCGCAGTTGGTCCAGTGGCCGCACGATGTAGTGGTCGACCTGGGAGGAGATCAGGTGGTCGGTGTTGAGCAGGAGTTGGACGTGGTCCGGACTGCCGAACGGCACCAGACGGAAACCGTCGGCGGCCAGCCGGTCCCAGTCCCCGGATTCGCGGCGCAGGACGAACCAGGCGTTGACCTCTGGATGTTCGGCCCGGACGTAGCGGTAGAGGTGTTCCGCATTGTCGTGGGCCTCGGTGTCCCGATCGATGAAGGTCCAGGCACTCCCGTACCGCTCCCGCACAGCCTGACTGCGCGCCAGCCGGCGGAGCCGCTCGTCTCCGCGGGGATCGAGGGCGGTGAACGGACCGGAGGCTACCGGCACCAGCGCCGCGTTGGCGCCGCGACCGGGAATCGGAATCCGCGCCAGCAGAGGCGCGACGGTGGGGAGGTTCGTCTTGACCCAACGCCTCAGCTGCTGCGGCCGGGAGACCCGCCGCACTCCGGTCGATTGCGGCTCCAGATCGGTCCGTTCTGACTTTCTTGTCGCCACGGGCGCGCGGCGACGTCGAGTGAGCTGCCGCCAGATCAGATTGGGTCTCGCGGCGTACACCGGTTCCGGGATCGGACCGAAGTCGAGCGGCATCCGTCGACCGTTGAGCGAAACCCGGATCTCGTCGGTGGCCGGGAGCCAGACGATCCGCTCGCGCAACAAGACCCGATTCAGGTAGGTGAGATCGCGGACCTTCGCGTAGACGGGTTGAACGGCCACGCCGGTTGCCCGGAAGGCCTCGGCCGGGAGATCGTCGGCAAAGAAGTACCGGATCTGGACCAGCTGCTGATCCTGGTCGACCCGGATCAGATTGATGACCGTCGGCACGGTGCGTTCGCGGTGGTAGCCGATGATGAGCGCCTCGCGAAGTTGCCGACTCGTGGGCATCACCGAGAACGCGTCGATGGTCGAGGTGTCGATGTAGCTGAAGATCTCTGCGGCCAAGGCGTGAAAGCGGTCGGTCCATGCGGGCTGAGCCACCGCGGTGCCGCCGTGGGTACTCTCCTCGTGCCGGTAGTAGAACAACAGGTCGTAGAGGACGGTGTTCTGGGCCCAGATCGGCACTGCGCCCCGGCGCTCCTTGATCGTCCGGAGCAGCCGGAGATAGCCGTACTCCAAGACCGTGGTGTATTTACCCTCCTGGCCCCAGCTCCGCTGGACCAGCGAGCTGCCGTCCAGCCGGTGACGGTAGTGGTACAACGCTTCGGCGGCGATCCCCAGCTGGGGTTCGGCGAACTCACTGAGGTACAGAGCCGTGAAGAAGGCGTCCTCGAAGTTCGGGCGGATGCTCTCGTCGAACAGCAGGCCACGCTGCGCGATCGTCTCCCGCTGATAAAAGCCCGATGCCGCCTGCAGATGGATGTACTCCGGGTTGTGCTCCATGTTGACCAGCTGCGTGCCCCTGGCGAACTTGCGGTGCAGCGGATGCACGTTGCGGCTCTCGCCCGTCTTGTCGTCAAGGATCAGCACGTGGGTGCACAGCAAGTGAGGCGGCGTCGCCGACGTCTCCAGAAATGTCCGAACCTGGCCGAAGTACTGGGGATCCAAGACGTCGTCCGGGTCGGGAAAGGTCACCCAGGTGCCGGCGGCGTGGGACAGGCCGGTGTTGCGGGCTCCGGACAGCCCCTGGTTCTCCTGGTCGATCACCCGGGTTCGTCGAGCGAAACGCACCGAGCGCTCGAGCCAACGGCGGATGATCGCACCGGACTCGTCGGGGGATCCGTCGATGACGAATATCAGCTCGCTGTCGGTCATGGGGGAGGCCTGGGCCTCCAGGGAGTCGAGGAACGCCGGCAGGAAGGCCGCGACGTTGTAGACCGGGACGACGATGCTGAACAGCGGTCCTCGGGACTCGCTGGACTGTTCGGACGTGCCGATCATCTGCTCGCTTCCTGTAGTTCTCGTGAGCGCGGAAATCTTACAAGCTATCGCGCCTCTCGCGGGTCAGCGTTTCCGAGCTATGACCCGGTACAGCTCCGGATTCTCGTCACGGTAGGGGACAGTCCAGTTCCCTCGTCTTCCGCCAGGACCGAGAAGCAGAACCGATCGGCGAGATTGCGAGTGAAAGCCGGTCCGTTCTGGAAGCGCCTGAAATGGCTACCGTAGGTCTTGGGCCGGTTCTTGTCCTTGTCGGTCCGGAACTCGGTCGCCAGCAGGTCTCCTGGCCGGGCAACATCAGCAATCTCCGTCAACAAGACCTCTTGCACGTTGGCTGGAATGGCCTGCAGGACGAACCGAAGGTAGAACAACACCTGGCTTTCGGTGCCATCCACCAGGGAGCGCAGCTCGGCCGCGAGCCGGTCGCCGTAGCTGAAATCGCAGGGCACGAAGCTCACCCGATGATCGAGACCGAGCTCTGACGCCCTCTGCACCGCATTGCGAACCCCGACCTTTGACTGGTCCAATCCGATCACGGTCCGCCCGGTCGTGCCGAACGCGAGAGAATCGCGACCGTCGCCGCAACCGAGATCGATCACCGTGGCGGGCAGATCGGGTCGGTCCTTCACCGCCTCGAAGAACGACGAACCTCCCTCGAACGTGTGGTGAGCGTAGAAGTCGGCCCAATAGACCTCCTGGACATCAACCACCGACAGCACCCCGCGCCAGTCACGCTTGGTCCGCTCGCGACCCCAGTCGAACCCGGGCTGAGGGCTGCGCCAGCCGCTGCCGTACAGGAGTTCGGCCATCTGCTCAGGATTCGCCGGTATCAGCGCCCGACGACCGCAGAAATCGATCTCGGTCGTACCGTTCCATTGCGCAGTGGTCACGTCGATCGTGCCCGCCATCCCGAAGGGCAAGCACAGCACACCCTCGGCATCGAAGTAGGTGTGGAACACGTCGATCCGCGTCCCCGAGCCGTCCCGGCTGTAGACGTGCAGCGAGGTATGAGCGCAACGCACGTGGTAACCCACGATCGACCAGCAACAACCCCAACGCCTGGAGCTCCAACGCCGCCGCACGTGGGTGAGTCAGTGTCGTGACGTACGCCGCATCGAAGTCGACGTCGTGACCGATGACCGTTCCTTCGCGAACGGCGCCGAGCAGCGAGCCGTAGAACAGGAAGAGGTCGTATCCCAACGCCTGAGCGACGATCTCGCGAACCTCTTGGTAGAGGCCCATGACCGATTTTGCCAGGCTCTGTCGTGCTTCTTGGACAGTTGCAATCGTCCCGTCTGCCCGAACACGTATCCGGCGGCACATCTTTGCCCGCAAATCCGGCACCGCGTGCTTGCCTCTGCGGTCGGGAGCCAGCTCGGTGCCGTGACCGACGATCGCCAGCGCTCGATCCTCGGCCATGCACCCGAAATCGATCGCGCGGGCCCTGCGTATGCCCACACGTCGCGCAGTCGAAGATCGAACCGCCGAGCTTCGCCGGCGTCGGCGGTGCGATCCGTGCGCGGCGTCGTGGCCCAGGCGGCCGCGACCTCGAGATCGTTGAGCATGAGCCGGACCCGAACCGGAGGAGCGTCCAGCGGTAGCATCGATCCAGCCGGAAATCTTCCGGCTGGTGAAGTCTTCGACCAGTGCCTTCGATCCGAGGCCGCACCTCGACGGCGGGCGGCCCGGCGAACTTGCGCGCGAGTCGGCGGAGACGCCGACGGACTGCGGCGGTGATCCTGTCGCGCGTCCTGGGAAGGACCTTCATCCCCGCCCGCTCCGGCTCCGCTCTCGCTCGGTCACCGCGCTGAACCGGTGGATGGCCGGGCAGGGATCTCGACATTGTTGGGCATCTGGCGGTACTGGGCGTGATGCATGGCTGTCACATCCTTCACGGAGCCTTGCTCGAATCTATGCCCGAAACGGCTCCGTGGGGCGCCCCCGCCCGTTCCCGGCGCGCCGTGTCGCGGGGCACTCGGTGCTCGAGAAGCCCGCTAGGCGATCATGGCTGGCTGGGCGCGGCTCACCGCGCGCGCAGGCTGAGCGCGCGCAGCGCGAGCGGGTAACCCTGCACTCCGAGACCGATGATGACGCCGGCCGCCACCGGAGAGATGTAGGAGTGCTGCCGGAAGTCCTCGCGGGCGTGCACGTTGGTGATGTGCACCTCGATCACCGTCAATCCCGAGCCGAGGATGGCGTCGGCCAGCGCAATGCTGGTGTGGCCGTAGGCGCCGGGATTCAACACCGCCCCCAGCAGTTCGCCGGCCTCCTCGGCGCGGCCCGCCTCCTGCAACCAGTCGACGAGTTCGCCCTCGTGGTTGCTCTGCCGCAGCTCGACTTCCAGTCCCAATGCTTCCGACTCGCGACGGCACAGTTCTTCGACGTCGGCGAGACCCGAGGTCCCGTACAGCGCTGGTTCCCGGCGGCCCAGCAGGTTCAGATTGGGTCCGTTCAGGACGAGGACTCGACTCACCCCTGGCCTCCTAAGCTCGACAGCGCCCGGCCCGCGACGCGCTCAGCTGAACCCTAGCCGTCGGTTCACCTGGGCCACCTGCTCGACCACTCCGGATGGTGCGGTGAGCAGGAGGTTGTCGACCTGGTCCACCAGCACCAGGCCGCTGATGCTGCTGGTGCTGACCACGGCGCGGGCGGTCCGCAGCTCGTCGGGAGCGATGTATTCGATCCGGTACGGCCGGCCGAGATCGGTCCAGACCCGCAACAGGGCCCGGCGGGTCACCCCGGGCAGGACGTGCTCGTCCTCCGGCGGTGTGCGCCACACGTCGTCCGGCCCGAGGACGCACAGATTCCCGCGGGACGTCTCCGCCACGTGCCCCTCGGGCGACACAAAGTACGGCCAGACCTGGTCGTCCGCCGACCCGCCCGCCCGGAGCAGGTCGGCCTCCCCGAGGGCGGTCCGCTCCGCCCACTTGTGCCGCCAGGACCAGGCTGGACGGATCCGCCGAACCAGTCGCAGGCGTCTTGGCGGCGGGGGAGCGGCCCAAGACTCCACGCTGAACCGCATCCCGCCGTCGGCCGGCTCAGCTCGAACCCGGAGCCGAGTCCGATCTGCGCGGGCACCATCGGCCGCCTGCTGCACGCGGGCCGCCAGATCCTCCGGGACGGACCACCCGTACAGCTCCCGGCAGGATCGGTCGAGGCGGGCGAGGTGCGCGGCCAGCCGGAGGACGGTGCCGTCTCGACTCAGCAGCGTCTCGATGAGTCCGCCGTCCCGGAGGACGTCCGGGATCGGCGGCGGCGGATCGCGCAGTTGGTCCGCGAGATCGGCATCGACCGCCTGCACCAAGGGTCGGGCCTTGTCGAGGCACTCGTACCACTCCCGCATCGGCACGCTGTCGACGGTGATCCCGCCGCCGACGCCGAGTTCGACCTGGCTTCCGGTCACCTCGAAGGTACGGATGATCACGCTGAGCTCCGCCCCCGCCGCCGGGGTGAGGAAGCCGAGCGCCCCGGTGTAGGCGCCCCGCGGCTCCGGTTCCAACGCGGCGATCCCGCTCTGGGCGCTGATCTTGGGGGCGCCGGTCACCGAACCGGGCGGGAAGGTGGCGTGCAGCAGGTCCGCTCGATTCGTGCCCGGCACCAGCTCGCCCGCGACGACCGAGACCAGGTGCCAGACACCGGGATGGGCCTGGAGGTCGAGCAGCCGTTCCACCCGGACGGTTCCGGGCCGGCACACGCGGGAAAGATCGTTGCGCATCAGATCGGTGATCATGATGTTCTCGGCCACGTCCTTGCGGGAACGGGCCAGGCCCGAACCGTCGGGATCGTCCCGGGTCGGGCTGGTGCCCTTGATCGGCGCGGTCCGGACGTGATCATCGTGGACGGCCAGGAACAGCTCCGGACTGAAGCTGATCAAGGACGAGCCGTCCCCGGAGTCGATCATGGCCCCGTAGCGTCGGCCGGAGTCGGTCGGCGCCGGCCGCGAACACGGCGGAGGCCGACCCGGACAAGGTGGCCCGCAGCCGCGTGCAGAGATTCAGCTGGTAGAAGTCGCCGCGCTCGATCCGGCCGATCACCTCCTCCACGCCGCGGAGATGCGTCTCCTGGGCGAGGGGAGTGCTGGTGAAGGGACTCGAGCGTGAACGCGGGGTCGGGAAGCTCGTCGGTGCTCGGTGCCCACCCCGGCGACCAGGGAGCGGGCGCGGTCCAGCGCCCGCTCCAGCTCGCCCTCCCGACCCTGCAGACCCAGCGTTTCGAAGACCCAGCCCCGCGCCGGTGTGCCAGCGCAGCAGATGATCGAAGAAGCCGAGGGCGGAGTGGTGCCGGGGCGTAGCCCAGCTGGGCCAGCCAGCCGCCGCCGAGGAGCGCCTCGTCCGTCCCGTCGAGGTCCAGTTCCGGTTGCACATCGACGTACGGGAAAGCGTCCTCGGCGTGTTCCGGAGTCAGCCAGCAGAGCGGATCGCGCAACACCACGGCGCCGCCGCCGAACCACCGCCCCACAACACCGCGAGCGGCAGCGGCGAGCCGCAGCCGGGCGATCACCTCCGCCGGCTCGGGTCCGACACCCAGCGCGACGGCGTAGCGGCCGCCTCGGCGGCGGCCGACCAGGCGGGCGATGTCCTCAGCGGGCACCGGGCAAGCTGGCCAGGATCCGGTCGGCGCTGCCGCCGAGGTCGAGCAGTTCGGCCAACTCGGCGAAGCGCTCCGGCTGCCGCGGCCGATCGGGGATGCGGAGCTCGTCGAGCGTGGTCGCGAGATCGAGATCGGTGGCGACGGCCACCACGGTGGGGGCGACCGCCAGATAGTCGATCGCCTCGGCGAGCTTGGCCCGTACCGAGCCGCTGATCTTGGTTCGCGGGTTGCTGGCCGCGGCCAGGATCTGCTCCAGCCCGCCGTAGGAGTTGATCAAGGAAGCCGCGGTCTTCTCACCGATGCCGGCCACTCCCGGCAGCCCGTCCGAGGCGTCGCCGCGGAGCACCGCGTAGTCGACGTAGTGCGCGGCCGGGATGCCGTACTTCGCCCGGACCCAGGCGTCGTCGACCCGCTCGTGCTTGCCGACGCCGCGGGCGATGTAGAGCACCCGGACCTCGCGGTCGTCGTCGACCACCTGGAACAGGTCGCGATCACCGGTGACCACGTCGGTCGGCAGCGGCGCGGTCGCGGCCAGGGTGCCGATCACGTCGTCGGCCTCGTACCCGTCGTGACCGACCACGGCGAAGCCCAGCGCGTCCAGCACCCCGAGGATCAACGGCACCTGGACGGCCAGATCATCCGGCGCCGTCTCCCCGCCGTGCCGGCCGAGGAGGCCATCTCGGCGACGACGCTGTCGCCCGACCCGGCCACCCGGTGCGCCTTGTAGCTCGGGATCAGCTCCACCCGCCAGGCCGGCCGCCAGTCGTTGTCCCAGCAGCAGGCCAGGTGGGTCGGGGCGTAGACGTCGGTCAACCGGCTGATGAAGTCCAGCAGGCCGCGGACGGCGTTGACCGGCGTCCCGTCCAGGGCCCGAAAGGAATCGGGTACGCCGAAGAAGGCCCGGAAGTACAGCGACGCCGTATCCAGAAGCATCAAGCGGTAATCCTGAGCAAGTCGTGGGGCCACGGACGAATACTGGCACGATAAGCGCCATGGAAAAGCTGGACCAGGCCATCCTGTCGCTGCTCGCGCGCGACGGCCGGATGTCCTACACCGACATCGGCAAGGAAACCGGCTTGTCCACCTCCGCCGCCCAGCAGCGGGTGCGCCGGCTGGAGCAGCGCGGCGTGATCAAGGGCTACCGGGCGGTGCTCGACCCCGAGCAGCTCGGCCTGATGGTCACCGCCTTCGTCGCGATCAAGCCGTTCGATCCGAGCCAGCCCGACGACGCCCCGCACCGGCTCGAGCACATCGACGAGGTGATCTCCTGCTACTCGGTGGCCGGCGAGCCGAGCTATCTGCTGAAGGTGCAGGTCCCGACCATGGCGCACCTCGAGACGCTGCTGGCCCGGATCCGCGCCGACGCCGGAGTGCTCGACCCACACCACCACGGTGCTGTCCATCCCGTTCGAGGACCGGGCCCTGCTCTAGGTCTGCTACCGCTCAGAATGGCGTCGTGACCCGCACTCGCGAGCTGGCGATCCTCGGGGCCACCCGTCTACGCACCGGTCACCCGGCCGCGACCGCCGGACGGCCCGGTGATCAGGAACGGGACCTGGCCTACGTCGGCGACGACGCGGCGCGCCGGGCAGGTCGACGCGGACAGACCATCGACCTGCGGCGCCTGGGTGCTCGCGACGCGTTGATCACTCCGGCTTTCGTCGACGCCCACCTGCACACCGTCCAGGCCGGTCAGGTGATGTCGGGTCTGGACCTGCACGGCATGCGGAGCCGCGACCATCTGCTGGACCGGTTGGCCCGCCAGGCCGCGGCCCGCCCGGCGCCCGCATCCTGTTCGGGCAGGGCTGGGACGAACGCGGTTGGCCGGACCCCACCCCGCCGACCCGCGCGGAACTGGACCGGGCCGGCGGCGGTGCGGCCGTCTACCTCGCCCGGGTCGACGTGCACTCGGCGGTCGTCTCGACCGCGCTGCTCGACCGGCTTCCCGAGGTCCGGGCGGCGCCCGGCTATCGCGACGACGGTCTGGTCAGCCGGGAGGCGCATCACCTCTGCCGGGGCGCGCTGGACCGCTTCTTCACCGACGCCGAGCGGCGCGAGGCGGCCCGGGTGGCGCTGCGACGGTGCGCCGAACTCGGAGTCGGCACGGTCCACGATCTCGGCGGACCGCACCTCGGGCCGGTCGAGGATCTCGACCGGGTGCGGGACGCGGCCGACGAGCTCGGACTCCGGGTCGTCGGCTACTGGGGCGAGCTGGCCGAGGCTCGCACGGTGGCGCTGGCCGGCGAACACTCGATGCGCGGTCTGGCCGGCGACCTGTGCATCGACGGAGCGATCGGCTCGCGCACCGCCGCGCTGCGGACGGATTACGCCGACCATGCCGAGCCTCGCGGGCGTTCGCTACCTCGACGACGACGAGATCCGCGACCACCTCGTCGCCTGCACGCGGGCCGGCCTGCAGGCCGGCTTCCACTGCATCGGCGACGACGCCGTGAGCGCGGCCGTCCAGGGCCTGCGCCGCGCGGCCGAGATCGTCGGCCTGCCGGCTCTCCGCGCCGCCGGCCACCGGCTCGAGCACGTCGAGATGGTCGATGCCGAGGATCTGCCGGCCTTGGCCGAGCTGGCGGTGACGGCCAGTGTCCAACCGGCGTTCGACGCCGCCTGGGGTGCCCCGGGAGAGCTGTACGAGCAGCGCCTGGGTCCGGCGCGGAGCGCGGGCATGAACCCGTTCGGCTCGATGCACCGCGCCGGTGTCGCGCTGGCGTTCGGCACCGACGCGCCGGTGACCCCGGTGGCCGGCTGGGCCATGGTCCACGCGGCGGTCCGGCACTCCCGGGTGACGGAGCGGCTGAGCGCGCCGGACGCGTTCGCCGCGGCCACCCGCGGCGGGCACCGGGCGGCCGGGCAGCGCGAAGCCGGAGTCCTCGCCGTCGGGCAGCCCGCCGCCGTGGCCGTCTGGGACTGCTCGGGCTTCGCGTTCGACGCGGCGGGGCTGCCCGGCTCGAGCACGGTCACGAGCCGCGCTGCCTGGCCCTGGCCGTCGGAGATCGGCTACGCTGCTCGCCGATGGCCTCGGGGAGGGGATCGTCGGCTGGGCGGAGAGGACAGACATCCGGTGAGGGTTAGTGTGATGCGTTCCACGTCACACTCCGCCGCTTAGTCAGGAGCCATCATGGCCGATCAACACGTTGACCCCGACGGGCCGTACGCGGAGAGCTCGTCCGGTGTCTCGCGCAGACGGTTCCTGGCGGGAGTGTCTGCGGCGACGGTGTTCGGACCGACGCTGCTTGACCGCTCCTCGTGCTCTCGCCGCCGGCCCAGGCGAAGGTCCGGACCGCGGCGGTCGACCCCCTACCGCAGCCGGATCGATCGAGCGCGCGCAGGCCTTCCTTCGGGCCATGACCGACGCGTATCCGGCGGCTCAACCCCGGGCCACGTCATCCCGCAGAGCTACGCCGATGAGCTCGGGTTGTTCTCGCACGGCCTTCGTCTATGACGTCGCGCTTGCGGTCTGCGCTGCTCGTCGACCGGGGGCCGGCGCGCCCAACAGCCTGGCCGAGACGATCGGCGACGGCCTCGTCTACGCCTTGGAGCACGACCCGCAATACAGCGACGGCCGACTGCGCCAGGCCTACAACGTCGGGCCCGTACGTCTTCTACGACGGAAACCCCCAGCCGTACGGCTTCGTCCGACCGGACGGCACGGCGAACATCGGTTCTCAGTTCGGCTTCCTGGGCACCGCGGTCGGCGACATGGCCTGGCCGGGCATCGCGCTTGGTGCAGCTCTATCGGCCGGACGCGCGAAGCGCACTCTACCTCCGGGCGGCCGTCCGGATCGGCACCTGGATCACCACCAACACAGTCTCGCCGGGATCACTCGGCGGGTTCCGGCTCGGAGTCAATGGAGCGAACGAACCGATCCCGAACGTGTCCACCGAGCACAACATCGACTGCGTCTCGTTCTTCGGTCAGCTCCACCGGGCCACGGGCGAACGCGACTGGCTCAGCGTCCGCGAGGCGCGCGCTCGGGTTCGTCTCAGAGGATGTGGTCGGCCGAGGGGCGGCTTCTTCTACACCGGGTCCAATGACGGCGACTACGATCAACCCCTATCCGCTCCCGCTGGATCCGCAGACCTGGAGCTGGCTGGCCCTACGCGACCGGCGCTACGCCCGGGCCCTGGAATGGGCCTAGCGACACCCTTGCCGTGACCGACGACGCGTCGGCACCCAACTCGCAGGTGCCGGCCGGCGTCACCGTCTCCGGGGTCACCTTCAGCACCGCCAGCCTGACCTCCACCGCTCCGCTACAACGGCATTCCGGTCAACCAGCAGGGGGTGTGGTTGGAAGGCACGGCCCAGCTCGCCGTCGGCGCTGGCTCGACCGCGGCGGTCGCCGGGACCGAGCCCGCTGCGGAGGCGCTGCTCCAGCAGGTTCGGATCGCTCAACGCCGGTTGGGGTTCGGCACCACGCCCGGCACGCCGCAACACGTCGGCGGCGCTCCGCTGGAGCCCGGCGGTGGGGTCGTCGCGGCGTCGAGCCTGATCGACACCGGATTCGGCTTCGGCTACTTCCGGGTCCAGCACGTCGGCGCCACCAGCTGGTACCTGATGGCCGCCGCCCTACGCCAATCCGATGCAGTACGACGGCTTGGAATGACCGTCACGGGGCCAGTGATTGTGGCTTCCCGTCACTCTGCGCGGCCCGTCCGAGTAACCTCGCCGGGTGTCCGCCGCCCTCGTCCGCACCGAATGTCGCCGGTGCCCAGGAGGGAACCAGGACGCTTCCTCGGCGCCGCCTGGTTCCGCTACGCGGTGGCGCTCCTCGCCGGTGTGCTCACCGGTCTCAGCTGGCAGCCGTACGGGCTGTGGCCGCTGCTGCTGATCGGCATCCCGGCCTTCACCCTGGTCGTGCGCGGGGTCCGGCCGCCGCCGTCGGCGTTCGGTCTCGGCTACGTCTACGGCCTCGCCATGCTGGGCATCTCGATCAGCTGGATCCACGTCCTCGGCAGTCTGGATCGCCGTCCTGCTGATCGCGTTCGAGGCGCTGTTCTTCGCCCTGCTCGGGCTCGCCCTCAACCTGGTGTCGGCGCTGCGCTGGTGGCCGCTGGCCGCGGCGTGCTGCTGGGTCGCTGATCGAGTTCGCGTACGCGCGGATCCCGTTCGGCGGGTTCGGCTGGGGCAAGCTGGCGTTCGCGGCGGTCGACACCCCGCTGGCCGGCTTCTTCCCGATCATCGGCGTCGCCGGCGTCTCGTTCCTGGTCGCGCTGCTCGCGCCAGCTCGTCGCGTACGCGGTCGTGCTCCGGCTGAGCTCGGCGCGACCCGGACGGCCGCCGCCGCGCTGACTCCCGGTCGCGCGTCGGCTGTGGTGCTGGTCCTGCGTCGGGCCGGGCTTCGGCCTCGTCCAGCTCGGAGCCGGACCGGCGGCGACCAGCCGCCGGTGTAACGTCGGCATCGTGCAGGGCAACGTGCCCGGGCGGGGGATCGAGGCGCTGGGGCGGGCCCGCACGGTGACCAACAACCACCTCGCCGAGACCGTCAACCTGACGGTCAAGGCCCGGCTCGGGCAGGTCGCCGCAGCCCGACTTCATCCTGTGGCCCGAGAACTCCACCGACATCGACCCCCTGCTCGACGCCGCCACCCGGCAGACGGTCCAGACCGCCGCCGAGGTCGCCGGACCGGCCGATCCTGGTCGGCGCCGTGCTGGAGGGCCCGGGTCCCGACGAGCGCCAGACGGCCGCCCTGTGGTGGGATCCGGAGCGCGGCGTGGTCGCCCGCTACGCCAAGCGCAACCTGGTGCCGTTCGGTGAGTGGATCCCGTTCCGGGACCCAGCTGCTGCCGCTGATCCCGCTGCTGGCCAAGGTCGGCGCCCAGTCGGTGCCCGGCACCGAGCCCGGCGTGCTGACCGTTCCGGTCGGCGACCGGACAGCTCAAGGTCGGCGACATCATCTGCTTCGAGCTGGCCTACGACACGACCGTCTACGACACCGTGACCAACGGCGCCCAGGTGCTGGTCGTGCAGAGCAACAACGCCACCTACGGCGGCACCGGCCAGATCGAGCAGCAGTTCGCCATCACCCGGGCCCGGGCCATGGAGGCCCGCCGCGAGATCGCCGTCGCCACCACGAACAGCGTCTCGGGCTTCATCGACCGCGACGGCCGGGTCATCGAGCGCACCGACGGAGTTCACGGCCGCGTCGCTGGTGGTCGCGATGCCGCTGCGCAGCGGGCTGACCCCGGCGATCACCGCTCGCGCCGTGGCTGGAGCGCGGCCTGGCCGCTCGTGCGGTCTGCTGGCCTGCCTGTTCGCCGTCCAGCTCGGTGTCGCTCGCCGCGGTCCGGGCCCGCCGTCGGCTCCGACCGACGCGAATCGCACCGGTCACGGCAGGACTGAGACCGTCCTGAGTCGACCGAGCCGAGAACACCGGCCGACCGGAGGCGAGCGCAGATGAGCTCGATCTCGGTCGTGATCCTGGTCGTCATCCCGACGTACAACGAGGTCGAGAACATCGCCGTGATCACCGCTCGGCTGCGGGCGGCGGTGCCGGACGCCCACATCCTGATCGCCGACGACAACTCCCCGGACGGCACCGGCCGGTCGGCCGACGAGCTCGCCGCCGCCGACGACCACATCCACGTCCTGCACCGGCTCGGCAAGGAGGGCCTGGGCGCGGCCTACCTGGCCGGCTTCGCCTGGGGGCTCGAGCACGGCTTCGAGGTCCTGGTCGAGTGCGACGCCGACGGCTCGCACCAGCCCGAACAGCTGCCGCGTGCTGCTGGAGGCGCTGGCAGGACGCCGACATGGTCAAGGGCTCGCGCTGGGTGCCGGGCGGCTAGGTCGTCAACTGGCCGAAGTCGCGCGAGCTCCTGTCCCGCGGCGGCAGTCTGTGGACCCGGATGATGCTCGGCGTCCCGCTGCGGGACGCGACGGGCGGCTTCAACGCGTTCCGGGCCAGCACCCTGCGCGGCATCGGTCTGGACGACATCGCCTCCGCCGGCTACTGCTTCCAGATCGATCTCGGCTGGCGGGCCCTGAAGGCCGGCTTCCGGGTCGTCGAGGTGCCGATCACCTTCGTCGAACGGGAGTACGGCGACTCCAAGATGAGCCAGAAGATCGTCGCCGAGGCCCTGCTCCGGACCACGGCTGTGGGGTGTGAGGCACCGCGCCCGGCAGCTGAAGAGTCTGCTGACGCCGCGAGCGGCCGGAAGGAGCTGACGTGAGCACGCGCGTCGCGGGCTGGCTGCTGCCGCTGTTCTCTGGTGCTGCTGGTCGCCCTGCCCGATCCTGGAGATCTGGCTGCTCGATCCAGGTCGGCCAGCGGATCGGGGTGCTGGCCGACGCTCGCCATCCTGGTCGCCGAGGCGCTGCTGGGCGCCTGGCTGATGCGCCGCGAGGGCAGCCGGGCCTGGGAGGCGCTGAACGAGGCCTTGGACAGCGGAAGGATGCCGACCGGCGAGCTGGCCGACGCCGCGCTGGTGCTGGTCGGCGGCGTGCTGCTGATGCTGCCGGGATTCGTCACCGACATCTTCGGCTTCTTCTTCCTGCTGCCGTTCACCCGACCGCTCGGCCGGAAGCTGCTGGCCTTCGTGGTGGCCCGCCGGATGAGCCGGCTGGGGCGTGGTCGGGCGGCTATCGGTCCGGCGCGACGAGACGGTGATCGAGGGCGAGACCGTGCCGGATCCGCCGATCAAGCCGCCAGCCGGACGGCTCCGGTCCGATCATCATCGCCGGCGAGATCGAGGAGGGCCCGCGCGCGAGCAGCGTCGCGCTGAGTCCGATCGGCCGCGAGTGACTCGAGCACGACTCGGACGCTGCAGCCTGGACCGCAGCAGCCCGCCGCCCGAAGCGCTGGCGTGTGCGACCGTCGAACGACAGCCGCCGCCCTGCAGGGCGGCGGCTGCGACGGTCGTTCCGAA
Source organism: uncultured Actinomycetota bacterium (assembly GCA_963780005.1). Classification (GTDB taxonomy): domain Bacteria; phylum Actinomycetota; class Actinomycetes; order Propionibacteriales; family Propionibacteriaceae; genus Microlunatus. The sequence continues at coordinate 172,921 of CAWAAK010000023.1, read as the reverse complement.
ATCAGGCGGTCTTGCGCGAGCCGGTCTGACGCGTAGTTGGGACCGAGCTCGCCGGAGCGGAGCAGATCCAGCCGCTCGGCCAGCAGTTCCTCCAGCTCGGCGATGCGAGCGCCGCTCGCGCAGCATGTCCCAGTGCGTACGGGCCGGCTTCTCGTCCTTGGCCTCCGCGCGCTCGCCGTCGGAGCGCAGCGACTCGGCCCCGCAGCGTGGGCATTCCCACACCGCGGGAATCTCGGCCTCGGCCGCGAAGACCAGGCTGAAGTGATGCTGACGTGGGCAGTCGAACCCGATTTCTTGCCGCGGCGCGAACTCGACGCCGGCTTCGTCCTCGAAGCTCTTGGCTCCGAGTCCAGTTCCTCGCAACGATCGATCTGCCATCACTGCCTCCTGACCTGTATTTCCAAAGTAACGTTTTCCCACTTGCCACCATGTGAAACTCGCGGGCCGGGGCAAATGTTCCTCAGTCGCCTGCGCCAACGCTCAGCTGCGACGTAACTCACGTCACACGCGTCTCTGAGCGCAAATGTCGGCACCGATTCACTCCTGCTCGGCTTCTACCAGACTCTTCGGCTGCTGCCATGGCGGTGGTTTCACCCTGCTCAGAGCAATTGCCCCCGCCGCCAACACCAGGGCGATCCCGACGATTCCGGCCCGGTCCGCGTCGAAGGCAGCGCTGAACGCGGCGAACAAGGCCGGGGCCAAGAAGCTGACCGCTCGCCCGGTGGTGGCGTACAGCCCGAACATCTGACCCTCGCGCCCGACCGGCGCCAGCCGAGCCAGGTACGCCCGAGAGCTTGCCTGGGCCGGCCCGACCCATAGACACAGCAGCAGCCCGAAGATCCAGAACATCGTCGGTCCGGAGGAGAACAGCAGGATCGTAGCTGTGCTGACCAGCCCGAGCAGCGACGTCATGATGACGGTCTTGGGCCCGATCCGGTCCTCGATCACACCGCCGGCGAAGGCTCCGGCCGCGGCGACCACGTTGGCCGCCACCCCGAAGATGACGACCCCACCGGCGGTCAGGCCGTACACGCTGACGGCCAGCACGGCGCCGAAGGTGAACACGGCCACCAGCCCGTCGCGGTAGATGGCGCTGGCGATGAGGAACCAGACGGCGTGGCGGTCGCTGCGGAACAAGGCCCGCACGTCGCGCCACAGCACCCGGTAGGACGCGAAGAATCCGACCTGGGCGATGTCGGGGTTGGGTTTGATCTCCGGAACCACCAGGAAAAGGGGAACAGACCACACCGCGAACCAGACGGCCACGACCAGCGCGAGCACCCGGTACCGCAGTCCGCCGGCGTCGGTCACTCCGAAGAGTCCGACCTCGGGCGCGATGAACAACACGTACGCCAGCAGCAGGACCAGGATGCCGCCGAGGTAGCCGCAGGCCCAGCCGAAGCCGGAGATCTTGCCGATCGTGCTCGGCGTCGACACCTGCTGCAGCATCGCGTTGTAGGAGACGCCGGCGAACTCCATGAAGATCGCCGCCGGCCGCCAACAGCACCAGGCCGAGCCAGAGGTACGACCACTCGTCGCGGACGAAGAACAACCCGAGGGTCGAGGCGATGACCAACCCGGTCCAGATGGCCAAGTTGCGCTTGCGGCGGCCGCGGGCATCGGAGCGTTGGCCGGTCACCGGGGCCACGGCGGCGACCAGCACGCCGCCCACCGCGCTGGAGATGGCCAGCCAGGTCGCTCCGCTCAACGAGTCGGGCGGGCGATCGCGGGCGACCACATCGGTGAGGTACGGCGCGAAGACGAAGCTCACCACGATGGTGCTGTAGGCCGACGCACCGCAGTCCCAGAGCGCCCAGGCCAGCACGGAGCGGCGGCGGACCGGTGCGCCGGCGGGCCGCAGCGGTCCGGGGGTGGTCGTCACGGGTCGCTACCGATCGCAACCGGTCCAGAGGCCGCGGTCCTGCAGGGTCTGCTTCAGCACGTCGATCCGATCGGTGAAGATGCCGTCCACCCCGGCGTCGATCAGGCGCTCCATCTCGAGGCGGTCGTCGATCGTCCACACGTGCACGTGCTTGCCGGCTCGATGCACCGCGTCGATCAGTCCGCCGGTGAGCACCTCCAGCCGTCGACCGAGGATCCGACGATCCACCGGCAGTTGCAGTACGGGGGTCGGGGTGTTCAGCACGGCCGTCACCCACGGCACGAAACGGTTGACGGCGACGCCGACCGGGCTGGCTGCGCTGGCCACCCGGCCTCCGAGCAAGCGGCGGAGTCGATGCAGCCGCCGGGTGCCGAACGAACTGACGCAGACCCGTTCGTACGCGTCGTGGTCGGCGATGGCCTTGGCCAGCAGCTCGATCGACGCCGACGATTTGGCGTCGATGTTGAAGCAGGCGTCGGGGAAGGCCAGCAACAGTTCGGACAGCGTGGGGATCGGGTCCCGGCCACCGATCCGGGCCCGGCGGATCTCTGCGTACGGCGTCCGGGCGATCATCCCCACGGCGTCGGTCACGCGGTCGAGACGCGAGTCGTGGAATGCGATCAGGACACCGTCTGACGTGGCGTGCACGTCTGTCTCGAGGTAGCGATAGCCCAGCGCCACGGCCTCGGAGAAGGCGTGCAGCGTGTTCTCCCGGCCAACGTTGGGTGGATACAGTGCGCCGCCGCGATGCGCGAAGGCGGCGAAGCGAACATCGAGGATGGGGAAGTCGGACGCCCGGACGATCCGCATAGTGAGCTCATCGTTGCAGGGCGCCCGTTCGTTCTCCGGGAAGTGGCGCACAAGTCGGCGAGATCAGACGCCGGGCAGTCGCTCCAGCAGGTCCCGGGCGAAGCTGGGCACCCAGAACGGGACCCCTACGACGACGAGGAAGGTGTAGAGCAGCGTCCCACAAGCCAGAGTGAAGATCGCCCAGAACAGCACCTGGTGCCGCCGCGGCCAGTTGCGGTAGCGCTTGAGCTGGGCCTTGAACCAGTACATGAGCCGTTGCGCCCATTCGAACTCACTCGACCACACGGCGATCCCCAGCAGGACCAGGGGAATGCCGCCCGGCCCGGGCAGGGGACCGGTGAGGGCGCCGAGGATGACCAGCAGCACCCCGAGGAGGGCGACACAGATCCGGTAGAAGAACAGCTTCCGCGGGTTCTCGCGAATCTTGCGCCGCCAACGCCAGCGGTCCTCGTGCGCGTCGATCAGCAGATGGTGATCATGAGGTTCGCTGGACTCAGTGGCCGGTTTCAGCACCGGCGGATCGACCGACGGCGACTCCGGGCTCGCCGGGCGGGAGCGCGGTCGGGTGTCGAGGCGCTTGCTTCCCTCGACTCCGGCCGACATGGGACCACTGTAAGGTCTGGCGGCAAACTCAGGCAGCCGGAATTATATCTAGTGGACCGAATTCGATTCGGTCCGATCTCGTGTGTCGCGGTGCCACAATGACGCCCGTGACCTCGATCCTGTCCATCCAGTCCTCGGTCGCCTACGGGCACGTCGGAAATAGTGCGGCGACCTTCCCGCTGATGCGGATGGGGGTCGAGGTGTGGCCGGTGCTGACGGTGCACTTCTCCAACCACACCGGCTACGGGGAGTGGCGCGGACCGCTGCTGAAGGCGAGCGACATCACCGATGTGGTCACCGGGGTCGACGAACGGGGTGTGCTGGGCCGCTGCGACGCCGTCCTGTCGGGGTATCAGGGCGGGGAGGACGTCGGATTGGCCATCCTCGATGCGGTCGCGCTGGTGAAGTCGCGGAATCCCGATGCGTCTATTGCTGCGATCCGGTGATGGGTGACGTCGGACGGGGCTTCTTCGTTCGGCCGGGCATCCCGGAACTGATGCGGGATGCGGTGGTGCCGGCCGCCCAGATCGTCACGCCGAACCAGTTCGAGCTCGAGTTCCTGACCGGGTCCTCGACCGGAACTCTGACCGAGGTGCTGGCTGCCGCCGACACGCTCCGGGCTCGCGGTCCGGACACGGTGTTGATCACCAGCGTGGTGCACGACGAGGCGGACGCCGGCACCATCGACATGGTGGCCGTCACCGACAGCGGTGCCTGGACCGTGACCACGCCCTTGCTGCCCCAGGTGTTCACGGGGGCGGGAGACATCACGGCCGCGATCTTCCTGGCCAACCTGTTGCGCTCCGACGTGCCCACCGCGCTCGGCCGGACGGCGTCGGTCGTCTATGGGGTGCTCCGGGCCACCGTCGACTCCGGCGAATCGGAGCTGCAACTCGTCGCCGCCCAGGACGAGATCGCCGATCCCTCGGCCAGCTTCGAGGTGCGCCAACTTCGTTAGCTGGGAAGCCACGAGCTTGCGAGGGGCCCGAGCGGGCGAAACGGTTCCCTGAGCCTGTCGAAGGGCCAACTGAGGCTGGCCACGCCGGGGTGGACGTTATCCAGCTCAAGATGGAAGACACGCCGAGATTCGACGTTTCGGGCCGCGTCATCCATCCCGAGATGACGAACGTCCGCCCGGCCGTCCACCTGGGCGCGGACGCGAGTGGGCGATCGAGGCGACACTCGGCGAGCGTCGTGCGCGAGCCGGAGAGTTCAGTCCCTGAAGACCTCGATGTTGGCGCCGAGCGCGTTGAGCCGGTTGGCCAGATCCTCGTAGCCGCGGTTGATCACGTACACGTCCCGCAGCATCGACTCCCCGCGAGCGGCCAACATGCCGAGCAGGATGCAGACCGCGGGCCGCAGCGCGGGCGGACAGACCACCTGCTGACCGCGCCACCGGGTCGGACCCTCGACGATGACCCGGTGCGGGTCGAGCAGTTGGACGTGGGCGCCGAGCCGGTTGAGCTCCGTCAGATAGATGGCCCGGTTCTCGTACACCCAGTCGTGGATGACCGTCTTGCCTTCAGCGGTGGCGGCGATGACGGCGAAGAACGGAAGATTGTCGATGTTGAGACCCGGGAAGGGCATCGGGTGGATCTTGTCGATGGGGGAGCGGAGGGCCGACGGCCGTACGGTGAGGTCGACCAGCCGGGTGTGTCCGTTGGTGGCCACGTACTCCTGTCCGAGGCTGAAGTCGAGGCCCATCTCCTCCAGCACCGCCAACTCGATCTCGAGGAACTCGATCGGGACCCGGCGGATCGTCAATTCCGACTTGGTGACGATCGCCGCGGTCAGCAGGCTCATGGCCTCGATCGGATCCTCGGAGGGAGTGAACTCGACGTCGGTCTGGATCTGCTCGACTCCGCGGATGCGTAGCGTCGTGGTGCCGATGCCATCGATGTCCACGCCCAGGTGGGTGAGGAACACGGCCAGGTCCTGGACCATGTAGTTGGGGCTGGCGTTCCGGATGACGGTGACGCCCGGCGACAGGGCGGCGGCCAGGAGCGCATTCTCGGTCACCGTGTCGCCCCGCTCGGTGAGGGTGATCGGCCGAACCGGCTCGATCGAGGGGTCCACCTTGCAGTGGTAGAAACCGTCGGTCGGCACCACCGAGAGCCCGAAGCGGCGGAGAACCTGCAGGTGGGGCTCGATGGTGCGCGCGCCCAGCTCACAACCGCCCGCGTACGGCAGCTCGAACTCGCTGTAGGAGTGCAGCAGCGGGCCCAGGAACATGATGACGCTGCGGGTGCGTCGAGCCGCCTCGAGATTCATCATCGCCCAGATCGAGCTTTGCCGGACGGATCAGCTCGAGATCTTGGCCGTCGGCCGACCAGGTGGCCTGGACGCCGATGCTGGTCAGCACCTCGAGGATCCGGTTGACCTCTTCGATCTTGGCGATGTTGCGGAAGACGGTGCGGCCGCGATTCAGCAGACTCGCGCAGAGCAGGGCCACCGCGGCGTTCTTGGACGAGCGCACCGAGATGGCGCCCCGCAGCTTCGCACCGCCTTGCACCCGCAGATGCAACGGCTTGTTGGAGCCCACGGAGATCAGCGGGGAGTCCAGCGCCTCGGCGATGCGGGTGACCATTTCGAGACTGAGGTTCTGGTTGCCGGCTTCGATCCGGTGTACGGCGCTCTGACTTGTGCCCAGGACCTCGGCCAGCTGGGTCTGGGTCAGCCCGCGATGCTTGCGGGCGTCCCGGATCAGGCCGCCGATACGGTCGAGATAGGTGTCAGTCACCGCACGACGGTAACTCATATGTGAGATGAGGCCGGTCTTGGCCCGCGTGTCGGACGCGGCGTGGCGCTCGAGGGCAGTGGGTGGCAGGCGGTATCTCGCGCCTCCTAGAGTGGGCTCATGAGTGATTATGACGTCGTCGTCCTCGGTGCCGGCCCTGGCGGTTACGTGGCCGCCATCCGGGCCGCCCAGCTGGGTCTCTCGACCGCGATCGTCGAGAAGAAGTACTGGGGCGGCGTCTGTCTCAACGTCGGTTGCATCCCCACCAAGGCGCTGCTCCGGAACGCGGAGCTGGCCCACCTCTTCCACAACGACGCCGAGACGTTCGGGATCCAGGGCGAGGTGACGTTCGACTTCGGTGCCGCCTACAAGCGCAGCCGGGCGGTCTCGGACCGGATGACCAAGGGCGTCCACTTCCTGATGAAGAAGAACAAGATCACCGAGCTGGACGGCTGGGGCACCTTCACCGACCCGCACACGATCGAGGTCTCCGGCGGCAAGAACGAGCAGACCGTCACGTTCGATCACTGCATCATCGCCGCCGGGGCGACGACCCGGCTGCTGCCGGGCACGTCCCTCAGCGAACGCGTGGTCACGTACGAAGAGCAGATCATGACCGACGGCCTGCCGGAGTCGATCATCATCGCCGGCGCCGGGGCGATCGGGGTCGAGTTCGGGTACGTGATGACCAACTACGGCGTCGACGTGACGATCGTGGAGTACCTGGATCGGATGGTGCCGTTGGAGGACGTCGAGGTCTCGAAGGAGCTGGCCCGGCAGTACAAGAAGCTCGGCGTGAAGGTCCTGACCGCGACCAAGGTCGAGTCGATCGACGACACCGGTGAGAAGGTCAAGGTCACCGTCTCACCGGCCGCCGGCGGCGAGTCGCAGGTGCTCGAGGCCGACAAGGTGCTGCAGGCGATCGGCTTCGCCCCTCGTACGGAGGGCTACGGGCTCGACAAGACCGGCGTCGAGCTGACCGAACGCGGCGCCGTCGCGATCGACGACTACATGCGGACTTCCGTTCCGCACATCTTTGCGATCGGCGACTGCACGGCGAAGTTGATGTTGGCCCATCTTGCCGAGGCGCAGGGGATCGTCGCCGCGGAGACGATCGCCGGTGCCGAGACCATCGCCATCGACTACGACATGGTGCCGCGGGCGACGTTCTGCCAGCCGCAGATCGGCTCGTTCGGCTACTCCGAGCAGCAGGCGAAGGACAAGGGCTACGACGTCAAGACCGCGAAGTTCCCGTTCTCCGCCAACGGCAAGGCCCACGGCCTCGGCGACGCGACCGGCTTCGTCAAGATCATCGCCGACGCCAAGCACGGCGAGATCCTCGGCGTGGCGATGATCGGACCCGACGTCACGGAACTCCTCCCGGAGCTCACGCTGGCACAGCTGTGGGACCTCAGCGCCGAGGAGGTCGCCCGGAACATCCACCCCCACCCGACGCTGTCGGAAGCGATCAAGGAAGCCGCCCACGGCATCGCCGGCCACATGATCAACATTTGATTGCTGCGCTCGCCCCGCCCATTTCACGGCGGTGCGTTCTGAGCTGGTGTTGATCAACTAAAAGTGCTCGTGATCAGGTTGGATGGAGCTTTCGGGATCGATCGTGCCGAAGCAAAGTGCAATTTCCAGGTCAAGTACCCTACCGGGCTATCCATGTCGGAAGGTCGACACCGCCAGGGGCCGCCGCGGTCGGCCAAGCGGGCGGAGTGTTGCTGGTCGAGACGGTCCGCATAAGCGGGATTGACCGCGGCCTGTCGACGGCATTGGCAGCGTGGCGCAAACCGCTGTTCGGCGGGTCGCCTCCGACCCGACCGTTTCTCGGCTGATCGACACCCTCGCCGGTGACGCCCGATCGTGCGGTCGCGGCTGCTCAAGAATCCACATGGCAATTAGGCAAGTCTGCCGATGTGAATGCGCGCAATTCGGGCCACTCTGATGGTTATTCCTTTCGCGTAGGCGGAAATTGCGATCCGCCAACGAAGAAGTGAACAGCGGCCGCTAAAGCAGACCGGCCCCAGACATTCGTTCCGCACGTCGAAGAGGTGGTCACCGTGCCCGAAGAGGTACTGGAGACGCGAAGAACGCCGTCGCGGCAGCGTTCCGGGCATGGAGCTCGAACCAAGATCGCCGTCGGCGTGATCTTGGTCTTGGTGGTGATCGGGATCGCGCTCTCGCGCGGTATCGAGCAGGCCGAGGTCGGCGTGCTAGCCGCCCCGAAGGACGACCGCACTCGCCGCATCCTCGTGTTGGGGGACTCCTCGGCCGGCGGCGGCGGTTGCCCTTCGTGCTTCAGCTACGGCCAGCAGCTCGCGGCATCACTAGAGCACGACGGAAAGGTGGCACAGCTCGCCGATCAGAGCTGGAGCCCGAACGCGTCTCCGGCGGCCACCGTCGGGGGCATGATCGGCCACCTGAGAACTCATCCGGCAGCGCGCCGAGCGGCCGCAGCCGCAGACCTCATCGTGCTCGCCGTGGCAGACCCGGGCGTCGACGAAAGGCCTCGGCGGCCTGCTCACCGACTCCAGGCCCTGTTGACTCTCATCGACGAGATCCGGGCGGGCCGACCGGTGATCCTGCGTTTGGTCACGAGTCACCGGCTGGCCGAGAGCCAGTGCACGGTGATGGCCGCAAACGGCGGCTCGTGCGTCAATCTGGAAGATCTGGTTCAGGCGAAGAAGCTGAACGTCGGCGACGGCAAGTCGGCTCGGGGTGCGCTGCTGAATCAACGTGGGCACGACGTCGTCGGCCGCGAACTTCTCAGACTGGGACTTACCTGATGTTCGCATTTGTTCAAACCAGGGGGTCAGACCAGGTGAAGTCGGGCGGCCTCGTGGGCGGCGGCGGTCCGGGTGGTGACTTCGAGCTTGGCGAAGATCGACCGCAGGTGGGCATGGACGGTCCGCGGACTCAGCACGAGCCGGTCGGCTATGGCCGGGTTCCCGAGACCATCGGCAACGAGCCGCAACACCTCGACCTCCCGCTCAGTGAGACCGGCGGTGCGCTCGGACAGCGTCTGCAGCAGATTGCGAATGACCCCGTAAGCGAACTGTTCGGCCCCGGCCCGGGTCAACCTTCCGCCCTCCGCCATCGCCACGTCCCACACCCCAGCACCCGCCCGCGCCCGGAAGGACGCCAACAAATGGTCCACCTCTCCGTGGTGAACATGGACAGGCTCGTCGAAGCTGGTCCGCCAGGTAGCGCAGGCCCCGGCCAATGTGGCCGCCGTCTCTAGCCGGTGCAACGCCCCCGCGGTCAGGGCCAGGCGCTCGAGCAGATCCGCCCCATCGGTCGTGAACCGGTGCACTCGCTGGAGCTCGAGCGCCTGATCGAGATTCTTTAGCGTCAGCAGCCATTGCCTGTGAATTCGAAGAGCCTCGGCCAGCCACAATTTCGACCGATATACACCGAAGGAGGCGTGATTGGCCTCGAAGAGCAGCGCGGCACGCTCGAAGTGAGTCCTTGCCCCGACAAGATCGGCCATGGTGGTCGCCAGCGTCCCGAGAACATGGTGCGACCAAGCCTCGCCTTGGCCGTCGCCGACGGCATGGGCAAGATCGAGGGCTTCGTGGGCGTGGCGTGCGAAGGCATCCGTGTCAGCGGCAACGTAGGCCGCCCACGCCAGATTCCGCGCGCAGGCAGCCACCCCAACGCCGTCCTGGAGGCTGCGGAAAAGATCGAGGGACTCCTCGACCAAGGTCCGAGCGCTTTCCGGATCAGTGTCGACCTGGGTCAAGGCAAGCCGGTTGATGGCTTTCGCTCGGGCTTGGACGCCGGCCGGCCCCAAGCCCGACCAGGGCAGGCTCAGCGCTCGAGTCAGGTGCTCGACCCCATACGTGTTGCGCGGCAGCGAGTAGATCCAGAAGGCCCCCACCGGCTCCATCATCCGCAGGGCCCTCTCGGCGTCACCGCGGTCCAGGGCCCAACTCATGGCTGCGTCGAGGTTGCCTTGCTCCGCCGCCAGGGGACCGTCCAGGGTCGGCTCGATCACCGTGTGTTCGGGCGTGGCGAACCCTTCGGCCATGGCCAGGTAGTAGTCGAAGTGCCGAGCTCGTACGGCGTCGGCCGTTTCCGGGCCGGCGGCCTGCAGACGGTCCACGGCGTAGGTCCGGACCAGCTCATGCAGGTGGTACCGCGAACCGCCGACCGCATCGGGGAGGCGCTGAATCAGGGCGCGTTCCGTGAGCGTGGCCAGCGTCGAAAGGCTGGCCCCGGTCACGACCTGGGCGGCCTCACGGGTGAAACCGCCCCGAAAGGCACCCAGTGCGGTGGCGACCGACCGATCGACGTCACTGAGCCACTGCCAGGTGCTGCCGAGAACGGTGTGCATGCTGCGATGACGGGCCTCGACCGGCGCGCCGGACGACTCCGTGTCGATGCTCTCCGCCAAGCACGACAGGAGATCGCGCGGAGAGACAACGCGAACCCAGCTGGCCGCCAGCTCGATGGCGAGAGGCAGCCCCTCCAGTTGCTCGCAGATCTGGCCGATCGGATCGGCGTTGGTCTCGGTGAGGGCGTACGCGGGCGCGGTCGAGACGGCCCGATCGACGAAGAGGTCGATCGCCTCGTCGGTCATCGGCGGGATGACCCACACCTGCTCATTCGCTACTCCGAGAGCGATGCGGCTGGTCGCGAGAACCCCCGCGCTCGGGCACTCGCGAAGCAGGCGGGTGGCCACCTCGGCGCAAGCCGGCGCCACGTGTTCGCAGTTGTCCAGGACCACCAGGGCCCGACGGCCGCGGAGGGCGTTGACCACCGCAAGAAGTGCGTTGGCTCCGGACGGACCCGAGAGACCCAGCGCGGCGGCAACGTCGGCCGGGACATCGGCCGGGTTCACTACCGGCCCGAGCGGCACCCAATAGACGTCCTCGTAAGCCACCTCCGAGGCTCTACCATCGCGGAGCCGTTTTGCCACCTCGATGGCCAAACGCGTCTTGCCCAACCCGCCCACACCGCAGATAGTCAACAAACGAGCAGAAGAAAGGGCGATCAGAGCAGCGAGTTCACGTTCCCGGCCGATGAAGCGCGTGAGATAGGTGGGCAGCCGATCGGCGAACAGTTCTTGATCAACGGTCATGCATCGACCCCCAAAGGGCAAATACGCTCCACGTCCCGACGACGGCTAACGACTCATTCTCCGCCCTGCGCACCGCCAAAATCTCCTACGGCGAGAGAGTTAGGCATTTCTGCCTATCCCGATCGCCGACTCGACCAGCCGGCCACATGATCAACATCTGACCGTTAGGCAGTGTCCCGGATGATCAGGTCGGTGGGCAAGATGCTGGGGGACTCGGGTATGCGGCCGGCCAACAGTTCCAGCAGCATCTCGGCCATTTGCAGGCCCATGGTCTCCGACGGCTGACGCATCGTGGTCAGGTGCAGCTCACCGGCCGTGGCGGCCGGACTGTCGTCGAAGCCGACCACGGCGACGTCACCGGGCACCGCACGTCCCCGCGCGACCAGAACCTCAAGCGCACCCCGGGCCATGAGATCGCTGGCGGCGAAGACGGCGTCCAGGTCGGGGTGCCGGTCCAAAAGCGTGCCCATGGCGCTCGCTGCCCCTGGGCCGGTGAAGTCGCCGTCCGCAACGGCGTCGCCGGCCATTCCCGCGCCGGCCATTACCTGCCGCCAGCCGGCCAGCCGGTCGATGGAGGCCGGCATGTCCGGCGGCCCAGTGATCGTGGCGATCCGACGGGCCCCTCGCTCGATCAGATGCTGGGTGGCCTGTCGGGATCCGTCCAGATTGTCGACGTCGACGTAATAGGAGTTGCTCAACGCCTGGGCGGCGGGACGTCCACCGAAGACCATCGGCACCGCCTCGTTCAGCTCGGTCAGATCCCGGTCGCTGGCGTGGTGGGAGACCACGAGCGCTCCGTCCACGCTGCCGCTGCGGAGGAATCGCCGGGTCTTCCGGGTCGGATCGGAGCTCGCCACCAGCAGGTTGAGGATGTAATCGGTGGGCTCCAGCCGGGCGGTGATGCCCTTCACGATGGCGGCGAAGTACGGATCGCCGAAGAAGCGGGTGGTCTCCTCCGGCACCAGCAGGGCGATGGCGTACGTCTGCCGGCTGGCCAGCGAGCGCGCCGCCCGGTTCGGTACGTAGTTCATGCGGGCGATCGTGGCGTTGACCGCGTCGACCACATCCGGGCGGACCTTCGGCGATCCGTTGACGACCCGTGAGACCGTCGACCGGCTCACGCCGGCCTGGGCGGCAACCGTTTCCAGAGTGGGCAGCCCGCGGGCGGGATCGGAGCCGCCCTCGGTGGCACTGGCCGAGGACAGCGATCTTGACTGGTCGGACACGACGGCCTCACACCGAGCTGATGCTGGTCGACGGGAGGCCTGAGTCCTCGGGGGTCTCGTCACTCAGTTCCCGGGTGATGATCGCCCGTGAGTAGGCCCAACCCGAATCCTTGACCGTCCGCCGCTGCGTTCGGTAGTCCACCCGGACCAGCCCGAAGCGTTTGGCGTATCCCCAGGCCCACTCGAAGTTGTCGAGCAGGGACCAGTAGAAGTAGCCCTTGACCGGCACGCCGTCCTCGATGGCGTCCAGGATCGCGTCCAGGTGGGCGTAGAGGAAGTCGGAGCGGTTGGCGTCGCGTACGGATCCGTCGAGTTCGGGCCGATCGTCGAAGGCGGCGCCGTTCTCGGTGACGTACACCTCGACACCGGCCGGCCCGGTGTAGTCGCGGTGCACCCGGTTCAGCAGGTCGCGGAGTCCCTGGGGTTGGATCGGCCAGCCCATGGCGGTCGTCGGCAGCCTTGGGGAATGGGGATAGACGCCGGTGACGGCCGGGAAGGGTGACCCGGTGGGGCGGCTTGTCGGGGCCTCGATCGCCACCGCGGATCCGGCTGGTTCGGCACCGACCAAGGCGCCTTGGTAGTAGTTGACGCCCAGGGTGTCGATCGGCGTGGAGATGATCCCGAGATCACCCGGGCGGATGTGCCGCTCGAGACCGAGCCCGGCCACATCGTTCAGGACGTCGACGGGATAACTACCCCGGAAGATCGGATCCAGGAAGATCCGGTTCGACTGGCCGTCGATCTTACGGGCGGCCTCGACGTCGTCCGCGCGTCCAGGCTGCACGGGGTACACCGGCGTCAGGTTGAGTGTGAGGCCGAGCCGGAGTTTCGGATCGGCCGCCCGCAGGGCCTGCACGATCAGGCCGTGGCCGAGCAGCAGATGGTGCATCGCGGCCAGGCCGGCCGCGGGATCCTGCACGCCGGGGGCGTGGGCGCCGGCGACGTAGCCCAGAAACGCCGCGCACCACGGTTCGTTCAACGTCGTCCAGACCGGAACGCGGTCGCCCAGCCGATTGTGGACGGCGAGCGCGTAGTCGCGGAAGCGATAAGCCGTGTCCCGGTTCCGCCAGCCGCCCTCGTCCTCGATGGCCTGCGGCAGATCCCAGTGGTACAGCGTGAGCCAGGGCATGATGTCGTGTTCGAGCAGTTTGTCGACCAACCGGGAGTAGAAGTCGAGTCCCGCCGGGTTGACCGGCCCGCCGTCGGGCTGGACCCGCGACCACGAGGTGGAGAAGCGGTAGCTCTGCACCCCGAGCGCGGCCATCAGCTCCACGTCATCGCGATAGCGGTGGTAGTGGTCGCAGGCGATAGAGCCGTCGTCGCCGTTGATCACGGCGCCCTCAACCCGGCAGAACGCGTCCCAGATGCTGTCTCGGCGCCCGTCCTCGTACTGGGCACCTTCGATCTGGAAGGCCGCCGTGGCGGCGCCGAACAAGAAGTCCGGACCGAACTGTCGGCGACGGAAGCGAGGAGGCAACTCGGATCTCCTGATCGTGGGCTTGAGAGCGCTCTCACCCTAGCCGGGGGCAAGGGCCGCGGCTAGCGCCGCTCGGGGCCGCGTCAGCTCGTGACGTAGCCCTGCAACTGGTCGCGCTCGAACTCCAATTGGGTGATGGTCGACTTCACCACGTCGCCGATGCTCACGATCCCGCAGAGCCTTTGGTCCTCGGCCAGCACGGGCAGGTGCCGGACCCGCTGCTCGGTCATGACTCCCATCAACGACTCGACCGAGTCGCCTGCTCCGCAGGTGTGCACGGTGCTGGACATGATCGTCGAGACCTGCTGGTTCAGCACCGCGGTGCCGTCGGCTAGGTGCCGGATGACGTCTCGCTCGCTCACCAGGCCGGTGACCGCGGACCCGTCGTCGGAGACCACGACCGCCCCGAGATTGTGCCGGCTGAGCAGGGCAACCAGTTCCTCGACGGTTGCGGAAGGGCTGATGACGATCACGTCGGCGCCCTTGTGCCGGAGTATCTCTGAGACCCGCATGTCCACCTCCCCCTCTGGTGGAAGGTTAGCGCCGGAGGTCGGCCGATGGGTAGGGCCCGGGAATTCCGCCGGGCCGGTCGGGGCCCGCCAGTAGGGTGAGGCGCATGGCCAAGACCCTCTACCTCACCGGCGATGCCGCGGCTGACACGCTCCTCACCGAAGACGCCAACGCCTTGTTGATCGGGATGGTGCTCGACCAGCAGGTACCGATGGAGAAGGCGTTCGGTGGGCCGCTGGAGATCTCGCGCCGGATGGGCGGACGTCTCGACGTCGCCGCCATCGCCGCCGCCGACGAGGACGAGTTCGTCGCCGTGTGCTCCGAGCGCCCGGCGATCCACCGCTTTCCCGGGGCGATGGCCAAGCGGGTCCGGTCGGTGTGCACGGTGCTCGTCGACCAGTACGACGGGCGAGCCGAGAACCTCTGGGCCGAGGCGGACACCGGGGTCGAGGTCGTGGCCGCCGTCCGGGCGCTACCCGGCTTCGGCCCGGAGAAGGCGCAGATCTTCACGGCCCTGCTCGGAAAGCAGTACGGCGTGACCCCGCCCGGTTGGCGCGAGGCTGCCGGGGCGTACGGGGAGGACGGGGTCTATCGCTCCGTCGCCGACATCGTCGATAAGGACTCGCTGCTGCGGGTTCGGGAGACCAAGAAGGCCGTCAAGGCCGAGCGTCGGGCATCGGCGGAGAAGTCCGCCGAGAAACCAGCCGAGCAACCCGCCGACACATTCGCCGCCCAACATACTGATCCCGCGCAGGCCTGACGGGGTGTTCGGTTCTCCCGCTCCGTTCCGGCTGGCACCGCTGGGACCGGTCGAACAGCTGCGCGCAGGGCGCCTCGGCCGCCGGGTTCCGCAGCTGTTGATCGGCCTGTTCCTCTACGGGTTCTCCATGGCCATGTTGATCGAGGCCGATCTCGGCCTGGACCCGTGGGATGTGCTGCACCAAGGTCTCACCCGCTACGTGCCGCTGAGTTTCGGCACCGTGACCATACTGGTCAGCGCGGTTGTGTTGCTGTTGTGGATCCCGTTGCGGCAGAAGCCGGGGCTGGGCACCATCTGCAACGTGTTCGTGGTCGGGCTGTCCGCCGACTTCGCCCTCTGGCTGCTGCCCACGCCCGACCAATGGGTTGTCCGGATCCCGTTGATGATCATTGCGGTGGTGCTCAACGGGGTGGCCGGAGCCATCTACATCGGCAGTCAGCTCGGGCCCGGTGCCCGCGACGGTCTGATGACCGGATTGGTACGGCGCACCGGAGGAAGCCTGCGGTTGATCCGGACCGGGATCGAAGCCGTCGTCCTGGTGGTCGGCTTCCTGCTCGGCGGGACCGTCGGGGTCGGCACGGTGCTGTACGCCATCACCATCGGCCCACTTGTGCAGTTCTTCCTTCCCTGGTTCGGTGTTCCTCTCGACTCTGGAGCTGCCGGACCCGTTGACGACCGCGGCTCGACGCGGTCAGATGAAGGGTGCGCGCAACAAGTGTGAAGAGCAGCCGGGGCTACCAGGTTCTGGTCGGCGTCGGTCTGGTCAGCTACGGCATCGTGCACCTCGTGGTGGCGTGGATCGCGATCCAGATCGCGCTGGGTGGCCGGGGTGACGCCTCGAGCTCGGGAGCCTTGCGCGAACTGGCCTCGCAGCCGTTCGGCTTCGCCCTCATGATCATCATGGCGATCGGTCTGTTCACGCTGGTGTTGTGGCAAGGCTTCGAGGCAGCCATCGGTGGTCGGGGGGCCGACGACAAGGAGCGGCTCCGGCGTCGGGTCCGCTCGGCGGGCCGCGCCCTCGTCTATCTGGCTCTTGGGGTGACGGCGGCCGCCTTGGCCATCGGCGCGAGCGGGGGATCCGGCAACGCCGAGGAGACCGTCACCGCCCGCCTGCTCGCCTTGCCGTTCGGCCGGATCCTGGTCGTGGCGCTCGGAGCCGCCGTGGCCGGTGTCGGCATCGCGCAGATCGTGAAGGGGGTCAGGAAGAAGTTCACCGAGGACCTGCGGAGCGGCGTGAGCCGGCCGGTTCAAGTGCTGGGCACCGTCGGCTACGTCGCCAAAGGCATTGCGCTGGTGATCATCGGGCTGCTCTTCGGCTGGGCGGCCTGGAGCGCCAACCCCCAGCGGGCCGGCGGCCTCGATGCGGCGCTGAGCACGGTGCGCGGCCAGCCGTTCGGTTCTGTCCTGCTGCTGGCCATGGCCGCGGGCTTCGCGTGCTTCGGGCTGTTCTGTTTCGTCTGGGCCAAGAACGCCAGGCACTGAGTCAGGCACTGAGTTAGGCACTGAGCGGTAGCGCAGCGATCATTGCGGCGGCGGGACCCGGTGCCGGGTGGCCAGCTCAACCAACTGACGCAGGGTGGGATCGTGCAGTTCGTCGACGGTGGCGAGCTTGGCGTGCCGCATCAGTCGCCCCGTACCCTGCAGCAGACCCGTCGGATCCGGAAGCTCGGCGCCGTAGTAGAACCCGAAGACCAGGTGCCGGCTGAAGGGCGCCAACCAGCAGAAATGCTCGGTCGTCTTCTTCGGCCCGGTCCCGTAGCCGGCCGTGCGCTGTCGCGGCCAGACGACCTCGACGGTCTGGGGCAGGACATCGAAGATCAACTCCCGGGCCGCGAGAGCCAGGTCGTGGATGTCTTGCGGCGAGCCGGCCACCATCGCGGCGAACGGCTGGCTGTCGTGGGTGACGATGCCTTCGGCCACGCCCTTAGGCTGGCACGAAGTCACCACCGGCGGAAGACGTCGGCCTCCGGGACCGCCGCCCGCGGTCGGGGCGCCGGATTGGCGGGCCTAGGCTGAGACGCCTGCCGGTGAAGGGATTGGTCGGGGACATGGTTTCGCGTGACGTACGCATCGGGTGCACCTTCGTCCAGGTGGCCCAGGTCGACACGCCCGCCATCTTCCAGGTCGAACCCCTCCCCGACCAGATCGCCGAGGTCTCGGAGGAGACGTGGGATCTCGAGCCCGAGCTGCGCTCCCGCAGCTACGCCGACCTGTACGGGAACCGGTGCCGTCGGATGACCATCCCCAGCGGGCCGGTCGGTGATCAGCTACCGGGCCATCGTCTCGGTTCCGGACGCCACGGAAGACGTCTGACCCTGCCGCTCCCGAGCTGCCGCCGGGTGACCTGCCCGACGAGGTGTTGATCTACACCTTGCCCAGCCGCTACTGCCTGCCGGACGTGTTGGCCAACGAGGCGTGGTCCCGGTTCGGTGCGCTGGCTCCGGGCTATGCGCGGGTCGAGGCCATCTGTGGGTACGTGAATTCCCATCTCACGTTCCAGTACGGCAGCAGCACGGCCCAGAGCACCGCCGCCGACGTCTATCAGTCCCGGTACGGGGTGTGTCGGGACTTCACCCACCTGGCGGTGACGTTCTGTCGGGCGCTGAACATCCCCGCGCGATACGTCTTCGGGTACCTGCCCGAGATCGAGGTCGTCGGGCGCGATCAGCCGATGGACTTCGCCGCCTGGATGGAGGTCTGGCTGGGGGACCGCTGGTGGACGTTCGACCCGCGGAACGCCGAGCGACGCAAGGGCCGGGTGCTGATCGGACGCGGCCGGGACGCCGCCGACGTGGCCATGAGCACCGCCTTCGGCTCGCCCTACCTCGAGTCGATGACGGTCGTGGCCGAAGAGGTCTGAGCCCTTCGAAGGATCAGCGCGACGCCGGGATGAAGCCGGGCCGGAACAGGTAGGAGGTGAGCAGGGTGGCCATCACCACGAACAGCACGCCGAGGAAGATGTGCGCTCCGGCGACACCGGTCCGCGCCAGGATGATCTGGGTGATCTCCACCACGGCGATGATGCCGACCGCGAGCAACGGCCACCTCGGCCCCCCGGAACGCTGGTAGAGGATCGCCAAGATCAGCAGACCCACCGTCACGGTGATCAGCAGGTAGGCGTTGATGCCGTGGACCACTCGAGCCCCACGGGTGCCGGTCAGGAAGCCGGCGGCGAGTCCGGCCTGAGCGATGGCGAGCGACATCAGGATCGTCGCGCCGATCTGCAGCGCGAGAAGAAGCGGCGGGCGACGAGCGGGCGCGGCGGGGGACATGCACGTCATTATCGCCCCCGGTTGGCCGCGCGGTCAGGACCGTTGGGGGCGCGTCGGATGCTCGACGAACGACTGGGTGGCGGCCAGCCGTTGCCGCCAGAGGGCAGTCGCGGGAGTATCCCCCGACTCCCAGCGACCCACGAAGTCCAGGGCCCAGTGACATTTGTCGATCATCGCCGCGTGCCGGTCGGCCCAGGCGGGTCGATCTCCGTAGCCGTCGAACAGGGCCGGGAGCCGATCGACGACCGCGGCGTGGTGGGTCCGGACGATCCACTCGGCCCAGGCGAGATCCTCGAACCGGTGGCCGATGTGGGTGAGTTCCCAGTCGACCAGTGCGGTGGGCACTGCCGTCTCGGGGTCGAGCAACACGTTCTGAGGTCCGAAGTCGCCATGGACCAGCACCGATCCGCCCGGGAGGGTCCGGTCCGCTTCGGAAAGTTGATCAAGGTCGACGTCATGGACCTTTCGGGCCAGCTGCCCGATCGCGGTCAGCACCGCATCGGGCTGGCCCTCGAGGAGCTCCTGGCCAGGTACGCCGGGTAGCCACTGCAATTCGAGCCGGTCCGCATGGGACGCGAGAAGCCGGGGGAGTGGGAGCTGTCTTGCCAGCTTGTCGTAGATCATCAGTTCGCGCCGCCGGCGGAGCTCGGCATCCGGTCCGAGATAGCGCTTGATCACCCGGCGACCGTCGGTGGAGGTGTCGTTCGTGTAGCCGTGCTTCAGCTGTCGCCGGTCACCTCCGCTCACGTTCGGCTCACCCCGCTCGCCCTCCGCTCGATCACCGCCCGGCCGTCGCGGACCAGGTTAGGGTGGCGAGGGAGGCCCCAGCACATCGCGATGGTCTGCAGCGACGGAGGGCGAGCCATGGCCGACTGGATGACCGCCTTCGTTCCCGCCGAGCCAGACGCGATGTCCCCCGGCGGCGTTTCCGAGATCCGGCACACGATCGGTCGCGAGTACGGCGATCTCACCCATGTGCGCGTACCGGCCGGCGGCGTGTCGGCGCCGGCCTGGTTGGACGCGGCCGAGTTCTTCTACGTCTGGGCCGGTCGAGGTCAGCTCTGGCGTAGCCGCGGACCCCACGAGGATGTGGTCGACCTGTCTCCCGGAACCTGCGCCCTGGTCCCGGCCGGCACGTCGTTCCAATACCGGGCCGACGACGACACCGGCGTCGAATCCGACCTGATTGTCGTCCTGGCCGTCGTCCCGCACTGGCGGCTCGAGCTCTATCATCACGCGGACGTACAGCCCCATTGGTTGCCGACGCGCCCGGAAGGGCCGCTCGATCCTCCACCCGAGCGGGAGGATGATGATCTTGGTTCGGTCAGCCGGCTACCGGGGGGGCCGACACCATCGCCCCCGACGGCTCCGAGATCAGACTGCTACCGGCCATCGAGGCCGCGAGTCTGGTGCACTGCCAGTTGGCGCCCGGCATGATCACGACCGCGGTCCGACATCGCACGGTCAGCGAGACCTGGTTCGTGCTGGACGGTGCCGGTGAACTCTGGCGGTCAGCCGATTCGTCCCAAGATCAACACGATGAGGTCACGGCGCTCCGCCACGGGGTCGCGGTGGACATCCCGCTCGGCACGACGTTCCAGTTCCGAGCGACCAGCAAAGATCCGCTCCAGCTGTTGTTGCTCACCGCTCCGCGCTGGCCCGGGCCCGACGAGGCCTTTGTGACCGCAACGGCTCGGTGGCCGAGGGTGACCGACCTTTGAGTCGTCCTTTCAATCCTCTGCGTCGCGGTGGCTCACGATGTTGACGACATTGCCGTCCGGGGCACGCACCAAGAACCTGCGCACCCCCCACGGCTCCACCGTCAGGGGATGGACGATCTCGAATCCACGACGCTTCGCCTCCTCGTACGCCGCCCCGACCTCGTCGCCGACGTGAACGGAGATCACGGAGTCGACCGGTGAGGTGGCGTCGCGAGTGACCAGTTGGACGACCGCTCGGCCGTCCGGGGACTGGAGGTTGACGACCCAACCCAGGTTGAATCCCTCGACGGTGAGACCGAGGAAGTCGACGTAGAAGTCGCGAGCGACAGTCATATCGGCGACCGGGAGGTTCGCGGTGATGCCAGTCGGATGCATCGAGTCACTCCTTGGCTAGACCGGACGGTTCATCCTCGCGCCATCGTCGACGTCGGTCCAGTATCGATCACGACCTCTGTTCGAAGACCAGCCAGGCTGGGCAATTCCGGTGCGGACGTGAAACGATCTCGAAGGTGACCGGCAGAACCGCGGCGGATCAGCACCTGCGCGACCTCGCGCGGCTGCGCCGCGTCCGCGACCGGATCGACCGGGAGTACGCGCAGCCGCTGGATGTCGAGGCGCTCGCCCGCGGGGTGAACATGTCGGCCGGGCACCTCAGCCGCGAGTTCCGGTCCGCCTACGGCGAGCCGCCGTACGGCTACCTGATGACCCGGCGGATCGAGCGCGCGATGGCGCTGCTGCGGCGCGGCGACCTCAGCGTCACCGAGGTCTGTTTCGCGGTCGGCTGCTCGTCACTGGGCACCTTCAGTACGCGGTTCACCGAGCTGGTCGGCGTGTCGCCCAGCGCCTACCGCCGCCACGCCACGGCCACAACCGCGGGAATGCCACCCTGCGTCGCCAAACAGGTCACCAGACCGGTCAGGAATCGAGAAGTCCCGGCTCCCGCGCCGCAGCTAGCGTGACGGCATGGACCTCACCATTCACCAAGCCTTCTTGCCGCACAACGATCCCGACGCCTCACTGGCCTTCTACCGAGACACCCTCGGCTTCGAGGTCCGCAATGACGTCGGATACGAGGGGATGCGCTGGATCACGGTCGGCCCCGCCGACCAGCCCGGCACCTCCATCGTCCTGCACCCACCGGCCGCCGATCCCGGCATCACCGACGACGAGCGCCGCATCATCGCCGAGATGATGGCCAAGGGCACCTTCGCCGGCATCAATCTGGCCACCAGGAACGTCGACGGCACCTTCGCGCAGCTCGAGTCAGGCGACGCCGAGGTTGTGCAGGAACCGACCGACCAGCCGTACGGGATTCGCGACTGCGCCTTCCGCGATCCAGCGGGCAACATGATCCGCATCTTCGAGGTGCGCTGAGGCGTTCGGCAATCGCAGCCGATCATCGGCACGATCGCGGACCTGATCGAGATCTCGGGGGCTTGTTGCCGACGTGAGCGGAACAAGGACTCGCGAGCCTCGCCCGGCTGTGGAACTGTGAATCCATGACCGATGGTGATGAAACCGAGCAGGACCCAAGGGCTGAGGACCAGAAAGCCTGAGGACAGCCCGTCGGATCACCGACGTGGCGAGCTGACGCGTGATCAACTTCGACGCCTCGCACCGCCGCAGGCTTCCGAGGTCAGCTTCAACGCTTGGCAGCGTGTGGCTGCACTTTGCGGCCGAATAGCGCCCTCAGCTGCCAAGCGATGATTCACACCGTTGCCCGTGACGGCCGGAAGCTATCGAACCCGGTCCTTCCCGCCAAGTCGCAAGTGGATGTCCGATAAGCAACATTATGTCAGTTCATCGTCTGCGTATTGCATCAGATGATGAATCACGGCACGGCCTCCTCCTCCTCCTCCCTCCCCCCCGCCTCCCGTCGTCGTTCCTCTTGCTGCTGCTGCTCTTCCTCTCATTCACTCCGCCGCCCCCTGCTGCTGCGCTCCGACGACGACGCTGCTGCTGCTGGCGGCGGCGGCGTGCGCCCTCTTTCTTCTCATCCTTTGGTTCATCGAGTTCCTTATCAGCGCCGGAAGCCGCCGGAGATCGAACGACACACGCGAATCACGGGTCGACCTGGTGGTTTCGGCCGGCGGGCGTCGCCTCGCCGTGCGCAGCAGCGCGATGCCGATCGGGATCGGCATCAGCAGGTGCAGGATCGGAAAGTAGATATCGCCGGGACTGCCGAGTGACAGTCCGACAAGCCAGGCGAGATTCCAGACCAGGGTGAGCCAGCCCACCCAGGGTGCCACCAGCTCGCTTCTGGCCAGCGCCAGACCGATCACCGCCTGGGTAAGGAAAGCCAAGACGACGTAGGCGGCAGTGGTCGGGTAGGCCGCGCGGTCAACAAGAGTCATCGTCTCGGCAACCACACCGACGACGCCGGCCGCCAGGTAGCCCAGCGTGCCGACCCGCAGCAGAGCCGAGCCGCGGCGTTGGTCGTCCCCGAGCAGGCAGAAGCCGAGTGCGGAGACCAGCATGGCGGCCATGAGCAGGCCGCGCTCGGCGATCAGATAGCCGTAACTCGGGGGTTGTCCACCGGCCACCCCGTTGCGCAGAAAGAAGAGAACAACGCCAGCGAGATTGGCGGCGGCCGCGATCAGCAGCAGCACGCCCGCAGACCAGGACATACGGTGCACATCGGTCGTGGCTGGAACCACCACATTCGTGGGAAAGCCCAATCGGACAGCATCCCCAGTGCTCTCGAAGCGTCTCACGTGGTCGACGAGAGTTCGGGCCATCAGATCGAGGGGATCGCGTGACCGCAGATCGTGGGCGACCCGTTGCACGTTCGTCCGAAGCGAAGCGTCGGTGATGGCTCGTTGCACGGCCTTGCCGATCTGTGCAGGGGTCGGATGGTCGGTGCGTAGGTCGAGAGCCAGTCCGCGCGTCGCCAGGCGCGCGTTGACGTCGTTCTTGCCTTCGAGCAGCCCTGCGGTGATGAGGACGCATTCCGCCATCAGGGCGTGCATGACGCTTCCGTAGCCGCCGTTGGTGATGAAGACGTCGCAGTGCGGCAGCAGTACGTCGAAGTCGGCCCAGTCGACGACCACCACGTTGTCGTGGGGAAAGGCCTGCTGCAGCGCAGCGGTGTTGCGGCCTCCGGTACACGCCACCACCAGATGCTCGGTGCCGGCGAGTGCGGTGAGAGTCGGCACGAAGAGCTTCTCCGGGTCGCGGTTGTCCACGGTGCCCTGCGAGACGGCGACGACCGACCTGGCCTCGGCGAGCCGGGCCGCGAACGGCAGATCCGCTTGTCGGGTCGAACGCGGCGGAAGCAGCGGTCCCACGAACATGTGGTTGTCGGGCCAGTTCAACCCTTCGAAATCCATCGCCGGAACGCCGGTCTGGAACATGACCTCGACGGTGTCCCAGGGCAGCTGGAAGGGGCTGTCCGCATAGGGCGAAAGCCCTTCCCGGGCGAGCACCGAGTCGAAGACGCGGACACCGCGCCGCGTCGAACCCTCCACCATCGCCCACACGAGCCGGTCCCTCAGCCACCCGAGCGGTGTGCGCGCCGGTGTGAGACCGAAGAAGGGCGGTGGTGCCCCGGCCGACTTCGCCGTCGGCGACGGCGCCGCCGAGATCCCGAACGCGGGTACGCCGAGCCGACGAGTGATCGGGTAGGCCGCGTAGAAGGCGGCGTCGGTCACAATCGCGTCGAAAGGGAACTCTCGATGCAAGCCGATCACATCAGCGACATGCTCGGGAATGCTGGCGAAGAAGATCTTCTCGGTGTCGAAGGCGATCCGCCGCGGCCCGCGCATGCGCTCGATCTCGGGGTAGAGCTGCGCGATGTTCTCACCGTTGACCTCGAGCGCCCGATCGTACGGAACATGCGGCACGCCGAGTTGCTCGAGTCTCGGTGCCAATGCTCGGCCGGTGTAGAAGCGGACGTCATGGCCATCGTCGAGAAGGCGTCGCGCCAGGCCCGTCATCGGAAGCACGTGCCCCTCGAACGGCATCGCTGTGAAAAGGATTCTCATTTGCTGTGCAGCTCCCCCTCGCCGACACGGGCTATCTCACTAAAGTGTGACTATAGCGAGATGCGCTAGCCTGGCACAATGGGTTTACGAGGAGTGCGTGCCCAGCGGACGCTCGCGACGCGCCGCCGCATGGTCAGGGCCGCCTACGACCTGTTCTGCACGCAGGGTTACCTCGGCACGACCATGGCCGCCGTAGCCTCCCGGGCCGGCGTCGCCGGACCGACGGTCTACTACACCTTTGCGACAAAGGCGGCGTTGCTCGGCGAGGCGCTCGGCGCGGCGATCGTCGGCTTCGACCGGTGGCGTGAGCCTCCAGCCGAGATCACGGGGATGGCGGAGATCCTGCCCTGGCATCACTGGTGGGACACCCTGCTCGCGGCTCCGACATCATCAGCTGCGCTCGCCGTCTTCATCACCAACGGCTGCGACATACTCGACCGGGTCGCGCCCCTCATGCCCGCCATGCACGGCTCAGCCGGCGACCCCGAAGCAGCCGGATTCGTCACCCGAAACGATGAGAATCGCACCGACGCGTACCGCGAGGTCCTGCGGGTCGTCGCCGCCAAGCCGTCCGGACTACGCCCCGGGATCCCCCTCGATCAGGCAACCGACGTCGTCAGCGTGCTGTTCAGCCCCGAGGTCTACCAAGCCTTCTCCGCCCGAGGCTGGACGCGGAATCAATGCTCGGACTTCTTCGTCTCTGCTCTCACGGTCCAACTGCTGGTCGAGGCACCTCGACGAACCCCCAGCTCGAACCCAGCGGCGGGCATCGGTTGGTCAAACTGACCATCCCGATGTCCGCGGACGGGCCTTTTCGCGGCACGCCTCATCCGACTCCACAGGCATCGGCGGTGATCAAGATCATCCGGTCCTGACAGATCGTTTGTCACAACGTGAGCTGGCTCTGTGACAACCGACCTCTCAGCTGAGCGTGACATGACTGATCGACTCCAGGACGTGGTCAATGAAGACTTCCCCAGTGTGATCCGTTGGTGGCACTTTAGGCGGTGAGCGCGGCGGGTGTCATGACCTCGCTTTCCGGGTTGTCGGTGGTGATCTTGGTGAGTCCGCTCTTGGCCAGGACGTCGAGGCCGAGGTATCGGCGTCCTTCGGCCCATTCATCCTGTTGCTCGCGAGCACCGCACCGACCAGGCTGATGATCGCGCCGCGGTCGGCGATGATGCCGACGACGTCGATGCGGCGCCGGATCTCTCGTTCAACCGCTCGTTGATTGTCTACCCAGAGCTGTCCCCACAGGTCTTTCGGTAGCCGGTGAACGCCAAAATGTCGGCCCTGGCGTCTTCGAGATGGGCAGCGACGGACGGAAGCTTGTCCGTGAGCGCATCGACGATCCGGTCGAACTGGGCCTGCACGGCGTCGGTGTCGGGCTGGTCGTAGACCGAGTGCAGCAACGCCTTCACCCAGCCCCACGAGCTCTTCGGGGTGACCTGCATCAGGTTCGCCGCGTAGTGGGTGCGGCACCGTTGCCACGCTGCGCCGGGAGGGCGGCGGCGACGGCGGCGACCAACCCAGGTGAGCATCAGAAGCCCCCAACGACACCCCGGACAGGCCGCGGGCGGTGAGGCCGCGGAAGAAGGTAAGCCAGCCGGCGTGCGACTCGACCGAGCACACTTCGACGCCGAGGATCTCCCGATGCCCGTCTGCATTCACCCCGGTCGCGACCAGGATGGCGACGTTGACCACCCGGCCGCCTCCCGCACCTTCATGGTCAACGCGTCGGCGGCAGGAACGTGTACGGGCCGGCGTCCAAAGCCGGGTCCTGAACGCCTCCACCTGGGCGTCCAAGTCCTTGGCCATGATCGAGACCTGGACTTCGACAACCCGGTGATGCCGAGCTGCTCGACCAGCTTCTCCATCCGCCTCGTTGACACCCCCAGCAGATAGCTGGTGGCGACCACCGAGATCAGGGCCCGTTCGGCTCGTCGGCGGCGCTCGAGCAGCCAATCCGGAAGTAGGAACCCTCCCGCAACTTCGATCGCCAGCTCGATCGTCCCGCACGTTCCCACTCCCGCGGCTAGCCGTTGCGCCGGTGGCGGCCAGCCAGGACTCCGGCCGCCAACTCCACGCCACACGCGGCGTCAGCATGGCTTGACCGCGCTCATCGAAATTCCCCGGTTGTGCTCATCGAAATTCCCCACCCGGAGGCGGTGTTCAGCGTAGCGGTTGGCGGGTGCCGGTGGTGGTGCGGCGGAGTTGGTCGTTGCGGGCGTGGTGGTCGCGGAGCCGGTAGGAATCGCCGTCGAGGTTGATCACCACGCTGCGGTGCAGGAGCCGGTCGAGCATGGCGGCGGCGACGGTGCTGTCGCCGAGGATGTCGCCCCAGGCTCCGACGCCGCGGTTGGTGGTGATCACGATCGAGGTCTTCAAGTAGCGCTGGGAGACGACCTGGAACAGGGCGGATGCAGCTTCGGCGGGCAGCGGTAAGTAGCCCAGCTCATCGATGGCCAGGAGGGTGGGTCCGGCGTAGAAGCGCATGGTGGTGGCCCAGCGGCCTTCGATGGCGGCGCGGTGGCAGCGGGCGGCGAGGTCGGCGGCGGTGGTGAAGTAGGTGCGGTAGCCGGCGTGCGCGGAGGCGCGGGCCAGACCCACCGCCAGATGGGTTTTCCCGACCCCGGGCGGCCCGATCAAGATCACGTTGGTGGCGGTGGCGAGGTAGCGGCAGGTGCCGAGTTCGGCGATCAGCTGTCGGTCGAGGCCGCTGGCGGCGTCGTAGTCGAAGTCGTCGAGGGTGGCGGGGGTGGGTAGGCAGGCGAACCGGAGCCGGCCGGCGAGCCGGCGGGCTTCGGTGGCGTCGACCTCCACCCCGAGCAGTCGTTCCAGGGCGGCCGTGATCGAGAGTCCTTCGGCGCTGGCTTGGTCGAGGACGACGGGGAGCTGTTCGGCGGCGGTATGCAGTCGCAGCGCGGCCAGATGTCCGCGGAGCCGCTGATAGCGGGACGCCGCGTCGGCGGTCAACGGTAGATTCTTGTTGCTGGTAACGGATCCAGTACTGGCTGGGGTCGTGGTGGCGGGTGTCTTCGTGGTCATGGCAGGGTGTTCCTTCCGTGGGCGGCGCGTTCGTAGGCGGCGAGGTCGATGACTGGGCTGAGGGTGGGTTGGAGGGCCGGGGACGGCGGATCGCCGCGAAGCCTTGCGGCAGCGGCTTGAGCCGCTTCACCGGGTGGGATGCGTTCCTTGCGGCGGTGCGGACCGCGGGCCGCCGCGGCGGCTCTCAGGGCTGTGGCGTCGAGGGCGGCGACATGACCATGATCACGAGCCATGACCCCGGCACCGTCTGCGGCGAGCCGGTGCCGGGCGATCACGATCCCGGTCTGGGTGGCGATGTCGAGCATCTGACCGCCGACCGGGCGGGACACCGTCACGGTCGCGGCCGCCAGCTCCGGTGGCACCGAGTAGAAGTTGCCGCGGTAGGCGACCAACGCCTGCCGGGACACCTGACGGATCTCGGTCAGCAGTAACGGATACGAGACCGGCGGAACGGGCCGCAGCGGCTCCCGGGCCGCCACCGTGGCGACGGTGGCCTTGCGGTCACCGGTGGTGCTGCGGCGCACCCGGGTGTCGCCCCGCACTCCGGCGAACCGGTCGCAGTCGGCCTGGGCCTGCTCGGGCGACAGGTCGTCGGCGAGGGTGCGCCACCACCGCTGCGCGGCGGTGTGGTTGACCTTCTCCACCACCCCTTTGCGGTGCCCGGCCCGGGGTGGGCAGATCTTGATCATCACCCCGTAGTGCTTCGCCACACCGGAGAAGGTGGCGCTGATCCGGCCCGACCCCGGGTGGCAGACCGTGGCCATCCGGTCGAACCGCCACTGCTTCGTGACCCCGCCGAGGCCGCGGGTGATCCGGTCCAGGCCCTCGACCAGATGCGGCTGATCCATCACCGGCGACAGGTAGCCGCGCCACCGACCCGAATGCGCCAGCGAGCCGACCAGCAGATGCGCCATCGACCCCCAACCCCAGGCGGCGGGCGGGTCGGGCAGGTCCAGCCAGTCCCACTGGGTCTCCTCCCCGGCCGGATGCGGGATGATCGCATTCGGCCGTTCGGTGGCCCGGCCGCAATCGGCGCAGACCGGGCGCAGCCGACGGGCCCGAACCTCTCGCGTCAGGGTCTGCTACGAGGCCTCGAATCCGAGCGCTTCACAGCTCGTCGAACAAGGTGATCGCCCACAGGTGCGGGTCCTCGATGAGTCTCGCCGTCACATACTCCAGGAACGGCGCGAACGGGTCGACGGCACGTTTCCGTACCCCCGGTTCCCGTATGCCGTTCAGATAGTCCCGGACCGTCTTACGGTCCCTGCCGACATGACGGGCGATCGCGGTGATCGTCCAGCCCTGCCGGCGAAGCGCGTGGATATCCACGTCGTCCTCCCGTGTGATCATGAAGAACGGGTCTCCTTCGAACAGCTGGTGAGTGGTCAGAGACCACCAGCGTCGAAGGAGACCCGCCCCTCGTGGCGGAGCCACACCGGTGGGGAATTTCGGTGAGCGTCAGTGGGGAATTTCAGTGAGCGCCATCACGGTGGCCAGCCCGCCCGAGTTGGCCAGGGTGAAGCTCTGGGTGGCCGCCTCCCTGGTCCGGACCTCCCCGAAGGTCTAGGAGGAGGGCGTGAACCCCAGCCTCGGCGGGGTGATCGCCATCAGCTGCGGGCCGCTCGTGTTGGGGATGAAGACCTCCGGGTTGGCGCCGTCCACCAGGTTGGCCCGCCAGATCGCGCTGTTCTGGTCCCCGAGGTTGGACCAGTACACGTAGTTGCCGTCGACCGCTAGTGCCTGCGGTTGGTCCTGGCCTTGGACGAGGGTCTGGGGGGTGCCGGTGCCGTCCAGGTTGACCCGCTTGATCGTGCCCTGGCTGCGGTTGGTCCAGTACAGGTAGTTGGCGTCGACCGCCACCGCGAAGAGGCTGGTGTCCTGACCCTCGCCTTGGACGAGGGTCTGGGGGGTGCCGGTGCCGTCGAGGTTGGCTCGCCTGATCGTGCCGTCGCCGCTGTTGGCCCAGTAGACGTGGGTCGCGTCGACCGCCAGCCCGAACGGCCAGCTCTGGCCGCTGACGAGGGTGCGCGGGTTGCCGCCGTCCAGGTCAGCCGCGTTGATCGTGCCCGCGGCCTCCCAGTTGGCCCAGTAGATCTGGCTGGCGTCGACCGCCACCCCGGCCATGAGGTCCGTCTCGATGGTGATGATCGTCTGCGGGTTGCCGCCGTCCAGGTCGGCCGCGTTGATCGTGCTGTCGTTTTGGTTGCTCCAGTAGAGACGGCTGGCGTCGACCGCCACTCCGAGCGAGGAGGGCGCGCTGAGGACGGTCTGTGGGTTGCCGCCGTCCAGATTGGCCGCCGAGATGGTGCTGGTATCTGACCAGTAGAGCCAGCTGGGCGGCGGCGGCTCGCCGAGGCCGGTCCCGGTGCCGGACAGGGCAGCGGTGGCACTGACCCGGTGCTTCTTGCTGGCCGCGGTCAAGGTCGCGGTCACGGTGGCCGCCCCGGCGGGGGCGAACCTCACCCTGACCACACAGGACCTGCCCGGCCGCAGCCGGGTCCCGCTGCAGCGGTCGCGGCCGATGGTGAACGCGGCCGCACCCTCCAGCGTCACCTTCAGCTTGCCGGTAACCTTGCCCCCCGAGTTGGTCAGCCGGAACCGCTGCGAGGCACTCTCCCCCGGCGTCACCCGCCCATAGTTAAAGGAGGAAGGGGTGAAGGCCAGCGCCGGGGCGGCCGGCTTGGCCACCGCCGAGGGCGCCCCGGCCAACACCGCCGCCGCGGCCACCAGCGCCACCGTCGCGACCGCCACCATCCGCCGCCACGCCCTGCCCGCTGGTCCGGAGGTGCCGGACTTGGTGCCCTGTGCCATGTCGTCCCCTGACGGCCGGGCCGGCCGTACCCAGCGCCTGCTGACCGGGCCTCGCCGGCCCCTCCTGTGCAAGGCCGAACCTGATTTGTTCCCCATGCCTAGCTTGCTACGAAACCGCCGGCCACCCGGGGATGTCCAGCCATCCACGCCGCCCAGCTCACCGCCGCGAGCCCGCAACCGCTGGCTGTCTCTGGGCGGTGAGCCGGCGGGCCAACTTCAGTGAGACAACGCACGTCTTGGGCCAACTTTAGTGAGACAACGCAAGGGCCACAACGCCCCTGCGGGCCAACTTCAGTGAGACGGGACAGCTGCCGTCCTCAGCGGTCCAGCTCCGCTGCTGGAGTCGGCCCACGACCACCACCCGACTGCCCTTTGCCAGCGACTCAGCCGCGTGCTCGGCCTGGTCGCCGAAGACACTTCCTCCTTACCTCGCGCTGGCAGGTAATCCAGGTGGGCAGCAGGATCATCCCTTGTGCGCACACGCGGCACCATGCCCACGAACATGGCCGCGAGAGTGCCAAGGATCCCGCGGCTATAAAGGTTCCTGAGGGGCTCTCGATTCTGAAAACACCATCCCCCAACGCCCTGGAGATGTGGCTCGTTTCGAAGCCGTCCTCGCCAATTACGCGGCGTCTACTACGACCTGTACGTGACCTTGGACATCTTCTCCCGCTACGTCGTCGGCTGGACCGTCGCGGCCCGGGAGTCCGCCGAGATCGCCGAGCAACTGATCGCCGACGCGATCGCCGTTCATGGCCGACCCGGCAATCTGCACGCCGACCGGGGCACCTCGATGACCTCCAAGCCGGTCGCCCAACTGCTGGTCGACCTGGGCGTGGCCAGGTCGCACTCCCGGCCGCACGTGTCCAACGACAACGACACTACTCCGAGGCGGCGTTCAAGACCTTGAAGTACGCGCCGGTGATCCCCGACCGGTTCGGGTCGCGTGGCCGACGCCCGCGCCTTCTGCCGAACATTCTTCGCCTACTACAACCACGAGCACCGCGACTCCGGCATCGGGCTGCACACCCCAGCCTCGGTGCACCACGGCACCGTTGGCCGGATCCGAGCTCAACGCGCGCTCACCTTGGCCGCCGCCTACGACGCCAACCCCGCCCGTTTCCGACACCGCCGACCCCAGCCGCCCAGACTGCCCGAAGCGGCCTGGATCAACCAACCCAGCCGAGAGGCGCTCATACAGACGAACTAAACGGCATCTGTCTCATCCGGCTTGACATCTTCCGCCAACGCACCGATCATCGATCAGCTTCGCCAGCCCACGCTCGACTTCGCGACGGACAACCCACTACGCGGCTCTACACCCGGGCCAAGGTCGTGGACATGATCTTCTTCATCGAAGGTGGATACGCAGGACCACCGAGCAAACAACCCTCACCTCCGAGTGGTCCATGATCGCAATCCGATCCCCCCTGCCGCCGGGCGGACCCCTTCCAAGATCATCCGGTACTGACATCTCGTTTGTCACAACTCGAACCCCGATCTGTGACATCCGATCTGTCAGCTGAGCGAGGCACCGCTGACAACTCGGATGTCAACGGACAACGGCGGCGGCGGCGGCGGCGCGGTCCTATCTCAAAATTGCGGTTCTCCACGGCGATGGCCGTTGTGCGGGTGGACGCTAGGTTGGCACGGTGCCGACAATTGCCGTGCCGTATCACCTCGACGAGCGGCTGGAGGCCTTTGAAGCTGGTCTTCCAGTCGACATCGAGATCACGGTGGATCTGGCCGACACAGGTTCTTGGAACCGGATGGCGAAGCTGTACGAGCTGGTCGCCCAGGTCGTCGCAGCACAAGCGGTTCCGCCGCTGGTCATCGCTGGCGATTGCACCACGAGCCTCGGGGTGCTCGCCGGCCTGCAGCGCAGCGGACGCGACGTCGGAATCGTCTGGTTCGACGCGCACGCCGACTTCCACACCGAGCAGACCACGACGTCTGGCTACCTCGGCGGGATGCCGCTAGCACTAGCCGCCGGCATGGGCACCCTCACCTTGCCTGCCGCGCTCGGGCTGCAGCCCGTGCCCGACACACGCATCGTTCTGGTCGACGCTCGAGACACCGACCCCGGTGAAGAGCGCTTGCTGCTGCAATCGCATGTCGTCCGCCGAGGGGTGCGCGAGCTCGAGGTTGCCGAACTGACCGACGGTGACCTCTACCTCCACGTTGACGTTGATGTCTTCGACGCCGGCGACGTACCCCACCTGCTCTACCCGGCACCCGACGGCCCCAGCATCGACGACGTGCTCGCTGCGGTCCAACGTGTCGTCTCCACGGGTCGCGTCCGGGCCGTTGGTCTAGCCGCGACCTGGCACCACGACGGCAGCGACCGAAAAGTTCACCGGCAAGTCATGCGCCGCCTCCAGCACGCTGTCGCCGACCGATCAACCTGACGAACCTCCACTCGGCTCCAGCTCACGAGCCCACGCCGACCCAATCCATGCCCGCTCGCCGCCCCAACTCGCAATCGTGCCGCTGACGGGCCCGTTGCGGGCACTCCCCTGCCTTGCAGTGCCGATGCCATACCGTACATTCTGCACTATTGATGCATTATAATACACCGTATGGCTAGCAACGGTTCTTTGACTCGCCTGATCGGGGAGCGGGTCAGGCACGAGCGTCAGGCTCGGCGGTGGACGTTGGATCAGCTGGTCGAGGTATCAGGGGTCAGCCGGCGGATGCTGATCAACATCGAGCAGGGTGTGGCGAATCCGAGCATTGCCATCCTGCTCAAGTTGAGTGATGCCCTCGGGGTCGGATTGTCCGCGCTGGTGGAGTCACCTGGACCGGCGGCGGTGAGGGTGACTCGCAGCGGCACCGGGCCTGTGCTGTGGTTGGGCGAGGCGGGTGGCCGCGCTGTCCTGGTGGCGAGCACGACGCCGCCCGACGTGGTCGAGTTGTGGGATTGGACGCTGGGTCCGGGTGAGCGGTACCCCAGCGACGCCCACGCCGCTGGGACCTGCGAGCTGCTGCACGTGCTGCAGGGCGCCATCGCCGTCGAGGCCGGCGAGCAGATGGTCACGCTTCAGACCGGGGATGCGCTGTCGTTCCCGGGCGACGTGCCGCACGCGTACGCCAACCCGGGCGCCTCGTCGGCCCGCTTCTCGCTGTCCGTCTTCGAGCCCGCCGTCGGCACCGCCGCCCGAGGAGTACCCACCCATGCGTGACCTGACCACACTGCAGACCTTCCTGGGGCAGGCGGCGGTCGCCGAGACCGTTTACGCGCTGCGAGCGGACTACCGTGCCCTGCTGCTGGCGGTCGACGGCATCGAGCCCGGCCCGAGCGACGCCGCCACCGAGCAGCTGCTGCAGCAGGCAGAAGAAAGCGTGCGACAGTCATTGGCGGACCGGCCGGTGGAGGACATGCCGCACGTCGCGGCTTGGCGTGAGGCGTACCGGGGGTTCGGCGCCAAACCTCAGCGCACCCGCAACAGCCTGGAGGCGCTGATGCGCCGCGTCGAGACCGGGTTGCCCCGGGTAAACCGGCTCACCGACGTCTACAACGCCGTGTCCGTGCTGCACCAGGTCCCGCTCGGCGGCGAGGACCTCGACCGCTACCTGGGGCCGCCCCGGCTGGTCCGCGCCACCGGCACGGAACTGTTCGACACAACGGCGGGCGGTGAGACCGTCGTGGAGCACCCCGACCCCGGCGAGGTCGTCTGGTGCGACGGCGCCGGCATCAGCTGCCGCCGCTGGAACTGGCGCCAGGCCAGACGGACCCAGCTCACCGACAGCACAACCGCCGCCCTGTTCATCCTCGACGCCCTCGCACCGCTCACCGACGACGCGCTCTACGCCGCCGCCGACGACCTGGTCACGCACCTGCGCCGGCTCGGGTCTGACATTCAGGTGGCGCAACGACTGCTGAGCCAGCCGTGACCCACCAGACCCCGGCAGCTGGCTCCGTCCCGCCGTGGACCCTGGCGGTCGGCGCGATGCTGTCGGTGCAACTTGGGTCAGCACTGTCGGTGCCCCTGATCGACACTGTCGGCGCCGCAGGAACGGCCTGGCTGCGCCTGAGCATCGGCGCGTTGGTGTTCCTCCTGCTCGCCCGCCCCCCGCTACGGTCAGTCCGGCGTGCCGACCTGCCTGCGCTGCTCGGTCTCGGCGTCATCAGTGGATTCGTCACGATCTGCTTCCTCGCCGCTCTCGAGCGGATCCCGCTCGGCACGGCCGTCGCCGTGGAGTTCCTCGGCCCCCTCACCGTCGCAGCAATCCGCAGCCACAGCACCCGAGCCCTGGTCTGGCCCGGCCTGGCGCTACTCGGTGTCGTCGGCCTCACCGAACCCTGGCAGGGCACCATCGACCTCGCCGGTTTGGGCTTCGCGGCGCTCGGCGCTATCGGCTGGGCCGGAAGCATCGTGCTCACCCAGCACGTCGGGGACCGCTACACCGGCGTCACCGCCCTATCGATGACCGTGCCGATCGCCGCCGCCACCGCAGCCGTGGTCGGCGTGCCGCAAGCCGCCGGCCACCTCAGCCTCGAGGTGATTGCCGCGGCCGCAGGCCTCGCCCTGCTGTTCCCGGTGCTGCAATACGCGCTCGACCTGCTCGCCCTGCGCCGCATGACCCCGACCGCCTTCGGCACCCTGATGGCCCTCGAACCGGCGATAGGTCTAATGCTCGGCCTGCTCGTGTTGTCCCAACACCCGTCACCCATCCAGATCGCCGCCATCGCCCTCGTCGTCCTTGCCGGCGCCGGAGCACAACACGGAGGACGCCGCACCACGTCCACCAACACCGCGTCCACCAACACCTCGCAGAACCAGGTCCTGCTCACCACTCTGGAGCCACGATGATCCAAATCGACCTACCCGACGGGCCGGCCAGCCCGCTCGTGCGCGGCCTCGCCGCCTGCCTGTCCTCAGTCACCGAGGTGCCGCTCGCCGAGCTTCCCGAGCTCGAGGATCTGCCGGTGACGAACGCGCTCGCCTCGTGGAAGAGCTGGCTCGCCGGCCGTGGCTTTGGCATCGTCCCTATCGTTGAGCCCCGCTCGTTCCAGTGGGCCGGCTGGTGGATCGCCATCGTCGACCGTGCCGACAGCCCCCTCACCGTCGGCCCCCTCACCGTCGGCCCCCTCACCGACAGCGCCCTCACCGATGGTCTCCAGCGGCAGGTCGCCGTCCTCGCATTCGGGACACCACCAGGCGTTGTCCTCAGTCCGCAGGACTCGACGCTGCTCGGACATGCCACCGCCGACCTCGACATCAGCAGCGCCTACGCCGTCGCGTCGCTCAACCCCGTGCTCCCCGTGGCACAAGAAGGCCCCCCGATGACCGGCATCGTCGAGCTGCTCGCCGTCGCACCGCTCGTC
Organism: uncultured Actinomycetota bacterium; assembly: GCA_963780005.1. Classification (GTDB taxonomy): domain Bacteria; phylum Actinomycetota; class Actinomycetes; order Propionibacteriales; family Propionibacteriaceae; genus Microlunatus. The sequence goes on along the minus strand of CAWAAK010000023.1, from coordinate 137,663 downwards.
GCAGCACCCATGCAGCTGGTCCAGCAGGCCCGCGCACTGGCCGGCCGTGGCCTGGAGGGTGACCGCTACGCCAACGGCTCCGGCACGTTCAGTCCCCGCGGCGCACACCGGCCCGGGTACGAGCTGACCCTGATCGCCGCCGAAGTGGTCGAGGAACTCACAGCGCGCGACGCTGCGCTCGACTTTGCCAGTACCCGACGCAACATCCTCACCCGCGGCATGAACGTCAACGCCCTCGTCGGGCGCGACTTCCGCATCGGCGACGTCCACTGCCGCGGCCTGCGTCTCGCCGAACCCTGCGCCCACCTCGAACGGCTCCAAGGTCCCGGCTTGCTGCAACCGCTCATCCACCGCGGCGGCCTACGCGCCGACATCATCAGCGACGGCCATATCGCCACCGGCAACCCGATCACGACCGAATGACCCCTGATCGCTCGGCTGGCGACCACTTCCAGTTAGCGCCCGGTCCATAGCCGCAGGTCATCTGACGTCTGCGTCTGGTATGTAGGTGCACCGGCCAATGTGCCGCGCACGGCGACATTTGCGTTCTCAGTTGACGCGTCCCTCTACGGCACTCCCCCTCGATGGCCAGCCAACCCTGGACCAGAAGAACATGATCATTTTGGGCGCTGACAGGTTGGTGAGACAAATCCGCGTGCTGACAGGTTCATTGAGACAGATCGAGCGCAAATCCGTCTCAGCAACCTGTCAGTGTGAGCGCGGATCCGCTGACAGGTTCATTGAGACCGGACACGGCGCCCGCCCGCTGCTGCTGCTGCTTTCCTCCTCGGCGGCGGCGGCGGCGGACGGTCCAGGCTCGTGCCCGTGACTTCGGCTTCTCCTATCGGTCGGCTGTTGTCCCGCCGCCCCCGAGATGCCGCGTGCTTCCCCGGCCTCCTTCGGCGTGACTAGATCAGGTGCAGTTCGTGTGCTCGCTGCACTGCTTCCTGCCGGGTGGAGACGTCGAGCTTGCGGTAGAGGCTTTTGGCGTAACCCTTGACGGTGTTGATCGACAAGTACAGGGCGGCCCCGATCTCGCGCTGGCTAGCGCTCCCGGGCAGCATCCGCAGCAGGGTCAGCTCGCGGTCGGTCAGTTCTTCGACCAAGACGCCGGGCGGGGCGGCACGCATAGCTCCGCGGCCGATCCGAGCGTCGACCTCGTCGAGCTCCCTGGAGACGAACGGCCAGATCGGCTCGCTGGACACCAGTTCCCGCGCTTCCGCGACCGACGTGCGCGCCGCGGGAAGGTCACGCAGCGCCCACTTGACCTCAGCAAATGCGGTCAGCGCCAACACCACCTGGGAGGGTAACCCCCACACCTTCGAGAGGGTGACAGCCCGGGATGTCAGCCGGTTCGCGTTCTCGAGATCGCCAGCCCGCAGCGCAAGCCGCCCTTGCACCATCTGCAGTCGCGCGATCCCCAGGGCGGCGGCGTCGCCCCAGGCCGCCTCCACCGCCCGGACCGCGGGAGCACACTCGTCGCACACTCTTCCTGCCGCCGCATACCGGCGGGTTTGGAACAGGGCAACGGCCAGACTGCATGCGGCCTGTAGCCCGAGGATCGGCGGGAAGCGCGAGTCGCGCGCGCGGTGCCTGGCCTCTTCGAGAACCGGTACAGCGTCCTCGGGCCGCCCGTCGGCAAGGTAGCTGGTGCCGAGCACGTGCCGCGCAAGGACGTAGCCCGACAGCGCCGGATCCGACTCCAGCCGTACGCCGCGCTCGGCGAACGCGATGCTGTCCGGCCCTGGGGATGTCGCCAGCATCTGCACGGACCGCAGTGTCGAGACGCACCCGCTGAGACTTGACCATCCGTAGGGTGGAGCGGGGTCGTCGGCGGACGGCCTCTCGGCTGCGTCGAGCCAGGATCCGATCCGGTGGAACTGACCGGCCAGGGCCGCTGCCCAGGCCAGAGATCCGCACAGAGTCGGGTCCGAGCAGACGACATCGGGAGCCAGCCGCCCGGCCAGGTGCACGATGTTCGCGGCGCCGTGTTCGAGGAACCAAGGAACAGCCGCCTTGATCAGCTCCATCGCCCTTCGCGTATCTCCGGCCTCGATCTCAAGGGAGATTGCGTCTTCCACGAGGCCCTGCTCGACGAACCAGTCGGCGGCACGGCTCAGGATGCTGGCCGCCGTCTCGCGGTCGAGCTGCACGCTCAGTGCGTCGCGGAAGAGCCGATGGCAGCGGTACCACACTCGGTGATGGTCCAGCGGTACGACGAACAGGTTGGCCCGATCGAGGTCGGCCAGGACTGCGGCCGTCCCGGAGCGGTCCAAGGCCGCATCGCACAGCGGCCCCGACAGCCGCTCCAGCACCGAAGCGGACACCAGCAGGTCGCGCTGATCCGGCGTCAGCTGGTCGAGGACCTCCGCTGAGAAGAAGTCGAGAATGTGCCGGTCGTTCCCACGGATCTCCGCGACCGCCGCCGCCGGCTCGGAGCGACCCTGGAGGGTGAGTGCGGTCAGCTGCAGTCCGGCGGCCCAGCCCTCGGTGCGCTCCTGCAACAGCTGGGCAGTCGGCGCGTCGAGGTCCACGTCCGCGACGGACGTGATGAGCGCACCGGCCTCCGCCGGTGAGAAGCAGAGCTCGCTCATCCGGATTTCGGTCAGCTCGCCGCGAGCCCGGAGCCGGGGCATCGGAAGCGGCGGATCGGCTCTCGCGGCCAGGACCAGGTGCAGGGACGGCGGCAGGTAGGCCAGCAGGAACTCGACACCTTCCTGCACGTCAGGGTTGGACAACAGGTGGTAGTCGTCGAGTACCAGCACGTGTCGCCCATTGCTTGCTTGGAGCTCGTTGAGGAGCTCGGGCAGCGCCACGTCCACGGGTTGCAAACCCGGCGCGCCGAGCGCCTGCAGCGCGGCCGCCCCGATGCCGTGCTGGCCCAGCGCCGCCAGCGCGTACGTCCAGAATCGGCTCGGCTCGTCGTCGGAGGAATCCAGCGACACCCACGCCACAGAACGCTGTTCGGCTGGATCATGCGCCCAATGCGACAGCAGCGTGGTCTTCCCCCAACCTGCCGGCGCGACGACGGTGGTCACCCGGGTTCCCCCGTTCCTCAGCAGCTGCCCGTGCAACCGAGCTCGGGTCACGCCCCCGGGGCGAGGCGGCGGGATGGCGTACTTGGCCGCCATCAACGGAGCCTTGGATCGCAGCGAGGTCCTGGCCGGTTCGGTCACCTGGCACCTCCGCCCCTGCGCATGGCTTGCCGCTCCACCCTAGTGTCGGACTTCACCCGGGTGGTTCCCCGGCAGGGTGGTTCGACACCACCCTGCTTCCGCGCATCGTGACGAGCGTGATGTTGCTCTTCCGATTGCGGATCTCCGGACCCCTGCCGCGGACGGCAGTCGCTCTACTGGCCGAACGCTTCCAGATCGACGAGATCCGAGTCCTGCCCGTCGCCACCTGTATCACCGGATTGGTGGTCGACCAGCCCGAGCTTCGAGCCCTGCTGAGCCTCGTGTGGGACACCGGCGGCCAGCTGACCTACCTCGACCTCGAAACAACAACCCGAACCACAACCCATGAAGGAGCATCTTGATGACGTCCACCCGCTGGCCCCTGATCGTTCTCGGAGCCGCAACAGCGATGATCGGCTCAAGTCTCGTCGCCGGCGGCGTAGCCCTGCTGGGAGCACAAACGCTCCTCCGCGACGACGCCGGCTACTACACCTCCCCCACCTACCGACTCGCCACGAGCTCCTACGCCGTAGTCCTCGACGCCGACCTCGATCAATGGCCTGCCAGCCCAATCCGGCCGAAACAGTTCGCCTCGATCCAGGTCACCACCCAATCCACCAGCGACCAGGCGGTCTTCGCCGGCATTGCGCGGCAATCCGACATCGACGAGTACCTCGCCGGGGTCGCGGTCGAACAGATTGCCGACATCGAGAACGGCACCGTGGTCACCCGGACCGTGCCCGGCGGAGGTCTCACCGCGCCGCCGGCGGAGCAGGGGTTCTGGGTCGCGTCCACCGCGGGAACGGGGCCACAGAGTCTTCGCTGGCCGGTCGAGGACGGGCAATGGTCCTTGGTGCTCATGAACCTCGACGGCACAGCATCGGTCGACGTCGCCGCCAGTGCCGGCGCCCGAATCGCCTACGTGACACCGGCGGCTCTCACCCTGTTGGTCGTAGGCGTGCTCTGTCTGATCGGCGCCGTCGTGATGTTTCGCGGACGCGGAACCCGCGGCGCTGCCACCAGCGTTCGACCGAACCCCGTCGCGGTGAACCCGCTCATCGAGAACCAGCCGCTCAGGCTCAGCGCGGCCATCGACGTACTGCCGGGACGGTGGCTGTGGCTGGTGAAGTGGATCCTGTTGGTGCCCCACATCGTGGTGCTGACCGTGTTGTGGGCCGGGTTCGTCGTGGCCGCCGTCGCGGCAGGCCTCTGCATCCTCATCACCCAGCGCTACCCGCGCCCGCTGTTCGACTTCAACGTGGGTGTTTTGCGTTGGACGTGGCGCGTCGGGCATTACAGCTACCTCTCCCTGGGTACTGACCGGTACCCACCGTTCACCCTCCAGGCCGTGCCCTATCCGGCGGCTCTCGAAGTCAGCTATCCGAAGAAATTGTCTCGATGGCTCGTCCTCGTCAAGTGGTTGCTCGTGGTGCCGCACCTGATCATCGTCGGCATCCTGGTCGGCAGCACCTTCGGCCTCGCCACCAGCACCTCCTGGCCGCAGATCACCGGTGGACTCATCGGCATTCTCGTGCTGGTCGCCGCCATGCACCTCGCCTTCCTGCGGCAGTACCCGCACGGCGTGTTCGACCTGCTGATCGGCCTGAGCCGGTGGATGTTCCGCGTGATCACCTACACCGCGTTGATGACCGACGTGTATCCGCCCTTCCGGCTCGACCTGGGCGGCACCGAGCCAGGTCCGTCGGCCAAGACCGAGCCCCACATCGATGTCGAGCGCCAGCCGCTGGTCACCACGGCACCGTGACTTCGCCTACGACCGGACGCTGTCGCCCAACCACCATCCATCAGCCTGAAGAACAAGGAGAATCCGATGACCCACCAACATGATCTTGTCGACCAGAAGGCAACCGCGGCCCAGGGCGCGGCGATATGGCCGCAGACAATCCCCCCAAGCGAGGACGTCGCACCCGACTACTCGGTGGGGATCCGACAGCGGATCATGATCATCGACGGCGGTTTCCTCGCCCTGGTCGGGGCGACCCAGCTGACGCTGGAGTTGCTCGCGCACTTCTTCGGCGTCGGACCCTACGCCGCGATCTTCGACCAGTCGGCGTACACGATCGGCTGGGTCGAAGCGCACGGGCTGGCGGCCGTGATCGGCGTGTTCCTCCTGGTCGTCGGCGCTCGCGACCGTCGTCGGTTCTGGCACGCGTTCGCCCTTGCCGTCCACCTGCTCCTCGGTGCGGCGAATCTGGTGTTCTGGCAGAGCTTCGTCGACTTCGCGACGGTCCCGTTCGGCGAGCTGGGCACAGCCGCCCATGTGCTGTTCGCCACGGCCCAGGCGTGGAGTCTGGTCGTGTCCCGTCCTGGGAAGTCGTCGTGACCGCCCCGACGCAGCTATCCCCCTCGACGCCGAGTGTCGTCGTCGGCAGATCCTGGCTGAGATTTCTGGTCGGGTTCGGCATCCTCTGGGGAGTACTGGCCGGAGTCAGCAGCATCGACGCCACCGGCCGCTGGGGATTGGTCATTCTCGTCGTCGTCGCGGTCACAGCGATCGTCGTCGAGCGACTCCTGTACCGGACGCCAATCAACCAAGCCATCGCCATCCTTGGCCTCGGCCGTCCCAATGGTCGCGCCCTCGTCGTTGCGGCCGCGGTCTCCGGTGTGGTGCTGTTGGTGTTTCCGGTGACGACCGCCATCACGGGTGCCGAGATCCGACTCGTGGCGGACTGGCCCTGGATCCTGCTCGGGATCTTCGCGTTCCATGGCCTCGCCGAAGAAATCGTCTGGCGTGGCTTCGCGTTCCGCCGGTTGAGCAAAGGCCGACCGTTCCGCACCGCCGTCTTGTGGACCATGCCCTTGGTGGCGGCCGCCCACATTCCAGTCGTGGTCAACAACGGCGTGATCGTCGCCATCGGCTCGATGATCGTCGCTGCGGTCACCTCGATCCCGTTCAGCTACCTCTACGTCACCGGTCGCTGCACCATCTGGGCACCCGCCCTCATCCACACCGCCATCGACACCTTCAAACTCGTGATCATTCCGACCTCCGCCGTCACCACCTACTCGCTGCTGCTCATCGTCATCAGCATCGTCGTGCCGCTGCTCGCCCTCGCCGTGCCGCGTCGGTTGTTGCTACCTGACCATCAGCCCTCCCGTTGATGGGGCGAAACTCAGTCGTCGACAACTCTGAGGAGCGGACGGCGGCGGCCCGGGCGGTGTCGGCGCTGCGCCGCCGCCACGCGAGGTTCGATGGGTTCGCCTTCCGTCAGCCGGGTGCGAGCCCGACACGGGCCAGCAGGGGAACGTGTCTGGCGGCGAAGTCTGTGCCTTCTTCGAGGAAGCGCAGCATGGCGTCGTCGGCGGCCCAACAGCTCCAGCACAGCAGGGCCACCGTCTCTGCCGTGGCACCGCGTCGGGCGCCCCGGGCACGGCGGCACCAGTTGGGGATGTCGAGGACCTGAGCTGACTTCCCCAAACCTGAGCATCAAGGAGACCCGGCCGACTCGATCAAGATCATCCGGCACTGACAACTTGATTGTCACGATTTCGACCTGATCTTTGACATCGCATCTGTCAGCTGAGCGCTGACGGACTGGACATCTCGGATGTCACCGGACACCACCGGTGGCGACGACGACGCCTGCTCCTTCAGCCCCTGGTCCCCCTCCTCCGCGGCGGCTCCAGAAGAGAGCATTAGCCGCCTCGGTGGTGGTCATCGGGGGGACCTGCTGTTGGTGGCCGCGGCGCTGCTGCTCCTGCTGGCTGCTGACTGGCTGCTGACGCCGCAGCGGCTCCGTTCTGGTATCTCCTCGTTCACCCGAAGGGCGACGCCCGTACCCCGCTACTTCGTCCTGCGCCGGAATCGAACAGCCTCGGCACGGAGGCCCGGGGACCAGTGCCGGTTGCCCCCGTCACCGGAACTGACCACCGAACCAGGCTTGCGGGACGGCGCTCAAGCCTCAAGCCGTCTCACTCCCCCGACGGCGCTGAATGATCCGCGGAAGGGACGGCTTACGGCCGGTGCCGGCGAGTAGCGGCACTGGGGATTCGGTCGCGAACTGCGAACTCACAAGCGCCGCGATCACGCTCGCTGGAACCGAGCGGGCGACCGCGTCCGGGGCGCTCTCCAGCCCGATCCGGACACGCGACTTGCGACATAGCTGGATTGAAGCACGATCCACGTCGGGGACTGGTCAACTGGCCTAAGGTCAGCTGGTACGAAGGCCGAAGGAATCCGGTCTCAGCACGTGCGAGTCCGCAGCAAGAAGCTCACCTGCCCCGGCCGATCGAACAGTGCGAATAAAGGGACCAGATGTCAACAAGTAGTCGTCGGAGACGTGCGACGTGCGTGATCGCCGCGATCAGTGCTCTGGCACTCGCCGGTTCGGCCTGCTCCCAGCCAACCGATCCAGGCACCGAGGAGTCGCTGCGAATCGTGCTGGGTTCGCATCCACAGGCATCGCAGATCCCGCTGGTCTACGGCGTAGGGCACAACGGAGGTGACTTCGGGCTGGACGTCAGCGTCGAGCAGAACATCACGATCTTCGATTCCCACACCGACCCGGTGAAGACCCAGCTCGACGGCAATGCGCAGGTCTTGGCGACCTCGGTCTCCGCGATCCTGGATGCGCGTGAGCAGGGCGAGGACCTCAAGATCTTCTGCCCGTACGTCAGCCAGGACGACTTCGTCCTGGCCGGCGCGAACGGTGTGAACACCGCCGGTCAGCTGTTCGAACCGTCGACCCGGGTGGGCATCGACAGCCCCGGTGGCGCTGGAGCCATCGTCCTCAACGCCCTCCTGAGCGGTATAGGCGAGCCCCGTGACGTCCACGAAATCCCGAATCAGCAGATCATCGAAAGCTCGAGCGCTCGAACGGACGCGTGGGCCGCCGGCCAACTGGATGCAACGGTGATTCACGACACGCAGTACGACAGTGCCCAACGGGCGGTGAGCCGACCGGTACTGATCGCCACCCTCTATGAAAATGCACCCGGATTCATCAAGGTAGCTCAGGCCGCCCGGGCGGATTGGCTCGGCGAGAACCGAGACCTCGCCGCCAGATACTGCGCCACCACACTGCGCGCGATGAAGGCACTCAAGAACGACTTCGCCCTATTCCAGGCCGCGGTCGATGAATACGTCGAAGAACCCCCCTCGCAAGAATCCCTCAAAGAGCTGTTCGACCTCATCCAGAGGTACCCGTTCTGGACGGACGACGGCGGACTCTCCAACGGCAGCGTGAAGTTCATGATCGACATCGCGACCGAGTCGGGCGTCCTGACCCAGCCGATGAATGCCGCCGACATCGTCGACCGTGAGACGTTGGGTCGGGCCGTCGAACTCGCGAACACGCCGACGGGATAGTCGGTCTCGTCGACCGGATTCTGCGACCGCCGGATTACATACGGGAAGAAGTGGTGTCCGCGCAGTTGCGGTGACTACGGGCGGCGGGAGATCGCCCGGAGACCCGTGGCCAGCCAGTTGACGCGGCCTTGGTTGTCTCGGATGAAGCTCATTCGTTCGACGCCGTTCGCCACGCCCTGGTCTTTACCCAGGAACGCGACCCCGATCTCGGGCGGCGGGGTCAGCGCTTCCGGAATGATCGACACGACGTAGGAGTTCTTCACTTCCTTCGTCTCCTTCGAGGCCCGCAACGGGGCTCCCTGTGGACCACCGCGGGTCAGGGTGAGGGTCCCGATCGGGTCGCCGTACGTGCCGACGTAGGCCTCGATCTCCGCGTCGGACAAGGTCACCGGCTTGGCCTTCGCGGGCACGGTGAACGACTGCGTCAGGCCGAGGACGCCCTCGTACGCTGCGAGTCCCGGGTAGGTCTTGGCGACCGCGTTGAGTACTGCCGGCTCGAGCGACGAACCACCGACGTTGAGCAGCAGAGCGACGACGAGCCGTTGCTCGGGAAACGCCACGAACACCGCGTGGCAGCCGGCGGTGTCGCCGTTGTGGTTGAAGGACGTGATCCCGCCCGCTTCCTGGGCGAACCAGTTCCGGCCGATCTTGATGTCGAGCCCGGGCCAGGTCGCCACCGGTGTCTGCATCTGGTGCAGACTCTCCACCGAGACGTGGCCGGCGCCCGGACCTTCCTTGCCGAGCGAGAGGTGGAAGCGTCCGTACGCCAGGACGTCGGACACCGTCGCCCACTGTCCACCGGCAGGATCGAGGGCGCGCGGCAGGAACAGTGGCGTCTGCACGGAGTAGCGGATCTGGCCGTTGATCGGCCCCTGGTAGTGCCCGTCGACGTGGCGGCGCGACATCGCGGTCGGCCGATCGAGAGTGGTGTCCTCCAGTTGCAGCGGACCGAGCAACAGCTCGTCCATGGCGTCGTTGTACGGCTTGCCGCTGACGACCTCGATCACCCGGCCCAGCAGCGTGAACCCGTCGTTGTTGTACGACGGGAAGGCGCCGACGGGGAACAGCTGCGGCGAATTCGGCAGCACCTCGGCGACATAGCGCGCGAGGGCATCGTCGTTCTCGCCGACGTAGGAGCCGTCGGAACCGTAGAAGCCGGCCGAGTGCTCCAGCAGGTTGGCGATGGTGATCTGACCGGCGGCATCGGCGTCCGCGAGCTTGAAGTCGGGCAGGTACTCCCGCACGAATCCGTCCAGCTTGACCTTGCCCTGGTCGATCAGCCGCCAGATCGCCGTCGCGGTGTAGGTCTTGGACAGCGAGCCGAGCTGGAACAGGGTCTCCGGACCGACCGTCACGTGGGTGTTCAACGATTCGGTGCCGAAGAACGCGCACTGCTCTCGACCGTCGTGCCAGACCCCGAGCGCCGCCCCAGGTACGGGGTTCTGTTCCAGCGCCGCGAGCGCGGCCTCGACCACCGCCTTGAACTCCGGTGACGCGTCGCTGGGAATCGTGCTGGGCATCGGCACCCCGAGCCCGATCTCGGTGTAGGCGAGGGTGGGCAGGCTCGGGTTCGGCGGCTTGGGCGGAATCGCCGACTGGGCTGCCGGGAGCCCGGTGATCAGCGCGGTGCCACCGGCAGCGACAGCGCCACCCGCCACCGCCGCCCCACCGGCCGTGAGTAACAGTCGGCGCCGCGAGATGCCGCTCGTAGGGGCTTGATCGTGTTCCTGGCTGGGGGTCGACACAGAGGTCCTCTCCGACGAAGCGAGCGACGAAAATGAGACCCCGAGTTCGACCAGGAGGCCCAGCCGCTAGCGAGCCTATCCGTCCGACCTTCCCCCGCCCAGCAACGCGATGATCTTGACCTGATCGTCACCCAGCCACCGGCGCGAGCTCGGCCACCATCTGATCTCTGTCCCGCCGTCGAAGTCCGACGTCCGGGCCTCCTTCGCCGGCGGCCCCTCCCCCGGCGCCGGCGGTCGAGCCCACTCGAGGGTGTCGGCAGGCCGGTCAGGGCCGCAAGGGTCACGGCGACGAGCGCAACGGTGAGCAGCCCGGCGACGCCCGCGCCCACCGCGGAACGACCCGAGCGCACTCGAAGCGGTCATGGCAGGACCCTAGGAGGCGCGTCTCGAAAAGCTGGCGATGACGCAGTAATCGTGCGCCGTTGTCGCTACGCTGCCCCCGAAGCAGCTCGGGGGAGAATGGCGGCGAGAGCCAGATGACCGAGATGTCGGAATCAACAGCACGGTCGGAGCCGGCCGCGGACGGTGACGAGTTCACCGCCGAATCGGGTTACGACCCGAAGCTCAAACGTTCGCTCGGCGGGTTCCAGGTCTTCGCGATCTCGTTCGCCTTCATCTCGGTCGCGGTCGGGATCTTCGGCACCTACGACGAGGTCCTGACCACCGCGGGGCCGGTCGGCATCTGGCTCTGGATCCTCGCGGTCGTCGGGCAGACCCTGGTGGCTCTGGTCTACGCCCAGTTCGCGGCGCGGATCCCGCTCAGCGGATCGGGCTACCAGTGGGCGTCCCGGCTGGCGAACCCGAAGATCGGTTGGGTCTTCGGGTGGCTCGCCGTCTGGACGCTGGCGATCGGCGTCGTGGCGATCGACAACGCGCTGGCCAGCCAGGCCCTGATGCCGCTGCTGAATCTGCCGAGTGACGAGAACACGGCCCGATGGATCACTGTCGCGGTGATGCCCGTCCAGGCCGTGATCGCGATCCTCTCCGTCCGGCTGGTGGCGATGATCAACTCGGCCGCGGTGGGGTTGGAGCTGGTCATCGTCCTCGTGCTCGGGGTCGCGCTGGTGATCGCAGCGGCGGTGAGCGGCCGCGGCTCCGTGGCCAACCTGACCTCGCAAGGCGTCGCGGAGAACGCTCCCAACTACTTCGGTGTCGGCGGCGGCCTGATGCTCGCCATGATCATGGGACTGGCCACCCTGCAGGGCTTCGACGCCGCCGCCAACATGGCGGAGGAGGCCAAGAACCCCTTCCGTGACGTGCCGAGGGCGATGGTCGGTTCGATCGTGGCCGCGGGAGCCCTCGGCATGCTCTTCCTGATCGCCCTCACCATCGCCATCGACGACATCCCGCGGGTCACCGCGGCCCAGTCACCGGTGGCGATGATCATGCTTGACCAGCTCGGGCCCGTGGTGCAGCGCTGCCTGCTGGTGGCGATCGTCTTCGCCTTCTTCGGTGGCGGGCTGGTGATGATGGTCTCCTGCTCGCGGATCATCTTCGCCATGGCCCGCGACGATCGTTTCCCGGCGTCGCGGCTGATGCGACGGGTGAACCCGAGGACGCAGACCCCGATCCCGGCCACCGTGCTGATCCTGGTCGTCGGCGTCGTCCTGATGGCGGCCATGCCGGGTGCGGCGCTGCTGGAGCTGCTCGTGGCCGGCAGCATCACCCCCGCCCTGCTCTACACCATGACGGTGGTGCTCTACCTGGCGGTGCGCAAGCGCTTCGTGCGGCGGGAGGGCGCATTCGACCTCGGCCGGGCGGAGCTGCCCGTGGCGGTCAGCGCACTGATCTGGATGGGGCTCGTGCTCTTCGTCCTGATCGCCCCCGCGGCATCCTTCGTGCCGGTGATCATCGTCGGCGGGCTGATCGTGATCGGGGCGGTCTACTTCGGTTACCTGTGGTTCTTCCGACGCGAGGTCCTGGAGACCGAACCCGGCAACGTCGAGATGATCGCGTGAGCGCCGTCGCCGCCGTCGACGCGCCGGCAACGTGCGATTGCCCCGGGGTCTGCTGATCTCAATCGCGCCATCGCCGTGTCGCCCGTCACCTGATGCGGCACCATCAGCACTTCGGTGGATTCGCGCCGACATTTGTCCCTGTGGACGGTGGTTGAGCGCATCATCTGACACACGGAGCGGCCAGCACCGGGTGCCCGCTGAACGGTCGGTTTGCGGAGGACCTACTGCGCCGGTTTAGGCATCTGCTTCCGGGACTCCGCTACCGCGCAATGTGACCATGGCACATGATTTGGCCCCTCTAGGTTGCAGGTTCGTCAGCCGTGCATCGTGCCCAGAACTCGCGGATGAGCGTCGATGTCGTTGTCGGCGCCTCGAGCGGCACAAGGTAGGCGGCGTCAGGTACGACAGCAGTTCGACCGTTTGGGACGAGATTGGCGGCGGACTCGGCCTGTGCCGGGGTGAATCCGGGGTGGTCGCTGCCGGTGATCAGCAGTGCCGGCGCTCCTATCTCCGGCAGCAGATCGGTCAGGTCTTCTCGGTGCAGCGAGATCGAAACGACGGCATTGCGGAGCATCCGGCGGTTGGTATGCCGCAGGCTGTCGCGGACGAGTGCGACGGCCTCGGAATCGTGCGCTCGAGTGTGAGCAGAGAGCAGCACCTCGGTAACCCCCGAAAGCACCAGCTCGATGGGCCCGAGCAGGGCGTGCACCACCAGCAGGGGATACGTCCGGCGTCGTTCGCTGCGAGACAGGGCTGCGACCGGTGTGCCGAGCGTGATCAGGCTGCGACACTGCGCGGGCCTGTCAGCGGCGAACCGCAGGCCGACATGGCCACCCCACGCGTTGCCCACCCAATCAACGGCGCCGTCGATCGCGAGGCGATCCAGCACCTGGCCGGCTGCGCTCACGCAGTCGTGGTTGCTGTACCGGCGGCCGGGATCGCCACTGGCGCCGTGGCCAGGGCCGTTGATGATCACCAGGCGGCGATCCTGCGCCAGGGTGGGTAGGAGCCGGTCCCATGAGCGCTCGTCCATGAACAGGCTCGGCCACAGCACTGCCGTGGGGCCGTCACCAACCACCCGGACGGCAAGCCGTCCGACGGTCGTCCCAACGGTGTGCCGTTCCCCCATGATGCCTCCTGTTGACAGTGTCAACTACTATTGTCAACCCGGGGATTGACAGTGTCAACCAACGTTGGAGAGTGATGACCGGATCTTCATCCGGCGATGTGGAGCGGCTGGAACCGAGACTCCTGCGAGCCGCCCTCGAGCGCCTCGCAGACGTGCCCGCGGAGCAGCTCAGCCTGCGCCAGGTCGCCCAGGAGCTGGGAGTCAGCCACCAAGCGCCGTACGTACATTTCGGCAGCCGGCAGGTTTTCCTGGCGGCCGTGGCCGGCCAGGGCATGGCGGAGGCGACGGAACGGGCTCGCGCGATGGTTGCGGCGACCGACGATCACCCCTCGGCCCGACTGCACGCCCTCGCAGATGCATATCTGGCGTTCATCCGCGAGCAGCCGCACATCCACGACCTCGCGAACGGGCCTACTGTCGCCAAGATCGACCATCCCCTGCTGCAGGACGCTGCGATCGGATACTGGAACCTACTCCACGACACGATCGCGGCCTGCCAGCCGGACGGAACAGACGAAGCCGACGTCCTTCGCCGAGCCGCCGTGACATGGGCGACGGTTTACGGCATTTCCCGCCTCTCGGCCTTCGGACAACTCCCAGCGTCCGTGCCCGCCTCGGCCGACGAACTCATCCACGGTGCCATTGACCAGTTGATCGCGGGTTGGCAACGAAGCGGAAGTTCGCAATCCCCCAGAATGTGATCAGCTTCAGACTGACCGTGCACCTAACCGTCGCGATCTCTTAGACCGAGTCCGGTATACCGCCAGGCCTAGCCCACCTGCGTTCCTGTTGGCAAAGTCAGTCCGCTAATGGGGATGTACCGGGGTTTGCTGCGGCAGTCTGGTGCTTCGAACCGCCAGCGGGTGAGCACTGCGGTCCGCTGACCTGTAAAGGTCTATCGCAAGACCGTGCCCCCGCTGGTTGGTGAGGAGCTTAAGGGCTGGTGGGATGGCGTGCCTCGAGCACTGATCCATTAGCGCGCCTTCGTTCTCCTCACGGTTCACGCTGGTGATCCCCAAATGGAGCTGACTTCCTCAAGGCCTGGACATCCAGGACACCCGCTGACGGCGATCAAGATCATCCGGTCCTGACAGGTCGTTGTTTCAACTCGAGCTGGATCTGCGACAAAGGACCTGTCAGCTGAGCGGCGCACCGCTGACAACTCGGATGTCAACGGATACGAACTGCTGCTGCGGCGGCGGCGGTGACGACGACTCTCGCTGCTACTACCGGTGGGAAGTGCTGCTGCGCCGCCGGCGGACACTTGCTGCGGCAGCAGCAGCGTCGTCCGCCGCCGCGCGGCTGTCCAGTCAGTCAGGTCCCGGATCATCATCATCATCATCAGGAAGGCAGCCGGCAATGATTCGTGGTGGTGGTGGTGGCGGCGTCGGGGCGGCGGAGAAGAAGCAGACGGCACGCCGCGGCTGCCGGGCGTCGTCGCCGCTCCCTCCTCCTCCCGCGTTGAGCTCGACCAGCTGCTGCCGGCGATCGTGTCGACCCGATCCTCGCCAGTCGGTTCCTCCTCATCACCGGCTCTGCGAGGTCGGCACTGCCGGCCGGGAAAGTCAGGTCACCGCATCGACCGCCGCCTCGGCGATCCGGAGACGGCCCGGGGTGTCGACGACCCGTGCAAGCCGTAGACCAGCCGCATCGAGGAGTTTGCCCAGCTCCGCGTCCGTTCGCTCCCGGCCGCCGGTGACGGCCAGCATGATGACATCGATCGTCAGGCGGCCAGGGTCGAGGTTTTCGGGCAGGATCCCCTCGAGGATGAGCACCCTGGCGTCGTCATTCGCCGCTCGCCGGATAGCGGTCAGAATGGCCAGCGCCTCGGCATCGGCCCAGTCGTGGAGCACATCCATGAGCAGATAGGTGTCCCCGGCCGGGAGCGGGTCGACGAAGAAGTCGCCCGCCTGCCGGACAAGGCGGGGATGCGCAGGTCCCCCTGCCTCAACGACCCCAGGCAGGTCGACGAGGATGCCTCGTGCCTGAGGCGTCGCCTCGAGCACGGCGTGCAGCAGGTGTCCACGGCCGCCGCCCACGTCGACGATTCGGCAAGATGAGGAAAAGTCGTGGGCCGCCAGGACGGCCGCGATGTCCCCCGCCGCCCTCGCGGTCATGGCTCGGCCGAAGACCGCGCGTTCCTCAGGCGCCCCACTGAGATAGCCCCACAGGCCGTCGGGATCGCTCAGCTCGATCGACGGTCGACCCGTGCGGATCGAGTGAGCCAGGTCGTCGAAGGACTTCAACACCACCGGCAGGCCCATCATCTGGGGAAAGGCGCGCATCGACATCGGGTGCTCGCTGCGCAGCAGCCGGGACGCGGGGCTGTGCTGATATCCGCCGCTGGCGCACGAGAACACGCCGTGCGCGGACAGCAGGCGGAGCACCCGGTTCAGCCCGTCCGGGTCGACGGCGCACTTTTGCGCCAGTTCGTGCGCGGGGACGGGACGGTCCTCGATGTGGTCAGCGACGCCGAGTTCGGCCACCACGTGCAGGCATCGGGCGGCCACGCCCGCGTTCGTGATCGAGAAGATCAGCTCGTGCGGCTCCATCGGACACTCACGCGATCCGGGCCGGTGCCCGGGTGCGGGAGACCCACGCGTCGAAGCCGAGCAGCGACGGGTTGAGTCGCCTGGCGAGCCGCACGTCCCGCAGCCGGCAGTAGTCGTCGTTGACCTCGGCCACGTACTGGAACATGTTGGCCGCGACGTCCACACCGGGGAACGGGAGCGAGCGGAACACCTCCAGCGGCAGCGACTGATAGCGCACCGGCTCGCCGAACACCTGCGACAGTCCGGCTGCGAGCCGCTCGCCGGTGACGTGCTCACCGGCGATCCCGACCGATCGGCCGACGTACTCCTCGCCGCCGCGGAACAACCCGTACGCGCACCGGCCGATGTCCTCGACGGCGATCCCGGGCACGAGCGCGTCGCCCAGCGGCATCGCAGCGGTGAGTACGCCGTCCGGTCCCGGCTGCGGAGCACCGAGCCCGAACACCCACGCCTCCCAGTGAAACGGAGTGAGCAGGTAGGTCGTAGGGACACCGGCGTCCTCGAAGCGCGCGTCGCCCTCGGACTTCGCGTCCCACTGCGGCACCTTGAATCGGCCCTGCAGCGTCGGCATCCGGTTGTCGGCGAGCGGGTAGCGCCGCCGGGTGTCCTCCGCAGTCGACCAGATCGCGTGACGGACGCCGGCGGCCGCGGCGGCCCGGGCCAAGTTGGCGGCCTGGGTGACCTCCCGCTCGGCGTCGATGTGCTCGAAGAACGACGTCAGGCAGAACGCGCCGTACGCTCCCTCGAAGGCAGCGATCAGGCTGTCGACGTCGTCCAGGTCGGCGCGCACCACAGTGGCACCCTGATCGGTCAGCGCTAGGGCGGCGGCCGAGTCAGGGGTCCGGGTGATCGCCCGGCAGGAGTAGCCGCCGTCGGAGTCCGCGAGGATGGTCCGGGCCAGTCCGCCGCCGGTGGCGCCCGCCGCGCCGACCACGGCGATGATCTTGGTTTCGGTGATCTTTGTCTCGGTCATGCTTCATGACGCTAGGCGTGCCCCGGCGGCGGCGCATCGACCGATCTACTCAACCGAGCTACTCAGTTCCCGCCTCGGGCCCACAGCGCGATCTGACTCCGGTTCGGCAGGTCCAGCTTGTCCAGGATGTGCTGGACGTGGTTCTGCGCGGTGCGCTCGGACAGGAACAGCCGCGACGCGATCTCGCGGTTCGTCAGGCCCCGTGCGACCAGGTCCGCGACCTCGAGCTCCCGGCGGGTCAGCGCCACCGAGGGGGCCGAATCGATCCCGTCGAGCAGGTCCTTCGCCTTGGCTCGGATCGGCGGCATGCCCAGTTCGTCGATCCGCCGCAGCGCCTCGATGGCCAGCGTCCGGGCGCGGGCGAGGTCACCGGGATTGGAACGACGGACGAGGGCCGAAGCGAGCTCGTATTCGGCCTCGGCGTGGTAGCCCTCCGCACCGTTCTCCGTGCAGCTCTTCACCGCCTGCTCGAGATCGGCAATCGCGTCGTCGACGAGGCCGAGGTGTGCGGCCGCCCGGCCCAAATAGAGTTCGGCGGGGCCCACGTAGGCCATGGCGTAGCGGCCGTTCACGACGTGGTGCCCGCGCCAGGCCCCGAGCTTGGCCCGCAGAGTCGCGACATCGTCGTCCGCGCCGACCGCAACGGCGATCGCGATGCCGATCGCCCAGGTGCCGAGCATGGCGTGCGGCGACTCTTGCCACTCCGAGGCCGGGCCGAGCCGGCGGTAGACGGCGGCGGCCTCCCGCAGCCGACCGAGATCGGCCAGCATGGTCGCCGGTGCCAGGGTCGGGATGATGCCGGCTGTGGGCCAGGTCCCCTCAGTGGCGTCGGCGTCGGTGATGCCGGCGAACGCGAGCGACTCGGCGGTCTGCCCGGTGTGGTGGCCCTGAATGCCCAGCAGGCCGCCCCATAGCAGGAACGCCGGCGGGAACCCGGTGGCCGCCAGCTGACCGAAGGCCTGGGCGCCCAGCCGGTACGCCTCGGCGTAGCGCCCCCGGGCCTGAGCGAGCATCGCGCTGCAGCGCAGCAGCCGCCACTGCGACATCGGCCCGCCGACCAGGGCGGCCCAGCGGCCGATGACCTCGAGCTCGCGAGCCGCGCCCGCCAGGTCTCCCCGCTCGCTCGCGGCGTCGAAGCGCCACTCGGACGCCGACAGACAGGCGGCCGGGCTGCCCGTACGGATCCCGAGCGCCCACATCCGGTCCGCGTTGTCCTCACGCTCCTCGAGCCCGTCGGGACCGGCGCGGACCATGTGGTGCGCGGTGAGGGCCGCCTCGAGCGCGATCGTGTCGCCGCTGACCTCGGCCAGGACGAGCGCCTCCTCGACAGCGGGATGGGCCGCGTCCAGGTCGCAGAGATGGTCGCAGACCCAGGCGTACTGGGCCAGCACCCGGGCCCGGAGCGCCTGCGCTGGATCGGCACCTCCCACGGCAGGCGGCGTGCCGTCGAGGACGGCGAGGGCGCGTTCGCACAGCACCCGGATCACGCGGTCGATCCCCTCGTCGAAGGTCGGCTCCGGCACCAGCGCAGCCTCGCCCGCCAGGTCGGGACGGCCGATGGTCACCGCCAGGTCGACCGTGCGGACACAAGTCTGGAGCGCGCCGGTGAAGTCCGAGGACAGGCACTGGGCGCCCGCGTACGCCGTCAGCAGCCGGCACCGGGCGACGTCGTCCAGCACTCCGGCACCGAGCTCGAGCGCCCTTCCGTACCAACGCCGGCCGTCCTCGTAGGCGTGCAGCCGCATTGCCTCGCGGCCGGCCCGCTCCGTCCAGGTCACCGCGACGGCACAGTCTCCGGCCACCGCCGCCTCCGACCAGTGGTGCGCCAGGTCGAACACCATCCCGTCCGCGTGCGGTGCTTGGGCCGAGATCGCCTCGGCCGCACGACGGTGCAGCGTGACCCGATGCCCGGTGCCCAGACCGGCGACGATCGCGTCCCGGACCAGTTCGTGGGCGAACCGCCGCTCGCCCGGAGACCCGTCGTCGAGGACCAGCGCGGCGTGCGCCGCCTGGTCCAGTGACGTGAGGCAGTCGCCCACGCTGCTACTCGTCATCGCTGCGACGATAGGCACCGCGAACCGGGTACCGAGCACCGCCGCAGCACGCAGCGACGCCGCGCACTCTGCGGAGAGCCGTCCAAGGCGATGGCCGATCGCGTCGAGCACCGACCGAGGTACGGCCCTCGCGAATGTCGGCCCCTCGGCCAGCTGACGGGCAAGCTCGGACACGAAGAACGGATTGCCCGACGTCGCGTCGTACACCGCCGCCAGCTCGGCGTCGCTGGCCGCTCGACCGACGATGGCGGAGACCTGCTCGCCGACGGCGGCCCGCTCCAAACCGCGCAGCTCGACCTGAGCGGTATTGGGCTCCTGGGCCAGGGTGGCGATAGGGCCCGCCGTGTCGCGGCAGCAGACGACGACAAGGAGACGGTTGTCGCGTGCCGTCCGCGCGAGGTACTGAACCAACAGCTGCGACGGTTCGTCCGCGCCGTCCAAATCGTCGAGCACGACGAGGAGCGGGCGACGCCGCGCAGCCCCAAACACGAGCTGTGCCACCTCGTCGAACCTCCGCACGCGCTCCTCCAGTGACGGCTCGTCACCGCTCGTGGCAAGAAGGGCGACGGGGCCCGGCCCGGCCATCCCGGCGGCGTCCAAGACCCGTAGGACCTCCCTCCACGGCCAGTACGGCGGCGCGCCGTCCGTCATGGCAGCCCGACCCCATGCGGTTAGGACGCCCATCTCCCGGGCCCGCCTCGTGAGCTCCTCGACCAGTCGGGTCTTGCCGATGCCCGGCCCGCCCACGCAGACCACCAGGCTCGCGCGACCCTGCTGTGCCTCGTCCAGGCACCCGAGCAGCACACCCAACTCACGATCCCGACCGACCAACGTAGAGAGCACCCGTGCCTCCTTCAGGCAGCCTGGCCTTCATTGAACACCGCCCCATCCGCATGGCGTACAAGTCGTCCGGTACGAAGTGGGGACTGGTGATCGACAACCGCTCCTGCACCCCGTAGATCAACGTGTTGAACAGGCGCAGACTGTTCTCGTCCGGGAAGCTGGGCCCGACCACACGATCTGGCAGGCGAGACGCGTTGTCGCACCCGCAAATCAAGCTGGATCCGCTCTCGACCTGAAGATGATCACCAGGTGACGATCTCGAACAAGGCTGGGGATCCTGGCTCGCTACTTGCCCCAGGCCTTGCCACGTCGTGCCAGATCCGGCGGACCGATGCCGGAGTCGATATCGGTGCGAATCGGTGTGGCCGAGCCGGCCTCGTCGGCGAGTTCGATCATGTCTCTGGCCGACGCGATGGGAGGGAATCCCACTTGCCTCCACGAACATCGGCTCGGCCAGCTTTGGCGCCGACCCGGTCGGTTGAGATGACGAAGCACGGGAAGCAGGATGATCCGGCGCTGTTCTTGGCACCGCACCGCTGTCGCGGCCATGTGCAGGCACCGGACGGGTGTGCGGCGAAACCGGTTTGTGCTCGCCGAGAACTGCTGCGACCCTTCCGAGATGGGCGTGTGGCAGAACCTCGACAACCGGCTGCGAGCCCAGGCGGCCAACGACGACCTGTCGGGATCGGTGCTCCTGACCCGGGCCGGCCACACCGTATTCCATGGCTGCTACGGGCTCGCCGACCGCGCGGCCGGCGTCCCGATCGGCCCCGGAACACGCTTCGGGCTCGCCTCGGTGACGAAAATGTTCACCGCAGTCGCGGTCGCCGACCAGGTATCAGCAGGCCGAATGACGCTCGACAGTCGGATTGTCGACCTGCTGCCGCCCGAGGCACGGCCCTCCACACTCCACCCAAATGTCACCGTCGCCCACCTGCTCTTGCACACCTCCGGGATCGCCGACTACGCCGAGGAGGACGACACCTTCGCCTCCTACCTGGAGGACTACGCCTCGCTGTGGCGGGAGCGCCCCAACTACCGCATGCTGCATCCGCTGGACTTCCTGCCCCTCTTCGCCGGCCTGCCGCCCTACCGGCCGCCGGGTCAAACCTGGCAGTACTGCAACGCGGGCTACATCCTGCTCGGGATCGTCCTCGAGCACCTCACGGGCAGGACGTACGTCGACTTGGTCCAAGAACGCGTCTTCGACCGCGCCGGGATGAGCGCCAGCGGGTTCTTCCGACTGGATGAGCCCCGCCCCGACGTGGCCGTCGGCTACCTCGACCCCGCATCCCCAGGCGCCGTCCGCCGGACCAACATCTACTCGATACCGGTTATCGGCGGCGCCGACGGCGGTGCATTCAGCACCGTGACAGACCTCGACGGTTTTCTCCACCGAGTCGCCGACAACACGTTGATGGGCAAGTTGACCGGGGAGATGCTCGAACCGCGAGAGATACTCGGAGACGGGTACCGCCATGCCTACGGATTCATCTACCACCCCGACGGCTGGTACGGGCACGGTGGCGGAGACCCCGGCGTCGCCTGCCTCGTACGCAGCTTTCCCAATGAAGACGCCAACCTCATCGTGCTCTGCAACGTCGAAGCCTGGGCCGGCGACCTCTATGACGCCGTCGCAAAGACGTGGCGAGAAATCTGACCACGCCAGGGTCGAGCAGCTCTCGTCGGCCGCCCAACTGGTCGCCTGTCGGCGACCCGTCAAGACTGACCCGGACTGCCGGCGAGTTTGAGGGCGAACATGGGCGTCATGACAGTCGTGATCGTCATGCCGACGGCGTTGTGCCTGTAGCGGGACGCAGGGGACCATGATCAGCACGGTCCCGACGTTAGCCGCGATCATGATCGCGGTGGCGACGACGCTAAGGACATTAGCTGACTTTCCCACGGCCTGGACCCACCAAGGAGACCTGTTGACGGGAATCAAGATCATCCGGAACTGACAACTCGTTTGGCACGCCTTGAGCCGGATCTGTGACATCCGACCTGTCATCTGAGCGGGGCAGCACTGACAACTCGGATGTCACCGGACAGCGGCGGCTACAGCGGGTCCCCTACCCCGCAAGCAACGACGAAACCGCTCTTGACCTGCGGGAACACTGCGGAAGCCGGAGCTCCTGCTGACGCTGGCGGGCACCCGCGTTCTTTGACGCGGCACGCCCGACGGCCTGAGCGACACGCCGCTGACCTGCGCAAACACTTGGCTGTCCACCGGACCGACCACGCGCAGCGCGATCAGGACGTTCTTCGTGGTTGCGAAGAAGGCGCGCCTCAACACGAGGGTGACCGTTCAGCACCGATCAGCCAAGAGCAGCCCATCCCTCAGCCAGGGCCAGCGGCTCGCCTGGATCCACGAGCTCCTCACCGGCGCCAGCGAGTTGCTCCCCTACCGCGTCGCCGGGATGCTCCTCCTGCTCTACGCCCAGCCGCTGGTGAAAGTCGTCGCGCTCCAGACCAGAGTCATCGACGACAGCGACGCCGGTATGTTCCCCAGCACCCTCGCCGGCCGCCAGTTGCACCCCAACACCGTCATGGACCGCCTCCGCGACCTTGGCGTCAACCTCCTCGGCGCCCGCAACCGAGCCATCGGTGAGCTCGTCCTGGAATGCCCGCCCTCGCTCGTCGCCGAGGTCCTCGGCTACAGCAGGCAGGTGGCATTCCTCCACGCCGACAAGGCGGCTGAACCTTGGGCACGCTACGCCGGACGAGCCATCAAGTCGCCGTAAGCATTCCGATCCACGTCGCTGGCTCCGATACGGTCGGCGTCATGGCGACCCAGGACCTCGGCTCCACGACGATCAAGCGGCTGACCCCGGCCACGTGGGACCTCTTCGCGGCGCTGGTCGAGCGCCACAACGGCATCTTCGGTGGGTGCTGGTGCGTCGCGTTCCACCCGGAGCGCGACGACCACGTCCCGGGATACGACGGCAACCGGGCTTACAAGAAGTGCCTGGTCGAGGAGGGCGTCGCCCATGCGGCGCTGGTCGTGCGCGACGGCGACGACGGCGAGGAGGCGATCGCCTGGGCGGAGTATGGGATGCCGGCCGAGCTGCCCGCCATCCACCACAGGAAACAGTACTTGGCGGAGCAGGACCTCGAGCCCGACTACCGGATCACCTGCATCTTCGTCGACAAGCGGTTCCGTCGGAACGGGCTGGTGACCGTCGCCCTGCAGGGCGCGCTCGACCTGATCGCGCAGGCCGGTGGCGGGGTCGTCGAGGGCTACCCGCACATTCCTGGGGAGCGGCGGCTGTCCTCGTCGTTCCTGTACAACGGCACGAAGGCCGTCTACGAGCGCGCTGGCTTCGACTTCATCCGGCCCAAGGGTCTCAAGAACACGGTGATGCGCCGCAGTGTGGCTCCGTCGCGTTAGCCCAGCTAAGCCGCCACCACCGGAGGTCCACGACGCCCGTCGACGGCAAGGAAACCGCTCCCCTGTGACCCGCTTGCCGGGCCGCGGCCCAGCCCAGTCGGTTCACTCCGTCCGCGCAGCGGACATGTCGGCGCAGATGATTCCCTTGTTGCCGTCCTGGTCGGCGATCACCGTGAGCCCGGGAGCGTCGCTGTCGTCGACGACGGTCCCACCCGCAGCGACGGCGCCGGCGACCCGCTGCTCGACCACCTCGGGCGCCACGTAGACCTCGACGTGGAACCGCTGGCGCAAGGGCTCCTTCTCGTCGGGATCCGTGAACCACAAATCCGGCAAACGCCCCCTGGCGTCGCGGATCTCGTCGCCGGGTGTGCCGCGGCCCTGGTCCTCGGCGTTCGCGGTCAGCAGGGCCGCCCACACCGGCGCGATGGTCGCGGAGCTCGCCGCGTCGAGGCCGAGCTCGATCTCGCTGACCGAGGCCGGGTCGGCCTGAATCCCGTGGTCGGCGGCGATCTCGGTGATCCGTCGCGCGAGGTCGACGTCCTGCTGGGTCACCCACTCGAGGATGAGCTCGGTGCCGTCGTCGTCGCGATGGACGGCATCGTCGGTGACCAGCTCCAAGTCGACGTACCCCTCGCCGATCGCCACGCGCGGGTGATGTCCGAGCGCGTCGCCCGCCTCACCCACCGCGCCGACGAACCGTGCAGCGCTGCCGAAGTCCTCGACCACGTAGCGGGCGTGCAGCCCCTGGGCCAACTTGCGCCAGTCGGTCAGGTCGGCCTCGGCGATCTTGTCCCCCATCAACATGTCCATGAACGGGGGACCCTACAGATGAACACGCCCGGCGCGTACGGCGTCCGGGTACCAGCCGGGGGTGGAGAGTTGCGCCCGAGGACGTCATGTCTGGACCCTCGGCGCCGAAGGATCACCGACTTGAGGGTCGACGGGGCCGGCGATATGCAGGCATCATGCGCCGTCGAACAAAGCGTCTTCTTCAGCTGCCGACGCCAGCGGAGCGAGCACCTCGATACGCCGGACCTTGATACGCAGAGTGTCCAGTAATCCGCAGCTCTTCATTGCTCCCCTCCTCCTCGTCCCGCTGCGACTGCTGCGGCGGCGCTGCCGCTGCTGCGCCCGTGGCTGGACGAGGTGCTTCAGCGCTGACGCGCTGCGCTCGACTGCCGGTCAGTCCTCGGGATGCGCGACGGCGCCGTTGGTGCGGCGGTCGTTCTGCTTGGTGATGTCTCGCAGTGGCGGATTCGCGGGCGAGCCGCGTTGTGCCGCCGGGCGGTCGTCGGGATGCTCACCGTCGCCAGCCCAGCATCAGCAGGACCGATGCAGCCACGACCCCGGCGGCGTGGCTCCCGGCGATGGCGGCACAGGCTGCACGCGGAGTAACAGAAGTGTCCGGGAGTAAGGACAGCGGTCAACGCCGAAGACGCAGCCCCCCACGCCCAGTTACGACCCGGTCGGAATGCACCCGAGCTGTTGGAAGAGACCGAGCCGGTCCAGCTCAACCCAATCCTGCTTCAGCTTGCCGCCCGCGAAGCGGGCGATGATGATAACCGTCCACGTCACGGTGCGCCCGGACGCGGCCGCGCCTTGCCAGTCGCCCTGCTGGGTCGCCACCCAGTGACCGCGCCAGACGCCCCGATCACCGGCGAAGAAGATGTCGTCCAGGGTGTATGCGGCGTCCGGAAAGGCGGCGAAGAAGCCCTCCATCGCCCCGCGCCAGGCAGGCAGGCTGTGAATCGTCTCCATACCCAGCCATTGCGACGTCAGATCGTCATCCCAATACTTTTCCAGCCCATCCAGACGATGCTCGTTGAACACCTCGTCGAGGTAGGCGCGGATCAACGCCTCGTGCCGGTCTGCTTCCATGGTCCTTGCCAACTCCCCTCGTCGTACACAGCTACGCAAGTCAACGGAAATTGCGGCCGAGGCAGGGCAACCGCACAGCCGCTCTACATCTCGATTAGCGTATGTCCCATCTGATTCCCTGTGAACAGGGCCGTCAGACCCTTCGGCCGCGGCAGCACTCGGGTGGCCGACATCGCTCATGATCGATGGCGACCACATCGCCAAGGCCGCCGTCCGCGACGCGTGCGGGGCCTTCGAGGTCTTGGAGACGATCGCGCCAGCCGCGGCGCTGTCGCCCCCGCACGTCTCGCCGTGCACCAGCGTGCTGTTCCTTCTCGAAGGCCGGATCCCCGCCCTGGTCGACGGCACACAGTTATGGTTCCTCCCGGCCGAGATGATCTTGTCGCTCTACTCTGCGGACTCCTGACACACGGATCCAGAGCGTCCTGCTCACGACGGATCCGCGTCGGCGGATCTGCCTCAGCGGACGGCGGCGAGCGCTTGAGTGGCCGGGGCACGGCGCATCAACAGGGCCTGGACCAGAAGTCCTACGGCGGCGGCGACACACATGATGGCCGGGACCGCGAAGACGCCGGGGACACCAAACCAGCCGACTCCCAGTCCGCCGGCAATGCCGCCGATCGCCGCGGAAAAGCGGATCGCGGAGAAGTAGAGCGATGATGCCAGGCCGATCCCGGTTGGGTACAGGTCCTGGGCCACGGTGATCCCGATCCCGCCGAGGGTCGCCCACATCGCCGCGTTGAGAAAGGTGGCCGCAATCAGCATCCACTCGCTGCCGGCGATCATGAACCCGAGGTTGGCGCCCACCCCGAGTAGGACGTTGACCACGACGAGCCGCTGCGCTCCGAACCGGTCAGCCAGGACTCCCATGATCGGGATGAACACGAGCATCCCGACCGATTGGACGGAGATCACCACGCCCCGAAGCCAGTCCGCAGTGCCGAGCTGCAGTTCCATGAAGATCGGGAGGTAGGCGAACCGGATGGTGTCGCCACCCATCGCCAACACGCACAAGCTGAGGAACGTGATCAGGGGGACCAGACTCGCGGGGCGTCTCGAGTTTTGATCCGCTGCGCCGTTCGCGGAGAGGGCCTGAGCGGGGACAGCGCGGGTGACTGTCTGCCCAATCATCGGCGCCGCCTGCAGGACGGTGCACAGCCCGGCTGCGATCAGGGTGATCCGAAGCCCGGCCACGCCGCCGAGGACACTGCCCAGGAGCGGGCCGGTCATGAAGCCGAGGCTGAACCCGAGCCGGACCGTGGACATCACGCGGTTGTCGGCACCGGTCGGAGCATGAGTCAGCTGGTCCCGCACGGCGGCGAAGATCAGGGAGCCCGTGGCTCCCGCGAATCCGAGCAGTGTGAAGTTGACCAGGAACGCCATCCAGACCTCGGTGGTGAACGCCAGCATCACCCATCCGACGAGGCCCACCACCGCACCGACCCGAAACAGGAACAGCCGATCGCTCATTCGGTCCGACCATCGCCCGACTACGAAGCCGAGGACCGGAGCGGCGAGGTTGGTGAGGAAGAACAACCCAGCCACCGGTAGCGACGCGTCGAGGTCCTGCACCAAGAACAGCGACAGCTGCGGTATGGCGATCGAGATGCCGAGACCGGCGAAGAACAGGCTCGCCGTCGCCCTCCGGTACAGCGGCGACCGGAGCACGACGCCGAACGAGGACCTTGGCCTCGCCCTCATGGCGCGTGTGGGCATTCGATCACCGTAGCTGCCTCGGCTGCCGAGCAACTGGCGCGTTGCGACAGGTCAGCCAGCCGGATGTCTAGCAGGGGCCGCCTGCCGCCCGAACACTGACGCCAGGCCGACCCAGAGCGATGTGCGACCGCTCCAGGAAACCGAGAGACCGGCTGCACTCTTGACGTTTGCCGAACGCGTTCGCCTCTTCCATCGCCCTCCATGATCGCCTCGGAAGGTCGGCGGCGTCAGCGCCGCGATACAGCGCCATCATGATCGCGGTGGTGGCAACCCCCTGGAAGGGAGCTGACTACCTCACGACCTGAACGTCAAGGAAAGCGGGCTGACAGCGATCAAGATCATCCGCTACTGACAACTCGTTTGTCACAACTCGAGCCTGGATCTGTGACAACCGAACCGTCAGCTGAGCGGCGCCGGGATGACAACTCGGATGTCAACGCACACTCGCCGATGATGCTGCCTCCGGACAGGCGGGTGAGTTGATCACCTATGCCGACCGTCTCGGCGGCGACCGGCCCGGCTCCTCAACTGTTGACCCTCCTTTTGCTCGGTTGCAAGGGCAACTCTCGCCTATCGCTGCCGGTTGGCAACCGGCGACGCCGGGCTGCGCCGAGCAGAACGGTGGCGACGACCGCGGCGATCGGCAGCGACAGGCTCCAGGCCAAGCCGGCGTACCCGATCAGGGCGAGGAGCGGACCCGAGACGGCGCCGCCCGTGGCACCGGCGAGGTTCATGGCCAGGTCGCTCCGCCCCTGCAGAGCAACTCGGCGGTCGAGCGGGGCCGCGTCGCTCAGCAGAGCCGCACCGGCGACCGTCGAGGCACTCCAGCCCAACCCCAGCAGCGTGAGCCCGAGCATCACCACTGCCGTGTCGTGCGCACCGAGGGCGGTGATCACGGCCGACGTCAGCAGCATCGCCTGCCCCAGCAGGATCGTCGGAAACGGTCCGACCCGGTCGGCCAGCACACCGAAGACGGGCGACAGCGCGAACATGCCGGCGATGTGCAAGCTGATGGTGAAACCGACCACCGACAGGGTGGCGCCCCCGTGGACGAGGTGGACCGGGGTCATCGACATGAGCGCGACCATGGTGGCGTGGCTGAGCGACAAGGTTGCGATGGCGACCCACACCAGCATCATGCTCCCGACCGCGGGAGGTGGAGCGGAGCGCCCGGCCACGCCGGCGGTTGTGGACCCCGGCAGTCGACGGCTGGCCAGCAGCGGATCGGGACGCATCCAGACCAAATATGCGGCGGCCGCGACCAGCTGAGCGACCAGCGGGAAAAGGAACACTCCCGACAGCGGCGGTAGTCCGAGGGCGGCGCCAAGGGCGTTCCCCGGTTCAGCAAGATTGGGTCCGGTCACCGCCCCAATCGTCGTCGACCAGACCACGAGGGAAAGATCGCGACCGCGAGTCCCGACCGAGGCCAGATCGGTAGCCGCGAAGCGCGACTGGAGGGCGCCGGCGGTCGCGGCGCCGATGAGTCCCAGACCCATGAACAGCAGCACGACGCTGGCCACGGACAACCCGAGGACACAGACTGCCGATCCGCCGGCGGCAATCAGAGCGGCGCTGCTCAGTGACACCCGACGGCCCCTGCGCTCGGCCAGTCGCGCCAACGGGATGGCGAGAAGCGCCGCCCCCAAGGTGTTGACCGTCGCCGCGATCCCCGACCAGGCTTCGCCGGCGAGGTCGCTCGCGGCCAGCGCGCCGACCGACAAAGATGCACCCAATCCGAGGCCACCGAGGATCTGGCCGACAATGAGGAGCGTCAGCGTCCGTCGTCGAACCCTTACCAGCTCGTCGCCGTGGAGCGTCGCCGGCTCGTCGGTGATCATCGGCGTCGCCCGTCGTCCACGGCCGGCGCGGGGCACAAGGCCTCGGCCAGCTTGCACCTCGCCGACGCCGAGCTCTCGCTCGCCGAGGGCCCGAGTGCGGCCAGACTGGACATGGATGCGGCGACCTCGGTCGGATCCAACTCTGGGCGGTTCGCATCCCGCGTCGGGACGAGACTCACCCCACCGGCGCGACCCATGCGCACGTCGAGCGGAACACCGCTGAGCCGCAGACGTTCGACGTGACGGGCGATCGTACGGCTCGAGACCCCGAACCCGTACGCCGGCTTCTTCATCCGCAACCACCTGCTAGCGGCGCGGAGCCGCTCGATCAGTGCCTGCTGAGGCTCCATCCGCCGGAGAGCCAGGTTTCCGGCGCGGGAGGATGCGGCGAGTCGCGTCCGTCGGTCCCCGTGCCGATCCGGAAAGCCAACCACAGGAGCATCCTAGAGATGACACCGGCGCGTCCGGGTCGTTTCATACTGTTGGGTCATGACCGACGTTCGCTGTCGCGCTCCGTGCTCCGCGGTCATGAGCGGAGCAGGATCTCGCTCGTCCGTCTGCGGCCGGTCACACCCACCGTTCGGAACTCCCCCGGGACCCACGGCCAGCGAACGGCAGTCCCGGCATGGTTGACCAGCGCCGGCGTCCCCAGGCCGCTGGTCGAGGTCGCCAAGCTCGGCCGCACCCTGAGCAAGCGAGCCGCCGACGTACTGGCCTACCTTCGTCCGGCCCGGCACCAGCGGTCCAACCGAAGCGATCAACGGCCGCCTGGAGGACCTGCGCGGCTCCGCCCTCGGCTTCCGCAACCTCACCAACTACATCGCCCGATCCCTACTCGAGACAGGCGGATTCAGACCCCGACTACTTCGCAGTGGCCTTCTTCGCGTACCCGCTCAGATTGGTCAACGGCGCACCGGATAGCGCAGGTGAAGCACCCGGTTGCCCTGAATCACCACGTCAGGATCCTCCAACAGGTGCTGCGCGTGGACCGACCCGAAGTAGCGCTTGCCGGACCCGAACACGACGGGTACGACGTCCATGCGCACCTCGTCGATCAGGCCCGCGGCAAGCACCTGGCCACCGACGTCGCCAGCGGCGACCTCGACCAGGCGGTCACCCGCAAGCTCCTGCGCCTTGGCCACGGCTGCCTCGACGCCGTCGACGAACTGAAACGGTGCCTCGGGGTCCCAGCCCTCGGGCTCCGGGCGGTGCGTCACGACGACCACGTGGTCGATCCCGCTCGGAGGCTTCCCGTCCCAGCCGTCCGTCATGTCGAAGACGTGGCGGCCGGCGATTGTCACCCCGATCTGGTCCCAGTACGGCCGGGTGTAGTCGTAGGACGTCTGCGACACCTTCAACGCGCCGCTCTCGTCCAACGGCACGTCACCGCTGGACAACCAGTCGAACAGCGGTCCGGGCTGGTCGTTCTCGTCCGCGATGAAGCCGTCCACCGACACCGAGGCGTACATGACCACCTTGCCCACGGGCTCTCCTTTGCTTGGGGTGCCCCCAAATTAGCGTGTGGTGAGCTGTCGCTCTGGTAAGAGATCAATCGGCCGGCAGCGGCCAGCCGTCCCGCGCGTGGCCGGGATGTTCGCGCAGGAACCGCCGCCCGACTTCGACGTACCGGGTCGGCGTGAGCCCGGTGAACGCCCAGAACCCGTTCTGCCGATTGTGTCGTTCAGTCGATGACGCAGCCAGATTGCGGGCCTTGGAGGTCGGGGTGGTCGCTGCACGCGTTGCCGCTCAGGTGGATGAGCTGATCCAGCGGGGCGTCGGACATCAGTCGCTGCCCAACAACGTGACGTCTCGGCACGCACCCGGACGGTATGGATCGCTCGGCTCCGCCACCGCGCCGCCTCCGTCCCGCGTGCACCTCGCTGGGGCCGCAAGCAGTCATGCTGCCAACGGCAGCCCAACCAGACAGCGGGTTTCACCCCGGGTGATTTGCGGTCGCGGGTGGTTCGGCGTCACCCGGATCGCGGGCACTGTGAGTGCGTGACGTTGCACTACCGGTTGGCGCTTTCCGGGCCATTGCCGCAGGCGATCGCGAAGCCTTTCCACACCCGCTTCGGCATCGTCGACCTCGTCGCCGATCGGGCCTCTACCATACTGACCGGCATCGTCAATGATCAACCGGCGCTGCGCGCACTGCTCGGCCGGATTTGGGACACCGGCGGCACCGTGCGGCCACCGACACCAGTGTCGATGACCCCATTCCACGCCCACCACCCACCCTTCCCAACGCTTGCCCCGGGGAGACCGCGATGAAGGAGGATCGATGACCAAACCGCTACACGAGATGTCGACCCACACAGAGGGAGGGTTGGCATGACCATCGAGCATTGGGTACTGGCAGCTACCGTTTTCCTTTCAGGCCTCGGGTCTGGCCTTCTGGGGATGCTGTGCACGATCCTGCGCCCCATGCAGGCAGCGATGACCGGCCAGGAGTTCCAGAACTTCATGGGATCGTTCCTCTGGTACGCCGCCGATCTGCCGGGGTTTCCCATGGGCAAGGTGTACAACTACGCCTGGTCGGCTGGGACAACCCTCGCGGCGATCGTCGCGCTTGTGCTCCTTGTTGATGATCCCGGCTCCCCCTCGTTCATCCTCACCGCGATCGCCCTGGGCGTCTGGATCGTCGGGATCCTCGTCGTCTCCAACGTGTGGAAGACCCCCACCTACAAGGTGATCCTGGCTTGGGACCCCGAGGCTCTGCCGGCGGACTGGGAGGCGGTACGGCAGCGCTACTTCACGATCAACTGGATCCAGTTCGCGGTGACCTGGGCGGCGTTCGCCCTGTTCCTTGTGGCGTTGATCTCCCTATGACGGCGCCCCCGGGAGTCGATCCTTGTGATCCTCAGGCGATCCAGGTGACGGTCCGCGAACCCGCGCCGGACCGAATCGTTTCGCCAGGAAAATTCTGCGTTAGCAGACCTGCACTTCAGCAGGAGTCCGCAGGTCGACCTCGCAGGTGACCCGGTACCGCACCTGTTCTGGGCCAGGCCGCATGCTGGTGAGGTGCCTGTGGATGCCGCCACCGTCCTGCCTCACCTCACGCTGTTGCGCCCCGGACCTGAGAACGAGTTGAACACCGAACCGGCCAATCAGGTCGGTGTTCCCTTGAGGGTGACCGCGCCCGCGGGCGCGGTGCTGAGTCTTCGGATCGAGGTCGAGCTCGCTGACGCCGTCGGCTACTGGCACCCAGCCCAGAAGTCGATGCGGTCGTTGCCCGCCGACTGGGCCGGTCAATCGGTCACCAGCCTGGTCAACTCGGCTCCGGTGGGTGCGCTCTACAGTGCCGACGGCCAGGTCCTGTTCGGCTGGGCCGCCGATGAGCCGGTCGACGAATTGACGATCCGGTACGGAGTCTCCGAGGAGCACAAGACCTTCGCCGTGCAGCTTCACGCCGCCGCAGCGCCCGAGAGCCGACGACTGCAGCTGATGCTGGATGCAGCAGGCGGTTCGGTGGCCGAAGTTGTCCAGCGGCTGGCGGGCTGGATGTCGGCCCGGATCGACGAACCGGTGCTCTCGGTGCCGGCGTTGGCCATCGAACCGGTCTACTCGACCTGGTACACCTTCACCCAGGACGTCAGCGCCGAGGTGATCGAGTCCGAGTCGGCGATGGCAGTTTCGATGGGGTGCGGCGCAGTCTTCATCGACGACGGGTGGCAAAAGTTGGCCGTCGGGCGCGGCTATCAGGGCTGTGGGGACTGGGTGCCTGACACAAACAAGTTCCCCGATCTGCTGGCCCACGTTCGGCGCGTCCGCGCGCTGGGCGCCGGCGTCGTGCTCTGGGTGGCTCCGTTGCTGTTGGGCACGAATAGCACCGTCTACGCCGACCTAGCCGAATACGCCACTTTGCGGCGCAACCAGGATGATTGCTTCATTCTCGACCCGCGTCATCGCGCCGTCCGGGAGCATCTCGCCGACGTCTGCCTGCGGTTGGTCACCGACTACGAGATCGACGGCCTCAAGATCGACTTCCTGGATACCGCGATGCGGTATCAGGGCACGTCAGCGGTTGGTGACATTCACGACGTCGGGGAGGCGATGGCTGCGCTTCTGGGTCTGCTTCGTTCTCGGCTGGAAGAGGCCGGGCATGGCGACGTGCTGTTCGAGTTCCGGCAGCCGTACGTGAGTCCGGCCATAGCCCGTTTCGGGCAGATCCTCCGCGCCAGCGACTGCCCGGCTGATGCGGTGGTCAACCTGAGCTCCACCATCGACTGCCGGCTGCTGTCGGTCGGGCAGGTTATCCATGCCGACCCCATGATGTGGGGTCCGACCGGCGGTCCTGAAGCGGTGGCGCAGCAGATCTACGCCGGCTTGTTCTCCGTACCGCAGATCTCCATGCGTCTGGCCGACCTGCCGGCCGATCAGGCCGCTGCGCTCGCCGGTCTGCTCGGCTGGTGGCGCGACCTGGCTCCGGTGGTGTTGGAGGGCAGTATCGACGTGACCGGAACTGAGCGCGGTTACACCACGATCCGGGCCGTGCACGCCGGACTCGGCCGCGCGGTGGTCGGGGTCTACGCCCCGGTCGTGGTCGACCTTGGAGCCGACCTCCCCGGCGAGGTCACCTTGGTGAACGCCACCGCCGCGGCGTCGGTCGTGGTTCGAACCCACACCCATTCGATCACCGCGGTCGTGCTCCGCTCACCAAGCGCAGCTGATGCCGGACGTGTCATCGCGCCAGGTGCGGGTCTCGTGGAGTTGCCCATCGAGCCATACGGCAGCGCGGTGCTGACCCTCGAATGAGCTCGTTGCTTGCCGGCGAGGGGAACGTATCCCCGGGTGGAGCTTCACCGGCAGCATGATCCCTTTCGAGAGCCTGCTGGAGCAGCAGGCCCTGAGCGTTCTTGATCACCATGTGTCGGTGGTTCCGTCAGCGCGCAGCCGTCGCCGGCGAGAACATCGCCATCGACGCCATGGACCTGGGTCCATGGCCGTCCGTCCCGGAATCGGTCAAGGTGAAGAAGGTAGGACCTGAACTCGAGCGTCCGATCCACGTTCGATCCTTTCCCGGAGCGATCTAGGAGGACGAGATGGCAGACGAGACTCGGCCTGAGCCGCGGGACATGGATCGCCGCTCGTTTCTTCGGGCCTCGGGCGCGACCGCAGCGGCTGGAGCTGCCGCCACCTTCCTGCCGCATCCGGCCGCGTCGGCGTCCGGTCGGCCGCACCGGAGTACTCTCCTCACCGACGACCTGCTCCGAGCGTTCCACGCCGACGTCCGTACGGCGTTCGAGACCTTCGGTATGGTCGGCGCGAGCGTCGCACTGTTCGAGGGCGACAAGATCGTCTACAACCGGGGTTTCGGCACCCGGGACCTGCGGAGCCGGGAGCCGGTGACGACCCGGACGCGGTTCCGGATCGCGTCCAACACGAAGTCCATGACCTCGTTCTTGCTGGCGCGGTACGTCGACGACGGGCTCGCCGGGTGGAGTACGCGTGCCGTCGATCTGTGGCCCGAGTTCCGGGCCCCGAACCGGCGGCTGACGTCGTCCTTGCGCCTCGCCGACCTGCTGGGAATGGGGACCGGCATCGCGGAGTCCGCGACGATCGAGTTCTTCCTCTCCGGCGGCGACGACTCGGCGATCGACGTCCTGCACTCGATCCCGTACCTGCCGGTCATCGCCCCGCCGAGGACGACGTACTTCTACAACAACACGTTGGTGTCGGCTGCGCCGTACCTCGTCATGCTGGCGCATGGCACCAGGCCCGCGGTCCTCGCAGAGCACTACGCCGCCGAGGTCCGGCGGCTTGTCTTCGGACCCATCGGGATGCGTGACTCCGCCGTCGCATCCGACCCTCGTCCCCTGACCTCCGACTTCGCCACCGGTTACCAGGTCGACCTGTTCGGGGACTTCCGCCGGGTGCCGTTCGTCAGCATCGACGGCCAGGGGCCGGCCGGATCTGCCATGTCGAGCTCCACCGACATGGCTCGATACCTCATCACGCAGATGCAGCTGGGGGTGACGCCGGACGGGCGGCGCATCGCGTCTGCGCGCAACGTGGAGCGGACCCACCGGCCCGGGATCCGCGTGCCGCCCGACGCGACGAACGCGCTGCCCAGCGTGCTCCTGCCCGACACGACCGCCATGCACTACTGCCTGGGCTGGTTCGACCAGCGGTTCAAGGACGGCCGTCATCTGCTCTGGCACGCCGGCGGCATCGACGGTTTCGGATCGTTCATGGGCTTCTTCCCCCGCGAGCGCGTCGGGTTCGTCTTCTTGACCAACCTCGAACCGGGGACCGGCGGCACCTTCAACTTCTCGATCGAGAGCAGTCTGCTGAGCCGTCTGTTCGGCCTGAACGACGGCCTGCCTGACCTTTTGGCGAGCTTCGTCCCCGTCGCCGCAGAGACCAGGGCGCAGCTGGCCAGACGGACGAGACCGGTCGACCGAGCTGCGGTCGAGCCGTACCTGGGCCTCTACTCGGAGGGGTTCGAGCTGCGGCTCGACCCGGGTGGCGAGCTGCGCCTGCTGCACGACATCCGCTCGTTTCCCCTCTTGGCGCTGGTCGACGGCGGGTACGTCATCGTCGCGGGCCCAGACGTCGTGGCGAGGAAGACCGTCACTCTCGCGACGTCCGGGGTTGTGAGAACGATGACGATCGACGGGTTCGACCCGGTGCGCTGGCTCACCGGCGACTGACCTTGGCGGTGACCCCGCGATCGGCCCCCATCAACGATTGGAGTTGCAGCTCATGACCCACGACGAGCTCACGCCGCGCCCCGAGGGGGCGGTCCATTGCCCGGAGCGCCGCAGGCTCCTCCGAGGCGGCGCCATCAGGGTGGGAGCGGCGGCCGGCACCGCCCTGGTGACCGAAGCCCTCCCGACGAACGCGGCCGCCCGAAACCGACCGCCTGGGGGGACCGCATGAGCATCCAATCGCACGTGGACGCCACATCCACCGACCGGCAACTCGCCCGTCGGGGCGTCGTGCTGTTCCTCATTCTCGTCGTCGCCTTCGATGTCGTGCTCACGGTCGTGACCGTGGTGACCGGCAACCCCATCTGGATCTTGGTGCTGATGTGGTCGGTCGCGGTCGCCTCACTGATCTGCCGCCTCGTCCTGCGGGAGGGCATTCGCGATGTCTCCTTCCGGTTCGGCGGGAAACGCACGGCGGCCTACCTCGCGGCCGCCGTGCTCTTCCCGCTCGTCGTCGGCTTCATCGCGTACGGCATCGCGTGGACCACCGGACTGGCCACGTTCACCCCGACGTCGGAGGGCCTCCCCCGCCTGCTGCTCTTCGTGGCCACCGTCGGGACGGCGGTCGGCTTGGTCACCGCCGCCGGGGAGGAGATCGGCTGGCGGGGGTATCTGCTGACCCGGCTCATCGACGCCGGCGTCCCGCGCCCGGTGTTGGTCAGCGGTGTGATCTGGGGACTGTGGCACGTTCCGCTGATCGTTGCCGGCGTCTACATCGCCGACTCCGGCCAGTCACGACTGCTGACCGTGCTGCTGTTCATGGTCACGGTGATCAGCTTCGGCGTCGTCATTGCCCGCTTCCGGCTCGCGACCGGCAGCGTGTGGCCGGCCGTCGTCCTGCACGCCGCCTGGAACAGCATCATCCAGCAAGGCTTCGACCGATCCACCACGGGTGCGAATGCGGCGCTGTGGACCGGTGAGGCCGGGATCCTCGTGGCGACCATGATGATCATCGCCGCGGTGGCGATCTCTCTGCGGCCGGGGCCCATGCTCCGCTCGCCGGGCGACCCAATGGTCGTAGCGCAACCCCGAGAATGAAACCGGGACCCGGGCTGTGAAGCGCGACCGTCTCGCAGAAGGGTCCCCAGGTTCTCGGCACACGAACGGAGCGGCCTTCGCAGCCCACACGTCTAACGAAATACATCCGGTACTGGTAGACCGTTGGACAGACCTCCGGTCTGCTGACGGAGAATCCGGATGAACCGGGGTCCCCGAGGCTTCAAGATCATCCGGCTGCTACGGGAGAGCTGGTCACGGCTCATCACCGCCGCCGCTGACTACGCCAGCACACGCAGGGTCGCCAGCGTCGGGTCGGCCGCGTACGCCACCCGCAGCCCTTGATCACGGGCCGCGAGCAATCCCGAAACCGCTTCGGCGGTTATCCGCTCACCCGGAGCGAGTACGGGGATGCCAGGTGGATAAGGCGCGATCAACTCGGCGCAGGTCCGGCCGATCGCTCCGACAGCCGGCACGGCGGTGTGCGGCGCGAAGAAGGCCGTCCGTGGATCGACGACGATGTCCGGATCGACCGTCCAGGTTGCGGCGGGAACCACCGGCCGCGGGGCACCGCGGTGGCGCTCGATCCCCTCGACCAGAGCGTCGACGAAACGGTCCAGCCGGGTGTCGTCGTCCGCCGGCGTGACGACGGCGACGATCGTGTCGCGGTCGGCCATCTCCACGGGCAGCCCCGCCGCCAGCAGATCCCCCTCGACTGCGAGCCCGCCTGCACCGGTGCCCGGCAACAAGACCGTGAGCTTCACCGGGTCGACCCGCGGGCCTTCGAGCACGACCAGCCCGGCAACCGCATTCAGCCGGGCCCGGGCGGCGGCCACTCGCTCGATCAGCGCACCGTACAGGCGCCGCCCGTCCCGGGCGACCAGGGCCCGGGACGCGTCGATGCTGGCCAAGATCGCGCCCGCCGGGCTGGTGGTCGCGGTGGCCTCGACGCCGGCGTCGAGCCGCGCGAGGTCGATCCGCCCGCCACGGGCGAGGATCAGCGCGGCTTGCGACCAGGCCGGGAACGCCTTGTGCGCCGACGTCACCAGCGCGTCGGCACCCTGCTGCAGGGCGTGCGGCGGGAGGTCCGGGTGGAAACCGAAATGCGCAGCCCAGGCGGCGTCGACCACCAGCGGGACGTCGTGGGCATGGGCAATGTCCGCGATGCCGGCCACGTCGGCCACGGTGCCGACGTAGGAAGGCTCGCCGATCAGCACGGCGACCGCCTGGGGCGCCCGCCGGAACCCGTCCGCCACCGCCGCCGGGGTCACCCCGAGCGGTAGCCCGGTCGCCGCGTCGATCGCGGGCCGCAGCCACACCGGAGACAGCCCGGCCAGCACGAGACCGAGCAACATCGAGCGGTGCAGCGTCCGGCCGACCAGCACCTGATCGCCCTCCCGGCCGACCGCCAGCGCCACCGCTTGATTGCCGTGCGTGGACCCTCCGACCGAGAACCTGGCCAGGTCGGCGCCCCAGAGGCGCGCGGCCCGCGACTCGGCGTCCCCCAGGACGCCTCGCGCGAGGCGCATGGTGTCCAGCCCGGCGTACAGCGGCACGTCCCCGGCGACGATGTCACCGATCAGGTCGAGACGCTGCTTGTGCCCAGGGATGGTGAAGGGGGTCGGTGCCTCCTCGTGGAAGCGGAGCCAGGCGTCGAACAGCGGCGCGTCGCCGCGCAGGCCGTGCGGATCAGTCGGCACGGCCGGCCGCGGCAAAGGCCCGGAAGGCGGTCACCAGGGCCTGCGGGTACGCCCGCACCTGACGCAGGTCCACCCACTCGTCGACGGCGTGCAGCCCGCCGCCGGACGGCCCGCAGACCACAGCTGGTATGCCTGCGGCCTGGAAGAGCGGCGCCTCCATCCAGTACGGCGCGGCGAACGGCTCCTCGCGGCGTCCCGGTGCACCGGCGAGGGCTGCGTCCAGCAATTCGGCGAAGTCGTGGGCCGGACCGGACCCGTCGAGTTGCCAGGCGTCGCGCCCGACCACGAATCGCGCGGTGGCGGAGACGTGGTCGTCCTCGTTCCGCAGCCGCTGCAGCATCTGTTCGACCTGGCCGATCGCGTCCTCGACCGTCTCGCCGGGCACGGTCCGGCGCTCGATCGTCGCGCGCGCCCGCGCCGGGATCATGAAGGGCGTCGAGCCGCCCGCAACCACGGTCGGCAGCCAGCTACCCCGCCCCTGCAGTGCGGCGTCGGCCTCCTCCACCGCGCCGAGTAGCCGGCCGAGATGGATGACCGCGTTCACGCCCTCCGCGGGCAGCGAACTGTGCGCCGACCGGCCGGCGAATTCGACCTCGACGACCGCGAAGCCACGCAGACTCACCGTCCTGGCCAGGTGGGTCGGCTCCCCCACCACCGCCACGTCGGGCGCCAGCCCGGTCTCGCCCAGCCGGTCGATCACCGCCTCCGTGCCGAGACTGGCGTCCTCCTCGTCGGCGACCAGTGCGAGCACGACACTTCCGCGGTCCTCGCGGGCGATCTCCTCTGCGGCGATCACCAGTCCGGCCACCCCGCCCTTCATGTCGGCAGCGCCCCGCCCGTACAGCCGATCACCCTCGACCTTGGGTTCGAACGGTGCCGGCATGCCCTCGACCCCGACGGTGTCGACGTGCCCGTTGAGCAGCAGCGTCGGGCCGGGTCGCGACCCCTGGTGCCAGGCCAGCAGACTCGGGCGGTCCGGATGCTTCTCCGGCGTGACGATTAGGGTCGCGAAGCCGGCCGCCTCAACCCGGTTCCGCAGAAACGTGACGATCGCCGCCTCGCCCGCCGCGCCCGGAACCAGCCCCGGGTTGACCGAGTCGATGGCGACGAGTTCGGTCAGCAGTTCGCTCGCGGCGTCAGTGGGGATGGGCGGCACGGCGGCCACCCTACTCAGGGCGTCCGGCTGCCTCGGCGTGCTGGCCGCAGCAGCGGCTCGGCGGCCTGCATGTCGGCGATGTACGGCTCGTCGTCGACAACGAGGATTCGCAACGCGGAGAAGGCGACGCTCGTACGAGTACGGCGCTGGCCGACCTATTCCGGGTCAGGAGCTGGTCCTGATCCTGTCGGGACCGCGGCTGGGTCTTGATCGCTGGTCCAGCTTCGAAGCAGGGGAAGGTTGCGGGCCGTGACCGAGTCGGGCTGGGCGGTGTAGACAACGAGGCGTTGGTCGGGTTCGTGAGGCGCAGCAACGATCTCCAGCTCGAAGGACATGTTGCCGGCGACGGGGTGGTCGATCTGTTTGGCGACGGAGGTGTAGTCGCGGACTCGGTGGTCGTCCCACCAGCGGGCGACTTGCTCGTCGCCGTTGCGCAGCTCTTGGACCAGCGCGGCTAGTTGGCGGTCGTGAGGGTGACGGCCGAGCTCGCCACGCAGGCTGGCCACGGCCGCGGACGCGTAGTCGGACCAATTGCGGATACGGTCCCGGGCGAGCGGGTCGCAGAACAGGTAGCGCAGCAACGACGTGCCGGGGTGCAGGGGGCGGCCGAGTACCGCCACCAGCAGGGCGTTGCGGGCCAAGATGTCGCCGCGGCGGCCGAGGAGCAGCACCGGTACGTGGTCGAGGGTGTCGATCAATCTGAGCAGCCCGGCGTCGGGCCGCTGTGGGGCTTCGCGGGACAACGCCGCGTGCCGGCGCGTGGTGGGGGCGGCGAGGACATGCAGGTGGGCGCGTTCGACGTCGTCAAGGCGGAGCGCGCGGGCCAGCTCAGCGTAGGTGCTACGAAGTGCTACAGCCGACTGATGAAGACGATCAGCCAGCGGGAACTCCGCAACGACAATGCCAAAATCATCCAGGGCGTTGAGTTGGGCGAGACCTATACGGTCACCCGGCGCGGTGTCCCCGTGGCACGCCTGGGCCCGATCGTCGACGACTCGGACCTCAGATGCGTCAGGCCCGCAAAGGAGCGCCAAGTTTTTTCTCATTTGAATCGAGTGACCAGCGATGCCCCGACTGAGACAATTCTCGCTGATCTACGGGGTAAGCGGTGACTCGCTGGTACATCGATACCTCGGCCGCCACGAAGCTGCTCGTCACCGATGCAGAGTCCGATGCGCTCGCCCTCGAACTGGATGCAACGCTTCCCGACCTGGCGGCCTGCTCTCTCCTGGAGACCGAGGTTCGCCGAATCGTCAAGCGTGTTGAGACGCTGACCCAGGAGGCTGTCACGAGCGTCCTTGACAGCATTGACTTGTACGAGGTTCCACCCTCTCTCTTGCGCGAAGCGGGACTCGTGCCGGGCCACAACCTGCGGTCACTGGACGCCGTCTACCTGACGGCCGCGATTCGGATCGGCGTGGATGCGGTACTGACCTACGACACCCGCATGATCGAAGCAGCCCGTGACCTGGGCCTCGCCGTGGTCGCTCCCGGCGCGGACGAATGAGGCCTTACCCCGCTGATCCTCACCAGCGCGTTGGGCCGGAAACATCCTGAATGCGACAGTCCCGTCGCCGACCAGGGTCGACGATGATGTCCGCTTCTCTCGGGGTGATGCCGTTGGCCAGAACAGGCCGGCGACGGGGACTTGTCCGACAGCTCCTTTTCAGCGCAGAAGGAGCAACTGGATGACGATGCCGAGGCCGGCGCAGATTCCCAGGGTCCGAAGCACCGACCATTTGAGGGTGAAGATCAGCAGGCAGGCGAACGCGGTGATGGCGAGCGCCGGCAGGGAGATGCTGGTGAGGACGGGGACTTCGGCATGCGCGATGCCCCACTGCCAGGTGCGGGTTTGGGTGAACAGGGTGTGGGCGGCGAAGTACACGGCCAGGTTGGCGATCACGCCGACCACGGCGGCGGTGATGCCGGTGAGGGCGGCGGTGAGCGCGTGATTGTTGCGGAGTCGTTCGACGTAAGGGGCGCCGAGCAGCACGAACAAGAAGCAGGGCACGAAGGTGACCCAGGTGGTGAGCAGAGCGGCCAGGACGGCGGCCGCCCAGGGGTCGAGGTCGCCGGGGGCGCGGTAGGCGCCGACGAAGGCGACGAACTGGACGACCATGATCAGCGGACCGGGCGTACTTTCGGCCAGGGCGAGCCCGCGGGCCATTTCGCCGGGCAGTAGCCAGCCGTAAACGTTCACCGCCTGCTGGGCGACGTAGGCCAACACGGCGTAGGCACCGCCGAAGGTGACCAGCGCGGCACCGGAGAAGAACAGGCCTTGGTCGACGAAGATGCTGCCCCAGCCGAAGACGGCACCGACCGCGACGATGGGCAGAGCCCATGCAGTCAGGCCGATGGCGAGGATGAGGGCGGCGCGGCGGAGGCTGGGCTGATCGTGGTGGAGGTGGTCGTCGCTGATCAAGGGTTCGGGCCCATCGTCGGCGGCCTTCTTCTCGGGCTTGGCGGTGATGGCCGGCCAGATCCGGCCGAGGACCAAACCGATCAGGCCGGAGGCGAGCACCACGGCGGGGAACGGCACGGCGAACAGGGTCAAGGCGGCGAAGGCGGCGACGGCGAGGACGATCAAGCTGGGGTGGGTGAGGGCGCGGCGGCTGACCCGGACCAGGGCCTGGACCACGATGGCGATCACCGCGGGGGCAAGACCGAGGAACAGTCCGGTGATCAGCGGGGTGTCACCGAAGGCGACGTAGAGGGCGGAGAGGGCGAGCAGGGCGAGCATGCCGGGCAGCACGAACAAGGTGCCGGCGACCAGCCCGCCGCGGCGTCCGTTGAGCAGCCAGCCCGTGTAGATGGCGAGCTGTTGGGCCTCAGGTCCGGGCAGCAGCATGCAGTAGTTGAGGGCGTGCAGGAACCGACGTTGCCCGATCCAGCGTTTCTCCTCGACCAGGGTGCGCTGCATGACCGCGATCTGCCCGGCCGGGCCCCCGAAGGTTTGCAGGCTGATCAGGAACCAAGCCTTGACCGCCTGCGGGAACGGGACGACCTCACCTGGGACGGTCCCCGGCTCGGGCGGGGCGAGGTGAGCAGCCCTGTCGCTGTCTGGTGGGGGTTCGCTCATCCGGGTTCCCTTCCCACGATCAGGGCGCGGTGGAAGTAGGCGTAGAGGGCGTCGAAGATCGTGACGCCGATGCTGATCACCTCGTCATCGGTGGTGGTCATCGACAGGCCCCGCAGTATCACGTCGAGCCCGGCGGCTTCCGGGGCGTCGTAGCGGTCGTCCTCGAGGTCTGCCTCGTGCACGATGCCCGCGATGCGCCACAACACCGGGTCGTGCAGATCGTGCCGGCGGAGCAGGGTCTCGAAGGTGCAATCATCGCCGTGATGCCCGAACTCCACCCCGCGCATGTCGAACGGCACCCCACCGTCCGGAACCTCGGCCGGATCGGTGACGAAGCTGAAGGTGGCGTCGGGGTCGAGGAAGCGGCGGATCAACCAGGCCGAACCGGCCCGGTCGATGTGCACTCCCGCCCGCGTCACCCACCTCATACCCGTTCGACCCTCATACCCGCTCGACCGGCAGCCGCGCCGGATCCCTGCTTCGGTCCGTGGGCATCGGCGAGCTCCTCAACGGCCCGGCGAGCCAGCTCCGCCTCGGGCGGGGGAAAGTAGTCTCGGCGGCGGACCCTGCGCAGCTCACGACGCAGCTGGCCCAGCAGCCGGCCCTGCAGCCGACCGGTGACCCCGGTGACGGTCGGGTCGCTCTGACCGGCGCGGGCCCGCTGGAGGATGTCGCGGTATTCCTGGGCCCGGGCGTCGAGGAGCTGGGCGACGAGCCGGTGCTCGTCCCGGGACGACAACAGCTCCGCTCGCCACAGTAAGGCCGACCCGTGCGCAGCCTCGACGTTGTCAGCCACCCACTCCAACTGCTCGCGGGTGCGGGCATCCTCCGGCAACGCAACCAGTCCCTCACCCATCTGCGCCACCCCTAGACTCCGCAGCTTCCGCCAGATCGCAATCCGCGGCGTCGAAGGAGTTCTCGGGATCCGATACGACAGCACGACCCACCGCTCAGCTGATCCTGTAACCACGGTTACATGATTTGCGGTCCGAGATCGGGCCGTCAATCCGTCTCAATGGGTGAGTCACTCGAGGTACCTGATCAGACGGCGGCGCGTACGGCACAGCCGAGGCGGTCGATGATGGCCTGAAGGCGACCGCCATCTAACTGGGTCTTCCCAACACGGCGGAAGACATCCGGATCGGGTCACAGATACACGGTCCCGTTAATTCAGGGTCTGCTGTACTGTCTCGTGTCATGTCCGCTGGTACGGCCACACTTACCCACACGGCGGCGCTGGCTCGCCTCGGCCACGCACTCTCCGACCCGACCCGGGTCGGCGTCCTCCTGGCGCTGCGTGAGGCGCCGGCTTACCCCTCCGACCTGGCCGACGCCCTTCACGTCTCGCGCCAAGTCATGTCCAACCAGCTCGCCTGCCTGCGCGGCTGCGGGCTGGTCGAATCGATCCCGGACGGCCGGCGCGCCTGGTATCGCCTCGCCGATGCGCACCTGAGCCTGGCCCTGGACGAGCTGCTACGGGTCGTGCTCTATGTCGAGCCCGACTGTTGCGACGGCGACGGGTGCAGCTGCTGATGACGACTGCTGCAACCTCGACGCCGCCCGATGACCGGCGGCAGACCCTGCATCGCCGGATCCGCTGGATCGTCGCTGTGACCATGGGCTACAACCTCATCGAGGCGGTGATAGCGATCGCTGCCGGAACCGCGGCCTCGTCGATTGCCCTGATCGGGTTCGGCCTCGACTCGATGATCGAAGTTCTCTCCGCGGCCGCCGTCGCCTGGCAGTTCACCCGCCGCGAACCTGAGCGTTGGGAAAAGCCCACCCTTCGAGTGATCGCCGTCGCGTTCTTCGCCCTGGCGGCGTACGTGACGGCAACGTCGGTGCTCGCTCTGGTCGGCCGCGTCGACGTCGAGCACAGCTCCGTCGGCATCATCCTCACGACCGTCAGCGTGATCATCATGCCCTTCCTCTCATATGCCGAACGGCGCGCCGGCCGGGAGCTGGGTTCCGCAACCGCCGTCGCGGACTCCAAGCAAACACTCATCTGCACCTACCTCTCAGTGGCGGTCCTGGCCAGCCTGGTACTCAACAGCGCCTTCGGCTGGTGGTGGGCAGACGCCGTGGCCGGCCTCGTCATCGCCGCCTTCGCCCTGCGTGAGGGCATGGAGGCATGGAGGGGTGACGCCTGCGCGACATCGGTCGGGATGATTCTCGAAGAAGATCACGACGACGAACACAACCACTGACCTCATCCAGACGTGGGATGTCTAGGCAGCGGATTTGACGATTTGATGTGTTGTTGTCGGCAGGTCCCAGTCAGCCGGGCTGCGCGGTGGGGCGGAGCAGGATCTCGTTCAGCGTCATGCGTCGAGGCCGCGTGACGGCGAATGCGATGACGTCGGCGATGTCCTCGGCCGTGATGGCCAGCTGCGCGTAGAACTGCTCGGTGTTCTGCTTCACCGACGCGTCGGTGATGTGGTCGGTCAGTTCCGTGGCTACCGCACCGGGTTCGACGACGGTGACGCGGACATCGGGCTGCAGCTCCTGCCGCAACGCCTCCGACCAGCCGTTCATGCCCCATTTGGTCGCGGCGTAGGCGGCGTTCCCGGCGCGGGCGGTGCGTCCGGCAACGGACGAGATGTTGATCAGGTCCCCGCCGCCGTCCCGCAGCTGCGCCAAGAACACCTCGGTGGCGGTCATCGCCCCGAGCAGATTCACCTCAACCATCCG
Organism: uncultured Actinomycetota bacterium; assembly: GCA_963780005.1. Taxonomy (GTDB): domain Bacteria; phylum Actinomycetota; class Actinomycetes; order Propionibacteriales; family Propionibacteriaceae; genus Microlunatus. The sequence continues at coordinate 92,749 of CAWAAK010000023.1, read as the reverse complement.
ACGCGCTTCGGCGCGCTGCTCGGTGCCGAACGGGCCAAGCAACATCACCCCGGCATTGTTGATCAAGACGTCGGCCCCGCCCAGGTCGGCCTGGACCTGATCGGCGGCGGCCAGCAGGGCGTCGCGGTCAGTCACATCGGCGGTGATCGCGATTGCGCCGTCGCCGAGCTCGGTGGCCAACTTATGCAGTCGATCAGCGCGCCGAGCCAGCAGCGCCACCCGATAGCCGTGGGTGGTGAGCGCGCGGGCCGTGGCGGCACCGATCCCGGACGAGGCGCCGGTGATCACCGCCACTCGTGCGGAGTCCGAGTCAGACATGAGCTCTCCTAGGGTGCGAACGAGGGGGGAACGTGGTCATTCGGCGAATGCTGCCTTGGCGACCTGGATGGCCGACATGGCTCGGGGCCAGCCGGCGTAGAAGGCGAGGTGGATGATCGCTTCCTTCAGCTCGGTCTCGGTCAGCCCGTTCGCCTTGGCCCTCAGCAGGTGATTGCGCAGCTGCTCGGTGTTGCCGCCGGCCACCAGCGCGGCCACCGTCACCAGGCTGCGATCCCGCTTGGACAACTCGGTACGTTCCCACACATCGCCGAACAGCACATCGTCGGTCAGCTCCACGAGCTTCGGGGCGAAGTCCCCGATGGCTCGCTGAGCGGTGGTCAGCTTTTCCTGGTCGGTCATGGGCGGAGCCTCTCGGGAGTGAGGGGTGTTTCCGGACGACGCGCCGGTCAGCGGTAGGTCTCGTGGCCGCTGCCCCGGGCGCCGGCCACTACCAGCTCGGCCGAGCGGGCATCGATCTCGGCAACCTCGTCGCTGGTAAGGGTCACGTCGGCGGCCCGGAGGTTCTCGGTGACCCGTTCAGGGCGCCGGCTGCCGGGGATGGGCACGATGCTCGGCGACTTCGCCAGCAGCCACGCCAGTGCGACCTGCCCTGGCGTGACCTGCTTGCCTGCGGCGATCTCAGTGACCAGGTCGACGATCGGCTGGTTCGCCTTAAGCGCCTCGGGAGTGAAGCGGGGGAAGCGGCTGCGGATGTCGTTGGCCGCGAACGACTTTGAGCGGGCGACGGTGCCGGTGAGGAACCCCTGTCCGAGTGGGCTCCAGGGCACGAATCCGATGCCGAGCTTCTCGCACGCCGGGAGCACCTCGGCCTCGGGGTCACGGGCCCAGATCGAGTACTCGCTCTGCACCGCGGCGACGGGCTGCACGGCGTGGGCTTGGCGGATGGTGTCGGCGCTGGCCTCCGACAGCCCGAAGTGGGCGACCTTGCCGGCGTCGATGAGGTCCTTGACAGCACCGGCTACATCCTCGATCGGTACGTCGGGGTCGACCCGGTGCTGGTAGAGCAGGTCGATGCGCTCGGTCCGCAGCCGTTGCAGGGAGCCCTCGACGGCCCGGATGATGTTCTCGGGTCGGCTGTTCAGACCGGTGCGGGTGGCGCCGTCATAGCCGAAACCGAACTTGGTGGCGACCACGATCTGGTCGCGGATCGGTTCGATCGCCTCCCCGACCAGGGTTTCGTTCGTGAACGGCCCGTACGCCTCGGCGGTGTCGAAGAACGTGATCCCCTGGTCGTGGGCACCGCGGATCAGGCTGTTGCCGTGCTCGGTGTCGACCGGGTCGCCGTAGTTGGCGCTCAGGCCCATGCAACCGAGACCGATCGCTGAGACCTCCAGGGCGCCGAGATGTCGCTTGTCCATGATTTTCCTTTCGATGTTCATCGAGGGGCGCGCAGGCGCGGGGATGGATTTGGTGCGGGTGGAGCAAAAGTGTCAGGTGAGCAGTCGGCTCTGTCGAAGCCAGGTCTCGACATCGTCGCGGTGCTGGCTGACCTCTTCGCCCTGGACGGCCAGGCCGGGACGGATCTGCGCCCCGGCACAGGCCTCGTTGTAGACGCGCTCGGTGCGGCCGAGTCCGCTGACGGCGAAGGTGACGAACGGGTAGACGGTCCGGTCGGTGAAGTCGTAGCTGGCGGCGAACGTGTTCATGATCATCGGCGGTCGCACGTTCCAGATCGGGCTGCCCAACAGCACATGCTTGTAGCCGTCGATTGCGGCCAGCGGATCTGCGATCGCCGGTCGAGCGTCCGCATCCTGCTCGGTGACGTTGCGGGCGACGGTCGCGTCGTAGCCGTCCGGATAGGGGTCAGCGGCCTCGATTCGGAAGACGTCGCAGTCGACCAGCTCGGCGATCATCTCGGCCAACACCTGGGTGTTGCCGATCTCCAGGTCACGCCGCTCGCCGTAGTAGTAGTTCTCCCCGGGCGCGAGAAGTAAGCCAGCAAGATGCGGTCGCTCACCGGGCCCGCCCCGCCTGTCGGAGTCGATCCTGACGAGGTTCGGGAAGGGGTGCTGACCGGTGGTGGGTTGTCCCCAGTGGTGCAACCCGCCAGCGACTCGCTCACGCCGGCAAGCCCCAACAGCAGAGCCGACCGCAGCAACGCCCGGCGGCTCGGTTTGAGTCGGCTCGTGCCGTCACCTCGTGTCATCGGTCGAGCGATGATGGACTCAGTCCTCGGGGATGGGTCGGCCGAAGTCCTCCAGAGTGATCGCCTCCGGCTCGGGGCCGCCGCGCTGACCGGTGTCGAGTCCGTCGATGGCGCTGAGCTCGTCGGGGGTCAGGTCGAAGTCGAAGACGTCGAGGTTCTCCACGATCCGGGCGGCTTGGTCGATTTCGGGATCACCGACCGACCCTGCTGCACACCCCACCGCAGCATCACCTGCGCCGGCGACTTGGCGTGCTCCTTCGCGATCGTGCCGATCACCGGATCTTGCAGGGTGCTGGAGTGCTGGCCGTCGCGGTAGAACGTGATCCCACCGATCGGCGACCAGGCCTGGGTCAGGATGCCGTGCTCGGCACCCAGGGCCTGCACCTCCCGCTGCTGGAAGTACGGGTGCAGCTCGATCTGGTTCACCGCCGGCACGACCGATGCCTTACCCAACAGGGTGGTGAGGTGGTCGACCATGAAGTTGCTGACCCCGATCGCCCGAACCTTCCCGTCGGCGAGCAGCGTCTCCAACGCCCGGTAGGCCTCCAGGGTCGACTCGAACTGCGACGGCAGCGCCTGATGCAGGATCAGCAGGTCGATCTGGTCGACGCCGAGCTTGCGGGCGCTCTTCTCGAAGCCGTGCAGGGTCGCCTCGTAGCCGTAGTCACTGATCCAGATCTTGGTCTCCACGAACACCTCGGAGCGGTCCACACCGGAAGCGGCGACCGCTTCGCCGACCTGGCGTTCGTTGCCGTACGCAGCGGCGGTGTCGATGTGGCGGTAGCCGGCCTCCAACGCGGCCGTCACCGCATCTCGGGTCTCGTCCGGCGGCGTCTGGAACACGCCCAGCCCGAGAGCGGGCAGGGTGACGCCGTTGTTCAGCGTCAGCGTGGACACGTCAGGCATGGTGCAGCTCGTTTCTCTCGGTGATCGCGAGGTCGGTGAATAGAACGGACAGGTCAGGTTGATGGTCGGTCGGGGGGTGCTGAGGTCGACCGCAGGGTCGAAGTCGTGCTCCGCGCCCGTCTGGGTGGCGGCCCAGGAGGCGAGGAGTCGCAGCTGGTCCTCGGCCGGCGAGCCCACATCGGCGGTGTAGGCGATCAGGACCAGGTCGTCACCCGGCAGCTCCAGCGCGTTCCCGGTCAGCTCGATGTCACCGATCACCCGGTTGTGCAGCCGCTTTCGGGAGGTCTGGTGCAGCCGGACGTTCTGCCGGGCCCACCGGGCCACGAACTCGTCGCTGCGGGTCGACAGCTCCCCCACCAGATCGCTGAGCCCTTTGTCGCGCGGATCGCGGCCGACCTGGATACGCAACGAACCCACCAGGTCATCGGCGACGTGGTCCCACTCCACGAAGAAGCCACGCGAGTGCGGGTCCAAGAACAGATAGCGGGCCAGGTTCACCGGCAGCCGATCATCGTCGAGCGCACCCCCGTACAAGGTCCGGCACAGTTCGTTCGCCGCGACGATCTCCATTCGCGGAGTGCGCACGTACGCCGGAATGGTCAACCCGGCCAAGATCGACAACACCGCCTCCCGAGGCCTGGACGAGGCCTTCTTCCGGGACGGCCGACGCGGGCGGGACGGGTCGGCCCGCCGGGCCAGGTCGAGCAGGTGCTGCCGTTCCGCATCGTCGAGCCGAAGGGCACGGGCCACCGCCTCCAAGACCGACTCCGACGCCCCGGCCAGGTTCCCCCGCTCGAGACGCCCGTAGTAGTCAACGCTCAGGCCGGCGAGCATCGCGACCTCCTCGCGCCGCAGCCCCGGCACCCGGCGACGTCCGCCGTAACTGTTCAGGCCGGCCTGCTCGGGGCTCACCCGGGCCCGGCGGCTGACCAGGAAGTCCCGGACGTCCGTGCGGTGATCCACGACCACGACGCTAAAGCCTTCCTCGGCCGTGAAACAGGACCTGTCAGTGCATGGCTCAGCAGGGCCTGACCGGCGCCCGCGCCAGAAGCATGGTCCCCCGTAGCTTCTGAGGCCGACCGACAGCCTCTGTTGAGGACCTTCCGATTTTCAGGGGCCTCGACGGTGCTGGAGATGATTTGTTGATTCGCAGATCGCAAGCGCCGGGCCCCGTACGCTTGCGTTCGTGACTGCTGAGTGGCGCCCAGCCGGCCAGCCGGCCGCCCAGCCGACGGCAGCTCGAGCGCTGACCTGGCCCCCGGGCCTGCGCACGGGCGTGCAGTTGATCACCGCGGTGCTCCAGGTCATCGCCAGGTTGGCGCCCGCTCACGATCCGGTGCCCGGTGTGGAGGAGCACCTCGACTTGTCCTACGGATCGGCGCCGACCGAGCGGCTGGATCTCTACCGGCCGGTGGGCGCCCAGCAGGCGCTGCCCGTTGTCGTGTGGGCCCATGGTGGGGCTTGGGTGGGCGGTGACAAGTCCGACATCGGCTTCTACCTACGCCGGCTGGCGGTCGAGGGCTACGCCTGCGCGGCGATCAACTACGGTCTCGCTCCCGAGTCGAACTACCCTGAGCCGGTCCGCCAGACCGGTCGGGCCTTGGCCTGGTTGGCGGAGCACGCGACCAGCTACGGACTCGCTCCGGACCGCTTCGTGCTGGCCGGCTCGTCGGCCGGTGCCCAGATCGCCGCCCAGTACGCGGCGATCGTGAGCGACCAGGGCTACGCCGCCGACGTCGGCATCGAGCCCGCGATCGACCCCAGCCAACTCGTCGGCACCCTGCTGCACTGCGGTCCCTTCGACCCGGCGACAGCGCTGCTACACCGGGGATGGCGAGGGTGGTACGCGCGCACGGTGGGCTGGGCCTATCTAGGCAGTAAGGACTTCAGTGCGCCGCAGGTGCAGCAGGCCTCTGTAGTCACGCACGTGACCGCTGCCTACCCGGCCACCCTGCTGACCGCCGGCGAGAAGGACTCGCTCAGCCCGCAGGCGCATGCCTTCGCCGCGCGGCTGGCCGAGTTGGGGGTGCCGCACGAGGCGCTGTGGTACTCGGGAGTCGATCACGAGTTCCAGCTCGACCTGTACCGGCCGGAAGCCCAGGAGGTGGTGGCCGTCACGCTGCGCTTCCTGCGCGAGCACACCGGTGCGCGCACACCCTCCGACTCCGGTCGCACCTGAAGGTCGGCTACCAGCGGCTGCGGGACTCCTCGGCGAACCCCTGCAGGCCCTCGAGGGTGAGGACCTCGCCGTCGTCGGTGGTGAAGGAGCCCGACCAGCGGCCGAAGACCTGATGGGTCTCGGTGCGCAGCACCAGGGCATCGGCCAATGTGTGTTTGTCGTAGAGCGGGGTGAGCTCGAGCGTGAGGCGGCCGGCGGGGTCCTCGACCCGCCACGGCCGGAGGGGCTGGCGCCCGTCGTAGGTCCAGCGCAGCTCCCGGCCGAGCTTGGTGAGCCGGCCGTCGACGAGCATGCCGTTCTCGGTGTAGCCGGTGCCCACGGTCCATCCCCCGCCCACCTGGAGCCCGACGACCCGGCCATCGGCGATCCGACCGGCGCCGCCGCCCCAGTTCCACGTCGTGCGGTAGGGCCACCGCCCCCGGCCGACGTCGAGCACCCCCCAGGCGTCTCCTTCCTCGCCTTCCTCGCCGTCGTCGCCGCCGAAGGTCCAGGTGTGGTTGCCGACGGCCAGGGTGCCCCGGGCCGGTCGGGCCTGGTGTTTCGAGGTGAACTGGAAGCGCCGAGAAGACCAGGGGATCACGACGTTCAGCGACTCGTGCCCCGCAGGCAAGGCGATCGTGGCGTCGAGCCTTCCCTCGGCGCCGTCCTTCTCCTGCCACGTCGCCGTGATGCGGGTGGCGCCGTCGTCGTTGGTGATGTCGTCGGTGATGTCGAGGCGGAACCGGCGTCGCTTGACGCGCAGCGGTGCCGACCCCGGCACGTCGGGCAGGTCGAGGCCCAGCCCGAGCGGCGTGGCGATGCCCCGGCCGCCGGCCCGACCCGACGCCAGGTCGACCCACCACACGTCGGCCAAGCCGAGGTAGTCGACGTCGGCATAGACGCCGGACACGACGAGGTCGCCGGCCAGGATCGCCCAGTAGTCCCACCGCTTGTTCCGGCCCCACTCGCCCCGCAGGTTGTCCCGGTGCAGGGGCACCCTCGACCACCCGACGGCCTCGGGCGACAGCCGTCGCCCGTCGGGCGTGGCCAGGTCGACGGGTGCCGTCAGCTCCCGCTCGTGGGTGCCCGTCGTCGTGGCCACGAGATCCATCATGACCGGCTGAGCTGACCGCTGGCGTGGCTTTGCCAAAGGAGTCAAACCAGTGGTCGAGAGGTCCGGACGGCCACGATCACGTCGTGGATCGCCCGGCTGGCGGCGGCGGAGTCGGCTTCGTCAAGGATCAGCGATTGGTGGGTGCCGTGAACAACACGGTGGCGACTGTTGGTCGACAGTCCAGCCATCTGCTCCTGCGCCGCCTGCCACTCGGCATCATGCCCGGTAGCGGCGGTGAGGACGATGAGCGGCTTCCCGTCGAGGCTGGTCAGCGACGCCGCCTGCCGCACCGATGCCGACCCCGCGAGGAACTCCTCGAGGTAGCTGTCGAGATAGCGGGCGGTCGAGGAATTGGCCCACGCCTCGTCCCGCGAGCGAGGCGGCAGGGAGTCGGAGGACAGGGCGAGCAGGCGGCCGGCCCCGAGGTGAGCCACCGCGGGCAGCAAGGCGGCGACGCGACCGACCACGCTGTCGGGCCCGGCCTCAGTCGGCGGGCCGGGGCCCGATTTGGGCGCGGTGGAGTCCAGCAGCACGAGGCCGGCGACCTGATCTGGGTAGCGGGCGGCGAAGGCCTGCACGTACAAGCCGCCGAAAGAGTGGCCAGCGAGGACGTAGGGCCCGGGAACATGGGATCGATCGAGCAGCGTGTGCAGCTCGGCGGCTATCTGTGCTGCGTCCTGCCTACCGGCGGCGGCGTCGCTCCACCCGCGGCCGGGGCGGTCATAGACGCAGACTCTGCTGTCTCGGGCGACGGTCGGCGCGATCCAGGCGAGGTCCGACGACGCCCCACCCTGACCCGGTTCCAGGACGACAGTCGGGCTGCCCGAGCCGGTGCACTGGAGGTGCAGCCGGTGCCCGCCAACATCTGCCCGAACACGCGGCTGAGCAGGCTGGCCTGGATCGAGAAGTTGACGAGCGCGGAGGCCGACGGCTCGAGTTCGTCAGGAAGACGCCCGGGGGAAGAACCCATCAGCGAGCCGAACCGTCGATCCCACCGGCGTGCCAAAGGAGGTGGCGGCCGTCCGTGAATCGCTGGTCGAACCAGCCCAGGCAGTAGTTCATCCCGGCGGTGTCCGGCAGGAGCCGGGAAGCGCATTCAGAGCGTCCGGGGGAACCTCGATGCCGGGCTGGTGCGTCCGATCGACGTTCGCGGCCGACGCGACGCGCGTGCCCTCCGGCGTCACCCCGCGCTGCAGCTGAGTGATCAGGTAGCGGGGCATGTCGGTGGTGCTCGCCACGGCCTCTCCGACGGGTGCGTAGCCGTCGATGCTGATGAAGGGCGTCGGCCCGATCCGGCCGAACAGGTCCGGGGCATGGCCGGTGGCGACATCGGGGCCGAGCGGCCGCGGGTCGGCGACGACATCGGCGTCGGCCATCCCGATCGGGTCGAAGACCACCCGCCGCAGCTCGGCTGCATAGCGGTCCTCCAGCTCATCGGGCCCGGCGCCGCTGGCGATCATGCCGAGGTGCGCCGCGGCGGCGTTGAGGGTGTTGTTGTAGTAGTAGGCCGTGTTGGGCGGGGCGATCACGGGCAGGTACCGGATCGAGCGCAGCAGGTCGAGCGCCCCGAGCCCTCCCCCGCTGACGAAGAACTCGATCGTCGCGCTCTCGGCCACGCCCGATCCCATGCCGAGCAGGTCCGCGATGCGCAAGCTCGAGGTGAGCTCGTCATGTGGCGCCCCGAACTCGGGCCAGACGTCGACGGCGCGCGTGTTCCAGCTCAGCAGCCCGTCATCGACGTAGCGCGCCAGCAACAGCGAGGTCATCGACTTGGTGTTGGAGCCGATGCGAAACCGCGTGTGCGGCGTCACCGGCTCCTCGCTGGCGATGTCCCGCGTGCCGTAGCCCCGGTTGAAGACGATCTGGTTGCCCTCGACCAGCGCGACGGCGGCGCCGACCTGGCTGAAGGTGGCCATCGCCTGGCTCACGTCGTCGTCGAACGCCCGCAGCACATCTTCGGAGATCGCTCGGGTGACGTTCGTCCCGACCGCGTCCGAGTCGCTCATCGTCCACTCCACGGGGCTTGCGATGGTCGGGCCCGTTGGCACCATTGACGCCGGGACCGAGGCCTGGCGAACCTAACATCGGCCTGACGTTTCCGTCGAGTGGTCAAAGTAGAGCGCGCCGGAACGTGACACGATCAGGCCGTGTCGGGAACCTCGTACGTGTCCGAAACCCAATACCGCGCCGTGTTCGACGCCAGCGTCACGTTCTCCAACGGAGGCGGGCTGGAGGCGACCGATTTCCGCGTCGACGTGCCTGGATCTTCGGTCGACTCCGAACAGGTAGCCGACCTGTTTCTCACCTCGCTCGGTCTGCTGCTCTCCGAACGCGTGCGCATCGATCGGCTTCGCATCGTCGAGGAGCCCCACCGGGGTACTCGCGGCGGACCGAGTGCTGGCGGCGGCACACCCGACAGCACCGGCCGGCGGCTGGTCGAACTGAGCCATGTGATCAGGGCCGGGCAGATCACCTATCCCGGGCTGCCCGGGCCGGAGATCACGCCACACCTCACCCGACAGGCCAGCCGCAGCCACTACGCCGAGGGCACCGAGTTCGCGATCGACCGGATCAGCATGGTCGGCAACACCGGGACGTACCTGGACAGTCCGTGGCACCGTTACGCCGCGTCCACCGACCTCGCGACACTCCCGCTGGCGTCCTGTGCGGATCTGCCGGCCGTCGTGGTCCGGACGGCGGGAACCGGGGTGCTAGCCGTCGACGTCGGCGCGTTGGCCGCCTACGACGTCACAGGCCGCGCCGTACTTCTGCACACCGGCGGGGACCGGGGGTTCGGAACGGCTGACTACGCACGCGACGCGCCGTACCTGACCGAGGCCGGCGCTCGCTGGCTCGTCGAGCACGAGGCGGCGTTGGTCGGCATCGACGCGATCAACATCGACGACGCCACGGACGCGGCCGGCGGCCGTCGGCCCGCCCACTCGCTCCTCCTCGCCGCCGAGATTCCGGTCGTCGAACACCTGACCGGTCTGGACCAGCTGCCGCCCGCCGGAGCGCGTTTCTCCGCCGCGCCTCCGCGGGTCGCCGAGTTCGGGACGTTTCCGGTCCGCGCCTGGGCGTCGGTGCCCACCTACGACGGGGGTCAGAGGTGACTGCGAGCACTAGCCGGACGGGCTTTGTGCTCTCATTTGTTGGCGAGCCGCTGTAGTTGCCATTCATACACGCCGGGCAGCCAATCCTTGCCGTACGTGGCCGATGGCCCGATGCGCGGGTCATCGGGAGCACGGCCGTCACGCAAGGCTTCCACGTAAGCGCGATCGAGTTCGATCCGTGCGCGTACCTGATCAGCTCCGCAGACGGACCCGTGACCGGGGATGAGCACATCGACGTCGCCCGCCACGTCCTCGAGCAGCCGCAGCCCAACGAGGTAGTCCTCGATCGGATTCGCGGCGTCCAGGTCGGGAAACGGCATCAGGATGTCAGAAAGCATGTCGCCGGCAACGAGAACGCCGCGTCCCTCGATCAACAGGGCCGCATGGCCCTGAGCATGCGCCGGGTGCTCGATAATCCGGACATCAGGGCCATCCCAGGGAATGTGCGCAGTTTCGGCAGGCAGGCCGGTAAGGCGGCCGAACAGGTCCAGCGGTATCTCATCGGCGATTTCCGGGGGTAGCCCCTCGGCGACCCGGGCCTTCCAGTCCGCCTGCGCCAGCAGATCTCGCATGAAAGCAGCGCAGCGGGCCGTACCGTAACGAGGTGCTTCGCCGAGCTCGGCGTGCCACAGAACGTGATCCCAGTCAGGATGCGTCGAGAAGCCGGCCACGACGGGCGGGCCCAACTCGCGAAGGTCGCTCGCGAGGCAAGCCATCTCGGAGCCCTGTATCCCGGGGTCGATGAGCAACACGCCGGCCCGGCCTTGCACGACAACGGCGTTGTTCTGGATTAACTCGCTCTGGTGGACCAGCACACCCTCCGCGACCTGATTCAGCACGGGGTCCCTTCCGCTCGTCGTTGGTAACCGCTTTGTCGAGACGGTAGTACCCGGCGGTGGTTGCCGGCAGTCTGGGCGAAGCGTACGAGGCGCGCCAGAGGTGCTGATGACGATCACCGAGCAGCCATTCACGCTGCTCACACCCCGGGGGTGATCTCGGCGGGTCTCCCCCGCGTTACGCCGAGCACGATCGGCGAGAGTGCGGCTACGACGGCGAGCGCCACGATGGGTACGGCGGGATCGATGCCGGCCAATAACGATCCGCAGGTAACGCCGATCACCTCTCCCAGCACCTGCAAGGCGGCGTTGTTTCCGAGGACCGCACCCTGCTCATCCATCGGAGCGGCAGCCGACAGCAAGGCCACGATGGCCGACAACGAAATCGACATGAAGACAGTCGCCAGCGACGCGAGCGCGATGGCGACGACCAGCGAAAGCGGCAGGCGGAGGGCCGACGGCACCACCACGGCCGCCATCGTGGCCGCTCCACCCAGCAAGCTGACGAGGGCCACCGACGCCATGGCGACCCGACCCGACAGCCGCGGCATGACAACGAGGTTCGCGATGGCGCCCGCGACCGCCAGCGCCGCATAACACGCCGTCACTGGTCCCACCGAGAGTCCCCACTCATCGACCAGGTAGATCGTGATCACCCGCCAGAAGCCCATGGCGGCAACGAAAGCCAGGAAGTTGCCGAGGTAGTTCCGCCGCAGCCGGTCGTCGGTGATCACCCGGCTCAGTGCGGCGAGCGACCGCAGGAGAGGTGCTGCGTGGCGCGCGGATTCGGGCTGCGTCTCGGTGAATGCGAACTGCAAGTAGATCAGCACCGCCACCAAGACGACGAGCACGATCCAGAACGGCAGGGAGTAGCCGATGTACTCCGCGATCAACCCGCCTACCAACGGACCAACAATGTAGGCGAGGCTGGTGGTGGCGTAGACGAAGCCGAGATACCGAGGCCGCTCGTTCTGGGTCGTGACATCGGCGATTGCGCTCATGGTCAGCGCGAACGTGGCTTCGACCAATCCGCAGAGCAGCAGGAACGGCGCGAGCATCACCAAACTCTTGATCGTCAGCGCGATCGCGATGCCGAAGTAGCAGAGAATCGTTGCGGCGGTCGACGCCAGGATGATCGGCCGACGACCGTAGCGGTCAGAGAGTGCCCCGAGAAGCGGATTGCCGAGGAACTGTCCGAGCGGGTAGAGCGCCAGCATCAACCCGATCGTCGTCGTACGGACGGCCAGGCTCGTGCCCGGAGGAAGATAGCCGTCCGTCGGCGACATCAACATCGGCACGAACAAGGTGGCCATCATCGCGTAGCCGAGGAAGCTGGCCGCCACCGTCGGGAACAGCGGTGCGATCCGCCGCCCGACGCTCACCTCAGGGCTCGCCCCCATAGCGCACGAGGCTAGTCGATCTTGGTTTGTGCGTCAGGAGATGCGTTTGAAGGACTCGTCCGCGAGTTGGCCAAACGGTAGGCCGGAACCGTTGCGGACGACCGTCTCCCGTCACAGGCGGCCAAACGGTAGGGCATGCGGTTCGTCAGCAAGATCGAAACCGGCCTACGAAGCCGAGCGAGCCATTCAGCGACAGCGGTTGCCGGCGGAGATGAATTCAGGTGCGGCGCGTTGATGTCGGCACAAGCGTCCGCGAACCCACCCCTGGGCAAGGACCGGCTCGATCTCCTGCTGTGATGGACTACCGAGGTGTTCGCCGAGCTTCCGGCCTTCGCCGCGTGGCGCTTCTTCGACCTGGTGGACGGCTTCGAGGTTGTCTACGCTCAACCAGGTCTCCTCCGCGGGCACACATCCGCGGTCGAGGGCGGGCAGCCGTACGCAGTCCGGTACCACATCCTGCTGGATGATCACTGGCGTACCCGTGAGGCCCATGTCGCGACCGACACGCTCACGGGGCCGCGGGAAACCGTGCTGCGGTCAGACGGCGAGGGCCGGTGGACGGTGGACGGTGCGTACGCGCCGCAGCTCGACGGACTGGTTGACATCGACCTCGAGGCATCCGCCTGCACGAACACCTTGCCGGTCCACCGCATGACGATGCCTCTACACGAGGTGACCAATGCCCCTGCCGCTTACGTTCGAGCGCTCGACTTGTCGGTCTCCCGGCTCGAGCAGACGTACCGACGGCGTGACGACCGCCGCTATGACTACACCTCGAGAGACGGCACCTTCCGAGCCGTGCTGCGGTACGACGAAGCCGGGCTCGTCGTGGACTATCCGGGCATCGCCGTGCGCCTCGCCTGACGAATCGCCCGCAGGCTGGGTCTGCCACCCTGCAGCCTGCGCTCGTCATCATGATCATCTGGCGTCATCCGTGGTCGCCTGCGTCTTCGCGTTGACACCGGTCCGAATCCACCGTCACATCTGGACCGGCCCGCGGCGATCGCGGAGGTGTCGTTGTCGGCTAGGAGCTCAGGGATCGAGGCCGAGCATCCGGGCGAGGTGGGCGGCCGAGACATCACCCGGACGGGCGCCCCGCCGGGCGGCGCCGCGAGCGGCGGCGGCCACCCGGGCGTTCAGGGGGGCGTCGAGACCGTGCTGCCGGGCAAGCAGGACGATCTCGCCGTTGAGGTAGTCGGACTCCAGTTGAGTCGCACCGCGGGAGAGCGACTGCCAGGTGGATCCGCCGAGGTCAGAGGGAGCCCCCGGCACTGGCCGGACCGGAGAGGTCTCGGCTCGGGCGGCATCCTCCTCGTTGTCGCCGGTGTACGCGACGTCGGCGGATTCCAACACGGTACGGCCTTCGGCCTTGAGGGCGTCGGCGATCGTGCCGATGTCTCCGTTCCGGCCGACCAGCGCCTGCACGGCATTGCCCAGGTTGCTCAGCAGCTTGCGGTACTTCCAGGGCATCACGTCGTCGGGAAGCCGGACCGTGAGGTCGGCGGCTTGCCAGTCCGTGCTGATGGTTCGCAGCAGCTCCTCGTCGCTGCGCCGGGTCGCGTCGATCTCGCCCGCCGCGCCGTCGTGCCGCAAGGCCCGGATCCGGCCGATGTGGAACATCCCGCGCCGCGGGGTCGCTCGAACGATGACCTCGCCCGGTGTGAGGTGGACCGCCGGCATCCAGACGCACACCCCGAACACGCGGGCCACAAAGCGCGACGCCATGCGTTCGGCGGTCACACCGTTCATCGCCACCAGGACGGGCAGCAGGTCACCGACCGTGCCGACCGGGCGGCCGTTCCGGACCACCGGCGCGTCCGCCCACGCCGGCAACAGGTCGGACACTTGGTGGGTCTTGACCGTGAGTACCAAGACGTCGTCAGGCCTGAGCGTGAGATCGTCCGGCCCGCCGACCGCGGTCACGGGCACCGTCTGGTCGCCGTCGGGCGAACGCAGGCGCAGGCCGCACGTCCGCAGAGCAGCGAGGTGGTCGCCGCGGGCGACCAGCACCGCGTCTCGCCCGGCGATGGTCAGCTGGCCACCGATCGCGCCACCGATCGCGCCGGCGCCCACCACGATGTATCGGGTCACGAGATCCTCACCCCCGCCATCCTCACATCCGATCGCCCTGCGACGGTCACTGCGGGTTTGCCCGAGCGCGGTCGCCGGCTTGAGCACCGGCCGGGTGCTGGTCACCGAGGCCACCTGCTCACTCCCTCGACTCAGCCGGGGACGCGATGAGGGCAGGTCAGGCAGCGCGCCGCACGCGCCCGGGGGTGTCCCCGGTTATCCGTGAAAACGCACGGCTGAAGGCGGCTTCGGAGCCGTATCCGAACGCGCCGGCAACGGCGGCCACCGTCGCACCGTCAGCGAGCATCGACCGCGCCGCGCGCATCCGCGTCGCTGCGACGTACGCCATCGGCGGCATGCCGACCGTGTCGGTGAAACGCGCGGCGAACCCCGATCGCGACATCGTCGCGCGCGCGGCCAGCGCGCCGAGGGTCCAGGGATACCCGGGGGTGCGGTGAACGGCCGCGATCGCCGGGCCGAGCTGAGGATCGCGGAGAGCCGCCAGCCATCCCGTCGCCGCGTCCTCCTGCTCGGCGAGCCAGGCGCGTACCGTCTCCACCACGAGCACGTCGGCGAGCCGCGTTGCGACGGCGTCGCCGCCGGGACGCGGCTCCCGCAGCTCGCTGGCGAGCAGGGGCAGCAGCGCCGCCATCATCGGGTGGGCCGCCGAGTCGACGCGGATGATCGGCGGGAGCACCGCGAGCACATCGTGCACGGCGGAAGAGTCGAAGGCGACCACGCCGCAGAGCAGGGCTAGCGGTGCCTCAACGTCCGCTGGGCCGAGCCGCAGGATCGAGAATGACTCGCCGAGCATGGTCTGCGGCAGCAGATCGGCACGCCCCAGCAGCGGCGCCTGCGGCGCCGTGGACACGCGATGGCCGATCCCACGAGGCACCAGAGCGAGCTGTCCCGCCCGCAGCGCGACGGCATCTTCGCCGTCGACCTCGAGGTAGGCGATCCCGCGGGCCACGATGTGGAACGTCAGCGTGTCCGGCAGCTGCGGCATCTCGACCGAACCCGGACCGGAGGCCTCGGTCCACGAGTAGAACGCCCCGCGCATGCGGACCTGGTACAGGGCCTCGGTGAGTGGATCCGCGTGCTCCCACGGCATGGTCGTGGTCATGGTGACTCCCGGACGATCGATCAAGGTTTCTGTACTTCTGACGATAGATCATCCAGACCCAAGATGGGAGGGTCAAGACACGCTCAACCCAGCCACCCCTCTCAAGGAAACGGAGACTCTCATGGACATCCTCGTGATCGGCGCGACGGGCGGATCCGGCCGCGCTGTGTTGGACGCGCTGCTGGAGCGCGGCCACCGCGTGACCGCCCTCGCCCGCCACGCCTCGTCACTTCCTCCCCGCCCGGGCCTCAACCCGATCGACGCCGATGCCACGGACGCCGACCTCCTCGATCGGGTGATGCCCGGTCACGGCGCGGTCGTCATCACGCTCGGCATCTCGGAGCCCACGTTGCGCGTGCGCGTGCGCGGCGCGCAACACACTCCCATGGACGTGCGCTCACGCGGTACCGCCGCGGTCGTTGCGGCCGCGCGGCGCGCCGGCATCCGCCGCATCGTTGTGCAGTCCTCGTACGGCGTCGGCGAGACGCGCGAACTGCTCGGCGTCATGGACCGGCTGCTGTTCGCCCTTCTGATCGCCCCGCAGATCGGCGACACCGCGGTCCAGGAGGGCGTGCTGCGCGGTTCCGGGCTGGACTGGACCATCGTGCAGCCGGTGTACCTCAGCGACGACGACTCTGACGATCACTTCGTCTCGACCGACGGGAGCAGGCGTCGACGCAAGGTGTCGCGCCGTGGGGTGGCCCGCGTGCACGCCGACCTCGTGGAAAAGGGCTCGATGATCGGTCGCACCGTGTCGGTGTCGGGTTGACAGCGCCGGAACGGCGGGCCGATCCCGCTGATACGGCGCTCGCGGTCTGGGAAGCGACCTACGGTGACACCTGCGAGACCCGACACACCTCGCAGGTCGACTCGGGAATCACGCCCCAATCCATGAGTCGGCCGAAGAGCCAGCAGCCCGCACAGAAGCCGACGACCGACTCCAGGGTCGCGAACACGATCAGGACTCCGATCAGCACGCGCGCGGCCAGGTCAGCACCCAGCACCGGCCCCGACAACACCGCTGCCGTGGTCAGCGCCAGTCCGATGGTTTGAGCGAAGCGCTTCGGAGGTCCGGGGACAAGGCGGGGAGTGCCGAACCACGGTGCGATGACCTGGGTCGCCAGTCGGCCGAGCAGGCTGAAGCGCGGGCCTGCCGCCGCCCGCGCGGCGAATCCGACGGCCAGCACGGCGTACAGCCAGGTTGACCCGGTCATGACGGTGGCTACGGCAAGCAGCGCCACGCCCCCGGCCACCACGCGAGCCGCCTTCTCGTTCACCGGGTTCGGAAACCTCAGCAGGTCGCGGATCGTCGACTCAGCTACGGCTTCCATCCTGTGTTGGTCGATGAGGTTTCTCCTGGTGCATTTCCTATTTGACCTGCAGAGAATGTAGGCCCGGTCCGGCGATTTCAGACCTGCATGTCAGCATCTGGATTGGGTGTTCGTTCGCGGTGTTCACCGGCACCAACTGCTGGCTCCGGACACCATTCCCACCCGCCGGCCTTGTCCCAACCCACCAGTTACGCCCCGTGCCGATACGGCTCCGGATCACCGCTGTCGGCAACCTGACCGTCGGCGGCAGACGAGACGCCGCGCACACCTGGGATCGCCCCAACGACAACTGAGGTTCGGCACGCTCAGACCCCAGCGCGCTTGGGGCTGCCGATCTCGACAGGCAGCTCGTGGTTGCTCCACTGTGACCACGATCCTGGATAGAGCGTGGCGTCGATCCCGGCAATGGCCAGCGCGGCGATCTCGTGCGCAGCGTTGACCCCGGAGCCGCAATAGACCGCTACCGGCGTATCCGTGGCGACGCCGAGCGCGGTGAACCTCGCTCGCAAGTCGGCGGCGGACCGATAAGTTCCCGTCGCCGTGAGGTTGTCACCGGTGGGCGCGTTGACCGCGCCGGGGATGTGCCCGGCCTTCGGGTCGATGGGCTCGGTCTCGCCCCGGAAGCGCTCCGGCGCTCGGGCGTCGAGCAGGACCCCGGCCGCAGCGAAGGCCTCGACCTCGCTCAGGCCCAGAACGGGCAGCCGGCCGGACTCGAGCGTCACCGTGCCCGGCGCGAGGCACAATGTTCCCGGTCTCGAGGGCGTGGCCCGCGGCGGTCCAGGCCGGCAGCGCCCCGTCCAGCAGCCGGACGTCGGTCAGCCCGGCCCAGCGCAGCAGCCACCAAACACGGGCGGCGGCGAGATTGCCGCCGCCGTCGTACGCCACGACAGTGTCGCCCAGCGCGATTCCCGACCGCCCGATGCCCCAGCGCCGGGCCGCCACCTGCAGGGTCTCTCGTGACGGCAGCGGGTGCCGGCCCACATCGGCGGGACCGCGACCGGCGAGTTCGGTGTCCAGGTCGACGTACACCGCACCCGGAAGGTGGCCGCCCAGGTACGTCTCGTGGCCGGGCGGTCCGCCCAAAGTCCAGCGCACGTCAAGCAGCACCGGCGGACGCCCGCGGGCGATCGACTCGGCGAGCTCGCGCACGCTGATCAGCACTGGCATGTCTCTCACGTTAGGCCTGCCCTCGGGCGGTGGTCCAATGCGCCATCGTTCCTTTCGTTCAACACATCGCTGAACAATCTCCAGCGGGGCTTCGCGCAGTCGGTTGGACCCGGACAGGCCGTCCGAATCGTTTGGACGGGCTCGGAGGTCTGGACCCCTCGGCATGATCGTCCAGGGTGCCGGCCGCCGCTGCACCACTCCACCACCGCGCGAGAGTGTGTCGAGGCACCTGACGAGACACAGTCTTGGATAGAGTCGAACGCATGAGCGAAAACGCCACGGTAGAGGATCTCGACGAGCATCAGCTCGCCGCGGTGGAGCACGGATCCGGTCCGCTGGTCATCGTGGCCGGGGCGGGCACGGGCAAGACCCAGACGTTGACGGCTCGGGTGGCGCGGCTCCTCGCTGCGGGGGTCCCACCCGAGCGAATCCTCCTGCTGACCTTCACTCGGCGGGCGGCCGCCGCGATGACAAACCGAGCGGCAGCGCTGTGTGGTGATCCGGCGCTCGGCCGGCGGATCTGCGGCGGCACGTTCCACGCGGTCGCCTACGGGCTGATCGCCGAGCTTGCCCCGTGTGTGGGACTGGCTGACGTGTCGGTGCTCGACGCCAGCGATGTGGTCGATCTGCTCGACCTGCTGCGCGAAGAACACGGGCTCGCCGGTACGTCGGTGCGGTTGCCCAGCACCCGTGCGCTGGCCGACGTCTACTCGCGAGCGATCAACACGGGGCGCCCGACCCGGGAGGTGATGGCGGCGGAGTTCCCCTGGTGCAGCGACCACGCCGAGGCGATCAACGGCCTGCTCCGCGCCTTCGTGTCCCGGAAGCGACAGCGCGGTCTGCTCGACTTCGATGACCTGCTGATCTACTGGCAGGCCCTGTTGGCCGATGCCGACACCGGTGACCGCCTCCGGGCCCGGTGGGACTGGGTGCTGGTCGATGAGTACCAGGACGTGAACCGGATTCAGGTCGACATCGTCCGACTGCTGCGGCCGGACGGCGAGGGGCTCACAGTCGTAGGCGACGACGCGCAGGCGATTTACGGCTTCCGCGGTGCCGACGCCGCTCATCTTCTCGACCTGCACACGGAGCTGCCGGGGTCGCGGCTGGTGCGGCTCGACCGCAACTACCGCTCCACCCAGGAGATCCTCGACGTCGCCAACCTGGTGCGACCGGGTGAGCTGGAGCTGACGCTGGTGGCGGACCGGGAAGACCGGGTCGGCCGGCCGGTGTTGGTCGCCTGCGACAGCGCCGACGCCGAGGCCCGGTTGGTGGCGGACGCGGTGCTGGCCGCCCATCGCGACGGCCACTCGCTGCGCGACCAGGCGGTGCTCATGCGGGCCGCCAGCCACAGCCATCAGCTCGAGATCGAGCTGAACGTGCGCAAGATCCCGTTCCACAAGTTCGGTGGGATCGCGTACACGAACACCGCACACGTCCGCGACCTGCTCGCCGCGCTGCGACTCGCGCTCAACCCGGCCGACGAGCTCGCCTGGTATCGGCTGCTGACCCGACACCGCGCGGTGGGCAAGGCGACCGCCCGGGAGCTGACGACCCTGCTGATGAGAGATCCCGGTGAGGGTTACGCCGAGGTGGTGGCTGCCGCTCCTCCCAAGGCCCGGTCCGCCCTGCAAGCCACCCTGGCGGGCCTGGCTCAGGCGCAGGTCGACACCGCGCCCGTAAGCGTGGCCGGGCAGTGCCTCACGACGGTGCGGCCGCTGATCAAGGCGGCGTATCCGGATTGGCCACGTCGCCTGGACGACGTCGAGCGGCTCTCGGCGACCGCGGCGGCGCAGCGCGACCTGCGGACCTTCGTCGCCGAGCTGACCATCGACCCACCGTCGTCCAGCGCCGACTACGCCGGCCGACCGCACCTGGACGAGGACTACCTGACCCTGTCGACGATCCACTCGGCCAAGGGTCTGGAGTGGAGCACGGTGCACCTCCTGCACGCCGTCGACGGTTCGCTTCCATCCGACATGGCGCTGTCCGCCGACAACGGTTTGGAGGAGGAGCAGCGGCTGTTCTACGTCGCGCTCACCCGCGCGCGGGATACCCTCCGGGTCTACGCGCCGGCGCGGATGCCGACCCACCCGACCAGCTTCGGCGCACGGCACGTCCTCGCGAAGCCGAGTCGCTTCCTCACCTCCGCAGTACGGGCCGTGATGGACACCGAGCACCAGCAGGGGCCGGATGCGAGCGGGCAGACATCCCGTTCAGCACCCGTACGGGTCACGATCCCCACTCTGGAAGACCTGCTCGCCTGACCGGCCCGCCCTCATGGCACCGACACGAGAATGCGCTCCAAACTGGCGACTACCGGGGCCGAACCGGTCGCCCTGCTTATTGGGTAGCACGACGCTTGGACTACGACGCCTTGGGTTACACGATGATTGGTCAGCAGAGACTCTGTCCGGCATCGGTCCCCGGACACCCGGGTGATCACGTCATTCACGATTCCTTTCCTTTCTGCTGGGCCCACGCGGTGAAGGACGCTACCGAGCCGCCGGCCGGACGACGCAACCAGGGCCACGGATGCAGCGCGGCCACCTCGAGCCGGGCCGCGCGGACACCGAACCCTGGCACGGGCGCATAGGTCACGGCCAGCGGTCGGCCGCCGAGCACCTCCACCGGCTCGCCCCGATGCACCTCGACCTTCCGGCGCTTGGACAGGTCTGCCAAGGCCTCCGCGAAGAAGACCAGCCGGTGTCCTGACAGCCGCAACCGAGCCAGCAGCGGCTCGTCGAAGACGAAGACCACCGGCAGATCGGGGTAGGCAGCCAACGCCGGATCGGCGTCGCCGAGCGATTCTGCGGTCAGCCACACGACCTCCGGCGTCCCGGCAACCTGCGGCTCCGCCGGCCCCGCCGTCCGTACGGGATCCGGGTCGCGCCGCAAAGCACCCTCCGGCTCGGCCCGCTCCCCCGGCTGCGCCTCCGGCCAGCTCTGGATCGGGCAGCGCTGCCGCAGCGTGCACGCATCGCACAGTTCCGGTGCCCGCCGCTCCACCTGCCAGCGAGAGAACCCGTACGGCTTGCCGGTCGCCGCGCCCGTCGTCCACTGCCAGCCCAGCCCGTTGGCGGCGGCGGATCCGTCGAGCAGCAGCCGGTACATCCGCCGCTCGCCGTCCTGCCAGCGCGCGCCGGCGCGCACGGTCCACTGCGAAGAAGCCCACATCCGGGTCTGGTTGACCAGCCAGCCCTCCTCGGCCAGACCCCGGTTGACCTCCGCCATGCCGGCCATCTCCTCTGGCCACGGCTCCCCGATCCAGCCATCACCCACGGCCGGCTCCCGACGCAGCGGCCGGTGAATCGCCCGGCCGACGCGGGCGTACAGGTGCCGGGCGTACTCCTGCCACAACAGCTCGTCGCGGTATTTGCCCACGTCCCGAGCCGGCCCGCCCTCGACGTACGCCCACACCCGCGGCAGGGTCAGCAGCCCGTGCCGGATGAACGGGGACAGCGCGCTGGCGCCGCGGTCGCTCTCCGGCAGCACCTGATTGCGGCGGGCGGCGTAGCCCCGCACCGAGAACGCGGCCAGAGCCGCATCAGCCGCGGCCTGCCCACCGGAGAACCGCGTCGAGCGGCGTACGCCCGCCACGCCCTCGAGTGCCAGATCGCCGAGGTGCTCGGCAACCCAGCCCTCACAGTCGTCGGGGTCCGGGGTGGGCAGCCGTGTCACTCACGCGACGGCAATCGCCGGCCCCGACAAGTCGCTCGGCGGACCGGCGGCAGGTGGAAGTCCTCGTTGCGCCTCGTCACGGACACCCTGACGGTCACGGCGCGAGTCGGCTGCTCACCAGGACGGCGTCGTGGTCGCTGTACCGCATCGGCACGATCCTGGCTTGCGGCTCCACCAGCTGCGAGGTGCCGTAGGCATGCTGCTTCCCCGGCGCTTGGACCGCGTCGACGTCCGTCCGAACCCACATGCCCGCTGGAGCGCAAGGCTCGTCCCGGTTCAGATCGCCGCCGGCGAGCAGCGGCCGGTCCCCCTCGAGTCGGGCGAGCATCCCCGCGAACTCGGCACACTGCGCGTCGTTCACCTGATCGAGGCGGTAGCTGCCGCGGATCTCGAGATGAGTGGTGCATACGCGCGCCTCGTCGGTGGTCACACACAGCCAGTGGCGTTGCTCCATGCTGGTGTCCTGAGCCGTGTACGCGCGGTCGACCGATGCCGTGATCCTCGCTTTCGTGAGCACCGCCACCCCGAACACGCCGCGCTCGCCGGGATTGATGCAGTCGTCGCCCAGGACGTAAGACGGCACTGCGGCGAATCGGGCCTGGTAGCCGGTCTCCACCGCGATTTTCGCGACATCACCCTGACAGACCTCGTTGAGCGTCACCGTGTCGACTCGGCTGGTCCGGATCACCTCTGCGGCCTCGCGGACGCCGAGCGGGTACTGAACGCGCGGAGCACACGCAGCGCGACCGGACAGACAGAGGTTCATCTGCAACACCGAGAACGAGGGCCCCGGGGTCGCCAGCCCGCGGGTGTCCCGACACGCAGGCGCGAGGAGAAGGACGACCGACACCAACACGAGGAGACGCGCCAGCGGGCCGGCCAACCGCGACATCACACCGCGAGGACAGGCGTCACGCTCTGGCCGTCGGCAGCGCTCTGCCGGGCAGCGTCCAACACGGCCAGGACCTCGACAGCTTGTCGAGCCGTGACCGGTGGAGGTCCGCCGCTGCGGACAGCTTCGGCGAAGAGTTCGTAGTACCGGGCGTAGTTCCCGGCCTCGGACGGAACCCGCCGACTGCCGGCAGCAGTGTTCAAGGTTCCCCAGGCGGACTCCGGCTCCCGCCCCCAGGCACCGGGGTCATCGACGGGGCGGTCTCCCGCGAAGATGGCCTGTGCCTGGACGTCAGCACTACTGGCCACGTAGCTGCCGTTCTCGCCGTAGACCCGCAACTCGCGTTCGGCGATGTGGTTGAGCTTCGTCGCCGACAGCTCGCTGATCGTCCCATCACGATGGCTGAGGACGACAAGAAAGGACGTGTCGGTCGGGCCTGCCGCCGTCGGTGCCTCGCGGAGCCGCGCGTAGACCTGCTCGACGGGTCCGAAGAGCCACAGCGCCTGGTCGACCAGGTGGCTCCCGAGATCGCGCAGCAGCCCGCCGTGCGGTCCACCCTCCAGAGTTCCGGGATCATCCTGGTCGAAACGCGAGTGGAATCGATCGACCCGGCCGATCGCTTCGCTCGCCAGCAACGCTCGGAGCGTACAGATGTCGGAATCCCACCGCCGGTTGTGATAGACCCCGAGCACCCGGCCGGCCTCGCCGGCAGCCCGGTCCAGCTCGACCGCCGCCTGGGCGGTCGGCGCGAAGGGCTTGTCCGCGACCACGTGTAGCCCCAAGTCGAGCGCCTGGATGACCAGGTCGTGTCGGGTTTCGGGTGGAGTCGTGATCGTCACCGCATCGAGCCCCCCAGCGGCCCGCTCCCCTGCCACCAGATCAGCGAGGGAGTCGTAGGCCGCCACGCCGGGAAAGCGGTCAGCCAGGATCTGCCGTCGCTCGGGATTCCGGGTGACCACGCCGGCGAGCTCGATGCCGTCGGCGGCCTCGATGAAGGGCGCGTGGAAGTGCAGGCCACCCGTGCCGAAGCCGACCACGCCGATTCTCAGTGGGGCGTCGGTTTCTGTCGTCATGCGATCAACACCTTCCCTTTGCCGGAGACAGGTGCACCCGTCGTCCCGCGGACACCCAGGATGGATTCCATCACTGTCTCGTCGGTCGGTCGCGGCCGGTCATCGTCCGACCGAGTACGCCCCGCCCTTGTCGGGTTGATCGCGAACGGCCAACCTTGAAGACATCGGATCGGAGGACAGCGATGACCATGACCACCGAAACCTTCTCCCGATATGTCGCGGACGTGTTCGGATGACCGGCGGCAACGCAGTCGAGGAGTTGCGGTCGCGGCTGCCGGGGCAGGTCTCGGTGCCCGGGGATCAGCAATACAGCGTCGGCACCCCGTGGGATCGCGCCGTTCCGGTGGATCCGGCGGCGGTGGTCGCCGTGACGAACGAGGCAGACGTCGCTACGGTCGTCCGCGCTGCCGCGGGGGATGGGTCGCGAGTGGCGGTCCAGGCCACCGGCCACGGTGCCGTACCCCTCGCCGCGGACGCGATCTTGGTCCACACCGGTCGGCTCGAGGACTGCTCACTTGACACCGCAGCCAAGTCGGTACGGGTCGGCGCCGGCCTCACCTGGCAGCGGGTGCTCGACGTCGTGACGCCGCACGGGCTGGCCGCGGTGTGCGGCTCGTCGGTCAATGTCGGAGTTGCCGGCTTTCTCACCGGAGGCGGGATCGGCCCGCTCAGCCGACCGCTCGGAGTGGCGTCGGACTACATCACCGTGCTGGACGTGGTCACTGGCGATGGCGAGGAGCGACGTGTCAGCGCGGAGAGCGAGCCGGACCTGTTTTGGGCGCTGCGCGGAGGGAAGTCCTACCTGGGGATCGTGACGGCCGTCGAACTGCGGTTGCTTCCCATCACGGAGCTGTACGGCGGGTCGGTGTTCTTCGACGGATCCGACTTGGCGACCGTGTTGCCCGCCTGGCGGGACTGGGCCGCCGGCCTGCCCGCGACCGCCGACAGCTCGCTGGCGATCATGCAGCTGCCACTCCTGCCGGAAGTGCCGCCACCGCTGGCGGGCAAGATCACCGTGTCGGTGCGGTACGCCGATCTCGCCGCCGCGACGGACGCCGAGCGCGCCGTGGCGCCCTTGCTGGGCACCGCGACGCCGATCTTCGGCGGAATGCGGGTGCTTCCGTACGGTCGGATCAGCGAAGTACACAACGACCCCGTCGCGCCGGCCCCGACCGCCCACGGCACCGCGTTGCTCGCGGCGTTGCCCGACGACGCCGTCGATCAACTGATTCGGCTGGCGGGACCCGGGAGCGGGTCGCCGCAGACCCTGGTGGAGATCCGTCAGCTCGGGGGTGCCCTAGCGAAACCGCTCGGCCCGCCGTCGGCGTTCGCCGGGGGTCGAGAAGCCGCCTACAACGTCTACGTCACCGGCAACCCCAGCGCATCGTCCCGCGAAGAGCTTCTGGTCCACGGAACCCGACTGCTGTCGGCTCTCTCCGCGTGCAGCACCGGCCAGAAGTTGATCAACTTCGCCGACAGTAGTGACCCGGCTCAGCTCCGCCACTGCTTCGACGAGGCAACGCTGCAACGACTACGGGCCCTCGCCGATCGATACGACCCCGCCAACGTCCTGGCGCGCCCGTTGCGCGCGGCCTGAATCCGGCGCGGCGCTGCATCCGAGCTTTCTTCGAGACCGACTTCACCAAAGACCCATCGGGGTGCCGGGCGATTGGTCCTGCTGTCTTCCCGCACCGAGGGGGAGATGGGCGGGGAGCGCCTGGCCACCGAGCGTCCCGGTCAGCGAAGACGCATACCCGTGCCGAACTCGCTGCCTCGGGATACTCCGAAGCCGTGACCGACGAGACGATCGCCGTGCTTCGCCATATTCGCCTGGAACGCGGCTCCGAGCCCACCGACGGGTCCGCAAGGCGCCGGGTCGCCCACCCCGCGACTTCAGCGACTACATCGCTCGGACGGACTTCGCCGTGACTGAGGGGCCGGGGTAGACCACCTCCGGGTCGGACACGGGCTGGAAGAAGCTGGGACGGGCACGAGTCAGCACGATCAAGGCCAGCACCCATTCGAGGCCGACCGCGATCACCGGAAGAGTGAGGCTGCCGGTCGCGGAGACTACCGGTGAAACTCCGAAGACGTTGTTGCTCGCGTGTAGAAGCACGGCGATGAGCACACTGCCCCGGGTCCGAAGGAACACCCAGCTGAAGATCATCGCTTTGGCTGCGATGTCGAGCAGGAACAGCCACCAGGGTTGGCCGTAGAGAACGCGCCCCTGCGTCCAGAGCAACGGCGCGTGCCACAGAGCCCACAGCCCGGCGAGGATGAGGGTGGCCGACCAGGGCGTGTGCTGCAGCAGGAGCCTGGGCAGGGCGAATCCTCGCCATCCGAGTTCTTCACCCAGACCATCGGTCACTGCCGTCAGGAGGATGAACAGCGGCAAGAGGGCCAGGTTGCCGGTCAGGAATCCGGGAACGGCCTGGGACCAGGTGCCACCGAGGGCGATGAACACTCCAGCGGTCGTGAGCGCGAACACGACCGGCCCGAGGATGACGAGGAGGTACCACCGCAAGCCGACTCTCCAACGCAGCAACCGAGCGCCCAGGTCCTTGACCGCATCGCGGCCACCGGTCAGCGCCGCCGCGAGGATGGCGGCGAGCGCCACGATCCAGGTGGAAAGCTCCGCGATGATTCCCGTCGGAACTCCGGCAGCACGGGGGATCCATACCGCCCAGGTGGCGCCCAGGGCCAAGACGAAGAAGACGGT
The DNA here is from genome assembly GCA_963780005.1 of uncultured Actinomycetota bacterium. Classification (GTDB taxonomy): domain Bacteria; phylum Actinomycetota; class Actinomycetes; order Propionibacteriales; family Propionibacteriaceae; genus Microlunatus. The sequence goes on along the minus strand of CAWAAK010000023.1, from coordinate 66,681 downwards.
GAGGGGGTGGCGCCGGAGAACGTTCATGGTGTCGCTCCGGAGTACGGCTGGGGATACCAAACCCAAGCCGACCCGTCGTTGATCAACTTCACGATCGATCTCCTTCATCGTGACTCGTACCGAAGGCGGTGGGCCGCTGGGTGACGCAGCATGCAGCCAACGGGACTTCTTGATCACCATCTGGTTCGACCTTCTCAGCGCCGTCGGGGTTCCGCAGCAGTACAGGCACCCCGAGTGCGGGTTCGGGTTTCTGGTCTGTTGATCACCGGCTGCGAGCCCATGCGGGCCAGAGCACACAAAGCGCATCGGGAGGCACGGCTGTTCGATCCCTTCCTGTTGTCCGTCCTCAACCGCTGCGGTGACGAGCGCGAAGCCAGGCGAGGACCGCCAACACCCGGCGGTGTCCGTCGTCGGTCTCGACGAGTCCGAGTTTGTTCATGATGTTGCTGACGTGGGTTTCCACCGTGCGCTCGGTGAGCCACAGCCGGCGGGCGATGCCGGCGTTGGTCCGGCCCTCGGCCATCAAAGCTAGGACCTCCCGCTCCCGTGGCGTGAGGGCAGCGAGGGTGTCGTGTTCGGTGCGCGGGCCGAGCAGGGTGGCGACAACTTCGGGATCGAGGGCCGAGCCGCCGGCAGCCACCCGACGCAACGCATCCAGGAAGTCGTCGACGTCGAACACCCGGTCCTTCAGCAGATAGCCGAAGTGGCCACCGCGGACCAGATCGACCGAGTGTCGGGTCTCGACGTGTTGGCTGAGCATCACGATCGGCAGATCCGGAATCCGGGTCCGCAGTTCACCGGCGGCGCGGGCGCCGTCGTCGGTCCTGTCGGGCGGCATCCGCACGTCGATCACGGCCAGATCCGGTCGTTCGCGCTCGACGGTCTCGACCAGGCTGACGGCGTCCGAAGCCCGACCAACGACCACATGTCCGCCGTCCTCCAGCAGTCGGGCCAGTCCCTCCCGGAACAGCGCCGAGTCCTCCCCGATCACGATGCGCATCGGGGTTCCTCGATTGAGATGGAGGGCGCACGCGAAGGCGCATTCGGGAACACGACCGGAAGCGCGGCCCGAACCTCGGTCCCACGACCGGTGGCACTGTCCACCTCCAGCGATCCGCCGAGCGCCGCCACCCGATCGGCCAAACCTGACCGCAGCCCGAGCCGCGCACCGCCGCGCCCGTCGTCGCTCACGCACACGAGGATTTGATCTTGACGTCGGACGACCCGCAGCACGATCCGGGTCGCTTCGGCGTACTTGATCGCGTTGGCGACCGCCTCACTGGCCACGTAGTACGCCGTCGTGGCCACCGCGTCCGGCAACGGAGAGTCGTCCACGTCCAGATCGACCACGAGCGGAACCGTGCGGACGAGGTTGGACAACGCCGCCGGCAGACCGTCGTCCAGGCTGCTCGGCCGCAGCCCATGGGCGATCTGGCGCAGCTCCGCGACGGCCGTCGCGAGTTCGGCCACGCTCTCGTCCAGGAGTTGGTCGACGTCCACCGTGCCATCGGCGAGGTGTCGCTGGGCCAGCCGCAACGCCATCCCGAGAGACACGAGGCGCTGCTGCGCGCCGTCGTGCAGGTCGCGCTCGAACCTGCGCCGCTCTGCGTACCCGATCTCGACCAGGCGGGTACGACTCGACTCGGCCTCGTGCAGTGCGGCGGCGACCTGCGAGCGCAATCGCACCACCTCGACCAAGGTCGTGATTCGTTCCGCGGCCTCGCGGAGAAGCTCGGTCGAGGCCGGACCACCCCCCGGTACGAGAGTCCCGATCGGTTGGCGATCACTCGACACCGGCACCGCCCGGTCGCTCGACACCGGCGACGAAGCGGCGTCCAGGTAGATGTTGGAGCCGGGCGTCCGGTAGCCGACCCGCAGCGCGGGGTCGCGAAGCGCCTCGCGGAGAACGTCTTGGAGCGCCTCGGGACGCGCCCGTCCGGCACTCACATCGGTGTCGAACCGGTCGAGTGCCTGCCGCATCCCGCGCCGCAGTGGATACATCCGGGCGTCGACGAACCGCTGCGATGTTCTCCGGAGCGGCCAGAGCAACAGGGCCGCCGCGGCCGTCGCGACCGCTACCCGAATGGGGGAATCGCCGCCGACCAACGCGCCGGTGATTGTTGACGCGACCGCGTAGACCCCGAGCAGTCCCGCGGTCACCAGGCCCCAGGCGACGGCCGAGGCCAAGGCGCGGTCGACGTCGTACAGGTCGTGGCGCAGCACCGCGATGCCGATCGCGATCGGGGTCGCCACGAGCGAGGCGATCCCGACCGCGGCGCTGAGCCAGAGCGGCCGGCCCCAGACGAGGATCTCGACCAGGCACAGCAGTGGGTACAGCGGCATGCCTACCCCGGCCAGGGCCAACCACTTGATCTGCAGCCGCTGGATCCGGTCGGCGCGCCGGTAGCGGAGGACGAGCGACACCGCAGCGGCTACGAAGAGCCCCAGCATCACGACGAACGGCCCCAGCGATACCGCATCCACCCACGCCGGTGGTGCCGCGAACGGGCGAGCGAGTCGATCGAGCGGAGGCCGGAACGCAGCCGACTCCACTGCGCCGTACGCCTGATTCAAGACGGCGCATCCGACCAGCACCGGCGGTGCCCATCGCCACCGACGCGACGGCAGCCGTCCGTCGGGAAAATGGAGCAAGAGCAGGGCGAAGGTGACGAGCATCCACCAACCGTTCTCCGCGGTGACGGCCACCAGCCAGGCCCAACGACCCGACTCTCCGGACTTCGCGAGCCAGATCAGCCAGATCTCCTTCAAGGCCACCTGGGCGACGGCCAGGGACAGCAGCCCGAGCAGCACGCCGACGACGCCGCCGCCAGGTCGTCGAACCACCAGGAGCGACAACGCACTGGCGGCCGGGACCACCGCGAGAGCGAGCGCGAGATTCGCCCATGCGGTGGGGTCGCCGGCGCTCGTGCAGTACCCAACCGACGCGACCAGGGACGCGGCGGACAGCGCGGCGAAGCCGGTGGTGAGGATTCGCGGCCACCCCATGCCAGCACTGTAGGGAGGACAGCGCCCTGGTGGGCTCCGTACCAGCACGGGGATCGGGTTCGGTGCTCGTCCCGATGCGGTTGCGGCCTGTGATTCCTAGCGTTGTCGCCATCATCTCTTCGAGCCGGGAGGCGTCATGACCACCACATCCACCACCACCCCAGCCGATACCTCAGCTACTGATCCTGTCGCCGGTACTTCCCCGGAGCCGGCCCGGCGCCGAGTCGCTGCCGTCGGACTCGGTCTCGGCGCTCTTACGGTTGCCGCGCTGCTTATCACGACACCGTGGGGCGGGCGAAATGCGACGGCGTACGACGAGATCGCCGCGGTCCGCGACGCCGCCTGGGCCGGCATACTCGCGGACGGCATCGCGTTCGCGGTCGTCGGCGTGATGTTCTCGCTGACGGTCCTGTCTCTGGTCCGGAGCCGGGGACGAGTACTCGCCCTGGTCGGGGCGATCATCACCTCTCTCGGCGGCCTGCTCTTCGCCGTCGGCAGCTTCGCCTTCGCTTCGTTCGCCTGGTACGTCACTTCGTCCGCGATCCCGGTCGACGGCGGCAAGGCGCTGATGGCGTACGCCGCAGAAAACCCGCAGCACGGTTTTCTGCCGGGCATGATCGGCTTCCTGCTCTTCACGGTGGGCTCGCTGCTGCTGGCCGTCGCCCTCTTGCGCAGCCGGGCCGTACCGATCGCCGCCGTGATCGTGTTCGCGGTCTTGACGGTGTCGCAATTCGTCGGCGTCGAGGGACGCGGCCTGGACTTCGTCCAGATCGGACTGATGGTGCTGCTGGCCGGGCTGGCAGTCGTCGGCTTCCGTCGGCCCTGATTGCGGAGCGCCACGGCTCAGCGGGACACAAGAGGATGACTCGAACCCCCTTGGCCCGGTGGTTGGCACGAATCTTTTGCACCAAGGCATAACAGCCAATTGTGCCAGCAACCGAGCGCTAGGAAGATGGTGTTCAGCGGGGTCGTCAAGACAGGAGACGCCATGACAGAACTACACCGGATCGTCGACGAGGTCCGGAGGATTCTCGAAGTGCACAAGGGTGTTACGGAGCGTCGGTACCTGCGCAACCGGCCATGGCTCGAGGACAGTCTCCACTGGTCACGAAACGGCCAACTGCACGGTCACAGCGCGCCAGCATCGACCAGCCGAATCAGCAGTGTCACTTCCGACGGCTGGTGTCCCGGTCTCGCTCACGAACCGAGATTGCTCGATTTCTGAGCGGACCGTCCGCATCAGACCCGCCTCGGGCCGCGTGTCCAGGACCGGCTGATGGGCCTAAACTCCGGGCCATGCGCCGCCACCGTCTTCAGTTAGCTGCCGCCGCCACGCTCGCCGTCGTCGCCCTCCTGGCCCCCGGGTCCGTCGCGACGGCCGGCCGACCTTCGGGCGTAGCGGGCAGCACGTCGGGTGGTGATCCCTACTTCCCCGCGGCGGGCAACGGTGGGTACGACGTGCGGCACTATGACTTGGACCTGCGGTACCAGCCGGAGACGAAGGCCCTCTCCGCCCGGGCCCGAATCTCGGCCAGGGTCAAAACGGAGAACCTGCGGAGCTTCAGCCTGGACCTGCGCGATCTGACCGTGTCCTCGGTGCAGGTCGACGGCCGGCCGGCGGGCTACGTCCATACCGAACCTGAGCTTGTCGTCACGCCGCGCCGGGTCCTGAAGGCCGGACAGCGCTTCACGGTCGAGGTTCGCTACGCCGGGACCACCGGCCAACCCACCGACAACACCGGTGCCTTTTACGGCTGGGTGTCATACGCCGACGGCGCGTTCGTGGCGAACGAGCCCGACGGGGCACCCACCTGGTTTCCGGTGAACGACGCGCCCTACGACAAGGCCACCTACGATTTCCGGATCACGGTGCCGCGGGGAACGGTGGCCGTGGCCAACGGGGATCTGCTCGGCCGCCGTACCCACCGCGGGTGGACGACGTTCCGATGGTCGAATGACGAGCCGATGGCCAGCTACCTGGCCATGGCCGCGAGCGGGGACTACGAGCTGACCACTTCGCGTACGGCCTCCGGGCTACCCATCATCAACGCGGTCGACACCGATCTCACCGCGGCGCAGCAAGCCAATGTTCGCGCGACCCTCGCGCTGCAGCCCGAGATGATCACGTACTTCTCCGGATTGTTCGGTCGGTACCCCTTCAGCTCCTTCGGTGCGGTCGTCGACGATGATGAGGACGCCGGTTACGCGTTGGAGAATCAGACCCGACCGATCTACTCGGGACCTCCGAGCGAGAGCACCGTCGCCCACGAACTCGCCCACCAGTGGTACGGCAACAGCGTCACACCGAAGCGCTGGCGGGACATCTGGCTGAACGAGGGATTCGCCGCGTACTCCGAGTGGCTGTGGACCGCTCACCGCGGTGGTGATTCCGTCCAGGCACAGTTCGACGCCGCCTACGCGCGTTCGGCGACCAGTGCGTTCTGGCAGCTGAGGATCGGTGACCCTGGGGCCGGGCAACTGTTCAACGGCGCCGTCTACGACCGCGGCGCCATGACGCTGCACGCGCTCCGATTGGAGATCGGGGACGAGGACTTCTTCCGCGTCCTGCGAGCGTGGGCTCAGCGCAACCGATACGGAGTCGTGTCCACCGCTGACCTGGTCACGCTGGCCGAGCGGATCTCGGGGCAACAGCTGGACGGCCTCTTCGCGGCCTGGCTGTACACCCCGGGTAAGCCCGCCAGACCTCAAGGCTGAGGCCTCGACGGACGAGACCGAGTAGGGCTGTCGGTGACCTGTGGCGCAGCGGGTTCGCAACCGTGAGACTGGAAGGGTGGGAGATCGAGGAGCTGCGCGCCGGGCAGAGGCGACGCGCCCGATAGCGTCTACGCGATGAGGTCAGCGATGCGCCTCGCGGTCACCCAGCTCGTGCCGGGGGTCGACCGCTTCGGGCTGGTCCTCGGGCTGCTCGTCCTGAGCTACCTGGTGATGGCGCTCGGCGGCAGCTCGGCGCCGCGTCTGATCGAAGGTTCGTTCGCGGTCGTCGCTCTGTGGCTGGCGCTCCATGCGTCCGCCGTGGGTCCGCGAGTGCGACTCGTGACGTCGGCGATGCTCCTCGCAGCACTCGTCGCGGTTGTCGTCATCACCCAATCCGTGGCCGACAACACGGCCCGCGGGCTGGGCGAGCTGTGGTTCGTTGTCATCTTCCTGCTGACCCTCATCGCCGTGCTCCGTCGCGTGCTGGTTCATCAGGAAGTAACGCTCGAGACGATCTGCGGCGCCCTGTCCGCGTACCTCCTCCTCGGCATGATGTTCGCTGCGGTTTACGGCGCACTGGCCGACCTCGGCCACCAGCAACTGTTCGTGCAGGTCGCCGAGCCCAGCATCCCGCAGCGGCAGTACTTCTCGTTCACGACCCTCACGACCTTGGGGTACGGCGATGTCACCGCGGCCACGGACATCGGCCGCGCGGTTGCGACCCTCGAGGCGATCGGCGGCCAGATCTTCCTCGTGACGCTCATCGCGCGCCTCGTCACCAACTTCGCTGGTCGCCGCCCGACCGGCTAGACGGGCGTGGCCAGTACCTAGTCGTTGATCCGAGCGTCGCGGATGGGGAGCTCGGAATCACCACGGTTGGAACTCTGGTTGACCGTCGAAACCGGGGGTGTTGGTCAAGGCCCGGCTCTCGCCGGTAGTGACGTCGACGACGTAGACATCCCACGAGCCGCCGGCGTCGGTGTAGTAGGCCAGGTGCCGGCCGTCCGGTGACCACCTCGGCCGTTCCTCGGAAGCCTCGCCGGCGATGACCGAGCGCCGTCCCTGGCCATCCGCGGCCATGACGTCGATGTCGAAACCCCGCGATGTCACGACGTTGAACGCCAGCTGGTTCCCATCCGGCGACCAGGAGGGATTGATGCCGCGCACCGGTTGCGCCAGCAGCGGACCTGCCTCTCTGCTTGTCGGGTCGACCGCGAAAAGCTCCGGATAGCCGTGGCGAGTGGTCGCGAAGCCCACGCGGGAACCGTCGGGGGTCCAGCGGGGCTTGTCGTCCAGGCCGGGTTCGTCGACGAGTTGGCGGACCTGCGACCCGTCGTCCTGCATGACATAGATGTCCCAGTCGCCGTCCCGGCTCGAACTGAACGCCAGCCGGGACCCGTCGGGCGACCAACTCGGATAGAAGTTTCCGGCGGACTGGTTCGTCAGCTTGGTCAGCCCGGATCCGTCCGAGTTGATCACGTAGATGTCGCTGACCGAGGGTGTGCCGGCGTTGAAGGCGATCCGTTGGCCGTCGGGTGACCAGGACGGGTGGGACGTTGGCGGCAGATCCCCGGTGAGGCGACGGACCTCCGAGCCATCGGGGCGCATCACGAAGACTGCGTCGGTGCCTTCGCGGTCGGAGACGAAGGCCAGGAGCCCGTATGGGCCCGGCGCGGGAATGACCGCACTCGGCGTCTCGCTCGGCCGAACGTCCTGGTCGGCGGCCGGCGTGCACCCGAAAGCCAACGAGACCGCGAGACCGGTCATCACAGCCAGCGGTCCCGGACGACGCGGGCTCCACGCTGATCTGGTCACGATCAACAGACTCGACCAAGCGCCCTGCAGGCTCAAGTAGCGATCTGAGTTCTAGTGAGCGGCATCCCGCCACGCATCGACTCCGTTGATCCCGCGGCTCGGTCAGATCCGAGGAGCCGGGAGCGCGCGTGCTGATCGGGGGTAGCGGTGGAAGGACGTCTGCTGTCCACGATTTGCGACAGGCAGCAGCCGCACCCCTTCATCGGATCTGCACCCTCTCGATTGGGTGCAGATCCGACGAAAGGGTGCAGATACCTCGGAGAGGCGCCCGATGCGGACGATGCCGTTGACTTGGTCGGTGTGGTGGTCGGGGAGATCGGGCGGCTCTCGGTCGCAGGTCCCACGGGGCGGAGCAAACACCGACGGCCATCGAAGCGGCCGCTAGGAGGACGAGGCCCGGGTCGCCGATCCACGTTGTCGTGCTCGTCTATCGAGCATCAAGGTGTCGGACTGTCGGTGGTGGCGGTCTCGGTGGTCGCCACAGTGGTCCAGGCGGCGAGCAGGTCGAGGGCGTGAGCGGTGGGTGAGGCCGGTTCGGCGGCGTACAACGTGAGGGTCAGGCCGGGGTCGGAGATCATGTCGAGGCTTTCGTAGGCGAGCTCGAGGTCGCCGACCTCGCGATGGCGGAAGTGTTTGGTGCCGGCACCGTGGTAGCGCACGTCGTGGGCACCCCAGCGTCGACGAAAATCGTCACTGCGGGTGGACACTTCCCCGACCAGGTCGTGCAGGTCCTTGTCGTGCGGGTCCCGGCCGGCTTCCGTACGCAGGATCGCCACACACGTATCGGCGGCAAGATCCCAGTCGGCATAGAAGTCGTGGGCGGCGTCGAGGTGCAGGAAAGTGAACCGGACGAAGTTCGGTACGGCGCCGGGCAGGGTGATTTCGTACAGCGAGGCGTGCATGGCGCGGCCGAGATGGTTGACCGCCAGCAGATCCATCCGGCCGTTGCGGACGATGGCGGGCGCGGTGAACCGATCCAGCACCCATTGCAGAGACGGCCTCGGAGTCCACTGCTTCGACGGCCGCCGGCGGGCTCGCATGCCGGCGCTGGTGCCGTCGGCGGCGTGGGCCAGGTGGAACAGGTGTGCCCGTTCGGCGTCGTCGAGTTGAAGGGCCCGGGCGATGGCGTCGAGCACGGAGGCCGAGACGCCGGCGATAGCGCCGCGTTCGAGCTTCGAGTAGTACTCGACGCTGACTCCGGCCAGGGCGGCGACCTCACCGCGACGCAGTCCCGGCACCCGGCGGGCACCGACGTCGGGCACGCCGGCCTGCTCCGGAGTGATCTTGGCGCGACGCGAAATCAAGAACTCGCGGACCTCGCTACGGTTGTCCCTCGCGTGCATGGCATCGACGCTACGTCGTTTACCGGGACGGCTGGGATGCCCTATCGGTACACCTTCTGATAGAGACTCCCCCACGATCACCGGACCGGGTTGGCTGGAGTTATGCGTGTTGCTGTGATGACTGCCCCGGGGGAGGTCCGGGTCGAGGACCGGCCCGAGCCGACGATCCTGAAGCCGACCGACGCGATCATCCGGCTGTCGGCGTCCTGCATCTGCGGATCTGATCTGTGGCCCTACCGCGGGATCGAGGCCCTGGACGGGCCGCGCCCGATGGGACACGAGTACGCCGGCATCGTCGAAGAGGTCGGCTCATCGGTCACCACGATCCGACCCGGACAATTCGTGGTCGGCTCGTTCTTCGCCTCCGACAACACCTGTGAGATCTGCCGGTCGGGCTACCAGCCCTCCTGTCCGCACCGGGAACCGTTCGGTCCCACTGGAGCCGCCCAGGCCGAGCGGATGCGGGTACCGCTGGCCGACGGCACCCTGGTAGCCACCCCCGAGCTCCCCGAGGACGATCTGGTGCCACATTTCCTGGCCACCTCCGACGTGCTCGGTACCGGTTGGTTCGCCGCCGTCGCGGCCGCGGTCGGGCCGGGAAAGACGGTCGCGGTCGTCGGTGACGGTGCAGTGGGGCTGCTCGGGGTGCTGGCGGCCCAGGAGTTGGGTGCGGAGCGGATCATCGCCATGAGCCGGCACGAGCCGCGGCAGAAGCTGGCGCTGGAGTTCGGCGCGACCGACATCGTCACCGAACGCGGTCAGGAGGGCGTGGCGGCCATCAAGGACCTGACCGACGGACTCGGCGCGCACTCCGTGATCGAGGCCGTCGGCACCCAGGAGTCGATGATGCAAGCCATCCACGCCACCCGCGCCGGCGGTCACATGGGCTTCGTCGGCGTGAATCACGACGTGCAGCTGCCAGGTGACGAGCTGTTCTTCTCCCACGTCCATGTGCACGGCGGCCCCGCCCCGGTGCGCAGCTTTCTGCCCGACCTGATGGACCGGGTCTGGAACCGGCAGATCCAACCCGGCAAGGTGTTCGACCTCGAGCTGCCCCTGGACCGGGCCGCCGAGGGCTACCGGGCGATGGATTCCCGGCAGGCGATCAAGGTGATGCTTCGCCCTTGATCAACAAAACCAACGGAAGGCTCCCTCGATGGCGCTCAACTCGATGAACCCGGCCTACGACTTCACCGGCCAGGTCGCGCTGGTCACCGGCGCCGGCTCCGGCATGGGCTTGGCCACCGTCCGCGCGTACGCCCAGGCGGGCGCCGCCGTCGTCCTCGCGGACATCAACCAGACCGCGCTCAGGACTGCGACCGATGAGCTGACCGCCGCCGGACACCGAGTCCTCGGGGTCGTCTGTGACGTCGCAGATGAAGCCAGCGTCGCCGACGCCGTCCAGGCCGGCGTCGCCGCGTTCGGCCGTCTCGACGCGGCGTTCAACAACGCCGGCATCCAGGTCCCACCCACCGACGCCGCCGACGAACCCGCCGAGACCTTCGACCGGGTCAACGCCATCAACCTGCGCGGCGTGTGGGCCTGCATGAAGCACGAGCTCTCCCAGATGCGCAGCCAAGGTAGCGGCGCGATCGTCAACTGCTCCTCCCTCGGGGGTCTGGTCGGCCTTCCCGGCCGGGCCGCCTACCACGCTTCCAAGCATGGCGTGCTCGGCCTGACCAGCAGCGCCGCCCTGGAGTACGCGCCCCGCGGGATCCGCATCAACGCCATCTGTCCCGGCACCATCGAGACCCCGATGGTCACCGACATGATCGCCAAAGGTGAACTCGACCTCGCCCAAGCCACCGCCGCCACACCGATGGCGCGCTTCGGACGAGACGACGAGATCGCCGCCGCCGTGTTGTGGCTCACCAGCCCCGGCGCCGGTTTCGTCACCGGGGTCGCCCTCCCCGTCGACGGCGGATACACCGCACAATGAGACGGTTCGCCGAGAAGGTCGCCTTCGTGTCCGGAGCGGCCGGCGGCATCGGCCGCGAGACCGCTCTCGCGTTTGCGCACGAGGGTGCCAGCGTGGTGGTCGCCGATGTCGACGAGCAGGCCAACACGGAGACGGCACGCCAGATCGAGGCAGCGGGCGGCCGCGTCGTCGCCGTCCGCTGCGACGTGACCCGCTCCCAGGAGCTCGAAGCCGCCATGGAGGCGACCGTCAAGGCCTTCGGCGGCCTCGACGTGGCCTTCAACAACGCAGGAATCGAGCAGCCGACGGCGCCGGCAGCCGACATCAGCGAAGACGACTGGGACCGAGTGATCGCCATCAACCTGCGCGGAGTATTCCTCTCGATGAAGCACGAGATTCCCTTGCTGTTACGGCGTGGGGGTGGCGCGATCGTGAATACCTCGTCGGGCGCCGGGGTCAAGGGCTTCGCCGGTGGAGCCGCGTACGGTGCATCGAAGTTCGGCGTCATCGGCGTGACGAAGTGCACCGCCCTCGACTACGCCAGCTCCGGCATTCGCATCAATGCCGTCTGCCCGGGCATCGTCGACACGCACATGATCGGGCGGGTCTTCGGCGACACCACCGAGGGACGCCAGGCGGTTCTCGATCAAGAACCCATCGGCCGGATCGGCCGGCCGGACGAGATCGCAGCGACCGTCCTCTGGCTGTGCTCCGAGGAAGCGTCCTTCGCAATCGGGCACGCCATGGTCGTCGACGGCGGCCAAACAGTCTGAAACGTCAGAGGTCCAGCCGGCGCCTCCGGTCACGGCGCCAACACGCGGCGCACCCAGGACTCGCGCGTCTGTGCGGCTGTCTGCGACACCGCCGCCGTCGGCACGATCGTCTGGAACCCGTGGAAGCCGCCCGCCCAGATGTGGAGTTCGGCGTTGCCGCCCGCCTCCCAGATCCCGCTCGCCAGGGTGACGGCCTCGTCGCGGAAGACCTCGCCGCTCCCCGCCTCGATGTAGGCGGGCGGCAGGCCCGAAAGGTCGGTCGCCCGTGCCGGTGCCGCGTAGATCGACACGTCGGCGGTGCCGCGGCGATCGCCGAGGAGCGCTGTCCATCCGGTCTCGTTGCTGGTGTGATCCCAGACCCCGACGCCGTCGATCTGCTGGGCTGAGACGGTGTTGTTCCGATCATCGAGCATCGGCCACATGAGCAGCATTGCGGCCGGCATCGGCCTATCGCGATCACGGGCGAGCAGAGTCGTACCGATGCTGAGGCCCCCACCGGCGCTCATGCCCCCGATCAGCACCCGATGTGGGTCGAAGCCGAAGACGTCGGCGCGGGCGGCGAACCACTCCAGGCCCGCATAGCAGTCTTCGACGGGCACCGGGTCGGGGAACTCAGGTGCGAGACGGTACTCCACGGCGGCCGCGACCGCGTCGTACTCGAGAACCCAGTCAAGGAGCATCGGTGCTACGGCCCATCGGCTCCCGCCGACCATGCCGCCGCCGTGGATGAGATAGACACCCGGACCCGCGCCACTCTCGTGGCCAACGCGCCGCAGCACGGTAACGACGATCTCGCCGCCACCGTGACCGGTGACGACGTGATCGGTGACCTGCACCGGCCGCCCCGCGATGAGCTGCTCGAGCGACGGCGGACGCGTGGTCGCCGCGCGGAACTCCGCAATGGAAACGGGCTGGAGCGTAGTGAAGAACGGCGGCACGGCGTCGAGTGCGGATGCGAGCTCGGCGTCGAAAGGTGGACGGTCAGGCGCGGTCATCTCGATCCTCCGGTCTCGATCACTGGCTCGGTTGTCGTCGATTCTCGCGGGTGCAGTGCGCATCTGCTCGAGGAACTCGTCGACGGTTCGGGCCGAGTCCTGATCGGAGCCCGAGAAGCGCCGGCGTCTGACACGATCGAGCTATGGGGAGTCGGGACGGGATGGCGCCGGCCAGACTTCCGGGCTCGCTCGTCGGGCGGGATCGCAAAGTGGCGCTCCTGCGAGCGTCGCTCGACATCGCGCGATCGGGCCGGCCAAGCATCACGCTCGTGGTCGGCGAGGCCGGCATCGGCAAGACCCGTCTGGTTGACGAGGGTGCGGCGATCGCGCGGGCCGGGGGCATGCGGGTGCTGAGGGGCGGGGCCGACCGGACCTGGCGGGAGCCGATGGAGCTCTGGCGGGGAGTCCACCGTTCGCTCGGCATCGAGCCGTTCCGTGACCTCACGGTCCCGGCCGAGGTGCGTCGATGGGACCACCTCGAATCGCTGCCCGACGCGCTTTGTGCGTCCGGGACGAGACAGCATGGAGGACATCATGACCATCACGCCGAACGACCCGACCACCGCGCTGCCCGGCCGCCCGCCGGTCGTTGACCGAGCCACCTGGCAGACCGCCCGCGACGAGCTTCTGCTCCGCGAGAAGGCCCACACCCGCGCGGGTGACGCCCTCGCCGCGGCCCGCCGCCGGCTGCCGATGGTGGAGCTCGACGGGACGGTCGAGGTCGTCGGACCCAACGGCCCGGTCCGGTTCCTGGAGCTGTTCCAGGGCGGCGACGAGCTTGTGGTCTACCACTCGATGTGGCACGACGGCGCGCCGCATCAGGGACAATGCGAGGGCTGCACCTTCAATCTGTGGCACCTGAGAGACGCCGTCTACCTCAATGCCTGCAGCGTCTCGTTCGCGGTCTTGACCTCGGGCGTCTGGGACGAGGTGGCTCCCTACCTGGAGTTCATGGGTTACCAACAGCCCTGGTACTCGGTGCGGGGCGTGGAGGCGCCCCTCCTCGCAGAAGAGGGGCACATCATCTGTTTCCTGCGCGACGGCGACCGCGTGTTCCGCACCTACTCCACGACGGGCCGTGGCAACGAGCCGGTCGACACCACCCTCGGCCTGCTCGACCTGACCCCGTACGGCCGGCGTGAGGCGTGGCAGGACAACCCCGAGGGCTGGCCCGAGGGCGGCCACCCGTGCTGGTACTGGCGCTCGGACGCGAACGGGAACGCCACCTGGGGCCCGACCAGTCGGCCGGTACCGCAGTGGACCCGCCCCGGCGCGACTCCGGTGGAGACCCTCGGCCGAGTCGGCCACGACCATTGACGCGTCTTCTACGCGAACCGGCGACTACGGCCCGTACGAGTCAGACGCCCGCACGGGTGAACGTGACGTGAGTGACGCCGCTGGGCGAGGCGGTGGCCTCGACCGTGTAGTTCGACTCGAGGCCCTCGATTCCGTTCCAGAGGGAAACTCCTCGACCAAGCAGGACCGGGACTATCACCGTGTGCAGGTGATCGACCAGCCCGGCGGCAAGGAATTCGCGGATAACCGTAGGACCCCCGCCGAGCCGTACGTCCTGGCCATCGGCGGCCGCGCGGGCTGCATCGAGCGCCTCGGTGGGCGAAGCGTCGACAAAGTGGAAGGTCGTGCCCCCCTCCATCTCGATCGGCGGCCGCGGATGATGCGTGAGGACGAAGACCGGCGTATGGAACGGCGGGTTGGGCCCCCAGGCGCCTTTCCAGTCCGGATCCTCGTGCCATCCGGGGTGGCCGAACTTCCCTGCACCCATGATCTCGGCACCGATTCCGGGATCGTGCTGGCGGACGAAGACGTCGTCGACGCCGCCGCTACCGCCGCGCTGCCACCACCGAGTGGCAAACATCCATTCGTGCAGCCTGTCCCCAGCGTGACCGAAATGGGCGTCTTTGCTTTGTCCCTCGCCGGTGCCGAAGCCGTCGAGTGAGATGGAGAAGTTGTGGACGCGCACGAGTGACATGTGATCCTCCGTCGATGGGATGTCCGCGATGACGCGAGTCATGTCAGGACCGACCCGATCCGTCGCCCGAACTCATCGCCCGTTCCTCTGGCGCCGCCTCGCACCACTCCTTCACAATTGATCGGCAACCATGAATTCGCTGTTGAGCCTCGAGTATTGGCACGTTGACGTCTTCAGCCGTCATGCCCTTCGCGGTAACGGTTTGGTGGTGGTGCTCGACGCTGTCGGGCTCTCGACCGCCGTTCAGCAGCAGCTGACCCGTGAGGTTCGCCAGTTCGAGACGGTGTTCGTCCGTGATGTGGACCTGACCGGCCGGACCGCGCGACTGCGGGTGTTCACCGAAGATGAGGAACTCGGATTCGCCGGGCACCCCGTACTGGGTGCCGCGTCAGTGCTCGACAGTCTGCTGCGGGACAGCTCGCTGTACGCGCTGGCGGTCGACCAGGTCTGGACGGTGGAACTCGGCGGGCGCCGACTCACCGCGCGTACGCAGAGCCGGAACGGGTGGGTCGATGCGTCGATGGATCAGGGACCGGCACAGTTCGGACGGGTCGTGACGGGTGAGCTGGCCGCGCGCTATCGGGCCGCCCTCGGGCTGCGCGGCACGGCCCCAAAGCCCGATCTGCCCATGCAGGTCGTCAGCACCGGACTGCCGTACCTGATCGTTCCGGTGCTCGCGGAGCACCTGGCGGCGGCACGCATCACCAGCCCCGGCTTCGAAGCGCTCCTCACGGAGAGTGGAGCCAAGTTCGTCTACGTCCTCGATCCCAGCGCGCCCGAGGGCCGCACGTGGGACAACGCCGGTCGCGTCGAGGACGTTGCCACCGGCAGCGCGGCCGGGCCGGCAGCCGGCTACCTCATCGAGCACGGGGTATTCCCGGACGGTTCGCCTGTACGGATCGCCCAGGGCCGCTTCACCGGGCGGCCCAGCACCATCGAGGTCAGCCGCGATCCCCAGAGCGGCCACTACTGGGTCGGAGGACCCGTAGCGCCGGTGGCCACCGGTCGCTTCGCCGCCCGCCTGGGCGAGTAGCGCAACGGCGCACGGCGAAGAGC
The DNA here is from genome assembly GCA_963780005.1 of uncultured Actinomycetota bacterium. Classification (GTDB taxonomy): domain Bacteria; phylum Actinomycetota; class Actinomycetes; order Propionibacteriales; family Propionibacteriaceae; genus Microlunatus. The sequence goes on along the minus strand of CAWAAK010000023.1, from coordinate 51,070 downwards.
GCCTTACCGGGCCGCGACCGAGGCCTACGCTGGTCGGGTGAGCGAGCCGACGATGCCCGAACCGCGGATGCGCATCCGCTGGGGCTGGATCTTCGGGTGCATCGTGCTCGGGTTCACCGGGATCGCGGCGGGGTTCGTGCTGGTCGCGCCGACGGATCGCAGGGCATACATAGCGAGCGTGCTCGCGGGAGTGGGCACGACGATGCTGCTGGTGGGGATCGTCGTCCTGCTCGAGCGGCGGATCGTCGATACGGCGGCCAAGGTGGTGCGGCGAGCAGTCGACGCCGAGCGGGAGGCGAGCGATGCGCGCATCGAACGGTTGGTCGGTGATCTCAACGATCGGCTCTCCGCGGAGTGGGCTCGGACCGAAGCGGCCGATGTCGGCGCTATGAAGCGGCGGACATCGGAACTCACCGACGAGACTGTCCAGCGGATAGTGGACGAAGCGCACGGTTGGGCGGAGGAGAGCAAGCGCGAAGCGTAGGAGCGCTCAGAGGCGGTTCACTGCCTCAGGGCAAAGGCGTTGACGATTGCTTGGGTGAGGTCGCCCTCCTGGCGCTCGAACAGGTAGCCGACGTGACGTCCGAGCGCGACTTTGTCGATGGTGATGATGTTGTCGCAGCTGACCACGCAAGGTTGATCCAAACCATTGGCCGGCCCAAGCGGCACTTCGGTGCTGAGGCCCTTCGCCGTCAAGGTAATCGGGGCGACGGTCACTCGGCGCATCGCCGCACGAACCGGCTCGCGCGTCAGGACGAGGACCGGGCGTGCCTTGTCGAGGTGCGCGATGTGGATGTCGCGCATCAGCTCTCGATCGACCCAAAGCCGACGAGGCCATCGAACTCGTCGTAGTCCCCCGATTCTTCGAGGGTTCGTGCGTCCTGCTCAGCCCGCAGTTGTTGCTGGTACAAGGTCAACGCCGAAACCACGACAGCCGCCCGAGAACCCGCCCCGTGAACCACCAGCCAGTCGACGTACTCGACGAGCTGGTCGGGTAAGCGCACCGCGATCTGGATGGACATACCAATATGGTACTACTCTGGGATGCAACCCACACTCCCCGCCAACGTCTTGCGTCGGGACGCACAGGGTGGCCCGGCTCGCGAGGAGCGGAACGAATCGTTCCAGCCGGGTGAACGCCTTCCGGGTGTGGGGAACCGAACGGAGAGAACCTCGGCCAGTACGCCATAGGGGTCAAACACGTCCAGCGGAGACTGCCGGCCGCGCTCAGCGCGACCGTGCGTCGTGGCGCTCTTCGCCACGGCCTGCTCGGCCCCCGACACGACGTCCGATTCCGCCTCCGCCGCGGTTGAGGTCGGTCGACGCACCCTGCACCTGGAGTGCACCGGCACGCACAGCCCGACCGTGGTCCTGCAGTCCGGGTGCGGCAATGCCGGAGATATCTGGAGCCTCACCGACACGGCGGCCCGCGGTTGCCCGGGCTCGCCGCGACCAACCGGGTTTGCGTCTACGACCGACCCGGATCGATGATCACCACCACCAGTGCCGGCGGAACCGTCGTCCTCGCCGATGCTCCGACGCGGGGACGCAGCGACTCGGCTCCCATGCCGCGCGATCCCGCCGAGGTCATCGCGGAGCTGCACGACCTGCTCGCGGCCGCCGGCGTACCCGGACCTCACGTATTGGTTGGGCATAGCCTCGCCGGCACCCTCAATCTGCTGTATGCGCGACCTTTCCCCGACGAGGTCAGCGCTCTTGTCATCGTGGACTCCCCGATGCCCGCCAACCGCGACCTGGTCAGCGCCGAGCACTGGCAGAAGGTAAGGGTCCTCCGAATCGATCCGAAGGCCGTCCCGGCTACGAGCTCGAGTCCTACGACCCCGGCCGGCTATTCGACGAGATCGAATCCGCCCCGCCCCTTCGCGACATGCCCGTCGTCGTCGTCCGTCGGGGAGAGGTCCGGATGGGCGACGACCCGCCGCCGGCGGGCCTCGGCCTCACCCCCGCCGATGTCGCCACGCTCAACGAGGCCCAGCGCAAAAGCCAGGCGCTGTTCGTTGCCAGCGTGTCCGGTGCTGAGCTGATCACCGTCCCCGGCACCACCCACTACGTCCAAACCCAACGCCCCGACGCCGTCGTCGACCCGGTCCGCGCCGCCATCACCCGGATCTGACCCCAGCCTTCGCCACCGAGAAGGGCATTCACGGGCGTCCGTGGCCAGGTCCCCACCGAGGTGCCTCGACCCCAGCTACGATCCATCGACCTTGCGTGACGAGGACGAGGTCGTCGACCCGTTGAGGTTCGCCCGGATGGCGGCCGTGCTGCACGCAACCCTCTGACCTAGCCCGGACGTCTGCCACCGCAACGTCAACAACAACCCTCGCCAAGGCCGAGACGGGTGATAGTAGAGGGCGTGCCGCCTCGCTCATGCGGCAGCCGCGACGACGCTGCGCGGCTGGTAGGAATGGCAATATGCCGATCCTCCCCAAGGAGCGTGACCCTCGGCTGATCACCATCCGCCGCGGGGGCTCTCTGACCGACGAGCACCACCAACTGTTGGCTGACTGGGCCCTCGTGTGCGCCGAGCACGTGTTGCACCTGTTCGAAGATCAGCGACCAGGTGACAGCCGGCCCCGCGATGCCATCGATGTCGGCCGAGCCTGGATCCGCGGAGAGGTACGGATGGGTGACGCCCACCAAGCGGCTTTCCAGGCCAATGCCGCGGCGCGCGGAATGGCCGATCCAGCAAAGTTCGCTGCCCTGTCGGCGGGCCAGGCGGTTGCGGTGGCGCATGTTGCCGCTCACGACCTGGGCGCTGCGGCGTACGCCATCAGGGCGGCCGGCGCAGACGTCTCGGTCGAGGCCGCAGCGCAAGCTCGGGCCAAAGAGCTCCGGTGGCAGCGGGCGCAGATTCCGGCCGCCCTCCGTGAACTCGTGCTCGATGATCAACAACGTCGGAGCGCCATCTGCTGGCACGTCTTCGACGACTGATCGGCACGTCTCAATAGATGAAGATCGGCCACCAGTCGCGATTGTGTGCGTGAACGATGGCGAGGAAGACGATGGCGTCGAAGAGAAGGTGGACGATCAGCACGTAGCCCAGAGACCTCGTCCTCGAGAACAGATAGCCCTGCACCAGCGCGAACGGGATCGTGAGCAACGGCCCCCAGGCCCGGTAGCCCAGTTCCCAGAGGAACGAGACGAAGATCACCGTCTGCAAGAGGTTGGCCTGCCACACCGGAAAGTGCCGGCACAACAGCGCGAAGCAGGTGGCGATGAAGAAGAGCTCGTCCCAGGTACCGACCGCGTTGACGCCGACGAAGAACCGGGCCAGCTCCGAGCCGTCGGTGATCTGCGGCCAGTTCAGGTATGCACCCGAGCGAATGAAGTAGAAGGGCAGGATCGCCCAGCCCAGGAGCGGCACGACGATCAGATAGGCGAGCTGGCCCTTGGTCTTCTTCTGGTGGCTTCGCCAAGGGAACCGCACCGCCCGGCGCTTGTAGACGAGGCGGTCGACCAGAAACGGCACCAGAACCGCGAGGGCCAGCGTGATGCCGATCCGGATGAACGCAGGCCAGCTGACGTCCGCCTCAACGGAGGTGAGCGAGACGATCCCGACTCCGATCCCGATCAGCAGCAGATCCTGGGCCAAGTCGCGCTCGAGGACCACGGCGAGCACGAGGGCGCCGACCAGCAGCGCGTAACCGATCAGCGGGTCCCGTAGTGCGAACAGAAAGAACGCCGACGTGGAGAGGAGAACCGCCGGTACCAACTTCCAACTCAGGCTCGGTGGTCGCTCCCCCGGCTCACCCGTCGGGCGTACGGCGGATTCCGGCTCCGGCGCGGTTGTCGAGTCCTCCATGCCCATATCGTGCCGTGCAGTCCGAGCGGGAGCGCCACCGCAGTAGGCGGATCCGTTGCTGCAGGGCCGATCTCCTATGAGCGGTCAATAGCTCAGTCCCGCCCCGTGCGGGTAGAGCGGGTCTGCGGTGTCGTTGGCCACGTCCGTTCGGGAGTCTTGAACCGCCGCCGGTGGAGCGAGGGATCTCGAAGGGGAGACGGCCCTGAGGTGAGGTTGTTCCGGTGAGGACGTCCACGCACGCCGCTGGGGATGCGCCGACATCGGCGAGGATGGCGCTGGCGAACTCGACGAACGGGGTGAGAATGGCGGGCCGTTCCAGATTGGCGATGATCACCAGCGGGGTCGCGGCGGCGATGTCACGCAGCCGGGCCACCAATCCGGGCCGATACTCCAGCGAGCCCTGGTGGAAGGCGCCCTCCAGGAAGAGGTCGTCACGGATGTCGAAGGGTGCCGGCAGTCGAATGACGGCCACGTCGGCGGCGGTCGGGTCTTCGACGATCTCGCCCAGTCGACCCGAATCCTCGGCCAGGTAAGCCCTCGATGTACACCTTCAGGCCCGTTCGCAGCGGCAGGACCGCCGCGCCGTCGACGGGCTCGTTGCGCAGGAGCACCATCGACTCGGCCTGAGCCTGATGACCGGCCTGACGGAAGTCGGCTCGGCCGAGGACCTCCTCGGCGGCGTCCTCGTCGACGAACGGGTCGTCGAACAGTCCCAGCTGGAACTTGACGATCAGCAGCCGACGCGCCGACTCGTCGAGCCGCTGTTGGCTGATGAGGCCCTGTTCGACGGCTTGCCGCAGCAGGTCGGTTCGGGCCTCGCCGCCCATCTGGTCGGCGCCGGCGTCGATGATCTTGACCAGCCGGTCGATCTCACTGAGGTGTTCCACCCCCCAGGCGCGGGCCGGCAGGGGTTTGCCGAACACGACAGTCCCGCTGATCAGTCCCCAGTCGGTGCAGATCACGCCGTCGTAGCCCAGTTGCTCACGCAGCAGGCCCGTGAGTATCTGCTTGTTGTACCCGAACCCGACTTCCTCGATCTTCTCCCCGTCCAGTTCCAGCCCGATCGGCATGCCGTAGTAGGGCATCAACGCCGACGTGCCGACGGCGATGGCCCGCCGGAACGGCACCAGATGGTCCTCGAACCGACCGCCCGGGTAAACCTGCTCCCGGCCGTACGGGAAGTGGGCGTCCTCGCCGTCGAGCTGCGGACCACCTCCGGGGAAGTGCTTGGTCATCGCGGCCACCGAGGTCGGGCCGAGACCAGCGTCGAGCTGGAAGCCCTCGATGTAGGCGGCCGCCACCTCGGCGACGAAGCCACTGTCGTTGCCGAACGTGTGGAACTGCCGTCCCCAGCGCGGCTCGGTCCCCAGATCGATCTGGGGGTGCAAGGCGGAGCGGATCCCGACGGCCACGTACTCCTGACGGGCGACGTCGGCGAACTCCCGCACCCGCTCGGGGTCCTTGCAGCGCCGCCAGTCCCAACGGCTCCGGCCAGGCCGACATGGCGCCGGCGGCGAACGCTGCGCCCGGTGTTCTCCGTGAACGAGTGTCGTGGGTCGGAGCTGACCGTGACCGGGATCGAGTGTGGTGTGGTTGCCGCTAGCTGTTGCAGCGCGTTCGACCACTGCGCAGACTCCCGGGCGGACGGCATCGCGTGCACGTTGACGTGGTTGATCAACTCGTCGATCACCAGCCGCCGGGTCGATGAGCGGGCCACCGCGCCGTCGCCCTCCATCAGGCTGCCGTGCGGCCCGACCTCGATGATGTCGTGGAAGAACAGCCCGACCTTCTCGTCCAGCGAGAGCCGCCGGATCAGGTCATCGGCCCGGGCGGCCGGCGCGAGGCGCGGATCCTCGAACGGCGCCATCTGCTGGTCATGATCGAGATCGCGGAAGCGAGGTTCCGTCCGGGGCGGTCAGGGTCTTGAGGTGTGGTCCAGGCACGTCGTCGTCCTATCACGGGAGCGGTTGCGGTCGGTGGTGAGGTAGGCCAGGCCCGGGATCTAGGTCCGGCCCGCGACAAACGGCACATCGTGCTTGTCCCCGGCCGACGCCGTCTTCGAGCCGGTGAGGACCGTCAGCGGGACGTTCGTCCTGCGCCGGATGCGATGGGGAAGGTCCCAGGCCAGCCAGCGGGAGATGCCGGGCGGCAGCGTGGACAGCAGGATCTCGTCGAAGTGACGTTCGGCGAGCGTGGTATCGATGGCTCTCATGGGGTTCGGGTCGCCCACCGCGCCGTCGGCAACGGCACCGATGTCGCGAAGTCGCTGCACCTCGCTATCGAATCTGGCCTGCGCCTCGACGATGCCCTGCTCGCGGGTGCGGTCGTCGGCCGCGCTGGGCAGGGCGTCGGCGTCGACGGGAAAGGCGCAACTGAGCGCGTTGAAGTCGTTGACCAGATGAGTGGTGGGCGTGGCCGGCACAAGGACCCAGAAGTGGGCCGGGCCTCGGGACATCCGGTCGCGGATCGCGTCGAGCAGCTCCGAGCCGCCGAGGGTGTGGTTCGCCACCACGAGGTACTGACGCACGACTGCCTCCTCCCGGGATCGGGGAGCGCCGACCGTACGGCCGGCCGACGGTCGGGACAGGACCAGGAAGGCAAAGATCGAGCCGGCGACGCCGGTGATCATGACCCAGATCATCGGGACGGCCGTGGCCGCGCCGCCGGAGCTGGCGAGCGGGGCGGACACGGCCATCGCCACGGCTTGGGCGACGCCGAGGACGGCGGAGGCGGCGCCGGCGACATCCCGGGCCTGCTCAGCGGCCAGCGCGCTGGCGTTGCCGAAGATGAACGCCTGCACCGCCATCAACGTCAGGAATCCGGCACAGGTGAGCAGCAGCGGGGTGTCGAGCGCGAAGACCCCCACCGCCAGGGCGGCGACGGCGAGAGCGGCGAGGGTCAGTCCGAACCCGATCAGCCGTCGGGGCCGGAAGCGCCCGACGATCTTGGCGTTGACGATCGACAGCAGGACCTGAGACAGCGCGGTGGCTGCGAAGAACAGTGCGAACGGCATGGGCTGCAGGCCCTTCTGCTCCTGCAGCACGTACGAGGAGTTCGCGATGTAGGCCATCATCGTGAAGCCGGACAAGGCTGCCGTCAGCGTGTAGCCAACGTATGACCGGATCCGGATCACCCGGCTCAGTCCTGATGTGAACTGCCGCAGACCGCCACCGTGACGACGTTCCGGCGGCAGCGACTCGGGCACGAAGGCGATGGCGGTGATCATCATCAGCAAGCCGAATCCAACCAGGATCCAGAAGACGGTGCGCCAGTTCCCGCCGAGGGTGAGCACCGCCCCGCCGACGACCGGGGCGACCATCGGCGCCAGCCCGCCGAGAGCCATCATGATCGACATGACCTTGGCCAGCAGGTCTCCTCGGGCCACGTCGACCACGACCGCCCGGGCCACCACCGCCGCCAGGCCGCCGCCAAAACCCTGCACGACCCGGAACATGATCAGGAACTCGATCGAGGGTGCTACCGCACAACCGACAGCACCCAGGGTGCAGATCAGCCCGCCGACGATGAGCGGTGTCCGCCGACCACGCTGGTCCGACAGCGGTCCGCCGAGCAGCTGGCCCAAGGCCATGCCGAGGAAGAACGTGGTCAGGGTCAGACCGACCAGCGACGCCGAGGTGGCCAGGCCGGTCGTCACCTCGGGGAAGGCCGGGGTGTACATGTCGGTCGCGAACGGCGGCACCGCGCTCTGCAGTGCCAAGGTCAAGACCAACGAGGTCGACACCGCCGCTGCGGCACCGGGCCGGCGGACCGACGCGTCCGTCGCGACCGGATCGGACGAGGCTGGAGTCACGCCGCCGTCCCCACGGGTCCGACGTCCACCCTGCGCTGCAGCCGCTGGAGGGCGGCGATCAACGTCTCGACATCTTCGTCCCCGAGCAACCGGGCCAAGGCCGAGCTGCATACCCGAGAGGCGACGGCCAGGGCCTGCTGTCCCTCGGTGGTGAGCGCCACCAGCGACGATCGCCGGTTGTCCGGATGGGGACTTCGTGACGCGAGTCCGGCCCGCTCGAGGCGATCGACGAGCTTGCTCGCCGCCCCGACCGTGATCCCGACATCCGCGCTCAGCTCCTGAACCCGGGCCCGGCCCTGGTAGCGGTCCACGACCCTGAGAGCGTGCAGGTGGGCCAAAGTGATCAGCTCCTGCCGGGCCAGCTCGTGATCCACCGCGTTCCACAACGCGATCTCGTACCGAACCAAAACGTCGAAGAAGTCCATCGCCGTCGCGACCTCACTACCAGGAAGGTTATTCCAAGGAATGTACTACGCGTTCTCGTTCTTGATCGGCGCGGTGGGCTGGGTGGTGCTCGCTGCCCAGCTGGCGAGCAGGGTCAGAGCGTCGTGGGTGGGCGACGCAGGTTCGGCGGTGTAGGCGAGCAGGCTCTGGCTGAGGTCGGCGCTGAGGGGAAACGACTCGTACGGCAGGTCGAGGTCGCCGACAACGGGATGGTGAAGAAGCTTGATCCCCGTAGTGTGGATCTGGACGTCGTGGGCGGCCCATCGGTCTCGGAAGCCGCCGCTGCGGGTGGACAACTCCCCGATCAGGTCGGTGAGCCGCCGGTCGAAGGGGTGACGTCCGGCCTCGGCTCGGAGCAGGGCCACGGTGTCGTTGGCGGCTTTGTCCCAGTCGCGGAAAAAGTCGGCCGCGTGCGGGTCGAGGAAGACGAACCTGGCGTTGTTGGCCGGCCTGACCGGGTCGGCGTAGATCGGTGCGAACAGCGCAAACCCAAGCTGATTGGCGGTCACGATGTCGAGGCGGGCGTTGAGCACCAGGGCCGGGATGCTGATCATGGAGTCCAGGACGCGCTGCACGGTGGGCCGGACTCGTTGTGACGGCGTTCGGCGGGGTGTGCGGGTGGTGCCGGCGGCGCGGATCAGGTCGACGAGGTGGGTGCGCTCGGCCTCATCGAGCCGGAGCGCGCGGGCGATCCCGTCGATGACGCCGTCGGAGATGCCGGTGGCGTTGCCGCGCTCGAGTTTCGTGTAGTACTGGCTCGAGATGCCGGCAAGTAGGGCGACCTCGTCACGTCGCAGGCCGGGAACGCGTCGGCGTTCTCCGCCGTACGCGGGCAGCCCCGCCTGTTCGGGGCTGATCCGGGCTCGGCGGGTGGTCAGGAACGTCTGAATCTCGCCGCGGACCCCGCCACGGGCTTCGCTGGGGATGCCCTCGCGAGGGTCGCGCTCGTCGCTGCCACCGGCCATGCCGCCCACCCTACGAGCGGCCAACTGCTGGAAGGGGTCCCTGTCGGTAGCCCCCTCATCAGGGACTCCCAGCACCTCGCTCGCGGTGGTCGAATGGCTAGCATCCGCCCACGCTGGGGTCGCACCGATCAGATCGTTGAAGGAAATCATCAAGGAGAACGAGGGACGAGAGATGAACCCTGTCTATGACTTCACCGGCCAGGTCGCTCTGGTCACCGGGGCCAGCTCCGGGATCGGGTGGGCCGCCGCGCGGATGCTCGCGGAGGCGGGAGCCTCGGTCGTGCTCGCCGACGTCAACACGGTTGCTCTCGATGCCGCAACTTCCGGATTGACCGCGGCTGGGCGGCAGGTGATCGGTGTCACCTGCGATGTGGCGGACGAAAGGCGGGCCGCCGCCATGATCGAGCAGACGGTTTCGACCTTCGGGCGCCTGGACTTGGCGTTCAACAATGCGGGCATCGTCGGGTTCACCGGCGATCTTGCCGATGAGTCGGCCGACAGTTTCGACCGGGTGACGGCGATCAACCAGCGCGGAGTGTGGACCTGCATGAAGCACGAGCTCCGCGAGATGCGCGGCCAAGGCGCCGGCGCGATCGTCAACTGTTCCTCGCTCGGTGGGTTGGTCGGGCTAGCCGGCCGCGCGACCTATCACGCCACCAAGCACGGGGTGATCGGCCTGACCAAGAGCGCCGCGATGGACTACGCGCCACTCGGCATTCGCATCAATACGATCTGCCCCGGCCTGATCGACACCCCGATGGCGTCGGACATGATCGAGAACCAACCCGACACGATGAGGGAGGTCATACGTGATCAGCCGATCGGACGCCCGGGCCGCCCCGAGGAGGTCGCCGCCGCCGTCCTGTGGCTGCTCAGTCCGGCCGCCAGCCTCGTCATGGGCGTCGCGCTGCCGGTCGACGGCGGTTTCACAGCACACTGACCTGAACCCAGTCCAGTTCCGCTCTCGGGCGGTATGACGAATGAAGGAGCTTGGTCGAGTGAAGATCGGCATAGCCATGTTCCCAACGATCGACGCCCCCGCCCCGGGTCGGCTCGGTCGGATGATCGAGGACCGCGGCCTGGAGTCATTGTGGTTCGCCGAACATTCACATCAGCCGGTCGACTCGAATCCAGCCCAAGGTGGTGACGGCGGGGACCGCTACGCGAAGACATTCGATCCGTTCGTGGCGATGACCGCGGCCGCGACGGTCACCAGGACCCTCAATGTCGCGACGGGGGTATGCCTGGTCCCGCAACGGGACCCGATCCACACCGCGAAAGAGGTCGCCACCGTCGACGTTGTCTCCGACGGACGGGTGATCTTCGGTGTCGGGGCCGGCTGGAACCGGCAAGAGATGGGTAACCACGGCACCGACCCGCGGACCCGGATGCGACTGCTCACCGAAAGGGTTCAGGCGATGATCGAGATCTGGACCCACGACGAAGCCGAGTACCACGGCCGGCTGGTGAACTTCGACCCGCTGAAGTCGTGGCCCAAGCCCGTCCAGTCCCCGTATCCACCGATCATGGTCGGCGGAGCCGGGCCGACCGTCGAGGACCGCGTCCTTGCGTTCGGTGACGGCTGGGCACCAATGATCACCGGCATCGAAGACGAGGTGTTCGACCGGTTCGCCCGGCTGCAGCACCGCACCGACAAGCCCCTCGAACTCACCGCAAGCGGCGCCCGTTCCGACCGCACAACCCTCACCCGCCTGCGGGATCGCGGGGCACACCGGGCGCTCGTGTGGCTTCCCCAAGACCCGGCCGGCACGATCAGCGACGGCGACACGGAACGGTTCTTGGACAGCCTTGTCGTCGAGATTCCCGATTGAGCATGCAAGGAGTACAGAGAAATGAGTGAGAAGAAGATCTGGCTCGTGACCGGCGCCGGCCGTGGCCTGGGCGTCGACATCGCCAAAGCAGCCCTGGCCGCCGGCCACGCCGTCGTGGCCACTGGCCGCAACCCCAAGAAGGTCGCAGCCGCGGTCGGTATTCAGGCCGAGCTGCTGACAACACCCCTCGATGTCACCGACCCCGCCAGCGCCGCGGCGGCCGTCCAGGCTGCCGTGGACCGGTTCGGTCGGATCGACGTGCTGGTCAACAACGCCGGCAGCTTCAACGCCGGCTTCTTCGAAGAGCTCAGTGCCGACGAGTTCCGGGCCCAGATCGAAACCACCCTTTTCGGCCCGGTCAACGTCTCCCGAGCCGCCCTTCCGGTCATGCGCGCCCAACGTTCCGGGCTGGTCGTCACCATCTCCTCCACCGCCGGCATGGTGGGCGGGGAATTCCTGACCGCCTACGCTGCCTCGAAGTTCGGGGTGGAAGGCTGGATGGAGTCGCTCGCCCCCGAGGTCGCCCCGTTCGGGATCCGCACGATGCTCGTCGAGCCCGGCTTCTTCCGTACCGAGCTGCTGACGCCGGAATCGACGAAATACGCCGAGGCATCGATCGCCGACTACGCCGAACGGACCGAGCAGACCGTCACCGCGTGGAAGAGCATGAACGGCCGACAGGGCGGCGATCCTGCGAAACTGGCCGAGGCTCTGGTCCAGCTGGTGGCCCGTGACGAGCCGCCGCTGCGCTTCCCGGCCGGCGCCGACGCCGTCACCACCTTCGAGGACCGCGCCAGGCTGCTCCTCGAGCAGGCCAACGCGAACCGTCAACTCTCCAGCAACCTCGACCACGACGATCCCTGAACCGCGAACCCACCTGGGTCGGACCGGGGTCGAACTTCACGTGAGTCAGCGTGACGCTTACCCGCAGACCTCGGGCCACCAGTCGGCAAATTCTCCGAAATGTCAAAAGATGGAACGGGAGACCGGGATGAGCCAATTGCACGCTCAGGCCGAGCGGCTACGGATCGTGATCGACGCCGTGGTGCCGGCCGATGACTTCCCGTCGGCCTCCCAAGCCGGTGGGCTGCGGTTCTGGAGCCGGATCACCGAGACCGAGCGCCCGGAGTGGTCGGACCGGGTCATCGCGGTGCTGGACGTGCTCGACCGACAGTCGGGTGGACAGTTTGCCGCCTTGGATGCCGCCGGCCGTCAGGCGATCCTGGACGGTCTCGTCGATGATCCCGAGTACCTCTGGTTCGCCCAGCTGGTGAACGCCGGGTTCTACGCCGATCCGAGCAATGGTGGCAACGACGACGCCGTCTCCTGGCGCATGTTGGGCTGGGATCCGGCACCCGCCGGCGGCTGGCCCACCCAAGACGTCTGGGTGCCGGACCGCAGGCCGTTCATCCGCCCCGACCAGATCGCCGCGCACTACGACGCCGTTGTGGTGGGCTCGGGCGCCGGTGGAGGTGTTGCGGCGTGGGCGCTCGCCCGGTCCGGCCGATCGGTCCTGCTGGTGGAGCGAGGCGACTATCCGGATACCGACTACCTGGCTCGCGATCACCTGCGCAACGCCCGGACCGACAGCGGACTGGACCACCGGAGCTTGCGATCGTCGGCGGAGAATCCGCGCACCCTGCTGTTGGGTGATGACCCGGTCATCCTGCCGGCGTGGGATTTCCGCTACGGCAGCAACGCCGACACCTACGGCGGGGGCACCCGGGTGTACGGCGCCCAGGCCTGGCGATTCATGCCGGAGGACTTCGCCATGGCGTCCACTTACGGGATACCTGAGGGGAGCGCGCTGGCCGACTGGCCGATCAGCTACGACGACCTGGAACCCTTCTACACCCAGGCCGAGTACGAGATCGGCGTCTGTGGTTCCGCCGAAGCCCACGCTGGATGGACCTGGCGATCCCGCGCGTACCCGATGGCGCCGATGCCCCTCACTGAGCCCGCCCGTCGGCTGCTGGCGGGCGCCGAGGCCATCGGGCTGAGCACCGCCCCGGTACCGCTCGCGATCAACTCCACGCCCTACCGTGGGCGGGCAGGATGCGCCCGCTGCCGACAGTGCGTCGGCTTCAGCTGCCCCATCGAGGCCAAGAACAGCTCAGACAACACCGTGCTCGACACCGCGGCGGCGACCGGCAACCTGAGCATCCTGCTCGCGGCCCGCGCCGCACGGATCACTACCGACCCCACCGGACGGGTCACCGGCGTCGACCTCATCGGCGACACCGGCGGCTCGCGCTGGTGGCGCCCGGTGGGCGCGGAGGATGTGGTCGTCGCCGCCGGTGCGATCGAGTCGGCCCGTCTCCTGCTGAACAGCGTCAGCGACTCCGAACCCGAGGGTCTCGGCAACAACCGAGACCAGGTCGGCCGCCATCTGCAGGGGCACCTGTACGGCGGCGCGATCGGGATCTTCGACGACCCGGTCAATGATCTGCTCGGACCGGGCCCGTCGATCTCCACTCACGACTACCGGCACGGCAACGACGGTCTGGTGGGGGGCGGCATGATCGCGAACGAGTTCGTCCCCACTCCGGTCAGCACCTTCGGCTACCTCCGCCAGGCAGGACTGGTCGGCCCGCACGGCCCGGCGGTCAAATCCGGCATGCGACATCTGTTGCCACGGATGCAGCGCGTGGTCGGTCCCGTCCAGGAGGTGACATCGGCCGAGGCCCGCGTTCGGCTCGATCCCTCGGTCACCGACAGCCTCGGCCTTCCGGTGGCCCGACTCAGCGGCCGGCTGCACCCCAACGACCTCGGCGTGCAGCGGCTCCTGGGCCAGCGGGCCGCCGACTGGCTGCGGGCCGCCGGGGCCAGCACCGCCACCGCCTACGGTTCCCTCGCGGTGAACGAAGTCCCGAGCAGCGGCCAGCATCAGGCCGGCACCTGCCGGATGGGTCTCGACCCGGCCACCTCCGTCACCGATCCGTACGGTCGGGTCTGGGATCACCCGAACCTGCGGGTGATCGACGGATCGCTCCACGTCACCAACGGCGGAGTGAACCCCGTGCTGACGATCTTCGCCAACGCGTTCCGGATCATGAACAGCTGGACGGGGTCCGGTGCCGGGTACCTGTGAGGACGGTCCGCCACTCTTGCTCCACCGAACACGCCAGGAGTGACCGATGACCGACCGACGCTTCCCCGACGGCTTCGTCTGGGGAGTGGCCACCGCCGGCCATCAGAACGAGGGCGACAACACCACCAGTGACACGTGGTTCCTCGAGCTGCTGCAGTCCACGATCTTCTCCGAGCCGTCCGGTCGGGCGTGCAACACGTGGGAGAACGAGCCGAACCTGCCGGAGATGCTGCGCTGGGCTGGTTTTACCGGCGTTCGTCCGCGACCTGGAGCGGGCGACCCTGCAGGCGGCGAGCTCGACCGCCGGGGTCGAGCGGTACCGCGCCGCCAACGTCATGCTGCCGGAGGACTTCGCCGGCATGAGGGCCGGGATGACCGCCGGCCAACTCGGGGCCCGGACAATGATCAAGAGCCACCGCGCCGACCCGCCGGTCGGCCTTTCCATCGCAATCACCGACGACGTGGCGCACGGTGACGGTTTGGCCTTGCGAGACCGCAAGCGTGAGGAGGTGTACGACCACTGGGGCACTACTCGACAACTTCGAGTGGATCTTCGGCTACGCGAAGCACTTCGGCCTGCACACGGTGGATCGAGAGACCTTCGGCCGAACGCCCAAGCCCAGTGCCGCCGCCTATGCCCGGATCGCGCGGGCCGGCGCGGTTCCCGGTGACTGAACCCCGCAGGATTTGATCGGGCTCAACCGGCGAAGGTCATCACCAAGAGCGTGACGTTCAGCACGATCAGCGAGGTCGCCACCGCGGCTCCGGCCACGGTGGTGCCGACGCGGTTGGTGTACTCACCCATCAGGGTCCGACGCGACGTGAGCCACACCAGCGGGGCCACGGCGAACGGGATGCCGAACGATAGGGCGATCTGACTCCAGATGAGGGCGCGCGTCGGGTCGATCCCTACGGCCAGGATGGCCAGCGCGGGGATCAACGTGATGAGTCGGCGGGTCAGGAGCGGGATCCGGACCCGCAGCAGGCCGTACATGATCTCCCCGCCGGCATAGGCGCCGACCGAGGTGGACGCGAGGCCCGAGGCGAGCAGGCCGACGGCGAACACCGTGGCGACCACCTGGCCCGAGGTCGAGGCGATCGCGTCGTAGGCGCCCTCGAGGGAGTCGGTGTTCGGGAAGCCGGCGAGAGTGGAGGCCGCCAGCAGCAAGATCGCCAGGTTGACCGATCCGGCGATCACGAGGGCGACGGTGACGTCCCACCGGGTGGCCGTGAGCAGCCGCGCATCGGCCTCACCGGCCTTGCGGGTCCGGAAGCGGTCCCGGGTGAGGGCGGAGTGGGCGTAGATGGCGTGCGGCATGATCGTCGCGCCGAGGATCGAGGCGGCCAGGAGCACTGTCTCGGAGCCGGCGAACCCGGGCACCAGCCCGCCCAGCACTCCTCCGATGGGCGGCGGGTCCAGCACCACCCCGGCGCTGAAGCCGACCACGATGATCGACAGCAGCGAGACGATGACGCGCTCGAAGGTTCGCTGGTGTCCGGCGCCCTGGATCAGGAGGACCAGCATCGAGACGGTGCCGGTGATCACTCCGCCGATCACCAGCGGAAGATCGAACAGCAGGGCGAGTGCCACTGCCCCACCGATGACCTCGGCGACGTCGGTGGCCACGGCGACGAGTTCGGCCTGCACCCAATAGGCCCGTCGAGCCCAGCGGTGCCGGATCCGACGGCCCAGCAGTTCGGCGAGGCTCTGGCCGGTGATGACCCCGAGCTTGGCCGAGAGGTATTGCACGAGCCAAGCCATGGTGTTCCCGAGCACGACAACCCACACGAGCAGGAAACCGAACTTGGCCCCGGCCGTCGTGTTGCTGGCCACGTTGCCCGGGTCCAGATAGGCGACGCCGGCCACGAGGGCCGGTCCGAGAAGACCGATCAGGGCGGCCTTCGGCACGGACGACGGAGCCGGCTCGACGACTTCGGCGCCGGGCTGGTGCCGCGCGCCGGTCGGCTGTGTCTGCTTCAACGTGGGCACCCGTTCGGTGTCAGGGAGGGAAGTTGGAGAAGGGACCGTCCCTCGTCGCGTCCGGTCAGAGACCGCAGACCAGGCGCGACGAGGGCCGGTGGTGCGGTCTTGCTAGAGGGTTCGGGCGGAGACGATGAACGGGCTCGCCGCCTTCAGCACCGTGGCCTTGGAAGCCGGGGTTTCGAAGGCGCCCACATACACGCCGCCCTCGGCCTCCTTCCTCTGCAGCACGCCGATGATGGCAGCGTGCCTGGCCTCGACCCCGAAGATGCTCGCGGCCGCGCTCAGCAGCTCCTTCTCCTGAAACAATGACGGCGCCGCCCCCAGATAGGCCTGGACCCCGAGGTTCTCGAAGATGTAGGCCGTCTCGAGATAGCTCGCCTTGGTCTTGAACGCCCCGCCGAAGTCGACCTTGGGTGCCGGCACCGGGTTGCCCCCGAGCTTCTCGATGGTGTCCATGATCGTCTTCACGTGGGTCTCTTCGTCGGACTGGATGGTGTCCAGGTACTCCGCCGCCTTGCCGTCCAGCAGGTCGGCGTCGTTGCCCTGTCGATAGAACTCCGCCTCCAGGTACTCCAGAGTGAGGGCGTAGTTCAGCACGTCCAGCGGACCCTCGAAGTCGCCGCTCTCGGCGTAGGCCCACTTGGCGCCCAGCATGTCCAGGGCGATCGCGCCCGGAATGACCGCTGCCGCACCCTTGATCAGATCTCGTCTCTTCATGTGACTTTCTCCGTTACTTGATGAAGGGGTCGGCGGCCGTGAGCACTTGCTTCATGCTCATCGATTTCTCGAACGGCGCTGGGAAGGGATCGGCGCCGAGCAGGTCGGCGACGACGGCGGCGTGCCGCGACTCCACCCCGGCGATCGATGCGGCCGCGGCGAGCAGGTCCGGGTCCTTGATCCGCGGCACCTGTCCGTGATACGCGGTCACCCCGAGCTCCTCGAACGCCGAGGCAGTCTCCAGGAACTTCTTCTTGCTGGAGAAGGTGCCGTCCGGGAAGGTGAAGCCGGGCTTGGACACCACCTTGCCACCCAGGTCGCGGATGGTCTGGCGGACCGTACGGACGTGCTCCTGCTCGTGCTCGCGAATGGGCTCCACGAGTTCGAGGTCGCGACCCGAGAGCACGTCGGCCTCCAGCCCTCGGGTGTAGAACTCCGCCTCGAGGTATTCCAGGGTCAAGGCGTAATTGAGGATCTCCAGATCTGTCGCAGAGATATCGGCCGAGGCGAACCGGTCGCGGTGGGTTGCCGCCGCCAGGGTCGAACCGACCCCGATGATCGCCGCCACCTTGATGAAGTTGCGTCGGGCTTGATCATCACGGAAGTCCAACACCGCCTTCCCGTCGAAGACCTCGGGCCCGGTTGGGGGCCTTGTCGTGTGATGGTCGGTCATGCTTCTCTCTCTTTCTTCAGGGCTTGCTCGGTTTGACTTTCGGTCTTTGGAGAGGGTTGCCTCCAAGGGATCTGGTGGCGGTCAGCGCTGGGCGCGGGCCTCGACGACGATCCGGAAGACGGGATTGCCTTCCGGGTGACAGGCGAACAGCGTCAGCTCGCGCGCTGTGGCGTCGGTGGGCTGCCGGAGCACGAAGTCCCGGTATTCGGCCTCCGGCACGATGGTCGTCTTGACGACCTCGAAGGTGACCGGATCCCGGTCCTCGTAGCTGGTGATGATCTTGTCGCCCGGGTCGAGCTCATCGAGCTCCTTGAACGGGCGGGTGTGGGTGTTGCGGTGTCCAGAGATGACCGCGTTCCCGGAGCTGCCGGGCGCCGGAGTGCCGGGCCAATGTCCCGGGCCCTTGTCCAGGGTCTCGGCGAAGACGCCCCCTCCGTACGACACCGACAACGACAGACTCGGGATCTCCAGGCGGCCGAGCTTGCGGTACGGGCCGGGCCTGGTGGGCACCGCGGCGAGCGCTGTGGGCGAAACCGGCACGTCGTACCCGGTTGCGTGGGTCAAGGTCGCCTCCCGTAGCCGTCGGACCGCGTTGGCGTCCGGTGGGCCGGCGGAGGTGTCTGCGTCGGGGCGCGCTTCGGCACTCGGGCGGACGCCGAGGGGATCCGCCGCGACCGACTCGTTGGTCGGGCCGGGCCACGGAAGGAGCCACGGAACCACCAGGCAGGCAACGAGAACGACGAAGCCAGCCGCAAGCCGTGCCCCGTGACCGAGACGCCGTTGGCCGGCGGTCGGCGCCGCAGCAAGACCGGTCTCGGGGTAGGCGGTGCGATACCACTCGGCCCACTGCCGGTCAGCCTCCCGCTGAAGTGAGGCGACACGCGCCCGGTCCTCCGCGGCGCACCGACGTGCCCCGGCGTACCAGTCGGCCCACTCGTCCTCCGCTCCCCTTCGTTCCTGCTCGACGAGGAGGGTCTGCTCGCCGCGTGCCGGTCGCCGGCGCGCCCGCGGCGGTGACGCGGAAGAGGGCACAGCTCTCCATCCCAAGGTCGACGAATGGAACAACCTCGAGGCGAACCGCCCACCAGCATGATCGTGAACGGCGCCGCAATGTCGGAATGGGTTCGAGACAGCGCACCAACCTGGATTGGTCCTGCCGTGATCATCGATCGACCAAGGCGATGTCGGTGGCGGCTCCGACATCGCGCCCTCTGGCTCAACGACGCCAACCGTGCTATGACGAAAGCTTCAAGATCAACGGACGTCGGAAGGGTGGATCGTGCGCAAGGCATGGATCGCAGCGGGTGCGATCGTGATCGTCATGGCCGTCGTCGTCGCGGTTGCGCTGGCGGTCAACCTCAACCGCCCCAATCAGCCGGCCGCCCCCGGGCTGCCGGATCAGAGCGGCTCCGCGACCCGTTCCGCCTCCAGCTCGGGCGGCGACGTCCCGACGACCTTCCCCGCCCAACAGCGGCAACCCTTCCAGGCGCCGCCCGAGCTGCGGTCCCAGAACGGGATGCTCGAGACCACCTTCACCGTGCAGACCAGCACGTTCACGGTGGCCGGAGCCGAGATCAAGGGCTTCGCCTACGACGGCCAGTTCATCGGCCCCACGCTCCACGTGCAGCCGGGGGACACCGTCAAGATCCATCTCCGCAACCGGCTAGAGCAGCCGACCAATCTGCACAGCCACGGCATGTTCGTCTCGCCCATCGGCATCTCGGACAACGTGCTCCGGGTGATGAAGCCCAACTCCGACAACGACTTCGTCCTCGAGCTGCCCGACGAGGTGAAACCGGGCACGTACTGGTACCACTCCCACCTGCACGGACGGACCGAGGAGCAGGTGTTCGCTGGACTCGCCGGGGTATTCGTCGTCGACGGGCTGCAGCAGCGGCTGTCCCCGGAGTTGCAGGACATCCCTGACCACGTGGTGGCGCTCAAGGATCTGCAGGTCAAGGACGGGGCGATCATCCGGTCCAACATCGACTCCAACGCTCCGACCACCCGTACGGTGAACGGTCAGGTCGACCCGGTGCTGACGGCGCGGACCAACGAGACCACGATGCTCCGGCTGGCCAACATCAGCGCCGACATCTGGTACCGGCTTCGGCTGGGCGGCACCCGGTTCCGAGTGATCGCCGAGGACGCCAACCCCGTCGCGGAGGTGTGGACGGCCGACGAGCTGGTGCTGCCGCCGGGCAAGCGATACGACGTGCTGGTCCGCTGGCCGGAGCCGGGAACCCACGAACTGCGCACCCTGAAGTACAACAACGGTCCCGCGGGCGACAACTATCCGGAGCGACGCCTCGCCACCATCACCGTCACGGGCGATCCGGTCGCCGATGTCGCGTGGCCGACCTCGGTCGCGCCGGAGACGCCGTTGCTGACCGACCGGGTCGACCGGACCCGAGAGCTGGTGTTCAGCGAGAACACGAAGACCAACCAGTTCTACATCAACGGCGAGCAGTTCGACGCCACCCGGGTGGACGTTGCCGCCAAGCTGGGCACCACCGAAGAGTGGACGATCAAGAACGTCTCAGAAGAGGCGCACCCGTTCCACATCCACGTCAACGACTTCATCGTCACCGAAATCAACGGGAAGCCGTATCAGGCTCGCAGCGAGCAGGATGTCGTCCCGTTGCCGCCCAAGGGCGAGGTGAAGATCCGCATGCACTTCAACCGGTTCCTCGGAACGTACGTGTTCCACTGCCACATCCTGGCCCACGAGGACAACGGCATGATGGCGATCGTGGACGTCTCCGAGGACGGAAAGGTCTCCGAGGCGACGAAGAAGTCGCTCAAGGAGATGGCCGACGCGATGCGCGGAGACCACACTGGACACGGCTGATCCGGAGTGGGAGCGGCGCTCTCACGGTCCGTAGGCCGCGAGGAAGACCCGAACCCCTTCATCGGCGTAGTGCTCGAGTTCGGCTGTCGTGTACGGGAGCTCCTCGAGCGGCAGCGACATCGCGCGGTTGAGCGGGATCGACAGCACCAGCCAGTTGAAGTGCTCGGCGGCCAGCCACGGGTCAGGCACCTGCAGCAGGCCTCGCCGGTCGAGAGCCTCGAACCAGCCGGCGAACACCGCACACGACGTGCGCGGCCCGGCGTCGTACCAGGCGGCGGCCAACTCGGGGAACCGCTCGGCTTCAGCCATCAGCATCCGCCGCAGTCGCACCAGGTGCGGCTGCATCACGTCGGCGACATGGGCGCGGGCGAAGGTGACCAGGTCCCGTTCGACGTCGTCGGTGTCCGCCATCCGCAGCACGAGGGGGTGCCGGGCTCCGTCGCTCGTGGCGATGTCGCTCTCGATGAGCTCGTGGAAGAGGCGGGTCTTGTCCAAGAAGTGCGCGTAGACCGTCTGCTTGGACACGCCCGCCGACGCCGCCACGTCGTCCATGCTCGTGCCGGCGTAGCCGCCCGCGAGGAAGGCCTCGCGCGCGGCGTCGAGGATCGCCCGCCGCTTCACCGTGGAGCGGCCGCGACCACGTCTTGGGTTCATGGGCAATTGGTACCTCCCTGCAAGCATTCTAGACGAATGGGTCCATTATGTGATTATATTGGACTTACTAGTCCAGTTTACCATTTCTGAGGAGAGGCCATGATCGACACCCGCACCGTTACCGTCAGCACCCTCGAGGTGCCCGGCGCCACGCTCCACTACGAGATGCGAGGCCGCGGTCCGTTGCTCGCCCTGCACGCGGCGCCGATGGACGCCGACGCGTTCGCGCCCGTCGCCGAGTTGCTCGCCGACGAGTACACGGTGGTCACCGGCGATCCGCGCGGTATCCACCGCAGCATGGTCGAGCATCCCGACCGTGACGTCACGCCGGACGGGCGGGCCGACGACCTCGCCGCAGTGCTGACCCACCTCGACCTCGGCCCGGCTCGCGTGTTCGGCTCCAGCGGCGGAGCGGTGAGTGCGGTGTCCCTGCTGCAGCGCCACCGCGATCTCGTCCACACCGTCATCGCCCACGAGCCACCGCTGGCCGAGCTACTGCCCGACCACGACGAGATCCTCCGCGAGACGACCGAGATGGTCGCGACCTACCTGTCCGGCGACCGGGTCGGCGCCTGGCGGCAATTCCTGGCCTCCGCCGACATCGACATGCCGCCCGAGGTGTTCGAGATGATCTTCGGCGGACCGATCGAGGGTCAGGCCGCCGCAGACGAGCGATTCTCCTTCGCCCACATGGAACTTCCGACCACCTTCTGGCAGCCCGATCTGGCCGCGCTGGGTTCGGCGCGCTCCTCGCTGGTCATCGGGGTGGGCGAAGACTCGGCGGGCGAGATGTGCGACCGGACCTCCCGCGCGCTGGCCGCCGCCGTCGGTGTCGCCGTCACGCCGTTCCCCGGTGGCCACATCGGCTTCGCCGAAGACCCGGTTCCGTTCGCCGCCCGGCTTCGCGAGGTGCTGGCCCGCGCGTGAGCCGGGCTCAGGCGGTTCAGGCCAACTTGCGCCGATAGGCCACCATGGCGAGCGCATAGGCGACGACTGTCACGCCGGCGCACCAGCCGAGCGCGATCCAGATCTCGTTGCCGACCGGCTGCTGCTCCAGCAGGGCTCTGATCGTGTTGACGATGGACGTGACCGGCTGATGCTCCGCGAAGGCCTGCACCGGCGCCGGCATCGTGGCGGTGGGCACGAACGCCGAGCTGACGAACGGCAGGAAAATGATCGGATAGGAGAAGGCCACCGCCCCATCTGCGGACTTGGCGGACAGCCCGGCGACGACGGCGACCCAGGTCAGCGCGAGGGTGAACAGCGCGAGAATTCCCACCACCGCGAGCCACGCCGGAACTCCTGCCGAGGAGCGGAAACCCATGACGAGCGCCACCAGAATGACAACCGCCACAGAAATCGCATTAGAAACCAGCGAGGAGAGCACGTGTCCCCACAGCACGGACGAACGAGCGATCGGCATGGAGTGGAACCTCTCGAAGATCCCGCCCTGGAGGTCGTTGAACAACCGGAAGGCCGTGTAGGAGACGCCGCTGGCGATCGTGATCAGCAGGATGCCGGGCAGCAGATAATTCACGTACCGATCAGTGCCTGCTTGGATGGCGCCGCCGAACACGTAGACGAACAGCAGCATGAAGGCGATCGGCATGATGGTGACCGTGATGATGGTGTCCATGCTGCGGGTGATGTGCCGCATGGAACGGCCCAGCATCACACCCACATCGCCAACGACATGCGTGCTCATCGTGCCGCCTCCTCGATCCCGGTCGATGCGTCGCTTCCGACGATCGCCAGGAAGATCTCCTCCAGGGTGGGTTGGCGTTCCACGTATTCGAGTTTTGCGGGCGGCAGCAGCTTCCTCAGCTCCGCCAGCGTGCCGGACACGATGATCGTTCCCTCGTGCAGGATCGCGATCCGGCCGGCGAGCTTCTCGGCCTCCTCCAGGTACTGAGTGGTCAAGAACACCGTCGTACCGCTGTCGGCGAGTTCTCGGATCGCCTTCCACACTTCGACGCGGGCCTCCGGGTCGAGTCCGGTGGTCGGTTCATCGAGGAAGATCACCTTCGGATCACCGATCAAGCTCATGGCGATGTCGAGACGGCGGCGCATGCCGCCCGAGTACGCCGACACTCGGCGACGGGCCGCATCGGTGAGGTCGAATCGCTCCAGCAGCTCGTCCGCCACCCGGCGCGGCTCGGGCACGTGCCGCAATTTGGCGATCATGACGAGGTTCTCCCGGCCGGTGAGGATCTCGTCCACCGCTGAGAACTGTCCCGTCAGGCTGATCGCCTCCCGCACCCGGGCCGGCTGCGACACGACATCGAATCCGCTGACCCTCGCCGTGCCGGCGTCCGGCTTGAGCAGGGTGGTGAGGGCTCTCACGATCGTGGTCTTGCCGGCGCCGTTGGATCCGAGCAACGCGAAGATGCTCCCGCTCGCCACGTCGAAGTCGACGCCCTTGAGCACGTGCAGGTTCTGATAGGACTTGCGCAGGCCCTGGACTCGGATCGCCGCGTTCTGCACTTCCATGCTCGTGTCTCCCTAGTCCACGGTCACGTTCGACAGGTTCGCGCCCAGCCCTTTGAGGCCGGCGTAGGTCAGTTTGTCCATCCGCGCCCCATCGAACGCCACGGTGCGGATGGCATTGCGGTACTTCCGGCTCGTGGCCCGGAAGGACACATCGCGCAGCCTCGCGTCCCGGAACGTCACACCCTCGAGCGCCGCCCGGTCGAACCTCACCGAGACCAGGGCGGACCCATCCAGATGCAGCCCGCGCAGATCGGAATAGCTGAAGTCCACCCCGGTGAAAGCGCAACGCTCGAAGATGGTGCGCCGCAGGTCGGTCATCCGGAGCTTGACGTCGGTGAGCGTGACCTCGGCGAACCGGGTCTCGGTCAGTCCGGACTTGCTGAAGTCGGTGCGCACCAGGACGGCGCCGCGGAAGCTGGCCCGCGCCAGCTCGAGCGTCGACAGGTTGGCATCGGTCAGGTTGGCGCCGTCGAAGTTGGCCTCCGCCACATCGCTGCCCTTGAATGAGCTGCCCGTGAGATCGGCGTGTGAGAAATCGGAGCCGCGCAGCGCACTCGCCTCGAAGTTTCCGCCCGGCACCTGAACGCCCGCGAAGTCGCTTCCCCGGAGTTCGCTCGCATCGAATCTCGTCACCACCTGCCGCTCGAGCGATCGGGCGAGGTGGGAAACCTCCTGCACGGTCTGCTCGATGTCGCCGATGCTGTCGATGGTCAACTCGAGCGCTGTCGCGTCGTCCTTGCCCTCGGCCTTGAGTTCCCGGAATCGCTCATGCAGATCGGCAAGGAGGTCCGCTTTCAATTCGTCGATGCTTCTCGCCCCCTCGTAGGGCGCGAACACGCCGTCCACGTACGCGTCCAGCTCGTCGGTCATTGATTCGTCTCCTCACAGCAAGGTGTCGAGTACGCGTCGCGCGTACTCCCAATTGGTCTTGTTGGCGGCGTAGGTGGCCCTGCCCTTTTCCGTGATCCGGAAGTACTTGCGTCGGCCACCCTGGGATTCGTCGCCCCAGTACCACGTGATGTCGCCGTCCGCCTCCAGGCGCCGGACGGCCGAGTACATCGTGGCCTCTTTGAGCTCGTACTCGCCGCGCGAGCGCTCGGCGATCAACTTCACGATCTGGTAGCCGTAGTAGTCGGCTTCGGCCAACAACCGCAGGATCATCGTGTCGGTGTTTCCACGCAGCAAATCGGATGTGATCTTGCTCGTACCCATCTGCCACCTCCTAAGAACAATGTACGGTACAGTACTATGTCTGTCAAGGTAGTAGTGGTGTCACAGTATACGGACTTCTAGGGCTGACTCCCCCTGGCTGCCCCGCTGCCGCCCGCTCCTCTCTCCTTCTGTTGCTTCCTCATGGAGGCTGCTGGCGGCGCCGCGCCGCCGTCCGACCCGCCCCGCCGCCCGAGCGTCGTGATGATCTCGGTGACCTCGCCGATCCCGATCACCCGCGCGAGCAGGACGAAGGCGCCGATCGCCACCACTCCGGCGACGGTGAGGGTGGCGGCGCGGACAAGTTGGCTCGGTTGTGACGACTCGACCCACCAGACAGCCGCTCCGACGACCACCGCTCCTGGTACGACCGCGGCGACCAGTCGCACCGACAGCTGCACCAACGGCCTCAGGGCGAGAGTGGGAAGATCCCGCTGCAGCCTGCGCAGCGAGACGACGGCCCCGGCCGCGTAGGCCAGCGTGTAGCCACCGGCCAGGCAGGCCGCGACGAGGGCGTCGACGGCGACGAGGAATGCGAGAGCTACGCCCAGCGCAACGTTGAGGACGGTGATCAGCACCTGGAGGAAGAACGGAGTCCTCGTATTCTCCAACGCGTAGAAGGCACGCTGGCAGACGTACTGACAGGTGAACGGCACCAGGCCGACGGCGAACGCCATCAGTGCCCAGCCGGCGAAATCGGCATCGCGCTGACCCGTACCGAACCCGAACACGAGGCGAGCGATCGGGACACCGAAGATCAGCAGGCCGACCGACGCCGGCAGCAGAGCGGTCAACGTGAGCCGCAGCGTTCGGTTCACCTCGGCCGCGGTGCCGACCAGGTCACCGGCGAGCGCCAGGCGGGAGGCGCTGGGCAGCATCGCGGTCGCCAACGACACGGTGATCAGCGAGTGCGGGATGATCCACAGCGCGTACGCATAGGTGTAGGCCGCGACGCCGCCGCCGGAGCCCTGCACGGTGGCGGCGGAGGCGACCTTGTTGATGATCACCATCCCGGCCTGGTTGACGACGACGAAGCCGAGGGCCCACTTCGCGAGCCGGGCGGTCTGGCCGAGCCCGGTGTGCAGGAAGTCGAGACGCGGCCGGAAGGGATATCCGGCGGCGCGGAGGTACGGGACGAGCACGGCGGCCTGGACCGCGATGCCGAGGGTGGACCCGAGGCCGAGCACCAGCTCCTGGCGAGGAGTGAACGGTGCGCCGGCGTCGGTCTGGCCGAACACCCCCAAGAACACCAGCAGCACCGCGATCGAGACCAGGTTGTTGGCGATCGGGGCCCACATCATCGGTCCGAACCGGTCGTGGGCGTTCAGCACCTGCCCGACCAGCACGAACACGCCGTAGAAGAACACCTGCGGCATGCAGTAGTAGGCCAGCGTGGTCATCGACGCGTACTGCCCGGCCAGCTGCGGTTCGCGCCACCCGCCGGCGGTGAACAGATCGATGATCAGCGGGACGGCCAGCGTCAGGGCGACGGTGATCACGAAGAGAACGATCAACCCGCCGGTGAGGATCCGGTTGGTGTACGCGGCGCCGCGGTCGCGATCGCTGGTGGACGGCGCGGACGATCTGCGGGACGAGGACGGTGGTCAGTACACCGCCGGCCAACAGGATGTACATGCTGTTCGGCACGGTGTTCGCCACCGCGAACATGTCGGCCTGACGGGTGCCGATCCCGAAGAGGTACGCGAGCAGCACGAACCGCCCGAAGCCGAGCACCCGCGAGACGAGCGTTCCGGAGACCATGATCGCGCTCGCCGAGATCAGCCGGCGGGACGCCTGTTGGTCCCTCGCCGAGCTCCGACGGGGCGTCAGACGGCGCGTCAGCGGCCGGGTCGAGCACGTTGCGTCAGTCGGTGTCGGGCAGTACGGAGGCCACCGACCGCATTCCATTTCAGCGCGCCGGCGAAGTCTCGTGCGTGCTCGGCGGCGGTGTAGTCGCGCGGGGACTCGGCGGCGACGACGGCGCGCTGGAGGTCGTGGCGGCAGTCGGACAGCACGTCGGAGAAGTTGCGTCGGATCGGTCCAGCCGCGTCGTAACCGAACGAGCGGTACATCCGGGCGAACAGCGGCCGGTAGAGCCGGATCCGTTCGTGCAGTCCGCTGGAGTGGGACATGGGATTCTTGTGTCGTCGCAGAATGTAGTCGGGTAGGACGTCGGAGAACGCGTCGCGCAGGATCCACTTCTCGTAGCCGTCGCGGATCTTCATCGACACCGGGATGCGCATCGACAAGGTGAGCATGTCGAGGTCGAGGTAGGGCACCCGGGCCTCGACCCCGTTCCCCATGCTGGTGCGATCGACCCGCTGCAACTCGGTCCGACTCAGGTGCCTGATCTTGTGCAGGAACAGCGACGCGGGACTGCTCAGCGTCGATGGCGCGGTACATGGTGTAGCCGCCGAACAGCTCGTCCGAGCCGTCGCCGGTCAACACGATCTTGATGCCGCTGCGGTGGACCTGTTGGAAGAGTCGCAGCGACACGACCGCGTTGATGATGTCGCCGTACTCGGTCGCTTCGCTGACGCGGATCGCCTCGCGGACGTCGGCTAGCCCGATGTCGCCGGGACGCAGCGTCACGACCTCGTGCCGTACGCCGAGATCGGCGGTCAGGCGGCGCGCGAAGGCGAGGTCCTCGCTGTCCTCGGTGCCGATCGTGAACGCCACGCAGTCGGGATGCATCTCGTGCACGTGCAGCAGCGTCAACGAGCTGTCCAGCCCACCGGACAGCACGACGCCGACGGGCAGATCGGTGTCGACGCGCATCCGGATCGCCTCGCGGTAGGTGCTCCGGACGAGCCGGCTGGCCTCCTCCTGATCCTCGATCATCGACTGATCCTCGCCCAGCCGCAGCAGATCCACGTACGGATGCACCTGCGGCGCCGACCCCGGCTCGGCCCAGCCGCAGTGGCCCGGGGCGAGCTCGTGGACGGTCTCGCCCGCGGTGGACGAAGGACCCGACCAGGGCCTTGATCTCCGACGTGACGGCCAGCCGACCGTCCGACAGGGCCCAGTAGAGCGGTTTGACGCCGGCCGGATCCCGGGCCAGGAACACGCGACGGGCCTGCCGGTCGATCAGCGCGAAGGCGAACTCGCCCCGGAAACGCAGCAGCGCATCCTCGCCCCAGGCGAGGATCGCCTCCAGCACCACCTCGGTGTCGCTGGTGGAGCGCATGCTGCCGGCCCTCGGCGATCAACTGCGATCGCAATACGGCGAAGTTGAAGATCTCACCGTTGTAGGTGAGCGCCCACCGGCCGTCCGCCGACAGCCACGGTTGGACCGCGCGATCCCGGTCGACGATGCGGAGGCGGTGGGTGCCGATCAGCACGTCGTCGTCGGCCAGGGTCTCCTCGACCTCACCCCGCGGGGCCGCGGCCGCCATCATGGCGACGAAGCTCGAGGAGTGGGCTCGGGCGTCTGACCCCATGAGGAGCGCTATTCCACACACCGCCGACGTCAGCCCCTCAGGTCGGTCGCCGCGGCGGCGTAGGTGGCCAGGTGATCCGGGCTCAGGCACAGGTGCCACGCCTGACCCTCGTCGATGACGTTCAGCACGCCGCGGTCGCGGTATTCCAACAGAATCGTCTGCAACGCGTCGGCGGCGCCGAAGGTTTCGTACCAGGTCATCTCGACATCGGCCCCGTAACCGGAACAGTGGGAACTGGGCAGCAGGGCGAAATAGCCGAGGTCAGCCGAGATGGCGTTGATGCTCGACGCTGCGCACGATGCTGTTCACCCACAGTGGCGGGGTGCCGGACGGCGCACGTTCGGCCAGCGCGTCCGCGATCTCGTTGAGAACCGCCACGATCTCGGCCCGGGCCACGAGGAACTTCATGCCCGCGACGCGGGGTCGGCTCCGGGGCGTCGCTCGCTTCAAGACGTAGTCGCGCCCTCTGCCCCACCAGCCGACGGGCTGAACGGCGAACCGGAAGCGCAAGGCGCCCGACCTTCTGCAGCTCCGGCAGGCTCAGGAGCTCCGGTGCGCTGTCTACGGCATCCCGGTTCTCGTAGGGGGCGACGTGTGACCACCAGGCGGCGTCGATCTGATGCAGCAGCAGGATGCGTACGTGGTCGGTGTTGCTCAGGGGGTTCGACGAGCAGCTTGACCGTCTGTTCGCCGAGTTGTTCTCGGACCGAATCCAGAAGCTCTGAGCGCGTACGGGGCAAGCGGTCGATGATCTCCTCTGCCGCTGTCCCGTTGAGCTCAGCATCGAGCGCAGACAGGGCCCGCTCGACGTCATGGTGCGCAGCCAGCGATGCGCCCATGGCGGACACGGCCTGATCCACCAAGAGGTGGAAAGGAGCCAGTTGCCCGAGACTTCCCCGCTGGTCGACCATGGCGATCAACCTATACAAGACCACCTCGCCGACGAGGGAGGCACTCACGCCGCGTCGCGCGGGCACCACGCATGATCATTCGGCGGTGTCGTGACCCGGAGCGACTGGCACGTCCGCGCCAGCTGCGGCGAGCTCGGCGCGACGCCGCACGCCCGTCGCCTCATCGTGGAAGCACATCAGCTCGACGACGTAGCCGTCCGGGTCGGCGAGGTAGATCTGCTCGACATGGTCGGCGCGGATGCGTGGTCCACCGACGGGCTGCAGACCCCGCGCGGCGAGCGCCTGCCGGTAGACGTCCAGCGTGGCCACCTCGAGGGCGAAGTGCACGACGTATCCGGTGCGCAGCTCCTGATCAGACCACGCCGGACGCAACTGCGCGGCGCGGCCTGGTTCGGTCTCGACCACGACGTGGACCTCGGCCCCACCGCGCTTGAAATAGGCCCCGGGGAACGTGAAGTCGGCGGGCCGGTCGATCTCCTCCATGCCGAGGATTCCGGTGTAGAAGTCGCGGGTCTTGTCCAGATCCGAGACGTAGAGGGCGGCGTGGTGCAGGGTCATGGTGTCAGCGGCGGATGGGGATTCAGCAGCGGTCATGCGATGCTCCTCGGATCGGCAGCGATGTCGAGCGGGCGACGGCTCGGAGTATCAGCGGTCGTCACGTCGGCTCTGAATAGATGCCTGGTAGCGCTGGTACAACGACACCGGGCCGCGGAGGTCGCCAGGCTCCGAAAGCAAGACTGGCAACAAAACTCCATAGGTACGACGTGCGCGCGGCGGTACGGACTCGGTGACCAGAGTGCCCCGAGGACGTGCCGCGGCCGCAACCTGGAGCGGATGACGACCAGCTGGAGCGCTCATCGGCAGGTGTATCCACCGTCGATGGGCAGGGACACCCCGCTGATCATGGCGGCGCCGTCGCTGAGGAGAAAGACGATCGGAGCCGCGATCTCGTCCTCGGTGGCCCAGCGGCCCAACGGCATCGCCGACAGGAACGGGCCTTCGATGTCGGGCCGACCCCAGTACGAGGCCGACATCGGGGTCATGACGACGGTCGGATTCACGCTGTTGACGCGGATGTTGTACGGCCCCAGCTCGAGCGCGGACACCCGAGTGATGTTGTCCAACGCGGCTTTGGACGAGCCGTACGAGATGTGGCCGCTCAGGGCGACGAGGCCGGCTTGGGAGGAAACATTCACGATGGAACCGCCGTTGCCGAGCCTGATCATCGACCGGGAGGCGTACTTCGTGACCAGCAGCGCACCGCGGGCGTTGATGGCGATCACCTGATCGAAGACCGAGATGTCGGTCTCCATCGGCGTCGCGATCTCGCCGCCGAACCCGCCACAGTTGACGACGCCCCAGACGTCGAGATCGTCCAGGGCGCCGCGGATGCTGTCCTCAGACGTCAGATCGAACGGCACAACCCGGACGCCGGTCTCCTCGGCCAGCTTCCCGAGCGCCTCCTCGGACCGGCCGCTGGCGATCACGTCGGCGCCGGCCGCGACCAGCTGCCGAACGGTGGCCCCACCGATGCCGCCGCTGGCACCGGTGACCAGAATCGGCCGTCCACTGAAATTCGTCATGGGTGAGCTGCTGAATCTCCGTTGATCGTTGCAGGATTCTCCTTCCGCCCGATTCTAGGAGGTGGGGCTTCGGGGAGGTGGAGTGATCTCGCGACGTCCGACAACGCTCCACTCGACTTCTACATCGCGCTCCTCGGTGATCCCGACCCCGACCACTTCACCGAACCCGCGCTCCGCAGACCCGACTTCGAGCCACCCGGTGCCTCAGCGGAGCCGAGCTCACCACCGACGTCACCCGCCGGTAGTGGGGAAGCTGACAGCGCTGTTGATCATGGGCAGCTCGGACGTCCGCGGACCAGGCGGTGGCTCGGTCAGCAACTTCTCGGCGGACGCGGTTCCGTCGAAGGTGAAACTGTCGATCACGAACGGCACGTTCTCGGCGGTCAGCGGCAGCGGGGAATCCATCAGATGGAAATGCAGGTGGCTTTCGGAGGTGTTGCCCGAATTGCCGGCCCGGGCGATCAACTGACCCTTCCGCACCGGATCCCCGGCCCGCACCGTCGGTGACCCGGTCTGCAGGTGGGCGTAGAAGGCGAAGACTCCGTTCCCGAGCTCCAAGATGATCCGATTGCCGCCCACGTCGCTGATCGAGAGGCCCGGCAACAGCGTCCCGGGCGGCGCCTCGGGCAGGTCGCTGACCACGGTCACCACGGTCGCGTCGGCAACGGCCACCACTGGCTGGCCGAACGTGAAGTAGCTCTCGTTGCGGGTCGGATCCCCGCGCAACCTCGCATCGATGCCCTTCTCGACATCGATGAGGGGTTCCGCCTTGAGGTCGAATCTCGACCAGTCCACGGCATACCGCTCGGATCCGTTGATGCGGCCGGCGATCGGAATCATGGCTCCCCGGTGGGGGGAGAGGGTGCAGCAGGCGTTGACCGCCACCCAGCTGTCCCCCGTTAGGGGCGGACCGATCACGGTCGGCAGACCGTCACTGACGGTCACTGCACCGCCGATCTGCACCGAGCGATCCGGGAAATTCTTGGCGCAATCCGCCTGCTCGGAGCCCAGCGGCCCGAAGCTGGCCTCAACCCGATGCACCACCTGGCTGGGGATCGCCTCACGCTCGGCGTAGCTGTCGTCCATGAGCACCAGAACACTCCGACCGACGGGCACAGAGGTCGCCGGCAACGGTGGCAGCCGGTAGTCGCCGACGATCAAGGACAGTGCCACCACCTGTGCACCCTCGATCGCACCTACCACCGCACCACCGGCGTGATCGGCCAGAGTCTCCACTTTGGTGATCGTCGCGACCCGCGCCGAAGCGTTCAGGACCAAAAGCTCGTAGACGACGTGGTACCGGCCGTCGGTGCCCGGCACCGGGATGGGATCCGGGGCAACAGGAGTGATCACCAAGGGCGTGAGGGCTTCCGCCGCACCAGGTGACGGCTGCGAGGCCGGCGCACTGGCAGCCGGCGAAGGCTGAGGTCGTGGTGACGCCGGCATCGTGCAGGCCACCAGCAGACAAACCACGCCGAGCGTCAAACCCGCGGCGACCAAGCGGCTCAAGACCATCATTCGGTGTCGAACATCGGAATCGCTGCCGTAGCGAGGCAGTCGCTCAGAGCATCCAGCGGCGCGTTCAGGAAACTATGCATGAGCGGGACCGCGCATGCCGACTCCCAGTGCATGACGTCGTGGCCGGCGCTCGGGGCACGGATCAGCCGGGAGCGGGAGAGCCCTGACTTCGCTGCCTCCGCCCAGATCTGCGGAGTGATCGGGTCGAGGCCGCCGGCGAAGATGAGCACCGGCAGGTCACTGATCGCCGCAGTCCGCACGGAGTTGGGAGCGGCCGGGACGTTCCAGGCGGCGCAGTTCTGTAACGGGGTGAAGAGCTGCGGCACTCGGGCCAAGACAGCTCCCGGGAATTCAGGGAACGCCTTGCGGGCCAACGCTTCGACCTCGCGTCGGTCGGTGAAGGGTGCCTGCTCACGGCAATGGACACCGTAGTTCAAGCCCCAACCGGCCAGGCCGATCGGTGGGCGGCGGAGGAGCGCGGTCGCGGCGACCGTGCCGTCGCCGACAGCGAGGTCGTGAATGAGAGCCGGCACGCCGGTGATCGAGCCAGGCGCCATACTCACCAGGACCAGATTGGCCAGTGTGTAGCCGTCGATGACGACATCGACCGTCGCCTGCGCCGCCGGATCGGTCACCTTGACCACCCGCGGCCGCGAGGTGAGCGTGTTGACCAGGGAACGGAACTCCCGTTCGAGGCTTGGAAATGCCGTCGCGCAGTCGGGCTGGCTCGCGCAGGCGTCGAACAAGGACCGATAGGCAAGGGCGGCGTTGGGCCACCCCTGCGCAATGAGGTTGACCTGGGGCGGCAGGACGGAGTCGAGCACCACCGTGCGAATGCCGGCCGGGTGGTCGCGCAGCGTCTGCAGGGCGAGATCGGTGCCGTAGGAGACGCCGTAGACGTTCCACTCCGCAATCCCCATCGCTACGCGAAGGTCCGCCACGTCGGCGGAAGCTTCCGTCGTGTTGAACGCCGAGAGGTCCCACCCGTCGGCGGTGAGGCGAGCCCGACAGGTCCGAACAGCCGCCACCTCCTCGGCGGCGGCGCGCGGACGGGTCGGGGCCAGATGCACAGCGGCTCGGTGATACTCATCGACTTCGGGACAGGCGAGCAGCGGCTGGGCCTTGAGCGTGCCCCGCTGGTCGATCAGGATGACATCCCGGTCGGTGTTCCATCCGGCCTCAGCAAGTCCGACGGCGTTTGCGAAGCTCGTGTTTCCAGGTCCTCCGGCGAGATAGAGGATGGGGTCCGGCTCAGGCTGCGCCGCGACAGCGGGAAGCCGCGCGACCGCGATCCGGATCGTCCGGCCTGCTGGCTTTGTGCGGTTCTCTGGCACCGTCAGATAGCCGCAGTCGGCAGTCGCCGGGAGGTCCAGCTCGGGTGCACCATCGAAGATCGGGTTGAAGTCCGCGCACGGCTCAGGTGCATAGGCCGAGTCGGCGCCAGCCGGAGACGCGGTCGGTCCGCCGCTCACCGTCGGCGGCCCCGTTCCTGACGCCGCGCCTGAGGGAAGGTTGGAGGTCGGGCTCGACGTGCAGGACACCAACAGGGCGACCGCCAACAGCATGGTCGTGCCAAGACCCCGCAGATACCGGGGCGTGCAGCACGGCCGCGGCGAGAATTGTCGCCGATCCCGATCCGGTCCATACGACCTCATGTCGGTGGGAAGCCTCCGCCCCAATTCTCAACGCGGACAAACGTTGGACCCAGAAGCGCCCGTCGGGACTCGCAAACCGCCGGCGGATCCAGATAACGCCAGGCTCCCAGCATCGGAATGCGGCCGCCATAGACCTGGGCCTATGCCGGCTCCCCCCTTGTCTGCAACGCTGAAGAGGCGCAGCACTGCCGGGTCTTTGGTGGTCACGAGCTGAATCGGGCGCTGACCCTGAGTACGGGCGTGCCACGGCTCTCAACAGCTCGTAGTTGGAGCCTGTGCAGCTGACCGATGACCCGCCGCGGTTGGACGTACGATCCGAGCATGACCGGAGGCTGTCCGGCGGCTATTCGAGGTGCACTGGTGGGCGGGTTGCTCGCCGCTGTCTTGCTCGCCGGCTGCACGTACGCCGAGCGGGAGCCCGGACTGTTCGGTCGGCCCGGCCCCGAAACCGACGAGGTGAGCGAACTCCCCGCGCCGCGGCCGACCAGGCCGACGCTGCCGCCGAGCAACCCCGGGCTGCCCGTCGTGGGCGAGGACGTGTGGACCTCGGCGGAGGGACTGGACCTGGAGGTCCGGATCGCCGTCCACGCGGTCCGCAGGCTGGAGACGGCGACCGTGCTGGACTGGTCGATCACCCCACTGCGCGCACCCAACCTGAACATCGGCGATCTGGTCCCCCGATCCATTGACCTCGGATTGTCCCGCCGCAGCCGGAGCGCA
This sequence comes from uncultured Actinomycetota bacterium, assembly GCA_963780005.1. GTDB lineage: Bacteria > Actinomycetota > Actinomycetes > Propionibacteriales > Propionibacteriaceae > Microlunatus. Next base: position 16,699 of record CAWAAK010000023.1, on the reverse strand, counting down.
CCGGACATCGCCATCGTGGACGCCGGTCAAACCCGCCTCTACCGACCGCTGCTCACCGCCGACAGACCGGACCGGTGTCTGTGCACGCCGATGTGGCTCGTCCAGCGCCAGCTCCGGATCGGGGTGACCTCGCTGCTGCAGACCGCCTTCCCGGCCCTACCGGCCGCCACCCGGAGCGTGGACGTGGCCGTGGCGACGGTGCCGCAGTTCGGTCGCGTGCCGCTGACCGCCGTCGGGCAGCTGCCGGTCGCCGACCGAGCGGTCGACCTGACCCGGCCCGATGGCATCGACGCGCTCGAAAGCGTTTCGCCGATGTTCCGGCACGGTGCGGACGAGCAGGTCTTCCGCCTACAGGTGCGCCGGGTGCTGGCCGGGGCAACATTCACCAGTCTCGAGTGGGCGATCGTCTCGGTGACCGGCGGCGGGGGCGTCGACGATGCGTCGCAGCCCCCCTTCGCCGATCCGGACACCGCCGTCGTGGTGGCCAATCCGGTGACCGCGAGCGGACCGGTGCTTCGCCTGGCCGACGGCGGCATCCGGCGCAGCCGCCTGGTGACCGGCGGCGTTGGCACCCGCGAGTGCCTGTGCAGCGACCTGCGCGGCTGGGCGAAGCTGCTGCAGCGCCCGGACAAGGTCGCCACCGTGGTCACCAACTACCCTCCCCTGCCACCGGGAACTCCGCGGGTTCGGGTGGAATTCGCCGGACTCGAGTCGATGCCCGCGTACGTGACCGCCGCGGCCGACCCGCGGCAGACGGCCGAACCGCGGGTCGCGCCGCCGAGCTGGTGGCCGGACACGTCCGCTCCTCTCGCACCCTGGCGCTCGGAGGACTGGCCGACCCCGGTCCCACCCGCCGACGCGCTCTCCGGGTTCGGGGGTAAGGCCGAGCGACTACTCCGCTGATCAGTTGTCGCCGTTGCGCAAGGTCATGGCGGGGACGCCACCGAGCCGGTCCCAACGATGACCCGACGCGGGGGCGAGTTCAGCCTCGAGGACGCATGCGGGTGTTGGGCAGCGTAGGAGCGGGCAGCGGGTCCGGTTCCCCGGGTGGAAAGGTCCCGAATCTGGGCTGGGGCGCTCCGCCGGGCGCGACGAGGGCGTGGTCGGTCGTGATCACGTGCGGCGAGGATCCCTCCGCGCCGATCTCGGCCATCCACTCCGAGCGATAGCGGACGATCTCGTCGTGGCTGCGGCCCACGAAGTTCCACCACATGACGATCTGCTCGTCGAGCGGTTCCCCGCCGATCAGGAGGGCTCGCACCGGCCGGTCCCCGGCTACGAGGACCAGGTCGGAGTGCCCGGTGGGCAGGTAGGCAAGATCGTTGACCGGGACCGAATGCCCGTCGAGGGTGACGTCACCGGTGTCGACGAGCAATCCGTGTTCGAATCCCGTTTCGACGGTAAGCCGCAGCTCGCTCTGCGGCTGCAGAAGCAACTCAGCACCGACCAGGGCGCTGTGCGTGCGCACCGGGGAGACACTCCCGGTCAAGGTGCCGAGGAACACGCGCAGTTCCCAGCCGGGTCCGGTCACCGGCTCGGGACGGTAGTGCTCGAAGTCGGGGGCCGTGTGCCGGGCGCCGTCCGGCAGGGCCACCCACAGCTGGGCCCCGTGCAGGATCTCGGTATCGGGGGTGGAGATCTCCGAGTGGCTGATCCCGCGGCCGGCGGTCATCAGGTTGACTTCGCCAGGACGTACGAGGGCGTGGAACCCGGCCGAGTCACGGTGCTCGATCTCCCCGGTGAAGAGCCAGCTGACCGTCTGCAGCCCGGTGTGCGGGTGCCGGGCAACGTTCATCCCCCCGACATCGGCGACGCGGTTCGGGCCGTAGTGATCGAGGAAGCACCAGGCGCCGATCAGGCTCCGCCGGCGTTGCGGCAGGGTTCGCCGTACCGTCATCGCTCGCGGTCCACCGAGCGGAACTTCCCGGGGCTCCAGCAGATCGACGCCCACGCATTCGTCGCCGGTGAGGCAGACCGTTTCGAGTGGCGCCGCCTCCCGGTTGCTCATGAAGCCGATCGTAGCCACGCGCCCTACCCGCACGGCATTCGCGATTCGGGCCCTCGTACACGCCCCGCCGATCTCGGCTCCTGAAGGGTTTCCTGCTTCCTGCATGGGGTGTGCACCCTGCAAGAAGCCGCAACCCATGCAGGAACGGCCGTACGAGGTGCGTCCCTACGGATCACGATCCCTGCCTCGCCGCCTGCACCACCGAGCGGATGGCCGCAGCGACGACCAGCGCGTGCTCGCGCTGAGAGATCAACGATTCGTGGCCGGCGCCCTGCACGATGCGGAACTCGGCGTTCTCGGTCAGCTGGGCGAGCTCGAGTTGCAGCTCGCTGAGTAGCTCACCCCCGACGGGTTGCTCACTCACGGCGAGCACGACGAGCGGAAGGTCGCGGAGCGGCCCGGCGGCCCTCAATTGTTCACGGCTGATGGCCCAGGCGCGGGTCTGAGCGGCCTCAGCGGCCGCAAACTCGGGAAGCGCGGAGCCCGCCCGAAGCTCGGCGATCTGGCGGGCCGGTAAGCCGTCGGAGATCCCGGCGGCAAGGTTCAAAGCACGCAGGAATCCGAACCAGCCGAGAATCGCGAAGACCCGCTGCGAGCCGGCGAGCATCCGGTCCGCGTACGGCACCGGCCAGCGCGCCCACTGATCGGGGTGGGAGGCGTCGACCAGGGCAAGTCCGGCGGTGAGTTCGGGGTACCGGTCAGCGAAAGCGCGCACCGGAAGGCCACCGAAGGAGTGTCCGGCGAGCACGTACGGCGGCTCGAGGTCCGCCGCGCTCAGCATCCGCCGAAGATCATCGGCGATCGTCCCGGCGTCGCGCGCTCGGCTGGTGGACTCGCTCCAGCCCAGTCCCGCCCGGTCGTACGCCACACTGCGTACGGTGCCGGCCAGCTCCTGCTGAACCCAGTGCCAATTCGGCGAGAACGACCCCATACCCGCCTCGAGCACGACGGTCGGTCCACCGCTGTCGGCTCCACTGACCTGCAGGTGCATCCGACGGCCGTCGACCTCGACCACCGTGCCGGGCGCCGGGTAGCGACGCCGATCTCGCAGAGTGAGCGCCTGCTGGACGGCCGCCGCCGCACCCAGCAGCGCAGCACCGGCGAGCGCGACCCGGCTCCAGACTCGGACCATGTCAGAAACGGTAGGGCAAGACAATGGCCCTTTCCCGCGTTCGGGATCGACTCGAGCCAGGAGCGGATGAACCAGGTCGGTTCGAGCGGTCAGGCGGGCTGGCCACGCGCTAGGCGACGGCGGCACCGAACCAGGTGGGTAGGTGGCTGAGCAGATCCTGTTGATCTGCGCCGACCCAGACCACGTGGCCGTCCGGTCGCAGCAGCACCGCAGCCAGGTCCAGATCCTCGCTGACGTCGACGACGTGGTCGACCCGGTCGGCCCAGCCCGCCACCGAGAGCCGGCCGGTCGGGTCGAGGAGCAGCCCGCGGCCGCTGTGCATCAGCTCGTAGAGGCGGCCCCGCTTCAGCCGGACGTCCCTCAGCCGCCGGCCGAGCAGTTCATGCTCCTCGCCGAGGTCGTAGCGGATTCCGATCCCGGTGATGAGCTCGATCAGGTACCGGTTCACCACCTCGAAGTCCATCAGGTTCGACATCAGCCGCCGCACGGCCTGCGGACCCGGCTCGACCGACATCAGTACGGTCTGTGCTCGGGTGTTGTCCAGCACGGCGGCGGCCACCGGATGTCGTTCGGCGTGGTAGCTGTCGAGCAGTCCCTCCGGTGCCCAGCCGTTGACCGTCGCGGCCAGTTTCCAGCCCAGGTTGAACGCGTCCTGGATGCCGAGGTTGAGACCCTGCCCGCCGAGCGGGGGATGGATGTGCGCCGCATCACCGGCCAGCAGCACCCGGTCGGTCCGGTACCGCTCGACCAGCCGAGTGGCGTCGCCGAAGCGGGACAGCCACCGTGGTGAGTGCACCCCGAAATCGGTGCCGGCGAACACCTGCAGCTGCTGCTTCACCTCCTCGAGGGTCGGCGGGATCGTGCGGTCCTCGGCCACCCCCTCGGCGGGCACGACCACGCGGTACACGCCCTCCCCGACGGGGCCGACACCGCCCCGGAGGTCCGTCTTGCGGACCTCGGCCACCACCGAGGCAATCGTCTCCGGCGCCGCGGTCACCTCCACCTCGCCCAGCAGCCACTCGGTCCGGGCACCCTCACCGGGGAAGCCGACCCCCAGCAACCGGCGCACCATGCTGCGGCCACCGTCACAGCCGACGAGGTAGCCCGACCGCAGCCGCGTCCCGTCGGCCAGTTCGGCACTCACCCCGTCGTCGTCCTGGCTCAGACCGACCAGTTCGCAGCCGCGCCGTATCTCGACATCGAGCTCTCCGGCGTGCTCGGTCAGGAGGCGCTCGACGGTGGTCTGCGGGATCCCGAGGATGTACGGATGGGCCGTGTCCAGGCGATCCGGCGGCAACTTGGCGATACCGGCGAAGCCGCCGACCGGATACTGCTGGCCGAGCGCGAGGAACCGCTCCAGCAGACCGCGCTGGTCCATCACCTCGACACTGCGCGCGTGCAGGCCCAGCGCGCGGACAACCCGGGTCGGCTCCGCCTCCTTCTCCAGCACCAGCCCATTCACGCCTTGCAGCCGCAACTCGCTGGCCAACATCAGCCCGGTCGGTCCGCCCCCGACAATGATCACGTCGATCATGAAAACCCCCATCCGAATCCCCGATTGCCGCAGGTTCTGCCCACGGCACAGAGATTCTGGGGCACCACCCGGGTCTTGCCGCAAGACCCCGGGTGCGCTATACGTTGGGAGTGGCAAGGAGTGGACAACTCCTTGCCTTTCCCGTGTCGTCTGCCGGGGACGGACATGGGATGCGCTCCTCGTCGAGGCGCGGGATGCTTGCCAGGTGACCGACATCTCTCAACCGCGCGACGGCCAGCTGACCGACGTGCACGACATGATCGTCGTGCACCGTGCGTTTCGGCGCGAGCTGGCGCTGCTGCCGTCACTCATCCAGGGCGTACGGGCCGGTGATGCCGCCCGGACGGCGACACTGAGCCGCCATCTCCGACTGTCCCTGCGCGGAATCCACGTGCACCACACCGGCGAGGACGTCATGCTCTGGCCGATCCTGCTCGAACGAGCCGCGCCGTCGGCGGATGTCATCCACCGGATGGAAGCCCAGCACGGGCGCGTGGAGGTGCTCGTTCAGCAGCTGTCCAGCCTCATCGACCGGTGGGAGTCCGGTGCCGATCCTGCGGTCAGCCGGGAGCTGGCGACGACCATCGACGAATTGCGCGCTGCCCTGCTCGAGCATCTCGACGACGAGGAGGAGCACATCCTGCCGATCGCGGCCCGTGCGATGTCGCAGCAGGAGTGGGAGGCGGTCGGTCAGCACGGGTTCTCCGAGATCGACAACGCCGATCTGCCCATCCTGTTCGGCATGCTGATCGAGGACGCGACGCCGGAAGAGCGCAAGGAAATGTTCGCCAGCGTCCCCTTCCCGGCGCGGCTCTTCCTGCGCACCGTGGGGGCGTGGCAGTACCGGCGTTACGTCAAGGCTGTCCGTGAAGCGTGACCCGACAGCGAACCTGATCATGACTGAGAGCGATACGGTCCTCGACGACGCCACGCTGGCCACCATCGATCGCTGGCTGACCTACCGGGTCTGGCACAGCCGGACGCCGGGCGCCCAGGTGGCCATCGGCCGCCGGGGGAAGTTGATCTTCTCCCGCGCCTACGGATACGCCGATCTCGAGCGTCGGCAACCGATGCGGACCGGTCACCTGTTCCGGATCGCGTCGCACTCCAAGACCTTCACGGCCACCCTTGTCCTGCAGCTGGTCGAGCGGGATGAGCTCGCGCTGGACGACCGGTTCAGTGATCATCTACCCGAGTTCGCCGAGGATGAGATCGGCGACATCACGATCCGGGAGCTGCTCGAGCACACCGCCGGTGTGCTGCGCGACGGAACCGACGGAGACTTCTGGCAGGGCAACCAGCCGTTCCCCGATCGCGGCGAACTGGTCACGATGGTCCGGGCCGGGGCCAAACGTCCGCCCGGCGAACTCTTCGCCTACAGCAATCTGGGCTACGGACTGCTCGGTGCGGTCATCGAGTCGACGACCGGTGAGCGGTACGTCGACCTGGTCCGGCAGCAGATCGCCGAACCGCTCGGTCTGTCCAACACCGCGGGGTCGTACCTGCCGGCACGGACCGCGGACTACGCCCGCGGCTACACCGGCCTGACCACGGGTCCACGACGGCACCCGATCGAACCGGTGGATACGCGCGCCCTCGACGCCGCCGCCGGGGTCACCTCCACCGCCGAGGACCTCATGGTGTACTTCAGCGCGCACGCTTTGGGCGACACCCGGCTGATCACCGACCGCTCCAAGCGAGTGATGCAGCGGACCGCGAACGTCATCGATCCGCGGCGGCCGGACGGTCCCGGCTACGGCCTGGGCATGGCCAGCGAGTCCTTCGGCGAGCATCGCACGGTCGGCCACGGCGGCGGCTTCCCCGGCCACATCACCCGAACACTGTTGGATCCAGACGACGGCCTCGTCGTCACGGCGCTCACCAACGCCATCGACGGTCCGGCCAGCCAGCTCGCCGCAGGCGTGTTGAAGCTGATCGACGACGCCCGGTCGCATCCGCCGGAGACTCCGGGGTTCAGCGCCGAGGTGCTGGCCCACACGGGTCGTTGGCGGAGTCTGTGGTCCGTGGTCGACATCGGCGTGGTCGGCAGCCGCATGTTGGCCATCGATCCGACGAGTTGGGAGCCGACCGAGGATGTCGACGAGCTCGAGGTCGTCGAGTCGGATCGATTCCGGATCGCCGCCGGCGGCGGCTACGGTTCGGTCGGTGAGTCGGTCATTTTCGACGGCGAGCGAACGCTCCGCTACGGGGCCATGAGCTTCGAGCCGCTGAACGAGCTTCCGGAGCGCGCTGATGTCCACGCGTAGTTTCCGTCGGCGGCTGTGAGCGACTTGGATGATCTTGGGTCGGGGCCACTGCCCCCGGTCTTGCGGGTCCGGGCGGATCGCGCCAGGACGGATCGACCCGATGAGCACGCTGGCGATGTTTGCTTCTCCACTGAGATGGTCGAGGCCTTCGTTCACACCTACACGGTTCCTGGTCAAGTGGTCCTGGATCCATTCGCAGGGTTCGGGACGACGCTGTCCGTTGCTGAGCGGCTGGGCCGAGCTCCGATCGGCTTCGAGATCCTGCCGGACCGATTGGCCTTCGCACGGTCACGTCTACACGACCCGGCTGCGGTCCGGCTCGGAGACGTCCGCGACGTGGACTGGGACTCGGTGCCCAAGGTCGATCTGAGTATCTCGTCCCCGCCGTATATGACCCGTGAGGATCACCCGCAGAACCCGCTCACCGGCTACCGGACCATGGATGGCAACTACCTGGAGTATCTCCGTGATTTGCGCACTCTGTACCGGGAGATTGCTGTGCGAGCTTGCGATCCCGGGGCGCACATCGTGGTCAACGTCGCGAACCTCGTGGCCACTCGACTGGCGTGGGATCTCGGAACTGCGCTGGCCGACGTCATGGAGTTCGAACGCGAGATCGTCCTCGATTGGGATCAGACGCAACACTGGTTCACGCAGGACTACTGTCTCGTCTTCCGGCCACCCCGATACGGCGTGGACTGATCCGCGGCAACGACCGACGATTTACGGTCCTCCTGTGATTTTGACAGGAAGCTCGGCGACGAGGCGGCTCGTGCTCCGCGGCAACTCGGCGGCCGATAAGAGGACTGTGGTGCTTCTTGTGCGGACCCGGCCGCGACCCGGTTCCGTCGAGCCGACCCGCGGTGGAGGGCTCGGAGCCGTCAGCTATCGATAGTGAGGTCGTCGGGGTCGTACGGCACCCCGCGCTTGACGACCAGGTCGATCGAGCGGGTGTTCCGGATGTCGGCGAGCGGGTCGTCGCGTAGCAGCAGCAGGTCCGCCTCCTTGCCCACTTCGATCGTCCCCAGCCGGGTCGATGCGCCCACCTTCGAGGCGGCCACGGCCGTTGCCGCCGACAGGGCCTCGCCGGGGGTCAGTCCGGCTCGCACGAGCAGCTCGAGCTCGCGGTGCACGGCAAGCCCGTGGAAAACCGCCGTCATCCCGGCGTCCGTCCCCACAACCAGACGGACCCCGGCGGCGTGCGCCCGGCCGGCGAATTCGACCGTTCGCTCCCACGGAGGGACCGGCGCACCGGGCGGCGGCCGTACCCCGCGAGCCGCCCACTCCTCGATACTGCGAAGCACTGTCCCGCTCACGAACCCCTGGGGACGGTGCCCCCAGACGTACGACATGTCCAGGTCGTGCGCCATCCGGTCGAACAGCGACAGCGTCGGCGTCCACAACACACCCCGCTCGACCATGATCGCGAACGTGGCGTCGAGCAGATCATCGCCTTCCAGCACCATGTGCTCCAGGCCATCGACGCCCGCCTCGACCGCCTCCGCCGCCTCCGCGGCTGTCGCCACATGGGCGACGATGGGACGGCCGCAGCGGTGAGTTTCCGCGACGACCGCGTTCAGCACGTCCCGGCGTAGCCGAGGACCGTCGCCGGGGATGGTGCTGTAGATGACCTTGACGAGGTCGAGACCCTGCTCCTCGAGGGCGGTGCGGACATGCGCCGTTGCGGCGGCCGCGTCGTCGAGCTCGACGGCGATGTCGCCCACGCCGATCGCGTGGCCGTGCAGCAGCGTCGCGACGGGGTGCCCGCCTGGAGCGGTCAGCACGCTGCCCGCCGCGAAGATCCGTGGCCCGACGAGCTCGCCGGCGCGCTCGGCCGCCCGGGCGGCGATCATCCGATGAGGATCGTCACCCGTGCTGACCACGGACGTGACCCCGCTGCGCAGATAGGCCCGCCAGTTGAGCAGCAGCTGCTCGCCGGACAACTCCTCCGCCGAGGTCAGCCCGCCGGCGCTGAAGCCGTGGTGCATGTGGGTGTCCCACAGCCCGGGCAGCAGCCACCGACCGTGACCCTGCACAACATCCGGCCCGGCGCCGTCTCCCGCGGCACGTTCGATCTTCACGACAACTCCGTCGTCGACGACCACCCGGGTACCGGGGACCGCAGGAGCGCCGGTGCCGTCGATCAGCACGATGTCGTTCAGGGTCAAAGCTCCAAACACGCGCGAACCTCCTGCGCCGACGAACCTGCGGGCTCCCCCACCGGCGAGACCAAGCCGTTGAGAAGCGGAAAGCTCGTGAGGATCTGCTGCAGGTGCATCACCTGCCGTGGGATGAACTCGGCGATCGTGAGTCCGACCACCTCCGCCATCCGGCCGACGTCGTCGAGGATCTGCCGCACCTCCGCACTGGTCAGTCCGTCGGGCTCGGCGCCGAGGCCCAGCTCGATCTCGTCGCTGTCGATGGTGTCGACGTCGAAGTGGATTGCGACCCACGAACAGCCGGTGGCCCTCAACCAGTCCAGCATTGGTTCGCTCGAATCTCGCAGCTGATCTGGACTGAACGACGGCAGTCCCCACTCGGCGATGTGGGGGTAGTCGTCCTCGGTCCAGGCATGAAGCCCGACCAGGGCGACCCGGTCCGGGGCGATGGTGGCAGGGAGCAGCGCCTGGACCTCCTCATCAGCTTGGCCGACGAGTGCGGAAACGGCCATCGAGACCGGAACGGTGGCCGACGGCCCGGAATGGGTCGGCAGGACCGCTGCGAGCACGGCCGATCCGACCGCGTAGCCACGCCGACCGACATCGAACGGGAACTCTGCGGCCAGCTCGCGGACGCTCGCCGTCCCGCCACCTTGCCACTGCGGCCAGATCAGTCGCAGATGCTCGCCGTCCTGCTGCGCGAACTCACCCATAGCGCCTCCTGTCTGCACCCGGCGATCCACTGATTCGACCACATCGCGGGGTGTGTGCGCTGTCGCAGCAAGATGGGATGGTGAGCTCTACGAAGGAGTTGGTCGAGCGGCTGCTCGCCTTCCCCGGCGGTAACCCGTACGCGAAGTGGACGGGGACGCACTGGCGGCTGGTCGAGATCGCCGATGCCGAGAGGCCGGTCGCCGCGGAGCGGCTCGCCGTGGGCGTTGACGCCGAGCTGGCCTGGCTGCTCCCCGGACTGGAAGCGGGAAGGGTCCTGCGGGTGGCCGGCCGTGCCCGCCGGCATGCATCCATCGAAGGCAATGCGGTGTACGCGCTGTCCCGCCTGGGCTACGCCGACGATCCGCGCACGCGACACCTGGTCGACGCTTTGCTCGACTGGCAATGGCCCGACGGCGGCTGGAACTGCGACCGTCACCCAGACGCGTGGCGCTCCTCGTTCCACGAGTCGGCGATTCCGGCCCTGGGCCTCGCCACCTACGCCGATGCGACGGGCGATGCGGACGCTCGTCGTGCCGCCGAGCGCACCGCGGAGTTGCTGCTGGAGCATCGGCTGTTCCGGTCGACTTCGACACGAGAGCCGATCCACCCCTCCTGGATCGTGCCGCACTACCCGCCGTACTGGCACTACGACGTCCTGCAGGGACTACGGTTGCTCACCGCTGTCAATCGTCTCGGTGACCCGCGCGCGGGTGACGCGTTGGACGTGCTCGAGGCCGCCCGGAATCGTCAGGGTCGGTTCTCGGGCCGGCGCTGGTCGTCGGGCAGCCAACCTGCCGCTGTCGATTGGGGCCGCGGAACCGAGAACCTGATGCTGAACGAGATCGCCACCTCTGTCCTCACGGCTGCGGGCGGGCTGGCTGCCAGAGCGAGTTCTACTCCCCGGACATCCCGGCGAGCAGGGCCATCTTGGCCATCCCCGGACCCACCTGCCGACTGAACCGCTCTTTGGCTGCGTTCACGGCGGCGGAGTCGGCCAACTCGGCCGGCACGCGTGCCGGGTTGAGGGCCACCGTGTCGACCCAATCCCTGATGTGGGGATGCGACTTGAACGACGACGCTCGGGCGCCGAGCACCTGCTGCCGCGCCCAATCGGCCGGTGTGTTGGAGAACGGTGCGGGCGGGCACAGCCTGTTCTTCTCGGCGTCGTCCTCGAGTGTCGCCTCGACGTGGCCGGCCAGTGCGGCACCGAAACAGGGGAAGGTGGTCCGGATCGGTTGTAGGGTGATCGCCTCGGGACCCCAGACGGGCACCAACGGCGGGTATTGCAGTCCCGAGGCAGCGCAGTGCACGACCACGGCGTCTCGAGCGATGGCGACATCGCCGTCGGCGAGGAGCAACCGGCCGGGCTCCACGTGCTGTACGTGGCCGAGCCGCACGACGTGCTCTATGGTCCGCAGCCGGTCGAGTTCCCACCTGGCGAGCGTCGGAATCTTGGCCATCGTGGGAGTCACGGACCGGTCGAACCGCAGCATCAACCTCGCTTCCTCCATGAGGAGGAACAAGTGCTCTGGAGATCTGGCCGCCGCCGCTGCCTCCAGGATGTCGGCCGCCGTGCCCAGGAAAACAACGGGGTCCGGCTGGACCACCGCACGGTCGAGCATCCACGGGTCGCGGGGACGTACCCAGACGATGGCATCGGGATCGACGCCGTTGTCGAGCAGCCAGACGCAGGCGTCGCTGGCGGTCTTCCCCGAGCCGGCGACCACGTACTGCGAGGGCGCTTCGCCCAGGTTGACCAGATCGTTCACGGTGACCGCATGTACGCCGACGGCGACGGCGAACGGCGCTGGGGTGGACGCCGGGATCATCGGGGAGAGGTAGCGGGCGTCGACGACCCGCCGCCGGCCGCGTACCCGATAGCCCCGCCCGGACACGTGCGAGACGAATCGACCGTCGCCGAGGTAGTCGCAGTTGGCATAGAAGGAAACCCGGTCGGACGAGAGCAGGCGCTCGCGCAACACCCGGGCGTAGTACGCGCAGATCTCCGGCGCGCTTGCCCTCTCGTGCAGGCCGGCCTCGGGGCCGTCCGCCTGAATTCGATTGTCACCGAGCAGGGTCGACGCGACGCCGTAGAAGGAGGAGGCCTGATGGAGCCGTACAAAGGGGTACGCGCTCAACCAGTGTCCGCCGACACCGTGCCGACGGTCGACCATGATCACGCTCACGTCGGCCTGGTCGACAAGGGCATCGGTGAACGCCATGCCCGCCGCACCCGCGCCGACCACCAGATAGTCCGCTTCGAGCTCCGCCGCCACGGGCCCATGTTGACCTCTGGCCCGGAGTCGGTCAACGGCCTCGCGGCCTGGAGTGCCGGCTGTGTCCCGTCCGGGACGGTGCACAGCCTGCCGGCCGATCTACAAGAGGCGTTGACCGCCGACGTGCCGGCCCTCGACGCGTGGAGGGACATAACGCCGCTGGCCCGGCTGCAGCCACCGCGCGAGGAAGACCTGAGCCTGCATCTGCCAGACCGAGATGTGTGCTCGGCTCTCGCAGGTGAAGGGTTCGCGATTCCAGCCGGACCAGCGTTCGCCAAGGGTCAAGCCGGCAAGCCGAGCTCGGCCGGTGCTGACCAGACACTGGAGCTGCGGATCAGGCCGTCGAACTCTGTTTCAGCACGCAGAACTCATGGCCGTCGGGGTCGGCCATGACCACCCAGCTGACCTCGCCTTGGCCGATGTCGATGCGCGTCGCCCCGAGGGAGACGAGACGGTCGACCTCGACTTGCTGGTCACCGTGCACGGCTGGAGCGAGGTCGAAATGCAGCCGGTTCTTCCCGATCTTGGTCATCGGCGGCGGACCGCCCCAGGTGATCTTCGGACCGCCGAGCGGCGAGCGGATCGCGGTCTCTTGATCTTGATCCCAGACCAACGGCCAGTTCAGCGCTCCGCTCCAGAAGTACCCGACCTCCTGTGAGCCGTCGCACGCCAGGGCCCCGACGAATCCGCAGTCCGCGAGGAAGTTGTTGCCCGGCTCGATAACACAGAACTCGTTGCCTTCGGGGTCGGCGAGCACGACATGACCCTCCTCCGGCCGCTGACCGATGTCGATGTGCCGGGCCCCGAGGTCGAGCGATCTCGCCACCGTCTGTTGCTGATCTTCCAGCGATGTACTCGTCAGATCGAGGTGCATCTGGTTCTGGCCGGCCTTCTGCTTCTGGGTCGGCAGGAATCGGATCCGGAATCCGGTGTCATCGCTAGGCAGGAGCTCCAATTTCTCTGCTGCGATGCTCTCTCCGGCGTCATCAGCCATCGCCCAGCCCAGGACACCGGCCCAGAAGCGCGAAAGACGGAGGGGATCGTTCGCGTCGAAGCAGAGCGCGTCCAGGTGACACGTCATCGATCTGCAGCTCCGATCTGCTCACGTACCGTCGGCGCGCTTGACACGTCTCCGTGCCCGCGAGAACAGCGACGCTAGCCCGCACGGGCCTGCCCGGCAACGCGATTGGCTGAGAGGACGGCAAGATGCGCAGCATGGACGACGGCACCGGCACTGCGAACGGCACCCGCTTCGGCATCACCGAAGCAGCCCACCATGGGGACGAGTTCACAACGCTGATGGGAGTGCTCCAGCGTCAACGGGATCTGGTCGCCTGGAAGCTGCGCGACGCCTCCGACGACATACTGGGTGCGGTGGCGACCCCGACCGGCATGGGCCTGCACGGCCTCGTCCGCCACCTCACCAACGTGGAGCGCTCCTGGCTGCGCGACGTCTTCGCCGGTCAGGAGGGCCTGGGGTTCGATTGGACCGAGCAGGACCCGGACGCCGAGTGGCGGGTGCCCGTGGGTACGCCCATGGCCGACCTCCTGCGCGACTACGCGGCCGAGTCCCGTCGCTGCGACGCGGTCGTCATGGTCGCCGGGTCCCTCGACGCCGTTTCGGCCCAGCGGGACATGTCGCTGCGCTGGATCCTGCTGCACCTGATCGAGGAGACAGCACGCCACCTTGGCCACATCGACCTGCTGCGCGAACAGGCCGACGGCAGCACCGGTGAGGAGCCGGGCCCGTGAGGAGAAATGGTGTCGCTCACGTCGCGGCTGCTCGGGCCGCGACCCGGCACCCGAACCACGCCGCGGCCGACCGTCTCCCCACACGGGCGGCCAAACGACACCACAACCCCACCGAGTCCGACCGTCTCCCGACACAAGCGGGCAAATGGCCCTGATCTCGGCTGAGGCATCACCGGGGTCGACGCTCATCGCGACCGGGCCGACGGTTCTCGCCGGCGTCATACGGCCGTGGGACGGGTCGCCACCAGAAACGAGCCGATTGCATCTGCGACGGCGCCCGGTCGGTCGAGCATGGACAACACGAACGCGTCGTCGAGTTCCATCAACCGTCCTCGGGGGAGGAGGTCGGCAAGCCGCCGGCCATGCTCCGGCGGCATGACGGTGTTCTCCGGGGACCAGAGCACCAGGGCCTCGCCGGTGAAGGTGCACAGCGCCTCGGTCTGGGCGATGAGGAGGCGTCGGTCGTGGCGGCCGGATGCGTAGCGGGCGAAATCACGCCGGATCCGCTTGTCCCTCAGCATCGGCTCGGTCCACTCGTAGACCAACTCGTCGGCGATCGAACGTTTGGCCATGGCTCCCAACAGGAGCGGCGACCGGCGTAGCCAGCGGATCCGGAGCTGGCGCGCTCCGAGGGCCGGCCCACCCGGGAGCCGAGCGGCCGCGGCCGCCACCCGCCCGGGGAGACCGGGCGGGAAGTTGTCGAACGCCTCGCAGGGCAGGATGATCAGACGGCCGATGCGGCGGTCCAGGTTGTACGCCGTGAGCAAGAGACCCCCGCCCCAGTCGCTGTGTACCAGCGCGACGTCGCTCAGGTCGAGCGCGTCCAAGAATTCCGCCAGCAGCCGGATCTGCCCCGCCAGACTCAAATCGGCTTCAGCGTTCATCGGCTGGCGATGCGCTCCGAGCGGGAGCAGCGGTCGAATGTAGCGAAACCCGGGCGGCAGCAACGCCAGCGTGCGATCCCACAACGAGGGGCCCATGAGAACGCCATGCAGCAACACGACGGCCGGCCCACTCCCCTGTTCTTCGTAATCGAGTGTCCCGGCAGACAGGTGCAGCATCGGCATGTCGGTCCCCATTTCGCCCAGCATTCAATCTCGCCCTAGTACCATACAGTACGGTATGTTTCGAGTATGGGATCAAAGAAGGACCTCCGAAAGACCAAGACAGGTGAGGAGACGTGGCGCGTCGACGTCACAGACCCGATCGCACTGGCCGGCGGGCCGTGGGACTACGCGGACGCCTTCGAAGTGGGCTTCACCGAACCGGATGCGACTCCACCAGTGGACTGGATACGTGCCGGGATGGCCGCGACGCCGAAGCTGGTGGACTGGATCGCCCGCGCGATGAGTCTGGGCGAATCGACTCCGGCGTCGCCGCACGAGTTCAGCGGCTTCCTGATCGTCGCGTCCACGCCCGATCTTCTCCATCTCCACGGCGAGGACGGGCTGATGCGGACCACGATGATCGCCCGGCAAGTCGGACCGACCGGCCGGCGCCTCACCACCGTTCTGAGGTTCCGCCGGCCGGCGCTCACCCGGGCACTCTGGGCCTTGATCGCGCCGCTGCATCGCCGGACGGCACGTCAGCTCCTGATGAGCCCGACTCCGGCGATCCGAACCTCGCCGTTGGAGGCCACCGACGCCACCAAGAACGAGGGGCACCGGTGAAGAGGGCCGGCCGAGCACCGCTGTTCGGCGTGTTCTTCGGTTAGCTGGGGATCGTCGGCCTGGCGCGTCGATTGAGTCGGCACCGAGGATGGATGATCAGGGCATTCGCCATCGCGCTGGCGATCGCGACTCAGCGGGTGATCTTCATCCCCGCTCTCCTGGCCGTGACCGACCCGACGTACGAGCAGGTGGTGGCGCTGTCGCTGGCGGCGTGGAAGCGGCGTTGGTCTTGCACTTGCTGGCCGCGGAGATCTGGATCCGTCTTACGCGAGGTCGGGGCCTACCCCGTCGCAGCCCGATGGTGCCGGCAGGCACGGCTCCGGCGCGCACGCCTGCCTCTGAACCGGCCAACCCGTGACGTCCCACCGCACCAGACCGTACGGTCTTACACTCGCCCGAATCAGCGAGGGCGCGCTGGACGACCTTGGTGCGGGCCACGGGAACGACTCGAGCGGACGGCGAGGACATGAAGACTCGGGAGCGATGGCTGCACGAGGGTCTGGAGATCCTGGCCGAGTCCGGCCCCGGCGCGCTCACCATCGAGGCGCTCTCGGCGCGCCTCGGGCTGAGCAAGGGCTCCTTCTACCACCACTTCGACGGCATGCCGGGGTACCGCCGGGCCCTGCTGGACTACTTCGAGGCGCGGGAGAACCAGGCGTTCATCGACCGGGCCAACGCCGCGCCATCGCCCGCCGGCGAACCCCGGCTGCGGCAGATCATCGAAGACGTCATGGCTGCGGAAGGTGGCCGGCCGCGCCTGGAAAACGCCGTCCGCAGCTGGGCGTCGAGCGATCCGCTGGCCCGGGAGTACCTCGACCGGATCGACCGCACGCGCCTCGAGTACCTGCGAACCCAGTTCGAAGCCATGGTGATCGACGAAAAGGCAGCGGCCGACTTCGCCGAGATTGCGCATCTGATGTCGATCGGGGCGGCCCATACGCTGCCGCCCCTGTCACCACCGCAGATCGTCCGGCTCTGGGATCGCCTGTTCTCGATGATTCGCGGCCGACCCGACGTCGTCGAGGAGCCCGCCTGACCTCAGCTGTGGCGGGGGACGAAGCTCAGCAGCACATTGTCGGAACCGTCGAACCGGCGAACGTCGCGCAACCGGAGCCCACCATGCCAGGCCCGGCGCGGTGATGGATGACGACTTCAGCACCGTCGCGAGCAGCAGTCCGGGCCGGTCG
>CAWAAK010000022.1:0-9777 GCA_963780005.1 uncultured Actinomycetota bacterium | reverse complement strand
AGGATCTAAGCGATGCCGGCGCTTGCTGTCATCGGGACCGGCGCGGTCGGCCAGGCGATCGCCGGGCGTGCCGCCGAGGTCGGCTACCAGGTCGTGGTCGGAGCCCGGACCGCGGACTCGGCGAGTCTGGCTCCGTTCGCGGGCCGGGAGCGGATCAGCACCGGAACGTTCGCGGACGCGGCCCGGTCGGCGCCGCTCGTGGTGAACGCCACGAACGGCAACGTCTCCCTCGACGCGCTGCGGGCCGCCGGCGCCGACCATCTTCGGGGCAAGGTGATCTTGGACCTGGCCAACGAGTTACACCCCAACGAAAGCGGCGCCGTGATTTCAGGAGCCTCCGCCGAGAACTCGTTGGGCCTGCGCATCCAGCAGGCTTTTCCCGAGGCCGACGTCGTCAAGGCCCTGAACACCATGAACAACGCGGTGATGATTCATCCGGAGCTCATCCCGGGTGATCATCTGGTGTTCTTGGCCGGCGACAGCGCTGCCGCCAAGGATCGCGTACGGGAGCTGCTGCGCGCCTTCGGTTGGCGGGAACCGCAGCTGCTCGACCTCGGCGGCATCGACGCGGCGGCCGCTACCGAGATGATGATGGCGGCCTGGCTCCGGGTCGGCTCCGCCCGCGGCTGGGACGCTCCACCCTTCAACTGGGCCATCCACAGCGCCGGCTGACGCCGAAAAGTAGCCTCCCCCGGTTTTGGCTGCCCCAAGAGCGGGACAGCCCTTCTCGGCGCCGCCCTCACCCCATGTGCGGGTAGCCGTGGCTCCGGGGCGGGACCAGGGTCTCCTTGATCGAGCGGGGACTGGTCCAGCGGATGAGGTTCCACAGCGAGCCGGCCTTGTCGTTGGTGCCGGACGCCCGGGAGCCCCCGAAGGGCTGCTGCCCGACCACGGCTCCGGTCGGCTTGTCGTTGAGGTAGAAGTTCCCGGCGGCGAAGCGCAACGCCTCGGACGCCTGGGCGAGGGCGGCCCGGTCCTCGGCCAGGATCGCCCCGGTCAGGCCGTACGGGGTCGCCTGATCCACTTCCGCCAGCGTTTCGTCGAAGTCGCCGTCGTCGTAGACGAAGACTCCGAGGATGGGGCCGAAGTACTCGGTGGTGAGCACCTCGTTCCGAGGGTTGTCGCTGGTGATGATCGTCGGCCGGACGAACCAGCCGGTCCGGTCGTCGGTCCCGCCGCCGGCCACGATCGTGGTCTCGTTCGAGGCCTCGGCCCGCGCGATCGCGTCCCGATGCTTGGCGAAGGCGCGCGCGTCAATCACCGCCGAGGTGAAATTGGACAGATCGCGTACGTCGCCGACCCGCAGCGCCTCGGTCTGCTCCACGAGCTCGGCCTCGAGCCGATTCCACAGACTGCGCGGCACGTACGCCCGGGAGGACGCCGAGCACTTCTGCCCGGAGTACTCGAAGGAGCCGCGGATCAAGGCGGTCCGCACCAGGTCCGGATCGGCACTCGGGTGGGCCAGCACGAAGTCCTTGCCCCCTGTCTCTCCGACCAGGCGCGGATAGCCGCGGTATCGGGTCAGGTTGCGTCCGACCTCCTGCCACAGGTGCTGGAAGGTGGCCGTGGAGCCGGTGAAGTGGATGCCGGCCAGGTCCGGGTGAGCCAGCACGACGTCGGAGACGGCGATCCCGTCCCCGGGCAGCAGGTTGATCACGCCGGGCGGCAACCCGGCCGCGGCCAACAGGTCGTAGGTGAAGTGCGCCGCGAACTGCTGGGTCGGGCTGGGCTTCCAGATCACCGTATTCCCGAGCAGCGCCGGGGCGGTGGGGAGATTGCCGGCGATAGCGGTGAAGTTGAAGGGGGTCACCGCATAGACGAAGCCGTCCAGTGGCCGATAGTCGGTGCGATTCCAGACGCCGGCCGAGGAGACCGGCTGATTCTCCAGCATGTCCCGGGCGAAGGCGACGTTGAAGCGCCAGAAGTCGATCAACTCGCACGCGGCGTCGATCTCGGCCTGCTGCACCGTCTTGCCCTGGCCGAGCATCGTGGCGGCGTTGAGGGTGTCCCGCCACGGTCCCGCGAGCAGGTCCGCGGCCCGCAGGAAGATCGCGGCCCGGTCGTCGAAGGCCATCCGCGCCCACTCCGGGGCCGCCGCCAGGGCTGCCTCGACGGCCGCCTCGGCGTCGTCAGTGGTCGCTTGGGACGCGTGCCCGAGGACGTGAGCGTGGTCCGAGGGCATGGTGACGTCGAAGGGCTCCCCGCTCGCCGGCTCCCGCCTTCCTCCGACCGCGGCGGTCAGCTCGATCGAGTCGGCCTCGGCCAGTTCCTTCAGCCGGGACTCGAGGCTGGCCCGCTCGGTACTTCCCGGGGCGTAGCTCAGATTCGCTTCGTTGACCGGCGGGGGCACGGTGGTGATGGCGTCCACGACCTCATTCTGCTCGTCCGGGGCGACTCCGGACCGTCCCCGGGGCGGAAACTGTGGAGATATCGCCGTGAAACACGGTGGGCTAGCCGCCCCAGATGTCCTCAACGTACCGGTGCTCGGAGCGCAGCCCGGCCAGCCAGGACTCGCTGTCGGTCATCGAGCCGCCGGCGTGCTGGTGGTGGATAGCGGTGAGGGCGGAGCGCACCGCCGGCGCAATCGTGCGGGCGTTGCCACACACGAAGACGTGCGCGCCTTGTTCGAGCAGGGACCAGACGTCGTGGCCGTGATCTTGGATCGAGTCCTGGACGTACTGCCTCGGCTGCCCCGGGACTCGCGAGAAGGCCGTCTCGACCCGAACGATGCCTCGAGCCTGGAATTCCGCCAGCTCGTCGGCGTAGAGGTAGTCAGCGCCCGGATTGCGGCAGCCGAAGAACAACAGCGACTCCGCGACCGGGACGCCGCGCTGCTTCAGGGCCACTCGCTCCTGCAGAAAGCCCCGGTACGGGGCCAGCCCGGTGCCGGCGCCGACCATGATCATCGGGACCTGCGCGTTCTCTGGTGGTCGGAAGCCGATACCAGGGTCACGGACGAAGACGAACGCCGTGCTGTTGCTCGGACTGGTCGCGAGGTGAGTGGAGCAGATCCCGGCGAACTCTCCCTGTCCCGAGCGGGCTGGTCCGCGCAGTACGCCGGTGGTGATGCTGCAGACGCGTTCATCGACCAGGGGCGAGGACGAAATCGAGTAGTACCGCGGTCGCAGCGGAGGCAGCAGGTCCAGGTAGACCTCGAACGGGAGGGCACAGCCGGGGTACTGCTCCAGCAGGTCGAGCAGCGACCGGTTGGGCAGGAAGACCTGTTCGCGGTACCGCGCGGAGGCCTCCGGGTCGTCACCGATGAGCTGTTCCAACGCGGCCCGCTGATCAGGATCAGCCGTGTAGGACGCCATGGTTTCGATGTCGGACCGTTTGGCGACGTCCTGCAACTCGACACAGCTGCCCAATACGCCCAGCAACGGGGTCGGTTCGTCGATCGGCAGGTGGGTGTGGGAGCCGGAGCGGGCGACGATCGTCAGGTACTGCCCGGCGTCGAGACCGAAGCGGAACATCGCCCGGCGGACGAGTTCGGCGTTGTTACGCGGCAGCACGCCGAGGTGATCACCGGTCTGGTACGTCATGCCGTCCGGGAGCGCGACCTCGACGTGCCGAGTGGACCGCTCCGGCGGCTGGCCGTCGCGGGCCGTGGCCAACTCCCGGTTCCAGCGCACCAGCCCCGGCGCGGCCTCGTACGACATGATCACCGGATTGGATTTCTGCCGGTTGACGATGGTGATGCTGAGCCGCGGACCGGTGGCCGCCGGGTCGACCGCGCCGGCGGGCAGGTCGAAGGCGCTCGCCAGGTCGGACCACAAGGTGTCGTGCCACGTCCGGTAGGCAGCGTCGAAGTCCGCCCGGACGTCACCCTCGCCGCGCGGATGGATGCGTCGGGCCCCGAGTTCGGCGAGCGTCTCGTCGATGAGGATCGGGACGGCCTGATACGTGGCCGCCCACTCGGTGTTGCCGCAGCCGAAGACGGTGTAGGGCGCGTCACTGGGGCGTTGGTCGGCCGGGGGCTCCCGCAGCCACGAGCAGAACTGCTTGGCGTTCGCCGGCGGCGCGCCGTTGTACGACGAACTGACCAGGATGCTCGCGCCGTCCGTCGGCAGGTCACCGACATGATCGTCGAGGGCACCCACCACCACCGCATAGCCGCGTTCGGTGCCCTCCTGGGCCAGCCGGGTCGCGATGCCCTCCGCCGTGCCGAGGTCGGAGCCGTAGAGCACTCGCAGCGGGGTGTTGTGCCGGTCCGCCGGGGCCAGGATCGGCGCCACTTCCTCGGCCGTCGGCTCGGCGGCCGCTCGCCTCGTTGCGGCGTCCAGGTGCCGATCGGGTCGGGGAACGACCTGAATCCGCATCTCGTCCGGCTTGATGGTCAGGGTCGACTTGATCTTTAGTTCGTAGTCGAACGCGTCGACGAAGTCGAAGCGCTGCAGGAGCAGGGCGAGGACCAAGATCGCCTCCTGCATGGCGAACGCTCGCCCGATGCACGCGCGTTGGCCGGTGCCGAAGGGCTTGTAGGCGTTCGGGGGCAGTGCACTGATCTTGTCGGGAGCAACGTGATCAGGGTTGTACTCCTCAGCGTCTGGCCCCCAGACGGACTGGTCGCGGTGCAGGGCCGCGGACATCACCATCACCGAGGTTCCGGCCGGCAGCTGATATTTCCCGCCGATCACGGTGTCTTCGCGCGCGTAGCGGTTGAATCCGGGCGCGGTGGGCCAGAGTCGCAGCGCCTCGTTGAGGACCTGCGTGACGTAGGTCAGGCGGTGGATCTGCTCGTACGTCGGCGCCAGCGTCCCACCGAGCACCTCGTCGACCTCCGCCCGAGCACGCCGGACCACGTCGGGGTTCTTCATCAGGAAATAGGTGGCGAAGGACAATAGGCCACTGGTGGTCTCGTGCCCGGCGACGAGGAAGGTGAAGCATTGATTGCGGATGTTTTCGTCGTCCAACCCGACACCAGTGTCCGGATCCCGGCCTTCCAACATCCGGCCCAGGAGGTCGGAGTTGTCAGCGGCGTCGCCAAGTTGTCGGCGTTCCCGGATGATTCCGTCGATCAAGCCCTCCATGTAGGCCTGGTCGTCGTCGAGCTGCCGCTTCGCGCGCACCCGCAACCGAGTCTTGATCGGCATCTGGCGGGCCCGGGCCTGGGACTCGAGCAGCGTGCGGATCATGGCCGACACGAACGGATGCGGCGTTTCCCGGTAGAACGAATTGAACCGGTAACCGAACCCGCATAGAGCGATCGTGTCCAAGGTGAGGTTGGTCATGTCGGCGGGTAGATCGACAGACTCGCCCGGGTTGAGACGTTCCCACTTGCTGATCAGTTGATCCGCGATGTCTTGCATTCTCGGGACGTATTGCTCCATCGCCTGCATGCTGAACGGCGCCATCAAGATCGCGTGGGCACGCTGCCAGAGCGGATCCTCGGTCTTGGACGTGAAGAGGCCGTGGCCGCCCGCACCCTTGGACAGCTCCACCAGCCCACCCGCGATGTACTTGTCGAATCGGGCATCGTCGCAGACCTCGTTCACGAGGTCGTGGCCGGAGACGATGACTCGGGTGGAGTTCGGTGTGCTCAGTTTGAAGATCGGCCCGTATTCGGCGGCCAACTTGATCACACTCTGAAGAGGGTTCTGCAGGTCGAGATCGAACAGATTCCCCAGCACGGGCACGCCCTTGGGCCCGGGCAGTTCCGCCACGTCGACGATCTCTTCGTTGCTCGCCGAAACGGTCACACCGCCACCGCCATCTCGCCCCAGATGTCCTCCAGATAGCGATCGGACGATCGCAGCCCGGCCAGCCACTCCTCCGCCGCCTCGTCCGAGCTGCCGGTCTTCGCCTTGAACATGTCCGTCAACGCGGCCCGGACGCCGGGAGCCATGGTGCTGGCGTTGCCACACACGTAGATCACGGCACCGGCCGCCATCAGGTCCCAGACGTGGTCTCGTTCGCGGTCGATCAACTGCTGGACGTACGTGCGGGGCTGATCGGGTTCGCGCGAGAAGGCCACCTGCAACTCGGTGACCCCGTCGGCCTCGAACGCCGCGAGCTCATCGGCGTACAGGTAGTCGGTCGCGGAGTCCCGGCAGCCGAAGAACAGGATCGATTCCCCGATCGGCGCGCCCTGCCGTTTGAGGTCGGCCCGCTCCTGCAGGAAGCCGCGGAACGGCGCCATCCCGGTGCCGGCGCCGACCATGATCATCGGGGCGTGCGGGTTCGCCGGCGGCCGGAACGGGATGGTGGGCTTGCGGACGAAGGTGAACACCGTGCTGCCCTCCATCCCCGCCTCCAGGTGACCGGACGCGACCCCGCAGAACTCGCCTTCGCCGCTGCGCGCCGGCGCACGGAGCACGCCGACGGTCAGGTGGCAGGTGTCGGTCACCGCCGGTGAGGAGGAGATGGAGTAGAAGCGGGGGCGGAGCGGGGGCAGCAGGTCGAGGTAGACGTCGAACGGCAGGTCGCAGCTCGGGTACTGATCGAGCAGATCCAGCACCGTGCGCCGCGGCGCCGCTACCCGCTCCCGGTACGCCCCCTTGCCGGCTTCGTCGAGGCCGGACATGGCCTCCAGTTCGGCCTTCTCGTCCGGATCGCCGGCGTAGCGCGCCAGCACGGCGAGATCGGAGCGGCTGGCCATGTCCTGCAGCTCGACGCAGCTGCCGAGGATGCCGAGCAGCGGCGACGGTTCGCCCAGCGGCAGGTGGGTGTAGCTGCCACCGCCGGTCGGGTTGATCGTCACGTACGTACCGGCATCCAGGTTGAACCGGGCCAGCACCCGGCGGATGAGGTCGACGTTGTTGCGGGGCAGAACGCCCAGGTGATCACCGGTCGCGTAGTCCACCCCGGCGGGCAACCGGAGCTCGACGTGGCGGGCTGAGCGCCCGTTCCCGCCGAGCAACTCGCGGTTGACGGTCAAGGTGCTGGGCTGCGCCCGGTACGAGACGACGACCGGGTTGGTGGTCTGCCGGTTGACCATGCTGAGACTGAGCCGGGGCTCGGTGCTGGTAGCTGTGTGCGCCTCGTCGGACAGCTTCAGGGTGTCCGCGAGCGTGGTCCACAGATCGGCGTACCACTCGGAGAACTGGCCGTCGAAGTCGGCGCGGGCGTCGCCCTCTCCGCGCGGCCGTACCCGCTGCCCGCCGTGGGCCTCGAGCTGGAGATCGATCAAGGTCGGGACGGCCTGGTAGGTCGACGCCCAGTCCATGTTGCCGCAGCCGAACACCGAGAAGGCGAGGTCTGAGGCGGCATCGGACGGGGTGGCCGTATCGGTGATCCAGCGGCAGAACCGGTCCGCATTGTCCGGCGGCTTCCCGTTGTAAGAGGCACAGACGACCACCAGCGCGCCCTCGTGCGGCAGCTCACCGGTGTGGTCGTCCAGGGTGCCCAGGGTCACCGCGTAGCCCCGGTCCGCACCGTCCTGGGCGATCTTGGTCGCAATCCCTTCGGCGGTCCCCAGATTGGATCCGAACAGGACCATCAGGGGGGTGTTGTGTCCCTCGCCGCGCTGCCGACGTGGCGCCGGTCCCTCGGACGGGGCTTGCGCCGGCTCGACGGCGACGGGGTTCGTTCCGGTCGTTCGGCCCGGACGCAGCCGGAGCGTGATCTTCAGGCCGTCGGGCTTGATGGTCAGACTCTCCTTGATCTTGAGCTCGTAGGCGAAGGAATCCACGAACTCGAACCGCTGCACGAGCATGCCGAGCACCAGCACGGCTTCCTGCATGGCGAACTGCCGGCCGATGCAGGCCCGCTGACCCGAGCCGAACGGTTTGAACGCGTTGGCGGGCATCGTGGCGCGAAGCTCGGGACGGAAGTGGTCGGGATTGAACTCCTCGGCGTCGTCGCCCCAGATCTGCTTGTCGCGGTGGAGCATGATCGTCAGCGCGGTGATCGAAGCACCCTTGGGCAGCAGATACTCGCCGACGAGGGCGTCCTCGTACGGATAGCGGGTGAAGGCGGCGGCCGTCGGCCACAGTCGCAGGGTTTCGTTGAGGATCTGGGTGATGTAGGTCAGGCCCTGGACCTGCTGGTAGCTGGGCAGGATCGAGGTGTCGGTGCCGAGCACCCGGTCGACCTCCTCCTGGGCGCGGGCCACCACCTCGGGATGCTTGAGCAGATAGCTGATCGCAAACGACAGCAGGCCGCTGGTGGTCTCGTGGCCGGCGATCAGGAAGGTCTGGCACTGGGCGATGATGTTGTCGTCGTCCAGCTTCTGGCCGGTGCGCTTGTCCACTCCGGTGAGCATGCAGCTGAGCAGATCCTTGTGCTCTTCGGCAGTGCCGCTCCGGCGGCGCTCGTCGAGGATCTTGCGGACCTCGCTCTCCATGTACCGGAAGTCCTCAGCCAGCTTCTTCGCCGCCCCGCGCCGCAGCTTCGTTTGGATGGGCAGCTCACGGCTCCGGGTCTGACTCTCCAGCAGCAGGCCCATCATGGCCTCGACGAACGGGTGTTGGGTGTCGCGGTAGAAGGAGTTGAAGCGGTAGTCGAAGCCACACAGGGCGATCGTGTCCAGGGTGAGCCGGGTCATGTCGGCGGTCACGTCGACCGGCTCGCCAGGGTTCAGCCGCTCCCACTTCTGCATCAACTGGGCGGCGATGTCATTCATCATCGGCAGGTAGTCCCGCATGGCCTGCTGGCTGAAGTTGGGGAGCAAGATGTTGTGCGCCTTGGACCAGTTCGGATCGTCGGTGTCGGAGGTGAACAATCCGGCGCTCCGGCCGAAGCTCCGCACCGCCTTCTGGCCGTCGCCGACCAGCTTGTCGAACCGCTCGTCGTCGCACAGATCGTCGACCATGTCCAGGCCGGAAGCGATGAACCTGTCGCCGATCGGCGTCCGCAACCTGATTATCGGGCCGAGCTCGCGGGTGAGCTTCATCGCCGTCTGGATTGTGCGTTCGGCCGGGACGTCGAACATGTTGCCGAGGACCGGTACGCCTTTCGGGCTCGGGATCTCGTCGATGCTGCGTCCGGTCGGAGCTGTGGTGGTAGTCATGCGGTCTTCTCCTGTGGTGCGTTCGGTTCGGCCAGGTTTCTTGTACGGATGAGGATGACGAGGCCGACCAGTACGGCCCAGGCGGGCAGCAGCAGCATGACGACGGGATTGGTCGTCGTGCTCAGCAGCAGGAACGCCGCCAACAGGTAGCCCACCACGGCGAGCCACCTGGGCATGATTCCGGCGTTGGCCAGCAGCGTTGTGGTGGTCAGCGCGTACATCCCGGCGCCGCGGACGGAGTACACGAAGACCATGCTGTAACCCACCGCGAGCAGCCCGCGGGCCACATCCATGGACGGCAGCGGACCGGATCCCAGGTCCTTCAGCACGGCAACACCCCCGGAGGCGGCGGTGCCGGCGAACAGCAGGGCGATGAACAAGATCCCGGCCATCAACT
Organism: uncultured Actinomycetota bacterium; assembly: GCA_963780005.1. Taxonomy (GTDB): domain Bacteria; phylum Actinomycetota; class Actinomycetes; order Propionibacteriales; family Propionibacteriaceae; genus Microlunatus. The sequence goes on along the minus strand of CAWAAK010000022.1, from coordinate 430 downwards.
GGAGTCCGTCCGGAATCGCCGAGGGCTCGGGCGTGCGGGTGCGGATCAGCAACCGGACCGTGTTCATGTGCCAGAGAAAGGCGATGCCGGCGAACGGCACCAGGTAGAGCCCGACCGTGACCAAAACCGTGCTGTTGCCGGCGTAGAAGGCTGCGAAGTCCGCCTCGGACGCCTTCAGATTCGGCGCCGAGTGGACGAACACCAGGGCCAGTACGAGCAGGGCGGCGAAGATGAGGCCGGTGATGCTGGACAGGCGGGCGTACTTCACGGTGTCGGACATGACGGGCGTCGCCTCCGGCCAGCGGGCGCGTCGGCCACGGGTTCAGCCATGGGTTTCCTCCTCGTCAGATTCGCATCCATGCTCGGCGGTGGAGTCGGCCCGAGGACGGGAGAGATCCAGACCTTCGAAGACGCGCAACAGGTCGAGGGT
>CAWAAK010000021.1:0-32944 GCA_963780005.1 uncultured Actinomycetota bacterium | reverse complement strand
CCGGTCAGATCGCGGTCGCCGCGTTTACTCAAGACCGGCAAGCTGGTCGCGGCCACCGGCCTCCAGATTCCCGGCGTCCTGGACGACATCTATCGCGGGGCGCAAAGGCGCACCTCGGCCCATCTGGCGGCAGGGCGGGCCGACGCTATCGGTCTGGGCGCCCACGGCCCGCAGCGTCGCCCTGCTGCTGGACCCGCCTGGGCGGCGCCGCAGCGACGGGTTGGATGCGGCGGAACGCCGACGGGGTGTGGAGTGTTCGGGACTTCTCGGCCTGGCGCAACGCCCGCTATCTGTTCGAAGTCAGGGTCTTCGCGCCGTCGACCGGCTCGGTGGTGATGAACCGGGTGACCGACCCGTACTCGGTCGCCCTGACCACCAACTCCGAGTGCTCGGTGCTGGCCGACCTGCCGACCCGGCCTGGGCCGGCCGGCTGGCACCGGCTGCTCAAGCCGGCGCTGCCGAAGCCGGAGTACTCCCGATCTATGAGCTGCACGTTCGCGACTTCTCGATCGGTGACGACACCGTTCCCGCCGTGCACCGGGGCACCTATCTGGCGTTCACCGATCGGCAACCGACGGGATGCGCCACCTGCGGCAGCTGGCCCGATGCGGTCTGAACACCGTGCATCTGCTCCCGGTCAACGACATCGCCACCATCGAGGAACGCCGATCCGGCAGCAGAGCCGGCCTGCGACCTCGCCGCCCTCCCGCCGGACAGCGAACAACAGCAGGCCTGCGTGCCTGCCATCGCTGAGCAGGACGGGTTCAACTGGGGCTACGACCCGCTGCACTACACCACTCCGGAGGGCTCCTACGCCACCAACCCGGAAGGCACCGACCGCACCGCGGAGTTCCGCCGCATGGTGCAGGGACTGAACGGGGCCGGTCTCCGGGTGGTGATCGACGTGGTCTACAACCACACCCCGGCGGCCGGGCAGGATCCCAAGTCGATCCTCGACCGGGTCGTTCCGGGCTACTACCAGCGACTGAACCCGACCACCGGCGCGGTCGAAACCTCGAGCTGCTGCGCAAACACCGCGACCGAGCACGCGATGATGGAAAAGCTGATGATCGACTCGGTGCTCACCTGGGCCAAGGAGTACAAGCTTGACGGGTTCCGCTTCGATCTGATGGGCCACCAGCCGAAGTCGGCCATGCAAAACCTGCGGCGCGCCCTGGACAAGCTCACCCTCGCCAAGGACGGAGTCGACGGAAGGAAGATCTACCTCTACGGGGAGGGCTGGAACTTCGGCGAAGTGGCCAACAACGCCCGCTTCGTTCAAGCCACCCAACTGGAGATGGCCGGCACCGGCATCGGCAGCTTCAACGACCGGCTCCGCGACGCGGTACGCGGTGGCGGCCCGTTCGACGAGAACCCACGAATCCAGGGTTTCGCCAGCGGCCAGTACACCGACTCAAACGGTGACCCGGTCAACGGGACCGCGGACGAGCAGAAGGCCGCACTGCTGCTCAACCAGGACCGGATCAAGGTCGGGCTGACCGGAAACCTGCGGGACTACCGCTTCGTCGACCGCACCGGAGCGAGGGTGACCGGAGCGGAGGTGGACTACAACGGTCAGCCCACCGGCTACACCACCGATCCCCAAGAGGTGATCAACTATGTCGAGGCGCACGACAACGAAGCCCTGTACGACGCCCTCGTGTACAAGTTGCCCACCGACACGTCGATGGCGGACCGGATCCGGATGCAGACGTTGGCCTTGTCCACCACCGCTCTCAGCCAGGGTGTGTCGTTCTGGCACGCCGGCGGCGAGATCCTGCGCAGCAAGTCGCTGGACCGGAACAGCTACGACTCCGGCGACTGGTTCAACGTGCTCGACTACCTTACCAAACCAACGGATTTGGTCGTGGGCTACCGCCGAAGACCGATAACGAAGCGAAATGGCCGTACATGCGCCCGCTGCTGGCCAATCCCGCCCTGTTGCCCCACGAGGCCGAGATCCGGACGGCCAAAGCGCAGGCACGCGCGCTGCTGCGAAATCCGGGAGAATCCCCACTGTTCCACCTGGGCACCGAAAGACTCGTGCAGCAGAAGGTGTCCTTCCCGATCGGCGGGCCCAATCAGACCCCGGGCGTCATCGTCATGCGCATCGACGACACTGGGGACCGAACGTCGATCGAGCGCTCAAGGGGCTCGTGGTCGTCTTGACCGCCTCCGACGAAGCCACCGCTCAAACGCTTGCTGCGACGGCCGGTCAGCGCTCAACTTGCACCCGGTGCAGGCCAACGGAAGCGATCCGGTCGTCAAGACCGCAACCACAACACTCGAACCGGACAGTTCACCGTCCCAGCTCGCACGGTCGCTGTCTTCGCTCAGCGATAGTCGCCGAGGGTGGTAGCCGCTGCACTTCCTAGTACCGGCTACCACCCTTACCAAAGCGCGAGCCCTTCACACCTCGAGCAGCCAACGGAACGCAGACGACGTCACGCCGTCTCGCTCGCCGCCGGAATGATAGTGAAACCAGCCGGCGCTGGCTTCTGCCCGAGGTGACCTCGCACCAGTTTGGAGTCATCACATGACCACGGGTTCCATGCTCAGCCCGACCGCCGCCCCGGCGACGAAACCCAACCATCGCCGCCTAGGCGGAGCGGACCCTGAGGAGGCTGCTTCGCCCCGATCACTCGCGTCGCCGTGGGTGACTCATGACGAGGGGCTACGGGTGGCGTTGCGGGCACCAGGTCTGGTATCAAATCGCTACGAGAGCCCCGAGTACAGCGACGAGTTTGAGTGGCCACCCTCTACCCCGCGGTCACCTAACGGGCTGACAGTGGCCACTGGAACGGTGATCTACCTTGAACCTGGCATTTACTGGGTTTTCGCCCCGCAAAACGAGGACAATTGGTGGCCGCCCGAAGTTGTGTATGACATCAGCAAGGGCTGCTTGCTGACTGAGACCACCGAAGACTTGGCGATGCAGCGCCACGGCTGAAGGCGAACAGGTCAACTGCAAGCGGCTCCTGCATCGGTCATTCGTCCGCCCCGACAACCAGACTGCAGTTGAACACGCTCGGAAGCACCATTGACACCCCACCGCCAGCCACGTTAGGCAGTGTCGCAAGCCGTCCGTTATGGGGATGGCGACCGTGCCGTAGGTGGACCGTTTAATGAGAACGGTTGTGCGCCGCTGCTCCTGACTCGCCAGGAGGATGAGGCGTCCGCTGGCGAAACCAGCGGGCCGACCGTCTCATCGCCGGGCAGTGGCGCAGAGATTCAGGACGGCGACCTGATCAACAACTGGGGACGACGCAGTCTTGCGCAGATCCTCCCTAGCTGACCGTTTGAGCGACGTACCGAGCGGTTACGGGCCGGAGAGGTACAGCATGACGCGCACCGTAATCGGAGAGACTGCCCTGTCAGCTGCTGGAAGGTCCGCCGCGATGACGTGCTCTTTGTCGACGCACGACAAGGTGTCCAGGCCAGCGACTACGACAGCCGAGCGGGGGCACGTCAGTAGCTGGGGGCGTGAAGATCAGTAGCGGTTACCGACGCCCGCTGAAATTGGCTAGCGGTGTGATGGATTCGGCGCAGCACTCCTACCTGCGCCGGCTCGTTGTCGAACTCTCGCGATTGGATCTGCCGTGATCGCCATCCTGACCGTACTCGTCGCCCTTCCCCTCGGCCTCGCAATCCGCAGCCGAACGTCGGCCATGTTGGCCTATTTGTCGCTCTACCTATGGACGTACACGTTCCAGACTGGGTACCTGACCCGGGCCTGGTTGAGGGCGACACTGCCGCGTTCTCCCGGCCCGCGGACCTGGGCTTGGAGTACGGGTTGGTCACCGGTGCCATCGGCGTGCTTGGCTGCGGTCTCGTTGCTCTTGGTCATCGGGTCGCGGTACGGCGACGAGATCGCAGGACGATCACTTCCTCTGCTACTGGATCCAGTAGGGATGCTGATAGCGCCGAACGCGATCTGCGTGCCTGACCAGTCTGCCGATGGAGGCTGGTCGCCTCGGGACGCCGCAAGACGCCTGACGAACGCGCTGCCGCTCGGTCCTGCCGTCTGAGCCGCCGTCGAAGGAATGCAACCGTGCGACCACGAGCCGTCGGTTACTGCGAAGGCGCCATCGCCGTAAGCGGACCGTTGACCGGTCGCGTGCCGTTCGGTGCGTGGGCCGAGCTGAGAGTCCGAGCGCCAGTTGATTCGCCGCCTCCCATACAACAACGCCAGCTGAACCCCACAGGAGTGAAGTGCCGTTCAGGGCTGATACGAGGAACAACACCCCACCCCCAGCGGGGGACGGGCGCGTGCTCGACGACGTCAGTGTCAGGTTGGGAGTTGAGCAGCGCCAGCCGAGTTCCCCACTCGACGTAGGCCGTGAACGCCGCCGTAAATTCGGGATCGGCGGGCAGTTCGGCGTCGTCGGCAGCCCAACTCACGGTGGCGGCGAACCCGATGCCGCTGAGTCGGAGTGATGGTGAGACCTCGCTGGTGTGCGAGCATCGCTTCGTAGCCGCCGAGCAGCTCGGAGTGGCTGGCTCGACCGCCAAAGACCTCTATCCACCAGACGGTCACGTTGTCGCGATGCTCGGCCGACACTCCGCCAGGAAACGGCCGAGTCGCCACCCACGTTGTACGCATGGGCCGGTGGGAAGACGCGTTCCGACGACTCATCACCGCCTTCTACGATCGGGTTGAGCAGGATGATTTATTGTCGGCTCTGTCGTGGAGTGCTCGCTCACGGATCCAGTATCACTAGGCCGATTGCGAGTCGCCCCTCATGAGCCGACGCGAATGCCGACTGCACAGCGAGAACGAAGGTGAAGGGTGTTCCACCTTCGCGTTGCAGGACATGGTTTGGCCGCTTGGCATCCGACGGGGCTTTTGGAGTCACGCAGTCGTCGTCTCGGCCGCCGTGTCAGGTGCGGTCACGCTCAGTGGGTAGCTGATGGAGCGGGAACGGAGTCGGATAGCCAGTGATCCGAAACCTTCCTCCAGGATCGATTGGATTTGGTCGCGGTCGAGGATTGTGTGGGCCGTCACCGGGAGAGAGCCGTTAGTGTCGAGGAGTTCTTCGACTCGGGTCCGGCCGTCGCTGCAGGCCGCGGCGAATACCACGATCTTCGGTGCTGCGGAGGTGACCACGACGTCGAGTCCGATGATGATCCAACGGTCCCGGTCGAGCTCCGTCAGTTCGTACAGGCTCTTGGTGTCGGCCAACGCGGCGGGGTCGTCAGCGGCGACTGTGCCCACATAGTCGTTCCACCGGGTTGTGGCCCGCTCAGTTGAATCCGAAACCGTCACAGGTGTCATCGTGACACAACGCTTGTTGCGGTCGCGAGGTGTCGGCCGCGGCTCGGCCACCCGCGGTCGGGGAAGCCGGCCTACGACTGGTGTCCAGGAGCCGGATGTTCCCACAACGCGTCTCGCGTGCGGACGCGCCGAACCGAACGGCCTGCGGAGGTGGCCAGTGTCGCGATGTCGGGACAGGACGACATGACGACAACGTAGACCGCGGAACCGTACCGCCCCAGCTGCGGTGTGAGGCCGGTTCCAGACAAGGTCTGGATGAGTCGGATGGCGTCGTGCTCACACTGGCTTACGACCGCGGTCCTCGCCTCGGCGAGCTGGCGGTGGCAACGTCGGTGTCAGATCAGTGATCGGCGGCGCCCGATCCGCACGGCTTCGGATCGGGTGGTGGCGCCGAGCTTGCGGTAGATGGCTTGGGCGTGGGTTTTCACGGTGTTGGGCGAGACGAAGAGGTCGGCGGCGATGGCGGTGAGGCTGGCCGGCCCTTGGAGGCGGTGCAGGACTGTCGAGTTCGCGGGATGTAAGTGGCTGCAGTGGTTCGTCTGGCGTGTGACGGCGTCGCAGCGTGGACCGGGCGGCGGCGAGGCGGCGGCGCATGGCGTCCATGGCCCCGGGGTAGCGAGACATCAGCTGGCCGGCTTCGTCGAGCAGGTGCTGGGCCCGCTGGAGGTCCCCGGCGGAGGTGAGCACTCGGCCCATCGCGAGCAGATGGTGGATGGTTGGCCAGGGGTTGAGGCCGGCGGCTGTGCGGCGAAGGTGGAGGCCTTCGTCGAGGATGGCGATTCCACCGTCGAGGTTTCCGGCTTCTGCTTCGTTTTCGCCGAGGGCGGTGAAGGCGAACGATGCCTGGGGGATGTGCCGCAGCGAGTGGGAGTCCACGATGGTCATGGCCTCGAGCGCGGTATCGCGGGAGATGGCGGTGTTGCCCTGTTCTCGCGCCACCATGGACATCACCCCCAACGCGAACACCCGGAGGACGGCGTAGGCGCTCGCACTGTAGGCAGCCTTGGCGAGGACCTGCATGGCCGCGTCCAGATCTCCCAACACATAGTGGGCGTGGCCGAGCTCGAAAGTGGCCGTCGCGTACCAGGGTGAGTGTTCGTCATCTTCGAGTTCGGTGGCTCGCCGTGCGGCCGCCATCACGCCGTCGATGCCGTCATAGCCGGTCATGCCGTGGAGCAGGGCGACGGCCGATTCGATCGATCGTGTCCCGTCGGGCAGGACTCCGATGTCGGGCGCCTCGGCGAGTTCCCTCAGCAGCCCCCGAAGCTCGGCCTCCTCCCCGCGGGCCAGCGCAATCCAGGCCGCTGCCACCAGCGCCGCCGGGTCCGCTGAGCCGTCGGCGGTTCGCCAGGCACGCAGCCACCCGTCGACGGTCGCGGTCCGGCCCGCCTCGACATAGCTGATCCAGTTCGCCTCGCACGAGCCGGGCGGCCCGGGCCGACGACCCGGCCGCGATCGCCTGCTGGAGGGCCTCCTCGACGTAGCCGTGGCTGGCGTACCAGTCGGAGGCCCGCTCGTGCAACATTTTGAGTCGACGCTGGTCCGCCTCCGCCTCGAGTTCGGATCGGGCGACGGCGGCGAAGAGGTGATGGAAACGGAACCACTGCCGGTGGGCGTCGAGCGGCACCACAAACAGGTTCGACCGCTCCAGGTCGCGTAGCAGTCGAGCCGACCCGTTGGTTTGCAGCACGAAATCACACAACGACGCCGAGAACCGCTCCAGGATCGAGACATTGAGGATGAACTCTCGAACCGGGCGGGGTTGACGGCTCAACACCTCCTCGGTCAGGTAATCACCGATGAACCGGTCACTCCCGCTGATCTTGTGGACGAACCCCTCCGGGTCGTCGCGGCCGGCCAGGGACAGGGCCGCCAGATAGACCGCGGCCGGCCAACCCTCGGTGCGTTGCACCAATTCCGACACCGCGCCGGCAGACAGTTCGACGTGCTCGGTGGCGAGCAGCGCCGCCGTCGCATCGGTGTCGAAGCGGAGTCGATCGGCCCTGATCTCGGCCAACTGTCGGGTCGCTCGTAGTCGGCCCAGACGCAGCGCCGGATCCGCCCGGGTCATGATCACCATGGCCGCCGAGGCAGGCAGATGCTCGATCAAGACGTTGATTTGTTCATGGCAGGCGTCGGCCCGAACGAAGTGATAGTCGTCCAGCACGAGCACGATCCGCTCGGCCAGCCCGGCCCGCTCGGCCAGCCCGGCCATGGCGTTGACGATCGTCGGCAGCAGACCGGCAGTAAGGTCGGTGCCGCTGGCGGCCACCAGTCGGGCCGGTGGGGCCGGGAACGCACACCCGGCGCGTTCAAGGGCCGCCACGATGTGAGTCCAGAGCCGCGCCGGGTCGTTGTCGGCCGAATCGAGCGCCACCCAGGCCAGCCGACGATCCTCCAGCCCGCTCAACCACTGCGCGACCAAGGTGGTCTTGCCGTAGCCCGCCGGAGCGGCCACCAAGGTCAGCGCGGACTCATTTGTCGCCCGATCCAAGACCTCAACCAACCGATCCCGGCGCACCCAGTTCGGGCGGACGGCCGGCGGCTCAAGCTTCGCCTCCACGAACGCATCGACTCCACGCCCTGCTGGACCACGTTCGCCCCTCGATCCCGCTGCGTTCATCCCACCCGCTCACTGTGTCCCACGTGCGTTCCCTTCCGGGTAGTGCAGAATGCGAGCGGTCAGGACCGGCGGAACTCCGGGGCGTCGTCGTGCTTGTCGGTGTCGCGCAGGGCGCCGAGTGTGTCCATGTCGGTGGCGGAGATCTCGAAATCGAGCTCGGCGTTTTGCTGGATGTGCGGGGTCGAGGTGGCCTTCGGCAGCACCACGGCACCCTTCTGCAGCAGGTAGCGGATGCACAGCTGCGGCGCGCTCACGTTGTAGCGGGCGGCGAAGTCGCTGATCTCGGGATGATTGACGATCAGGCCGTGCGCGAACGGGGAGTAGGCCTCCACGATGATGTCGTGCTCGGCGCACTTCGCCACGGTGTCGGACGGGTCGAGCCCGATGAACCAGCGGATCTGGTTGACCATCGGCTTGGTGGTGCAGGCCGGCAGCAGGCTGTCGAGGTCGTCGGGGTTGAAGTTGGAGACGCCGATGGCCTTGACCCGGCCGGAGGCCAGGAACTCCTCCATGGCCTTCCAGATCTGCCGGTTCTCCTCCCGGCAGTCCTTGCCCATCTCATCCCACGGCCACGGCGCGTGCACGAGGTACAGGTCAAGATAGTCCAGGCCGATCTCGGCCATGGTGGTCTCGAACTCCTCGACCGCCTTGTCATAGTCCTTCGCCTCGGCCGGCAGCTTGGACGTCACGAAGATGTCCTCACGTGGGATACCGGAGTCCCGGACCGCCCGCCCGACCGAGGCCTCGTTGTAGTAGGCGCGGGCGGTGTCGATATGCCGGTAGCCCAGATGCAGCGCATCGGTGACAGCGTTGTGGCACTCATCGCCTTCCTTGAGCAGCCACGTGCCGAACCCAATCTTGGGGACGGGGTTGCCGTTGCTGAGGGTGTAGGTGTCGGTCAGCGCTCTCATCGTCTGCTCCTGTTGCTCGTTGGTCCGAGGTCGGTCATGCTTCGGCGGCGGGACTCTACCCCGCCGCCCCGGATGTCGATCCGACCGGCGGCTGCCTCGATCTCAGACAGCTCGTCGGCGTCAGCTCGATGTCGGTGGCGCTGAGGGGTGGCCCTGCAGCCGGTGCAACTTGCGGGCGCCAGGGATCAGAACGATTGACGACCTCCAGGCCTGAATCGGCTCTACCTCTGCCGAGCCCGCAAGCCCTCGCGCACGCGCGCGTTGCGAGGCATCCGGATTCCGGTGACATTGAGTCCAGTAAGCCTCGTCGGCGATGCGCGGCGGGCGACCAGCGGTGACGGTCATGACTCCACCAAGTGGTAGGCGAGGGTGGTGATCCAGGCGAGGGCCGACTGGTTCGGCGGCGCGAAGTTGGCGGCTCGCTGCCAGATCGTGGTGTAGAGGAGGCACATGGCATCCTCAGCGTGGGCGGTCGATCCCGTCCGGCGACGGAGGAGGTGGTAGATCCAGGGGCTGGTCAGCTGGTAGAGCCGGGCGAAGGCCGCCTCGTCATGACGCCCGGACGCGACCAACAGCTCACCGAGCAGTCTTTGGCCGCCGAATGCGCCGTCCCGGCAACCCTCGGCCTGGGCCTCGCCGGCTGATGAGGTGGCAGCGACGCTAGTGGTCATGATCGAACCCGCTCCCGCTGCTGGTGGCGCCAACGAGGTGGGGAAGCGCGACGAGATCGATGTCGGGCAGGCTGCGGCCGCCGATGATGCGTTCGGCGATCAAACGCAGCTTCTGGTTGAGGGCGGAGGAGGATCGCCTGATCACGGCGAAGGCCTGGTCGGCGCTGATCTGGTACCGCTCCATCAGGATGCCCTGTGCTTGACCGATGATTCCCCGAGCGTCAGCGGCCCGGAGAAGCTGCTCACGTTCCACCGCCGCGGTGATCGCGCTGGAGGCCTGCTGAGCGAACCCGAGACCTGGTGCCAGCGAGTCGGTCCGGAAGAAGGACGGGCGCCGGGAGTAGAGGGTCACGGCACCGAACGGGTCGCCGTCGGCTAACGCCAGCGACAGAACCGAGCGAAAACCCAAGTCAGCGGCTTGCGGAGCCCAGAATCGCCACCGGCTGTCGAACCGGAGCTCGGCTGAGACAACCGGCTGCCGCCCTGTGATGGCGTGGAAACCGGGACCTTGGTGATGATCGACCTGCAGCGCGTCCGCCCGTCTCGCCTGAGCCCCGGACGCGGCCGTGGAGGCGGTACCGCCATCAGCGGCCAACAAGATACCGGCCCCGTCCGCGCCGAACCTCCGCCGCGCGAGGCCCACGACGAGATCGAGGGTTTCGGACACCCCCGTCGGGGCCAACGGGTCCCGCGCCCGGGGACGAGGTCCGGCGGACCATGGCGCGGCGGGGCGGGGAACGTCAACCGGACCGGATCCGACGTCGGAACGGACCAGAGCTTCGGTCGTCATGGCTGCTCCCTGACTAAGCGGTGGATGGACTGAGCGGTGGATGACTGCTGACACTCGGCAGTATAGGGTCAAACCTATGCAGTTTCGCAACTCAGTGCATAAGTTTGGTACGGCCAGGTCGTTCGCGGTGCGGCGGACCGGCTCGCCGTTCCCCACCACCATCGGAGCGCAGGCTCGGGAGCATGACCGACCTGGACAGCGCGAGCGAGGACGCGCCCCGAGAGGGCGGCGCGGCTGCGCACGACGCCGACGGCGAGGAGCTGACGATTCAGCAGGCCTCCGAGCTTTTGGACGTGCCGGCACCAACCCTCCGTTCGTGGGAACGGCGCTACGGAGTGCCGCTCGCCGGCCGAAGCAGCGGCGGGCACCGTCGCTACGCCGGCGTCCAGCTCGACCAGCTCCGTCGGATGCGCGACCTGATCGCGCGAGGTCGGCGCACAGTCGAGGCGGCCGCGCTCGCCAAGGCCGGCCACGCGACCTCACCCGGGCCACTGGTCGAGGCGTTCCTGCAGGCCGCTCGCGAGCTGGCCCCAGGCAGCATCGCCAGGACCCTGGACGCCGCCCGCGAGACGCTCGGACTCGACCGCACCGTCGACGAGGTGCTGCTGCCGGCCATGCGCGAGATCGGTGAGTGGTGGCACGCCGGCCGGATCGACGTCTCCCACGAGCACCTCGCCACCAACGCGACCCAAGCCTGGCTCGCCGCCCTCCGCCCAACCGGTCCTCTGCGGCCGCAGTCACCGATCATCCTCAGCTGCGGACCCCTTGACCACCACACCCTCGGACTGGAGGCGATCGGCGCCCTCCTCCGCCAGCGCCACTGGGACTGCCGCATGTTGGGCGCTCGCACACCGGCTGAGTCCCTAGCCCGCGCCGTTGCCGAGACTGACGCGGTCGCGGTCGTTCTGGTCTGTCACGTCACCGCCGCACGCCCGGCGGCCATCAAGACACTCAGCTCCCCCCAGCTGCGCCAGCGGCACCTGTTCTACGCCGGCGGCGCCTTCGGGTCCCCCCGAGCCCGACACGATGTGCCCGGGCACTATCTCGGTACCAACATCGCCCAAGCCACGAACCTGATCACGGCCACCCTCACCCCGGCGTCATCGTGAGCCGGCTGGCCGTCCCGCGCCCCAAGCCGACCCGGATGAGCCGAACGGTCCAACCGTCCACGAGAAACGATTTGCGAACGAGCGGTGTCGCGCCGTTCCGGTGGCGTCACCGGCTCGCGCAGGTCAGCGGCGCCCGGCATCATGCGGTCTCGGGTGCCGCTGGCCAGGTAGACGGTGTTCGTCGCCTGCCGTTGCTGCAGCAGGTTGGGGAAGCCGACGACCTCGGCGCCACCTCCGTGAACACCGCGCTCAAGACCTCGAAGTACTCCTGGTCTGGTGGGTCGTTGGACCAGAGCCGAAGACGCCACCACCGGCGCGGCAACCGCGTGACCAGCATCCGTCGCGGTGTCGGTTGCTGCCGGTGTCGCCAGCTTTTTCACTGGCAGGTGGCAATCCAACCTCCGAGGCTGCCGAGCTGCGTTCAGTCACGTGTCAACGCGTCGATGCAGACCGTGATCGCCAAAACCAACGCGTTGTCTTGACCTGGATCAATCTCGACACCATAGGTGTCTCGGACCCGGAACCATTTCTTCGACACCTCTGCGACCTGTTCCCCTTTGGGCTCGATCTCGTACTCGTGGTCCACCAGGTTGCCGTGCGCGCTCATGTCGTCGCCGCCGTCAACGTCGATCTTGAATCGGTCCCGTATGCCGATCAATGCCTTCTGAACGATCACGTCCCCACCGGCGCGTTCGATCTTCATCGAATCACGCACCCGGAGCTTGCGCTCCTGGATCTTTGCGACTTCAGCACCGGAGGCGTCGCGCAGCACGAACGTGTCGCGCACCCGGACGGCTTTGCCGTCAACCTTGAACGCGCGTGCCCCGGACTGGTCTTCGATCCAGTAGTCATCCCCGATCGACATCAACTTTTCGCGCATCTGGTAGCGGGTCCGCGCTGCGGCTTCCTCTCGCCGACGACCTCGAAACACCACAGTCACACCTTTCGCTTGGGCTCGGCCCGCGCCTACCGCGCAGATACCTCAAGAACTTATCGGCTCACCCGCACGGCGACCACCAGCCGAGTGACCAAACGAGCTGCCGGGCGGACCACGGTCAGCATGTCGCGAATCAGCGGAGAAGGGAACCACAGCCGGGCCAGGTTCAACCCCTGTTTGCGGGATCGTCACCGAGTGACGGTCGGCCTCAACCAGATCAGGCGTCGGTCGACAAGCTCGGCGCGGCCCGGTCGTTTCAATGTCCACCGAGTGGAACCACAGAAGCGCCTTGCAGGCCCGATCTGCGGTCAGAGCGGATCGGCCCAAGTCGGTGGTGGCGAGGCGGCTCGATGGGCGGTGATCGCACCGTGTGAACGGTCGCGGGCTAGGCTTCCTTGTCGGCCAGTTCGGCCGCCAGTTCGGCTTCGGCTATCTCGATCACGAGACCGAGCGCCGTCGTGATCCTTCCGGCCGCCGACACGACCCGGGGCGTACCGACGATGGGGGCCACAGCGACCAGCACTCCCTGGACGTCTTCCAAGGTCATCCCCATCTCAACCGCTGTACCGAGGTTCAACAGGTACGACGCCGCCGGCGCATCAACAGCAACCAGCGCGGCCAAGCGGGCAAGCATGTGCTCGCGCGCCTCCAGGCTGCCGCGATTCACTGATACGGCGGTGATGTCGGCGAGCGTGTCGAGCACGGGAGTATCCGGCATCGCGGAACCTGTCTTCCTGGTAGAGACTTGTTGGTGCCGGCCCGGATACTCAAGTCGCAGCTCCGGCCTGGCAGCGTCAGTCTGGCACTGACCTCCTCCCGGGCGCATCACCCGGGCCTCCGCTGGGACCCTCCCGGGCACCCCTCGGCCCGTGAGGCGGAGCCCGCCACAGCCTGCCCCGACAGCTCGCCGGGCCGGGAGCAAGCTCGCCAAGATTTACGGCCTGGGCCGAAGTGCTCGGTTTCCCGTCCGACACGTCACCCAGGGCAGATTGATAGATCCCGGGTCGTGGGAAGCGTAGCGGGCATGGCCACAAGTGATCATCATGTCGCCCTCGCGGGCAGCCAATATCAGTTTCGTCGCCGGTGTGCTGTTGATCGTTGGCGGCGGCTTCCAAGCCATTGAGGCACTCGCCGCCATCGTCAAGGACGAGTACCTGGTCGTGACACCGAACTACATCTACACCTTCGACTTGACGGCGTGGGGTTGGATCCACCTGCTGATCGGGCTGGCGTTGGTGGCTATCGGCATCTGCCTGCTGCTCGGTCAAGGGTGGGCGCAGGTCGCCGGAATCGTCGCCGCCGCGATATCGGCTCTGCTCAACTTCACCTGGCTGCCCTACTCACCGCTCTGGGCCATCCTGGTGATCGCTGTCGACCTTCTCATCATCTGGGCCCTGGCCTCAGCCCGGGCGCAGGCCAAGGCTGCCAACGCACCCCAGCGGGCGGGTTCCCCAACGGTCAGCTGACTCATCGGCACCCTAAGCCGCACCGACCCGCCGCGTGCCGTCCCGGAATCTGGTCTGATGGGCGGTCGAGTTTGGTTCGTCGGCCTGGCCTGGTCCGTACGCAGTGCCGTGGACCGCATCACAGGTGGCCGGGGCGGGCTGTGCCGGCGAGGCCCAACCGCTGGGGCATCCTGCGCCTAAACCGGCTCCCCCGAAGCAGCGAAGCGAATCTGGTCCCTTTCGCGCCAGCCGTATCTGCTCAGGCGGCCGAGGTGCCGGTCGTCGAGGCAGCTGCAGAGGTTGCTGCGGCTCGTGCCTTCGGTGAGCCGTTGACACCGACAAGGATCGCTCCGGTCGCTGCTTCGTGTGCGGAATTACGCGTTCTGTCAGTGCTCGCCCGCCTTTGCCGTCAGATCGCCATCCCAAGCGGGTCGAGTTCGAATGTCAGCATGCCTCTCTGCACCGCGGGCAGTTCGGTCACGATTCTGGAGGCCTCGTCTGGAGAGTCCGTCTCCATGAAGAGCACGATCCCTGGTACGTCACCCACCTTGAACACATAGTCGGTCACGACTCTGTGTCGTACCAGGTCCCAGGCCGATGTGGAGAAGCCGTTCTCCTCGAAGAACTGGGCGAGCTCGTCGGGCGTGACCCCTTCTGCGATGCGTGAGTTCGCTATGAAACGCATGCTTTCCTCCAGTTCAGTTCAGGGACGGCTTTGACGTGTCAACGAGCAACACGGGCAGGCTTCGCCCGAGGGTTAAGTCAAGGTCATGCTCGCACCAGATCCCGGACGAACCGAAGGATGTGCATGCGGCGTTCACCGAGACTTCACCCGCGGCACGCAGTTGTGGTTGCAGTTTGACTGGGGTGACCGGCCCAAGATCGCCGGCCGACCCACCTTGTGGTTGTTCTGCGCTGGCTGGCCTCGTCCCGGTTTCGGGTGGAGCTACCGACCTGGGACGGTACGTGCCGACGCGCCTTCGCTCCCGGACTGCTGCTGATCGGTCTCGGGTTGGGTCTGATACTGACTCCCTCGGTGAATGTCGTCCAGTTCAGCTTCCCCGAACGGCACCAAGGCGAGATCTCCGGGCTCTCCCGGAGCGTCTCCAACCTCGGGTCATCGCTCGGTGCCGCGATCGCCGGAACCATCCCTGGTCGCCGGCATCTACCGCGACCCCTCAACGGTCCTACGGACTCGCGATGATCATCCTCGCCGCGTTCGCGGTCGCCAGCCTGGTCGCGGCGATGTTCCTCGCCTAGGCAGGTGACGGCGGCCCGCTAGCCGCCCGCCGCCCAGCCGGGCTAGTCGCCGTGCTCGCGTGCTATCTCGGCTTTGAGATGGCACGCGCTGCGAGGACCAGGCGATATCGCTGAAGGCTGCGGACGAACCCTAGAAGCACTCCGCCGCAAGTCCTACCAGTGTCCACCACGCCATCCTGGCTGATGCACCAGGCATTGCAGGTAGGAGTTTGTGGACTTCTCGGGTTGATCAAGATCACGTCGGCTCCGAAGGGGAGCCATGCCCCACTTGGCGTGGTAATCGTCGGCGGAACCGGCTCCACCGCCAGCGTGCGCGAAGCCACCTGATCACCCGCGAGTTCACGACGTAGCGGAGTAGATTCAGCGTGACACGGCCGGGGTGAGCGAGCGCTTCTTTCCAGATCCGATTCACCGCCGTCGCATCCTCCGCGAGAGAGACCACAGGAGCGTTGGAGTTTGACACCAGCCTTGTGGGCGCGGTGGTCGGTCACCCAGGAGCGAACTTGCGAATGCAGGGCGGGGCCGGCGCTCTATAAGGATCCACCCGACTCGGATTCTTCCGGCGGTATCGG
Organism: uncultured Actinomycetota bacterium; assembly: GCA_963780005.1. Lineage (GTDB taxonomy): Bacteria > Actinomycetota > Actinomycetes > Propionibacteriales > Propionibacteriaceae > Microlunatus. The sequence goes on along the minus strand of CAWAAK010000021.1, from coordinate 17,351 downwards.
TTCCTCCTGAGGGTCGAGTTTGGACGACAAGTCTCGTAGCTCGTCGGCTCCGACCGACGCGCGCACCGTTCGGTTCCCCCACGCGTGCAAATAGCGGGCCTCGAGTTGCGGACTCCACTTCAGGTACCACGCCCGGGTCCGATCACTGCTAATCCCGAGTTGTGCGGCGATCTCATCCCATGAGAGTCCGGACTGGCGCAGGTTCCAGACTCGATGCCGGCCATGCTCCATGACGAACATCCGGAGGTCTCCGTACAGCACCGCCGAAGATCAACCCACGCCCCGCATTAAGCCGACACCGTCCGCACCGTAGATCCGTCGAAGTGGTCTTGTCGCGCCCGGGGGTCAAAGAATGTGGTACCGGTCGCGCTCGATCCCGGCCTGGTCGAGTCGATGGACGACGCGGGCGGCGGCCGACAAGAGATACGGCCCACGGTGCGGATGTGCCTTGGCGTTGGGCGAGTTGGGGCCGTGTCTGTCGAGCATGTCGGTCATGCGCTCGTTGACGGTCATTGCTGTTCCGTTCGGCCCGGCTGTCTGGTCCGCGACCGTCAGAGCGTCGGCCAAGGGATCGTCTTGGTAGGAGAAGACGGCGAGCTCGTCGTTGACCCCGCGTATTGCCGCCACGTAACGGGCGCCGGAGTGGTGGGCCACCAGGCTGCACATCACCGGAGCCCAGCCCTGGTCACGCAGGTATAAGCCACCGTCCAGCGTGTTGAAGCCGCTCCGCCGCAGTTCTTCGGCATAGCCGATGTCGTGTAGCCATGCCGCCCGACCAGCAGGGGCGCCTCGTCGTCAGCCACCGCCGACGTCAACAGCAAAGCCTTCTCCACAACGGCTTCGGTGTGGCGGAGCCGCTCGGGATTCCCGGCCATCAGGTAGTGCGCGATGTCCCCGGCAGCATCAACGACCTGAGGGGTTGCAGCCGCTGATCGACCTCCAACGCCCTGGACACTCATCATCGCCGTTCCACGGCATCCTTGGATGTTGCCATCACCCACGGTGAACGCCGCGGCGGCCCGCATCCATCAGATCTTGCCGGTCCCATCCTGGGGGCTGCCTACAGCGTCTTCCTTCCGATCGATCCTCGCCCGTCTCACTCTCCGAACGTGGTGGATGTGAGGGCACGGATCGGATCGTCCGGCGTCACGCGGCTGCCGTGGATATGCGGAAGTGCGACCAACCAGATTACGGCGGGTTGATGGCGGGCGGCCGGGAGCGCGATAAGGCGGTGACCTTCTCGGCGCGGAGGCGTTCCTGCGCGTGATGTTGGGTCAGGGCCGCGAGGTGGTCGGGGATCTTCGCTTCGGCGCTCAGGTCGGTGAACACGGCACCAACAACCTCGGTCACATGATCTCGGCTGGCCTCGGGAAATTTGTCCGACAGATGGTCGATCACTGGGTCGAGATTGCTGCTCGGATCTTCGGGCATGGGGGATTTGCCTTCATTTTGAGACGGCTATTGGGTGGTTGCCCGCTAGGGGTGGTTGATCGCCAGACTAGCGGCGCGATTTATTTTATCGACTGCGCCTGCCCCGCCCCCGGGGGTTAGCTGTGTGCAGGTTTCGGGGGATCCCGCGTGGGGGTCTCGGCCTCAATCACTTTCGGCCATCTCAGCGGCACGCAGTAGGTTGTTGGGCCAGCAGAGGCCTGCCCGTCGGGATCGCTACAGTCATCCGGACTGCCTGGGTCGGAACCTGGCATTCTGGGCGACGAGTCTCTTCAGTGGAGCCGCGGCATCAATTCGGCGGCACCACTCCCCAGCCGGCAGAGCGCGATTACTGTACAACTCCGACGGCGTCCGTTCTAGACGAATCTCGCGGCAAAGATCGGGCGACCGCACGTGCCAACTGCCTGCAGCTGCCATGTACGCAAATGGTGTTTCACCATGTTGGCGTTGCGACGGCCAGAGGGTGCGTGCCGGTAGTGGTGTGGTCTCCACTGGGCAAAGTCAGTGTTGTTGAGCATGCCGTCAGGACGGCTGGGTGGGCGACCTCCATCTGGTGGTCAGCTCCCGTCACCGCCGACCAGCCGCCTCATGCTTCTTGTTGTGGTAGCTGGAGTCGATCATGTTCTGCGACCCGACAAACCCGTCCGGCCGTCGACCACCACGATCTTGCGGCGGTTGCGCAGATCCGGCCGACGCCACCGCCCCTTCAGGGGCTGGATGGGCAGCATCGGACGCCAGTCGATCCCGGCCCGGTCGAACGTGGCAAGCAGCTCCTTGTGACCGGGAAGACCGAACGTCAACATGTGGTCGAACAGCACCCGGACCTTGACACCGCGAGCGGCGACCTCCAACAAGGCCTGGAAGAACGGCTCCGACGTGCCCAATACTTGCGCGCAGCGGTGGCGTCTCAGCAGTGATCTCAGGCCCTGAATTGGGCTCACCTCTACCGATCGTAGGCCTGACTTGGCTCCACCTCGCCTAGCCCGCAAGCCCTCGCTACGCGCGCGCGTAGCGAGGGAGCGGATTCCGGTGTGTCATTTTGTGCGAGGCACCGCCGCCGGGTCGGATTCATGAAGGCTCACCCAATAGTGATGAACCGAACGGTGAACAGGAGATGACTAGTGCCGAACTGAGGGCGCCGGCCCTTCTTGCCGCCGGCCCCGCCTCCTAGCGTGAGCACCATGAAGCCGACCATGCTTGATGTCCCCACGCCGACGCTGGCCTCCTGAGCCCGGTATGACAACACACACACAGTTCGATTTGCCGGGCTTGCTGACGGCCATCGAAACCTCCGACTCCCGCTACCAGGCCGGGTTCTACCACGAGCACGCAGCAGTCAGGATCATCGATGCCGACAGTGGCCAGCCCGCTTTGCTGCTACGCGGCCGCACGGCGATTCAAGAGTGGATCCAATCATGGGGCCTGGCCGCTGGGATGCACCAAGGAGTCGCGCACCTCGAGTTCACCCACGATCAACTGACTCTGGTACGCGAGCTGCGCTCTGCGGACCTGAGCTGCACCACCTACCGATCCACAGCCCGCCTGGAACGAGGTCAGATCGTGACCGAGCACGTGCAGCATGTATCAACGACGTCGGCCCGAACGGCGGACTCTCAACCCCAGCGTCCCGCAAACCGAATCATGATCGACGAACCGCCCGAACGGAAGGCAACCAGGCCACTCGTGAGCGCGCGTGATCGGGGTGGGCGAAGCCTTCCCGGACAGTATCTTGGCTGAACCAGCCGACCTGGATCCGCGGTCCGGGTGGGGCCTTGAATGCTTTCTGAATCGGGCGGTTCATCACGCCGGAAAGGGAGCCCGTGGGCAGGTGTCCTGGCTGTTGTGCGTCCAGATTCACCGGCCGACCCCACAGGTAGACGTAATCGGTGCCGGCCAACGAGCGGGCGTCGAACGACCGCGCCCCGTCTTGCCAATGGGGTGGTAAGCCGGGTGATCGTGGAGGCGGACAGGCCATGGTCGGAGCCGAGGAATTGCAACGCCGCCGCCAGCATCTGCCGAGCGCCGTCACGAACAAATCTCATCCAACAACGACGCGCCGGTCTCGTTGGCCTGCGAACCTTCCTGGACTACGTTGAGCACGGAGGACGTACCTTTCCGAACCTGCGCGCCAACGCCGGTCGTGATCAGAGCTGCATGGACTTCAGATCATCCTCGAGAAGGTGCGTCTTCTCGCGTCACCAGGCCGAGGACCATCCACAGACCTCCGATCTCGCTAACTGTCAAGCAGCGAGAGCTGCTGGCTCTCCGATCGGTGCGGGGAAGGCCGTCTTCTCGTCGTAGGTCTGGCCGGTCTGCAGGCAGTGGAAGAGGCAGCCGAGGAGGCGGTTGAACACGTTGCGCAGGGCGGCGGCGTGGCGATCCCCGTGCTCTCGACGTTGGTAGTAGAGCGTGCTGGCGCCGGGTGAGTGGGTGGCGGCGACGAACGCCCAGACGAACCCCGCTGCGGCGAGGCGGTTGTTCTTCACCCGCCGCCGGGTGACCGAGAGCGAGCGGCCCGAGGCTCTGGTGATTGGTGCGGAGCCGGCGTACGCCTTCAACGATCTGGCATCGGCGAAGCGGCTGCGGTCATCACCAATCTCACCGAGCAGGCGGGCGCCGGTGAGGTCACCCAGCCCGGTGAAGCTGGTGATGATCTTGTGGTCGGGATGCGCAGCGAACGCGGCAGCGACGGCGTGACCAAGCTGGTCGACGCTGTCGCACTCGGTGTTCAGGGTCGCCAGGAGTCGCGCCGCCTGGGCACCCATCGCCTCTTCCACCATCGTGTCCTGACGCAGCTGCGGCCGACGAAGGTCCTGGTGGAGCCGTTCGGCGAGTTTGTCCACACCACGCTTGCGGCCGCCTCGCCGGAGCGCGGCAGTGATGCGGGCCTTGGTCAGCTTGGCGGCGGCCGCCGGGGTGAGGGCAACCGCTAGCACGGCACGGGCGTCGCTGGTGGCCAGGTTGGTGGCGTTGCCGCCGGCGAATGCGGCCAGGAACCCTGGGTGGTACTCGCGCAGCAGCGAACGCAGCTCGTTGCCGGCGCGGCTGCGTCGCCAGGTCGCGTCCTGGTGGGCGCGGGCCAAGACCACGATGGCGCGGGCCAACTCGGTGTCCGCCGGCAACGCTCGGTGCATGTGGATGTCGGTGCGCAAGATGTTGGCCAACGTCATCGCGTCAACGTGGTCGGACTTCTTCCGGGCAACCGAGTGCCGCTCCCGGTAGCGGGCCACCGCCATCGGGTTAATCGGATACACCGGCCGACCGGTCGCCCGGAGCGCGGCGACCAGCAGCCCGCGTGAAGTCTCGATCGCGACCGGGATCGGCGCGTCCTCGTCGCCACCGGCCTCCGCCAGCATCGTGGCCAGCTCCGCGAAACCGGCCGCCGAGTCCGCGATGCGCCGCTTGGCCACCAGGTTGCCGTCCGCGTCCACCAACGCGACGTCATGATGGTTCTCCGCCCAGTCGATCCCGCAGAACACCTGTCCCAACGTGCTCACTCTCCTTCGTCGCTCGGTGTGTCCCTTGCTGGTTCGGGGGACCCTGGTGAGAACGCGCGGCGCCCTAATGACGAGGCTCGATGGCCTTCCCTCCGATTGAGCCGTTCGCGATCCCAGCGACGTGCACGGTCCCGGTCTTCGCGGCAGAGCTCACAGGCTCCCGAGTAGCGAGGTATGTGCCGTGCACGCGGGCTCGAACCATGATCGACACCCTGCGTCAACAGATCACGACAGCGAGCCCGGACACGCCGCCCGTCTGTGGAGAGGGCTCACCAGTCCCAGGTTCTGATCAGGCGTCCATGCCGCGGGACCGCTGTCGTTCAGGACTCATTAGGTTCTGATCATTGCTCCCCTACGAATAATCGTCGCAGCATTGGCATTGAACACTCGGCGGCTCCAGGACGTAACGCCACGACGGAGGCGATAGAGAGACATCAGCCCAGCTTGTCGCAGGTTAGGCGCCAGCGGGCCTCGATACCTGTCTCCGCCTCGCGCGTGCGCGCGGGAGGAGCACTTCGCAGCTGTCGAAGAAGTGGTCGCCCGGCTCGGCTGATAAAAGAAGAAGAGATCCTGCTGGGGCTCAGGCGATCCCGAGTAACTTTGCAGTTCCGAGCGTATCGGTTAGGAGTTGCAGGCGGCAGATCCCGTCGCCCCGGTAGCGCCAGATGTGCACCACTGGCAGACGCCCTGACTGATCGCCTTTTGCAACATCGGTATGGCCAAGCACAACGACAGTGTCGTCCTGCTCGAAGAACTCGTCCGCGGTCAACTCGAACCTGTCCCAAGCACCGACCGCCTGCTGAAGGACCTCGATCGCCGCCGGCTTCCCTTCATGCCGGCCCGACCCGGGCAGGCCGGACTCGTCGCCATCCCAGACGAAGTCGTCGGTCCACAGATCGAGCGCGCCCGGCAAGTCCCCCCGGCTGAACAGCTCGTAACGCTGCCTCAACGCCTCCGTTTTAGCGGCCATCCCCTCGCTCCTCTCGCCCGCTTGCCTTCAACCTTTCGACGCTAACGCCGGCGCTCACGAGGGTCAACAGTTCTTGAGGGTGTCTTCGGCCTACGGCCGACGTCCAGTGCACCATCCAGCGACTCCCGCAGGGGCTCCCGGCGACGCTAACGAAGTTTCCCATCACTCTCGCAAACCGGTGTCAAAGTCGCTTTCAGCGATCGTTCGGTCACGCCGTTCAGACAAGACCTTATCCGTGGCTGCTTTCTGAATACCGGTCGAGAGCGGAAGCCCACATGCGCGAGATCAATCGGCGCATGGGCCCATGGTTGATGAGGAATGTGACTGGCCGCTGCATCAGGCGGACCCCGGTGTAGCTCCACTCCGCGTGCACCCGGCTGCCCCCATCGTCTCCCGGTGCAATCTGGACCAGGCCCTCTCCGCCTCCCGCATAGCTACTGTCCAACGACCGGCCAGCGGACTGTCTCCGGGTCGGACCAGTCATAGCGAAGCCGGACGAAGGCCGCGGGCCTTGCGGGCCAGGTCAGCCGATGCGCTGCCACTCGGGCCGGCCGCCGACTCTGGCGGGTCCGCGAACTCGTCCACGATCCGGTCCGGCTGGAGGTCAGCTGGCCGAGGTGCGGGTCATGCACGTTTTCGACACCTAGCAGTCCTGATCGGCGTAGCGTCACGCAGAACCAGCGAACAAAGGAGTCCAATGTTGTCGAGCTACAAGCGGGCTTGAAGGGTTATCGCCATACACGAGATCTCACTTCCAGAACATGATGTACTCACTGGTCACTCGACCGGTTGACGGCCTGACCGACACCGGACCGGCGTCCCCCATCAGAACGACCTGGCGCAGCAATGAAGCGAAGTCCGTGCCGAGGCTGTCGGCAGGGGCCGCCCGGCATGCCGCCGATTGCGTCCCGCGGCACTCAGCCGCGCTTGTCGTCGACCGAGATCCGGAACCAGTTGCTGTTGCCCTTGTACTTCTCACCGTCCGGGATGAAGCAGAGCTCGTAGACCGGCGTCCGCGCGAGGAATTCTTGGTCGCCCAGCCCGCGTCATGCCCACGCGCTGGCGGTGTCTTCATTCATGCAAGCCCCAACGGGGCACGCCGCGCCACCAGAATCCTGGAGCACGTTAGATGCAGAAGGAAGTGACTATTTCGCAGATCTAGCGGCAGCCGAAACGGAGGCTGCGCTCTCCGTTGTCGAGAAGTCCCAGCTCGTGACCGGGCGGTGCACGCACTCCCCGCCTGGCGGTGCCAGGCATCCCCATCCCGCTCGGTCGCGAGCTGAGACCTCTCGACGGGGGCAGCTTCCCGGGGAAGAAGTTGGCAGACGGGGCCACCAGGGCCGCCTCCGCAGCCGGCATCCGGCCTCGTGCGTGCGTGAGGGAAGCGTCAATTGACTGGTCACTAGTTTGCCGGCTGGGCTGGCGGCTGGATGCCCCGAGATCTCGCTGATCATGACTGGGGCGGGCACCAGTCGATCGATCAGGCGACTGGCGGGAGTCCTGGCGGTGTTCTGAGCCAAGCTGGCCTGGCTGCTCGTTCTGGTTGACAGCGCTGGGGGGCGCGAGCACCGTGGCTGGTGGAGGCGATGGGATGGCCACGGAGTCAGGAAAGGCCCCCGATGGGGCACCGGACCGCCAGCTGCGGTTCGAAGCGACGATTCACCAGGGCGAGAGGGAGCGGGCGCTGTCCAGGGTCGCGGACCTCGACCTGGACCGGGTGCCGGACCCGCACGGCGACGTGCGGCTGCTCATCAATCCCGACGAGCTGGCTCGGCTGCTGGACGAGGGCTACGAGGTTCACCTGTACCGCACGGTGCGGCCTCGGCCGCTTCGTGCGGACCTTGTCATGGGCGACGACGAGGCCGTGCGATGGCTGGAGGAGCGGGTGCAGGGAATCCCGCGCCAGGAGGGGTCCTGATGTACCGCACGGTCGCGCAGCTCGACTCGCTCAGCAACCAGCTGGCCACCCAGTTCCCGGGGTACTTCACCCGCTTCACCTTGCCCGAGGCATCGGTGCAGGGCCGCCCCGTCTTCGCGCTGAGGTTGCGCGCCGGCGGAGGGGACGGGGAGCGCCGGGGTGTCCTGCTCGTGGGGGGCACCCACGCCCGGGAGCTGATGAACCCGGATGCCATCATCGAGCTGGCCGTGGACCTGTTGGTCAGTCATGCCAACGGCACCGACATCGTCTACGGGGGCAAGCGCTGGCCGGCATCCGACATCAAGCTGATCGTGGAGTCCCTCGACCTTTGGCTCGTGCCCTGCACGAATCCCGACGGGCGGGTGCATTCGATGACCGTGGAGGCGATGTGGCGCAAGAATCGCCGCGACAACCCCGGAACCTCTTGCGACGGGGTCGATCTCAACCGCAACTGCGACGTGTTGTGGGGCGTGACGCAGGGGCAGACTTCGTGTTCGCCGTGTAGTGATGTGTATGCCGGTCCTTCGGCCTTCAGCGAGCCGGAGACGCGCAACGTCAAGCATCTGCTCGATACCCGACGCATCGACTGCTTCGCCGACGTGCACTCCTATTCCGAGCTGATCCTGTGGCCGTGGGGCCATGCACCGAGCCAGACCGTCGACCCGAGCAAGCGGTTCACGACGCTGGCGAGCGGTACCTGTGCCGGCATCCCGGTCGCCGGCTACCAGGAGTTCATCTCCACCCGTGACCAGCAGCGATTCCAGACCGTCGGATCACGGATCCGTGACGCCATCGCCGCCGTTCGGGGCCGCAGCTACACCAACCAACCGGGCGTGGGACTGTACCCGACGACCGGGACCCAGAGCGACTACGCGTACAGCCGGCACATCGCGAACTCCAGCCTGCGCAAGACCTTCGGCTTCACCTTTGAGACCGGCCCCTTTACCGGGAGTGCCGAGTCGTCCTTCCAGCCGGCCGACCCGACGTTGATCAAGCGAGACGCCAAGTCGGGGATGATCGCCCTAATGCAGCAATGCATCTGTGCCATCGAGCTCATCGGCAGCCAGGTCTTCGGCGCCGACACGGAGATAGATCCGCTGCGCAGGGTGCGGGACGAGCTCCTCGCGACCACGGACGCCGGGCGTGAGTGGATCGCCCTGTTCGAGGGGGTGCAGACGCCTCTACTCGGTGCCCTCATGGGTGATGAAAAGCTGCTCGCAGAGGCCGGCCAGCTCCTCAAGCGGGCTGCCGCGATCGCGAGGGACGATGCCGAGGTGCTCACCGACGACGACGTCGACCGCGGCATCCGCGTCGTGCGCGCACTCGGAAAGAAGCCCGAAGGGGCCGACGCGCGCAGCGACCTCAAGGCGGTGGAGGGCCAGCTGGACTCGCTCCGGGGCCAGCGGATGCAGGATGCGGTCGAGCGCCTCATGAGCGAGAAACCCGATGCGCGGACGGCGCCTGCCAAGAAGTCGGCCAAGAAGACGACCACCAAGAAGACGACCACCAAGAAGACGACCACCAAGGAGAAGGCGGCCAAGAAGAAGGCTGCCACCAAGAAGGATGCCACCAAGGTGGCTGCCACGAAGAAGTCGGCCACGAAGAAGTCGGCTGCGAAGAAGTCGGCCACGAAGAAGTCGGCTGCGAAGAAGTCGGCTGCGAAGAAGTCGGCTGCGAAGAAGTCGGCTCCATCAAAGACGGCAGCCAAGAAGTCCTCGACACGGAGGCGCCGCAAGTCCACGTGACACCTGAGTCACTGGTCTCGCCGCCCTCAGCCGTTCTGAGACCAGCTGCCTCGCGAGGGGCCCACGGCCCGAGCGGTAATGCACTGCTGTCTTCAGATGAGATGTGTGGGTCGAACTGCCCAGGAGTCACCTCGTCCGGAGCTGAGTCATCGAGACGGAGCGACTGGTCGTGGTCGGTGGAAGCGGCCGGTGCTTCGAGACAGGCTCGGGGTCAATTGGGACGCGTCATGGGCATGCCAGGCGAAATCCTTTCAGCCGCGAGGGGTCTGGGCTGCGAAACCCGGACGATCATGCCCACCAAAGCACCGACTCCGCTCGTCGTCACCGCTGCGTTGGTTCCCGGCTGCCCGCGCTCAACGATCTTCGGATCAGCCGTGTAGGCCACCCAGGAAAGCATCCGCGCCACCACAAGAAACCGGTGCTGATGCCGACCTGGCTCCCGAAACGGCAGGCCTGAAGCGCGCGGCTTCAAGATCAGACACAGAGCCGGCTTCGTCCGCCGAGTCAGCGACCACCACGATCTTGAGTCACCGGTTTGGCTACCAAACCTGGCACCGACGATGACCCCACAGGCTCAGTCTGCATCGCGGACCCAGCGCTCCCCGATTACGCCTCTTCCTCGCGGACAAGAACCGGCTGTGTTCGTCTGGTGAAATCCGCGGGCCCACCGCAAAAGGTAGGTCGCGAGCTCACCGCCACGTGCTGCGCAGAGTTTGTCGAGCTGCCTGCGCGCTCTGTCGAAATCTTGCGCCGCCTGTGCCAAGTTGTACTCGCGCATCGAACCGCTGCACAGACGCACCCGAGGGAGTGCGCTGGGGGTGTCACCGGACTTCCCCAGCTGGACCGCCACCGCCGAGATGGTGGTCCGGTGACCGCGCGGTCCACCGACGAGGTCGTCGTAGTTGGCGTGCCTCGTTTCAAGATCGAAGTCGGCGGATGTCCGTGGATTTTGGCATGGTCGGGTCACCGCGGGTAAGCGGGCTTCGGGCGCTGCTGAGCCCTGACCTTAGTCATTCTCGCTGGGGGCGGTTGACGCGTCCATCCGACGGTCGTAGCGTCCGCCGTAGAGGCGATGAGGATCGTCAGATGACGGTTCGGAACGGGGGTTTCGCATGTTCGCTCAGGTGATTCGAGGCAAGACGTCGGACCCGGAAAGGTTGGCCGCCGCCGTCGATGGGTGGAGGCAGGAGCAGGCGCCGGACGCGACCGGCTGGTTGGGCACAACGGGCGGAACCACCGCGGACGGCCGATTCATCGCTGTTGCCCGCTTCGAGTCGGAGGAGGCGGCCCGCCGCAACAGCGAGCGGCCAGAACAAGACCACTGGTGGGCTGAGACGGAGAAGCTGTTCGACGGTGGAGTCAGCTTTTTGGAAAGCACGGACGTGACGGAGGACCTGCGGGGCGCCCCCGACGAGGCGGGGTTCGTGCAGATCATGCAGGGCCGCGGCAGTGATCCGGAGCGGGCCAAGCAGCTGATGGCACAGGACTCCGACAAGTGGGCGGCAGTGCGACCCGAGATGATCGGCAGCGTCGCCGTCGGGCATGACGGCGGTGCCTACACCATGGTGATGTACTTCACCTCCGAGGCCGACGCCCGTGAGGGCGAACGCAAGGAGATACCGTCGGAGTTGCAGGCCAACATGGAGGAACTGAACAAGCTCGCGATCGGTCAGCCCGAATTCTTTGACCTTCAGAGACCGCTGATTCACTCACCGAACTAGCCAACCCGTGACTGCGTAGCCCGAGGCGGCTTTGGCGATCTGTGGTCAACGGGTTCGTCGCGGGAATCGAGCTCCTCGGCAATGGTCGGCCGCCAAAAATCTACATCCCACCGGAAAGATCGGAACGCTGCGCTCAAGCTGCGCTGGCGTCTGGCGGACGGGCCAACGGCTGAAAGCGCGTGGTCCCGATTTTCGGCGATGCTCAGCAGATTCGCCGCCAGCGCCGCCCCGTTTGCCGCCTCCTCGATCTTGAGCGAGGCGCCTGGAGGAGTCGAACTCGGGCAATTAGGCGCTCCTTGGTCGGCAGTGACGAACCACTGGACGCCTTGCCGCCCTCCCGTTGCCGCGCTGGGCAACTTGGGCCTCTCCCCGGACTGCCACCGCGAGCGCACTTTCGATGGCAGCCGGTTGGGTCATGCTAAGTCTCGGCGCGTCCTACCAGCCAACGTTCCCGCTCACCATATCCGGGTTTCGCGGGGACTAGCCAAAGTGAATTTCCTGCACACAAGGGAGAACGGCTATAGCCACCGCCAAGGCCTGACTTTGAAGGCATGTTCGAGCCGGAAAACCTGGGCGCGTCGATCAGGCTGGTTGTGTCAACTCGAGTTGGCCCCGGCGCCGCATCTCGGTGAACTCCATGCCCGACCATCGCCCCCAAGGCGGGGCCAAAATCAAGACGTCACTGAGTCGGCTCGAGCAGTGCGAGCGCGATATGCCGCTATGGAAGACCAGCGTTATGGCCGTCGGTGGACGACCGAGGAGATCATGCTCGGCTTCGTTGGTGACGTCGGCGATCTAGCCAAGCTTGTCCAGGGCAAGGCGGGTGTTCGACCGACTCCTGCTCTGGACGACAAGGTCGCGCACGAGCTGGCGGACTGCTTGTGGTGCGTGCTCACACTGGCCGATGAGTACGGTGTTGATCTTGAGGCGGCGTTCTCGGAAACGATGGAGTCCTTGACTCGCTATCTCGGCGGGGCGGGCGAGGGAGACTGACGCCGTGCCCGGGCGTGGGCGAGGCGGTAGCTGGTGGTGCCGGTTTCGATGATGTGGCCGTTGTAGGTGAGCCGGTCGACGATGGCGGCGCACAGCCTAGGGTCGGTGAACGTCTTCGACCACGACGAGAAGGCCTCATTGGACGCCACCGCGATACTCGCCTTCTCCTCACGCTCGGTGAGAACCTCGAACAGCAGCTCGGCACCGCGGCGGTCCAGGCTGAGGTATCCCAGTTCGTCGATGGCCAATAGATCAACCCGGCCGTAGCGTGAAACGGTCTTGGACAGCTGTCGCTCGTCGGCGGCCTCGGCGAGTTCGTTGACCAGCTTCGACGCAATCGTGTACTTGACCCGGTAGCCGCGTTCGGCGGCCGCTGTCCCGAGGGCTATCAGTAGGTGACTTTTCCCGGTGCCGGAGTCCCCGATCATGCATAGCGGCTGCCGTTGCCGGATCCAGTCGCAGCCGGCGAGCTGGTGGATCGTGGCCGAGCTGATGGCGGGGTTGGCGGTGAAGTCGAAGTCCTCGAGCCGTTTCGGCCGCGGGAACCCTGCCGCCAGTAGCCGGCGCCGGGCCCGACGTTCGGTCCGGTCGTCGCACTCGGCCATCACCAACTCGGCCAGGAAACCCAGGTAGGTGAGCTGCTCACGTTCCGCGGCGGCGGCGATCTCACCGAACCGGCCGCGGATCGTCGGCAGCCGCAGGGTGCGGCAGCCAGCCTCGATCGCCGCCGCAACCGCCGGTTCGGTTGGTTGTCGTCGGGCACTCATCAGCTCACCGCCTCCCCGTCAGCCTCGCCGATCTCGATGTCTGCGTCGTCGTTGAAGCTGCGCAGCCCCTGGGTGAGCAGCTGGTCGTACTGGTCGACCGATGGCAGCGGCCGCGGATCGCTGGGCAGCACCACCACCGGGCTGTCGTGGTGCCGGATCGGCGTTATCCGCTTCAACGCGAGCGACAGCGGCTTCGGTCCGGTGTCAGGTCGTCCGTCGGCTTTGCGGGCTTCGACGGCGACCAGGTCCGCCGACGGGGCTTGCAGGCGCAGCGCCCCGATCATCCCGGTCTTGATATCGGCGGCAGGCAAATGCCGGTGCAGCAGCAACACCTCGATCAGCTGACGGGTGCCGGCCGAGTCGCCCAGCCGGTTGCGGCACATGGTCCAGAACGCGTCGTGGACCTGGGTGAAGGTGCCGGCGGTGCGGGCCTGCTGCAGCGCGGTAGCGCCGGGCAGCCCGGCGCGTCGCACAAGTGGGGCCAAATCAAACCGTCACACCGGGGCCAAATCAGACTGTCACGGCCAATCAGGCAGATGAACACCGACGTCTGGCAGCCTGACCAGGGTGGTTAGTGGCCCGTTCTGCACCCGAACTGCCCGGACCAAGGAGCACGTCTGGCCGTTGTGGCTGCGCAAGTATCCGGCGTACCAATCTTCGACCTGCCCCCACTCCGGCGACCGCTTCGAGCGCGCCGAGCGGCGACGCATGCGACGCCTGGACGCCAGCCCTCCGGATATCTCCGAGTCGAAGCGTCACATCGCGCGCTGGCTCCCGAACGTCAAGGCCGACGTATGCAGCAACTGAACAACGGCTGGATGGCAAGGATGGAGGTCGAAATTCGCGACCTCCTGCACCCGATCATGACGACCATCCCAGTCGTGGAGGGCTCAATACTCGACGCGGACAAGCAAACGCTGCTCGCCACCTGGTTAGCAAGTGCGTCTACGCCTACTCCGCCGCGATCAGCGACCACAACAGGCCGTCTGACGAGGAGTACAGCGATCTACGAGAGAGGCACCAACCATCGGCTCGGGCAACTATCCGGGCGGGCCAGGGTGACGGTTTGCACACCGACATGGTGCTGTCGCTGACTCCCGCCTACCTCACACCCCTCGCGCCCGAGATCGCGGTCGCGATCGTCGCGCTCTACAGGATGCGGTTCACGTACCGCAGACGAGTGAGTTGTCGAGCGGCGAGGTAGCTGAGTGGTACTCCGATGATGATCAGCACCACGAACTTCGCCTCTGGAGGCCAGGGCCAGGAGCGCAGCGAGACGGCCAGCATCGTGAGAAGGAGCTGATGCATCAGATAGGCGGCGTAGGACCAGCGCGCCAAACCCGCGCTGAGGTTCGACAAAGGTGCGTCCCAACGCCGTTGGTAGGCGCTGACGACCCAAACGGACAGCGTGACGGCAAGAAGTCCCACCAGGATGGCAAACGCTCCCGTCAGCCAATGCCATCCGCCGGTCAATTCTCGGTAGTCAAGGCCGCTGGCGGTCGCGGCGGCGGCGACGGCGACGAGGGCCAAGAAACCCCCACCCATCACCCGCGAGCAGGCGCCGCTGAGGTTGCTTGCGATCGGGTGGAGCCAGCCGCGTTCCGGTGCAAGGGTGCCGAGCAGGAAAAGGCCGGCCGCCTGCGGCCAATGCGCCCAGGTCGCGTTCCAGAGGCTGGGCTCGGCGTAACCCCAATGCAGCCAAACGAGGAAGTTCGCGGTTCCGATCGCCAGAGCCCATGCGATCAGCACCGACATGCGTAGCGGCCGCGGCGTCAACTGGTGAGGTGGGCGCAGCCACCGGAACACCCCGTACAGGAGAGAGAACGTCAGTAGCGCCACGAGGAACCAAACGGGCCCGACATCCGGCTCGCGCATCGACTCGTGGAAGAACTGCGTCCAGGATCCAGCCGTGCCAGTTGCTCGGGCTCCGAGGTAGTCCGCGCTCGGCCCGAGGACAAGCACGTAGATGGCGATCGGAGCACCCAGCCGGATTAGTCGGCCTCGTAGATATCTGCTGGCACCGTGATTTCGAATCGACGTGGCCGACAACCAGCCGGCCAGCAAGAAGAGCGGTCCAAGCCCGAACAGCAGCGCGGTGACCATCGGCACAGTGATCAGGGCGATCGTCACCGTGTTGGTCGTTCGTTCCTCGTAGGAGGCGCCGACGGGCACCACATAGGTGGTCGAAGCGTGCACGATGATCACTCCGGTGATCACCGTGATCCGCAGCCGATCCATCCACGCTTGCCGGAGCGCGGGTGCGTCATCTCGAGCCGCCACGGCCCCCGGTGGCGGCACATCCGGCGATGACGTGGTCACGGCAAAGAAGTCGATTCTCGCCGCCCAATGTTTCGTCGGTCATCGCGAGCGGCATCGGAGCTGGAATGCGGCCACAGCCGTCGCACGCTGAAGCCTGACGCCGGGGCCGAGCTGGTATCCGTCGTCGCCGACCCTTCTTCGTGTCCAGCCCGCGACTTCACGCGAACGTGTTCGGAGCGTTCCCAACTCGGTAGCGCCACCCCGGAGCGACCCAGGGGCAGGCCGCAACCCACCTCCTGCGGATCACTGTTCATGCGACCACCTGCCGAGACCGATGCGTTGCGTGCCAGGAACGATTCTGGGTCACCGCCTCGGCTCCACACGGTTGTCAGCGGAAAGTCGCGCCGTGAATTTGGTTCCTCCCTCCCATGCACATTCAGCCAATGAAGTTGCGCCATCGTTGGATGTCGACCGTGACCGTGCGCGCTCGCCTCGAGTCGACCCCGGCGAACGCCGCAGCCCTACCTATCAGAACTCGAAGCAGCCGCCCTTCTCGACCTTGAAGCGGGTGTCACCATCCAACGCGTCGAGCGTGCTGGCGTCGGTGAAGCCGAGTGCCATGTCGACCCAGGTTTGACTGCCGGCGATGAGGCCGAAGAGCTGCTGGACATCGGGCCCGGCGGCACTCGCGACCGGTGGAACAGCCGAGAGACCTGCGCTCGGGGTGTCGGGCCAGCAATCGCAGGCTTGGATACCGGCTAGCCGCGAACTCGGTAGCGAAACCTGAGAGTCGAAGGCACCGACAAGAGGGCCCCCGGTGTACTCAGCGGTGGCGGAAGAACCTCTCTCTGCGCAAGGTGTCGCAGGGTGCGGACCCCAGGTACGAGACAGTGCCATGAGTACGAGATTCACAACGTTCCAGGACGCCGCGACTGAGGCATCAGGGACTTGGTTGGCGACGATGAACCGCCCGACCATCGGCGGTCCATCGATCTGGACAATCAGTGACGCCCACACGTTACTCATCGACCGGCCAAATTGACCGCTGACCGTGCTCGCGGCATCTTCTAGCGCACCCTGACGGCGGTCTGCCTGCGCACAAGCCGACCGTCGTGCGGAGCACGCAGTAGCCGACCGTCGTGCGGAGCACGCAGTAGCCGACCGTCGTGCGGAGCACGCAGTAGCCGACCGTCGTGCGGAGCACGCAGTAGCCGACCGTCGTGCGGAGCACGCAGTAGCCGACCGTCGTGCGGAGCACGCAGTAGCCGACCGTCGTGCGGAGCACGCAGTAGCCGACCGTCGTGCGGAGCACGCAGTAGCCGACCGTCGTGCGGAGCACGCAGTAGCCGACCGTCGTGCGGAGCACGCAGTAGCCGACCGTCGTGCGGAGCACGCAGTAGCCGACCGTCGTGCGGAGCACGCAGTAGCCGACCGTCGTGCGGAGCACGCAGTAGCCGACCGTCGTGCGGAGCACGCAGTAGCCGACCGTCGTGCGGAGCACGCAGTAGCCGACCGTCGTGCGGAGCACGCAGTAGCCGACCGTCGTGCGGAGCACGCAGTAGCCGACCGTCGTGCGGAGCACGCAGTAGCCGACCGTCGTGCGGAGCACGCAGTAGCCGACCGTCGTGCGGAGCACGCAGTAGCCGACCGTCGTGCGGAGCACGCAGTAGCCGACCGTCGTGCGGAGCACGCAGTAGCCGACCGTCGTGCGGAGCACGCAGTAGCCGACCGTCGTGCGGGAGCACGCAGTAGCCGACCGTCGTGCGGAGCACGCAGTAGCCGACCGTCGTGCGGAGCACGCAGTAGCCGACCGTCGTGCGGAGCACGCAGTAGCCGACCGTCGTGCGGACGCACTCAGTAGCCGACCGTCGTGCGGAAGCACGCAGTAGCCGACCGTCGTGCGGGACGCACGCAGTAGCCGACCGTCGTGCGGGACGCACGCAGTAGCCGACCGTCGTGCGGGACGCACGCAGTAGCCGACCGTCGTGCGGGACGCACGCAGTAGCCGACCGTCGTGCGGGACGCACGCAGT
>CAWAAK010000020.1:0-7389 GCA_963780005.1 uncultured Actinomycetota bacterium | reverse complement strand
CCTCGCCCACCCGCCCAGAGGACAAAGCCGTTTCGTTGCAGGACCTGATCAGCTCGAGCTGGTCGGCGCTCGGCGAGCCCTGCCCACGGGTCGTCGTGGCACAGGCCCTGACCTATGCCGAAGGCCTGGTGGGTGCAGCCGAATCCGAGCTCGTCGTGGTGCACGGCGACCCCCATCCCGCCAATGCGCTTCGGGTCCCGGGAGGGCCCGCCAGAGCGGAGTCGGGGTACTGCTTTGTGGACCCCGACGGCTTCGTGGCCGACCGTGCGTACGACCTCGGTGTCGCGCTCCGAGACTGGTGCGGGCGCCTGAACGGGCCGGACCCTCGGGGGACGCTCGAGCGGTACTGCGCGGTACTGGCCGAGCACACCGGAGTGTCGGCCGACCGGATCTGGCGCTGGGGGTTCGTCGAACGAGTCTCCACCGGGCTGTACGTGATGTCGTTCGGCGCCCACCCGGTCGGCCGTCCCTTCCTCGAGACCGCGGCGCGCCTGCTGGACTGACCTACGCTGGCTCGATGGGCGCCCCCTTCCGCACCGGATCCGGGCTGGTCATCGTTTCATTGCTGCTGGCGGCCTGCTCCGCGACCCCGCCACCCTCTGCGCCGCCTTCCGCCCCGCCCGCACCGACCAACCCAGCGCCCACTACGGCGCCGACGCCGACGCCGACGCCGACGCCGACGCCGGTCCCGTCCCCGGCCGAGGCGCCGAGCACCCCGGCCCCGCCCGCCTTCCGGATGCCGCTCGCCCTGGCGGTACACGTCACTCGCGTTCCGGCCGACGTCGAGCTCGCGTCCGCCCGGGCCGCTGCCGCGGGTCGCGGCGCCCGGTGGTCCGACGTGGGCCAGAGCGGTGGCCGGATGCGGGTCCTCACCAGCCGGAACGGCTCGCCGGAGGAGCTGCTGCGCCAGGTGCGCCAGCGCGCCGACACCCTCGCGGTGGTCCCTGCCGACGCGGTCGACGAACGAGTCCGGGTGCTGACAGTCGCGGGTCGGCATCCGCTCCGCGATCCTGCCGGCTACCCGCTCAACGCCCCGAGCCGCCGACGACTACCGGAGGTGACGACGCTCACCGCAGTCGGTGACATCATGCTGGCCCGCCGGGTCGGCGCCCGGATGCGCGCCGAGGACGACTACACCTACCCGATGCGACCGTTGGCGCGACGGCTGGCTCGAGCGGAGATCACCGTCGGCAACTTCGAATCCACGCTGTCCCGCGATGGCTCTGCGACCCAGGGCACCGATTCCTTCGGCGCCGATGTCGGAGCGGTACGGGCTCTGCGACTCGGGGGTTTCGACCTGGTTTCGCTGGCCAACAATCATGTCGGGGACTACGGACAGCGCGCCTTGAGACAGACTCTGGACCGGTTTGAGCAACGCAGTGTCGCCACGGTCGGAGCCGGGCGCAACGCCACCGAGGCTCGGCGGCCGTTGGTGCTGGAACGAGACGGGATCCGCGTCGGCTTCGTGGCTACCGATTCGATCGGGGAGACGCCGGCGGCCGGGTCGAATCGGGCCGGCACCAACCGTTTGAATATGCCGCCGCGCACCGGACCGTTCGACCGGGAGGCCCTGGACCGGATCGGCGCCGACATCACCGCGCTGAAACGCACGGTGGACACGGTGATCGTGATGACTCACTGGGGCACCCAGTACACCCACGTGCCCGAACAGAGTCAGCGGGTTGCGGCCCGGGCGTTCGCCGCGGCCGGGGCCGACCTGGTCCTCGGCGGCCACCCGCACTGGGTGCAGGGTTGGGAGACATTCGGTTCCACCACGGTGGTGCACTCGCTCGGCAACTTCGTCTTCGACATGGACTTCCAGACCAAGACCCGAGAAGGGGTGTTCGTGGAGATCGTCCTTTGGGGCGGTGAGGTCAAGGCCATGGAGCCGGTTCCGTACGTCATCGACGACCAGTTCCGCCCCCGCCTGGTCACCGGCGATCGCGCCGGCGGCATCCTCGACGACATGTGGCGGACCAGCCGCGGGTCCTACGCCCGGCCCTAGTTGGGCCCGGTC
This sequence comes from uncultured Actinomycetota bacterium, assembly GCA_963780005.1. Taxonomy (GTDB): domain Bacteria; phylum Actinomycetota; class Actinomycetes; order Propionibacteriales; family Propionibacteriaceae; genus Microlunatus. The sequence goes on along the minus strand of CAWAAK010000020.1, from coordinate 5,372 downwards.
AACCAGCTCCACATGACCCGACCCACCCGGTCCAGCTGGCGTCGGTCGACGACCCGGTAGGTGTCGCGGCGCGAGTGGTATTCGTCGTACTCGATGCTGCCGAGTCGGACGGCCGGCACGCCGGCCTTGGCGTACGACCAGTGGTCGCTGGTGGTCAGCTCGCACGCTCGGGTGGGGACGTCGATCCAGCGGGCGGCGGCCTGCAGATCGGCGCGCAGATTACGGCCGCCGATGGGGGAGCGGCACACGGGCACGTAGCTCGCCCGGACGCCCACCCGGTCCAAGGCGACCATGCCGGCGACCGCGTTCCGCTCGATCCGGGAGAGGTCCTGCACGTGCTGCTGGGAGCCGAAGTGATGCTGGTCGTCGGCAGGACCGCGGGGCTCCTCGGCGCCGAAGGCGATGAACTGGACCGGCAGGTTCGGCCGCTGGGCCGCGGCCATCCGGGCCAGTTCGAGCATGACGGACACCCCGGAGGCGTTGTCCTCGGCTCCGGGCGCCACGGCCACCGTGTCCAGGTGGGCGCCCACCACCAGGTGCGGGCGACGAGGGTCGAATCCCGCCGTCTGGGCGATCACGTTTTCGGAGGTGCCGCGGCGAACCGGAACGCCCCACGAGTTACCGGCGGGGACCTGGACGGTGGTCCGCCGGGTCTCGTAGCCGAGCCGGGTGAACCGATCGTCGACCAGATCCGCCGCCCTAGCGAAGTTGCGGGAAGTGGCCTCCCTCGGACCGATGTCGCGGGCCAGCCGGCGGATGTCGGACAGCACGGCATCGGCGTCGAACCTCGGCGCCGGACGAGATGTGGGTGTTGGCGTCGGTGTCGAACCCGGGGTCGAACCCGGTGTCGATCTTGGTGTCGATCTTGGTGTCGGTGAGGGGGCGGGTGTGCTCGTGGTCGCTGAGACCGTCGGCGTGGCCGTGGAGAGCGAGCTCGAGCTGGGCGTTGGCTGGGGGACGAGTTGCCCCTGCTCAGGCGCACAGCCGGCCGCACCCGCCCAACCGCTCAGCAGCGCGAGCAGTACGACGCGGCGAGGAGTCACCCCTTCGACAGTACGTCGTGCCGTGATGTCAGCGTCCCGTAAGGCGACTCCTGCGGACAGGACGAAACGTCGCACCCAGACTGGTAGCCGTGAGAGCGCTTCTCCTCCTCCTCTGCTTGCTGTTGGTCGGCTGTGGCCCTTCATCGACACCCGGCTCAGCGGGTCCTGCCGACTCCACCTCACCACCCCAAGCCACGTCATCGGCATCTTCCGCACCGCCGACCAGCTCACCGGCGCCGGCGTCCGCGACGAAGCCGTCGCCCGTCCCGCCATCCCCACAGCGGTCGGCCCGTCCGCTGCGCGGAACCACCATCATCGCGGCCGACAGCCAGTTCGGCACCATGTTGTATGACGCCTCCGGTCAGGCGATCTACCTCTTCGACGCCGAGCGGAGCAGCCGCCCCGAGTGCTACGGCGAATGTGCGGACGCCTGGCCGCCGGTGCTGACGAAGGGGAAACCGCAGGCCAAGCGAGGAGTCCAGGTGGATCTTCTCGGTACGACTCGTCGCCGCAACGGTGCCACCCAGGTCACCTACGGCGGGCACCCGTTGTACTTCTACGCGGACGAGGGGAAGTACGAAGTCCTGTGCCACAACGTCGAGGGATTCGGGGGCACCTGGCTGGTCGTCCAACCCGACGGAAAGGCTGCGCCGCACTAGCGTGCCGCAATCCGATCAGGTCGAACGATCATGAGGAGGGTGCCTCCGTACGAGTTCGGGGGCGTCGCTCACCAGGCTGGATCGCCTGCTCCCCTGACCGTGACCGTAAGGCGAAGGCGACGGCGATGGCGGCGACACCGTAGACGGCGGCGAGCAGCCAGTACCGGGTGGATCCCGCGACACCGCCGAGGAAGAAGCCTTGCGAGAGGTTGATCGCTCCGTGGCAGAGGGTGGCGATCAGCACGCTGCCCCGGGTGTGGAGGTAGATCCACGTCATGATCACCGAGTATTCGACGGTCAGGAGGACGAACGCCACGATCGGCAGCCCTTGCTGCGGCGCGCTGGAGGAGAAGAAGGTCGGCAGGTGCCAAAGGCCCCAGAGCACGCCGAGGATGACACTGGCGGTCAGGGCGGAACGCGTCTCGAGCAGCTTCGGCAGCGCGTAGCCGCGCCAGCCCAGTTCCTCGCCGACCACCAGCACGAACACCACGAAGTCGAGAACCGACAACTGGCCGAACTGCAGGACCCCGGCCCCGAACGCGACCGACAGGCCGGCCGTCGCCAGCGACAACAACGTCGGCAGGCCGAGCGCCACGAGGTACCAGGGCAGCCCGACGCGCCACCGAACCGTCCGGCTGAGCAGCGCCTTGACACCGGGTTTGCCGTCGGTGATCCCGGCCATGATGATCGCCGCCAACGCAGGGCCGAAGAGTCCGGCGAGACCGATCAGCGGCGAGAGGTGCAGCAGCGGGTAGATCCACCAGGTCAGGACGTACGCGAGCACGAAATAGGTGATCAGCGGGTGCCTTCTCAGCACGATCATCGGATTCATCGAGGTCTCCTCATCTCGGGGCGCGAGCGACTGCCTGATCCGAGATTCGGGCCGGTCGGGGTGCCGGCGCATCACCCGCCGGGCGGTTTCACCCGGGGTGCAGTCGTGGCGCCGGTCCACGGGTAGCTGCAAGAATGCGGCGCGGGGAGGAGCGGGCATGGGCTCAGATCGGCCGGCTGCGCCGCTGCTCGCCGCCAAGCAAGCCATCCCGATCCTGCGGGCCGGCACGATCCACCGCGACCGGCTCGAAAGTCAGCTGCGCACCGCCGACACGCCCTTGACCCTGGTCGTGGCGCCCGCCGGCTGGGGCAAGACCACGCTGCTGAGCACGTGGGCTAGAGGCGACCCGGAGGTCCGCGTCGCCTGGGTCTCCCTCGACGAGAACGATGACGAACCGGTGCGGTTCTGGCGCTACGTGCTCTCGGCCCTGCAGGCGTCCAGCGACGCGATCAGTCCGGCTCCCCTCGAAGCGCTCCTCACGCCCGGACTGGGGCCGCTCGACCTGGCGGTCCCGCTGCTGCTGAACGAGCTGGCCGCCACGGCGGTCCCGCACGGCATCGTCCTCGACGACTTCCACCTGATCGAGAATCGTTCGGTGTACGAGGAGGTCGAGTACCTGCTCGCCTACCTCCCGCCGCCGGCCCGCCTGATCGTCGGCAGTCGGCAGGACCCACCGCTGCCGGTCGCCCGGCTGCGGGCCCGTGGACAGCTGACCGAACTGCGCGCTGACGACCTACGCTTCGAGCCGGCCGAGGCCGAGGCGATGATCACCGAACTCGTCGGTGCGGACATCGGCCCGTCCGCGGCCACGTCGGCGTGGACGCGAACCGAGGGCTGGGCAGCCGGCCTGCAGCTCGTCGCGCTGGCGCAGCGGACGCGCACCCAGACCCCCGGCGCCGGGCAACCCGGCGATCGTCACCTGCTCGACTACTTCGCGGCCGAGGTGCTGCCGGCCCTCACCCCCGAAGAGCACGATCTCCTGCTGGGCACGGCGCACCTCGACCGGCTGTCCGGTCCGCTCTGCGACGCGGCGCTGGGCACGACCGGATCCGCCGCCCGGTTGGATCGACTGGACACCGAGAGTCTGTTCGTCGTCGCCCTGGACCCGGAGCGGGTCTGGTTCCGCTGCCACCACCTGTTCCGCGACGCCCTGCTCCGTACGATCACCGCCGCGGGCCCCGAAGCGGCGGACCAGCGCGAGGTTCTGCGTCGCGCCGCCCGGTGGTACGCCGACCACGAGCTGTGGGACGACGCCGTACGAGCGCTGCTCCGGGCCGAGGACGCCCCCGCGGCGGCGGCGCTGCTCGAGTCAGCGGAGTTCTGGTTCTTCAACCAGGGACTGGCCGCCAGCTACCTGGCCCTGGGCGACGCCCTGACGCCGAGTGCGGTGAGTGTGCAGCTGGCGCTGGCCCTGACCTACGCCGCAGAGACCTGCGGGAGGCGCGATCGCGTCCTCGCCTGGCTCGATGTCGCCCAGGCCGGGCTGACTCCCGCTGCGACGGTGCGGGACTGGTGCAGCGCTCGTGCCGCCGTCGTCATGTTGCGGGGACTGGTGGGCACCACCGACGCCGAGGGCGGCGAGGCCGTGGCGTTGACCCGCGAGGCCCTCGACGAGGAGCGCGCCGCCGGAGAGCCGCATCCGCAAACCGCCCTGCTCGCCGTCGGCCTGGCGCTGGCCCGGGACGGGCAGATGGCCGAGGCCGCCACGGTGCTGTACGACTGCTGGCGGGAGCGCGATGAGGCCCCGTGGACCCGGCCCGTCCTCCTCCAGTTCGGCGGGCTGCTCGCGCTGTGCCTGGCCCAACTCGAGCGAGAGGATGCTCTCGTCCGGCTCCTCCGCCAGGCTCGGCCGTTGGTCGAGGAGGCCGAGGCGGCGTGGGGTCCGGTGGCCGACCCGCTGGTGATGTTGCTGCGGGCGGCCGAGGGCCGGCACCGCTACCGGGCCGGGCGGTTCGACGACGCCCGGGCGATCCTCGCGCGGGCGGCCGCCACCCAGGCGCGGGTGAGTCCCTCCGCCCGGGTCATGACGTTGGTGTACCTGGCCGACGCCGAGCTCGCCGCCGGGGAGCGAGCCGCCGCACGCAGCACCCTCCGACAGGCCCGCGACGTCGCTGCCGAGGAGCCGGTGGCCCCGTACACGATCGAGCAACTGGAACAGGCCGAGATCCGCATGGGACGGGGCGCGCTGAAGGCCGCGACGCATGCCGGCGTCCTGCTCGAGGACCTGACCGATCGTGAACTGGCCATCCTGCGCACCCTGCCCGGCACCGCGTCGCAGCGTGAGATCGGGGCGGCGCTCTACCTTTCCATCAACACGATCAAGGCGTACAACAAGAACCTGTACCGCAAGCTCGGCGTCAACTCCCGGCACGAAGCCGTCACCGTCGCACGCCGGCTCGGCCTGATCTGACGAAACCACCCCGGGTGCAGTGTGGGCGGGGTGTATTCCGACCGGTGACCGGGAACGCACACTTCAGACATGCACGGCCCCCGACGCTATTCGATCCGGCTCGACGCCGACTGTCCCGCGACGCTGCGTGAGCTGATCGCCACCCGCTTCGACGTCGTGCCCGAGCCGGCCTCGCCGCCGAAGTTGTTGATCATCGACAACCTCGACCAGGTCGCGCTCCGCGCGGTCCTGCTGCTGCTCTGGGATTCGGGTCAGTCGTTGCGCTCGGTGTCCTAGCGCGGTCCAGGTGCTGAGAAGAGCCATGTACTAGGGCGCACGAGCGTCCTTCCGGATGCCAAGACGGCCCGCCGGCGACTTGACCAAGCCACGTCCATCGGCGACAGTGAGTGGGTGCGCATCCTCGTACTCTGCAGGCGTGTCGGCTGAGC
>CAWAAK010000019.1:0-5974 GCA_963780005.1 uncultured Actinomycetota bacterium | reverse complement strand
TAGGACCGGCCGCGTCTCGCGATATGGTCGAAAGGTGAGTTCTCGCCATTCTGCGCCGCCGTCCAGAAGTTTGGTTTGGCTCGGACAGTGGAGCCACGCGATTGCTCTGGTGTTTCTCGGACTCTCGGTCATTTCGGCGGTCGGGGTGATTCAGACCATCGCTCAGGGCGTCAACCTTTTCTCGACCGTCGTTTCCCTTGTCATCGGTGTCACCTTCACTGCCCTGTGCCTCCTGATCGCCTCTCGGGTCGGCGTCGAGCTGCCGAGAAATCTCCGGGGCTGGGATGAGGCGCCGGCCGAGCGGGCGGAATTGCGGCAGCGATCCCGCTGACGGACGCCGAGCACTCGTACGCCGAGCTGATCGACGATCGACTGGCCGAAGCCGAAACCCTTCGGGCGTCGTTGCTGGCCGCGATCGACGAGATGCGAGTCGCGCGCAGTCTGACGTTTGCCGACGATGAGCACGATCCCGAGGGCTCGATGGTCTCTTTGGATCAGGCCCGCGACTCGGCGCTCCTCGTCCGGACGGAACAGACGCTGGCCGAACTCAACGCAGCTCAACAGCGACTTGAGTCCGGTATGTACGGAGTCTGCGAACGATGTGGCGAAGAGATCCCGACTGAACGACTGGTGGCCAGACCCGAGGCGCGGCTCTGTGTGCCGTGCTCGGCGAGCACAACCCGCTGACCATATCTATCGCGACAGTGCGTCCTGAACGGGGTAATCGAGGATGACGACCCCACCGGTGGCGTAGTTGGGGATGTCGGCCAGGACGGCCTGACCCTCGGGCGACGCCATCGCTGCCCCGAGGGAGTCGACATCGTGGAATTCGGCCTCCATCACCCCGAAATACGGCGATTCTCCGCCCGGCGCGCCGACATCGAAGCTGTACCTCATGCTGCGTTGGCCGGGCATTTGGGCGGCCAATGGGATATGGGCCTTGGCGCGGAACCGCTACGAATAAAGATTCGGTCTTGCAGGGGCGGCCCGAAAAGACGAAATCAGGGTGGCGACAGCCGTCAGCAGACAGATTGCCGCCAGGGTGGCGAGAGATACGGGGAACGAGTACGCCGTGGCGAGCGCGCCGGCCAGGACCGAGCCGGCCGCGGTCCCGGCGTCGAACCCGATGTTCCAGCCGGCACTCGCGGCGGGCAGCTGCGGCGCCTCGACGGCGGCAAACGCCACCACCAGGGTGAGGTTGTGCAAGGCGCCGTAGCACAGGCCGAACAGGGTCGCCGCGGCGATCAGCACGATCCCCTGCTCGTGAGCCACCGCCCATGCGGCCAACGCCATCGCGGCGGCACCACAGGCGAGTACCGGGGCGAGGAAGGGACGGGCGCCGCGCCGGTCCGCCAGGCCGCCGACCAGCCAACGGGACACGGCCGCCGCCAGGCCCATGATCAACAGCACCAGCGCCGCGGTCCCCGAGTCGGTCAATTGGGGAGCGAAGGTGAGCAGTGCGCCCCCGGCCATGGTGACGCTGAACAACACCAATGTCGGCGGCACGATGCCGCCCAACCTCCGCAGGCTGCCCAGGAACCGCTCCTGCTTGGCCGGCCGAACCTGCGAGGTGTCCCGGAGGACGCGCGCCAGCCGGAGCGCCGACGGCACGCCGAGCAAGGGCAGTGCGGCCACCCAGCAGATCGGTGCGAAGCCCCATCGGTCGACGAGGGGCACCGATCCAGGCAGTAACACCAGGTTGGGCACCGCCACCGCCAGTCCGTACACGCCGATCGCGGCACCGCGGCGGCCGGCGGGCACCAACTGAGCGACCACCGTGGATCCGACCACGGTGAGAATGCCGAAGCCGAGCCCGCGCACGGCCGACAGGGCGAGGACCCAGCCGAGCCCGTCCGACAGGATGTACAGCGGCGCGGGACCGCCCAGCAGGAGGAGCCCGGCCACCAGGACCCGGCCGGTGCCCCAGCCGGCTATGGCGCGGGGTACGGCGAGCTGCGCCAGCACCGTGGCGGCCAGCAGTACCCCGTTGACCAGGCCGGCTCCGGCCGCGGTGGCCCCGCCGCTGACCGCCCACATCGGTGCGGTGGCCAGCAGGGCCGCGTATCCGCTGAAGCCGAAGACCGACAGCACCGCCAGGTCCACCATGCCGGGCACCCGCCACACGCTGCCCTGCTGAGTCACCGCGCCAGGCTAGACCCCCCGATTATTCTGATCGTCTCGCCGGGTCTGAGTCTCGACCCCACCAAGATCGAGATTGCGAGGGCACCGTGAAACTTCTCCTCACCTCCGTGGGGGCGTCTAACGACTCCATCCGCGCCGCGCTCGTCGAGCTGCTGGGCAAACCGATTGAGGAAGCCTCGGCCGTCGCGGTGCCCACCGCGATGTACGCCTATCCCGAAGGCGTGCGCTGGGGGTGGGAGAGCATCAAGTCGTTCGCCGACATGGGCTGGCGAGAGATGGGGGTGTTGGAGCTGACCGCCCTGCCCACCCTCGAGGACGCCCACTGGCTCTCGGTCCTCGAGGCGGCCGATGCCATCCTGGTCGGCGGCGGCGTCACCGGCTATCTCAGCTACTGGTTCCAGGAGTCGGGTCTGGCCGAGCGCCTGCCGCCGCTGCTCCGTCGCGGGCTGGTCTATGTCGGCGTCAGCGCCGGGAGCATGGTCGCTACCCCCGGCCTGAACGTCGACCGGGAGCGGCTGGCCACCACCGGTGTCTACTACGACGACGAATACGACGAGGGTTCCCCAGCCGGAGCCGGGAGCGACGCCGGTCTGGGACTGGTGGACTTCGCGATCCGCCCTCATCTGGGGTCTGAGGACTTTCCCGGTGTCACTCTTGCGGCCATGGAGGCCGCCGCTGCCAAGCTCGATTACCCGCTCTACGCCATCGACGACCAGACGGCTCTCCAGGTTGTCGGCGACACGGTCGAGGTCGTCTCCGAAGGTGAGTGGCACCGATTCGAGGGAGCCACCGACGGTGGTTAACTGCTGGGAGGCTTCCGGGTGCCAGGTAGGTCCCGGGCCGAGGGAGGGCCATGAGCGGGGGACCGGTCGTCGTGATCGGCAACTTCGACGGCGTGCATCGCGGGCACGTCGAACTGCTGCGTCACGCGCGTGGGGCCGACCCCGACGCGAAGCTGACCGCGGTGACGTTCTGGCCGCATCCGATGTCGGTGGTGCGGCCCGATCAGACTCCTGCACTGTTGACCACGCTGGAGCATCGCATTGAACTGCTCGAGGCCGCCGGCGTTGACGACGTGGTCGTGGTCGAGTTCACCTCCGAGGTCGCCCAGTGGAGCCCCGCCGACTTCGTCGACCGGGTGCTGCGGCCGCTCAACCCGTCGCGGATCGTCGTCGGGGAGAACTTCCGGTTCGGTTTCCGGGCCGCGGGATCGGTCGCAACGCTGGCCGAGCTCGCCGACGGCGACTTCGAAGTCGAAGCCGTCCCGCTGCTGACCGACGGCACCCAGCCGAGTTCGTCGACGCTGATCCGGCACGCCGTGGCCGAGGGAGATTTCGGCCGGGTTCGCGAACTCAGCGATCAGGTGTTCCGGTTCACCGGGGTCGTGGTGGTCGGCGACCAGCGCGGGCGGGAGATGGGCTACCCCACCGCCAACGTCCCCGTCGAGGAGGGGATGGCAGTACCCGCCGACGGGGTCTACGCCGGCTGGGTGACCCGGCTGGACATTCCGTCACCACGTTGGCCGGCGGCGATCTCGGTCGGCACCAATCCCACCTTCGACGGCGTCGAACGCCGGGTCGAGGCGTACGTGCTGGACCGCGACGATCTCGAGCTGTACGGGGTCGAGATCGCCATCGACTTCTACGCCCGGCTCCGGGGCCAGGTGAAGTACACCGGGATGGAAGCGCTGATCAAGCAGATGCACCACGACGTCGAAGATGTCCGGCACCTGCTGCACCAGCTCTGATCACCTCAGCTGATCGAGCTGAACTTGCCGGCGCAACTCGGCCACCGTGTCGGCGGCGAACCGGCCGGGTCCGGGCACCAGCGCGTTGGCGGCTCCGGCGGCGACCGCTGTCCGCAACCCGGCGACCAGCGACGCGCCGCGGTCCAACTCGGTGAGCAGGCCGCCGAGGAAGGCGTCGCCGCTGCCGACCGGATAGTGGCCGTGCACGTCGGGCAGGCTGGCTCGATAGGCGATCGAGCCATCGAGCGCCAAAGCTCCGCGGTGCGCGTCGGTCAACACGACCAGGCCGCGACTCAGCCCGGCCACGCCCTCGGCCAGCCGCCGGAGGTCGGTGTCGTGCGGCACCTCGAGCAGGTCGGCGGCCTCGTAGCGGTTGATCTTGACCAGCGCCGGTTCGGCCCGCACGGCCGCCGGTAGTGCTGAACCGTGGGTGTCGACGGCAACCCGTGCGCCGGCTTCACCACCGATCCGCATCAGCGTGGCGATGGCGTCGATCTCCAGTTCCCGGGGCGGCCCGCCCGAGATCGACAGCCAGCCCGGTCGGCGCTCGACTGCGGCCGACACCGACGCGACCAGCCGATCCCACACCTCGACGGGAATCGCGGCTGCGTATTCGTACACCTCGGTAAGGCTCCCGTCGTCGGCGGCGGCGATCGACACGCAGGTGCGCGTCTCGGCGGGCGTGGGTACGACGGTGGTCGAGACTCCTTCCTCGACCAGGGCTCCGGCCAGGATGTTTCCGGTCGGTCCACCCAGGACGGCGATCACCTCGACATCGGCCCCGAGCGTGGCCGCGGCGCGGGCCATGTTGAGCGGCTTCCCGCCGGCGCAGCGAACCAGTTGATCGGGACGGTGGATCCGCCCGAGCTCGAGCCGCGGCAGCAGGTAGGTGAGGTCGAGCGACGGCGCCAGCGCGGCGACGGTGATCACGCCGCCCACTCTGACACGTGCTCAGATCAGCCCGGCGCCGAACTCCTCGGGCGCGATCAACGGACGGATGCTGCGGCGGATGTCGCCGGCACAGAACGCCCGGCGTACGATGTCGCCGCCCAAGACGTTCCCGATCGAGCCCATGATCATCGCCTGGTCCAGTGATAGGTAGCGCTGGGCAACGATCGGCTCGGGGTTGACGACCAGGGCGTCGTAGAACCCGCCCTCACCGTACGCGCCCAGGTTTCGCTGCATCTTGATCAGGTTGTCGTAGGCCTGCCGAGGTTCGTGATGCATGGCCAAGAACAAGGCGTGCGGCGTCACCACACCCCTCTTGTAGTCGGGATCGGGGTTGGTCGGCTCGTCCTCAGGCAGCGGGCAGCCGCGGTATCCGCGGTCGTAGTTGGTCCGCTCCACGTCGGAGTAGTACCCCTCGGGGTTGAGACCGATGGCGTCGACGCCGTATTCCCGGTAACCGTTGAGGATCGTCGGGTCACTGGCCGGTGAGAAGCCCCAGTACCCGTACTCGGCGTCGTAGAGGCCGTGCTCGCGGTGCGCCCGTACGGTCAGCGGGTGGTTGATGCCCCACGAGTTCGGGGCCCAGCGCTCCTCCGGCACGAACACGTTCGGCATCAGCGCCTCGAACATCGATCCGCCCCAGCCCGGCACGATGCGCATGCCGCGGTAGGTGTAGGCGCCTTCGAAGACCGGCACGCCCAGATATGTTCGGGTCCGGCCGACCGGCCGCTGCTCCTGCCAGTTCCAGTCACAGCCGTCAGGAAAGGTCCGCCACGTGGCGAAGTAGGCCTTGCGTGGGATCTGACCGCGGGCAATGGCGATGTAGTAGACGATCCGGCTTTCTGACACTGTGGTGTTGTAGTGATAGAAGGTGTAGTTCACGTCAGGACCGACACGAGGCAGTTGTTCATGGTGTGCGGAGCGTTCGGAGGGGCCGGCGGGAACTCGGCGGCCCAGATCCGTTCTTGATCAGTCCGGCCCCGGCGGTGCCGGCCGCTTTGTTGAAGAACATCTTGAAGTTCATCCGGCGAAGAATCGCGTCGGCCCGGCTGCGGTTGCTCGGGTCAGCGTTTTTCACCACGATCAGCGCGGCGCGAGCCAGCCGTTGTCACGCTGGACAGGAACGGGTAGACCCGG
>CAWAAK010000018.1:0-3387 GCA_963780005.1 uncultured Actinomycetota bacterium | reverse complement strand
CAAGGACTTCTGGCGCAGTAGCTTCGGGTGGTGACGACCGCAGACGGGCGTAGCCGATCCGCAGCGGATGACCGGAGCGTCTTGTTGTTGACGGGAGTGATGGCCGCAGGCAAGTCGACGGTCGCCCAACGGCTGGCGGAACTCCGAGTGCGGTCGGTGCACGTACGCGGCGATGTGTTCCGCCGCTTCATGGTCGGCGGACGGGTCGAACCCGAGCCCGAGATGAGCGAAGAGGCGTGGGCTCAGCTGCGCTTGCGGTACCGGCTGGCGGTGACGACCGCCGACTTGTACGCCGAGGCGGGCTTCGCCGTCGTCCTCCAGGACGTGATCCTCGGGCCCGTGCTCGCCGAGGTGGTGGCCATGATCAAGACCCGACCGCGCTACGTGGTGGTGCTCGATCCCGATCCGGCCGTGATCGCCGCACGGGCCGCCCATCGAAGCAAGGGCGGATACTCGGCCAGCAGTTGGGACGCCCGACAGCTGGTGACCGGGCTCCGCGAGACGACGCCAGCAATCGGTCTCTGGCTGAACACCGCCGGGCAGACACCGTTGGACACCGCGCACGAGATTCTCGGTCGCTTGGACGAGGCCCTCGTCGATGCCCACTGAGCTCGTGCAGGGCCGGTGCGCGGAGGGCTTCGGCCCGGTGGCCGACACGCTGGCCGCCAGTCTGGCGCGGGGCTCCGACATAGGTGCGTCCGTAGGCGTCTATCAGGACGGGCGTCCAGTGGTGGACATCTGGGGTGGGTGGTCCGATCCGGAGCGCCGGATCCCCTGGGGTGAGCGGACAGTGACCCCGATCGCCTCCGTCACCAAGGCGCTGGCCTCGACGGCGCTACTGATCTTGGTCGAGCGGGGTGAGATCGACCTCGACGCGCCGGTCGCCCGCTACTGGCCGGCCTTCGGGCAGCAGGGAAAGCAGGACATCACCGTCCGCCTGGTGTTGTCCCACCGGTCCGGCGTCGCGGCCCTGGACGAGCCGGTGAGCAACGACCAGGCAGCGGCGCTGGATCCGGTGCTGCGGCTGATCGAGCAGCAGAAACCGTGGTGGCCGCCCGGCCGCCGGCACGGCTACCACGGGGTGACGTACGGCTTCATCCTGAGCGGTCTGGTCCGGGCGGTCACCGGACGGTCGGTCGGACAACTCTTCGCCGACGAGGTGGCGACGCCGCTCGGCCTGGAGGTGTACCTCGGGCTGCCGGCCGAGCGGTACGACCAAGTGGCCCCGATGATCGGTCCGTCGCAGCGCCAGGCTCTGCTGGCCATCCTCAACCCGATCTGGCTCCCGTACGCGCTGAGCATGATCAACCGCCGCTCGGTGGGCTACCGCGCAACGTTCGGGGGCACCGCGGTCAGCTTCGACGATCGGAATGAATTGCTGCGCTTCGACGTCGAGGACGCGTCCGCCGGCGCCGTCGGCAACGGCGCCGGGCTGGCCCGGATGTTCGCGGCCCTGATGGGCGAGGTCGACGGCCACCGGCTCCTCGGCGCAGAGCTGATGAACGCCGTTCGCCAGATCCAGGCCAGCGGACCAGACGCCGTACTGCGGATGCGGACCGACTGGGGTCTCGGCTTCGCCCTGCCCGGCGGACCGTTGTGGCCGAGCCCGGGCGTACCTGGACTCTTCGGACACACCGGGGGCAGTGGCTCCCTGGCCTTCGCCGACCCTGAGCATCGGCTCTCTTTCGGCTACACGCCGAACCTGTGGGCGGAGCTGTCCAGGCCCTTCCGAGCGCCTCGCTTCCGTTTCGAAGCCTTGACGGACGCCGTCTATCGGGCGCTGGGCGTTCGGCGGTGGATCGGCTGAGCTTCAGTTGGTCTCGCGGGGGGTCGGCTCCGCCGAGCCAACCGGCGTGTCCGCTCGGGTCCGGGCCTCCGTCAGGGCTTCCTCGGCGCCGCTGAGTCGAGCCATCAGCGTCCGGGCGACGATCTGCTGTCGGGTGGTCGTTCGCTGCGAGCGTCCACGGAACAGGAAGCTGACGGCCCAGTGCACCATCGTGGTGAAGCGGTTCTTGAACCCGACCAGATACATGACGTGCACCGCCAGCCACATCAACCAGGCGAAGAAGCCGGCCATCCGGATCCTGTCACCCACGCTGGCCACGGCATGGAAGCGCGAGATCGTGGCCATGCTGCCCTTGTCGAAGTACTTGAACGGCTGACCGGTCTCCTCCCCGTTGAGCCGGCGGACGATCTGTCCGGCCACGTGCTTGCCGCCCTGCATCGCGACCTGCGCAACTCCCGGGAGGTTGTTCAGCGCGATCATGTCGCCGACCACGAACACCTCCGGGCGGCCCGGCAAACTGAGATCCTCGTTCACCATCACCCGACCGGCCCGGTCGACCTCCGCCTCACTCTGGTCGGCGAGCTGCTTTCCCAGCGGCGAGGCGCTGACCCCGGCCGCCCACACTTTGCAGCGCGACTTGATCCGCCGCTGGTGCCGTCGGGATCGATCACGTCCACCCCGGTGTTGTCGACGCCCACGACCTTGACGTTGAGTTGGACGTCGACACCGATCTTCTTCAGCTGGGCCGCCGCCGCCTGGGACAGCTTGTCGCCGAAGGCCGCGAGGACGGCCGGGGCCGCGTCGAGCAAGATCACCTTGGTCTTGGTGGTGTCGATCCGGCGGAAGTCCCTCCGGAGCGTGCGGTGCGCGAGTTCGGCGATCTGTCCGGCCATCTCGACGCCGGTCGGTCCGGCCCCGACCACCACGAAGGTCAGCCACTCATCGGCGTCCGCCGGGTCGGTACACAACTCGGCGAGCTCGAACGACCCGAAGATGCGGCCGCGGAGTTCGAGCGCGTCGTCGATGCTCTTCATCCCCGGAGCGAACTCGGCGAACTGATCGTTGCCGAAATAGGACTGTCCAGCTCCGGCGGCCACGACCAGGGTGTCGTACGGGGTGACTGTCGTGCCCAGCGGACTGAGCGAGGTCACCGTACGGGCGTCGAGGTCGATGTCGGTCACCCGGCCCAACAGCACCCGGACGTTGGCCTGATCCTTGAGCACCTCACGGGTGGCCGGAGCGACCTCACCCTCCGACAAAACCCCGGTCGCGACCTGGTAGAGCAGCGGCTGGAACAGGTGGTGCGAGGTCCCGCTGATCATGGTGATGGCGACCGGCGCTTTGGCCAGTGCTTCGGTGACCCACAAGCCCCCGAACCCCGAGCCGATGACCGCGACCCGGTGCGGGCCGCCCGGGTCCGGTCCGGCCGAGGATGGACGGGGCTGGGTGACGGTCATTGTTCACTCCTTCGTTCGCGCCGAGACATCTGCGGACACCTTTACACACCCGGAGATTTCCTCGAGCGAGACTCAGGGCAGCGCGGTCACTACCGAGCCGGTCGGCGTGCATGATCAACTCCAGCTCGTCGGCCAGCCGCCGTC
>CAWAAK010000017.1:0-20950 GCA_963780005.1 uncultured Actinomycetota bacterium | reverse complement strand
GGCCAGGAGGTCTGCCGCAGATGGCTCTTGTGCGAGTGCTGGTGGTCGATGACCAGGCGGCGTTCTTGCGGGCCATGACCTCTGTAGTTCAGGAGACCCCCGGTTTCGAGGTCGCCGGCGAGGCATCGTCTGGGGAGGAGTCCCTCGTCGTCGCTGCCGAGCTGCTCCCGGACCTCGTGCTGATGGACGTGAACCTGCCGGGTATCGACGGATTGGAGGCCACCAGGCGGTTGCTCGGGCGCGACTACCCACCGGTGGTGTTGTTGCTCTCGACCTATGACGAGGACGCCGGCGAACATTTCGTCGCCGAGTCCGGAGCCGCGGCCTACGTGACCAAGTCGGCTTTCGGGCCGGACCTCCTCGAGGAGGCGTGGTCGACTGCTGTTCGGTGATCGGCCACCGAGCGGGCGTCGAGGACGGCTCAGTACGCAGTCACCGGCGTTGGCGCCCGGACCTCGATGACGGCGTGCCCGTCTTCGCGGTGATCGACACCGAGCCGCCTGCCGCCTCGACCCGGTCGCGCATGTGGCTCAGCGGCAGGCCGCCGCGGTCACTGCCGCTCACGACCAGCTGCAGTTGGTCGTCGGGCGCGGCCAGCACGACCACGACGGGGCCGCCAAATTGCGGGTCGCCTCGGCCACGCAGAAGTACGCCGCAGCCTCCACCCGCGGATCGAAGCGTCGACCGACGGCGGAGTCTTCGACCACCAGCCGGGCGGTACTCCTGGCCCGAGCGAGAAGCGAGCCGAGCGCTGTCGGGAGGCCGGAGCGGGCGAGCTGGGCCGGGAACACGCCCCGGGTGATCTCCCGCAGCGCTTCCAGGGCGGTGTTCAGCGACTCGACCAGCGGCCCAAGCAATGCCGCGTCCAGAGCGATCGTGGCGTGTGCGTCGAGGTTGGACAGGTGGCGCAGTCGGTTCGGGAGTGGCGCGAGGTGCGCGACCACCTGCCGGGCGATCGCGCGTTCGAGTCGGCTCCGTTCGGCGTCGCCGGCGGTGATCAGCCGTCGGCGGGACTCGGCCAGCTCGTCGGTGCGACGACCGAGCTGTTCCACCTCACCCGACAGTTCGGCGGTCAGCCGGACGTTGCGGAAGGCCATCCCGGCCTGGTCGGCCAGGTCCGCCATCAGCCGTTGCTCCCGGGCACGCAGCGGGTGACCGGCCGGCATCTCAACCGTGATGCTTCCCAGCTGTTCCCCACGGTCGACGACCGGCATCGTGACGCCGGAGGCCGTCGGGCCGTCCGCACCGAGCGGCGGCCAGATGGCCATCCGGTCGGGACCGGCCTTGACGTGGAGCAGCACGATGACCCGGCTCGCACCGACCGCCTGCGCGGCCGCGTCGGCGACGGCCGGCAACAGGTCCGACGGGTCGGGACTGTCCCCGAGGCGGCGGCTGAAGTCGGCGAGCGCTTCGTAGGGGACGGCGGCGGCGCCGAAGGCCAGCCGGTCAGCGACCCTGACCACGCGGCGCCGTAGCGGCTGGAAGGCCAACGCCACCAAGGCGGTCGCGAGCAACGACGGCCAGAAGCCGCCGGTGCCGCCACCGACGGCGAGGCCCACGATCACGACGACGAACACGTAGCCGACCGCCACCAGCCCGGTGGCCAGGGCGAGCACCAGGGCCCGGTTCACGATCAGGTCGATCTCGAGCAGACGGTGTCGCAGCACCGCTACCGCGACGCAGAGCGGGACCGCGAGCTGGGCGAGCCGCAGCGGCAGTGCGGCCAGCCAGGTCCCCGCCTCGCCCTGGAGACGCGGAACCAGAAGGACCACCACGACGCCGAACGCCAAGAAGACGGCGGACGATGCGATCCACAGGAGCTGGCGGCGTTCGTCGTCCCTGGCCCTGCGAAGGCGCAGCGCCATGGACACAGCAGAGGCGATCAGACCGGCCGCGACAAGAATGACTCCGACGGTGAGCAGCGGCCCCGAGATGCTGCGGTAGCCGTACTCCTGCCCGTACACGAACACGCCGGGGCGGACGGTCAACGTGCCCAGGGTGTGCAGGCCGAGGCCGGCCACAGTGATCCACACTGCCCAGCGCCATCGGGGTGATTGCAGGTGGCCGTCGGGGGAGATGAGGAAGACCATGATCAACGCGGTGAAGGCGGGCCAACCCAACAGGGGTGACGCCCAGGCGGCCACATGGGCCCAATAGGCGGAACCGGGGCCTTCTCCATCCAGCACCCAGATGCTGTAGGCGTCGGCGGCCAGCGTCACCGACAGCAAGCTGGCGGCGCACAGCAGCCAGCCGAGCGGCTGCCTCGGGTAGCGCGAGATGATCAGCGCGCCCATCAGCGCGCAGCCAACACCGGCCAAAGGGGCCAGCGGCCATCCGTGGTCCGCCCACGTCGCCTCGCTCAGGAGCGAGCGATGAGCAGCCGTGAAGACGGTGTCCAGGATGCCGGCGAAGGTGGTCAGACCAAAAACTAGCCAGGCGATTCGGGCGTACACGTCAACCCGCCTGGCCGGAGATGGGGCTGAGCGGGCGATCCGGCACGAGATCCTCGGTCCGCGGAACCTCGGCGGTGACCGTCGTCCCCAGGCCAGACACGGACCCGACGGTGACCGTTCCGCCGACCGCGTCCAGCCGGTCGCGCATGTTGACCAACCCCGCGCCAGCCCTGGCAGCGCGTCTCTGCGCCGGGTCGAAGCCGGCTCCGTCATCCGTTGACGGTGAGCCGCCACCGAGCTCGGTCCCCGCCCAGCCGCACCGTCACCCTCCCGCCGCCGGAATGCTTCGCGGCGTTCTGGACCGCCTCCATGCAGCAGAAGTACAACGCAGCTTCGACCGGTGCCGGGAGTCGCCCCACGCCATCGGACTCGACGGCGACCGGGATCGAGCTGGCCGATACCGCGGCCCGCAGAGCCGGCACCAGACCTTCGTCGGCCAACAGCCGCGGGTAGATCCCGCGGGACAGCGAGGAGAGCGTTTCGATCGCCACCCGCGCCGCATCGGCCTGCTCAGCGAGCACGCTCGCGACGCGTTCCGGCGACCGAGCGGCGATGGTCTGCGCGAGCCGCAGGTTGACCGTCAGTGCCACCAGGTGTTGTTGCGCACCGTCGTGGATGTCGCGCTCCAGGCGGCGCCGCTCGGCGTCCTGCGTTTCGATGAGCCGTTCCCGAGACGCCTTGAGCTCGTCGGCTCGCGCCACCAGCTCCTCGTGACGGTCCTCGAGCTCGGCCCGCAGCCCGACCAGCCGCAACACCAGCCCGGCCTGGGCGGCCAGCCCGGCGAACAGCCTCTCCTCCACTGCGGTGAGCGCCGAGCCCGGTCGCTCTTGCAGGCGGAGCACCCCCAACAGTTGACCGCCGTGCCGCACGACCAAGGCTCGCCGGCCATCGGCCGTGTCGTCCACTCCGCCGGGTTGCACCGACGGCGGGGGCTGGCCATCGTCGGCATCCACGGGCCACGTGGCCGCCAGCGTCAGGCGGTCAGAAACGGTCAGCCATACCTGCGCCCACTGCGCCCCGGTTCCCTGAGCCAGCAGCATCGACATCCGGGCCGGCAACTCCTCAATCGCGTAGCTGCCCGTGAAAGTCTCCGAAAAACGACTCAACACGTCGTACGGCGTGGCCGGGCGCCCGTACCCCATCCTGTTCGCGACCCGTTCCAGGGCGGCCTGCACGGGCGCGAACAAGAGCGCCACAGCTGCGGTCGCCACAACCGACAGGAGCAGATTAGGTGAGTCGCTCCGGCCGATGATCGCACCGCCGCCGAGCACCACCACGACGTAAACCCCGACCACGAAGCCGGCTAGACCCACCATCACCACCAGCCGGTGCGGCCCGCCCCGACTGAGCCGGCCGATCACACGGCGAGTCTCCACACGGTCAGTGTGCGCCTCTTCCGGCCGCCTGCGGCAGCGCCACCGAACCCCGGTTGAGGGGGTGGGGTCAGCCCAGCACAGCGCCCCCGACCCGCGCGGTCACCGGCTCGAGCCACGAGCCTCCAGATAGACGAGAACCGCCATCACCCGCCGGCTCACCTCGAGTTCGTCGACCAGCCCCAGCTTCTGAAACACCGACCCGATGTGCTTCTCAACGGCTCGGTCACTCATGAACAACGTCTTCGCGATCGTCGCATTGTTGCGACCGGTGGCCATTGCCTGGAGCACCTCGCGCTCCCGGTCCGTCAGGCCAAGGAGCGGACCATCGCTACCCCTACGTGCGAGCAGCGCCTCGACCACCACGGGGTCGAGTACCGACCCGCCGCGGGCCACCTCGTGGAGCGCCCGGACGAGCTCGTCGAGATCGTTCACCCTTTCCTTCAGCAGATAGCCCATTCCAGCGACGCCGTCGGCCAGCAGCTCGAAGACGTAGTCCTCCTCCACGTACTGCGAGAGGACCACCACGCCGATACCCGGGTGCTCGGACCGGATTCGCTTCGCGGCCTCGATGCCCTCGTTCGTACTGGTCGGGGGCATGCGAATGTCGGTCAACACCACGTCCGGTGAGTTCTCGGCCACCGACCGGATCAGCGAGTCCAGGTCGTCCGCCGTGGCTACCACGTCGATGCCCTCGACCTCCGCCAGCAACGACGCCACTCCCTGGCGAACAAGGAAATTGTCGTCGGCGAAGACCACGCGAAGCGCCATGGTTTTGACTGTAGCGACCCCGACGCCGGGCGTTGGGGTCCTCCGGCGGGTCGTCGGATCAGTCCGCCCAAGCCATTGGGCGGGACATCGTGGGGCTGGCACGCACTGGTGGTCGTACTGGCCCCCGTCTCTGTACTGCCTGCCCCATCGCGGCGGGCACCGCGCCTGCCTAATGTCAAGACTGCAGGGAATTTGCAACACCGGAATGTTCCGAAGCTCAACCAAAGGAGTAGTCATGTCCAGAAGGATGATCGCGGTCACCGTAGGCATTCTGTTTTTCGTCCAGATGGCCACCGCCATGGTCGGCATGTCGCTGATCCAAGCATTTGTCGACGGCAACACCGCACGGGCACCGCTCACAGTCGGCGTTCTGCTCATGGTGTGTTCCGGTATCGCTGTCGTAGGCATCGGCCTCCTGATGTACCAGGTGCTGAAGGTCGTCAATCAAAAGGTTGCGTTCTGGTACCCGGTCCTCAGAATTGTCGAATTCACCGTCTCCGCTGCGTGCGGGGTCTACCTCTTGACCCAGTTGCAGGTCGTCCCGAACCACCTCCTGTGGGTATACATTCCGACGGGCATCGGCGGCCTCATTCTCAATTACCTGCTCTATGTCTCACGGTTGGTTCCTCGACCTATCGCCGTGCTCGGTCTCGTCGGATACGGCTTGTTCTCTTTGGGAGTGCCGCTCACCCTCCTCGGCATTCTCGACATGAACGTAGGGCTCGGGATGCTGATCCTTGCTCCCGGCTTCTTGTTCGAGTTCGTCGTCTTCCCGATCTGGTTGATCGCGAAGGGGTTCACGCCATCACCGTCCGCAAAGGCCAGCCCGTCACCGGCGTTGGCGACAGTGCGATGACCACCGCGGCGCCCCGCAGCGGCTGGGTTGGCTACAACCAATCAGAAGCGAGCAAGTTCATGTCAGATAGAAGAGTGGCAGTATCAATCAGTATCCTGTTCATCGTTCAGGTACTCACGGCGGCGATCGGCGTTTCATTCGTTCAGTCCTTCGTCGATGGCGACCCAGACACGACGGCGCTGACCGTCGGGGCGCTGTTGATGATGTTTTCGGGCATCGTGATTGCTGCGATCGGAGTCCTGCTATACCAAGTGCTCAAGTTCACGAACAAGAGGTTGGTTGTTTGGGTGCCTGTAATCCGCAGCATCGAATGTGTGGTTGCCCTGGTCTTCGGCGTCTATTTACTGACAAGTTTGCAAGCTGTACCGAATCATCTGCTGTGGGTCTACATTCTTGCCGGCGCTGCCGGAGTGATTCTCAGTTACCTGCTATTCGCTTTCAAGCTCGTTCCTCGGCCAATCGCCACCCTTGGCTTCATGGGTTATGCCTTCTTGCTACTCGGTGTGCCGCTCGATTTTGCCGGGGTGATCGATATGAACGAAGGCCTGGGACAGGCTTTGTTTGTCCCTGGCGCATTGTTCGAGCTGATAGTTCTGCCAATCTGGCTGATTGCCAAGGGGTTCAACTTACCGGCTCTTCACAATCGAGAGTGTAGAGGTGGCGAGCACGTGTTGGCCCGGGTACGGGTCGAGGTCGAGATGGGGGGTTCCTACTCAGCCCTTCAGGAAGCTGAGCACGATCGCGTTCTCCGGGTTTAGATACAGACCGACCACGTCGGTGACCTTGCGACCAGCTCCGGGCGGCGAAGCACTTGACGTCTCGGCCCACGGCTTGGAATGGGTTCGCGTGCGTCTGCGGCAGCGGCCACAGTCATACCGCCGCTCGCCCAGACGTGATCGCCCTGCGCCTGGTTTGGGTCAATCTAGAGCAACTCGGCTGAACCCGCGCGCTGGCGCCGACCGTCCACCGGGCCGTCGAGTCCTGGTCAGCTCTCCACGTAGGCTGTGCGGATGCACACCGTCGTATTTCATTGCCGCCGCCTGCCCGCCTCGCGAGGAGGGGTCGGGGGGGATTGGAGGGGGGGGGTTTGGTGTGAGAGGAGGGTCCAGGGGACGTTAAGCAAGGGTCGCCACCCCTAGGCTTAGAGGTGAGGTGAGGGCACCGTCGCTCGGGACCTCTGGTTCGCGCCGGCCGGCCGAGCGAGGCCCGCCGACTTTGTGCGCAGGCCTTGGCCGGGCCGAGGAACTGGAGCCCAGGTGGTGTTTCGCCCCTGAAGCGGGTTGGTCCCAAGGACAGGGGATGCGAGGCTCTGGCGCGGCGGTGTCGGGCAATCGATCTGGCGGCGACCGCCCTCAGCAGCGCCCGCCCGGGTACCGCGGCGGAGCTATCCGGCGGAACCTTCGGCACTGAAGCCTCGTGTTCGCCCAGGTCCTGGTCAGCGCGGATCGATGAGCACACTCGAGTTGGCCCGAAAGACCGGCGTTCGTCCAAGCGGGTCGCAACTCGTGTGGGTCACGACGAGTTACCTCGATCAGGCATGGTGTTGATCGCTGGCAAGTTCGTCAAATGCGTCGCGCATGTACTCGAGTGCTTGCCGGGCGTCGAGATCGCGTTGGGGAGTCAGGTGCTGGTTCGGGGCATGTTCGGCGCTGGCGGCGATCTTCTTGGCTTCATCGGCCACGAGTCCCTGGGCGGCAAGCTTCCCGAAGTCGCCGGTACTAACGAGGTAGCCCCTTATGCGTTCCGCTTCAACGAGGCGGCCGACTGCGGTCATCATGTTGATGAACTCGATGGCCGCGTTCCTGGCTAGGTCCGTGTAGCCGGTTTCGAGCAGTTCCTCGACATAGCTGCGAAGTATCCGGAAGGCTTGTGACTGGTCGCCACGCCGGAAAGCTGCTCGGGCTTGGGCAGGCTCATTGACGGAGCTGGTTCGTTCGGGGACGTCGATACTTGCGGACTCGTCGAAGAGCTGTTCGGCGTCGTCGGCTTTGCCTTGGAACATGGCGGAGTAGCCCAGCATGGCCAAGGTCACGTAGAGCAGGGTTGGCGGGCCCTGGGTGCGGTAACGGTCTACCAACGCGGAGACGAACATGTCGAGCTCCGCGAAATGGCCAGTGCTCATCAGACCAGAGGCCACGCCGGCGATCTCGACGTGCACGGCGGCGTCATCCTCGCCATGACTGCGGAGCCATGCCACGGCCTCGGGGGAACACACTCGGAGCGCTTCGCCGTCATCGTAGAGGTAAGCGCGCGAGTAGCGGACCAGAGGGTGGTCAGGTTTGCCGTAGCGGCGGACCAGGCGCTCGTACGCCTGGTGGTCGCCGTTTTGCTTGTAGCCATAGGTCGCGCACACAAGCCACTGGACAGTCTCTTCCTCATCAGTCGGGGGGGTGACGGCAAGGATCCGCTCCGCCCATTCGCAGATCTCGGTCTGCTTGCGCAGGTTCAGCTCGGCCGCCACTGGGCGCACGAGCGCTGCTGCCAGCTGGCAGGTGCGTGGGGTGCACGCCCAGTCGAAGCCAGCGCGGAGGTTGGGCCAGAGCTGGCCGAGGCGGGCGACTCCCTCGATCTCAGCCGGCCCAACGAGCAGCTGATGGATTTCGGTCACCTGCTGGAAGCACCATTGGACGTGCCGCTCGGCAACCAGGTCGGGAGTGCCGGCTTCCGCGAGTTGTTCGGCTGCGAACTCGCGCATGGTTTCTAGCATTCGGAAGAGACGGCCGAACGGACCGGACACGACCGTGAGCATCGACTTCTCAACCAAGTCCTGTAGCAGGTCATCGATGTCGCCACGGGCGAGGTCTTCGCCGGCGGCCACGCTCCCAGCCGCATCGAGGTCGAACGGGCCAGCGAACACCGACAGCCGTTGGAACAGCGTCTGCTGGGTGGGCGCGAGCAGGTCGTAGGACCACTGGATGGTCGCCCGAAGTGTCCGGTGACGTTCCGGCCTGGTACGGCGGCCGCCGGTCAGGAGGTGGAGACGGTGGCCTAGCCGATCCACCAGATCAGCGGGTGCGAGCGTTCCTGTGCGGGCTGCAGCCAGTTCGATCGCTAAGGGGACGCCATCGAGACGGCGGCAGATCTCCTCGACGTCGGATCGCGAGGCAGCAGTATCGAACGTAGGGGAAATGGCCTGAGCACGCTCGTTGAATAGCTCCACTGCCGGCCCAGCGGCGTCAAGGGGTCCGATCGCAATGAGCTGTTCTCCGCTGACGCCGAGCGCTTCCCGAGAGGTAGCAACTACTCGCACGTTCGGGCAGCGCTCGGCAATGGTTTGGACCAGCTCAGCCGCGCCGTCAATGACGTGTTCGCAGTTGTCCAGCACTAGAAGAGCCGAGCGTGACCGCAGAGCCGCGATAGCCGACTGGGTCAGGCTGCGGCCTGGGCTCGCTTTGACTTCCAAGACGTCGGCCACGACACGGGGGACGTCGTTTGACGAGGCGATACTTGCTAGCTCGATCAGCCATACTCCACCGACAGCCTCAGCGTCGGACATTCCCACCGCTAGAGCGAGCCGGGTCTTGCCTATCCCTCCTGGCCCCACCAGCGTGACAACCGGTGAGTGTGAGAGGGCCTCGCCAATGACGTCGAGATCGTGCTCACGGCCGTGAAGCCGATCAAGTCGAAGCGGCAGATTGCCTTGACGGCTGTCCTCAGTGCGCAGTGGCGGATGGCGGCCCTCGTCGAGCTGCAGGATGCGAACCCCTGAAACCTCACCATTGAGGCGATACGTTCCGAGATCGAGTAAGTCGCCTCGGTCAAGCAGGGCCGAGGTCACCCCGGACACCAGGATCTGACCGCCATGCCCGGCAGCCGCGATGCGCGCCGCCGCGTTGACGGCGGCGCCGAAGTAGCTCCCCGCTCGTTCCTCGGTCTCCCCGGTGTTGATCCCGATCCTTAGACGCAGCTCCACACCGCCGGGCCAAGGTTCGCCAATCGCCTCCAGTTGCAGCTCTCGGCCCCAGGCGGCGGCGTCGTCGGCTCGGTGGAAGGCCGCCCCGAACGACGCACCGCCCGTGGCGAAGACAAACCCGCCGTGACGGTTCACCACAGTCCGCACTAGCACGTCGAGGCGGGACACCGCCGCAGCCATCTTTTTCCGGTGCGTCACCCACAACCGCGAGGAACCTTCCACCTCGCAGAAGCCGAACGTGACCGTCCCGGTGGGATGACCAGACGTCTGTTCGGTGGACGGTTCCGGGCCGCGCAACTGCTCATCCTGGCCGAGAATGAGCGCCTCCAGCTCGCGCAGTCGTGCACCAGGTTCGACCCCGAGTTGCTCGACGAGGTGATGGCGCGCCCTCTGGTACGCGACGAGTGCGTCGGCCTGGCGTCCTACCCGGTACAGGGCGGTCATCAGCAGCGACCACAAGCCCTCGCGGAAGGGATAGTTCGCGGTGAGCTCGGTCAGTGAGCCAATGGCTGCGGTCGGGTTGGTCTCGACCCGGCGTTCGAGATCGCTCTCCACCGTGGCCAGCCACTGCTCCACCAGCCCGTCCACCGCCGGGGTAAGGCCATGCCCCTCGAGCCCGGCCAGCGGAGTTCCGGTCCATTCGGCCAGTGCCGCCTCGATGTTGCCCAGGTCCAGCTGCTGCCGGAAGCGCGCCACGTCGATCGCCTCCGGGTCGACAACTAGGCGGTACGCCGAACCGACGCGGCTGATGGAGCCGGCGCCGAGGCCTTTGCGGAGACGGACCACATACGACTGCAACGTCTTTTCGGCCGTCCGAGGCGGCTGCTCACCCCACACCAGGTCGACCAGACGCGGCACCGGGACGGCAGAACCGGCCGCGAGCGCGAGCACCGCGAGCACCGTCTGACACTTCGCCGGACCGACGTCCACAGACTTTTCACCGTCGGTGGCGCTGACGCCACCCAAGAGCCGGATCCGTACCACGGGGGTGCTCCCGCCCCTGAGATTGACCTTTCGCCCATCATCCCCTGCACGCCGGCAATGTTCATATCTGCACCCCAGTGGTCAGGCTGCCGATCCTCGTGCCCGGCGACCTCCGAGAGCTCCGAATGACCCTGGCTGAGCGGGCTCCACCATGGCTCCACCGGGCTTCCGCTCTAAGCCAACCGTGCTCGGGCACGGTCTACCTACAGCATGTCAATCACCTAGGGACCCGAGGAGAATCATGTCCACACCCAAGCTGGCCAAGGCGCACTTAGCAGCCAACAGCGACCCCAGCGCACCCGATGCGGCGACAACTAGCACCGCCTCCTTCCAAAGCGGTGAGGCGAAGCTGGCTCCGCTGAACCACCCCGCGTGGTCGCAGCGCAAGGCCAGCCTCATCGGGGGAATTGCACTCTTCCTGTTGGCCGTCCTGGCCGGTCTAGCCAACTTCGGCGTCGTCGAGGTTCTCGTCACGCCAGGAGATGCGGCCAGAACTGCGAAGGACCTCATCGACTCCGAGGCGCTTTTTCGTTCGGGCATCGCCGGCCTGATCGTCGTCGTCATTCTCGATATCGTCGTGGCCTGTTCACTGTTGGCTGTCTTCGAGCCGGTGAATCGGAGCGTCGCGATCATGGCCGCTGTGTTCCGGGTCGCCTATACGACGGTCTTCATGGTGGCGGTCAGCCAGTTGGTCAGCGCACTGGCGCTTCTCGATGATGCCGACCAGGCGTTGCGGGCCGTTGGCCAGTTCCACACCATCTGGGACGCTAGCTATGCGTTCTTCGGCGTTCACCTGGCGCTGATCGGCTACCTGGTGTATCGCTCGGGTTTCGCGCCGAGGATCATCGGCGTCCTGCTCGTCTTGGCCGGGGTCGGATACCTGATCGATGAGATTGGCTCCGTGCTGGTAGCCGGCTACTCACTGGAAATCTCCCGGTTCAGCTTCGTCGGCGAGGCCGTGCTCATCTTCTGGCTCCTCATCAAGGGCGTTCGACTTCATGGGTCCGAAACGCAGCGAACACAATGACCTGAAGAGCAGCTGCGAGGGAAACTACAAATACCGAGGAAACAACGACTCCCCCGTGTTGTCGTTCGCCTGGGCAGAACAGATCTACGACGACAAAGTTGCGCGGGAACCTACAAGAATCTAGGTTCCCGCGCAACTTGTCACTTTCTCAAGGTCGTTGATCTGTCGTGGTCGTCTCGCGATCCTGTTCCTGGCGCCCGCGACGACCCTCGCGAGGCGCTGGTCACCATGGATGGCCTCCTGTGTAGGGAGGCCTTAGCCTCGATCCGTGGATGGGCGGGGCTGACGCTCGGGCTGTGGGGTGAGCGGGGGTCGGTCCGGAGCCGGTTGCCCTGGGACGTGGGTGAGTGGCTGGTCTGCCCAGCTTTTCCACTGTGATCTCCGGGGATCGCGGGCGGCGGGTGGACAAATTCAAAGGGTGATCGGCGGGGCGAGGCGGTGGCCGAAGACGCGGTTCCACAGCGACTGCCAGGGATGGGCCCAGGGCCAGTGAGCAGGTAGGTGCAGCACCGGGCGGCGTTGCGGCCGGGCAGCCGAGCGGGGTCGGTGACGATGGTCCGCGCAGCGTCGCACCGCGGGCCACGGCGTGGGTGGGTCCGGCCAGGGTGCCGGCGGCACGGAGCAGGTTGTGGGTGATCGCGGCGCAGATCGCCCAGGCACTGTTGGCGGCGAACCGGCCCGACGGCGGGTGGGCCAGGGGTCCGTCGATCAGATCGGCGAACACGGTTTCGATGATCGCGTGCCGGCGGTGGGTGATGTCGGCCTGCGCGGTCGACTCACGGCTGTTGGCGAGGAACGGGTGGTGCCGCCAGACCGGAAACAGCTCGGCGAGTTCGGCCCGGTCACGGACCCGGCGCACGATCAGCCGGGCGGTGACTGGATGCCCGGTGGAGCCGAACACGGTGAACGTGGCCACCTCGGCGACCTCGGCGTCGGAGATCAGCGTGCCGGTGTCGGGGTCGACCACCGCACCGGGGTAGTGCACCGGGGTCCAGGGATGCTCGGGAATACCGGCGATGGCCCTGGTCACCGTGGCGGACTTGGTGAGCACGAACGAGAACCGGACCTTGGCCTTCAGGCAGGCGCGGATGACGACACCTTTGCCGTAGGCCGAGTCGCCCCGGATGAGGATGTCGCCGGCGCCGGCAGCGCGGGCCACCGTGATCGCCTCGGTGACCATCGACGCCGCACCCTTGCCGGACCCGGCCCGGCCGGCGCGGAGCCAGATCCCGGCCACCGCCGGCGCCCCCCGTCCGGGTGGAGATCGTGGTCGCCAGCGGTGACGGGCCTTGCGCAGCCCCTGCTTCCCGGCGATCTTGGTGTGCCCGTAGCTGGCGCCCTAATGAGAGCTATCGGGTCGGTCGTTGAGGCAGACTCGGTGCTTGGTAGCCGCTGGCAGGTGAGCACTCAGGCGCCCCGGATCCCGGAGTCCTACAAGCAGATCGTGCCCCTTGCCGGTGGTCGGAAGAGTCGACCGCTGATGGGATGTCGTGCCCGCTGCTCGTTTTGCGTGAGCACTTGATCATTAGGGTGCTGGTAGCTCTTCCGCTGGCTGCGCCATCTGGGACTGGACACGGAAGAAATGGAGGACAGGGGTTGCTGTTCGTCGGAGATGACTGGGCCGAGGACCACCACGACATCGAGGTGCAAGACGCGACGGGACGGCGACTGGCCAAGGCCAGGTGTGCGGAGGGATTGGCCGGCGTCGCCCAGTTGCACGCACTGATCGCCCAACACCTCCACGGCGAGACCGACGAGGTTGCGGTCGGGATCGAGACCGACCGTGGTCCGTGGGTGATCGCCTTGATCGCCGCCGGCTATCGGGTATTCGCGATCAACCCGCTGCAGGTAGCCCGTTACCGCGAGCGGCAGAGCGTGTCGGGGGCCAAGAGCGACGCCGGTGACGCACACGTCCTGGCCGACATGGTGCGCACCGACTCTCACCAACTGCGCCCGGTCGCCGGGGATAGCGATCTGGCCGAGGCGGTGAAGGTGGTGGCGCGCGCTCACAAGACGTTGATCTGGGAACGCACGCGGCATGCGCAACGGCTCCGCAACGCGCTGCGGGAGTATTTCCCGGCCGCCTTGCAGGCCTTTGAAGATCTGACCGCCGCCGACACGCTGGAGTTGCTGGCCAAGGCCCCTGATCCTGATGCGGCGGCTCGACTCACAACCGGGCAAATCACCGCGGCCCTGAAGCGGGCCCGCCGACACCACGCCAGCGACAAGGCGAAGACGATTCAGCTGGCGCTGCGCAGTGGGCAGCTGCGCCAACCAGCCACGGTCACCGCGGCCTATGCGGCCACCGTCGTCGCACAGGTCGCCATCATCGGCGCTCTCAACGCACAGATCACGGCGATGGAAGCGCAGGTGAAGTCTCATTTTGGGCAGCACCCGGACGTTGAGATCTACCTCAGTCAGCCCGGCATGGGCCCGATTGTCGGCGCCCGGGTGCTCGGAGAATTCGGAGATGACCACCGCCGTTACCTCGATGCCCGTGCCCGCAAGAACTACGCCGGTACGAGTCCGATCACCCGCGCCTCGGGCAAGAAGAAGGCCGTCCTCGCCCGCTACGTGCACAACAACCGGCTCATCGACGCACTCAGCCAACAAGCCTTCAGTGCTTTGAGCGCCTCGGCCGGCGCGCGTTCCTACTACGACGACCTCCGGGCGCGCGGCATCGGTCACCGCGCCGCGCTGCGCCAACTGGCCAACCGGCTGGTTGGCGTCCTGCACGGCTGCCTGAAGACCCGGACCCTCTACAACGAAGTGACCGCCTGGAAACATCATCAACAACTCGCAGCTGCTTGACCAATTTTGGCCATGGGATGTCTGCTTGGCGTGGCCGAACGTCGGCCGCAGCAGCGAGTCGACGTCGACGAAGGCCTGATCGGCGATCCCGGGCAACACCTCGCTCTGGGCGATCAGATTGACCAGGTGGGCCCGCAGCACCGACGCCAACTGCAGCGTGTGGCCATGGGTGAGCTCCCGCAGGAACTGGCCCAGCGTCGCCGGCGCATGCACCCCGCCGAACACCGGTGGCATCCTCGGCGGCGCCCTGCTCGGCACCGGCGAGCTCCAGGGTGACCTCGCCCATGGCGCCGGGTGGGCCATCAACCTCGCCGTCGCGGAATGGGTCATCCGCCGCCCCACCAGACTCCGCCGCCGTCCGCGCGGTATCACTCCTCGGACCGGCGCGAGCGCCACAGCAACAAGCCCGGCCTAGCCCTGGCCTGGCTGCGGCGCAGTCGAGTTTGTTGCCGGCGATCGCCGTGACGGGTCTGGGCGGTCAAGCGCTAAGGGGAATGATCGACGGCGATGACGACATTTCCGATCTTCTGCCCGGTCTCGACGTACCGGTAGGCCTCGACGATCTGGTCCAGCGGATACGTTCTGTCGATCACCGGCTTGAACTGCGCGGACTCGATCAGTTCGCTGAAGTATCCCATCATCTTCTGGTCATGCTTCGGGATCGGGAACATGACTTTCTTTCCCCGCTGGAGTGGAGCGATGAGCGCCAGGAACGGGTTCTCTGCGCGAGGACCGAGCTCGGAGGAGATGTAGATTCCCGCCGGTTTCAGCAGCGGCCGGCATTGGCTGAAGGAGCTCTTGCCCACCGAGTCCAACACCACGTCGTAGGTCTGATCGTCCTGGGTGAAATCCGTGGCGGTGTAGTCGACGACCCGGTCAGCGCCCAGGCCCGTGACCAGGTCCATGCTGTCGGTGCCGCAGACTGCCGTCACGTTGACACCGAGACTCTTCAACAACTGGACCGCCGCCGAGCCGATGGCTCCCGTTGCGCCGTAGACGAGGACGTCCTGCCCCCTGGTGATCTTTGCCCCTCGAATGTGGGCGAGGGCATAGTGCGCGCCCTCGGTGCTGGGAGCGGCCTCCTCAAAAGTCACGTTCGCCGGCATGGTCGTCAGCGACCCGTCCTCCGGAACCGCCAGGTACTGAGCGTGCGCGCCGAACGGGCCCTCGTTGTATCCGAATACCTTCTCGCCCACCGAGAACGCGGTGACGCCACTACCGACCGCCTCGACCACCCCGGCGTACTCATTCCCCAGGACCATCGCCCGTGGCCTGACGAGCCCGGTAAACAGCCTCATGAAGAAGGGCCTGGCAGCCCGGCACGCGCAATCCGTCCGATTCACCGTCGTGGCATGAACCTGGACGAGCACCTCGTTGACCTTGATGGTCGGCTTCTCCACCTCAACGATCCGGACCACGTCGGGTGGGCCGTACCTGGTCTGGACCGCTGCCTGCATGAACCGCACAGTAGCGACTGTTCGACTGGGCTGGCGCTCGGCCGGTCTCCACGATCAGCACCCGTCTGAAGGTCTCCGCCGACGATGAAGTGCAGTCCCGCGGATCTTCGCCCAACCCGACACTTCGCCGTCAGCCACCTGGGACACCCGTCCGAGACCAGCTCACCAGCGTCCTGCCCAAATCGGGCGGCTGATGGACGACGCAAAGACCGAAGTGCTCGCCTTCACCGCCTTCCCCCGCGGCCACTGGTCGAGGTGCGGTCGACCAACCCACTGGAACCGGTCAAAGCCAGACGCTTCGGTGCTGGGGAGCGCTCGGCGAGGTAACCGCCACCCTCGGCCGTATGCTGATCAGGAGCCATGTACGACCGGCGTTGGCCTACTCCCCAGACCCCTGTCAACCGCCTGGATCGTAGGGGCTGGGGCTGCGACGCACGCTCAGCTTCAGCGATGGCGATTGTCCGCCATCCATTGGGTTGCGAAGTTCACAAGGGCCCCTTGGAACATGAGCCGCCCGGTCGCGTTGCCGACTTGGCCGATCCTGACCGCGGGTGTCGCTGCCTCGAACGCGGCGCCGATCTTTTCGAAGTCATTCTCGTCCTCCGCCACCTCGGTCCACGTCGTCCATCGTCTGGAGCCGTCAGGCTGCAGGATGGCGGAGCCGGTGATGTGACATGGCGGGTTCGGCTGCCGCCATTCGGCCAGATGCAGGGAAGTGTTGGCGTGGTGACCGACGCCAAGCAGCAACACCTTTCCGTCGAGCCGGTTGACCGCGCCGAGCGGCGAACGGTCGCCCAGCCCGTAGTGGAGGTGGTGACCCGCCGTTACCTGGGCTGCGCAGGGGCCGATCGCCGCGAACGATACCTGGGGATGGTCGCTGCGGAGCGCTCCGGGCCAGGTGCGTGCCGTCTCCGCGAGAATCCCCATCCAGCGGCTGGGGGTGATCCTTGGATCGAAGCCGGGGGACTGCTCGCGGATGACCGGCCACCATCCTGCCGGCACGGGTGGGTTCTGCCAGGTGGCCGGATCACTGTTTTCCGGGGTGTGAGTCGGCACCACCAGCGTGCCCTCTGGGCCGAGAACATCCAGCAGCGCCTGAACGATCGCCTGGGAACCGCCGACGACGAACCCAAGACTGCTCGTCGACGCGTGCATCAGGACAACGTCCCCTGCAACCAGGCCTAGACCGCTGAGGTCGCTGGAGCGAAGCGACGGTGTGTGGTGATGACTGGCCCTCCATGCAGCCGACGGTATCGCGGTGGTCGACGTCGATGACACCTTCGTGGGATGTCCACGGCTGAGCCTCAATCGTGGTGGCAAGTGGCTTGGTGGGCGCGGATGAGCCGGTCTGTCCGGCTCTTCTTGTGAGTACTTCACCCTGTCCAAGGGCGTCGACACGACCCCGTTGTTCGAGGGGCTGGAGGGCAATCTCTGCCAGTGTCCACACTGGGGCTTCGTCCTGGGTGGCCGGCTCACCACCACCGACGCATGGGGCGCTCAGACCGACCCCCGACGCCTGGCCAGCCTGTTGGTGGACTGCTGGGAGGGCGCTGCGCTTCGTAGCCGGCCGCGAGGAGATGCCGAGCCGCTGACCGAGATGCTCGACTTCTACTTCACGGCGGCGGTCGGTCGCGGTGCTTCGCAGTTGGCCCAGCCTTGAGTGGCTCCCGTGTTGGTCACGTCGTCCAGGGAGCCGCGATTCGTGAGTCCGGGAGGTAGACGCAGTAGATCCCCGTCCGGATGGCCCGATCGAGGTGCTCACCCAGCGGCGGGTCGTGCTGGCGAATCCGGCTCATGGCGTGACGGATCGCCCGGGTGACGCTGACGCGGGCGCGTTCGGGCGCCGTACCGGCCCGCCTAGCCCGCCCGCCCAGGCCGACAGCACGCGACAGCTCGCGGATGAGGAAATCACGTTCCGCCTCGGCCTGGATAGCCCGCCCGAGGTCGTTCAAGAGTCGCGCTTCCTCGAGGTCCTCGTCGATCTCGGTGAGCCGCCGGCGGTAGGCATTCTTGGCTTGGGCGTCGAGATGCATACCTGAATCCCCCCAGCCGGAAGGTGTCAACTCCGGAGTGGAGGCACCGGGAGGCTTCGCAACCGGCGTCACCCCGTTCGCGACGAGGTCGAGGACGTGGAACTCTCGGCCAGGATGGGCGAGGAGTCGCGCCAGATAGTGCAGGCCCTTCAGGTCACGCAGATTCATGGTGTGGTCCTCGAACGACAGGGCCCAGTAGTCACCCACCCGTCGAACGACGTTGGGCTTCTGCTGATCACCGACGCTCGGCGTGACCACCCGTGGTACATCCATCGGGAGGCGGACATCGACATCAGTCCCACCGGTGGGGCGTGTCTGGGCAAGCGCGGTTCGCGCCAACGCCACCTCGTGGGGAGCACCGACCAGATTCCAGAGTTGGACGGCAGATTCGAAGGCTTGTCGGGCTCCGGCGAGGTCACCGACGGCGAGCCGCACTTGTCCGTCGGCCATGGCCGCGCTGGCGGCCAGGGCCTTGCTCTGGAATGCTGCTGCGACCCGGGCGAGCTCATCGGCAGCATCGCGGGCCCCGGCGAGGTCGCCAGCGGCCACCTCGATCTCCGCGCGGGCGGCGAGTAGGGGGGCGCGGCGGAGCTCTGTGTTCGGCGGCCGTTCCTTGGAAGGGACGGTCAGGGGATGGTCGAGTGCGTCGCGGATAGACGCCGCCGCCAAGACCACGTCGCCCTGAGCCAGCCGCACCTGGGCTAGTCCCGGCTCCGGATCCCACCCGGCTTCGCGGGCGGCCAGGAATGCCTCCTCCGCGCCTGGGAGGTCACCCAGCTGGAGTCGGATGCGGCCCAACTCGGTAAGCGGCCAGCCGAATTCCCGCCGCAGGTAGGGTCGCAGCTCCGTGCAGGCAGCCAGGACCTCCTGCTCGGCCTCGGTGGTTGCCCCGCGCAGCCGAAGGATCTCGGCCCGATGCACGCGGCAGCGGCCATGGACGCTGCCGATGCCGCTTCTCCGGCTCCACCGCTCCATCGCCTCGGTCCACTCCTCGGCGAGATCGTGCTGACCGAGTCCCTGGAGCATGCACACCAGCTCGCAGTACAGCATTCCGGTCGAGGTGGCATCGAGTTCACCGGAGATGGTGGCCACCGCCGCCTCCTCGACCAGGTCGAGGCCCTCGCGGACATCGCCCGACAGGATCACGGCGTGCGCCTCCGCCACCCGACCGATGGCGGCCGCCGCCGGGTTGCAGATCGATCCCACTTCTATCGCACGAGTGGCCCATCCATGGGCGCCGTCCAGGTCGCCGATCATCAGGCGGTCGTAGCTCTTGATGACCGCCAGCCAGGCGTGCACCGGACCCTCGTCGGACCCTTCGAGCAGTCGCTCCGCTCGTCTTACCCATCCTCGGATCGGGGCCATCAGTGCGGTATCCATCAAGAGGTGCAGGGCGACCCGCGTCGCCGCATCAGCCGCCGCGAGCGAGTCGCCGGCGTGCACCGCGTCGGCGTGCGCCCGTTCCCATGCCACCATCGTGACGTCGAGATGACCTGCGGCGTAGGCAACCTCCGCCAGTAACCCAAGGTCGTCGACACCAAGTCGGCTGTGTTGGTCCGCCCGGACGAGCAGGCCGAACGCCGACGGCCAGTCACCGGTGGAGGCCGCGTCGCGTCCCCGCTCCACCAACTCCGTTTCGGCCACGTCCTCCACCGCTGCCCGATCTGCAGGCATACCGCCCCTCCGGCCCGCGGTAACACCGAGGGCTACCCGGGTAACAGTCTTCCTCACGCGTCGGAATTGCGCGTCGAGAGTCGATGCGACGGAAGGAGAATCGCCATGCCGCTCATCAACGTGAAGGTGGTCGAAGGCGTGTTCGACGCCGCCCGGAAACGGGAGATCGTGGAAAAGCTGACTGAGGCCATGGTCAGCATCGAGGGCGAGAACATGCGGCCGGTGACGGTCTGTTACGTGGAGGAAGTGCACAGCGGCGACTACGGCATCGGGGGCAAGTCCCTCACCACCGCCGACGTCAAGAACCTGGCTGCTGGCCAACCGGCGGCCGCGTAAGTCAAGCCAGTCGCGCAGAGAGGTGCCGCCCGAGAATGCGGCGCCTCTCGGGCGCCGCCAAACGGACGCCGCGCCCCCGGCAGTGACGTCGAACAGCGAACGCAGCACGAACATCGAAAGGTAGGGAAATACGAATGAACACAGATGTGATGGGGCTCGCGCAATCGGGCACCGTACAAGCGAACGGGCAGGAGCTGTACTACGAGATCCACGGCGACGGACCGCCGCTGGTTCTGGTGATGGGAATCGGGTACGACTCGTCTCTGTGGACACTGGCCCAGGTCCCCGCCCTGTCCACGCAGTTCCAGGTGATCTTGGTCGACAACCGCGATGCCGGCCGTAGCTCGAAAGCCCGCCAGCCGTACGCGATTGCCGATATGGCCGACGACCTCGCTGGCCTCCTCGACGCCCTGGGGATTCAGCGCACTCACCTGCTGGGCCTGTCCATGGGCGGGATGATTTCCCTGGAGTTCGCTCTGCGACACGGGGACCGGCTGGACCGGCTGGTGCTCGCCGGCACCGGAGCCGCGCCAGCCCGCAGCGCGATCGATCCGATCCACATCTGGAGCTGGGTGAAGGCGAACGACCCGAGCGGCGACGTGTTCGGTGCCCAGCAGTTCGTGTCCCTCTTCTCCACAGCGTTCCTGCGGGACCACGACGCCGTGCGCGACACCGCCGAACTGCTGGCCAGCAACCCGTACCCGATGAGTCCCGAGGCGTACGGGCGCCAAGCTGATGCATACCGGCAGTTCGATGCGCTCGATCGGCTGGCCGCAATCACCGCCCCGACCCTCGTAGTCGTGGGAGAACAGGATCTCCTGACGCCACCCTGGATAGCGCGTGAGGCCGCTGACTCAATACCGGGAGCCCGGTTCGAAGTCATCCGAGGAGAAGGCTCCTCCCACCTCGTGCCGATCGAGCGCCCCGACGAGTTCAACCGGCTCGTATCCAACTTTCTTTCCGGATGATCAGACGGGCAATCTTGCCCGCACATCGCCGAGGGCCGGGAGTAGCGTCCGCCTCATGGACCCCAACTCGATCCGTGCGTGTCGAACCCCGACGCCTACCAGGTGCTGTTTGAGAATGACCGCGTTCGCGTCCTGCGGTACCACTGGCTTGGTCAGCATCGTGAATCCGGGATGAGCCCAGCCATCCGGCGGGCGGCGTCGGCCTGGGCAGGCCAAGCGCCGTGCTTGCTTACGTGGACGCAGGATCAATCCGTATCGTCGTTGTTGGCTCCGACGGTTTACCGTTAGCCACGG
>CAWAAK010000016.1:0-10033 GCA_963780005.1 uncultured Actinomycetota bacterium | reverse complement strand
GGTTTGGGAAGCTCCTCGGGGTCGACCCCCCACACCGCGGCCACGTGCGCCCGGTCGGCGGCGTCGGCCAACTTGCGGTAGCCGGGCAGCTGGTCGGCCTTCTGGCAGTGTTCCCGGCCGCCCTGCCCGTTGCCCTGGCCGGTGATCGTCCCGTAGCCGGAGTTGGGCTTACCCGGCAGGCCGAGGGCCAGCGCGAGGTTGATGAAAGCCTGGGCGGTGTCGGTGCCATTGCTGTGTTGCTCCGGCCCGCGCGCAGTCAAGATCATCGCTGACTCGGCGGTGGCCAGGGTGTGCACGGTGTCCCGCAGCTGATTCACCGACACCCCGGTGATCCGCTCCACCCGGTCCGGCCGGTCGCCGGCGACCGCGGCCTTGACGCCGGCGAAGCCGCGGGTGCGCCGGGCGATGTAGTCGAAGTCGATCAGGCCGTCCTTGATCGCGATCTGCAGCATTCCGTTGGCCAGGGCGAGATCAGTGCCCGGCAGCGGCTGCAGGTGAGCCGTGGAGCCGGCGGCCGTCGCCGTCCGCCGCGGATCGACCACGATGTGGGTGGCGCCGGCGGCCCGACCCGCGTCGAAGAACTGCATGGCCGGCGGCATCGTGGCCGCCGGGTTGGACCCGACCAGCAGGATCGCCTTGGCTCCGGCCAGGTCGGGCAGCGGGAACGGCAGTCCCCGGTCGATACCGAAGGCCTTGTTGCCCGCGGTGGCCGCCGACGACATGCAGAACCGACCGTTGTAGTCGATCATGGCGGTCCGCAGCACGACCCGAGCGAACTTGCCCAGCGCGTACGACTTCTCGTTGGTCAACCCGCCCCCGCCGAACAACCCGACCCCGTCCAAACCGTAGGAGGCCTGGGCCCGGTGGAACTGCTCGGTGATCAACTCGAGCACCTCGCCCCAGCCGGCTCGGCGGAACTCGCTGGTCCGATCGCCCGGGATGCTCCGGACAAGGGGGTGCAGCAACCGTTGCGGGTGGTCGAGGATGGTGGCCGCGTTCCAGCCCTTGGAGCAGAGCCCGCCGAGGTTGGTCGGGAAGTCCTCTTGCGGCTGCAGAGTGGCCGGGCGGTCGCCGGCCACCATGCTGATGCCGCACTGCAGCGAACAATAGGGGCAGTGCGTGAGGGTGGGGGCGGCGCTCACCACCCCATGGTCTGCAATCGCTGTTACAGCATTCGGTTCCCGCGGTTACGGGCTGTTGACCGATAGCTCACGCCGCTGTCGAGTAGGAGTGAGTTGGGCGCAACCGAGCCCGCCGAGCGTGATGAACCTGCGCCTGAACCGACCGCCGGCGAGCTTCGGCGGAATGTTTCGACGGCATTGCCGGCGACTCACGAAGATGACTGCGGTCGTGTTCGAGGGGTGAAAAGCAGCGTTACCTGGGAGAAACGTCAGGGTAACGCTGACTCCTTAGTCTGCTCGGGAGATGCGAAGAACATTCGGGGACCGATGATCTACCACCGGGAGTGATCATGCTGCTGGACCTCGACGTGGCCGGCCACTTGGTCGTGATCTTCGGCCGCTACCCCGCCGCGCATCGAGTTGTTCGCCGCTTCGCTGCTGCCGGAGCGCGGGTCACCGCGGTGATGGACGGCGAGCTGCCGCTCACCGGGCCGCGACCCGAGACCGTACGTTTCGTACCGTGTCCCGAACCGGATGACCAGGCCGGCCTACTCCGCCTGATCGGTCCCGCGTGGCTGGTGGTGATCGTTGAGTCGGACTCTGCGCAGTCCGCCCGGACCCGCCGGATGGCGGCTCAGCTGCGGATCGTGGTCACCACCGAGCGCCCGGCCGCCGAGAGCGGCACCGTCACCCTGGTGGGCGGCGGCCCGGGCTTGACCCCGCTGCTCACCGTCGCGGCCTGCGACGCGCTGCGCGATGCGGACGTGGTCTTCTACGACCGTCTGGCGCCCACCGACGATCTCGCCCGGTTGGCGCCCGGCGCCGAACTGGTCGACGTGGGCAAGACCCCGTATCACCACCAGACCAGCCAGGGCCGGATCGAGGACCTGATGACCGAACGCGCCCTCAGTGGTCAGTCTGTCGTTCGCCTCAAGGGCGGCGATCCGTTCGTCTTCGGCCGGGGCGGCGAGGAACTGCTGGCGTGCGCGGCCGCCGGTGTGACCACTCGGGTCGTGCCGGGGGTCTCGAGCGCGATCGCCGTTCCGGCCGCCGCCGGCATCCCGGTGACCCACCGCGGCATCAGCCACGCCTTCACCGTCATCTCGGGACACGTACCCCCGCGGACCGAAGAGCTGTTGGCCCTGGTTCAGCTGGGCGGCACCATCGTGATCTTGATGGGGGTCGCCAATCTGACCCTGATCGTCAGTGGACTCCGGCAGGCGGGACTCGGCGACAGCATGCCGGCGGCAGTGATCGAGCGGGGGTTCTCCGACTCCCAGCGCACCACAGTGACGACCGTCGATCGGCTCGCCTTCGACGCCCGCCGGCTGGGCGTCGCATCGCCTGCGGTCGTGGTGATCGGCGAGGTGGCCCGGCTCGGTGACCAGTTGGCCGACTCGCTGCCCCTGATGGAGCTGCGCCCAGGTCACCCGGAGTCGTTCCGGTCAGCATCGTGACGTATTGACCAGTACGTTTCCTACCACGACCGACTGAAGCCGAGCCCCTTGACGAACCCCTCGAGCAGTTCCTTGATCAGCGGAGGTCTGCGGGTCGATCAACTGGCGGGATTTCGCGTCGGGGTGACCTCCGACCGGCGCGCCGACGATCTCATCTCGGCCCTGGAGCGTCGCGGAGCGCAGGTGTTCCACGCTCCGGCCCTCCGGATCGCGCCGCACGACCAGGACCAGTCGCTGGTCGCCGAGACCCGACGGCTCATCGCCGCACGGCCCGATGTCGTGATGATCACGACCGGCTACGGCATGCGCCGCTGGTTCGAGGTCGCGGACGCCAACGGCCTCGGGGCGGAGCTCACGGCCGTACTGGACGACGCGACGATCCTGGCTCGCGGCCCCAAAGCGGTGGGCGCGGTCCGGGCGGCGGGTCTGGAGGACGCCCGGGCCAGCGAGCACGTGACCACCGCATCGATGGTCGATGACCTGATCGAGCGCGGCCTGGTCGATCGACGGGTGGCGATCCAGCTGCACGGTTACACCGACGAGGCGCAGCTGGACCGGCTGCGGGGGGTGAGCGCGACGGTGCTCACCGTGACGCCGTACCGCTGGGTCCGACCA
This sequence comes from uncultured Actinomycetota bacterium, assembly GCA_963780005.1. Taxonomy (GTDB): domain Bacteria; phylum Actinomycetota; class Actinomycetes; order Propionibacteriales; family Propionibacteriaceae; genus Microlunatus. Next base: position 6,840 of record CAWAAK010000016.1, on the reverse strand, counting down.
ACCACCGCGGACCGGCTGCCGCGACTGATCGAGGCCCTCTGTTCCCGTCACCTGGATGCTGTCACCTTCACCAGCGCCCCTGGAGCCGAGGCTACGTTGGCGACCGCGGCCGAGCTGGGCCGGCTCGACAAGCTCGTCGATGCACTGCAGACCGACGTGGTCGCTGCCGCGGTCGGTCCGATCACCGCGGCCCCGCTGCGCGAGGCCGGCGTGCCGGCCTTGACCCCGGACCGGTACCGGCTCGGTGCCCTGATCCGGCTGGTCTGCGACACCCTGAGCAGCGAACGCGTCCAGCGCTTGCGCTGCGGCGAACTCGAGATCGAGGTCCGGGGACGAGCGGTGACACTCGACGACCGCAGGGTGGTGCTTGGTCCGAACGCGCTGTCCCTCTTCAAGGTCCTCGCCGCCAGCACGACGGTGGTCTCCCGGTCCGAACTCCTGCGCTGCCTGCCGGAACACGCCGAAGACCATGCGCTGGAGGTTGCGATGAGCCGGTTGCGCCGGGCGCTGAACGTACCGGGTCTGATCTCGACCGTGGTCAAGCGTGGCTATCGTCTGAACGCGACCCGGATCCCCGGCTGAGCCCAGAGAACTGGAGCCATTCCGGTCGCTCTGTGGTGGCACCACCTAGGCTGTCGCCATGGGCCGCAGCAACGGCTTGGCGATGCCGCCGGGGACGGATCCCGTTCAGCTCGGCCGCTACTTGAACGTGCCCACGATGAGTTCGTGACCAACGGCGGTACCGATCCGGCCGTCCGGCAGGTGGTCCTGGATTCCTGGCGCCGATCGGTCGGCAGCGGGTTGGACCCCGAATACTCGATGGCCGCGATTGCCCTGGACGACAGCCAGCTGGCCAGCTACCGCGCGGCACACCCATTGGCAGCGGCCATGCCGGTCATCCGACGGCTGCTGATCGATGACGCAGCCGACGCGGGACTGCTGGTCGCGTGAGCGACGCGGCCGGCCGGCTGCTGTGGGTGGAGGGCTGCCCGAGCCTGCGTGCTCGCGCCGAAGGGATGCGCTTCCTGCCCGGGGCGGACTGGAGTGAGTCCAGCGCCGGGACGAACGCACCGGGCACGGCGTTGGCCCTGGGCGAACCCGTTCAGATCTTCGGTCCCGAGCACCTGGTCCGCCAGGTGACGCCCTGGAGCTGTTCGGCCGCGCCGATCCGCGAACCCGACACGGGTGCCGTCCTCGGAGTGCTGGACGTGACGGGCACCGCGGAGGTGGCCCAACCGCAGACCCTGGCCCTGATCCGGGCCACCGTCGCCGCCGTTGAGGCCGAGCTCCGGCTCGCAAGGCTGAGCCCCGGCGAGGGCCCCCACCGGACGGCCGCCAACTGGGAGCGGCCCCGGCTCGAGGTGTTGGGTCGTCGGGCCGCCCGGCTCAGCTATGGGCGGACCACCACGGTGTTGAGTCTGCGGCACAGCGAGATCGCGACGCTGCTGGCCGAAGCCGGGGACGGCCTCGCCGCGGCCGAGTTGGCCGTGGCGCTGAGTGAGGAGGACCAAGCCGACGTCACGATTCGCGCTGAGCTGTCCCGGCTGCGCCGACAGCTCGGACCCGTCCGGCTCCGCTCGCGCCCGTACCGGCTCGACGGCCTCGGTACCGACATCGGGGACTTGCGGCTTGACCTGACCTCAGGGCGATTGCGCCAGGCGGTGGGCCGATATCGAGGGCCGCTCCTGCCGGCCTCGGACGCACCAGGTGTAGTCGAAATCCGCGACGCCGTACACCGCCAGCTGCGGAGCCGCCTGATCGAGGCAGGCGACCCGGATGCCCTGCTGGCCTTCGCCGACACGGCGTACGGGCACCACGACCTGGAGATCTGGGCCGCGGCCTTGCGGTCCCTGCCGGCGTCGTCGCCGCGACGGGCGGAGGTCGCGGCCTTCGTCGATCGGCTCGACGCCGAGCTCAGTTACCGCGTCTAGCGGCCCGACTTCGCGGGCCCCTCGCCCGCGATCTTGCAACATTTGCGCAACGTTTGATCAACTGGCCCGCAACGTCCGCGGAGCCAGCGTGCGAACCACGCCTCGAGGAGGCCGCTCCGCCGTGCAAACCACATGGCGTCCAGACACCTGAATCACGCTCAGTCACACCATTCAGTCACACCATTCAGTCACACCACACGGACGAGGAGGTCCCGGCGTATGACGGTCTACGCTCCACCCGGCACTGAAGGCAGCGTCGTCAACTATCGATCCCGATACGAGAATTGGATCGGCGGCAATTGGGTCGCACCGGTCGGCGGCCGTTACTTCGAGAACCCGTCGCCGGTCAACGGCAAGACCTTCTGCGAAGTGGCGCAATCGGGCGCCGAAGACATCGAACTGGCGCTGGACGCTGCGCACGCCGCCGCACCGGCCTGGGGCAAGACCTCGGTGGCCGAGCGGGCGGTCGTCCTGAACAAGATCGCCGATCGGATCGAACAGAACCTCGAGATGCTCGCCGTCGGCGAGACCTGGGAGAACGGCAAGCCGGTCCGGGAGACCCTGGCGGCCGACCTGCCCTTGGCCGTCGACCACTACCGCTACTTCGCCGGAGCCATCCGGGCCCAGGAAGGCGGGATCTCCCAGCTCGACGACATCACGGTGGCTTACCACTTCCACGAGCCGCTTGGCGTCGTCGGGCAGATCATCCCGTGGAACTTCCCGTTGTTGATGGCCACCTGGAAACTGGCTCCGGCGTTGGCCGCAGGTAACGCCGTCGTGCTCAAGCCGGCCGAGCAGACTCCGTCGTCGATCCTGATGCTGATGGAATTGATCGCCGACCTGCTGCCGCCGGGGGTGCTGAACGTGGTCAACGGCTTCGGGGCCGAGGCCGGAAAGCCGCTGGCTTCCTCGCGGCGGATCCGCAAGATCGCCTTCACCGGCGAGACCACGACCGGCCGGTTGATCATGCAGTACGCCAGCCAGAACCTCATCCCGGTCACCCTGGAGCTGGGTGGGAAGAGCCCGAATGTGTTCTTCGCCGACGTCGCAGAGACCGAGGACGCTTTCTACGACAAGGCGCTCGAGGGCTTCGCCATGTTCGCCTTCAACCAGGGCGAGGTCTGCACCTGCCCGAGCCGGGCGCTCATCCAGAACTCGATCATCGACCAGTTCCTGCCGGCCGCGACCGAGCGAACCAAGGCCATGGTCCAGGACAACCCGTTGGACACCGAGACCCAGGTCGGAGCCCAAGCGAGCAACGACCAGCTCGAAAAGATCTTGTCCTACTTCCAGATCGCATCCGAAGAGGGCGCCCGGGTGATCACCGGCGGCGAGCGGGTCGACCTCGGCGGTGACCTGTCGGGCGGCTACTACGTGGCCCGACGATCTTCCAGGGCACCAACAAGATGCGGGTGTTTCAGGAGGAGATTTCGGCCCGGTCGTCTCGGTTACCGGTTTCGAGGACTACGACGACACCATCTCCATCGCCAACGACACCCTGTACGGGTTGGGCGCCGGCGTCTGGTCGCGAGACGTCAACCTCTGCTACCGGGCGGGCCGGGACATCCAGGCCGGCCGGGTCTGGACGAACTCCTACCACACCTATCCGGCCCACGCGGCGTTCGGCGGTTACAAGTCGTCCGGCATAGGTCGGGAGAACCACCAGATGATGCTGGAGCACTACCAAAACACCAAAAACATGCTGGCCTCCTACGATCCGAACCGGGCGGGCCTCTTCTGATGGTGCGGTCCGGGTGACCGAACGGGTCGCGGTGACCGAACAGGCGGCGGAAATGATCCGCCGCCTGCGCGACCAGCACGGGCCGTTGATGTTCCACCAGTCCGGTGGATGCTGCGACGGATCCTCCCCCATATGTTTCGCGCAGGGTGACTTCCTGACCGGTGACTCCGATGTCCTGTTGGGCCGCTTGGAGGCCGGCACTCCCGAACCGGTGGACGTGTGGATGAGCGTGGAGCAGTTCGAACTCTGGAAACACACCCACCTGACCATCGACCTGGTGCCGGGCCGCGGCGCCGGGTTCTCGTTGGAAGCGCCGACCGGACACCGGTTCCTGATCCGGTCGCGGCTGTTCAACGACGCCGAGTACGCCGACCTGGGTGAGTCCCCCGCCTCCCAGGTCGGCCCTCAGATCTTGCGCTGACCCGACCTGTCCCCAACCTTCGCCGGCGGGTCAGGCGCCGTTGGCCAGGGCCCGCAACTTGGTCAGGCTCCCGTTGAACATGTCCTGGTCGATGGGCCGGTCGGTGTACTGCCAGAAGGCCCACGTCTTCCAGCCACCAGGGAGGACGCCGGGCGAATTCTGCCAGCGCGCGATGAAGAGCGGACTGGTCTTGGCGAACTTTGTGGTGTTGCCGGTGCAGGCCTCCCACCAGCCGCGCGTCGTGTAGATCACGGCGTGGCGCCCGGTGCGCTTCTTGTATTGCTTGAGGAACGACGTGATCCAGCGGACCATGCGAGCCTTGCTGCGGCCGTAGCAGATCTTCGTCTTCCCGTACTCGATGTCGAGCATCCCGGGCAGCGTCTGATTGTCGCGGGACCAGCCGCCACCGTGGTCGACGAAGTAGTTTGCCTGCCGCCGGCCCGACTTCCCGGCCGGGTTGGCGTAGTGGTACGCGCCACGGATGTAGCCCGCGGCGAACGAGTCGTTGTACTGGGAGCTGAATCGGGGGCTGCGATAGCTGGTGCCCTCGGTGGCCTTGATGTAGGCGAAGCGCTTGCCTTGGCTGCGTAGACCCCTCCAGTCGACGGTCTTCTGCCAGTTGGACACGTCGATGCCGAGCGGACCGTAGGTCCGCGCCGGGCGGACTGGCATCGGCGCACGCGTAGCCGGGTGCCGCGACGAGCCCATCGAAACTCGGTCGCGCTCTCGGTCGGAGGATTGGGGTTTCGGTGAGCTCACGGCCAGAGCCGCCGGGCACAATAGGGCGAGCGTGAGGGCGGTTCCGAGGCCGGCTCGGACGTGGGGAAGCGGCATGTCAGTCCTTCGGTTGAGGGGAAGTCCCCGAGTGGACAGCGCTCACGCTAAGTCCACGGCCCTTGTCCTGCCAAGGCTTCGCGGTCCGCGGCGTCCGAACCAGCTCGCCGGCGATGGTAAGAATGAGGCATCCCCCACCCGAGGAGCATCAATGCCAGAGCCGATGTCAGAGCCGACCGCAGACCGCGACGAAGCACCCGACGACGGTGAGGACCTCGGCAGCCTGACCGTCGAGGACGACCCTGAGGGCACCGTCGACCCGGGCGAGCTGGCCGGCGGCGCCGACGATTCCGACGCCGACGAGCTGCACCCGACCTTCTCCGAAGAGGACCTGGAGGACTGAGCGTCCGCAGCCCTCACCAAGTCAGGTCCACGGTCCCGCTAAGCCACCAGGCCGATCACCAGGACCACCGGCAGCGAGACCACGGAGCCGATGCTGGTCACCATGGTCATCGACTTCAAGGCGCCCTGCGTGGTCAGGCCCATTAGCGATCTGAACATCCAGAAGAAGTTGCTGTTGACCTGCAGGGCGAACATCGCCCCCGAGGCGATCGCCAGGCCGATCGCGATGGGAGCGACACCCGTCGACGCCACGACCGGGGCGATGATGCCGGCCGCGGTGATGGCCGCCACCGAAACCGAGCCGATGGCCAGGTGCAGTACGGCCGCGATGAACCAGGCCAGCAGGATGCTGGTCACCACGGCGGCGCCCTCGGCCGAGAACAGGCCCGCCAGGGTCTTGTCCATTCCGGTGGCCTCGATGACGGCGCCCAGAGAGCCGCCGATACCGGTGATCAGCAGGATCTCGCCGGTCGTATGGAAGCCTGTCGCCAGCGCCTCCTGGGTGTGTTCCTGACCGCTGGCGGTGCGAGCGATGACGTACGCGCCGAGAAGGCCGATGAAGAGCGCAACGTTGGCGTCGCCGAAGAACGCGATGACGTCGTTGGAGAAGCCGAGCAGCTCGGCGAAGGCACCGAAGGCGATCAAGATCAGCGGCACGATGATCGGGAGCATCGAGGTGGCGAGGGGGACGTTGATGTCGGATTTGCTGTCCCGCTCACCGGGTCCGGTTCCGACCACCCCGGCCTCGGACGCTCTCTCGTCTTCGCCGCCCACATCTGTACCGCCCTCATCAGCGACGTCGAGACCCTCTTCCGGGTCTTCGTCCCGGTCGGGATTCCAGTAGCGCGTCCGCACCATCAGGCCGAACACGATCGTCGTCACGACGGCGGTCAACGGTCCGAGAATGATCCCGAACAAGAGCCAGGTGCCGAGCGGGATGTTCAGCAAGCCGGCGATGGAGACCGCGGCGAGGCCGGGGATGACGAAGACGTAGCCCGCGAAGATGCCGATGCCGATGGCGCCGGCCATGTGGGCCAAGCCCCGGGATCCGATGTGTGGTGCCGAGGAACGGGCGATCGGGGACGCCAGAACGACCTGGACATCGACATAGATGGAGGGGAAGACGGTGGAGAGCGCGGCCGTCATCGCATAGGGCAGCCGGCGGGGGCCGACGATGCGCAGCAGTCCGCCCACCAGCTTGCGGAAGGTACCCAGAGAATGCAGCAGGGATCCGATCAGAACGCCGAACCCGATCAGCAACCCGACCTCGGCCATGATCGAACCGAAGCCGCCGGTGATCGCGCCGATGGTGTCGGCGAAGCCCACGCCGGAGGCGAGCCCGAGGTACAGGCACGCGATGATCAACGAGATCACCGGGTCGACCTTGAACCTGATGATCAACAGCACGACCAGCACGATGGCGATGGCGGTATGGATGACGACGACCATGGAGAACAGCCCTCCTGACTGCCGAGGCGCTCAGCATAGTGGATCTGGGCCACCACTCGGAGGGGGCTTGGACGGGCGCGCAGAGGGCTCGGACGGGACGCGGAGTGGGCTCGTCCGCGCGC
>CAWAAK010000015.1:0-10988 GCA_963780005.1 uncultured Actinomycetota bacterium | reverse complement strand
CGGCCGGTGCTCGAGCGGTGCCGTCATCCGGGGCCGACCTGCTGGAATCCGGGACTCGGGGCCGCGTCTACGAGTGCCAGGTAATTCTCCACATCCCAGGCCGCCCGGCCGACGAAGAGGCCGTCAACGCCGGGCACGGTCAGGATGTCCGCCACGTTGCTGCGGTTCACCGAGCCGCCGTAGAGGACGGCCTGGACTCGCCCGTCTAACGCTGCGATCAGCGCGGCGATCGTGGGTTCGATGTCCTCGGGCCGCGCGGGCCGACCGGCGTCACCGATGGCCCAGATGGGTTCGTAGGCGATCACCACCCGACTGAGATCGGTCACCCGGTCCAGGGCCGCACGAGTCTGAGCGACGACGAAGCGGTCCGATCCGCCGGCGCGGAAAACCTCCTCCGGCTCACCCACGCAGACCAGAGGAATCAGATCGTGCCGCAGGATCGCGTGCACCTTCCGATTGACGGTGGCGTCGGTCTCGTTGAAATGGGTACGCCGTTCGGAGTGTCCGACCTCCACGAGCCGGGCCCCGGCGTCCTTGACCTGCCGGACCGACACCTCCCCGGTCCAGGCCCCCTCATCGTCCCAGTGCACATTCTGGGCGCCCACCAGCACGTCGGAGTCCGGTCCCAAGATGTCGGCCACGGCATGGATGGCCGTGAACGGGGGGATCAGGAAACGCTGCACTCCAGGCGGTGCAGCGGTCTGGCCGACTCGAGAGGCGAATGCTGTGGCCTCGGCCAGCAGCTTGTTCATCTTCCAGCTCGTGCCGACCCAGGTCGTCACTCCGATGTTGATCATCACCCTCCAGGGACTACGCTGGCGAGGATGCTATAGGATCTATGACACAGGATCAAGGTATAGTCCGTCCGTGAGCACCATCCCTCACCCCCCTTTTCAGGCGCCGCTGACGCGCCGAGCACTGCGAGACAGTGCCTACGACCTGCTGTTGAACATGCTGCTGGACGGCTCCTTGCCGCCCGACGTGAATCTGAGCATCGACGGGCTCGCCCGCGATCTCGGGGTGTCTCCCACGCCCATCCGAGAGGCGCTGGTCCACCTGGAGCACACCGGTCTGGTCACCCGAACCGCGTTGCGGGGCTATCGCGTGGCGCCGCCGTTCACCGCTGAGCAGGTCGGTCAGCTGGTCGAGGCCCGAACGATCGTCGAGTTGGGCGCGCTCGAGCAGGCTCTCAAACACCGAGACTCCCTGATCCCGATCCTGCGCCTCGCGCACGAGCGTCACCAACGCGTCATAGCCGAGATCGACGACCGTAAACACGAACCGATCGACGAGCGCGAGCGGATCGCCGACTACCGGCGCTACTTCGACGCCGACTGGGGCTTCCACCTCGCGATCATGGAACACGCCGACAACCCGTTCATCGTCCAGTTGGCAGTCTCGCTCGGGGCCCACGTGCACCGGTTGCGCCAGACCGTCGGAGTGGGACTGACCGACTCCCACGAAGCCTCCTCCGAGCATGGCCTGATCTTGGCTGCACTGGAGAGCGGTGCCCCCGACGATCGCGTGCAGGCCGCGCTGCGGAAGCATCTTCAGGCCGTACGCTCACGATCGATCGCCGACAGTCGTCCCCAAGCGAAGGAGCTCCCGTGACCAGAGCCGGTCCCGCCGCACCGTCCCCCGCATTCTCCGGTGCGATTCCGGTGGAGCAGTTGATGGCCGGCCAACCCTCGGCGCTGGAGGTCGGCACGAACCTCGAGCAGATCCGGGCAGGCCGACGACTCGTCGTGCTCGACGATGACCCCACCGGAACCCAGAGCACCGCGGACCTGCCGGTGTTGACCAGCTGGTCGGTCGCCGACCTGCGCTGGGCGCTGCAGCAACCCACCACCGGCTTCTTCATCCTGACCAACACCCGCAGCCTGTCCGTCGCCGGCGCCACGGAGCGCAACCGCCAGATCGTCGACGCTCTCGATCAGGCGGCCCGCGCCGAGCAGGTGTCCTACGTGGTGGCGAGCCGGAGCGACTCCACCTTGCGGGGGTACTTTCCGCTGGAGACCGATGTGTTGGCCACAGAACTCGCCGCGCGCGGCACCACCATCGACGGCGTTCTCATCTGCCCGGCGTACGTCGAACCCGGACGGCTCACCGTCGATTCCGTGCATTGGACCCGCACCGACGAGGGCATGATCCCGGTCTCCCACAGTGAGTTCGCCCGCGACGCCAGCTTCGGCTACCTCCATTCCGACCTACGGGATTGGGTCGAGGAGAAGACCGGAGGGCGGATCCCCAGCTCGGAGGTCGCCCGGATCACCCTGAGCGACATCCGGACCGGCGGTCCCGACCGCGTGCGGGAGATCCTGACGGGCCTGGAGCACGGTCGCCCCGTGGTCGTCGACACCGCGACCGACGCCGACCAACAGGTGGTGGTGCTCGCCCTACTGGGCGCGGAGGCCGCCGGGAAGAACTTCGTCTACCGGATCGGACCCTCCTTCGTCCGAGCTCGCACAGGCCAGACCGCCACGCCCGGAGTGGATCCCGGGCGGCTGCGGGAGATCTTCTCCGACCTGAAAAGAGGTCTGCCCGTTGCGGCCGACGACGCTCGACCGACGACTCAGCGCGGACTGATCGCCATCGGTTCACACGTCGGGCTGACCACCCGTCAACTCGACCAGCTCCGCGGCCAGGGACGGATCATCGAGGTCGAGCTGGACGTACCCACCCTGCTCGACGACACGGCCCGCGACGACCACGTCCGCGACATCGCCGATCGGGTGGCGGTCCTCCTCCGGGAGGACCGGTCGGACAGCGATGTCGTCATCCGCACCAGCCGGACCCTGGTCACCGGCACCGACGCCGGACACAGCCTGCACATCGCCCGGACGGTGAGCTCGGCCCTGGTCCGCACGGTGCGCGAGATCGTCGCCCAGATCCGGCCGGCCTTCGTGCTGGCCAAGGGCGGCATCACCTCCTCCGACACCGCGACGGAGGGACTGGGCATCCGCCGCGCCTGGTCTCGCGGCACCATGCTGCCGGGCATCGTCTCCTTGTGGGAACCGGTCAGCGGACTCGCGCAGGGCATCCCGTACATCGTGTTCCCCGGAAACGTCGGCGACGACCACGCCCTCGCGGCGGTGGTCGACACCCTCAGGAAGGTTTGACATGCGGTCTGACATCCACGTGGCGGTCATCGGCCTCGGCGCCATGGGGCTGCCCATGGCCACCCGGTTGGCGACGGAGTTCCCGGTCACCGGCTTCGATCCGTTCGCTCCGCGGCGAGAACTAGCCGTTGCGAGTGGCCTCGTCGCCGAGGCCACCCCGAGCGGTGCGAGCCGCGAGGCCGGGATCGCCCTGCTCGCCGTTCGTGATCAGGCCCAGGCCGAAGCGGCGCTCTTCGGGCCGGACGGTGTGGTCGAATCGCTGCCGGCCGGTTCACCGGTGATCTTGACCAGCACCGTGGGCCCCGAAGCGGCCCGCTCGTTGGCCGAGCGACTGTCCGAGACCGGCTATCCTCTCGTCGACGCTCCCATCAGCGGCGGCCCGGTGCGCGCCGGGAACGGGGACCTGCTCATCGTGGTCGGCGCCACGTCCGAGGCTGTCGCGGCCGCCCGACCGGTCCTGGACCACCTCGCCTCCACCTTGACCGTCGTCGGACCGCGCCCGGGCGACGGCCAGGCCCTCAAGGCGATCAACCAATTGCTGGCCGGGGTGCACATCGCCGCCGCCGCCGAGGCCATCGCCCTGGCCCGGGGGCTCGGACTAGACCCGGCGGTGGTCATCGACGCCCTCTCCCAGGGGGCGGCCGGCTCGTTCATGTTCGCGGATCGTGGGCCGCGGATGCTGCAGGCCTACACGGGCAAAGCCGAAGTGAAATCCCGGGTCGACATCTTCGTGAAGGACATGGGCATCGTGACCAGCGTCGGCCGGGATTCCCACGTGCCGTTGCCACTCGCCGCCGCGGCCCAGCAGCTGTATCTGATGGCCGAGGCGGCCGGGCTGGGCGCCGACGACGACTCGACCGTGGTCACGATGCTCTCGCCTCGCCGTCCCGACGAGATCCCTTTGGACCCCGTGTGAGGATGACGTCATGGCCCCGCCGCGCACCCTGGCCGTCGTCCTGGCCGGAGGGGCCGGAACCCGACTCGAGCTGCTGACCGACCACCGGGCCAAGCCGGTGCTGCCGGTCGGAGGCACCCACCGGCTGATCGACATCCCGCTCAGCAACTGCCTGCACGCCAAGATCGGCGACGTCTGGGTGGTCCAGCAACAGCACCCGGCGACGTTGGCCGATGCGCTGGCCAACGGACGGCCGTGGGATCTGGACCGCAGCCACGGTGGCCTGCTCGTGCTCCCACCCGGTCAGGGCTCCGATCGCGCCGGCTGGCATCACGGTACGGCCGATGCGCTGTGGAAGATCGCACCGTTGATCAAGGAGTTCGAGGCTGATGCGGTGGTGGTGCTCAGCGCCGATGCGGTCTACCGGCTGGACTACGCCGAGTTGGTCGACGACCATCTGGCGGCCGGCGCCGCCGTGACGATGGTGACCACCCGGGTCGACGACGAACCGGAGCGGTACGGGGTCGTTCAGGTCGGCCCGGACCGGGTCGTCCGCGACTACCGGTACAAGCCCGAACAAGCGTCGGGCAACCTGATCTGCAACGAGGTGTTCGCCTTCGATCCGCGAGTCCTGGTGTCTGAGTTGGAGCACCTGGCCAAGGCGAGCGACGAAGGGTTGGAGGATCTGGGTACCGGTTTGCTGCCCGACCTGGTCGAGCAGGGTTCCGCGCGGGAGTACCGGTTCGACGGGTTCTGGCGTGATCTGGGTACGGTCGACGCCTATTGGCAGGCCCACATGGACTTCCTGCCGCCGCGACCGAAGTTCGCGTTCGCCGACCCGGAGTGGCCGATGATCAGCTCTCGGCTGACCCCGGCAGTGGTCTCGATCGGCCGAGGCGCGGAGCTGACCGACGTGTTGATCGGCGGCGGGGCCGAGTTGGCCGGGCAGGTGAGCGCGAGCGTGATCGGCCGGGGCGCCGTGGTGGAGAAGGGGGCCGTGGTCGAACGGTCGGTGATCCTTCCGGGATCCGTGATCCGCTCGGGCGCCGTGGTCCGCCGAGCCGTCGTCGACACCGAGACCACGATCGGACGCAACGCGCAGATCGGAGCCGCACGCGGCAGCATCGCCCTGGTCGGTCACCGGAGACGGGTCCCGGCCGGCCGCAGGATAGGTGCGGGCGGTCGCTACCCGGCGGCCAGTTGAGTTCTCACTTCCGCACGCAGAGCTGTAACGCGTTGGTGCTCTTGCGACTCCCGGTGTCCACAGTCACGACGAACACACACTCGAGGCCGGCGGCGATCTTCTCGCGTTCCTTCTTCGTCAACGTCACCGGCCCACGGACCGCTGGGGCAGAGTTTCGCCAGGTGAGCACCCAACTGGGCCGACCGGTCAACTTCCGCGTGGCGCTGGGCACGCCCGCATAGACCACGCGGAGGTCGGCATCCGGGGTTCCGGGCTGTTGTTCGGCCGAAATGGTGGTCTGCTCGGCGGCGATCTTGATGGCGTCGGACGCCGTCATGGACACCTTGGCCGCTGACTTGGGCATCGGGTCGGACACCAGTTCGCGATCGTAGACGACTCGGCGGGGGCTGTCGGGCGGGGCGAGCGGTTCGCGCTTGGGGGTCTTGGGGGTGCTCTCGGGGGCGGCGGTGGAGGTCGGCGGTCCGCTCGGCTCGGCCGCAGGCGTAGCGTTGACGTTCGGGGAGCCCGAGCCGCATCCCGCCATCAGGGGGTAGCTGAGCGCAAGTGCGGCCAGAGCCAGGCCGGGAGTCACACGCACGTCAGGTCCTACTTCGTCCATACGCCGAAGGCGGTACAACTCGAGGCCGACCGTCCCCAGCGATTCGGGTTGTCGTTGGCTCCGCTGAGGATACAGGGCATGGAGACCACCGCACCGTTGTCCAGGCGTTGCGCTCCGAGTGCGTTGAACGACGTCCGCGTCGTCGAACGTCCCGGGACATCCGCCTCCAGATAGCCCGCTTCCGCCATGAACTGCGGACTCCAGGGCTGACCTCCCCAGTCAGCCTTGGGATCAAAGGGTGAGGTGTACCACCCCGTGCTCCCGTCGATATTGGCCTGAAGGCAGCGACACGATGGGTTGTAGAGGACGCGGAAAGCATGTCTGACCCCGACCTGGCTGGCGACCGAGGACGTGCTGTATCGGGTTGCCAGGCCGTCGGCGGAACTGAATTGGGAGAACCAACGAAGATTGCTGCCCGCCGTGCTGCTGGTGGCGCTTCTTTCGAAACCGACCTGACCCCAGTCCTGTATTCCGGAGCCGGCGATCATCACCCAGGCGTTGCTGAAGTTGGCCAGACTGTTGTCTCCCGTACAGCGGGCACCGTCCCGCACCACGATGTAGGCCGACGCACCGGTGAAGCGCCATTCTGGCCGGCCGTTCTGGTAGTAGCCGTCGAAATAGTTTCCCGGCTCGCCGCAGCGCCCGGCCGCCGAGGCCGCCGGCGGCTGGACGATGCCCCAGCAGGCGGCCAACGCCAGCGCCATGATCCACGTCCGCACCCGCACGCCCGCTCCCAAATCGCCCTGCTTTCTCACGACTTTCTCACGACGTCACACCTGCTTCCCGGCGAGATAGACCCGCCGAACCGATCGCAGGTCTGCGATGTCCCGGTGGGGATCTCCGTCGACGATGACGAAGTCGGCATCGTAACCAGCGGCGATCCGGCCTTTGCGCGCGCCCAGCCCGATGGACTCCGCGGCCAGCGCAGTCGCCGAGGTCAGGGCGGCCACGGGGTCGGCCCCACCGCGCACCAAGGCCTCGAGCGAGATGGCCATCATGCCGTGCGGCTTGGCCGAGCCGACGCCCGCGTCGCTGCCGGAGATGATCCGGACGCCGGCGGCCAGCAGTCGCGCCGCCTGCTCGGCGGCGGTGCTCATGACCAACTCCGGAGTCAGCCCGCGTCGGTGCAGCAGGTCCCGGATGGCCGGCGGCGGGGTGAGCACGGTCGTCTGCCCCAACGTCGGGCACACCGTGATCGCCTCTCGGCGCAGCCGGCCGACCGTCGGCTCCGGCAGGCCCAGGCCGTGCTCGGTCATCCCGGTTCCGTGCTCGATCCCGTCGACCCCGGCCCGGATGGACTGCTCGACGGCGACCAACGGATGCGCGTGGGCGGTGATCGGAAGGCCGAGCCGATGGGCCTCGGTGACGACCACCTCGAGTTCGTGATCGGTGAACTGGCCGTCGACCACATTGCTGCCCACGGTGGTGAAGCCGCCGCTCGCCATGATCTTCACGACGTCGACTCCCCGCTCGGCCCGCTCGGCCACCGCCGCCCGCAGCTCGACCTCCCCGCTCACCTCGCCACCCATGTTCCAGCAGTGGCCCCCGATACTGGTCAGCGGCGGTCCGGCGGCAAGCACGGTCGGCCACCACCCGGGCTTCCCGGCGTCGCGCCAAGCGACGACGGCGAAGCGGCGGTCACCGAGGTCGCGCACGGTGGTGACTCCGGTCGCCAGCGAGCTCCGCAACCCCTCCTCGATGACGACTGACAGCTCGGCGTCGTCGTAGGTCTCGAGTCGGTCCAGCGCCCCCTCCCGCCCGTCCCCACAGAGATGCACGTGCGCATCCACTAGGCCGGGCAACAGCGCGCCGGGCACGTCGTCGACCTCCGCCTCGGCGGGCGCCGGAGCGTGGCCTGACTCGACGCCGACGATGCGGCCGCGTTCGATCAGGACGAGCGCTCCATCGGGCCGCCACCGGTGACCGTCGAACGCGCGGGTCGCGCGGATCCCGTGCATGGGCGCGAACCGCTCAGACCGACGAGACCGGCGCAGCCGCTGAGCAGCTACGCCGGTTTCGTCTGTTCGACTTGCGGGTGCCTACTTCACGCCACCCGCGGTGAGGCCCGCCACGATCCGGCGCTGGAAGATCAGCACCGCGACCAGGAGCGGAACGGTCACGATCACACCGGCGGCCATGATGGTGCCGTACGGAGTGTCGAAGCCGGTGGTTCCGGTGAACTTGCTGATCGCCACCGTCGCCGTCTGCATCTGGGCGTCCTGCAGGAACGTCAACGCGATGAGGAACTCGTTCCACGCGCCGATGAACACGATGATCGCGGTGGTGAACACACCCGGAGCCGCCAGCGGAAGGATGACCTTCCGGAACGCGACGCCCGGCGTGCAGCCGTCCACCATGGCCGCCTGCTCCAACTCCACCGGGAGCTGCTTGAAGAAGGCCGTGAGATTCCAGACCGCCAACGGCAACCCGAAGCTCAGACCCGGCAGGATCACCGCTTGATAGGTGTTGATCCAGTAAGGGAACCAGGTGAACGGATCCGTCGAGGAAAACATCTTCAGCAACGACGGCAACAACACGACCAGCGGGAACATCGAGCAGGCCATGATCACCCACAGCACCACGCCCTTGCCCCGGAATTTCAACCGAGCCAGCGCGTACGCCGCCACGATGCCGAACAACAGGGTGAGGATCGTGGTCACACCGGAAACGATGATCGAGTTGACCAGCGACCGACCGAAGTTGTTGCCGGCCGAGAAGACGCCGGCATAGTTGGCCAACGAGGCCGGATTGGGGATGAACTCGGTACTGCGGCCCTCGGTGGGCAGCCGCAACGAGGAGACCACCATCCAGTAGAACGGGATGATGCAGTACAGCACGATCACCGCCATGCCCACGTAGGAGGCGATCATCCCGATCCGAGCCTTCGGGCTCGGCTTGGGGTGGGCCAGCTTGTAGATCTCGGCGTCGGGAGTGTGCTCTTCGGTGGTGGCGGCGGTTGAGGTCGACATCAGTGGGCCCCTCCCATCAGTTCCACGCCTTGCGCGGGAATGGCCGTGGCGTCATCTTTGTCCTTCTTCTTTTTCTTCTTCGGCATCCCGGAGTCGCCGATCACGTCCGCCCCGAGGAGCTTGACGAAGAGGAACGCCACCAGCAGCACGTAGATGAAGAGGATGATCGCGTACGCCGCCGCCGGCCCGTACCGGTTCTGGTTCGCCTCCAGATAGGAGAAGATGGACAGCGTCTCCACCCGGTACTTGCCCGGGCCGATCATGCCGTACGGCAGGTCGAACATCCGCATGGTGTCGAGGGTGCGGAAGAGCACCGCGACCACCAGCGTCGGCTTGACCATCGGCAGCGTGATCTGGGTGAACTGCTTCCACGCGTTCGCCCCGTCCACCTTGGCCGCCTCGTAGACCTCGGCCGGGATGGTCTGCAGACCGGCCAGGGTCAGCAGCCCGATGAACGGTGCCGTCTTCCACACATCGGCGATCACGATCGCCCAGAATGACGCGCCCGAGTCGGCCAACCATAGGATCTGCCGACCGAGGATCACGTTCATCACGCCGGCCTCGTCGAAGATGAGCTTCCACATCAGCGCGGACACGATGGTGGGGATGGCCCAGGGCACCAAGATGCCGGCCCTGACGATGCCGCGGCCCCGGAAGGCCTTGGACATGATCAGGGCCATCGCCACGCCGAGGATGGTCTCGAAGACGACGCAGACGATCGTGAACAAGGTGGTGTTGATGAAGGCGTTCCAGAACCGGTCCATCGATCCGTAGGAGCCGGTGACGGTGTTCCCCCCGGCGAAGATGTCGGTGTAGTTCTTCAGCCCCACGAAGGACTCGCCGCCGGCGATCAGACCCGTATTGGGGTCCACTCCGGAGTTGGCCTGAAAAAACGACTCACGGATCGACAGCAACACCGGGATACCGGCGACCACGATGATGACGATGAGGGTGGGTGCCAGCAAGATCCAGGCCAACCGGCCCTGACCGTCGCTGAGCGCATTCTTCTTGTGCTTGTGCCCGTCACCGGCAACGCCGGACCCGGGTCTCTTTTCCACAGTGGCTGTGGCCATCGCCGTCCCCTAATCTCACACCTGGAGATTCCAGCGCGACCAACCGGTTGCGCTGGAATCCCACTGTGGTGTGCTCAGTCCTACTGGGTCAAGGACTCCAACTTGGTCTGCAGTCCGTTGAGCGCTGCATCAGGTGCCGTCTGGCCCTGCAGGGCGCTGTAGGCAGCGTCCTGGATGGCCAATGTGACGTCACCGTACTTGACGGCGATCGGCCGTGGCTTGGCGGTCTCGATCGACTTCTTCAGCGTCACCTCCATGAACGGGTACTTCTTGTTCAGTTCCGGATCGGAGTAAAGCGCTTCCAACGTCGGCGCCGCCCCGGTAGCCAAGCTGTTGGACTTCATGGCCTTTTCCGAACCCATGTACTGGAGCCAGGCCGCCACCGAGCCCTTGTTATCGGCGTTGGTGGCGATGGCGAAGTTGTGACCGCCCAGGCCGGAGGTGCCCGGCCCCGTCAGACCCGGCAGTGGGGCGGTCGCGAACTTGCCCACGATCTTCGAGGAACCGTCGTCCTTGTTCGCCAGCGCGTATACATTTCCCCAGTTGCGGTGGAAGATCAGCGTGCCGTTCTGGAACGCTTGCCGACCCTGCTCCTCTTGCCAGGTGATGGCGCCCTTCGGGATGGTGCCGTCCTTGAAGGAATCGACCAGGAAGGACAGGCCCTTGACGGCCTCAGGCGAGTTGACCGTCGGCTTGCCGTCCGGTCCGATGACGGAGCCACCGGCGGAGTCGACCGCTTCGGCGAAGTTCACCGTCAGGCCCTCGTACTTCTGGTACTGACCGGCGTAGCAGTTCAGCTTGTCGTCGTTCTCACCGGCCTTGATCTTCTCGCAGGCGGCCTTCATCTCGTCCCACGTGGTGGGCGGCTCGAGCTGATACTTGTCCAGCAGGTCCTTGCGGTAGTACAGCATGCCGCCGTCGGAGGACGTGGGTAGGCGTACAGCTTGTTGAAGTAGGTCGCGCTGTCGACGGTGGGCTTCAACATCTTGTCGGTCGGGAACTGGTCAGCCGGCAGCGGGACCACGTAACCGTTGGCCGCGAACTCCGCGGTCCACACCACGTCCACACTGATCGAACCCATCTTGGCGTTCTTGATCTGGGTGTTCTGGATCATCTGCTGGCGCTGCTGG
>CAWAAK010000014.1:0-5553 GCA_963780005.1 uncultured Actinomycetota bacterium | reverse complement strand
CCTGGTCCGCTGACTTCGCGATGAGCCACTACTGACTCACGACTGAGTGGTGAGAATGGAAGCTGAGATCGCCAAGACGGGGCGACCTGCGGCCTGGTTCCGTGTCTGATCCTCCCTGACCAAGGGGCCCGAATTCCCGTGACGGCCGGGAAGATCCGGGTGGATCATGAGGGCGTGCGCCCGACCGTTGGTCACCGAGTGCTGCGGCTGGTTCCGGTCGTGGTCGCCGGAGTCTCGATCGTCGTCGCGATCGTCGGGTTCGTGTTGTTCGACACGGATGCCTCCATCTGGCGGTATCGGCTGTGGCTAGTGAAAGAGGTGCTGCCGGGCGCGATCGTGTTCTCCCTCGCCGGAGCGGTTCTCATCGGTTATCGCCAGGCCCGCGCCGTCGGAGGTGTCCTGCTCGCCTGTGGTTGCGTCGGCTCGCTGTACCTGTTGACGTGTGGATTCTGGTACTGGGAGACCTACAACGTCCCGCCATGGGGCTACTCGCAACTGCTGATGACCATCGCGTTCAACGTCCTCGGCAATGCCTTCTTCGTTCTCATGCTGGTTGTGCTGCCGCAGGTGTTTCCCGACGGGCTGCTCCCCGGCCGAGGCTGGGTTGCGGTCCTCGTCGCCTCGGTGGCCGTCCAGGTCCCGACGGTCGCGTACTGGGCCTGGTTCGAGTACTGGTACGACCTTTTCATGTTCGCGGACCTGAACGTTGCGGCCGTGGACTACGGGATCGACCTGGTGATGCCCCAGACCTGGGAGGTGGTGCTGTGGAACGCTCCACTCTGGGTCGCCGGACTGGTCGCGGTGGGCACCCTGCTGGTGCGGTGGCGGCGAGGGTCCACCCTGGTGCGACAGCAGATCGGCTGGCTGGCGGCCGCCGGCCTGATCACCGCCGTGCTGATCACCATCGGCTACACCGGTCAAGAGTGGATCATCCCCTTGGTGGCCATCGTGTGGCCGCTGGTCATGGTGGCGATCATCTCCTTCGCGGTGCTGCAACACCACCTCTTCGACATCCGGGTCGTGGTCCGGCGGGTCGTGGTCTACGGCGTACTGACCGGCTTGATCACGGTTCTGTTCGTCGGCGTGTACTCAGCCGTCCTGGCCGGTGCTTCTACGCAGCCGGGCGATGTCCGGGTCCGGTGGGTCGCCGGCCTAGCCGCGGCAGCGGGAGTCGTGCTGCTGGCCGAGCCGGCCCGCCGACGGCATCGCGGCCCTGCTCGAGGCGCGGTTCCTCGGCGCCCGCCATGACCCGTTGGTGGCCTTGGCCCGGCTGCAGGACCGGGTCGTGGACGGTGCCGCGGACGACACCGAGGTCCTGCAAGCCGTCGCGGAGACGGTGGCCGCGGCGGTGCGCTCCCCATCGGTGGCCGTGGCGGTGCATCGCGGCCCAGAGCTCGAAAATGTGGCCAGCACGGGGGAGGGGGAGGAGCGTCCGCTGGTGCGCCCGTTGCTGTACCGGGGGGAGCGGCTCGGCGAGTTGCGGGTCGGCCATCGCACCCCGGCGAGAGCTACGGACGGGCCGACATCGCTCTGCTCGACCAACTCGCCCATCAGACCGCGGCGTTGGTGTACGGGCTGCGTCGAGACACGGAATTGGCGCAGGTGCGGCGGGAGTCGCTGGAGGCTCTGGCGGAGGTGCAGACCCGAGTGGGCCGGGACCTGCACGACGGGATCGCGCCGCTGCTGGCGGGCGCCGGACTGTCGGCGGAGGCGCTGCGCTTGGGAATGGGCCCTGGGACCGTCGACGAGCGAGAAGCCGAGCAACTCGCCCTGCGGTTGCGCAGTGCGTCCAGCCAGGTGCGTCAGCTCGCCCACGACCTGCACCTCGACGGCACGACCGACGGCAGCCTCGAGCAGGACCTCCGACGGCACCTCGCGACCCTGAAGGGGCCGGGGGTTCCGGAGATCCATCTCGAAATCGCCGCGGACGAGACCGCTCGAGACGCCGTCCGCCAGGGCGCGTACCTGGTGATCTTGGAGGCGATGAACAACGTCGTGCGGCATGCTCGGGCCCGCCACGCTCGGGTGACGGTCAACGGCAGCGCCGAAGAGCTCGTGCTCGAGGTCAGCGACGACGGCGTCGGCCTCGCCGAACCGTACGTGAGCGGGGTCGGCATCACCTCGATGCGGAGCCGGGTGCAGGCACTCGGGGGGACGTTCGCCCTGTCGGCCGGGAAGGCGAACGGCACCCGGCTGACGGCTCGTCTCCCGATCCGCACATGATCAAGGTCGTCGTCGTCGACGACCACATGGTTTTCCGCGAAGGCATCCGGGCCCTGCTGTCGCGGGTTCCCGAGATCGCGGTGGTGGGCGAAGCCGGCACCACGGCGGAGGCCGTGGCCGCCACGTCCGACGCGAATCCCGACGTCGTGCTGATGGACCTCAACCTGCCGGGCGGCGGCGGCGCGGAGGCCACGCGGCGGATCCTCGCCGAACGCGCGGAGGTCGCGGTGCTCGTGTTGACGATGCATGCCGACGAAGGCCATCTCCAGCAGGCGCTGAGCGCTGGGGCCCGGGGGTACCTCCTCAAGGACGCCGAGCCGGCCGCGATCGTGCGCGCGATCACCGCGGTCCATCAGGGCCAGGCGATCTTCGACCCGGGAATCGCAGGACAAGTGCTGAGCGCCGCCGCGGCGCCTGGCGCAGCCCGTCCCTTCCCGCTCCTCACCGACCGCGAGTTCGCCGTCTTGGAACGGATCGCCCGCGGGCTGCGGAACGACGCGATTGCGGACCGGCTGGGGATCAGTCGCAAAACCGTACAGAACAACGTCTCCTCCATCTTGTTGAAGCTCGGCGCGTCCGATCGGGCCCAAGCTGTCGCGATGGCCCGGGACGCCGGCCTCGGCGGCCACGGTCTGACCTGAGCCATCTTCCCGGTACGCCTCGCCTGCTTCCCCGTGACGCCCGGGAAGTTCCACCGGGAACGTCGAAGCATGACTCATCCGGTGTTGTTCGGGCTTCGGTTGCTCGCCGTGGTGATCTGCCATCTGTGCACCCTGCTCATTGATCACGATCCACTTCTCGACCGATCGCACTCGACGCAGGTCATCGGGAGGCAACCACCAGCGTTCGCCCAGTCGTACGCCTACGCCGACGGCCTCGAAGTCAAGATCACCGAGAGCTGGGTCGGGCGACGGCTCTTCGTGCCGGTGGCCGAGTTCACCGTCGTGGTGCGCAACGGATCGGGCCACACCTTCGAAGCCTGGCAGATCGGAGCGTTGTCCTACGGCCCACGGCGACACAGCGCCCTCCGGTGTCCAGTGTCACCCGGACCCGGCGACCCGGGGAGCGTGCAGCTGATCGCGATCGGTGAGTCGTCGTATCCGTACCGGCTCTGCTTCGTGCTCCCCGACACCAGTCGAGACGACATCGTCTTCGAGCTTCGGATCGACGCCGGCGGGCACGAACCGTCGGTCTTCGCCGGCAGGCTGTGAGCAGACCTCGCCGACAGGTCGTAACGTCGCTGTTACAACGGGACGGGCAGACTAGCCCGGTGGACAAGCAGACCGACTTCGTGTTGCGGGCCATCGAAGAGCGCGATGTCCGCTTCGTGCGGATGTGGTTCACCGACGTCCTCGGCTTCCTCAAGTCGGTGGCCATCGCCCCGGCCGAACTCGAAGGCGCATTCGCCGAAGGCATCGGGTTCGACGGCTCGGCCGTGCAGGGCTTCGCCCGGGTCTACGAATCGGACATGGTGGCCCGGCCCGACCCGTCCACGTTCCAGGTGCTGCCGTGGCGGGACACCAGCCCGGCGACGGCCCGGATGTTCTGCGACATCGCGATGCCGGACGGCTCACCGTCCTATGCCGACCCCCGGTACGTGCTCAAGCGAGCCCTAAAGAAGGCCGCCGATCTCGGCTTCACCTTCTACACCCATCCCGAGGTCGAGTTCTTTCTCTTCAAGGATCCGATGGTCCCGGGTGAACGGCCCGTACCGGTCGACCAGTCCGGCTACTTCGACCACACACCGCAGAGCACCAGCAACGACTTCCGCCGCCGGGCGATCACGATGCTCGAACAGATGGGCATCTCGGTCGAGTTCTCCCACCACGAAGGTGCCCCCGGCCAACAGGAGATCGATCTTCGATACGCGGATGCCCTCTCCACCGCCGACAACCTGATGACCTTCAAAGTCGTGGTCAAAGAGGTGGCCCTCTCCCAAGGCATCAACGCCTCGTTCATGCCCAAGCCGTTCACCGAGTTCGCCGGCTCGGGCATGCACACCCACATGTCGCTGTTCGAGGGCGACAACAACGCCTTCTACGACGCCAGCGCCGAGCATCACCTCTCCAAGGTCGCGCGCTACTTCATCGCGGGGCTGCTCAAGCACGCCGCCGAGATCACCGCCGTCACCAACCAATGGGTCAACTCCTACAAGCGGCTGGCGGGGGGCGGGGAGGCTCCGAGTTACATCTGCTGGGGCCGCAACAACCGTTCGGCCCTGGTCCGGGTCCCGATGTACAAGCCCAACAAGGGATCCTCCGCCCGGGTGGAGCTCCGCTCGATCGACTCCGGCGCCAACCCGTACCTCTCGTTCGCGTTGATCCTGGCCGCAGGTCTGGCGGGCATCGAGGGACAGTACGAGCTGCCCGAGGGCGCCGAGGACGACGTCTGGTCCCTCACCGAACGGGAACGCCAAGCCCTCGGTATCTCTCCGCTGCCCCGCAACCTCGACGAGGCCATCCGGATCATGGAACATTCCGACCTGGCCGCCGAGACCCTCGGTGAGCACGTCTTCGACTTCTTCCTGCGCAACAAGCGGGCCGAGTTCGACGAGTACCGGCGCCAGGTCACGCCCTTCGAACTGACCAGGCTGCTCCCCGTCCTCTGATCGCCGCCGGTCTCAGGGCCACCACGGCAGGGCTGGAGACAGATCCGCGCGCAGTCCTGAGGCGTGGACCAGTCCCGCCGCAGCCGTCTCGGCCCAGCTGATCCGGCCGGTCGCCAGCCGGAAGAACGTCACCGGCGAACACTCGACCACATTCGGCGGCGTACCCCGGGTGTGGGTGGGTCCCGGATCGCCGATGCCACACTGCACAGCTGCGTACGGTGGGACGCGTACCTCGACCGAACGACCGGGATACCGTTCCGCCAACCGTGCCGCCAGTGCGCGGCTGCACTCGGCCAGCGCCGCCCGTACCAACGGGATCGGCTCCCGCTCCGGTAGGGATCGGGAGAGATCGTCGGCGACAACGATCACGTCGACGATTCCCACCGTCCCGGACCGATCAAGTCTCGCCGCCACTGCCCGCACACTCGCCCCCGGCAACACCGACGGCCGATCGAGCTCGTTCCCGGTCAACCCGTCGACCCAGGCGCGAACCGCGGCGGACTGCTCGGCGAGCGCCTCAGCGGGGGTGGCGCGACGGCGAACCATCGCCCCATCCTGCCCGGTGCTGCGTAGCATTCCTCGATGTGACCAGGATCGAGACCACTCAAGGTGCGCTCGCGCGTCGCGGCTTCACCGACACGGCCCGGGCGATGGGCACCATCGGCGACTGGGACGCTCGGCGCGACCACGTGGTCGACCAGCTCAGCGCGGCGGCTGATCCT
>CAWAAK010000013.1:0-11539 GCA_963780005.1 uncultured Actinomycetota bacterium | reverse complement strand
GGCCCGTACGCACTGGGACATGCTGCGGGAGCGACGCTCCATCGCCGAGCTGGAAGAACTCCTGGCCGAGCGGTTGGATCTGCTGCGCTCAGGAGAGCTTGGTCCCAATTACCGTCAGTCAGGATCCCGCAAGACCGCCTGATTTCGCACCACGCCCGTCGCAACCGCCGCCCCCTGGGCGGCGGTTGCTGCGTTTCCGCTGGTCGCCGAGCACGCCAGCTGCTCGAGTCCCAGGTCCTGCTCGAGTTGCAACTCGAGCAGGAACGAGGGACTCGAGCAGGTGCGGTTCAGCGAGCGGTGATCAGGTCGAGGTCGCGGCCGTGCCGTCCGAAGTCGAACGACCACGGCGAGACAAAGCCTGCCGGGGACCAGCGTTTCGGCGGATGCGCCACGTCTGGATCGGACCACAGATAGTCCAGCTCGCAGCCGAGCAGGCTGGCCACGAGGTACTCGTTCCGGGCGGTGTAACCGTGGTGGCCGAGGACGATCAGCGACTTCAGGTCGGTGCTGAACATGGTGTTCAGCAGGGCTGATCCAGCGAAGCCGGCCACCACCTCCGCCGTACCGAAGATGGTGGCCTGCTCGGTCAGGCTGTACTGCTCCGGATAGAGCACCCGGAAACCCCGGGACGCGAAGAACTGCTCCACTTCGGGGGTGTTCCGGCAGGCCCGTGCGCCGAGCGAGTCGGGGCGGGAGACGAAGATCCGGCGGTCGGGCGTGGTGCCGGCCGGGCCGGCGAGGTTCCGTCTCAGCTCCCGCCACACCTCCAGGATCTCCGGGTGCACGTAGTGCGGGCGTTGGTTGTGCCACATGGCCGTCGCACTCTGTACGCCGTTCAGGTACACCGGAGTCTCGACGGGCACGATGTCGTCCGGCATGATGCCGAAACCCTCCAGCATTCGTCGCTGCACCAGCGCGCGCTCGGGCCGGTTCGAGAGGTGGTAGATCGCCTTGAGTTCCGGACACGCCTGCTTGGCTGCGGGCCAAGCCCAAAGCCGGGAGAGGACCTCCGTCATGGTGTGACCGAAGTGCCCGGCGAAGGGGGCGTCGAGATGGAAGTAGGTTCCGGGCAGCGTCGTCCGGGGCCGGTTCTTCGCGGGCACGCGGGCGAACCGGTCGTTGGCGTCGACCGCCCGTGGGTTGGTCAACGTGCGCGCGAGATGGTGCCGGAAGGAGCCGGGCAGGATCGCGTGATCGGCGAGAATCAGGGAGTGGGAGACGAGCGAGATCCGCCCGCGGTAGTTCCGCAGCACCATCGGTGGGTACTGGAACACCGGATCGAAGCCCCGCGGCGGCGCCGACACCCCGTAGTGACGAACGGTCGCCCGCGACCGCATTGAGCCGCCCGGACGCTGAGCGATCACCTTTGGAGCTCGGACCCCGCGCCGAAGCCGGAGTAGCTCGTCGACTTCGGCTTCCCGCAGCTTCAGGTGGTGGGTGGTCTCTTTGCGCACCAGGAGGAGGCCCGGCGCCCACACGACTGTCCCGACGGCTTTGGCGAACTCCAGCTCTGCCGGCGACCGCGCGTCCGTGGTTGAAGCCCGGTCCTCAGCGGCACGACTCAACAGTTCCGCCACGTTCGACCACGCTTGACGGTCTTCCCCGCCGTCGGCAGCCCGATCGACCAGGTACACCCCGTTCCGGCGCAGGTGGAAGAGCAGCCGCCGCACAGCCCGCGCCTGATCGGGCAGCAGAAGCGGACCGTGCTGGAGCAGGATGTCGATCGGTCCGATCCTGACCAACGCGTCCTCGACCGACGGCACGGTCGACTCGGTCAGCGGGACTGAGGTGAACGATGATCCCGCACCCGGGTCGGCGCTGATCACGAACACGCGGTCGTCGGCGAACTCCTCGGCGATCGCCTGCCGGCAATCCGCCCCGATCTCGGCGGTCAGCAGGACCACAGTCCGGTTCGACCGGCTCGGCAGTATCGCCTTGAAGGAGCCCAGGCGCCGCTGGAAGGGAGTCGAGCCCCTGGATTCCGACCGCTCGCGGCCCACCCTGCGGGTCGCGCGAACCCTGCGTCTCAGCCGACCGAGAGCGGAGCGGGCACGGGACCACACGATCGATGCTCGATCGGATCAGCCGGTGCGACGGGCCCTGGACTCGCCGCCTTCGCCGGGGCCCTCCTCGATCTCACCGGCGATCACAATCGGTCCAGGACGTCCCGGTCCGGGCGGTTGATCCGGCACGGTTTCACCCTCGACGGTTTCACCCTCGATCACGGTCCCGTCCCGGCGGACCGACAGTCCGCCCACCACCCCCAACCGCGTCAGCCGGCGGGCCACCAGGAACGTCAGCAACTTCCTCGCCAACGGGCGGGTGAACGGCAGCAGGAAGAAGAACCCCACGATGTCGGTGACGAAACCAGGCAGCATCAGCAGGACCCCGCCGACCAACACCAGGGCGGCATCGGCCAGTTCCCCGGTTGGCATCCGTCCGCTGTTGAAGGCCTCGTTGAGGGCCACCCAGGCCCGGCTGCCCTCATGTCGCATCAGCCAGCCGCCCAGCAGCGCCTCGACGATCAGGATGGCCAGCGTCGGGAGGATTCCGATCTGCTGTCCTACCTGGATCAGCAGCCACACCTCCAGAATCGGGATGGTGACGAGCAACACCAGGATCAGCGGCGTGAGCCAGCCGGAGCGCGTCCTCACGTCAGCTCCTTCCGCGGCCGGGCCAGCAGACCCTTCAATTGGCGGGCGCGGTGACCGACGCCCCACACGGTGGTACGCAGCAACGCCTCGGCCACGATCTTCTGGCTCATCTTCGAGTCACCGTACTCGCGTTCCACGAAGGTGATCGGCACCTCCACCACCCGGAAACCGGCCTTCAGGGCCCGCCAACCGAGATCGATCTGGAAGCAGTAGCCCGCGGACGCGATGTCGTCCAGGCCGATCCCCCGCAACGTGCTGGCCCGGAACGCGTTGTAGCCGCCGGTCGCGTCCCGTAGCGGTACGCCGAGCATCATCCGCGTCCACAGGCTGCCGCCGCGAGACAGGAGTTCCCGGGACTTCGGCCAGTTGACCACCGAGCCGCCCGCGACCCAGCGTGAGCCTTTCACCAGGTCGGCGTGCTCCAACGCGGCCAACAGGCGCGGCAGCTGTTCGGGTTGGTGCGATCCGTCGGCGTCGCATTCCACCAGGACGTCGAAGCCGTTCTCCAGCCCCCAGCCGAACCCCGCCAGATAGGCCGCGCCCAAACCCTCCTTGCCGAGCCGGTGCAGGACGTGGACGTGATCGTCCCCGGCGGCCAGCTCGTCGGCCACCGGCCCTGTGCCGTCCGGGGAGTTGTCGTCGGTGATCAGCGCGTGCGCCTCCGGGACCGCCGCCCGCAACCGCGCGATGATCCGGGTGATGTTCTCGACCTCGTTGTAGGTGGGAATGACGACCAGGATCGTGCCCAGGCTCGAGCTCATGGCAACGAGACCCGGTCGGTCGGGGTTTCCCCGGGGGGCGGGTCAGCGGGTCCGGTGGATTCGGGCGGCGGAGGCCGACGGCGGGCCCGAACCGCGGCGACGACTCCGAGCTGGACGGCGAGCAGGCAAGCCAGCAGACCGGCGACGGCCAGCCCGCCTTCCACCCAGGGGGCGAGGGTGATGGCCGGGGTCAAACCGGTGCGGAGCGGCATCGGGACCACCAGCGAGGCGGCGGTGAACTCCTCGGTCCGGGCGACGACTCTGCCGTCGCGGTCGATGTAGCCCGAGACGCTGTTGGTGGTGGCGACGGCGATCTCCCGGCGGGACTCCATGGCGCGGGCCCGGGTGATGGCGAACTGTTGTTCGATCTGACCGGTACCTCCATAGGTGGCGTTGTTGCTCTGGACCACCAGCAGCTGTGCTCCGTTGGTGAGCGTGTCGTACACAGTTCGGTCGTAGGCCAGCTCGAAGCAGATGATGTTGCCGATCCGGAGTTCGTTGCCACCCACCGGCACAGTCAGTACCCCGGGTTCGGTGCCGGGCACGGACTGCGCCCCGACCTGGGCCAGCAGCGGGATCAGCGGCAGCAGCTGGTCGCGGAAGGGGATCCACTCCCCGAACGGAACGAGGTTGCGCTTCACGTATCGGTCCAGGACCCCCCGTTCCGGATCCCACCACAAGGCCGCCGTCTGTCGCTGGTTCGGCCCCGGGCCTTCCAGGACGGCGCCCACCAGGATGGGGCGCTCGGCCACCTCGGCCGCGGTCTGCACGGTCGCCCGCGTGGTGGCGTCCAGGAGTGGGTCGATGTCGGTGGAATTCTCGGGCCAGAGGATGAAGTCAGGCTGCGGGACTTCCCCGAGCCGGGCCTTCACCGACAGGTTGACGGTCTCGGCGAGGTGGTTGTTGGTCACCGACCGGGCCCGGCCCATGGCCTCGATGCCCCGCCCGGGAACGTTCCCCTGGACGATACCGACGTTGACGCTCGGCAGCGGTGTGAGCGACTCGTCCAGATCCCGCTCCCGAGCCTGCACGAGGCCGAACCCGGCGAGGACGATGACCAGGCCGATCGCCGTCGGCACCAGCCAGGCGCGCGGCGGCGGCCGTCGGCCGCGGACCGACCGGGCGACCCGGAGCACCAGGTAGGCCACGAGTTGGCCGAGCAAGGCCACCAGGAACGACACCCCCGCGACCCCGATGATCGGGAGGTAGCCGGACAGCGGCGTGTCCACGGCAGCGAAGGCCAGCTTGCCCCACCCGAAGCCGCCGAAGGGAATCCGCGCGTACGAGAACTCGATCAGCACCCAGCAGCACGCCGCCGCCAGCGGCCACCAGCGCAGATTCGAGACCAGGTTCAGGATGAGCCCGAGGACGGCGAAGAACAGCGCCTCGAACGCGATCAACAGCACCGCGATCCAGATGCCGAGCACATGGACCCAGCTGATCGAGATGGCCAGCATGGCCACGCCGTACACGTAGCCCAGCCCGAACGCGCGGCGACGGCGTACGCCGCGCGCCAGCAGGGTGAACGCGGGGACACCGATCAGCAGGAACGGCCAGAGCCCGTACGGCTGCCAGCTGAGACCGGTCAGCAGACCGGCGATGAGGGCCGCGGAGTAGCGGAACCATCCGGCGCCGAGAAACCGCCCCGGCCCCTCCTGGGCACCGGCGACATTCGGTGCGGTGAGGGCGGCGGACACCCGGCGAGTTTACTCGGACGGACCGCCAGGACAGGTGACATCGGCTTCGGTCGTCACTCCAAGCCCCCGTACTGCAACGGATTGGCTCGGGCGGCGGCCATCAGGTACCAGCTGGTCGCGCCGACGTGCTGGACCCGGAAATAGCCAAAGCCGAATCCGGTGTCGATCAAGCTCGATGCCGCGACGACGCCACCGCCGGCCGGCAGCGGAGCACCACCGACGTGTTGGGGCGTCCCGGGCGTGGTGCCGAACCCCAGCCGGCGTTGCGCGATCCGAATCTGCTGGAGCAGAACATCCGCGCGGGCTCGGTCCCGGCGACCGCCGCGGTCAGCCAGGGAGGTCGCCAACTGGGCCGTGCCCTCCAACCACACCCCCTGCTGGTTGACCCGAATACCGTTGTAGCTGGCCGTAGAGGTCAGGCTGGCGGTGCTGAAGGTGACCCCGGATACGGCCACGCCGGCGGGCACCTGGGAATTGGGCTCCGAGGCGTCGTCGGTCACCGCAAGCGTGTCGCTCGCCCATTCCAGGGCTCGGGCGTAGCGCCGGTCGCGCAAGGCGAGCCAGCTCCAGACCTGCGGATCCAGCGGGAGGGGATATGGGTTGATCGTGTCGCCGTCATTGGATCCGGTGTAAAAGAAGCCGCCTCCCGACGACCACATCTTCTGCACGAACCCGAGGGCGCGCCTCGAGGCCGCGTGCCAGCTGCGCTCGCCCGTGGATCGGTAGAGCTGGCCGAAGAATGATATGCAATCGATGTTGTGCTCGGTGGACACATTCGGAATGGCGGTGTCGTCCCCGCTTACTCCGAACCGGAACCCGCCGAGTGATCCTTCCGAGACGGCCTTGTCGGTGATCCAGTTGCCGATCCGGACCGCCGCCCGGAGGTACTTACGCTGTCGCGTCCGCCGATACAGCTGCACGAGCGCGATACCCGGCCAGGCCATGTCGCCGACCGCGGTGCCCAGGAAGCCGAACTGCGAACCGATGTTGGCGGTGCCGTCCGGGCGGACGAAGCCGTACGGTTGGGGGTTCCCGTCGTAGAACACGTAGGGCCCGACGTTGTAGGCCTGTCGCAGCCGGCCGTCGTTGTACTTCGGGTCGTGTTCGAGCGCGTACACGATGCCGTCGCCGATCGTCTCGGCCAGGCTCTGGGCGCGCCGGCCCCCGGTCAACGCAGCGCAGACCGCGAGCGCGGCGTCGTAGACGAACGCCGTGGAGAACAGCCCCAGCTCGTCGGCGTAGCTCTGCGGGAGCCGTGGCCCAGGGTTGGCCGCCGGATACGCGTCAGTCATGGCCCGAAGAAAGGCTTGCGCACGTTGGATTGACCCGCCGGAGGTCGGTGGTCGAGCGCCGCGGTGAGGATCTGCCTCAGGGCTGGCGGCCACGGCAGCGGGTGCGGCCGACAGTGCCGGTCCGAATACTGCCGCCGCCGACACTCCCGCGAGGAACCGCCTTCTGGACAGACTCGACGAGCTGTCCGGGTCCGGGACACAGTCGGCGTCAAGGTGTCGATCGGGCATAAGAGCTCCTGATGGATCGGATGAATGTGACCCCGAGCACGTCACCCTAGCCTCACCGGACCTCCACCTGCTCGATCCGCCCGTAGGGTCCTGCCCCGAGGCCATCGGCGAACAGCGTCAGACGATCTCCGACGACCAGGGCCACACAGCGCGGCTCCCGACCACCCTCGAGCCGGGGAAGCCCCGCCGCGTCGAATGCGAAACCCGAGCAGTCCCAGACAGCGACCGCGGCGGGCTGCCCGATGGCGAGGGTCCCGGCTTCGGGCTCGCCGGCCGCCCGGTGGCCGCCGCGGGTGGCCGCCGCGAACGCGTCCGGCGCGCTCAGCCGCTCCTCCGCTCGGGAATGCCGGATCGCCGCGTGCACCATGGCCCAGCCGGCCAGCGGAGTCACCGGCGCGTCGGTACCGAACGCCAGCGCGACACCCGCTCGTTGCATCGAGCCGAACGGGTTCATGCCCGCGCTCCTCGCCGGACCCAGTCGCTGTTCGTACAGCTCCCCGGGTGGACCCCAGGTGGCATCGAACGCCGGCTGGACACTGGCCGTCACGCCGAGTTCGGCCAGAGCCGGCAGATCCTGGGCGTCGACCATCTCGACGTGCTCCAGCCGGTGTCCGGCCGCGCGAAGGGCCGGCAGACCGGTGATCTCGGCCGCGCGCCGCAAGCCTTGGACCGCGGCGCTCACCCCATCGTCACCGATGCAGTGGAAGCCGCCCTGGAGTCCGGCCCGCGTGCAGGTGATGAGGTGGTCACGGATCTCGTCGTCGTCGAGATAGCGAACGCCAAGGGAGGTGTCGGCCTGGTCGGCGTAACCCGTCCGCAGCGCGGCGGTCCGTGAGCCGATAGCTCCATCGATGCACAGGTCGCCGGCCAGGCCCAGGATCGAATGCTCCGCGGCCAACGCCAGCGTGCGAACCTCAGCCAGCTCACCCCAGTAGCTGGCGACCCGAAGTCCGAGCTCGGCGGCGGCGTCCCGCACCCGATGCAGGTCAGCCAGCGGCCCGAGGTGGGGCCCGCCGAGATCGTGGACGGTGCCGACGCCGAGTTCGGCGCAGCGTCGCAGGGCCACCCGGGCCGCCTCCCGGCGCTCGCCGTCGGTGAAGAAGCGATCCAGCGCCCCGCGGCAGAGGTGATGTGCCTCGCGGGAGACCAGACCGTCGGCACGGAAGCCGACCGCCGCCCGGACGTCGGGGAGCTGATCGAGCAGCGCGCTCGAGACGACCGCCGAATGCACGTCGACCCGCGCGAGGTAGACCGCGGCCCCACGGCCGGCCCGGTCCAGCTCGGTGCGGGTCGGTGGGGTCGGATCCGGCCAACCGCGGTCGTCCCAGCCCTGCCCGATCAGGATGCGCGCGTGCGGGCGGTCCCTGGCCTGGCGGGCCAACCGGTCCAGCAGATCGTCTCGACTCCCGACCCCGTGCAGGTCCAGGCCCAGCATCACCTGGCCGGCCTGGATGGTGTGCAGGTGGGCGTCGACGAACGCCGGAGTGATCAACACCTCGCCCACACCCAGGCGTCGCAGGTCCAGCACCGGCTGGTCGGGCCCTTCGACCTGCTCAGGACGCCGGCTGCGGACATGCTCGACCTGCCGAAGCGCCGCTGCGTCGTCGCCGACGTGAACCAGGGTCCCGTTCTCGATCACCAGCGCGGTGGCAGAACGGTCGGCGGTCGGATCGGGCGGGGGGTAGAGCCGGGTGGCACCGACGATCGCCAGCTCAGCAGTGCGGGTCACGACCCCATTCTGAGCGGTACCGACCTAGAGCAGGGCTCGGTCCTCGAACGGGATGGACAGCACGGTGGTGGTGTGGGTCGAAACCCCGGCGTCGGCGCGGATGCGGGCCAACAGTGTCTCGAGCTGCGCCATGGTCGGGACCTGCACCTTCAGCAGATAGCTCGGCTCCCCGGCCACCGAATAGCAGGAGATCACTTCGTCGATCGGCTCGAGCCGTTGCGGGGCATCGTCGGGCTGGCTCGGATCGAACGGTTTGATCGCCACGAACGCGGTGATCATCAGGTTGAGCTGCTCAGGGTCCAGCACCGCCCGATAGCCCTTGATCACCCCTCGCTGTTCCAGCCGGCGCACCCGCTGCTGAGCGGCGGAGGTGGACAAGCCGGTTTCTTTGCCGATGTCGGTGTAGGACATCCGGCCGTCCCGAGCGAGCAGCGAAAGGATGGCCTGGTCCAGCTTTTCCATGCGCTTATCGTGCCAGTATTCGTGCGTGGCCCCACGACTTACTCAGGATTCACGCCGCTTGATGCTCCTCGATACGGCGTCGTTGTACTTCCGGGCCTTTTTCGGCGTCCCCGATTCGTTTCGGGCCCTGGACGGGACGCCCGTCAACGCGGTGCGCGGCCTGCTGGACTTCATCAGCCGGTTGACCGACGTCTATGCCCCGACCCACTTGGTGTGCTGTTGGGACAACGACTGGCGACCGGCGTGGCGGGTGGAGTTGATCCCGAGTTACAAGGCGCACCGGGTGGCCGGCTCGGGCGACAGCGTCGTCTCCGAGATGGCCTCCTCCCCCGGCACGGTCGGGGAAACGGCTCCCGACGATTTGGCCGTTCAGGTGCCGTTGATCTTGGGTGTGCTGGACGCGCTGGGCCTCGCGGTGGTGGGTCACGACGGGTACGAGGCCGACGATGTGATCGGCACCCTGGCCGCGTCCGCGCCGCTGCCGACCGACGTGGTCACCGGTGATCGCGACCTGTTCCAAGTGGTCGACGACGAGCGCGAGGTCCGGGTGCTCTACACGGCCCGCGGCGTCGGCAAGCACGAGCAGGTCGACGACGCCTGGGTCCGGGCCAAGTACGGCATTCCGGCTGCGCACTACGTCGACTACGCAGTGCTCCGCGGCGACCCGTCGGACGGGCTGCCCGGAGTTGCCGGCATCGGTGAGAAGACGGCGGCTTCCTTGATCAACTCTTACGGCGGGCTGGAGCAGATCCTGGCCGCGGCCAGCAACCCACGAACCAAGATCAGCGGATCGGTACGGGCCAAGCTCGCCGCGGCGATCGACTATCTGGCGGTCGCCCCCACCGTGGTGGCCGTCGCCACCGATCTCGATCTCGCGACCACGCTCGACGAGCTCCGCATCCCCGATCAGCCTCGGCAGCCGGAGCGCTTCGCCGAGTTGGCCGAACTGCTCGACCTCGGCGGCAGCGCCGACCGGATCCTGGCCAGCTTCCCCGGTGCCCGCTGAGGACATCGCCCGCCTGGTCGCCCGCCCAGGTCGGCCCTACGCCGTCGCGCTGGGTGTGGGGCCCGAGCCGGCGGAAGTCATTGCCCGGCTGCGTTCGCCGCGGCCGCTCGCGGTGTTGTGGGGCGAGTGGTTCGGGGGCGGCGCCGTGGTGTTGCGTGATCCGCTCTGCTGGGTGACTCCGGAACACGCCGAGGCCGCTTTCCCGTACGTCGACGTGCAACCGGAACTGGACCTCGTCGGAACGGAGGAGGCGCTTGTCGGGGGCGGCTGGCTGGCCCAGCTGGGCTACGCCCCGCACCGCTCCGCCCTCGGCTTCTTCGACCACCTGTTGCGCTGGCACCCGGCGCGGGGCTGGGTCTTCGAAACGCTGGGTCTGCAGGGTCGGGAGGGCGAGCTGGAGCGGGCGCTGGACCGCGCCCGCTCCCTGGTCGCCGGGGTGGGCACCACACCGTCGAGTTCCCGACCCCCGTTCAAACTGAGTCCCTTCACCAGCGCTCCCCTCGCCCAGGCGACGCATCTCCGCGGCGTGGAGGAGGCGATCGGCCGGATCGAGCGCGGCGACTTCTACCAGCTGAACCTCTGCACGCGGCTGCGGGCCACCTTGTCCGGGTCGGCCTCCGCCGTGTTCGCGGCCGGCGCCGACCGACTCCGGCCGACCTACGGGGCCATGATCGACTCCGGGGACGGCTCATCCTTGATCAGCTTCAGCCCGGAGCTGTTCCTGGCCGTCCATGATGATCACGTCCGGACCGCACCGATCAAGGGCACCAGCCCGACCCGGGACGACCCCGACGGTTCGGGCCTGGCCCGTTCCCGGAAGGACGCGGCCGAGAACATCATGATCACCGATCTGATGCGCAACGATCTTTCCCGCGTGTGCCGGCCCGGAACCGTCCGGGTGGAACGCCTGCTCGACCTCCAGGCCCATCCCGGTGTCTGGCACCTGGTGTCGGTTGTCGAGGGCGAGCTGGTGTCGGGCACGAATCGAGCCGACCTGCTGCACGCCACCTTCCCGCCCGGTTCGGTGACCGGCGCCCCCAAGATCAGTGCCCAGAGCGGGATCGCCGCGTTGGAACCGGAGCCGCGGGGCGCCTACACCGGGGCGCTCGGCTTCCTCACCCCGGCGGCGGGGGCGGAGCTCAGCGTGATCATCCGTACCTTCGAGGTGACCGGAAGCCAGGTCGAACTCGGCGTCGGCGGCGGGATCACCGTCGATAGTGTGCCGATGCGGGAGTGGTACGAGTGCCTCGACAAGGCCCGACCCTTGGTGCAGGCAGTCGATGCCGATCTCGCGGGCCAACTGCGCGATCCGCCGCCGCCGATCCCGGACGTCCTCCGGGACGGCGGACTCATCGAGACGCTGCTGAGTCGAGACGGCACCGTCCTCCGGCTGGCCGCGCACCTCGCCCGCCTCGACCGATCCTGCCGGGAGCTGTACGGGTGGTCTGTCCCGGAGGATCTGGCGGCCCGCGTGCAGCAGGCGGCCGATGGTGCCCGCGCAGATCGGACTCGGCTCCGGGTTCGAGCTGAGCCGGCCGACGGCGTGATGCGGTTCAGCGTGGAGTCTTGGGCCGCTCCCCCGCCGCCAAGACGCCTGCGACTGGTTCGGCGGATCCGTCCAGCCTGGTCCTGGCGGCACAAGTGGGCGGAGCGGACCGCCCTCGGGGAGGCCGACCTGCTCCGGGCGGGCGGGTCGGCGGACGACCAGGT
>CAWAAK010000012.1:0-7219 GCA_963780005.1 uncultured Actinomycetota bacterium | reverse complement strand
AGGTAGGGCTTGACCCGGACTATCCGCGAGCTGGAGCGGTTGGTCGAAATTCGGGCCGCGATGCGATCAACTGGTCCTTCTCGGGTACGGATCGGCGTTCGAAACCGGCGAAGAAACAGCGTCACAGAAGCCGTGGACGGGATCAGCCGAAGGTCGGAAGCTCAGCGCAGCGGGCCGGCGAAGTTGATCACTGCTGGCAACAGCAGTTCGCGGCCCGGACTGTTGTCAGTCAGTGCGTGAGTCAGACCCATGGGAACGTCGCTATCAGTATCGATGTCAGACCCTCGTTCTAGAGTGAATGTGTGTTCGAAAACGATGTGGCCGGCCTCGATGAGGACGCCACCCTGGCGGCGGTGGAGGGCAACGAGCACACCGCGGTCCAGGTTGAGGTGACCCGGTTGCTGCTGGCCGCGCACTGGGCGGATCTCCACCCTGGTGACGCGGTCGATCCGCACGGGATTCCCGGGGGCGGAGCGCGCCATCCAACCGGGTGGGGAGGGCACCCCGGAGATCGCCGACTTCGCCCCCGCCGAACTGGGCTGTTCCCTGAAAACCTCGGCCGGGTCGGCGAAGCGGCTGATCGCCGACGCGCTGGATTTGCGGTATCGGCTGCCCATGACGTGGGCGGCGGCCCGGGCCGGACAGGCACCGGTGTATCAGGCCCGGCACATCGCCACGACCACCCGGCACCTGACGTTGGGACAGGCCCGGCAGGTCGACGCCCGGATCGCGCCCACTCTGGGGTCCCTGTCGTGGGGCCGGCTGCAGGATGTGGTGGACGGGCTGATCTACGACGCCGACCCCGAGGGTGCGGACGCGGCGGCGGAGTTGGCGGCGCGGGAACGGTTCGTCCGGTTGGGCCGCATCACCGAGCACGGGCTGAAATTGGTCATCGCCCGCGCCGCCGCCGGCGACGCGATCTGGTTCAAGGCCACCATCGACCGGATCGCCCAGATCCTCGGCCTCCGCGGCGACACCGACCCGATCGACGTCCGCCGCTCCAAGGCGATCGGCATCCTCGCCCAACCCGCCTACGCCCTCCAACTGCTGTGCGGCCACCAAGACCACCCCGACCAGGACCAGGACAGTGAGCCCGAGCACGGGGTCGACGTGCTCGACCCAGATCCTGCAGACGAGCCGCTCTTCGAAGCCAACGAAGCAACAGCCGACCCCCAGCCCGCCAACAAGCAAGTCGGGGAGCCGGCCGACGGTGGGCGCTCGCGACGGCCGCATCAGTCGTTGCGGATCGGGCCGCCGCCGTTCGACCCGGAGCGGGCCCGGCCCAAAACCGTAGTTTACGTGCACCTCTCCGAAGAGGCGCTGCGGGCCGGGACCGGGGTGGCCCGGGTCGACGACATGGGGCCCGTCTTGCTGTCCCGGCTCCGGCAGGTGCTCGGCACCAGGTGCCGGATTCAGCTGAAACCGGTCATCAACCTGAACGACGACCCCGGCGCCGGTCGACAGCTATGAGATCCCGGCGAGGATCGCCGAACACCTGCGGCTCCGCCAACCCATGGACGTGTTCCCCTACGCCGCCGGCGGTAGCCGCCGCACCGACCTCGACCACACCACCCCATATCTTCACCCACAACGTGGCGGCCCGCCGGGTCAGACCGCGGTCGGGAACCTCGGACCCCTGGTCCGCCACCACCACCGGGTGAAGACCCACGGCGGCTGGAACGTGCGACAACCCGAGGCTGGCAGCTGGATCTGGCGCGCCCCCACCGGACGCATTTACCTCGTCAACACCAGCGGCACCCACCCGCTCGGCAAATCGGCGTTCGCCCAACAGATCTGGCGCGCCGCGAACTCGCCGCCGGAGCCGACCGAGAGAAGTCCAGTCGAAGAAGTCGTCAGGACTTTCCTCGACGCCTACACCCTGATCGGTTGACCGGCATACCGAAATCGCTGGACTAGATTGCGCGCGCCCGGGGGCGGGTACACGGCTGACATCTACAGATGGAGATGAACCGTGAGCGAGCCCAGCAATGCCCCGGACGCCGAGGAGAAAGACGCCGGCCAAAGCCACAGTGATGACGACACCCTGAGCGAGGAGGACTACGCCCTCGGCCGCACCAGCGACCCCGACGGCGCCGAGCGCGAGGAGCCAGCCGGCGAAGACTACGCCGGCAGCGGGTTCTGAGCTCCAGCCACATGGCGTCGGACTAATCTGCCGGCATGGTCAGAACGACTGCCTCGACCGGATGCTCAGACCGACGGAGACCAGCACTCATCGGTCTGGCAGGGGCCGTCCTGACGGCGATCGGCGATGTGCTCATCCTCGGACGCAACTGTTCAGGTTCCGATTTCGATCAAGCGGTCGGCGTGCTCCCAACCCACGTGGTCGTCGAGCGCCGATGGCGATCGTTGTGGAACGGTGCCGTCCTCTCGCAGCGCCGCATCCACCTCGGGACGATCGCCGGCATGGTCGGGATCGGTGTCCTCGAATGGGTGGGCATGCGGGGAATCACGAGAACCATCAACCAAGGAGCGTTGCGAGACGTAGCCGCAGTGTCGGCTGCTGCCTTTGCGGTGTCGGGCGTCCTCACCCATGTGGCTTGCGGAGCAGTGATCCTGGCCTACCGGCAAGCGTCGCTGACCGAAGCCGCACCGACCGTCGGCTCACGGTCCTCGCCTCGCTCAGCCACCAGCCTGCTCGCGGTGTGCGCGCTTGCGTCGCTCGGTGCACTGGCGGTCTTCAGTGTTGCCCTGTCCGCGGCGACCCTGAATGATCGCAAGACCGCGGCATCCTTATCGCCGGCCGTGCAGCCCTTTGCTTGCGTGCTTGCGACACTGCTGACGTTCGGCAAGTTGCCGGCCCCCGTGGGAGGGTACGCCCGCCCGGCGTCCATCAGTATCGGCTTGATGGTGTTCTTCGTCCTCGTCGCCGCGTCAGCCGAGCGATCGCATCCGCTGCAGCCAGCGTGACAGGCTGACGGCATGCCCGATCTACCCGTGCTGGACCCGGTCGAACAGCGCGTGTTGGGCGCCCTGATGGAAAAGCAGCGGACGGTCCCCGACACCTATCCGCTATCTCTCAACGCCCTCCGTACGGCGTGCAACCAGTCCACCAGCCGCGACCCGATCGTCGCGTACGACGACGCAACCCTCGTCGAGTCGTTGGGACGGCTCCGCGACCGCGAGCTCGTCCGCTTCGTGAAGCGAACGGGTATCCGGGTGGTGAAGTACCACCAGCGCCTCGAAGAGCAGCTGGAACTGGACGAGGAGCGGTCCGCGCTCCTCACTGTCTTGCTGCTGCGCGGCCCCCAGACCCCCGGCGAGTTACTCCCGCGGAGCGAGCGGCTGCTGGTTTTCGCCGATCGAGAAGGCGTCGAGGAGGTCCTGCGGGAGATGGCCGCGCTGGACCAGCCCCTCGTCCGCGAACTCGAACGGCAACCCGGTCAGCGCGACCGGCGCTGGGCCCATCTGCTCGGCGCCGAACAGCCCGAGGCCGCCGAGGCGTTGCCACCGGTGGACCGGGAGCAGGTCTTGGCGGACGGTGCGCCGGCCCGGGATCGCAAGGTTGCGGCCGAATACGACCGGTTGGCCGATGCGTACACCGCAGCCTTGACCGGCGAGCTCGACGACAAGCCGTTCGACCGCTGGTTCCTGGACCGACTCGCGGCCGACGCCGCCGGGGACCAAGGCCTCGACGTCGGGTGCGGGCCCGGCCAGGTCGCTGGATTCCTGGCCGATCGCGGCGTCGCCATGACCGGACTGGATCTATCTCCCGACATGGTCGATCGCGCCCGGGAGCAGCACCCCGACGTCCAGTTCATTCAGGGCAGTTTTGTCGTGCCACCGATGCCTCGGGGTGGCGACCCGCGAGACCCCGGTTGGGGCCTGGTCACCGCCTGGTACGCATTCGTCCACCTCGCTTCGTCCGAGCTGGTCACCACAATGGCCGCCCTGAGCCGAGTGCTCCGGCGCGGCGGTGTGCTCGCCCTGGCCACCCATGTCGGTCACGAGGTGAACCATCCAGGCGCCTTGTGGGGAGTCGCCACCGACCTCGACTTCGTGCTCCACGACCCGGACGCGATCGTCGCGGCGGTGGAGCAGGTCGGGCTCGTCGATATCGAGTGGTACCAGAGAAGCCCGCTGCCCCAAGAAGCGGCTACCCAACGGCTGTACCTGGTGGGCCGCCGCCCGGACGGCCCGCGAGTGGGAGGCTAGACGTATGCGAGCCGTACGCATCCACGCCAAGCAGGACATGCGGACCGACCAGGTTCCCAGCCCCGA
The DNA here is from genome assembly GCA_963780005.1 of uncultured Actinomycetota bacterium. Classification (GTDB taxonomy): domain Bacteria; phylum Actinomycetota; class Actinomycetes; order Propionibacteriales; family Propionibacteriaceae; genus Microlunatus. The sequence continues at coordinate 2,980 of CAWAAK010000012.1, read as the reverse complement.
GCCCGGTGCCGGCGAGGTGCGGCTACGGGTCGGATACGTCGGGATCTGCGGATCGGACCTGCACTACTACGCGAATGGCGCGACGGGCATGTTCACCATCCGTGAGCCACTGATCCCGGGCCACGAAGTGTCCGGCGTGGTTGAGCTCGATCCGTCGGGCAGCTTCGAGCAGGGCACACCGGTGACGGTGCACCCGGCCACCTGGGGCACCGCGCAGCCGGACCTGAGCGACGCGCAGCGCCACCTCTGGCCCGGTGGCGGTTATCTGGGCAGTGCGTCGACCTGGCCCCACACCTCCGGCGGCCTCGCCGAGCAGGTGGTCGTTCGCAGCGACCAGATCCGCCGACTGCCCCGCTCGTTGCCGGTCAAGCGTGCCGCACTGGCCGAGCCGTTGGCTGTCGGCCTGCACGCCCTCGCGGTCGGCGGTGGCATCCAGGGCCGGCGCGTGCTCGTCTCGGGATCCGGCCCGATCGGGCTGCTGACCGCTGCGGCCGCAGCCGCTGAGGGTGCTGCAGAGGTGGTCTGTGCCGATCTCCTGCCGGGGCCGCTGCAGCGCGCGCGGTCCCTAGGTGTCGCCAGCCCGGTGCCGATCAGGACCGTGCAGATCGGCGTCGAAGACCTCCCGGACTCGCATTTCGACGTCACGCTCGAATGTGCTGGGGTGCCTCAGGCGCTGCACGCGTTGCTGTTGGCCACCCGCCGGGCCGGCGTGCTCGTCCAAGTGGGCAATCTCGCCGATGAGACCCGACCGGTGAACCTGGCCCCCCTGGTGTCCAAGGAGATCCAGCTGCGAGGGACCTTTCGCTTCAACACCGAGATCGACGCTGCCATCACGCTGCTCGATCAGAATCCGCAGCTCGAGCAGGTGATCACTCACGTGCTGCCGATCGAGGCCGTCGACGAAGCATTCGCAATCGCCGCAGACTCCGCGGTCTCTGGCAAGGTTCTGGTCGAGATCAACGCTGACTGACTCGCCGGTGGCGGAAGCTCAGAGTCCCGCGCTCAGCTGACCGTGATCGCGATCGAGCGCTGCCCGGCCACGGTGTCCTTCCGACGAACGGATTTGTTGGTGGTCTGCACGCTGCCGTCGATCTCGGACTCCAGGGCCAACCGGATCACGAGGTCGTCGTTCTGTGGCTGGCTCGTTATGCCGCGCGCGATCTGATTGAGGGAGCTGACCGGCTCGTCCGCACATCCAGGATCTTCGAGCAGGCAACCCGGCTCTTCCTCACCCAGGCCGCTGTTCAGGTCCACGCCGCCGATGGCGGTGAGGGCACCGATTCGTCCCCGCGCGTTCCTGGGCACGGTGAGGGTTGCGGTTGCTACCCGCTTCACGCTGCTCCGGAAGGGCTGGATCGTGACCCGGACTCTGAGGGTCGCGCCCGGCGTCACGGTCAGGGCCCGCGGGGCGACGTACCTCCCGCCGTTGACCGACACGGCCAAGCCGGTGATGCGCAGTTGCCGGTACTCGGTGCCCACCGTCGAGTCGTACCTGACCTGGTCGATGGTGACGGGCTCGAACTCGTTGTTCAACAGGGCATCCACGGCATAGGCAACATCGAAGGCCGGATCGCTGGCCACATCCTCGCGGGACGCCCAGCGATTGTCCCGGTGAACGATGAGAGGCCTTCCGCCGGCCCGGGTGCCGATGATCGTCCAGTGGCTGGTGGCCCGGCCGTCGCCGATCTCGTCGAAGGTCGTGTCGTAGCCCGCCAGCAAACCGAAGGCGGTGAGTTCGGCGAGCATGTTGGGAGTCGTCACCTTGGTGGACCCTCGCCGCACTCTCCCGGTATCCGCGTTCCGGATCGTGCTGCGCACGTCGCTGATCTTGGGGCTGATGCCCAGCCTGGCGCGCAGGCCGGCCAGTCGATCTTGGTCCACCATGCCGACCGCGTCGGTGATGTTGGCCAGTTTGAACGAGCCCACGGTGTCGTCCTTGACGATGGACAGCGAGTCGGCGTTGTTCGCGCCGTAGGTCGCGGGTCCGCTCAGGTTGAAAGGATGACCGAAAGCCAGAGCCTGGTCGTCGCAGACGGCGGTCGTGGTGCCGACGGCGGCCGCGGTCAGATCGCCGTACGACATCGCGGCGGCGAAGTTGCCGCCGGGCACCGGCGCGGCGGCGGCGACCGATGGGCCGACCGACGAGGGGGCCGCCTTCGAGCTGCCGGCGTAGGCGATCACAGGCAGGTCGGCGGCGTCGGCGTCGGCCTGGAACTGCCGCAGCCGGGTGGAGTTCAGACCACTGATCGAGAACGGGGCCGGGAGCTTGCTCAAGGTGCGGGGCACCGCGGCGCGGGCCCGGGAGTCGAACGTGCGGCGCGCGGCGGCCGGCACCGGCACCTTCGCGGGCTCCTCGGCTCCTTCGGGCCGGGCGGCCTGCCGAGCCGACAGGTCGAGCAGCTTCAGCATGTCGGCGGCCGGTGTGACGCCGCCGATCGGTGAGGGCGAGAGGGTGAACCCGTACGACACCGAGCCGAGGAGTTGGCCGTCGACGTAGACCGGCGAGCCCGACATGCCCGCCCAGATCCCGCCGCCGGCCTCGATCACGCGCTCACCGGGCAGGTCGGAGACCTCGATCATGATCATGTCCCGGCCGGCGCCGATGCCGTCCTTCAGCACCCCGAGCACCTGCACCGAGAACGGCCGCGGTTCGGTGCCTCGAACCACCGTGTAGCCCTCGCCGGTCATTCCCGCCGTCACCGAGGCAATCGGTACGGGAGCGGGACAGGCCGATTCGGGCGCCGCCGCCGCCCTGGCCGGGGCAGCGAGGGTGCCGGAGACAACGGCCAGACCGACCCCGATCCCCACCAGAGCAGTCCGGATACGCCCGGTTCGCGGTATCGAAGTCATGCGGGTCCCCTTCGTTGGGTCGAGCCAGCTCGCTCGAAAAGATCCTGCCCGAACAAATCCGAAAACCCTGGGGATCTTGGCCGCAGCAAGCGCGTGTCATCGGCCGCATCTCGCGTGAGTTGATCTTTCG
>CAWAAK010000011.1:0-12740 GCA_963780005.1 uncultured Actinomycetota bacterium | reverse complement strand
AGGGGCACGTTCCAGCATCGCCGCGGCGACGTACCAGTCCAGGTCGCCCGGGAGCGGGCGCACCTCGCCGTACCCGTCGAGAACCCGCTGCCAGCTCTCCACGTCCAGTCCGGCCGCTCGCAGGCCGGCCAGGTCGACCGCGGCCGCGCCGACTCCGGCGCGGTCCCAGTCCAAGAAGACCGGCCCGTCCGGACCGAGCACGACCTGGTCGGCGGAGAAGTCGCCGTGCACGAAGACGCGTTCGTCGTCCTCGTCGGGGCGACCTGACTTCAGTCGCGCCGCGAGGTGAGCTGCCCAGCGGCCCAGGTCTTCATCGAGCGCGCCGAGCAGCTCGGCGGTGCCGTCCAGCGGTGCGCCGGCGACCCGGGCCGCGGTGGAAGGCGGCTGCCGCTGGTGCATCCCGGCCAGGGTCCGGCCGACGGTCGGCAACGTGTCGGCCAGGGCTGTGCGGGCCGCCAGGGCCCGATCCAGCGTCTCGCCCGGCACCCACGCCTGCACGATCAGACCCCGACGACGGGAACGCCCGACCGGTTCGGGCGCCAGCCCGCCGAACAGCCTTCGCGCCGTCTTCGAACTGGCCCGGGCCCGCTCCAGGTCCCCCCGCCGATAGGCCCGAAGGACAGACCGCCCACCGTCGCTCGCGTCTACCGGGCCGGTCGACATGGTTCCGACCCAGCGTCGGAGCGGCTTGTACGCCAGCGTCTGCACCGCATCCGACTCCTCAGCCGATGCGCTTCCCACCGCACGAGCGAAGGCGCCCGTCAGGTCGCTGAGAGCGGGGAGGTCCCGGTCCGCCGAGGGCCGGGCCACGAGGACGCACAGCTGCCGATCGACCAGCAGCACGGATCCGGCCGGCGCCTGCTCGAGTGTTTTGGCCAGCTTGGCGCCGGCGGCGGCGCTGAACGCGGCCGCGTACGCCGAGCCGGAGGCGAGCTCGAGCGCGGCGATGCAGCTGGTGCCGGGCTTCCAGCGCAGGTAGGGCCGCCGAAGCAGCGTCTCGTCGGCAGCTCCGAGCAGCTCAGCCAGCGCATCGGTATCGGTGAGCACGGCGGTGCCCCGCACCTGCCGATCGATCACAACCCCGGTGAGCCGCGACGGCAGGTTCACGATGCGCGGGCTGAGCGGCCGGGACGAGGCTCGTCGCGGCTCGTCAGCACGCTCCAGATGGACGGACGGCCCAACACCTGGTCGGGATGCCCGCTCCGAGTGACCTGGCCCCGCTCGACCCAGATGACCTGTTCGCAGTCCCGTACCGCGTCGAGGTCGTGGCTGATGACGAATGTCGTCCGGCCGGCCGTCAGCCGGTCGAGGGCGGCGGCCACCTCGGCCTCGGTGTCGGCGTCCAGCCCGGTCATCGCTTCGTCCAGGATGACGATCGGGGCATCCCGGATCGCGGCCCGGGCTATGGCGATGCGCTGCCGCTCACCTCCAGACAGCGTGGAACCGCGTTCGCCGACGATCGTGTCGTAGCCCTGGGGCAGAGCGCTGATGAACTCGTGCGCGCCGGCCAGCCGGGCAGCAGCCACGATCTGTTCGTCGGTGACCTCCTCGGGTGAACCCAGAGCGATGTTCTCGCCGATGGTGACCGCGAAGAGCACGCTGTCCTGCAGCACGATCGCGATCTGAGCCCGCAGCGAGCTGACGGTGAACGCCGACAGGGGCAACTCGTCGATGCGGATCTCGCCGGCGTCGGGGTCGCGGAGCCGACACAGCAGGCTCACCAGCGACGACTTCCCCGCGCCGGACGGCCCGACGACGGCGACCCGCTGCCCGGCCGGAACGGAGAAGCTCATCCCGCGCAGCACCGGATGACCCGGTTCGAACGCCATCTCGACCTTGCGGAACTCGACCGCCCCGGCGAACCGCTCGGCCGGCTGGGCGTCCGGCGCATCGGCGATCTCGACATCTTCGTCGAGCACATCGACGATCCTCTCGCCCGACGCGGCCGCCTTCGCGATCCGCCCCGTGTACTTGGCGACGTCGCGCAAGGGCTTGAAGGTGGTCTTCAGGTAGCTGAGGAACACGGTCAGCTCGCCGATGCTGAGCTGGCCCTGCAGGACGCGGAACGCACCGAAGGCGAGCACCAGTGCGGTCCCGATGCCCACCAGCACATCGGTCTTCCGCTCCAAGCCGGCCGAAAGCTTCTTGCCCTTGACCCCGTCCTTGAGGCTCCGCTGGTTACTCGACGCGAAACGCCCCTGCAGGCGATCCTCCAGCGAGTAGCTCTGCACCACCGCCATCGAGCTGAGGGTCTCGGTGGCCAGCGAGGCCAGCGCACCCTCCGCCGACCGCTGTCCGCGGGACACGTCGACGATCTTCCTCGCCAGCCTCGTGCTGCTCAGCGCGAACAGCGGCAAGATCACCAGCACCACCAGCGCCAGCTGCCAGTCCATGATCGCGATCACCACCACCATGGCGAGCAGGGTGAGCAGATTGCCCACCAGCGGGATGATCGCGGTGACCAGAGCGTCTTGCAGGCGAGAGACGTCGCCGGTCACGCGGGTGACCAGATCCCCGGTTCGGCGCCGGTCGTGGAAGCGCATCGAGAGCGAGTTGAGATGGCGGTAGATCTCCGCCCGCACCCGGGTCAACACCCGATTGCCGGCGAGGGCGAAACAGATGGTCATCAGGTACGAGGCGAGGGCCCGCAGCACCACGACTCCCACCAACGCGATCGCGCAGATGATCACCAGGTTGCGGAGGCTCTCGAAGTCGGGCAGCGGCCCACCGCCGGCCGCACCCAGGTCGGGCACGATCGCGTCCAGTACAAAGGCGAGCGGCCACGGCTCGAGCAGTTGCATCGCGGCCGCGGCGAACAACGCGAGCGTGCCGAGGATGAGCAGTTTCCGCTCGGCCACGATGTACGGCCGGAACCGGCCGACGGTTCGCCGAAGTCCGGGCCACGCCTTCGCCAGCGCGTTGAGCGAGCTCATCAGGCCGTCCTTCCCACCGGCTGGCGGACGAGCGCCAGCGACTGCTCGACGACGCCACGCCAGCTGTGCCGGGTGACCGCCGCCTCGCGCGCCCGGGTCCGGATGCTCTCGCGCCAGTCGACGTCCGCGCGGACCTCGGCGAGCGCCCGAGCCAGCGCGGTCACGTCGCCGGGCGGTACCAGTCTCCCGAGATCACCGTGGTCCAGGGCCGTTCGCAGCTGGCCGATGTCGCTGGCGACCACGGGCAAGCCCGCGGCCAGGTACTCGTACACCTTGAGGGGGGAGAAATAGCCGGCATCAGCTGCGGCGTACGGCGCGCAGGCGATGTCCATCCGCTGCAGTTGGGCCGACACCTCCCCCGGCGGCACGGTTCCGGTGAACTCGACCTGGCCCGACACGCCCAACCGAGCCGCCTGAGCCATCAGGCTGGAACCCAACGGGCCGTCACCGACCACCAGCAGGCGCCAGCCGCGACCGCCGACCGCCAGCCGAGCGAGGGCCTCGACGAGCGTCTCGACACCGTGCCAGGCCTTGAGGGTGCCGACGAACCCGACCGTGAAGCCCGCATCGATCGCGGGCGTCACCGGGACGCGACGAGGCCGGATCCGGTCAGCGTCGACCCCGTTCGGGATCGTGAAGACGCGCTCCGGTCGTGGGCTGACGGAACGGGCCCAGTCCGCCACGGGGTCGCTCACGCAGACCACCGCCGACGCTGCCCCCAGCGCCGCGATGCTCACCGCCTGGGCCCGGGCGACATCGATGAGCTCGCGGAAGCGGAGCTGCTCGGTGACCAGCGGGGCATTGACCTCGAGCAAGGACGGTGTCCCCGTGCGGGCGGCCCACGCCGTGGCGGTCCGTCCCCACAACCCGTAGCGCTCGTAGACCAGATCCGGAGAGAGCTCATCCAGCACGGCGGCGACAGCTCGGTCGCAGCGCTGGGCCGCGCGCTCCCGCTCGGGCGCCGGACCGCCCCCGACCGTAGGCAGCTGGTGCACCTCGATGGGCACGGGCGACTCCCCGCCCGGCCGCGGAGTCAGCAGGTGCAGCTCGTGCCCTGCTCGAGACAGCTCGGCCAGCACGGCCTGGGCGTGGATGGAAGCGCCCTTGTGCCCGAACACGGGAATGCCCGGATCGGTGCAGACGTAGGCGATCCTCATGCCGATACCCGGTCCTGGAAGCCGGGCAACCGGACGTGGCCCGCCCGCCCGAAAGACTTCGCCACCTGGGCCGCCTGTCGGCTGGAGTCGAACTCGGCCTCGATCAGGGTCCGCGCCGAGCGCGCCAGTCGGGTCCGCAACTCGGCGTCACCGAGCAGGCGGTCGAGCGCCTTGGCCAGCGCCTCGGGTTCGTGCTCGCCGACCAGCAGACCCGTCCGGTCGTCGGCCAACACCTCCGGGATGCCGGTGACGGGCGTGGCCACGCAGGGTGTGCCCAGGGCCATGGCCTCGAGCAGCACCGTCGGCAGCCCGTCCCGGTTCCCATCGGTTCCGACCACGCACGGAGCAGCGAGCACGGCCGCCTCGCGAACCACGGAGATCACCTGGTCCTGCGGCAGCGGCCCCAGGAAGCGGACCCGATCGCCCAGCCCCAGTTCGTCGCGCAGTGCACGCAGCGCTCCCGCGCGCTCACCGGTGCCGACAACGTCGATGCGGAAGTCGCAGCCGGAGCGGTGGAGCAGCGCTGCGGCACGCAGCAGGTCGTCGAAACCCTTCTTCTCCACCAGCCTCCCGACGGCAGCGATCACGGGTGCCCGGTCCGCCGGATCGCTCCACGGGAAGGTGGGCAGATCCAAGCCGTTGTAGACGCGATGAACGCGCCGAGCGTCAGCTCCATAGCGGCTGCGCAGAAACGACAGGTTGAACTCGCTGACCGTGATCACATCGCTCGCGTCGCGAAGCTTCCGACGCAGCGCCGCGGCATCGACGTCGGCGTGGAAGATGTCCTTCGCGTGGGCCGTGATGCTGTAGGTGATACCGGCGATCCGTGCCGCCAGCCGCGCCACGTCGGCCGACACCGACGCGAAGTGGGCGTGCAAATGGCTGATCCCGCGCAGCCGTACCATTCGGGCCAGCTCCAGCGCCTGCGCGGCGTCGCGGACGTCGGCGCTCAGCAGGTCGCCCAGGTGCCGGCCCAGGTCGTCGAACTGTGAGCCGGTCTGCCGCAGCGAGTCCCACAGCTCTCCGGACCTCAGCGATGAATGCGGGAGGTAGGTGACCGAGGCCCGGAGCTCGGCCAGGCTGGCGTGGAAGCGCCCGTCCGTCGGGGGACGGAGGGAGAACACCTCCAGGTCGACGCCGAGACGCTCCATGGCCAGGAGCTCGGTCACCACGAAGGTCTCCGAGAACCTGGGGTACATCTTCAGCACGTAGCCGACACGGCCGGACAGCGGTCCAGACTCAGGCAGCACGGTGCAGCCTTTCGGCCCTACGACGGGCGATCAGTTCGGTGGTGAGCCCGGGTACGCGGTGGAGGCCGCCGGTGTCGATCTCGGCCCGGGCCTCGGGTGCGACGGTGCCGGCCGGCTGGGTGACGGCCGCGGACAGCCACTGCGCGAGCCGCTCGCCGCCCAACTCCTCGGCGGCCAGCACGTCGACCAGCCCCAGCTCGGCGAGGCGTTCGGCTCGGATCCGCTGCTCCAGCCGCGGCCAGGTCCGGGGCACGAGCAAAGCCCGGCGACCGGAGGCGACGACCTCGCAGGCACTGTTGTAGCCCGCCATCGAGACCACCGCGGTCGCGCCGTCGAGAAAGGCTTCGACGGGAGTGACGAAGTCGTACACGATCATGTCCGCTCGTGCGGCAGCGGAGGCATGGACCCGCCGCCGCTCGTCGGGAGACATGAAGGGTCCGCAGATCGCGACGCCGAGGTAGCCGGACGGCAGGGCCGTCTGGACGAAGGCGTGGGACAGCTCGAACCCGTCCTGCCCACCACCGACCATGCAGAGCAGATAGGGCTGCTGGGGCGGCAGGGGTGGACGAGCCGGCGGGTCCGCGGCCGGAACGAGCAGACCCGCGTCACGATCGTCGGCGAGATACCCGGTGTAGGAGACCTTGTTCGCCACCTGGGACGGCAGGCCGTACTCGACGATGGGGTCATACACCCGGCGATCTCCGTACACCCAGACGGCGTCGTAGTAGTCCTCGATCACTCGGGTGCTCTGGGAGCGGGTCCACTCTCGGACCGCTGCGACCGGGTCGTCCAGGATCTCGCGCAGCCCGAGCACGACCGACGTACGGCGCTGCGGGTCGTCGCGCAGCATGTTCAGCGTCGCCAGCAACTCCCGCCCGACGCCGAGCGGGACCTTGTCCACCACCAGCAGGTCCGGTCGGAAGGAACCGACCGCGGACTGGATGACCGCGGCGCGCCGGTCGAGCACGTGGTGCAGAGCAGAGAGCAGTGAGTGGCTGCGGTAGCGACCCGAGGAGTCCTTGACGACTGTCGGGAGGGTGACGATGCCGGTGTTGGCCGGCCGGGGCAGGGCGGACGCCTCCGGATTCCCGGTGATGAGCAGGACGTCGGTCTGGACGTCGGTCCGGACCAGCGCCGCGGCCAGCGCGATGTTGCGCCGAATGTGGCCGAGTCCGACCGTGTCGTGTGAATAGAACACAACGCGGCGTGCGCGTTGGGCCCCCGTGGATAGCGCCTCGGCAACGACCATAGGTTCCGCTCCTGTCCTTCGACCATCGGGTTCTTCGACTGTCGGCGAAACCCCCCGTGAGCGCCGGCCAAAAACGACTTACGGCATCTGTCTGGATCTGCTTTCTCTTAACGAAACATTCACGTCGATTTGTTCGGATGCCAATGTTGAGCCATCGAAGGCCAAATGTCGAGCGGGGATGACGAGCCCGTGGATGCTACGAGGCTCGACCGGCCGCTGAGGTCGGGGACCAACTTCTCCCCTACTTCTCCCCTACTTCCCCCATACCGCCAAGCCCACGTGCTCGGCACATTAGGCTGCGAAAGTGGACAACGATCTGCGTCAGCTGGGTGAGGAACTGGTCACCACGGCCGCCCGCATCGTGCGCTGGATGCCGACCGACGGCTTCACCCTGAGCCTGGCGGCCACCCGGCTGCTGGCGCGGTTGCTGGACAACGGCCCGACCCGGATCAGTGACCTGGCCACGCAGGAGCGCTGCTCCCAACCCACCATCACCAATCACGTCAAGCGGCTCGAGACTGCCGGGCTGGTGGCCCGGGCCACCGACCCGCACGATCTGCGGGCCTGGATGATCGATCTCACCCCGGCCGGCCACCAGCGGCTGGCGGAACTGCGCAGCACCCTCGGCAACAATGTCCAGCCCTATCTCATCGGGCTGTCCAAGCGCGACCTCAAGGCGTTGCGCGAGGGAATCGAGGTCATGCAGCGCCTGATCGCGGTGGATAAGCTGCCGGGGTGACTTTCCGCCTCTATGACACCGCGAGCCGGGCGGTGCGCGACTTCGTGCCGCTCGCACCGGGGAAGGTCTCGATCTATCACTGCGGGTTGACCGTTCAGGCGCCGCCCCATGTCGGCCACATCCGCAAGGAGGTGGTGTTCGACGTCCTGCGCCGGTGGCTCACCTGGAGCGGCTTCGAGGTCACCGTGATCGCCAATGTCACCGACATCGACGACAAGATCCTGGTCAAGTCCGCCGAGGCCGGGACGCCCTGGTACGCGCACGCCTACCGGTACGAGCGCGAGTTGCATGACGCGTACGCGGCGCTCGGTTGCCTGCCGCCGACCTACGAGCCGCGAGCCACCGGGCACATTCCCGAGATGCTCGAGTTGATCAAGGTCTTGATCGAGCGCGGGCACGCCTACCCGGCTGCCGACGGCTCGGGCGACGTCTACTTCGACGTCCGCTCCTGGCCGTCGTACGGGTCGCTGTCCCGGCAGAACATCGACGAGATGGAGGCGGCCGCCGACGCGGACCCGCGCGGCAAGCGGGATCCGCGCGATTTCGCCCTCTGGAAGGGCCACAAGCCGGAAGAACCCGAAACCGCGTCCTGGTTCTCGCCCTGGGGTCGCGGCCGCCCGGGCTGGCACCTGGAGTGCTCCGCCATGGCCGGGAAGTACCTGGGCGACGAGTTCGACATCCACGGCGGCGGTATCGACCTGCGTTTCCCGCACCACGAAAACGAATTGGCGCAGTCGACCGCGGCGGGCCAACGGTTCGCGCGCTACTGGATGCACAACGCCTGGGTGACCGCAGCCGGGGAGAAGATGAGCAAGTCCCTGGGCAACGGGGCGCTGGTCGCGGAGGTGACCCGGAAGTACCCGCCGCGGGCGGTGCGCTTCTACCTCGCCCAGCCGCACTACCGCTCGGCGATCGACTTCAGCGACACCTCGCTCGACGAGGCCACGGCCGCGCTGGCCCGGATCGACGGGTTCGTCGAGCGGGCGAACGCCCTGGTGGGCCGCGCTCCCTATCGGGTGCCGGACGCCTTCGTGGCTGCGATGAACGACGACCTGGGCACACCGGGGGCGGTGGCGGTGGTCTACGACGCCGTCCGCGACGGGAACATCGCACTGACCGCCGGTGATCAAGATCAAGTGGCGGCACGGCTCGGCGAGGTGCTCGGCATGCTGGCCATCCTCGGTCTCGACCCGGCCGACCCGGTCTGGTCGAACGAAGACGCCGCCGAGGATCTCACGGCAGTAGTCGACGGCCTGGTGACCGAACTGCTGAAGCAGCGCGAGGCCGCCCGCAGCCGCAAGGACTTCGCCACCGCCGACGCGGTCCGCGATGCGCTCATCGCGCTGGGCGTGGAGATCGCCGACACCGCGCACGGACCGCGCTGGTCGCTGGTCCGGCGCCCACAGACGGAGGACTAGACCATGCCCGGGAACAGTCAACGCAAGGGCGCGGTCCGTCACAAGGGGAAGGGCAACACGGCCGGATCAGGTGGCCGGGTGCGGCGGGGCCTGGAGGGCAAAGGCCCGACGCCCAAGGCCGAGGACCGCCCCTACCACGTCGCCTACCGCGGCAAGAAGGTAGCGGCCAAGGGCGCTCCGACCAAGCCCCGTACGGCCCGCACCGGTCGACCGGGTGCGGGTCCGGAGTGGGTGGCCGGCCGGAACGCCGTGCTGGAGGCGCTCGAGGCCCAGATCCCGGTCAAGGCCGCGTACGTCGCCGAGGGGGCCGAGCGGGACGACCGGCTGCGCGACATCCTCAAACTCGCCGCCAACCGCAGCACGCCGCTGCTGGAGGTGACCCGAGCCCAGCTCGACCGGCTCACCGGCGGAGCCGTCCATCAGGGAACCGCGCTGCAGCTGCCGACGTACGAATACGCCCACCCTGATGATCTGCTCGCCGCCGCCCTGGACTCCGACACCCCGGCGTTGATCGTGGCCCTCGATTCGGTCACCGACCCCCGCAATCTCGGGGCGATCGTCCGTTCCGCCGCCGCCTTCGGAGCCCACGGCGTGCTGATCCCCGAACGCCGAGCGGCGGGGATGACCGCGGCGGCCTGGAAGACCTCGGCCGGCGCCGCCGCCCGACTGCCGATCGCGCGGGCCACCAATCTGAACCGCGCGCTTCGTGCGTACGCGGACGCGGGCTGCACGCTCGTCGGCCTGGACGGCTCCGCGGACGCCCACCTGGCGGAGCTGACCGAGATCTCCGGCCCGCTGGTTCTGGTCGTCGGCAGCGAGGGCGAGGGGCTGTCCCGGTTGGTCCGCGAGGCTTGCGATCACCTGGCGGCCATCCCCATCGAGGCCGACGTCGAATCCCTCAACGCCGGGGTGGCGACCGGGATCGCGCTCTACCTCATCGCGCAGGCGCGTCGCTGACCCAGCCTGCGGCCCCGATCGGCGGCGGCCCGATTCAGCTGAAGAGGGCGCTGTACCCGTTGAGGGCGGGCTGGCCGCCCAGGTGCGCGTACAGAACCGTCGAATCCCGGGGAATCTCGGCGCGCGCGACCAGGTCGATCAGCGCGGCCATCGACTTCCCCTCGTACACCGGATCGGTGATCATGCCTTCGGTTCGGGCGGCCAGCCGCATGGCGTCGAGGGTGGCGTCGTCGGGGATGCCGTATACCCCGGCGTGGTAGCGCTCGTCGAGCTCGATCTCGTCGTCGCGCAGGTCGCGGTCCAGCCCGATCCGCTCCGCCGTCGCCCGGGCGATACGGCTGACCTGGGCCCGGGTTGCTTCGGGCTTCGCCGAGCCGTCGACGCCGAGGATCCGTCGGAAGCGGCCACCGGCGTCGGCCAGAGCGGCGAAGCCGGCGATCATTCCCGCCTGCGTCGACCCGGTGACCGAACACACCACGATCGTGTCGAAGAAGGTGCCGAGCTGCTGCTCCTGCGCGGCGACCTCGTACGCCCAGTTGGCGAAGCCGAGGCCGCCGAGCGGGTGATCGGACGCCCCGGCCGGAATCGGGTACGGCCGGCCACCGCCTTCGGTCACCTCCCGCAGAGCCTGCTCCCAGCTTTCCTTGACCCCGATGCCGAACTCGGAGCGGATCAGCCGCACGTCGGCCCCCGCCAGCCGGCTGAGCAGGATGTTGCCCACCTTGTCGTAGACGGAGTCCGGCCAGTCGACCCAGCTCTCCTGGATCAGCACGCACTTGAGGCCGACGCGCGCGGCGACCGCGGCGACCTGACGGGTGTGGTTGGACTGGACCCCGCCAATGGAAACCAGCGTGTCGCAGCCCTGCGCGAGGGCATCGGCCACCAGGTACTCCAGCTTGCGCGTCTTGTTGCCGCCGTAGGCGATTCCCGAGTTGCAGTCCTCCCGCTTGGCCCACAGATCGGCGCCGCCCAGGTGAGCGGTCAGTCGCTCGAGCCGGTGGACGGGCGAAGGACCGAACAGCAGCGGAAAGCGCTCGAACGAGCTGATCGACACCGGTACCTCCTCAATATCGGTTTGGGTGCGCCCAGTCTCTCCCGTCCCGAACCCTCCCTGACGCAAATCGACCGCGCACGCCTGAGGCAAGCGGTTCCCGGGCCGTGTGCTCCATGCGCGGTCGATCTGCGTCAGGCCCTGTCGTCAAGGACTCAGCGCCGTCTACCCTGGCCAGACGTTTCGTGGATTTCCGATAGTAAAGTCGGCTCTTGTGACCGACACTCTCGCTCGTACGCCCTCTGTCGACTACTCCGGACCCGAATCGGAGGCCTATCGGGCCGCCCTGAAGGTGATCGAGGGCATCGAACCCCGGGTGGCCGAGGCGACCCGGAAGGAGTTGGCCGACCAGCGCAGCTCACTGAAGCTCATCGCCTCGGAGAACTACGCCTCGCCGGCCGTGCTACTGACCATGGGCACCTGGTTGTCGGACAAGTACGCCGAGGGCACCATCGGACACCGCTTCTACGCCGGCTGCCAGAACATCGACACCGTCGAAGAACTGGCCGCCGAACACGCCCGCGAACTGTTCGGGGCCGAGTACGCCTACGCCCAGCCGCACTCCGGCATCGACGCGAATCTGGTGGCGTTCTGGGCGATCCTGGCCCACCGGCTCGAGACCCCGGAACTGGCCGATCTCGGCCTCAAAGGGGTCAACGACATGACCGAGGAGCAGTGGGAGACCCTGCGCCACAAGTTCGGTAACCAGCGGGCGCTGGGCATGTCGCTGGACGCGGGCGGCCACCTCACGCACGGATTCCGGCCCAACATCTCCGGCAAGATGTTCCACCAGCGCTCCTACGGCACTGACCCCGAGAGCCAACTGCTCGACTACGACGCGGTGCGCATCGCCGCCCACGAGTTCAAGCCGCTGATCTTGATCGCCGGGTACTCCGCCTATCCGCGCAGGGTGAACTTCGCCACGATGCGCGAGATCGCCGACGAGGTCGGCGCGACCTTCATGGTCGACATGGCCCACTTCGCGGGCCTGGTGGCGGGCAAGGTCTTCACCGGCGACGAGGATCCGGTCCCGCACGCCCACCTCGTGACGACGACCACCCACAAGTCGCTGCGCGGCCCGCGGGGCGGCCTGGTACTCGCCACCGAAGACTACGCACCGTCGGTCGACCGCGGTTGCCCGATGGTGCTGGGCGGTCCCCTGGGACACGTGATGGCGGCCAAGGCGGTAGCACTGGCGGAGGCGCGGAGACCGGAGTTCCAGACCTACGCGCAGGCTGTCGCCGACAACGCGAAGTCGCTGGCCGACGGGTTCCTGCAGCGCGGGGCGAAGCTGGTCACCGGCGGTACCGACAACCACATCGTCCTGTTGGACGTCACAAGCTTCGGGCTGACCGGGCGGCAGGCCGAGTCGGCGCTGCTGGACGCGGGCATCGTGACCAACCGGAACGCGGTGCCGAGCGATCCCAACGGCGCCTGGTACACCTCCGGCGTCCGCTTCGGCACCCCAGCTCTGACCACGCGCGGCTTCGGCGCAGCGGAGTTCGACCAGGTCGCCGAACTGACCGTCGACGTGCTCAAGAACACGACCCCGGTCACCGCCTCCAGTGGCAAACCGGGCAAGGCGAAGTACACCCTGGCCGACGGCATCGCCGACCGCACGAAGGCGGCCTCGGCCGAGCTGCTCGACGCACACCCGCTGTATCCCGGACTCGAGCTCTAGCTCGCCGCTGCGGATGCGTTGAGAAATGGCGCCGACCACTGTGACGACCATCGTCATGGTGGTCTTCGCCCTCTTCGTGATCGCCTGGGGTCTGATCAACCTCTTCGGACACTGGGAGCCGGCGGTCCGCCGGCTCACTGCCGAGGAGCGGATGGAGATCGAGTACGAGAACGCGGTTCGGGAGATGCGCGAGGCCATCGAGGAGTACGAGCGGGGCAAGCGGCCGCTTTGATCTGTGCCGCTCGTGCGTCTCACCCGACCCTCGCGGTGTGGTCGGCGTCTGCGGCCCGCTTCGGTTTCAGCTC
>CAWAAK010000010.1:0-5796 GCA_963780005.1 uncultured Actinomycetota bacterium | reverse complement strand
ACCAGGTGCCTCTGGTTGCACGTTGTGCGAATGAAGTACCCGAACCTCTCGAGATCAAGCAGCACGTCGGATCCGCGCCAGGTAGATGGTGTTCGTGGCTTCTCTGTCTTGCAGCGGGTTCGGGAAGCTGACGATCTCGGCCACGACATCGACGAAGACCGCCCGCAGGACGTCGAGGTAGCCGTCGTCGGGCGGGTCGTTCGACCACAGGGCGAAGACGCCGCCCGGTTCGAGGTGTCCGGCAAGTCGAGTTGCCCCCTCGACGTTGTAGAAATCAAGGCTGGACAGATCGACACCGTTGCGCTCCGTGAGGCGATGCCGGGGCGAGTGGTCGATGTCCACGATCACGGCGTCGAAGAGCCGATTCGGACGCTCAGCATCGAAACCCGCGTCGTCGTTCAGCGCGAAGAAGTCGCCGTGCACCAGTCGACAGCGAGGATCAGCGGCGAGGACCGGGCCGATCGGGACGAGGCCACGCCGGTGCCAGTCGATCACCGGCTCGAGGGCGTCCACGACCACCAACTCCCGGACCCGGGGATCGGCCAACACGGCCTCGGCGGTGTAGCCGAGTCCGAGTCCACCGACCGCGACATCCAAGGCCGGCCCGGGGCAACGGGCGAGCGCCCGCCGGGCGAGCTCAACCTCGGCGACGGTGAAGAGGCTCGACATGAGGAAGTCGTCGTCGAGCTTCACCTCGAACACCGTGACCCCGCTGACCGGATCCTCGCGCCGCCGGAGGCTCACCTCACCGATCGGGGTCCGGCTCCAGGCGAGCTCGGCGAATCGGCTGCTCATCGACGTATCACCCAGATTTCTAACCGAGGCAGACGACCTCGACTCGTTGAGCGGCGTTGTTGCTGAAGCCGCCGCGGCTCCAGGCCGGATCGGCGGGCTGCACCTCGCCGTCCCTGGTGACGGCGCGGGCCGTGATCCGGTGCTGACCGGGGCTCGCCGCCCACTCGTAGGTCCAGCGGCGCCAGGCCCAGGGGTGCCGCCCGACCGGCTCGAGTGTCGCCGCGGACCAATGGGTTCCGTCGTGGACACTGACGTCCACCCGCTCGACCGGGGAACCCCCAGACCAGGCGCGCCCCTCCAGCGTCACGGCTCCCGGCCGGACCACGCGGCGCCGCGACATGAAGTCGGGGAATCCAGGTGGCATCACCAGAGCCCGCGGGCGGATGCGCGTCACCGGAACGCCGTCCTCGTGGGGCGACTGCCGGACGCGATAGGCGACGGACTGCTGGAAACCGGCGAAGGCCGTGTTGACCACGTCGATCCGGGAGAGCCATTTGACGTGGGCCATTCCGTACCAACCCGGCACGATCAACCGCAGCGGGTAACCGTGCTGCGGCGGCAGGTCCGCCCCGTTCATCGCGTACGCGAGCAGGACGTCCGGCTCCAACGCAGCCCCGAGCGGCAGGCTGCGTTGAAAGTCCTGTTCCACCCCCCGCTCGATCCCGTGATCGGCCCCGGTGAAGACGACGTCGACCGCCGACGGATCGGCTCCGGCCGCTTCCAGCACCCGGTGCAGCGGGGGGCCGGTCCAGTCGGCCGTCCCGACCGCCTCGACCAGCCAGGGCTGGCTGATCGGCCGTGGCTCGAGGTTCGCCCGGCCGTTCCCGGCGCACTCCATGGTCACCCGGACGGTCTCGGCCGGTAGTGCGCGCAGGGCCGCGAGGTCCAGCTCGAGCGGCTCGCACACCTCGCCGGCCACCGACAGCCGCCAGGTACTGGGATCCACGACGGGGATGTCGTAATGGGTCAGCAGGTAGTGGAGTCCGGCAGGGGTCACGTCGTACCGCATGGCCTCGAGCGGCATGCCGTGGTTGCGCGCCGCGAGCGCCAACTCCTCAGCAGTGATGGCTTCGCCGACCTCAGCGATCCGGGCGGCTTCGCTGACTTCCTCCAGCATGCTCCGAGCATGGCACAGCAGAGGTTGGCCCCGGGACCCGTCAGCGCTTCACCTGCTGCAGGTAGGCCCTCCTATTGAGGGGATCGTGATCGGTGCGCGAGCGGCTCGGCGCGGGGCCTTGGACCGGCTCGTAGTGGTCGAAGGCGGACTCCAGCAGGCCCTCGCCGTGGGTGAGACCGGGCAGCAGCCGGGTCAGTTCGTGCACCCGGGCGGCGGGCAACTCACCCCGCAGCCGAGTCGTCGTCCCGTCCGGGGTCGCCGTCCCGGGTATCCCGCCCAGCCGAGTGAGTCCGGGCAGCAGCGAACCCAGACTGTCCGCCGGAAGATCCAAGGTGAACGCCGAGATCGGCTCGCACACCAGGGTGCCGGCCTCTTGCAGAGCCTCCATCAGGACCAGCGGGGTCAGGCCCCGGAAGTCACCGGCCACGCTGGACATGGACTTGTCGAAGGTGGCGTGGGCGTGGCTCTGCCGCGGGTAGTAACCCGAATGCGTCATCGTGATCCGACAGTCCGTCACCTCCCAGCCCCGCAGCCCCTGCTGGACGGTTTCGTACACCGCTTCCTCGACCGCCTTGACGAAAGCGAGCGGCAACGTCCCGTGCAGATACGTCTCCAGGCCGAAGCTGGCCCCGGAACCGCGCGGGCCGGGCTCCACCCTCAAACCGACGGTGGCGAGGAACGGATTCGCCTCGTCGGTGATGAACTCGACCGCCGCTCCGGTGCCGCGGACCCGCTCGATGCAGATCGTCGTGGACTCCTCGAACGCCACCGGAATCCGGTAGTCCTGACTGAGGGTGGCTTCGATGACTTCCTTCTGTACCTCGCCGTACAGCGACACCGTCAGCTGACCACTCCGGGCGTGTTGGCGGAAGTTGATCAAAGGATCCTGCTCGGCCAGCTGGGTCAAGGCGGCGTGCAGCCGTGCGCCGTCGCGCACCCGGCGGGACCAAACCACGGTTTCCACGGTCGGCGGCGCGAACGCCGAGTCCTCCACCGGGCGTGCGGCCCCGAAGCGCTCCCCGACCCGAGCGCCGGTCAGCCCCCACGCCTTGGCGATCTGCCCGGCCCGGACCAGGGCGCCGCGCGCCGCCGGACCGGCGTCGAAGACCTCGAGCGCAGTGATCTTGTTCTCCTGGCCATCCCGCAGCAGCAGGCGGTCACGGGTCCGCAGTGTTCCGTCGAACAAGCGGAGGTAGGCGATCTTCTCGCCGGCCGCACCCCGGTCGATCTTGAACACCGTTCCCGACACGGCCGCGTCGATCCTTCCGCTGGCCTCCGGGAGCAGCTTCGTGATGCCGTCGATCACTGGTTCGATCCCGGCACCGGTGATCGCGGAACCGAAGAAGACCGGGTGGAGGCGGCCCCGGCGCGTCGAAGTGACCAGGCTCTGCTGCAGAACCTCGTCCGGAACCGCCGGGTCGGCCACGTACCGGGCGAGCAGGTCGTCGTCGTGGTCGGTGAGTAGGTCGAGCAGGCGCTGCCGGTGCTCCGGGTCGGCCACCCTCCGCGGGAACACCTGCGCGTCCCGGGTACCCAGCCCGCGCACCGACGACAGCGCGATCGCGGTCACCGACAGCTTCGAGGCGATGTCGGCCACCAGCTCGGCCTCCCGGGCCCCGAGGCGATCGATCTTGTTCACGAAGATCAAGGTGGGGATGCCCAGCCGGCGCAGGGTGCGCATCAAGATCCGGGTCTGGGCCTGGACGCCCTCGACGGCGGAGATCACCAGCACCGCACCGTCGAGGATCCCGAGGACCCTCTCGACCTCGGCAATGAAGTCTGGGTGACCGGGAGTGTCGATCAGGTTGACCGAGACGTCGCCGACGACGAAGGAGACGACGGCGGAGCGGATGGTGATGCCCCGTTCTCGTTCCAGCGCGAGGGTGTCGGTCTGGGTATCGCCGTGGTCGACGCGGCCGATCCGGTCGGTGACCCCGGCGACGTAAAGCAACCGTTCGGTCAGGCTGGTCTTACCGGCGTCGACATGCGCCAGAATTCCTAGGTTCAACGTCATGGAGACTTCTGTTCTCGAGGCGGCGAGTGAGCGTGAGCTGGCCGATCTCGATTGCCCCCATGAACGTCTCCTGTCTGGTCGTTGAATCTGGTCGTCGAACCGATCGAGTGGAACAAACGCGAGTGCTGCTCGTCAACCGATTTGCGGCAACACGACGAGCTTTCGACGACCCGGGCGAGCAGGGTCGGCCGCGCTAGGGTGAGTCGCCAGGAGATCCCGAGCCGATGGGAGTCGGAGTGAATCGCCTCTTCCTCCATCGCCTGCGGCTGTGGTGGTGGCGGGCTTCGTGGGTCCTGCCGGTGGCCGCCGTGCTGGCCGCTCTCTTGTTCCAGATGACCACCGATTCGGTCGATGAGTGGCTCTACGCCGAAGGTACCGTGCCGTTCGTGTCGGGCGCGTCGGCGACCGCCCTGCTGGCCGCCGTGGGCGGCGGGATGGTGACCTTCACCGGGCTGGTGTTCTCGTTCGTCGTCTTGGTGTTGCAGTTCGGATCAAGCCAGTATTCGCCCCGGACGGTGGCCTACCTGGTACGGAACCGGCTCACCCAATGGGTCCTGGCCCTGTTCATCTTCACCATCACCTTCTGCTTCATCGGCCTGATCGAGGTCGGGTCGCAGGGGCGGGACGACTTCGAACCGCAGACCACGGTCCTGATCGCAGTGATCTTGTTGTTGGCCAGTCTGATCGGCTTCGTCGCCATGCTGCACACCGTGGGCGGCCGGATCCGGGTCGATCGGGTGTTGAGCGACATCGGACGATTGGCCCGGCTCCGGCTGCATACTGCGTTCCGCAAGCAGAGCCGGTCCTCGACCACGCTGCGCCCCGTGCCGCCACGGCCCGACGAGGTCGCCGAGATCAACTTCTTCGGATCCCCCGGACAACTGGTCGCGGTCGACATCGCAGGCCTGCTCCGCCTGGCCGTACGCCATCGGGCCCACATCCAACTCGACGTCATCGTCGGCGACGCGGTTGCGTTCGGGGCGGTGGTCGGATCGGTCGCTGCAGTAACCCCCATCTCGGCGCGAACCCTGAGCTCTTACTTGATCATCGACATCGAACGATCGCTGCGCTACGACCCGGTGTACGCCCTGCGGTTGCTGGTGGACATCGCCATCCGGGCCCTGTCGCCGGCGGTCAACGATCCGACCACCGCGGTCCGCTCGATCGACGAGATCGAAGGCGTGTTGCGCGTTACGGCGTACCAGCCGCTGGGTCCGGTTGCCTTTCGGCGGGGCGCGGGCACTCTGGTCGTCCCGGCGCCGACCTGGGACGACTTCTGCTCCCTGGCGCTCGCCGAGATCATCGACTGCGGTGCGCACCAACCGCAGATCAGCCGACGACTCACCGCCCTGCTGGTCGACCTCGAACACGATCTTCCGCCCGATCGTCGGCCCGCCCTGGAGCTCCATCGAGCGGTTCTGCTCGATCATGTTTCGCGCTTCTCGGCCGGCGAAGAACGACGAACAGCCCTGACGGCGGATCGTCAGGGTCTGGGCGGATCTCGCTGAGTGACCGGAAAGCCCGACACTGACAGATCGACACGCTAGGTTTACGATGTAAACAGTCGAGCTTCTGCTTGGCTGATCGATACCGGAAGCCAACACCTAGGAGGTAGTTGTGAACAGAGGGTTGATCGGCGTCATCATCGGGGTCCTGGTGATCATCATCTTGGTGATCGTCATCATGCGGATGGTCTGAATCGGTTAGTTCCTGGGCCGGTTCGGCCGGTCGAGGACGATCTGCACCAGTCGAGTGAGTTCCGGTGACAATGGTTCTCCCACTGTCACCGTGACCTCGCCGTACGCGATCGTGTAGACGAATCGGTCCGGCGTGGTGGCCCGCTCCGCGACCGACCGAAGATCAACCCGGT
>CAWAAK010000009.1:0-4195 GCA_963780005.1 uncultured Actinomycetota bacterium | reverse complement strand
TTAGGAGGTGCTCGGGGACCCCACGGAAGGAGCCTTACTGGTAGCGGCCGGCAAGCTCGGCCTGAAGCTGACCGCTCTGACCGCCGCCGCCCCGCGCGTGCGGGAGTTTCCGTTCGACAGCTTTCGCAAGCGAATGTCACCGTGCATCGCGCCGGCTCCAGTTATGTCGTCATCACCAAGGGGGCGCCGGAGCTGCTGCTGCATCCGGAGATGATGGCTGAGGATCCGGCCGTGCTCGAACGCGCCGCACATGCGGCCCGCGACCTGGCGGGCGAGGGGCTCCAGTCCTGGCCGTGGCGAGTTGGACGATCGTACGGCTGCCCCCCGAGGCACACGAGGCGGAGAGGGATCTGCGCTTGCTCGGGCTGATCGCCATCGCCGATCCACCCAAGGCGTCGGCGCGCAACACGCTGGCCAGCGTCCGGGCCGCCGGCATCGAATTGATGTTGATCACCGGTGACCACCGGGCGACTGCCTGCAGCATCGCCGCCGACGTCGGCCTGGCCGACGAGACCACCGGCGCGGTCGACGCCCGCAGCTCAACCGACCCGCAGGTCCTGGCTCGGTCCGCCGTGATCGCCCGGGCGCCCCCCGAGCAGAAGGTCGCGATCATCGAAGCCCGGCAACGCGCGGGCCAGGTCGTGGCGATGGTCGGTGACGGGGTCAACGACGGGCCTGCGCTCCGCCGGGCCGACATCGGCGTCGCCATGGGCCGGCGAGGCACCGAGGTGGCCCGCCAGGCGGCCGACCTGGTGCTGGCCGACGCTGACCCATGGGCTCACCGGCGTATCCCTGGGGGCCGAGCCGGCGGACCCCGGTGCGCTCACCCAACCGCCCCGCCCCCCGGCCCAGAGCGTGCTCGGTGACCGTCTCTGGCAGCGGATCCTGCGCATCGCGGTGCTGCTGACCGCCGTCAGCCTGATCGCTGGATGGTGGGCCCTGAACCGCGGCGCGCCGTGGCAGACGATGATCTTCCTCACGCTGGGCTTCAGCCAGCTCGGGGTCGCTCTGGCCCTGCGGGCGAGGCCGAAATCGTGGAGCAATCCATTCCTCATCGTGGCGGTGGCGGCCGCCGCGCTGCTCCAACTGGCGGGGATCTATCTGCCGTTCCTCGGCTCCGTCCTCGGCACCACGCCCCTCGCCCCCCTTGATTTCACCGTCGCCGTCGGCCTGTCGCTGGCCGGATACGCAGGTATCCACCTTGATCGACGGCTCCACCCCGCTGAGCGAGGTCAGACGGCCGCAGCGCCCGCAGCGCGCTGATCGGACGGGCTCGTCGCTCGGCGTTGGGGCACCATCACCAACGGGCAGCGGCTGCGGTTGAGCACTGCGTGGGCTACCGACCGCGTCCAGCGACCGAAGCGGTGCCGATGCGGACCACCGACCACCAGTAGCTGAGCGTGATCGGAGGCCCCGGTCAGGACCGAGTCGATAGCTCCCGGGAGGACCAGCACGCGGACGATCACATCGGGGAAATCGGCCTTCCAGCCGGCGATGATCTCCTCGAGATCCAACGCGGCGGCCCGCCGATCCGGCCGGTGCGTGCGGTCGGGATCCGCATGTACGACCATCAGCCGGGCACCTCGGTCCGCCGCCTCCTCGAACGCGAAACGCAGGACCGCCGTGGCGGCCGTTTCTCCGTCCAGCGCGACCACCACCGGCCGGAGTGTCAGATCAGCGGTCGGGAGCCGGGTAGGCACGACGGCCATTGGACAGGCGATGGCCTTGCCGAGCGCCGACCCGACGCCTCCGGGCATCCCGTGTGCCGAGAGCTCGAGGTGATGAGTGCCGATCGCCACCAGTCCGGCCCCGACCGACCGGTTGAGCAGGACCTCGGCCGGCAGGCCGGGCGCCGCGTCCGTTTCCACCGCCAGCCGGGCGGGCACTCGGACGTGGGCCAAGACACGGTGCACGACGTCGAGGCCCCCCATCCGGTACGCCTCGGCGAGTCGGGGAGTGACCGGCGGGTGTGGTCCCGGGACCTCGTACGCGTTCAGCACTGTCACCGGCACCCGGCGGCGGGCGGCCATGTCGACACTGAACTGAGCGGCTGCCAGCGACTCGGAGCTGCCGTCGACACCGACGATCACCCGACCGTCACCCGACCGTGTCGTCATGACTCTCCTTGCATTCGGTGCCGGTGCTGGATCCACCTGCGCATCCGCCTCGCTCGGTCATCACGATTGATCCAACGCCCATCCCTGCGGTCGTGCCCGACGTCGAGGTGGTCACCCATCCCCGGCTGAATCCGGCTGTTCTCCCGAGCATCTCGACGACGCGGTCACCGGTTCAGGGCCGTAAGTCCCGGGCGGGCGGTGCGGAAGTCCTCTGGTGGTCCAGGCCGGGGCCGGCTTTGATCAAGACAGGACCATCGGCCCTTGGCCGACCCACGAACACCCGGACAGGATCGGCAGATCAACGACGATCGGAAAGGTCAGACATGGCGGCAACCGACGTGATCGTCGGCTTGGACGACTCGAATTCCGCAGCTGAAGCCTTGTCCTGGGCGACGCACTACGCCCGCCTCAACCAACTCCGGCTGCTGGCCGTGCACGTGTCACCGTTCCTGGCGGACCTGCCCCCGGACTGGGCGCCGGAGAACCCGGCCTACGATCCCCGCACCGATGACGAGCTGGGACCGATCGCGGTACGGAGCCGAGCCAGCCTTCGAAGCCACCCATCCCGAACCGGGGTGGGGCTGGCACGTCGTCGGCGGACCACCCGGACGGGTGCTCGTCGAGATCGCCCGCGACTCCGCGACTGCTGGCCCTCGGCGCCCGCAAGCACACCGGAGTCGGCCGGCTGCTGGCCGGTTCGGTGAGCCATTACTGCCTCAGCCACTCCACGGTTCCGGTAGCGGCCGTTCCCGCCCAGGACGCCGAGGGCGTCCCGACCCGGTCGGACGAGATCGTCCTCGGGCTGGACGACTCACCGTCCGGGCGTCGAGGCACTGACCTGGGCCGCCGGGCTCGCGCGAACCTCGGGCCGACGCCTACGGGCCATCCACCTCCTCGGCTGGCCCAGGGGCTTCGTCCCCAAGCACTATCCGGCGCCGCCGGAGCGCTATCTCACGCCCGAGCAGGTCGATCAGCGAGTACCGGGCCAGCATCGCCGACCTGTACGAAGCGGGTCGACCCCGAGCCGGGCTGGCTGCTCCAGTTCGCCGAGGGTCACCCCGGCAAGGTGCTGGTCGAGCAGTCGACATCCTCGGCGCTGCTGGTGGTCGGCACCCAGGAACAGGCGGGCCTGGGACGGCTGCTGCTCGGCTCCGTCAGCCACTACGCCCTCAACCACGCCAACTGCCCCGTCGTCGCCGTGCCGGCCGCATTCGCGTCGAGTCCGCCCACGTCCGACGTCCGAACGACCTCTTCCTGAGGCCGGGACGCTCACGATCGAAGATCGGCAGTTCCCAACCGAAAGGACACCTGATGAAGGCGCTCGTCTACGGCGGCCCCGGCAAGATGGAGTGGCGGGACGCCCCGCTGCCGGAGGTCCAGGACCCCGAGGACGCCATCGTCCGGGTCGACGCGGTCACCATCTGCGGCACCGACCTGCACATCTTGAAGGGCGACGTGCCCGAGGTCGAGCCCGGCCGCATGCTCGGTCACGAGGCGGTCGGCACCATCCTCGAAGTGGGCGACGGCGTTCGCTCCCACGCCGTCGGCAGCCGGGTGCTGATCTCGTGCATCTCCGGCTGTGGCCGCTGCGGCTTCTGCCGCGCAGGGCAGCTACGGCCAGTGCCTAGGCCGGCGGCGGCTGGGTGCTCGGCCACCTCATCGACGGCACCCAGGCCGAGTTCGTCCGGGTCCCCTTCGCCGACACCTCGCTCGCACACCCTTCCCGACGCGGTGCGGACGAGGACGCACTGATGTTGGCCGACATCGTGCCGACCGCCTACGAGGTCGGAGTCCTGAACGGCCGCGTGCGGCCCGGCGACACGGTGGTCGTCGTCGGCGCCGGGCCCATCGGGCTCGCCACCATCACGACGGCGAGGCTGTTCAGCCCCGCGCAGATCATCGCCGTCGACGTGGCTCCGGCCCGGCTCGAAGCCGCCAAGCAGTTCGGCGCCGACACGGTGCTCTCCGCCCCGCCCGAGCGAGGCGGCCGAGATGATCCGGCAGCAGACCGACGGCTTGGGCGCCGACGTGGCCGTCGAGGCGGTCGGCATCCCGGAGACCTTCGAACTCTGCCCAGC
>CAWAAK010000008.1:0-13585 GCA_963780005.1 uncultured Actinomycetota bacterium | reverse complement strand
CAAGGTCGTCATCTTCGGGTACATCCGGGATCTCGACCGAGGCCAGCAGGTCCAGCAGCTGGCCGCCCTGCTCGGCCAGAACTCCCACCTCCCCGGCCAGGTCGCCGACAAGGCGGGTCAACCGGATGGCGTACCAGATCAGCAGTCCGAGACCGAGCACGGCGATCGCCACCACCACGATGATCCAGACCACCGCCGCAGCCTAGCCGTTCATCAGGTCGAGGGCGGCGTACTGATCCAGCGCTTCCTGGGCTGCCTCGGCCGCCGACCGCCCGGCGCCGGCCGGGGCCAGCACCCGGGCCGAGCCGCCCAGTCGCAGCACCAGACCCCGCAGCCAGGCGGGGTCGGTGACCTTCAAGGTGAGGACGACGCTGCCGTCGTCGGCCCACTGCGCACTCTCGCTCGGGTAGTACTCGGCCACCCACGCCGCCTCCGGGCGCAGGTCGAGGGTGACCAGCGGGGCGTCCCGGAGAGCGTCGAACCAACCACCGGCCAGATCGCGCAGGGCCACGTCATGGGGCTCGACCTCACGATCGGTGACCCGCACCGCGGCGATCCGGTCGAGCCGGAAGGTTCGCAGCGCCTGGGCGGAGTAGCAGTATGCCTCCAGGTAGCCGTACCCCTCGAGGACGAAGACCCGCAGCGGATCCACCTCGCGCCGGGTGGTCTCGGCCCGGGTGGCGACGTCATAGGTCAGGTCGAGGCGCTTGCCGCGCTGCAGCCCGTCGTTGACCTGGGCCTGGATCTCGTCCTGGGCCGCGGTCACCGCAACACTGGCCTGCTCGCCGTGAGCGGCGCTGCCGGCCACCGCGTCGAGCTTGCGCAGCGCGGAGTCGACGGCGGCCCGCTTCCCCGGGCCGGCGATCTCCCGCAGGGTCCGCAGCGCCAACACCAGGGCCAACGCCTCGTCGGCGGACAAGCGCAGCGGCCGGGTCAGATAGTCGGCGTTGCTGAGATGGATCACCCCTTCGCCGTCCACCGCATCCATGTCGATGTCGATCAGGTCCCCCGGGGTCAGTCCCGGCATGCCGCACATCCACAGCACGTTCAGGTCCCCGCGCAAGGTGCCGACCGTGATCCCGAAGGCGGCCGCGACATCGGTGAGGGACGCGCCGTCGTGCTCACGCAGGTAGGGCACCAGGCTGAGCAGCCGGCGCACCTGCGCCTGTGAGGTCATCACCACTGGGCCTCACCGCCGGGTCCGGCGGTCGTCGCGGTGACCAGCTCCGCCTCGTCGGTTCCGTCGCTTCCCTGGTTCTCCGCCTCGTCCTCGACCAGTGCCGCCACCCGGCGCAGCGCGGCCAGCACCGCGTCGCGCAGTTCGGGCGGATCGAGCACCAACACGTCGGCGGCGTAGCGGGTGATCTCCTCGACCATGGTCCAGAGGTCCCCGTATCCGACCCGGAACACCTCGAAGCCGGCGGGCAGGCTGGCCGAGGCCTCTGCGGGCTCGCCGCGGCGACGCAGGGTCGGACCCTTGCCCGGTCGTACGGCCACCAGAGCCTGCCGGGTGGGCTCCCGGGGAGCAAGAGATCGCGCCAGGGAACGCAGATCGAGGTCGGCGGGCACCTCGTACGCGCCCGAACGGGAAACCCGCTTGGGCAGATCGGTCATCCGGGACAGCTTGAACATCCGCTCCGCCTGCCGGTCGGTGTCCCAGCCGATGACGTACCAGCGGCCCTTCGAGGAGGTCATCCCCCACGGCTCCAGCGTCCGCCGGACGCCCTCCCGGTAGCTGAAGCTCACCCGGGCCCGCTCCAGCACCGCGGTCCACAACGGCTCGAAGGCCGCCTCGGTGGCCTGCACGGACGGTTCGAGCGAGGCCAGTTGGGAGGCATCCGGCTCGACGCCCGCGGCTCGGAGCTTCGACAGCGCGCTGCGGGTCGATTCGGCCATGCTGGCGTGCTGCCAAACCCGCGCCGCGACCCCGACGACGGCCGCCTCGTCGGCGTCGAGCTCGATCGGCGGCAACTCGAATTCGGCCGGCGAGATCCGGTAGCCGGGCTCGTCGTCGAACAACGGGTCGAAGCTGCCCACCTCGATGGGCACCCCGAGGCTGCGCAACTCGTCCTTGTCGCGCTCGAAGGTGCGCTCGAACGCGGCGTCGCTGAGGTCGTGGTAGGCCTCGACCGCCTCACGGATCCGGCTCTTGGGCAGGTACCGCCCCGACACCAGCAGGCAGATCGTGAGATTGAGGATTCGTTCGGTCTTGCGTTGGGTCGCCATGCGCGCTCGGTGCTCACTCGGGTCGTCCGGCTCGAGAAAATCACGCTATCAGCCGGTCAGCCGGGAGGGCGGCTTCGGCTCTCTAGACTCCCGACGTGACGCAGGGAGCGGGTCGGTACGCGCCCAGCCCGACCGGGGAGCTGCACCTGGGCAATCTCCGTACGGCGGTGCTGGCCTGGCTGTTCGCGCGCTCGACCGGGCGGCGGTTCCTGCTCCGGATCGAGGACCTCGACACCGACCGGGTCCGGCCGGGTCTTGCCGAGCATCAGCTCGCCGACCTGGCGGTGTTGGGCGTGACGTTCGACGGGGCTCCGGTCTTGCAGTCCGAGCGGGGGTCCGCGTACGAGGCGGCGCTGGCGGCCCTGGCCGGAACCACGTACGAGTGCTACTGCACCCGGCGCGAGATCGCCGAGGCCTCCTCGGCCCCGCACGGCGCCATCCCGCGTTACCCGGGAACCTGCCGGGAACTCACCGATACCGAGCGGGTCGAGCGGCGACGGGAGCGCCCGGCGGCGTTACGGCTGCGGGCCGATGCGGCACGGCAGACGGTCCGTGACCTGCTTCACGGCGACATCACCGGAACGGTGGACGACTTCGTGGTCCGGCGGGGCGCCGGCGGCTACGCGTACAACCTGGCCGTGGTGGTCGACGACGCCGACGCGCAGGTGGACCAGGTGGTGCGCGGCGACGACCTGCTGCCGGCCGCCGTCAACCAGGCGTGGTTGGCGGAGCGGCTCGGCCTGACCCCGCCGACGTACGCGCACGTGCCGTTGGCCGTGAACGCCGCGGGGGCGCGACTGGCCAAGCGCGACGGTCCGGTCACCCTGGCCGAGCTGACCGCTCGCGGCCGGTCCACAGGAGACGTGCTCTCGCTGCTGGCGGTGTCGTTGGGGCTGGCGCAGCCGGGCGAATCCGTCGGGCTGACCGATCTGCTGTCCCGGTTCGAGCCGGCCCAGCTCCCCCGACAGCCCTGGATCGTCGACTGAGCGCTATTGCTGAGCCTGGCTGAACAAGATGTCGACCACGAAGACCAAGGTGGTGTTCTTCTCGATCTTGGGTGAGGCGTTCCCGCTCGGATAGCCGTCGGCCGGCGGCACCACCAGCAGCACCCGACTCCCCACGGTCTGGTTCACCAGCCCCTTCTTCAGACCCGGAAGCAGTTTGGCCAGTTCGGCCGACCCCGGGTCGGCGGCGTACGAGCTCTCTACGAGCTTGCCGTCCCAGGTGTACCAGGCATAATCGAAGGTGACGAGGTCGCCGGCCCCCACCTTCGGGCCGTTGCCCTTGATTAACGGCTGCACCACCAGGGTCTTCGGCGGATCCGACTTGGGCACACTGACCTCGGGCACACCCTTCTTGTCGGTCTTGTTCTCGCTGACCGTCGGCAGGCCCGGCCTCGGCGTCACGGGTGAACCCTCCGGCCCGCTGAGCGTGGTGGCCTCGATGTCGACGACGAAGATCAGGGTGTCGCCGACCTCGATGCCGGCCTGCGGGCTGCCGCCGGAAGCGTCGTACCCGTCCGAGCCCGGCATGGCGATGAGCACCCTGCTGCCCTGCTTCTGCCCGGTCAGCCCTTTCGAGAAGCCCGGCACCACCTGGGCCAGACTGAAGGTGACTGGCTGGCCGCGGCTGAACGACTCGTCGAACTTCTTGCCGGTGCGGCCGTTGACACCGTAGTAGTTGACCGACACGCTCTGCCCGGCCTGCACCGTGGCCCCCTTGCCGGGCTGTAGCACCTCGGTCCGGGTCTTGTCGATGGCCCAGGGAGCCTTGAAGGTGATCTTCGGCGTCTTGCCGTAGGCCCCGTCCACCGTGATCGCATCCAGATTGGTGGACGCCTTCACCTTGGGTTTGGCCGGCGTCGCACTCGGGCTCGCCGGCGCCGATGGGGACCCGGATGTACTGGGGGCGGCCGGGGACGTGCTGGGGGCGGCCGAGCCGCCGCCGCGCAGCCGACGAGTGTCGCGAGGGACACTGATACGGCGGCCAGGCCGGCCAGCAGCATCGAGGTGGGGGCAGAAAAACGCACCGGAGAACCTTACCTGTCATCGCCGAAGGGGAACCGCGATGTTCGCCGCACCCCCTTCTCCAACGTCGCACCGCCTGCAGATGGTGCCCCTGCGAGAGATCGAGTCAGTTTCCGGGTCGTCGCATGGAGGCGATCAGCCGCTCCACCCGCTCGTCCACGGCCACGAAGGGGTCCTTGCAGAGGACGGTGCGCTGCGCCTGGTCGTTGAGCTTGAGATGCACCCAGTCGACGGTGTAGTCGTTGCGGCCCTCCTGGGCGGCGCGGATGAACTCACCCCGGAGCTTGGCCCGGGTGGTCTGCGGCGGGATCGACTTGGCTCGGAAGATCGCCGGATCTGTCGTGGCCCGGGCGGCCAGTCCGCGCGCCTCCAGCAACGAGAAGAGCCCGCGACCGCGACGGATGTCGTGGTAGGCGAGGTCGAGTTGGGCGATTCGGGGGTCGGCCATGGGCAGCCGGTGCTTGTCGGCGTAGCGCTCCAACAGCTTCTTCTTGATCGCCCAGTCGATCTCGGTGTCGATGAGTTCCAGCTTGTCCTCCGCGACCGCCCGAAGCGTCCGTTCCCACAGTTCGAGCACGCGGTGCACAGTGGTGCCGCCGAGGCCCTCGCGCCGGACGAACTCGCTGACCTTCTCGTAGTACTCGGTCTGCAGCGATAGCGCGGACATCCGGCGGCCGTTGGACAGCGCGACGGTGACCTGGCCGGAAGGATCCCGGCTGAGGTCGCGGATGGCGCGGATCGGGTTCTCCAGGGTGAAGTCGCGCATCGGCACCCCGGCCTCGATCAACCGGAGCACCAACTCGGCGCTGCCGACCTTGAGCAGCGTGGTCGTCTCGCTCATGTTGGAGTCGCCGACGATGACGTGCAGCCTCCGGTACCGCTCCGGGTCGGCGTGCGGCTCGTCCCGGGTGTTGATGATGGGCCGGCTGCGGGTCGTGGCCGAGGACACCGACTCCCAGATGTGTTCGGCCCGTTGGCTGACGCTGAACTCGGCGCCGCGGGCGGTGTGCAACATCTTGCCCGCCCCGCAGATCAGCTGCCGGGAGACCAGGAACGGCACCAGCACGTCGGTGATCTTGGAAAAATCACCGATCCTGCTGATCAGGTAGTTCTCGTGGCAGCCGTAGGAGTTGCCGTGGCTGTCGGTGTTGTTCTTGAACAGGTAGATGTCCCCGCTGATGCCCTCGCTGGCCAGCCGGTGCTCGGCGTCGATGATCAGATCCTCGAGGATCCGCTCCCCGGCCCGATCGTGATTGATCAACTGGATCAGGTCATCGCACTCGGCGGTGGCGTACTCGGGGTGCGAACCGACGTCGAGATAGATCCGGGATCCGTTGCGCAGAAAGACATTCGAGGACCGGCCCCAGGTCACCACCCGGCGGAAGAGGTAGCGGGCCACCTCGTCGGGAGTCAGCCGGCGAGCTCCCCCGGACGTGCAGGCGACGCCGTACTCGGTCTCCAGACCATAGATACGGCGATGCACGTTACTCGTCACTCTCGTTCGAGCTGCTGGGGTCGGCGCGGTCGGTTCTCGTCGCAGGAGCGAGGGATGTGCTGGTCAGGTCCAGCAGTTGCCCGAGCTCCTCGCGAGTCAGGTCGCGCGTCGTCCCGACCGCCAGATTGCCCAGCCGGACCGGCCCGATACCGATCCGGGACAACCGTCGTACGGGATGCCCGACCGCTTCCATCGTACGGCGCACGATCCGGTTCCGACCCTCGTTGACCGTGATCCGCACCAGAGTCTTCTCCCCGGTGCTCGACACCAGCTTCACCGCACTGGGCCGGACCGGACCGTCCTCCAGCCGGATGCCCTGGCGCAACCGTCGCAGCGTGGGCTGATTGACCACCCCGGCCACCTCCGCCAGGTAGGTCTTCGGCACCTCGTACGACGGGTGGGCGAGCCGGTGCCCGAACTCCCCGTCGTTGGTCAAGATCAACAGGCCCTCGGTGTCGGTGTCCAGGCGGCCGACGTGGAACAGCCGGACCTTGCTCTGGGCCACGAACTCGGTCAGGTCGCGTCGACCCTCGGGATCGTCCAGCGTCGAGACCACACCCCTGGGCTTGTTCAGCACCCAGTACACGTGCCGGCGGGGCGGTGGGATCCGGGAGCCGTCGACCCGCACCACGTCGGAGTCTGGATCGATGCGGAGCCCCTGCTCCCTGACCTGCTTCCCGTTCACCTCGACCCGGCCCTCGCTGATCAGCTGCTCTGCGGCGCGCCGAGACGCGACCCCGGCCGCGGCGAGTACCTTCTGCAGACGTACGCCCTTCTCAGCCCCCTTATTCGACATGCTCGATCGGCCCTTCGACCGGCTCAGGGTGCGGTTCGGCAGGCTCGGGGCGCGCAGGGCGCGTGGCCAACTGACTGAGCTCGGCCTCGAGCTCCTCGGCCTCGGGCAGGTGCGGAGCCAGTGGGGGCAGCTCCTCGACGCTGTCCAGCCCCATCCGCTCCAGGAAGTGCCCGGTGGTGGCGAAGGTGACGGCCCCGGAATCGATGTCGTGCCCGGTCTCGGCGATCAGACCGCGGGCCAGCAGAGTCCGCACCACACCGTCGACGTTCACACCGCGAATGGCCGAGATCCGGCTCCGGGAGATCGGTTGGGAGTAGGCGATGACGGCCAGTGTCTCCAGGGCCGCTTGCGACAACTTGGCCTGGGCATCTTTGAGCAGGGACGTGCTGATCAGTGCGGCGTGTTCCTCGCGGGTGTAGTAGCGCCAACCGCCGCCGAGTCGCCGCAGTTCGAAGCCGCGGCCCGTCTCGTCGTAGAACGCGACCAGCTCGGCGAGCGCGTCCTCCACCGTGGCCGTGGGCACGTCGAGCGCCCCCGCCAGGTCCACCTCGGCCACCGGCTCGTTGGCCAGCAGGAGCAACGCCTCCAGCGGCGCCGAGATGTCGGCGGCGGAGCGCTGCTCACTCAGGCGTTCGATCTGCCCGTCAGCCATCCCGTTGATCACCACTGCCTTCCCGCGCTGTCGTTTCGTCGTTGGCGTCGTATTCGTCGGTGATCTCGAGCTCACCGGTGTCGGAGCCAGTCCAGCGTACGGTGAGTTCGCCGAGCGGAGTCAGCTGCTCGAACGCGACCGCCCCCTCGCGGAACAGTTCCAACAGGGCGAGGAACCGCGCCACGGTGGTCACCCGGTCGGGCGCGTCGGCCGTCAGGTGGCGGAACGTCGATGCGCGGGCGCTGCGCAACCGGTCGACGAGCAGGGCGGCCTGGTCCCGGACGCTGATCTCCGGCGCGTGCAGATGGGCGAGGGAGATGACGTCAGGGACGGACGGGGTCAACGCCTTGGCGGCGAGCGCCGCGAACCGCTCCGGGGTCAGGTCGAGGACGACGTCGGGCAGCAGCGAGGCGAAGCGTGGCTCGAGTTCGGTGTCGCGCGGGAAGCGGCGCGCCTGCTCGGCCAGCGTCCGCGCCAGGAAATCGGCGACATGCTTGTACGCCCGGTACTGCAGCAACCGCGCGAAGAGCAGGTCGCGGGCCTCGAGCAGGGCCAGGTCCTCGGCATCCTCGATCTCCCCCGCGGGCAGCAGCCGGGCCGCTTTCAGGTCGAGCAGGGTGGCTGCGACGACCAGGAACTGACTGGTCTCGTCCAGGTCCCAGTCCCGGCCCGCGGCCTTGATGTGGGCGATGAACTCGTCGGTGACCTGCGACAGCGCCACCTCGGTCACGTCGAGCTGGTGTCGGGCGATCAACTGCAACAACAGGTCGAACGGGCCCGAGAAGTTCGCCAGATTGACCCGGAACGCCGTGTCGCCGTTTTCGACCGAGGCCGCCACGCTCACGGCCGCGTGAGTCGTCGGACCAACTCGGACTCCGGGCCCCGCTCGCTCAGGTCCGCCAACGTGGCCGCCAACGCCTCACGCACGATCCGGCCGCGGTCGACCGCCGTGCCGTGCTGGGCCCGGAGGGTGAGCCGGGCCTGTTCCAGGGTGAGCAACTCATCGCTGCTCACATAGACCGTGATCTTCTCCTCGTGCCGGACCCGGCCGGAGCCTCGGGCTTCGACGTTCTCGGCGGACTCGGCCGGGCTCAGTCGCTCTGGCACCGCAGCAGAACCTCTCGAGCCAGTGTCCGGTAGGAGGCGGCGCCGGCCGACGCCGTCGCGTAGCTGGTGATCGGCTCGCCGGCCACTGTGGTTTCCGGGAACTTCACGGTCCGTCGGATCACCGCGTGAAAGACGGTGTCGCCGAACGCCTGGACCACCCGCTCCAGCACCTCTCGGCTGTGCAGCGTGCGCGGGTCGTACATAGTGCCCAGGATGCCGAGCACCTCGAGCCGAGGGTTGAGCCGGTCCTGGACCTTGGCGATGGTGTCGGTCAGCAGGGCGATGCCGCGCAGCGCGAAGAACTCGCACTCCAGCGGCATGATCACCTTGTCGGCGGCGGTGAGGGCGTTGACGGTCAGCAGGCCCAGCGACGGCGCGCAGTCGATCAGGATCACGTCGTAGCGGTCACGGACCCGCTCCAACACCCGGAGCAGGATTTGTTCCCGGGCCACCTCCGACACCAACTGGATCTCGGCGGCCGACAGATCGATGTTGCTCGGCAGGATGTCCAGGTGGTCGACGCTGGTTTCGGCGATCACCTCGTCGATGTGAGTGTCCCGGCCGAGCAGCAGGTTGTAGATGCTCCGATCGAGGGTGTGCGGATTCACGCCGAGACCGACCGACAGCGAACCCTGGGGATCGAAGTCGACGAGCAGCACTTCGCGACCGGTCTCGGCCAGCGCCGCCCCCAGATTGATGGTGGTGGTGGTCTTGCCCACCCCACCCTTCTGGTTGCAGAGGGCGATGATGATCGCTGGGCCGTGCTGCGTGACCGGTGGCGGTTCGGGAAGGTCCGGCCACGGACGCCCGGTGGGTCCGAGCTCGACGTCGGGCGCCGGGGTCTCGACGGCGGCGGTCGGATCGGGAACCACGAAGTGAGCATCCGTGACATGTTCGGGTTCACCGTCCAGCCACTCGGCGGGCTCGGCTGACACGGCCAGCTGCGACGCCGGTCCCCGGTCGTGGAAATGTTCTGCCACGGCTTCCTCTCCGACACCAGCCAACCCACTCGCCGATCGAACAACCGACCGACTTGTATCCGCCGCAGCCTAGTACGCGCGGGGGTGGGCCGTCAGATAAACCTCGCGCAGGTGATCCACGGTGACCATGGTGTAGAGCTGCGTCGTCGTCACGGACGCGTGGCCGAGCAACTCCTGGACCACCCGCACGTCGGCACCGCCGTCCAGCAGATGGGTCGCATACGAGTGCCGCATGGTGTGGGGGGACACCTGGGTGGTGATGCCGGCCCGTTCGGCGGCGGTCCGGAGCACCGACCAGGCGCTCTGCCGGGACAACCGGCCGCCGCGGGCGTTGAGGAACACGGCCGGGGTGCCCGATCCGTTGGCGGCCAGGGGCGGTCGGGCTCGGACCAGGTAGGCGTCGAGGGCCCGCCGGGCGTAGCTGCCGAGCGGCACCACCCGTTCCTTGCTCCCCTTGCCGAGCAGCCGCAACCCGGGTGTGACGTCGTCCGGTGCGGCGACGGCGCGGGTGATCTCGTCCAGGTCGAGGCCTATGGCTTCGGAGATCCGGGCCCCGGTGCCGTACAGCAGCTCCAGCAGCGCAGCGTCTCGCAATCCCAGCGCGGTGTCGGTGGCGGGGGTAGCCAGCATGGCCTGGATCTCGGTCAGGCTCAGCGCCTTCGGCAGCCGCTGCGGCGGCCGGGGCGGGGAGACCGCGTGGGCTGGATCATGATCGACGACGCCGTCCTCGACCGCGAAGCGATGCAGACTGCGGACCGCCACGACGGTTCGGGCCACACTGGCCGGGGCCAGCGGCGATCGCTGCCACCCCGCGCCGTCCGGAGCCGGCTCACCCTCGCGGAGCGACATCGCGAATTCGTCGACCAACGCCGACGTCACCTTCCCTGGATCGTCGACGCCGCGGGCGGCCAGGAAGTCGGCGTAGCGGGCCAAATCGCGCCGGT
This sequence comes from uncultured Actinomycetota bacterium, assembly GCA_963780005.1. Taxonomy (GTDB): domain Bacteria; phylum Actinomycetota; class Actinomycetes; order Propionibacteriales; family Propionibacteriaceae; genus Microlunatus. The sequence continues at coordinate 3,358 of CAWAAK010000008.1, read as the reverse complement.
AGGCGGCCGCGGTGTGCGGCGAGACCCCCCGCTCGACGCGGAGGTGGTCGAGATAGGAGCCGATCAGGTCCCCGAGTGCGGTCATGCCGGTCCGGCAGGCTGAAAACCGGACCCTGGATTCTGCGAGGCTCGCGACACGCCGGGGAAGTCGGGACCGCGAGGAATCCAGCGTCCGGTTCTCAGGTCGGACAAGAGCGCAGCGTCACTCAGGCCAGCACCTCCTCGAGAGACCGGTGCGGCATCTCGTGCGCCGCGGCCACCGGCGCGGACACCAGTTCGCCCTCGTAGGTGTTCAGCCCCAACGCCAACGACGGGTCCGCACGAAGCGCGTCCTGCCAGCCCTTGTTGGCCAGGCTCACGGCGTAGGGCAACGTCACGTTGGTCAACGCGTACGTCGACGTGTGCGGCACCGCACCGGGCATGTTGGCGACGCAGTAGAAGACCGAGTTGTGCACCTGATAGGTCGGATTGTCGTGGGTGGTCGGCCGAGAGTCCTCGAAGCAGCCGCCCTGGTCGATGGCGATGTCGACCAGGACGCTGCCCGGACGCATCCGCGACACCAACTCATTGCTGATCAAGGTCGGTGCCTTGGCTCCCGGCACCAGTACGGCCCCGATGACCAGGTCGGCGTCGAGGACGGCCCGTTCGACCTCGAACGCGTTCGAGGCCACGGTCTGCAGGTGCCCCTGGTAGATCCGGTCGACCTCGCGGAGCTTGTCGATGTTCTTGTCCAGCAACAGCACCTCCGCCTGCATGCCGAGCGCGATGGCGGCCGCATTCATTCCGGACACTCCGGCCCCGATCACCACGACCTTGGCCGCGTAGACGCCGCTCACGCCGCCCATCAGCGTGCCGCGGCCGCCGCCCTGCCGCATCAGGTGGTACGCCCCGACCTGGGGCGCAAGCCGACCCGCCACCTCGCTCATCGGGGCCAACAGCGGCAGCGTGCCGTTGGGCAGCTGGACGGTCTCGTAGGCGATCCCGGTGACCTTCTGGTCCAAGAGCGCGTGCGTGCAGTCCCGGCCGGCGGCGAGGTGGAGATAGGTGAAGAGCACCTGACCCGGCCGCATCCGGTCGTACTCGATGGCGATAGGCTCCTTGACCTTCAAGATCATGTCCGCGTCGGACCAGACAGAATCGTATCCGGCGGCGATCGACGCGCCGGCTGCCTCGAACTCGGCGTCGGTGATCGATGATCCCAGTCCGGCCCCGGCCTCGACCACCACGGTGTGACCGTTGCGGACGAATTCGTTGACCCCGGCCGGGGTGATGGCGACGCGGTACTCGTGGTTCTTGACCTCGGTCGGTACGCCGATGTGCATCTGGCCCTCCTCCAGTCGTGCCTGCTGAGAACCCGCGGGCACCCCTGCGGCACCCCTGCCCCGATCATCCCACGCGACAGAACGCCCGGGGCGGCCCCGCGTATCACTTCAGGAGCGGTTGCGGGCCGGCCAGGGGGCGTCAGCGGCACGCAGGTCGGCGAAGTCGCCCGGTCGGGCGGCCCAGGTCGCCAGCACGCCGCTGACCATGGTCGGATTGTGCAGGTCGCCGGCCAGCACGGCCTCGACCAGATCCGGCAGCGGGGCCCACACGGTGTCCATGTGGGCCTCTTCGCCACTGCGGATGAAGTCGTCGGGGGCATCGACGTCGACGAGTTGGCGAGCCAGATAGATCCGCAGCGTCTCGGCCAGGATGCCCGGGGTGGTGAACAGGTCGACCAACACGTGCCAGCTGCCCGCCGCCAGTCCGGCCTCCTCGGCCAGCTCCCGCTGGGCGGCCAGCAGCGGATTCTCCCCGGACACGTCGAGCAGGCCCGCGGGCGGCTCGATCAACCGATGCCGCACGGGATGCCGGTACTGCCTGACGAGCGCGACCCGTTCGGAGTCGTCGAGCGCGATGATGCCCACCGCACCCGGGTGGAGTAGGTACTCCCGGGTCATGCTCTCCCCGTCCGGGGTCGACACCTGCTCCTCCACGAAGGTGCCGATCTTGCCCTCGGCGAGAACCCTCGTGCCGGTCACGGGCCAGGCAACGGCTTCGTCGACGAGCTCTTCGCGGCCGATCAAGATGGCGTGGTGGCTGGTCACACCGCGGCAGCCTACCCGGGAGCGAGGGTGAGCTTCTCGGCAACGAATGCCTCCGCGTAGCGCGCCTGGGCCTGCGCTCCGCGAACGCGCATCAGTCCGAGAAACGCCTCGCGGTCGAACCAGTCGTGCCCCGCCTGCGACCGGTAGAACCTTTCGACCAATTCGACCTTGGCGGACGCCTGCTCCGGGGCCAGCGGCTGGTAGATCGTCGTCGACGGGAGATCGGACTCCCACTTGAGGATCTCGTAGCCGAGGATGAGGCGATCCCGGAACGCCGTCGGGGTCAACTCGCCCAGCAGCCGATGATCTTGGTGCGCGTCGTGTCGATGCGGGGCGAGCACGAGATCGGCTGGACCGGAGGCGGCCAGATCGCCGAGCGCCAGCTTGACCTCCGCCCAGTGCTCAGGCAGGTGGCCGTCGGGAAGGCCGAGGACGCGCACCTCGAGCGCTGCTCCCGACGCGAGGGCGCCGAGGGCGGCTCGTTCCTCGTGCTCGCGTTCGGACTCTGCGCCCGTCATGACCAACGCCCGGATCCGGACTTCGGGACGGCCGGCGATGATGGTGGCCACCAAGCCCGCCGCTCCGATCACGATGTCGTCGCAGTGCGCGCCGATCAGGACGAGTTCGGACACCCGCCCCAAGACCAGCGGCAGCATCAGGCCACGTCGCTCCAGACGGCCGGCTTCAAATCGGCGCCCAGCGGCTCCGCCGAAGGATTGCCCCGGAGATTCCAGAGCGCCCAGGGGGCCGTGCCACTGCGCCATTGGGCGTCCAACTCGATCCGCTCCTTCACCGTGTCCACCGACCGCCAGAATCCGGTGAAGGGCTGCGCCAGCAGCCGGTCTTCCTCGGCCAGCGACGTGCAGCAATCCTGGACCAGGTCTCCGCCCTTCGGCAGATGGTCGAAGATCTCCGGAGTCAGCACGAAATATCCGCCGTTGACCCACATCGGCAGTTGCGAGGCCGCTTGGAGCCGGCTCACCATGCCGTCCGCACCGACCTCGACGCAGTGGAAGGAGACCGGCGGCGGCACGGCTAGCAGTGAGGCGGCCGCACCCGAGCTCCTGAACTTGGCGATCATGTCGTCCAAAGGCGCGTCGGTGACCACGTCGGCGTAGTTGGCCAGAAACAGCTCGTCACCCTCGACGTGGTGTCGCACCCGCCGCAGGCGCTCCCCGATCGGAGTGTCCACCCCTGAGCGCACGAAGCTGATCCGCCAGTCACCGACCAGATCGGGGTGGGAGTCGAAGTAATCCATGATCGACTGCGCC
>CAWAAK010000007.1:0-11041 GCA_963780005.1 uncultured Actinomycetota bacterium | reverse complement strand
CTCGTCCAGTCCGGACTGGTGGCGGTCGGGCGCGGGAGCCGTTCGATCACCGACCGCACCGCCCGGTCGGACCGGAACAAGCAGATCCGGGTCATCTGAGCCCGAATCCGGCTCGAATTCAGCGGCGAATGAGCAGGAAGCAGGCGGAACGATCACCGGACCCGAACTGCTCGATCGTGAAGTCCTCGGCGAAGAGTTCGTACTCCTCGCCGGGACGGACGACCGGCACGGCTCGCGACGGTCCGGTGAAGCTGAAGACCGGCAGAACCGCCGGATCGCTGTAGAAGCACCAGAACAGGAACAACGACCCGCGCCGGGTGAGCCGCCACGCGTTGGCCGCCATGGCTCGTCGTCCGTCGGGAGGCAGGTCGTCGAGCGTGCCGAAATCCAGCACCAGATCGAACGGGGCGGAGTCGACAAGCAGATTCGGGTCGGTGAGATCACCCTGGACGAACAAGCAGTCGACGCCGGCCGTGGCCGCTCGGCGTCGAGCCTTGCGGAGAGCGACGGGCGAGAAGTCCACCCCTGTCGAGGCGTATCCGGCCTGGGTCAGGTGCACGACGTTGGCGCCCGTACCGCAACCGAGATCGAGCGCCCGGGGATGGGTGGTCGGGCTGACCCGCCGGCCGGCGAGCAATGCTTGCAAGTCCGTACGCACGCCGACCGAGTCCCACGGCGCCCAGATGCGGTACGCGAGGTCGTACACCCAGGAGCGCACCGGACAAGTGTCACCCTAGGGGCGAGTCCGAGCCAGGGGCGTGTCGCTAGGTTGGACGTCGTTAGGTTGTAGAGGGTCGCCATCGGCGGCCCTAGTAATAGGCCGCAACGAAAAGCAAGACGCAAGCAAGGAGAGAGCACGTGGCAGCAGAAATGTTCTACGACGCCGACGCCGACCTGTCGCTGATCCAGGGCCGCAACGTCGCCGTACTCGGCTTCGGCAGCCAGGGTCACGCGCACGCGCTGTCGCTGCGCGATTCCGGCGTGGACGTCCGGGTCGGCCTGAAGGAAGGCAGCAAGAGCCGCGAGAAGGCCGAGGCGCAGGGGCTCCGCGTGCTGAGCCCGTATGAGGCCTGTGAGGAGGCGGACCTGATCATGGTGCTGACGCCCGACCCGGCGCAGCGCAAGGTCTACGCCGAAGCCATCGAGCCGAACCTGGTGCCCGGCGATGCCCTGTTCTTCAGCCACGGCTTCAACATCCGGTACGGCTACATCAAGCCGCCGGAAGGCGTCGACGTCGCTCTGGTTGCCCCCAAGGGCCCGGGGCACCTGGTCCGCCGTGAGTACGCGGAGGGTCGGGGCGTACCGGTGTTGGTGGCGGTGGAGCAGGACGCCAGCGGCTCGGCCTGGGACCTGGCCCTGTCGTACGCGAAGGCCATCGGCGGACTGCGGGCCGGCGGGATCAAGACCACGTTCACCGAGGAGACCGAGACCGACCTGTTCGGGGAGCAGGCCGTGTTGTGCGGCGGGGCCAGCGCGCTGATCATGGCCGGCTTCGAGACGCTGACCGAGGCCGGCTACCAGCCGGAGGTCGCTTACTTCGAGTGCCTGCACGAACTGAAACTGATCGTGGACCTGATGTACGAGGGCGGCATCGCCAAGCAGCGCTGGAGCATCTCCGACACGGCCGAGTACGGCGATTACGTCTCGGGCCCGCGGGTGATCGACGCCCGGGTCAAGGAGAACATGAAGGCGGTGCTCGCCGACGTGCAGAACGGCTCCTTCGCGCAGCGATTCATCGATGACCAGGACGCCGGCGGGGTCGAGTTCGCCCAGCTTCGCAAGCAGGGCGAACAGCACCCGATCGAGGAGGTCGGTCACGAGTTGCGCGAGCTGATGTCCTGGGTGAAGAGCCACGACGATGACTACGTGGAGGGCACCGCAGCGCGCTGACGCGGGATCAACCGGTCACTCTGCGGGCGCCTGGCGGCGGGAACCGGCGGCCACCAGCAGGTCGGCGATCTCGCGGCGGCCGTCCCGGACGGCGGTCTCGTACGGGAACCGGCCGCCGTGGGTCGGATGCCCGCTGCCCCGGCCGTCGGGATCGACCCCGTGCTGCAGCAGCAGCTGTACCCGGCCCGTCCGTCCGGCCGACACCGCCCAGAGCAGCTGATCCTCCAGCATGACCTTGGGCGTCTGCTGCGCCGCTCCGAGCCGACGACGCCACGGGCCGCCGTCACCTGAGCCCAAACCGAACTCGAAGAGCAGTCGGAGATGATCATCAGCCGGCTCGAACATCCGGTTGTAGAGTGCCTGCCCGTCGTTGGGGTCCGCGCCGGCCTCCAGCAGCAGTCGGGCGAGCTCCGGGCTGTGCTGGTGCGGCGGCTGGTTGAGGCGATTCTCGCCGCCGCCGAACGCCCCGGTCAACGCGGTGAACGGTGGCGCCAGCCCTTGCCAGAGGAAGCCCGCGTTCACCTCCGCTCCGGCGGCCAGCAGCAGCCGAGCGGATTCCAGAGTCGAGCGGGCCGGCGGGTCGTCGGGGACGCGGCCGAAGCACAGGTAGAGCAGCGGCGGCCAGCGGTGCGGGCCGCCGTCACGCACGGCGGCCCCCGGATCGGCAGCCAGGAGTGCGTGCAGCGCCTCGACTGCCCCGGTGGCCGCGGCGGCGAAGATCGTGGCCGTGGACAACTCAGGGTCCCGCGCCAGCAGGTCGATGGCCCGGGTGACGCGCGCCCGATCGTCGTCGCTGTAGCTGAGGCAGGCCAGCCGCAGGAACGCGTCGGGATCGTCGAGGCCGGCCTCCGACCCGGTGGGACGGCGTTTCCACGGTTCGACGGCCTGCAGATGCTCACGTAGCGTCGGCCAGCTCGGGAAGCCGTGGAAGCGGGCCAGGCAGAGTTGAGCGTCGGCCAGCGTCAGGATGTCCGGGTGAGCGGCGAGCTCCGCACCTCTCGGGTGAAGCCGGCGCAGCAGCACCAGCGCCTCCGCATCGTTGGATCGAGCCCGGCGTAGCCAATCCTTCGCCCGTCGCTTCAGCTGACCCAGGTCGGTGCCGGGTAGCCCTTGACCGGGAAACGCCTCCATGGAAGCCTCCTGTCCCCATGCCTGGCGTCCGCCTGCTCAGGCCGGGACCAGAAGCCGAGGGTGATCGATCCACAGAGATTCGCAGGTGGGCTGAGCCCTCTCCGCGGACCGGGAGCGTCCTGCACGCAACCTCGAATCTATCCGACAAAGGTCAGCGAGAGGTTGATCCATTGCACTTCGTCGAACCGGCTTGCGCTGGGGTCCTTCAGCGAGAGCGGATGGTGAGGCTGACGACGCGGACGCCGTTCTTGGCCACGCCGGTACCGACGACGTAGAGCCGGCTCGGAGGCTCAGCGGACTGGGTGACGGCGTTGTCGTTGGTCAGGACGCAGAAGTCCGCCAATCCCGTCGTGTCGATGGGCGGCGGGTGGTCGGGCTGGCAGTCGCCGAGTTCTTGCTGCAGGGCCCGCAGCCCGGCCGCCTGGGAGCGGGGAGTCATCCGCAGCGAGGCCTGGAGCCGATAGTCGTGGGTCGCGGTGTAATTGCCGCTGGCCACCCGGGTGTCGTTGGGCAGGTTCAGGTCGCTGTAGAACTCGACATCGCCCAGGGTGAGCGGATCACAGGTGTACCCGGTGAAGGTGTTGGTGCAGGTCGAGCCGCGTTCGGAGGTGAAGGAGAAGAACGGCACCCCCCAGCCACCGGCGTAGCGGGTCACCAGACCGAAGGTGATCAGGCAGAAGGCGGCCATCAACATCACGCCGACGATGATGCTCATCGCCTTGCCCTGCCGGTCCGCCACCCGGCCAGGATGCCCGACCGGATCGTCGGATTCCAAGGTCACCGACGGCGGTGAGGTCACGATCGATCGATCGCCCGGATCAGCGGCGCACAGCGACGATGACCGAGGTGTCCTCCGCGACCATGACGTCGACGCTGGTGAAACGCTCGTCGGACAACCACTCCTGCCGCAAGGTGTCGACCCGACCGCCGGACAGCGGCGGCCAGGTGGGGCAGGGCGTGAAGTCGTCGAGGACGATCATGCCGCCCTCTTCGATCAGGTTGATGATCTCCTCGCGGGCGGCGGACTTGGCGCTGCCGGCGTCCAGGAAGATCAACGAGAACGGGGCGTGCTCGGCCAGGCTGGTCCAGTCGGCGTGCATCACGTCGATGTCGTCGTGGGCGAACATCTCCATCACCCCGTGCGCCAGTTCGGGGTCGAGTTCCGCCGTGATCACCCGGGTGGTCTTCGGTGCCCCACTGCGCAGCCAGGCCGCACCGACCCCGCAGCCGGTGCCGCACTCGGCGATGGTGCCGCTGCGCGTGGCGGCGAGGGTGGCCAACAGTCGGCCCGTCTCGGTCCGGGATGCCTGGACGTAGCCGCGGAACAGCGACATCCGGAGCGCGCGCACCACCAGGTCGGGAAGTTCGGGAGGGGCGCTCACTGGAAAAGTATGACCGACAACCCGGACGTGAGAATCCCGTCCACGATGTGGAAAGTCACTCAAAGCGGTAACAATCTAAATACTCGTGCGTCCTACTATCTCGACATGTACGAGATGTATCCCGACGCGTGGCCGACCACCGTCGACCAACGCCAGCACACCGGCACGGATGACAAACCTCGCCGCCGGGTACGCAAGGAGCACTCGGTCATGCCCCGCGTCATCAGCCAGTCGGACGCCTTGGGCCAGTTCGCTCCGCAATCTCTCGCGCCACCCCGCTGACCACCCCGCTGACCACCTGCTGAGCCCCGCTAGACCGCGGACGCGATCGCGTCCCCGATCTCGACCGTCCGCTGCGGCTGGCCCGGGGTCCGGCCGGCCACGTTGTCCACCACCGCCTGCTCGATCCGAGCGGCTTCGGCAGAAAGACCCAGATGATCCAGCAGCAGCGCCACCGACAAGATGGTGGCGGTGGGGTCGGCGATCCCTTGTCCGGCGATGTTCGGCGCGGTCCCGTGCACGGGCTCGAACATGGAGGGGAACCGCCGTTCGGGGTTGATGTTCCCGCTCGCGGCGAGCCCGATGCCTCCCGTGACGGCGGCGGCCAGATCGGTCAGGATGTCGCCGAACAGGTTGTCGGTGACGATCACGTCGAATCGGCCCGGATCGGTGACCAGGAAGATCGTCGCTGCGTCGACGTGCAGATAGTCGGTGGTGACGCCCGGGTACTCCAGGGCGACCCGCTCGAACGTTCGGCGCCAAAGCCCTCCGGCGTACACCAGCACGTTGTGCTTGTGCACGAAGGTCAGGTGCTGGCGGCGCCGGGTGGCCCGCTCGAAGGCGTCCCGAATGACGCGCTCGACGCCGTAGCTCGTGTTGACGCTCACCTCGGTGGCGATCTCTTCGGGAGTGTCCGTCCGGACGGTGCCGCCGTTGCCGCAGTACAGGCCTTCGGTTCCTTCCCGGACGACCACGAAGTCGATCTCGCGACCGTCCACGATCGCAGGCGAGAGGGGTGTGGCCACGCCGGGCAGCAGCCGGCTCGGACGCAGATTCACGTAGTGGTCGAACGCGAATCGCAGCTTGAGCAGCAGCCCGCGCTCCAGCATCCCGCTCGGCACGTCGGTGGCTCCAGCGGGCGCGCCGACAGCTCCCAACAGGATCGCGTCCGCGCCGGCCAACTCCTCCAGGGTGGTGTCGTCGAGCACCTCGCCGGTCCGTCGCCAGTGGTCGATACCGAGCGCGTACGGCTTGACCGCCACGGCATCCCCGACCATCGCCTGCAGGACCTTCAGGCCTTCGGCCACCACTTCCGGACCGATCCCGTCACCGCCGATCACGGCCAGCGAGAAGGGTGGGGCGAGGGTTTCGCTGCGGGTCGGGATGCTCACCGGCGCATCGTATCGGCCTCCGATGAGGGTCGATCCATCTCAGACAGGAGTGAGTTAGCGTGACCACCATGACGACCACCCGGCGGGCCTTGGACTTCGAGGCCCGCCCTCATCCCGGCCGACGGACCCGGTCCGAACGGGAATCGATCCTGACCGATCCCGGTTTCGGCTTGAACTTCACCGATCACATGGCCGTGGCCACCTGGACCGCCGCCGACGGCTGGCACGACTCGGCCGTGGTGCCGTACGGGCCGTTCGCGCTCGACCCGGCGACGGCGGTGCTGCACTACGCCCAGGAGATCTTCGAAGGACTGAAGGCGTATCGACATCGCGACGGATCGGTCTGGCTGTTCCGTCCCGAGAAGAACGCGGAACGCTTCGCTCGGTCCGCTGCTCGGCTGGCGTTGCCCGTGCTCGCGGAGGCGGACTTCCTCGGCAGTATCGAAGCCCTGGTGGCGGCCGACGTCGGCTGGGTGCCCGAGGGCGGCGAGAAGAGCTTGTACCTGCGTCCGTTCATGTTCGCCTCGGAGGCCTTCCTCGGCGTCCGTCCGGCGCAGCGGGTCACGTATTGCTGCATCGCCAGCCCGGTGGGCGCCTATTTCGCCTCGGGCATGCACCCGGTACGGATCTGGGTGACGACGGCCTACACCCGCGCGGCCCCCGGCGGCACGGGCGCGGCGAAGTGCGGCGGAAACTACGCCGCCAGTCTCATCGCGCAGCAGGAGGCGGCCGACCACGACTGCGATCAGGTCATGTTCACCGACGCCGCGGATCGGGAGTGGCTGGAGGAACTCGGTGGGATGAACCTCTATCTGGTCACCGCCGACAACCAGTTGATCACTCCCGAACTCAGCGGGTCGATCCTGGAGGGGGTCACCCGGGATTCGATCCTCACCTTGGCGGCCGAGTTCGGACTGACCCCGGTGGAGCGGCGGGTCTCGTTGGCCGAAACCCTGGAAGGGATCGCCTCCGGCCAGGTCACGGAGATGTTCGCCTGCGGCACGGCGGCCGTCATCACCCCGATCGGCCTGCTGAAGACGCACGACCAGACCTACCCCGTCAAGGCCGCTGAAACCGGGGAGACCACCGCCGCCCTGCGCAAGACGTTGCTCGACATCCAGCACGGCCGGGCCGAGGATCGACACGGCTGGCTTACCAGGATTGCCTAGCAGTTTTGGCAAACTTTCTCACCGTAGGTCATGATGACCACGTGCATCTGGTGGTGATTATCAAATAGCGCGCTGACCTTCTCAGCGCGCCAGCCTCTCGTACCCCAACGGGAGGTTTTTTGTTGTACCGAACTGATCCGCGACCCCGAGGAAGCAATGCCCAGCCAGCCGAAACCCGCACCGATGATGTCGGCGCTCTCGAAGCCGGACGAGTTCCACGTGTTCGACACCACGCTGCGCGATGGATCCCAACAGGAAGGTCTGAATCTATCGGTGGCCGACAAACTGGCCATCGCCGGTCTGCTGGACGAACTGGGCGTGGATTTCATCGAGGGTGGCTGGCCGGGCGCCAATCCCGGTGACACCGCTTTCTTTGACGCCATGGCCGCCGGCGAGCTGATGTTGAGGCAGTCCACCACCCTCGTGGCGTTCGGATTCACTCGCCGCGTCGGGGTCCGCGCCGCCGACGACCCGTTGACGGCGGCGCTGCGCGATTCGCGCGCCCCGGTCGCCTGCATCGTGGCCAAGAGCCACGACCGGCACGTCGAGCAGGCGCTGCGGACGACGCTCAGCGAGAACCTGGCCATGGTCTCCGACACCGTGTCGCACCTGCGCGCCGAAGGTCAGCGGGTCTTCGTGGACTGCGAGCACTTCTTCGACGGCTATCACGAGAACCCGGCGTACGCGCTCGAGGTGGTGCACACGGCCGCCGCGGCGGGGGCGGAGGTCGTGGTTCTGTGCGACACCAACGGGGGCATGCTCCCGCCGTGGGTGAGTGAGATCGTTCGGGCCACCCGCGAGGCCACCGGGGCCCAGCTGGGTATCCACTGTCACAACGACACCGGATGCGCGGTGGCCAACACGCTGGCCGCCGTCGACGCCGGGGCCATGCACGTCCAGGGCACCGTCAACGGCTACGGCGAGCGGACCGGCAACGCCGATCTGGTCTCCGTGGTGGCGAACCTGGAACTGAAATACGGCTGGCCGCTCCTGCCGGCCGGCTCCTTGTCCGAGGCGACGCGACTATCCCATGCGATCGCCGAGGTGACGAACGTTCCCCCGAGCGCTCGTCAGCCCTACGTTGGCCTGTCGTCCTTCGCCCACAAGGCGGGATTGCACGCCAGCGCCATCAGGGTCGATCCCAACCTGTACCAGCACATCGATCCGGCGGTGGTCGGAAACGACATGCGGATGCTGGTCTCCGACATGGCCGGTCGGGCCAACATCCAGATCAAGGGTGAAGAGTTGGGTTTCGACCTTTCCGACCGGCAGCTGGCCGCCGACATCACCGCACAGGTGAAACAGGCTGAGGCGCAGGGCTACACCTACGAAGCGGCCGACGCCAGCTTCGAGTTGTTGCTGCGGCGCCAGCTCGGCCAGCTGCCGGAATACTTCGAGGTGCACTCCTGGCGGATGTTCACCCAGTCCCACGGGGGAGCGGAGGCGGACACAGAGTGCACCGTCCGGTTGACGGCCAAGGGCGTCTCCCAGCGGGTCGTGGGGGAAGGGAACGGGCCGGTCAACGCCCTCGACCACGCGGTCCGCAACGCTCTGCTGCCGGCCTATCCGGTCGTTGATCGCTTCGAGTTGATCGACTACCGGGTACGCATCCTGGAGCAGGGTCACGGCACCGACGCGACCGTACGCGTGCTCATCCAGACCAGCGACGGTCGGCACGCCTGGACCACCGTCGGGGTCGGACCCAACATCATCGAGGCCTCCTGGGAGGCGCTGAGCGATGCGTACCTGTACGGGTTGATCCACAGCGCGGACGCCCGTCCCGGCGCCGAGGTCGACCAGCTTGCGGTGGACCAGCAGTCGGCGGTTCCGGTCGGTCTCTGAGGTGGGCCGCCGCTCGACGTCGCGACCACCGTGCCGCCGCCGGATCCTGATCACCGGAGCGTCGTCGGGGCTCGGCGCGCAGATGGCCCGGGTCTGGGCGGCCGATGGGCGGGATCTGGTGCTCTGCGCCCGTCGGCTACCTGAGCTCCAACGGCTGCGGGACGAGTTGCTCGGCGCGCACCCGGGCCGAACCATTCTGATCAAGCCGCTGGACGTGAACGACCGGGTCGCGGTCGACCGGGTCTTCTCCGAGGCCCGGGCCGAGTTGGGCGGACTCGACCGCGTGGTCGCCAACGCCGGCATCGGCCGCGGCGAGCCGATCGGCGTCGGGTCGGGCGAGGCCAATTACGCCACCGCGCAGACCAACTTTCTCGGGGTGCTGAATCAGGCCGAGGCGGCCCTGGCCGAGTTCCGGCGGGTGAATGCCGGTCACCTGGTGGTCATGTCGTCGATGGCGGCGCTCCGCGGGCTGCGTGATGGGGTCACCGTATACGCCGCCAGCAAGGCCGCGGTGGCAAATCTCGCCGAAGGGCTGCGATCCGATCTATGGGAGACGCCGATCACCGTCACGAGCCTGCATCCGGGGTACATCAAGACGGCCATGACCGAGGCCAATCCCGAACTCCGGCTGGCCGCCCCGTTGGAGTCGGCGACGGCGGAACTGGTCCGCGTGGTGGAGGAGGAGCGACCGCGGGCCTATGTCCCGGCCTGGCCGTGGGCGCCCCTCAGCCTGGTCATGAAGTACGTGCCTCTGGGGGTCTTCCGGCGGTTGGGCGGCTGACCAACTCGACGCTGGGTCAGCGCAGCAACCGGCAGATGCTCACCGGGTTCTTGGGCTTGGTCAGCACTTTTTCGCGCCCGTCAGCGCTGATGAACAGCTCGAGCCGACCCTTGGTGTAGTAGAAGACCTCGGGCAGCCCGGCCTTTCGGAAGGCCGCACGCTCGACGTCGTCGAACGGGTAGATCAACGCAGGCGCCCGCACCGGGATATAAGTGCTTCCGTTCGCGAACTCGAAAACCGAGTACGGACCGAGTTGTCCAGCACGACCTTGCGACCGTCCGGTGCCGTGACGCGCACGATGTAGGTTCCCCGGTTGTCGGTCCGGACGTTGCCCTTGTCATCCTCGCGCGTCCGGCTCTCGACCTTGTTGATCTTGTCGCTGATGGTCAGCGTCGTGCCGCAGGCTTCGGTGGTCACGGGGTCGTACGGCCCGTCCGGCACCCATCCGGTATCCGACGAGGCGTGAGCGGGCGTTGCCCCCAAGGCGGTGACGGCGAACGCAGCGATCGCGACGACGACAGCTTTGATGATCCCCGAGCCATGGGCCGTACTCCTTCAATCGCGACCGATGAGATGTCGATCACATAGGCGAGAGCGTAACTACGTGCTCGACTCTTGGCGGCCGAATCGAAATTTGGGCGTCGACGGCATCTCCGACCGGCGGCAGGGCCTCCTCAGCCGCCTGGCCGCCCGGGACTGAGCACACCAATACCAAGGGTTTCGGCATGCTCGAGCAGCCGCTGGTCGTATCCGATCAGCACGTCCGCCTCAGCGCGGATCGCGGTCGCCAGGTGCAATGCGTCGAGGCTCAGGAGGCCGGACCCCGGGAGCAGGCCTGCCTCGGTGAACAGTGATCGATTTGCCTCGATCAGTCCGACCCGCTCCAGCAGCGCGCTGATCGTTCCCTGGGACAGGTCCAAACGCATGCCGAGCCGTCGCAACTCGATCTCCAACACAACACTGGAAACCAGGGTGTCGTCCGGGGCGAGCCGGTCGAGGTGGTTCGCCAGCGCTGCCGATTCCTGCTCCTCCACGAGCAACTTTGCGGCGGCTGAGGTCTCCAGGTAGACCTTCAACGCTCGCCACGGAGGTCTTCGAGCACGTCTCGGGCTGGCTCGACCCGTCTCACCCGTGGCAGCTGAGCGAACCCGCCGGAGCGTCGTGCCGGTCGGACGCGAAGCGGCGGGCGAGCCTCAGGTGGCGACAGGATCGCGACCACCTCACCGTGGTTGGTGATTTCGTACGTGGCGCCAGACGCCACCGCCCGCAAGATCTCTGAGCTGCGATTTCGCAGGTCACGGTGAGCCAATCGTTCCGTCATGCCACCTCCTCGGCGTGTAGCAATCGTAGCAGCGGACCAAGATCGTTACCGCTCTGCAGCCTGCTCGGGACGGCAATAACCCCAGAGGGGGTCGTTGCACCGCTAGCGTGGCAGTCAGGATTTGCCAGTCGCCT
>CAWAAK010000006.1:0-11191 GCA_963780005.1 uncultured Actinomycetota bacterium | reverse complement strand
GACCTCCAGGTCTTCCCGCAGCACCCGGGCTCCTTCGGCGCCGAGCAGGCTGCTGATCCGGGCCTCGATCTCGGGCACTCCCTCCTGGGCGATCGCGAAGACCTCGAGTCCGCGATCGGTCGGCAGCACCAGTTTGGCGCGACGGTCGGCCGGATCGGGCACTCGGGCTACGTATCCGTGATCCTCGAGGTGCCGCACCAACTCGGCCATGGCCTGCTTGGTCATCTGAGCCCGTTCGGCCAGCACGCTCACGGTGGTGCCCGTGTCGTCGAGATACTGGAAGACCGCACCGTGAGCCGGACGCACCGCCCCGTGCCCTCGATCGGCCAGCCGAGCGACCACGAGGTTGTTGAGGGCGATGAACGCCTCCCGAAGCAGGAGCACGGTGTTGGCCGGCCGCTCTTGACCAGCCAATATCGGTAGACCTCTTGCCATTCGACAAGCCACCTGTCTATCTTGGTGAAATGGACATGCTACCTGTCGATTATGGCAAGAAAGAGCGACTCCAGCTGGGAACCGACGAGATCACTGTGCTCGCCGGCTGCGCAGACACGGGCGGAGCGTTGTTCGCGGTCGAGGTCCGGATGCCTCCCGGCGGAGGCCCGCCGATGATGCACCGACACGATCCGGGCGAGGTCTACTACGTGCTCGATGGCGAGTTCACCTTCTACACCGGCGTCGAACCCGAGATCCGGCGCGCCACCGCCCGAACCGGGGACGTCGTCCCGCTGGCCGGGGCTACGCCCCACTCCGTCCGGAACGAATCCGACGCCGACGCGGTCGCTTTCGTGGTCCACGCTCCCGGAGCGCCGATGGAGAACTTCTCCCGGGCCGTGGCCGAGCTGGCCTCGATGGGCAATCCGGACATGTCCGACGTTCTGGCACTGGCCCAGCAATGCGGCATCGACATGTTGGGTCCCATCCCCGACCGCTCGGCTGTGGCGACTCGAGCCTCGGCCTGATCGGCCGACCCGGAACCGACCGATCACGGCCGCCGACGGGCCTGCCTCCGGCGTCGGATCAGCCGCACCAAACCGAGAACCAGGCCGGTCGCCATGCCCGACAGGCCCATGGTGGTGACCGCCAGCACGAGCAACGGGAGCAGCCGCGGACCCAGGTCGATCAGTCGGGCGATTCCCAGGTCACCTCCGCTGAGCCAGGCCAGTCCGGTGAAGGTGGCGCCGGCCAGCACGCCGGCGAATCCGCCGACCAAGCTGGTCTCGTCGACCCGGGCAGCCCGCCGCCCGACGACCACCACGGCCGCGGCTACGGCACCGGCGAGCACTCCCCCGGCCAGCCACCACAGGTGAGTGCCGTCGCCCGACCCGTCCGGTAGCGCGCCGAAGATCGGTACGGCGGGGAGCAGTCCGACCTCGATGCCGGCCGGGGCGACCGACGATGCGGGACCCAGGCTGAAGCCGGCACCGAGGGTGTAGGAGGCGGCCCAGACGATCAGATTCGGAGCGAACGCCAACTGCAGAGCGAGCAGGGCGATGTTGCCGGCCAACCCGGCGTCCAGAGTCTGCACCAGCCGTTCGATCCGGCCGAGCTGTTGGATGGCGGCGGTGACGAGCGCGGCGGCTCCGACCGACCCCATCACCAACTGGGCCGCCAACACCGCCCGCGGCAGCGTCCTGGACCAGGCAGGCCAGCGGTCCACGGGCCGGCAGTCCAGGGCCCGGGCGGCACCCCACGCCGCGGTCGCCGCGACGACCGCGCTCATCACCGCGGCGCTGCGGACCGCCGCGAACGGGTGCCCGAGCAGCAGAGCCGTGGCCATCAAGGGCGCCAGATAGGCGACGGTCATCACCACAGCGACACTCAACACGGCCGAGCCGCTGCCCTGCGGAAGCGGCCGAGCCGCGAAACCAGCACATCGAACGATCAAGAACCCGATCACCAGCACGAAACCCCACGGGACCAACGTCAACGTGAGGCCGCCGACCTGACTGCCGCCACCATTCGCCAGCAACCACAACTCGGTTCCGACACTGAGCGCTTCACCGAGGGTTCCCGGTTCGGAGGTGACCCAGCCGACGACCGCCAGACCGGCGACGAGGACCCAGCCGGCCAGGGCTGTGACCACGGCGCCCCCGGCCGCGGCCAACAACCAGCTCCAGCTCGGCAGCTCGGCGACCGGACCCCCGGCGGGGCGATCATCGGTGGGCTCGGTGGCCTGCAGTGACAATCGCGGGGACAACTGCGGGGACAGGCGCGAGGACAATCGCGACCGGATTCGGCGGGGTGAGAGCAGGGAAGCCATGGCCAGTCCATGCTCGCCGGGGCCGCAGCGCGCATCGTGCAGACACGCCCGAAGCGGGTAAAGTCATCACTCGTCTGTGCCTGTCCGCACCGCCGGAGGGCATACCCGAGCAGTAGGAGTACCCGCAGGATGGTTGACGAGAACCAGGGGTCCTACCGTCCTCGGCGAGCCCATGGGGACCAGCCCGCCGAGCCGGAGGCCTCGCCCGTTCCGCCCGCCGGCGACCCCGGGAATCCCGGTCCGGCGATCGAATTCGACGAGGACGCACCCAAGCCGCTGTACCGGGATGAGGCTCGGACGCCGGCGGACGACCCCAAGGACGAGACGACCGTACGAGCGGCCGGTGCGAACGACGAGACGCAGATCCTGAGCCGGGCCCGCGCGAAAGCTCGGAGCGGACCCCGAGGAACCAGCCGGCGAACCCGCGACGAGGACTCGACGACCATCCTGCCGCGGACCGCGACCGGTTCGCGGGTGCAGCGTCCCGAGGAGGACCTGCTCGACGACGACGAGCAGACGCCGGGGGAACGCAGAAGGCTCGGTCTGCTGATCGGGGTGGTGGCCGCGGTCGTCGTCCTGGGTCTGGGCATCGGCTACACGGTGCTGAGTCTGACCCGGGAGTCGGCGGCCCCCGGGGTGGCGCCCAGCGTGCCCACCGACACCAACCCCACGAACGACGGCAGCACGGCGCCGCCGGAGCCGGACCCGAATGCGCTGCTCACCGACGCTTCCCTGCTGACCCCGCAGATGGCGGCCAAGATCGACGGCGACCGAACCTGGAAGGTCGCCTTGACCCAGAAGGGCCAGTCGGCCGAGTCGCCGCAACCGGCCTGCCTCGGTGGTGACCCGGTGGAGGGCCAGCCCATTCCCTCCCAGAGCGTGCTGCGGGTGTTGAACAGTACCGGCAAGAACCCGCCGGCCGTGCTGCAACAGGCCGACGCGTACGCCAGCCCGGAGGAGGCCGCCCAGGCGTACGCGGTGGCGGCCAGAACCCTCGGCGGGTGCACCATGGCCGCGACCTACATCACCTCCGGCGCCACGGTAACCGGACTCGGCGATCAATCGCTCGGACTGGTCCTCAATGTCGCCGACGGCAACACCTCGGAGTTCCGCACGGTGATCCTCGCCCGGACGGGTCGGGTGTTGGACATCGTCGACGCCGCGCAACCCGCCGAGGCGGTCGGCGTCGACAAGGTCGCGCTCGCCACCGCGGACGTCATCAACGCGCAGTGCCAGGCCGCGGCGGGCCGCTGCGCGAGCGGCGTCCAGACCAAGGCGTCACCGCCGCCGGTCGGCGGTGATGCGCCGGGCTTCCTGGCGACCGCCGACCTGCCTCCGGTCGGAAGCCCGCCGGCCAGCTGGGTGGGCAACAAGCCGGCCCCGCCTGAGAGCGACGCACTCAAGGGCAGCGGCTGCGAACGAGTCGACTGGGCCAAACAGGCGGCGACCACCCGGTCCTGGCGCACCTACCTGCTACAGGACAGCACCAGCAAGTTCGGTCTGGACGAGGTCATCCTGACTCAGAAGAGTCCGGCCGACGCCACCAAGCTGGCCGACAAGATCCGAGCCGACTGGGCCGACTGCACCAAGCGGCGGCTGAACGCCGCGGTGGAGAAGCCCGCCAGGTTCTCGGCCACGGGGGCCCAGAACACCGCGATCGTCGGCTGGACGACCACCGTCACCCAGAAGGCTGGCAACACCACCAGCAGGTTCCGGGTCGGCATCGCCGCCGCCGGTCCGAAGGTGATCTTCACGTTCTTGAATCCTCAGGACAAGCTCGATCTCAGCGCCGCCCAGTTCGCCCAGGTCACCGCCCGAGCGGGCCAGCGCGCCACCCAGGTCAAATAACGCCGACGGGGTCGTCGACGGCTGGCGTCGTTCTCGAGGTTGCGGCCGCCGACGACCCGGCAGCTAGCCGGCGGTCATCACCTGGCGCATCAGCTCGGCGGTCTCGCTCGGCGTCTTGCCGACCTTGACCCCGGCAGCCTCGAGGGCTTCCTTCTTGGCCGCCGCCGTACCCGACGAGCCCGACACGATCGCGCCCGCATGACCCATGGTCTTGCCTTCGGGCGCCGTGAAGCCGGCGACGTAGCCGACCACCGGTTTGGTCACATTGGCCGAGATGAAGTCGGCCGCCCGCTCCTCAGCGTCACCGCCGATCTCACCGATCATCACGATGGCGTCGGTGTCCGGGTCGTCCTGGAAGGCCTGCAGTGCGTCGATGTGGGTGGTGCCGATCACCGGATCGCCACCGATGCCGACCGCCGACGAGAAGCCGATGTCCCGCAACTCGTACATCATCTGATACGTCAACGTGCCCGACTTCGACACCAGACCGATCCGGCCGGCCTTGGTGATGTCGGCGGGGATGATGCCGGCGTTCGACTGACCGGGTGAGATCAAGCCCGGGCAGTTCGGGCCGATCAGCCGGGTCTTCGAACCCTGGGTCAGGGCGAAGAATTCGGCGGTGTCCTTGACCGGGACGCCCTCGGTGATCACGACCGCCAACGGGATCTCGGCCTCGATCGCCTCCACCACCGCCGCCTTGGTGAACTTCGCAGGCACGAAGATCACGGTGACGTTCGCCCCTGTCACCTCGGCGGCCTCGCGGACGGAGTCGAAGACGGGCACCCGGACCGAGTCGAACTCGACCTCCTGCCCGCCCTTCTTGGGGGTGACGCCGCCGACGATCTGGGTGCCGGAGGAGAGCATCCGCTGGGTGTGCTTGCGACCCTCGGAGCCGGTCATGCCCTGCACGATGACCCGTGAATCGGAGTTCAGGAAAATGGCCATGGTTGGTCCCCTCTCAGTT
Organism: uncultured Actinomycetota bacterium; assembly: GCA_963780005.1. Taxonomy (GTDB): domain Bacteria; phylum Actinomycetota; class Actinomycetes; order Propionibacteriales; family Propionibacteriaceae; genus Microlunatus. The sequence goes on along the minus strand of CAWAAK010000006.1, from coordinate 6,116 downwards.
CGCGGTCGTCGACGCGGCCAGGGCGACGTCGGACGCCGCGAGTTCGGCGGCGCGTCGGGCGGCGCCGTCCATCGTGTCGACCTGCTCCAGCCCCGTCAGTTTCGCCTCGGTGAGGATCCGCCGGCCCTCCTCGGCGTTGTTCCCGTCCAGCCGGACGACGAGCGGCACGTCGACGTGTTCGTCGCGGCTGGCCAGCAGCTCGAACGCCTGGACGATGCCGTTCGCAACCGCATCGCAGGCGGTGATGCCGCCGAAGACGTTGACGAAAACGCTCTTCACCTGCGCGTCGGAGATGATGATCTCCAGCCCGTTGGCCATCACCTCGGCACTGGCTCCGCCGCCGATGTCGAGGAAGTTCGCGGGTTTCGGGCTGCCGGGAAACTCCTCCCCTGCGTACGCCACCACGTCCAGGGTGCTCATCACCAAGCCCGCGCCGTTGCCGATGATCCCGACACTGCCGTCGAGTTTGACGTAGTTGAGCCCTTTGGCCTTGGCCGCAGCCTCCAGCGGATCCTCCGCCGACTTGTCCTCCAGCGCCTCGTGCTCCGGATGCCGGAAGTCGGCGTTCCCGTCGAGGGTGACCTTGCCGTCCAGGGCGATGAAGGAGCCGTCGCCGGTCTTGACGAGCGGATTGACCTCGACCAGGGTCGCGTCCTCGTCCTGGTACACCTTCCCCAGCACCTGGAGCACCCGGGCCAGCTCGGCCTGGTCCGGCTCAGGGAAGCCGGCGGCCTCGACGATCTCCATCGCCTTGGCCTCGTCGAGTCCGGCGACCGGATCCACCGGGATCCGAGCGAGTGCCTCGGGGCGTTCGACGGCCAGGGTCTCGATGTCCATGCCGCCTTCCTTGGAACACATCGCGAGGTACTGGCGGTTGGCCCGATCGAGCAGCAGGGAGAAGTAGTACTCCTCGGCGATGTCGGCGCCTTCGGCCACCATGACGATCTTGACCTCGTGACCCTTGATGTCCAGGCCCAGAATCTCGGCCGCGCGGTCGGCAGCCTCCTCGGGTGACTTCGCGATCTTCACCCCGCCGGCCTTGCCGCGGCCACCGGTCTTCACCTGCGCCTTGACCACCACCACGGGCGTGCCGATCTTTTCGGCAGCGGCCCGGGCTTCCTCGGGCGTGGTGGCAGTGATCCCGCGCAGGACGGGCACTCCGTGTGCCTCGAACATGTCGCGCGCTTGGTACTCGTACAGATCCACAATTCCTCCAGGCTCGGTGGTCCGACCTCGCTGCCGTCGGAAGCGTCGGCTCGTACTGCGCCGGTCGGCCCACGGCAATGAGGGGCGGTTCAAGACGGTAACGAGCCTAGTGCTCGGGACCGGACCCCGGCCCCGCAGGTCAGCTCAGGGCCCGGCCGCGGACGTTGCTCCGGACCCAGTCCACGATGTCGGCCATGGTCGCTCCCGGGGTGAAGACCTGCGAGACACCGATCTCGGCCAAGGCTCGGCGATCCGCCTCCGGGATGATCCCGCCGCCGAACACCACGATGTCGTCCGCTTCGTTCTCCGCGAGCAGATCGACCACCTTGCGGAACAAGGTCATGTGGGCCCCGGAGAGCACGGACAAGCCGATCGCGTCGGCGTCCTCGGCCAATGCGGTCTGCACGATCTGATCCGGGGTCTGATGCAGGCCCGTGTAGATGACTTCCATGCCGGCGTCCCGCAACGCGCGTGCCACAACTTTGGCACCCCGATCGTGCCCGTCGAGGCCGGGCTTGGCCACCACGATCCGCAGCGGCGGTCGATCTGTCGGCACGAAGCGAGCATATCCAAACCTCCGCTCGGCCCACCCGCCTCAGAGTTACCATCAGGTCGTGCTCAGCGTCGGCATCGGGAGTGTGTCTCGGGTGCTGACGCGTGACGTCCCGCGGATCGCTTCCGGTGTGGTGCTGGAGGCGGGCTGGGTCACCGCTCATCTGCTGATGTACCCGCTCGGGCTGGTGGCGGAGCCGGTGACCCGCCGTGGGCGGCGGCACGATCTCCGCGGCCTCAATCCCCACCAGCGGGGACTGGTGCATTACGCCGTTGACGCCGCGGCCACCCCGATCCTCTTCGTCCACGGCATCATCGACAACCACTCCATCTTCGCTCTGTTGGAGCGGGCCCTGCGTCGCCGCGGCTTCTCCGACCTGTCGTCGTTCGACTACGGCCTGCTGACCACCGACGTACGCCGGGCCGCCCAGGACCTGGCGGCCGCGGTCGAGCGGCTGAGTGCCGAGTCCGGTTACGAGCGCGTCCACGTCGTGGGCCACTCCTTGGGCGGTTTGATCGCCCGGTACTACGTGCAGCGGATGGGAGGGCACGAGCGGGTCCGGACGCTGATCACGCTGGGGACCCCGCACCAGGGGACCGAGTTGGCCCGCGTCGGTCAGCTGCTGCCGCTGGTTCGGCAGTTGAGGCCAGACTCGGATCTCATCTCGGAGTTGGCCGAACATTCTTCGGACTGCACGACCCGCTTCGTCGCCTTCTACAGTGACCTCGACCAGCTGATCGTGCCCAGTCGCAACGCGCGGATCGACCATCGAGACCTCGACGTCCGCAATGTGGCCATCCGCGGCTTGGGTCATTTCTCTCTGCCCAACAACCGAGACATCGCTTTTCAGATAGCGTCCGCTTTGAAAGAACTCGATCCGGATCCGCCCTCCGGAGGGCCTCCCAGCTCGTAGCGGAGGGACCCTCGGGTGCCTCCACCGTCCTGAGATCGCCGATCGCGAGCACCCACCGTGGACGGGGTTTTTTGGTTTTGGTTATCGATCCGTTATCTTTCTCGAAGCGTTGACGCGATCTCTTGGTCGGCGCACAGATGGACGAGTTGCATCTCGGGGGGCCTTCCCCCTCCTTCGGGGCAACAGTCGCGGTCGCCGAAGCGGCCTGACCTAGCCATCAAGGAAGCGGAAGAGGAGAAAGTACGTGGCATCGCAGCCGTCCAGGCGCACGCCCAGGACGTTGATCTCCGACCTCGAGCCCGAGGATCGGCGAGGCTGGCTTTCCCACGGCATCGCGGCTCTGGCCATCTCCGGACTCGGACTCGCCGTCGCCGCCTCCGTCTCGTTGACGACCCGGGCCGAGACCACCACCGTCGACGCACCGCGGACCACGGTCACCGGTGGCGTCCTCCAGGCCAGCGGATCGACCCTGCCCGGCCAGCCGGCCAGGCCGAAGAGCGACGCGGCCACCGACGCCTCGCCCGCGCTGGACGCATTCTCCCGGCGGACTGCTGAGGGTGAGGAGGCATCCCGCGACTCCGTCCGGACCGCCATCGTCGAAGAGCGGGCCGCACAGCGCTCCGAGGACCTGACCGAGTCCGCGGAGGGGATATCCCGCGAAGCCGTCGAGCGGGGTAACAACGCGCGGAGGCAGGAGTTGGCGGCGGCCGATCGGGCGCGGCGCGTCGCCGCCGTGAAGGCGGCTCGGGAACGGACCCGAAGAGCGATTCAGGTGCGCGTGACGGCTGAGGTTCAGCGCGAGCTGGCCGAGAAGGCCCGCAAGGAACGTGAGGCAAGGGAGAAAGCAGCCCGGGAGAGGTCGACCAGCAACGAATCCTCGGACTCTTCGGCCGACAGCTCCGAACGCGACTCCCAGAACAACAACTCCAGCAGCAACACAGCAACAACTCCAGCAACAACTCCGGCGGCGGTTCGTCCGGCGGTTCCGGCGGCGGATCTGGTGGAGGTGCACGATCGCCCGTCCCCGGCGCGATCGTGGGGGCGAGCTTCGGGGCCACCGGCGCATGGGCTCGGTATCACACCGGGCTGGACTTCAGGGCCGGATTCGGAACTCCGATCCGCGCCGTCACCTCTGGAGTGGTCGTCTACGCCGGCAACAAGGGCAACTGGGCCGGCAACCATGTGGCGGTACGCCACGCCGGTGGCTATACCAGCATGTCGTCGCACATGCAGTCCATGGCCGTATCCGCCGGGCAGTCCGTGTCGGCCGGCCAAGTCATTGGTCATGTCGGTTCGACAGGCCGATCCTTCGGCGCCCACCTGCACTTCGAGATCTATCCTCCCGGGGTCCAGCCCGGGGACGTCTACTCCGCCATCAACCCGATTCCGTGGCTGCGGGCGCGGGGCGTCGACACCAACTGACGAGCGAATTCGCATACCCCGTCGTGGGTCATTGCGCCGGTTGACGGCCTGTGTGACTGATCACATTTGACCCCTATGGTTTGGGAACGCTGTTACCAATCCGTTATGGTCGAGATCGAGTCCACCGCTCAGCTTTGACTGGCGGGCTTCTGGCTGCCCGGTGTTCGTGCCGGGGGTACGGCCTCGAAGTTGAGACCAATCCCCTGTAGTCGAACGAAAGCGCCATCCCCCATGCCACGACCTTTGTTCCTGCCTGCCCCGAAGCGGCCGGCTTCTTCTGAGGCCCCCGATCAGCGGAAGCTAGCGCGTCGGGCCCAGCTCGACCGCCCGGTGCGCAACCGTCGCTGGTTGCGCGCCGGAGTAGCCGTGCTCGCGGTGTCCGTCCTGGGCGTCGGCACCGCCAGCTCGGTGGTCTTGACCGGTCGGGCCGAGAGGCCGCTGACCGTGACCCCGACCGCACCGCAGGTCGAGGTGTCGATCGTGCCTGGTGTGAAGCAACCCGCCGCCTTCGCGCGGGGTGGCGAGTCCGCCGCTCGCCCGAGCACCGGGTCGAGGGCGGCCAGCACCGAGCGGGCCAGTCGCGACGCGCGCCGTCCGGCCCTGAGCCGCCGACCTCCCAGCACCGCCACCGTGGTGCAAGCCAGGGCGAAGGCGCTTCAGGTCCAGGCCGCGGCCGCCAAGAAGCGTGCCGACAAGCTGGCCAAGAAGCAGGCGGCCGAGCGCGCCGCCGAACGCGCCCGCCGCAAGGCGCTGCTCGGTGACGGTCACCCGGTCCTGCCGGTGGCCGGAGGTCGTACGGCCGCTGGCTTCGGCGCCACCGGTGCGTGGGCCCGCTACCACACGGGCGTCGACTACTCCGCCGGCTCCGGCACGAAGGTTCGTGCTCCACGGGCCGGCAAGGTCACCTCGTCCGGCAGCGGCCAGGCGAGCGGGTGGGCCGGCACGTACGTCACCATCCGGCACTCCGACGGAACCAGTTCGCTGTACGCCCACCTGTCCAGTACCGAGGTCTCCGACGGACAGCGGGTCGACGCCGGCGACGTGGTGGGCCGGGTCGGCCAGACCGGACGTGCCTTCGGACCGCACTTGCACTTCGAGGTCTATCCCGCCGGCGTGACGCCGGGTGATGTCTACGAGGCCGTCAACCCCGCTCCGGGTGGCTTCACGACCTCGGTCTGGACCCCGACTGATTCGATCGGCTCGCCGACCCGGCGAGAGCTTCTCCAGGGGCGCGTGCCGCAGGGACAGCCGCTTGAGCCCGGCGGAGCCGAAGTCGACGTCGGCCTTGGCGTCGTCGCCGGCACCGGAGGTAGCAACCACCGTGCCCATGCCGAAGGTGGTGTGCAGCACCTTGCTCGCCGGCGTTCAGGACCGGAATCTCGCGCTGTTTCGTGCGGGTCCCGAAACCGACCGTACGACCGCCGGTCGAGGTGCCGTACCCGCCGTCGCCCCGCCAACCCCGACCGCCGAGCGACTGGTCGCTGAGGTGTTCCTCCAGCTGGTGACCGCACTGGCCAGACGCCGCCAGTCGATGAGGTGGTCGGGAATCTCGTCCAGGAACCGGCTCGGGGGGTTGTGCTGCGGCGTCCCCCAAGCGGAGCGAACCACCGCTCGACTCAGGTAGAGCCGCTGACGGGCTCGGGTAATGCCTACGTACGCCAGCCGGCGCTCCTCCTCGAGCTCGCCCGAGTCGGACAGGGCCCGTTGGTGGGGGAAGACGCCATCCTCGAACCCGGTCAGGAAGACGGTGTCGAACTCCAATCCCTTGGCCGTGTGCAGCGTCATCAGCGTGACCACCCCGGCGTCCTCCGCGCCCTGGGTCGGGATCTGGTCGGAGTCGGCGACCAGCGCCACCCGCTCCAGAAAGGCCCCGAGCGACGGATCGGGCTCGGGTGCACCGGCACCGAGATCGAACTCCGGATCGGTGTCCAGATCCAGGTCGATCGCCAGCGCGCCATTGGTGGCGACCGCCGGCCCGACCAAGACACCCGTTTCGGGGTCCCAGCCGATCAGGTCCTCCGA
>CAWAAK010000005.1:0-6698 GCA_963780005.1 uncultured Actinomycetota bacterium | reverse complement strand
TGGTCGGCGAAGCTGAGCGGCCCTCGATCCAGTGGCAGCCGCGGTATGGTCCCCTTGGGAGAACCACCGACCGAGGGATTGCGCGGATGCCCGATGTGCAGGAGCGAGTGGAAAACACGCCGTTCGAGCAAGCTGGACTGACGCCGACCTCGTACGCCATCCTCGGCCTGCTCGCCATCAAACCGTGGACCACGTATGAGCTGGCCAAGCAGATGGATCGAACGCTCAACCGTTTCTGGCCCCGCGCGAAGAGCAAGCTCTACGAGGAGCCGAAGAAGCTGGTGAGGACCGGGCTGGCCGTGGCCACACCCGGCGCTCACGGTCGTCGTCCCCGCACGGTGTACTCCATCACCTCCAGCGGTCGCCGGGCCCTCGCCGCCTGGTTGTCCACCGAGAGCGGCGGTCCCGTCTTCGAGTCCGAGCACATCCTCAAGGTGTTCTACGCGCGGAACGGAACCAGCGACGACCTTCTTAGCACCTTGGCTCAGCTGCGGGCCTGGACTTCCGAGCTGACGCTGCGCAACATCGAGGTCGGTTCGGCGTATCTGCAGGGTGCCGGTGAGTACCAGGAGCGTCTCGCCACTCTGGTGCTGACCGGGCGGTTCCTGGACGATTACCTCGAGATGATCGACCGCTGGGCCCGCTGGGCCATCGAAATCGTCGACGAATGGCCGGCCGATCCCTCTCACGCCACGCCCGATCTGGAGGCGCTGGCCATCACCGTTCGGCAAGCGACGGCTCGGGCCGAGCGCTCGAATTCGGATGCCGCCGCATCCTGAAGCGTCAGGCGCTGAGGGAGTCCGCAACCGAACTGCGGAAGTCAGGGGCGTGGTCCCGGGCGTATTCGGAGAAGGATCGCGCTGGTTGCCCGGAGACGGCCTCGACGGTGCGGGTGGTCTGTGACTGACCGCCGTCCCGCAGCGTCTCGTACACCTTGACGATCTCGGCCGCAGCGAACGGCGGGACCCCGGCCTGCACGAGTCCGGAGACCGCCGCTTCGGTCGGGATGTCGACGTATCCCACGGGCTGCCCGGTAGCCGCGGAGAGGTCGGCGGCTACTTGAGCGTAGGTGATGGCCTCCGGACCGGTCAGCACGTAGGTGCTTCCTTCATGATCGGCGTCGGACAAGGCCACGATCGCTACCGCCGCGACATCGGCTGGATGGATCATGGCGATGCGCGCCGCTGCGGCCGGCGCAAAAAGCACGCCGAGATGGCGCACCTGGTCGGCGGCTCCGAGCAAGTTGCCCATCGAGAACGTCGGCCGCAGCATCACGGCGGGAACTCCGGACGCTCGGAGGTGCTGTTCGATCAGCCCGTGCCCATGCCAGAACGCAACCGGAGCGCCGATGTCCGCCCCGAGGGCCGACAACTTGACGATGCGACGCACACCCGCACGCGCGGCCTCGTCGATCGCCCGACACTCGTACTCCACCTGGTCGGCGACGTTCCCGCAGGCAAGGAAGAGTGTGTCTACCGCGGTCAGGGCCGCACGGATGGATCCGGCGTCTTCGAAATCGCCGACGGCCAGCTGCACGCCCTCACCGAGGATCTCCGTTGCCCGGTGGGCGTCGCGGACCAGGGCGCGAACGGGAGTACCGCGCTCCCGCAGGAGGGTTACGACATGTGCCCCGACGCTGCCGGTGGCTCCGGTGATCAGAACTCTGCTCATGGTGAATCGCTCCCTGTTCACGGGTTGGTGGGGACGTTCCGGTTGAAGCGGAAGACGTTGCGGGGGTCGTACCGAGTCTTGAGTCGACGTAGGCGGTCCCAATCCGGGCGCGAATACGCGGCGGCAATCCGCTCTGCCGTCGCACCGTCGAGGTCGAGGAAGTTGAGGTAGGTCTCGCCGGTGACGTGTGGGCGCATGCGTTCCGCGAGCTTGTGCAGGTGCGCCCGCACGGCCGAGGCACGTTCCGGGGTCGGTGTCACGCCAATGGCGTTCAGGCTGTACGCCGCCTCGGTATGGGCCATCGGAGAGAGGGCGTCCGCCGGCCCCGGCAAGGCGCCGCCGAGTTGTCGCAGCTCCAGCATGATCAGCGGCGACCCGGAGTCGGGTCCGACCAGCTCCACCAGGTCGTCGATCGCCTGAGGCGTGAGGTCGCGGATCAGGTCGGTGTGATTCAGGAAGCCGAGCGGGTCGACCGGATCCATGCTGATCATGGCCAGCGCCGCCGCCGGCATGGTGGCAAACGTATCGACCGCCGCCGGTCCGAGCGCGGCTCGGGCCTGGTCGATCAGAGCCCGGCCCTCGGCCAGATCACCGCAGAAGCAGCCGCGCAGCGCGACTAGCGTCCGGCCGCGTAGCGGCTCGGGAACTGTGGGCAAGGGGGGGAAAGTGCGAAAGGTGACCGCCGCGGTCAGTTCCGCCGGCACCGACCGGCTCCAGTCGGTGAAAAGGCGCAAAACGTCGCCTGCTCGCTCGAGCTCGTAGTAGAGATTGCCGCCGTACACCTCGCGCACGGGATGCAGCGCGAACTCCAACGCTGTGACGATGCCGAGATTTCCGGTGCTTCCCCGAAGCCCCCAAAAGAGATCGGGATGCTCGGTGGCGGTGGCGGTGACCGACTCGCCGTCCGCTGTCACAACCTCGGCTCGGATGACCGAGTCCACCGCCAGTCCGTACCTGCGGCCCAGCCAACCGAAGCCGCCGCCGAGGGTGGACCCGATGACACCGACTTTCGGGCTCGATCCCGCCAACCCGGCGAGTCCGTGAGCCGCCGCGGCCCCAACCACGTCCTCCCATACCGCTCCGGCGGCCACCCGGGCTATTCGGGCTACCGGGTCGACCCGAACCTCGCGCATCGCCGAGGTGTTGATCAACAGACCGCCGTCGCAAGGCGTTCCGGTGCCATGGCCGGTGGCCAGCACTCCGACTCCCAAGTCCGCTGTCTGGGCGAAGCGCACGGCGGTGGTGATGTCGGACGCATTCTCGGCTTGGACGACGAGAGCAGGCCGGTGATCGGCGTTGAGGTTTCGGGCGCGCCGCACAGAGTCGTAGCCCTCCTCGCCCGGCGCAAAGACGGTGCCCTGAAGGCGGGCACGCAGGTGCTGCAGTAAATCCGTCATTTGGTCAGTTGTTGCTGCCGTCACGGCGACCTCCTCGAGACTCTGCGTCGATGCGGCGAAGGCGAGCGCTCCGGCGTCCGCTACACCGTCTGTCAAATAGTCCCCTTTGGACTAAATCAAATTGTTAGTCCAGAGGGGAGTAAGTGTCAAGCGGCTGCCGGCTATGTCCCCAGGGCGTCCGTGAGATCGCAGGACCAGAGCCGACTCCGCTCACCGTCCTCGACCACGACATAGATCCGATTTCCGACCGCGACCGCCGGCCCGACGGAGCCGGCCGGAGTGCTGAACAGTCGCCAGCCACGATCGGTCTGCAGGAGGAGGCGTCCACCGATCCCGTCGGAGAAGATGGCGCCGACGTGACCTGCCACGCGGAAGGCGGCCGCGCCGTCGGTGGCCCGCAGTCCTGACGCCGGAAGATCCGGCACTCGGTGGCGGTCCCCAGAGTCGGTGACCCACGCGGCGGCTTGCTCGTCCACCTGGCCGAACACCCAGCAGGTGTCGGTGTTGCAGCTCGCGGCGAGGGCCTCGCTGCCGCGGCCGGCATCGGGCAGCACGGCCCGCGCCCATCGCTGGGTCCGCGACGGCCAGGTCCAGACGGTGGCCGCCTGGCGGATGTCGGGCCCCAGCTCGAGCACCGAGCCGAGCACCACCACGTGCGAGCCGTAACTGATCGCCGCGCGGGGCGAGGTCTGCTCGGTGGCGCTGCTGGCCAGCACCGTCCCGGACGCGGGTTGCCGATCCCAGCGGTGACCGCGGCGGAGCCAGGAGGCAGCGTCCAACCCGTGCCGGGACGACCAGGTGCCCACGATCACCGGCCCGGCGTCCGGACTGGTCTCCGGGTGGACGATGCCCACCAGATCACCGGCCTCGGGTCCCCCGAAGGTGTTGAAGCCCTGCGGGAACTCCTGCAGTCCTCGGGCGGTTCCCGACCAGACCGACCAGCGCACATTGGAGTGGGCCCCGTCCCGGACGCCGCCGAGCGCCGAGACCTCGTCGCCCTGGACCGCCAGGGAGACGAGCTCGGCGTTCTTCGCGTACGGGCTGACCGGCCGCAGCGGGATCGAAGCCACCCGCGTGGGGTCGGCACCGGCGGCGTCCAGTCGGGCCAACCGCGGTTCACGGGGGTCGACGGTCCGCCCACCGACCCACAACGTCGCCCCGTCCGCCGCCAGCGATCCGGGCCGGAACTTCTCCGGCAGCTCGACCGGGAGCCAGCCGGCCAGTTCACTCGGCTGCGGACCGGTGTCCCCGATCGGCGGAGAGCAGGCCGCAAGCAGGCCCGCGGGCAGCGCGGCGAGCAGGACACCGAGGGTCAGCACCCGCAGCCGCCGCTTCCGCCGCATGATTCGACCTTAGGCCGGTGGCTCTCTCTCCAGCTCACCCTGGACGGCGTACCCGGATTGTTACCCAGCGGTAAGACGCAGCGGCCAATCTTGATTAGAGTGGCGGCGACCGGGCCAGAACTAATTGTCAATATGCCCCGGACGCGAATAAATTTGGCATCGTGCCCTAGGAGGCCGTAGGTGAAGAAGTCCCTGCTCACAATCCCGGCGATGCTCGGGGCGACCGTGCTGGCCCTGGCCAGCTGCGCTCAGCCACCCGGCACCACCACCCCGTCGGCGGAGCCCGGCGGGAACGCCAGCGCCTCCGCCTCCGGTGGCGCATTCAAGGCCTGCATGGTGTCGGACTCCGGCGGTTTCGACGACAAGTCGTTCAACCAGACGTCCTACAAGGGCTTGACCGACGCCGTGTCCGAGCTGGGCATCGAGAAGAACGAGGTGGAGTCGGCGACGGCTGCGGACTTCGCCAAGAACATCCAGTCGATGGTCGATTCGGACTGCAGCATCATCGTCACCGTCGGCTTCCTCCTCAGTGACGACACGTTGGCCGCGGCGAAGAAGAACACCGACATCAAGTTCGCCATCGTCGACAACAATGATCCGAAGACCTACCCGGCGGCCAAGAATCTGAAGCCGCTGGTCTTCAACACCGCCGAGTCGAGCTTCATGGCCGGCTATCTGGCGGCGGGCATGTCCCAGACCAAGAAGGTCGGCACCTTCGGCGGCGCCAAGATCCCGACCGTGACGATCTTCATGGACGGCTTCGCCCAGGGCGTGGAGTACTACAACAAGCAGAAGAGCGGTTCGGTACAGGTGCTGGGTTGGGACGCGGCCAAGCAGGACGGTCAGTTCGTGCCGGGCGACAAGCCGTTCGAGAACAAGAGCGGCGGTCAGAGCGTGGCCGAGGGTCTGTCCAGTCAAGGAGCCGACATCATCCTGCCGGTGGCCGGTCCGGCCGGTGAAGGCGCCCTGCAGGTGGCCAAGGCCAGCGGCGGCAAGGTGAACGCGATCTGGGTGGACACCGACGGCTGCATCAGTGCCGAGTCCTACTGCCCGCAGATCATGACTAGTGTCTACAAGGGCCTGGACGTGGCGGTGAGCGACGCCATCAAGGCGGCCAAGGACGGCAGCTTCTCCCAAGAGCCGTACGTCGGCACCCTGGAGAACGAGGGCACCGGGTTGTCGCCGTACAACGACTTCGACTCCAAGATCCCGGCGGACCTGAAGGCCGAAGTCGACAAGATCAAGGCCGACATCATCGCCGGCACGATCAAGATCACGTCCAAGTCGCAGCCGAGTTCGTGATTCGCAGGTCATGACGACACAGCAGAGGGAGGCCTCCGGGCCTCCCTCCGCCCAGTCCGGCACGGGCCTGCAGCTGCGCGGCATCACGAAGCGGTTCGGTTCCCTGGTCGCCAACGACAGCATCGATCTCGATATCCTGTCCGGGCGAGATCCACTGCCTGCTCGGGGAGAACGGCGCCGGCAAGTCGACGCTGATGAACGTCCTGTACGGGCTGTTCCAGCCGGACGAGGGCGAAATTCTCATCGACGGGGTTCGCCACGTCAGCAAGAACCCGAAGGAGGCCATGGCCGTCGGGATCGGCATGGTCCACCAGCACTTCATGCTCGTCGAGGTCTTCACCGTCGCCGAGAACCTGATCTTCGGTCGGGAGCAGGCCACGGCCGGCGTCTTGAACATGAACGCCGCCCGGGAGACCGTCCGGGAACTGTCGGACCGGTACCGGCTGGCCGTGGATCCCGACGCCTTGATCGAGGACCTCCCGGTCGGGGTCCAGCAACGGGTGGAGATCCTCAAGGCGCTCGCCGGCGGGGCCACCTATCTGATCTTCGACGAGCCGACCGCGGTGCTCACCCCGCAGGAGATCGACGAGCTGATGGAGGTGATGCGGTCGCTGCGGGACGAGGGCAAGGCCATCGTCTTCATCACCCACAAACTCCGCGAGGTCCGGGCCATCGCCGACCGGATCACGGTGATCCGACACGGCAAGGTCGTCGGCGAGGCGCAGCCGGAGGACTCCGAGGCGCAGTTGGCCGAACTGATGGTGGGTCGCGCCGTCAACCTCCGGGTCCAGAAGGCGCCGGCGTCCCCGAGCGAGCAGCCACGGCTGGTGCTGGAGAACGTCGGGATCGCCAGCGGCTCCGGGGCCCTGGTGGTCGACGGCTGTGATCTGGAGGTGTTCGGCGGCGAGATCGTCTGTGTCGCCGGCGTGCAGGGCAACGGCCAGACCGAGCTGGCCGAGGCGCTGCTCGGGGTGATCGCGATCAG
>CAWAAK010000004.1:0-7615 GCA_963780005.1 uncultured Actinomycetota bacterium | reverse complement strand
GCACCGGGCCCTCAGGTCCTTCTCGCCAGAGGGGCGGCGTCCTAGTTCTTGTGGTGGCTGCTCAATCTTGACCGGGTGATGGCTGACGACCGAAGGCAGACCAATGTGCAGCTAGCCCCGTGCGTGGTGGCTCGCGAGCAGTTGCAGCAGTTGCTCACTGGCGGTGTCGACCGGCGATGCAACGTGGTCTCCGCGCAGATAGACAACGTGACCCGGCTGTTGATGCAGGAGCTGCCAGCGGACATTGAACGAGCACGGGTTCGGCGCCTCCGGACGCGAGGACTCCCAGCGTCTTCTCCCGATCTGGTGGTAGAACCTGCCTCGCACCGTCATCACCATGCCCTTGGCCTGGTTCGATTACTGCCCGAGACATCATCGCCGTCTGCAGGTCTCTCAGCTCATCGCTGGTCTGGGCCGTACTCTCGGCGGTGCCGGCCGCCAGAGCGATCCAGGAGGCCACCTCCTGGCTCGGCCGAGCGGTTCGCGGAGGGATGCGCGGGCAAGCTGCGGTGTTTCTCAGCGTGCTCCTCGCCAACGGCTACACCCCCGCGGCGAGGCCACGGAGATTGCCGGTAGCCTGCCGTACCGGCCACGCTGGCCTGGTGCGTGGTCGGCTCGCGTAAGTACGTCAGGGGTGACGAGCTTCGCGACCCGCTGAGGCTCTCCGGGCACCGGGAATGAGCCTGAGCCAACCGCTATCTCCGTCCGCCCACGGCGGCGTACGCGTCGACGATGCCGTAGCCGTAGAAGCCGTTGAAGTTCTTGCCGCCGGCGCAGTAGCGCGTCGAACTCCGTCGGCCGGCCCACGTTGACGTAGCTCTGCAGGCGCGGCTCCGGGCAGGCGTGCTCGGCCGCGGTGCGGTAGCAGCGATGCTCGACCGCGTTCGGCGACATGGTCGAGGCCGCCGTTCCGCCGGTCGCGGTGCCCGTACCGGCTGACGATCAGCGCCGCGACGCCGGCGGCGTGCGGCGACGCCATCGAGGTGCCCTGCAGGTAGGTGTAGTAGCCGCAGCGCGCCGGCCGTGTGCAGTCCTTGAAGACCGAGTCCGCAGCGGCCGGCACGATGTTGCCGTCCGCGTCGACCAGGCCCTCCTCCTGCAGCACCTTCAGCGGGTACGTCGACAGGATCTGGTTGCCGTCGGTCCGGTACGATCGGTGCCGAAGCCGTCGCGGAACCAGCCGCCCGGCGCCGACACCGAGATCTGCTCGGTGCCGTAGTTGGAGTAGTCCGCCTTGGTGCCGGACGGGCCGAGCGCGGACACGCCGATGACGTGCGGGCCCTCGACCGGCAGGTCCGAGGCAGGTGTTGTTGTCGATCGGCCGCGGGTACGTCGGTGCCGGCCGGGTAGTCCGGGCTCGATGATGTCCGTCCGCGGGTCGCCCGAGGTCCTCGTGGTTGTTGCCGAGCGCGCCGACCAGCGTGACGCCGTGCCGGTGCGCGTAGTCGAGGGCCGCGCCGCATGCCGGTGATGATCGCCCGCTGCTCCGCCTGAGCCGCCGGGGTGTCGGCCGGGTTGGCCGTGCAGTTGTAGAGCCACGGGTCGACGTAGAAGGACATGTTGACCACGTCGATGCCCGACATCGCCGGCGTAGGTGAGCGCGTTGACGACCGGCTCCAGGAAGAAGTACCCGGAGTCCTGGCCGCCCTTGAGCTCGACCAGCGTGACCTTCGGCGCGACGCCGGAGACGCCGATGCCGTTCGCGGCCGCGCCGATCGTGCCGGCCACGTGGGTGCCGTGACCGCCGTCGTCGGTGCCGACCGGGTCGAGGCAGCTCGCCACCTCGCACGGGCCGTCGACGTCGGCCAGGTCCCGGGCGAAGTTGCGGGACAGACCGGCAGCTGAAGTTCGGCGCGATGTCGGGGTTCGCGGCGTCCAAGCCGGTGTCGAGCACCCCCACAGTCACGCCGCGCTCGCCGGGCTCGATCCTGCGGGCCTGGTCCGCGCGCACCATCCGCAGACCCCAAAGCTTGTCATCCAGCGGGTCAAGCCGGACACGCCGCGGTGATGCGAGCCCCCGCGCAGACCGGCCTCGGGCCGTTCCATCGCGGGCTTGGGGTCGGCCTGGCCGATTGGACGCCGCGGGCTGGCGCCGATCAGAGCGGAGGAGGCCGCAACGCGGGTGGCGAAGTCCGATCGTGCGGATCTCACCTGGAACATGCCGACCGCGCCGTTCTGACCGACCACCGTCCCGCCCGCCGCGGCGATAGCGGCGGTGGCGGTGGCGGCGTTCACCCCATCATCGGCGACGACGGTGTAATCGGTGGCGGTGGCCGCCGAGGCGGACCCCGGAGTGATAGCCATGATGAATGCCAGGGCGGTCGCGGTAGCGACGGCTCCGGCAGCAACGCGTCTCTTCATGTACGGCATTCCATCGAATGCCGCCGCCGGCCACAAGGGTTCAGAGGCTCAAGATGTCAACCGGACTATGTCCAGTGCCTTATCGAGTTGATTCGGATTCGGCCGTCGGAGACATGGCCCGCTCGATGTCGGCGGCACCTGAAAACTGACCCCGTAGCGGCGCCTGGGTTCCAGGTGCCGCCAAGGGGTCAGTCTTCGGCTGCCGTTGACACTCGATGAGCTGTTCCCCGCACAGAGCTGATCTCGCGCAGAGCCCGTATGACGATCGCGACCGCCTCATCGGAGCCAAGGCAGCGGTTGAGTCGCACGACGATCAACGGCGATCCTTCCAGGTACGCCCGGGTCACCCTCTCCCGGCGTCGAGGTCGTTGATGCACCGCCCAGCGAGCATCTAAGCGACCGCCGCCAGCCAGCCAACGGCGACAACGTTCTCGAGGGCGCGACCTCGCGTGCCGCTGAGAGTTGTTTGAGCGCAACATGTGACATGGCGACAGCGCAATGGCGGATGCCCGGAGACGGTCCACTTATGGCATGCGCAGTAGCGGAGCGGCTCGGGCTCGTCGCGAGGCGGCGTAGGCAAACCGTCGCAGGTGAGCGGCCCAGGCATAGCTGTCCAGACCTGGTACCACATTGAGCACCGGATCAAAAGCGGTCGAGGTGTCGTGGCCTCGTTCGATCGCCGGCCGGACGCTCAGCCGACCGAAGGAAGACCACCGTCCCCCCGGACGTGCACAGACGAACTCGAAGTGGCAGCCGTCGTCGTCGAGCGGGCATGCCGCCAGCAGCAGCGGACCGGCGAAAGATCGGTACGGAAACAGGCTGCTGTAGAACGCTCCTCGACGGCGAGCCAGCCGGAGGAGAAAACGACCCCACCGGCCAGCGCCGGTGGTGGCCAGCAGCAGGTCTCCACGGCCGCCCTCTCTCCAGCGACACCCGCACCGCCAAGCCGAGCACGTCCGGCAACCGTTCGGGCAGACCAACAGAACGGGAGAACCGCAGCAGCACCTCCTCGGTACCAGCGCCGTCCAGCCAAGGCACGCCGGTCGGCCACTCACACCCATGCCGGGCAAGCACTGCCCGACGGAGCTCTCCTCGCGGATGCAACGCCCTCGCAGAGGAAGTGCGAACCTTGCCGATAACAAAGAACAGCCCGGCCAACGCCTTACCGGCGACAGTGGTCGCCGACTCCACCACCCGAGTCCTCACCAAGGATCGCATCGTGATGCCAACCTAGTCACACCACAGCGTTGCCCGAGCGTTCGGCCGGCGTTATCGCAGGGACGGTCGGCTGCTGCGTGTCCTGCACGAGGGTCGGTTCGCGGACGGGGGATCTGCGCGCCTGCTCGTGCACGGCCTGTCGTCGGTCGGGCACGAAAAGGCGGTTCCGGCGGCTGCCTCTTTGAACCGCCGGAACCTGGAACCGTCCACGCACCGGCACGCGAACCCTCCTGGCCAGGTTCCTACCCAGCCGAACGGTGCCTGAACGTGGTCTCCGGCACAATTGAGCATGGTCAGCGGCGGTGGGGTTTCCCCAGCGGATGAGCAGCTGCTGGCCCGGTTCAGCGGACGACTCGATGACCGGGTCGGCCGGTTCCTCGGCCGGCCCCACGCAGACCAGTGGGTGTGGGACGAGCAGCTGGCGGCGATCCTGGGCTGCCCCGCCCGTAGGGGCTCGGCGTCGCTGCAGACCCTGCTGCAGCATGTCGCCGACGACGAACGGTCACTGGCCGCCGACGCGTTCCGGGCCGCCGTCGAACACGGTGACCAGGTCATGGTGTCGTGTCGCGTCCATGCCGCCGACGGCAGCATCCGCTCGGTGTTGATCACCGCGGAGATCAGCGACGACGAACCCAGTGGGGTGTCGATGTCTGCCCTGCTGCGGATGGACGGGCTCACCGCCGCCACCGGCCCGTGGCTGGTCGGTCATGTCGTCGATCTCACCACGCTCCGTCTGGGCGCGACCCGGGCAGCGGCGAACCATGCCGTCAACGAAGCCGCCAAGCATCGGGCGGTCATCGAGCAGGCCAAAGGCATCCTCATGCTGACCTACCGGATCAACGCCGACACCGCCTTCGAACTGCTGCGCCACCACAGCCAGAACACCAACACCAAAGTTCACGACCTCGCCGCCCACCTCGTCCACCAGGTGACCGCCCTGCGCCTCCAGACCGCCCCAGCCCAGATCGACACCCTCCTCCGACAACCGCGCTAGCAGGAACGGCACATGGCGGTTCTGCCGCCGACACGATGCCGCCCGCTGCTGATGTCACTGTGTGCCGAAACGCGGTCGATGAGCGGGCGGGAATATTGCCCGCTCTAGAGCGTTGAGCCTCGTGCCGTCTGGTGCAGACCCCCGGGCCTGACCCATCGCCGCTGCGAGCGGCCACTCGCCGAGAGGCGTCTGCCAGACGGACTCAACAACCGCAGCAGCAGCGAGGGCTCAGTCCTCGCCGCGCGTGCATCTACCACAACGGGCGAGCGGTCGACCACTCGAAGCACAGCCGTCTCGCCGAAGGGTCTCAGCGATCTTGAACTGAGGCTGCAACCCCGACGGCTGTTCGGCCTGAATCCTCTTGACGAGGTGAAGCTTGGGGAGCACACTCGAACAGTGTTAGGAGAATCGACTGATGATTGGGTTGCCAAGCGGCGTGCGGAGGCGCTGGACCGGATCGTGGAGTCGGCGTGGGACCTGGCGCGTCAGCATGGGCTCGCGGGCCTGTCGCTGCGTGACCTGGCTCGTCGGCTGGGAATGGCTCCAGCGTCGCTGTACTCCTACCTCGACTCCAAGCACGGCCTGTACGACGCCATGTTCGCTCAGGGATATCGCGCGCTACTCGCCCTGGGGCCGCCACGGGCGGTGATGACTTGCGTACGGTCCTGCGCAACGTTGCTCGCGTCTACGTCGAGTTCTCGGTCGAGGATCCGGTTCGCTTTCAGCTGTTGTCGCAGCGCACGATCCCCGGCTTTGAGCCGTCGCCTGAGGCCTACGCCCTTGCGCAGGAGGCGTACGAGGTCTTGCACGCGACCGCTTCGGGCGGTCGTCGAGGTCACCCAGGAGCGACCTCGACCTGCTCACTGCCGTCATCAGTGGCCTCATCAGCCAGCAGATCGCCAACGACCCCGGCGGCACCCGCTGGGTCCGTCTGTTGGACGACGCCGTCGAGCTGGTTGTGCCGCGACTGGAGAACAGAACCACCAAGCCGGCCCCGGCGCGGGGCAGCCCAACTGAAAGAAGGGAAGCTCATGACGGTCGCCGCCGCAGCACTGCACCACCTCGCGCTCACCGTCCGTGACCTCGACGCCAGCGTCGACTGGTACGGGCGGGTGTTCGGACTCCGCTACCGGATGGACGTGCCGCACGCCGGCGGTTTCGCCCAGATGTTCAGCGACGACGCCTGGCAGCTCGTCATCGCCCTGCACCGCCACGACTCGAACGACGGAGAGGTCTTCGCTGAGTCACGTACCGGACTGGACCATGCCGGCCTCACCGTGCCAACCCGTGAGGATCTGGTTGCCTGGCAGTCGCACCTCGAGACGAACGGTGTGGCACGCGCCGAGGCTGCTGACCGGCCACTCACCCAGTCACCCATCGCCGACGAGCCCTATGGCTCGGTACTCGTCTTCCGTGACCCCGACAACATCCAACTCGAGTTGTTCGCCCCACCAGCGGCCGACGAGTGATCAGGAAGAATCGCCATGCACGTGTCAGCCGCCCGCCCCCGACGTCGTCGCCCTCACCGACGCCGCACCGATCCCCGGCCTGGGCTTTCTGCCCGTCAACGCCTACCTGCTGCACGCCGAGCAGCCGATGCTCATCGACACCGGGTTGCCCACCTCCCAGCCAGCCTTCCTGGAGACGTTGTGGTCCCACATCGAGCCGGCCGATCTTCGGTGGATCTACCTGACGCACCCCGACCGCGACCACACCGGCAGCTTGATGAAGATCCTCGAAGCCGCACCGTCCGCACGGCTGATCACCACGTTCCTCGGGCTGGGAATCCTCACCCTGGAGCACCAGATTGACCCGCCATCGAGTCTTCCTGCTCAACCCGGGACAGTCCTTCGACCTCGGCGACCGCAGTTGAGCGCTTTCCGCCCCCCGGTCTACGACAGCCCCGCGACGACGGGCTTCTACGACGAGTTGACCGGCACCTGCTTCACCTCCGACTGCTTCGGCGCACCCATGGCCAGCGCCGAGTTAACCGCCGTTGCCGACATCAAGAGGTGCCCCACGACGACCTGATCGCCGGACAGCGGCTCTGGGCGACCGTGGACAGCCCGTGGGTGAGCGGAGTCGACCGGAACGCCTTCGCGGCATCGATGGAGCCGCTACGCCGACTCAACCCACCCGTCGTGCTCTGCACTCACCTCCCTGCCGCCCACGGCGCCGCAGCAAACCTACTGAACACCCTGGAAAGTGCCCCCGACGCCAACCCGTTCACCGGACCCGACCAGGCCGCACTCGAAGCAATGCTCGCCGAAATGGAACCCGCGAAACCCTGAACACCCGCACAAACCACCAACTCGATCCGAACCGATCATGATCATGCGGCCGGATGCGGGACATCCGCGAGCTGCGCCGCACGACCTGAACGATCACCGCGATCCCCAACGGGCCGCCAGCCTGAGCGCAGAACTAGCGCCGCACAGGGATCTCCGGTCTCGCTGAAGACGGACCCCTCAGCGCAGGTCCCACTCAGCGGGGATCGTCCCCCCCCCCCCCCCCCCCCCCCCCCCCGAACGGCTGGGCGAGGTCGCCCAGCCGGGAGGGACGCTCAAAGCTTCCAAACACGGCTAGCCGTACCAGGTCGACACGTTGGCCGCGCGAGTATGTCCGATCAACGCGTGGCGCCGCGAGGCCTACACATCCACTCAATCGACGGTGGTTGAGTGCAGCGTGTGAGGTAGCGGCTGCTCACCAGTGGTTGTGTGTATGGACGGTCCCGTTGAGGGCACCTTGAGCCTGGTTCACCGGGCAGCCCGACGGCAACCGCGCAGACCCGCAAGCGGGTCCCCTTCCGGCGACGATCCAAGCCGGGTTGGCTCGAATACGCGCGGCGCCTGAATCGAACGCTCAGGGTATGGACGGGCCTGACTCGACGAAAGCGCCAAGATACTGAGACTCAGCGCGTCCTGCTGCCCAAGTTGTCGTTCCCGTGGTCAGAGCCAGGTCGCAGCGATGACGCCGAGAAGACCAAGGTTGTCGCAGTCTGCGTCGAGGGTGCCGGGTTCGCCGGGTACGGCGACGGCAAGA
>CAWAAK010000003.1:0-4286 GCA_963780005.1 uncultured Actinomycetota bacterium | reverse complement strand
AAACTCTTCTAGCTCCGGTCCAAGGCACCTGCGCCCGGAACGTCACCCGCCGCCGGCGGGCTACCCTGGACTGCCGGCAGTCAGTTGAGAGAGCCGAACACTCCAACCAGAATGGCCCCGATGAGTATCGATCTCGGCATTCCCCCGATGCCGCCGCCCACCCTCGCTGCGCGCCGACCGACGCGCAAGATCAAGGTCGGCAAGGTCGACGTCGGCGGCGACGCGCCGATCAGCGTGCAGTCGATGACCACCACGCTGACGTCCGACATCAACGCGACGCTGCAGCAGATCGCCGAGCTCACCGCGACCGGCTGCGACATCGTGCGGGTGGCCGTGCCGAGTCAGGACGACGCCGAGGCGCTGCCGGCCATCGCGACCAAGTCGCAGATCCCGGTGATCGCCGACATCCACTTCCAGCCCAAGTACGTCTTCGCCGCGATCGACGCCGGCTGCGCGGCCGTCCGGGTCAATCCCGGCAACATCCGGGCCTTCGACGATCAGGTCAAGGCGATCGCGCAGGCCGCCGCCGATCGCGGCACCTCCATCCGGATCGGGGTCAACGCCGGCTCGCTGGACAAGCGGCTGCTGGCCAAGTACGGCAAGGCGACGCCGGAGGCGCTGGTCGAGTCCGCCCTCTGGGAGGCCAGCCTGTTCGAGGAGCACGGCTTCCGTGACTTCAAGATCTCGGTCAAGCACAACGACCCCGTGGTCATGGTCCGCGCCTACGAGTTGCTGAGCGAGGCTTGCGAGTATCCGTTGCACCTGGGAGTGACCGAGGCCGGACCCGCCTTTCAGGGAACGATCAAATCGGCGGTCGCCTTCGGTGCCCTACTCGCCAAGGGCATCGGGGACACCATCCGGGTCTCTCTGTCGGCGCCGCCGGTCGAGGAGGTCAAGGTCGGGATCAAGATCCTGGAGTCGCTCAACCTGCGGCCGCGCAAGCTGGAGATCGTCTCCTGTCCGTCCTGCGGGCGGGCTCAGGTCGACGTCTACACGCTGGCCGAGGAGGTGACGGCCGGCCTGGAGGGCCTCGAGGTCCCGTTGCGGGTGGCCGTGATGGGCTGCGTGGTCAACGGGCCCGGGGAGGCTCGCGAGGCCGACCTGGGAGTCGCCTCCGGCAACGGCAAGGGGCAGATCTTCGTCCGGGGCGAAGTGATCAAGACGGTCAAGGAGAGTGAGATCGTCGAGACGTTGATCGAGGAAGCCATGCGCCTGGCCGACGGGATGCCGGCTGGGGAAGGCGCCCCCGAAGTACGCGTCGGCTGACATGACGCAGGGTCACCGGTCCGGGGCACTGACCCGACGCCAGCCCAGGGGAGTGCGCATCCTGGACCGAGCCGACCTGCCCGCGGCGATGCGGGTGCTCGCCCTGAACCCGGTGGAGAACGTCTTCGTCAGCTCCCGGATCCACAGCGCCGGCCTGGAAGCGGGCAGCCTGGGCTGCCCCGTCTGGGGTTTCGAGCGGGACGGGGTGCTGCGGTCGCTGTGTCACGCCGGGGCCAACCTCGTCCCGGTGAACGCCGATGCCGAGGCCATCGGCGCCTGGTCGGAGTTCGCCGGCCCGGAGCGGATGTGCTACTCGATCGTGGGGCCGTCGCAGGCCGCACTGGCGCTGTGGCGCATTCTGTCGGAGCGTTGGGGCACACCCTGGTCGACCGTACGCGACGTGCGGCCCCGGCAACCGGTGATGGCCGTCGACCACACACCGCCCGTCACCCCCGATCCCCGCGTGCGGCGGGTCACGCTGGAACACTGGGACGCCTACCACGAGGCCGCCGTCAAGATGTACACCGAAGAGGTCGGCGTCTCACCTGAGCAGGGCAAGCCGGCCGGTTACCGCTTCTACGTACGGCAGTTGATCACGTCGGGGCGGGCGTTCGGGCTGATCCAGGGCGGCCGGGTGCTGTTCAAGGCGGACATCGGCTCTGTCGCCGGCTCGGTCTGCCAGGTGCAGGGCGTCTGGTTGGACCCGGAGTTGCGCGGCCAGGGCCGGGCCGCGTCAGCCATGGCGGCTGTCGTGGAGCTGGCTCGCCGGACTGCCCCCACCGTTTCGCTGTACGTGAACGACTTCAACCATCCGGCGGTGGCCACGTATCGCCGGGTCGGGTTCGTCGACGTGGGCGAATTCGCCACCATCCACTACTGACGCCGACAAGATGGGCGCATGAGTGAGCTCGAACGCACCGTCGATGAACTGATGCCGCAGCTGGTCGCCGACCTCAAGCGACTGACGGCGATCCCCTCCATCGCCTTCGACGGCTTCGACAAGACTCGGGTGATCGAGGCCCACGATCTCCTCGTGGCTCTGCTCCGCGACGCCGGTGTCGAGCAGATCGATCGTCTCGACCTCCCCGACACCTCACCGATCATCGTGGCGTCACTGCCCGGCCCGCCCGGCGCTCCGACGGTCCTGCTCTACGCCCACTACGACGTGCAGCCGGCGGGCGACGAATCGCTGTGGCGCACCAGGCCGTTCGAGCCCACGGAGATCGACGGGATGATCTACGGCCGCGGGGTGGCCGACGACAAGTCGAACGTGATCTGCCAACTCGGCGCCCTCCGGGCCCTGCGGACACTGGGGACCGGCCGGCCGCCGGTGACCCTCACGATCGTCTTCGAGGGTCAGGAGGAGTGGGGCAGCCCTTTCGACGCGTATCCGGCCGAACATCCCGAGCTGTTCGCCTGTGACGCGATGGTGATCGCCGACATGGGCAACATCGAGCCGGGGGTTCCGACGTTCACGACGGCGTTACGCGGCACCGCGGACGTCATCGTGTCGCTGCGCACCCTCACGGAACCCAAACACAGCGGCGAATACGGCGGTCCCGCCCCCGACGCCCTGATTGCCATGACGCACGCTCTGGCCACCCTGCACGATGCGGCCGGCAACGTCGCTGTCGCCGGATTGCGCGACGAGACCTGGCCCGGGGCCGACGCCGATCGACGAGGCCGAGTTCAAGATCATGACCGGGATCGCACCCGACACCCCGCTCTTCGGCAGCGGCTCGATCGCCGACCGGCTGTGGTCGGGTCCCGCGCTCACGATCGTGGGTATGGACGTCCCGGCCGTGGAGGGCGCGGTCAATGCGGTCGTCCCGTACGTGCGGGCCAAGATCAACCTGCGGCTCCACCCGCTCCAGGACGCCCGGGAAGCGCAGGACGCGCTGGTCCGTCATCTGGAGGCGCTCCGGCCCTTCGGGCTGGCGCTCACCGTGGAGCGCGGGGACGTGGGCACGGGCTTCGAGGCCACGACCGGGGGCCGGCCTACCGAGCCGCTCGGGCCGCACTGACCGCCGCGTGGGGGAGGGAGGTGATCGAGATCGGCAGCGGTGGCGCCATCCCGCTGGTCAGCGGGCTGCACCGGGCGGCTCCCGACGCGGAGGTCCTGCTGTTCGGCGCCGAGGACATGCAGTGCAATCTGCACGCCCCCAACGAGCGGGTGGTCATCGACGAGATCCGGCGGACCGTGATCGCCATGGTCGAGTTCCTCCAGCGCTCGCGGCGCCGCCTCGAGATGTCTCCTGAGCTGACCGCCCGAGGCGCCGACCGAGACCAAGGTCGGCACTTCCCGAGCGCGTTCACCGTGCTCGCGGCGGTCACGGTGCTTATCTGGGTGCTGGCCTTCGTCATCCCGGCCGGAGAGTATCGTCGCGACGCCGACGGTCGCCCGATCGCCGGCTCCTACGCCACCGTCGCCGCCCGGAATCCTTCGGGCGCGGGTCTCCGGACCTGTTCCTGGCGCCGGTCAACGGCTGTACGGGATACGTGGCGCCGACGGCCGGGTTGGACCCGACAACACGGCGACCTGTAGCAGCGCGGCCGTCTTCTTCTTGTCCTCGCCATCGGCATCTTCATGTCGTGTGATCGCTCACCGGCGCCCTGAGCGGGGGAGGCCGGCTCGCGATCCGGCTGGCCGACCGTGGCTGGCTGCTGATCGCCGGCGTGATGGTGTTGTTCTCATCCTGGCAGCGTCGAGGGCTTCGCCGAGGAGACGCTGGGGTTCTACGGCCTTATCGTGCCGCTGATGCTGGCACTCGGCTACGACCGGATGGTGGTGGTGGGGGCCATCATCCTGGGTGCGGGGGTGGGCGTGCTGGCCTCGACGGTGATTCCGTTCGCCATCGGCGTGGCGTCCTCGGCGGCCGGGGTGTCGATCGGGGACGGCATCGGCCTGCGGGCCCTGATGTGGCTGGTGCCGACGGCGGTCACGGTCGCGTACGTGCTCCGCTACGCCACGCGGGTGAAGCGGAGCCCGCAGAGGTCGCTGGTCGGCTTCCTCCCGGCGA
>CAWAAK010000002.1:0-7412 GCA_963780005.1 uncultured Actinomycetota bacterium | reverse complement strand
ACTCCAGTTCGGAGGAGTCACGGCTACGCCTGGAACGAATCGACACCGCCCGAACGTGTGCGTGCACCTCGCCAGGCACCCCTCCGTGCCGGATTCAGCGCACGATCCGGCTCAGCGATTCCCGGTTGCGGCAGATTCGGGCGCGAGACGCCCTTGTGTTCGCTGGCAGCGTACAAGTCTCAGCTGTGCGCCTTCTGGTACGCCTCGCGCACCTCGGCGGAGACCCGACCCCGGCTGCTGACCTCGAGGCCCTGACTCTGCGCCCACGCCCGGATGTCGCTCGGGCTGGACGGCTCCGAAGACTTGGTCGTCCGCCGACGGCGACCGCCGGTCTTGCGCGCGTGCGCCAGCCACACCGACAGCGACTCGCGCAACTGGGCAGCATTCTGACTGGATAGGTCGATTTCGTACTCGGCCCCATCAAGAGCAAAAGAAACGGTTTCGTCCGCTTCTCCGCCGTCGTAATCGTCCTCCAGAATAATCTGTACGCGCTGGGCCACGCCGACCTCCGATATATGTTTGTTTCGCACCTGACGCACGAGATATTACCCGAAAACCTCAGGCGCCTGGTCACCAGATCCAAGGCAATGTCGAGGATGGGCGCGGAGTGGGTAATTGCACCGACCGCAATAAAATCGACACCGCTCTTTGCGACCTCGGTGGCCGATCCCAGAGTTAGTCCCCCACTGGCTTCGAATCGCACGTCGGCCGCTGCGTGTTCGGCGACGATCAAAGCCATGTCGGACGGGTTCATGTTGTCGAGCAGAAGGTCGTCGGCCCCTGCGGCGATGACGTCGCGAGCCTGTTCGGCGCTGGTCACTTCCACCTGGACGCCGAGCCCGGGAAAGGCGGCGCGGACGGCCCGATAGGCGGGCACCACTCCCCCGGCCGCCACAATGTGGTTGTCCTTGATCAAGGCCGCGTCGGCCAACGACATCCGATGGTTGACCCCGCCGCCGATTCGGACCGCGTACTTCTGCAGCATCCGGAGTCCCGGCACCGTCTTGCGCGAATCCCGGACCCGGGCGTTCGTCTCGGCCAGCGCGTCCGCCCAGGCCCGGGTGGCGGTGGCCACCCCGGACATCAAGGTGATCAGATTCAGGGCGATGCGCTCCGCCCTGAGCACCGAGCGGGAATTCCCCTCGACCCTGAGCAAGACGTCCCCACGACGTACGGAGGCGCCGTCCCCGGCCAGCAAGTCGATCTGGAACGGTCCGGCGGGCGCGCAGACCAGCCCCAGCGTGTAGGCCGCCACATCGACTCCGGCCAGGACTCCGTCCCGGCGGGCGATCAGCTCTCCGGTGGCCACCGCGTCGGCCGCAATCGTGGCTACCGAGGTCACGTCCACCCCGGCACCGACACCGGCCGGGAGGACCCCGCGGGCGCCGAGATCCTCGGCCAGCGCGTCTTCCACGATCTGCCGAACGGCGGGAAGGTCGAGACCCCGCTCCGCCACTCGCACCTCGAGTTCCTCCAGTCGGGTCGCCCTCATCGGGCGATCAGCTCCGGGCTGCGCGAGGGCACCGCCGTGTGCCGGAGCCGACCACCCTCCGACCAGGTGACCAGATGGGCGTGCCAGTCGTCCCGCCGCTCCTCGAAGTCACTGCGCCAGTGGCAACCGCGCGATTCCTGGCGCAGCCACGCCGACGCGACGATCGCATCGGCCACGGTGACCAGGTTGGTGGCTTCCCAGGACACGACCCCGGGATCGGCGCCGTCGTCGGGAAGCAGTTGGCTCAATTCGGCCGCGGCGGCCTCGAGGCCCGAAGCGTGCCGGAGGCCACCGCAGTACCGACTCATGGCCCGCTGCAACCGCGGCACGACCGAGGGACTGAGCAGCCCCGCGGGCCGTGCGTCGGGCGCCACCTCGCGGAGCGGAGGCAGATCGCTGTGCAGCGCCGCCGCGATCCGGCGGGCGAACACCAACCCCTCCAGCAACGAGTTGGAGGCCAGTCGGTTGGCCCCGTGTACGCCGGAAGAGGCTGCTTCCCCGCACGCGTAGAGCCCGGCCAGTGTCGTGGCTCCGTTGAGATCGGTCTCGATCCCGCCGCAGAAGTAGTGCGACGCGGGGGCGACCGGGATGAGGTCGACCACCGGGTCGATCCCGGCCCGCCGGCAGCTCTGCAGGATGGTGGGGAACCGGACGCGCCAGATCTCCTCACCGAGCATCCGGCCGTCGACGTAGACGTGGTCGGAGCCCTCCTTTCCCATCTCGCGCATGATGCCCTTGGCCACCACGTCCCGCGGCGCCAACTCGGCGAGCGGGTGCTGCCCGACCATGAAGCGCTCCCCGGAGCCGTTGAGCAGGTGGCCGCCCTCGCCCCGTACGGCTTCACTGACCAGCGGCAGTTGGCCGCGAACGCCCGACCCGAGGTAGAGCACCGTGGGGTGGAACTGGATGAACTCGACGTCGCGAAGCCGCGCACCGGCGCGAAGCGCGACGGCCACCCCGTCGCCGGTGGAGACCGGCGGATTGGTGGTCACTGCGTACACCTGGCCGATGCCGCCCGTGGCCAGGATGACGGCCCGGGCCCGCACCGCGCCCACGCCGCCCCGGGTTCCCTCCCCGAGCACGTGCAGCGTGATTCCTGCCACGGCCGGCGCCGCACCGGGCCGGGACACGGCGGGCAGCAGATCGAGCACCACCGCGTGGCTGACCAACTCGATGGCCGGATCGGCGGTGACCGCCGACACCAGGGCCCGTTCGATCTCGGCTCCGGTGGCGTCTCCGCCGGCGTGGGCGATCCGGTTGCGGTGATGGCCACCCTCCCGGGTCAGCGCCAGCGCGCCGGCCGGGTCCCGGTCGAACTCCGCGCCGCGGGCGATGAGCTTGGCCACCTCGTCGGGACCCTCGGACACCAGCACGCGGACCGCTTCCTCGATGCACAGGCCCGCGCCGGCGACCAGGGTGTCCTCGACGTGCTCGTCCACCGTGTCCCCGACCGCTTGGACCGAGGCGATCCCGCCCTGGGCCCAGTGCGTCGATCCCGCGGCCAGTTCGTCCTTGGTCACCACCATCACCCGGCCGAGATCTCGGCACTCCAACGCCGCCGTCAGTCCGGCGATCCCTGACCCGATGACCAGCACGTCGACCTCGCGCACCCAGCCCGGCGGCTCCGCCCGCAACCGTCCCGGCACCTGCCCCGACGATGGCAGCGGTGGCAGCTCGACGAACGACGACACAGTCGGTGAGGGCATAGGGGACATGCTCGCGCAGATCGCACCCAGGGCCGAACCGAGGGGGCCGAACCGAGGGGGGCCGAACCGAGGGGGCCGAACCGAGGGGGCCGAACCGAGCTGCGGCGAGCAGCCGGCTGAGCCGACCGGAGCGTCAGGCGAGCCTGCGGTCCTCTTCGTAGTTGGGCAGGACGGGCTCGCCCGCGGTTTCGTAGTCCAGGCCGCTCAGATCCAGGTCGACGACGGTGGGGTGGGTGTCGTCGGTCCACAGCTCGGCCGAGGCGACGCTCCCCGGCTCCCCCACCTGATCCACCCGCACCCGCCGGGGCATGGCGTGCACATGAGCGCCCTCGGCGTCGTCATCAGCGCCGCCCTCGACGTCCTCGAGCAGCGCCGCCAACTCGGCTTCGCGGGCCCGTACGGTGTCCTGCAACGACGCGATGACCTCCTGCCGACGGGTGATCTCGGCGGAGAGCGCGGCCCGGTCCCCCTTCAACGACGACACCTCGCCGCGCAGCTGGGCGATAACCGTCTGTTGGCGGCTGATCTCTCCCAGGGCCGCTACGTTGCGCTCGGTGACGACCTGCAGGACGCCGGAGTTGTGGGCGCGCTCGGTGCGCAGGGTCTCTCCGTGGGCGCGCGTGCTGGCCAGCATCGCCGCCGCGTGTCGACGCCGGTCGGCGCGCACTTCCCGCCAGGCCAGCAGGGTCGCAATCACAGCGGCGGCGACGGCCACGACCACACCGAGGCGGACGACCCAGACCGGCCCGAAGGCCGCGGCGACCGAGATGATCGTGCCCACGACGAGCACGATCGTGGCGGCCCGTCGGAGCGTGGAGGGCGGCAACGATCGTGCGGCTCTCTTGTCCGTCAGCAGCGAGGGGGAAGTCACGCGGTCACGATATGCCCGCGGACTCCGCCGGCCCGGGATTTAGCTCTCGTCGCCGTTCACGGTGTCGAGGTCGTCGTCCTCGTCGTCGCTCCGCGGTACCCGGCAGGCCCGCTCCAGGAACAGCCCGGCCACCATCAATCCGAGCCCGGCCACGACGGCGATGCCGGCCCTGATCACCCGCTCCCGAGGCGCATCGGCCTCCCAGCGCGTCACGAACAGCAACGCGAAGGCGAAGTAGCCTCCGGCCACCATCGCGCCGGCCAGGGCACACGCCTTGCCCAGCACCAGGTACGCCACCGCGCGTTGCGCCTCCACCCGTTCCCGGCGGACCTGGATCCGCTGCCAGGTGGTGTAGGCGAGCACTCCGACCAGGGCGGCGATCACCAGCACGCCGAGCGGCGCGGTCCAGGGCACCTGCGGCGGCACGACCCCGAGCGCGTTGGCCGCGATCACGACCAACCAGCCCGCCATCACCCCGACCAGGGCGGCAATCACCAGGGCGCGCCGGGGCGTCGGGCGCACCGAACCCCCGGTCGGTGGAGTGGCCAAACCTCCGCCCGCTCAGTCGCCTTCGATGACGAGGTCGTCGCGCCGGACCACCCCGTGTACATCCATCGGGGCCAGCAGGTCGACCAGCTTTCCTCGTCCGGGGAGCTCGCCTTTCGCGTCGATCTCGTGCCAGGGGGCGAGGACGAACCCGCGTTGGTGCGCAAGGGGATGCGGCAGCCGCAGATCCTCGACGTCCGACTCGGTGTTACCGACCATGATCAGGTCGACGTCGAGCGTACGAGGGGCGTACCGCTCGGGGCCCCGCTCGCGTCCGAAGGCGTCCTCGATGGCCAACGCGCGTTCGAGCAGTGTCCGGGGCTCGAGTGTCGTCTCCGCCACCACCACCATGTTGAGGAACTGGGGGCTGTTCTCGGGTGCGTCGACCGGGTCGGTCTCATAGACCGAGGACACGTCGACCACGATCACATCCGGGGTATCGCGCAGCGCATCGACCGCCCCCTGGAGATTGCCGAGCCGGTCGCCGAGGTTGGAGCCGATGGAGTAGACGACCTTGCGCAGCGGTTTCATTCCGCTCAGAGTGTCGGCGTCGATGGCGTGGGGATTAGGGCTGCTCATTGATGATTGCTCCTCGTCAGTGAGACGGCGACATCGCCAACTCGTACAGGCAGGGGTGCTTGCGGCTTGTGCACGGTGACCTCCACCGTCTCCACCCTGGGCACCCCGAGGCAGGTCCGGGCAATGCGCTCGGCCAACGCCTCGATCAGATTGAGCGGGTTTCGCTCGATATCGGCAACGACCGCCGACGCCAGTCCCGAGTAGTCGACGGTGTCGGCGATGTCGTCGCTTCGGCCGGCTCTACTCAAGTCCAGAGTGCACACCAGATCAACCACGAACTGCTGGCCTTGGCTGCGCTCGAACCCGAACAGACCGTGATGGCCGAAGCCGCTGATACCCGTGAGGACTACTCGATCCGCCGTCATCGTCACCTCCCCACCCCGGACCCTATCCGACCGCTCGCGACGACCCGCGCCACTATTCGTGACGTGGTCGCGGGGCTCGTCGGAGTTCCGGGCGTCAGCGCGCCGCCAGTCGTTGCACGACCGCGACGGCGTCTCGATGAGGTCGTACGGTGTGGACCCGGACGCCCCAGATCTGCCGGGCCGCCAGCAGAGCGGTGAGGGCGAGCGAGGCATCGTCGCGCTCGCGGGCCGGTCGAGGCTGGTCGGGTTGGGCCGGATCGCCCAGAAGCCGGCCGAGGAACGCCTTGCGGGACACCCCGAGCAGCACCGGCCGACCCAGTGCCGCCAGCTCGTCGATGCGCTGCAGGAGTTGCCAGTTGTGCTCACCGGTCTTGGCGAAGCCCAGGCCGGGGTCGACGATCAGCCGGTCGTCGTCGATCCCGGCGGCCCGGCAGCGTTCGAGTTGGGTTCCGAGCTCGGCGATCACCTCCGCCACCACATCGGTGTAGCGGGCTCGGTCCTGCATTCCCGCGGAGTGCCCCCGCCAGTGCATGCACACGTACGGGACGCCCAGCTGGGCCACGGCGTCGATCATCTCCGCGTCCGCCTGACCGCCGGAGACATCGTTGACCAGGATCGCTCCAGCTCCCACGGCTTTCCGGGCCACCTCGGAGCGCATGGTGTCGATACTCACCGCAGCTCCGGCCTCGACCAGCCCCTCGATCACGGGCAGCACCCGGCGTAGCTCTTCGGCCCGGTCGGGACGGTCAGCGCCCGGACGGGTGGACTCGCCACCGACGTCGATGAGATCGGCTCCCTCGGCCAGCAGCTGCCGCCCGTGCCGGATGGCCGCCTCATGGTCGAACCACTCCCCGCCGTCGGAGAACGAGTCCGGGGTGACGTTGACCACCCCCATGACCACCGTGCGGCCTGGCTGGGGCAGCCCGCGAATGCGTACGGCCTCCATCGGCCTCAGCCTATGTGCAACCGAGGCTTCACCTCCTCTTTGACGGGAGTCAGCGGCGGGCGACGATGAGGCTCATCGCCTCGGCCCGGGTGGCGGTATTGCGGAGCTGGCCCCGGACGGCACTGGTCACGGTCTTGGAGCCGGGTTTGCGTACGCCCCGCATCGTCATGCAGAGGTGTTCGCACTCGATCACGACGATGACGCCCCGCGGCTGCAGGATCCGCTGCAGGGCGTCGGCCACCTGAGTGGTGAGCCGCTCCTGCACCTGGGGACGCTTCGCGTACAGGTCGACCAAGCGGGCCAGCTTGCTCAGCCCGGTGATCTGCCCGGCGTCGTTGGGGATGTAGCCGACGTGGGCCACGCCCGTGAAAGGTACGAGATGGTGCTCGCATGAGCTCCAGACCTCGATGTCCTTGACCAGCACGAACTCGTCGTGCCCGAGATCGAAGGTGGTCGCCAGCACCGACTCCGGGTCCTGCCGCAAGCCCTGGAACATCTCGGCGTACGCCCTCGCCACCCGCTCCGGAGTGTCGCGCAGGCCGTCCCGTTCGGGGTTCTCGCCGATCCCGTACAGGATCTCGCGGACGGCCGCGACCACCCGGTCGTGGTCGAACTCGCCCGTCGGTGGCGGGTCTCCGATCGGGTCGATCCTGCTCCGATCGATCCGGCCCGGTGAACTCACCGGTAGTCGGGGCCCGCCGGCGGCCAGTTCGATCCGGGGGGCGGACCTTGAGGTCCGGGGTACGGACCGGGCGGCGTCGCTCCGCCGGCGGGTCCACCAGGCCCGGGCTGCGGCCCCGGCCCGGAGACCCCCTCCGGCTGCGACGGAGGCTGCGGCGGTACCGGCGTGTGCCCCGGCGGCAGTGCGGCTCCGCCGGGCGGGTTGTCTCCCCCGGCGGGCAACCGG
>CAWAAK010000001.1:0-37575 GCA_963780005.1 uncultured Actinomycetota bacterium | reverse complement strand
ATTTCAGCAGACTTCTCGTCCACTGCTGAGATCGATCAGTGCTTGTCAAACCTCTGCTGACTAGGGCGGACGCCGACATTGACTCCTGTCATCGTGTGGCATCAATCCCCATCGCTTCTTGACGTTGTGAGGCCCTGACGAGACCTCGCGGTACGGGCCTTGGAGGACGTCTGGACCGTGCTCAACAGGTTGGTGACCAGTGAATCGAACGGCTGAATGGTGCCTCATGCCAAGGTCTCTAGGGCACGCCCGCCTGAGGCTGTGAGACCACGAGAGCGGCGGCCACTGGCGTCGTCGTCCCGGATACCGCCTCGGCCGATCACCAACAACGGCCAGCGACCGAGAGGAGCGCCGAAGTGGCCAAGAGTGGGCAGAGTGACCTGCACAGATTCCAAGCACGTCTATTCCCGACTCTTCGTCAGCGGGTTGGGGTTCGATTCCCTCGCGGCGCACCATTGTGATGTCTCGGGACACCGTTGACAGGTGTCTCGGGACATCGTTGCATTTCTAGGGGCCGAAACTGAAGTTGTGGACGGTTGGCTTTCTGCAGGATCTGGTCTGCTGTCTTGGTCCAGGTGGGTTCAGCTCGTTCCGTCTGTTTGGGTGTCCGGGCGGGAGTCCGCGGGGTTGGTAGTCGTGGGTGGGGTCGAGGATCAGTTCGCGGATCTGAACCGCCCTGGGTTCGGTAGGGACTCGGCTTATTGTGAACCGGCCATTTGCATCCGGGTCTGACAGTAGACGCGCACCCAGAACCATCTGATTCCACGTCATGCACTGAGCAGCAAGCGTCGACGCAACTCGTAGGCCTACGTGCGAGGCCTACGCAACGAGAAGTGCTCTATTCGCCGCTCTCGGTGGCGGCGTGATCACCATTATTACGGTTGCGATGAGCAGGGCCCTGGACCCCTCGGAAAGGTAGCGGCAGTCGCACTCGATCCACCCGTCGTGCGCATCGATCAGTGTTGCTGGCGTGACGGCGGTCTCGGCGTGGCTCGTCAACGCAGTCCTCGAGCGCCCAGAGGACGCTAACCCAACCTTCCTGGGGCAGAACGGGTACAAGGATACCGGTGCCTTAGACCCCTATCCGGCCGTGGTGGGGCTCCCTATGATAAGGGTCGAGGTGCTGGCGGCGCACCAGCACTGAAGGACTTACCAGGTCGGCAGGCGATTGTTTTGATCGGCGTCCCATATACGATGGCGAAGCCAAGCCGCGGATCAGAGCTGCTTCGTTGTGACTCTGAGGAGACGTTCGTTTTATCCAGACCGCCCGCAGGCCCCTCTCTTCTGGCATGAGCATCGCACCCCGCGGCGGAGCGGCGCAGGCGCTGGACTCAGTAATCTTCCTCGAGAAGGTCAGGCGTCCTGATCCGCGCGGTCTCGTCCGCGAGCGGTTGGATCGGCTGGCGTCCGAGGGTCCGCTGAACGTGGGCCCGCCACCGTTGCGGCTGGTGCTCGGACCACCCGGCTCCGGCAAGACCACGCTGCTCAGCCACCTCGCCGCGGGAGTCGATGACGCCGCCGCCTGGTACCGCGTAGGCACCGAGGATGACGACGAGCTCGCCCTCACCCGCCACCTGGGCTACACGCTGGGAGCCGCCATGGGCGCGCCGGCCGTGATCGAGGCCGCGACGAGCGGTCGGATCGCCGACCTGGTGACCACCTTGGACGACCCGGCCGTGAAACCTGCCCAGCTGATCATCGACGACCTGCACGAGATCGCCGGCACCCGGGCGGAGGCGGCGCTCGAGAGCTTCCTGGGCCTGCGTCCGCGCAAGATTCGGGTCACCCTGGGCAGCCGGCGTCCGCCCAACCTCAACACCTCGCGGATGTTGGTATCCGGCGACCTCATTCAGCTCGACGGCGAGGATCTCCGGTTCCGCTCCTGGGAAGTGGAGGAGCTGTTCCGGGCCGTGTACGGCTCCCCACTGTCTCCCGAGGCCGCCGCGGCGCTGACGCGGCGGACCGGCGGCTGGGCGGCCGGACTGCAACTGTTCCAACTCGCCACGGCCCAGCTCAGCCGGGCTCGAGCGGGAGCGAGCCGTCGAGGAGCTCAGCGGTCGGACGCGACTGATCCGCTCCTACCTGGCCCGCAACGTTCTCGGCGGTCTCGATCCGGTCCGGCGCCGGTTCCTGCTGCTCACCTCAACTCTCGGCGTGCTGACCGGCGATCTGTGCGATGACCTGCTCAGACACATCCGGCAGCGCGGCGGTGCTGCCAGAGCTCGAACGGGAGCAGTTCTTCACCACCAGCACCGACGCCGGGCTGACCTACCACTACCACCAGGTGCTGCAGACCCACCTCGAGGTCGTCTGCTCATCGACGAGTTGGGGGCTGCAGCGGTCGCGGAAACTCTACTCGCGCAGCGCCGAGCTGCTCGAGAACGCGGCCGGCCCGGCGGCCGCGATCCGGGCCCACGCCCGGGCCGAAGACTGGGGTGCGGTGGCCCGACTGCTCAAACCGCAACGCCGCCCCGGTCAGTGGTGACGACGCGCTGTGGGGCATGCTCTCGCTGCCCGGTGCGCCGACTGACGATCCTGGGCTCGTGCTGGCCGGCGCCCGCCGGCTGGCCCGGGACGGCCAGATCGCCGAGTCGGTCGCCGCCTACCGACAGGCCGAGGCGTTGCTGGACGACCCGGAGTTCCGCCGCCGCTGCACGGTCGAACGCAGCGCGGTCGCCGATCTGGCTGCCGCAGGCCCCGCATCCCCCGATCTTGCCGCGCACCGGAGGGTCCCGACGTCGATACCGGCCTGCTGCGGCTGTCCTTCGAGCTCCGCCAGCGTCACCTGCGATCTGCGGACCGCATCCGGGCAGCCCGCACCCCCTGGTCCGCGGGGTGGCCATGCTGCTGGCCGGCGACGGACGCGGGGCCGCCCGGCAGCTCCGGGCGCGACCCGACCACACCCCGATCCCGCCGTCGGGCGTCGCCTGGGAGCCCCTCGCCCTGCGCCTGGCCTGCCCGCGTCGTCGACCTGCTGACCGAGCCCGACGAGATCGCGGCCGGCCAGGTCGAGGAGATCGTGCTCAGCGCCGATGTCCACGGCTGGCCGTGGCTCTCCCGGATCGCCCGGGGCCTGCAGGCGGCCATCATGCTCGCCGCCGCCCCCGCCCCGTGGCGCGTTCGGCGGCGAGCGAGCTGGTGGACGACCTCGAGCGGAGCGGCGATCGGTGGACGGTCTGCCTCTGACGTCGCTGGCCATCGGGGCGGTGTACGCCCAGCTCGATCGACCAGACCTCGCCGACGCGTACCGCTCCGGCCGGGCCGAGGATGTCGCGGCCGAGCTTTCGGCGCGCCGGTACTCGGGGTCCTGGGCGCGGCGTGCTGCGCTCCTGCCGGCGGCCCGACGGGGTCGGCGCCGCGGCCGAGCAGCAGGCCGCGCCGGCCGTCCGCACGGCGGCCGGGCTGGGCGTCAGCCACGCGGCGGCTGTGGCCGAGCCGATCGCGCAGCCGCGATCGCCCGAGCCCAGCCACCCACCGGCTGATGGCGCCGACCAGTCCTGCCGCTCCGAGCCGGGGATCTCGGGAGTGACGCTGCGCTGCCTGGGCGGTTTCTCGCTCGCCGCTGCGGGCGTCGAGCTGCCCTGGCGGAGCTGCGGCCGCGGGTCCGCGCGCTGCTGATGCTGCTGGCGATGAATCACGGCCGCACCTGCACCGCGAGCGGCTGGTCGACGCGTTGTGGCCGGACGCCACGCTCGCGTCGGGCATCCGCAGCCTGCAGGTGGCGGTGTCCAGCATCCGGCAGTGCCTGGGTGCGGGCGGGATCATCGAGGATGCGCTGCGCCGGCGCGGGCGACGCGTACGCGCTGCAGCTCCCGGAGGCGTCCGACCAGCTGGCCGACTTCGAGCGGCTGGCCCACCCGCCCGGACCAGAGAGCCGGAGGCCCTGCCGATGCGATTGGCTGCGCTCGAGCAGCTACACCGGTGACCTGCTGCCCGAGGTCGGCCCGGCCGAATGGGCGGTCGAGGAACGGGCCCGGCTCCGGCTGCTGGCCGCTTCGGTCGGCTCGAAGCGGCCCGGGACGCGTTGGCCGCCGGGCGACTGCGCGACGCGCTCGATGCTGGCCCGGCGCTCGGTGTCGCTGGACCGCTACCACGACTCCTCCTGGCAGCTGGTGGTCGCGATCTAACTACACGCTCGGGGACCACAGCGCCGCCACCGTCGCCCGCCGGGAGCAGGCTCAGGTATGGGCCGACCTCGGCCTGTCCAGCCCCGGGCCTCTGGGGACCATCGGCCCGCCGTTCCTGACTTCTGAGCGCCGCGGAGTCAGCGCTGTGTCCAGAACGGGCGGGTGATGCTGTCCGCGCATCCAGCCCGAGCGGGGTCAGCACCTCCCCGTCGCTGACCCGGGTCAGCCACAGGTCGACGGCCTTGCGCGGGCCCGCCGAAGGCCGACTTCCGGTTGGAGATGATCAGCAGGTTCTCGCCGTCGGGCGACCAGATCGGCTTGAAGTCCGGCCCTTGGTCTCCGCCACCGCCCGAACGCCCGAGCCGTCGGCGTTCATCACGTAGACGTCCTCGTTGCCGTTCTCCGTACCGTCGGGGATGGTGCGGCGGAAGGCGATCTGGGTCCCGTCCGGTGACCACGCCGGGTCGGCGTCAACCCCGTCGGCGGAGTCGGTCAAGGCTCTTGGGCGCGCCGGTGCCGATCAACGGCAAGGTGTAGATGCGACCCGCCATCCGACCCTGGCGTGTCGCTGGCCCAGAACAGGACCGTCTGCACCGTCCGGTGAGATGGCGAAGTCGGAGGCGATGTCCTTGCCGGCATCCAGCCGGCGGATCAACCGGCCGTCCATGCCGACCACCAGCAGGGTGACCTTGCTCTTGCTGACCCGGCATCCGATCACCATCACGTTCGGGCTCGGGCAGGCTCCAGGACGCGCTCTGCACCTCGTCGCAGCCCAGCGGGATCGCGGTTGAACAGCTTGCGATCCTCGGAACCGTCGGCGGCCATCACCCGAAGGACGCCGTCGTTGAGATAGATGATGGTGTCCCGGCTGGCCTGCATCATCGGGCCGGACGTTGCTCCCCGCGGGATCGCGCAGGTCGACCTGGTCGGCCTGCCCTCCGTGTCGACCAGGAAGAGCGCCCGGTCCTCGCTCGCCCGTCCGCCGCATCGGGACGACGACCACGCTCTCCGGAGATGCTGCCGCGGTGCGGCAGGGTCGGGGCCGGAGCGGAGGGGGTGGCCGCGGACCGCTGCTGGGGCTGTCGGGCGACCGCTCGGGGAGTCGGGGGCTGGGGCTCGCGGCGCCGATGGACTGGCGGTCGGGGGAGCGGACGGCGGATCGACTGGGGCGGCAGCACGCACGCCCGGGGGTCGGGCGCCGCGACGGGGCTGGAGCCGGACCGGCGCAGCCAGACCCCACGCCGACCGCCGCAGCCGACCAGCACCACGATCCCGGCGATGATCAAGATCAGCCGTCGCCGGGAGCCGGACGGTCCAGAACCGGACCGCCGGTCCGCCGGGGCCGGGCGGGTAGCCGCCCGGCCCGCCCGGCGCCGCCCGCGCCGTACGGCTGGGTCGGCCGTGTGGGCTGGCCGCCGGCGGGCGCGGCCTCGATCGCCCGGAGGGCGCTGACCCCGGCGGACACTGCCCCGGCGGTTGCTGAGCCGGCGACTGCGCCGCGTACCCCGGTGTGGGTTGGCCGGTCAGGTACGGCTCGGACTCCCATCGGTCGCCGTCACCGCCCAGCAGTTGGGTGGGTGCGTCGGACCCGGGCGACGGCGCAGCCGCTGTCGCCACTGCCGTCGCGGCGTACACCATTGTCGGCGGCCGGGCCGGCGGTGAGCTCGTCGCCGGAGCGACCGGGGCCGCGAGAGGAGGAGGCGGCGTGACGGTGGGAATGGGTGCGGTCGGCTCGTCGTCCTCGTCGGGCTGAGGGGAGGGCGGCGCGGTCAGGGTGGAGATCACGGGGGGCTCCTCGGAGGTGACGGGCGATGCGGCAACGCTCTGCGTGGCTGGAGTGTCGTCGGACGTGCTGACTGGGACAATGTCTGCGAGTGGCCGGCGCAGCGGGGGCCGGCACCGGGATCGGCTCAGCCTGAGGTTGCGCGCTTTTCTGTGCCTCGCTGTGCTCCGGCGCCGGCTGCTCGACGCTGGTCGGGCTGATCCCGGGTGGCCCGCTCGACCAGCACCGCACCGACGGCCACGTCGTACTCCGGATGGCGTCCCAGCGCGATCGGCACGTCGAATTCCTGCCGAGCACCTCGGAGACGATCGGCATCCGGCAACAGCCTCCGACCAGCACGATCGCCGCCAGCGTCCGCGCGGGCCGCCCCGGCGCCACGCAGAACCCGGGTCGACCATGGCGATGCTGTCCCGCAGCGCGGGTCGGACCAGCGACTCGAACTCGCTCCGGCTCAGCCGCACCTTGGTCGCGTAGCCGGGCAACGAGACACTGACCGCGGCCTCCGGCTCGGTGGAGAGCTCTCCTTGGCTCGGGTGCACGGCGCGGCGCACCTCGGCGAGCCGGGCCCGGGCCTCCGGATCGTCGGCTTTCAGGTCGCGGCCGCGGTCGCCCAGCCCGCCCAGCACGAGCCGGAACACCGCCTCGTCGAAGTCGGCACCCGACGGATGCTCGGCGCCTTCACCTCTCGCCGACGAGTCGGAGGCCGGTCGGACGTCTTCGCTCCAGCACGGTCACCTCGCAGGACCCGCCGCCGAGGTCGTAGACCGCGACGCGACTGCCGTCGGGCAACGCGTTGCGGAGCGCGTACGTGGCGGCGGCCGCTTCGGCCTCGGTGCACGGCGTACCGCGCCCAGGTCGGCGGCGGCGATCGCCCGGTCGAAGCACTCGAGTTGGTACTCGCTCCAGCGCGCCGGATAGCGTGAGCACCGTCTCGGTCGGGGCCCGCCCTGCTGCGCGGTGGCCCGATCGCGGACGAAGCTGACAGCACGGCGGCGGTCGCCTCGCTCGGCAGTGACCTCCGCCGCCGCGCAGCGGGCCGTCGGTGCCGAGTTGGCGCCGCGGGTCTGAATCACCCGCGACGGATCGGCCTCCGCTGCGCCGCGGCCGCGTCGACCCACCAGCAGCCGCCCGTCCTCGTCACGAACAGCATGGACGGCATCTGCGGGAAGGACGCCGGACAGGCTGACCATCGCCACCGGGGCACCGTCGACCGCGATCGCCGCGACGGTGTTCGTCGTGCCGAGGTCGATCCCTAGGCGATATGCCATACCTGCCTTCCCTGCTCAGCACGAGCCCGGCCTCATCGTAGAACCCGATGCCGGGATGAGGGGATTCGTGACCAGACAGATACGCGCGTGCCTCGCAGTCGGCCGGACTCAGCCGGGCTGCACCGAGACGACATGGCGTACGTGGGCGGGCTTCACCGAGCGGACCAGGGCGTCGAGCCGGTCCACGTCCACCGTCACCCCGGCCGGCGGGCCGGACGACGACGGTGATCGTCGCGTCGGGCTCCCCGGGCAACGACCCGCCCGGGCTCGGCGACCAGCGCGCCCCGCCGGACTCGGAGACCTCGACCCGGCATGCCGAGCGCGTTCTCCAGGACCAGTTCGATGCTCCGCCGGGTGCCGCGGGTGACGTTGAGCGAACCGGCGATCCGCAGTTCGTGCCGCTGCCGCGCCTGCTCGACGTTCAGGTCGACGCCGAGCCCCAGCCACTGGGCCAGCCAGGGGATCATGTCCTCCGGCGTGGTGGCCGGGATCGAGGTAGTCGGCGAACGTGTCCAGGGTCAGCAGCACCGGCGCCAGCACTCGTCGAAGCTCTCGCACAGCTGCGGGCGAACGGATCCTCGCGCAGCATCGACGGCAGGGTGTCGGCCAGCGGGTGCGGGCTGGCCAGCCCGGCGACCATGCCCTCTCATCGGGTCACCCGCACCTGGTGGTCGAAGGAGTAGACCAGCCCGGTGTCGGGCAGGTCCATCCGCTCGACCGCCGCGCCGCGGCGACCGGTGTCGGCCTCGGCCGGGAAGAGCGCGACCCGCACCTCCCGGGACATGTCCACTCCCGGGATCCGGGCCAGGGCGGCGTGCACCTCGTGGGACTGCACCGACCGCCCGAACGGCCAGCCGGTGCCGTCCGGCCCGCCGACCAGCGGGTGGTAGAGCCGGTAGAGCGCCCGCAGCACCTCGGTCCGCACCTCGCCGCGGATCGAACCGCGGCCGCGCGCTCAGGCTCACCACCGCGGTCAGCCACAGGTAGTCCGGCGGCTGGACCAGCAGCCGGGTGCCGACCAGCCGGCGCTCGTCGAGGCTGTTGCTGATCCGCTCCAGGATCTGCCACGGCGGATCGAGGTCCGCGCGCTCGATCCGGCCGACGTCGTCGCTGGCCACGTGCGGCACGACGAGCACCCGGACGCCCGAGGTCGCGCCCTGCTCGGGCACGCAGCGGACCCGGGCCGCGTCGGGGGCGACGTCGCGGGCCAGCTCCTCGAAGTCCTCCGCCGTCACCGCCCGGCCCGCGCGAGCGGAGCAGCAGCGGCCCGCGCGCCTTGGCGTCGTCCAGGGTCTCGGCCTCGGCGCCGCCGATCGGCCGGCGACCGGTTCTCCACCCGGGACACGTACGGGATGCTCGTCTTGAGCACCCGCACCTGGCCGCGGGCCACGTTGCCGGCCTGACCGCCGCCGGTCCGGTACGCGTCGAGCCGCAGCACCGCCCCGGCCGGCGGGACGGCGCCGTGGCTCAGCAGGCCGCCGCCGACGCGCGCGGAGCGCCGGCCCGAACTGCACCTCGCCCGCGTACGCGTCGATCCGGAAGTGCCGGTCGTCCGGCCCGGACTGGGCGAAGTGCGGCACCTCGGTCCAGGTCTGCCTGCTCCTCGCCGGCGAGCACGGTCAGGGTCGAGCGGCGCGTCGGAGGCGACCACCGGGTCGCCGCTGCAGGGCGAACCGCTGAGCCGGCGTGCCGTCCGAGCGGCCCAGGATCTCGCCGTGCACCACCTCGGCGTTGCACCGTCGGCGCGGTGCCGCCGATGGTGTGCGCCTCGATGCCGATCACCGTCGGCGACTCGACGTAGGTCGGCTGGTCCGTCGGCGGCCTCGATCAGCCGGCAGCGCAGCCAGCCGGCGCGCTCCCGGGCGATGACCGAGGTCTGGTGGTTGTCGGGCACGTGCAGGATCGACGTCGCCCGGCTTGTTGAGCCCGCCGGTCTCGTCCGAGCCCACGTCGCAGGCGGCCCAGCCCTCATCGGTCCAGGCCTCCCAGACCACCGGCGGGTCGGCGCGGATCGACGCCCGCGGCCGGACACCGGGCAGTCCAGCCGCAGCAGCACCGCGCAGGACGGCACGGCCTCGGACAGCCCGATCAGCAGCGCGTCGCCGACCACCGGCGAGGCGCTGAAGGCGCCGGAACCCGCCGCGGCCGAGGGTCAGCGGTGGTGTCGACCGGCGTGGACGCTGGTTGGGCTGGGCGCCGCGTGGGCGAACGCGCACGGGATGATCGCCAGCTCGCGGGTGGTGCTGAACACCACCGGGTCGGAGATGTCGGTACGCGGGGTGGCGACCTGGCTCTCGCTGCGGACCAGCACCGTCTGCGGCTGCGGCGCGGACAGCCAGAAGGTCACCTGCCCGCGGGCGGCCGCGGGCGACCGGAGCTCGACCCCGATCAGCTCGAGGAACTTGATGTAGTTGAGGTCGGGGACCCGGTTGAGCCGGTAGATCAGCTGGTCGACCATCTGGGCCAAGGCCTCGATCAGCGTCACGCCCGGGTCGGAGACGTTGTGGTCGGTCCAGGTCGGGCAGCGCTGCTGGACCAGTCGCTTGGCGTCGTCGACGAGATCCTGGAAGTGCCGGTCGTCGAGATTGGGTGCGGGCAGCATGTCTAGGAACTCCCTCCGGGAGAACCGGCCGGTCGGCTGGCGGAGACGCCGAGGTCGGCTCGGGAGCCGGCCGGGAGCGCTCCGTCGGCTCGTGCTCGGGGATGACGTAGAACGGGAAGACCAGGTTGCGCGGGTCGTTCAGCCCGCGGACCTGATAGCTGATGTCGACGTAGAGCGCGCCGGACTCCATCGCGTCGAAGCTGACCACCGACGTCGCGGACGTCGATCCGCGGCTCCCAGCGCTCCAGGGCCTGGCGGACGTCGTACGCGATCTGCCCGGCGGTCGCGGAGGTGGCCGGTGTTGAAGACGTGGTCGTGGATCCGGCAGCCGAACTCCGGCCGCATCGGCCGCTCGCCGCACGCCGTGCCGAGGATGAGCCGGATCGCCTGCTCGAGCTCCCGGTCCCGGGTGACCAGCGCGACCCCGCCGGTGGCGTCGGTGCCGAGCGGATAGGACCAGCCGGCGCCGATGAAGTCGATGGCCAGGGCGGCCGACGCGCTGGCGGTCGCGGGCATCTCAGCCTCCGATCATCACGGTCGGGCGCCCATGACGATCGGGGCGCCGCAGCCGGACATGTCGCCCATCCGGGCCGCCGGCATGCCGCCGATCAGCACGGTCGGGCAGCCGGGCGGCACGATCGCCGTCGGCGGATGCACCGCCGGCGGCGGGAACGAGCAGATGTGCGGCGTACCGACCGTGGCGGCCGGCATCCCGCCGATCAGCACGGTCGGCACCCCCGGCGGTCCGATCACCCCGGGGTGACCCGTCGGGTCACCGACCCGAGCTGGCGGCATTGGGTCACTCCCTCTCCTGGATGCGAGTTGCTCGGCTGACGGTCCACTGCCGACCGTTCTCAGTTGATCTTGACCATGGCGCGCCTTGGACAGGAGCACATCGCGCCGCCCTTGACCTCGGTGGTGCCGCTGCCTTCGAGCTTGGCGCTGACGCCGTGAGGCTGAGCTGGCTGCCGGACTTCACTCGCACGGCGCCGCTGCCGCCGTCGACGGTGACGCCGGGGTCGCCTTGAGCGAGATCTGCTTGCCCTTGAGCTCCATGTTCGCGCTGGCGGAGTCGATCGTGATGCCCTGGGAGCCCTCGATCAGCACCTTGCCGTCGGCGTGCACGGTGATCGTGGTCCCGACGTGGTCCATGATCAACTTCAGCTTGTCGTCCGTGGTCGCGACGCGTATGCCCTCCTTGCCCGACGCGTCCACCAGATCGATCCGGTGCCCCAGCCGGGACACCATCGAACGGCGGTTGATCCGCCCGGTGCCGCCGTCGACCAGATCCATCGGACCCTGCGGGCATGGTGTCCACGCCGTTGTACAGCCCGCCGAGCACCGTCGGCCGGCCGAAGTCCCCCTGCTCGAAGGCCACCAGCACCTCGTCGCCCACCTCGGGCAGCACCTGCCAGCCGCGGTCCTTGCCGGCGCCCGAGCTGCACCGTACGGGCCCAGTCGCTGACGTAGTCGTCGGACAGCCACGGAAACGTCAGCTTGACCCGGCCCGCCTTCTCGGGGTCGGCCGCGTCGCTGACCTGGCCGATCACCGACGCCGGCCGGCGCCTGGCCGCGTCCGACCGCCGGAGGCCAGCCCCAGCAGGGTCCGGTCCTGCCGGCCGGTCACCGAGAACGACGTGGTGTAGCCGGTGAGCGGGTCGAACCGGTGCCGGGAGGTGGTGATCGTGTACTTCCCGTCGAACGGCTCGCCGAGTCCGTCGATGCTGACCGCCGCGCCGGCCCGGAGCTTCGGGTTGCCCCGCGCCATGCCCTCGAACTCGGCGAAGCGAGCTGGCCAGC
Organism: uncultured Actinomycetota bacterium; assembly: GCA_963780005.1. Taxonomy (GTDB): domain Bacteria; phylum Actinomycetota; class Actinomycetes; order Propionibacteriales; family Propionibacteriaceae; genus Microlunatus. The sequence continues at coordinate 25,995 of CAWAAK010000001.1, read as the reverse complement.
TCGTCGGCCAGCGCCTTCGCCGCCTCGTCGACCTCGGCCTGGCGTCCGGTACGGGCACGTCGGTCGCCACGTAGGTCGGGTCGCCGAAGGCCTTGGCCAGATTCTGCGGAGTCACCGTCGGCAGCTCGATCCGCTGCGTCGTCGCGCCGGCTCGGTCGCGGTGAGGGCCTGCTTGGTCGCCACGTCCCAGCCGCGGACCTCGACCTTGCCGACCTGGGCCGCCGAGGTCAGCACCGAGCGGAAGCGCAGCAGGTCCTTGCCCGAGCTGCAGCACCAGCGGGTCGGTGTTGGCCGCTGCCACTCGCCGGCCGGGGCCGTCGCTGGCCGCCGTCGGGGCCGCGAAGGAGAACTTGCCGTCGCGGACGGCGACCTCGAGATTGTTGGCGCGGGCCAGGGCCGACAGCACCTCCCAGTCCGTCTGGCCGGCCTGGCTGTAGTGGTCGAAGACCGTCGTGGTCGAGGTCACCTCGCCGATCTGCAGGCCGGCCCGCTGGGCGATCTTGGTGGCGATGTCGGAGGCGGTCATCTGCTGATAGCTGGCCGTCCGCCGGCCGCGGAAGAAGCGGTGCGTCTGGTCGTAGCCGCGGATCACGGTGAACGTGCCGCCGCGTGTCGTACTCGGCCTCCAGCGCGGTGACCTCGCCGGAGATCAGCGGCTCGGGCTGCGGGCGCGCCGGCGACCTGGACGCTGACCTTGATCTGCGAGCCGACCTTGGCCGCCGACTTGGCCAGCACCATCCGGTTGGGATCGCGGAAGCGCAGCACGAACGTGTCCGGCAGCCGCTGGCTGTCGTCGACGTACGCCGACACCAACAGCGGCGCGATGTCGGCGGGCAGCGGCTTGCCGTCGATCTCGACCAGGCAGGTGCTGGTGATGCTCATCGGGCACCGACCATGGCCGGACCGAGCTCCTCCGGGGTGGGCAGCAGCAGCACCCGTGCCGGTCGGGACCCGCAGCGGGTCGTCGATCTCGTTGAAGGCGGCCAGCGCGCCGCCAGGCGGTCGGGTCGCCGTACTCGGCGAACGCCACCGAGGCCAGGCTGTCGCCGGCGACGGTCCGGTGCACCCGGCGGACCTCGTGACTGCCGGAGGTCGGGTTCTGCTTCCGGAACTCCTCGCCCGGCATCTCCTCCATGCTCACGCTGCACACCGCCCGGATCGGGGTGCCGTCGGAGCTGAACAGGGTGAACTTCGCGCTGACCGAGGTGACGAACGCCGGGAAGCTGGAGATCGAGCCCCAGTGCAGCACCACCAGCGGCGGCGACGGCTTCTTCTGGCCCGCGCTCTCCTCGGTGGGCACGCAGCAGGACAGCAGGGTCTCCACCGCCTTGACCACCGAGCCGTCCTGGGTCGCGGTGGCGTCGAAGAACATCTCCAAGGTCATCTTCGACGGCTCCGGCGCCGGTGAACTCGGGCGGACCGGCCTTCTTCGAGCCCTTGGTCGGCTTGCGTTCCCACTTGGCCGACTTGGTGATCGTGACTTCCTTGGGGTTGAACTGGAACGGCACCGAGCCGCGCTTGGCGCCCGGGCGCGCCGCCGCCGTTGGCCGCGGGTGACGGGTCGTACAAGGTGAGCTGGGCCTTGTCCATCTTCGGTCGACCCTTGACCGGCTTGCCTCCGGCCGCGCCGGCGTCTCCGGGCTTGGCCAGGTCGGCCTGCGCGGCCGAGGTCATCAAGGCGATCGGGGTGCTCATGTCAGTTCTGTCCTCCTCCGCCCCCGAGGCCGCCCTGACCGGGCAGGAAGCCGTGGTGGGCCAGCTCGACGGTCTCCATCGCGACCTTCGGGCTGTCGGGGTTGAGGCTGGGGCCGGACCAGCGGACCGGGATGACGCCGTCGAGGGCCCAGGTGGCGACGACGTCGCCGGTCCCCGGTCATCGCGGTGATGGTCGCGGTCTGCCGCTTGACGCCGCTGGCGAAGCTGCACAGCCAGGCCGTCAGCTTGGCGCTGTCCTTGCCGACCGGCCGGCTCAGCTTGACGTTGCCGTACTTGATCCGGGTCGGCAGCTGCCAGACGAAGCCGTTGTTGCCGCCCTCCTCGCGCTGCTCGATCACGACCTCGAGACCGAGCCCCTCGCAGGTGTTGAACCAGCCCAGCTCGTCGTCGTCGATCCGGACGCTGAAGCAGACGCTGACCGCCGGATCCTTGTTGTCAGCCACGATCGTTCTCCTCCTCGAGCACCGATTCCGCCGGCAGCAGGGGCCGTTCTGGCGCACAACGGACCAGGCGCCCGCACGGATCAGACATCGCTCATCACCCCGGCTCGCTCGCGGTCCAGCCACAGCTCGGCCCGCAGTCGCGCCGACAGTGGCTCGTAGAGCCGGCGGGCCATCTCGTCCAGGTCGGTCGGCGGGGCTCCGGCCGGCGCCGGGGCCGGAGCGGCACTCGCCGTCGGCGGCGGGGCCGCAGCTTCGCCCGCTGGTTCGCTCGGGGCCGGGCGGCATCGGCGGTCTGGAGCTGCACGCTGGTGAATCCCGTCACCGGCCGCGCTCGGTTTCCGGCTGGCGGCTCGTGGTGAGCCGAACATGCTGGCGAAGGACATGGTCCCGCCCGTACGCGACCGCCCGGGGGAGGCGTCGGCCGCGACCTGGCGCGAGACGACCAGCGGAGACGGGGCCGACGAGGGGCCGGAAAGCGGCTTCGGTGAGGTGGGCGGCGCTGCGCTGCACCGGAATCGGCGGACCGACGGCGACCGTCGGGCTCGACCCCACCGGCCGGGCGGAGGACGGTGGGAACGGCGGAGCGGCCGACGCGAAAGGAGCCGGCGCGGGCGAGCTCTGTACGGATATCGCCGGCGCGACAACCCGCTGAACCGACGCCGCCTGAACCGACGCTGCCTCAGCCGCGGCCGACTCAACTGCGGTGGGCGGAGCGGCGGGGGCGGGCGTGGCGACCCATGGCTCGGACGCTGACCGCCGGACCACCGAGATCGGCCATGTCGGGTCGATCGTGCGCCGCGGCCGGGACCGATGGATCCGGCGGACCTATCGGCGCGGCCGCCTCCACCGGCACGTCGAGTCCGCTGGTCTCGGGCACGGCGTCCACCGCAGGCGACCGCGTCGACGACCTGGTGCGGTGGCCCTTCCGGCGTCAGCCGCTGGATCGCCGGCGCCGACCGGAAAGGAGACCCGCGGTTCGCGGCGCCCTCGCCGGCTCCGCGGCGACCGACGACGGTGATGCCCCGGCGTATGGAACTGGGCCGGGCCCGCCGAAGAGCTCCGCGATCCACCTGGGCCACGGTCCGGAGTCCGTGAGATCGAGGCGACTGGCGGACAGTCGCGACCGGCGGGGCCAGGAACTCCACCCGCTGCACGGCAGGTTCCGCCGGCGAGCGCGGCTCGGCGCGGTCAGCGGGGCACGCTGGACGGCGAGCGCGTTCTGCGCGAGACCCGCACCCAAGGTCGGGGCATCCTCGACTCGGCGGGCGGGATCGCCGGATTTCGACAGCGGGTCGCCGACGCTCACCGCCGAGGCCCCGATCTCGCGTGCGAGCGGGATCTACGAGCCGCGACACCACCGGCAGCGCAGCGGATCGTCGGCGTCGCCGTGCGACGGCGATCCGGATGAAGGCGATCCGGATCGACGGCGATCCGGATGACGGAGATCCGGATGACGCGAGACTCCGACGAGCGGCACTCCGGGAGTTCGCCGAGTGATGACGCCGACGCTCGGCGCGAGTCCCGGTCGACGGACCGATCGTCGTCCCAGCCGACCCGGCCGGTCGGCTCGGCCGGAAGCTCGTCGCGAACCGCCCAGACTGGTGATCGCCTCGGCAAATCCGCTGAGCGGGGCCTGCTCGGCCGCGGGTTCGGCCACCCGGCCTGCCGGCGCCTCCGGCGCATCGGACGCAGCCAGGCCGTCCGGCGTCGACGTCTCCGCCGTCGCGACATCCGGCGTCGACCGGGCGACCACGACCGGAAGCTCGCCGAGCGGGATCGGCGGTACGACGCCTCGCCGGTCCGGCCGTCGTCGGCACCGCCGCCAGCGAACGCTGCACCGGCAACGGGGCCTGCGACGGAGCCGGCGGCGACCGGACCGGGGCCGGAGTCGGAGAGCGGCGAAGCAGAGCCTGTTCCAGGAACCGGCGCCGGCGGTTCGACCTGACTGCTCGTCGCGGGCGGCGATTCAGGACTCGGCTGCACCGGCTCGTCGGCCGGCAGCCCTGGCAGTTCCCAGCCGACCGTCGGCAGATCCGTCGAACCGCTCCACGCCACGCTGCGCTGCACCCGCGGAGCCGCCGGAGCCGCGGGCCGAGCCGGCACCGGAAGATCCGAGCCGCTCGGATGGGCGTACGGCTGCCCGGGCGAGACCAGGCCGTCGACCAGGCCACCGGTCGACGGATCGACCTGATGGGACAGCGGAGCCACGAAGCTCGGATCGTTGAACGACGCCAGCGACTGGCGGAAGTCGTCACCGATCGCGACGGGCCGCAGCGGTTCGGCGAGCGTGCGCTGCACGCCGGGCAGGTCCCGCCAGGCGCCCTCGGGCTCGGTCGGGCAGCGACACCGGAGCCGCGGCCGGCGAGCCGCAGCGGGCGGCGGTCGACGCAGCGGCTCTCGCCGGCTCGCGGCCCAGCGGCCACCAAGCCGGCCGTCTGGTCGGGCTCGCCAGCTCGCCCTCCGCCATGCCTTCCTCGCTCTCAGGTCAGTCCGTCAGCTCTGCTGGATCCGGGTGTTCAGGGCGCCGATCTGGGCCACGAACCGCTGGCGTTCGAGGTGATCGAGATCGAGGATCTCCTCCCGCGACCAGTGCAGGTAGTAGGCGACGTACGCGACCTCCTCGTAGAGCCGATCGGTCGCGTACGTCTCTATTCCCCCAGGCGCCCACCCGAGACGTCGACGGCGAACCGGTGCGAGCAGGACGGGCAGGTGACGGCCGCCCGGGTGTGCCCCTCGGTGTTGACCCGGCGATAGAGGTCCTGCAGGAAGGCCAGATCGGCGGCGAACAGGTTCTCCACGACCCCGGCGTGGATGTCGGTGATCGTCCCGATCCGGGTGATCACCCGGGCCAGCAGGACCACGGTCAGGTAGGCCGAGTTCTCCCGGACCCGGTCGTCCCGCAGCGGGATCAACTCGTCCCGGGCCGTGGCGAGCCGCATCACCCCGTCGCGGTGCACTGCCCCGGCCCCGTCGACGTACCCGCGCGGCAGCACGAAGGCGAACTCGGTGATCAGCGGATCGGACCGCGACGACGACTCGGAGCCGGCCGCCTGCCCTTCGACAGACTCGGGGACCATCTCGGCGAGCGACCCGCGGCGCATTACTCGACCTCGATGCTCTCGCAGGTCAGGACCAGCTTCTCCGACAGGTACGAGGTGTCGCCGGCCTTCAGGCTGCCGATCTCCAGGCTCTTCGGCCAGGCGTTGGTCAGCTTGTAGCGCTTGACCGCGTTGCCCTCGAAGTCGAAGACGATGATCGCGCCGCCCTTGCGGACGTCGGTCATCTTGCCGAACCGGCTGTCCTTCACCCACTTCTCGAAGCTCTGGTCGGCGGTGAGGCCGCGGGTCAAGGTGATGTCCGGCGCCTTCGGCCGGCCGGGCAGCCGGCGGATCTGGTACTTGCCGTCGGGGCCGTTCTCCTTGTACTCCACGACGTCCTGCTCCATCTTGAGCCCCGCGACCTCGGTGATCGCCTTGATCGTGATGCCGTCGAACTCCAGGCCGAAAGAGTGGCCGACGCTGCTGTCGCCTTCTGGTAATGCCATGGTGTTTCAGTCCTTTCGATGATTGAGTGAGTGGCCGCGTGCTCGGGTGTGCGTGTTACTCGCTGACCAGCGAGGTGCCGCCGGAGAACTGGGCCAGGCGGAAGATCACGAACTCCGCCGGCTTGACCGGTGCGACGCCGATCTCGCAGACCACCTGGCCGGCGTCGATGCCTTCCGACGGGTTGGTCTCGGAGTCGCACTTGACGTAGAAGGCCTCGTCCGGCGTGCTGCCGAACAGCGCGCCGGCCCGCCACTCCATCACCAGGAAGGCCGCGATCGTCCGCCGGATCTTCGCCCACAGCGCCTCGTCGTTGGGCTCGAAGACGACCCAGTTGGTGCCGTTGAGGATCGACTCCTCCAGGTAGTTGAAGAGCCGCCGCACGTTCAGGTAGCGCCAGGCCGGATCGGAGGAGAGGGTACGCGCGCCCCAGACCCGGATGCCGCGGCCGGGGAAGGCCCGGATGCAGTTGATGCCTTCGGGATTGAGCAGGTCGTGTTCGTTGCGGGTGATGTTGATCTCAAGATCAACTGCGCCGCGTACCACCTCGTTGGCGGGTGCCTTGTGGACGCCGCGGGTGTCGTCGTTGCGGCCCCAGATGCCGGCCATGTGACCCGACGGCGGCATGAACGACAGCAGCCCGGTCATCGGGTTCATGGTCTGGATCCACGGCCAGTAGAGGGTCGCGTACATCGAGTCGTACCGCGCCTTGTCGACCCGCCATTCCTTGATCTGCTGGGCGTTGAAGCCGGGCGGCGCGTCCAGGATGGCCACCCGATCACCCATCAGCTCGCAGTGCGCGATCATCGCGGTCTGCACCGCCTGGACGGTGTCCAGGTCGATGGCCCCCTGCTGGTACGCGCTCATCAGGTCGGGCACGCACAGCATGGTGACCTCTTCGACGGCCTCCAGGCCGGCGAAGCCGGTTCGCTCGGCGACGTCGCCGACGTAGTCGTCGGCGCTCAGCCGGGTCGAGGGCAGCGCGGCGGCGGCGGGCGGCGCGGCCAGCGCGGTCTCGCTGTTGGGCAGCCGCTCCACGGCCCCGCTGCTGGTCTCCTCGAGGTTGATCAACTTCGAGCCGGCGTTGACCATGGTGACCACGTTCTGCTTGCCCTTGGCGAAGCTCGCGTTGTCGAATTCCTCGACCACCTGCGCCGCCGCGCTTGACCAGCAGCTTGAACGTCTCGGCGCCGGGGTTGTCCCCGCCCGGGTCGGTGACCTGCACGCTGACCTCCCCCGGCTGGACGGCCGGGTCGATCACCGTGGCCTTGAGCCGGCCGATCTGCGCGGTCGGCGCGGCGGCGAGCTCCTTCGCCCGGGCGCTGCGCGGCGCCGGCCCGCTCGGTCCGGGATCCTGCCCGACCCGGACGATGTAGCAGTTGCCGCCGCCGTTCATGAAGTAGCCGTAGACCGACTGGGCCAGGTAGCTACCGGCCACGAAGCCGCCGAAGGTGGTGGTGAACTGGGTCCAGTTGCTGACCAGCGTCGGCCGGTTGAACGGCCCCGCCTCGGCCAGACCAACGAACGCGGCGATGGCGGTGCCCACCCCCTCAAGCGGGCGTGCTCCCGCGGCGACTTCCTCGACGTACACCCCTGGCGACTGGTAGGTCGGCATGCTCCAACTCCTTGTAGCGGGCCTGTGCTTGTCGCTAGCTTCGCCCGCGCCGCGCCTGCGGGACACGACCAGCCGGACGCATCCAGGGGCAACGCTTGTTGCCCGAGTGGGCAGGTCAAGCCGGCCGGTCTTAGCTCACCGTTGGACGGACGGCGAGGTAGCTCGGCGCCAGTGGGCCCACCCAACGCGAGGGATCGATTAGAGCGAGCACGCTTCCGGACACGATCCACGGCCGCACCCAGCGACGCAGATCCTCTCCCACCTGGCAATACGGCGCATCGACGATGCCCCGCCGATCTACGAAGCTGAGTGCGGCCTCCGACAGATACTCCCGACCATCGGAGCGAATGAGCCAGGCTTTCGAGCCCTCGACCGCTTCCAGGAGCGTGTCGATCATCACCGGCTCGGGCAGCGTCGAGACGCGGGCTGCCCGAAGGTCACCGCCGCCTATCCACTCGATGGTCGAGGCGGCCAGGGCCTGGGCAGCGGCTCGATTGCCGACTATGGCCTGAGCAGCCTGATCCCAGGCCAGGAGGGGACCCGTTCCCCGGGTGGTTACCGCGTCGAGCTCGGCGACCGGAAGATACGCCGCCAGCCGGTTGGCAGGCTCGCCCGGTTCCGGTTCGAAGCGGAAACTGATCTCTGAAGCCAGTCCACGTCGATCAAGGTCAGCCCTCAACAGATCGAGATCGAGCCCGTCAGGCATCACCCAAGTCCACGGATCGATCAGCGTTCCACCGGTAGCACTGAGCTGCTCCCCCAGCGCCGCCGGAGGGACTGCGGAAAGCGTGAGAACGTGTCGCCGGCGCACCATCAGATGATCTCCTGATAGGGACCCCGACCCTGGTCGCGCGGGACCACGCGGTAGCCGTGAGCGGCGAGACAACGCAAGCCCCACCTCAGGTGTTCTTGCGGATCGGCGCCCGTCTGAGCCAGCCACTGGCGTAGGGGCATGCCCCCGGTGCCCGTCTGCGCCCGACCGAACCACACCCGGAAGTCGACCTGATTGACCTTGAAGTCGATCAGACCAAGGTTGGTAACCGAATTGGCACCGCCCCCGGAATGCTCGTGAATGTGATGCCAGTTCTTTCCCGGTGGCACGTTGAACTTGCCATGCGCTCGCCAGCTCAGCACCTGACTGGCGTCAGCATAGTTTGCCCCCCAGTCGCTGAGGTCCTTGATGGCGTCGAAGGCAGCCCCAAGTTTGTAGGTACGGCCCGGCTTGTAGTCGCGCCAGAATCGGCCGTAATCGGCAAGCCTGGTAGTGCCCGTGACTCTTCCCGTGTTCGTATGACCGATGTAGCTGAACGTCGTGGGTGTGACCGCAGTGACCTCACTGATCGCCCAACCCTTGCCGTACTTTGTGTTGACGCAGTCACCCACATTGACCACGGGTGGCGGCTTCAGCGGCTTCTTCACGGTCGGAGTCGACGTTCGCTGGACAGTTGCTTCGGCATGCAGATACTCGTACTGATCGTCCCTGCGCTCCACCACTAGAGACATCGTGGCCAAGCCGTAGCTGCGACGTAGACCAGCCAGCGTCGCCCGGATCTTGTCATCGGAGCCACCTCGCCGAAGCGCCGCCTGGGCCGCGCGCAGGCCACCGGCCAGATCGCCCGGCTTGCCCCCCCGGGAGAACTTGTCCTTGACCCAGCGCTTCCCCGCCTCGGCTTTGCTCTTGGCCCACTCCTTCCCGGCCTCCACCTTGCCCTTCACCCAGGCCTTGCCGGCCGCGACCTTGGCCTTGACCTTGCTGCTGATGCCCTTGAGACCGCGGATGATCGGCCCGGCCAGCTTGAGTCCGGTCTTGATCACGAAGTCGAGAGCCTTGTTGACCGGCTTCTGCAGCTTCTGGACGATCTCGCGGATCTTCGGCCCCGATGCCGCCGAGCCCGATCACGCTGGCCAGGAAGCCGATGATGATCGGCACCATCTGGCCGAGCACGTCGTTGATCTTGTTCACGACGCCGCCGATGTTGCCGCGGACGATGTCGGCGACCGAGTCGAGGATGGTGTCGACGAACTTCTTGATCCGGCTGGCGTTGTTCACGAAGAACATCACCACGTCGTAGATCAGCTTGCAGGCCTTGATGAAGGCGGCGGCCGGGTTGAGCAGTCCGATCAGCCAGGTGATGCCGGCGGTGATGATCCGGTCCTGGACGAAGTCCTTCACCTGCTCGAAGATCATCTCCTTGATGTCGCCGAGCTTCTCCATCAGCATCTGCCACAGGCCGCCGACGCCCTCGGGGCCGGAGATGATCTTGAAGATCTCGACGCCCTTCTCGACCGCACCCATCGCCTTCTCGCCGATCTGCTTGACGATCCGGTTGCGGATGTTGGTCCAGGTCAGTCCGAAGAGCGACGCGAGGAAGCCGATGATGCCCTTGAGGTCGAAGGACTTCGGCAGCTCGACGCCACCTTCGGCCAGCGCGCCGAACAGCCAGCTCATCAGGCCACGGCGCAGGTGGCCGAGGAAGTCCTCCTTGAACTTGAGGATGCCGCCCTTGATGCCCGGCGATCAGGTTGCCGAGGAACCGCACCGGGCTCTTGATGATCTGCCCGACGACGCCGGCCACCCGGGCCAGCACGTTCTTCAGCATCGCGACCAGCTCGCGGATGGTGTTGATCACGGCCTTGATCGCGCCGATCGCCTTGTCGACCAGGCCCTTGTTCTCGGCCTGCAGCTCCTCGATCCGCTCGTCGAGGCCCTTGCGCGCCTCGACGTACTTGCGTGGCCAGCGTGTCGACCAGCGCCTCCTGCTTGGCGTCCACGTCGCTCTCGAGCTGCTCGAACCGCTCGCCGATCTCCTTCGACGCCTCGGAGCCGACCTTCTTCAGGTCCTTGGGCAGGCTCTTCACGTAGGCGGCGATCTCGGTCCGCCCGGCGGCGATCCGCTGCTTGGCCGCCGTCAGGTTGTCGCCGACGATGTTGGCGACCCGGGAGATGACCTTGTCCATCTGCTTGAGATAGAGCTCGCGACCGGCCACGTAGAACTCGTTGACCTTGTCCGGCATCCCGAACAGCTTGTCCTTGGCCCACCGCAAACCGCCGAGCCAGCCGCCGTACCGGTCCTTCTTGTACGCCGACATCTTGGCCGCGACGTAGTTCTCGAAGCTGCGCCCGCGCGCCGGCCTCGCCCGTCGCCGAACTCCTTCTCCACCAGCGGGTCGATGCCGTCGAGGATCTTCTTGACGTCGCGCCTCGGTCGCGTTGAAGATCCCCTCGATCTTGGTCGTGACCTCGGCCCGCTTCGCCTCGTCCTTGGTCTTCGCCTTGCCCTTGTCCGCGACCAGCTTGGCCAGCGCGGCACCCTTGGCGCTCTGCATCCCGGCCACGCCGGCGGCGGTCTCCGCCGTCGCGTCCGCCTTGCCCTGCTGGATGACCTGCGCCTCCTGCTGCCGGAACTCGCCGGGCGCGGTGTCGGCGTGGGCGGCGGCCGCCTTCTTGTCGGCCAGCGCCTGCTTGAACTCGGGCTCGTTCGACTCGGCGAGCTGCGTCTCGCTGACCTCGGCGTCGGCCATCTCCTGGTTGGCCTCGTGCTTGCCGGCCGCCAGGTTGAGCTGTTCGGCCGGCGCCGGCTTCGGCACGGCACCGGTGGCCGGGATCGGCACGGCCTGCCCCGGCGGCTCCGGTCCCATCGGCGTGACCGGCTTCGGCACCGCCTTCGACTGGTCCGGCGGTGCCTCGGTGGCGGCCTCGATGTCCTTGGCCTGGCCCTCCTTGCCCTCGGTGACCAGCCCCTTGACCTCGCCCTTGACCTCACCGGCCTTGCCGGACTCCTTGTAGTCGTCGGCCTCCTTGAGCGTCTTCGGCGACTTCGCCTCGATGGCCGTCTTCACCGCCGCGATGAACGCCTTCTTGTCGAAGGTGCCCGGCTGCTGGGCGTCCATCGTGTCGGCCTTGGCCGCCTTGGCCTGCGACCCGACGTCACCCGCCGGCGGCAGCGCCGCGTCCTGGGCCTCCTTGGCCTTCGCCGCGGCCGGCGGGTGGGCACGCTTCTCCCGAGCCGGTGGCCTTGACCTTGCCGGTGACCGCGTGAAGGCCGGGTCCTCCTCCGGCGCGTACGCCGTCGGCCGGACCGGCGGCTGCAGCAGCGCGTCCGCCGCCAGCGGGGCCGGCCCATCGCCCGCGCCGCGGCAGCCGGTCGAGCACCACCTGCTTCACCGGACACCGGCTTGGCGTCCGGCGCCCTTGCCTCCGCCGCCGCGGCGCCGCCTTCTTCGCCCCCGCCCGACCGAGCGGACTGACCGCCGGCACCTTCTTCGGCCGGCGGCACCGGCTTCTTGGCCGGACACGGCGCCCGGCCCGAAGCCGGTGGTCGTCACCGCGAGCGCCGAAGGCGGCGGGCGTATCGCCCTCCAGATCAACCGGTACACCGGCGGCCTTGGCCGCCTTGAGCCCCTTCTCGACCGTGTCGATCGGCCGGCTCGTCGCGGCGAAGCTCACCGCAGTGCGCCGTTGATGTCGGCGACGGCCTGCTTGCCGGGGAACCGCATCCGTCCGGCCATCAACGCGTTGACCGCCGCGTTCCCGCGCCCGCGCTGCAGCGCCAGGACGGCCGCCGGGTCCGGCCGCCAGACGTTCGGCCCTCGGGCGTGCCCGGGGCCGAGCCTTGGTCAGCGCGTCACTGGCCTGGGCCTTCGCCGCGTCGGCCGACTGACGTGCGCCGACCATGGATCGAGGATCTCGGAAACACCGCCGCGGCCACACCCCGTGGCAGGCAAGCGCCCGGGCAGGGCATGTTGCCCCTTAGGGCACGCGAACCACCGCGATTGGAGGATGGCGCAACGACACGCCGAATGCATCGGCGGGCTCAGCCCTTCGACCGGTTCCGGCACGAACTGACCGGTGTCGCGCTCAGGGCACGGGGCGGCTCAAGCGGGAGCTCTTCTTTCTCTTCCTCTTCACCTTCGCGCTGCACGAACAACCCCTGCACCGGCTCTTCTTCCTCCTCGCCCTGACGCTGGACGAAGAGGCCCTGCACTTCAGCGCCGTCCTCCTCCGCCGCGTGCCGCTGCACCGCGGGGGCGGTGGTCGCCGTCGCCTGCACCGGCGTCGGCGACGCCATCACCCGCTCGGCGTTCGAGGCGGCTTCGCGTTCGAAGCGATCCGAGGGGTCGGAGAGCTTGATGCCTCCCGGCGCGGACGTGCCGTCCACCGGTCCGCTGCGCTGTTGTACGACATGGGTCAGTTCGTGAGCCAAGGTGGTCCGCCCCTGGTGGCTCGAGGGGTCGTACTTGGCGCGCTGGAAGACCACGTTGGAGCCGACGGTGTAGGCGTGCGCGTTGACCGCCGTCGCCGACGCGGCCGCCGCCGAGTCGTCGTGCACCCGGACGTCGGAGAAGTCGTGGCCGAGCCGTGCCTCCATGTCAGTGCGCACCTCCGGCTCCAGCGGACGCCCGCCCGAAGTGATCACGTCGTGGACGGGCGACCGCTCCTCCTCCAACAGCGAGGCCACCGCGCCGTTTCCGGCGGCGCGCTGTAGTCCGAGCAGCGAGTCGGCGTCGAGCACGTCGCTGCGTCCCTGGGCAGCAGCCTTTCCCGCGTGAGCATCCGGGTCGTGGTCGATCCGCGATCCCTTGGGACGCAGTGTTGCTTGCCCGTCCTCGCTGAGATGGGAGTGCATGTCATCCTCCTAGCCGATCCTGGCGCATCTTTCGCCCAGTCATTCACTGTGGCACGTCAACCCGTGAGTGGGTAGTAGATGCCGAACTCGCGTTCCAGCACGAGCCGGCCCAGCTTGCGATACTCCTGTTCGACGGCGGCGATCACTTGCGGCATCGTCACCGGTGTCCGCGCCGCCGCCGCCAGATAGGCCGCGGTGGTCGAAGCGGAACGGATGTTCCCCCCGGCCAGCTCGAACGAGTCGGCGAGGAACACGAAATCAAGATCATCGGCCAAGGGCAGCGGCGGGGCCAGGCACCGGACCCAGAGCGCCTGTCGGAGCTCCGGCGTCGGGGCCGGAAAGTCGATGATCGCATCGAGCCGGCGGGTGAAGGCCTCGTCGATGTTCGCGCGCAGATTGGTCGCCAGCACGGCCAGCCCGTCGAAGGTCTCCAACCGCTGCAGCAGGTAGGCGCTCTCGATGTTGGCGTAGCGATCATGAGCGTCCTTCACGTCGCTGCGCTTCCCGAAGATGGCGTCGGCCTCGTCGAAGAACAGCACCGCGTTCACCCCGCCGGCCTCGGCGAAGATCCGCTCCAGGTTCTTCTCGGTCTCGCCGATGTACTTGTCGACCACGGTGGCCAGGTTCACCGTGTAGAGATCGAGGCCGAGATCGCCGGCGATCACCTCGGCCGACATCGTCTTGCCGGTCCCGGAATCGCCGGCGAACAGCGCGGTGACCCCCCGACCGCGGCCACCGCCGCGCCGCATCCGCCACTCCGTGAGCACCCGGTCGCGGTGCCGGGCCCGTGCGGCCAGGTCGGTGAGCGCCCGGCGGACGGCCGGGGTGAGCACCAGGTCGTCCCAGCCGACCTCGGGCTCGATCCGCCGAGCCAACCGTTCCAGCCCGGCCGCGTTCTGGGCGCGTACGCCGCGGCGGAGGTCATCGGCGGTGATACGTCCGTCGCGGAGCTGGGCCGTGGTCCGGGCGGCGTCCACCGCCCGTCGCACCTGAGTGGGGCCGAGCGAGAGATGACCGGCCAGCCCGCCGCCATCCACCTCGGGCTCGACCGCCGACCCGGCCGCGGCCAACTCCCGCGCCCAGAGCTCGCGTCGGTGACCCCCGCTGAGTGCCGGTGCCTCGACAGCGAGCGGGCTGCGGGCCGACCAGTGCGGATCCCAGGTCGAGGCCCCAACCAACAGCAGCGGAATCTCGGTCTCGGTCAGCCAGCGGACCACGTCCGCGTGCGACTCGGCGAGGTGCTCGACCGGTCCGGCCACCAGTCCGGTTCCGCGCAACAACGCCTCGCGCACGGCCAGTCCCGCCGCCGACCGCGGGTCTGGCAACGCCGCCAATCGACTCAAGTCGACGACCAGCGCCCCGCTCCCACCGGCCGCCAGGGCGGCCACCGAGGCGGCGGCTCCGCTGCCGGTGATCCGTTCCTTGACGTGGACGAGCCGGACCCTCGCGGTCAAGGCGTGCGCCACCTGAGCCGAGAGATCACTGCGATAGCCGGTGACGTCGTCGATCAGCCCGGCCAGCCCCGGATCCGGGGCGTCGTCACCGAGCAGGTGGGCGGCCACCCGATCCGGCACTCGCAGGGCCCTGGTCAGCAGCGGACGGTCCTGGTCCTCGACCAACACCAGGTCCTGCCGGACCAGGGGTCGGCTCGGCTCCAGCCGCGCCCGGGCCGTCGCGTTTAGATCGGAGGCGCCGGCCAGTTGCAGGGCCAGGCCGACCGAGGCGCGCCGCCGGGTGACATCGTCGTTGAGGTAGCCGTACAGCCGTTCGAACCGGGAATCCAGATCGGGCAGCAGCGTGATCACCAGCAACTCGACGTCCAAGCCGGTCAGGCCGGCCTGCCGCGCCAGCCGGCGCAGCCGGATGTCCGCTCCGGTTTGCTCAGCCTGATTCGCGTCGAGGTCCAACTCGGCCAGCTGCTGGGTGTCGACGGCCAGAGAGCTGGCAGGTCCCGAGCCCAAGAGGTGGTCCACCGCGTCGTCGGTGAGGTACAGACCCGCGAAACGGGTCATCCGGTGCCGGGTCCTCGGCCCGGCGATCGGCCACCAGGGCCCGGACCCGCTGCTCCACCAGCGCCGCCCGGGCGACCAGATAGCCCAGCGACTCGGAGTCCCGAGCGCCTGGTGCGGCCGCGGCCGCGGTCACGAAGACCTCTCGATCCGCACCCGCCGGATCGACACCCGCTCCCCGGCCGACGGCGGCGACGACCGCCCGATGGTCTGTGCCGGAACTCCCGCGCGCTCCATCAAGCCGGGTTCGTTCGCGCCCTCGACGTTCTCTCCGGCCTTCCCCTCAGCCTCCTCCTCGGCCTTCTGCTCAGTCTTCTCCTCAGACTTCGGTCCAGCCTCCGCCGCAGACTTGCCCGATGCCTTCTTCGCGGCCTTCTTCGCGGCCCGCTTGGTGGTGGCCTCGCTGGGGGTCGGGGACTCCTCGCGGGTGAGCGCGGAGCCGACCTGCTCAGACGGGGGAAGCCCTCCGAGCCGCCGAACCGGAACCGCGGCAACTCGCGCACCGGTGGCCCCATCGGGAACTGCTGACCGGTGGTCATGGGCGTGCTGACCACGACGTCGATCGACGGCTTCAGCTCGCCCCCGAGGGCGGACCAGACGTCGGCGAATCCACGGTCCTCGGGCGGCGGCAGACCCACGGTGAGCGGAACCGGCAATTCGAGCTCCGCCAGCGGACCGCCCAGCAGGTCAGCCGGCAGCGCGTCATGGCGCAGGAACGCCGCCAGCAGCGCGGAAAGCAGCCGGTGTTCGTCCTCGGGCCGCTGCGTCCAGGCGGTCACCAGGTAGGACAGCTTGAAGTGCCGGGGCGGCAGGTGGCGGCCGACGATTCGGGTCAGTCCTCGTTGTACTTGTTGAGGACACCGCGTTACGGCGACTCAGGTCCTCGCGGATGTCGTACAGGTAGACGTCGACGGTCGGCGTCGTCCGCCGGCCGCCCACTCCCGGGTGGGCGCGTCGAAGACCACGTCGACGTCGCGCATCCCGGACTCACGCTCGATCAGCGCCCGCAGCGCCGAGTCCACCTCGTGGATCACATCGCCAGTCTGGTTGCTGCGACCGGTGGGGAACCAGTCGTCACGGAGCCGCCGTACGGGCATCACCGCCTGCCCCATCGGGCACCGGTCCCCTTGCACGTGCAGATCGGCGCCGAGCGACCGCCGCGTGACGGTCAGATCCCTAGACTGCCGACTCATGGCCGACCCGCTGATCAGCCTGGAAACCGACCGCGTCTCCGTGCAGCCCGGCGGTCAGGCGCGGGTCGGCGTCACGGTGACCAATCCGGGCACCCGGTCGAGGGCTACTGGCTGCAGGTCCTCGGTCCGTCCGGCGCGTGGGCCGAAGTCGTCCCGCCGGAGGTGTCGGTCTATCCGCAGGAGGAAGCCAGCGCGACCGTCGTCTTCTCACCGCCGTCCGGCGCGGAGGCACCCGGGGGCGTGCATCCGTTCGGGGTGATCGCGCGTCCACGCTGGACGCCCAGGCCAGTGCCGCGGCGGAGGGCGACGTCGAGATCGGCGAGTCTCACGGCCTGCAGGCCAAGATCATTCCCGTCACCTCCACCGGTCGCTGGCGAGGACGGCACGTGATCCAGCTGAGCAACTGGGGCAACGCTCCAGCCCGCTGCGGATGACGGCACCAACCCCGACGATGCGCTCGGTTTCTATCTCTGCTCCGGAGTAGGTCTATCTGCCTCCCAGGGCCGAGGCGACGGTGCGACTGACGGCTCGCGCACCGCATCCCTTCCTGCGCGGCCGCCGGTCCGACTGCCCTTTCAGGTCGTCGGCGAGCCGGTCGACGCCGCGCCCGGCCCGCCGCCCCGCCGGACCGGGCTATGGTGACCCGTCCCGGCCCGTCGTCGACGCGGCCCTGAACCAGAAGGCCATCCTGTCCGCCGGCGTGATCACGCTGCTGGCCCTGCTGGTCGCCGGGATCATCGCCCTGGTCGCATTCATGCTGCTGCGTCCGCCGAGCGCGGCGGAAACCCTGGCCAGTCGAGGCTCGCCACCCAAGCCACAATTCAGGGTGGTCTCGACCGGCCCGGACAACGTCGTGCTGGCCTGGGATCGGGTCGAGTTGGCCGAGCGCTACAACCTGCAGTACGTCGATCCGACGACCGACAACGTGAACAAGGTCGAGGCTCTGGACGGGGCCCTGACCGGCAAGACCGTCGGTGAACTCAAGCCGGAGACGCCGCACTGCTTCCGGCTCAGCGTGACCCGGGGCGGGCTGACCGGGCCGGCCTCGGACAAGATCTGCGCGACCACCATGGCGCCGGTCCCGACGCCCACCCCTCCAGCGACGCCGACGCCACCGCCTCCGGCGACCTCCACTCAGGAGCCGGCCAGCACGCCGCCACCGAGCGAGACGGTTTCGACACCGCCGACGACCGCGACGCCGAGCCCCATCCCTGGTGACCCGAACACCGACCCCCTGATGAAGCAGCAGTGGATCGCCGTGACGGAGATTCTGCCCAAGTCAGGGGGGTCTGACGAGGCCGACGCCGTGGCGAGAGCCCAGGAGCTGACGAACGTTGGTCTGGAAGGCAAGGTCTTGGACACTCGCTTCTATCCGCGACTCCAGTTGATTCCTCCGACCCCGGCGACGCCCGCCCCCATCCCCGAGGAGTCCTTTCTGGTCTACCTCGGCCCCGTCCCGAACCAGGTGGACGCCCAGGCCAAGTGTGCTGAAGTGCTGGCGTTGACCGGTGGCACCTCCTGTGCGCCCGCCCAGCCCGATCCGCTCCAGTGACCGAGTGATCAGCTGGGGTAGGACTTCAAGATCACTTCGGTCAGGCTGATCCGCGGTGGGGCATCGGCGCCGGCTGGATAGGCCGACCCGATGCCGATCCGCACCTCGGTGACCGGACGCCCGCTGTCCAGCGCCAACGCCGGCTGCTGCGGGGAGGCGGACAAGGTGACCGGGATGCAGGGCTCGTTGTCGAAGCTGATGCCCAGCGTCTTCGGCTGTGGTTGCAGCTCGCGCTGCGGGTTGCTCTGGTCGAGGCCGGGAACGATCTGGATCTGACGGATCCGGGTCGGGGCGAAGCTGAGCACCACGACGCCGGTACCGGCCGCCGGGCCGCAGGACGACGGCTGGGTCGGCTGCCAGTTCATGGTCCACTCGTTGACCGAGCCATCGACCAGGGCAGCCGGATCGGAGCCCGGCACGGAGGCATCAGCGGGCACCACCACAGCTCGTACGGGTGCGACCGTGACGTAGGCGTTGGTCAGCCCGTACCAACCGTCCTTGACCGCCCCCACCGGGTCTCGCACGATCACCGCGAGCGCGATCACCAAGATCACGACCGCCACGGTGATCAGCACTCGGCGCCAGCGGTACAGCGGTGGCAGCGATCGCCGGTACGCCCGGCGGGCCTCGCGGTCCATGGCCGCTGCGCTCAGCGCCCACGAAGCCGGGTCGGCGCTCGCGTCCCAAACCTCGGACGGGATGAAGCTGTAGCCGCAATGGGTACAGAAGCGTCGGGTCGGCGGGTTGACCCGAGCGCACCAGTCGCAGGTGATGTCCTGCGATTCGGTGGCCGGGCCGCCATAGGTTCCGTTCGGCCCTCGCTGGTAGCCCCCCGCCTGCTCGGCGCTGGGGTCAGCGGCATAGCCAACTTGCGAGCGCCCCTCGGCGGGATAACCGGCCGGCGAGTAGTCGGCGGCGGCCGGCACCTCCGACGGCTGAGGATTGCGCGGCTGCGGGTCCGCGGCGTCGGAGACGGACGGGTTGGCGGGCAACGGGGCCGTTGTCCGGCCCGGGCGGTCCGCGCTCGAGCGGTCCCAGGCCAGGTAGCTGTTGCAGTTGGAGCAGAATTCGCTGCCTGGAGGGTTGACTTCGCCGCAGTTGTCACAGACGAGATCGATTGTGATCACCTCCCTGCTTGGCGAACTACGGCAACACCATTAACGCAGATGATGCACGCGAAATCGTTGGCGTTCAGCCGGAACGTGCGGAGTTGGGGTCAGATCAGCCCCTCGCGTACCGCATAGGCCACGGCGTGGGTGCGGTTCCGCAGCTGAAGTCGGGTGGTGAGATCGTGCAGCACGTTTTTCACGGTGCGCTCGCTGTAACACATCCGAAGGGCGATCTCACCGGTGTCGAGACCGTCGGCCACGAGCCGGAGGACCTCCGTTTCCCGGGGGGTGAGGCCGCTGAATGTGAGGCCGCGCGGAGCCAGGACCTGCCGCTGGAGCCGACCGACCTGAGTCAGCAGTCGACCCAGGAGATCCGGAGGGACTTCCCCCTCGCCGGAAGCGACCTTGACGACGGTACGTACCAACACGTCTGCTTTCGCGTCGCATCGGCGCAACAGACCGGCCACTCCAGCTTCGGCGGCGGCGACGAGGGCGGCATCGTCGATTTCAGTGGCCACCAGCATCAGCCGCGGCTGACCGTCCTTGCGTAGCACCCGCAAATCCCGCGTGGTCGTCTCGTCGACCGTGTCCGCGATCAAGACAGCCACCGCGGACTCGGGCGCACTGTCGACCACCCGGACCTCCGGTTGCATCCGGAGCTGAGCAACCACACCTGCTTGGGAAATGGGATCACGGGCGTGGACATAGGTCGGAACCGAAACACTTGTCATGGGGTTGCCTCCGCCGCCGGGCTCGTGAAGCTTGGTCTGATAACGTCGAGGATCCACCTCGGGCTCACCTTCGGCTCAACGACCGCTCATCAAGCGCTCAACGTCCGACTTGTCAGCGTCTCGTATGCGGTCTCGACGTAAGCGGGCGACGCTGACCGGCTCCTTCTCGAGCGTGGCTGCGCTCTCCGAGCTGCGGGCCCGGATCACGAGCCAGAGGGCCAGTAGAAACTTGCCGAAAGAGGTGAACGAGCTGAGGTCGGCGCAGGGCTCCGGGGAGAGCACCACACCGAGATGTCGGCGGCGTAGCTGAGGCCGGCGATGGCGAGCAGCACGGCGGCGGGAAACGTAGCCGGATCGGTAGGGCGAGGTAGCCCAGCAGGAGCAGGTGGAGCCCGAAACATGAACTTGCTGACGTACCAGATGTCGCTGAAGGCAGCGATCGCCGTCATGACTTGTGCGTTGACCTGATCAGCACTGAACGCCGCACGGGTGCCTTCGTCGCCGAGCAGCCGCACTACGCCGACGAGCTGAGCGATGGCGACCATGAGGCCGCCGGAGTACACCAGCCGCAGCGCGGTCGCGAGATCGAGAGACCGTTGGTCATCGGGCGGAAGGCGCAGTAGAGCGGGTTGAGGTCCACCACGCGGTCACGCCCACTCTTAGTCGAGCCCTCAGTAAGCCGCAGAGCTGAGCCGGGGATCGGACCACGGTGACGGCTGCGCCACGGCTGGCGATCCTGCTGCTGTGGGTGGTGCTGAGTGGATGCGGCACCTCCTCCACCGCCGATCCGCCCCGGCGAGCAGCGCGTCGCCTGCTGGTACCGCGCCCTCCACACCGCCGAGAGCAGCCACCAAGTCACCGCCGCCCGTCCTCACCCGTCGCCCGGCCGCCGGTCACCCCGCTCCAGCTCGCCGGCGGCGTCCCCGAGGACAGGCGACGGCACGGTAGTGATGGCTGCGGATAGCCCGTTCGGCTCGATCCCTGTTCGACGCGCCGGGTCAAGCCATCTATCTGTTCGACCTTGAAGAAGACGGCTCGCCCACGTGCTACCTCGATTGCGCCAAAGCCTGGCCTGACCGAGGTCACCTACGCTGGCCAGCCCCTCTACTTCTACGCCAATGAAGGCAAGTACGAAGTCCTCTGCCACGATATCGAGGGATTCGGAGGTACTTGGCTGGCCGTGCAGCCCGACTGAACGCCGGCTCCCGCCTGACCTTCGACCGATGGGCGGTGTCCCGGCCAGCGTTCATGCCGGTCCGACATGGCGAATCGTCTTGATGTTCGAGGACGCGCGCTGGTCCCTGTCCCGTGAAGCAGTGGCTGACGAGGCGCCGGGACACCGCCAAGCGCTTTCCACATCGGTCAGCCGACGTGTGAGCGGGCACGCCCCGCAAGGTCAGATGACACAACAGGTGGCTCGGGAATTCACAGCTTGATGAACAGTCGAGTCGTTGGTCGATCCGACCCGCAAAAGGCCTGTCATCACTTCGAGGAGATCTCGCGCCGCAAGACTCAGTCAGCGGACCTCAGCTGATGGAGTACGCCGGTAGGTTCTTCGCGATGTCGGCCGCCCACTGTGCTTGCTGCTTGGCCTTCAGTCCGTGGTTGGTGCCCCTGGTGGGGTGTTCATCGTATTCGTGCTGCGCTCGCGCAATGACCGCGTCGGCGGCCGCGAGCTTGGTGAAGGGCGCGGTGTTCTTCAAGTTTGCGATCGCCGCATTCCCCGCGGCCTTCATCTTCTTCGCGGTGCCGGTTCCCACGGCTCCCTTCGCCTCGGCTCGCACGGCGACTTCACTCTTCTCGACGAGCACGTGCTGGATGTCGAAGTGCCCTTGTTCGTGGGCGAGCAGGCCGGCACCTCGCTTGCTCTTTTTAGACCACGATCTCGCCGGATTCATCATGGCTCGGAGGTTGAGCGAACTGGCGTTGATGGTTGCCTCGGCCTCCCAGCCGCCCTTGACCTTCTTGGCGCGCCACGACACACCGAGCCCGGTCCGACCGCTGAAAGTCTGAGCATCGAAGGTGGACGTGGGATCGACCTTCGCCTGGAAGTCCTTCCAGGTCAGCGCGGCTCGGGTGTCGTGATAGATCGGCGCCCGTTGAACAGCCGCCGCCGAGCTGTCGGCGATCATGCGCTGCACGGCCGCATTGCCGTACAGCTGCTGTGCGGCACCCAGTACGCGGGCCCGGCTACCACGGTCCGCCACCGCCGAAAGCCTCACTCCGCCGGACGAGCCGGCGTAGCTTGCGAGCAAAGCTAGAGCAGACGCAAGGTTGTCGCTCGACGGGTGTTTTGATCCGGTCCTGCCACATTTACCTGCACCCGACTCGCGCACGTGCTTTCCCATCCGGACCTCCGCGGCTGACAGCGAACCTTGCCGCTTCCATGATCGCCTAATCGGACGCGGACGTCAGTAGCCAACCTCCGCCAAGAGTGTCGGACGGCGCCGATGCTGACCTCGGCGACGCCGGCGAGCACCCGGGAGGCATTGGTCGACGGTGGGCACTTCGCGTACACAGGCCCCTTGCCGACGGCGGCCGGCAGTGGCACGGATTCCGGCAGGGAATAGCGACGTTCGGCAGCGCACAACGGTGTCGGGGCCAGCGTCCGCAAACTTGGCATCGAGGGCGAGGCACGAGCAGCCGCCTTGCGTGCAAGCGACCGACCTATCTCGTTGGACCGGGTTTCGGCAGGACGACCCGGGGCAGCTGGAGCGAACCCTACCCGTCCGAGGCGATGATCTCCCCGCAGCTGCAGGCGTTCTTCAGGTCGCCCAGGTAGGCCCGCATGTCGACCGACTCCAGCCCAGCCCCGGCCACGACGACGCGTGGACCGTCCACCAGCGTCGGGTAGAGGGTCGACTCGTTCTCGGCGAAGGACCTCGCCGTGGCGTCGTCGCTAAACTCGACGTAGATCGACTGCTGGACCCGTTTGGGGATCCCGCCCACGTCTTCCTTCTTCACGTAGCAGTCGAACTGCTGGATGGTCGTCGCCGAGCTCCGGAACGTCTCGTTGATGCCGGTCGAGTTCTCGCTCCACTCGCCGTAGCCGCAGTTCGGATCCTGCTGGAACCTCGGCGCCGTCAGGGCCTGCACCGTGGCGAAGTCGAGGGCCTTCGCGGCTGGCGCGCTGGCCGAGGGCGGTGCCGCCGGACCGGGTGAGCTGGCCGTCACGCACCCACCGAGGATGAGCGCGACTGTTATCGAAAGCAGCGGAAGTCCGAGTCGTAGCTGGGAAGTCACCGGACCAGCCTAGACGGTATGTGTGACCGGTTCTTGCTCGAACTGGTTGCGGGCCGGGGCCTCTCTCACAAGATTCGTGGGTTACCGGGCAGGGGCTGCCTGCTCGGCCTATCCGACAATTGTGGGGAGGCCCCGGTGTTCACCGAGCGTACGAGTGTTGGGCTCGACGTGCACGCCCGATCGGTCGCGGCAGCGGCCATCGATGACGTCACCGGCGAGCTGTTGCAGTGCAGGTTGATCCCGTCGTATGACCAGATCAGGTCATGGCTGGGTCGGCTGCCGGCGCCGGTGGCGGTCGCTTATGAGGCCGGTCCGACCGGGTTCGGGCTGTATCGACAGCTGAGCGCGGCGGCTATCCGCTGTGAGGTCGTCACGCCGTCGAAACTGCAACGGCCGGCCGGCGACCGGGTCAAGACCGACGCACGCGACGCGCTCCATCTGGCCCGTCTGCTGCGGCTGGACGAGATCACGCCGGTGGCGGTCCCGACCGTCGACCAGGAAGCGGCGCGTGATCTGGTGCGGGCCCGGGAGGACTGTCGTGGTGACTTGATGCGGGCCCGGCACCGGCTGTCGAAACTGTTGCTGCGGCACGGCATCGTCTACTCCGGCGGTGCCGCGTGGACCGGCCGACACGACGTCTGGCTGCGCCACGACGCCTTGCCGCAGCTGACCTCACCGGCCACCCGGCTCAGCTTCGACTCCGACTACGACGCCGTGTTGAGCGTGAAAGCTCGACGCGACCGGCTGGACACAGCCATCGAGGAGATGGCGGCCGGATCGGAGTTCACCCCGCTGGTGCGACGACTCGGCTGCCTACGCGGAATCAGTAGCTTGACCGGGCTCGCGTTGGCCGTCGAGATCGGCGATTGGCATCGCTTCAGCGGGAACAGCATCGGATCGTTCGTCGGTCTCGTCCCCGCAGAGTCCTCCTCCGGCAGCTCCCGCAGCCAGGGACCGATCACCAAGACCGGCAACGGCCACGTCCGACGCCTGCTGGTCGAAGCCGCCTGGCACCACCAACCCCGCTACCGGATCGGTAAAACCATGCGAGACCGATGGGCGTTGGCGCCAGCGGCCGCCCGCGACCGCGGAGACCAAGGCAACCGACGCCTGCACCACCGGTGGGTGCAGTTCCTCAACCGCCGCAAACGCCACACCGTCGCCACCGTCGCCACCGTCGCCACCGTCGCCACCGTCGCCACCGTCGCCACCGTCGCCACCGTCGCCACCGTCGCCACCGTCGCCACCGTCGCCACCGTCGCCATTGAACCGTCACGGGTTCCATGCCGTTCCTTTGTGAGTCGGAAAGGATGAGGTATGCCGAAGAAGGTCAGTCCCGAGTTGAGGGCTCGGGCGGTGCGCATGGTGCTGGAGCATCAGCAGGACTATCCGTCCCTAACCGCCGCGGCCCTGGCGGTGGCCAAGCAGCTCGGTCTAGGTCGGGAGACGGTGCGTCGCTGGGTGGTGCAGGCCGAGGTGGACAGCGGTGGTCGGCCCGGGCCACCTCAGTTGAGCATGCCGAGATTAAACGGCTGAAGGCGGAGAACCGGCGGTTGCAAGAAGACGTCGCGATCCTTCGTGCGGCCACAACTTTCTTCGCGTCAATGCCATCGTGAGTGGTGCCTGGCCGGGCTTCGCTCATTTCTCTGCTGCCGCAGCGTTCGTTGGTGGCTTGTCGTCCGTTGTAACGAGTTCATGATCATGATTGGCGCTGACTCACATGAGCGCACGCACACCGTCGTCGCGGTCAACGAGGTGCGGCGTCGGATCGATGAGAAGACGGTCCGAACTAACGCCGAAGGCCACCTCGACCTGCTGGCCTGGTCTCGGCGGCTGGCCGAGGAATCCGATCCCGACCCCAGGGTGAGTTCGCGTTGGAGGACTGCCGTCATCTGACCCGCCGGTTGGAGGCTGACCTGTTGACCGGCGGTGGCCGAGTGTTGCGGGTGCCAACCCGATTGATGGCCGAGGCCCGGAGGGTGAGCCGCATCCCGTGGGTTGCGCCGGCACTCCCTGGTGGCGGAGCTGCTGCCCCAGCTCCACCGGTTCGACGGTGTGGTGGCTCGGCTCACCCGGGAACTGTTGCTGCGCCTGCCAAGACCTCAACAGCCAAATCTTGGGGCTGGAGCACGAGCTGCGAGATCTAGTCCGCCAGCTCGCGCCGTCACTGCTCGCCATCCCCGGTTGCGGGGTGCTGCCCGCGGCTCTGATTGTCGGTGAGACCGCCGGCGTCCACCGGTTCCGGGACAAGGACGCCTTCGCCCGGTTCACTGGCACGACCCCGATGACGTCGATGTCGGAAACCAACTGGGCTTCGTGCTCAGCGATCTCGGAGTCGCCGGCGATCGGTCGGTGATGGGCCCGATCCAGCCGGACGATCTCGGCCAGCAGATGCGCATCCCCAGGATCGGACTTTGCCCCCGACGTCGAGTGCCGTTCCCGATACCGAGCTACCTGCATCGGGTTGATCGGATACACGACGTAACCGGCGCCCAGCAGCGCCTGCACCCACGACCCACGCTCAGTCTCGATCCCCACCATCACCTGGTCCGGCTCGCCGGCCGGGTCGAGATGTTCGGCCACCAGCTCGTGCAGCATGCTGATCCCGGCCAGACCCTCCAGCAGCCGTCTGCGGACCAGTAGCCGGCCCGTGTCGTCCTCGATCTCGATGTCATGATGGGCCTCGGCCCAGTCGTCTCCGATGAACAGCATCCACAGCCTCCCTCGACAGAACAACGACGCGACGCGAGCCCGGAGAAGACCTGCTACGACCTAATGGATCAGTGCTCACCGGCACGACATCCCACCAGCACTCCCGGCCTCCTCACCAACCGCCGGGGCACGATCTAGTCATAGACCTCACAGGGCCAGGCGTTTTGCAGTGCTCACCGGCGACCGGCTCGGACAACAGCATCCATCACAGGAGAAGGGACTGTTGCAGTCCCATTAGGCCCGATGTCGCCTTCCTCGTTCGTCAACGTCCCACCCCGTTTGCCAACCTATATTGTTGTTCTGCGGCCCTCATGCGGCCCTGACCAAGATCAACCTTTCCATCTGCGAAGGCCTCTTCGCTCGCAGATCCAGCCTGGGCGAAGCCACTATAAAAATACGCCCGAAGCGTCACACATGGCGGCATTGCACCGTCAATCGATGTCCGAATGTCTACGTTCTGGCAACCAAAGTCGTTCCCGACTGCTCCACCACCACCTCCCTCC